>CBDDCT010000006.1:0-1811537 GCA_965226185.1 Bryobacterales bacterium
TCGTCGAGCCGGTCACGACGCCCAATTGTACCGCTCCCGGATACCTGCTGGTAAACAAGCCTTTCCGCCCGCAATCCGGTTCAAGGCCATGGTAACTCAATACACGAGGGGCTTTCAGCTCTTCCTGCGACTCGGAGAAGGGACTCTGACGGCGGATACGTGGTGGTAATACGATTCACCAACACCTCTCGGCGGACGAGTCGTAAGTGGTTGTTTTTCTTGAGGTTTAGTCCGCTTTTCTCGCCTCGTCAGGTGGTGAGAAATGCGGGCTAGCGCTTTCTCGCCGCCTCCGCGGCCTCCTTCTCTTTGGCGCGCGCGCCAGCGAGGATGTTGTAGAGGCCGTAGTTCCCCTCGTGGCAGGCGTACTCGAACAGCGGGCCGTCCGTCCTTCTCATAGGCATCATCGCGGTCCAGGGGCGCGTGTACGAATTCGGATCCTCGACCGTGAACTCGTAAAGTACCGTGTCAGCGTCGGCGCGCGTAAAGCGTTCGACCAGGTGGGTGTCGGCGCTGGATCCGCTGAGGCTCGTCTCGCGCAGGAAGTTGATGGTATCCACGACCAGCGTATCGCCCTCCCAGCGGCCGCGCGAGTCGCCCGCCCACTGACGGAGTTTTCCATGCGGACGCCCGTCAGTAGGGATGATGCGAGTGTTATGCACCATCTCGTTGAGGATCACCACGTATCCCGGAACCTGCAGAATGTGAACGTTATTGTTATAGGCCGAGGAAACCATCGGCGGTCCGGAGTTGAACCCCATGATGCAACGGTCGGCCAGACTGCGGTCCTCATGGGAATCGCCGAAGCCTGAATTCGACTTCGCTCGCCGCTCCGCTAGTCTTTGTTTGGCCCCCTCCGTAAAGGGAATTCTCCCGTCCGGCGGATCGACAATCAGCGACGTGCGCTTGTCCTCGGTGAGCTCGACTCCCCGCTCGTACCAGAACTCGTTGTAGGACAAAACGCCGCCTTCCGCCTTCGGTGCGTAACCGGCCCACGGCGCCCCTGTGATCGGATCGAACAGATCGCGATTGAGGCGCCGGTTGCGATAGGCTTCAAACTCCGCCGCTTCTTCGGCGTTCAGTGTCGCCTTCCCCGCCAGCTCTTTGGGACGCTGCAGTGGCGTGATGGTACGGAAGGTGAACAGGCCCTGTATGTCTGGCGAGCCGTCCGCTGTTCGGGGGGGAATCCAGCGGTCCGTCTTGGCCTGGCCGAGAGCGGGTAGTGGCGCCAGCCAGAGGGTGACAATCATCGTGAACAACGCGGTGAGAAATCGAGCACTCATCTGAAACCTCCGCTACTTTCCAATACTATAGTCCGCTGACACGCCAGCCGGGGGGATTGTCTGACGATAGGTAGAGCGGCTGGTATCACGAAGATGAGCTCTTCACTCACCACCGGAGCCCGGCGATGCCCTCGCTGGTAGATCGCCTTGAGATGATGACGTCCAACTCGGGACAGGTTGTGAATTGGGCCGTGGACGCAGAGAATTCGTTGGACTTGTGCCGCTGACTTGGACGCGCAAGTCACATAAGGTTACGATTCTGCTGGCCCATCCGAGTCTCGGATCTGCACGAACTGCCAGCCGAAACGCCCTTTGATGCACAGATGGCCGTTAGTGACTTCCTGGTCGAACGGTGAGGTGACTTTGACGATCTTGTTTTCCTGAGTGTGCAAGGTCACCGTGCAACCGACACCGCAATAGGGGCAGATCGTGTCGGTTTGCTCCTGCTTGGACTCGTCCCAGGAGCCCTCCTGACGCATGTCCTGTTCACTTTTGAACATGAGGGCGCCGGTCGGGCAGACACCGATGCAGTTGCCGCAATAGACGCAAGCGGAATTGGGCAACGCGGTGGTGTACTCCGTCGAGATGCGGGCGTCGAAGCCGCGTCCGGCGACCGCGATGGCGAATGTGTTTTGGGCATCGACGCCGCAAGCCTCGACGCACTTGTAGCAGAGAATGCATTTCGAGTAGTCGCGGGTGTAAAGGTCGTTGTCGACCTTGACCGGCTGCCGGACGTTCGCCGCGGAGGTTCCGTCCGGGGCGTCGTGCTCGCCAGGGCGCACGGTATCTCTGACACCCTCAGCCGCCGAATCGGCCGGCGGGCCGTAGCGCCCGGGTTTGGCCTCGTATTGCTCCATGTACCCCTGCAACTCGGGGGCAGTCGAGACGTCGACCGATGACGAAAGAAATTCGAGCACCATGCGCCGGCTCAATCGCACGCGCTCGGAGTCGGTCCTGACCACCATGCCCGGCTCGACTTTCCGCGAACAGGCAGGAACAAGTGTTCGAGATCCTTCAAGTTCGACCACACAGACGCGGCAGACGTTGACTGGGGTGAGGTTTTCGAGGTAACAGAGTGTAGGCGTACCGATGCTGAGCTTGCGGGCGGCTTCGAGAATCGTCGAGCCCTCGGGCGCCGAAACTGTTTCTCCGTCAATCGTCAGTTCGACTTCCGGTTCGGGGTCTTTGGGTGGCGCGACGGAGATTGGCCCTCGCGGCACGGGAATGCGAAGCACCGGAGCGTCGAGGGGCGTTGGCTGGTTTTCGGAACTCATAATGCAGCTTCTTCAGGTAAGGCCCGCACAGGTTGTCGCTCCCGCCAGGATCGAGGAAGAGTCGTTATTCGAAGATTCTCCACTTGCCCAGCGCCGATTCAATTGCACTTGAGGCCGTGTGCCCCAGCCCGCAAATCGACGCGTCGCGCATCACCTGGCTGATTTCCTTGAGCATGGCGGCTTCTTCCTCCACCGAGCCTAACGGACGGCCGTTGTTCAGGCGGTGCAACATCTCTTCCTGGCGGACGGTGCCGACACGGCAAGGCACGCATTGCCCGCAAGACTCGTCGCGGAAAAAGCGCGCGATCCGCAGCAGGATCTTCTTCATGTCGACCGTGTCGTCGAACAACATCACAACCGCCGAACCCAGCGTGGCGCCGATCGCCCGCGTGCCCTCGAAAGTCAGCGGCGTATCGAGTTCGCCGGGCGTAACGAAGGCGCCGGCGGCTCCACCCAGCAGAACGGCCTGAAGCTTCCCAGTACCGCCGACGCCGCCGGCCAGTTCGATCACCTGGCGCAACGTGACGCCGAATTCGGCTTCGTAGACTCCCGGCCGCGAGACGTGCCCGCATACACAGAACAGCTTGGGACCACTCGAACGCTCGGTGCCAATGCCGCCGAAAGCGGCGCCGCCCTCGAGAACGATGTGGGGCACGTTGACCAGGGTCTCGACGTTGTTGACCAGAGTCGGCCGCCCGAACAATCCTGCCTGCGTCGGGTAGGGCGGCTTGTTGCGCGGTTCGCCCCTGTAGCCCTCGATGGAGTTGAACAGGGCCGTCTCCTCGCCGCAGATGTAGGCTCCGGCGCCGCGCCGGATCTCAATGTCGAATTCCACTCCGTGTCCCATCACGGCGGCGCCGAGGAGCCCGGCCTGGCGCGCTTTTTCGATGGCGTTCTGAAGACGTTCGGTCGCCAGAGGATACTCGCCTCGAATATAGATGAAACCCTTTTCGCAGCCGGTCGCGGTTGCGGCAATCGTCATCGCTTCAACGACCGCGAAAGGATCGCCCTCCATGAGGATGCGATCCTTGAAAGTGCCGGGTTCCGACTCATCGGCGTTGCAGACCAAGTAGCAAGGCGCTTCCGCTTCACTGACGGCCTTCCATTTAATGGCGGCCGGAAAAGCAGCCCCGCCGCGTCCCACAAGCTTGGCGTCGGTGACTTCTTGAATCACCGCTCGCGAGCCGAGCTCGAACGCCTTCTCGAGCGCCGCGTAGCCTCCGTGAGCCCGGTAATCGTCGAGGCTTTCGGGATCGGCTTGGCCGATGCGCTTCAGCAACCGCAACTGAGGCTGCCCGGCTTGGGGGACAGAGACAGCCGCATCGAGGACGTCGGGGTGAGCGGCCGGCCGCCCGTTGGCTGAACTCAGACTGGAGCGAACGGCTGCCTCTTCAGCGGGAGCCAGGACTTTCTCCCAGGGGTGCTCGCCGGCGGCTGAGAGCAACGCAGCGGGGGCGCGCTCGCAAAGCCCCAAGCAGGGGCTGCGCAGCCAGGCCGTTTTGCCGTCTTCGCCCGGTGAGCCGGCCGGGCCAAGCTGTTGCTCCAGACGCCGGCAAGTTTCGTCGGCGCCCTTCGTCAGGCAGGCGATGTCATCGCAGACATGAACGACAACAGGCGGCCGCGGGCGGACCGACAATAGAGCATAAAAATCGGCGACGCCAAACGCCTCCGCCGGAGGAACATTGAGCCGTTTGCAGGCGTAGTTCAGCGCCCCCGGGCTAATCCAGCCGATCCGCGACTGGATTCCGTGCAAAACCGGCAGCAGGCGGTCCCGTTGCGCCCGAACGGCATGACCCGTCGAAGCCGTGCGGCCCTCGGAATCCGCAAGCCGGACGCCCCCCAGCCATCTTGACTCGGCGGGACCAAGCACGCCATCCACGGCGGATTTCTCTTCCGTTGTGGGTTCGTCCGAAGTGAAGTGCAGATCCACGATTTTCCGTTGAGCCGTTGTTCCGCTGAGCCGTTGAGCCGTTGAGCCGTTGAGCCTTATCGGCTATCGTTGCTGCCTATTGCGCGTCTCGCGGGCGCCATTCGCGGGAGGAAACCATCGCCTCCCGAAGAATCGGGAGGCGGTACGGCTGGACGCTGGCGCCACGAGGCGTGCCGACACTGCCTGTGCGGCGATTCACTAGTCTCCCGCCAGCGCCTGTTCGCGCGGTTCCGCGATCTCGTTTTCTTCCAGCTTGTCGATGCGAATCGCCGTGGCTTTGAATTCCGCTGTTCCCGACTTCGGGTCCACGGCGTCAATGGTTAACCGGTTCGTCTCGACCTCATCGGGGAAGTGCAGCGTCATGAACGCCAGTCCCGGCCGCAGCGATGAATCAATGCGAACCGGCGCGGCCACCGAGCCGCGGCGGGACGTTACGCGGACCCGCTCTCCGTCGGCGACCCCATAGCGTTCACCATCTTCGGGTGACAGATCCAGCGATTCACCTCGTCGCAGGGGCGACTGATAGAACCCTGTCTGTACGCCCGTGTTATAGGAATCAAGCCGCCTCCCCGTCGTCAGACGGATGGGATACTCATCACTCAGCTTGTCGACCGGCGGTGAATGGCCGACCGGGCTGAACGGCGCGCGCGGACCAATTATGGGGCGCTCCCATAGCCTTCCATGCAGGAACAACTCTCCGGGGTGCGACTCGTCGTAACAGGGCCAGCGGATGCCTCCCAGCTTCTCCAATCTCTCGTACGACATGCCGGCGTGCATCGGCGAAAGGCCGCGCAGCTCGTTCCATATCGCTTCGGGATCCGGCTCGCCCCAGTTGTAGCCCAGGTGCTTTGCCATGTCAAAAACGATCTCGACGTCGTCACGCGCTTGCGGCGGCGGAGTCAGTGCCCGCCTGACGCGCTGCACCTTGCGCTCGCTGCTGGTCACCGTGCCATCGGACTCGGACCATCCCGAGGCCGCCGGCAGAACGACATCGGCAATCTCCGCCGTCTGAGTCATCAGGATGTCCTGAACGACCAGAACGTCGAGCCCCTCCATCAGCTTCCGAGCCCGCTTGGCGTCAGCTTCGGAGCTAATCGGGTTTTCGCCGATCACGTAAAGAGCGGTAAACTCACCTCGCTCCATGGCGTCGAACATGCCAGCCAAGTGCCATCCGCGCTTGGGAGGGACCTTGCAGCCCCAGGCCTTTTCGAACTTCGCGCGCAGCTCGTCGTTTTCCACGTGCTGGAACCCGGGCAAGCGGTCGGGGAGAGCGCCCATGTCGCCGCCGCCCTGCACGTTGTTCTGCCCGCGCAGAGGACTCAAGCCCGAGCCATAGCGGCCTACATGACCGGTCAGCAACGCCAGGTTGATCAGCGCCAGCACGTTGTCGACAGCGTTGTGGTGCTCGGTGATGCCAAGCGTCCAGCACAGCGAAGCGCGGCCGGCGGTGGCATAGGCATGCGCCAGCTCACGAATGGCCTCGCCTGGTACGCCGGTAGCCTTCTCCGCATACTCGAGCGTGAAAGGTTCGACCTGCGCCTTGTATTCTTCAAAGCGGCTGGTAGCGTTTTGAATGAACTCGTCATTCGCCAGCCCGGCCGCGATGATCTCGCGTCCGGCTGCATTCGCCAGCGGAATGTCGCTGCCGACATCAATGCCCAGCCAGCGATCGGCCCATTGGGCGGACCCGGTGCGGCGCGGGTCGACCACGTAGAGCTTCGCGCCGCTGTGCACGCCCTTGAGCAGGTGATGGAAGAAGATCGGATGCGTTTCGCGCGCATTCGATCCCCAAAGGAGGATGACGTCGGCTTCCTCGATCTCCTGGTAGGAACTCGTTCCCCCGCCCGCCCCGAACACTGTCGCCAGACCGACGACGCTGGGAGCGTGTCAAGTACGGTTACAACTGTCGATGTTGTTGCTGCCAAAGACGGTCCGGGCAAACTTTTGGGAGATGAAGTTCAGCTCGTTTGTGGTTTTAGAACAACTGAAAATCCCAAATGTTTGGGGGCCGTGCTTGTCAACAGCAGCCTGGAAGCCGGTGGTCGCGCGAGTCAGCGCCTCGTCCCAACTGGCGGGACGAAGGTTTCCGTTTTCGCGCACCAAAGGCTGCGTCAATCGACCGTTGCGCTTGCTCCGGCTGGACATAGAATCCATTGTAGAGCAACGGTAGCAAAACGGTCAGGTCGTGGCCCTCAAATTTTGCCCGGTTTGTCGCTTTACAGCTCGGCTCTTGTTGTGCCATCGTGGGCTTGCAGGAGGGCTAAGACGATGAGTGACGACATCAGCCGCCGACGCTTTATCGGAACGACGGTTGCCGGCGCCGCAGCCGCCAGGGGAGCCCAGGCCGGCGCCAAAAAGCTGCCGACGCGTCTATTGGGCCGCACGGGCGAGCAGCCGTCCATCTTGGCCTTCGGCTGCGGCAGCCGGCTACTGATGTACGAAGACATGGACAAGGGCGTCGAGGCCATCCACCTGGCGATTGATTCCGGCATCACTTACCTCGATTCGGCCCAGGCTTACGGCGACGGCAAGAGTGAAACCTGGGTAGGTGAGGTGATGAAAACCCGCCGCAAGGAAGTGTTTCTGACGACGAAGATTCGCGTCCGCGGCTACGACGAGGCGGCTGCGGAAACCGAGAAAAGCTTCAAGCGCCTCAACACCGGCCAAGTCGACTTGATCCACATCCATAACCTCTGGGGAGACGACGATCTCGCGGCGGCGGAAAAGGGAGCCCTCAAGCTACTTTATAAACTCCGCGACGAGAAGGCTTGCCGCTTCATCGGCGTGACCAGCCACACGTTTCCGGAAACGCTGGCGAAGGCTCTGAACAGACACGATTTCGATTGCACGCAAATGGCTCTCAATGCGGCCATGCAAGGCCGCAGCACCGAGGGCAAAAATCTCCCGCCCGTACCCGCCAGCAGCTTCGAGCGGATCGCACTGCCGGTGGCGAAGAAAAAGAACCTGGGCGTAATCGCGATGAAAGTGACCGCGCAGGAAAACTTGGTGGGCGATGGAGCAGGCAAGTCCAGCATCGGGCCGCTGCTGCGCTACGCTCTTTCCTTGCCCGTGTCGGTGGCGGTTGTCGGCATGCCGAAGCTCGATTACATCCGCCAAAATACCGAAATCGCACGAAGCTTCAGGCCCATGCCGAAGAGAGAGATGCGTGAATTTTCACGCCGAATGGCCGACGCGAACAAAGTAGCAATGGACCGCTATTTCTGCTGCCATGAAGACGTGTAAAACGGCCACTTGCGAATCATCTTTCGCTGGACCGGCCCGGGTCCCGCCGATGTGGACATCCGCGACCACCACTGAACAACCACCATGGGACTGATGAGACGGCGAAGACCACCCACGCGGGCAGGCGAGATCCTGCATCAGGAGTTCCTGCTGCCGCTTGGAATGACGCAGAAGCAGATTGCCGGTCACGTCGGCTGCGACGTCAAGGTGATCAATCGAATCGTGAACGGTCGCAGCTCGGTGACCGCCGAGATGGCGCTCAAACTCGCCGCAGCCTTTCGAACCACCCCTGAATTCTGGCTCAATGCTCAGAAAGCCGTGGATCTCTACAAAGCCTCGACCCGGATCCGGAAACTCCTCTGGCCCGTTCGCAATGTGCGAGCGTTCGGGAACGTATCGCCTCGTACGCGCCGATCTTAAGGATAACCCCACAACGATTCTGGGGCTACTCGTCCGGGAGAAATGAATAGAAATAGGGTCGCGGTAGGGATGCCGGTCGCCCGGCACCCCCCGCACAGATCCGTACGTGAGCGTTGACTCATACGGCTCTTACCTCGGATGATGGCGTCAGCGCAAGCCAGACAACAGCTTCCGCTCCGCACGCCGCCCAGCGCATGGGGCACGGCCTGTCCGCCTCTGTGTGCGGTCCGTGGCGCACCCGACGACGTTCTCCTCGGTCCAGGCCCTTCCCTCCAGATCCTCCGCCGACGGTTCCCCGCCCTTGTTCGGACCCTTCGCGGGTACTACGGCCCGGTCCGACTCCTCGGCGGCGTACGCGTGGGGCGTGCGGCTGTCGCCTTCCCCCACCAGCCTGCCACTTCGCGGCAGGCGCCCCCGAGGTCTCCCGGTTCTCGCGCAAGGAGTTTCCTGACGTGCACGGGTTCTCCGACCGCGCCGGGTTCGCACGCCGCTTGCGATAGCGCGGCGCTCGATGTTGCCTTCCCCTTCTGTCCACAAGGTCGGCACCCGAATCTAGGTATTTCGCGGCTCGATAGCCAGCCCGCCAGTGCCTCTGTCAACGCTTCACCCGCGACGTCGCCATCGCCGGCGCATGACTCGAGGTCAGCGTGGTTCGCTACTCCTTCACTCTGGGGCTCTTTCATCCCCGACTCCCCGCCGGTTTATCCCGGCGCTTTCGGACAGCGACCGATAACGGACGTTTTCCTGTTCGGCGGGTTGTGTAACAATTTTTCTGTAGAATGTTCTGGCCTGATTGACTGGGTCATCGTTTGTTTCCACGATGGATTGATTCAAGACAAACCATCAACAAAGGAGACGAAACGATGACCCCTGATCACAGTGACACGATTGCGAAGCTGGTGCAAGAGCTGTTTCAGCAAAGAGACGGCGTCAAGCGCTTGCTCGAAGAGCTGCTGAACGCGGCGATGAGAGCGGAGATGACCGAACAACTGGGTGCGGAGCGGCACGAGCGCAACCCACGGCGGCAAGGCTGGCGCAATGGCGCCAAGCCCCGCAAGCTGAAGACTCGTGTGGGAGAACTAGAGCTGCGAGTGCCTCAGCTGCGCAATAGCGAGCCCTACCATCCGTCGATGTTTGCACGCTGGCAGCGCAGCGAGCGGGCTCTGCTGGTGGCCTGTGCCGAGATGTATTTCCAGGGCGTTTCGACCCGGCGGGTGCAGCAGGTGCTGGATGAAATGTGCGGCTGCGATGTCTCGGCGATGACGGTTTCGCGGCTGGCCGGCGAGCTGGATGAGAAGCTGGCGGAGTTCCGCGGGCGGCGTCTGGATCAGCACGAATACCCCTATCTGATGATTGACGCGCGTTATGAAAAAGTACGCCGGCAAGGGGGCATCCTCAGCGAGGCCGTGCTGGTGGTCACGGGGTTCAACGGGCAAGGGCAGCGTGAGATTTTAGACTGGCGCAACGGTGACAGCGAGTCGGAAGCCACTTGGGGAGAGCTGTTTCGGCAGCTCAACGAGCGCGGGTTGAGTGGGCTGCGGCTGATCGTCAGCGACGCCCATGGCGGCATCGTGGCAGCGCTGGGGAGGCACTTTCAAGGGGTGCGCTGGCAGCGTTGCCGGGTGCATTTCAAACGGGAGCTGGCACGCAAGGTGGCCCACCGGGAGTACCGCGAGGTGCTGAGTGAGCTGGCCGCTGTGTTCGCCGCCCGAGAAAAGGACGAGTGCTTGCGGCGCGGCGAGGAGATGGCCCAAAACTGGGAGACCCGGCGGCCGAAAGTGGCGGCGATGTTGCGGCACGGACTCGAGGATTGCCTGACGGTGCTGGATTTTCCCGAGGGCCATCGCCGCCGTCTGGGATCGACGAACATGCTGGAGCGGCTGATGAAGACGCTGAAGCAGCGCACGCGAGTGGTGGGAGTGTTTCCCAACCGGGCCTCGTGCGAGCGGCTGATCGGGGCGATTTTGCTGGAGCGGCACGAGCAGTGGCAACTGGAGTCGCGGCCCTACTTCAGCATGGAGAACGCCGATCTGGAGGAGCTGGGTCCGGCGGACCGGCAAGCAGCCTGAGAGCGCCGCCGCTGAGTCGGGACCTGCGGTCGCCCTACGGGCTCCCTGCGGCCCGACTCAGCGCAAACCTGAAATAGAGAGACAACGTGGGAACAAACAAATTTACAGAAACCTTGTTGCACTACTCTAACAACCGAGCAATCCTTCCCAGGGCGATCTGTCCCTGAAGGCACCAACCGTGCCCGGAGATCAAACAGAGTGGGTACCCCGTTTAGAAGTGGACGAACCCCCGTTCAAAAATGGACGCCCCCCGTTCAGAAACGGACGGGGTCCGCCCACAGCCCCGTTCAAACACAAACGCCCCCCCGTTCGTTTTTGAACGGTTCTTTAGATAAGAAAGAAAGTACTGGTGGAAGGAGTAGAAGTAGCGGACGGACGTCAGGCGAGGACTCAATTTCGTCTTTCCGTCCAGATGATTCTCCTGCTTCTCCCGCTGATCAGGATTCCGCCGTAGGAGACTCGGGACACATCGACCTCAAAGCCTGGCCGGAGAGCGTCCGGGCGATCCGGGCTATCGGCCACTTCCCGCAACTAAGCGAGAAGAACGTCGGTCTGATCCTTCAGAAAGCGCACCAGGCAGGACTGGCCAATGCGGAATTTGGTGCCGAGGTCGAGGAGAGTGGAGTCAGTCTCTTCATTCGTGACGTGAAGTTCCAAGACCACCCGGTAATCTCACTGCTGTCCAAATTAGCTGAGCGGAGCGGGTTCGGCTGCTGAAAACACGCCAGAAAGCCCCGCCAGGAGGCCGATCTGGGAACCAGGTTGCCGGTTTGGACAAGATAGAAATCATGCTGCTGTCCCAATTAGGCCTCCATTCCCGCCAGTAATAATTGCTGTGGCGACTCGGGTTCGCTGCCCGGCGGCGGGTGAAACGGTTCGTCCAGCCAGGCGAACAATTCGCGGTGCACAAACAACTGCTGCCGCAACAAAGCGACCAGATTGGACAAGCTCCAGCCCCAACGCGCCCGCAGCTTTAAGTACCGCAGCAGCAAGATCGCGATCAGCGCCGTCCAGATCTGGATCTTCAGCGCGTTCGCCGAGGTGCCCACGAAGGTCTTCACCCGCAAGTTCTGCTTGAGAGCCTTGAAAAACAGCTCCACTTGCCAGCGGTCTTGATAAATGGCGGCAATCGTTGCGGCCGCCAACCCCAGGTGATTCGTCAAGAACACGAGCGTGCGCTGCTGCTTGGCGTCGAAGTATTCGATGCGGCGGAACACCACCTCGGAGCCGCTGGCGGCCAGCGAGGGAAAGAAGATCACTTCGTCGCGGCGCACGCCTCCGGGACGGCGCGGCAACGGGCGCTGTTCGAGAACCTCGTAGTTGGCCCCGCGTTTCAATCGTGTGACAAAGAAAACGCCCCGCTCGCTCAGCTCGGCGAACCAGTCGTAGTCGTTGTAACCGCGGTCGAAGACCACGATCGTGCCGCGGTCGAACGACATTTTGCGGGCCGGCGCCAGGTCGGGCGTCTTGGCGTCGGTGACCACGCAGAAGCTGGGCAGGTAGCCGTCGTGATCGAGTACCAGATGGAGCTTGACGGCGCCCTTGGTGCGCTGGAACTGGGCCCAATCAAACAGCGAGGCGCACAGATCGATGACGCTGGCGTCCAGACTCAGCAGCTTGTTTTTGAAACGGAACTTGTGGCCCGGCGCCGCGCCGCGGCACTTCGCCAGCAGTTGATGAAAGACCGTTTCGTAGATCTGCCAAGGGCGTTGCCGGTTGGCGTAGGCCAGCGTCGAGCGCGGCGGTGCGGCGGACAAGCCCAGGTGCCGCAGCTTGCCTTCGCTGGCCGCCAGACCGCCGCAAATCTCACGCAACGACTGGGCGCGGCCGAGCTGGCAGAACAGCATGGCGACGAACTGTCCCCAGCAAGTGAAGCCGCGGGCGTGGCGCTCCCCGCGATGCTGGCGGACGGCCTGTTCAAACTCCGAACGCGGGAACAGCTTTAACAATTGAGAGAAAATACTGCATACTTGACTCATGGCGGGGCCTCCTCGGGCGGGTTGGTTCATAGGCCTGAACCCAATCCCAACCTAACAGAGGTTCCGCCTCCCCGGCTTACGAATTCAAAACGCTAATTTGGACAAGAGTGCCCTTGCGCATGCTCCGACGCGAGCGCGCGGTTCGCTTGCAGGACAAGCGCGACAGCTTCCTTCAAGTCTGCCCTGGCCTCCTCCAGTGTCGCGCCTTGGGTGTTCGCGCCGGGCAGCTCTTCGACGAACCCGATGTACCCCCCGGGAACGCGCCGGAAAACAGCCGTTAATTCGAGTTCCATCAGTGGGCCTCCAAACTTATAATACCTTTGGCTGGCGCACGGCACGTGCGTGGCACTAGACCCCAGGCTTACGCCTGGGGCTCTGAGTGTCGTCCCGAAGTTTTCCGCCACATTCGGCAAGGATTCGACTTCGTGAACACTGAAGCACGGACGCGGACCAGAACGAAGGCCCCGCGGCAACCATCAGCCGGCTTGGCTAGCACGCCGGGCTAGCGCAACGAAGTAACGGCGGGCGGCGCCTTCCTCCCACGATAGAATGAAGTCATGAGAACCCCTTTTGCCGACACCGACCGCTCGGTGGTTGTCGAGGGAGTGCGGCTGCACCTGGCGCATCCCGACGAGATCCCGATTCACTGGGTGGGCCAGGAAGAGCTGATGGGGCAACTGCAGGCCGCCTGGCTGACCATCCACGAGCATGACGTCCCGATGACCCCGCGCCTGCTCGGCAAGCCGGGTGTCGGCAAGACAACTCTCGCCTACGCCGCCGCCGAGAAACTGGGACGGGAGGTCTACATGATGCAGGCCACCCTCGACACCAGGCCCGAGGACCTGCTCGTCACTCCGGTCATCGAAGGCGAAAGCCGGCTTCGCTACGTGGCCTCGCCCCTGGTGACCGCCATGATCCGGGGCGGCGTCGTCATCCTGGACGAAGGAAACCGCATGAGCGAAAGGAGCTGGGCGTCGCTGGCGCCTCTGCTCGACAATCGCCGCTATGTCGAGTCGATCGTCGCGGGCGTCAAGATCCATGCGCACAAGGAATTCCGCATGGTGACGACGATGAATGACGATGCCTCGACATTTGAGTTGCCGGAGTACATTCATTCGCGCCTGCAGCCGCAAATCTTCATCGACTTTCCCGAGCGGGACGAGGAACGCGCCATCCTGAAGGAAAACCTGCCGTTCGCCGACGACGAGGTCCTCGACTACGTCACGGATTTTCTTCAGGCCGCGCACGCCGCCGACGAGCGCTACACGGCGCGTGACGGCATCAACATCGCCCGTTTCGGACTCAAGCTGGCCAGCGCCAACTCGGCGCCCGGCAAAGCCAAGCTGCTCCACACGGCGGTGGTCCAAACTCTCGGACGCGAGGCGCTGCGTTATGTTCCGCGAGGGTGACGCGGGAAGCTTGCGCCGGGGCCGGATTCGCTATTTCCCTGTCGTGCCCGGCCGGCTGGAATTCGCCGCGTTGCTGCGCCAAGAACTCCTGCGCGAGAAGCCAACGGTCGTGGCCGTCGAACTTCCGGTGACGCTCGAAGCGGCCTATCAACGGGCCATCGGCCGGCTTCCCGAACTCTCCGTCATCACCTACGAGGACGAAGGCCAAGACCGCGCCATCTACCTGCCGGTCGAGGTGACGGATCCGTTCACCGAAGCGCTGAGAACCGCGCGCGAAATCGGCGCGGAGACGGTTTTTCTCGATCCCGATGTCAGCGAGCGGCCCCATGTCGAGGATCACTACCCCCATCCCTATGCTGTCGAGCGGCTGGGGCTTGAGAAGTACGTTGAGTCCTACAGGGTGACTCCGCAGCCGCGCTCGCAACAGTTGGCTGTCCATGCCGAAGGGCTCGCCTGGAAGCTGCAAGGGTTGGACCCGGAGGCCACGATTGTCACGGTGGTCTCGCTCAATTTGCTGGACCCTCTGCTGGAGGCCATGGAGCGCCCCCAAACGCAGCCAATGCGCAAAGTGACGCGGCGAGGCGTCCAGGTGCTGAATCCGCACCCCGAGTGCCTTGCGGAAATTCTGACGGAAATGCCCTTTCTCCAAGCCGTCTATGAAGTGCGCCGAAAAGGGGAAGCGCCCCCCGCCCCGCCGCGAATCGAAACCCGCGAAGTGCATGGATTCTCGGTGGTCGCCCCGCCCGCCGGGGACCCCAAGACAGCCGCGGTCGCGCGCGCGGCGCAAGAACCCCTTGACCGCCAGCAGTTGCATTTCCGGCTTTTCAGCGAGACAGAACGCCAATACCAAAACAACACCGGCGAGGAAGTGACCCACTGGCAACGGCGCCTCTGGGCCCGCTACACGCGAAACCTGGCGCTTGTGTCACAAGAGTTGCTGGCGGGATTGTTTGAGCTGACCGTCGCCGCCCGTTCGCTCGTGGACGACAATTTCGGCTGGGAGATGTGGGAAGCGGCCGGCGCCTACCCCGCGCAGAAGACCGAAACGGACTTGATGACCGTCAAGCTCTCAGGCGAACAGATGTGGCTGAACACCCGTCTGATCCGCCTGCGCAGGCGGCTTCCGAGGAAAAAGGGAAGGCGGCGTCCCCAGGGTCTCAAAGGCCGCAAGAAAGAACGCTTTCCCGGCGAATGGCAAAAAAAATGGACCGGGCGCGGTATCTGCTCCTATCCGCCGGAAGACTTGGTGATCGAGAACTACGGCGTGTTCCTCAAGAAAAAGGGCAAAGGCATCCTTTCCGAGGAGCGCTCTCACGCCGAACCTTTCACGACTTCGTTGCTCGATGGGATCGACCTGCGCGAAACGCTGCGGAACTGGCACGAAAAGAAGATCTACGTGCGCCAGAACCAGCGCGTCTCCGGCGAAGTCGGGGCCGTGGTGATCATCTTCGACGAAGACCGCGACAACCGCTACCCCTACTGCCTCACCTGGCTCGGAGAGCACCAGAACGAATCGGACATGGCATTCTATGCGACCGACCCGTTCGACAAGATGGTCGGTCCGGGCATCGGGCGAGCCGAGTACGGCGGCCTGCTGCTGTCGCTGCCGTCGCGGCGCATGATGGATGTTTGGACGGACTTCGACTACTCGTTCGCGAAGACAAAGCCGGAAAAATTGCTTCTGGCCGCGCTGGACTACACGCTGGAGCGGCTGGTCGTCTACGTAGCCCCGAAACCGCCTCGCTCGATGTTCCAAAGTATCGCCGGAAGGCTGGGCCGCAAGATCGTTTACATACCCGTCGGCCAGCTTTCCCCCGTGGCGCTCAAGAAGCTCCGCGTGATGCACGTGCTCGACGGCCACGACAAGAGAGCCGTCGCCAAGGATTACGTTTGGTGAACAGAGCCCGGGCTGTTTCAGAGCCCCGACCGCAAGGGAGGGGTCAAGCCACCCGCTCGCAATACGCCGGCACGGCCACCGAAACCCCGCTCAGCTCCGGCCTCCCTCCGCCGTGAGGGCCGCGGCCGCACCCTGTCACTCCGCGAATCTCGTTTTGTGCAATGCGAAACAAGGGGCCGGGCAACTGGCGCGAGGTTGACGATGAGAGAAATGATTACTGGAAAAACTTTCGTATTGCCGTTTTTTTTGCTGGCGTTTGCCGCCTACGGGCAGCGGCCGTCCGCTCCGCCCAAGCCGGACGTACCCTATATCGTCCACGCGAACAATCTGGTCGAGACCGAGTCTTCACGAGCGATCGAGCAAACGAAGAAGAACGAACAATGGTATTTCGTCGAGGCTATGTCGTCCGGCGTCAATACTCCGATGGCGCGGCCCGAGTTTGTGCTGAAAGCCGAAAACCTGGATCCAGACAGCTTGGAACTCTATCGTTTCGAGCCCAAGAACGGCAAACGAGAGATCCTCATCCGCAAAAAGAAGAAGGTGCTCGCGCGGCCTTACTTCCTTTCACTCGAGACTTTAGAGCCCGACGTATTTCGCATTCGCGTGGACGGCGTGCTGGAGAACGGCGAGTACTGCCTTACACCGAATGGTTCCGACTCGGTGTTCTGCTTCACCGTCTACTAGCCGTTAGGCGCAATTCCACTTGACGAAATAGAACAGCAGCGGCGACTTGCCGGTGTTCTCGATTCCGTGCGGCACGTTTGCTTTGCAGTACATGATCGACCCTGCTTCGCACTGCGTCACTTCGCCGTCGAGGGAGATCTCCCCACGGCCTTCGGCAACGATCAGAATCTCCTCTTCTGGATGCTGGTGCGGAGCATGCGGACTCGCTCCGGCGTTCAGCCGCAAACTTCCCGATTCGAAAGCCTTGAGCTGTTCGGTTTCTCCCGTGTAACCTGAATTATGCACCGATTCGGCGTAGCCATCGCCGATGGAGTTGTGGCGGTAGCGGCAGTCGTGTCAACTCAGTGATTTAGCAAGTCGTCTTTTCCTCTGTTTCCCTCCCTGTTTGAGCCGCCTGCCAATCCCGGCGGGCAAAAGCGGGCGGGCAAGCGGCGTGTTCCCAGTACGTTGCGGCGAGTGCATGAAATTTTATGCATGGAGCGCCCCTCAACTCAGCGCACCCTCCACCACCGGCGCGAAGCTCGATCCCGGTGGCCCCATCGCCCGCAGCCGCCGCATCAGCCGTTCAAACAGGCCCTTTTCCTCATAATGATCGCTGTAGCTGACACCCGTTCTGCCGGCGTGCCGCCAGATCTTGGCCGCCACGAACAGAAAGCGCAGCCGCGCCGTCGCCAGGGTGGTGTGCCGCAGTGTCTCCACGCTGGCTTGGGCTTCGCGGTTGAACAGCAGCAGCCAGCAGTTGAGGTTGTAGGCCAGCATGGCCAGCTGAAAGTGATTGCGGTTCATGTCAAAGCGGCGCGAGGGATGGGCCGCCAGCCCGGCGTCGTTGTTGGCCTCCTTGATGAGGTTCTCGGCTGCGGCGCGCTGATTGTAAAACCACACCACCGCCGCGATCGGTTCGGCCAGGTTGGTGACAAACACGCGGTAGGTGTAAGCGCTGGTGGCAAACAGCTGGTATTGCTCGGCCGCGCCGGCCGCGGGTTCGTTTTCGTAACGCAGCGCCAGGAAACGACAGGCCCGCGCCCAGCCCTGCGGCTGGTAGAGGAATTCGCATTCCGCATCCGCATCGCTGTGGGGCGAGGGCTTCCAGGCCGCTTGCTGCAACTGCTCGACCAGCCGCCTGGTCTTGCGCGCCACGATGACGAACTGACAAGCCGCCTTTTCATAGGCCTCCACCGCCTCCCAGCAATAAAACCCGGAATCGGCCCGCGCCAGGATTTTCTTCACGCCGTGCGGCAAAGCCCGAAAGGCGCTCTCGAGGTGGGCGGCGATCTGCCGGCCCGTGGGCCGGTCGCCGTTGCGCAACCCGCCCATCAGGTATTCGCGCGTCTCGGCCAGGAAAGTCAGTATCGGCTGGTAGCTGCGCTTGCCCTTGTTCTTGGGGTTGTAACTCTTGCGCCCGCCCATCTGGCGGCCGTAGAGCGTGTGCACGGTGGTGTCGGTGTCCAGCGTCACCGTCTCCAATTTCACCTGGGCCGCGGCCCAGACTCGTTCCCGCAGCTGGCGCTGAATGGAAAGGATCTGCTTCGCCACGTTGAGGTGCAGCGAGGCCAGAAAGCGCCACAGCGTGGACTGCGGCGGCAGACGCGTCACTTGCAAGATGCCGGTCAAGATGGGGTCGCGGGCGATGAAGCGGAGTTGGTTCAGCCGCGCAAAGCCGACATAGAGGCCCAGCACGAGGGCCAGCACAAACTGGTAGAGGCTCATCACACGGGTGATTCGTTTGTTCGTGATGGTTTCTTCCAGCAGCGCCTGGAAGCCGAGTTTTTCGAGCAGGGTGGCGACGGGCAGCAAGCCGCCGTAGGGAGTCAGATTCTTGCCGCGGAAGTGATAAGGCGTGGCAGCCCCGATTTTATTGGGCCGCGGGGCCCTCGCGCCCCGGCCTTGTTTGACGGGCCTTCGGGAGCTATGCTGTTTTCGCTTGGTAACCATTTGGGTGACCTCCTTGGGGTTGACTGGCGAAGCTGAAATCTTTGCCAGCCTACCTTATTACCCCATGTTTTCGGGGGTCCCCCAAATGGCCCCTGGCGGCTCAGCCCTCCTCCGGTGCACCCCGCAGTGCATAATTCAGGTGTAATCAGCTTCGAGTTGCTCGGCCCACTGGGTTTTCTGTTCGTTCTGTTGTTCCAGCTCCGCAATGGTTTCCTGGGCGAGCTTCTGCTCGCGGCGGTATTCCTCGTCAAGCTGCTTCAGCTCGGCCGTGGTTTCTTCCAGCCATTTTTCCTTTTTCTTGATTTCGTCATCGAGAAGATCGATGTGGTGCTCGCGTTCCCGCAGAACGTTGCCGGACGCGGGCAGATACACGAACGCTGGAGATCCGAACAGCGGCTGTTTGGAGCAGGCTGCCAGAAAGAAGTGAGCCTCCTCCGGCTTGGACGAGTTGGATTCCAGGATGGTCCTGACGCCTTGGACATTCAGTGGCGTGAAGGTGATGGCGTTGCTGTGATTCTGTGAGAAAATCGTGACATGGGGAAAGAACTTCCGCAGCTCGCTCTGGAATTCTTGGCAGTCGAACTCGTGGACATGATAGAGATTCGGCTCGCTGCGAGTTTCGGCGTAGTAAAGCCGGTTGGGCGTGGAAACGATCAATTGCCCGACCGCCGCCAGGACTCGTTCAAGCTCGGCCAGGAAACCCTGCCAGTTTTCCAAATGTTCGATAACCTCGAACGCTACGACAACGTCAAACGACCCAGAAAGGAAGGGAAGCGAGGTGACGTCTCCCTGTACGAATCGGACACCTTCCGGTTCATACTGAGCGCGCGTTTGGAGCAAGGGATCAAAGGCGTTGTCGAGGGCGAAGACGTCCTGGGCGCGCCGCGCCAACCGGGCCGACCCGTAGGCGAGGCCGCAACCGGCGTCCAAGACGCGTTTTTGACCGACCAAAGCTTCCGCGAAACAATAACGAGCCAGATGCTCGTTCATCAGATCCGGGCCGGTTTGACCAGGGACGACTCGTTCACCGGTGAATTCGATCATGAATTCATCTTCCGGCCGATAATCGCGTAATCGAGACCGCCGAAGAACCTGCGCCGAAAACCGTGCAAAGCTTCCATTTCGTCCATGGCAGCAAGTTCGGGGAACACTTCGGCCGCGGGATTCAACTCATGTGTTTCGATCTCCACGAAGCCGGTTTCCTGAAGATAGAAATCGAGCTGCTGGCTGGGAACAGGTCTTTGGTGGGTTGGGTCGAGATAGAAGTCACCCGCGAAAATCGCGAGGCAACCGGCGTTTGGCGTTTCGACAGCGAATAGTCCTCCAGGCACGAGGTTTTGAGCCGCCAGGTCCACCAAGTTGGGAAGACGTTCGGGCGCCAGATGTTCGACAACATGTGCGCAGAAAATGCCATCGAAGCTTCTATCCGGCTGGCTGCTCAGGAAGTCGAAGATATCGGTTTGGTGGGCTTCAATGTTTTTCGCGCGGCAGGCGCTGATGGCGTCTGGGTTGAGGTCGACTCCGACCCCGGTGACATCAAGCTCTTTCAGCAGCTCGAGGAATTCACCGCGGCCGCAGCCAAGGTCCAAGACGCGGCGGCAGCCCTTGAAATAGGGAATGTAGAACTCTTGCCGGGCGCGGACGGTCGCTTCCGGACCCCGGAATCTCTCTTCAAAGCCGGCGTAGTCAAAACGTGTCGTGCGTGGTGGGGCGGCTGCTTGGGGCGCGGGTGGGACGGCGAACCCCTCGGCCACCTTTGCCGGCGGCTGGGAGGCTGTTTCAAGCAGAGCTGCGGGCACGGCGCTCAAGCGTTGCCGAATGAGCTTCAATTCGGTATGGATCAGTCTTTCCTGCTCAGCTTTCAGCTTCGCCAGGTCGGACCAAAACTGTTTCTTTATTCCCTCCATTGAAGTCTTGAGGGCGTCTAGATAGTCTTGGTGCATCTCCAGCGCTTTATCGCGCTGCGCGCCTTCTCGTTCGCGGGCTCTCTCCTCAATGCCCCGAATACTGTGAAGGAGATCGATTTCAGCCGCGGTGAGCTTCTCTTCCCAGGCCGGCCGCCACTCGTTCCAGTGATGCAGCATGTCTTCCACCTGGCGATTGAGCTTGGAATGCTCTTCCTTCCGCGCGGCCATCTCCTTGGCCAGCCGCAGCAGGTGGTGGTTTTGCTCGATGGACGCTTCCAGATTGGCGTCCATGTAGCGCACGACGGCGTGATTGAAGTCCACTTGATCGCGTACGAACCAATTCAGCGACCGGGCAATCTTACGCTTGACCGCCTGCGCGGCGTTGTTGAGCAAGCCGGGCGGCCGGGGATTGACCGTGCCGATGGAAGCTGACTTTCCCTCGGCGGTATCCCGCGCGTGGCCCAGGGGATCGAGCGTCGGCAGCGAGAAATCAGGAATCTCGGCGACTTCCTTCTGATAGCGGCCCCGGACCCGCTCCCGGATCTCGCGCACCACCTCGTTGACCTGTTCAGCGGTCATATCTCTATACCTTATCAAGGTTGCCGTGAGGCGAACCCCGGTCCAATGTAGCCTGGATGAAATCACTTTTCGGTGCCGTGAAATGACCGTTGTAGCCCATGAAATGACAAGGCGGGAGACGGATCAACTGCTAGAATAGGGCTTCTCCCGGTGCCGGGCGAGGGGGCAAGAATGGCTGAAACGAACGGCGACTCCGCCGGAACTTCCGCAAATGACGCGTCCCGGAGAAAGGCCCGCGTGATCTCGCGTGGGGCCTTCGGCGCTTGCGGTAGTGCCGCCGTGACGAGGTGGTGCCGACCGACCTGAGGTTCGGCGCCGGCTCTCGTGAAGATGGGAGGAGAAATCGGAATGACAGCTACGAATACCGTCAGCAGTCAGAAGGTCAAAGTCGCCACCTGGAGTGAGCTCGAAGACCGCAAACCGGCCTACGCGTTGGCCGCCAATGTGGACCTCGTGGTCATCCGGTTCGACGACCAGGTCTCGGTTCTCTATGGCCGCTGCCTTCACCGCAGGGCCCTCCTGGCGGACGGGTCGGTTTCCGGACAAAACCTGATCTGCGGCGTCCACGGCTGGGACTATCGCTGGGATTCCGGCATTAGCGAATACAAGAACACCGAAGCGCTGCACAAGTTCAACGCCTGGGTTGATTCAGATGGCGACGCGGTCTATGTGGATGAGTTCGAGATTCGTGCCTGGGAGCAGGACAATCCGCAGCCCTACGATCGCGAAAGCTACCAGGGTCTTTATGCCGATGTCCACGGAACCCCCGAGGAGCCGCACAATCACTACGTTCAAGAACTGGCTCGAAACGGCCTGAAGAACTTCGGACACCACGGCCAAGTGTCGGCGATGGGCGTCGCCCTGACGGATCTGCCCCGCTGGGACGACATCCAGATCTTGACCGGCCAGCTCGCCCGCAAACCAATGCTGGACGACGCCCCGGTAGGTTCCGAACTCTGCATCGGCCCGAACGCGAAGAAGCCGCTCACTCTCGATATCCCGCTTTTCGTTAGCGACATGAGCTTCGGCGCGCTGAGCCGAGAGGCCAAGACGGCTTTATCGAAGGGCGCGGAGATGGCGGGCACGGGCATCTGTTCCGGCGAGGGCGGCATGCTGGCCGCCGAGCAAGAGAACAACTCGCGCTATTTTTACGAGCTGGCTTCAGCTCGTTTTGGCTGGAGCCTCGACAAAGTCGCGCGCTGCCAGGCCTTCCATTTCAAAGGGGGCCAGGGAGCCAAGACAGGGACCGGTGGCCACCTTCCGGGTAATAAAGTCAGCCCCGAGATCGCCGAGGTCCGGGGTCTCAAGCCCGGAGAGGCGGCGATCAGCCCCGCGACGTTCCCTGATCTTGAGTCACCGGCGGACTATCGCAAGATTGCGGACGAGGTTCGCGACGTGACGGGCGGGGTTCCGGTTGGGTTCAACCTGAATTATGCACAGATTCACTTTGCGAGTGTGGCTGCGTTCGTAGCGGGTTGGCGGTCGTCGTGAGGTGGTAGCTCGGCAACTGGTCTTTTGGCTTCTCCGTCCCCGGTTTCCCTTCCCGCCCAGATTCCGCGTCGTCAAAACCTCGCTCGGAAGTGACGTGTTTCCGGTGCGTTACGGCTAGTGCATAAAATTTTATGCATAGCGCATAGCCAGGCTCTCAGATCAGCGCCCTCCCGACCACCGGCAGAAAGCCGCCGTAGGGAGTCGGCTTCTTGCCGCGGAAGTGGTAAGGCGTCGAAGCCCCGATTTTATTGGGTCGCGAGGCCGTCACGGCTGGGCCTTGTTGGACGGGCCTTTGGGAGCTATGCTGTTTTCGTCTGGTAACCATGTGGGTGACCTCCTTGGGGTTGGCTGGCGAAGCTGGGATCTTTGCCAGCCTACCTTTTTACCCCATGTTTTCGGGGGTTCCCAATGGTCCCTTGCGGCTCAGCCCTCCTCAGGTCCACGCCGCAGTGCATAATTCAGGTTCAAGATATCGGCGCAGCATATCGAGATTGACATCGACTTCGCGCTCGAGGTCGGCGTCGACTATATCATCCTCGACGGCCGCGGAGGAGCCACGGGCGCGGCCCCGATCATTTTCAAGAACAACATTTCGGTTCCTACGATGGCCTCTCTGGCGCGCGCACGGCGGCACCTCGACATGCGGGGCCGCAGTGACGTGACGCTGATCATTACCGGGGGCTTGCGTTCCGAGTCGGACTTTGTCAAGGCCATGGCTCTTGGAGCCGACGGCGTCGCTGTGGCGAACGCAGCCATCCAGGCCATAGGCTGCCTCGGCATGCGGGCTTGCCATACGAACAATTGTCCCGTCGGTATCGCTACACAGCGTGAGGATCTGCGTGCCCGCCTGATCGTCGAGCAATCCGCACAGCAGCTCAAGAACTACTTCGAGGCGACGGTCGATCTGATGAAGATCTTGGCCAGAGCTTGCGGGCACAGCCACCTGAGGCAATTCAGCCGCGACGACTTGACCACCTGGAAGCGCGACGTGGCTCATCTAACTGGCATTGCCTACGCCGGAGTGGTGCCGCTGTAGCCGGTATGGCTCGCCAATATCGCCGCAACTGCATCGGCTAACCGTGCAGTCTATCCTTGCCAGCCCCTTCAGGCTCATCTTGCATTGGACAACTCTTTGCCCCGCGTTAGCCATTCAAGTGTGAAGCGGGCGAACGTGATTCTTTCGTACGGGCTCTCGGAACCGCGCTCATACAGGTTGCCGACCGTCTGATCCGGAAGCTTGCACAAACCCGAGTAGGCGGCGGGGCCTTCGTGAAGCAACCGGGAGACCGGCCAGCTCTTGCCCTCGTCGTAGCTGACCCTGACCGTCATGTGGTCGCGGGTCTTGCTGTCCGGATTCGAGAACAGAATGCGGCTCTTGCCGCGGCGGACTGATTTATCGTTGTCATGTCCGTCACTGTCTTGGGCATGAGCACCGCCGTCAGGGTCGTGTCCGTCATCGTCCGGCCCATCTTCATCCGGCCACGTATAGCGGATCATGCTGCCCTGGCAGACCGGTTCGATGAGCTTGGCGTCGTCGCGGCTGGCGGACCAGGTGACTCCCCCGTCCTCGCTAGTGGCCACGGCTCGCCGGTTGCGGCCACGATAGCTGCGCATGTTGAGCAGCAGCGTTCCGTCTGAACGCTCGACGACCGTGCACTCGTTCATCGCAAACTCGGTCGCCTTACTCAGTTGCCAGCTCTTGCCATGGTCGTCGGAGTAGATGGCGTGGGATCGTCCGGCGTGGTTCCAGGGGTTTTCCGCGCCGCCGACCCGATGATCACACGGGATCACCAAGCGGCCCTTGTGCGGCGGGTGGCGAAGCTGAATGCCGTTCACGGGTCCGGTGGCGTACCAGGTCCAATCGGGCTCTTTCACGTCAGCGGTGATGTCAATGGGTTGGGCCCAAGTCAAGCCGTCGTCATTGCTGTGCGTGATCAGAGCCCTGTCATTATCCCGGCAGAAAGCCAGCCAGATGACTCCTGTATCTTGATCCACGACAGGAGCCGGGTTGCCGATAGTGACCTCGGAGGACCCGCCTTCTTCGTGGACGACCTGCTGGGGGGACCAGGTGCGCCCGCCGTCACTGCTGCGCTTGAGCACAAGATCGATGTCGCCGTGGTCGCGGCGGTTGTTTTTTCGTCCTTCGCAAAAAGCAAGCAGAGTGTCTTTGGTGGTGCGGACGAGGGCTGGAATGCGGTAGGTGTGATAGCCGTCCTGGCCAGCCACAAAGACATCGGCCTGCCACGGGTCATCGCCGTCGGCGGCCGCGAGCCGGGCTGGGTCCAGTGTCGTGGACGAAATCGAAACCCCGAGGCCGGCAAGCCATTCTCTTCGGGTGAGCTTCGGGACGAGCATCGGAGCGGTAAGCATCGGGTTTGGTCCCCCACCCGAGAATTCTAGCGCGCCTGGCAAGGGGACTGCCGCAACCGCTGGACGGATCGAGGCCCCGAGTCCAATGATTAAGATAACTCGAAACCCAACCGGGTGGGGTAAAATAACCACCGAGGGGTCCCTGGAAATCGCTTTTGGAAGTTGATCCCGCGACGAAACCCGGACTGACAATGCTCAGGGCTGTCTTTACCTTCGCGTTCACTCTGCTGGCGGCCGCCATACCGGCCTCATGGAATCTGGCGGCAGCCCAGCAAACGGCCGCGGCTGATCCGCCAAAGGCTGCGTCAACGCCGGACTCGGCCCCCAGCGCGGGCCCGGCCGGTCCAGCCACACCGGCCGCCGGCGGAACCCCGGCCCAACCTGCCGCGGCCGCTGGCGAAGCCACGCCGCTGGCCGCCGATCCCTCCGGCGCCACTGCCGACCGCACCCAGCTCAACCTGCTGGGTCAAGTGAACAGCGCCAGCGGCGAGAGTCGGCGAAACGAGAACGTCCGCCTCGCACTGATCGACAACAATGTCCTGCGCGAGCTGAACCTGCGAATGGGGACAACCGCAACGATCATCAAAGATTTCAAGGTCGATCAAGACTACTGGGGTACTGAGTTCGGCGGGCGGCCGAAGCCTGCCCTGCATCTGCCGCCGGGGCGCGCCAGCCAGATTCATGGCAAGTTTTTCTGGTCCCACGACAACAGCGTCTTCCGGGCCCGCAAGTTTTTTCACGTGGGCGAAGTGCTCCCGGCCCGCCGCAACAACTACGGTTTCACGGTCAGCCTCCCGCTGTGGAAAGGCGCGGCTTGGACCGTTAACGGCAGCCAGGGAAAAGACCGCGGCCAGGAGAACGGCAACGTGCAGGTGCCGACGGCCGACGAGCGCACGCCGCTCACCAACGATCCCAGTATCCGCCCGGTCGTGGAACGTATCCTCGCCACCTACCCGGACGAATTGCCCAATCGGGGTGGGCGGACCCTGAACACCAACGCCGCGCAGAACATCAACAGCGACCGCATTGGCGGGACGCTTGATCAAGCCCTCGGCGACAACGACCGGCTCACGTTCCGCTACAATTTTGTCGGGCAGAACGTCGAGGCCTTTCAACTCGTCGCCGGGCAGGCGCCTGATACGACCACACGCAACCACCAAGCGCGCATCACCTGGAACCGCAACTGGACGCCGAATTCGACTTCGGATTTTACGATCGGCTTTGATCGCGTCGGTTCGCTGCTGGTTCCCGATGAAAGGTCGTTCGGCACCTGGATTCGTATCGGAAGCGAGTTGGCGTCACTGGGGCCGGCGGGGCGCTATCCCGTCGACCGTGCTCAGAACCGGTTCCGTTATGCCGGGCGCCTGCGGCATGCCCGCGGCAAACACAGCCTGACCTCGGGGTTCGAGCTGAATCGGCGTCACGTCAACGGCAGCGAAGTCCTGCAGCATCGAGGCCTGTTCATCTTCCGGCGCAACTTTGGGCGCGATGCCGTCACGAATCTGCGCATGGGAACTCCCAGCAGCTACACGGTGGCGATTGGCAGCGTCCACCGCGGGTTCCGCAAATGGTTCTCGCAGTTTTACGTCGGCGACGATTGGAAAGCCACGTCCAATCTGACCCTCAGCATGGGATTGCGCTGGGAACCGGTCACCCGTCCGACCGAAGTTAACAACCTCACTAGCGTTCCGTACTCGTCCGACCTGAATAACTTCGCTCCGCGCTTCGGCCTGGCCTACCGGCTGCCGGGCCGCTGGGGCGTATTACGCGGCGCTTACGGGGTGCACTACGGCGAGATTTTTATTGCGACTTATATTCAAGCGCGCATCAATCCGCCGCAGAACCTTACTGTTGAAGTGGCCGCCCCGGACCTGGCCGACCCGCTGAAAGACCTCTCCCCCGCTGATCTCGATCCGAACGCACGCAGCTCGACCTTCGACCTCGCCCCGGATATGAGCACGCCTTATTCGCACACCTACAACTTTTCATGGGAACTCACTCTGGCGCGGGACTGGACTCTTGAGCTCGGCTACCTAGGCAACCGCTCGCACAAGCTGCTGGCGATGTGGTTCCTCAATCGCGCCCGCCCCGTGCCCGGAATCGAGCTGATCACCAGCACAATCAACGATCGGCGGCCCGACCCGCGCTTTTTCGAGGTCCGGCACGTGACGAATGGTTCGCGCGCGTATTTCGATGCCGGCAAGGTGACACTGCGCACCCGCCGCCGGGCAGGGCTCAACATCGAAGCTTCGTATTGGTTCAGCAAAACAATCGACCTGGGCGGCAGCTATCTCAATACCGCCGCCAATCAGAACCGCCGGCTGACCGACAGTCCGACAGCACTCGACAATCACAACGAACTGCGGGGGGTCAGCGCCTTCGACACGCCCCACGCCATGTTGTGGAACGTGAGTTATCAAACTTCGCAATTCGCCGGCCGACCCCGCTGGCTGCAAGGCATGTTCGGGCGCTGGCAGCTCAGCACCGTTTTCCTCGCAAAAGCAGGGACCCCGTTCTCGGTCCAGTCAGGCTCGGACGCCCCCGGCTTCGGCAACGTCGACGGCCAGCAGAGCGACAACCCGGTTCTGCTTGACCCCTCGATTCTCGGCGCCTCGGTTGACCATCCGGATACGGCCGCCGCGCAACTGCCTCGCTCGGCGTTCGCCTTCATCCAGCCGGGAGACCAGCGAGGCAATCTGGGCCGCAACACCTTCCGCCGGGACGGGATTTTCAATATCAACATGGGGATGTCGAAGCGCTGGACGATCTCCGGCGACAACGCTCTGCTATTCCGGGCCGAAGCGCTCAACGTATTCAATCACCCGCAGTTCTCTTCGCCCGGATCGAGCCTAGCCGCCCGCAACTTCACCCTCATCGACAACACGCTCAACGACGGCCGCACGTTCAAGTTCACCCTGCGCTTCAGCTTTTAACAAGCGCGTGACCCTAGCGCGGGAGATCGATGTCTCTCTACGAGATTCTGTTCTCCGGGGCGCCGCTGATGATTTGCGTCGTGGACTGGGAGCACGTCGAACCGATGTGGAAACTTCGCGTCGGGAAGTGCCGTTCACGCCAGCTTGCTCCTTATCTGTCGATGGTATACTCGAGCCAGTTGAGTTCCCATGGCTTCAGCGTTCGAAATCAGGCTCGAGTGGGACCCGGTCGATCGTCTCTGGGTCAGCTATGTCCCGTCGCTCGGAGGCCTGTCGAGCTACGGCGCCACTTCCCAGGAAGCCTTGGAAATGACTCGCGAGGCCGTGCTTGGCTACCTTGAAACCGCGGAAGATCTAGGCAAGCCCTTGCCGCTGGATCCAACCGAGATTCGTACGCTTCTCAGCGCTTCCTCACCTGAGTCTGTCCCCGTCGGGGACTAGTCTGCATTGGCGAAACTGCCCCGTATTTCTGGTCGCCGGCTGGTCGCCGTCCTCCAAAGGGATGGCTTCGCGGTGCGTCGGACTCGCGGAAGCCACTTTTACTTGCAAGCACCCAGGGGCGGCGAAATCGTTTGTATCCCGGTACACTACGGTCGAGATCTGCCGGTCGGCACCCTGCGGTCGATTTTGCGAAGAATCGGTTGGACGTCGGACCAGTTAGCCGAAAAAGTGTAACGCCGGGCTTGCGGCGACGTGGGTGGCTCGCTAAACGACAACCCGTTTCTGCTCGACCTGTGGTCACAACGGCAAGATCGATCGGGCTGGCTTTGAGATTTCTGTTGATCCGATGAGTTCTGGCTCGATTCCAGCCGGCAGTCGTGCCTCAAGCGCCTTGTTCTCGCCTTCGAGTTCAGCGATCCGGCGGCGAAGTTCTTCTACCATGGGCTGCATCTCTTCTTCCGTATACCTTTGCTGGATGTGCTGCGTGCAATTGACGTCCCAGGCTTTGAGATGGAAGACGAGCACCCGTTTCGGCCGCGCGTTGTAGTCACGGTCGGTCACGCGATCCAGCAGTTCGGGGTCGTCCTCGATGAACTCAGCCGTGCCCCAGATCTTGATGCGGTGCTGATTGGGGTAGTCCATCAGGAAGATGAACGCTTTGGCGTTCTCCCCCAGGTTGCCCAGTGAAATGTACTGCGAGTTGCCAAGGTAGTCGGCCATCGCGAGAGTCTTCTCGTCAAGCACTTTCAAGAACCCCCGCGGACCTCCACGATGCTGGATGTAGGGCTGGCCGTCGGCGCTAGCCGTACCCAGGTAGAGGGACTCGCGTTCCGCGACAAACTCCGCGAGCCCCGGCGTCACGGTGTCGTTCCAGCCGCCTCGTTGCTCCATCTTGGTGTAGGCGGTTCGTGCTCCTCTCTCTTGCTGAGCAGCCTTAACGGCTGGGGTAAAAGCAATGTCACTGATTGGGCGGGCCATGGTTCACCTCCTTAAAGAAGGGCCGCCGGATTCGACAGCGGCGGCCCGTTGGACTGACAGTTCATTCAGGCGGCGGCAACTCGATTGTCCCGGCGCGCGACGTTCCGGTCGAGGAAATCGCGCATCAAGCCGGCAATCACTTCCCCGTCTTCTTCCAGCGCGAAGTGCCCGGTGTCGAGCAGGTGGAATTCGACGTTCTTCAAGTCGCGCTTGTAGGGTTCGGCCCCTTCGCCTGGAAAAATGTAGTCATTCTTTCCCCAGGCAATTAACGTCGGGGGCTGATGCTGGCGGAAGTAGGCCTGCCATTCCGGATAGAGCGGCGGATTCGTTCCATAGCTGGAGAACAGCTCGATTTGTATGTCTTTGTTGCCTGGGCGTTCGAGCAAGAACTGGTCGTTGAACCAGTTGTCCGGCGCGATTGTCTCGACGTTCCGTACGCCGTGGGTATACTGCCACTTCGTCGCTTCGATCGTCAGCAGCGCATCCCGCAGAGTCTTGGCGTTCTCCGGCGTCTTGTCTTTCCAGTAGGCCTTAATCGGCTTCCAAAAATCTCGAAGGCCTTCGTCGTAGGCGTTGCCGTTCTGAACGATCAGAGACTCCACCCGTTCCGGGCGATTCGCCGCAACGCGGTAGCCGACCGGGGCGCCGTAGTCCATCAAATAGATGCTGTAGCTGTTGATTTCCAGTTTGTCGACAAACTTCTCGACCACCTTGGCAATGTTGTCGAACGAGTACTCGAACTCCTCCATGCTCGGCATCGAACTGGCACCGAAGCCCGGGAAGTCCGGGGCAACGAGGTGGAAGCGGTCCGACAAGCGCGGAATCAGGTTGCGGAACATATGGGACGAGGTGGGAAAGCCGTGCAACAACAAGACGGTTGAGGCGTCCGCTGGGCCGGCTTCCCTGTAAAAGATCTCCAGGCCGTCGATCTCGACGGTTCGGTGCATGGTCTGGTGTTGGTTCTGGTTGACTGCCTTTGGCATGTTTCTATCTCCTTTGGTCGAGTTCGGCTCGCGGCCGAAGCTGTTTGACCTGCTAGATATACACGTGGCGTTCCAAAGCACGATCATCCCCGTAAAGGACTGATTTTATTGTCTTTCAGTAGATCTATGGACCTGGAACCGTCGAACGGCACTTCGTCAAAATAACGATTTCTCGTTGACTACTAACGAGATTTCGTTTCTAATGGTCTCAGGACGCATGGCAACCGGATCAGTCAATAATGCCGACAGGGACGCCGATGCAGGCTCGCTCAACGTCGAGCTGCTTCAGTCCATTTCTCTAGCCGTGGCGAAAGTTCGCGACGTCGAGACCGTGCTGAAGATGATCGTGACGGGGCTGGCCGACGAAGCCTCGTGTACGCTGGCCCGCATCTGGCTGGCCGCCCCCGGCGACATCTGCGAACGCTGCGCACTGCGAGCTGAATGCCCGGACCAGGACCGCTGTCTACATTTGAAGGCCGGTGAGGGCAGGCCAACGACCTCGCTGAGCGGCGATAGATGGTACCGCATGGACGGTGACTTTCAGCGCTTTCCGCTCGGTATCCGGATCATTGGACGTATTGGCGCGACCGGACAATCGGAACACCTGTTCGACACGGCCGGCGACAACGAGTGGATCGGACGCGATGATTGGCTGCGCCGTGAGGGCATTCGGTCGTTTGTCGGCCACCCGCTCCGATTTCGAGGGGAGAATCTGGGAGTTTTGGGAGTGTTCACTCGAGAACAGCTCGGTCCGGAAAAGGTCGCTTGGCTGCGCTTGTTCGCGGACCATGCGGCGGTTGCGATCGCCAACGCCCGAGCATTCGAGGAGATCAAGCAACTCCAGCGCCGATTGGAACTCGAAAACGAATACCTTCGTGAAGAAGTCAAAGTCGCGCACGGCTTCGGATAAATGGTCGGTCAAAGCTCGGCGTTGAGGAAAGTGCTGGATCAGATCGGGCTGGTGGGACCCGCCGATACGACCGCGCTGATTTGCGGGGAATCAGGCACGGGGAAGGAACTCATTGCGCGCGCCCTTCACGAGAGCAGCCGCCGGAAGGACCGCCCGATGGTCACGGTGAACTGCGGTTCCGTGCCGCGGGAACTGTTTGAAAGCGAGTTTTTCGGCCACGTCAAGGGAGCATTCACTGGGGCGATCCGGGACCGTATCGGCCGCTTTCAGCTAGCGGACGGCGGAACGCTTTTTCTGGACTAAGTTGGCGAGATCCCCCTGGATCTGCAAAGCAAGCTGTTGCGCGTGCTGCAAGACGGGACCTTCGAGCGCGTCGGGGAAGAGCGTACGCGCAAGGTCCGCGTCAGAGTGATCGCGGCGACCAACCGGAATTTGAAAGAGGAGGCCGAAGCGGGGCGTTTTCGCGAGGATCTCTACTACCGGCTCAGTGTGTTTCCGATCAACATCTCTCCTCTCCGTGAAAGGCTGGACGACGTGCCGCTGCTGGCCGGGCACTTCCTTGGGGAGGCCTGCCGGCGACTGGGCGTTCCGCCGCTAAAGCTCAAGCAGCGGCACGTCGAAGCTCTTCAGAGCTATCGGTGGCCGGGCAACGTCCGCGAGCTGCAGAACGTTGTTGAGCGGGCGGTCCTTGGGGTAAAATCAGGTCCGCTTGAGTTTGACCTGCCCCAAGACTCGAATAAGCAGCGACGAGCTGCTGGCGCGGCAGAGCCGTCAAAGAGCCGCACAAGCGGCATCTTGAACTACGGTGAACTCAAGCGCCGGGAACGCGACAACCTCCTGGCGGCAATGCGGGCGACCCGCTGGAGAATCTCCGGCCCAGCCGGAGCCGCCAAGCTGCTCGGCCTCAGGCCCACGACTCTGGCGTCGAAAATCAAAACCCTTAGACTGCGCGAAGAAGAAACAGAATACCCGGGCGGTTCGTGATGATAATCCGTTGAACTCCGGCGAAGCCTGCTGCTAAGCTCGGACGGATTGCACCGATGGAAAGGGATTCCGAATCCATGCCGGCAAAACTGGCCTTCGATGAACGAATGATGCGGCGATGTATCGAGCTAGCCGCTTCAGCAAAAGGAGCGGGCAACACCCCCGTCGGCTGTGTCATCACACTGGAGACTGAGATTATCGAGGAAGCCGAGGAGCAATCTCCGGTCGGCAGCGATCCATTCGCGCACGCGGAGATTCTTGCGGTCGTGGGGGCCATACAAGCCGGCGACCGAGGGAAGCTCCCGCGGGCAACGCTTTATACAACGAACGAACCATGTTTCCTTTGCTCATATTCCATCCGTGAGGCTCGGATTGGCCGCGTGGTTTTCTCGGCTGTGACGCCGGAGATTGGCGGGGCTACATCGGAGTACCCTATTCTGTCAGCTCGTGATATAGCCCGCTGGGGAGCCCCGCCACGGATCGAGAAGGGCTTACTGGCCGGCGAGTATTGGAAAATGCGGGAAAGTTGACGCATGCCGGCGCGCCAGAATGCCGTGCCCGGTGCGCTCCGGTGGTCTGGCAGCCGCCAAGAGCTGCCCGCCCCGCCGCCTCACTTGGATTCGGAGCTGGGATCTTGCGGCAGCCGGAAGGCAACCACGTTGGCGCCGGCGGCCACGGCAACGTACTGCCAACCCTTCACCATGTAGGTCATCGGTGATGACTTGATCCGCGATCCGGTGTTGAAGTGCCATAGCGGCTCGCCGGATCTGGCATCCAGAGCGGTCAGAAAACCCTGATCGTCCCCGGCGAAGATCAGCCCGCCCGCCGTCGACACCAAACCCGCCCCGTAGTGCCTCGAGTTGACCTGAGTGTGCTCCCATCGCATCTCGCCCGACAACGGGTCCAATGCCCGCACGTACATCTGCCAGGGCTCTTGCGGGCTCTCCACATACCCGGTGGCCATGTAGGAGAATCCTCCGGGACGAAACTCCTGCTTACCCTTGTAGTTGATTCCGCAACCCTCCTTGACCGCCAGGTAGAACCAGCCAGTGGCGGGATTGTAGGCCGGCGACATCCAATTCGTGGCTCCCGAGGTAGAGGGGCAAACACGATTCCCGTGGATCGTCGGCTTTACCCCCGCGGCGCGTATCGGCCTTCCTTTCCCGGTGAGCCCGTCAGCCCAAGTCAAATTGCTGATGAAAGGCGTGCCATGAAGGAATTCTCCCGTCACCCGGTCCAGCACGTAGTAAAAGCCGTTACGGTCGGCGTGCAGCAGCAGTTTGCGGGTCTTGCCTTCGAACTCGCGGTCGACCAGCACCGGGATTTCAACTGAATCCCAGTCATGCACGTCGTGAGGCGTGAACTGGAAATGCCACTTCAACTGACCCGTGTCCGCGTCGATCGCCACAACCGACTCGGTGTAAAGGTTGTCTCCGCGGCGGACCTCGCCGTCGAAATCGGGCGCCGGGTTTCCGATGCCCCAATAAAGGAGATTCAGCTCCGGGTCGTAGCTGCCCGAAAGCCACGTGGCGCCTCCGCCCCTCTTCCAGGAGTCGCCTTCCCAGGTCTCATGACCCGCTTCTCCCGGACCTGGGATCGCACTCCAGCGCCACAACCGCTCGCCTGTCAAGGCATCATAGGCATCGAGCACGCCGTTGAGACCCCAGTCGCCGGCGGCCACCCCCGTGATGATCTTGCCGTCGATAGCAAAAGGGGCGGCCGGGGACCAAAAGCCGCCCTCCTCATCCATGACGCTCGTTTCCCAGGTGACGGACCCGGTGAGAGAATCCAGAGCGACCAGGTTGGCGTTCGGAGTTCCCACGTACACCATGTCGCCGAGCACCGCAACGCCGCGGTTGTTTCCGCGCCGAATATCGGACGGGTGCTCGTAGTCCCATATACGACGGCCGGTACGCGCGTCAAGGGCATGGACCGCGTGGGCCTTGCTCACGTACATGACGCCGTCAACCACCAAAGGGACGCATTGGAGCGAAGACGTCCCAGGAACCGGAAAGATCCAGGCGGCAGCCAGGCGTTGCACGTTACCCACGTGAATCTGCTTCAGCGGGCTGTGGCGCTGCGAATCATAGGTCCGCCCGTAGGTCAGCCAGTTCTCGGGCGGCGGGTCGAGCAACTCCTCGTAGGTCACCTGGGCGGAGGCTCCGTGTACCATCGCCAGCGCACAGAGGGCGAGCAGTACAAACCTGGTTCCAAGTCGCTCGCTCACTGTTCCCTTCCCCCGACGGCAGGTCCATCCATTGCGGCCGCTTCGCTTGGCGGCTCGAGAGTAAGCCGGCTCAAATAGGCCAGCAGGTTTTGGAATTCCGTACCGGAAAGCCGCTCGTCATAGTCACGCGGCATGAGCGGCCGGTCCTCGAAATGAATCTCCTCGAGTTCGTCGTGAACAAACAGGTGGAGGCGATCATCCTCGCCAAGGATCTGGATCGAAAAGTTGTGTTCGTTCTTCGCGACGCCCGAGATCTTGCGCCCGTCTCGGGTTACCACGGTAACCGGCCGGTAGCCGCGGGACGGGTGCGGCTTGGGACGGGTGAGCGCTTCGCGTATCCGGGCTAACGACATCTCCGCTCCAAGGTCCGACAGGTCGGGTCCCAGCCTGCCGCCGCGCCCGCGGATCATATGGCACCTGCCGCAGCCCCCTTTCTTCTCGCTCCAGAAGACTTCGGATCCGCGGCTACGATCGCCCGGAACGCCGGCCTCGGCCGCGACCGCCCGCAGACTTCGAATGTAGGCGACAATCGCCCAAGCCTCCTCCCGTCCCAGGCCCGTCGCCGGCATCTCGGTCCCCACGATACCTTTGACGATCGCATCAAACAATTCCGAGTCCGTCCGGCGGACATATCGGCGGGACGCGGCCAATGCCGGACCGCGCCCGCCCGCCGCGCCGTCGGGGCCGTGGCAAATCGTGCAGGTGTTGTTGTAGAGCGTGCGGCTTTGGGCCACCACGGCCGCGCCGCGTCCCAGAGGGTTGACGTCATCCTCCGCGTCAGCGGCCGGCGCTGTTTCTGGAACCGAGAAGGCAGTTATGGCTGCAATGAGTAGCGCCAAGGTGCGGCAGCGGCGGGACATGAATCTCCCCATGATATCGTGCCAACGAATCCGAGCGGCATTCCCATCCGGGGACCGCGCTGATACGTGGATTCGTGGCTGCGGAACGCGGCGGAACCTCAAGCCGCGTTCACGTGGCTTGGTGTTGCCAAGCCGGCCGCTTTACGGCCGCTAACCTGCACCCCACCTACTCCCAGCCCGTTGCAACGGGCTTTCCTCCTCTAGTGAACTCGTACCGCGGACCTGGCGCCTCATTCACGGCGCAAGGCCAGCGCCCCGGCCTTGCGGCTCCTCGGAGAGAAATAACCGGCCTAAGACCCCGCAAGCGGGAAGCATTCACCGTGCGCGGGGCCTTGCGCTGCCGGCAACCCGATGCAACGACGCTAACCGGCCGCGGACACACTCACAGGCTTGCTGAGATGGGGCCTCAGCAGCAGGTTGACTACGATCAGCAGCAAAGACATCGCCGGGAGCAGCAGAAGCGCCGTGCTGAGGGTCGCGCGTTCGGCCACGAAACCGATGATGTAGGAGCTCAACGTCAGCCCGATCCAGCCGGAGGTGATGACGATTCCCATGGCCGTCCCCGTCATTTTCGTGAAGACATTGCCGCAGATGCCGAGGGTCGTGGGGAACATCGGAGCCATCGCCAGTCCCGCAACGAAGACGGACACGCCGACCAGAACGGGATCTCCCATCTTGAGCATGGCAAAGGTCGTCACCATCATGGCCACCGAGGCCCACAGCGTCACTTTGATCTCGGCGACGGCCAGCAAGATTCTCGATACGATGACCCGCCCCAGCAGCAGTCCCAGCGCGAATCCCCAGCCGAGAACGTTTTGCGCGTAGCTGATTTCAACGCCCTGTTCATCCACAAGGTATTTCACAAGCCAATTGAATACGCCCACTTCGCAGGCGACGTACAGAAACAGCATGAGGCTGAGCAGATATAGGGCCGGCTGGCGCAGCAAAGCGGGCGCATCCGCGGCCACAAAAGCTCGCTCCCCGGTCGGCGGGGGCATCGGCGTGGCCACGTTGACCAGCAAAGTGAGGGCCGCGAACACCGTCAGAGCAATAGAGAGGGCGTAGGTGGAACTCAAAGCGCCAACATTGGCCGCCAGCAGCGGCGTGATCATCGTACCCAGCCCGAAGAACATATTGAGCAGGTTCAGCGCGGACGATCTTTTCTCTTCACTGATCTCGCTGATCAAAGCGTTGGAGCCGGTGACGAGCATCCCGCCTCCCAGTCCCAAGACCAGCATCGATACTAAGGCGATGCCGTAGCTGGCGGCGTAAATGAGGCCGATCAACCCCAGCGTAATGCCGCTGAGCCCGGCTACGATCCCTGTCTTCTTGCCTTTGTTGTCGACGATCGGACCCACCGCGACCGAGGCGATCATGAGTCCCAGTGCTTGCATCGTGGCGATCAGGCCGCTCTGCTCGGCGCTGAGACCGAACCTCTCGCTCAGCTCGGGCAGGACCGTGCCTAGCAGGGCGGCGATCAGCCCATAGGTCAGGATCCCGAGAATCATCGCCGGGATCAGTCTGGATTTGGAGTACGTTTGACCCATCGTATCTAGCCTTGCGGTGGGCTGCCCACTGGAATCATCGTTCAAGTTGCGGGTGCTAGCCGAAGTAGTAACGCTGGTTTTCTTGATCCCAGAAGACCTTTTTGTCTTTGCGGTAAGACATGGTGGCCAAGTGCCCGGTCACTGCCGCTTCGTGGCCGATTTGGGCCGGGCAGTTTAATTCCGCCGTCCCTTTGATGGCATCGATGAAGTTTTTCAGATGGTCGCCCGTGGGATTGCCCTGGCCGAGGTCCTTGCGGCCGCGAATGTGGATTTCGGGGCGGACCGCCACGTCCTCGGGAGCTCCGCGGTACTTCTCGGGATAGACATATATGTCCGTAAGGCCCATGATTTCCATGGTTCCTTCACTTCCGAGGAGCTGCTCGCCGTACCTGTAGTGCGAGTTGCGGAACATCGCGCTGTAGTTGATGTGAAAGTGGTCCGGGTACTCAAACCCGGCCGTCACGGTGTCGGGAATTTCCCGGTCGTCTTCGGTCCAGCAATGGATGCCGCCGTTGCACATCACCGATTTGCAGTGAGTGCGTCCGGTGATCATATGAATGGCGTCTGTCTGATGTACCAGGAGGTCGGTCGAGATGCCGCCGGAATAATCCCAGTAGAGCCGCCACTGGAAGTAGCGTTGCTTGTTAAAATCCGATTTCGGCGCGGTTCCGAGGAACTTGTCGTAATCGGTGTTGTCCCGCGTCGAGTCATCGGGGATGTTGTAGCGCCAGGCCGGGAACGTCTCCGGGCTGTTGCGGTACCAAAACGCTCGGGCATAGTGGACTTCGCCCAGCACGCCCGATTCGTAGATCTCCTTCGCCTTCTGGTAGAGCAGCGAGCTGCGCCGCTGCGTGCCGACCTGAAACTTCTTGCCGCTTTTCTTGACGGCCGCGAGGATGTCGTAGCCTTCCTCGATTGTGTGCGTGAGCGGCTTTTCACAGTAGACGTGCTTGCCGGCTTCGAGCGCCGCAATCGCCATGTCACGGTGCAGGTGCTCGGGCGTCATGATGACGACGGCGTCGATCGATTTGTCCCCGATCATCTTGTAGTAGTCGCCGTAGGCGTCGGGAGACGACTGCTGCTCGGTGGCAACATCGTCCTTGGCCTTGGCGAGGCGTGGCGCGAAGGCGTCGCAGACAGCCTTGATGTGTGCGTCGTCCGCCGCGACTTTCATCATGGTCTTGACGTGCCGGCCGCCGCGGTTGCCGAAGCCAACCCATCCCAAATTCACTTTGGTTCCCGTTGCCTGGGCACTGAGCAAGGCCGGAGCCGCGGCTAACGCAGTGGAAGCATTCACAAAAGCACGGCGCGAAATCGTTGACATGATCTTGTATTCCTTTTCCCTTCCTCATGCTTGACCGGGTGACCCTGGCGGCTGCTTGTGAGTATTCCCAGCGGGCAAAGCAGCCGTCCGGCGCCGCCGATTCGCAGCGATCACAAGAGACTTGAGCTCAGCAGCAGAAAGTCTATAGAAGCTGAGTTGAGAATATCAGTTCGGTTTGAGGGAGGCAACCGAACGGGGTGGTTTCGCAACAAATCAACCCGGCGCATGGAGGCCTTCCAGGCTCATTCGAAACAGTGATTTCAGTGGTTATGAACGGCCTGAGATTCTACTCTCGGCGATTCGAAAGAAGTAGATGAACAGCCTGACAAGAAGCACGCTGGACTCAGCAGCCGACTTGCGCAAGCTCCAAGACACGGCCTGAGCGGCTTCAATCAGATGGCCGTGCTACATCCCCGCCGCGACAAAAGTATGGCAAACTTCCGCTAGTCGGAGCCGGCCTTGCTCGCCATGAGAATCTTGTCGATTGCGGTTTTGAAGCTTCGGAATGCCTGCGCGCCCCGAATGTACTGAGTCGCTCTGATCTTGTCCGGACTCGATGGATCGGTCAGTCCCAAGAAGAAGCTCGGCGTGCCGCTCACGCCTGCCTTGGCCCCCTCCTCGGCATCGGCTTTTACACGTTGCGTATACTTTCCACTGCTGAGGCAATCCTTGAACTTAGTGCCTTCCAGACCCTCGGCCTCCGCGTGTCCCAGAAGGTCCTCGTAGGAGAGCTTGCGCTGGTCGACGAAAATTCGGTTATGCACCTCCCAATACTTCCCTTGGTCACCCGCACAAAGCGCGGCCTCGGAGGCCTTGGTGGCACGAGGATGAATACTCACCAGAGGAAACTGCCTGATAACGTATTTCATCTTGCCCGTGTCGACATAGTCTTTCTTGATTTGCGGCAGCACACCCGTGAAATGGCGTTTACAGAATGAGCACTGATAGTCGGTAAACTCGACCAGCGTCAGCTTGGCATCGGCCTCACCCAGAAACGGGGCTCCCTTGATGCTCACGTCCTGGGGCTTGAAAGGCGCCGGCTGGCTAGGTTTTGCGCGCTGGCTTTGCAGGAGCTTCTTGATCTCGGCAAGATCCTTTTGGATGGCTTGCTGCCCGGCTTTGAGAGCATCCATCTCTTTTCGCAGCGCTTGGATATCCGGGGCGGACTGAGCAGCCGCCGCGCTTCCCCACAGCAGCAACAGCCCCACGGCCCAGAGGCTGATCCGTTCATTCTTCTTGCCTATAGTTGTCATTGCGCTCCGCCTTTTACTGTCCTGAGATTACCACGGCTGGCTTGCCCGGCGTCCTGGCGTTCCGCCGAACTCAGACACTCCGCTAAGCCGAACAACCGCTTCCGTCACCGCGAGCGGACGCCGATGGTCACAGGCTCCGGCTCACTCAGCGTTCCCAATCAGGGGAATCGAACGGGCCGCAAAGCGCCCTCTGCCGGACAGGCCGGAGGACAGCTTAGCCGCCCTCCCTCACGCGGTTAAAGATTAGAAGCAGGACATCATACCCAACTGCCTCTCGCGGTAATCCTCGGCGTCCCAGCCGGCAACTGCCACGACGGCCGTTGCTCGACGAAGGGCATCTCCAACACTTTTGGAAGCGTCACATCCGCGGGCTCGCTGTAGGCCGGCACGCCGATCGTAATCTCTTCCGGCGGTACGTCGAGCCGAAGCGTTCCGTGGATGCGGTCCCAAAACGAAAAGCCGCTGGACCAGTTCGAGTCGCTTTCCTCCTGAACGTTCGAATGGTGGATCTCGTGCATCCGGGGTGTGATGAGAAAGTTCCCGAGCAGGCGTTCGGTTCTGGGAGCAAGCCGGACGTTCGAATGATGAAAGAGGATGCAAAGCACGAGCATCGTCTGCCAAACCGAAAAAGCGAGGGGGGAGACGCCGATCACGACGACTTGCAGCGCCCGCCAGCCCACCGAAAGGGTGACTTCGCCGAAATGGAAGCGCAGCGCGGTCGAGGCGTCCATATCAAGGTCGGCGTGATGCGGCTGGTGAAAGCGCCACAGAAGGCGATTTTTGTGACACTGTGCGTGCCAGTGATAGAGCGTGTAGTCGAGCGCCAGAACGGCCAGTGGAATCTCGAGCCAAGCCGGCAGCGAGAGCTTTTTCAAAATGCCCCCGCGGCGTTTTTCGACCAGCCGCGCCAGCCGCAAAGCGACCGGCACCTCGGCGTATTCGACGGCCAACCCGGCGACTCCCGCGATCGCCAGGTTGCGGGCCGTGCGAACCGGCTTCGATTCCCGTGAGCGGCGCGCCGGCCAGCGCAGCTCACGCCAAAGCAGCCAACCGCAGAGGCCGACAATGAGTGGTAATTTTACCCAAGCGGGAACTTCCTTCATTGTCATTCCTCTAAACCAGGATTTCCATTTTGACCCTGGTACGGCGACAGTATACACCCGCGCTGCCCGAATACCACGTCTTTCCGCGCTGAACCCTGCACATCAGCTCCGGCGGCAGGCCCCAAAGCCCGTCCGTCCGCTCATAGACGTTGATGGAGCGGGCTGAACGGCGCACCGACCGACACTGCTCCCTGCGAAACCTTTTCGGAGCCAAAAACTGTTGATCCTCGTCCAGGCAACGCTACCCGCTCGGCAGCGGCAGTGCCCAGATCCTGTGCAGCATGTCACCGAACAGCCGCCGGTTCAGATGCCCCTCCGCCAGCAGCAACCAGTAGTAGCGGGCATGCTTGACCAGCCGCCCGCCGGTCTTCATCAGCCGCCGCTGCAAGCTCGTCAGCGACCAGCTCTTGATCCTGTGCGGCAGTCCCAGCCGTCGCCACAAGTTGCCCAGATTGTAGGCCAGCACGCTGAGTTGCAGTCGCACCTCGTTCGCCCGGAAGCGATGGCACGACAGCCGCGTCCAGTGCGTGGCCTGCTTGCCTTCTTTAATCCATTGCTCGGCCGTGCCGCGCTTGTTGTAGAAGCGCACCACAGACCGACTCGGCAACGTCATGTTCGTCACGATAAAGCCGACGCGCGGGAACAGCTCACCGAGATGATGCTCGACCTTGGCCACGATGCGTCGCGGCTTGGACCAACTCTCAGCCTGATAGCGGAAGCTCTTGTAGCGCACCAAGGGCTTGCGACCCGGCCTGCCCGGCGGCCGAAACAGGATGTCTTCGATCGCCAATTCCAAGCTCTTGTTGGCCGGAATGCGAATGGCGTACCGCACTCCGCGTTCTTCCGAAGACTCATAAATCTCCGGCTTGGCAAAGGCCGCATCGCCCCGGAAGGTGACCTGCTTGCCCGCGGCCTGTTGGCGCTCGATCTCGGGCAGCAGCAACTCGTTGCAGTCCTTGGCGCTGTGCACGTTGCCCGGCCGCAGCTTTGCCGCCAGACAATCACCATGCTGGTTGAACAACAACAACGGGTGGTAGCAGACCGACTCGAAGTGCCCGTTGTAGGCACTGCCCTCTTGCTGGCCGTGGACAGGGCTTTCGGTCGAGTCCATGTCGAGAACGACGCGCTCGGAGTCGTCTTGCGTCTCGGCTTGCGCCATCAGCTCGCGGTTCACAGCCATCAGCCCCAGCAAGTTCTCCTCGCTCGCCAGCATCTCTGTCTCAAAGCCATGCAGCGTCGAGGTCAAGGCCCCGCCGCGATCCCAGTTCCTCTTCGAGCCGATCAAGCGAAACGTCGGGTCAGCCGACACTCGGACGGCATCGTTGAGGTCCTCGTAGCCTGCCAGCCGAGAGTAGACTGACTGCCGCAGCAGATCGGCGAACGGGAACTTCTTGTTCAAGCCTTGCCGCGAGTCGCTGAGATGCTCCTCGATCAGTTTCCCGAGCCCGAGCCGTTCGTCCAGCTCGCGGACCAAAATGAGCCCGCCGTCGGAAGTGACGCGCGATCCTTGGAAATCGACTTTCAATAAGCCGTTGAAGCTTAGCTGGAACGGTTTGTTTTCTTTTTCACCCATTGGGTGTTGATCTCCTCAGCGCCTTGAGTGCTTTCCAACCCTCATAAATAAAGGCGTCCGAGGCCACCCGATGGTTAGCAGAACCGAAACTAAAGTGGAAATCCGGGCTAAAGCCGGCTGATGGTTGCCAGAGGGCCGGATTCCGCTATTGGGGCAAAGTGTGTTGTTTTCGGCGACTCCCATGGCCTTTGGATTAATATGCACGTTAAAGTGCGCCCCTGGGTGTTGTGGCATGATTTCTGGGGAGACGCATAAGTTGTTTTGATTCAGTGGACTGGAAGCGAGCATTGCAGTGTTTTACAGAAAATGTAAGGGTTTGGGAATTTTTTGACGCTCGCAAAGCGCAGTTCTGCTTTTCTTGATTTATCCATGATCGTTAGTGATTTGATTGATTCACCATTATCAAGATAGCGTAGCCGTTGGGGGTATTCTTGCCCGGGCGGGCGGAATGTTTTGAAGACACAGGGAATATTTTTTTGAAGTCTTGTGACTGATTCGGAGATTTCGCGAATTGGGAGGGACCAGCCGTTGGGAACGGCTGGTTTTTCGCCCACCCCAGGCCCCGCAAGGCCCCCACGCCTGGGTTCGTTTTTCAGAGGTCTGAGTTGGCAACGGCGCCTCCCGTGTAGCGGTACGCCGCGGGGGGCCACTTACTGGCGTGCGGGGCTCTGACAGGACGGCAAGCGACGCACGCCCGCACTAGCTCACCCGCCGCTTTGGAACGTAGGCGCCCTCCTGGAACTTCGAGAAAAAATGGGATGTCAGGGGATGGAGGACCGGTTCACCCGACAGGTCGGCTTCGAGATTTTGCTGCGCCACGTAGGTTTCGTTGTCGCTGCCGTGGACCAGCACGCGATACCAGGGTTCGTCCTTGGGCGGGCGGGAGCGCGCGACGTGCTCGTACCATTGCTCGGTTCCGAGGAAGACCGGGTCGGCATCATAGATGACGCCTCGATAGTCAAACAGGCGATGGTGAATGGTCTGCCCAATCGCAAATTTGGCTTGGGAGTTCATGTGCTGGCGCCAGATGCGGACCAGGTGTTTTGGCCTCGGCTCAGGGCGGATCGGTCAGAATCATGCATTCGTTGTTACGCCCCGTCCGGGGCTCCTGCCGGGGGGGGATCACCCAGAGTTTCGCTTCGCTCTACCCTGGGTTTTTCATCTGACGCCGCTTCGCGGCTGGGCTCAATCGCCTTGAACAGGCTGAACCTCGCCGTGACCGAAGATGCGGCGAAGCAACATCACCATCCCAGACTTCAAATCAAGGACCAGACTGAACAGGGCCGGTACCAGGAGGAGAGTAAACACCGTCGATATCAGCAGTCCGCCAATGACGACGCTTCCGATTCCGCGGTAAAGCTCCGCGCCGGCGCCCGGAAAGATCACCAAAGGCAGCATCGCGAAAACGCTGGTCAGCACGCTCATGAAAATCGGCCGGATGCGATTCCGGGTGGATTCGCGGATGGCGTCGCGCGGATCCATGCCGTCATTCCGAATATGGTTGAGCGACTGGTGGACCAGCAGGATCGCATTGTTGACGACGGTCCCCACCAAAATGAAGAACCCCAGCATCGTCAGTATGTCGAGCGCTTGGTAGGTAAACCGGTTCATGACGCTGAGTCCGAGCAGGCCACCGAATCCAGCCAGCGGGACGCTGAAAAGGATAACGAGAGGGTAGGCAAAGCTTTGGAATAACGCGGCCATGAGCAAATAAGTGATGACCAGGGCGAGCAGGAGATTCCACGCCAAGGCGTCCCAGGTCTGGCTGAGCTTGTCGGCTTCACCGCGCGGGACGATGCGGTAGGGGCCGCTGAGGACGCCTTCTTCCGAGAGCGGCCGGATGATCTTGGCCTCGATTTGCTCCATCGTCGTTTGCAGCGGGACGCCTTGGGGAGGAGTCAGCTGGATGGTACTGGCGCGCTGGCGTTCGCGATGCCCGATCTGAACCGGCGAAGTCGTCAGCTCCACTTTTGCCAGAGCGTCCAGGGTGACCAAGCGGCCGCCCGGGACCGCGATCGGCATTTGGGCCAAGTCATGCGTACGATGACGGCGATCCCCCTCGACGATGAGCTTCAGATCAATTCTCTTGCCTAGCCATTGATAGTCGGAGACCTTGGCTCCATCGACGAGCGCATTGATGGCCAGTCCCAGCTCGCGCCCGCTCACCCCCAACTCGGCGCTGCGCAGCCTGTTCGGAACGATGCGAAGTTCCGGTTTGCCGCGGTCGACCCCGCCGAGGGGCTGCGCCTGAACCTCCGGCAACTCCTGCTGCAATCGGGCGAGCGCGATTCCACCGATTTCCTGCAGCCGGCCGAAATCGGGTCCGACGACATCCAGATTGATATAGCCCGCGTCCCGGCCACTTTGAAACAAGCTGCGAGGGCGAAACCCGCCCAGAGCGGCCGGAATCTTGCTGATGGCCGAGCGGAGAACCGGTACCAGCTCAGCGACGCGGAGCGGGTCCTTTGCTTGACCGCCGGCGAACAGGGAGCTTCCACGGGCAATCATGAAAGCCTGAGAAATGCCGCCGCCGGGACAGTTCTCACCCGGCCCATCGCAGTCGTAGAGAGGTTGCAGGGTCTCGAAGTAGGTGTGCCGCAGGCTCTCCGCCTCGGCCAGGCTGTAGTTCGACGGCAGGATCACCTGTCCCACAACAAAGTTGATATTGCCGGCAGGCAGATATTCCACGGCGGGAATCAAACGAGCGGCCCCCAGGATCGCTGCCAGTGTGAAGACAACGGCCACGGTCAATCGGCGAATCGTTCCGCCGCAAATCCAATACACAAGATCGGCTATCCTGCTGCTCAGCGAACCGAAGGAGCCCAACGCTTTCCGTGGCGTCTTCGCTTCTGCGTTTGCGGACTTGCCTCCGCCCATCACCTTTGCCGCCATTGCCGGGATCACGGTAATCGCCACGATCATGCTGAGAATCACGGCTGCGCTGATCGCGATTGCGATATCGCGGAAGAGCTGACCGGCCTCCTCCGCAATGAAGATCACGGGCAGGAAGACAGCCGCCGTCGTGAGCGTGCTAGCCAGGATCGCGCCCCAAACCTCGCGCGCTCCGTCGAAAGCCGCTACCGCCCTTGACTTGCCCATCTGGCGGTGGCGATAGATATTCTCCAAAGCCACGATGGAATTGTCGACGACCATGCCGATGGAGAACGCCAGTCCGGCCAGACTGATGACATTCAGCGTTCGGCCGGTGAGGCTCATGACGAGAAAAGTCCCGATCACGCTGATGGGCATGGCGAGGGCAATGATCAGAGTGCCGGTGAAACTTCGCAGGAAGAGGAAAAGCACCACCACCGCCAGCCCCGCCCCGATGTAGAGGCTTTGCCGCAGGAGGCTGATCGAGCTGTCGATGTATACGGTGGCATCGAACATCTGAACGATCTTAAGATTCCGCGGCTCCAACACCTGGCGGTTCAAGCGGGCAGCGGCTTCCTTGACCCCCACCATGATCTGCATGAGGTTCTCGTTCGGGGCCTTGGAGATGAAAAAGGGGAAAACCGGCTGACCGTCGAGGTAGGCCTGGATGCGCTTCTTGTCGAATCCCAGACGGGCATGGCCGAGATCGCGCGCGAAGATCGGCACGTCGTTTTGGTAGGCGACGACGACACTTTCCACATCCCCGGCGGAGGCGTATTCGGCCGAAGTCCGGACGGTGTAGTTGCCTTTGCCCTCGTCAAAATCCCCTCCGCTGACGTTTGCGTTTTCACGATCCAGGGCATTGGCGAGCTGGCTGATTGTGATTTTGCGCGCCGCCAGCTTGACCGGGTCGGCCAAGAACTGCATCTCATGCCGCTGGCCGCCGAACAGATTGAGCGCCGCGACGCCAGGAACGCGTTCGAACTCCGGGGCGACAACGTCCTCGATGAAGTCGAGCTCTTGCGCAACCGGCCCCTGCGCGGCATCGCGATCGATGTGCATCATCAGAAATATGGCGATAAATTGCGTGTCGGAGCTGGCTGCACGAACCTCCGGCTTCAGGGCGTCGTCGGGGTAGCGGGGCACTTGTCCCAAACGGTTCGAGACGTCCAGCAGGGCGGTGCCGGTATCCGTCCCGATCTTGAAGGTCACCAGGATTTCCCCTAGGCCCGCCGAGCTTGTGCTCTCAATGCTTTCGAGGCCTTCCAGTGCCTTGAGCTGGTCTTCCTGTTCCTGGATGATTTGGCGTTCGACTTCGAGGGGCAGTGCGCCTGGCCACTGAGTCCTGACGCGAATCTGCGGCTTGTCCACCGTCGGCGTCAACTGGATCGGAATTCGGTAAAGCGCCAGCCCGCCGAATAACGCCAGCAAGATGACACCGACAGCGGTGGTGACCGGAAACCGAATCGAGTCCTGAATGATCTTCATGGCCTGGGGTACTCCCGCGGCGAGGGCCGCACCGTTTGCCCGAGCCGCAGCCGTTCGTTGCCCCGCGTGATAACGCGCTCGCCGGGCTGCAATTCACCCTGGATTTCGACCCATTGCCCGGCACCCTCTCCGATCACGGCGCCAACCTGCTTGACCGTGTCGCCGGGCTGCAAGACGAAAACAATCCAGCCGTCCCCTTCACTCACGAGTGCGTCCTTGGGAACGATCGTCACCTGCCGGGGATTCGCGGGCGCCAGGGTTACCGTAGCCGTCATGCCCGCGCGGACCCGTCCGCCGCCGGAAGACACGCTGATTTTCACCGGAAAGGTGCGAGCGTCGGGATCGGCTTCGGGAATAACTACCGAAACCTTGCCCGCCAAGGGCTGCTCGGGAAATGCATCGAACTTCAGTTGAGCTGATTGGCCCAGCCGCACTCTGCCAATGTGAACTTCCGGAACTTCGATGGCCACTTCGAGTTCCTCCAGGGACAGCAGGCTGACCACGGCTGCTCCTTCCTGCACCCACTGGCCGACTTCGGTCAGCTTTTCGGTGACCGCGCCGTCGAAGGGAGCGAAGATGACGCTCTGACGCAGTTGCAGATCCAACTCTTCGATCGACGCCCGCAAGGAGCCCAGTCGTGCTTCGAGGGCTTCCTGTTCGAAACGGGCATTGTCGAGTTCTTCGTCGCTGATCAGCTCGCCCTGAAACAGGGACTGGGCGCGGCGGTGCCGCGATTCCGCCGAGCGGAGGCGCGATTCCGCTTCGACGACATCCGCCTCGAGAGTTTTCTTGCGCGCATCAAGAGAGGCTGTGTCCAGCTCGACCAGCTTTTGTTCTCGCTTGACTCGATCTCCCTCGCGGACAAGCAGCTTCACAACCAGCCCTTCCACTTGTGTGGCCACTTCGGCTCTGCGCAACGCCTCGACGCTTCCGGGAAGCTCGAGACTGGCTCCGAGTGTGTAGGATTCAGCTTCAGTGAATTCCACGGGAGGAGCGGGGCGAGAATTCTGTGCGAATAGAAGAACGGGCGAAGCCGCAACCGCCAGCCCAGCGGTAAACCGCTTCAGCGCAACCACCCAGCCGCCTGAAGAAGCTGACTCTCCGCGAGGATCGGTCCAACGCAAAGGCCGCGCCGCCGCTTGACTCTGTTGAACTCTCAACACCACATCTGCCTCTGCACAATCGTTCATTTGCCGCACGACCACTTGTTGGCGATCTGTTTCGCCGGGGAGTTGCTTCGAGACAGCGAATAGAAGCCATTTGGGGGATTAACCGAGACCCGAGGCTAGAACCTAAGATCATTGTATAGAAAGAAACGATGCGCACTACCTTGCGTGGACGCTTTCCGGCGGCCTGAAGTACACTAAACCAATAAGGGGGCGGCGTGGACGCCTTACTTCTAGGGGTGGAATGAGACTTGACCGAATCCGAGCTCTGCTGCTCGGCTGGTTGCTGGTCCTCGGCGCGGATGGGTTCTCTCTGCCGGCCCAGAGCAATCAGCTCGACAGTGATATACGTCTTTTTACGGTCCTGACAGCCATCAACCTGGCAGGTTACGACGATGGACTGGGGTCGCCCTCCGACAGCCCGGTTCGCCAGGCGGTCCGTCATGATTTGAAGGACTTTCAAGGATCCAGCTTGCAGTTGCTCAAGAATTTCCACGAGCAAAACAAACGCAGCGACCCCGGGCGGAATCTCTCCCAGTACGTTTCTTTCGCCCTCATCAGCGAAGGCCCTCCGGGGTTCGAGCTGAAAGCCGCCTTGCCGACTGATTTGCCTCCCGACGCGAGGCGGCTGCGAGGGCTGAGCTCGATTCTGGCCGAGTTCTATCAGCAGGCGCCGGTCGAAAAACTGTGGAGCAAATACCAGCCTGCTTACGAAGCCGAGATTGCGCGATATCAGGAACCCCTCATCCAGGCGCTTTTCGAAGCGGGAGGCTATCTGAGGGTCTCGCCAACCAGCCAGCAGGTACAGAGCTTCCAGGTCCTGTTCGACTTGCTTGGGGCGGCCAACAACATCAACACCCGCGGATACAAGGGAAACGTCTACGTCGTGGTTCACCCCTCGAAACAACCACGCGTGGAAGAAGTGCGGAGCGCTTTCTTGATGCACTTGCTGGATCCGCTGGCCGTGCGATACGCCAAGGAAATCGCCAAGAAAAATGTGCTGTCCCGCTTCGCGATGTTTGCGCCCGCGCTTCACGAAGTTTACAAGACGGACTTCCAGTTGCTTGTGTCCAAATGTGTCGTCCGCGCGGTGGAGGCCCGCTTGAGCCATCGGCCTCGTGCTGAACGCGAAGCCCAGGTGCAGCAGGACCTGCGGGAGGGCCTGATCCTGACGCCTTACTTCTACGAGAGTTTGGCCGGCTACGAAAAGCAAGGGCAGGAGATGCGGCGCTACTACCCCGAAATGATCAAGGGCATCGATCTCAAAGCCGAAGCCGCGCGGCTGCAGCAAGTGAAGTTCGCCGAAGCGCCTGCCCGGCCCGCCTCGCCTGTGCAACCGGTGGCGGCTCAGGTTTCCGAGACCGAGTTATTGCTGCGGGAAGCAGAGCTGCTCTTCCGCTCGGAGAAAGTTGAACAGGCGCGGAAGAAGTTCCAAGAGGCCCTTGCCAAGGACGGCGGACGCAACGCCGACGCCAGTTACGGATTGGCTCGCGTGGCGATCTCGCAAGGGGAAGCTGATCTGGGCCGCGACCTGTTCAACCAGGCATTGGAGTCGGACCCCGATCCCTATGTCCGCTCGATGTCTCACGTCTACATTGCGAGGATCTCGGACGTCATGGGATTGCGCGACCAGGCAATCGAGCACTATCAACTCGCTCTGGGGGTGCAAGGGGTGCCGGACCGCGCCCGAGATCTAGCTCAGAAGGGGCTGGGGAAGGCTTTTGGAAGCCCTCGCCAGCAACAACAGCAGGCGGATGCGGAAGCCGCAACCGGCGAGGACGACGAAGAAAACGAAGTTCCAGGCGAAGGTCAATCGAAACCATAGCATTCCAGGTTTCGTCGTCTAAGACGAACCATAAACTGACTGGAGCCTGACTCGACAATATCCGAACCGAAAATGTTATTTTGTAGATGTATCGAAGATACGCTGGAGAACGTAATGACAAAAAGAATCCTAGGGGCCGCTATCGTTTTGGCGCTGTGCGCGCCCATCTTCGCCCAGCAACCCCAAGCCAAGTCGCGGAAAGAATTCGACGCCGTGATGGAAATCCAAAGCGCCACGGACCCAGACGCGCGGATCGGGGCCATTCACACGCTGTTGACCGACTTCAAGGACACCGAGTTCAAGGAGTTCGCCAACTTGATGATGATGCTTTCCTACCAGCAAAAGAATGAGTTCGAGATGATGTTGCTCTATGGCGAAAGGACACTCGAACTCAATCCCAACAATGTCGACACGCTGGTTTCGCTGTCATACGCAATTCCGGCGCGCACCGGTCAGTTCGATCTTGACAAGGATGAGAAACTTGCCAAGTCAGAAGATTTCGCCAAACGCGCTCTGCTGGCGATCCCCACCCAGGAAAACCCCAACCCGGATGTTACCGACGACGAATGGCTGATTGCGAAGAAGGACCTCATGTCACAAGCGCATGACGCGCTAGGACTAGTGGCTCTGAAGAGAAAGGATTATGAAGCCGCGGAAAAGTCACTTCGCCAGTCACTGCAGGTCGCCAGCACGCAGGGCGCGTCGACGTTCTATCACTTGGGCACCGTATTGAAAGAACAAGGCAAGGATGACGAAGCTCTTGAGATGGCCGACAAGTCGATCGCGGCCGGGGGAGTGATGGCCGGCGGTCGAGACTTGGCCAAAGTCCTGAAAGCTCAACTCATCAAGGCAAAGGCGGCGGCTATGATGAACAAGTTGAAACCGGCGGCGAAGTCCGCGGGGACGGTCCCCGAAGTCGAGATCATCAAAGAGCCGTGATTCCGCGCTGGCCGGGCCGCGCGCGTTAGCCAGCGGTCCAGAGGTGAAGCCGTTCCGTGTCACCGCGACCGGCGAACACTCGATATCCGTTTCGGGGAGGCCGTCTCCCGACACAATCACCGTTCGTACGCTAAGCGGTGCTCATTCCTGAATTGACGGACTGCCCGCCGATGATTGCTGAGCTCGATTCCCTGGAGCAACGTATCGGTTACCGGTTTCGCGATCGCGAGTTGTTAGCGCAATCGCTGACTCACCGCTCTCATGCTCAAACCCCCCGGCAAGTCGAGTCGAACAACGAGCGGCTGGAGTTCCTGGGGGACTCCGTTCTGGGCCTGGCCGCGAGCCATCGGCTGGTGGAGCGCTTTCCAGAACTGCCCGAAGGCCATCTCACCAAACTGAAAGCGTCTTTGGTTCGCGCGGAGAATCTAGTGGCCGTGGCGCGCCGGCTGAAACTCGGCGCCTACCTGCGTATTGGGCGAGGAGAGGAGATCAGCGGCGGGCGCAACAAGAAAGGCTTACTGGAGAACGCGCTGGAAGCCCTCATCGCCGCGATCTATCTGGACGGCGGCCTGGAAGCCGCCAGCAGTTTTCTGGACCGGACGGTCTTGAGCGACACGGCGCTGGAAGCCGCCGAAGACAACTCAACCATTGACAATTACAAGTCCGCTCTCCAGGAGTATCTCCAAGCCCGCGCAATGCCGCCGCCGGCATACGAGGTCGTGGACGAGACAGGCCCTCCGCATGGAAAGACTTTCACCATGGAGGTTCGTGTCCGCGGCGTAACGGCGCGTGCCGAAGGCGCTTCGAAGAAATCGGCCGAGCAAAAAGCGGCTCAACTGGCGCTGGAGCGCCTGGTGCGGCAAGACGATAGCAATTTCGCGGAAAACAATGGCGGTCAAACCAACGAAACCGAAGGTTCACTGGCTTCGTAGAATATTCCGTGGGGCCGTTCGCCCCGACGCTTCCGCTTCGCCATTCTCGCGGGCGTGGGGCAAACAGCGGCCCATCATCAAACATCCCAATGATGCAAATTTATAAGCTCGCGGCATGCGCTTCCTTGGTGGCCGTCGCCGGCTTGTTGACGGCGGCAGTGTCCCCGGAGACCAGCCGCGCGGCTCGGGTCAAGTTGGTTCGCATCACCTCCGAACAACTTGGCGCTGGAGAGTCCGTCATCTTGACCGAAGACGAGATCAATTCCTTGCTGCGGTACGATTCGGAACTTGATGTCCCGGAGGGCGTCCGTGACCTGAAGGTCAGCCTGGATAACAACCGGGGCGAGCTTCGGGCACGCGTCGATATGTCAAAGATGCAGTCACGGCGGGGCGGAGATCCCGGATTCCTCGTTCGACTGTTGCTGAGCGGGGAGAGAGAACTGCGGGCTATCTGCCATTACACGTCTTCGCAAGGCGAAGGGCGCATCGATCTGGAGTCGGTCGAGATCGACGGGACTCGTATCAGCGGTTGGATCCTTGACTTGCTCGTATCGAGCTATGTCGTGCCGCGCGTGCCTGAATTCGAACCTGGCAGATCCATACCCCTGCCCCACAATCTGCGCCAGATTCGGCTCGAGCCGGGCCGTGCTGTCCTCACTTCGTATTGAGGCCGGCACAGCGGACGGCGCGGCCCACGAAAGCGCCTCGAGCAGCCGGTCAATGTCTTCCTGACGATTGAAGATCGAGGGTGACACCCGCATCTGGTTCTACTTTACCTTGGCCGCAACGCTCGCGGGCGTTCTTCGTCCTCCACGAGAAAGGACACGATTGGCGACGGTATGCCGGGCGGAGTGATCGCCGGATAGCCGAGCCGCGGAATTTCTTTGAGCGCCCGCCCGGCCAGCGGCCCGACTTTCGTCGCCTCAAGAAACCACGTTTACCGGCTCGCCCGCCAGGAATGCCTCTACGTTAGCAATGCTGAGGTCAAGCAAGCGCTGGACGGCATCCTCCGTACCCCAGGCAACATGCGGACTGACTACGATCTTCGGGTGAGAGAGCAGGGGATCGCTAATTGCCGGAGGCTCACGGAGAAACACATCGAGCCCCGCTCCCCCCAGACGGCCGCCGTCGAGGGCCGCGACGAGAGCAGCGTCATCGACCAGAGCCGCCCGGCTGATATTGACCAGCACCGCGCTGGACCGCATCCGGGTGAAGGCATCGCGGCCAAAAATCCCCCAGGTTTCCTCCGTGGCCGGCGCGGCGATAACCAAGAAGTCGCTTTCCGAGAGCAATCGCTGAAAAGGAACAACATGCACATCGCGCGGCCGGGAAGGATCATTGACCGTGGCAATGACACGCATCTGAAACCCGCCCCGCGCGATCCCGGCAATACGGCCGCCGATCTTGCCACAGCCGAACAGGCCGAGCGTCTTTCCGCGCATGCCAATCGTCGGATAGGCGAGCGCGGTGTTCCAGCGGCCTTGCAGAAGCGTCGGCCGTCCGAGTTCGAGTTTCTTCGCTATGCCGAGCATCAGCCCGAAAGCGTGTTCGGCAACCGCATCCGTGCAAAACTCGGGAACGTTTGAGACGACAATTCCTTTTCGCCTGGCCGCGGCGAGGTCGATCGCATCCGTGCCGGCGGCTTGGACGGAGATGAGCCGGCAATGATCGAGATACGGCACGACGTCGACCGCCAGACGCGGCGTGGTAATCAGGATGCCGGCGCCACGGCAAATCTCCCCTGCCGCCGCATCGCCCAGAACCGCGTCGTGGTAGTGGAGTTCGCCCAGCGCTGCCAGCCGCTGTTGCTGTGTCTCCGACATCGGAGACAGAGAGTTCACGTGAATCCGCATGAATCGTGAGTGCCGGCGAGGATTATACTACCTGAATTATGCACCGATTCGGCGTAGCCATCGCCGATGGAGTTGTGGCGGTAGCGGCAGTCGTGTCAACTCAGTGATTTAGCAAGTCGTCTTTTCCTCTGTTTCCCTCCCTGTTTGAGCCGCCTGCCAATCCCGGCGGGCAAAAGCGGGCGGGCAAGCGGCGTGTTCCCAGTACGTTGCGGCGAGTGCATGAAATTTTATGCATGGAGCGCCCCTCAACTCAGCGCACCCTCCACCACCGGCGCGAAGCTCGATCCCGGTGGCCCCATCGCCCGCAGCCGCCGCATCAGCCGTTCAAACAGGCCCTTTTCCTCATAATGATCGCTGTAGCTGACACCCGTTCTGCCGGCGTGCCGCCAGATCTTGGCCGCCACGAACAGAAAGCGCAGCCGCGCCGTCGCCAGGGTGGTGTGCCGCAGTGTCTCCACGCTGGCTTGGGCTTCGCGGTTGAACAGCAGCAGCCAGCAGTTGAGGTTGTAGGCCAGCATGGCCAGCTGAAAGTGATTGCGGTTCATGTCAAAGCGGCGCGAGGGATGGGCCGCCAGCCCGGCGTCGTTGTTGGCCTCCTTGATGAGGTTCTCGGCTGCGGCGCGCTGATTGTAAAACCACACCACCGCCGCGATCGGTTCGGCCAGGTTGGTGACAAACACGCGGTAGGTGTAAGCGCTGGTGGCAAACAGCTGGTATTGCTCGGCCGCGCCGGCCGCGGGTTCGTTTTCGTAACGCAGCGCCAGGAAACGACAGGCCCGCGCCCAGCCCTGCGGCTGGTAGAGGAATTCGCATTCCGCATCCGCATCGCTGTGGGGCGAGGGCTTCCAGGCCGCTTGCTGCAACTGCTCGACCAGCCGCCTGGTCTTGCGCGCCACGATGACGAACTGACAAGCCGCCTTTTCATAGGCCTCCACCGCCTCCCAGCAATAAAACCCGGAATCGGCCCGCGCCAGGATTTTCTTCACGCCGTGCGGCAAAGCCCGAAAGGCGCTCTCGAGGTGGGCGGCGATCTGCCGGCCCGTGGGCCGGTCGCCGTTGCGCAACCCGCCCATCAGGTATTCGCGCGTCTCGGCCAGGAAAGTCAGTATCGGCTGGTAGCTGCGCTTGCCCTTGTTCTTGGGGTTGTAACTCTTGCGCCCGCCCATCTGGCGGCCGTAGAGCGTGTGCACGGTGGTGTCGGTGTCCAGCGTCACCGTCTCCAATTTCACCTGGGCCGCGGCCCAGACTCGTTCCCGCAGCTGGCGCTGAATGGAAAGGATCTGCTTCGCCACGTTGAGGTGCAGCGAGGCCAGAAAGCGCCACAGCGTGGACTGCGGCGGCAGACGCGTCACTTGCAAGATGCCGGTCAAGATGGGGTCGCGGGCGATGAAGCGGAGTTGGTTCAGCCGCGCAAAGCCGACATAGAGGCCCAGCACGAGGGCCAGCACAAACTGGTAGAGGCTCATCACACGGGTGATTCGTTTGTTCGTGATGGTTTCTTCCAGCAGCGCCTGGAAGCCGAGTTTTTCGAGCAGGGTGGCGACGGGCAGCAAGCCGCCGTAGGGAGTCAGATTCTTGCCGCGGAAGTGATAAGGCGTGGCAGCCCCGATTTTATTGGGCCGCGGGGCCCTCGCGCCCCGGCCTTGTTTGACGGGCCTTCGGGAGCTATGCTGTTTTCGCTTGGTAACCATTTGGGTGACCTCCTTGGGGTTGACTGGCGAAGCTGAAATCTTTGCCAGCCTACCTTATTACCCCATGTTTTCGGGGGTCCCCCAAATGGCCCCTGGCGGCTCAGCCCTCCTCCGGTGCACCCCGCAGTGCATAATTCAGGTACTACGCCGCGGGTTCTTGTCACCCCTGATAGTTCCAACCGGCCCATAACCGGCCGGGTTGCACCGAGTTAGGAATGCCTTATCGATGCTCGGGGAGTGTGGGTATAATGAGCCGCAAGCGGGTGGCCCCGCAAGCCAGTCAGACTGCCACTTCGCAATGCTGCGTTTCCCGGCACGTGGCGAGAAATGCGAGCTGCTAGTTGGGTGCTTCGCTCCACGTTTTCTCCAAGCCGGCACTAGCTGCGATGACCTTTTCCGCAAAAGTTCACACCGTCCTCGAGATGATCAAATTCGAGCATTCGGTGTTCGCCCTGCCTTTTGCTTTGACGGGGGCGTTGCTGGCCGTGCGAGACAGTGGATTCGAGCTGCGCGCACTGTGGGGCAAGTTAGGCTGGATTGTCGTCGCCATGGTGGCCGCCCGTTCGGCGGCGATGGCCTTCAATCGGGTAGCCGATGCGGAAATCGACTCCCGCAATCCAAGAACGGAGATACGCGCCATTCCCGCCGGCCTCGTGTCCAAGTCCTTCACCCGGGGATTCATCGTCTTTTGGTCGGCCGTATTTTTCGCCGCCGCTTACATGTTGAATCCGCTGTGCCTCAAGCTGGCGCCTGCCGCGCTCCTCATCGTCTTCGGATACTCCTACACCAAGAGATTTACCGCGCTCTCCCATCTTGTGCTGGGCTTTTCACTCGGAATCGCTCCGGCGGCCGCCTGGATCGCCATCCGCGGAACTTTGGACTGGCCGATCTTGCTGCTGACAGCAAGCGTCATGTTGTGGACAGCCGGATTTGACATCATCTATTCGTGTCAGGACCTGGAGTTCGACCGCCGGGAAGGGCTGTTCAGCATTCCCCGGTCCATGGGCATCCGCGCCGCGCTGATGGTCGCGCGACTACTCCACATCGGCATGATTGCGATGCTCATTTGGCTATCGCGATTGCTGCATCTGGGTCACCTGAGCCTGGCCGGAATCGGAGTTGTCGCCGTGCTTCTTGCCTACGAGCACAGCCTGGTGAAGCCGCAAGACCTGTCGCGCGTCAACGCGGCGTTCTTCACCGTGAATGGTTTCGTCAGCATCCTGTTCTTCCTGTTCTGGGCAGCGGATATACTTCTGCTCACTCCAGGCGGCTCGGCGACCTGAGCGGTTCGCAAGTAAGCCAGAAACGGGTCAATCGGGGTGCCGGGGAGCGAATTGGCCTCAACTCCGGCTCAAATACGTCCCGTCGCTGGTGTTGACCCGAATCTTTTCCCCTTCCTTGATGAAGGGCGGCACCTGCACGACGAGCCCTGTCTCGGTCGTTGCCGGTTTGGTTACGTTCGTGACCGTCGCACCCTTAATCGACGGCGCCGTTTCGACCACGGTGAGGTCAATTGAGGCGGGGAACGCTAGATTTAGAGGATTGCCTTCGTAGAATTGCACTTTCACCTCGGTGTTGGGAATGAGGTAGTTGAGTTGATCACCGAGATGTTCTTTGGCGATCGAGATCTGTTCGTAGGTTTCAGTGTTCATGAAGTGACACTGTCCACCGTCTTCGTAGAGATACTCCATCTGCTGGTCGTCAAGGGAAACCTTCTCCACGAAGTCCTCGGAGGCGAACTTGTGCTCGATCAGCGCGCGGCTCGCATGATTGCGCATTCTCGACTGGACGAAGCCGCGCTTGTTGCCGGGTGTACGGTGCGAAACGCTGAAGACAGTGAACAGCTCCCCTCTGAACTTGATGAGCATGCCCGGCCGGAGTTGTGTCGCTTGAACGTCCAAAAAAATCCTTCCTTTTCAAAAATTCGCCGCCTCTAAATCCGCTGGCAAGTCCCGCGGTCGTCTCTTTTCGCCGACCTTTCCAAATAGAAGAGCGCCGGCGTGAAATCGGCCCTGCTCCATCAAACCAGGTTCCATCCAGCTAGATACTCGATCCGATGAGAAGAGCAGTCGTGCTGCCGATATGGTTGTCAGGCTCCCCGCGCCCCGCGGTCAGGCTGGAGCGCCGGTCCGCGGATCCGTGAAAAGTCTTGCCCGGCCGCATGCACGCGATTACCGGCGTCAACTGTCAGGCTTCAGTATATCAACGGCCCGTGAAACAGCCCCTGGTTGATACGCTCGCTCGGAGCAGATACCGGAACGCACCGGGGCCCGCGGCGGCCGCTAAAACATTGGGCGATCAGAGAGTTTTTCACAGGCTAAGGTCTTCGTCGGATTACAAGCCCCGACGATTCATCTTACGATCGAACATATTGGGATTACGATCAAACAAGGAGTTCCCACGATGAGCCGCAACATTTACTGTTCGCTATCACTGTTCGCCGCGATGCTATTCCCCTGCGGCGCCAACGGCCAGAACCTGGCCCGCTTGGCCCGCTCCGACGCCAACATGATGATCGGCGTTCGATTGGCGGACTTCGTGTCGTCTCCGGTGGCCCAACGAATGTGGCAAGAGGCCATATCTTCGCAACCGGAAATCCAACAGATCATGAGCTTGGTGGGACCTAATCCCCTCGCCTTGGTCGATGAGATTCTGGTCACGGCAAACATCACCGGCCCCTCACAGATGGACAATGCCGACGCGCTGGCCCTGGTAGGCGGAAGTTTCGACGAAGCGCAAGTCGTGGAGGTGCTGTGCCAGAAAGGTTGCGAAACCGAGATGTACCGTGGATTCCAGCTACGCAAGGCGCTGGGGCAGGACAAAGGTCCCAGCCATTTCGTGATGCTTGACAGCGGCGAGTTGGCGCTGGGCTCGCGGGAACTGCTGCAGGGCGCGATCGAGCGCCGGGCTTCGGGTGAGACCGCGGCGTTTAGTGGCGGAATGACGGACTGGATCAATCGCCTCGGGCGCCACCACATCTGGGTGGCAGCCTCCGGGCCGTTCTCGCAAGCACCTGCTTCGGGTGACGATGCCGGGGGGCAAATGATGTTGAACATGGCATCGAAAGTCGACGGGTTCGGCCTGGGCGTCAACGTGTCGGACGGTATTGAAATGAGTCTCGATCTGCGAACAACAACCGAGCAGGACGCACAGCAATTCCATGACATGATCCAGGGCTTCATCGCCATGGCCAAATCCAGCGAGCAGAAACCGGAGGCGAGAGAGTTTCTCGATAAGCTCAATCTATCGCGCGATGGCAGAGTTCTGGCGGCCCATATGAGCATCTCCCAGGCCGATATCGAGCGGCAGCTTGCCCAGGGAGGCCAACAGAATCAGGCGACTAGTTCTCCCCGAGCACAACGCCGGCCGCCGCCGCCACCCCCGCCGACCCCCAAACGCCGCTCCGGCGGCATCCGCATCTATGGCCTTGGCGAAAAGCCCCTGGAAGTACCAACACAGAAGCCCTAACGGGTGTAATTCGATCCCCTTCTCGGCCGGTCGGCGACATTCCGGCACGGGATTCTCCTCTTGATGTGTCCCCGGCTTGCCCGCGAACGTTCCGGTTTTGTTAGGTGAATAGCAAAAGGCTGCTAATCAGTAGTTGAAAATTATTCCAAAACCGGCGACCCTAAGAAAGGACTTGTCATCGACGAGTTCGCCGAAACGGCTGCCCCAGGGCTGCTCTTGCCATCAGAGACACCCGCCGTACCACGACATGGGAGGATATTCATTCATGAATCGACGGTATTTTATCGGGACCGCTTTGGCCGCGGCCGCCACTCCACGCCGGGCCGTTTCGGCCAACGAAAAGGTCAACGTTGCCATGGTTGGCGTCGGAGGCCGCGGGCGAGGGCTTACCGGAAGCTTTGCCAAACTTGCTGACGCCCACATCTCGTATTTAGTCGATGTCGATCAGGCATCATTGGAGCGCGCCACCAAAGTCCTCGAGCCGCTTCAAAAGGCAAAGCCAAACTACGTCACTGATATGCGGCGGGCTTTGGACGACAAGTCCGTCGACGCAATCGTCGTGGCCACGCCCGACCACTGGCATGGCCCCGCAACGATTCTTGGCTGTGACGCGGGCAAGCACGTCTACGTCGAGAAACCGGCCTCCCATAACATTCGCGAAGGGCGTTTGATGGTACAGGCCGCGCGCCGCAACAAGCGCATCGTGCAAGTCGGCACGCAGTCACGCAGCCGGCCGTCGTCGATTCGCGGCGTCGAGTACGCCAAGTCGGGCAAGATCGGCAAGATCGTGGGCGCCAAAGCCTGGGACGTGCAGCTCCGCGATGACATCGGCCACAAAGAAGACGGACCCGTACCCGCTGGCGTCGACTATGACACCTGGTTGGGACCGGCTCCGTGGATTCCGTTCAACGAAAACCGCTTCCATTACAAATGGCACTGGCACTGGCATTTCGGAACCGGCGATGCCGGCAACGACGGCGCACACCAGTTCGACATTGCGCGATGGGCGCTCGGCGTCAGCTACCCGGAGCGTGTCAGCGGCATGGGCGGCAAGCGTTTCTTTGACGACGACCAGCAAACGCCCGACACAATGAACGTCACCTTCACCTATCCCGGAGGCAAGTTCCTGATGTGGGACTTGCGCATCTGGGCGCCCTACGGAATGGCCGATCAGCAGAACGGCGTAGCCATCTACGGCACTGAAGGCATGGTGCACATCGGCCGCTGGGACGGTCACTGGGGCTTCAAGGTCCATGACAGCAAGGGCCAGATGGTCAGCCACGATGACGCGGACGAGCCGGACGATCACCAGCAAAACTTCATCGACTCGATCAAGTCCGGCAAGCTGCCCACGGCCGACATCGGAATCGGGCACTTGTCGGGGCTGCACTGCCACCTGGCGAACATCGTGGCGCGTTCGGGTGTGAACTTCGACTTCGACGCCGAGACGGAAACGATTCCGAGCGAGCCGGCCGCCGACGCTCACATCAAACGGCGCTACCGCACCCATTGGGCCACGCCGAAAGGCGTGTAGTATCTCCGGGATCATCCGCGATGCCGGCGGAGTGGCCGCGCGGTTTCTTTTCAAGACAGCCGGGGCGAGGGGCGAACGCGATTCGTGCCCGCGCGATGATTTGCGGCTACTGGAAACACCGCGCCGATTCTTCACTAAGACTCCCCTGCTCCGCGCCGATAGAGCCAGAGAGGAACGAATCCTTCGTGCCAGTTCTGTCCTCTGCGGGACGGGCGCCTGTTCGGTTCTATTTCAGCTAGAGGCCGTCGAGGGTCGAAAGACAAGTTCCCGGGCAGGAGCAGTACTACTGGAGCGGAACCATGCGACTAGCTTCGGCAATTCTGACGGTTACTTTCTTAGCGGCCGCTGCTTCCACGACGGCCGCCACACGAGCCATTCGCATCGAAGGCGTTGGCCGTCAACAGGATGTCTCAATCGGCCGAGAGACTCAGGTCCGGCGGTCTGAATCGGGAATACTGTTGTTCGGAGTAGTTTCAACTGACACGCTTCCCCTTGCCGCGTCCGTCGAAACACCTTTCTCCAGCAACTTCAGCCCCAGCCCGAAGAGTATCGAGCTGTCCCCGCGGTCTCGGCCGCGGCGGGGCTTCCGCTACGGTGAAGGATTTGGGTATTCACGCACCACGAGAAACGCCGCGCGATATCGCTCTACCACGTTCCACTACGGCTCTGGGATCCGCTATGGCGGCAGCTTCTCCTACGGAAACGGGCGCGGTTACCGTGGCCCGGTTCGTCACCGGAAGCGCGATGCCTACAAGCCGAACATTCAGTACGGCAGCGGCCTTCGTTATGGCCAGGAGCTGCGCCACGCCATCGGCAGGCAGCAGCGGTAGCAAACCCGCAAGGGGGGATGGGCGTTCACCCAGAGCCGGCTTGATCGTCGGGTGCGCCCTCGGCGCGCCACAACCCGCTATTTTTTCTCTTGCGGCGGCTGGATCATGATGTGCGCGCCCGCTTCTCCGGGGTACATCAGCCACGGTGCCCCGGGGCTGGGCGAGGTCGACAGTCCGGTCGTCGCGGGAGTGGCGAAAGGCTGGTAGATCACCCAACGCAAATACGAATCGGTTACCTTGCCGCTGGCGGAGTCGAAGCCACTGCCGCTCAGCACGTAAAGGGCGCGGGCTCGGCGGGGCATCGAGAGCTTGCCGTCCTCGACCTCCTTCGCCCGGACCTGATGCCGCTCTTTGCCGCTAAGGCCCGCGGCTGAGAGCTCGCGCCCTCGAGCCATAAAAGGTTCGAGATCGCGATGATAACAGGCAACGCTGAACGAATCGTTGCCCGGTTTATCAGCGAGACAAATGAGGTCGTTGTCGCCCTCGCGCAGTGTGACTAGCTTGCCGCCGGCGTTGTAGCCGAGTACTCCGGCCCCGGCCCGGCGATCCTCGGGGGCCGCAAGAATGGCGGCCGCGATTTGGTCTTCGGCGGGGGCGATCCCCGATGCAATTGCTCTCGGCACGGAAAGGATCGTAAGAATTGCCATTGCGAAGATAATCAGTCCAGGAAGATTCGTTTTCTGTCTCATATCAGGTTCTCCACAGAGTCCATCATACAGAGGCCTGGCCAAAGTTGGCGGAGGCTTGGCCAAAGTTGGCTTCGGACCGTTCGGACCACATACCGCCGGTAAGGATCTGATTGCCCGCGAGAGAGCCATAGCAAGACCGCATTCGGGCATTCTGGAGGCGATCCTGTTTCATCCAGCGATCAAACGGATTTTTTTCAATGTTCGCCCTTTAGTCTTTTTTGCTGTCATCGTCCTCGTATTCGCTAGCAAAAGAGCCTCAACGGACTTGAGTGGTTTGGGCGCAAGTTGTTCATTTATAAGCGGTTCACGTTTTCAATGAGAGGATTTGAGAGTACATGAGAGGGTTTCGGGTTTTTTGCCTGGCGGGGGGGCCTGGATCGCCTGCCGCTCACCTCCACATGGAAAATAATTCATCGCTGGGTCCCTCTTTTTTAGGATAGCAAGCCGATCTCGGGCGGCCTGGCGCTTCCTGGATAAAACTGTTGAAAACAAAGGGAATAATTTTATCAAAAATCCGTGACCGAGTTGTCAGCCCGCGTTTCTCAGCGCCTGACGGGCGAGGCAGGCGAGAGGCCCGGCAGTCCTTCCTTGCGCTTGCCGACCGTTTTCGACCTACCGTCAAGTATGCGTCTTTGATTCAGCGGGGTTGGCGTCAAGCCGACGCAGCTCGTCACGCCACGTGGTGAGAAATGCAGACTAGAAACGCGTAGCGCCCACCACGATCCGCGCCCGTCTACTTGCGGAAGCTCGCCGAGAGCGTCTTCTTGCGCAGCCGGATCGCGGCCGGGGTCACCTCCACCCACTCGTCGTCGCGCACGAAGTCGATCGCCTGCTCCAGGTTCAGGATATGCGGCGGCACGAGCCGGATGCCTATCTCGGAGTTTGAAGCGCGCATGTTGGTCAGCTTCTTTTCGCGAACAATATTGACGTTCAAATCGTCGGGGCGCGCGTTCTCACCAATGATCATCCCCTCGTAGACCGCTGCCGCGGGACGGATAAAGATTTCTCCCCGCTCCTGCAAGTTGAATATGGCGTAGCCGGTGGCCTTGCCGGCACGGTCGCTGACAAGCGAACCCGTCGGACGGATCGGAAGCTTGCCCTGCCACACGATGTAACCGGCGAATAGAGAGTTGAGCATCGCCGTTCCCCTGGTGTCGGTGAGAATCTCGCTGCGCAAGCCGATCAGCCCGCGCGAGGCGATCTCGAACTCGATCCGCACGCGGCCCGAGCCGTGGTTGACCATCTTTGACGTCTTCGCCTTTCGTGAACCGAGTTGTTCCATGACGACACCGACAAATTCCTCCGGACAATCGACGGTGAGATGTTCCAGCGGCTCATGCAGCTTGCCGTCAATTTTCTTCGTTAGAATCTGAGGCTTTCCGACCATGAGCTCGTAGCCTTCGCGCCGCATCGTCTCGACCAGAATGGCCAGTTGCAGCTCTCCGCGCCCCGAGACGCGGAATGAGTCGGGGCCGTCGCCGTCAGCGACTCGTATCGAGACGTTGGTCAGCAATTCCTTGTCGAGGCGGTCGCGCAAATTGCGTGACGTAACATAACGCCCCTCCCGGCCGGCAAAAGGGGAAGTGTTGACCGCGAACGTCATCGCGATCGTAGGCTCGTCGATCTGGACCACTGGCAGCGGCCGGGGATCGTCGGGGTCGCTCACGGTTTCTCCGATCGTGATGCCTTCCACGCCCGCGATTGCGAGAACGTCGCCTGGACGAGCTTCCGTTTCCTCGACGCGTTTCAGCCCTTCGAAGGAATACATCTTGGTGATGCGGGTTTTCTGGACGGTCCCGTCCAGCTTGCAGATCGAAACCTCGTCTCCCTGCCGAAGTGTTCCGGAGAACACGCGGCCGATGGCCATTCGTCCCAGGTAGTCGTTGTAGTCGAGATTGGCGACCAACAAGCGCAACGGGGCGCTGGGATCGCCTTCCGGAGCGGGCAGGTGCTCGATGATCGTCTCAAACAACGGGTGCAGGTCGGAGGAGTCGTCGCCGGGGTCGCGCTTGGCGACCCCTTCGCGGGCAACGGCGTAGAGCACCGGAAAGTCAAGCTGATCCTCGGCCGCATCGAGATCAATGAACAGGTCGTAGATCTCATTGAGAACGTCTTGGATACGCGCGTCAGGCCGGTCGATCTTGTTGATCACGACGATCGGAGTCAAACGCGCTTCAAGAGCTTTCATGAGCACATAGCGGGTTTGCGGCAGCGGCCCCTCGCTGGCATCCACGAGCAGCATCACCCCGTCGACCAGCTTGAGAGCTCGCTCGACCTCACCGCCGAAATCGGCGTGTCCCGGCGTGTCGACGATGTTGATCTTCACGCCGCCGTAGCGAACGCCGGTGGTCTTGGCCAGGATCGTGATGCCGCGTTCGCGCTCGATCTCGCCTGAGTCGAGAGCGCGGTCGGCAACTTCCTCGCGTTCGCCGAAAATCCCGCTTTGGCGGAACATGGCGTCGACGAGCGTGGTCTTGCCGTGGTCCACGTGGGCGATGATGGCGATGTTTCTAATCGACGTGTTGTGCATGGTGGCAGGCGTCCTGTGTTCCCGCGCCGCTCGCCACATGCTCTCACCGGGGCGATTTGCGGGAATACAGATGTATCCGAGTGCTACAGGCGATGGCCTACGCTCTGGCCGGCCACGTTCAAGTGGCCGCTAGAGCATCAACAGGCCGCGGTCTTCCGTGGGATGGATTCCGAGTTGCGGTAAAACGTCGCTGTCAATATCCGCCCGCAAGAGCGGGGCCGGACGCAACGTATCAGCAGCAACCACAAGAGGTTCACTACTCTTAATCTAGCGGTTCTTCGATTTTGGCGATTTTGGACAGCCCGCTTTTCTCACCACGTGGCGAGGCGAAGTGCGTGAGAGGCGCGTCAGTACGAGGCGCGCGCCGCTTGACGAGCGGAGGCGTACTCAACAGTACGGTGAGCACGGCGAGCAAGCGCAACGAAGTAATGGCGGGCCTATCGGGTGCTTCGGCGTCAGGTGGTGAGAAATGCGGGCCAGCTCAGCCGTCAGCGGCCTTGTCTCGCCGCCATTTCAGCCTCTTTCTCCAGGTTGCGAGCGCCCCCTAGGATCAGCTCCACGGCTTTGTTGCCCTCGTGGCAGGCATATTCATACATCTGATAGCCGTCATCACGGGTCAAGGGCATCGCCACCTTCCAGGGCCGCGTATACATCGCGGGGTCTTCGATCGTCACTTCATATTCGATGGTCCCGGCGCTGACGCGCGTAAAACGTTCGACCACATGCAGCGCCTCGCTCTGCGGGATGCCCTTCACGCGCCGGGACGCGCCGTTGGACGCGATCCAGCCCTTGTCCGTGTGATTGGCCGTTTCCACGACAAGCGTGTCGCCTTCCCAGCGGCCGCGTGAATCGCCCATCCACAAGCGGATCTTATCGTCTACATGCGGACGCCCGTCCAGCGGAATGATACGCACGTCGTGGATCATCTCATAGAGGATCGCCACGTATTCGGGGGTTTGCAGAATCTGGTAGGCGTTGTTATAGCCAGCCGGAAACATCGAGCCGGGCACGCCCCTCGTGATGCAGCGGTCCCAGACGCTCATGTGGACATAGGAATCCATGGCGTGAGCCTTGTTGTAGTCTCGGGTCGCTTCCGCCGACGGCTTCGTGGGAACCCTCCCGTTCGGCGGATCAACCACCAGCGACGTCTGCCTGCCGGGAAGAAACTTCGTTCCCGAATCCATCCAGATTTGGTTGTAGCTGCCGACGCTGCCAGGCACTGAAGTGCCGTCTCCGGCGGCGCGCCGCTGAGCAGTTCGGTCTTCGATCTCAGCGGCTTCTTGGGCGGTCAGGAATTCTTTGTTCGCAATATTCTCGGGGCGTTCGAAAGGGGTGATCGTCTCGTTGGTCCACAGTCCTTGAAGGTCTGGATGTCCCCACTTTGTGCGCGGGTGCTCCCATGCTTCCTCGCCGGCCGTCGCTTCCCCAGGTGGCGCCGGAGTCTGGCCGGCGGCGGCGGCCAACAGGAAAGCGGTCACGATCAGCGCGCTGGCCGTTGAAGTGAAAAATCGATGTCTCACTGGAAACCTCCGCTGCCTCGCGCGCTTGCGAAGATACTCCTACATTAACTCGTCTTCGGCTTCCATGCACCTGAACCACGGAGTGGACGGAGTTGACCGCCACATTATTGGAGAGGGTTGACGTGCCGAACCCCCGGAAACCTTGCAAAGTCGTGATCCGCGGAGTAGATATCGCAGCCGTGCTCCAGTGCAAGCGCCGCAACGTGAGCGTCGGAAGTCAGATTGCCGGCGGTTCCCGTCGACCGCAGAAGATTCCGAAGAATGGGCCAGTGATTCGTGCCTGGCCCAATCAGCTCCGCGTTGGGCCGGTCCAGCCAAGAATCCAGGAACTCGATGGCGACTTCCGGAGTAATCGGCCTTTGCACCGCCCGGGAGTTGGTCGTCACGCGGAGGAAAGCCAGAACGACGATCCACGGTAGTCCGATGCGTTCCGTGCCTGAAAACAACCCCTCGATACAGCGCTTGGCCTCGGAATGGCGCGGAGAATCCGAATCAATCGCATAAATGAGCAGGTTGGCGTCGACCAGGATCATTTGCGCATGCGGAGTTTTGCCGCTATTTCCTGATCCTCGAGTTCGTCCGCGAGACGCAACGCCTTGTCAAGATCGACGCCTTCCCTCGGGCCGCCTAACGAAACCGGCTGGAGGCGGTAGGGCTTGGCGCGCCGCGGCTCTGTCCGCGCCCGGAGACCCGCCTGCAGCGTTTCGTTGACAACCCGTTTGAAGGGTATTCCTGACTCAGCGGCCAACCGTTTCAGTTTGTTGCCGATGTCGTCGTCAAGAGTCAATGTGCTCCGCATAGTGTCATCTTAGCATATTTTCGTAAACATCAAATCATCAACGAAGGCCATGGCGAAGGGTGTCCACGAAGGTTGAACGGGACTTCCCGACAGTAATCCGGAGGACGAGCCCTATGTAGTTTGTTTCGGGGGACTTAGTCCTGCTCGAAGGGCTAGCGGCCGTCGCTCACTTTGCCGGTCAACGACTGCAGGAATGCGAGCAACGCCGTCTTCTCGTCGTCAGTCAGCTTGAGCGGGCGCAGCTCGGGATCGAGATATGGGTTCTTCCTGCCGCCGTCACTGTAGAAGTCAACAACATCTTCGAGCGTCTGAAGGCTGCCGTCGTGCATGTAGGGGGCCGTGCGGGCGATTTCGCGGAGCGTCGGGGTCTTGAAGTCGCCGCGGCCGCCGCCTGTGTCGGCAAGGCGCCCGCCGTTCCCTCCTTCACGCCAAGCCACGCCGGTGTTGTGGAGCTTTTCGTCGGTGAAGTTTGGGCCGGCGTGACAGGCGGTGCAGTTCCCTTTCCCGCGGAAGATCTGGAGGCCGAGTTGCTCCTTGGCGGTGAGTGCGCCGCGGTCGCCATTCACGAAACGGTCGAAGGGCGAGCCGCCGGAGACGATGCCGCGGACGTAGGTGGCCAGGGCGTTGGCGATCTCCTCTTGAGTCAGGCCGACGCGGGCCGAGGCTTCCGCTAGCGTCAGGTCCATCTCCTTGGGATTGAGGATGGGCTGGACGACCTGCTCTTCCAGGTTGTCCACGTGACCGTCCCAGAAAAAGGCCCGGCCGTAGCCGCGGTTGATGATCGCCGGGACGTTGCGGTTGCCTCGCCGCCCGAATACGCCGACGGCGACAGGCCGATCATCGGAGAACGCGCGCTCCGGATCGTGGCAGGAGGCGCAGGAGATGGACTGGTCACGGGAGAGGCGGCGGTCTTGAAACAAGCGCCGCCCCAGCTCGATCTTTGCGGGTGTGATGGGATTGGCCTCCGGGTACGGAAGGTACAAGTCCAGCCCCAGAGGAATCGTCAGCGCCGCCGCGAGCAATAGCAGCATCACGTCTCCTTGTATCCACGGGTCTCTCGCGCACGTCGTTGCGCCGCGCGGTGAGAAAATCGGGCTAGTGGGATGGCTGGGTCTCGGCCAACAGGTTGTCGATCACCCAGAGTTCGGCCTTACTCTGAGCTCCGGTAAATGCCACACGCCGACCGTCAGGTGAGACTGCCGGATACAGAATCTGTCGCATGGTAATGTCCAAAGGCCGCGGTTCACCGCCGTCGGCGGGAATCGCCCATAGCTGCCCTCGGCCGTCCAAGTTGCTGGCAAACAGAAGATGCCGTCCGTCTCTCGTCCAAACGGCTGCGAAAGGGATGGGCTTGTTGTGGGCTCCCCTATACATCTCGCGTGGGTCGCCGCCGTCTGTCGATATGGTCAACAGCGTTCGCTTTCCGCCTTCCAGGTCATTGCGCATGAAAGACAGGCGTGCGCCATCAGGCGATACAGCGAGACCGAAGAAGCTGACCGCAGGGCTTTGCGCGTGATACAGCTCGGCCTCCTCGCCGGTTTCGAGGTTCTTCTTCATCAAGTGCAGCATTTTAAGATTGGACTCGGGCACCCTTCCGCCGGGGACCGAGTAGTACAGCATTCTGCCGTCCGGCGATAACGTTGCAACGGGCCGGACCTTCGAGCCGCTTAGGACCACCTGCGCGTTTCCGCCCTCCAGATCGACTCGCTTGAAAGCCCATCTGGAATCCGAAGTGTCCATGACAAGCAAGGAACGGCCATCTGGGAACCACTGCGGAGCGAAATAACCGGCAACGTATCCGCCCTGCTGAATCCGGCCCGGCAGTGTTCGCTCTTCCCCCGTCGCGACGGAGCGGACAACAATCGCCCTGGACGGGCTGCTATCCAGCGCACGGAAGAAAGCGATGAATTGGCCGTCGGGCGACCAAGCCGGACCCCAGTTCGAACCCACGAACTTGTCCGCTACGCGGACCGGTTCTGTCACTGTATCAAGCGTTTCCGGATCGATGCCCGAGAAATATACATCGACCTGCCGGTTGTACGTGCCGTAATAGTACGACCCATTCTGGTCGAAACCAAAGGGGTAGATGTCACCGACATTCGCCCTTACCAACTCGGGCGAACCCTGCGGCTTTCCGTTGGCGACCCGAATGGACCAGAGACCGTTGGCCCCGGAACGATCACTGGCGAAGACGACCGCCCGTCCGTCCGGAGTCCACCGAGGCTGCTTGTCAGTTGCGGGTCCCTGGACGAGGGCCGTCTCCTGACCGCCGTCAGCGGCGATGGCAAAAATGCCGCCATCGCTGGCCGACGGATTGGAGTCGGGCAACGAATAGACAAGGAAGCGCCCATCCGGCGAGAAACCTCCGATGCCGGGCCGTTTCCACCCGGTGGATTTTAATTGCGTCACGGCGCCGTCCACCGCCGAAATTAAAGCTATTTGTGTTGAGTTGTCCTGATTCCATAGCCCGAGGGCAATCCACTTTCCGTCAGGCGACCATGCAACTGGGATCGGGCGCTGCGTACTATCCATAAGAACGCGCATGTTGGAACCATCGGAGCCGATCAACCGGAGAGAGGTCTTCGGATCGCTCCACCACTGATACGCGACTTGACTCCCGTCCGGCGAAAAAACCGGGGCGAACGCGCTCACGTAGTGTCCTCCGGCCCCTGCGTCACGCGTGAGTAAACGGCTTTCGCCGGATTTCAGATCGCGAATGACGAGATCCCCGCTTTCCGAATCTGTGTGAACAAAATAGCGGCCGTCGGGGGACGGACGGCCTTGAAGATTCACGTTGTCCCCAGACCAAACCTGCCGCACAACGATCCTGCCATCGTTCTCCGGCGCGCTCCCGCCGAGCCGCGCGCGAGCCACGGCGGCGGCCTCCTTCTGGTCCGCGTAGTCCCGCAGCACCCGCTCGTAGATCTTGTGCGCCTGAGTGTCACCGAGCTTCGTGTAGCATTCCGCCATCCGCACGAGCGCGTCGGCGCTCGCGGCCCGGTCGGTCTTGCTGAACTTAGCGACGATCGTGTCGTACTGCTCGATGGCCGCCTTCAGATTGCCATCCACCAGCTCGGCGTTCTTGGCGGCCTTGAACATCCGCTCTGCCTCACCCTTGGTTTGCGCGCCGGCTACCAGAATTGCGGCCAGAACAGCAGCCAGGATCGCGGTAATGATTGCTTTCATTTCTTCACCTCCAACACCGAGGTTACTTGCCGTAGTTCATGATCGCTCCACGAGTACGTCACGATTTCGTCATGTCTTCGAGATCAAACCGGTATCCAATGCCGCGCACGCTCTTGAGGTAACGCGGCTGGGCCGGAGCAGGCTCGATCTTCTTCCGAAGATTCGCGATCTGGTTATCCACCACGCGCTCGGTGATCATCGTCTCCTTGCCCCATGCTTCATCGATCAGAATGCGCCGCGTCAGCACACGTCCGGGGCGGCGCGCAAACAGGCCCAGCAGCTTGAACTCGAGCGGCGTGGTGGCCACCGGCCTGCCCGCGCGCCGCAGCTCCGCCCGCGCGAAGTCCAGCTCGCATTCCCCGAAACGAACGACCTCCACCTCGCCTGCCACGGGAGCACCGCGCCGCAGCAGCGCCCGGATCCGTGCCCGCAGCTCCTTCGGACTGTAGGGCTTCGTCACGTAATCATCCGCTCCCATATCCAGCCCGAGCACCTTTTCGGTCTCTTGCGTGCGCGCGGTCAGCAGCAGGATGGCCGAGGAGACACCCGCCCGGCGCAACTCGCGGCACACCTCAAACCCGTCTTTCTTGGGCAGCATCACATCAAGCAGGATCAGATCAAACGCCGTCTCGCGAGCGCGCCGGCTCGCCGCCTCGCCATCATGCACAACCTCGACCGCGTACCCCTCCAGCCGCAAATCGTCTTCCAGCGCGACTGCGATCGCCAAATCGTCTTCCACTATCAGGATTCGTGGCATTAGGATTCGTGACTGGGGATCACCAATGTGAACGTGCTGCCCCGGCCGGGCTCGCTGGCAAGCCGCACCGAGCCGCCATGAGCCTCAGCCACCGATTTGACCAGCGCCAGCCCGACACCGATGCCGCGGGCTCCCGCGCGCCGCGCCTCATCGCCCCGGACGAATCTCTCGAACAACTTCTTCTGTTGCTCGCGCGGGATGCCGGCGCCGTGGTCCTCCACCGAGATGTGAATCGAATCCCCGGCGTGCCGCGCCAGCACCCGGATCGGAGCGCCTGGCTCGGAATACTTTCCGGCGTTCTCGAGCAGATTAGACACGGCCCGCGAGAGCGCTTCGCGATCGGCGCGGATCGGCGGGAGGTCGTCCTCCGCCTCGCATACCACTTCCCTGCCGCGCGACTGAGGGTCGCGGCGAAACTCCTCCACGACGCCGCGCACCAGCTCAGCCGTGTCGGCCGGTTCCAGGTGCCAGGCGGATGAGCCGGCCTGCATGCGGCCAAAGCTCAACAGACTCTCCACCATGCGGTGCAGCCACTCAGCCTCGTGCGCCAGCAAGCGGTAATACTGAGCTTTGCGCTCTTCGCTCGATACCCTGTTGCCGACGAGCAACTCAGTCAAGTGGCGCATCGACGTGAGCGGCGTTCGGAACTCATGGGAGACCGCGGAGACGAAATCCGCCTGCTGTTGCACCAGCGCCATTTCCCGCGTGGTGGCTCGATACAGACCGTAAGCCGCCGCCAGCATCAGCGCGAAGGTGAAAGCCAGCCCGGTGATCAGCACGGTCCGTCCGGACCCAAACGCGCCCGCGTCCAACCGGCCGCCAGCCGCCGAAACACGCAGCAAGAAGGGAAGCCGCGTCTCGCCGGGCGTCAAAACGATTGTTCCTTCCTTTTGCGGACCGTCCGTGAAGGAGATCTCCAGCTCTTCAGCTTTCCCTTGTGGGCCGAGCATCGTTGCGAGTTCTGGAAACGTCATCAGCCGCGTGGTAGGGCTGTCGGAACCGTCAGCCCAGATCGCCAGTGTGGGCACACCGGCGTGGCCGGTGACCTCGCGGCCGCGGGCCGAAAGATCGCCCGCCTTCCAGCGCCTCCACAAGGCGATGGCTGCTTCGGTGCGCGCCACTTCGCCGGGCGGTGGAGGTGGTCCGCCCCAGTCTCGCAGCATGTCTCGATAGAACTCAAAGGTGGCGCGATCCATCCGCGTCGTACCGGAATAGAGGGCCTGGCGAAATTCCTCCAGGTCGCCGGACTTCTCGGAAAGCCGATAGCGCACCTGGCGAGCGATCATCTCCGCGGGCTGTCCACCCACTGGAACCGAGCCTAGCTGCCGCAACCTTGTGTAAACCTGAAGCGCGCCCGCGCGATTGTTCTGATTGCGTAACACCCTGCCGAGCCGCACGAGTGCTTCCGCACGAATGGCGGGATCGGCCGACTCCGCAAGCCGCCGATACGCCTTCGCCGCCCCGGATAAGTCATTGCTCTGATATTCGAGGGTCTCAGCCTCTTCGAATAGGGCCGCGGAGACGTGCCCTGCCGGAGCCGTTTCCGGTTGATAGAGGACGCCCGGCCCCAACCCTTCCTCGGTGAATCGAACTCCTTGTCCTTTTGCAAGCTGATCTTCGATGCTGGAGAGCCTTCCCTCCACCACCAGCGCCAGTCGCCCGGCCGCCAACTTCAAATCTTCGGCCCGCCGCTGGCGCTCGATTGCGCGATCCTGTTGAAGAATGCGCGCACTCAGCCATCCGAGGGCGGCGATCGGAAGCAGCGTCGCCGCACCAAGCAACAAGGGTATGGCCCTTCTGCCGGCCCATCGCACGACTTTATTCTAGGTCCCTTGCTTCACAGCCGCTTCACGATCGTGTCACGGGTTTGTCACGGCGGGCTGAGGCCGACGATATTTGCCGTGGGTCCCAGCAGCGGGAATAGATGGCGATAACAAGCCTTCCGTCCGGCAATGCGGTCGGAGCCCTGCTAGCCGCTTGATCAGACTCCGTTTTCGGTCTGCTCGGCGACCGGTTGCAGGAGCTCCGATGGCTGATTGCTGGATGCGAAGCTGTTTCTTGTTAGCGATCCGGCGGCATCGCCCATCGTGGAACATGCTAGCGCGGACTGCTGGCAAACGGGCCCCGCCTGCACATGAAGCATCCGACTCGCCCACGCCCCCGCCACAGCGCAAAGGCCGCGATGTAACCGGAATTTCAGCATACCCGCCTCGCGCGCTGCCTGGTCCTCATAAGCATCCTGTATATCAACGACTTATGGAAATCGCCCTGGGGCTGTTGGCCACCGCCCCAACCAAACGCCGAGACTGCTTTTCATGCCCCGTTGTGGCCAAAGGCCATGGGCCGGTCACCGAGTTTAAAAGAAACATTCTCTCTGTTTTCAATAGATTTGCCTGCTCAGGGATTGACATCCGCAATTGCTCCGCTATCCTGAGAGCGGTGAATCAATCGAATCACAAACAACCATAACAACCATGCACAAATCAAAGAAAACGCGAACTGGGCCGTGCGAGGACTAAAAAATCCCCAAACCCTTACATTTTCTGTAGAAAACTGCAATGGCCGCTTCCAGGTCACTGAAACAAAATGACTTGCGTGCCACCCCAAATTTACGCCAAAGCGCCTAGAGTCAAGCTTTAACGTGCATAGTGACCCGAAAACCACGGCCGCAGCCGCGAACAGGCCACTTTGCCCCAATGAGCGGAAATCGGGCCCTCATACCCCGTTGTGGCCAAAGGCCAAAAGTCAGTCACGTACGATGAAAAAAAATCTGCCCTTAAGATTCAACAACTTAGCTATCCCTCCCAGTTGCATTTCTCCCTAGAGGGTGTATCCTGGTGGTGAGAGTCGGTTTTAGGCGGGCGATCAGTTCTGACAGGAACTCCAAACGTTAGCCATTTCCCGGTGGGTTGCCGGGGGCGGCCCTCAAGGCTGGTTGAATCGGAGACCTGCAAGCACCTGGCCAGGTCGGCTTGGGGCGTCGTCGCAAGATAGCCCGCGACGAAAATGGGATTCCACAAGAGTACTCAAAAAGATCACAAAAACCTGTTGACCAGCACCAGGCAGTGGTGTATAATCTAACTAAGGCATAGTGTCTTCCTCTTTGCTCTGTTGCTCCCAGAGGCGGTTCCCAATCGGCCTTGCTAATCAATAGGGCCGAACCGCCGATGAAGGAAGAGGAGGCTCGGCATCAGCCTGAATTGTAGTCTCAAGCACAAGAGTTAGAAACGTTTGGGCAGCTTCGGGCATCTAATGCTATAAAGGCTGTGCAAAGTGAAAGATATGTCCTCGTACCAATACAGGCGTGAAGAGATACCGAACACCGGAGCTGCGCTTGCAGCGCCACAGCCGGGTGGGTCGCGGCCCGCCGCCGCCTGGCACGAGAGTCACTCGGATGACTACGAGTGGAACCAGACGGAACAGGCCTCTCCGTCCGAGGACAGTGTCCGCTTGTATCTCACGGAAATGGGCATGGTCCCGCTGTTGACCGGGCAGGGAGAAGTGCGCTTGGCAAAGCGCATGGAAAGGGGCAGCCGTCAGGTGGTCAAGGCTGTTTCTCGCACGCCCTGGCTTTGGACCCGATTGACGGCGCTGCGGGAGGATTTGCAGGAAGATCGAATCTCGCTGCGTGGATTGACGGAGTTTGCAAACGCGGACGAGGATCCCAAGGCCAAGGCTCGTGCCCGGACCTCGTTGTTGCGCAGGCTCACGGGTGTGGCGAAGCGTGTTGAGGAGTTTCAGAAAGAAGCCGCCAACCCGCCCAAGAGCCGCGCGCGCAAAGCCGAGCGCCGCGAATGGGCTTGGCGCGCGGGCCGCGCCAAAGTCCAAGTCACCCGCGCTATTGCGAAGCTGCCGTTTCGGGCGGAGGTGTGGAAGACATTCGCGGCCGAGTTCCAGAACAGCGCCTCGGAGCACCCGGCTGTTGCTTGGGGTTTGGTCCCGTCAGCGCGGCGCTACAGCAATCGGTCGCTCTCGAAGAAGGCTCTTCAAGAAGCCGCGGAGGTGGAAGAATTTCTTGGTTTGAGCGAGTCCCAGATTCTGACCACCGTGCGCCGTATTCGTGCCGGCAAGGCATTGGCCGATCACGCCAAGAGTGCTTTGGTCGAGGCCAACCTGCGGCTCGTGGTGTCGGTTGCCAAGAAATACGTTAATCGCGGTCTGCACCTGTTGGACCTGATCCAAGAGGGCAATATGGGGCTGATGCGCGCGGCGGAGAAGTTCGATTATCACCGCGGCTTCAAGTTTTCCACCTACGCCACCTGGTGGATTCGCCAGGCGGTTACGCGCGCGCTGTCGGATCAATCGCGCACCGTTCGGATACCGGTTCACATGAACGATCAGTTGAACCGCTTTATTCGGTCTCTGCGGGAGCTTGAGAAAGAGCAGGGCCGGCCGCCAACGAATCGCGAAATCGCCCGGCACCTCAAGACCACGTTGGATAGGGTCGAGACCTTGCGGTCCATTTCCCGCGCACCGCTCTCGATTGACACGCCGGTCGGCCGTGACGGCGAGTCAGCGTTGGGCGATCTGCTGGAAGATGCCGGGGCAGTTTCTCCCTTCGAGCGCGTGCTCGAGGCCGACGTCAAAACTAAGACGGCCGCTATACTCGGAACTCTCTCTCCTAGCGAGGAGAAGGTCATCCGAATGCGCTTCGGTATCGGCTTTGAACGCGAACATACCTTGCAGGAGATCGGTCAGGCGTTCGAACTCACTCGTGAACGAATCCGGCAGATCGAAACCAAGGCTCTGACGGCGCTGCGAGATCCTCGCTTTGCAAGGCACTTTCGCAAACTGCTCGAGTCCCGGATGTAATCCGCCTGGCAACGGCTGTCTTGGTAAGCGCTGAGACAGCCGCTGCGTTCATCATCTCCAGGTTGAATCCTCTGAAGGGAGCGTTGTGGGGATGCCCATCAGCGCTTGCCGCGGTGCGCCACTACTCTCATTCCAAGCGCGGATTTGGCCGAGAAGCTCTCCGTCTTGACCTTGCGGCGAAGCTCATTCGGGTCGCGCCCCAACAGCCGGCAGCAGAACTCGAAACTGAAGACTCTGGCGTCTCGTCTCGAAATCCAATTCAACACTTCGTCGCGCCTTCGCCAAACTGGGCGGCCGGGGCGCTATACTCTAGGCAGATTCTCTAACGACGTCCCGGATTGTGCGAGGTTTGCCATGAGTTTTATCCATGAAGCATCGCTGAATCAGAAACTCGCAGCGTTCGCCGTTTGCCTGCTTTTGGCGCCGCTGGGTCTTTCCCAAGAGGTTGTCTCTGTTCGGGCCGGATTCATTCACCACACGGAAGGCGGCGTATTTCTGGAGGGCAAGCCATTTCAGCAAGACCCGGCGAACGCGGTACACGTCGAAGCAGGCCAAGAACTGCGTACTGAGAACGGCCGCGTCGAAATGATGTTGGCGCTCGGCACCTTGCTAAGACTGGATGAGAACTCGCGGCTAGAAATGATCGAGGGCGGCATGACCAGCGCCAGCGCGCGCTTGATCTCCGGTTCGGCGATTATCGACTCGGTTCAGGTCTTTGACCCCGACTCCCTGTCCGTGATCGCCCGCCAAGCCAAGATCGCCTTTCCCAAGAACGGTTACTACCGAATCGACGCCCGCGAAGGGGAGCCAGTCATCCTCAAAGTATTTCGCGGCAAAGCACAAGTTTCCGCCGACGGCGCCAAGTTGGAAGTGAAGGGTAGCAAGGCGGCGACCATCGAGAAAACCCCCAGCGACTGGAGTGTTGCCAAGTTCGATCGCAAACAGACCGACGCGCTGGATCAATGGAGCATGTCCCGTACGAAAGCGATCGGCCAAGCGAACAAGACTCTGCTGGCCCGCGGATCCCGTAAGGGTGGTGCTAGCCCGCATTTCTCATCGATTCCCGAAAACGGGGTTGGCGGGGCGCGCGGGATGGGATTTCATGGTCTTGAGGCGGCATCGCCTCTCGGCGGGGCCGCCGTGGGGCAGAAACGGCCCGGCATGCTGTCCGCGACCCTGGCCGAGGCGTTTTTCGTCTGTTTTTGGGCAAACCTCGATTGCCGCCCCTGTCGAGCCCTGTGTGCTTCAAGTATTACTTGAACTCGCCTTGCCGTTTTCAGCAGCGCCGCGGCTCCCCCCGTTCGAGATTCTCATACGCTTGGGCGAACACCCCCGCCCAGGCGTATCCCGTCGCCAGCGAAATCCACACTTTGCGCGCCGTGATCCGGATGCGCGCTCCGATCTTCAACAACCGCAGCCGGATCGTCGTGCATTGCGCCCGCGCCATCTTCGTCCCCGCCAACCCCAGCCGCCGCAGCGTCTCCAGCAAACAGTACCCGATCGATGAAAAATATAAGCGGATCTGATTCGACCGCAATAGCGCGGTCGAGGTGCGGTCGGCGAACAGCCCCAGCTGCTGCTCCTTGATGCGGTTCTCCATCTCTCCGCGGGCGCAGTAGATCGTCTCGTATAAGTGTTGCGCCGCCGCTTGCTTGGGCGTCAGCGACGTCACCACGAAACGCGGGTTTTCGCCCTTCGCCAGATACTCCGCCTTGGCCACCACCCTGCGCCCCCGCGCCCAGCTGGTTCGCGTGCGGTAGCGGAAATCCCCGAACGCCCGGGCCGCCTTGCCCCTCTTGGCGAAACGCCGCCGCGCCAGCTTCATCCGTCTCTTGATCAGGCGCTCTAAACGCTCGTTTTTCGCCAGTCCGAACACGTAATCCACGCCCTGGTTCTCGCACCAGCTCATGATCTCGTCGCGGCAAAAACCGCTGTCGGCCCGCAGCAGGATCTCGACCTCGGGCCACACCCGCCGCAGTTGTTCGACGATGCGCCGGACCTCTTCGAGCGACCCCGCCGAGGCGTCGATGTTGGACGGCCGCAGGCGCGCGCACAGCAACTGGTCCCCGGCGAAAATGTAGAGCGGCAGGTAGCAATAGTGTCCGTAGTAGCCGTGAAAAAAGCGCCCCTCTTGGCGGCCGTGCAGCGCGTCGTCGGTGGCGTCGAGATCGAGCACGATGCGCTCGGGCTGGCACGGCTGCGATTGAATGTAGAGCGAGGTCAGCAGACGGTCGGCCGCGCCCGTGTCGAGAACGATCTTCTTGTAACGGCTTTGCGCGCCGGCCTTGGCCGGGGTCAACTCCAGGCGGTTGAGAGTGCTCTTGCCGGCGCCCGCCTTGCCGCGGTCTTGGGCTCGGCGGCGCTGCTTGCCTTCGAGGTCTTGTTTGCCGCTCAGCAGGGCCAGCAGCGGGTCGGAGCGCAGCTGATCGTGATCGTTGAGGTCCTCATAACCCAGCGCCAGCCCGTAGACGCGCTGCGAGACCAGCTCGCGCACGCTGTGTTCGACTTGCGCGGGCTGGCGGTGATCACGGAAGCAGGCGGCGAACTGCCGCACGATGCCGCTGCGCTGTTCGGTCTGGCGCAACAGCATGGCGCCGCCGTCGGAGGTGATCATGCCGCCGTCGAAACGGGCTACCACCTGGCGGCGGCCATGGTCGGCGAAGGTGAAGCTGGTTTGGGTACACTCTGTCATGGCAGGGGTCGCTTTCTTGCTGGCTGAAACATATTGTAATCATTATGTTTGTGCCACAAAAGGCGGCCTTCCGCCAACCCCGCGATGAGAAATCCGGGCTAGCGCTCAGGATGAGATGCTGCGCTTCTGGCTTCGTGCACAGCGGAACCGCTCCATGGGCAGCTCGATGGGGCGTGGCGGCGGCATGGGGCGCGGCGGCGGGTCTCGCGACGGTTCGTCCAGCGGTACGGGCAGCTCGACGGGCCGTGGCGGCGGCCAGCAGGGCGCTGGTGGTTCCTCGAGCGGGGGCCGCGGCCGCTGATCAAAGCGCCTCTGGCTGACGATACCGCGCCACGGCGGGCGGGTAGTCTCTCAATATCCCAACAAATGCATCGGAGCCGCAAAACGGGTACAGCTCAGCGGTTGGCGAAACAGAGCCGCGCGATGGTCCAGAGAATCTTCACTCCCGCCGCGAAACTGCCCCAGGCATTGCCGGACACCTTGCTGACGCCGGCCCTCCGCTGCCGGTAGGTCACCGGCACTTCGAGAACCCGCAGACCGGCCCGGAGCGCTTTAATCTGCATTTCAATCGTCCAGCCGTAGTTGCGGTCGCGCATATCGAGAGTTTCCAAGCTGGAAACGCGGATCGCCCGGAACGGGCCAAGGTCCGTGTAGCGATGTCCAAACAGCAGCCGAACGAGAAGCGTGGCCAGCAGATTGCCTAACCGCTGGTGAACGTTCACAGCCCCACGCTCCGCCTCACCCAGCTCGCGGCTGCCCAGGACGAGATCCGCGCGCCCGTCTTCAATCGGCTTGAGCAAGGTTCCGAGCTCCGCGGCGACATCGCTGCCGTCTCCGTCCATGAACGCGACGACGTCCGTCCCTTCCGGAAGCTGAGTCAGGGCCTTGAGGCAGGCATTCCCGTAGCCACGCCGGGGCTCGGCGACAACGACGGCGCCGTGAGAGACGGCAACCTCGGAAGTGCGGTCTGTCGAGCCGTTGTCCGCGACGATGACTTGCTCGAACAGGCCCTCGGGGATTTCCTTCAGGACTTCCCCAATGGCGCTTTCTTCGTTGAGCGCTGGTATGATGAGGGCTGCTTTCATGCGCTTGCGCTTGGTTCGATTCGATCATATTAATCAACGGTGCGCAAGGCTGTTGTCGCGAAGCTGGTCTTCGTGATAGAAATACGGAGAGAAAGTTTCCGTCACAACTGGAGCAGCCTCCTAGCTGGCGGCAGTCGCCGGTCTTCGCATTCCGGAAGGAACAAGTCACTGAGAGCCGGGGAACGACAACCGTTGATTGTCATCACGGGTTTGCGTGCGGGCGTTTTCACGGCCGCCCGAATAACTGGTCCCTCGCCTGGGTAGCGACAACGACATGGGCGACTAAACATGGGCGACGACGACACAAGAGAATCTGGAGTTCCACGCGACTCTCAGTATCGGCGGGAAGAGCCGCAGTTCGAGGAAAAGCCCGCCCGCCGGCCCTTCTGGTTGGACGTCCAAGTCTGGGCGCGGGACATCATTGTCTCCGTCGCCATCGCGGCGGTTGTCATTGTCTTCCTGTACCAGCCCGTCAAGGTAGAGGGAACCAGCATGATGCCCTGGCTCGTCGATCAGGAACGCATCTTCGTGAACAAGTTCGTCTACCGATTCGACGAAATCCGCCGGGGCGATGTGATCGTGTTCCGGTTTCCGCTTGACCCGTCAAAATCCTACATCAAGAGGGTGGCCGGGCTGCCGGGAGACGCGGTCGAGATCGAACAAGGCCGCCTTTTGATCAACGCTCAGCCCGTCGAGGAACCCTACTTGCTTCCAGAATACGGTGACCGTTCGACCTATCCGCGCGTTACGGTCCCGCCGAACCACTACTACGTACTGGGCGATCACCGCAACACTTCGAACGACAGCCGCACCTGGGGAACCGTCGACCGGCGCTTCATCATCGGAAGAGCCGTGTTCTCCTACTGGCCCCTGGAGCGCTTCGGCCTGCTCGAAAGCTTCGAGGTGGCTGAATGACGTTTGACGCCCTCCTTGCCCTGGAGGACGGCCGCGTATTTCACGGAAAGTCCGTTGGCGCCAAGGCCGAGAGCTACGGCGAGGTAGTCTTCAACACCGGCATCACCGGCTACCAGGAAATCTTCACCGATCCCTCCTACAGCGGGCAAATCGTCATCCTGACGAATCCGCAGATCGGCAACTACGGCGCCAACAACGAGGACAACGAATCGGCCCGGCCCTACATTGAGGGATTGGTGGTCCGGGAGTTTTCGCCGCTGGCAAGCAACTGGCGGTCCACCGAGCATGCGGCCGACTTCCTTGCCAAGCAGCGAATTCCCATCATCTCGGAAATCGACACCAGGGCCCTGGTGCGCCATCTAAGAACCAAGGGATCGATGCGGGGAGTGATCTCGTCTCTCGAAACGGACCACGAAAAACTGGTCGCGAAAGCGCGTGGGATTCCACCAATGGCCGGACTCGATCTGGCCACCTCGGTCTCGACCAAGCAGCGTTACGACTGGAACCTCGGCGTTGTCCCCTGTTCGCCCTCGGAGCTTCTGGATTTGGCCAGAGAATCGTCACTCCACGTTGTCGCCTACGATTTCGGCATCAAGCACAATATCCTGCGGCAACTCGTTCAGATTGGATGCAGAGTAACGGTCGTGCCGTCGCTCACCTCCGCCGAAGATGTAGTTGCGCTCAAGCCGGATGGTGTATTCTTATCGAACGGCCCCGGCGACCCGGAGCCTTTGAAGCCGCAAATCGAAAACGTGAGAAAACTCATCGGCCGCTTGCCGATGTTTGGGATTTGCCTGGGGCACCAAGTTCTAGGGCTCGCCACCGGGGCGAAGACTTTCAAGCTCAAGTTTGGCCATCACGGTGTCAATCACCCGGTACGGAACGAGCTGACCGGCAAGGTCGAAATCACATCGCAAAACCACGGATTCGCGGTGGATCCGGATTCCTTGAGCAGCGACGGAATCGAGCTGACCCACATCAACCTCAACGATCAAACAGTCGAAGGTTTTCGCAGCCGCAAGGATCCGCTGTTCGGCGTGCAGTATCACCCGGAAGCCGCGCCCGGGCCGCACGATTCGCGCTATTTGTTCCAGGAATTCGTAGATTTGATGAGAGCGGCGTGAGCCCCGGCCACGGTGATCCATGAAGCTTCGCCCCGGCACGGCGCCTCAAACGTATAATGAGGCAACGGCATGATAGCGAAGGCAAGGGAAACGATTGTCGAAGGCTGCCGGAAGGTGCTCCGCCACTGGAGCGGCGCCGGGTTGAGCGCGGTCTACCTCTACGGCAGCATTCTAGGCAAGCGTCACCGCGGCGACAGTGATGTCGACATCGCGGTGCTGGACCGAATTGACGGCCGCCTGAGTTGGAGCGAGCAGTCTCGCCTGATGGACGAGCTTGAGCGTGCTGTCGGGCAGCCCGTGGACCTTCGTATGCTGCGAGATTGCGCTCTAGCGCATCAAATCCATGTGTTTGATGAGGGGCGGCTTTTGTGGGTGGAATCAGGCGACGAGCCAGTCGGCTACGAGCGGGCGACGAAACTCAAGTTCGAAGCAGAGCAAGAACGTATGCGAAAGACAGGAGTTCTGACATTGCGGAAGCTCGCGAAAAGGCTGGCGGTCCATGATGAATCCGCGGTATCTCGTTGAGCAGTTGCAACTGATCGACGAATATGTTGGGCACGCCAGATCGATTAGCCGCCGTACGAATGAAGAGTTCCTGGCCGATCAAATCCTGATCGATGCCGCCATTCGCGAACTCACCGTTCTGTTCGAAACAAGTCATAACGTTGCCAAGCATTTGATCGCGGGACTGGGCTGGCGGACCGCCCAAAGCAAAGCGGAAGCGTTTGAAATTCTTGCGGAGAATAAAGTTCTCTCAAATGAGCTTTGCGAAGCTCTTAGACAAGCCTCGCGCTTCCGCAATCTGGTGACCTATCAGACGACAATGGTAGACAACCAGATTGTTTACGATATTCTCACCCAACGACTTGGAGACTTCGAGCAGTTTGCCGCCGAAGTGGCTCGCTGGCTAGAGCAGAGGCAAGGAGAGGCAGGAGCTTAGGGCGCGACACGCCACCTGCCATCCTTCGAGAATGAGCCATACTCCGCGGCGTTGAGTCGCCTAGACTGTATTGCCGAATGCCAAAGCGAACCGACATCCACAAGATCATGATCATCGGCTCGGGCCCGATCGTCATCGGACAGGCTTGCGAGTTCGACTATTCCGGAACCCAAGCCTGCAAGTCGCTGCGCGACGAAGGCTACGAGGTCGTGCTGGTCAACTCGAATCCGGCCACGATCATGACCGACCCGGAGCTGGCCGAGCGCACCTACATCGAGCCGCTGACCCGCGAATACCTCACCGAGATCATCCGCAAAGAGCGCCCCGACGCGCTGCTGTCGACCGTTGGCGGCCAGACGGGGCTGAACCTCTCGGTCGAGCTGGCCGAAGCGGGCGTTCTCGAGGAATTCGGAGTTGAGCTGATCGGCGCCAAGCTCGAAGCGATCAAGAAGGCCGAAGACCGACTGCTTTTCAAGGACGCCATGCGCAGGATCGGTCTCGAGGTGCCGCTCTCCAAGCTGGTGAACAACCTGCAAGACGGCATGGATTTCGCCAACGAGGTGGGATATCCGGTCGTCTTGCGCCCCAGCTTCACACTCGGCGGAAGCGGTGGCGGCCTCTCCTACAACAGCGAGGAGATGGTCGAGCTGCTCATGCGGGCGCTCGACATTTCCCCGGTCCACGAGGTCCTGATCGAAGAAAGCGTCCTGGGCTGGAAGGAATTCGAGCTCGAGGTCATGCGCGACCTCGCCGACAACTGCATCATCATCTGCTCGATTGAGAATTTCGATCCCATGGGAGTCCACACGGGCGATTCGATCACGGTCGCCCCGGCCCAAACCCTGACGGACCGCGAGTACCAAATGATGCGCGACGGGGCGCTGGCCTGCTTGCGTGAAATTGGCGTGGACACGGGCGGCTCGAACGTCCAGTTCGCCATCGAGCCCAACACCGGCCGCATGGTCGTCATTGAGATGAACCCGCGCGTCTCGCGCAGCTCGGCGCTGGCTTCCAAGGCGACCGGTTTTCCGATCGCCAAGATTGCCGCCAAGCTAGCCGTCGGTTTGCGGCTGGACGAGATCCCCAACGACATCACGCAAAAGACTCCCGCCTGCTTCGAGCCGACGATCGATTACGTCGTGGTGAAAGTGCCCAAATGGCAGTTCGAAAAGTTTCCTGGAAGCGAGCCGCTGCTGGGCGTGCAGATGAAAAGCATCGGCGAGGTGATGGCCATCGGACGCACGTTTAAGAGCGCCATGTGGAAAGCCATCCGCAGCCTCGAAACCGGCAAGAAGGCGGGGTCGGAAGTCTACGATCCTGAGCTGATCACGCAGCGCCTGATCACGCCCACGCCGGAACGGCTCAACTACATACGCTACGCGCTGGCTCAAGGCTACTCGGTGAAAGAAATCGCCGAGATGACTCGAATCGATCCTTGGTTCCTGCAGCAACTCAAGATCGTCGCCGACTTCCAGCGTGAGATCGAGGGAGAGACGCTTGAAACGATCTCCAGCGAGAAGTTCCTCGAGGCCAAGCGTCTCGGGCTCTCTGACAATCGCCTTGCCCGCTACTGGTCGGTCGAAGAAGACGCCGTGAGAACCAAGCGCAAGGAAGCGGGAATCAAAGCGATTTTCAAGAGGGTGGATACCTGCGCCGCCGAGTTCGAAAGCTTCACGCCGTATCTGTATTCCGACTACGAGCTGGAGTGCGAGTCCGAGCCGACCGATCGCCGCAAGGTCATCATTCTCGGCGCCGGCCCCAACCGCATCGGGCAGGGGATCGAGTTCGACTACTGCTGCTGCCACGCCTCGTTCGCGCTGCAAGAGATGGGCTGGGAGTCGATCATGGTCAACTGCAATCCCGAGACCGTATCGACCGACTACGACACCAGTGACCGGCTCTATTTCGAGCCTCTGACGCTGGAGAATGTTCTCAACATTTGCGATACCGAGAAACCCGACGGCGTGATCGTTCAGTTCGGCGGACAGACGCCCCTGACCCTGGCCCTGCCCCTGAAGGCCCACGGCGTTCCCATCATCGGAACCGACCCCGAGTCGATCGACTTGGCCGAGGACCGCGACCGCTTCGGAAAGCTGCTCACTGACCTGGACATTCCCGCCCCGGCCAGCGGAACGGCCACCAGCCCGGAGGAAGCGCTCGAAGTGGCCCGCCGGCTCGGCTATCCCGTTCTTGTGCGCCCCAGCTACGTACTCGGCGGACGAGCGATGGTGATCGCCTATGACGAGCAGACGGTCGAAAGCTACATGCGTGAAGCGGTCGTCTATTCCCAGGAGCGCCCCGTACTCGTCGACCGCTTTCTGGAAGACGCCACGGAGGTCGATGTCGACGCGCTGTGCGACGGTGACGAGGTGCTGATCGGCGGCATCATGGAGCACATCGAGGAAGCCGGCGTGCATTCCGGCGACAGCTCCTGCGTGCTCCCGGCCGCTTCCATCCCCGAGGAGCAGCTCGAAACGATTCGCGGCTATACCGTGCGGCTGGCGAAATCACTCAACGTGATCGGGCTGATGAACATCCAGTACGCCATCCAGAACGGCAAAGTCTACGTCATCGAGGTCAACCCTCGCGCCTCGCGCACCGTGCCCTTCGTCAGCAAGGCGACCGGCGTGCCGCTCGCCAAGATCGCGGCCGGGCTGATGGTGGGCCGCAAGCTGAGCGACTATGGATTTTCCGGCGGCGTGCTTCCGGTCGAGAAGAACTGCGTGAAATCGCCGGTGTTCCCCTTCAATAAGTTTCCGGGGGTCGACCCGATTTTGGGTCCGGAGATGCGCTCGACCGGCGAAGTCATGGGCATTGGCGATACTTTCGGCGAGGCCTTCGCGAAGGCGCAGCTCAGCGCCGGTCACGCGCTGCCGGAGTCCGGGTCGATTTTCGTCAGCGTCAACCGCCGCAACCGTCCCGAAGGCATCGAAGTCGCCAAGAAGTTCGCCGAGCTGGGCTTGCCGCTCTACGCCACCCGCGGGACCGCCTCCGCCCTGCGCGCCGCCGGTCTCGATTGCAAAGTCGTCTTCAAGGTCAATGAAGGCCGCCCCAACATTGTGGACCTGATCAAGGACCGCCAACTGGCCCTGATTATCAACACCCCGGCGGGAGCCCACTCCTTCCAGGATGAGAAGGTCATCCGGCGCGCCGCCATGCAACAGAACGTTCTCTGCATCACGACCCTCAGCGGAGCCAAGGCCGCCGCCGAGGGCATGGCGGCCCGCCGCACGCAGCCGCTGCAAGTGCGTTCACTGCAAGAGCTGCATGTGGGCGAAAGGGTCTCGTAGCGGCCATCGTTCCGGGATGCCAGCAGCGAACCACAACTCCGCTTGATGCTATGATCTTGGGCTAACCCAGCCGCTTGACGGTTCACGAAACAGCGGCCAGTATTCATTCCCAAACCACCATGAAACTTTCCAGTCGACTCAACGGCGTGCGCGGTGAAGGCGCATTCGATGTTCTCGTTAAAGCCCGGGCGCTCGAAGCCCAAGGGCGCTCGATCATCCACATGGAAATCGGCGAACCCGATTTTCCTACCGCTAAACATATCGTCGAGGCCGGCAAGCGCGCCCTTGATGACGGCTGGACGAAGTACGGCCCGACCCAGGGCGACCCCGAACTGCGCGACGCAATAGCCGGGGTTGTTTCGAAGCAGCGCGGCATCGAAGTCAGCCCAGACAACGTTGTCGTCACGCCGGGCGGCAAACCGATCCTGTTCTTCCCGATTCTGGCTCTGCTCGAGCCTGGAGACGAGGCGCTCTATCCCAACCCGGGATTCCCGATCTACGAGTCGATGATTCGCTTCACGGGCGCCACGCCGGTGCCCATGCCGCTGGTCGAAAGCCGCGGCTTTTCGCTCGATCTCGACCAAGTGCGCGATAAGATCAGCGACCGCACAAAACTGCTCATCCTCAACTCGCCTCAGAATCCCACCGGCGGTGTCATCCCTGAAGAAGACATCCGGGAGATCGCCGAGATGGTTCGCGGCCGCGACTTGATCGTGCTGGCGGACGAGGTCTACAGCCGCATCTACTTTGACGAGAAGCCATTCTCCATTACCCAAATCGACGGCATGCTGGAGAAGACCATTCTGCTCGACGGCTTCTCGAAAACCTTCTCGATGACCGGCTGGCGCATGGGCTACGGCGTCATGCCGAAATTTCTTCTCGACGCCGTATGTCTGCTGATGGTCAATTGCAATTCGCACACCTCAAGTTTCAGCCAGCGCGCCGGAATCGAGGCTTTGCGTGGCCCGCAGGACGCGGTCGATGAGATGGTCGCCGAGTTTGCCCGCCGCCGCGACGTGATCGTCTCGGGATTCAATAAGATTCCCGGGTTCTCTTGCGCCAGCACGGGTGGCGCCTTTTACGCCTTCCCGAATACCTCGAAAACCGGCATCAACTCGGAGGAGCTGGAGTACCGCGTGCTCAACGAAGCCGGTGTGGCCTGTTTGAGTGGCACCAGCTTTGGAGCCTACGGAGAGGGTTACCTGCGGTTCAGCTACGCCACGGCGCTGGAGGAAATTAAGGAAGCCTTGGACCGCATCGACACCATGATGCGGAAGATTCTGGGTTAACGTCCGATTGTCTCCTCCTAGCCCGTATTTCTCACCACGTGGCGAGGCGAAGTGCGTGAGAGGCCCGTCAGTACGAGGCTAGGCGTTGACGTTCAGGCGGCGGCCTCTTGTTCGGCGAAATGGCTTCAGGGCTCGTTGGGCCCGCTGGGCATCGCGCAGCTCGGCGAGCTGAGAACGCAGGTTCTCGCGTTTGGCGGCGATGGGAAAACGGGCCTTGGCGCCAGCGTCGATGGCGCTTTTCAGTTTGGCGGTTTGCGCGGGTGTTAGGGCGATTTCTTGGGCTGCCTCGGCTAGGTTCCGGGAAACTCGGGAACGTTCGTCCAGCAGCGCTTCCCAGGCGCCGGTGAAGGACGACTGGCCGGCGTCGGCGAGAGTTTCGCTGTAGCTGATCAGGTCGTCGAGCAGGCCGTCGATCCGGGTGTGTTCTTGCACGGAGAGATCCACTATTTCTTCGAGTTCAGTTGAGCCTCAAACAGAGTAGTCAGCAGGTTTTGCTGCGCCTCGAGTTGGCTGAGCAGCAGGTCGGCGGCGGCGAACCGGGCTTCCAGGGTGGCGATCATGGCGTCGACCCGTCCCTGCTCTTGTTCGATCTGCTCGGTGAGCTTGGTGTCGGAATCTTGCAGCGTCGAGATGGCTGCTTGAATCTGGCCGTTGACGGGATCGCCCAGTGCGTCCAGCAAGGTGGCGGCATTGCCGGCGAACCCGGTCGAGGTATCGCCGATGAAGGTAATGGCGTCGGCCAACTGGTTGTCGCTTAGTAGGTTGAATGTCAGAGAGTTCAACGACAGTTTCCCTTTGTTGCTCAGCTCCAAACCGATCTCGACCATCGACCGGATCGTTCCCGAGGCGAGGAAGCCAGTGATGTCGCGCAGCACTTGCTGCGCCTGGCGCACGGCAACGCTGCCGGAAAGCGCCCCGGCATTGTCACCGATCTGGGTCTGAATCGTGTCCACCAGCAAGTTGTAATTCAGGACGACGCTCGACAAGGAGCTGGAAATCGAGCCGCGGTCCGTTTTCGCGCTGATCGTCGCCGTACCGGCCCCGGCGATGGTCAGGGTAATACCGGGAGCAAAGTCGGTAATCACGTTGCTCGAATTGGTGACATCCGGCAACCCATTGACCGAGAAAACAGCGTCGGAGCCCTGGTCATTGACGGTGACGAGATTCGCCGCCACGCTGTTTTCGAGCTTGAGAGTGGTCGCACCGGTCTGGGTCGTCGTCAGGGTGAGGTGGTAGTTGGGATTGATGGGATCGCTGCTGGTATTGATGATCGTGGCTTTAACGCCGAGTGTCGTGGAGTTGGCGTTGATGTAGCCGGAGAGGCCGTCCAGCGTATTGCCATATCCCTCGACGGTCTGAGTTCCGCTCAAGCCCGAGACAAAACCGGTTCCTTGCGCGCTGTCGGTTCCCGTGACGTCGAACTTTGTATTGCCTTGCACCCGCACTTCGCCGCTCTCGGCGGTGAATGTGACCCCGGCGCTGACCAGACTTGCGTTGAGAGCGACTTGCACGTTGAGCGCCGCGGCGATTTCCGCGGCGGAATGTCCTCCGACCGTTCCACCGGATTCGAGGCCCGTGACTACGGCGCCCGTATTCGAAGAGGTGAACGTGAATCCCTGTCCGGCGGTGTCGCTGACGACGAGCTTGAGATTTCCTCCCTCGTCGCTGAAGGTAACCTTGCCGTTGAGGTTCCCGTTGGCCGTGATTTGATTGTTCAGCAGGGTCACGATCGCCGCGGCGTCTTCGCCACCCGCCAGAGCCACGGTCGTGATGGTTTCGTTGATGGAATTGTCTTCGCTGACGAAGGTGACGCTGATGGTGTCGCCCGCCCCGGCGCCGCTGGGGGCCGCGGAAGCCACGAAGAAACTGTTCAGATCGGCGCTGATGCTGGCCGTCAGCCCGTTCGAGAAGTCGACCTGCACGCTGACAGGCGTGGCCGGGGTGGTTGCCCCGGTGGTCCCGGCGGCGCGCCCCGAGCCGATCGTGAGTAAGTCGATCGTGGTTTGCACAGCGCCCAGCGTCAGCTTGTAGATGCCATCGGCCTCTAGCGCGGAGGTGTTGGTAGTGGAGAGCGCGGTCGTGGTGGTCTCTTGCGCCACGGCCGCCGCGGAGGTGACGCTCAAGTCGACATCAACCGCCGAAGCCGATCCGGTGACCGTGACGGTCGCGACTTTGGTGTCGGACGATGAGGCGGTGATGGCGCCGTTCTGCCCCTGGGTTCCAAGGGCGGCAAACGAGCTTTCGAGAGCCTGAACGGCGGCCGCCAGGTTGCCGAGCCGCTGCTGCCGCGCGAGATTGAGTGTTTGTTCGGTTTGCAGGCCGTTGATCGGCAGGGTAGCTACTTCGAAGGCCCGCTCGAGGATGACCTGGAAGTCGTCGGCGAATTCGCTTACCCCGGCGAAACTGATTGGCGAAATACTCATGAGATTGCCCTAGCGCTTCGCTGAAAGTTTCTGATCGATGGCCGCGGAACTGGACAGGGCGGATTGGGCGCCCTTGAAAGATCGACGAGCCCGACGTAGTTGACCCCGGGCTTGCGCCCGGGGCTCTGTTCCTGCCTTCCGAACTCTCCGCTGTGCTTGGCCAGCACTTCAATTCGCGGGCGCTTACGGGCACGGCTCCCAGTGATCCCCCTTAATCGATCGGTTGGCATCCTCATAAAGTCCAGGCCCGGCTTTGGGCGGCTTCGCCAGCCAGCTCAGGCTGAATATGACTTGCCGCTTCTTCGACGAGCAGTGCCGAGCGGCATTCCTTCCAGCCCTCGAGCAGCGTCGTCAGCACGCTAAGAGCGCTATCGATGGGTTCGGCCTTCTGCTCCGTGCTTGCCTCCGCTAGCTGTTCTTGAACGTAGAGATACAGTGGCGCCAGGTTTTGGGCGACCTCGCCTCCTTCTTCGATGTTGAGCGAGCCGATCAGCTCGAGCACAATCTCCATGGCACGAGCGATCGCTTCGCTGCACCCCGCGGAATTGCCTTCCCGCAGACGCGTTAGCGCCAAATGCAGCCGCTCGATAGCTTTGGAGTAGAGCAAGCAGACAAGCTCAACCGGATCGTTGGTCGTGACGTCATTCTGTACGTAATCTTCGGCATACATGAACGTAGGCGCTCCGTTTCATTGGCAGTGTTGGGCGGGAGCGCTAGGCGATCCGTTCTCCCTGACTCAGCTCTCTCAATACCTGGGCGGCGCGCAGAGCGCCTTCCGAAGGCACCTGAGCGATCACCTCATTGGTCACGCGGTCGACAATCTTGATGAGGGCCTGGCCCGTGGTCTTGTCAAACCCGAAGCGCAGTTCGCTGCTGGAACCGAGCGCCCCGCCTGCATTGATCGTCTTGATGGCCTTGATCAGCTCGCGGTTCTTGGCAGCCTCCTCGGGCCCTCGGCCCTGGGGACCTTCTCGCGGCGCAATCTGTCTGGATACCTGTGAAGCCTGGATTTCAGCGATAGCCATAGTCACCCCCTTCCTTGGAGTTGGAGCGGATGGCGGCGGTCCGAAACACAATCGTCCTTCGATTGCCGGCCCGCCGATTTGTAACCCGCCGATTCATCGCTAATATGCTTATCGGCCAGCCGTCCGCGGACTAGAGGAGATTTGTGGATAAATTTGGGTTCGCCAAGGCCGCTGAACAGGCAGTGATGGAAGGGCGGTGATGGACGGGCAGTGATGGAATCTCTTGCGAGCTTCCCGCAGCTGCGGTTTCCTTCGGAGCAGCGAGGTGGAGCTGGCCGGGCCCGTCGGCGTCTGGGGACAGTGTTGTGCCCGCAGCCCGCGAACGAGTCCAGAGGATCCAGAATCGTCACCCCAGCAGATCGAGCAGCGTAGGCTGCTGGCGGGCGGCGACTTGAAGGGCGAATTGCTCGGCGCTGGAACTGGAGATCATGTCTGAAATGGCGCTGATCAGGTCGGCATCCCGGTGCTGCGAGAGGCGCTGCTGATTGACGATGTTCAGCGAAGACAGATTTCCGAGAGTGAGGCCGACTTGGCGCTGGGTGCTGCCGTAAAAGCTTTGCGAGCCGCTGATGTGCTCGATTGCGCGGCGCAACCCGGATACCCCCTGCGCGATGCCGGCTTGGTTGTTGTTCTTGAGGTCGTCGATCAGTTGGTTGAGTACGCCGAAAACGTTCGCGCCGCGCGTGCCGCCAACGTTGTGCGTCCCGGCCAGCCCGGAGACGAATCCGGTCCCGCGGTCAAAGTCGACCGCATTGAACGTAAAGTCCACGTCGCCGTCGACCTGAATCTCCCCGTTGACAGCGGAGAATTGGACATTCACGGTGGTCAGTTGCGGGTTGCCCGCGACAGCGGTGTTCAGCAAAGAAGCAATCTCCCGAGCTGATTGTCCGCCGATCAAGCCTCCGGACTCGAGACCGGAAGTAAGCCCCCCGTTAGCAGTCGAGGTGAACGAGAAACCCACTCCCAAAGTGTCGCTCTCGACCAGCTTGAGCGGCCCGCTTCCGGTCCCATCGGCGGAACTGAAGGTGAAACCGCCGCTGAGTTGAGCACTGCCCGCAAGAGCGGTATTGAGAGCCGCGGCGATTTGAAGCGTGTCCGCTGCCGCGGGAAGAGGCGCCGTCGTGATGCTGTCGCTAATCGATCCGTCGGTGCTGCTCAACACGACAGTGATCGTTTCTCCTCCAGCGGGAGCGCCAGGGGGAGCCGCGGCGACGAAAAAACCAGGCACGTCGACGCTTAAGACGGCATCGACATCACCGGAGAAAGCCACGCCGATTCCAACGGGCGGACTGGGCAGCAAAGCCCCAGCCGTGTAGGGCGTCCTGCCTGACCCTAAGAATAACTCCGGCTGGGCGAAAACACTGTCGCCAGGCAATGAAATCTGCGCTGGACGCCCGTCGGGAAAGGTAATCCGCCGACTGCCGGAATCACCCTGGTAAACAATGCCGTCCGGGCTGCTGGGATCGATAACAAACGGAGTGATGTCATCGGTGCTTCCGCCGAACACAAACCTGCCCGAGTAAGTCGAGTTGGCAATGGACGCCAAATGGCGGAATATCACTTCGATTTCCGCCCTGATGAGATCCCGGCTGGCTTGGACTGATTCCTGGGCGTCGCTTGCTGCTTGAGCGGCCAGACTCGCGGCGCGGCTCAGAACATCACCGGCTTGCGAGAGCGCCCCGTCGACCGCCTTCAACTCGGCCTGCACCTGTTCCAAGTTCAACTTGAATTGCTCGATCACACGCAAGTCCGTACGGGTTTTTACGACGCCGGCGGCGTCATTCGGCGAATCGGATGGCTTGGTCACGCGCAGCCCGGAAGACACCTGTTGCGTGGCTCGCTGCTTGCGCGCCTGAGCCAACTGGAGATTGGCGAGTGTTTGGCGTCCTTGCGATAGAAACGTGGTTCGCATTCGCTTACCTCACCAGGTCCAAGATCTCGTCCATCAGCGAATTGATCACCTGGATCACCCGAGTTGACGCCTGAAACGCCCGCTCGAACTCAAGGATTTTAACCGCTTCCTCGTTGATATCGACGCCAGAAAAGCTGTCTCGCAGACCCTGCGCCGTGGCCAAGATCTGGTTTTGGGTGTCAAGTTGCGAGGATGCGGCGGCGCTTGCCTGGCCGACTTCACTCACCAAAGCGGCGAAAGCCTCGGTATGCGTGACCCCGTTTACGATGCCGGTATTCGCAAGAGCCGCCAGCGCCAGGGCGTTCTCGTTGCCGCCCGGGAAGCCCGGCGCTCCGGCGGCGATCTTGGCGGCGCTCAAGCCGGCCAGCCGCAGCGAGTTCGCGGCGACCGCGCCCCCCGCGGAACCGGACCCGGCCAGCCCGGACGCAAATCCGGCCGCGGCCGGATCGTTGTCGTTGTCGGTGTAGTTGAACGACACATCGCCGTCCAGCTTGACTTCGCCCGCGACATCGACGAAGCGCATTCCGGCGCCGCTGAGGGCGGGGTCGAGCGCAACTTGCGCATTGAGGGCGGCGGCGATCTCGGCCGCCGAATGCCCTCCCAAGGCGCCGCCGCTTTCAAGCCCCGTGGTGAACCCTGGATTGCTTGTCGTCGAGGTGAAACTGAAGCCTTGCCCTGCCGTCTCCGACAGCACGAGCTTGATGTTCCCGCCGCTGCCGGAAAACGTGATGTATCCCGCTAGTTCGGGATCCACCGCAATCTGGTCGTTCAGACGCGTGACAAGATCCGCCGTTGATTCGCCGCCGAGAAGCGCACTCGTCGTAATGGTTTTCTCGATTTCACCGTCGGCGCTCGTGAAAGTGACCGAGATCGTATCTCCCGCTGACACCCCGCTCGGAGCAGCCGTGGCGACAAAGAAGCTGTCGAGCGTGGCGCTGATCGACCCCGTGACTCCTCCCGAAAAGGTCACATCCACGCTCACCGGCGGTGCCGGTGTTGCTGCTCCGGTCGTGCCCGCCGTTCGTCCCGAACCCAGCACAAAGGAGGTCTGGTAGTCGAAAATGGCCGCACCCGCGGCTCCGGTGACGTCAACCCCGAGAGCGTGCTGTTCGTTGACGCGGTCAGCGACAGCTTTGGCGATCCGGCTGACCTGGCTGAGGTAGTCGGGCAGTTTCTGATTCCTGAGTTCGAGAATCGCCCCCAGCGAGCCCCCTTGTGACTCGATGCCGGCCGTGATGTCACGCCCGTCTTCATCCAGAATGGCGATCGCCGGTTCGGTGACGCTCACCGCCAGACGGCGCACGGTCGTTCCCACGACGAGAGTTTCCCCGCCTCCGGTGACAAGCGTCAAAGCGCCATCGCTCTGGTGGATCAGGGTAAAGTTGATGAGGCCCGACAACTCGTCCAAGATCTGATTCAGGCGCGTATCAGCGGCGAAATTCTGGCCAGTTTTCGAATTGGTTCCCAGCGCCGCCAGCTCGGCGATTTGTTCCAGCAGTCCGTTGATGCGTCCCACCGTGCTGCGAGCCTCGCTCTCGAGACTGACCGACTGGCGGGAGAGAGAGGTGAAAGTGGACTGCACCGAGTCGACGACCGCTCCGGCGGCGTCGAGCACTCCCCGTCTGAGATTGAAGTCTCCCGGCGACACTGACAATGCCGCGAAGGCCGAGAATAACTTGTCGACCTCTCCATTGATATTGCGCTCGCCGCTGAGATCGAAGATGGGCTCGATTTGCTGGAAGATCCGCTGTTGCTTCTCGAACAGCGACGCCGACTGTCTTCCTAACAAAACCTGGAAGTCGAGCAGGTTGTCGCGCAAGCTCTGAACCTGGCGGACCTCGACGCCGAGCGCGAGCCCGGAAGGAGTGACCACGGAAGAAAACGCGACTCGCTGGCGGGCATATCCCGGCGTTGCAGCGTTGGCAATGTTGTTCTGGATGATCGAAAGAGCTTGGGAAAAAGCCGCCAGGCTGCGGGTCGCCGATCCCAGTGCCCCGGTAAGGTTTCCCATTCTCAGGCCTCCGCGCTCAAACGGGAACTATTGGATGATGCCGGATATCCGTTTTCGGAATAACTCGTCGTGAAGGCCAGCTCGATTTCACGTAACGCGTACTCCACCATTGCCCCGTGGCGCAGCACTTCAGAAACGAGATGAAGACGCTTCTTAAGCCGTTCGCAGGCAGGCCCGATTTCGGGAGAGTCCGCTGTGCTTCGGGCCGCCTCGATACCTGCCTTCAAGTGCTCAAGAGCCACGACATGGCGGTTCATCTGCTCGGCGTGGTCCGCTAGTTCGGTGAAGCGGGCCTCTCGCATGAGGAGCAGCGTCTTTTCCAGATCCTGTTTTACTTCATCAATGCTCGAAGCGTTCATAGGCGCTCTTGCTTTCTGGCCTGGTGTCAGCGGCCTGTTCTCGTGGCGTCCGCAAAGTCAGCGAGGAAGCTCAATTTGAGCGGCCGAAAGAATCTTGGAATCCAGACGCCGTCTGCCGACGCACTCGGTGTAAACACAGTTTTTTCACGGCCTTTCCAACGGCAGGCATTCAGCCCACCCGCGGACTACTCTCCCTTCACCGCGCCGTTCACAACCGCTCGCGCCACTTGATCGGCCGGGACGTTGAACGTGCTGTTGTTGATGGCCTGCCGAAGCTGCTCGACCTGCTGAATGACTTCGGGCGGATCATTACTAATCGCCTGAGCCAGATCGCTGCCAAACGGCGACAAACTAACGGAGTCTTTCGCGGACTCCGTCGTCTTCTGCTTGGCGGCCTGCTCGACTTGAAGCTGCTGCGCCTTGCCGACTTGTGTCGATTGCAAGTCGTTTGATGAGGTGAGATTGTTATCGATTGTCATGAGGTATTGTGGACCGATACAGCGGTCTCGGTCATCTTATCGGCAGAATACTGGAGGATCTGAATTCAATACCCACGACTCCGTTATCCGTGCTGCCCGAGTTGAACCCGCATTTCTCACCACCTGACGGCCGAAGCACGCGATAGGCCCGCCATTACGTTCGTTGCGCTTGCTCGCCGTGCTCACCGTAGGGTCAAGTACGCCTCCGCTCGTCAAGCGGCGCGCGCCTCGTACTGACGCGCCTCTCACGCACTTCGCCTCGCCACGTGGCCAGAAAAGCGGGTTAGCGGGTTGAAATCACAACTTGTGATTCAAGTTTGGGAGCGGAGTTGTCCTCTCTCCCCCTGACTTCGGACTCGATAGCCCCCCGGGGCGTGGTGCGTTCCTGCGTTGTGCGATCTGGTTGATGTCTTGCAACAGCAGCCGGCTGAAGCCGAGAAGTCCGCCGTCGGCCAAGGTTTTGGCCAACTGCTGCTCGGCTAGCTCGAGGTAGCCTTCTCCACCCGTCATCCGGTCTTCCTCGGCGAACAAACCTCCCGCTTCCCGTGCGCTCTTGAGAAGCAGCCCGATCAGCATCGCCTCGAATTCTTGGGCGGCGTCTTCCACGCTGTTTGTTTTGAATTCGGGCCGGGTTTCCAGAAGCGCCGCGCTGAACTGTGACGAGGCTAGGATAGAGCTGACCATCTAGATCACCTCCAACGCGGCATCGAGCGAGCCGGCGGCCGCGATGCTCTGCATGATGGCGATAATGTCGCGCGGCGTGGACCCGATCGACATCAAGGCCTTCACGAGTTCCTCGACACTGGCGCCCTTTTTCAGCACCACCTGGCGAGCCTGGTCCTCTTTGACCTCTATTCCCACCTGCGGGGCGATCACCGTTTCGCCACTCGACAGGGGCGCCGGTTGTGAAATGACGAAGTCGGTGACGATCTGGACGGTCAGGTTGCCATGAAGGATGGCCACGGGGGCGATCGTGACGTTGTTGCCGATCACAACAGTGCCCGTGCGTTCGTTCAGGACAACGACTGCGCGGCGGTCGGTCGGCACCTCCAAGCGGTCGATCAAGGCGATAAACTCGACCGGTTGGTGGCGGTAGTCCTCAGGCATGGTGACCATCACGGTTGCCGCGTTTTCGGCTCGAGCGATGGCTGCGGGAAACTCCTTGTTGAGCACCTCGGTTAGCCGCGACGCGGTGACAAAGTCGGGATGGCGCAGTTGCAACCGGAATCCCGCGGGATTGGGGTCGACCGTCGGGGCGGCCTTTTCCACCCGGCCGCCTTCCGGGATCCGCCCCACGGTCGGATGGTTCACCTGCACTCCGCTTCCGCCACGTCCGGCGCTGAATCCCCCTATGGAAAGGGCCCCCTGCGCCACTGCGTAGACTTCCCCGTTTGCCGCCTTGAGCGAAGTCAGCAGCAAAATTCCTCCTTGCAGCGTGGCGGCATCCCCGATCGAAGAGACGGTGACGTCGATCTTGACGCCCGGCGTGGCGAACGCGGGCAGGCTGGCGGTGACCATCACAGCGGCAATGTTGTTGATTCGCAAGGCCGTGGGCGGGACGTTGACTCCCATCTTTTGCAGCAGATTGGACAGACTCTGTGTCGAAAACACGGTCTGCTGGCGGTCGCCAGTCCCGTTGAGGCCGACCACGATGCCATAGCCGAGCAGCATGTTGTCGCGGACGCCCTCGATGGACACCAGGTCTTTGAGGCGCGCCGCGCCGGCAGGCTGGCTGGAAGCTAGAAGCGCGGCGACCGCGGCAACCAGCAGGAGGGCCGCGCGTATTTGGATTCTCGGCCGGCAACCCGTGGCGCCGCGGCTGGGTCGGGTGCTGGCGTCGAGACGAGTCTCGATGCGGCAAGCTGAGAGCTTGCGCCACGCTGGGCCCTTGAATACTTTGGATCGATTCGCGTGGTCCGCGGAAATTGGATCGTTGGTTCGCATGGCGGCTCAGTCGGGCAACTAGAACGGCAGTACTTTCTTGAAGATACGCACCAGTAAATTGGGCCGGCGAATGGCGTCGTTGACGACTCCCTTGCCGTTGATGCGAAGCTCCATCATGGCGATGCGGTCCGAGCGGACGCTGTTGTCGGGCAACAGATCTACTTGACGGACCATGCCGCGCAGCCAGACGACCTGCCTTTCAGAATTGACGAGAACTTCCTTGACGCCCTCGATTACCAGGTTACCGTTCGGCATCACGTGCGTGACATGCGCGGTAATGGTCGCGGTGACGCTGGTACGGCGGCTCGTGGTACCCTGCCCGTCCAGCGTGCTTGCTCCTGTCGATCGGGCCAGGTTCGCTAACGCGCCGGCCGTATTGAGGGCTCCGAACAACGAACTGATCGAGTTGTTCTCTCCCGAGCTTCGAGAAGATGAGCTGACGCCAGTTGTCAGCGCACTCGCTTGTTCAAGCACGCGAATCGTCACGAGATCACCGACAACCGCGGCTTTGGGATCGCGCCCGAGCTCGGACAAGTAGGACCGGTCGGTGTAAAGCGAGCCTTTGGAGTACTTTCCGTGTCGGGTGGCGGTCAGCGACTCTTCGATAAGGCGGCGAAGCGAGTCTTGGCTGTTTTGCGCGAAGGCGGCCGGCAGCGGCAACGCGCCCGCCAGTAGCAACGCCGGCGAGATCCGGCCCAGGCGGGGAAGATTCACGGAATCCACTCCACTTGGGCGTGTTTGGAGTCGACGATTACGGCGCTAATCCGCTGTCCGCTCTCCAAGTTGCGGCAGGCGATCGTCTCGCCGACCGAGCCCGATTGCTCCGCTCGTCCCGGAACCCGCAAGTGGATGGCGCGGGACCGTAGCTGTAACTCCAACAGATCACCTCGGCGAACGGTGCGGTGTCTGGCAAGCGCGCTGCGAAGCAGTGCTCCACCCTCTTTCAAGGGATGCTTCAGAGTCATGCTCATAACCTGTTGAGGTGTAGTGACATATTTCTCTGGGTGACCAGGAAGTGGACCCCTTTGGAAGACGAAGTCCTCAGGCTGGAGAATCGTCCCCGCCTCCAACGATTCGCTTGCCACCGCGTGAGGACCCACTACCGCAACTGTTGCTCTGAGCCAGATTGTGGCGCTGCGGCCGCCTCCGTCCCTCCAGCGCAAGGATACTGAGCGGGGCTCATTGAGCTGGGTAAGGGGGATATTCGCTTCGAAGCGGAGTGCGCCGGTTGGCACGGTAGAGGTCCCATAATCATGTAACTTGACCCGCACTTGGGCGGTGTCGAGGCCGTGCCGCTCCGCGATGGCCGCTGCCAGCTCCGTTTTCGCCTCGGCCTCGGTCAACCGGCGCGTTTGCCGGGAGATAAGCACGACATCCGGCAGGCCCGCGGGTTGGAGGTCGAGACCCAGACGCTTGCCCCAGCCAAGCAGTTGTCCCTTGGGCACCCTGCGGTCAATGCCAGGCAGCGGAGCGAAACCGAGCAGTTCATGGGCGGGCGCTGCTTTCCATTCGGGAATGACTCGCGCCAGATCGCCGGCGGTCAGCCGGTCGTGTTCGAGGGCAAGGCGTACGATGCTCGCGGCTTGGGCCGCGGGGACGAAGCTGATGGCAAACACCGCGGTGAGCAGCAGAAACGATCGGAACGCCGCTTCCGAGTTGGCGCCGATTGCGCGATGACGCCTGTCGGCGGAGTGAAGCTTCGGGAGACGGGCGGGACCCAGCGCCGGGATGAGTCTCAACGCGGCAAGCTGAGAGCTTGCGCCACGTCGAGGCTGGCGGCGGTCTGGGGTAATTCGGGTTTGTTCATCTCTTCTGTTCATGGCGTTTCTTCATCGCTATTCCTATCTCTTGATCGAGCGCCCTACCGGCTCAGACTGTTGGCTTCTTGGTACATTTCATCGGCTGTCCGGACCACCCGCGCGTTCGCTTCGTAGGCCCGCTGGCTCAGAATCATCGCGATGAACTCTTCAACGACGCTGACGTTGGAACTCTCCAGGAAGCCTTGCTGGAGCTGTCCGAGTCCCTCCTGGCCGCCCGGCAGGCCCAGCACGACGTCTCCGGAGGCTTGGGTCGGCTGAAACAGGTTCCGTCCGAGGGCCAGCATTCCGGCGGGATTCTGGAAACCGGCAAGCTGTATGATCCCGGCTTGTTGAGCTTCGGTTTGTCCGACCTGCGTGTAGCTGACGGTGCCGTCAGAGGCAATCGTTACGTCCATCGCCTCACTAGGAATCGTAATGTTGGGCTCCAGGGGATCGCCCGAGGACGTCACCAAATTGCCGTCCCGATCCAGGTGGAAAGAACCGGCACGGGTATAGGCCAACTCTCCGCTGGGCATCCTCACCTGGAAGAAACCCGCACCCTCGATCACCACGTCAAGCGGGTTGCCTGTCGAGATGAAGTCCCCTTGTTTGAAGATCACTTGGTTGGACACCACGCGCGTGCCCAGACCGAGTTGCAAGCCGGAAGGAACCACGGTTTGCTGGCCGGCTTGGGTTCCAGGAGCCAGGATGTTCTGGTAAAGCAGGTCTTGAAATTCCACCCGCCGCCGCTTGAAACCAGTAGTGTTAGAGTTTGCCAAGTTGTGGGCGATGTTATCGATGCTCATTTGCTGTGCCACCATTCCGCTGGCGGCGCTGAAAAGGGCTCTAATCATTTACGTTGCTCCGTTGAACCGTTGCTCCGTGTCTGTCTCTCGGGCGTACTTCACAAGCTGGGGATTGGCGGTTGCCATTTACGAGGTTCTCCCCAGCTCGTCGACCGCGCGGCCATTCATTTCGTCCCCGACCATGGAGGCTACCCGCCGCATCATTTCGAAGTGGCGCGTCGCCATGATCAGGTTCACGGCTTCTTTCGTGGGCTCGACATTCGATCCCTCGATGAAGCCCTGCTTCATCGTCGTTGCTGAAGCGGGCTGGGGCAGTGCTCCCCCCGCCGCCACGAAATAGCTGCGCCCGGCCTTTGACAGCGGGGGACGCCCGCCAAACTCAACCATTTGGAGCTGGCCGACGACGAGGCCATCAACCGACACCACTCCGTCGGGATGAATATCGATTTCCCCAGTCGCTGGGAGGCGAATCTGTTCCCCTCGATTGCCCACGACGGGATAGCCGTCGACAGTCGAGAGTACACCGGTCGCGGAGCGCTGCAAACTGCCGCTGCGAGTGTAAAGGTCGCCGTTCGGAGCCTGGACCACCAGGAAGCCTGGTCCAGAGAGCGCTACATCGAGCGGCCCCTCGGTCTGGATCAGCGGGCCTTGCCCAAAATCAATCACGGAGCCTTCGACCACGGGCATCCACGGACGCTCGCCCAGCCCCATATCGAGCCGCGCCTCGGCCGTTGCGAACAGCCGATAGAACTCTCGGTCGGCCTTGTAGCCGCTCGTCGGGGCATTGGCAATGTTATTGCCCAACACCTCCAGAGTCTCCATTCGCGCCCGCATTCCGGCTGCGACGGTCAGCAGTGTTTGATCCATTGCTGACAACCAGGCAATTTCCGGGCCATAAATGAGCGACTTCTAAGCCTCGTGTAATCAGCAAACAATCGGATCGTGGCTGCGCGGTGATCTTGACACTTGACATTTTTTCGTCGCTGCTGATTGTCCCTAAGTAGTTGAATCCGCGACGGAATCCGTTTGGCCCCTGACATGCGGGACAAGTCCGCGATGACAGTCGGCCAAGTTGCGGCGGGCAGTACGGGCTTAGACCCAAAGACTGCTTTCGCGTCGGCCCCTGGGCGGCTGGGTCCGAATCCGAAAAGCGAGCTTGAGTTTCTGGGTCCCGCTCAAGCTAACGGGAAACCTTTTTCGTTTCATCTCAGAGCTAAGAGCGACGGGGCGTCCGCGAACGAAGGACCACGGGAACGCGAAACCAGCCGGCACGGGGGAGCATATGGCACGAGCCAGGACGAGGAGCCGCCGACAGTTCCGCCGCCCGTCGAGGACACCGAGCTAACCGCGGCGCCCCTTGATTCAACGGCTCTCGAGACAGCGCGCAGCATCATTGCGGGGCTTCAAGCGCCTCCGCGAGCGCCTGGCGACGCAGTTAAAACGACGCCCGACGGTCAAGCTACAGCCGACAACCGATCCGCGGCTCTGGACGCGCCGTTCGGAGATCTGGAGAAGCCGGGTGACGTCTCCCAAACAACCGCCTTCCAAAAGCTCGAATCGCTGCGTCATGCAGCAATGCCGATAGCGGCGATCGAACACGCTGAGCTTGGCTTGCTTGACTCCGACGGCATTCCGCCCGGCAGAATCGGAGAACAAGGAATCGGGCTTACGTTCTTTGGACGTGGGGCTTCCGATCCAAGTCCGGATATCGCCACGTCAACCGGCCAACCGCCCGCGACACCCGAAAACCAGCCCGCAACCGGGACTGCGGTCCCCGCCGATGCGCGGATGTTCACGATTCGAGGGACTGGTGTTGCAAACTCTGGTGCGGCCCTGCCATTGAGAGCCACGATCGAACACGCTGAGCTTGGCTTGCTTGACTCCGACGGTATTCCGCCCAGCAGGATCGCGGAACAAGGACTCGGGCGGACGTTCTTGGGACGTGGGCCTTCCGATCCAAGTCCGGATCTCGCCGCGCCAGCCAGGCCAACGCCCGCGACATCGGAAAACCAGCCTAACCCTGTGGAAAACTTGAGGGCGATTGCTGCAACCGAGGATGCGGTCCGCGTCAACGCGCGGGCGCTCACGATTCGAAGTACTAATGTTACAAACGCTGGTGGAGCCCAGGAAATGCTGCCCAGCCGGGTGGTTGCCTCCGGTTCCGGCAGGACCGGCCAGCACTACCGCGACCCGAACCACGCGAGCAGAAATCAGCGATCCGCAAACGAAGCCGGGTCGATCGATCAGACGACGGTGACGGCCAGTCCCACGTCACGACTTCTGCATGAAGCATCACATGAAGGAGAAGTCATAACCGGTTCTTTAAAAGTTATTTATCCTATTGATAAAAGACTTCCATTCAACAATCTATCAGTGGGAGTGTCTGACACGGAGGCTCTCTCCGAGCAGTCACCGGAACGTAAAGCAGAGCAAGCAAACATCCCGTCCACGAGGACGAGGTCTGACTCGCGGCTTGCCCGGTTCGGAGTTCCCGTGGGTCCACAAGGGAATGCCTCCGTGAAAGCGGCATCTCTACCGGTTTCGGCAGCACATTTTTCTCTTCGTCCCAGCGAGACGCGCGTGGACGAGGGCATCGCCGCCGGAAGCGTGAGCCGCCGGTTTTCCACAGGTAATCCACAGACAGCGGCGGCCCATTCGCCGGCTGGGGCCGAATTGAAGGCCGAAGTTGCGACCCCTTTAAGCGCTCCCTCTTCCGGTGGAGCCAGCCGCGCGGAGCCGCTTCCGCCGACTCAACACGCTGCACCCGAAGTGGCACGACACAATGAAGGCCGCACTCCCTCTCCCATGGGTTCAAAGACGCCGGCCGCCGCTGAATTCACTCGAACGGACGCGAATCTTGTTTCGCCCAGCCATTCGGCGGTCGCGCTGGCTGGTGTCGTGCGCCGGGCGCGGGGCGATCGGAACGGGGCGTCCGGGACAGAGTTCACACGAACCCAAAAGGGTCTTGACTCGCCCGAACAGTCCGAAAGCCAGCCGGCGCTCCCAGAGGCGCCGTTCTCGAAGCGCGGCACCCCCGCGTCCCGGGAAAACGAGCTGGGGTCGTCCGTTCGCAACGGCCACTCTGACTCAGTGAAGTCCAATCTCTCCAACAGAATTGTGGTCCCCGCAATGCGGCGACCGGCCAACGACACGGCTGACCCGGCATCCCAAACGCTTCCCCGGCCGACGGAGTCTTCGCCGCGGGCGCCAGACGTTTTCTCACGGCCCGCGGATCCAAACAGCCGGGTTCAGGCCTCATACTCCGAGCAAGTCCGGGCGGTCGAGCGTGTTGTGGAGCTGGCTTCGCTCCAAAAGAGTGCCGATTCAAATCAGATGAACGTTGTGCTCAGAGACAGCCACCTGGGGCGGCTTTCGCTGAGGCTAGTGGAGAGGAACGGGGTGATTGACACGCTGGTGCGGACCGACAATTCCCGCACGGGGCAACTGATTGGCGAGAGCCTCCCGCGAATGCTCGAATCACTCTCACAAAAGGGTTTCGACGTTTCTCACTCCGGAAGCGAGCAATGGACCGGATCGCAACCGGACCAGCGACAGGGCGGACGGCAGCGGCCACCCCGTCCGGCGGCCCGGCAGGGGCGGCGCGGGCCTGGAGCTGAGCGCGTATTTCGACTCGAAATTGATTCCTAAGACAGGAGGCTTGCTGTGACAAAAAGTGATTCAAGCATTGCCAACACCACGGTGACCAAGGGAACGGATGGTGTCGAGTGGCTGAAATTCTTACAGGATGATCCAGGGGAGGCAGCTCGCCGCCCTGACGGCAACCCCGGCCAGCCGGAGCCGGACGTGAACCAAGAGGCGGTTTCACTGTCCGCCGCGCCCGCGAAACAGCCCACTAAGCAACGAGCGGCGACAGCCGGGTCCGCTGCCCGAAGCAACGGCGCCAAGGGCGAAAAATTCTTCTCAGCCAGGAGGGAGTCTTGATGCTTGTTACCGGACCGTCGCCTTCGCAAACCGTGCCAACGACCCAGGCCGAGGAAAGGCCTTTGATCACAAACAACGCCGATAGAGACATGTTCTTAAGACTGCTTGTGGCGCAGATTCAGAACCAGGACCCGCTGAGCCCGATGGATCCCACTGAGTTTGTGAGCCAACTGGCGCAGTTCAGCTCCATGGAGCAGCTTCTGGAGATTCGCCAGACGCTGGAGTCGATCCATGACGTGCTGAGCGCTCAGTCTAGTGAGGGTTGAGATTCAAATTTATTCTTAGCGAGTATTTCATCAACGGCCAGCTCTGAAAGCCGGCCCAAGGAGCGATTCATGCCAAGTGCATTTCTCACAGCGTTATCCGGCCTCCGGTCCCACGCCAAGGCGATCGAGGTCATTTCAAACAATCTGGCGAACCTCAATACATTCGCCTTCAAGGGCAGCCGGGCTGAGTTTCGCGACCTGTTCTACCAAACGATTGGATTGAGCCGATCCGGCGTTGCCTCCCAGGCCGGACTGGGCGTCGCGCCGATTACCGTATCCCGAAGATTTGAGCAAGGAACGGTTCAAAACACCGCCGGATTGCTGGATGCCGCCGTCCAGGGTGAAGGCTTTTTCATCGTAAAAGACGGCGACCTCGTCCAATATACGCGGGCTGGAAACTTCCAGCTCAACAGCGCGAGAGAGTTGGTCACGATCAACGGCGACATTGTCCAAGGATGGAGCAGGAATTCCACTACCGGGGAGGTGAACACCAGCCTGCCCATCTCCGATATCAGCTTGGCGGGGAACGATACTCTTGAACCCAAGGCAACGACGGCTATCAGTCTCACGGCAAATCTGTCGAAGAACCTGACCGGCGATTTCACGGTGCCGCTCCAGGTATTCGATTCGCTTGGAGAAAATCACATTCTGACATTGACCTTCACTCCCGTATCACCACCGAGAGTCGGCGCGGCCGGATCTTTCGATGTCACCGTGATGATTCCAGCCGACAATGTTTTGGATACCTCAGTAGTTCCCGCGGTGACCCCCGCCACTGATCAAAATATCCTGCTCGATGATTCCACGCCGCCTGTGATCGCGCCATACCCACTCGACTTCAACGGGGCGGGCGCCTTGATCAATCCGTTTGATCCCAGTCCGTTCAACCTCTCGATCGACATGACCGGCGCCAGTCTCGCGTTCGCCAACGGAGCTGACGCGCTGAGCGCCACATGGGGTCTGCTGGACTCGCTTCTTCAGCCGACGCTGACCAACTTCGCGACAGACTCTTCGGTCTCCGACCTGACGCAGGATGGGAGCCGGCCCGCCCAGCTCACCACGATTTCGATCGCCGACGGCGGGCTGATCAACGGGCTTTACAGCGATGGAAGAACACGATCCCTGGCGCAACTGGCGCTGGCTCAATTCACCAACCCGCAAACGTTGCTGTCGGTGGGCAACAATAACTACGTTCCGACCTCGGCTTCCGGGCTGCCGACCACCGGAACCGCCAACACCGGAGGGCTGGGCTCGGTGCTGGGCCTATCGCTTGAGTTTTCGAATGTCGATATTGCTCAAGAGTTTACGAACCTGCTGACTTATCAGCGCGGCTTCCAGGCGAACTCGCGGGTCATCACGACCGCCGACGAGCTGAACCAAGAGGCGCTGAACTTGAAGCGGTAATCTTTCGCTGAATCCATGGCGTCGCGACATTCTCCACGAACGGACTCTCCGCCCGGCTCTGAGGAAGACGGTCCGCCGCGGCTTCAGGCCCTGGCTGCCGCCGGGCTCAGCGGTCTTCATCAGCTTCGGGATGTGCCCATCCACCTTTCGGTCCAGTTGGACCGAAAGCGGACGAAGGTTTCCGAGATATTGGAATTCCGCAAGGACTCGATCATCGAGCTTTCGCGTTCCGCCGGTGAGAATGTCGACCTGCTCATGGACGGCGAGCCTGTTGGGAGCGGCGAGATCGTGGTGATCGAAGACATGATGGGACTTCGCATCACCGACCTTCGTGATCGCGACGGGAGAGACCCCTTGGAGCCGGGCGTTTCGTCGACAGAAGCCTGAACTAGCGGCTTCGAGCTGGACAGCAGTTGCCTTGAGCTGAACCATGCTGAGTTCCCTTCTCGCTCTGATGTTCGTTTTCGGCCTGCTCGGTGGCGCGCTGTTTCTTTTGCGCCGCTGGGGCCGCGCAACCACGAAGGGACATCACCTCGACGTTGTCGAAACCGTGGCGCTGGGACCGGGAAAGAGCCTCTCCGTGGTGGCTGTCGGAAGCAGAAGCTTTCTGTTGGCCGCTACGAATGACCGGATTTCTCTTGTCAGCGAGCTGGAAACGAGCGACCTCAACATCGCTGCCGACCCACCGCGGAACAACCGTGACGTTGTGGCGGGGTTCGATGGCGATGCCCGGCCGCCAACGGGCTACTTGCACTTTCTCAACTCAGTCCTATCGAGAGGCGCTCAGAGAGACGGCAAAACTCGCCTGGCCTCTCCGCGGACATGATGGGATTCACTGCCGCAATGCACGGCCGGATGAGCCGCCGGCTATCGGCGCCGGATGGCGCGGAAGCAGGCCGTTTCGTGGCTGATACGTTCGACGCGCTTAGCCGGGCCGGGCCGCGGCGTCTGGTCTTGGATCCGCCTTCGAAAAGTCCGCTTTTTTCTTTGGCCCGCGTGGGGCGAGGACACCTCCGCCACTGCCTCCAACTCGCGATTGTGCTGCTGCTGCTCGGCGCAAACTGCCCGGCCCAGAGCCCGATTCCGCCGACCCCTCCGGCTTCTCCAACCTTGAACATCTCTTTTGGCGAAGATCTCGACAAGCTGGGTTTGTCGATGCAGATCCTGCTGCTGATGACGTTGCTGACTTTGCTGCCGGCGGCGATCGCGTCACTCACTCCTTTCCTGCGAATCCTGGTGGTACTTCACTTTCTGCGGCAGGCCGTTGGAACGCAGACCGCGCCGAGCAACCAAACCTTAATCGGGTTGACGCTGTTTCTCACCGTGGTTCTGATGCAGCCGGTCGCCGACGAAGTTCACGCCCAAGCGATCGTCCCCTTGCAACAAGAGGAGATCAACCACTTCGAGGCCTTGCAGCGCGCGGGCGTTCCGATCAAGAAATTCCTTTCCCGCTATGTTCGTGAGAATGATGTCGCCTTGTTTCTAGAAATAACAGGCAAACCCAGGCCGGCCAATCTAGATGAACTGGAGCTGATGGTTTTGATGCCGGCCTACGTACTTTCGGAGCTGAAGACAGCGTTTCAAATCGGCGCCGTCTTGTTTCTGCCTTTTCTCGTGATCGACTTGCTGTGGCCTCGATCACCCTTTCGTTAGGAATGATCCAATTACCGCCGATCATGATCTCAGCTCCTTTTAAACTGTTGTTATTCGTCCTGGTTGACGGCTGGAATCTGGTCGTCGGGTCTCTGGTGAAGGGGTTTTATTAGTTACGTTGAGCGGTTGAGCCGTTGAGCGGTTGAGCCGTTGAGCGGTTGAGCCGTTTTCCGTTGACCGATTGGGACGCTGGGCGATCCACTTTCGGTGACGTTGAACAGACGAGGCGAAACATGCTTGGCGGGCGCCCCAGTGGAGTAGCGGCTGAACGGACCAGCTGCCTAGCGAAGCAAAGTAACAACGGAGCAGCGGCTCAACGGCTCAACGGAACAGTGGCTCAACGGCTCAACAGCTCAACGGAACAATGACCCCCGATACGGCAGTTGCGGTTATACGCGAAGCTTTCTGGATAACGCTCACGGTGGGCGGGCCGATTCTGTTGATCGGGTTCGTGGCGGGCATGTTGGTGAGCATTGTGCAGATCCTGACGTCGATGCAGGATCCGGCTTTCAACGCCGTGCCTCGCTTGCTCGTCTTTTTGGCGTCGGCGATGTTGCTGGCCCCTTGGATGGCTGACCGGCTGATGGGTTATGCGCGCTCCTTGTTTGGAGGTCTCGAGCGATTCGCTCAATGAGACAACGATCGGGTAGAGACCGGCAAACAGTAGGGACCGGCAATCCTGCCGGTCCATCGCCGCGCAGCGGCGACGCCGTTCAATCGACGCCGTTGAATCGACGCGATTGAAAATGCTGCTGGCGAGCCGCCTTCGGCGGCTGGGACACAAGAATGTTCGTCCCTACTGGCTCGAACGATTGCACGCACTTGTGGACCCAACAGTCGAAATTCCAATCAATTGGCTGGTGAACGTCGTGCTGCTCCTAGCTCGCACGGCCGGACTGGTCGTCTTCGTGCCGATTCCAGGGATGAGGCAGTTCCCTGCCCCTCCCAAGATCGTGCTGGCGCTAACGTTGACCGTTCTTCTGGCGCCACTCGGCTGGGGAAATTCCAGCGTCGATCTATTGAGCGGGGCTGACACGGTCTGGAAGCTCACAAGCTGGATTCTGGCGGAGACCGTTTTCGGGCTGGCGATGGGCGTGGCGGTGGCGCTGTTGCTGGAAGCTTTCGGATTGGCGGCGCAGATCTTGGGATTTCAGGCCGGATATTCGTATGTCAACATGATCGATCCGACGACTCAGGTGGACGCATCTATTCTGAATGTTTTACTTGCGCTATTGGGAAGCATGTTGTTTTTTCCATTTGATTTACATCTGCATCTGATTCGTGCCCTTGCCACTAGCCTCGAGTCCTGGCCTCTGGGGCACTTCAGGACTCGCCCGGCTGACGCGTTGCTGGTCATCAAGCTGGGATCGGCAGTGTTCGAGACCGCTGTCCGGGTGGCTTTTCCGGTGATGGCCGTGCTGCTGCTCATCGATTTGACGCTGGGACTCCTCAACCAGGTCAACAGCCGTCTGCAGTTGCTGACGCTGGCGTTTCCCGCCAAGATCATCGGGGCCGTCGCCCTTCTCTACCCGGTTGTCCTGCTGGGGCCGCGGCTGTTCTACGACTTGGCGGAAAAGACGCAGCAGGTCATCAATATCCTCGTAAGCCGCTGAGACGATGCCCGCCGATCAAGCCCAACGCACCGAGCAACCGACACCGCGGCGCAAGCAGAAGGCCCGCGAAGAGGGTCAGGTCGCCTCCAGCCGGGAATTCGCGGCGGCGGTGCAGTTCACGGCGGCGGTCGGGCTGCTAATGATCTACAGCGACAGCGTCGCCGAAGGCCTTCGCCTCGGCATGAGCGGCTTGTTGCGGGAGGCCTTCCGCTCCTCGATGAGCGTGGAACACCTCCAAGCCATGGTCATTGCCCTGGCTGTCGAGCCGCTGTCGTTTCTGGGGTATCTGGCGGCAGTCTTGCTGGCGATCGGGTTGTTGCTGCAGCTCCTCCAGACCGGATTCGCCTTCACGCCGAAACGCCTTCAGCCCGACTGGAACCGCTTGAACCCAGGCCAAAAGCTGTCGCAATTGCCGGGCGACAATATCAGTCAAACACTGAAAGCCCTTGTACTAATGCCCCTGGTGGGCGTGGTGTTCTGGCTGCTGCTCGACGCCGAGCTGGGAGGCCTCCTGCAGTTGCCCAAAATGTCGTTGCCGGCAGGCGCCGAGCTGGTCGGCGGCGTCTTGGGCAATTTGCTCGTCAAGGCCGCCGTGGTACTGCTCGCGATCGGCAGCTTCGACCTCTATCGTCAGCGCCGCAAGACGCACAAGAAGCTGATGATGACCAAGCAAGAGATCAAGCAAGAGCAGAAGGATCTGGAAGGACACCCGCAAGTCAAGGCTCGCCTGCGGAAGCTGCAACGCGAACTGGCCCGCCGCCGCATGATGAGCCAGGTTCCCGAGGCCTCGGTGGTCGTAACAAACCCCACCCACTATGCGGTTGCCCTGAAATATCATCCCGAATCGATGGCGGCTCCGGTCATCGTGGCGAAGGGCCTCGACTTTCTGGCCCTGCGCATACGGAAAGTTGCCGAAGAACACGGCATCCCCATCGTCGAGAATCCCCCGCTGGCGCAAGCCCTTTACAAAAGCGCCGAGGTGGGCAGTGAGATATCGCCCAACCTTTACCGCGCGGTAGCTGAAATTTTGGCTTACATCTACCGATTAAGTCGAGGGGACTCCTAAACCGGGTCCCACTGTGCCTGAATCGCGGCGCCTACCAGGAGCCGGCCGAGGGCAGGGCCGGCCAAACCGGCCGCGGCGGCTGTTCCACAGCCACTAGATCGAGATGCAAGACACGATCACAGATTCCATCGCTCAACGCGTGAACGCCGCCGTGCCCGTGGGCGTCATGGTGATCGTGCTGATGATGGTGCTGCCGGTCCCGCCCTTTCTGCTGGATCTGCTGATTTCCATGAACATCACACTCTCGGTGATCACTCTCGTGGCGACGATGTATATCACTCGCCCGGTGGAGTTTAGCGTCTACCCTTCTCTGCTGCTCTTGCTGACACTGTTGCGGCTGTCGCTCAATATATCGAGCACGCGGCTGATCTTACTCGGCGGCCACGCCGGAACCGATGCAGCCGGCGACGTCATCGAGGCGTTCGGCAACTTCGTCGTCGGCGGGAACTACGTCGTTGGCGTGGTCATCTTCATCCTCTTGGTTGCCACCTGAATTATGCACTGCGGGGTGCACCGGAGGAGGGCTGAGCCGCCAGGGGCCATTTGGGGGACCCCCGAAAACATGGGGTAATAAGGTAGGCTGGCAAAGATTTCAGCTTCGCCAGTCAACCCCAAGGAGGTCACCCAAATGGTTACCAAGCGAAAACAGCATAGCTCCCGAAGGCCCGTCAAACAAGGCCGGGGCGCGAGGGCCCCGCGGCCCAATAAAATCGGGGCTGCCACGCCTTATCACTTCCGCGGCAAGAATCTGACTCCCTACGGCGGCTTGCTGCCCGTCGCCACCCTGCTCGAAAAACTCGGCTTCCAGGCGCTGCTGGAAGAAACCATCACGAACAAACGAATCACCCGTGTGATGAGCCTCTACCAGTTTGTGCTGGCCCTCGTGCTGGGCCTCTATGTCGGCTTTGCGCGGCTGAACCAACTCCGCTTCATCGCCCGCGACCCCATCTTGACCGGCATCTTGCAAGTGACGCGTCTGCCGCCGCAGTCCACGCTGTGGCGCTTTCTGGCCTCGCTGCACCTCAACGTGGCGAAGCAGATCCTTTCCATTCAGCGCCAGCTGCGGGAACGAGTCTGGGCCGCGGCCCAGGTGAAATTGGAGACGGTGACGCTGGACACCGACACCACCGTGCACACGCTCTACGGCCGCCAGATGGGCGGGCGCAAGAGTTACAACCCCAAGAACAAGGGCAAGCGCAGCTACCAGCCGATACTGACTTTCCTGGCCGAGACGCGCGAATACCTGATGGGCGGGTTGCGCAACGGCGACCGGCCCACGGGCCGGCAGATCGCCGCCCACCTCGAGAGCGCCTTTCGGGCTTTGCCGCACGGCGTGAAGAAAATCCTGGCGCGGGCCGATTCCGGGTTTTATTGCTGGGAGGCGGTGGAGGCCTATGAAAAGGCGGCTTGTCAGTTCGTCATCGTGGCGCGCAAGACCAGGCGGCTGGTCGAGCAGTTGCAGCAAGCGGCCTGGAAGCCCTCGCCCCACAGCGATGCGGATGCGGAATGCGAATTCCTCTACCAGCCGCAGGGCTGGGCGCGGGCCTGTCGTTTCCTGGCGCTGCGTTACGAAAACGAACCCGCGGCCGGCGCGGCCGAGCAATACCAGCTGTTTGCCACCAGCGCTTACACCTACCGCGTGTTTGTCACCAACCTGGCCGAACCGATCGCGGCGGTGGTGTGGTTTTACAATCAGCGCGCCGCAGCCGAGAACCTCATCAAGGAGGCCAACAACGACGCCGGGCTGGCGGCCCATCCCTCGCGCCGCTTTGACATGAACCGCAATCACTTTCAGCTGGCCATGCTGGCCTACAACCTCAACTGCTGGCTGCTGCTGTTCAACCGCGAAGCCCAAGCCAGCGTGGAGACACTGCGGCACACCACCCTGGCGACGGCGCGGCTGCGCTTTCTGTTCGTGGCGGCCAAGATCTGGCGGCACGCCGGCAGAACGGGTGTCAGCTACAGCGATCATTATGAGGAAAAGGGCCTGTTTGAACGGCTGATGCGGCGGCTGCGGGCGATGGGGCCACCGGGATCGAGCTTCGCGCCGGTGGTGGAGGGTGCGCTGAGTTGAGGGGCGCTCCATGCATAAAATTTCATGCACTCGCCGCAACGTACTGGGAACACGCCGCTTGCCCGCCCGCTTTTGCCCGCCGGGATTGGCAGGCGGCTCAAACAGGGAGGGAAACAGAGGAAAAGACGACTTGCTAAATCACTGAGTTGACACGACTGCCGCTACCGCCACAACTCCATCGGCGATGGCTACGCCGAATCAGTGCATAATTCAGGTGCCATTCAATACATTGTGATCAACCACGGCGCGGTTCGTATCTCGGAAGTCACGGCGCGCTTCACGCTCGATGCTCTGCCGGGCAAGCAGATGAGCATTGATTCGGATCTCAATGCCGGACTGATCGACGAAACCGAGGCCCGCCAGCGGCGCCTAGACACGGCACGGGAAGCCGAATTCTATGGGGCGATGGATGGAGCGGTTCGCTTCACGCAACGCGACGCGATCGCCAGCATCATTATCACTGTCGTGAACATCTTGGCTGGGTTTCTGATCGGCGCTCTTCAGCACGGCCTGAGCCTCGGTGAAGCGCTGGAAACGTATACGATCCTCACTGTCGGAGACGGCCTGGTCACGGTCGTTCCGGCATTGCTGATATCGGTATCCGGCGGCATTATCACAACGCGCGCCGCCGCGGAAGCTCGTTTGGGCGCCGACTTCGCCAAACAGATGTTCTTGAAACCAGAGCCGTTGCTGATTGCCGCCGGTGTTCTGGCTGCCATGGCGGCTGTCCCGGGGCTGCCTGCCCTTCCGTTTCTGCTGCTGGGGCTTGGCGTGGGAGGGCTGGGTTGGAACGTGCGGCACCGACCTGCTTTGCCGGAAGCGCAACCGGAGACGCCGGCGCTGCCAGCCGAGGCGGAGAATATCGACCGGCTTCTTCGCGTGGAACCGATCGCGATAGAAGTCGGGCTGGGCCTTGTCAAGCTCGTCGACGCGGCCCAGGGAGGGACGCTGCTAAAGCGCATTGCCGGCGTGAGGCGGCAGTTGGCGACCGAACTCGGCTTCGTTCTGCCGCCGGTTCGCGTTACCGATAACCTCTCCCTCAAGGCACGCGAGTACGTCATGCTGCTCAAGGGCGCCGAAATCGCCCGGTTCGAGTTGCAGCCGAACTCCGAGCTGGCGATCAACCCGGGACAAGCGCAAGGCAAGCTCGACGGCACGCCGACCCACGAGCCAGCGTTTGGGCTGCCTGCTATCTGGATCGCTCCCGACCAAGTCGACAAAGCCCGCGTGATGGGTTACACCGTCGTCGACCCAGCTAACGTCGTCGCTACTCATCTCACGGAGTTAATCCGCCGTCACGCCAATGAATTGCTCACCCGCCAAGACACCAGCCGCCTCCTGGACCGCGTGAAAGACGAGCAGTCCCAGTTGGTGGAGGACCTCGTGCCGAAGCTGCTTCCGCTCTCCGTCGTTCAGAGAGTGCTTCAAAACCTTCTGCGCGAAAGGGTATCGACCCGTGACGCGGTATCCATCTTGGAAGCGCTGGCCGAGGGAGCCCCAGCCACCAAAAACCCAACCTTGCTGACCGAGTTTGTGCGCCAGATGCTGACACGGACCGTCGTCAAGCCCTATTTGAACGAAAAGGGAGAGCTGCAGGCGTATTTCCTAGACCCTCGTATCGAGCAGACCATCCAGGGCGCGATCGAGCACAGCGAAATCAGTTCTAGAATCGCGCTGGCGCCAAACACGATTACCGAGATCATCGAGAAAATAACGAAAACAGTTGGGACCCCGCAAGGGCCAGCCGTATTGTTGTGCTCCGCGGCCGTCCGTTTCGCCGTGCGTCAAATCGTGGAAGCACCTCTGCCGCGGCTAGCGATTCTCTCCCATGCAGAGGTTCCGGCAACCACCAAAGTGACTTCGCTGGGGGCGGTGCAATGAGGCCCCGGCCCGGCGTGAGAGGCGGCCATTGCGCAGTCGTTGAGGTGGCGCCGCCTCACGTGGCGGCATCTCAGAAATCGGCTCATGATCCAAGTCCGCACAGGGAGTCTCTCGAATGAAGCTGAAGACCTATCACTCCGAAAGCGTCGAAGCCGCCGTGCGGCTCGCCGGGGTTGAACTTGGCGATGACGCGGTCTTTTTGGGCTCAAGGGAGAACCCGCGGGGACAAGGCGGCAATGGTTACGAGGTCACGTTCGCGGTCATGGAAACCGCAGCCATCAGCGCGGAGACGGAGACAGAGTCCCAAGCTGGGGGGGGGGATGCGCCATCCAGCGCCGCACCCATCCCAGCGCGGCACACGGCAACCCGGCACGCGGCCGGCGCCGGCCGGGCACAATCGGCTGCCGCGGGGGCCGCCGCAAACCCCACCAGGTCATCTCACGCACCCGCGACGGAGAAGAGAATCGAGCGCCCACACTGGAAAAGATACGTGCCGGAAGATCTGGAAACGAACCTCAAGCGCGCGCCGCCCCGGGGAGGCGGCTCAACAGGACGGAACAACGAGACTCGCGACCCCGCCGCCTCCGGCAGGCCGGTAGCGGAGAACTCCGCTCGCGGACAGGCTGCAAGAAACGCGCCGACGACGGCCCCTGCTCGCAATTCCGCCGCTCTTGCCGCTCGTCATTTTGTTGAGGCGACAACAAACGCTGTTGAAGCGACAACAAGCGAGTCAACCCCGGCCGGAACAGACGCCCCGGCCGTAACTTCGATTCTCAGCTTGAGCGCGCCGGCAGCAGCCTCAACCGCGAGTCCGGGAACCGCGACGGCCGCCAAGCTCGCGCCGGCGCCTGACCGCTCGGGCTCTGCCCCGCCCGCCACGCCGGCCGGCAGTGACGCTGGCTCAACCGCGCCAACACTCGCGGCAGTCAGTTTGCGGAGCCCTTCGCTGGCCCGGCTTCACGAAGAACTTCTCGATATTCGGCGCCTTCTGGAAAAGCGGCCGCTCCCGGGACCGGCTTCATCGCTGGCCGGCGGCCCGGTACTGCGCGATTCTTTCCTTGCAAGCCAGTACGCCCGGCTTACCCAAAACGGCCTGGACCCTTTCCTGATCCTGGGACTGCTTTCACCCCTGCTCCCGGTGGCGGGTGTCGATCAGGAAAACGATCGCCAGGAAGACGATCGGGAATCCCGCTTGCGGACCGCTTTGGAATCACTCTGCAATACATCGGCCGAGCTGGGCGATCCAGAGGCCGCTGCGAAAGTCTGTGCTTTCGTGGGTCCGAGTGGGGCCGGAAAAACCTCCGCCGCCGTCAAGCTGGCCGTTCACTATGGGTGGCAACGGGGCTTGCGAATTCACCTGATCAGCTTGGACCAGCAGCGCCTCGGGGCCGCTCAACAGTTACAAGCCTACGCCCGCGTGGCGGAAATCCCGATTACTACCGTGGATGACGTCTCGGAACTGGGCCCCGCCTTGGACCGATTGCATGGGGCGGAGGGTCCACATCGTTCTGAACTCATGCGCCCCGAACTCGTGCTCATCGATACCCCCAGTTACGCGCCGCCGGAGCGGAAGAGAGCTGCCGGGGCGGCCCGGGCCCTCACTTCGCGCCCCGGCATCGACCGGCACCTGGTACTGAGCCTGACCGCGAGCCAAATGGAACAGCAGCGAGCCCTCGATAACTACCGCGCGTTTGGCCCAGCAAAGCTGCTGTTCACCAAACTCGACGAATGCTCCGCGCCAGGCAGCATCCTCAATGAATCGGTTTACGCGCAACTTCCGGTTTCCTTCATCAGTACGGGGGCGACTGTTCCCGAGGACATTCGGCCGGCAAGTCCTGCCTATCTAGCAGAACTGATGCTTAAAACCTAGTCGCTACTTTGTCAAATCTTATGTATCCCCTGAATTATGCACTGCGGCGTGGACCTGAGGAGGGCTGAGCCGCAAGGGACCATTGGGAACCCCCGAAAACATGGGGTAAAAAGGTAGGCTGGCAAAGATACCAGCTTCGCCAGCCAACCCCAAGGAGGTCACCCACATGGTTACCAGACGAAAACAGCATAGCTCCCAAAGGCCCGTCCAACAAGGCCCAGCCGTGACGGCCTCGCAGCCCAATAAAATCGGGGCTTCGACGCCTTACCACTTCCGCGGCAGGAAGCCGACTCCCTACGGCGGCTTGCTGCCGGTGGTCGGGAGGGCGCTGATCTGAGAGCCTGGCTATGCGCTATGCATAAAATTTTATGCACTAGCCGTAACGCACTGGAAACACGTCACTTCCGAGCGAGGTTTTGACGACGCGGATTCTGGGCGGGAAGGGAAACCGGACACGGAGAAGCCAAAAGGCCAGTTGCCGAGCTACCACTACCACCTCACGACGACCGCCAACCCGCTACGAACGCAGCCACACTCGCAAAGTGAATCTGTGCATAATTCAGGTATCCCAAAGCATCGCAATCAACTGAGCTGCTGGAACGTGATCTCGAGCGGGAGAAGCTGATCCTCGATCATCTGCAGCAAGTCAAGCTGATTGCTTCCCGTATTCATGACAAACTGCCTGAAAGCGTCATGCTGGACGACTTGGTGAGCGCCGGAGTATTGGGTTTGATTGAAGCGGTGGACAAATTTGACGCCTCGCTCAACGTGAAGCTCAAAACATATGCCGAACACAAGATTCGAGGCGCCATCCTCGACAGCCTGCGCAGTCTCGACTGGGCCCCGCGAAATAAGCGCCGCAAGGCGAAGCTCATCGAAGCCGCCATCTCGGCGGCCGAGAAGACGCTCAAACGAACCGCGGTCGAGGAGGAGGTGGCTCAGCAGCTCGGTGTGCCCATCGAGCAATACCATCAATGGCTGGTCGAGGTGCGAGGGATCAACCTGGCTCCACTGGAACAAGGATCGCCCTCGGACGGCGAGGGGACGGACTTGCTGCGGTTCATCTATGACAAGGACGACGAGTGGCCGTCGCAACTGTTCGAGCGTTCGGAATTGGAAAAGCTCGTCGCGCTGACAATCGAGCGTTTGCCGGAAATCGAGCGAACGATCATCACGCTCTACTACCACAAGGAAATGACATTGCGTCAGATCGCCCGCATTGTAAGTCTCCACGAGACTCGCGTTTCACAACTCAAGTCTCAAGCTATCCTGCGGATGAGGTCGACGCTGCGGGCTAAATGGCCGAAATAGTCTCCAGGGCTGGGACAGCAGCTTCCAACGCCGATTATGGACCCGAAACTTTCCCAAGACGAAATTGACCGGCTCTTTAGCGAGTTTGGCGACGGGACCGGCTCCGGCGAGCCAGCCAAAACGGCCGTCATCTACGATTTCCGCCGGCCCGACCGAATCCCGAAAGAACAATTGCGGTCGATTCACTTGATGCATGACTTCCTGGCCCGAAATCTGGCCTCTTCTCTCGGCGCTTACCTTCGCGCCTACATCACTGTCAGCCTTGTCTCGGTTGAGCAAATTTCATTCGCGGAGTTCCAGCAATACCTGCCGACACCGACATCCATCGCCAATGTCGGCATGAGGCCGCTGGACGGCAACGCTGTTCTCGAATTAAATCCTTCGCTCGTCTTTCCGATGCTCAACGTACTGCTGGGTGGCAGCGGGGAGTCGGCAACTACCGAGACGCGAGAGCTGACCGAAATTGAGAGCAGCATTATCGAAGGCGTGGTGAAAATCGTGCTGCATGATCTGAAGGAAGCTTGGGCGCCCGTCACCGACATCGACTTTTCGGTCGAAGGTACGGAAACTCAACCCCAGTTGATGCAGATCCTTTCTCCAAACGAGGCGGTGGTAGCGATCGGCTTTGAGATCACGATGGGGGAAAGTCGCGGCATGATGAACCTCGGCATTCCCTCGATCATGGTCAAGATGATGGGTCAGAAGTTCGAGCAGCAGTGGTCGATTCAGCGCCGTTCGGGATCGCCAGCCGAGCAGAACCAAATGCGGCTCTTGGTGAACCGTGTCCCGCTTGAACTCGAGGCATTGGTCTCGGGAGCCCGAATTCGAGTGGAGGAGTTGCTCAACTTGGAGCAACAGGACGTCATTTCGCTCGACATACCCGTGACCCGGCCGGCCGAGCTGCGAGTCAACGGGAAGAGCAAGTTTCGCGGAGAGATTGTCGCCGCGGGAACGAAGCGTGGAATCCTCGTCTCCGATAGCTTCCCGGCCTTGCGAACAGAGAGCTGAGTGGGCGCCGACAACACAGCGTGGAAGACCGAGCGATTGTCCCATTGGCTGGTGGTCAATTGGGCGAAAAGCTTCGCCGATGTCGTCGCGGCCCTGGACTTCAGCGGCTCGGCGGGTGAGATCCAGCTCAGTGCTCGCGAGCCCAACCCCGATTCATGGCAACAATGGGAAGGGGCCCTGTGGTTCGACCTCGCCGTCAACATAGCCGAGGGGGCTGTCATTTCTGTCGGCTGTGCAAAGGCGGCGGCCCGGCAGGTCGCCGCGCTCATCACCGGTGACGATGAGGTCGATGACGAAACCGCTCAAGAAACCCACGTCGAGCTGCTGAACCAAGTTGCAAGCTCGATTTCATCGGTCGCCACGGAAAAACTCGGACGCCGTGTCGAGTTTTCCGCCGCCGTGGCATCTTCACAGCCGCCGGACACCGAACTTGGTGTCGAGTACACGTTCGTGGTCGGGGACAACGAGCACCTTCTCGTCATAGTTCCCAACGACCCGTTCGTGGAAGCTCTGAACCCACCCGAGATTCAGCAACCCGAGGTCGCCGAGGCCGCTTCCGCGGGCACGGGCGGCAGTGCAAGCGTTCCCGCCGATACAGCCGCCCAGGACAGCTCCGCCGGATCGAATGGAGAAGTCAACCGGCTGCTCGCCCTCGGGTCTAGCGCTCAGCACAACCTAGCGATGCTGCTCGAGATAGAGCTCGATCTCAGCGTCAGCTTCGGCCACACCGAGCTGCCTTTGCAGGAAATTCTCAAGCTTGCCTCGGGCTCCATTGTTGAACTGAACCGGTCGGTAACCGACCCGGTGGAGGTCATGATAAACAACTGCGTGATCGCACGTGGAGATGTCGTGGTGGTGGAGGGCAATTATGGCATTCGGGTGACGGAGATCGTGAGCCGCAAGGAGCGAATCCGGTCCATCTTTTAGTGAAGCATTCAGGCTCAATCCGGCTGCGGGCTGCACCCGGAATGTTAGGGTCCCGCCGACGGAGACGCCTCGCCGGCCGCTTTGCGGCTGATCCGCGACAGCAACAGCCCGAATACATTGCGCTGGGCTGGAGACTCGGCTCTCAACAAGCCGGTATTGACAATCCGCGAAGTCCAAGGAGTTCTCATAATGACCGTTTGGTTTGGAGTCGGCCTGATTGTTTACGTACACGTTGCCGTCTTGCTTGTGGGACTCGTTTGCTCCGCTGAAACGCGAAAACTGAGGATCCGGGTCAAAGACCTGGAAACGAAGTCCGAGAAGCCGGCCCGCGGCCCAAGCAACGCAGTCAACAAAGGAGAATCCCAAGCGGAGCAGGACACTGGCGCGCAACAATCGCCTGTGCCACCCAATCCCGTGACGGACTCATCCGCGATAAGATCGAAGGTGGGAGAGTTGGCTGCCCAGGGCCTTTCTCGAGAAGAGATCTCCCGAAAGACGGGGACACCAAGAGCCGAAGTGGACCTCCTGCTCAAACTCCGCCAACTCCGAAGCCACAAAGCCAAATCAGCGGCGTCTTAGCCGCCCCGCCCTTAAGTAATCGCGAGGCCCAACCGCGAGGCCCAATCCCGAGGATCATCCTGAGGCCGTTCGAAGCCAAGAGAGTTTTCCGTTAGAATACGATTGGAGGAATGGCCGAGTGGTCGAAGGCGGCGGTCTTGAAAACCGCTGGCGGGGCAACTCGCCCGGGGGTTCGAATCCCTCTTCCTCCGCCATTTCAATAACTTACGTTGCCTCGTCCCGTCACCGTCATCCTGCCTGCTCGATGACCACCGCCACCCGCTATTGGCTATTTCAAATACCGGGCTGGGTCATCACAATTGCCTTGCTTTTCGGATTGAAGCGGTGGATCGATCTTCCGATTTGGGCGGGCGTTGGGGTGATGGTCCTGTTGGTTGTAAAGGACGCGATCCTTTATCCGTTCCTGAAGCCGGGTTACGAAAGAAACGTGAAAACAGGTATTGCGCGCCTTGTCGGCGGGCGGGGAGTCGTCAAGCAGACGCTGCAGCCGGAAGGATTCGTTCAGGTCGCCGGCGAGCTCTGGATGGCCCGTGCCAGCCAGGGCGGCCAGTCGATTCCGGCCGGGACAGGCATCTTGATCGAAGCCGCCGACGGCATGACGCTGATTGTCTCGGAAGTGAACGCCAGTCACATTTCCTAGGTGCGGCGTGGCGCATGGCTCAGCCGTGCCGCGGTGGGCCTCCAGGCCCACCGTTCGTCACTCTAAGAGCGTCCCTCAAGGACTACAGCACAACCCCCGAACGTGGCGCCGTTTGGACTCGGCCTGCCCAGCCGGTGTTATAGTGGACGCAAATGTCTTGTCCACGGAAGAACGCCATGCCTTGCGGAAGTCGCTTCATGTTGCCCTATTTACGGACCGCCTTTGCCGGTTTCGTACTCGTTTTGCTTTCCGCCGGTTGCGGCGATGCTCCGACCGTACTGCGGCCCGAGCCCGCGGCTGCCCCGGAAATCAATACCATCACGGCCGAGCTGATCGCATCGGACGCAAGCTGGGGAAACACGGAAGGACCGGCTGTTGACTCCAAGGGAACTCTCTATTTCACCTCCCGCGGCACTTATAAGGGAATCGTTTCTTGGAACGCGGAAGAGGGACCGAGCCAGTACGCCGATGTTGCCGCCATGGCCGGACCGGGCGGGTTGTGGATCGATGACGGCGACAACATTTTCTTGACGGCAACGCTCGAGCGCAAGATCCTCAAGGTGGCTCCCGACAAGAGCGTGTCCGTCGTGGCCGAGGACTTCGAAGTACTCAGTCCCGACATCAGCACGGGCCCCAATGATCTCGTGATGGCCAAAGACGGCACGGTCTATTTCACCGTCCCCAACGGCTACGATGGCACGGCTCCCAACGGTACGATTTATCGCACCGCCCCGGACGGCGCGACCTCGGTGTTTAGCGATGAAATCACGGGACCCAACGGCATCGTTCTCAGCGCCGACGAAAAGACGCTTTACGTGTCCCACAACATCGCGGAGTCGACCGCGCGGATTGAGCGCTGGCCGCTCAACGAGGACGGCTCGGCGGGCACGATCGCCGAAGTTGTCACCGTGGACGATTGCGGAGCGGATGGCATGGCGGTGGACCAGCAGGACGGAATCTGGATCACTTGCTATGCAGTCGGGACCGCCTACCGCGTGACGCCGGACGGCGAGTTCACTGACAAGATCACCACGGAACAAAAGGCTCTCACCAACGCCGTTTTCGGCAGGGGGGACGATAACACGAGTCTCTATCTCTCCAGCTCCGACATGGAGCGCGTTACCGGGTACGTCTACCGCGCCACGGTGACCGTGCCGGGGTTGCGGTAGGCCCTGGGCGGCTTCGTATTACACTAGGTGGTTTAGGGAAACGATCAACCCGTGTCCGCCACAACTCCGATTCCTGACCTCGCTGCTTTCGACAAGCCTCAACAGCAAGACCTCGATAAGTGCGTCCATTGCGGCCTGTGCCTGAATGCTTGCCCGACCTACCGTGAGCTCGGTGTGGAGATGGACTCACCCCGCGGCCGAATCTACCAAATGGTTCAGGTTGCCGAGGGCGCGATCGAAATCAATGACGACTACATTGAGCACATCGATCTGTGTCTAGCCTGCCGCGCTTGCGAAACCGCATGCCCCTCGGGCGTGCAGTACGGGCGCCTTGTGGAGGCGGCCCGGGCACAAATCACCGCTACCCACGAACTGCCCTGGCCTCACCGCCTGGCGCGTTCGTTCATTTTTGGACGACTGCTGACAACTCCGTGGATGCTGAAGGCCGCGGGCTACCTCACGTTCTTTTACCAGCGCGGCGGCGTGCAGTGGCTCGTGCGGAAGAGCGGGGTTTTGGAGCTGTTCGGATCGCTCGCGGAGGTGGAACGGCTGACGCCGGCGGCGGAGATCCCCTTCTTTTTCAGCCAAATCGGGAAGGTGTTCCCGGCTCACGGGGAGAGAAAGCACCGTGTGGCATTGATGGCAGGCTGCATCGCGAACATCTCCTTCGCGCGACTGAACGAGGCGACGGTGCGCGTGCTCCAGCACAACGGGTGTGAGGTCACTGTTGCGGCGGGGCAAGGCTGTTGCGGAGCTTTGCAGGTGCATGCCGGGCTGCGCGACCTGGGCCGCCGCCAGGCGAAACAAAACATCGAAGCACTGGAAAATGGCGATTACGACGCCTACATCACCAACGCGGCCGGCTGCGGGTCCGTGCTCAAGGAATACCCGGAATTGTTTGAACACGATCCGGCTTGGCATGAGCGCGCCGGACGCTTTTCAGCGAAGATCAAGGACGTCAGTGAATTCCTGGCGAGCATCGAGTTCAATCGCAACCTGGGACCGCTTCCGATTTCGGTAACCTACCAGGACTCCTGCCATTTATTGCACGGCCAGAAGGTGCGGACCCCGCCGCGCCAAATGCTGGCCGCCATTCCGGAACTCACTTTCACCGAGCTGCCTCTCAGCGACGTTTGCTGCGGCAGTGCCGGCGTCTACAATGTCGAGCACACCGAAATGTCGATGAGCCTGCTCGAGAACAAAATGGAGATGGCCGGCCTGACCAAGGCGGACACGATCGCCACGGCGAACCCGGGCTGCCTGCTGCAGCTTCGCGCCGGCGCCGAGATCTTCGGCGGCGGGCAACGGGTGGTGCACGTCGTGGAGTTGCTCGACGAGGCGTATCAAAAAGCGGCCGCAGCCCAGTAGACTCAGCGAGCGGGGCTGTCCTCACGGAGCAGCCGAATTGCCCTCCTCGGGCTCATCTGCCGCCATCCCTTCCGGCCTTTTTGCCGCACCCAAATTCCTCACCACCAAGGCCGAGTTCTTGCTTCCGAAACCAATGCAGTTGCAAAGCGCATACTCGATGTCAGCGCGGCGGCCGATATCAGGAACATAGTCAAGATCGCATTCAGGATCGGCCACTTCCAAGTTGATGGTTGGCGGCAGAACACCGTCCCGCATCGCCAGCAAAGTTGCCGCCAGCCCGGCAGCGCCCGAGGCTCCCTGTGGATGCCCGATCTGGGATTTGAGGGACGACCCGGCCAGGCGGTCCGCGTGCCCGTCGAAACACAGGCGCACGGCGCGCGTCTCGACCGGATCGTTCAACTCGGTCGAGGTCCCGTGCAGATTGACGTAGTCGATCGCCTCCGGCGCCAGCCCGGCGGCTTCGAGCGCCATCCGCATGGCGCGTGCCGGTTCCTCGCCGCCTGCCTCGAGCCGCACGCGGTGGTAGGCCTCGCAAGTCGATCCGTAGCCGGCGATCTCGCCATGGACCGGAGCGCCGCGGGCCAGAGCCTTCTCGAGAGGTTCCAGCACGAAGAACCAGGCGCCTTCCCCCAGCACAAACCCGGCTCGGTCCCGCGAAAATGGCCGGGACGCCTTCTCTGGCTGGTCGTTCCACTTCGCGGCCAGAATTCGCATGAGCTGGAAGCCGCGAATAATCAAGTACGAAATCGGAGCATCGACGCCCCCGGCGACCACGGTTTCGAGGGCGCCGTGACGCACCAGGTCCGCCGCGTAGCCGATGGCATCGGTCGAAGACGTGCAGCCGGTCGAGATGATGTGGCTGCGCCCGCGCAGGCCGAACGCCATCGACACCTCGCTCGAAAGCGTGCCGATCGTGGAAGTGGGGATCGTATAGACACTGACCTGCTTGACTTGGTTTTCGTAATAGCGGCGATATTGCTCCTCGGTGAAAACCTGGCTGCCTCCGCCGGAGCCCGCCAGGACGCCGATGCCGCGCAACTCGTCAATCGACAGCGCCGATGTATCAATACCGGCGTCCTCGAGCGCCTCGGCGGCCGCGGCCCGCGCCAGCGCCACGGCTCTTGAGACATGCGGTCGGTACTTCGGCTCAATGTAGGCGTCTTCGTCGAAATCGGGGATCTCGCCGGCGATGCGCACCAGCAGGTCGGCCGGGTCAAACGACTGGATCGCCCGAACGCCGCTAACGCCCGCTTTCGTCGCTTCCCAAAACGCTTCCCGGCCAATCCCGTTGGGACTGACAGCGCCGATTCCGGTGATAGCAACGCGATGGTCCATGGAAGGCGTATGGTAGCGCAGGGCAGCGTGAGGAAGGAAAGATGCTCCAAGTTTCCACCATTGGCCATCCGCCGGATGAGAGCTATGTAGTTGACTTCGAGGGACTTAGTCCTGCTCACGACTGTCGGCAACTCCGGTGTGAATTCTGTCGCGATTGACTAAGGAAACAGAGTCGATCCAGGCATAGCCCTGGCCAACCAGCAGGAGACCGAATTCAAGGCTGCGCGCGGAGTCCGGCACATCGATTCCAACCGAATGATCGTTCCAGTCGCCGTTCGTGATGGTTCGGGTTTCGGTCAATGGAGGACCCCCACCTCTCGTGCGGACGTACAGATGGGCCTTAGACGAAGCCCCCTCGCCGGCTACTCGTACGCTGGACCGCACTACAGCCCTGCGGCCTCGATACGCGTCCGCGCTGACAACCTGCCTAATGCCACCAAAACCCGCCCCATACCTATTTCTCTGCCGCGTTACTACGGCACAGTTTCCGTCTTCGGACTTACAGTTGTCCGTGGTCAGAACCCGAAACCCAAAGTTCTTCCTGCCATCGAAAACCCACCCCGGCGGGAATGCCCCAGGATCACCTTCTTCGAAGCCCAGGTTGGTCGGAGCAGCCAGCGGCACAGACGACGGTCGTCCTGAGAACTGGGTGTATCCGTGAGTGGCGCTCGTTTGCTCTACGAAGAACAATCCGTCGAACTGTTCAGGCACCATCATCAGCGAAAACTGCCAATCTGGGTAATAAACGGCTCCGATGTGGCGGTAGGCCTGTGGAGCATGAAACCACTCCAGCGCCGCGCTTCCCGAAGGCAATTGGCGCAGGTTCAGCAGTCCCAGCGGGACGCCGGCACGAGCCAGCGTGGCTCCTAAGTCGGTCTCTGGTGGGATGCCCACCTCGATCTCCCTAAGCCGCCCCTCTTGGGTGCTATCCATTGCTCGAAATGAGCCGCGGCTGAAAACGAAACCCAAGGATACCAAGTCAGTGCCCAGTGAATCCCTCAGGTAACCGCCCATGCGTCCCGATTCGGTTCCAACGTGTCCATTATGCGCCCAGACGACAAGCTTGCCGTCCTCGCCCTCCTGGTCAAGAATCCAGAGGATGTTTTCGGCCATGGCCTCATCTCGCAGGTCGGGCTCAATCCGAGCGAGAATCGCCTGTTGCGCTGCGCGGGCATGCTGCCGCGCTAGTGCCCATTCGGTCGGGCTTGTTGCGCCGGTGTATTCAGCTTCGTTCTCATCAAATCGCTCCAGCACTTTGCCCAGGAAGGCCGCAGACGCTCGCCGCTGTTCCTCAGGGCGGACGCGGAAACTGCGGACGAGAAAGGGGTCTGAAATCTCGCCGAGACGTCCCACCGCTTGAGCCCAGAAGTCGGGATCGACCCGTGCCAAATAGCTCAGAACACGCTCGGCTGCCATCGACTCGTACTGGATGTCAAAGCCGTAGAAGCGAACCTTGCGGGGATGTGACGGATCCGAGTTATAGTCCTTGATCCAGCGGATCAGGTCCAACACCTCCTCTGTGTTCCAGGTCCAAAAGTAAAGCGCCCGCAGTGCGGCGGCCGGATCGCCTTCACCCGTCAATACGAAATGATCGATGTCAAAGGCTTCTGGCAAGCTTGCTTCTATTGCAAATGCCGTGAAGCCCATCTTCTCGACCAGGAACTCCAGCATTCGGTGCTTGAGCTGAAAGAACTCCCGGGTCCCATGTGTGGCTTCTCCAAGAGCAACAACTCGCGCATCGCCGATCACAGCCTCAACTCCTCCCATGTCGTTAAAGCCGCTGCGAGGGGCCGCTGTCTTCAAGCGAATTAGAGTCTCTGAGATCCAGTCTTCGACCGCCGCTCGTTGCTCAGCCTCCGCAACGCGGTAGGCGGCCGCTTCCTGTTGGTTCAACAGTTGCATGACCCGCAGACGATAGCGGCCCGCTTGTGGGTTTTCGGCGTATGCCTTGACCCTGATTCCGTATCGGGCGTTCTCGGCAGGCACCAGCTTGAGAAACTCGCGTCCCGCGCTGTGCCCATTGCTATCCGACTGTGCGGCAATCTGCCCATCGGGGGCAAGAGCCGTCAGCGCCACATCAATACCTAGTTGTTCGACCTCCAGGAGCAACAACCCTCCAGCCTCCAAGACAACCTGATAGGAATCGCTTTCCGCGGCAGCCAACTCGCGCTCGACCGAACTGTTTCGATTGAGGATGGGGGTCGGATCCGCCTCGGCACCGCCTTGCTGGGCCGCTAGATCAGTTGCCAGCGGAGTTATGACAGCCACTGCAAGCAACGCTGGCAGCGCCATCGGCCTTCTGCAGAATCTGGAAACGCTTGATTCCATGAGTCTTCACCGACCAGATTCTACCGCCTTCAAGATTGCTAACGATAACCAGCACTTCCCGCCAGCTAACCGATCCTAACACGTCTATGTCACACCCTCGCCATTTTAGTACCATAAACATTTCAGGCAGGAAATGTTTTGGCAACGGGAAGCCCACCAACAAGAACTTCGTGGCTAGGCCGCTTGGAGCGCTTCGGCGTCGCCGAGCTATGGCGCGCCGCTGCCGCGGTGCGGCTCAAGCGGCGGCATCTGGCGGAATTCGCGAATGCTTCCTCCCCCGAGGGAGCTGAGCCGCCCGATCAGCGCGACGACCAGCGCCAGATGCTGGCGGCAATGATGAGCGTTCTGTCTGAACGCGATCAGGCCGAAGAGGCCTTGCGCGAGAGCCGCCAGCGCTATGACTTGGCTGCTCGCACCAGCAATGACGGCCTCTGGGATTGGAACCTCCAGAGCAACCAAATCGACCTTTCGCCGCGCTGGATCGCGATGCTCGGTTTTTCCGCCGGCGATGTTGGGAATCGGCCCGAGGAATGGCTTGACCGCATCCACGAGGATGACCGGGCAACGGTTCGCAAGCTGATTTCCACTCATCTGGAGGGTCAATCAGAGGAGTTCGAGAGCGAGCATCGTCTGCTCCATCGTGACGGCGGTTACCGCTGGGTGAGAAGCCGCGGGATCGCGGTTCGCGACGCCGATGGACAACCTGTCCGGCTCGTTGGGTCGCAGACGGATATCACCGCTCGCAAACAAGCGCAAACGCGGCTCGCGGACGCGACAATCCAGGACTCGCTGACGGGTCTTTCCAATCGCACCCACTTCATGAAGCGCCTGCGGCAGGCCTGCGGTCACGCGACGACGAGGTCCGGCGAGGTTTTTGCTGTTCTCGTTCTGAATCTCGACCGCTTCAATGTAGTCAACGAAACCCTCGGGCACGCCGCCGGAGATGAGATGCTGGCCACGGTTGCCCAGCGCCTCGAAACCTGCATGCGCCCCAGCGACATCATCGGGCGCTTTGGCGGCGATGAGTTCGCGATTTTGCTGGACGGCCTCAACGAAGCGACGCAGGCGACACGAGTGGCTGAACGAATTCAGAGCAAGGTCGCCGCGCCATTTCGCATCGGTTCCGAAGAGGTGTTCACCACCGTGAGTATTGGGGTCGCCGTGGGCAGCGGCAAGCGTGCCAAGGCGGACTTGCTGCTGCGCGGCGCCGAGTCGGCCCTGCGCCGCGCCAAGACCCTTGGTGCGGCCCGCCACGAACTTTTTGATCCCGCCACCGGCAGTGCCAACGGACATTTACTGCACGTTGAGGCCGGCTTGCGAAAGGCGGCCGATGAAGAGTTTGTTTTGCATTATCAGCCGATCGCTTCGGCGGCAAATGGCGCAATCAGCGGTTGCGAAGCGCTGCTGCGGTGGGAGCACCCCGAGCGGGGTTTTCTCTTGCCGAGTCAGTTTATTCCTGTTGCCGAAGAGACCGGCCTGATCACTTCGATCACGGAGTGGCTGTTATCAACGGTTTGCTCCCAGGCCAAGAGCTGGCAACAGGAAACCGGACGAGCGATCCGGGTGGGCGTCAACATTTCGGCGCGCCAGTTCAACGATGACAACCTCTACGAGCTGGTCCAGCACGCCTTGGAGCACAGCAAGCTCGACCCCCAATTGCTGCAATTGGAATTGACGGAGAGTTCTCTGATTGAGAACGCCGCCGCCGCCACCGAACCGCTCATGAAGATTGCCGCCCTCGGCGTTAGAGTATCCTTCGACGACTTCGGAACTGGATATTCATCTTTGATGCACATCCGCCGCTTTCCGATCAGCACCCTCAAGATCGACCAGTGTTTCGTTCGGGGGATTGCCACCGACCCCGAGGATGCCGCCATCGCATCGGGGCTGATCTCCCTGGCCCACGGACTGAAGTTGAATGTCGTGGCCGAGGGAGTGGAGACCGCGGAACAGCTTCGATATCTGAGGGCCAAACGGTGTGACGAAATTCAAGGACACATCATCAGCAAACCAGTCGCCCCCGCCGCGTTTCTCGACTTGCTTCAGCGGCCCAAGGCGTTCTCCGGGTGGTCGGATGCTGTACGCGGGCGCGGATCAAATGCGCGAAAGGTTAGAAAGACATGATGGAACTAACGCCGCTGCTCGGTCTCGCGATCTTGGCCGCCGGGCTCCTTTTCTACTGGCAATCGCGGTCGAGGATCAGCGAAACCGCTCTCGCCAAGCTCTATTCACGAATGGAAGAGCAAGGCAAGCGCGGCGACGCGCTGGCACGGCAACTTGCCGAAAGCAGCCGCGCGACGCAAGACGTCGTTCGCGGGCTCGATCAGGGCCTGCGAGAGCAACAGGCCAGCGCCCAGCAGCAACTGATTCGGCAGTTGGCCGACTCCAAGCAAGATCACCAGAAAGCCATCCACGATTTGCAGGAAGCCCAGCTTCGGCGCTTCAGCGAGTTGCAGCAGCAGTTGGAGCGGCGCCACTCCGACACCTACAAGACGCTGCACACGACCTTGCAAAACTCGACCGACCGCAGCGAGCGCCAGTTGGCGCAAGCTCTGGACCGCAACGCCAAAGACCTGGGGAAAAGGATGGACGCGCTGACCGAGTCGACCGACAAGCGGCTCTATGAGATCAGCGGCCAAGTCGACAAGCGCCTCTCGGAGGGGTTCGAAAAAACCGTAGCCACGTTCGCCGATGTGCAGAAGCGGCTCGAACTCATCGACGGCGCGCAAAAACGAATCACCGAGCTCTCCACCAGCGTTGTCAGTTTGCAGCAAGTGCTGGCCGATCGGACATCACGGGGGACTTTCGGGGAAGTGCAGCTTCTGGGGCTGATCAGCAACGTTCTGCCCAAAGCCAACTACCGCATGCAGTACACTCTTTCCAATGGCAAGTGCGTCGATTGCATGCTGTTCCTGCCCGAGCCCACGGGCAATGTGCCGATCGACTCTAAGTTTCCGCTGGAAAACTACCGCCTCAAGGCGGACCCAAATCTGGCCCAGGCCGACCGCGCCGCCGCGGAAAAAAAGTTCGCCGGCAACGTCGCGACGCACATCAAGGACATCGCCGACAAATACATCCTGCCGGGGGAGACGGCCGAGTTCGCGATCATGTTCGTTCCCGCCGAAGCGGTCTTCTCGGATATACACGACTATCACCCGCAACTGGTGGAACAATCCCACCGCTCCAGGGTATTTATCACCTCTCCATCCACTCTCTTTGCGCTTCTGACGACGGTCGGAGCGATGCTCAAGGACGCGGCTACGCGCGAGCAGGTCGGCATCATTCAGGAGCACCTGCACAAGCTCGGTGGCGACTTCAAGCGTTTCCAAGACCGCATGAACAACCTCGCCCAGCACATCGATCAAGCTCACCGCGACGTCGAGCTGGTCAACACATCGGCGCGCAAGATCAGCAGCCGGTTTACGAAAATTGAGCGGCTGGAGCTGGGCGACTCAGAGCTGCCGGCGCTGGACAACCCGGAGCCGCCGGCGCTGGCGAAAGCGGCCGCCGTCGGCGCGGGCGCTCATCTTCCTCACAATGGTTCTGACAGCCCATTGGTGTCGTAACGCTTTGCGTCCTGTAGCTCCGTCGTGTTAGCGCGGGAACGGCGTCGCGGGAATGAGTGGCGACGCGGCACGCAAGAATGGGCGCGCCATCTAACTTGGGCGAGCCGGAATTGAGCAGGGTGGGGCGCCTGGCCGCTGGCGAGCTCGGTGCGGTCAAGCGCCACGCGGGCTTTCTTTCTTGCCGACGGCATCTAGCTTGGATACAATACAAGTGGCTGCGAGTTGCTGAATTTGCCACAGAAACTCTTATTCCGCGGATGTTCCGGGCATGCGTTCGCGGGCCTGCTTGTGTCCGTTTGCTTTGTCGCTTCCGGCTGGGCGCAGACACCTGGCCCGGACGAGTTTTTCGAGATGCGGGTCAGGCCCGTGCTGGCAGCCAACTGTTTCGCCTGCCATACGGCCTCGAAGATGGGCGGGCTCCAGATGGAGTCTCGCCAGTCTCTGCTCGCCGGCGGGGGACGCGGGCCGGCGGTGGTTCCTGGTGATCCCGATCGGAGTCTTTTGATCCAAGCGGTGACGCATTCGCTCCCGGAACTGAAAATGCCGCCGGAGGGGAAGCTGCAGCCGCAAGAGATCGAGGACCTCGCTAGCTGGATCAAAACCGGCGCCGTGTGGCCCGAGACGATTGTTTCGTCCGCGGCGGGAAAGTCCGGCGCGAAGACCATCACGCCTGAACAGAGAAACTTCTGGGCGTTCCGGCCAGTCCGGAAACCCGCCTCGCCAAGCGTGCAAGATGAAGCCTGGGTACGGGCTCCGCTCGACCGCTTCGTCCTCGCGAAGCTCGAAGCGAAAGGCTTGCAACCGGCCAGCAGAGCCGCCAAGCGCACTTTGATCCGGCGGGCGTACTTCGATCTGATCGGTCTGCCGCCGACGCCCGAACAGGTCGACGCTTTCCTTGGGGATCAGTCACGGAATGCTTTCGGCGCGGTGGTGGACGGCCTGCTGGCGTCGCCCCACTACGGCGAGCGCTGGGGACGTCATTGGCTCGACGTGGCTCGCTACTCCGACGACCGGCTGCAGTCGACGCAAATGGATCCCTATCCCAATTCCTTCCGCTATCGCGATTGGGTCATACAAGCCTTCAATGACGACATGCCCTACGACTTGTTCGTGAAAGCTCAGATTGCGGGGGACCTGATCGCGGGCAAGGCGGGCGGCGGCGTGGAGACGGAGCGGCTGGCCGGCGGACTCGGCTTCTACGGGCTGAGCTCTCTTCTTCAGGGCCAGGACGACCGCGTCGATGCGACCGCGCGGGGCTTTCTGGCGCTCACGGTCGGATGCGCCCGCTGTCACGACCACAAGTTTGATCCCATCCCGACCGAGGACTACTACGCGCTGCTGGGGATCTTCAAGAGCACGGAACTGGATGAATATCCGCTCGCCCCGGCAGGGATCGTGGAAGATTACAAGCGGCAGGAAGAAAAGGTAGAGAAGGAAGAGGAAGCTTTCGAGAAGTTCCTCGGTATTCAAAGCGCGCAGCTTGTGGATGTGCTGGCGTCGCAAACTTCCGCATACGTCATGGCGGCCTGGCAGGTGGCCGGGCCTCTGAAACGCGAGGCGGAGAAAGTCGCGCGCTCCCAATCGCTCGATCAGGAAACGCTCGAGGGCTGGGCGCGATACCTGGGCGCCGCACCCCGTCAGCATCCCCTTTTCGACGAATGGGACGCGCTGCTGGCCCGAGACCACACGCCGAAGCAAGTAGCCGCTTTGGCTGATTCGATGGAAAAACTGGTTCTGGAGGTCGTCGCGGAGAAGAAGGAACTTGACGAAAAAAACAGGGTCCGCCTGGGAGAAAACAAAGCGCCCCGCAAGCTGAGCCAAATCGAAATGCTGTCGCTCGAACGTGACCGTTATTTTCTTTGGCGGGACCTTGCGTCGAACCAAAGCTTCAAGATGCCCGCGAAGTTCGAAAGCGGCATCCTTTATTACAGCGGCCGAAAGATCGACCGCTTTCTCGACGGTGTTTGGCGGGACCACGTTCACGCGAAACGCGCGCGGTTGGAAGCGTTGCGCGAGATGATGCCCGAAAAGTATCCCTTCTTTCACGTGGTCTCGGATGTTGACGAGCCGAAGAACGAGCACGTGCACATTCGCGGCAACAAGGCCAACCTGGGAGACGAGGTTCCGCGCCGGTTCTTGTCCGTGCTGTCGGATGGAGAGTCCGAGCCTTTCACGAAAGGCAGCGGACGGCTGGAGCTGGCCGAGGCAATTGCGAATCCCGGCAACCCGCTGACGGCTCGTGTGATGGTCAACCGCATCTGGTTGAACCATTTCGGGCAGGCGCTGGTCCGCACGCCGAGCAACTTCGGGCAAATGGGCGAGCGGCCGAGCCATCCCGAGCTGCTCGACTTTCTGGCGGCGCGTTTTGTCGAGCTGGACTGGTCGATCAAAGCGCTGCACCGAGAGATCATGCTGACTTCGACGTACGCGCTAGCAGCTACTTCGGTCGCTAAGAACGAAGAGGCCGACCCGGAGAACCGGCTGCTGTGGCGCGCCAACCGGCGGCGGCTCGATGTGGAGTCCATGCGCGACTCCCTTTTGTTTGTCGCGGGGCGGCTCGATCCCAGCGTAGGCGGCAAAGCGGCGGATCTTGTGGACGACGCCAACCTCCGCCGGACGGTCTACGGCTATGTCAGCCGGCGGCGATTGGACACGATGCTGGGATTGTTTGACTTTCCGAATCCGACCGTGACGAGCCCGCAACGGATTCTGACGAGTACGCCATTGCAGGGGTTGTTTTTCCTCAACAGCGAATTAGTGATGGAAGCGGCCGATGGGCTGGCCGGGCGTTTGCGTAAAGAGGCCGGTGATGATGACAGGGCCCGAATCCGGCGTGCTTACCGGGTGGTCTTCGGCCGCGAGCCGAGCGGCGAGGAGATGCGGCTGGGACGTGAGTTCGTGGAGGCCGAGCCGGACTCGTGGCCGCACTATGCCCAGGCGCTTTTGAGCTCGGCGGAATTCTTGCATGTGAACTGAGAGAGAAACCGATGCCTCGACATCAGCTAGCGATCAGCCGCCGCGACCTGCTGCGGACCATGGGGACGGGCCTTGGCATGGTGGGGCTCACGCCACTGTTGGCGGGTAGCCGGCCAAGCTCTAGTCCGCTGGCTCCCCGCCAGCCACATTTCCCCGCAAAGGCCAAGCATGTCATTCACCTGTTCCTGAATGGCGGGCCTTCCCATGTCGACAGTTTCGACTACAAGCCGGCATTGGCCAAGTATCACGGCAAACCCTATCCCGGCGGCAACCTCAAGACCGAACGCAAGACCGGCACTTTGATGCAGTCGCCTTTCGAGTTCAAGAAGTTCGGTGAAAGCGGCGTCGAGATCAGCGAAATTTTTTCGAAGCTCGGCGAGCGAGTCGATGACATTTGCGTTATCAACTCGATGCATACCGACTTGCCGTTTCACGAACCGTCGCTGCTGATGCTCAATTGCGGACAGCGCATCCCGGGGACTCCTTCCATGGGGTCCTGGGTGACCTATGGCCTGGGCACGGAAAATCAGAACCTTCCCGGATACGTGGTGTTGTGTCCGGGGGTACCGGTGATTGGGCCACAGCTCTGGTCGTCGGCCTTCTTGCCGGGCGCCTACCAGGGGACCTATATCAAGAACGATCTGCGCAAGCCGGAAGACCTGGTTCCCAATGTTCGCAATCCTCGCCTGAAAGAACCCGAGCAGCGCCGCCAGTTTTCGCTGCTCGAGAAGCTGAATCGTCTGCACCTGGAGCGCGAAGGGTCCGCGCCACGGCTCGAGTCCGCGATCCATTCGATGGAAGTCGCTTATCGCATGCAGCTCGAAGCGCTCGATGCTTTTGACGTCAGCAAGGAGACCGTCGCCACCCGCGAGCGTTATGGCGAAGGAGATTTCGCGCTGGGGTGTCTGCTGGCGCGGCGGCTGGTGGAGCGAGGCGTGCGAGTCGTGCAGGTCTACTACGGCAACAGCCAGCCGTGGGACACGCATGAGGACATCCTTCGCATGCGCCAGTTGGCCGGGGATTCCGACGCACCCATGGCGGCTTTGCTGGAAGACCTCAAGGTGAGCGGACTGCTGGACGAAACCATCGTCATCATTGGCGGCGAGTTCGGACGCACCCCGACGGTCGAGGTCAGCGGACGGATCAAGGTTCAGAACGGCCGCGACCACAACAGCCACGGATTCTCGACTCTGCTGGCCGGTGGCGGTTTCAAGGGCGGGATGCGTTACGGGGCGAGCGACGAGTTCGGTTTCAAGGCGGCGGAAAAACGGGTCCACCCCCATGACTTACAGGCGACCGTCCTGCAGCAGTTGGGCTTTGATCACACCAAGCTAACGTACCGCCACAGCGGCCGCGATTTTCGGCTGACCGATATCGCGGGCAACGTGGTGACCGACATCATCGCCTAAGCCCGACGGAGGGACCCTGTGGGCTTCCAGCGTAACGGCCGGCGGCGGCGAGCCGCCGCAATTCGGAAGTCTTAAACTACAAGCGTTCGAGGCGGTTGTCGGCGTCCCCGAAGCGCTCGAGCTGGACCCCCATGCGATCCATGATCGACAGGTACAAGCTGCACATCTTCCGGTTTTCTTCGCTGGACTCCAGGTAATTCAGGGTGCGTCCGGTTTCGAGTGCGCCTCCCAGGCCTCCGGCGAGCACCAGCGGCAATCTGGTGTTGTCGTGCAGGCGCCCGATCCACAGGTTGGAGAGAAACATCAGGCACGAATGGTCCAGCACCGTACCTTCGCCTTCCGGCATGCCGTCGAGCTTTTCGGCGAGGTAGGCGAACTGGCTCAGATGGAAGCGGGAGATGCGTTCATACTCGGGCGAATCATTACGGTGCGACGCTGAATGGTGTCCTCTTTTGACCTCGAGGAAGGGGTAGTAGAGCGCCGAAAGGTCGCGGGCCAAAAGCAGTGAGGCGACGCGAGTCCTGTCGGTTTGGAAAGCGATGGCGATGATGTCGCACATCAGACGAGTGTGATCCCGCAGGTCTTCCGGCAAGCCGCTCGGCGGGCGTTCCATTGTCGAGGTCGGCTGGCTGCGTGCCTTCCCCTTCGCCTGGTCTTTGCTCTTTCGCAGGCCCTCGACACGTTTCTCCACCTCGCGCACGCTGGTGAGGTATTCATCCAGCTTGGCTCTGTCGCTCGAGCTGATTTTCCGGCTGAGAGCCTCGGCGCGGTCCTTCGCCCGGTCGAGAATGCTGATGTTCCGAAGGCTGCCGCGATTCTCAAACAGGTTGTCGAACGCCAGCGACGGGTAGACTTCCACCGGGACCGGCGAATCCGCGGTCCGCCAGGAGATGTGCGAGCTGTACGCCATCGAAAAATTCGTCTCGTGGTAGCCGGTCATCGGCTGCTCGCAAGCGAGAACGATGCTAGATTGCGGCGTGTCCTGACCGATCCGGCTGGCGATCATTTGATCCACCGAGACACCCGACCGGATGATGGCGCCTTTTTGAATTTGCGCGCCGGAGAGAAGGCTTCCCGTCTGCGCGGGGTGAATGCCCTGACCGGTGGCCGCCTTGTTGAAGAGTCCGTCGATCACGTTGATCTTGTGCTTCAACGGCTCCAGTACGGCCAGGGTCTTGCTGAGCTTCATCTGGGCGCCGGAGCCTTCGGCGCTCCAATGGTTTTCATTGATGCCGTTGCCCATGAAAAGCACGCCGAAGCGCTTCGGGAAAGCAGCCGGTGATGTGGTATCGCCGAAAGCGGGAAGGGACTCGAGCCAGGGCAGGGCGATGGTGACTCCAGCGCCGCGAAGAACCGCGCGGCGGGAAATGCGAGTGGAGGAGTTGTGTGGCTGGGGCATCTTATTCACCTTCCTTTCGCTGGGAATCGGGTTTTCCGATAGGGTCGGGGCTTCGTCTGTTCAGGAACTGAGGGCTCGTGACAACTGTCTCCACGAGCGAACCGAATCGATAACCATTCACGGCCAGCCCGGCTTTCATGCGCTCGATGACGGGTTCATCGGAGAGCAGCAGAGACCGGCTTAGGGCGTAGGCCAGCATCTTGCGGCTAAGATTCTCCAGGTAGTCGTCCTGGCGATGCTCGCGGATGTAGTCTATCACGCCTTCGACCCCACTGCCCTCGCTGCCGTCGGGGAAAACCGCCGCGGTATCGACCGGTCTTCCGGCGAGGTCATCGCTTCGCCTCTCGCCGACCGGCCCGTAAGCTTCAAACGCCAGGCCGAAGGAGTCAAAGCGTGCGTGACAAGAAGCGCAGACCGCGTTTGCCCGATGGCTGGCCAGCATGTCTCGCAACGGCAGGTCCGACTTTGCTTCGTCCTCCGGCAACTCCGGCACGACGGCGGGCGGCGGCGGGATCGTCTCGCCGAGTACGCGGCGCACGATCCAGTATCCGCGCTTCACCGGGCTGGTTCGCAGGCCGGGAGAGTTTTGCGTCATGAAAACGGACATCGGCAACAGGCCGTCGCGCCCGTAACGGCCGGCGTCGTCCATGCGAACCCAGTTGTGCTCGCCGCCCGTGATTTCTGGCATGCCGTAGTGCCGGGCGAGGGCTGCATTCACGAATGTGTAGTCGCCATAAAGAAGGTCCAGCACGGAGCGGTTATTTTGGATGACGTCCTCGACAAACCGGATGGGTTCCTCGAACATCGACTGGCGCAGTTCGTCGTTAAAGCTGGGGAACCTCTCGCGATCGACACCGTTGTGCTGCTCGAAACGGCGGAAGTCGAGCCAGTTGCCGCCGAATTCCGTCGCCAGCTCGCGCGCGCGTTCATCCTTCAACATCCGCCGGGTCTGCTCGAGCAGGACCTCCTTCTCCCGCAAATCGCCGGACGCGGCGTGAGCCAGCAATTCCTCGTCGGGCATGCTGGACCAAAGGAAATAACTGAGTCTGCTGGCGAGAGCATAGGGAGAAAGCGGACGTCCGGCGGCGGAGCTTGAAGGGCTGGCGGCGGACCTGGCCCCGCCAACAGGGCTAGGCTCCACGCCGGCGTCCAGCAGATCCATGCGGTAGCAGAAGTCAGGCGACATCAGCACGCTGACTACCGAGTCGCGGATGGCTTCTTCATGCGTCAACCCACTCTGCTCTCGCAGCGTATGGTAGTACGCCAACAGGTCTTTGCCCTCCGCCTTCGAGAGCGGCCGGCGATAGGCGTGCTCCGCGAATTCGAGCAGGGCGTCCAGGTGACGGGGCTCCGCTTCGGCGCGCATTCGCTCCACCGAGCGGAGCGTGTTGTTGACTCGCTGGAAATGATCGCGGATCGCCTCGAAGGCGACGGGATCGTTTGCCTGTTCGGCTTGGGCCTTGGCAAGGTAGGTGTCCCGCAGCCCGAAAATGATTGCCGAGGAGCTAACTTCCTCATCCGAGGGCCGCACGCTGCCCGACTCGCGGCCCTTCCCTTAAATTTCGCCGCTCTGGTTGAAGAAATATTGAACCCAGGTCCGCAGCGTGAAATCGGCAATGAAGTCGAACTCATCCCAGAGCCGGTCCAGCTCCTGTTTTCCGTGGTCGTCCAGGATCAGTTCCATCAGCGGGGTGTCGTCGCGGACATACCCCATCACGTTGTGAAAGCCCGCGCTCAGAAGACGTCCCTTGTCTTCGGAATCGTCGGGGTAAAAGCGTCCGCGCTCGGGAATATAGAATGCGTCGGGGAAGACGGAGCTGAACCACGCGAAGGCGGCCTCATAGCGATCACGCTCGCCGTCCGGAACCACGAGATCCCGATCGCCGGATCGCGCCTCCAACGCCAGCGCTTTTGCCCTCGTCTCCGCTTTTCGTCCGAGCCCGAGTCCCTTGAGTTCCGGAATTTCGGGCTCCGCCAGAGGCAGGTCGCTTGCCATCCGCAGCGCCCCGCGGTCAAAATCCCGGCGGTGCGAGGCGAACTGCCGGAGCTTCCAATTCATCAGCGGTTGCGATGTGGCGGTTAGTCCTTCCACCCCCGGGGATGCGAACTGCATTGCCGTTTGCTTCCGGACTTTCACCACGAAATCGCGCATGGCGACGCATATCCCGCGGGGCCCTTCCCTCAACTGTTCGCTCGGCGCCGGAAGGGAGCGCCACATGGTCCGGAGTTTGGCGATCGGGCCAACTTCCGCTTCTGATCCTTCGAGGAGCTTCCATACGATCGGCAAATATCCCGAGCTTAAGTTTGCGTCCCGGGCGACAGCGGCCAGCGTCACGCGCGGCATTCCGAGGGCGGCCCGGTGCTTGAAACGCCACGCGGCCTGAAAGTAATCGCCATAGTCGGTAGGCTGGCGGCCGTAGAAGTCCACGATCCGCTGGATCGCGTACTTCTCTCGATCCGTCACGACGAGCATCGGATGCGACGCGAACCCGAACCCGTCCGGCGTGAGCACCATGTGATCGCCCACCTCGCGCGCGGCCTGCAGATACTTATTGAGCAGGGCGGGCGACATGGATAGGGACTCGCCGGAGTTATCGAAACCGGCTGGATTGGCGGGATCGACGGGAAACTCTCGCGTGGGGCGGATATCCACGCCGGTGAGGTCGCGGATCGTGTAGTTGTATTCGGCGTTGCTCAGGCGGTGCAGCAGCACCGGACCCGGATCGCCCGCGTTCCTCCGCGCCACGTCCGTACGCAGCGCCTCAATCCAGTCGACTACCTGCCGGCGGCTCTTCGGAGGGGGCTGCGGCACCGCCTTCGGCGGCATCTCTTCGCCCGACAGCTTGTCGAGAACAAGTGCCCAATGAGCGTGGTCTCGGACCACCGTCTCCATTGTCGAGTAAGCCTCGATATCGAACTGAGCGGCTGGCTTATCGCCGCTATGGCATCCGATGCAATACCGGCTAACGAAAGGGCGCACGGTTTGCGTGAACTGGCGCTCAAGCTCGGAATCGGGAGGCCCAGCCGCGGGTATCGCGAAAACCGCGATAATTCCGGGCGCTAAGCGCAATATGAGAGGGATGACGCGATGTCGCATGAGTCCAGCTTCTTACCTTGTGGTCTTAGGAATCACCTTGAACGATAGGGGACCTTCAAGGTTGCTGTCAGCTTAACATTGTCTCCGCCGGCGCTCGTTGGTGGAATCTTTCTGATCCCGGCTGCCGACGGATGTCAGCGGGGCAGATTTCAGAGAAGCGAACAGCCCTGGGGCGCGATAGTAACCACGCGGGCGCCTGAACGCACCATCCGAGGGCCGACTCGCGGCCGTTCCACGAGCGGTGCTATGTTAAACTCGCGAACTAGGGCTCCATCAGGCCGCTGCGTGCTATCGGCGGCCCTGTTCACTTCGCCACGCTGAGGTTCCCCGTTGCTTTTAGCTTTGGAAAAACGCGTCCGTGCGGCGGTCGGCGCTCACATTCAGAAACGTTACTCGGTCGAGCTCGAAATCGTCGTCGAACAGCCGCCGCGGCCGGAGTTCGGCGAGTTCGCCTTGCCGGTTGGCTTTGCTTTGGCCAAGCTGCTCAAGCGCCCTCCGCGCAAGATCATTGAAGAAATTGTTGACGAGCTGGAACCCATCCCCGGCGTGCCGGCGATCGAGCCGGCCGGGGCCGGCTACGTCAATCTGCGCTTTGACCGGGGGGCCTACGCGGGTGCGCTGAAAGACGCCGTGGGACAAGCCAAAGCCGCGTCCGGGGGCAAGATGATCGTCGAGCACACGAACATCAACCCCAACAAGGCGGCGCACATCGGACACCTGCGCAACGCGGTTCTCGGGGACACGCTGGTCCGAATGCTGCGAGAGCTGGGGCACGAGGTCGAAGTTCAGAACTACATCGACAATACCGGGGTGCAGGTGGCCGACGTCGTGGCGGCGTTTCACTTCCTCGAGAAGAAGAGCGCCACCGACGTCCAGGCGCTGATCGATGACCCGGAGGTCAAGTTCGACTACTATTGCTGGGACCTCTACGCGCGGGTTTCGCGGCTTTACGAAGAAGACCCCTCATCACAGCCCTGGCGCGCTGAAACGCTTCATGCCATCGAAAGCGGCGAGGGGGCCTTGGCCGAGTTGGGACGCATCGTCTCCGATGCGATCGTGCGTAGGCACTTGGACACGATGGCGCGAATCGGGGTTCGCTATGACCTGTTGCCGCGAGAGAGCGAGATCCTGCATCTGAAGTTTTGGGCGTCCGCTTTCGAGCTTCTCAAGGAGCGCAAAGCGATCCATTTCGAGACCGAGGGAAAGAACAAGGGCTGCTGGGTCATGCCCGCCGAGCTTTTCAATACAGCCGCGGCCAGTGCAAGTCAGCCCAATCAGAGCCCCGACCGCAAGGGATTAGGGCAGCGGCCGAGCGCGGATCGGCCGAATCGGAGCCGCGACCGTAAGGGAGCGGTTGATCGCCGCCTGAACGCAATTGACGAGGGAAGCGCAAAACCAAGCGGGAGTGAAGCCAAATCAGACGCCGATGAGTCCAAGGTAATCGTCCGCTCCAACGGCACCGTAACCTACGTCGGCAAGGACATCGCCTACCAGCTTTGGAAATTCGGGCTGCTCGAAAAAGACTTCCACTACACCCCATTCCGAACCGAGCCCGGCGGACGAATCCTGTGGGCTTCCAGCGTCACGCCCGGTGGCGGCGAGCCGCCGCAATTCGGCAAAGGACGGCGCGTTTACAACGTCATCGATGTCCGCCAGTCTTACTTGCAGGATGTGGTTCGGGCTGGCTTGCGGTCGCTTGGGTTTGAGCGGCAAGCTGACGACTCGATTCATTTCTCCTACGAAATGGTGGCTCTTTCGCCTCGTTGCTGCGCGGAGTTGGGCATCAAACTCTCGGAAGAGGACCGCCGGAAACCCTACGTCGAAGTTTCAGGCCGCAAGGGCTTGGGTGTCAAGGCAGACGACTTGATCGACTTGCTGATCAAGAATGCTCTCCATGAGGTGCAAAGCCGCCACGAAGATGCAAGCGAGGCGGAGCAAACCGAAATCGCCACCAAGATTGCCGTTGGCGCGTTGCGTTACTTCATGCTGCGGTTCACGCGAACCTCGGTGATCGCCTTCGATTTCCAGGAGGCGCTGAGTTTTGAGGGAGAAACGGGCCCCTACATCCAATATGCGGCGGTTCGCGCCCGCAATATTCTTCGCAAGCTTGGCGAACGGGGCGAAGAGTTGCCTGACTTCGGCCAAGTGCTGAACCGGGAAGTCTTCGACCGTCAGTTGGCGAACGAAGATTTCTGGCAACTGCTGCTGGAGGCGTCGCGGCGGGAATCAGCCACCGGGAAAGCGGCAGCGGCCGGGGAACCGGCGCAACTGGCAAAGTTCGGTTTTCAGCTTGCCCAAGCCTTCAATAACTTCTACCATCGTCACCACATCTTGAATGAATCCGACCCGGAGCGTAAGGCGTTCTTGTTGTGGATGACAACCTTCTTTCTCGAAGAGCTGGAAAGGGTGTCAGCTACAATGGGAATTCCGGCTCCTGACGTGATGTAAGGCCGTTTGCTCACGGGCGCCGGAAGCCGCGGCGAGAGCCGCGGGTAACAGGCAAGTTACTGGTGCTTTCGCCCAGAAACCTAGGGGGAACTCTACTATGCATTTCGTAGCCCGTGAATCCGTCGCTGATGTCCAGCCTGCCAGTTGGGCGAGACGGTTTTCGGGGCCATCGATACTCTTCGCCTGAAGCAGGACGAGCGCCGTTCCGCCCCTTGGGTAGCTCGGTGTGATCGCTTCGCTTCACCCGCGGTTCTCGCCGCGGCTTGTCTGGAAACGGCTCGGTTAGTTCAAACAGCACACCGTGAGCCGCGCGCGTAAGCAAGCGGTTATTTCGAGCGGATCAATCCGCGCCGCGAACCTCAGGGCGTGAGCAAGCGGGCTCCCCCGCGGACGATTGATTCGTTTGAGGCAACCGCTTGCTTACGCGCGCGGCTCACGTCCGCGGCTCGCTGTAGATCTTTTCAATCTGTTTCGCGTAGAGTTTTTCCACTTCGCGGCGGCGCACTTTCATGGTCGGGGTGATCTCTCCCTTTTCGATGGAAAACTCCTGGTCGAGGACCGCGATCTTCTTGACTTGTTCGTAGCGGGGCATGTCTTTGCAGGCGTCTTGCACTTCTCGCTCCAGCAACTCAGTGATCTTCTTGTGCCGGCATAATTCCTTGTCGCTGGGGCAGTCTAGCTCGTTCGCCGCCGCGTACTGGCGCAGTTTCTCGAAGTTGGGAATGATGAGAGCGCTTGGAAACTTGCGAGCCTCGGCCACCACCACGGCCGTCGAAATATAGGCGCTTGTCTTCAGTTGATTTTCGATGGGCTGCGGAGCGATGTATTTGCCGCCGGATGTTTTGAACAAGTCTTTCTTACGGTCGGTGATCTTCAGATAGCCGTCGTCGCTCAGCTCACCAATGTCTCCCGTATGGAACCAGCCGTTGATGATCGCTTCCGAGGTCTGCTTCTCCATCTTGTAATAGCCCTGCATGACGTTCGGCCCGCGGACCAGGATCTCCCCATCGCTGGCAATCTTGACCTCCACGTTCTTGATAACCTTTCCAACGGTGCCGAAACGTGTGTCATCCAGGTGGTTGGCGGAAACGATTGGCGAGGTTTCCGTCAGCCCGTAGGCTTCGCAAATCGGAATTCCCACGGCATGGAAAAACTCCGCCAGGTGCTTGGCAAGCGGCGCGGCGCCGGAGACGAAATAGCGCAACCTGCCGCCGAGCCGGGTGCGCAGTTTCGAAAATACGAGCCGGTCCGCGAGAGCGTGGCGCGCCCGCAGCCCGATCGGCAGCGGCCGTCCCTCCAAGCGGTAAGGGTTCGTCTGCTTGCCCACCTTAACCGCCCAGTGAAATAGTTTTTGACGCAGCGGCGGCGCGGAGCCTACCTTTTCGATCACGCGGCCATGAACCTTCTCAAAGAATCGGGGAACCCCGAGCGCAACCGTGGGCCGCACTTCGAGCATGTTCTGGGGCACCTTGTCGATGGATTCCGCGTATGCGATGGTCGATCCGTTGTGGAAGAAAATGTAGTCGGAGGTTCGCTCCGCAACATGACTGAGCGGCAAGAAGGAGAGGCACACGTCGTCTTCACGCAAATCGAACCCGCTGTCCCTCACATTGGTCGCGAAATTTCCGTGGGAGAGCATCACCCCCTTGGGAACCCCGGTCGTCCCGGAGGTATAGATGATGCTGGCCAAGTCTTGGGGCTGAACGGCGCTGATGGAAGCCTCGAAGCCTTGCCTCTCTTCCTCGCTCAGTGCGTTTTCTCCGATCAGCCTTTCAATTGAAATTATGCGCTCGTCGTCGCCGGCGTAAGCGTCGAAAACGATCACACCTTCCAGTTTCGGAAGGCGCTCCCAGGCGGCTTGTATTTTTTCGAGCTGATCAAGCGTGGAGACCATCACTACTTTGGCTTCGGAGTGCCCGAGCAGGTAGCGGACCTGATCGGGTGTCAGGGTCGGATAGAGCGGAACGCTGACAATTCCCGCCGTCATCATGGCGAAGTCGGCCACCGCCCACTCCCAGCGGTTTTCCGACAGCAGCGCGCATCGGTCGCCTTTGCCGATGCCGGCCTTCTTCAACTCGGCTTGCAAGCGAGCGACACGGCGGTAGAGTTCCTGAGAAGAGATGGGGCCGTATGCGCCGTCCATCTTGGCAAGGATCGTATCGGTCTTGTCGTAGGCAACCGTGTGCCGGAACAGTTGCGCCATGGTTTCAGACATGAATCACTCTCCGTTCGCCATCGTCCAGTTTGCCGCGCTGGCGGACAGGGGGATCAGCGCAATCTTGGGAACGCACATCTACAACACTGTAAACTGTTAGGCTTCCCATTTGGGAAACAGTGGAGAACATACGATGTGGAAACAAATGGCCGAGGCCATGCAGCTCAACATTCCGGAGGCTGAACTGGAAAGGGCCGCCGCCATACTCGAGTCACTCTATGAAAACGTACGGCCCGCGCTGGACCGCGACCTGAGCACGATTGAGCCGGCCGCGGATTTTCGTCCGCGGAGGAAGTAGGGGCTGGCGCGCGGAGGCCGTTCAAGATGAGATTCTAGAAACTTAAGGCGGGAAGCCGCATCAGATGAAACGCAAATTCACAGCCAGCATTTGCCGCGAAGGCTCGTGGTACGTCGCTCAATGCCTCGAAGTGGATGTGGCCAGTCAAGGCCAATCCCAACAAGAGGCAATCAGAAACTTGCGTGAAGCTTTGGAGCTGCATTTCGAAGAGCCCAGGGCGCGACAATCCGTTGGCTGGGGAGCAGCAAACCTAGAGAGCACAACTTGACCATTCAAGAAACTTCCAAACTTATCCAGAGCGGAGAGATCTCGCCCGTTGAGCTGACCCGGCAAACCCTGGATCGCATCGCCAAGCTACAGCCGGTCTTGAATGCCTACATCACCGTAACGGCCGATCATGCTCTCGATCAGGCTCACCGGGCGGAAGCGGAAATTCGGTCGGGCAACTATCGCGGCCCTTTGCATGGCATCCCTTACGCGGCGAAGGACCTGTTTTACACGAAGGGCATTCGCACAACGGTGGGAACCAAGTTCCTGGCCGATTTCGTGCCTGATTTCGATGCCACGATCATCGAGAAGCTCAACGGCGCGGGCGCCGTGCTCGTGGGCAAGGCCGGCTTGCACGAATGCGCCTACGGAATTACGAGCACCAACCCGCACTACGGGCCGATCCGCAATCCCTGGGACACGGACCGCATTCCGGGCGGGTCGAGCGGCGGCTCGGCGTCCGCGCTGGCCTCGGGGCAGTGTCTGTTTTCGCTTGGGTCCGACACAGGCGGATCGATTCGCATCCCTGCGTCGTTGTGCGGATTGGCCGGCCTCAAAGCAACTTTCGGACGCGTCAGCCGGCACGGAGTTTACCCTCTCGGGCACACTCTCGACCACGCCGGCCCATTCGGCCTGACGGTTCAAGATACGGCTTGGGTCTACCAGGCCATAGCAGGCTTTGATTCGCGCGACCCCTCCAGCGCCGGCCGGCCTGACCGCGCGCCGGTTCTGTCTCCTGAACCACGCCTCGACGGCCGCAAGATTGGAGTTCCAAGGAACTACTACTTCGAGCATCTGGACGCTGATGTCGAAGCGGCCGTTCGTAAAGCGCTGCAAGTTATGGAGGAGCTGGGCGCGACCTTGGTGGAAATCGAGGTGCCCGACATCGAGGAGTTCAACTCTATCGGACGGCTGATTCTGCTGGCTGAAGCGTCTTCGGTGCACCATCGGCGGCTGCGCGAGCGCCGCGAGGATTTCGGAGACGATGTTCGCGCCCTGCTCGACCAAGGTTGCTTCGTTCTTGCCACGGACTATCTTGACGCTCAGCGGCGGCGGCGGGCGTTCAATGATGCGTTCAACAAGTTGCTGACCGAGGTCGATGTCATTGCGGCTCCGGCCCTTCCCATCACCGCCGCCAAGATCGGCCAGAACACAATCCGCGTTGGCGGCCGCGACGAGAACGTCCGGCTGGCCACTACCCGCCTGGTGCGAGCCCTCAACATGACGGGGCTGCCACTGCTTTCCGTTCCTTGCGGAATCAGCTCGCAAGGCCTTCCCATCGGCCTGCAATTGATCGGAGGTTTGTTCGACGAGGCCGCGTTGCTCGAAGTCGGTCACGGCTACGAGCAGGCGACGGATTGGCACAAAAAACGTTCGCCGATTGCGGCCAGCTAGCTCCCGGCCTACTGATGCTCGCGAAATACGGTGTAGGGGCGCAGCGTGCTGCGCCCGCTCCGGCTATATTCTGCGAATATCAGCAATTCTGGTAGGCTCGAATCTCAGTTTGAATGAAGGTCCCCTGTGTTCGTCCTGCAGACTGTTCTGTTGCTTCTATTGTTCGGTTCCTGGGTTTACTGCATTCTGACGGTAGTGGCGGCGCTGCGCTATCGGGCGGTACGGCCTGAGCCGCTGGAAAACGGCCCGCCCATCAGCGTATTCAAACCTCTCTCCGGAGCGGAGGATGCCCTCGAGACCAACCTGCGGAGTTTTTTTACCCAGCGCTACTCCGCCTTCGAGATTCTTTTTGCGGTGCGGGAAGCTGCTGATCCCGCGCTGAAAGTCGTCGAGAAGCTTCGACATGAGTTCCCAGCCCAGCCGTGTCGCGTCTTGGTGACAGGAGAGCCTCCCTATGCCAACGCCAAAGTCTTCAGCTTGGTTCAGATGATCGCCGCGGCGCAATACGACTTGCTGGTGATGAGCGACAGCGATATACGCGTTACGCCCGATATGCTGGCGACTTTGGCGGCGGAGTTCGACAGCGGCAAGGTCGACCTTCTCACCTGCCCCTACCGCGCCGTGCCGGGTCCCAGTCCCTGGTCGACGCTCGAGGCGGTGGGCCTCAACACAGAGTTCCTGAGCGGCTTGCTCGTGGCGCGGCTGGTCGAAGGCGTGAAGTTCGCGGTGGGGCCGGCCATCGCCGCGCGCAAGAGTTTGATTGACGCCCTGGGCGGTTTTGGCCGGTTCAGAGAGTATCTCGCGGAAGATTTCGTGCTCGGGAAGATCGCTGCTCAAAGTGGCTACGGGGTTGACTTGTCTTCTTATGTCATCGAGCACCATATCGGAAGTCACGGATTCGGTCAAAACTTTCGGCACCGCCTGAGATGGGCGCGCAGCACGAGACGATCGCGCCCCAGCGGTTACGCCGGACAGCTATTCACCTACCCGCTGGCTCTGGGGATTGGGGCGTCTCTGGCCCTGCCGGATTGGGCGGCCCTTTTGGTGATCATCACGGCGCTTTTTCGCGCGGCGGCGGCTTGGGCGGTTGCCGGCCACGTTCTTCACGATCCCCTCACCCGAACCAGGTGGTGGCTGGTCCCCATCCAGGACATTCTGGGTTTCTTGATTTGGATCGCGGGATTCTTCGGAAACCAAATCCAGTGGCGGGACAGGACCTACCGGTTGCTGCCCGACGGCCGTTTCGAAAGAGTTCGCTAGACGGCCGCGAGACACGCTGCGATTCACTTTCCGGTCTGTACAATGAGTGTTGGTTCGGTCATAAAAGATCCCGGCCTCTCCCTGATCCAGCGAGTTTCCCGACAAAGCTTCTGAAACGACGGGCCGCTCCCCGGCGGCCTTGCCGCAAGCGCTGAGTGTTACCGCGCGGCGAGCCGCAAGCGGTGAGCGAATGCGCCAGGCGCTTCGGCGGCCCGCCAGGGATTGAGCGAAGCCATTCACACAAGAGAAGCAGGAAAGGATATTTTAAATGTCAAAAGGTCAATTTGCGGTTGCCGGTTTGGGCGTGATGGGACGCATGGTAGCCCTCAATATCGAACGCAATGGATTTCCCGTTATCGCCTACAACCGCGGGACGGAAAACGCCGACCACATGCGCAAGGCCGCCGCGGGCAAGAACGTGCGAGTCACGCAGTCGATCCAGGAAATGGCCGCCTTGCTCGAAACGCCCCGGCGCGTGCTGCTCATGGTCACGGCCGGCCGCGGGACCGACGCCGTGATCGCTGAACTCCGCAAGCTGCTCGATCCGGGTGACGTCATCATCGACGGCGGAAACTCGCACTTCCCCGATACCAATCGGCGCCAACAAGAACTATCGGGAACAGGAATCCACTACATCGGTTGCGGTATCAGCGGCGGCGAGCAAGGGGCGCTTTGGGGACCGAGCATCATGCCCGGCGGGGACAAGGAAGCCTACGCCAAGATCGAGGCCGTGCTGAACAAGATCGCCGCCAAGACCGACGACGGTCCCTGCGTCACTTACGTCGGCGAGGGCTCGGCCGGCCACTACGTGAAGATGGTTCACAACGGCATCGAGTACGGCATCATGCAGATCATCTGCGAGATTTACGATATTTTCCGGAAATCAGCAGGTATGGGCACGGCGGAAATCCAAGAGGTTTTCGCAAAATGGACCGAATCGGATATCAGCGGCTACCTGGTCGAAATCGCGGCGGATTGCTTGGCGAAGCAGGACGATCTGACGGATCAGCCGCTGGTCGAAGTCATACTCGATACGGCCGGGCAAAAAGGGACCGGCAAATGGACGGCTCAGTCGGCCCTTGACCTGGGAGTGCCGATCCCCAGTCTAAGCATGGCTGTTACCGCGCGGATACTTTCCGGACTCAAGCCGAACAGAGTCGAAGCCGCGAAAATTCTCAGCGGCCCGGATGCAAAATACTCCGGTGGCCGTGACGAGCTGATTGCGGCGATGTACAACGCCTTTTATCTGGCAACGGTCGCTTGTTACGCGCAGGGAATGGCCTTGATCCGGGAGGCCTCCAGGGAGTTTAGCTACAAAGTCAACCTCGCCGAAGTGGCGCGCATTTGGAAGGGCGGCTGCATTATCCGCTCGAAGCTGCTCGACCCGATCAAGAAGGCCTTCCAGGCAAATCCCGATCTGGACAACCTGCTGCTCGACGCGAGTTTCAGCGGCATGGCGAACGCCAATCAGGCCGACTTGCGAAAGGTTGTTCAGCTCGCGGCCGAAACCGGTGTTCCGGCAACCTGCCTGGGCGCGACGCTCGCCTACATCGACAGCTACCGCAGCGAGTTCCTGCCGGCGAATCTGCTGCAAGCGCTGCGCGACAACTTCGGAGCGCACACCTATAAACGCCTCGACCGCGAAGGCGTCTTCCACGCCGATTGGGTGAGCTAAGCCGACGTGGCGCAAGCTCTTAGCTTGCCGAGTCGGCATCATTACAGTTCGTTCGGCCGGTCAGGTATCCTAATCGATTGATCTAGTAAGTTGCCCGGTACGGGCCTCTTGCAGCAAACCGACATGGCAACCAGCAGCTCACTTGAGAACTTTCGACCCAAGCACGACTTCTATATCGGCCTTGATTCCGACGGCTGCGTGTTTGACTCGATGGAGATCAAGCACAAAGAATGCTTCACGCCGGCTTTCATCAAACATTGGGATCTTCAGGCTGCGTCGAAGTTTGCCCGCCGCGTTTGGGAGTTCGCCAACCTCTACTCGGTCGATCGCGGGATGAACCGATTCCCCGTGCTGGTGAGGTGCCTCGATCTGATCCAGGACTGGCCGGAAGCCATGCGCCGCGAAGTCAGCATTCCCGGCCTCGATCCGTTGCGCGATTTCATCAGTTCAGGGTTGCCGCCCAGCAACGCCTCCCTGACAAGACTGGTCGACGAAACGCGCGATCCCATTTTGATGCGTACCCTCGACTGGAGTCATGCCGTCAACGACGCCGTGGCCGACATCGTCAAAGGCGTGCCGCCTTTCCCCAAAGTTCGCGAATGCCTGGACAAGATGATCGCCGCGGCCGACCTGGCCGTTGTCTCGGGCACGCCCGGCGAGGCGCTCCGCCGGGAATGGGTCGAGCACAAGATCGATCACTATCCCGTCCTGATCGCGGGGCAGGAGTTGGGCAAGAAAGCCGAACATCTGCAAGCCATGACGCGCGACAACCGCTACGCCGCCGGCCGCATGCTGATGATTGGAGACGCACCGGGCGATAGGAAAGCAGCCAGGGCGACGGGCATGATGTTCTACCCCGTCAATCCGGGGCACGAGGAAGACTCCTGGGAAAGACTCCACGACGAAGCGCTGAACCGATTCTTCGCCGGGACGTACGGCGGTGACTACGAAGACGCCCGAGTCGCCGAGTTTGAGAAACTGTTACCTTCAACGCCTCCATGGAAGGCGCAGCCGGCAGCTCATGGCGGAGGGTAAGCGGGTCAGAGCGCGGGCGGCAACTGGGGGCGGCAACATGGCGTGAACCTCCAGGTTTGCCGCGCCTCGATTCGTCGAGGCGTCGTCGGCCCCGGGGGGCATTCCGTTGCCTGAGACTGGATGCCGCGCCCCGGGGCGGATACAAACCGACGAATCGGTTTGCGGCAAGCGTGGACGCTCACGCCACGTCCGTGTTGCTGTCTTCGGTTGCGGGTCGGCCGCGTTAAGAAAAGGGAGCATCCATGATTCACGTACCGCTCGTCCGATGGGGCGAACCCTACACCAGCCTCGATAAAGACAAGGTCGTTCACTTCGACAGCGGCGAGCCGATCGCCGAAGTCAGCCAGGCCGTTGCGGGCATGGTCCGCCGTGACATGCGCCAGGCACAGGCGGCCCGCAACGCCTTGCGGGAGATTCCCTGCGCCGAGCTGGTCAAGATGGTGCAGCAAGCCGGACAGCTATTCATGAGCGCCGATCTCCCTATCGGGGAAGACACACAAACGCCGGACGATTTCGTCCGCCAGCAGTCCTCGACAACCGGGCTGCCGGAACATATGTGCCGCAAGAACATGGACAAGATCGCCTATGTCCTCAGCCAAATGGACCGCATTCTGGACGCTCTGACCCGCGGCCTCGATCTCAACATCCTCAGTTCGGGATATGGAACCGACGACGCCGGGCGGCTGCTCAGCTACCAGGCGACCACCCCCGTGCTGGGCATGGTGCTGCCCAGTAATTCGCCGGGCGTGCACACGCTTTGGATGCCGGTCGTCGCCATGCAGATCGGGCTGGTGCTCAAGCCCGGCCCGCAGGAGCCCTGGACGCCCTACCGCATGGCTCAGGCGATGATCCGGGCCGGCGTGCCGGCGAAGGCCTTCGCGATCTATGCGGGTGGCGGCGATATTGGCGCCGCGGTGCTCGCGAGTTGTCCGCGGACCATGCTGTTCGGCAGCCAGGCGACGGTCGATCAGCACGGCGGCAATCATCGAGTCCAGGTACACGGCCCCGGCTACAGCAAAATTCTCATCGGCGACGACGAAGCCGACAATTGGGAAGATCACCTGGATCTGATGGAGACCAGCGTCTTCCTCAACAGCGGACGCAGTTGCATCAACTGCAGCGCCATCTGGACGCCGCGTCACGGCCAGGAAATCGCCCAAGCGCTGGCCGAGCGGCTGGCTTCGGTGAAACCGTTGCCGCCGGAAGACCCCCAAGCGGCGCTGGCTGCATTCACCGTTCCCGGCGTTGCCGAAGCCGTCTCCGGGGCGATTGACGCCGACCTCGTAGCAGGCGGTCACGAGGACCTCGTGGGCAAGGTTCGCGGCTCTTCGCGCCTCATCCAGCGCGAGCACTGCGACTACCTTCTTCCGACCATTACCTACTGCGAGTCGCCCGAACAACCCATCGCGAAGAAGGAATTCATGTTCCCGTTCGCCAATGTAGTCGAGTGCCCGCAGGATCAAATGCTGGAGAAGATCGGCTCCACGCTGGTCGGCAGCGGCATTACCCAAGACCCCAAATTCCGCGCCGAGCTGCTCGATTGTGAGCACATCGACCGGCTCAACCTGGGTGCTGTTCCCACCACGAAACTCGATTGGCTGCAGCCCCACGAGGGCAACATCGTCGACTTCCTCTACCGGGCCAGGGCGTTTCAGAGCGAACCGGCGGCGTAAGAGGCCCTGAAAAAGTGGGGACTGCCCCAAGCGCCCGATTCAAACCGCGGCCGGGCCTTTTGCTATGCTGAACCCAGTGGCAACGCAGACCCTCATGCCGGTCGAAGAATATCTGCGCACGGTCTACGAGCCGGACGCCGAATTTGTCGATGGCGAGATCGTGGAGAGAAACTTGGGAGAGAACCCGCATAGCGCGGTGCAGGTCCGGTTGGTCGAAATCTTCTACGAGCTAAAGAAGAAACACCCCGTTCATTGCCGAACCGAACTCCGTATGCAGCTTGCGCCCGCACGCATCCGGATCCCCGATGTCGCGCTATTCCACCCTGAAAAGCCTGTCGAACTCGTTCCTTCCGATGCCCCGTTAGTCGTCGTCGAGATCGTTTCGCGGGAGGATCGCCACACGGAGATCATTCAGAAGTTCGAAGAGTACCGCGCCTGGGGAGTGACCCACATTTGGCTGGCCGACCCATGGCAGCGGCAGCTCTCGGTCCACGGCGACAACGGCCTGACGGCCGTGGGGTCACTACAAATTAGCGACTTGGGCCTGGAAATCACGGCGGCCGACCTCTTCGACTGATCCGCCGCGTGGCGCGCGGCACGTGGCGCGCGTCTCCAGACGTGCCATGTCGCCATTCGTGGCGACATGTCTTGCCGTCAGACCCGCCGGGGACAGTCACCATCAGCCGGACCCCTCCTAGCCCGCATTTCTCATCGATTCCCGAAAACGGGGTTGGCGGGGCGCGCGGGATGGGATTTCATGGTCTTGAGGCGGCATCGCCTCTCGGCGGGGCCGCCGTGGGGCAGAAACGGCCCGGCATGCTGTCCGCGACCCTGGCCGAGGCGTTTTTCGTCTGTTTTTGGGCAAACCTCGATTGCCGCCCCTGTCGAGCCCTGTGTGCTTCAAGTATTACTTGAACTCGCCTTGCCGTTTTCAGCAGCGCCGCGGCTCCCCCCGTTCGAGATTCTCATACGCTTGGGCGAACACCCCCGCCCAGGCGTATCCCGTCGCCAGCGAAATCCACACTTTGCGCGCCGTGATCCGGATGCGCGCTCCGATCTTCAACAACCGCAGCCGGATCGTCGTGCATTGCGCCCGCGCCATCTTCGTCCCCGCCAACCCCAGCCGCCGCAGCGTCTCCAGCAAACAGTACCCGATCGATGAAAAATATAAGCGGATCTGATTCGACCGCAATAGCGCGGTCGAGGTGCGGTCGGCGAACAGCCCCAGCTGCTGCTCCTTGATGCGGTTCTCCATCTCTCCGCGGGCGCAGTAGATCGTCTCGTATAAGTGTTGCGCCGCCGCTTGCTTGGGCGTCAGCGACGTCACCACGAAACGCGGGTTTTCGCCCTTCGCCAGATACTCCGCCTTGGCCACCACCCTGCGCCCCCGCGCCCAGCTGGTTCGCGTGCGGTAGCGGAAATCCCCGAACGCCCGGGCCGCCTTGCCCCTCTTGGCGAAACGCCGCCGCGCCAGCTTCATCCGTCTCTTGATCAGGCGCTCTAAACGCTCGTTTTTCGCCAGTCCGAACACGTAATCCACGCCCTGGTTCTCGCACCAGCTCATGATCTCGTCGCGGCAAAAACCGCTGTCGGCCCGCAGCAGGATCTCGACCTCGGGCCACACCCGCCGCAGTTGTTCGACGATGCGCCGGACCTCTTCGAGCGACCCCGCCGAGGCGTCGATGTTGGACGGCCGCAGGCGCGCGCACAGCAACTGGTCCCCGGCGAAAATGTAGAGCGGCAGGTAGCAATAGTGTCCGTAGTAGCCGTGAAAAAAGCGCCCCTCTTGGCGGCCGTGCAGCGCGTCGTCGGTGGCGTCGAGATCGAGCACGATGCGCTCGGGCTGGCACGGCTGCGATTGAATGTAGAGCGAGGTCAGCAGACGGTCGGCCGCGCCCGTGTCGAGAACGATCTTCTTGTAACGGCTTTGCGCGCCGGCCTTGGCCGGGGTCAACTCCAGGCGGTTGAGAGTGCTCTTGCCGGCGCCCGCCTTGCCGCGGTCTTGGGCTCGGCGGCGCTGCTTGCCTTCGAGGTCTTGTTTGCCGCTCAGCAGGGCCAGCAGCGGGTCGGAGCGCAGCTGATCGTGATCGTTGAGGTCCTCATAACCCAGCGCCAGCCCGTAGACGCGCTGCGAGACCAGCTCGCGCACGCTGTGTTCGACTTGCGCGGGCTGGCGGTGATCACGGAAGCAGGCGGCGAACTGCCGCACGATGCCGCTGCGCTGTTCGGTCTGGCGCAACAGCATGGCGCCGCCGTCGGAGGTGATCATGCCGCCGTCGAAACGGGCTACCACCTGGCGGCGGCCATGGTCGGCGAAGGTGAAGCTGGTTTGGGTACACTCTGTCATGGCAGGGGTCGCTTTCTTGCTGGCTGAAACATATTGTAATCATTATGTTTGTGCCACAAAAGGCGGCCTTCCGCCAACCCCGCGATGAGAAATCCGGGCTAGAGCCCTAATTGGGTCGCGGTAGGGACGCCGGTCGCCCGACGCCCCCCGCACAGATCCGTACGAGCGGGATTACCGCATACGGCTCCTACCTCGGATGCATGGCGTCAAAGCGAACATATGGATGAGGATGCAGGGTGCGGGCTGTAGGTATGTACTCCCGGATCAGTCGCCTCATGCGTCTCCATTGCATCTTCGTGACTTGGCTGCGTCGAGCTAACGCCCGCCGCCAATACCGCGTCACTGCGCTGCGAAACGCGCACAGGCTCCGCCGATTCCCCGGAATCGCATGGTAGTTGAAATAGCCTTGTACGACCTTCTTCAGCCATTGCCAGGTCTCCGCAACCGGCTCGTGCATACGTTGACGCAGTTGCTGCTTCACTTCTCGCAGCTTCTTCGCCAGCCGTTTGCCGACCGTCTTGCGGCGAACCAAGAAATAGCCTGTCTTCGGGTGCTTCCCGCAAATATGCGTGAACCCCAAGAAGTCAAAAGTCTCCGGCTTCCCTTTCCCACGCTCTCGCCGGTTCGATCGAGCAAAACGCCCGAACTCAATGAGCCGCGTTTTCTCCGGATGCAGCTCCAAACCGAACTTCGCAAATCGTTCCCGTAATGCTTCGAGAAACTGCTCTGCCTCGGCCCGTCGCTCGAAACCCAGCACGAAATCGTCCGCGTAACGGACGACGATGACGTCACCCTCCGCGCACTTTCTCCGCCAGGCTTCCACCCACAGATCGAAAACATAGTGCAGGCAGACATTCGCCAGCAGCGGCGATATCACCGCCCCTTGCGGAGTGCCCACCTTCGTCTCCGACCACTGCCCTTGCTCGGATACCCCGGCCTTCAGCCACTTTTGGATGAGCCGAACGACACGGCGGTCTCCGATACGGTGCTCCAGAAACTTCACCAGCCATTCGTGGTCGATGTGATCGAAGAATCCACGAATGTCGGCGTCGAGCACCCAGTTCACCTTCTTCCGCGTCAACCCGACCGTCAGCGCGTCCAGCGCATGATGCGCCTGCCGCCCCGGCCGGAAACCATACGAAAAGCTCCGAAAGTCCTCTTCATAGATTTGATTGAGGACCGTGACCAGCGCTTGTTGGACAATCTTGTCCTCCAAAGCGGCAATCCCCAACGGACGTTGCCGCCCGTCGGCTTTCGGAATATAGACTCTTCTCGACGGCTGCGCGCGATACGCGCCGCGGTGCACCCGCCTGTCGAGATCGGCAAGCCGATCCTCCAGCCCGGGCTCATACTCTTCCCACCTCACCCCGTCCACTCCCGGCGCGGCACTGCGCTTCAGCGCGTAGTAGCCTGCCCGCAACAGATCGACGCTCAGGTGATGGAGCAAAGCGGTGAACCGTTGTGGTCCTGCCCCCTTTGCTGCTTGACGCACACGATGCAATCGGCTGGACGCAGTTTCCCGGCTCAGTGTCCGGCCCGCGTTCGACTGCGCCGTGTTCTCCTCGGTCAACGCGCTTCCCTCCACAGCCTCCGCCAACGGTCGCCCATCTTTGTTCGGTTGCTTCATAAGTACTATCGCGTTGTCCGACCCCTCGCCGGCGTGCGCGTGGGACGTGCGGCCATAGCCTTCTCCCACCGGTCTGCCGCTTTCGCGACAGACGCCCAACGAGGTCTCCCGGTTCTCGTGCGGAAAGGTTCCGGACGTGCGTGGGGTCTACCGACCGCGCCGGGCCCGGCGCAGACTCGCGTTGGCGTCTGCGTCGGTGTGGCCTTCCGCATCAGAGCATTGCGTCGGCGCCCGAAACGAGTTCTTTCACGGCTCCATACCCAGCCCGCCCGTGCCTCTGTCAACGCTTCGCCAACGGCCTCGCGGCCGCCCACGCATGACTCGAGGTCAGGATGGTTCGCTATTCCTTTCCTGTGCGGCTCTTGCATCCGCTCCTTCCCGCCGGTTTATCCCGGCGCACGCTCTGTCCCTATTTTTCCTATTTTTCCCATCCAGGGATAGATGGATACTTCACTCACATTTCCCCTTATTTGCTGCTCTAACGATCGTATTCGCTATCAAAAGAGCCTCAATGGTCTTTGTCGGTTTTGTTGTAAGTTGTTCATTCATCAATGGTTACTTTTTTCAATGAGAGTATTTGAGAGTCTGTGAGAGGATTTCCGGCTTTTGGGCCCCCGCCGGGGCTGCGGAATGGTTGTCCTTTGCTTTGTGTTGCGGCTGATCATTGTTGGTTTTGTCGCTTTTAGGATACCAGGTCGATCTTGAGATTCCTTGCGGGCGGCGGGTAAGACTGTTGAAAACAAAGGGATTATAAATATTATTTATTCGTGACTGAGTTGGGGTGATTTGCGGAATTTGGGGGCGGAGCGGTGTTTTGAGGCCAAAGTAGCGTGCCGGTAGCCGGTTCGGCCGTTGGGTGGCGAGGTCGCTGCTCAACGGCTCGCCGCCGGTTGGCATACGAGCGTTGAACATCCAGGGGAAGTCAAGGCTGGATCGGCTGAGAGCCGGCCGCTATCATACCGGCACGAATGCTAGCGCGGCATGCATCATTGACGCATCATAGTGATGCACATGTGATAGCATAATTGCAGGTGCAAGATGAAAGCCATCACACTACGAAACATACCCCCGAATCTCAGCCGCCGCATCGAGCGCAAGGCCAAGGAGAAGGGTTCGAGTATGAACCGGACCGTGATTCAGATTCTCGAAGACGCCCTCGGAACTTCGAAAAAGCGGGCCGCTGAACTTCACCACGATCTGGATCACTTGGCGGGCTCCTGGTCGGAGGACGAGGCAGCGGAATTCAATGAAGATCTCGCCGCGCAGCGGAGGATCGACCCTGAACTGTGGCAATAGATGCGGGTTCTCGTCGATACATCCGCCTACTCGGCCTTCATGCGCGGCCACCAGGAAATGAAACTCGCCCTTCAGAGGGCCGAAGAAATCTACCTGAGTCCGATCGTCCTGGGAGAACTCCAATCGGGCTTCCGGCGAGGCAAGCACCGAGCCGAAAACGAAAAGGGGCTCGATGAGTTCCTTGACGCCCCCCGAGTCGAACTCCTGCCAATCCTTGATAGCACTGCCGTCCGCTATGCCGAGATCCTGACCTATTTGCGGGGTGCCGGCAATCCGATTCCCACCAACGACGTCTGGATCGCCGCCAGCGCAATGGAGCATGGCTTGCGAGTGGTCACAACCGACAAGCACTTCCAAGAGGTTCCGCAGATCCTGGCAGACTGCTGGGAACCGTAGCCTTGATGTCTTGGTCGTTGCCCTTCTCGGATCGTGCCGCCAAGTGGACGCAGGAAAGTGCCGGCAAAAAAGGCTCCGTTCTCCCAATGAGGAACTTGACCAATGATGACATATGTGTCATCATCACCTATGACTAGGGACACAAGGCCCGTTTCATGGATCAAGGCCGCCCGCAAGAATTTCGGCAAGTTCCCGGCCGGTGCGCGTGAACAGATCGAAGACGCTTTGACATTAGCCGCAGAAGGCCGCAAGGCCGATATCGCCAAACCCATGAAAGGCCTTGGCTTCGGGGTTTTCGAGATCGCTCTTAGACACCGCACGGACGCATACAGGGCCGTTTACGCCCTGCGAATAGCCGATGACATCTGGGTCATCCACGCCTTCCAGAAGAAGGCCCAAAAGGGCATCAAGACCCCGCGGAAGGACGTTGACCTCATCAAGCAACGTCTCAAACGCTTGCGGAAGGAGCTGAAGCAGTGAGTAAACACGACGACGATTTTGAGCTCATCCGCGGCAGTGGAAACATCTACCGGGATTTCGGCCACCCCGACGCCGATGTCCGCCAAGCCAAAGCCATTCTTGCTGCCGAGATCATCGGCATCCTGGACGAGGAAGGCCTCTCCACCCGTAAGGCCCAAGCCCGCAGCGGAGTCAACCAAGCCGAGTTCGTCCGCATCCGCAACGCACAGCTCCGGCGTTTCACCATCGACCGGCTCATGACCATCCTTAACAAGCTCGGCAGCCAGGTCGACCTCAAGATCACAATCCGCCCACTGGGCGAAGTCCAGCAACCAGCCGACGCGCGGCTACCATGACCACGTCAGCTTTTGCGTGCGCGGCGTTTCGGGTCGCGGTAGGGACGCCGGTCGCCCGACGCCCCCCGCACAGATCCGTACGAGCGGGATTACCGCATACGGCTCCTACCTCGGATGCATGGCGTCAAAGCGAACATATGGATGAGGATGCAGGGTGCGGGCTGTAGGTATGTACTCCCGGATCAGTCGCCTCATGCGTCTCCATTGCATCTTCGTGACTTGGCTGCGTCGAGCTAACGCCCGCCGCCAATACCGCGTCACTGCGCTGCGAAACGCGCACAGGCTCCGCCGATTCCCCGGAATCGCATGGTAGTTGAAATAGCCTTGTACGACCTTCTTCAGCCATTGCCAGGTCTCCGCAACCGGCTCGTGCATACGTTGACGCAGTTGCTGCTTCACTTCTCGCAGCTTCTTCGCCAGCCGTTTGCCGACCGTCTTGCGGCGAACCAAGAAATAGCCTGTCTTCGGGTGCTTCCCGCAAATATGCGTGAACCCCAAGAAGTCAAAAGTCTCCGGCTTCCCTTTCCCACGCTCTCGCCGGTTCGATCGAGCAAAACGCCCGAACTCAATGAGCCGCGTTTTCTCCGGATGCAGCTCCAAACCGAACTTCGCAAATCGTTCCCGTAATGCTTCGAGAAACTGCTCTGCCTCGGCCCGTCGCTCGAAACCCAGCACGAAATCGTCCGCGTAACGGACGACGATGACGTCACCCTCCGCGCACTTTCTCCGCCAGGCTTCCACCCACAGATCGAAAACATAGTGCAGGCAGACATTCGCCAGCAGCGGCGATATCACCGCCCCTTGCGGAGTGCCCACCTTCGTCTCCGACCACTGCCCTTGCTCGGATACCCCGGCCTTCAGCCACTTTTGGATGAGCCGAACGACACGGCGGTCTCCGATACGGTGCTCCAGAAACTTCACCAGCCATTCGTGGTCGATGTGATCGAAGAATCCACGAATGTCGGCGTCGAGCACCCAGTTCACCTTCTTCCGCGTCAACCCGACCGTCAGCGCGTCCAGCGCATGATGCGCCTGCCGCCCCGGCCGGAAACCATACGAAAAGCTCCGAAAGTCCTCTTCATAGATTTGATTGAGGACCGTGACCAGCGCTTGTTGGACAATCTTGTCCTCCAAAGCGGCAATCCCCAACGGACGTTGCCGCCCGTCGGCTTTCGGAATATAGACTCTTCTCGACGGCTGCGCGCGATACGCGCCGCGGTGCACCCGCCTGTCGAGATCGGCAAGCCGATCCTCCAGCCCGGGCTCATACTCTTCCCACCTCACCCCGTCCACTCCCGGCGCGGCACTGCGCTTCAGCGCGTAGTAGCCTGCCCGCAACAGATCGACGCTCAGGTGATGGAGCAAAGCGGTGAACCGTTGTGGTCCTGCCCCCTTTGCTGCTTGACGCACACGATGCAATCGGCTGGACGCAGTTTCCCGGCTCAGTGTCCGGCCCGCGTTCGACTGCGCCGTGTTCTCCTCGGTCAACGCGCTTCCCTCCACAGCCTCCGCCAACGGTCGCCCATCTTTGTTCGGTTGCTTCATAAGTACTATCGCGTTGTCCGACCCCTCGCCGGCGTGCGCGTGGGACGTGCGGCCATAGCCTTCTCCCACCGGTCTGCCGCTTTCGCGACAGACGCCCAACGAGGTCTCCCGGTTCTCGTGCGGAAAGGTTCCGGACGTGCGTGGGGTCTACCGACCGCGCCGGGCCCGGCGCAGACTCGCGTTGGCGTCTGCGTCGGTGTGGCCTTCCGCATCAGAGCATTGCGTCGGCGCCCGAAACGAGTTCTTTCACGGCTCCATACCCAGCCCGCCCGTGCCTCTGTCAACGCTTCGCCAACGGCCTCGCGGCCGCCCACGCATGACTCGAGGTCAGGATGGTTCGCTATTCCTTTCCTGTGCGGCTCTTGCATCCGCTCCTTTCCGCCGGTTTATCCCGGCGCACGCTCTGTCCCTATTTTCCCGGGATGGAACCAGCCGTTGGGAACGGCTGGTTTTCTTGCCCGCCTCAGGCCCCGCAAGGCCGCTGGGCCGGCCTTGCGCCTCGCTTCCTCCAAAGTTGACAATAAAACCCGGTGACTGTCCCCATCAGCCATCAGCCCCCGAATGCTAGCGCGGCACGCTCCCCGGGTGGCCGGCTGGCGCTAGGGAAGGCGATTAAGAAGGTTTGGGGCGGCGGATTGCTGAGGAGTTGGGTTCGTTTCGTCATGTTACCCTTTCGCTCCTGGCTCCGCACTGCCATACAGCCATCGAAAAGTCGTAGCCTTTCCCCGCTTTTCAAGGTTGACAATAAAACCCGGTGACTGTCCCCATCAGCCCCTCATCAGCCCCCGGTGAGCCGAGGTTCGGAGGTTCGGGAGCTGTCCCCGATCTCCGCCGATCTCCGTCCATCAGCCCCCGGTGAGCCGAGGTTCGGAGGTTCGGGAGCTGTCCCCGATCTTCGTCCCGATCTCCCGCCGATCTCCCCCCGATCTCCCCCGCAGGCTTGCCCTCCTGGTCCGGCGCTCGCTGGTTCACCAAGCGGGCCAGCCTAATCGCGATGCCAGCTCCCGATCGCATATGGATCCTATCGATTGGATCTAAAGAAACGGCCAAAGTTCGTTTTGAGTCCAATGTGCTTGTAAGTGTATGCGGTATTACGTTTGTGTTTCTGTGCCTAAACCTGCCTCGGTGCCTTGCCTTAGGCCACAGCGTACGACTATACTACTAATGAGTAATATTATCCAGGCAATCACCCTGCGATCCGAGCTGGTGACGCTCGCAACCCTGATGAATCCGCAAGCACATCGCGTTTTCAACCGTGGCTCAGTATGGGACGCTATTCGCTGGCTTTTTTATAATGCTTGCATTCCGCTCGCTCCCTTGGGAGCCGCCGCTATTTTGTCTTTTTATGCTGGCCTTCCGACGCTCGAACACCGGCTGAGTGACGGCACGCTATTCATGTATGCCTTTGTGCTTATTGCCACGTCTTTCGGGGTTCACAGTTCTCTCATTGCCCAACGTTCTTCGGTCAAACTAGATCTTGCGATCGGTCTTGGGCTGTTCTTCCTCTTTTCCTTCCTCGTTCTGTACGTATCAAATCAAGCTTTCGGTCCCAACAGCCGAGGTCTTGATCTTCCCCTCGGCGTCGGTGGGATTCTATTGGCGATGGTCTACGGGCTCTACTGCAACCACCTAGGCGGACGTCCCGGTCCGGTCTCGAACTGGCGGGTAGATGGCCGACCCCGTCACGGCGCCGGCTTGCAATCTGTCGGCGAAGACGAAGGCGTTTCGTGGATGTGGCCTGGACCGCGTTCCTTGGACGAAGGGTGCTACGAGCTTGCTCGGGGAATGCTTACTCGCCGATACGTGCGACCCGGGACCTCGACCCCCGATCCCGCAGTCAGCCTTTGTGCGCTTGGTACCAGACTTGAACGCAACATGGCATCGAAACTCGCTCAATGGCCGTGGAAGAGCGACCGCTCTCGCACAGGTGCGCTTAGCGATTCTATGCTTGAAGTTAACGCCCAACTTCAATCAGAAGGCACCTTCGGGGCCGCCAGGTCCATTGAGCGTGCCCGCAGAAAAATGCTCGATGATGCTGACATTGGCATCATACCATTATGAACTCTATCACCTTAGCCGATCCCCGATAGGGTTCTGTCGCTTCGTGAATTCCGGCAATTCAGCTGCCACAAACTTCAATTGCTCGACGTCGACCAGCCTTATTCAGCATAGATATTCTCCGAAAGAAACTCTCAGTGCCATTGAGGTTCGTCCGTGCTCAAATCTAAGCTAGCCCGGATTTCTCATCGCGGGGTTGGCGGAAGGCCGCCTTTTGTGGCACAAACATAATGATTACAATATGTTTCAGCCAGCAAGAAAGCGACCCCTGCCATGACAGAGTGTACCCAAACCAGCTTCACCTTCGCCGACCATGGCCGCCGCCAGGTGGTAGCCCGTTTCGACGGCGGCATGATCACCTCCGACGGCGGCGCCATGCTGTTGCGCCAGACCGAACAGCGCAGCGGCATCGTGCGGCAGTTCGCCGCCTGCTTCCGTGATCACCGCCAGCCCGCGCAAGTCGAACACAGCGTGCGCGAGCTGGTCTCGCAGCGCGTCTACGGGCTGGCGCTGGGTTATGAGGACCTCAACGATCACGATCAGCTGCGCTCCGACCCGCTGCTGGCCCTGCTGAGCGGCAAACAAGACCTCGAAGGCAAGCAGCGCCGCCGAGCCCAAGACCGCGGCAAGGCGGGCGCCGGCAAGAGCACTCTCAACCGCCTGGAGTTGACCCCGGCCAAGGCCGGCGCGCAAAGCCGTTACAAGAAGATCGTTCTCGACACGGGCGCGGCCGACCGTCTGCTGACCTCGCTCTACATTCAATCGCAGCCGTGCCAGCCCGAGCGCATCGTGCTCGATCTCGACGCCACCGACGACGCGCTGCACGGCCGCCAAGAGGGGCGCTTTTTTCACGGCTACTACGGACACTATTGCTACCTGCCGCTCTACATTTTCGCCGGGGACCAGTTGCTGTGCGCGCGCCTGCGGCCGTCCAACATCGACGCCTCGGCGGGGTCGCTCGAAGAGGTCCGGCGCATCGTCGAACAACTGCGGCGGGTGTGGCCCGAGGTCGAGATCCTGCTGCGGGCCGACAGCGGTTTTTGCCGCGACGAGATCATGAGCTGGTGCGAGAACCAGGGCGTGGATTACGTGTTCGGACTGGCGAAAAACGAGCGTTTAGAGCGCCTGATCAAGAGACGGATGAAGCTGGCGCGGCGGCGTTTCGCCAAGAGGGGCAAGGCGGCCCGGGCGTTCGGGGATTTCCGCTACCGCACGCGAACCAGCTGGGCGCGGGGGCGCAGGGTGGTGGCCAAGGCGGAGTATCTGGCGAAGGGCGAAAACCCGCGTTTCGTGGTGACGTCGCTGACGCCCAAGCAAGCGGCGGCGCAACACTTATACGAGACGATCTACTGCGCCCGCGGAGAGATGGAGAACCGCATCAAGGAGCAGCAGCTGGGGCTGTTCGCCGACCGCACCTCGACCGCGCTATTGCGGTCGAATCAGATCCGCTTATATTTTTCATCGATCGGGTACTGTTTGCTGGAGACGCTGCGGCGGCTGGGGTTGGCGGGGACGAAGATGGCGCGGGCGCAATGCACGACGATCCGGCTGCGGTTGTTGAAGATCGGAGCGCGCATCCGGATCACGGCGCGCAAAGTGTGGATTTCGCTGGCGACGGGATACGCCTGGGCGGGGGTGTTCGCCCAAGCGTATGAGAATCTCGAACGGGGGGAGCCGCGGCGCTGCTGAAAACGGCAAGGCGAGTTCAAGTAATACTTGAAGCACACAGGGCTCGACAGGGGCGGCAATCGAGGTTTGCCCAAAAACAGACGAAAAACGCCTCGGCCAGGGTCGCGGACAGCATGCCGGGCCGTTTCTGCCCCACGGCGGCCCCGCCGAGAGGCGATGCCGCCTCAAGACCATGAAATCCCATCCCGCGCGCCCCGCCAACCCCGTTTTCGGGAATCGATGAGAAATGCGGGCTAGGTGCTATTCTCCGGTGGGTCGTTTCAACCCGGATTTCCACTTTAGTTTCGATTCTGCTAACCATCGGGTGGCCTCGGACGCCTTTATTGATGCGGGTTGGAAAGCACTCAAGGCGCTGAGGAGATCAACACCCAATGGGTGAAAAAGAAAACAAGCCGTTCCAGCTAAGCTTCAACGGCTTATTGAAAGTCGATTTCCAAGGATCGCGTGTCACTTCCGACGGCGGGCTGATCCTGGTTCGGGAGTTGGACGAACGGCTCGGGCTCGGCAAGCTGATCGAGGAGCATCTCAGCGACTCGCGACAAGGCTTGAACAAGAAGTTCCCGCTGGCCGATCTGCTGCGGCAGTCGGTCTACAGCCGACTCGCCGGCTACGAGGACCTCAATGACGCTGTTCGAGTATCCGCCGATCCGACCTTTCGCTTGATCGGCTCGCAGAAGAACTGGGATCGCGGCGGGGCGCTCACCTCGCGGCTACAGAGCTTCGAGACAGGGCTGCTCGCGAGTGAGGAGAATCTGCTGGGATTGATGGCGGTGAACCGCGAGTTGGTCGCGCAAGCTGAGACGACGGACGACTGCGAGCGCGTTGTGCTGGACATGGACTCGACCGAGAGCCCGGTTCACGGACAGCAGGAAGGCAGTGCCTACAACGGGCACTTCGAGTCGGTCTGCTACCACCCGCTATTGCTGTTCAACCAGCATGGTGATTGTCTGGCGGCGAAGCTGCGTCCAGGCAACGTGCACAGTGCTGAGGACTGGAACGAGTTGCTGCTGCCGGAGATCGAGCGCCAACAGGCTGCGGCCAAACAGGTCACCTTCCGGGGCGATGCGGCCTTTGCTAAGCCGGAGATTTATGAGTCTTCCGAGGAACGCGGAGTGCAATACGCCATTCGCATTCCGGCCAATAGGAGCCTGGAGTTGGAGATCGAAGACATCTTGTTTCGTCCACCGGGAAGGCCCTCCCGCAAGCCCTTGGTGCGCTACAAGAGTTTTCGCTATCAGGCCGCGAGCTGGTCGAAGGCGCGACGGGTTGTCGCCAAGGTCGAGCATCATCTGGGTGAGCTGTTTCCCCGCATTGGCTTCATCGTCACGAACATGAGCTTGCCAAGTCGCTCAGTGGTGCGTTTCTACAACAAGCGCGGGACGGCCGAGCAGTGGATCAAAGAAGGCAAACAGGCGACACACTGGACACGGCTGTCATGCCATCGTTTCCGGGCCAACGAAGTCCGCCTGCAACTCAGCGTGCTGGCCTACAACCTGGGTAATCTCTGGCGGCGGCTGGGGTTGCCGCAGCGAATCAAAAGCTAACGAGCTTGCAGCACCGGCTGATGAAGACCGGTGGGCGGCTGGTCAAGCATGCCCGCTACTACTGGTTGCTGCTGGCGGAGGGGCATCTGAACCGGCGGCTGTTCGCTGACATGCTACACAGGATCTGGGCGCTGCCGCTGCCGAGCGGGTAGCCTTGACCGGGCGAGGATCAACAGCTTTTGGCTCAAAACCGTTTTGCAGGGAACAGGCTCGGCCGGAGCGGGGTTCAACCCGCTCAATCAACGTCTGTGAACGGTGGGACGAGGCGCTGGCGGCTACCGGTGACGGTGATGCGCAGTGTTCAGCCTGGGAAAGACGTGTTGTTCGGAGCGGCGTGGTGTATACTGTGCCCGTGCCAGGGTCAAAATGGAAATCCTGGTTCAACCGATAAGCATACTGAAGAACTTGAACAATACCGATTAGCAACCGAAGGTGCCGCTGACGCTCTCTGGTACACCGACATAAGAACGGGTAAGACTTGGATCTCTGATCGCTATCAGGAGATTGTCGGTGATAGTTCAGATGAGTCCGCCACGCATCAGCCCGGCTGGATCGGTCGCGTTCACGCTGACGACCAGGCTGAAGTCGAGCACAAATTTGAGGAATACCTTCTCAACCTCAAACGCGATTTCGAATCAGAGTACCGGACAATGCACCGCGACGGTACCACCTGAATTATGCACCGATTCGGCGTAGCCATCGCCGATGGAGTTGTGGCGGTAGCGGCAGTCGTGTCAACTCAGTGATTTAGCAAGTCGTCTTTTCCTCTGTTTCCCTCCCTGTTTGAGCCGCCTGCCAATCCCGGCGGGCAAAAGCGGGCGGGCAAGCGGCGTGTTCCCAGTACGTTGCGGCGAGTGCATGAAATTTTATGCATGGAGCGCCCCTCAACTCAGCGCACCCTCCACCACCGGCGCGAAGCTCGATCCCGGTGGCCCCATCGCCCGCAGCCGCCGCATCAGCCGTTCAAACAGGCCCTTTTCCTCATAATGATCGCTGTAGCTGACACCCGTTCTGCCGGCGTGCCGCCAGATCTTGGCCGCCACGAACAGAAAGCGCAGCCGCGCCGTCGCCAGGGTGGTGTGCCGCAGTGTCTCCACGCTGGCTTGGGCTTCGCGGTTGAACAGCAGCAGCCAGCAGTTGAGGTTGTAGGCCAGCATGGCCAGCTGAAAGTGATTGCGGTTCATGTCAAAGCGGCGCGAGGGATGGGCCGCCAGCCCGGCGTCGTTGTTGGCCTCCTTGATGAGGTTCTCGGCTGCGGCGCGCTGATTGTAAAACCACACCACCGCCGCGATCGGTTCGGCCAGGTTGGTGACAAACACGCGGTAGGTGTAAGCGCTGGTGGCAAACAGCTGGTATTGCTCGGCCGCGCCGGCCGCGGGTTCGTTTTCGTAACGCAGCGCCAGGAAACGACAGGCCCGCGCCCAGCCCTGCGGCTGGTAGAGGAATTCGCATTCCGCATCCGCATCGCTGTGGGGCGAGGGCTTCCAGGCCGCTTGCTGCAACTGCTCGACCAGCCGCCTGGTCTTGCGCGCCACGATGACGAACTGACAAGCCGCCTTTTCATAGGCCTCCACCGCCTCCCAGCAATAAAACCCGGAATCGGCCCGCGCCAGGATTTTCTTCACGCCGTGCGGCAAAGCCCGAAAGGCGCTCTCGAGGTGGGCGGCGATCTGCCGGCCCGTGGGCCGGTCGCCGTTGCGCAACCCGCCCATCAGGTATTCGCGCGTCTCGGCCAGGAAAGTCAGTATCGGCTGGTAGCTGCGCTTGCCCTTGTTCTTGGGGTTGTAACTCTTGCGCCCGCCCATCTGGCGGCCGTAGAGCGTGTGCACGGTGGTGTCGGTGTCCAGCGTCACCGTCTCCAATTTCACCTGGGCCGCGGCCCAGACTCGTTCCCGCAGCTGGCGCTGAATGGAAAGGATCTGCTTCGCCACGTTGAGGTGCAGCGAGGCCAGAAAGCGCCACAGCGTGGACTGCGGCGGCAGACGCGTCACTTGCAAGATGCCGGTCAAGATGGGGTCGCGGGCGATGAAGCGGAGTTGGTTCAGCCGCGCAAAGCCGACATAGAGGCCCAGCACGAGGGCCAGCACAAACTGGTAGAGGCTCATCACACGGGTGATTCGTTTGTTCGTGATGGTTTCTTCCAGCAGCGCCTGGAAGCCGAGTTTTTCGAGCAGGGTGGCGACGGGCAGCAAGCCGCCGTAGGGAGTCAGATTCTTGCCGCGGAAGTGATAAGGCGTGGCAGCCCCGATTTTATTGGGCCGCGGGGCCCTCGCGCCCCGGCCTTGTTTGACGGGCCTTCGGGAGCTATGCTGTTTTCGCTTGGTAACCATTTGGGTGACCTCCTTGGGGTTGACTGGCGAAGCTGAAATCTTTGCCAGCCTACCTTATTACCCCATGTTTTCGGGGGTCCCCCAAATGGCCCCTGGCGGCTCAGCCCTCCTCCGGTGCACCCCGCAGTGCATAATTCAGGTACCATAAGGTGGATACGCACACGGGCAATCAAGACCTCGGGCACCGATGGAAGCCCCAAAGCAATTGCAGGGTCTCATACCGACATTACCGAAATCAAGAATCGAGAGCAGTTCTACCGAGACCTTCTTGATGCCAATCCTAGCCTTATATGGGTGAAGAATGATCAGCACGTAATCACATTTGCAAACAACACATTTGCCCAAGCTATGGGTAAACCAAAGAATTCACTCGTCAAATTCGTTGACATGGACGCCTTCTCGTGTGAGCATGAGGCCGCCCTTCTGCGCTCGGCCGACGCTAAGGTAATGAGCACTTCCGAGTCGGTGGACATACCAGAGTCCGAGTTAACGGTCAATGACGGTTCAAAACGTTGCTTCACTTTCAAGAAGGTCCCTATGGTAGGCTCATCCAGTGGCGCCGGGAAATCGACCTTGATTATGAGTGTGGGGACTGACATTACTGAACTACGTCAGACTAAACAAACGCTTCAGAGTGTGCAAGAAGAGCAGAGGCAATTCTATGAAGATCTGAGTCACCAATTGGTGGGACCCATCAACCAAGCATATGCCCGACTGAGCCAAATCTTGTTGGAAACACCGGCAAACGACGAACTCCAGTATCGTCACTTGGCGGCTGTAAAGGGTTTATTAGGCAAGGCAAGGCGCGTAACGTTGAGCGTTGGCCTGCTCGCTGATTTGCAGAAAGGAAATCGGTTGGACCCACCGCTGCAGCGACTCACGCAGAGTGAAATTGTTCGGATGCTCATTCAGGCATCGCAGGATAATGAGATGATGGTAGATCCAAACCGAAAGATCCGCTTCCACGTGAGACGTCAGACGTTCACCATCCTGTCTAAAATCAAGGTAAACGTTCACCCTGCTCTCCTTGAGCAAGCAGTAAACAACATATTGGATAATGCCGCTAAGTACAGCTATAACCTGAATTATGCACAGATTCGGCGTAGCCATCGCCGATGGAGTTGTGGCGGTAGCGGCAGTCGTGTCAACTCAGTGATTTAGCAAGTCGTCTTTTCCTCTGTTTCCCTCCCTGTTTGAGCCGCCTGCCAATCCCGGCGGGCAAAAGCGGGCGGGCAAGCGGCGTGTTCCCAGTACGTTGCGGCGAGTGCATGAAATTTTATGCATGGAGCGCCCCTCAACTCAGCGCACCCTCCACCACCGGCGCGAAGCTCGATCCCGGTGGCCCCATCGCCCGCAGCCGCCGCATCAGCCGTTCAAACAGGCCCTTTTCCTCATAATGATCGCTGTAGCTGACACCCGTTCTGCCGGCGTGCCGCCAGATCTTGGCCGCCACGAACAGAAAGCGCAGCCGCGCCGTCGCCAGGGTGGTGTGCCGCAGTGTCTCCACGCTGGCTTGGGCTTCGCGGTTGAACAGCAGCAGCCAGCAGTTGAGGTTGTAGGCCAGCATGGCCAGCTGAAAGTGATTGCGGTTCATGTCAAAGCGGCGCGAGGGATGGGCCGCCAGCCCGGCGTCGTTGTTGGCCTCCTTGATGAGGTTCTCGGCTGCGGCGCGCTGATTGTAAAACCACACCACCGCCGCGATCGGTTCGGCCAGGTTGGTGACAAACACGCGGTAGGTGTAAGCGCTGGTGGCAAACAGCTGGTATTGCTCGGCCGCGCCGGCCGCGGGTTCGTTTTCGTAACGCAGCGCCAGGAAACGACAGGCCCGCGCCCAGCCCTGCGGCTGGTAGAGGAATTCGCATTCCGCATCCGCATCGCTGTGGGGCGAGGGCTTCCAGGCCGCTTGCTGCAACTGCTCGACCAGCCGCCTGGTCTTGCGCGCCACGATGACGAACTGACAAGCCGCCTTTTCATAGGCCTCCACCGCCTCCCAGCAATAAAACCCGGAATCGGCCCGCGCCAGGATTTTCTTCACGCCGTGCGGCAAAGCCCGAAAGGCGCTCTCGAGGTGGGCGGCTATCTGCCGGCCCGTGGGCCGGTCGCCGTTGCGCAACCCGCCCATCAGGTATTCGCGCGTCTCGGCCAGGAAAGTCAGTATCGGCTGGTAGCTGCGCTTGCCCTTGTTCTTGGGGTTGTAACTCTTGCGCCCGCCCATCTGGCGGCCGTAGAGCGTGTGCACGGTGGTGTCGGTGTCCAGCGTCACCGTCTCCAATTTCACCTGGGCCGCGGCCCAGACTCGTTCCCGCAGCTGGCGCTGAATGGAAAGGATCTGCTTCGCCACGTTGAGGTGCAGCGAGGCCAGAAAGCGCCACAGCGTGGACTGCGGCGGCAGACGCGTCACTTGCAAGATGCCGGTCAAGATGGGGTCGCGGGCGATGAAGCGGAGTTGGTTCAGCCGCGCAAAGCCGACATAGAGGCCCAGCACGAGGGCCAGCACAAACTGGTAGAGGCTCATCACACGGGTGATTCGTTTGTTCGTGATGGTTTCTTCCAGCAGCGCCTGGAAGCCGAGTTTTTCGAGCAGAGTGGCGACGGGCAGCAAGCCGCCGTAGGGAGTCAGATTCTTGCCGCGGAAGTGATAAGGCGTGGCAGCCCCGATTTTATTGGGCCGCGGGGCCCTCGCGCCCCGGCCTTGTTTGACGGGCCTTCGGGAGCTATGCTGTTTTCGCTTGGTAACCATTTGGGTGACCTCCTTGGGGTTGACTGGCGAAGCTGAAATCTTTGCCAGCCTACCTTATTACCCCATGTTTTCGGGGGTCCCCCAAATGGCCCCTGGCGGCTCAGCCCTCCTCCGGTGCACCCCGCAGTGCATAATTCAGGTATAAGGACACCGTAGTTTCCGCTTCCGGTAATGCAAATCGTAAAGGTTGGTTTCGCCTCACATTCGCGAACAAGGGCCTTCCGATTCGTCGCGGGGACGTAGCTCGTTGTCCGGACCGAGGTTGGCGGGGTGAATCGGCGGCGCAGACATCGGGTGAGGGGTCGGGACTCGGACTGTGGATCGTGGACAACATCATGTCAGCGCATGGGGGCCATCTGATCATAACGCCGAAAAATAAGAACAGGCAAACAGAGGTATCACTCCTGTTTCCGATTTGCAACTAGCGATGAAGATTCTAATTATTGAGGACGACTACGCCCAATACGAGTGGATCCGATCACAGCTAGAGGAGCTAGGCAGGCGATTCTCTTTCGAGCGAATAGAGAGCGAATCCATGTTTCGGGATCGACTGACGGAAATTCTGGTTGTGCCTCCGGATATCGTGATTGTGGACATCATGCTTCGGTGGTGTGATCCAAGCCCGAACATGCCAGAGCCACCTCAGGATGGTAGAGTCGAGGACGGGCGCGGGTGCTCTGGACGCCTGGGGCGTCGTGGTCCCGTTTCCCGTCCCCGCTCATCGAACCGGACGTGCGGATTTCCCGCATCCGGCTCTCCGACCGGCTTCATCCCTCAAGCTGTCGCGGGCGGCGGTCCCAGGTGTATCCGGCGCAGGCGTACCACGCCCAACTTGCCAAACACCACCTGGTCGCTGAACTGCCGGGTGCCACGCGACGACACCTTCTTCCGCCTCCGCAAAAATCCTCGCACTCGCTCGCGCACGTGGTTGTCCACCGCCCGGTACGCCATCAACCGGGTCCCGTGGGAAAAGTAATTCGACCAGCCCGCCAACACTCGGTTGAGACGGCCTCGGACCTCCTCCCAGCGCCCCACTTCAGCCGGACGCAACACCTCGCGCACCTTCCGTCTCAGCCGCGCCACGCTCTTCCTCGACGGACTCGCTCCCAAATACCAATGACCATCCTTCTTGAAACGGTGCGGCCCGAACGTGTATCCCAGAAAGTCAAACCGCTCCTGGTTGGCCTTCACCAACTTCGTCTTCTCCTGGTTCAGGGTCAGCCCGATCCGCTCCATCGTCCGCGCGGTGAACTGCAGCGCCTCCGCCGCGCAACCGCGGCTGAGAATCACGAAGTCATCCGCGTAGTTAACGATCACGGCCCGAAACTCGCTTCCCTTCCCCGTCCGCCGCCAGTACTTCAGAAAACGGTTCATGTACAGATTGGCCAGCAACGGGCTAATGACGCCACCTTGTGGGGTGCCGCAGCGGCTTCGCTTGCCGCCCGTCATCCGCCGTTTCCCGTTTTCATCCCGCTCTTCGACCGGCGTCTTCAGCCACCTTTTGATGACAGTTAAGACTTGTCGGCCCGAAATGCGCCGCGCCACGCACTGCAGCAGCTCGGCGTGCGGAATCGTATCAAAGTACTTCGACAAATCGGCGTCGACTACATCGGTGTAGCCTTCACACAGCAGTTGATGCACTCTCCGGACCGCGTCGAGCGCGCTCCGTTTCGGCCGGTAGCCATAGGCCTCCGGGTCCAAGTCCGCCTCGAAGATCGGCTCGATCACCAGCTTGAGAGCGGTCTGCGCCACGCGGTCCCGAATGGTCGGAATCCCGAGCGGCCGCTGGCCGCCGCCAGGCTTGGGAATCATCACCCGCCGCACCGGCTGAGGCCGGTAGCTCTTCGAACGCAAGTCTTGTTGCAAGCTTCGCAACCACTCCGTCCAGTCCCCGGATTCGATCTGTTCAAACGTCACGCCGTCCACTCCCGGCTTGCCTCCGTTGGATTTCGCCAACCGGTAGGCGTGCTCGAGAATGTCACTGCGCCAGACCTTGTCCCACAACTGATAGAAGCGGAAGTTCGGCTCCTGCTTCGCTTTGAGATAAAGCTTCTTCCGCAGATTTCCGATCTTTTCCGGCGTTTTCAGACTCATGCCAATCACCTGACCTGTTCTGCTTCCAAAGCGTGCCGGAAGGCAGGGCCCTTCGCTCCACCGCAGTTACCCGGCTTCTTCGCTACCATGGCCCTGTCCGACTCCCCGCCGGGTCCGCCCTCCTTTCCGAGGACGGCGGAGTTGCGAGCTCCACCCGCCGGGGTCTCCCTTCCTGCACCGCGGTCTCCCTTGGCTGACATGCCGTGCCCACTACCCCGGCGGACCGGACCGGTGCAAATGTCGGTTGCTTCCCGGTCCGTGCGGCCTTCCCCGTATCTCAGGCGGGTCGGCGTCCGCGATTTCCCTTTCGAGGCCTGCTCAGGCTTACTGCGCGTTACGGCCTGCCAGCTTGCTCGCCCGGCTTTCCCCAGACTTTGTCACGAGGCTTCCGCCTGGCCAGTTACCCGGCCAAGCCGCTCGTCAGCTTCCATGCTTACCGACAACTACATAGGTGGGCTCCTTCCTCCCACAGGGTGTCCGCGCCGAAAAGGCGCACTGAGATCAGCGGGTTTAAGTCCCGCGGTTTGAGCGGCGGGGTGGTTCGGTTTCCGCACGTCCTCGGGGAGGCGCCATGGTTAGGCCCTGATACCGACGGCGCACGTTGGCCGAAATGTGGTTTCGCGAGTTGGTCGACGACTGCTGAGAGCCCTGGATGCGGCAGGCCGGCGCGTTGCTTGACGACGCAGCCTGGGTCGAGACGGTCAGCGCGGCGCTGGCGCGGCAGCGGCCGCGGAGCCGCCGCCCGCTTCCTTGACCGCCGCTTCCACTGCGTCACAAAGCGTGTCCACCTCTCGCAGAGTCGTATAGACGTTGGGCGTAATTCGGATGCCGGCGTACTCGTTGGGCAAAGTGATGGCGACCACCAGAATGCGGCTCTTTTCCCAGAGACGCTCAACGAGTTTGGCGGGATCCATGCCGTCGACGCTCAGCAATCCGATTCCGCAGGATTGCTCGGGATCGTAGCTGGTCAGCGTTCGCACTCCGGGAAGCTGCTCCAAGCGGCGCGCCCAGCGCTCACGCAGGTAACGCAGGCGGGCGGCCTTGCGCGCGACGCCAATCCCTTGATGGAAGGCCATCGCTTCGGAAATCGCCAGCCGGTTCGCCGCCGGATGGGTGCCGATTCGTTCAAACTTTCGAATGTCATTCGTGAGCGGTTCCGGCGCCGCCATCAAAGGCCAGAGCTTGGGAATCTTGTTCTTTCGCACATACAGAAAACCCGTGCCAATCGGCGCCAGCAGCCACTTGTGAAGGCTGGTGCCGAAATAATCGCAGTCGAGGTCCGCCTGCTTGAAGGGGAAGTGGGCGTAGCTGTGCGCGCCGTCGACGATCACCTCAATGCCGTGAGCGCGGCCGATTTGACAGATTTTCTTTACGGGAAAGATCTGGCCCGTGCGGTTGGTGATGTGGCAAATCAGGATGACTTTCGTGCGCGGCGTGATGGCCTGCTCGATACGGTCCGCCAGGTCATCCAGACTCGGCGGGGGCGCCGGGAACGGAATCGTCTTGAGGACGATCCCTTCCCGCCGTTCGCGCTGCCGCCAAGTCGTGAGCATCCGACCGTAATCCTGGTTGGTCGTCAGCACCTCGTCGCCGGCCTTGAGATCAATGCCGAGCTGGCAAATCTCGAGCGCTTCACTGGCGTTTCGCGTTATCGCAATCTCTTCGGGATCGCAGCCGAAGTCCGCCGCGAGCTGCCGCCGAACCGTTTCCACCTGCGGATCGAGAATCTTCCACATATAGTGGACCGGAGCCATATTGGTCATCTGCAGATAGCGGTCCATGGACTGCTGCACGACGCGCGGCGCCGGGCTGACACCGCCGTTGTTGAGGTTGATGATCGTGCGGTCAATCGTGAAGGCGTGGCGAATTTCGCGCCAGAAATCTTCGTCGCGGGCGATCTGCCCGGCCGGGCGGCCTTGCGCGGCACCGGCTGCTGCTTTGACGCGCTCAAGCGCGCCGCTGTTGAAGGCGACCGCGGCGGCTCCGGCGGCATAAAAGAACGATCGGCGATTCATGGGCCAATTCATCGGATTGATACCTCCTGGCGCTTCGCCGGCGCACGGCAGCGGGTCAGCCGAAACGTACTGTCATAGGGCCGCGAACCATAGATCCTGCTCCACCCCGACTCCATCGACTATAGCCGTAAGGGGGACATCGCCTGTGACTCCGGGGCCCCCCGAGCTGAGGTCTGAACGAGGCTTGGATACGCTCAATGAAGTGGTCGCCTTGCCGCGGGACCACTATAACGCTGAGGCCCGCATGCTAACAGAAACAGAATTCGGCGGCGCTGGAAGGCCGCCCTTCTACTATGACCTAACCAGCGTCAAAGTGGATCTTTCGTATTCGGTCCAGCGCGGACAGGCCGCCGGCGCGGCGTTCGAGTTCAAAAAGGGCGAGGGAGGCTCCTTTGCGTTATTAGCCAGGATTTCCATTTTGGATCTTGGCCTCCTCGATTCTACGTTCCTTCTCTCTTGAACGCAAGCCTTTCTTGACCGCAGGCACGCACCGGGCCGGACCGAAGTGCTTCCACTAGACCCTTTCGTTCTCCGAAGGGGACAATTCGTCGGTCGGAAGGCGGTTTTTCAGGCACTCCTCCGAGCTTCACTCCGCAGCATCCAGATTTCGCACTCGCGAGCGACCGTTCTACCCGCTCGGCAGCGGCAGCGCCCAGATCCTGTGCAGCATGTCACCGAACAGCCTGCGGTTCAGATGCCCCTCGGCCAGCAGCAGCCAGTAATACCGCGCGTGCTTGACCAGCCGACCGCCGGTCTTCATCAATCTGTGTTGCAAGCTCGTCAGCGACCAGCTCTTGATCCTGTGCGGCAGTCCCAGCCGCCGCCACAAGTTGCCCAGGTTGTAGGCCAGCACGCTGAGTTGCAGTCGCACTTCGTTGGCCCGAAAGCGATGGCACGAAAGCCGTGTCCAGTGCGTGGCCTGCTTGCCTTCTTTAATCCATTGCTCGGCCGTGCCGCGCTTGTTGTAGAAGCGCACAACAGACCGACTCGGCAACGTCATGTTCGTCACGATAAAACCGACGCGCGGGAACAGCTCACCGAGATGATGCTCGACCTTGGCCACGATGCGTCGCGGCTTGGACCAACTCTCCGCCTGATAGCGGAAGCTCTTGTAGCGCACCAAGGGCTTCCGGGAGGGCCTGCCCGGCGGCCGAAACAGGATGTCTTCGATCGCCAATTCCAAGCTCTTGTTGGCCGGAATGCGAATGGCGTACTGCACTCCGCGTTCCTCCGAAAACTCATAAATCTCCGGCTTAGCAAAGGCCGCATCGCCCCGGAAGGTGACCTGTTTGCCCGCGGCCTGTTGGCGCTTGATCTCGGGCAGCAGCAACTCCTTCCAGTCCTCAGCGCTGTGCACGTTGCCTGGACGCAGCTTCGCCGCCAGGCAATCCCCATGCTGGTTGAACAACAACAGCGGGTGGTAGCAGACCGACTCGAAATGGCCGTTGTAAGCACTGCCCTCTTGCTGGCCGTGGACAGGGCTTTCGGTCGAGTCCATGTCGAGAACGACGCGCTCGGAGTCGTCTTGCGTCTCGGCTTGCGCCACCAGCTCGCGGTTCACAGCCATCAGCCCCAGCAAGTTCTCCTCGCTCGCCAGCATCTCCGTCTCGAAGCTCTGCAGTCGCGAGGTCAGTGCCCCGCCGCGATCCCAGTTCCTCTTCGAGCCGATCAAGCGAAACGTCGGGTCAGCCGACACTCGGACGGCGTCGTTGAGGTCCTCGTAGCCTGCCAGCCGAGAGTAGACTGACTGCCGCAGCAGATCGGCCAGCGGGAACTTCTTGTTCAAGCCTTGCCGTGGGTCACTGAGATGTTCCTCGATCAGCTTCCCGAGCCCGAGTCGTTCGTCCAGCTCGCGGACGAGAATGAGCCCGCCATCGGAAGTGACACGCGATCCTTGGAAATCGACTTTCAATAAGCCGTTGAAGCTTAGCTGGAACGGCTTGTTTTCTTTTTCACCCATTGGGTGTTGATCTCCTCAGCGCCTTGAGTGCTTTCCAACCCGCATCAATAAAGGCGTCCGAGGCCACCCGATGGTTAGCAGAACCGAAACTAAAGTGGAAATCCGGGATTAGAAAGCGCGGCTCAAATCGCAGTGAAACGTCGGGAACGATCAGCGGCTCGGGCGGGCTAGCGTTGACCGATTCGTCTCAAAAGTTCCGCTTCCCCAATCACCGCCACCCCCAGTTGCTCCGCCTTGGTCAGCTTCGACCCGGCTGCTTCGCCGGCGACAACATAGTCGGTTTTCTTGCTCACCGAACCGCTGACTTTGCCTCCCGCTTGTTCGATGAGTTGTTTCGCGGCGCCTCTGGACATGTTGGGGAGCGTCCCGGTCAGCACGAATGTCAGGCCCGCAAGATTGTCGCTGGTTTTCTCCGTGCGCTGCTGGCTGAACTGCAGGCCGGCCTGCCGGAGTTGCTCCAGCAAGTCCAAATTGTTGGGTTCGCGAAAGAAGTCCGTGATCGCCTCGGCGACTCTGGGCCCTACGTCCTCGACCTCTTGCAACTCCTCCAGCGAGGCCGCTTTGAGGGCGTCGATGCTGGCAAACCCCTCCGCCACGACTTGCGCCGTTCTCTCGCCCACAAAGCGAACACCCAGCGCGAACACCACCCTCGGCAGCGGCACGGCGCGGGATTTTCCGATGTTTTCCAGGAGATTGGCGGCCGACTTCTCGCCCATGCGCTCGAGGCTTTCGAGCTGTTCGCCGGTCAATTGATAAAGATCAGCCACGCTCTTCACCAGACCCTTCTCAACAAGCTGGTCAACCAGAGCGTCGCCCAGACCGTCTATGTTCATGGCGCGGCGGGAAGCGAAGTGCAGCACCGACTCCTTGAGGCGCGCCGGGCAGTTCGCATTCACGCAGCGGCGGATCACTTCGCCTTCTTCCCGCACGAGCTTCGTGCCGCAGACAGGACACACGCGAGGCATCAGGAAGGGCTGCCGCTCGTTGCCTTCCGCGACGACTCGGACCACCTTGGGAATGACGTCACCGCTCCGTTCGACGAGCACGGTGTCGCCGATGTGGAGTCCCAGGCGAGCGACCTCGTCCTCGTTGTGCAGGGTCGCCCGCGAAACGGTCGCGCCTCCAACAAAAACCGGCCGCAGCCGGGCCCGCGGAGTGACGGCGCCAGTCCGCCCTACCTGCACGTCGATGCCCTCCACGACGGTCTCGGCCTGCTCGGCCGCGAATTTATACGCGATGGCCCAGCGCGGCGCGCGGGCCGTTGTTCCCAGCGACGATTGCTGCGCCGTGGAGTCGACTTTGAGAACCAGTCCGTCAATTTCGTACGGCAGGCTCTCCCTCTTTTCCCGCCACTGCCGGTGAAAATCGAGCACTTCTTCGATCCCATGCAGCAGCGCCCGATGCGGGTTCACCTTAAAACCCAGCTTCGTCAGCGTATCGAGCGTCTCCCAGTGTCGCGGTCGAATCGGATTGCCATCGGCCAAAAGCATGTAGACAAAATAATCCAGCCGTCGGGAGGCCGTGATCCTGTGATCGAGAACCCGCAGCGATCCGGCAGCGGCGCTGCGGGGATTCGTGAATGTCGGCTGCTCGAGGCGCAGGCGTTCAGAGTTCAGACGCTCGAACGCTTTGGCGCTCATGACGACTTCTCCTCGCACTTCGAACTCAGCGGGAAGCGCAATGTCCGGAGTGGCCGCGCTGTCCAATGTGAGGGGCAGGGAGCGGATCGTACGGGCGTTCTCGGTGATGTCTTCGCCAGTGAGGCCGTCCCCGCGCGTCAAAGCCCGGATCATGCGGCTGCCGGAAAAGTGTACCACCCCGGAAAAATGCACCGCCATCGATATGCCGTCCAGCTTCAGCTCCCCCACATAGTCGACCACTCCGAGTCCCGAGAGTTCGCGCACCCGGCGGTCGAAGTCCCGCACCCCCTCCGCGTCGAAGGCGTTGTCGAGACTCATCATGCGGGTGAGATGGGTCACCTTGACAAACCCTTCGCGAGGAGCTCCCCCGACGCGTTGCGTGGGGGAGTCCGGCGTGATGAGTTCAGGGTGCTGCTCCTCCAGCGCCGTCAGCCGTGCGAGCAGCTCATCGTATTCCGCGTCGCTGATCTGGGGCTGGTCGAGCACGTAGTAAGAATGCTCGTGGCGGCGGATCTCCTCGCGGAGCGCGCCGGCCCTTTGCGACATATCGAACACGGGGTCTGCCATCGACGTTCTATTATAGAAATTGGGTCCCGATAGCTATCAGCACTGCGCTCTGATCTACAACCCCACCTCGGGCCGGATTCAGATTCTTCGCGAGAAAAAAGTCGAATGGGCGCGGGAGATCCTTCAGCAATGGATTCCCCGCGTGGATAAGATAGCCACCGAGTCCAAGGGGGACGCGCTGCGGCTGACTCGCGACGCCATTGCCGGCGGCTGCGACCTCATCGCTGCTTGCGGCGGCGACGGCACTCTGAACGAGGTCGTCGGCGGTATCGGCGACTCCGGCGTAACGCTGTTGCCCTTGCCGGCCGGCACCGCGAATCTGCTGGCTAAACAAGCCGCCATTCCCATGGAGCCGGATAAAGCGGCGGCATTGTTTCCTGAAACGGCCTCTTATGAAGTGCCCCTCGGGATCGTCCGCTGCGAGAATCCCCAACCGTCCGAGCGGCTGTTTCTGTTGCTGTGCGGCGTGGGAGTGGACGCCAGCATCATTTACAGCCTCAACACCAAGCTCAAGGCCTATCTCGGGCAGGGCGCCTATTGGTTGGGATCTCTCGATCATCTTCATCGCAAGTTCGAGCCGTTTCGCATTTGCATGGACGGAGAAACCCATGAATGCACGTTCGCGCTGCTCAGCAAGAGCCGTGTCTATGCGGGGCATCTGGCCATCACTCCTGATGCACACCCCTTTCGGGATGAGTTTGATGTTGTCCTCTTTCATGGGCAGTCGCCACTACGCTACGTGAACTATCTCGCCCAGATCGCGGCGCGCAAACTCGATCAGTTGCCCGACGTCACTTTCCATCGGACCCGCCGGGCTGAGTTCTTTCCGCTGGACTCCGACCGTGTTTACGTTCAAGTGGATGGCGAACTGGCGGGACGGCTTCCCGCCACCGTCGAGGTGGCGGCCCACGGAGTCAAAATCCTTCTGCCCACGCGCTATGCCGACGAGCACGCCGGTCCGGTGACCGCGGATGCTCTCACCACCGCAGCGTCCTAGACCCGACGCCGCTCCCAAGCAGCTCCGAAGCAATGGACCCGCTCACTCACACCGCCGCGGGAATACTGATCGCGCGGGCTGGAACGAACCGTTTCATCCCGCGCGCCACGCTTATCTGCGTCGTGGCGGCGAATATTCCTGATATCGACCTCGCCACGGCAACCTCGTCGATCAACTACTTGAACTATCATCGCCACTTCACCCACGGGTTACCCGCGGTGCCGTTCATGGGGGCGCTGGCACTTCTTTTAGCGGAAGGCCTGGCTCGCCTGTTCCGGCGAAGGAGCGAGCCTTTACCGTGGCTGCGCGCCTGGGTTGTCTCGACTCTGGTGGCGCTGACGCACCCGCTGCTCGATCTAACGAACGCTTACGGCATCCGCCTGGGGCTGCCGTTTTCGGACGCATGGCAGAGCCTGGACATCTTGTTTATCATCGAGCCGTTCATCTGGCTCATCTTGTTTCTTGCAATTGTCGCCCCCATGCTCGTGGGTCTGCTGCACGGCGAGATCGGCGACGAACCGCCACGCCGGGACCGCTGGGCATGGGCCGGGCTGGCGCTGGTTCTCGCCTTCATCGGAGTCAAGGGCGTGCTCCATGCGAAGGCGGTTGAGACGCTCGATTCGCATCTTTATGACGGCGTGCCCGCGGTTCGAGTGGCGGCATTTCCGCTGCCATTGAATCCGCTGACCTGGCTGGCTTATGTGGAATCCGGGCGTTCCCACTATGTCTCGACACTTAACTTGACCGAAAACTACGACGCTTCCCTCGCCGAGCGGTATTACAAACCCGAGCCCGGTCCTGTCCTGGAGGCCGCCTATGCGGGCAGCGTCGTTCGCGATTATCGGAACTTCGCGCGCTATGCCTTCACCAGCGTGGAACCGATTCCGGGCGGCTCTCTTGTGCGAATGGCCGATTTTCGTTTTCCGCGAGGAGACGGCTTTGGCTTTCAGTGCCGCGTTGAACTGGACGAATTGAACCGGGTGGTGCGGCAAGAGTTCAGCTATGGGGGCAATTGAACCTTCGCCCCGGTGCGGAGCCCTCGAGAAAGTAGGGACCGTCGAAGTGCAACTGGCCCCGGATCAGCCGGCACGAGCGCAAGTAAACGTCATCGGGTGAACCGAGCTTTTCGATATAGCAGTGAGCTGCGTCACCGCCGCACCAGACGCACTGGGGTCTCTCGCGTCCCTGCTCGGTGACGATCGCCTTGGGGATTGGGAACAACGTGTCGCCGCGCCGCAACTTGGCCAATCCCTTCTTGAGCTCGGCATCGCAGCAACGCAAGCCGATGTCCTTCATGTAGGCCTCGCCGGGAACGTTCGGATGGTTGTGTGAGCCGGCCATGCCGATGAGGTTCTCGACCCTTTCGTAATAGGGCTTGACGTTTTCGTAGCTGATCGGCCAGTCAATGGGCGCGCCCATCTTGCGCGCATTGGCGAAGTCGTGCGCGGAGAAGCGGAAGGCGTGGGCCGACCACATCAGGGATTTGCCCCCCACGGCGCCAACGACGCCGAATCAAATCTTGACGAAGATGCGGCGTTTGTAGAGCCAGTGGCACAGATACCACATGACCAAGAACATCGATATGGCTTGCGCCACGGGCCCCCACTTGCCCAGGAAGGCGTACTCCTGGCTGAATACAGCGACCGACTCGTCGATCCAGCCGTCCAAGAGGATGTCCAGGCAATAGATGAACATTGAGTTGACTCCGACCACAACCAGTGGAAACGTGATCCTTCGGTAGCCTTTCACTTCTACCAGCCAGTAGAAGCCGAGCAACAGGAGCAGCACCCAGCCGGATACGGCGAAGGTGTAAGAGGGCGTGTGAATTCGCTTGACGATCGGGATGAATGGAGCGAGTGCATACCCGACGGCGAAACACGCGGCTGCACCGCCCGCGAGCAACTTCATGCGCCGGGTGTGGGAGTTCTTCTCGATCATCAGATAGCCGCACCAGACGCCGAAGAGTGTGACGACGGTGCTTGGGATGAAGTTGATCGTCGCCCAATGGCCGGGGTTGGCAGCGCCGAAAACGAAGTGGTCGATTCGTTCTCCAATGTTGTCTCCGACCGAGAAAGCGCCGTCGGCGCCGGAGTACGCGATGAACAAGACGGCATACGCCATCATGATCAGCGCCGCCCACGCCGCCTGCGCCTTGAAGCGCAGCTTCATCAGCCAGTAGCAGATGAAGTAGGTGAAGCCAATCTGAGCCAGCACGTTGATGAGTTGGAAGCGCATCCTACCGGCCGAGATCGACATCATGACGTTACTGATCACGATGAGCATCAGGGCGCGATAGACGACGTGCCTCGAAACTGACTCCGACCCCGCACGCCGGGCGCGCGCCGCGAAGGCAAACGGCATCGCGAGCCCCACCATGAACATGAAGGCGGGCTGAATCACGTCCCAGAACGCCATGCCTTCCCATTGGGCGTGTCGAAACTGGCGCCCCAGCCAGCCCCAGGATGGGTCATCCGAAAGAGTCGCCAACCCGAAGCCATGCGCGGCAAGCGTCGTCATGATGAACCCGCGGAATGCGTCGAGCGAAACAAGCCGGTCGGACCGTGAAGGTTTCTCCCCGGCGTTCGGGTCCGCTCTTGTGTAGCGAGCGGTCTCATGAGCGGCGGCTTCAGGCGGGCTCTGAACGAGAGTGGCCATGGCTGCCTGAGTGTATCACGGGCGAGTGCGGGCCCAACGCCCTGTTGGTCCTGTCGTCCAGACTCGCCGCTCGAGCGTCTCAGGTTGTGCCTGGGCCCCCCGGGAGGGCAAAATGTCGCCAGCCGAATGATGCACGATCGCTCTTTCTGGACAATTTCTCTAACCCGCTTTTCTCACCACGTGGCGAGGCGAAGTGGATGAGAGGCACGTCAGTACGAGGCACGCGCCGCTTGACGACCCTCACTCAATCAAAGACGCGTACTTGACCCTACGTTGAGCACGGCGAGCAAGCGCAACGAAGTAATGGCGGGCCTCTCACGCACTTCGACCGTCAGTACCTGCATAGTCAAATTCTTGCCAATTGTGGCAGAAGGTTTTGGCGGAAGGGTCAGAGCCCCGAGCTGCGACGTGGCGTGAACCTCCAGGTTTGCCGCGCCTCGATTCGTCGAGGCGTTGCCGGACGGTAGGGCAGTCAGTTGCCTGAACCGGATGACGCGCCCTGGGGCCGAACAAACCGACGAATCGGTTTGCGGCAAGCGTGGACGCTCACGCCACGTCTGGCGCCCTGTTTGGTTGCGGCTCGTCCGCGTCAGGTGGTGAGAAATGCGGGCCAAGGTGAACCGCAACGTCCGGCGCCGCGCTACCCTCCCTCGGCTCTCCGCTCGGGGGGATTGCATTCGCTGTGGGGCGGCGCGTTGAGCACCTCGCGTGGGAAGAAGGACGCCACGTAGCCGACGACGTCCCGCAGACGCAGCATTCCGACAGGCGCCCCGTTAGGGCTAACCAGCGGGACATGACGATACCCAGCCTGCACCATGCAGTTCAGCGCAAGAGCGATGGAATCATAGGGGGTGAGGCACTCCGGATCGGGTGTCATGAAATGGCGAACAGGCCGATCGGAGTACTTCTCGCGACTGAGACACTTCATGAGCGCATCGCGCCCGGAGAATATGCCGGCGACCTTGCCGTGCTCGACCACCAGCACCGCACCGGCCCCCTTCTGGATCATTGTGTTCAGAGCCTCGGATACCTGCGTGTCAGGCCCCACCAGCGGGGGGGGCTTCAGGTAGCTCAGCGTGCTAATGGGGCAGAGCAGCGTCTCGTTGTCGAGCTGCCTCCTGGGAGACCACTCAGCCTTCTCATACATGTCGAGGTCTTCTTCGTAGCCTTCACACACTGCTGCCTCCTCCGACTCTCAACCGTCCGGAAGCAAGCACCACACTAGCGCCGCCGGGGGCGGCTTGCGTTCCATCTAGTAATATACGGCATTGGCTGACTCATTTAAAAATAGAAAATTTGGTATCGATTCATAGGTTTCTTAGATGTACTGTCAGGGGTACACTCTCGCCCCGAATCCGTAATCTGTAAAGTTAATTCTTGCGTATTTTCTAAGGCCCACGTTAGCGGACCGCGATGGTTACCCGCGGACTGTTCTGTCCAGCGACCGACAAAACGACCGGCACTTCCTCGCCGGCTGGGATAGCTTCGGGGATGACGCCATTTACCTGATCCAGGCCACTAAAACCAGGGGCGAGACCGGAGAAAAGCACCCTTGCGGCCATACCTCCGATCATCACGGAAACCGGGTTTACCGTGCGCGCCAATGGTTCCTCGAACGGCGTCGGCATACCCGCTTTCACGGCCGGAGCTACCGCCCCCAGCCCAGAGCAGTAAATAATGATCGCATCCCGCGCCTCTACTGGATTTTCTGGTCCGGCCAAGACCTGCGTGCTAGCATCGACGAACTTGTAGATGTGCCCCTGGGGTATTGTCGAATCCGGTTTGAACACCGCCGGCTGAGCAGCCGCCACATCAACAGACACTGGACGCGCGTATGTTGGGCCTCGCTGCAGCAAGAGCTGATGGCGGGTGTTTATCGTCAGTTCGTAAGGCACGATTGCGTTCACCTGCCCGTCGCTGGTAAACAGCAGGGGCATAGGCTGGCTGGCCATAATCACCGTCGTGCCCGCCATGGTGGTTTTCAACGGAAGACCTTCGGCCATGCCGCGGCCCTCGGAGAGGCGCTGGCCAAAGATGGAAATCAGGCTGCCCGGAGCCAAGGGCACGTGGGCCTGAAAACTAGCCGCACTGACGACCGAGGCCGAAATCAACACGGGCGGCTCCTGAATCGACAGTAACCGCCCGCTGAGCTCTCGAGTGCCCCGAATCCCCAATTCGGGCAGTTCCGCCTCGACTTTGACGGTAACCGCGGACAGCCGTTTGGGGTTGGTCTGCCAGGTACCGTGGCAGCGGCCATTCTTGAGTGAGGTCATGGCGAGTGGCGGATCGCCATTGGAAAACTCCACCCCCACGGCGCCGGTCTTCAACGGCCGCCCGCAGTCGTCTTGCACCTCGACCTCCAAGGCAATCGGCCAACTGGCCGAAACCGAGAAATCATCCCGCAGCGTGCGCATGGCTGGCAGCAACTTGGTTGGAAGGCACGTTTGCTGAGCTTTCGACAAGAATGAACCGTCCTCCGCGCTGGAAGCCCTCAAGACAAAGACCACAGTGACTTCTCGCACGCGGCCATCGGAAAATCGCAACGCTAGTTTTCCGCGATAAACCCCTGGGGGGAGTCCTTCCGCCAATGGTTGCACAACAATGCGCGATGGGCGTTGAGGCTCAAGGGTCGCGTCGTTGGGAAGGCTCAGAAGCCACCCACCGCCGGCGTCCGTTGATCGCACGGACCGGAACGATTTGGGATGGCTAGTAATGTTGTAGGCAAAGACATCCTGGGAGCTCGGAGAATCTCCCCCCGCAACACTGCTGAATATCAACTCGTTAGGTGCGACAACAGGGCCCGGATCGCTCCCCGGTGGAAGCACGTCGAGAAATACCGTGACCACCTGTGGCGTGTTGGCCGCCCCGGCGGCCTCTATTGTCACCAACCCATAGTAGCCGCCAGGCTCCAATCCAGTCTGATCCACGCGGACTTCCACCAACGCAGCCTCCTTCGTGGGATTGCTCGTGCCTCGGTCCGGCGACGCTGCCAGCCACGGCCCGCCTGAAAGAGTTGAGGTCAGTGCCGACCAGTTCATGGATCCCCGGCCGAGAGCCAGCACACCGAAGCTTTGCGGTGGGACGGCGCCTCCGCCCGCCACGGTGGTGAATGATAGTCCCGTGTGCGAAAGCAGCATCGCTTGACCGATGGAGCTCACGGTCATGGTTACAGCGATCGCTTGGGTCTCGCCGGTACTGGGGCTAGCAAGCAAGATCCGGCCGGTGTAGGTGCTGGCTGGGAGCTCCCCCGGAGAGGCCGTCACATGCACGCTAGCGGACGCGGCCGCGGTTGTTGTTCCGCGATTGGGCGGGACCGTTAACCAGTCTCCTCCGGAATCGGTGGCGGCCGCGGCGGTAAACTCAAGTGAGCCGCTACCCTGATTGGAAACCGGGAACGTCTCGGATCGTGGGGAACTTCCCAAGGGGAAATTGAACGACATGCTGTCCCTGTCGACCCCAAGTTTCGGCGCAATGGCAGCCGTGACGGTAGCCTGCACGGCCAGCTCTCGAACAGTCGGATCCGCATCGGGTATGGAAATCGCGACCTTCCCTTCGTACTCGCCGGCTGGCAGATTGGCGGGGTCCACCATGATCTCCACGCGGGCGGGCGTTCTCCCAGCCGTTCTGTTTGCCCGCAGCCAGTCCCCTCCGCTTGAAGTACTGACGTCCGAGGAAAACGAGAGTCCGGCTACCGAAGCCGAAAAGATCAAACCCTGAGCGCTTGGGGGTGCTCCCCCGCTTCGGGGCAAAAACTCCAAGTTGTCAGGCAACAACGGGGAAAAGGCAGGCCGGGTGGCCAGGATCTTGCGAATTCGGTGATGGCCCGTGTCGCTGACATAGAGATTGCCTTGGCGGTCAAAGGCCAGAGACTGAGGGCCTAAGATGGTCGCCGCGAAGGCCTGGCCACCGTCGCCCAGCGATCCACTGGCGCCCAACCCGGCCAGCGTAAAAACGGTTTCCTGAAACACCACCCGCACCAAACCGTTCAGCGTGTCCGCAATGAAGAGGTTGCCCAGACCATCAAAGGCGACGTCCTGAGGGGAGTCGAATGACGCTTCCAATGGAGCTCCGAAGTCCCCACCGAAGCCCCGTTCCCGCTAATGGTTGAAATCGTGCCGTCCGCCAGGATGGCCCGGATCACGTGGTTGCCCATGTCCGCAAACACAAGGTTCCCAGCGGGGTCGAACGCGTTTCCGGCCGGTCTGGAAAGTTGGGCTTCCACAGCCAATCCGCCGTCGCCGGAATATCCTTGAAACCCGGTTCCGGCGACCGTGGTAATGATGCCTTCCGGAGTTATTTTTCGGATCCTGTGGTTCCGAGTATCCGCGAAATATAGGCTGCCGACTGGGCCCACCGTCATGGCTGTGGGTCCTCCGAGCCGCGAACTTGTCGCGGGTCTGTGCTACCCGCGACATAGTGAACACTTTATACCGGCGACATAGTGAACAGATTGCCTCCTTTCGTTGGTGTTGTCAAGGTTGATTCAGAGTTGTTGGTTGATTCAAGGTTGTTGGTTGATTCCGGGTTGCTCGGTGCTTCAGAACTGCCCGGTGGTTCAGAGCTGCTCGATGCTTCGCAGCCGTTGGGAACCGGCGGACCTCCTGGAACCCGTAATTCTCAAAACTCGCCATTCCGGTCACGGATTTTTAAAAAATTTAAAGTCCTTAAAATTAATACCGTAGGACTGCGCTCTCGAAAACAGCCCTTCCCAATCTGCTAGCGTACAGGCAAAGAGCAAAGCTCGCGGACCGGGGATGCACTGAGACCGGTTCGCGCGTCGCGACTCGTGAGTAAGGCGCGGCTCCGAAACTCGTCGCCTTTGAGACGCGGCCGCGGCGCCGGATCAGCAGCCCAGGGCGGAGCGAAGCGGAACTCTGGGTGAAAACCCCTCGAGGCGGGGGCCACCGGATGGGACGCGGGAAAACAGGACGCATGAGGCTAGGAGCCTGTCCCACAGAACGAAAAATGGCCTTTTGGACTACAACATCTAGTGTAAGGGAAGCTCGGTTTGTCTATATGTGGTACCGAAAATTTTCCGTGGGACAGACTCCTAGCCCGCTTTTCTCACCACGTGGCGAGGCGAAGTGCTTGAGAACGCCGTCAGTACGAGGCGCGCACCGCTTGAGGAGGCGCGCGCCTCCTGGCGGGCCGCGTCGGCCTCCGGGCCGACGTTGCCTAGACACACTACGGTGAGCACGGTGAGCAAGCGCAACGAAGTAATGGCGGCCTTATCGCGTGCTTCGACCGTCAGGTGGTGAGACATGCGGGCTAGCCCGCGAGCTTGCCAAGACAGCGGGTCGGCTGGTCCGCAAAGGGGGACGTTTCAACACCATGTTGAACAGACATCAGCGTGTCCTGCCGGGAGCCCAGGTTCCGCGACAACTTCTGGACGACTTCACTCCGGCAACGGCTGCGCCTGGAGACCTCAGCAGCTCAACTGGCGGCCACCGCGCCCCGAAAATCCGCCCCGTCCCCGGCATCCTCGCAAGGGCGGCTGAGCGCCAAATTTGGCGTTTGCATAATAAGGAACGCGCGCGATTCGAGAATCCGCTAATTTCCGCTAACCCGCTTTTCTCACCACGTGGCGAGGCGAAGTACGTGAGAGGCCCGTCAGTACGAGGCGCGCGCCGCGTCGCGCGGTGGAGTACTAGAACAGTACGGTGAGCACGGCGAGCAAGCGCAACGAAGTAATGGCGGGCTTACGGGCTAGCCTCCCCCCTGCCGCGGCGGGACAAGCGGGAGTGCGTGTCGTATCGCGCCTGCCGTCACTCTGAACGGTTAGACTGCCCCTAGATGACGTCACTACTCACTTTCCAGCGCAGGCGCCGCGCATTCAGATTCCTGCTCACCGCAACCCTATCGATCGCTGTGCTGTCACAATGTTCGCCCGAGTCCAAACGAAGGGCGCCGCAAACCGGCTACCGCGACTGGCGGATGCATGGAGGGGGAGCGGACAGCATTCGCTACTCGGCGCTTCAGCAAATCAACCGCGAGAACGCCGCTCGTCTCGAAGTCGCCTGGAGCTACGAAACGGGCGACAGTTTCGAGCGGTCCGAGATGCAATGCAACCCGATCATCATCGACGGGACGCTCTATGCCACCAGCCCGAAACTGCGCGTTTTCGCACTCGATGCCGCAACCGGCGAGGAGCGCTGGAGCTTCGACCCCTTTGACGGCAAGGCCGGGACGAACAAGCGGCGCAACCGCGGTGTGACCTACTGGGAAAGCGGGGACGACAAGCGTATTTTCTTCAGCGCGCGGCACTATTTGTTTGCGCTGGATGCGCGGACCGGAGAGATCGTTCCCTCATTTGGCGAGGCCGGCAAGGTTGACCTGCGACAGGGCTTGAACCGAGACCCGCGCGGAATCTCGATCTCGTCCACGACCCCCGGCACGATCTATAAGGACCTCATTATTCTAGGCAGCAGGGTAAGTGAAGGTTTGCCGTCCTCGCCCGGTGATATTCGGGCCTTTGACGTTCGCACGGGGGAGGAACGCTGGAGCTTTCACACCATCCCGCACCCCGGCGAATTCGGGTATGAAACTTGGCCCAAGGACGCCTGGCAATACATCGGAGGCGCCAACTCCTGGGCTGGGCTGACCTTGGACGCGGAACGCGGAATCGTGTTCTGCCCGACGGGGTCAGCGGCGTTCGACTTCTATGGCGCTAACCGGCTCGGCGACAATCTTTTCGCCAACTCACTCATCGCGCTGAATGCAGAGACCGGTGAGCGCATCTGGCACTTCCAAACCGTCAAGCACGATGTCTGGGACCGCGATCTGCCGGCGGCGCCCAGTCTCGTCAAGGTGAAACGGGACGGCCGCTTCGTCGATGCGGTCGCGCAGACAACCAAGTCCGGCTTCGTTTTCGTCTTCGAGCGTGAAACAGGCGAGCCGCTGTTTCCGATTGAGGAGCGTCAAGTTCCCGCATCGGCCGTTGACGGCGAAGTGCTCGCGAAGACCCAGCCGCTTCCCCTTAAACCTCCGCCGTTCGCGAGGCAGATATTCACCGAGGACATGGTGACGCGGCGAACCCCGGAAGCTCACAAGGCTGTGCTCGAACAGTTTCGCAAGATTCGCAGCGACGACCAGTTCACGCCGCCGAGCTTGGAAGGCACGGTCGTTTTCCCCGGCTTCGATGGGGCGGCCGAATGGGGCGGCGCGGCGTTCGACCCCGAGAGCGGCCTGCTTTACGTCAATTCGAACGAAATGGCCAATATCTTAAGACTGGTCGAGAAACCGCCGCCCGCGGAGCAGCCCAGCGGGCGCAATCTGTATTCGAGGCACTGCGCCAGTTGCCACAGGGAAGACTTCAAGGGAACCCCTCCCGAGTTCCCCTCGCTCGTGGATATCGGGGACCGCCTTGCCGGTTCAGAATTGCGGGCGGTCACCGCTCGCGGAGCGGGGCGAATGCCAGGATTCGGACACCTTGGCGGTGACGCTATGCGTGCTTTGGAGACCTACGTGATGTTTGGCGAGGACACGGAAGCCGCTGTAGAAGGAGCATCGTCACCGCTCGACCAGAAGTACGGCATCGATGGCTACAACAAGTTCCTCGACCCGGACGGCTATCCCGCTGTAGAGCCGCCTTGGGGGACGCTCAACGCCATCAATCTCGACACGGGAGAGATCACTTGGAAGATTCCGTTCGGGGAGTTTCCGAAGCTTGCCGGGCAGGGGATCCGCAACACGGGCAGCGAGAATTACGGCGGGCCGGTGGTGACCGCTGGGGGCTTGCTCTTCATCGGCGCGACCAACCACGACAACAAGTTCCACGTTTTCGACAAAGCGACGGGAGAGCTGCTGTGGGAAACGACTCTGCCGGCGGGGGGTAACGCCACACCCGCAACCTACGAAGTCAACGGCAAGCAGTTTGTCGTGATTGCCGCGGGCGGCGGCAAGAGCGGTTCGCCCTCAGGGGGGAGTTACGTGGCGTTCGCCCTGCCGGACGGCGCGGTCAGCCAGTAAACACTTGTTTCGCCGCCCGGCTTTGCGGCGGGCCTCGAGCGAGGGTTCTGAACAGAGCCGCGCCGCAAGGGTGCGGTTCAGTCTGGCAGGGACCGCCTTCCGATGGTAGCCCCGACGCACTGACTACTCTCGACCGCACCCTTGCGGGCGCGGCTCTGTTTCGGCCAAGTCACGCTCCCCGTAGTCCGCGTGTGCCCTTGCCGAGAGAGACAAACGCATGGCAGGTGATAGACTGTAGATCTTGTGCCACACAAGCGAGACATGCTGGCCGAGCGCGTTCTGACGGGCACAGCTCCGGACCTGACAGCGGCCATTACGCGGCTGGCTGAAACGTCATTGGCGAAGCACCTGCTGTTCTTCGATCAGCAACGAAGATGGATCAACAAGCGGCATCTCGAGATTTGCCGCGTGCCTTCCGCGACGTTCCGGGAACAACAACGGGCTGACTATCTGGTCGGGCTGTTCCGCGAGATGGGTCATCAGGCCCGGCTCGACGACGCCGGAAATGTGGTCTGCCCAATCGTGTTCGGCGAGCACCTTCCTTTCGTCGCCGTCAGCGCGCATATGGATACGGTGATCGCGCCCCGCCAGAATTCCGACGTCTACGTGCGTCCCGACGGCACGATGGAAGGGCCGGGAGTGACCGACAACGGGTCCGGGTTGGCCGCGCTGGTGGCTCTGGGCAGGGTTTTCGAAGACGGGTCGCTGGTCGAAAAACCCCTTCGCAACGTGCTGCTTGTCGCCAACGTGGCTGAAGAGGGCGAGGGCAACCTGCACGGCATGAAGTACCTCTGCCGGCACTCGCCTTTCGGCCCGAGAATCGCGGCCTATTTGGTTCTCGACGGGGCTTCGACCGGGCATATCACCGCCGAGGCGCTCGGCAGCCGGCGCTTCGAAATCATCATCGAGGGGCATGGGGGGCATTCCTGGAACGATTTCGGAACCGCGAACCCGGTGCATGCCCTCGGACGCACAATTGCGGTGCTGGCGGACACTGACCTGCCCACGACGCCGCGAACGACCCTGAGTGTCGGCGTCATCGAAGGGGGCTCGGGCGTCAACTCGATTGCGCCGGTTGCGCGCGCCAAAGTCGACATTCGCTCCCAAAGCAGCTCCGTTATGGAGCAGCTTGTGAAAACCACCGAAGACGCGGTCAAGCTTGGTGTCGACATGGAGAACCGCCGCTCGACTCAGCGCTTGTCGAACTACAAGATTCGCGAGATTGGCAACCGTCCCGCCGCCCGGCGCTCGCCGGAGAATTACTTGGTTGATTTCGTACAAGCCGTGGACGCGCACCTGGACATCCGCTCCCGCCTCGATTGCGCCTCGACCGACGCGAACGTGCCCCTGGCCGCGGGTCTTCCCGCCGTGGCGATTGGAGCGGGCGGACGGGGCGGCAATGCTCACACAACGGCGGAATGGTTCAACCCCGAAGGCCGAGAGTTGGGGCTTCGGAGGATTCTGCTGGTGCTGTCGCTGCTGCTGACGCAGCGCCCGTAGCGTGACCGGCGGCGTTGTTGGTTAGGGTCCGTCTTACACAGCAATCCCAAACAACGCCGCCAGCTTTGCTTGCACTTCGGCGACGACCCGTTCGGGCGCTTGCCCGGCGATGCGCAGGTTGCGGCCCACCCGGTCGATCGAGCGTATCTGATCAACCAAGACCGCGCCGGATATGCCCGGCCCATCCGGCAGTATCACCTTCCAGGGCCAAGACCGGATGTTGGACGTGATCGGGCAGACTACGGCTATCTTCGAGCGTTCGTGATAAATTCGGGGCGAAATCACGAGTGCGGGACGATGCCCGGCTTGCTCATGGCCTGTTTGTGGCTTGAAGTCCACCCACACCAAGTCGCCCCGTTCGGGGAGGGCGCTCACAGCAACTCCTGCCCAACAGCAGGGGCACTCACGTCATCGAGCAGTTCGGGCTCAACCTGGGGATCCATCTCCGCGACTAGCTCCTCGATCGTGTAGCTCTGCTGGCTCGCCCGCATCACTACCGCGTTGCCCTCGATCGTGAGATCCACTGCTTGGCCTTGATGCACCTGAAGGATCGCCGCGACGGCCTTAGGCAGGCGGATCGCCAGGCTGTTTCCCCATTTCGACACTTTCGCTTTCATTTGTTTCGCACTCTAATAACAATCTACATTGTATATCACAAGAGTGAAACGCTGCCGACTATCCGCGGCGTGTGTCGCAAACAGCATTTTCAGCCTAAAACCCGCGCTCCTATTCTTCCAACCGCAGCGCCCAGCGGATGCCGCCTTTGATGTGGGCGCGGAAGACAGGGTCGTTCGACCGGATGTCGTCGCGGTGGCCGAGGGCTGTGTAAAGCGACCGGCCCTTTCCAAACGCGCGAGACCAGGCTTGCGGGTAGTCGCCGCCCGGCTTCAAATCCGGCAACCCGCCCGCCGAAGATACTCATTGAGAGACTTCTCCAGCTCGGCGCTGTCGTCTGGCCGAGATCCGGCAAGATCGTTCAGCTCTTCGAGATCGGCGCCGAGGTCGCGGAGCCGGACAGAATCGTCCTCCCAAAACTTGATCCGCCTGAGGTTTCCCCGTATGATGGCGGAGTGTGTGGTCGCCCGCTCGAGGGCCCTGAGGTCCCGCTTCTAATCCTTACCCGGCGCCCCTCCAGCTATAATATGGATGGTTGTTTGCACCCCAGACGCGGGTCCGTGCGTCTATAGGGTTGTGAACACTCTCATCACCCGGGTTTCAGGAGAAGGATCATGGAGCGAAAAGACATCAAATCGGTACTGACCAAGCTTGGACAGCGGAAACTGCTGTCCTCAACGCTGGTGTTGTTTACCCTTGCCATCGGCATCGTGATCGGCACGGTCATCTCCGGAGGCGTGGACGCGGCGCGGAAATCACAGGGGGCGACGGACGCCAAGCTGCTGAAGATTCCAGAGGCCGTTCCCGTCGAGAACGAGTTTTCGAAGATTGCCAAGCAAGTCAGGCCCTCGGTCGTCAACATTCAAGTCGAGTTTCGGGAGCGGCGGCAGCAAAGGTCCGAGCGCGGTGCACAGCCGAATGAAAGCAACCCCGAAGACTTCTTCCGGCGCTTCTTCGGCATGCCGGAAGGACCTTTCGGGGGCAGGCAAATGCCGCCCGAGCGCCGCCGCAGACCGGGCGAAGGATCGGGTGTGATTGTCGATGAGAATGGCTACATCATTACGAATAACCACGTCGTGGAGGACGCCGACCGTATCCGGGTGAGGTTGTTCAACGGCAACGAGAAGCGCTATGACGCCGAGCTGATCGGCACGGATGCCGAGACCGATTTAGCGGTCATCAAGATTGATGTCGGCAACAAACTGCCGATAGCGAAGATGGGCAACTCGGACGCGATTGACGTCGGCGATTGGGCTATCGCGGTGGGGTCCCCCTTTGGATTCCGCGAAACCGTCACGGTCGGGATTATCAGCGCCAAGGCCAGGGAAGTCGGCGGCGCCAGCCGCCCCTTCCAGAAGTTCCTGCAGACTGACGCCGCGATCAATCCGGGAAACAGCGGTGGCCCCTTGCTCAACATTCGCGGCGAAATTGTCGGCATCAATACCGCCATCGTTTCCCGGACCGGCGGCTATGAAGGGCTGGGATTTTCGCTTCCCTCCAATATCGCGGTCGACGTCTACAACCAGATCGTGCAGTACGGGAAAGTAGCCCGCGGGTCGATCGGGATTTCGTTCCAAAGCAATCAATCCCCCGCCTTGCTGCGCTCCTACGGCGCCAAGGATGGCGGAGTGCTGGTGGGCGAGGTGATTGCGGACGGCCCCTCCGAAGACGCCGGAATGCAACAAGAAGACATCATCGTCGAGATCGACGGGAAGCCGGTCAGCAGCGGCGATCAGTTGATTGACGTGGTTGCGGCGACCCCGGTGGACTCAACGGTGCCGATCGTCGTCATTCGGGACGGAGAGCGCAAGACGCTCAATGTAAACATCGCTGACCGCGCCGAACTGTTCGCGAAGAACGCGGGTTTGACACCTGGGCCGAGCGACGAAGACGAGCAGGATGCCGAGGTAATGTTTGGTTTCTCGGTCTCCAACCTGAGCGCCGCCGAGCGCGAGCAGCTTAGTTACGAAGAGTCTGGCGGAGTCCTGGTCACCGAAGTCGAGCAGGGCTCTTTCGCCGACGACATCGGTTTGAATGCGAATGACATTGTCGTCGCCATCAACCGCAAGCCGATCAAACGGGTCGCCGATATCGAAGGCGCTCAAGAAGGACTCAAGGCGGGCGATGATGTCGCCGTGAAGGTCATGCGGAGAATCGTCGGCGCTAGCGGCCGGGTGGGCTGGACTACGCAGTATTTGGCCGGTGTGCTGCCAGCGGAGTTCGGCAGCTTCTAAGTGGTCTCGGCATTTCACACGCAACAACGAGGCCCTGCCGCGAAAAAAGCGGTGGGGCCTTTTCGTGCGGCGCTCGGACACCCCAGCCCAGTTGTGGCCCGGGTGGCTGATTGCTCCGCGTCCCCGGTGCGCCGGGGATCGTCAGGCTGAAGGGCAAGTTGCGTTGGTCGGACATTGACCCCGCGCTTGCTCTTTGGGCTCTGTTCAGCGCCTTCTCGAGCGGGTATCGGCGCTACTTTTCGACAGCCACATCAACTGTATTGCTGCGGCGGCCGTCGCCGAATTCCAGGGTAATCGGCGTCCTTGGATTCGTAAACAAATTTTCCGGCAAGGCAACGTTGATTTGAAATAAGCCCACAAAGCCGGGTGTCATGCCGGCAAACAGCGGCGTCCCGACCAGACCGAACGGTGACTGACTGAAGTTGACGAACGGAATGTCGACCGAGCGGTTCAGAGGGTCAGCCGAAGCCGCCTCTCCCGTCCCCACTTGCGGGGTAACCGGACCGAGGCCCGTGGCGAAGATGACCAGAATGTCGCCGGGCCGGGCGGGCGCGGCGTTGAGTCCTGGCGGGGCTACGGCCGGTGGAATCGGGAAGTTTCCCTGAGACGCATTGACGACCACGCCGTACTCGCCGATACCAAATCGGAAAATCCCGGGCGAGCGATTCAGAACCGTCGCGGAAATAGTGTTGCCCGCCTGCCCTTCCCGAGTCACTTGGACCAAGCCGGTTCCCACCGGCACTTCGAAGGGTACTTGAAAATTAATCTGACCCGACGAGACAAAGATCAGCGGCGCATCGATCCCATTGACCTTCACGCTTGTCGACACCAGCTCCCTCGGAAGCGGTATGGAAGCAGCGTTTTCGACCGACGGCGCCAATTGCGAGCCAAAAAGCGAAACAAGCGTTCCCGCCGCGATGCCAGGAACCTTCTCGAATCCCGCCGCGTTGACAACACCCTTGTACACGATTTCGGGAGGGCCCGCCGGGCGGACCTCGAACTCAACCCGTATCGCAAGCGGGCTATTCGCGGCGTTCGTGTTGAAGCGGGCGGTGCCGTTGTAGAGCCCGGGCTCGAGAGCGCCCGTGGCGGCGTTGATCCGGAAAACGCCACCGCCCGCGTCTTCCGCGGATAACCAGCCGCCTCCCGATGCCGTTTCGGCATCGACGCTGCTAACCGAAAGTGTTCCGGCGCCGCGGTTCCCCAAAACCAGTATTCCGGCCGCGTTATCTCCACCCTGGATGGCGCTGATTCGAATCGTCGATTGGCTCGGATCAGCGATCGGGCCGTTCGTTATGTGCAATGTCAGCGGGACCGTTCGATTGTCCGCCGCAAATGTCGAGCCGCTAATCTCCACGCTTCCCTGTTGGTCCCCGGCGCCCATACCCGCTGCCACCGTCGCGCGGATCAAATGCTCGTGAACAAACCGGAATGACCCTAGTCCGGAAGAAGACACCGATAGGTACTGTCCGGCGGGCGAGACCCTCACGGTTGGGGACGGTCCGGTCGGCGTTTGGAAGCTAAACTCATCCGTGCTTCCGAGGTTTGCGGCAGCATAGAGATCGATGCGTTCCGGAATGGTGCCGTCAACATGAATCGTTACCGGGGTGCGCTGCGGCGAATCCATTGCGTTGGGATCGCTGACCGTGATATTGCCCTGAAAGGTTCCATTGGGCAGGCTGGCGCTGCCGAAAAAAACATCGATGATCTGGCAGCTTCTTCCCGGATCGAAACTGCATGCCTGGGAGCCGCTCAACCGGGGCTGCAGCCAGGGTGAAAATCCGCCGTCGACTTGGAGGTTCAGGTTGCCGTCGCCCGAGTTCCAAGCCTCGATGAAGATGTTCTCCGGCCCGTTCGTTCCGGAAGGAATCCAGACCGGCAGCTGATCTCCGTTGCGCAACTCCAAGGCGTTGGGCGCGCTCGGCGTGGCATCTGGTATGTTGATCCGCAAGAACGGCGCCGCCCCTAGCTGCTGGCAAGCGAGCGAGAAGGACATCAGGCATAAGAAAAACGTTTTGTAAGTCATGAGGTGATAAGAATCCGACAGAGGGTCAGACGCGGGAGAGCGGGCAGCTCTTATTATTCTCGCGTATCCCGTGACTAGAGGCAATGGTCTCCGCGACTGTTTCCGTGCGATTTCTCTCCAGCATGACTCCTGGCGGCAGTTGGGAGCTTCATGGGATCATTTGAAGGCAGTCGAGGCCGGCTTCGCGGCATGGAACGAAACCACGAAAACTATCTTTAAGTCTTGACCAAGCTTCTAAACTAGACTAAACTGGTCATTAGAAATGGACCACTTGGATTGATTCGACGACGAAACACTGCCGTCATGGAAGAGCCAACTCTAGTTGCAGCGACCCGGTTCAAGGCGAAGTGTCTCGAGCTTCTCAAAGAGGTGCATGACCGAAAACGCAATTGCGTCGTCATTACGAAACGCGGCAAACCGTACGCGAAATTGGTGCCGATCGACGACGAGGAAGCTGCCTTCTATGGCTGCTTGTCAGGCCTCGCAACCTACAGCGGAGATTTGACGGAACCAACGGGAGTTGAGTGGGAGGCGCTGCGCGATTGAGCCGTGATCTTACTGGATACTTGTGCGCTGCTCTGGACCCTCAACCGCGATCCAATGTTCCCCGCGGCGCTGAAATCGATCCAGACGGCGGCCCAAGCCGGCGAGTTGTTTCTCTCGCCTGTTTCCGCTTGGGAGATCGGCGTCCTTGTGAGCCGAGGCCGGTTATCCCTCGGCATTCCGGCTGATGTCTATATTGCCCGGGCCTTCAGCCGGCCCGGTGTACGAATTGCGGCCCTCAGCCCTCAGATTGCCGTTCGATCGTCCAGTCTTCCAGGCAGCTTTCATACCGACCCGGCGGATCGAATGCTGGTGTCCACCGCAATGCTCCTGGGGCTGAAGCTGGTCACGCGTGACAGCCGGATACTGGCATACGGCGCGCAAGGGCACATCTCCGTGCTGGCTTGCTGATGCCGGGTACTCGTGAGCGCGGATGAGTGAACGTCTAGCACAGCAGCTTCAAACGATTCCGAGCGGCCCCGAGCAAGACCTCGAGCATTATCTTTCGCCGCGCCCGGACGCCGCGGACGCCCAAGAAGTCGAGAAGCAGATCGCCGGCTTGCGAACCTTGCTGGCAATGATGAACTGACTCCCATGTCTCCCCTTCGCGTGCTGGTCGTGTTCGGTACCCGCCCGGAAGCGATCAAACTGTGTATCCTGATCCGGCATCTCGGAAGCCTGCCCGGCCGTTTCGACGTGAGTACGTGCGTCACCGCCCAACATCGTTCGATGCTCGATCAGGTACTGGCGGCGTTCGAGATCCAGCCCGATCATGATTTGAACCTAATGCGGCCCGGGCAGAGCCTCGACGAGGTCACATCGCGAGTCTTGACCGCCATGGGCCGTGTCCTGGCCGAGGTAAGGCCGGACATTATCGTCGTGCAGGGTGACACGACCACGACGTTCGCGGCGGCGCTGGCTGCGTTCTACCAGCGGATTCCGGTTGCGCACGTGGAGGCCGGGCTGCGGACAAACGATCGATACAGTCCGTTCCCCGAGGAACTGAATCGGCGCCTGACGAGCCGTCTGAGTGATCTCCACTTCGCCGCCACCAAACGGGCCGCCGAGAATTTGTGGAGCGAAGGCACGCCTCGCGAAGCGGTTTTCGTTACCGGCAATACGGTGATCGATTCGCTTCTTTTCATGAAGAACGCTTTGGAGCAAGGGCGGATTCAAGCACCGAAGTGGTCTTTCCTTGACCCCGGCCGCAGGCTGGTTCTGGTAACCGCCCACCGGCGAGAAAGCTTCGGCGCCGGCTTCGAGCGCATTTGCGAAGCGTTAACGGTGCTCGCTCAGCGTGACGACATCCAGCTTGTTTACCCGGTGCACCGCAACCCCAATGTGATGGACGCGGTCTATCGCAAACTTTCCGGCCTTGCCCGTGTCGAGCTGATCGAACCGCTCGGTTACGTACCGCTGATCGACCTCATGATGCGCAGCCACTTTATCCTGACCGACTCCGGCGGCATTCAGGAAGAAGCGCCATCGCTGGGCAAGCCGGTGCTCGTCATGCGGGATAACACGGAGCGCCCGGAGGCTCTCGACGCCGGCACGGCGCGGCTCGTGGGCTCCGACACCCAAAAAATCGTCGCGGAGTCGGCGCGGCTGCTGGACGACGCCTCTCACTACGAAACCATGTCGCGCCCGCACAATCCCTTCGGTGACGGCCACGCCTGCGAGCGCATCTCGGACGTGCTGCTGAATCACGCGATATCGAGGGCCGGCAACGAAGTGCGGCCTGGAAACGCAACGGCTTGAGTCACTCCCGCCGGGTGTTCCCGCGGCCGGCTCCGCGCGTCTATTTCTCCGGACCGTGCCGCCGGTCCACGCCGCTGGGCCATGCCGCTCATTCAAGCTTTCGGGTGGCTGCGGTCATACGTTTCCATCAATTCCTTCAGCGAGAGTTGAGTGTACTTTTGGGTGGTCGAGAGACTGGCGTGGCCGAGGAGTTCTTGGATGGCCCGGAGGTCGGCGCCGTCGCTTAGCAGGTGGGTGGCGAAGGCATGGCGCAGGGCGTGGGGGTGAAGTGCCGGGTCGCCCGAGAACAGCAGGGCGTAGTGTTTGACGATGCGCTGGACACTGCGGGCGGTGAGGCGGCCGCCGCGGTTGTTGAGCAGAAGAGGCAGGTTCGTGGAGGTCCGCGTGGAGTGCGCGGCCGCTGTCTCCCGGTCGAAGGCCGAGCGGCCGTGCCGTGCCGTCTCTCCGTCAGCAGTACCGGAATCCCCGGTTAGCGCGGCATTTCGCGCTCCTGCACTCTCCGTGATCCTTTCGTGCGCGGCGAGGTAGCGTTCCAGCGCTTCCCCGGCTTTTCGGCCGAACGGCACGAGGCGCTCCTTTCGTCCCTTGCCTCTGACTCGGATCCATTTTTCCTTTTGGTCGAAGTCGCCAAGATCGAGCCCCACCAGTTCGCTCACGCGAAGACCGGAACCATAGAGCAACTCAAAGATCAGCCGGTCACGGGCCGAAATGAAATCCGTTTGGACCCTTTTCAGAGGACTGTTTTCAGGCCTGCCCGCTTCCTGGTTTGGCGTCAGCCTTCCGCCCGAAACCGCATCAATCAAATTGTTGGTCTCCTCAGCCGTCATCACCGAGGGCATCTTTTTGGGCAGCTTCGGGCTGGCTACCAGCGCGGCCGGATTGTTGGGGACAACACCTTCCCGCACTAGAAACTGGAAGAGCGCGCGCAAGGCCGACAGCTTCCGCGCCACCGATCGATTGCTGTTGCCGCGCTGGTAGCAGCCGGCCATGAACTCCCGAATCCGCAACGGTTCAAATTCACGGGGCAAGGGCGGCGACTCTCCGGGCGGCGAGAAGTATTCGACGAACCCGCCCAGGTCCGACGAGTAGCCGCGGATCGTATGCGCCGAGAAATTGGCCCGCTGGAGGGAATCGAGGAAACGCCCGATCTCCCGGCCTAACGCGGTTTCAGCCTGTGGCATCGAGTCAACGTCCGTGTGTCGATTTGCCGAGCGTCGCCTCTGCAGCCGTCGCTCGGCGAGCCCCAGTCGTGTTTTCTGAAAGTCCTCGAGTTTCCCCGCTTACGCCGCTGCCAGTGGAGCCTGCTTCTCCAAGAACCTTTCCAGACTTTCCAGACCTCGCTCACACTGCCTCCGCCTTCGGCCCTTCTTGTCGCGCCGGAAGCGCTCGTGCTCAGCCGCCGGCAAAGGAGGCAACAGGTCAAAGGTGATGTTGGCCGGCTGATAGTTGTCCGGGTTGGCCCCGGAAATATAGTGGGCCAGGGCGCCGTGGGCCGACTCTCGCGGCCATGCCAGCGGCTCCAGACCGTCAGCCATGCGAGCCGCGCCGCGGCCCGCCATCAGCCCCGTCGCCATTGCTTCGACGTACCCTTCCACGCCGGAAATCTGTCCCGCGAAAAATATGTTCGGATGTGTCCGCAGATTCAGTGACGGCTCCAGCAGCGCCGGAGCATTGATGTAGGTGTTGCGGTGAATCTGACCGTAGCGCAAGAACTCCGCATTCTGGAGTCCTGGGATCATTCGCAAGATGCGCTTCTGTTCGCCATACTTCAGATGGTTCTGAAAACCGACAATGTTGTAGGAACCGGCTCGCAGGTCTTCCTGCCGCAGTTGCACCACTGCGTAATGGCTCTTCCCCGTTCGGGGATGGCGCAGTCCCACGGGCTTCATCGGTCCGAAGCGCAAGGTATCGACGCCGCGCCTGGCGATTTCCTCGATCGGTAAACAACCCTCGAAGTAGTTGGGTTTGTCAAACTCGTGTCCGGCGTGCCGCCTTGCCGCCGTCAGAGCCTCATAGAACCTGGCGTACTCTTCCTTGCTGAACGGGCAATTGATGTAGTCATCCGTCCCGTCCATCGAGTTGCCGTAGCGCGACGCCCGAAACGCAATGTTCATGTCGATGGTTTCGGCATCGACGATCGGGCTGATCGCATCGTGGAAGAAGAGCCGCTCGCTGCCCGTGAGCTCTACGATCGAAGCCGCCAGAGTATCGCTCGTCAAAGGGCCCGTCGCCACGATGACAATTTCATCCCGAGGCAACTGTTGCACTTCCTCCCGCTGGATTTCAATCAGCGGTTCGTTCTCGATAGCGCGGCTTACGTAGTCCGCATAGAGGTGACGATCGACAGTCAGCGCGTTTCCTCCGGGGACCCGCGCGGCGGCGGCGGCTCGCATGGAGAGCGAATCCATCCGGCGCAACTCCTGTTTGAGCAACCATGGCGCGGAATTCTCTCGTTCGCTCTTGAAGGAATTGCTGCAGACAAGCTCGGCCAGTTGACCGGACTGATGCGCCGGCGTGCGGGCTTTGGGGCGCATCTCAGAGAGACTGACCGGCCTTCCGGCCCGCGCGATTTGATAAGCCGCCTCCGAGCCCGCCAGCCCCCCGCCGATCACGTGTAGCGCTTGATGCCTCATGGCTTCTCGCCCGCCTTCCCCATTATAGGGTTGGGTCGGCAGTCGCCTGCCGCGGCGTCGGCCGGCCTCCCGCTGAGGTGTGTCCGCCGTCGCCAGAAGCGAGTTTTAGGGACTGGAGTGAGAAAAAACCCGCAAAATTGGGCCTTTCAGAGCTATACTGTCTTTACAAACCCCGAGGAGTCCCGTATGATTAGACGACGGGCATAAAACATTCTAGTCCCGGATTGTTTTCATCGTCTGGAGGGTTTTCGCTAACAAGCTAAGGAGGAACATGGCAACGAAAGCAGCACCAACCAAAATGACTCAGTCTCAGATCATCACCAAGCTTGCCGAGCAGACCGACCTCAACAAAAAGGTCGCCAAGCAGTTCTTGGAGAATCTGGCGGCGCTGGCCGTCAAGGAGACGAAGAAGAACGGCCAGTTCACGATCCCTGGTATCGGTAAACTGGTCAAGTCCGACCGAAAGGCGCGCATAGGCCGCAACCCGGCGACGGGCGAGCAGATCAAGATCAAGGCAAAAAAAGTCGTGAAGTTCCGAATTGCAAAAGCCGCCAAGGACGCGGTCGTTCCACCCAGAATAAAGAAGTAGCGCTCGTTCGCGCGCTGCAAGAGAAAACCCCACCCGGGCGTTCAACCGGGTGGGGCCTTATTAATTCCGTGTGTCCAAGCCTGTCAGTCTGAGAGGCCAAGCATGTGCCGTGAGCCTTAGGTCGGCGACTGCTGAGTTGGTTTCTCTTCTTCGGCTTTTTCTTCAGCTTTCAGCGAGGTTTTGAACTCCCGAATCCCCTGGCCCAAGCCCTTGGCAACCTCGGGGAGCTTCTTGGCGCCAAACATGAATACGGCGATCGCAAGCACCACCAAGAGTTCTGGCACTCCAATTGGACCCATGAACGCTAGAGGAACCTGCGTGAGATTTAGTAGCGGCATAATCGCTCCTGCGATCTCATTGTAGTGGCCGCCCCCGGAGCCGTCAAGACGTATTCGGTCATTTGTCAAGGCCCAATAGAAATGTCCCCGGTCGTAGCTCAGTAGAAATGTCCCCTTGGTTTGGTTGTTTGTAAGTTTGCAAGCGAGAATCGTCGTCGTCGGAGCCGTGGGAATGTGGGAATCGCTTTGGCGATTTTCAAGGGACGGTGGGTGCTGCAACCTGAATTATGCACAGATTCACTTTGCGAGTGTGGCTGCGTTCGTAGCGGGTTGGCGGTCGTCGTGAGGTGGTAGCTCGGCAACTGGTCTTTTGGCTTCTCCGTCCCCGGTTTCCCTTCCCGCCCAGATTCCGCGTCGTCAAAACCTCGCTCGGAAGTGACGTGTTTCCAGTGCGTTACGGCTAGTGCATAAAATTTTATGCATAGCGCATAGCCAGGCTCTCAGATCAGCGCCCTCCCGACCACCGGCAGAAAGCCGCCGTAGGGAGTCGGCTTCTTGCCGCGGAAGTGGTAAGGCGTCGAAGCCCCGATTTTATTGGGTCGCGAGGCCGTCACGGCTGGGCCTTGTTGGACGGGCCTTTGGGAGCTATGCTGTTTTCGTCTGGTAACCATGTGGGTGACCTCCTTGGGGTTGGCTGCCGAAGCTGGGATCTTTGCCAGCCTACCTTTTTACCCCATGTTTTCGGGGGTTCCCAATGGTCCCTTGCGGCTCAGCCCTCCTCAGGTCCACGCCGCAGTGCATAATTCAGGTGCAAGGATTCTCGCGCGGAGTCTACTGGACTTGCACCCTCACCATGACATCTTGCCTGCGGTAGAGGCAGGTGCCGCTGACATCCTCGCAAACGTAGTAGAGCGCATAGGTCGGCACTTCGACCGTACCTGACCCAGCATCGTCGGGGCAGCGCAACTCGAACTCGATGCCCCTCGGTTCCAGGCTCACCACTTCGGGCGGAATTGGATAAGTGATGCGCCGCCGGTCGGCTTCCCAGCCGTCAAGGGGGGCCACCCAGTAAGCAAGCTCTTCGGCCTCGTTGTTCCAGTGAGACTTGGTTTCCTGATTGGGACGCATCGTGACGTGGACACGAACCGTCTCACCGGGCACGACCACGGGCGGCACAACGGTTGCCTCGGCGTACACAAACTGGCCTTCGTCGCGATGGATGCGCCCGCCGGGGTCGGGTTCTTCCGCTGGAGATTCCGATGTTTCAAAGTGCTCCAGCGGTTTGGCGAACTCCGCGCCGCGGGGCTCGACCGCCAACTCCACGGGTGTCTCGCCGCGCGCGGTGACCGCGGCCCTGGCCTCGGGCACCCAGTCGTAGAACGGGTAGGGTTTGTCGAGGCGCGGCCCGTACTGCTGAATGCGCCTTCTCCAGATGTACTGGTTGGGATCGAGATCGAGCGCGGTCTTCCAGTGCTGGACAGCGAGCTGAAAGTCGTTCGCCTGCCGCTGGTCCGAGTCGTAACGTTTTCGGAGGGCGACACCCAGTCTGAAGTGATCCGGGTCATGGTCCGGGCCGGCCGCGATCGTGTCCTGATAGGCGTTGATCGCCTCGCCCATTTGTTCGGGCTCTCCCCAAACGGTCAACTGATTCGCGTACCGCCGCAGGTCTTGTTCAGCTCCCCCCTCAGCGGCGGCTTTCAGCGAATCGATATCGGGGGAAGCGGGCTTCGCGGACGTTGGCAGTTGCTCATCTCCCGGCGGCGCATCAAACGACCGGTTCAGAAAGACCTCCTCGATGGTCTCGGCATCTTGCAAACGAAGGCCCTTGTGCCGGATGATGCCGTGTTCGTCAATAGCCAGCGTGATCGGGACGGCGGTGACCTCGAGCAGATTCAGAGAGTCCACGAGAATCGGCCAATCCATTTGTTTCCACTGCATGAAGAGGCGGCAGCGATCCGGGTGCTGCTCTTGGATAATCCCCACCATCTGGAGCTTGCCTTGCTCCTGCAACTGCTTGGTTGCTTCGTGCCACCCGGGCACGTGCCTGCGGCAGCCCGCTCACCAGGAAGCAAAGACGTGGAGCAGGAGCTTGCGGCCGTGAAACTGGCCGATCGTTCCGGGGCGTCCGCCGGCGAGGTTGGGAAGAACGATATTGGGGAAAGGCTGACCGACTTCAAGTGTCATCGGGGTGTTGGCTTCGCTGGAGACGCGCTGCCCGCATGACAGCGAAGCCAGTAAGCACAAAGTGGCGCTGATCGCGATCCGCATTACTGGTATCGTAGCACCCATCATAGTGTGGCAGGCATAGTATGGCAGGCATAGTATGGCAGGCATCCTTGCCTGCCTGCGATGGAGGCGCGCACCACATAGCGCCTCGCCACGTGGCGAGAAAAGCTGGCCCGTGGCAACCATCGCCCTCATCAAGATTCCGCACCTCACGGCCACCGCCAGTCTATCATCGCGGTATCCTGTCGTGATGCGCGCGCGTAACAAAGTCCTGGCGTTGATGTTCGCGCTGACGGTGATAACTTACCTAGACCGCGTCTGTATCTCCGCCACGGCCGGCGTCATGTCGGACGAGCTGGGGCTGACAAAAGTCCAAATGGGCGAGGTCTTCAGCGTCTTTATCCTCGGCTACGTTCTGTTTGAAATTCCCGGCGGCTGGCTGGCGGACCGCTACGGCGCGCGCTCACTGCTGACACGCATCGTCATCTGGTGGTCCGCGTTCACCGCGCTGACCGGCGCCGCCTGGAATTACTCCAGCCTGCTGCTCATTCGCTTCCTGTTCGGGTGCGGCGAAGCCGGCGCGTTTCCCGGATCCGCTTCGGCCATCTCGCGCTGGTTCCCCCCCTCCGAACGCGGACGCGCCCAGGCCGCCGTCATGGTGGGGAGCCGGCTGGGCGGCGGCCTGGCGCCCGCGCTCGTCATCGCCATGATGGGCGCCGTTGGCTGGCGTTCCGTCTATTGGACCTTCGCCGTGCTGGGCCTGCTCTGGGCCGCCGTCTGGACTTCGTGGTACCGCAACTCACCCGAAGAGCATCCCTCCGTCGGCCCCCAAGAGTTACAGGAGATTCAGCTCGGCCGCCAGGCGGTAAGCCACTCGCTCAGCGTCCCATGGAAGGTGATCCTCAAGAGCCGCAACGTCTGGGCGCTGTGCGGCATGTACTCCGGTTACACCTTCGGCCTTTACTTCTATCTGACTTGGCTGCCGACCTACCTTCAAGAAGCTCGCGGTATTTCGGTTGCCGAGATCGGTTTCTACGCCGCCCTGCCGTGGCTGGCCGCATCCACGTGTAACCTAATCGGCGGCCTTCTGACCGATTGGATGAGCCGCCGCCTGAGCCTGCGCTGGGCGCGCCGCCTCCCGGCCATGTGCGGCTTGCTGGGCGCCGCGCTGTTCCTGACGATCGCCGCGCTCGCCGAAAACACCACCCTCGGCATCGCCGCTCTGGCGCTCAGCTTCGGCTCGGCCGACCTGATCCTCGCCGTCTGCTGGGCGACCTGCCTCGACGTCGGCGGCGAGCACGCCGGCACCGTTTCGGGAACCATGAACTCCCTGGGACAAATCGGCGGCGCAACCGCCCCCATCCTATTCGGATACCTGGTCGAAACCTACGGATCGTGGCAGCTCCCCCTGCTGATCGCCGCCGGCTACTACGTAGTCAGCGCCGCGCTGTGGTTGCTCATCGACCCCGAACAGCCTGTCGCGGCAACGGCGGATTAGGTTCAATAGCAGGTCTCAACTAATCCATGAAAGACAACCTCACGAAACGGCAGACTGAAGAGATCGAGGCGTTAATCAGCATGCGGGACGATGAGATCGACACCTCGGATATTCCTGAAGTGAAGGACTGGAGCCGGGCCGAAATCGGCAAATTCTACCGGCCGATCAAAAAGCCAGTGACCATCCGCTTGGACGCGGACGTGCTCGCGTGGCTCAAATCACAAGGCGCCGGCTATCAGACTCGCTTGAACGCGATATTGCGGCAAGCCATGAACAAAGACGCGAATGCCCCCCCGCGAGGCGCTTAGCCACGGAATTCACCAATGTCACAACAAAGGGCTCATAAGAATCGTTCCCCCCTGCGCATACCGGCCCGATTCCATTCCGGTCTTGCCGTTAGCCACGTTCACGTGGTTTGGTTCCCTTAGGCCGGTCCTTTAAGGGCCGGTTGCCCGACTCTCCCGGCCCGATCCCTGAGCCCGTTTCAACGGGCTTACCGGCTTGCCCCGGGAGCGTACAGGGTCCAGCCCTCTGGGCTACCCAGCGTTACGTTCGGGCTTGGAATCGACACTTACACCGGTGCTCCGGTACTTGCGAAAACCTCAAGATCGCTCAGTCCTCCCGTTTGCGCGCCTCACGCACCAAGTAACCCGGTTTCACCACTCGCCGGGCGCTACAGTTCGAAGAACCCCCAATCTGTTTCCAGGCCGAACATCAGCTTTCCCACCGGCTCATACCGCGCCGTCGACGCATGGGCGTGCTTGGTAATCACCTGCACGTCGCGGAAATGCTTCTCAAGCAGAGACGTCTCTCGGATCACCGTCGTGCCCGCCGCCGGGCAGCCCGGATCGCAAGCCCTTGGTGCGCTACAAGAGCTTCGGCTATCAGGCGGAGAGTTGGTCCAAGCCGCGACGCATCGTGGCCAAGGCCGGGCATCATCTCGCTGAGCTGTAAAATGGAAATCCTGGCCTGGACATCGGTGACGCCCCAGGATACCTTTTGAGACGTACGATAGATGACGGATTAGGGGAGGATCGGCGACATGGCTGATCAATGGCTATTCAAGAGCGAAACTTACGATAACTGCAATTGCGCCGTGAATTGTGGTTGCCAGTTCAACTTGCCGAGCACCTATGGCTATTGTCAGTCGGCCTTCGTCGGTAACATCGTGGAAGGTCATTTCAACGATACGCCGCTCGCGGGGCTGAATTGGGCGGGGCTGTACAAGTGGCCTGGCGAAATCGCGGAGGGAAACGGCAAACGCCAGATTGTTATCGACGAACGTGCGGATGAAGCTCAACGGGTCGCGCTTGAAACAATTATCTCAGGCGAGGCATGCGAACCACTGAGCAATTTTTTCTCCGTATTCGCGTCCACGTGCTCGGAATTTTGCGAGACATTGTTCCTGCCGATTGGTCTCGAAGCGAACTTGGAACTCAGAACCGCAAGGGTTGACATACCGGGCATCATGAGGAGCAGCGGCAAACCGATAATCAACGAGTTTAATGGCCAACCGTTCCACGTTGCGCTGGCACGTCCTAGTGGCGGTTTCGAGTTTACCTACGCGGAAATCGGACTAGGTACGACCTCGGTGACGGGTGATATGGAGATGGCGTTCGAAGATTCATGGGCCCATTTTTGTGTTCACCACTTCAGTCAGGATGGGCTGATCCGCGAAAGATCAAGGCTCACGGCATGGCTTGGCGCGTGACCTCCGAAAGGGGCCAATTTCGACGTGGCGCGGACAAGCCACAGGCGACAACGCGACAGGGACAGTCACCTTAACAGGCCAGAAGAGTGCAAAACCCGTCTTGAATCGTAAGGAACGTTACATATTGACTACGTCAGCGTACCCGATCTTACGTCATCCGCGCTAGGGAGTCCCCGGCAAGTGGTTAAGGTGACTGTCCGCTCGTCTCTCCCGTCCCCGAACTCCTTCGGAATTCCCTCGGAAACCACGGGACCAACGAGCTCGATAGAGGAAATTGTCCCCAGTTCAGTTCAGCTCTTGCGGTATTCAAGCACTTCAATAATCTCGTTCTCAATGACAGCTTTGGTACCTCTTACTCTCTGGACTTCTCGGAGCTTCACCTTCAGCATGTCGCCCTGGTAGAACCGAATCACCCCCCTCTCAAACTTATCCAGGAACCCCTCATCGGCAATCTTTGCTTTGAGGGTACTCTTCGCACCGGCCTTGCTGAACGTCCAGGAGCCAGAGGTTTCGCCGTAGGTGCCAGCCTTGGGATGTAGGAACTCTGTAGTTACGTTTTCTACGACCTCTTCCTTCGGCTCCTCGATCTGCTTCAGCGTGTAGGCGCGGAGTGCGGACGCGGCTTCCTTTGTCGTCTCCACGGTACTCTAGGGATCTTCAGGAATAAGGGTCTCGATCGACGTGACCCCTTCGTGCTCCAGTGGCTTGCCTAAAGCGAAGTAATAGTTGTTCTGGATGGTCCCATTGTTGATCAGCTTGTGTACCTGCACATTGACGGTCATCGTTTCGCCGTCGTGATTCACGTACTGAATTTCGTTCGGGCCTGACTGCTCGATCTTTTCCGGGTGGCCATTCTTGAGGAACTTGATGACGTCGAGGACAGTGTTGATTGCTTCAGCCCCCTTGGAGACCAGTCCGAGATACTCCAGGACCTGTCTGACCTGCTGTATTGCTTGGGGGTAGGCGATGAAGAAGAGGACTTCCGGAGACTTCTGGACGGACAAGATGAAGTCCATCCAGAAAGATCCTTCCTTGAAGGGCTTTACTTTGACGACGACCTCTTCGCCCTGCGGCGGATGGACGACATGGTAACCGTCCCCAATCATCCTGCCGAGACCGTTGAGGATCTCTGCAAGCTCGAATACATCCACCTCATTCGGATCACCTTCGATTCTGTATGCGAGGTGCAGATCCTGCTGCTGAGATTCTCCAGAAGGTGATTCCGAGGTGAGCCGCGGCTCCTGTGTCGGCGTAGGTTGTTGCTCTTCGTCTGACCTAAATTCAGGTTCCGTCTCCGAATTGCCCTCGTACCAGGGAATCTGTTTTTTGTTTGACCCAGGTCGGGGCTTGTGATGTAATTACATACGTAACCACACACAAAAGGGGGACAACATGGTTGAGTTGAAAGTGGTCAAAATAGGCAATTCTCTAGGCGTGCGTCTGCCGCGGCCGGTCCTGGATCGCCTGCACGTTGATAACGGAGATACGCTCATCCTCACCGATGCCCCCGACGGCGGCTTCCGCCTCACGCCCTACGACCCCGAGTTCGAGCGGCAGGTGGAGATTGCCGAAAAAGGCATGCGCCGTTACCGCAACAACTTGCGGTCGCTTGCCAAATGAGGGAGCCGGTCTGGATTTCCTCTGCTGTGGTTCTGGCCCTGCAGGAACGCCTGCTCGCCGATCACGGCGGCTCGGTCGGGATCCGTGACGCCGCTCTTCTCGAGTCCGCTCTGGCACGGCCCCGCCACCTTTACGCTTACGGTGAGCCCGACCTGCCGGCTTTGGCCGCTTCCTGCGCTGCCGGAATCATTCAGAACCATCCTTTCGTTGACGGCAACAAGCGCACTGGCTTCATGACGGCTTATGTTTTTCTCGCCCGCAACGGTCTGGAACTAAGTGCTTCCGAAGCGGACGCGACCCAGGCCGTTCTTGCTCTGATTGCCGGCGACCTCACTGAAGAAGACTTCGCCCAGTGGCTCAGGGATAACACCGCAACCGCTCAATAAACGAGTCAATGATGGCTACGTCTACCGCAGCGAGAACACTACCAGCTTGCTCATGTATTTCTTGTTGTATTTGTTGCCGCCGCCGGCGGCGATCGCTACGTATTGCTTGCCGTTTTTCGGGCCGGTATAGGTCATCGGCACGGCGTGGCCGCTGGCCGGGAGGCGCGTTTCCCACAGCTTCTTGCCGCTGTCTTTGTCAAACGCCCGGAAGCGGCCGTCGTTGGTCGCCGCGATAAAAACCAGTCCTCCCGCGGTCACAATCGAGCCACCCAGATTGGGCGCTCCCGTGGGCGGCACTCCCTTTGCCGTCAGCTCGTCAAACTCGCCCAGCGTCACGCGCCAGCGGTGCTCGCCCTTGTTCATATCGATAGCGGTCAGCGACCCCCAAGGCGGCTTCACGCAGGGGTACTGGTTGGAGTCCCAAAAACGGCCGTAGGGCCCGCTGCGGGTGCGATAGGGGGTCTCGGATCCCTCCGGCCGCTCGACCATGCGCTTCAAGGCGCCGACGTCCATGGAATTGACATAGAGCGTCGCCGTCGCTGGATCGTAGGATCCGCCGCCCCAATTCGACCCTCCATTGGTGTCGGGAAACATAACCGTGAATCTCTCGCCGATGGGACGAAACAACGGCCCCTCGATGACGGCGTCCTCGAGCGCTTCGAGGCACTCTTTGCGCGACTCGGGCGTAACATCGGTGATTTCGTCCCGCGTCATCGCCTGCCGGGCGAAAGGCGGCGGCTTCAGCGGGTGCGGCTGCGTCGGCCAGTACTGCTCGCCGGGAACATCACCGGCCGGCACGGGACGCTCCTCCACCTCGAACAAGGGTTCGCCCGTCAGCCGGTCGAGCAGAAACACAAAACCGGTTTTCGTCAATTGGGCAACAGCCGGAACGTCCTTGCCGTCCCGCTGGACCGTAATCAGCATCGGCTGCGAGGGCAGGTCCCAGTCCCACAAATCGTGGTGAATGGTCTGGAAATGCCATCTGCGCGCGCCTGTCTCGCAGTCGAGCGCCACGACGCTGTTGCCGAACAGGTTGGCGCCGTGGCGGTCGCCGCCGTAGAAATCCGTTGACGGCGAAGTGAGCGGGACGAAAACCAAGCCATTCTCTTCGTCGACGCTCGAAATCGACCAGGAGTTGGTGCCGCCGCGGTTTTTCCAGGAGTCTCCCTCCCAGGTGTCGTGACCGAACTCGCCCGGCCGGGGGACCACGTGAAATCGCCAGCGCTGCTCGCCGCTGTAGGCATCGAAGCCGCGAATGTCTCCGCTCGGCCCGTGCGCCAAGCCGTCGCTTACCCAGGCGCCGGCGACCAACACGTCCCCGCAAACAGCGACCGGCGAAGTCAGCCCATACCGTCCAGGGCGGGCCTCGCTTACCATGCCTTCGCTGAGATCGATCATGCCGTCGTTGCCGAAGCCGGGATCGGGTTTTCCCGTGGCCGTGTCGATCGAGAAAAGCCGCCCGATTTGGTCGCCCAACAACAGGCGCTGCTGTTTCCCGCCGGTCCAATACGAAACGCCGCGGTTGATGTAGAGATTCAAGCGGGAACTCTTGCTCAGTTTGGGATCGAAGGTCCAAAGCTCTTTACCGCTCTCGGGATCAAGTGCAATCAGCCTCGCAAAAGGCGACGTCAGATACATCACCCCGTCGACCAGCAACGGCGTGCTCTCAAAAGCGGAGCGGCTGGGAGTCTCCGGGTTTGTCCCGTCGCTGTAGTCACCCGTATCGTAGATCCAGGCGACCTTCAGCTTGCTGACGTTTTCCTTGTTGATTTGTTGGAGAGTCGAGTATTTCGTGCCTCCAGAATCTCCACCCCAATAACGCCATTCTTGAGCGCTGGAAGGAGTCGCCGCCAACCACGGAATCAAGGCGAGGCTCAGACCAAGGGTGCGGTGCCGGATCGTTGATTTCGAGAGAAAGAAGTGCGTCATACCACTTTCGGCAATACGGGTTCTGTTTGGCCCGCCTCCGCACACAAAGTATAGCTCTCGGCAGACACTGAGGACGATCGTGTTCGCTTGGCGCTGTCTCACATGTAGAGCCCGCCGTTAATGTGGAGCACGTGGCCAGTGATGTAAGCCGCTTTATCACTTGCCAGGAATCGAACGCCATGCGCCACCTCTTGCGGCAAGCCTATGCGGCGGAGCGGGATCGTCTCCTCGATCTTCTGCTTGACCTTATCTTCGAGCACGCCGGTCATCGCGGTTTGGATGTAGCCCGGCGCAACGGCGTTGACCGTTATGTTGCGTGAAGCGACTTCTTGAGCAAGCGATTTGGTGAGGCCGATCAGTCCGGCCTTGGACGCGGCGTAATTTGCCTGGCCCGCGTTCCCGCTGACTCCGACGACGGACGATATATTGATGATGCGCCCCCAGCGAGCGCGCACCATCCCCGACAGCACTGCTTGAATGCAGGCAAAGCTGCCGCTGAGGTTGGTCTCGATAACGCCGCCCCAGTTTTCGGCCGACATGCGAAGCGCCAGGCCGTCGCGGGTGATCCCGGCGTTATTGACGAGAATGTCGATGCGTTCGCACAGTTCCCGGGCCTGCTGGAATGCGTCCTTGACAGAGTCTCGCGAGGAGACGTCGAGCGAAACGGCATCGGCTTCGCCGCCGCTGGAGCGAATCTCTTCCACAAGCTGTTGCAACTTGTCCTGCTGGCGAGCGCCAACGATGACGCGAGCCCCGGCCCTTGCCAGCTCGGCGGCGCACTCACGCCCGATTCCCTGGCTTGCCCCCGTGATGAATGCAACTCGACCTTTCATAACGAAAACTTCTCCAATGACTTGAGGTCTCCGACGGCCGATCCGTCGAGTGAACGATCAATGTTTCTCAGCAGCCCCGTGAGCACCTTTCCGGGACCGACTTCCACAAAGCGGTCCACGCCCCGGGAAGCAAGCTTGCGAATCGAATCTTCCCAGCGGACGGGATTCGGCACCTGCTGCTTGAGCCCCTCGCGGGCGTCCGCGCCTGTACGAATCTCGCGCGCGGCGAAGTTATTCACAAGCGGCACGGCCAAATCCTTGAAGCCGATCGCATCGAGATCGGCGGAAAGCCTTTCTTGCGCCGGTTTCATCAGGGCGCAATGAAACGGGGCGCTGACTTGCAGCAGAACAGCCTTCCGCGCCCCGGCTTGCTTCGCGAGCTCCATCGCGCGTTCGACCGCGCCGGCGTGGCCCGCGATGACGGCTTGCGCCGGCGAGTTGAGGTTGGCCGGAGCCACGACCTCGCCCCGCGCCGCCTCCGAGCAAATGGATTCGAGCTTCCCGGCGGGCATGCCGATCAGCGCGGCCATGGCGCCCACTCCGCTCGGGACGGCCTGCTGCATGTAACGGCCGCGCTTCCGCACCAAGCGCAAGGCGTCGCCAAACTCGATCGAGCCGGCGGCGACCAGGGCCGAGTACTCACCGAGGCTGTGCCCGGCAACATAGCTGGGCTCAACGCCTCGCTCCCGCAGAACGGCGTGGACCGCAACCGAGCAGGCAAGGATCGCCGGTTGAGTATTTTCCGTCAGCCTGAGCTGGTCCTCCGGTCCTTCAAAGCATAGTTGAGAAATCGCGAAACCCAGGACCTCGTCGGCTTGGTCGAAAACCCGGCGCGCGGCCGGGAAGCTCCGAGCTAATTCCTGGCCCATCCCCGCATACTGCGAGCCTTGACCGGGAAAGACAAAAGCGATCTTCGGCATGAACAGTCCACACTATCCTGCGTGGGGGCAGAGCGCAAGTTGAAAGGTCCAAACAAGCTGAGCGGAGGAGTCACCGCCTGAATCCGGTGCTAGAATCCGAGCAGAACAACGATGAGCGTCGCCGCCAAAAACTGACCTGGGACGACATCAAAGACTGGCCCGAAGACGCCGGACGCACCGAGATCGTCGACGGAGTGCTAGCCATGTCACCCACGCCCGCCACGCGGCATCAGAGGATATGCACACGTCTGGGAATTCAGTTAGGTTCCGTATGTTGAGGAGCACAATTGGGGTGAGTTCCTCTCGATCCCGATGCATGTGATTCTCGCACCCCATGTCCACTATGAACCCGATCTCTGCTTCATCACCTCTGCGGTAGCCTGAGAATGTGGAAACTCCGGGCGTCGCCGCTTCGCGGCGATGGACCGGGCAGAATTGCCGGTCCCTACGGCGTGGCCTCGATAGGTCGTTTGAGGCGTGCCGTGTTGGGCCTCCAGGCTCAACATTTTTCGTCGACCTCCAGGTCAACGGAACTCGTTCCTTAGCCCGAAGCCTCGCGGTAAGAAGCCTCGGTGCGTTGCGACTGAAGGCGGCAGGCTGTGGTTGCTCTGTCTCCTTGGGCATTGCCGTGCGGGCGTATGGCGGCGGCCCGGCGGGGCGGGTTTCGCGCTAGGATGTTCAGGGGTGCTTCGGCCCGAGTTATGACCGAGAAGGAAGTTCGGCAACGAATTGAGCGAGCGGCGCGCGAGGGATTGACCGAGCTCAATCTAGCCGCTAAGGGCCTGACCGTCCTGCCGCCCGAGATCGGCCGACTTTCCCAGTTGCAGACGCTGAAGCTCAGCAGAAACCAGTTGACCGCTCTGCCGCCCGAGATAGGCCAACTCTCCCAGTTGCAGAAGCTCGACCTCGACAGCAACCGGTTGACGGCCCTGCCCCCCGAGATCGGCCAACTCTCCCAGTTGCGGTCGCTCAACCTCGGCCCAAACCGGTTGACTGTCGTGCCCTCTGAGATCGGCCAACTCATCCAGTTACCCCTGAATTATGCACAGATTCGGCGTAGCCATCGCCGATGGAGTTGTGGCGGTAGCGGCAGTCGTGTCAACTCAGTGATTTAGCAAGTCGTCTTTTCCTCTGTTTCCCTCCCTGTTTGAGCCGCCTGCCAATCCCGGCGGGCAAAAGCGGGCGGGCAAGCGGCGTGTTCCCAGTACGTTGCGGCGAGTGCATGAAATTTTATGCATGGAGCGCCCCTCAACTCAGCGCACCCTCCACCACCGGCGCGAAGCTCGATCCCGGTGGCCCCATCGCCCGCAGCCGCCGCATCAGCCGTTCAAACAGGCCCTTTTCCTCATAATGATCGCTGTAGCTGACACCCGTTCTGCCGGCGTGCCGCCAGATCTTGGCCGCCACGAACAGAAAGCGCAGCCGCGCCGTCGCCAGGGTGGTGTGCCGCAGTGTCTCCACGCTGGCTTGGGCTTCGCGGTTGAACAGCAGCAGCCAGCAGTTGAGGTTGTAGGCCAGCATGGCCAGCTGAAAGTGATTGCGGTTCATGTCAAAGCGGCGCGAGGGATGGGCCGCCAGCCCGGCGTCGTTGTTGGCCTCCTTGATGAGGTTCTCGGCTGCGGCGCGCTGATTGTAAAACCACACCACCGCCGCGATCGGTTCGGCCAGGTTGGTGACAAACACGCGGTAGGTGTAAGCGCTGGTGGCAAACAGCTGGTATTGCTCGGCCGCGCCGGCCGCGGGTTCGTTTTCGTAACGCAGCGCCAGGAAACGACAGGCCCGCGCCCAGCCCTGCGGCTGGTAGAGGAATTCGCATTCCGCATCCGCATCGCTGTGGGGCGAGGGCTTCCAGGCCGCTTGCTGCAACTGCTCGACCAGCCGCCTGGTCTTGCGCGCCACGATGACGAACTGACAAGCCGCCTTTTCATAGGCCTCCACCGCCTCCCAGCAATAAAACCCGGAATCGGCCCGCGCCAGGATTTTCTTCACGCCGTGCGGCAAAGCCCGAAAGGCGCTCTCGAGGTGGGCGGCGATCTGCCGGCCCGTGGGCCGGTCGCCGTTGCGCAACCCGCCCATCAGGTATTCGCGCGTCTCGGCCAGGAAAGTCAGTATCGGCTGGTAGCTGCGCTTGCCCTTGTTCTTGGGGTTGTAACTCTTGCGCCCGCCCATCTGGCGGCCGTAGAGCGTGTGCACGGTGGTGTCGGTGTCCAGCGTCACCGTCTCCAATTTCACCTGGGCCGCGGCCCAGACTCGTTCCCGCAGCTGGCGCTGAATGGAAAGGATCTGCTTCGCCACGTTGAGGTGCAGCGAGGCCAGAAAGCGCCACAGCGTGGACTGCGGCGGCAGACGCGTCACTTGCAAGATGCCGGTCAAGATGGGGTCGCGGGCGATGAAGCGGAGTTGGTTCAGCCGCGCAAAGCCGACATAGAGGCCCAGCACGAGGGCCAGCACAAACTGGTAGAGGCTCATCACACGGGTGATTCGTTTGTTCGTGATGGTTTCTTCCAGCAGCGCCTGGAAGCCGAGTTTTTCGAGCAGGGTGGCGACGGGCAGCAAGCCGCCGTAGGGAGTCAGATTCTTGCCGCGGAAGTGATAAGGCGTGGCAGCCCCGATTTTATTGGGCCGCGGGGCCCTCGCGCCCCGGCCTTGTTTGACGGGCCTTCGGGAGCTATGCTGTTTTCGCTTGGTAACCATTTGGGTGACCTCCTTGGGGTTGACTGGCGAAGCTGAAATCTTTGCCAGCCTACCTTATTACCCCATGTTTTCGGGGGTCCCCCAAATGGCCCCTGGCGGCTCAGCCCTCCTCCGGTGCACCCCGCAGTGCATAATTCAGGTTACAGAGGCTCGACCTGGACGACAATCGGTTGACTACCCTGCCGCCCGAGATCGGCCAACTCTCCCAGTTGCAGACGTTCTACCTCCACGACAACCTGTTGACCGATTTGCCCCCCGAAATCGAGCAACTGACCGGCCTTGAGGGGCTCTTCCTGCACGGCAACGAAGCCCTCGGCATCCCGCCGGAAATCCTGGGTCCGATTTGGACTGAGGCAAAGCCGTATGGCTTAGCCAAACCCGCCAAACCCGCCGACATTCTCGCCTACTACTTCCGCAGCCGGCGCGAAACCACACGCCCTCTCAACGAAGCCAAGATCCTGCTGGTCGGCCAAGGCGGCGTTGGCAAGACCTCGCTGGTGAAGCGCCTGGTTCCGGGTACTTTCGACCCCGAAGAGGATAAAACCGAAGGCATCAACATCACGCAATGGAAGGTCCCGGGCAAGGGTGAGCGGGCGGCTGGCGACGTGCGCCTCAACATCTGGGACTTCGGCGGGCAGGAGATCATGCACGCCACCCACCAGTTCTTCCTGACCAAGCGCAGTCTCTACCTGCTGGTCCTCGACGCCCGCAAGGGAGAGAACGAAAGCAATATTCACTACTGGCTTCGGATTATCCAGAGCTATGGCGGCGACTCACCCGTCCTGGTGATAATCAACAAAAATGAGCCGCCCAACCACCTGGAGCTGAACGAAACGCGTTTGACGAAAGACAGTCCGAACGTCAAGGGATTCTTCAAAACGTCTTGCCGAGATAGCTCGGGGATTCGAGAGTTGCTCGCGGCGATTGAAGAGCAGATCCAGCAATTGCCGCATGTCTACGATAAAGTCCCCGCCAGTTACTTCGCGGTCAAGCAAGAGCTGGAGAGAAAGGCCGATGACGAAGATTTCATCGACATCGGCAAGTACCGTGAGATTTGCGTCCGGCGTGGAGTCGAGGACACCAAAGAGCAAACCCGGCTGATCCGCTTTTTGCACGATCTTGGTAATGTGCTCAACTTCGACGACCCCGACAGCCCCTATCAATTGGAGCAGACCAAGGTGCTCAACCCGGAATGGGTCACCGGTGGGGTTTACAAGATTCTAAACAACGTGGAGCTGATGAAGCGGGGTGGGGTCCTTAAGATCGGACAACTCGGCGGCATCCTGGATGATACCGAAAGGTACCCCTCCCAGCACCGCCAATTCATCGTGGACATGATGCGGCAGTTCGAATTGTGCTTCACCTTTCCCGGTTCAGACGGCAAGAGGTTTTTGATCCCCGAGCTTTTGCAGCCGAACGAACCCGAGCTGAACTGGGAAGAGCAAGACGCTCTCAATTTTCAGTACCACTACACGGTGCTGCCGGGGGGTATACTGCCGCGCTTCATCGTCAGGACGCATCTAAACCTGACGAATAGGCCCACGTACTGGCAAAGCGGAGTCGTGCTCGAGATCGATGGCTGCAAGGCCCTGGTGCGCGGTGACACACAAGTTGGCCGGGTGTACATTTCGATCCAAGGGCCGGTTGCTTCTCGCCGGCGTGCGGCTTTGGCGGTTATCCGCGACCAGTTCCGGCAGATTCACGCGACGATCCCGAAGATCGGGGCGGAGGAGAAGGTGCCGCTGCCGGGTGAGACGGGGGTTGCGGTGGGATACGAGCACTTGCTGACGCTCGAAGAGCAAAGGATAGAGAGCTTCGTCCCCGAGGGGACCAAGAGGGCCTATGACGTTCAAGAGTTGCTGAACGGTATTGAAGATAGGGGCCAGCGGGCGGACAAGCGGTGGAGGGTGGGGGACCCCAGCGGCGGCGGCATCGAGGACCTGAAACCGAAGTGGGACGAAACAGGCGCGGCGGCGGACCGGCGACCTGTGAACGTCCGAACGTTTCTGATCGTTACCGGAGTTGTTCTTGCAGCAATCATGATTATTGTCGGCGGCCTGGCTGCCGTTGTTCACTACGTAGGCGCTGGAACGACCGCAGTGATAGCGACGGCCGGCATCTCGCTTGCCGTTGTCCTGTTCACTTTCATTGCTCTGTTTACCAGGGCGTTTGGTGAGGAGACCGCTCAAAAAATCATCGGCCTTGTTCTTAAAGGGCGGTCGGGGGAATCCGAGGCAGGGGCAGATGCGGCGGCGGACTGAATTTGTCGGGCCGGTTGGCAGAGGGTTCGGAGCGGATTGAGGCTTCTTGGCCGTGGGGCGGGCATCCTTGCCTGCCATGAATTGGGCCGCCAGACCCAATATCCAAACCGGCGCGATCGATCGGTCACGTAAAAACAAAAAATCTTACACTCCATTTTTTCAAGCACTTACATCCCACCACCCCCGCCAAACCAACCGAAATTCCGAACCCCGCCTGCTACAATACGAACGGAAACTCGCCAAGTTGGCAACAAGAAAGCTGGGAACAAGAAATGTGGGGACAAACAACTAAAGCTGGGGACAAGCGACGTGGCGCACGTCTCCAGACGTGCCGTGTCGGCATTACCTCGAAACCCCTGCCGCCCCCGGGTCAGTCCGTCACCGGCAAAAACACACAAAATCCCAAGAAAAACAGCCACTTTGTCAGGGAGTCTGACACCGGGACGTCCGGCGTCCTCAACTCAAACCATTGAAAACAAAGATACTATAAGCCGACACAGAACATGAGGCGCCCAAAACCGCGAAAAATACCCCGACAGCATGACAAAACCTGACATTTCCTGACATTTTTTAGAAAAACTTTATACCTCAACCGACAACCTCTTTTGTTTCAATGACTTCTCGAGGCCGTGAAAAATGACCTCCTGACATGAACGAAATACCTGTCCGCATAGGCCTGATCCATGCCCTCGAAGCCTCGATTGCGCCCATCGAGACCGCGTTCTCACGATTCTGGCCCCAGGCCGAACCGGTGAATCTCCTCGACGGTTCGCTTTACCTGGACTACGACGCGGCGGGCGAGGTCACGCCGGCGATTACGCGGCGCATCCAGGCGCTGATTCATCACGCAATCGGGTTCGGAGCCCGAGGACTGCTGTTGACCGGCTCTCTGTTCTCGCAGCCCGTCCAAGACGCGCGAAAGGACCTTCATGTTCCGGCTTTGGGCGCTTACGAAGCAATGATCGAAGAGGCGTTCGCGTGCGGCTCCCGCTTCGGCCTGATCGCTACTTATGCCGGCACGATCACGATGATGGAGGCCGACATCGAGCGTTACGCGCGCCAGAAAGGGAGCGGCTACCGGCTCGAATCCAGGATGGTCGAGGGCGCCCTCGAAGCCGTCCAATGCGGTGACAGGGAACGGCATGACTCGCTGGTCGCAGCCGCCGCCGAGGGCCTGGCCGGGTGTGACGTGTTGTTGCTGGCGCAGCATTCGATGTCGCCGGTCAAGGAGCGAATCCCGGAGCGCCCGGGCCGGCGGGTTTTGACGAGTTCCGAGACGGCGGTGCGCAAGCTCAGAGTACTCGTTGAAGCGGAAAAGCCATGAGAGGGCCGGCCTTGCGCCAGAAACCCCAATCGGTCATGCGGCCGGCGCGGATTCCAGGCGCCAATCGGCCGCCTACGCGGATGTTGACGATTGGCGCTGTCGTTGTTTCCATGGGGGTCTGCCTAGCGCTCGGTGCGTTGGGCTGCCAGTCGCGCAGACATGCCGTTTCAAGAGGCGTGCCGCACCTGCATCAAGAGCTGATCGCCGAGATCAAGGATTTCGAAAAACAGCTTGGCTTCCAAGAAACCAACAACTTCTCCAGACACTCCGATAATGTCGCGGCCGACTACCGCTGCTACTACACCGGGAAACTCGAGCTGCCGGAGACCTACGAAGACCTCCGCATGAAGAACAGCACTCGCGATGGCTGCCGGGTTGACGAATCGAAATACGACGTTTTCTTCTACGCCATGGAAGCGGCCGCCAGCGGCAACACCCCTGTCAGCGGTTTGCTTTCCGAGGCCTCACCCGAACGCGTGATGGTCGTCGTGCCGCACGAAGATTTTCACAATGACAAGCAGGTGCGAAAGCTTCCCGCGGCCATGAGCGAAGCCGCCTCGACGCTGGTCGGCTTTCTGACAGCGAGCCAGTTCGCGCGCAACAAGTTTGGAGCCGACTCAAACGAGCACAGCAAACTTGCGCAAGAAGCGGATCTTTTTCTGAGGAAGGCCGAACTTGTGAACGCTTACCACTCCGAGATCAGCGCGCTCTACGGCGCCCATCGCTCGAAACAGCTCAGCAAGCTGGAAGCGCTGGCGAAGAAGGAAAAGCTATTCAGCGAACTGGAAAAGAAATGTCGCGCGATCCTCCCGCGGCCGGCTTCGTTCAACTCTTGCCCTGCCGCGGCGAACAACGCGGGGCTGGCCTTCGATAGAACCTACACCCAGCGCTACCCGTTGCTTTACGGCGCTCTCAAGGCCCAACCGCTCGGCCTGGCGGAAACGATCCAGAGGTTAAGGGAGTTGTCGAACGACGAACAACTCAAGCAAGCCGAACCGGATTTGATTGAAGGAATCGTTGAGGCAATCTTGACCGGGAAGTGAGGATCAGTCCGCTGATTCTTTGCCGGGGTACACAAATCCCCTGGGTTTGGTGTTGCTGGCGCACCCGGCCGAGGCCAACAGCTTCACATTTCGCTGAAGGCGATGGCGGCGAGCACCAACAACACGAGGATCATGCCGACGCCAGTGGCGGCAAGAGCAAACGCGTACCAAGCCTGCTCAAGCCACGAGTGGTGATGATGGTGACTGGTTCCAACCATGCCTCACCTCCATCTCTATTCTTATCTTACTCCCATAGGCGATTTGCCGGGCAAGTTTTTTGGCCGCGAAGCGCCTCAGCCACCGGATAGGAGATTGCCGATTTGCCGCGCGGCGGCGCCGGGCTGGTACGCTGGGGATTGCCCCGGACAACGCTGGTTTTGTTGGTGATGTTGCTCGCGATTTGCGCGGCAAGCTGCTCGAGGTCTGGGGAAAAACGGGACGAACTGCTGATCTTTGCCGCTGCCAGCCTCAAAGATGTGCTTGGCGATGCGGGCAACCGCTTCGAAGACCGGGCGGGCATCAAACCTCAGTTCAACTTTGCGGGTTCCAACGTATTGGCATTGCAGCTCGAGGCCGCGGGCTTGACAGCCGTGTTCCTTTCCGCGGACGAGCGCTGGATGGATTATCTGGAGCAGAAGCAGCTTGTTGTCGCCGGGACCAGGCGCACCGTCGTGTCCAACCAATTGGTAATTATTGCCAACCGGGACAACCCGCTCGAACTCCGCAAGCCTTCCGAGCTGGCCTCGGCGCGGTTCCGGTTTCTCTCGCTGGCTAACCCTGACGCGGCGCCGGCGGGCCGCTACGCCAAGGGCTTTCTCGAGAACGTGTCCGTCGGCGGCCAAAGCGTTTGGATGCAGCTCCGCGGCCGTGTAGCGCCTGCTCCCGACGCTCGAGCGGCCCTGGCCATGGTAGAGGCTCAGCAAGACGTCGTCGGTATCGTCTACAGGACGGACGCGGCGACCTCTGACAAGGTGCGGATTGTTCTTGATGTGCCGGCACGCCTGACCCCTGAAATCAGCTATGCCGCGGCGCTGATCGGTAACGATCGTGATTCGAAATCCGGGCGCGCTTTTCTCGACTTTCTGGGCGGCACGGAAGCACTGGAGTTGTTTCGCAGGCACGGTTTCATGACGCGGGAGGATCGTCCGGGCCATGAATGAAGCCACTATGGATGCGATCCTGCTGACGCTGCAGGTCGCTTCCGCCGCGACGGTCTTGGTGCTCATTCCCGGCACTCTGCTGGCCTATCTTCTGGCGCGAGTGGAGTTCCGATTCAAAACCGTCATTTCAACATTGGTGGGCTTGCCTTTGGTGTTGCCTCCGACGGCGGTGGGCTACTTGCTTTTGAAGACGCTGGCGACCGGCGGCCTATTCGGGCGCGACACGCTCGGCTTTGATCCCGGCATCTTGTTGACCTGGAAAGCGGCAATACTCGCTTCCGCCGTGATGGCCACCCCGCTGGTGGTTCGAACAGCCAGAGTCACCTTTGAAGGGGTCGACCCGCGGCTGGAAACGATGGCCCGGACATTAGGGCATGGACCGGTTTCGACTTTCTTCCGCTACACTCTGCCGCTGGCCTCCCGCGGCCTGCTGGCGGCGGCGATCCTCGGCTTCACGCGCGCCATCGGGGAATTCGGGGCCACGGTAACGATCGCGGGCAACATCCCCGGGCGTACGCAGACTCTGGCGTCAGCCATCTTCTCCGCGCAGCAGGTTGGCGACAACACCTCGGCGTATCTGCTGGTTTCCATCGCTCTGCTGATCGGATTCGCTAGTATCTTCGCTTCGGAGCACCTCTCGAGTCAGCGGCAGCGGCGGCATCACGCACGATGAACTCCGAACATCTTACTGTCGATATCTTCCTGCCGCTGGATCATTTTGATCTGCGCGCCAGCTTCACGACGGCGAGCCAGGTCACCGGTGTTTTTGGTCCTTCCGGATCAGGCAAAACGAGTTTATTGCAGTCGATCGCGGGCCTGAAGCGGCGCGCAAAAGGCCGCGTGCAATTGGGTGAAGGCGTCTGGCTGGACTCCAGCAAGAATCTCTGCGTGCGGCCGGAGTTCCGCCAAATCGGTTACGTCCCTCAAGAAGGATTACTGTTTCCGCATCAAAATGTCCGCCAGAACCTTCTTGCCGGGGCGGCCCGCGCGCGCCGGGCGGGAGCGCCCCTGGAAGAGACGTTCCGGATTGTCTGCGATCTGCTGGAGATCGGCGTGCTGCTAGAGCGGGAGGTCGGGTCGCTTTCCGGAGGCGAACGCCAGCGGGTCGCTTTGGGGAGGGCCATCTGCTCGGGGCCGCGGCTGCTGTTGCTCGACGAGCCGCTGGCTTCTCTCGATCTGCCGTTGCGCCGCAAGGTTTTGCCCTTCCTGCGGCGCGTCGTGGATCAGTTCCAAATACCCATGCTGCTGGTGTCGCACGACGCGACCGAAGTTCAGGCTCTGTGCGACGAGTTGATTGTGCTCTCGAACGGTGAGGTCGTTACCAAAGGGAAGCCTCATAACGTGCTGACCGCCCCGAACGTATTTCCCGACACATTTCCAGACCGCTTCGAGAATATCTTGCCCTGCACGGTTGTGGACTCGAACGGGCAGGGCACCGAAGTTTGCGTCAGTCCGATGAAGGACCTGCGGCTGACCATCCCGCGGGCCAGCAGCGCCGAGGGACAAAAAATGTGGGTCGGCATCCCGCCCCGAGATATCATCTTGTGCGCCCGCGAACCCGAGGGCCTGTCGGTGTCCAATATCCTTCCCGCGCGGGTACTCGGGGTCCAGACGATAGGAGACACTCGCTTGGTAACGGTCTCGATTGCGGAAGACGCCCGCAACCTGGCCGTGGAAGTGACACCCGCGGCGGTCGACGATCTGGAACTCGCCGACGGACGGCGGATGTTCCTGATTATCAATCCGGCGAGTTGCGTTTCGTATGAGTCGGATTCGCACCCCGACGCGCGCTCTAGTTCATGAGCGAGCGGCACCCAACCGCAGCAGCAGGGACATCCATGACGGGCAAATCAAGGGGACGGCGCGGAGACCGCTGGACCCGTCCCCGATGGCGGGTGGGTAGTGCTTTTCTTGTGAATGCCGAGTCCGATATAGTAGTGTTCGTTCATTGTTTTCCTCCTGGCAGGTTTGTGCGCCGGCCTGTCGGCCTGCTCCAATGTTTTCCCGCCAGGAGGACTTTTTCATCTCTACCCTATACATTGAAACCGGCAGCAGTGGAGACAGGCAGTCTTTCCTGTCCAGCAAGAAGAGCCGTCAACGGGTAGCGGCGTCCACTGCTACCCATCCGGCGACGCCAAGCCGATAAGGAGTGTAGTGATCAATCTCGTCGTTTCCCGCAACCTTGGCCACCGTCCTCTGCGCACCGCCCTCACCATATTAGCGATTGGAGTCGAGATTGCTCTGATCCTGCTCGTATGGGGTTTGGCCGACGGACTCGTGGAGGAATCAAATCGCCGCAAACGCGGGGTAGGCGCGGATATTCTGATCCGGGCTTCCACCAGCACGGCGACTACAGGACTTGGGAGAGCGGATCTCACGGGAGAACTTATCGAAACGATCGAAGCGCTCCCCGAGGTTGCGATCGTGGTCGGCACGACAGTGCAGATGCAGTCCGACTCCAACACCGTGACCGGTGTTGACTTGGAGCGGTTCGGCCGTATGTCGGGCGGATTGCACTACTTCAGCGGCGGGCCATTCGAGGGACCCTACGATGTGCTCGTCGATGAGTTCTACGCGCGGCAGAAAAAGCTGGCGGTCGGCGACACGGTGCGAGTGATGAATCGCGATTTCCGGCTCGCGGGTATCACCGAGGCCGGCAAACTCTCCCGCATCTTTGTGCCACTCCGGACGATGCAGGAGCTGATGGCGCTCGGCGGCAAGCTGAGTCAAATCTATGTCAAGCTGCACGACCCCGAAAACGTTGAGCTGATGGTCGTCAAGCTAAAGAAGATCTTGCCCACCCACCCGGTCTATTCCATGGAGGAATTCATTTCGCTGTTCACCGCTCAGACCAAGGCCATGGGGACTGAGTTCATCGCGGTGATCGTTGGAATCGCAATTTCAGTAGGTTTCATTGTGGTGCTGCTGGCGATGTATACAGCGGTTCTCGACCGCACCCGAGAAGTGGGAATACTCAAGGCATTGGGGGCCTCTCCCAGCTATATTCTTCAGATTTTCTTGCGAGAGTCGATTGGGATGACCATCTGCGGGATCGTGGTTGGAATCGCAATCGCCTACCTCGCGCGAACCGTCGTGGATAAGACTTTCCCACTGGTAGTGATCCAGTTTCTCCCCAGCCATATCATTTGGGCGAGCGTGATCTCTCTGATCGGGTCCACTCTAGGCACGCTCTACCCGGCGGGCCGAGCCGCCCGCCAAGACGCCATCGAAGCTCTGGCGTATGAATAGAACTGTCAGAACCCCGAACGCAAGCAAGTGGGCCGAACGCGAGCAAGTGGACCGAGACTCAGACGGCCCTGGGCCAACGCCAACTCAAAAGGAACCTGCTTCTCCGCGCTTGCGTCTTATTTGGAAAGCAGCGCGGTGTTTGAGATGATTGCAGAGAGGATTGTGCCAAGCAAGCAAGGAGATCAAATGACACGAATAGTTTCCATTCTTTCCCTGGTAATGGCCGGTTTGCTGGCGTTGCCAGCGGCGGCCGACACTCTTGAGCTGAAAAGCGGCGCGACTGTCGATGGGACATTCCTCGGCGGTGACGCGCGAACCATCCGGTTTCTCGATTCCAGTGGCGGCGTCGAAACGTACTCAGTGGCCGACGTCGCGAACATCAGTTTTGTGACCGGAGCTGCAACAGCCGCTGCCCCGGCGCCCCCACGTGCTCCAAGACCGGCGCCGGCGCCAAGAGCCTCGCGCGCCGCGAGCGCTCCCCCGCCCCGGGCCGCCTCGGGGGTAACGATCCCCGCGGGAACGGTCGTCACCGTGCGCTTGATCGACTCCATCGATTCCGACATCACCGGCGAAGGGGAGAGGTTTCGCGCCAGCATCGATGATCCGATCGTCGTCAATAACCAGGTCGTCATTCCTCGCAATGCCGACGCAACCGTTCAGGTAGTGCGAGTTCAGCAGTCAGGGCGGATCAAGGGCAGCGACGAAGTTTCTCTCAAGCTTTTCGATATCACCGTCGACGGACGGTCCTACGAAATAGCCACCAACTACGCCGAAGTGAAAACGGGTGGAAAGGGCAAGAGTACCGCCAAGACAACGGCCGTAACGACTGGAGTCGGCGCCGCGTTGGGCGCGATCTTCGGAGGCGGGAAGGGAGCGGCGATTGGGGCGGGCGCGGGCGCGGGCGCGGGCGTGGCGGTTTCCGCCGCGCGAGGCAAGCGGTTGAGTATTCCGTCGGAAACCCGCCTCGATTTCGTGCTTCGCGCGCCGCTGCCGATGTAGCCGGCCGGATTCAATCAGTCGCCGTCGAGCGGATGCCGCAAACGTGGCCCGCCCCGGGTTCGCGGTGGTCGCTCAGGCAGAGTTCCGGTCAGGGACTAGAAGCCGTGGTACTTTCACGGACCGTGACTTCGATCTCTGGTTGGATCGAGGAGAACACGCCAGTTCCCCGGAACGTCCCACTGATCGGCGCCGCTAGTTGAGGCACGGCTGATGCCGCGACCGCCACATGCCTGTCGGCAACGGCCAAACCCAGCGTAGCGTCATACCCTCGCCAGCCCGCTCCGGGAAGGTAGACTTCCGCCCAAGCATGCATATACGCTTGACCGCGGTCTGGCTCGGATGCCTGATACCCGCTCACGAAACGTGACGCGATACCGACCCGGCGGCAGCATTCCATAAAGAGCACGGCTAGGTCACGGCAGGCGGCTTGCCGCGACTGAAGTGTCACCTCAGCGAGAAGAGGATCGCCCTGTTCGCGGATGATCACCTCGTAGCTGCTGGAGATTCGCTCGTTGAGAACGGTTAAAAACGGGAGAGTCTCTCCGCCTGCCCACTCTGAAACGGACCGCGCGTACTCCGCGACCGGACCATCGCTGCTGCTGGTGTTCACCAGATAAGGCGCGAGCTGCGCCCGGCTGTCAGTTGGGTACTCCAGCGGCAAACGTCTCGCTGATGATTCATGAAGGATGAAGTCAAATGGGTTGTGGCGAAGCGTTTCCACCTCGAACGCGGACTTCACAACGAGCGACTCCGCGAGATCTTCAAACCAGGCGTGCGCAATATCGTTGCCTTCAGCATCCGCGGCTTCTGTCCAAGCGGAGGGCTTTGGCTCGACCTCGAGGTTGAACTGAATCAGCTCCTGACTAGCGTTCGAGTGCGGGCGCAGCCGCAGCGTGTGTGGTTCTAGGAAGACTGGCCGGCTATAGGCATACCGGGTCGTGTGATTCACGAGGAAACGCATCAGTTTTCTCGGGCGCGTCAGTCGGCGGCCCGCTCATTGTTCACGGCCGGCGAAAGCTTGGAGAATGCTTTCTCTAGCCAGTCCGAAGGCAAGTCCTGAACGGCGTGCCGTAAATGTTCTTGCCACCAAGTGGAGATTTCCGCCAAATCCTCCTTGGCGAAGCGGTGCTCGACCAATCGGAACGTGTCGGGGGCGTACAAAACGACATCCATTGGGAAATCCACGTCCGCGGCGCTAATTCTCGTGGAGTCGAAAGCCAGGCAACCCACTTTGAAAGCGTGCTTCATCACGTCCTGGTAGGTCAGCGGTCGGTCGAGAATGGGCTTCCCATAACGGTTGGATCCAATCACGTGGTAAGGGGTGCCCCGGCTCGTATCCACCCAGTTCCCCTCGGGATACATCAGATAGAGCTTGTGGGTTCGGTCCTTCGACATTTGTCCGCCGATCAGCGCATGAACATTGAGCGAGAGGCCTGCCCGCTCCAGTGGTTCTCTGTCTTCCTCGGCAACACGCCGCACCTGAGCGGCAAACAGGTTGACCGCCTCATACAAGCGCGTAAAGGGCTCTTCACGCTCCTCCCAGGCTTCCTCGAAATACGTCAGTGCCTTGTCCCGAACGGACCGAAGCCCCGACGTCATCACGAACATGGCGCCTTGTTCTTGCTCATAGACCGACACCTTCCGCGCCGTGAGGCATTCGTTGCCTGACGTGATGCGCGTATCGGCGATACCGATAAGGCCCTCTTGCACATTGATCCCCAGACAAAACGTCATGGTCTGCATTGTCCTTCAGCGAATACCTTTAGCCCGCATTTCTCACCACCTGACGGCCGAAGTGCGCGATAAGCCCGCCATTACTTCGTTGCGCTTGCTCGCCGTGCTCACCGTACTGTCCGAGTACGCCTCCGCTCGTCAAGCGGCGCGCGCCTCGTACTGACGGCCTTCTCACGCCCTTCGCCTCGCCACGTGGTGAGAAAAGCGGGCTAGCCCACGGGCTTCAAGGCGAAAAAGGAGTCGAAGATCGCGTCTCCGACTTGATCGAGCTTGATTTGAAGGCCATCCAGGAATTCGTGCAGTCCCCGCAGGATGACTTCTTCCATGTCACCTGAATTATGCACTGCGGCGTGGACCTGAGGAGGGCTGAGCCGCAAGGGACCATTGGGAACCCCCGAAAACATGGGGTAAAAAGGTAGGCTGGCAAAGATACCAGCTTCGCCAGCCAACCCCAAGGAGGTCACCCACATGGTTACCAGACGAAAACAGCATAGCTCCCAAAGGCCCGTCCAACAAGGCCCAGCCGTGACGGCCTCGCAGCCCAATAAAATCGGGGCTTCGACGCCTTACCACTTCCGCGGCAGGAAGCCGACTCCCTACGGCGGCTTGCTGCCGGTGGTCGGGAGGGCGCTGATCTGAGAGCCTGGCTATGCGCTATGCATAAAATTTTATGCACTAGCCGTAACGCACTGGAAACACGTCACTTCCGAGCGAGGTTTTGACGACGCGGATTCTGGGCGGGAAGGGAAACCGGACACGGAGAAGCCAAAAGGCCAGTTGCCGAGCTACCACTACCACCTCACGACGACCGCCAACCCGCTACGAACGCAGCCACACTCGCAAAGTGAATCTGTGCATAATTCAGGTGTCAGTATAGTCAAGCTCCGCGACCAGTTGCCCCAGGTGGCGCTCGGCCGGATTCTGGAATGTCCCCAAAGGAGTGCCGGTGATCGCGTGCAAGGATTCGCTGGCCCGCCGGACACAGTTACGGACCGATCTGGGGAACTCCGGGTCGAGAATCAAAAATGCGGCCGTTTGACCAAACTGTACCATTCCGTGCCTGCGGCGGTACATGGCAAAGGCGCTTGCTGACTGCAGCACGGCGGTCCAATGCAGGTCGTCGGTCGGGCTTCCTACCTCCTCGGGGGATGGCAACAGCATGAAGTACTTGACATCGACGATGCGGGTGGTCTTGTCGGCGCGTTCGAGCAGCCTTCCGGTCCGGCTGAAGTGCCAGGCTTCCCCGCGTGACAGAGTGGCGTTCGTCACGCCTTCCAGCAGGTGCCCGGCTCTTTTGACTTGCCGGAAAAAGTCATAGCTGAAATCACGGTTCTCTTTCTTCGCTGCTTCCGCTTCCACATACAGGCAGAACTCATTCAACTCTTCCCACATGATGGCGGGGATGATTTCGCGCACGGAACGGGCATTTTCGCGCGCGGCGCGCAAGCTGGAGAGGATCGAGTTCGGATTCTCGGAATCAAAAGTCAGGTACTGAATGACATTCTCCTGACTCGGCTCCTCCCTGTAGCGAGCGTCGAAATCTTCCACCCCGCCGGTCGTGATGAGCAATGGAAGCCACTGCAGCGGCACACCGGCCGGAAGGTCGAGCATCAAGTGCTGATTGACGTCGACAAAACGGGCGACATTCTCGGCTCGCTCGATGTAGCGGCTCATCCAATAGATCGATTCTGCAACGCGGCTCAACATGCTGGTTACTTCCGCTTAATCGCTTCCACGCGAAAACCGGCGGGTCATGATCCACCGCCCTGTACACTCTGTTTGCCCGCCGCTGCCGGCGACAGCACCCAAGTGTCCTTACCACCGCCTCCTTGCGAGGAATTCACGACGAGCGAGCCCCGCTTGAGAGCCACGCGAGTGAGGCCCCCTGGAAGCACGTAGATCTCACTTCCGTAAAGTATGAACGGGCGCAAATCGACATGCCGGCCCTCAAAGTGGTCATCAATCAGTGTGGGAACACGCGAAAGCGACAGCGTCGGCTGGGCGATATAGTTTCGCGGATCGGCTTTGATGCGCCCCCGGAAGTCCTCGCACTGCTCGGCGCTTGCATGCGGCCCCACGAGCAGCCCGTATCCGCCCGACTCATTCGCCGGCTTGACGACAAGCTTTTCTAGGTTTTCGAGAACGTGTTGCCGTTGCTCATCCTCCCAGCACATGTAGGTCGGAACGTTGGGGATGATAATCTCTTCTCCGAGGTAGTACTGGACTATCTTCGGAACGTAGGCGTAGATCACCTTGTCGTCGGCAACTCCCGTCCCCGGCGCGTTCACCAGGGTGACATTTCCGCGGCGATACGCTTCCATCAGGCCCGGAACTCCTAGCGCCGATTCCGGACGAAAAACTTGGGGATCCAGGAAATCATCGTCGATGCGCCGGTAGATGACATCGACCCGTTCAAGCCCGCGGGTGGTTCTCATTTGGACGAAGCCATCCACCACCACTAAGTCACGGCCTTCAACCAGTTCCACGCCCATCTGTTGAGCGAGGAAGGAATGCTCGAAGTACGCGGAATTGTAGACCCCTGGCGTCAGTACTAGCACTTTCGGCTTTCCGCGGCCACCGGGAGCCACCGCTTCCAGCATGGCGAGGAGCCGGCCAGGATAGTCGCTGACCCGCCGAACTCCCAGGCCTTCAAACACCCGCGGAAAAGTCTGCTTCAGAACAGCCCGGTTTTGCAATACGTAGGAAACCCCCGATGGGACGCGCAGGTTGTCTTCGAGAACGTAAAGTTGGCCGTCAGCGTCACGAACCAGGTCCGTTCCAGTGATGTGGCACCAGACGCCGCCAGGCGGATCAAGACCCATGCAAGGGGTTCGGAATCCCGCGGCGGATTGGATGATTTGCCGAGGAACCACCTTGTCTTTGACGATTTTCTGCTCGTGGTAAATGTCGTCAATGAAGAGGTTCAAAGCTTGAATGCGCTGCCGCAAACCGCGCTCGATCCATTCCCAATCCTCCGCGCTGACTAGACGCGGGACGAGGTCAAACGGAAGTATTTGTTCCTGACTTTTTCGCTCGCCATAGACATTGAAGGTGATGCCCATGTGCTTCAGATTTCTCTCCGCGGCCTGTTGTCTGCGAAATAGATCGCCCTCGGCAAGCGACTCGATTCGCTCGATTAGCGGGCGCACGCCCGGCCGGGGATGGCCGCCGCTGAGAAACAGCTCATCGTAAAAGCCATCCGTATCGTAGGAGCTGAATTTCATCGTCAGACGCTCCAAACGTCCCCCGAAGATCTTACTATACCCGTGAAGCACTCGGCGACTTGGACCGCGCGAGCCTTATTTCCGCTTGATCAGGGCTGGTTTAGCCCGTTCATGCTTGAAAAGTTCTAAAGCGGGCAGTGCAGCGGTTTGCCAAACGCGGGCAAGAGAATAAACGAACAACCGCAGTGGGATCAAAACCCTTCACGGGTTTGTCACGTCATTTCACTCGTTCTGCTTCGCGCTCTTATTGCAGCGGCTTCGAGCAACGACAACGGTCAGCAGCTCAGCTCGCGAAGATCCCCGATAACTCGGTGTACCGCCAAGCCGTTGAATTCTTCCCGCCGCGTTACCCCTGACAACACGGCGGCGAAAGACACGTTTGCCCGCTCAGCGGTCTGGGCATCGGTGACGCTGTCACCGACGTAGAGGGTGTTTTTCGGGGCAGCCCCTAAGGCATCGATAGCCCGCAGGAGACCTTCCGGGTCCGGCTTATGCGCGGAGACGTCCTCGCCCCCGACGATGACTTCGAAGGCATCGCTAAGTTTTTCCCGCTGCAAGACTGCTTCGATGCGAGACCGATATTTGGTTGAGACGATGCCGGTCTGAACTCCCTTCTTCCGCAGCGCGCGCACGGCTTCAGGGGCGCCCGGCAGAAGCACGGTCCAGTCGACCATGATCTTGTCGGACCGCTGCCGCCAGAATCTCCGAAACTCAACGGCCCGCGGGCGCTGCTTTTCGCCCGCGAGATGGACCAGCGTTTCAGGGAGCGACAAGCCGATGGTCCGGCATATGGCGTCGGGAGAGGCCGGCGGAAGGCCCAGGCCCCGCAAGCCGGTGTTCGCGCATTCGATGACGGCACGCGATGAATCAGCAAGCGTATAGTCGAAATCGAAGATGACGGCCTTGTAGTTCGACCCCATCTCCTATTCTATCCATGAACTTTTGGGTCTGGGCTCTCGGGACAAGGATCTCGGTCGCAGTCAGGAGAAAAGAGGGAGTACCATGTTGGAGTCGGAGTTTCAGATTGGAAATTCTGGCTTAAGGCCCTTCCAGTGCATAAATAGGCTGAAAAGGAGAATTAAACATGTTCGATGTCCCAAGTCTTCGAGAAGAAAGTCGTTACGGCATGCCGGCCGCGGATCGACTGTTGTTTAACCGCCGGTACGTAGTGGGATACTCCTACCTGTTTCGCCAGCCCCGGTGGGCTTTGGAGCTTATCAACCGGCATACAAAGCAAATGGCGGATAAGGATCTGAAACGGCTGAATAACTTCCGGGAAGATCCTCGCGTCCCCGAGATGTTTCGTTCTACCTGAATTATGCACTGCGGGGTGCACCGGAGGAGGGCTGAGCCGCCAGGGGCCATTTGGGGGACCCCCGAAAACATGGGGTAATAAGGTAGGCTGGCAAAGATTTCAGCTTCGCCAGTCAACCCCAAGGAGGTCACCCAAATGGTTACCAAGCGAAAACAGCATAGCTCCCGAAGGCCCGTCAAACAAGGCCGGGGCGCGAGGGCCCCGCGGCCCAATAAAATCGGGGCTGCCACGCCTTATCACTTCCGCGGCAAGAATCTGACTCCCTACGGCGGCTTGCTGCCCGTCGCCACCCTGCTCGAAAAACTCGGCTTCCAGGCGCTGCTGGAAGAAACCATCACGAACAAACGAATCACCCGTGTGATGAGCCTCTACCAGTTTGTGCTGGCCCTCGTGCTGGGCCTCTATGTCGGCTTTGCGCGGCTGAACCAACTCCGCTTCATCGCCCGCGACCCCATCTTGACCGGCATCTTGCAAGTGACGCGTCTGCCGCCGCAGTCCACGCTGTGGCGCTTTCTGGCCTCGCTGCACCTCAACGTGGCGAAGCAGATCCTTTCCATTCAGCGCCAGCTGCGGGAACGAGTCTGGGCCGCGGCCCAGGTGAAATTGGAGACGGTGACGCTGGACACCGACACCACCGTGCACACGCTCTACGGCCGCCAGATGGGCGGGCGCAAGAGTTACAACCCCAAGAACAAGGGCAAGCGCAGCTACCAGCCGATACTGACTTTCCTGGCCGAGACGCGCGAATACCTGATGGGCGGGTTGCGCAACGGCGACCGGCCCACGGGCCGGCAGATCGCCGCCCACCTCGAGAGCGCCTTTCGGGCTTTGCCGCACGGCGTGAAGAAAATCCTGGCGCGGGCCGATTCCGGGTTTTATTGCTGGGAGGCGGTGGAGGCCTATGAAAAGGCGGCTTGTCAGTTCGTCATCGTGGCGCGCAAGACCAGGCGGCTGGTCGAGCAGTTGCAGCAAGCGGCCTGGAAGCCCTCGCCCCACAGCGATGCGGATGCGGAATGCGAATTCCTCTACCAGCCGCAGGGCTGGGCGCGGGCCTGTCGTTTCCTGGCGCTGCGTTACGAAAACGAACCCGCGGCCGGCGCGGCCGAGCAATACCAGCTGTTTGCCACCAGCGCTTACACCTACCGCGTGTTTGTCACCAACCTGGCCGAACCGATCGCGGCGGTGGTGTGGTTTTACAATCAGCGCGCCGCAGCCGAGAACCTCATCAAGGAGGCCAACAACGACGCCGGGCTGGCGGCCCATCCCTCGCGCCGCTTTGACATGAACCGCAATCACTTTCAGCTGGCCATGCTGGCCTACAACCTCAACTGCTGGCTGCTGCTGTTCAACCGCGAAGCCCAAGCCAGCGTGGAGACACTGCGGCACACCACCCTGGCGACGGCGCGGCTGCGCTTTCTGTTCGTGGCGGCCAAGATCTGGCGGCACGCCGGCAGAACGGGTGTCAGCTACAGCGATCATTATGAGGAAAAGGGCCTGTTTGAACGGCTGATGCGGCGGCTGCGGGCGATGGGGCCACCGGGATCGAGCTTCGCGCCGGTGGTGGAGGGTGCGCTGAGTTGAGGGGCGCTCCATGCATAAAATTTCATGCACTCGCCGCAACGTACTGGGAACACGCCGCTTGCCCGCCCGCTTTTGCCCGCCGGGATTGGCAGGCGGCTCAAACAGGGAGGGAAACAGAGGAAAAGACGACTTGCTAAATCACTGAGTTGACACGACTGCCGCTACCGCCACAACTCCATCGGCGATGGCTACGCCGAATCGGTGCATAATTCAGGTGTCACCAAGACCCAAATTCACGAGCGCAAACTCGTAAGGGGACACATACTGTTCCTCACTTAACCGGTGTAGCCGTTTCAACCCGGATTTCCACTTTAGTTTCGGTTCTGCTAACCATCGGGTGACCTCGGACGCCTTTATTTATGCGGGTTGAAAAGCAATCAAGGCGCTGAGGAGATCAACACCCAATGGGTGAAAAAGAAAACAAGCCGTTCCAGCTAAGCTTCAACGGCTTATTGAAAGTCGATTTCCAAGGATCGCGCGTCACTTCCGATGGCGGGCTCATTCTCGTCCGCGAGCTGGACGAGCGACTCGGGCTCGGGAAGCTGATCGACGAACATCTCAGTGACCCACGGCAAGGCTCGAACAAAAAGTTCCCGTTCGCCGATCTGCTGCGGCAGTCAGTCTACTCTCGGCTGGCCGGCTACGAGGACCTCAATGACGCCGTGCGAGTATCCGCCGATCCGACCTTTCGCTTGATCGGCTCGCAGAAGAACTGGGATCGCGGCGGGGCACTGACCTCGCGACTGCAGAGCTTCGAGACGGAGATGCTGGCGAGCGAGGAGAACTTGCTGGGGCTGATGGCTGTGAACCGCGAGCTGGTGGCGCAAGCCGAGACGCAAGACGACTCCGAGCGCGTCGTTCTCGACATGGATTCGACCGAAAGCCCTGTCCACGGCCAGCAAGAGGGCAGTGCCTACAACGGCCATTTCGAGTCGGTCTGCTACCACCCGTTGTTGTTGTTCAACCAGCACGGCGATTGTCTGGCCGCCAAGCTGCGTCCCGGCAACGTGCACAGCGCTGAGGACTGGAACGAGTTGCTGCTGCCCGAGATCGAGCGCCAACAGGCTGCGGGCAAACAGGTCACCTTCCGGGGCGATGCGGCCTTTGCCAAGCCGGAGATTTATGAGTTTTCGGAGGAACGCGGAGTGCAGTACGCCATTCGCATTCCGGCCAACAAGAGCTTGGAATTAGCGATCGAAGACATCTTGTTTCGCCCGCCGGGCAGGCCGGGTCGCAAGCCCTTGGTGCGCTACAAGAGCTTCCGCTATCAGGCGCAGAGTTGGTCGAAGCCGCGACGCATTGTGGCCAAGGTCGAGCATCATCTCGGTGAGCTGTTCCCGCGGGTCGGATTTATCGTGACCAACATGAGCTTGCCAAGCCGGTCGGTAGTGCGCTTCTACAACAAGCGCGGCACGGCCGAGCAGTGGATCAAAGAAGGCAAACAGGCCACGCACTGGACGCGGCTTTCGTGCCATCGCTTCCGGGCCAACGAAGTGCGACTGCAACTGAGCGTGCTGGCCTACAACCTGGGCAACTTGTGGCGGCGGCTTGGGCTGCCGCACAGGATCAAGAGCTGGTCGCTGACGAGCTTGCAACAGCGGCTGATGAAGACCGGCGGTCGGCTGGTCAAGCACGCCCGGTATTATTGGCTGCTGCTGGCCGAGGGGCATCTGAACCGGCGGCTGTTCGCTGACATGCTGCACAGGATCTGGGCGCTGCCGCTGCCGAGCGGGTAGCGTTGACCGGGCGAGGATCAACAGTTTTCGGCTCCAAAAAAGTTTTTCAAGGAGCAGTGTCGGCCGGAGCGCCGTTCAGCCCGCTCAATCAACGTCTGTGAGCGGATGGATGAGCCCTGGCGCCTAGCGGCGGAGGTGATGTGCAGGGTTCAGCGCGGAAAGACGTGGTATTCGGGGCAGCGCGGGTGTATACTGTCGCCGTACCAGGGTCAAAATGGAAATCCTGGTTCAATATCTTGCGCGCCTCGCTAGGGTTGCCACTCTTACCGTAAGCATTGCCCAATGTAGCGATCACCGTCGTCCTCGCGCCCGAGACCTCCATATCCGTCTCACCTGAATTATGCACAGATTCGGCGTAGCCATCGCCGATGGAGTTGTGGCGGTAGCGGCAGTCGTGTCAACTCAGTGATTTAGCAAGTCGTCTTTTCCTCTGTTTCCCTCCCTGTTTGAGCCGCCTGCCAATCCCGGCGGGCAAAAGCGGGCGGGCAAGCGGCGTGTTCCCAGTACGTTGCGGCGAGTGCATGAAATTTTATGCATGGAGCGCCCCTCAACTCAGCGCACCCTCCACCACCGGCGCGAAGCTCGATCCCGGTGGCCCCATCGCCCGCAGCCGCCGCATCAGCCGTTCAAACAGGCCCTTTTCCTCATAATGATCGCTGTAGCTGACACCCGTTCTGCCGGCGTGCCGCCAGATCTTGGCCGCCACGAACAGAAAGCGCAGCCGCGCCGTCGCCAGGGTGGTGTGCCGCAGTGTCTCCACGCTGGCTTGGGCTTCGCGGTTGAACAGCAGCAGCCAGCAGTTGAGGTTGTAGGCCAGCATGGCCAGCTGAAAGTGATTGCGGTTCATGTCAAAGCGGCGCGAGGGATGGGCCGCCAGCCCGGCGTCGTTGTTGGCCTCCTTGATGAGGTTCTCGGCTGCGGCGCGCTGATTGTAAAACCACACCACCGCCGCGATCGGTTCGGCCAGGTTGGTGACAAACACGCGGTAGGTGTAAGCGCTGGTGGCAAACAGCTGGTATTGCTCGGCCGCGCCGGCCGCGGGTTCGTTTTCGTAACGCAGCGCCAGGAAACGACAGGCCCGCGCCCAGCCCTGCGGCTGGTAGAGGAATTCGCATTCCGCATCCGCATCGCTGTGGGGCGAGGGCTTCCAGGCCGCTTGCTGCAACTGCTCGACCAGCCGCCTGGTCTTGCGCGCCACGATGACGAACTGACAAGCCGCCTTTTCATAGGCCTCCACCGCCTCCCAGCAATAAAACCCGGAATCGGCCCGCGCCAGGATTTTCTTCACGCCGTGCGGCAAAGCCCGAAAGGCGCTCTCGAGGTGGGCGGCGATCTGCCGGCCCGTGGGCCGGTCGCCGTTGCGCAACCCGCCCATCAGGTATTCGCGCGTCTCGGCCAGGAAAGTCAGTATCGGCTGGTAGCTGCGCTTGCCCTTGTTCTTGGGGTTGTAACTCTTGCGCCCGCCCATCTGGCGGCCGTAGAGCGTGTGCACGGTGGTGTCGGTGTCCAGCGTCACCGTCTCCAATTTCACCTGGGCCGCGGCCCAGACTCGTTCCCGCAGCTGGCGCTGAATGGAAAGGATCTGCTTCGCCACGTTGAGGTGCAGCGAGGCCAGAAAGCGCCACAGCGTGGACTGCGGCGGCAGACGCGTCACTTGCAAGATGCCGGTCAAGATGGGGTCGCGGGCGATGAAGCGGAGTTGGTTCAGCCGCGCAAAGCCGACATAGAGGCCCAGCACGAGGGCCAGCACAAACTGGTAGAGGCTCATCACACGGGTGATTCGTTTGTTCGTGATGGTTTCTTCCAGCAGCGCCTGGAAGCCGAGTTTTTCGAGCAGGGTGGCGACGGGCAGCAAGCCGCCGTAGGGAGTCAGATTCTTGCCGCGGAAGTGATAAGGCGTGGCAGCCCCGATTTTATTGGGCCGCGGGGCCCTCGCGCCCCGGCCTTGTTTGACGGGCCTTCGGGAGCTATGCTGTTTTCGCTTGGTAACCATTTGGGTGACCTCCTTGGGGTTGACTGGCGAAGCTGAAATCTTTGCCAGCCTACCTTATTACCCCATGTTTTCGGGGGTCCCCCAAATGGCCCCTGGCGGCTCAGCCCTCCTCCGGTGCACCCCGCAGTGCATAATTCAGGTGTAAAGAACCACCTGTCGGTTTCCGATGACACCGTTTTTGATGTGTTGGTGAGCGAGAGAGTGAGAGCCAGGGTTCGTGCGCCCTACAAATCTCGGACGCGGATGCTTCTTCTGGTACTCCGGCGTGCTCCAGTTATAGAAAGTAACGGGATCTATGTCGTGGCTTACATCCACCGCCCAGTGCAGTTCTTCTGACGTGTGCTCGGGCACACACCAAAGCTCAACGTAGGTCCCTAGATAAATGAGTTGTTCGACGAGTGGCCTGAAGTCCAGATCTCCTGTCAAGAGAATCGCGCAGTCCATGTTCTTGCGAAAGGCGTGTGTCAACGCCTCAACTGCGAGAAGAACGTCGACCTCCTTCTGCCTTCTTTTTCGGGCTTTCGGGCTTCTGGAGACACTGCCCTCCGGTACGTGGAATCCGTCAAGTGACCGGATGTAGTTGAACAATTCTTGCTTCTCTTTCACCCGGTTCTCGAACTCCTCCTCGGTTTCGTTCGAGGCACGTTCCGTGTCGATTGCGTCATAGTAGAAGACCTTGAAAGCCTTGACCTGTTTCTTAATGGCCGCTAGGTCGAGATCGCCTTCATCCCCGAGGAATTCGAGCATGGCGGCTCGGTACAGCTTTTGCAGGTAATGGCCGTCGATGAACAAATAGCGGGCCATTTTGGGGGTCGCTGCTCGAATACAAGAGCAGCCCGATTCTACCGTGATTCAGATACCTGGTGATTACAAGCCTTACCACCTGAATTATGCACTGCGGCGTGGACCTGAGGAGGGCTGAGCCGCAAGGGACCATTGGGAACCCCCGAAAACATGGGGTAAAAAGGTAGGCTGGCAAAGATCCCAGCTTCGCCAGCCAACCCCAAGGAGGTCACCCACATGGTTACCAGACGAAAACAGCATAGCTCCCAAAGGCCCGTCCAACAAGGCCCAGCCGTGACGGCCTCGCGACCCAATAAAATCGGGGCTTCGACGCCTTACCACTTCCGCGGCAAGAAGCCGACTCCCTACGGCGGCTTTCTGCCGGTGGTCGGGAGGGCGCTGATCTGAGAGCCTGGCTATGCGCTATGCATAAAATTTTATGCACTAGCCGTAACGCACTGGAAACACGTCACTTCCGAGCGAGGTTTTGACGACGCGGAATCTGGGCGGGAAGGGAAACCGGGGACGGAGAAGCCAAAAGACCAGTTGCCGAGCTACCACCTCACGACGACCGCCAACCCGCTACGAACGCAGCCACACTCGCAAAGTGAATCTGTGCATAATTCAGGTACCACCAGCTATCTGGCTCAGCCCATTCTAACTCATTGGTTGGGGCGTGGTTCAGCTCCTCCCGGCGATGCGGAGAAGCGCCTCAGGCAGGCGTTTGTTGGCGGTACGCGACATACCAACGTCTATCCGCGAACAAGGGCTATGTCGTTAGTTTCGTTGCAGGAGACCCTTGGGATTCGTGGACTTCGGCGTTCGCGTTTACTCGCGCGGGTAAGGCGGGATGGCTGACTCCAGGAGGACGCCCCGAGCCCCGGTCCGGAACGAGAGCCGGGCGGGTGCATCCTTGCCTCGCGGCACGGCCATTCCTGAGTGAGATTTGGCTCGGACAATCCCGCTCATCTAGGCCCGCGACACGTCGTGTCCCGGAACCGGCGGCCTCCTGGAACCCCTAACTCTCAAGACTCGCCATTCCAGTCACGGATTTTTAAAAGATTTAAAGTCCTTAAAATCAATAATGTAGTGCTGCGCTCTCGAAAACAGCCCTTCTCAATCTGCTAGCGTACCAGTAGAGAGCAAAGCTCGCGGACCGGGGATGCACTGAGACCGGTTCGCGCGTCGCGACTCGTGAGTAAGGCGCGGCTCCGAAACTCGTCGCCTTTGAGACGCGGCCGCGGCGCCGGATCAGTAGCCCCGGGCGGAGCGAAGCGGAACTCTGGGTCAAAACCCCTCGATGCGGGGGCCGCCGGATGGGGCGCGGGAAAACAGGACGCATGAGGCTAGCCCGCTCAGGGGGGACATTTGAACACCATGTTGAACAGACATCGGCGTGTCCAGCCGGGAGCCCAAGTTCCGCGACAACTTCTGGATGACTTCGCTCCGGCAACGGCTGCGCGTGGAGACCTCAGCAGCTCAACCGGCGGCGGCCGCGCCCCGAAAATCCGCCCCGTTCCCGGAGTCCTCGCAAGGGCGGCTGAGCGCCCAATTTGGCGTTTGCATAATAAGGAACGCGCGCGTAACGCAAATCCGCTAATTTCCGCTAACCCGCCTTTCTCCCCCCGCCTTTCTCTCGAGGATGGCGAGGCGAAGTGCCCGAGAGGCCCCTCGGCGCGAGGTGCCCGCCGCGACGTCCGTTTTCCAGACAAGGTTGTTTTCGAACGAGGGCTTCTCGACGACGGAGCCGGGGGAGATCCCGGAGCCATTCGGTCCGCGGAAGCGCAGCCAGTCTTCGGCGTGCAGCGCGGCCGCAGTGGTCAGCGCCGCAAGAATCAGCAAGCGGTGAAGTACGGTGTCAATCTCTATGAACAACGGCATGCGGGCCTGGCCCCTTCGGGTCTCGACTACGTCCGTGGCCCCGTCAGGGGTTTGGGTCATTATGGCAAGGCTGCTCATAGATCCGTCACTGGCACCCACCAGAAGCACGCGTCACAATTCATTTTGACTTGATCTGCGCGTCAAGAAATGTGGTCACTAACCGAGTGCGCCGTCCATCGTAGTATTCTCCAAATTTCTTTCCGCCATGCCCTGCTCCATGAACCACTTCGAATTGAACCGGCAGGCCGTATTCCTTATATTTCCCGTGCAGCTCGTGGGGAGTATCGTGCGTCCAGCATCCGTGGGGTATTGGCGCGCAGGGGTGCGCTTCACAGTCACCAGGATACATTGTTCGGATGTGATTTCGTCTTGCCCGGCATGCGGCTGACTTAGACTTATGAGTCTTGATATGGCAGATTTCGACGTTCGCCAGATCAGTCGAAAAGGGGGGGGGGAAGGGACAAGGATGTTATACGTTAACTGATTGGGGTCAAAATAGCTTGACAAATGTCCACTTTCGGTGTATAAATAAAAGCGGAAGTTAACTTCCAATAAGGCTCGCAAGAGCCAAAAAAATGCAGCAGGGAGGTTGAAAATAGAGCCACCTGTCTTTGCGAGGCGGTTACTGTTCCGAGAGCAAGAGTTCGCTTCCCGAGAGACCAAACGGTACACAAGGAAGCGAGCGGCTGACGAGAAAAAACTGGCCTAGGGTCGAAGCATCCGGGCACGGGGCGTAAAGCTCACTAGCGTCAGGACGAGCTTATCGGAAACAGTAGCCGCCCTACCTTTTTGGGGGTGGCTGCCCTGCCTATTCCGCCAGCCATCTGTTTCCTCCCCCGTAAAACGCACAACCCGCCCAGACGATTCTAGTGTAGTGCGCCAATGATGCCGCAACGTATAGATTTCCGCTGGGAAGAGGGAAGCCCGTTAAAACGGGCTGACAAAGCTTGAGCGACCGGGCCTACCAGCCGTAAAACGACTGGCCTAAGAACACCAAACCGCGTGAACGCGGCTCAAATAGCCTGTATCACCGTGTGCATTTGGACCGCAAAGATCTCTTCCACGCCGCTAACAGGCAAGGAAGCGACTCACGATAAGTTGCAGTCTGGTTGGCGCACTACACTTAGGATGATCCCGGCTTCTTCATCTTGAGCCCGGCTTCGATGACGCTTGACATGACGGTCGTCTCCATGGCTTGTGGGATACGATCTCCACGATCTGACGGTGCGGCAGCTCTATCTGGATCAAGGCGCCGCACTGACGGCAGGAAAAGGTGAGTGTTTCCGCCGAAGCTGGATCAGCCCTCATGTGTGTGACGGCGCCCCTATCATCGTCCCGAATGGATTAGAGACTGGACTTGCCGCGCGTCCCGCAGGTAAGAGTTGGCTGATTTATTTCGCTGATTTCTCGCCCGGCCGGCAGGCGAAACATTACTTGACGGACTTTACTTGACGGTTGGATACTCGATGCCGAGCTGCTCGAGGTACGTTGAGTACTTCGAGGGGTCGTAGCGCAGCTTCTCGAGTTGGGGCTTATAGCGCTCCATTTTATCGCGGTTGAAGTGAACCGGCGGCGGCGAATCCTTGGGGATCAGCGACTCCCACGTTACGTCCTTCGTCTGCTCCCGAAAGTACTTCCAAGCATCTTCCACCAGTGAAGGGTCCGCGAAAAGCTCGATGGCGGTCATGGCTTGGGCTTTCGCGCCGGCCAAAGCGCCTTTATGGGCGATCGGCGTGGCCATGGCGATGGCGGAAGACCAATGGTGGCCGACGAGGTTGGGGATGTTCGCCGGGTAGCGCAGATTGATGGTGGGCAGGTTCCAGCTCACCTCCGCGATATCGTCGGAACCCGAGGCCGTCGATGTGCCTTCCAGGGCGGATACCTCCATCCGCAACCCGATCTGCTCGGAACCGAGCGTTGCTTGAGCGGCCTTCGCCAGGCGGATGTCATCTTCGCTCCACTCGGGCATGCCAACCGCCTCGATGTTTGCGTGCAGCAGTTCGGCCAAGGGCTTGTTGTAGTGCGCCTCCCAGGCGGCGCCGATCACCCGCTCGGTCATGGTGGTGTCGGTCATCATTTCGGCCCCATGGGCAATCTTGGTTCCCAGCTCGTGGAGTTCCTTGACAAGCTGATGATCTCGCTCGCGAAAGAAGTACCAGACTGTCGCCTCGGGAGGAACAACGTTGGGCTGATCGCCGCCGTGCGGAATGACGTAGTGCGAGCGCTGCTGGACGGGCAAATGCTCGCGGCGGTAGTTCCAGCCGACATTCATCAACTCGACGGCGTCGAGAGCGCTGCGGCCCTTCCAAGGCGAACCCGCGCCATGAGCGCTAACGCCATGGAAGCTGTATTGCGTGGAGACGAGCGCAAGGCCCCGAATGCCCCAGACGGTCCCGAAGCTGTTCGAGACATGGCTGCTCAACATGATGTCGAGGTCTTTGAACAGCCCGTCGCGGACCATGTAGGTGCGGCTGCCGAGTAGTTCCTCGGCGATGCCCGGGTAGACGCGGATGGTCCCCTGGATTTTGTACTTTTCCAGCAGAGTCTTGACGACCAGCGCCGCTGTCACGTTCACGGCCTGTCCCGCATTGTGGCCTTCGCCGTGGCCGGGACCGCCCTCGATTAGCGGGGCGTGATAGGCGACACCGGGTTTTTGCGATGTTTCCGGAAGGCCGTCGATATCGGCCATCAGCCCGATCAGGGGTTTGCCGGATCCCCACTCGGCGACAAACGCCGTGGGCATCCCGGCCGCGCCGTGTTGGATGCGAAAGCCGTTTTCCCGCAGGATGCTGGTGATGTATTCGGCGGATTCGAACTCTTGATAGCCTAGCTCCGAGAAGCTGAACAGCGAGTCGGTGACTTCCTGAACCAATTTGGCCCGGGCCCCTACTCGCTCGGTGGTCTCTTGTTTGAGCACCGCCGTCGTGGGGCGTTGGGCGAATGCACTCGTGACGAGCAGCAGGGTGACTAGAAATTGACGAAAGCGCATGACGGGATAGGATTCACTAGACTCCGGAATCACAGCGTAGCATTTTCAGGCCCGGGGAGAGCCACGGTTTAACAGCGGCGCCGGCTAACCCGCATTTCTCACCACCTGACGGTCGAAGCACGCGATAGGCCCGCCATTACTTCGTTGCACTTGCTCGCCGTGCTCACCGTACTGTCAAGTACGCCTCCGCTCGTCAAGCGGCGCGCGCCTCGTACTGACGGGCCTCTCACGCACTTCGCCTCGCCACGTGGTGAGAAAAGCGGGCTAAGCCCAGCAGGGACCGGTACTCCTGCCGGCCGTTCGGCGCGCAGCGGCTACGCCGACCGTGATGAGGTCTTCCTGCAATGTGATACGCTACCAGCAACGAGAGCCAGGACGAGTTTACTGAGCGTAACCCGGCCTGCCGATCGGTCGAAATATTCATTGAGGTGGATGATGAGACGTCTGGCTGTCATTCTTATTGCCTTCGCTTTGATCGCGGCATTGCCGCTGGTGGCGCAGGCGCCGCTGGTCAATGTGATGAAGCGGCTGGCCCTTGACCGCAGAGTCGACGAGGCCATCAGCGCGCTGGAGAGCACCCGCGGCCAGGTAAAATCACCGACACCCGAGTGGCTGGCGGCGGTTTCGTGGGCGGCTCGAGCAGCAGGCTTCGCCGAGCGCTGGGAAGTGGCGGAGAGGTACGCCCGGGAGGCGCTGGAGGGAAGCGGGAAGCTGCTCAAAGGACGCGGCGTTGACGATGATCGTTTCCTGGCGACCGCGGTCGGCGCCTCGATCGAAGTGCTCGGAAGGGTATATGACTCGCGAGACCACAATCGGGCCATCGACTTTCTCAGCCGGGAACACGCCAAATACAAAGGGACCTCGATCGAAACGCGCATTCAGAAGAATGTGCTGTTACTGCAGCTCGAGGGGGAGCGTTTTCCGACCCTCGAAACGAGGCAGTTCCTTGGCAAGCAGCCGCCGACTCCGCAGCAGTTGAAAGGCAAGGTCGTCCTTTACTACTTCTGGGCCCATTGGTGCAGCGACTGCAAGATTCAAGAGCCCATCCTTGAATCGCTCTACCAGGAGAACGCGGACAGGGGATTCGCCGTGGTGGGTCCGACCCGGCTCTGGGGCTACGTCGGGGGCGGGGAAGACGCGTCCGCCGAGCAGGAACTCGAATATCTAAGAAACGCCTATCAAAGAGCGTATCCGATTCCCTCATGGATGGCGGCGCCGGTTAGCGAACAAAACTTTCTGAATTTTGGCGTGTCCACCACTCCCACGCTAGTGCTGGTGGACCGGGCCCGGACAGTGCGACTGTATCACCCGGGGCGAATGAGCTACGAAGAACTGCGCGGGCGGATCGAGCCGCTACTCAAACAGGGGAAGACGGACTAGGAAGAACGGGGCTGACGCGGTTTGGAACCTCTACCTGTGTTTAGCGCCGGCGCTAGGACGAGCCCTCAGCGGCGGCAAGAGCGTTCACCCTTACCGTCAGGCGAGACTTGATGCGGGAAGCGGTGTTCTTCTTCAAAATACCTTTCTGCACTGACTTATCCAGGGCGCTGACCGTGGGCGCCAGCAGTTCCCTTGCCGCCTTGCCGTCTTTGCTTTCAAGCGCTTTGTGAAGCTTTTTGACTTCGGTGCGCATGCGGCTTCTGTTGCGGCGGTTGTTTTCACTGCGGGTCGCAATTTGCCGGATGCATTTAATCGCGGAGGGAGTGTTTGCCATCTAAGTCCTTGGAATCCTTTGGGCAGCCGGGGAGCGCGTTAGCGAGAAGTACGCGCTTCGTCTGAGTCTCAGAATAGCGGGCGTTTCGGCTTGGTGTCAATGAGATAGAGGGCGCGGGGCAGTTGCTGACTCAGAGCGGGCCGATGCGAAAGGGAGCTCTTCGGCGGCTCAGTAGAGGTCAGCAGCCGACCGCTCCCTGACGGTCGCGGCTCGGTTAGGTTGCTGGCTCCTTCTTGAAGATGATTTCGTCGACCAGGCCGTAGTCCTTGGCTTGTTGGGCATCAAGGATGAAGTCGCGTTCGACATCTTTGCCGATTCTCTCCGCGGTCTGTCCCGAGTGTTTCGCCATGATCTCGTTCAGCGTTGCCCGCATCCGCAGGATCTCTCGGGCGTGGATGTCGATGTCGGTCGCTTGCCCCGCCAGGCCCGAGATCGAAGGCTGGTGCAGCAAGAAGCGGGAGTTCGGCAGGGCGTAACGCTTTCCTTTGGCCCCGGCCGCCATCAGGATCGCCCCCATCGACGCCGCTTGGCCGACGCACACGGTGGTGATATCGGGACGCACGAATTGCATGGTGTCGTAAATCGCCATTCCCGCGGTGATCGAGCCGCCTGGAGTATTGATGTAGAGCCAGATATCCCGTTCCGGGTTTTCCGCCTCGAGAAAAAGCAACTGTGCCGTGATCAAATTGGCGACCGTGTCGTCAATCGGATATCCAACGAAGATGATGTTATCCCGCAGCAGCCGCGAGTAGATGTCGTAGGCGCGTTCTCCGCGGCTGGTTTGCTCCACCACCATGGGAACCAGCCCGGCTCGAGGTTCGAAGTTCGGCATTCGTGCTCCTTGTTTATCGATGAATGGCTAATCGGTGAATGTTAACTTGTTGATCGGCGAATGACGCCAGAGTCTTTGCCAACGCTGATTCAATCGTCCGTTGAGTCAGCAGCGGTATCCGCGTCAGCGGTCTCTTCGGGTGGCGCATCGACCTTCTCGGCTTCATCAAAGAGAAAGTTCAGCGCCTTATCGTTGCTTATCCGGCCCTGGATACGGTCTAGCGTGCCATCCTCGGCTAGCTTCTTGCGCGCGGTTTCGACGGTCTGCTGCTCCTGGGCCGCGTACTGCCTGACCTGCTCATTGATTTCTTCGGGCGTTGCGCTGATGCTTTCCACTTTGGCGATACGCTCCAGAATCAACCCGGCCTTCACGTCTCTTGCCGCGGGTTCACGCTCATTGCCGCCCGCTTTATTCCAGTCAATGTTCAGCTTTTCAATGTCCACGCCCTGCTGTTTCAGCGCGCCCAGCCGGCGTTCGAGCCGGCGGATGACTTGCTGCTCAATTAGTTTCTCGGGGACAGCGAATTCGTGGCTCTCGATCAGCTTGTCCATGAGCTTGTTCTTGGCGGCTTCGGTTGCTTGGCGCCGAAAATGTTCTTCCATCTGATCGCGAATCTTCGCTCTTACGTCGTCGACTGTTTGAAAATCGCCGACGTCAGCGGCGAACTCATCGTCGAGTTCCGGTAGTTCTTTCTTGCGAAGGCCCTTGACAGTTGCATGGAACGAGATTTCCTTGCCCGCTAGCTTCTCATTGCCAAAATCCTCGGGGTAGCGGACCGCAAAGTCCACCTCGTCTCCAGGGCTTTTGCCGCGCAGGTTTTCGGTAAACTCCGGCAATGTTCCCGCCTCGCCCAGCGTGATTGTCGTGTCGTCTTGGTCGACTTGAGGAGAGTCTCCGACAGCTTCGCTCTTAAGCGCCAGCACCGCAATGTCGCCGTCCTCGAGCGGGCGGGGATCGAGATTCACATAGGAGGCCTGCTGCTCTCGCATGCCCTCCAGCTCTTTCTCAACTTGCTCACTGCTGACGTCGGGTTCACTATAGGGAACTTCAATGCGGCGATACTCGCCTAGCTCAAATTCGGGCAGGATTTCGAATTCAGCCCGGAAGCGCATCGGTTCGCCGTCCTCGAACTCCAGATCATGCACATCCGGCGAGCCAACGACGTGCAGGTCGTTCTGCTTGGCTTCGTCCCAAAAGTATCGCGGGATTAATTGCTCGACGATTTCCTTTCGTATTTCGGCCTTATAGCGGCTCTTCACAACCGGGGGAGGGGCCTTGCCTGGACGGAAGCCGGGTATCTTGGCTGTCCGACGGATCGAAGCGACGATCTTGTCGGTTTGTTCCTGGACCTCGTCCCAAGGGATCGAGATCTCAAGTTCCCTTTTGCAGCTATCTACTGAAGACAACCTTCCACCTCACTGATTGAACACTTATCTTAACGCAGACCGGAAAAAGGCCAAGGGGCGGACACGGGCGGATGTTCTTTGATCGCGGCAGGCGAAATGCGCGGCAGATCTCTTCGTCGGCAGCATGGAGAGGTGGTTCGAGGGCGGCCGTGTTGCCCACTCCTGCTTCAACCCGCATTTCTCACCACCTGACGGTCGAAGCACGCGATAGGCGCGCCATTATTTCGTTGCGCTTGCTCGCCGTGCTCACCGTAGGGTCAAGTACGCGTCTTTGATTAAGTGGGGGTCGTCAAGCGGCACGCGCCTCGTACTGACGGGCTTCTCACGCACTTCGCCTCGCCACGTGCTGAGAAAAGCGGGTTAGGGATTCAAGATGACCTTGGTCAGGTTGGGCTCCTTGGCGTAAAGGCGGTCGAACATCTCCGCTCCGCGGTCGAGCGGAACAGCGGCGCTGATGATGGGGTTCACGCGAATCTTGCCTCGTCCCATGAGCTCCAGGCAGGCTGGGTAGTCATTCGAGGAGGCGCATGATCCAAGGACGCTCACTTCCCTAGTCACTACTGACTGCAATGGAAACTTTACTTCAGGAGTGATGTTTCCGATCAGCGTGACGACGCCCCCCTTACGGACGCAGCCGACCGCCATTCCTACGGTGGCATCGGCTCCGACAGCTTCTACGGTAATGTCGGAGCCGAGGCCGTTCGTCATTTCGGTGACGGCGGCGGGGATGTCCTGCTGGCGAGAGTTGAGCGTGTCGTCGGCTCCGAGTTCTCGGGCAAGACGAAGGCGGCCGTCTTCCAGATCGACAGCAATGATACGTCCGCAGCCGGCGGTCCGGAGGGCTTGAACGGTCAGCAGCCCGATCATGCCGGCGCCGATCACGACGGCGGTGTCGGCGAGCTGGACCGGGGTGCGGTTGACCGCATGGACCGCAACAGAGACGGGCTCGACTAGCGCTGCTTCGTCGAACGGCAAGTTGTCCGGGATCTTGTAGACGATGTGCTCGGGGACGGCGACGAACTCGGCAAAGGCGCCATGCTGGCGGTAGTCTTCGCACGATACGCCCAACACGCGGCGCTCATCGCACAAGTTCGGCTCGCCACGACGGCAAAAGCGGCAATGTCCACACGAAATCATGGAGTCGAAGGTGACGCGCTCGCCCGGCTTCCAGCGCGTGACCGCGGCTCCCGTGCTATCAATGACGCCCGATGCCTCGTGGCCCATGATGACCGGGGGAATGCGACGCCCGGAGCTGCCGTCGAACCCATGCACGTCGCTGCCGCAAATCCCGCAAGACTTGACACGAATGAGAACCTCGCTGGCAGCCAGTTCGGGAACTGGGGAATCGGTGATCTTGAGTTTTTTGTAATCCTCGAGGACTAGTGCTTTCATTGTTTCGGTTTGCCTTTGGTCACTATAGCTTGGTTGGCAGGGCGGTTGTTTCGTGGAAGCTTCAAGCAGGAATACTTTGGAATGGGCCCGCGAGACGGCTAACCCCCTGGGGCATCCGATGGCAGGCATCTATTGATGCCCGCAGAACATAGTGTTGTTGCTGGACACAGCGAATGCCTTGCCGGAGCGGGCGCAGCACGCTGCGCCCCTACACTGCATTTCGTGAACATCAATAAAACGGCAAATATCCCTGGGCGGGTAACGTTCTAACATGAAAGTAGGAAGAAGATCCTGACGAATCAGACCATGGGCCAAACTCTGCTTGAAGCCATACGTGAACGAGTTCTCCTCGGCGACGGAGCCATGGGCACGCAGTTACAGTGCGCGGGGCTGGAGCCGGGAGGATGTGGCGAGGCGTGGAACATCGACCACGCGGAGCGGCTGCTCGAGATCCAGAAGGCGTACGTGGACGCCGGCTCGGACTGCCTGCTCACCAACACGTTCGGCGGCTGCCGCATCATGCTCGAGCGGCACGACCGCGGCGACAAGGTCAGGGCGATCAATCAGGCAGGCGTCGAGCTGGCGCGCCAGGCCTTCGGCGAGCGGCACGGCTTCGTCTTGGGTGACATCGGACCCTTTGGCGGCCTCATGGAGCCCCACGGCGACATCCCGGAGCAGCGTGTCCGCGACGCCTTCACCGAACAGGCCGAGGCCCTCGTCTCGGCCGGCGTGGACGCAATCATCGTCGAAACCCAGACCGCTTTGGAAGAACTCGGCATCGGCATCGAGGCGGCCAAGAAAGCAGGGGCGTCCTGTGTCATCGGATCGATGGCGTACGACGTGACGCGCGACGGATCGAAGCTCCGAACCATGATGGGAATTAGCCCCGAGCAGGGGGCCGCGTTCATGCGCGACGCGGGCGTTGACATCGTCGCGCTCAACTGTGGAACCAGAGTGGATGTCGGCTGGGCCGCGCGGGCGGTGAAACTATACCATGAGGTCTGTGGTCTCCCCACGATGGCCCAGCCCAATGCCGGCCAGCCCGTGCTGGAGCACATGAAGGTCGTCTACAAGCAGACAGCCGAGGACATGGTGGCGGAGCTTCCCGCCCTTCTCGAAACGGGTGTCAACATTGTCGGCGGCTGCTGCGGCAGCACCCCGGACCACATCCGGCTGTTCCGAAAAACCATCGACGAGCACCCCAACACCTAAATTCTTGAGTCCCGACGGCCCGTCGTTAGCCGACGCTTGCGGACCTGAGGAAACGATAGGTCTAAAGTTCTGATGGGTGAGAAAAGGAAGTTACCGCACCGTTCCAAGGGGATGTGAACCCCTCGGCCCGCGTGCATTCCTTTCGGCGGCCCGTCAGGTGCAGCCTCAGGTTAGACGGTGTACGGTCCGGTTAGCCCGGCAGAACCCCCAACTGCTGCATGAACGCCAGCATATCGAAGTAGTGCCGACTCGCCTTTACCTTGCCGCCTTCAAAGTCCAGCACCCAACCGGCACGAGTTGTCTGCTGCTTTCCTGTGGCGGGGACCGTACCGCTGGGACCCTGCAGCGGCCCCGTATGCGTCCCTTTCCAGGTCACTTCAAGAGTCACGGTACTACCCGTGGAAACGGCGTTGGTCACCGTACCCTTGACGTCCGGCATAGCCTCTTTCCAACCCTTCAGCGCTTGAACGATGGCGTCGAGGCCCTCTAAGCGCCGCGAAGTGCCTACTTCGTCGTAAAGACAGTCTGAAGTGAAGAGTTCCTGGTACTTGCCCCAATCATTGTCGTTGAAGGCACTCACCGCATCGCGCGCTGCCTGGGTGAAGTCGTTGTCTGCCATGTGTTACCTCCTAGAGTGAAGATAGATTAGACCATAGTATCCGAATTATGCACAGATTCGCATAGCCATCCCCGGTGAGGTTGTCTCGTAGCGGCAGTCACGTGAACGGGGCGTAGCGGCAGTCACGCCCCTGATCCGCAATGAATCCGCCGACGTCAGCGCCACACCGCGCAGTCACGACCGGCCCGCACATCATAAAACGGCCAACAAGCTGACTGTTCCACGAACCAGCTAACGCCGGTTAGTCGTAAACGTAGTGCAGCGCCGCACGCAAGTCCAGCCAGGCCTCGCGCTTCTTATCCTGGGCGTAGGGCCTCAGCAGAAACGACGGATGGTAGGTCGGCATTACCGGAATCCCATGCCACTCATGCCACTTGCCGCGAATCTTGGTGATTCCCTGGGTTGGTTTCAGCAGGTACTTGGCGGCCGTTCCTCCGAGCACGCAGATCGCCTTCGGACGGATCGCCTCCAACTGGCGCTCGAGAAACTGGCCGCAGGTTTTCATCTCGTCCGGCTCCGGGTTGCGGTTGCCCGGCGGGCGGCATTTGACGACATTGCAAATGTAGACGTGATCCCGCGAAATCGGAATTCCCTCGCGCTGCGCGGTGTTATTTATCATCTGCGTTAGCAACTGCCCTGCCCGGCCGACAAACGGCAACCCCTGGGCATCTTCGTCGGCGCCCGGACCCTCTCCAACGAAGACAAGCTTCGCGCCCGGCTGGCCGCTGCCGAAAACGATCTTGCTTCGTCCCTCGTGAAGGCCGCAACGCGTGCATTCGCCGATATCGCCTTGAATCTCCTGGAGAACTTTCAGAGGGTCAGCGGTTTGAGCGCCGGAGAGCAGCTCAGTTGATCCGGTTACCGTCGGCTTATCTGGCATGGGAGGTGTGGGCGCCGCCGCCGTCGGCTTGCGCCCGGGTTCCGGCCGACTCGAAACGCCAATCGCCCCAGGCGCGTGCCGGCTCGGGGCTGCGCGCACCGGCCGAGCGGAACCTGTCGGCTGAGTTTTCCTTGCAAGCCTGTCCCGGGCGGACTTTGGGAGATAAACCTCTTCGATCCCTAGGTCACGGAAAAAGCGCAGGTATTCGTGGAGATGGTCCGGCATGTTCTCATACGAGCCGAGCCCCATGAATCTACCACGTTGAGGGGCGTAGTGGAAGTTGAGGCAGAATTGGTCTTTCGCAACACGCGTATCCAGATCTATTGAGTCCGCGAATACGAGCCTCGCGGCACGGGCTGCATCACGAGGTGATGGCGCGCCGTTCTGACCGTTGGTTCTAGGCCGCGAGTCTGCGGTGGTACTTCAAAATACAACGGTTCATAATCACACCGATCCCGGCGGCTTCCGCATGGGCGGCGGCTTCGGCATCGACGACGCCTTCTTGCATCCATATCCATCGAACCCCGAGCTTGATCGCGGAGTCGACCACTTCTCCCACAAACTCCGATCGCCGAAAGATGTTGACGACGTCGATCTTTTCAGGCACGTCTTCCAGGCGCTCGTAGGCCGCCTCGCCGAGGGATTCGCTGATGTTCGGGTTGACGGGGATGATGCGGTAGCCCTGGCTCTGCATGTACTGCGTGACGCCGAAACTCGGACGCCACGGGCTGCCGGAAAGACCGACTACGGCGATGGTTTTGGCTGTTTGGAGTAGTTTCGCGATCTCGCTGTCGTCCATCATGGGCGAGGTAATAGCGGAGTTGACAACCTGTTGACAACCTTATTGGCTGCCCCGGGATTAAGTGTAGCAGCCGGCCGGTAAGTGATCTCTCTGGAGATCCCCGGAGCGCCTGGCTGGAAGAGCAATCATGTGTATCGGCCGCCCGGCTCGGCTTCCGTGCTGGGAGCGAGGTTCAGCAACCTCGCCGCTTCGCGGCGAAGTACCGGCAGGAGTGCCGGCGCCTACGGGCGCCGTCTCTTTCTGGAGCTTTTCGGCTTGGAGCGCTGGGCGCGCGCACTTGGTTTGGCGAGCGGAGCATTGTGGCTCGCCGGGGTCTGGCCGCCCTTCTTTTGGACTCGCTTCTTCAGGCCGTCCAGCTCTTTTTCAGTGAGCGGCCGAACCTGCCTGACGGGCAGTTTGCCTAGCGCCAGCGAACCAATCTTGACTCGTTTGAGCTTCTCGACAAGGAAACCGCGTTGCTGGAACATGCGCCGGATTTGGTTGTTGCGTCCCTCGATCAAGGTCACCTCATACCAAGGCTTCTCCCCCTTCCGAAGCAGGTGAATCTTGGCGGGCGCGGTGGGCCGGCCCTCCAGCCTGATGCCGCCGCGTAACTTGTCGAGGTCGGCGGCAGTCGGATGTCCCTTGATCTTGACGTGGTAGGTCTTGGGCACAAGACTCTTCGCGGAGAGCACGCCATCAGTAAACGCACCGTCGTTCGTGAATAGCAGCAATCCCTCGCTGTGATAGTCGAGCCGGCCCACCGGGTAGACCTTGGAGCGGTAACGCCCCAGCAGATCCATGACGGTCATGCGGCCTTCGGGGTCCTTGCGCGTGGTGACGCATCCGCGGGGCTTGTTGAGCATCAAGTAAAGGAGCGCTTTCGACGGCCGCAGGGACTTGCCGTCGACTTGGATGTGATCGTTGTCAGGATCCGCTTTCGTGCCCAGCTCCCGAATCAGCTCGCCATTGACCCTGACACGGCCGTGCTCGATCATCTCCTCGGCCTTGCGCCGGGAAGCGATTCCAGCCGCGGCGACGATTTTCTGAAGACGTTCTTGCATCGCTTGGCACTTTTCCGTCCTGGTCGGGCACGCTATCGGCGAGTCCCCGGATATGGTACGAACACTCCGGAATAGGATTCGTTGCCGCCTAAACCCAGCCCGGCGGCTGCGAGGGTCTAGCCCGCTTTTCTCACCAACTGACGGCCGAAGCACGCGATAGGCCCGCCATTACTTCGTTGCGCTTGCTCGCCGTGCTCACCGTACTGTCAGGTACGCCTCCGCTCGTCAAGCGGCGCGCGCCTCGTACTGACGGGCCTCTCACGCACTTCGCCTCGCCACTTGGTGAGAAAAGCGGGCTAGGGCGTCCCGAAATCGAATGTCGTCTTGCGAAGGTTCGCGATCAGTTTGTCGGAATTGGTGTCGACCTTTTTTCCGGTTTGGTTCTCACGAGCGCGATCGCGGATGCCGCGGCAGCGGACCTTTTTTCCGCCTGGTTCTTCGTTTGGGATTGCGGGGATACGAGCCGTCAGCGAGCCAGCTCCCAGTTCCTTGCCCTCATTCATGAAGAAGACGGCGCCGTCGGTGGAATCACCGGCTTTGAGTTTGGTTCTCACGAGCGCGATGATACCCCCGCCGCCACCCATGGCGAGTGCTGACTGTCGGCGCTGTTCGTAGCCATTGTTGGAACGGATGTGCTGGTTGTTGTAGATGGACTTCTCGTAGGCCATCTGGAGCTTGATGACCTCGGATCGCCCCGCGTGTTCGTATAGCTCATAGATGACGGTATATTCCGAGACAGCCCGGATTACCTGGCCGCCGGAGGTTTTGTAGTAAAAATCCGTGGGCTGGATCAGCCAGTCGTGCCCGCTGCCGTTGTTGAAGGCCACTTGCACGACGGCAAAATCTCGGACCTTGAGCGGGAGCGGGGCGTACATAATCGTCAGTCCCTCGCGCGTAAGAGCTTGATATCTTAGGCCGTTAGACAGAAACTCGATGGTTTGACCCGCGACCCAGGGAGTCAAGATCAGCGCCAAAACCGGCAAGCCGAGGAGCAAGGCGGCGGACGGAGATTTCAGGGTCCTGCACACTCCACTATGATACAGTAAAGCGGTTGTTTTCTCGGGGTTGTTCTCGCGATGAAGGCTTTAACCGGTCTCCCTACATCGACCTATCTCAAGGTCGCCGAGGAGGCCAAACTACAGCTCTCCGATTTACTGAAGCTAGTCCCGGCTCTCGAGTCGGGGCTGCTGCCGCCCTATGTTGCCCGCTATCGCACCGATCTTTCAGCAGGGCTCGACGAGGAGCAACTACACGAGGTACGGGCAAGACTGCAATATTTTGTGGAACTCGAGGACCGGCGAGTCACCATTCTCAGTACGATCGGCCAGCAGAATAAGCTGACTCCTGAGTTGCGCAAGCGTATCGAAGGAGCGGTCGAGCGCCGCGAACTCGATGACCTATATCTCCCGTTCCGGCAAAAACGCCGCACTCCCGCGGACGAGGCCATGGAAAAAGGGTTGGAGCCTCTGGCGCGCTTCCTTTGGGACCAGCAGCCCCCCAGCGCTGACATCGAGGGCGTTGCGCAAGGCTACGCCGATGCCGGCAAGGGAGTCGAAGATGCGTCCGCGGCTCTGCGAGGCGCTCGCCACATCGTGGCGCGCTGGCTCGGCGAGGACGCCGAATTTCGCGGAGAGCTGCGCCGCATGGCGCTGGCGGAATCACGACTTGTTGTGTCGAAGGGACCGTGCTGGAAGGCGGATGCAGGCCTGAGAAAGAAGTTCGACTGGCTGGCGAACTACAGCTCGGCTGTCGGGAAGGTTGGCTGGCGGCAGGCGCTGGCGCTGCGGCGGGCGGTTCGGGACGGCGCGCTGGATTTTGAAATCGGCCTGCCGGAGAACGAGGCGGTGACGTATTTGCTGAACCGCCTGCTGAATGACAGGAAGTCGTTGTTCTGTTTGCAGCTAGGAGCGGCAGCGCGGGAAGCCTATCAAGAGTACCTGGCGCCGGCTCTGAGGAACGACGTTCTCCAAAACCTGAACGAACGCGGCGACCGGGAAGCTGCAGCGGTTTTCAAGAAGAATCTAAAGAAAACCTTGATGTCGCCAGCGGCGGGCCCCATGCCTGTCATTGGCCTCGAAACATCACGTCCAGGCGGCTGGCGGGCTGCCGTGGTCGCTGCCGACGGGAGTTTCTTGGAAGGTGCAATCGTCCGCGGCGGCGAACGACCCGAGAGTGTCAGCCCTGCCTCGGAGGACACGAAGGCGAAGAAGGACGGCCGCGGGGAATCGTCCGCGGCCGAACGCGCCGACGGCAGTGGCAAGACCGATCAAGCCGCGGCTTCAAGTGATGACAGGCGGACAGCGGCGGAAGAGGCTGCCAAGGAAAGCAGGAACGGAAGCGCTGAGGCCGGCGGCGAGGAAGCTGTGACTCCCGCTGAGTCGTCCGGGACACTCGATCAGCAATCGCCGGGCGCCGCCGGCTCACGCGGGTCGGGTTCAGCGAACCAAGGGGCTGATTCGCCCTCACAAGCTGCCGAGATCCCCGCGCAATTAACGAGTCCTGACGCAACAACCGAGGAGGCGGAGCAGGATCCGTCGCCGACAGAGACGTCGGCAACCACGGACCGGGAAGGCGAATCGAAAGCGCCTGAAGTAGCGCCCGACTCCGAAGCAAACAACCAATCCGAAGCGATTGCCGACGAGACAGACTCGGCTGCCGCGAAATCACTGGAAGAGGCGGCCGGCGCCGCAAGCCCTTCTCCGAGCAACGGCTCATCGGCTCAACCCGGGCCGGGTGACAAGCAACCCAGCACCGACGGAATTGCGCCAGCCACGCCTTTGGGATCACTGAGTGAACTCATCCGCAAACACAATGTCGGCGCCGTCGTCATTTCCAACGGTCCCGGACTGCGCCGAATAGAGCGGTTCGTTCGCGGCGCTATTCGTGACGCCGGTGCTCCCAAGATTTTCTGGACGACGGTCAACGAGGCGGGAAGCTGGATCCACGCCACATCCAAAGGTTCACGGCGCGAGGATTCAGGAGCCGAGGCGGCGATCCGAAGTGCAATTTCGCTGGCGCGAAGGCTGCAAGACCCTCTCACGGAGCTAATCAAAGTCGATCCGCGGCTTCTTGGAATCGGGCAATATCACGCGGAAGTTGAGCCCGCGAAGTTGAGGATCCAGCTCCGGCTGGCGGTACAGGCGTGTGTACATCAGGCCGGAGTCGATCTCAACACGGCTCCGGTCGACCTGCTTGCCTGTGTTGCGGGGATCACGACTCGCCTGGCCAAGCGCATCGTTGACTACCGCGGGAAGAAAGGCAAGTTCACGAGCCGCAAGAAGCTGAAGGATGTTCCCGGAATCAGCGCCCGGCTCTATCAACAAGCCGTTGGATTCTTGCGAGTTTACGATGGCGAGAACTCGCTTGACTCGACTGGAATCCACCCGGAATCCTACCCAGCGGCGGAAAGAATTCTGGCAGCCGCGGGCGTTTCCGCCCAGGAAGCCCTTCAGAATCCGGAGTCTTTGGATTCCGTCAATATCGACGAACTCGAAGCGGGCGATCACGGACAACAACAGCCGCGAGCATTGGTGAACGAGTTCCGTACGCGGGTCCGAAGCCCCCGGCGGCCGTTTGAGCCGCCCAAACCCGCCGTGGATTTGATAGCTGCTGAAGATCTCAAGGTTGGCATGACCGTCGAAGGCGTGGTGGCAAACGTTGCTGAATTCGGCGCCTTCGTCGATATCGGCGCCGACCAGGACGGCCTGGTTCATAACTCGCACCTTTCCGAACAGTTCTTCAAGGACGGCAAAGCCGCGATGAAGACGGGCGACCGAATATCGGTCCACATACTTGCTGTTGACAAGGAAGCCCAGCGCATCTCGCTGACGACCAAGGATCCTGCTGAGCTGGCACGGGCCAAGCGCGCGGCGGCGCCTCGGCCTCGGCCTCGTTCGTCCTACGAAGGCGGACGCCCCAGCGGACCGCGCCGGCGCAAGGGTCCGCAGCGCGAGGTAGCGGTAGCACAACGCTTGTTCGGCCCCGACTCCAGGGAAAAGGCGCGCGAGGCCGCCAAGATCAAGAAGCTTTCCATAGACCAAAAACTGTCTCTGTTAGAATCCAAGTTTCGCACCAAGGTCTAGGCGTCAGACCGAAGGCCTAGCTTGATGGTAAATTGAGCAAGGCGAGCGAACAACGCCTGTCACGCGCTTTTGGGCGTCGCCGGACCCACGGCAGACAGCCCCCTTTTAGATTCTCGATACTTACGAATTTATGCAGAATACCGGAAACTCCCCAAGCCGTTTCGATCTTTCCACACACTCGCTCGATGGCTTGCGCGAGGCGCGCTGGAATCTCACCGAAGCGCAGCTTATCGAACAGGCCATCCAACAACGAGAGGGACACCTAACTTCAGACGGAGCTCTTGTCGTCAAGACAGGAAAGTATACCGGGCGCTCACCTCGCGACCGCTTCATCGTGTGTGATGAGACCACTGAGTCCGCCGTGGACTGGGGTGCGGTCAACAAGAAGATCCTTCCAGAGCAGTTCGAGCGGCTCTACGATCGAATCAAGCAGTACCTGAAGGGGAAGGAAGTTTTCGTGCAGGATTGCTTCGGCGGCGCTCACCTCGATTACGCGCTGCCGATACGGGTTGTTTCCGAACTGGCCTGGCACAGTCTGTTCGCGAAACAACTGTTCGTCCGGCCGGTTCCCTCTTCGACCCGCGATCACAACCCGGAGTTCACCGTTGTTTACGTCCCGGGCGTCACAGCCGATCCGGCAACCGACGGCACAAATTCCGAGGCCTTCATCTGCGTAAACTTTACTCGCAAGATGGTCATTATCGGTGGTACGCTCTACGCCGGAGAGATGAAGAAATCTATTTTCAGTGTCCTCAACTTTCTGCTGCCCGACCGCGGCGTGCTTCCGATGCACTGCTCCGCCAACGTCGGCGCGGACGGACAGTCGGCTCTCTTTTTTGGGCTTTCCGGCACTGGGAAGACAACGCTCTCCGCCGACCCCGACCGGTGCCTGGTCGGTGACGACGAGCACGGCTGGAGCGACACGGGCATCTTCAACTTCGAGGGTGGTTGTTACGCCAAGTGCATTCGATTATCGAAGGAAAACGAGCCGCAAATCTGGAACGCCATCCGATTCGGAGCCGTGGTGGAAAACGCCGTTTTCGATCCCTCGACCCGAATCGTGGACTTCGACGATGCCTCCATCACGGAGAACACGCGGGTAGCCTACCCTGTCGAATTCATTGACAATGCGCTCGTCCCGGGTGTAGCCGGGCACCCCTCCAACGTCGTCTTCCTCACCGCCGACGCGTTCGGGGTGCTGCCCCCGGTCTCTCGCCTCACGCCGGACCAGGCCATGTACCACTTCATGAGCGGCTATACCGCCAAGGTGGCCGGCACCGAGAGAGGCCTGGGCAACGAACCCGCCGCCACGTTTAGCGCCTGCTTCGGCTCGCCTTTCTTGCCGCGCAAGCCGTCCTATTATGCCGAAATGCTGGGGGACAGGCTGCGGAAACACCAGGCGACTTGCTGGCTGGTCAACACGGGCTGGGGAGGCGGCGGTTTCGGCGTCGGGAAGCGAATGGATCTTCCGCATACCCGCGCCATGCTCGCCGCCGCGCTCTCAGGCGCGCTCGACAATGCCGACTTCGTGCCGCACCCCATATTTGGAGTCGCCGTTCCCAGAAGCTGTCCTGATGTCCCGGGAGACAAGCTCGACCCGCGCGCCATGTGGGCCGACTCAGCGGCCTACGATGAAGCCGCTGTTGGGCTGGCCAGGCGCTTCCAAGAGAACTTCGCCGAATTTAGCGCCGCCCCGGAACAGATCCGGCAAGCAGGCCCGAAGGGATAGATGCACGAGCGGGAGTCTTTATGCATCAACGAAGTGAAACCCTCGCTCAATCCGGGAGATATTTCACGAAGTAGTTGAGAGGCCCCCGGCGTCAGCCTGGTTAAAGTCCGCCAAAATACACGATCTCCCACAACAGGGCCGGTTTGTGCCACGCTGGGTTCCGTTTGTTTTGGATCAAGAATAGGACGACAGTGACGAAGCGCCGGCGTCTCCCGCACTTTGAGTCTGCCGAACGCGCGCGTCGACGTTCTCGATCAGCGCTTCGGCTTCGAGCTGGTGGCCATCGCTCAGCAGATCCCAAGCCTCTTCGATGGTCGCGCGAAGGCGCTGATCAAGATCGAATTTCCGCAGGCGAATGATGGCGTCGGCGAGAGAACGATCCGTGCGATTTGTCACAGGTGCTATTAGTGTAGCCTGGTTGAGCCCTTTATGGAAGAAAAAAGTTGATATTTGATCCGAAAGGTCATGAATTGTTTTAAACAACAACGTTGCTTTTGTATACGTTGAATCGGTGATCAACAACGGTATCGGGCTAGGCGCGGGATGCCGGCGAGGTCCATGAAGCGGCCGAGGTCGCGGGCGTGCCGCTGCTCTTCGCGAATGAAGAGCTTGATGGCTTCGGCGCAGGCTGGGGTGCGCTGGCGTACGGCGAACTCGTGAGCGCAACGGATGATGTGCCTGCCTTGCGAGCTTTGGCAGAGCTGAAACTCGCGGACCGAATCCCAGATCGCGGTCCGCTCCGAGCCGGTGATTTCAGCGCCCCGCTCTCCTACGTTCACGGCTCGGAAAAGATGACACGCCGGCTGAGCTACTCTCCTGACGGTTGGGGCAAGGGCGTGGTGTCGCCGTTGGTGAGTCCTAGGACCCATTTCACGGCTTCCAGCCACATTTTTTGGATGTCGGGGCGATCCCAGACGGTGGGGCGGTGGCCTAGGACGGAAGTGAAGACGCGTCCTTTACCCCAGTTGCGGACCCAGGTAATGGCGAAGTCTTTGTCGGTTCTGTGGACTCTCTTTTCCGTTAGGTCGACCGATGAGACGTCGAGGCTCATCAGCACTCGTGCTTTGGCGCGTGAGTAACGGTTGAGCTGGTAGATCTCATCGGTGATCTCGAAGCTTTTGGGGAAATGCCCGGTGGCCGGGAAATTGCGGTCCTCCAAATTGATGCGAACCTTTTGATGCCACGGATGCTCGTCGAAGGCGCCTCCGACCATTTCGACGTATTCGGGCCAGGAGTCGCGAAAGCTGTCCGTGCCGCTGTGGGCGGCGAGAATGCCCTTGCCGTCTTCGCGCACAAAAGACATGACGTCGGCCTTCTGGCCGTCGGTGAGGGGCAAGTCCCCTTGGCAGAGGAACATGATGATGTCGAAGTGATCGAGGTTCTTCTTGTTGGAGCCGAGTTTCTTTTTCGTCAGCAGCTTGACGTCGGTATGAAAGCGGACGTCGAACAGCCCCGACTCTTGTCCGATCTTCTCCATGGTGTACATAGCGTGGGAGACGGAGTCATGGGCCCAGCCCTGGCTGGCGCCGATCAATTAAGATGTGTTTCTTTTCCTGGCTGTCAGCGGCGGCGAGGGCGGGTAGCAGGATAAGCAGGCATGCAAGGGGTAGAATGATTTGCTTCATTATTAGCCAGGATTTCCATTTTGGCACGGGCACGGTGAAAGTATACACCCGCGCTGCCCCGAATACCACGTCTTTTCGCGCTGAACCCTGCACATGACCTCCGCCGGTAGGCGCCAGGGCTCGTCCATCCGCTCACAGACGTTGATTGAGCGGGATGAACGGCGCTCCGGCCGACACTGCCCCTTGCGAAACCTTTTGGAGCCGAAAACTGTTGATCCTCGCCCGGTCAACGCTACCCGCTTGGCAGCGGCAGCGCCCAGATCCTGTGCAGCATGTCGCCGAACAGCCTGCGGTTCAAATGCCCTTCGGCCAGCAGCAGCCAGTAATACCGCGCGTGCTTGACCAGCCGACCGCCGGTCTTCATCAACCTGTGTTGCAAGCTCGTCAGCGACCAACTCTTGATCCTGTTCGGCAGTCCGAGCCGCCGCCACAAGTTGCCCAGGTTGTAGGCCAGCACGCTCAGTTGTAGCCGTACCTCGTTCGCCCGGAACCGATGGCACGACAGCCTTGTCCAATGCGTGGCCTGTTTGCCTTCCTTGATCCACTGCTCCGCCGTGCCGCGCTTGTTGTAGAAGCGTACCACCGAGCGGCTTGGCAAGCTCATGCTCGTCACGATGAATCCGACCCGCGGGAACAGCTCGCCCTGGTGATGCTCGACCTTGGCGACGATCCGCCTCGCCTGCGACCAACTCTCCGCCTGATAGCGAAAACTCTTGTAGCGCACCAAGGGCTTCCGGGAGGGCCTTCCCGGCGGCCGAAACAAGATGTCTTCGATCTCCAACTCCAGGCTCTTGTTGGCCGGAATGCGAATGGCGTACTGTACTCCGCGTTCCTCCGAAGCCTCATAAACTTCCGGCTTGGCAAAGGCCGCATCGCCCCGCAAGGCGACCTGCTTGCCCGCAGCCTGTTGGCGCTCGATCTCCGGCAACAATAGCTCATCCCAGTCCTCGGCGCTGTGCACGTTGCCGGGACGCAGCTTGGCAGCGAGGCAATCACCATGACCGTTGAACAAAAGTAACGGGTGATAGCAGACCGACTCGAAGTGTCCGTTGTAGGCACTGCCTTCCTGTTGGCCATGGACCGGACTCTCGGTGGAGTCCATGTCCAGAACGACCCGCTCGGAGTCGTCGAACGCTTCCGCTTGCCCGACCAGCTCTCGGTTCAGCGCCATCAGCCCCAGCAGGTTCTCTTCGCTCGCCAGCATCTCCGTCTCGAAGCCATGCAGCGTCGAGGTCAAGGCCGCACCGCGATCCCAGACCTTCTGCGAACCGATCAGCCGAAACGTCGGATCGATCGAAACCCTCTCGGCGTCGTTGAGGTCCTCGTAGCCCGCCAAGCGGCTGTAGACCGACTGCCGCAACAGATCAGCGAGCGTGAACTGCTTGTTTGTGCCTTGCCGGGAGTCGCTGAGATGCTCGTCAATCAGTTCTCCGAGACCGAGCCGTTCGTCCAGTTCGCGAACCAAAATCAGGCCACCGTCGGAGGTGACGTGCGATCCCTGGAAATCGACTTTCAACAAGCCGTTGAAACTTAGCTGGAATGGCTTGGTTTGTTTTTCACCCATTGGGTGTTGGCCTCCCTGGCGTCCTCATCGGGCTCTAGCCCCTATGAATAAAGACGCTCAAGGCCGCTGGAAGGTCGGGATGTCAAACACCAAATTGAAAATGCGGGATTAGAGCCTCCTGGGCAGGTTAGCATAGGCTGGGCCGGGTCTAACCTGCATTTCTCACCACCTGGCGTGACGAGCTGCGTGAGAGGCGCGTCAGTACGAGGCGCGTTCGGCTTGACGCCAACCCCGCTGAATCAAAGACACATACTTGACGGTAGGTCGAAAACGGTCGGCAAGTGCAAACAAGGACTGCCGGGCCTCTCGCCTGCCTCGCCCGTCAGGCGCTGAGAAACCCGGGCTGACAAACTCGGTCACGGATTTTTGATAGAATTATTCCCTTTGTTTTCAACAGTTTTCTCCAGGAAGCGCCAGGCCGCCCGGGACCGGCTTGCTATCCTAAAAAAGGGAAACTCAGCGATGAATCATTTTCCATGTGGAGGTGACCGGCAGGCGATCCAGGCCCCCCCGCCCGGCAAAAACCCCGATATCCTCTCATACACTCGCAAATCCTCTCATTGAAAAAATTAACCGCTTATAAATGAACAACTTGCGCCCAAACCGCTCAAGTCCGTTGAGACTCTTTTGCTAGCGAATACGAGGACGATGACAGCAAAAAAGACCAAAGGGCGAACATTGAAAAAAATCCGTTTGATCGCTGGATGAAACAGGATCGCCTCCAGAATGCCCGAAAAGTTGCGCCGTGAGAAATGCAGGCTAAGGGTGCCGGCAGATAGGGGGAGATTTCACCTCCGGTCATTTCCATTCCCCGGGTTCTTCGCTTCAACTCTTTGTGCAAACGTTCCATAGCCTTGGCGTGCTTCTGACAGCGTTGTGTTGGCGCAGGCGGGAGATGCAGAGAAACTTGTAACCTGGAATCATCGGCTCATGCCGGCTACATGTGGCGAACGAGGAATGAGGTGGAGGAAGTGGCGCTGGCCAAGCGATGGTTTGGCCTCTTGGCGGCCTGCGCGGTGGTTTGGTCAGCCTGTGGTGAAACTCGCGACGTGGGGAACCGCCGAAACGTCCTCCTCATCCTGACCGAAGACCAAGGTGCGCAGATGGGCTCCTTGGGCACGCCAGGTCTGCAGACGCCCCACATGGACACGATCGCCGGTCGCGGCGTGCTGTTCACCAACGCCTTTGTCGCCTACCCTGTCTGCTCTCCATCGAAAGCGGTGATCTACACCGGGCTGTATCCTCACGCGAACGGCCTGCGCAACCTGACCCAGAATTTCTTTGCTCCCGCCGCGGAACTGACGCCGGAGCAACTCGAGAACCCGGTCTACAAACGGGCGAGGATTCACGAGTCGGTTCCGACCCTCGTAGAGCTGCTTCACGATGCCGGCTATTACACCGGCGTGTCGATGAAAATCCACGTCTCTCCCATCCACAAGCTGCCCTATGACGAGTGGCTGCGAAACGAAGAGGAAGACGCCTGTGGTTTCAAGGGGAATCCGAGCAAGCAGCTAGCGGTCCAGTTCATCGAGAATGCTCGGCGGGAAGACGCGCCATGGTTCCTGCTATACAACATCGAGCAGCCTCACCGGCCATTCCGAAACAGCGATGACCAGCCCATAACGGTGGATCCCGCTGAAGTCGAAATCCCGCCGTTTCTGCCCGATACGCCTGCCGTCCGCAAGGATTGGGCCGAGTATCTCGACTACATCGAGTGCGCCGACGGCCTGGTGGGCGGCGCCCTCGCAGCCCTCGAGGAGACGGCGGCCACCCATAACACGCTGGTCATCTTCCTCGGTGACCACGGTCCGGCCTACCAGCGCGGAAAGATGACGCTTTACGATTTCGGGCTGCGCGTGCCGATGGCTGTCATGGGACCGGGAGTCCCTGCTGCTCGGTCAAGTGATGCTTTGGTCAGCGAAGTGGATTTGATGCCGACGATCCTTGACTTCGCGGGCGTGGAGCGGCCGGAGCGCGAACAAGGGCTTTCGCTTATGCCGATTCTACGGGGTGAGCAAGGGGCGGCGGGCCACGAGCACGTCTTTGCGGAAATCCATCACGACTATATCTACTTTGCGGACAGCCCGGAGGAGCGTGGGGTCCAGCACCCGGGCATGCAGGAGCGTAGCGTCCATGACAGCCGCTTCCACTTGATCTACCGCGAGAACACGGACCAGCCGCGCGACGTGAACTCGGATCTGCGGGAGTGGGAGCGGTGGTTGAACCGTACGTGGGGTGAGACCATCGCGCGGAGGGACCGCTTTCCCCGGCAGTACGAGATGATAGCCGAGCAAGACCCGATGCGCCTCGGTGGCAAGCCGCCTAGTTTGGAACTCTATGATATTGAATCGGATCCCCACGAAATGACGAACTTGGCAGACAGCGCCGAACACAAGGCTCAGCTCGATCGCTTGCTCGAAGTCCTGCGTGCGTGGGCAGTGGAGACGGAAGACCGGTTTATCACTCTCGGTCGGCCGGGTGACTGATTGGGCGCTGAGAGCGAGCCGCTCCAACTTAGTGGTACGGCGTGCACACCCCTGCAAACAGTAAAGCGGCCCGCAGGGGTAAAACCCGTAAGGGCGTCACACAGCCGAAAGCCCGCGCCGTAAGCGGCGGGAACGCCCCGCGGCCTGGCAGCGGCGAAGAAGGCCTTCGATTCGCTGTGCAAGGCTGTCAGGCGGTCGTTTTCTGGGCGGCGAACGTTTTTGCTTCGGCTTTACAAGCGCCTGGCCCAGCGGCCATTCCGACTCGACTCGCAACCCCGCATCTTCCGTCCCGCTCGTGCTGCCTGAAATCGGCCACTTCTACGACGGGCTGCTAGCCTAGTCTAGAAAGGCCGCACGTCGGATAGACCCGCCAGCCGCTCGAGAACCTCTTCGTCGGCGATAAACTCGGCCTTGGGAAGGCGGATGCACCCCAGATCACAGCGATGGCCAGGAAAGAGTTCGGCGAAAATATCCTTGAGCCAATGATCGACTTCGGACATGGTCGGCAATGAGTTGGCTAGACAAACGCCGGCCCCTTCAATCATGCCGAGGCACGAATCCGAACCGTCGATGGTCTCACTCACGAGGTGAACGAATTTGCCGTCTATCTGGTGGACCTCTGCTCGAAGTTCTTCCATTTGTCTCATTGTCCCGTCAGCGTTGCCCAGTACGCAATGGCCACGCAGGTTCAAAATATAGATCCAACTGATAGGACTTGCGTACCAATACTGCTACCGTCCGTACCACCTGAATTATGCACAGATTCACTTTGCGAGTGTGGCTGCGTTCGTAGCGGGTTGGCGGTCGTCGTGAGGTGGTAGCTCGGCAACTGGCCTTTTGACTTCTCCGTGTCCGGTTTCCCTTCCCGCCCAGAATCCGCGTCGTCAAAACCTCGCTCGGAAGTGACGTGTTTCCAGTGTGTTACGGCTAGTGCATAAAATTTTATGCATAGCGCATAGCCAGGCTCTCAGATCAGCGCCCTCCCGACCACCGGCAGCAAGCCGCCGTAGGGAGTCGGCTTCCTGCCGCGGAAGTGGTAAGGCGTCGAAGCCCCGATTTTATTGGGCCGCGAGGCCGTCACGGCTGGGCCTTGTTGGACGGGCCTTTGGGAGCTATGCTGTTTTCGTCTGGTAACCATGTGGGTGACCTCCTTGGGGTTGGCTGGCGAAGCTGGGATCTTTGCCAGCCTACCTTTTTACCCCATGTTTTCGGGGGTTCCCAATGGTCCCTTGCGGCTCAGCCCTCCTCAGGTCCACGCCGCAGTGCATAATTCAGGTACCATTACTAATTAGGTTGCACCTAAGGCAGAACTTCGTAAAGGACCCTCCCATCACTCTCATGAGGCATTCTTACCCCCAGGAGGGCGGTGAGCGTGGGCGCCACATCTTCCGGCCCGGCAGACTGATCGTACCGGCCCAGCCGGGAGCCTCCTTCATGTAGTAGCTGCTCGTGATGAAGCAGCCGCGGGGATCGGAATACCAGCAGGCGGCGTCGCCCTTCCGCCCCGCCATGAGAATGGCCCCGCGGTCTTTCGTGGAAAGCGCCACGACGCGGGAGCCGGGATGGCGGCGTTTCAGGCGGTCTCCCAGCGTCTCGGCCAGCAACGACTGGGGTGGGCCCGGTGTGCTACCCGCGACATAGTGAACACTTTATACCGGCGACATAGTGAACAGATTGCCTCCTTTCGTTGGTGTTGTCAAGGATGATTCAGAGTTGTTGGTTGATTCACGGTTGTTGGTTGATTGCGGGTTGCTCGGTGCTTCAGAACTGCCCGGTGGTTCAGAGCTGCTCGATGCTTCACAGCCGTTGGGAACCGGCGAAGCCGGCCCGGAGGGGCCGTTGTCCCGGCGTCGGGACAACGGCGCGAGCCTGCCGCGGCGCTCGTCGAACGTGCCCAGCTCGAGCGAGCAGAACCAGACCCGATAGACCCCGTCGGCGATCGCCTCGAGCCCCAGCGGTTCCCTGTAGAGCAGCTCGCTGACGAAGATCCGCGCCCCGCGCCAGTAGATCTCGCCGCGCTTGCCCACCTGGCGCCGCGGAAAGCTCGACGGATACTCGATCTCAGGCAGCTGCGACGGATAAGCACGATCCGAGGGGCGATAGAGACTGGCCGGCACTTGCTGGCCCAACGCCTGGTACGGCCGCCGATTGGCCGCCGGCGGATCGGCCGTGTGTTGCTTGAGCGAGCGATGAAAACGCTCCTGGCGGCCGTTGGCGCTGGGCGTCGCCGGGGAATGCGTTCCACCTCGATGCCCAGCCTCAGCCACCACACGCTCAAGCGGCTCAAACCCTTGATGGCACGGCTCGCAAACGGCGCGCCGTTGTCGCTGCGGATGGCGCGCGGCAGCCCGTATTGGAGAAACACCGCCTCGAGCACCCTGCGTACCTGCACGAAGTTGCAGGCATCGACGGCTTGGCAGCACAGCGCGTAGCGGCTGGCATTGTCGACCAGGGTCAGCGGATCGATGCGACTGCCATCGCGGCACGGGAACCAGCCCTTGAAGTCGATCGAGACGACATCGTTGGGCTCTTTGGCGTGTGCCAGAGGTTCGCTGTAGGGCGGTGTGCGGCGGCGTTTCTTGCGTGGCCGCGTGAGCCCTTCCTGACGCAGGATCTCGCCGATCGTCGAGGCGGCTGGCGGCTGTTGTTGAGGCTGCTCACGCCGCATCACGGCGCGGATCTTTGGTGCGCCCCACAGCGGGTGCGCGGCGCGGATATCGAGAATGCGGGCGACTCGCTCGGGCGTGATCTGTTGCGGGTGATGGAGCGGCGCCCGCGAGAGGTCGGCGAGCCCTGCGGGGCCCTCGCGCTGGTAGCGCTGGACCCATTTGTAGCCGATGCGGCGTTGCATGCCGTAGCGGCGGCAAAGCTCGGTCTTCGACTCCAGACCGGCTTTCCAATCCAAGATGAACTTCATACGTTGATCCATGGCGTGTGTTTCTTCCCAAGGCATGGAAACATTGTCGTCTCTCCATGTTTCCCCTGAAAAGTTGTTCACCATGTAGCCGGTATGTTTTGTTCACCATGTCCCCGGTAAGCACCGGTCTCTCACCCAGGGTTCCGCTTCGCTCCACCCATGGGCTACGATCCTGCGCCGCTTCGCGGCTCAAAAAGTCTTAAGTGACGTGTATTGCGCTTAGCCGGGCCCACGGAAAACGCCAAGCGGATGGTTACCGAAACGGCCACCAGCGTATCTCCTTCCGGGGCTCAATCCCCGGTGCCCGGCCCGATCATCGCGGGAGCTGTTCGAGCCCGCTTGCAAGGCTCGTAGCGCGGCCCCGGCTTCTCTTCGGTTTCAGATCCCTAACTCTCCTTGACCTCACTGAACGTTTCCATCGCGAAGTTGAGATCCTCTTCGGTATGCGCGGCGGAAACCTGGGCACGAATGCGAGCCTTCCCGTTGGGGACGACTGGATAGAAAAACCCCACGACGTACACGCCTTTTTCGAGCATTTTGTCCGCCATCTTCGCGGCCAAAACCGCATCACCGAGCATGATCGGCACGATAGGGTGCTCCCCGGGCAGAATGTCAAAGCCACGTTCCAGCATCCCTTTGCGAAAGAGTTTTGTATTGCTTTCGAGACGGTCCCGTAACTCCGTCGACCGGGAAAGGATTTCGAGAGCCTTGATCGCTCCAGCCACAACGGGAGGCGCCACGGTGTTTGAGAAGAGATAAGGGCGGGACCGCTGGCGCAGCAAGTCCACGATTTCCTTCCGCCCGCTAGTGAACCCGCCGCTGGCGCCGCCCAGCGCCTTCCCCAGAGTTCCCGTGATGATGTCCACACGGCCCATGACGCCGTGATACTCCGGAGTCCCGCGCCCGTTCTTCCCCAGGAAACCGGTGGCGTGGCAATCGTCAATCATCACAAGCGCATCGTATTTCTCCGCCAGGCCGCAAATGTCCCGCAGTTTGGCGACATAGCCGTCCATGGAAAACACGCCGTCTGTAGCAATCAGCCGGAAACGCGCCCCCCGGGCGTCCTGGAGCCTGGCCTCGAGGTCTTGCATGTCGCTGTTACGGTACCGGAAGCGCTTCGCTTTCGAAAGGCGAATCCCGTCAATGATCGAGGCATGGTTCAGCTCGTCGGAAATGACCGCGTCCTCCGGCCCGAGGAGTGTTTCAAACAGCCCTCCGTTGGCGTCGAAACAGGACGAGTAGAGGATCGTGTCTCCGGCGCCGAGGAACGCCGTGATTCTCTCCTCCAATTCCTTGTGAATCGTTTGGGTGCCGCAAATGAAGCGCACCGAGGCCATCCCGTAGCCCCAGCGGTCGAGTCCTTCATGAGCCGCCGTTTGGACCTCCGGGTGTTGCGCCAAACCCAGATAGTTGTTGGCGCACATGTTGAGAACCTCACCCTGTTTCACGCCGATTCGCGAGCGCTGTGGAGTGGCGATGATTCGCTCAGCCTTGAAGAGGCCTGCTTGCCGAATCTCGTCAAGCTGATGCTGAAGATGTCCGCGAATTGAGCCGTACATTGGAACACTCCCTTCGGGCTTTCCGGCAGTATCGTTCCAGGGCGTATTGGATGGCAGGAAACCTCGTCAACTATGTGACCACTTCATGATCACTTTGCCGCACTGGCCGGAAAGCATGGTTTGAAACGCCGCTTCGTAATCCTCGGCGTCGTAGCGGTGGGTGATCACCGGCCGGATGTCGAGGCCCCCTTGCACCATCACCGTCATCTTGTACCAGGTCTCATACATCTCGCGCCCGTAGATGCCTTTGATGGTCAGCATGTTGAAGATGACTTTCTTCCAGTCAATGTCAAAATTGTGCTCGGGAATGCCGAGGATCGAAATTTTGCCCCCGTGGCACATGTTGTCGATCATGTCGTTCAGCGCGTCCGAAATACCCGACATCTCGAGTCCGACGTCGAAGCCCGCGGCCATCCCCAGTTCCTGTTGCACGGCGGCGATCTTTTCATGCCGCACATCCAGGGCGCGGGTAACGCCCATCTTTTTCGCCAGCTCGAGGCGGCAGGGATTCTCGTCGGTGATGACGATGTAGCGCGCGCCCGCATGACGGCATACGGCGGCAGCCATGATGCCGATCGGGCCGGCGCCGGTGATCAGAACATCCTCGCCCAGCAGGTCAAATTGGAGGGCCGTATGAACCGCGTTTCCAAAAGGATCGAAAATGCCGGCAACCTCGCGATCGATGCCCGGCGGGTGGACCCAGACGTTGGTCATGGGCAGAGCGATGTATTCCGCGAACGCTCCCGCCCGGTTCACCCCCACGCTCGATGTATGGTCACAAAGGTGGCGCTTGCCCGCCATGCAGTTGCGGCAGTGGCCGCAGACGACATGACCCTCGCCGGAAACAACCTGACCGGGAGAAAAGTCGCTGACATTCGAGCCGACGGAAACGATCTCGCCGACGAACTCGTGCCCTACAACGAGCGGCACCGGAATGGTTTGCCGCGCCCACTCATCCCAGTTCCAAATGTGGCCGTCCGTGCCGCAGATGCCCGTGCGATCGACTTTGATCAGAACGTCATTGATGCCGGTCTCCGGGAGAGGCGCTTCTTCCATCCACAGGCCGGGCTCGGGCCTGGACTTGACAAGTGCCTTCATGGATCTCAACCCATCTTGCCCGGCGGACCCGGACCGTACCTCGCTACAGACCCGGCTCCAGGCGGCCGACGGGGCTCGCTCAATTGTACCCGCTCGCTCCTCTGGACGGCCTGCCCGGAAAGAATTCCTCTCGACTCGTCCTGTGCATAGTCAAACTAACCACCACCAACGTTTATCACCAATACCTGGACCCTTCGCTAGAATGGACATTGGAAGTTCTGCCCCGCGGCCGGCGCCCGCCGCGGGCGACCGCGATCGCCACAAGTCCCGCAACACATGTTCCGAAAAATTTTGAAATACGGTGATCCCGCGCTCGAAACGGTTTGTGATCCGGTGACGGAATTCGACACGCCGGAGCTTCATCAGCTCATCGATGACATGTTCGAAACGACATACGAGGCCAAGGGCGTGGGCCTTGCCGCGCCCCAAATCGGTCTCTTGAAGCGCCTGACCGTGATCGACCCCACCGGCGGCGAGGAAGAAGGCCACCAGCTTGTCTTGATCAATCCCGAAATTGTTTCAACCGAAGGAGAGCAGATCGGCGAAGAGGGCTGCCTCAGTATTCCGGGCTTCCGCGAGAACGTCCGGCGCGCTCTCACCGTCAAGGTTCGCTCCCAGGATGAGACGGGCGAGTGGTTCGAGTTGACCAGCGAGGAGCTGCTTGCCCGCGTCATTCTGCACGAATACGATCATCTCAACGGGATTCTTTTCCTCAAACACATCAGCCGGCTCAAGCGGGAAATCATTCTGCGAAAAATCCGCAAGCTCAAGCGCAACGGGGAATGGGACTGACCGATGCGCATCGTCTTCATGGGTACGCCGGCATTCGCCGTGGCGACGCTTGACGCGCTTCACCGAAAAGGGGACGAGGTGGCGCTCGTGTTCACGCAGCCCGATCGGCCTGCCGGGCGAGGCCGGAAACTGACGCCTTCCGCCGTCAAGGCGAGAGCGCTGGAACTCGGTCTGCCGCTGTTTCAGCCCCGGCGGGTCAAGGACCCCGAGTCACTCGAGCGCATCCAGGCGATCGCTCCCGAAGCAATTGTCGTTGTCGGTTATGGCCAGATCATTCCGGACACGATCTTCAACTTCCCCAAGTACGGATGCGTCAACGTCCACGCCTCGCTGCTGCCAAAATATCGGGGGGCGGCGCCGATCAACTGGGCCGTCGTGAATGGAGAAACCGTGACCGGTGTCACGACCATGCGCATCGTGAAACGTCTCGATGCGGGCGATATGCTGTTGAAGCGCGAAGCCGATATCGGTTCCGCCGAAACTGCCTCGGAGCTTGCGGCGAGACTGGCCCCGATCGGCGCCGAGCTTCTGCTCGAGACGCTGGACGGCCTGGCGAGTGGAACCGTAATTTCGGAGAAACAAGACGACGATGAGGCTACTTTCGCGCCGATCCTCAAGCGCCAGGACGGCTGGATCGATTGGAGCCTCCCGGCGCGGCGAATCTTTGACCGCATCCGCGGTTTCGAGCCGTGGCCGGGGACCTATACAAGCTTTCGAGGCAAGAGGCTGCATATTCGCAAGGCGCATCCCGCCACCTCGCAAACTCAAGCCACGGCGATGCCGGGGGCCATCGTTGCGGTCCAGGAAGGCTTCCTGGTCGGCTGCGGAAACGATTCAGCTCTCGCCGTCGAACAAGTCCAGCTCGAAGGGAAGAATCGCGTTTCAAGCAACGAGTTCCGGCGCGGCTACCGCCTCGCCGGCGGAGAGAAATTGGGAGAACCGCTAGAGTGACACCACTGGGTTATCGTTTCGCCGCCACCTACGCCGGGATACGCAAGGACCCCGATGACGACCTGGCGTTGATGGTTTCCGACGTTCCCGCAACGGCCGCCGGAGTGTTTACGCAAAACCAGGTCTGCGCCGCGCCGGTGACTGTCTCGATCGAGCATCTCGAGAAAAGCGGCAACGTCTGCCGGGCTATCGTCGCGAACGCCGGCAATGCCAATTGCGCCACTCCGACGATGAACAAAGTGGCGCGGGCGACCGCGCGCGCAGCCGCGAAGCTCCTGAGCGTACCGCGTCAGCACATCCTTCTGGCATCGACAGGAGTGATCGGAGAGCCGCTCGACGAAGACCTTATCTTGAAGGCGCTTCCCGAACTCCACCACAACCTCTCGCCCGCGGGATTCGAGGCCTGTGCCGCGGCGATCATGACGACCGATACTTACCCGAAAACAGCCGCCGCGGAAGTGGAAACCCGCAACGGCGCAGTTCGCGTAGCGGGCATGGCGAAAGGCGCAGGGATGATCCAGCCCAACATGGCGACGATGCTGAGCTTCATCTTTACAGATGCCGCATTCGAAGCCAGGACGTTGAGCCGTATGCTGCGAGCCGCGGTCGAGCGCAGCTTCAACCGTATTTCGGTGGACGGCGACACCTCGACCAACGACACGGTCCTTCTGCTGGCCAACGGCGCGTCGGGCATCCAGCCGAAAGGCCCGGACCGCGCGCGTGTCCAAGATGCTCTCAACCGGGTTGCCGAAGAACTAGCCGTCGGAATCGTCGGCGACGGAGAGGGCTCGAAAAAGGTGCTGACCATCGACATTGAGGGCGCCAGCAGCAACGCTGCCGCGGTTCGGCTGGCGAGGGCAATCGCGAATTCGCCGCTGGTCAAGACGGCTCTCGCCGGCGCCGATCCGAATTGGGGCCGCATTATTTCCTCCGCCGGAGCGTCGGGCGTGAAGTTCGATCCGGCGAAAGTGGACATTCACCTCAACGGGCACCTGATTTGCCGCCGCGGCGTGCGGGCCGATTTCTCGGAAGCCGACGTGCAGACCACCATGGAACTGGATGAGTCGGCCGTGAAATTCCGCATCCGCGGCAAAGGCAAGGGCAAGACTCGTTTTTGGACCTGTGACCTGACGAAAGAATACATAGAGATCAACGCGGATTACCGGACTTGAGAGATGTCTTGGAAGAGCGGGATTTCGGCGGCTCAGCGACAGTCCGCATTCAGGGCTTGGCTCCGGCCCGGCCCGTCGATGGGGCTATGCGCGGCGGTCCTTCTGCTTGTCCTTATCTTCATCTTCATCTTCATCTTCCCGCCGAACCTGTTCCCACAAGCCGCTGAACCCGACGCGGCCGCGGCAAATCGCGTTCTAAAAGATGCCAGCCGCGCATTGCAGGCCAGAAACGCCGCCAGGTTCCTATCCTACTTTGACCGCAAGCGATCCGCCGGCTTCCCTGAGATCGAGTCCAGCGTGGTAGCGCTGACCCGGCAGGCCGATATCGCCTCGTCCATCCAAGTGAGCGCCTGGAAACAAGACGGCGACGAGTATAGCGGAACTGTCGATTGGATCCTCCAACTCACATTGATCAGCGCCCCGGGCGAGGTCCAGACCCGTCGCGAGCGAATCAAGGTGCGAATGGCCAAGCCGAAGAACCGCTGGAAGATCGTCGCGCTTACCCCCGTAAGCTTTTTGCGGCCCCTGTGAGACGGGTTTTACCTCTGACTTGCACGCCGCTCTGACGACATGTATAACAAAGAGGTTGCCGTTGAGCAGGTCCGCGCGACTGGCGAGTCAGTGGAATCAACCACGAGGAAGCGCGAGACCTAGCAGAGAGATGCCGTTCGCCTGGGCCCGTCTCCTTGGTCCGGGCTTTCTTGTCTCTAGCCCGCCCGCGCCGCTCGGCCAAGCAGGGTAAGGAGCAAATCGAAAATGTCCCCCAACCGAGAACTACTCAAGCAAAACGACCCCGCCATCTACGAAGCCCTGATCGGGGAAGAAAAGCGCCAGCAGGCGGGCATCGAGTTGATTCCGTCGGAAAACTACACCTACCCGGAAGTTCTCGAAGCCTTGGGCTCTATCTTTACCAACAAATACTCCGAGGGCTACCCCGGACGCCGCTACTACGGAGGGCAAGAGTTCACCGACATCATCGAGAACGTCGCGCGCGATCGTGCCAAGCAGTTGTTCGGTTGCGAGCACGCCAACGTGCAGCCGCTGTCGGGCTCGCCGATGAATCAGGCGGTTTACATGGCTTTTCTCCAGCCCGGAGACACCGTGCTAGGCATGGAGCTCTCCCACGGCGGTCACCTCACCCACGGCGCGCCGGTTTCGCACATGGGCAAGATCTACAACTTCATCCGCTACAAGACTCTTCCGGAAGAGCAGGGACGAATCGACTTTGACGAGCTGCGCAAGACCGCCCTCGAATCGAAACCGAAGATGGTCCTGTGCGGTTATTCGTCTTACCCGCGCGATTATGACTACGCCGAGTTCAAGAAGATTGCCGATGAGGTCGGCGCGCTGACCATGGCCGACGTCTCGCATATCGGAGGCTTGATTGCCGGCGGCGCCATGCGCAATCCCTGCGACGCGGGCTTCGATTTCGTTACCACGACGACGCACAAGTCCATGAGAGGACCCCGCGGGGGGGTGATCCTGTGCAAGGCCGAGCACCGCAAGGCGATCGATAAATCCGTATTTCCGGGGATGCAGGGAGGACCGCACATGAACGTGGTCGCCGGCGTCGCGATTACTCTGGGGAAAGCCCTTCAGCCCGAGTTCAAGCAATACTGCGAGCAGGTGCTGAAAAACGCTCAAGTCTTGGCGCAAACTCTGATGGAAAACGGCGCCCAGCTCATCACCGGCGGCACCGACAATCACATGATGGTCATCGACACCGTCGCCAGCTTCGGCATCAACGGCCGCGTAGCCGAAGAGACGCTCGACGCCGTTTCGATCACAACCAACAAACAAATAATCCCGGACGACCCCAACCCCCCGTTGCGGCCCAGCGGCATTCGCCTAGGCACCCCGGCGGCAACCACCCGCGGAATGAACGAGCCCGAAATGAGGCAGCTCGGCCAGTGGATCACCAAAGCCCTAAAGAGCCACGAAGACGCGGCAGTGATTCAGTCAATTCGAGAAGAAGTCGAGGGGCTTTGCCGGCAACTGCCCGTCCCGGGAATACAGTAGGTTCGCGTGCGACTGAAAGTCGCCTGAAGCGTGACCGGCCGAAACAGAGCCGCGCCCGCAAGGGGGCGGTCGAGGGTATTCAGTGCGTCGGGGCCGGCCTCGCAATGCGGTCACTGCCAGACTGGACCGCACCCTTGGGGGCTGTGAAAAAATCGGGGACAGTCCACTTCGCGCCAACCAAGTTTACAGATTCAATGGAACTTATTCGGTCAGCGCTTGGGACAGTCCCCATTTTTTCACAGCCCCTTGCGGACGCGGCTCTATTCAGAACCCTCGTTCCAAGCTGACCCCTGAAAGGAAGTGGGTTTCGATCTGGCGACTCAACCTACGAAACCCGCCCGGCCGCCAGCGGCCGCAGCGCCTCAATCACATCATCCGGCTCCATTCGGCGTGTGAAGTCGGCGGTGACGTGAGTCTTTCGGATGATCCCTTCGCCGTCGATGATGAAGGTCCCCGGAACCGGCAGGTTCCAGCTTCCATCCGCGTTTTGCTCGCCCAAGTCCAAGCTGTAGAAGCCCAGGTAGAGATCCTTGAGCTCAGGCGGCATCGTGAATTGTACGCGATACTCGCGAATGACTTTTTGCCCCGCGTCGCTCAGCACGTCGAAGGTCAGCTCGGCCTTCTCTTGTAAAGAAAGCGTGTGCTCCAGAGACTGCGGTGTTACTGCAATCAGTGAGGCCCGAGCCTCGCGGATTTCGGGCAGCGCTCGCTCAAGCGCCCTCAACTGCAGATTGCAGATGGGACACCAGTCTCCCCGGAAGAAGCTCAGCACGACCGGTCCTCCCGACAAACGCTCGCTCAAGCGAACCGGCTTGCCATGGGGGTCGGGCAGTTCGAAATCCGGCGCACGCTCGCCGGCCGAGAGGCCGGGCGCCACTTTATTCTCTTCGAGACTCCCGATCGCCGCCGCAAATGTCTCGATCACATCGCTAGGCAAGGCATAACCGGCGAGAACTTGCTGGATTTCGTCGTTGAGGTTCATAGGCGCCTGAGAACTAGTCTGCTCCTTCCGACATTCTACTAGCCCGCGCGCCCAGGCTCGATTTTTCAGTACCTGAGTCATGAGATTCGCGTCAAACGTGGCGAGAAATTCGGGAATCAGATTCAGAGCCCCGAACGCCAGTGAGTGGGTCAGCCGGCGGTGCCGGACTGAACGGGGGAGCGGTTAGCCGCTTCAAAGCGCCTCATCCGCCAGCGGTCACGCGCCTCCTCTTGGTTGCGGCTTGCCCGGGACTAGCCCCAATACCGTTCGCTTAGGGCCTCTTGAGCCGCGAAGCGGCGCTGGATCGTAGCCCATGGGTGGAGCGGAACCCTGGGTGAAACCCCCTAACGGGGGGAGCCCCGGAAGGGACGCAGGAAAACCAACGCATGACTCTGACGACGGATCCACCGAATGCCTCCGGCGCCATTTTAGCGGGAACTTCCGCGCTTCGAATTCGTATTTCGAAATGTGAGGTTGTAAGTCAACAAAGATGCTGAAACTTCTGTTCGTACTGTTTGCACTTGGAGTGTTGTTCGTGATGGCCTGGCCGCTAGCGCTGCTGATGCTGGTTGCCGCTCCGTTTATCCTCCTGGCATGCCTGGTGTTCCAGGCGCTTGGATTCCTAGCCGGCGGAATTCTGCATATGTTTGCGTGGGCTCTTGCGGTGGTGTTCGCTATCGGGTTGGCGGTCGTCTGTCTGCCCCTCGCGCTCATTTTCTGAGGGGCCAAAAGGGGGAGCCTCAAGGGAACACCGGCCGCCCCGGTCCAAGGATAGCCGCCTCCGTTGACGGCCACCAGCGGCGTAGAAGAGATCTTTGCGGCCCAAATGCGCACGGTGATGCGGAGCATTTGAGCCGCGTTCACGCGGCTTGGTGTTCTTAGGCCAGTCGTTTTACGGCTGGCAGGCCCGGCCTCTCAAGGTTTGTCAGCCCGTTTTAACGGGCTTCCCTCTTCCCAACCCAAATCCTTGCGGCAGCCAATCGCGCAGCGACGCAGCAAGAACGGCTGCTCGGGCTTATAGGGCCGCTAGTGTGTCCCCATGGCTTCCAGTTTCGCGCGCTCTCCCAAAACATTCCACTCCTTTTTCGGTTTTTCTGTGGGACAGGCTCCTAACCCGCTTTTCTCGCCACGTGGTGAAAAGCGGGCTGGCTTCACTCCGCACGGGTTCGACGCCTCGCGGCTACTGCTGGGCGCGTTTCTCTGATTTTGGCGCTTGGGTCGTAAGACCCGACGAGATCGAGCGCCAAAGTCCTGGTAGTTTCAGAACGGGTTTCACGCTCGCCTGAAACGACTTACCCAGACCGGACATCCTTTCGACGATCTCGGGATGAAGAGCCGCCAGGTCCCGGCTTTCTTCGGGATCCTTCAGGAGGTTGTAGAGTTCCGGTTTCTTGAGCCGAACCGGATCACCCGGCCGACCGCCGGACCCGACAACACGCTTGAAAAGATGCAGCTTCCATTCCCCTGAACGAACCGCGAAGATACGCTTGCGGAAGTAGTAGTAAAGCTCCGAGTGCGGGCTACCGGCAGTGCCTTCGAGCATGGCCATGATGTTCTTGCCATCAATGTCCCGATCGGATGGGATTTCGCCTCCCGCCAGCTCGATGAGCGTAGTGAACAAATCCGTCATCACCGAGATTCCGCCCCGGACGGAGCCGGCCGGCAAACGTCCGGGCCAGCGCGCAACAAAAGGAACCCGCATCCCCCCTTCCCAGGTGGTGCCTTTGACGCCTCGCAGCGGGCCGGCCGAGCCGCGGGTTTGGCGCTTCTGATTCCCCCCGGCCTTCCAAGGCCCATTGTCGCTTGTAAATATGACCAGAGTTTCATCGTCCAAGCCGTTGTCGTTGAGTGCTTCGAGAATCTGGCCGGCGCTCCAGTCGATCTCCTCCACGACGTCCCCATAGTCCCCGAAATCGGATTTGCCCCGAAACTCATCCGCCGGCCTCAAAGGCGCGTGCGGCATGGTGTAGGAAACGTAGAGGAAAAACGGCTCTTCACGGTGCTGCTCAATGTAGGAGACGGCTTCCTCGGTGTAGCGGCGTGTCAGTGTTTTGACTTTCGCGGGGGACTCGATGGCTTTGTCGTTGCGCAGCAGTTCCAGCCGGGGCCACTTGAGCACCGGTAAAAGGCCCATGTCGTTGCTGAACAGCAAGCCGAAGAAATAGTCGAATCCGTGCTTGCTGGGCCGGAACGGTTTTCTTCCTCCGAGGTGCCACTTTCCGATTAGCGCTGTTGCGTAGCCGTCTTCTTTCAGCGCCTCGGCCAGAGTAATTTCCGACGCTGGAATGCCCCGTTTTTCCTTTGGCAGCAGCACCCGCACCAATCCTGAGCGGGCCGGATAGCGGCCCGTCAGCAAGGCGGCGCGGGCCGGCGTGCAGGTGGGAGCCGCCGAATAGAACTCCCTCAGCCGCACGCCTTCGGCCGCCATGCGGTCGATGCGGGGAGTCTTGATCTTGGGGTGTCCCTGAACGCCCAGGTCGCCGTAACCCAGATCGTCCGCTAATAGGATGACGAAATTGGGCTTAGGGTTCGCGGCGCTGGAAAGACTTGCCAGTCCAACGAACCAACTGAAGGCAATAAGAAATCGAGAGAGTCGCACCGAGCCGTCCATCATTAGAGATGCCGCATAAGGATGGAACGTTGCAGGCAACATCAGCAACCAGCCCGACTACAGCCCTGGGTTCAGGTTGATGGGGGTTGACTGACCACGCAAGACCCGAGCGCCGCGCGTCGCTGTTCGGCAGGAAATGCAGGTTAGCAGCTTATGTCCCGGGTAGGGGCGCTGATGCTTCGGTTGAAGGAATGAGAGTTGGGGTAGCGAAAAGCTTGTCGTCGCCGCTTCGCGGCGAGTCCGCGGCGGTATCCGCCGGCTGCTTGCCGCCGCGCCGGACGACAGTCTTGAATCCGTAGCGTGCGAACTGAACGCCGCTGTCGCAAGCGCCGGCCAAGTCGTCGGCGATCATGCCCCAAGGGGGCGGTGGGAAACCTTGACGGGGAGCAGTCGTGCCGGGCACGCGTTCACACTCCAGAAGGAAAGCTTTTCTCGTCCCGTAGCCATGATAACTGACCCAGGCGACCGTCAGTAGCTTAGGAATCTCTTCGCGGACGTGCTGGTTCTTGATGGGAGGTATGCTAGCCTGACGAACTTGGGGAGGTAAGACCAGACCATGAGTGCAACCGATTCTTCCGGCGCCGCTTCCGGCGCGACGCCGCAGCCGGGCCCGCCGGACCCGGCGGAGATTTTTGACACGATTAACGCGCACCAAAGATCCGCCGCCTTGCGGGGCGCGATCGAGCTGGAGCTGTTCACCGCGATTGCGGAGGGCGCGAATACAGCCGCAGCAATTGCTTCCCGCTGTCAAGCCAGCGAGCGGGGCGTCCGCATTCTGTCCGACTATCTGACGGTCATTGGCTTCTTGACGAAAGAAGACGGATGTTACGGTTTGACGACCAATAGCGCGGTGTTTCTGGACAAGAACTCTCCGGCCTATATCGGTACGGCTGTCGGGTTCCTGCATTCACCGGATCTGCTCAATGCTTTCCAGAACGTAGCCGATCTGGTTCGGCGCGGCACGACGTTGCTGGATCCGGGGGGCACGGTTAAGTCCGACTACGACGGCTGGGTGGAGTTCGCGCGCGGCATGGCTCCCCTCATGGGCCCGGCTTCTGAGTTCATCGGGGAGCTGGCGGTCAAGGACGGACCCGAGCAACCACGCATTCTCGATATTGCCGCCGGCCACGGCCTGTTCGGCATCTCGGCCGCTCGCCTTAACCGGGGCGCGCGGATCGTTGCTCTCGATTGGGAGAAGGTACTGGCGGTGGCGCGCGAGAATGCCGAGGCCGCGGGCGTCATTGACCGTTATGAGTTTCTCCCCGGGGACGCTCTTACCATCGACTACGGCCGGGGCTTCGACGTCGTGCTGGTGACTAACTTCTTCCATCACTTCGATCAGCCGGCCTGCGAATCGCTGATGCGCAAGATGCACGCTTGTTTGAATGATGGCGGGCGAGTTGTGACGCTGGAATTCATCCCCAACGAGGACCGCGTCTCGCCCCCGATTTCCGCCACGTTTTCGATGATGATGCTGGGGACCACGCCGTCCGGCGACGCTTACACCTTCGCCGAATACGACCAGATGTTCGAGGCGGCCGGTTTCGCGCGCAACGAGTTTCTGGATGTTCCGCGCTCGCCGCAGCAGGCGGTGGTGAGTTATCGGTAATGGGGCTATTCCAATATCTAATAAGCATATATGTATGGTATGCTTTGTGTAGATATGATGCGAGCAGTCTTAGTCAAGCTTCCAGAAGAATTGATCGAAGACGGGCAGGAATGTGCTTCGGCTCTAGAGCTTACGCGATCGGCCTACATACGCCGCGCCATCGAACACTTCAACCGGGAGACCAAGCGCAGCCTCAGGGCGAAAAAGCTGGTCGCCGCATCCTGCAAGGTGCGGGCGCAGAGCATGCGCGTCAACGCGGAGTTCGCCCGGTTCGAGCAAGATCCGGATGCGTAAACGCGGGGAAATCTGGCTGGCGAAGTTGAACCCCCAGCGAGGCACGGAGCCGGGCAAAGTACGTCCAGTTCTTGTTGTCCAGGCGCAGGCTCTGCTGGATGATGGCCACCCATCAACACTAATCGTCCCCCTTACCAGCGGCCTCCTTGAAGATGCGGAGCCCCTTCGTGTGCGGATCAATCAGGGCGAGGGTTTGGAGCGAGAGTCAGACGCGATGATCGACCAGCTTCGGGCGATCGATAACAAACGTTTCGCTGACGGGCCGCTACGGCAGCTCGACGAGAGAGAACTCGGAGAAGTCGACCAAGCAATCCGCGAGGTAATGGCCTTAGAGATAGTCTGATGCTGGACGAGGGAAGAAGGCTGGAGCAGCTAAAGCGGGCACTATGGCTGGGCCAAGATGAGGCCGCCGGTCAAGCGTAGTCAGCTTTGCAAGGCGAACCCCAAGCATCGGCGAATAGGACCCCATCAGTTTCTTCTGGATCTCACCCAACGTCTGTGAGAGGACGGACGAGCCCTGCCTACCGGCGGAGCTGGTGTGCAGGGTTCAGCGCGAAAAGACGTGGCATTCGGGGCAGCACGCGTGTATACTAGCGTCATGCTATGGCCAAAATGGAAATTTCTGGCTAGATACGAAAGGACCCATCGATCATGGGACTGCTTTCCAAGATTTTCAGATTAAACAAGCCCACTGCCGCAAAACAACGAACTGATTGAACATTGAGAGAATTGCCTGAGGGTTGGCGAACAGATATCTCAATCGAAACCGGCTTCAGGGATGCAAAGAGTCGGCCGGAGTTCCCGGTAGGAAAGGGAGCTGCACTCGGCGTTGGAAAAGTGAAGGGATATGACCGCTACTATACGATCGTTACGCTTCAATGGTGCAAGGTCGAGATCGATGCTGACATCCTATGGGCGACCAATAATGAGCATGAACTCCCTAAGACATGCAAAGCGCTCATTGAAGAAACGGTTGCCGCCGAACTGGCAAAGCACATATCCGTCTATCCTCAGCTGACAAGCCATTCTGTTGTGATTACGCAAACAGCTACATCCTTTCAGCCTGAGGAATTCTTAGAAGCGACGAAAGCTGCGATGCATCAGGCGCTCAACGGTGGGGAAAAACCAACGTACCTCTATGGTTGGTACTCAGAGGAGCAGGCGTCGACGAGGTTGCCAGACCCCTTTCGCATCGGGAGTCAAGTGTTTACCCCCCTTGGTGCCATCATTTACATTGATCAGGACGGAAACGAGGTCACACTATCGAGTGTTAGCGAGAATGAAGAGGGCTATCCAGGATACGACGATATCAAATTTGTCGCGATGGTACGAGAAAGCCAGTGCCGCCGTGGAACAATGCATGCCCCTGTGATATCTCTCACCGACGATTTCTCGGGCGCGAGGACAGCAGCAAGGGAAGCGCAGAAGAGGCTCGATGAAGCAGAACGAATCGAGCATGATGCAGAGAATGCTCTCACTGCAGAAGACGAACAACAAGAAGGTTCTACCGAGAACTCCACGAATCTTTTCGAAAATGGAAAGGCATCGCTTCTTTCTGGAGATCTGCTTGGAGGAGTGCAGGCATTTAGAAAAGCAATAGAGGCGTCCCCGGATATAACTGACCAAATCTATAACGTTGCGCTTGCATTGCGGGGTGGGGCAGAAGGTAAGAACAAAGCTGTAGGAGGAAATATCTACTTCTCGGACGGAATTGCAGAGTTGGATGCAGCGATTGCTGCTTTGGAGTTGCTTTCCGAGTTTGAGCCTAAGAAAGCTGATCTATGGTTTCAACTAGGGCTATTCTGTGACAATCGTTGTTATTTCGACAAAGCTGCTACCTGAATTATGCACAGATTCACTTTGCGAGTGTGGCTGCGTTCGTAGCGGGTTGGCGGTCGTCGTGAGGTGGTAGCTCGGCAACTGGCCTTTTGGCTTCTCCGTCCCCGGTTTCCCTTCCCGCCCAGATTCCGCGTCGTCAAAACCTCGCTCGGAAGTGACGTGTTTCCAGTGCGTTACGGCTAGTGCATAAAATTTTATGCATAGCGCATAGCCAGGCTCTCAGATCAGCGCCCTCCCGACCACCGGCAGCAAGCCGCCGTAGGGAGTCGGCTTCCTGCCGCGGAAGTGGTAAGGCGTCGAAGCCCCGATTTTATTGGGCCGCGAGGCCGTCACGGCTGGGCCTTGTTGGACGGGCCTTTGGAAGCGATGCTGTTTTCGTCTGTAACCATGTGGGTGACCTCCTTGGGGTTGGCTGGCGAAGCTGGGATCTTTGCCAGCCTACCTTTTTACCCCATGTTTTCGGGGGTCCCCAATGGTCCCTTGCGGCTCAGCCCTCCTCAGGTCCACGCCGCAGTGCATAATTCAGGTGCTAGAGCATATGAAAGGGCCGGTAACCTTGACCCTGATGGAGCTGATGGAGCGGAGGCGCTTCATAACTTAGCAACGTTACGTTTAATGAAGGCCAAGGGCCTGTTAGGAACGAAAGCAGAAGCTGCTTCGGGTTTGCATGCTTACATCGCGAAAGGTGATGAGTTCGTCAATGCAGAGCAAATAGCATTGAAGGCTTTGGGTATTGCTCAAAAGGTGTATTCGAAAGATGCCTCTTTTCGAGATAGTCTGATTAACATTCATCTGCTTCTTAGAGAGATCTACAGTATCACCTGAATTATGCACAGATTCACTTTGCGAGTGTGGCTGCGTTCGTAGCGGGTTGGCGGTCGTCGTGAGGTGGTAGCTCGGCAACTGGCCTTTTGGCTTCTCCGTCCCCGGTTTCCCTTCCCGCCCAGAATCCGCGTCGTCAAAACCTCGCTCGGAAGTGACGTGTTTCTAGTGCGTTACGGCTAGTGCATAAAATTTTATGCATAGCGCATAGCCAGGCTCTCAGATCAGCGCCCTCCCGACCACCGGCAGCAAGCCGCCGTAGGGAGTCGGCTTCCTGCCGCGGAAGTGGTAAGGCGTCGAAGCCCCGATTTTATTGGGCCGCGAGGCCGTCACGGCTGGGCCTTGTTGGACGGGCCTTTGGAAGCGATGCTGTTTTCGTCTGTAACCATGTGGGTGACCTCCTTGGGGTTGGCTGGCGAAGCTGGGATCTTTGCCAGCCTACCTTTTTACCCCATGTTTTCGGGGGTCCCCAATGGTCCCTTGCGGCTCAGCCCTCCTCAGGTCCACGCCGCAGTGCATAATTCAGGTATCACAGTTTTCGAAGATGATCAAAAAGGACAGGGGATTTTGAGAGGAGAAACCGCGCTCAAACATTGTTTGGAGATTTACAGGCTGGACCGAAACAATTCGGAGGCAATAGCGTGGCTTAAGAAAGCAGAAAGGAATACTGGCAAGAAATTGTTGTAGCTAATCGACGTGACAACCTGCGTGCCCCGGAATAGACATCCTAACTGCACCGTCTCTGGCGGCGATCTTCGAAGATTCAGGGAGAAGCCAGACACTCATCCACAGAGCTCTCAATACAGATTCCAAGACATGGTCGTCGATATCTTTTAGGATTGCCGCAACCTCACTCCCGTGTGCTTTCTGTGCATTATTGAGAGCTCTAAAGATATCGACAACCATGTCTTGGAATCTGTTGATGACGAACCTTGGACAAAAGGAGAAAAAGACTCAAGCAGCTAAAGCGGGCACTATGGCTGGGCCAAGATGAGGCCGCCGGTCAAGCGTAGTCCGCTTTGCAAGGCGAACATCAAGCATCGGAGCATCAGGATCCCATCAGTTCTTCTGGATTCCGAACTCTTCGAAGATTTTCAGGAACTGATTGGACTCGATCTTCTCGAATTGCTGGCGCTTTCCGCTGGGCCATTCGACTTCAATGTGATCCACCATTAAGTCGTTGCCCAGCCCGAAGGTGAGCGGCAGTTCGCTTTGCGAACAATAGCTCGAGCCGCTATGGACCATCCGCCACTGTTCGCCCGAGGCACTTCGAACACGAACCACCGCCCCAATCGCGGCGCGGTTGGACTCGCTTCCAACCAGCTTGAGCCGCAGGTAGGAGTTGGCGTTTCCGCCATCGTTGCGGAACAGGTAGGCAGGGCCGTTGTTCGTGGTCACCAGGACGTCGAGGTCGCCATCCCGGTCGTAATCGGCGTAGGCGGCTCCCCGCCCGACAATGGGCCGAACGAGATCTTCGCCGGCCTTGTCGTTCGCCAACTCGAAACGTCCTCCACCGGTGTTGCGGAATAACAACGGCGCCTGTTTGTAGGAGACCTTGGGCTGAACGCGGTTGATGTCCTCCTCCAAGTGACCGTTGGCCGTGAAGATGTCCAGGTGAGAGTCGAGGTCATAGTCGAAAAAGAAACTGCCGAAGGTGAGGGCGAGCAAGCTCTCGCGGCCGACTGCGCTGCTCGGGGCGTCGTCCACGAAAAGCCCGGTGCCTTCGTTGTGGTAGAGCGAGAGCATTTCGTTGGAAAAGTTGCCGACTAGCAGATGGGGCCGGCCGGAGCGGTCGTAGTCGGCTGCGTCTACCCCCATTGCGCCCCGCGCCTTGCCGTCTTCGGCGAAAGCAACCCCGGCGGTGAGGCCGACGTCGGCGAACGTCCCGTCACGGTTGTTGCGGTAAAGCCGGTTGGGCTGCGTGTCGTTGGCTTGAAAAATGTCGGGCCAGCCGTCCTGGTCGAAGTCGAAAATCGCTATGCCAAGCGCCTTACCCGTCTCGTCGTAGACACCGGCTTGAAGGGTGACGTCGGCGAACTTTCCCGAACCCAGGTTGCGATAGAGCCGCGAGGGGAGCCCGTTGTAGGACTCCGGCGTGCAGTAGGATTTTGTGTCGCCGTCGAGCGTGCACCAGAGGTCTTTTTCGGGGCTCCATTGCACGTAGTTGGCGACGAATATGTCGAGCTTGCCGTCCTTGTCATAGTCAAGCCAGGCGGCGCTGGCGCCAAACCCGGCGTTGGCAATGCCTGCTTCGCTCGTCGCGTCGGTGAACTTTCCCTTGCCCTCGTTGCGGAACAAGCGGTCGCCTTCGAGCGCGGTGACGTAGAGGTCGTGGTGGCCGTCATTGTCGTAGTCGCCGGCGGCCGCTCCCATGGCGTACATTTCGATGTCGAGTCCCGCTTCGGCGGTGACATCGGTGAAGGTTCCGTCTTGATTGTTGCGGTAGAGCTTTGAAGTTGTTTTTTCACCGGGCGCGGGGTCCCATGGCTTACTGTTGACGAGAAAAATGTCGGGCCAGTCGTCGTTATTGTAGTCGAGGAAAGCGCAACCAGAACCGAGAGTTTCAGGCAGGTATTTTTTGCCGGAGCGGCCGTTATTGTGTTCGAAAACAATGCCCGCGGCGGAGGTGACGTTGGTGAAAACGACGTCGGCGGCGGGAGCCTGGATGGCGGTTTGGTTTGCTCCTGAATCATCGTTGGAACCGCATGCGGCGAAAAATATGCAGAGGCAGGCAAGGGTGACACTCAGCCGGGAAAGCAGGTGAGATCTCGGGGAGTGCTCAGGCCTTGGCACGAATTGGAGGGCGGATCGCAAGAGCCGGCACGAGTGCCGGCTCGGCAAGCTGAGAGCTTGCGCCACGTCGCCGCACTCGCAATTTCCGGGTCCGAAGGGGCTTGGGTGCAATGGGCCGGATCCAGACGAATCGCTCACGGCTGTTCTCCGGCCGAACTAGGGATGGAAATGTTTGGCTGCTCGCCTTCCGGAATCTCCACTGATACATGTTCGTGAATTGGCTGCCTCTCGTTGTTGTCTTCTGGACTCAAGCGGCGGATGCGCGCGGTAATCGTTTGTGACGCCTCATCGGCTTTGAACCTGCGGAACAGCTTTTCCTCGCGCGCGGCGTTTTCCTCATCTCCGATTCCGCGGTAACAGAGCATTCGCGTGTAGTGCATTTGCAGGTCTTCGGGATCGATGCGTGCTACGCGGTCGAGCATGGCAAGAGCTTGTTGATACTCACGCTGGCGGAACAGGATCTGAGCGATTTCGTTGAGAACCACCCGATCGCGCGGATACTGGTTTTCGACGATCCTCAGCGAAGCCAGCGCGGCGTCATAGTCGCCGTCCGCGCGCTGGGCCTTGGCCCGGAAGAAGTGAGCTCGCGCCAGATTCGGATCGATTTCCAGGGCTTTTACAATGTAAGGCTTGGCGGCATCGGTTTGGCCTTCCTGGACCAGCGCGCGGGCGATGTTCAGCCAGCCGTCGGCGAATCCCGGATAGGCTTCGGTGACGCGCTGGAAAGCGAATTCCGCGCCCTTGAGATCGCCTTGCAGCAGCAGCCCGATGCCGTAGTCGTTCCAGCGTTCGTAGTCCTCGCGAACGGCATCTGGCTTCCAGCCGGCGGGGGAAGAACGGATCTGAAACTGGGTCCTATTTTCCGCCAGCACGACGATGGGCAGGTTCGGGATTTCCGCTTTGATTTCGCCGGAAACGTTCTTTGGAATGTCGTCCGCGGAGAAAGTGAATTGGCGATCGTCGTAACCTTTGCCGAAAGAACCTTCGCCATTGGGGTCGGGCCGGCCCGCGTAGGCGAACTGGGTATAGTAGTGCGAAAACTTGCGGTAGTTCAATTTTGCGATGAGGCGTACGGGCCCCTCGATGTCCTCGGGGATCGTGATGCGGAAGTGAGCCGTATCCGCCGCGCCCGGGGGGATGAGGCGTGCGTAGAGCAGGCTTCGCGCATGGAAGGCATTGCGCTTGTTGATGGGATTGCCGCGCTCGTCGAGCAGGAAAGACCGGTAAAAATGCGCCCCCGCTTCGACCGGACCCTTGCCGTCGTCTTCCACCCGGCCGCTCCAGTAAATGATCCGGCCGCGGGCATCGGTGGCTTGTAGCTCCAGCCAGACGTCAAAGGCGTCCACCGTGCCGCCTGGGAAGAAGTGGCCGATTTTCTTGGTTCTCACAACGACGTCAACCTTCACCGTCGTTCCGGGCTGAATGGCGGGCTGAACGCGATCGATCGGAGCGGCGATCCGGCCCACCTCGCGCAGCAATATCGGGCGGCTTCCAGTTTGGGCTTCCTCGCCCACGGCGAACCCGGTCGACAGCATCGGCTGCCCGTCGCCGCGCCGCCTCATTTCCGGAGCGCCTTCGCTGGGCTCGACCGGGGATATTGCGAAAATGTCGACCGAGACAATGTCATCTTTTAGAAAGTCGGTGACCGTCTTCAGTTGCTCCTCGTCCCGGTTGACATGAGGTACAGCCGTGTTCGCGGCCGGAAAGCGGTGAGAGCGGACAAAGCCATTGTCATTACCGGGATCGTCCGACGGTACCAGCGGCATGTGACAATCCTTGCAATCGGATGACGTTTCCGGGTAGTAAAACGACCGCGCCCCCTGCCCCGACACGCCGCTCGCTTGCCAGGAGTCGTACTCGTTGAAACCCCGAAACCAGCGGTAATCATTGACTGGAACATCGAGATGAACCTTATGGCAGGAGGAGCAAAATTCCGCTCTGTCCCGAAGCATGAAGGCCGGCATGAACGCCCGGCGGTGGGCCTCGGGAGCCGTATTGACGACGTAGTCGTGGAGGTTGCGGATCAGCCAGTTGTCGCTGGCCCCCATCTCGTGCAGCGGCGGGTAAGTCATCGTGAAGCCGCCGTTGCCCATCGTGTCCGCCACGTGCGTGATGGAGTGGCATGACATGCAGCCCAGGCCTGCCTGCGCCGCTGGCGTGTCGATCTGTTCCTTGGCCGGCTTGTCGAAGCGGCCGTTGAAAAACATGGCGTGGTCGTGGCAGCCGGCGCACCATTTCGACGACTCAACGCCGTCGACTTCCTGCATGTACTCAATCGCCTTGCGGTAGAACTGATTGTTGAACGACGAGAAGTGGTGCATCGAGCTGTTCCACTGTTCGTAGACGTCCTTGTGGCAGTCGCCGCAGACTTTCGAATCGAGGAAGAAATCGGAAGGAATCAGCCCGCCGGTGTTGGTGACGGCCGATGACGGGAAGAACGGGCTCGATACGCCGCCGCCTTCCTGCTCCATGCTAAGAGGAGCGGTCGACGGGTTGACAATCCGCTGGCCGTCACTGGGGAAAAGCCTTGCCTCGACGACAGCGCTCAGCCCCACCAAGACTACCCCAGTCAGCGCTATGCCCAATGTCCGAAAGAGCTTGGGAGTAAAGCGCCGGGCGTACCACCAGAGGGCGAGCGCCCCCAAATACCCGCTTCCGATGTGAATCACGAGAACGAGCGTATGAGGCTGGGTTGCTCCGATCACGCAGAGCACGGCCCCGAGCGTTCCCGAGAAAGCGAGCAACCCGGCCGCCGGCGCGGTTTTCCAGCCCAGCGAAGGAACCCACTCGTTCCGCCACAGCAGCAGAACTCCAATCAGCCCCACCCCGAGGCCAGCGTGGAGCAGCACATTGGCCACGTAGAACAAGGTTGCTTCCGGGAACGACCACACCCACGTGGCGTTCACCAGAAGGAGTGAGAAGCCAATCGTAATAACTCTGGATTTGTTCACTACCGCAGCGGCCGGATCAGCTTGAGAGCGGGCCTTACGTTATATTTTCGCAGATAGGCGCGATGCGGCTTGGTGTCGGGGTAGTGTTCGTCCGCTCCGTAGGGATAGCCCGACATGGCATGAAAGGGCAGCGGCTCGACGGTGTCGCCGAAAGCCGTGTTGGCCTCGGCTTCTTTCGCCCAGCCGTCAACGAACAGCAGGAAGTCTCGTTTCCAGCCGCGCGGAAGTTCGGGCAGCGGCAGGGCAGGAAAACGGAGTGTCAGCTCGTCCCCGGCCCCTAGGATCACAAAGCGGTCGTCGATCGACGATAAAAGTTCCCTGACGGGCCCGTAGCGCGTGTAGTCGCCGCGGGTCGGATTCCACATCGTCGTTGGACTGACCGAGGCGTAATGAAAACGCTCGGGCTGTTTGCGTTCAGGGTGCGGTAGGACTCGCGAGAATCCCCGAAAGCCGAGACGGGCGGTCTCGGGAAGAAGCTCGGTCAGGACGGTCTTCCCCGCCTCCTGCTTGGGTGCGGCGAAAACTTCGTCCCAGTAAAGGCACAGGTTCGTCGTGATGCGTACTTCGCGTGAATCCGACAAAAACTTGCCCGTGAGATCCACGGCGATTGTTCGAGGGCCGCCCGCGGGAAGCCCCATGTCTTCCACCACGGTGACCCATCGCCCGTTTTCGTCCTTGACCTGCAGATAGGGCAGTTGGAGCTGGCTGCGCTGAGTCTGCGATCCCGCGACAATGCGGCTGGCATCGGCCCAGTCGACCCATCCGTTGAGGAACAGCATCATCGAGTCGCGCTCAGGGAAGCCGCTGAAATCGAGCGTGAGCGAATGACTTTCCGCGCGGTTCGAAAAGTCTCTCTGGAAGTCGTCGGCATAGCGCCGGTCGCGGCTGAGGAGCCGGTCCAAAACGTCGTGGCCGTGCCCGTCGAGCGCCCGGGCCGGGTAGTGGCGCTGGTCCACTTCGTGAAGACGAAACTCGGGGAATGGCGGGGCCTTGAACTTCTCGTTGCTGAAGACGCCGACCTCGCGAGGATGATCCACCGCCAGCAGCTTGATCTGATCGAGGTAGGCGACTTCGCGCAGCTCCTCGGTGATGCGCACTTCGTAAGCGCCGTGGAGCGGCTTCAGCCTCTCGCCGTCAATCCAAACGTACTCGTCATGATCCGCCGGGAAGAATTGGCCGTCTCCAAGGCTGGCGCCCAAGGGAGCGACTCCAAGCACCTCGCTGATGAACTCGAACTCCTCGCCGTTCCAGGTGAAGATCATGGGACAGGAACCCGACAGGCGCGGTTTCTCTTCGTACTCGTGCGCTTGATTGACCGGCTGGCGGGATTCGTTCTGGATCAGCCCGTTGGGCCAGGTGATCCGCACCGTGTCGATGGTCGTGGCTCCACCGAGCCCAAACGACAGCGGGACGCCCTGATACACCTGCTTGCGGTAGACGCGCCCCGCTTTGACCTCGACCCGCGCGCCCTCGGTCAGGATGTTGTTCTTGACTCCTTTGAGCGCGATGCCGGCGTAGCTGTTGCTGCTGGTGGTCTTGTTGAGAAGAAAGCTGAGGTTCCCGGAAGCATCTAGCGCGGCGACGTCGGTCTTGCCGTCTGAGTTGAAGTCGGCCGCCGCGGCGAATACCAGGCCGCCGGGCAGCCCCGCCGCTTCCCTCTGCTCAAATGCGAAGCTCCCGCGGTTGGCCATCACGCCTTGCGGAGTAACCGCGTCCACCCAGCCACGATTCTCGAAATCCGCCCAGGCCAGCGCCGCCGGCATGACGGCGCCCGCTTCCAAGACACCTTCTTTGTTTTGCAGGAGCTGGGTTTCTTTCCGGGACCCGCTGCCGCGCGTCAGCGCAACGTCCAGGAAGCCGTCATGGTCGGCGTCCACGACCTCGAGACGCACCGCGCCTTCACCCGGCACAATCCCCGGAATCCTGGACGCCCGAAACTGGCCTACTTTGCGGTCCTCGTAGAGGATCACCTTGTCCCGGTAAGCGACGACGATATTGAAACCGTTGTTCTCCCTGAGTTCCAGTGACACGGCCGCCAGCCCCTCCGAGCCCTTCTCAAACGGAAATGACGCGGTCACGTCGGAAAAACTGCCGTCGCCGTTGTTGCGAATGAGCGCCTGGTCTTGCCCTGTGAGCAGCAGGTCGAGGTCGTAGTCGTGGTCATAGTCGACCCATAAACAAGTGTTGAAGTCTCCGACGGCGACGGTGTGCTCATTACCAAGCAGCCTGGGTCCCCCGGCATCGCCCGAACGCGCCCTGCCCTCGAACTTCAAATCCAGCACTTGTGCGCCGCCCGCTTGAACCAGGCAAAGGTCGGCCGTACCGTCGTTGTTGTGGTCGCCCGGCGCCACATGGCGAATCTCCCCGCCCGCCCCGCCGGCGGCGGCATCGCTCGGGACCGAATAGGCGATGCGGTTCCTCGACCACGCGACGACATGCGGAGGAGCGGCATCGGCCCCGAAGTTCGCCAACGCCAGCCCCAGCGGTTCCTCTCCCAAGTCGATCCCAGTTGCCTCCACCTCAAACTCGACCATCCCCGCCTCTTCCGCCGGAGGTCCCGCCTCTACCGGGTCATGCAGCTCGGAATAGAAGCTCCAATTGACGTCTTCGCTCGCAGCCGCGTCGGCGGTCAGCTCTTTGATTTCGCGGAAACGATCGAGGTGCGCGCGGGCGCGATCCATGTCGATGCGCCGCAGCGTGTTGTAGAGCTGAAAGTGCGGCGCGGCAAGGCTGGGATCGAGTTCAGCGGTCAGTTCGAACTCGCTGATCGCTCTCTCGATATCGTCCTGGAGTTTGTAGAGAACGCCGAGGTTGTAGTGCGTCTTGGGCTCTTCGGGTACGAGTCTCGCCATCTGTTCGAGTTCATGGACGGCACGTTCCACTTCGTTGCGTTTCTTGTACTCGATCCCCAGATTGAAGTAGGTGTTGGGCAGTGAGGGATCGATCACCTGCGCCTTTTCGACTTCAGCGATCCCCTCTTCCGCCTGACCCGCGCGCAAAAGCGACAGCCCGTAGTTGAGATGTTCCTGAGCCGAGCCCGGATTCAGCTCCAGCGCCTCGCGCAGCACGCCAACCGCCTGCGTCTGCGTGCCGGGATTTTCATACATCGCCTTGCCCAGGTTGCGCAGCTCCTGCAACCGCTGGGCCGTCTCGGGGTCCATCCGAAGCGCCGATGGCGGCGTGGAAAATACAGCAATGCCGGCGATCAATGCCAGCGACAGGAAAGCTGCGACGAATTCTTTGCTCATGTCCGTGTGGGAGAATCCATCGTACCGGATTTCGGGTTCGCGGAAGGAGAGCAAGGCCACGTTCCGGGTGGCGCCAGGGACCGCGGGCAGTTCCGGCGGCGCTTCGCCTCGCCACCTGGTGAGAAATGCGAGCTAAGTCGAGCCAAGTCCGCTCAACGGCAAAAGCCGTTGCGGAGCATCTAAAATACGCCGCGGCCAATATCGTTTAAGCTGTATTGGAGAGCGTTGAAACGCGGGGCAGCCTCTCAGCCTCTCAGCCTCTCAGCCTCTCAACGGATCAACGCCTCAACGCCTTATCGTTTAAGCTATTCTGGAGAGCGTTGAAACGCGGCTCAACAGCTCAACGGAAGAACCCATGTCCAAAGTCCTGATTCCTGTCGGAGACGCCGTCGAAGCGGTCGACACCTTATACCCGTTTTTCCGGGTCCAAGAAGACGGTTTCGAAGCTGTCGTCGCCGGACCCGAAGCACGCGTCTACCACATGGTGATGCACGAAGTCCCGCCCGGATGGGATCTCACCCGAGAAGGGCCAAGCTATCACATTGAAGCAACAATCGCATTTCGTGACGTCAATCCGGAAGATTATGACGGCCTATTCTTGTCGGGCGGACGGGCCCCCGAGTATCTGCGTTACGACCAAGATCTGCTGCGCATCGTGCGGTATTTCTTTGACAAGAAAAAGCCCGTTGCCAGTGTTTGCCATGGTGTCGAGATTGTCGCGGCAGCCGATGTCATTCGCGGAAAGAAAATGGCCACCGTGCCCAAATGCCAGTTGGACGTCGAGTTTTCCGGCGGAACGTTCGTCGATGAGGGTTGCGTTCTGGCGGGGAACATGGTCAGCGGCCGCACTTGGCACGACCATCATCTCTACATGCCCACGTTCATGCGGATGCTCAACAATTATCGAGCCGCCAAAGAAACCGTGGCCGTGCCGTCGAGCGTCGCGACCTAGGTTCTCCTCGCAAAAGAGTGTGGTGGCTGGTAGCTTGACCCGCCTCCAGAACGGCGGGTCGCAAATGGGAGCGGCAATCAGCAGGTAGCTGTGGCTCCAGGAGAAACCCGATGGCGAACGTAACAGCCCAAACTCTTGATGGCTTCCAGACGCTTCTGACTACGGGAGACCACTCTGTTCTTGCGGACGAGCCGAAAGGTATCGGGACTGGATTGGGTCCCGATCCCTACCAGCTCCTGCTTGGCGCGCTGGGTGCATGCACGGCCATGACGGTTCGAATGTATGCGGAACGAAAAGGCTGGCCACTCGAAAGTGTCAGGGCGGAGCTGTCCCATGACCGGGTCCACGCTCGCGACTGTAGGGACTGTGAGCAGGATCAAGGCGTTGTCGAACGCATCACGGTGCGTATTCAGTTCGAGGGTGATCTCGACAGCGCACAGCGGGAGCGGTTAGCCTACATCGCGACCCGCTGCCCAGTGCGCAAAACACTGGCGGCGGGACCTCATATTACAGACGAGGTTGTTTGATCTAAACAGCTCCATTCGCAAATTTTGGCGCCTGTATGGTCAGTCGTTACCGGTTCTGAATGAAAATTTCAAGCGACCCGACAGAGGCGTGGACGGAAGTCCACGCTCCATCGTAGTCGCGTCCTCCACCCGTCAACTCCGCGCTCGCTGAAGCCAAGCTACCCACGCTCAAGCCCTTCTCCGAGCCTCGCCAAATCCCCCTCGTCATTGAAAAAGTGAGGAGACACTCGCAGGTTGCCTTGCCGCGCCGCAACGACGATGCGTTTATCCCGCAGCCCAACGGCGAGTTCGGACACGTCGACGCCCGGGAATTGCCCGGTGACAATCGGTGAATCGTAGTGCGGATGCTCATCGCTTGCCAGCCGCCCTCCGCGGGAGCGAAGGACTTCCCGCGTTTTCTCCGCGAGTTGCTGGACACGCCACTCAATCGCCGCCGGGCCGATCGAATGAATCAGATCCAGGACCGCTCCCATGGCGAAGATGCCGCTGAAGTTCTGTATCCCGCCTTCGTACTTGATCGCGCCCGGCGGCAGCTCCGGGACACCGTGATGCAACCGGTCGACATCGCGCCAGTTCTTGTGACTGCGCCAGCTATAGAGGCTCGGCTTTAGCCACTCCCTCACTCGCGGTGCGACATAGGCGAACCCGATTCCGGTTGGCGAAAGCATCCACTTGTAGGCGTGCACAACCAGGAAATCGATCGCCGCCGCCTGAACGTCAATTTGCAGCGCCCCGACGCTTTGCGTTCCGTCCACGCAAAAAAGGATGTCTCTCCTTCGCAGCTCAAGGCCGATCGCTTCGATTGGCGGACGAAGCCCGGTCGAGTAGTTCACGGTGCTCATCAAAACCAGCCGCGTTCGTGGCGTCAGCGCCTCGATAAAACGGTCCAGCGAAAAGCGGCCATCCGGCAGTTCAAGCTCCGTGAGTGAAACCCCGGCGCTCCCGAGCACTTTAGGGAAATACAGATTGTTGGGAAACTCGTGAGTGAGCGTGACAATTTCATCGCCCGATTTCCAGTCGATGCCGCCGATGAGCCAAGCCAGGGCGGCCCCGGCATTCGGAATGAATGCGATGTCTTCGGCCCCGGCGCCTATAAGTTTCGCGGCGGCGGCCCGCACAACATCCGCTTGGGTATACCAGTCGAGAAAGTCCAGCGACGCCGTTTCGTCGCGTTTCCGCACGTGCGCCGCCGCCGCTTCCGCCGCGCACTGCGGGACGGGGCCAAATGTCGCCGCGTTGAGGTAGACCCAATCCTTCAGGACGGGAAACTGCTCCCGCAGCGGTTGCCATTCGGTAGACATTGTCTTAGCTTATCGATGTCTCAGCCTATCGACTGCGGAACCAGACACTGTGCTGGGCTCAACTCAGCCAATCTGAGAAAAAGCTCAACTTAGCTCTTGACAAAAGAGACGACCGGTCGTATAGTATAAGTATGCCAAGGCCACGCCGCAGCGATGACAACCGCGCCAAGCTGCTCGACGAGGGGCTTAACTCGTTCATCCGGCACGGTTACAACGGCACCGGCCTCAAAGAAGTGCTCGATGCCGTGCAGGTCCCCAAGGGTTCGTTCTACAACTATTTCAAGAGCAAGGAGGACTTCGGCGCCGCGGTTGTCCGGCACTATGCCGGCAAGTTCGGCGAGCGCATGAAGTTGCTCGCTGATCCCAAGGGCGATGCCCTAGCGGCTCTGAAGGAGTTTTTCAACCGTGAGATCGCCTTGTACGAAGCTTGCCCGACCGGATGTTTGGTGGGGAATCTGGCCGCGGAGCTGGGCGGCAGCATGGAACTGCCGCGACAGGCGATGGCCGAGGCTATGCATGGAACGCGGGACGCCCTCGCGGGCGCTCTGGCGCGAGCTCAACAGCAGGGGAGAATTCGCACGGATCTCCCTGCCGAGGATTTAGCAAACTTTCTCTTCAATGCCTGGGAAGGCTCTCTGTTGCGGATGAAAATCGAGGGTTCAGTCGAACCACTGCGCAAATGCATCTCATTCGCCTTGGACGAGTTTTTTCGGCCGTGTTGAGAGGTGATTTTTTGACCAAGTTAAAGACGACCAGTCGTATCGGAAAGAAACCACAAGGAGAAAAATCATGAAAGCAGCAGTCATTCACGAATTCGGCGATGCCGGCGTTCTCAAGTACGAAGAGGTACCGACCCCCAAACCCAAACCGGGCAACGTTCTGGTGAAGGTTCTCGCGGCGGGCGTAAACCGTTTCGACCACTACCTTCGCGCGGGTGATGTCACCCGTGATCTGCCGCTACCGCACGTTTTTGGGGCCAACGCAGCGGGTGAAGTTACCGAATTAGGTCCCGAGGCGAATACATTTCAAGTAGGGGACCGCGTCATTCCGGCGCCCGGGTTTCCCCTGAAGGAAGAAGACTACGGCATTTACCCCGCCAGCGCCGCGCCTAGCTTCACGCTGCCCGGCATCGGCCTCTGGGGTTCTTACGCCCAGTACATGGAGGTCCCGGCGCGTTTTCTGCTCAAGGATGACACGGGCTTGAAACCGGCGGAAGCCGCTTCACTGCCGATGGCCCTTGCGACCGGAGTCCGCACCGTGAAGGAAGTCGGCGGGGTCCAGGCTGGTGACAACGTTCTCATTCATTCGGGGGCTTCCGCGTCGGGAAGCGCCATGATTCAGATCGCGAAAGCCCTAGGAGCCAGCGTCGCCACCACGGTTCGCAGCGGCGCCAAAGGTGAGCTGGCCGAATCCATCGGAGCCGATCTGGTGATCAACACTCGCCAAGAGGACTTCGTGGCGGCGGTCAAGAAATGGACCGGCGGCCGAGGGGCGGATGTTGTGATCGATAACCTCGGCGGCGACGTACTTCCGAAGAGCATCGAGGCCGCCCGGTTTCAGGGTGTCATCGTCGCCTTCGGATTTGTGGCCGGCCTCGAAGTCACGTTCAACATCTTCGAGTTCTTCTCCGCGCAGAAGCAACTGCGTGGTTCAATGGGCGCGGACCCGAAGGACCTGGAATGGGGACTGGAGCAAGTTCGCGCGGGGCGAATCAAGCCGACTGTCGGCCGCACGCTGCCGCTACGGCAGGCGGCCGAAGCGCATCGGCTGATCGCGTCAAACCAAATTGTCGGTAACATTGTGTTGCTGCCGTGGGAGGACTGATGAGAGCCCGGATTTGCTGGGCGGAATCACCGGAGGGCCTGTCTGTCTGGTTCAAGAGCAGGTGGGCAGGCTCCTCCACATAGAAGTCAGGAGGTTAACCATGAAAAGCTTTATCAAGTTCAACCTGGGGTTGATGAGATCGCCCCTTCAGGTGCGGCTCTGGCTTATGCTGCTGGTGGCGGTGAACATGGCTGCGCCGCTGTTCTTTCTTCTCCGTACGGAGGCGCAAGTTGTCTTGGCCGCGTTGGCGGCGTCCATGGCGCTGATGACCGTCTTGACCGGCCTCACCGGATTCACCCGCCTGCTCAGTGTCGGCCACATCTTCTGGATTCCGATGATCGGCTGGCTGTGGGGCAGACTCGATCAGATTCCGGCGGACGACGTGTTTGGTATCTGGATCCGGGTATTGATGATGCTCAACAGTATCTCACTGGTGTTGGACACGGTTGAGGTTGTGCGCTATATCAAGGGTGACCGCGAAGAGCTCGTCGAGGGCCTTCCCGCTTCGTGACGGAGATCACATGGACAGTTCGTTTCCATGAACCTGGGGTTCATAAAACCGCCATGAAAATGGCCCCCGATCGATTCCAACAAACCGCCGGTTCCGTCGCGGCAGAAACGGCGAATCCGCCAAATCCGGGGCGCCAAGGCCCAGATGGGCCTGCCGCCGGACGCGCCGCTGCCGGGCAAGACCCCGCGACGTTTCATCCGTAGCGGGGCGCCGTGGCTGGCGGCTACTCGGGCCGTGGATTCAGCGCTCAGCCAGTTCGGCCGGCAGACGAGGACAAAACCGCGCAAGTCCTATCAACCGGCGTTTGCGTCACGTGCCTCTAAGAAAGATATTCCCCGTGTTTTCAACAAAATCGCCTCCTCAGGGATTGACACCCGCAATTGATCCGTTATGCTGATAGCGGTGATCAATCGATTGACGAACGATCATCCACAAACCAATGAAAAGGCGAACTGGACTCTGCAAGGCCAAAAAATCCCCAACCCCTTACATTTTCTGTAGAATACTGCAATGAGCCCTTCCAGTTAACTGAAACAAAATGACTTACGCGCCTGCCCCAGATTCACGCCGCAGCGCTTAGAGTCGAGCTTTAACGTGCATAGTGCTCCAAAAGCCAAGGAAGGTCGTCGAAAACGGGCCACTTTGCCCCACGAAGCGGAACTCCGAAGCCGCGAAGTTCCCGTAACCAACATGCCAACCCCTTTCTCGATCAAGTGCGCGCGGAGGTGCGCCGTTTTTCACGAAATGCCGGGCCGCAAATCGAAAATTCCGGCTTAGAGCCAACGGAGCGCAGATTATGATTCATCTCAACCAAGACGTTCGTGAACCGGGTTCTTTAGTGAGAAAAGGATTGCTGCTGTTGTGGGCGACCGCGGTGGGCTGCGCGATTGTGGGCAGTCCGGCGGTCGGTGTTGCACAGAGTGCCGATCTGTCGAAAGGGCTGTTGGGACACTGGAGGTTCGAGGAGGACGTCTCGGACAGTTCTGCAAACGGCAAGAATGGCGTGGCCACGGGCGATCCTGTATTTGTGAAAGGGAAGATCGGCAAAGCCATAAAACTCGACGGCCGTAGCCAGTTCGTAAGCCATCGCTTTCTCTTGGGCGACGCCGCTGAAGACCACCTCGTCGCGCACGGCTCGCTGGCGGCGCAGGCGGTTGGCGGTTTCGTCCTTGCGTTCTCCCGACTTGAACCGTACCATCGGGATGTGTTGTTGCTCGGCGTATTGCTGCAGCCGCCCGACGAAGCGTTTGGTGATCTGAGCTAGCAAAGCGGGTGAAGCGATGGGCTTGCCCAGATGCTCGCTGAGGAACCACCGCAACCCCCGCCGTGAGTCAGTTGTGGCACCCAGCCGTTGAGGTAGACGCGGTCCGCGCACTCGACTTCCAGGGTTAGGTGGCCTTCCAGCAGATCACCGATGTTTGCCATAACGCGGGAATTCTACAATATTTGCATCGAGAGCAACTCGTCGGTTTGAGGTCGCAGACCTCGCTAGCTACTTTCCGGCGGAAAAAGGCCTTTTCGGAGGAAGCCCGCTGCGGAAACCGCCGGAAGCTGGAATTGCGCAGCGCCGATTTCGGCGCCGGCAGGGACCCAAGCTCTCGCGCATGGCAACGTCGGCCGCGTTTCGAACCAAGCCAATGACAAGCGGCGCGAGCAGGTTCTCGAGTTGGTGCGCGAGAACTATTCGGGCGAGCCGCACGAGCGCTTTGCGCCAACGCTGGCGTCGCAACATCTGGCGGCCGCTCACCGCCTCGAAGTGCCGCCGGAAACCTTGCGGCACTGCATCCTCGCCGCCGGTCCGTGGAGTCGCCGCCACAAACGCCGGGCGCACTGCGGGGAGCTGATTCAACTCGACGGCTCGCACCACGACTGGCTGGAACGACGCGGCCCGAAAGGCTGCCTGATGAACTTCGCCGGCGATGCGGCCGGCCAGGCGCTGCGCCGCTTCTCAAGCGAGGAAACGACTTGGGCGGCGGCCGACCTGCTCCCAGCCTGGCTGCGTCAGTACGGCGTTCCCAAGGCGTTGTCGTGCCACTGGAAGAACGTCTCCAAGCGCCAGCCGACGTCGCGCCAAGCGCTCGAAGGCATCGAGCCCGAGACACAGTTCGGACGCATGTGCGCCAAGCTGGGCAGGGGCATCGTGGCCGCTTCGTCGCCGCAAGCGAAGGGCCGCGTGGAGCGCCATCACGGCACGCATCAAGACCGCCTGATCAAGAAGATGCTACTCCAAGGCATTGCCGATTAGGAGGCGGCGAAGCGCTATCTCGAAGAACAGTATCTGGAGGAACACAACGCCAAGTTTGTCCGCGAAGCGGCGGCGGGAGTGGACCTTCCCGGCGTGTGTCGAAGCGCCTGGACTTGAAGCGGGTCTTTTGCTTGGAGGCCGAGTCGCGAGTGGTCTACGAGGGCCGCGCGGTAGCTCTTGAAGAGATCGCCCAGCCGCGGCCGAAGCCGCCTCCAGAGCCGCAACAACCAGCGGCTCCGCAGCGGTTCAAGCCGGCGGCGGCCCCTCCTGGCGTAAGTCGCCGCAGCCGAAAAAGCGCGCGGCGACGACCTAAAAAAGACAGGGCTATTGAAATGCCGGGCCGGACGGAAAGCGTGGTAAACCTCGGCGAACAGCGAAGAGGGTTCGCATCGCAACGAGAGCTTTCCCACCCTCCCTTGGAAATCGCTAAAGCGATTCCCACATTCCCACAGCCCCGACGAGGATTCTCGCTTGCAAACTTACAAACAACAAAACCAAGGGGACATTTTTACTGGGCTACCGCAGGGGACATTTCTATTGGGCCTTGACACACCGAGAATCGGGTAGTTGACCCCGCGAGAATCTTCTGTTAGGACAAGAGATATGTCCGGCCCTATCGATCCAAAGGCTGTTCTGCCCTACGCCGCGGAGAAATACGGGAGCCGCTATTCCGATGAGCAGTTCTGGGCAAAGGTCCGGCGCTATGCGAAGGCGGCAGGGAAGAATGTAGTCGAGACGGCGCTGCAGTTGTACTATGCCGCCGAATCGCCGAAAACACCCGCCGGCGCCAAGGGCGTGATCTACGGGGCCCTGGCGTACTTCATCTCGCCGATCGACATCATTCCCGACCTTCTGCCCGGCGTGGGCTATATGGACGACCTGACCGTCCTGCTGGCCGCCATCGGGATCGTCGCGGCGAACATCTCTCCCGAGATAAAGAAGCAGGCACGGATCAAGGTCAACGAGTGGTTCACCGACTGATCGCGGCGGGTCGCAAATCTGGCCGCCGTGAACGATTATAGAATCAACCTTTCAGTTTCTATGTAAGGAACAATATTATTTTTCTGTAAACTCAAAAACTTTATAGGATCATTACGTACTGCGATGATACAATAAACGCGTACTGGTCGTACGGGGCAAAAGGTTTGCGTAACATGGGGCAAACCCTGATAGGAGATCAGTCTGGTTCGCTTGTCGGCGTCCACTACCTCCTTGATTCCGGAGAGACCGTTCATCTGCGCGTCTTGCGTGAAAAGTCATCAGATCGCTGGAAGGCACAGCTATCCGGCAGGGCGTTTTCCTTCGCTGCCCACACGAAGCAACGAGAGGACGCCGCAGTTCGGGTTGTCACTTGGTTTCGGCGGGCTTTCCCGCGCCACTTGTGCAACCCAAAGTGCCAGACTCGAGCGTTTGGACGCGTTGAAGAAAAACTAGCTGAAGGGGAATTCGCTTTCGGCCCGCATGCAGCAACTTCCAACAGGTCGAGTCCCGAAACCAAGAACGTTCCTTCACGAAACCCCAGCGCGTGATTTGGCTGTCAAGAATAAGCGTGTGCGAGATCTTGCGTTGTTCCGCGGGAAGTCTCTCTGACCGGAAGATCTGATTCCACCTGTTGCTTGCGGAAGCGCTGCTAGCGGCGCCGTTCGAGCGTGACTTTGGCGCTGACCGTTTCGCCGCCGCGCAGAACTCTCACTTCAACCACATCGCCCACTTTGCTGTCCCGTAGCGCGTAAGTAAAGTCATAGAGGTTCTTGATGGGCTTGTCGCCGAATTGGATCAGAATGTCGTCGCCCCTGAGTCCGGCCTTCGCGGCAGGCGAGCCTGGGGTCACGTCGGCAAATTTGACGCCGGTCTCCACCTCTCCAAAATCGGGAACCGAGCCGAACCAAGGACCGTAGCCGCCGCCACCGCCGCCCGGCCGCCCGCCGCGTGCCGGGGGAGCGACCTTGGCGAACTTGGGACGCTCTTCGGCGGCCTGCAGCTCACCTGCAATCTCGGCAACCATGTCGATCAAGCGCGCGGCCGACTCGCCGTCAATCTTGTCCCAGGTGTCGGTTGGCTTATGGTAGTCGGAATGCAGCCCGGAGAAGAAGAAAAGTACCGGGACATTCTTGGCGACAAACGACGTGTGATCGCTCGAGCTGTAGGCTGATTTGGAACGGTCGAGCTTGAAGCCGTGTTTCCCATTGACCCGTTTGATCAGCGACTCGAACGTGGAGCCGGTCCCCACGCCGCCGACATAAACCTTGTTTTTCTTGATTCGCCCCACCATGTCCATATTCAGCATGGCGGCGGCCTGCTCAATCGGACGGGTGGGGTGATTCACCCAATGCGATGAGCCGAGCAAACCGATCTCTTCCCCGGAGAAAGCCAGAAACAAAAGACCGCGCTTGAGAGTTTCCCTCCGCGCCGAGAACAAGCGCGCCAGTTCCATCAATCCGGCTGTCCCGGAGGCATTGTCGTCGGCTCCGTGGTGAACCTTGCCTATTTTGGAGGGGGCCAGCGAGTTCTGGTCTCCAAGGCCCAGATGGTCGTAGTGAGCTCCGATGACGATGTATTCGTCAGTTTTTCCCGGCAGATAGCCGGCCACGTTGTGGACCGTGGCGTGGCGGCGTTCAATATCCACGTCGATGGAGACGGTCATCGACTCGGGAAACGGGAACGATTGCGGCTGGGGCCCCTGGTTGATTTCCGCCTGGATGTCGTTGAGCGACTTGCCGGCTTCGGCGAACCACTTCTCGGCGACCGCATTCGTGATGTGAGCCATCAGGATTCCGGCGTCGTCAGGGCCGGCAATGCCACCGAACTTCAGCAGGACGTCTTCGTCCTTGTCGTCCGACGTTCTGTCGTCCAACGTTCCGTTGACGAGCAGCACCGCCTTGGCTCCTCGGTTACGGGCGTTGATGGCCTTTTTGATGAGGTGGGAATGGTGAGTATAGTGCTGGGCCTTCCCGTCGATTTCGGAAAACCGCGGCGGCTCGTATCGCAGCACGAGGACGATCTTGTCCTTTACATCGAGATGAGTGTAGTCGTCGTAGCCGAACTCGGAGGCGGAGGCCCCGTAGCCGACGAAAACAAGCGGGCCGCTTACCGAACCCGCGGATGAGAAGTTGACCGGGACATAGTCCTCGCCCAGCTTCAGGCCGTGCTCTGAGCCGCCCGCGCGGACGACCAGGCGATTGTTCGATCCCATCCGAGCCCCGGTAGTGACCGTGTAAGGCTGCAGATACGAGTGGCCGCCGGCGCCTGGTTCCAAGCCGGCACGCTTAAATTGGCCGGCGATGTAGGCGGCGGCCTGTTCAAGTCCGGGCGTCCCGGCTGCTCTGCCTTTTAGTTCAGGCGAAGCCAGAAACTTGACGTGCTCGATGTATCGGGCTTCGTCGGCCTTTTGGCCGAGCCTGGCGGGAGCGGCAATTGCGACTATCGAGCAAAATACCAGCGCTAATCCGCTAAGCGCGAGGCGCGGGTATGACTGTCGAGTTGATATTCGCACGGGGATTTATTGGAGGCCGGGCAGTTCCGGGGCAATAGAGCAGCCGCAGTCATCACCAGCGTTGTTCGCGATCTTCTGATACGCTATCTCGTTGTCCATGATTTGCTTCAGTTGCGCCCACTTGGGGGCGCCGGCTTTCCGGCCGTTGATGAATAGCGTGGGAGTCGAACTCACGCCGACACGACGCGCCTCCTCCATTGATGCTTTGACTTTATCTTCTGTTTTCCTGCCGTCGAAGCACTCACCTACCTTGGCCGAGTCAAGCTGAGTGCCGGCCACAAAGGCGGTGAACTTGTCTTTGAAGTTCTCCGGCGTGACATTTTTCTGGTTTTCGAAAATCCAATCGAAGTACCGCCAGTAGGTTTCGGGGTCGCTTTCGTGGATGCACTGTCCGGCTATGGCAGCCGGCTCCGCCCACTTGTGAATCGCCAACGGGAAATCCCGGTAGTAGACACGCACCTCTTCCGGGAATTGCTTGAGGAGTTGAGTGCGCAGCATTTTGGCTTCTCTGGCGCAGAATGGGCACTGAAAATCGCTGTAGACGACCACTCGGACTGGCGCCCCTTCGGTTCCAAATCCGGGCGCGCCCATGGCGTCGATCTTGTCATAGTTCGCGGCGAACGGATTCTTGCCGATCTCGTAGCGGCTGCCGTCGAGAATGTGTTCACCGTCCTTGCTCACCAGAAGGATTTTGTTTTGAGCGGCCATCTTGTAGGAGGCCCTGATCTCGATCTGGAGCAGGCCGTCAATCGGAGCCGGGCTGGGATCGCCGATTTCAACCTTGACCTCGGGCCGCCACGTGTAGAGATGCCGCACGTAGATTTCGAGATCGTCCTTGTCGAGCGCGTTGCTGGGAGGCGGGACGACGCTGGCTTCGGGCTGATCCGCCGGCGACACGCCGAGGTTCAGCGCTTCGGAGCCTGTTTGAGCCGCGGCGGCCGCCGCAATCAGCGTGACGAGAAGAAAAAGGCGCCAGGGTCTTGGAGCGTTGACAATCATCCTCATATTCTAACCTACGTGCGAAGGACCAAATGGTTAGCTTTGGCCCTCTGTCACCGATTTCGCAAAGGGGGCAGGCGGGAGCAGGGATGTGGTTGATTTAGCGGTTTTTTAGCCCGGATAGCTGAAGTGCGTATTTTTTGCAGGGCCGTGTCGCAGGCTGGCCAAAACGGAAAAGCAGGTGGGGGAGGGGAGGGCCGAAGGGGAGCGAGCACCCCGGGAAGCCTCCGGCTAAAACGCGAGCTTGCCTCCCGCCCGCAGTTCGGAAGGCAGCAACGCGGCGTAGATTGCGAAATTCACCGGAGTCGGCACCCCGGACTCCTCGCCGTAACGCACAACGGCGCCGGTCTGATACTCGAGTTCGGACGGCTCGCCCGCCATCACGTCACGCTGCATGGACGGTATCGCGCCGGCAGGCAACGCATCGATTATTTCGAAAGCGCGATCCGGCGCATCACCGCTGAGAGCAATGTTGCGTTTGCGGGCGAGCGCGACAATCTCTTCCATCGCGGCTCGCAGCATGCGGCGGGTCTCGGGAACTTTTCGCAGCACTCCCGCCGGTGCGCGCGCGACCGCCCCGACTCCTCCCAGCGGAGTCACAAAAAGGAATTTCTCCCACAAGGCGGCTTCAATGTCATCGGGTGTGACGACTCTCATGCCGTTCGCCAGTTCCAGCGCGGACCGGATCAGCTCGACCCTCTCAGCGTTCGCTTTCCCTAGCTCGCCAAAAATCAGCGCGGGCTTGAATCCAGCGTGCTGAATCCGGGCGGGAGCGATGCGCGTACTGAAGATTTTGCACAGTCCGCCTAGCACGTGCTCCGGGCCGAGAATCTCCGCCAAGAGGCTCGGCGCCTCAATCCCGTTTTGCAGGGGAATGACCGCCGTGTCCGAGCCGACCAGCGGCGCGAGAAAGCGTGCGGCTTCGCGAACGTGCTGGGCTTTGACAGCCAGAAGAACGACATCGACCGGTCGTTCCTCGTTCGGATCGCCAACCACCCTTGGATGCTCGACCGCAAAATCTCCCAAAGCACTGCTTACTTGCAGACCGTGCGTTCGCAGCCGTGTGAGCGTTTCGCCTCTCGCGACAAAAACCACATCGTGACCGGCTTCCGCAAGGCGGCCGCCAAAGTAGCCGCCGACGGCCCCCACACCGACAATTGCAATACGCATGGATTGGTCCTCTTTGCCGTTTCACGCCAGCGGGACGCTCGGCAGTGCAATGGCGCCGCTTCGCCTAGGCAGCCCGCGGCCTCGTTGTCTTCAGCTGTCCGTCGTCCAGGACGATCAGTTCTGCTTGATCAACCTAAAAACGGCAGTTAGGAGGGCGCATCGGTGACATACAAGGGGGCGCCGAGGACTCTGCCGCGGAGGAATTGGCGGAAAATCCAGCTCAGGATCAGTCGCCAGCGTTGGGCTCGGGTCAACTGCTCCGCAGTTGCTCGCAGCCATTGCAGAAAGGCGCTGGCCCGCTGCAAAGCCGCCTTCATCCGCCGCGCCCTGGCGTTTAAGCTCGTAATCGTCACGGTCGTTTGGTGGCCATGGCGCGTCCGCCGGGCAATGCCGTGCAGCAGCAGCGGCCGCGTCGTGATCGCCTCGCCATGCTTGGCGGGGATCGCCAGCCGCGTAAACAGCGTCCACCAGTTGTAGACCAGCGCCGCGATGCGCGCCAGCACCTGACAACGCAGCAGGTCCTGGGTCGTAAATCCCGACCAGCTCCATTGGTTCTTCAATTCGTCAAAGTTGTTCTCCGCGTCCGCCCGCTCGCGATAGTGCTGCGCGATCGTCGCCACCTCCTCGTCGAGTGAGGTCACCAGCACCGCGTACTCGTAGAGCACGCCGTGGTCGACCACCTCGGCCCAGCCCAGCGACAATTGCTTCGGCGCAGCCGGGTCGGGCTGAGTGAGCGCCAGATCGTTGCGAATCTGGCGCCGCAACACCACCAGCGGCCGGGGCCGGCTCCAGCCTTGGAGCCGCAACTCGGTGCGAATCCCTTGCCAGCCTTTGCCCGCCGGCTCCCATTCCTCGCTGCGAAACAGCCTCTCCAACAGTCCCTTCACGCCCCGGCTCTGCCGCAACTTGAATAAGTAAGGAAGCTCGCGCTGTTCGGCGCCCAGCATCATCCGCTCCGTCCCCCAGCCGATATCCCCGCGCAGCAGCGCCGGTTGTTGCTGGGGCTCCAAGCCGTCGATAAACTTCCACAACTCCGGCTGCGCGTACGACGACGCCGTCTGGTTGCCCGGCTGCATTTCCACCTCCAGCACCAACCGCAGGTTGGCCACGAAGTAAGTGTGATAGACGTGCGAGGGACGACCCGGCTTGCCCGGGTTGTAACCGCGCTTGGCGCCCTGCTGGCGCCCGTAGAGCGGCTTGACGCTGGAGTCGACGTCGAGGATCCAGGGTTCTTCCAGCAGCGCCTCGTAGCTCCGCCGCGGATGCTCGCGCAGCCAGTCGCCGCAGGCCTTCTCGTCGGCCCCTTGAAACGCCCGCCGCGCCGAGTCTTCGCTGACGACCTTGCTCATCCCCAGCAACCGCGGGTTGACCCCGTCGCCGCGGATCGAGCTGATGTGCGCATAGCGGCGATGTCCGGCCAGCAGGCTCAGCAGCAGGGTGCCCAACACGTCGCGCTCCGCCGGCGCATTGGGGCTGCGGTAGTCGAGCGGACAATCGGCGACCCAGTCGTCGAACAACCCGGCGATTTTGAGGAACTCGATGAAGTAGGGCATCTGCCCGTAGGCGGTCACCGCCGCCTCGGCGTCCCAGCGCAGGTGCACCTTGCCGCCGTAGGTGTCCACCGCCCGGCTGCCACTGCTCTGCTTTGTGATTGCGTTTTGGGGCTCCCCCAACGGGTGAAGCCGCTTTGTGCGTCGTGGTTTCGCCATCCACCACAGTATCAACCACTTGCCCCCTGGACCGCCTATTCAACCACCGTTTTTAGGTTTATTATCACCGCCGCCATGCCAGCCTCCCCCCGAAACACTTGACACCCCCTGGTACACTGCAAATAGAAACCGGAAAGGACATAGATCGCCGGACCAACACGACCGTTTCCAGGACTTCAGGCGGTGGTCTTCACTAACGGGCTTCTCACGCACTTCGCCTCGCCACATTGTGAGAAAAAAGCGGGCTAACCCTTGATCACGCCCATGGGCCGCAGCCTTGCCACTTTCTTTGCCAGGCCGGCGTTGTGGACGACTTCGATCACTTCGTCTACGTCCTTATAAGCTTCCGGGACCTCCTCCAGGATGCCCTTCTTGGTTTCGCTGCGAACCATGATCCCGGCTTCTTCCAAGTCCTTGACGACGCGGCTGAGATCCCTGTTCTTGCGCGCCGCCGTGCGGGATAGCAATCGTCCGGCCCCGTGACATACGGTGCCGAAGGTTTCTTTCATTGATCCGGGCTGGCCGGCCAGCACCCACGACGCAGTTCCCATGCTTCCAGGAATGAAGACAGGCTGGCCCACATCACGATAAGCCGCGGTCACTTCCGGGTGTCCCGGCGGGAATGCGCGCGTGGCGCCCTTGCGATGCACCAGCACGTCGCGCTGTTTGCCGTCAACTAGATAACGCTCCTTCTTGGCAATGTTGTGGCAAACATCGTAGACCAGGTCCAGCTTCGCCGCATCCCCAAAAACGCGCTTGAACGCGCCTCGAAGAAAATGCGTGATGCCTTGCCGGTTGGCCCAAGCGTAGTTCGCCGCCGCCCGCATCGCCCCCAGATAGTCCTGCCCCTCTGGAGACTGAATCGGCACGCAGGCGAGCTGGCGGTCGGGCACCTCGATGCCGTACTTCTTCATTCCCGCGCCCATCTCCCGCAAATAGTCAGTGCACACCTGATGGCCAAGTCCCCGCGAACCGGAATGAATCAGCACCACGATCTGGTTCTCGGATAAGCCGAAAGCTCTCGCGGCGGCCTGGTCGTGAACACGCTCGACGTATTGGATTTCGAGGAAATGGTTTCCGCTGCCCAGCGTTCCAACCTGTGGCCGTCCCCTTTCCTTGGCGCGATCAGACACTTTGCCGATATCGGCGTCAGGCAGCGCGCCTTCGGCCTCGGCAAACTCGGCGTCGCGGGCTTCCCCATACCCGTGGTTGACCATCCAGCGGGCGCCCCCGGCGAGGATTTCGTCCAGGTCTTTGAAATTGATCTTTACGAAACCGGAGCCTCCAGTACCGCAAGGCACGTCGCGGAAGACTTGATTCAACAGCTCCCGCATCCGTGGCCGGACGTCGGCTTCCTGCAAGTTGGCGCAGACCAAGCGCACGCCGCAGTTGATGTCGAAACCGACGCCGCCCGGCGAGACCACGCCATGGGAATAGTCGGTGGCGCACACTCCGCCGATCGGGAACCCGTATCCCTGATGAATGTCAGGCATGGCCAGGCTGGGACCCACGATTCCGGGGAGCGATGCCACGTTGGCCGCTTGTTCGAGAGACTTATCCTGGGCGATCTTGTCAATGATCGCTTTGGTGGCGTAGACGACGACGTCGGTGCGCATGCCCCGCTGGCTGTGGCGCGGAAGCCGCCAGCGGTAATCGTCCAGCTTTTCGAGTTGGGCGGCGAGGCTCATATAGCAAGGCTCAAATATCGAGGAAAACCCGCGATTCCCAGCGGCCGTCGCGCTCTCTCACCTCGATCTCATGATAGGTGACGGCTTTGACGATCAGAGTCCAGCGGTGGCGCTCCGGATGGCGCCGCTCGCCTGCTAAGCGAGCGCGGAGCCGGGCCGGCTTGTCCCGCAACCCCGTGCTTGTCTCGGCGGCATCGATTGATTCGACATCAAAGCGTCCCACCACGAACTCTTCGCTGTCGAACAGATAGAGCACCTCGCTCAGCCAGTTGACGAGCAACGACTCGTAGTCCTCACCCGTAATCTCAACGAAGCGTTCCTCGCGGGTCTGGATCTGGCAATCCTCGGCGGCAATTGCCATCATCGCCCGGGCGGAATTCTCGAACAGTTCCTCCGCGGTCGCGCCCCAAGCTCTGAAGCCGATGTCCGCGGTATGTTCCAGAATCGTGAACGACGCGCTCATCTGCTTGCCTTGGCGGGCTCGACCGGCTGTAGCAAATCAAACAAACTGAATCATCCCCGTGCCTTGGTTGCAGCACGGCGGCACTCCGGTGTCCTATGATAGATCCTCAATGTTCGTGACGGATGGAGTGACGCTCGACGCGGGACGGAACGGGCACGTCGGCCGGTCCCAGTACGACAAAGCCGCTGTGGCCCGATCCCGACTCCCTCGGTGTGCAGGTCTCGCCTTAATACCCGTGGCCATTGTACTTGGGAGTCTGGCCTGCTCCGGCAGTCTCCAGCGAAGCGCCGCCAAAGACCCTCCCGTCAAGCGAGCCAAGAACATTGTCCTGTTCCTGGGCGACGGGACGGGCCTGGGCACTGTTCACGCGGCCAGTGTCTACGGACACGGAAAACCGCAAGCGTTCTACATTCATTCCATGCCGCACATGGGCCTATCGGATACATCCGCGGCATCGACCTGGAACACCGACTCCGCCGCCGGCATGACCGCGATCGTGACAGGACAGAAAACGCAAGTTGGAGTGATCTCCCAAGGACCCGAGGCCAAACGCGGCGAAGTGGACGGGCCGCCGCTCAAGACAATTCTGGAGTACGCCGAGGAACACGGCCTGGCAACCGGCGTGGTTTCCAACAGTCCCATCACCGATGCCACGCCCGCCGCCTGTTACGCGCACGGCAATGAGCGCGACAAATGGGGCGATAACTTCTCCCAAATCGTCAAGCCCCGTTTCGGCGACGGAGTCGATGTTGTCATTGGGCCGGGACGCAAGCGCATTTTGACTGAGACGGCCGAGCTGGGCTTCGATCCGGCCAAGGAGCTGTCGGCGCACGGCTACGAGTATCTCGAGCCAGCCGACAATTTGGACGCTGCCGGTCCCGAAACAAAGCGCCTCGTCGCGCTGTTCGAGAAGGAGCCGGAAGACTTTGACCTTGCCGCGGCCGTCGACAAAGCGCTGAGCATTCTCGAAGCTCATCCCAATGGGTTCTTCCTCATGGTCGAGTCGAACAACCACTACACCGACATCAAAAAATCGCTCGACCTGATGGTTCAATTCGATGAAATCATCGAGCAAACGGCCCAACGGCTGAAAGGTACGGACACCCTCATCGTGTTCACCGCCGACCATTCCTACGACCTGCACTTCCCCTTGGCCGCCACAAAGGGTGAGGACGTCTTATCTTCGATGGCCGTCGCCGGCAAACACACCGCCGAGGAGGTGCTGGTGCTGGCGGAGGGTCCCGGAGCCGAACGAGTGGAGGGATTTTTTCCCAACACGTACCTTTTCGAGGTTATGATGTCAGCTTACGGGTGGAAACCCGATTGACAGGGAACCTGTTTCGATTTTTTCTTCGAGACAGCGGTTAGTGAGACTAAACGAGAGGAGACTGACGCATGCCAGTGTTACAAACGTCACGAGAGTTCAAGGTTTTCCTTACCAACCCGGCGCCGGCCGCGGAGCGAATCGATTTTTCCTTCATTACGCCCCGCGCACTGCCCGTTCTGGCGGCGGTCACTCCGCAAAACGGCTACGTGAAAGGGCTTCGGCTGGTCGATCAGGCGGTTGAAGAATTCCCGTGGGACGAGCTGGAGGCCGGCGACATTCTCGGTATCAGCATTCACACTTTTAACGCCATTCACGGATACGCGCTGGCAAAGAAGGCGAAGCAGAAAGGCGCAACCGTGATTTTCGGGGGCCCGCACACATCGATTTTTCCCGATGAGACTCTGCGTTATGGCGACTGCGCCGTAACAGGCGACGCCGAACTGACCTGGCCGCAGGTCCTGAACGACTACGCTGCCGGGAAGCTCGAACAGACGTACCGCGGGGGACAGGTGGACCCCGATTACTTTACGCCGGCGCGCTGGGATCTGATGAAGGTCGACCGCTATCTGGTTGGGTCGGTTCAGACCGTACGCGGCTGTCCCAAGCAGTGCTCGTTCTGCTCGGTTTGGATACAGGACGGCCAGACCCCGCGGCTGCGCACGAACGACGGGATCATTCAGGAGGTTCAGGAACTCTACCGGGCCGGATTTCGGCTCGTCATGTTTTCAGATGACAATTTCTACCCCTACTCGCGTCAGGACATCGCCAACGCCCGTAATGCCGAACAGCGCAAGGGGCTGGAGGCCGGCCTCGAGCAGCGTTTCGACCTGCTCCGTCGTTTGGAAAAGGAAGTTCCCAACGACATATTTTTCTGCACCCAGATCACGATGGAAGTAGCCGACGACCCGGAATACCTCTCGGCCATGAAGAAGGCGGGAGTGGCCGGGGCGTTGATCGGCATCGAGACGGTCACCGAAGAAGGGCTGAAGGCCACCAACAAGACTTTCAACTCGACCGGTGACCTGCTAGCGGAAAAACTCGAAACGGTTCGCACCCAGGGTTTCCCCTACATCATGGGCGCCTTCATTTTCGGGATCGAGACCGACACACTCGATTCGCTGGATTACACGATGCAGTTCGCGCGCGACTGCGGCCTCACGCTGGCCCAGTTCATCCCCCTGACGCCGCTGCCGGGTACCGTGGACTTCCACATGATGAAGCGCGGCCGCAAGGCTCTCAAGCTGATCAAGAAGGACTACGACTACTGGCTCGACCCGCAGCACCCGCGAATCCTCTACCACCACCCCAACCTCAGCGAGAAGCAGCTTCTCGGCAAGGTGGAAGGGGCTTGGCGGCAGTTCTACAGTTTCTCTTCGATTGTGACGCGCTCGAAGCGGCTCGGCATGTTCAAGGACATGCGAAAGTTCCTGACATATCTTGTAGTTTGCCGCGGTTTGTTAACTCGTTACACAAGGTATGGACTTTCCGCCGACAGCGCGGTAAAGGGGACGAAACGCAGGCTGGCCACCCTGTTAGGCCGCGCCGCCTTAGCCCTCATGAAGCGGCCAGCCATGGCCCCCGCCGCCGCAGGCGATAGGGATTCGGCCGCGGTGTGGCGCCCAGCTCCGCAGCGCCTCCCGGCGCCTCCCGTGCGTGATTCCGGGAAGCTGTCTCCTCTGTAGCGGGCCTCCGCGGCGGGCGATTCGTGGTTCGGGAAACCTGTCGCGTCCCCGCATGGAATGTCTTGCACCTTCACCTGCGTTGGCCGCAAGTCCTGGCAGACTGCCCAACACGGCACGCCACGCCGGTGCAGGTTCAAAAAAAACCTAGCGCCTTTGTCGTAGGATTTGTGTTTTCCGTGGCGGAAAAGTTTTGGGCATTGGTCTAGGTAGCAAGTTTTCACTGCTACTCCCGCGGGATTGTCCCGCTCGTTGGGCATCTCTGGGTCATTCGCTTGTTCGCTATCCTGAGGGCTCACAATGCTTGTCAAAACCAAACTGAAGGATTCGAAGGTCTATCAGGCATATCTGGAGAAGACGCCCGCTTCGGCTCAGCGTTTTCAGCGGACCCGGGAGTTGTTTCCTAGTGGCGTGACGCACCATGGGCGGCATTTGCGGCCCTATCCGCTGTTTGTTTCCCGCGCCAAGGGTTCGCGGAAGTGGGACGTCGATGGCAACGAGTACGTCGACTATTTCGGCGGACATGGGGCGCTGATTCTGGGCCACGGCCATCCCGCGATCGTCGAAGCGGTGCAACGGCAAATGGCGCGCGGCACGCACTATGGCGCTGAGCACGATTTGGAGATCGAGTGGGCCGGCCTGATCCGCGAGATGGTTCCCAGCTCGGAGACGTTGCGGTTTACCTCCTCCGGCACCGAGGCGACCCACCTGGCGATGCGGCTGGCGCGAGCCTATGCCGGCAAGCCGAAGATCATTCGCTTCGCGGGGCATTTCCACGGATGGCATGACCATGTGGCGTTCGGTGCGCTGGGGCCGGGGACCAACGCTCCGGCGGGCATCCTCAAGGAGATTGTCGAGCAGGTCATTATTGTTGAGCCGAATGATACCGGAACCGTGGAGCAGGTCCTCGAAGAAAGCGACGATGTAGCGGCGTTGATGCTCGAGCCCACCGGAGCCGGTTTCGGGCGGATCCCCACCGGAGGTGAAACACTGCGGCGGTTGCGAGACATCACGGCCCGCCACGGCGTCGTCCTGATCTTTGACGAAGTCGTGACGGGTTTTCGCTGCTCACGCGGGGGCGCGCAAGGCCACTACGCCGTGACGCCCGACCTGACGACGCTGGCCAAGGTGGTTGCGGGCGGGCTTCCGGGTGCGGTGGTCACGGGCCGCTCCGGGATCTTCTCCAGCATGGACTTCGGCGGCGGCGACGAGAAAACCGTCGATCCCGCCGTCCCCCATCAAGGAACGTTCAACGCTTCTCCGCTCTCGGCCGCCGCCGGGGTAGCCGCGCTGAAACTTCTCAAGGACGGCACGGCCATTGCCGCCGCCAACGAAACGGCCGCCGAGATCCGCGACGGAATGAATGCGGTCTTGCGCCGGCTGGGCGCGAGCTGGTGCGTTTATGGAGAGTTTTCGGCGTTCCATATATTTACGAATCCGGAACGGGAATCCATCACGCCAGCGGACATACTCGCCGGGCGAGTGCACTGGAAGACGCTGAAGTCGGGCGCGCCGCCCGAGTTGGTGCACAAGATCCGGCTGGGTTTCCTGTGCCAGGGCGTGGACATCTGCGGCTGGCCGGGAGGTCTGACATCAGCGGTGCATGACCGAGACGATGTCGATCGAACGGTTGCCGCTTTTGAACAGCTGGTGAAGCAGTTGGCGGAAGAAGGGGATCTCGACTGAAGGGGTGGCCGGCGGGACGAGGTTTGGGACGCCCGCGCACGGACTCGAAGACGGTTTAAGGCGGTGTTACACTCTCGGTATGCAACACATCCATCGACGCTGGGTCGTGAACGCTGTTGTACTGGCTGCCTTCGCCGCGATTGCTGTCCGCGCCCTCGAAGAACCGCGCAATGATTTCCGCTTCGCCATTATGGGCGACCGCACCGGCGGCGCCCAGCCGCAAATCTACGGACGTGTCTGGCGAGAGATCGACCTGATGCATCCGGAGTTCGTGATCAATGTCGGCGATACCATTCAGGGCCGGGAAGACGCCATTGCCGAGCAGCAGTGGCGCGAGCTGCGTCCGATCTGGACGCGCTACCGTCACTATCCGCTTTACTTTACGCCCGGCAACCACGACGTTTGGTCGGATTTCTCGAGGCAGCTTTACGAGAAAGAGTCGAACCGCAAGTCTTATTACAGTTTCAACTATGAGGACGCGCATTTTACTGTCCTCGACACCGCCGTTCCCCGCGAGCTGACTGCCGAGCAGCTCGGCTTCCTGGAAAGGGACCTCGAGGCCAACCAGGACCGTGACCCGAAGTTCGTCATCTTCCACCATCCTTACTGGATCGCTCTGATCGGGGAGGGCCGCGCGGATTTTCCGCTTCACCGGCTCGCGAAGAAATATGGAGTGGACCACGTCATCAGCGGACACGGTCACAAGTTCGTCCGCGTGGTGCATGACGGCATCACTTACATGGAAGTGGGCAGCTCGGGAGGCAACATGACGAAGGGCCTGATACGCGGCGAAGGTTTCGCGGATGGCCGCTTTTATCATTGGGTCTGGGGTCATGTGAAAGGTTCCAAGATTCACTTGACCGTGAAAGAGATTGGCGGCCAAATGGGCGAAGGCCGCATGTTCCGCGCCGAAGACTGGGGGCGAGACGGCCCGAAGTTCGATATAGCCGACCCGGCGCTATCGGATAAGCCCGGGACGTAAAGCGGTTGCTGCGAGATTCATGAATCCAACCGGGCCTGCCCGATTCGATATGGCTGCCGAACTGTTGCTAGCTTTCGCTAAGCCAGCGCGGAGCGACCTGCGGCGTAGAAGCCATCTCCAAAATAGACCCTCATCGACACCAGACACCAGACACCAGGCAGCACGCACGGGCGGGCCATGCTGAGGTTCCGGTCACATCGCGGCCTTCGCCCCGTGGCAGGGGCGTCGGCGAGTCGGATGCTTCATGTGCGGGCGGGTCCCGTTTGCCGAACAGCCCACGCTAGAACATTCCACGAAGGGCGATGCCGTCGCATAGCTATCGAGAAATAACTTCGCGTCCAGCAATCAGCCATCGGAGCTTCTGCAACCGGTCGCCGAACAGACCGAAAATAGAGTCTAATCAAGCGGCTGGCAGGGCTCGGCTCGCATAGCTGGAGGGTAGGCTTGTTCCCGGCAGCAATCCGTAACGAGGTAGAATCGGACCGGCATGGTCGGCCAGACCATCAGCCACTACTGCGTCCTCGAGAAGCTTGGCGAGGACGGCATGGGCGTGGTCTACAAAGCCGAGGACACGGAGCTGGGCCGCCAAGTGGCGCTGAAGTTTCTGCTGGCCGAAGCGTTTTCATTCTCCGCCAAGCCTGACGGACATAGAGGATACAATGATGCGCGCGACTTCACTTTTTGGGATTTCGGCCGCTTTCCTAACGGTTGCCATTGCGAGCGCCGCCGACTTACCTGACGTGCCGCCGGCCGATGCCGACAGGCTGGAGCGGAGCATCGAGGGCCTGTCCGCCTACGGCGCGAATGCGGACGGCGGCGTGGACCGGGTGGCCTATAGCCAAGCCGATATCGCGAGCCGCAAATATGTCATGGGCCTCATGCAGAATCTGGGGCTGGAGACGCGCGTGGATGCCGGCGGCAATATTTTCGGCCACCGGGCGGGTGAGGACGAGAGCCTGCCGCCGATCCTGTTCGGCTCCCATACCGATACCGTGCCGGGCGGGGGCAATTACGACGGGCCGGCGGGCGTCCTCACCGCACTCGAGGTGATCGAGCTCCTGAACACGGTCGGGATCACGACCCATCGCCCGCTCGAGGTGGTGGTGTTCTCCAATGAGGAAGGCGGGCTGATCGGCTCGCTCATCCTCACCGGCAATCTTCAGCCCACGACCCTTGACCTAGTCAGCCATTCGGGCCTGACGATCCGTGAAGGGATCCGTGCCATCGGCGGCGATCCGGACAATCTGGAGGCGGCGCGCATCCACCCGGGCGACATCACCGCCTTTGTGGAACTGCATATCGAGCAGGGCGCGGTGCTGGACCAAAGCGATGCGGATATCGGCGTGGTGGAAGGGATCGTCGGCATCCGCTGGTGGGACGTAACCATTCTGGGCACGGCCAATCACGCCGGCACCACGCCCATGGACCGGCGCGAGGACGCGCTTGTCGCCGGCGCGCGGCTAGTGCTGGCCGTGAACGAAGCCGCCACCGCCCGCGAGGGAAGCCAGGTGGCGACGGTCGGGCGGATCGCGGCCTTTCCCGGCGCCCCCAATGTGGTGCCCGGCCGTGTGGAGATGAGTCTGGAGATCCGCGACCTCGATGACGAGGTGATGGACGCGGTCTTTGCCGATGTCGAGGCCGCGGCCACCGAGATCGCGGCCAATACAGGCACGGTGATCACCTTCGCGCCGGTAGACGTCGCCTCACATCCGGCTCCCACGGACGAACGCATGCGCCGGATTATCGCTGAGGCGGCCGCGGGTCTCGGCCTGTCCTATAGGCTCATGCCCTCGGGCGCCGGCCATGACGCTCAGGATCTGGTGCCGATCGCCCCCACGGGCATGATCTTCCTGCCCTCCGTCGGCGGCGTTTCTCATTCGCCGAGGGAATTCACGCACGCTCAGGACCTGGCCAATGGTGCCGACGTCCTAGCACGGTCGATCCTGGCCATCGACGGCGGCGCGCTGGCCCAATCGCCGCATGCCAACTGAGCTTGAGGGCTCAAGATCTCGCCGAGCGCGACCATGCGCACATCCATCATCTGTTTGCTCGAAAGCCTTCTTGCCTGCTAGCAAGTCTAAGCTCGTTCATCCGTGCTCACTTTCCCGCGCCCGGGGGCCTACGGCGGCGCCGCACCGGCAGGCCAGGAGTCCAAAGCACAGCGAAACCCCACATGAGGATACCGCCAGTCGTTGCGGTGGCTTTTGTTGCGATTGGAAAGCCGCATGAAAACAGGTTTGTCGTCCCAGGCGCCCCCGCGAACAACATGGGTCAGCCCGGATGCCGGGCCAGCCGGATCAACCTCCGGCGATCGGGCGTAGTAATCCTCGGCATACCAATCCGAGACCCATTCCCAAACGTTCCCGATAACGTCGTATAGCCCATAACCGTTGGGGGCGAAACTGCCGACCGGAGCGGTAAAAACGAAAGCGTCCGGCTCGCAGTCGGCGCCCTTCAGACAGTGCTGTCCACCGAAGTTCGCGTTAGTTGCACCTAGCGGCCCCGGCCAAGGGAATAACGTGCCGGCTGATCCGCCTCGCGCCGCGTATTCCCATTCAGCTTCGGTTGGCAGCCGGCCGCCCGCCCATTCGCAGTAGTCGGCCGTATCCTGCCAGAGTACCCGCACCATCGGGTGGTCCAGCCGCGGCCATCCGGCGGGACTGAAATGCGGGGCTGGAGGCATGGAGCGCCCGGTGGCTTGCGCAAACCGCCGGTAGGCCCCGACCGTGACCTCTCCACGGCCGGTCCAGAAACCTTTGCTGAGAGTGACCCAGTGGCGGGGCTTCTCATGGTCCAGACACTGTTCGTCATTCGGCTGGCAGCCCATCTCAAACCGGCCGGGTGGAATCCAGACATAAGACTGTCCGTCGATGGGGTTGCGATCTTGCGGGTCCCCAAGGGAGGCTTCATACTCCATGGGCGGTGAAGATTCCATTGGCTGTGGGGATTCACAGGAAACTAGGGTGCCGCCGCCGCAGACGGCAAGGCCTGCCAGCATCATTTTGATGACAGAGCCGGCCACTAGCCCCGAAGCTCCAAGCCGGCGGTGGCAGTGATCGCCGAGCGAGACGGATTTGGTGAGTTTCGGGATGTTGTTCTGTTCCTCGCCTGGGGGCGGCGCACGAGCCGCCGCAACTCAGCGTGTGGAGTGCGGCCCTTCCACAAAGGGTTGCAGAACCTGCTCATGAATGATCTCGGCCACGGCTCGATTCCCGCTAACGTTCCAGTGGCTATCGTCGGGCAAGTATAACAAGTCTTCCACCTCTTCAACGGGCCGAAGATATTCCGACAGAGGGGGCTTCAGATCGAGGAAAAAGAATTCTTGCTTCTGACACAGTTCTTCGATGACTTGCGAGAAACCAGACTGTTCGGCGCTGACGCCGGCGGGCGAGCTTCCGTTGAGAAGCCAGGGGTGGATCTCTGCCTTCGTGGGAGCCACAACCACGCGGACCGTCAATCCCTGCTGTCTGGTGAATCGTCCCATTTCCCGAAACACATCTTTCAGCCGGGGGTAATTCTGGTGCAGCCTGACATCCTCCGTGGTGCGATTCTTCGCCCGATTGTAATCGCGGATGAACAGAATTTTGCCGCCCATGGGCATGTCCCTAACTTCGAAAAAATCCACGTCGGGAGCTGCCAACAGCCTCTTGCAAGCGCGGATGACCGGTGACCTCTGGCGGAAAAGCGACACCGAGTTGAGAAACTGCTGGTATTCGTCCAAGAGCTCCGGCGTTTCCACGCTCATGCCATATTCGTTGTCCAAGTCATTGCCTGCAAAGATCATCCAGATCAGGACAGGATTGGTTCGAAGCTTCAATCGGCCCAACTCGAGTTTCAAATTGATCAATTCCTGCCAAAGGCTGGCGGCCCCTAAGGAAAGATTGTAGTTGGCGACGCCATATCGATCGGCGAGCAGCCTTGCCCAGGTGTCTTGCTGGGATACGCCAATGCCCGCTCCAAATGAATCTCCCAAAAGGACAATATCCACTCCTTCACTAGACGCCCGTTGTTCGGTGGCCAGGTCATTCCGGAAACCGTGGCTGTCTGTCTCAAAGACAACCCTCCTGGAAAGATGGTAGTTGCCGGTGATCTTGACGATATCGCCGTGTACGATGCCGTCCACCGTGCGGTTGGCTTCGTAGCGATAAAGGCGCGGGTAAGCGGGCCAGCGTGAAAGGTAGCGGCCTTCCGCCGCGACGGCTTGGTAAGCGGGCAGGTAGCGGGCAAACACGTCAACAAACGTTACTGTGAGCCCGACGCACACGGTGACGATGACAACCGGGCGAACAAGCCGGTTCCGATACCAGTTCGATAACACCTGAATTATGCACTGCGGCGTGGACCTGAGGAGGGCTGAGCCGCAAGGGACCATTGGGAACCCCCGAAAACATGGGGTAAAAAGGTAGGCTGGCAAAGATCCCAGCTTCGCCAGCCAACCCCAAGGAGGTCACCCACATGGTTACCAGACGAAAACAGCATAGCTCCCAAAGGCCCGTCCAACAAGGCCCAGCCGTGACGGCCTCGCGACCCAATAAAATCGGGGCTTCGACGCCTTACCACTTCCGCGGCAAGAAGCCGACTCCCTACGGCGGCTTTCTGCCGGTGGTCGGGAGGGCGCTGATCTGAGAGCCTGGCTATGCGCTATGCATAAAATTTTATGCACTAGCCGTAACGCACTGGAAACACGTCACTTCCGAGCGAGGTTTTGACGACGCGGAATCTGGGCGGGAAGGGAAACCGGGGAAGGAGAAGCCAAAAGACCAGTTGCCGAGCTACCACCTCACGACGACCGCCAACCCGCTACGAACGCAGCCACACTCGCAAAGTGAATCTGTGCATAATTCAGGTAACACCAGACTGGCGGCCAGCATGGCGGCCAGGTAGGTAACTTTGATCGCGGCCGGAATGATGCCGAGCGCATAGGGCGCCGCGAAACTCGCGAAGAGTGCCAGTCCAATCGGGAGGACGCGGGAGATACGACGGCCTTCACCTGCTGGATTCAACCTCGTCTCCTCTCCGGTTTGGCATCGAGCATTGAGTGAAGTCTAGGGCATGAGGAATTGCGTTTTCAAATGGAAGAGGGCCATGGGAGCGGTGCGACCCAAGGCGAGCATCGCTACGCGGCGACGCGCTATGCGCACCCCTCCACCTTCACGGTCTCTTCCCCCTCGATCTGTTGGCCGTCCAGGGTCTTGCCTCTGAGGCGCAGGGTCGCATCGCGGCACTCGAGCTTCATCTCTTGCACCCGGAAGAGCAGGAGCAGGTCAGTGTCCCCGTCCTTGTCGATGTCTTCGGACATGGAGCGGAACACCGCGGCCTCTGTCCCGGTGGCGCCAATCCGGACGGTCGCGGGGTCCACACGACTCGCGTCGAACTCCCGCGTCGTCAGGATGGCGACAGGAATCATGCCTTCGCGCTTCGGCTCGATGCTCGTGGGCGTGTCGCCCGGCTTGACGTCAATGGTGACATGAATAGCCTCGGCGCGCGATTGGCCGGTTACGACGCCGCCCGCGGGCAGTAGCGAAAAAAGGCTTAACAGAGAGCAAACGGCGATGACTGACAGCGCGATGCTCTTGCTCGACGCTTCATCGCCTATGTGCAGTGCCATGGTTCACCTCCAATGGTATATTTCGTTGACAAATTGTACCAGTCTGGACGCTCAGTCTAGCAAGGGACACGCAGCAGAGATTCGGCAGGTAACGAAACTGCTGACTGGATGCCTGGGCTGCTATCGCGCCCCAGCCTGCTGGTCTTGGAACTCTGCGAACCAGTTCTCTACTACGTGGATCGATGCTTCGGGGGTTTCTGGGTCGCCCAGCGGCTCCGCTAAGATAAACTGCGGCCCGTCGGGTGAATTCCGCATCTTGATCCGCTCCCCCGAATCGACTCGCATGTTCGAGCGCTTCGACGAGGTGCACCGCCACACGCGATCATCATAGCTAAGTGGGCACACTGGCGTGCGAGTGACGGTACCCGCGACTGTGATGAAATCCTGCCCCGGATGCCAGCAAAACTTGAACGGCAGAACCCGGCCTAAGCCTATAATGACGGGACAGCATTGCGAGACGCGCCATCATGCCTGTCGGCCAAGGATTTCACACGCCCCGCCGTATCCTGGTCCTATTTCTGGGGACCACGTTCGTGCTATTGGCGGTTTTGGGCTGGTTCGGCTTGCAGTCGTTCCAGCAGGATCGCGCCGTGGAGCTCCAGCGCGTCCGGGATCAGCTCGAGAGCGCGACCGATCTGATCGCGGCCCAGATTCGGCAGAATCGGGCTGACATCAAGGAGCAGCTGACCCTCTTGTCGCTCCTGGACACCACAACCGTCGAGGACGCCGCGCGAGAGTACTCGAAGGACCTGGGGGAAGATGCGCTCATCGTCGTGGTCGCGTCCGAGGCGGTGAGCGCCTATCCGAGCCACCGGCTCCTGTACTACCCGGCCCTGCCGGCGCCAGCCGGCCCAGGGGCGCAGCCATTCACCACGGGCGAGGTCCTCGAGTTCAGAAACGGCGATTTTGAAGGCGCCATCGCGTATTTCGAAGCGCTGGCGCGGGCCTATGAGGACAATGACGAGCGGATTCGCGCCGGCGCCCTTCTGCGCCTGGCGCGCAATCAGCGCAAGGCCGGCCGGCTCGATGCGGTGCTCGCCACCTACCGGGAACTGGCTGCCATGGGGTCGGTCGCCGTCGGCGGGTGGCCCGCGGAGCTGGTGGCCCGTCGCGCGCAGTGCGACCTGCTCGAGCAACTGGGCCGGGACGCGGATTTTAGCATCGGGGCTCAGAAACTCAATGCCAACCTCCAAGGGAGCCGCTGGCAGCTCACGCGCTCCACATATTTGCATTTCACCGCTGAGGTGCGAGAGTGGCTGGCGGGCGCCAGCGTCTCGCTCGGCGAGTTGAGCGGAGCAACACCGGTCGCCCTTTCTCTGGCGGCGGGGGTCGACGCGCTCTGGGAACGATGGCAGGAAGACCGCCTGACTCTGAGCGTGCTGGAGGGCCGGAGCAGCCTCGTGTCGCACGAGCGGCATGTATTCCTCCTCTGGAGCGGCACGCCGAACCAGCTCGTCGCCCTCGTGGCGGGACCAGGCTTTCTCGAACAAAGCGTCGTCGCGCCGTTGCAGGGCCAGCTTGAGCACCAAGGGGTCGGGGTCGTACTGGCCGACGGCGAGGGCAATACGCTCGTGTCCTATCACACCATGACCGGCGCGGAGAGCCAGAGTGTCCTTCGCACCATGTCGGACACCGGCCTGCCGTGGACGCTGCGAGTCGTGAGTACTGATCCTGAGGCCGATCTCGCACAGGTTGCCACCCGTGGCCGCTTACTGTTCGCCGGGTTCGGGTTTTTGGCGCTGCTGGCCGTTGCCGGCAGCTACTTCAGCGCACGGGCGATGAGCCGGGAAATTGAAGTGGCGCGCCTGCAATCCGAATTCGTCGCCGCCGTCTCCCACGAATTCCGGACGCCGTTGACCTCGATGCGCCAGTTCACCGATTTGCTGGCCGAAGGCCGGGTCTCGACCGACGCGGAGCGCGAAAAATGTTACGCGGCGTTGGGGCGCGGCACCCGGCGTCTGACCCGCCTGGTGGAAAACCTCCTCGACTTCGGGCGAATAGAAGCCGGCTTCCACGGATTCACCCTGGAGCCGCTGCAGGCGAAGGACTGGGTCGAGGGCGTGATCGCGGAGTTTCAGCAGGAAGCTCAGGAGAGTGGATACCACGTTGAGTTCGACTGGAACGGCGCCGACGACGTGCTCATACGGGATGGCCGAGCACAATGGCTCCGGCCGAGATTGGAAAGGCCCTCGTCCAGAAGAAAACCCTCCACCGCCAGAGCGAGGAAACTGCCTGGCTTCTCGGTTGCCATGCCACCACACGAAGTGGGAAAGTGCTTCCGGCTTGCCTTATGATGATGTTCACGGCGTTCATGGTTTCACGGGCGTGAGACCTCGCCGGAGTCGGACATGGCACTTATCTCTACAATCTCGCAGCGGCCGGTAAGAGAGCCCTCACCCTGTCAGGCGAACAGAGACGCGAGCGCAACGTTTTTCGTCGTGCTTCTTTCGCTGATCTGCGTCTCGTGCAGTTCCCCCAAGCTACCACCGATTCCCGACCGTCTCGTCGTTCTGACCTTCGACGACGGTAACAAGTCCGACCGGACTTTCGTCGGTCCGCTGCTCAAGGAATACGGTTTCGGCGCCACCTTTTTCATCAACAAAGAAGGGAGCTTCGCAGGCGACACGGAGAAGTATCTGAGCTGGGAGGACGTCCGCTGGCTTCACGAGGCGGGCTTCGAGATCGGCAACCACACGGCTAACCATCCTGACATCCGAAAGCTCTCGAAGGCCGAGTTCGCCGCCGAGCTCGAGGCCATCGAAGAGGGCTGCGTGGAGCACGGCATTCCGCGCCCCGTCAGCTTTTGCTACCCCGGCTACCACAGCAGTCGGGAGGCGGTGGAGGTGATCGAGGAACGCGGGTATCTGTTCGCCCGCCGCGGTGTCGCTCCGGAGTTTCCCGCCTCCGACCATGGCGACCGCGGCCCGGCCTACAACCCAAATGAAGACCATCCGCTGCTGGTCCCGACGACCGGGGCCTCCGGACCGAACTGGAACAAATTCGAAGACTTCGTCTCCATCGTCAACCAGGCCAACGACGGTCAGATCGCCGTCTTGACCTTTCACGGCGTCCCAACTCCTATGCACCCGTGGGTGAATACCGATCCGCAAGTGTTTCGGCGCTACATGGACTACCTGCGCGACAACGACTTCACGGTCATCGCGATGCGTGATCTGGCGAAGTACGTCAATCCCGAGAAGCGCCCGCGGGATCCCTACGAAGCCGTCTTCCGCCGTCTCAGCCTGGTCCCCGGCGAGCTCCGCTCGGAGTATCTTGTCAATCCGCTCGGCATCGACGTCGCTCAACCCCGCTTCAGTTGGCAGCTGGAAGCGAGCCGGCGCGGGCAAGTGCAGTCGGCGTATCAGATCTTGGTCGCCAGCAGCGAAGAGAACATCGCGCGAAACGTGGGCGACCTGTGGGACAGCGGCAAGGTGGCTTCTCAGCGAGCGGTGAACGTTGCCTACGAGGGGAAACCGCTCCTCAGTGGTCAGAGGTGCTGGTGGAAGGTGCGGGTCTGGAATCGTCCGGGGGAAGACGGCGAGCTTGCCGGTCCGACTTTCGCTGACGAGGAAACACTGCGGGCCATGCGCGTCGAGCGCTCGGGCGACTACAGCGCGCCCGCCACCTTCCAGATGGGTCTGCTGCAATCAAGCGACTGGCAGGCCCAGTGGATCGCCCACCCCAAGAAGGAGACGTCCTCACCCCTTCTGCGCAAGGAGTTCACGCTGGGGAAAAAGGCCCGGCGCGCCACGGTCTTCGTTTCCGGGCTCGGTTACTACGAGCTCTGGGTCAACGGGCGCAAGGTCGGCGACCACGTTCTCGACCCCGGGACGACCTACTACAACCACGACCAGCCGTTCGATGTGAAGGCGCGAGTCCTCTATGTGACCCACGACGTCATTCCTTTGCTTGAAGCGGGGGCCAATGCCGTGGGGGTGATGCTGGGGCACGGCTGGTACAGCGCGGAAGACGACATCCCGCGCTCGCCGAGCCACCGGGAGCCGTACGGCGATCGTCCGCGCCTGGTCCTTCAGATGCGGATCGACTTTGAGGACGGCGAGCGCCTCACGGTCACCAGCAACGAAACCTGGAAGACCGCGCCGGGGCCCGTCACCTACAACGACTATTCGAACGGGGAGACCTACGACGCCCGTCTGGAGCCGGACGGCTGGAGCCGCCCGGGCTTCGATGATTCTACCTGGGAAGACACCGTCAGTGTCACCGCACCCAACGGCAGACTGGCGGCGCAGATGCTAACGCCCATCCGGGTCGTCGAGACCCTCAAGCCGGTGAAGATGCTCACCCCGCAGCCGGGCGTCTTCATCTTCGACATGGGGAAGATGTTGAGCGGCTGGACCCGTTTGCGGGTCCGGGGCAAGCGGGGCGCCGAGGTGAAGTTACGTCACGCAGCGCGGGTCCACGATGACGGCACGCTTGATGCGCGCAGCAACTCGCACCCGCGGCACGTCGCACGGCAGACCGACACCTACATCCTCAAAGGGGAAGGCGACGAAGTCTGGGAGCCGCGGTTTACCCTGCACGGGTTCCGTTACGTCGAGGTGACGGGCTTTCCCGGGACGCCCACTCTCGCCAGTGTCGAGGGCCGCTTCGTTCGCTCTGCGGTCGCCGAGAGCAGCACGTTCGCTTGCTCCAACGACCTGCTCAACCACATCCACGACTACGTCAAGCGCACCTTCGCGTGCTCCTTGCAGAGCATCCCGCAGGACGCCATGGACCGCTCCGAACGGGTCGCTTGGCTCGGCGATCCCGGCATGGTCGCCGAAGACATGATCTACAATTTCGATCTGGCGAGCTTCTGGACCAAGTGGCTCGGCGATATCCGCGACGCCCAGAAGCCGGACGGCGAAGTGCCCTACATCAGCCCCATCCACTGGCGCACGAGCCACAATCCCTACGGCTGGATGCCCGTCTGGCACAGCACCTATCCGCTCATCGCCTGGTACGTCTACCAATACTACGGGGACGAGCGCATTCTCGCTGACCACTACGAAGGTCTGTGCAAACTCGTGGACTATTTCAGCGCCCGCGCCGAAAACCACCTCTTAAGGGACGGCCTGGGCGACCACATGGAACCGCAACCCGATGGCACGAGCAGCTTCAGGCCATTGCACACGCCCGCGACACTCACTTCTACCGCGTATTACTACTACGACACCTGGATTCTGGCCCAGGCCGCCAAAGTGCTCGGCAAGGAAGACGACGCGCAGCGCTACTCCGAGCTGGCCGAGAAGATCAAAGCCGCCTTCAATCGCGAGTTTCTCGATCGCGGCGCAAACCAGTACGGGACGGGCAGCCAGACCGCCAATGCGCTGGCCCTCTACCTCGGCCTTTCACCTGAGCGGCGCGCCGAAGCGATCGCAAAGAATCTCGTCAGCGACATTGTGAAGCGTCACCGGGGACATCTCTCGACCGGCATCATCGGCACCAACGCACTGGAGCAGGCCCTGCCGGAAGTGGGCGCCGCGGACGTCATGTACGGCATCGCCACCCAGACGACGTTCCCGAGCTGGGGCTACCAAGTCGGGCGCGGGGCAACGACCCTGTGGGAGATCTGGGAGGACAACCCGGAGCGGCAACCCAGTCTCAACATGAAGATGCAGGGTAGCTCGCAGAAGTTTTTCTACAAGGATCTTGCCGGGATCAGCCCGGCCAGTCCCGGCTATCGTGACATCATGATCAAGCCGCGGATCGTCGGCGATCTGACCTGGGTCAAGGCGACGGTGCACACCGTCCACGGCCCGATCGCGATCCACTGGGAAAGGGCCGAGGACGGCCTCGACATGCGGCTCACGCTGCCCGCGAACACCAGCGCGGACGTGACCGTGCCAACGCTGGGGCTCGACGCCATCGCGATCACCGAGAGCGGCCAGCCCCTGTGGCGGGACGGCGAGTACGTCGCCGGCATCACCGGCATCACGTCAGGCCACCGAGCCGGCGATTCTGTGACCTTCCAGGCGGGTGGTGGGCGCTACTTCTTCCGCCTGCGCGGGGAGCAGAGGTAGGACGGCGGCGGACTCTGTGTCGGTGCGGGCCTGGGCCAGCGCCACCTTACGTTGACCCCGCCGGAAGACTCACTCAAGCGCTGACGACGGCAGTCGCCTCCGTACATGCACGAGGTAGCAGCCTATTCGACAGTGGCGGTCACGCTGGGGTTAATCGTCGCTCAACCCAGCTTCGGACTCTCCTTCCGCCTCACCCCGGCCATGTCGGCCTTCGCGGGCGTCCTCTTCATGTTCACGCTGGGCATCGTCAAGCCGGAGCACTGGGTGCGGGCTGCGACGAACCTGTGGAGCCCCTTCGTGGCCATCGGCTCGATCATGGTGATGACCGAGGTCGCGCGGCGGGTTGGGCTGCTCGAGTGGTGGGCCTCGTCGATCGACGCGCGCGCGGCGTCGACTGGGCGGCTCTTCTTGCTCGTCTTCGCCCTGGGCGTGGTGACGTCGACGTCGTTCAACAACGACGCTGCCATCCTGCTGCTGACTCCCTTGGTGGTTACGCTCGTTAAGCGCCGTTACCCGGCCCGTCCAGATCTCACCTTGCCCTTTGCGTTCGCCGTGTTCATGTCGGCGGGGGTGGCGGCGCTGCCCGTGTCGAATCCGATGAACATGGTGGTGGCGGAGTTCCTCGGGATCGGTTTCAACGATTACGCCCGCCACATGATTCCGGTCGCCGTAGCCGGTTGGCTGATTACGTTCCTAGCCCTGAGGCGCATCTTTGCGATCCAATTGACCGCGCCGCTCGCGGCGGCTCCGGAGAGCGCGTCTCGTTCGACGAAGGTGTAACGTATGATGATCGCTTTGCTGGCCTGCGTCCTGGTCTCGTATCCGATCTTCGGTTCGATGGGCGGCCCCGTCTGGGCGGTCGCAACGGTGGGCGCGCTTCTCTCGCTTGCGCTCGCCTGGCGTCACCTGGGCGCGCATCCGCTGAGGGTTTTACGGGAGGGAGTGTAGTGGGAGACGCTGGCGTTCCTGCTCGCGGTGCTCGTGATGTCGCTGGGGTTGAGGGAAGTGGGCCTCGTCAGCCATCTCGCGGCGCTGTACGAGCGTTCTGGTTTCGTGACCGTCGGCCTGACGTCGGCGATCGGCTCAGCCGTGTTCAACAACCACCCGATGGCGCTCCTTAATATGATGGCGCTCGAGACAGCGTCTCCGGCGGGCAGCCTCGGCGTTTTCGCTGCCCTAGTCGGCGGAGACTTAGGGCCGCGCCTGCTGCCCATGGGCTCCCTCGCCGACCTGTTGTGGCTGGAGATGCTGCGCCGCCAGGGTGTGGACGTCAGCGTCGGGCGCTTCGTCCGGGTCGGCCTGCTCGTGGCCGTCCCAACCATCGCCGCCTCCCTGGCGACTCTCTCTCTCTACTAGCGCCTCCGCTAGCACGGGCGCGCCCTGGCCGGCGTCGACCGGTCGACGGTCGGCGGGCTCGAACAACTCGCGCTTTCCGATCGCGGCGTCGAGCGTGGCGCCCGAGGTGATACGGTCGCGATAGCGCATCGCGACGAGCTTGAGCTGCGGCATGTCGTTCTGTAATGAGTTCACCCAGATCGTCTCGATATACATCAGATCGCCCCCAACCGGCAGCAGCAGGGTGCGCCCGCGGATGACCTCGGTGGCGTGGCGAATCCACATCGTCACCTGCTGGTGCACCGGCCGGTCGTTGTCGATATAGGCATCGATCTGCTCCGGTCCCGGCACGAACATCCCCTGTGGAATTTGAAGGCTGATGAGTCGTCCGTAGTTGCCCGGATCCTGCAGGGCGATGACAAGAGATCTCAAGTTTCGGCCGGACTCGGGCGTGAAGGGCATCAGCATGGCGTATTGCAGATCCCCAGGCTTCCCAATATTCACGCCCGGCGGCAGGTCCGCTGGATCGAGGAGCGCTGCCGATCCCCAATATTTGAGCCACTCCTGCTGGCCGACCAGCGCCAGCGAAGGCAGCTCCCGAACCGCGCTGGCGAACATGCGTTTCTGACCGTCGATGGCATAGCGCACGCCGTCGACCGACAGAAACTTGTAGTAAGGACGAAGCTGCTGCTGTTGCTGGTAAGTCTGCAGCAGCGGCCCGAACACCATGGTTGACTTAGAGACCGCCATGCGCTCGAGGTGTTGGATGTCGGGCGGTTCCTCCAGATAGCTCACCCAGGGGGCCACGAGCGGGGCGTTCTGGATCGTCTGGCTCGACAGCAGTGCGGCGGTCGACAGTGGCTGTTCGGGTGGGATCCACTCGTGAACCTCGACGGCGTTGAGCTTGTACGCGTCGGTTGTGGCCTCGATGTGCCGCTTGATGTACTCCTGCTGAATGTACGGCTCGTTCGGCTGGACGAAGACATAGTCTCGAACGATCACGCCCAGCGAAAAGCAAAGCTGCAAGGCCAGCAACGCCACGCCGGCCCAGGCCAGGCGTCGAAGTGACAGCGGGGGGACGGGAAGCTGGGGGGAGACCGGAGCCCCACTGGACACTGCGGGACTCCGTTCCCTCCCTGCGTAATGCCTGTAGAGACGCGACAGCGAAATGCCTACGATGAGGGTCAGCCCGATCTCGACGCCGGCCAAAACGTACACGTTGTTGAGGGTCGAGAAGACGCCCACGAGGTCGAGATAGGCGGCGCCGGTCCGCACGCCGGTCGGTTCATTGTCCTTCAGAAGCAGACCATAACGCCCCAGGTAGATGTGCAGGGCCCCCACGCTCCCCAATAGGTAAACCAGACGATTAGCGTGCGGGACGGCAAACGGGCCGAGCCTGCCCCAGATTCCCAAGCCGCGCCGACGCAAAGCGCCAGTCGACGCAAGCTCATCGTAGCGGGCCACGAAACAGGATATAAAGCTGAGAAGGATCGCCGCCTCGATCGCCGCCAGCGCCAGGCGCCATGTCGGCAGCAGATACACGTAGAAGCCGAGATCCCGAGAGAAGACCGGGTCAAGGCTCCCAAACGGCACGCCATGAAGAGCCAGCAGGAACTGCTGGTAATAGCGAGCCAGTATCCACCCCCCGAGAATGCCGATCCAGATGCTTCCGTGCAGCCCGGCCGTTCTCAGCGTTCGACTGCGGGCGTGGAGCCAGACGGGCGCATAGACGGCAAGCGCGAGGATGCTCCCGTACATCCCGAAGAGCATCACCTGCATTTGCAAGTTCTTCCAGAAGATCGTGCGGAAGCCGAGGCTCTGATTGAACCAGAACTGTACGATCAGCTCCGGGATGGCGTTGAGGGCGAGGAGGACGAAGAGTGCCCACGTCCAGAAGGCAACGACCTCCACAGGACGGCGGGGCGGGGTATGTAAGGCTGAATGTGGGTCACGAGGCTTCGACCTGACTCTGGGCTGCCGACTGACTGAAAAAGGCCCGCCATGTCTCGAGCACGCTGGGGCAGTGTCCCAGCCAGAGCACGGTCACAAAGCCGGCGAGCGACAGGCCGTTGAGGAGGAACGAATCGAGCAAGGACACTGTGGCGCCGGTCAGGTATCCCTCATCGAAGACCCGGAACATCGCGACCGAGACCAGTTCGTAGACACCGATGCTGGCGAACGTATAGGGGAGCACTCTGGCCATGTTCGCGACCGCAATCACGATCACGAAGTGGATGAAGCGCAGGTCTTTCATCAACACGTAGTCATCCATCGGAGACGAAAAGGCCTGCTTGATACACCAGTAGCCCAGGATCTCGATGACCAACGCGACGACCGAGAGGAGCAAGACGCTCAGCATGAAGCCCGGCGTTTCCAAGAGCTGCCTGGCGGCCTTCACGAGCGTCCGTCCGTTGAACGCCGACCACACATGGGCGAGCAGGTTCCAGCGACTGCCTTCCGAACTCGCGCGACCGAGGGGGCGGGTCAGCGACACGACCACGACGACCAGCACGAGCGTCCAGAACGCCGGCACGACGGCGCCTTCCCATCCGAGGTAGCCGAGACCACCCGCGAGCACGAACAGGATCGCCAGGACCTCGAAGAGCCGGTTATAGAAAACGGTACTTGAGGCGGCCGCCGTCGGCGCGCCGCCGTCCACCAAGGACTGCACCGTACCCGCGTCCCCTGGCCCAAAGGGGAAAAACAGATTCAACCCGCGGCCGAAGAAGTAGCTCGACATCTGACCTCTGACCGACGGATCCACGCCGAGATGGCTCGAGAGCAACCGCTGCCGGATGCCGCGAAGCAGCAACGCCACCGACACCAGCAGCACGGCGAGATAGAACGGCGCCCAGCCGAAGCGCCTGTCCGAGACGGCGATCAGACCCAGATCGACATCGAGCCAGCCGTCCCCGACGTCGGCGACCTTGACAATGCCTAGGTCCGCCAGGTCGTCAAGGATACGGAAATTCGCAAACAGCTCGAGCATGCCGGATTGAAACGCTTGGGCGTCCCAGGGCGACGGCCCGTCGGCGTCGGGGACCAAGATAAGGAAGATGAACGCCACCAGCAGGATGGCAAATACATACGACCATACGACGGACAACCCTAATCGCTCTGACATCTCTGTTACCTTCCCGAGAATTGCGTCTTACTGAACCACGGGAGCTCGTTCGCCCGCTGTTCGTCGGCTTCGGAACTTCCGAGCAGCCGAATGGCCCGGTCCAACGACGTCGCCATGGTCGTGCGGCCGCGATAGACGACCGAGAGGAAGCGATAGTAAGGACGCAGTTGCTGCTCCTGCTCGTAGATCTGAAGCATCGGTCCGTAGACGACGGTCGAGTCGGACGCCTGGATCCGCTGGTAGTGCTGGATGTCTGGCGGTTCTTCCAGATAGCTGACCCACGGCGTCAGCAGTGGGGCGTTGTTGACCGTTCGGCTGGCGAGCAGCCGGTCGGCCGAAAGCGGCTCGTCCGGCGGCCGCCACTCCACTGTTTCGACGTCGCCAAGCCGGTAGCCGCTGATGGTGGCAGCGATGTGACGCTCGATATAAGAAACTTGAATCGTCGGCTCGTTGGGTGTGACGAACAGATGATCTCTACCCACCACGGCCGCGAAGAATGCCAGATCCAGCACCAGTAGAGCGATGCCCGGCCCGAGTGCCGTGCGGAGGCAGAGCGGTCTGACGACCGTGTCGCTGGCACGCTCCGAGATCAGCCATTCGCGGCGCTGTCTGATCCGATGGAGGCTGTAGCCGACGATCGCCATGATCCCCAGCTCAACCAGCGTCGAGACGTAGATCATGTTCAGAGTGGAGAATAGACCCGTCACATCCAGGTAGGCTGCGCCTGTTCTGACCCCGGTGTCGCCGTTCTCTTTGAACAGCAATCCATAGCTCGCAAGGAATGTCTGCGCCACCAGCGAGAATCCAACTAGTAAGAGCGCGCCGTTGAGGCCGTTTGTGACGAGCAGGCCCAGCTTGGTCCAGAGCGTCAGTGCCGGGTTGGTCAACCTCCCCTGCACGCTCAGCCGCTCGAACCTTCCGGCGACCGCGGCCGCTGCCCCCAGGATGCCCAGCCACATCAGCGCGAGGCGGGTCGTCCCGAGAGCAGGCAGCACGAAGACGTAAAACCCGACGTCGTGTCCGAACAGCGGATCGGTCTCGCCGAATGCGCCCGCGTTGAATGCGAGCAGGTACTCCTGGTAGCGCGTCGACCAGAGCCAGCCGGCAAAGATCCCGATCCAGAGGCCCACATGCAGGGCCGCCTTTCGCAACGTCCGACTGGCTGCGTACGTACGGATGGGAACAGCAATGGCCAGCGCGAAGAGCACGACACCCGCGAGGAAGAGAAAAGCTTGCGCGCTGAAATTTGTCCAGAAAACACGGCCCCGACCCATACTGTCCAGGAACCAATAGCCGATGACCAGCGGAGGGACGGCGGCCAGGAGGAGCCAGCTATACGCTACCCCTATCCAGAAGGAGAACGCGCGCCAGACCTGCCTGAGAGGCGGAATCGACGGTAGCGGCTGGACGTCCGTTGGAGCGGTACTCATCATGTGCGTGGCGGAGATCGTATGCGTTAGAAAAAATCGGTTCGCCGTAACCACGGGCCTCGAGGCCCGTGCCCGGGCGCGGAGCTAAAAGGCCTGTGCGACATCACCGTGTGATAAAACCGGCCCTTGTTACGGCTGCAGCGGCGCCACGGGCATCACCGTCCTGCCACCCGAGTCGCCACCCGCCTGCATCACGTCCGCGGCCACTGCCCCCCCCTCGGCGGTCACGGTCAGGGTTCCTTGAAAGTTATCAATGTCGGCGTTCGGGAACAGCTCATCGAGTGTCCGTCGTCGCCGCCGTCCATCGTGTCGTTGCCCTCCTCGCCTCGGAGTACATCAAGGCCAGCGCCGCCATCGAGAACATCGTCCGCTGGTCCGCCCGCGAGTCTGTCGTCGCCTGCGCCTCCCTCCAGCGCGTCGCTGCCCGCTCCCCCGTCCAGAACATCGTCACCTGCCCGCCCAAACAGCCAGGAGTCGCCCTCGGCGGCGTTCAGGGTATCGGCGGTCTCCGTGCCCTCCAGGACATTCGCGCGGGTACGTTCCTGCGCGGGCGGACCGCCTGGTTTAGCGCCGGCGGAAGTTTCTTCGGTGTTTGAGCGGTCAAAAGCAGACCGAGCAGAAACACCACCCCGAAAATAAGGGACAGCATGTTGACCGCGGTGCGGCGCCTAGTGCGACTAGCCATGACGAGCCTCATTCAATGGATGTGGTCCAATTTCCGCGTCCGAGCGGTGCGAAACGCTGGTTTCGATGGGAGTGAACACCACACAGTGAGCACGACTAACACAAACAGCGTAGGCGAGAAATGTCGGCGGCGATTAAGGAAAGTGCGTTAATTGCATGTGGTTCTTGCAAGAAACCTTGACAACGTCAGGGGAGAGCGTGTCCCAAACTCAGTTGAAGGTTTCTACGGCGGGTTGAGTTCATTTTAAGCCGTAGTGGGGTATCCACTTCATTCAGGTGGCCCAACATCTTGTGGCCGGCCTCACGGCGTTTCGGCGTCCCAGTGGGTAATGATCGAGCGGTAGGGGGAAGGTTCTTCGACCGCCGTCGCCTGCTGAACGAGGCGATAGAAGAGCTTGTACGGCGGCCTCTAGCTGCTTGACGCCGAGCACCCGTCGAATGCCAGCGATGCTATGCCTGCCCTAGGGCGTGTTAACACTAACGTAGAGCCTCGAAACGGAGGGCCTCGACGATGAGGGCGAAGTGGAGGAAAGCGAGGAACATGACGTCGAGCTTGTCGAAGCGGGAGAAGATACGACGGAACCCCTTGAGCCTACGGAAGAGCCTCTCCACCTCGTTGCGGCGGCGATAGAACGCCCGGTCGTATTCCCACGGCTCCAGGCGGCTGCGCTTGGGCGGCACGACGGGAATCCATCCGAAATCCAAAGCCAGTTGGCGTGTCTGATCGTCCTCATAGGCGCGGTCCATGAGCAGCGGCAGCGGCTCGGGCAGTGGCCCCAGGCCGCCCAGCAGTTCGCGGCCCTGCGGGGCGTCGTGAGCTTGGCCGGGCGAGAGAGCGAACGTTATCGCCGTTCGAGCATCTGCGGCAACCAGATGAATCTTGGTGGTCCATCCGCCGCGGGATTTGCCGATCGCCTGCGGACCGTTTTTTTTAACGCGCCGGCGCCGTCGGGATGAACCTTCACGATGGTCGAGTCCATCGACACGGCTTCGATTTTGATGCGGACCAGCTGCTCGCGCTGCAGTTTCTCGAAGACGGCGTCGAGCACGCCGTTCTTGGACCAGCGGTTCATGCGGGTGTAAATGGTGTGCCAATTTCCGAAGTGTTTGGGCAAGCCGCGCCATTTGCAGCCCTGCTCGGCGACGTACAAAATCGCATTCAAAACCGTGAGGTTCGACATGCTCACGTTGCCCCGCTGGCGCGGCAGGACCGCCTCGATGCGGCGGTATTGCTGCTCGGTGATTTCCATACATCACCAGTATAGCAGCTTTTGTGAATTAGTGTTAACACGCCCTAGTTCAGGTAAGGTCGGGGATTTCCTCCTGCGACGTGTACGTCGATGAATCGGTTGATTCATGGGTAGGCGGCCTCCTTTTGCCGCCTGCCTGCGCTAGAATCTTTTCAGGAAGGAGTGTCGCCGGCGGATAACTGGTGAGTTGGCTTGTTACCACCACCTATCGGGCGGCGGTAGTATTGGACCGGCATGATCGGCCGCACCATCTCGCACGACAAAATCACCGAAAAGCTTGGTGAAGGCGGCACGGGTGTCATCTGCATAAAGTAGAATTGATCTTAGGACGCTATGGTCACAAGAATTCTGGATCAGATAAGCACCTGGTTGACGAATCTGATGGCGTTTATCACGGGTCGTTTTGGGGACAAGAAGCCCTGGTGGTGGATCGACGTGACCTAACGCCTGTCTGAGGCCCTCCTCCCCGTCGTAGGAAGAGCTGAAAACCCCTCGTCGATTGCGTTATCATGGCTTTGAACCGGATTGCTGGTGGGAAGGCTTGTTGAACCTAACCGCTACGCGGTGGGTCGAAGCTTTGCTTCGCGAGGCTATTTGAAGTTCCTTTAGATAGACCCTGACATTGACGGCAAGGGCAGCACCCCTTGGCGGACGAGGTGCGCCATCATTGGCGGCATCTTTTCTCTCCAAGGAGCATGCCATGACCCGATTACGTCAGAAGTTTATCGAGGACCTCGAAGTCCGCAACTATGCGGCCTCCACGATCCGTGCCTACGTGCGGCACTGTGGCGGCGTTTGCCCAGTATTTCTCGCAGTCTCCCGACCGCCTTGGCCGCCAGCAGATTCACCGCTACCAGCTTTATCTGGTTCGCGAGTGCAAGTTCGCTACGCCGACCCTTTCCCAGATCGTCTCAGGCCTGCGTTTCTTCTATGAGACGACGCTCGGCCGCCATTGGATCAGCGAACGCATCCCCTATCCGCGGCACGAACGCCGCTTGCCCACCGTGCTGAGCCGCGCCGAAGTGGCCGTGCTGCTCGACACACACCTCAAGCACCGCGCCATGTTGGCTGTGCCCGTCGCTGAGCCCACGAACGAAACGACCGGCGCGGACAGCGCGCAACAACACCGCTGTCCGCTCTGCCGCCAAGGACGCATGCTGTTGGTCGAGACGTTCGAACCGCCGCGGCCCGCGCTGTTCGTTTTCTTCGACACTTCTTAGCACCATGGCCACCACAGCACAGCGGCGGATCGCTCAGCACTGCCTCGATGCAGGCGCACTCGCGTTGCGTCCAGCGCCTGCATTCTTGTGTTTTTGTGCTTCTTTACTCGGCCCTGGCGCACCATCGACCCTCGTCCGACCGCCCCAAAACAAGCTCTCAGAGCACTCTCGGCGACCTACCGGAGCACGGCTACGGTCGCTCAAAAACATTCAAATCCCTACCCCTCTCCAGCAGCGCGGCTAGGTTCAACGCGTTGTATCAAAAACGCCCTCCATGCAGTTTCAGAGCCTCCGCCCGAGAAGTCCTGCCGGCCGGGCGCTTCCGATACAACTCTCTCCATTACCAAGAGGTATTTTTCAAGATAGAATTGAACAGGCCACTAAGGCCCGGCAGCCTTGCCGCATGATCGGCCAACCATCTCGCACTACAGCATCCTCTCGAAGCTCGGGCGAAGCCGGGATGGGTGTGGTTTACAAAGCCGAAGACACCAGGCTCGAACGCACGGTTGCTCTAAAGTTTCTCGCGCCTCACCTTCTGACCAACGAAGACGCCAAGAAACGTTTCGTTCGTGAGGCCAAAGCGGCGGCGGCACTCCGCGCGGCGCCACGCCGGTTTACGTTTCGTTCGTGCAATCCTAACCGTTACCACGTTGGTCAGGATGCCGTCGACGGTGAGAACAACCTCTGCGTCCCCGCGGCCGATCAAGCCGCGCGGCAGCGGGCCAATGTTCACTTGATCGAGACCGACGAAGGCTCCTTGAGGCAAGGCTCCAAGGACCGCCACTGGCTCGCCCCCAAACGTCGCCGTCACCTCTTGGGAGAAGCCGCGAATCCCGGTGCCGAACAGCAGCAGGAAAACTTGCGTGCCTTCCGGGCCCAGGTCAATCGTGCGCGGTGCGATCGGGTTGCTGGTGAAGACCTCCCGTTGCTCGCGCGAGCTGTCCGGGTTCACGCGCAGAAAGAAGGCAGCCGCGATGCGCTGCTCGCCAACGAAAAACAGTCCTGGCGCGACACGCTGGATGTCGACGTCACCCGTGGCCACGACTTCGCCGCCGACGATCACGTTCACCGTGGCCGGCCCGGGGGCCACCCCGGCGGGGATAAATAAGTTGATCTGGAGGCTGGCGACAAAGAAGAGCTGGGCGAGCGATTCTTTTCCCTCGCTGTCGACGATTTGGACCGAGGTGTCCGCCAGTACCGTGGGCAGCGGGACACCGGGAGCCAGCTCTGTGCGCGGTGCCAATCGCGGGCCAAAAGCGCTGGCAATGGACTCGGCGGCCAGCGGGCCGAGAAAGCTGGCGGCGGAAACGGTCGTTACCGGCCCGATAGGCTCCGGCAGGAAATCCAAGTCCGTAATCTTGCTGACGAAGACGTCCCGCTCGCCGTTCTGCGTTGTGTCGTAGGCGCCCGTGGTGGTGGGGAAGTTCGCCGAGTCTGTGTGGCCGGCCACGAAGATGCCCGTCGGGTGAGGCAGCACGTTGATGTGGCGCTCCTCGCCGCCGCCCCCGAGGTAGGTGGAAAATAGCAGCCGCCGGCCGCCCTGTGTAAACACCGAGACGAATCCGTCACGCCTGCCACCTGCGTTCTCAGCCTGTACGGGGTCCATTGTGGGGAAGTCGGTCGCGTCCGTGATGCCCGAAATATACAGGAACCCGTTTTCGTCGAGGGCGAGCGCGCCCAACTCGTTCTCACCCATGCCTCCCCAGAAGCTGGAGTAGATGAGGTCGCGCGGCCCTTGTCCGTTGGGCCTGAGCCTTGCGATGACGACTTTGTCGAGCCGAAAAGTGTCTCGAAGCTCCAAGTTAAGAGTCGAGTCGATGGCATCGCGTGTGAGCGGATAGTCGCCGCGGTCGCCAGTGGGCCGTGAAATCGTCTCGCCGGTAAAGTAGATGTCCCCCTGCTGGCCGACGGCGATGCCGGGAGCGAAAGCCGCGTAGTCATCTTCCGAGCTGCCTCCGAAGAATGTTGAATAGAGCAGGTCCTCTGTTCCGCCGCCGGCCGGATTCGGATCGAACTTGACGACGAACAAATCGTCTCCCGGGTCGTCCCCCCGTGTCGCGCCGCCGTTATGGGTGGTGTCGAAGGCGCCAGGTGTGGCCGGGAAATCCGCCGACTCGGTCTCGCCGACGATGTAGACGATACCGGCATCGTCGATCGTCATCGAAGGGGAGTTGTCGTCGCTTTCGCCGCCCAGGAAAGTGGCGTAGAGCAGGTCGGCCGCACCGTTGCCCGCCGGTCTGAGCTTGGCGATGTATACGTCGATGCCACCGTTATATGTGGCGTCGAATGCGCCCGGGGTCGTGGGTATCCCGGGAGATTGCGTGATGCCCGCCAAATAGACGTCGCCTGCGTCGTCAACGGCAAGGCAAGGCCGATTGTCGCGAGCCGCGCCGCCCAAATAGGTGGAATAGAGCAGCGCCGAGCCCGCCGGATCAAACACGGAGAGGAACAGGTCGAACTCGCCGTTGTGCGTTTCGTCGAATGCCCCGGCGGTGGTGGGAAAGTCGGGAGACATCGTGTGTCCGGATACGTAGATGTTGCCCGAGTTGTCCAGCGCGATTTGATTACCGTGGGCACGAGGAACGTCCGCCGCGCTGCCGCCCAGGAAGGTGGAAAAGAGCAGGGTCGTCCCATCCGGCCCCAACTTGAATATGGCCGTGCTCGTCTCCTCGCCGGCGCTGTCATTAGTTTCGTCAAAAGCTCCCATGGTAGTGGGAAAGTCTCCTGAGCGGACCCCGGCCGTGAGATAGACATTCCCATCTGTATCAGCGGCGATACTTGCCTCCCGGTCACGATCGCTGCCGCCGACAAACGTGGAGTATTCAAGAACCGGGTCGATCACTAGCGGCCGTCCCCGGTCGTAGGCCGCTAGCTGGAAGCCGACACGGTTTCGCCCCTCGATCCGGTAGGCTCCCGAAACCGGGCGCCGATCGCCGTCGATTTCTTGGTAGATGACCGGCCTTCTGTGATAAACCCGCGTTGTGCCCAGGCCGATAATCAAGTCACCCGACTCGCTGATCTCAAGCTGGTCTGGGCCCTCAAACCTTAGCTGGACGGCACCCGGGTCGGCGCCGGGCTGCACCACGAAGTCATACTCCAGGTTTCCGCCGGCGCTCCAATAATAGAGCAGATCGATTCCCGGATAGATGTCTTCGTACAGAAGTTTGGCGTAATGGGGAACGCCGGTTTGCCAGCGAACCGCATCGTTGCCGATGAAATAATTGCTTTTGCTTGGAAGCGCTTCCAGCCCGATTGGCTTGACGTTTGAGTTGGCGCCCGCCATCTCCATGCGCATGTGGGCTCGTTGTCCCTCGCCGCCGAAGATGGCGACGACCACCTGGTCCGTCGAGAAAAACCAGGCGTGCCGGTCGCCTCGCGAGAGGAATTGCACCTGCGAGTCGGTTTGTCCGCGGTTCGCTTCGAAGTAGGGAGGGAGCTTGCCGTTGTAGCTTCTGAGCCGGATCCGCCCGAGCCTGACTTGCTCGGGCGCCATTGCCAGGGGGCGCCGGAGCCGGTCCTCGAGCGCCGGCACTGCTGGCGTGCCGAAGCTTCGCAGGGCGCGCGGCTCTTTGGCCTGCCCGGCTGGGGCACGAGAAATCAGCTCCGTCCCGGCGTTTGGGGACGCGGCGGCCAGAAGCCAAGTAACGCTCCCCAAGGCTAAAAACGAGATCCAAGATATGTGTGGAAGGCAATGGAGCATGCGAACCTCCAGTTCCGTATTCTATTTGACTTTGACGTGGCGCGTGCGGAACTGCTTCAGGAGAGCCTGCGCGCCTGCAACTCCAGTGAAAGCTGGCATGTTCGGTGGGAGACAGTCCCACCGCAGTAAAAGTCAGAGCCCCGTAGCTTGGGTTGCGTGCGCCGAGGAAACGAATCCGGTACGAAGAGTTCCGCGACCACGAGCAGCCCTATGGTATGCACCCCTAGGCTGAGACAGCAACAAAGTGAGACAGTAACCGTTCGCTGAAAGATTGTAGACTTTCGAGCGACACTATTGCAAACTCTGAAACAGCCGGGAAAGCGGAGGCAGGCGCTGCTGGAGAGCAACCCGCCAAGGAATACCCGGCCGACAACTCATCGAGACGATGAGCCTCGGGGCGGGACATGTGTCCCGCTCCGGGTGCAAGCGATGTCTCGATAGATTGTCTCATGCCTCGGAAAACTCAAAGCTCGGATTTCTGAGCTGTTCGTATGCCGGCAACGATGCTTCGAACGCCGCCCGCTGAATTCTGTCCCACTTTATCGTGTCTCACTTCTGGGGCTCACTCCACTAAGCCCCCCAAAAAGAACTACATAGAGCCCGTTCGCGGATTACTGTCGGTAAATCCCCCAACCACCAAGAATCAGTGGCTGTTTGCTCCTACCACCCTCCAACTAAAGAAGTTAGTTCTATTTCAAGGGTCAGGACCGAGAAGGCCGCCTCCCGTCCAGCGAAGGTGCCTCAACTCATTCGGCTTCAGACACGACCGCCGTTCTGCCCCCCGTGCGTGCGGCCGAGCCACCCTACCTTGGCTACGGCACTTCTAGAAACTTACGGTCCACCTACTACGAGCAGGTCGAGGGCGTTTTTGTTCATTGCGCTCCGCTTGGGGAGGCGCCTGATGGAGCGAATGTGTTTCGCTCGCCCAAGTGACCGCGATGGTTGACGGTTCTCAGCCCAACAAAGACTCCACGACTCGACCGTGGACGTCCGTCAGCCGCCGCTGGATGCCGTTGTGATAGAAGGTCAGTCTCTCGTGGTCGAGGCCCAGCAAGTGCAGCGCCGTCGCGTGCAGATCATAGATTGTCACCGGGTTCTCGGCCGGCTCACGGCCCAGTTCGTCGGAGGCGCCGTAGGTTAGGCCGGGTTTCAGCCCGCCTCCGGCCATCCAGCACGTGAAGCATTGCGGATGATGGTCACGGCCGGCGGTTTTTCCTCTACCCTGGGATATCGGAGTGCGGCCGAACTCGGTGACGCCCATGACAAGCGTGTCTTGGAGCAGGCCGCGGCTGTCGAGGTCGGCGATTAGGGCGGCGACCGGCTGGTCATACTCCCCGGCCATTTTCTCGTGGTTCGAGATGAGGTTGCCATGCGCATCCCAGCTCTTGCCGGAGCCGCCATGGTACACCTGCACGTACCGAACGCCGCGTTCGATCAGTCGCCGCGCCAACAGGCAATTCTTTGCCATGTGCGCGGTCTCCTTCCGCTCGTACCCATAAAGGCGGCGGGTCGCATCGGTTTCTTGGTCGAGGTTCGTGATATCGGGAACGCTGAGCTGCATTTGAGCGGCGACTTCGTAGCTACGCAGACGTGCCTCCAAGGCTGAGTCCCCCGGATGCGATTCGGCGTATTTCCGGTTCATCTGTTGCAGCCAGCTCATTGCGCCGGCTCGAGCCTGCTCGGTCACCCCTCGCGGCGGCGACAGGTCGGGAACCGAATCGCCATCACCCTGATTGCGAAACGCCGTCCCCTGCACCGACGCAGGCAGAAACCCGTTGGACCACTGCACCGATCCGCCCCAGGGATGGACGCCGGCATCGGGCAGTACGACGAAAGAAGGAAGATTCTCGTTCTCCGATCCGAGGGCGTAGGTTACCCACGCTCCCATCGACGGGAAGCCGGTGAGGAAGAACCCCGTATTCATCTGAGCGATTGCCGGCATGTGGTTCGCGCTCTTGGCGACCATGCTGCGGATGACGGTCATTTTGTCAACCTGCATGGCCATGTGCGGCAGCAGTCCGCTGACCCAAATGCCGCTCTGGCCGCGTTGTTCGAACTCCCAGGGGCAAGCGAAGAGATTGCCGCCTTGCCCGAAGAAGGTTTCCATTGAGTAGGGTTGGCTGTCCCGTTTCTGCAGCTCGGGCTTGAAGTCGAACGTATCGAGGTGGCTCATCCCGCCGACGCAAAAGACTTGGATCACTCGCTTGGCGCGGGGGGCGAAGTGCGGCGCGAGCCCCCCCGGTTGATTGAGCTCTGCCGCGCGGCCTGCCTCGGTTTCGAGCAACGACGACAACGCAAGCCAGCCGAGGCCGCAGCCGGCATCGAGCAACAACCGCCGCCTTGACCAGTCACTGGACATAGATGAACTCGCTTGTGTTGAATATACCCCAACAAAGCGCGGCCAAACCGTGCCGCTTGACGACCGCCCGGCTCGAGGCGATCTCTTCCTCGTCCGGCGGGCGGCCGAAGGCCAGCAGGAAGGCCCGCTCGATCTGAGCGTCGACACCGGGCGCTTCGCGGCCCAGGCGCTCGGCGAAGGCCGTCACCCGTAGCTGCACGAACTCGTTGTTCATCAGGCTCAGCGCCTGTAACGGCGTGGTCGTCGAAGGGCGTTTCGGCGTCTTGACCGCGGGCAACGGGCAGTCGAGCGCTTCGAGCATCGGATGCCCGCCTGTGTTGACGTTCATGCGGTAGATGGTGCGGCGGTTGTATTCGGCCGCGTCGCGCTCAAACAACTCGTAGATTTGCAACGCGGCCTTCCTGCTGAGCTTGAAAGGCCGGAAGCTGGGACCGTACATTTCTCGATTGAGACTCCCGCTCACCGCGAGCATCGAATCGCGCACCTCCTCGCCCGTCAATCGCCTCGGTTGGAACCGCCACAACAGCCGGTTGCCGGAATCGGCGCGGGCGGCGGACGCGTCAAAACGAGAGGATTGGCGGTAGGTCCGCGACATCAAGATGAGCTTGTGGAGCTGCTTGAGGCTCCATCCCCGCCGGATGAGCTCGGCGGCCAGAGCGTCGAGCAACTCAGGATGACTGGGACGGCCGCCGTTGTAACCGAAATCGCTCGGGCTGGCGACCAATCCGGCGCCGAAGTGATGTTGCCATAAGCGGTTGACAATCACGCGCGAGAAGAGAGGATTGTCGGGATTGGCAATCCACTCGGCCATGGCCTTGCGGCGCTCGGCATCGCCGGCGTCTGGGGAGAGATCGAATTCCGGACGCAGTCCTTGAATACACGACAATCCGCCAGGCGTCACCTCCTCTCCTTTCTGGTTGACGTTGCCCCTGATCAAGACGTAGGCCGGCTCGAGCGGATGAACCACGGCGCTGTAGGCGAGCGTCGGCGCCGGAACGGCCCGCAGGTCGCTCTCGAGCCTAGTGAGCTCGGTCTTGAGAGAGATCACCTCGGTCCGCGCCCCGGCGTCCATCGCCGCGAGCAGTTCCGCGGCCGAGGAATTTCGAACTCCAGCCTCGAACGAGGCCGCGACCTCGGCTACGCTCAGGGCGGAATCGTAAAGCCGGGCTTCGGCGATCTCCAAATGCTCGGTTAGCGGGAAACGCACCCGCGTGTCGCCGGGACGGTAGACCTGTAATCGGCCGGCGGCTGTGTCGGCATTCGGCTTGTACGGCGAACCGTAGTTCTTGCCGTTTCGAAAGAGCGTGATCGTCCCATCCGCCGAGTACGCGATTGCAAGCTGAATCGTCTCCCCCGGTTGCACCGCTTCCGGGGGACCGCCCACATTTTCGGACCGGAATCGGCCAATCGAATAGCTCTCCCATTGCTTGCCTTCGCCGCCGACGAATTGGATTCCGTCGACTGAGGCCCCGCGATAACCGCTCTGGCCGCGGATCTCCATCACGCTCGCCGCCTTTTCCGGCAACTCGCGGATCCGTATCCACGCTTCCAGAGTCTTCGCCCGGATCTCAGTCATGATCGGGGCGCTGACGGCAACCAACTTTTGGCGGCCTGGCATCTGGTTTTCCGCCGCCTCGGGTTTGTCGTCCGCGCGCTGCCGCAAATATCCCTCGGCGGCTTCGATCCCGCCGACGAACCGCGCGTGCAGGGAGGAGAAATCCTCCCGGCCGTCGACATCGAAGGTCCATCGGGCCAGCGGCCTGGGGACATCGGCGCCATCATCACTGAAGGCGTCCGGCGGCCTGACGCGGCGATATCGTTCGCCCAACTCCGCCTCGATCGCCGCGATACGGTCCTCCAGCGCGGCGATCCGCAAATCCCGGCGGCGCTGCTCCCGAGGTGTCAGCACCGGGCGTCCATGCGGAAACAACTCGTCGAGCGCAAACGACGGATCCGGCCAGGTCGGCTGCCAGACGGCTTGGAACGCCGCCTTCATTTGGTAATACTCTTTCTGCGAAATCGGGTCGAACTTGTGGTCGTGGCAGCGTGCGCAGTTGACCGTCAGACCCAGGAAGGTCTGGCTGACCACGCCCACCAGCTCTTCGAGTTGCTCCTCGCGGACGCCCGCTCGTTGCGCCGGGACAGCCGATGTCAAGCCGACCGCGTCCGTCGGCCCGAGCGTCAGCAGGCTGGTTGCGATGATGCCGTCACGAGTGACTGCTTCGAGAACGTCGCCGGCCAGCTGTTCGCGCGCGAACGTGAGGTAGGACTTGTCGCTGTTGAAACTCCGAATCACGTAGTCCCGGTAGGGCCAGGCGTGTTCGCGTACCAGGTCGCGTTCAAAGCCCTCACTTTCGGCGAAGCGAACGATGTCGAGCCAATGGCGCGCCCAGCGTTCGCCGTAATGAGGCGAGGCGAGCAGACGATCCACCAGCTTCTCGTACGCGTCGGGGCGCTCGTCGCGGACGAAAGCTTCCACTTCATCCGGATTGGGCGGAAGACCCAGCAGGTCAAAGCTGACACGCCGGATCAGCGTGCGCTTGTCAGCGGACGGGGCGGGCCGCAAAGCGCCCTCCCCGAGCTTCGAATACACCCAACGATCGACCAGGGAGGTTCGCCACTCCTTCGGAATCCCCGAGACCTCGGGCGACGGCGCCTCGCGCAGCGGTTGTAGCGACCACCAGTCGCGGCCCGCGCGGTTTGCGGAAATCTGTCCCGACCAGCGCGCACCCTCTGCGATCCAGGCTCGAAGCGCATCCTTCTGGGCGGCCGGTAACGGCGCCCCCGGCGGCATCTCGTCCTTGATCAACCGGGTCAGCAGCAGACTCTTCTCGGGATCACCTGGGATGAGCGCCGGCCCGCGTCCGCCCCCCCGCAGCGCTCCCTCCCGCGTCGAGAGATTGAGCCCGCCCATCTGGGTCGTTGGCCCGTGACACGCCAGACAGCGCAACTCCAGTATTGTGGTTGGCGATATGTCGGCGGCCAGAACCGTTCCCGCGCTGAAGCCAAACAGGACGCCGGCGAACAAGAATGAGCGGAAGGCACGTGCTGGCATGCTAGCCTTTTTGTTCAAGCTGGGCTCTTGATATGCCTGAGAAGGTGGTGCGCAAGAGAGGACTTGAACCTCCACCCGGAGTGAACCGGACTAGGACCTGAACCTAGCGCGTCTGCCAATTCCGCCACTTGCGCATTTTAATTCAATAACTTACGAGCACTGGATTCGGCGCCAGACCCTTCCGGCCTTGTCGCGGGCCGATTCAACTTCAGCCAAGTACCGCTCCAGTTTTGCCGCTACGTTATTAAGATCACGTTCACTGACAATATTGTACCTATCAAAGGCGCTGCGTGTTTTCCATCCACCGATAGACATGACCACTGGCTCGGGCGCGGCGCGGGTCGTGAAAGATACGCTTGGGACCGGCATATTGCCGCTCCCTGCATTTTGATGCGCCGCGTTATGTCGCGGGATGCAGTAGGCTACAATCTCCCTACGGTCGTGCTTCCAGTCGTTCAAGCACGGGAAACCGAAAAGGGGGACGAGATGTTTCAGTCCAGTCGGCGCCGTTTGCCGCAATTTTTTGCCTATGGCCTGCTGGCTGTCTGCAGTGCCGTGTTCCTGGCGTGCTCGAGCGGGCCCGTGTCGCAGCCCGAGGCTGCCCAACCGAACATTCTTTTCATCCTCGTCGACGACCTCGGATGGGCGGACGTGGGCTCCTTCGGGAGCAAGCTCTACGAGACCCCGAATATCGACCGCTTGGCTTCTCAGGGGATGAAGTTCACCAACGCTTACGCGGCTTGCCCGGTGTGCTCGCCGACCCGGGCCAGCATCATGACCGGGCGCTATCCGGTGCGCCAAGGGATCACGAATTATATCCGGGGCGACCACCGGCTGCCCTACTCCGCCGTGATTCCTCCGAAGAACGAATATCAACTGCCGCTGGAAGAAGTGACGATCGCCGAAGCGCTGCGAGGCGCCGGGTACGCCACCGGGCATATCGGCAAATGGCACCTCGGCAACGAAGGCTTCCTGCCCCAGGATCAGGGGTTCGATTACAACTACGCGGGAACGCGCAGCGGCATGCCGCGCAGCTTCTTCTTCCCCCAATGGACGGGAAATCCGCCCGTGGAAGCCGAAGAGGGTGAATACTTGCCCGATCACTTGACCGATCATGCCTTGGAGTTTATTGAAGGCAATCAGGACAAGCCGTTCTTTCTTTATCTGCCGTTCTACGCTGTTCACATTCCGATCGAGGCGAAAGAAGAACATGTCAAGAAGTTCGAAGCCAAGCTCACCCCAGGCCTGGTTCCCGGCCAAGACCAGCACAACCCCATCTACGCCGGGATGATCTACAGCGTGGATGAAAACATCGGCCGTTTGACGGACAAGCTCGATGAACTTGGAATCGCCGGCAACACGATCATCTTCTTCATGTCCGACAACGGTGGCCTGAACTCTCCTGAGTGGAAGAACGAGCCCGTCACGTCGAATGCCCCGCTTCGCAACGGCAAGGGCCACCTCTATGAGGGCGGCATTCGCGAGCCGTTGATCATCAAGTGGCCGGGGGTCACCGCGCCGGGCAGCACGTCCGATGTTCCCGTAAATAGCGTTGACTTTTTCCCGACCATGCTGGGAATGGCCGGCGCCTGGGAATCGCGTATCACTTCGATCGAGCTGGACGGCGTGAACCTCGAGCCGTTGCTGAAGCAACAGGGCTCCCTCGCCGCGCGCGAGCTTTACTGGCACTATCCTCACTACAGCAACCAGCTCGGCCGGCCGGGAGGAGCGGTGCGCCAGGGCGACCTCAAGCTGATCGAGTTTTACGACGACGACAGTCTGGAGCTTTACAATCTCACCGACGACATCGGGGAGACGAACAATCTCGCCGAGGCCATGCCGGACAAGGTGAAGGAGTTGAGGGGACTGCTGGACGCCTGGCGCAAATCGGTGGGAGCGAAGATGCCGGCTCCCAACCCGGAGTACGATCCCGGCCGGGCGGACCTGCGGGTGCGGCCTTGAATGATCAGCGGACCAAGGTGTTGCATTTGGGGGCTTGACTGCGCTTGACCCCAGGCTTCCGTCTGGGGCTCTGCTGCTGCTTTCCGTAAAATTTCGTCGCCGCTTACATGTCGACTGTCTGGCCGAGGCCCATGCGGCGCGCGCTTTCGAGCACGACCCGGGCGGCGGCGGCGTCCTGCACGGCCACTCCCACGGACTTGAAGAACGTGATCTGATCGTCGGAGGTGCGCCCGGCGGCTTGCCCAAGAACCAGTTCACCGATCTCGGCCAGAATGTCGTCCGCTTGGATCAGGCCGGCGGCGATCGGCTGGAGGATGTCGCCGGCTTCTTCCAGGGCTGCTTCGCGGCTGTCGACGAAGATTCGTGACCGCGCCACGGTTTCTCCGGGTACTTCGCGAATGTGGGGCTGGAAGGAACCGACGGCGTTGATGTGTACGCCCGGCTTGAGATCCTGATCGTCAAAGACAGGATCCGGAGAAGTGGTCGCGGTGCAGATGATGTCGGCATCGGCGACGGCTTCGCGCGGATCTCTGGTGCAGCTTACCTCGGGCGGCGCCCATCCCCGGCCGGCGACTTGTTCCGCGAAGGCTTCGGCGTTGCCGGGTGTGGGGCTGCAAACCCGCACTTTCTTGATCGGCCGCACGGTGCAAACGGCCTCGAGTTGCGTGCGGGCTTGGTTGCCGCTGCCGAAGATCGCGGCCACGCGGCTTTCCTGTTTGGCAAGCAGCTCGGTTGCCAGCCCGGAGGCGGCTCCGGTGCGGATCGCGGTAAGCGCGCCACCCTCGAGCAGCGCATCGACCTTCCCTGTTTCGGCGTCGATCAGCAGCACGGCCGCGTGAATCAAGGGCAGGTTCTTGGCGCGATTGCCCGGAAACACCGAGACGGTTTTGACGGCGAGCGCGCGCGCTTCGCCGGTGTCCAGCAGAGCCGGCATCACCAGCGTGGTCCCGCCGCCCGGCGGATCGAGGGTGATGCGCGGGGGCACTTGCGCTGTTCCCTGGGTGAGTGCGGCGAAGGCCTCCCTCATGGCTGCGATGGCGGCCGCCATCGGCAGCGCTTGACGAATTTCGTTTGCGTTGATGATCAGCAAGCGATGATTCCCCTTGTTACAGCCCAAATGGCAATCAAGCGCGAGCCGCGTTCACGCGGCTAGCTGTTGCTAGACCGGTCGTTTTACGGCCGGTCGCGCACGCCGCGCGCCCGGCACGGCCCGTTTCAACGGGCTTTCCTCGACCAAAACCGTCGTCCCACCCGCCCAGAATCTGAGCGAGAGCTTTTTTCTCTTTCTGAGGCCGAAACGGCCAACTTGATTCCTCGTCTAATTGCCCAGCCGCGAAGCGGCGCCTGAATAATAGCCCGTGTGCCACGATGACCACCGTCGTACAATAAAAAGAGGCTTCATTTACCATCATGAGGGAAATCAAGGCGGAAAGATTCTTTTCCAATCCCCGAGAGACCCTGGAACCGGTTCTTGGCGACCGCTCGCCCGTGCGCGTCACTCGCGAAGACGGGAAGGCCTTCGTCGTCGTTGATGCAGACGACTGGGACCGCGAGCAGGAAACGCTCTACGTGCTCCGGAACGAGTCACTCTCCAAACAGATCGCCGAGTCGATCAAAACGCTGAAGGCAAACAGCGGCTATACCCCTCCCAAGCAAGAGCTGGATCAGATCCATTCGGTTTGAGGGCGCCACGTCACGAGAGGCCCCATCGACCAGTCTGACATTTGGGGGTACGGCGAACCCCTTGAAAGTGTTGAAACCAAATAGGTTGTCGATCGACGTAGCGCTGGATTGCGGTTCGTAGCCCTTCATGTGGCGAATGTCAGCACCACTTCGCGGCGCATCCGCGCATCCATCGTCCCGACGCTGTATCTATGAGATGGCGGAGGCATATAGCGGCGATTCGCCGGCAGAGTGCGGGTCCGGCGCTCCTTCAGCGCCAGGCCTGCCAACTCAGCCAGCTTCGAAACGATAGCCGATGTTCGGATGTATGTCCCGCGAATCGTGTTTTCTCCAACCACGTAAACTGCTTTACCGGGGCGCGAAAGCAAGCGAGCTACCTCGGTGATGGTGGCGCGCATATCATCGATGTAGCGGCCCAGGATACGCTCACGTCGCGCGTCCAAGCGTGGGTGGAGTCTGAGGGCGTTCATAATCTCCCTGACTTCCTTATTGTCGAGTGCGGAGTCCTGTGTGACTTCGCTTCCAACGCTGTCTGCTCGCAACCGTCGGAGTTCGGAAACGAGGGTTCGAGGACAGTCACCTTAACCGCGTTCTCGGGAGTGATTTAGTGCAGCAGCGTGAGATCGACTACGGTTGGGCGGTTTGAAGGTGAGACAGCTTACGATTCCGCGGGGATTTGCTCCCCGCCGGCCCGATTAAGGTGACTGTCCCTCGAACCTCGAACTCCTATGCGCACGTAGCCCTCCGTCCTCCTAGACTGCTTTGAAAAGCTCGTCTGTCTGAGCCGCGATGGGCACGTCCAGCACAATGTCGGTGTAGGGAACGCGGGGGATGATCCGGCCGCGCTCTCCTTTGTTGAGCCGGACCAAGCCGTAGCGTTCCAAGGTTTTGAGCGTGCGCGAAAGATTGGACTTGGCACGGCCCGATAAAGCGGCAAGTTCGGCAAGCGAAGTTGGCTCTGATTGGGCAATGAGATGGAGAAGTGCACGGTTTCTGTCAGAGAGAACACGAGCAAAGCTTTCCATGGAGGTAAACCAGACCTTGGGTTCGGCTCTGCCGGGCTTGTGCTCGCCACGCGCGACGGCCATGGTGCGGGCCTTCATCTGGTCGTAGCCGGCGATACCTACTTTCAGGGTCTTCACGGGATCACTCCTCTTTCCTTTAGCACCGCGTCCACCTCAGTCCAAAAATCCGCAAGCAAGGTGGCGGCGTCTTTGTAGTCATATGGCCGCACGGTGCGGAAACGGTGCTTGTGGTCACGTCGGCTGCGCCTGCCCCCGCCCGGCCCAGACGCCGGCTGTACGACGTGGGCGTTGTCGAACCCAACAAGACGCGCGCCCGCATCGTCATGCAGAGTGAGCGAGTAACGCAGGCCGTGAGGCCGTTCAGGCGCCGGCGGAACCCGCCTGGCGATGAATTTCACCCAGTGTTTCCCAACCGGATCGACCACCAGCACCTGGCCGTCGAGATCCAGAAGGGTATCCAGACTAGGGTCACGGTCTTCTTCCTCACTCACTTGTCAATGTTATCACTAACTGATAACCCTGTGGACTGGTTCCCCAGAACACCCAGAACACGGACCGCGGCTCGCTACAAAACCGCAGAATCTCCCCAAACCAGAACGGTCGGTCACGTAAGAACAAAAAAAACTTACAACCCATTTTTTCAGACACTTACAGCGAGGCACGCTCCCCAATCGGGCCAAGAACCGGCATGCGGCTTGCTAAGCTAAGGCTGGAAGAAACTGGTGAGGACATAGATCACCGGACCAACACGACCGTTTCTCGGCCGAGACAGTTTCGCGTTGCTCTCCGCATTGTGGTCATCCCCCGCGGATGGCTTCGGCTCAGCAGGGTCCGGCATTCTTGCCGGTCCAAGCAAGGACGCACCGCTGGCGCAAGCTCCAATTGGGGCCGCGCCAGCCCGACGTGGCGCGCGGCTCCGCCGTGCCGTGTTGGGCCTCCAGGCCCACCATAGCGCCGGCACGAGTGTCGGCGCCCTCGTCCGTCCAGCCAAACTGCTAGGCGGAAGACCGTCCGCTCGCAGCCGTTTTTGCGCTCCTTTTGAGGGCGGCTGTCGAGGTTCCATCAACGGGAGCAAGAGGGCCCTCTCACAAAAAACGAGTGGCAAATGCAGCGCCGGACTCAATGACGCGGGCAAATGACCGAAGCTCCGCCAGCGAGCCGAACAATGGCGAAAATACCGAACCCTCGAGGACTCTCAAGGGACCCCACCCGTGCCCCACAACTGTCTCCGAGAAGCAAAAATCGCCGAAACCCTTACATTTTCTGTAAAAAACTGCAATTGGTACCTACAAATCATTGAAAGAAAGTGACTTACACGCCCCCCCCCGAATTCATGCCAACCACCCAGAGTCGAGCTTTAACGTGCATAGTGCCTCGAAAACCACGGCAGCCGCCGCGAACGGGCCACTTTCCCGCAATCAGCGAAAATCCGGCCCCGTACCCGCGAATCAGATCAGGGCGAATCGCTACCTGCCGGCTTTGGCGACTCTGGCTACGATTGCTTTGTTGGCGAAGATCAAAACTGCTAGCACGACAGCGAACTGGAACAGCACCGTGCCTACATTAAAAACATTTTCGGGATCAAATGGCTTGAACCAGCCGGCCGGGTCGTCGCGCCATGACTGGTAGAGAAACCAGCCCAGCAAGATGACGGCTTGCGCCGGCACGAGGAGCCCGATCACCCAGTCCCACCAGCGCCCGACGGTAATATCGGAGTCCTCATGATTCAGGTGCCTCTGGCGAAAACGCTTGATGCCGTGGACCATGACCGCGACCGCGAAAAACAGCCCGGATAGCACCAGCGCCACGCCCCACACCCAGTCCTGGTTGTCGAGGACCCTCATCCAGAGCGCGGAGGGCACACCCAGCAAAAACCCGGCAACGCCCACGATCTTGATTGCGCGGGTTCGCGCGACGCCGGCGTCCACCAGCGCCCGCGTGGCGACTTCGACCATGGCGATCAGGCTCGTGAAGGCCGCGAAGCTCAGCGCCGTGAAAAAGAGCACCATGAAGAAGGAGCCGAACTTCATGGTCTTGAACAGTTGAGGCATCCAGATGAAAGTGATGCCGGTATTGCCCTCCGAGAATATTGTCTCCTGGAGCAGGTCCGCGGAGAATGGCCGGTTGGAGGCAACGGCCTCTTGCAACCCGCCGAGGCCTTTGAGCGCCGCTGGATTGACGGCGGCACTCTCCATCAACTGGGGAACGACCGAGAAGACCGTGCAGAACACCATGATGCCGGCCAGCAGTGAAATGCAATTGTTCGCCGCCGGCAGGATAAAGGCGTTGAGGGCGGTGTCCTCGCGTTCCCTCAGGTAAGCGGCATAGCAAAGCACCAGCCCCCAGCCGGCGCCAGTGTCCCAGGCGTTCTGCACCAGCGCTTCGATCCAGATTCTTGCGTCGGCGAGGCGGGAGGCATCGACGGTGAACAGGTAGGAAAGCCCCTCCGAGGCGCCGGGAAGCATCAGTGCCCGGCCCGTCAGGATCAGCACTAAAACAATGAGGCTCGGTACCAAGATCAGCGTGATCTTTTCGATCGCGTTCACGCCCCGCGCGACCACCAGCACGGCGAGCCCGATCATCACTCCGTGGGTAACAACCGGCCAAGCGGACCCGGTAAACTCCAGCCAGAATGCGCCTGGCGAGTCCCCGGGCACCTCTCCCGCCAAAGAAGCGATCGTGTACCGCAGAGTCCAGCCGGCCACGACGGAGTAATAGAACATGATCGCTGTCGCGATCCAGACAATGAACGCTCCCATCCAGGCCCAGCGCGGCCCCATGATTTCCATGAACGCCTTGATTGGCCCCGAGCGCGTTTTGCGCCCCATCCCGAACTCGAGCAGGATCAGGGGAATGGACCACAGCAGCAGAAAGACGACCCAGGCAACGAGAAACTCGCCCCCGCCGTTCTTGGCGGCAATGCGGGGGAATCGCCAGATATTCCCCGTACCGACGGCCATGCCCAGCATGGCCAGCATCATGCCGGTCCGCGACCCGAAGCGCTCTGGTTGATTCATATCGACGGGTTATAGTGTAACGCCCGCGGCACATTGCCCCGCTCATCGAGCATCGAATAAAGTTTCCCTGCCCCGTGATAGAATGGTGGCCGTTCATGCTAGGTCGCGTCGAAGCGGTCGACCTCGTCAAAGAATTCCGCACGTTCAAGCGCAAAGAAGGACTTTGGGGCGCGGTCCGCGACCTTTTCTCCCGCGAATACGTCACGCTGCGGGCTGTCGATTCCGTCTCCTTCAAGATCGAACCGGGTGAAATGGTGGGCTGCATTGGGCCCAATGGCGCGGGGAAGTCGACGTCGGTCAAGATGCTCAGCGGAATACTTGTTCCGACCGAGGGCTCGGTGTCAGCCAACGGCTTCGTTCCCTACCGGGAACGGATGGCCTATACGCGGACGATCGGCGCCGTGTTTGGGCAACGCACGCAGCTTTGGTGGGACATCGCGGTGGTCGAGTCCTTCCGTCTTCTGAAGCAGATCTACGAAGTCAGCGACGCCGACTACCAGGCCCGCATGGCTCGTTTTGACGAAATTCTAGAGATCAACCGCTACCTTCACCAGCCGGTCCGCAAGCTGAGCCTCGGTGAGCGGATGCGCTGCGACATGGCGGCGGCGCTGCTGCACAATCCTCCTTTGTTGTTTCTCGACGAGCCTACGATCGGTCTGGACTTGCTGGCGAAGGAGAACATCCGGGCGTTTCTCAAAGAAGTGAATCATGATTTCGGCACGACCGTTTTGCTGACAACGCACGACCTGTCCGACATCGAGGAGCTTTGCCGCAGGCTGATGATCATCGATCAGGGCCGCATTCTCTTCGACGGGCCGCTCGAGGAGCTCAAGAAAATGTTGTGGCGGCGGAACCAGATCCGTTTTGAGCTGAAGGACCGCCAGCAAGGGGCGGTCCTGGAGGCTTTGCCGCTGCCGAATGTCGAGATGGAGCGAATCGACGAACTGACTTACAGGGCGCTTTTTGACCGCGGGGAGCGCACCGCGGGAGAGGTGATCCGGCGGGTAGTCGCCGCGGTGGATGTGCGCGACATCTTCATCGAAGAAGAGTCGATCGAGAAAATCGTCAAGCGCGTCTACACGGGCCGTTCGATTCCTGAATTGGAAGATTCACGTGTTTGAACAACCCCACCGCCGGATATAGCCTGAATCACAAGACCCGAACCGCAAGATCGAATGACCGCTGCCGCTCTTCCCCGCCGCATGAGGAACTACCTGGAGTATTCCCGGCTGGGCTTCGTCAATATTCTCGCGTTTCGGCTGCGCTACTACACCGGGATCGTCACTTATCTGATCAACGTCACGGTCTATTACTATATTTGGAAAGCGCTGTACGCGACCGACCCGGACTTCGCCCGGGGCTTCACCTTCGAGGAGATGGTCACCTACGTCGCAGTGGGCTGGGTGATCCGGTCGGTCTACTTCAACAACATCGACCACAACATGGCGGCGGATGTCGTGGAGGGCAAGATCGCTCTTTTGATGCTGAAGCCGGTCAGTATTCAGACGATGTATTTGGGCCGGGCTTTGGGCGAGGCGGGGTTTCGGCTCGTCATGCTGACCGCGCCGGCGGCCATCGCGGTTTCGCTCATTTTCCCCGTGCGAGGGCCTGCCAGCTTGGGGCACTTCCTGCTATTTTTGTTGTCGCTGGCCGGCAGCGTTTTCTTGACGGGGGCGCTGAATTTCGTCATTGGCAGCTTCGCCGTGAGGATGAAGTCGATCCTGGGATTGCTGCGGGCCAAATTCTTCGTACAGGAACTGTTGTCGGGACTGCTGGTGCCGATGACGATGTTTCCCCCGGCGGCCCAGACGGTTCTGGCGTACCTGCCGTTTCAGCACATCGCCTACACACCGCTGCGGATCTATCTGGGCAAGCTGGAAGGCATGGAAATCGCCGAAGCGATCGTGATTCAGGCCCTGTGGGCTACCGTCATCATGGCTTGCGGAGCGAAGTTTTGGACCTTCATGGCCAAGAAGGTCACGATTCACGGGGGTTGAACCGTTGAGCCGTTGAGCGAAAGGTGGAGAGCGCAAGCAGTTCCACACTTTACGAACGAAAGCCGGTTCGACGAAACAACTGCTCAACTGCTCAACGGAACAGCGGCTCAACAGAACAGCTAGTTGAAGAATAGAATCTTCGGACGGGTGTCTTCCCAGTTGACGTCCAATTCTTTGGCGTGAACGCGGTAGTCGGACTGAATCTTCAAAGTCACTTCCGGCACGGCAACCGGGTCGTCGTGCATGTGGTAGGTGCAGATAGCCATCCGCGGGCGGAAGCGTTGGATGGTCCGCCGGGCGCCTTCCAGAGCTTGTCTTTCGGCGCCCTCGATATCCATCTTGATGAAATCCACCCGGTCGAGCTGCAACTCATCCACGATGTCGTCGAGGGGCTTCACCGGCACGGTGATGGAGCGAGCAATCCCGTCCATGGTGAACAGCGTCGCCCGCGAGCTGATGTGGTCGTGGATCTGCAGCTCCAAATCCGACTCTTCATTCCAAACTCCGGCCTTGATGAGGATGACCTTTCCGGAGGCGATTTTGCCGGCAAAGTTCCGCTCGAAGCACAGGATATTAGCGGGATCCGGCTCGATGGAGACAACCCTGGCCGCGCCCCGATTCAAGGCGTAGCGCGTGTAAACACCCACATGCGCTCCCGCGTCAACAACGGTATCTCCGGGCAGAACCGTGTCTTCGTGGCCTTGGTAAGCCTCGTAAACAGTTACCTCCCAAAGCAGCCACGCCAGGGCTTCCTGTCCTGCTTCACCTTCTTCCTTCCGCTCTTCTCCTTCTCCTTCGGAGATCCAGAAGTTTCCCAGCTCGGTTTTGAATTGCTGGTACTTGTGCCCGTCGATGATTTCCGTATCCAGCAGCTTGATGGAGTCGACGACCCAGCGGTGTTCCTCTTTCGGATAGAAGCAGTGCCCTTTGTCAAACGCCGCGTAGCGAACGTCATCCCACGACACATAGGGCAGCCGCCCGAGGGCCTTGTCGACCACGTATCGCGAGCGCCACCAAAAGGAACACCCGATCTGGTCGGCGCTAGACCAGTAGAGGGCGACGCCCACGAATGCAGCGGCGATGACCCATCCTTTCCAGTTTCGGGCCAAGATCACCGAGCCGGCTGCGGCGAGCAGAAATGGAATACCGTAAACATCATGGAAAGAGACGTACTCGCCGGCCACGAAGACCAAGAACATCAGTACCAGGAGAGCTTGGCTGATTCTGGTTCGGCTCATGAATTCATATTCCCAAACGCATCCCGTCAAGGGAAGCAGTTATCCGGGCAACCGCCGGGGCCGCATCCCGTCAAGGGAAGCAGTTATCCGGGCAACCGCCGGGGCCGGTGATTGGGTTGAAAAGACCAAGTTATCGGTGCGCGGGGGATGTTGCGGCCCGCCCGCGGGATGACCGTTCCATACGAAGCAACGATACGAGGCTACTATTTGAAGTTTAGCGAAACCGGTTTCGGAGACGAATCGGCTGTTCGTACTACCTCCGCCTTGGATTCCGCCTCAGATAAGGCGGAATCCACACCGCACAGCGGGAGCGAGACCCTGGGACAGCAAATCACCGAATGGGCAGATTCTCGTCCTCTTCCCAGCGCCGCGCCGTGCGCTTGTCTGGCGCGTAGCTAAAGTGAGCATGCCACTCGTTTTCGCCGTGACGCCTTCCTTCGCCGTTTATGAGATAGCTTCAAGGTTGCTAGACCGGCTTGTGGCTACCGTGTTCGCGCGTGGCGGCTTCGTCAGGCGCAAACCCATCCGGCGCGGGATAGGAAACCATCGGGCTCCGCTCAGCCGGATAAAGCGGCGATAAATGACCGGCGACATACCCAACGCCACAGATCGTGTAGTGGACGATCAGCATGAAAAAGGAACCGGGCAAGAAGGCAAGTCCGCGTCTTGCGGCGCCGAAAGCAAGAAAACGGCGGTTTACGCCCGCCAAACCGGCGAGCGCGGCCAGCGGCAGCCACCCAAAGTACGCCAGGAAGAACGCCCCGCAAACGCCCAGGTAGGCCGCAGCGGTAAGAGCGACGCTTGCCACTCCCTGCTGATTCGTGTTCAGATTCCCGAACCGCGACCGGCCAGAGCGCAGCAAGCGGGTCCAGGGGATGGCCCGCCCCCACAGGTCTGACTTGACTAATCTCAAAAAGCTGTAGTGCTTCAAATGCGCCGCCTGCATTTGCTTGAGAAGGCGGATGCGATAGCCGGCGCGGACCAGAGCGTCACCGAATTCGATGTCTTCGCAGAATTTTAGCTCGCCGGCGAATCCACGGATTGCCACAAATACGGAACGCTTGATCGCGCCGCACCCGCTCCAAAAGCTGGTCGGCTCGTCGGGGCCTTGCTGGTGAACAAAATGATGCTGATAGTTCTTGAAGCGGTTAAGGAAACCAGGCACGCCCGCTTCCTCCCTGTAGGAACCGAAAACGGCATCGGCGTCTCCGGCGGACAGGCAATCAACAGCTTGGGAGATAGCGTCCGCATTGACCACCACGTCCGCGTCAATAAAAACGAGGACCTCCCCGGCCGCCGCCATGGCTCCCGCGTTGCGGCTGTGAGCCGGTCCGAGCTGGGTCTTGTTGGCGAGCAGGCGGCTGCCGTGCAAGGACGCTATCTCCGCCGTCCGGTCGCTCGATGCATCGTCGACGACGATCACTTCCAGCGGAGTGTACCGGGAGCCTGCCACGGCCCGGAGGCAGGCATCGAGAGTCGCTTCGGCGTTAAAGCTCGGGATGATGACGGAGACCGATGGCGAGCCAGGCGCATCACTGGGTGAGCTTGATTCTCGGGCTGATGGCGGGCGACTAGGAAGATTCATCCGCCGTCCTCGCGGGGCGTCGTGACAAGCGGCTCATTTTAGCAGAGGTCGCCGCCGGCGGGTGTGGCGGAGGTAAATCGAAGCAGCCGGGCCTGACCTGACGCGGACCAGCCGCAACCGAACACAGCGGATCGGGCGCTCTCGAGAGATTGTTGGGCTTGGCGGAGTAGACCCCTCCCTCCCGGTCGGGGCTCTGTCAGGACCCGGCGGTCTGCCTGCTTATACGCAGCCGTCAGGTTTCGCCGGTCTCCGCCTTCGGCGCATGTCAGACTGGGGCCGAAGCGCGGCTCTGCCTATTTTGCATTGTCCAACGGCCGTAACCGCAGTGTCTTCGTCCCGGCTCCTTTCACTTCCAGCATCGTGCAGTCATGTTCGGAGCCTGTTCGATACATCACCAAAGTTCGAGCACGGCCGTTGAATTCAGCGCGGAACTCAAGCCGCGAGTCCTTGATCCGGTAGGTTGCCTTGTGGTCAGTGAGCCCGTTGACGGTGATGCGGCAGGGGCCCGTCTCCGCCTTGGGGTCGCGGTCGGTCAAATCGAACGAAACGTTGACAGCGCCTGTGTAAACCAGGGGAATGTCCACCTCGCCGGAAAATGAAGCTGTGTAGGTGTCGAAGCGGGAAAACGAACCTTTCCCGAACCGCGGCCAGGCTGGCCAAACGTGTAGTTCGATGTTTTCGGAAACTCCCGGGGTTGTCCCAATTCCCACGAATTGCGTGAGAATACCCATAATGATCTCCTTGGCGCCACAAGCTAGACCAGGGACAGCGTCGCAGCGACAGCAGTGCAACAACTTTTAGAATGTTAATTACCATGAGTCCAAGCAGGCTGGAAACGGGAGGTTTATACTAAGGAGCGAATCGCCTTTGCCCTAGCACCGCAGTACTACGGAAATCCCCTGTTTCAGGCGTGTCTGAGTTCGTTCATTCGCTTTAGATTTGCCTCGAAACACTCTTATTCACGGGCTCAATGAGCCGAAACGGCCCGGACAGAGTCCCTCTACGGCGGAAATCGGCGTGAAACCCCAAGTGGCTCGACTTCAGCTCCCGCCGTTTTATCCCATCATCGATACTGGCTTCTTGGCCCGAATGAGGATCGAGCCGGCCACGGTGGCGAGAGCCTTAGCTAGCGGAGGAGCCGGAATCGCGCAGTTTCGGCACAAGGGGCCGTACTCTCGGGCTGTCTTCGAACAGGCCGAAGAAGTAGCGGCGATTCTGCGGGCGGCCGAAATCCCGCTTGTCATCAATGACCGCGCCGACATCGCCTTGATGGTGGCCGCCGCCGGCGTTCATGTGGGCCAGGATGACCTCGAAGTTTTCAAGGTGCGTTCGCTCGTTGGCGACTCGGCGGCGATTGGGCTTTCCACCCACAATGAAGATCAACTGCGAGCCGGCAGCCGGACTGGAGCGGACTATCTTGCCATCGGTCCCATCTTCGAGACGGCTTCGAAAGAGAATCCGGATCCGCCTGTTGGCGTCAGCCGGCTGCAGCGGCTTCGGAGCCTGAGTGCCAAGCCGCTGGTGGCAATCGGGGGAATCCAGCTTACAAATGCCCAGCAGGTGCTGGCCGCTGGGGCGGACTCCGTAGCGGTGATTTCTGATCTTGTTGGCGAAGACCTAAACGGCCGGATCCGAGACTGGGTGGAGTTGACCCGTCCCGTGCTCTGAAGGGCGCGTGTTCTCTTCACTTCACTTGTTTCTCGGAGAGACGGAAATCCAAGCGGGGCGGGGCGGGCCTCGTATTGACGGGCCTCTCACGCACTTCGCCTCGCCACGTGGTGAGAAAAGCGGGCTAGGATTTTGGCCCGGCTGAGGGCGTGACGGCGCCGAGTGCCGACCGAATTATCTCTTCAAACCCCTCCAGCTTTTCGATCAATTCCTCGCGATTCTTAATTGGCAATCCAGCTACAATCTCGCCGACCGTTGAGCGTGGCGGCATCTGGAGAACATTGAACCCGATCGTGTCCGCGATGGAGTTGGCGGCCGTCACGATCGAGAGCAAGGACTTGTCCGTCGCCTCGGCGGTGTGGTGGTGGGCGATTGCCTCCACGAATTCCGCGGGCAGGTTCCACTCATGTCCGAGCCACTCACCCGCGGCGCAGTGATCGATGTCAAACAACTGCCGTTCGCACTCCAATTCATCGAAATCGTTTTCGCGCGCTACGGCGATCAGGTTGCCGTATTCGGCCGGGTAACAAGCCAGCAGGGCCAGCCGTCCCACGTCGTGCAGCAGGCCGGAGGTGTAGGCACGGTCTTTGGGCTGGTCCATGGCCTCCGCCAGCTTCTCGGCGATCAAGGCGCAAGCCACGCTGTGATCCCAACAGATTCGGAGGCTCTGGTTGCGCAGGAAGCTGTGAGAAAACCGGCCCAGGGCGATCGTCAGTGCCAGGCGTTTGACCACCTCGGTGCCCAGCACGACGATTGCGTGCGACACATTGTCAATCCTGCGGCTCAAACCGTAGAGGGCCGAGTTCGACACTCGCAGGATTTCGGACGAGAGCGCGGGGTCGATCCGCAGCAGGTCGACGATCTTCTTCATGGGAGCTTCCATGTCGTCGAGCAGACTCAGCAGTTGCAAGGCGACCGCCGGGAACGGGGGCAGAGATTTCAGGGCCCAGGGCCTTTTCTCCTTCGGTTCGGCGCTTCCATTGGCAGTGGGCGGGGCATTCATTACGGTCGACATCGTTGACTCCTAGAACCTTATCGACCGGAGGGATCGGAGGCTTTATCTGACTTTTGCGCAAAACCGGGCAGGAGAATTTCCGGCGCCCGCTCCGCGCAACACGTACTTGCGTGCCGCGAGAGCCTCAGAGATCTTGGGGTAAAGCGGTCCCAGACTCGTGACGATATAGATCAAAACGGAGGCAGGACATGGCGGCAGACCCGATTCACAATGCCATTCAAGCGCTGCGGAGCGACCTGGCACGCGTCGACCACGCGATTCGAGTTATCGAGAGCCTTGCTCTCGGCAAGCCTCGCCGCGGCCGGCCCCCGAAATTTCTAGCCGAGATGGCGGCCGCGGCCACCCCAAAAAAACGCGGCAGACCTAAGAAGACCGCTAAGCCTTCCTGAGAAGCAGTGAAACAGTCACTCGCTCAATTTCGGCTATTGCCGAAGACTCCCCTACACGGTTTCCCACCCGCCGCTCTTGGTTGAGCGGAAAATGGCATCAATGATGCGCATGTTGTTCACCGCGTTCTCGAGCGGGAACTCGAGTGGTTCACCCGTGCGAATCGCCTTGGAAAACAATTCACCCTGAATGGCGTATTGATCGGCCGTATCGAGCGTCTCTGTCACCGCGCCGGAGGTCGATGGAGAGCCGCTTCCATCGTCCACGAAGATTCGGCAGGGTTCGCCGGTCGGGGCGTTGAACGGGATCTCAACCTCGATTCGGCCCTTCGTGCCGAAAATGTTCATGCGCTGGTAGGGAACCAACTGCGTGCAGCAAGTGAAACTTGACTGTCCGGAAGGGAAGTCCAGAATGGCACTCGCCAGACGGTCGGTTTTCATCACCGGGTCCCACTCGATCAGAGATACGACACGGGCCGGCTCAGCCTCGAAGATATATCTCGAGGTCGTAATCGGGTAGCAGCCGATGTCGTAGACGCCGCCCCCGCCGGCTTCCGGGATGTTGCGAATGTTGGCGGGGTCAATATTGTAGTAGCTGAAGAACCCCTGAATGGCCCGCAACTCCCCAATGCGCCCGCCGCGCACCAATTCACGCGCCCGCAGCCATTGCGGGTGCGTACGCACCATAAACGCTTCCTGAATCAGCACCCCGCCGCGGTCGCGCGCTTCGATCAACGTGCGGGCTTCCGCGGCGTCCATCGAGAGCGGCTTTTCACAAAGAACATGCTTGCCTGCCTCGGCGGCTCGAGCCGACCAAGGGACATGCAGATGCCCCGGCAGCGGGTTGTAGATCGCTTCAATCTCCGGATCGGCCAGCAGTTCCTCGTAAGACCCGTAGGCCTTGGGAATTCCGAGTTGGTCAGCGGCCGCGCGCGCTTTCGCCAGATCCCGCGAGGCGATGGCGGCGATGTCGCACAGCGGCTGGGTCTGCATGGCCGGGATGACCTTCTCCAACCCGATCTTGGCGGTACTGATGATGCCCCATTTGACAGGTTCCATATTGATTCCCTCTTGACTCCTTGATGACGCTCGGGATTGAGCAGGCAAGTCTAGCCTAGCAATAGTACGTGAGAATTCGATGCGGGCCGCTAGATGGGCTATGCCGCGTTCGCCGCCGATCAACTCACGGACGTAGTACCTCTCGGGACCGCTTGCTCGCGCCAGCGGCGCGGTTTGCTACTTGGCCGCTTCGAGTGGCTTGTTCATTCCGAAAATCGTGATCAGCGGGTGCTTGACCAGCGCCCGGTATTCATAAGGCCGGCCCGGCTCGAGCCCTTTTGCCCGCGCGGCATAGGCTCCTGGGCTCGTCTTCGAAACCATGGGGGTGTCCTTCCAGGGGAAGTCCGCCTCATACATTTCAGCAGACGTCTTGCGGCGGCGATACTGGAATCCCACCTCGACCAAATCCACTTTGCCCAGCGCTTTTAGCTCCGCCTGAAGAGTCGCGGTATTGGCCGCGCCCCTCCACTCCGCGCCGCTCGTGATTACCGCCGGCGGCTCCATGCCGACTTCAGCGTGCGTGATCTTAAGGACAACGGGATTCGGCCAGCGCCGGTCGTTGTAGATGCGCTGCGCTCGATAGGCGCTAATCGCGATTCCCTGACCATCGGCGCGCCACGTCGTTTTGGGATCCACCTCGGGACGATACTCCAGCACTTTATCGGACTGCCCCAGGACGCTGACGTCGGTGCGTCCGGTCGCCCGCACCGACTTCAGGGAGATGGTCTTTTTTTCGCCCAAAGGCCAGTTGCCGCCAGTCACAAACGCGTAGACCGTGTTCTCGTCTTTCCGCTTCGTGAACCAGACATCCCCCTCGTTCGTCACGACCCAGGGCCGAACCTCATAGATCGCCTCGGAGTTGATGAACATCCACAGCGCCATCTCTCGCAGCCGCTCTTCTTGCTCAATGGGCAACTCGCCGTTCGGCTTGGGACCAATGTTGAGCAGCAAGTTTCCGCCTTTGGCGCGTGTCTCGATCAGCGTCTTGATCAGTTGGCCGCCCGATTTGTAATCGTCGTTCGTCGGCTTGTACTGCCACTGCGTTCCCATCGTCAGGTTGCCTTCCCAGGCGCCCTCCAGCGGGACGCCCGGCGTATACTGCTCGGGCGTTTCCATGCCCCCTCGCGTGACAACGACATCAGGATCGATCGCCCAGCAGGTTTGGCTGAGCTCTTCCGGCGGACCGTCGAGGAACATCATGTCGACCTTGCCATACTGCGTCATCAGCTCGCGAATCTGCTCTTTGTCGTACTTCATCAGTGCGGGGATTTCTTGTGGCGTCACGCCCGGCTGCCGGCGAGCGATCGTCTTGCCGTTCTTATGAAGAAAGTAAAAATCGTCGGGCGAGTGATAGAAACCGATGGCGATCCCCTGATCACGGTAGGCCCGGACAAGCTGAGCCGTCAGATCCTTGCCGTAGGGGGTGTTCATGATGCTGAAGTCGGTCGTCCCCGTGTTGTACATGCAAAAGCCGGAGTGATGCTTCGCCGTGAAGACGACGTACTTGAAGCCAGCCAGCTTCGACAACACGGCCCACTCGTCGGGATCGAACTTCGACGGGTTGAACGTGCGCGGCAACTGATTGAAGAACCGCTCGACATAGTCGGGCGAGGCGCCGACGAGCGAGTGGCTGATCACCGAGCCAATCTGGCTGTCCAGGCTCCAGTGGATGAAAAGTCCGAAGCCCAGATCACGAAACCATTCCAGCCGCTCGGCCTTGTTGCCCTCGATGGCGGGAACCTGCGCCATAGCTGGGCGGCCCGCCAGCGACAAGACGAAGAGTGCCGCCAATGTCACCGCCAGCAACCGTGAAACAGAGAACTTTTCCAGAAACGCCATAAACAACCTTCATCCGCGGTCTGCCGAAACGCGATCCTACAGCGCTCCATCCGCCCGCTGGCGGTTGGTGCGGGTTCGCGTCCAGCAAGAACTAGGCAATTTTATCAGCTTTGGGGTTCCGACGCAGAGAACGAGTGCAGGCCCGTAATCCGTCCGCAAGGTGTTCTGGGTTGCCCGCAAACCAACTCGGAATTGCGAATGCGGAGTTACGGACGGATCTGGGTAGAGTGCGGTCTGGAGCGTCCCTGTTGTATAGTTGTTTGTCCGTCGTTGTTATTCCCTGAAACGTGGTTGAGATGCCTGGCTGAACGACGCTTGGTTGGAGAAACCTATGTCCGCTGACAATCTGTACAACCCGCCGGAAAGCTTCTCGAAGAGCGCCCATGTGGGCAGCATGCAGCAGTATCACGAGCTCTACAAGGAAGCCACCGAGACCCCCGAGGAGTTCTGGGGGAAGTTCGCCGGGGAGCGGCTGCACTGGTTTTCCAAATGGTCGCAAGTCCTCGAGTGGGATCCTCCCTTTGCCAAATGGTTCGTAGGCGGCAAGACCAACATGGCCTACAACTGCCTGGACCGCCATCTTTCCACCCCGCGCAAGAACAAGGCGGCCATCATTTGGGAGGGCGAGCCCGGAGACCAGCGCGTCATCACCTATCAGGAGCTTTATCGCCTCGTCGCCCGTTTCGCCAATGCGCTGAAGAAGCTGGGCCTCAAGGCAGGGGAACGCGCGATTATTTACATGCCGATGATTCCCGAGCTTCCGGTCGCGATGCTCGGCTGCGCGAGACTCGGCGTCACCCATAGCGTCGTGTTCGGGGGCTTCTCGGCCGAAGCTCTCAAAGCCCGCATCCTGGACCTCGATGCCGCCGTCGTGATCACCGCCGACGGAGGCTGGCGGCGCGGCAAAGAAGTTCGCCTCAAGGACGTCGTGGACGACGCCCTGGCCGATTGCCCCGGCGTCAAGAACTGTATTGTTTTCCAGCGCACCAACAGCGAAGTCTCGATGACCGAGGGACGCGACCACTACTGGTCCGACCTCGACAACGACCTCAGCGAGGAATGCCCCGCCGAAGAACTCGATTCCGAGCACCCGCTCTACGTGCTCTACACCTCCGGCACGACCGGCAAGCCTAAGGGCATCGTTCATACCACGGGCGGGTATCAGGTGCAGGTTCGCGCCACGCTCGATTGGGTCTTCGACATCAAGGACGAGGACACCTACTGGTGCGCCGCCGACATCGGCTGGGTCACCGGCCACAGCTACATCGTCTACGGGCCCCTGCTGGCCGGAGCGACCACGGTGATGTACGAAGGAGCCCCCGACTTTCCCCAGCCGGACCGCTTCTGGCGCATCATCGAAAAATACCGCGTCAACGTCTTCTACACCTCGCCCACCGCCATTCGGGCGTTCATCAAGTTCGGCGACCAATGGCCCGCCGGACACGACTTGTCGAGCCTGCGGCTGCTCGGTTCGGTCGGCGAACCCATCAACCCCTCGGCTTGGGAGTGGTATCACCGGGTGATCGGGAAAGAAGGCTGCCCGATTGTCGACACCTGGTGGCAGACCGAAACCGGCTCGATCATGCTCTCGCCGATGCCGGGAGCGACACCGACGAAACCGGGTTCAGCGACCTTCCCGCTGCCAGGCATCGTCGCCGACGTCGTCGACATGAAAGGTAACCCTGCCGGCCCCGGAGGCGAGGGTTACCTCATCATTAGGAAGCCGTGGCCGGCGATGATAAGGACGATCTGGGGAGATCCCGAGCGCTTCAAGGAGCAGTACTGGTCGCAGATTCCCGGCGTCTACTTTACCGGCGACGCCGCCAGGCGCGACAAGGACGGCTACATCTGGGTCCTGGGAAGGGTGGACGACGTGATGAACGTCAGCGGCCACCGCCTGAGCACGGCCGAGCTGGAATCGGCGCTGGTGCACCACGAAGCTGTCGCCGAGTCCGCCGTGATCGGCAAGCCTCACGAAATTACCGGACAAGCCATTGTTGCCTTCGTGTCGTTGAAACAGGGCTACGAGGAGGGGGACGAACTGGCCGCTGAATTGCGCGAGTGGGTGGCGAATGAGATCGGCAAATTCGCCCGCCCCGAGCAAATCCGCTTCACCGACGCCCTCCCCAAAACCCGCAGCGGCAAAATCATGCGCCGCCTGCTAAGAGAGATCGTCACCACTGACAAGGTCAGCGGCGACATCACCACCCTAGAAGACCTGTCGGTGATCAACCGCTTGGCGGGGGCCCAGGAGGAGGAGTAGGTGGCGGATGTTACTCTTTGGTATCGAGAAGCTGCCCGTATAGAGAAACTTCGGTGTCCGCCGTAAGTGGGGCGATACAGCGGTCTATGCAGTAGTGGACTGCTCGGAGGCAGAGATCTCGCCGTCCTCCTGAACGATCGAATACGCCTTCGGCAGGTTCGACGGATTGTAGCCTATCCCCGCATTTATTCGCTCAAAGACGCTGTGGTGAATCAGCGCATCCTCGGGAATCGTCCGCTGCACTTTCCGCCACAGCCTGTAAAATCCTTCCCTCGATTCATGCTGCGAATCCTTGTCGGTTGGATCCGGATTAATCCTCTCCTTGGAGTCCCAACCATCACGGAGACGTATGCCGGCCACATCGGCTTTCAGAAGCATCCATTTCAGTGCTGAATCGGATAATCCTCTTTCTGGATACCAGCCTCCGACATCGGAATGTACCCCGGCGAACCACACCTGCTCGATCGTTTGTGTTGGCCGCTTCTTCGTTTCATCCCAAAGGTTCACGGGGAACTTCTTGCGCCTTTCATCGATCGATACTGCGTGGTAGCCGAATGCGATCTGTCCATGCAGCTTGGCGTCGAAGAAGCGCTTGCCGTAGATTTGGCCGAGCGAAGCTACCGTGTCCCAGACACCGATGAAATACGGCTTGCACTCGTGACAGTAAGTTTTCTTGAACCCCTGAGCTATGTAGTCGTTCCCGCGTGTATTGTAGATCTTCGACACATAAGGGAGCAGATTGCGGCTGCCCTTTTGGAGCAGTCCGCATTTGAAGAGCATGCCCGCCAGGGACCGGGCGGTGAACGCCCCGCGGCTGAATCCAAACAGATAGATCTTATCGTTGTTGTCTGGCTCGTACTGATCCATCAGATAGGCGTAGGCGTCTTCGATATTCTTTTCCAGGCCCCAGCCAAATCCAAGGCCAAGGAGATAACCCACCTTTTTCCCGATCGTTCGCCCCAGCACATCGAAAGTGCCGACGCCAGGATCGTAAAAGGCTACCTGATCTTGATCCCGAACAAACGCTTCGTAGGCGCCCACTACGTTCGTATTGTTTTCTCCGTATTCATTACCGGTGCCGTCACAACAAATGATAATGTTCTTGCCCATGGAGGACTCCTTTCTTTCGAAATCTGGCATGCGCCGACGGTCGGTTAGACCCCCTCAGTCTATTTCCGAAAGTATTTTGCCATCACAAATTGATACACCACAAACAGCATCGTGGCGATGTAGCACCCAAAGAGAATCGTCCCGATTTCCCAGATAGCTGCAGGGTCTATGATACGTGCAAGCTCTATACACCTATATCCGGCTGCGCTGGGAGTTCGTCTACCTGGCCGTGATTCTGGATGCTTACTCGCGGCGGGTGGTCGGCTGGGCGCTGGAGGACACGCTGGAGGGGAAGCTGACGATCGCCGCGTTGCGGATGGCACTGCAGCGGCGACGTCCGGGTGCGGGGCTGCTGCATCGCTCCGACCGCGGCGTGCAGTACGCCGCCAACGGCTACGTCGACTTATTGACCAGGATTTCCATTTTGACCCTGGTACGGCGACAGTATACACCCGCGCTGCCCCGAATACCACGTCTTTCCGCGCTGAACCCTGCACATCACCTCCGCCGCTAGGCGCCAGGGCTCATCCATCCGCTCACAGACGTTGATTGAGCGGGCTGAACGGCGCTCCGGCCGACACTGCTCCTTGAAAAACTTTTTTGGAGCCGAAAACTGTTGATCCTCGCCCGGTCAACGCTACCCGCTCGGCAGCGGCAGCGCCCAGATCCTGTGCAGCATGTCAGCGAACAGCCGCCGGTTCAGATGCCCCTCGGCCAGCAGCAGCCAATAATACCGGGCGTGCTTGACCAGCCGACCGCCGGTCTTCATCAGCCGCTGTTGCAAGCTCGTCAGCGACCAGCTCTTGATCCTGTGCGGCAGCCCAAGCCGCCGCCACAAGTTGCCCAGGTTGTAGGCCAGCACGCTCAGTTGCAGTCGCACTTCGTTGGCCCGGAAGCGATGGCACGAAAGCCGCGTCCAGTGCGTGGCCTGTTTGCCTTCTTTGATCCACTGCTCGGCCGTGCCGCGCTTGTTGTAGAAGCGCACTACCGACCGGCTTGGCAAGCTCATGTTGGTCACGATAAATCCGACCCGCGGGAACAGCTCACCGAGATGATGCTCGACCTTGGCCACAATGCGTCGCGGCTTCGACCAACTCTGCGCCTGATAGCGGAAGCTCTTGTAGCGCACCAAGGGCTTGCGACCCGGCCTGCCCGGCGGGCGAAACAAGATGTCTTCGATCGCTAATTCCAAGCTCTTGTTGGCCGGAATGCGAATGGCGTACTGCACTCCGCGTTCCTCCGAAAACTCATAAATCTCCGGCTTGGCAAAGGCCGCATCGCCCCGGAAGGTGACCTGTTTGCCCGCAGCCTGTTGGCGCTCGATCTCGGGCAGCAGCAACTCGTTCCAGTCCTCAGCGCTGTGCACGTTGCCGGGACGCAGCTTGGCGGCCAGACAATCGCCGTGCTGGTTGAACAACAACAACGGGTGGTAGCAGACCGACTCGAAATGGCCGTTGTAGGCACTGCCCTCTTGCTGGCCGTGGACAGGGCTTTCGGTCGAATCCATGTCGAGAACGACGCGCTCGGAGTCGTCTTGCGTCTCGGCTTGCGCCACCAGCTCGCGGTTCACAGCCATCAGCCCCAGCAAGTTCTCCTCGCTCGCCAGCATCTCCGTCTCGAAGCTCTGCAGTCGCGAGGTCAGTGCCCCGCCGCGATCCCAGTTCTTCTGCGAGCCGATCAAGCGAAAGGTCGGATCGGCGGATACTCGCACGGCGTCATTGAGGTCCTCGTAGCCGGCCAGCCGAGAGTAGACTGACTGCCGCAGCAGATCGGCGAACGGGAACTTTTTGTTCGAGCCTTGCCGTGGGTCACTGAGATGTTCGTCGATCAGCTTCCCGAGCCCGAGTCGCTCGTCCAGCTCGCGGACGAGAATGAGCCCGCCATCGGAAGTGACGCGCGATCCTTGGAAATCGACTTTCAATAAGCCGTTGAAGCTTAGCTGGAACGGCTTGTTTTCTTTTTCACCCATTGGGTGTTGATCTCCTCAGCGCCTTGATTGCTTTTCAACCCGCATAAATAAAGGCGTCCGAGGTCACCCGATGGTTAGCAGAACCGAAACTAAAGTGGAAATCCGGGCTATAGGTGCAAATTGCAGGAACAGGCTATGGCCAGGATTTCCATTTTGGATCTTGGCCTCCTCGATTCTACGTTCCTTCTCTCTTGAACGCAAGCCTTTCTTGACCGCAGGCACGCACCGGGCCGGACCGAAGTGCTTCCACTAGACCCTTTCGTTCTCCGAAGGGGACAATTCGTCGGTCGGAAGGCGGTTTTTCAGGCACTCCTCCGAGCTTCACTCCGCAGCATCCAGATTTCGCACTCGCGAGCGACCGTTCTACCCGCTCGGCAGCGGCAGCGCCCAGATCCTGTGCAGCATGTCACCGAACAGCCTGCGGTTCAGATGCCCCTCGGCCAGCAGCAGCCAGTAATACCGCGCGTGCTTGACCAGCCGACCGCCGGTCTTCATCAATCTGTGTTGCAAGCTCGTCAGCGACCAGCTCTTGATCCTGTGCGGCAGTCCCAGCCGCCGCCACAAGTTGCCCAGGTTGTAGGCCAGCACGCTGAGTTGCAGTCGCACTTCGTTGGCCCGAAAGCGATGGCACGAAAGCCGTGTCCAGTGCGTGGCCTGCTTGCCTTCTTTAATCCATTGCTCGGCCGTGCCGCGCTTGTTGTAGAAGCGCACAACAGACCGACTCGGCAACGTCATGTTCGTCACGATAAAACCGACGCGCGGGAACAGCTCACCGAGATGATGCTCGACCTTGGCCACGATGCGTCGCGGCTTGGACCAACTCTCCGCCTGATAGCGGAAGCTCTTGTAGCGCACCAAGGGCTTCCGGGAGGGCCTGCCCGGCGGCCGAAACAGGATGTCTTCGATCGCCAATTCCAAGCTCTTGTTGGCCGGAATGCGAATGGCGTACTGCACTCCGCGTTCCTCCGAAAACTCATAAATCTCCGGCTTAGCAAAGGCCGCATCGCCCCGGAAGGTGACCTGTTTACCCGCGGCCTGTTGGCGCTTGATCTCGGGCAGCAGCAACTCCTTCCAGTCCTCAGCGCTGTGCACGTTGCCTGGACGCAGCTTCGCCGCCAGGCAATCCCCATGCTGGTTGAACAACAACAGCGGGTGGTAGCAGACCGACTCGAAATGGCCGTTGTAAGCACTGTCCTCTTGCTGGCCGTGGACAGGGCTTTCGGTCGAGTCCATGTCGAGAACGACGCGCTCGGAGTCGTCTTGCGTCTCGGCTTGCGCCACCAGCTCGCGGTTCACAGCCATCAGCCCCAGCAAGTTCTCCTCGCTCGCCAGCATCTCCGTCTCGAAGCTCTGCAGTCGCGAGGTCAGTGCCCCGCCGCGATCCCAGTTCCTCTTCGAGCCGATCAAGCGAAACGTCGGGTCAGCCGACACTCGGACGGCGTCGTTGAGGTCCTCGTAGCCTGCCAGCCGAGAGTAGACTGACTGCCGCAGCAGATCGGCCAGCGGGAACTTCTTGTTCAAGCCTTGCCGTGGGTCACTGAGATGTTCCTCGATCAGCTTCCCGAGCCCGAGTCGTTCGTCCAGCTCGCGGACGAGAATGAGCCCGCCATCGGAAATGACACGCGATCCTTGGAAATCGACTTTCAATAAGCCGTTGAAGCTTAGCTGGAACGGCTTGTTTTCTTTTTCACCCATTGGGTGTTGATCTCCTCAGCGCCTTGAGTGCTTTCCAACCCGCATCAATAAAGGCGTCCGAGGCCACCCGATGGTTAGCAGAACCGAAACTAAAGTCGAAATCCGGGTATGGATGTTAGAGGCAAATTGCCAGAACAGGCTATAATAGATAGCCGATACGAGCGACAATCTCTTTACCCACCTCCACCAGAACCCGAACCTCCAACCCTTGACTTTTTCCCAACGAGCGCCTTCGTGCAACGTCAGAGCAACGCGCCGCCATTCCACCAGCATGGCGACAAAACGGGCCAAGAATCCCAGCTGGAACCTGATACTCGCTTCCTTACCTCCACCCCCATCAAACTTTTCCGGGTCTGCCTCATCTTTATACGCTTCTGTTAGGTTCGGCTGAATCCACAGTAAAACCGCCCCAGGCCAGCCGCGATCCGATAAATCAGAATTCCACCGTACAAGGCGTAAATGACCAGCACTGCCGTCACCAGCGCCGCAAAGAAAGGAACACGGAAGTAAGCCCAGAGCAGGGCCTGATCGAAGGCCTTTTCCCCTTCTCTGAAATCTGGATCAAGAAAGTAGCACGTCTTCCCGTCCTTATTATCGATCACTTCTTCAAGAATTCCCTTGAAGAGCTCCTTGTCTTTCCAATACTGCACGTGGGCGACGCCTGGCTTGGCGTACCGCCGAAAGACGATGTCACGCTGAGCGCCCGAATCCGCATCAAAGATTTTCTTGTAGTTCACCGTGCCTCGTGCGACGTCGAGGTGGTGTCCGACAGGATCCTGCTCGTCGCAAAAGTTGTAATGCCTAATTCTCTCCTCCTTCTTGGGCAAGGGGTCATCCAGCCAGTCCTTCACCCCATCCTCCCAACGGGCGGGTGGTATAAAGCCGTCCCTTTTAAGCCCCATATGAAGGTACTTTTGCCACCACATGACGTGATACTTATCAATCGGAGAGCCGAGCGTGATGAAGTTCTTGACGCGATTGCGCCACATCAATAAAGGAATCTCAGGAGCGGTGGTTTCGCCGGTGTTGTGGTCGGTTTGTTGGTCGGTGCTTTCGTGGGTTTCGTCGGTTTTGCCGTGTGTCTTTTCGTCCGTGTTGTCGCCGGTTTTGCCGTCCGTGTTGTCGTCGGTTTTGCCGAGAATTGTGTCAAGGCCCGAGAATTGCTCCGCCTTCGCGTGTGTATTCCACTCCTTCACGTAAGTACTACACTTCGTATCTTCCCGAAGTTCATTTAATTTCCCTATGAAATAGTTCCAGCTCTTATCCTCGACGTCTTTGGCTTTATAGGTGTAGCCCAAAAAAGTAATCGACGGACATGACTTCCATTCCGGACTTTGCGCGCTGCGAACATCTTGCCGCGCACGAGCATAGACCAGGGCATCGAAACTCATGATGCTCCCGAGACTGTGAGCAATGACACCTGAATTATGCACAGATTCACTTTGCGAGTGTGGCTGCGTTCGTAGCGGGTTGGCGGTCGTCGTGAGGTGGTAGTGGTAGCTCGGCAACTGGCCTTTTGGCTTCTCCGTGTCCGGTTTCCCTTCCCGCCCAGAATCCGCGTCGTCAAAACCTCGCTCGGAAGTGACGTGTTTCCAGTGCGTTACGGCTAGTGCATAAAATTTTATGCATAGCGCATAGCCAGGCTCTCAGATCAGCGCCCTCCCGACCACCGGCAGCAAGCCGCCGTAGGGAGTCGGCTTCCTGCCGCGGAAGTGGTAAGGCGTCGAAGCCCCGATTTTATTGGGCTGCGAGGCCGTCACGGCTGGGCCTTGTTGGACGGGCCTTTGGGAGCTATGCTGTTTTCGTCTGGTAACCATGTGGGTGACCTCCTTGGGGTTGGCTGGCGAAGCTGGTATCTTTGCCAGCCTACCTTTTTACCCCATGTTTTCGGGGGTTCCCAATGGTCCCTTGCGGCTCAGCCCTCCTCAGGTCCACGCCGCAGTGCATAATTCAGGTGACAGTGAACTCAGGAGGGTGATAAGGGCGCGGCTTTACGTCCTTGCCGTTGTTTTTCTCTTCCTCGATCCGTTCTAAGTCGTTACGGCAGAATTCGATAAAATCGCGCAACATGATTTCGTCTAAGATGACGTGGAAGTGTCGCACAGCCTTGCCGCGGGTCCGGGAATAGTCCCCGTACAGATGTATATCGCCTAGAAAATCGTCGAAGATCCTCTTCACTAGATCCGAGTATTTAAAGGCGAGAGCTTTCTTTGCTTGAAGGGCGACGGTTACTACAGATTTCAAAACCGGGAGAGCCCATGGAAGCAACCAGTCTTTCTCTTCACCATTCTCATCGGTTCCTTTTGGGGGGTGATTAGTGAGGCGCGCAAGAAGGGCGGGCGCCCACTGCTCGACCGGAGAAGCATAGTGTTCTTGATGACGTTTGAGAATATGCTGCCACGCAATATCAACAAACCTGAAATTCTGTCCCGAAGAGTCGAGTGTTCCGTCGAATTTGTTCCTTTCACCTTGGCCTTTGTCTGGCGGGGCAACCGGAATCCCATTGAATTCGGACCAGCCATGGCCCTTACCGCCCTGTTTCACGGACTGGGCGGAGAGATAAGAAGGCAGCAGGTTTTTGTAGTGCCCCTGAGTTTTCTCTTGGCGCACCTCGGCGAAACGATGGACAACCGGTGTCGTGGTCTCGTTGAGCTTTTGTTCGCCAATTCCGTGGACCACAACAATGTAATGTCTAGGCTGTGGGGCTGCGTCAGAGTCAATTGAGCCGTTCATTCTGCCACTCCTTGGCGGCACAGTTTAGCACAGTCTAGGGACACGGGACTGCCCACGATTGAAAACCGTGATTCCACACATCACTAACGCCCATCCCATGGCGTCGGACCGCGGTGGAAACGGGCCTAACCGCTTTCCGGCGGCTCCCACTACCAAGGTTTGTCGGCGGGAGCGTTGTGCTGACCACGCGCGTAACTGCACCGAAAGTCACGCCGGGGAAAGGCGCGAAGCTTACGTCGTTAATCGCGTTCAGGTTCGTTGTGGCGATGTCCGCCTCAATCACATTCAAACGCTTGACAAACAGCAGGGACGACAAGATCGCCACCCGAGCGGCGCAAGTGCCGCACGGCGGAGCGAAACTCGACCGGCATGCCGAGTTCGGCGCCGGTCGACTCCGCGGTTTCAATTCCAAGCGTAACGGTGTCTCAGGGGGCGCCGGCGGAACTTGCGGCAGAAGAGCCAGCCTCTGTAAAGAGGAGTCCGTTCGCTTGCAGGCGAGTCTCGGCGTTTCTGGTGTCCGCAAGGCCGTCTTCATCGGCCGCACCGTCAAACAGGAACAGGTCGACGTCGAGGGTTAGATCCCCATCTGAAGTGGTGATCGTTTCTGACAGTTCGCTCTGCTGCTTACGCTCGGAAGTCAGGATTAAAGAACCGGAGATTGACCAAACGATCTTATCCTTCTTCTTGGCGAGGAGACCACCGATCAAGTTGACAATGGGCAGTATCAAACCGAGCCCGGGTGCAGCCGCGGCGGCGGCCGTACTCACCGTTTTGATAGTGTTCTTTGCCGCGTCACTGCCGGCAATTTCCTGAATAGTCTCTCCCGCACGCCGCGTACCACCCCGGTCACGAACAACGAGAAGGTGGGCCACGATGATATCGGGCAGGCCGCCCAGCCTGTGGTACAGGGAATACCCGTCACCAGGGAAATCCCAGACACCCGGTCTGCCCTTCTTGGGCCGGTGTCTAACAACTGTTGATGCCGGGGCTTCTGACACCACAACCTTGCCAAGATTGTCAGCCACGATCCCCACGGCATAAAACCGCTTCTTGAACCCCTTGAGCGCGGTGAAGCGCAACTCGTCAACAGCCAACAGCATAGCATCATTCGCCATCGTCTTCCTCCTTGTTTCTTGAACCAAGACTTAACTGAGAATTTCCATTTTAGCCCCGGCGTGACCGTAGTATATTCCCGCACAGGCCAAAATGCAACGTGTTTTTAACACTTTCGTTTTAACACTGGAAAACCCGGACGGCGCTTTCGATTCCCGGCGCGAACCGGCCATCAATAGGGCCCGGACTGAATCCCAATTCTTCAAGGCGCGTATGAAGCGCCGTCACCTCCGAACCCGAAGAACCTGTCCGTATCGCCATGGTGTTTTCTCCGCGGCATCGAATACCAGCAAAGCGGCGACGGAACAAACACACTTGCCCGCGGTGGAACAAACCCCGTTCTTTTTCAGAGCGACATTCCGTCGATGGCCATCTGGTATCCTGGCTTGCACTCTTATATAGCGATAAAACTCAAGAAAGAGGGCCATGGTCGATGAAAAACTTTTAGTCTCCGAATGGCAGGGGCTTGGTACGATGACACCTGCTGAATTGGAGCCGATGGTCTGGGTCCGCGGCAAGCACCCGAAGCGTGCAGTCATGTGCGCCTTCGGCCCTCGAGAATTCGTGAACGGCCGGTGCGCCTGCCGAGCGCCCTATTCCCCACCCTCGCAACCGCTTTTTTGGGATATCGTGCTCCCCGCCAGTGCCATCGCGATTCCTGACCTTCCCAGCCGCGGACGCGCTGGCCCCAGAGCCGAATCCGTTCCTGCCCAAGCTGGAAGTCTTCCGAACGGGGAAATGGGCCCCTGGGCTTTGAGCAGGGTTCTTTTGTTATTCTTTAGATTCGCCAAATGGGCGCTGGAATGATCGGCCGCAAAATCAGCCACTACAAAGTCCTCGAAAAAGTCGGGGAAGGCGGCATGGGTGTCGTCTACAAAGCTGAAGACACCAGGCTCGGACGCACCGTCGCCCTCAAGTTCCTCGCCGCTCACCTGCTCAAAGACGCCGAAAGCCGCAAGCGCTTCGATCGCGAGGCGAAAGCCGTCGCCGCTTTAAATCATCCCAACATCTGCACCATCCATGAAATCGACGAGGCCGAAGGACGGACTTTCCTCGCGCTGGAGTTCATCGAGGGCGAGAGCCTGCAGGCCCGAATCGAAAGAGGCCCCCTGCCGCTCGAAGACGCCCTGGATCTGGCCCGCCAAGCCGCCGATGGCCTCGAAGCCGCGCATGAGAAAGGAGTTGTCCATCGCGACATCAAGCCGGGCAATCTTCTCATCACCCCCAAGGGGCAGCTAAAGATTCTCGACTTCGGCCTGGCGCTGCTGACCGAGGGATCGAAACTGACTCAGCTTGACACAACCTTGGGAACGATCGCCTACATGTCCCCCGAGCAGACCATGGCCGCGGATACCGACAGCCGCACGGACATCTGGGCGCTGGGCGTGGTCCTCTACGAGATGGTTTCCGGCCGCTTGCCTTTCCGGGGCGACTACGACAGGGCGGTCATGTACTCGATCACCAGCGAGGAGCCAGAGCCGCTGACCGCCCTGCGCACCGGCGTCCCGATGGAACTCGAATGGCTGATTAACAAGTGCCTGGCGAAACAGCCCGACGGGCGCTACCAAAACGCGGCTGACCTGATCGTCGACCTGACGGCCCTGCGCAAGAAAATGGAGTCGGGCAAGTCGACGATCGTGCGCCCAGTAGCGGCCAGCACTCCAGTAGGGACCGGCAATCCTGCCGGTCCAACCCTCGAGCCGACTAACCAGCCAGCCGGTGCGCAAGCACCGCAATCGGCCCCCGGCGTCGCCCCACAAGCCCCCGCTACTTCCGTTATCCCCGGCAGCACATTCGGCCCCTATCGCGTCATTGAGGACCTCGGCTCCGGAGGCGAAATCGCCGCCTACCGCGCCGAAGATACGCAACTCCGCCGCTCGGTCACGATCAGCGTTTCCCGGAATCCGCGGCCCGCCGGGCGGAACAGCGAGAACGCTTCAAGGTCATCGGCGCGGCTGTCTTTTTCGTCGTGGCGGTTGTGATGATTCTGCTCTCGTGGACCCGCCAGCCCGCGCCCATCGAGTCCGCTGCGCTGCGCCGGTTCGCCTTCACCCCGGAAGACTTCCGAGGCGAGGCCACGATTTCTCCCAACGGCAAGCACATCGCGTACTTGGCGGGCACGGACCAGCCGACGATCTGGGTGCGGGATCTCGATCGCGAACAGCCGCGAGAGTTGCCCGGAACCTCGGGCGCTAGCGACTGGGGGCATTTCTGGTCACCCGACAGTCAATTCATCGGTTTCGCTGTCGGTGGCGAACTGAAGAAGATCTCGGTGCAAGGAGGGCCCGCAATTACCCTTTGCTCACTGCTGCAAAGCAGGTACTACGGGGGCTCCTGGAGTCCAGACGGTGACGTCATCGCCTTCAGCTCCGCCTTTCCATCTCAGATTTACGAAGTCGTGGCCCAAGGTGGCGAGCCGACGCTGTTGTTCGAGGCCGAACAGTCCGAGAAAGGCTTCTTCAACGTTCGACCTCGGTTCTTGCCGGCGAGTGCGGCGGCACGCGGAATTGTTTTCGCGCAGGGGTCTTCGACCGACAGGGATATCGTGGTCCGGAACCTCGAAACGGGCGAATCTTCAGTCCTCACCGAGGGAGGCTATTCAGTATTCTCCCCGACCGGGCACATTCTGTATCAGAGGGACGTCAGGCAAGGCGGCCTGTGGGCGTTGCCGTTCTCAATCGGGACATTGAAGCCCACCGGAGAGCCTTTCCCGATAGCCGAGAATGTCGGCCGCCCCAGCGTGGCGATGGACGGCACCGTGGTTTCCGTGGATGCCCTTGGAAGTAACCGGCAGCAACTCGTCTGGCTCGACCGCGCTGGCCGCAAGCTGGGGACCATCGGCCAGCCCCAGCAAGGCATCCGATACCCCGCACTATCCCCAGACGGCGGGCGTGTACTCGTCTCCGCTTTCGAAGAAGTGACGAACGAGGATATCTGGGTACACGAAGTTGGCCGTGCCCTGAAGACGCGGCTCACGTTCGATCCAGGAAGGGACAGTTTCCCCAAGTGGTCGCCATCAGGAGAGGAAGTGGTTTTCGCTTCAAACCGTGCCGGCAACGTCGACATATTCAGCCGGGCGGCTGACGGCAGCGCTGAGCCGGTCTCGCTCGTGTCCACGTCCCGCACCGAGTTGCCATCGGCCTGGTCCCCAGATATGAAGTATTTCTTGTATGTCGTTCAAGGCCCGGAAACGGGCTGGGATATTTGGTATCTCGAGCGCAAGGAGCTGGAAGACGGCTTTGATTCCCGGCCCTTTCTGCAGACCTCTTTCAGTGAAACCCAATCCCGCCTGTCGCCCGACGGCCGTTTCGTCGCCTACCTTTCAGACGAGTCGGGCCGGTTCGAGATCTACGTACGGCCGTTTCCGCAGGGCGGCGGGAAATGGCAGGTTTCGGCCAACGGCGGTAATTCTCAGCGATGGAGTAAAGACGGCGGGGAGCTGTTTTACGTCGAAGGGGAGACACTCATGTCGGTTCCTGTTTCGACAATGGACGGCTTCTCGGCGGGCTCGGCAAAGCCGCTGTTCGAGCATCCAGGTTTGGGTGGGGGAATTTCTTCGACTTACGATGTGTCGGCCGATGGGCAGCGTTTTGTCGTCGTCGAAGACGTCGAAAGCGAAGAGGGCGAGCAAGCGAAGCCGCCGTCGATCCACATCGTCGAGAACTGGTTCGAAGAATTCAAAGACCGTGAGCAGAACTAGACTACATCTGGCCAGAGACATTTGAAGGCTCGCTCGCGGCACAGTCGGGCTCGGTGTTGTTAATACCGGCCCGGGGCGTCAGCCCCATCCCGTAAGGCGATCAGCCGCCTTGCCCTGAGCCCGCTTCAGCGGGCTTGGTTCTCCCTAGGCCAGCCGTTTTACGGCTGGTTCACCTGAAACGCAACCAGAATTGATTGAGCCCGTTCACGGGCTTCCCTGCGCCCCGCACGCTCCACTCATGCGTTGGGCTCCCTGCCGGAGGCTCCTGTGATGGGGTTGATCGCACCAGAGCAGTCCTTCAAGGGCTGGTAGAATGGTTTCGTCGGCAGCCGAGAAGACCGCTTCAGCAGCCCGCAAGCTAACAGGTTTGAGCCATGGCAGAACGATGCCGAGAAACGTCTATTCGGAGATCAATCTCCACATCACCTGGCACACGAAAGGCCGTGCCGCGGTGATCGTCGATGAAATCGAACGGCAACTAGTTGTATTCATTCAGCGAAAGATAGCCGAAGCCTCGGGACTTGAGCTGCAGGCAATCGGAGGTACGGCTGATCACGTCCATTTAGCCGTGATCGTTCCTCCAACCCTTAACGTCAGCGAGTGGATCGGCCAGATCAAGGGCGCCAGCGCCCACCACATCAACCACCGAATTGCAAACCGCGGGGTCCTCGAATGGCAAACCGGCTACGGGGTTGTCAGCTTTGGGGCGAAGGGGCTGCCGTGGGTAGTCGAGTATATTCGAAATCAGAAGGAAAACCATGCTCGTGGTTCGACGCATGACCGGCTGGAGCGCGTGGAGCGTGTGGAAGCCCGTAAACGGGCTGAACCGGATTTCAACGGCGTTTCCCGAGAACCAGCCGTAAAACGACTGGCCTAGGGAAGTCAAGCCCGCTGAAGCAGGCTCGTCCCCTTTTTGTGAACCAATCCCCCGCAGACATGGCCTCCTCGTCACCTCCAGCCGCATTCCCGTCTCCCGGCCAGCTCGCGCGCCTCAACGAACTCTTCCAAGAAATCCTGCCGGGCAACGCCTTCCAGCGGGCCAGACTGGGCGGCGGCCGCGTGTGCGAAACCCCAGCCGGCTACCGCAACCTGCCCCTCCTCACGAAGGACGAACTCGTCGCCGACTCGGCCGCGCACCCGCCGTTTGGGACAAACCTCACCTACCCGCTCGACCACTATACCCGCTACCACCAAACCTCCGGAACGACCGGGCCACCCCTGCGTGTCCTCGACACCGCCGAAACTTGGGACTGGTGGGGCCGCTGCTGGATCGAAGTCCTGGAAGCGGCGGGCGTGACCTCCGCGGACCGTGCGTTCTTCGCATTCTCTTTCGCCCCTTTCATCGGATATTGGTCGGCCCACCACGGCGTTTCGATGCTCGGAGCGATGACCATTCCCGGCGGAGGCTCCGACTCGATCCGCAGACTCAAACTGATTTTCGACACGGGAGCCACCGTCCTGCTGTGCACGCCGACCTACGCCCTGCACCTGGCTGAGGTGGCTGAACGGGAAGGCATTCCGCTGGCTGACTCGCCCATCCGCCTAGCGATCCACGCCGGCGAGCCGGGCGGCAGCATCGCCGGCACCCGCGCCCGCATCGCCGAAGCCTGGGGAGCTCAAGTGTTCGACCACGCGGGTGCGTCCGAGATCGGCGCCTGGGGAATCGGCGACTCCGAAGGCGAAGGCCTCTACATGAACGAAGCCGAGTTCATTGCCGAGGTCGTTGACCCCGACTCGCTCGAACCCGTGCCGGAGGGCGCTGTCGGCGAGCTAATCATCACGAACCTGGGACGCGGCGCTTGGCCGGTGATCCGCTACCGCACCGGCGACCTGGTTCGGCCCCGGCGGGTTCGGGTCGGCGACGGCCCTGCAAAGTTACTGCTCGAAGGCGGAGTGCTCGGCCGACTGGACGACATGATCATCGTGCGCGGAGTGAGCATCTATCCCTCCGCTCTCGAAAACATCATCCGGTCGGTTGCCGGTTCCGCCGAGTTCCGAATCACCGCGACGAAATCCGAGGAAATGGATCAAGTCGCGATCGAAATCGAAGCCGGCAGCGCGGCCGCGGCCCGGGTCAAACGAGAGATCGCGGACCAAATCGGAATCCGAATCGAGGTCGAGCCAGCCGAAGAAAACTCGCTCCCCCGCTGGGAAGCCAAAGCCAAACGGTTTCACGATTTGAGGAAGTGATCTTTCTAGCCGTCAAATGGCGCGAGCACCCGTGGCGTGAGCCCCGCGATATCCGGGCCCCACCAATCCTGCCTTTAGAGGCGTTTAGGCCGAGTCCTGGCCTCTGGCCAGGACTCGGCCTCAGATCCTCTCTACCTGAGGTGCCGCTCCAAGTTCCTGGGGCTGACGCCCCAGGCTAGTATTAGAATGCTCAAATGTCAGCTCACGTAGCGGTCACGACTAAGCTGCGGTAACATTGGCCAACCCGCTCAAACCAGAAAACACCAGCCCGGAGCGAACCTTGAACTTTACCCCCAAAACAGTCGTCATCACCGGCGTAGCGCTGGCGATCGGGCTCATGTTGCTCATCATTCAGCACGTGGCGGCGCAAACGGGCGCGAAGTCAAGTTCTCGAGGACCTGTCCTTCCCGGCTTCAGCGAGATCACCGAAACCTCCGGCATCGGCTTTCGGCACCAGGCCGCGAAGACATCTCAGAAATACCTGATCGAGACCATGGGCGCGGGAGTGGCCGTGTTGGACTACGACCAAGACGGCTGGGTGGACCTCTATTTTGTCAACGGGGCCAGCCTCGACGACCCGATGCAGCCGGGCAGCGCACCCCGCAAGCCGGACTCCCGTTTCTGGAACCGCTTGTACCGCAACAACGGCCGGGGCGGATTCACCGACACCACGAAGGCGGCCGGAGCCGCCGGCCACTCCTACGGCATGGGAGCCGCCGTCGGCGATTACAACAACGATGGATATCCCGACCTCTACGTGACAAACTTTGGGACCAACATCCTCTATCGAAACGACAAGGACGGCACGTTCACGGACGTTACAAAGCAAGCCGGAGTCAGCGGCGGGGGATGGTCAACCGGGGCTGTCTTGTTCGACTATGACAAGGACGGCTGGCTCGATCTCTTCGTCGCCAGGTACCTCGATTGGAGTTTCGAAAGCAGTATTCCGTGCGGCGAGCAGGAGCCAGGAAGGCGCGTCTACTGTCATCCCCGGCGGTTCAAGCCCATGTCGCACCTGCTTTACCGCAACAACGGCGACGGCAGCTTCACTGATGTGTCCGAAGAATCCGGCATCGCGCGTTTCAGGGGAAAGGGTCTCGGCGTGGCCATCAATGACTTTGACCGCGATGGCTGGATCGATTTGTTTGTCGCCAATGACGAGGTCGCCCAGCAACTATTCCACAACCTGGGCGACGGAACGTTCGAGGAAGCCGCCGTGAGCAAAGGCGTCGCCTACGACGAAGACGGGAGGGCGTTCGCCGGCATGGGCGCGGACTTCAGCGACTACAACAATGACGGTTGGCCCGATCTGTTTGCCAATGCACTGGCCCGCCAAACTTACGCCATCTACCGAAACCGCCAAGGTGTATTTGACTACGTCAGCGGGCCGAGCGGGGTGGGCTCGGCGACCGAAATGCATTCCGGCTGGGGCGGCAAGTTTTTCGACTACGACAACGACGGCTGGAAAGACCTGTTCGTCGCCCAGGGACATGTCATGGACAACATCCAACTCTCCGACCCCGAGGTGCGCTATCTCGAACCGCTTCTGCTGCTGCGAAACGTGTTCGGCAAGTTTTTCGACGTTTCAGCGATGAGTGGCCCGGCGCTTGCTATTCCTCGCGCCGGCCGTGGAGCCGCGGCCGCCGACCTCGACAACGATGGATTCCTTGACATTGTGGTCAGCGCGAATGATCAGCCGGCGGCGGTTCTCCGCAACGAAGGCGGGAGCGGCAATCACTGGCTTGCCGTGGATACTGTTGGAACCCTCAGCAACCGTGATGGCATCGGAACGCGGATCCGCCTCGTCTCCGAATCCGGGGGAGAGCAGTTCGCCCTGGTGAGCCGGGCCGGCAGCTACCTGTCAGCCGGAGACAAGCGCGTCCACTTCGGCTTGGGAGCTGACGAGATCGTCGAAAGAATCGAGCTGATCTGGCCCAGCGGAATCGTTCAAACACAGGAAAGAATCAAGGCCGGCCAGGTCGTTACCATCGAGGAACCATCCGCTCAAGCCACCCGGTAAGGCTCGATCGCCTCCTCGTTCAACTCGACGCCCAGTCCGGGTGCATCCGGTATGTCCAGATAGCCATCGCGCGTAACGATCTTCTGCTTCGTCACATAGTCCCGCAGTGTCGTCTCCTCCTCCACGACAAATTCGAGGATGAAGGAGTTCGGGATCGAGTTCAAAAAGTGCAGTGCCGCCGCGACATTGATATAGGTCGTGAAACCGTGATTGACCACCGGCAGACCGCGGTCGACGGCCAGGCTGGCGACCTTCATGGCCTCGGTAAATCCGCCGACCCGGGTCATGTCGACTTGAACGATGTCAATCTTGCCGCGATCCATCAGATCGATGAAAGACAGGCGGTTGCTTTCTTGCTCGCCCGCCGCGATCCGGATGTGCGTCGCCTCCGCCAGCTTGCGGTAACCCGTATAGTCGTCCCCCTGCAAAGGTTCTTCCAGCCAAAAGATGTTGTAGTCGGAAAACGACCGGGCCCGCTGGATAGCCGTCTTGGCGTCCCACGCCAGGCCGGCGTCAATCATCAGGTCGATGTCGTCGCCCAGCCCCTTGCGGGCTTCACGGACAAGCGCGATATCCGTCTTTTCATCCTGTCCCATTGGGTCCCATCCGAACTTGACGGCGCTAAACCCGCGATCACGAAAGCGCCGGGCGCGCTCACCGGTTTCCTCCGGAGTCGCCCCGAACAAGGAACTCGCGTAAGGACGAATCCTTTGATGGAACCCGCCGCCCAGCAGCTTCCAGATCGGCTGCCCCAGTGCCTTGCCCTTGATGTCCCAAAGCGCGATGTCGATGCCGCTCATCGCGTGCAGGCCGACGCCGCGGCGACCGCCATAGCTGTTTTCGCGGTACATCTTGTACCACAGGCGCTCGGTCTCGAACGGGTCCTCGCCGATCACCAACTGGCGCAGTCCGCTGGTGACGTTGTGAGAGTAGGGGCCCTCGATGGCGCCTTTCACAGCCAGCGGAGCCGAGTCGACCTCGCCGATGCCAGTGATACCCGCATCCGTTGAGACTTTGACGATCAGGGCATCTTGGCCGCTGTCGCACTGCTCCTTCACATCGGGCAGGCGTAAATAGATGGCTTCCACATCGGTGATCTTCATAAGCTTGTTGTCATTGTTTCAGAAAATAGCGTCGGCCGGCGAGGGCATTGTTGAAGGACCCGTCTGGTTGATGTTGTTGGGGTGAAAAGTGTCCTGGATTTGAGGGTTTGCGGGGCTTTCCGGGCGGTTGGCTTGCGAAAGGAGTGCAGCTCTCGTGAATGGCTCAGTTGGGGTGGTTTCTGTAAGTTCTTTTCTATCAATCAGTTAACTATGCCAATTGCAGTTTTTTGCAGAAAACTGCAGGGTTTCAGCGTTTTTTGGGTCCGCCAGAGCCCAGTTCTTCTGATCGTTTCTTGGATACTGACGATTTTTCACCGTTTGATCTACTAGGGCGTGTTAACACTAACGTAGGGTCTCGAAACGAAGAGCCTCGACGATGAGGGCGAAGTGGAGGAAGGCGAGGAACATCACGTCGAGCTTGTCGAAGCGGGAGAAGATTCGGCGGAATCCCTTGAGCCGGCGGAAGAGTCTCTCGACCTCGTTGCGGCGGCGATAGAGTACTCGATCGAATTCCCCCGGCTCCAAGCGGGTACGCTTGGGCGGCACGACGGGAATCCATCCGAAATCCAGAGCCAGTTGGCGTGTCTGATCGTCCTCATAGGCGCCGTCCATCAGCAGCGGCAGCGGCTCGGGCAGTGGTCCCAGACCGCCCAGCAGTTCGCGGCCTTGCCGGGCGTCGTGAGCTTGGCCGGGCGAGAGAGCGAACGTTATCGCCGTTCGAGCATCTGCGGCAACCATATGAATCTTGGTAGTCCATCCGCCGCGGGATTTGCCGATCGCCTGCGGACCGTTTTTTTTAACGCACCGGTGCCGTCGGGATGAACCTTCACGATGGTCGAGTCCATCGACACGGCTTCGATTTTGATGCGGACCAGTTGCTCGCGCTGCAGTTTCTCGAAGACGGCGTCGAGCACGCCGTTCTTCGACCAGCGGTTCATGCGGGTATAAATGGTGTGCCAGTTGCCGAAGCGCGGGGGCAAGCCGCGCCATTTGCAGCCCTGCTCGGCGACATATAAAATCGCGTTTAAAACCGTCAGGTTCGACAAGCTCACGTTGCCCCGCTGGCGCGGCAGAACCGGCTCGATGCGGAGGTATTGCTGCTCGGTGATTTCCATACATCACCAGCATAGCAGCTTTTCCAGATTAGTGTTAACAGGCCCTAGTCTCAGAGTAGCAAATCGGGGAGGTGCGTTTTCTCGTCAATCGGGAGAATCTGTTGAAAACACGGGAGATAATTTGTTTCAAGATCCGTGACTGGTTATTGCGAGTGGATCAATCGATTCGAGGAAACCGCTTGCTCACGCGCGCGGCTCAGGGGGACGGGTTGATTCGGCTGCGGGGGGATTGCGGTTTTTGCAGTGATTCGTCCCCGAAATTTTGGCGGAAGGGTCAGAGCCCCGAGCCGCGACGTGGCGTGAACCTCCAGGTTTGCCGCGCCTCGATTCGTCGAGGCGTTGCCGGACGGAAGGGCAGTCAGTTGCCTCAACCGGATGACGCGCCCTGGGGCCGAACAAACCGACGAATCGGTTTGCGGCAAGCGTGGACGCTCACGCCACGTCTGGCGCCTGTTTGGTTGCGGCTCGTCCGCATGAGGGAGTGGTTATCGCGAGCGGATCAATCGATTCGAGCAAACCGCTTGCTCGGGCGAGGCATAAATTTTTCTTATCAAATGTCCGAAAATGTCATGTTTTCTGGGTGTTTTTCGCGGTTTTTGGCGTCTCGTATTGACTGTCGTCGTTTAGTGGTTTTTTTTCAATGGTTTGAGTTGAGGGCACCGGCTGGGCTGGTACCACACTGCCTGACAAAGTGGATATTTTTCGTGGGATTCTGTTTGTTTTAGTTCAATCACCAGGTCTAAACCCACCGCCTTTCAGGCGGTCAGCTTCAAGCGGGTCTGGAGGAGAATGGGGGGATGGAAGAATATCGGCGAGGAGCACATTCGATCCGGGGCGCGGTGTCGCCGGATCATATGCACATGCTGGTTTCGGCTCCGCCGCAACTAGCGCCGTCGAAGCTGGTGCAGTAGCTGAAGGGGAGGTCGTCGCGGCGATTACAAGACGAGTTTGGAGAGTTGCGGAAGCGGTATTGGAGTCAGCATCTGTGGGCGCGCGGGTATTTTTGTGCGACGGTGGGCGCGGTCGACGAAGAAACGATCAAGAGATATATCGAGAGCCAGAAATGGGATGAGGATGGGGAGGGATTCAAGATCACAGCGCCCCCCAAGCCTTGAGCCGGCTGTGAGCCGGACAGCTTCAGGCGGCTTGAGCCGCAACACGACTTTCAGTCGTAAAGTAACCCACCGCCTTTCAGGCGGTGGATGTTTAGTCGGTGATGGGCCGGCCGACCCGGGGCGACACGGGAGTCGAGGTAATGCCAGCAAAGACACGTCGCCACGAATGGCGACACGGCACGGCTGGAGACGCGCGCCACCTCACGCTCGATTTTGCCTGTTCGGGTAGTTGCGCTGCCATCCGGAGAATCGCTATCCTTCAAAATCGGTTTAGACGCCAGGGACACTCGAAAGCAGCGTCAGGGAGGAACCAAATGAATCAGCCCGGTATGGCATGGCTCGTCTACGCACTCATGACCGTTGGAGCTTGGGGGCTCTACGGTCTGCTTCTCCACTCCGGGCAGATAGGGATGGGCGACCCGGTCAACGGCCGCTATAAGGCGTTCTTGTTCGTTGGAATCGCCTACTTTCTGACTGCCGTACTGGCGCCGATCATTGTCCTCTGGGTGAATGGGGCTAGTTGGAGCTTCCCCATGAAAGGCGCGGCCTGGTCTCTGATCGCGGGAGTTGCGGGAGCCGTGGGAGCCTTTTGCGTTTTGCTCGCGTTCGGAGCCAGGGGGACCCCGACCGTTGTGATGTCGATCATCTTCGCGGGCGCGCCCGTCGTCAACGCGGTCGTTGCGATGGCGTGGCACCCTCCCGCCGGGGGGCTTTCCAGCATACGGTGGCAATTCGTGGCGGGTATTTTATTGGCGGCATTGGGAGGCTGTCTCGTCACACTCTACAAGCCTGACCCCCCGAAGCCCAAGACCGCCGTGACCGCCCCGGCAAGCGCGGCTCAAGTCTCGGGACAAAGTTGAAAACGAGGTCTCAACACGAGCCGGACTACACGGGCTGCAGCATCGCCCGGATCGTCGCCAGCATGGGGATCGCCAATGTCATCAAGCACATCAGCGTGCCGGCAATGATGCCCACGCGCGCCCAGCCTGAACCCGGCATCTCCGTGCCGCTTTTCTCGTTCCGCCTTGAGATGACGGTCGCGAGGATGACGGGTGCGGCTCCCAGACTCAGAGCAATCCCGGCTCTGCCCTCCAGCAGTTGAAGAAGGGCGTCGGGATAGGTCTTCCACAGAACCGCGAAGACGATCACCAACACACCATCGAATACGGCCAGGCCGGCTTCGATGAGGATCATCATCGGCAGCTCGGAAGATTCCTTGACGTGCTGCGGCGGCGGAGGGGCCAGGACTTGGTCCGCGAGCAAGTCGGCGAGCATCGCGGGCTCGGCGGAAGGATCACCAGGATCGATTGGAGGGCTCTCGTCTGGTTCCGGTGGAGGAACCGTCTCATTCGGCCGATGTTCTTCCGTCTCTTCCACTTCTCCATTATGAGCGTTCTCAGGTTTTGCGCGCCACAGTTTCACACTTGGCCGCTTGTAAAAAATGCCGCCAGAGACCTAGTTCCCGCGAACGGAGCGCCGCCGGCCAATGGAACGACGCCGAGAATCGCGTCTGACCGCGGTGTTGCGGTACAACCGGACACGCATGAGACTTGAGCGAAGCTGCCCGTCAAAAACACCGAAAGCCTGTTCCGAGGTAACATGGACGACTGCCTTTTCGTTCACGCTGGGTCCTGGTCCTCGCCTAAAGTGAGGGCATCCAAACAGAATTGCAGCCGGCCCGCGGGCGACGGCGCCTAATTTCAAAGGACCTTCTCCAGAGCGAACCACTCCGCTTGTTCACGGGCGCTGCCAAGAGCCCCGCCATTTCGAGATAAATGATTCATGCCTGTTGAGTCAAAGGAACGAGCGGCCGCGCCTGAGTGGCTGCGCGGAATCTTGGGAGGTGTCTTGATGGGCCTCGCCAACCTGGTTCCCGGAATCTCGGGAGGCACGATGCTATTGGCCGCGGGCGTCTATCCCCAATTCATCGAAGGGATCGCCGAGGTGACGACTTTGCGCTTCCGGGCTCGGAACCTGGCTCTGTTGGGCGCGATCGGCGGGGCTGCCGCGATCGGGATCATCTCGCTAGCAGGCTTGATCAAGGGTCTTGTGATCGACCATCGCTGGGTGATGTTCAGCTTGTTCATCGGCTTGACGCTGGGCGGTGTCCCGGTCGTTTGGAGGCTGCTGCGTCCGGCGACCACCAGCGCCATCGTGGGATGCCTGGGCGGAATCTTGCTCATGGCAATCATGGCGCTTGTGCAGCCAGGGGCTGAAGGCGCGGGTTCGGAAGCTCCGGCCTATGGGATGCTCTTCGGCGCTGGATTGGCGGGAGCGTCGGCCATGATACTTCCGGGCATTTCAGGCGGCTACCTATTATTGATCCTGGGCCAGTATTTGACGATCCTCGGCGCCATTGACCAGGCAAGGGTTGCTCTTGGTTCGGGTCCGGATTGGCCCAAATTGACCGAGGCGATGCACGTATTCGTCCCCGTGGGAATCGGGGTTGTCGCCGGTATCGTCTTGATTAGCAACTTGGTCAAACTGTTACTGGCAAGATACGAGAAAGCGACGTTGGGTATACTGCTGGGTTTGTTGCTGGGCGCCGTGCTTGGTTTGTGGCCTTTCCAGCAGGGCCTGGCGCCTGAGCCCGGCGTGGTCATCAAGGGCCGTGAAATGACCGCCGCGCTCATCGCGCAACTCGATCCAAAGGATTATCCCTTGGAATTCTTTTCCCCCAGTGGCGCTCAGATCGCCGGGGCCGTCGCGCTAGTTGGGCTTGGATTCGCGATCACTCAGGCGGTCGCCCTGGTCGGCCGCGCCGGAGACGGGACAAAGTAGTCGGCGAAAGCCGCTGGCTTGGGGCGTCGATACAAAATTTATGGAAGAAGCGATCCACCACTTTGTACTGGAGCTTCACTGGACGCTGCTGGCGGTCGTGATTGCCGTTAGTCTTGCGGTGCTAGGAAAGGCGGCCGACTGGCTGGTGGATGAGGCCGTTGCCTTGTCGGAGCGCTCGGGCATCCCGAAAGCGGTCGTGGGCGCGACGATCGTCAGCCTGGGCACCACGACACCCGAAGCGGCGGTTTCGGTTTTCGCTGCTGTCGAGGGAAGACCGGGTCTGGCGCTGGGCAACGCCGTCGGTTCGATCATTTGCGACACGGGATTGATTCTTGGTCTGGCTTGTCTCATTGCCCCGCTGCGCCTCGACCGCAACATTGTGAATCGTCAGGGCTGGATCCAGATCGGCGCCGCGGTTGCGCTGGTGGCGGCTTGTTTTCCCTGGACGAACCCGAGCGCCGTCTTCTCAGAGGGCGGAAATCTGCCGCGCTTCGTTGGCTTCATCTTTCTGGCGGCCCTTGCCATCTACATGTGGCAATCGATTCGCTGGGCCCGGGCCGAAAACGGCGGAGTCCCGCTTGAAAAAAACGAGGCGGACGCCGATGCTTCGTTGTTCCCGGTGGTGGCGAAGCTGCTTGGATCGGTGGCACTGGTCGTGATTGCCGCGCAGGTGCTGATCCCGGCTGTCGGCGAGGCGGCAACGCGAATGCAAGTGCCCGAAAGCATCATCGCCGCCACGCTGGTCGCCTTCGGGACTTCCCTGCCCGAGCTGGTGACGGCGGTGACGGCGGCTCGCCGCGGGCACGGGGAACTGGCCGTGGGCAACGTCGTCGGCGCCGACATCCTCAATGTCCTCTTCGTTGCCGGCGCGGCCGCGGCGGTGACACCGGGCGGCCTTGTTGCCGACGGGCACTTTTTCCGGGTGCTGTTTCCGGTGATGCTATTCATTCTGATTACGTTTCGTGTCGGAATCTTCGTGTCGGGCGAGTGGATGAAGCGGCCCTTCGGCTTTACGCTTCTGGGGGCTTATGGAGTGTATCTGATCGTCAGCTACCTGGTGCCGGGCTAGCGCAAGGCTAGACCGCATTGACGGAAGCGGGACGCGCTAAACTGGGGCATCCCCGGAGCGTAACCCCCCGGAGCACAACCAAATGTTCAACCTCGCCGACTACCCGTCCCCGATTCAGCAAGTGCTCTCCGCGCACGATGCCGGGAAGCGGCTCATGCCGCTGGCCCCCCGAACTCCTCTGCGCGGACAAGCACTAGAGCAGCTTGCCGCCGCGGACGCCACTCAACTCGTTTCGCCCCAGAGTCTGACTTCGCGTGAATTTGGCGATTGCGTCCGCAGCTCGCTGTTTCTCTATTTGTCGGCGCTCGACGACTCGCACAAAATTTCACAAGGTATCCCTTCCACGACAGGGAGTTTCCTGCACGGCGTCATGCATCGCCAGGAACCCGACTATTCGAACTCGAAGTATTGGTTCAGGCGTGTTGGGGATCACGAGCTGTTTCCTCAGTTACGTGAATCCACTTTGGAATTGCTGGGCCAACAGGGCGAAGCCGTCGGCGAGCGGTTGCGGGATGATGTCGGGCGCCAGCCCGCGTGGGACCCCTATTGGTTTGTCGATCAGTGCGAGTCGGCAAACCGCGGCGGCGATGCCGGCCTCGTGACTGTCCTGCGGCAAATCCAGCTCCTGGAATGGCAGTTGTTGTTTGACTACTGCTATCGTAAGGCCGTTGGCTGAACCGGAATCCCCCCCAAACCCTCCTTCATCGGACCGTCTGTTGCTCGGACTCGATGGCGGGCAATCCGGCACGCGAGTCATTGTCGCGGATGCGTCGGGTCAAATCCTTTCCAGAGGCGCCGCCGGTCCGGCGAATTATGCGAGTGATGCCGCGGGGCGTGAGAAGCTGATCCAGGCGGTAGCCGGGGCTGTTCGTCAGGCACTTCGAGAAGCAGGGCGCACACTCGAAACCACGAGCTTCGCCGCGGCTTGCTGCGGAATGAGCGGCGGTCCCGAAGACAAGCGCGAAATTCTAGCGGAGTTGCTATCGGCCGACCAGCTTGAAGTAGTCAGCGACGCGCAAATCGCTCTATGGGGGGCGACGGGCGGCGAACCGGGAATCGTCGTGATCGCGGGAACCGGTGCGATCGCCTTTGGGCAAAACGCCAGCGGCAAATCCGCTCGCGCCGGGGGCTGGGGATACGTCTTTGGAGACTACGGCGGCGCCTTCGGTATCGTACGCCAAGCGCTGCGTGCCGCGCTACGGCAGGAGGAGGGCTGGGGTCCTCCCACGCTCGTTTACAAACTCTTGCTCGAGGAATGCAACGCCACTACCGCGAACGAGCTGATGCACCGTTTTTATACCGACGAATACCCAAGGGACAAGATCGCCGCCCTCGCGCCCCTGGTCGGCAAAGCAGCATCAGAAGGCGACGAGCCGGCCCGTCAAATCCTTGCCAAAGCCGCTCGACAGTTAGCGGGCCTCTTGTCGGCCGTTCGCGAGCAATTGTTTCAAGGTGATGGCGCCGTCACGGTCGCCACCGTGGGTGGGGTTTTCCAGAATTCTTCGGTTGCCACGGAGTTTGCAAGAACCCTCACGAGTCGCGCGGGCTCCGGCCGGCCAAGCGCGCACGTCATAAAGCCCAAGTTCGAACCCGTTGTCGGGGCGCTGCTGAAAGCCTTTCGGCTGGCTGGCATCGAGGCGCCTTCCACGGGCGAACTGCCGCGGTTTTCGCCTCACGGCCAACAAGCCCCTCTATAGCCCGGCCTCTTTGTGCTCAAATGCGCGGTTGCGGGGTCGAAGGTCGTGCCGGGCGCCAATCTGAAAACGCTACACTAGGTTCTTTGCGAACTTCGTTGTAGAGATGGCCAAGAATCAGCAAACTCCCCCAAAAGGGCCGGTCACCGCTGAGGGGCGAGGAAAGCCGCGAAAGCGGGACGGCAACGAGACCAGCCAACCGGCGCCAGAACAGCCCGGCGAAGCAGCCGCCATCATCAGTCAGCAACGCACGCTCCTGCTGATGGTGTTGTTGGTGGTTGGCGCCGGGTTATCCGCGTTGCTGATGCTCGACCATCACGGTGTTTCTCTCGCGAGTGCGGCGGTCGATCAGGTTTGCGGCGAGGGTGAAGACAGTGGCTGTTCCGAGGTCGCTCAAAGCGCCTACTCCACGTTTGGCGGCGTTTCTCTGGCTGCCATTGGACTTTTCTTTTACTCGTCCTTGCTGCTTTTGACCTGTATCTCCTTGCCCGGCGGTTGGGAACTTCGCCCCGGTGCGGCGTCGCTGCTTCTGGGTTTGCTGGCGGCGGCCGTGGTCCTCGATGCGGTCCTGCTCGGCTTGCAAGTGTTCGCAATCGAAGCGTTTTGCAAATTGTGCTTGGCTACCTACGTTGTCAACATCGCCGGCTTTGGGATGTTGCTGCCTGCCAAGAACTATCTCTCTTCCATCGCCGAAAGCTTCAGCGCTCCCGCGGGCAAGGTGACTCTAACTGCCTGGGGCCTGGCAAGCTTGATGCTTGTCGTGTCGATTGGAACGGCCGAGTATAGCTTGGCCGCGCAGCGGTCCCAACGAGATGCAAACATCCTCGGCAGCCCGACGGCGCCGCCTGCTAGCGAATCAGCGGCGGCCGAGTCCGATTCGCCGGCCGGGGATGCCGATAGCTCCGGGGAAATGGACTCACCCGGCTTGGAGCAAGTCAAGGCCCGGCTAGCCCAGGCGCGAACGGAGATCACTCGTCTGGAGCAAACACTTGACGACCCCAAAAAATACCAAGAGTATCAGCTCGAGAAGGCCGCCGAGGAGTTCGAGAAAGCGCCTTCCCAGCAACTCGACCTGGCAAATCTCGCTCCCAAGGGCCCGCTGAGCGCTCCGATTAAGATCGTCGAGTACTCCGACTTTCTCTGCCCTTATTGCCAGGGGTTCGCCAAAGCAATCACGGCCTACCTGCCGAAGTCTCGTGGACGGGTGTCGGTTTACTTCAACCTGAATTATGCACTGCGGCGTGGACCTGAGGAGGGCTGAGCCGCAAGGGACCATTGGGAACCCCCGAAAACATGGGGTAAAAAGGTAGGCTGGCAAAGATCCCAGCTTCGCCAGCCAACCCCAAGGAGGTCACCCACATGGTTACCAGACGAAAACAGCATAGCTCCCAAAGGCCCGTCCAACAAGGCCCAGCCGTGACGGCCTCGCGACCCAATAAAATCGGGGCTTCGACGCCTTACCACTTCCGCGGCAAGAAGCCGACTCCCTACGGCGGCTTTCTGCCGGTGGTCGGGAGGGCGCTGATCTGAGAGCCTGGCTATGCGCTATGCATAAAATTTTATGCACTAGCCGTAACGCACTGGAAACACGTCACTTCCGAGCGAGGTTTTGACGACGCGGAATCTGGGCGGGAAGGGAAACCGGGGACGGAGAAGCCAAAAGACCAGTTGCCGAGCTACCACCTCACGACGACCGCCAACCCGCTACGAACGCAGCCACACTCGCAAAGTGAATCTGTGCATAATTCAGGTTCAAGAACTATCCGTTGGATCAAGAATGCCAGCCAGGGTTGAAAAGAACCGTACATCCCGGCGCCTGCAAACTGGCTCTGGGGGCGATATGCGCGCAAAAGCAGGGGCGTTTTTGGGCTTATCATGACAAGGTCTACGCGGCGCCTCCCAAGAACCCGACGCTGGAAACCGTGGCGGGGATCGCCGCGGCCGCTGGGGCCAATAAGGGAGCGTTTTTTGCTTGCATGGGCTCCAGCGAGGCTGCTCAAGAGTTGACCAGCCAAATCCAAGAGGCCAAGCTTGCCGGGGTGACGTCCACCCCCAGCGTCTTCCTCAACGGACGTAAACTGCCCCAGGCCAACGCTCTTTTGCAAGGCATCGAGTCAGAGTCCAAGCGGCTGGGTCTGGCGCCCTAGCAGCCCGCTTTTCTCACCGCATGGCGGGGCGAAGTGCGTGAGAGGCCCGTCAGTACGAGGCGCGCGCCGCTTGACGAGCGGAGGCGTACTCGGACAGTACGGTGAGCACGGCGAGCAAGCGCAACGAAGTAATGGTGGGCCTGTCGCGTGCTTCGACCGTCAGGCGGTGAGAAATGCGGGCTAGAATTCGCGCCTGACGCTGATCGCGCTCGTTTGAATCATGGAAGACGAAATCAAGAAAAACTCGGCCGGGCTGCCGGTGCGGCCGCTGGGGCGGAGTGGCGAAGAGGTTTCGATCATTGGCCTCGGCGGAGGCCACTTGGCCCGCTCCGCCGTGCCGCGGGATTTGTCCGTCAAGATTATCCAAACCGCGGTCGATGAAGGAATCACTTTTTTCGATACTGCCTGGGAATACTGGGAGGGAGAATCAGAGAAGCGCGTCGGCTTGGGTTTGGAAGGCCGCCGCGACAAAGTTTTCCTGATGACGAAGGTCTGTGCCAGGGACCGCGAGGGAGCCGAGCAGCAGCTTCATGAAAGCCTGACGAGACTGCGCACGGACGTCATCGACCTGTGGCAGTTGCATGAGATCAACTACGACAACGATCCTGACTGGATTTTTGCGCCGGGTGCGGTTCTGGAAGCCGCGGTCAAAGCGCGAGAAGCCGGGAAAATTCGGTTCATTGGTTTCACCGGCCACAAGAGTCCGCACATTTTCCACAAGATGCTCGAACAGGATTTCGAATGGGATTCCTGTCAGATGCCGATCACCGTCATGGACGCGCACTACAGGAGTTTCCAGCGGGAGATTCTGCCTGAGCTGAACCGCCGAGGGATCGCCGCGCTCGGCATGAAAAGCCTCGGCGGGGATGCGCAAATGGTCAAGAACGCAGGGCTAACCCCGCAACAGTGCCGCCGCTACGCTTTGTCGTTGCCCATCACGACGCTGATAACCGGCGTGCAATCTCTGGAAAACCTGCGCCAGGACGTGGAGATCGCCCGCACCTTCACACCGATGAGCGCCGAGGAAAGGGAGAGTCTGATCGAGAAGGTTCGTCCCGAGGCCGGCGACGGCCGCCACGAGTGGTTCAAGAGCACGCAATACTACGATTCGAGCTACCACCGTGACCAGCATTCCTTTCCTCCGGTCGGGACGGTGCATGGGCGGTAGGACCGCTTGGAGTCTGTCCCACGGAAAAACCGAAAAAGTAGTGGAATGTTTTGGGAGCGCGCGCCGGTCGCTTTCTTCCCTGCTCATCTCGCGCATGCCGGGATTTGGCAGCCGCACCTGCCCGGGTTCTAACGGCGGGCCGTTGCCGGCACACTCGACGCGGCCCCAGCCTGCGTAGCAGCCTGAATGTGGACGAACGTGTTCGGGTTGATGCGGGGCGCGACTTCTGTTTGCGGGTCACGCCAAAAATCCATCGCCGACACTTTGTGCACGCAGGAAATCGTACAATGAGGCGCGCAGGGCTTCTCTGACCGGTAACCCTGCTGTACGTCTTCCTTGTTGTATTCGGCGAGGGCCGTGCCCGGGTAGCCTCGTTGCTGTGAACAGTAGTGGACGAGACCGTCCTCGCAAACGTAGAGGTAGCGCCCCCCGGCCCGGCAGCGCCAGTAGTTGTTCGGCTTGCCGGCCACGATGTTGTCTTGGAAGTGGGTGAGGCGGCCGTAGGAGCGATTGCCGAGTCTTTTCGTTTTGCGATAGATGCGCTGCTCGTGGGCGCTGAGCGGCTGCAACTGCCCGTAGGAATCGTGAATCACGCCAACGGTGCTGCTGAATCCCAGCTCGACAGCCCGCAAGGCAATAGTCTGGGCATCCTCGGGATGGTTAACTCCGCCACCCACAACCGAGTTGATGTTTACGTCGAAGTCGGCGTGCTCGGCGAGCAGTTGGAGCTTCTTGTCCAGCACTTTCAGGCTCTTCTTCGACGTCTCGTCCGGCTGGACGTTATCAATGCTGATCTGCAGGTACTCCAAGCCGGCGTCGTTGAGTTTTTGAATCCTCTCGGCCGTCAGGAAGTAGCCGTTGGTGATGAGGCTTGCGATCGCGCCGTGACCGCGGATCCTGGTGAGAATGGCATCCAGCTCGGGGTGCAGCAACGGCTCGCCCCCGCTCATGGTGATGACGCCGATCCCCAGCTCAGCCAGATGGTCGATACGGCGGAACATCTCCGCGGCGGGAACCGGGTCCGATACCTGGTCATACTCATTGCAATAGGTGCAAGTAAGATTGCACCGCCGGATCGGGATCATATGGGCCAGCACCGGACGATCGGTGTGGATCAGCCCGCGAATCACCATCCGCGCCGCTCTGAAGCCGCGCTGTATGCCAAGCGCCTTGCGGCGGATACGAGTCTTAACAGTCAAAACTAGTTGGAGGTAGGGACAACGCCCTAGTTAAGCATATCCAGCGGCGAATGGGCTACTATCAACCGCTGAATTGCAGCCTTGGGCTCCTGAAAGGCTCTATTCCACCCGCGAAGGCGATCGGCAGGTAGTGGATCAAGTCGAAATATACTGGGACATTTCGCCCGCTCGCAAGTGGGAACGACAGTATACCGCGTTTGGCACTCAGAGCCACGACCGTGAGGGAGTGGTTTTTGCTTCTGCTTGCCGAAACCGTTCTCGGAACGAGTCAGTCCACATCAATGATCTCGCCCCGAATCGGCGTTTCACCTCGGTCTTGCCGGTACGCCGAGGGCCGACCCGATGCCCCAAAATCCACATGGACTCGCGCCGATCCTTGCTTGACCGCCCTCTCGATGCGTTTCCAGAGGTACGCCTTGATCAATCCTCGCGTTGCGGGGATCAAGATCACAAAGCCAACGATGTCGGTGAGAACTCCCGGCGTGATGAGCACCGCTCCCGCCAGCAAAATCAAAACTCCATCCACCATCGACGAGGCCGGCAGCCGCCCTTGGCCCATCTCTGCTTGCATCCTGCGCAACACGCCCAGGCCTTGACGCCGTGCCAGAGCCGAACCCAGAAGCGCGGTGAGGAAAATCAGCGCAAGCGTGGAAACCGTCCCGATGCGCTGACCGATTTCGATCAGCAAATACAGCTCGGCTATCGGGACAATCAGGAACAGCAGCAATAATCGGCCCACAAGCCGAGCATAGCAGGCAGTGCAGGAGTAGGGCAGCTTGTCCAGCCGGCAGGCGGGTCTATAATGCTGTGAGAGGCAAGAATTCGAGATGACACTCGTCCCTACGCCGTCAATATTCGTGGTCATTACCTCGCCTGGCAACGCGAAACTTGAGGGAGCACTCGTAGCGTCTATTCCGATCGGGGACTCCATTTTACTGGGAGACGGGCAGTATTTGGTGGCGTTCGGAGGGTCGGCTAGGGAGCTTTCAGCCCACCTTGGGGTGACCAGCGGCCCAGGTCCGGGAGTGGCGGCGCCTGCCGTGATCCTTCGTGTCGATGACGTCTACGGCTCCGCACAAGAGGACGTTTGGCTCTGGTTGTCACAGAGATTGGGTGCCTACCCCGCGGAGCAGTTTTTGCCACCCCAGAAAGTCGGCGTCCGGTAGTGGAAGAAAACCTCCAAAAAAGTGAATGGAAAACCGGTCGTCCGCTGGCGGAATCGGAAGTAGCGCTTATTGTAGGCCGGCTCCAGGGCGCATACGAACCTCTGGCAAAGCAGCTCGAAGGTGTAACGGCGGAGTTGGCTGAACTTCGCGCTGACGTAGCTCGCATCGACAAGCAAACCTTTAAGGTCGGGTTGAAAGCCGGTATGATAGCCAGCGTTGTCGCAGCCACGATCACGATTGTGGCTACCGCGGCGGCGGCTCTCTTGATCCGATGGATAATTACTAGCGCGGCCCTGCCGGTTCCTCCGGGATCGTAGGCTCAGGGAAGCCTAGCCGCGAAACCATGCCCACTAGCCTCACCTCCGAGCAAATCGAACGATACGATCGCAGCGGTGTCCTCTTCCCCATCCCCGTGCTTTCCCCGGAGCAGATCGACGTCTCTCAGGGAGGTTATGACGACCTCATGAAAGCCTTCGGCCGCAAGCCGAAATCAGTCGAGCTGGCAATCACGCACCTGAATTTTCCATGGGCTTATCAACTCGTCATCCACCCCGCGGTGCTCGATGCCGTCGAAGGTGTTCTCGGTCCCGACTTGCTGGTCTGGGCGTCCTCCATTTTCGCCAAACCGCCTCGCGACCCCGGCTACATCACTTTTCATCAGGATGCCACCTATTGGGGACTCGACTCGCCCCAGGTCACGACAGCCTGGATCGCGCTCTCCCCGAGCACCGCCGAAAACGGCTGCATGAGGGTTGCTCCGGGGACCCACACTCACCAGATTCACCCCCACAAGGAAACCTGGGCGGAGGACAACATGCTGTCTCGGGGGCAGGAGATCCAAGTCGAGGTCAACGAAGACGACGTCGTGGACGTGGTCCTCCAACCGGGCGAGATGTCGCTCCACCACGTCAACATTATTCACGGGTCGAATGCCAACCCCACTGACATCGCCCGCATCGGTTTCGCCATCCGCTACATCACCCCGAAGGTCAAACAGATCAAGCCCAGCCATCCCGCGATTCTGGCACGCGGGGAAGACCGCTATGGCCACTACGAGTTAATGAATGAGCCGCCGGCGCTGCTGAGCGCCGAGGAAACCCTGGGAGAGCATCTAGCGATGGCTGCTCAGCACGCCCGAGAGATTACCACCACCACGGCGGCGACGCCCAAACATCGTTGAAACCAAAGAGGTTGTCGATATGGGTGGACTCCTCCCTCCCACACGGTGTCCGCGCCGGAAAGGCGCACTGAGAAATGCAGGCCAGAGCTTCTCGGCGACAGTCCGCTAGAACGTAACTCTCAAGCCCATCTGCATGATCCGCGGGCCGGTCAGGGTCTGGATTTCACCGGCGCTGCCGCTGGTGATGGTACGCTGCGGATTCGTTAAGTTCGCGTGGTTCATCGCGTTGAACATCTCCAAGCGGTATTGCACCTTGACGCGCTCGGTCACCTCGAAGTTCTTGAACAGCCCGAAGTCCAAGTTCCAATCACCCGGCGTGATGATCGTGTTGCGGCCGCTGTTTCCGAAAAAGCCGGCGGCCGGAAGAGCATAGGCGTCCACGTTGTACCAGGTGGCGCCGTTGATGATGGCCTGGCGGTCGCCACCCGGGGAAGGATTGCCCACCAGGTTCGGACGCTGGCCGCCCCCGATCGTCGTGCCCGCGATGTCCCGCCCGTGGCGGATATTCACAGGGTCACCGGTTTGAGCGGGAAAAATGCCGTTGCTCTGCCAGCCGTTAATAATCCACTTTCCGATACCGCTCTGGAAGGGCGATGGCAGGTCCCACACGAACGACGCCACGCCGCGGTGTGCGTGATGGAAGTCCGCCAGCCCCTTTTCGGCGGCCAGATCTTGCAGGTTCTGGGGATTGAACTGGTTGTTCGTCGCGTAGATGTCCATCGTCTTGGACCAGGTGTAGTGGGCCAGCACCGTAAAGCCCCGGCTCATCCGCTTGTTGACCGTGAACTGGAAGGCGTTGTAATTCCCGAAGGCCCGCGACTGATACTCGCGGATAGCCGTGAAGTCCGAATGCGGACGCACGTTGGGAAGCCCGCTGCTGCGTTCAGGCCTAACATTGATGTCGAGCACCATGGGCAGCGCGCTGGACTTGGATCCGATATAGGCCGCGGTGAGAATCACGTCGAAAGGCATTTCCTGCTGGATGTTGAAGTTCCACTGCTGGTTGTAGCCGGAGACAAGGTTCGGGGAAACGCTGCGCCCGAACAGCACGGGAAGCACGAACTCGAACGCGGCCCTATCCGCGTCGGAGCTGGGGGGCGAAAACGGGAAAGGATTCACGCGCCCGGTGAATGGCTCGGAGAACGTCGCTCCCGACTCGTTGAGGTCTGCCTGGCGACGATCGAACTGCAACGAAAACGGAGGATTGTTGACGAACTGGCTGAGGGAGTGGAAGGTCGGCATGTCATAGAACAGGCCGTATGCCGCCCGCACGGACGTCTTGCCGTGGCCGAACGGTTGCCATGCGAGTCCAAAACGAGGCGCGAAATTGTTCCAATCCTTGGGCGCTCCGCCACGCGGAACACCGGGGTCATTGATGTAGTTCAGGCCTGGCGGCGCTGATGGGAAGAGCGTGGACTGGACGCCAGGCAGAAAGACCGACATTTCGTCATCAGCCGAGTGGAACTGGTGGTAGGGTTCCCAGCGCATGCCGAGACTGACGGTCAGGTTCGGGAGGGCCTTCCAGTCGTCCTGTACATAGAAATTGCTGCCGAGATTACGGATCCTGTTGATGCGCAGTGATCCCATGATGAACCGCGACGGCAAACCGAGGAAAAAGTCGCCCATCGCGTTTCCCGAGCGATTCCCGTTGAAGGTGAACTGCGGATCCACGCGGTTGTTGGTGAGGCGGTCGCTCTTCGACCAGCGGTACTCGCCCCCGAACTTGACCATGTGGGCGCCCTTGGTCCACGAGACATCGTAGACGCCCTGCCAGGTCTGACGGTCAGTAGCGAGCACATTGACCTGACCGAGATTCCAGAAACCGCTCAAGCTGCCTCGCCACGTCACGGCCTGCTCTTCGGGAGAGAAAGGCGCCGCACGCACGGCGTTCACCCCGAGGGTTTCGTAGGTGGCGATCTCACCACCGAACATGACCGGATTGCCGCCGCGGCCTTGGTCGACCTGATTCCAGGTCACACGGCCGACGCCGAGCAGGTTCGGACTCATGATCCAGGTGTGCGAACCCTGGAGATTCCAATTCTTGAAACCCTCGTTCTGGGTTAGCGTCGGAACGTTGGCCGACCGAAACCGGTCGTCGACGTTCCGGAACAGACGGAACGTCGCCCGCTGATTGTCGGTGATCTGATGATCGATCTTGGTGATGTACTGGTCGCGATCCGGATTGTCGGGCCGATTGAAGCCAATCCGCCCGAATACGGTTCCGTCGCCGCGGGTGTTGATAACGTTCGCGCGAGGGATCAAGGCCTCGAGGTAATTCGGTGCAACGGGGTCCCAGCGACCCTGTGGAACTACCGCATTGGCGAACGGGTCGCCTGTATCGGGATCGTTGGGTTTGTTCCGCGACATGGAAAAGTCACCTTGCCGCTCCAGATCGGTGGCGACGGTATGCAGAAAAGCCGCGCCGGATCTCTCTCGCGTGCCCTCCCAAGAAAGGAAGAAGAAAGTCTTGTTCTTGGCGATTGGCCCGCCGACGGTGGCGCCGAACTGATTGCGGCGCAGTTTTCCCTTCTTAATGCCGGAGCGGTTGGCGTCGAAACTCGTCGCGTCCATGGCGTTGTTCCGCAGAAAGTCGAACGCACTGCCATGAAATTCGTTGGTGCCGGACTTGGTGACAGCGTTGATGACGCCGCCCATGGCTCCGCCGCTTTCAGCCGAGAAGTTTTGCGTCGAGATGCTGAACTCCTCGAGCGAATCCGGGTTGGGAACAATCATCGGCGCGCCGCCCTGGTGGTCGTTGTTGTCTCCGCCGTCGAGCATGTAGTTGTTCGACTGCGCGCGGGCGCCGTTGACGCTGAAGGCGCCGAACTGCGAGATGACGCCCCCGGGGCCGGTGTTCACTCCCGGCACGAGCATAATCAACTGGATCGGGTTACGGCCGTTGAGCGGCAGCTCGGAGATGCGGCGGGTGTCAATGACCTCTTGCACCGTGGCGTGGGTCGTCTCGACCTGGGCGACCGAACCCTCGACGGTGATCACTTCGGTCACTTGACCGATTTGCATCGCCGCCGTCACGCGCCGGCTTTGGTCGGCAACAAGGCGGAAGACTTCCGAGGCGAAGGTGCTGAAGCCCTCCGTTTGGACCTCGACCTGGTAGCTGCCCACTGGCATGCGCGGAAAGTTGAAGCGGCCCGCATCGTCGCTTGTGGAGTTGGTTTCGATACCGGTCAATACGTTGACCGCTTTCACGGCGGCGCCGGGAATGACGGCGCCGGTATTGTCCTCGACGACGCCTAAAATCAGGCCCGTCGCTTGGGCGGAAAGCATTGCTGGCAGGGCGAGCAGCCCCAGAATCATGGCGACACTAAGTTTCTTCATCGTTTCTCTCCAATCTCTTAGGATCTCAATGCACGATGCATTGGCCTGTCAATTTACGGCTGTGCGGAGAAGACACGGCTCTTCCCCTGAAGAACAACTTATGCTTGCGGCAATCCCTGAATCACCGGGGGCCGACCGTCAGCCTCACTCTTGTCCAAATTAGAATTTCGTCACGGTTATTTGCACAGCGAACGTGCAGACGGGGAGGGTAGGCCCGCTACAAGTACCAAAGGCCCAGTAAACCCACTTCAATCTCTACCTCAGCCCCTAAGGATTGATGCTACCGAAAGCAAGTGGTTTTGATAACTGTGGGAGTTACCAGGTTTTCAGGGAAAAACTACGTGGGCCGCGAAACCTTTTTGGAGCCGAAATTTGGAGCCGAAAACTGTTGATCCTCGCCCGGCCGACGCTACCCGCTCGGCAGCGGCAGCGCCCAGATCGTGTGCAGCATGTCACCGAACAGCCGCCGTTTCAGACGCCCCTGGGCCAGCAGCAACCAGTAGTAGCGGGGGACTCTGAGGGACTCTGAGGGACAGTCACCTCAATTAATTTAGATCTCAAGACCCGTTGATTCAAAGGGGTTACCGCCAGGCCTCTGCCTTCGAGCGCTGCTTCCGGCACGGATTCATCAACAAAAGTTATTGCTTTATAGACAGTTAGATGACTCTGCCTGGGGCGCGGCGTAGCAGTTAAGCCCGGATTTCCACTTTAGTTTCGATTCTGCTAACCATCGGGTGGCCTCGGACGCCTTTATTGATGCGGGTTGGAAAGCACTCAAGGCGCTGAGGAGATCAACACCCAATGGGTGAAAAAGAAAACAAGCCGTTCCAGCTAAGCTTCAACGGCTTATTGAAAGTCGATTTCCAAGGATCGCGTGTCACTTCCGACGGCGGGCTGATCCTGGTTCGGGAGTTGGACGAACGGCTCGGGCTCGGCAAGCTGATCGAGGAGCATCTCAGCGACTCGCGACAAGGCTTGAACAAGAAGTTCCCGCTGGCCGATCTGCTGCGGCAGTCGGTCTACAGCCGACTCGCCGGCTACGAGGACCTCAATGACGCTGTTCGAGTATCCGCCGATCCGACCTTTCGCTTGATCGGCTCGCAGAAGAACTGGGATCGCGGCGGGGCGCTCACCTCGCGGCTACAGAGCTTCGAGACAGGGCTGCTCGCGAGTGAGGAGAATCTGCTGGGATTGATGGCGGTGAACCGCGAGTTGGTCGCGCAAGCTGAGACGACGGACGACTGCGAGCGCGTTGTGCTGGACATGGACTCGACCGAGAGCCCGGTTCACGGACAGCAGGAAGGCAGTGCCTACAACGGGCACTTCGAGTCGGTCTGCTACCACCCGCTATTGCTGTTCAACCAGCATGGTGATTGTCTGGCGGCGAAGCTGCGTCCAGGCAACGTGCACAGTGCTGAGGACTGGAACGAGTTGCTGCTGCCGGAGATCGAGCGCCAACAGGCTGCGGCCAAACAGGTCACCTTCCGGGGCGATGCGGCCTTTGCTAAGCCGGAGATTTATGAGTCTTCCGAGGAACGCGGAGTGCAATACGCCATTCGCATTCCGGCCAATAGGAGCCTGGAGTTGGAGATCGAAGACATCTTGTTTCGTCCACCGGGAAGGCCCTCCCGCAAGCCCTTGGTGCGCTACAAGAGTTTTCGCTATCAGGCCGCGAGCTGGTCGAAGGCGCGACGGGTTGTCGCCAAGGTCGAGCATCATCTGGGTGAGCTGTTTCCCCGCATTGGCTTCATCGTCACGAACATGAGCTTGCCAAGTCGCTCAGTGGTGCGTTTCTACAACAAGCGCGGGACGGCCGAGCAGTGGATCAAAGAAGGCAAACAGGCGACACACTGGACACGGCTGTCATGCCATCGTTTCCGGGCCAACGAAGTCCGCCTGCAACTCAGCGTGCTGGCCTACAACCTGGGTAATCTCTGGCGGCGGCTGGGGTTGCCGCAGCGAATCAAAAGCTGGTCGCTAACGAGCTTGCAGCACCGGCTGATGAAGACCGGTGGGCGGCTGGTCAAGCATGCCCGCTACTACTGGTTGCTGCTGGCGGAGGGGCATCTGAACCGGCGGCTGTTCGCTGACATGCTACACAGGATCTGGGCGCTGCCGCTGCCGAGCGGGTAGCCTTGACCGGGCGAGGATCAACAGCTTTTGGCTCAAAACCGTTTTGCAGGGAACAGGCTCGGCCGGAGCGGGGTTCAACCCGCTCAATCAACGTCTGTGAACGGTGGGACGAGGCGCTGGCGGCTACCGGTGACGGTGATGCGCAGTGTTCAGCCTGGGAAAGACGTGTTGTTCGGAGCGGCGTGGTGTATACTGTGCCCGTGCCAGGGTCAAAATGGAAATCCTGGTTAAGGTGACTGTCCCTCGAATCGCGAATCCGTTCGAATCCGTTCGAGTGGTCGCAATCCCCCTGAAATTGCGACGCCCTGGTTTCTGAACTCTATCCAACTCGTTGATTCTTGGTCCGGTGGATAGGTAGGATTGAGTCATATTGTCGCAATCCAGCACATTCCGCCCAACAAGAGGTGCAACGCTTGACGCCCGACGAAGAAAGGCCACTTTGGAACGCCCTGCTCAGCGCAGACATGAACTCCCGGTACTGGGCCTACATTGCGCGCCGCTATCAACGCCGTTTGAAAGCCGCCACGATTTTTCTAGCTGCCACTTCAACCTCGGCGGTCGGATCATTGCTGGCTTCGCTGCAAGTTGATTGGCTTCCCCAGGTGCTCTCTCTGGTAACCGCTGTCACCGCCGTTGCGCTTCCGATCTTGAATTGGGAGGGCACTATCCAAAACGCGGTGCGAGTCGTAGAAAGGTGGGCATTCCTGCGCACTGCGTACGAGCGGCTATGGGCTTCGCTTCCCGTCATCTCGAATGCGGATCTTTCCGCCAAGTTTGACGAAATCAAAGCGCGAGAGTTGGAGCTAAGCTGGATCGAAGTTACGCTACCACACGACGAAACCCTTCTCAAAAAATGCTATGCTGAAGTCGTCCAAAGTCGGGGGATTCAGTAGGAGCATTTCATGGCGACAGAGGATCAAGAGCAACAAACGTCAAGCCCGTCATCGCTGCCACATACTCAGACCGGAACTGACACCCGTAAGCAGCCCCCCGCCCCATGGCCGGCTCCTCCTCGGCAGACAAGAGAACCGCAAACCCCTCCGGACCCTCCACCCAGACAACCTGATAGACCTTAGTCGGCTTCGTACCCTTTTTTTTGACTTCGGCGCCTCGGGTGATGCCCAAGACGCTTACGAACAGATTTTGGAATGGCTATCCGGCCTTTCGAGGAGACTCGAACCGAAACGGGAAGCCGCTCTGAGGGACAGTCAGCTTAATTGATTTAGATCTCAAGACCCGCTGATTCAAAGGGGTTACCGCCAGGACCTCTGCCTTCGACCGCTGCTTCCGACACGGATTCATCAACATAAGTAATTGCTTTATAGCCAGTTAGGTGACTCTGCCTGGGGTGCGGCGTAGCAGTTAAGGTGACTGTCCCTCGAATTTCTCGAATGCCTTTCGACTTTTCCTTGAGGTCATAAATTGTGATCTCAAATTACCCGCGGGGTTTGTAAGGTCCAAGGAACTTTGGGCCGTTGAAGTGAATCATGTGGTCGGGTGTATCGGCCAGCCACACCTCGGTCTCCCAGGCGATGTCGGCAGCATATTTTCGGAAGTCGCGCACGCGAAGGAAGGCTGTCACGTAGACGCGCTCCACTGCGCACGCGTCAAGCATGGCCTCGATTTCACGGTGCCGTTTCGGAGAAACAGGACCGTGCGAGGTCACTGCTTCAATCAGGAACAGCCAGTTCTTGTCTTCCCAATAGAGAACGACATCGGGAAGCTTATCATGCTCGGTGATGGGAACTCCAAGGTGAGCAATCTGGTTCGCCTCGAAGACGACGTGTTTCTGGGCAGTATCGCCTAAGTAGAGGACGGTCGCACCGGGAGCGAATCTGGGGCCGAACTCCTCAATAACAGCAACTTGGAGCTTGTTGTGGGCCCCCGGAGAAAGATAGACCGGCAAGCTTCAGGGGGATGGTGTGGCCCTGTCGAAGACGGCTGTAGTCGGCCTGGAGGGAGCCGAAGTCCGCGATGAATTGTGCGAGAGCCGGGTCGAAGCCGGAAGTGCCGTAAGACTTGAGGATGACGGCGGCGCGGTCGGTGAGCGCGTAGTCGGTCTTGCCGCTATTGGTGGGTCGGCTCGGGTCGTCTGGATTGCGGTCTACTAATCTAGCCTGCTCGAACTGGTGTATAGTCTGGCGGCGGATGGTTTCGCGAGAGTTGGCTGCATAGTCCTTTTGGTAGCTGCTACGCATGAACTCCATGATGTCCAAGATGCGCAGGCGAGGCTGTCGAGTCGCCGTCCACGGGTCGTCTGGGCCAACGTGAGCGAGGGAAAGAAGCGTCAGAGCGGAGCGTTGGTTCTGCTGTCTTTTGGGGAGCCCCAGGGACGTAAGGATCTCGGTGGCTTCCTCGATTTTACTCACAGGGCGAAAGGGTTAGAAGAGCGCGTGCTCAAGCAGGCATTTTTGAAGCTCGGAATCGATGCCAAGCTCGCACATGACAATTCGCTCAATGGTATCACCGGCCAACTGCAAAGGGTCTTTGAGGTGAGCACCGATGCGACCGACCGTAGGCAGACTAGGGAAATTCATCGTGCGGAGATCTGTGGCACCTGAATTATGCACTGCGGCGTGGACCTGAGGAGGGCTGAGCCGCAAGGGACCATTGGGAACCCCCGAAAACATGGGGTAAAAAGGTAGGCTGGCAAAGATCCCAGCTTCGCCAGCCAACCCCAAGGAGGTCACCCACATGGTTACCAGACGAAAACAGCATAGCTCCCAAAGGCCCGTCCAACAAGGCCCAGCCGTGACGGCCTCGCGACCCAATAAAATCGGGGCTTCGACGCCTTACCACTTCCGCGGCAAGAAGCCGACTCCCTACGGCGGCTTTCTGCCGGTGGTCGGGAGGGCGCTGATCTGAGAGCCTGGCTATGCGCTATGCATAAAATTTTATGCACTAGCCGTAACGCACTGGAAACACGTCACTTCCGAGCGAGGTTTTGACGACGCGGAATCTGGGCGGGAAGGGAAACCGGGGACGGAGAAGCCAAAAGACCAGTTGCCGAGCTACCACCTCACGACGACCGCCAACCCGCTACGAACGCAGCCACACTCGCAAAGTGAATCTGTGCATAATTCAGGTGGCATTGACCTGAGTGTTGCCGTTGATGGTGCGGAAGTAGCGGTCAAGCAAGGCGGAATTGAACACGGCGGTTAGACCGAGGGTCTCGTCTTCGGTGAGTTCGCGCTCGGCATGATAGACGTAGTTCAAGTGGTTCTCCAGCGCCACGTATGGCCACTTGACATTCGCGGCCAAAAGGTGGCTTGCGACTAGGCGACGTCGTTCTTCCTTGGTGGTGAATCTCCTCAGCAGAACGTAGTTTCGTGTCGGCAGGAGAAGCCGCATGGAGTCCGGGCATACCCGGAAGCCGCTGGGATGTCTTCGATGCGGGGGCGGCCAAAGCGTCTGGAAAGGCCGGACGTTGACCGGATTGAAGAGGGGCGCTGTCTTGGAGCCGTTCGGCTCCGGCAAGAGATACTGACGAGCCCGAAAAGTGACTACCGGTCCTGTGGATACTCTCAGACCCAACTGTTTGAACTGTTGGGGCCAGGATTCGAGGGTGTTGAGAATCTCCAAGTCTACTTGAGAGGTAGGAATTCGGATGAGACATTCGCCGCAGGTGTCATCGACCACCGCTGAAGTCGGAAGCATCCTGGGCTGCGTGGAAGCGCGTAAATTGCCGCCGTGGCTGGTTGTGACGGCAACGGTTGCAGAAGGCTTGCCTAGGCGGTGAGCCGCCGTGATGACGCTTTCCTGCAACACCCCGCGGAAAGTGTCGGTACGGGAGTCAAAGAGGTGAATGTGGTCGAGGGCCATGCGCGCAAGGAACCAGCGCCGGAACCCTCGAAAGTAGAGGCCGTTACAGAAGCTGCGAGGTGTTATGGATACGAGATAGCCACCGGGTCTTAACAGCTGCGCTGCCAGTGCCATAAAGAAGGCGTAGATGTTCGGCTGGCCGTGAACCACCTCCTGCATGACTCGCGCGTAGGGCGAATCTTTGGTGACCTTGAAGTAGGGTGGGTTCATGATGACCCCGTCGAACCGCCCTAACGTATCGTCGCCGTTAAAGAGCGAGCGCTGCTGTCCAAAGACGCCGTCCGCAACGTCGAGGATGAAGTCCCGTTCGTGGACGTGATAGGTTGCGCGATGACCGGCAATCTGGAGCGCCTTGCAACAGTGCTTCATCGTTTTTGTCAGAGCAGGGAGAACTTCGCGGTCGTTTTCAAATAAGTGGATCTCCACTTCTCGTGGCGAGTGCAAGTGCAGAATCCGTTCGCAGACAGCTGCTGCGAGTGCGCCGATGCCGGCTCCGGGGTCGAGGAGGCGGAAGCGTTTTGGAAAGCTTGGAAAGAGCCCGGCCATGAAGTCGCAGACTTCAAGCGGGGTGAAAACCTGCCCCTTGGCCTTGCGGTCCGCCATCGAGGTCGATGACTCGTAGTTGTGTTGGAGTCCGAGTGCAAAAGCTGTCAGCTCAGAGCTTCTTTGACGCGGCAATAAGTTGGGCAAAGCGGTCTGGGTCCAAGAGAAAACGATTCACCTTCAACATTGGCACATCGGAGGGCTCCTCGCCAAGGGGCTGATGGGGCTGATGGGGGCTGATGGGGACAGGCACCGGGTTTTATTGTCAACTTTGGAAAAGCGGGGAAAGGCTACGACTTTTCGATGGCTGTATGGCAGTGCGGAGCTAGGAGCGAAAGGGAAAATAGAAAATAGGGACAGAGCCCGATAGAAAATAGGGACAGAGCCCGATATCGGGACCTAGACCATGGTCATTTGATCGTTCCCTGTGGGACGATCGAGTTCTCCGACTCTCTGCCGGTTTATCCCGGCGCTTTCTGACTGTCCCTCGGATCTCTGAAGGGCAACGGCCAAGACATCAAGGCCACGGTTCCCAGCAATCTGCCAGGATCTGCGGAACCTCTTGGAAGTGCTTGTCGGTTGTGACCACTCGCAAGCCATGCTCCATTGCGCTGGCGGCGATCCAGACGTCGTTGCTGGGAATCGGATTGCCGGCGCCCCGCAAATAGGTCAGGCGGTCCCTGCGGAGGTCTCGGCATAGCTTTCTGATCAAGGATTGGCACGGCAGTTCGACTATCAAGGATTGGCAGGAGTTCGACTCTGGGGGCGTCAAGGAACTCATCGAGCCCCTTTTCGTTTTCGGCTCGGTGCTTGCCTCGCCGGAAGCCCGATTGGAGTTCTCCCAGGACGATCGGACTCAGGTAGATTTCTTCGGCCCTCTGAAGGGCGAGTTTCATTTCCTGGTGGCCGCGCATGAAGGCCGAGTAGGCGGATGTATCGACGAGAACCCGCATCTATTGCCACAGTTCAGGGTCGATCCTCCGCTGCGCGGCGAGATCTTCATCGAATTCCGCTGCCTCGTCCTCCGACCAGGAGCCCGCCAAGTGATCCAGATCGTGGTGAAGTTCAGCGGCCCGCTTTTTCGAAGTTCCGAGGGCGTCTTCGAGAATCTGAATCACGGTCCGGTTCATACTCGAACCCTTCTCCTTGGCCTTGCGCTCGATGCGGCGGCTGAGATTCGGGGGTATGTTTCGTAGTGTGATGGCTTTCATCTTGCGCCTGCAATTATGCTATCACATGTGCATCACTATGATGCGTCAATGATGCATCAGAGGAAACCGGGAAAGTAGGGGAAAGTAGGGGAAAGTAGGGAAAGAGCCCGATTACGGAACCAACCTAGATTGTTCAAGTGACGGTCCCAGATCCCCCCAGGTCATGTGCTGGCGGACGCGACCTGGGCTAGTGTGCCGCGTAGGCAGGGATTTTGACGTCGGCCTTTCCGCGGGTCCGGACCACGATTTCGATGTCGCTTCCCAAGTTCGATAGGCCGCGCATGAGGCGTTCCACCGAATAGCCGCGGAACCGCCCGCCCAGGATCTTGGAAAGATCTGGCTGAGCCAGTCCCATCAGTTTTGCCGCCTCCGTCTGGCTCAGCTCGCGCTCGTCGATGCGATCCTGAATGCGGCTGACCAGGCGAGCTTTGAGGAGCTGTTCGTCGGCGTTCTCGACGCCCGCGTCGGCAAACAGGTTGCCGCCGCTGATTTCGTGGTCGGGCAGGTTCTTGGTCATGCTATCGCTCCTGTTCGTTCCTGGCTTGCTCAATGGTTTCGGCGTCCCGCAGACGTTTCTTGATCAACTCGATCTCTTTCTTGGGCGTCGCGGCCGCGGTTTTCGATTTCTTCTGAAAGGCGTGCAGGACGTACAGCGCAGTTTCGAAGCGGACGGTGTAGACCGCCCGGTACGCGTTTCCGTCATGGGCGGCGACCAGTTCCAGAACGCCGCGTCCGCCGAATCCCTTTAGCGCTTTAGTGCCCGGATGCTCCTTGCGCTGCTGGGCCCGGAAGAGGGCGTACCCCATATCGTCCTTCACGGCTTCGGGAAAATCTCGGTAGTCCCGCGGACTCGATCCGACCCACACGAGGTCTCGGAGAGGCGGGTCCGACACCATCCCTAGATTATAGCAATATCACTATTGGGCTGATGGGGGCTGATGGGGCTGGGGCTGATAGGCTGATAGGGACAGTCACCGGGTTTTATTGTCAACTTTGGAAAAGCGGGGAAAGGATACGACTTTTCGATGGCTGTATGGCAGTGCGGAGCTAGGAGCGAAAGGGTAACATGACGAAACGAACCCACCTCCTCAGCAATCCGCCGCCCCAAACCTTCTTCATCGCCTTCCCTAGAGCCAGCCGGCCACCCGGGGAGCGTGCCGCGCTAGCATTCGTGCCGGTATGATAGCGGCTGGCTCTCAGCCGATCCAGCCTTGACTTCCCCTGGATGTTCAACGCTCGTATGCCAACCGGCGACGAACCGTTCAGCAGCCCCCCAACAGCCGAACCGGCCGCCGGCGCGCCACTTTGACCCTAAAAAACCGCTCCCCAGCCCAGGAACCGCATTACACCCCAACTCGGTCACGGATAAATCATAAATATAGTCCCTTTGTTTTCAACGGGCTTACCCACCGCCCGCAAGGAATCTCAAGATCGACTTGTTATCCTAAAAGCGACAAACCAGCAATGACTCATTTTTCACATAAAGGAAAGGACAACCAATCCACAGCCCCGGCGGGGGCCCAAAAGCCGGAAATCCTCTCACAGACTCTCAAATACTCTCATTGAAAAAAGTAACCATCAATGAATGAACAACTTACAACAAAACCGACAAAGACCATTGAGGCTCTTTTGATAGCGAATACGATCGTTAGAGCAGCAAAAAAGGGGAAATGTGAGTGAAGTATCCATCCATCGCTGGATGAAACAGGAAAGCTTCCAGAGAAAGTCGGGGACAAGAATTGTAGGGGACTAGGCTACAGGGCCGCGGACAGGCAACGACTTGCCATGTCGAGCTCAGCGCGGAGCGCGGACTTCCGTCCACGCCTCTGCCCGGTCGTTTGAAATTCTCTAGGCCGGACGATTACGCCAACGCTCGCCACACTACCGCCACGGCGAACGTCACGGAAAAGGCGAATACTAGCGGCATCAGCGCGCCGATCGTCGTCCATTTGGCGCTGCGCGTTTCGCGCCAGATCGTCAGGATGGTCGTCGCGCATGGGTTGTGCAGAAGCGAGAAAAGCATCAGGTTGACAGCGGTCAGCAGCGTCCAGCCCTGTTCATCAACAAGCAAGACTCGGATCTGGTCGAAAGATGTGATGTCGCTCATCATCGTAACGCCCATGTAGACCATCATCATCGTCGGCACCACGATCTCGTTGGCCGGAATCGCAATCACATAAGCGAGCAGAATGACTCCGTCGAGGCCGATCGCTTGGCCCAGCGGGTCGAGGAAATTGGCCGAATGCTGCGCCAGATTGGTTCCCTGCCAATCGATGTTCCCAAGGATCCAGATTACGGCCCCCGCGGGGGCGGCGGTCATAATGGCGCGGCCCAGCACGAAAATGGTCCTGTCAATCAGAGATGTGTAGAGGATGCGCAGAATGCTGGGCCGCCGGTAGGGAGGCAACTCCAGCGTGAAAGCCGACGCTTCGCCCTGCAGCACGGTCCGCGCCAGCAGCCACGAGGCCAGCAAAGTGAATCCCACGCCGATCAAGACCACTCCGACCACCGCGCCGGCCGCGGCCACGGAAGCGAAAGCAGGAGGAAAGGCCGCCGCAACAAAAATGACCGCCAGCATGATGAGGGTCGGGAAGCGTCCGTTGCAAGGAACAAAGTTGTTCGTGAGAATCGCGATCAATCTCTCGCGCGGCGAATCGATCACCCGCGTGGCAATGATACCGGCGGCGTTACACCCGAATCCCATCGCCATCGTCAGCGCTTGCTTGCCGTGCGCTCCCGCCTTGCGAAACAGCCAATCCATATTGAAGGCGACTCGCGGCAAATAGCCCAGGTCTTCCAGGATCGTGAACATCGGGAAGAAAATCATCATCGGTGGCAACATCACGCTAACGACCCAGGCCAGGCCGCGGTAGACGCCGTGCCACAAGAATCCCGTCAGCCAAGTCGGCGCGCCCCATGATTGGAACCACCCCGCCGCTTGCGCCTCGAACCAGAAGAACCCTTTGGCCAGCATCTGTGACGGATAGTTCGCTCCGATGACCGTCAGCCAAAAGATCAGCGCCAAGACCGCCAGCATCATCGGCAGTCCCAGCCAGGGCGACGTAATAACGCGATCGATTCTTTGGTCGAAGTCCCACTTGCGGTTGCCGGTCACCTGCACGGCCCGGTCGGTGATGCGTTGCGCCTCGGTGTAAAGCGACGAGACCATCTGATCACGGAAGTCCTCGCCCAGGCGGCGGCGCAACTCGTCGCCACGATCAAGAACCGCTCGCGGATCGATCACTCCCGTACTCATTGCGACCCCTGAATTGCGATGATGGGACTGAACTCCTCGGCGGGGCTTTCTTGAGCCGCTTCGATCCCGGCCAGCTCGCCGGAAAGCAATGCTTGGCGAACCTTGTGGTCCCCATCAAGCAAACGAAACGCCACCCAGCGGGCATTCGGAAGTCCCGGCGCCAACTCCTCGATCATCGGCACGAGCTCATTGACGGCTGCTCCAACTTCTTCAGGCGGCTTCGGCCTGACCGGCTTTGTCCGGATCTCCCCAGAAATTACGTCCGCGACCACCCGCACCAGGTTATCCAGGCCCTCCTTGGTGCGGGCCACGGTGGGGACGGCCGGCACGCCCAGATCACGCGCCAAGCTGCGGACATCCACATCCAGGCCTTTGCGCTTAGCCTCGTCCATCAGGTTGACGCAGACAACGACTTTGTCGGTGATCTCGAGCACTTGCAGAACGAGGTTCAGGTTCCTCTCGAGCGCCGTGGCGTCCGCCACGACGATGGTGCAATCGGGCTGTCCGAACAGCAGAAAATTGCGGGCGATTTCTTCGTCCTGTGAAGCCGAGAGCAGCGAGTATGTCCCCGGCAAATCGACCAGCTTGTACCGCACCCCTTGAAGCTCATAGCCGCCCTCGGCGCGGGTCACGGTTTTGCCAGTCCAATTGCCGACGTGCTGACGCAGCCCGGTCAGAGCGTTAAACACCGAGGACTTTCCCGTGTTGGGATTCCCCGCCAGCGCCACGATGTGATCATGCTTCCCCATCGAGACGCCCATCCGCTCCAGTTGCGCGTGCGCGGGACAGGTCTCGCAGCTCGTATGCGAGGCGGGAATGCTACTGGATGCGGGAAGGCCACTCATTGAGGTTGCTCCACAGTACTGTCCAAAGTTCCGCTGGCCACTGCTGGTACAGGGCTCACCCCGGCGCGCGCGCCGTCATTGGTCTTGACCTTCACCCAAACGTGATCGGCCTGCTCCTTTCGCAAGGCAATCAGCGTCCCGCGAACCCTAAACGCGCGAGGATCGCCGAACGTGTTTTCTAGCGCCGCCTCGATCTTTGTGTTTCCGGTTAGTCCCAAGTCCAGCAGACGCCTGCGGCTGAAACCCCGGCACAGCGAGTCCAGCTCGACGATTTCGGCCTCGGCGCCGACAGCCAGCTCCGAGAGGCGCTTGACACCGGCCGGCCTCTCGCGCTGGGGGGCCACGGCGGCCACCTGAATGTTCGCCGCCACGACGTGCGCCAGCCTGTGTTCCCCCTCGCCATCACCGATCACGAGTCTTTCCGGAGTGTTTTCGAGGACGCGCAGCACGCTACCGGGCCGGAATCCCGCGGCCAGAATTTGCTGGAAGATCACGTCGGGCTCGTCCTCGATATGAACGACCCGGGCGGGTCGATCCGAAGGCCAATCGGTCAAAGCCAGAGCTTTTACCTTGGCCAGCGAGCCATCGGAGCGCGGAATCGGGTCGCCATGGGGATCGTGCTCAGGATGTCCCAAATGAGCGTCCAGGGCATCGAGATTCTCGGCGCTGAGCTGGTGTTCGGCTTTCTCGGCGGCCTGGTGAAGCCGCGCCATCGGCATCCCAGCGTCATCGGCCAAGTAGCGTTCCCAGAGACGATGCGCGCGGACGACCCGCAGCGCCAGCCGCTGTCCCTTCGAAGTCAACCGCAAGCCACCGGCAAGCGACTGGATCAGACCCTTGGCCTCCATGGCGGTGATGATCCGCAGCACGCCGCTTTGAGACATGCCGAGCCCGCCTGCCAGCGACTCCGGGGTGGCATTCTGAACTCTCTGTTCCCAGGAGAAAATGTGCTTGAGTGCATCCTCGAGCAACTCACGGCGGCGCAATTCGCGCCAGCGCCGCATCTGGGCGAACAGACCAACGTCCGGCCAGGCAGCGGCTACGAGGGCCACAAGCGCGGCCAGAATGAACCAAGTGGATGTGCTGTTCTCCATAAGAATCAGCGCGAACTCATTCCACGGACTCGGCGGCCAGTTCAGCCTCCTCTTCTTCCTGTTCCTCGGATTCCGACCCGTCCACGACGTGGATCTGTTTCGCCACTCGCATCCCTATCGCCCGAACGTCGGGTACGCCGTTCACCTTCAAGAACAGCGGGCCATCGAATGGTCCCCGTTCGCCCAGCACCAGAGCAGCCCCAGGGACAATCCCCATACCAAACAGGTAACGCAGGATTTCGGGATCGCTGTCAGAAACCCTCGACACCGTGGCATCGCTGCCGACCGGCAATTCCAACAGAGGAATCTCATCCCGCTGAGGAATCGTGCCGTCTTTACGCGGGATCGGGTGCCCGTGGGGATCGATCTCGGGATCGCCTAGTTTCTTCGCAATGCGGTCCTCGAAAGTTTCCGAGATAGCGTGCTCGAGCTTTTCGGCCTCCGCGTGGACCTCGTCCCAGCTATATCCGAGCGAATTGTGAAGGAAAAGCTCGAGAAGCCGGTGATGACGAATGATTTCGAGCGCCCGCAGGCGGCCCCTTGCGCTCAATCTGGCTCCGCGGTGCTTCTCGTATTCCACCCACGGCGGTTGGTGCTCGGCGAGTTTGCGTAGCATTCCGGTCACCGAAGCCGGAGCCACGGCCAGGCGCTTTGCAAGCGAAACGGTGCTCGCCCGCCCCTCGTCTCCCGCGATCTCGAAGATCGCCTTCAGATAGTCGTCTACGGCTTCCGTGGTGACCATGAAACTATAATTTAGGCGAACCTAAATATCTAGTCTACGGCGAGTTGGCCGAGCATGTCAATGGTCTTATTGGATTTGTCCTCTGAGCGGGCCGGTCTCGGTGGATTTGCGGAAAGGGTCCCAGTTGACCCGCATTTCTCATCGGCTGACGGTCGAAGCACGCGATAGGCCCGCCATTACTTCGTTGCGCTTGCTCGCCGTGCTGACCGTACTTTCAAGTACGCGTCCGCGCGCCAAGCGGCGCGCGCCTCTCACTGACGGGCCTCTCAGGCGCTTAGCCTCGCCACCCGATGAGAAATGCGGGTTTGGTGCAATGCACGTCACTTAAGGATTTCGGCGTCTGGTTGCTTGCCCTAGCGCATTGTATTTTTTGGGTGACAACCGGCCCTGTCATCGGAGTCATGCCGCGTGTTTTCCTCCGCCCCTTCAGGGCTTTTCGGTCGATGGGTCTCTCACCCAGGGTTCCGCTTCGCTCCACCCATGGGCTACGATCCTGCGCCGCTTCGCGGCTCAAAAAGTCTTAAGTGACGTGTAATGGGGTTAGGTGACTAGCGAGGAAGTTGCAACAGCTTCCGACGCCAGGGCCGCCGGAATTCCCGTTCGGTAGGAAGCATACTTCAAGTCAACTCCGAGAATTCTTCGGATCGCGCTACCGTTCACCTGGCGATCCGACCGGCGCGTTTTGCTGACCTCGTTTTCCGTCACCGAGCCCGGCAGCGGCAAACCGAGCAATTGCGCGCAAAACTCAACGATCTCTAGAGACGTACAGGGCTCATCGTCGGCCACCGGATAGGCCCCGGTAGCAGAGGATTCGAGAGCCGCTACAGCCAGCGCCGCCAAGTCGTCCACGTGAATCCGCGACACGAAGTTCGACCCATCCCCGGCCAGCCGGAAACGCCCCTGCTGCATGGCGGTGTGAACGCCGCGCCCCGGGCCGTAGATCGCCGCCGGCCGCAGAATCATCGGTGCCCATGGCCCGCCCGTCACAGCTTCCTCGGCGGCAACCCGCAGCCGCTGTCTCTGGGTGACGGGCGCAATGAGAGTGGTTTCATCGACCAGCTTTGTGTTTCCGTAGACGCCGGTCGTTGACAGATAAACCACGCGGTGAGGACGATCTCCGAGCGTATCGACGATCTCTAGGGTGAGATCAATGAGCCCCCGCGGGCTTTGGATGGCCGGTATCGATAACAGAACCCTGCACCCGCGGCCCGCTCTAGAAACCACGCCCTGCAAGGCGCGAGGTTCCAGCATATCGACCTGAAGCACCTCGCAACCCCGAGCACTGAGGTCATGGAGCCTGCTGGGATCTCGCGTTGTCGCTATCACGCGGGCGCCGGTCCCCAGCAAGCGCTCGACGACGCGCCGGCCAGTGTATCCACAGCCCAGGATCAGGTATTCAAGCACGGCAGGGTGATGGGCCTCTAGCTTTCCACGGCGATGAAAGCGCGGTCGGGGTGACACCGGATTCGGTGGCCGTTTGCTGGCCCACTCACTTGCGTTCGGGGCTCTGACTCAACCGTCAGCGGCGGGGAAGTCCGCGTGAAACGACCCGCCGGTGATGTCCCGGCCGGATTCTATGTATTCGTCCAGCATTTCGCGGCAGGCTTCCGCGACCGAGCGATTCGACGATACGACGTTGTTCAGCTCAAGCGGGTCTTTCTTCAAGTCGTATAGCTGCTCGGCGTAGTTGTCGCCCGCGGTGTGCCGCGTCAGGTAGTTCCACTCATGAGTCCGCACAACGGCGTGCTCGCCCCACCCGGTGACGACGTGGTCTCGCAGCCCGCCGCTGCCAGCTCCGGTCAGCAGCGGCACGAAGCTTTCGCCCGTTACTCGCTTAGGCGCCTTCAGCCCCATCAGCTCGAGCAGCGAAGGCACGATGTCGGTGTGCTGGACAAACCCGTCGATCCGTTTTCCGTTGTAGCTTTCCCTCGGATCCCAGACCAGCAGCGGCACATGATTCACCTGATCCCGCATGCGCCGTTCGCCCTTGTGGATCTGACCCTGTTCGCCCACCAGCGTCCCGTGATCACCCGTGAACACGACCAAAGTGTTTTCGAGAAGCCCCATCGACTCCACTTTGTCCAGAAACTGGCCGATCCAGTGATCCACCATCGTCACGTAGCCGGAATAGAGGGCTTTCACATGCTCAACCTCAACCTCGGACAGGTTCTCGGTGGTCCCCGGAGCGCTGATCAGCTTCGGCCCGTCGTATTTGCTTTTCATGTAGAGGTGATAGTAGTCGTCATGCGGATCCCAGTACTCATGCGGCGCAAACGACTCAATGAGCAAATAGAAAGGCTGTTCGTCCGTATTGCGGTCGAGCCAGCGCATGGCGTCCCGGAAGAGCTGTGCCGGCAGCCACTCTTCCTCGTGTTTCCACTCGTAGCGGTTCATCAAATACTGTTGCACGCCCCAGGACGGCTGGCGTGAGGCATGCGTATACTTCGTCATGTCGATCTTGCTTTTCGGGCCGGATTCGAGACGGTCGGCTTCATGGCCGCGAATCCAGCGCCAGCACTGAAATCCCCGCTGAAAATTCTTCCCGGGTTTGAAGGTGTGATAGAGGTCGGAGATTTGCGCGGTGGTGTACCCTGCCGCCGTCAGCATTTCGGCGAACGTGATGTCTTCGGCGTAGAGCTGGTGCCAGCCGCGGATCTTGACCGTGTCGCCGGGCTGAGCGATTTGCTTCGTGGGAAAGATGCGCCGCCCGGTGTAGAGAACCCGCCGCGTTGGAATCGTGGGCAACGTCTCCGGATAGCAGTGCTCGAAGACCGCTGATCTTGAAGCCAAGCGATCGACGTTGGGAGTCTTGATCCACTCGTTCCCGTAGCAACCCAGAAAGTGGGTGCCCCAAGTGTCTACGCAGATTTCGATGAGGTTCAGCCCGTTGCCGGATTGCTCAATGGGTTTTTCGAGTTCTTTGGCGACCGCGGGAGACTGCGCTTGATCGTCCCCTTCGCAAGCAATCTGGGTTACGGCCGCGGCCGCGCCTCCGGCAACAAAGTGACGACGTGTGAATTTGGGCATGCCACATTCTATAACGGCGGCGGCCGCGGGCCGCGTGACCGGCAATTCTGCATTGCGCCGCGCCACTCAAGGCGGAGCAGGACGGCGGGTTCCTGCGCCCCCTCAAAAGTATAGATAACTTGGTTTCCGGGGGAAATGCCACGAAATTGCCAGGCAAACTGCCATCTTTTTGCCTCCGAAGCGCAGGCGAAGATCCCATCCGCTCGCCGGACGATCAAACCCGCGATTCGAGATGATAGGGTATTTCCATGCCGTTGCCCCGCGTGCCGAAGTGGATCGGCTGGCCGTTGTTGGGGGTGTGGGCTTACATCGTGCTGGTTTTTTGGGGAAGGCAGGCCGTCTTTCATCCATCGAAGTACCCGGAAGGACTTTGGGAGATGAAGGACCAGTGGGGCGCCGAGGATGCATGGCTCAATGCGTCCGACGGAGTCCGCATCCATGGCTGGATGATTCCTTCCAGGCAGCTCAGCCAGCAAGTGACGCTCTATCTGCATGGCAACGCGGGCAACCTGACTCATCGCGTGGATCATATCCAAGCGCTTCTCGAAGTGGGCACGGCGCTGCTGATCATCGACTATCGCGGGTACGGCAAGAGTGAAGGCAAGCCCACCGAACAAGGCTGCTACCGCGATACGGATGCCGCCTACGAATACTTGTTAATGGAAGGTTACTCGGCGGAGCGGATAATTGTCTATGGCGAGTCCCTGGGCACTGCCATGGCAACTGAGTTGGCATCCCGGCGGCCTTGCGGTGGAGTCATCTTGGAAGCGCCGTTTCCTTCGGCAAAGGCGGTTGCGGCCACGGTGCTGCCGCTTCTTGGCCCGTTGGTTGTTTCGGGGCTCAACATAGCCGAGAAGATCCCCAAGGTCCAGGCGCCGGTCTTGATCATTCACGGTACCCGTGATCAGGTGATTGACTACAAACTGGGCCGACAAGTTTTCGAAGCCGCTACCGAACCGAAGCAGTTCTGGAGCGTCGAAGGCGCGCAACATAGCGACATCGTTTACACGACCGGCCAGGAATATATCGAGCGGCTGCGAGAGTTTTACCGCGAGGCGTTGTAATATTGCCTCCGAACGCGTGTTCCGGGCCCCTACGGTGGGCGGTCACTCACACCCCGCTAGCCGGCGCCCAGAGCACGTTGCTCGTCGCCGGCCGGCTGCTATTGCGCCTCTCGGGCTCGCTGTTCATAGACTTTGCGGGCTTCGGCAAACTGCCCGAGCACGTGGTTGCGCTCACGGTCTGAGCGCCAGCCGGGGTGCTCCTCGGCCTGGCGGGTGATCTCGTCGATCCAGCGAATGAAATACTCAGCGTCTTCCTTCGAGCGAATGGGCCGGTCTCCGCAATAGACGTAGACGGCGCTGGTTTCAGCGTGCAGATGAGTATCGTCAACAGGATGCACCGGCTTGTCGGTCGTAGCCCGCAGCGTAAACCAGCCGCTTTCTTCGACTTCCACTCGTTTGCGGACATTTGCCTTGCGGCCGCTGGTTGAAACCGGAAATGAATCAATCACCTTGCCCTTGAAAATCAGTTCTAGCTTTTCAACTGCAAAAGCGCTCTCGAGGCTCGCGGCCACTTCGACCGACCCGCCTTCGCGAGGCAAATGGATTTCGCCGCCGGGTATCTCGCCGTTGACTTCGAGTTGCACCAGCGGCCCGTTGGTAATGAAAGTTCGTCCGGCGCCGATGGCGTCCACCCAGCGGCTCCACTCCAGCTTGTCACCAAGGTAGGAGTAGACGCGCGCGGAGCCGATCGCTGGTGTCCGATGCAAGTTGGTGATTGAATCCTCACCGCCCGAGAATGTGATCTTGAAACCGCAGTTGAGGATGCGGTGCAGCACCTTCGAGGTGTATTTGGCGAAGGTCGCGCTCGTCATCACTTCGATGTAGTCGACGGTGCCAAGTGCGACATCGACGGGGAATCCGCGGGCGTTGCCGTAGCCGCTCGTTTCGGGATCGCTCGTATAGGGGTGCACGTAGCCCGTCAGCGCCCCCTGCTTTTTCCCAATGCGAAACATGTCGGTGTTGCTGGGGTAGAGGCTCTCGATTGCGGTGCCCTCGTATCCCGTCGTAAAGGGCGAAATCAAATGCTTCGTTAGGTTGATGAAGTTGACGTGGCCGTACCAAGGAGGCCGATACTCTTCCCCAAAGGAGATGATTCGTTCCGGCGTCGATCGCTTTTCGTCGTAGGACCCCGTGAAGTACTGGTGATCAAAGATGCGGTTGTCTTTGTTGGCGATCTTTTCTCCGACGACGTCGAGGTCTTCGGCGGCTGCCATGAACAGCAAGTTTTCCGGCGTGTTGTGGAAATTGCCGGCGTAGTTCATGTGTACGTGATCGCTGCCGCTATACCATCCCTTCGCTTTCAGATTCGTGATGCGTTTGAGATCGATGCGGACTTCGGTGACTTCTCCGGCCAGGACGTGCACGTTCTTTTGAACGGGAACGCGCTCGAAGCCCTTCATGGCTTCGAGCGAAACTTCTCCTTCGGGAACGTCGACCACGAAGTGGCCGCCGGTGTGGAAGAAATCGTAGTAAATCGCTCGCGCGGCGACGCGGTGATAAGCGTTCGCCGGAGTGTAAGCTTTGCCGTCCGAAGCAGTGAGGTAGATACGGGCTTCGGTCGACCGGCTCGTATCGGCGTCGAACACCCGCACCGAGAGGGTACCCATGGGGCGCCGGTGGACACGCCGCCGAATTTCGATCTTGCGTTCCTCGCCGCCAAAGGTCTTGAGCAGACGAAGTTCCGAGAGTCCGTGCTCGTTAGCGACATAAACGATCCATTCGCCATCGGGCGACCAGCGCGGTTCGAAATGGTCCCAGTCGCCGAACGTCAACTGGTAGGGCTCGCCGCCGATCACCGGCAGCACGTAGAGATTGTTGTACTGGCTGCCTCGGTGTGAGCTATAGACAATGCGCGTGCCATCAGGCGACCATTGAGGGCGCGTGCGGTAAAGGGTCTCTTCCCGCAAGATCTGCTTGGCTTTCGACATGGCGCCGGGCTCGATTGGAGCGCGCCAAATCGCGCCTGAGCCCAGCGAAATGTCGCGGTTCGAGACCAGGATCATTTCCTTGCCGTCGGGTGAAATCGTGGGCTGAATGTGAAGATCAGTGGTTCCAAAGTACAGCCGCTCGTTGCGGAACGCGTTGTCCGCGGTGAGCCGCACCGGCGCCCCCGCGTCACCGTTGTCGAGTGGCATCGCGTAGAGGTTGTACCAGCCATCGGGATTGGTCGAGACGTAGAGCACGCGGCTGCCATCGGGCGTCCACACCGGGTCGAGATGGACGTGCTTGCCTTCGGTCAGCGAACTGCTCTCGCCGGTGGCGACGTTGAGCAGCCGCAGGTTGATGCTGTTGTAGTTGTCGTCGGCGGTGTAAACAATCCAGCGCCCGTCAGGTGACCACGCCGGCGAGGAATCGTAGGTCGAGTTGGCGGTCAGCTCGTAGGCGGTGTCTTCGCCGATCTTGATCTTCCAAATCGAACCCGACATGCTGAAGGCGATCTCTTTCCCGTCCGGCGAAAAACCGGGGCGCCAGGGCGTGCTGGCCGCGGGCGGCAGATAGAAGTTGTGCATGTAGTTGCCGCCGGTTCTGGCGTTGGGGTAGGGCGTGCGCTGCCCAGCCGCGCTAGCGCCGAACAGCGTCGTCAGCAAGAAAAGCAAACCCAGCAGGCGTCTTGAGTGCATTAGCGAATCCTCCAAACCGACGCCAGTATAGCAACGGTGAACTTGGCGGGGGCAGGATTACGGAGCGGGCGTAGCAGCGGCGGAGAGCTGCCTCCTCATGAAAGCTGCAAAGCGCCCAAGGGAGCTAGCATGTTTTCCGCGTCGCATGATCCGGTGGTTCGTTGCTCGAGCGGGGCCGAGTTGGATAACGTAGACTCGGTGGCGTCGGGAGGACTCGAATGAATCGGAGACAGTTTTTCGGAGTCGCATCACTGAGCGGACTCACGGCCGGGGCGGGCCTCGCCCAGAGATTGGCTGACCTCAAACCCGACCCCAACCTCACCACCGGTTTCGCGGAGCGCGATATCACGCCCGAGATCGGGATGGAGCGCCCGGGCAACTATTACAAGATCTACCACCAGCGATTCTTCGATCCTTGCAAGGTCCGGGCCGCGGTTTTCGGCGAGGGCGGAAAACGCGTTGCTCTGGCCGGGGTCGACGCATTGATGGTCCCGCGAGGCTTGGTGCGGGCCGCGCGCCAAGCGATCGAGCGGCGTTGCGGCATCGCGCCCGGCGCGGTGATGATCTCCGCGTCGCACTCTCATTCCTCGGGGCCGGTCGGCATGATTCAGCCGGGCGAGTACGACCATGCTTCGGAGTTCGTCCAAAAACTGGCGTATGAGTATTCCTCGGCGGCTGATGCGGGGTATCTCGAGTTGGTGGAAAAGCAGATCGTCGCCGCGGTCTGTCAAGCCGATGCAGCCCGCGAGCCTGCAGTGTGCGGTTTCGGATCGGGCCGCGAAGATCACGTCGCTTTCAATCGCCGCTTCCGAATGAAAAACGGGCTGACTTACACGCATCCCCGGCAGGGGAATCCGAATATCGCCGAGGTCGCCGGACCGATTGATCCTGAAGTCGGCGTCGTCGGTGCGTGGGACAAGAGCGGACGCCTGCTGGGCTGCATCGTGAACTTTGCCTGTCATGGAACGGCAAGTCCAAACGGCATCTCCGCCAACTGGATCTTCTACATGGAAAGGGTGATCCGCGGAGCGTTCGGCCCCGGCGTCATTGTCGTGTTCCTGCCCGGGGCCAATGGCGACGTTACGCAGGTGGACAACCTGAGTCCCTACGAGCGTCCGGGCGGGGCTGAGGCGTCCCGATTCGTCGGCGGACGCGTCGGAGCCGAGGCTGTCAAGACGCTGCTTTCGATGCATCCTGGAGCCTTTTCGCCGCTGGCCCATCGCGCAAAGGTGCTCAACATCCCCCGGCGGCGTCCCAGCCCGGAACGGGTCAAGCAAAGCTACGAGATTGCCCGTCGGGACCCGAAACAAGCCGATCGCACCGAATGGGCTTTCGCCAAGGAAATCGTGCTGCTCGATGCGCTCTTGAAGACCGAAGCGGTGGCGGAGGTCGAGATCCAGGCGATTCAGATCGGGTCCGCGGTTTTTCTGTCGAACCCGGCGGAATACTTCGTTCAGTATGGACTCGACATCAAGGCGGGCAGCCCCTTCCCGCTGACCTTTCCGGTAGAGCTGGCCAACGGCTGCGTGGGTTATGTGCCAACCGAAGAAGCGTTCGGGCCCCGCGGAGGCGGATACGAAACCCGCCTGACGAGCTATAGCAACCTGGGGATCAGCGCCGGACGCCGCATGGCGGACACGGCGATCGAACTTGCCCGGGCCATGAGTCCCGGCAAAATGCCCCAGCCTCCTGAACACTCAGCGTTCAGCGGACCGTGGTCCTACGGCGCCGTCCCGCCGGAGCTTAAGTAGACACCGAGGACTGCCGCGAAGGCGGGCGATGTGGGGCCGTCCAGAGTTTCGCCCGGCCCTCGGCTTTCCCTGAGAGAATTGGCGCCCATGTGAAGGTGGTGAACCGTGGTCCTGTTTTGAAGGCGCTCTGTATTGGCGGATGTTTCGGGGCGGATGGTCCAGCGATCACCAGACGACGGCGCAATCAGGATTCGCGCGGCGGAGTCTTTCAACGCCGCCAGCCGTCACGCTCGTATCGGTGACCACGAGTCTCCGCAGCGTTCGGGACTGGCCCAATTCTTGCAGCCCCTCGTCGGTAATACCCGTCCCCGACAGATCGAGCGCAACGAGGGACTCCATCTCAGCGAATACGGGCGCGGCCTCGTCATCGACGCTCTTCGAGTGAGAGAGGATCAGCTTCTCGAGCGACGGCAAGGATGCGATTTCCTTCAACCCCGCGGCGGAAACATCCGAGCGCGTCAGATTGAGAAAGCGCAGCTTCGTCAGCGCTTGCAGCTTGGCCAGGCCGAGATCCGTTACGTGGATACGGTTCCGAATGCGGGGCACGCCGTCCCCGATATTGGCGACGTATTGCTGGTCGGCCGCGGCCAGGTTCAAGTGTTCGAGTCCGCTGAGCGAGGCGATCAGGCCGATGTTCAGGTCCGTCAGCGCCACTCCCCAGATGCCGCTGTCGGTCACTTGGGAGCCGCTCAAATTCAGACGCCGCAGGTTCGGCAGTGATTGCAGGTAGGCGAGGCCGCTCTCGCTGATGCGGTCACCGCCGATGGAAAGCTCCTCGAGTTTCTCGAGCCGCTCTAAATGCTCCAGCGAGGGGTCCGTAATTTGCGTGATCCCCAGGTCGAGTGCTCTGAGACTGGAGAGCGCCGAGATGAACTCAACCCCGGAGTCACTAATCTTGGTGCCGCGGACGTTCAAGCGCTCGAGCGTCGCGAGGCCCCGCAGGCGCGCTGCTCCCGCCTCGGTGATGTGCTCGCAGAAAAAGAGGTCCAGTTGCTTGAGCCGGGGAAGCTTCGCCACGGATTCGAGGGCGATGTCGGATATATGGGTCTGCGACAGGTCCAAGCGCTCAAGGTGCTCTAGCTTCTCCAGTTTCTGAAGGTCGATATCGGTGATCCAGGACGTGCGAAGGTTAATCTCGGTGATATGTCCGGCGGAGTTTTTTGTGACTGAGCCGCCTTCCCCGGCTACCCAGCTTTCAACGTCGCTTTCGGAGAGGGGCGCGCCAGCGAGCAGTCCCGCGGATACGGCCGCCGCCAGCGCTATTCGGGCCGCGGCTGTTCGGTACAAATGGGATGCGGATGCCACTAGATGAACTCCTACCCGCTTCGACGGTTGGGCAGCGCCGAGTCACGATCCCAAATAATTTCGCACGCAGGCAGCTTCGACCGCAGGACCTTGAAACCGGCCTCGCTGACGAGGGTGTGGTAGAGGTTCAGCACTTTGAGGTTCGTCAGGGACGCCAGGCTCGCGATCGATTCATCGCCCGCTTCGGCGCTGTCCAGCCGCAACTCTTGCAACGAGGTCAAAGACCGCAAATGCGCGATGCCGGCGCCGGTCACCCCCGTGTAGTCGAGGTTCAGATGGGTCAGGTTCTTCAGCGTGGCAATGGATGCTAGTCCAGCGTCGGTGATGCGGGTCTTGACCAAGTCGAGGGAGTGCAGATTGGAGAGTGCTTCCAGTTGCTTCAGCCCCTCGCCGGTAATCTTTGTATGGCTCAGCGACAGGTTTTCCAGAGCGCTGAGTCGTGCCAAGTGCGCCAGCCCCGCGTCTCCCACCGGGGTGCCGACCAAACCAAGCGTGATCAATCCGCTCAGAGCTTTCAAGCGGGACATGCCTTCGTCACTGACCGCGGTGTAGTCCAGTGACAATCGCTCGAGTTTTTCGAGTGCCGCCACATGTGCCAGCACGTCGTCGCTGATGTTCGTGCCAGCCAGATGAAGCTCTCGAAGAGACTCCATGCCGCTCAACCGGGCCAATCCCTCGCCCGCGACCAGCGAGTAGTTCAGGGTGAGCTTTCGCAAGGACTTAAGCCCCGCTAAGTGCTCGAGCCCGGCATCGGTAATGCGGGCGTGGCTGAGGTTCAGCTCGACAAGTCCGGCCAGGCCCGAGAGGGATTTCATTCCGAGGTCGCTGAGTTCGGTGGCGCTCAGGTCGAGCTTTTGGAGGCGGCCGAGCCGCTGGATGTTGGCGATATCCGCGTCGCCGGCGCTTGTGGCGGCAAGAGAAATCTCTTGCAGGACACCGTTTTCGATCTTCGCGGAGCCGCCGAGCGAGCGGACCCACTTCGCCACGGCCTCGGCTCCGTCGCCGGCTAGCTTGGCCGCCCCGGAGCGTTGCGAGACCGGTGATACATCCAGAAACTCGATGCGGCAATCGGGCAGGGCGGCGCGCAAGGATTCGACTCCGGAACCCGTGACGCGGCTATAACGCAAGTCCACCAGTCCGAGCCGCCGTAGCCCTTTTAGATGAGCGAGCCCCGCGTTGGTCACTTTCGTGCGGTAGATGTTGAGCTCTTCGAGCTCGGTCAGCTCCGCCAGGTGAGCCAGGCCGGCGTCGGTCACGTTTGTGCCCAGCAGATTCAACTTGCGAAGCTTTGTGAGACCGCGCAGATGCTCGAGGCCGGCATCCCCGATTTGAACCGAATCGAGATCGAGTTCCGTCAGGTTTTCGAGCGCGGTGATATGTTTCAGGCTCTCGTCCGTTATGTAGGTGCCGCGCAGGTAGAGCTTTGTGAGATTCGTCAGACTGGCGATACTTTGAATACCTTCCTCATTGACATCGGAGTAGGTCAGATCGAGCCAGCGCAATTTCTTGAAGGGCTTGAGATTGGCGCCCGTCACGCGGCAATACTTCAGGCGCAGTTCGGTCAAATTGACCAGTGGCGCAATCTTTTCGATGGCGTGGTCGAAGATGCTGATGCCTTTGTAAATGCTATGGAAGTGATGGCTCAGGTGGAGCGATTCGAGCGACGTCAACCCCGCCAGATGCTCGATTTCGTCGCTGACATCGATCTTCCCCTGGGCGCCGCAGCACACCGGGTTCCACATCGTCCCCGGCAGATGCAAGGCGCGCAAATCGGCTAGCCCGTCGAGGCGCGCCAGCTCTTTGGGCTCGATCAGCGTTCCCATCAGATTGATCGTGTGAATTCGGAATTTGCCTGCAGGTAGCTCGGTTACCACCGAAATCGGCTCGGTGGAACCGTGTTCGCTGGAACCATGTAGTGTGACGCTGCCGCCTTTGCTGATCGCCCAAGCCGCCACTCGCTCTTCAGTAGCTTCCGGTCGAACGTCAGCCGCTGAAGCGGCCATTGCCGCGGCCAAAACCAGCAGAGAGCCCGCGCTAAGGGCTATTCGTCGTCGCTGGTGTCGATTAATCATCGATTTCGCTGCCAGTTTATCAGTCTGATCGGGCGGAGTCCACTGCTTGTACATGGCTGTCGCTGCCAAGTGATAATGTCAGCATTGTCGAGTTAACGCCGGTCGGCGACAATTGACCGATGGAATCCCTGTATCGACACCACCGCTTCGTCACCCACCGAACCGGCCAGTACGAGAACAACCGAGCTGAAGTTTCCCGCCAACACACCAGAGAGCAGGAACGCCAAATGCGTCGATTTAAATCAGCGGCACAACTCCAACGCTTTCTCGGCGTCCACGGCCCCATTCACAATCTGTTCCGGGTCGGACGTCATCATCTCAAGGCGATCCATCATCGCGTGCTCAGGGAGCGAGCTTTCACTGACTGGAAGACGGCGACTTGTGCTTGCTGAAAGAGAGACAGTCCGGGCGCGCTTCAGGACAAAACCGCCTCGGGCTCATTAGCTTGACAATGCCCTCGGAAGTATTCGATTGTTTTTGACAACCCTTCTTCGAGGTCCACCTTGGGTTGCCATCCGAGCTTCGATTGAGCCAAAGAGATGTCGGGCTGGCGCTGGGTTGGGTCATCCCGCGGAAGCGGCTTGTAAACCAGTTCCGACTTGGACCCGGTAGCCTTGCGGGTCAGTTCCGCCAATTCAGCGATGGTGAATTCCCTGGGGTTCCCGAGATTGACGGGACCCGTGAAGTCTTCGCTGTTCATCATCCGGATGCATCCGTCGATCAAGTCCGCGGCGTAGCAGAACGACCGCGTGTGCTTGCCGTCTCCATAGATCGTGATGGGTTGATTGCGCAAACACTGCACGATGAAGTTGCTGACCACTCGTCCGTCCGCGACCGCCATCCTGGGGCCGTAGGTATTAAAGATGCGGACGATCTTGACGTCCACGTTATTCTGGCGGTGGTAGTCCATCATCAGAGTTTCCGCCACGCGCTTGCCTTCGTCGTAACAGCTTCGTATGCCGATGGGGTTGACATGCCCCCAATAGCTCTCTTTCTGCGGATGCTGTTTGGGGTCGCCGTACACTTCCGACGTGGACGCCTGGAGAATCCTGGCCTTCACGCGCTTGGCAAGACCCAGCATGTTGATAGCGCCCATGACGCTGGTCTTCACTGTTTTGACGGGGTTGTACTGGTAGTGAACAGGGGAAGCCGGACACGCGAAGTTGTAGATCTGGTCGACCTCGAGAAAGATGGGCTGGACAAGATCGTGGCGGATCAGCTCAAAGCTGGGGTTGCCGATCAGATGCGAAATATTCTTCTTCGACCCCGTGAAGAAGTTGTCCAGACAGAGAACGTCCGCACCCTCCGAAATCAAGCGGTCACACAGATGGCTTCCGAGAAATCCCGCGCCGCCGGCAACGAGCACCCTGGCTCCTTTTATGGACAAACTGCCTCCTCGTCAAAACGATGTCTAGCCCGGATTTCTCATCGCGGGGTTGGCGGAAGGCCGCCTTTTGTGGCACAAACATAATGATTACAATATGTTTCAGCCAGCAAGAAAGCGACCCCTGCCATGACAGAGTGTACCCAAACCAGCTTCACCTTCGCCGACCATGGCCGCCGCCAGGTGGTAGCCCGTTTCGACGGCGGCATGATCACCTCCGACGGCGGCGCCATGCTGTTGCGCCAGACCGAACAGCGCAGCGGCATCGTGCGGCAGTTCGCCGCCTGCTTCCGTGATCACCGCCAGCCCGCGCAAGTCGAACACAGCGTGCGCGAGCTGGTCTCGCAGCGCGTCTACGGGCTGGCGCTGGGTTATGAGGACCTCAACGATCACGATCAGCTGCGCTCCGACCCGCTGCTGGCCCTGCTGAGCGGCAAACAAGACCTCGAAGGCAAGCAGCGCCGCCGAGCCCAAGACCGCGGCAAGGCGGGCGCCGGCAAGAGCACTCTCAACCGCCTGGAGTTGACCCCGGCCAAGGCCGGCGCGCAAAGCCGTTACAAGAAGATCGTTCTCGACACGGGCGCGGCCGACCGTCTGCTGACCTCGCTCTACATTCAATCGCAGCCGTGCCAGCCCGAGCGCATCGTGCTCGATCTCGACGCCACCGACGACGCGCTGCACGGCCGCCAAGAGGGGCGCTTTTTTCACGGCTACTACGGACACTATTGCTACCTGCCGCTCTACATTTTCGCCGGGGACCAGTTGCTGTGCGCGCGCCTGCGGCCGTCCAACATCGACGCCTCGGCGGGGTCGCTCGAAGAGGTCCGGCGCATCGTCGAACAACTGCGGCGGGTGTGGCCCGAGGTCGAGATCCTGCTGCGGGCCGACAGCGGTTTTTGCCGCGACGAGATCATGAGCTGGTGCGAGAACCAGGGCGTGGATTACGTGTTCGGACTGGCGAAAAACGAGCGTTTAGAGCGCCTGATCAAGAGACGGATGAAGCTGGCGCGGCGGCGTTTCGCCAAGAGGGGCAAGGCGGCCCGGGCGTTCGGGGATTTCCGCTACCGCACGCGAACCAGCTGGGCGCGGGGGCGCAGGGTGGTGGCCAAGGCGGAGTATCTGGCGAAGGGCGAAAACCCGCGTTTCGTGGTGACGTCGCTGACGCCCAAGCAAGCGGCGGCGCAACACTTATACGAGACGATCTACTGCGCCCGCGGAGAGATGGAGAACCGCATCAAGGAGCAGCAGCTGGGGCTGTTCGCCGACCGCACCTCGACCGCGCTATTGCGGTCGAATCAGATCCGCTTATATTTTTCATCGATCGGGTACTGTTTGCTGGAGACGCTGCGGCGGCTGGGGTTGGCGGGGACGAAGATGGCGCGGGCGCAATGCACGACGATCCGGCTGCGGTTGTTGAAGATCGGAGCGCGCATCCGGATCACGGCGCGCAAAGTGTGGATTTCGCTGGCGACGGGATACGCCTGGGCGGGGGTGTTCGCCCAAGCGTATGAGAATCTCGAACGGGGGGAGCCGCGGCGCTGCTGAAAACGGCAAGGCGAGTTCAAGTAATACTTGAAGCACACAGGGCTCGACAGGGGCGGCAATCGAGGTTTGCCCAAAAACAGACGAAAAACGCCTCGGCCAGGGTCGCGGACAGCATGCCGGGCCGTTTCTGCCCCACGGCGGCCCCGCCGAGAGGCGATGCCGCCTCAAGACCATGAAATCCCATCCCGCGCGCCCCGCCAACCCCGTTTTCGGGAATCGATGAGAAATGCGGGCTAGATGAGTTTTCTATGGTAAGCGGACGGAATCGTTGTGGGCAACCGGCCGGCGCTCTGTTCAGCGGCCCGCGAACTACAAAGCGCCCGTGTCATGTTGCATAACGCTCCCGAATGTTCAATGATTGTCTTCGACTGATCGGAGACATCTCTGAAGAGACCGGCGCGAAAAAAGAGGAAGCGCCAGTCCCGGCAACAAACAAGGAGCTTCTTATGAACAGGCGTAACTTGATCCAAGCCATGGCCGGAGGCGCGGCCGTTAACCTCGCCGGGTTGTTCAGCCAAAACCCGTTGCGGGCCCAGCCCGGCCCGCAGGAGGCTCAGGCCCGCCGCGGGCTGCCGCCTCTGAAGATCACGAACGTGAAAGCCATCTTGACGGCTCCGCCGCGCATCCGGCTGACCGTCGTCAAGATTGAGACCAGCGAACCCGGTCTCTATGGGCTCGGCTGCGCGACCTTTAATCAGCGCGCGAAAGCCGTTGTGACCGCCGTCGACGAGTATCTCAAGCCTTTTCTGATCGGGAAAGACCCCGACCACATCGAAGACATCTGGCAGTCGCTGTATGTCAGCTCGTATTGGCGCAACGGGCCGGTGCTCTACAACGCCATGAGCGGCGTGGATCAGGCGCTGTGGGACATCAAGGCCAAGCGCGCCAACATGCCCGTCTATCAGCTCCTCGGCGGCAAGACCCGCATGGCGGCCGACTGCTATGCCCATGCTTCGGGATCGAGTTTCCAGGAGGTCGAAGACAACGTGCGGCGCTTCATGGAAGACGGTTTCCGGCACGTCCGCATTCAAGTCGGTATTCCGGGAATGGCGAACTATGGGTCGCGCGTTCGAGATTCCTCCGCGCCCGCGGCGTCGAATCTGCCCGCGGCCCCGGCCGGCCCTCCGCGAGAACGTATTTATGAGCCGGCCCCTTACGTTCGGACGATTCCCAAGTTATTCGAGCACATGCGCAAGAACGTGGGCGAGGAGGTCGAGCTGCTGCACGACGTTCACGAGCGCGTCACGCCCGATCAGGCTCTTTACCTCTGCCGCAGGCTGGAAGAGTATCGGCCCTTCTTTATCGAGGATCCGCTGGCGCCCGAGCAGATCGGCTATTTCAAGCACATCCGCAGCCAGTGCGCCACGCCGATCGCGATGGGCGAGCTATTCAACAGCCCGCACGAGTTTGTCGGGCTGGTGACCGAGCGGCTGATTGATTACATGCGGGTACACATCTCGCAAATCGGCGGGTTGAGCCCGGCTCGAAAGCTGGCGGCGCTGTGTGAGTGGTTTGGTGTTCGGACGGCTTGGCACGGCCCCGGAGATGTTTCGCCCGTCGGCCATTGCGCTAACATTGCACTCGATCTGGCTTGCTACAACTTTGGGATTCAAGAGAGCATTCACTTCCCGGAGGAAACGCAAGAGGTTTTCTCCGGCTGCCCCAAGGTGGAGAACGGATACTTATGGGCGAACGAGGCTCCCGGCTGGGGCGTCGACATCAACGAGGACCTCGCCGCCAAATACAGCCCAGACCGCCTGCCCACTCCGTTTGACTACCATTGGGGAAGCACCAGAAGGCGTGACGGATCGGTGATTCGGCCGTAGGGCCGAGCCGCGGGCCATTGTCGTCGCTCCCTCTCTGGGACGCGATGGCGGCTCTATCGCCACGTTTTTCTTGAACGAAATCGCTCGCCGGATCATCGATGCCGCCTGCCCAACACCACCGTCTCGTGAAGCTGATCCTGCTGAGTTTGGTTCTAGCGGCCTCCCCCGCCGATGCCCAGCCCCCAGCGTCAACACGGCCGGCGCCGACCCTCGGTGAACTGAGCAGCCGCTTCGAATCCCTCGCCGAAAAGGTGGGCCCCGCCGTCGTGCACATCATTTCCTCTGGGTTCGCCCCCGTTGCCGACGACGCCTCTCAGGTGACCGTGTTAGGCAGGCAGCGTAGCGGCGGCTCCGGCGTCATCGTCGACCCGAGCGGCTATATTCTCACCAACGCTCACGTCATCGCCGGGGCCCGCCGGGTGCAGGTCATGCTTGCGGCCCGCGTGGAACCGCTGCCGGACCAAACCTCCATCCTCAAGCCGCAACCGAGACTGCGCGAAGCCAAGATTGTGGGCGCTGATTCGGAAACCGATCTGGCGGTTCTCAAGATTGATGAAGCGGACTTACCCTCTCTTCCATTTGGAGACTCCGACACACTGCGGCCCGGCCAGCTCGTCTTCGCTCTGGGCAGTCCCCTGGGACTCGAAAACTCGGTCACGATGGGGATCGTCAGCTCCGTGGCGCGACAGCTCGAACCCGACCACCCGATGATCTACATCCAGACCGACACCGCCATTAACCCCGGCAATAGCGGCGGTCCCCTGGTGAATGCGTATGGGCAAGTGGTGGGAATCAACACCCTGATCTTTTCGCAGTCCGGCGGGAACGAGGGCATCGGGTTCGCTGCTCCCAGCAACATCGCGCGAGCGGTGTTTGAGCAGATCCGCGATCATGGTCACGTCCGGCGCGGTGAGATCGGAGTCCAGACACAGACGATTACCGCCGGCCTCGCGGCGGGTTTGGCCCTCTCTCGGGATTGGGGTGTCTTGCTCGCGGACGTCAAGCCCAACGGACCGGCGGACATCGGCGGCCTTGAGGTGGGCGATATCGTTCAGTCCCTCGACAGCAAGCTGATGGAGAACGCACGGCAGTTCAATGTCAATATTTACCAGCGGGCGATCGGTGATGTCGTCGAGATCAAGGCTTTGAGGGGATCCGAGGAGCTGACGGTGAACGTTGTTGTGCTCGAACGCGAGGATGATCCAGGCCGTCTGGCTGAGATGGTGAGGCGCGACCAAAACATGATTCAGAAGCTCGGTATTCTTGGAATCGAGTTGAACAACGAGATCCGCGAGATGCTGCCGCCGCTCAGGCGGTCGGCCGGAGTTGTCGTCGCGGCGCGCCTCGCGGAAGGGCCTGACTGGAGTTCGCTATTTCAGCCCGGAGACGTGATTTATTCCGTCAATCGCAATCTCACTCTCGGCTTGAGCGAGCTGAGGCAGGCGCTTGACGCTCTGCCGGAAGGGTCGGCCGCCGTCATTCAACTCGAGAGAGACCGCAAGCTGATGTATGTGACTTTCGAGTTGGAGTAGCTACCGCCGTAGTTGAACACGGGGTTTTGGCGTCGGCTGGAACGCAGCCGAATCCGCCGCATCAACCGGGCTCTGTGCCAACACTTACCGAAGGAAACCTTTGCCTGAACACCTGTTCATCGATTTGACCCTGATCCTGGTCCTGGGAATTACAGCTCGCTGGATCGCCTGGAGGCTGCATCTTCCGTCCATTCTACTGTTGTTGCTGAGCGGGATCGTGGTGGGTCCGGTTGCGGGGTTCCTCAATCCGGAAGAGGTTTTCGGCGATCTCCTCACTCCGCTCGTCTCGATATCTGTCGCGGTCATACTTTTCGAGGGAGGGCTCAGCCTGAGTATCGCCGATCTTCGGGAAATTGGCTCGGTCGTTCGCAACCTTGTGACTCTCGGAGTTGTGGTCACCTGGGCGATCAGCACGGGGGCCGCCTACTGGATACTGGAGTTCGATTTTACTCTTGCCCTGCTGCTCGGCGCGATCCTGGTTGTCACGGGCCCTACGGTTGTGATTCCGCTCTTGCGTCACGTCCGGCCCAAGGGCCAGATCGGCAGCGTCATCAAGTGGGAGGGCATCCTCAATGACCCTGTTGGCGCGCTGCTGGCGGTGTTGATCTACGAGGCGATCTTGGCGGGCGGATTCCACGGCGGGCCCGGGGTGGTCGCGCAAGAGTTTTTCGAGTCCCTGGCGGCGGGATGTTTGGTTGGATTCGTGGGCGCGGCACTGATCGTCCTTCTTCTGCGCTACTACTGGATCCCGGATTTTCTGCAGAACGCCTTCTCGCTGATGATGGTCGTCAGTGTCTTCGCGGCGTCTAACATCTGGAAGCCTGAATCGGGCATGCTGGCCACGACAGTGATGGGGGTTGTGCTCGCCAACCAGCGCGTCTGCGCCGTAAAACATATTGTCGAGTTCAAGGAAAATCTGCGAGTCCTCATCATTTCAAGCATCTTCATCATTCTGGCGGCTCGTTTGCGGCTGAGCGATTTGGCCGACGTAGGCCTCGCTGGAGTGTTGTTCCTGGCAGTGCTGATGTTTGTGGCGAGGCCGGCCGCGGTGTTCGTGTCGGCCGCCGGCTCAAAGCTCAGCTCCCAGGAGCGCATCTTCCTGGCTTGGATGGCGCCCCGCGGAATTGTGGCGGCGGCTATCTCATCGATTTTCGCGGCACGCCTGATCGAAGCTGGGTACACGCAAGCCGAGCGGCTCGTCCCGGTGACTTTCTTCGTGATCATCGGGACGGTGACGATCTATGGCCTGGGAGCCTTTCCCGTGGCTCGCCGATTAAAACTAGCCCAGGGGAGCCCTCAGGGCGTGCTGATCGTGGGGGCTCATTCCTGGGCGCGATTGCTCGCGCAGGCCCTCAAACGGGAGAATATCCGCGTTGTGCTTGTCGACAGCAATCGCACCAACGTAGCGGCTGCGCGGCTGGCTGCGTTGCCTGCCCATTACGGTGGGATTCTTTCCGAGCAAGTTCTCGATGAGATCGACCTTTACGGCATCAGCCGCTTGCTGGCGCTGACCTCGAACGATGAAGCGAATTCCCTCGCGGCTCTGCACTTCGCGGAGATTTTCGGGCGAGCCGAAGTCTATCAAGTTCCTCCTGGTAACGGTGATAGGGGCAGCCGCAAGGGTGCGGCGCGGGAGCACATGAACGGCCGCTTTCTTTTCGGCCCCGAGGGCACTTACGATCGTCTGTCGGAGCTTTTCGGGACGGGAGCCAGCGTGAAAACGACTCGCCTCACCGAAAAGTTCGACTACCCAGCCTTTCGGGAACTCTATGGAGACACGGCGCTTCCGCTTTTCGCAATCAGCGAGGCCGGGAATGTCGTCGTTTCGACCGCGGCGAGCCCGCTGAAACCCCGAGCTGGGCAGACGCTCGTCAGCCTGCTGAGGGCCGAGGACAGCGAGCTGAGTGGAGAAGACTCTTCAGGACTTTGATCGGCTAGAACAGGAACTTGAGTCCAAATTGGATTTCGCGGCCCGCGCGGGCTGAGAGCACGCGGCCGAATCCGGCGGCGCCGAACAGGGCGTTCGGTTGATTGAAGTTCGGCGTGTTGAACACGTTGAAGAACTCGGCCCGGAATTGCACCCTAGCCGTCTCCCCGAGATTCACATCCTTGAGCAGGGAGAAGTCGATATTGCGCAGAGACGGTCCGCCGAGGATATTTCGTCCGGCGTTCCCAAAGGAGCCGAATGCCGGCAGCCCGAACGCTTCGGTGGCAAACCAGCGGCTGGGGTCCCGGCTGCCCAAAACAGGGTTGCCGATCAGGTTGGGCCGGTCGGCCGCTCCACCGAGGAAGGAGATTCCCGTATTGCTGTTGTCCAGCTCGCGGGGCAGACCGACCGTGAACGGCTGACCCGTTTGGAACGTCATCACGCCGTTGACCATCCAGCCTGTGATGATCGCCTTCCGCCAGCCCTTGAGATTTCCGCCGACCTTATGACCGGGACCGACCGGCAGCTCGTAAACCCAGCTACCCGAAAAACGCTGCCGCAGATCGAAACTGGAGAGACCCCTCTCAGCGGCGACATTCGCGCTGTCTTGCGGGAAGTTGTTGTCCACCGCGCTGGGAAAATAGTTCGAAGCGTTGTCAATCGATTTCGAAAAAGTATAGGAGAACAATCCCGTTAGCCCGCCCCGGAAGCGGCACTGCACCTGCGTCTGAAGACTGTGATAAATCGAATCGGCGCTGGATTCGGTTTGGTCGATCGACTGGAAAAAAGGCACCGGCCGCAGGTTCGGGAATTGCGGGCTGGGCGCGGGCTGATTGATGTCTCGCGCGGTGAGGAGCTTGGATCCCTTGGTGCCGTGGTAGCCGATTTCGACAATCACTTCCTGGTTGATCTCTCCTTGAAAGCTGAAGTTCCACTGTTGCGCATAGCTCGTCCTCAGGTTGCGGTCGTAAGAAAACGCGCTGGGCGGTACCGGCGCCTGTAACCCCGCCGGCCAAGGGTTGTCGACCGTGATGGGACCACCTTGCTGGGAAGGGAAGAAGAGCTGGAAATTGAACAGCGGCGGGTTGAAGTAGATTCCCTGTCCCGGCGCCAGCGGTGAAAAGTTGTGATAGATGCCGTAGCCGGCTCGAATCACGGTCCGCCGCGAGCCGAAGGGGCTCCACGCCAAGCCGACGCGTGGGGCGAAGTTGTTGCGGTCGCTTTCGAAACCGCCTCGGGGAACACCGTTTTGACCCACCGGCACGACCGAGAAGACGCTCGGGTCGTAAACAAACGCCGCGTCTGTTGCGTCATGGGCGGGGGTATTGTATTCGTATCGAAGCCCCAGATTCAACGTAAGATTCGGCCTAACCCTCCATGCATCGTGGACAAAGAAGCTCGTATTCCCTGTTCGCAGCGCTTGGGGGTTGTCGCTCACGGCTCCGCCCGTGAAGGTCGGCAATCCCAGCAGCAGATCGGCCATGGGATTCTGTGTGAATGCTCCCAAGAAGTTGATCAAGCCGCGCGAGAGAACGTCCCGAAACGCGTCTTGGCTGATCCAGCGGCGCTCAAAACCAAACTGCAAAAGATGATTGCCCTGGGCATAGCTGGCGGTGTCAAGAATCTGGTAGCTGTCGGCCGTGCTCTGCTGCGGATTGTTCACTTCGTCGCCGAGCGGCGAGAACCCGGTCACGGCAATGGAGCTGAGGCCGAGGTCCCTGTCGCGGCTCGCGAAATCCGGCAGGCCCACGGACTGATTCACGCTGCGGCCGATATTCTCTTGAAACGTGCGGTTTCCAACTCGGTTGAAACCGAAGCGAAAATCGTTGAGCCAGCGAGGACTCAGAACGTGAGTCTCGGCGATCATCAAATTCTGTCCCCGCTCGTCGACATTGTTGCCGTATCCAGGCAGCAGCACCGCGCTGCCGGTGGCAAAGGGTTCAAACAGCTCGTTGTCGCCGAAGCTGTAGCGGCCCGTCAGAGTACCGTCTCTGCCGATGGACTGATCGAATCGCACGTCAAACTTGTTGTTGCGGTTCCGCTGGGTCGGCGCGGCAACGAAGTTTTGACCGAAGACCTGGCGATTCGGAAGCGGATAGAGGTCGGCGATGGCGGCTCCTATGGGATGCTCAAAGGGCAGTTGCGAATCGGGAAACGGCTGGCCCGTAAAAAAGTCGATCGGCGGCGGAAACAGGCTACCCGAGAAGTCCCCGGCCCGTTCCGCGGCGGTCGGCACATTGGTCGTTTGGGTGATCGCGCGCCGTTCGACGAGTCCCTCGTAGTCAACGAAAAAGAAAGTGCTGTTGGGACGAATGGCGCCCCCGACCGCGAACCCGTACTGGTTGCGGTGAAGTTTGGGCTGCGAACGGCTCGGATCATCGAAGAAGTTCCTGGCGTCGAGCGAATGATTACGGAAAAACTCGTAGGCCGAACCGTGCAGGCTGTTCGTGCCTTGCTTCAAAACAACCGCCACCTGCCCGCCGCTGTTTCGTCCGAAACCGGCCTCCGTGCCGCTGGTGTAGACACGGAATTCGCCAATGGCGTCAACCGGGGGCGTAAGCGTGAAGCTGTTGAGCACCGGGTCCACCGCGTAGACGCCGTCGTAGATATAGGAGTTGTGCGATTCACGCAGGCCGTTGGACTGAAACGCCAGCCGGCCTCGGGCGGAGCCGGCCGATCCCCGCGCACTCGGCGAGACGCCCGGCGCCAGCAGCGCCAGTTCGAGAAAACTCCGGCCGTTCAGCGGCAGATTCACAACGTAGTTGTTGGGAATCACGCTGCCCACCGCCGACGACTCCAGCTCGACCGTCGCAGGCTCCGCGCCCACCGTCACTTCGTCGTTCACCTCGCCGACTTCCAGCACCAGGTCGAGGCGCGCCTGCTCGCGGACCGCCAGTACGACTCCGGTTTGGCGAAGTTTCTTGAAGCCGGAAGCCACAACCTGGATCTCGTATTGGCTTGGCGGCAGGGCAGGGATCACGTAGTAGCCTTGCCTGTTTGTTTCAACACGGCGAGACATTCCAGTGAGGACGTTCTTCGCGGTGACTTTGGCATCGGCGACCGTTCCGCCCGACGGGTCCGTGACCTGCCCGCGAACCAAGGAATCGACTTTCTGAGCCGTCGCCGCCGCCGATAGCAGCAGGCAGAAGACCGCCAGCATGTTGACCTTTCTCATATTCATTCAGAGAAAAACCGCTCTCCATCCGGGAAAACCCCCTTCTCCCCCCTTTCCAGATGATTAGGCCTATCTTAGCCAGAACCACATAGGCATGTCCACTGAATCTGGTTTCGGCTGAGGGCACTTCCGCTCAGTCGAAGAGCTCGCGGTGGGCGGTCTCAACAATCGACACCACGGCGGGATGTTTCAGCTTGCGCTCAAGAGAGATGGCGTAGAATCGCTCCCGCACCGCCTCCAGGCGACCGACTACGCGCACACCGTACTGTTGCCGGGTCTCTTTCTCAATCACGGTGGGTGCGGCGAATAAACCAGCTCCGGCCTGCCCGAACACTTTGAGCAACGCGCTGTCCTCAAATTCACCGACAATCAATGGACGCATGCCTTCCTTGGCGAACCAATGATCGAGCGACCGTCGGCGCGCCGTGTTTTCCGTGCGCAAGAGGAATGGGGCCCCATCGAGCGATCGAGGGAACCGGCGCCGATAGGCAGCCGCCAAGCTCTTGGCGGCAAATATCGAGACGCCGCACTCACCTAACTCGTGATGAAAGGCGCGTATTTGAACTTCCGGCCCGATCGGGGATTCAGACAAGACCAGGTCCAATTCATGAGCGGCCAGTTGGCCTAGTAAACCGCCGGGTTTCCCCTCGTAACAGATGATATGGACCGGCTCGGGCAAGTTGAGAGCAGGCGCCAGGAAGCGGTAAGCCAGCAGCTTTGGGAACACATCCGTTACTCCAACTCTGAGCCGCACGGGCGCACCTGTCGGCCGGCCCTCCAATGTGTCGATGAGGTCTTGGCCGACTGGGAAAATCTCTTCCGCGTGGCGGTAGACAATACGGCCGCTATCGGTGAGAACGAGCTTGCGCCCGACACGCCTGAACAGTTTGTGTCCTAAGTCCTTTTCCAGCGCGCGCAACTGCGCGGAGATGGTCGGCTGAGCCAGGCGCAGCTCCTCGCACGCGGCCGTGATCGTCCCCTTTTTCGCTACAACCCAGAAGTAGAGCAGGTGATGGTAATTGAGCCATCTCACAGCTCTGATGATACATCTAAATAATCTATAGGTCAATACAAGATTTTCTACTTTTCAAATGCAGAGCACGTATTGTAGATTGTTGATGAGCAACGGAAATTTGAGCGCTAACGATGAAAGAACCTAGTTCAACTACTGATTCACGGGCACTGTTCCTGGAGAGGTTCAAGCGGTTTTTGGCGATCGATGACAAGCCTGCTTACAAGCGGACCACCAGCGATAAGTACGAGCAAACCTGGATCGTAGAGGACACGCTGCGGCGAATCAAGGTGGCTACAAAGGCATTAGGAGAGCTGCCATGAGGTCGCATTTGGGTGCTGCTTACTGATCTGGTTTGCGCTGATGCCGCACAGCCCGCCTCCGCTTCACCAGCCGGGAGACAGTCTACAATAACGGGCGTTCTCCAGCCCAGCTTTTTCAGCGAATGGGGAAACCCTGCTTAGCAGGTTGTCTCACTTCAGGGGTCCACTGCGAACAGGATGCTCGTCTAAGCCAGGATTTCCATTTTGGATCTTGGCCTCCTCGATTCTACGTTCCTTCTCTCTTGAACGCAAGCCTTTCTTGACCGCAGGCACGCACCGGGCCGGACCGAAGTGCTTCCACTAGCCCGCATTTCTCATCGATTCCCGAAAACGGGGTTGGCGGGGCGCGCGGGATGGGATTTCATGGTCTTGAGGCGGCATCGCCTCTCGGCGGGGCCGCCGTGGGGCAGAAACGGCCCGGCATGCTGTCCGCGACCCTGGCCGAGGCGTTTTTCGTCTGTTTTTGGGCAAACCTCGATTGCCGCCCCTGTCGAGCCCTGTGTGCTTCAAGTATTACTTGAACTCGCCTTGCCGTTTTCAGCAGCGCCGCGGCTCCCCCCGTTCGAGATTCTCATACGCTTGGGCGAACACCCCCGCCCAGGCGTATCCCGTCGCCAGCGAAATCCACACTTTGCGCGCCGTGATCCGGATGCGCGCTCCGATCTTCAACAACCGCAGCCGGATCGTCGTGCATTGCGCCCGCGCCATCTTCGTCCCCGCCAACCCCAGCCGCCGCAGCGTCTCCAGCAAACAGTACCCGATCGATGAAAAATATAAGCGGATCTGATTCGACCGCAATAGCGCGGTCGAGGTGCGGTCGGCGAACAGCCCCAGCTGCTGCTCCTTGATGCGGTTCTCCATCTCTCCGCGGGCGCAGTAGATCGTCTCGTATAAGTGTTGCGCCGCCGCTTGCTTGGGCGTCAGCGACGTCACCACGAAACGCGGGTTTTCGCCCTTCGCCAGATACTCCGCCTTGGCCACCACCCTGCGCCCCCGCGCCCAGCTGGTTCGCGTGCGGTAGCGGAAATCCCCGAACGCCCGGGCCGCCTTGCCCCTCTTGGCGAAACGCCGCCGCGCCAGCTTCATCCGTCTCTTGATCAGGCGCTCTAAACGCTCGTTTTTCGCCAGTCCGAACACGTAATCCACGCCCTGGTTCTCGCACCAGCTCATGATCTCGTCGCGGCAAAAACCGCTGTCGGCCCGCAGCAGGATCTCGACCTCGGGCCACACCCGCCGCAGTTGTTCGACGATGCGCCGGACCTCTTCGAGCGACCCCGCCGAGGCGTCGATGTTGGACGGCCGCAGGCGCGCGCACAGCAACTGGTCCCCGGCGAAAATGTAGAGCGGCAGGTAGCAATAGTGTCCGTAGTAGCCGTGAAAAAAGCGCCCCTCTTGGCGGCCGTGCAGCGCGTCGTCGGTGGCGTCGAGATCGAGCACGATGCGCTCGGGCTGGCACGGCTGCGATTGAATGTAGAGCGAGGTCAGCAGACGGTCGGCCGCGCCCGTGTCGAGAACGATCTTCTTGTAACGGCTTTGCGCGCCGGCCTTGGCCGGGGTCAACTCCAGGCGGTTGAGAGTGCTCTTGCCGGCGCCCGCCTTGCCGCGGTCTTGGGCTCGGCGGCGCTGCTTGCCTTCGAGGTCTTGTTTGCCGCTCAGCAGGGCCAGCAGCGGGTCGGAGCGCAGCTGATCGTGATCGTTGAGGTCCTCATAACCCAGCGCCAGCCCGTAGACGCGCTGCGAGACCAGCTCGCGCACGCTGTGTTCGACTTGCGCGGGCTGGCGGTGATCACGGAAGCAGGCGGCGAACTGCCGCACGATGCCGCTGCGCTGTTCGGTCTGGCGCAACAGCATGGCGCCGCCGTCGGAGGTGATCATGCCGCCGTCGAAACGGGCTACCACCTGGCGGCGGCCATGGTCGGCGAAGGTGAAGCTGGTTTGGGTACACTCTGTCATGGCAGGGGTCGCTTTCTTGCTGGCTGAAACATATTGTAATCATTATGTTTGTGCCACCTGAATTATGCACTGCGGGGTGCACCGGAGGAGGGCTGAGCCGCCAGGGGCCATTTGGGGGACCCCCGAAAACATGGGGTAATAAGGTAGGCTGGCAAAGATTTCAGCTTCGCCAGTCAACCCCAAGGAGGTCACCCAAATGGTTACCAAGCGAAAACAGCATAGCTCCCGAAGGCCCGTCAAACAAGGCCGGGGCGCGAGGGCCCCGCGGCCCAATAAAATCGGGGCTGCCACGCCTTATCACTTCCGCGGCAAGAATCTGACTCCCTACGGCGGCTTGCTGCCCGTCGCCACCCTGCTCGAAAAACTCGGCTTCCAGGCGCTGCTGGAAGAAACCATCACGAACAAACGAATCACCCGTGTGATGAGCCTCTACCAGTTTGTGCTGGCCCTCGTGCTGGGCCTCTATGTCGGCTTTGCGCGGCTGAACCAACTCCGCTTCATCGCCCGCGACCCCATCTTGACCGGCATCTTGCAAGTGACGCGTCTGCCGCCGCAGTCCACGCTGTGGCGCTTTCTGGCCTCGCTGCACCTCAACGTGGCGAAGCAGATCCTTTCCATTCAGCGCCAGCTGCGGGAACGAGTCTGGGCCGCGGCCCAGGTGAAATTGGAGACGGTGACGCTGGACACCGACACCACCGTGCACACGCTCTACGGCCGCCAGATGGGCGGGCGCAAGAGTTACAACCCCAAGAACAAGGGCAAGCGCAGCTACCAGCCGATACTGACTTTCCTGGCCGAGACGCGCGAATACCTGATGGGCGGGTTGCGCAACGGCGACCGGCCCACGGGCCGGCAGATCGCCGCCCACCTCGAGAGCGCCTTTCGGGCTTTGCCGCACGGCGTGAAGAAAATCCTGGCGCGGGCCGATTCCGGGTTTTATTGCTGGGAGGCGGTGGAGGCCTATGAAAAGGCGGCTTGTCAGTTCGTCATCGTGGCGCGCAAGACCAGGCGGCTGGTCGAGCAGTTGCAGCAAGCGGCCTGGAAGCCCTCGCCCCACAGCGATGCGGATGCGGAATGCGAATTCCTCTACCAGCCGCAGGGCTGGGCGCGGGCCTGTCGTTTCCTGGCGCTGCGTTACGAAAACGAACCCGCGGCCGGCGCGGCCGAGCAATACCAGCTGTTTGCCACCAGCGCTTACACCTACCGCGTGTTTGTCACCAACCTGGCCGAACCGATCGCGGCGGTGGTGTGGTTTTACAATCAGCGCGCCGCAGCCGAGAACCTCATCAAGGAGGCCAACAACGACGCCGGGCTGGCGGCCCATCCCTCGCGCCGCTTTGACATGAACCGCAATCACTTTCAGCTGGCCATGCTGGCCTACAACCTCAACTGCTGGCTGCTGCTGTTCAACCGCGAAGCCCAAGCCAGCGTGGAGACACTGCGGCACACCACCCTGGCGACGGCGCGGCTGCGCTTTCTGTTCGTGGCGGCCAAGATCTGGCGGCACGCCGGCAGAACGGGTGTCAGCTACAGCGATCATTATGAGGAAAAGGGCCTGTTTGAACGGCTGATGCGGCGGCTGCGGGCGATGGGGCCACCGGGATCGAGCTTCGCGCCGGTGGTGGAGGGTGCGCTGAGTTGAGGGGCGCTCCATGCATAAAATTTCATGCACTCGCCGCAACGTACTGGGAACACGCCGCTTGCCCGCCCGCTTTTGCCCGCCGGGATTGGCAGGCGGCTCAAACAGGGAGGGAAACAGAGGAAAAGACGACTTGCTAAATCACTGAGTTGACACGACTGCCGCTACCGCCACAACTCCATCGGCGATGGCTACGCCGAATCGGTGCATAATTCAGGTGCCAGAAAAGGCGGCCTTCCGCCAACCCCGCGATGAGAAATCCGGGCTAGACCCTTTCGTTCTCCGAAGGGGACAATTCGTCGGTCGGAAGGCGGTTTTTCAGGCACTCCTCCGAGCTTCACTCCGCAGCATCCAGATTTCGCACTCGCGAGCGACCGTTCTACCCGCTCGGCAGCGGCAGCGCCCAGATCCTGTGCAGCATGTCACCGAACAGCCTGCGGTTCAGATGCCCCTCGGCCAGCAGCAGCCAGTAATACCGCGCGTGCTTGACCAGCCGACCGCCGGTCTTCATCAATCTGTGTTGCAAGCTCGTCAGCGACCAGCTCTTGATCCTGTGCGGCAGTCCCAGCCGCCGCCACAAGTTGCCCAGGTTGTAGGCCAGCACGCTGAGTTGCAGTCGCACTTCGTTGGCCCGAAAGCGATGGCACGAAAGCCGTGTCCAGTGCGTGGCCTGCTTGCCTTCTTTAATCCATTGCTCGGCCGTGCCGCGCTTGTTGTAGAAGCGCACAACAGACCGACTCGGCAACGTCATGTTCGTCACGATAAAACCGACGCGCGGGAACAGCTCACCGAGATGATGCTCGACCTTGGCCACGATGCGTCGCGGCTTGGACCAACTCTCCGCCTGATAGCGGAAGCTCTTGTAGCGCACCAAGGGCTTCCGGGAGGGCCTGCCCGGCGGCCGAAACAGGATGTCTTCGATCGCCAATTCCAAGCTCTTGTTGGCCGGAATGCGAATGGCGTACTGCACTCCGCGTTCCTCCGAAAACTCATAAATCTCCGGCTTAGCAAAGGCCGCATCGCCCCGGAAGGTGACCTGTTTGCCCGCGGCCTGTTGGCGCTTGATCTCGGGCAGCAGCAACTCCTTCCAGTCCTCAGCGCTGTGCACGTTGCCTGGACGCAGCTTCGCCGCCAGGCAATCCCCATGCTGGTTGAACAACAACAGCGGGTGGTAGCAGACCGACTCGGAATGGCCGTTGTAAGCACTGCCCTCTTGCTGGCCGTGGACAGGGCTTTCGGTCGAGTCCATGTCGAGAACGACGCGCTCGGAGTCGTCTTGCGTCTCGGCTTGCGCCACCAGCTCGCGGTTCACAGCCATCAGCCCCAGCAAGTTCTCCTCGCTCGCCAGCATCTCCGTCTCGAAGCTCTGCAGTCGCGAGGTCAGTGCCCCGCCGCGATCCCAGTTCCTCTTCGAGCCGATCAAGCGAAACGTCGGGTCAGCCGACACTCGGACGGCGTCGTTGAGGTCCTCGTAGCCTGCCAGCCGAGAGTAGACTGACTGCCGCAGCAGATCGGCCAGCGGGAACTTCTTGTTCAAGCCTTGCCGTGGGTCACTGAGATGTTCCTCGATCAGCTTCCCGAGCCCGAGTCGTTCGTCCAGCTCGCGGACGAGAATGAGCCCGCCATCGGAAGTGACACGCGATCCTTGGAAATCGACTTTCAATAAGCCGTTGAAGCTTAGCTGGAACGGCTTGTTTTCTTTTTCACCCATTGGGTGTTGATCTCCTCAGCGCCTTGAGTGCTTTCCAACCCGCATCAATAAAGGCGTCCGAGGCCACCCGATGGTTAGCAGAACCGAAACTAAAGTGGAAATCCGGGCTAAGTGCGCCCCGCTGAGTCGGCTGTTGTTGTTACCGTAGTAGGCGATAGGCAAGGCGAAGCCGGAACGTTGCCCCACAAAGTTGGGTGCAGACGATTCGGAGCTATGGAGGAGCTATGGAGTTGAAGTTGGAAACTTTCACAAAGGGCGTGTTTCGATGAGGCTCCTTGTGCTGTTTGCCGTGCCTGCTCTGCTGCTTTCCGCCGAGACGGGTAAGCCGCGGATCGCCGTGGGCGGCATTAGCCATGAAACCGATACCTTCAACCCGCGGAAAACCGGCTTGGCTGATTTTGGGTGGAAAGAAGGTGGTCCCGATGATGATTTCCTCCAGGACCACGAGATGGCTAGTACCACGATCAGCGGCTACCTTGAAGCTGCCCAACGCTTCGGGCTGCAGCTTTACCCGACGCTGCTCGCGAGAGCCACTCCCAAGGGGACAGTCACCGACAAGGCCTTTGAAACGATGACGGCTGAGCTCGTTCGGAGGCTGAAAGCGGCTCCGAAACTTGACGGAGTGCTGCTAGCCCTTCACGGCGCCATGGTAGTGGAAAGCCACCCCCACGGCGACGCGGAGATTGTACGGCGGGTGCGGGAAGCCCTGGGCGAGGAAATGCCAATCGTGGTCACCCACGACTTCCATGCCAACGTTTCCGAGGAGATTATTGAATACTCGGACGTGCTTATCACTTATAAGGAATGCCCCCACCTCGACCCGAAAGACCGCGGTCTCCAGGCGGGCGAAATCATGGCGGGCATAGTAAGCGGCAAGGTGAAGCCGGTGCAGGCAATCACCAAGCCTGCCATGTTGTTAAATCTCATTCACCACGACACTTTTAAGCAGCCCCTGAAGCCGATCGTGGATGAGAGCAAGCGCTTGGAGAAGGACCCCAGGATACTGGCTGTCAGCGTGCCCGGCGGCTACCAGTGGGCCGACGTTCCCGCTATGGGACCGAGCGTGGTGGTCGTAACCGACAACGACCCGGAACTCGCAAAACGCGTGGCGCGGCGGCTGTCGGACATGCTGTGGGCCTTGCGCGACAAACTTGATTTCAAGCTCCCCAATGCTGCTACGGCCGTAAGGCTTGCCATGGGAAACGACACGTTCCCGGTTGCTCTGATTGACACGGGAGACAACATCGGCGGAGGCGCGTCGGGCGACAGTACGTTCATTCTCAACGAATTGTTGCGACAGAGGGCCCAAGGATGGGTGGTTGTCATTGCCGATGGCGAGGGGGCCGAAGCGGCTTTTAGCGCCGGCGTAGGAGGCCAGTTCGACCAACTCGTGGGAGGCAAGACCGATCGGTTTCACGGTGAACCGGTGCGTATCCGGGGCCGGGTCAAGTCGCTGCACGATGGTCGCTACATCGAACCTGAGGTTCGCCATGGCGGGGGACGGTACAACGACATGGGACACACGGCCGTGATCGAAGTGGAGGGTTCCACTCGAGAGCTTTCGAACCTGCTGCTGTTGACGTACAGGCGTACCAGTCCCAACAGCCTCCACCAGCTCATCAGCAATGGTGTTAACCCGCGGCGACAGAAAATTCTGGTCGCCAAGGGGTGCATCGCTCCCCGGGCGGCCTACGAACCCATTGCGGCCCGCCTGATTGAGGTGGACACACCCGGCCTGACCGCCGTGAATCCGAAGCGCTTCACGTATAAACATGTGCGCCGGCCGCTGTTCGGGTTGGAACGATAGATCGGGGGCGGAGTGCTGACTTTCAGTGCGGGCGTTGTGGGTCAAACGCGTCCGCGAGAGGATCGTGCACGAGCCATGCCCGCGGTAGCGGAGAGTATCGCTAGGTGTTAATTCCTTGTCCAGGGAGAAAACTTATGAAACACTACTTCTACACCATAGGCGTGGGGAAGCAGCATCTGGGCGAGCCGGGGTTCTTTGAACCGGCACCTGAGTGGGATAAGGAGCGCTCCTGGGATCGGCTCTGAAGCTGAAATTTGAACTTGCCCGGGGAGAGGACGACGCTACAGGCCAGATGGCCGCCCCAGAAAGAGGAGGAACTGATGCAGGTTCACCCATTGAAACTTCACTTGGCATTGGCCACTGTGTCTCTCGTTGGTTGGCATTCGGCGGCAGTGGCGGGAGAGTGGAGCCAATTTCGTGGGCCTAACTCGGCGGGTGTCGCCGAAACGAGCCGTCTGCCGGTGGAGTTCGGCCCGCGGAAAAATGTTGCTTGGAAGACCACAATTCCGAATGGCAAATCGTCTCCAGTGCTGACTGCCGATCGTATTTTTCTTACGGCAAGCGAGGGCGATGATTTGTTGACGATCTGCCTTGAGAGGGCTAGCGGCAAGATCCTGTGGCGACGCGCGATTCGCAGGGACCGGGCTGAGCCTTTGAATCAACTCAATACGCCCGCTTCCTCCACTCCGACAACCGACGGACGAAATGTCTACGTTTTTTTTGGCGATTTTGGGCTGGTCTCGTACGGGCCCGATGGGAACGAGCGCTGGCGATTACGATTGGGGCCCTTTAAGAACTTGCATGGCATGGCGTCGTCGCCGGTGTTGGTTGGCGACAAGCTGATCATGCTTCATGACCAAGCTGTCGATTCGCATCTTCTCGCGATCAACAAAGACACCGGAGAGACACTGTGGCGAACCGAGCGCCCCGAGGCATTGAAAGGATTCTCGACGCCGGTTGTTTTTCAGCCGAAAGACGGGCCACCGCAGTTGATTGTGACTGGCTCTTTCTTGTTGATCTCCTATTCGGTCGAGAGCGGTGAGAAGTTGTGGTGGGTGCGTGGTCTGACCTGGCAAATGAAGTCCAGCGCCGTGATTGGCGACGATATCATTTATGCCACCGGATGGTCGCCTAGCTCCGACGCGGGACAGCGAATGCTCCTCCCTTCTTTCGAAGAAGCTCTGCAAGAAGCAGATATCGATCACGACGGGAAGCTTTCTTTCAATGAGATTCCCGAGAAGTGGCACAATTTCAGCGGTTGGAGACCCATTGATCTGGTTGGCGATGGCTCCCTGAGCGAGCGCGAGTGGAGCTTGTATCGCGCGCGCCGCGCCGCCCGCAACGTCACGATAGCCGTCCGCCCAGGGAAAGCCCGTGGCGATCTGACCGAAACACATATGCTGTGGGAGTACGAACGTTCGGTTCCGCGAGTCCCGTCTCCGCTTTTCTACAAGGGGATTCTGTATACGATCAAGGACGGAGGCATTCTCACTTCATTCGATGCCAAAACCGGAAAAGTCCTGCGGCAGGCGCGTCTGCGAGACGCTATCGACACATATTATTCCTCACCCGTTGCCGGCGACAACAAAGTTTATCTGGCGAGTGAGTTGGGGAAAGTCAGCGTCCTGCAAGCCGGCGGGGAATGGGAAACGCTGGCGGTAAACGACCTCCGGGAGCCTTGTTACGCGAGCCCCGCGATCGCCGACGGGCGCCTATTCATTCGAACAGCGACAACCCTCTACGCCTTTGAGAAAGTGGAGTAGGCATGGTGTCCGTGCGGCGTGAACCCGGTCGTAAGTCGAGCTGTTGTCCGATTTCGGTCCTGTCTAGGTGGTAGTACACCCCCGAACACTGGTTGGCTATAAATTCAATGACCGTGGCATCAGGACCCTTTGCCCATCCGATCCAAAACGCATGGACTCGGTGCTTAAAACCGATTGTCGGGCCTGAGGCCCTCAAGTATCAGCGGGAACGCACCGTCTTCTCCACAGTGGGCTGACCGTCTCCGATATTGGGGATTCTCGGGAGCGAGGCCCTGGACGCAGTTAGCGCCGGAAATCGCAGACAGTCGATCAAGCGCGCTTTTACTCTTTCGCGCCCAGTTTGCGAAGCAGATCCGCTGTATTCTCGGGCTACCACTTCAGCCCAGCCACGAGAGGGTTGCGGCGTGCGGTTTCATGTGAGCATTCCGCTTGTTCCTCTGTCTTACGTCGCCATTCATGAGATAGCTTCTAGTACACTACTGATGCTCGCGAAATATGGTGTAGGGGCGCAGCGTGCTGCGCCCGCTCCGGCAAGGCATTCGCTGTGTCCGAAAACAACACTATATTTTGCGAGTATCAATAAGTCGGAATCCGGAGGCCAGCAAATGCGCAGGGTGATCACTTTTTTTCTGTTCGCTGTCGCGGTGGGGACTATCGCTTCGGGGAGCTTGGCTCGGGCAGGTGAAGGTGACCCCAACACACTCGCTGCCGACGAAAAACAGCAGGGCTTTGTCTTGCTGTTCGACGGCAAGACTCTCGACGGCTGGGATGGCGACCCCAGAGTGTGGCGGGTGGAGGACGGGGTGATCGTGGGATCGAGCGACATGCACAGTCCCGAGCACAATACTTTTCTCGTCTGCAAGGTGCCGTATACGGACTTCGTCCTCAAGGCGGAGGTCAAGCTGCGGAACGGCAACAGCGGCATTCAGTTCCGTAGCAAGGTGCTGCCGGATTGGGTTGTACACGGATATCAGGCCGATCTTTCGTTCGCCGGAGAGCGCTCGGCATGGGGAAACTTCTACGAAGAAAAGGGCCGCGGGCGGGGTGTCATGCCGGCTCCAAGCGCGGGCTGGGAAAAAGCGAAAAACATTGTGCGGGCCAAAGACTGGAACCAATACGAGATTTACGCCAAGGGGAGTCACATTCGGCTGACGCTCAACGGAGTGGTGACGATCGACACGCGCGATGATAAGAGCTCATCCGGGGTGATCGGCTTCCAGTTGCACACGGGAGACCCTATGGAGGTTCACTTCCGCGGGATCAAGATCAAGCTGTTGTGAGTTGTGCCGGCGTGACGTGCGAAATGACGTACCAGATATTCGGAAACGGGCTGTTCGTCTCCATTAGACCGGCATTCGGCTCGGCTCGCCACCGCGCCAGGATAACTAACGAAAGACGGCCGCGGGCGCCTCAGCCGGATAGTTGTCTCTTGACGACCTCTTCGTTGAGCTCGATTCCCAAGCCAGGCCCAGTCGGCGGGGTAATGAATCCGTTTTCAAACTTGATCGGGTCCACGAATATCTCGCTGTGGAGATCGTTTGTGTTGAATTCCTGAATGAGGAAGTTGGGAGAGCAGGTGTCGAGCTGCACCGCCGCGGAAGCGGCGAGACCGACGACTACTGCTACAACATCGCCAAAGACCACGTCCACGACCTGCACGCGACCATGATGCACCTGCTCGGCGTCGAGCACACCAAGCTCACCTTCAAGTACCAGGGCCGGCACTTCCGCCTGACGGACGTGCACGGCGAAGTGGTGGAGCGAATCTTGAGCTGAGATGAGATGAGCTTGGATGCTCGACGCGACCACACCGGGGGGATAATGACATGCTCAAACCTGAATTATGCACAGATTCACTTTGCGAGTGTGGCTGCGTTCGTAGCGGGTTGGCGGTCGTCGTGAGGTGGTAGCTCGGCAACTGGTCTTTTGGCTTCTCCGTCCCCGGTTTCCCTTCCCGCCCAGATTCCGCGTCGTCAAAACCTCGCTCGGAAGTGACGTGTTTCCAGTGCGTTACGGCTAGTGCATAAAATTTTATGCATAGCGCATAGCCAGGCTCTCAGATCAGCGCCCTCCCGACCACCGGCAGAAAGCCGCCGTAGGGAGTCGGCTTCTTGCCGCGGAAGTGGTAAGGCGTCGAAGCCCCGATTTTATTGGGTCGCGAGGCCGTCACGGCTGGGCCTTGTTGGACGGGCCTTTGGGAGCTATGCTGTTTTCGTCTGGTAACCATGTGGGTGACCTCCTTGGGGTTGGCTGGCGAAGCTGGGATCTTTGCCAGCCTACCTTTTTACCCCATGTTTTCGGGGGTTCCCAATGGTCCCTTGCGGCTCAGCCCTCCTCAGGTCCACGCCGCAGTGCATAATTCAGGTCAAAGACAACTTTGGAAGCATACGTTATCCTATCCGGCGTTAGCGGGGGGCAGAAGGGTAAAGCGGGAACAGATTGTCAAAGCTTGGTGTCTACTGTACTTGATGGGGAAGACGAATAGTAGAGGGATAATCCGTCCTTGCCCTGCTGGTCCATCATGGCAATGTACTCCGCTGTCACTTTTGCCTGGTGAGCCAGCTTTTGCATTCTTGCTATCAACCCGGATGTCAGGCTATCACCCCACTGGGCGTGAGGCTCAGAACTAGAACCAGCTTGGTTCTGACGAAGAGCTTCCCTAAGCTTAGGGAAGCTCTTCAGGATTTTCGGCAAGTGTTTGTTCGCAAGCCAAGCAAGGCCGTAGTGGCCCAAGACCGCCGATTCGATGTCTCCCGACTCGCCCAAGCCCTGGATCGCCTTTTGGGCGAGCGTAATGTCGCGCTCTTCATTGCGACCGTACGGGCTAGTCCAAAGGATGCCCTTCCAGTCAAGCCCTTTGAGGGGGTCCCCATGCTCTTTGAATTCCTGTCTGGCGACCTCGAAGGTTTCCGTCGTACGCCAGGAGTTCGCTTGACTCCCGACCTTGAGTAAAGCTATGGCCTTCTCTCTCAGATCGGCCATGCCGGCTTCTTTGGAGTGCTTCGTTCGGTTCGCGAAGTAGCCCAAAGCTAGTGGAACGCTGGTCTTGCCAACATAGACTAGCGGATGGAGCGGCACCCCTAGTTCGCTGGTTGGATCATCTTCCTGAAGGTAATTCACTAAGGCGTCGAAGGCACTTGCTTTTGCGGTCAGCCCCAGCATCAAGGCGACATTCGAAGCGTACCGACGCCCCTCCGGTCTATATCGATTTTCAAACATCTCAAGGAGCACATCCGTGGCGCCCGGGAAATCAATCAGCTTCAGAGCCGTCGGCAGGGAAAAGGCATGTGCGCTTACTCTTGAGGCAAATTCTTGAAGTTTGGCCTTCTTGTGCGAGTAGTCGGCGGCATGAATCGGCACGAGCAGCCCGATCAGCAAGACCAATACATGTCTCATACTCCTAGTATCGGCCCACTTATGTTCAACGCCGGACCACAAAGCCCGATTCATGACTACGGGATGGAATGGAAAAAGGAAGCGACACTCGTATTTTGTGAGCAAACCAAACCTACCAAGCGATGTAGGGAACTGGTACTCTCACTACGAGCACCTCAGGAGAAATGTCAAAAATGCTACTCTATCACTGGATCACCCAAACGTCAACTGGATAGCAGAAAAATTCTGTCATACGCTCAAATATGATAATCTCAGAATATGTCAGTCAAAAATATGTTGTCAATATTGCGAACAAATACGTGACTCTGCCCGCGAGCGGGACAAAACCTAACCTAACACTTCTGTCTCCGGACGGTACGGGGCGACAGACAAGGTCCCACTGCCTGCGACGCCCCCCGACGAAGGAATTGAACCATGAAACCAAGAAGGCCACGGCGGAATCTACGTAGGCCCATGTCTGACGAAGACAGAGTTCGAATGGCGTTGGCGCGGTTTGAAGGCATGAACCAAACGGGGACGCTCCGGCCGATTAAGCAATTGGAGGATGAGTTCGACCGTGATCCAGCGGTGATATCGAGAGCGGTTTCAGCAGCCTTCAGAGAACGTTTGGTCGAGGTCAGGGTGATCGAACGTCAAATAGCACAACCCAAGCGAAATAAATTCGTTGAGCAAAGGTTGATAGGTCGATTCCCCAGTCTTCTTGCAGCAATCGTAGTCGACTGCGGCGATCAGCCTGCCGACTTAGATTCCCGCGCCGGGCTGCGCCGAAACGACGAGATTCACGCCAAATTGGGCCGAGCCATGGCCGATTCGATTGCCACCGGCTTGCTCATTCGAGACGGGGACATCATCGGTCTTGGAGGGGGGCGGGGAGTTAACTCTGCTGTAGATTCTCCCAACTATTTCCAAGCTTTACACGCAAATAGCGTGACTGTTGTTTCTCTGACCGGATCCAACTACGCACGTCTGCACGGCGGCAATCCTAATGTGCGACTGGATGCCGACACGAACGTGGGCCTCTTCGGGCCGCAGTTTGCGAACGAGGTAACGATGAGATTTATGTCCCACCCAATTGTTGCCTTCCCGGATGACGCGACAGAGATCGTCAAGAGGCGAATCGCGGCTGATGGCGCAACCTCAAGCCAAGCCGGAATCAACGCTGCCCTTGTCGGCACGGGAGTATTTGCGATTGGCCACCGGTTCTATCAAGAGACATTGCTTCGAGAAAAAGAGCGCGATCGCAACCTGGCGCCGATCTTCGACCTGCTGAAGCAACTTGCTGAAGCCTGCAGACCGCGAACTACGCCGATCTACTCCCCGGTCGCCGACATGGCGAACCGGCTTTTCTACGTCCCCCCCCCCGCGGGGTCGTGCGATTCCGAGTCAGGAAAAAGACAAGATCGAGAAGAACCTCAGCCTTGTCAACAAGCAACTCGTCACAGTGAGCGAAGAGGACCTGAGACAGGTCCCGGCAATCTTCCTGGTGGCGGGCGGGACTAGAAAGGCGGCAGCGATCCGGCAGCAGTTGAACGACGAACACCTGGCGATTCGCATTCTGGCGACTGACTTGGCGACTGCGAAAGTGATACTCGACGACAGTCTTTTTAGACCGTAACTTAAGCCGAGGGCTGCCCCTATGCGGTAATTCCTGGGTAAACCTGGGTAAACCTGGGTAAACCCTTGACACAGGTTGCAGTCAGTGTTACCTGAATTATGCACAGATTCACTTTGCGAGTGTGGCTGCGTTCGTAGCGGGTTGGCGGTCGTCGTGAGGTGGTAGTGGTAGCTCGGCAACTGGCCTTTTGGCTTCTCCGTGTCCGGTTTCCCTTCCCGCCCAGAATCCGCGTCGTCAAAACCTCGCTCGGAAGTGACGTGTTTCCAGTGCGTTACGGCTAGTGCATAAAATTTTATGCATAGCGCATAGCCAGGCTCTCAGATCAGCGCCCTCCCGACCACCGGCAGCAAGCCGCCGTAGGGAGTCGGCTTCCTGCCGCGGAAGTGGTAAGGCGTCGAAGCCCCGATTTTATTGGGCTGCGAGGCCGTCACGGCTGGGCCTTGTTGGACGGGCCTTTGGGAGCTATGCTGTTTTCGTCTGGTAACCATGTGGGTGACCTCCTTGGGGTTGGCTGGCGAAGCTGGTATCTTTGCCAGCCTACCTTTTTACCCCATGTTTTCGGGGGTTCCCAATGGTCCCTTGCGGCTCAGCCCTCCTCAGGTCCACGCCGCAGTGCATAATTCAGGTGTTATCGTACTGATTTCTTCAACCGCGCTCGGACACTGAATCGAACGGCCTCCACCGGGTGCGCTCCCACCAACCGCTTTGTGAAGTTCTTGCGGCCTTGGTTTGCAAGATGGAGGACAAGTTCAATACAGCCTTCTCAAAGCAACACACTCACTGGCCGGACTTTGGATCGAGACCTATGCACATCCGCGTTGTAGCTCTGTTGCTTTGCGTCGGGCCGCTGGCCTTCCATGGCTTTGGGCAGCAGGCTCGAATCACGCACTGCTTGACCGTTAGTGCTTTTCCAGGGGTTAAGGCCACGCCTGCTCATGTAGTCGAGATACTGAAGGAGGCCACGCGGATTCTCAATGACACTGGGACCCCGCTGACGCTCACGACCGACAAACACGCCTGCATCAGTTCGGGTGGCTATGCCGGTCCGGACGACGACCTCTTCTTCCAGTTGACTGAGGATATGGAGGCGATCTTCTCAAAAGAGGGAGAATACAATAAGAATAACGGTCAACAGCTGCTAGCGCTCCCCGTCTACGTGAAAATCGTGCCTGCGGGCTCTATCGCTGAATGCCGAGACATCGCGACGCCCGAGGCAGAAGAGCCACAACAAGAGGCGGAAAAGGCACAGCCGGAGGCCGAAAAGCCACCCCAACCGAAGTTGGCATTCCTTGGATGCGGAGGAGTGTTCACCGACCCGGCGACAGGAAAGACATACAGATCGTTTGTAGTCGGAGACTTTCAAGACGCAGTGTACGAAGGACGTATTTGGGCGCACGAATACTCTCACACGAAGGGCAACCCTGATCTGCACCCGCCCTCTCCGCCCGATCGGCTCATGTATTACCTGAATTATGCACTGCGGGGTGCACCGGAGGAGGGCTGAGCCGCCAGGGGCCATTTGGGGGACCCCCGAAAACATGGGGTAATAAGGTAGGCTGGCAAAGATTTCAGCTTCGCCAGTCAACCCCAAGGAGGTCACCCAAATGGTTACCAAGCGAAAACAGCATAGCTCCCGAAGGCCCGTCAAACAAGGCCGGGGCGCGAGGGCCCCGCGGCCCAATAAAATCGGGGCTGCCACGCCTTATCACTTCCGCGGCAAGAATCTGACTCCCTACGGCGGCTTGCTGCCCGTCGCCACCCTGCTCGAAAAACTCGGCTTCCAGGCGCTGCTGGAAGAAACCATCACGAACAAACGAATCACCCGTGTGATGAGCCTCTACCAGTTTGTGCTGGCCCTCGTGCTGGGCCTCTATGTCGGCTTTGCGCGGCTGAACCAACTCCGCTTCATCGCCCGCGACCCCATCTTGACCGGCATCTTGCAAGTGACGCGTCTGCCGCCGCAGTCCACGCTGTGGCGCTTTCTGGCCTCGCTGCACCTCAACGTGGCGAAGCAGATCCTTTCCATTCAGCGCCAGCTGCGGGAACGAGTCTGGGCCGCGGCCCAGGTGAAATTGGAGACGGTGACGCTGGACACCGACACCACCGTGCACACGCTCTACGGCCGCCAGATGGGCGGGCGCAAGAGTTACAACCCCAAGAACAAGGGCAAGCGCAGCTACCAGCCGATACTGACTTTCCTGGCCGAGACGCGCGAATACCTGATGGGCGGGTTGCGCAACGGCGACCGGCCCACGGGCCGGCAGATCGCCGCCCACCTCGAGAGCGCCTTTCGGGCTTTGCCGCACGGCGTGAAGAAAATCCTGGCGCGGGCCGATTCCGGGTTTTATTGCTGGGAGGCGGTGGAGGCCTATGAAAAGGCGGCTTGTCAGTTCGTCATCGTGGCGCGCAAGACCAGGCGGCTGGTCGAGCAGTTGCAGCAAGCGGCCTGGAAGCCCTCGCCCCACAGCGATGCGGATGCGGAATGCGAATTCCTCTACCAGCCGCAGGGCTGGGCGCGGGCCTGTCGTTTCCTGGCGCTGCGTTACGAAAACGAACCCGCGGCCGGCGCGGCCGAGCAATACCAGCTGTTTGCCACCAGCGCTTACACCTACCGCGTGTTTGTCACCAACCTGGCCGAACCGATCGCGGCGGTGGTGTGGTTTTACAATCAGCGCGCCGCAGCCGAGAACCTCATCAAGGAGGCCAACAACGACGCCGGGCTGGCGGCCCATCCCTCGCGCCGCTTTGACATGAACCGCAATCACTTTCAGCTGGCCATGCTGGCCTACAACCTCAACTGCTGGCTGCTGCTGTTCAACCGCGAAGCCCAAGCCAGCGTGGAGACACTGCGGCACACCACCCTGGCGACGGCGCGGCTGCGCTTTCTGTTCGTGGCGGCCAAGATCTGGCGGCACGCCGGCAGAACGGGTGTCAGCTACAGCGATCATTATGAGGAAAAGGGCCTGTTTGAACGGCTGATGCGGCGGCTGCGGGCGATGGGGCCACCGGGATCGAGCTTCGCGCCGGTGGTGGAGGGTACGCTGAGTTGAGGGGCGCTCCATGCATAAAATTTCATGCACTCGCCGCAACGTACTGGGAACACGCCGCTTGCCCGCCCGCTTTTGCCCGCCGGGATTGGCAGGCGGCTCAAACAGGGAGGGAAACAGAGGAAAAGACGACTTGCTAAATCACTGAGTTGACACGACTGCCGCTACCGCCACAACTCCATCGGCGATGGCTACGCCGAATCGGTGCATAATTCAGGTGTAACAAGATTCCTACGGGCGATCCCGTGCAGACTGTGAGTCGGCAAGAATGTCAGAACCTGGCAGCTTTGCATAGCCCGACCGACTATGCGTGGAGTTCTGCCGTGCCTCAGTCTGATGATCCCGCCGCAATCTATTGCAGAAGCGCAAGTCTAGTCCCGTAGTCTCCTGTCACCAACGCTGACGCCACAGACGCCTCTTATATCTTAGTTGAGCGCGGCTAAGCCAGCATCTTCCGCGCGACCTCCCCGTGGACATCCGTGAGCCGAAAATCCCTGCCCTGAAACTTATACGTCAGCTTAGTGTGGTCGAAACCAAGCAGATGCATCATGGTCGCGTGCAGGTCGTGAACGTCAACTTTGTCCTCCACCACATTGAAGCCCAGCTCGTCCGTGCGGCCCAGCACGAGGCCCGGCTTCACTCCGCCGCCGGCCAGCCACATGGTAAAGGCATTGGGATGGTGGTCGCGGCCGTCCCCGCCCGTCGCGGCTTGTACCATCGGCGTACGGCCGAACTCGCCGCCCCATACGACCAGAGTTTCGTCGAGCAGTCCGCGCTGCTTGAGGTCCTTGACGAGCGCGGCGCTAGCCTGGTCGGTCACGCGGCAGTTTACTTGAAGGTCCCGCACGAGAAACGAATGCTGATCCCAGGACTCGTGGAACAGCTCGACAAACCGCACGCCCTTTTCAATGAGCCGCCGCGCTAGGATGCAATTGTTTGCGAAAGACGGCTTTCCCGGCTCGGCGCCGTACATCTCGAGGATGTGCTGGGGCTCGGTCGAGATGTCCATTAGCTCCGGCGCGCCCGATTGCATCCGAAACGCCATCTCGTAGGAGTTGATGCGAGTAGTAATCTCGGGGTCCCCCGTCTGCTCGAAGCGCATCTTGTTGAGACGCGCCAGCCCGTCGAGCGTATCGCGCTGCAGCTTGTCGTCGACCCCGCGGGGATTGGAGAGATAGAGCACCGGATCGCCGCTGCCCCGAAACTGCACGCCCTGGTAGAGGGTCGGCAAAAAGCCCGCTCCCCAGTTGGCCGGCCCCCCGCTGGGTCCTTTCTTCCCTGAACTAAACACAATAAAGCCAGGAAGATCTTGCGTCTCGCTCCCCAGCCCGTAAAGCGCCCAGGCCCCCATGCTGGGACGGCCGAACTGCTGCGCCCCGGTGCTCATCAGCAACTGCGCCGGGGCGTGATTGAAGGCGTCGGTTGCCATCGATTTCACAATGGCAATGTCATCGACAATTTCCGCGGTATGGGGCAGCAGCTCCGAAATCTCCACTCCGCTTTGCCCATGTTTCGAGAACTTGAACTTCGGCCCGAGCAGCGTCGAGCTGGGATTGATGAAGGCCGCGCGATAGCCGTCGAGCAGTTCTTTCGGCGGCAGCGTCCCGTCGAATTCATCGAGCTTGGGTTTGTAGTCAAACAGCTCCAGGTGGCTCGGCGCGCCCGCCATGAAAAGAAAGATCACGTTCTTGGCTTTGGCGTCGTGGTGCGGTTGCTTGGGTGCCAGAGGGTTGTCCGCCGCGATGGGGGATGCGGCATAACCTTCGCGGGCAAGCAGGGCTCCGAGAGCAATCGAACCCAAACCGGCCCCGCACTGTTCGAGGAACCAGCGCCGGCTGATGACCTTCGGGTCTCGGCCGCGGTAGATGTGATCTTGGCAATTCATCGTGTAACTCCGATGGGTTTATTCCTTGGTGATCGTCTCGTCGAGATTGAGCAGCACGCGCGACACCGCCGTCCAGGCGGCAAGCTGCGCGACGGTCGTGCCCCGAGGCAGAGCCGGCGGCTGTTCCGGATTGTTCGCGGCAAGCTGCCAGGGATCGAGTTCCCCATCCTCGAACCGTTCCTGCTGGGCCCGCAGTATATCGAGCAAAACGCCGGACTCGGCCGCGCTGGGCTCACGCGTCAGGCAGCGCCGGAAAGCATACCGCAGGCGCTCCGCGTCGTCCTCACCGGCTTCTCCCAGCGTCTTGAGAGCCAGCGCTCGCGCGCTCTCCATGAACAGTTCCTCGTTCAGCGCGGTCAGCGCCTGCAGCGGCGTGTTCGATCGTTCCCGCTTGATCACCGCCGCGTTCCCGTCCGGAGCATCAAAAGTCTGCAAAACCGGGTAGGGCACCGACCGGAAACGGAATGTATAGATCGAGCGGCGATAACGATCTTCGTTTTCCGCCTTCCAGACTTTGGGGCCGTAACTCACAGGCGGAAGGAACAGAAACTCCGGCGCCGGGGGGTACACGCCCGGACCGCCCATTTCCAAGTTGAGCAATCCGCTGGCCGCCAGCGCGATGTCCCGGACCACTTCGGCCTCGACCCGAAAGCGCGGCCCGCGCGCCAGCAAAATGTTGTACGGGTCCCTGTTTTGAAGCTCCGGCGGCATGCGGGAAGACTGGCGATAAGTGGCTGAATTGGCGATCAGCCGGTGCATGTGCTTGAAGCTCCAGCCGCTCTCCATGAACTCCACCGCCAGCCAGTCGAGCAATTCCGGATGCGACGGCGGCTCGGCCTGCGTGCCCAGATTTTCCGGGCTGGCGATGAAACCTCGTCCGAAATAGGCCTGCCAAATGCGGTTGACGATGGCGCGAGCCGTCGTCGGCGATTCAGGAGACACCAGCCACTTCGCGAAGCTCAATCGCCCCAACTGTTCGCCTTCCGGCAGAGGATGCAGCGCCGAAGGTACGCCGGACTCGACCTCGCCTTTCGGCCTAAGAAAATCTCCCCGGTCGAGGATCTTCGTCAGACGCGGCCGGGAACGTTCGTTCAGGACCAGTTGCGAAGTCCCTTCCGGGTGCCGCCGCCACAACTCATCGATCTCCGCGTTGACGCCCGACCAGTCCTCGACCGTCGTACGCCAATAGCTGAAAATCTCACGCGTTTGTTTTACCGTGCGGCTGCTCGCGGGAACCCCGAGAAGCTGGCGCACCTTCGCGGGCAGCGGATCGGCGATGGCGTCGGGATCCGTCGTTACCGAGAGCCGAAAGCGCCCCAGGTTGTGGTTCTGATTGTCGTCGCTGTTCCAGCCGCCGTGCTTCTGGCTGATGTAGAACGTCAAAATTGTTCCGCCCGAGTTCGAGATGGGCTCGGCGGCCGTGAAAACAGCCTTTCGCGGCTGTTTGCGCCGTCCGGGACCGCTGTCGAAATTCCAAGCAGTCTCCTCGTCCCCATCGATCGCAAACTCGATCGGGCCGGTGACGCGGCACTCCTCGCCCTTGCCCTTGAACATGGATTCCAGCGAATGCTCGGGAAGGTTGACATCAGCCGTGGCCCTGGCGAACTTCACCTTCGTGATTTTCTCGGGATCCCCCGCCGGAGCCGCCTCCACTTCAAATTCGGTCAGCGCCCCGGTACCCTTGATCGAGCGGCCCGGCCCGCCGAGCGGCAGGTTCGGGTCCGTCAAGACCTCAATCCGAAACGCCGCGATTCCTTGCAAGTCCGTCTTCCAAACGAACTTCGGGCGGTGTTTAGTCGGCGCGTAGCCCTGAGCCAGAAACGACCCGTCGTCGAGCGGGGTGTAGCGTGCCCCGCCTGTCGAAATATCCACGACCTCGGGTCTCGCAACCGTCCATTCGGGCTGATTGCCCGCGACCCCCTTCTCCCAATTCGCCATGCGGCTCCGCCAATCCGGTGTTTCCGTTTGAAGGCGATCTTCGAGAGCCCGGACCTCGGAGAAAATCTCGCGCCGCTTCTCCTGCTCCTCGGGAGTGTAGACGGAAATCGTGCTCTCGTGAGAGTTGTTCAAGAACGCGAACAAGCGATAGTACTCCTCCTGCGTGAAGGGATCATATTTGTGGTCGTGGCACTGCGTGCACTGCACGGTGACGCCGAGAATGCTTTTGCCGATGGCGTCCACTCGGTCGAACATGGCTTCCATGCGAAACTGCTCGGGGTCGACGCCGCCCTCTTCGTTGATCATCGAGTTGCGAAGAAACCCCGTCGCCACGAGCTGGTCTTGGCTGGGATCCGGCAGCAGGTCGCCGGCGATCTGCTCGATGATGAACTGGTCATAAGGCAGGTCGCGGTTGAAAGCGTTGACCACCCAATCGCGATAGAACCAAACGAACCGAGGCTTGTCTTTTTCGAACCCGTCGGAGTCGGCGTAGCGGGCGGCGTCGAGCCAGTGCCGGCCCCAGCGCTCGCCGTAGTGGGGAGACTCAACCAGCCGCTCGACCTGCTTCTGGTAGGCGCCGCCGCTCGTGTCCGCCAGAAAATCGTCTGCTTCCTCGATCGTGGGCGGCAAGCCGGTCAGATCCAGACTAAGCCGCCGCAGCAGTGTTGGCTTCGCGGCCGCCGTCGAGGGCGAAAGTCCTGCCTTCTCGAGTTTGGCCAGCACAAAGTAATCGATGGGATTGGCGGGCCAGTTCTTGTCCTGGATTTTCGGCAGCGGCGAACGTTTCGGCGCGACAAACGCCCAGTGCTGCTCCACTTTGGCGTTCGTCGTGCCCACCTGATCCGGCCAGTCGGCGCCTTGGTCGATCCAGGCGCGAATCAGCGCGATCTGCCCGGGCGGAAGCTTCTCCCCGCCCATCGGCATGGCGTTGACGCCCTCGGCGTGCGCGATGCGCCGGACCAGGGAACTTTCCGTTCCCTTCCCGGGGACGATGGAAGGCCCGGAAGCGCCCCCTTTCAAGGCCACCGGCCGGGCGTCCAGGCGGAACTCTCCCATCTGCTGTGTCTCGCCGTGGCAGCCGGCGCAGCGGGCCTGGAAGATGGGAAAGACTTCTTTCTCGAAGTCAACCTTATGGGTGACCGCGGGCAGTTGCGCCAGAGAGTCCTCTGATTGAATCTTCTGAGAAAGCAGAGGGGCCGCGAGCAGCAAAATAAACACGCCGGCGAGTGCCAGGCGAGGAGAGCGGGCCAGGTGTCGCCCCGTCCTAATCCCGTGTTTCACGTTTGTTGATCCTCGCAACTAGTTTAGCCCCAATGCTGTCCACTTAGCCCGCTTTTCTCATCCCGTAGCGAGACGAAGTGCATGAGAGGCCTGTCCGTACGAGGTGCGCCGCCCCGACGTGGCGCACGCATTCTTGCGTGCCGTGTCGCCATTCGTGGCGACATCGCCTCGACACAGTACGTCGAGCACCGCGAGCAAGCGCAACGAAGTAATGGTGGGCCTATCGCGTATGGCGGGCCCATTGCGCACTTCGGCCGTCAGTACCTGCATCATGAAATTCGTATCAAACGTGGCAGGAAATGCGAGAGCCAGAATCGGAGCCGCGACCGTGAGGGAGCGGTTAGCCGCTAGGACGCGCCTCATCCGCCAGCGGCCACGCTCCCTCTTTTGGTTGCGGCTCGCCCGCGTTATGAGACAAAGATTTCATCAACGATCTTGAGTCAAAGAACCAAGCCGGCCTAAAGATCCGTCGTCCCGGGCCGGCCGCCAAAGAAAGATGTGACAAGCACGACTGCACGAGCCGCCCATGCGTCATGATTGAGGCTGTCCCGGTCCCCCCCTATGAGAAGACGCTCTCGTCAAACACCCCGTCATCGGTCCGATCTTGCAACCAGTCGATCAACACAGGTCCATCTGGGTAGATGACGCCGTGGATCTTACGAACAAGTGCGACCGCGCTATCAACGACCTTCTCGACATCATCGAAGGTGATGCTGTATAAGAGGTTTTCTCTCGGGTTGAAGGGTCCTTTATCAGGCACAGCGGACGGGTGGACGATGGCATCGCGAATATTTCTGGCCGGGCTCGTAACAAAGGCTAGTTCGAGGCAGTTGTTTTCTTGCAGTGGCGGGTGCTCCAAGCCAAGGATTATGCGAGGGTACTGAAGCGCTTTGTCGCGAAGGCTCAAGTACTTTGGCCTTCCACGAGCTGAATCCCAGTCGGCGAGGACGTCCTTTTTCTCCTGATCAAGCATCGCTTCGTTATCAGCGAAATGATCTGCTGCCAACCCGTTTAAGTAGGCTTCTATAAAGTTGAGAGCAGCAACGATTGTCGCGTGGTTGAGGGCCAAGCTGGTTTTCACCATCGTTTTCGGCGGGGCAGTGAATTCTTTCCTCTGAAGCTCCCACTGGCGGGCTTGGTTGAACAACGCGCAAGTGTCCTCGAAAAGCGTCGTTTCAACCACACGAGTCTCTGCCGAACCACCCGGCACGTTTTCGACGTCGATTGGATTGATAACAATATTAGCGTGCCCGGGGAGGACCTTGAGTCGAGGAAACCACTGATCACAGTCAAAAAGCCTCTTCAGGGCGCTCTTCTTGATCGTCAAAATACCCTGTCGGGCTGATTCTATGTCATCTAGTTCTGCCAACAGCTCTGAGGTGGGAACTTTCGGATGATATCGTTGCCGATAGGTTCTGACCGCCTCACTCAATTCGCTAATCAGGAAGCGCAGCTCCGACTTGTTGAGATTCTTTATTCGTTGCTGTCTGTGGCGGAACAGGCGAGCACTCTTTCTAGCCGTTCGCGTGTCGAAGGTTGTCAATACCTCAAACGCGCGCGCCTCGCGAGCCAAACTGACAACCTGTTCTCTAAGCTTTTGCACCTGCGACGGCCTTTTCTGAACGGATGCCCGTTTTTTCGATTTCGGACTGCGTCTTGAATCCATAACCCTCCCACAATAGCTGACGGCATCTGTCTACTCCGGGAAAGTCGGAGGGGGCCGGGACAGCCTCAGTTTGTCCCGGGCGCTGCCATATGTCGATCTCAACCCAGTGCGGGCGAAGAGGGGGCCGGGACAGCCTCAGTTTGTCCCGGGCGCTGCCATATGTCGATCTCAACCCAGTGCGGGCGAAGATTGTCGAACAGGCCGTGGACTACGAGTGGTCGAGTGCACAAGCGCACGTGACGGGCCGAGACCCCGCGAAGCTGCTCGATCTGGTGTTTGGCGCGAGTTATGTCCGCTGAAGGACTGGGCGGGGGTCTTACAGGAATCGCCGGAACGCCAAAAACCACATACGTTTCCGCGTGGCACCGTACCTCCCCCGAGGAAACTACGCTGGGTCAGGAATGCCTCCAGAATGTTTCAAATTGGCTGTCAAGAGAATCTCGTTTGGCCTGTGTGGAATCCCCTCTGGTTTCAGCTTCCCGGCTAGCCTTTTCGTCACCGATCTCCCGATGTATGCGCGCTAACAGACGCCAAGTGGGAACCTTCCATGGGGCGAGTTCAGTGGCTCGGAGCGAATCTTGAAGGGCATCTTCAAGTCTCCCACTCCGGCATAAGAACGATGATCGATCAAAAGGGAACTCCCAGTAGTTTGGCGATGAGTTCTGGCCGCTCTTCAGAAGGTCAAAAGCCTCGTCCAGCTTGCCCATCCACTCATAGAGTTGGGCAAGGCAGGCAAAGTCCCGAGGCTGCCGGTGAACTGGGTCCTTCACTACGCCCTGGAAGAACTGGAGTGACGACGCCTCCACGATTCGCACTCCATCCTTCATTTTTCCGATGCAGTATCGATCTATGATTGTGATCGCGCGAGTGCGCTTGATCTCAACAAGGTGGCCCTCGGCAATCTTCGATAGATTCGCTGATTCGAGGTTCTTAAGCCACTTCTCGCAAAACTGGACGCACTCGTCGTGGGCGTTGGACCGATCCAAGCAATGAGCCGCCATTCGGGCCAGAAACACCCGATCCGAGGGATGCCATTCCAGTCCTGCAGCGGCTGAGAGCTCTTCGGTACATGCAGAATATGCAGTGATGTCCGACAGAGCCCGAATAAGACTGGCTCGCGCCGGGAGGTATTGCGGGTTGGCTTCCTTCGCTTCGCGTAACAGGCCTATCGCGAAGAGAAGACTTTCAAACGCAAGGGGCCAATCCACATCTAGAATCTCTTGGGCATGAGAGATGTGGAGTTCAGCCACCTCGTGGAGCGAATGAACATCTCGGTTCCGGCGCAGCCTTAACCTTGCAGTGGACGCTGCCGCCCTGAACTTTTTCTGGCGCGTTTGTGCGATCAAGAGATTGCCAACGAGATCTGGATCGTCGGGGTAGGCGACTAGCCCAGCACCCGCTACTTCTTCTGCCTGAGCGAAAGACCGACATCGGAGGTGTGCCAGGGAAAGGGTGATGTAGTATTCGGCCGGCTTTCGCTTGGCCGCCGCGATCGAGCCGAGAACTCCAATGGCCTGCTCCGGCTCCCCGCATTCGATCAAGCACAATGCATAATTATTGGTGATCATTTGGTTACGCTCATGGTCGGGAACACCAGAGACCAACTCTGGAATGAAGAACCCGTCGTATATCTCTTTGGCGCCCTTGTAGTCACCCAGGGCAATCAAATCCTGCCCGCGTTCAAGGTACGGCAGCAGATCGTCAGCCTTGTGCTTGCTCTCCAGGTATTTAGAAGGTTCTTGATGACGAATAGGAAGCACCGCCTTCCGAACCGAGGGAGAGAATCGGGAAATGGAAACACCCCGACGGTCCGCCGCTTGCGCTAACGCCGCAGCCAATGATGAGTAGTTCTGAAACCTGTTTGCTGGATCTTTTTCCAGGCAGGTCTGGATCACCTCGTCGAAACCAAATGTCGAGCGATGCAAGGAGCTACCAAGTCTCGGCACGGCTTCGAATAGATGCTTCCGGGCGATCTCCTCGGCGCCGCGCCCAACGAAGGGAGGTCTTCCGGTCTCCCACTCGAACAGAATGCAGCCGAGGCTGTAGATGTCGGCACGGTGGTCAACATCCTTCGCGTTGAGGATCTGCTCTGGCGATGAGTAGTGTATGGTACCCACGAAGCTTCCCGCCTGGGTGAGATCTGGCCTGACGTTGGATGATGATGCCTCAGACGGTTGCCTAGACGCGATCGATATTCCGTTCGAAACGGGCTTCGCAAGACCCCAATCGCAGACGAATGCTCGCCCCTCTTGGTCCAAGAGTATGTTTTCCGGTTTTAGATCCCGATGGATTACACTATGTTCGCAATTTACCCAGTCCATGGTGCCGACAATCCTGGCAACCGATTCGTACGGAAACTGAGGCTCTCGCGACCTCATCAGGACTCTAAGACTCCCGCCTCCCATCCACCGTGCGCAGACAACTGGTACTTCGTTGATACGGGTCAGGCAAAAAGCTTCGACGACACCGCTACACGCCGAAAGGACAAGCCAGGTTTTGAGCTCCTCCAGATATCGTTTCCAGGAAGCCTGATCGCCCAAAAGGTGTCGGTGAAGAACTTTGAGAGCGTATGACGTCCCACTTTCAAGGTGGATTACCTTTGCGCAGATCCCCATCCCGCCTGGCAGTAGATCCGCGACTCGGTAACCAGGATCGTCTGAACCTGTGTGACCAGCCAGCTCCCCGATCACGAGCTTCTCGCCAATCTCGAATGGTGCCTCACCGCACATTGCTGCGATCCTATTCTAGGGTGTCGGCGCAGGTAACTGGGGAAAGTCGGGGGAGGGAGAAACCGGGAAGGCCAGAGGGGACAATCACCCTAACTGATTGACGGGATCTCCGCGAAATCGAGTAAGTTGCTATATTTCAGTGCCTTACGACGAGAACAAGATCACAAGGAGTTCGACCCAGGCGAGGTGGCGCTAATAAGTCCTTTAAAATCAATGGCGCTAGAAGTTGGAGGTAGTTAACGTGCCTGTCCCTAGCCGGGTTAGCCGGGTTGAAGCTACCGTAGTGCGCTTCCAGCGTTCGGTCGTCAACTGATAGCTCGCGCAGCTTGTGATCGCGGACGTGGATTCGGATGGACTGAAGGCGTAGTCCCGCCGTATGCCTTGGCTCGAGCGGTCGAAACTTCAGCATTGCCCGAGCCGCCTTCCACGAGGATGCAGTTTCGAAGTGAGGGTAGCTAGTCACAAGCACCGACCCTCGGCCGTGGACCGCAGGATCTCGATTATTTCCGGACGCTCCAGATCGATCGCAAGGTCCAATGCTGTCTTTCCCGCGAACCCGGGAACGCCCGTTCCGCGCAGGCTGAGATTAGCACCTGCATTGGCCACTCTCCGCACGACTTCGACGTGACCGCCGACCACAGCCAGCATCGCTCCCGTTACGGCGCGGTGACTGGCTCACCATCCCGAGGACGGCTTTGTCAGTTCAGTAGACGAAACGCGCCGCGCAAGACCTTCTTGATCGTGTCGGTCGTCTTGCGGTCGTATTCCCAGATCGCCAGCCAGCGGTTGATGCGGCTGGCCGTCGGGTAAGCGTAGGTCTTCTGGAGAATCTTCCGCAGAGGAATCTTGTTCTGCTTCGCCAGGACAAGCTCTTGGATCAGCTCGCCGGCGTTGGGCGCGATCATTGTTCCTCCGAGGATATAGTCGCCCTTCATGTAAACGGTGAGTTTGGATTCGGGATAGTGATCGGTGGAGGCGCGGTTGACGTCCTCGAAACCCTGGACCACCCTGCGGTAGTTGACCCCTCGTTCCTTCAGTTGCTTTTCCGATAGCCCAAACGTCGCCACTTCGGGGTCGGTGAAGGTCACCCAACTGAGATCGTCGTAGCTGAGCTTCTTCTTGAGCGGTGAGAAAAAGTTCCAGAGCAGAAGAGCGCCGTGCAGCTCGGTGACGTGGGTGAGATAGATCTGCCCGGCGGCGTCGCCACAGGCGTAAATGCTCTTGTTCGTTGTCCGCAAGTAGCGGTCAAGCTTCATGCGCCCGTTGTCAACTTCGATTCCCGCTTTTTCCACGTTGAGGCTGTCGTGGTTGAGCGCCTTGCCGATGGCGATCAGGACTTGGTCGAATCTCTGCTCGATGGCGCCGTCAGGCGTTCGAATCTCCGCGGTATTAGGCGACGTGAAGCGCAGCAACTCGGCATTCAAGTGGAATTTCACTCCCTCGGCAGACAGGTGCTTGCCGATCAGCGCGCCGGCCTCTTCGGAGTCCCGCAGCAGCAGCCGATGGGCCCGCTCGATGACGGTGACTTTCGAGCCGAGCCGGGTGAACGCCTGTGACATCTCCATTCCGATCGGGCCGGCGCCGACGATGAGAAACTGTTTCGGGAGCTCGGTGAGCTGCCACAGGTTTTCGTGCGTGAGGTAGCTGACCTGTTCAACGCCAGGGATTGGCGGAACGCGAGGCTTTGAACCGGTCGCGATGACAATGCGGCGGGCACGATGGACTTGGCCGCCCACTTGGATGCTGTCGCGCGAAGTGAAGCGCGCTTCGCCGAAGGCGAACTCCACGCCGAAGGTCTGCAAGACCTCCGGCGTTTCATGCGAGCGGATCGCAGCTTGTACGTCGCCGACGTAGCCGAAGACTTTCTGGAAATCGATGGCGCCGCTGGTCGTGATCCCGAAGGCGCCCAAGCGTTCGGCGTCGCGCTTGAGCTTTGCGACGTGAAGCAGCGCCTTGCTTGGTACGCAGCCGGTGTTGAGACATTCGCCGCCGACCGCCTCAGGGGTTTTGTCAACAAGCAGTGTCTTCAAACCGAGCTTCGCGCAGGGTGTCGCGACATTGAGCCCGCCCGCCCCGGCGCCGATCACGATGATGTCGTAGTCCATGGGATTGCTTCTCCGACGCTAGAAAGAAAACCCCATGATGGCAGAATGCCTGACGAATCCGTGTAACAATTTGAGAGGAGAGTAGGGTGTTTCGGCGGACGGGATTAATCTTGCGCGACGCGATCGGGCTCATCATCGTTCTTTTTCTAGGGCTTCTTTTGTTTGGCGGAAGCCCGCCCGCCCAGGGGCAGCAGGCCTATCAAGGAATTGAAGAGAAGTTGCCTATCGAAGTGGGACCCCAACCTGTCCCTTTTAGCCACAAGCAACACGTTACCGCCGGGCTTTCCTGCAAGGATTGCCACGCGAACGTTGCCAAGAAAGAGCGCGCCGGACTGCCGGATGCGGAACGGTGCATGTTGTGTCACACGGCGATCAAGACGGACAGCCCGGCAGTGCAAAAGCTGGCCCGGATGCATCAAGACGGGGAACGGCTAGATTGGGTCCGAGTCTACCGCGTGGCGGACTTCGTTTTTTTTAGTCATGCGAACCACGTCAACGCGGAGGTGCAATGTGCAAGTTGCCACGGTCCGGTCGAAGAGCGCGACGTTCTCGCCAAGGAGGTCTCCACCAGCATGATCACGTGCATGAACTGCCACGTTGCCAAGAAAGCTTCGATCAGTTGCCACCTGTGCCACGAGCTTGGGCAGTAACAGAGCCCGGAACGCAAGTGACGGGTCCGCCAGCGTGCAGCACTTTAACTCTTAAACTGGACCGAACCGCCGTGCACGCGCCGCTACCGCACCGGTGAGTTGGGTGTAGGCGTCAAGCGTGTCACCTGAACCGCGGACCGGTCCATCAACTCGGGAATTCGCGGGCCGATCTCGTTTTTCCAGTGGTCGCTCTGGTACACCGCTTCGTAGAGCCGCAGGCGCTCCTGTTCGCTTTCGAATCGGCGCATCCAGATGTAGATCGTGTCATCCTCTTCGCCGCGAAAGTTGGCGGTAATGTCCATTCCCTTGGAGGCTTGGAAAGGAATGATCTTTTCCCCCATCAACTGTATCCACTCGTCCATCTTGCCTGGCAGAATCTTGTATTGCCTGAGTTCGTAAAACGCCATTTCGGTCTCCGAGTCCCGTGGTGGCCGCGCGACAGATCACGGCACCTTGTTTTTCATTGTATCCGCCGGGGGAGCGGAACAGCCCGCCAACCGGCCGCCAGTCGGCCGCCGATCCGTGAATCAAGGCAGCGGAAAGCTCAGCGTGCGCTCGAGCACGACGAGCCCGTTGGGACTCAATCCCTCGGCGATGGGCTGGGTTGCGTTCTTGCGGGTGATGATGGCCCAGGAGTACTGGAAACCAACGAAGTCGATGAGCTGAGACCCGAGCGTTTCTCGAATGATTTGGCGAGTCTGGTCGGTGAGTAAGTGCGTACCCTCGTCGGCGATGGCGCCGAGCACGGCGCTTCCCAAAGGAATGGCTCGCAAGTAATCTTCCATGGCTTCCAGGTCGGCCTGACTGTCAAAAGTGTCGAAGACGCGAATCGGCCCCAATGTCCCCGTTTGCGGGTCCAGCGTCAAGAAGTTGAAGCCGCGTCCCGGTCCGCCGCCATGCACCTCGTGCAGGAGGTTGTCGTTCAGTTCAAAGCTGGCGACCGGCGCCGTGCTTAGCCATCCTCCCGAGACGACACGGAGGGTCAGGTCGGTGCGGCTTGGGAGAATCGTCAAGCGCAGAGTACGGCTGACGCTTTTCGAGGAAGAAGACAAAGCTGTCAGGGTGGTGGTGATTCCCGACAGCAGCGGGGCGGAAACGTCGGCGCTGATGGTTAACGGCAGGATCTGTCCGGGCACGCCCACCGGTATCGTGGCGCTGACGCCCGCGGGGAGACCCGTCAATTCAAAGCGGACCAGCTCACAGAAAGAGTTGAATCCTTGAATCTCCACGAAAGTTGTTTGTGCCGGTCCGCCTTGCTGCAGAACGATTGCGTCCGGTTCAGGGCCTCCAAGAGTGAAGCTGGGAGTTTCCTGCTGCTCCACGACCCTCACGAGATGAGGATTGCTGGAAGCGCTTCCTTGCTGGAGGCGCAATTCGGCCAACGATACGGGGAAATCCGGCGGCACCTGAACGTTGGTCTGGTAAACCCCGGCCACTCCCGGCAGCAGACCGGAATATAGAACTGGGATGGGCCGGCCGCCGAGGATTGCGGCTGGATTCTCGGTGGTCAGCAAGCTTTCCGTTGGCGCCAGACCGTTCACCACCGGGCCGGAAACGAGTCCGAGCCCCGTCGCGTAGACCTCCAGGTAGGCGCCCGGCCGAACGCCGTTTTGATCGTCAACCGGGCAGGGAAGCGAGGGGCGGAACACTCCCCGGTCGAATATGGCCGGCGCCGAGGGGACAACTTCCAGGGAAGCGGCATTGCTGGCGACGCCAGCCCGGTAGATAACAGCGGAAAGGGCCCCGATTGGAGAATTCCATGGCACTTGCCCCCGAAGCTCGCCCTCATCCGCATATTGCAGGGGGAGAGGCAGACTGTCGGCGCAGGCACTGACAGGACCGAGTTGAAGCGGCAGGTTGCCTGCTTCGGCGAACCTGATCTCCGACGCGAATTCAGTTCCCCGAAACGTGACGAGGCCGCCTGGTGCAAGAGCTTTCTGAGTGCTCGATGTAGCGGAAATCGCGCCGGGATCGATGAGGGGCAGACCCGCCATCGTGAGCTCATCGGGAGGAGAACCCGCCCACTGTTCAGCCAGAGCGAAGTAGGCTGGCCGGGGGCGCAGGGAATCGAGCCCCTGCAGGGCTGTTGTTCGAGCCGTGAAAAGCCCCATCCATTCAGGATGGAGGCGTTTGTCGGAGAACCTTTCGTTTGGCGCTCCGCTGAAGTCTTGCCGAGAATTCGCCCCTCCGCGCCACCACTCGTCAACAAAGCCGGCCCAGAGGCCCCCGAGTAGCGGCAGAAAGCTGCTTCCGATGCGCGCCTGAATATCGATGGCTCGCGCGCGCGCCGAAGCCGCCTGGACCTCTGGATCTTCGAGTTGATTCTCGCCGTCGTATGCATCGATGCCAAACGCCGAGATCAGAAACGGTTTTGCTGTCTTGCGGCGGATGTCTTGAAACACTCCTTCGAGCGATTCGTTCCCCAAGTGGTTAACGGACCAAAAGGCCAGACCCGGCTGAGCTATGTCGTCCGATCCGCTGACGAACGAACCAATCTCGGCGACCTGGGACGTGGTTGTCGTGAGCAGGGGCGGATTCATTCCTCCCGCTTCCAGAACAATGGCCGCCGCTTCTCCTAGCAGTGAATAGAAATCAGCGACGGAACCGGAAAACTTGTCTCCGTACCCCGCGCCGACGTCCTCGCCAAAGACGAATGCGATGAGCCGGGGCTGGGATTTCCAAGTTTCCACGAACGCGCGAAACTCTGTAAGGATCCGCGAGCGCAGGGCGGCCCCTGGCTCGGAAGCCGGGGAAAGGCTGGCCGCCTTGTCATGGAAACGGTCGAGCGGGAAGCCCGCGAGGTCGCTGCTATCGAGAGCATTTTGGAAACAGGAAGCAGAGAAGAACCAGCCAAAACGCCCGGCATTTTCCCCGGGCCGCACCATGGCCAAAGTGCGCACGGTATTCGCACCCAGCCCGGCGATCAAAGGGAAGTCGCGGGCATAGAGGCAACTCGAAGCGGCTGTCTCGTCAGACCAACCCTCCCCGATGGGCACGTTGCTGTAGACGACTCCCCGAATGGGGAAGGGCTCGCCGTCGAGCAGCAGCCGATTGTCTCGAATTTGGAAGCCGGCGTCAGCGGCGGCTGGAAACAGGAAGCAGAGAAGAACCTGAGCGGCGAAGGTTCTCCCCCGGCAGTATGTCCGCATGCCGTTTGGAAGAGGTGAGTAACTTACCAAATGTAACTCAATTGCAAGACTTATTCAAGGTGTACTGATGTAAATTTAAGGATTACTTGCAATCAAGTGAATTGGGCTTGACGACGGTCTCCCGGCGGCGGTCTCTATTCCGGGGATGGGGCCGGGATCGCCGCGGCGCCATTCTTCTCCGTGGGGGCCGATGGCCATCCAGGGGTCGTTTGCGTCGCCGCCGCCGGTCCAGTAGAGATAGACCTCGGACGGGCTCGTCTCGCGGCGTTGCGCTACGAGATGTTCGACGCGGCGGCGGAGCCCGCGGAAGGCGAGCTGCTTCATCAGCGTTTCGATGATTGCCCGGTCTGCGGTTTGTCCGGCTTCGGGTCTTGATCGTTGCGCTCTTGGGTCCGGTTTTTGTGGTCGCTTTCCAGCGAGCGGACGACCCCGGCGAGGTCGCTGTGGGCGTTCGAGCGGCAGGCGAAATCGATCACGGTGCGGATGAGCGAGCCGTGGCCCGGCTCGATGCGCCTTCTGGAAGCCAGCAGACTGCGTACGCGGGTGTTTTAACTCATATGGCTTTTACATCCGGTGGGTAGCGGCAAACCGCACGTCGTGCTGCCCGCCGCACGCGGTCGAGCCCAGGGGAATAGGAAACTGTCCGAAAGCGCCGGGATAAACCGGCGGGGAGTTGGGGATGAAAGACCCCACAGCGAAAGTTTAGCGAACCACGCTGACCTCGAGTCATGCGCCGGCGATGGCGACATCGACGGTGAAGCGTTGACAGAGGCAATGGCGGGCCGCCTATCGAGCCGCGAAGCGCATTGGGTTAACCGTCCTTTGTTCTGAATCGAGTCCACTCCCAGCTTTCTGCGGCGCAACCGCGATTGTCACTGCATTCGACGGCACCTCTCCGCTGCTCAGCAGAAGCTCAACGGCATCGCCCACTGGCGTTCCCGCGGCTACCTCGGCGTTGACCTGATATAAGCCGACAAAGCCGGGTGCAAGCCCGGAGAACGTCAGGCCGGCTTCGACTCCGCCGATCGTGACCAGGGGGTTCGTCTTGGTTCGCGACAGCGTTGTCGTCGACGTGGCGGCACCGGTCTCGGGCCGATTGTCCACGGCTCCCAGCCCGGTGGCAAAGATAGAAATGAATTCGCCGATTTTCACGGGACGAGTTGCCGCTCCGGGAATACTGCCCTCAGGCGCCGCAACCGAACGCGTGCCGGCGATGAGAACGGCGGCCTGGCCCGAGCCCGTCTGAGTCGTCGTGAAGATTCCCGGGTTGAAGGGAGCGATGAACACCTTGGCGGGAAGCGACTTGTCCCCGTTCTTGCGGACCACCACCGTTGCTTTGGTATTGGCCATCAGTTCCCAGGGCGTTTGAAAGTTGATTTGATTCGGCGAGACGAAAATCAGCGGCGCTGGAATGCCGTTCAGCTCCACGCTCACGCCTCCCAGATCGAGGGGCAGCGGAACGGTCTCAGCCACGATGATTTCGTCCGCAAGTCCCTCGCCGAATAGCGAAGGGTCGGAACCGGGACTGACAACCAGGGGCCGGTGAAACCCGGAACTGCTGACGATACCGCCCGGAGCGATCCGCACGTCCTCTACCGAGGGGTCGAGTGCGGCAGCAGCTCTGTCGAGATCGTTCGTCGGGTCGGGGTCCGCTGTTATGGCCGTCACGACCCCACGAAAGCGCGCGTTTTCTGGTTCGTTCTCCGCACAGACAACGAACCGCATCTCTCTGGATGACAGCGCGGCTAGTCCACCAACGTCGCAATTGAGGCGGGTTCCGGAAGCGCTGCAAAGCGGGTCAATCGTCTTGAGGTTCGCCGCGCTGATTTGGTCGATCTCCAGCCGAACTCCCGCTGCGTCGTCTGGTCCGCGATTGAAGACGTTCGCGGCCAGGCTTCGACACATCGGATCCGCATCTCCGGGCGCGCCAAAGTTCCAGAGCAAAACCTCTAAATCGGCTGCCGCGGCGCCATCGGTCTTGTTGACGGTGGCGGAGTCGGCGCCGAAAGTTCCAGCTTGGTCAGCGTCCACCGTCGCACGGTTGAAAATTTGAGCCCGGAGGTCTTTGGGGCGGCCGTGAACGCGGGTTACCAACGTATCGCGCGGCGGTAGGACGTCGAGAGTACAGTTCAGCGTGCTTTGCGCGGTGGGGACGATCGGGCTGGCCGCGTTGAGATTGCAATTTCCCTTGGAGGTTTCAAACTCAACGCCGAAGAGTTCCGGGGGCAACGTGTCGTCGATCCGCACGTTCGTCGCGTCCTCCGTCTCGCTCAGGTTTTTCACTTCGATTCGGTATTCGACCCGGCTGGAGTCGGATGACACCACTGTCTTGCTCAAATTCAGGGGAACAAACGGTCGAACTTTGAGGCCGGCGCTGGCGATTCTCGTTGGGCCGGTCAGATTGTCGGCGGTCGCGATCGCTGTGATGACGTAGTCTCCCGTCTCGCCCGGCGCGCGGCCGCTGATTAGGATCGATTTCGCCGTGTTGGGAGCCATGGTCCCGAGTTCACACCGGACCTCCCCGCCTCCCTGTGTGCAGGGGCCGCCGAAGGACTGGATTTTTTCCACCGTGAACCCGGGCGATATAGCGTCGGTGACGCGAACGTTGGTGGCCGCATCCGGTCCTTTGTTGCGGACGTCGATGACAAACCCATGCAGAGCCCCGGGAATCGATTTGTCGCCTCTGAAAAGCAATCTCTTCTCGAGCTCCAGGTCCGCGCCCACGTCGGTTGCGAACAGACCGTCGAGATCGATCTGAACCACTGAGCCATCAGAGCCGTTCTCGGTAAACTGGAACCCGCTTCCGAACACTTTCCCCTGATCGAAGAACGGATCCACGTCGAGGTCCAGGATTTCGCCGTCGGGAATGCAGTTCCCGCCCGGCGGGCCCGTGGGCACGTTAATGTACTTGCCCGTGGTGAGATCGAAGACGTTAATGCTGCCGGTATCTCCCGTACGAGGCTCATCGCCGCAACCCGCGACCGGCGCGGGGTCTTCACTGAAGGTGGACTCGGAAGTGACGACAAACAGGGGACCGTACTCGTCATAGGCCTGTACGTCCAGCACGGCGTTTGGGTTCCCGTCGCCCGTGTAAGTTACCAGCGGTTCGTTGGTGAGGGGGTCGAAGCCAAGGGTCCCCTCAGGACCCAGGTTCACGAGCGGAATCCGCGCCAGTAAGCCATCGCTTGGCCCGCCCAGGAAATCGGGATTCGGCGCGTTCGGAGTCGTCGGCAGCCCGCCGGTAGTGCGGCCGCCAATCCACAGGCCTCCGAAAGGGTCGAGGTCGACACCATGCGGCCGGTCGTCACCGGGTCCGCCGAGATGGGTGCTGTAATTGAGATCGCCAAGGTCTCCCGTAAACTCCGCGCCGAAAACATCGATCCCGCCGCCGGGTTGAGACTGAAAGGCATCGTCCGTTAGCGGCAGGTCCGTCGAGTCGGTTTCTCCCACAATGTAGGGATTGCCATCGGCGCCCAAGACAACATCGACCGGGAAGTCAAGACCGCCGCCGCCGTAAAGAGTCGAGTCCACTAGCGTCTCGAGTAACTGGTCGAGTATGCTGACAAAGCCGTCTGCCTCTCCCATGAACTCCGTTTGGAAGGCGCCATCGGTAACCGGGAAGCCCTCTTCGGTAGTGGCGCCCGTAACGACGATCAGCCGATTTTGGCCGTCATAGGCAATGCCGGTACCCAATTCCAGGCCGGGGCCTCCCAAAAATGTGGACCCCACCAGTTCGGACCCGTCGGGGGAAAAACCCGTCACAAAGGCGTCGCCCGGGCCACCGCCGAACATCGGCTGGAATGCCCCGTCGGTTGTCGGAAAGTTCGGAGAATTGGTCGTGCCAATGACGTATATCACGCCGTTCGGGTCGACGACGATATCGTCGGCAATGTCTTGGCCGCTCCCACTCAAAAAGGTAGCGTTGATGAGCGTGCCGTCAGGCCTCAGTGTGGCGACGTAGGCGTCCGAGGGGCCGCCCTGGTATTCGCCGTTCCAGCCGTTTTGCGCCGGGATGTCAGTCGACTCGGTTGTGCCGGCGACATGAACCGTACCGTCGGGTCCGATCGCAACAGCGTTGAACTGGTCGTCGCCGCTGCCGCCGAACGTTTGTTGCCAGCCGCCGCGGCCGAACGTTTGCCCCACGACTAATGGGTCGATGACGACGGCAAGGCCGGCATCGTAATCCGACAAACGAAACGTGACGCTTCCGTCTTCTTCGAGGTTGTACCGGCCTTCGATTTCCGTTCGCTGGCCCGACGCGGTTTGGTAGACGACCGGCTTGCGGTGCCGGAGTTCGTGCTCGCCTCTGCGGAGAACAAGGTCTCCATCGTCATCGATTTCGGCGCTGACGGCTCCCTCGAACTCCATCCGAATACGGCCGGGATCGGCGCCGGGCCGAACGATGAAATCAAACTCCATCGCGCCCGAGTTCCCGTGGTATTCGATATCGATCCCGGGGTAGACGTCCTGATAGCGAACGCGTCCGTAATGGGGAACATCGGTTAGCCACTCGCTCGGATCCTTGCCGCGCAGGTAGTGGCTGCGGGCAGCGAGAGTTGTCCAATGCAAGATGAGCCTGAAGGGGGGGAGTGTTTCTAACACAAGATGATGCTGAACGCGAGCCGATCGGGGCAGGGCATAATACGGGTGCCGCAGCGGTCTCGGCGTCCCGTTGGCTCTTGAAAATTGCAGTTTTGGGGTGCTTTTCTGGCCTAAATTGGGCTTGAACTGCATGTTTCGGGCTGTTTTGGAGCTGAAACGTGCATTTTTGGGAAGAATGGCTCCGGGGGGCGTCCATGGCTGTAAGCTGTTTTGTTTCTGTTGGTTACGTCGCACAAAAAGGCTTTCCGTCAGCACGAATTGCAGTTTTCTACAGAAAATGTAAGGGTTTTGGGATTTTTTCTTCTCGGAGACAGTTGTGGGGCACGCGCATCGCCCCTTGGGGAGTCCTCGATGATTCCGGTTTTTTCGCTATTGTTCGACCGGATCGCGGGTCCTCAGATGCCCGCCTCGCCGATTCCCGCGCTGTGTTTGCCGCTCTTTCTTTACCGCTCTTTCTTTACCGCTCTTTTTTTGAGAGGCGCCTCTTGCTCCCGTTGATCGAACCTCGACAACCGCCCTCAAAAGGAGCGCAAAAACGGCTGCTAGCGGATGGTCTTCTTCCCCGGTAGTTTGCTCGGACGGGCACGAGCGTCGGCATGAGTGCCGACGCTACGTCGGCCCGGAGGCCGACGCGGCCCGCCGGGAGGCGCGCGCCACGTCAGGTGGTGCGCCCGTCGTTGGACCGGCTGAAGCCGGTCCCTACTAGGAGAAGCCATCCGCGGTGGATGACCACAAATTTCGGAGAGCAACTCGAAACTGTCCAGGCCTGGAAACGGTCGTGTTGGTCCGGTGATCTATGTCCTTTCCGGTTTCTATTTGCAGTGTAACAGGCGGTGTCAAGGGCTTCGGGGGTCTGCCGCATGACAATGTTGAGAATAAAGGGAATAAAAAAATTAAAATTACGTGACTGGCTTTTGGCCTTTTGGCCACAACGGGGTATGAGAAGCTGGCTCGACGTTTCGTTGGGGGCGGCCAACAGCAACGACCACGATCGAATTTCGGGACAATGTGGGGGCGGACCCACTGCTGTCCAAATTAGCTGAGCGGAGCGGGTTCGGCTGCTGAAAACACGCCAGAAAGCCCCGCCAGGAGGCCGATCTGGGAACCAGGTTGCCGGTTTGGACAAGATAGAAATCATGCTGCTGTCCCAATTAGGCCTCCATTCCCGCCAGTAATAATTGCTGTGGCGACTCGGGTTCGCTGCCCGGCGGCGGGTGAAACGGTTCGTCCAGCCAGGCGAACAATTCGCGGTGCACAAACAACTGCTGCCGCAACAAAGCGACCAGATTGGACAAGCTCCAGCCCCAACGCGCCCGCAGCTTTAAGTACCGCAGCAGCAAGATCGCGATCAGCGCCGTCCAGATCTGGATCTTCAGCGCGTTCGCCGAGGTGCCCACGAAGGTCTTCACCCGCAAGTTCTGCTTGAGAGCCTTGAAAAACAGCTCCACTTGCCAGCGGTCTTGATAAATGGCGGCAATCGTTGCGGCCGCCAACCCCAGGTGATTCGTCAAGAACACGAGCGTGCGCTGCTGCTTGGCGTCGAAGTATTCGATGCGGCGGAACACCACCTCGGAGCCGCTGGCGGCCAGCGAGGGAAAGAAGATCACTTCGTCGCGGCGCACGCCTCCGGGACGGCGCGGCAACGGGCGCTGTTCGAGAACCTCGTAGTTGGCCCCGCGTTTCAATCGTGTGACAAAGAAAACGCCCCGCTCGCTCAGCTCGGCGAACCAGTCGTAGTCGTTGTAACCGCGGTCGAAGACCACGATCGTGCCGCGGTCGAACGACATTTTGCGGGCCGGCGCCAGGTCGGGCGTCTTGGCGTCGGTGACCACGCAGAAGCTGGGCAGGTAGCCGTCGTGATCGAGTACCAGATGGAGCTTGACGGCGCCCTTGGTGCGCTGGAACTGGGCCCAATCAAACAGCGAGGCGCACAGATCGATGACGCTGGCGTCCAGACTCAGCAGCTTGTTTTTGAAACGGAACTTGTGGCCCGGCGCCGCGCCGCGGCACTTCGCCAGCAGTTGATGAAAGACCGTTTCGTAGATCTGCCAAGGGCGTTGCCGGTTGGCGTAGGCCAGCGTCGAGCGCGGCGGTGCGGCGGACAAGCCCAGGTGCCGCAGCTTGCCTTCGCTGGCCGCCAGACCGCCGCAAATCTCACGCAACGACTGGGCGCGGCCGAGCTGGCAGAACAGCATGGCGACGAACTGTCCCCAGCAAGTGAAGCCGCGGGCGTGGCGCTCCCCGCGATGCTGGCGGACGGCCTGTTCAAACTCCGAACGCGGGAACAGCTTTAACAATTGAGAGAAAATACTGCATGCTTGACTCATGGCGGGGCCTCCTCGGGCGGGTTGGTTCATAGGCCTGAACCCAATCCCAACCTAACAGAGGTTCCGCCTCCCCGGCTTACGAATTCAAAACGCTAATTTGGACAAGAGTGGGGCGGACCAGGTATCTGATAGCGCTACAATCTGGGCGTCGGGGTCGGCTCCACCATCAGCCATTACAAGGTCCTCTCCGAACTCGGCCGAAATGGGGCGATCCGTATCTAATGACCTCACGGATCGATTTGAGGATTTTTTCGTTTGGACATGGAAAGGCAACGTTAAGTGTCGGATATCTGCCGACCGCTAAGACCCCGAACCAGCCGGTTTGACTTCATCAAGAAACCAGGGAACAGGTAGATGGGCACCGCTGGATCGAAATGACGCCAATCAGAGGGCCAGTTGACTTCTATTGCACGGCCAGCCTGACGGTGTTGCCAGGTCCAACACGATCGATCCCGATCTCGAAGGCTAGATTGCCCGAAGGGATGTTCCCCGGTAAGAGGACGTTCACCTGGAAGAGTCCCACGAATCCGGGAGTGAGGCCCGAGAACAGCACGGTGGCTTCCATGCCCTGGTTCAGGATCATTCTTGGATTTAGAAAATGCTAATCCCCGCGATACCTAAAAGTAGTATTCTCTGGTTGGCCTTCGGACTTTCACCCTTGCTTACACAGCCGACCCTCCACCGGAAGATAAGGAGACATGCCATGACAGTCCTTTTTCAGCGTTCAGTCACTCTCTGGGGGGTCGTGGTAATGTTTAGCTTTCTGGCCGTCTCCACTTCGCAAGCACAAAGCTGCCGCTCCGGCTTTGCCGGAGAGTGGGAGACCACTTACGGCAGAATAACGCTCAGTGTCAGCGGCGACGAGGTCTGGGGTGTGTATGGCACCAACAATAGGATCTCGGGCCGCGTCTACGGCCGTACGCTCGAGGGGCGGTGGGAGTACGCCAACGGTCGCTGGGGCCGCTTGCGCTTCGCCCACGACGGCTACGGCAAGTTCACAGGCAACTGGGGTGAAAAAGACGGCAACATGAACGCTAAGTGGGCAGGGTCCTGCGTTGGTGGTGCGGCGCCGGCTCCCCCGCCGTCCCGGCCCTCGGCGCCATCCCGGCCAACGGCGGCGCCCCCGGCCGGTCCATCGCGTCCTCCTGGTTTCGCCCCAAGCTGCTCCGCCTTCTTCGGCGGAACCTGGAACACAAACTTCGGGAAAATGATACTCACTGTCCGCGGGGACGAAGCGCGTGGGAGCTATGGCCCTAATAAGACGGTTTCGGGACGCATCCGCGGCAACCAGCTCGAAGGGACTTGGCGCTATACCGACGGGCGCTGGGGCCGCTTCGTTTTCACGCACGACGGCCGCGGCGGATTCTCGGGGCGATATGGCGAGAAGGACGGCCCCATGACCAGCACCTGGAGGGGAAGCTGCGAGCGTACCGCGCCCGGCGCCATCTCACCAGGCGGGCCGGGCCCTGGAGGGTTCGGTGGCGGACCTTCGGTAACCGATGGTGGGTGTGCGACGGGTTTCGCGGGTGAGTGGAGCACCGGCCACGGCAGGATGGTCCTCAGCGTGTCGGGTGACCAAGTCTCCGGCACCTACGGTACCAACCGCACTCTCTCCGGGCGCATTATTGGCAATGTATTTGAAGGGGTTTGGCGCTACCCGAGTGGACGTTGGGGCCGCGTGCGGTTCGTCCATTCCGGGAACCGTTCTTTCAGCGGAAACTGGGGCGAGAAGGACGGTCCGTTGAGAAGCAGTTGGAGCGGGACCTGTCAGGGCGGGCCGCCCCCGGTTTCGGGAGGCTTCTCCGGGATGTGCGCGCCGGTCTCTGGTACCGGTGGTCACGGTGTCTGCTCCGACCCGCACACGGAGCAACTCATGAACGAATGGCTTTCAAGGGCCATTCCCCCACAGGCGCCGGGAGCCAGCCTGCGCTATGACTGCTGGGGCCGGGCGATCGGTCAGGCGAGGACGGGCGTAATCACTGCGAATCAACGCCCCGATACCGACGGCCGAACGCGTTGCAACTACCTGCTGGACCACAGCCACCTCTACCATTCCAGCAATATGGGGACGATGCGGGACTACCTGATCAGTCAGTGACGAGACGGGTCTGCGCCGCCGCGACGCTGTTGGTTTCGATACAGTTGTCGCTCCCGGCCTGGCGGCCCACCAGTGGCGTCAGCATCGCGAGTAGAGCCAGTATCCAGCGTGTCACATCCCTTCGCCAATCATCAGCACCTTGAGCATCGGACTGACTGGATCATCACTAACAACCGTGAGCATGGCGCGCACGGGCCCCCTCAAACTCGGGGTGAACCGCACACGAATCCGAATTCCAGTGCCGGGCCCTATCCTGATGGTCAAGCTTCCGAAAGGACCGTCGACCACAAAGGCCTCGTTGTCCGACGTGGCGTCAGACAGCGTGATGCGCTCTGTCCCGCCGTTCCGGATGCTGACGGACAGCTCAGCCGTGTCACCAACCTGAACTTGCCCGAAGTCCACCGGGTTCGGTACGACCTGGACGCTTGTGCCGTCAGGTGGCGGTTCGGGCATAGGCGGAGGTTGCGGGTCGGGAGTGACGGCTCCCACGATAGGCAGGTTGACGGGCTGACTGCGGCTTTCCCCGAAAGCAATCACCAGCGGCAAGGTGGCCCCCTGGGCGGCGCCCGTGCGCAGCGCGGCGGTCTGGGCAAAATCGCTGGGCAATTGAATGTTCACTTGTCCCAAGCCCACGAAGAACGGTGCCAGCCCGGCGAAGAACACCTGGCTGGAAGCGCCGCCGACGGTCACGTCCGGAGTGAGATGCGCCGAGGCAAGGGGCGAGGCCGGAGACGGCTCACCGCTCGGGGGCGCGTTCTTGAGGCTCCCGATGCCCGTCACGAAGATGATCAGAATGTCGCCGGGTTGGGCCGGGTTGTTCGCGGTGATCAGCGCACCATCCGGATGCCGCTGAATGATCGGCTCGCCGGTGTTGGGATTGATGAACACTCCAGGAGCATAGTCCGCCACCTGGACCGTTACCGGTGGGCTTTCCACACCATCGCGAATGACCACGACATCCACCGTTGCGTTCGAGCGCACTTCGAACGGAATCTGGAAGTTGATCTGGAACGCCGAGACAAAGAATAGCGGCGCGTCGCGGCCATCCACGCGAACCCGCACGCCTCCCAGCTCCAGAGGCAGGGGCAAAGCGGTCGCCGCTTGAGTTACCGAAGCGAGATCCCCCCCGAAGAGCGAGCCGATTCCGCCAGGCGCCACCGTCCCTTGAAAGCTTGCCGCGTCGACGACGCCGTTGGTGTTGATGCGCGGTCCTTGGGAGGGTGCTCGGGCTTCGAGTCCGGAAGCTATCAGGACTATGTTCCGGACCGGTTGATCCGCGTCGCTGCTCCGCACTCTCAACTCGCCTTCGAAACCGCCAAGTGATGACGGTGAAAAGGCCACGCTCGCGTGCGATTGCTCACCGCCGGCCACGGTAAATTCCGATTCCGAGTCCAACCTGAAACCGCCGCCCGAGACGCTGAGAGTGACGCCGATGTCCACGAGCGAAGTGTTGCGAATCGGCACCGTGTAGAGATCCGTCTCACCTATGAAAACTCCGCCGAAGTCGAGCGGCCCGTCGCTGACCTCGAGAAACGGCGTTTGCCCATCGTCCGCCGTCATGAGGATCCGGAAACTCATAGAGGGCTGACCGGCCGCGTTGCTGATCGCGGTGGCGTTCGCGTCGATGACGCCGATCTCGTCCAACGAACCAAGGACGGAAACCGCCAATTCCCGGCCCGCCGTGATGACCGCCGGGAAAGCCGGTGATACGATCTCAAATCGAGAGCCTTCGACGGCCAAGGACTGAATGGTCAACGGGCCGCTACCCGGATTCCCGATCATGAACGTCCGGGTCGGGCGCAAGCCCACCGTGGCGCGGCCAAGATCAACCGGGTCGTCGACGGAGATTGCGGGCCGTTGGATCAGCTCAATCGGGCCCGCTTCGGCGATCGTACTGTTCATGCCGTCGAGCGCTCGAACTCGGAAACGAACGTCTGACCCGCCTGCGATCAATGCAGCGTCGAAGGTGTACTGACTCTCGATGAGACTTATCGCTATGGGGGTCCAGGACGCGCCGCCGTCCGCGGAGTAGGTGAGGACATAAGTGAGAGGATCTCCGTCCGGATCGCTTGCGGTCCAAGAAACGGTCTGCTCTAAGCTCGCGTCCCAAACACTTCCCGCCGCGGGACTGCTGATCACAACTTCTGGGGGATTGGGGCTCAACAGGAGCTGAGCCAGTTGCACACCCTCTTTGAGCAAGGCGATCTGCGTGACGTCCTGCTGGAATGGCGCGACAAAGACGAACCGAGCCGAGGGCAGTTCGACGGGAATCTCGCCGCTTTGGAAGTCGAGATCAAAGCAATGGGTCGCCAATACTCCGCTCACTCCGCTCAACTCCAATCAATAGCCTCCGGCGGCGTCAGAGGGCGAGGTCGCGGCGTCGGTGTCGAAGACCACAGCGGGTTCCAAGCTGCCGGAGCTCCCGTCGCGTTCCACCGAACCGCTGATCAGAACAACACGCCGCGGGATGCTCTGTTCCAGGGGAGTCGGTGTCAGGCGGAGCCGTTTGTACAGCCGCCTATAGTAGAACTCGGACATCCAACGGTTCCCAAAACAGTACGTCATGATGTCTTTTGTCGTGCTCTTGCCGGGTGTGGGTTTTCCTACCTTGATCTCGTCGTCCCGCGGATCGTACCCGTGCTCTTGAAGATCTGCGTCCGGAAAGGGCCAGATAGATCCGAAGAACGGAGCGCTATCCTTACTTGCAGTTTTTGTCGGAGATGCCAGGGTGATCAAGACCCAGGTTATGCCCGAGCTCATGAGCGACCCTGAACTATTGAACTTGTATCGTGTTCGATTCCTTTACCCAGAAGGCCCGTGGGTCCGGGAAGAAATCAGCAACCACCAGAGCTGACCTTGCGGCGAACTTCTGTTGCAGGCCGGCATTCCAAGTAGCGACCTCTCTTGGGACCCACCCTAAGAGCTGATCGAAAGGTCGAGTGGGGTTTTCTGCCATTGTGGTCCAGTATTCCCTTGCCAACAGCCACACGAGAATGTGTTCGGCTACAGCGTCCAAAGGGTCTGCGCCCCTGCCGAACGAGCCTCCTCGGCAGCGCCTATTCGTTGGGGAGTCAAAATATAACGGCGGTGCGACCAACGGCTGAATTGAGAACTTCGAGTCCTCTATCGGGAAGAGTTTCCGCACCCCAAGCTCGGGAGTCTGGAGGGCGCCCGTGGCGCAGAAGGTTCCGTCACCGCACTCATAACAGATCTCAATTGTGCGTACGTCAATCGTCTGTGTCTGTTCGAAACGGGCGGTATACGATTTCTTGTTATCACTGTAGTCAAACTCGGGAGGGTCCCTGTCCGGGTTTACCACGGCCTCGAGCAGCAGGTCTCCGACGGCGCTCCACGAAGGGGGTAGCACGAAATTGTGGGAATGGTCTTCTTCCCCACGAACCGGTTGCGGTACGCTCGTCGCGGTTTGTCGCATCGGAGGGCCCAGCTCGGAACCTCGCCTGCCACGAAGCTCAACCACAACGTCGTTCCGCGGCCTCCCGTCGTCGCTCTTTGTGAATACGCGCACAACCGTCCTCTTGTTGGCAATCAAGTCAACGGTGTTGTCCCGGGTCTGAATAACTTGAACGACTTCGATGTGGTCGATCGAGAGTTCAGCCGATATCTTCCAACTGAGAAAATCGGACTTTGCGAGGATGTTTCCCGCCGGGTCACGGAGGAAGGCTCGAAGCGCCACCTCCTCTGTTCCCTCTGGAATTACGAAGGGGAGTGTCGTCACCTGAACCGATCCGCTGCCTCGCTTATCGATGAGTACAGGGTCTGAGGAGCCAATCTGCTTGAATTCATGGTCGAACACACGCGCAATGAGCTCGCCGCGATCCGTTGTACCTAGCTGGTAGTCCGCCGTCACTTTTAGTGCCTGGGCATCGTCCAGCGACAGCGGCTCGCTCACCGGCGGCAGGGGATCGCGGATCTCTACGGAGTCTTGTGTTGGGCAAGCTCCCTTCTTCGTGGACTTTGCTGACGTCAGCGCTGGACAGGCAGGGGCGTCGCCTAGTGTCCAAGCGGCCAGCGAAATAATATCCCGGTGGAGGCCCGGTCGGTTCGCCCCCCACTCCAGCCAGAGATCGTAGGTCCCCAGCAAGCTCTCAACAGGAAAAAAGCCGAAGACCAATCCCCCCGGATTAGCGAAGGTCTTCATCGTGAATTCGAGCGTCGTGTCGTCTATGATTCTCGAGTCGCACCCCTGAAAGGGAAGATCGGCCTCGCAAGGGAAGCCTTGACCGGGAAAGAACGCCACGTTCCACACGAAGCGTCGCGAATCGGGGGATCGACGGAACTGCAGAGTGATAGTATCCAACTCTGTGAAGCGAGTCCCCGTGGTTGTGACCCGGATCCGCTGTTCCGTGTTCAGGGGCTGACTCGAAGGCGTGATCCCGGTGATGGCATGGGCGCGCGTGGGGATCACCTGTTCAGGCGAGCGCGCCACTTCGTTGTCTTCGCCATGCTCGAGAGTCGCGAACAGCTCGAGCCGGACGAGTCTAGTGATGCTTTCAGCAAGCGTCGGGCCTGGGCAGCCCAGACTTGGATCGCAGACGCGAGCGAGCCGAAAGGATCGGTTCCGGAACAGGAATTCTCGGTCTCCATTAAGCGCCGCTGATGGGCTTAAGCCGACAGGCGTTTCCAGCGTTTGACCGTTCTCGAAGACCTGTCGCACATAAAGGCGAGCGCGAAACCCCGCCAGCCCGTTCGTCACCCGCGTGGTGGCGTCGATCAGGACGTCAGCGCCCTGGACGGGCAGCTCTCCCAGCGAACTCTGGTTTGTGAGGGAAAATTCGCTGATCCCAATCGTCGGGGTCTGTGCCCGGCTCAGAGAAGCTGCTAACCCGAACGCTAAGGTCAGAGTCGTAAACAGGACTGGCGTGCGGATGCGCAGCATAGCGACGCTTTTCGCCGATCAACAGAGAACCGGGAGCCAGATTTCGCTTACGGCTTTCTTGGCAACAGTACTTTACCTCTGCCCGCGACTCCATCGCAAGACTTTCTTCGACGGTCGCGCAGGCGGCCATGCAGTTGCCCTGCCAAATCCTACCACGCGAAGCGTCTGCCACGTAGCGGCTTCGTTCAAATCCCGTAACCACTAGTTATCAGCGGTCGCCAGCCTGTGACATACTCCAACAAAAGTAGTTAGCCAGATTTCACAGCTCGCGTGACGAAAAGGTCCCCTTCTCGTCATTGGGCCGCCACCGGGTATCGGCGTTCTAGGCTGGACAGATCCTCCCGGACGGCGCAGGGTTGAGCGAACAAGCGTCGGTGGGCGCATCGTCGCCCATCCAGATGCGATCCATGATTGGCCTTCCAAGCTGACCCACTGGCCGGGCGGCAGGGACGAGCACTGCTGCTTGTCCCTGCTTCGCGTTGTGATCCCGGCGGGCCGTTGCTAGGCTGAAGCATGCCGAGGTGACAGTGGTCAAGCCAGTTTCACTAAAGGGAGGAACTCACTGCTGAGAGGAGCCCTAGTTTCGGCCATCATGGGGGTGTTGCTTGCCGCGGCGGGGACTTTGCCCAAGCGGATTATCTCTACTGCTCCAAGCATTACCGAAATGCTCTATGAGCTGGAGTTGGGCGATCGAGTTGTTGGAGTCACAACCTATTGCCACTATCCGCCCGAGGTGCGCAACAAGCCCAAGATCGGAACCTATCTGAACCCCAATTTTGAAACGACCCTGGCGTTGCAGCCTGATCTAGTCGTTGTGCTCAAAGAACACCGCGAGTTGGGAGAAAAGCTGCGAGGATTCGGTTTGCCGGTGCTCGAGTTGCAGCACAACACGCTAGAAGGAATCTACCAATCGATGCTGATGCTCGGCAAGCGGACCGGCGCCGGGAAGATAGCGGAGACGCGCGTGGCTTCGATCCGTGCCCGGTTGGAAGCCGTAAGAAAACGAGCCGACGGCCTGCCCAGGCGGTCGGTCATGTTCATTGTCGGGCGAACTCCGGCAACGGTTGAAGATCTCATGGCGGTAGGGAGCAACTCTTTCCTGAATGAGCTGATCGACATTGCCGGCGGCCGCAACGTGTTTGAGGACGCGGTAGCGTACTATCCCAGGATTCCCCGTGAGGAGGTCTACGCCCGAGGGCCGGAGGTCATCATCGACATGGGCACAATGGGGGAGACTGACGGCGTGACCGAGCAGCAGCGGCGGGAAGTGGCCGGACTGTGGAAACAACTGCCCAAGTTGCCGGCGGTGAAGACAGGACGAGTTTACGGAGTCGCGAATGACATCTTCGTGGTGCCGGGTCCCAGGGTTGCCCAGACAGCCGAGCGTTTCTTTGAGATGATTCACCCGGAGTCTTCGCGATGATTCACCCCGAGTTTTTGAAATTGATGCACGTTCAGGCGGCCGAATGACGATTTATCGCGTCGAAGATTTGCGCTTTCGGTTTGGAGACGCCGAGATTCTGCGCGGAATCTCGCTGGAGTTCCAACTGGCGCAAATGGTCGCGATCGTCGGCCCCAATGGGGCGGGTAAGTCGACACTGATGTCGGTCCTTTCCGGTTTTCGGGATGACTACGAAGGGCGCTGCACCTTCCGCGATGTCGAGATCAGGGAATGGAAGAAACGCGACCTGGGACGTCAAATGACGTTCATTCCCCAGATGATTCGCCTGGAGTTTCCCTTTACCGCCGAACAGGTTGTCTTCATGGGCCGAACCCCGCATTGTCATGGCTTGTTTGAGTCGCGGGAGGACCGGGAAGCGGTGCGGAAGGCCATGGAGGTCACCGAAACCAGCGGCTTTGCGCGGCGCGAGTTTCGCGAGTTGAGCGGGGGCGAGCGGCAGCGAGTGGTGCTGGCGGGCGCGCTGGCGCAAGAGCCGTCGGTACTGCTGCTCGACGAGCCTACGACCTTTCTCGACCTGAAGCATCAGACCAGCACTTATGCGCTGCTCGAGAGGCTTGCCCGAGACGGTATCGCCATCATCGCGGTCACGCATGATTTGAACCTGGCGGCAAGCTACGCGGACCGCATGATCGTGATGTCTCAAGGCCGTATCGCCGCAGACGGGAAGCCGGAGCAGGTTTTGACCTCTCCGATGCTTAAGGAGGTATTCGAGGTCGATACCGAGATTCGTCAAAGCCCGCAAGGCCGGCCATGGGTCTTCTGTCAGAGCCCTGACCGTTATCAGAGCCCTGACCGCAAGGGAGGGGTCAACGTGGAAGCCGTTCGACCATTCCCCTCCCATCCACCCGAAGCGAGCGCGGAACTTTTTCCGCCCGCTTCCCCGCCCGCATCCCCGCCCAAATGCTGAGCCGCAAGAAATTCTGGTTGGCGGTCGGCCTGTCCGTCCTTTTTTTCAGCGCGGCCGCGGGGCTGGCGCCGCTGATCGGCTCCAGCTCGATTGAATTGGCGCGGGCATTGGCTGGGGAATCTCCTGATCAAGAGATTCTGTTTTACGCCAGAATTCCAAGGGTGATCCTGGCAGCTTTGGCCGGGGGCGCGTTGGCGATGTCGGGAGTGATCTTTCAAGCTCTTCTGCGGGACGCTCTGGCGACGCCGTTCACGCTGGGCGTGCAGAGCGGGGCCGCGCTGGGGGCGGTGGTGTCCATCTGTTTTGGCTGGCGGTCGTTCGGCCCTCTGCCGGCGGTCTGGGTCACCGCGTTCGCGGGCGCTGCCGTGACCATTGCCGTGGTGGTGTCGATTGCGGCGGAGGGGCGCCGCATGTCGTCCTTCACGCTGCTTTTGACCGGTGTCACGATCAACAGCATTTGCATGGCGGCGATCTTGTTTCTGCACTACACGGCCGGGTTTACCCAGTCGTTCGCGATCGTGCGGTGGCTGATGGGAGGGATCGAATCCCGTGAGTACAGCACGCTCGTTGGGCTGTCCTTGCTGACCGTGATCGCCCTGATTGTCGCGCTTGTGAAGGCGAATGACTTCAATGTCCTGGCGGTTGGAGAAGAGTGGGCCGCAACTCGCGGCGTCAACCTGTCGTCGCTGATGCTGCTTGCCTACTTGCTGGGCTCGCTTCTGACCGCTTCGATCACGGCCTTTACCGGCCCGATCGGGTTTATTGGCCTGCTGATCCCGCATGCGTTGCGGATTGTCGTCGGGGCGGACCATCGGGTTTTGATCCCGACCTCGTTCTTCGTGGGCGCCGGTTTTCTGATCGCGTGCGATACCGTGGCACGAACGGCCATGGCGCCGGCCGAGATCCCGGTGGGCGTGATCACGGCCTTGCTGGGCGGACCGTTTTTCATTTGGCTGCTGCGATCGAGGCGGGGAAGCTTGTGGGTCTAGGCCGTTGATCAGTTGAGCGGTTGAGCGGTTGAGCCGTTGATTCGCTGAGCCTGAACATCGCTGAACGACGAGGAGGGATTGTTGGGTATTGTTTTGGTGGGTGGCGGCGCTCGTAGCGGCAAGAGCCGCTTCGCGCTCGAATACGCCGAAGCACGCTTCACCCGCCGGGCGTTCGTTGCCACGGCACAGCCTCTCGATTCCGAGATGGCTGAGCGGATCAGCCAGCATCAGCAGGACCGCGGCCCGGGCTGGACGACGATCGAGGCTCCGCTCGAATTGGTGAGCGCTCTTTCGCGCGAAACGGGTGAATTTGAGGTCTTGGTCGTGGACTGCCTGACCATCTGGCTGAGCAACGTCTTGCTCGACGCGGAGAGGAATGTGGAGGAGGAAATAGATCGTCTGGTCCAATGCCTCACGGATCACGGAGCGAGCTGCTCGCTGGTTTTGGTGACCAATGAAGTTGGTTCCGGGATCGTCCCGGACAACGAAGTTAGCCGGAAGTTCCGCGACTTAGCCGGAGTGCTGAATCAGCGTGTCGCGCAGGCCGCTGATGAGGTCTATTGGATGGCGTTTGGCATCCCGGTGGCTGTCAAGACGGCAAGCGGCGAATCGAGCTAGGCGTGCGGCTGAACGCGGACGATCCGCAACCGAAGAGGGTCCACAGGGTAGGCGGGATGCAGACGCGACCGCAATTGAGCGCAGGGGGTTGCGCCCGCGCGGAGCGTGGATTTCCCTCCACGCCTTTGTGCGGCCTCCTGAAATTTTCCGCCACGGTCGGTTACGATTTGACTATTCAGGCTGAAAAATAGAATCCAAACGCTGATGCTTGCTGCCCTGCTGACTGCGATTCAGACGCTCACGAGGATTCCGGTTCCTTCGCCGGCCCGGGCGCCGGATGCCCCGATGCTTGCCTGGTCGGCGGTCTTCTACCCTGCCGTGGGCGCTCTGCTGGGAGGGTTTGGGGTTTCCGTCTTCGAGTTGCTTGGGGGACGGCTCGCGCCGAGCGTCGTAGCTCTGATCATCCTGGCGCTGTGGGCTTTCGTCACTGGAGCTTTGCACGAGGACGGTTTGGCCGACGCCTTTGACGCTTTCGGAAGCCAAGCCTCGCGAGAAGACATACTGCGAATTCTCAAGGACAGCCGTATCGGCAGCTATGGCGCGGTGGCGCTGGTGTTGGCAACGCTGCTGCGCTGGCAAGGACTCAGTTTGTTGCCGCCGGAGAGCCTCATTTTTGGGCTAATGGCGAGCCAAGTTTTGCCCCGTGCGGGAGTGGTGCTGCTAGCGTATTGGGCCGGACCCGCCACGGCTGGGACGGGAGGCGGCATGGCGGCTGCTTTGACCGCGGCGCCCGTTGTCGTTACGTTCAGCGTATCGATGGCTATCCTGGCGCCTATCGGAGGCGCACAATTACTTGTACCGGCGGCCGGTTGCCTGTTCATCACCGGCCTGCTGGCGATCTACTTTCGGCGACGGCTCGGTGGCGTAACCGGAGATTGTCTTGGCGCGGCGGAGCAACTGCAGGAGATCGTCGTATTGCTCGCGTTACTGGCGTCCCGGCCGGCCTGATCTGTCAGATCACAGTTTTGAGCAGCAGGTCTTGGCGATGATTCCACATAAGCGCGTGCTGAGATGGCAAGTGTAATCTATCTGATCCGGCATGGAATTCCCGAGAATCACTTGGCGATCCTCGGTCAGAGCGATCCTCCTTTGACCCCCCAGGGGCGGGAACAAGCGCGGTTGCTGGCAGCGACGCTGGCCGGCCAAGGCGTCGAGCGAGTGCTGTCCAGCGGCTTGCGGCGCGCCCAGCAGACGGCACAGGTTCTCGCGAACGGGCTAGGTGCCGAATGGGAGCAAGACGCGCGGCTGAACGAAATTACGTACGGAAGCTGGGACGGGTTGCACTGGGACGAGATCGAAAGGCAGGACCCTGAGACGGCAAAGCGAAAGCTCGAAAACTGGTGGGACGTGACGCCGCAAGGAGGCGAAAAATTCTTGGACTTCTATCAGCGAGTGCGCGGAGCTTGGATCGATTTGCGGATCGAGGCCCGTACCAGCGCTGTCGTGGCGCATGTGGCAGTCAACTCCGTGCTGGCGGAGCTGGCTCGGAACAAGAACTCCGGCCGGGCTCCTGACTGGAATCTTATTCGAAGTTTCAAGCAAGAATATGCGGAGTGCACCCGGCTGCGGCTTTGACGGGATCGGGCCGGACTTGGCACGGGAGGTCTACTCCGCTGCCTCGACTCGCACGGCGCGTCCCGTTAGAAGCGGCAGCACTTCGGGATTCAGCACGCGGCCGACGACGTTGACGTCGCTGGCCGCGCGGCATTCCTCGCCAACGCTCGCGGGCGTCGGTCCCCAGAAGACGCAAAGACAAGGCCCAGCCGGCCAGTAGGCGATCGTACCGGGCTCGACGACGTCGGTGGCGTCAGACTCGGCCGGCGCCGTCACGGGGACGTCAAAATAGATCTCCCCACCCCAGTAGTTGCCGGGCGCGCTAAGCGGCAGCGCCTGGTAGAGCAGCTCCGCGGTTCGGGAGTCGTTCCATTCGCTCCGTACTTCGATTTCACCGACGCGCAAGTTGACGAGTTTCGCTTCGCTAGGCATGTTCGTGTCTTCTTCCCACGAGATGAAGGAAGCTGGAAGCGCCGATGCGCCGGGCGGAGGGGCGCACGCGCGGCGAGGGACTAGGCCGAAATTTCAAAGACCGGCTACCGTCAGCGGCGCTTCGGCGGTTTCTTGGCTTCCTCGATTTTTTCCTGCAACTCCTCGGCCTGCTTTTTGAGATCCTCATCCTCTCCTTCGAGAGCCGGCTTACTGAAATCGCCCGCAAACTGGAGCATGACGTCGCGCTTGTCTGGCTCATTGAGATGGTCGCGGTCAAACACCTCCGAGCGGTCCAGCAACGAAGTGGCAACACAGAGAAAGAAAATATTGGGGGCAACCTCGACCGGGGGCGTTTCAAAGGTTGTGCGGGTTTTCGCGGCGTCATCCCCGGCGCCGATGGCTGCCGTTGTCGCCAGGATAATGCCGCGTTCCACGGTCTGAGTTTCCGCGTCTATCGCCTGATACTCGTTGGGAGCGGTTCCACCCCGAACGATGCCAAGCGTGGGCGACTCGGCCGCGCTGCCGGTGGCGAGCGGGAAGTCAAGCTGTATCGACTGAGCCGTTCCCATCATCTTCCGGGCTGTCCCAAGCGATTCGACCAGGTCGATCGTGTGTCTTCTGGCATCACGCTGATACTGCTGGATCGAGTTTTGCAGCTTCGGCGCGTTGCCCTGGTTTTTCCTGGCCCCGTCCTGATAGGCCTCCGCCAGTTCCATATAGCCGCGCGCCAACCCGTCCAGCAATACAACACGCCAGATGGCGGCGCGCTCCTGCCAGGGATTCTCCGAGTCCGCGGCATTCTCCAAATGGTCCGCGGCTTTCTCGTAATTTCCGGTGGCATAGGTTTCGTTAGCGGCCACCCAGAACCACTCCGGTGTACCGATCGCGGGGCCTCTCTGGGATTCCGAGCATGAGACAAGAAGGAGAGCCGTACAAAGGCTGCTTAGGATCAAAAGTACTGCTGTTCTGGTCATGGATACCTCCGTCTGCTGGTGACAGTTTATACAAATTTGCGATGCGCGCAACGGCTGATCGGGAAAAAATTTGCTGGGACGCCGCGAAAGTGTCGTGACGGCGTGTTTGCGGGCATGGCGGAGCTGGCCTGGGCAGAGCGCCGGCCGCCCCGAAAGGGACGGCAGCGATAGCCGTGACATCGCGGCGGGAAGCGTGCCCGGAAGCGCGCAGCCCCCAGCGGACGGTGTTGCTCCGCCCGTGCCGCGCTGAGTTTTCTGAGTTCGCCGCCTTCGCAAGCTGAATCTAGTAAGCTGATTCCGAGGCTACCCATGAAATTGCTCCGTCTCATCATCGCTCCTTGCATTTTTGTGGCCGCGGGCCTGACCTGTTCCGCTGCTTCGGCACCGCTGGATCTATCAGAGTTCCGTCCGGGCGCTGTCCGCGTCGAGTCGGCGGAGGAGTCGGTCACGGTGACTTGGCCCGATGAGTCCTCAAAAACATGGAAGGCGGTATTTTCACTGAATCCAGACGAGCCGCTGATCACATCGATTGGCGCGGGAGAGAATACCATCGTCTCCGGCGGGAGACCTTTCTACCGTTGCGAGACGGGCAAACGCCGCCGCGGCTGGAACGCCTTTTTCGACTACCCGCCGAGTCACCCGGATGGAACCAGGAGCTTTCAAGGAGCCTTCAGCCTGCGCTCCGCCAAAGTGCGTTCCGTCGGCGACCGTGTCGAGTTGTTCTTCGACGGCCTGCGGATGGGGATCTTCGAAGGAGGCATCGCCTATACGATTTTTCCCGGCAGCCGTCTGATCCAGCAAGAAGCGGTGATGAGCACGCATGAAGCCGACACAGCCTACTACTACGACACAGGCCTCGAATTCGTCTCCCTCGGCGATGAGCGCCCGGGGCGCAACATGCATACGGAAACCGCATACTTCGACACCGAGGGCAAGCTGCGCACCGATATCGCGAACGGAACGCAGCCGGAGCGAGTTCCGCTGCGGGTCCGCTACCGCACGCTGGCGCTGAAAGCGGGGGCGGGCAGCCTCGCCGTGTTTCCGGCGCCTCATCAGTACTTTTTCCCGCGTGACTTTACGTCGAACCTGGGGCACCTCTGGCAGCGCTCCTGGCGAGGCCGCGTCTCACTGGGCATCCGCCAGATCGGGGACAGCAATTGGCGCTTCTATCCCTGGGTCAACGCCCCTCCGGGGAAGCCACAGCGGATGGGAGTGTTCTTCCTTCTGTCGGACGGCTCCCCGGATCAAGCATTGCAAGACGTCCTGCGTTACACCAATCGCGACCGGTTTCCCGCGCTGGACGGCTACAAAACGCTGAGTACTCATTGGCACCTCGCCTACACCGTGCAGGCCCTCGAGAAGGGATTCGATTGGACGCCTCCCTTCAAACCCGTGCTCAAGGACATGGGGGTCGATGCCTCGATCATCATGGATTTTCACGGCGACGGCCACCCGCGCGATCTGACCGATCTGCGGCTCGATGAGCTGGATGCATTTTTCCGCGCATGCCGCGCGCAGTCGGACTCCGAGTTTCTGCTGATCCCCTCCGAGGAGGCCAACGTACACCTGGGCGGCCATTGGTCCGTGTTCTTCCCCAAGCCGGTCTATTGGTTCATGAATCGTCCCGAAGGCGGGAAGTTTCAAATGGATCACCCCAAGTACGGCCGCGTCTACAGCGCGGCCGACGAGAAAGAGATGCTGGAGCTGGTGCGGCGGGAGGGCGGTTACATGTACCAAACCCACGCCCGGACGAAGGGTTCCACGGGGTACCCCGACAAGATTCGGCATAGCGAACACTTCCTTGACCCTCGCTATTTGGGCGCGGGCTGGAAGGCCATGCCGTCCGACCTCTCGACTCCGAGACTAGGTGAGCGTGTTCTGAATTTGCTCGACGACATGAATAACTGGGGCCTCGGGAAACGCGTTTTCGGGGAAGTCGACGTTTTTCAGCTCGACCACACCCACGAGCTTTACGCCCACATGAACATCAACTACATCCGCCTCGGCCAGTTGCCCGGCTTTGACAACTACGGTGCCGCGATCGAGCCTCTTGTCGAGGGCGACTTCTTCACAACCACAGGCGAGGTTCTGTTGCCCGAGGTGGTTATCTCGACCTCGTCCGCCGGCGAGATTACAGTCAAAGCGGCGATTCAGTGGACCTTTCCTCTGCGGTTCGCTGAAATCGTTTGGGGAGACGGCGAGAAGACGGACCGCAAGATCATTCCGTTGGCCACGACCGGCTCATTTGGACAATCAACGTTTGAGTGGACAGCGAAAGCACCCGGCTGGAAGTGGGCTCGCGTCGCGGTGTGGGACGTGGCCGCCAACGGAGCGTTCGTCAACCCCGTCCGCCGATAAAGAGCGCAAGATCAATCTGCTCGATTGCCGGCCATTTGCCGATAAAGACAGTTAGGTGGACTTTGTTCGAGTTCCTAACGTCTTCGATTCGGTTCGCCAGAACCCATCCGAGCCGTGCCCGTAAGGGAGCGGCCGGCCGTGCCCGTAGCACCCTGTCAAAGGCGACGCGCGGGGTGGTCCTGCCGATTGTCACCATCACCGCGGGGGCTTGCCTGCTCCTGTGGTTCCCGCCAAGCAATGTCCCCTCGCTTTGGGGTGTGGGTTGTCTGGTACTCACAGCCGCTATCTTCTCCGAGCTGCTGCCCGTCCGGCACGACGCCAACGGCCCGGCATCCGAAACCAGTGAAGAGGCCGCCTCGCTGCGCGGCATGCTGGACAACGTCAACGACGCGGTCGTGACGATGGACCCAAGTGGTGGCATTCGGTTTGCTAATCGCCAATTCCAGCGCTTGTTCGGCCTCCGTCCGGGTACGGAACACCACCAAAGTATGGAGGACTTGGTTCATCCCGGAGATCGCCTGCTTCATCTCGATCATTTTCACAGATGTCTGAACGGCCGCCGGCCGCCAACCCAATTCGAGTTCCGGGCGCTGCGTTCCGACGGATCGACGATCTATCTGGAGACCACCATCAGCGGTATCGGCTCCAAGGACCGCGTGCGGGAAGTCCTCTCCGTCATACGTGACGTGACGCAGCGCAAGCTCGTGGAGCAATCACAGAGAGCCCTGGCACGGCGTCTCGAGTTTTTTGTGAGCGAGATGCCGTTGGGCTGTATTATTTGGAACCTCGATTTCGCGGTCCAAGAGTGGAACGAGAGCGCCACTCGAATTTTCGGCTGGACGCACGAGGAGGCCTACTCGCGCTGCTATGAGGACTTTCTGATCGCGGATAACGAGCCCGGCGCAATCAGCGAGATCTGGCAGCGGCTTCGAAGCGGCGAGAGGGCGCTCCACCACGAATCCGAGAACCAAACGAAGAATGGCGTCAAGATCAACTGCGAGTGGTTTCACACTTCCTTGATTGATGAGGACGGCGAAGTCGTCGCTATCGCCTCGATGGTGCAAGACGTAACGGAAAGAAAGAATCTCGAGCGCCAGCTCTTGCAGTCTCAGAAGATGGAAGCCGTCGGGACTCTAGCCGGCGGCATGGCGCACGATTTCAACAACCTGCTGACAATCATGTTGGGCAACGTCAGTCTGGCGCTGATGAAACTCGGCCCGGCTCACGAGGCCTTCCGCGGTCTGCGCCAGGCTGAAAAGGCCGGACAGAATGCTTCGGAGCTCATTCAACAGTTGCTTGGGTTCAGCCGCAAGACGAAGTCCGAGTTTCAGGCGATCGACCTCAACCAATGCATCAGCAACGTGGTGGAACTGCTGCAACACAGTGGCCCTCCGGAAATCGTGATCGAGAGTTCCCTCGATCCCCGCCTGTGGCCGGTCGAGGGTGACGCCGTGCAAGTCGAGCAGGTGCTGATGAACTTGTGCATGAATGCCAGACAGGCGATCAATGGGCGCGGGAAGATCGGCATCAAGTCCGCCAATCGCCGGCTCCCCAATCACTTGCCCAACGACCAGCTTCGCCGGGCCAACCCCAACGCACGCGTCGGCGAGTTCGTCGAAGTGAGTGTCAGTGACAATGGCCGCGGCATGGACGAGGTCACGCGCGCTCGCATCTTCGAACCGTTCTTCACGACAAAGGGTGTTGGTCAAGGAACAGGGCTCGGGCTGGCCATGGTTTACGGTATCGCCAACAATCACAACGGCTGGGTCGAAGTTTCAAGCACCAAAGGTGAAGGTTCTGTTTTTCGGGTCTACCTGCCTCGAAGCTCGAAGGCGCCCAAAACGTTCTCAATGGCCAGCAAGTTGGCGCCGGGCAGAACAGAGTCAGCAGGCTTTCGCCGGAGAACTCCCCCTGAAAATGACGGACCCCGCGGAAGATCGCACTCTCTTTGACTCACCCGAAGAAATCCAGAAAGTGAGCCACCTCTTGCAAGGCGAATCCGCCCCGGCAGCCGACAGCCAAACCGTTCGGCAAGTCATTGCGCGGTTGAAAGAGCTGCCCTGTTCTTTGCCGGTCGTTCGGAAAGCGATTGACGCGGTTCAAGATCCCCACTGTACCAACGGCCGGTTGGAGCGAATTCTCGCCGCGGATCAAGGCATCACGACGCGTCTGTTGCGGCTGGCGAATTCAGCCTACTTCGGAGTCAGCCGCAAGGTTTCGACGCTCTCGATGGCTGTCGCGTTAATCGGATATGGGCGCTTGAGAACGATTCTGCGGCACATCATGGTTGCTGAAGTTTTTGAGCTGCTGTCGGCCAACAGTCCAGCCGCGAAACGCATCTGGAAGGTCGCCGTTGCCGCCGGGGCCGCAAGCCGCGAAACGGCGCAAGCCTGCTGGGTCGGCGACCCGAAGGAGCTGCTTGCTGTCGGCCTGCTTCATAACGTCGGCGATCTGGCTCTGCTGCGTCAGTTCCCCGGCCAGTTTCTCGCTGCCGGGGAGTCCGGCTCGGCTTCGGTCGCCGACGTTCCCCGCTCTGTTCTTGGGGTCGATTCAGGCACGGCTGGGCAGTGGCTTCTGAATGGGTGGCTGTTCCCGGCGATCTTCGGAGTGTCCTGCCGTCTGTGGCCGAACCCGCTTTCCCCCTCCGTGGAAGAACACCTTCGCCCTCAGGTTGCGGCAGTCCACGTGGGTGTAAACTTGGCTCGGTCTTGGGTGGAAGGCTGCGATGTTGAATTGGCGGCGCAGGGCCTCTTGCCGGAGGCGGTCGAGGTTCTCGAGCTCGAAAGCGACGCAATCGCCGGGATCTATGCCGGCCTCGAAGAAAACGTGAATGAAGTGCTGGAGGTTCTGAATCTGGCCTAGGCACTGGCGTTTCAGGCTGGACTACGCGAAGCGCGGTACATTCACAGCGTAGATTCGGAGCCCCGACCGCAAGGGAGGGGTCGTCTCTTGTGGAGCGCATTCTGACACCGCGCAAGTCCAAGATTCGACGCCGCCTCCGCGAATCCCGCCCGGGATTCTCTTTGCCATCCCTGACAAACTCACACAATAGCCACCTTCTCGCGGGACGATCACCCAAACCATTGAGCTACTCAACAGGCGCACGATCAGTACAATCAGTCGAGAGTACCGCCAGTCCATGAATTTTCATCACCTGTTGAAACAAAGGGCCGCTGACAAACGGCCCATCCGCGTTGGCGTCATCGGGGCTGGCAAGTTCGCCTCCATGTTCCTTGCCCAGGCGCGCAGCACGCCCGGGCTCCACGTGATGGCGGTTTGCGACCTCGATCTGAACCGCGCCCGCTCGACCCTGCGCACGACCGGCTACTCCGAGGAACAGTTCGCTGCTTCGTCTTTCGAACAAACTCTTCGGGACGATTCGATATATCTCACCGAAGACGCCGAGACCATGATCGCCGCTAGCGGATTGGAGGTCGTCGTCGATGCCACCGGCGACCCCGCGGCGGGAATACGCCATGCCCTGGCGTGCTGCGAAGCCGGGCGTCATATCGTGATGGTCAACGTCGAGGCCGACGCACTTGCCGGGCCCTACCTTGCCCGCCGGGCCCGGGACGCGGGTGTTGTCTACTCACTTGCCTACGGCGATCAGCCGGCTCTGATTGTCGAACTCGTCGATTGGGCGCGAGCCAGCGGCTTCGATGTTGTCTGCGCCGGCAAGGGGACGAAATACCTCCCTGAATACCACGTCTCAACTCCGGAGACGGTTTGGCCCTACTACGGTCTTACCTCCGAGCAGGCAGCGAACGCCGGCATGAACCCCAAGATGTTCAACTCGTTTCTCGACGGAACCAAGTCGGCGATCGAGATGGCCGCCGTGGCGAATGCGACCGGACTTCAGCCGCCTGCCGGAGGCCTGCGGTTCCCGCCGTGCGGTACCGAGTCTCTGGCGGAAGTGCTCAAGCCCATCGCGGACGGCGGCCTGCTTGATCAAAAGGGCACCCTGGAAGTAGTCTCCTCGTTGCATCGCGACGGCAGCGAAGTGGAGCGGGACCTTCGCTGGGGTGTCTATGTCACCTTCGACGCTCCCACCGATTACGCCGCGCGCTGCTTCACCGAATACGGTTTGGCAACAGACCAAAGCGGACGTTACGCCGCGCTTTACCGCCCCTATCATCTGATCGGTCTCGAGCTGGGTATCAGTGTTGCTTCCGCGGCTTTGCGAGGAGAACCCACGGGTGCGCCCCAAGACTTCGTAGCCGACGTCATTGCCATTGCCAAGCGCGACCTTCTTGCAGAGGAGATTCTCGACGGCGAAGGTGGCGGTACCGTTTGGGGCAAGCTCACGCCCGCCGGGGCCTCGCTCCAGGACGGCGGACTCCCGATTGGCCTGGCGCATGGGGTGAAACTGAAACGTTCCGTCTCGTGCGGGGAAATCGTTCACTGGGGTGATGTGGTAATCGACGAATCCGCCTATGCTGTCAAGATCCGGCGGGCGATGGAGAAGGAGTACGGCTGCAGGTCTGTGTCAGAATGATGACCGATTCCTGGCACCGGCTCGTTTGATTCGACTACCCTGATCCTCGTCGCCGCTTCGCGGCGAAGGACCGGCTGAAGCCGGTCCCTACTGTGTCGCCAAGAACGATGACGCTACGTCGGCCCGCCGCGAGGCGCGTGCCACTTCAGAATGGCCAGCTCAGGCGGTTCATTCGCTGCTTGCGATAAAAGCGATTCAATCGATGGGATCGGCCTGATAGGCGCTCACCGGCTCCAGGGGCACGCGGTAGTTGCCTTGGAATACTTCGCTGAAAAGTTCCAGCAGCGGCTGGTGGACTTTGCCGTTGGTCGCCGCCAGGGTCGGCCCGGCGATCTTGTAAGGGCCGCCGTGCATGTCGGTATAGGTTCCACCCGCCTCGGCGACTAGGATGATTCCGCCGGCCGCGTCCCATGACTTGAGGCCGAACTCCCAAAAGCCGTCCAGGCGGCCGCAGGCGACCGAGCACAAGTCGAGCGCCGCCGAGCCCACGCGCCGCGATCCGTGCGTCAGCATCGAGACTTGATGGAAGAAGTGTACGTTGACATTCGTGTGGCGGCGGGGACTTGGGAACCCCGTACCGTAGATGCCTTTTTCCATGACCGTGGTTTTCGTCACGTGGATTCGGCGGTTGTTCAGATAGGCGCCTGATCCTTTTTCGGCGGAGAAGCATTCTTTGCGAATCGGATCGAAAACCACGCCGGCGATGGGTTCATCTTTGTGCAGCAAGCCCAGACTCACCGCGAAGACTGGGTAACCGTGGGCAAAATTTGTTGTGCCATCGAGCGGGTCGACGTACCAGACGTACTCTGAGTTGTTGTCAATTCCGCCGCCTTCTTCACCCACGATGCTGTGGGACGGGAAGCGCGACCTGAGCCTTTCAACGATCAGCTTTTCCGAGGCGCGGTCGGCGGCGGTCACCAGGTCGTACTCTTGCTTGTATTCGATGGCCGGGCGCTTTTCGAAATACTGCTCGAGCAGACTACCCGCCTCGTGGGCGATTTCGGTTGCGACGGTTACGTAATCAAGATTGTTCATATGAGTTTAAAAGCGGCGTTGGGTGGCGAAAGCGCCTTGTTGGCGAGAGCTTTCCGAGCCACGGCGGCGCCGTTGTGAAGCAGCCGAAATCCGTCCGCTTCGCGGCGATACTAAATATTGATTCTATAGGGCCTTGCTTTCGAGTCGCTGGGCGCGGGATGTTCTGAAGCAATTCGTCGCGGAGAACCCGCGAACATCGAGCGCTGGAGAGCCGGTCAGAAATACCGGCGGCGTGAGGGTCTCTGGTTGTTGTCGATCTAGCTAACGTGCCGCCGCTATCACTCCAAAGCTTCAGGCGGGAAGCAAAAAGGGTTCCCTGCGTTGCGCGAAGTGATAGCGGCGTTGTTCAACTCGTCCGGCCTTTGCGGAAGATGATCAGTAACTGTAATTCAAACTCACGCCGCCAATTGATCCGGTGTAATAGAAGCAGCCGTCGCAGGTCCGCAGGCTCTTGTTACCCGTGACGGCCTCGCAGCCCAATAAAATCGGGGTAGCTACTTAGACTCCCTACGGTGAAAGAGTGATGCTGCCGAGGTTTTGACGAATTCTGTAGCTCACGACGACCGCCAATAGAACGGTGAAAGAGTGATGCTGCCGCCGAGTGGAACGTCAAGAGACACACCCAAAACGACGTCGCTTACGGCTGTGACGTCAATCCATTGGCCCTGGTTGACGCCGAGCGAGGCCGACAAGTTCATGGCTACTCCTTTGCCCACGCCCACCGAGTGGCCGATACCGAAGTTGTAATACATGCCCTCGCCGTTATGCATGTCGCCATAGACTTCAAAAGTCGGCTGGAGGATCGTGTCAAAGCCCACGCTACCGTAAACTTCGTTCGTGTAGCGGCCTTCGTTGACGTTCGGAAAAGCGTAGTTGATATAGCCCACGTTCAAGGCGACTTTATCGCCCAAGGCAAACCCGTAGTCCACCGTGAGGTCGTGCTCGGTCCAATGGTTGCCCGCGACGCCGCTGTCACCAAACGCAGTGTGAGCGAAGTTGCTCCACGAGGAAATCGAAAAGTTGCCGTAGCTGAAACCGAGTCCGGGCTGCATCGAGGCTGTGTTGCTCAAATTTTGACCGCGCCAGATGTACTTGCTCACGAAGGCGTTGTCAAATGATAAGCTCCAAGCCCTTTCGTCCTGCGCATGTACGCTGCCGGCTCCAAAAGAGACTGCAACCGCAATGCCAACTAAGAGTGCTCTGAGATTCTTCTTTTTTTTCACCTGCTCCTTTGGATTTAGTCCGCGTTCCCGAGGAACGCTGTCGTGTGCTGAGGCACTATCCGCCGGTTTCGGACTGGAGATTTCGCGGCGCACGTCAGGGAGCGCGGGATATCACCGGCATTGCGTCTTGGAGCGTTTGCTCAGCCTCAATCTCACTTTAGGCCCAGTCGTCCGATAGCACAAGAAGATAATTCTTATCGGGTCTATAAGAGAGATCTTCAGTGCACGTTCTTGAAGAAACGCCGCTCGGGATCGCGCCAATCGAGTGCGAACTTCGCGCGAGAATCGACAGTCACCTGGGGGACTCGCAGTTCCGGAGGCAGCCCTAACCTCCGTGTTCGAATCGGGCGCCGAAGGTCTGCCAGCGACGTGTCCCGCGCTCAATCGGACGAGCGACGCTGAGACAAGGCGGCTTGGCTCCCCCTCGGGGCGCCGAGCATCAGCGCTTCGGGCGCTTGACAACACCTCGGAGCTGTAATCAACGGTCTCATTGGAGGATCCGGGTTCCGCCCCGGCTTCATCTTGTGTTACATTCGCTGACATGATGCGAACCATTTTGCTTCTCCTGCTGGCGGCTGTACCCGTGTGGGCTCAGCTCCAGGGTTTTTCCAAAGAACAGTTGATCAAGTACACGGCAAAGAATCCGTTCGGTCGCTTTGAGGACGGGCGCCCTAAAGTGCCCGACAAATATCTGAATGCCTTGAAGTCGGCGTCTTCCGAGATGCTTTTTGGGCCGCTCAGAAGGGCGGGCTACGACAACCAATGGGAAGCCGGCTGGAAGATCGTCCACCCGGAACTGAAATTGATTGGCCGGGCGCTCACGGCCCAGTTCATGCCTGGGCGGCCGGACTTGCTGGAAACAATCGAAGCCGATGCTCTGGCGGCGGGAATGGGAAGGAACAAGAACCAGCGCGTGATCGATTTGCTGCAGCCGGGCGATGTCCTCGTGGTCGATCTGTTCGGAAAGATCGAAGGTGGAACCTTTGCCGGGGATAATTTGACTGCCGCCATTATCGCCAAAAGCGGCAACGGCTTTGTCATCGACGGAGGCATTCGCGATCTCGACGGGGTTTACCCGCAGAACAAGCCGATCTATGTGCGCGACTTTCACGTTTCCGCGATTGGAGACGTGATACTCACCGGCATCAACGTGCCGATCCAAGTCGGCAACGCCACCGTCATGCCGGGTGACCTTGTCATTGGTGACCGCGAGGGATTGACCTTCCTCCCTCCGCATCTTGTTGAGGGCGCGGCCAATCGCGCCAAGATCACCGAGCTGCACGATACCTGGACGAAGGGCAAATTCGAAAGCGGGAAATACACGGCCAGCGAACTCTACCCGTCTCCGATCGACCCAGCACTCAAAAAGGAGTACGAGGAATGGCTTGCCGCGAAGAAGAAGGAACTGGGTTTGGAGTAGGCGCGGGTCAGTTTGGAGGTTTTTTGGCAGTCTCCTGATGCGGGTTCTCTGCCCGGGAGACGTATCGCGGAATCCCCGGCTATATGGCGACCTCATCCCAAGTGACCGCGCGTTTTTCGTCGATGGCGGTTCGGCCCATGATGGCCATCAGCGTGGCGTACTTGCCGTAGGTAGCGTTGTTGAGCGGTTCGGTGTTGTCGCGGGCGTGCTGAAAAAACGCTTTTACCGCCCGCAGCGTCATGTCATCGCCGGAGCGGTCCCAGTCGAGCACCTCCGGCTCGGCCCGGACACGCTTTTGTGCCTCGAGCCGGTACTTTGTGCCGGTTGGCAGGTCGATCGCATATTCGCTTCCCCAGATCTTCTCGGAAATTCCCGTGAAGCCGCGCGGATCAATGAAGATGTGGGTAAAGGTTAGCCGAACGTCGCCGGGGTACTCATAGATCACGACATAGTTGTCATAAGTTGTCCTGCCGGGCGGCTCGTCGTGGTAGACGTTGATTCCGCCCGAGCCGATCGCCCGGACGGGGTGCGTCTTCATGGCCCAATTCATCATGTCCATGATGTGGACCGCTTGCTCGACGATGCTGTTACCGGAGCGCGAGGCGTCGAACAGCCACACGTTTTCACGCGGCAGGTCGCTGGTGTGCCGGTTGCCCTGCATGTAGGCAATGTTGCCGATGCCACCCTGATGGATGTGCTCGATCGCCATCCGCCGGGGCGGGTCATAACGGAGTTGAAATCCCGTCTGAAGCTGTCCGCGTGATTTCTTCGTTGCTTCGAAAACGGCTTTGACCTCTTCCGGGGTGTTGCCCAGGGGCTTCTCAAGATAGAGATGCTTGTGCACCTCGAGCGCCGCCATGGCCATCTCTTTGTGCAAGTCAACGGGCGTGGCGACAAAAACCGCGTCGATATCTTTGCGGTCGAGCAGCTTGCGGTAATCGACGATCACATCCGGCTTGTCGCGCTCGGCGATCTTCGATGCCCGTTCTTGTGCTTCGGGGTCGATGTCGCAAACCGCCACGACGCGAACGTTAGGGACCTGCACGATGCGGCTCAGCAGGCTCGATCCGCGGCCACCGACGCCGATGATGCCGACCCGTATCTCGTTGTTCATTCCCTGTGCTGAAAGAAAAGCGGGGGCCGCGATCGCGGTTGCCGCGGACTGTAGAATGGCTCGTCTTGTTTTGCCTGGTTCGGTGCTCATGATGACTCCTGTTTTCGCCCAGAGCCGGTCTCGTGCCGCGGCTCGAAGACAGAACTACGATACTGCATAATGAGACGGGCACGCCGCGCTGCATCATACGTGCCATTGAAAGCATTCTTTCGAGGCTTGGACCGTGCCCGATATTATCCAGTCGAATTGGCAGCCCCTTGCGGCGGTTTTCGGCCTATCCGTGTTTTGGCTATGGGAAACCTGGGCTCCCTTGAGTCCCGCCAAGCATCGCTATCGTCATGCGGCCGTGAATCTGACCGTTACCATGATGAACTGGCTGTTGCTGCTGGCTCTGGCCGTGGTGACGGTCGCCATCGCGGAAATGGCGACGAGGCGTGAGATCGGGGTGTTGCATCTGGTTTCGCTGTCTAGCCCTTTCCACTTCTGCGGCGCCTTGTTGCTCTATGACATGTGGAGCTATTGGTGGCACCGCATCAATCACCGGATTCCGTTTCTGTGGCGGTTTCACCGCATGCACCACAGTGATCCGGCGATGGACGTCTCCACGGCCACGCGCTTCCATCCGTGCGAGATTTTTTTTCGTCCATGATCCGCCTGCTTGCGATTCCGCTCATTGGCGTGCCGGCCGCGGCGCTTGTGGTTTATGACGGCGTTCAGTTGGCGAACACGCAGTTCCACCACGCTAACATCAGTCTCTTTGGGTGGCTGGACCGCTCCATCCGCTACGTCGTGGTCTCCCCGAATATGCATAAGGTTCACCATTCGCCGCTGCGGGTGGAGGCCGATTCCAACTACTCGAGCGTGCTGTCGGTTTGGGACCGGATTTTCGGGTCGTATCGCGAGTTGGCCCCCGATCGCGAGGTTCGATTCGGACTCGACGAACTTCAGGAGCCGGAGACGCAGTCACTTGGCGGGTTGCTGCGGACGCCGCTATTCCGGCTTTAGCCCGTTTTTCTCGCCACTAGCGCCGGGCCTCGGTTCCCGACGCTACGGTGGGGCGGAGCCCCAACGCGGCGGGGTGAAATGCGGACTTCTCGTCGACGCAGGCTACTGCTTGATCCAGTCGCGGCGGCGCGGCCATTTTGGGCCGTCTTCAAAAAATCGCACTCCGCTTCCGATCCGGTCGTAGTCGCCCAGTTCCGCGCGGGCCTTATCCGCTAACGCGGTGAGGCGTTCGACCACGCCGCGGTGCTCCGCGGCAACGTTGTTCCGCTCGCCGATATCCGACTTTAAATTGTAAAGCTCGAGTTCCGTGACGGGGTTGAGAATCTCGCCCAAAAAGGCCCCTCCGCGCGAGAGTAACCATTCGGACTCGTTCCGCCCCGGACGGGGGAAAACGAGTTTCCATTGGCCGCTACGAACTGCGTCGAGATGGGTTTCGCGGTAGTAATAGAACGCTTCGTGGGGGCTTTTGGCACCGGGTTCGCCCAGCATCAATGGAGAAATGTCGCGGCCGTCCAGCGTGCGATCGGAGGGCAACTGGGCGCCCGCCATGGCAATGAATGTAGGGAGCAAGTCCATCGTCGTTGCGATCTCACCCGTGACCGCGCCGGCAGGGATGTAGCCGGGCCCCCACATCACGGTCGGAACGCGGATGCCGCCCTCCCAGGTCGTGCCTTTGGCTCCTCGCAGAGGTCCGGACGAGCCTGCATGTTCCTCGATAGCGGCGGTGTATCGCGGCGCCGAGTGGTTGCTCCACGGCCCGTTGTCAGAGGTGTAGACAACGATCGTGTTTTGCTCGAGATTGAGCTCCTTCAGCAAGTCGACAATCTCACCGGTCGAGGCGTCGAGCTCTTCGATCACGTCGCCGTAGAGTCCCCGCTCCGAGCGTCCGAGGAACGGCTCGGTCGCGCCCAGAACGACGTGAGCCATCGTGTGGGCGATGTAGAGAAAGAAAGGCCGGTCCTTGTTCTTCCGGATAAAGGCGAGCGCTTCGTCGGTGTAACGCCGCGTCAAGTCGTCCACGCCGGCCGACTCCTCGATCTTTTCTTCGTTGCGGTGTACCCAATGGACCTGACCGCTGTCGTTGGCGCCCACGACTCCGAACCAATAGTCGAACCCGCGCCGCACGGGGTTCAGCTCGGGTTTGAAACCGCGGCGGCGTTGAGTGATGTCGACCTTGCCGATCATGCCGGTGGCATAGCCGGCCTGCTGCAGGACTTTGGGCAGCAGGATTTCCTTTTCATGAACGTAGGGGAAACCGTTTTTTTCGTTGCCGTACTCGCCAACGCGAATCGGATAACTGCCGGTGAGAAGGGCGGTACGGGACGGGCCGCAGACCGGCTGGGCATAGAAATCGGTGAAGCGCATCCCCTCGCGGGCCATCCGGTCGATCCGCGGAGTCGTGAAATCGGTGGCCCCGAAAACGCCAAGGTCGCCGTAGCCCTGGTCGTCGGCAAAGACGATGATGAAGTTCGGTTTTTTCTGGGGTGGTTCCGGCGGCGGCGATGCGCACGAGAATAGGCAGATCAACAGAAGTGACGGGGTAAGGATGGATCGTGGATTCATGGCTGTCTCGAGTCGTCAGGCTATGCTGCCAAGCGCTCGCCAATCATACCGCAAGTTGATCGGTCCTGGTTTTCGGGAGAAGCAGGTTGAAAACGGGCTGGAGGGCCGTATGCCACGGGCATGTCAGGGGGTTGCGGTGACGGCGTTTTGGCGTGATTGAAACTAAAGAGGTTGGCGGTTGGGGTATAAAGTTTCTTTACAAAATGTCAGAGAATGTCGCACTTTGGCAGATATATCTGCGTTTTTACGCGTTTTGGGGGTCTCGTCTTGGAAGTCAATGGCTAGTGCTTTTGTTTTCAGTGGTTTTTTTGAGGGCGATCGGCGGGGCATTGGCAATAACGTGGCAAAAACGTGGGGGGAATGGCAGTTTTCCTTGGGAACTTGTTCTTGAGGGGGTGTCACTGACAGGGACCGGACGGACCCAAAGTGGGAACGCTTGGCACCTGAGAAAAGTGTCATGTTTGACGAGGCTTGACCCCAGGCTTCCGCCTGGGGCTCTGATGCTGCTTTGTGCTGGGTTCATTTGTTAGCCAGGCCTGGAAATGATCGTGTTGGTCCGGTGATCTATGTCCTTTCGTGTTTCTAATCGCAGTGTAGCAGGCGGTGTCAAGTTTCTTTGGGGTGTTTTTGGGCTAAGTGGTTTTAAATGAACGGCAGAAAATCCGTGACTGGTTGGCGGACTTCTTGAAAATGGGCCTCGCGAGTTTGACTCGTGGCTTGCTGACGCAGCGGTGTTGCTTTAACAAGTTTTCTGTCGCGTCCCTCGCTAGTGTAGTCCGCCAATAATAACGCAACTTATGGATTTCCGTTGTGGAGAGGGAAGCCCGTTGAAACGGGCTGACCAACCTCGAGCGGCGGGCTTAGTTCTGCTCGCGGCCCCGGAACTCTTCGTACCAGTTCATCACCACGCGGATCGACGGCTCGGGGGCGTCCGCGCCCTGTTCCACCGGCTCGGCCAGGATAAACCGCTGACCGTCGGCCGACACATCATAGGGGGCGTAATTGATCCCTGGTCCCAAACCCGGATGTTCAAACAGGCGGGTGGCCGAGCCCACCGAAAAGCTTGAACCGCTCGATACCGAAACGGCCACCAAGGTCTGCCCCTCGACATAGAACAGCTCTTTGCCGTCCCGGCTCCAGCGCACTTTCGTCCCGCCGTTGCTCGACACCGTCACCTTGCGGCCGCCCTCGGGAAAGGGTTGTACATAGACTTCAAATTGACCCGACTCGTCCGACACGTAGGCGACATAGCGGCCGTCGGGTGAGAATCTTGGCACGAGCTCGTTGGACGGTGTCTGCAAAAACGGGTGGGGCTCCCAGCCGCTGCCGTCCTCGTTGCTCTCCAGGTACCAAAGGTCAGGTCCTGTTTTCGGATCGTTTAGGTGGTAGAGGAGGTACTTCCCATCGCGGGACCAGTCGGATAGGTACTCAGGGCGGGGCGTGGCAGCCAGCACCTTCTCCTCCCCGCTGCCATCCGCCTGTCGGAGGAAGATGTCTTCGTTGCCCGCTCGCGCGGAAGTGAACGCCACTTCGTCTCCGGCAGGCGACCAAACCGGCCGACGATCTATCTCCGGGGCACTGCTCAAGCGAGTCCTCACCCCGCGGGCAATGTCGTACACCCATACGTCCTGATTCGAGCCCTCCGTTGACGTCACAGCCACCAGCCGGCCATCCGGGGAGAGTGCGGGGGAACCGATCGCCTCCTGGGCTTGGCCGATCTCTCCCGTTTTCTCGCCGCGACGGTCCAGCCAAACCAGTTGCCGCTGCCCCGAGCGGGAACTGTCGAGGTAAACCAGCGTCCCGTCCGCCGCAATGGTTGGGCCGCGGCTGTTCTCGGAGATGGGGAAGGCCTCACCGGTGGCCTTCAAGGTTTCCAGGGAAAACGGCAGCGCCCAAAGATCGTAGGTGGAGAAGGACGGCTGGTACACAAGATGGCCGCTGAGCGAATAGAACGACGCTGCGCCGGGTCCCAGAAGCTCTCTCTGCCCGGTCTCGAGGTTCTGAACCATCATGGTCTGCTCGGAAATAGACCCGAATGCAAACACCAGGACACGGGCCCCGGCTTTGGACGGCAAGAAATGGGGAAAGGCGATTCCCCCCGTCGGCCCTCCCGGCGACCCCTCGGACTCCTCCGGCGAGATCAGCAGGTTGGGAGTCCCCCCGCGGCCGGGAACTTCGTAGAGCACGGGTGGGGCGCCGGAGCTGAAGACGATCACCTCGCCGTCCGGGCTCCACGTCCCCCCCCCCAAAAGCGTGCCGGGCAGCTCGCAAACCCGGATGGCCAAGCCGCCCTGAACCGTGACCTTCTTGAGTTCCCCGCCGGCTGCAAACCCGATGAAGTCACTGCCGGGCGACCAGAACGGGTCGTAAGCTCCTTCGGTACCGTCGATCGCCCGCGGTTGCCGCTGATCGAGATCCTGAACCCACAGCTTTCCCTCCGATCCTCCGGCGATGAAGGCGATGTGCTTGCCGTTGGGTGAGATGGCGACACTGTTATCGAAGGTGGGAGCCGCGACAGCTTCCGGCGGCGTAAGGGCAAATCGGCGCAGGGGAGCCGGTTCCGTAGGCGCAGGCCCGCGCAACCACATGGAGAAGATCACGGCCAGCGCTGCCACTAACAGCACCCCGGCCCCTAACAAGGCTCGATCCTTTGTACGTTGGCGCTGTTCCGCCTGACGGGCCGCCGATTCGGGCAGGACGTTGATCGTCACTGACCTTTTCAGTTGAGTGTCTTCGGCCCGGTAGACGACGCTGTCTCCCCCGGATTCCAGGTCTTCGATGACGCGGTACTTGGCGAGGGGGTGGTCGTTTTGGGAAGGTTCGTCGGCCCCGGCACGTCGTACTTCGGTCGCACGATGCTGCACCCCAACTCCAGTCCGCAGGATGGTCGATCCGCCTGACTTTAACTTTTCGGCCAGAGTCCGCAGGTCGAGCATCATGTCTTCGGCGCGGCCATAGCGGTCTTCGCGGTCTTTCGCGAGACACTTGCCGACCATCCACTCCAGTTCCATCGGCACATCAGCGCGCACGGCGGTCAGCGGTTCCGGCTCCTGGTTGACGATCTCGTAGACCAGCGCCTGATCGTAAACTCCCTGAAAAGGCCGCTGTCCGCGGACCATCTCGTAGGTCACGCAGCCCAGCGCCCAGATGTCGGTGCGATAGTCCACCTCGACGCCTTGCACCTGCTCGGGTGACATGTAGGCGACCGTGCCGACCGTCCCGTCGAGCACGGTCAGCTTGGAGCCTTCGGTCAGCAGCGCCAGGCCGAAGTCGAGGATCTTCACGCGGCCTTCGGGAGTCACGAGCAAATTGCCCGGCTTGATGTCGCGATGCACCACTCCCTTGGCATGAGCGGCTGCAAGGCCGTCAGCAACTTGGCGGGCAAAGGCCAGAGCTTCCTTCAGAGGCATGGGACCACGTTCGATCTTGGCGTCGAGGCCCTCGCCCTCGATGAATTCCATGACGAGGAAAGTCTGGCCACTCTCCTCGCCGATCTCATAGACAGTGCAAATGTTGGGATGACTGAGCCCGGCGGCGGCCTTTGCTTCTCTGTGGAAACGCTTGCGGGCCTCTTCGTCCTCTAGCAGGTGGGAGGCAAGAAACTTCAGCGCAACGGTGCGTTCGAGCTTGGTGTCCTCGGCCTTGTAGACGATACCCATCCCGCCCCGGCCGAGTTCGGCGGTGACCTTGTAGTGCGAGATGGTTTGACCGACCATGCCGGCCTCGTGGGGCATGAGGAGATTGTACTGCTAACGCGGACGAGCCGCAACCAAACAGGGGAACCAAACAGGGGAGTGTCTCCCAGTAGTGGCTGATCGCGAACCAGCGGAAACCGCTTGCTGACGCGCGCGGCTCGGGCCTTGTAGACGACACCCATGCCGCCCTCGCCGAGTTTGTGTAGTGCGCCAACAGTACCGCAACGTATAGATTTCGGTTGGGAAGAGGGAAGCCCGTTGAAACGGGCTGACAAACCTTGAGCGGCAGGGCTTACCAGCCGTAAAACGACTGGCCTGGAAACACCAAGCCGCGTGAACGCGGCTCAAATGGCCCGTATCACGGCGCCAGGCCAAATAGGTCACCAGCACTCACGAACAGGCACGGAAGCGACTCGCTATACGTTACGGTCTAATTGGCGCACAGCGTCGAGTTCCCGCTCATCAGCACCTGCCCATGCTTGTTCGTCAGCCACCTGGAACTGTCCGCGGCGACGGTTCGCCGGTCGTGCGATTCTCTAATCAAGAGGAAATTGAGTGAAATTCCCTAGATTCAAAGGGCTGTTCGGTGTACCCTCCTGTTTGCGCCTGATTGCGGTCGCTTTCTGCAACTGACCCGTTTAACAATGTAATTGTGATCTTGTCATCTCTTTGCAATTCACCTTATCGACCACTTTTTTTCCTCGGGCGCGCCTTGGCTCGGGCGCTATGGCATCTCAGTTTTCTGTTTGCCGCGGCGGGCCTGGGTTTATCGCAGGCCACCGACATTCAGATCGAGCTGGTGGCGTTGGATCTGTCGAGCCCGGTTGCGATTACAAACACCGGAGACAGCCGACTGTTCGTCAGCGAGCGAGGAGGCTGGATCCGAATCTTAACCTTCGATGCCGAGGGGCAAGCGACCCTCCTGCCCACCCCGTTCCTCGACATTAGCTCAATCGTGTTATCGGGCGGCGAACGCGGGCTGCTCAGTACCGCGTTTCATCCCGACTACGCGTCGAACGGATTCTTCTACCTCAACTACACTTGTGAATCGAGTGCTCAGGCGGCATGTCAGGACGATGGCGACACGATCATCGCCCGGTATTCCGTCACGGCGGATCCCGATGTTGCCGATCCGGGCTCGGCGGTCATCTTGGCTTCGATCGCACAGGATTTCAGCAACCACAATGGCGGTCAATTACAGTTCGAGCCGTTTCCGGTCCCCGAAGACAATCGAACCCTCCTCTACATCGGCATGGGGGACGGCGGCTCGGGAAACGACCCGAACAATCGCGGCCAGGACCTGAACTCGTTGCTTGGAAAAATACTCCGCGTCGACGTGGACAACATCAACCCAGCCTCTCCGCTGCCCCGCTACCACATCCCAGGTGATAACCCTTTTGGCACCGAAATCTGGGCGCTGGGTCTGCGCAATCCCTGGAGGTTCAGCTTTGATCGCCAAATCGGCGACATGTTCATCGGCGACGTCGGGCAAAACGCCAGAGAGGAAGTGGATTTCCAGCCCGCCGGCAGCACGGGCGGCGAGAACTACGGTTGGCGGCGGTGTGAAGGGACCCGCCGAAATATTGACGCTGAAACGCCTCCTACCTGCGAGGACGGCACCGGCGGACTCGCTCCCCCGGTCCTCGAGTACACGCATGACGATGGCTGCTCCGTCACGGGCGGGTACATGTATCGCGGGCCGGAATTCGACTTGCACTTCGGCGGTACCTATTTCTACGGGGACTTTTGTAGTCAGCGTGTATGGGGCGCAAGGAAGCAAGACGATGGAACTTGGGTCAATATCATCGATCATGCCGCGGGAGTGGGCGGCATCACGAGTTTCGGTGAAGACCAAAACGGCGAACTCTACTTCGCCGTGCTCAGCGGAGGAATCTACCGCATCAAACCTCTCTCGACATTGCTCCCCGACTTGACGATCACGATGGTGGCAGGGCCGCCGCAAGGGTATATTGGACCTGAATTATGCACAGATTCGGCGTAGCCATCGCCGATGGAGTTGTGGCGGTAGCGGCAGTCGTGTCAACTCAGTGATTTAGCAAGTCGTCTTTTCCTCTGTTTCCCTCCCTGTTTGAGCCGCCTGCCAATCCCGGCGGGCAAAAGCGGGCGGGCAAGCGGCGTGTTCCCAGTACGTTGCGGCGAGTGCATGAAATTTTATGCATGGAGCGCCCCTCAACTCAGCGCACCCTCCACCACCGGCGCGAAGCTCGATCCCGGTGGCCCCATCGCCCGCAGCCGCCGCATCAGCCGTTCAAACAGGCCCTTTTCCTCATAATGATCGCTGTAGCTGACACCCGTTCTGCCGGCGTGCCGCCAGATCTTGGCCGCCACGAACAGAAAGCGCAGCCGCGCCGTCGCCAGGGTGGTGTGCCGCAGTGTCTCCACGCTGGCTTGGGCTTCGCGGTTGAACAGCAGCAGCCAGCAGTTGAGGTTGTAGGCCAGCATGGCCAGCTGAAAGTGATTGCGGTTCATGTCAAAGCGGCGCGAGGGATGGGCCGCCAGCCCGGCGTCGTTGTTGGCCTCCTTGATGAGGTTCTCGGCTGCGGCGCGCTGATTGTAAAACCACACCACCGCCGCGATCGGTTCGGCCAGGTTGGTGACAAACACGCGGTAGGTGTAAGCGCTGGTGGCAAACAGCTGGTATTGCTCGGCCGCGCCGGCCGCGGGTTCGTTTTCGTAACGCAGCGCCAGGAAACGACAGGCCCGCGCCCAGCCCTGCGGCTGGTAGAGGAATTCGCATTCCGCATCCGCATCGCTGTGGGGCGAGGGCTTCCAGGCCGCTTGCTGCAACTGCTCGACCAGCCGCCTGGTCTTGCGCGCCACGATGACGAACTGACAAGCCGCCTTTTCATAGGCCTCCACCGCCTCCCAGCAATAAAACCCGGAATCGGCCCGCGCCAGGATTTTCTTCACGCCGTGCGGCAAAGCCCGAAAGGCGCTCTCGAGGTGGGCGGCGATCTGCCGGCCCGTGGGCCGGTCGCCGTTGCGCAACCCGCCCATCAGGTATTCGCGCGTCTCGGCCAGGAAAGTCAGTATCGGCTGGTAGCTGCGCTTGCCCTTGTTCTTGGGGTTGTAACTCTTGCGCCCGCCCATCTGGCGGCCGTAGAGCGTGTGCACGGTGGTGTCGGTGTCCAGCGTCACCGTCTCCAATTTCACCTGGGCCGCGGCCCAGACTCGTTCCCGCAGCTGGCGCTGAATGGAAAGGATCTGCTTCGCCACGTTGAGGTGCAGCGAGGCCAGAAAGCGCCACAGCGTGGACTGCGGCGGCAGACGCGTCACTTGCAAGATGCCGGTCAAGATGGGGTCGCGGGCGATGAAGCGGAGTTGGTTCAGCCGCGCAAAGCCGACATAGAGGCCCAGCACGAGGGCCAGCACAAACTGGTAGAGGCTCATCACACGGGTGATTCGTTTGTTCGTGATGGTTTCTTCCAGCAGCGCCTGGAAGCCGAGTTTTTCGAGCAGGGTGGCGACGGGCAGCAAGCCGCCGTAGGGAGTCAGATTCTTGCCGCGGAAGTGATAAGGCGTGGCAGCCCCGATTTTATTGGGCCGCGGGGCCCTCGCGCCCCGGCCTTGTTTGACGGGCCTTCGGGAGCTATGCTGTTTTCGCTTGGTAACCATTTGGGTGACCTCCTTGGGGTTGACTGGCGAAGCTGAAATCTTTGCCAGCCTACCTTATTACCCCATGTTTTCGGGGGTCCCCCAAATGGCCCCTGGCGGCTCAGCCCTCCTCCGGTGCACCCCGCAGTGCATAATTCAGGTTGGAGAGAGTATTGTCGTTCCGTCGGTCGAGGTTCAAAACCTGGGGCAGGCGGCGGCGGGCAAGAGCCGCGTCGGCTTCTATTTCACAACGGATCCCGCCGGCCAACCCGACCAGACCTTCAGCGATTCCCTATGCCGGGTCCCTTCCCTTGATATTGGGGAAACTCACACCTGCGCCGACACGATGGTGAACCTACCGCTCTCGCTCAGTTCCGGGGCCCAGCGTCTGGTCGCCATCGTTGATGACAACGAAGTCGTTGCCGAGAGCGACGAGAACAACAACACGACGGCGGACCCCAATTCCATCGACTTGATTGTCTGCGTGGACCCGGAGGACGAAAACTGCTTCGGCGATCTGGACGACCTCGATTCTCCGGCGGTTTGTACGCCGACGGAGGGCTCCGAGACGAGCTGCACCGACCGCGAGGACAATGACTGTGACGGCCTGATCGACAGCGCGGATCCCAACTGCCCGTGCACGATCACTGCGGTATTTGAGGTCGGGGCGAGTTGCACCGACAGACTGGACAATGACTGTGACGGCCTGATCGATCTGGAAGACCCGGGCTGCCAAGGGCGATGAGCAGTAAACGCTGAGCGTGGTTTGCCTGGTTGACGATGTAGGAAATCCGGCGCAGATGCTTCCTGGCCGTTAGCCTTCATCGGGATTTCAGATCGTGTGGCCCGCAAGCTCGACGAAATACGCGTATTCCAATTAGGGTGATAATTCGGGCGCAGTTGCCGCGGCGGAAGTTCGTTCGAGACGACGATGGGTTTCTCGTGTAACGCCGGCCGGCAACACTTGGAGCGTTCAGGCTAATCAGCGGTCCGTGGAAGATGTGATCCACAGCTTTGGGAGGAAACACAATGAGCAATTTCGGTCACACAACAGCGAAGGTAGCTGCCTGGAATCTTGCTGGCTTTGGCGGGATTTCCGCCGAACAGCTCGAACATCAAGTCGAAGGGCTCGCGCTGCTTGATGCGGAAGTCGTTGTCCTTGTGGAGATCAATCCACTTTCCGCGCTGGAAACACTGCGGCAAGGACTCGAGGACAAAGGGGTCATCTACGAGACCAGCATCACTCCTCAGGCAAACGACCTCCACATTGGCGTGCTATTTAAGCGCGGCGTCACAGCGGAAAACGCCCGGCTGATGGATGGCTCCGATCTTGGTGACACCGCGAGACGGAAGGCCTTTGTGGTCGACATGAAGATCGGTCGCTTCGATTTTGTGCTCATCGCCGTTCACCTTAAGTCGGGTCGTGGCGCCGCGGAACAACAGATCCGCGACGATCAGGCGAAGGTCATTGGGCAATTCATCAAAGAACGCCGGGCGCAGAGCCGAGAAGACATACTGCTACTCGGCGATTTCAACATGATCCCCGGTCAAGACGTCAGCAACTTCCACCATCTCGGTGGCGACGACCTGATGGATTTTGTTTCATCGTGGGACCTTCAAGCACGTTTTTCACACATCTTGGAGGCCGGCAGAGCAAACCTGTTGGATGGCTTTGCTATAAGCCGGACATTCAGCACCGAGTACATTCGCGGAAGCCTGCGCGTATTTCCAATGCACTGGAGTATGGACATGGGTCGTGAGCGGTTTCGAGAGACCGTGTCGGACCATCTGCCGTTCGTTGCTTCGTTCAGGATTGATCGGGATCGAGACTAGCGGCCGCCACGGTCTCGCCGAATTGACGCGGCAGTTGCGGCTGATGGACCATAGGTCCAGCTATGCGATTCAGAATTCATCTCAGGCTGGCCGTGCCGGTTCTCGTCTTTGCGGCGGTGTTGCTCGTCCTTGGCGTGGTGGTGCGGACTACGGGCGGGGCACAGGGCGCGCCCGTGCGGCCGAACGTTCTGTTCATCGCGGTGGACGACCTCAACGACTGGGTCGGCGTTCTGGGCGGGCATCCGCAGGCCAAGACCCCTAACATCGACCGTCTGGCGTCCCGAGGCACGCTGTTCGCTAACGCGCATTGCGCCGCTCCGCTCTGCAATCCGTCGCGGACGGCCCTGCTCACGGGGCGGCGCCCGACAACCACGGGGGTCTACGGCAATCGTGACGATTGGCGCCAGTTCGCCAGTTTGCGCGACGCCGTCACGCTGCCGCTTTACTTCCGCCAGCAAGGCTATTGGACGGCCAGCGGAGGCAAGATCTTTCACGCCAATCATGGGGGCTTCACCGGGGCTCTCACGACCGCCGAGGGCGCACCCTACGGAGGCAGAAGCGGCAATAACCAGCCGGCTGCCTGGGACGAGGGGTTTCCCTCGAAAACCGTGCAGCTCCCGCTTGCGCCCGTTTTGCTCGGCACGCACCGCAACGGCATCAACCATCACTGGGACTGGGGACCGCTCGACCACCCCATCGAAGAGACCGAAGACGGCCAGACCTCACGTTGGGCGGTCAGCCAGCTCCGCAAAAAACACACCAAGCCGTTCTTCCTGGCCGTCGGCATCTATAAGCCCCACGACCCGCAGTACGCCCCGGATGAGTTCTTCGACCAGCACCCGCTGGACAAGGTCGAGCTGCCTTCGATCAAGGCCGATGATCTGGCCGATGTCCCGGTGGCCGGGAAGCGTTACGCGCTGCGGAAGAATAACTGGAACGACATGATCGTGAAGCACAATGCCCTGCCCACCGCCGTGAGGGCTTATCTGGCGGCCGTTACGTTCGCCGATGCCATGGTCGGCCGTGTCCTCGACGCTCTCGACGCCAGCCCTTACGCGGACAACACGATTATTTGCCTGTGGTCGGATCACGGCTATCATCTCGGCGAGAAGGAGAAGTACCACAAGAGCACGCTTTGGGAGGAGTCGACGCGAGTGCCTCTCATCATTGTTGTGCCTCCTGGGATTGCCTCCGGGTTGGCTTCCGGGGCAGGCAAGGCAGGTTCGGTAACCCAGCGGCCCGTGAGCCTGGTGGATATCTACCCTACCCTTGTGGAACTAGCGGGCTTGCCCGTGATGGACGGGCTCGATGGAGCCAGTTTGGCACCGCTTTTGAAGGATCCTGGCGCACCGCGCGACCACCCCGCCCTGACGTCGCGCTCGGCGGGTGATCACGCTGTTCGGGACGAGCGCTGGCGCTACATTCGCTATGGTGACGGGAGCGAGGAGCTTTACGATCACGATAGCGACCCGATGGAGTGGGAGAACCTGGCGGGCAGTGAAGAATACCGCGCGGTGAAGGAGCGCTTGGCTGAGTGGATTCCGAAGAATGTTGCGCGAGCCGAACGCTAGCCCTCATTTCTCATAGAGTGGTGAGGCAAGGTGCATGAGAGGCCTGGCAGTAAGAGGCGCGTGCCGCTTGGCGCGGGGAGGCGTACTTGAACAGTACGGCGAGCAAGCGCAACGAAGTAATGGCGGGCCTGTCGTGTGCTTGGCCCGTCAGGTGGCGAGAAATGCGGGCTAGACCTAATGCCGTTCACTTAGTGGCTTCGGGGCTGATTTCTCTTACCCAAGTCATCGTATTTCTTGCGGCGAAAGCTAGATCCGTCATCAGACTCATGCGTCTGTTTTCTTACGCCCCGTCCGGGGCTCCCGCCTGGAGGGGTTTTCACCCAGGGTTCCGCTTCGCTTCACCCTGGGCTTTTCATCTAACGCCGCTTCGCGGCTCAAAAGGCCCTAAATGAGCGGTATTGGGACTAGGCCAGGCCAAACCTCTCCCGGTGCGGCCGCTTCCGGCAGAGGGAAAGTCGTCCTGCTGCTGCCCGACTATTCCGGCCCACCGCTGGGTCCTCCGCTGGGCCTGCTCAGCCTGGCGTCGCCTTTGCTGGCGGCGGGGTACGGCGTTCGAATCATCGACGCAAAAATCGAGGCGGATTGGCTTCAGCAGATTAGGCAAGAGACGGCGGACGCGCTTTGTTTCGGGGTCTCGCTGCTGACCGGTCCGATGATCCATCAGGCAATCGAGGCGAGCCGGCTGGTGAAGCGGCTTCACCCGGAGCTGCAGGTTGTGTTCGGCGGCTGGCATCCTAGTTTGCTTCCCGAACAGACGCTCGCCGAACCCTTTGTCGATGTCGTCGTTCGCAATCAGGGTGAGGTGACTTTCCTTGAACTCGTTCGCCGATTCGAGGCCGGGCTGCCGCCCGAAGGGGTCGCGGGGTGTTCTTTCAAGAGGGGGCAAGAAATTTGCCAGAACCCGGATCGGCCCGTTTCCCGTATTGCGGAGCTGCCCTCTCCGGCATTCGAGATGGCCGATTTTGACACCTACGAGAAGGCAGGCGGGGAGCGCTCACTGACCTATGCGACCAGCGTGGGGTGTCCTTATGCTTGCAACTACTGCACGGATACGATTTTCTACAACCGGCGGTTCAATGCCTATCCGGCTGACCGTGTGGTAAGCGAAGTCACGGCGCTCGTTGAGAAGCATGAACTCAAGGCCGTCACGTTGCTCGACTCGAACTTTCTTGTGGATACGAAGCGAGCGGTTCGCATTGCCGAGGGGTTTCTAACGTCGGGATTGGATTTTCGGTGGAAGTTTCAAGCCTCGACCGATCTGCTGTGCCGCCTCAGCGACGATGAGGTGCGGCTGATGGGCCGGAGCGGGCTGGACTACATCGGGTTTGGCATCGAGTCCGGCTCCGAGCGGGTTCTGGAGCTGATGAACAAGCCCCACCAGACGGTTCCCGATATGTTCGAGGCAGCGAGGAAATGTGATGCGGCGGGAGTGCGCGCGAATTTCAATTTGATCTTGGGTTTTCCGGGCGAAACAGAGGAGCATCGCCGGGAGACGCTGCGCGTGATGGCGGAAATCGGGCGCCGCTTTGAAAGCGTCACGTTTTCGCCGAACCTTTTCACGCCCTATCCCGGTATCGAGATATGGCGGGAGCTGGAGCGGCGGGGCATGCGGCAACCGGAGAATCTAGCCGACTGGGCGGATCTAACGCTGGGAGCGAACGTCCTTCCCTGGATGCGGGGCGCGGCGTTTGCGAAAGTTGAACAAAGCGTGTCACTGCTGCTGCTGGCAACTGAGCTGGCTAAGAGATTTCGCAAGGCCAAATCACGAACCGAGCGGGCTTTACTGCAAGCCTTGCGTAAGCCCGTTGGCTGGCGGCTGCGGCATCAGTTTTACCGCTGGCCGGTTGAGTTGTGGCTTTACGAGACCCAGCGCCGCCTCATTCGGCGCCGGTCACTGCTGAATGGGCGGGGGTTGAGTCATACCGTGGAACAGACTTCATCGTAAGAATACTCATTGACACGGCAATTTACCGTATCGAGAACAGGCAGCCCGGCGTCTTTCGCGGTCAGCGTCTTTCGCCAAACGACACGAAGCAGATTGATACGCGTGCGGCCAAGGGAATCCCTTCCATACGGATCGTGAGCATCGCTTCTTCGATGACAGTTAAACGTCAGGACGACGCGGGACTGGAGGTTCCTGAACTGCGTCTGCTTTGCCCGGATTGCCGGGGCGAGGGGGCCACGGTTGGGGAAGTAAGCCAGTCTGGCTGGAAGTGTCCGAGCTGCGGGGCGCGCATCGAGAAGGATGGGGCGATCCTCAAAGCGTTTGCTCCCGGGCGCGAGCAGTACTACGCGCAATTTTTCGAAGAGTACTTGACGATCCGCCGGACCGAGGGGAGGGGCAGCGCCGATCCGGCCTATTATCTCGCCTTGCCCTACGAAGACATCAGCAGCCGCCTGGCCGGTCAATGGGCGATGCGGGGGAAGAGCTATCGCTACTTCGAGCGCAAGATCCTGTCGCGTCTCGAGCGTCAGTCGCCGCACGGACTCAGCGTGCTTGACCTCGGCGCGGGAACGGGCTGGCTCAGCTATCGCTTGGCGCTTCGGCGGCATCGCCCCGTTGCGGTAGACCTGCTGACTGACGCGGAGGACGGCCTCGGGGCGGCTAGCCACTATTTCGCGGAACTGGGTCAAGAGTTCCCTGTCGTTCAGGCGGAATTCGACCGCCTGCCGTTTGCTGATCAGCAATTCGATCTGGCCATTTTCAACTCTTCGTTTCACTATTCCACTGACTATCGCGACACCCTCCAAGAGGCACGCCGCTGCCTGCGCTGGGGCGGGCGCGTCGTCATCATCGACTCGCCGATTTACGGCTGCCACGAACACGGCGAGCTGATGCGGCAGGAGCGCCAAGAACGGTTTCAAAGGCAATATGGGTTCCCCTCCGACAGCGTTCCCAGCATTGAGTACCTTGATCAGACAATGCTGGCGGGCCTGTCGAAAGATCTGAATCTTCATTGGGAGGTTCACCGTCCTTGGTATGGGTTTGGCTGGCACTTGCGGCCTCTGAAAGCTTGGTGGGGGAACCGCAGACCGCCGTCGCGGTTTCAGATACTGGTGGGCAGTTGGATGGCCCGATGATCATTCTTCTCCATCCGCGCAGCACCAAGCCGAAGAACCGCCGCTTTCCGTTATCCGTTCTCTCGCTCGCGGCGGTGATTGAGGGGCGCGAAGACTACGTCATCATCGATGGCAATGTCGACCCCGGCCCGGAGGCAACACTGGATCGGGTCATGCGCGAGACGCCGGCGGAGCTGCTGGCTGTATCCGTCATGCCGGGCCCTCAGATGGCAGCCGCGATTCCGCTGTGCCGAGAGTTTCGGCGCAAGTATCCGGGCGTCCCGGTGGTTTGGGGTGGCTACTTCCCGTCGCTTTATCCCGAGGCCGTGCTGAACGCTGACTACGTGGACTTCGCCGTGATCGGCCAGGGAGAAGATACCTTTGCTGAACTCATCGAGGCGCTTCGGGATGGAGGCGATGTCTCCTCGATTCGGGGACTGGCTTATACAAATGACGCGGGCGAGTGCGTCCGAAACCCGGAGCGGGCATTTCGATCACCGAACGACTTCCCGCATCTCCCGTATCACCGCGTCGAAGCAGCCAAATATATTTTGCCGACCTTCCTGGGTTCTCGAACCGCCGTGCACCAGGCGAGCGTCGGTTGTCCCTACCAGTGCAGTTTCTGCGCGGTGATTACGGCTTATAGCAGCCGCGAGAAGATGGAGGATCCGGCGCGAACGGAGGGGGTTCTGCGCGGCTTGCAGCGTGATTACGGAATCAATGCCGTTCAGTTCTACGACAACAATTTCTTTCTGCAAGAGGATCACGCCCGCGAGCAAGCCGAACGATTCGCGCCGCTGCGGCTGCGCTGGTGGTGCGAAGCGCGAATCGACGCGGTCCTGCGATTCTCCGACGATACGCTGGAGAAACTGAGGCTGGCCGGTTTGACCATGGTATTTTTTGGGGCTGAATCGGGCTCGGACGAGATTCTGCGGCAGATGAAGAAGAACCTCACTTGCGATCAGACGCTGGCTCTGGCCGAGCGGCTGCACCGATTCGGGATCACTCCGGAATTTTCCTTCGTGGTCGGGAATCCCGCCGATCCCGAGGGAGACGCGCGGGATACGATCGCGTTCGTACGGAAAATCAAGAAACTGAATCCCGACGCCGAGATCATCCTGCAGCATTACAGCCCGACTCCGCAGCGGGAGCGTATGTATGGCGGTGTGGAAGACAGCGTCGAATTTCCCGGCACGCTGGAGGAGTGGGCGACCGAGCCGTGGCTGGACTTTGTGAATAAGACCGATCCTGACGTGCCCTGGACGACCAACCGCATCAAGCGGCGCATCGACAATTTCGAGCTGGTGGTCAGCTCGCGCTGGCCGACCGCGCAGGACATTGCGCTGCCCGGCTGGGGACGATCGTTGCTGCGGGGACTCAGCGGCTGGCGTTACCGTTTGGGAGTTTACGGCTTTCCGTTTGAGCTGAGATTTGCGCAGCGGGTCGTCGAGCTTCGCAAACCCCAGTTCGAAAGCCTGTGATGGGGACCCGTGGTGGGAAGTATGTTGAGCAGTGAACCCATTCTGTTGTCGCCCCGCGACGGCTACGATCTTTGGGCGCGGAGCTGGGATCGCGATCCCAGTCCGATCGTCGCTCTCGAAAAACGCACGATTACACCCTGGCTCGTGGATCTCGGCGGAAAAAGATTCATCGAGGCATCCTGCGGCACTGGGCGCTGGCTGGCGCACGCCGCCGAGGGAGGGGCGCAAGTCACCGGTTTTGACCTAAGTCCGGCGATGCTGGGGAAAGCCGCCGCCAAGCCGGGATTGCGCGGAAGGGTCGCCCTGTCGGACAGCCGCGCTCTCCCGGTGGGAAACGGCTGCGCGGACATCGTTCTGTGCGCCCTTTCTTTGGGACACATGCCTCCGGCGGAGACAGCAGTCGCCGAACTTGCCCGAGTGGTCGCCACGGCTGGAGCACTGATCGTCACCGACTTCCATCCCGAGGCGAGCCGAGCCGGCTGGAAGCGAACATTTCGCAGGGGTGACGAAATCTACGAGGTCGAAAACCATCCTTATTCAATCGCGGCCATTCGCCGCGTGGCCGAGCAAACCGGCTTTTCGTTGCGGGAGCTTTCCGAACCCTGTTTCGGCGAAAGCGAACGGGACGTTTTTTTGCTGGCAGGCAGGGGTGATCTGTTCGAAGCAGCATGCGGAAGGCCGGCGATCTTTGCCGCTGTCTTTGAGCGATCATGAGGCGGCACTCGTCAAACTGGTGGCTCCGCAACGCACGTGTCGCTCTCGGGCCGGCCGAAGCCCTGCCGCTGGACATTGAAGTTTCCAACGGAAGAATCAAAGCTCTGCTGCCCCCGAGGGAGGAACCCGGATCGGGTGACACCGAGATTATCGATCTCGAAGGCTGCCTGATTCTTCCCGGCCTGATCAACGCTCACGATCACCTGGAATTCAGTTTGTTCCCCAAGCTGGGTGTTGGGCCCTATCCCAATGCGAAAGCGTGGGCCCAGGATGTCTATCGGCCGGCTGAGGCGCCGATTGCCCATCATCTGCGTGTTCCCAAGAGAGAGCGGCTGCTGTGGGGAGCTATCAAGAATCTTCTCGGGGGCGTGACCACGGTCTGCCATCACAACCCCTACGAAGAAGTTTTCGAGCACGATTTCCCGGTTCGCGTGGTGAAGCGTTTTGGGTGGGCGCATTCGCTGGCGTTCGGCGGCGGCGTGAAGGAACAATTTCAGCGGACGCCGCAAGACTGGCCATTCATCATTCATGTTGGTGAAGGCGCCGACGACGCCAGCCGGGATGAAATTCATCGTCTTCATGAGATGGGCGCGCTCGATGAGCGGACGGTGTGTGTTCACGCGGTCACGCTCGATCATGAAGGCTGGGCTCTGTTGGAAAAGCGAAAAGGGTCCGTTGTTTGGTGTCCGAGTTCAAACCAATTTACACTGGGGAAAACTCTTGACCGGGGTGCTTTCGACAGGGCAATCCCGGTCGCTCTCGGAACCGATTCGGCGATCACGGCTCACGTCACTTTACTGGAAGAGTTGCGTGTGGCGGCGCGGTGCAGTGGTCTGCCGCCCGAGCGGCTTTACTCGATGGTTACCGAAACGGCCGCCAAAATCCTCCGGCTGGGGGACGGCGAGGGCTCGATTCGGGAGGGCGGCGTGGCGGACCTGATCGCGGTCCGCGATGGCGGCGCCTCGCCGGGCGAGACGCTGATTCGGACAACGAACGAGGATTTGCGGCTCGTCATGACCGCTGGGCGCGTCAAGCTGTTGTCTGTGTCAGTAGCGGAAGGTCTGAACAGCGAGCGGGCTAGTCGGCTGTATCCGGTCTCGGTCGAGGGTCACGGGAAGTTCCTCGTTGCCGTCGATGTCGAGACGCTCGCTCGGACGACGGTGGCCGCTGTCGGGTCGGATAGCGTGACGCGGTTGGCGGGCAGGCGGGTATTCGTTTGATTCCCAGCCAAAGATACTTGCCGCTTGAGTTCGGCGAGCGCCGGCAAGAGTGCCGGCGCTTGATCCGAACAACGGAGAAACGCCTCCCCCACTTGATGCTCCGGCTCCTACGGATACGTATAGCTGGCCTGCAAGCCCAGCGGAATGCCGAGCATCCAATAGATCATGAGAAAAATAGTCCAGGTCGTCAGTAGGCTGACGGAGTAGGGCAGCATGAGGGAGGTCACGGTGCCGATTCCGGTGCTTTTGACCCAGCGCTGGCAGAAGGCGACCACCAGCGGGAAATACGGCATCAAGGGCGTCACAATGTTGGTCGTCGAATCGCCCACGCGGTAGGCCGCTTGGGTCAGTTCCGGCGACAGGCCCACCTGCATCAGGATCGGGACGAAAATCGGCGCCAGCAAGGCCCACTTGCCCGAAGCCGAGCCGACCACTAGATTCACCACCGCGCTGAGCAGAATGATCCCCGCGATTGTCGCCATGCCGGGCAGTCCCAGCGCCTTGAGAAAGTCCGCGCCTTCGACCGCCAGCAGCGCGCCCAGGTTCGACTTACCGAAAGCCGCCGTGAACTGCGCGCAGAAGAAGATCATCGCCAAGTAGTAGCCCATCGTGGACATCGCCTTGCTCATTCCCTCGATCAAGTCACGGTGGCTCTTGACGGTCCCCGCGACGTATCCGTAGACCGCGCCGGGAATAATGAAGAACAGAAAAATCAGCGGGATGATCGCCTGCATCAACGGCGCGTTGAAGGAGCTGATCTGTCCGTCTTGGGAGCGCAACGGCGAATCGGCGGGCCAAACCGCCAGCACCAGCAGCAGAACGCCCACGGCCATCGCGCCAACACCCGCCCTCAAGCCGCGCCGCTCGGCACCGGAGAGTTCGTGCGTTTCCGTCGTCTCCGCGCCTTCGCCGTCGATCTTTGTCCCCTGCAAACGCGGCTCGATGACCTTGTCGGTGATGATCCAGCCGACGGCGATCACCAGCACGCTCGACAGGCTCGTGAACAGCCAATTGCAAAGCGGATTGACGACTCGCTCGGCGTCGAGAATCTGTGCCGCTGATTGCGTAAATCCCTGCAACAAGGGGTCGATTCCAGATGGAATGAAGTTGGCGCTGAACCCGCCCGAGACGCCCGCGAAAGCGCAAGCGATGCCCGCCAGCGGGTGGCGTCCGGCGGCGTAGAAGATCACGCCTCCGAGCGGAATCACCAGAACATATCCCGCGTCGGCCGCCGTATGGCTGACGATCGCGACCAGCAGAAGCATGGGAGACAACAGGCTTTTCGGCGTGAAGGAGATGAGACCCTTCAAGCCGGCGTTGATGAACCCGGTGTGTTCCGCAACGCCCACACCGAGCAGTGCTACTAAAACGACTCCAAGCGGAGCAAACCCGGTGAAAGTCGTGACCATGCTGGAGAGAAACGCGGTCAGGCTTGTACCCGATAGCTGATTGGCAACGGCCAGCGTTCGCGGACCGTCCTTGGCCGGGACGGTGAACTCGTGCCCGGCCAGCAGCCATGACGCGACCCAAACCAGAAGCAGCGCGATGACGAACATCGCCGCCGGGTCCGGCAGTTTGTTGCCGACGCGCTCGACCCAGGCCAGTGCTTGCGCCACGGGCCCTGAGGTTTCGGGCGTGCGAGGAGCTTGCTCTGAAATATTCGATTCCGTCATTACGAAATCTTTCTTGCCGCAACCGGCTAACCTGCGTTGCCGTAGTGTACATGGAATCTGGCATGGTGTGCTGGGGTGGAATGACAATGGCAGGCAGTTCATGCAGTGGATGGAGGCTCTGATCCGTCCGGAAACTGTTTTTAGCAACTCCGAGTTGTTGTCAACGCACTGTAGAAAGGCCGCGGGTCTCTCCGAGCCCCGCGCTACGGGAGATTCGAGTTGGCTTCGCGGACAACCGCGGCGGACAACCCCGAAGGTTTCACAGACGGATTGCGAGCAGGTGTCCATGCTGATGCAGGATCAAGCAAAATAGTCTCATGCGGTTCCGCGTGATTCTGGCCGGTTGTCTATTGGCTGCACTGCCGACCCGGGCCGGCGATTGGCCCGAGTGGCGCGGGACGGGCCGCGACGGCGTCTGGGACGAAACCGGCGTGCTCGAGCGGTTCCCCGAAGAAGGATTGACATTCCGCTGGCGAACGCCGATCCACTCCGGCTTCGCGGGGCCGAGCGTCGCGGGCGGGCGGGTCTTCGTCGCGGATTTTCGTCCCGCCGAAGGAACCAAGGGAACCGAGCGCATTCTCGCGCTCGACCAGCAGACCGGCAAGGTGCTGTGGACCCGCGAATGGAGGGCGGACTACGCCGGCATCGACCACGCCTCGGGTCCGCGGGCGACGCCCACCGTCGACGGCGATCGCGTTTATGTGCTTGGCGCCGCCGGCCGCCTGTCATGCCTGCGCACCGACAGCGGTTCGGAGGTTTGGATGAGAGACTTCCAAAGCGAGCTGGGAACCGAGCTGCCTCCCTGGGGCATGACGGCCGCCCCGATCGTCTTTGAAGCTCTCGTGATCGCCGTCGCCGCCGGTCGGCCCAACGCCAAAGTCGTTGCCTTCGACAAGTTCACGGGCAAGGAAGTTTGGCGAGCGCTTTCCTCCGAGCATTCAGGACCGGGTTATTCCCAGCCGACGATCATCCACCCAAACGGCCGCCCCACACTGATCGTCTGGCATGCCGGCGCGGTGGCGGCGCTTGATCCGAACAATGGAGAAACGCGCTGGGAGCAGGCGTTCAAGGTACGAATGGAGACTCCCATCTCCACGCCGGTGTGGCACGACCCCTACTTGCTTGTCTCGGCGTTCTTCAACGGATCACGCCTCTACCGTGCCGCCGGCGAAGGCTCTCGCCTGCTTTGGAAGGGGACGAGTGATAGCGAAGTCCGCTCCGACGGGCTCCATGCCTTGATGGCGGCTCCCGTAATTGACGGCGGCTACATCTACGGCGTTTGCAGCTACGGCCAGTTCCGGTGCCTGCGCCTCGCGACAGGAGAGAGAGTGTGGGAGACGCAAGCCGTCACGGTGGAGAAAGCGCGCAACGCTTCCGCTTTCATCGTCCGAAACGGAGACCGCTACTTCATCAACAACGACAGGGGAGAGCTGATCATCGCGCGCCTCAGCCCCAGCGGCTACGAAGAGATGGACCGCACCAAGCTGATCCGGCCTACCTCGAAGCCCGGCGCCCGCCGCGAGCTTGGAGCCGTGAATTGGTCCCACCCGGCGTATGCGGGGCGTAGCATCTTCGCTCGAAACGACGAAGAGATCGTGTGCGCCTCGCTGGCGAACCAGCCGCGCCAGCTCGAGTAGTGCAATCCAGCCGCTGACCGCATCCGCAGCGGCGATCGGCAGCCCGGAGTACCAGGAATCGGCGCTGGCGTCACGGAAGAGGCGCTCGCGAAGCTGGATTTGTCGGGCTACGAGGAATTCGCGGCCTTCCAGTTCGATCGGCCCGAAATGCGCGAACTCGAGGTTCGCCGGATGTATCACTTGCTGGAGGGCGGCGAGTAAAGCAGGCCGATCCGCAGCGGCCAATCCACCCAGAGCCGCACGGTCCGCGATTTGGCTTTCATTGTGACAATTCCGCCCACCCGTGCTACCCTCGACCTAGAGTGGCAACCCAGACGCAGGTTTCGGTTGAGGAATATCTGCGAACGAGCTTCGATGGGGCGGACTGCGAGTTCGTTGACGGCGAGATCGGGGAGCGGAATGTAGGCGGAAATCAGCACAGCACAACTCAAGGGCGATTGATTGAGTTTTTCTATGACCTGCGGAAATCCCATCCCTTGTACGCAAGACCCGAGCTGCGCTTCAAGCTGGCCGAGGGACAGTTTCGCGTCGCGGATGTTGCTGTCTTTGCGGGTAAAGCGCCGGTTGCCGAGGCACCCTCCAATGCGCCGCTCATAGTGATCGAAATCGTCTCCCGCGATGACCGTTACACGGAGATTGTTCAGAAGCTGGATGAGTACCACCGATGGGGGGTCCAGCACATCTGGCTCGTGGACCCGTATCCGCGCAAGATTTACAGTTATGGGAATTCAGGGCTGAGGGAAGTCACCGAGTTCTTTTTGTCTCAATTCGACTTCCGGCTAACCCTCGACGATCTCGTTTGACGGACGGCGTTGCCTAGCCAGTGCGTCCACACACAGCAGTGCCCGAGTTTGTCGCGCGGGCAGAACGACGCATGCGAGCAGACGAGGAAAACCCAGCCAGCGATGTTCAGATGGCCGCGCGCCGCTTTAATAAGAAGATCGTCCAGCTTGTGCATCCATTCACCGGTACCTCACCCAAATCGGACTCGACCAGGCCAGCTCGCCGTCGGTCTGTTCGACCCGGACGTAGTACCAGTGATCGCCCGGACCCGCCGTATTGTCCACATACTCAAACTCGGCTTGGCGCTTGCCGGGCGAGATCTTGTAGATGTAGTTGGCGTCCCGAATCAAATGGACGGCGGCAATGTCATCCGTGCCCTGAACCCTGACGCGGACGCGCTGTTTGCCCGAGGCCGTGAAGTCATCTCCCATGAAATGATCGCCGAGCCAAAACTCCAGCACGATGTTGTCGGTCGCGCCGTAGGTCCGGCGCTTCTTGATGGAATCGAAAATATCGAGACGGCTTTTGCTGGGCGTGTAGACCATGGCGTAGGAAATGTGCGTCGAATAATGGTCCGAGCTGGCGATGACGCCGATGCGATAACCCTTACCCCAGGCGTTCCAGACAACACCGGGTTCTTGCCAGCCGCCTAGCGCGTCCTCTTCTTCGCCGTCTTGAATGCCGCGCGGGGCGTTTTTGTGTTCGTAGCTTTGGCGGGCGCCTTGATAGATCTCGACGACCGCATCGACTTCCGGGTCGTTGTCAGCCCAGTCGGTTCCCATGCTGTCGGTTCCTGATGTGTGCGGGATGGCCAAGCCGCCGGTTTTCTTGACGATGTCGTAGAGCAATTTCGTGTCGTTGCGGATGCCACTGCCGAAGCTCATGCTGTTGAACGTCAGCAGCTCGCCGTCGGGACTGTCAGGCAACATGAAGCGCGGGTCGATTCGCTGGTAGAAGGGCACGATGGGATAGTTGCGGTGAGTGTAGATCATGTTGCGGTGGCCGAAAGGATTCCCCAGGTTCCGTTCGTAGGCGTAGAGCGTCGAGAAACGCTCGGGGAAGTGGTACATGTCGGCCATCTTTTGCGTGATGAAGTTCCAATAGGCGGTGCCGCCGGCCTGATGATCAGTCGATGCGCCGAAGTCCATCGCCGCCGCGTCGATCATGTAACGGTAGAACTCGGGCAGCGATCCGTCGTCCATCCCGCCGACGTCTTGCGAGAGTTCGGTATGGCGGTGCAGGTCGCCGCGCACGATTTGGAGCTGCTCGCCGCCGAGGCTCACGCGGTGGTTGCGAATCGCTCGCACGTCCTGCTCTTCGTTGGGATGGACTTCCGGCGCTTCGACGAGCGGCGGGCGATAGGGGTTGAGGCGCGGCTCGCGGCCGGGACCTGGCAAGGTGATGGAGCCGGCCACCACGCGGTTGAGCAGAGGCCGGCTGGCGAAGGCCCAGTAGCGGTTTTCGTTCGGCCAAAAAGCCCATAACCGGCCGTTGGCCGCGGCCAGTCCCATGCGGGTGCTCTTGCGCGCCCAGCTCAACGGCAGCACGATCGGGCCGGTCCAGCGGTCTCCGTCCAGACGCGTGAGAAACGATTCCCAATAGATGCTCGGGCGGTAGGCGAGCCGGCTGTAGCGCCGCTTGAAAGACATCCAGGGATTGCCGTCGGGGTCGAAGAACAACTGCGGCTTGCTTTCACCGGTCGCACCGAGCGCCAGCGGGTCTTTGGGGGAAAATGCAGCGGGTGTCTTCCATTCGCCGCCGTCGAGAACGGCCACTTCGATTCGGCGGGCGGTTCCCAGCGGCGTGCCGGGGACGTTCTCGCCCAGTGCGGCGCCGACATCCTTGCCCCAATTCACACCGCTCGTTTCCCAGGCAACCCAGGGACGGTTCCTCTTGTCGACCGCGAGACTGACGTGGGCTTCAAAGCGCTCGGTCGAGGCGACTTTTTGCTCGGGCGAGAGCCCCGCTTCGGGGGAGTAGCTTCGCAGGTAGACATCGTAATTCGACGCGTAGCGGTCCCACGCCACCCAAACCGTGCCGTTGCCGCCGACCGCGACCGCCGGTTCCCAATTGTTGCTCCCGGAATTGGTCACCGAAATCGTCTGGGACCATTTGCCGTCCTTGAGATACTTGAGGTGAATCTGAGAATGGCGTCCGACCATTGCCTGCCAGACGACGTAGATTACGCCGTCGGCTCCGCGAGCGACGTGCGGCTCGATGTCGGGCAGGGGATTGCCGGAGAGCCGGTGCAGCGCTCCCCACTCGTTGTCCTCCCAGGCCATGGCGTAGATATCCCAGTTGCCAGGGCCATCAGTTGCGGGCCGCTGGGACCAAATGAGCCACGGCTTCCCGCCCGCGTCGACGGCGGTTTGCGGACGCCACAAGTCTTCCGACGCGCGCCCCACGGGGATGAGCCGCGTCCATTGGCCGTCTTTGTAGCGGCGCAAGTTCAGTTCTTCGCGGCGGTCGTGATAGCTGTACCAGGTGGCCCATAGCGTGCCGTCGCCGCCGGCCGCCAGGGCGGGCGAGTCGTGCTGGCGAAGCTCGGTTCCAGAAAGATCGGTCGCCGGAGGAATGCGCCCGGCCAGCGCCCCGCCTCGCAAGTGCTTGTCCCACTCGCCGAACTTCATCGCCATGGGAGAAAAGCTGAACTTGCCCCGCACGGTCTCGACCGCAACCTTCGTCGCCGAGCTGCCCCTGCCGCGAATGAGCAGACCCTTCGGCAAGATGGCGTTTTCCGTGGAAGGCGTCCCATGCCCGGCCAGGGGAGAAGCGGTCAGAATCCGCACATCTTGCGTCCTGATCCGCCAGCCGCCTTCGGGCAGTATGCGGTCGGGCGGCTCGAAGCGGTAACCAGACATGCCGAGCGTCTCGCCGGCTGTCACCCGCAGACTGCCGTCCCAAGAAGTTGCCTCCTGATCAGTGGCGCCGAAAAGGAGCAGCACTTGCCACATCTCCTCCTCGCGAACGCCCCCCGGCTGCCAGGTGAACTTCGACATGTACTCCTGGTCGTAAGTCGACCGTGCGCTGATGACGGAAGCCCCGCCGGCCTGCTGGGCCCGGGCCTCTGAAACCGCCGCAAACCAAACCGCCCAAACCGTCAGCGCCGTAGCGACTGGCAATGCCATGACGATGGGAAAACTCGGGAATCGCTTCATCGGGCGGATCTCCGTAAAGTGGCAGGATAGCAATGAATCGCGGCACCGCGGAATGAGGCGCCGCCGTTCGTGACATTGATCGAGACAGAAATCGTCAACGCAACACGCTAGACCACGCAGTTAAAACCAGCGCGCCTTGTTCACCACATTGCGCAGCGACTCGCCCCAGGCGAAGCGCCGAACGTTGTCCAGAAGAACGCCCAGGTGCCGCTCGGCGATGCGCGGCGAATGTCCCGCGACGTGCGGCGTAATGATGACGTTTTCCATGCCCCACAGAGGATGATCGTCTGGCAGCGGTTCTTCTTCAAAAACATCCAGCCCGGCCCCGGCGATCTCGCCCTGTTGCAGGGCCTCGGTCAGATCAGCGAGATCAACGATCACTCCCCGGCCGATGTTGATCAAGTATCCCGTCTTCTTCATTTCCTCGAACTGGGGTTTGCGGAAGAGCTTGGCGGTCTTCGGCGTGTGGGGGGCGGCAATCACGACGAAGTCGCTCGCGAACAAAAGATCGGGGAGCCGCGCCGGGTGCCACACAGCCTCGACGCCTTCCGGCGGCTGCTTTTCGACGGGATCAACAGCGAGCACTCGCATGCCGAACGCCAGGCCGCGCTTCGCTACTTCGGCCCCGATATTGCCCATGCCAACCACGCCCAGCGTCTGGTCCGACAGATGCAAGTGCGAGCGGTCGATGCTATTGACGGTCCCCGGACCAGCCGCGAAGGCGGGGCGCCCGGACTCGCCGCCAATCGGCTCCCAACGGTGCTCGGCCTGGTTGCGGATGTAGCGGTGAAAGTTGCGCGCGAAACACAGGATGTACCCAAACACGTGGTCGGCGATGATGTCGGAGAAAAGTCCCCGCATGTTCGTCAACTGGCAAGAATGCGCGATGAGTTCGGGGAACACGTAATGCTCGAGGCTGGCGGTCATCGACTGCACCCAGCGAAGCTGCGTCTCCGCGGCCAGCAAGGCGGGCGTCATCTTGCCGACGAAAGCATCCGCATCGGCGACTTCCTCGAGCGCTTGCGCTTCGCCGGCGGCATTGACGACGGTCATGCGTCCGGCAGCGGACCGGATTTTTTCGAGACGGGCGGGATCAACGGGTGGGTGGATGACGAGTTTCATGGAACTTCCAGACAGACGCGGCCGGGTCTTCTACCTTGCTTGAGTGCGCGTACGGTATCACACTCCGAGCGCAAGACTCAAGAAACAGTTCGTTCGCGTTCCATTTTCCGGTTCTGCATGCGGCGCCTCGCTCGGCAGCGGGGCCTGAGGCATGGGGCGGGCTGCCCGCAGGCGTAAAGGGTAAGCAGACGCGCATCCTGGAATTGCCGTTCTGAACAACGAGCGGTACAATATTGGCGCAAACGCGCATGGATATTTTCTGCATGCGAGCCTCAATATCGACGGAGCTGAGAACATGACGAAACCAACGGCGGCGACAGCCGCTGTGCTACTGACCCTGCCCTTCGCGCTTGACGCGGGACCCCTGCCAAGGCCCCAGCTTAGCTTCGAGAAGAATCAGGGGCAAACGGACAGGTCCGTCGACTTCATCGCACGGGGAAGAAGATACACCGCGACGCTTCACGCCGGCTCTTACTCGATGGCGTTGCGAACCGGCGGCGGCAAACTCCCGAGGTGGACGCTGTCTCCTTTGGAGCGCTTCGCCAGGCCGCCGGCTACCCCTTGGGTGATTTCCATGTATCTCGTCGGAGCCAACTTCGAAGTGGCGGCCGAGGGACTGGAAGACTAGCGTCACGCGCTCCAGGCATGTACAATAGACTCCGACCTTGAGGCGCGAACATCCGCCTCGCAACGCAACCTCATCACAGTGCCGAAACTATGACCCCTTTACAGATTCGACTTTCCATTCTGGCTGGTATCGTGCTGATCCTTCTGCTGGGATCTCGCACGGGCGCCGAATTCGCGATTGAGTACCACTGGTGGAGTGAGCTGGGCCAGCTTCAGACCTGGCTGACCATGCTGTTCTACCGCTTCATGCCGGCCGTGGCGGCATCCCTGCTCGCCTGGGTTGCGCTGATCTGGGCGCACAGTCGTGGCGCGGCCTTTTCCGGCGCTCCGTTTAACCGCTACCCCATCTACACCAGGCTCGTCCCGGTTGCCTTGCTGGTGCTGGCGGTCGTCTTTATCGGCTCCTCCGTTGATTCTTGGACGGTGATGGCCTTCGTCGGCGGACAGGGCGTGGAGACGCCGGCCGATGCTTGGCAGGACCCGGTCTTCGGCAGGCATCTGCCTTTTTACCTTTTCAATCTCCCCTTTTTCTCTTTGCTGTTGAGATTCTTGTTTGCGACAGCGGTGTTTTGCACTCTGGTGTTTTGGGCGGCGGGGCGCGGCTGGCAGATCTTCGACAAGATCAAGAAGTTCCGTGCCGATGGCGGCTCGATTGAGGAGTTTGATCCCGGTCCGACACCTCTGTTGCTGCCCGGCGCTACGCAGACCAGCTTCGTTCGCACCCTCGCCTGCGTGGGCCTGGCGGGCCTGGCGGCCTGGTTCTTCCTGGGACAATACACCCTCCTGATGAACCAGCACGCCTTCATGACAGGCGTCGACTACCTGGACGAAAGTGTCGCTATTCCGCTCCGCTGGGTGGTCGTCGCGGCGGCCTTGAGCGCGATCGTGCTGGTGTCGATGTCACGATGGAAGATCGGGGCCGGAGTTTTGGCCGCGTCGCTGATTGCCAACGCGGTTGTTCCGGGTGTGGTCCGGTCGCTCTACGTTCGCCCCAATGAGCTGGCGCTTGAAAAGCCGTATATTGAGCGGCACATCGAGGCAACCAGCGAGGCGTTCGGCATCACGCGGCGATCCAGCGAAAGGGCATTCGGCGGCGCGCAGCAGGAGCATCTCGACGTCAATGCTCACGCGACCTTGGTCGACAACATCCGGCTTTGGGACTCGCGGGCCTATTCCGATACGATCACGCAGATCCAAGCCCTTCGCCTCTACTATCGTTTCCCCGACGTCGATATCGACCGCTACATCATCGACGGCAAGATCAAACAGGTCCTGTTGTCGCCTCGAGAGATTGACGTCACTCAGCTTCCGGTGGAGGCGCGCGCCAGTTGGATCAACCCCCATTTTGTTTACACGCACGGCTACGGCGTCGTGATGGCGGAGGTGAATCGCACCACCCCGGACGGCTTGCCGGTTCTGCTGATCCAAGACGCCCCGCCAGACGTCAAGATCCCCGACATCAAACTGGTTCGCCCGGAGATATACTACGGCGAAGCCACCCATGACCCGGTTTTCGTGACCACCAATCAGAAGGAATTCGACTACCCTTCCGGTGACCAGAACATTACCTCCAGCTATGAAGGGCAGGGCGGATTCCCCATCAACTCCTTGTGGCTGCGATTGATGGCGTCGATTGCCAGAACCGACTACAACATCTTGCTCACCGGCAACATGAACGAGAACAGCCGCATGATGATCTACCGCAACGTCGGCGAGCGCCTCTCTCACCTGGCCGGCTTTATCCAATGGGAACCTGATCCCTACCTTGTCATCACCGACGAGGGGCGGCTGATCTGGATTATCGACGGCTACACGACCTCAAACGTGCACCCCTACTCGGTGTCGTTGAATGTTCCTTCGTTCGGCAGAAGCGTCAATTACGTGCGCAACTCGGTGAAGGCTACGATTGACGCTTACGACGGCACAACGACCATTTATGTGTTTGAGGAAACAGACCCGATCATCCAGGCTTATCGGAACCTGTTCCCGGACCTATTCAAAGACAAGTCCGAGATGCCCGCCTCCCCCCGGCAGCACGTTCGTTACCCCACCCTGATGTTCGACATTCAAGCGGATATCTATCGAACCTTCCACATGCGTGACCCGGAAGTCTTCTACAACAAGGAAGATGTATGGGAAGTGGCCAAGAATCTCTCCGGCGACACCGGCCTGGAGGCGCCCATGAAACCGACCTACATCGTGGCTACGCTGCCCGGTGAAACCGAGCCCGAGTTCCTGCTGATGCTGCCGTTCGCCCCGCGCGCCAAGGACAATCTGATCGGTTGGATGGCGGCCCGCTGCGACGGCGACAAGCTCGGAGAGCTGATCTTCTTCCAGCTCTCCAAGCAGCAGTTGGTGTTCGGCCCCAATCAGATCGAGTCGCGCATCAACCAGGACCAGAACATCTCTAAAGACCTGTCGCTGTGGAACCAGCAAGGCTCGCGCGTGCTGCGCGGCGACATCATCGCCCTGCCGGTGGGCGAGAGCTTTCTCTACGTTGAATCCATTTACATTCAAGCCGATACCGCTCGCATGCCGCAGCTCAAAAAGGTGGTACTGGCGATGGGGAACCGCCTGATCTACGAGGACACATTTGAACAGGCGCTGAGTAAACTCAGCGGGGGCGAAGTGGTGCTGGCCTCGCTAGCGGGGGCTAGCGGCTCAACTGCCGGGGAAATCCCAGCCTCGCCGCAAGCCTCTCCCCCTGGGACGGCTGGAGCAGCCGAACAGCGCCTGCGAGCCATCGCCGCCCAAGTGAGGCGCCTGCGCCAGCGAGCGCAACAGCTTGTCGACGACTTGCAGCAGGTCGAGACCGAGCTGCAGTAGTAGCTGCATCAAATTCATCATTCGCATCAATTGATGCTATACTTCAGTTGTGAAGAGAGTCACCGTCAGTGTTTCAGACGAGCTTGAGGAATCGCTGGACAATTATGTCCAGGACCAAGAGGTTGCGCCCAGTGTAACCGCCGTTCTTCAGACTGCGCTTAGAGACTACTTGGCCGAACGGGGTTACGTTAAGCGCCCGTCCGCATTCAGAGTAACTCCGGCTAGCGAAGGCAGCGGCCTGACAGACGTAAGCCAAAGCCACGATCGATACTTCTCTGAGGCAGTTCGTTCGAAGCGTAACCGCTAGCAACGATGAGGCATGCCGTATTGGCTGATACAGGGCCACTCTACGCCCTAAGTGATACTTCCGACCAGTACCATGATCTTGCATCTCAACAGCTAGATCAACTCAACAAACAGGCAAGACAGATTGTCATCTCCTTCCCGGTGCTTGCCGAAACGTACACGCTGATTCTGCATCGGCTTGGCAACCGCTACGCTCACGCCTGGCTTGAAGGAATAAGGGCAACCGGGGCTCTGATAAATCCCGATGCAAACGACTACCGTGGCGCCTTGCGACTGCTGGACCTGTTTCTAGACCAGAATCTCACCGTATTCGATGCCGTAACCGCTGCTCTAAGCGACCGGCTCGGCCTGCCGGTTTGGACCTTCGATCACCACTTCGAGGTCCTGCAGCGGCCCGTTTGGCGCTAGAACTCGCTCGACTGGGGCAGGCACCTACGACAGATTGAGGCAGCCCGAGCCTAGTACCGCAGCCGCAAGCCAAACTGAATCTGCCGCGCGGACCGCGCCGAAGGAATACTCCCGAACCCAGGCTGGTCGGAAATCCGATTGGGCAAATCGAAGTTCGGGCGGTTGGCCAAGTTGAAAGCCTCGGTGCGGAAATCGACCGCTACCGCCTCGCTGAAGCGAAAGGTGCGGACCACGGCGACGTCCAGGGTCGCAAGACCTGGGCCGGTGAGGATGTTGCGTCCAGCGTTGCCGAACCTTTCGGGTGCGGCGGTGGCGAAAGCAGCGGTGTTGAAAAATCGCTCCGGGGTAGAGGTCCCGCCGCCGGGGTCGCCTACCACGTCGGGACGGTCGGAACCCGCAATGGCTCCGGTGTTGCCCGTGTTGCTGTTATCGAAGCTCAACCGCGGAGTAAAAGGAGTACCCGACTGAAACGCACCGATCGCGTAGAGCTGCCAGTCACGAACGAGGACGTTTTGGCGAAATGGCAGAGAGTAGCTCACGGTGAATACGAACCGCTGGCGCTGATCAAAAGCGGACAGGCCCCGCTCGGCACGCAAATCATGACTGTTTTGCGGAAAACTCGGGTCACCGTCAGTCGCCAGGAACGCCGAGTTGTCGTCGATCGATTTGGAGAGCGTATAGCCGGCCGAGAAAGTTAATCCTGTCGAGAAACGGCGCTCCAGTGAAAACTGCCCTGAGTGATACACGGATGCGGCGGCTGACTCGAAAAGAATCACGTTCGCGAAACCCGCTATCGGCTGCCGGAAGAAAGTGGGTCCCGCACCCGGCGCGGGCTGATTGATGTCTCGCTGGCGAAGCAACTTCGTACCCTTCGAGCCGACATAGGCGGCACGAACCACCAGTCGCCCAGGTAGCGTTTTCTCAACCGATGCATTCCAGTGCTGCAGGTACGGCGTGCGGTAGCTGGGATGCATGGCAAAGGCCGTGGGAGGGGGAGAGAACCCAGCCCCAGTTGGAAACGGGTCACGCAGCGTCAGCAGGCGCTCTTGCGAGGGAAAGAATAGGCGCAGCTCAAAGAAGGGCGGGTTGAAGTACAAACCCGAGTTCGCCTCCAGAATCGTGGAGTCGTGGAAGATACCGTAGCCGCCCCGCAGGACGAGGTCGTTCGCCGCGCGCGGACTCCAGCTCAGTCCAAAGCGCGGAGCGAAGTTGTTTCCGTCGGTTCCGAATCCCGCTCGCGGGATGCCGCCGGTCCCGGCCCGCACCAATTCCTGGCTCCCGAAATCGAACGTGGTGAAGCGGTCGTTCGCATCCGTCGCGGGCTGATTCCACTCATAGCGCAGGCCCAGGTTCATCGTGAGCCGCGGGGTGATCCGCCAGTCATCTTGAATATATCCATTCCAGGAAGAAGCCCTTTGCCTAAAAGGGTTGTCGATCACCGTCTGAATCGTAAACGTGGGGAAGCCCAACAGCAGATCTCCGACCGGGTTCTGCGTAAACGCGCCTAAAAAATTGAACTGCCCGCGCGGGAAAAAACCCTGGATTCCCTCGTTTGAAAAATACCGGAACTCGCCCCCCCACTTGAACGTGTGCCGCCCCCGAACTTGAGTGACGTTCTGCAGCACATGGAACGTATTGTCTTCGCGAAGTATCGGCAGAGCCGTGTTGTCGGAAAGGTTGTCAACACCGCCAACGCTAATCCCCGGGAACCCGACAAATCTCGGATCACTCGACAACCCCGGTATTCCCAGCTCGGCCGCAATGTCATTGCCAGCGTTTTGCTGGACCACCTCGCGGCGAAGGCGATTGAATCCGAAGCGCGCCTCCCAGATCGTCGCCGGGCCAAAAACGTGCGTTTCCGAGACGACCAGATTCTGACCGCGATTCAAGACAAAACTGCCAAAGCCCGGGACGTTCGTCACGCCGTCATTGAAGGGCTCCAGGCTGCGATCGTGGCTTAAGTTGTAGCGCAGATAAAAGGCGTCCCGAGGCGAAAAATAGTGATCCGCGCGTCCGTAGATTTGATTGACCAGGGCGTCTCCTACTGGAGAGGTGACCAGATTCTGCCCGGGACCCGCGCGGTTCGGATCGGGCCATCGCGAGGCGATCGCCGCGCCAGCCGGGTCGATGCGCTCGGCGGGAATGCGATTATCGGGAAACGGCTGCTGCGTGAAGGGGTCGATGAGCGGCGCCGGCGATCCCGAAAAATCTCCCCGCCGCTGGGCGGGAGTGGGCACGCGCGCGGTCTTCGTGACGCCGTCTCGAATTCTCGTCCCCTCGAAACCAGCGAAAAAGAAGCTCTTGTCACGGAGAAGCGGCCCGCCGATCGACCCGCCGAATTGGTTGCGCTGGAATTGCGGAATCCGCTCTTCGGGCAGGTCGAAGAAGTTCTTTGCGTCGAGCGAGTCGTTGCGGAGGTATTCGTAGAACGACCCATGCAGTTGGTTCGTGCCCGAGCGGCTCACCACGTTGATTTGCGCCCCGCCGCCGCGGCCATACTCGGCCTGGTAATTCGACGCATGGAGGCGAAATTCGCGCACGGAATCCAGCGGTGGACTGACAACCAGGCGGTTGATATAGAGGTCGTTGTTGTCGACTCCATCGAGAAGAAAATTGTTCGAAGATTCCCGGGCGCCGTTGATGTGCAGACCGCTGTTGTTTTGGCGAGACAGCTCAGAGCCCTGGGCCGCCGGCAGCGTGCCGGCCGACAGCAGGGCGAGTTGCAAAAACTGCCGCTCATTCAAAGGGAGGTTCGCGATCGTCTCGCGCCCGATGACGGAACCGACCGCGGCGTTCTCGGGTTCCAACAATGGCGTCGAGTCAGTGACTTCGATCACGGCGTCCTCAGTTTCCAGCAAGACGCCGAGATCAACTCTCAAACGCCGGCCCACTTCGAGCCGCAAGCGCCGCGGCTTTCCCTTGAAGCCCGGCGCGGTGGCGGTGATCTGATAGGTCCCAACCGGGAGGACCGCGAAACGGTATTCACCCCGCAGGTCCGAGACCGTCTGGTGACCGCGCGCTGTTTCAATCCGCAAGGCCTCGACCCGCGCGTTGGCTACGACGGCGCCCGAGGGGTCGAGAACTCGCCCGGCGATGCGGCCCGAGGGTGTTTGTGCCCAGCAAGCTAGGGGTAACAGAGCCGCAATCGCCTGGATCAAGACGCCGCGGAAACTCCACGGGGGAAGACGCTCAACTCGCGGCTGTCTCACGCCGGCGGCGCCTTGGCGGCAACTCGATGGCGCGGGGATTCGCGAGAACACTTCACTAGTATACGGGCACCCCCCGCGAGAGCAAATCGATTCGACGGCCCTTCGCCGATTCGAGGGAACCTACTTCTGGACCTGTTCCACGATCGTCTGAGTCGGCCGCAAGCGGCCGTTGACGGTTTGTTCGTATACGTGGGTTTCGATCGTTTCACCATCCGCGCCTGGACGCTGGACTTTCTGCTGCATCCGCGTCGGCGCCATCTCCGTTGGGGCGGCCGGGTTTCGGCTTTGTGTATGAGTTGTCTCGATCGTCTCCCCGCTGGAGCCAATCGTGGTCTCGCGGGTGACCGTCCGAACCAGTTCAGGCTGCGTGGAATTCAAGAAACGCCCCGAGCCGTCGCCGAGAGAGTGGCTATAGGTCTCGACTGTCTCTGTCGACGATCCGTCAGCTTGAGTTACCAGTGTCCCCACGGTTTTCGAAGCTTGCACCATTTTCGAACTGAGCGCGTCGCGCTCCCAGACGATCTTTTCGGTCGTCGCCGTGTTGCCCGACTGACTCATCACCGTCTCTTCCCGCCCGGATTCGACCAGCCGGCCGCCTCCGTTGTCGACCTGGCGAACAGTCTCGATTCGGGCGGAGGCGTCCCCCTGCCGAGTCTCGACGGATTCCTCCCGTGTATATATCTGAAAGCCGCCGTTGATCGACGGTCTCTCCGAGGTGGTCGTTCGCTGGGTCCGGTCGCCCGAATTTTTCTCCCGGCTGACCGTCCGCTCAACCTCTTCCATGCGGCCGTTGATGTTCTCGACAAAGGTGGTGGCCGTCGTCACAATCGTACCGTCCGGCAGTGTCCTTACTTCTTCCCGAACGAGTTCCTGTTGAGTGGGATTGCCGCTGGCGTCGTAGCGCTGTGTCCGCCGCTCGACCGTCTTCTCGGTCCCGGTCTGGCTGAGGATCTCCTCGCTCTCGGAAAGGTAGGGGACATCGCGTTTACTGATGGAGCTTAGGGTCTGTGTCTTTTGCTGTCCTGTAGCGGATGTAGTTTCATTGCCGACAATCGTAATCTCGACAGCGTTGCCGCTGATGTTAAAAACCTGGATGCGCTGATTCGTTCGGGTCGGAGTCCGAGGAGCGGGCGGAGCCGGCTCGGAGCCGGCTGCTTGGCCCGCGGCTGGCTCTTCTGCTTGCGCGGCGTCCTGTTCGGGTGCAGTTGCTTCGGCAGGTTCGTCCGGCTGCGCCGGCTCCGCGGGCGGTGCGGGCCGCGCGGAACCAGTCGAGCTGCCGATGACGATGACGCCGTTCTGTTCGCGGATGCTGGGACCGGGGGGCGGCGGCGCTTCTTCCGCCTGCTGCGCGCCGCTCTGGCTGTCCTGCTCGTTCCGAGCCTCGGAATCACTCTGTTGCGCAGCTAGCGAAACAGTAATCATAAAGAGAAGAAGTACCAGTGGGCGCATCAGTTCCACCTCCTAGGGGCAGCTCCTTTCAGTTTATCTGACCGATTCACTCGAGCAATGGGCGATTCTTTTACTCGAGGCCCGAAATGACCTTAACCGAGCTATTCAAGAAGGGCATGGCCGGCGGGCTCGCCAATTCCGTCCTGATCAAACTCAACCAAATCGGGACGGTCAAACTCTGGAATGCATCGAAATGTGGTTGCCTTTGAGGGTTGTGAGGAGGCGTCCGTCGACGCAGACAGGAGCCTTGGGCTTCTTCGAAGGTTCCGGGAAGCGACATGCCGATGTCGGCGTGGTCCCGTACTGGGGCGAGAGAGGTGACCTCGTCAGTCGGCACCGGCCCCAAAACTAGAAACACCTAGCTTTTCTGACAGGCTAAGAACCGAAGCAACACGAAACGCCCCTTCCAGATCCGCCCCAATATGCCGGCGCAACTCCTCGACGTTCTCGACTCGGCGGGTCGAGACAACTTTGCTGTCCCAGATCCGCTTGCGACCACTGGATTCATCAAAATCGAGCCAGACACCCGCGGAGTATTCGACCTCTAGCGGCCACGTCTTGCCATTAGCCATCAAGTGTACGTTTCGCTGAAGGTCTCCATCAGTCCAGCGGACTTCAACATCCGGTTCGTCCCAACGGCCTGCAGTCACGAAGAATTTGAGTTCTTCTTCCCGGCTTGTAGCAAAGCGTCGGGCCTCGTCTTCCAGCACATCGAGGATTTCGTTCCATGTCGCTGCTGTTTCTGCGTCGTTCCAATCTTCCCAGGCCATGCCTGCCCTCCCTAGCTCAGCGCAGTCGTTCGACACTGTAAAGATATACGGGGTGAGTGGTTGCACCCTCAACACCGCCTCCAGACTGCCTCTTATACAGCCCTGCCGGTTGGAGGGGAACTTTGTCGAGGTCTGGCATCTCGTCCGCGGGTATCGGCCCAATCCGGTACTCTGGTGGACGACTGAGGGCGAGTTCCTGTTGCGCTTCCGCGGCGCTACTATAGCGGTTCGTGGTGAAATACGTGCCGCGACTAAATTTCGACTTGATCATCGCGTTCTTCTCAATGAAGTCCTTTTCCTGTTCACCTACATAGCGATAGAAAAGCGTGGGCATGTCGCGGACTTTACCACGACTACACCAGCGGAGCAAGACTGTGCAACGCCGAAATTGTCCTTTATCAGCCAGTTGAATTGTGGCTGAAACCGCCAAGGAGCCTGATGCCCGCCCCGGCGCCAAAAACTGCTTTGTTCTCTAAACGAACCCGCTGGAACACGACGCCGAACCGCCTTGCCGCAGCGCTGGAAACGTGCAAGCGGCAGGGTATACCTGTCCTGGATCTTACCGAGTCAAACCCCACTGTCGCGGGTTTCGAATACGATTACCGGGCGATTCAACAGGCCCTCGCTGACTCCGCGGCGTCAACCTACGCGCCCCACGCTCTCGGCCTTCCGGCGGCGTGCCAGGCTGTCGCCGAGTATTACGCCGAACGAGGTGTCGCGGTCCCCTCCAAGCGCGTTTGGCTGACTACGGGCAGCAGTGAAGGCTACTCCCACCTGTTTCGGCTGCTGGCGGATCCAGGGGACGAGATCCTGTCGCCCGTTCCGAGTTATCCCTTGCTCGACCTGCTGGCGGACATCAACGACGTGCAATTGGTCCGCTACCCTCTGCTCTATGACCATGGCTGGCAACTCGATTTGGACGCGCTGGCCGCCGCGATCACTTCCCGCAGCCGGGCCATTGTGATCGTCTCTCCGAACAATCCGACGGGATCTTTGCTGAGCGCCCGGGAGCTTTCCGGGCTGATCGAGCTGGCACGTGCCCGCGGGCTGGCGATCATTGCGGATGAGGTATTCGCTGATTACGTGTGGAAGCGTGAACAGCCAGGGGAAGCGCACGGCACGGTCGAAGATCAAGCAGGTTCGGGCGTCTTGGGAGCCGCGGGTGCGGAACGCGGTGTTTCGCATCCCCCGAGTGAAGAGCTTCAGGAGCGTGCGCCGAGCCTTGCCGCGGTTGATGACTGTCTCACCTTCACCTTAAACGGCTTGTCGAAGATTGCCGCGGCGCCCCAAATGAAGCTTGGCTGGATCGTTGCCAACGGGCCGCCGGAGATGGTTTCGGCGGCGTTGGAACGAGCCGAAGTCATCGCGGACACCTACCTTTCCGTCGGTACGCCGGTCCAGCAGGCAGCTTCCCGGTTATTGAAACTGGCCAAGCCGATTCAGGGGCGGATCTTGGAGCGCATCCGCCAAAATCTGAGATTCCTTGATTCATGCCTCGCCAAAGAGGGCTCCCCCTGCAGCCGCTTGCAGGCGGAAGCCGGCTGGTATGCGGTATTGCGGATTCCCAATATCCGTAGTGACGAGGAATGGGCGGTTGAGCTGCTCGAACAGGACGGGGTCTACGTTCACCCGGGACGCTTGTTTGATTTCGCGGAGGGCGGGTACTTGGTCATCAGCTTGATCGTGCGGCCCGAAGCTTTTCGAAAAGGAATCCGCCACCTTCTCCAACGGATAGAGAAGCAAGCCTGAAGCAGCCCTCCCGGCGGAGCCTGGCCACCTGGTGAGAAATACGGGCCAGCCAAATCCGCGGATTGACGGCGCTCAGTTGCCGGCAAATTCGCTGTGCTTACGGCCGTAAAGCCAGTAGATCACAAGCCCCACGGCTAGCCATACGACGAAGCGAATCCAGGTCTCGAGCGGCAATCCGAGCATCAGAAGAAAGCACGCCGCGATCGCGGCCAGCGGAACGGCGGGAACCCAGGGAACGCGGAAACCGCGCTTGCGGTCCGGCTGTGTCTTGCGCAGAATGATCACACCCGCGGAGACCACCGCGAAGGCGAACAGCGTGCCGATACTGGCCAGGTCGGCAAACGTCCCGATGTCCCAGACACCGGCCGGGATGCCGACGAATAGCCCGGCGACCCAAGTGCTGATGTGAGGTGTCTTGTAATTTTTGTGTACGGCTGAAAAGGCGCGCGGCAGAAGCCCATCCCGCGACATCGCGAACCAGATGCGTGCCTGCCCGTACTGGAACACCATCAGCGAAGAGATCATTCCGACAACGGCTCCGACACCGACAATTTGCCGGATCGACGTGAACCCTAATGACTTCAGAGCGTTCACGACGGGAGCGGCGTTGCCGAGCTCCTTCCAGTTCACGATGCCGGTCAGCACCAGAGCCACCGAAACATAGAGGACCGCGCAGGCAGCCAGCGTGCCGACGATGCCGATCGGAAGGTCTCGCTGGGGGTTGCTGCATTCTTCCGCCGCCGTCGAAACCGAATCGAAGCCAATGTAGGTGAAGAAAACGATAGCGGCCCCGGTTAGCAGCCCTTGAAACCCGGATTTCCACTTTAGTTTCGATTCTGCTAACCATCGGGTGGCCTCGGACGCCTTTATTGATGCGGGTTGGAAAGCACTCAAGGCGCTGAGGAGATCAACACCCAATGGGTGAAAAAGAAAACAAGCCGTTCCAGCTAAGCTTCAACGGCTTATTGAAAGTCGATTTCCAAGGATCGCGTGTCACTTCCGACGGCGGGCTGATCCTGGTTCGGGAGTTGGACGAACGGCTCGGGCTCGGCAAGCTGATCGAGGAGCATCTCAGCGACTCGCGACAAGGCTTGAACAAGAAGTTCCCGCTGGCCGATCTGCTGCGGCAGTCGGTCTACAGCCGACTCGCCGGCTACGAGGACCTCAATGACGCTGTTCGAGTATCCGCCGATCCGACCTTTCGCTTGATCGGCTCGCAGAAGAACTGGGATCGCGGCGGGGCGCTCACCTCGCGGCTACAGAGCTTCGAGACAGGGCTGCTCGCGAGTGAGGAGAATCTGCTGGGATTGATGGCGGTGAACCGCGAGTTGGTCGCGCAAGCTGAGACGACGGACGACTGCGAGCGCGTTGTGCTGGACATGGACTCGACCGAGAGCCCGGTTCACGGACAGCAGGAAGGCAGTGCCTACAACGGGCACTTCGAGTCGGTCTGCTACCACCCGCTATTGCTGTTCAACCAGCATGGTGATTGTCTGGCGGCGAAGCTGCGTCCAGGCAACGTGCATAGTGCTGAGGACTGGAACGAGTTGCTGCTGCCGGAGATCGAGCGCCAACAGGCTGCGGCCAAACAGGTCACCTTCCGGGGCGATGCGGCCTTTGCTAAGCCGGAGATTTATGAGTCTTCCGAGGAACGCGGAGTGCAATACGCCATTCGCATTCCGGCCAATAGGAGCCTGGAGTTGGAGATCGAAGACATCTTGTTTCGTCCACCGGGAAGGCCCTCCCGCAAGCCCTTGGTGCGCTACAAGAGTTTTCGCTATCAGGCCGCGAGCTGGTCGAAGGCGCGACGGGTTGTCGCCAAGGTCGAGCATCATCTGGGTGAGCTGTTTCCCCGCATTGGCTTCATCGTCACGAACATGAGCTTGCCAAGTCGCTCAGTGGTGCGTTTCTACAACAAGCGCGGGACGGCCGAGCAGTGGATCAAAGAAGGCAAACAGGCGACACACTGGACACGGCTGTCATGCCATCGTTTCCGGGCCAACGAAGTCCGCCTGCAACTCAGCGTGCTGGCCTACAACCTGGGTAATCTCTGGCGGCGGCTGGGGTTGCCGCAGCGAATCAAAAGCTGGTCGCTAACGAGCTTGCAGCACCGGCTGATGAAGACCGGTGGGCGGCTGGTCAAGCATGCCCGCTACTACTGGTTGCTGCTGGCGGAGGGGCATCTGAACCGGCGGCTGTTCGCTGACATGCTACACAGGATCTGGGCGCTGCCGCTGCCGAGCGGGTAGCCTTGACCGGGCGAGGATCAACAGCTTTTGGCTCAAAACCGTTTTGCAGGGAACAGGCTCGGCCGGAGCGGGGTTCAACCCGCTCAATCAACGTCTGTGAACGGTGGGACGAGGCGCTGGCGGCTACCGGTGACGGTGATGCGCAGTGTTCAGCCTGGGAAAGACGTGTTGTTCGGAGCGGCGTGGTGTATACTGTGCCCGTGCCAGGGTCAAAATGGAAATCCTGGTGAAAACCGTTCGGCAGAAAAGGCTGGTAGTTGGCCGGGTCGACCGCGCGGGCCGCGCCGAACACGAAGACCAAGATCGCCGCGACCTTGATCAGCACCATGGCGTTGTTTGTCTTCGCACTCTCGCGGATGCCTCGCACGAGCAACACAGTCAGAATCATCAGTACGAGAAACGCCGGAAGATTGAAAATCGCGCCTGTCATTTCCCCGCTCTCGATCGGAGGGCGTGACAGCGCTTCAGGCAGGCGAAGGCCGAACAAACTATCCAGCACATCGTTGAAATAAGCGGAAAAACCCACGGCGACCGCCATGTTGGACACGGCGTATTCAAGGATCAAATCCCATCCGATAATCCAGGCAATGAGTTCTCCCATCGTGGCGTAGGCAAAGGTATAGGCGCTTCCGGCGACCGGGATCATGGACGCCAGTTCGGCATAACACAGCGCGGCCAAACCACACACGACCGCTGTCAACAAGAAGGAGAGCGCAATCCCCGGCCCCGCCCCGGGCCGTCCGAAGGTCGAAACAGCATCGCCGCCGTGCAGGATCAGATCGAGCACGGGCGCCTTGATGATCGAGGGCACCGTGACCGATTCGCCGGCGGCGGCGGTGCCGGTCAGAACGAAAATACCGGTTCCGATCACCGCGCCGATACCGAGCCCGATCAAGCTCCAGGGGCCGAGCACTCGCTTCAAACGATGCCGGGGATCTTGAGACTGTTCGATCAGTCTGTCGATGCTTTTTGTCCGGAAGAGTTGGGACATTTATGAAGCCGCCAAGGGAGACCGGCGCAGACCAAGGCAGTGGCGCATTGATTCGACATGGTAGCGCAAACGTGCTTGAGTTGATTCCAAAACCCGCCCGCAGATCTATAACATGTCAGGAAATGTCAGATTTCGTCATGCTATACGGTCGTTTCTTGCCTCTCGTGTTTTCGCAGGAAGCAGTGTCGGTCGGAGCGCCGTTCAGGCCGCTCAATCAACGTCCGTGAGGGGATGAACCAGCCCTGGCGTCTGCCGGCGGAGTTGATGTGCAGGGTTTAGCGCGAAAAGACGTGGTATTCGGGGCAGCGCGGGTGTATACTGTGACCGTGCCAGGGCCAAAATGGAAATCCTGGTTAGGTTCTATGTCTTCTCACTGGTACCACAAGACACCCATTCAGGCTGCCTTGCTAACGGGTCTCCTCGGCCTAATACCCCTCACCGTCAACTTCATATCGACAACCACCTCTCCGCGGAACCCCTCATACGCTTCGTTAGCTGTTTTACCTTTTGAATATGCTGGCCTCGATACCGATGTTCACTATCTCAGCGAAGGCATCCGTGAAGGATTGACAAAACGTCTCTCTAAACTAGCCGGCCTGCGAACTACACCGAGCACGATGGCCTCACAATTTCAAGGTGATGGACTGGATGAGGCCGCACTCAAGCTGGCTGTGGATGTCCTCGTTACCGGCACCCTCCTGCTGAAAGAACATGAAACCTGAATTATGCACAGATTCACTTTGCGAGTGTGGCTGCGTTCGTAGCGGGTTGGCGGTCGTCGTGAGGTGGTAGCTCGGCAACTGGCCTTTTGACTTCTCCGTGTCCGGTTTCCCTTCCCGCCCAGAATCCGCGTCGTCAAAACCTCGCTCGGAAGTGACGTGTTTCCAGTGTGTTACGGCTAGTGCATAAAATTTTATGCATAGCGCATAGCCAGGCTCTCAGATCAGCGCCCTCCCGACCACCGGCAGCAAGCCGCCGTAGGGAGTCGGCTTCCTGCCGCGGAAGTGGTAAGGCGTCGAAGCCCCGATTTTATTGGGCCGCGAGGCCGTCACGGCTGGGCCTTGTTGGACGGGCCTTTGGGAGCTATGCTGTTTTCGTCTGGTAACCATGTGGGTGACCTCCTTGGGGTTGGCTGGCGAAGCTGGTATCTTTGCCAGCCTACCTTTTTACCCCATGTTTTCGGGGGTCCCCAATGGTCCCTTGCGGCTCAGCCCTCCTCAGGTCCACGCCGCAGTGCATAATTCAGGTGAAACCTGAATTATGCACAGATTCACTTTGCGAGTGTGGCTGCGTTCGTAGCGGGTTGGCGGTCGTCGTGAGGTGGTAGTGGTAGCTCGGCAACTGGCCTTTTGGCTTCTCCGTGTCCGGTTTCCCTTCCCGCCCAGAATCCGCGTCGTCAAAACCTCGCTCGGAAGTGACGTGTTTCCAGTGCGTTACGGCTAGTGCATAAAATTTTATGCATAGCGCATAGCCAGGCTCTCAGATCAGCGCCCTCCCGACCACCGGCAGCAAGCCGCCGTAGGGAGTCGGCTTCCTGCCGCGGAAGTGGTAAGGCGTCGAAGCCCCGATTTTATTGGGCTGCGAGGCCGTCACGGCTGGGCCTTGTTGGACGGGCCTTTGGGAGCTATGCTGTTTTCGTCTGGTAACCATGTGGGTGACCTCCTTGGGGTTGGCTGGCGAAGCTGGTATCTTTGCCAGCCTACCTTTTTACCCCATGTTTTCGGGGGTTCCCAATGGTCCCTTGCGGCTCAGCCCTCCTCAGGTCCACGCCGCAGTGCATAATTCAGGTGAAATCGAACTCCGCGTCGACCTAATTGATGCACGGACCAAGGACGTCGTCGGACCTCCTTATGTTTACGCGGGATCGGTTACCGATATTCTGCTCTTGGAAGGCAAACTAGCTGTAAGAATTGCACGTCAATGTGGCATTAGGCTAACCCGCAAAGACCTAGACGAACTCCGGAAACCCGATACCGACAGCGAGGAAGCTTACGGTTCCTATTTAAGGGGCCGATACTACTGGAGTCGCCGGACACCGCAAACCCTGCGAACGGCATTGGAGAAGTTTCACGACGCCATCCGGATGGACCCGAACTATGCGCTTGCACATGTTGGCCTAGCCGAGTCTTATGCGCTTCTTGATGTCTACACCCGGATTTCCACTTTAGTTTCGGTTCTGCTAACCATCGGGTGGCCTCGGACGCCTTTATTTATGAGGGTTGGAAAGCACTCAAGGCGCTGAGGAGATCAACACCCAATGGGTGAAAAAGAAAACAAACCGTTCCAGCTAAGCTTCAACGGCTTATTGAAAGTCGATTTCCAAGGATCGCGCGTCACTTCCGACGGCGGGCTCATTTTGGTCCGCGAGCTGGACGAACGGCTCGGGCTCGGGAAACTGATCGAGGAGCATCTCAGCGACTCGCGGCAAGGCTTGAACAAGAAGTTCCCGTTCGCCGATCTGCTGCGGCAGTCAGTCTACTCTCGGCTGGCAGGCTACGAGGACCTCAACGATGCCGTCCGAGTGTCGGCTGACCCGACGTTTCGCTTGATCGGCTCGAAGAGGAACTGGGATCGCGGCGGGGCCTTGACCTCGACGCTGCATGGCTTTGAGACAGAGATGCTGGCGAGCGAGGAGAACTTGCTGGGGCTGATGGCTGTGAACCGCGAGCTGGTGGCGCAAGCCGAGACGCAAGACGACTCCGAGCGCGTCGTTCTCGACATGGACTCGACCGAAAGCCCTGTCCACGGCCAGCAAGAGGGCAGTGCCTACAACGGGCACTTCGAGTCGGTCTGCTACCACCCGTTGTTGTTGTTCAACCAGCATGGTGATTGTCTGGCGGCAAAGCTGCGGCCGGGCAACGTGCACAGCGCCAAGGACTGCAACGAGTTGCTGCTGCCCGAGATCGAGCGCCAACAGGCCGCGGGCAAGCAGGTCACCTTCCGGGGCGATGCGGCCTTTGCCAAGCCGGAGATTTATGAGTCTTCGGAAGAACGCGGAGTGCGGTACGCCATTCGCATTCCGGCCAACAAGAGCTTGGAATTGGCGATCGAAGACATCCTGTTTCGGCCGCCGGGCAGGCCGGGTCGCAAGCCCTTGGTGCGCTACAAGAGCTTCCGCTATCAGGCTGAGAGTTGGTCCAAGCCGCGACGCATCGTGGCCAAGGTCGAGCATCATCTCGGTGAGCTGTTCCCGCGCGTCGGCTTTATCGTGACGAACATGACGTTGCCGAGTCGGTCTGTGGTGCGCTTCTACAACAAGCGCGGCACGGCCGAGCAATGGATTAAAGAAGGCAAGCAGGCCACGCACTGGACGCGGCTGTCGTGCCATCGCTTCCGGGCGAACGAGGTGCGACTGCAACTCAGCGTGCTGGCCTACAATCTGGGCAACTTGTGGCGACGGCTGGGACTGCCGCACAGGATCAAGAGCTGGTCGCTGACGAGCTTGCAGCGGCGGCTGATGAAGACCGGCGGGCGGCTGGTCAAGCATGCCCGCTACTACTGGTTGCTGCTGGCGGAGGGGCATCTGAACCGGCGGCTGTTCGGTGACATGCTGCACAGGATCTGGGCACTGCCGCTGCCGAGCGGGTAGCGTTGCCTGGACGAGGATCAACAGTTTTTGGCTCCGAAAAGGTTTCGCAGGGAGCAGTGTCGGTCGGTGCGCCGTTCAGCCCGCTCCATCAACGTCTATGAGCGGACGGACGGGCTTTGGGGCCTGCCGCCGGAGCTGATGTGCAGGGTTCAGCGCGGAAAGACGTGGTATTCGGGCAGCGCGGGTGTATACTGTCGCCGTACCAGGGTCAAAATGGAAATCCTGGCTACAACATAGACAAGCCGCGGCCCTCTGTCGCGAAAGCAAAGGAGGCGATCAGGCGCGCGCTTGCCCTGGACCAGGATCTTGCGCCAGCGTATGCTGTTCGGGGGTTTATAAAGGCAACTCACGACTGGAAGTGGATGGAGGCACAACGAGATCTGCGTAGAGCGATTGAGTTGGACGCGACGGATGCCAATGCTCGTCACTGGTACGCTCTCGTCCTATGTTGGAGCGGTCAATTCGATCGAGCCCTGGAAGAAGAGAACGCGGCGCTTGTATTAGATCCGGGCTCGACCGTCATTAGCATGACCCGCGGTGTCATCCTGTACTACAAACGCGAGTATGATAAAGCAATTGACCACTTCAGTGAAATACTGAAAGGAGATCCGCGGTTTTCAAGCTTACATTACTACCGCGGACGGAGCTACCAACAAAAGGGCATGTACCCCGAGGCGATAAAGGAATATGAGGCCTGAATTATGCACTGCGGGGTGCACCGGAGGAGGGCTGAGCCGCCAGGGGCCATTTGGGGGACCCCCGAAAACATGGGGTAATAAGGTAGGCTGGCAAAGATTTCAGCTTCGCCAGTCAACCCCAAGGAGGTCACCCAAATGGTTACCAAGCGAAAACAGCATAGCTCCCGAAGGCCCGTCAAACAAGGCCGGGGCGCGAGGGCCCCGCGGCCCAATAAAATCGGGGCTGCCACGCCTTATCACTTCCGCGGCAAGAATCTGACTCCCTACGGCGGCTTGCTGCCCGTCGCCACCCTGCTCGAAAAACTCGGCTTCCAGGCGCTGCTGAAGAAACCATCACGAACAAACGAATCACCCGTGTGATGAGCCTCTACCAGTTTGTGCTGGCCCTCGTGCTGGGCCTCTATGTCGGCTTTGCGCGGCTGAACCAACTCCGCTTCATCGCCCGCGACCCCATCTTGACCGGCATCTTGCAAGTGACGCGTCTGCCGCCGCAGTCCACGCTGTGGCGCTTTCTGGCCTCGCTGCACCTCAACGTGGCGAAGCAGATCCTTTCCATTCAGCGCCAGCTGCGGGAACGAGTCTGGGCCGCGGCCCAGGTGAAATTGGAGACGGTGACGCTGGACACCGACACCACCGTGCACACGCTCTACGGCCGCCAGATGGGCGGGCGCAAGAGTTACAACCCCAAGAACAAGGGCAAGCGCAGCTACCAGCCGATACTGACTTTCCTGGCCGAGACGCGCGAATACCTGATGGGCGGGTTGCGCAACGGCGACCGGCCCACGGGCCGGCAGATCGCCGCCCACCTCGAGAGCGCCTTTCGGGCTTTGCCGCACGGCGTGAAGAAAATCCTGGCGCGGGCCGATTCCGGGTTTTATTGCTGGGAGGCGGTGGAGGCCTATGAAAAGGCGGCTTGTCAGTTCGTCATCGTGGCGCGCAAGACCAGGCGGCTGGTCGAGCAGTTGCAGCAAGCGGCCTGGAAGCCCTCGCCCCACAGCGATGCGGATGCGGAATGCGAATTCCTCTACCAGCCGCAGGGCTGGGCGCGGGCCTGTCGTTTCCTGGCGCTGCGTTACGAAAACGAACCCGCGGCCGGCGCGGCCGAGCAATACCAGCTGTTTGCCACCAGCGCTTACACCTACCGCGTGTTTGTCACCAACCTGGCCGAACCGATCGCGGCGGTGGTGTGGTTTTACAATCAGCGCGCCGCAGCCGAGAACCTCATCAAGGAGGCCAACAACGACGCCGGGCTGGCGGCCCATCCCTCGCGCCGCTTTGACATGAACCGCAATCACTTTCAGCTGGCCATGCTGGCCTACAACCTCAACTGCTGGCTGCTGCTGTTCAACCGCGAAGCCCAAGCCAGCGTGGAGACACTGCGGCACACCACCCTGGCGACGGCGCGGCTGCGCTTTCTGTTCGTGGCGGCCAAGATCTGGCGGCACGCCGGCAGAACGGGTGTCAGCTACAGCGATCATTATGAGGAAAAGGGCCTGTTTGAACGGCTGATGCGGCGGCTGCGGGCGATGGGGCCACCGGGATCGAGCTTCGCGCCGGTGGTGGAGGGTGCGCTGAGTTGAGGGGCGCTCCATGCATAAAATTTCATGCACTCGCCGCAACGTACTGGGAACACGCCGCTTGCCCGCCCGCTTTTGCCCGCCGGGATTGGCAGGCGGCTCAAACAGGGAGGGAAACAGAGGAAAAGACGACTTGCTAAATCACTGAGTTGACACGACTGCCGCTACCGCCACAACTCCATCGGCGATGGCTACGCCGAATCGGTGCATAATTCAGGTTACAAGGAACTCGGCTCTGGGAGATTCTTGCTTTGGATTGCGATTCCCGGCGAAACTACCATGGGAATTGATTGCTTTGGATTGCGATTCCCGGCGAAACTACCATGGGAATTGGCACCGACCCTTACGACGGACCTTTAGAGTCGCTAGAAAGATGGGCAAGACTGGAACACGGAGCAATCGAATGGCAATCGGCTAACCATTAGAAGACCGAGGAGCGTTGAAGTTCGCTCGAGACATCATCGAAGTAGTCGAGGGCACGAAGCCCTTCAAAATCGAACCCCTGGCCGAAAGAAGGATAGCTCTAGCCAAAAAGTTGCCTACACCAATCGGGAAGCAGGCAAGGCCGCCGAGCGGGCCGCCAGAATGACCCCACTACCCTAGATTGGCCGTAAGCTATCCTGCTTCGCTCAAGAGTCGAGGATGTGCGCTGGTATCGGCGAGGAGTCCGGGAACGCCTTCTTCAGTAGTTCCCGCAAACCGCTATGGTCGATAAGTTGACCGTTGTCCTGGGTGGCTGCAACTTCCTCAGCGCCCTTTGAGAAGGAAGAAGTCGTCACGAGAATAGCCCCATCCGCATGCTCGGTCACGATCGTTCCGATAAGCTCGCGAACAAATGGCGCGCCGACAGGTGACGAAGAGTACCGTTTACATTGCAGGATGTGCTTCCTGCCATCCCTTTCTAAGTAGGCATCCACACCACGGTCCCCCGTTGCCCGCGTTTCCCGAACAGTCCAGCCAAGGTTGCGGTATGCCTGAGCGAGCAGTTGCTCAAACTTGATTGGGTCCATTTCTCGCAGGTTTGCCGAGTCTTGGAGCTTCTTGGTCTCTCGCTGGCGCCGCTCCCACGCTGCTCGTTCACGTTTCTCTTTCTCGAACCTATCGCGAGCTATCTCGTACTGCTTGCACGCTTCTAGGTACGCTACGATCACGTCGCGTTGAGGGTGGGGCGGCGGCGGCTTCCGTGGAAAAACAGTCCGAATGGGTTCACATAGCCAGCCGCTGATTACGATCGCAAAGAACCATATGAAGATTTGCACACCGAACGCAGGTATAAGGAATCCTACAATCTTGGCACCTGAAAAACTTGGCCAAGTGACCACTGTGCGGTATAGAACCACTCCACCAAGCACAAGCCATAAAGGGTAGAAAAGACCTTTTTCAAGTGGGTCGTCGCTGAATTGAATTCGGTTGAAATCGCGAATTGCCTGTTCGGTAACGCCGAAGTCCTCGGGCATTGGCTCTTTAGGCGGACGATCCGCGAGCGGCGGCACTGGCGTCTCATCAGGCTTGGGAGTTGTAAGAGGAGCCCCGACGCCTCGACGGTTGTCCATCTCGCCCACAAGGAACTGCGCAGAGGCGTGTCCCTGCTCAGCGGCTAAGCGGTACCACTTGACGGCTTCAGCGCCGTCTTGCGGGACGCCTCGGCCGTCTTGATACATCAACCCCAGGTTGTGCTGTGCAGAGGCGCGGCCCTGCTCGGCGGCTAGGCGGTACCACTTGACGGCTTCAGCGCCGTCTTGCGGGACGCCTCGGCTGCCGTGGGCGTACATCACGCCCAGGTTGAACTGCGCCAGGGAGTATCCCTGCTCGGCGGCTAAGCGGTACCACTTGACGGCTTCAGCGCCGTCTTGCGGGACGCCTCGGCCGTCGTCGTACATCACCCCCAGGCTGTACTGCGCATCGGCGTTTCCCTGCTCAGCGGCTAACCGCAGGCGTAGCACGGAACTCCGTCCAGGCGGCATTCCCCTCTATTCTATGCGCAGGTTACAGCCATTAGGGGCCATTTACACAAGCGAACGCCTCCCCTAGGCCCCCCCCCGCCGCGCAACCCGAACATGTCGCCGAATTGCCCGCGTTCAGCCCAGTCGGCCGCAAGACTACACCGATTTCCGTCGTGTCATTGATATAATGCCCTCGGAAACAATCAATGGACTGGTTTCTGCGGAAAATACTATGCGGTGGTCAGCCTTCTTCAAGAACTTTCGCCGATTGGCCTCTGAGCGGCGCCGCCTAGCCGCTGAGCAGGGAAACGTCTCCGCGCAGCTCGAAATGGGAGTGAAGTACGCCACCGGCCAAGGTGTCCCGAAAGACGACGCTGAAGCCGTCAAGTGGTTCCACCTAGCCGCTGAGCAGGGAAACGTCTCTGCGCAGCTCGATATGGGCATGAGGTACGACGACGGCCGAGGCGTCCCGCAAGACGGCGCTGAAGCCGTCAAGTGGTTCCGCCTAGCTGCTGAGCAGGGAAACGCCCATGCGCAGTTCTTCCTGGGCGTGATATACACCACCGGCCAAGGCGTCCCGCAAGACTACGCTGAAGCCGTCAAGTGGTACCGCCTAGCCACTGAGCAGGGACACGCCGATGCGCAGTTCAACCTGGGCGTGAGGTACGCCACCGGCCAAGGCGTCTCGCAAGACTACGCTGAGGCCGTCAAGTGGTACCGCAAGGCCGCTGAGCAGGGACACAAAGAGGCGTCCAAGTATCTGGCGGATGCGTCCTCGGATCCCTTCAACCCATCGGAGGTTGCGAGAAGAAGAGGATCTGCAAGACCTGTTAGGCTGGAAGATTTTCTTCCGGATAGATGAAAACCATTGCCGAAGCCCGACAGGCTGCCCAAATTGCCGAAGCCCAACGGCTGGCGCGGGAATGGAAGCCAAAGACGTGGGAAAAGTTGAAGGGGCAATAGAAGCGCCTACCGCGTCGCCCGCAGCACGACCACGCGCACGACATAGGCGCCTCCAAGAGTCCACTGTGTCTGATCGTTGGTCCATCTACATCGACATCGAAGGGTTCAGCGCCCTGTGGGAGAGGGAGAACCAAGTCCTGCGGTCGCTCGGCGAGCTCATGAGGGCGATCTTCCGCCTGGGGCGTCTATGCTACCCGCGCGTGCCCGACCGCCTTTTCGCCCACCAGTTCGGCGATGGGTTCGTAGTCGTCAGCGACTTTCACGAAGAGTCGCTTGAGCGATGCGCAACCGTAGCGGTCGCCCTCATGCGGCACGTCGCGGCCAGTGGCCGCCTCGCGCGCGGCGCGATCGCCGAGGGCGAGCTCTCCGACATTCAGGGCTGCTATCCGAAGGAGGTACTCGACTCCCTCGACGAGCGCAACCGAACTGTCTCGCTCGATATGGGCCTCATGACCATCAATCCCGTCATGGGCACGGCGCTGATTCGCGCCGTTAGAGTCGACAAGGTTGCTCCTCGCGGACCCTTGCTAACCATCGAGTTGTCGAAGAATCCTCGGCTTGGTCCCTCAGTGCCCCTCAGACTCATCACGGGCACTGGGCTGTCATCGATCGATTGGGTGCACATGAACTCAGACCTTCTTTCCTCGCTTCAGCACAAGGCCTCGCTCAACTCTCCTAGCCCGGCCGACCTAGAAGTGATGCTCGCCGACTACTGCCGCGAGCATCATGATGTCCCAGATGAGTGGCGAGCCAGCGTCCACGAACTCCTTCGCGTGCCTCGATGAAAGGATGGCGGCCAAGCCCAGCAGCTTTCCGAGCTTTGGACCGAAACGCGGCAACCTTCTGCAGCCGCTCACGCGCCGCCTGTGGGCTGATATCGAGCCACTGACACGCCATCCAGAACGGCAGGGCTGCCGGGCGACCGTGGGTCACCGGGACGCTTAAGCGCCGTGCTGGAGCCCCGATGGGCGCGAGCTGTACTGGTGGAGCACCGCTGGCGAATTCCCGCTTGTGGCCGCCGAAATCGACTTTACTGGTTCAAATCCGGTGGCCGACGCGGAGGTATTGTTCCCGCGGCCGGCATGCGCGCGGCAGCGGCCGCCTGTCCGAGAGACGCTACCTTTGCCACGCTCTTTCGCAGAACCGGGTTTCGCAGCTTCTTGAACGGCGGGGGCCATCGCGATGAGGACGTCTTCCAACTCCGGGTACTCCTCAAGCAGCGCTGCTACCTTCGTTGATGATGTGATCGGGGTACGCCTGTGCTTCAGCATTGTTGAGACATTGACACTTATGGCGATGTTATGCATCAACGGCCACAAACACGAAGATCCTCGCGGCCTTCTATTCGCTCATCAGCTCCAGCACGGCCGCCGTCATGCTCTTTACGCCGGTTGCGATGGTCGGCCTCGGCACGGGCCAGAAAAAGGCCGAGTGCAGCGATGGCAGCGGCTTGCCGCCGGGTCTTTGTGATTCCTGCATGCGCGCCGGATCGATCGTGCCCAGACGGAACATGAAAATTGGCACTCGCGGCGAACGACGGGCAGGATTGCCGGTCCCTGCTTTGCGGAGGAGCGGCCCTATGGAACGTGGTATGATTTCCCCCATGCAAGAATCCAAAATGAATCGCCGGGACATGCTTCGAACCGCGGCCACGGGCGCGCTGGCCATGACCGCCAGTTCCTATTCCAAGATCCTGGGAGCCAACGACAAGATCAACCTGGGGCTCATTGGCGCAGGCGGGCGGGGCCAAAGCGTCATGAAGGTCTTCCAGTTGAACTCAACCGTCAACGTAGCCGCCGTCTGCGACGTTTACAGCTCGCGCACCGACGAAGCTCTGTCGGTTGCCACCAATGCTCGCGGATTTTCCGATCACCGAAAGCTGCTCGATCAGAAGATGGTCGATGCCGTTTTGGTGGCAACACCGGACCACTGGCACGCCGGAATCGTCATCGATGCCGCGAACGCCGGCAAAGACATCTACGTCGAGAAGCCGCTGACGCTAAAAATCGAGGAAGGCCCGGCGATCGTCAAGGCCGTCCGCGTCAACAACCGAGTCTGCCAGGTGGGAATGCAGCAGCGCTCCGGAAAGCATTACTTACGGGCCAAGGAAGAGTACTTTGACTCTGGCCGGCTGGGAAAGATCACTCTGGCGCGAACCTGGTGGCACGGTAACCGCGCTCACCTGCGCCTGGCACCCCCGGAATTGCAATCCCTGCCCTCGAACCTCGACTGGGCGCGCTTCCTGGGACCGGTCAAGTGGAGGGACTACGACCCGCAACAGTACGCCAACTTCCGCGCCTACCTCGACTTCGGAGGAGGACAGATCACCGACCTGTTCACCCACTGGATCGACGTGGTCCACATGTTCATGGGGCAGGACAACCCCATCTCCGCGGTAGCCGCCGGCGGTGTTTACCACTACAAAGACGGGCGAACGGCGCCCGACACGATCAACGTCGCACTCGAGTATCCAAGCGAGTGGACCGCGACGTTCGAAGGCACGCTGGCGCCGGGCATCAGGGGCGCCGCGGTCGAAATCGCCGGCACGGAGGGGCGGCTCTACATTGACCGCCGGAAATTCATCTTCTACCCGGCCGATGACAGCCCGCGAGATGGAGTTGAACCTGAACCCACCATCGTCCCGTTCGAGGGCAACATGACCGAAGACCACGTGAACAACTTCATCGATTGTGTCCGGAGCAGGAAGCGTCCGAACGGCGATGTGTGGATCGGGCACCGCTCCGCGCAAGCATCGCATTTAGGCAACATCGCCTACCTCCAGAAGCGCCGCTTGAAGTTTGATCCCGGCCGGGAAGAAATCCTGCCGCTGTAGCTCCAGAGCCCCAAGCGCAAGCGCGGGGTCAACGCCGCGAATCCCAAGGTCCTCCCCCAAAGCGTGGAACCCGCCTTGTGCTTAACCGGGGTCAATTCCGCCAAGGTCCCCCGGCCAACGCGGAATCCTAGTCGCCCATCACCCGTTTCGCCACGACATGGATCTGCTCCGTGAAGGGATGGAACGGGTGCTTGAGGCAAAAGATTCCGCTGCTCGCCAATTCGACGATCTCGAAGTTCAACGGAAAGACCGCGCCGACTTCGGCTTGGTAGGTGCGGGCCAGGTGATCTTTCAGCACGCGAGTTTCCAGCCCGGAGGGAACCTTGTTCACCAGCAAGAGCAAGTCGCGGACATTCAGCCGGCGGGCCAGTTCGATGGTAACGGCCGTGCCTTGAAAGTCCTGGTTGTCGGGCCGCAACACGACCAGCAGCAAATCGGAGATCGCGATCGACAGCAAGGTTTCCTCGTTCACTCCGGGGTGAGTATCGATGAAGAGGTAGTCCAGTTTGAGCTCGTCAACAAGCTGGCGGAAACCCTCGTTCAGCCGGGCGATATCCTATCCCTCTTTCAGCACGCGCGTAATCTCGCCGGCCTTCAGACTGGATGGAATCAGAAATAGTCCGGGAACTCTGTCCTCCGGCTCGCCGTCCTTGCGCGCCGCCGCGGAGACGTCATAGGAAGCTTGCTCGATTGAGCACTCCCCCCACAGGTAATCGTTTAAGGCCTTGCCGACCTTGTCTTCCTTCAAACCGAAGATGACGTGGATCCCGGGTGATTGGATATCCGTGTCGATCACTCCAACTCGATTGCCAGCACGGGCAACCGTCACCGCCAGATTCGCGCAAATGTTTGATTTCCCGGTCCCGCCCCGGAAAGAGTGTATAGAAATTATCTTCGACATCCAATGCCTCGTTTCAGCGGTTCCGCCCCTTCGTTTCGCTCACCGTACAATGAGCCGGCCTTGCTAGCCGTCTTCCTCCTTATCCGGCTTCGCCGCCGGGCGCTGGAGATCCTCTGAGAATTTCTTCAATTGTTGAAAGTATGGGGTTTCGGCGATCTGCTCCACTTGCTCTTCCATATTGGCTTCGTCGATTCGTAGCGCATCGCCCATCGCGGGCAACGCTGAGTGCATGCTGGTCGTGTCGCTGCCGGAAATCTCATGAAACGTTTCAAAGCGGAAAGACGGACCGGTCGAACCCAACTGGAACACGGTTCCGTGATCGATCGTCATTGTCTCAACCCTCTCGCCCCGAATCATGGTTCCGTGCCGCCCAAGGTTGACCAAGTCCCAATGCTCGCCCTGGAAGCGAAGCTCGCAATGAAAGCGAGAAGCATAGGGGTCTGAGATCACCACTTCGTTCTGGTCCGAGCGCCCGATCCGAACCAAGGACTCCTTGCGAAACCGCCACGTTTGCATCGTGCGGCCCTTCGCCAGATCGATCAGGTGGAGAGCAATTTTCTTCTGATTCGGCACGAAGTGGAAACCCTCTATTTACGATCGATTCGCTAACCGGTGCAACAAGCGAACGAGGCGAGCCCAAGACGTCACGTCAGCCAGCGAGCTGGACAACCCATGTCCCGGCCAGTCAAGACAATAGACTACCTCGCACGCTGTAGTCCAGTGCAACCTGAATTATGCACTGCGGCGTGGACCTGAGGAGGGCTGAGCCGCAAGGGACCATTGGGAACCCCCGAAAACATGGGGTAAAAAGGTAGGCTGGCAAAGATACCAGCTTCGCCAGCCAACCCCAAGGAGGTCACCCACATGGTTACCAGACGAAAACAGCATAGCTCCCAAAGGCCCGTCCAACAAGGCCCAGCCGTGACGGCCTCGCAGCCCAATAAAATCGGGGCTTCGACGCCTTACCACTTCCGCGGCAGGAAGCCGACTCCCTACGGCGGCTTGCTGCCGGTGGTCGGGAGGGCGCTGATCTGAGAGCCTGGCTATGCGCTATGCATAAAATTTTATGCACTAGCCGTAACGCACTGGAAACACGTCACTTCCGAGCGAGGTTTTGACGACGCGGATTCTGGGCGGGAAGGGAAACCGGACACGGAGAAGCCAAAAGGCCAGTTGCCGAGCTACCACTACCACCTCACGACGACCGCCAACCCGCTACGAACGCAGCCACACTCGCAAAGTGAATCTGTGCATAATTCAGGTGCAACAAGTGTAGCAATGCTTGGCAGCGCCGACAACACCGCTGATGTCAGGCATCCGCCGGGCGCCAGTACGCGCCGCGCCTACTCCAGTGACAGGTCAAAACCACCGGGCGCGGAGCGACGCCGACCGCCCCCACGCTCGCTCCGGGCCAGTGCTGTTTACGAACCTGCCAATGTTGTTCATAACTTGTATGATCGGAGCAAGTCACTTGCTCAAGCCCTCCGGAGTCAACGATGCAAAAAAGCTCTCACCTCTTCACCCGCAGGCAATCGCTGAACATGGCCGGCGCCGCCGCCGCCGGAGCGGGCCTCGGGCATGGCGTGTTCCCCGAACCCGCCCAGGCCGCCGAATCCTCACGAATCACCACACCGTGGAACCGTTTCCCGCGAATGGTGCAAGAGTACTTTGTCGGTCGCGTTCGGAAAATCGAAAGCCAGTCCCTCAAAGTCAAGAACGGCCTGCGCACCAAATCGGATGCCGCAGCCTACGTCGAATCCGTTCGCGGCAAGATTGCGGACAGCTTCGGCAAATTCCCGAACAAGACGCCGCTCAATGCCCGGGTCACGGGCGAGGTAAACCGAGACGCCTACAAAATCGAAAATGTCATCTTCGAGAGCCGGCCGGGATTCCTCGTCACTGCCAACCTTTACATCCCGAAAGGCAGGTCCTTCCCGCTGCCGGCGGTAGTCGGCACGTGCGGGCACTCCATGAGCGGCAAAGCCGCGGAGACCTACCAATCGTTCGCCCAAGGGCTGGCGCGCATGGGCTACGTCGTGCTTGTCTACGATCCGATTGGCCAGGGTGAGCGGCTACAATATCCCGACGAGCATCTCAAACCACAACTTGGCGGCGCCACGGCCGAACACCTCTACTTCGGCAACCAGCAGTTTCTCGTCGGCGAATTCATGGGCTCTTGGCGAGCCTGGGACGGGATACGCACCCTGGACTACCTGCTCACCCGCGAAGAAGTGGATCCCAGCCACGTCGGCTTAACCGGCAACTCCGGCGGCGGCACGATGACCACCTGGCTCTGTGGCGTCGAGCAACGCTGGACCATGGCCGCGCCAAGCTGCTTTGTGACCACCTTCCGCCGCAATCTCGAAAACGAACTGCCGGCCGACACCGAACAGTGTCCGCCCAAAGCACTCGGGCTCGGTCTTGACCATGACGACTTTCTCGCCGCGTTGGCCCCCAAGCCGATCATCATCCTCGCCAAGGAGAAGGATTATTTTGACGTCCGCGGCAACCAAGAGGCCTACCTGCGATTGAAGCGTTTGTATAGGCTGCTCGGGGCCGAAAAAAACATCGCCCGGTTAGTAGGTCCGACCTATCACGGTTTTTCACGGGAGAACCGCGAAGCGATGTATGGCTGGTTCAACCAAGTCACCGGAATCTCCGAGGCGAAGGCCGAGCCCAGCTTGGTGCTCGAGGAGGAGAAGACCCTGCTCTGTACGCCCAAGGGCCAAGTCGCCGCCATGGGGTCCCGCCCGCTCTATTCCTTCACGCAAGCGAAGTCGCGGTCACTGGCCCAAAAACGCGGCCCCGCGCGCGCACAGGCGCTGCAGCAAGCCGTGCGGGCGGCCCTGAAGATGCCTCCTCATAAAGGTGTCCCCGATTACCGCATCTTGCGCACTCGCAAGCAGCGCGGCTACCCGACCCCCTATTCGATTTCCTACGCCGTCACGACGGAGCAAGGAATCCAAGCGCTGGTCTATCGGCTGACGAAAGAGCCTCTTCACTCCCGCCCGCCGCGCGGAAGCGAACGGGCGGTCCTGTACGTGGCTCATCACTCCGCCGACGCTGAGCTGCGCCGGGAGCCCCTGGTCCGGGAGTTGCTCGCGCTGGAACCTCACGCGGCTTTCTTCGCCTGCGACGTTCGGGGAATCGGCGATTCGCGGCCCGACACTTGCGGAGTCGATAGTTTCCTGGAGCCCTATGGCAGCGATTACTTCTATGCGATTCACTCGATCATGCTCGACTACCCCTACGTTGGGCAGAAAACCCGCGACCTGCTGCGAGTCTTTGACTGGCTGGCAAGCGCGGGACACAACGAGATACACCTCGCCGCCAAGGGCTGGGGCGCGATTCCCGCGACTTTCGCCGCCCTACTTTCTAATTCCGTCGTGCAAGTGACGCTGAAGAACGCGCTGAGATCTTACGCGGATGTCGCGGCCGCGGTTGACTACAACTGGCCATTGTCCTCGTTCGTCCCCGGAGTATTGGAAAAGTTTGACCTGCCGGACTGCTACGAGCAACTCAAAAAGAAGAATCTTCGCCAGATGGACCCTCAAGGGGCCAAGCCCGCATTCAGCTAGGCGGCTGCCTCACCGCGTGGCGCGCCGGCCCGCGGTCCGACGTATGGCAGGCAAGGATGCCCGCCCCACATGGGCCGAGTAGCTCACTTGGGGCTGACATAGCTGGCTGGCCGAACACTTGGGGCTGGCGGGTGGAACACGCGGGGCTGGCATCCTTGCCTGCCTGGGCCGGCGTTGCTTCGGCGCTGATGTCGACGTCGAGCTGCTCACTCTCACACCCGCCGTGCGGATACCTCATCAGGGAATCTGAAAACTGGCCGATAAGACCGTCATGAATAGGTCTTTCGGGCATGCCATCGATGGCATGCACCAAATCGCCGCCCCAGCCGCCCGCCGGAAGCGCGGCATCATCCTTGTGACCTTCGCCGTGATGTTTATCGGTGTTGTCGGAATCTGTGGACTGGCTATCGATCTCGGCCAAATGTACGTGGCCAAAAGTGAACTTCAAAACTACACGGACGCAGCGGCCATTGCGGCTGCCATGAAACTCGACGGAACAACCAACGGGGTGAATCAGGCTAGCTTGGAAGCATTGAACAACGTCAACGCCTGGAAGTTCGGGTCCGCCTCGGTTTCCAATGCCACCGTGGAATTTTCAACCGCCCTCGATGGCGTCTACATTGCGAACCCGCCCACGGGAGCCGGCTATCGTTTCGCGCGGGTGACGGCCCAAGAATCCGTCGCAATGATTTTCCTCTCCGCCGTTCCCGGCGTCGGCGCGAGCCGAAGCGTGGCGGCCTCCTCAACGTCCGGCCAGATGCTGCTGGCCGGGCTCGGAGACGGCGTTCTTCCTTTTTCACCGGACGCCCACGATGCCAGCGACCCTAATTTCGGGTACCTCCTTGGCAAGCCCTACACTCTGCGCTGGGCCAAGGCAGTGGGCAATCCCCCGCCGGGCTCCTATCTCACCAGCGTCAACGGGCAAAAGCTGATCGGTTGTCAAGGCGATATGGACGTGCCGGCCTTTCAGCCGGGCGAGACCTCGGCCAGCCAGCGCGGTTATATCGATCTCAGCAATCTCGATCCGCTCGATTCCGGAGGCGGAGCCGCGCTGATCCGCGAAGCGGTGCTGGGCCTGGTCTCGTTCAACCTGCAGATCGTTCCCTACCAATACGTTGTCGTCCCAGAGCCAGGACAGAAGCAAACAATCACAAGCGCCATGGTTGATCGAGTTCTTCAAGACACCGATCCCACGACGCCGACTTACTACACGTCGCCGCAAACCGCGCCCAACACGCCGACCGCGGAGGTTATGAACGAGACGATGCGTACGGCCTACAATACCGTCACGCTTCCCCGCCCGCCAAACGGAAACGGCCGCCGCATCGGAGTCGTGCCGGTCAATGACCCATCGACGGGAATCGTGATCGGGTTCGCCGGCGTCTTTCTGCCGCCTGTTCCCTGCGCCGCCATTCAGGTCGGCAACAAGACCTACGAACCCTGCTGCGGCGAGTACATCGGCCCGGTCATGGACACCGGCTCGCCCGCGGCCGGCTCGGGAGCCGGGGCATTTCGAGTCGTGTTGTTCCGCTAGGCGCGGATGACCTGGTAGGCGATCAAGGCACTCACATAGGCCAGCCCGGTCATATAGGCCCACTGCAGCAAGGGCCACTTCCACCCCGCGGTTTCGCGGCGCACCACGGCGACGGTCGACATGCACTGCATCGCAAACGCGAAGAAAATCAGCAGGGCGATCGCCCCCCCAAAGCTCAGCTCCGCTTGCAACGCTTGCTGCAGCCCGAGAGAGCTTTCGTCGGCTTCCAGACCGTAGATTGTCCCCAGGGTCGCGACGATCACTTCCCGCGCCGCCAGCGAAGTGATCAAACCAATCCCGATTTTCCAATTGAATCCGAGCGGCTCGATCAGCGGCTCGATCGTTTTCCCAATGGTCCCCGCGAGGCTGTCACCGATGGGAGGCGCTTTGCCGTCCTGCAGCGGAACGGTGCACAGAAACCACAGCACAATCGTGGTGACCAGAATGACCGTACCGGCGCGGCGCAGGAAAACCTTCGAACGGTCAAGCAGCCGCAGCCCGAGCGACTGCAGCGTCGGCAGCCGGTAGGGCGGCAACTCGAGTATGAAAGGAGTGCGGGAGCTTTTGAGGATCGATGACTTCAGCACCCAGGCGGTTCCGAAGGCGGCCACGAACCCGAGCGCGTAGAGGCCCAGCATCGTTGCGGCGCGAGTTCCGAAGATGGGTCCCAGCAATGGCTGCTGGGGAACGAACGCCGCGATCAGCAGCGTGTAGACAGGCAGACGGGCGGAGCAAGTGATGAAGGGCGCAACGAAGATCGTGGCCAGGCGGTCGCGGCTGTTCTCAATCGTGCGCGCGGATAGAACCGCCGGCACGGCACAAGCGTAAGCCGAAAGCAGAGGGATGAAAGACTTCCCTTGCAAACCCGCCCTCGCCATCGTTCGGTCGGCAATGAGGGCCGCCCGGGCGAGGTATCCCGAGTCCTCCAGTATCCCGATGAACAAGAACAAGATGAGGATCTGCGGTAAAAATATGACGACCGAGCCGACGCCGCCCCAGATACCGTCGATCAGCAGCGAGCGAAACAAGGATTCCGGCAGCACCGAGGCGAGCCATTCTCCAGAGGCGCCAACAGCGGCATCGACGCCGTTCATCAGCGGCTCGGCAGCCGTGAAGATGCTTTGGAAGACGGCGACAATAACAACCAGAAAGACCAGCGGCCCCGCGGTCGGATGCAAGAAAATCCGGTCCAAGCGCCGAGTCCAAATAGGCGGCGCGGGCGCGGAGTAGCAAGATCGCGCGCTAACTTGCGCGGCCCAATCGCGGCAGCGCGGGACGTCCGATATCACGGGCAGGGAAATAACAGGAAGCTCGACTCGAGCCGGCGGGCTGAGCCGGGCTTCCAGAAAACCGACGACCTGGTCGATTCCCTGGCCCCCGCGAGCGCTGATCAGAGCGACGGGAGCGCCGATCTCCCGCGACAGCAAATCGGTGTCGACGCCGCCGCCCCGGCTTTTTAGATCATCGGCCATGTTCAATGCGACCAGAGTCGGCAGGCCCAGGCTCAAGATAGGGGCGGCCAGGGTGAGATGACGTCCCAGATTCGTCGAGTCGAGGATCAGGATGACAGCATCCGGCCGGGGAACATCTTCTCTCTGACCGGTGAGAACGTCGCGCGTAATGCGCTCGTCCTCGCTGCGGGGAGAGAGGCTGTAAACTCCCGGCAGGTCGATCAGCAGGACTTCCTTTCCATTTGAAAGTCTGGCGCGGCCCAGCCGTTTCTCGACGGTGACTCCGGGATAGTTGGCGACCTTCTGGCGCAAACCCGTCAGCCGGTTGAAGAGCGTGGATTTCCCGGAATTAGGCGCGCCTACGACCGCCACGACCCGCTGCGAAGCGGGCTTTGAAGAAGGGGCTCTCGGGGGAGCGGCAAGCGTTGCCGGTCCGCCGGCGTGGCAATCGCTCATGCAGTTTCCGCGGGCCGCGTGATTTGCAAAACGAGGCAAGCGGCCGTCTCTCGGCGCAACGCGACTTCGGAGCCGTCGACGCGAAATACGCGGGTGTGGCCCAAGGGCGATCCCTGGGCGGCGGTCACCGAAGCGCCCGGCAAGAAACCGAGTTCCATCAGCCGCCGAGCGTCATCGGGCGGGAGATCAATCCTGTCCAAAACGCATTCTTCGCCCTGCCGCAAGTCTGCCATTGTCACTGCAATTTCTCCATCGCGGGCGTTTCCGGCATTCCCGTCTTGAAACTGAGTTGCAAGTTACCTTCAGTATGAATCGGGGCAGCGGGAAAGTCAATAGTAGTGTTTCTTCAGTGAAATATCTCCATCGTAGGTGTTCTTGGCATTCCCGTCTTGAAACTGAGTTGCAAGTTGCCTTCAGTATGAGATGGGGTGGCAGGAAAGTCAACAATACGCCGTTAGCCCCAATGCTGTTCACTCAGAGCCGTTGAGCCGCGAAGCGGCGTCGGATCGTAGCCCATGGGTGGAGCGAAGCGGAACCCTGGGTCCGAGACCTCGCGAGGGGAAGCCCCAGACGGGGCGCAGGAAAACAACCGCATTCTTACGCCTCTGCAGCAGAGTTCTGTGTGGCGGGCGTTCGTTGCCGCCCGATACAAGAGCACGCGCCATTCAACCAAAACCCTCCGCGCGGAACTGCTAACTGAATAGTATTGCCGCTTAGCCGCAACGTACGTCACTTAAGGATTTCGGCGCCTGGTTGCTTGCCCTAGTGCATTGTTTTTTTTTGGGTGAAAACCGGCCCTGTCATCGGAGTCATGCCGCGTGTTTTCCTCCGCCCCTTCAGGGCTTTTCGGTCGATGTCTGTGCTACCCGCGACATAGTGAACACTTTATACCGGCGACATAGTGAACAGATTGCCTCCGTTCGTTGGTGTTGTCAAGGTTGATTCAGAGTTGGTGGTTGATTCAAGGTTGTTGGTTGATTCCGGGTTGCTCGGTGCTTCAGAACTGCCCGGTGGTTCAGAGCTGCTCGATGCTTCACAGCCGTTGGGAACCGGCGAAGCCGGCCCGGAGGGGCCGTTGTCGCTGCGGATGGCGCGCGGCAGCCCGTATTGGAGAAACACCGCCTCGAGCACCCTGCGTACCTGCACGAAGTTGCAGGCATCGACGGCTTGGCAGCACAGCGCGTAGCGGCTGGCATTGTCGACCAGGGTCAGCGGATCGATGCGACTGCCATCGCGGCACGGGAACCAGCCCTTGAAGTCGATCGAGACGACATCGTTGGGCTCTTTGGCGTGTGCCAGAGGTTCGCTGTAGGGCGGTGTGCGGCGGCGTTTCTTGCGTGGCCGCGTGAGCCCTTCCTGACGCAGGATCTCGCCGATCGTCGAGGCGGCTGGCGGCTGTTGTTGAGGCTGCTCACGCCGCATCACGGCGCGGATCTTTGGTGCGCCCCACAGCGGGTGCGCGGCGCGGATATCGAGAATGCGGGCGACCCGCTCGGGCCTGATCTGTTGCGGGTGATGGAGCGGCGCCCGCGAGAGGTCGGCGAGCCCTCCAGGGCCCTCGCGCTGGTAGCGCTGGACCCATTTGTAGCCGATGCGGCGCTGCATGCCGTAGCGGCGGCAAAGCTCGGTCTTCGACTCCAGACCGGCTTTCCAATCCAAGATGAACTTCATACGTTGATCCATGGCGTGTGTTTCTTCCCAAGGCATGGAAACATTGTCGTCTCTCCATGTTTCCCCTGAAAAGTTGTTCACCATGTAGCCGGTATGTTTTGTTCACCATGTCCCCGGTAAGCACCCCCGGCGACCCGCTCCTCCGACCGGCTCGTAGCCGGGATCAGCGATGCAGTCGACTTCCGCTTGCGGTAGCCGTCATCCTAATCGTTGCCGGCGACGCCGCTATAGGACGGGTGAAGACCGGTGGCGATCGCCGCGTGTCCCGGAGCTGTCAGCGTCAGCGCGTGACGACAGCGCGCTTCGGTGAACAAGGCGCCCTGATCGAGCAACTGCCGGAAGCCACCTTCGTAGAGATCTTGAAAGCGGCTCAGGTAGTCAAAACGCAGTTGGTCGGCGACAATCCGGACGGTCAGCCGCGGAGGGCCCGCGGGACGCCGGCTGGCCAGCGTGATGGCCAGCGCCAGTCCGCACAGTGCGGCCAGACCGAGTACAAGTGCCTTCCCTCGTTTCATTCAGAGCCGCCCTCATCGTCTTCGGAGCTTCCGGCGGCCCGTGCCTCGTCGATGATCTGCCGGGCTTCTTCTTCCTCTGAAGCGAACACTCGAACAGAAACCTTGCCCACGGGAAGCTCGCGCACATTATCTCGCACGATCATCGAGCGCAGACCGGAGGACTCCAACAGGCCGTTGATCGTCTCCGCCTCGATCTCGGCCGAGTGCTTCCGCGAGGAAAAGATTGTCACAAATTTGTCTTCGGAAAATTCATCGCTCATGAGTTCCTCTTGATCGCGGCGGACGGGCGCGCATCCCGCCGATGCGCGCGACCGTTTTCAGCTCTGCCGCACGAGAGGCGGCCGCCATTACGATTACGATCGTGGGGCTCAGTATAATCGAAGCGGAAACTTGACCGTGGCAACCGCAGCCGAAATCGAGGCCGAACGCAAGAAAGTTCGGCGGCTGCAGTTCATGATGTCGATGGTCATGAATTGCATCGGCCAGGACGACGCCATGCCGGTCGAGGAGGCGAGTCAGATGATCGCTTCGGCGCGGCGGGCGGCCCTCAACATGTTTCCAGGCAAAGAGCTGGCTTACGATTTGATTTATAGGCCGCGGTTTCAGAGGCTGATTCAGGAGAAGTATGGCCTGCAATAGATGAGGCCCGCGCGGGTGGAGGGGAGTCGAGGAGGGTCGAGGACACAAGCTTTGACCCGTCCGTCCGGTTTAGGCAAGGCCAATGGTACGACCTGCAGGTCGTGGTAAGCGGCGGCTTGGAGCGTACTTCCGCGTTCGCTGAAAAAAGGCTGGGCCGGGGAAGCGCAAAAAAATCCACGGAATAACTATTGCGTGCGGCTTTGGGGCTTTGTGATGCAGGGTTTTCTCTTGAAATCATCGGGGTTCAGTCGAACGGACGGTCCACATGAAGATACTCGCAATCCAAGCTGCGACAGCCGGCTGAACTGGAGTTTTCAGCTCTTCGTCAGGCGTTGTCGTTCGATCGCGTAGCGAAGAACGCGGGCCAGTGTCTTCCCGTCGGGGAAGCCCTTCACCAAACAATCTTGAGCGCCCCGCTTGACTGCCTCGAAACCGAGCGCCTCGTCGGCATTGCCCGTCAATACCACCACCGGCACGTCCGGGGCGCTGGCCCGCACCTCATCCAAGGTCTCCAGCCCTTGGCTGTCAGGTAACGAGAGGTCCAGCAGCACGACATCGGTATGGCGTTCCGCGAGGCACGACAAACCTGTCGCGAGACAATCCGCAACCTCGGTTGTGAAATGAAATTCCTCGACATCGCCCAGCAGCTCCTGGATGAGCCGCGCCTCCCCGCGACTGTCTTCAACCAGGAGTATATGGATCGGCTCGCTGCTCATTGTTCGGCCTTGGGCGGAAGCTCTACTGCTTTCAGCCAGAAGTCTTCAAGGGATCGAACTACCTCTAGGAACTGCTCGAAATTCGCGGGCTTGACTATGTAACTGTTTGCATGCAGATTGTAGGCCTTCAAGACATCTTCCTCGGCTTGGGATGTCGTCAAGATGACAACTGGGATGCGTCGCAACCCAGGGTCGTCCTTGATCTCGGCCAAGACCTCCCGGCCGTTCTTTCTGGGCAGATTCAGGTCGAGCAGCATTAAATCCGGACGTGGGGCGCCGGCGTGCGGGCCTTCCCGGCGCAGGAAGCTTAGGGCCTCTACCCCGTCACGGACAACGTAGAGTTCGTTTACGACTTTCGCTTCCTTCAAAGCCTCAGTGGTTAGGCGAACGTCGCCAGGGTTGTCTTCCACGAGAAGGATGTCTATACGCGCGCTAGGGTCTGTGCCGCTCATGGGATGGGGACTGCTTCCTTCGGCAAGGTAAAACAGAAGCTTGAGCCCTCGCCTGGTATTGAGTCGACCCAGATGCGGCCGCCGTGCCGTTCGACAATCTTTTTGCAGATGGCCAGGCCAATGCCCGTGCCCGAATACTCCTCTCGCACATGCAGGCGCTGAAACATCTCGAAAACCCTGTTGTGATATCGGGGTTCGATCCCGATCCCGTTGTCGCTAACCGCGAATACCCATTCACTCCCCCGAGGCTCGGCTTTGACTTCGACGCAGGGTGCGTGCTTGTCGCAGAACTTAATCGCATTACCAATGAGGTTTTGAAACAATTGATCCAACTGGGTCTCATCGGCCATTACGGTGGGGAGGGGATCGTGTTTCACGGATGCGCCGCTTTCCTCAACCGCCGCCCCTAAATTGTTGAGCGCCCGGCCGAAGACGGCCTCGCAGTCGGCGGGCCTGAACTTTTTGCCCCGCCGCCCGACGCGCGAATAGGCCAAAAGGTTGTCGATCAAGGTTTGCATCCTGGCGGCGGCATCCACCGCATAGCCGATGAACTCATCGGCGTCCGCGTCAAGCTTGCCTTTATACCGCCTTGCCAATAGTTGGGTGTAGCCGGTGACCATGCGCAGCGGCTCTTTGAGGTCATGAGAGGCTACATAGGCGAACTGTTGGAGCTCTTGGTTGGACTGCGCCAGCTCTTCCGCCAGAGACCGCATATGTTCAGCCTGTTGATCGGTCATTTGTTTCGATTCTTCCAAGTCCTCGACGATTTTTTGGACCTGTCGTTCAGCTCTCTTGCGCTGGGTGATATTCCGGCTGACGCCCACCAGCCCGGTGACCTCGCCTTCGGCATCCCGTAGGGGGATTTTGTGGGTCAGAACATCATGGCGGTTCCCCGCGGAATCTACCGCACCCTCCTCGTAGTCCATCAGCGCAACACCTGACTCCATGATCAACTGCTCGTCGGAGTAGTGCTTCTCCGCCAGTTTTTCCTCGAAGAAATCGAAGTCGGTTTTGCCGACCATTTCCGCGGGGCTGTTGACGCCCACGAACCTGGCGTGCGCAAGGTTGTTGGTTACAAACCGGCCTTGGCGGTTTTTGACATAGATGAAATCCGGCAAGCTGTCGATGAGTGTTCGCAGCCAGTTCCGTTCTTCACACACCTGCGCGGCCTGCTTGCGATCGCTGATCTCGCGAATGGCGCTCACCGCGAAGGTTCTCTCATCGAGGGTGATCGGATTCAGACTGATGTCGATGGGGAACTCGTTGCCATCTTTGCGCAGGCCGCGGATTTCTGGCCCAACCTCCATGGGCCGCACGTGGGAATTGGCGAAGTATCGAGCCCGGTGGCCAAGATGATCGCTTCGGAAGCGTTCCGGCAAAAGTATTTCCAAAGATTGCCCCAACAGTTCGGCGCGGCTGTAGCCGAACAGCTTTTCCGTCTGGGCATTGACAACGAGGATGCAACCGCGATCGTCGATGGCCACCATGGCATCCGGGGCGGACTCCACGATTTGCTGAAACAGACCTTCGCTTTCCTCAGTCATTTCATGCGCGCGCTCTCGCCCTATAACCTGCTGACCCGTTCCCCTGCCGCCGCTCAAGGTAGTTCTGAGGTCTTCGCCCCGGGGAAGGACATCGCGGGAGGCCACCAGTTTTGATCGGCAGCCCCCTATTTTTGCTGTAGCCAGCCATCCGCCTTGACAAGAACTGTCGTTTACAAGAACTGTCGTTCGACCCGGGCCCTGTCAAGTCGGTCCGACAAGGAAGAAGACTTCACCGGAGCTGCTTCTCCAACTGGCTTTTCAACCGTAAACAACCCCAGAAAGCGCGTTATGTTGTGCTGGGTTTGTCCTATTCTCAGGGCTAGCTCCTTTTTCCTGCCATGACGGACCAGTCAATAGCCCTAATCAAATCCCCCGCGGCAGCGAACTCGAAGATCGGAAGGACCTTAGAGGAGACTTTAGCTGTCACCAGCACCTCTCGGTTTTGGATGTTTAGAAATTCTTTCATCCGAGACGGGACCGCGCCTCGGAGATTCTCGTTCACCTCGGCGACGCTGTCATTGCATTCGAAAATGGCCACGAACGAAGGATGGCTCCATCGGTAGAGGGCGGCCTCGGGCGGCAAACCCATCGAGATGGTTTGGCACACGAAAACGACGATTTCGTCGACCACTTCAGAACCGAAGCGCGCCTTGAGTGTGGAAAGCTGCGCCACACAGAACACTACAGCGAAAGTGTGGCGCCCTGTTTGAAGTGCAGTGGTGAGATCCCGTTCGGCGCCCGTTCGTTCCGGAAGTCCCGTCAATGGATCATCCAGTGTGCTTGTTTGTAGTGCTGCCTGTGCTCCAGTTGAGCGGTTCTCCGACCTTTTCAGCGCTTGCCTCAACGAAGTGATTACCTTCGCCGACTCCTCCCTTCTACGGACGGATTCTTGACGCACGCATTCCAAACATTCCTCAAGATTGGACTTCAACGCGAGAATATCCTCAAGCATTGAAGCGTTTTTCAGCTTCTTTTCAATTGCCTTCAAACTCACCATGGAGCGATCGCTCTCGCCGACCGTCTTTGCCAGCGTTTGGGTCAGCATCCCAACCATTTCTCGCAGCTGCTCATAGAGTCTGTTCAACAGCCTCGTGGTGTACCGGTTGTAGTGTTCAAGCGCTTTTACCAGCGCCCCGGCTAAGACAAGCACCTCAGATGGGGGAGTCTGCCTTTCCAATTTCTTCTCGACACTCTCAATGTAGGCACGAAACATCAGCCACTCCGACTTGTCCCCCTCAACGGCGTGTATTCTGATGCCCTCCAGCAACAACTGCACCATCCGGTAGAACGCTTCAAACCGCTCCCCAAGCGACCAGTTTAGGTATTTTCTGACGGAAATCGACACACCCTCATTCTTCTCGATCTTCATCGACAGATCACTGCGAAACTTGTCCCTCACGGCAGCGCCTTGTGCTTTCCGGACGAGGCGGTCCTTCTCTTCACGCTCCGCGAGCAGGTGAGGAGAAAGGAATTTTGGAGCGACAGGATGCTTGAGGGGGGGAGGGTGTTTTAGCGAATGGGACGCATCACGCGTGCCCGTAGTCAACCGGGTGGCTGATTGCAACGATCGGCGACGTCGTAATCCTCCCATGTATGGCATCAGAGTATTCCAACCGCATACTTAGACCGATGAAGCCCGTTTTCAGCATGCTCCCTCCCCATGTCGAGCCGTGGATGCTGACGGCGACCGGCTCCGGACAGAACTCCGGGTGGCCGGAGATGAGAGCTTTTCCGCCCGTGCATTTCATGATTCGGTAGGTATGATTGTGCGTCCGCACTTCGACCGCCGCCCCTTCCGCCACATCAGTCAATTGGAGCCCTCTCGCGGCGTCGGCGAGCCCAACAGCTTCATCCAGAGTCATTGTCATCGTGTGCCTCCTGTCATCGCGCGGCTCCCGGCGGCTGGTAAGATTCTTCTTCCAGGAGTGTCCCGTGGTTCATTGCTTCACGCTTGGCTCCTCCATTCAGGCCGTCCGAAGCCTGTTCATGGCGGGCGACGAAGCGAGGCTCGATCTCAACCGCGAAGTTCAGAGCATTTGTGACGAAACAGTTCTTTTTCGTCAGCTCCATAACGCGCCCCGCCCGCTCGCGGTCCTGGGCGCCGACTTCGATCACGGGACGGATTCTCAGCTTGGTGAACCTCAGCCCTTGACGCTCAATGTGGTCCAGCCTGGCCAACGCCGAGGACGAGTAGGAGCAGATCGACAGATGAGATCTCTCGGCGACGGAAAGGAAGGTGGACATCAGGCAGCTTTCCGCCGCGGCGAGCAGCAGTTGTTCGGGCGTCCACAGGCCGGACTCGCCGCCGAACTCCGGGGGAAAACTCACGACGATGGGCTTGAGATCTCCGGTTCCGGCCAGACCCCGAAGCTTATCCTGCCAACGGATCTGTGTTTCGTAGTACCTGAATTATGCACAGATTCACTTTGCGAGTGTGGCTGCGTTCGTAGCGGGTTGGCGGTCGTCGTGAGGTGGTAGTGGTAGCTCGGCAACTGGCCTTTTGGCTTCTCCGTGTCCGGTTTCCCTTCCCGCCCAGAATCCGCGTCGTCAAAACCTCGCTCGGAAGTGACGTGTTTCCAGTGCGTTACGGCTAGTGCATAAAATTTTATGCATAGCGCATAGCCAGGCTCTCAGATCAGCGCCCTCCCGACCACCGGCAGCAAGCCGCCGTAGGGAGTCGGCTTCCTGCCGCGGAAGTGGTAAGGCGTCGAAGCCCCGATTTTATTGGGCTGCGAGGCCGTCACGGCTGGGCCTTGTTGGACGGGCCTTTGGGAGCTATGCTGTTTTCGTCTGGTAACCATGTGGGTGACCTCCTTGGGGTTGGCTGGCGAAGCTGGTATCTTTGCCAGCCTACCTTTTTACCCCATGTTTTCGGGGGTTCCCAATGGTCCCTTGCGGCTCAGCCCTCCTCAGGTCCACGCCGCAGTGCATAATTCAGGTAGTAGTAGGGCGCTTTGGTCATGGCGCTTGCCGTTTGTCCTGTTCGTGGCACGTCAAGTGCCAAAGTACGATGTCCGCCCATCCGGCCGCCTCAGACACTGATCACAGGACATGGACTTTCTCGAATCAGCGCGTAGGCATGAGTGCGGAGTCTGCCGAACAGGCCGCGTCTCGGTGTCCGGCCGATGACAAGCACGTCGGAACGGGATTCAGCCAGGGCAGACCGCACAAAGTAGCTGACCTCATCCGATTCGACATAAGTCTTTGCCTGGTAACCCAGCCGATCGAACATGTTTCGGATTCGTTCTCTTCTCGCGCTATTCAGCCGTTGCCGAAGATCCGCGGGGAAGTACTGGCCGTCGACCGGGATGACCTCTAGTAACGGAGCTGCATGAATAACAACAAGTTCAGCGCCCCATATTTTGGCGAACTCGCCGGCCCAACACAGGACCGTTTCACTGTGTTCTCCCAAGTCGACCGCGCAGGCGACGCGTTTGTAGGGCTGCGAGGCACAGATCGGGATCTCGGGTACATGGGCTCCCGTAAAGACCGGGCATGCTACATCATGGAGAACCTTGCTCGTGACCGATCCGAGAATGAAGCGCCGGAATGGACCGTAGCCGTGAGTGGGAAGCACGATGAGATCCGCGTTGGATGACTGGGCCAGCTCTTCAATCTTTTTGGCGGGGTCCCCGGTTAAGACCAGCTCCTCGACCGGTCTGCCTGAAGACACTTGCTTGACAAACTCGCTCATCCTTCTCTGCAGAGTCGCCTCCATCTCCGATTCCGACGGCCATGCCGCGCCGACGTACAAACCGCTCTCAAAAGCGCCATAGTGATAAGGCGATAGGGGTATCACGTGGGCAAAGATCAGATCTGAACCGAAGCGGTTCGCCATCACCACTGCGTGTTCCGCCGCAGCGGCGGAGCGCCCGGAAAAGTCTACGGGCACGAGTATTTTCTTGATTTCGAGCAAGCTGGCTTCCGCCATGTCGTTCCCCCTCCGGATCAAATACTGACGACGGGACAGCGGGCCTCGCGGATTAGCGCGTGCGAGTGTGTACGAAGTCTGCCTAACAACCCCGTTTCAAGGCTGCGGCCAATGACCAGGACATCCGCGTAGGCATCATCAGCGACTTGAGGAACGTAGCGGGTGGCCTCCGCGGTGTCGATGTGAATTTCCGCTTTGCAGTCTACCTTTTGAATCAGCTTGTCGAGTTTTTCTTTCGCTGCCTGAATCAAAAGCTGACAAGTGACCGACGGATACCAATCTCCATAGGAGCCGCCGGCCTCGAGCTGAGGCGCTGCGTGGATGACGATCAAATCTTCTTCACACGCCTTTGCGAAATCCCAAGCCCAGCGCAGCACGGCTTCGCGGTGATCTCGCAGGTCAATTGCGCAAGCTATGCGCTTATACGGCTGCTCATTGAACGGAGCCAGCTCGGACACGTGTACGCCGGTAAACACAGGGCAGGAGACGTCGTGGAGAACCTTGGTGGTGACCGAGCCCAGCACGAACCTGCGAAACGGTCCGTAGCCGTGGGTAGGCATCAAGATCAGATCGATCTCCATCAACGGGACCAGCTCGCTAATCTTCTTTGCTGGATCTCCCTTGAGCAAAAGCTTCTGAACGCTTAGACCGTCGGCTGTTTCCGCGGCCAATTCATCCAGCCGCTTCTCGGAGAATGCCTCCATTTCCTCAGCAGCGGGCCATATCGCGGCGGTGTGGTAACCCCCTTGTCGTTCGAGCGGTAGCGCACCAGAGACACTGACGTGACCCGCGTCGTGCGTTTGTCGCAAGCTTCGTAGGGGGCAAGAGGCAGTGGCAACAACGCTGAGCGGTCCCGTTCGAAACGCTCGCCGATGGTCTCGGAATGTCCTCGCAACCGTCGCTCGCGGCGCTCGATGCACTTCTTCTCCAACCAGTGGTTCAACGCTTCCCAACTGGAAAAGCGCGGGATCGGCACGAAGAAGTTTCGCCGCGCATAACCCACCAGCCCCTCCACCTTCCCCTTGTCGTTGCCTTTGCCCGGTCGCCCGAAACGATCCTCGAACAAGTAGTGCGACTGCAGCTCGCTGAAAACTTTTGTTCTCTGGCGCCGTCCGTCGCCCAGGATCCGCGCCACCGCCAGCTTCGTGTTGTCGTAGACGATGCGCCGCGGTACGCCGCCGAAGTAACGGAACGCTTCGTTGTGACCTTCGCAGAACGCTTCGCTCGTCTCTGCCGGGAATGCTTGTACGAACGCATCGTCGCTTTGGGGCAGGTCGATCACCAGGTAGTGCGCTTTCGACTCCACCCCGGCGATTTCCACCCAGGCTTCACCGAAGTCGGCCTGTGCGTCGCCGGGCGCATGCTCCAGTGGCACGAACATCTCCTGTTGGCCGAGCTTCTTCTCGCGGACGTAATCCTTGACGATCGTGTAACCGCCCGAGAAGTCGTGCTCGTCGCGTAAGCGCTCGAAGATCCGTTTGGCGGTGTGGCGTTGCTTCTTCGGCTGGGTCTGATCGGCTTCGAGAATCTGATCGATGATGCCTGTAAAGCGATCGAGTTTCGGTCGCCTCACCGGCTGCTGGCGCCGGTAGCCGGGCGGCACAGCGTAGCGCAGCATCTTGCGCACGGTTTCCCGTGCCAGCCCGAACCGCCTGGACGCCTCCCTCTCGCTAATCCCCTCGACAAAAACACTGCGTCGCACCTGAGCATACAGCTCCACTTGATACATCCTTCCTGTGTGCCACAAAACGCCTCACAAATGTTTTATGGACACACTCAGGCGGTCTAGTTTTGCTCCGCCACCGGCGGCCTCAAACGGCCGCCATGTGGTCTATTTTCGCTCCGGCGATTACAGGGCTTGCCGGCGGAGAGTTCTCACCCAGTGTGGGTGATGCGACCCCGTTGGAGCGCCTTCAGCTCACGACGTGCCGAGGCAGTGTATTTTCGAAGTCTTCGGCTCAGGCCGAATCCCCGAAGCAAAGATGGCATCCAGCGGGCGCTTCACCGGGCCCCTTTATTCACCTGAAGCGCTGCTATCTTGGGAGTACACATCCAGCAGCTTGAGCTGCGTGGTCTGGAGTCTCTCCGCAATGACCGGAGAGCAGCGGCTCAGGATGGCGTAGCCGAACTCATTGTTCCGTTCGCACTCATTTCGCAGGCAACCCGTGGAGATGCCAAACGTCGTGACGGCGGTGGTGGCGCGAGTGTGAAAGCGCCAGCGGTAGGGATCCACCAACCAGGACCAACCCAAGACATCGCCCTTGCCGAGCGTATCGATCCGCAGCGCTCCGTCGTGGGGCAGGGATATTTCCAGCGCCACGCGGCCTGATCGGATGAGATAGAACTCGCCCGCCGCATCGCCCTGCCGCTTCAAGTATTCCCCTTTCGCAAAGTCTCGCGGCGCGACACATCCGCATTCGAGCAGGATCTGGCTGTGCCTCGGCGCCAGGTCGCGGACAAATGCGTGCGCTTTGAAGTTTTCTGAGAATGAACTTGCCAATGATCGATCCCTGGAGCCGAGATTCCCCGGCCTTTCCCAAAGGGCCGTTGCAAGAACCCTGCCAAGCAAATTAAAGGGGTTGGCCGCCTTAGCGAAGCGCGAGTGGGTGATTTCACGCAGTTCTGGGGCAACTGACTCAAAACGGCTGACCGCATGTCTTCCGATGAAGGGCCTGGAAAAATAGTGATAGTCTAACGAAACAAGGCAATAGGGCTCTCAATGGAGCTTGAGCCAGCCTGGCCAGTAAACTGCTCGGTAAGTGATGGGTAAAAAGCATGCGAATTGCGGGGCCCGCGGCGGCAAATCGGCCAAAGCTGTCCCGCCACTTGACCCAATGACGGCCCCAAGCTCGGTTCAGAGGCAGAAGTACGCTGAATTTCTTCGCTCGCCTCATCTTCTCTCGCGCATCTTCGATATCGCCGAAGATGCCATCATATCGATCGATCAGGGCCACCAGATCGTGATGTTTAACCAGGGCGCCGAGAAAATGTTCGGTTTCCGGGCGCATGAGGTTTTGGGCCAGCCGCTAGACATGCTGTTGCCGCGGCGGTTCGCCGAAGCACACCGCGGTGATGTTTCCGCCTTTGGACAGTCGCCGATCGCCGCCCGAAGGATGGGGGAGCGAGGCCGCATCGCAGGCCGGCGCAAGGATGGGACCGAGTTCCCGGGTGAAGCCTCGATCTCGAAAGTAGATCTCGAAGGGGTAAGGATCTACAGCGTGATTCTCCGCGATATGACCGAACACGTGGCGGCGGAGCAGAAGATCAAAGCCGCGCTGCTCGAGAAGGAGGTTTTGCTGAAAGAGATCCATCATCGGGTCAAGAACAATCTTCAGGTGGTCTCGAGTCTGCTCAGTCTGCAATCCCGCGGTGTCCAGGATGAGGCCACGCGCCAGATGTTCAAGGAGAGCCAGAACCGGGTTCAATCGATGGCGCTGATCCACGAGCAGTTGTATCAGTCCAAGAGCCTCTCCGAGCTGGACTTTCCAGCGTACGTAAAGCAGCTTGTTTCTCACCTGTTTCGGTCGCACCAGATCAGTTCGAGCCGAATTGAGCTTAAGACGAAGGTCGACGACGTGCAACTGGGCGTGGAGCTAGCTATACCCTGCGGGCTGATCATCAATGAACTGGTAACGAACGCACTAAAGCACGCATTTCCAGCGGATTGCGGAGGAAAGATCGAGATCGAGCTGACACAGCGCGAGGAGGGCTTGGCGTTGTGTGTTCGGGACAATGGGGTGGGAATTCCAGAAGAAATCGGCCTGCGCAACAGTGAAACCCTGGGGCTGCGGCTCGTGAGGTCGTTAGTCATGCAGCTGGAAGGAAAAGCTCGAATTCAACGGTCGGAGGGTACGGCGATCGAAATCACGTTTTCCGTAAACGCCGCCGGAAAGGAGTCAGATTGATGCCAATCGCTCGCATCATGGTTGTTGAAGATGAACAGATCACCGCGGCCGATTTGGAAGCGAGCCTGGAGGAGCTGGGGTACGCCGTCACCGCGATCGCTTCTTCGGGAAAGCAGGCGATCCGCGGCGCCGAGACCACGCTGCCCGATCTCGTGCTGATGGATATTCGCATCAAGGGTGAGATGGACGGTGTCGACGCCGCACGGCAAATCCGTCAGCGGCTCGATATCCCTGTGATTTACTTGACCGCTCATGCCGACGACGAGACTCTCGAACGCGCCAAGTCCGCCGAGCCACTCGGTTACATCGTCAAGCCCTTCCAGGAAAGCGAGCTGCGGGCGGCCATTCAGATGGCGCTTCACAAGGACAAGGTCGACAAAGAAGCCAAGGGGAGGCAGGAGCATCTTTCCGCGACGCTCGATGCACTAGGAGAAGGAGTCATCACCCTTGATGGAAAGGGTTGCGTGACCTATATAAACCCGGCCGCCGAAGCCTGGACCGGCTGGAAGCAGCGGGAAGCACTCGGCAAGCACATAGATGAGATATTCAGGATCATCGACCGCGAAAGCCGGCGTCCCAACAATGAATTCGTCTTTCGAGCGCTTCGGGACGGGAACGTCGAGCAGATCCCTGGCTCCAGCCTGTCGGTGGAAATCTCCGGGGCAAGTGTCCTGTTGAGCAAAGACGGCATGGAAAGGCCGGTCGGGGGGAGCAGAGTTGTCCAATGCAAGATGAGCCTGAAGGGGAGCGCCGCCCCGGTTCGCGACCATCTCGACCGCATTGCGGGGGCAGTGGTCGCGTTCGGCAGCGTGCGTTTTGAAGACCGGGCAAAACAGACAAAGCCGGCGGGGATATTTGATGCCGGCAAGTTCCAGGTCATCGCCGAGTCATCCGCCATGCGGGAGCTAATGACTTTCTCCCGCCGGATCGCCGCGAGCGGCGTTTCAGCTATCTTGCTTCAGGGCGCGAGCGGAACGGGCAAAGACGTGATTGCGAAGTTTCTCCATCGGGAGAGTCCGCGCCGGGACCAACCGTTTGTGGCGATCAACTGTGCTGCTATTCCTGAAACCTTGCTTGAGAGCGAACTTTTCGGCTACGAAAAAGGGGCCTTCACCGATGCCCGGACTCAAAAGAAGGGTGTGCTGGACCTTGCCGATGGAGGAACCGTTTTTCTGGATGAGATTGGCGAGATTCCTCTTCACCTGCAGGCGAAACTGCTGCGCGTGCTGGAGGAGCAGTCGTTCCGGCGGCTTGGTGGGATCAAGGATGTCAACATCGACGTTAGAATTATCACGGGACAAACAAGAACTTGGGTGAGGCAGTTCGCCAACGCGAGTTCCGGGAAGACCTCTTCTACCGGCTCAATGTAATCCAGATCTTGATTCCCCCGCTGCGTGAGCACAAAGACGACATTCTGCCGCTGGCGGACTTCTTCGTCGACCACTACAACCGCAAGTTCAGGCAGAATATCCGAGGTTTTTCAAGCGAGGCGCGCGAGCGGCTCGTGAATCATGACTGGCCAGGCAACGTGCGCGAATTGCGTAACTGCATCGAGCGAGCCATGGTACTGGAAGAATCCTCCTGGCTTCAGCCCGCGAGCCTGGCGATTGGAGTGGAAAACCCGCGGGTGGCCGATCCTGCCGAGTCCGCTCCGCAATCCGGCGTTCCCTCCGGCGACTTGCCTTTGGAAGAGGTAGAAAGGAGAATGCTGGTGCGAGCTCTGGAAGACACAAGGGGCAATCAAACCAGGGCGGCCCGCAAACTCGGGATCAGCCGCGATACGCTGCGTTACCGAATGAAAAAGTTCCATCTCAAAGGATTCAAGGCGGACGCTCATTGATATTCGGCCCGCGCACGAGTGGGCATTGACGTGCATTCCCGATAGTAAATACTTTGTGAGGAGGGTTTCTCGTGAATGCTCCCGCGACAACATCTTTGAGACCTCGAAAACCCCAGAGGCAGTCGGCGAAGAGTAATCCGGTTGTGCTGGTTGTGCTCTCCTCTTTGAATCGGCACCCTCTTCTTTCCGAACTTCAGTTCGTCGACGCCGAAGTTAGAGCCGCGGAAGATTTCAGCAGTGCCCGGGAACAAGTAAGGGCCGACCCCAACGTCGATGTGGTGATCACGGACCTGACGCTCCCCGACGGAAATTGGTGCGACATCTTAAAGTACCTCGTCGATGAGGGAATTCGTGCGAATGTCGTCGTAACCGCGCCCTTCGCGGACGAGAGACTTTGGTCGGAGATCTTGTGGCGTGGCGCGTACGACCTTCTCGTCGAGCCTTACGAGAACTTTGAGCTAAAGCGCGTGGTTGAGGGGGCCGCCCGAGCGGCATCGCCGTTCGCCCACGAAGATAAGGGCAGGAGCGCGACCGCGGCGTGAATGCCGAGAGCGAGTGCTGCTGGCGCTTCTTTGTGGCTCGACAGCAACTGTAACTTTGCGACCTCGGCGTTTTCCCGTGGCTTAGCTGGAATGCTGCCCTTGGGCGCTCTGGCCCAGCGTGGGCCACTACACCCACTTGAGTATTCTGCTCGCCTGTCGAAGATCACGCAACACCACGGTATTGGTTGGTATTTGAATTGCATTCCGGATAGACAGAATAACAGGGAGGTGAATGATGGATCTCATGACGTGGGTCGTTGCATGGGCCGTTGTCACAACGGCGGTGGTGGTTCTTGGCTATCTCCGTCTTACTTTCGGGCTGCATGACATGCTGGGCGTAAAATTCGGGCCGGGTGAGCAGGCGGAGTTTTATGGCAAGCAGCAGCAAGCGGGCCGCACGATGAATCGGCTAGATGTGCTGGGTATCGCCCTGACCGTTGTGTCGGCGCTGATGGTCCTTGTGATCATCGCTCTTTGGGCGATCGAAAGCGCGGGGCCGGCGTAAGCTGAGTCGGTTCGATGAAAGGAGGTGTCATCGAGGGGGCGCTCCGAACCGCTGGAATGAAGGCGTTCCCATAGACAAGCGGCTGAAACCAGGATTTCCATTTTGGATCTTGGCCTCCTCGATTCTACGTTCCTTCTCTCTTGAACGCAAGCCTTTCTTGACCGCAGGCACGCACCGGGCCGGACCGAAGTGCTTCCACTAGACCCTTTCGTTCTCCGAAGGGGACAATTCGTCGGTCGGAAGGCGGTTTTTCAGGCACTCCTCCGAGCTTCACTCCGCAGCATCCAGATTTCGCACTCGCGAGCGACCGTTCTACCCGCTCGGCAGCGGCAGCGCCCAGATCCTGTGCAGCATGTCACCGAACAGCCTGCGGTTCAGATGCCCCTCGGCCAGCAGCAGCCAGTAATACCGCGCGTGCTTGACCAGCCGACCGCCGGTCTTCATCAATCTGTGTTGCAAGCTCGTCAGCGACCAGCTCTTGATCCTGTGCGGCAGTCCCAGCCGCCGCCACAAGTTGCCCAGGTTGTAGGCCAGCACGCTGAGTTGCAGTCGCACTTCGTTGGCCCGAAAGCGATGGCACGAAAGCCGTGTCCAGTGCGTGGCCTGCTTGCCTTCTTTAACCAGGATTTCCATTTTGACCCTGGTACGGCGACAGTATACACCCGCGCTGCCCCGAATACCACGTCTTTCCGCGCTGAACCCTGCACATCACCTCCGCCGCTAGGCGCCAGGGCTCATCCATCCGCTCACAGACGTTGATTGAGCGGGCTGAACGGCGCTCCGGCCGACACTGCTCCTTGAAAAACTTTTTTGGAGCCGAAAACTGTTGATCCTCGCCCGGTCAACGCTACCCGCTCGGCAGCGGCAGCGCCCAGATCCTGTGCAGCATGTCAGCGAACAGCCGCCGGTTCAGATGCCCCTCGGCCAGCAGCAGCCAATAATACCGGGCGTGCTTGACCAGCCGACCGCCGGTCTTCATCAGCCGCTGTTGCAAGCTCGTCAGCGACCAGCTCTTGATCCTGTGCGGCAGCCCAAGCCGCCGCCACAAGTTGCCCAGGTTGTAGGCCAGCACGCTCAGTTGCAGTCGCACTTCGTTGGCCCGGAAGCGATGGCACGAAAGCCGCGTCCAGTGCGTGGCCTGTTTGCCTTCTTTGATCCACTGCTCGGCCGTGCCGCGCTTGTTGTAGAAGCGCACTACCGACCGGCTTGGCAAGCTCATGTTGGTCACGATAAATCCGACCCGCGGGAACAGCTCACCGAGATGATGCTCGACCTTGGCCACAATGCGTCGCGGCTTCGACCAACTCTGCGCCTGATAGCGGAAGCTCTTGTAGCGCACCAAGGGCTTGCGACCCGGCCTGCCCGGCGGGCGAAACAAGATGTCTTCGATCGCTAATTCCAAGCTCTTGTTGGCCGGAATGCGAATGGCGTACTGCACTCCGCGTTCCTCCGAAAACTCATAAATCTCCGGCTTGGCAAAGGCCGCATCGCCCCGGAAGGTGACCTGTTTGCCCGCAGCCTGTTGGCGCTCGATCTCGGGCAGCAGCAACTCGTTCCAGTCCTCAGCGCTGTGCACGTTGCCGGGACGCAGCTTGGCGGCCAGACAATCGCCGTGCTGGTTGAACAACAACAACGGGTGGTAGCAGACCGACTCGAAATGGCCGTTGTAGGCACTGCCCTCTTGCTGGCCGTGGACAGGGCTTTCGGTCGAATCCATGTCGAGAACGACGCGCTCGGAGTCGTCTTGCGTCTCGGCTTGCGCCACCAGCTCGCGGTTCACAGCCATCAGCCCCAGCAAGTTCTCCTCGCTCGCCAGCATCTCCGTCTCGAAGCTCTGCAGTCGCGAGGTCAGTGCCCCGCCGCGATCCCAGTTCTTCTGCGAGCCGATCAAGCGAAAGGTCGGATCGGCGGATACTCGCACGGCGTCATTGAGGTCCTCGTAGCCGGCCAGCCGAGAGTAGACTGACTGCCGCAGCAGATCGGCGAACGGGAACTTTTTGTTCGAGCCTTGCCGTGGGTCACTGAGATGTTCGTCGATCAGCTTCCCGAGCCCGAGTCGCTCGTCCAGCTCGCGGACGAGAATGAGCCCGCCATCGGAAGTGACGCGCGATCCTTGGAAATCGACTTTCAATAAGCCGTTGAAGCTTAGCTGGAACGGCTTGTTTTCTTTTTCACCCATTGGGTGTTGATCTCCTCAGCGCCTTGATTGCTTTTCAACCCGCATAAATAAAGGCGTCCGAGGTCACCCGATGGTTAGCAGAACCGAAACTAAAGTGGAAATCCGGGTGAAACAGTCTGTTGGGTTTGGAGGAAGGAGGAAAATACGATGAGAAAGCTAGGTTGGTCAGTTGTGGTCGTTCTCGTATGCAGCGTGCTCCTGGGCTGTACGTCGGGGCCACGCTCCGCGGCCGGCTTCCGGCTCCCCTTGACGGGGGACATTGAACGGGGTGAAATGTCCTTTCTCGATTTGGGATGCAATAGTTGCCACACGGTTACGGGTGCGGAGATTCCGCCGCCTCCCGAAGATGCCGAACTGAAGCTTGCCCTCGGGGGAGCGTTGTATGAAGTGAGGACCGACGGCTATCTGGTGACTTCGATTATTCACCCTTCTCACAAATTGGGCCGTTTCCCGAAGCAGTATATTAGTGCCGAAGGCAAGTCCCGGACGCCGGATTTTTCGACGCGGATGACGGTAAGGGAGTTGGTGGACATAGTGGCTTTCTTGCAGACCCACTACACGGTGAAGCCGGACCCCGCTTCGTACGCATACTAGTCCTGACACGGGAGTGCCGTCCTGGGCCTGCTTGGCGGACACACGTTCGGCATGAGGTGCGGGGTTGTTGAACCCTACACTCGAATTGGGCTTGCGAACGACAGTGAGCGGCTCCTGTCGCCTCTAACCCGCATTTCTCAGTTCGCCTTTTCGGCGCGGCCGTGCCGGGACAGGCGCGGCGCCCGCCCCTACTTCCGGCCTTTATAGGGGTCGAGCGAGATTTCGAAGTAGAACAACTCCGTTCCGGTGTTTAAATCCTTGACACCGGAAAGATAGATGGCCGAGCCTGGCACGGGGTCGGGAAGATTCCCCGTCAGATAGTAGAAAAAGCCACTCACCGAGCTTTGCGGAGGGACAACCGGAGCTTTGAAAGCACGCTGCGCGAACTCTGGTTTTGCCAGCGGCCCCTTTTTTACACCGCCGCGCCAGATACCGGGAACAGGCGGCAGGTAAGGAGGACGGCTCTTCGGTTTGGTGTCGAGCTTCAAATAGGCCAGCTCCTCGGGAGGAATCGGTTCCAGGCCGTCGCGGTCCGCGGTGATGAAACGGACCTTGAGACCGCTCAGACCCAAAGCGTGGTCACTGCGATTCGTGATCACCGCAAGAACAGGCAACACACCATATTTGTAGGGCTTTGCCTTGCCAAAAGCCGCCTTCACGTCTTTCTCGGTGCGATACGGCTTTACGGCCACCGCTACATCGGCTTGCGTTTGCTTGGCTGGATACTTGTCCGCCGCGCGAGTGGTGAAAGACTCCTTGGGCCAGGCGATAGCGGCCGCGAACACAATCGAAATCACCGTTATCAGCGCTGTTTGCATACAGTTGTATCTTGCCATAATGGTGGTGCAGCGCATTGGCTTATTTTCTCTACAACCTTTTCTTGGTTCTCATCGCGCCGCTCGCGGCGCCGTACATTTTCTTCCGGGCTCTCGGAAAGGGGATGCCCGCAAGCCGCTTCCAGGAGCGGCTCGGCATTCTGCAGCACACATTCCATCAGACTAGCGGCGCGGCCATCTGGTTACATGCGGTGTCGGTGGGAGAGCTGCTTTCGTGCGTTCCGCTGGTGAAGCAGCTTCGCGTGACCTTCCAGGGAAGCCCGATTTTTGTCTCAACGACCACCGCTGCGGGGCAGCAAATGGCCGAAGAGCGGCTGGCGAATCTCGCGGACGGCGTTTTCTATGCACCACTCGACCTCCCGTTCGCTGTCCGCCGGGTGCTGAAAACAATCCGCCCGAGACTCGTGATTGTCTCCGAGACAGAGATCTGGCCGAATCTGTTTCGTCTCTCGAAGCGCTTCGGGGCCGGCTTACTGCTGGTCAACGGGCGCATCTCGGATCGTGCATTGCCCCGCTATCTTCGTTTCGAGTGGTTCTTTTCGAAAGTCCTCGGCTATCCGGACCTGGTTCTTGCCCAGTCGGAGCAAGATGCGACTCGCTTTATCGCGGCCGGTTCGCCGGCGCGGAAAGTCCAGGCAGGGGGCAACATCAAATACGATTTTGAACCTGCTGCCGAGGAACTCCCGGCGGAACTCGCCGAGTTCTTTGAGCAGGTTCGTCCCCGCCCGGTGATTATTGCCGGCAGCACGCGGGAAAACGAGGAACAGCCGCTGATCGAGGCATTCCGCGAAGTTCGCAAGCAGCATCCGCAAGCGCTCATGGTGGTTGCGCCACGTCACCCGCGGCGCTTCGAGGAAGCGGCGTCCGTGCTGGCGCAATCCGGGTTGCCATTCGTGCGCCGGTCTCAGCTTGAGCGGGGCGGGCAGGCGCCTCCGTCTCCACCCGCGTTGTTGTTGCTCGATAGCCTTGGGGAACTCTCGAGCCTCTACCGCCACGCCGCCGTGGTGTTCGTGGGAGGCTCGCTCAATGGCTGGGGCGGTCACAACGTGCTGGAGCCGGCCCACTACGCCCGTCCCGTGGTCGTGGGCCCGTACATGCAAAACTTCCAAGCGATTACCGGCGAGCTGGCCAGGCGGCAAGCGATCAGGCAGGTGAAAGGCGCCGACGAGCTGGCTGCCGCGTTCAGCGAGATCTTGGACAACCCCAAAGAAGCCGGGGAGCTTGGGCTGCGCGCCCGGCAACTCGCCCAGTCGCGTGCCGGCGCAACGCAACGCGCAGTGGAGCAAGCCGCGCAATTGTACGGCTCATCCGTGCCCGCGACTCCGGCAAGCGCCCTGCGGTCATGCCTCCTGTGGCTGCCGTCGCTGTTATGGGGCGCGGGCGCTCGCTTGCGCTTAGCGGCCTATCAACGCAACTATCCGCGCAAGAGAAAACTCGGCGTTTTCACTGTTTGTGTCGGAAATATCACGGTCGGCGGTACGGGCAAGACCCCAATGGTTCAGTGGCTGCTCGAAGGCCTTCACTCTCGTGGCCGATCGCTGGGCGTCATCCTGCGAGGTTACCGGCGGATGGAGCCGGAAGTTGCAACGATTATCCCTCCGGGAGCCGCGGCGCCGCCCCGGAAGACGGGGGACGAAGCGCAGGTCATTCTCCGCTATCTTCAGCGCAAAGAGATAGCGGCGGCGCTTGGAATCGGAGCGGACCGCTACCGTGTCGGCCGGCGGCTCGAGGCAATCGGCCCTCCCGAAATTGTCGTCCTCGACGACGGGTTTCAGCATGTAGCACTCGATCGCGACATCGATCTCGTCCTGATTGACGTCACGAATCCTTTTGGCGGTGATGCCATGATTCCCTTGGGACGTTTGCGCGAACCACTTTCCGGCCTTGCGCGCGCTTCCGCCTTCGTCTTGACGCGCACGGTTAAAGGCGGTAATTACGAGGGCATCAAACAGCGACTCCAGCAGTGGAATCCGCAAGCCCCTATTTTCTCCTCTCGCATGGAGTGTGTCGCGGCCGTGCCCGCCGCAAGCGGAGAGGATGTGCCGCTTGACGCAATAAGAAGGCGCCGAGTCGTAGCCTTTTGCGGGCTGGGAAACCCCGATTCGTTCTGGCGTGACCTAGAGGATCTGGGAATCAAGCTAATCGACCGCATCCGCTTTCAAGATCACCGCCGCTATTCCACCGAAGATGTCGGGCGCATTCTCACGATCGCACAGCAGCACCAGGCTCAGGTCCTGATCACGACGGAAAAGGATCTCGTCAACCTTTCCCACGCGATCGATGCCCGCGCGATCGATCCCGAGCAGCTATCCAAACAACAGCCTTTGGACGTCCGTGTATCCGAGCTATTCGGCGCAATGCCGCTTGCCTGGATGCGTTTCCGAGTTGTAGTCGATCAGGGCAACGAGCTTTTGGATTGGATAGAAGAGCGGATGCGGGCGCGTTTATCAGGCGTTGAAGATTCCGGTCCGCGGACGGCGCCGGGCGAATCGACGCTCGCCCAGTCCAGCCGATCACCTACGGAAAAAACTATGCGGAAACCGGCAACATGAAGCTCTTGGTCCGCACCACGAACTGGCTGGGTGACGCGGTGATGTCGATCCCGGCCTTGCGCGAGATTCGCGGCGCGTTTCCGGGATGGGAGATTACCCTTCTTGCACGTCCTTGGGTTGCGGACCTCTACGCGCGCGAGGATTTCCGCGACCACATTCTGCGCTACGAGAATAACGGCCGGCATCAAGGACTGTCCGGGAAATGGAAGCTGGCCGCGCAACTCCGGCAAACTCGCTTCGACTGCGCGATTCTGCTGCAGAACGCTTTTGACGCGGCACTCGTTGCGTGGCTGGCCAGGATACCGCGCCGCATCGGCTACGCCAGAGACGCCCGCGGACCGCTGCTGACCGATGCGATTGCCCTTCCCCCCAAAGGCCGCCTCCCGGCACACGAGCGATTCTACTATTTGGAGCTGCTCCGGCGCGCCGGTCTGATCGAAAAACTTCCGGACTGTCCCGATATTCGGCTCTCCGGCGCCGCCCGGGCCGCCGAGTCAGGACGGCAAGAATGGAAGCGGCGGAAACTTTCGGCCAAGCGCTGGATCGGAGTCAGTCCCGGCGCGGCCTACGGGGGGGCAAAACGATGGGCGCCGGAGCGTTTCGCGGAAGCAGCCGCGGCGCTGGCATCCGAGCTTGATGCTGGCATCGCGGTTTTTGGATCCAAAGCAGAGGCGGAGCTTTGCGGCTGGATCGCGGACCGGGCCGGGCCGCAAGCTCACAACCTCGCCGGCACGACGTCCTTGGCCGAGTTTATCGATCTGGCGGCAACTTGCACGGTCTACCTCACCAATGATTCCGGTCCGATGCATGTGGCCGCCGCCCTGGGAATTCCGACCGTGGCGGTGTTCGGCGCCACCGATCACATCGCCACGGGACCGGTCGCCGAGCTTGCCCGCGTGGTGAGAGAGCCTGTCGACTGCAGTCCTTGCTTATTACGGGAGTGCCCGATTGACCATCGATGCATGGAGCGCGTCACATCTTCCAAGGTTGTCGACGAGGCTCTTTCGCTGCTAGTGAATGCCCGTGTCAAGCCATTCGGGCCGCGGCCATGAGTGCCCGCATCATGAAATTAGCGCCAAACGTGGCAGGAAATTCGGGAACCAGAATCAGAGCCGCGCGCGTAAGCAAGCGGTTTCCGCTTCCACGCGCCTCATCCGCCACCGGCCACGATCCCCCCTTTTGGTTGCGGCTCGTCCGCGTGAGGGAGGGGTTAGCCGCTTCGACGCGCCTCATCCATAGCCGTCGCGAAGGTAACACAGATCGATAGAGCGGCAACGGAATGGACACGCGATCGAAAATCCTAGATTCCTCGGAGGCGATCGAGCGCCTCTCCGGACATGATCATGCGAGCTTTCTCATTGCTCGAGGCTCCTTCGACATACTGCGCGGCGAGCACTGCCGCCGACTCGCTCAAGAAAAACAGGAATCCCAGGAACTCCTTGTCCTCGTCGCCGCGGACGAAGACCCGCCACGGACCGTGCTCGACGCCCGGGCGAGAGCCGAGCTGGTAGCGGCACTCGAGGTGGTAGACTACGTGGTAATCCTTGGCGAAGCCGAGGCCAACAGGTTTATCTCTTCCCTGTCGCCGGCACGGGTGATCGAACCCGAAACACCACCGCTTCACGACATAATCGCCGATGTCCTACGAAAGCGCCGTTCCGACTAACGAATTCCGGCGGATTCTGGTCGTCCGTTTGGGGGCGATGGGCGACATCATTCATGCGCTTCCCGCCGTGGCGCGGCTGAAGTGCAGTTTTCCTCGCGCGCGGATTACTTGGGCGGTTGAGTCGCGCTGGGCCCCGCTGCTGGACGACAATCCCTACGTCGACAGCGTGCTTCCACTGGTCATTTCAAAATGGCGGCGAGCCCCGTGGAGGATAGCCACATGGTTCGAGTTCCGGGATTCGCGGCGGCAACTTCGCGCCGGCCGCTTTGATCTTGCCATCGATTTCCAGGGACTGTTCAAGTCCGCCATGGTGACTTACCTGAGCCGCGCGGACCGCGTTTTCGGTTTCGAGCGTGACATGGTCCGCGAGCGCATCGCCGCCTCGTTCTACTCCAACCGCGTGTCGTCGCACTCGGCGCATGTGGTGCAACAGAACATCGATCTGGCAACCGCCGTGGGAGGGACCAACGGTCCGGTCGTGTTCCCGCTCCCCGAAGGTGAGCCCGAAGCGAGTTTGCCGAAAGGCGACTACGTGCTGACCAGTCCCGTTGCCGGCTGGACGTCCAAGCAGTGGCCGCCCGAACACTACGCCGAACTGGCCCGGCTTCTGTGGCGCGAAAAGGGTCTCCCGCTCGTGATTGATTGCGCCCCAGCGCACCGCTCTTACGGCGAGCAAATCGTCAAGCAAGCTCCAAAGGGAAGCTGTTTACTGCATGTCTCGTCGCTCGCGGGCTTGCTGGCCGCGACGCGGCGCGCGAAGGCAGTCGTCGGAGTTGACAGCGGCCCGCTTCACCTCGCGGCGGCTTTGCAGATTCCGGGCGTGGCCATCTTCGGCCAAACCGACCCAGCACGCAACGGCCCCTACGGCGGCAGCTTCAAAGTGCTGCGGGCGTCCGGGGTCGTCACTTCCTACAAGCGCGACGATCAGATCCAAGCCTGCATGCTCGTGATTCGCACGGAGCAAGTGTGGGAAGCATTGCAAGAACAGTTGTCGAAGCGAACACGGGTTCAGACGGCTGCTGGGCGGCCTCTGTCGCTTTGACGCGACAGCGTCCCCGGTTGCGTGATCTGCACTGCTCATGCGGCGGATCTTTTGGCGATCCTATAGCCGTACGACCCCAATGCGTACGCTGATGCGAGCGAATTGAGCCGCGTTCACGCGGCTTGGTGTTCCTTAGGCCAGCCGTTTACGGCTGGTAGACGCCGCCGCTCAGGGACTTTCAGCCCGTTTCAACGGGCTTCCCTCTTGCAGACGGAAATCTTATGGTGCGCTATTACTGGCGCAGTACACTAGCAAGGGACAAATCACAATTCCCGTCGAAGTCCGGAGGAAACTCGATCTCAAGCCGGGAGACCGGGTCGACTTTGTCCTTGATCGTGCCGGCGGAGTTCGGCTACGGCCGAAAAAGGCGCCGCTGGCCTCGCTGCTCGGTATTCTGCACCGCCCGGGGCAGAAGCCGCTGAGTGTCGAACAGATGCACGCCGAGGTCGCGGCTCATGCGGTCGAGGATTGGGAACGGATTCAATCCCAAAAAGGTTGATGCGCGGCGTCGACACAAACGTGCTGCTGCACTTGGTGCTTCTCGACGACGAAGATCAAGCGAGAACCGTCGAGCGTCTGGTCAAGCGGCTCTCCAAGCAGAGTGAACCCCTCTACGTAGCCTCCATCGTGTTGTGCGAGTTCTGTTGGGTCCTGCGGAGCGGCTATGGAAGAACGCGAACGGAAATTGCCGGTGCCGTCGAGCAACTGCTGGCATCCGACCTCGTCATCGCGGAGCACCCCGATGAATGCCGTGGCGCCGCGAATCTCTACCGCGAAGGCCGGGGGGATTTCGCCGACTGTCTGATTGGGTTGATTCATCAATCCGCCGGCTGTCGCGACACAGTGACTTTCGACCGCGCACTGAGGCCAGCCGCCGGATTTACTTTGCTGAACTAACGGCGCGAAACGGCTAGCCTGCATTTCTCGCCGCGTGGCGTGACGATCTGCCTGAGAGGCGCGTCAGTACGAGGCGCGTTCGGCTTGACGCCAACCCCGCTGAATCAAAGACGCATACTTGACGGTAGGTTGAAAACGGTCGGCAAGCGCAAGGAAGGACTGCCGGGCCTCTCGCCTGCCTCGCCCGTCAGGCGCTGAGAAACCCGGGCTGACAAACTCGGTCACGGATTTTTGATAAAATTATTCCCTTTGTTTTCAACAGTTTTATCCAGGAAGCGCCAGGCCGCCCGAGACCGGCTTGCTATCCTAAAAAAAGGGAAACCCAGCGATGAATCATTTTCCATGTGGAGGTGAGCGGCAGGCGATCCAGGCCCCCCCGCCCGGCAAAAACGCCGAAATCCTCTCATGGACTCTAAAATCCTCTCATTTAAAAACTTAACATCTTACAAATGAACAACTTGCGCCCAAACCGCTCAAGTCCGTTGAGGCTCTTTTGCTAGCAAATACGAGCACGATGACAGCAAAAAAAGACCAAATGGCGAACATTGAAAAAAATCCGCTTGATCGCTGGATGAAACAGGATCGCCTCCAGAATGCCCGAAAAGTTGCGCCGTGAGAAATGCAGGTTGGCGGACTCGTCCAGCGCCAGCCCATCGCCAACAAACCGCGGGACTGCGTGTCAGTTCTGTTGGCTCAGCACGGAAGGTTCCTATATACTTGTCAAAATGACCACAGCCGCCCTGTGCCGAGGTCTCCCTATTCGAAGACTCTGCATCGCTACCCTGCTGCTCTCCACCTGCCTTTTCTCCCAGGGGACGGGCCCGGACTGGCCCAGCTACGGCGGCACTCACGCAGCTTGGCGCTACAGCAAGCTAGACCAGATCAACACCGCCAACGTCGCCAAGCTCACGCCCGCCTGGGCCTTTCAAACCGGCGACTACGAAAACGGCTTGCAAGCCACGCCGATCGTCATCGGCGGCGTCATGTATGTTTCCACTTCTCGCAACTGGGTCTACGCCTTGGACGCGGCCACGGGCAAGACCCTGTGGAAATATAGCTACGGTGACCCGACGGGCCGCGTGCCCTACACCAGTCAAAATCGTGGGGTTGCAGTCGGCCATGGGCTCGTTTTCATGGGAACGCACGACAATCACCTGGTTGCGATCCATCAGAAGACCGGCCAAGAAGTCTGGAACGTCTCGGTGGAAGACGTGAAGCAGTGCGGCTGCAACATCAGCGCCGCGCCGCTGCTGGTCAAAGACAAGGTCGTGGTCGGCGGCACCGGCGGAGACTCCGCCCATCGCGGCTACATAACAGCCTTCGACGCCAAGACCGGCCGCTTTGCTTGGCGTTTCTTCACCATTCCAGGTCCCGGTGAGCCCGGCCACGAAACCTGGGCCGGCGACAGTTGGAAATACGGGGGAGCCGCCGCCTGGATGACGGGCTCTTATGATCCTCAGCTCGATCTTATCTACTGGGGCATCGGCAACGCCGCCTCCGATCTGGGCGGGGACGAACGCCAGGGAAACAATCTTTACTCCGCCAGCGTTGTTGCCCTCGATGCCGGCAGCGGCAAATTGAAATGGCACTACCAAGAAGTGCCCCACGATGTCTGGGACTATGACTCAGCCTACGAGTGCATCCTGGTCGACTTGCCCGTGCGCGGCCGCATGCGGAAACTCCTCGTGCACGTGACCAAGACCGGATATACCTTCGTTCTCGACCGCACCAACGGCGAGCTGGTCAAGACCTGGCCCTTCGCCGAGGGCATGAACTGGGTACAGGGTATTACCGAGGACGGCAAGCTGGTCGGCCGCAACGAGCCAAGGCCCGGAAAACCGGCCTACATCTGCCCCAGCGTCTTGGGCGCCAAGAGCTGGAACCAGGCCGCCTACTCTCCGCGGACAGGCTTGCTCTACACTCCCGTAGTCAGCCTGTGCAATGACATGTTTGTCCGCAAGCAGCCGCCGAAAGAAGGCAAGACGTACACGGGCGGCTTCTGGAGAATCAGAAAGCCCGAGGGTCTGGAAAACTATTCGTCGATTTCCGCCTTTGAACCGGTCAGCGGCGAAAAGCGCTGGACCTACCCTTACAAGTACTTTCTGATGTCGTCGGTTTTGGCAACCGCCGGGGACTTGATCTTTACGGGCGACCCGGAAGGCGACTTCTTTGCTCTCGATGCCCGCACGGGAAAGAAGCTGTGGAGCTTTCAAACCGGCTCCGGCCACCGCGGGTCCTCGGTGGCCTACCAGGCCGGCGGGCGGCAGTACATCGCGACACCCAGCGGCTGGGGATCGATCGCCGGCGGCGTGCTGAGATTTTTCCCCGAGCTAACCGAGACAGGCATTCGTGGCGGTTCCACGTTGTTTGCGTTCGCGCTCCCCGAGGACTCCTCCGCCGAGGACGCACAATGAACGGCCGCTCGCGGCAACTCGAATTCATGGATCGCGCCACAAGGCGTGCAGGCCGATCGCTGTTCCATGCGGCCCTGCTCTTTGTCGTTGCGGGAGCCTGCTCCACCGCGTCCGCGCAGGGCAGAAGAGAGATCTCCATAGGCGGCGTCATCTACGCCCAGTCCTGCGCCAATCCGAATTGCCACGGGGACCAAGGCAATGCGGGCAGAGCCCCGGCCTTGGCCGAGCGCGCATTCAAGCGCGGCTACATCATGAAGGTGACCCGCCAGGGCATCCCCGAAACCGCCATGCCCGGCTGGGAACAGCAACTGCCGGTGGAAGATTTGGAAGCCGTCGTTTCCTACGTCGTTTCGCTGCAAGGCGCGGCGGAGGAAGAGGCCAAGGAGCTGGACCCCGATCGCCCCTGGCTGAACCATCCAGGACGCGCCCTGTTCTTCGACGCCGCCCGAGTCGGCGCCTGCGGAAGTTGCCATCTGTTCGACGGCTGGGGCGTGCCCGTGGCGCCTGAGCTGCAATCGCGGGTTCCGGCAAGTGTCGAACAGTTTCGTGATCTTGCCGTCAGCAAAGTTCAAACCGCTCATCCGAGGGGCGAAGACCCCTTTCCGGCCTTGCCCATGGAATCCACGGAAGAGACCGTTCGCGTTTACGATTTGAGTGCCAGACTCCCGGTATTGCGCTCGTTCCCTGCCGCCCAAGTCAGGCTAGCCGCAGTCGCCGGCTGGAAACACCGTGAAGCGCTCACGATCTACACCACCCAAGAACTGGCCGTGATCCTAGATTTCTTGAGGCAAGCCACTGCCCGCTGATCGAAAAGCAGAATGAGCAAAGCGCCACCCGTCTACTTCAGAGGCGCCAAGTCCCGAAGCGCTAGCGGCCGGGGCTCTGAATCGTGGCCTCGGATTCTCAGCTACGGATGGCAGGAATTCGCTTCGCCGCCGCTACCGTGCCGCCTTGAGCGCTTGCAGGTCGGCGCGGATCGCCGCCGCCATTTCGGTCTGTCCCATCGCCTCGGCCACGGTGAGCGCTTGCTGGGCATAGTCGATGGCGGTATCATTGCGCCCGGCGCGGACGTGGGCGTCGGCTAGTCCGTAGAGGAAGCCGGGAGTCCGTTCGTCCGCGATGCTCAGAGTCTTTTCGAGGTGGACGATTCCTTCTTCGATCTTGCCGCCCGTGACCAGGTAGCGTCCCACGTGGAAGTTCGCCAACCGGTGGCCCGGCTCGTATCGCAGGGCTTGCCGGAAGTGCTTGGCCGCTTCGTCCGTGCGCCCCAAGGCGTTCAAGCTCGATCCCAGGTCGGAGTGGCTGTTCGCCGACAAGGGATTGATTTCGAGGGCGCGCCGGAAACTTTCAGCGGCCTCTTTCGGGCGGTTTCTAAAGCTTTCTAGCGTGCCCCAGTTGGCGTGCAGTTCTTCGATTTCGGGGTTCAATTCGAGTGCCCGCCGGTAATGGGCCTCGGCCTTGTCGAAGCGCTCGGAACGGCCGTAGGCCGAAATCAGGTTGACATGCGGCTGGACCATCGCCGGATCGACCTTGATGGCCTGCTCGTAATGCCGGATGGCTTGCTCGATGTCCCCCACTTTTTCCTGCCGCAGGCCCTCATTGAGGTGCCAGTGCTGGTCGGTCCGCAGGCTTTCAACTTCCCTCAAGACCGGATCGTCGATCGCCGGGCGCGATCGCCGGTGAGTTTCTGAAAGCGCCAGATACACTCTCGATGACTCGGTGTCGCCTGAGTCGCGGTAGGCCATGGCCAGCGCGTAGTGGGCGGCGCCGGACGCGGGCGCCAGCTCGACCGCCTTCCGGAGCAGACCTACTGCCTCGCGCGGCTCTCCCTGGGCCGTCAGTATCCGGCCAAGCCCAAAATAGGCGGACGGAGCGTCCCGTGCGAGCTGCAAGGCTTTCTCGAAGGAGCGGCTGCTTTCCTCCAGCCGATCGAGCGACAGCAGGACTTCTCCCAGCCGGATGTAGATGGCGGCGCCTTTCTTCAGATCGAGGGCGCGTTCCCAGGACTGGATGGCTGCCTCCGGTTCCCCCATGTTCTGGTGAACCACGCCCAGACAGTAGGGCCAGCGGAATTCGTTCGGATCGAGGATCTGCGCCCGCCGAAAACAGGCCTTGGCCCCCTCGAAGAGCTCGTACGCCTGCAGCAGCATGCCCAAGCGCCCGTTGGCGGCTGCATCCTCCGGATCGGCTTGCAGGCTTTGGAGAGCCTTGGCGACTTCAGGGCGCACCGAGTTTGGAAAGGTGTCCGCTTGGACGGCCGGAATCGCGGGTAACGGAGCTTCTGGGGCTCCACCGCAAGCGAAAACGAAGGTCAGACAAAACAGGCAAAACAGAGGGGACGGCACCGAGAGGACCGTCCTGAAGGGCCGACGTTGTGGGCTACCGTGCGCCGCCCCCGTGTGGACGCGATTTGGAGAAACCGGCGGAGCGCCTAGGACAAGCAACGAAGCCGCGGGTCTATTCGAACCTTGCACGACGGGACTCATCCACCGCGTAGGAACAGCTAGCTCGCGTCTATCATGTTTCACTGCTTCCAGAATAGCGCGGGGCGCCAGCTCCACAGATCCAGATCCATCCGTAAACTGGTATTCGCAGTTCCACGTTGTTGCCGCCCTCCCGTAGCGCGGGGCTCGGAGAGACCCGCGGCCTTTTGCCTCTTCGCACCTGGCGGATGAAGAGTTGTGAAAGGACGCGGGTCTCTCCGAGCCCCGCGCTACGGGAGATTCGAGCTGGTTTCGCAAGCAACCCGAACGCTTTACGGACGGATCACGGTCGAGACCGACGTAGCGTCCCTTGACAAGCCGCCCAGAAGTCAGCAGCATCAGTACGTAGGAATCAGAATGGGACTTGCAACAATCATGTCAAGAGGACGGGTCACCATCCCGAAGAAGGTCAGAGAGCAGCTTCATCTGCAAACGGGAGACAAACTTGACTTTCGACTCGAAAACGATGGATCACTCCGAGCCTATCCGAACGCGAAGAAAGTTTCCGAGGTCCTTGGTCTCGTCGCCCACAAGGCAGTGAAACCCCGATCGGTATCAGACATCAATAGGGGCCTGAGACAAGCTTTCCGGGAAAGCCGGACGTGATGGCATCGGAAACGGATGTCGATTGTTTGTTGACTGCGGCTCTTGGATGGAGAAATCTCCGAAACGATGGCCCGGAGACGCACCTTGGCGCAATCTCGCGGGCCACCCCAGCGAGGCAATCAGGCAACAATTGCCCCTACACCCGCGTTCCTTCAGCACGCTGCAAAAATGCGCCGAAGAAAGCGAACTAACCTGGCAAAGTTTCTGGAATTGTGACTAGACCCCTGTCACAACTAAAGCTGGATCACGTTGATGGCCTTCGGCCCTTTCGGACCCTCTTCAATGTCAAACTCGACTTCCGCGCCTTCCTGCAAGGTTCGATAACCGTCCGATGCGATAGCGGAAAAGTGCACGAAGGCGTCTCCGCCGCTCTGGCGCTGAATAAAACCGAAGCCCTTGGCTTCGTTGAACCACTTCACAGTTCCTTTTTCTTTCACTAATCTCTCCTGTAAGGTACTCACTGTTGTGGTTTCACTTCGAGCCGGCCAGCCTGCTACCAACCTTGAAAGCGAGGACTCTACGCGGAGACTTCTCTCCGAGAAACAACCTCGGACACCTCAGTAGAAAACGCAACAGCAACTTCGATTCTATTCTCGCATACCTGGAAGCATCTCAGATAGCAACCTATTTGTTTCGTTATTGTTTCGTGCCGGGAAATGAGCGCTTTGTGTGCGGCAGGTCACAACCAGCGCTCTTTGCGCCGCGACGCTGGCCAGCGAGTCATGCCCGGGACGGATCCGGCGGCTCTCCAATCTCCCTATAATCCTTGTTTGTCTTTGAATTGGGAGTGACACATGAAAACAAACCGCAAACTGCGAAGCCAAGATTGGTTTGGACGCAAGGACAAGCTGGGCTTCATTCACCGCTCCTGGATGGGAGCTCAGGGATTCGAGACCAGTGTATTTCAGAACAAGCCGGTCATAGGGATCTGCAATTCCTGGAGTGAGCTCACAAACTGCAACGCGCACTTGCGCCAGGTCGCCGAGGCGGTGAAGCGCGGTGTCTGGGCCGCGGGAGGGTTCCCCCTCGAATTCCCGACCATGTCGCTGGGCGAGCCGTTCATGCGGCCTTCGACGATGATGTTTCGCAACTTGATGGCCATGGATGTGGAAGAGTCGATTCGCGCGAATCCGATCGACGGGGTGGTGCTGCTCTGCGGTTGCGACAAGACAACTCCGGCGCAATTGATGGGCGCGGCGAGCGCGGACCTTCCGGCCATCGTGGTTACGGGCGGTCCCATGTTGCGGGGCATGTGGCGCAACCAAGAGATCGGCTCGGGAACCGACGTGTGGCGCTACTGGGATGAGCTGCGCGCCGGCAGGATCACCGAGGAAGATTGGTGCGAGATGGAAAGCTGCATGTCGCGCAGCGCGGGACACTGCATGGTGATGGGAACGGCCTCCACCATGACCAGCATCGCTGAAGCATTGGGCATGACGCTGCCGGGGTGCGCCAGCATTCCAGCGGTGGACTCACGGCGGCAGGAGATCGCTCAGCGCAGCGGCGGCCGCATCGTCGAGATGGTTTACGAAGATCTCAAGCCTTCGAAGATCATGACCCGCGCAGCCATCGACAATGCGATTCGGGTGGACATGGCGATCGGTGGTTCGACGAACGCCATCATTCACTTGGTGGCAATCGCCGGCCGGCTGGGGATCGAATTGCCCTTGACCGCGTTTGACGAGATTTCGCGCACGACGCCGATGATCGCGAACATACGCCCTTCAGGGAAATACTTGATGGAGGATATGTACTACGCCGGCGGCGTTCCGGCTGTGATGAAAGAAATTGAATCGCTGCTCGATGGCGGCGCAATCACGGTCACCGGCAAGCCCATGAGCGACAACATTGCTTCGGCAGAATGCCACAACAGCGACGTCATTCGACCCATCAGTGACCCCCTGCAGCAAGAGGGCGGGACGGTTATTCTCTACGGAAACCTTGCTCCCAATGGAGCGGTGATCAAACAGAGCGCGGCCACCGAGAGTCTGCTGAAACATACCGGCCGGGCCGTGGTGTTCGAAGATCACTCCGATTTGATGGAACGGTTTGACGACCCCGATCTCGACATTGACGCAAGCTGCGTGATGGTACTCAAAAACGGCGGGCCAAGAGGCGCTCCCGGGATGCCGGAATACGGCAACATGCCCATTCCCGCCAAACTGCTCAAGCAGGGGGTTGAGGATATGGTCCGGATCAGCGATGCGCGTATGAGCGGCACCAGCTACGGTACGGTGGTGCTGCACATATCTCCGGAGGCGGCGGTTGGCGGCCCATTAGCGATTGTGCGGAACGGAGATCAGATTGAGCTAGACGTCGAAAACCGCAAGATTAACCTTCTTGTCTCCGAGGAAGAGATGCAAGCCCGCCTTGCCGCCTGGAAGCCCCGCGGGCGCCACTACGACCGCGGCTACGGGCGGCTGTATATCGATCACACGCTGCAAGCCGACCAAGGCTGTGATTTTGATTTCCTGCCAAGCTGGGCCGGCCAGGACGACCAAGACGTTGCGGCGTCGGGCCAGGGGAAGCGAGCCGCCGAAGAGCTCCCCTACGCATTTTGATTCCGGGCAGTCGCGAACTGACCGAAAAGCCGCGTTTTGAAGCGAACAGAGGCGTGGACGGAAGTCCACGCTCAACACGTTATGAGCCCAGTATCTGAGCGTGGATGTCCGTCCACGCATCGGCCAAACCCGTCTTCGACCGAGCGACACTCATATGCCCAATCGTGAGAACGTCAATCGCAACATCCCCATCGAATAGTGGAATATGCTCGGCCACCGCTGGACTAGTAGGGAAGCGGATATCCGTCAGAGAGTCAGAACGTATGCGATGACGTGTTCCTTTTCTTCGTCGGTGATAAGCTTCTCGAAGGCCGGCATGCCGCCGCCGCCCTTGTTGAGGTTCTCGAGGATATTCTCGTGAGTGGCGTCCTTGTCACTGGGGAGTTTGCCGTCTTTGATTCCCTGCAGACCGGGTCCAATCTTTTTCTCTTTGCTGTCGGCGTTGTGACAGACGGAGCATTTCGTTTCGAAGAGTTCCTTGCCTTTCTCGGCGTCACCTTTATCGCTAGCGGCTAGCAGGGGTGTCGCGAGGGTGAGGGTGAGAGTCAAGACAATGTAACGTGCGCGAAGCATTCCGAAGTCTCCTCCGTTGCGGTTAAGAAGTTTCCATTCTAACGCATTCATCCGTGCGCAGCCAGATTCGGAGCTGCGTCAGGGAGCGGTTAGCCGCTTCGACGCGCCGCATCCGGCAACGGACTCATCCGGTAGCGGACCTCATTCTTGTTCAACAACTTCAAGAACTCGTTCGATTCGGACGCAAGCTGGATCGTAGCCATAGAGGACGCGCCGGATGGTCTCGACTCCTTCGAGGCGCTCGAGCGGGGTCTTGCTGAGCCAATAGTTTCGGTCGTCTTCTTCCTGCTCACCAAGACCGCCAACCGAGAAGGCGGATCGATCGATGCCATCTATGTTCTGTTTTGGCATGCTGCATCTCATGATACCGCGGGCATTTGTCAGGACGCGGTTCGCGAAGCACGGCGGCGCGAGTGGAAACAGCCGCCCGCGCATGGAACCCGACTCCTCGAAGTAGACGAAGTTCCCCGCCGGATCAGGGCCCCCGAGGGCAACCGGATGAGTTAATCTGAGTCTCTGCCGCGGACCGCAACGGTTGAGGAACCGCCGGCTCTCGCGTCGTCAAGTGATTCGCCAGCTTCCAGTGGACAACAAGAAAATCGCTTCGCTGCTCAACGAAACGGCTGATCTGATGGAGATCGCCGCCATGGACGGATTTCGCATCCGTAGCTACCGCAATGCCGCGCTCGTTATCGACAGCCACCCAGAAAGCATCGAGTCGATCCTCAAGAATCCCGAGCGAAAGGTTACCGATATTAAGGGGATCGGCAAGGGAATCGCCTCCGCCCTGCATGAACTAGCCGAGCGGGGCAGTTTCGAGCGGCGCGATGAGCTGCTGAAAATGTATCCGCCGACCGCGCTCGAACTGCTGAAAATCGGAGGGCTTGGCCCGAAGGGCATCGCCGCCATCTACCACCACTTTCGCGTCAGCACGATCGACGGCCTCGAGCAGCTCTGCCGGGACGGCAAGCTGCGGGCCCTTCCGCGAATGGGGGAGAAGCTGGAACAAAAGATCCTGCGCGGCATCGAGAGCTACAAACGAAGCGCGGGCCGCTTCCTGATCAATTTCGCCGACCAAACCGCTCGGCAACTGATCGAGTATCTGTCGGGCATCGAAGGGGTTGATCAAATCACCTGCGCCGGCAGCCTGCGGCGCGGCAAGGAAACGATCGGCGACGTCGATCTGCTCGTCACGGGACCCAAAGCGATTGACGCGCTCGACCGCTTTGTCGAATACCCCGGAGTCATCGAAGTCCTGGTTCACGGAGACACCAAGGCCAGTGCCATCGTCGGCAACGAGGGGCTGCAGGTCGACGTCCGCGCGCTCGACGCCGGCAGCTACGGCGCGGCCATGCAGTACTTCACCGGCAGCAAAGAACACAACATCGCGATCCGCGACCGCGCGGTCCGCATGGGACTTCGTTTGAACGAGTATGCATTAGCCCAAAGCTCCGATGAGAAGAAGATCGCGGGCGCCAACGAAGAGGGCATCTACGAAAAGCTGGGGCTTCCCTGGATTCCGCCCGAGTTGCGCGAAAACACGGGCGAAATCGAAGCAGCGCTCGAAGGCTCGTTGCCGGATCTCATTGAGCTGGACCAAGTGCTCTGCGACGTCCACATGCACACGACCGCAACCGACGGTCACTTCTCCATTACCGAGATGGCGGAAGCGGCACAAAATCTCGGGCGCCGCTTTATCGCCATCACCGACCACTCGAAAGCCCTGGCGATGGCCAACGGGCTCGACGAAAAAAGGCTGCTCGGCCAGATCAAGGAAGTCACTGAGATCTCGAAGCGATTCGAGAACTTTACGATTCTCAGCGGCTGCGAAGTCGACATCCTGAAAGACGGGCGAATGGACATCGACGATGAAGTGCTGGCCCAGCTCGATGTCGTCATTGCCAGCGTTCACAGCTACATGAATATGGAGGCGGCCGAGATGACGGACCGGCTGTTGCGGGTCACCGAGAATCCGCACGTCAGGATCTTCGGCCACCCGACCGGACGTCTGCTTCTTCGGCGGGACCCTTACCCATATGATTTCGAGCGCGTGGTCAGCGCGGCAGCCAGACAGGGAATCCGGATGGAGATCAACGCCAGCCCGGAGCGGCTTGATCTTGGCGCGGCGCAGCTCCGCATGGCGAAGTCGAAGGGGATCAAGTTCGTGATTTCAACCGACGCCCATCACGTCCGCCATCTCGATAATATGAAGTACGGCGTGCTCATGGCGCGGAGGGGCTGGCTCGAACCAGGCGACGTGCTCAACACGCTGGACGCCGGTCAGTTTCAACAAGCGCTGGCAAGGGGATAGACTCGATTCGCGGCGCAACGTCCGTGACGATCCGCGGACCATTCAGACGGCCCAGCGAACCACGCCGTGAAGAGCAGCCAATCCGCCTGCGGTCAGAAAATAAAGTGGCGGCGATCCACGATTCGTGCTACCTTGATTGAACGGCTGCACGACTCGTTCGGCCGGGGAACAGCTCGGCGCCGCACCAAGGACTCCGCGAACATATGGACACAGGTCTCAACATTCTGCTGATGTCCGGCATCAGCATCGGTTTTATCCACACGCTGATCGGAGTCGACCATTCACTTCCGTTTGTGGTCCTCGGCCGAGCGCAAAAATGGTCGCTGACCAAAGTGCTGACGATCACCGGGCTTTGCGGTGTCGGCCACGTTCTGTCATCGGTGGTTCTGGGAACGGCCGGCATTGGGTTGGGCGTTGCCATTTCCAGGCTGGAGTGGGTGGAAAGCGTACGAGGCAGTCTCGCTGCCTGGACCCTGATCATCTTCGGCCTCACCTATGCCGCCTGGTCGTTCGCCCGCCAGCGGCGGCGTCATCGTCATGCCCACGAGCATCAGGGCCTGGTGCACAGCCACGAACATTCCGGGGACTCCTCGCACAAACATGGCGCCGCCGGCCCTGCGGCGGTGACTGCGTGGAGCTTGTTCATCATCTTTGTCTTGGGACCTTGTGAGCCGCTGATTCCTCTTTTGATGGTCCCGGCGCTGGAGTATGGAGCGTGGGGCGTCTTCCAGGTTGCTCTTGCGTTCGGTCTGACCACGATTGGCACAATGATGCTGGTGGTCACGGTCGGCTACTATGGGCTTAAATTGTCGGCCTTCCGGCGGCTGGAAGCCCATGCCAATACTCTGGCGGGTCTTGCTATCGCGGCTTCAGGACTGGCGATTCAAGTGTTTGGGATCTGATACCTCCCGGACGGGCGCTTGATCCGAACCATCTATTCCTCATTCTCCGGCCAGCGACCCGCCGCCTTCGGTTAAATGCGAGAGGAACGGCTCGCGAAATCGTTCGCCGTAAGCCGCGGAGCGCGTCAGGGTGAACAGGTAGAGTCCGGCGCCGGCCAAGGCAGCTATGGCCAGGGCCCCGGCGAACCCCTCGTCGCCTCCCCAGTAGTAACGGCTCGCGATCGCCGCGGCAATCGGCGCTAGCGACAGCGGAAACAGCGTGAACTGGATCGCGGCGCGAAGCCCGTTGCCCATGCCGGCCCGGGAAACGCGGTCCGGGTTACTGGCGACGGGGAAGCGCACCGACATGTGATTTCCCACCGACAACAGGTAGAGCATGGCAATCATTCCGATGAGGGCCGCCTCCAGAATCTGTTGAAACCCGATCGCCAAGCCGATCAGGCGACAGGCCAGCGCCACCAGAGCCAACTCCAGTCCCGCGAAAAACAAGGTTGCAAGATTCTTGGCAATCAACAGATCACGGAAGCCCAGCGGCAACCAAAAGTAGAATTGCGTTGATTGACGATCAAATCCGAAACGGTTGAGAAACATGACCGGACCCAGCAACAGGAAAGCATAGAGGCTAATCAGCGTGACAGCGCTGTGCTCCATCCAGGCGCCGACCGTGTCCTGCCAATGGCGCATGATCGGAACCCAGGCGGCGACGCCAAATGTAAACCCCATGAAGAAAGGCAGCCGAAAACGGGGGCTGCGCCACAAATACCGGATTTCCTTTTCGACCAGAGCCGCGATTGGATCCGCTACCCACCGCGACAGGACGAGCAACAACCGCCCCCCCACGGATTTACTCTTCGGCGGCGCGCTGCTGGCTGCTCCGACGCCTCGCCGGCAACCGGCGACAAATTGAACGAATCCGAAAATTGCGGCAGCTCCCACCATGGCGGCCAACAGAATCCAATCCCACACGACGCCTTCGCCGATGCTGACGCGCGCCGCCAATCCGGAAGGATGCATCCAATCCGGTATTCCGCGCGTGCTCGTCAGCACGCTTCGAAAAGCCGTCCGGGCGCCCTTGTTCCATATCAACAACTGTGGCAGGATCGTACAGCTCACCAGCACGACCAAAACGATCTCACGCAGCCGCCGCCGCTGGAATAATCGCTCGACGAGGTTCCTTACTCCCGCCGACAAGAAAACATTGAATGCGACAAAGAGAACAAATGAGAACGCCAACTCGGCAAGGTACGGCGAGCCTGCCCAGGCTAGCCCCCCAAAGAGTCCAGTCAGCAGCAGCAAGATCTCGAATCCGGTAGCCACGCGCAGCAGGCACTCGACGCCGAAGAGTGTGAAGATCGAAACCGGATAGATCATCACCTTGCTCATCTCGAGAGAAACACCGAGTGAGAGCGTCATCAGAGGCGCGAGCTGCCAATAGCCCATGGCGAACAGCAGGATGCCGCCGAGAGCGGTCTCCACGTCCTCGCGTCCGATCAGGTTGGGGATCAGGAAAGCGCCCGTGGCCGCGGCCATCCACAGCCCATACCAGAGGACACTGAACACGATCGACGCGCTCATACGCAGGCCGCGGCCCTGTCCCCGTAACGTTTTGACAAACGAGCGGTATTGCACCAGCAACAGCGCGCGGATTTGGGTCAGAGGCGATATGTTAGTCATTACCGATACTGAGATCTTCCCGCCTGCGTGCACTGGCCTCAAACCGACGAGCCGGTAAGGACTCAACAGAGCCGCGCCCGAGAGGGTGCGGTTGAGGCCCTCCATTCTCTCGGTGACTCGGGTACTTGACCGCACCCTCTCGGGCGCGGCTAGTTTGCAACCTTACCATCGAAAACTTGACTTGCTTTGTCGCATTCGAGATGAGGACAGACGGCCAGGCCGTAGGAGCCGCCCATGCAGCGTGCGGCAATGGCTCAGAGCCAGTCCAGCTTGACCAGTTCCCGCTCTCCCCCCACCACTCGCACGAAGGTATCTTCTAGTGTCTCCTCGGCCGCGCTCAATTCGGAAACCGATCCTTCGACGATGACCCGCCCTTGGTCGATGATCGCCACGCGGTCGCAGAGCCGTTCCACCACTTCGAGCACATGGGAAGTCAGGAAGACCGTCGCGCCCCGCTCTACCTGCTGGATGAGGATTTCCTTCATGAGCCGTGATCCAACCGGATCGACACCCTCGAAAGGCTCATCCAGCAAAAACAGTTTTGGCCGGTGAATCAGAGCTGCCGCCAGAGCGACTCTTTTCTTCATTCCCTTGGAGTAGCTGGCAATCAGCGTGGATCTAGTCTGCTCCAACTCGAAGAGTCCCATCAATTCCCGGGATCGAACCGCGGCCACATCCCTCGGCAGCCCATACATCCTTGCCACAAAGTCCAGAAACTCGATGCCGGTTAGCCGGTCAAACAAGACGGACTCGTCCGGAACCACGCCAATCGACTGCTTGATCGCCGTCATCCGGTCGGGCACGCTCATACCCAGCACTTCCACCGCGCCCGCGCCGGCCTCCAGTAGACCCGTCAGAATGTGGATGGTCGTGGTCTTCCCGGCTCCATTTGGGCCCAGAAACCCATAGAAGCTGCCCTGAGGCACCGTTAGATCGAGGCCCTGCAACGCCAGCGTGGCGCCGTAGGACTTCATCAACCCTCGCGTCGAAATGGCCGCGGCCATATGAGCCCCAGTTTAACCCATCCCGTAGCGAACTGAGCCTGAGGTAGCGGTGGCGCTTGCGAAACGACTTCTCGTCCACCGCGATGTGGGGGAGCGGCCCGGCTTGGCGGCGCTCCAGGCCGCGCCCCACGGCCCGTTCCATGATGGCGCGGACTTCATCCCAGGAAAGGCCCAGGGCAGCTTCACCGTCAGCGCCCCGTGCTCGGGACAATCGCCGCGCGGCGCGGCGGCGTGCGGAATCGTGCGGTACTGGCAGGTATCGAGGTGACGCCAGCGCCGCTGGGGCTGATGATCGTGCAGCGCGCCCTCGCGGCCGCTACAAGCCCGTCAGTTCGGCTTCGATTTGCTGAACCATTTCACGGGGTCCGGGATCGCCGGGCACGAGCGGAATCAGTTCTCGTGCAAAGCGCAGGGCCTCGGGCAAGCGGCGCTCCTGGAGATAGTAGATGACAAGAGCGTTGACGGTGTCAGGGTCAGTGGGTCCTATTTCGTAGGCGCGAAGCAGTTGCTTTTCTCCCTCGCCACGGCGGCCGAGACGTTGCAGCGCCAGCGAGTGGTTGTAGAAGACGCGCGCTCGTTCGGGCAGGTGCTGGGCGGCTTGGCGCAAGTAAACCTCGGCCTCCTCGAGACGCTGCTCTTCGGCCAACAATAGACCCAAGGAATAGTAAATCTCCCCTTGCTCAGGCGAGTTCTTCAGAGCTTCGCGGAGTACCTGCTCGGCCTCGGCGTTCTTTCCGTTCTCGTTGTGGAGCCTGGCTAGCTCGAGCGGGGCGGCCGCGAAACGGGAGTCCATTCCCCAAGCGGTCTGGTAATGCTCTAGCGCCAGATCCGTCTCGCCCATGTCGGCGCGCAGCCGTCCCAGATTCATGTGGGCGGAGGGCATGTCCGCCGCGCTCATTTGGGCGGCTTCGTATTCCTTTAGCGCCGCCTCGAATTCGCCTCGCTGTTCGGGCTTGAAGTTCTCGGGCGGGACTGACGCCAGTACGCGCGCCGCTTCGAGGCGCACCGATCGAACAGGATCTGAAAGCAGCGGCGCGACCGAGTCGAGACGCGGCCCGGGTGGCAAGCGGTTCAGACCGCCAACGGCGAGCGTCCGCACCAGAGGGTCCGGGTCTTTCGTTGCCAGCATCATCGCCGCCCCGCCATCGGCGCCGAAACCCCGCAGCAGCTCCAGCGCGGTCGCCCGCGCGATGGCGGGTTGCTCGTCGTCCATGGCGAGCCGAATGAGTTTCCTTTCCGCGCCCGGCTCGCCCCGGCGGCCGGCGGAAATCGCTTCAGCGAAGTGCGGTTCCTCTCCGCGCTCGGCGCCATACCACTTGGCGACCGCGGCGAGCGCCCATTCGGGCGACTGATCTTCGTGACAGTCGTTGCAGGCATTGGGCGTACCCAATTTCACCGAAAGATCCGGGCGAGGGACGCGGAAGCTGTGATCGCGCCGGGGGTCGACGCCCATGTAGGTGCGGGTGGGAGCGTGGCAGTCGGCACACTGGGCGCCCTCGCCTTCCGGCGCGTGGAAGTGGTGTTCGCGGGTCTCGTATTCCTTCGCCTCCAAGCTGGGAAAATCCACGGGCGGGCTGCTCTGGTGGCAGCGAACACAAACACCGTTTCCCGGGCTCAGAAGCCTGACACTGTGGGGGTTGTGGCAGTCCGTGCAGCGTACCCCTTCTTGATGCATTTTGCTTTGGATGAATGACCCATAGACGTACACTTCGTCCAGAATCTGGCCGTCCGCGTGATAGAGGCCTTCTCGGAGAGTCTCCACCATGAAGCTGTCGAAGTAAGATGCGCCGGGCGCGGTGTCGGCGCTCAACTGGTGACGGCGGGAATGGCACGGAGCACAGGTCTGAATCTCATTCTCGGGCTTGGCGCCTGGGAATTCGTTGGCCAGGTGGTAGTCCGGCTCTTCGAGGACTACTCCTTCGGGCAGACTCCGCGCCCATTTGACATGGGCTTCGCCGGGACCGTGACACGCTTGGCAACTGACATTGATCTCTGCCCAGGTCGTTCCATAGCTGTCGGAGCCGGGATTGTAGTTTTTCCGAAGATCCGTGCTGTGGCAGGCGGCGCACGTGTGATTCCAGACTTGGTAACGTCCGGTCCAGTGGAGCGCATCGTCGGGCGCGATCTTCTCGTCGGGGTAAAGGTGGAACCAGCGCTTTCCTTCCGTGTCCCAAGCCGTTGTTAGACTCTGCAGACGTCCCCCGGGAAACTCAATCAGATACTGCTGCAGCGGTTTGACGCCGAAGGTGTAGCGGATCTGGAAATCAGCCGCTTTGCCGTCGGGCCCTTCGGTCTTGACGAAGAACCGGTCACCCTTCTTAAAGAACAGGGTGGCTTGATCAAAATAGGTAAAGGTGGCGTTATTGAAGTCGCCAACAACGCTGTGATCGCTGGCCGGCTGCATGGCGAGGTGGTGGTCGGAACCGGTCCAGTCATCGAATTGCTGCTGGTGGCATTCGGCGCAAGCTTGGTTGGGCACGAAGTCTGAGCCTTCCGAGGATGCGGTTCGATTCTGCTTTGGAGGACTGCCCTTGCTTGCGAATTTGGGCGCCAGCAGGAACGCTATGCCAAGTATGGCGCCAAGCCCCAGGAGTCCGATCGCGTACCGGGTCGAGGGTGGCCTGCCTGGTTTTTTCGCCGGGCTCGGAGCCGCTTGGCCGCTGGATTCACGTGGCCTGTTAGGTGCTCGCTTTTGGTGGGGGCGCTTTTTCACCGCGAGATCTAGTGTAATCAATCGGCTCGAAGGGAACCGAGCCGTGACGGTAGGGGAATGCCCATGGGCCTATGGACTGCCAGAGGTCGGCCAGAGGCCCAACGCGGCAAGCTAAGAGCCTGCGCCACGCCGGGGGACTCCGTCTTGCCGGCAGGGGAGGCGTTAGCGGAAAATAGCGGATCTTCGTCTATTAAATTTATGCTAACCCCAAATTGCGAGCCAGACCGCTTCTTGCGAGGGGGCCGGGCGGCGGGCGGAGTTTCCGGGCATGGACACCCGCGGTTGGGCTGTTTCGATGCCGACGCGCGGTGCTTCTGGCGGACTGAAATCATCCGGCCGGCGCACTGCAACTTGGGCCGACAGCCAGTCGAGCCGATCTGTGTTCAGGCTCACTGCGGTCCAAATTAGCTGAGCGGAGCAGAGACGCCTGCTGAAAACACGCGAGAAAGCTTCGCCAATGGGCTGATCTCGAGACCAGGTTGCCAGATGGGACAAGATAGAAATCATGTGGCTGTCCGAAAGCGCCGGGATAAACCGGCGGGGAGTTGGGGATGAAGAGCCTCGCGGCGAAAGTTTGGCGAACAACGCTGACCTCGAGTCATGCGCCAGCGATGGCGACATCGCGGGTGAAGCGTTGACAGAGGCACTGGCGGGCCGCCTATCGAGCCGCGAAATACCCTCTTCGGTGGTACGGGCGAGAGCTTGAGATGGCCGTGCGAGTACGAAACCAGCGCCTCCAAACCTTATTTTCGTCCCGCCGGACGCCGATACTATTCTTTAGACGGTCCCGAACGATGCCTGCCGAAGCCGCCAGTCGGTGTATCTTTTTCGTCATCTCTGGCCCTCTCGGTGCATTCGGGACTCTTTCCGCGAGGTTTTTCACCTCGGCAAGACGGCTGCGGTGACTCCATGAGCGAGAGGGGGTTCCAGATTATTTTCGGCCGAAGACGATTTCGGATCCCGCTCATCTTGTTCCTCGTTGTAATTGCTTTTGTCTCGTGGAGCAGCTACACCGCGGGTTTTCTGCGTGGTCGCGCAGAGCGTTTCCCCGGCCGATCCCGAGCAATGGAGCCGCAAGTTTCTCGGCCGCTACAGGCGGCGCCCTCGGCGGATTTTTTGCTCAATGCCCAACTTAGCCAGGAACCACTAGGAGAAGCTGACACGATTGAGGGCAGCGAGCAAGCTCGAGAAGGAATTGCTGCGAGTGCCACGGGAGCGAATCTTGAGTCCGGACCCGATCCTGCGCGGGAGTCCCAGGCGGAGAGCGTCTTCGCCGAAACGAGGTCCTCGCGGGCCGCTGCCGTCGGCTCAACCTACCTGCAAGTGGCTGCCGCTCGGACTCGGCTCAAACTTCGCCGCGTGATCACCGAACTCGAATCGAAGGGATATGCGGCGCTCGTGGACGAGAGCGAAAACGATGGGTGGGTCCGTGCCCTCATCGGGCCAGTCGCTGACGACGAGTCGCTCAGCGATCTCCAGAGGAAACTCAGCGAGGCCGGCTTCGACAGTTTTCCGCGGGAGCGGTAGGCCCGCAGGCCACCGCCCTCGCCGCATGATCCCTGCCTAGCCCCACTACTGTTCTCCCGCCGCTTGCGAAAACGCGACGGTTGATGTTGCCTTCCCTTTCTGTCCACAAGGTCGGCGCCCGAAAGGCGTATTTCGCGGCTCGCTAGGCGGCCCGCCAGTGCCTCTGTCAACGCTTCACCGGCGATGTCGCCATCGCCGGCGCATGACTCGAGGTCAGCGTAGCCCGCTGTCTGGTCCTGATGAGGGTTTATTTGCGAGATGGCTTCTAGTTATAGTTAGCAAACAGTCACGCTAGGAGACACCATGGCAGTTCGTAAACAAGATGCGCTGGATTACCACGCGCTCCCAGTCCCCGGGAAAATCTCTATCTCACCGACGAAACCCAGCCATACGCAACTCGACCTTAGCCTGGCCTACTCGCCCGGCGTAGCCGACGTTTGCCTGGAAATCGCACGAGACCCGGCGCTGGTTTCACGCTACACTTCGCGCGCGAACCTCGTCGCGGTTGTCAGCAATGGGTCAGCCGTGCTGGGATTGGGCGACATCGGACCCGCCGCCGGAAAACCGGTCATGGAAGGGAAAGCGGTGCTGTTCAAACGGTTTGCCGACATCGACGTGTTTGACTTGGAAGTCAACACGAAAGATCCCGACGAGCTGATTCGTGTTGTCGAGCTGCTGGAGCCGACCTTCGGCGGCATCAACCTCGAGGATATCAAGGCGCCGGAATGCTTCTACATCGAAGAAACGTTGCGGAAGTCGATGAAGATACCCGTTTTTCACGACGACCAGCACGGCACCGCCATCATCAGCGCGGCGGCCTTGACCAACGCCTTGGAGCTGGCCGGCAAGAAGGCGAAAGACGCGCGAGTCGTGATCAACGGCGCCGGCGCCGCTGCCGTGGCTTGCGCCAATCTTTATCTCCGTCTCGGCATTCAGCGGCGGAACCTCACCATGTGTGACTCGAGAGGTGTCATCTACCAAGGGCGCGTCGCGGGAATGAATCCCTACAAGGAACGCTTCGCGCTCGACACCGAACTGCGAACCCTCGCCGGCGCGATGCGAGGCGCGGACGTCTTTGTTGGCTTGTCGGCCCCCAATATTGTGAGCCGTGAAATGCTGCTTTCCATGGCGGAAAACCCCATCGTCTTTGCGCTGGCGAACCCCGACCCCGAAATCACCTACGAAGAGGCCTGCGCCAGCCGCCAGGACGTGATCATGGCGACCGGACGCTCGGACTATCCCAATCAAGTCAACAACGTGCTGGGCTTCCCCTTCATTTTTCGCGGGGCGCTTGACGTCGAAGCCACTTCCATCAATGAGGAGATGAAAATGGCCGCGGCAATGGCGCTTGCCGAATTGGGCCGAAAGGAAGTTCCAGAATCGGTGCGCCGCATCTACAAGAACGAGGACCTGGAGTTCAGTCCGCGCTACATCATTCCAAAGCCATTCGACCCGAGGGTGCTGGAAACCGTCGCCTCGGCCGTGGCTGAGGCGGCCATGCGCACCGGTGTCGCCGGCAAGAAGGTTGATCCCGACGAATACCGCACGCAGCTCGCCGCGAGACTGGATAGCTCACAGCAGGTGCTTCAGCTCATCATTCGAAAAGCTCAGACCGATCCCCGGCGGATTGTCTTTCCCGAAGGTGACGAGGAGAAGATACTGCGGGCGGCGCAGGTGTTACGCGAGGAAAAGATCGCCGAGCCGGTGCTTCTTGGCCCGCGTGACGCGATTCTCGAAGCAGCGGAGCGGTTTCGGGTGTCGCACGTTGGCCTCGAGATGATTGACCCCGCGCGTTTCGGGGAAATCGATGCTTACGCGGAGGAACTCTACAACCTGCGCCAGCGCAAAGGAGTGACCCCGGACGAGGCACGCCGAATGTTGCGCGACCGAGTGTGCTTCGGCGCCATGATGGTGCGGCGCGGCGAGGTTGCGGGAATGGTCGCCGGCGTGACGCGGCACTACCCTGACACCTGAATTATGCACTGCGGCGTGGACCTGAGGAGGGCTGAGCCGCAAGGGACCATTGGGAACCCCCGAAAACATGGGGTAAAAAGGTAGGCTGGCAAAGATCCCAGCTTCGCCAGCCAACCCCAAGGAGGTCACCCACATGGTTACCAGACGAAAACAGCATAGCTCCCAAAGGCCCGTCCAACAAGGCCCAGCCGTGACGGCCTCGCGACCCAATAAAATCGGGGCTTCGACGCCTTACCACTTCCGCGGCAAGAAGCCGACTCCCTACGGCGGCTTTCTGCCGGTGGTCGGGAGGGCGCTGATCTGAGAGCCTGGCTATGCGCTATGCATAAAATTTTATGCACTAGCCGTAACGCACTGGAAACACGTCACTTCCGAGCGAGGTTTTGACGACGCGGAATCTGGGCGGGAAGGGAAACCGGGGACGGAGAAGCCAAAAGACCAGTTGCCGAGCTACCACCTCACGACGACCGCCAACCCGCTACGAACGCAGCCACACTCGCAAAGTGAATCTGTGCATAATTCAGGTGACACTCTGCGGCCCGCGCTGCAGGTCGTCAATTTGCGGCCCGGCATCCGAAGGGTTTCGGGCCTTTATATGCTGATCATTAACCGCAAACCCTATTTCTTGGCCGACACGACCGTGAATATCGAGACAACGGCGGAAGATTTGGCCGAGATTGCCTTGCTGGCGGCTGAGAGAGTGCGCCGATTGGACATCGAGCCCCGAGTTGCGATGCTCTCTTTTTCGAACTTTGGTTCAGCGCCCCACCCTTTTTCTGATAAGGTGCGCCGCGCGGCCGCTCTGGTGCAAAAAGCCGACCCGCATTTGATGGTCGACGGCGAGATGCAGGCCGACACCGCGCTCAACCCGGATATGATGGAAACCTTCTTCCCGTTCTCGAAACTGAAGGGGCAGGCGAACGTGCTGATCTTCCCAAGCTTGGAGGCGGCCAACATCTCCTACAAGCTGCTGTCGAGTCTTGCGGGCGCCCGGGCCATCGGACCGATACTGATGGGAATGGCTCAGCCCGTGGCCGTGCTGCAGAAGGGCTTCGACGTGCAGGATATCGTAACCATGGCGGCCATTGCCGTTGTGGACTCGCAGGAAGAATCTGAGCCAACTGTTGAGCGCGCGGCGGGGATTGATGAGGGCCGCGGCGAGTAGTGCCAGGGCCGCTCAGCTCAATCCCTGACTCACGCCCTAGAGTCGTCCCTGCACGTCTTTCATCCAGATATTGCCCGTTAGCTCGCCAAGTTCAAATTCATGTCCCACCATCTAACGGCCGGGCTGAGGCCCTCGGATGGTCGGCGGAGGAGCCGAAAAACCGCTCTTGATCAGGTGTCTCGCGCTGCTACGATTGGATCGGTGGTGGAAAGGCTTGTTGCCACCAGATATCTGGCAGCGGTACAATTTAGCCGTCGATGGTCGACCAAACGATCTCTCACTACAGGGTCACCGGCGAACTCGGCCGGGGCGGCATGGCTGTCGTTTACAAGGCCGAGGACACCAAGCTTAAGCGTTTCGTCGCCCTGAAATTCCTTCGCTCCGACCTTCTAGAGGACGAGGAACATAGGGAGCGTTTCCTTCGTGAACCGCAAGCCGCTGCTGCTCTCGATCACTCCAACATTTGCACTGTCTATGAAATCGATGAGGTCGAAGGCAAGACCTTTATCGCCATGGCCTTCATAGATGGTCCGACCGTCAAAGACAAGATTGCAGAGCGTCCACTGAAGCTGGAAGAAGCCCTCGACATTACGATTCAAACCGCGCACGGTCTCCAAGCCGCCCACGAAAAGGGCATCGTCCACCGGGACATCAAAAGCGCCAATCTGATGGTCACGGCGCAGGGCCAAGTCAAGGTCATGGATTTTGGATTGGCGCAGCTAGCTGAGCGCTCCCAACTCACCAAGACGGCAACGATTCTCGGCACTCCGGCCTACATGTCGCCCGAGCAGGCGAAGCGCCAACCCACCGACCGCCGCACGGACATTTGGTCGCTTGGGGTGGTGATTTACGAGATGGTAACGGGGCGGCTGCCCTTCGCGGGAGAGCGGCAGGAGGCCGTGCTCTACGCCATCGGCAACGAAGACCCCGAGCCCATCACGGCTTTGCGGGCGGGCCTGCCGATGGAGTTGGAGTTCATCGTCGGCAAGGCGCTCGCCAAGGACGCGGCGGACCGCTACCAGCACGTCGAGGAGATGATCGTCGATTTGCGGGCCCTCGAGCGGCGGGCGGAATCGGGCGGCGCCTCCGCCAAACCGAGCGGCAAACCCGTTACGGCGGCGAGTTGGGAAATGCCGGCGCGAGCCCGGCGGCGAGGCTTGGCATGGGCCGGGGCGGCTGCTGCGATTGTTCTCACGATCGCCGCCGCGGCCTTTTGGAACTTCCGGCCGACGACGACCGAAGCCCCCCTGGAACCCATGCGGGTCGTTCCGCTCACCACTTACCCGGGCGCGGAGATGGCCGCTTCATTTTCCCCCGGCGGCAATCAAGTGGCCTTCCCGTGGACCGGGGGGAATACGAAGAGTTTCGACATTTACATCAAAGGGGTCGGGCCCGGGCCCCATCTGCAACTCACCACCCATCCCGATTGGGATGGCAGCCCCGCCTGGTCGCCGGACGGCCGCCACATCGCTTTTCTCCGCGGACGTCCCGAGGACGGAGAGAAAATGGGCCTCTACCTGGTTCCCCCTCTTGGCGGGACGGAGCGGAAACTGACGGAGACGCGGGTTCCTTTCAATTATCAGGTGGGGGGCTGTCTGGCCTGGTCTCCCGACAGCCGTTGGCTGGCCGTGTGCGATTGGGAGGAGGATTCGCCCGGGCCGTTGAGCCTATTCCTGCTCTCGGTGGATTCCGGCGAAAGACGAAGGCTGACCCGGCCGCCGGAAGACTCGGGCATGGGCGACATCATGCCCGCCTTTTCTCCCGACGGTCGCACGCTCGCCTTTTCCCGCTACGGCTCCGGGTTGAGAAGCGATCTCTATCTGCTGGATCTCGACGAAGATTTGAACCCGCGAGGCGAACCTCGACGCCGAACCTTTATGGAGAAGATAATCGGCGGGCAGTTCACTTCCGACGGCCGCGACATTGTTTTCTCGGCGGCGTCTTTCACCGACTCCTCCGGCCTTTGGAGAGTGCCGGTATCGGGGACCGCCTCACCCGAGCGGCTACCGTTTGGAGAGGTGGGAATTTGGCCGATGCTCTCCCGTCAGGGGAATCGGCTCGCGTATACAGTGACGAACTTGAACGTCAACATCTACCGCCTCAACCTGCCCGTCGCCGACGGCGTGACCGGCACGGCGGTCAAGTTGATTGCTTCTTCCCGCTGGGACGTACTGGCAAAATATTCTCCCGACGGCAACCGCATCGCGTTCGTTTCGTATCGCTCCGGGGCCTCGGAAATCTGGACGTGTGACAGCGACGGTTCAAACCCTGTCCAGTTGACTTCGCTTGGTGCACAGACCAACTACCCCCGCTGGGCTCCCGATGGGAAGAGTATCGGATTCGGTTCCGATGCCAAAGGGCATTCCGATCTCTACGTCGTGGACGCCGAGGGCGGCGCGCCGCGGCGCTTGACGAGCGATCCGTCGATGGAATATATGCCGTCTTGGTCGAGAAACGGCGAGTGGATCTACTTCACGTCAAACAGGAATGGGAATTATCAGAGTTTCAAGATGCCGGCGGGAGGAGGTCCCGCCCAGGTTGTTACAGCCGGGCGAGGGCCACGGATGGAGTCGCCCGACGGCAAGTGGTTTTACTTTGTGCGCGGGGCCAACCGCTCTGTGTGGAGAATGCCGGTTGGGGGAGGCAGTGAAGAGACTGAAGAGGATGCCGAGCAGGTCCTCGAATCCACGCACCGGGGCGCGTACGAGGTCGTCGAAGACGGGGTCTATTTCATTCCCGCATCGAAGGAGGACGATTTTTCGCTTCATTTCCTCCGCTTTGCCACGGCCGCCGTCGAGCCGATCCATGATTTCGAGAGACAGCCGACTCGCAACTTTAGCGTCGCCCCCGACGGCCGATCGATTCTCTTCGGCCACTTGGAGCCGTTGGAGGCCGACCTCATGCTGGTCGAAAATTTCCGCTGAGGGGCTGTATTTCGATGGGTGACGAAGGGGCCATGAATGGAGTCGAGAGCCGCGAAGCGGCGGCAGGATCATAGCCTAGGGTGAAGCCGAAGGCGGAACCCTAGGTAAAACGGAACAAAGGTCGAGCCCTGAAAGGGCGGCAGGAGATCATGGCGCAAACGTTGCACCGAATCTTGGTCCACGTCGTGTTTTCGACGAAGGACCGGGCGCCCTTGATTAAGGAGCCGATTCGTCCCAGGCTGTTCGCGTATCTCGGCGGGGTTGTGCGGAGTTTGGGCGGGGAACCGTTGATCGTAAACGGCGTGACCGATCACGTTCACATGCTCTTGACGCTCCCTTCCACCGTGACGCTCGCTGATGCCATGCGGCGGACCAAGGCCAAGTCGTCTCATTGGATGCGGCAAGGAGTTCGCGACTTCGCCTGGCAGGCCGGCTATGCGGCCTTTAGCGTGAGTCAATCGAACGTGGCCGGCGTCAGGACATATATAGCCAACCAGGAGGAACACCACGAACGAATTGGGTTCAAGGACGAGTTTGTCTCTTTGCTGAAGCGGAACGAACTGGAATATGAGGAGCGTTTCTTATGGCGGTGAGTGGTTCCTGCCGCCCTTTCAGGGCTCGTCGGGGTCCGGGCGGTTACCTAGGGTTCCGCCGTTCCGGCTCCACCCTAGGCTATATTCCTGCCGCCGCTTCGCGGCTCCCGAGGCCGCGCTTTTTTCGCGTAGTCGGTCTTGCATGAAGGATTGCCACAGGGGCGTTCAGCGTCAGCCATTCTCATATTGATACAGTAACCAAGTACATCGCGGGGCAGGAAGAACACCATAAGAGGGTGTCGTTTCAGGAGGAATTGTTGTCGTTTCCGAGGAAACAGGGAATTGAATTTGATGAACGGTACATCTGGAAATAGGTTGCGGAAATAGATGACATATTTTCCTACGCCCCTGCGGGGCTTGTCACATTATTGGCTCCTTTACCCAGGGCTGATCGCCCTGGGCTACTATCCGATGCCCCTTCGGGGCTGATTCGATGTGAACATTTGCGGGTCAGACCGAAAGCGCGGTGTGCGGTTGCAAGGAAGGCGGAAAACCATGCGAATCTCATCGGCGACACTGATCCTAGCCTGCGCGCTAAGCTTTGCACCGCTCCCCGCGGCAGCGCAGAGCATCACCGGCACAATTGTCGGGCGCGTCACCGACCCCAGCGACGCCGTCATCGTCGGCGCAAATGTGCGGGCGATCAACGCGGCAACCGACGCTACTGACAGCACCACGACCAACGACAGCGGCTTCTACCGCATACCGCATCTTTTGCCAGGGGAGTATTTTGTCGAAGTCGAGGCGCCCGGTTTTCAGACGAAGCGAGTCTCCGCGCAGCGTCTCAGTCTGGCCGACAACCTGCGGCTCGACGTCCCGCTTGAACTCGGCCAAGCCCAGTTTTCGGTCACTGTCGAGGGCAGAGCCAGCGAGGTCAACACCGAGGACGCCCAACTCGGCAAGGTCATGCGCGACATCGCGCGGCTGCCGGTGCTTTCGACCGCCAACGGCCGCAATGTGCTCGAGCTGGCCTACACCCAGCCCGGCACCGTGCCGGCCGAAGCCGGAGTTTATTCGGGCATTGCGGTCAACGGGCTCGGCAGAATCACTATGTGCTCGACGGGGCGACGACGAATTCGTCGGCCAACAATGCGGAAGCGGGGACAGCCGGGCGTATTTCACCCAATGCCGTCGAGGAGTTCCGCCTGGTCACGGGTCCCGCCAAGGCCGAGTACGGCAGAAGTTCCGGAGGGACGTTGATCCTGACGACGAAGTCAGGCGGCAACCGCTTTCACGGCATGGCGAGCGAAGTCTGGCGTAACCGGCGCCTGAACGCCGTTCCCTTCTTTCAGAAGTCGGTGCCGGGCGGCACGGCCGAGAACTTCGCCTCCGGACTGCCCCGCAAGCCTCACTACAACAGCAACGACTTTGATGTGAATCTGGGCGGACCGATCCAGGCGAACAAGACGTTCTTCTTCGCGTCTTACCTGGGGTTCCGGCGGCGCACGGAGGTATCGCGCTCGGCAACCGTTCCCAACGCCGGCGAACGCCAAGCGATCGAGGAGTTCGGCACGCCCGAAGCCCGGGCGCTGATCGGGCTGCTGCCGAGCGCAACCGAAGGTAACACCCTCTTCAGCAATCTACAAAGCGACCTCGATCGCGACCAGGTCCTGTTCAAGATCGATCATCATTTCAGCGCGGCGAACCGGCTGGCGGTCACCTATGTTCGCGAGGACTCGAACACCATCGATCCTTCGTTGGGAGGAGCCATTCCGGGTTTCGAGTGGTCCGGTAAGATTCGAAACCAGAACCTGGTCGTGCGCGACACGCATTCGTTCGGCCCCAATCTGTTTCACGAGTTTCGCGTCGCTCTGCAGGGGATCAACTCGAATATCTTTAATCCCGCCAACCCGGTCCCGCCGAGCAGTTTGGGGCTGGACGGCATCGTTCCGGACCTTCCCGCCAAGGCATCGGCGCCGCTGGTCGTCATCGTGGGCTTCAGTCGGTTCGGGGACTTTGGTATTCCTATCGTGGCCGACCAGACCACCTTGCAATTCATCGACAATGTCAGTTGGACCCGCGGCCGGCATGCCTTCAAATTCGGCGGCAACTTTACATCGAGGCCGATCGATCGGACGACTTCCTTCTTGAACAACGGGTTGATTGTTTTCGACGGCAGTGGCGTCGCAAACGGTCTCGTTCCCGCCATTGAGGGGCTCTCGCCGGCGTTGAACGATCTTGCCGGCGGCTTTACGACTTTCTATCAACAAGGGTCGGCGGCTGATGTCGAAGGCCGTACGTCCTCCACGAACCTGTTTCTGCAGGATGACTGGAAGGTCAAGAGTAATCTGACCTTCAATCTAGGGCTGCGCTGGGAATTCAACAAGGGCCTGACGGAGACGAGGGATCGTGTGGGCGCCTTTCGGCCGGGGCAGCAGTCCGTCATTTTTCCGGATGCCCCGGAGGGTTTGGTCTACCCTGGCGACGAGGGGATTTCGCGCTCCACCTACGACGAGGACTGGAATAATTTCGGGCCGCGTTTTGGTCTTGCCTGGGACCTTCTCGGCAACGGGAGACTCGCCGTGCGCGGCGGCTACGGTTTGTTCTACGCCCTGGCGGACTACGACCTGGAATTCCAGAGGACAAGGACGGCCCCATACACCATTAACAAGCGTGTCTTCTTTACGGATTTGGCCGACCCCTGGGGAGGCGCGCTGTTCACTCCCGGACCCCAACCCTTCCCGCATGTTCCCCCCGAGCCGGGCGGGAGTTTCGATTTCGCTTCGCTGGCCCCAATCACCTCGTGGGGAATGGACCGCAATTTGACTACGCCTTACACCCAGCAATGGAGTTTGCAAGTGCAATACGAGCTGCTGCCCAACTGGCTGTTGGAGGTCGGCTATGTGGGATCCAACGGAGTCAAGCTCTACAGCCTGCGGGCGGCCAACCCGGCCGTGCCCGGCCCGGGCGCCAACGTGGGCAACAGCGACGCCCGCCGGGTCTTGAATCAGGGCCACCCTTGGATCGAGCAGTTTGGGGCCAACCCCTTTAGCAGTATCCTGATTTACAGCAACGACCGCAACTCCAATTACAGCAGCCTACAGACCAACCTCACCAAGCGGTTCTCAAGAGGGTTTCAAATGACCCACGCCTACACTTGGTCCCACGCCATCGACTCGGCGTCGGATCAGGCGACGCGAGACCGGCCCGATGACGGGCGCTCCCGTCGGGGCCACGCCGACCACGATCGCCGCCACGTCTATGTCGGCACCTATGTTTATGAACTCCCTTGGTATCAAAGCCAGACGGGGCCGCTGGGCAAGCTCTTGGGGGGGCTGGGGGGTGTCGGGGCTGACGATGTTGCGAAGTGGGGCCGCATTCAACGTGTTTGAGAGCGAAGACCGCTGCCTTTGCGGCGTCTTCGACGTGGGAACACCCGACTACATCGGCGGCGAAATCGCGTTTCACGACCCCCGCTCGACGAATGCCGTTCCCGGCCGGCCGAATTCCTGGTTCGACGGCACCGGAGGGGGGACGCCCACCGCCGGAACGAACCCGCATTTCCGCCGCGTCGGCTCGGCGGCGATTTACGAGCTGGGGGCGGGGCGTCACGGAAACTTCGGACGCAACGTCTTGCGGGGCCCCGGATTCGTGAATTGGCAGTTTGCGGCGTTCAAGCGGACGAAAATCACCGAAAGTCAGAGCTTGGAGTTCCGCGCCGAGTTCTTCAACCTCTTCAATCAGGCGCAGTTTCAGACCCCGGAGGGCAGCATCGGGTCCGTGAATTTCGGCCGGGTGCTCGAGACCTTTGATCCCCGCTTCATTCAGTTTTCGTTGCGCTATATGTTTTGAGCGGGCTATCGGCCCCGGACAAGGATCACCTTCCCCAAGAATTTCCTGCCCCCGCTTGACACACCCTTTACAATGAGAGCAACGGCCGGAAGGAATCCCGCCGGACCAGCGCGACAGCTTCCCGGGACAGTCTCGCGCTGCTCTCCGCCGTGGGTGATCCCCCGCAAGCGGCTTCAGGTGAAGAATCAGAGCCCCAAACGCAAGTGCGGGGTCAGCCTGAGCGCCAACTCAACCCCTCCGATCGCGAGGGACTGGGTGCGCGGCGCGCGGCAATCCATCGCCGCTTCTTTCGCCGCGGAAGGACCGTATGCAAGCCTCCTCCTTGTGGCTGCCGTCAGGGAGCGGGCGATGGTCGGCAAAACGGAGCAAGAGAGGCCTCTCAACAAAAGAAGGGGGAAACGAAGAAAGGCAAAAATGATTCACGGGTCATATGATGTGGAGCAAGGCTTATCCCCCGTGTTTTCAGCAAGTATCAGCGGCCAAGCCGAAAACCCAAGGGGCCCGGCACGCTGTATGCTGATAGCAGTGAATCAAGCCACGGGCGAAAATGGAGGGCTGCCACCGATTTCCGCTCGCCGAACTGCTTTGTTTTCAATGCCAGTGGAGTGCGGAAATCGGCTGGCGACCCCATTTTTTCGAAGGCGAACTGTGTGCGGGACGCCCAAAAATCCCCAAACCCTTACATTTTCTGTAAAATCCTGCAATCACCAAACTCAACCTGTTGGAAAAAAAGGACTTCTCGTTGCGGCGGAAATGCTGGATTGCACTCAAACAGTCGCCCTTTAACGTGTAAAGTGACCCCAAAAGTAACGAAAGCCGCAGCCTGCGGGGTACTTTCCGCAACATTCGCTACGGGGGGCTCAGCACGCGGCCTGCCCCTGGCCCGGCTGGCCCCGGCTGTTCGCCATGGCGTAGAATCATTCAGAGGAATAAGCAAAACATGATGACGCGAAGGAGCTTCATTCACACGGCAGCGCTCGCCGGAGCCTCTCGGGCAATCGCCCTAGATCATTGGCCGCGGTTTCGTGGCGCGGACTCGCTGGGAGTCGCCGAGGACGATCCTCGTCTGCCCGACACCTGGAGCGCCACCGAGAACGTCGTCTGGAAGACGGCGGTCGCGGGGCGCGGCTGGGCTTCGCCCGTCGTTTGGGGCGACAAGATCTTCCTGTTGTCAGCCATCACCGCCGGCCCCGTGGAAGCCCCCAAGAAGGGACTCTATTTCGGCGGCAACCGGCCGCAACTTCCCGAGCATGAGTACCGCTGGGTGGGCTACTGCCTGGACTTCAAATCGGGCCGTGTCATTTGGGAGCGCGAGCTGCACCGCGGAATTCCCAAAGTGGCCCGCCACCTCAAGAACAGTTATGCTTCCGAGACTCCCCTCACCGATGGCGAGCGAGTCTATTTCCACGTGGGTGACCTTGGTACGTACTGCTTCGATCACGATGGCAAGAAGCTGTGGGAAAAGGCTTGGCCCGCCTATAAGACGCGATTCGGCTGGGGTACCGCGTCCTCTCCGGTTTCTCACGAAGGACGCCTTTACATCGTCAATGACAACGACGACGAAGCTTTTCTCGTTGCGCTCGACGAGACCAGCGGCAAGGAGATTTGGCGCGTCGAAAGGGATGAAAAAAGCAACTGGGCCACTCCTTATATTTGGACGAATGACCGCCGCACCGAGATCATCACCAGCGGGACCAACAAAGTACGCTCCTACGATCTCGACGGCAAGCTGCTTTGGGAGCTTGGGAAGATGTCTTCCATCGTTATCCCGACGCCGTTCTCGGGTCACGGTTTGCTCTACGTGACCTCAGGCTATGTAGGCGACGAAACAAGGCCCGTGTTCGCCATTCGGCCGGGTGCATCCGGTGACATCAGCTTGAAGCCCGGCGAGAAGAGTAACGAACACATCGCCTGGTTCAAGCCCCAGGCGGGCCCCTACAACCCTTCTCCGCTGCTCTACGGCGACCACTATTACACGCTGTTCGATCGCGGCTTCTTCACCTGCCACGATGCCAAGACGGGAGAAGAAGTCTACGGCAAGAAGCGCATCGACGTCGAATCCAACGCGTTCACGGCCAGCCCCTGGGCCTACAACGCCAAGATCTTTTGCCTGAGTGAAGACGGTGACACGTATGTGATCCAAGCCGGCGCTGAATACAAGATGCTCGGGAAAAACAGCCTGGACGAGATGTGCATGTCGACCCCGGCGATCGCCCAGGGCAGTCTGCTGATCCGCACCGGCGGCAACCTCTACCGAATCCAAAACGCCTGAAGTCAGGCGGCACAACTTCGTCACGCCTCGGCAGAGGCGCGGGCGGAAGTCCGCGCTTAGCCGCGTTCACGCGGCTTGGTGTTCCTAGGCCAGTCGTTTTACGGCTGGTAGACGGACGATACCACCCCAGTCTCGCAGCCCGTTTCAACGGGCTTCTCCCGAAACCGGGAGCAATTAAGCAGACGGTCGCCGCCCATTCAATCCGGCTCCTTGTCGAAAAGCCGGCGCGCCGTACCCCACAGAATTTCTTGCTTCGCCGCGGGATCGATCTCTAGTCCCAGAATTTTCGACATCTCGATTTCGAGGCTCACGGGAAGGTCCGACCCGATCATCAGCCGCGACGCCGGGACATGGGAAATCACTTCGGCGACATGATGCGGCATCAGCGAAGAAAGCTCGACGTAGATGTTCGGGCAGACCGTGGCGGCCACGATCGCTTCCGCCGAATAGAGGCCCCCGCCCGCGTGAGCCAGCACAATCGGCAACTCAGGAAAGCGCCGCGCCGGCATGATGAACAGCGAGGGCAAAGCAAACGGAGCTCCCGCGCCGGTGTGGCATACAACCGGCAAACCGTGTTCCAGAGCTGCTTCGAAAAGAAAATCACTGCGGGGAGAGATCGGATTCAGCGGCTGATACTGCGGTTGCAGCTTGAGTGCCCGGAATCCCAATTCTTGGGCGCAGCGGCGAACCTCATCGCGATACTCCTGCTCCGGAACGAACGGGTAGAGGCAAGCGCAACCGGCGAGCCTGGCGGGATGCGCCTTCACGGCCGCCGCGATTTCGTTGTGCGCGGCACGATAGTCCTCAACCACCGGGAACGGAATCACCAGCGAGCGATCCACGCCGAATTGGTCCATCGATGCCAGCAACTGCTCCGCTGAAAGGCTTCTCCCGCTGTGGCGCGCCTGCCCCACATGGGTGTGAGTGTCGTAGATCGAAAAACCGTTTTTCATAACTCCATCGCTTCTTTTTCACAGCTCCATCGCTTGGATTACGTGGTCCCCCATTTCCGTGGTCGTCAGTTTGCCGCCAAGGTCGCGGGTGCGAAGTTCGGGCTGCTGCAGCACTCCTTCGACGGCTTGCCGGATTGCCGCCGCGCCCCGCGCGGTTTCGGGGTGTTCCAGCCATTCCAGCATCATGGCGACCGACAGTATCGTCGCTATGGGGTTGGCCGCGCTTTGCCCGGCAATATCGGGAGCCGAACCGTGGGAAGGCTGAAACATGCCGTGCCGCTCGCCAACGTCGGCGGAGGGAGCCAGCCCCATGCCGCCCACGAGCCCGGCGGCCAGGTCAGACAAGATGTCGCCAAACAGATTCTCCGTCACGATGACGTCGAAATCTTGCGGACGCTGCACTAGGTAAAGACTGGCCGCATCGACGTAAATCCGCTCCGTTTGCACTCCAGGAAAATCTTCGCTGATCTCGTCGAAAATCTCCCGGAAGAACGCCATCGAGGGCAGAACGTTGGATTTGTCGACCAGCGTGAGCCGCCCGCGCCTGTTTTCGGCTTCCCGGAAGGCAGCGCGAAAGAGCCGCTCCGATCCCCGGCGGGAAATTCGAAGGATGTCGCGCACCTCGGGATCGTCCGATGAATATGCCTGTTTGCGGGAGAAGAAAAGACCCTCGGTGTTTTCGCGGACAATCAGAAAGTCAATCTCGCCCCGGCGATAGGATCGAAGCGGTGTCAAGTCCTCATGGAAAAGCCGCACCGGGCGCAGGCCGCAATACAAGTCGAGCCGCTCGCGAAGGTCGAGTTGCGGGGCAATCTCGGTGCCGCGCGGGCCGCGCACATCGGGCAGTCCCATGGCTCCCAGCAGAATGGCGTCGCAATCCTGGGCGCGTTCAAAACTTTCCCGCGGGAAGGGATCGCCTTCGCGAACGTACTCACCCGCACCGGCCGCCAGTTCATGGAGCTCGAACTTGACCTCGCCGAGCCGTTCTTCCACGCGGCGAAGAACCTTAACGGCTTCCCGCATGACTTCAGGCCCGATTCCGTCACCGGGAAAAACCGCTATGTCGTAGGATTTCATCCGTCTCGATCCGGCTCCTTCCGATTGTAGAACCCGGCGGCCGCTTCGTGAACAAGCGCGGCTCAGCCTCTGACCCTGCTAAGATTTGGATCGGACAACTTACTCACCCAAGGAGAACACCGTGAAAAAACTTGCCTTACTGCTTGCAATGATACTGCTTGGCGCGGCGCTGCTCTCAGCGCAGAAGATCGTTCTGACAGGTCTTGGCGCCGACATGATACCGGAGCTGAAAACCATAGCGCCCGGCGCCACGTTCGTCGCTGCCGACAGGGGCGACATTGTGCGAAAAGTCGCCGACGCCGATGCCGTCGTGGGAACCTTTAGCGAAGAAATATTCCGGGCCGGCAAGAAGCTGAAGTGGGTTCATACCTATAGCGCCGGAGTCGACCCCTATCGCTACCCGGACTTTCTCAAGAGCGACATCACCCTGACCAACAGCAAGATCGTCCAAGGACCGGAAATAGCCGATCACGCATTCGCCTTGTTGCTGGCCTTGACGCGAGGTTTGACCGGGGCCATCGCGAACCGCACCAAGGAGGAATGGGGGCGGGGGGGATACAAAGCCATCGAACTGCGCGGCAAGACGGCCGTCATCATTGGTCTGGGCGGCATCGGCACGCAGATCGCCGAACGCGCTCACGCCTTCGGCATGAAGGTGATTGGCGTCGATCCCAAGGAAATACCCCTGACGACCTACGTCAGCAAGGTCGTCCCGCCGGACCGGCTCGACACGGTGGTGCCGCTAGCCGATGTCGTCTTTACGGCGGTGCCGCACACCCCCGAGAGCGAAGGCATGATGGGTGAACGTCAGTTCCAGTCGATGAAGAAGGATTCCTACTTCATCGCCGTCTCACGGGGAAAAATCTACAGCCAGTCGGCGCTGATCAAAGCTCTCGACGAGCGGCGCCTCGCCGGAGCCGGCCTCGACGTGACCGTTCCCGAGCCTCTGCCGAAGGGCAACGCGCTTTGGAAGTTCGAAAATGTGATCATCACGCCTCACGTCGCGACGGTCTCCGATGGCATTCTGGCCCGCCGCCAGGAGCTTGTACGGGATAACGTGGAACGTTTTGTCAAGGGTGAGCCTCTCCGCAATGTCGTTGGAAAGGTGCGGGGGTATTAGGGGACGTTAGCGCGGAAAGCGCCGAACGAAAGCTTACGCCCGCGGAGGGTGATCTAGCTACGCTTTGCTGTCACACCGCGACGGTCTGCTTCTTGGTGAAACGCATCTCGGCCTTGTCGCCGTCGGCATCGACGATGACGACATCGCCTTCGCCGATTTCGCCGTCGAGGATCTTCAGCGCCAGCGGGTCTTGAATCATTCGCTGAATCGCCCGTCTCAGCGGCCGCGCTCCGAACTCCTGGTGATAGCCTTCTTTCAGAACGAGTTCGCGAGCCGTGGCGCTGACCTCAAGCTGAATTTGCTTTTCCTCGAGCAGCTTGTGCAAGTACTCCAGCTGCAGGCTGAAGATCTCGCCCAGGTGCTCCTGGTCGAGCTTGTTGAAGACGATAATGTCATCGACTCGGTTTAAGAATTCCGGACGGAAGGCGCGGCGCAGTTCGTCCATCAAGAACTGCCGCATGTCTCGAGTCGCCTCGCGGCTGTCATGCGTCAGCGAGAAACCGATATTGGCATGCTTTTCAATATCGGCCGAGCCGACGTTCGAGGTCATGATGATGACCGTGTTGTTGAAGTTCACCGTGCGGCCCTTGCCGTCGGTGAGCCGGCCGTCGTCGAGCACTTGCAGCAGCACATGGAAAACGTCCGGGTGCGCCTTCTCGACCTCATCGAGCAAGATCACCGAATAGGGTTTGCGGCGAACATGCTCGGTCAACTGTCCGCCCTCTTCGTAGCCGACGTATCCGGGAGGCGCGCCAATCATGCGAGCCACGGCGTGCTTCTCCATGTATTCGGACATATCGATCCGCACCATGGCCTTGTCATCGTCGAAGAGGAACTCGGCCAGCGCCCGCGCCAGCTCGGTCTTGCCGACGCCGGTCGGCCCCAGGTAGATGAAAGTGCCAATGGGACGTTTGGGGTCGCTCAAGCCCGCGCGGTTGCGGCGAATGGCGTTCGACACGTGCGACAGCGCCTCTTCCTGACCGATGACACGCTTGCGCAGCCGGTCCTCCATGTGAACCAGCTTCTGCATCTCGCCCTCGAGCATTCTTGAGACCGGGATGCCGGTCCACTTGGCGACAATCTTCGCGATGTCCTCCTCGTCGACTTCTCCGCGCAGCAGGTTGCTGTCGCTGTTCTGCTCTTCGATCTTTTTCGTGGCCTCATCCAGCTCCGCGTCCAGTTGCACGAGTTCGCCGTAACGAATCTCGGCGGCGCGCTGCAGGTTGCCCCGGCGAGTGGCGTCCTCTTGCTCGGTGCGCAGTTTCTCCTGCCGCTCCTTGAGAGATTTCACCGCACTGATCAGCTCCTTTTCCTGCTTCCAGCGGGCCCGTAATCCAGCGGATTCGGAACGCAGGGTTTCCAGCTCGTTTTCGATGACCCGCAGACGTTCTTTCGCGGCTCGGTCAGTTTCCTTTTGCAACGCCTGCTTCTCGATTTCAAGCTGCATCGTGCGGCGGTCGATCTGGTCAACTTCAACGGGAACAGAGTCAATCTGCATGCGCAGCGCCGCTCCCGCCTCATCGATCAGATCAATCGCCTTGTCGGGCAAGAAGCGGTCACTGATGTAGCGATGAGAAAGGCTCGCGGCCGCCACCAGCGCCGAGTCCTTATAGCGCACACTGTGATGGATTTCGTAGGTTTCCTTCAGCCCGCGAAGGATCGCAATGGTGTCTTCGACGCTAGGCTGGTCAACCAAAACCGTCTGAAAACGCCTTTCGAGCGCGGCGTCTTTTTCGACGTACTTGCGATATTCGTTGAGCGTGGTGGCGCCGATGCAGCGCAGTTGCCCGCGGGCCAGAGCGGGCTTGAGCATGTTGGCGGCGTCGATCGAACCTTCCGCCGAGCCGGCTCCGACAAGTGTGTGCAGCTCGTCAATGAAGCAAATGATGCCCCCATCGGACTCTTCGATTTCCTTGAGGACGGCTTTGAGGCGGTCTTCGAACTCGCCGCGGAATTTCGTCCCGGCCACCATCGAGCCCAGATCCAGCGAAATCAGGCGCTTGTTTTTCAGGGACTCCGGCACGTCGCCGTTGACGATTCGCTGGGCCAGTCCTTCGGCGATCGCCGTCTTGCCGACACCAGGCTCGCCGATCAAGACAGGATTGTTCTTGGTTCGCCGGGAAAGCACTTGCATGAGGCGGCGGATTTCCTCGTCACGGCCAATCACCGGATCGAGCTTCCCCTGGCGCGCCTGCTCGGTCAAATCAAGCGCGTACCGTTCCAGCGCCTGATATTTCGCTTCCGGGTTGGGATCCGTCACCCGCTGTGAGCCCCGGACGTCCACCAGCGCCTTCAGAATCACTTCAGAAGAGGCTCCCGCCTGCTGCAGTAGTTTTCCAGCGGGATCATGTTTTTGGCGGCTGATAGCGAGTAGCAGGTGCTCGGTTGAAACGTATTCGTCCTTGAATTGGTCGGCCTCTTTTTGCGCTTGAGCGAAGACTTCGTTGAGCGCGGGCGCCATGTGCGTTCCGCCCTGCGGTTGTGAGCCGGAAACCCGCGGAAGCGACTCGAGCTGCTGGCGGGCTTCGGTGGAAATCGCGGCCGGCTGAACACCGAGCTTGGATAGCACCGCCTGAACGATGCCCTCTGATTGCTCAGCCAAAGCGATCAGCAGATGCAGTGGGACGATCTGCTGATGATTGTTTTCGGCGGCAGTGACTTGAGCCTGCTGCACTGCCTCTTGGGCTTTCTGAGTAAATTTGTCAAACCGAATCATTGATTGCTCCGTTTATCTACTCCCCACGCTGAGAGGAGGAATCTGAACAGAGCCGCACCCCCAAGGGTGCGGTTCAGTCTGGCCGTGACCCTGGCAGTGAGCATTCCGATGGCGGCCCGGACGCGCTGACTACCCGCGCCCGCACCCTTGCGGGCGCGGCTCTGTTGGATCATCGGCGGAGACAGGCCGCCCCATGACGGCCCGCCTCAATCGTCTTCAGTGGACCCTGATTTGTCGTACTTTCGGCTGCTTCTCGGGCAGTTTGGGGAGCGTTACCTTGAGGACGCCCTTGTCATAGGCCGCCTTGATTTTGTCAACGTCGACGCTATCAGGAAGAGCGAAGCGGCGATGGAAAGACCCGTAGGCGCGCTCGATACGGTGAAAGTTCTCCTTCTTGGTCTCCTTTTCGAACTTCCTCTCCGCCTCAAGAGTCAGCACGTCGTCTTCCACCTTGATGGACAGATCCTTCTCGTCGACATCCGGCAGGTCCGCTTTGAGTGTGATCTCTTTTTCAGACTCTTCGATGTCCACGGCAGGGGACCAAGTGCGAGTCCCATCCGGCTCGGCCTCCTGGGCGGTGAAGAGGTCGTCAAACCAGCGATCGAAAGGGAATCGAGGGGTCAGCCCTCGCGGGTTGTATCGGATTAGGTTCATGGTATCCTCCAGTTGTTTATGCCTCTACAACAATCATAAAACATGATTTGACTATTGTCAAGTCTAAATCAAGAAATATGAGCCGTATACACTTAGATTATTGTCTTTGGATGCTCCAGTAAGCCCAGAGGTTGCAAAAAGTTCGCCAGTGAGCCCACATCTGTATGGTGTGTTACTGTGCATGAGGCCGAAGTCGGGTGAGGTGACGGCCAAGCTCACTCACAGGGCAATCTCAATCACCAGGCTGCCAAGCGGTCCAGGACGGGCTCGCCGCCACCAAGACACTAACGCCCGCCGCGGGGCACTAACGCCGGCCTCGGTATCCGCCGGGTTATCCTAAGAGCGTTGTCAGCCTCGGAGTTTTGCCAGAACATGAATCGCAAACGTGCTCTTGCCCAGATCCAGCGGGAGGTCGTTGCCTGCGCGCGGTGTCCGCGCTTGATTGCGCATTGCCGCCAGATCGCCATCGAGAAGCGCCGGGCCTATCGAGAATGGGACTACTGGGGCCGGCCGGTTCCCTCGTTCGGGGACCCCAACGCGCGGTTATTCATCGTCGGCCTGGCTCCGGGCGCCCATGGAGCGAACCGCACGGGCAGGATGTTCACTGGCGACGGATCGGGCGATTTCCTCTACGGCGTGCTTTACGAGACGGGTTTCGCCTCACAACCCGAGGCCAGCCACCGAGGCGACGGCCTGCGATTGATCGACTGCTACATCACCGCGCCGGTCCGCTGCGCGCCACCGGCCAACAAGCCCACTCACGCGGAATTCGCCGCCTGCCGGCCCTATCTCGAAAGAGAAGTAAAGCTATTCAGCGACGCGAAGGTTGTCGTCGCGCTGGGCCGGCTTGCCCTCGATTCGTATCTGAATGTCCTGTTGGAAGCAGGTCTGATCCAGCGTAGAGCCGATTACCCGTTTGGGCACGCCGCCTGCCACAGGCCGCCCGATGGTCTGCCGGCCTTGTTGTGCTGCTACCATCCCAGCCGCCAGAACACCCAAACCGGACGCCTCACCAAGACCATGATGCTCCAAGTGTTTCGTACCGCCAGACGCCTTTTGTCTTGAGCAGCTGAGAAGTGCCGGCGTCACCAATCACGCCGGTGTTTGACACGTCCCGCCCTCAACTCACCAAACGACGCGCACGGGGTACTGACTGATCGATTCGTCCGGCGTCAAGATCGTCATGCCGTGGACAATCGACTGGCAGATGAGAATACGGTCGAACGGGTCGCGGTGAAGGCGCGGCAACTTCTCTGTTTGGAATGCGGCTTCTTCAGTGATCGCCAAGGATTCGATCTCGTGGAGCATTCTTTGTGCTGTGATGAACCTCCCCGCTGCTTGAGGCAATGACAATCGGCCTTGTCCGGACTTGACCGCTATCTCCCATGCCGAGGCGGCGCTGAGGTACACCTGGTTGTCAGGGTCACGAAATAGACGCAAGGCAGTGGCTGAGAGTTGGGGTGTGTCGAGTGCAATCCAAAGAAACGTGCAAGTGTCCAGCAAGAGCTTCATTCGTCGTCGCCATTGAAAGCCCTCAAGATGTCATCGGGCAGCGGCAGGAAGAACTCAGGCCCTACCTCGAATTGGCCCTTGGACAACCCCACCGGCCGCAACTTTTTCGGTCGTTGGGTGATAGGCCGCAGCTCCGCGACCGGATTGTTCCGCTTACAGATGATGACCGACTCGCCCTCAGCCACACGTTCCAGGTAGCGGGAGAGATGGGTTTTCGCTTCGTGGATATTAATTCGGATCATAATGTTGACCTAGAACTAAACTAACTATGTGACTATATTGTACCATCCAACAGCCGAAACACATCTTCGTGTCAATCGAAAGTCTACCTCTTCGTCACCCAAATCGGCGATGACCAGGCCATGTTGCCGTCATTCTGAATCACGCGCACGTAGTAGTAGTTTTCTCCCGTTCCGGCTTCGTTGTCGACAAAGGTAAAGCTGGTCTCTTGAGGCTGATTCTGGCGGTTGTGAAGGAAGGTCTGGTTCTTGATGATGTCGATCTGGCGGAGCGGCGTGGTGCCGATGATTTTCACGGCAAGCTGAAACTCGCCCGCCACTTCCACGATGTCCCCTTGAAGGTATTCTCTCCCCCCGGCTCGAAGCCGGTAATCAAGAATGATATTGTCCGTCGCTCCGTAGGAATGGCGTTTTTTCATGGCCTCGATCAAACCCTCGCGGGTGAACTCCTCGGCGATCGTGCAAGCGTAAGAGATGTGCGTCGAGAGATGATCCGAGGCGGCCTGGACTCCCAGTTTGTACCCTTTCGCCCAAGCGTTCCAAACGTAACCCGCCGGACGAAAATTTCCGGGGGCGGAATTGAGATTGACCCCATGCGCGGCGCGCGGCGCTCCTTGATACTCGGCGGAGACGCGGTCGCCTTGATAGATCTCGACCAGCGGCTCGACCTCCTGGTCGTTGTCCCGCCAGTCCGTTCCCATGCCCGTCGCCGAGGTGTGGGAGATGGCTATGCCGCGGTATTTCTTCAAGTATTCGTAGAGCGCCCCGGCCCCTTCTTCGCCCCGCCGCTCGGCCTGCGTAATCGGCAAGGTCGGGAGATTGCGTTCCGTAAATAAGATGTTGCGGTGCCCGTTGGGATAGCTCAGGCTGCGTTCATAACCGTAAAAGGGCTGAAAACGGCCCGCGACGCTCAGCAGGTCGACGGTCTGGTTGAGCAGCCAGCGCGGGTATTCCAGATCCGGCCCACCGGCATGGTTATGCTCGCTCATGAGCTGATAATCGAGGCTGGCGGCATCGAAGGCGTAGCGGTAGGACTGCAGCAACGAACCGTCGTTATTGCCATCCATCGAAAATTCGCTGTGCCGGTGCGTGTCACCCCGGTAGATGTGATCCAGGATTTCCATTTTGACCCTGGTACGGCGACAGTATACACCCGCGCTGCCCCGAATACCACGTCTTTCCGCGCTGAACCCTGCACATCACCTCCGCCGCTAGGCGCCAGGGCTCATCCATCCGCTCACAGACGTTGATTGAGCGGGCTGAACGGCGCTCCGGCCGACACTGCTCCTTGAAAAACTTTTTTGGAGCCGAAAACTGTTGATCCTCGCCCGGTCAACGCTACCCGCTCGGCAGCGGCAGCGCCCAGATCCTGTGCAGCATGTCAGCGAACAGCCGCCGGTTCAGATGCCCCTCGGCCAGCAGCAGCCAATAATACCGGGCGTGCTTGACCAGCCGACCGCCGGTCTTCATCAGCCGCTGTTGCAAGCTCGTCAGCGACCAGCTCTTGATCCTGTGCGGCAGCCCAAGCCGCCGCCACAAGTTGCCCAGGTTGTAGGCCAGCACGCTCAGTTGCAGTCGCACTTCGTTGGCCCGGAAGCGATGGCACGAAAGCCGCGTCCAGTGCGTGGCCTGTTTGCCTTCTTTGATCCACTGCTCGGCCGTGCCGCGCTTGTTGTAGAAGCGCACTACCGACCGGCTTGGCAAGCTCATGTTGGTCACGATAAATCCGACCCGCGGGAACAGCTCACCGAGATGATGCTCGACCTTGGCCACAATGCGTCGCGGCTTCGACCAACTCTGCGCCTGATAGCGGAAGCTCTTGTAGCGCACCAAGGGCTTGCGACCCGGCCTGCCCGGCGGGCGAAACAAGATGTCTTCGATCGCTAATTCCAAGCTCTTGTTGGCCGGAATGCGAATGGCGTACTGCACTCCGCGTTCCTCCGAAAACTCATAAATCTCCGGCTTGGCAAAGGCCGCATCGCCCCGGAAGGTGACCTGTTTGCCCGCAGCCTGTTGGCGCTCGATCTCGGGCAGCAGCAACTCGTTCCAGTCCTCAGCGCTGTGCACGTTGCCGGGACGCAGCTTGGCGGCCAGACAATCGCCGTGCTGGTTGAACAACAACAACGGGTGGTAGCAGACCGACTCGAAATGGCCGTTGTAGGCACTGCCCTCTTGCTGGCCGTGGACAGGGCTTTCGGTCGAATCCATGTCGAGAACGACGCGCTCGGAGTCGTCTTGCGTCTCGGCTTGCGCCACCAGCTCGCGGTTCACAGCCATCAGCCCCAGCAAGTTCTCCTCGCTCGCCAGCATCTCCGTCTCGAAGCTCTGCAGTCGCGAGGTCAGTGCCCCGCCGCGATCCCAGTTCTTCTGCGAGCCGATCAAGCGAAAGGTCGGATCGGCGGATACTCGCACGGCGTCATTGAGGTCCTCGTAGCCGGCCAGCCGAGAGTAGACTGACTGCCGCAGCAGATCGGCGAACGGGAACTTTTTGTTCGAGCCTTGCCGTGGGTCACTGAGATGTTCGTCGATCAGCTTCCCGAGCCCGAGTCGCTCGTCCAGCTCGCGGACGAGAATGAGCCCGCCATCGGAAGTGACGCGCGATCCTTGGAAATCGACTTTCAATAAGCCGTTGAAGCTTAGCTGGAACGGCTTGTTTTCTTTTTCACCCATTGGGTGTTGATCTCCTCAGCGCCTTGATTGCTTTTCAACCCGCATAAATAAAGGCGTCCGAGGTCACCCGATGGTTAGCAGAACCGAAACTAAAGTGGAAATCCGGGGTGATAGCTCTTGCCTTCGGATTCAACCGTATACTCGCGTATGCGGAGCAGGTTTTTCTCTTCCTGAGGGTCAATGGGATAGGCCGTAAGCTCGGAGAGAACGCGAGGAACAAGTGTCGGGGCCTCGGCGGGAACAGGCATCGCCGGGAGCCGCGCCGCATACACATCCGCGTGCTCGAAAAGAAATGCCTCATAGTCACGGTTGTCGGTCGGCCAGGCCGCGAACAAGGCGCCTCTGCCGTCCGATGCCAGGCCCCAGCGCACGTCCTGGCGCCCGCGCGTGAAGGGCAAATGAACCGGCGTCGTCCATTGCTCGCCTTGCAGTGTTGATCCCCAGATCTCCCAAGCCGCCCGATGGGCGGGTGTTTCGCTCTGCATGTCCTTTTGCCGCAGCGTGCGGTGGCGGGCGAACAGCCACATGCGCCCCTCGGCGTCGGGGAAAAGGACGGGAAAATCATTGTACTCTCGCAATTCCGCTGGCAGAGCAAGGTTGATGTCTTGAACAGGCTCCGACCACGATTTCCCGTCCCACACGCCGACTCCAATCGAGCGCCATTCATAGAGGCGCGTACCCTCGGTGTTCAGGGAGAACCCGGTGTCTTTGCCCCAGTTCGTGCCGCTCTCGTTCCAAGCGGCCCACAGGCGATTCTGCTGGTCCGCCGCCAGACTGACGTGGGCTTCGTATCTCGGTGAGTCGGCGACCACGATCACGCCGGACCACTCGCCGCGCGAGTGCTTGCGCATAACGACGTCGTAGTTGCCCTTGTCGTAGGTGTCCCAGGCAACGTAGATCGCCCCTTCGCCGTCGGCGGCGATGACCGGTTCCCAATCGTTAGCCGGTGAGGTGGAAATCCGCTCTTCGGCCGACCAGCGAGAACCGTCGTATCGCCGCGCGAAAATGTCGGCTTGGCCATCGCGAAAACCTTGCCAAACCGCCCATAGACCACCACCCGAATCCGTCGCCAGGTTGGGAAAGATATCCGGACCGGCATCGTTGCTTAGCCGCATCGGTGATGACCATTCGCCGTCCTCAAAGCTACGGCCGTAGAGGTCCCAGTTGCCGGTGACCTGTTCCGAGGAGACGACCCAGGGGCGCCCCTTGCCGTCACGTCCCATCTTGGCGAGATAGACGTCAGCGGGCTGCTGGCTGACCTTCTGAATCTCGCCCCACTGCTTGCCGTCAAACCGCCGGGCGAGGATTTCATTGGCCTTATCCCGATAAGCTACCCAACAGACCCAGACTTCACCGTTCTCGCCGCTGAGCATGGAGGCGAAATCGTTCTGGTGCTGGCTGGTCGAGAGCAGTTCCGCCGAAGGAACCCGGTCGGCCACAACCGCGCCTTCGAGAAACGCCGCGGGGCGGCCCGCCGGCAGCTCGGCTGGATTGAACGAGAAGTTTCCGTTCTTCGTCTGAATATCAAGCCGCGTGCTTGGAGAGGACTTCACATCCACGATGACGCCGGGGGCCCAGTAGTACGCCGCCGGCCCAAAAGGCGGCGGCTTCTCCCAGGGCCGCCACCGAAAATTGATTCCCTTGTGCGTGGAGAGCTTCCACCCCGAGTCGCCGGTCATCTCATTCTCGGGACGCGGATGCCAGTCACGAACGCTGAGCAGATCCCCGTTGGAGACGCTCACGCTGCCGTCCCAGGCGGTCTCGCTGGTATCGGTGACCCCGAAACGAATCCGGAATGACACGACAGAATCGCCGGCGAGCGATGAGACGATTTGCGAGTGAAGCAGCCGCGGGCTGGAAACAAACGCGGAAGCCCATAAGAAAAACGCGATCGCGGCGGGACAAACCAACTTTGTGGACATGACAACCTCCTGGTCCGGACGCGCGGACTCGGCATGCAATTGTAGCAGCGGCGTGCCGACCGCCGGGCGGGGATTGATTGCTGACGGCGCGTCTTACTCGATACGAGTCAGAGGATCCCCGACAAGGGGAGACGAAAGCCTGGAAGCAGATCGGGTTCTTCCAGTGTGTCGTCAACGCCGAGGACCTGGGTTTCTCGCGAGAGGTTGTGAACGACAACCTTGCGCTCCTCCGGGTAGAAGACCCAGATGGAGGTAGTTCCGGCGTCAAAATATTGGCTGGTCTTTTGCCGGATCTCGGTTTCCGTGTTGGACGGTGATATGACTTCAACGGCGAGATCGGGCGCGATTTCAGGAAATCCAGTACGGGGGATTTGCGCCAGACGTTCCTTTCGGACGAAGCTGACATCTGGACACCGCAGGGTGTCCGGAGAGCGCTGAAGCACGAAACCGGCTTCGAGGACCGACACCTCGCCCAGATCGTGCACCTCTACAAATGAACGGAGGCGGTGATCAATTTTCGAACCCAACGCCCCGTGCCAAAAGTTACCACGGGGCATCCTTATAAGGCTGCCTTTGTTCAGCTCATACCGATACCCATCGTCGGGGAACTCCCTGAGCATTTCAGCGGTCCAGCGCGTTTTCGTCGACATGGAAGAACCTCGGTCGAACGGTTCGCTTTAGTATGGCAATGCCAGTCGCCCGGACCCCTGATTGCTCCGAGGCCGATCATCCCGCGTTACACGGGAGCGTTGTCGCTGACTGAACTTGCCGGCAACGGAACTTTGTTCGCGCATCCGGGCGGTGAAGCTCCTCTACGTCCCGGAAATGTCGTAGCAGGCCATCTCGGTTTGGTTGCGGACGATCAGCCGCCCGTCGGCGATCGCCGGGTTGTTCCAGGTTTTGCCGCTGATCGCGGGGAAGCGGGCCAGTTCCTGGTGGCTTTCGGGAGTGGCTTTGACGAGGACGACATCTCCTTGCTCGGTCACGATGATCAGGTGGCCGCCGGCGAGCAGCACTTGGCCGAAGCCGTAGCGCCCGCCTTTCCACTTTGGCTCGCCGGTCTGAACATCGATGCATTGCAGAATCGCCTCATCCAGGCCGTAGACGTGTCCTGCATGCAGGACAGGCGGGTTGAACTTGGCCTTCATGCGGTTGTTTTTCCAAACTTCGGCGGCTTCGAAGGCGCCATTGTTCTCGGTGATCCTCAGCAGCGCGGAACCATGTCCGTAGCCCGCCGAGATGAACACGGTATTTTCATCGACGAGCAAGGGCTGCGGGATGTTGGCATCAAAGGAAGTGGTCCAGGGGTAGTCCCACAACAGCGCCCCGTCTTCCACGGACAGGCCCATCATACGCTCGGCGCTGACGACCAGCAGTTGCCTTTTCCCCGCCAGCGTCACGAGCATTGGGGAGGTGTAGGCCTGCTTGTCGTCCAGGGACTTCCAGACCGTCTCGCCGGTGTCTTTGTGGTAGGCCGCTACCGAGCGGCCACCCGCCCCCCCGGGAAGAACGACGACCTTCTCGTCGACAATCAAGGGCGAGGCCGCCATGGCCCAAGCGAGGTTCGATGCGCCGTTGTCGGAAAGGATGTTCTTTCCCCAAATGAGCCTTCCCGTCGCCGCATCGATCACGCGCAGATCGCCCGCCGCCCCGAGAGCGTAGACTCTGCCTTCGTGCCAGGTGGGAGTCGCGCGAGGCCCGTCTCCGCCGAGGCTCTCCTGAAAGAGAGCGTCCCAGGCGTGAATCCAGAGTTCTTTTCCCGAGCCGAGGTCGTAGCAAGCGACAGTTTCCCGGCCGCGGCGCTGCTCGATCGTGAACACCCGCCCTTCCGCCACCACGACCGAGGCGTAACCGCCGCCGATCTTTTGGCGCCAAAGTTCGGGGAGCCGGCCGTCTTTCCAGTTGGTGCTGATCGAGCGTTCCTGGTAGTGCCCGTCGCGCTTGGGACCGCGAAAATCAGTCCAATAGGCGCCGCCTTCGATGGAGGCCCGGCTAGCGGCTTCCGCTGTCCCGGGCTCGGCTTGTTGGCGCTGTTCGATCTCGTCAAAATGTGAGTCAGGATCATGAAACGTGAAAATGGGCGCGGCGCCGCTGCCGCCCAACTCGACCCTCAGCCCATAGAACATAAACAGGTGGACGACGGAGAGAGTCACCAGGCCGATAGAAAACGAAATCTTCCAGATGACCCGGAAGTCGGGACGAAACCACAGAATCACCAGACCCGCCGGCGGAAGCAGCAGGCACAACAACAGAAAAATCCCGTTGTTCTGGTACCAAGGGCGCATGCTGTTATTGTACGTCGGCGCCGCTGGGTAAGCGGTAATCCGGGTAACAATTTCACGCTACTCGTGGCCGCGCCGGACGGTGGGCCTGGAGGCCCAACGCGGCACGGCTGGAGCCGTACGCCACGGGCGGGCCGCGGCAGTGGCTGTCGGTCTGTTATCCCCGGTAGGGGGACCGCTCGTTCGGCTTGCTGCCGCCGGATGCGCCGCCTTGGCGGATGAAGGTCATGGCCGTCGCGATCATGGAGCTGACGTCGCTCAAGTTCGCGGGGACAATCAGGGTGTTGCCCTCTTTGGCCAGTTTCCCAAACTGTTCCAGGTATTGTTCGGCGACTCGCAGTTGTACGGCTTCGAGCCCGCCCTGAGCCTGGATGGACTCGGCCACGGCGCTAATTCCCTCGGCGGTTGCACGGGCCACTGTAAGAATCGCGGCGCCCTCGCCCTCGGCTTCGTTGATCTTTTGTTGCTTGCTGGCTTCGGACTCCTTGATGACCTTCTGTTTGTCGCCCTCGGCGTTGTTGATCGCCGCGTCGCGCTCTCCCTCGGAGGTCAAAATGACGGCCCGTTTCTCACGCTCGGCGCGCATCTGCTTTTCCATGGCTTCGAGAACGTCGCGGGGCGGATTGATGTTCTTGATCTCGTAACGCAACACCTTGATGCCCCAGGGGTCGGACGCCTTATCCAGCTCACTGACGATCGAGGCGTTCACGGCGGTCCGCTCTTCAAAGGTACGGTCGAGGTCGATTTTTCCGATCTCACTTCGCAGAGCGGTCTGGGCGAGCTGCGAGACAGCGAACATGTAGTTCTGAATCCCATAGGAGGCGCGCTCGGGATCAAGGACCTTCATGTAGATGACGCCGTCCACGCCGACCTGCACGTTGTCACGAGTGATGCAGACCTGCTCGGGGATGTCGACTGCCATTTCCTTCAGCGAATGCTTATACCGAATCGTGTCGATGAAGGGAGTCAGAATGTGGAATCCGGCGTTTAGCGTTCCACTGAACTTCCCAAGCCGTTCGACAATGAAAGCATTTTGCTGGGGGACGACTACCGCCGTCTTCGCCAGAATGATGAATACCAGGAGTACGAAGACTCCCACGACGATTAATGTTCCTAGCCCTTCTGGTGCCATTGTTACCTCCTTTTGGCTTCCGTAAGAGTGCCTGACGCAGCGCGCGCCCGCGGCGTCGCCGTGTTGCGTTTCTGGTCCAACATCAGGACCGGTTCGTACGGGCGGCTACTCACCCTGAGCACGCACACTCAGCACGAGCCCGTCCAACTTTTCGACGGCGCATCGCTGGCCCTGCCTCAGCCCGTCGTCGCCGGCGTTGCGAACAGTCCAAGTTGTGCCGCGCATTTCCCCTTTGCCCGTTTCCCCGCTGGAGACATCCTCCAGCAGAACGACAACTTCACCTACCATCGTGTCGACCACGGGAGTCTCGCTCTGAAACCACTCGAGGAGCTTTCCTCGGAAAAGCAGCAGCGCGCCGATCGACAGCAGCGCGAACAACAAGAGCTGGAACCACAGCGGGCCACCGAAGCCGAGGGCGGAAACCAGCCCGACGGCGATCGCTCCCGAGCCGAAGAAAAACATGTAGAATCCGCCGGGGGACATCATCTCCAGCATCAGAAGCACGATCCCGCCCAGCAACCACATCCACCAAGTCAGGGCCAAAGATTCCATGGTTCCACTCGCGATGTTCCGCTCTACGCCGGAGCGCCAACGGTTTGCTTCCCGTAAACCTTTCGATACGAATCGAACGCCACGCCGCCTGCAAGCCGATTATCTCACGGTCAGGCCGCTTCTGGTTGAGCCTGGCGCCCGAAAAGAGTTGAAATTCGCTCTACTGCAGCTAAGATGCACTGACGAACCCACCGGGCAACCCAGGGCTAATCCGGGCTGACCCGGGCTGACCCCTTGCTTACGCGCGGGGCTCTGAGTGTCGGCCTGCGGCTCTTGATAACGGTGGTACAATTCTTTGGCCTAGAGCGCGCGGACCCTATGCAGGATCGTTCTTCAAGACTCGACACCTCGAGACTCGAAACTTCGAGACTCGGCACATCGCGGTTAACGGTCCGTCCGCTAGGGCGAGCCCTTGGCGCGGAAGTAGAGGGAGCCGGCCTGGCCCGGCTGAGCGGCGGCGAGTTTGCCCGGATCCGGCGGGCGTTCTTGGACCACCTCGTCCTCGTTTTTCGGGGACAAAAGATCACGCCGCTTCAGCAGGTTGCCTTCACCGAGCGCTTTGGGCCGGTGAAGCCGCATCCTCTCGGCTCCCGCCCGGGGCACGAAGAGCAGCCAGCGGTGCTTGTTCTCGAGAACCGCCCGGGCAAGCCGGGCGCCCGCAATGACTTCTGGCATTCCGACATCACGTTTGGCGAAGAACCGCCGCTCGCCTCGCTGTTGTACGCTTTGACGGTGACGCCGGGCCGCGGGGACACGCTTTTTTGCAACATGTACGCCGCCTGCGAGGATCTGCCGGACGGGTTGAAGTCCGAGATCGCCGGGCTGCGGGCGGTCCATACCAGTCTGCCTTTGGCGGAGAGGAACAAGGAGGCGGGAAGCGATGCCCTGCCGATTCGCGACGTGCCGCCGCCGGTGGAGCATCCCGTGGTGCGGACTCATCCCGAGACGGGGCGCAAAGCGATCTTCGTGAATCCTTATTTCACATCGCACATTGCCGGGGTCAGCGCGGAACGAAGCCGGCGGTTGCTTGACGCTCTCCAGGCGGAAGCGACGAAGGGCGAAAATATCTATCGCCACCGCTGGCAGGCGGGTGACTTGGTCATGTGGGACAATCGCTGCACGATGCATTACGCGGTCTACGACTATGACGATACGATGCCGCGGCTGATGCATCGCACGACGGCGGCGGGTGACAGGCCGGTGTGATGCCGGGTCACGCTGCTCCGCGTTGGTGGCGGGGACCGACGTGGCGCGCGTCTCCAGACGTGCCGTGTCGCCATTCCTGGCGACATGTCTTGGGGGCGCGGCGGCCGGCTTATCCCTCACGGACAAGTATTCAACCTCTGAGGCACGGGCAATCCCGCACGCGCTAAGCAACCCGCCCCCATCGGGCGGTACAATTCAGTTGAGCCATCGATGATCGACCGAACCATCTCTCACTACAAGGTCACCGCCGAACTCGGCCGGGGTGGCATGGGTATCGTTTACAAGGCCGAGGACACGAACCTCAAGCGTCCTGTCGCTCTGAAATTCCTGGCGGCTCATCTGCTCGGTGACAAGGAAGTAAAGGCACGGTTCCGGCGAGAAGCCGAAGCGGCCGCCGCGCTCAATCACCCCAACGTCTGCCACGTCTACGAGATCAGTGAAGTCGAAGGCAAGACCTTCATTGCCATGGCCTTCCTCGAAGGCGAGCCGCTGGAGAAGAAGATCGAGGTCGGCCCGCTCAAGCTGAAGGAAGCGCTCGATTTTGCCATTCAGACGGCCAAGGGCCTGCAAGCCGCCCACGGCAAGAAGATCGTGCACCGGGATATCAAGCCCGCGAACCTGATGATCGGCGAGGACGGCCACGTCACGATCATGGACTTCGGGCTGGCCCTGCTGGCCGACCGCTCGAAGCTCACCCGTTTGGACGAGACCATGGGTACGGTGACCTACATGTCGCCCGAGCAGACCTACGGGATGGAGCTGGACCACCGGACTGATGTCTGGTCACTGGGTGTTGTGATTTACGAGATGGTCACCGGGCAGCGGCCGTTCAAGGGCCACTATGACAAGGCCGTGATGTATTCCATCACCAACGAAGAGCCCGAGCCGATGACAGCGCTGCGGACGGGCGTCCCGATGGAGCTGGAACTTTTGGTGAACAAGTGTCTCGCCAAGGAAGCCGACAGGCGCTACCAAAGCACTGCCGACATGGTGGTGGATTTGGAAACGCTCGCCGAGAAGCTCAAGTCGGGCAGATCGACGATCCTGCGCAGCGGTGCACCCAAAGGGACCGGCACTCCTGCCGGTCCTTCGCCGCGAAGCGGCGATGCGCAAGCGCAAGCCGCGCCCCCAGCGGAGCCCCCCGCGCCCGAAGACCAGCGTCTGGCGAAATACCGCGTCATCGAAGACCTGGCATCCGAGGGCGACAGCGTCGTCTACCGCGCCGAAGACACCCATCTCAAACGCGCCGTGACGATCAGCGTTCTGCCCGAGTCGGCGGTACGCCAGGCGGAGAGGCGCCGGCGTCTGCAAAGAACAGCCGTCGCGGTGGGCGGAGCGCTGGCCATGGCCGTAGTCTTGCTTGCCGTCCAGTGGCTGCGCGGCCCCGCCCCGGCGCAACCCGAAACCCTGCGCCGCTTCGCCTTCACCCCCGAGTCCCTCCACAGCGGTCCGCACGGCCGGGTCGCGATTTCTCCCGACGGCAAGTACATCGTCTACCTGGGGGGCGGCGACGAGCCAAGACTCAGGGTGAGGGATATCGGCCGCGAGCAGCCCCGCGAGCTGGCCGGGACCGAAAACGCCCAGCCGCAAGGACTATTCTGGTCGCCCGACAGCCAGTTCATCGGCTTCGCTGCCGACAACGAGCTGAAGAAAGTCTCGGTTAAGGGCGGTCCGGCAATCACCCTCTGCCCACTGCCCGGCAGGATTTGGGAAGGAGGCGCGTGGAGCCCCGGCGGCGACTCCATCGTCTTCAGCTCGGGGAGCCCTCCGGTGCTGCATGAGGTTCCCGCCCGGGGAGGGGAGCCCAAACTTTTGTTCGAACCCGAAACCTCGGAAAAGGGGACTGCCAACCTCCAGCCGCATTTTCTCCTGGTAGAATCCGGGGCGCGGAGCATCGTTTACAACGTTGGCAGCTACACCGACCGGGAGATCGTCGTCAAGAACCTGGAGACGGGCGAGCGAGAAGTATTGGCTGATGGAGCTTTTCCCCGCTATTCCCCGAGCGGCCATATTCTCTACCAGACCGCGGCCTTTTCCCCCGGCCTGTGGGCCCTGCCCTTTTCGCTTGAGACCTTGAAACCAACCGGCGAAGCCTTCCCCATCGCCGAGAATGCCGGCGATCCCAGCGTGGCCGGGGACGGCACACTGGCGTATGTTGACTTTTCCGGTGGGGGCCGGCAGCAACTGGCGTGGCGGGACCGGGAGGGCAAGAAACTGGAGGTGATCGGCCAACCACAGGATCGCATTGTCTTCCCCGCTCTATCTCCCGATGGCCGCCAGGTGGCGGTGCGCGGTACCGAGGACAACAACCAAGACGTGTGGGTGCACGATGTGGGGCGCTCTCTCAAGAGACGCTTGACGTTTGATGCGGCGACGGACGGCCTGCCCATCTGGTCGCCTTCGGGAAAGGAGATCGCTTTTAGGTCCGATCGCGGCGAGGGCTACGATACCATCTACATCCGGCCCGCGGACGGCACGGGCGAGCCGGCCTTGCTGGTGGACAACGCTTTGGACGAGAGACCCAACGACTGGTCTCCCGATGGAAAGTACCTGCTCTACAGTGCCAACGGTGAGGAAACAGGATGGGACCTCTGGTATCTCAAGCGCAAGGAGGACGGCGGCGGCTTTGAGTCGGTTCCCTTTTTGCAAACCTCCTTCACCGAATACACGGCGAAGTTCTCCCCGGACGGCCGTTTTGTCGCCTATGTCTCGGATGAGTCGGGCCGAAACGAAGTCTACGTCCGGCCGTTTCCTGGAGGTGACGGGAAATGGCAAGTGTCGGGCAACGGCGGGACCCAGCCGCGCTGGAGCAAGGACGGCAAAGAGCTGTTTTACGTGGAGCGTGACACGCTGATGGCCGTTGCGGCCGCGACAACCCCGAGTTTCACGAGCGGCGCGGTCACCCGCCTATTCCAAGACGCCAATTTGTTGGGCCCTGGCAATCCTCGCTATGACGTCTCCGCCGACGGCCGCCGCTTTGTGCTGCCGGGGCCGGTCGCCGGCGCGGAAGAGAAGCCCCCGTCCATCCACGTCGTCGAGAACTGGTACGAAGAATTCAAAGACCGTCCCGAGCCGCGACCGTGAGGGAGCGGTTGCCACAAGCGGATCAATCGGCCGTGGGGGAAACCGCAAGCTGACGCGCGCTGAGGCTGTGGTGTGGATTGATCCGCTCGAAATAACCGCTCGCTGACGCGCGCGGCTCCAGCGTTGAGCGATCCTGGGGACCCCGAATCGCCTTATCCGGCGGCGGCCACGCTCCCCGTTTTAGTTGCGGCTGGCCCGCGTGAGGGAGCGGTTTTGACCCGTGAGCTATAGCCCGGGGTAGCCGGGGTTAGCCCCAATGCTGTTCACTTAGCGCCTTCGAGCTTAGCGCCTTCGAGCCCAAAGCCGTTGAGCCGCGAAGCGGCGTAGGATCGTAGCCCAGGGTGGAGCGAAGCGGAACCCTGGGTGCGAAAACCATCAAGGGCAAGCCCCGGAAGGGGCGTAGGAGCAAACCGGCCCGTTCGTCTCCGCGAAGAGCGATGTGCTGTGGGCGTTTAACGATGCCCGAAACAAGACCACACGCCATGCAACAAAAACCGTCCGCGGAACTGCTAACTGAATAGTCCCGGGTTAGCCGCTGAAATGATCGACCTATCCAGCATGCCCCCTCCGTCCCTCCAGCCGAAACACCATCGGCAAGATCAGCTCGCCCGCCTCAACGAACTCTTCAACGAAATCCCGCCGCCTGGGACCCGCCATGGGCCATGACTCAAGACACCGCCGTTCGCTCGCGAACCGCAATTCCCAAAATCCGCCGTCCCGGTCACGGATTTTTTAAAAAAGTTATCCATTCAAAATCAATGACTTAGCGATACCTGCCCAGAGAATCGCCCCGTCCGGTCTGCTATCGTACAGGCAAAGGGCGGCGCTCGCCATCCGCCCTGGAGCGTGGTGAATTCGTCCGTCGCGATTCGCCGGTTCGGGCGTGACTTCCAAGCCCGGCTTCAGCGCCGAAGCCGGACAGGCAGGTTCGCCAAAGGGGCAATGCATGAAGACCATTTTGAACACAGGCCGGCTCAACCGGCTGGCGGCCCGAATTCCGCCGCGGATGCTTGGTTTCACTCCGGCAACGGTACCGGGCGAAGACCTCCGAGAAGCGCAACCGTCGCCGGCGCGGCGCCGAAAATCCGCTCCCAGCCCGCTCCCGTGGCAACGAGCGGATTGGCGCCCAAGTTGGCGTTTGCATAATAAGGAACGCGCGCGATACGTAAATCCGCTAATTCCCGCTAACCCGCTTTTCTCACTACGTGGCGAGAAGAGCGGGCTAGGGTTATTCGGGGGGATTGCCAGCTTATTTTGGCTGTCGCCGCTTCGCGGCGAAGGACTGGCAGGATTGCCGGTCCCTACGTCGGGTTGCCGGGCCACGCAGTGGATGTGCAGCACTTTGCAAGAGCCGAGATGAGTCTCGGCTCGGCAAGCTGAGAGCTTGCGCCACGGTTTCCTGGCGAGTGCTAGCGGACGGTTCGGAAGAATTTTCTTATGTCGTCGACGAGCAGGCCGGGCTCTTCCATGGCGGCGAAATGCCCGCCTCGCGGCATCTCGGTCCATTGCTTGACGTTGTAGGCGGTTTCCACCCACTTGCTGGGCGAGAAGAAGATTTCCCCCGGGAAGATCGCGACCGCCGTCGGCACTTCAACCCAGCCGCGGTCGCGCGGGTTGCGGCGGGACTCGTAGTAGATGCGGGTCGAGGACGTGATCGATGCCGTCGACCAGTAGATCATGACGTTGGTCAGCAGCTCGTCCTTGGTGAAGCGGCTTTCAATGTCGCCCTTGGTGTCAGCCCAGGTGCGCCACTTCTCGATGATCCAGGCGGCCAGCCCGGCCGGGGAATCATTGAGGCCGTAGCCCAGCGTCTGCGGCTTGGTTCCCTGAATATTGCCGTAAGCGTTCTCGCCGTTCCACCATTCGCGGCGTTCCTTGGTGCGCTTGAGTTCCCAATCGGGAATACCTTTTTCGGGGTTTTCCATGCCGTCCGGGGGGCCGAGGCCGACCAGCGTCAGGTGGATTCCGGCGACGTGTTCGGCGTCGTTGCGGCCCAGCCAGGAGGTGACACCGGAACCCCAGTCTCCGCCTTGGGCGGCGTAGCGGGTGTAGCCGAGCTTGGCCATCAGCTTGGAGGCTGTCTCACCCATGCGGTCGACGCTCCAGCCCCGATCTTTCGGCTTGCCGGAAAATCCATAGCCCGCCATCGAGGGGCAGACGACGTGGAAGGCGTCCTCGGCCTTGCCTCCATGCGCTTCGGGATCCGTCAGTGGACCGATGACTTTTTGAAACCCGAAGACGGAGTCGGGCCAGCCATGGGCGAGCACCAGCGGCAGGGCGTTTTTGTGTTTTGAGCGGACGTGAATGAAATGGATGTCCACTCCGTCGATCTCGGTTGTGAATTGCGGGAATTCGTTCAGTTTGCGTTCTTGCTTGCGCCAGTCGAATTCCCTCCGCCAGTACTGGACGAGTTCTTTCAGGTAGGTGAGGTCGGTACCGTAGTCCCATCCGGCGCCTTCGAGCTGATCGGGGAAGCGGGTGCGATCGAGCCGCGCGCGCAAGTCTTCGAGAATCGAATCGGCGATGTCGATCTTGAAAGGTTTCACGGACGAATCTCCCGAGGCAGGGGCAGCCCGGGACTGCTGTGCTTGCCCCGTAATGGTCAACAGGGTAACAGCAATACTGATGGTCAGGATGAGGCGCGAGGCTGGGTGGTTTGGACTCTTGGTCATGATTCTCTTCTAGTCGGGCCTATTCTATGGCAACGGCGGCGCGTCGAACAAGCACCGCCGCCGTCTCGAGGGAATGAGACTGTGTGACACAAGCGTGTGTTTCGTTTCCCGCCGGACTTATTGGCTGACGTTCGACGGTATGTGAAACTGAGGTGTCGAAGAGGGCTATAGATGAAGCGCGATATGGATCTCGTTCTGAAGATTCTCGAATTCTTTGAGGAGCGTGACGAAGTTTCATTAGTTGAAACCGTCCGGATTCCGGGGTACGACGACCTTGTTGTCGCGTACCACTGCTGCCGGATGACGGAGGCTGGACTCCTCGACGCGGAGCGGATCACCTCTAGAACCACCAAGTCGCGCTTGGTAAGAGTCTTACCCTGCGGTCTCAGTTGGCGAGGGCACGAGTTTCTAGACGCCATGCGCAGTAAGACCGTTGCGGCACAAGTTCGAGAACGGCTCGGGGGCACGTTAAGCGGTGTTCCATTCGCCCTTATTCAGGAGCTGGCTCTCGCCATTGGTCGGAGTCAGCTGGCACTGTAGACCGTCGCTCTGGGTCTTCACTTGATTGCCGGCTTCACCAAAAGACCGAGTCGCCTTGACAAGCTACACGGCCACCAGCTAAGTTGGCGGGTGCTGACCGAGAACCGTCTAGAGGATTGCTATGAACTGCGATGTTCGCCGCGTTGGCGGCGTTATAACCCTTGCTGTTGTATTCGCCTTGGGGCCGCTTTCCGCCGAGCCGCCCGCGAAATACCAAGCCAACTGGGAATCACTCGACAGCCGGCCGATGCCCGAGTGGTACGGCGACGCTAAATTCGGCATCTTTATTCATTGGGGCGTTTATTCGGTACCTGCTTTTTCGGCTCCGGATTCCTATTCCGAATGGTATTGGCACTCTCTGAAAGCCGACCAATCCGAACGCAGCGAGAGGAACAAGCGCAACCAAGCGGCCACCCGGGCCTTCCACAACCGCGTCTATGGGGAGGACTTCGAATACAAGCAGTTCGCGCCCATGTTCCGGGCGGAACTCTTCGACCCGGCGCAGTGGGCGGATGTTTTCAAGCGCTCCGGCGCGAAGTACGTCGTTCTCACCTCGAAGCACCACGACGGGTTCTGCCTTTTCCCGAACGAGCAGGCCAACAAGACCTGGGGACGTCCCTGGAATAGCGTGGACATCGGACCGAAGCGCGATCTGCTGGGCGAGCTCGGAGACGCCGTGCGCGAAGCCGGGCTGAAGATGGGCTTCTACTATTCGCTCTATGAGTGGTTCAATCCGCTCTGGCTGAGCGACCGCGAGCGCTTTGTGGACGAGCACATGATCCCGCAATTCAAGGACGTGGTGACGCGCTACAAGCCGTCGATCATCTTCAGCGATGGCGAGTGGGACATGGAGCACGAGAAGTGGAAGAGTACCGAGCTGCTCGCCTGGCTCTACAACGAGTCGCCCAGCCGCGATGAGATCGTAATCAATGACCGCTGGGGAAAGGGTGTCCGCCACGAGCACGGAGGCTATTACACGACCGAGTATGGAGCGGGCATGAGGGACGCTTCCCATGCTTGGGAAGAAAGCCGCGGTATGGGGATGTCGTACGGCTACAACCGCAACGAGCCGCTCAGCAATTATAAGAGCGTCAAGGAGCTGGTCTGGGTGCTGGCCGATCTGGTCAGCCGCGGCGGAAACTTCTTGCTCGATGTCGGACCCACCGCCGACGGCCGCATCCCCGAAATTATGCAAGACCGGCTGATCGAGATGGGCAAGTGGCTCGACGTCAACGGCGAAGCTATCTTCGGCACGAGGACCTGGAAGCGGCAGGCGCAATGGACCGCGGGCGAGCAGCCCAGCTTCGAGTACCGGGAGTACCGCGAAAAGTACGACATCCTGGAGCTGGCCGGCATGGAATCCCACAACGGCAAGGCCCGCAAGCAGGTCTTTTTCACGAAGAAGCCCGGTGCGCTTTATGCCATCACACCGGGCTGGCCGGAGCAAGAACTGCTGCTTCGGGATGTGAAGCCGGCGGCGAACACGGTCGTCACGATGCTCGGCGTCGAGGGCTCACTAGGGTGGAAGGCGACGGGGGGGAACCTGACCGTTCAGATGCCCAGCTTAGGGCCGGACGAGCTGCCGAGCCGGTATGCGCACGTGTTCAAGATCACGGGTGTCGAGTAGAAGAGCTGCCCTCCAGGCTGCTGGCAGGGCCCAGCCGCTGGGGCTGGCTGTCGCGAAAAGCTTGTCGCCGCTTCGCGTCGAAGGACCGGCTAGCCCGCAATGCTGTTCAGTTAGTGGTTTCCGTGTCGGCCTTGCAAGCCGGTGTATTTCTTCTTGGCGCAAGGCGGATCCGTCGTCAGAATGATGCCCTTGTTTTCCTACGCCCCGTCGAGGCTTGGCATCGTGGGTTTTCCCACCCAGGGTTCCGCTTCGCTTCACCCTGGGCTACGATCCGGCGCCGCTTCGCGGCTCAAAAGGCCCTAAGGGAACGGCATTGCGGCTAGAGAGCCGGTCCCCTACGGCGCGTCATCCGCCGAAGATGATCTTCTCTTTGTGGAAGAGCCGCGTGGTCAAATAGACGCAAACCAACCCTGCCACGAGCGCCGAGAGTCCCGCGACGGCGAACCAAATCAGGTCCGGGGACTTGCCGCCCAGCACGTCGGCCAGCAGCACGTGCTGGCCCAAGATCGGGATGGGAATCATCCAGGGCTGGTTGCCCAGCGGGTAGAGGACTGACAGAATCCCCGGCAGCATTGGAAGTATGATCAGCATCCCGAGATAGCTCTGCGCTTCCTTGAAAGACCGTGCGAACGTCGCGATGAAGATCTGCAGCCCTGTTGCCAGCAGAGCCATCGGCAGGGTGGCGCCCAGCACGCCGAGTATTTCAAGCGGACCGATAGAGAAGCGTATGCCGAACTCGTTCAGAGGGATGCGCTGCAACACCGCCAGGCACAGGAAGAACGTCAGCGCCACGCTGGAGGCCGCGAAGACCACGGCCGCCAGCCATTTCCCAATAACGATCGATTCGCGCGGCACCGGGTTGACCAGCAACGATTCCAGCGATCCGCGTTCCCGCTCGCCCGCGGTCGTATCCGTGGCGATCTGCATCCCACCCGCGAAGGCTGCCAGCACGACGAATAGCGGAATGAAGTTCAGCAGCCTGGCGGCTCTTTGCTGAGAACTCGACACCTCGATATCTTCCACCCGAATCGGAGTCGCAATGGCGGGGCTAACGCCTCGCACGATCAGGCGCAGCACGGCAATTTCTCGGCTGTAACGCTGGATCAAGCGGCGCACCCGGCGGACTTTCGGCTGGGCGGTTTGGCGTGAGCCATCGGCCACGAGCTTGACCTGTGCCGGACGGGCCTCGCTGAAGTCCTTTCCGAACTCATCGCCGATGACAACGACGACGTCTTCATCGCGTTCGCGGACGGCTTCCTCGGCGTCTTGAGGCCCCTCGACGATTTCAACGCCGTCTTGCTGCTCGAGCCAATCGATCAGCGCGGGCGCCCGCCCGGCTCCCACCACGGGGATTTGAATGTCCTGCGCTTCGCGCTGACGCTCGGCCAGGCGGTTGAACATGAAACCCATCAGGAGCGGCCCGATCAGAGCTGAGATGCACACGGACATCAGGGAGCGGCGGTCACGAATACCGTCCAGCATCTCTTTGCGAAAGACTACCTGAAGCCGCGAAAGATTCATTGGCTGATTTCGTCGATTCCGGTCAGTGCGACAAAAGCGTCTTCGAGGCTTTCATGCCCGGTCTGGGAGCGCAGTTCAGCGGGAGTGCCGCGGGCAACCACGCGGCCGCGCGCGATGATGACGATGGAGTCGCACAGGGCCGAGACCTCCTGCATGACGTGGCTCGAGAAAAGCACGCATTTGCCTTCGCCTCTTAGGCGGCGGATGATGCCGCGAACCGCGCGCGTGCTCATGACATCGAGTCCGTTGGTGGGCTCGTCGAGCAGCACGTTGCGCGGCCCATGGACCAGCGCGCGGGCCACGCTGACCTTCATGCGCTCGCCGTGAGAAAAGCCCTGTGCTCTGCGGTCCGCGATATCGGTCATGTCGAGCGTTTCGATCAACTCGCCGATGCGGCTCTCCAGGCCGGCGCCGCCCATCCCGTGCAAACGCCCGAAGTAGCGCACATGTTCGCGGGCGGTGAGCCGCGGATAGAGGCCGTGCGTGTCCGGGAGAACACCCAGTTTCGTTTGAGCCTGGAGCGGGTCCGCGGCGACGTCAATCCCATCGACATGGATATGGCCCTGGTCGGGCGCGATCAGCCCGTAAAGCATCCGCAGGGTCGTCGTCTTGCCGGCTCCGTTAGGACCCAGCAGTCCCGTGACGGTTCCATCGGCGGCGGCGAACGAGACGCCGTCGACTGCCAGCACCTCGCCGAAGCGCTTGTGAAGCTGCGCAACCTCAATCATCAGTTCTTGGTGCTTCGCGGACCCACGTTGTTCACGAAGAAAGGCGGCCGGCGTACTTGCCCGACGCAGCCGGCATCGAGCTCGGCGGCGTTTGCGTTGTCCAGAAATTCGCGGACCAGGCGGCTGACGCAGCCCTGGCCGAGAGTGCCGTGGCCGGTTCCCGGGACGACGATATGGCGCGCGTTTGGGAGGTGCTCGAGCACCCGCTCGCCCCATACCGGCGGAGTCACCGGGTCCAGTTTTCCGGACAGGATGAGCACGGGCGCGTCCGCCGCAACCGGCTCGTAGTACTCCCGGGGCACTTCTCCCTTGGGCCAGAACTCGCAGGGTTCGAGGCGCATCTGGGAGGAACGGCCGCCCAAGAAAGTGCCGGCCGATTCTCTCTCGATTTGCTGGGGCGTAATCCGGGGCGCGTCTTCACTGCACACGACGGAAAAGAACATGCCCTGGCTCAGTTTGTCCGCCAGATCCTCGTTGGCGTAGGCGAGAGCCACCAAACCCTGAAAATCCCCTTCACCGGCGCGTTCAAGCAAGTTCGGCAGCAGGGAGCTGAGCAGGGGCGAATACAGCGCGGAAAAGGTGATGTTCGCCACCAACTCACGCTTGACCGTGACCTCGGCGGGTTCGCCGGTACGGGGGTGAATCAGCTCTACGACGGCCGGTGCGGCATCGAGGCGGGCGAACACAGAGGCGACGTTCTCCCGGAAACCGGGGAAGCGCTCCAGGCAAGCAGCGTCGGCCTCGCAATCGGAGATCAGCAGCTCGAGCGCGCGCTGGCCGTCGCGCGGCACATAGAGCGGCAAACGCATGTCCGGCGGCGCCACCCCGTCGAGCACCACGGTGCGGACATGCTCAGCATGACGGCGCAGGTAGACGAGAGCAGCCCGCGTGCCGTAGGAGCCGCCGTAAATGTTGATCGCTCCGTATCCCAGAAACTGGCGAACGTCGTCGAGATCGTCCATCGCTATGGAAGTCGTGTAGAGCCTGGGGTCGGCGTCGTAGCCTTCCAAGCAGGCGCGGTACTTATCGAGGGGCGCCTCGTCGGCCTTGGAAAGATCTTCCAGTGAGTCCTCGTCCAATTCACACTTGAGCGGGTTCGAGGCCCCGGTACCGCGCTGGTCGACCAGGACGATGTCGCGGTCACTTTGGATACGCGAGAAAGTCGGCTTCACTCCGGCCGCAATGTCCGCGGCTCCCATGCCGGGACCACCGGCCAGGAAGAAGACCGGGTCCGATTTCGGCTCGTTTCCCAGGGCCGGCAGGACAACGATCTTCAGCGGAATTTTGCGGCCCGATGCGGCTTCGCGGTCCTCGTAGACATCGAGCGTCCCACACAGAGCGTCAGTCGGGCCGTCGTCGCTCTTGCAAGTTTCCAGGAGGTCGTGAATCGAGCTGGTCTTGGGCGTGGAGCAGGCGGCGGCAAGCACAAGACCAATCAGGACGGGCAATGCCTTTGCAATGAACCGGTTCATGCCAAGGGGGTGAGAACTCAGTTTAGCGTACGGCCGCTTTAGCTTAGGCCTAGTACCCCTATCGTGAAATTCTTGCAAAACGTGGCAGAAAATTCGGGAGCCAGATTCGGAGCCCCGACCGTGAGGGAGGGGTTGCCGCAAGCGGATCAATCGGCTGCGGGGCAAACCGAAAGCTCACGCGCGCTGAGGCTGTGGTGTGAATTGATCCGCTCGAAATAACCGCTTGCTGACGCGCGCGGCTCCCGCGTTGAGCCGCGACCGTCAGTACCTACATAGTCAAATTCTTGCCAATAGTGGCAGAAGATTTTGGCGGGAGGGTCAGAGCCCTGAGCCGCGACGTGGCGTGAACCTCCAGGTTTGCCGCGCCTCGATTCGTCGAGGCGTTGCCGGACGGAAGGGCAGTCAGTTGCCTGAACCGGATGACGCGCCCTGGGGCCGAACAAACCGACGAATCGGTTTGCGGCAAGCGTGGACGCTCACGCCACGTCTGCCGCCCTGTTTGGTTGCGGCTCGTCCGCGTCAGGGAGGGGTTGGCCGCTTCGACGCGTCGCATCCGACGGCGGACACGCTCCCCTTTGGATTGCGGCCCGTCCGCGTTCGGCCTAGCGAAGCGAACTGGCGAGCGAATTATCCCTTCTCCGCACTAGGACCCCGCTTCCAAGGTTCGTTGTTATTGCTGAGATTATGCGACAATTCTTATACTTGGATCACCCGGTCGGCCGAATACAACGGGAAATTGGCTCATGAGCGCTGAACCCCAACCCGAAAAGGAGAAAGCGCAAGAGGAATCGGAAGCGCCGAAGCTTGAGGAAGACGGGAGTCAACCCGGGAAACGCAAGATTCCTCGGTGGCTGTGGACCGCCGTCGCGCTAATTGCCACCGTTTTACTTACAGCCGTCGTGCAAGACGTCTACGAATTCGTCAAGAGTAGACTGTCCGGCGACTCCGCCCCTGTCACTCTCACCCACCAACTGCGCGACCCGGTTCGCGACTTCGTCGGGCGCGAAGAAGAAACCCGCATCCTGCTGGCGGCCCTCAAAGCCCGCCGCCCCGCCGTGATCGTCGGCGGAGGAGGTGTCGGCAAGACCCAGCTCGCCTATTTCGCCGGCAAGCAACTGCGCGGCGAGTTCGAGGCGCACATCGAGGTCGATATGCGCGGCCTCGACGCCACGCCCACCACGCCCGCACAGGCTATGCAGCAGGTCGTCCTGACGCTCGATCCTGAAACCAAGATTCCCGGCACGCAGGGCGTGCTCGAAAGCCTCTACCGGCAAATGCTCACGGAGCAGGCCGTTCTGGTGCTGGCCGACAATGCCTCCGACAGTGAACAAGTGCGGCTGCTGGTACCCACTCCCCCCTCGGCGTTGCTCATTACTTCGCGGCAAGCGATTCAACTGGCCGAGATCGAGCGCGTCGAATTGAGGGACCTGCCGCCGCCGGTGTCGGTCATGCTGCTGCGGAAGATCCTGGCTGGGCGCGAGCTGAGCGATGAGGAACTCGAGCGGCTGGCGGCGGTATGCGTACATTTGCCCTTGGCGCTGCGGGTGGCGGGCAACGAGCTGGCAGCCAGTCCGGCGGTTGCGGTGGACGACTACATCAGCCGGATTGAAGCCAAGCGCCGGGAGTTGCGCTGGGGCGGGCGCGACGTGATGGCGCAACTGGCCTACAGTGTCGAGAGCCTGGAGAGGGCGCGGGCAGGCCTGGTGCCCCAGTGGCGGGACCTGGCCGTTTTTCCGGTTTCGTTCGATCGTGAAGCGGCCGAGGCTGTGGCACGGTTCGAGGGCGGCGAGCTGGATACGCTGGTGGGCCGCAGCTTGGTGATTTACGACGATGACCAAGAGCGCTTCCGTTTGCACGACCTGATACGCGAGCTGGCCGTGGACGGCTGGGACGAGGACGCAGCCTACCGTGCGCGCCGGCGGCACGCGGCTCACTATCTGGCCGTCGAGGGACGAGCCCTAGCGTCCTACCTGGAGGGAGGAGAAGGGGTGCTGGCGGGGCTGCGGCTGTTTGATCAAGAGCGGGTGCAGATCGAGGCGGGGCAAGCCTGGGCCGCCGGGCATGCCGCGCAGGATGACGAGGCGGCTGTCTTGGCTCAAGACTACCCGCTGCGCGCCGCCTCCGTGTTCGGTCTGCGGCAGCACCCGCGGGAGCGGATCAAGTGGCTTGAGGCGTCGGTCGAAGCGGCCCGCCGACTGAGCAACCGCGAACGTGAGGGGCAGGCGCTTGGGACCCTGGGGAATGCGTATCTGGATCTAGGGGAGCCGAAGCGATCGATCGAGTATTACGAGCAGGTATTGGCGATCGCGCGGGTCACGGGGGACCGGCGCGGGGAAGGGAAAGCGCTGGGAAACCTGGGGTCGGCGTATGCGGATTTAGGGGAGCCGAAGCGAGCGATCGAGTATCACGAGCGGCGCTTGGCGATCGCGCGGGAGACGGGGGACCGGCGAGGCGAGGGGGGTGCGCTGGGGAACCTGGGGGTTGCGTATCGGCAACTAGGGGAGTCGAAGCGAGCGATCGAGTATTACGAGCAGGTGCTGACAATCGCGCGGGAGACGAGGGACCGGCGGAGCGAGGGGAATGCGCTCTGGAACAGGGCCTTGGCGTTCGACGAGCTGGGCCGGCGCCAGGAAGCGATCAGCGGCGCCAAGGCGGCTCTCGAGATCTACGAGCAGATTGAGAACCCCAACGCCGAGAAGGTCCGCCGACAGCTTGAAGACTGGGGCGCGGCACCGTGAAACTCGTCGCCGCTTCGCGACGAAGGACCGGCAGGATTGCCGGTCCCTACCGCGGCGGGGAGTTGGCCGCAGCTTCGCCGTAGGGGCATCCAGGCGCCGACTTAGCCGCCTCGATCCTGGCGCCTTTCCAGACCGCGTCCGGCTTCGGACCCCGACCGCCGCGGGCGGCACAACGCCGCCGAATCCCTGAGCCGCGCTGCCCCTCGTCGCGATGCTGACGCGCAACGGCTCAGTGCGGGCAGCACAACGCTGCCGGAACCTCGAGGCCTGCCGCTCAGAAAGGAGATCCTTACCCTGCAGCCTGCCCTTCTCCGGGCTGACCGATTTGAGGCGCATTCTTGGATCGGAAAATGCTTAGGCTTGCAGATTCGCGCCGATTTCCTGGTTCAGCCGTTTCAGCCCTCAGGGACGCTTCCGGGCGGCGTGAATCTGGAACTATCGGTGGGCGCCCCCTATGGCAGGCGGGTCGGCGTCAAACCGTCTGTCAGGTTGCTAGATCCTGTTTGCGCTCTTTGCGGAGCGTGAGTAATTTGCGGGCAGGCTTCGGAGCCGGCGGCGCGCCCAGTATCAGCCAGAAGGCACGGAAATAATCAACCGCGGAAACCAGTGCGATCACGACGACGCACCACAGCGAAATATAAGCTGCTTCGGCTATGAGCGGAGAATGCGGGGCGACCAGCAACAATGACACCGTAATCACCTGCGTCGCCATTTTTGCCTTGCCGAGATCGCTTGCGCTGATGGTGTGCCCCTTTGAGAGCGCCACGCCGCGCAGCCCGGTGACCGCAAACTCCCTGCCCACGATGATGAACACCATCCACGCGGGCACCCGGTCAAGTTCCACCAAGCAAATAAAAGCGGCTGAGATGAGCAGTTTGTCCGCCAGAGGATCCAGGAGTTTACCCAAGTTGGTTATCTGCCTCCGGCGCCGGGCAATGTAGCCATCCAGCAGATCAGTTGACGCGGCGGAGAGAAAAATCAGCAGTGCCAGCCATTCAGTGGTCAGAATGTACCCGCCTAGATTCAACTCGACGTTACGGCTCAACATGACCGTGAGCAGCAGCGGGACGAAAAAAATTCGCAGTACGGTGAGGGCGTTTGGGAGATTCATCTTACTCCGGAAGGTCCGCCTTCCTAAACCGCCTGGGCATATAGGTCTAGCCTACTACATTTCGGGTCCGGCGGAATCGTGAGTTTGCCCGTTGCACCCGTCACGGCACACCGATGGCGCCAGTTGCCGGACTCTACCCAATGGGGCAGCAAAGGGGCTGCCGGCTGTGGGATAAAACATTTATGACCAAAATGTTAGAGCCACAAGCGCGGGTGTGGTTGTTGGGACCCTAAAACGCCCGTAGCATGTTCTTCGTTAACTTGCTTTCTTCTTCCCGGCTGCCTGCCAGACGATGGCGCCGACAAACCAGCCGGCGGACGCTATCAGAAACACGTCTTTGTATTTCTCGGCCTCAATCTCGCCCTGAAAATAGAGCATGGGGACGGCCAAACAAACAAGAAGGCTGAGGGCGGCCACGATTCCGGCAATAAGGCGAGTCATCTCGAGTTATCTTTCTCCGGGTTGCTCTGAATTCTAACCATTGCCATTTGGGCTGGTCACCTTCCGAGTCACCGTATAGCCGGTGAGCGCGATCAGGTACGCCGGCAAGACGCGATAGAACAGATGAAACGGCATGAAGTAGGATGCAACCAATGTCAGCGCCCAAACCACCGCCGCTGTTCGATTGAGAGCTTGCCCGCGTTTCTCCGTCTGGTATTGTTCGATTCCCAGCTTGGGGAACAAGTAGTGCTCGGCGAAGACCACGGCCCCCATGGGCGCCAAGATCAGCCCATAAATCGCAACGTAGTCGAGCAGCCTCAAGAAAATAACGGGGAAGCAGGACAGCAGTGTCGTCACGCCGCCCGCCGCCAGGGTCACTTTCCAGCGAGGCCAGTTGGGAGTCACCGCTTGCAGCGCCAATCCAGAGCGGTAGAGCGTGGGATTGGCGGTTGTCCATCCCGCCACAAGCACCGCGAGCGCCCCCGCTAGTCCGGCGGCTTCGTAGGCCATCAGGCCTGGGTCCATCTGGCGTCCGACCGCGGCTACCATGACGCCCGAGCACATCCACGCCAGCATGTGGCCCGGAAACATGCCGAAGGCCGAAAGGAATCCGTACTTCCACGACTTGGCATAACGCAGCACCGCCATGTCCGCCAGCCCAAGATGAACAGCCGCGTTGCAAAACCATGCGAAACAGGCGATGTGCCAAAAACCGAACTTCTCTTGTCCCTCGGTGGGAACTCCGGTCCAAATTCGGGTTTGCGCAATCTCCCAGAGATTGCTCAAATCCGGTCGCACGCCCAGTTGCGGCAACATCGCCACGGCCCCGGCAAGAAAGACGACGAAAACCCATGGTGAGCAGACTTCAGAGAAGAGGCTGAGTTTTTCGAACCCCAGGATGGCAATGACCGTCATCAGCACACCGATCAGCACGGTGATAACGACCCAGCCGATGCTGTTCGGGTAAAGATCGCTGAGGGCTGGACTCGGAACACCGAAGCCCAAGCCGATGGCCGTTGCGGCGACGGCGATCATCGCCCCCGCGATCACGCAAAACAACAAGGCGTTGACAACATTAAAAACGATCGTCAATCCGGGGCCCACAATACGACGCAGGTACCAAAACATGGTTAAGCGCGTTTGCGTGGCGATGGGCGCGCAGAGGAACGCCCAGGAAAGAACCGCCAACAGATTGCCGGCTAATAATCCCCAGATCAAGTCGGAAGCACTTACGCCGTGCAGAACAAAGAAACCGCCGATCACGAACTCCGTGCCCGCGACGTGTTCCCCGGCGAACAAGCCCATGAACTTTGACGGACGCTGTAGCTTGTCTTCCGAGACCGGCTCTCGATCAAACTCGTAGAGCGCGTCCATCTGAGACATGAGCTGCTTGAGTTCCATCGCTTTGGTTCCCGCCGGCTTCGAGACAGCCTTGCTCTCAGCCGGAATCGACGATTGTGCGCATGACCCTTGCTCTGAGTCAAGTCGGCGGCTAGCCGGAGTCCCAAAGTAGCGACCGGCACTCTTGCCGGTCCTGCGCCGCGCGGCGGCGACATCTCTTGAAATATCGCTCTGACGACGAAGGGCCGAGACAAAGGGGCCTGGTTACCTGAATTCACGATCGCTTAAGCAGGGTTCGTCCGATGGCCGCACCCTAGCCGGAGGAACCGCAACCGCAGCTCGCGAGATGCATTGCGCTTCCGTGCATCGCACAGCCTATTGCCGTGAAAAAATTGATGCGGCGGCCGCGTACCCTTTCCAAAATCGCAACTCCCGGGACTTAAGACACCTGCTCGGCTGCAAGGTACGAAGACGGCTGAGGGAAAGTTCCAACTGAAGGCGGCCGCGGCGCTTCCGACAAGAGGGGATTGTCGGAAGCAACGTCAGCCTAATCCGCTTGCCGCGGATGGCCACGCTTCGAGACGAATCAACTGGGCGGTCCACAGACTAGAATAGGCCCATGGCAATACCCGTCACACTTTGGATTGGCACGCGCAAGGGTGCGTTTGTCTTTCGTTCGAACGACCGCCGCAAGTGGGAGCTTGAAGGCCCCTATTTCCGTGGCTGGGAGATCAACTGTGTCGCGCAGGATCCTCGCGACCCGAAGCGTGTCTACGCGGCGGTAAACAGTGCCTGGTTCGGGCCGCATATTCATGTCAGCACGGACGGCGGCAAGAAGTGGCGCTTGTCCGAGAAAGGCTTGGGGCTCAAAAGCGTCAAGGGTGAGTCGCTCAAGCGTGTATGGAATGTCCAGCCGGGCCACGCCGACGAGCCGAAGGTCGTCTACGCCGGCTGCGATCCGGGCGCGCTGTTTCGCAGTGAAAACTACGGCCGCGAATGGCGCGAGGTCACATCGCTCAACGGGCATCCAACCCGCAAGCAGTGGGAACCGGGGGCTGGCGGGATGTGCCTGCACTCCATCGAATCGATGGGTGAGGGCCGGCTGGCCGTGGCGATCTCAGCGGCTGGGACGTTCCGCTCGTTCGACGGCGGCCAGAGTTGGGAACCTTACAACCAGGGCGTCCTGGTTGACTTCAAACCGGCGAAGTACCCGGAAGTCGGTCAGTGCGTACACAAATTGCGATCACATCCGCGAAACCCGAACTTGCTGTTTCAGCAGAACCACTGCGGTGTCTACCGCGCCGCCTTTGACGGCAAGCGCTGGAAGGATATCTCGAAAGGCCTGCCGACACGCTTCGGCTTCGCGGCAGCGGTGCCGGCCGCTGAGCCAGAGACGATGTTCACTGTTCCCATCGAAAGCCCTGAGTACCGCTGCAACCTTGACGGCGCCTTAGCCGTCGCGCGAACGCGCAACGGCGGCGAGACCTGGGAACTCAAGCGCAAGGGCCTGCCACAGGAAAATGCGCACCTCACCATCCTTCGCGAGGCCATGGACGCTGACGCTTACAAACCTGTCGGAGTCTACTTCGGTACAGCAAATGGGCAGGTCTTCTACTCGCGTGACGGTGGCGAGCACTGGCACACGTTAGCGGGGCACTTACCGCCCGTATATTCGGTTTCAGTGGGCGTGGAGGTCTAGCCTAGCTTCATGCGGGGGTCCCGCCGTTGCTGAAGAAAGTGAGCCGCTACCAGGAGACCGGCACCCTCCTTTCGAAGAGCGGGAGTTGTGTTTGGGCTCTAACCGCCGCTAAGCGATCTCGGTTCCGACAAGTCCCGGTTCGCGGAAGCGGCTGGTCGCACTCTGAACCGCGAGCAACTTCCGACAATGGGATTCTCGGAAGCCAAGCGATTGATGGTGTACTCTGGTTACCTTTAGGTAGGGCTATTTGGCGAGACCTTGGCCTTGACCCGGGTCCCAGATGGTCGCCGCGATGTAGCGCTCCGAGCCGGCGGTGTCGTTGAAGTAGTAGACGGTCACCATTTTGCCATCGGCCCGTTGCGCCGTGCGGGGATAGCCGAGGTCCCAATTGCCGCCGTCTTGGCGAAGAATGATGTCGTCGCTCCAAGTCTCGCCGTTGTCGCTGCTCAGCTTGGCCCGGATGCCGTAAGGCTCGTCGCGGTAGCCGTAAGTGATTGCCAGCCGGCCATCCTGGAGTTTGACCAGGCTAGGCGGATTCCCGCGCCCGGTATCCGGCACGGGGATGTTCTTAAAGGTCCACCAGCGGCCTCCGTCGTCGGAACGATAAGCCTCGATCCAATGACGGCGCCGGAACACGGTCAGAATGCTGTCTTCGGACAAACGCACCGACGACGGCATGATGGCGTAGTCTTTCCCTGGAGGTTCGGGGCCAATGAAGGCAAGCAAGCTCCAGGTTTTTCCCCCGTCGCGGGTGCGGACACAAATCGGGCGGCCTTCGCGCCCGGTCGGCTTGGACGCCGTCACAAAAGCCGTCAGGTCATGCTTGCCGTTGACCAGATAGTCCGTGCGCGCGGCGATTCCCGCCTGCCCGAAGCTTGGGAACTTGAAAGGCCCCGACCAGCTCTTGCCGCGGTCATGGGAGTAGTAGAAACGTGATGGTCCGTTTTGATGACTCGCCATGCGGATCGTCATGGCGAAGCCGGGACGCGTAAAGTCGATTCCACCAGGGCAGTCCCCTGCCGGCTTCCCGCCGCTCTCGGTCGGGACATTGGCCATCTTGGTTCCCGGCGGAGGCAGCAGACTCTTCGGCTTTTCGAGCTTCCAGGTCTCTCCGCCGTCGAGGCTGCGAGCGAGGAGGTGCTCGGCGGGCCGCGAGTAATCGATGGCATGGCTTCGCTCGCTGTGCTTGTAGTGGCCCGCTTCGAAACCGACCACGATCTCGTTGTCCCAAGCCCACATGCCATGATTGGCGGGCCAGCCGCCAAAACGGCCCTCCTGTTGATAAACGACAACGTTTTTGACGGGTTTGGCGCCATGTTGCTCAGCAAGAGCCCCGACTCCCGCGGTGGCAATGGTAGCTGCGATGGCAATCAACTTATTCACCCAATGACTCCCACTGAAAGTGCAGGATAGGTCAAGGCTAGGTCCGGGCCTCTCCCAAGTTAAAGGTGAAGATGATCCAACACCGAGGATCGCCCTCAAGCCTCAATCTATCGTACCAGCGTACTCTTTTCCTAAAAACAGGCCCCAGGCAAAATCATCCCACGCGCACCAGCACCGAACCCGTGGTGAGCCCGCCCATCTCGTCTTGACCAAGAAAAGCTCACCGGCCGCAATCCCCGAAAACGGTCCAGCCGTGCTTGCCGCCGGCCCACCCGATGGAATGCGACCCCAATGCTGCTTGCCAGCAAGAGGACCGATAAGAATCAAGTGTGTCCGATCCAGCAAGGTGGAAGCTGTTTTGGCGCCGGCGGCACGCACGCCGCAACCTCAGGCCGCTGTGCCACGTATTTCTTAATATGAGAGTCTTTCTCGCCGGAGCGACAGGCGCCATTGGCCGCCAGTTGCTGCCTCTGCTCGTCCAAGCAAGGCACGACGTCACGGCGATGACTCGCACGCCCAAAGGAGCGGGATGGATTAGCTCCCAGCATGCTCACCCCGTGATGTGTGATGTTTTCGACCGGGAGAAACTGAGGCGGACACTTGTTGAAGCGCGGCCGGAAGTGCTCATCCATCAGCTTACGAGTATCGCCAAGCGAATCAACCCGCGCCGGGTAGTCGAAGAGTTGGCCGTAACGAACCGTCTGCGGACGGAAGGGACGTTGATCCTGATGGAGGGCGCGCGGGCAGCCAAAGTGCGCCGGGTCATCGCGCAGAGCGTTTCCTCTTTCTACAACCCAAATGGCGGGTCTCCGGCGAGCGAGGACGAGGGTTTGTTTCGCCTGATTCCGGGCGCTTCCGAGCTGGTCGAAGCCATCCATGTTCACGAGCATGCCATTCTGGGCTCGCCCCACATCGAGGGTGTCGTGCTGCGATATGGGTCTTTTTACGGTCCCGGAACCTCCTATGCCGGGGACGGAAGTTTCGCCAATGACGTCCGCCGGCGGCGCGTGCCCATTGTTGGGGAAGGCAAGGGCCAGTTTTCTTTCATTCACGTTCGTGACGCGGCAGCCGCGACAGTCATGTTCGTTGACGACGGCGAGCCAGGCATCTACAACGTAGTGGACGACGAACCAGCCGCCGTCGCCGACTGGCTTCCCTACTACGCGGGACTGCTCAAGGCAAAGCGGCCGTTCCGGGTTCCGGAATTCATGGGGCGCCTGGGCGGAGGTCCTTACGGCGCTTACATGATGACAGGGCAACGCGGGGCGTCCAACCAAAAGATCAAGGACGTGGTCGGCTGGAAGCCTGAATGCGCAAGTTGGCGCGAGGGTTTTCGCGGCGAGATCGGCGCCTAAGCCCGGCTCGGCTGCGCGGGTGTTTGTAGTAAACCGCCGCAGCTGAAGCCCACGCCTCGAGGCCGCGCCGCGAAGGACCGGCCGGAGTGCCGGTCCCTACGATTTGGCCCTTGGCCTTCCGGACGTCTCGAAAGCGGCCGGGTTCCAAATCGCCGACCGCATCTCGTAGTCAAACCCGTCGGAAATCTGCGTGTAATAAGCGGTGACGACATTCCCGTTGGCAAGCTCGACGCTGCTGGGATAGCCGCAGTCGCCCCGAGGGGCGTTTGCTACGCGCAGTGGAGCCCCCCAGCTCTTCCCCTCGTTGTCGCTAAACCTCACGTCCACGCCGAAATTGTTCCAGTTCCGATTTCCGTAGCTGAACAAAACTCGTCCATCACTCAAACGGGTCAGGTGCCCGGTGACCTGATAGGGCAATGTGAGAGGCTGCCCGCGTTTCCATGTTTGTCCGTCGTCCTCGGAAGAATACAGTTGCAAATGCACGTCGGGCTTTTCAATAAACTCGCGGCTTGCCGCCAGCCAGCGGCCCTGCCCCAAATGAAGAGGGGCGGTTTCGTTGCCCCCGGGGTTGAGCACGACTGCCTCGCCCCAGGTCATGCCGTCATTACGGCTTCGTAAGAAGTAGCAAACACGGCCGTTGTCGCGGCGCAGATAAGCGGCCACACCCAGCGAACCATCGGCCCCTATGTGAATATTCCCGAACGGGATAAGATGGTTTCCCGGCGAGATCTCATGCCGGGGAGGGTCCGGCAACTCGCCAATCACCTTCCAGCTTCGGGCACCGCCGGAAGAGCGGCAAGCCCAGGCCCGCAACGGGTTGCCGAAGGTCCGATTGGGCTTGCCTGGCGCGGAACGATCGCCCCATCCACTGCACAGCGCCAGCAGGTCGCCGTTGTTTGCGAACCCAACAGCACAGTTCATGCGGTTGGTTCCAGGTTCATGCCGGGCCGCTCGTCCGCGGAAGCTCCAAGACTTGCCGCCGTCCTCGCTGGCCCAACAATCCAGGTCGCCCTCCCACTGGCCGTGGCAAGGCTGGTTGAAAATGGTGGCGATGATCGTCTGGTCCCCGAGGATCTGAAGATTCGGCCAGGCACAGACCTGCTTAATTGGCGCGCCGAACTCGATTCCTGAAGTTGTTGGGGCGGCGCCTGCACTCCGAGTCTGAGCCCGAAGCCGGGAGGAGGCCCCTGAGAATGCGAGCGACGCGGCGCCGAGTCCGTGAGTTCTCAGAAAATAACGTCGTTTCATCTTTCCCTCCTGGTGCGGACGAGCCGCGATGAGTACCGCCTTTCGTGACCGCTATCGGACTAAGCGCGCAAACGCGGAAACCGCTCCCTCACGGTCGCGGCTCTGATTTTACCCCTTCGACCCGCGCTCCAGAAGTCGCTCCGTGAGCGAAGCATGCTCGCGGGAGAACTGCGCGGCCGCCGCCCGCAGATACGGCCGAAACTGCTTTCTCCAATAGGTGAGAAACCCGACTTCCCGAATTTCGGACAACGTCTGACTATAGTGATCGAGCAACGGTCCCGCGAAAACCTCACCAGTTCGGCGAGCGGCTAGCGGAGCGCTGCGCGACAGCCAGCGGAGACGATCCGGCACCTTTTCTATCGCCGACATTGCCATCACCGAAGAGAGTTGGAACACGGAAAGACCCTGCTGTGCGGCGACACTTCGCAGGTCTTTCCATTGATTCCACAGTCGCTCCGAGGAGGGCCGGTTGGGCGGTGGAATCGCTTTGATCTCGTCTCGAATCCCGGCCCACTCCCGCCGCAAGCCAGCCACGTCCAATGGCGGTGTATTGACGGCGCCGGCTACGCGGCTGGAGGTTTTCTCGAGTCCGTCGAGGATGTGATCCACTGTTTCAAACTCTTCGCCGGGATCGAGCAGCTTCTCCTGCTTCAGGGCATCGGAAATTTCGTGAATCAACTGGCGCCCGGTTCCGGAAAGGTCCGCCAGCGCCGCCATCACCCAGACCGGCGAAGCCCGAAAAGCAAGGATGCCGACCAGCTCAATACCGTTTCCCGCCGCCCGGCGCACGGCGAAGTCTTCACTGAGCTTGCCTTCCAGCGGGTAAGCGCCTTCGACTTCGCCGACTTGCTCGATCAAGAATCGCAGCGTGGCCTCGACCATGTTGCGGTAGAGGTTAGTTTCTCTAACCGGGCCGGGGAGAGTGACTTCTCCGATCTCGCGCAGCAGGCCCGCGGACACCGCACTGGCTGAGCGGACGACTCTCTCGGGAAGAGACAAGAGGTAACCCTTCAGGCGGTCGCGGGAAGAGGTTTCGTCGTCTAGTTCAGCGCCGTCCTGGCCGCTGCCGTAAGGCGCCGTTGCCGGGTCACGGCTGGCCTCGGGATACCGCTTCGACCGAACCCAGCCGGCGGGTGTCGACTCCTTCCCTGGAACTCGGACTCGCAACGATGAGAACCCTTCCTCAGCGACTCGTGAGCATCGTGGTAGTTGGCACGAGCACGTTCCGGCCGGCCTTCGTCGCAGGCTCGTCCGGCATGTGCTCCGGACTCATCGTAGCAAGCCTCCTATTCCCACACCGAAGGAGCCAACCCCGGTGCGCCCGGCTGATCACGCCTCGGTCCCCGGCAATGCCGCTTGTTCACGTTTTGGATACAATGCGCTGACACGCTTTCGGCCTGAAGCAGGTGCCACTTCCATGAACGACCGAAAAATTATCCGAATTGGCCTGATCGGCGCTGGAGACATGGCGCGGCGAGTCCACTTGCCAGGGTTCAGGCGATGCCCCGGGGTCGAGGTCGTGGGCTGTTGTGATCCCATCCAGAAGCAGCGGAGTCTTTGGGCCTGGCCGTTGCTGACAGCGGCCACGAACCGTTCCTCTCGCGGGACGACATTGACGGAGTGGTCGTGGCGGTCCCGAACTACCTTCACCGGGAAGTTGTTCTGGCTGCGTTCAAGGCCGGCAAGCACGTCCTGTGTGAAAAGCCGCTGGCAATGAATGCCGCCGAAGCCGCGGAGATGCTCCACGCTGCTCAGAGTGCCGGACGGATCCATATGACCGCCTTCACGTATCACTTCGCGCCGGCAATCCAATATTTGAACCACTTGGTCAAGCGCGGCGATATTGGCGAGATCCGCAGCGTTCGCGCGGCCTACCTGACGGCGTTCGCCGGGCACCTGTCGGGTTGGCGTTCTTCCAAGAAACTGGCGGGCTCGGGTGTTCTGGCTGACACCGGCTCTCACCTGATCCACCTGGTTCGGCTGCTCGTGGGTGATTTTCGGGCCGTTTCGGCTCTCGATCGAGGGTTTCCAAGCGGCCCGGACTCTGACGTCGACGACTGGGCTGCTTTCCTCGCCGAGTTCAACTCGGGCGCCTGCGGCACTCTTGAAGTCTCTCGCCTGTGTCCCGGGCGGGGCTCCGACATCACTGAGAACATTTCCGTGGAACTCTACGGCACCGAGGGAGGCGCGGTTTTCTCCTCGCAAGATCCCCGCGGTTTGCAGGTGTCGATCGGTGACGACCTCCAAGAACCCGCCAGAAAACTACGCCGAGTCCCAGTTCCAGAGGAGTTCTTAAAGATACCCGGCTCTCCCAGGGATGTGGCCTCGACGGACCCTATCGAAACGACGGAAGAGAAACTTTACGCAACCGACGACGACCCGCGCTGGAGCTACCGCTACGACCAAGCCTTCCAGTTTGCCGACAGCATCCGCCGGGGGAGATCGCCAGTGCCTTCATTTGAAGATGGCCTGCACTGTCAGAGAGTGCTGGACGCAGTTCTCTCCTCCAGTACTACCAGAAGCTGGGCGAACACCTAACCTGTGCTTTCCCCGGGCGGCGCCGAGGGAACAATTAGCCTCCAACGCCGGCAGCGGCAGCCGCATCGGAAGGCTCCTCGGGGAGCGTTAACCAGTAGAGCGGTGAAGGATTATTCCTTTTGGAGCGCCATGCAAAGCCACCAAATGCCCACAGAGCTGCCCAGGCTATCCGATTGATGATTTTGAATCCGTTGACTTCGATGGCAACTTGAAGGAAGAGCCTATCCCAGTAGCGGCGTCCTGCTCGCTCTTCGTATCGCGGGAAATTTCCGTCTGCCATCGGATTCAAAAGGAAGTCATAGTCATATCCAAAGTCGTGGACAAGACCCGGAATGAGGAGCAGTCCCGTTGGTGACAAGATCACCCAGAACACCCTGGGAATGGAGGCGCCGTCGAACTCAAACCCCGCGGGGATCACGATGTTGGTATTGTTCGGCAGCTCGTATTGCCATTGTTCAACCAGCTCCCATCTTCGTATCATTGTGACCCAGTTCCAGAGTGCCTTTAGGTATCTCACACGGCGAGTCGGAATCGGGATCGGTCGTAGAATCGGCATTTCAGGCATTGTCTTCTCCGTGCTTGGTTAACATTATGCGTTAAACCTGAGCTTTACCACAATTGAAACGCGAGAAATAACGTCAAAAGGGGTCAAGTTTCAGCGACGTGAGCCGAATTTCTACTTCCAGCCCTACGTCAGCTTGGCGCGTTCGACCGCGCGCTTCCAGCCCTCGAACAGTTCCTCGCGCCGGGGGGAGTCCAGCCCCGGCTCGAAACGCCGATCGACCCGCCAGAAGGATTCAAGCTCGTCCGTGCTCTTCCAAACATCCGTCGCAAGGCCCGCCAGAAATGCCGCCCCAAGGGCGGTCGTCTCAATATAGGCGGGGCGGACAACCGGCTTTCCGAGAATGTCGGCCTGAAACTGCATCAGGAAGTCGTTCGCGGCGGCCCCGCCGTCGGCTCGCAGCTCCCTCAGAGGCGCGCCGGCATCGGCTTCCATGGCTTCCACCAGCTCGCGTGTTTGGTAGGCGATGGACTCGAGCGCGGCGCGAACGATATGCGCGACGCCGGTGGCTCGCGTCAGCCCGCTCATGACGCCGCGCGCCTCCGAATCCCAGTGAGGCGCGCCCAGGCCGACAAACGCGGGCACGAGGTAAACTCCCGCCGTATCGGGCACCGACATCGCCAGCTCTTCCGAATGCCCGGCGGTTTGCAGCATTCCCAGCGAGTCCCGCAGCCACTGCACTACCGCCCCGGCGACGAAAATGCTGCCTTCCAGCGCGTACTGCAAGTGGGCGGACTCAGAAGCCGCAATCGTGCCGATCAAGCGATTCCGTGAGGCGGTCGGCGCGCTGCCGGTGTGCATCAGCGCGAAGCAGCCGGTCCCATAGGTGTTCTTCGCTAGGCCCTTGCGGAAACATGCCTGTCCGAACAAAGCGGATTGCTGGTCACCCGCAATTCCGGCGATCGGGATTTCGGCGCCGAAGTGGGATGGTTCCGTGGTGGCGACCACGCCGCTGGACGGAACGATTCGCGGCCGCATGGAGACCGGGATATTCAGCAAGCCGAACAGCTCGTCCTCCCACAAACCGCTTCCGAGATTGAGCAGCATGGTGCGGGAAGCGTTCGTGAAATCAATTAGATGGCTGCGGCCGCCCGTGAGCTTGTAGATCAGCCAGGAGTCGACCGTTCCGAAAATCAGATCGCCGGCTTCGGCCCGCTGGCGGGCGTCCGGCACGTTATCGAGAATCCACGCAATCTTGCTGCCCGAAAAATAGGCATCGACGACCAGTCCTGTTTTCAACGTAATGCCGGGTCCATGGCCCGCCTCTACCAGCTTGCGGCAGGCCCCGGCGGTGCGGCGGCACTGCCAGACGATCGCCGGCGCAACGGCCTCGCCGCTGTGGCGGTCCCAAACAATGGTGGTTTCGCGCTGGTTGGTGATGCCGACCGCGGCAATCTCGGTGACGGAAACTTGGGCCTTCTCGATCGTTGAGCGCGCGGCCGCAAGCTGCGCCTGCCAAATTTGTTCGGCGTCCTGTTCGACCCAGCCGTCGTGCGGATAGTGACACTGAATCGGGACCGAATGAACGGCCACTTCCCGGGCATTTCGGTCGAACAGGATGGCTCGCGCGCTCGTTGTCCCTTCATCGAGCGCAAGAACATAAGACATGATTAGGCCTCCGGCAACTGCCCCTCATCGAGCAAATCGCCTTTTTCAAGATAGAGAATGCGGCGGGCGTACTTCGCGGCGTTGCGGTCGTGCGTCACCATGATGACCGTCTTCTCGTGCTGTTGATTCAACCTGGAAAGAATTGTCAGCACATCCTTGGCGGAAGCGGCATCGAGGTCGCCGGTCGGCTCGTCGGCGAGGATGATCGCCGGATCGGTGACGATGGCGCGGGCGATCGCCACGCGCTGCTCCTGCCCGCCGGAGAGCTGGCGCGGGTAGTGCTCCAAGCGATCGGCCAGACCGACAATATCCAGCGCGGTCCGGGCATGCTCGCGGCGCTGAGTCTTGTTGAGATTCGTTAACAGCAGCGGCAACTCTACGTTCTCGAGAGCCGTGAGCACGGGGATCAGGTTGAAGGTCTGGAACACGTAGCCTACGTTTTCGCTGCGCCAGCGCGCCATCTGCTTGTCGCTGAGGCGGCCTAAATCTTCGCCCAGGACGGTGACCTTGCCCGCGGTTGGTTTGTCGATTCCCGCGATCAAGTGAAGCAGCGTCGATTTGCCGGACCCAGACGGCCCCATCAAGGCCAAAAAATCGCCTTGCGGAATATCCAGATCGACGTTGTTGAGCGCCACGACCTCGTACTCTTCACGGCGATAGGCCTTTCTCAATTGTTCGGCTTGGATGACTGCGTTGTTGTTCATCTCGATTTCGGTCTCACCGCGTTGCCGTCTTCGAGCTCCGGCGACGGGTTCACAATCAGATCTTCGCCGCCTACCAGCCCGTCCGTCACTTCGACCCCGCGGCTGCTTGTGGACCCAACCGATACAGGGCGTCTTAGTGCCCGCCCGCCCTGCAGCACGAACACGGCGTTCCCATCTCGCAAAGCCGAGGCGGGAATTACGATCGCTGGTTTCGATGGGGCGCCGCCGGCGGATGTCTTGTCCGCCAAAAACGCGACGTTGGCGTTCATCTCGGGCCGCAGGTAATCATCCGGTTCGAGGATCCCCACCTTGACCTGAACCGTTGCTTTCTGACGGTCCGCCTCCGGAGAAATCTCAACAATTTTCCCCTTGTACTTACGGTCCGGGAAGGCGTCGGTCCAGACCGTGCCCCGCTGGTTGGGGCCGAGCTTGGCGAAATCGTCCTGGCTGATGTCGAGCTCGACTTGAATGTCGTTCAAGTCCGCCAGAGAAACGACGTAGCCCTTGGCGCCGCGCTCGCCCACGAAGCTGGTGGTGACGAATTCGCCGACTTCGACATTGCGCTCCAGAATCGTCCCCTTGAGAGGCGCGCGGATCAGCGTCGCTTCGAGCCTCGTTTGCATAAATGCCAGCTCGCCTCCAGCCTGCTTGACTTGACCCCGCACAGCGTCAATGACTTCCTGCCGCGGCCCGATCCGAACCAGCTCGAACGCCCGATCGAGGGACGTGACACGGGCCTGCTGGGACTCGAAGCGGGCCTTGGCGTCGTCCAATTGCTGCTTGGGAAACACTCCGGCATCGGTCAGGCTCTGTACGCGTTTGAGATTGACGCGGGAGTTCTCCAGATCCGCCTTCGCTTCATCGAGGTTGGCTTTGGCCAGGGCGATTTCCTCCGGCCGCGAGCCTGCTTCGAGTTCGGCCAGCCGGGCCCTCAGCGCTGCCAGGCTGCCCTCGGCCTGAGTGACTCGGGCCCGATACTCCGCGTCTTCGAGGCGAACGATGACTTGGTTTTCCTCGACCGGGTCGCCCTTCTCGACGCCGATCCAGGCCACCCGGCCGACGACCTTCGGGGTGAGCTCGATCTTGTGATGGGCGACCACGTACCCGGCCGCTTCCAGGACGACGGCCTCGCCCGAGTCTCCGCTGGTCCGAGGAGTGACGCGAAGCGTTTCCACCTCGACGGCGCGAGCCCCGGCAAAACCGAAGCGCCAGATTCCGAAAACGAGGACCAGCGCGATGCCGGTAAGAATCCACCACTTCGTCCAGGCAGGCGGCCCCTTCCCGGCCCGCCGTTCGGAGCGGTCGATCCTGAGGCTGTCGAGCCCTTTGTCGATTTTTTCGCTTCCGGACGGCATGGAACGCGACTGTCGGCTTTCAAGAAACGGTCCCGAATGACTGACCGCGATAGAGAACCTTTAGGATGCCACGATTCGCGAAGGAATGAGATTATCCCCCGCCGCGAGCCGGAAGACGCCTCCTCGCGCGCGGGCGTCCCAAAGACTGTTTCTTTTCGCGTTCTTTGCGCCTTGCGAGACCCATCTTCTCCCCAATTCGCCACGGTGTTAAATATCCCGAATCGAACTCAATATGTCGCTCTGAGCCGCCATGCGGGCCGGCAGCAGTCCGCCGATCACTCCCATAACGGCCGCGAACGCCAGCCCCATCGCCATAATCATGGGCGTGACCTCGAAGTTGAAAGTCGTCTCGCTGAATGTCACGAAGTTGCCGATGCGGCCCTGCATTCCGTTGATGGGCAACACCAGCAAGCAACCTAGAACGCCGCCCAGGAGCGAAAGCAGCAACGATTCGAGCAGAAACGACACCAGAATGCTGCCTCGCGAGAAACCCAGCATGCGCAGCACGCCGATCTCCCGCGCCCGCCGCGCAACCGCCGTGTACATCGTGTTCATGGCGGCGAAACTGCTGCCGATAGCCATGATCACCGCGACCAGCATGCCGAGCATTTCCACCGGCTGGGCCGACGACATCTGCTGGGCATAGTAGTCCTTCTCTGTTTCTGCCTCAAGCTGCAGCCGTTGGTCATCGGACATCCTATTCTTCAGCGCGGTCAGCGTCACTTCGTCGCGAGCCCGCACCAGGACCGAGCTCCGCGAGTTGCCGCGGCCGAGATCCGACGTGATGAAATTGCCGTCTCCCCAAATCTCGCTGTTGAACGCCGATTGGCCGGCATCGAACACGCCAACCACTTCCCACTCGCCGCGGCCGAACTCGACCTTGTCGCCGATCGACGTGCCTTCGCGAGCGGCGTTCGTGCCGCGTCCAACTATAACTTCCCGCTTTCCGGTCTCGAACCAGCGGCCCGATTGCAGACGAATCTCCTCCCGCATCTTGATGCCCATCGGGGAAACGCCGCGAACGTTCACGTTGGCATCTTGGGTCGGGTCGGCGCGCAGTTTCAAATTCACGACGGTGATGACTTCGTGGGAGACCATCGGTTCGCCGCCGAGCTGGGCGACGCCTTCCATGAACTTCACGACCTGGAACTTCTCCCGCGGAACCATGCTTACCAGCTCCGAGGTCGCCCCTTGGCGCATCACGATTAAGTGCAGCGGGTGGCCGGTGACTTCGAGCGACGACCGCAGCCCGCCGACCAGAGCCGCGATTCCCAACAATACTGCCACGGTGAGGCTGATACCCAGAGCCGTCATCACCGTCGTGGCCTTGCGGACCCGCAGGTTCCTCAGATTGTAAGAAATAGGAATCGCCATAGCCGGGCCGGTCTATCCAGTGTGCCGCAGAGCGTCGGCGATCCTCGTATTGGATGCCATCGCCGCCGGGACCACCGAGCTAAAGAAGCCGATCAGCAACGCGACCGCCAGACAGACCGGCACGCCCCAAAGGGGCATCATGAAGCCGGTGAAGAACCCGACGATCAAATCTCCCAGCGCCTGAGTCGCCACATAAGACAGACCCGCGCCCAGCAATCCGCCGACGGCGGCAATCAGCATGGCCTCGGAAACGATCATCGTCAGAATCACGGGAGCCGTGAAACCGAGCGTCTTCAGTACGCCGATTTCTTGAATCCGCTCGCGAGTCGACATCGCCATGGTGTTGGCCGAAACCAGAATGATCGTGAAAACCACCGCTCCGGCGATGCTCATCAGAAACAGTTTGATATTGCCGATCTGCTCGACGAAAGAGAGCTGAAACGCGTCCTCGGTTTCTGTCTTGGTGGGCTCGGGCGAGTTGCGGAACATTTCGTCGACGGTTTGCGCGATGCGGGGAACGTCGCCGGGCGAACGGGCCAGGATAGTAAACAAGCCGGCGAAATTTCCCCACTCCTCGGGTATGCTCTCTTGCAAATACTTGTAGTGAAATAGCGCGGACTGGTCGTTAGGGGCTTCGAAGATTGCCCGAATGACAAATTCCATGTCAAATGGATAGATGTCCCCCTGAAGCGTGATCCGCTGGCCCAACTCGAATCCCAGGCGTTCGGCGATCGACTTTTCGACAGCCATCCCCTGGCGGTCGCGCAAGAACGCCTGCTTTTGCTCCGGCGGCATCACATATTCCGGATGAACCTGGAAGACTCTCTCGGTTTCCACGGCGAAGCGGGCAAACATGTGCTCGGGCTTCTGGTCGATATAGGTGCCGCCGAACCAGTTATAGATGCAAACGGCCTCAACGCCTTCGACCGCGCGGATGCGGGCCCCGTAGTATTCCGGCAGCCTTTGGGTCAGTGAAACCCGGTGCCGAGTGATGAGGCGCGAATAGTGCTCGTCGCTTGTTTTCGGGTGATAAAAGGCAGCGTAGACCGTGAGTAAAAACCCCAACAGAAAGAGTGACACCGTCACGCTCAGGACCGCAAGGATCGTCCGCCGCTTGTTGCGCAGCAGATTCTTGAAAACTAGCGGTATATACTTCATACGGCAGCCTGGGAGGCTTTGATGCCTAACGAATTATACCAGCCGAAAATTCCAAGACCGGGCCGGCGGAGCCAGCGAAACCACACGCTCCCGCTACGGGCGGGTACTTGATGCTACTCCCCGCGCCGCAACGCCTCCGTGATCGTCATCCGCACGGCAATCGCCGCCGGAGCCAAAGAACTCAGCACCCCAATCGACACCGCCGCAATCAGACAAACCGGGACCCCCCACAACGGCAGCGCGAATCCCTGGATATACATCACAACCTGGTTTGCCAGTGCGAGCGTGGCGAGATAGCAAAGTCCCACGCCGAGAATGCCACCGGACCCCCCCAGCGAATCCCTGGATATACATCACAACCTGGTTTGAGTCCCACGCCGAGACGAGACGACAACCGACTCGCTAACAATCATGGCAAGCAGCGACCCCGGCGAAAACCCGAGAGTCTTCATCACGGCCACTTCGCGAATTCGCTCTCGAACCGACATGGCCACTGAGTTTCCGTTCACCAGCAAGATCGTGAAAACCAATGCCGTGGCGATGCTGAGCAGGAAAAGCTTGATTTTGCCGATCATGCTGATGAACGAGAGCATGAACGCTTTTTCCGTCTCGGTTCTGGTTGGCTGCGGGGCGTTGCGAAACATATCATCGATCGTCCTCGAAACACGGGAAGCGTCTTCAGCGGCGTGGAGGCGGACCGAAAAGGTGCTGACCTCGCCGCGCCGGCTCGGCGACAAGCTTTGCTGCAGGTACTCCCAATGAAAATAGGCTTCGAGGTCGTCAGGGCCTTCGTAGATTACGCGCACGATCAGTTCCAAGTCGACCGGATAGACGTCCCCCTGAACGATGATGCGATCGCCTAGTTGGAGCCTCAATCGCCGAGCCACGGCCTTCCCCAGCGCCAGCCCCTGCCGGTCTCGCTGAAAAGCTTCGAGCTGGTCAGGATGCAGGATGGACTCCGTCCTTATGCGAAATATCTTGTCCGGCTCGACCGCCATCAGCGGCAGCATGTGCTCGGGGCGGCGGTCGATGTAAGTTCCGCCGAACCAGTGAAAGATACAGACCTCGTCCACTCCGTCCACCCGCCGGATGCGGTCTCCGTAGTATTGCGGCAGCGGAACCAAGAACGAAACACGGTGACGGGTAACCAGCCGCAGGGGCTGCTCCTCATAACTCTCTCGCTGGTAAAACGTCGCATAGACCGATAAAAGAATGCCTAGCAAGAGCAACGAGACCGCCATGCTGAGCGCGGTCAGCGTGCTGCGCCGCCGGTTGCGCAAGAGATTCTTGAAGACGAATGGAATATACTTCCGCATCGAAACTTGTGGCGGGACATCCCGTCCGCCATCACCCCGTCCACCATCAGTGTAGACGCGGGATCAAATCGAGGCGTGGCGCCAATAGCAGGCGCCTGCGCGAAGCTACGCGGGTAACGGAGATGATTTTCCGGAATTGCCCGGCCGGCGAGGAACCAAGGCCGGGTTTGCGGGCCGACCTGCGCCGCGGGCGCCACGGGAGACGGGCCTGCCTCCCGGCTTCCTGTCAGCGCACGATGAAGCTGATCTTCTTGATCAGAAACCGGACAGGCTTTTGATGCGGAATCTTGATGCGGATCAGATTGTGTTTTGCGTCTTCCACTGGTCCGGGCACCACTTTCCCTTCATAGAACTGATTGCGTTGCAGCCGGACCCGGTCGCCTTCGGGAAATACCTTCGCTTCAATATAGGTGGAATGCATCGGCAGCAGAAGTTTCACCTCACCCTTTTTGGCGTCGACCTCAGTGACCTTCAAGTTGAGGGCGCAAAGTCCGGGAGCCAGCAAACAGGCTAGGACGAATAAGCGCGTAAGGGACTTCATGACTGCCTCCTTGCATTGTGGGCCCGTTGGGTCTTTGAAAGAAGTCCCTGTCCAGGACTTCAACGCCACGGGTTCTCCGAACGGCGGTCATTCTGCCGCCGCCCACAACTGACATATCGGCGGCGAAACCATTTTTCAAACCACCACGTTGAGGAGGTGTACGAATAAAACCGTCAGTCGGCATTCAGCCGTAACCATTCGACCCGCGATTGTTGCGATTGGGTGTTCCTGGGGTATCCACGCTACCGAGGCGGGAAGCCCGTTCTATGTCGTGCCCGGAACCGGGATGTATACCAGGCGGCGAGGCTCAGTGGAGGAGAGCCGCTCGCTAGGGCGCCCAAGCCTCTTTGCGCAACCGCACAAATACCCGAAGCTGCTTGGCCAATTGCTGGGAAGCACCAAGGGCGCGGCCTTCACGGTGTCTCTTTCTCAACAATGTACTCTTTCTCGACAATGTACTCGCGGGTTTCGACAACTTTGATGGGCGCACCATCCTGGCCGGGCGTCTTCGATTTCATCTGGAGAGTCCGCGTAACCTTTTCAGAATAGATTTTCATCGTTGCCGGATCGATGACACGCGTGCCGCCGCCGGTGATATCGGCTGGAGGTTTTGGCGGCGCTTGCTCGGCCTCGGGCGGGAGTTCCATGGCTCCTTCGGAAACCTGATTCGCTAGCTTGGCAAGCTGGGCTGGGTCGGTGTGGTAAATGTATCTGAGCTGGAGGCAGCGGCTTCCCGCGCAGTCGACCCATCGCTCGAAGATGGTCGCCTTGTGGAGGGGCGTCCTGCCGCCGGTCGGCAGCGGGTAGTCCTCTTTTGCTGTCCAGGCCTCGCCGATTTCCACCGTTTTGCCCACGAATTGGCCAATGCGGTCATGCCATTCGGCCTTATCCTGTTCGCGCAGCGACTGCTCGTTAAACAACGGGCCAATGGTTTGCATCAGAACCGGCGGAAACTTTGTCTTGAGGTTCTCGAGCAAGCCGCGATAGCCTTCGATGCTTTCCAGCTTGCCCTCGCTGTTAATTGTGTAAGTCAGCTTCAGGCCCTTCATCGCCGCGAGCATGGGACTCGCGATGTTGTGTTCATCGCGGCGCAAAGACGCCGCCAGCGTCTCGGAAATGATCGAGTAGCCATCCTCGGACTTCGTCGCTGTCGTGCGTACCTTGGTTTCGCTTATGTCGGTTTGCACCTTTTCATCGCGATGATAAGCGCGCGTATGGCGTTTGGTGATCACCTGGGTGTCACCCTCCCCGGGAGAGAAACGGAACTCCACGCTCTCGGCGATGAGAGCCGCGGGCGCGAGTGCCAGGACAATAGCGAAACGGGTGGAGCAAAAGGTCATGGGCGGTAACTCCGGCAAATACTAGGAAGATACTAGGAAGATAGCAGATGCGGCGCTGGTCCCCCGGCTGCAGCCGCCGCCAGCCGGGTGAGCCCCAGGTGAGCATTGCCACCGCCGAAACCATGCCTCCGCTCCCTGTCGCGTGCATGGGCTTCGCGCGGCGCGTCAAACAGTTTCTCTCGTCCCGCGCTGAAATCCGGGTGCGACAATGTTCGCATGGCTTGGATTGAAACGATACCCGAAGGTGAAGCCCGGGGCGACTTGCGGCGCAGCTATGACGCCGCCCTCAAGCGCGCGGGAAAGGTATGGAACATCGTCAAGGTGATGAGCTTGACGCCGCCAACACTGCGGGCTTCTATGGGGCTTTATCTGGCGAGCGTTCACGGCCCCTCACCCCTGACACGGGCCCAGAAGGAGATGCTGGCGGTTGTGGTGTCGAAGGCGAACAACTGCCACTATTGACTGGAAGCACATACACACGACCTCCGGGCTGAGGTCGGCACAAAGCTGGCGGAAAAGATCAAAAACGATTGGCGACGGGCCGGACTCGGCCCGGCCACCGGGGCGCTGCTTGAGTTTGCCCAGAAGCTTACGTTGAGGCCTTCAGAGATGTCACCTGGAGATCTCGATTTGTTGCGCGCGCAAGGATTTTCCGGCGCGGCCATTCACGACGCCGTGCAGGTGATCTCCTACTTCAACTACATCAACCGAGTCGCGGATGCACTCGGCGTGGACCTGGAAGAGTGGATGCCCGAGAAAAAATAGCTGGCTGCATATGTCACAACCGGGGCCGTCTACACCGGGCCGGTTGCCTGCTCCGGGATAAAAAGTGACTCCCCCTACTCGGAAAACGCCGCGTCGAAAGCCCGCCCGGCGGACTTGAAGTCCACCCGCTTGGTGAACTCGCAGGCCTCCTTGGCGCCGTGCTCGCGCTCCATGCCGCTGTCTTCCCACTCGATGGAGAGCGGCCCGTCGTAACCGTTGTGGTTCAACTGGCGGATGATCTCCTCGAAATTGACGCCGCCGTGGCCAAGTGACCGGAAGTCCCAGCCGCGGCCCTCTTTCCCGAAGTTGAGGTGCGACCCGAGAATGCTGTTGCGCCCGTCCAACTGAATGGCTGAATCTTTCATGTGGACGTGGTAGATGCGGTCGCGGAATTCCTTCAGGAAAACAACCGGGTCGATGCTCTGCCAGTGAAAATGGCTGGGGTCGAAGTTAAATCCGAATGCCTCGCGCTGACCAATAGCTTCGAGCGCCCGCTGAGCAGTGACCACGTCATAGGCGATTTCGGTGGGATGCACTTCGAGGCCGAAACGAACGCCGCATTCGTCGAAGACATCGAGAATCGGGTTCCACAATTTGGCGAAATATTCGTAGCCCTTGTCGATCGTTTCATCGGAGACGGGCGGGAAGCTATACAACAAATGCCAGATCGAAGATCCCGTGAAACCGTTGACGACATTGATTCCCAGGTTCTTGGCGGCACGTGCGGAGTTCTTCATGGCCTCCACGGCCCAGGCGCGCTTCTTGCCCGCCTTGCCGGCGCAATCGGGAGGCGCGAACCCGTCCGAGCGGCTGTCGTTGTTGGGGTCACAGACCAACTGCCCGGCCAGATGGTTGGAAATCGCAAACAGTTGCAGGTTGTGCTCTTCGAGAATCGCCTTCTTCCTGCGGCAATAACGGCGATCCTTGGCGGCCCGGAAGACATCCATGTGGTCTCCCCAGCAGGCCAGTTCCAGGCCGTCGTATCCCCAACTCGCCGCCTTTTCGGCGAGGACCTTCAAGGGCAGATCGGCCCACTGTCCCGTGAACAACGTTACCGGTCGACTCATTTCTTTCCTCCCAGGCGTGCCCCTGGCGATGGCGCGCGGCAGCGGCGCCGCGCGCGGGCAGTTACACAAACTCGGAGTTTAACAAAAGCTTCAGCGGACCGGCGGAATTGCCGGTCCCCGCCGGGGGAACTCCGCCTTAGCCGCCGCCGCCCATCCTCTTCAAATCAATAAACGGAGTCGCGCCGCTGGTGACTTGCGGCAAGATTCCGTTCCACTTCTCAATCGCCCGGAGCTGCAGGATGTTCGCCGTGATCGTGATGCTCTGCAAGCGCTGGGATTCGGCTTCGGCCCTGGCCGCGGTGATCGTTTGCTCGGCTTCGACCTTGATGCGCATCAGATCGTTCTCAGCTTTCTGAGCGGCCTGCTCGGCTACCTGTTTCGCTTCGATCGACTGGATGAAGAGATCCGAGAAACTGAATTCCGTAATGCTGAACTGGTCCACGACCACGTTGTATTCCCTCAGTCTGTTGCTAAGGATCTCTCTGATTTGCGCCGAGACTTCCGGCCGCCGGGTGATCAGCTCTTCGGCTGTGAATTCGGCCGTCGCGGCCTGGACCGACTCCTGCACCGCTGGGTCGATGATCGTCTGTCTATAGGCCAACCTGAACGTCCCATACACCTCGTTCACCGCTGCTGCATCGACGTGGTAGTTCAACGCGATCGCCGACGAAACCATCTGCAGGTCTTTAGACGAGGCCGCCGCTCTGGTCTCGAATTTCTGAATCCTCACGTCCATCAAGATGACGTCTTCGACGAACGGAATAATGAAATACATTCCTTCGTCCAGCACCCTGTCTTGCACGGCGCCGAACCTTAACACCACTCCTTGCTCGCCCGCGCCCACGGTTCCAAACGACTTGACCAGCACGATGAGCACGAGCACCGCGCCTACGACCAGGCGTATAGTGCCGGCTCCCTGACCAAGTGAGAATTGTCGCAAATCGCTATATCGATCGTTCATTTCTTTGCCTCCATGTAGTTTCCCGCCGGCGAGTTTGGATCGCCGGCCTGCCGGAACTCCAATCGTCCGGCAATCCTTATAGTAGGCAGATAGAGCGAGCGGGCGGCACGCGCCTCGAATCCGTCACGGCGTGCGAGGCCCCGTGCCGGCCTTCCTATCAAACGGGTGGTTCGCGCGTTGGACTGGTAAACTCCGTGGTAATGCTCAAGTGCCGATATCAAAACATGGGGCGATCGAGCGGGGTCCACGGCAACGACGAATATCTGCTGCTGAAGGCCTATCACTACTACCTCAGAATTTTTTGGCGGGTGGTGCTAGAAGTAGCAGCCACGAAGGTGCAGCCAGCCCCATAGGCCACGTTTGGGGGCTCGCCGCTCCGCGGCGATGGACCGGCAAGAGGCCGGCCCCTACGGGTGAGGCTAGCTAAGCTAGCGGGCGGCGAAGAGGTTGCGGAAGTTCTGCTGGTGCCGCCAGCCCAGAAAAAGCGTCATCAGCGCGGCGTTGCGGAGGTCGAGCGATCCTCCGTAGAGAAACATCAGGACGGAAAAGAACAACCAAGTGGCCAGGGAGCCGATCATTCCGGCCTCGGGCCATTTCAAGCGGCTCGCCAGCAACCGGATTGCGGCGAAAAAGCTCAGTGCAAGAGCCGCCCATTGGGGAAAAAGAACCAGCATGACGCCGGCGGATGTCGCGATTCCTTTTCCGCCGTTGAACTTCAGCCACGGGGAATAGCAGTGCCCGAATACAGAGGCGAACCCATAGAACCAGCCGTAATGTTGCGGTTCCCCGGACTGCAGCAGCCACCACACGGGCAAGAAGCCCTTCCCCATGTCGCCCATGAGCGCGATGACCGCCCGCCCCTTGCTGACCCGCAAGACGTTGTTGAAACCGGGATTGCCCGAGCCGACCTGGCGGATGTCGATGCCCGATCCCCACATCGCCACGACGGCAAACGGAATCGAGCCGGCCAGGAAACAGCCGAGGGCGTTCAGGTAGTGGGACTCGAACATTCTAAAAAGTGCGTACTGATTCCGAGGACAGCATTGTACCAATCAATCGGCCAGCACCAGCAATGCCTGGCGACTGGGGACGGGACGCTCACAGCGCCGCGATGGCTTGACGGATTTGATCTCGTAATTGAGTGATTCCATTGAGATCTCTCGGACCGGTCCGAATCGGGGCCCCCAGCATGATCGAGGCTTCGGCCGAGCTTGTGCCGGGATCGCCCCCCTCCAAGCTCCGGCTGGTACCGCCGATTCGCACCGGGACGATTCCGGCCGATGCTTCGGCGGCTGCGCGAATTGGTTCCAGACGATAGCGGTTGCGCTCCGGCGGCGTGCCCGGCGCGCTTTCCGCCAGCACGAGCACGGATTCTCCAGCACGGAGGGCTTGTGTGATCCTCTGCTCAAAAGTCCCGCCGGGCATCGTCGCCGCTCTATCCACGGGGGGGATGACCAAAGGCTCGAGCAGGAAAGCGGCGCCCAGCGGAAGACTCGACAATCCCCCCTCCACGGCTAGCAGCACTGCCGGGGGCAGCCCCGCGGCGAGAGTCAGCAGGTCCGCCGAACTCCAGCGGTTCGCCACCATCACGAAGGGCCGCGCCCCGCCGAGCTGGCCGTTCGAGCTGATTCGAAGCCGCCTCCGGTTCACGGCCAGCATCAGACGCGCCCCGCGCCGGGCTACCCGAGCCGCCGCCTGCCGCGTTGGCATCAGCCTTGCCAGCAGGCCGAAGGCGATACCGGTTTTTAGGGTCGCGTTCTCTCGATATAGTTGACCGAACTTCGACCCAGCCTCGCTTACCGCCAGCCGAGCCCACGCCCCGGCGTTTTCCGCCCAGAGCCGGGCAATCTGCATCCAAGGTGGACGCACGCTTCCCACAAGTTCCCCGGCTTCATAGAGTTTGCGGGTCTCGTTGCGGCGGATTTTTCCGCTGGAAGTCTTTGGAATCGTTTGCGGCGGGACGAGTTCCACCTGGTCGGGCGGCATGCCGACCTCCTCGCCGACGATCTTGACGACTTCCCTCTCGATACGGTCCAGTTCGGCACGGTCGCGCGTGCGTGTTTCGGCGACGACGATCAGCCGTTCGGTGCCGGTGTCGTGGTCCAGTGTCCCGAACGCTGAAACGCAACCGCGGCGCACGCCGGGAACGCCGGCCGCGGCGAGCTCGATTTCTTGGGGGCTAATGTTGTGACCGCCTTTGATGATGGTGTCTTTCTCGCGGCCGGTGATGTAGAGTTCGCCGTTGGCCTGGTAGCCGAGATCGCCGCTGTCCATCCAGCCGCCGTTCGTTGTCACGGCGGAAGTCGCTTCGGGATTGCGGAAATAGCCTGAAGTTTTCGAGGGTCCGCGGAACAGAACTCGGCCGCGCACACGTTGGGGCACGTCCTTGTCGTTGCCGTCGGCCACACGGATCTCGTGGTCCGGCAAGGCCAGGCCGTTGGCGACAAAACGGATCACGTTCTCGTCCCCGTCCGAGGCGGGAACAGCTCTCCCCTCTGTTTCGAAAATATCGCGGCTGATGGTGTCGATCAGCGGCGGCCGGTTGATCGGAGGGAACGTCAGGGCCACCGACGATTCCGCCAAGCCGTAGCAGGGGATGTAGCTTTCCGGACGGAAACCCCACGGTTCGAACCGTTTGGCGAAACGTTCGAGCGTCGCAGGCAGCACGGCTTCTCCCGCGTTGATGGCGACTCGCCAGCGGCTGAGGTCCACGCCCTCCAGCGCGTCGTCGCTGATCTTGCGGGCACACAACTCGTAGGAGAAGTTCGGCGCGGGGCAAAGCGTCCCTCGCGAGTCGCTCAGAGCCCAGAGCCAGCGCTCGGGCCGCGACAGAAAGGCCAGCGGCGACATAACCGTGATGGGAAAGGCGTAATAGAGGCTGAACAGCCAGGAGCCGATCAGGCCCATGTCGTGGTAGAGGGGCAACCAGGTCACGACGACATCGTCGGGGCGTGCCTGCACCGCCCAGCCGATGCCTTTCACGTTGGCCAGGACGTTGGAGTGACTGAGGACCACCCCCTTTGGGTTGCCGGTACTCCCGGATGTGTACTGAATGAAGTAGCTGTCGGCTGGCTGGACGCTGGACACTGGAGCGCCCATGCCGCGTTGCCGCAAGGCCGCTACCGTCGTGACTTCCCGCAGCGCCGGCAGGCTCAGCCGCATCACCTGAGAGACGGCCCTGACCCGCTCGAACGAAATCAGAAACCGCACCTCGGCGTTCGCCAGGATTTGGACCTGGCGCCGAACATATTCTTCAATTTTGTCGGGACGCGCCGGCGGGTAGATCGGTACCGCGATGCCGCCGGCCAGCATGGTCCCCAAGAATGAGTAGAAGAAGTCCTCGCAGGTCGGCAGCATGATGGCTACCGTTTGGTTGCGCTTGAGGCCCGCCTCGAGCAGCCCGGCGGCGACTTGCTGGGAACGCTCGAGAAGTTGCGCGTAAGTGATTGTTTCGCCCGAGTCGCCTTCCAGCAGGTGGATTTGGATTCGGTCGGGTTCCGTGTTGACTTGGGTGCGCAGTACGTCCACGAACGTTTTGCACTCCGCGGGCGGCGCCGGAGCATCGCTTGACGGCTCGATCGGGAAGCGCGCGGGCTTGGTTTGCACCTGCCCGCCGTTTGAGAGAGCTTCGATCCATTCCGCCGGGGTCTGGGCTCGCTGGGCGATTTCGTCGGGCAGGCGGCAGTTGAAACGCTTTTCCGCCCGCACAAGAAGCTCGACTCGCTCGAGGCTTCCGAGACCGAGGTCGCGGTCAAACGAGGAATCGATCGTGACGTTCTGCGCGGCCTGGTGGGAGCCTAGCTCCCTCAACAGCTCACGAACGATCGTGAGCATTTCCGACGATTGGTGGTCGAGCTTTGCGGCTGGGGTTGCCATGATTGGCTGACTTAGCAAGTTCGCGCGGAACGGGTGCGATGGCCGGCGGTTTCGTGCAAAAGTGGACAACAGGCAAGAGTACCTATCGTACTGCCTCCTACCATTCTAAAAGGCGAGGCAGGCGAGAGTGCCGGTTCCTACCGGGCCGAAGCCCTGGCTCCTGAAGATTGCAGTTTTGTGGCGTTTTTCTTGCCCTCCGCAACTGGGTCATTTCCGGGCCGGCCGTGATTCGGGAGGAATCCCAACCCGGCGGTCCGGCCATCGGCAAACGGTAGCCGACCAGGGAGGACCGATCTGCCGGATCTCACCCAGCTCCCTCTTTATCAGAGAATTACATAACCGGCGACCCGAATTGAGTACGACGTGACTTTAGGGCTCTTCGAAAACGGCCTGAACGAGGTGGGTGTGGGAGAACGGTCGTTCTGGCGATACCATCCGGGGCTAACGAGTTCAACGATCAGCGGCGAGGGATGCTTCCGTTGTCCTTCAGTCTTCGCAGTTCATCCGTCAGAGCCACTTCAAGGTCCCTGATCGTGTGATAGGTGACACACTTCTACCCGCGGACATCAAAACAGAGGTAGCAGCCATCAATTGTTATTCGAGGCGTTGGCCTTCGATGACCCTGCCCGGCAATGCCCCGGTCGCTTCACCATCGCGGTAAGTCACGGCCCCGGAGACGATCGTAGCGTCATATCCCTCGGCTTTCTGCAACAGCCGCTTGCCACCAGCCGGCAGGTCGTACGTCACGTACGGTTGGCCGAACCGCAGCCGCGGGTAATCGATGACATTTAAATCAGCCTTCTTACCCGTCCGGATCACACCGCGATCAAGCAGGCCAGCCGCCTCGGCCGTGTCGGATGTCAGCCGGCGAATCACTTCCGGCAGATCGAACCTCCGGCGCTGTTTCTGCCAATAGGTCATCAGCCAGGTCGGAAAGCCGGCATCCAAGATGAACCCAACGTGCGCGCCCCCGTCCCCGAGCCCCATAATGACGTTGCGGTTGGATAGCATCGCCTCCGGCGCCGACATATCGTAGACGGCGTAGTTGCTGAGCGGCGAATAGATGAAGCCGTGTCCTTCATCCTCCAGCATGACGTCGTAAGCGACCTCGGGCGCGGTGCGCCCCTCACGTGCGGCGATGGCCGCGATCGAGTCCTCCTCCCGCGGCAGGTAGTTTGCTGGATTGCCGAAGCGGAACATGTACTTATAGGAGAGCCGCTCGATCAGCGGGAACGTGCTTTCCGCAATCGGGTCTTCTGACAAGAGTTGCCGGCGGAAGTCGGGGCCGCGCATCGCGGCAACGCGCCCGGCCAGAGGCAGGTGAGCGATTTTCTTGTACGACGGCGTGCCGGAGAACGGGTTCTGACTGCCTTCAAGACCGAGCAGCAGACCGATGGCGCGCGGCGGACAGACCGGCCTGATGGAGTGCCCGTCCTCCATGGCGCGGTCAGCTTCACGGATCATGATCTTCCAATCTTCCGGCCGGTCATGGTGCTGGCCGAGCGAAAACACCGCCGGGCGGCCACAGGCCTCCACCACACGGCGCAGCATGGCGAATTCGGATTCGGGCTCGTTCCAGTCGGACACGATTTCGAAGAAGCCAGCGCCGGCATCCTTCATGCCGAGCGCGATGCCCGCGAGTTCGTCTTCGCGAGCCCGTAGCGTCGGCGTGTACTCGCCGGACAGGCTCCTGTGGCTGAGCGTCCGCGAGGTCGAGAACCCGAACGCGCCGGCCCGCACGGCCTCTGCCGTGATGCGGTGCATCTGGGCAATATCCGCCTCCGTCGCCTTTTCGTGCCGGATGGCCCTCTCACCCATAACGTAGACGCGCACCGCCGCATGCGGCAGCAGGCAGGCGACATCGATATCCCGGTTTCGGCGCTTCAAAGCGGCAAGATACTCCGGGAAACTTTCCCACTGCCAGTCGAGCCCCTCGTGCATGACCGGGCTGGGGATGTCTTCCACGCCTTCCATCAACTCAACGAGTTTCTCGCGGTCGGCCTCTCTGCACGGCGCAAAGCCGACACCGCAATTGCCCATCACGGCGGACGTGACACCATGCCAGGCGGAAGGCGCGAGATGCGCGTCCCAGACAGCCTGTCCGTCATAGTGGGTGTGAATATCGACAAAGCCCGGTGTTACGATCTTGCCTTTGGCGTCGATCTCTTCGGCGCCGCGTCCGCTGACGTTCCCGACGCCCACGATCTTTCCGTCCTTGACCGCAATGTCGGCTTCGAACGATTCGGCGCCGGTTCCGTCGACAACGTTGCCGTTGCGAATGACGAGATCATGGTCGTTGTGTGGATGCGATGCGGCCATAGCGGGACATCCCGCGCGCTCAGGGTCGTTTAATCTCCGTCCACGGGCTAAATCCGGAATCCATCATGGTCAATGCTCACACGGTTTTGCGCGCCGCCTGAGCTGAGTCGACGGGCCTTTTTGATACAACCTGTTGAACACACGGATCCTAAAAGGAATTTCAATGTAAGTTACTTGAAATCCGCAACTTACTGACGGTGGTTGGGATTCAACGAAAGAGCAAGCAAGGGAACTCGCACGTCCACCACCCACGGTGCCGAGTATAGCAGCCACTTCGCGGCAACCACTTCCCGTGAGACCAAGCATCTGCTACGGACAAACCCACTCGGATCTATTGGATATAACCCAAACTGCGCAGCCGGTTGATCTCTTCCGAACTCATCCCTTCGGTCGACTCGTCGTCAGGAAGCTTCGCTTCGGTTACCATCTCGCGCCAGGCAGCCAGCTTGGCCCGCAGTTCCTTGATGCGGCCGGGGTGCTGCTCGGCAACGTTCGTTGCGTCCAACGGATCCGCGCGGTGGTCAAACAACTCGAACTCCGGTTTGTCCATCGTCTTGACGTTGTGGATCAGCTTCCAACCCTCGAAGACCACCGCGTAGGACTCATCGTCCTTGTCGTCCTCGGTGTCTCGGCCATGCTCCTCGGTAACCGCCGGACGCGACTCCCAGCCGAGCGCCGCCGCCGCTTCCTTGGCGCCTTCTCCGTTGGCCTCTTGAGACGCGGTGACAAGCGGCAATAGGCTCTGTCCCTGAGCATTCTCGGGGATCGCCAGACCACTGGAGGCGAGCAGCGTCGGCATCAGGTCGATGCTGCGCGTCGTTTCTTCGACACGCACCCCCGCCGGAATCGTTCCCGGCCGATAGAGGATCAGCGGCACGTTCGCCAGTTCCCCGTAAGCCGCGTGACCGTGGCCCATCTTGCGATGCTCGTGAAGTTCCTCGCCGTGGTCGGCCACAATGCTGATCAGCGTATTCCGTTCCAGCCCAAGCGTGCGCAACCTTTCGGTCAGCCGCCCGATCTCGGTGTCCATACCGCGGATCGAGCCGTCGTACCAGCCCTTCTCGTATTCGATCCAAGCCTCGGCGTCGAGACCCGCTTCCTCGAAATCCTCCGGAAACGGCAGTTCATTGAAGGGCCGGTTTTCCCCCTTCTCCTTCGCGGCGGCGAGAGCCGCTTTGCGCTGCTCCTCGTGTGCCTCCTTCCCCGGCGCCTCCGACCACATCGTGTTGTAGGGTGCCCGCGGCTCGAAACGGCTGTGCGGGTCATACAGATGCAGGAACAGGAAGTAGGGCGTGTCCGGGCGCCTCTCCAGCCAGCCGATGGCTCGGTCGACCACCGGACGCGCCGTCTTGGTTCCGCTGGTCGCGCTCAGCGACCCGTGCTCGTGCATCTCCTCGAAACCCTGGTGCAGGTTCGTGAACCTCCCGGTAAAGGGGTTCGAGCAAAACCCCGCCGTCGCGTAACCGGCCTCGCGGTAGATCTCGGCCACCGTGACGGCGGCGGCCGGAAGCCGGTCCGGAACCCTTTGCACGCGATGCGACTGCGGATAGAGCGACGTCATGATCGACGGCGTCGAGACCTTCGTCCACACCGCTTGCGAGATGTTGTCGAGGAACAATGCTCCGCCGGCCGCCATACGCGCTATGTTCGGAGCTGTTTCGCGCTCATAGCCGTAAGCGTCGAGATGGTCCGGGCGCAGCGTGTCAATCATGATCAAGATGACGCCCTGGGGAGCCGCCGAACCACCCGCAACCGGCTGGGGCGAAGCCGGTGAGGCGCCGCGCCTGCGAATCGCCGCCGACCCCCAGAAGCCGATCAGACGTTCCTCTTCGACATCCAGTGAAAAGCGCAAACTTTTTCGCCCAGCCAACCGCGACAAGTCCACCGTCGCCCATTCCCAGCGTTGCGGTGTCGTGATCGTACGCTCGAAAATCGGCGTCTCGCCGTCGCCTGTCACCTCGTCGATGCGAAAGGTCACCGCCGATTCCTCGACCGTCCCCAGGTGCATATCTAGCCGGGCGTTAGCGGGAATGTCGAAGTCCACAACGAAGCTTTCCGGGGAACGCGAGACGATGGTTTCGCGAAAGATCTCACCCAGCCCCTGCCACCCAACTCCGGAGGGAATCGAGGCGCGATGCTCGCGCTGCGAGATCAGGCGAATCGACTCGATCTCGAACGTCACGCCCGCCGCCGAGGCTGGGCGGAGCAGAATCATCTTGACCCCTCCCAGGCTGCGGACTTGTGCCTGGGTCAGCGTCACCGATTGAACCCAATCGCCTTCCAGCCGGCCTTCCATGAGCCAGTTGAAATTCTCGGCGGCCGCTAGATTCTTGAAGTCGGGTTCCCCGGAGTTCGACGGGGGCTTCGGTGATCCCGGCGGTGCTGGCGGGCGAGGCGGTGGTTCCAGGTGGGCCCGAATCTCGGCCGCGGTCGAGGTGCGCGCCTTGACCTCGAGCGAATGAAAAAGATCGGACCCGTCTACCGTGTCAGGGCTCATCGCATAGATGATCGGCGTCTCGCTCGTCGTGCGGCCGGTCAGCTTTCCGTCGACAACCTTGAGCCCCGACACGCCGACGCCGGCCTTCCACCCGAGCAAGGGAGAGCCCTCCTCGCCCGGCTCGGAGAAATTCCATAGAGCCCGCGGCTCGGGCGCTTTCGATGTGGGTGCGCCTTGGACCGAGTCGGGGTCGAACTCGTCCACCAAACGCACCACCGGCGGCGGCTCGCCGCCGCCGCAACCAAACAGAACAAGCACACAAACAAGAAGCAAGAATGTTTTCATATCTCTAGCCCGTTGATCACTAGGGAAGTTCACACTGCCGCAAAGTATACGCCCAACGCCGGCTCGCCCGCAATCGTCCATAACCGAAGGTGGCCGGCTCCGGGGGTTCTCAACAGAGCCGCGCCCGCAAGGGTGCGGTCTAGTTTCGGTCTGGCCTGACAGTGACCGAATTCCAATGGCGGTCCCGAAGCACGGAATACCTTCGACCGCACCCTTGCGGGTGCGGCTCTGTTTCACGGCCTCGCCCCGCTTAGGGCCGCTGACTCGACACCGGAACGGCATTGGATTGCGGTAAGCGCGCCGCCAGGCGCCTTTTCAGATCGTCGTACGCCCGGTCGGCGGCCAGATTCGTCCACTCGTGCGGGTCGGTTGCGTGGTCGTAGAGTTCCTCGGAGCCGTCGGAGTAGCGGATGTAGCGGTATCGCTCCGTACGAACAGCGTGATTGTTCCGTCGCCAAGTCGTGATGGCGGCGTGGTCCCAATCCGCCTCGGGGTCGCGGAGCAACGGCAACAGGCTCTTCCCCTCGATATGGGAAGGGATGTCGAGGCCGCACAACTCCGCCAAGGTCGGATACAGATCCAATAGCGACACCGGGTTCTGGGTGCTGGACCCCGCTGTTGTGACACCGGGCGCGACGATGATGAGTGGAACGTGCGTGGACTCCTCCCAAAGGGTGAACTTTCGCCAGTGTCCCTTCTCACCCAGATGGAGGCCGTGGTCGGAAAAAAGCACAATGACCGTCTTCTCTGCCCGCCCGCTGCGGTCCAAGGCGGCGATCAGCTTGCCCACCATGGCGTCCGCGAAGCTGATGCTCGCCAGGTAACCCTGCGTGGCTGCCTTCCAATGGCGGTTCTCCAAGACCCACTCGTGGATACCCCTCTCGAGCCCGCGTTGCGCGGCCAAGGGCACATCCATCAGATCATCATCTCGCGTTGCAGGCAGCTCGATTCGCTCCAGTGGGTGCATGTCGAAGTAGCGCCGTGCGTTGTACCACGGCAGGTGCGGACGATAGATCCCGGCAGCGAGAAACCGCGGACCTTCGTGCTCTTGAGCCAATCTCTTCTCAGCCCAACGGATGACCTGCCCGTCGCCAGTGGCGAAGTCTTCCGCGCTGATCGGACTCCAGTCGAACAATCCGAAGATGATCCCGGGGTTGCGATTCATCGGCCAGCCGTGCGGGCGTAACTCGTCCGGCAATTGACGCTTCTTGGATGGATAGAACTCGTCCCACGCCTCCGGTTGCTGGAGGCCAATGAACCCTTCGCGAAAATAGGTATGAGCATGGAAGATCTTACCCCCGCCGAGTGTCCAGTAGCCGTTGCGCCTGAAGAATTGGGGCAAAGTTGGAGCCTGTGTCAGCTTCGGCGCCGCTCTCCAATCCTCCAGGTTGGTGTAGACGCCGGAAGTCGACGGAGGTACTCCCGTCAATAGGGCGGCTCGCGATGGGTTGCAGGCTGGAGCGGCGGCATGGGCGTTCGCGAAAAGCATTCCCCGCGCTGCCAGGCGGTCGATATGAGGAGTTTTCGTCTGAGGATGCCCCCCGAGAACGCCGACCCAGTCGTTGAGGTCGTCAACAGCGATGAAGAGAACATCGGGCCGATCAACTGCCTCGGCAGCTACGGCAGTCGTCATGCTTGCCAACAGGCCTGCCGCGGCCAATGTCCGAACCCCGTTCCAAGCTCTCATGTTGGCAGCACTTCGTTCAAAAATATCTAAATCTGACACTCCCGTGCGGCCGGTGTCTTCATGCAACGCGTTGCCGGAACGTTCCCGCTGAGCAAACCGAGCCAGAGAACTCGAGAGCAACAGCGCGGTCGAGGGTCGTGTCCTCGGTCTTATGGACCACACCCTTCCGACCTTCGCCAAGCTTTTCGGTGATCTTGTAGTGGGAGATAGTCTGGCGGATCATCGACGGCGAGATTGTACCGCTACCTTCCCACCAGCTAACCGATCCTAACACGGCTAGACCTTTGATCGGATTCGGTTTTCCCCCGTCCGACAAGCTTGTGAAGAGCCTGCACAATTCCCCGGCGGCACCTGGCCCACCAGATTTCGGTCAATGTATTCAACATCGGCGACCGCCTCCTGGAGGGCCGCCACTACTTCGCTTATCCTCGGCTGATGCTCGACGTTCCTGCGCCAGCAGTTCCGATGAACTGTGAAACGGAAGTACGTTCCCGAACATCTGTTCGAAACATCGGTCGAATCAGGCAAGACGTGGCTTGACACGATCCCATGGCTGTGATAATCCGAAGACATAGGGCATTTTCGGGCGGGAGCGCCTCAGCGCTTCGGGACCCGTAACTCTTGCCCAGGTAACCGGTGTCAATGAAAAGCAAGTGGCTACAGTTTGCGGTTCGCGTACCGGCGCTGCTGGCCGTGTTCACGCTGCTCGTGATCACAACCTCCGCGGCCGCACCGGGACTCTTTCATGGCGATGACCTGGACCACTGCTGCGAGTTTTGTCACCTCGGGCACGCGCCCATTCTGCGTCCGGCGGCTGCCATCACCTTCCATGCCCCCCTACGGCTTATCTCCAGGATTGCGGTAGCGGGGCCCGCCGGACAAGCCGACCATTCTTGCGAGTACGCTCACTCTCGCGCACCCCCGCGTGAAGCCTAGTTTTCTTCCGATTGCCCGCGCCCTGCCGCGGGCGAATCCTGTCGTTCCAAAAGGCTGGCGGCTTATGTTCGCACTTGACCCAGTTCGAACGAAAAGCGAAGAGACATGGACTTCATGCACAACTTCCAAAATGGCCGCCGATTGTCGGCGGCCCTAGTTTACTTGATCGCCAGAGCGTTGATAGCCTGGGCGTTGATAGCCTGCCAGGTCCTCCCAGCGGCCCAGAGCCAAGGTTCCATAGAAGGAACCGTCATCTTGGCCGAGACCGGCGAGCCGCTGCACGGAGTAGCCGTTCTCCTTATCGAGCTTAGCCGGACAACGACCAGCGACAACGAGGGCCGCTATCACTTTGATGGCGTGCCGCCCGGGCGCTACAGCCTCCTGGCCCACCTGGACAGCATTTTTACCGAAGAAACCAAGCCCATCATAGTCGGACCGGGAATCGCATCCACGCTGGACTTTTCGCTGGAACTTGCCGTCGTGAGATCCCAGGTCAATGTCACGGCGGGCGGCGAGCCGCAAACCGCGTTCGAGTCCTTCCAGAGCGTCGAGTCACTCGATTCTTACGAGCTGGCCGAGTCGGTTGCTCCTTCGCTCGGCGAGGTGCTGGGGAACAAGCCCGGCAGCGGAATCTCCAAACGCGGTTTTGGTCCCGGCTCGTCCCGGCCGATGATCCGGGGTTTCGATGGAGACCGCGTTCTGATCATGCAAGACGGCATTCGCACCGGCACGCTGTCATCGCAATCCGGCGATCACGGCGAGCTGATCAATGCCGCGACGCTGGACCGGCTGGAAGTCGTCAAGGGACCCGCAACACTGCTTTACGGCAACAGCGCTCTAGGAGGCGTCGTCAACGCCATCAGCCGCCACCATGCCGTCCACGAACACCCGCACCAGGGCTTGCGCGGCTTTGTTTCCTCCTCGGCGGGCTCCGCCAACGGCCTGGCGGGGGCCGCCACGGGCTTTGAGTACGGCCAAGGCAAGTGGATGATCTGGGGCGGAGGCAGCGGTCAGCGAAGCGGTGATTACAACACCCCAATCGGAACCGTGGAAAGCTCCAGCACCCGCTCGGTCAATGGTCAAGTCGGTCTGGGCTGGTATGGAGACCGGACTTTCGTGAGCGCCGGCTTCAAAGCCGACGACGGCATTTATGGAGTGCCTTTCGCCGCCCAATTTGAAGCAGAGGAAGACGGCGAAGGCCCCGCCGCGGCGACCGAAGGCGCTGAAGAACGAGTCCAGATCGAGGCGCAACGGCAGGCGTTCGATCTCACTTGGGGGCTTCGCCGGATCGGCCCGGCAATCGAAAGCTTTCGCCTCTCGCTCAATGTCACCCAGTGGTCGCATGACGAAGTGGGAGTCGCCGGCGATGACCGCACGATCGGAACGCAATTCGATCAGGGTCAATTCATCTACCGTGGCGTCTTCGAGCACAAAAAACGCGGCCCGCTGACCGGCCGCTTTGGCTTTTGGGGCTTGCTGCGCGACTACGACGTAGCGGGAGACGAGGCACTGTCACCGCCGGTCGATCAAGACGCGGTCGCGGTCTTCGGACTCGATGAACTGGAATACGAGAATGTGAAGTTTCAGTTTGGAGGCCGCCTGGAGCGCAACAGCTACGATCCCATCGGCCTTCCCATGCGCTCATTCACCGGAGGCTCGGCCGCCGCGGGAGTCCACGCCGATGTTTGGAAAGGCGGTGCTCTAGTCGTCAACTACGCCCACACCTACCGCGCGCCCGCTCTCGAGGAGCTTTACAACAACGGGCCGCATATCGGCAGTCTGTCGTTCGAAGTCGGCGACCCGGCGCTGGGCGCGGAGACCGGCAACGGCGTCGAGTTGTCGTTGCGGCAGCAGGGCGGACCCGCCCGCGGCGAGCTGAACCTGTTCTATTACGGTTTCAGTGACTTTGTATTCCCGTTTGCAACCGGCGAAAGGAGAAACAAACTTCCAGTGATCGAGTTCACGCAACGCGACGCCCGCTTTGCCGGGGCCGAAGCGAATCTAGGGCTTCGCCTGCGTCGGGATGTTTGGCTGAACCTTGGCATGGATTTCGTCGACGCCCAGGAAACCGAATTCAACACACCCCTGCCGCGCATCCCGCCGTTACGCGGAAGGGTAGGCTTCGATTGGCGCCGCGGCGGGCTCAGCGTAAAGCCCGAAGTCATCCTCGCCAGCAGCCAGCAACAGACCTTTACGACGGAGTCGAGATCTCCCGGCTACACCGTCGTCAACCTGAAGGCGTCCTACACAATTCCCCAGCGGCACGTCGCCCACCAGATTTCGGTCAATGTATTCAACATCGGCGACCGCCTCTACCGCAACCATTCGTCGTTTATCAAAGACCTGGCCCCCGAGATCGGCCGCGGCGTCCGCTTCACCTACATGGCGCGCTTCTTCTGACTCAGACGCACTCCGCCTAGCAGCGCTGGAACTCTTCCATTTCGGACTTGCCGCCCCAGCCGGTCTCCCATCGAATCAAGTGTCCAACAAATAACTTGATTCCCTCCATGGAATCTTTCGATCGCCGGCCGCAGCATTAACAATCTCAATCCGGGCCGGTACAATGAGAGGTAAGTAAGTTAGATCCAGAGCCGGGATGCTCTACCCGGTGTTTCAAAACATTTCTCACAGAGGATGATTCATATGCCAGGGAAAACTGTATCCAAATCCATTGCCGCGAAAGGCCCAGCCAAAAAGGCCACGTCGCGAGCCAATAGTGCAACGGCAACCCCACGCAAGCGAACCGTAAAGGCGGCCACGACAGTGAAACCGAAAGCAAAGTCAGCGCCGAAGCTAAGCGCCCCCAACAAATCCGCCACGACAAGGCGAGCCGTGAAGCGCACTCGCAAGACCGCTCCGCCGGCGGCGCCGGCCGCGGTTTTGGACCCAGCCGCCTTCCGCGAAGCCGTGGCCCGCTTGGCCTACCAGCTCTGGGAACAGAAAGGCCATCCCGGGGGCTCAGCCGAACAGGATTGGCGCCAAGCTGAGCAGGAAATAGGGATTGCGCGCCGGATATAGCCCCATCCGCGATTCTTTCCCAATCAACCGCCGCCGGGACGGCGGATTGAGTGCGGGGGATAGTTCAGATTGCCAACGACGAGACCGGAATGGGCGACCTGTGCCCTTCGACCACCACAATGCCCGTGCCGGTAACGTGGTAGTTCTTACGGTCGGCGTCTAAGTCGAAACCGATTTGGACGCCGGCGGGGATGCGCGCGTTCTTGTCGATGATCGCCTTCGAGATTTTCGCGCCGGCGCCGATGTAGCAGTTGTCCATCACAACGGAGTCCATTATCGCGGCTCCGTTGTCCACGAACACTCTCTGGCCAAGAACTGAATTCTCTACTTCCGCTCCGGTGAGTATGCATCCCTCGCACACGATCGAGTTGAGCGCATGGCCGCGGCGTCCTTCCTCGTTGAACGTGAATTTCGTGGGTCCGACCGGGTATTGGGCTGTTCTGAGCGGCCAGCGGAGATTGTAGAGATTCAGCGAGGGCCGCACCGCGCGCAAGTCCATGTTCGCTTCGTAGTAAGCTTCAATCGTTCCCACATCCCGCCAGTAACCCCGGCTTTCCGATAATTCCCCGGGCACCACGTTGCTCTGAAAATCGTAGGCGTAGATGGGGTATTGTTGGACCATCTCGGGAAGCATGTCGCCTCCGAAGTCGTGCCTGCTGTCCGTTTTAGCCGCATCGTGCCGCAGTTCTTCAACGAGCACCTCCGTATCGAAAACGTAGTTGCCCATCGACGCCAGCGTCCAGCCAGGGCGGCCCGGGATCTCGGGCGGGTCAGGCACTTTCTCGTGGAAGCCAACAATCCTCCAGTCCTGATCGATCTCGATGGTCCCGAACTGCCGTGAGCTCTCGACCGGAACCGGGAGCGCCGCAACCGTACCTTTGGCCCCCTTCTCGTCGTGGTACGCCATCATCTGCGTCACGTCCATGCGATACACGTGGTCGGCTCCGAAAACGGCGACCAGGTCGGGGCTCGCCAGCTCGATCAAATGCATGTTCTGGTAGATGGCGTCGGACGTCCCCTCATACCAGCGCTCCCCCTGGCGCATCTGCGCCGGAACCGGAATGATGAATTGGTCCTTCAGCACGTGGCCGAATTGCCAGCCGTCCCGCAGATGCTGAAGCAGCGATTGGGCCTTGAACTGCGTCAAGACATAGATCGAGTAAATGCCCGAATTAATGAGATTGCTCAGGACGAAATCGACGATACGATACTTGCCACCGAAGGGAACGGCAGGTTTGGAACGCTCCTTCGTGAGGGGATAAAGGCGGGTTCCTTTGCCACCCGCAAGCACCATGGCCAAAACTTTCGCCTGCATCGAACGCCAGCCTTTCGCCAATCAGCGTCTCAAGGTAGGAGACTTGCGCGAGTATAGCACTCCTCCGGAAGCTGCGGCCGCCGGCTCGCCGTAGAGCGAACAAGCGACGTCCCGCCACGGGAAGGGATTTAGCAGGAACGCCGGCCAGGCGCGTTCCAGCCTGCCGTTGACAAGATCCGCGAGCGGACTCAGCCGTGGGACTCGTGGGTGCAGCCGTAGGTTTCGGGAACTCCACCCTTGTTCAGCTCGTCAATGCCGATCTTCGATGTATAGTAACCCTCGATCGTGAGCCGCTTAACTTGGGCTAAAAAGTCCGCTCCGGCGCTCAGGCCGGGAAACGGAGACTCGTCGAGCGACTCGATCAATGCAACCTGCCGCGTTTCCGTGCATTCGAAGAAAGGCTTGCCGTGTTTGCGGATAGCGTAACCATCGAGCCAGCCCAAGCCCTGCAGAAAAGTGTTTTGGACTTGCCCCCAAAAGTGAGACAAACAGATTAGACTCAAAATCCATTGAACGGAGGATGAGTGATGAGTTTGTCTCGACGGAGATTCACGCAAGAATTCAAGTTGTCGGCAGTGGAACGGCTGCAGCAGGGCGCCTCGGCGGCCGAGGTCAGCCGGGCCTTTGAGATCAATCCCAACCTGCTGCACCGTTGGCGGCGGGAGTTTCGCCAAGGACCCGGCAACGCCTTCCCCGGCGAGGGGAAACGCCGCTGGGAAGAAACACCCACGGCGGAGCTGGAGCGCAAGGTCGGCCGGCAGACCATGGAGATCGATTTTTTAAAGGGGTGCTTGCAGCGCATCGAACAACAGCGGAAGCTGCAGGCATCGGCTGGAAAGCCGCTGTCAGCCACCAGATCTGGCAACAAGTCCAGGAGAAGCCGCCGATGAGCGTCCAACGGATGTGTCAGCTGGCGCAGCTGCCGCGCGCGACTTTCTACCGTTGGCAGCCTGAGAAGCAGGGGCCCGATGCAGACCTGGAACTGCGTGACACCATCCAGCGCATCGCAGTGGAGTTCCCCAGCTACGGGCGGCCGCGCATGACCGCCGAGTTGCGCCGCCGCGGCTGGGTGATCAATCCCAAGAAGGTGCAGCGCATTCTGCGGGAGGACAACCTGCTATGCCTGCGGCGCCGGAAATTCGTGCTGACGACCGACTCACGTCACTCGCTGGCCGTCTATCCCAATCTGGCCCGCGAGAGGGTCCTGAGCGGTCTGGACCAGCTCTGGGTGGCTGATATCACCTATATCCGGCTGCGCTGGGAGTTCGTCTACCTGGCCGTGATTCTGGATGCTTACTCGCGGCGGGTGGTCGGCTGGGCGCTGGAGGACACGCTGGAGGGGAAGCTGACGATCGCCGCGTTGCGGATGGCACTGCAGCGGCGACGTCCGGGTGCGGGGCTGCTGCATCACTCCGACCGCGGCGTGCAGTACGCCGCCAACGGCTACGTCGACTTATTGAAGCAGCACGAAATCACCATCAGCATGAGCCGCAAAGCCAACCCCTACGACAATGCCAAAGCGGAATCTTTCATGAAGACGCTGAAGTACGAAGAGGTCTACCGCTCGGAGTACCGCGATCTGGCCGAAGCGCGCGCTTCGATCGGGTGCTTTCTCGAGAAGGTGTACAACGAGAAGCGCTTGCATTCGGCTTTGGGCTATTGCCCGCCGGCGGAGTTCGAGCAGAACCTGCTTGCCCCGCCAGCGGTTCCGGCGGCAGTGGCGGAAGGAGTTTTCTGAGGCATGGGGAAATCTTTCGATCCGATAGGGCTGGCTGGCGGGATGCGGGACGCAGAGCTATTGACCCGGATTTCCACTTTAGTTTCGGTTCTGCTAACCATCGGGTGACCTCGGACGCCTTTATTTATGCGGGTTGAAAAGCAATCAAGGCGCTGAGGAGATCAACACCCAATGGGTGAAAAAGAAAACAAGCCGTTCCAGCTAAGCTTCAACGGCTTATTGAAAGTCGATTTCCAAGGATCGCGCGTCACTTCCGATGGCGGGCTCATTCTCGTCCGCGAGCTGGACGAGCGACTCGGGCTCGGGAAGCTGATCGACGAACATCTCAGTGACCCACGGCAAGGCTCGAACAAAAAGTTCCCGTTCGCCGATCTGCTGCGGCAGTCAGTCTACTCTCGGCTGGCCGGCTACGAGGACCTCAATGACGCCGTGCGAGTATCCGCCGATCCGACCTTTCGCTTGATCGGCTCGCAGAAGAACTGGGATCGCGGCGGGGCACTGACCTCGCGACTGCAGAGCTTCGAGACGGAGATGCTGGCGAGCGAGGAGAACTTGCTGGGGCTGATGGCTGTGAACCGCGAGCTGGTGGCGCAAGCCGAGACGCAAGACGACTCCGAGCGCGTCGTTCTCGACATGGATTCGACCGAAAGCCCTGTCCACGGCCAGCAAGAGGGCAGTGCCTACAACGGCCATTTCGAGTCGGTCTGCTACCACCCGTTGTTGTTGTTCAACCAGCACGGCGATTGTCTGGCCGCCAAGCTGCGTCCCGGCAACGTGCACAGCGCTGAGGACTGGAACGAGTTGCTGCTGCCCGAGATCGAGCGCCAACAGGCTGCGGGCAAACAGGTCACCTTCCGGGGCGATGCGGCCTTTGCCAAGCCGGAGATTTATGAGTTTTCGGAGGAACGCGGAGTGCAGTACGCCATTCGCATTCCGGCCAACAAGAGCTTGGAATTAGCGATCGAAGACATCTTGTTTCGCCCGCCGGGCAGGCCGGGTCGCAAGCCCTTGGTGCGCTACAAGAGCTTCCGCTATCAGGCGCAGAGTTGGTCGAAGCCGCGACGCATTGTGGCCAAGGTCGAGCATCATCTCGGTGAGCTGTTCCCGCGGGTCGGATTTATCGTGACCAACATGAGCTTGCCAAGCCGGTCGGTAGTGCGCTTCTACAACAAGCGCGGCACGGCCGAGCAGTGGATCAAAGAAGGCAAACAGGCCACGCACTGGACGCGGCTTTCGTGCCATCGCTTCCGGGCCAACGAAGTGCGACTGCAACTGAGCGTGCTGGCCTACAACCTGGGCAACTTGTGGCGGCGGCTTGGGCTGCCGCACAGGATCAAGAGCTGGTCGCTGACGAGCTTGCAACAGCGGCTGATGAAGACCGGCGGTCGGCTGGTCAAGCACGCCCGGTATTATTGGCTGCTGCTGGCCGAGGGGCATCTGAACCGGCGGCTGTTCGCTGACATGCTGCACAGGATCTGGGCGCTGCCGCTGCCGAGCGGGTAGCGTTGACCGGGCGAGGATCAACAGTTTTCGGCTCCAAAAAAGTTTTTCAAGGAGCAGTGTCGGCCGGAGCGCCGTTCAGCCCGCTCAATCAACGTCTGTGAGCGGATGGATGAGCCCTGGCGCCTAGCGGCGGAGGTGATGTGCAGGGTTCAGCGCGGAAAGACGTGGTATTCGGGGCAGCGCGGGTGTATACTGTCGCCGTACCAGGGTCAAAATGGAAATCCTGGTTAAAGAAGGCAAGCAGGCCACGCACTGGACACGGCTTTCGTGCCATCGCTTTCGGGCCAACGAAGTGCGACTGCAACTCAGCGTGCTGGCCTACAACCTGGGCAACTTGTGGCGGCGGCTGGGACTGCCGCACAGGATCAAGAGCTGGTCGCTGACGAGCTTGCAACACAGATTGATGAAGACCGGCGGTCGGCTGGTCAAGCACGCGCGGTATTACTGGCTGCTGCTGGCCGAGGGGCATCTGAACCGCAGGCTGTTCGGTGACATGCTGCACAGGATCTGGGCGCTGCCGCTGCCGAGCGGGTAGAACGGTCGCTCGCGAGTGCGAAATCTGGATGCTGCGGAGTGAAGCTCGGAGGAGTGCCTGAAAAACCGCCTTCCGACCGACGAATTGTCCCCTTCGGAGAACGAAAGGGTCTAGTGGAAGCACTTCGGTCCGGCCCGGTGCGTGCCTGCGGTCAAGAAAGGCTTGCGTTCAAGAGAGAAGGAACGTAGAATCGAGGAGGCCAAGATCCAAAATGGAAATCCTGGTTGAGAACCGCAGCCGGGACGAGGACGACGAATACTTCAGTGACGGCGTCACCGAAGACATCATCAGCGCTTTGGGGAAGGTCGAGGGTCTGCGGGTTACGCCGCGCGCTTCTTCGTTTCGCTTCAAAGGGGAGAGCACGGCAGTAAGGCAGGTCGCCGAGAAACTGAATGTCGGCTGTGTGCTGACCGGCACTATCCGTCGCGCCGGCAGCCGGCTGCGCATCACGGTCGAGCTGATCGATGCCGCCGAAGAAGCCCAGGTGTGGTCCGAGCGCTATGACCGGGTGCTCGAGGACATCTTCGACATTCAGGACGAGATCTCGCAGGCGATCGTCAACCAGCTCAAGAGGAAGCTGGTCGGCGCCGTCGCTTCTCCGGGGGCGACCCGTCGAACTGCCGACTTCGAGGCTTATCGCCTTTACTTACAGGGCCGTCACAACGTTGTTAAGCTCTCCGAGTCCGGCATACGCCAAGGTCTTTCGTGTTTTGAACGGGCCCTGGCGACTGATTCGAACTATCCAGAGCCTCACGCGGGCTTGGCCGACGCATACGCGCTATTGGGCATACTCGGCTACGCGCGGCCCGCTGACGTGATGGTGAAAGCTAAGGAGGAGGCCGTTAGAGCCCTCGGGATGGACGAGACCACGGCCGACGCTCACGCCTCTCTGGGCGTCGTCCGCCATTGGTACGACTGGGATTTCGCCGGAGCCGAGCAGTCTTACCGGCGCGCCGCCGAACTGAACCCGGCCGACCCGATTCCGCGAGTTTATTTGGGTGTATTGCTCGGGGAGACCGGCCGGCCGGCCGAAGGTGTTGCGGAGTTGCGGGCCGCGGTCCAATTGGACCCGTTGTCTCCATTCGTCAATCGTATTCTTTGCTCCCTCCTGGTTTATGCGCGTGACTTCGAAGCCGCCCTCGAGCAGGGGCGCAAGACTCTGGACATCGACCCGACCTATTTCTCGGTAAGGTGGGAAATGGCAACCGCATGGTACTTCCTGGGCCGTCCGGACGAAGCACTCCGAACGATTGAAGCTGCCGTGTCGCTCGCCCCGAAAGACCCCATCACGCTGGGATTCCTCGGAGAGTGCCAGGCTGTCGCGGGGCGCCAGGAGGAGGCGCTGCGGACGATCGACAAGCTCAAGGACTTGCGAGCGGAAAGGTACTGCGCCGCCTCACCCATCGCCTGGGTTTATACGCAACTGGGTGACTTCAATCAAGGGTTCCAGTGGCTGGATACAGCCTTTGAGGAGCGCGACGGTCTGCTCGTGATCCTCAAGCAGAGCCCGTGGGCAAGCGAGTCCTTCAGGCAAGACCCGCGCTACCAAGAGCTGCTGCGGCGCATCGGCTTCCCGGAGTAAGGCGGACCATCTCCCACTACCCCATTCTCGAGAGCTGGGCGAAGGCGGTATGGGGGTGATGAGGCCAAGTGCCCGAGGACGCGCCCGTTCGCCGGAAGTGATAGGGAGAGAAGCCGACGATCTTGGTTTCTTTCTCCACCCACAACTCGGGTTGCGGCTTGCCGTTGATTTCGATCTCGACAATGACCCCAGTTTCGAGTTCGGTGGACCGCCCTAAATGGAAGCTTTTCACCGTCCCTAGCGGGCTGTCCGGGCCCCAGTCTTCCAGAAAGTCTTCATAGGTATAGTTGGGGCAGGGCTCTTCAACGGTGCAGCCCCATTTCTCGTAAGCCTCGGCATAGTGGCTTTCCTGAAGCCGGGAAAGAAACTGTCGTACCTGCCGTTCCTCGAAGAAATTCTTAAACAAAAAGTAAAGCAGGCCGCCCCCAACGACTGAAATCAACAGCGCCAGCAGCAGGGCTTTGTGAATCGTCTCGCGCCGGGCGCCAGTGACCGTTGAATAATCTTCCAGGTAACCCATGTTGCCATTTCGCCGCGGAACGCCTTCTTCAGCGACGGCTATGGCGCTTGCTTTTGCTGGTTGTACGCTTCAGTAGCCGCGGCCGTCAGATTCAGTGAGGGTTTAACGAAAAGAGTGGTGGCGATTTCTACGACCATGTCCAGCCCTTTTTCTTCAGCAAGCTTGGAGATCACGTCTCGCATGGCGAGAGCTCCGCTTTGCAAGATCTCATTGCGGTCGTATTCGAAATCAGACTGCAGGTCCTCTTGCTTCCTCTGCGCATCCCTTTGCTTCCGCTGCGCTTGGTTCTGCAAGCTCAACGCTTCGTTGCCGCCGGCGGACTGAAGCTTTTCCTGCAAATCTTGCAGCTCCTTCGCGAGCTGATTGAGCTCGTCCTGGCGAGGCTTGTATTTCGTTTCCAGTTCCTTGGACTTGGCCTGCATTTCCGCCGTTCCCATCAGGGCGGACTGAAAGTCGATCACGCCAACTTTCGACGCCTCTTGTGCCAGCGCGGTGCTGGAGGCCAGCGGGATGAACAGCAGCAGCGTACTGAGCGTTCCGGTAATTCGATTCGATTGCATATTTCTATTCACTCCTGTCACAACGAAGAGCTTGAAGCGGGTGTGATGACTTTTATTTTGACACGGAAGCCGCCCCTGACACCAGTACGAACAATCACAACCAGCAGGCCGGACACTCTCGGCCGGCAGCCGCCTCGAAAATACGTCAGCCGGAAGGCAGGCTCTTCAGAATATCGTTATAGATCACAAAAGCGAATAGCAGCATCAAGAAGACCAAACCCACCTGTGCGATGCGTTCCTTGACCGCCATGCTGATGTCGCGGCGGATCAATGATTCCAGCAGCAAAAGAGTAATCCAGCCGCCGTCCAAGATGGGTATGGGCAGGAGATTGAAGATGCCCAGGTTCAAGCTGATTGCCGCCATCAGCATGATCAGCGCCGGCCAGCCGGCCCGCGCCGCCTCTCCCGACAAACGAGCAATACCGATCGGGCCTTCCAGTGACTTAGGTGACATGCGCTGCTCGACGAGTCCCGCTAAAAAACCGAATATGAGCGTGGCGTTCTTGATGTTGTAGTCCACCGACTGCTCGACCGCTTCGGCGAATCCAAGACGCGTCGTGATCCTCTCATAGTCCGGGCTCAACTCCACTCCGATACGCCAGGCCGGCGACTCAGCATCCGAAGTGTCGTAAATCGGCCTTAGGCGCATCTTCACTACCTTCTCGTTGCGCAAGACCTCCAGCTCAATCGGCTGGTCCTGTGATCGCTGGATCGAGTCGGGCACTTGTCGCCAGGAGTTGACCTTTTCCCCGTTCAAAGTCAGCAGCATGTCGCCTTGCTGAATGCCGGCCTTCTCGGCGGGAAGGCCGGGCATCGTGCGACCGAGGCGCACAGGCGTCTCCTCGCTCCAGCCGGCATCGCCGATTCCGGACGTCTTCTCGGCTTCGAGAGTGACCGGAAACTCTAATCGCTCACCGTCCCGCTCAACCGTGACACGAAGCGTCTTGAACGGCGACGCAATCTCAATCAGCCGAACCGTCTCCCATGCGGGCGTCTCTTTCCCATCGATCGAGACAATCAGGTCTCCTGCCTGGATGCCGGCACGGCTGGCCGCGGAGTGATCCGCGACATAGCCGATCAGGGGCGGCTCCAGCTCGAAAACGAGCCTCTGGTAGCGCACCATGAACAAGCCGGCTAGCAGCACCAAAGCCAGAACTACATTAAAGGCTGGTCCCATTACCAGGATGATCAAGCGTTGCCAGCGTGGCTTGGACATGAATTCCCCGGGATCCTCAGTCGGCTCGCCAATATTTTCCCCGGCCATCTTGACGTAGCCCCCGAGCGGGAACAGGCAGACCTTGTAATCGGTATCGCCGGCCTTGAAACCGAACAGGCGCGGCCCGAACCCAAACGAGAACGCCTCGACGCGAACATCGAAGTAACGTGCCGCGAGGAAATGCCCCAGCTCGTGGATCAGCACCATGACGCCGAGAACGAATACGAACGAAACAAGGTTTTCGAGAACGCCCATTTTCATATACCGCCAGTAGCGGGAATCAGGTTCAACACTTACCGGCCGACGAAACCGCCTGCCACGGATCTTGCCTCGATGTCTATTTCCAGGATTTCAGCGACCGATGTGGCGTCGCGGTAAGGCATTTGGTCGAGAGTGTTCTTGGCAATATCCGCGATCGCGGTGAACGGGATTTTGCCGTCAAGAAAAGCTTGCACTGCCACTTCATCGGCCGCGTTCAAGACGCATCCGGCGGTTCCTCCCGCGTCCAGCGCTTCGTAAGCCAGCGCGAGCAGTGGAAACTTCTCATAGTCAGGGGGCTCAAACTCTAATTGTCTCACAGAATCCCAGCGGAGCTTGCGGTCCTCGGGACCGATCTGGCGCTCGGGATAAGTCAGCGCATAGCGGATCGGCATCTTCATATCCGCCGGAGCGAGCTGAGCGATCACCGAGCCGTCCTGAAACTCCACAAGAGCATGCACAATCGACTGCGGATGAACCACCACATCGACCTGCTTGGCTGAGAAATCGAATAGATGACAGGCTTCGATAACTTCAAAGCCCTTGTTCATGAGCGTTGCCGAGTCGATCGTAATGCGGTTCCCCATCTTCCAAGTAGGATGATTGAGAGCCTGGGCCGGCGTCACGCTCGCCAGCTCATTTTTGGAGATCGTCCGGAAAGGCCCCCCGGAAGCCGTCAGTATCAACTTCGAGACCTCTTTGCGCGGGCCCGCGCGCAGGCATTGGTGGGCAGCGTTGTGCTCGCTGTCGACCGGCAACAGCTCGGCTCCAGAAGCTCTCGCGGCGTTCATCACCAAGCTGCCGGCCGCCACCAATACTTCCTTGTTCGCTAGGGCGACCCTCTTGCCCAGCAACACAGCCGCGAAGGTTGCCTCGAGCCCCGCCACCCCCACCACGGCGGACATCACTATGTCTATGTCGCTCCCGCTCGCGACCGCGAGGTTTCCCTCCGGTCCACAGAGAGCCTCAGGGCGGTAGCCGTTCAAGTTCGTCTGCCGGCTGAGTTGTTTCCAATAGCGGTCGCGGCTTCTCTCATCAGCCAGAGACACGACCTCGGGACGAAACTCCAGAGTCTGCTTTAACAGTTCTTCGACATTGGCGCCCGCCGCCAGCGCGGCAATTTTGACCTGCCCATCCATCTCACGGACAACCTGGGCAGTATTTCGCCCAATCGAACCAGTTGAACCGAGTACAGCGAGCCGCTTCATCAGATCCTCGAGAGAGACGCCCTAGTCAAAGCTAACATAACTATCGCTCTCGCTCTGTCAACACAGGTCGCATGCGGTTCGTTGAGACAACAAAAAAAGCCCTTGCGGGCTTGAAGGCGTTGGAAGCGAATGTAGGAGAGTAAAGGGGGTCTGCCGGGGAGGATGTTTCAGGGGTCTTTTGGTTGAGGTTAGTCTCGCTTTGGTGGGGGTTGCCTCCCCGGCAATGTTTAAACTATACCAAACTTCATATCACTATGCAAGCCCAAATCCAGAATATTATAGGTTCGTGGCAAAAAAAAGTTCCCACGGTCCTCCAGAAGGTGTCGTAGCGCCGCTCGGGCGTCTGATTTCGTACCTTTCCGGCGTGTTCGCAAACGTAGCCGGGGGGCAAGGGCAACCAAGTTTCGATGGAAGTCAGATCCTGTCATAGCATCCTTAACTTTATTATTTTCATTGACTTACTAGTCTTGATCTCAGCGTCAATCAGATGTCGGGATGGTTGATCCGGCTCGAAGCAACCTGCGTGCCGACGCAGCAGTTGTCGCGGTCGGCGCCAAAACTCACATCGAATCCAAGAAAGCGAGAAAAAATACAAATCTTGGAATTATCCCTTCTGGCGGAGCGTGGAGGGACGTGAAAACCGCTCGAGAAGCATCCGCGAACCCGCGGAATCCGCCAAACCAGAGGGTCCAGATGGACTGGCAAGCAGTATCGTCGCCGCCCGGCGCTCTTTTGCACTTGACCAGGAGCCGCGTGCCCGGGTTGGGGGTGACTCCGCTTGCCGCATCGAAACGTAAGGTTCTACCCTGTCGCTTTTCCAGACGTTCCGCTTCGCGCACACAATTGTATATACGGAGTGTCACGGGCTTGCGGATCGCGCGCGGGCTTGACCGCAGCCTTGTGGCTGCGGCTCTGTTTTTTCTTGGATCGACCTTAACGCGGATTCCTTGCACCTGTCCTTTAGGCGCATTACTGCTTCCGTGCTCTGTGCGTTAGAATGAGGCGGACAAGAATGAGGTCTGAATGAAGCGCAGAGATATCCTCAAAACCGCCTTGTTTGGCACTGGAGCTGCTCTCAGCGGGCAGGGTCCTTCTCACTCGAACCACCTAGCGGCGAATGCAGCGGCCGCGGCGGCTGCCGCCGAAGCCGGCGAAGCGGGAACCTGGCAGCCCCTGTTGTTCGATTCCCATCAGAACAAGACGGTCGTTGCACTTACGGATCTGATCATCCCGGCCACGGATACTCCGGGGGCGAAGGCGTCGAACGTGAACGCCTACATCGACCTGGTTCTCAATGACGGAGAGCCGGAGCCCCGAAGCGTTCGGGGACAGAGCCCGAACTCGCCCTTTGCGGCGGCTTGAGCACCCGATTCTAAGCCACGCGCTGCCAAAATGGAGCCGCGAGGGCTCTAGCCTGCTTTTCTCACCACGTGGCGTGACGAGCTGCGTGAGAGGCGCCTCAGTACGAGGTGCGTTCGGCTTGACGCCAACCCCGCTGAATCAAAGACGCATAATTGACGGTAGGTCGAAAACGGTCGGCAAGTGCAAACAAGGACTGCCGGGCCTCTCGCCTGCCTCGCCCGTCAGGCGCTGAGAAACCCGGGCTGACAAACTCGGTCACGGATTTTTGATAAAATTATTCCCTTTGTTTTCAATAGTTTTATCCAGGAAGCGCCAGGCTGTCCGAGACCGGCTTGCTATCCTAAAAAAGGGGAACCCAGCGATGAATCATTTTCCATGTCGAGGTGAGCGGCAGGCGATCCAGGCCCCCCCCGCCCGGCAAAAACCCCGATATCCTCTCATTGAAAAAACTAACCGCTTATAAATCAACAACTTGCACCCAAACCGCTCAAGTCCGTTGAGACTCTTTTGCTAGCGAATACGAGGACGATGACAGCAAAAAAGACCAAAGGGCGAACATTGAAAAAAATCCGTTTGATCGCTGGATAAAACAGGATCGCCTCCAGAATGCCGAAAAGTTGCGCCGTGAGAAATGCAGGCTAGCACACCACTGCACCTCACGGTCCCTGCGGCGGGTGGATATGAAAAATTGAACTGAAGCGACCTTGATTATGCCTAAGGTTCTACTGTTGATGAGCGGCCTCGGTTTAAGCAATTGCGGCTCGAGCGAACAACCCCGCGGCGACACGAGTTGGCAAACCGTGGAAACCAATGGCTCGGCGGCAAGCGTTCCAAACGATGCAGTCCTATGCCGGCGAGGTACAATTCCCGTATGAACTGGCAAGAGCGAATCTCGGTGAACCCGGCAGTGCGGAGCGGCAAACCGTGCATCAAAGGCACGAGGATTACGGTGTACGACGTGCTGGAGTGCCTCGCCGGCGGGATGAGCGAAGATCAGATCCTGAGCGATTTTCCGGATCTCAAGGGCGAGGACATTCGGGCCTGCTTGGCCTTCGCCGCCGCACGTGAGCGGCGACTGGAGAACTCCGTGGCGTGAAGCTGCTCTTCGACGAGAACGTGAGCCCGCGACTCGCACGCACGCTCGCCGGTGAGTTTCCGGGAAGCACCCACGTCAGGAGCATCGGCCTGCGCGGCGGAATCCTACTCAGCCACCAGGTTCGGCGGCGAAGCTGAACCCTCGACGCCGAAAGCGGCGAAATTGTGCTCGCCGATGTGGTACTGCTAACACCAGAGGTCAGAGAACTTCGGGAACTCGATAAAGCACTCCTCAAACTGAAGAGGAAACAGACAAATAAGGACCGCGACGTGATCCGGGAGGGCCACTCAACAAGGCAATGAAGCTGGCAGAGTGTAAATGCGATGGGTGCCACGGTATCTGTGGTTTGCTGTCGGTTGGCGGCGCCCATCGCACGGCCCGCAGCTTATTGCCGGGCCGTTAGCCCGAGGGTATCCCCATGCCGGAAATCTCCCGCTTCCTTGGCATCGTGATCGGCATGTTCTACAGTGAGCACGGCGTGCCGCATTTCCATGCGGTCTACGGGGAACACGAGGCGTCGATCGAGATTGAGGACGCCACTGTGCACGGCGCATTGCCGCCCAGAGCGCTGCAGATTGTGCTTGACTGGGGGGAACTGCACAAGACAGAGTTGCTGGAGAATTGGCAACTGGCCCGTCGGGGCCAGCCCCTCAAGCGCATCGCCCCGTTGGATTAGAGTAAGAGGTATGAACTACCACGTGGTTGGGGCTCGGCACGTTGGCGCGCACACGGTCTGGCTGCGGTTTCGCGACGGCACATGCGGCGAGATCGATCTCGGGTCCGCCCTTCACGGGCCGATCATGGAGCCGCTCAAGGACGTCACGTTCTTCGAGCAGTTCAGCATTCATCCCGAGTTTCATACGCTGGTCTGGCCGAACGGAGCCGACTTTGCACCGGAGTTCTTGCACGACAGCGTTCAAGTCACGGCCTAACCGGCGGCTGCACCTCGCGGCGGCCACGGGAAGCGGCGCCCCAGTGACCGCCCAAGCCGTTAGAAGGAGCAGGGAACGTCACGAATGAATCTGTCGAGGCCTTTTGTCCAGAATGCAACAGGATGTCCGAGTTGCGAGTCCGGACCGAGGCACGTGCCACCGCCCCGTGTCAGCCCCTTTGATCAAGTAGACCCTAGCGAGGATGGCCGCGGGGGAATATGAAAAACAGAACTGACGCAACCTCGATTCTGCCGGCAGTTCTGCTGTTGATGGGCAGCCTTGTTTTAAGCGATTGCGGCTCGAGCGAACAACCTCGCGCCGACACCAACTGGCAAACCGTGGAAGCGAATGGCTCCCCGGTCAAGCGCCACGAATGCGCCTTCATTGAAATGGGGGGCAGGTTCTACTTGCTGGGCGGGAGGGGCGAAATGCCGGTGAACGTCTACGACCCGGCAACGAACACATGGAGCGAGGCCTCCAAGCCGCCAATCGAAATTCATCATTTCCAGCCTGTTGTTTATGAAAACCGCATTTGGGTTCTGGGAGCGCTGACCGGGGGGTACCCCGATGAAACCCCCGTGCCCAACATTTTGATTTACGACCCCGGCACGGACCAATGGTCGGAAGGGTCCGCAATCCCCGCTAATCGTCGCCGCGGCGGCGGCGGTGTTGTCGTCTATCAGGACAAGATCTACATGGCCGGAGGCATTGTCGACGGCCACAACGGGGACTTCCAAAACTGGCTGGACGAATATGATCCCAACAGCAATGCCTGGCGAGTCCTGCCCGGCGCGCCACGGCCCCGAGATCATTTCCAGGCCGCCGCGATCGGGAACAAACTCTACGCGGTCGGCGGACGGACGACATCGAAGAGAACGGGGCAGGTCTTCGAACTCACGATCAAGGAAGTGGACGTATACGACTTCGACGCCGGCACGTGGACAACGCTCGAATCTCCCAGGCTGGATTTGCCGACACCGCGGGCGGGGACGCTCACCGTTGCGTTCCGAGATCATGTGATTGTTCTAGGAGGAGAGAGTGCGGCGCAGCGCAGCGCCCACAGCGAGGTCGAGGCTTTCCACGTAAAGACGCAAACGTGGACAAAGCTGGACCCGCTGGCGCGCGGCCGTCATGGCACGGGGGCCTTTGCATTCAGCGGGAAGCTTTACGTCTGCGTCGGCAGCGGAAATCGAGGAGGAAGGCCCGAGCTGAGTTCGCTGGAAGCGTTGGCGTGGGCAGGTCTGGACTGAACCACGAATTTCCGGCCATAACGATAGTTTCCTCGGCGAGCGTCCACAGCCATTCAACGATATATTACATGACTACCAAATACTCATTAAAACTGCTATCCCTCCGCAAATCAAGCACATAGCGCCCCGCACGCCACGAACTTCGGAGTAGGCTTCGGCGCTTGCGGGAAACGCGCGGCGGTGCCTTTGCCCGCGGTCAGATCGCGGATTCGGCGGCACGCCGCAACACTTTCGGCTCGACGCCCAGAGCTCTGCAGTCGGAGCTGACCATCTCGAAAACAAGTTCTTCAAAGGTTGTCTTATGGCGCCATTTCAACTGCTCGCGAGCCTTTGAGGGATCCCCCATCAGCAAATTGACTTCGGACGGACGGTAGAGGCTTTCTTCGGTCACGACGTACTCGCGATAGTCCAGGCCGGCGCAGGCAAAAGCCAACTCGACAAATTCGCGCACTGAATGTGTTTCTCCGGTAGCGATGACGTAATCATCGGGCGCGGCCTGCTGAAGCATTAACCACATCGCTTCCACGTATTCCTTGGCATGGCCCCAATCGCGCTTGGCGGTCAGGTTGCCCAGATGCAAGCTGGTTGCCTTGCCAGCCACGATGCGAGCCACGCCCGAGGAAATCTTACGAGTGACAAACTCGTAGCCCCGCCGCGGCGATTCATGATTGAACAGAATGCCGCTGCTGACGTGCATGCCATACGCCTCCCGGTAGTTACGGCTTAAATCATACCCGGCGACCTTGCTGATTCCGTAGGTCGAGCGCGGATGGAAGCGGGTTGTTTCCTTCTGGGGCGCCTCATCAGCCTTGCCGAACTGTTCGCTTGATCCCGCGAAGTAGAATCGGCATTCCGGCGCCAGGTTTCTCACGGCAGCCAGCAGAAAGTGAGTCCCATTGATGTTTGTGTTGAACGTCGAGAACTCATCGTCAAAGGAGTAACTCACAAAGCTCTGTGCCGCCAGGTGGTAGCACTCGTGGGGACGCACCTTTTCGATGACACGATGGATGCTCGCGTAGCTTTCTAGTGAGGCAGCGTGCAGAGACAGATTGTCTTGAATCGGCGCGATCCGCGACAGGCGATGCTCCGGATCTTCCAACGCCACGCGCCGCACCAATCCGTGAACCTCGTACCCCTTGGAAAGCAGCAGCTCCGCAAGATACGACCCATCCTGTCCGGTGATCCCGGTAATCAAGGCTTTTCGCCGAGACATAGTCAGCCTTTGCAGCTAAGATTCTTTCGCTGGAAGGTCATGAACGCCAATTATAGCTGCTTGGGCCGGAGCTTTCATCTGGGAGCCTGACGATCGGCTGGGTACTTGTCACGGTACTATCGCATTGAAGTCAGTCAACTCCAGCGGCCGGGGCCGCGGGGAGGAGCCGGCGACGACGCGTTCGCGCAACAAAGCCCTTATTCCGTTCAAAACGCCTCCGCAAAAACACAGTCTCCATTGCGGGCAGTCCCGTGCTCAACGTACTGTCAAGTACGCCTCCGCTCGTCAAGCGGCGCGCGCCTCGTACTGACGGCCTTCTCACGCACTTCGCCTCGCCACGTGGTGAGAAAAGCGGGATAGCGCTGGAATCCGGCCTGTGGAGATAGGCAGATCGAGAAATCGCTCAAGTCTCGATAACAACCGCCTCTACGAAAGTCTTGCCGCTGCCGGCCGAACCTTCAATCCACAGTCGAATGGCGTCGCGGGGCTTCTCCTTCAGCTCGTAGCTAATCGAATAGTGGTTCTCCAGGCGGCGAAGCAGCGACTGGCAGACACTGCTAAGCTCCCAAGGGTTGGGGGCAGAAAGGAATAATCCCCCGCCTTGGTCCCCGAGGCTGCCCAGGCCGCGGGCGGCGATTCCGCAATCAAAGCCGATGACGTAGAGTGGAACGGCCGCACGGTGAAACTCACGAACAATCTCGGAAAATGTATGGTCGCTCCCGTGGTCAATACCGTCGGCAATAGCTACGACCGCCCGATACCCTGGTTCCGGAGTCACATCTTCGAGAGCCTGCCACAGGGCGTCATGGAGCCGGGAAGTGTTTTTGGGACCCCGATACGGCCGACGGACCGCCGCCGACAGGCGCTCGAAGCTATAGGTAAAGCCGATAGCACGCTGTACATCGAAGGAGTACTTGTAAACCGATATCTGATCTTGGGGTTGCTTGTCTTCCATGCTTTGGAGCATGGCGGTTGTCATTTGCGTGGTTTTGGCGGTCGACATGCTGCCGCTGTAATCCAGCACGTAGGCCAATGAGAGAGGGTCCCGCTGGAGCGGAGAATTGATGCGGCAGTTCGTCAGCTCCTTTCCTTGCTCCACGACGTGAAAATCCGTGCCGGCCAAGTCCGTCACTGGCTCACCGCTGGATTCGCAAACCGCTGGGTAGATCCGTCGCCGGCCCTTCTCGTCCACGACGGCAAACAGCGAATCGATCGTCAGCTTTCTGCGGGAACGGCGTTCTGCGGCCTTGGTAGCCCGCAAGGCTTCGCTCGCGGCAACTTTTTCTAGACCCTCGTCCGCCCAGCTGCGAATCTCTTCCACCGCGTCCTCACGCAACTTCTCAAGCAGGCAAATAAAGCGGGGACTCCCCATCTCGCCCATGGCCCATGCCGCCGCGGCTCGAAAAGCCGCTTCTTCATGGCGCGACATGTCCGCGACTAGTTGCATGGCCTGCTTTCTCTCTCCTTTGCGGTAGCACACAACCAGGGCCCGAGACTGCACGCTCACGTCGGCGTCAGCGAGGGCATCGAGGAAAGCGGCGGGGTCTACGGGGTAGTCCGAGAGGCCCAGCCCCTCGAGGGCGCTGGCGCGAACCTTGGGATCGCTGTCTTGCAGCGCGGACTTAATAAACAGCGAATTGTGGCAGTGCCGGGCGAAGACGAATGCCGCCTTGGAGCGCAGTTCCGGACTTTCCTCGCGCAGGGTAATCGTCAACAAGGGCAGGGTGCGATTGCTGTCGCTGATCTCGGCGAGCAGGCGCAGTATGCGTGCCGCAAGCTCGTCGGGCGCCTCCTTGAGCACCTGGGCCAACTGGACGTCGAGCCGATCGATCACCTTGTTGATGATCTTGGCAATGATGATGGACTCCTTAAGAGAGGACAGTTGAGGATTCAACAGTAAATCGCGAAGCTTACGCTCTCTTTGCAGAAGCCAAATCACGACGTTCGAACTCTGTTGTTGGCCGCCATTCAACAGATACCGGACGACGGCCTGTTGAAAGGTCAATGGATCTTCGGCCAGCAAGGCCGCCAGCCGCCGACCCACATCACGGTTTTGGTGAGAGAATTCTTCGAGCAGAGATGTAACGGCATCGATCATCGAAGCGGCACCTCGTTGGGTCTCATGGCCAACCGCGCACGGGGTGTCGGTTGCAGGAATCTCTTTACACCTTATCGGTCACGTTTCGTAGCTCAGGCGTCGCTCTTCACTCTGGTTCAGTGCAATGGAGTGGGGGACTGAGGTAAGAAACCAAGAGAGAAAGGCCCCGAGCTTGTGATGGCGGACCACGCCGTGAAGATCGCCGCCTTTTTCATGCAGCCGCAACCACCAGCGCTTGCCCCGCGGTAGTGGTCTCCGAAACCCTTATCGTCACAACGGCGCACCGACGCGGGCGCGGGAATAGACCATCACGCCGAGCAGCGCTAGGCCGCGCGGACCCACAGTGGTGCTCGTGCCGATCGAGTCGAGCAAGTGATCTCGGAAGCTCCGCGCATCGCTGACCGAGACCCGCGGCAGCTCGTGCGCTTCCCGGAGTCAGTCGAGCCCCAGAAACCTCACGAACGCCATCACGTCTTCGTTGCCGAGAGCCTGGCCGCTATTAAGAAGGCGATCGAGCAGCGTTAGAGTTTCGGCGGGTCAGGTCGACGGCCGGCGTCAGGGTGGGCTGTTGGCTGGGAGGCAGGGATTCGAACCCCGATAAACAGATCCAGAATCTGTCGTGTTACCATTACACTACCTCCCAGCCGGTGGGAACCTACTCAGTATAGGACGAGAATCCGAAGTTGAGCAAACCATGAAGTTGAGCAAAGCATAGTGTTCCGCTGATCCTAAGGTGGACGAGCAGCAACCAAAGAGGGCCCACAGGGCAGACGAGATGGAGACGCGGCCGCGATCGAGCGCGGGCTTCCGCCCGCGCCCCTGTCCGGTCGCCTGACATTTTCCGCCATAAGCAGCAACGATTTGACTACACCGGCACTAGGCAGCTCCAGGCCCGCGGCCAATCGTTTACTATCCTCGGTGCGAATCCGCTACCTGCGCCGGCTGAAGGCTCCTGATCCGGCTAACCACCATCCGCCGCTAAATCGGCGATAATCGAAGACAGGCATGAAACTCAGCCGCAGGGAATTTCAAAAGTCGGCCGGCTTGCTGGCGCTGGCTCCTTGGGCCTGCTCCCCCCAAGGGAGCGAGCCCGAAGGCGTCATTGTCAACGACATACATTCCAAACTGAACGAAACCCGGGTCGATCGAATCGTTTCAGCGGACTCAGTCGAAGCCATCCAGGCTGCCATCGAGAACGCAAAAGGCGAGGGCCGATCCGTTTCGATCGCCGCCTTCCGTCACGCCATGGGAGCCCAGCAGTTCGGCACGGGCACGGTCCTTCTTGACACGACGAAGCTGAATCGGGTGCTGGACTTCGACGCGGAGCGCGGAATCGTCGAGGTCGAAGCCGGTATCGCTTGGCCCGAGTTGATCGGCTATACCGTAGGCGCTCAGCAGGGCAAGCCCGAACAGTGGGGCATCGCTCAGAAACAGACCGGCGCGGACAAGCTCAGTATCGGCGGGGCGCTTGCGGCGAATGCCCACGGGCGCGGGTTGCGGATGAAGCCTTTTTCCAGCGACGTCGAATCGTTCGTTCTCGTGGATCCGGCCGGCAAGGCGCTGACGTGCAGCCGCGAACAGAACAGCGAACTGTTTCGCCTGGTGGCCGGCGGCTACGGGCTATTCGGCGTCGTCGCGTCGGTCAAGCTGCGTCTCGTTCGGCGCCAGAAGGTCGAGCGAGTCGTTGAAATCGGCGTGGCCGATGACGTGATGGAAGCGTTCGAACAGCGCATCGCTGATGGATTTATCTACGGTGACTTCCAATTTTCGATCGACGAGGGCTCGGAGGACTTTCTGCGGCGCGGCGTTTTTTCTTGCTATCGCCCGGTGGATCCCGAAACTCCCATTCCACAGGAGCAGAAGCAACTTGCCAAGGAAAACTGGGAGCGGCTTCTCTTTCTGGCGCATTCGGATAAGGCCCAGGTATTCCGCGAGTATTCGCAATACTATTTGTCGACGTCGGGGCAGATCTACTGGTCCGACACTCACCAGCTCAGCACCTATCTGGACGACTATCACATTGCAATTGACGCTCGGTTAAAGGCAGAAACCGCGGCGTCGGAAATGATCACCGAAATCTACGTGCCGCGGGACAAGCTGGCGGATTTCCTCGGGGAAGCCGCCGACGACTTTCTCCACAACAACGTCAACGTCATTTACGGGACGGTCCGGCTCATCGAGCGCGACGATGACAGCTTCTTAGCGTGGGCGAAAGAGCCTTACGTCTGCACCATATTCAACTTGCACACAGAGCACAGTCCCGAGGGACTCGAGCACTCAGCGGACGCCTTCCGCCGCTTGATTGACATGGCGATTCGCCGCGGCGGCAGCTATTTCCTCACCTACCACAAGTGGGCCAGGCGTGAACAGGTGGAGGCCTGCTACCCTCAGTTTCCGGAGTTTCTGCGGCTCAAACGCAACTACGACCCAGAGGAGCGCTTCCAAAGTGATTGGTATCGGCACTACCGCGAGATGTTCGCGTGAGTACCGCTATGGCTGAGTTCAAGCCAAACCTGAAAGAAAATTTCAGACGACCCGACAGAGGCGCGGACGGAAGTCCGCGCTTGTCACGGAATCACGGAAACCGGCCACCACTGCCATGACTCCTCGAAAGCGCTTCCCCGCCCGGTTGCTGATCTTCGCTCTTTGCCTGGTTGTCGCTGGCGGAGCGGCCTGGATCTTCTCCCCGCCCGCGCAGCACTCGGGAGCCTCCCGGCCCCTCACCGATTTCTTGTCGGTCGGCTGACGAGATCCGCGGACGAACCGCATGGTCGGCATCAACCTTCCCTCACAGCGCCTGGCGCCCTTCCTCTGGCTGTTACTGGCCTGTTTTGTCGGGCGCGTGGTTGGTCAAATGCTCGTTGCTTTCTGGGGCGTCACCTGGCTTCCGCCAATGAGTGAGTGGATGTCGGGTGTCATGCCCTACCCTTATCTGCTGCCGTCGCAAATGCTGATCATCGTGGCCTGCGCGAACGTGTGCCTCGACTTCTCGAAGGGGCGCGGATGGTTCGTAAGGACCCGGCCCGCGTTCGGCCGCGGCGTCCTTTATTTTGGGTACATCTACTTCGCGGGCATGATCGTCCGCTACGGCTTGCAGATGATCTTGCGGCCGGAGACGCGCTGGTTCGGCGGAACGATCCCGATCTTCTTCCACTTTGTCCTGGCGGGGTTTGTGATTTTGTTCGGCTTGTGGCACCGGGCGCGGCTGGACAATTCACGAATGCTTCAGAACCCCTGAGCCACGCCTTCCGACCGTGAATCCGCGACCCCTAGCAGCCCCCGGCCTTCCGCCTGAATCGCCATGACGCGTCCCATCTTGTCGACGAACTTGATCTGGTGGCCGCGTTTCCTAAGAAGGGCCACGGTATCGGGAGAAAACCCGTGGTCTTCCAGCCGCAACTCATCGGGCATCCACTGATGGTGGAAGCGCGGGAAGTCGACGGCTTGCTGCAGGTTCATCTTGAAGTCGATGACGTTGATGATCACTTGCAGGACAGTAGAAATGATCGTTGGTCCGCCCGGGGCGCCCAGCACCATGAACAGCCTTCCGTCCCGCGTGAGGATCGTCGGCGTCATGGCGGAGAGCGGCCGCTTGCCGGGTTCAATGGCGTTGTTGTCGCTTTGCAGCAGCCCGAACTGATTCGGCTCTCCCGGCTTCGTGGTGAAATCATCCATCTCATTGTTGAGGAGGATACCTGTACCGCTGGCCGTTACACCGGAACCGAACGAACTGTTGAGCGTGTAGGTGACCGCCACCGCGTTCCCGTCACGGTCGACAACCGAGAAGTGGGTGGTTTCGCTGCTTTCGTGTCCGGTGGGCTGGCCGGCTCCGACGTCCGAGCTGAGGGTCGTGCGGTCCGCGCGAATCGAAGTCCGTCGCTGCCGAGCGTAGTCTTTGCTGAGCAGGCCCTTCAGCGGCATGTCCACGAAATCGGTGTCGCCGAAGTACTCCGCGCGGTCAGCAAAGAAACGCCGCATGACCTCGGCAACATAGTGGATCGTGGAGGCTGATCCGCCCCCTCCCTGGGCGAACCCGCTGCCCTCCAGCATGTTCAGCATTTGTACGATACCCGCTCCGCCTGAACTTGGCGGAGGGGCTGAGAGAATCTTGTAGCCGCGGTATTGGCCCACGACCGCCTTGCGCTCAACGGCCTTGTATTCGCGGAGATCATCGAGCGTGATCAACCCTCCGTTGCGCTTCATGTCGTCAGCGATCAAACGGGCGGTTGTGCCGCTGTAGAATTCTTTGGCGCCGTTGTTGGCGATACGTCCCAGTGTCGCGGCGAGCTCGGGCTGGCGAAGAACCTCGCCCATCTTGTAGGGGCGCCCGTCGCGCAGGAAGATCCGTCTCGAGTCAGCGAACAGCGGCAACCGTTTGTTTTCGCGAAAGTCCTCGGCCCGCTCATGGGAAACCGGAAAACCTTCCTCTGCAAGCCGAATTGCGGACGCGACGAGTTTGCCCCAGGGTTTCGTGCCGTACTTGCCGCGGGCTAGGCCAAAGCCGCGCACGGTCCCGGGAACGCCGACGGCGCGATAGCCGACAACGCTGTCTCGGGTCAGCTTGCCATCGGCGTCAAGATACATGTCGCGGCCGGCGGCCGCCGGAGCGCGCTCGCGAAAGTCAATGAAAGTGGAATGCCCGTCAGCGAATCGAATGAGCATGAATCCGCCGCCGCCGATGTTACCGGCTCGGGGGTGGGTCACGGCCAGCGCAAAACCGACGGCAATCGCCGCGTCGATCGCGTTTCCGCCGTCCTTAAGGACCGCGACTCCTGCCTCGGTGGCATGCGCTTCCGCCGAAACCACCATCGCCCGCCGGCCGCGGACCGGCTCTCGTGTCGCTCCCAACAGCGCCGAGGCAAGCGCCAAGAAAACCGAGAAACCACGAACGAAGGTCACGACTGATTGTATGCGCGGTTCGTGGGCCTCTGTAAACCTTTCCGGTTGAGCGGGACCTGGCCGAAACAGAGCCGCGCCCGCGGAGGGTGCGGTCGAGAGTAGCCAGTTGCGCCGAGGCCGCCAGCAGAATACGGTTACCACCAGCCTCGACCGAACCCTCGCTCGAAGCTGACCGCCTAAAAAGGGCGGTGGATTTAGACCTGGCGATTGAAACTGAAAAGCCGAGGATCGCGGGGTTTGTTACAATTTTTAGTCAGTCTAAAACTGCAAAGAACAATATGAAGGCAATACGCATTCATGAACATGGCGGCCCGGAAGTTCTCACCTACGAAGACGCTCCGGAACCCTCTCCGGCTCCCGATCAGGCCGTCGTCAAGATCGCCGCCGCCGGAGTGAACTTCATCGATATTTACTTCCGAACCGGCCTTTACAAAACGGATCTGCCGTTCACGAACGGCCAGGAAGCGGCCGGCGTGGTGACGGCCGTTGGCTCCGATGTAGGTGACCTCCAAGCCGGCGACCGGGTTGCGTACGCAGGTGTTGCGGGTTCCTACGCGGAGTATGCCGCGGTTCCGGCGGCCCGGCTGGTGAAACTGCCGGAAGGCGTTGATACGCGCAGCGCCGCCGCCGTGATGCTCCAGGGGATGACGGTTCATTATCTGACTCATTCCACGTTCCCGCTCGAGCCAGGGCACACGGCGCTGATTCACGCGGCCGCGGGCGGAGTGGGGCTGCTGCTTGTCCAGGTGGCCAAGATGAGGGGCGCGCGGGTGATCGGAACCTGCTCTACCCCGGAGAAAGCGGAGAAGGTTCGGCGGGCGGGAGCCGATGAAGTCATTCTCTATACCGAGCAGGACTTCGAGACCGAGGTCAAGCGCATCACCGATGGCGCGGGCGTTCATGTGGTCTACGATCCCGTGGGCAAGACGACTTGGGAGGGCAGCTTGAACTGCCTGCGGCCGCGGGGCATGGCGGTATTTTTCGGTAACGCCAGCGGCCCCGTGCCACCGGTCGAACCGCTCGCGTTGACCTCGAGAGGATCGCTCTTCATGACGCGGCCCAGTTTGGCTCATTACGCGGCGAAGCGGGAAGAGTTGATCGAGCGGGCTTCTGACGTGCTGGGATGGGTGAGTTCAGGCAAAGTGAACGTTGAGATCGGAGAGACCTTCCCGTTGTCGGAGGCTGGGGAAGCCCAGCGCAAACTGGCCGCGCGTCTGACGAGCGGTAAGCTGCTATTGCTGCCGTGAGGCGGAGCCAAGGTGAACCACGCAATCATGAACAGTGAAGCCGGAGTCATTCAGCAAATGGGTAAAACAGCAATTGGTCTCTTATTCAGTCTGTTATTTGGTCTGGCGGGTCTCGGCGTAGCCGGCTGGCTGCTTGTGACGGGCAACGTCATCAGCTCAATCGACGATTTATTCCTCACCTTGTTCGCGCTGTTGATGGCGCTTGTCGCGTTCTCTCACATCGCATGGCACTTCCAGGCTGTGTTCTCCGAAGACAGCGGAAAAAAGAAGAGAAGGTAGGGCGCGAACTTCGCGAATCTATTTGGGCCGGCAAGCCGAATAGTCAAATAGATCGCGCATCGAGACCAGCTCGATTCCACGCTCTTCGATGACCGCCCGGATCTCGGACCCGTCCAGGCGAGCGAGCAGGGAGCTTCGCCGGCGGTTCCAGCGTTCGCCATCGTTGCTGTCAACAGCTCGCAATTCGGGACCATCCTCAGGAGAAGCAAGATTGCAGTTTTCCGGCCATTTTCTTGCCTGAATCGTGCAAGAACTGCATGTTTCAGGCCGATTCGGAGCTTGAACCAGCATTTCCCGGGGAATTGCCGCTTTAGACCGCCTAGGACCCTAAGTCGTTGTTTTTCTATGAGTTTATTCGCCCAGAAGAGTCTTTGTGTCAGGATGAATTGCAGTTTTCTACAGAAAATGTAAGGGTTTTGGGATTTTTGCTTCTCGGAGACAGTTGAGGGGCACGGACATGGCCCCTTGGGAGTCCTCGATGATTCCGGTTTTTTCGCCATTGTTCGACCGGATCGCGGGTCCTCGGATGCCCGCCTCGCCCATTTCCGCGCTGTGTTTGCCGCTCTTTTTTGCCGCTCTTTTTTTCTTGAGAGGCGCCTCTTGCTCCCGTTGATCGAACCTCGACAGCCGCCCTCAAAAGGAGCGCAAAAACGGCTGCTAGCGGATGGTCTTCTTCCCCGGTAGTTTGCTGGACGGGCACGAGCGTCGGCCCGGAGGCCGACGCTGCCCGCCAGGAGGCGCGCGCCACGTCAGGTGGTGCGCCCGTCGTTGGACCGGCTGAAGCCGGTCCCTACTAGGAGAAGCCATCCGCGGGGGATGACCACAACATTCGGAGAGCAACTCGAAACTGTCCAGGCCTGGAAACGGTCGTGTTGGTCCGGTGATCTTTGTCCTTTCCGGTTTCTAATCGCAGTGTAGCAGGCGGTGTCAAGTGTTTCGGGGGGTCTGTCGCATGACAATGTTGAGAATAAAGGGAATAAGAGTTTAAAAGCTACGTGACTGGTCTATGGCCTTGGGCCACAACGGGGTATGAGAAGCCGGCTCGAGGTTTCGTTGGGGCGGTGTCTAAGAGCAACGACCACGATCGAATTTCGGGACCATGCGCCCACGTGGATCAGGCGGAGGCAAGCTGTTGATGCCGTTGTGACCTGCTTCAACTCATCGCCGAATGTCACTCCGCCGGCGAGATCACGGATGCGAGCGCTCGAAGCAGGGTTTTTTCGAGGCGAATCTTCTCGTCAAACGTTTCATCACAATGTCGATAAGACAGAACAGTGGGCACGCTTATCGCTATATTCTGGGCGACGATCTTGCTTGTGCCGCAGGCGTCGGGCGCGGATGTGAACGGTGAAATTCGGATCACACGCCGGCTGACCAAGCCGCGCATCGTCCGCGGTGCGACCAGCTACCACCGCGGGGCGGTCGTCTCGCCGGAGGCGGACGGGCGGAGCTTCCAGCAAAAGGAGCTTAGCCGGGTCGCCATTTATGCCGAGAGCCGCCCGGACTTGGCGGCGAGTCCCAGACAGGAGGTGATAGAGCAACGCGGCAGGCGGTTCTTCAAAGATATTGTGGTGATTCCGGCGGGCTCGACTGTATCGTTCCCTAATCTCGATCCGATCTTCCACAATGTCTTTTCGCTCTCAAGGGTTCGGAAATTCGACCTGGGGAACTACCCGAAGGGCCAGACTCGAATCGTCCAGTTTCAGCGTCCGGGGATCGTGAAGGTCTATTGCCACCTTCACCCGAACATGAGCGCGGTTGTCGTCGTCGCTCCGAACGACCATGCAACACAACCAGACAGATTCGGCCGCTATGTTTTGTCGGGTCTCCCCGCGGGCGAACACACCGTTGTCGTTTGGCACAAGTCGGCGGGCTTCTTCCGGAAAGCGGTTACGCTCCTCGACGGCCAGAACACCACGCTCGATTTCGAGATCCCCATCGATCCCCGCCACTGATGCGTCTCTCCACCAAAGTCTTCTTGCTGTCGTTTGTGCCGATGGCGCTGCTGCTCGCTGTAGGCTTCGCGGCTTTGCGGCAGCTTGTGCGTACGGAAGTGAAAAACGAGCTTCGGGCGTCGTTACGAGACACGCACAAGTTTGTTTCCCGGCTGCACCAAAATTACGAACTGCGGAACAACCGGCTGCTCACGGTTGTGGCGGAAAACCCAGTGCTCAAAGCCGGCTTCGAGTTGGTGCGACTGGAGGGGAACAGCACAACAGCGGTCCGAACGCTGGCGGATCAGTTGATGGTTTTGGGCGAAACGTTGGGGTTTGATTTGGTCGCGGCCGCGGGACCCGATGGAGACCGGCTGGCCGTCACGATGCGAATCGGCGCCGAATTCGCCGTGATCCGCGGCGAACGCCTGCCAGCTCTCCAACCCGGCTTCGCCGCGGTGGGAGATCAACTTTATGCCGTCAACGAAATTCCCGTCAATCTCGGGCCTGAGTCGATTGGCACTCTTTTCGTCGGCCGGTTGTTCGACCTCGCCGAGTTCACCGAGTCCGTAGCGCTGCTGCGCGGCGACGAAGTTGTCCGCTCCAATCTCTCAACGGCATCGACCGCGGACCTGGCGGCTCGCGCGGGCGACTGCAGCGCCGCGGGCGGCTGTGAGCTGACCTTGCAGGGAGACAGCTACCTCGCGATCCCGATTTCCGAAGTCGACTTGGGCGACGGCTACGTCCTGCTGAGTCTGCAGTCGGTGGATTCGGCCGGATGGCCGATCGAAGCCGTCGTCACGAAAGTCTTTCTCGCAGTCGGCGCCCTTGCGGTTGTCGCCGGCCTGCTCGTTTCCCTCGCTTCATCGCGTTCGATTGCGCTTCCCATTACCGTGCTCATCGGGCGCATGGAAGATAGCGCCGACTCGGGACTGCTGCCGAGCGTCGACGCGGAGTCGTCTACTGCCGAGATTGACCGTTTAATCCGCGTCTTCAATCGGACAGCCGCCTCGATTCGGGAAGGGCGGCATCGCTTGACATCAGCGTATCGGGAGTTCGTCGGATCGCTGGCACACGCGATTGACGCACGCAATGTGTACACCGCTGGCCACAGCGCGCGCGTGAGCCGCTACTCCTGCGCCATCGCCCGAGTGATGGAGGCGCCGGAGGAGCAGTTTGAGGTAATCCGGGTCGGCGCACTGTTGCACGATGTCGGCAAGATCGGCATCGCTGACACGGTCTTACAAAAGCCTGCAAAACTCACCTCCGAGGAGGTCGAGCTGATTCGTCGTCATCCCCTAATCGGCAAACGCATCATCGAGAACGTCGAAGGTTTCGCTCCCTACGTGAACATTGTGGAGCTGCATCACGAAAACCATGACGGTTCGGGTTATCCGCGGGAATTACGGGCGGCGGAGATCCCTCTTGACGCTCGAATCGTCCACGTGGCGGACGCCTACGATGCCATGACTTCGAATCGTCCGTACCGTCAGGCGATGTCGCACGAACGAGCGGTCGGGATAATTCGTGCTAACTCGGGGACGCAGTTCGATCCCGAGGTGGTAGGGGCGTTCTGTGCGCTGGACTTCTATGAGCTCCTCGACTCAGACGAGGGCGCTAGCTCCGGGCAAAGTCTGCAGAGGCTGGAACAGGCTCTCAATGCCGATGCGAAGACGAGCGCAAGAGTTCGGGAGCAGGCAAGAGTATGACGCGCGCAATTCGGTTGGCCCTCATAGCGGCCGTAGCTGTTGCGGGTCCGTCGAAGGGCCAAGACGGGCTCAGCGGCTTTGAGATGCCGATTACCGTGGCCGGCGCGGGCTTTTCCAGTCACATCCTCAGCAAGCCGGAGGGAGCCGATTCCAATACCGCCGCGGGTTTTCGCGCGCTCACCTACCCCACGTTGCGCCTCAATGAGAAGTGGTTCTTTTCCGGCGTCGTTCAACTCCGCTCTCGCCCGTACTTCTTCGAAGAGTTTGGCCGCGGAAACTCAGGGTTCGAGGTTGACACGTTGCAAGCTTATGCTGGCTATGAGCGGTTTTGGGGCGGAAAATACGTGACGGTCAAAGCCGGACTGCTTCCGGCCGCGTTCGGCTCGTTCTCACTCCGCTATGACGACGCGGTGAATCCGATGATCGGCCTTCCCGCCGGTTACGGCTACTATGCCTCGCCGGTGACTACTCTTGGCCTAAGCGGTGCGCAAGTCGACGTCGGCAATGGCCGGGCGGACGCTCGCGTCCAATTTACGAGCAGTTCTCCGGCCAATCCGCGCGGGATTACGGAAGACGGCCAGTATGGGACGTGGACCACCGGCTTTGGCGTCTCGCCGGTGCAGGGCTTGCGGATCGGAACTTCCGGGTATCGCGGACCCTATCTCCACGACAACCATCGCTTTAACCGCCCCGGCGAGATCCATTCACGGGCGTTGCCCGCTACGGCGGCCGGGCTCGACGTTCAGTTCGCTCGTGGACATTGGTACTTCAACGGGGAGTTAAACCGCTTGCGCCTCCCCTATACGGCGATTCCCAATCTCAACCGGACGATGGCGTGGGCCGAAGCGAAGTACGTGCCGCATCCGCGCTGGTATTTGGCCGGCCGTTTGAATCACTCCAGCAGCAATCTGATTCCCACACGCGACGTCTGCGAACTTGCGGTCGGGTACCGTCCCAATCGACGACAGATCATCAAGGTCGGCTATCAAGCAGTTCGCGGACCCCGAACCCGAGGAACACTGGACAACGTGCTGGCGATCCAGTTCGTATTGAAGCTGCGAGGCCCTGCGATGGCGTTCGAGCGAGGCGGCTGGCACAGCGTGGCGACGGAATAGAGCTAGCGCAATTGTGGCCTGGGTGGGCATCCTCGCCCCGCCCGTAGCTGCGAACTAGACTTCCGAAAACACGAGGTGACAGGCGCTTACCTTGCATTTCCCAACCCTGACGGCCAATGCATTTCGCCGATGGCGTGGGGCTTAGACCGGGTCATAAACCCCGTGTAGTCCGAGTCGACCGCGATGTTCCCCGGTAGTGAATCGCCACTTCCACAAATGGGGATTCTCGGGAGCGATTCCGGCACCTTGGAGGCGGGCTAAATCCACGCTGACGGCGTACCCTTGATCCATGCCGCTGATTCTAACCGTGGCCGACTTGCCGTTCTGCTGCCCGGTCACGCTTGCCCACCCGGCTGACTCCTCAATGCGAAATTCTTTCGCAATACCTACCAGCCAGAATCATTCGCCGACCGCTACACCGTACTCGTCGACGCACGCTGCCCCTGGGTCCGACCAGCTCGAATCAAAAGACGTGATACGCCTTCTCGTCCCACTGGCGACCTAAATCCGCGTCATTCGCACGCCGCAGAAGGTCGTAGTAGCTGTAGGGATACTTGAATACGTGCCCAATGCCGAGGGTCTTGTCCCCGCGCTGCTGCCAATACTTCGTGTCTCGGGGCCGCAGAGAACTTGGCTTGTGATCCGGAATTCGTCGGTCGTCTTCATCCGGTCCACGGCGCGTAACGGTGACATATTTGCGAAATGCCGTGCGACAGCTCTCGGCATATTCCACATCTCCCATCGCGGCGAGCTCGACAAGCGCCTGGCCAAACGTCAGCATATGTCCCGCGAACCCCTGGCCGAACCCTACAAACTTGTCGACGGCCGCAATCGCCTCGCGCAGAATGAATCGTGATGCCGCTTCGGAATCCTCAAAAGGCGGCGGATCGACTTGCGGGTCGGGAGGATCATCCCTCCAGGCCGTGAACGAGCGGATCAATCGACAAACGCCGTCAACTCGCTGCGCTGTGGCTGCGCTCGGCAGGATGCGGAAGGCCTTGATTGCGAGCATCGCAAAAATCGCATCGTGGCCGACCTGCCGCAGCACACCACCGCCTTCGGCCAGGGCGTCACCGATTCGCTTAATCTGGGTCGGATCGGCATCGGCCTCCGGAAACGGTTGGCACAGCGGCGCTGAGGCCCAGTTGAGGTTAAACAGTTCCACGATTCGTGCTCGCGCGGCATCATCGAGTCCATTTTCATGGCACAGTAAATGGGCAGCCACCAGGCTCGCGCCACGATGTCCGTCGGCGAAATAGTCCCGCTCAGGAGATCGGGCTAGAGCATTGAGGCCGAGCAGAATCAGGCGGTGGTCGGAGTTGTTCGACCCGTCGGCGGCGAACAAGTCGCGGTCCAACAAGGAACCCGTCATCAGACCCGCAACACACGCCGATGTCCGCCTGGCAAGCTGTCTGCGGTTGAGGATGCGATTTATTGTGGCGTACAACATAACGACGTGAGGTAGATTAGCATCAGACCGTGACGCCCATTCGCCCAACATTCTAGCGTAGGCAGGCGGTACGAGGGCCTCCACCAATGAAACATTCGCTTGCCCGAGGCCGGCTGGATCCGCCCTAACGGGGAAGTCGTCATCCAGGCGATTCCAGGCCGTTGGATCAACCGATGCCGGCTAGGGATTTAGCCGCACTTGCTGGCCTTCAAGAGCGTGGGGACATTGTAGCGCCCCCGGCGATTGCTGGCGATAGCGACCAGGAGCCTGAGAGAATGTCCCCGCCGCTGAGACACGAGGACCGAGTAACAATTGACTAACTTCCTATAGGAGCCGGCGCGCCGTCCGAAAGAGCTAAACTAGGGCTGTGAACCGCCGAAATTTTTTCCTCGCCTCCACGGCTGCTCTAGCCGCCTCTCAGGCAGCGGATGCCGCCCAACAGAGCAGCGTGCCGATTCTCGACACGCACGTCCACCTCTACGATCCGACCCGCCCGGAAGGGGTGCCTTGGCCGCCAAAGGCGAACACTCTCATCTACAAGAAGACGTTGCCGGACCGGTTGCGTGAAGCGAGCGCGGGACTGAACGTCGTCGGCGCGATCGAGGTCGAGTGCAGTCCCTGGCTGGAGGACAACCAGTGGGTTCTCGATGTGATGGAGAAGGACCCGATCATGGTGGGCACGATCGGGAACCTGGAGCCGAGCAAGCCGGGTTTTGCGAAGCATCTCGAACGTTTCGCTAAGAACCCTTTATTCTTGGGCATCCGGTACGGATATCTATGGGATCGGGACCTGCGCGCGGAACTTGCCAAGCCTGCCTTTGTGCAGGGCTTACGCATGCTGGCGGACCGCGGCTTGACGCTCGACACGGCGAACCCGAACGTCCGTGCCCTGGAGGATATCATCACCTTGACGGACAAGGTTGCAACGCTTCGTGTCGTGCTTGACCACCTCCCGAAGCTCGCCGAGCCCCCGCCCGGTCCGAAACGGAATGCATATCGGGCCGCGATGCGTACGCTGGGTGAGCGAGCCAATGTCTACGTGAAGGTCTCAGCGGTGTTGCGGCGCGTTGGCGATACGGTGCCGGAGGATGTCGAAGTCTATCGGGCGAAGCTGGACGAGATGTGGGAAACGTTCGGCGAGGATCGTGTTCTCTACGGCAGCGACTGGCCAAACTCCGAGTCGTTGGGCCCATACCCAAAAGTGTTGGGGATTGTACGGAGGTATGTCGGGGAGAAAAGTCGCGCCATGCAAGAGAAGTACTTCTGGCGGAACTCGGTGAAGGCCTATCGCTGGAAGCGCCGCGCCTCGGACCAGCCGTTGGGAGCTTGACGAAGGTTCCCCAATCCCCTCGAGGCCGCCTCCTTCAGAATCGCCGGCCACACCGCGGACCACCGCGTAGTCCCGCGGCATGCCTTGGCACGAGCGAGAATCGGATGGCGGTCCCCTTTTTTCGGCCCCGGTTGGGGAAGAGGGAAGCCCGTTGAAACGTGCTGACAAACCTTCAGCGGTAGGGCTTACCAGCCGTAAAACGGCTGGCCTGGAAACACCAAGCCGCGTGAACGCGGCTCAAATGGTCCGTATCCACGGGATCGATCATCCCCGCGGCAAGACGTCAGCCGCTCATCAGCCTGATCCAGTGCTGGCGAAACGCGATCCCCGAGATTCCCATGAAAAAACAAAAGCTGCCGACCAATCCGGCTTGCAAGTACCAAGGCGGCTGGAGTTCGCGCGGAAGCAGGGTGCGGTTGAGATAGAGCGCATGAAGAGCCGACCCGCCCAGTCCGAGGTTGCGCAACGTTGTCGTGACAATGGCCAACACCAGGGGGTCCGGGGTCAGCCGCAGGGCGATCAGACCCCAGATACAGTAAGTGATCATGATCGTGTAATAGATGTTTTTGACTTGATGCCCCTTGAGGACGCGGGCGCGGCGGCTGCCCGTCCAGATGACGTCGGTCCAGCGCCGCGTGATACCGTCGATGTCGGAAATCTGTCCTGGGCCGAGAACAATGAAGCCGCACAGCAGCGTGAGATACCAAAAGACGTCACCCGCCCGCGCCGCGATACCGTCCGCCGTCATCGCCGCGGCGGCGTGACCTTCCACTGTCGCGCCAAAGATAAACTCGCGGGACATCATCGAGGGCAAGGCCATGCCCAATATACAACCGACGGCCCAAATCGCAACTTGATCCCGGACGATATGCCGCAACCAGCCTTTCCAGCGCTTTCCGCTCTCCTCGCCGGCAGCGAAGATTTTTCCCACGTGCGAAAGTTTCACCTTCCGGCCTCCGACCAAGCTGGGTATGGCGCCGACCAGCGAACCCATCCCCCATCCCTTTTCGCGGGTGTAGTTGGAGAAATTCATGTTGGTCAAACCGCCCGCCCCCGCCACGGCGGCGAAAGCGGCCAGGGTCGTCCAGTCGATCTCACCTTCGGGGAAGGAGCCGAACTTGAAGAAGCCCGTGAAGATGTCGACCCAAGTTTCACGGCTGACCAGGAAGATTCCTATCAAGGAGAGATAGCCCAGCACCAGGATGATCTTGGTGATCATGATGCGTTCGATCGCGTTATAGATTTTTCCGCCGAAAACCAGCGGCACGAAAGCGCCGAGAAAAATGACGTACCCGAGCGTTCGAACAAGCGAGTCGTCTTCAGGCCCCGGCAGCCGGCCCAGGATCGCCGCCGCCAGGGGCACGGCAGCGTTGGAAGCCAGATAGGGCCAAATACCGCCTAGATCCGCCATCAAATAGAAAGCAGCCCAGAACTTGGGGCCCGGCCAGGTTCGAAGAAACCCGACCATCACGGGCTCGCCGGTGTAAAGCGTGTAGCGCATGATGGCCAGGTTGTAGAAGACTTGAAAGCCGATGCTTAAGGTGGCCAGCCACATCAACTGGCCTCCGTAGCGGGCAGTCACAATAGGCCCGAACAGCCATTCGCCGCCGCCGATGTTTGAGCCCGCCAGCACGACGCCGGGACCAATCAGCGCGGTCCAGCTCTTCCAGCCAATCAGGGGTGGTGCGGGAAGCTCGTCCGTCTCCCAGGCCGGGAAATAGCGCGCGGCCTTTTCCCGAAGAACTTCTTCCGCTTTGCTGAGCATTCCGAGAATGATAGCAGATGCCCGGCGGCGGCACCCTCCCAGCAGAACTGTCTGACGGAGATAGGACGCACCTTCCGAGGCACCTCATCGGGGAAACTCTGGGGCCGATTGATGACGCGATTGAGTACGAGCCTGGCGCGCAAGGCGAAACGATGGAGGAGGATTCAGGCCCGGGCGTTGACGCGCCGGATCGATCAGCCGCTTGCTTCGGAGCCAGCCCCGTCGCCGCGGCCTGGGGCTTCAAGAGCAGGCGCGACCCGGCCCTCCACAGCAACCACTCTGCCAGCGCCCCTCCAGCCGACCGGACCGAACCGCATATTTCTACTTGGCAGCGAATAGGACATTTCTACTTGGCGTTGACAGACTAACCCGCATTTCTCACCACCTGACGGCCGAAGCACGCGATAAGGCCGCCATTACTTCGTTGCGCTTGCTCGCCGTGCTCACCGTACTGTCAAGTACGCCTCCGCTCGTCAAGCGGCGCGCGCCTCGTACTGACGGCCTTCTCACGCACTTCGCCTCGCCACATGGTGAGAAAAGCGGGCTAAGAAAGTTGTCACGAAACATTGTTCCTAAACAGGCGGCAACCCGCGCTTCGCCAGTCACAGTGCAGTCATGAAACGATCAAACAAGGACACGGTGAGGAAGATCTATTGAATTCTCTCGGCGACCAATTCGGCGACATCGACGATCCGGACGTCTTCGCGGCCGGCGTGCTGGGCGGCGTCGTTCAGCATGATCGGGCAATAGGGGCAAGCCACGGCAATGGTGGAGACGCCGGTCGCGGCGGCTTCTTCAAAGCGTTTGTGATTGACTCGGCCGCCGGGTAGTTCTTGCTTGTCGTCGGCGATGAAGAGTTGCGCCCCTCCGGCTCCGCAGCAGAAAGTCTGTTTGCCGTGGCGCGGCATTTCGATCACCTCGGCGCCGCAAGACTCGAGGATCGAGCGAGGCTGGTCGGTGATTCCACGACCGCGGGCGAGGTAGCAGGGGTCGTGGTAGGTGAGGCGCTCGCGCACGGATTCGAGGCTCAGCTTCGGCAGCAGTTCCTCAATCAGCTCGGTGTGGTGTAGAACGCGAATGCCAAGCTCTTCGAAGGACGGGTTTTGGCGGTAGTCCACATCCAGCATGCGCGTGCAATGCGGACAGCAAGTGACGAGGTTCCTGACCTTGCTCGCGCGGAACGAGTCGATGAGCTTCTCCGAGAGTTCCATGTAGAGATACTCGTTGCCGGCACGGCGGGCCGGTTCGCCGCAACAGGTTTCCCTTTTGAGGACGCCCCACCGCATACCGGCTGCGTCAAGGATCTTACTGACGGCCTTGGCGACATCTTGGCCGTGAGGGTCGTAGCTGTTGCCACATCCAAGCCATAGCAACCACTCCTGGCTACCGTCGAAGATAGGCAACTCCGCCGACTCGATGAACTTCGCGCGGACGTCATGGGAAAGCTTCCAAGGGTTGTGCGGCGCGCGCTCCATGGTGGTGAACAGCTCCGTCACGTTTTCATTGTGGGTGCGGCCCTCGCTCACGAGCCCTCGCCGCAAGTCGAGGATCTTTGCCCCCACGTGCTCGATTCCCACGGGGCAGGCTTGCTCGCAGGCTCCGCAGGAGAGGCATTGAAATAAATCCTCCTCACGGACCCAGGCTTCTCCCTTTTCGACTTCCGGGGCCGTTCCCGTCACCACTTTGGCTCCGGCCAGCAGACCATGCTGCATCTGCAGAATCACTTCTTTGGGATCGAGAGTTCCGCCAATGACGTTTGCTGGACAGACGTCGGTGCAGCGTCCGCATTCAACGCAAGAATGGACGTCGAGGATGTCTTTGGCGGAGAGATCCTTGAAGCTCATCATTCCGAAGTCGTCGTCATCCTCGTCACGAAGGGCTCGAATGCTGCTGGTGGTTTCCCCGCGGAAAAAGATCGCGACTGGCCCGAGCACGAGGTGCAGGTGCTTCGAGTTAGGAATGGCGAACAGCATCCCCAACAGGGAAGCCGTGTGAAACCACCAATTGATTTGCCGCGCCGCGCTAGCGGCAGCGAACCCGCGCCACCCGAGCAGGTAGGTGACCATCAGCAGCACGATCAGCAGCGCGACGATGCCGGAAGAGGCCGATGTCTTTCCAAGCCGTGGCGGGCCAAGCTGTGGCGGGCGCATGATGAAGCGCCGATACGCGAGGCCGATGATGCCAAACAGAACGGCGACCGCCCAGGCAGCGGCAAATGCGCCGTACCAGCTATTGTCTGGTTCAGCGTTGGCTAGCCCCGAGAACCCGGCTGCCATGTGTTCGATGCTAACCCACGCGAACGCGAAAAACCCCCACATAACGAGGGCGTGCAAAACTCCCGCCAAGGGCCGGCCGCGAATCACGCGAGTCTGGAACATGACTTCGGTGAAGGTTTTCCACAGCTTGGGGAAGAGTTGAACTTGGGGCAGGGCGGGCTTAGCCCGGCGCATCGGTTCGAGGCGGCGCCAGACTGCCTTGATGAAGTATCCGAGGCTGAGAGCGATGGCGAGCAGGAGGATCAGTGACGAGATCATGAGAAACGTATTTCGAGACTCCCAGACCGGATCATAACGCAACCAATGGGGCTGACTTCCGAGGGCGGGGACATCGCAGCCCTATGAACATTCGATTCGCAATCGCGCCAAGAATTGTCAGTGAGCTGCGCGAGAGGACTGTCGCCACACGGAGCAAGTCCCGCAGCGATGACTATCCAGCAGAATACGCAGTGCGCTCCTTTCTGACTACCATACGGATCGACACTGCCCAACGCGGATCGCGCGGTTGTCGAACTTGCGAGAATCCGGGATTATGTTCTGAACTCAAACAACCGGAGGGGCCGCCATAAAGCCCGCGTGTTCGCTTCGGTCCTCAACTTGACGGGCGAGAATGCGGTCGAACTTCGCGATGCCCTCCAGCAAGCAGCTCAAGAGTACGAAGCCGTTCTGACTCGAACCGATCAGTACGGCGAACGCTACCGGCTAGACTTTACTTTCGAACGGGAGAACCGGGTGGCCAAGGTCCGAAGCGCGTGGATTGTGTCTCGTCCGGAACGAATACCGCGTCTGATTAGTTGCTGGGTGCTGTTAAAATGAGAGGGTCGATGTCTGAAATTCCCTTGTTTGCAGAGGTAGCGCTCACCGAAAACGTTCCCGGCCGCGGCCTCGTCCGCGGACAGGTGGGCGCCGTCGTGGAGCGCCTCTCGCGTGGCGCTTACGAAGTCGAGTTCAGCGACGATGACGGCCAAGCCTATGCGATCGTGGCACTCAAGGCCACCCAGTTGATGCGCCTCCACCACAAGCCCGCCCACGAGGCCGCTTGAGTCCCGAGTCAGGGGACAAACCCAGCCTGCACAGGGCGCAAGTTTCTCAGGATGTCAGGGACACCGGGAAGCCAACTACTCTTCTTTTGCTTGCTTGATGGCTTCGGTCAGCGCCGGGACCACCTCGAAAAGATCCCCGACAATGCCGTAGTCGGCGATCTCGAAAATCGGGGCGCTCGCGTCCTGGTTGATGGCCGCGATTGTCTTCGAGCCTTTCATGCCGACCACGTGCTGGATGGCGCCGGAGATGCCTAGCGCCAGATAAAGTTTCGGAGAGACGCTTTGGCCCGAGCTGCCGACCTGGCGGTCCAGCGGCAGCCAGCCGTTGTCGCAAATGGGCCGGGAAGCGCCGATCTCTCCGCCCAGGGCCTTGGCCAGCTCCGCGGCAAGCGGTATGTTTTCGGGGTCCTTGATGCCGCGTCCCACCGAAACGATGATGTCGGCGGAAGAGAGGTCGACCTCGCCTTTTGATTCGCGGAACCACTCACCTGGCCGCGTGCGAATCTCCCCGCCGTCGAGTGCAACAGCGACACTCTCGACCGGCGCCGCCGTTTCTGATTTCTTCAACGAATCGGGCCGGAATGCGCCCGACTGGATCGACGCAAAGTAGGGTGCACCGCCGGCAAGCGTGACGTCGGCATTCATCTTGCCTTGGAAAAGCTGCCGCACGAAAACCAGTTCGCCTTCCTCAACACGCAGCGCGATTGCATCACTCAGGAACGGCCGCTCCAGCGACGTCGCCAGTTTCGGGCCAAAGTCGCGAACTTGGTAAGTGTGAGGAAACAACACCAAACGGGGAGAAACCTTTTCGATTACTTGCCGCAGAGCCGAAGCGTAGCCGTCCGGTGTGTAGTCACCCAGCAATTCATGCTGAACGGCAAGAACCCGCGAGACCTGATTCCGCGCGAGTTCTCGAGCCAGCGAGTCAGTATCCGAAGAATCAATACTGGACCCCAGGACCGCGACGCAAACCTCCGCTCCTAGCGCTTCGGCGATCTGCTGCCCCGCCGCAAGCGCTTCCCAAGACATCTTGTGCCACTTGCCGGCCTGTTGTTCGGTAACAACCAGAACACTCATAGCACGCGAGCCTCGAACTTGAGCTTTTCCGCCAGTTTCGCGGCAGCCTCTTGGGGCGAGCCCTCAAAGAACTGCGTTTCCTTGGTCTTTTGCGGCGTGTAGAGGCGCCGAATGATCTGGCTCGGCGTAAGATCGGCTCCCAGCTCATCCGGTGAGTAGCGCTGCAAAGGCTTGTTCTTCGCCTTCTTGATGCCCATCAGCGTTGCGTAGCGCAGCTTGTTGATGCCCGACTGGATCGTTAGCAAGGCAGGCAATGGCATATCGACGTTTTGGAACCATCCTGCTTCCAGCTCCCGCTTGACACTGATTGCGCCCTCTCGGACATTGACTTCCATGATGATGGTGGCGTGCGGCAGGCCCAGCAATTCCGCCAGGATGACGCCGGTTTGCCCGAAACCCGCGTCATCGGACTGCAGGCCGGTCAGAATCAGATCGCAGCTTTCTTTCTTGAGAGCCGCCGCCAGAGCCCGTGCGGTGGCCAGAGTGTCCGCGCCGGTGAAGCGGTCGTCCTCGATCAGGATTCCCCGGTCGGCGCCTTTCGCCAGCGCCTCACGAATCGCCGAGCCCGCGCGGGCCGGGCCGGCTGAGACAGCCACCACTTCGCCTCCGAGTTTCTCCTTCAGGCGAAGTCCTGCTTCAAGCGCGAAAGCGTCCGGCTCGTTCATCTCATGGCTGAGATCCGGCTCTTCGATCCACGAGCCGGCCTCGTCGACCCGGATCACCGAATCACGAGCGGGGACCTGTTTCAGGCAGACAAAGATATTCATGACGTAAACACGCTAGGAAGGCCCCCACAATCTTGCGGCCGGTTCGACTAGCCGCCGGAGTATCGCTTGAAGATCAGGGCGCCATTGGTCCCGCCGAATCCGAACGAATTGGTCAGGGCGTATTCTATCTCCATCGCACGGGCTTTGTCGGGCACATAGTCCAAATCGCAATCCGGATCCGGCGTAACCAGGTTGATGGTTGGAGGCGCGATTTGATCGCGAAGAGCCAGCACGACGATACCCGCCTCCAAGCCGCCCGCACCGCCCAACAAGTGGCCGGTCATCGACTTGGTCGAGCTCACGGCAATCTTATATGCGTGATCCCCAAATGTCTCCTTGATTCCACTGGACTCGACACGGTCTCCGACCGGCGTGGACGTCCCATGGGCGTTGATGTAGGAAATATCCTCGGGCCGAATCCCCGCGTCGGCGATGGCGTTTCTCATCACCCGGCAGGCGCCGTCCGCGTTGTCGGGAGGCGAGGTGATGTGATAGGCGTCGCCGCTCATTCCATACCCGGCCATTTCGGCGAGGATAGGCGCCCCGCGCCGCTTCGCGAACTCCAATTCCTCCAGCATCAAGATGCCCGCGCCTTCGCCGACGATAAATCCGTCGCGGCCCGCATCCCACGGCCGGCTGGCGTGTTGCGGGTCGTCATTGCGCTTCGACAAGGCTCGCATGGAGGCGAATCCGCCCACTCCCATGGGCGTGATCGCGGCTTCAGCGCCGCCGCAAATCATGGCGTCCGCGTCTCCCCGTGAGATGATCCGGAAGGAGTCGCCCACCGCATGGGCGCCCGTCGTGCAAGCCGTGGCCGTGGCCGAATTGGGTCCTTTCGCTCCGGTACGAATCGAGACGTTGCCCGACGCCAGGTTCACAATACTCGCCGGGATGAAAAAGGGAGAGATCCTCCGGGGCCCGCCGTTGAGAAGGTTGAGGTGCTCGCGCTCGATCACGTCGAACCCGCCGATCCCGCTGCCGATGTAGACGCCCACTCTTTCCGCAATCTCGGGAGTAATTTTCAGCTCCGAAGCCTTGAGAGCGAACTCCGCGCCTGCCATCGCGAAGAACATGAACCGGCCCATCTTCTTCAACTCCCTGCGGTCGACGAAATCGAGCGGGTCGAAGTTCTTCACTTCTCCCGCGATGCGGCAGGAGAAATCCGCCGCATCAAACAAGGTGATCGTCTCGATGCCGTTCTTTCCGTCACGGAGCGCGCGCCACGTTTCTTCGGTGCCCACTCCGACCGGGCACACCAAGCCGACTCCGGTTACAACCACTCTTCGCGACAATCTAGCTGCTCCTGTCTGTTGTGATAACGATGCCCTGCCGTGGATTCGACGGCCCGTTACTTCTTCTTCGTATGGGCCTCGATGTACTTGATGGAATTATCAACGGTTCGGATCTTCTCCGCCTCATCATCGGGGATCTCGATGCTGAAGACTTCCTCGAATGCCATGATGAGCTCAACGATGTCGAGCGAATCGGCGTTGAGGGTTTCCACAAATGATGCGTCTCGAGTCACCTCGGACTCTTCCACGCTCAACTGCTCGCAAATGATTTCTTTAACCTTTTGCTCAATGTCCATACAACCTCCGCAAGGTGTTGAAAGAAGAACTATTGATTCTACCTGAATTATGCACAGATTCGGCGTAGCCATCGCCGATGGAGTTGTGGCGGTAGCGGCAGTCGTGTCAACTCAGTGATTTAGCAAGTCGTCTTTTCCTCTGTTTCCCTCCCTGTTTGAGCCGCCTGCCAATCCCGGCGGGCAAAAGCGGGCGGGCAAGCGGCGTGTTCCCAGTACGTTGCGGCGAGTGCATGAAATTTTATGCATGGAGCGCCCCTCAACTCAGCGCACCCTCCACCACCGGCGCGAAGCTCGATCCCGGTGGCCCCATCGCCCGCAGCCGCCGCATCAGCCGTTCAAACAGGCCCTTTTCCTCATAATGATCGCTGTAGCTGACACCCGTTCTGCCGGCGTGCCGCCAGATCTTGGCCGCCACGAACAGAAAGCGCAGCCGCGCCGTCGCCAGGGTGGTGTGCCGCAGTGTCTCCACGCTGGCTTGGGCTTCGCGGTTGAACAGCAGCAGCCAGCAGTTGAGGTTGTAGGCCAGCATGGCCAGCTGAAAGTGATTGCGGTTCATGTCAAAGCGGCGCGAGGGATGGGCCGCCAGCCCGGCGTCGTTGTTGGCCTCCTTGATGAGGTTCTCGGCTGCGGCGCGCTGATTGTAAAACCACACCACCGCCGCGATCGGTTCGGCCAGGTTGGTGACAAACACGCGGTAGGTGTAAGCGCTGGTGGCAAACAGCTGGTATTGCTCGGCCGCGCCGGCCGCGGGTTCGTTTTCGTAACGCAGCGCCAGGAAACGACAGGCCCGCGCCCAGCCCTGCGGCTGGTAGAGGAATTCGCATTCCGCATCCGCATCGCTGTGGGGCGAGGGCTTCCAGGCCGCTTGCTGCAACTGCTCGACCAGCCGCCTGGTCTTGCGCGCCACGATGACGAACTGACAAGCCGCCTTTTCATAGGCCTCCACCGCCTCCCAGCAATAAAACCCGGAATCGGCCCGCGCCAGGATTTTCTTCACGCCGTGCGGCAAAGCCCGAAAGGCGCTCTCGAGGTGGGCGGCGATCTGCCGGCCCGTGGGCCGGTCGCCGTTGCGCAACCCGCCCATCAGGTATTCGCGCGTCTCGGCCAGGAAAGTCAGTATCGGCTGGTAGCTGCGCTTGCCCTTGTTCTTGGGGTTGTAACTCTTGCGCCCGCCCATCTGGCGGCCGTAGAGCGTGTGCACGGTGGTGTCGGTGTCCAGCGTCACCGTCTCCAATTTCACCTGGGCGCGGCCCAGACTCGTTCCCGCAGCTGGCGCTGAATGGAAAGGATCTGCTTCGCCACGTTGAGGTGCAGCGAGGCCAGAAAGCGCCACAGCGTGGACTGCGGCGGCAGACGCGTCACTTGCAAGATGCCGGTCAAGATGGGGTCGCGGGCGATGAAGCGGAGTTGGTTCAGCCGCGCAAAGCCGACATAGAGGCCCAGCACGAGGGCCAGCACAAACTGGTAGAGGCTCATCACACGGGTGATTCGTTTGTTCGTGATGGTTTCTTCCAGCAGCGCCTGGAAGCCGAGTTTTTCGAGCAGGGTGGCGACGGGCAGCAAGCCGCCGTAGGGAGTCAGATTCTTGCCGCGGAAGTGATAAGGCGTGGCAGCCCCGATTTTATTGGGCCGCGGGGCCCTCGCGCCCCGGCCTTGTTTGACGGGCCTTCGGGAGCTATGCTGTTTTCGCTTGGTAACCATTTGGGTGACCTCCTTGGGGTTGACTGGCGAAGCTGAAATCTTTGCCAGCCTACCTTATTACCCCATGTTTTCGGGGGTCCCCCAAATGGCCCCTGGCGGCTCAGCCCTCCTCCGGTGCACCCCGCAGTGCATAATTCAGGTTCTATCGGGCTTGAAGCGGTGTGACAAGCGGCCGGCAGCCGTTTTACCAGACCCGGCTCTAGTGCACCGCGGTTGCTTGCGTTGCGTTCGGGTCAAGCTTGATCTCGCCAAAAGCGTTCTCGTACTGAGCGATGTTCTGCTGCAACACTCCCAACAGCGCCTTCGCCTGTTGCGGGCTGAAGTAGACCCCCTGGAAGTTGCGTATCTCAACGTTTTCTTCCGTGGTTTGGTGGATGGTGCCAAACAAGAGGAAAAAGTCCCAGACGTTGACACGGATCTGAACGCTGTTAGAGTAGGATTCGCGATAGTCTGGGCCGGTAACGAGTTTTACGTTGGGCTGATTGGGTTGGTTCGCATTAAGGGCCATCGCTCTCATGCTGCCGCATGGAGGCAAGCCGCGTCAAATGCCGCACGCCGCGATGTCCCCAGTCCGGGTGGCCCTGGCGCGGTCAGCGTCGGGCATCTTGAGCACAGCGAAACCCCAGGTTTGGCGTGCGCTGGTTGGAGCGGACCCAGTTGCGGAAGAAGACCGTCACGCGCTTGGGTCCATCGGACCAGGCGCCGCCGCGAATGATCTTATAGAGCCCTTCTTCAGGTCCTTGTGGATTGCGCTCTGGAGATTTTTCATAGTACGTGCGCTCGAACCAATCCGAGCACCACTCCGAGACGCTTCCCGCCATATCGTAGAGTCCGAAACCGTTGGCCGAGAACTCTCCGACCGGTCCCGGTCCCGTGGCGACGTTATAGAGGGCTTTCTTACGGTCGATGGCATCTCGGGAGGGATAAGCAAGACCTTTCTTGCCGCCTCGCGCCGCGCGCTCCCATTCGGCTTCGGTTGGCAGCCGCTTCCCCTGCCAGGCACAACAGGCGTTGGCATCGTCCCAACTGACGTTATAGACCGGATACAGCTCGTGACTCTCAGGGTACTTGCCGTCCAGCCAGTGGTAGGGCGGCTGGCGCTTCGTTGCCCGGACGAACTTCGCGTAGTCGCCGTGGGTGACTTCCTTGGCGTCCATGAAATAGGCGTCGAGCCATACCTTGTGGACAGGACGGTCATCACGCAGAATGAGCGGCCGCATACCGGTCTTGTCGTCGATGGTCAGTTTGCTCCTGCCCATCATGAAATCGCCGGCTGGAATGAGGGCCATGCCTTTAGGAGGTCGATTTAGCGCTTCTTCGGCTGCGAGGTGAACGAGGGGTCCGGTTAGGACCGCGAGGGTTAGTAGAAGCCCGAGACTGGTGAGGCGGAGCGAGCGGGTACTTTTTGTTGCGGGTGGCTGGATCAACGATTTCGTTGGGGGGAATGGCGCGCAGTCCGGCCGCGGGGGGATTCGGTGCTGATAGGCGGCGGACCGCTCCCTTACAGTCACGGCTCGGGGGCTGCCTTCTTTATACGAACAGGGGCTTGATTTCGTCGTCGACACAGGTTTCGGTGGCGCCCAGGTGATCGACGTATCGGTAGGCGCGCTTGGATGGCGTATTGAGAATTTCCTTCCTCCAATCGATGCCCAGGCAGGAGTAAACGGAGGCGTAAATGTTTTCCGTTTTGGGCTGCATCCCGTGGTCCCAACCGGGGTCGACAACCTTTTCGCCCATGGCGTCCGTGCGGCCGATCAGCCGTCCGCCCTTGACTCCGCCTCCGGCGAACAGGCCGATGTACGCCTCGTTGTAGTGGTGGCGTCCTAGCACGCCGTTGAGGGCTCCGGGTATGCGGCCGAACTCGGTTGGCACGACGACTAGTGTTTCATCGAGCAGGTTCTTCGCGGCGTCGCGGGGTGAAGGTGTGGCCGCAAGGTCGGAGATCAGGTTGGCTACGGCTCGGTCCAGCTTGTTGCAGTGCGTGTAGTGATTGGCCGCGGCTTTGTGATCGAAGATCTTTTTGTGATGGTCCCAGCCGGAATGCTTCACGTGGATGAAGCGAGTCCCGGCGTCCGCTTTCACCAGGTTTCTGGCCAGCAAACAGCCCAGACCGACCTCATTGTCACCGTAACGTTCCTTTTCCTCCGCGGCGTTATCGAAAATCGTCGGCCAGCGCGAGTCACGAAGTATCCGATAGGCGTCTTCCTGGAAACTGCGGAAGGTCGTAAATGAGCGGCCACGGCCCTTGCGCCCGGCTGCCGTGACTTTATCGAGCTCCGAGAGCAACTGGAAGCGTTCCTCGAGCAATCGCAGCCCGTCACCCTTGGCGGCAACGCTGCCCGCGCCGGCGGTTGCGTTGATGTCGAGTCCGGAAAACTTTGGATGCAAAAAACCGGACGACATGGCCACATTGCGCAGGTTAAATGAGACAAAAGTTGGAAACGTGTCGCTGGGTCGCCGCTGCGACTCCAGCTCATAAGCAACCACGGATCCGACCGGCGGAATCTCGGATGCCTGCGCGGGATTCAACGGACGGCCGGCGCGAGTGTAGTACTCACCGCGAAAATGCACTACCTCGTGGCTTTTGAACGATCGCACCACCGAGACGCGGTCCATCAAATCCGCTAGTTGAGGGAACAAGCGGTGCGACAGATAGAAATCGTTGCGAATTTGCCGCACGTCCAAGTCTTTCGGCGTGCCCTCGCCTTCCTTGAAATCGAAGGTGTCGGTGTGGCTGATCGCTCCCGCTGCTTCGACGACGACACAGTAGCGGGCCGTACCGCGAGGATTGGACTTGCCCGTGGCTCGGACTTCGGGTGGCCACAAGGTCTGCTCAGCCAGCGCGGTCAGCAGGCTGTAGGAGCCGAGTTTGAGAACATCCCGGCGGGCAGGCAAGACATCATGGACCTTTTTCATTTCTCGTACCTCCCTGTTGCCACGGAAAGCAGTCGCCGAATTCGCTCGCCATACGGCACGGCGGAGCCGTGCGCCACGTCGCTAATAATTAAACACAAACTCCGGACTGTTGATCAGCGCCCACTGCAAGTTTTGCGCCCCGCGCGTCGGGTCCGCCCGGACCGCGGCCTTGGCGATTTCTCGTTCCGGCTCGGTCGGCTGCCGGGCTAAAGTCGCCAAATAGATCCTTTCGACCAGAAACCGGTCGAGCGTTGATTCGAGCTCGTCCGGGGTTAGTTCACGCCCGGTGTGCTCCCGGTGCAGTTGCGCGACCAGCAGGCGGTCGGTATAACGCGCTTTCACCAACTGCTCGACGCGGCTGTTTCCTTCCGCCAGCACGCGATCCAAGATGACTTTCGAGTTCATCAGCAGCATTGCTTGCAGCGACGAACTCGGCCCTTTTTTGGGCATCTCGTCCCGGCTGGCCTGACCGAAGGCCCGCAGGAACTCGGCCACGTCTCGGTCCACACCGGCGGGGTCCATCAGCTCCATCACCATCCGCGCCTTGGCCGTACCGCTGCCAAAGGACCCGGGACGCGAAGTCGCCAGAGCAATCACGTCGTGCAGTTCCGGAGCGCTCAGCATGCGCACGTACTTGCGCCCGTGGTAAGGGGTATATTCCTGCTTCCACTCGCCTTCGAACTTCGAGGACAACTGGTAAGCGCTCGACTTCATGATGGTCCTGACGACGTGCTTGAAACTGAAATCGTTGTTCTGAAAATCACGCGCCATGGCGTCGAGCAACTCCGGGTTGCTGGGTTGGCGCGTCCAGGAGCCAGGCAACGGTTCTTCGGAGTTGTAGCGGACCAGGTCGAATTCCTCGACCGGCTCGACGATGCCAAAACCCATGAATTCCGACCAAATACGGTTCGTGAACACCCGGGCGAATTGGATATGGCCGGTCAGCATCCGCGCCAGCTCGTCGCGCTGGTGTTTGCCGGGTTTAGGCCTTTCGTCGGTGAGAATGAACTCCGGGTCGCCGTTGCCGCCAAACTTGGGAATGCGGACGATACTCGTCGCTTCCGTGTCGTACCCTGGCAGGACATCGTCGACCGTGTACTCAGTGTTTGCCTGAAACCCGTTTTCCCAGTTCATCAGCATCCGCGTGCGGCCGAAAAACGCAGCTTGCTGGTAGAAGTCCACGCGAGTCTTCCCGCTCAGGAAGAGGTTGACGCCTTCGAGATGGTCCTTGCCGTCATGGCAGGAAATGCACCCGAGGTTGATCCCCAGGAGGACTCTCGAGTAGGTGATCGTAAACTCGTCCACGCTGTCGGGAACGTTGACCAGATCGTGGGCGTCGGGCTCTTCCGGGTCGTCTTTGGCTTTGACGAAATCGCGGGCAAAGTAAAGTGCCCCGGGATGCGAGAAGCTCGACTTGCTCGCCCCGGTGAGCAGGTCCGTTGCCACATCGGCGTAGGAGCGGTCAAGCCGCAGCCACTCTTCGATCCAGTAGTGGAAGAGGTTCTTGCCGAACCCCATGCGGTTGCCGGCCCGGAAGAGATCTTCGAAGTAGTAGCTCCAGCGGTCGATGAACTCCTCGCTGTCGATGAGTTGGTCGATTAGCTTGCTGCGTTTTTCGGGGTCCTGGTCTTCGATGAAAGCCAGTAGTTTGTCGACCGGGGGAATGCGTCCGGTGGCGTCCAAATAAGCCCTGCGCACGAACTCAGCGTCACTTGCCAATCCGGCATGTGGAATGCCGTCTTCTTCCATGCGCCCGAAGATGTGTGCATCGATGAAGTTACGGCGTGGAATGAAGGCGGATTTCCTAGCCGAGCCGGGACGAAGATCCGCTGCCTGCTCGGTTAGAGCAGCGGCTGTTTTCGATTTACCGGGGTCGGGTTTGTAGAGTTTCTGGTGAGCCCGTTCGGCGCGCTCAAGTGCTTCAGCAGAAGAGGTTTGGTCCTGGGACAGCCCGATCAAGGGAACGAATAGCAGCAGGCAACCAGCTCTCATCATTGGAGTTCAACCAGCTACGGAATAGTATATCAAACGGCGCCGACGTTTCTGGGTCGGAGAGTTGTCCAATGCAAGATGAGCCTGAAGGGGCTGTCGGCGGAACAGGAGCAGAATAGGCCGTGTGGCCGAAGTGATCAGAGAGTAACTTGTAGGGGGTTTTGCCCGCCAACACTGTTCGCGTGGACAGGCCGCGAGAACACCGGCCAACAGCGTTCCGTCGGCCGCTGATGCCTTTCAGGACTTCCTTGTACTTCCGCGCGTCATCGCCGCCCGGACATCTATAAGGAAATCCTGACGACCAGATAGCTGCTGACCGGCTACTAGCCAAGCGTTGTCCCCCACGGCATTCTGACGGAGAGTTCGTCATCCCACCCCGTTTCCATAGCGCCTCCCCGTTCAGCAATGGCCTTGCCAAGGTTGAAACAGACGACCACGTTGGTTACATGAACAACAACGGTGATTTCGTCTGGCAAGGTCCATGGGTTGCATGACAATAACTGGAGCTAACGAAAGGGAGGGTCAGGAAACATAGACAAATTGCCTTGGCCGCCCTACTCGGCGCCGGAGCCCGCCAACTCCCGCAGTTTTGCCTCATCCACCTGAACCCCAAGACCCGGCCCGCGCGGCAATTCGTAGGCCGCTCCCCGCACCGTGATCGGCTCACCGAGCAGGCGATTCGCCATTTCCAGTACCTTCGGGTTGAACTCGACCAAAGGGCACTCAGGCACAGCGGCGGCAAAATGCAGGGCCGCCGCGATTTGAGGACCCAGCGCAATGCTCACGTGGGGCACGACGCGAACTCCCATTCGCCGCGCTTCAGCAGCCAGTTCCAAGCTCTCCGTAATTCCCGCCCGGCCCAGGTCCGGCTGCAGCCACCCGATCACTCCGGCTTGGAAAAACGGACCCAGCTCGTAACGCGTGCGGTAGCTTTCGCCCAGCGCGATCGGCGTCTCGATGTCGCTGCTGAGCGCACGATGCAACTCCAGCTCTTCCGGCGGAAGCGGACACTCCAGCCACAGTATCTCCCGCTCATCCAAGGCCCGGCCAAATTCGGTTGCCGTGTCTTCGGTCAATCGCCACAGCGCATCCACGGCGATATCCAGCTCGGAGCCAAACGCTGCCTGCAATCGGTCGATCAAGTCGAATAACTCTTCTTCACTACGGTCGTAAAAAAGCTTGAAAATTCGAAAACCTTGGCTCCAGTACTCGTGTGCGGCTTCCACCCGCTCTTCGTTGGTCGCCCCCGCCAACCCCGAGAGATAGGCGGGCAGCTCGGTCCGAACGCCGGATTCCGAAATCAGATTAGCAGCGGGAACTTCGTGAATCTTACCCGCAAGGTCCCATAGCGCCAAATCAATTCCACTGATGGCATCGAGCATGAATCCGCCGGTCTGGCCGCGCACCCGCATGCTCGAATACATACGCCACCAGAGCTTCTCGATGTGCTGCCTCGTGCCGTTGAACTCCGCCCCCTCAACAATGGGACGAAGCAGCAGCCGCGCGATCGTGCAGGCAACCTCGGGAGCAAGAGGAGCCTGGGCTTCACCCCAGCCGATCAGCCCGCTGTCCATCGTGAGCTTGAAAACCGCTGTCTCGAAGCGCGTGGAGTAGAGCGTCGGATAGACCTCCGACACGCGGTAATCAAAGGCGTTCTCAGTCAGGCGCGTTGGAGTGCCGGCCATGCCTGTTACTCCGGCGTAATCACGATCGGCCCGGATAGGAAACGCTTCAAGGGAGGCGATCTTCATGGGGATTGTTATTTCACGGGGATTCTTCAGAGTCGTTGAAAACCAGCTCGCGAAGCTGTGCTAGCTCCGCGAGGCCTCGGCCATCGAGAGAGCGGGTCGGTTGGCGAACGTTCGCGGTCTTGATGACTCCACGTTCGACGAGATTGTGCTTGACGGCGGAAACCCCCAATCCCGGCTGCAGCTCGAAACGAATCCAAGGAAGCGCGCGAGTGAAAACCCGCCATGCACCGGCGGGGTCTCCCCGCTCGAGGCGTTGCCAGATCTCGACATAGAGCGAAGTCATGTCGGCCGCCGGCATCACCCCGCGCGCCCCGCGCAGGACTTCCTCGATCATGAATTGCCCGTTCAGGCCGCCAAAGACGCTGAGATCGTCCCCCGCCGCTTCAACCACTTTCGACACCTTGGGAGCCGTCGGCGGCGCTTCGACTTTGGCGTATTGCACACCCCGAATCTCGCGGGCCATCTTCGCGAGCAGGGCAGGGGGCATTGGAACCTGAGTGAGCAGCGGCGCATCCTGCACCATGATCGGAATTCCGACGTGCTCGCTGATCGCCTGGTAGAACAGCATGATGCCCTCCCCATCCGGTTTCAGCAAGTACGGCGGCAGAACCATCAACGCATCGGCCCCCATGTCTTCCGCCTGCCGGCAGGCTGCGACCGCTGCTTCAGTCCCGGTCGCGCCCACGCCGACCGTGACGGGCACGCGCCCACCGACTCTCTTCACAATCAACTCGAGCAGCGTTTTCCGCTCCTCCGGCAACAACGTGTACCCCTCACCGGCGTTACCAAAAGCGGCCAATCCGTGCGCGCCCTGCTGCAGCAGGTGATCCACCAAGCGCACTTGGCTGGACTCATCCAGCGACCCGCCCTCGATAAACGGAGTCGCCAGGATTGGAATTACGCCTTCGAGCGATTGACTCATCATGAACGCTTCATTCGCGGTCCCTTTCCATGCTGGCGAATCGCTATGCGGTTGGCTCGGCCGCGGCTTCTCCGGTTGTCGCTGTCCCAGCCGGATCCTCGGTGATGCCGCGCCGGATCAGCGCGTGGACAATCAGCAGCGCCGCCGGATGCAAGAAAGCCAAAACGAAGAATATTAACTTATAGGAATGGTTCTGGACGACGTACCCCGTGATGCGCGTGAAGATCGTCCCGCCGAGCCCGCTGCCCAGTCCGACCAGTCCAGCGACCGAACCGACAATCTTCGTGGGAAACAGGTCATTGGTCATTGTCATCAGATTCGTTTTCCAGGCCATGTGCGCGCACGTAATCAAACAAATCGTCGCCAGAGCGATCGCCGACGACTCCACCGTGGGAATCAGCAATCCCAGCGGCATCACCAAGGCCGCGCCCAGCATCACCAGCTTGCGCGCTTTCACGATGCCGACGCCCTTGTGGATCAAGCGGCCCGAGGCCCAGCCCCCCGCCAGAGACCCAAGGTCGGCCGCGAGGTAGGGCAGCCAAGCCACCAGACCCATTTCAGCCATCGTGAAGCCTCGTCCCTCGACCAGATATTTCGGCAGCCAAAAAAGATAAAACCACCACACCGGATCGGCCACCACTCGAGCTAAAAAAAGTCCCCAAGTTTGGCGGAAACCGAAAAGCTGACGCCAGCGCAAGGAGCGGTTTTTGGCCTCGGATCCAGCGACACTCTCGCGCAGCAGGTCCAACTCCTCATCGGTCACTCTCGGATGCTTCGACGGAACCCAATACCAGCGCAGCCAAAACACCAGCCACACAAATCCCAGTGCGCCCGTAACCACGAACGCGGGACGCCAGCCCACTTGCGAATTGATCCAGACGACAAGAGGCGGCGACAGGATCGCACCGGTAGCAGCCGCCGCGTTAACCAAGCCATTCGCGACGCCGCGCTCGCGAGGAGGAAACCACTCCGAAATCGCTTTCTCCGCTGCAAGAAAGTTGGCCGATTCCCCCACTCCGAGCAAGGCCCGGAAAATACCCAAACTCAGCGCGCTGCGCGACGTTGCGTGAAGGGCATTGGCCAGCGACCACCAGACCATGGAGACCGCCAGCACCAGGCGCGTACCCCAGCGGTCGATCAACACCCCGGAAACGATGTACATCCCCGTGTAGCAGATCAAGAACGCCTGCAAAACGTTGGCGTAGTCGATGTCGGAGAGCCCGAGTTCGCTGGTAATGGTCGGCGCCAGCACCGACAGCGTCTGACGGTCGACGTAGTTGATGACGCTGGCAAAAAACAGCAGCGCCGCCACGTGCCACCGCAGATTCGCCTTCTTGCTCTTTGCCATGTGAGGGGGTTCCCGCTAGATGACTCGAACCTTGTCCAGCTTCTCCTCGTCGAACTCCACACCAATTCCCGGGCGTTCCGGCGCAACGGCTTTCCCTGGTTGCCATTCAAGCGGTTCTTTTAGCAGCGCATTGCCGAACGGGCGCTGCAGCAGAGTTCCGCCCTCCATGATGACCGCGTTGGGGGTGCTGACGGCGAGATGCGTGGACGCCGCCAAATAGAGGGCCGTGCCCGTGCTGATATGGGGCGACCACAACACCCCGTGTACGTCGGCGAGGACGGCGATGCGCCGACACTCCGTGATGCCCGCGGCCCGGCAAACGTCCGGGTTGATGATGTCCACGGCCTTGGCGGCGAACAAGTCGCGGAACTGAAAGCGATTGGAAAGCTCTTCTCCGGCGCAGATTGGGGTCTTGAGACTCGCCCGGAGTTCGCTGTACCCGGCGATGTCCTCGGGCATGACCGGGTCCTCCCACCAACCAATGTTGGGGAGTCCATCCAATTCTCGCCCGACGACGCCCGCTTCGTGGGCTTTGTAGGCGCCGAGCGAATCGAGAAGGAGCTGTCCCCTGTCGCCGACGGCTTCCGATGCCCGAACGACGCGATCGATGTTGCTGGTTCCCGGTCCCTTGCTCAGACCCATCTTGACTGCCGAGAAACCGCGCTCCAGCGTCTGGATGATCCTCTCTTGCAGCTCTTCTTCCGTACCGCCTCCCACTCAGGCATAGGTCGGAATCGAATCGCGAAACTTCCCTCCGAGAAGGCGGTAGAGGGGCTGCCCCGTATACTTGCCTAGCGCGTCCCATAGCGCGAGATCGATTCCGGCAATCGACTCGGTGAAGAAACCGGTCGCGTAGCCCCGCAACCGCTGAGTGGAGTACATCTTCTCCCAGAGCGCTTCCACGTTGCGGGCGTCTTGACCGATGAGGATCGGCGCAAGCAGATCGCTGATCACCGTTTGGTGAACCCGGGGCGCAAGCGGGGCATGGCTCTCTCCCCAACCCACGATGCCCTGGTCAGTTGTGATTTTGACCAGTGTCGCTTGCGTGGCCCCTTTTGTCCGCGACGGACTGGCATGGTCGATGCGATTCCACAGCCCCTTCCCGCCGGTCATCGAACCAAGCGGAGCCATCTCTACGAAGTGTTCGGGCCGCTGTTCGCTTTGGGGCGTACGAATCACCACGGGCTCGACGCTGGTGATGCGCAGAGGTGAGCTTCCTGCTCCGAACAGTTGCGCCATTGCGCCCAGCGAGAGACCGACGAACCTGCGTCTCGCTAACCCGTTTTGATGCGTGATCTCGTTCATTGCGAGCCTTGACGCTGACGCTCGGCAGTTTGCTCCAGAACGGCCGGCGGGGCCGTGTGCGACCTCGAACGTCCCTTACCTCCAGCCGCGGCGATACCTGCCGTCCTTGTCGAGTGCCAACAAGGGCGGCTCGCCGCGATGCAGGACGTAGATCCATCCTTCCGGAGCCAGCGCAGCCGACGACACGGCCCCGAGTTCAACACTCTGAGGGATCTCTCGAGAAACCCTTGTGAGCGATAAGGATCCCCGCCGTGGAGGACGGCCACCCAAAGGACGGCCCCTCACCAGCCGAAGAAGAGCCGGCCGCTGAGTCGCCGGTTCGTCAGAAGATCACCTTCAGAGCGAATTGAATGATGCGAGCGTCACGCGCCGCGGTAATCGTGCCGAAGGTCGCCGAAGAGTTCAACCCGTCCGCTCCCGCCCGGAATGCCGTGTTCGGTGCGTTGCTGCGTCCGCCCAAGTTCACGTGATTCACGAAGTTGAACGCCTCCACGCGGAACTGGACGTTGATGCGTTCGGTAACGAACGTGTCCTTGATCAGCGAGAGATCGAAGTTCACCGTACCGGGCGCGCGCACGTCGGGCAGAGCGCGGCCGATGGTGCCGAAAGTGAAGTCCGGTGGATTGACAAAGGTCTCGGTATTGAACCAGCGCTCCGCGGTCGGGTTGCTGAGCTTGGCGCTCTGTCCGGTCGAGTTCGGCCGATTCGCCTGGAAGTTCGACGCACCGGTGATAACCAGAGGCAGGCCGGTCTGCATGACCCCGATGGAGTTGATCTGCCATCCGCCGAGAAGTCTGCCCGCCGCCCCAGTTTTGCCGCGGCCGAACGGCAGCTCATACAGCAAGCTCAGCACGCCGCGCTGTGCGACGTCCGCGGGGTCGATCGACCTCTGGGACTGGCGGTCAAAAAGACCGTTCTGGAAGCTGTTTACGTTCGTCTGCTCGACCGCGCCGAAGTCGACCGGCACCTGTGTTGAGTCGCTGATCTTTTTCCCGCCGGTGAATGCAAAGTGCACCAGCAGGCCATCTTTCAAGCGTCGTTTGATGTTGAACTGAATCTGGTGCGAAATATAGTTGCCCAGACGGGGGTTAAATATATTCACCGCGCTGAAGTGCGGGAAGGCCTTGAGCGACTGCTCACGGGTGATGGTCGCGCCACCGAGCCCACCGGGGACGAGCCCTTGGTTGGGGTTCGGCACACGATCGTTCAGCGACTGCCCTAGTTGCGCGCGCAGCGCCGGGTTGACCTGGTTCAGGTCGTAACCGTTCGACGAGAAATGGTTGCCCTTGTTGCCCGCATAGGTGATATCGAAGAACCAGTCTCCGATCTCGTGCTGGACAGACAAGTTCCACTGTTGTGTCAACGGAGTCGTGGGGTCTGTTTCGCGCAGGTTGACGCTTTGACCCAGCCTTGCGCCTGGTCCCGCCGAGGCCCCCGGAGACTCGGTAAACGGGAACGGAAAACCGTCGGAGAATCGAAACGCGGCCTCGCCCGGCGTGGACGTTGTGTAGCTCGTCCTGCTGCGCGAGAACAGATTGATGTCGCCGGTCCAGCGCCGGAAGAAGATCGAAGCGTAGTAGATGCCGTAGCCGCCGCGAAGGACGGTGTTTCCTTTTCCGGTCAGGTCGTAAGCGAAGCCGAAGCGCGGCCCAAAGTCGTTGTGGTCTTCGTCCATGAACGAACGAGGCTGGCCGTCGACTCCCGCGAATACAGTGCATCCCTGCAGGCCCGTGGCCGGCTCGGAGCAATTTGGATCAAAATTGATCTGACCGTTGTAGCGCTCGAGCGGCTTCTGCTGGAAATCCCAGCGCAAGCCTAGATTCAGCGTCAGTTGCGAGCTGACCTTCCAATCATCTTGCACGAACGCGGACCAATTGAATCCGTGCCAGGAGTTGCCCAAGATGCGGTCAATCTGGCCCAGGCTCACGTCGCCCGTGAGGAATTGCGCCAGGTCGGCTCCGGTGCCCGCCGTGCTCTGCGGATTCTGCGTTAGGTTGCGGAACTGGAATATGCCGGAGAGCCCGCCACCTTGCCGGTTGCCGCCGTAGAGGTCGCGGGCATTCAGGCCGAATTTTAAAGTGTGATTGCCGCTGATCTTGGTGACCAAGTTCTGGATGTCCCAGTTCAGCGAGCTGCGCTTCCCGAGCGCTCCGCCGCCGATACGGGGATACGGCCGCACGTTGATGTCGGGGACCTGGTCCGGCGGCACGCTCGAGGGCAGCCCGATCTGCTGAGCGAAGCCCTGCTCGGCGCCGACTGTAACAAACGTGAAGAGCTGCCTGCTAAAACCGACGCGGAGAGAGTTGATCAGCGTAGGCGAGAACGTATGCGTGTCCGCAATCACGAAGTTGCGGTTGGTCTGATCGTCGTTACGGTTGCGTCCGACTTCCGGGTTGGTGAACACGTCGTTGCCCGATGGGCGATGGCGCGCCTGGGAGTAGCGGCCGAAGAGTGAGTTGCTATCCGAGAAACGCTGGTCAATCTTCGTGTTCCACTGCGACCAGCCGACATTCCGCGCCTGGGCGTCTTGGAAGTTGTTGCTGAAGGTGTTTGCGTTCGAAGGCGCCCGGTTCGGAGCGGGGTACCAGGGCAGAACGTTCTGCACCACCGGATCGAACCGCGACTGAGGCACCTGATTGTTGACGTAAGGGTCGCGAACCAGCCCGCCACCGTCGGGATTCGGCCGTGTCGTGGACGGATCGAATAGCCCGATCGGGGCTCCCGAGGCCGTCCGCAATTGACTGAAGTCGCCTTGCAGAAAAGCCGGGATCGGCACGCTGCGGAAGCGCGGGTTGCTGCGGCGTAGACGATATTCTTCCCAGTTGAAAAAGCCGAACGTGCGATTCTTGATGAACGGGCCGCCGACCGAAGCGCCGAACTAGTTGTAGCGGAGCGGCAGCTTCGTCGCGGCAAACGTGTTGCGCGCATCAAACGTGTCATTGCGCAGGAACTCATACGCCGTACCGTGAATCTGATTGGTTCCCGAGCGCGTCACGAGGTTGATCGTGCCGCCGGCCGTGTAGCCGAACTCGGACGACATCGTGCCGCTCTGCACCTTGAACTCCTCCACCGCATCGACGGCGGGAGGCACGCCGACTTCGCCGACGTAGCTGAGGATATTGTTGTTTCCGTCAAGCATCTGGGCGTTCATCGAGTTGGGGCTGCCGTTGATCGACAGCGACGAAAGCTGGATACCCCGATCGCCGAAGCCCGAGTTGGTCGGACCCGCGTTCGAGATGACGCCGGATGTCAGCAACGTTAGCGCCAATGCGCCGCGGCCATTGATCGGCAGATCACTCACTCGCCGGCGCTCAATCACTTCCCCCAGCGTCGACGTGTCTGATTGAACCAGCGGGGCCTCCCCCACCACTTCGATGGTCTCGACGACCTCGCCGATCTCGAGCACGATATCGATGCGGGCCGTCTGGTTGACCTGAAGCGTAATACCGCTTCGAACCGCCCGTTTGAAACCTTCGAACCGCGCCGCGACCTCGTACTGGCCCACCGCCAAACCCGGCGCGGTGTAGAAACCGCTCGTGTTCGTCACGGCGGAGAAAGTCGCATTCGTTCCAACGTTCTGCACCTCGACGGTTGCACCCGCCACCGCCGCGCCTTGGGCATCGCTCACGGAACCCGAAATCGTTCCGCCGCCCTGCTGGGCTATTCCGACCCCAACGGTCAACACCATCGTCACGCTTATCAAGAGAGCGCGAAGCAAGACACACCACTGCCTATCGATCGATTTAGTCATCGTGGTAGTTCCCCTTTTCTCCCGAGAACGGTATATGCCCGTCCAAGGTTCGAGCACTGCTTCCAATCTTATATCATGTGACCGAATGCTCCGTTGTCAAGTCAATGCAGCCCTTTTTTGCAGTTGTAACGAACGAATAAGATATCCACCTGACTCGGTTGAGATGGTGCACGTAGACTTTTCAGGTGGATTTCTTGACCAAGCCAGACCCCGCCCACGTTCAAGCCGCGAGTCGCCCAAGACAGCGAATGACTTAACGTCGCGCGAGCTTTCAGCTTAGCGCGTCGACAGTCGCCGACGGCTGCCGGCTCACGGCGGGGAGGGGAGCGGCTGGAGTCCGAGTGTTCAACGGGACAACTATTCCCCGCCGGGCAGGGAATCCAGGATCGCGCTCAGAACGTGATCGCCTGTCTTGCCTTCGGCGTGGGCGTCGAAGTTGAGGATGATGCGGTGCCGCAGCGCGGGCAGAGCCAGTGCCCGGATGTCGCTGGTGCTCACGTTGAGCCGCCCTCGCATCAGAGCGCGCACGCGGCCGGCTTGCAAGAGCGCTTGGGCTCCGCGTGGCGAGCTGCCGTAGCGGATGTATTTCTTCGCCAGCTCGTGGGCGTCCGCTTGCTGGGGTTGGGTGGCGAGGATCAGCCGGATTGCAAAATCTTGGACATGAGGAGCGACCAGAACTTCATGCGCGGCCCGCCGTGTTTCAAGGATCTGGTCCCGGTTCACGACCTGTTCCACGGACGGCTGCTCGAAAGCCATCGTGCGTTCGACAATCGTCTCCAGTTCGCTCTTGGTCGGGTAGCCGACGAGAATCTTCATCATGAAACGGTCGAGCTGGGCTTCGGGCAGCGGATAGGTCCCTTCCATTTCGAGGGGGTTCTGTGTTGCCATGACCAGGAAGGGGTCCTCCAGCGGATAGGTTGTCGTGCCGCTCGTGATCGTTCTCTCCTGCATGGCTTCGAGCAGCGCCGATTGGGTCCTGGGAGTGGCGCGGTTGATCTCGTCGGCGAGCACCAGATGAGCAAAGATGGGGCCCGGCTCAAAGCGCAAACGCTTCGATCCGACGGAGTCCGACTCGAGAATCATGCTTCCGATGATGTCGGCCGGCATCAGGTCCGGGGTGAACTGGATACGCGAGTAATCCAGATGAAGAGCACCACCCAGCGTACGCAGCAGCGTGGTCTTGCCGAGCCCGGGTACACCTTCGAGCAGCACGTGGCCACCGGCGACGAGCGCGATCAGCACGCCTTCGACGACATCGTCTTGACCGACAATGATCTTGCCGATCTCGTCTCGCACCTGCTGCATCTGATCGGTGATTTGTTGCAGAGAAGTTTCGGAGAATACCATTACTTTCCAGTCTTTTGTCGAATTTGCTTAAAGTATTCCTTGATATAGGCGCGATACGCTAACGGGATCTCATCGCGGCTCAATGCCGAACCGCGATCGAGGTGACCGCTCTGCCGCGGAGCGTAGGGCGTGTGCGCTGTCTGCCGGGCTGATTCCGTCTCAATCGTGAACTCGCCCGTGATCTCCTCGGCGCGCTGCTGGTAAAGCTCGCTCAGTTCGCCCATGACCTCTGCCTGCTCGGCTTCGCGCAGCTCTTTGGAGCCCTCGCCCGTGCCGGCCGTGGCGATCGATGTTTCGCTTTGCTGCTCGCTCGCCTCGCTGCTGCCTTCCTCCATGGAGATCTGATCCGAGGCCGCGTCGGCTTGGCCGCCTTCGGATTCCGACTGGCTGCCCTCTTCCGATCCCGTTTCCGATCCGGCCGCTTCCTGACCTTTTCCCGGAGTGTCCGATGCTTGCTCGCTTTCCGACTCCCTGCCTTGTTCGGAGGGCTGTCCTTGGGATTGCTCCTCCATATTGAGCTTCGACATCATGTTCTCAAAAGCCTCTTTGAGCTTGTCCATCAGGCTCTCGGATTCCTTGTTCCATTCCGAGGATGGGTCGGCCATGTCGGCGGGATCGTCGCCTTCTGTCTCGCCTTGGCCTTCGACGCCTTCTTCGTCCGCGAGCCCGTCGTCTGAAGCGAGCTCATCGCCGAACTCTTCCTCGGCGGAGAGGCCTTCGACCTCGGGTATAGCGAACTCTTCGCCTAGGTCGCCGGCTAGGGGCAGCTGTTCAAGCGGGTCGATTTCGGCCGTTTCCCCAGGTTCGGCGTCTTTCTCGTCATCGAGTGAAGAGGCTGCCTCGTCGCTGCCGGCCGGCCGCGGCTGATTCTCCTCGATGAACAGCTCCTCTTGTGGCTCATCTCCAAGCAGCGCCTGCAAAATCAACCGCGGCAGGGGCGGTTTGAGAGACAGCGTCGGTTGTGTTCCGTATCGAACGAGGAAAAGCAAAGCGATCAGCAATGTAACCGAAAAAAGCGCGTAAGCAATGTGCGGGAGCTTGAAGGGGAGCGCGGCAGGCAAGTCGCCCGAGTCAGCGACTTCGCTGGCATGCCGGCGTTGTAGCCGCGCCCATTCATGGCTGCCGGCGTCCTGGTTCAGGAAGTGGTAGGCAGTTGAAATCTGGTCGTCGCTGTCCCAACTCAGATCAATCCGCTGAGCCACCCGGTAAGGAGCGGGTCTCGATCGCAGCCAGTGATTGGCGGCCAGTGCCAGGCCGGCAGCGCTGAATAACCACAACAAAGCTAGAGGAAAGTAGTCCGTGCCCGCCACGAGCAAGACCGCGGGTCCCACCAGGGCCACCGTGGCCGCCAATAGACCGTCACGGAAAGCGAGCTGCCCCAGCACGCGGCGGTGCCCTCGCTCGACGGCGGAGCGAACGTCTTCCCCGCTATGATGATTCGCACCCACCATGGCGATAACCGACCCACTATTATAGGGGGCCAGTCGAGCTTTGATGAATTTGTGACGCAGCATGGCCTCGCCGCACCCTCCGGGTTCGTTGGGCCCGAGGTCCAACGCTAAGCCGACCCGGGTCAGGTGACGCTTGAAAAATCGGGGCGGTGACCCGTCGCTCGCGCGCCGTGCTTTGTTTCATTGGGAGGGCAATGCCCCATCCTGCTCTGTCTCCGTATGGCGTTCCAGCCATCCCCGCCGCACCTTCAACTGAAGCTTCGTCGGATCCTTGAGTTCGACGATTTGATAGACCCTCTCAATAACCTCTCGAGGCTGCAATTTGAGCGTCATCGGGGCGCCATCCCGTTCAATGGCCACGGCCACTTTGCGGCCCGCTCCTTTAGTCAGCCGCTTCTCAACTTCGACTGCCCCGCTGGTGACGCGGCGGCGATTCACGCGGAAAATACGGTCGCCCCGCCGCAAGCCGGCCTGCTCGCCTGGGCTGCCCGGTTTAACGCTGGAAACGATCACGCCGCGCCCGGGAGGATCGCTCAAGGTGAGGCCCGTGCCCAAACGGCTGCGCTCGGTGACGTCCAAGCGGTAACCCGCAAGACCCAGGTAGTGGTCCCATGCAATCGGCTCGGCCGTGCGGATCAGCTTGCGAAACTCCGGCGCCAGGTCGCGTCCCGCGACGCGGCTGCTGACGCGTTCAAGTGCATCCGTGTCTTCGTAGAAAAGCCCGTTGCGGGCATATTCCTGGTTGAGCGCCTGCATGACCTGGTCGAGGCCGCGGCGATTGAGCGTTGCATGCCGGATGGTCAGATCGAGCAGATAGCCGATCAGTTGTCCCTTCATGTAGTAAGAAATGCTGCGGTCGATACGTCCGTAGGCGGCGTAACGCTCGAGCCAGGCATCGATGCTCGATTCCTCCGCGGACTGCGTGGCACTTGCCGGGCGCGCTTCATAGCGCGTAATCAATCGCCCCAGCCGCCCGATGAAGTCCGCTTGACTGGTCAACCCGGCACGGAGCCGAATATATTCGGCGCAGGTTGAAGTTACCCCTTCGGCAAACCACAGCGACGGCGTAATGTTCGGCTGCGTGAAGTCGATTGGCTCAAGCGACCGGGGACGTATCCGCTTGATGTTCCACAGGTGGAAGAATTCATGTGCCGTCAGCGAGCTCATGCGGCAATCAGCGCATTTGCCCGGCCCCCAGATGGACGTGCCGTCACGGTACTCCATTCCACCGCCGTCGATATCGGAAAAATGGTAGACGAACGTGTAGGAGTCGAACGGAATGTCATCCATCATGGCCGTTGCGGCGGAAACGACCTTTTGCGCGGTTTGCTTGAGAAGCTGAAGGCTAAAGTCACCACCACGCGGATGAGCTACCACTCGCACCGGGCGTCCGGCATGGGAGAACTCAGTCTCCGCGAAATCGGAAAGGTGTGCAGGCGTATCAATCAGCCGGTCGTAACTCGGCGCGTGGTAGCGGCCGTTCTTGGCGGGCAAAGCAAGCGCCGTCTTCCAGGTCCCGGGCACGTTCTGAAAACGCACGGTAAACGGGCCGCCCCGATTGTCCACCGGGTAGGCCAGCACTTGGGCAAGATTCAGGCAAACATGTTCCGCGTCGGCGTAGGCGCCAAAGGGCCCGGGACGATCGGCCAGTATGCGGTAGCGGACTCTTATGGTCTGACCCGGCTGGGTTCGTATTCGCCAGCGGGACGGGTCGACTTTCGTCACATCAAGCGGCTGCTTCGTCGCGCTGTCAGCCCGAAACTCTTGGACGAATCTTGCGAAGTCGCGGATTTGGTAAGTGGCGCTCCAGACAGGCATCTGGAAGTCGCATTGTTCTCCGGGGCAGGCCGTGTGGGCGGTGATCAGCAGCCAACCTGATTGTGCTTCGGCGAGATCAATTTCGTAGTGGGTCTGAGCTTGCAGGCCGCACAACAGCAGTGGCAGAAGAAGAAACTTGCGGCCCAGGTCCCGGCCTTTCTCTGCGGAAATCTGCGCCATCCGTGGATAAGACAATCCGCGCCGTTCCGAGGACTCAGTCCGGGAAGCCCTCGGCATCGATGGTGGGAATCAACCGCAGCGCGTTCTTGTAGTAGACCTTCTTCAAAACGTCGTCGGGCAAACCCAGTCCGTAGAGCTTCCAGAAGGCGTGACGCCGCCGGTAGTAGTCGAAATACTCATCGCGGGTTTCGAGCACCCGCCAATAGTAGGGGAACTCGCTGGCCCTGTAGGTATCCTTTCCGAACAGCACGCGGTCCGCATATTGAATCAGCCACTTGCGCGCGGTGAAAGGTTGCCGCCCCAACTCGGCCAGCACCGCGCCCATTCCGGTATGGAAGTTCGGATACTTCTCGAACAGCCGCCCCAGCCTGCCCAGGTCGTTTCCGTGCCAGCCAAGGTGCGCGACGATGAAATTGACGTCCGGGTTCTTCTCGATCACGTGATCGCGTTCCTTCATCAGTTGTTCGAAGGGCGGAAACCGATCCGGCGGCCGCGCTCGCCTCGGAAACATCTTCAACTCGAGCCATCGCTCGTTGAAGCGGTCGTGGGGCTCAAAGAATACGGCGGGTTCGGCGACATGAATCAGCACCGGGATTTTCAGGCGCGCGCAAGTTTGCCACACCGGATCCAGCGCCGGATCGTCCACGGGTACGCGGCGGCCGTCCGCATACTTCACGTTCATGCCGAAGTTCTTGAAGAACTTGAGCCCCTGCGCGCCGTTTTCAACATCTTCGGCGAGCTGAGCCGCCGCCTTTTCCCCCCAGCCCGGGTCGTCAATGTCCCTGAAATTCAAGTTCGCGAATATGGCGAAGCGTTTGGGGTAGCGGCCCTTGTATTTCGCGACGTTGTTCTTGAGTGCTTGGCCGTTCCGTCCACTGAGGTTCACCAGCACTCGCAGGTTCAGCGCGTCCATTTCCTTGATGAGACCCTCGAATCCGCCCTCGGCGTTCCTTTCGGGGCTGTGACTGTGAACGTCGATCACCGGAAACTTGGCGCGAGGCACGGGGTGTTCGGCAATCACCAGAGTCGAGCGCGGCTGGTATTCCTCCACTGTGAGGGTCTGGGCGCCAAGAGCGCCGGCCAGCGCCGCGGCGATCGTGCAAGTGAGTGTTATTGCTAAGAACCGCATTCGGAAACAGTTGGAACCTCTTGCAGTATAGCGATAAAGGGTATCCGCGATCGGCGAACGAGGACCGGCAAGCCAGTCACACCGAATTTTACGAGCGGGAGCGGCTGGGGCTGGGCGGCCTCATTCGAGACGGCCCGGGCTAGAATGAGAAAGCGGAAGTGCGAAGGTATCTCCAGTTGTTCGGCCAGTATTTCATTCAGTACGCGAAGGTGCGTCTGGCCTACAAGGGAGATTTCTTCGTCTCTCTCGTCAGCACGATCGTGGCGACGGCGTTCGGCCTGGCGGTGGTGTTTCTGCTGTTCCGCCGCGCTCCAGAGATCGCCGGCTGGACCTTCGACGAGATTCTGTTCCTCTACGGTTTCGGGCTGATCCCTTTGTCGCTGTTCAATATGCTCAGCATCAATCTCTATTACTTCGGGGAGGTCTACATTGTTGAGGGGAAATTCGACCGCGTTCTGCTGCGCCCCGTGCATTCGCTGTTTCAGGTGATGAGCGAACAGTTCCGATTGGAATCAGCCGGGGACACTCTGATCGGATTGGCGATTGTCATCTACGTGGGTGAAAAGCTTGGTTTCGAGTATGGCCTAGCCGATTGGTTATTCTTGGGATTCGCCGCCATCTGCGGTCTGCTCATTTACACGGCGGTTTTTCTGATCTTGACCTGCGTCTCGTTCTGGGTGGAAGACCGCGTGGGGGTGATTCCGCCGGCCTACAATATGCTGGCTTTTGGGCGCTACCCGCTGCCAATTTACAATCCTGCCATTCAGTTCATCTTGAGCTGGATTGTGCCGTTTGGCTTCGCGAGTTTCTATCCCGCCGCGAAACTTCTCGGCCACGATGAGTACAGCGCATTCTTCCTGTTGCTGCCGTTCGTCGCGGCAATATTCATGGCAATGGCGATTCTCCTCTGGAACCGCGGCGTGAACAACTATTCGAGCACGGGAACCTGAACTTAGCCGCCGGCAGACTCGAGCCGCGCGCGTAAGCAAGCGGTCAGCCCGAGCGAGAACGATGTGTCTGCAGAGGGCACGGACCCACGTCGAAAGTGATCCACAGGTGCCGGCGGCGCGTAAGCCAGCGGTCAGCCTGAGCGAGAACGATGTGTCTGCAGAGGGCACGTACCCACGTCGAAAGTGATCCACAGGTGCCGGCGGCGCGTAAGCCAGCGGTCAGCCCGAGCGAGAACGATGTGTCTGCAGAGGGCACGAACCCGCGTCGAAAGTGATCCACAGGTGCCGGCGGCGCGTACGCCAGCGGTCAGCTTCGACGAGGCTGCCGGCTATGCCCTGACGACCTTCTGCTTGCGTTCGTCCCAGGCGAGATACTCGCGCCGGCGGTAGGACTCAACCGCCATCAGGCAGGCCATGGTGGCGTTGAAACCAAGTTCCACATCGCATTTCAGCGCTACATTCTTTCGGATCGCCTCGTGCAGATTGTGGTGGTGGAGCCGCATGTCCTCTCCGCCTGTCTTGTGATAGACGACACCGGAGGTCTCGGACATGTACTCCCGCTCGGGCTCGATCACAAAACCTTCGCGAGTGAACTCGAGCGTGGCCTTGTGGCCGCGAATCACGTGCCGGATGCGGGAGCCGTTGGCCTGGGTCGAAACAAGAAGCACGGTCATTCCGCCCGGATATTCCAACATCACATTGAACGTGTCTGGGATCTCGGCCGGGCTTTCCGTGAAGAAATGCTTGCCGCCGGTCGCCACGACACGCAGCGGCGTCTTGAGATCGCAGGCCTTGATGATGCGGGTGAGGCGGTGGACGAGCAAGTCGCTGGCAATGCCTCCGGAGTAGTCCCAATAGCGGCGCCAGGCGAAGAAGCGGTCCGGGTCAAATGGGCGCTTTTTTGCCGAGCCTAAAAAAGTGTTCCAATCCAGGTTCTTTCCCGGCTGCACACCATCGTCGAACGGTCTCGTCCAAAAATCGTCAAGGTGATTGCGCGAATAATCAATTTGAGAAAGGACGATTTTGCCGAGAGCGCCGTCCTTGATGTAGCGTTGAGCCGTCTCGTATGACTCGTCGGACATGCCTTGCACGCCTACCTGCATTTTCACGCCCGTCTCCTTGATCTTCTGGACGACCTTCTTGCCCTCTTCGATTGTACGGGTGAGCGGCTTTTCGCAATAAATATGTTTGCCCGCGTCCGCGGCGTCGAGCGTGATGGGCGCATGCCAATGCTCGGGTACCGATACGACAACGTAGTCGATGTCAGTTTGTTCGAGAAGTTTGCGGTAGTCGTGATAGGGCCGCCCGCCGGTCAGCCCCGCGGCCGCGTCCAGCCGCTTTTGGTAAAGGTCGCAGACCGCCACCATCTCGACGTTGTCCTGCTCCCTGAGTTGGAGCAGGCTTCGCATGTGGCCGTTGGCATTGCCTCCGCAACCGATCATTCCTACTCGCAGGCGGTCATTGGCTCCAATCACCCTTGTAGCGCTGCGGGCCGTGCCAGCAGTGGAAACCGCGAGGGAACTGTGAACAAATTGGCGTCGTGTCATGGCGTGTACCTGTCGTCTGCCATTATCTCTCGATCGCGGGGCTCCCGCGGTGAGCACGGCGAGCAAGCGTAACGAAGTCTCGGCGGGCCTGTCTTCCGCTTCGATCGTCGGACTGCGTAGAGTCGAGGACGGGCGCGGGTGCTCTGGACGCCTGGGGCGTCGTGGTCCCGTTTCCCGTCCCCGCTCATCGAACCGGACGTGCGGATTTCCCGCATCCGGCTCTCCGACCGGCTTCATCCCTCAAGCTGTCGCGGGCGGCGGTCCCAGGTGTATCCGGCGCAGGCGTACCACGCCCAACTTGCCAAACACCACCTGGTCGCTGAACTGCCGGGTGCCACGCGACGACACCTTCTTCCGCCTCCGCAAAAATCCTCGCACTCGCTCGCGCACGTGGTTGTCCACCGCCCGGTACGCCATCAACCGGGTCCCGTGGGAAAAGTAATTCGACCAGCCCGCCAACACTCGGTTGAGACGGCCTCGGACCTCCTCCCAGCGCCCCACTTCAGCCGGACGCAACACCTCGCGCACCTTCCGTCTCAGCCGCGCCACGCTCTTCCTCGACGGACTCGCTCCCAAATACCAATGACCATCCTTCTTGAAACGGTGCGGCCCGAACGTGTATCCCAGAAAGTCAAACCGCTCCTGGTTGGCCTTCACCAACTTCGTCTTCTCCTGGTTCAGGGTCAGCCCGATCCGCTCCATCGTCCGCGCGGTGAACTGCAGCGCCTCCGCCGCGCAACCGCGGCTGAGAATCACGAAGTCATCCGCGTAGTTAACGATCACGGCCCGAAACTCGCTTCCCTTCCCCGTCCGCCGCCAGTACTTCAGAAAACGGTTCATGTACAGATTGGCCAGCAACGGGCTAATGACGCCACCTTGTGGGGTGCCGCAGCGGCTTCGCTTGCCGCCCGTCATCCGCCGTTTCCCGTTTTCATCCCGCTCTTCGACCGGCGTCTTCAGCCACCTTTTGATGACAGTTAAGACTTGTCGGCCCGAAATGCGCCGCGCCACGCACTGCAGCAGCTCGGCGTGCGGAATCGTATCAAAGTACTTCGACAAATCGGCGTCGACTACATCGGTGTAGCCTTCACACAGCAGTTGATGCACTCTCCGGACCGCGTCGAGCGCGCTCCGTTTCGGCCGGTAGCCATAGGCCTCCGGGTCCAAGTCCGCCTCGAAGATCGGCTCGATCACCAGCTTGAGAGCGGTCTGCGCCACGCGGTCCCGAATGGTCGGAATCCCGAGCGGCCGCTGGCCGCCGCCAGGCTTGGGAATCATCACCCGCCGCACCGGCTGAGGCCGGTAGCTCTTCGAACGCAAGTCTTGTTGCAAGCTTCGCAACCACTCCGTCCAGTCCCCGGATTCGATCTGTTCAAACGTCACGCCGTCCACTCCCGGCTTGCCTCCGTTGGATTTCGCCAACCGGTAGGCGTGCTCGAGAATGTCACTGCGCCAGACCTTGTCCCACAACTGATAGAAGCGGAAGTTCGGCTCCTGCTTCGCTTTGAGATAAAGCTTCTTCCGCAGATTTCCGATCTTTTCCGGCGTTTTCAGACTCATGCCAATCACCTGACCTGTTCTGCTTCCAAAGCGTGCCGGAAGGCAGGGCCCTTCGCTCCACCGCAGTTACCCGGCTTCTTCGCTACCATGGCCCTGTCCGACTCCCCGCCGGGTCCGCCCTCCTTTCCGAGGACGGCGGAGTTGCGAGCTCCACCCGCCGGGGTCTCCCTTCCTGCACCGCGGTCTCCCTTGGCTGACATGCCGTGCCCACTACCCCGGCGGACCGGACCGGTGCAAATGTCGGTTGCTTCCCGGTCCGTGCGGCCTTCCCCGTATCTCAGGCGGGTCGGCGTCCGCGATTTCCCTTTCGAGGCCTGCTCAGGCTTACTGCGCGTTACGGCCTGCCAGCTTGCTCGCCCGGCTTTCCCCAGACTTTGTCACGAGGCTTCCGCCTAGCCAGTTACCCGGCCAAGCCGCTCGTCAGCTTCCATGCTTACCGACAACTACATAGGTGGGCTCCTTCCTCCCACAGGGTGTCCGCGCCGAAAAGGCGCACTGAGAAATGCGGGTTAGGGCCGTCCGGTTCGGGCAGGAAATTTGGGCGTTGAGGAAGGAGGGTCGGAGGGGTGTGCGACCCATCGGCTGAGCAGCAGCGAGAGGGGCTCAGCGGACGACAAGAACCGGCCATGGGAACGCTTCGATGCCGTCGCGGCCTGCCTTACGAGGCAAACTCGTTGCCTTCAGGAGCAGAGAGGGAGTACCATGTTTGTTTGAGCCGGGAGTTCCAAATCGGAAATTCTGGTTACCTTGGCCGCCAACGGCGTCCTGGGCATATTCGGGGTGAAGTCGGAGAAGACCGACAACTTCACGCCCTCGCCGCGCGCGTTCGCGAAGGCGCAGATCAAAGGTAAGGAAAACAACGATCCCAAAGCGGGGGAGGCGACATGGCAAAGAAGTACTTCGGCAAGAGCCGGGATACTGACGGCACACTCGAGGTGGACGACATCTTCAAGGTCTCGCAGGTCGGCAACCCCAAGTCACTGCTGTCCAAATTAGCTGAGCGGAGCGGGTTCGGCTGCTGAAAACACGCCAGAAAGCCCCGCCAGGAGGCCGATCTGGGAACCAGGTTGCCGGTTTGAACAAGATAGAAATCATGCTGCTGTCCCAATTAGGCCTCCATTCCCGCCAGTAATAATTGCTGTGGCGACTCGGGTTCGCTGCCCGGCGGCGGGTGAAACGGTTCGTCCAGCCAGGCGAACAATTCGCGGTGCACAAACAACTGCTGCCGCAACAAAGCGACCAGATTGGACAAGCTCCAGCCCCAACGCGCCCGCAGCTTTAAGTACCGCAGCAGCAAGATCGCGATCAGCGCCGTCCAGATCTGGATCTTCAGCGCGTTCGCCGAGGTGCCCACGAAGGTCTTCACCCGCAAGTTCTGCTTGAGAGCCTTGAAAAACAGCTCCACTTGCCAGCGGTCTTGATAAATGGCGGCAATCGTTGCGGCCGCCAACCCCAGGTGATTCGTCAAGAACACGAGCGTGCGCTGCTGCTTGGCGTCGAAGTATTCGATGCGGCGGAACACCACCTCGGAGCCGCTGGCGGCCAGCGAGGGAAAGAAGATCACTTCGTCGCGGCGCACGCCTCCGGGACGGCGCGGCAACGGGCGCTGTTCGAGAACCTCGTAGTTGGCCCCGCGTTTCAATCGTGTGACAAAGAAAACGCCCCGCTCGCTCAGCTCGGCGAACCAGTCGTAGTCGTTGTAACCGCGGTCGAAGACCACGATCGTGCCGCGGTCGAACGACATTTTGCGGGCCGGCGCCAGGTCGGGCGTCTTGGCGTCGGTGACCACGCAGAAGCTGGGCAGGTAGCCGTCGTGATCGAGTACCAGATGGAGCTTGACGGCGCCCTTGGTGCGCTGGAACTGGGCCCAATCAAACAGCGAGGCGCACAGATCGATGACGCTGGCGTCCAGACTCAGCAGCTTGTTTTTGAAACGGAACTTGTGGCCCGGCGCCGCGCCGCGGCACTTCGCCAGCAGTTGATGAAAGACCGTTTCGTAGATCTGCCAAGGGCGTTGCCGGTTGGCGTAGGCCAGCGTCGAGCGCGGCGGTGCGGCGGACAAGCCCAGGTGCCGCAGCTTGCCTTCGCTGGCCGCCAGACCGCCGCAAATCTCACGCAACGACTGGGCGCGGCCGAGCTGGCAGAACAGCATGGCGACGAACTGTCCCCAGCAAGTGAAGCCGCGGGCGTGGCGCTCCCCGCGATGCTGGCGGACGGCCTGTTCAAACTCCGAACGCGGGAACAGCTTTAACAATTGAGAGAAAATACTGCATACTTGACTCATGGCGGGGCCTCCTCGGGCGGGTTGGTTCATAGGCCTGAACCCAATCCCAACCTAACAGAGGTTCCGCCTCCCCGGCTTACGAATTCAAAACGCTAATTTGGACAAGAGTGCCCCCAAGTGGGCAGGCTCGGAGGTAGGGAAGCACGTCAAGTGGAAGATCACTAGTTGGAAGTCGAAGTCCAGCTCATCCCTGTTCAAGAAGAAGACCCTCGACATCTCAGATATCAACCAGGAATGTGTCGGAGATTGCTGGTACCTGGCCGCACTCGTCGCCATCGTGTACCACCCGCACGGGACGGCCCTGATCAAGAAAACGATGGTCGACTGCGGCAACGGCAAGGTGATCGTGCGCTTATTCAACGGCTCTTACAGCCCCTGCTATCTGAGTCTAGAGAAGAGCGTCGGGTGGTATCTGGGGACCGGCAAGATTCACGCGTCGGGACTCTCCAAGACGGGCCTCTGGCCGGCGATGCTCGAGAAGGCCGCCTGCTGCATGCAGAAACCCGACCATAAAGTTTGCGATTCTGCCAGCCCGAACTACAAGAACATCGAGGGGGGCCAGTCCATAAATGCATTTCGGATGCTTCTGGGCGTCAATATCACAAAGGTGAGTTCCCCTAACCTCAACAACATGGGCCGGCAGCACGGCAACTCGGCCGCCGTAGACCACTTAAAAATGCTTTTCTCCACGGGGATGTGGAACTTCCCCGGCAAGGATCAGCGCGACGCACTGAATGGCATCTTCGGCTGGAGAGGCGTTTCGGTCCAGAGCTGGCAGGCCATCGTCAGGGGTCTCAAGGCAAGGAAAAGCGTCCTCCTGAGCTGGACCTTCGATTACAACACGTTCTTCCAACTCATGAACTCGCCCGGCATCACCGGCCTGCCACGAGATGTGAGCATGATCCTGGCCGATTACGCCCGACAGAATAATATTCTCGATATATTCTCCGGCGCTTCCGGTACCGGAAGCTATTCCGACGGTGCGCTCGGGGCTTTCAATACGATCAAGGGTAAACTAGCCAGCGGCAAGCTCGTCTGTTGCGGTACTGCGAAAGATGTGGGGCCGCAAGGGGGAATCGGCCACTCGGGGGGCGAGAGCATGTCTCGAGGCATAGTCGGCGGGCACGCCTACGCGGTCCTCGATACCTTCGCCGAGAACGTCATGGCGCGAAGGAAGTACCTCAAAGTGGCCAACCCTTGGGGACAATACGGAAGGATGTACGTCGACAACACTGGTCCGTACCCACTAACGCCCAAGGAACAGAAGGGTGGGCTGTTCTGGATGGAGCTGACCGATTTCTGCGCCGTCGTCGACAACCTCTACTACTGCAACGAGGATCCTTACACGGACTCATCATTTAACATATGATCGGCTACCACTTCATGGACGCCGAGCAAGTTCCTAAGAGCGATGTGCCAGCCTAAACGTAGTCCAGCGGAATTCTCCTTAAAGCCCCGGCGGTAAACCCGCTGCGAGAGAGGCGCGTCTCGACCGATTTATCGAGATCGCATTACGGGGTTTCCGCTACCTGCGGTTTCCCGACAGGCTGCGATAGATCCTTTGAGCGTCGGCGTCCGGGTAATCGATGTTGTCCAAGTAAAGCGCCAGCGCCTCCCTTGCGCGATCTCGCTCTCCGGCCCTCAAAAAGATTTGGCTTAGCGTGCGCGCGCAATTCGGCAGCTCAGGGTCATGCTCGATATAGGCGCGGCAGGCACTCTCGAGATGATCTCCCACCCGGGTCTTGCTAATCGCGTGCTTTTCGATGAGAGCTCGGTTTTCCGGGACATCATGAGCGTACACCAGGGCTTGAGCGTCCTGGTAGACGAGCCGCCAATCAGTTTCAGAAGCATGCCCCAGGGCCAACGCTATGGGGTAGGCGGCTCCCGTGACAAACTCGAAAGCGTTGGTCACGACGATTTCGACCCCGTAGCGGTCAAGAAGTTCTCCGCGCGCTCGCCCGCTCTGTTGCGCCGAGCTGCCTTGGCTGTAGAGGATCTTGCGGTAGTCGTTGTAAACCGATTCGTTCAAGGCCCTGCCGTCAATGAATGTTCGCTGCCCGGGCCACAGGCTCCACAACAAGTAGCCACCGTATTCATAGGTGTTAAAGATCGGAGCCGAGACCTGATTTTCTTTGAGGAAATTCGCGGCTCCCACCGGAAATCTCCATTCCGCCAAGCGCATCTGATATAGATTCCCGGCCCAACCTTGCTGCAGGCAAAGGGCGCCGAGACCCAACAAGAAACCGATGTCAAGTGCTTTGGCCGGCAATCGTAAGGAACTTCCATCCGCTAGTTTCGCGAGCAGCGGCCAGGCGTAGGCGGCCAGCAAGACCGGTGCTAGAAATGCGATGAATCCGACATTACGAAATGCCATCAGTGACGCGGCTCCGAATGCCAAAAAGAGCAAAGCATCCGACAACCGAAGTTTTTTCCATGCGAGAACCAACCCGGCGGCGGTCGAATACAACAGCAGGTTGTAGGTGTAGGGTGGCCCCCACAGGAACGGCTGCTTCCATTCGATCAGGGTTCTCGTCAGGAAGCTTTGGCGGTAGGCGAGCAGAATCTCGAATACCCGGAATCCGCTTGGATTCAAGCCGCTAGCCAGAACAGACAACGCCGCCACAATCCACAGGCTCTTGCGGCGTTCAGCCGGCAGAGACCAGCCGCTCGCCGCATACGATCCCAGCACCACCCAGCCGAGAAAGAACCCTCCATGCGAGTTGGCCCAAATCCACTGCAGCGGGACCAGCAGCCATAGCCACGCCGGCCGCCCGCCTTCACTGTAGCCATCGAGGATCAGCACGAAGGCGGCCACCAGCACGAAGGAAACCAGTGCCGGGCGGTCCACCGCGAACAGCCCCAGGATCGGCACTCCGATTAGCGAAGCCACGATACCGACGTGGAAGTTCGCTGACCGCCGAGCCGCCAAGAAACCCGCCGCGCCGCAGACGCTTGCCAGAAGCAGCGCCTTCCAGATCACCACTGCCGGAAACCCTCCAATGGCATAGATGACGTACCACGCAAGCTGGGCCAGCCATTCGTGGGTCAGGTTGAAGTAGCGGACATTTTCCTCGCCGGGGTAGGAGGGGTCTCCTAGATCCGACGTATAGGAAAAAGGGTCGGGAACCGGGAGTTTGTGATGTTCGAAAACGTACTGGCCGGTCTTCAGGTGCCACCAAAAATCAGTGTCGGCGATTTCGGTGCTAAAGATCCCCAGCAGGAAAACGGCGCACACAGCCGCCAGGGCGATTCGCCAACGACGAGAAGGTTCTTCGTCTGCGTTCTGATCCCCGACCGGCGAGGGGACAGGCTGCCCTGGGTCCCGTGAGGGCCGGGATCGTTTCTTCGTGCGTTTCGACAGAGACTTAGCCTAGCGTTTGTACGACGAATGCGGCAAGCAAGGCCATCGTCGCGGCTATTGTTGAATCCCCGCGAAACATAGCCAAAGATTCGGAAAGCAGCAGCAGAGCCGCGGGCGGAAGCCCGCGGTCAAGCGCAAGAAAACCCAACTCTCCCCGGAGCATTCAGCCGGAATGTGTCGCTGACCCAGTTTCCATCACCAGCCCGCCGTCTAAAAGCTCAGCCCGATGCGGAAAGCGCTCGGCGAGTTCCAAGCTGTGGGTGACCAGCACCAGCATGGCGTTTTCCTCCTGGTAAAGCTCCAGAAGCAAATCAGCTACTGTTTCCGCGGTGCGCCGGTCGAGGTTGCCGGTGGGCTCGTCCGCGAGAACCAGCGGCGGCTGATTGATCAGCGCGCGCGCGATGGCGACGCGTTGCCGCTCCCCCCCGGAAAGCTCCGCCGGGCGATGGTCCAGCCGGCCCCCTAGTCCAACCCTCTCCAGTAGCTGGCGAGCCCGTTGCCCTGCATCTTCGCCTGTGTCAGCCGGAGCTGCCGCCATGGTCGGGATCAGAACGTTTTCGAGCGCCGAGCACTGCGGCAGAAGATGGTGATCTTGGAACACGAATCCGACCTGCCGGTTGCGAAACGCGGCCACGCCGGCTCCGTCCAAGGAAAACGGATCCTGGCCATTGACGCTGACGGTTCCGCTGGTCGGCGGCTCCAGTGCTCCGATGATGTAGAGCAGCGTGCTCTTCCCGGATCCCGACGGGCCCATGATCGCCAGAGCATCGCCCCGGTTCAGCGAGAAAGATACGTCGCGGATGATCACCAGCGGATCGCCCGGAGTTGGATACTCCTTGCGAAGATTCACAACCGCTAGATCGGGCTGGCTCATGCGAATTTCGTCAGTTCGAGAAACGAGCGGCCACGCTCTCTATCGCCCGTACAGCCGCTGCCCTCTTCTCGAACAGACTACACTAACCGGACCCGGAGAAGTTCACGTCTTAAGCGCCCCCGCGGGTATTTGCCTAAGGCAGCTCGTCGCCCGGCTGGGGAGGCTCGCCTCCTTCACGGGTCATGATCCGGCCGAACGCCTTCATGTCGGCGCGCGACTTTCGCTCGGCGAAGAAATCGACCGTCTCGAGCGCCGACACTTTCTCAGCTACCGCCATCACCACGAACTGATTGATGCTCGTGCCGTCCTGCTTGCTTAGCTTCTCCACGGCCGCTTTGAGCGAGAGGGGCAGGCGCAGCGGATAAGCACCCGTACGCGTCTTCATGTGGTGATCCTCCCTAGGGCATCGGCGGGCGCCAACACCTCAATCCCGAATTGAGAAGCGGCATTCTCAAAGTCGCGGCGGTTGAAAGTCACCAGGGCATCCGCGCTCCCATTTACCGCTGTTTCCAGTACCATTTCGTCTCCCGCATCGCGAAGCTGCGGCCTCCACCGATAGTGAATCTCCACTGGTTCAGCCAAAAAAGCTAGTGCGTCCAAGTAGACTCGAATTTCCCGTGAGGTCAGCCCCGACGCTAGAACGTGAGCCGCGCGGCCACATACCGACTCGTACTCCAGCATGAGCGCGACGCTGACCAGTGGGACACTCTCGCTGTGCCGAACTGCCCGGAGCAATGCTGCCGAAGCGCCACCAGGGCTCCGCATCGCCGCCACAACAACGTTCGTGTCAAGAACAAGCCGTATACTATTGATGATATCACTAATGATATGATATCGTCAATGATATTTCAGTGCCACGATGGGCATCAATCGTGCTACGTTGTTTTTCGTCATTCGCGAGCGCAATTCGGACAGGAATTTCAAACGGGGCTCTTCGTCTTTCGGCCTTTCAATATCTCGCGAACGGCATAGATAGGCCGATCCTGGCTTTCAAAATAAGTCCGCATCAAGATTTCGCCGATCAGCCCCGTGCAAACCATCTGGAGACCGCTCAGGGCCAAGATGCCGCCCGCGATCAGCAGCGGGCCATGCTCGACCATGATGTGAATCCCGCGCAGTTTTTGGACAAGCAGCCCTATGAAAATCAATGTACCGAGACCGCCGCAAAGCAACCCGATCGATCCGAAGAAATGCATTGGCCTTGTGAGATACCGGGCCAGAAAGCGAATCGTGACGAGGTCGAAAAGAACGCGGAATGTCCGTCCCAGCCCGTAATGGGATTTGCCTTCGGTACGGGCTACGTTTTGGATCGGCGCCTCGGTAATTCGCGCTCCCTCAATGCTCGCCAGCGCGGGTATGAAGCGATGGAGCTCGCCATAGAGGCGGATACTCTTGAGTACATCTCTCCGGTAGGCTTTAAACGTCGTACCGAAATCGTGCAGATCGACTCCGGAGACTCTTGCGATGAGCGCGTTGGCCAGGCGTGACGGCAGCCGCCGGGTCAGCAAGTTGTCAACCCTCTCCTTTCGCCAGCCGCTGACAATGTCATACCCTTCGTCCACTTTTGCGAGCAGAGCCGGAATGTCTTCCGGGGCGTGCTGGAGGTCCGCGTCCATCGCTACGACAACTTCGCCCTCGGCCAGGGCGAACCCCGCCGCGAGCGCGGCCGTCTGGCCAAAGTTTCGGCGCAAAAGCACGGCTTGCAAGCGGTCGTCGTGCTCGACGAGACTGCCGAGAAGCTGGCGGCTGGTGTCGGTGGAGCAGTCGTCGACGAAAAGAATTTCAAACGGCCGGCCTAGCCGATCGAGCACGGCAACGAGCCGGTCGTAAAGGGGCAGGATGGTCTTTTCCTCATTGTGGACTGGGATCACAACCGATAGCAGAGGGGCGTCCATCGCGCAACGTTATTCTAACATCGCCAACGTCGCCTTCAGCGCACCGATATTCCCCTTTCAATTGTCCGCGGTCTGTCACGAGGACGGGTTAGGCTTGCGGTTGTCCTGGGCAGTTCGGTAAATCGAAAAACGAAGAAGCGGCTTTTTCAGCGGTTCGACTCTCACCCGCGCCAATCCGTCATGAAGTATGCCGAGCTGCTCCGCCGCAGCATAACTCAGATCCAGAACTCTGCGTCCGATGAACGGGCCGCGGTCGTTGATGCGAACGATCACGGAACGTCCGCTTACCAGATCCGTCACTCGAAGAGTCGTTCCAAACGGCAATGCCCGATGCGCCGCGGTCAGATCATACATGTCGTAGATCTCACCGCTGGCGGTCCGCCTTCCGTGGAACCCCGGGCCGTACCAGCTTGCCTGTCCCGACTCGGCGCTCGGAACAAGGCGGGGGACCGGCCTAAGGTCGGCGAGTCCTGCCGTCGCCGGAGCCAAGAAGCTGAAGATGGCTATTAGCGTGAGTCTCATAGGTCATGCCTCCTCTCAGGCGCAAAAGCACTTTTAAACTGCTGTGACTGAACGAGACGAGAAAACGATCGGGCGTTGCCCTGGTGCGAGCAAGCTCTCCAGGAATGATTGATTTAAAAAAGAGAAACTAATCTCATACTAGCATTGCCTGCTATCTTACGTATTCTCTGCCGTCTCCGGCCGCTTTGAGCGGTAGGTGAGTCTGCCTTTTTGATCGACTGTCAACGGCATATTGAACCTGAATTATGCACTGCGGCGTGGACCTGAGGAGGGCTGAGCCGCAAGGGACCATTGGGGACCCCCGAAAACATGGGGTAAAAAGGTAGGCTGGCAAAGATCCCAGCTTCGCCAGCCAACCCCAAGGAGGTCACCCACATGGTTACCAGACGAAAACAGCATAGCTCCCAAAGGCCCGTCCAACAAGGCCCAGCCGTGACGGCCTCGCGGCCCAATAAAATCGGGGCTTCGACGCCTTACCACTTCCGCGGCAGGAAGCCGACTCCCTACGGCGGCTTGCTGCCGGTGGTCGGGAGGGCGCTGATCTGAGAGCCTGGCTATGCGCTATGCATAAAATTTTATGCACTAGCCGTAACACACTGGAAACACGTCACTTCCGAGCGAGGTTTTGACGACGCGGATTCTGGGCGGGAAGGGAAACCGGACACGGAGAAGTCAAAAGGCCAGTTGCCGAGCTACCACTACCACCTCACGACGACCGCCAACCCGCTACGAACGCAGCCACACTCGCAAAGTGAATCTGTGCATAATTCAGGTTGAATAGTTCCCGTACCTTTGCTTCCAGCAACGCGTGCTCAATTGGTTTCAGGAGATAGCCCTCGGCTCCCACGCGAATCGTGTTCTTGATCATCGCAAGCTGGTTCACGCCCGTGACCATCAGCACTTTAGCTTTCGGTATGGAGTGGTGAACGACTTCAAGCCCCCGTATGCATTCAAGAACCACCGTGCCATCCATCGTAGGCATGTTCATGTCCAGGGTGATGAGGTGATATGGCGTCTTTTCGGTCACAGCCTTACGGAATAGCATCACTGCTTCGACGCCTCCCTCAGCTGCATCAATCTCACCGTATCCTTCCAGCATTTTCTTTATCTGTGCGCGGCTTGTCGGTTCATCGTCGACGACTAAGAATCGAAGTTGTCTTGTCATGTCCGGGGATTACGTCTCTTGAGTCCCGCCCGTTTGGATGGCGGACATGCCTACTAACCTGATCGGCCAAAGCTGCCACGGATTTGAGCCGTCGGAGCGAAGTAAGCGGTCCCCAATTTTTTCACAGCCCCTTGATGTCAGGGGCTGTCGAGGGATCGGTAGATGCCGGCAGCCTGCTCGATCTGATCCAGGACTCTCTGTTTCGCCTGCTCGCCGGGATAGATGCCGCGATGCTGAACGTAGTCCTTCAGATAATCGATCTGATCCAAGAAAAGCGCCGGGGCTTCTCCGGGATCCGCAGGAAGGCCTTCGAGGCTGACATAGACCGGGTTCGTGTGGGCGAACACCGGCATGCGGAACCAATGCCCGGGAGGCCCGCCGTAAGCCAGCATTTCTCGTCCGTAGCAGCGAGCCGCTACCCAGCCGCTGCGATCCAGTTTGACCGTTTGAGTGAGTTCCGCGGTGTAGTGCCGGCCCTTCGGTTCGGCGGACGCCACGACTTTCCCGTTGTGGATGATCTCCAGCCGTTCGTAGGGCATCCGTGACTCGGATTTGGCGCGGACCGACACTTCATAGCCGCCGTTGCCGATCGAGGCCTTCGAGACGCGGATATCGTCTCCCGGGCCGCGCCCGTCCACGTCGATCTCGATCAGCGGAGCCGTCGAAATAAACGTGTTTCCTTTGCGGATACCCTCCACCCAGCTTGGGTAGTCCACCTTGGAACCGGTTTTCACGTAGACCCGCGCGCTGCCCATCGGCACGGCCGGGCTCATTTTGTCCGACCCCGAGGAGGCGCTCACGCGGAACCCGCAATTCAGATAGGCGTAATAAACGTCAATCGGCGCCATGTCGTAGACCTTCGGCCCATACATCTTGTAGATGCGCCGCAGGGTCGGATGCAGCTCAAAGGGATCGCCCGTGGTCAGAATGTCGAAGGCGTCGATCTTTCCCAGCGCCACGTCCACCGGACATTCCCCATTGGGGTAGGGGAAGTGAGCCCAGATCCCCACGCCTCCCTGGCTCCGCGCCGACTCCGCGGCGTCAGCGTGCGTGGGTAGAGCGTAGCCGCCCCAGCCGTTTTCGGGCAGTTCACCGGTACTAATAGGCCAGACCAATTTCTTCAAGTTAAGGAAGATGAGGTGACCCAAGAAATGGTTGCGGAACTCTTCATTGGTATAGATCAGATGTCGCTCATCGGAGAGCGGACTCAGCTTGCCCAGAAAGTGCTCCACGTTCCAAAAAGTCCCGTCCCCGCTACGCTGGCCGTTGCCGACACCGCCTTTTAGCGCCAGCAGGTTGGTCACCCGCAGCCCCTCGCCTTTCATTTCCAGCTTCGCCGCCGCCGGGTTGGGGAAATGCACATGCGTGTCGCCGGGATACCAGCCACGGCTCTCCATGTCAATCCAGCGCTTGAGCGGAACGGTGAGGCGGCCGGCTTCGGTCTTTGACGGGTCAAACCTCGACGGGTCAAACATGGATCGATGCACTTCGTACTCAAAACCGTGCACGGCTTCGACGTTCACCGTTCCTGGCGGCAGATTGATCTGGAAGGGTCCGTCGACATAGGCGTATCGGCTTCCGTCGGGGAGCAGCAGATTGCCGCCGGTGGGCCGGCTTGGCATGGCCCAAGGCCGTCCTAGAGGCGGATGGTAGACCCCTGCCGCGTCCGTAAAGGAGATCCGTGCGGGCAGGGACCCGCCGGTGGTTTCATCGACAATGGAAACCGTGACCCGATGCCTTCCTGGGGCACGAATTCGGGCGCGGCGGGACCAGCGTCAAGACGCCCAAAGGCATACCAGATCAGTACCGCCAGTCCCAGTAAGAGAGCCGGGCGGTGAAGGGTGCTCAGTCGGGAATTCATGCGCGTGGAACCTCCTCGGCCATAATAGCGGTCCGGCGGAGACACGTGCGTTCCTTGCCAAACACAGCAGAAAGTTCGGTTAGCAGAATCAGAGCCCCAGGCGTTAGCATGGGGGCCTGTGCGGTTTCAGCGGGATTTCAGTTCCTGGCCGGCGACCTCTTATCATGATGGTGTTGGAAACGTGGTGGTGGCGAAAACGTGGTGATGGAGACGATGGTGCCGGAAAACCCCCGTGAAAACGAGCGGCCACTCGCTGTCGTGCTTCTCAGTGGCGGCATGGATAGTTGCGTCACCGCTACCCTCGCGGCGCGCAGCCACGGTCTGGCGGTTCTGCACAGTTCCTATGGCCAGCGCACCGAGAAAAGGGAAAGGCGGGCGTTTGAGGAAATTGCCCGGTTCTTGGGAGCGGAGCGACAGCTGCACATTGACCAGCGCTACATGGCGGCGATCGGCGGCTCCGCGCTGACGGACAGCTCTGTCGAAGTTCCCGACGCTGATCTGGTTGCCGCCCGGCAGGGCGAGATTCCCGTCACCTATGTTCCTTTCCGCAACGCTCACTTCTTGGCGGCCGCCGTGTCATGGGCGGAAGTGCTCGGGGCAGGTGTGATCTTCATCGGCGCCGTCGAACAGGATAGCTCCGGATACCCGGACTGCAGGCCCGCCTATTACGAAGCATTCAATAGAGTTATCGAAACGGGTACCCGCCCCGAAACGTCGATAGAGATTAGCACCCCGTTGATCGGACTTTCGAAAGCTGAGATCATTGCTCAGGGTGCCGGGTTGAATGCACCACTGCATCTGACATGGTCATGCTATCGGTCGGCGGACGCTGCCTGCGGGAGCTGCGACAGTTGCGTCCTGCGGCTGCGGGCATTTGAGCAGGCGGGGATGCGGGATCCGATACGCTATGCCGTTCGGGGCTCGGGTGTGCCGGTCTAATATTTGCCGCTTCCAGCAGAGGTCCTGGATGCCGAAAGATGCACGGCCGGATTTGGTATATTACGGACGATGGCAAGTTGGTGTTTGAGCGCCGGATAGTGTATCCTTATGAGGTCTAGGCAGCATCGTTCAAGGAGTGAGAGCATGTCATTGAAACATTTGAGAGTCGGCTTGATTTTGGTCGGTCTGTTGGCGAGCGCCGGTCTTTGTCTTGGACAAACCGGTTCGGTCTCCGGAAAAGTAATCGGTGTGGATGGCCAGCCACTGCAGGGGGCTTTGGTCGTGATCGAGCGCGTAGATGTGCGGGGCAACTACAAAGTCAAGACAAAGAAGAAAGGCAATTTTTTCCATGCCGGTCTTCCGCTTGGAAGATACAACGTCCGTGTGGAAGTCAACGGCCAGGTGGTCGACCGTGCGACGGGACTCAGAGTCCGTATGGGTGATCCCTTCAACATTGACTTTGACCTTGCCAAAACCGCGCAGCGGTCCAAGAGCGGACCCACGCAAAAGGATCTCGCGGCCATGTCTCCGGAAGAGCGCAAGAAATACGAAGAGGCCCTCAAGAAGCAACAGCAGCAGATCAGCTCGAATAATGCTCTGAACGATACATTCGGCGCGGGGATGGTTGCCCTCAAAACGAACAATATCCCTGTAGCGGTCGAGAGTCTCACCAAGGCGTCTGAGATCGACCCCAACCAGCACGTCGTTTGGGCGAATCTTGGTGAGGCCCAGTCCCAGTTCGCTCGCAGGAAGACCGGGGCGGACCGGACAAAGTTGTACGGAGACGCCATTGCCTCCTACCACAAGGCCATCGAGATCGACCCTACCAACGCTTCCTACCACAACAATTTAGGTGTTGTGCTCGTCCGGGCGGGGAAAGAAGAAGAGGGCAAATTGAAGTTCGCCGAGGCGGCCCTGCTGGACCCGGTCAACGGCGGCAAGTACTATTTCAATCTCGGGGCGGTGATGGTGAACACCGGCAACACGCAGGGCGCCATCGACGCGTTCCGCAGCGCCACCGAGACGGATCCGAACTATGCCAACGCCTACTACCAGCTTGGCATGGGTCTTGTCGGCATGGCCGAGACCAAGGCGGACGGCAGTGTGGTGCCGGCTCCAGGCACGATTGCGGCGTTTGAGAAATATATTGAACTCGAGCCCAGCGGCCCCTACGCGCCGAGCGCTCAGGGAATGGTCCAGGGGTTAAAAGTTCAGGTGGAAACCTCCTACGAGGATCCTTCGAAGAAGACCCGGAAGAAGCGGCGCCCCAGAAAGAAATCCTCCTCTTAGGTTGGGATTTGCAGTCTGCTCATACTCCAGGGGCGCCGGCTTCGGCCGACGCCCTTTTTATTCGTCCGATGATTAGAAACCTGCTCATCCTGATTTTTATCATGATCGGGCTAGCGCTGGTCCGCTGGCTTGTGCGGGACATTTCCCGCGCCGTGTTCAAGACGCTGGGGCTCTCCAGGGACGAGGACGGCCAGGGCGCCCGAGGCGATGCCAAGGCGCCGGCTGCCGGTTCGAGCGGGGGACCCGCTAATCGGCTGGTTCGCGACCCCGTCTCGGGGACTTACATCGACGAGCGATCCGCCTTCAAGGAAATCATCGACGGCAAGCCCTTCTTTTTCGAATCCAAGGGAAATCGGGACACCTATTTGAAAAATCGGCGCACGGGATGATGGACGGTGAGTTGCAGGCCGTGAACCGTGGGTTCGCAACTGCTGAACCGTGAACCGTTGACTGTGAACCGCGCGGTTACGAATGGGCTGGCCGAAAAACGGCCGCGGGGAATCAGCCCGGGGGGTGGCCTGATCCTGTACACTTCATTCCATTGCCAGGACGACAGCCGGTTGTGAAGGTCTGCGAAGCAGGTGCGCGGCTGAGGTGCAGAACAGCAGGATGATAACGGCCTGGACCCCGTAGGCCCAGGTGGCGCCGACAAGAATCACGTAAAGAGCCGGGAATAACGCCAATGCCGCCCAGGGTACCGTCCAGTGGTCCGCCATCGACGAAACGATGATCGAGCAGGCCGGTACAAGCAGGACACAATCGCCCGTGTAGGTGTGATAGCTGGTCAGCAAGCCCCCGACCAGCACGATAGCCAAACCTTCCAAAAACGTTGCCTTCTTCATGACCAGCCAAACGGCAGCCGCGACCGCCAGGCAGGAAACCAGCTCGATCACCGAGCCTCCGCTGACTCCATGGAACAAACCGTGCAGGTTGACCATCAGAGCCGGAGCCGGATTGCTCGCCGGATTGGTCAGGGTGGCGAAATAATCGAGCGGCCAGCGGGCTCCGGCGGCTAGAAATGAGATGGCTATCAAGACGAGGCCGCCCGAGGCAGCGCCGCCAAACATGCGCCAGCGGCGCTGGCCAATAAACAGCAGCGGCAAAAGCATGAAGAGATGAAACTTCATGGCGCAGAAGGAAAAGAAAACACCCGCCGTAAATGGTTTCCCTTGCTCCTGGCAGCGAACCGCCAGCGCTATCCATAACAGCAAGAAGAGCGTATCCTGGCCTGTCACCAGGGAGAAAAACACCGGCAACGAGAGCAGCGTGAAAATCACCGCATACGTGCGCGACGGAATACGCCAAAGAACCACGAAAGCGATCACGACCCCCACCTGCAAGGCAAGATAAATGGCGTAGGCCGTGCGGTAGGAGAACCAGCTTAAAGGCGACAGAATGGCTGCGTGAAACGGCATTCTAATGAATCGCAATGTGTCACTGCTTCCCCCCAGCGCCCTCGTGATGATCCCATGGATCTTGTCCGGGTTGTAAATGTCCGGTGTTCCGGCCAGGGTCGCCGCGGCGTAGAACGGCGCGAAATCATTTGCGCCCGAAAGCAGATTTTCCTTTCCATCGTGATGCGCTGCCACCGCCAGGAACAAAGAGAAGATGAACACCAGGACCCACCAGTAGATGGGTTCACCAAGAACAGACCGCGGCGCACGCGTCTCTACCACCCGAACGGCTGGTTTCGATACTGGATCCCGACTGGAGGGAGGAGTCTGCACGTCTAGTGAGTCAGCTTGCCCCGACATGCTTCATGTTCTCCAGGACAGCATGCGGTTTTCGGGCGGGGTCTATTCTGTATCCGTAGTATTACCAACAGATTACACTTAATCTTAAGCTTCGGAATCCACTAGTGCCAGTACCTGGTGGACGGGGACGCCGGAAGACCCTCGATCTGAACCCCGGCAGCGGCATCGCCGGGTCGGTCCATGCCAGTCTGCTGGCGCACCTCGGGCGCGCCAGTGAGGCCTACAGCGGAATCACGCGGGCGCAACTTTTAGGGCATTCTGGAGGCGATCCTGTTTCATCCCGCGATCAAACGGATTTTCCTCAATGTTCGCCCTTTGGTCTTTTTTGCGGTCATCGTCCTCGTATTCGCTAGCAAAAGAGTCTCAACGGACTTGAGCTGTTTTGGCGCAAGTTGTTGATTTATAAGCGGTTCATTTTTTCAATGAGAGGATTTGCGAGTGTATGAGAGGATATCGGGGTTTTTGCCGGGCGGGGGGCCTGGATCGCCTGCCGGCCAACTCCACATGGAAAATGATTCATCGCTGGGTTTCCCTGTTTTTAGGATAGCAAGCCGGTCTCGGACGGCCTGGCGCTTCCTGGAGAAAACTGTTGAAAACAAAGGGAATAATCTTATCAAAAATCCGTGACCGAGTTTGTGAGCCCGGGTTTCTCAGCGCCTGACGGGCGAGGCAGGCGAGAGGCCCGGCAGTCCTTGTTTGCACTTGCCGACCGTTTTCGACCTACCGTCAAGTATGTGTCTTTGATTCAGCGGGGTTGGCGTCAAGCCGAACGCGCCTCGTACTGAGGCGCCTCTCAGGCAGCTCGTCACGCCAGGTGGTGGGAAATGCAGGCTAGGAAAGCATTCGGACCCATTGGCGGCCTACCGCGGCTCCACCGGCCCGGCGCCCGCGGCGGGCGCTCCTCCGATTCCGCCACGCTGACTGCCAACCCCCACGTCCGAACGCTGAACCGGAACACCGATCAGATCAGTTTCGGGCACGAAAGCCATCCAGGCAAAGGCGTAGAAGACACCGTGCTGGATCGGTTTCAGTCGCTTGCCGGCCAATGCCCCTTCCGTCGCCATTCCCAGGACATTCCAGGTGCTGCCGGTCGCTTTGTCCACGATCTTGCCGCCCTTGCGGCGGAACGTCAGCACGTTCCCGTCCAGTTCGGAAGAAAACACGCCGGCGGAGCCGGCCTGCCGGGAGCCGGCAATACTCTTTTGGTCCATTGCGCTCACCGCGGCCCCATCGTAAAAAACCACGTAACGGGTTTTCTTGATCTTCCCGCCGATAACTCCCGATCGCCGTAACCTCCCGAAGGTGTAGGCGCGGCTCTTACCCTCCAATGTGAACGAGACAACCCTTTCCAGCGGCGGGCCGATCGGACGCTTCAGCGGAACAGGAAACATCGTGCGCCCCGACTGCTCGTAACCCGCATAGGGACTCGTGCCGTAGGGCCGGTTGTGACCGGTGGTTTTACTGAGCACCTTGCCGCCGGGGAAACTATTGGCGAACGAAGCAAAGTCCACCACTTGACTCGTTACAACCTCGAGCCTCTTCCCCGTCAAGGCGCCGACCACGGCCTCGCCCGTGAGCTGCTGCCAAAGCGAATCGGTTTGACGGTCAAACATGATCATGTCGCTGTGCCGCAGCATGCCCGAAACGCCGAAGTCATACACCTTCCCATCAACGCGGCGATCGAAAGCGATCGAGCTGTTGCATAGAGGACAGTAGGTCACCAGAAGAGGCACGCCGCCGATTTGGCCGGTCACCATCTCATGCCAAATCAGAACCTGCAACGGGTAGGCGCGAGCGTCGCCCTCCAGATTGACGACAATGACGGGTTCGCCGCCGCCGACCCAAGATGCGGCATCTTTGGTGGAAACAAACTTTGGCTCTCGGATAGCCGGAATCCCGTCCTTGGGGGGGCCTCCAAGCTTCAGTTCTCTGAGATCGATTGACTTCTTGGACCTATCCGTTCGCCAATTGCCCTTGCTGAATTGCTGCGCCGGCGCCAGCAGCGCCGAAAGAAGAAACAAGACGAGAAACCGCGGCATCAATACCTCCCTGAAAACGGCCGCAGTCGAGAAATCCATTCCGCCCTGCTAGAAAGGCTTCGCACTATTGTTCTTATTCGTCTTTCCGTCCCCCGAGTTACGGAAATTTTTCGCTACCGCGGAGCGCCGACAGTGTCCGCGGTCAGAGATGGCATGAGAAGGCTGGCCGCTGAGAGCCGCGAGCGCTAAGCTCTCGGCTGGGGTTTGGGCGGCGGCTGTTGGGGCGGCTGTTTGGTGTGCTGCCGGCTTGCTGCCGGCTGCTGGTTCGTCTGCTGTGATTTGGTCTGTTGCTGTCTGCTATTCTTTTTCATGGCTGGCCGCCTCCTTTGAGAAAAAACCCGCGGCACTCTCTTACGCGAAGTTTGTGCTGCTGCCGAGAGCTTAGCGCTCGCGGCTCTCAGCGGCCAGCCTTCTCATCCCATCTCTGAAACTTCCTCGGGCTCTGAATCGGCTACCCCAGCCCGGAGAGGTGTTCCAGCTTGCCGGTCGAATCGCCCAGCGTCTCCGTGGGAATGTCGAGGCGATCCAGAGCCGAAAGGAAGAGGTTGTTGAGCGGCGTGTTCTCCGGGTAGACCAGGTGACGGCCGGCCTTCACCGTCCCCCCTGCCTTGCCCGCCAGCAGTACGGGAAGGTCGTGGTGGGTGTGACGATTGCCATCACCCAGGCTCGAACCGTAGACAACCATTGAATTGTCGAGCAGGGTTCGGTCGCCGTCCGAAACGGATCGCATCTTTTCCAGGAGGTAGGAGAACTGCTGAGCATGGAATCGATTGATCTTGCGAATCTTGTCGATCTTTTCCTGGTCGTCGCGGTGATGCGTCAAGCCGTGGTGCGGGTCCGGGACCCCAATTTCGCGATAGGTGCGGTTGCTGCCCTCGCGGCCGATCATGAAGGTCACGACTCGCGTCATGTCCGTCTGTAGAGCGACCGTCATCAAGTCGAACATGATTTTCATGTGATCGGTGAATTCGACCGGAATGCCCGCCGGCTTCTCCAGATCCGGAGGCAATTGGGCGCTTTGGTTTTCATCGGCGGAAATGCGGCGCTCGATTTCGCGGATGCCGTCGAGGTACTCGTCCAGCTTGCGGCGATCGGCCGCTCCCAGAGTCCGCTGCAGATTCTTCGTATCTTGCTGGACGAAATCCAGAATCGACTCATCTTGGCGAAGACGTTTCGCTCGGGCCTTGGGCGTTTCGCCGGTTCGGATGTTCCCGAACAGTCGTTCGAACACAAGCCGGGGATTGATTTCCGGCGGGTTCGGAGTAGTCGGCGAGCGCCAGGAGATGCTGTTCGAATAGGCACAGCTATAGCCGGAATCACAGTTTCCCGCTAGGCGACCCGGCTCGGTTCCCAGCTCGAGGGAAGCAAAGCGTGTTTTGTGGCCTATTTTCAGAGCGGCAACCTGATCGACGGAAATGCCGACATGGATATCCGCTCCATCTGTTTTCTTGGGGTGGACACCGGTCAGAAAAGTGGACGCCGCGCGCGCGTGGTCACCCGGTCCGTCACCGAGCGCGTATCCGTTGCGTTGCGCCAATCCGGACAAAACCGACAGATCGTCGCGGAAGGGTTCGAGCGGCTGCAGGATGGATTTGAAATCGTAGTCCGCGCCGGTCTTCTCGGGCGTCCAATCTTGCATGATCGCGCCGTTGGGGATATAGACGAATGCCATGCGCCGCGGAGTTTTCTCGATCAACCGCCTGGATGCCGCAAACGCGGGAACCATCGAATCGAGAAACGGCAGCGCGATCGACGTCCCCAGCCCGCGCAGCACCGCCCGGCGAGAAAGATGTTTACCAGTCATGACCCACTTCCCTCCTGCGTTAACTTTACCTCAACTTCACCTCGCGGTTCCTTCCGCGCGCCGCATTCGAAACGGCGTGCTTTCGACGATTCCCAGCAGCAGACTGGAAAAGCTATAGCCGTCTTCGGACATGCCGTTACGAATCTGGTCGGTTACAGGTTCATCATAGCGCTCCAGGCCCCTCCCTAGCGCGTAGGTGAGCATTTTTTCGGCCAGGTTTCGCGCGAACTGGTCCCCACGCTCATAGAGAACCGATTTCAGCTCAGCCGGGCCGTTGAAACGAATACCGCCGGGCAGCTCCCCCGAGGCGTCAATGGGGAAATTCCCGTCGGCCGTTCTCCAGGCGCCGATGGCGTTGTAGTTCTCGAGACCGAATCCGAGCGGATCCATGCTGTCGTGGCAGACGGCGCAGCTCGGATCCGCGCGATGTTTTTCGAGTTCCTGCCGCAGCGAAGCCACCTTGCCGACGGTCTTTTCATCGAGTTCGGGAACGTTGGCGGGCGGGTCCGGCGGCGGGTCTCCCAGCAAGTTGTCGAGCACCCAAAGACCGCGCAGCACCGGCGATGTCCGCGTAGGATAAGACGACACCGTCAGCACGCTCGCTTGCGTCAGAACGCCACCGCGCCTTCCCCCCGACACAGTCACCTTGCGGAACTCAGGACCTTGGACGCCTTCAATCCCGTAGTGCTTGGCCAGCCGCTCGTTCACGAAAGTGTAATCGGCTTTCAGAAATTCCAGGACACCGCGGTCTTCCCGCACGATGTTCGCAAAGAACAGTTCCGTCTCGCGGACCATGGCGTCCCGCAAGTCTTCGTCAAATTCTGGAAAGATCTCGGGGTCGGGCTTTGCGAGGGCAATGTTCCGCAGCTCCAGCCACTGCCCGGCGAAGTTCTCGATCAGGGCGTTGAACTTTTCGTCCCGGATCATCCTCATCACTTGTTCTTCGCGCCCTTGCGAGGTGCGGAGAGCGCCACGTTCGGCCGCGGCGGCCAGCTCCTCGTCGGGCATGCTGCTCCAAAGGAAATAGGAAAGCCGTGAAGCAAGTTCGAAGTCGCCGATCGGATGGCTGAGGCCGGGGCCGGCCGGGTGCGGGTCACGCTCGACGCGGAACAGGAAGCGCGGTGAAACCAGAATTGCTTTCAGCGCGACTTGGATGCCACGTTCGAAGCTCGCGCCGTCTTTGACTGCTTTTCTCGCAAAACGGACGTAATTGGCTACTTCGTTGCTGGAAACCGGGCGGCGAAAGGCAAGTCTCAGCAGACGGGCGACGATTTTCCGTGCGCACTCGCCGTCGAAACCGCGCCCCTCGGGCTCGCAAACCATGAGCCGGCGATGACTCTCGGGCAAAGGCGCGGGGTCGGCGTTGTAGGGGCCTTTCACCTCCACGTGGTCAACGAAGACCATCCGCTTGGCTGGGAGCGTGGTCGGGCCGCGGTATTCGGCCCAATCCAGCGAGTTGGGGTTCCAGCGTTGGCCTTCCGGGCTGAGAATCTCGCCGTGCAACTCCCTTTTGCCGGCTTCGACCCGAACTCGGATCGGTTCAGGGCGCTTGTAGTCGTCGTCTTCGATGGCGAGGTATGTGATCAAGCGCTCACCGTCCAGGTTGAAGACGACCTCGAGAGCCGGCGGGGGCGGCGGAGCCGGGGCCTCCGGATTCTCCTTCAGCCATATCTCGTACTCGCCTAACCCCGCCAGCAGTTTTTCGCGCTCGACGACGTAGGTCTCATCTTGCTTGCGAGCGTCGAATCTCCGCATGAACCGAAAGGAGTCCCGGCGAAGGATTCCCAATTCCTCCCGAGCTGTTTCCCGGTCAATGATTTCCTGGCCAAGCGACGAAACCTTTTCGATGATCTCCGGGACTCGATGGGTCCACTCGGGGCGCCGCAGGGGGACGCGGCGGCGATCGACAAACCGTAACTGCAACTCATACTCACCGGCCGCGGGAAAGAGGTGGTGCACGGTCAATCTGCCCTCGGGAGAGTAGGGCAGCCGCGCGGCAGAGCCGATCTGGCGGCGCTCGCCCGCCGATCTTGGAGCACTGTAGCGGACCAACGTTGGGTTGACGGCTCGGCCGGTCATGATGGCACGGCGGCTGATTTTGTCCGCCGCCGTCAGATACTTTTCCATCAGGATCGGCGAGATCGACAGGACGTCGCCGATGTTATCGAACCCATAGCCGGTGTCGTCGACAGGGAAATCGTCGGCAGGCCGGAAATCGACGCCAAGAAGATCTCGCACGGTGTTGTTGTACTCGGCCCGATTCAGGCGGCGCGCGGTCACGCGGCCGGGATCGGGTTGGACCGTTTCCTCGGGAGTGTTCGCGGCAATCCAATCGAGCACGTTCGCGATATCTTGGCGCGGGGGACGAGGGCGGCCGGCGGGAGGCATCCTGCCGCCGCCAAGCATCCGTTTGACACGCTGCCAAACATCGGAATCCCCGGCTGCCGTTTCGCCGTTTCCGTAGCTGTCGAGCACCAGCTCCGCTGTCTTTACTTGGGCGTTATGGCAGAGAACGCAGTGCCTCTCGAGAAAAGGCTGGACGTCAGCTTCGAAGGTCGCGGCGCCGGCTGAAGCGGCCGGCGCCAGAAGGGCGCAACACAGGGCTAAATATCGCGGTTTTGCACACACTGCTTCCACACGTGTTGTCAGAATACCATAGGAAGTCCCATGGGAAGTTATGGTCCCTTGGATTGGAAAATGCTGGCAGCCCGGCCGAGGCATCAGCGGCCGGATCACGACGGCCGCGGACCATCTCCAGAGGGCGGCGGCATTTGACCGCGAGATTTTCGTCGTTTGCCCGCTCAGTCCGCTATAATTGCCGGGACGCTTCGCGGAGGCCCTTATGACTAGACACGGAAAAATTCGAACGATTGCATTGCTGCTTTGCGCCGTTGCGCTAACCGCGGCACACCACGTCTCTCAGACCGAAGGCGCGATGATCGAGACCGCTAACAATTTCCTCAATTCGCTGACGGCGGAACAAAGCGCTACCGCCTCGGTCGGCTTCAACGTGGAACACCGAACCAAGTGGCATTTTGTTCCGGACAACAACTTCAAAAATACGTATGGCTTCGACCGGCCCGGCCTGAACTTCAACGAGATGGAACCGCATCAGCAGAGACTAGCGCAAGCTCTCCTCAGCACGGGTTTGAGCCAGGCCGGACTCGTCAAGGCTCTCACGATCATGAGCCTCGAAGACGTCCTGCGCATCAAGGAAAAGGACACGAAGGGCAGACGAGACCCCAATAAATACTACTTTTCGGTTTATGGGAAACCGTCGCCGAGCGGCAATTGGGGCTGGCGGGCCGAGGGACATCACCTCTCGCTGCACTTCACCTTCCGGAACGGGAGCTTGGTCTCATCGAGCCCGACGTTTTTCGGCGCCAACCCGCATAAAGTGAACGAGGGGCCGCGGGCCGGGCTGCGTGCTTTGCCGGCGGAAGAAGACCTGGCTCGGGGGCTAATGAAAGCTCTCGATTCCGCGCAGCGCAAACAAGCCCTGATTGCCGATACCGCGCCAAGGGACATCCTCACGAGCGCCGATACCAGAGCCAAGATCGAGGGCGCGCCGCAGGGTCTGGCCGCTTCCAAAATGACAGCCAAACAAGTCGAAACGCTGATGGCCCTGCTCGACGAGTACGCCAATAATATGCCTTCGCGGATCGCCGGCGCTCGCCGCAAAACCGTCCGCGATGCACCGCTCGACAAAGTGTTTTTCGCTTGGGCAGGCGGTGTTGAACAGGGTGCTGGCGACTACTATCGCGTGCAGGGGCCGACCTTCCTCGTTGAGTACGACAACACGCAGAACGAGAACAACCATAGTCACACCGTCTGGCGCGACTACGAGAACGATTTCGGGTTCGACGTGCTAGCGTCGCACTATCAGCTTTTCGCGCACGGCGCGGCGGGAACAGACTCCTATTCCGCGGCTGACTAGCGTGCATTTGCCGGCCAGGCACCCCGCGAGCGTTGGATTTACAGAAGCTGTGTGTTATTCGCCTTGCCCCTGGAAGAGCGGCAGCGCAGCGGGCTTCAATACCAATACCCGGTCTACCCGCTGGAGTACAGCCGCAACCCGCGGTTCTGGGTCGGCGGAGAAAGGGAGCAAGTTTTTCAGTCCCTGATTGACCGCCCGCGGGCCGGGTTGGGTTTGCGCCGAGTCAGGACGATCTTCCGCGGCAAGAAGCGGCCCTGCCGGCGCAAACCGCGAGAGGGCCGCTACGGAGTCGTCCTCGAGACACCTGCCTATGACCTGACGGTGTGCCAAGTGCACGATGGCAAGTTGACCCTAAAGGTCTACAGCCCGAGGCCCTGGCCAGACGGGAGATGCCGCCGTAGCCGAAGAAGCGGGCATCCGCCGCCGCCAGCGTCGCTGTTTCTCATTGAGATGCTCAAACAAGATGGCATACTCTTCTGCTTCAAACTAGAGTCATCCTTCATGTCTCCATGATAAGGAAACCTCTGCTAACTAGTAGCCCCGGTTAGTAGCCTTTATGCTTATCCACCACGTTCAACAGCGGCTCGCCGTTGGCGAAGCGGCGGATGTTTTCTTTGATGGTCCCGAGCAGGCGGCCGCTGTGTTGGTCGGAGCGGCCGGCGATGTGCGACGTGATGATGACATTTTTGAACTTCCACAACGGGTGTCCGGCCGGCAGCGGTTCCGGGTCGGTCACGTCGACGCCCGCCCCGGCGATGCGCTGGCTGTCGAGGGCTTTGACCAGGCCGTTAAGGTCATAAGTGCCACCACGGCCGACGGCGATGAAAAACGACCCTTTTTTCATCGAGTCGAACTGCTTGGGGCCAATCATCTTGTGGCTCATGGGCGTGTGAGGAGCCGCCATAAAAATGACGTCGGCTAGGGGGACGACTTCATCAAGCTGGTCCGGCTTGACGACGCTATCGATGAACGGCGTGTAGGGGATATCATCCGGGTCGACGCCGATAACCTTCATACCGTGCGCCCAGGCGCGAACGGCGATCTGCTGCCCGATGCCGCCGACGCCGATGACCACGGCGGTCTTGCCGCGCAGCTCGATGAGCTTCTCAGGGCGGCGTTCCCAATTCTCCTTCGTGCGCTTCTCGATGTAAAAGAGGAGGTCGCGGGTGTGCGCCAGCAACATAGCCATGGCGTGGTCGGCGATCTCGGGCCCCAGGACGATTTGATTGTTTGTCAGCACGATGTCGCTGTCCCGCAGGTCGTTGCCGCCGGAAAGATGAAGCACGCGCTCGACGCCGGCGCTGCTGGTTTGCGTCCACTTGAGTTTCTTGCCGGCCCGGACGTGTTCGGGCCTGATCGAGCCGATAAGAGCGTCGGCGTCAGCGATCTCGTCCATGATATTGTCGCGCCCGACCAGCACGATCTTGACCTTGTCGGACACTGACTGCCAGTCTCTGACGACGTCGTCGGACTGCCCCACGACAAGGATCTTTTTGGTTTGAGCGCCCAATGCGAGCGCTGAGATGAACAAGGTGATCAGAATTCGGTTCATGAGAAGCCTCCCTTATGCCTAACGGAAGATTCTAGCGCGGAATGGGGAGCCAAAACAGGAGAAATTCGTTCTAGGGGGTGAAAAAACGGCGCGCCCGCTCCATCTCCGAGACTCTTCCGGACCGGCAGAGGAGTAACACAGGGCAATGCGGCCGGGCAGAGGTGGATATGGTTTTAAGTCCGCCAAGGGGCGGCGACATGAGCGAATTCAACCCGGATTTCTCTGCTTATGACGTAGTGGTGCTTGAATACAACGGGGACGATTGGGTGAAAGCCGTCCAGGAATCGTCCGAAAGCTACATGGAAAACGGCGGCGGGATGGTCTATGGCCACGCCGTGAATCATACGTTCCCGGACTGGGGAGCTTTCAACGAAATGATCGGGATCGGCGGCTGGGGAGGACGCAACGAGAAGCACGGCCCCTTCGTTCATTATCGGGACGGAAAATTGTTCCTGGATCATCGTCCATGCCACGCGGGGGAATGTATCGACGCCCATGAATTCCCGGCGCGTTATGAAGTGTTCGCTCCCAGCGGCATAACGCGAACGCATGGCCGCAGCAGCTCACCCAGCGAGCTGGATGCCCTCTCGGGAGAGTGGATGCTCTACTGTGGCGTGAAGGGTCCTAAGTGTAAAAATGATACATAAGTAGAGAGGTTAACCTACAAAGATCGGTACCAGTTTCCCATTGCCTCAGGTCGAATCTTGCCCCAAAATTTGAGAATGACCGATTGTGAAGTTCTCTCCCCCCACGTTGACCGGAGCCAGAGAATCTGCCCGGTAGCAACCAAACGGTCTCAGCCGGCTGTCGTCAGTTAAAACTGATAGCCGTAAAAAGACACAAAGGAGGCTCTTCATGGGACTGAGGTCAGGCGGGCGAATTTTCATTTTTGTCACTCTAGTGGCAGTATCAGGGTCGGAGCTAAATTTGGCCACGGCCCAGACCGTTCTTCTCGACGATGATTTCCAGGCCGACATCCCGGATGTGGGCAGCAGCCCGGACGGCATTCCTCAACCCGAGTTCAATAATTGGAACGTTATCGAGGGCACCGTGGACTTGCTGAGCGACGTTGCTTTCAACTGGCTCTGTGCCGACGCCTTGGACATCGACGACCCCAGCGGCATTCAGTGCGTTGACCTTGACGGCACCAGCAATCCCGCGGAGGCGGGGACAATGGAGACGAAAGAAACGTTCGCCCTGTTGCCGGGAACTGTTGAGCTGATGTTTGATCTCGCGGGGAGTCAATTTACTGCGTCTGGTCTTAACGTACACAATACCGTGACGGTGTCTCTGGGCAGCGTCTTCAGTGAAGAGTTCTCCAAAGACTTCGGGGACCCCTTCGAAACGATTACGCGAGAGATCGCCCTTGCCGCGCCAACAGCAGCAACCCTTATCTTTGATCACGCCGGCGGAGACAACGTCGGGCTGCTTCTGGACAATGTCAAGTTGACTCAGTTGACCGTACTCGGGCTGACCAAAGAAATCACCAGCGGACCCGACTTGCCGAATCGTCTCAAGCCGAATGCCGTTCCTCAGGACCCAGACGACACGCCGGACGGGGAAATCGACTTGGTCGTTCAAGCAAAACAGTCCAAGGCCACCCAGTACGGCTTCAAGATCACCGATGGCTCCGGGACCGGGACGGAAGTGTTGATCCTCGATACGCTTCCCAACAACTGGCAAATGACCGCGGTGAACGGCACCCCCGTCATTGACGGGTTCCTTGGACCGATGAATGACGGCAACGGGGGAGAGTTTACCGTCTCCCCTACCAACGGCAAGGACAATAATAAGAGTTCCACCCAGATCGAATGGCGGCCTGATCCTGACTCATTCGGCTCGACCCTCAACGTTGTCGCCGAAACACGGGGCAAAAAGGCCAAAGAGAAAAAGGCCAAAGAGAAAAAAGCCAAAAAGAAAAAGAAATGCGGTCGGCTGACCCTCAACGAAGGGGCTGTTGCCTTCGAAATTGACGATGGAACGGGCCAGCCAAAACTCGACCCCTACACGGGCCAGCCGCTGCCGCCGCTGTTTGAGACCGCCTCGCTGCTGCTTGCGGGCCTCAAGGACGTGGACGGCGACGGGATCCTCGTCCGAGATGGCAGCGGAGACGAAGATCAGGACGGCCTCACAGACATCGAGGAGGCCCGAGACTTCGACACCAACCCGTGCAGTCCCGACACTGATCTCGACGGCGCTCTGGATGGGGTCGACGCCGACCCGCTTGATCCCAACGTTCAATAAGGGGCACCGACCAGATTTGTGTAAAGTCGTAGACATGTCCGTGTACAAATCACGTACAACGAGGATGCGATTTTGGCGTTTTCTTCAGTTCTCTGGGCTCGAAGAATCAACAACTTACGCGCTTTTTCAATGCCCTTGGAGGATTCGAATCCATCCCGGTCGGCCGCAGTGAGGCCGCCGCCCGCACCTGGGCTGGCCCATACTAAGATTCATTCTCCCCCTACAGGGGGAGAAACCGGTCGCGGTAGGGATGCCGGTCGCCCGGCACCCCCCCCCCGCACAGATCCGTACGTGAACGTTGACTGATACGGCTCTTACCTCGGATGATGGCGGCAGCGCAAGCCCTACAACAGCATCCGCTCCGCAGGCCGCATCGACCCCGGACGAGTCGCGCTCATCAAGACCGCCATCGAGTTTGCCTTCCGCGCGGCCGTCTACCGCGACATCATGGATCGCGTCAAGGCTCTCGAGAAGGCCCAACGGCAAAACCAGCCCGCCGTCGGCAACCCGCGGCCAACACCCGACCCAGCCGGACCCCAAACCGGGACGCTGCCTCTGAACGGCGGCCAGCATCCCAACCCAAGCAAAGCACTTCGCAAAGCCCCCAGCCTGCGCAAGAGAATTTTTCCAGACCTGCTCGAACCTGCTCGGGCCCCACAGTCAAACAAAGGCGGAATTTTCAGAGATCTTCTCACGCCTGCTCACCCCACACCCCCAGAAGACCCCACGAGGTTGCTCCGGCGCGTGATGAAGTGTTCGCTCTCAGCGGCATAACGCGAACGCATGCGCTTCGAGCTCACTGGACGCCGGCCAGAACGCCGTTCTCGATGACTCCAAGCGGCCCATCCCCAGGAACCGGCCACCCGCCCCTCTCGCTAGTTGACCTTTTTCGTGACTCGCACGTCGCCCCCGATGTGAAACTTTGCCGCCCTGGGTTTTCCCCTCGCGTCCAGCTCAAAGACCAACTTGGCGGCGGTCCATCGCAGGGAAAACTCCTCTTTCGAGTGCGTCAACAGATCGATCGATCCCGGCAGAGAGAAAAACTTGGCCGACACTTGAGCGCCCTCCCTGGTGATGGCGAAGAAAGGTTGCCCCCTCGATTCGTATGTCCCCGTATAGAGGTCGAGCGTTTCCTCCGTCAAGGTCACCAGCGGTCTCGCCGGCTTGGCCGGAGGACCTGGGCGCGCTGACTCGGGCAGCTCCCGCAGCCAGACGTTGCGGAAGCGAACGGGATTCCCATGGTCCTGCAAAGACAAGGGAAGCCTGTCCGCGTGAGACGGGTAGCCGAAGCTTTGCAGCCATGTCGTCGTTCCCCAGGCCTCGACGTTGTCCTGCACGAGAACGCCGTTGTGGAGAATCGTGAATCGCGCGGGCTGGCTCAGGCCGCCGTCAGGATTAAAGCGAGGCCGCCGAAAGATGATGTCGAAGGCTTGCCACTCCCCCGGCGGGCGGCTGGCGTTGACCAAAGGGGGATATTGGCCGTAAATCGCGCTCGCCTGCCCGTCCGCATAGGTGGGGTTGTCGTAGGAATCGAGCACCTGCACTTCATAGAGATTCATCAGAAACACACCGCTGTTCCCGCGGCCCTGGCTATTGCCCTCAACGCGGGACGGCGTGGCGAACTCGACGTGCAGTTGTACGTCGCCGAACGAGTCGCGGGTAAAAATGTAGCCGGCCCCTCTGACGGACTCCATATAGCCGTCCTTGATGATCCATTTCGAAGGCCCGCCGTCCCTGCTTCGCCATTTCGAAAGATCACTGCCGTCGAAGAGAACAACCGCGTCGGAGGGCGGCGGCGCCGGAAGATTGGGAGCCGATTTCACCATCGGGGGCTTGGGACGGCTGGTGTCATGGGCTTTCCAGCGGGCTGGGATTTGGGCTGAGATTTGCTGGGCCGCCGCGAGAAACAGCACGGCTAGGAAACCCCACAAAATCTTGGGGGTGCTTGGGTCTTTGATGACTGCTTTGCTGGCGTTTGTGTTGGGTGTATTCATGTGTTTCTTCCTGCTGGGCGCTGCTTGATTACGTTGTCGCTGACCGCAACTGCGTTGTCGCTGACCGCTCCATGTTGCTTCGCGGCGGCTTGACCCCGGACTCACGTCCGGGGCTCTGAGTCGCTTCATGAGAATCCGTGCCCGTCCGCAGGTTCCCTATCATAGCAGCGGCCGGCGTTGCGGATCACAGCCGGCGGCGGGTCTCAAGGTTGACATATTTGAGACCATCACCAAGCCGTCATGGCGTCTTCAAACATAGCCGCCAGCTCGTCGGGACCGGCCGGGCGCGGCGACAGCTTCGTCACGCGGTGTTGCGGCAGCGTGCCCTCGACCAAAGCCGGTATGTCGCCGCTGCTGTAACCGATGGCCGACAAACCGTTGGGAACCTTCAGGCGCTGCATGAACGTGATGATCCGGTCGGCCAGAACCTTGCCGGCGTCTTCCGGCCGGGCCCCATCCACATTCGCGCCCAGCACCTTGGCGACCTCCAAATGCCGCTCGGGACAAGCCGAGGCCGTAAACCGAAACACCGCCGGCGCGTTGAGAATCACCGACACTCCATGGGGAACCAGCGGGCGATCCACCGGATAGCCGGGCGAACGATAGTCCCTCACCATTCCCGATACCGGATACGACATGCCGTGGGGCAGATGAACGCCCGCGTTGCCGAAACCGATTCCCGCGTAGGCGGCCGCCAGCAGCATCATTCCCCTGGCCTCGTCGTCTCCCGGGTCTTCCACCGCCCGCGGCAAGAATTCCCTCAGCATGGCCAGCGCCTGCAGCGACCAGACATCACTAATCGGATTCGAGCCCTGATAGGCCGGGCGCAGAATCGGGCGCTGCGGGCGCGGACGATTGGTATAAGGGATCGCGGTAAACGACTCGACCGCGTGACTGAGGACGTCGAGACCCGTCGAAGCCGCCACCTCGGGAGGGAGCGTACGCGTGTTATCCGGGTCGAGAATGCCCAGGGTTGGCTTTAGACGCCGGTGCGCGATACCGGTTTTGGCATGCAACTGGGTGTAGTCAAAAATGGCGACGCCGGTCGTTTCGCTGCCTGTCCCTGCCGTAGTCGGTATCGCAAACAGCGGTTTCAGCGGCCCAGTCACCGGCAAGCCCTTGCCGATCGGCGGGTTGACATAATCGAGAAAATCCGCGGGATAGCTGGTGTAGAGATTGGCGGCCTTGGCCGTGTCGATTGTGGAACCTCCCCCGACGGCCACGAAGGCGTCGAAAGGCTCCGCGGCGGCGGATTCAATCGCCTCCTTGAAGGAGTGATCGGTCGGCTCCACGCGAACGCGGTCAAAAAGAGCGTAAGAGATCTTTTGAGCTTCCAGCGATTCGAGGACAGTCGCAACCGGAGTCAGCTTCGCCAGATGCGGATCGGTCAGCACCATGACTCGGCCGAGTTTTTGGTCTGCCAGTTCCGGTCCAATTTCGCGAGTGGCTCCCGGGCCGTAGCGAATGTTCGAAGTCGCCAACTCGACGGCATATTCTGGGTCCATTCCTTTGGTCCTCCATACCTATTCTGAATTATTCTGAATGCCGGACGAGATCGTAATTTGTCCGCAAGGCGTTCGGAGTTGCCGGCAGACCAACCCGAACCTCCCGAAGCGCGGGGCTCGGAGAGACCCGCGCTACGGGCGGTTCTACATTTCAGTGGCTGACGGCGGCGGGTTTGCCGGTGGCAGTGTTGTATGCCATTCGCTGGCCAGGCGGTTCAATTGCCGCATTTCTAAGTCGTTGAAATTAAAGTTGTTGCGCGATGAAGTATAAACTTTTCATTACAACATGGCAGAGAATGGCAGGTTTTGGCGGATATATGGACGATTTGGGTGGTTTCGGGGGCTGGTGGCCGACGTCAACCTAATAGTGTCTTTGTTTTCAATGACTTTTTTAGAGGCGGCCGGGTGGGTGGCATAAACGCGTCATATTCGCAAGTTTTTCGTGCCGTTTCGTTTTCTTGTTGCCGCTGAGCCGGACGGGCTGGGGGAGTCGAATCGGTGCTTGCGTGACCGCCATGAATGCCGGGACATGTCGCCAAGAATGGCGACACGGCACGCAGGAATGCGCGCGCCACGTCTTGAGGCCGAATTGCTTGTTTCATTTGTGAGCGGGCCCTCTGCCCCCGTTGATCCGGTCCTTAGCGGTCTTTCACCCTCAGCTTACCAACTGGAGGTCGAGTTTTCGGCCTGTCCCGCCTTGGGGCCGGGCGTAAGTATATGAAAACATGGGTTCGCACGGGTTTTTGATTATCGGTGACCGGCGGGCGGCGTTTTGAAGATTTTTTGGGCGAGCGGGCCGGAGGGGGCTGGTCATCCGCCCTAAAGGACTGGTCTACTGGCAACTGCGGGCCTCGTGAACCTAGCTTAGCTGGTGAGCGCGAAGCCCCTGCAATGCAGGAACTCCAGCCGCGGGTCTCCCCGAACCCCGCGCTACGGGAGGTTGGCAACAACTCGGAATGGCGAATATTCCGGTTCGCGCGGAATCCCGGCCGGCAATCGGATGTCCGGGTTAAGGCAACCGCCGAAGCCAACCGATTCAAGTGTCAGGGAAGGCGAGTTGTCATTTGACACTAGGCGATCACACTGATTTCGAAGCCCACTTTCTTTTCAACCCGCCGTCGGGTCCCGGCCATTGCCATTCCGCGACCATTTTAGAAACGAGTGAGCAAGACTTGCTGGCCTGCTGGTACTGCTATCCCGACAAAGAAACGCGCGACGCGAGCCTGGTGATCACCCAACGCCGAGCCCGCGACCAGAACTGGAGAACGCCGCGGCCGTTGACGCTCTCCCCAAAATCCTCTGTCGGCAACCCCACGTTATTTGAAGATCCGGCCGGGAAGATTTGGTTGTTCTACGTGTCCTTGGGCGGGCACTACTGGGACTCGGCTTTGACTCGCGGCGCCAGCAGCGAAGACGGCGGGCTAACGTGGACGCCGCCACACACGGTTTGGCCCGCTCCCGGTTTGATGGTGCGTCATCCACCGTTGGCGATTGCGGGCGGCTCATTGCTGCTGCCGGCCTACGAGGAGTCTCCCCCCCGCACCGTGCTGTTGCGCGCCGAGCCGCCCTATCAAAAGTGGCATGAGTTCTATCGTTTCGAGGGCCGGGAATTGATCCAGCCCGTTTTGGTCCGCCGGGGCGCCAGCAAACTTGGTTTGTTTTTCCGGCCCGCCGGCGCTTCCCGGCAAGTTTGGCGCAGCTTTTCGGCCAACGAGGGGTTATCCTGGTCCGCTCCGGTTCAAACCGCGTTGCCCAACCCGCTCAGCGGCATTGCCGCTTTCTTCAGCGAAGACCGCGACACCGTCGTGTATAACGCCTCGGCCCGAAAGCGCGACCGGTTGTCCCTCAGCCATTCGACGGATGGCGGCGTGAGCTGGAGCAAAGCTGCCATCCTCGACGGCGCCGACATGGAGATCTCCTACCCGGCATTTACGGTTGGAGCGGGGGGGTGGGTACACGGTGTCTACACTTACAACCGCCGCATGATCAAGTACGTGAAATTTCCCGCGGCATGGTGGGAGCAAGACTCACCATGAACAAGATCTCCGACTTCAAGGATATACACAGCGGCAAACGTCTCTTTATTCTTGCATCGGGCCCGTCATTGGAGAGCCTCGATCTCACTCCGCTGCGGCGGCGCATCGTGATGGGGCTAAACCGCTCTTTTCTGGCATATCCCAACACCTACTACCACTGTGCAATGGACGGACGCCTCTTTGATGAATATGAAGATTTGCTCCGAAAAACGCGGTATCTTTTCACGCTGGAAGACCGTCCCTTTGGTATCCCGATACGTTTACTCGGAAGCGAGGGCTTTAGCTGGGACCTTGACAAGGGTGTTTATTCCGGCTACACGATTTCTTATTTGGCGCTGCAAATAGCCGTCTACATGGGCTTCCGGCAGGTGTTCTACCTGGGTCTTGATCTTAAGAACCGTTGCGGCAACACTCACTTCTTTGGCCAGGATTGGCGTTCGCTCAACCACGACAAAACGGAATTCCCCCGCATGAGAAGGATGCTGACCCATGCCGCGGAAGTTCTGGCCGCCCGGGATATTGAGATATTCAATTGCAGCGAAGAGTCAACCCTGGAGTGTTTTCCGAAGGTCAGTTTCGAGTGGGCGATCGAGCAATAAGACCCGGGCCGTCTCCGCTTCAGGATGGCGAAAGGCGTTAGCCGCGCTGCTGGATTTCGAGCGTTTTCGACAGGCTGGCTAAGATGTGGCGGGCGTATTGGTTGACCTCTTCGTCGGTCAAGCTCTCGCTGCTCTTCTGCCAGATGGCGCGAAGCAAGAGGCTATAGCAACCCTGGGGCACTTGCTTACCGCGGAAAATCTCGATGGGCTCGAGCCGGGTGAGGTATTCCTGCTGTCCAACCGCCGCGCGGATTTCCGAGAAGCTCACGCCTTCCGGCACGAATAGGGAAAAATCACGATGGACGGCAGGCACTTTCGGCAACGTCTTGTGCATCGGACGCTTGAGGCCGATCCGCCAAAGCTGGTCCAGAAAGATCTCGGCGAGGTAAACGGGCTGGCGAATTTTGCGGGCCGCGGTCAGCGCGGGATCTAGTTCACCAAGCAAGCCGGCGACCCGGCCGTTCAGCATCAGCCGCGCGAAGTTGTTCGCGGAGTAGTAGGCGGGGACCTCGCTGGCGTCAAGAGAAATCTCCCGGACATCGAAACCCGACAAAAGAGCCAGCAGATCCGACTTCAGCGCGAAAAAATCGCAGAGCGCGCCTTCGTCACCCAGCGAAGGCCGGCGCGTCATTCCTGTCGCGCCCATGGCCAAGATAGCCGGTTCCTGATAGGAATCGCCCTCCGCCCGATAGAGCCGCCCGATCTCCATCAGGCGCACGTCCGATTCGCTGCGATTGAGATTCCACTCGAGGGCCTTCAACATCGAAGGTACGGCCGTATTGCGCATCACCGACCAGGGCTCGGAAACCGGGTTGCGAATGGCGACCGGCTCCCAAGAGCCAAAACGGCTGGCCTCTTCCTCGGAAATGAACGCATAGCTGATCGTTTCGTCATACCCGAGAGCCGACAGCACGGACCTCACCTCGGCTTCTTCACGAGCGTGAGCCGGTTCCTCGATTGCAGCGCCCGCCGGAGGCAGAGTCATCGAGAATCGGTGGTAGCCGTAGATGCGGGCAACCTCCTCGATGAGATCGATTTCACGGCCGGCGTCGAGGCGGTGGGATGGAAGCGCAACTTCCCACCCGCCTTCGATTGCTTCGGCCGCGAAGCCCAGCGCCTCCAGAATTCTCTCTACTTCCTCGTTCGGCACGTCGGCGCCCAGCAGACGGCTGATCCGCGATGCCCGCAGCCGAATCCTCCCGCGGTCAGCCGCGCCGGGGTAAACGTCGATCACTCCTTGGAGCACGGCGCCAGACCCGGCTTGAGCGAAGAGATGGGCGATTCGGTTGAGGGCCCAAGTCGTGGCCCCGACATCAGAGCCGCGCTCGAAACGGTGCGAGGCTTCCGTATGCATCGCAAAGTGCCGGGCCGTTTGCCGAATCGAACCCGGCTGGAACCAAGCCGCCTCCAGCAGGATGTTGCGAGTGGCCCCGGAAATCTCCGTCTCCGCCCCGCCCATCACGCCCGCCAGCGCCACGGGACGAGTTCCATCGGCAATCACGAGATGTTCCGCCGACAGTTTACGGTCGAGCCCGTCGAGGGTCTGAAGCGCCTCGCCGCCGCGCGCGCGCCGGACGACAATCTTCGACTGCTCGAGCAAATCGAGGTCGAACGCGTGTGTTGGATGGCCAAGCTCCAGCAGGACGTAGTTCGTCAGATCGGCGATGTTGTTGATGACGCGGACACCGCAAAGCTCCAGCCGCTTGCGTATCCAGTCCGGAGACGTCTTGACCGCAACATTCAGCAGCACGCGCCCGGAATAGCGAGAACACAGATCCGCGTCGATGATCTCAACCGAGGCGCGCCCCGCCGCCGGCTCGTCACTCTCGTTCACAGCGGTGTCGGGAGTCTTCATCGGCCGCCGGTAGATCGCACTGAGTTCCCTGGCAATGCCGAAGTGGTTCAGGGCATCGGGACGGTTTGCCGTGATATCCAGCTCAAAAACGGTCTCGCCGTCTTCCTGGTTCACTGCGTCGACCGCCATGCCGGCCATGGTGAGAGCTTCGGCGACTTCCTCGGGATACTCCGGGAGCTCAACGAAATCTTGCAGCCAACTGAGCAGGATCCGCATTATCGAAATTGACGGAGGAACCGCACATCCCCCTGGAACAACAACTGAATGTCATCGATGTGGTATTTCAGCATCGCGAAGCGATCGATGCCGAAACCGAACGCGAAACCGGAATAGCGCTCCGGATCATAGCCGACATGCCGGAAGACTTCAGGGTCGATCATGCCGCAGCCAAGGACCTCGATGAAGCCTGTATTTTTGCAAGTTCGGCAGCCGCCGCCGGAGCAAAACGGACACGAGACGTCCATCTCCGCGCTCGGCTCCGTGAAAGGAAAAAAGCTCGGCCGGAACCGTGTCTTCGTATCGGGGCCGAAAAACTGTTTCGAGAAGTAGTCGAGAGTCCCTTTCAAGTCGGAGAACGTGATGTTCTCGTCCACCGCGAAACCCTCAATCTGGTGAAACATCGGCGTATGAGTCGAATCCGGCGTATCGTGGCGATAGACCTTGCCGGGCGCGAGGTAGCGAAGTGGCGGCTGGCGGCTCTCCATTATGCGTATCTGCATCGGGGAAGTGTGGGTCCGCAACAGTATTTCGTCTTCGATGAAAATGGTATCCATCTCATCGACCGCGGGGTGGTCTTCGGGGAAGTTGACCGCCGTGAAATTGTGATAGAAGGTCTCGATTTCCGGGCCTTCGGCAATCGAGTAACCCAGCCCGCGAAAGATGGACCAAATCTCCTCGTTCACCAAGCGGACCGGATGACGAGCGCCAATTTCGCGCGGCGGACCGGGCAGTGTGATGTCGATGCGCCGCTGGGTTTTCGGTGCGCCGGCTAGCTTGCGCTTGGCATCCGCCAGGGCGCCCTCGAGGTAGCGCTTGGCCTCATTCTGCAGACGGCCGACTTGCGGTTTCAGCTCGCGCGATGCAGCCTTGAGCCAATTGTCATTCGCGGCGGAAAGCAGGCCGTTCTTGCGGCCCAGCCAGCGGTCCCGCAATTTCTTGAGTTGTTCGTCCGAAGAAGCGCTATTTCTTTCACCATCGAAGGAAGCCCGCAGTTCGGCATAGAGACCCTCCACCGAACCGCCCGCCGCAAGCAGCCCGTCCAAAGAGCGCGTGGTCTTCTCTTCAAAAGACATTGTCAGAGCCGTGAGATTCTCGGAGCCTTGACCGTAAACGAGCGGCGCCGCGGATCATCCGCAAACCACCCGGTTACGAGCGCGAAACCGCGCGCGCCCAATCCCTCCGCGAACACCACGCCCCATTCCGTTGCAGCCGGTCCACGCGTGCATCGCCGACCCCTATCCGCGACGGGGCCCTAGCCGCTACGTATCCGCTGAATCGTCGTCCGAAGCAGCGGGTTTCTTCTTAGCCGGAGCACGCTTCTTGGCCGGTTTCTTGGCCGGCGCCGCGGGCGCTTCGCTCTCGGTTGACTTGCCGGTGGCCGCCGGCTTCTTGCGGGCTCGCGGCTTCTTTGGGGCCGCTTCCTTCTCTTTAGCCGGGGTCTCGGGCTGGGAGGCTTCCGGCGCCGCTTCGGGAGCTTCGCTGCTCGGAGGCGCTTTCCGCGGCGCCTCTAAAGCCGCCTTCGCCAGTTCCACGAGCTTTCCGAAACCATCCGCGTCATTGACAGCCAGCTCAGCCAGCATCTTGCGGTTCAACCCAATTCCCGCCAGCTTCAAACCGTGAATGAAGCGGCTATAGGAAAGACCGTGCTGGTCCGTGGCGGCGCCGATGCGAGTAATCCAAAGCGCGCGAAAATCACGCTTCTTCAGCCGCCGGCCGATGTAGGCGAACTTCTGGCTGCGGTCGACGGCTTCCTTCGCGTAGCGGTAAAGCTTGCTTTTTGTCTGGAAATAGCCCTTGGCGCGGGCAAGAATCTTCTTACGTTTTTGGCGGCGCTTGGCGCCGCGTCTCACTCTCGGCACGGTTTCCTCCTACTGTGATTTGAAATCCAGATCGAGTCCCGGAAGGCGAGTCAGGCACGTGCCTTTGGCGCTGCCCGCGCAACTGAACAAGGACTAGACGGATATCATCGCCTTGACGGCTTTCTCCATCGCCGGACTGACGAGAGTGCTCTTGCGCAGATGCCGCTTGCGCTTCGTCGTCTTCTTCGTCAGGATATGATTCCTCAGGGAATGACCCCGCTTCACTCGCCCGGAGGCAGTCAGTTTAAAGCGCTTGCTAGCGCCACGATGAGACTTTTGTTTCGGCACAACTGTATCCTCATTCATCCGCTCCGAGCGGATACACGCTCTTCTCAATCAGTGAATTCTTCCCAAACGGGGGAACAAACAGAAGGCGCCCTGCGAGGTGTTTTCAGTATAGCACCCAAAACCAGCGCCGGCCAAACCGCCGTCAAACCCGCCCCAGCAGGCCCCCGGCCACAAGGCGCCCTACTTCTCGGCCGTCGCCGGGGCAACAGCCGATTTCGGCGCCGGAGCCGCCTCGGCCGCCGCTTCCGACCCCAATAGAACCGCGATCCAGCGCGTCTCATCGCTGCTTTCCAAAGCAATCTTCGCCGTCATGGTCAAAGGCACCGACAGCAACATCCCAACGGCTCCGAAAACCCATCCCCAAAACACCAACGATAGAAACACTACCAGCGGCGACAAACCCAACCCGCGTCCCATGAAACGAGGCTCGATCAGATTGCCCATCACGAAATTCGTCACGAAGTAGCCAAGCGCCGCAAGACCCGCCGGGCCTGGGCCCAATTGAATCACGGCCAGAAGCACCGCCGGGACCGCCGCTATGATCGAACCAATGTTGGGTACGTAGTTCAGCAGAAACGCGAGCAAGCCCCAAAGCAACGGGAAATCCACGCCAACGGCCGCCAGCCACACAGCGATCATCACGCCGGTGGCCAGACTGACGGCAGTTTTGATCGCGAGGTAGCGGTTGACATTGGCCGCCACTTGGTCGAATTTGCCGAACGCCCCATGGGAATCCCCAAACGCGGCGCGAAGCTTAGCCGGAAAACTCGACGCCTCCAGAAGAATGAAAATCACCGTCAGGGCGATCAAGAAACTGTTCGTGACCAAGCCGCCGATCCCCGAGACCACTCGCCCGACGAGCTGCATGATCTGTCCGGGGTTCACCACATCGCTGAGTATGTTGGCGGGAAGAGCAATTCCAAACTCATCCGTCCAAGCGACGAGTGCCTCGGTTCGCTCTTGCAAGCGCGCCTGATAGGCCGGCAGCGCCGCGGTAAAATCCTTGAACGAATTTCCGAGCAGCGCCCCGACACCGACGCCGATCCCGCAGATCACCGCGACCACGATCAGCAATGCCAGAACGGACGGTACACCCCGCCGCTGCAACCAGAACATGGGAGGACCGCAAATCAGGGCCAGAAACGCCGCGACCAAAAACGGCACCAGGATGGCCTGGGCGGCCTTCATGCCCGCCACCAACACGACGAAAGCAGCCATCGTTAGCAGCACGCCGGGGCCAACCCGCGGTTTGATGAAGCGCTCAGTCTGCATACCAGGACGTTCCTAATTGTACGACTTGAAGGAATCCTCCCCGCGCCCGAGCCGCGAGTTTTTTGATGGAGCTGCATGGATAGAGCCACAATAATAGAAGTGAAGCAAGCGTTTTGAGACGAACGAATTCATCCTGGTTCCTCTTGCTGTTGCTGGGGCTGAGTCTTTCACCCCTACTGGCACAAGAAAACTCGCCGCGCCGACCGGACGTCAGCTTCATACCGACTCCGCGAAAGGCCGTGCGGGAGATGCTCAAGCTGGCGGGAGTTGGAGCCGGCGACATCGTCTACGACCTCGGTTGCGGTGACGGCCGGGTCGTGATCACCGCGGCAAAGGAGTTCGGCGCACGCGGCGTCGGAATCGACATCGACTCCGACCGGATCAAGCAGTCACGGAAGAATGCCCGCAAGGCTGGGGTAACGCACCGCGTTAGTTTTCGCAACGAGGATCTTTTCGAGGCTGACATCGCCGATGCGACGGTCGTCGCGCTCTACCTCCTGCAGACGCTGAACTATAAACTTCGCCCCAAGCTTTTGCGGGAGCTGAAGCCCGGCACCCGCATTGTCTCCTACACCTTTGACATCCCAGACTGGCCGCCTGAAAAGCGGGTCGATCTCGCCGAGGGCAGGATTTTCCTGTGGACCGTTCCGGAGCGTGACGAACAACTGCCGTTCGGGCAGCCCTAGGCAAGCCGCGACAACCCCCAAAATCTCAAGGCGGCGCCTCAGAGTTTCGTGGCACTCCAGGTCACTCCATATCAGCCCAGCTCGGACCGCCCCAATCGGTTTGGGAATAACCGCGCGGCGCAATCGCGCTCCCGAGAAGCAGAGTCGCCGCAAAGAGAAGGCCTTGGGTGAGGGCGGACCCCGCTGGTCGTGGAAGACCACGAAGTAGCATCAGTAGCGATGCAGCCAGCGCGCCTTCTCGATGACTTTCGCGGCGTTTGGAAGGAAGGCCTTCTCGAGCGGCGGGCTGTAGGGCACGGGCGTGTCCAGGGCGGCGATCCTCACGAGTGGTCCGTCGAGGTGTTCAAAGGCATGCTCGCTGATGATGGCTGAGAGTTCGCCACCGAGACCACCCGTTAGGGTGTCTTCGTGGAGCAAGATCACCTTACCGGTCTTCTTAGCGGTTTCGATCACGGCATCCCGGTCGAGCGGCACTAGAGTCCGCAAGTCGACAACCTCCAGGTCGATGTTTTCAGCAGCCAGCTTCTCCGCCGCTTGCAGCGCGACGTGCACCATTTCGCCGTATGTGATGACGCTGAGATCGGTTCCCGGCCGCTGCACCGCCGCCTTCCCGAGAGGAACCGTATAGTCGTCCGAAGGCACATCGCCTTTGATTTGGCGGTAGAGATGCTTGTGCTCCAGAAAGATCACCGGGTCGTTGTCGCGGACCGACGCCTTGATCAAGCCCTTGGCATCGTAAGCCGTCGAGGGCTGGACGACCTTCAGCCCCGGCGTATGGACGTAGGGCATTTCCGGATTTTGTGAATGGAACGGGCCGCCGCTGAACCCGCCGCCGGCCGGCGCGCGAATTACGATCGGCACCGAAGCGCCCCAGCGATAGCGGCATTTCGCGGCAAAGTTCGTGATCTGATCGAAAGCGCAGGCCATGAAATCGGAAAACTGCATTTCAACGACCGGCCTTAGCCCGTTGATCGCCGCACCGGTAGCCGCGCCGACGATCGCCGATTCCGAAAGCGGCGTGTCGATGACTCGCCGTTCGCCGAAACGGTCCGAGAATCCCTTGGTCACCTTGAAGGCTCCGCCGTACACCCCAACGTCCTCACCCATCACCATGACGGACTCGTCCCGCTCCATCTCTTCCCAGAGACCCTGGCGAATCGCTTCGAGGTAAGTCATCTCGGGCATGGCGCTCCTCCGTTGTTGCTTGTGAACTCTCGCCTGGGGGGGACTTGGACAGGGATCAGCAAGCTAGATCTCACCGTAAACATCGTCCTCGACCGTGGACGCGTCGGGATAGGGTTGATCCAAGGCCCACTCGGTGGCATCATCGATTTCACCGAGAATGCCCTGCCGCATCCGTTTGAAGTCCGACTCGGTGGCCCAGCTCTTTTCCACCATATGTTTCTGCAGTTTCAGGATGGGGTCTTTCTTGGACCACTCCTCCTTGATTTCCCGCGGAACGTAGCTGGCGTCGTCATGGGCGGAATGCCCGCTCATGCGAAATGTCTTGCACTCGATCAGGTAGGGACCCAGGCCGGCGCGGGCATGGGCCGCCGCCCGCCCGGTGGCCTCGTAAATGGCGATGACGTCATTGCCGTCAACGATCTCCGCCGGCATGTCATATCCAGGGGCGCGGTCGGCGACGTTCGCAACCGCCATTTGCTTATCGAGCGGCGTCGAGTAGGCGTAGAGATTGTTATTGCACAGATAGACGATCGGCAGCTTCTGTACGGTGGCGAAGTTAATGCCCTCGTGCCAGTCGCCGCGGCTTGTGGCGCCGTCGCCCCAATAGTTGAAGACGACGTTCGGTTCCCCGCGATATTTCATCGAAAGGGCAATACCGGTCGCCACGGGTATGCTGGCGCCGATGCTGCTAATGATCGGCAAGATGCGCCGCTCCAAGCAGCCCATGTGCATGTTGCCGTCGCGCCCCCGGGTGGGTCCGGTGACCCGGCCCAGATACTGAGAGAGCACTTCCCGGGGAGTAATGCCGCGCATCAGCAGCGCCGCCATGTCGCGGTGCGAGGGGCAAAGATAATCATCCGGCCGGCAATGGGCCGCGCTGCCGGCTGGGATCGCTTCCTGACCGCGGCCGGTGTAGCAACCGCCTACAACTTTGCCTTGACGGTAGAGCTTCAGCTCGATGCGGTCTTCCAATTCCCGCATCATGACCATGTAGTAAAGGAGCTTGCTACAAAGCTCGGCGGTAATATCCGTGAGGACTGGAGCGAGGGCTGGGGCACTCATAGCACTCATGGACAATACCGGATATTTTTGGAATTTGCAACCACCACCGCCACGTTGTGCCCTCGCCTAATCCTTCAGTCGTATGTCTTGTAACCGGGCAACTGCTTCAGTTCCATCTAGCACGCACTCTCGTGTCGCGGGTATAATCGGGAACATCTGCTAGATTTCTCATCGCGGGGTTGGCGGAAGGCCGCCTTTTGTGGCACAAACATAATGATTACAATATGTTTCAGCCAGCAAGAAAGCGACCCCTGCCATGACAGAGTGTACCCAAACCAGCTTCACCTTCGCCGACCATGGCCGCAGCCCGTTTCGACGGCGGCATGCGACGGCGGCGCCATGCTGTTGCGCCAGACCGAACAGCGCAGCGGCATCGTGCGGCAGTTCGCCGCCTGCTTCCGTGATCACCGCCAGCCCGCGCAAGTCGAACACAGCGTGCGCGAGCTGGTCTCGCAGCGCGTCTACGGGCTGGCGCTGGGTTATGAGGACCTCAACGATCACGATCAGCTGCGCTCCGACCCGCTGCTGGCCCTGCTGAGCGGCAAACAAGACCTCGAAGGCAAGCAGCGCCGCCGAGCCCAAGACCGCGGCAAGGCGGGCGCCGGCAAGAGCACTCTCAACCGCCTGGAGTTGACCCCGGCCAAGGCCGGCGCGCAAAGCCGTTACAAGAAGATCGTTCTCGACACGGGCGCGGCCGACCGTCTGCTGACCTCGCTCTACATTCAATCGCAGCCGTGCCAGCCCGAGCGCATCGTGCTCGATCTCGACGCCACCGACGACGCGCTGCACGGCCGCCAAGAGGGGCGCTTTTTTCACGGCTACTACGGACACTATTGCTACCTGCCGCTCTACATTTTCGCCGGGGACCAGTTGCTGTGCGCGCGCCTGCGGCCGTCCAACATCGACGCCTCGGCGGGGTCGCTCGAAGAGGTCCGGCGCATCGTCGAACAACTGCGGCGGGTGTGGCCCGAGGTCGAGATCCTGCTGCGGGCCGACAGCGGTTTTTGCCGCGACGAGATCATGAGCTGGTGCGAGAACCAGGGCGTGGATTACGTGTTCGGACTGGCGAAAAACGAGCGTTTAGAGCGCCTGATCAAGAGACGGATGAAGCTGGCGCGGCGGCGTTTCGCCAAGAGGGGCAAGGCGGCCCGGGCGTTCGGGGATTTCCGCTACCGCACGCGAACCAGCTGGGCGCGGGGGCGCAGGGTGGTGGCCAAGGCGGAGTATCTGGCGAAGGGCGAAAACCCGCGTTTCGTGGTGACGTCGCTGACGCCCAAGCAAGCGGCGGCGCAACACTTATACGACCTGAATTATGCACTGCGGCGTGGACCTGAGGAGGGCTGAGCCGCAAGGGACCATTGGGAACCCCCGAAAACATGGGGTAAAAAGGTAGGCTGGCAAAGATACCAGCTTCGCCAGCCAACCCCAAGGAGGTCACCCACATGGTTACCAGACGAAAACAGCATAGCTCCCAAAGGCCCGTCCAACAAGGCCCAGCCGTGACGGCCTCGCAGCCCAATAAAATCGGGGCTTCGACGCCTTACCACTTCCGCGGCAGGAAGCCGACTCCCTACGGCGGCTTGCTGCCGGTGGTCGGGAGGGCGCTGATCTGAGAGCCTGGCTATGCGCTATGCATAAAATTTTATGCACTAGCCGTAACGCACTGGAAACACGTCACTTCCGAGCGAGGTTTTGACGACGCGGATTCTGGGCGGGAAGGGAAACCGGACACGGAGAAGCCAAAAGGCCAGTTGCCGAGCTACCACTACCACCTCACGACGACCGCCAACCCGCTACGAACGCAGCCACACTCGCAAAGTGAATCTGTGCATAATTCAGGTACGAGACGATCTACTGCGCCCGCGGAGAGATGGAGAACCGCATCAAGGAGCAGCAGCTGGGGCTGTTCGCCGACCGCACCTCGACCGCGCTATTGCGGTCGAATCAGATCCGCTTATATTTTTCATCGATCGGGTACTGTTTGCTGGAGACGCTGCGGCGGCTGGGGTTGGCGGGGACGAAGATGGCGCGGGCGCAATGCACGACGATCCGGCTGCGGTTGTTGAAGATCGGAGCGCGCATCCGGATCACGGCGCGCAAAGTGTGGATTTCGCTGGCGACGGGATACGCCTGGGCGGGGGTGTTCGCCCAAGCGTATGAGAATCTCGAACGGGGGGAGCCGCGGCGCTGCTGAAAACGGCAAGGCGAGTTCAAGTAATACTTGAAGCACACAGGGCTCGACAGGGGCGGCAATCGAGGTTTGCCCAAAAACAGACGAAAAACGCCTCGGCCAGGGTCGCGGACAGCATGCCGGGCCGTTTCTGCCCCACGGCGGCCCCGCCGAGAGGCGATGCCGCCTCAAGACCATGAAATCCCATCCCGCGCGCCCCGCCAACCCCGTTTTCGGGAATCGATGAGAAATGCGGGCTAGATATGTATTGTGAATCGGTTGTCCGCGAAAGGCAGCACACGCCCGCAAACCGGCTGCTCCACAAGCGTTGGACTGCTCCGCCGAAGCCCACACGATGAGTTGCGAGTCCACCAAAGCCAGGCCCCAAGCTGGCGCCTCTCCTCGACCCCAGCCGGAGGACGCCTGTCTGTTCTGCCCTTGCTGTTCCAGCCGCCTGAGGGAGCTCAAGTGCAAACTGATATGCGAAAAGTGTGGCTACTTCATGAGCTGTGCGGACTATCACTAGACCATCGCACGCAAACCGAGTGACGCACGAGAGGGTGCGGTCGAGGCCCCGAACCACGGCGCCAATGGCCGCCCTCGACCGCACCCCTTCGGGCGCGGCTGGGTTGGCTCCTCATCACCCGGGTGATCGTCCCCGGCCGGGCCCGAACAGAGTTTACAACTCCAATGCGGACAGCACAGAAACGTCAGGCCCTCAGGCATCGTCGAAACTAGCAGCGTCGAAACTAGTAGAATGTTCGCTCCGGTTGGATTTCGCGATCACGGTCCGGCGAGCAAGTTCCAGAGAAGAGGCAACCTGAATGGATTCCCAGTTTATTCGCATTCGCAATCGCGTCATCAACGTCGCGGCTATTTCCTATGTTCGTCTCTATGACGACCTGGGACGCGTTGACATTCGGCTTCTCGGCCCGCATCACGACGTGGGGCTGACGATCAGCGTCGAGGGGGAGGAAGCCGAGCCGGTGCGGGAGTTCTTTCTCAACTCGGGCCTGGTCAAGGATCTGCGTCCCGCCGGCGCCGGCCCCGCCACGTAATTGTCCGGCCTTTGGCCCCCGGTCGTGCAGGTATTCCCAGTGCCCCCGGGATCGAGTATTATGGTGGGGCTATGTCGGAGAACACTACCCTCTTACGTTCCGCTCTGAGCGCCGGTGAAGGTATCGTGCGTCTGGCTCCCTGCTGGGTGCCACGCTCGTTTCTGATGCCCGGCGGCCGCCTGAAACTGCACCCCGGAGACATCTACGCCCTCGGCGCCCATCGAGGAGGCATCGACGAACGCTGGTTCTCCTCCACCACAAACGCCGACAACGGGCCCGGGACACCCGATGACGAAGGACTCAGCTACATCGTCGCCGGGAATGGTAGCGGCGCCGAGCCCAAGAAAATCCTGCTGAAGGAAGCCGTCGACACGATTGGCGACGAATTTCTCGGGTCCGATGTCATGGCGGCTTATGGAGGGTGGAACGTACTTTGTAAATACTTCGACAATCTCGGCCCCATCCCGCACCACATGCATCAGATGGATGAGCATGCCGCAAAGGTTGGCGCCAAAGGAAAGCCCGAAGCCTACTACTTCCCGCCGCAGTATAACTTCAAAGGGAACAACTTCCCCTACACGTTCATGGGCCTGGAGCCGGGCACAACCAAGGACGATATCCGCAAGTGCCTGGAGCGCTGGAACGAAGGCGACAACGGCATTCTGCATCACTCCAGGGCCTACAAGCTGAAGCCTGGTTCCGGCTGGCACATTCCGGCCGGGGTGCTGCATGCACCTGGGTCGCTTGTCACTTACGAGCCCCAGGTCAACTCCGACGTTTTCGGAATGTTCCAATCGATGGTGGAAGACCGGGCGGTGCCGTGGGATCTGCTGGTGAAGGACGTCCCGCCCGAGCATCATCAAGATCTCGACTACATCATCAGCATGCTCGATTGGGACAAGAACGTCGATCCCGAGTTCATGAACAGCAATTTCTTCGAGCCCACGCCCGCCGGCGACCCGGACGCCATGCACGGCCAGGGGTATCACGAGAACTGGGTCGCCTACAGCACGGACTTCTACTGCGCCAAGGAACTCACGGTTTATCCGAAACGCTCGGTCACGGTTCGGGACGCCGCCGCCCATGGCCTGATTGTCAACCAGGGCTGGGGACAGATCGCCGCAATGGAAGTGGAAACCCCTTCCTTGATCCGCTACGGCGAACTCACCAAGGACGAGCTTTTCGTGACCGCCGCCGCCGCCCAGGCCGGCGTCGTTGTCAGCAACAAAAGCGACCAGGAAAACCTCGTCATGCTCAAGCATTTTGGCCCCGGCAATCCCGACGCCAAACACCTTATCCGAAGCAGCGCCAACTAGCAAACATCAAACAGACCCCAGTACGCCAGTGACGGGTGCAAGTTCGAGTGTTCCGCCGCGTTCGCTGGCCAGTGGCTGACTCTACTTGGCTTGCCCGTCCTTGACCCGTCGCTGACCCGTCGCTTGCGCTCTGGGCTCTGTTTCTACTTTGAATCCAAGTGCCGGCTGGTGAATCTAATCATGCAGGAGACAATACGATGGCAAACGATAAGCGCTACATCACACTGACCGAGGAGAACTTCCAAAAAGAGGTTCTCGAGAGCAACCAACCCGTCTTGGTGGACTTCTGGGCAGCCTGGTGCGGCCCCTGTCTCGTCCTGGGCCCGGTCGTCGAAGAACTCGCGGGCGAACTCGCCGGGCAGGCAAAAGTCGGCAAGCTGAACGTAGATGAAAACCCCGGCATTGCCTCTCAATACGGAATCCGCTCGATTCCGACAGTATTGATCTTTGACAAGGGAAAGCTCGCCGACAGTACGATCGGGGTTGTTCCGAAAGAAACGCTCCGAGACAAGATCAATGGCCTCGTCTCAGCCGCGTAAGAAGACGGATATGGCAACGAAAGTCCATTCGACGGCCGGCCCGGACTGTTCTCGCCCCAGCCGATTCCTCAATCAGGCTGGTTGAAGAGGTTGCCACTCACGGCCTTGAGATCCGGCAACGGCCGAGTTCGTAATCTGTCCGCGGTGCGTGTTGACTCCTTGGCGCAACGGTTCACTTTCCGCCACTGCACGGTCAAAGCCATGATCCGCTAGTAGCTGCAGGTACGGCAGAGTGGCGTTCGTCAGGGCGAGAGTCGACGTGTGCGGCACGAGCGCGGGGATATTCGGCACGCAGTAATGGATGACGCCATCAACTTCGTAGACCGGCTCGCTGTGAGAAGTAGGACGAGATGTTTCCGAGCAGCCCCCTTGATCGATGGCGACATCGACGAAGACCGCCCCTTTCCGCATGTTTCCCACCGCTTCGCGGCGAACCACCTTGGGAGCCGAAGAACCTGGGATAAGGACAGCTCCAATCACGAGGTCGGCTTTTGCCAGCAGCTCAGCGACGGCCGCGGGGTTGGAAGCCAGGGTGGCGACGCGGCCTGAAAAAATTTCGTCCAGCCGGCGGAGCCGCATCAGGCTCCTGTCCAAAATCGTGACATTCGCCCCGGTTCCGAGCGCGACCTTGGCGGCGTTGGTTCCGACAACGCCCCCGCCAAGGATAGCGACTTGCGCCGGAGGGACACCGGGCACGCCGCCTAACAGAACACCGCGCCCGCGGTCGTGCTTCTCCAGGAACCGCGCGCCCACCTGAACCGACAACCGGCCGGCCACTTCGCTCATGGGGACTAGCAGAGGAAGAGCCCCGTCCGCTTCACGAACGGTCTCATAGGCAATCGATGTGACGCCGGATCGGACGAGCGCTTCTGTCAGCCCAGGCAGTGGCGCGAGGTGGAGGTAGGTAGCCAAAACAACCCCGGGACGGAAGTACGCATACTCGGCCGGTTGAGGCTCCTTCACTTTGACGACCAGGTCTGCTTGCCGCCATACGTCCTGTGCCGAGTCGAGAAGAATAGCGCCGGCGGCCTGGTACTCATGGTCCGGCAATGCGCTAGCTTTACCGGCGCCGGCCTCAACGAGGATCTCGTGTCCGGACTCGCGCAACATCTCCACGCCGCTCGGTACCAAACCGACACGAGTCTCGTGGTCTTTGACTTCAGCGGGAATTCCGATGACCATAGTTCGGCCTCTCTTTTTACCTTACCTTGCCTCGCGCGTTCAGTCAGATTGCCAGTGTTCGCTGATCTTTGGCCGGGGATCCGTGCGGAGTTGCGGCACGCCGGTGAATCGCGGATCGTCTTGACCATATTTGCGCATCGAGAACTCCGTCACTCTAGGTGAAGCGGCCATCTGTTGGATTGTGGCGGGTATGGCGCCGCGCGCATTCCACGACCATCCATAATGCAAGACGCATGCCATTCACGGACGGAGACGAAAACTGATCCAAAGCAGGCTATCGGGTCAAATGCCCCTAGCTGAGTGATTCACCCGAGGTCAGCCTCGGACCAGGCGAGCGGCAGACGGTGGGACCCTCCCATTAGGATTCGGTTAGAGTCCAGGGAAACGCAGCGCAGCCACTATCGTTTTGGAACGCGGCGTGCATGGCTCAAGCAAAGGAGGTAACAACAGCGATGACGGGACGGGAGCTCCAAGCACTTCGAAAACGACTGGAACAGAAGTCGAAGGATCGGACTCAACTTCACAGGGGCACCAGCCTCTTGGCGAGAGAGAGATCGACCGATTACCTGGACGATGCGCAAGCGGAGGTCGACTGCGGCTTGGCGGTTTGCGTCATCAATGAAGATTGGAAGGTCAAGAACGCCGTACGCTCCGCGCTGGATCGAATGCGGAGCGGAAAGTATGGCACCTGCGAGTGGTGCCATGAGCCCATCCAATCGAAGCGTTTGAGCGCGGTCCCTTGGGCGACCCGCTGCGCCCGCTGCCAAACTTTGCACGAGGCTGCTGAGGACGAAACGGGCGTTTACCGGAGCGCCGCTTGACGAAAGGCGAGCGGGGTGGCAGCCGCGGGTTCACAAAGCTTCCAGAGGGCCTTCTTTTCCCAGCGCGGTCTCGGAAAAGGCGCAGGCGTTGTGGAACAAGGGGCCGCATTTTACATCTTCGGCACGCCTCAGGCCGGCCTCATTGAGTGACTCCAAGCGCGGTCAGGATTTCCGGGTCCGACTCTTCCAGCGCAAGTAACTCGTGACAACTGCTGCAGTCTTGAGTGATCACCTTTTCGCCGTCCGTGGAGGTATGCAGATCGTCGTGACAGCGAAAACAACCCGGGAACTCGGTGTGGCCGATGTTGTCGTGGTACGTTCCCCAGGTGACGTTCATTTCAGGGAATATGTTCCTTTGATAGATCGACAATAGCCCCTGACCGGCCTGGCGGACGGCCTCGATGCGGCCGGCGAGGATTTGGGGATGCCGCGTCCGGTAGAACTCCTCCAAAGCTGCCGGGATGGCTGTTTGGGCGTCGGCCTTCGAGGGATAATCGACGCCGAGGATTTCCAGCCCTTGCTGCTTGACGAACGGCAGCGTAGGGTCGATCCTGCCGTCGGCGAGCGCGGAATCCACGGCTCTTTCGGCTGACTCAAAGGAGTGGGTCGGCCGGTTGTGGCAATCGATGCAGTCCATGATCCTGCGCTCGTAGCCGGCTTCCTGCCCGGGCTTCCATTCCTCGGTAACGTACTCGGTTGACTGGCCCGCCGCGTCGGTGTAGCGGACCCAGGGAATCGTTTGACGCGAGGGGTCGGAAGCATACTCGATTCGGACGCCAGCAGCCAGATGGGAGCCGTGAATGCCAGTTGGGGCGTTGCCCCCGCCGATTTTCATCAGCAGAGCGGTCTTCGAGGGGGTGTTTTCTTCGTCCGCGGCGAACTTGTCCCAAATCCGCAAGCGGTAGCCGCTGAACTGGGCCGGCCAATGGCAAGTTTCGCATGTTTCACGGGCCGGCCGGAGATTCGAGACGGGCGCTGGAATTGGGCGGGGAAAGGTATCGAATAGGACCGCAAAAACTTGTCCGGCGCCGCTCAACTTGCTGCGGACGAACCAGGAAGCCCCTGAACCGATGTGACAATCCACGCACTTAACCCTGAAGTGCGGCGAGTCCTGATAGGCGGTAAATTCCGGAGCCATGGCGCTATGACATGCCTGTCCGCAAAAGGTGGTGGAGCCCATGTATTCGACGGCGGCGAAAGTGTAGTGCCCGCCGATGATCATGTTCGCGAGCGTTGTGGCCCCGGCAAACACGAGGAGTCTGCGAAATTGGCGATTTCCCCAGTCCACGGGCGGAAGTTCGGCGGGATACGTTTTTCGGCGTTTCTCCTTGCCGAAACGCAGGTAGACGCCCAACGGAATGAATGCGAGGCCGGTGAAGAACAGAGAAGGCAGCGCGAGATAGAACAGGATCCCCAGATAGGGGTGTTCGGCGCCTGCTTCGCCAAGATACATCGGCAGCATGAAGAACCATGAAAGCCCCGCCGGTCGTGGTCAGCAACACACCGAAAAAACTGATTGCGTTGTTGGAAAGGTAAACCAGGGGGGTAAGCCAGCCCTGTTCGTCAAAGACTTTCATTTTGGTTTCTGGTCGCTATCTTCTTGTCGGTCCGCACCCAGCGATGCGAAGGCATGATGGGTTCCTGAATGACGGCGTCATGTCCCCTTGCGCTCTTCTGTGGCATGAAAACGCCGCGAAGGAAGGGAGAAGATGGTATTCGCCGTGCAACGGATATTGGCAGAGTTCAAAACCGTTTTGTTCAAGTTGGAGGGAATAAGATGAACTGGACACAGAACAGACTTCCCCGCCGGTGGCTAGTCGGGTTACTGTTCGCCGTGCTGGCCGGATTAGTTGTTTCCGTAGCGGCCGAAAGGCCAATATTCACGAAAAACCAGAAAGCATTCTATCTGACCGAGCAGGAGTTGGCCTTCATCCGGCCGGGGCTCCTCGTCAAGATCATGGATGCGTCTATTGATGAAGACGGAACGATCCAGGCCCGCTTTACCGCCACCGACCCCAGGGGGCTGCCGCTCGACAGGACTGGCATCTTCACTCCGGGCGCGGTGTCCACGAGCTGGATAGCCGCGGTCCTTCCCGCCGGCGAAGATTTGTATACAGCCTACACGACGCGGATGTCGACAAGTCCGATTACGAACGACACTGCTATCCAAGCCTCAAGTGACAGTGGTGGTACCTACGAAAAGGTGGCCGACGGCGAATACATGTACACCTTCGCGACCAGGGCCCCGTTAAACTTTGACCGCGGCGCCACGCATACGATCGGAGTCTACGCTAGGCGTGATCTCACGGAATTCGACCTCGGCCAGCCTTCGGACGATGACACGTTTAACTTTGTGCCTGACGGCTCGGAAGTGACCAAAGTACGGGACATCGTGAGAACGGCGACCTGCAACTCCTGCCACACGCGCTTGACCTTACACGGCCGCCGGCACTCCACGGAGTTGTGCATCATGTGCCACCAGCCGCAGAGCACCGACCCGGATACCGGCAACACCGTCGACATGGCGACGATGATCCACAAGATTCACATGGGCGCCGAGCTTCCGAGCGTACAGGCCGGAACGCCTTATCAAATCATCGGCTTTCGGCAGAGCGTTCACGATTATTCAACGGTCGAGTATCCGGCCGACGTGCGGCGCTGCGAGACCTGCCACACCGGTGGAACGCAGTCGAATGTCTATTTGACGAATCCGTCCCGGCGGGCCTGCGGCAGTTGCCACGACAACGTCAATTTCGCGACCGGCGAGAACCATGCCGACCTCCCGCAGGTCTCCGACAACCAGTGCAACAATTGCCACATCCCCGAGGGTGAGCTGGAGTACGACATTTCCATCATCGGCGCTCATACGATTGAAGAGTATTCCAAGGAACTCAAAGGAGTGAACATCGAGTTTGTCAGCGTGACCGACACCGCCCCCGGGCGCAACCCCACCGCCACCTTCACGGCCTTGGACGATGCTGGCAATCCGCTCATTCCCAGCGAAATGAACCGCCTTCGATTGATGCTGGCAGGCAACACGACCGACATTTCTCAATACTGGAGCGAGGATGCCGGGAGTGCTGAAGGCAGCGGCGGAACCTACGCCTACACCTTCGAGAGAGGGATACCCGAAGACGCGGAAGGAAGCTGGCTCGTTGGCGTGGAAGCCCGCAATGTGCAGACACTGCTTGCTGGAACCACCCAGGAGCGGACTGACGTTCGGGACGCCGCCGACAACACGGTCTTCTACTTCCCGGTCACCGACGCGGAGGCAAAACCGCGCCGCGCCGTCGTTGCCCAGGAAAAGTGTGACGCTTGCCATTACGACCTGAGCTTGCACGGCAATAATCGCAACGCCGTTGAGTACTGCGTGGCCTGCCACAATCCGCTCAACACGGATGAAACGGTACGCCCGGAGGGCGAGCTCCCGATTGAGACCATTAACTTTAAGCAGATGATTCATAAGATCCACACCGGGGAGGAAATCGACGAAAGCCTCAAGCCCTATGTAATTTTCGGTTTCCGGGGCAGCAGACACGAGTTCAGCGAGGTACGTTTCCCCGGTGACCGCAGGGAATGCACCATCTGTCACGTCGATGGGACGCAGCAGTTGCCCTTGCAGGAGGGACTGTTGTCGGTCGAAGCGCCGCGTGATCACATGAAAACGCAACTGCCCATCAGTGGCGCTTGCCTCTCGTGCCACACGAACCTATCCGCCGCCGCGCACGCGGATATCAACACCTCACCGAATCTCGGCGAGTCCTGCGACGTGTGTCACGGTCCGGATGCCGATTTCTCGGTTGATCGCATGCATGCAAGATGACGGTTCCTCGCTAAGAGTGCGTACTCATACGGGCGGCGGCTTAGCGGCTGCCGCCCTTTTTTTGACGAATCTTGACAAAAGAAACAAAGATGCGCTGGCGAATTCAAACGGTCTTGATTGCTTGCTGGGTAACAGCGTCTTGGGCGCAGGCGCCGCCAACTGAGCTTCCCGAGGGCTACGCGGGGTCGGAAATGTGCGCTTACTGTCATGAGGACATTTCGGCGGCGTTTTCAGCGAGCCCCCACGGAGTGATCGAAAGTGTCGCTAAAGGACGCTGGGAGGCCCGGGGCTGCGAGGCTTGTCACGGCACGGGCGGCGAGCACTCCGAGACCATGGAGCCGGACAATATTCTCGGCTTCAAATCCGAATTCGCGGATGATGCGAACCGGGCTTGCCTGGCCTGCCATCAAGGAGATTCCACCCATCGCGGGCGGCTGTTTGGCTCGCACAATCGAAACTCGCTCAATTGTCTGGCGTGCCACTCGGTTCACCAGCCCGCTGCGCGGCCCTTGCTGGCTGTCGAAAGTGATCAGCTTTGCACCTCGTGTCACGCGGCCGAACGGGCTGATTTCAATCGGCCGTTCTCGCACCGGCTGAAGGAAAAGGCAATCCAGTGCGTAGATTGTCACAACCCGCACGGCCGTTCTTCAGCTTCCTCCGTGCGCCGGGTGGCCGCCAATGAACCGGGTTGTCTGGCTTGCCACGCTGACAAGCGGGGACCTTTCCCGTTTGAGCATGCGCCGGTCAAGCTTGAAAAATGCACGGTCTGCCACGAGGCTCACGGGTCGGCGAACCCCAGAATGCTCATCCGGCACGACCAGAGCCAGCTTTGCCTGGAATGTCACGCCGGCTCGCTTTCCACATTGGGCGGCCTGACGCCGGGTTTTCACGATCTGCGCAGTGCCCGCTTCCAAAACTGCACGGTGTGCCATTCCAAGATCCACGGGTCGTTTGTCAGCAGGGACTTTCTGAAATGAGGGCCACACCCAACATCGTCGCCGGCGGGCTTCTCCTGCTGGGACTGTGCGGGCCGGCCTTCGCTCAAGACGCATCAGTTCCAGATCCTTCGTTGGGGGAGAAGCTTACGGCAACATTTGACTTTGGAAATCGCTGGGTTCAAGACATTGCCGGGAGCACTGACACTTACCGCAGTTTGGTCGATCTTGGGGAGGGCCCGAAGCTATTTGGCGCCAAGGTCGCCTATCGCAACCCGGCCGGCCGGCTCGCCGACCGCATCGACATCACGGCGAACTCGTGGGGAGGGGATCCTTACAACAGCGGGCGCCTCGAGGCCGAGAGGTCGGGGGCTTATTCCCTTCGTATGGACTATCGCAATGTCGTCTACTTCAACTCCCTGCCAACTTTCGCCAATCCATTGCTTGGGGAGGGAGTGTTGTTCAGCCAGCGTTCGTTTGATATGCAGCGTCGGCAGTTTGATGCCACTCTTCGCGTAAAGCCGCAAGCGAGAATCACTCCTTTCTTTGTGTACTCACACGCAGCGGGTTTTGGCCGGGGCGTAACGACCTTTGTCAGCGACGGGAACGAGTTTCCCGTGCAAACCGACTTAGATGACTTGCTGCATACAGTCCGGGGCGGGGCGGAAATCGAGTTTTCGAAGTTGAGCTTGACGCTGGAACAGGGGGGCACGGTTTATAACGACCAGCAAGAAATCTTCTTTGGAGCAGGCGGCAACCGGGGTAATCGCCGGACAACCCTTTTCGGCCGGCAGTTGGTACTTGACAGCCTGCGCCAGAGCTATGACGCCAGCGGCAATGGCGTTTTCAACCGTGCCGTGGTGCAGGGCCACCCTTGGGAGCGGCTGAGCTTCTCGGGACAGTTTCTCTATAGCCAGCCGTCGATCGAGGTGAATTACCAGGAAGAAGCGGCGGGCGACCTTTTTGCCTTGCGCGCGCTTGCGCCCTTCACGACCCAGGTGGGGAGCTCGCCGGCAGAGGCCAACCGGCCCCATTCGTCGGGGTCCTGGGGCACCGAGGTTCGGCCCATCGGCCGGCTGCGAGTCGTACAGTCGTGGTATACCGACCGCTTCCACATCTCGGCGGGGGCTTTCTCCAGCCAAATGCGAGATACGAGCCGCGAAGGTGAAACGGAGCTGCAAACTTTTGATCTGCTGGTCCTCAACTACAATCAGCACCAGCTCGACGTTATCTATGATGTCGGCGACAGGGTGACTCTGCGTGGCGGCCACCGCTATGTTTGGGGCGACGCCCAGGTGCGGGAGCCGACCTTGCAACTGCGGGCCGATCGCGGCGCAAACGGGAAGATACGGCGGCACGTCGGTTTGGCGGGTGGCGTCATACGCGCGAGGCCCGGCCTGTCGATTACCATGGATTTTGAAGCTTTCCCGGGCGACCAAACCTTCTTTCGGACGGGCTTGATGGACTACCAGAAGGGCAAAGTCCGCGCGCGCTACCGCGTTAAGCCGTCTCTCACGTTCAGCGGGTCGTTCTCGATCCTCGATAACCAGAACTCCGACCCCGAGGTTCGCTTCGAGATGCAGAGCCGGCAGAGTTCGTTCAGCGCCTATTGGACACCCGGCGGCAACCGGCGCTTCAGCCTGCTGGCGGATTACACGCGCTCAACGTTGCATAGCAGTATCCCAATCGTGGTCGGCCCCTTCCTCGAGAGGCGCCTGGCGAGTTACCGGGATAACGGTCACAATGCCGGAGCCTATGGGGAGATCAACCTCGCGCGGAATGTTAGCCTGAGTCTGGGCGGAAGCTTGTCGGTCAATTCCGGCAGCCGTCCCACCCGCTATTACCAGCCCCAAGCCCGGGTGGAAGTGCCTTTGGCGGGGCGAGTTTCGTGGACCGCGGAGTGGCGCTGGTATGGATTTACGGAAAGGAGGTTCGCCTATGAGAACTTTCGCACGCACATCATTGCGACAGGCCTTCAGTTGCATCTCTAAGGGACGCCTGATCCGTGCCCGCGTACGGCTTTCAGCAGGGATTCTCTCTTGCCTGACGGTTCTTGCTGTTTCCGCCCCCGCCCAGTTCGGCGACGCTCAAAGGGGCGCTCAGGTGTTGCGGAGTCGGCAGTGTACGGTTTGCCACTCGGTGCTCGGGGTAGGGGGCACGGTCGGGCCGGATCTCGGCCGGCGGTCTCCGCGGCAGTCCACTCCAGCGGCCCTAGCGGCATCCATCTGGAACCACGGGCCAAGAATGTGGCAGGCGATGGGCGAACGAGGGATTGAGATCCCGCTGTTAACCCAGCGCAATATCGCCGACTTGTACGCCTATTTCTACTCCCTGCGCTTTTTCGAACCACTTGGTGACGCGGCACGAGGCCGGCGTGTATTTCAGGCTAAAAGCTGTTATCGATGCCACTCTTTGACAGCAACAGGAGAGACCGACATGGGTCCGGCGGTCCTTGAGTGGGATGCGGTGTTCGATTCAATCCTGTGGATACAGGCAATGTGGAACCACGGTGCGCGCATGGCTGAAGAGATGGAGCGCGAAGGAATCCCGTGGCCGAAGTTTACGATTCAGGAGATCGTGGATCTCATGGTGTATGTCCGGAACATCCCCAACTTGCCGCGCAGGGTGGCCAGGCTGGAACTCGGTATGGTTGAGTCCGGAGCGAGAGTCTTCCGGGATCATCGCTGCGCTCAGTGCCATTCTATTGGCGAGGAAAGTGGTGGGGCAAGCAGGGGCGGTGAGCAAGGCCCGCGCAAGATCGATTTGCTGGCGGTTTCCGACAGAACCGGCACGTTGTCGAGCTTGGCCGTGTCCATGTGGAATCATCTTCCGCTCATGTCCGCGCGCGCGAAGTCGCAGGCGGTGCGGATGACCCCATTCGAGGGGGGGGAAATGGCCCATTTGCTGTCGTTCTTGTTCGACCGCTTGTATTTTGAAGTTGCGGGACGCCCTCGGCGCGGAAAGCGGATCTTCGACAGCAAGAACTGCGGAGCTTGTCATGGGGCGCCTGGGGTGGAAGCGCCGGTGCTGCGCGGTGGCGAAGGCCGCTTCTCGCTTGTGGGTCTGACGGCGGCAGTTTGGAGACATGGACCCGCGATGCATGCCGAGATGCAGAGCAAGGGGTTAGCCCGGATTTCTCATCGCGGGGTTGGCGGAAGGCCGCCTTTTGTGGCACAAACATAATGATTACAATATGTTTCAGCCAGCAAGAAAGCGACCCCTGCCATGACAGAGTGTACCCAAACCAGCTTCACCTTCGCCGACCATGGCCGCCGCCAGGTGGTAGCCCGTTTCGACGGCGGCATGATCACCTCCGACGGCGGCGCCATGCTGTTGCGCCAGACCGAACAGCGCAGCGGCATCGTGCGGCAGTTCGCCGCCTGCTTCCGTGATCACCGCCAGCCCGCGCAAGTCGAACACAGCGTGCGCGAGCTGGTCTCGCAGCGCGTCTACGGGCTGGCGCTGGGTTATGAGGACCTCAACGATCACGATCAGCTGCGCTCCGACCCGCTGCTGGCCCTGCTGAGCGGCAAACAAGACCTCGAAGGCAAGCAGCGCCGCCGAGCCCAAGACCGCGGCAAGGCGGGCGCCGGCAAGAGCACTCTCAACCGCCTGGAGTTGACCCCGGCCAAGGCCGGCGCGCAAAGCCGTTACAAGAAGATCGTTCTCGACACGGGCGCGGCCGACCGTCTGCTGACCTCGCTCTACATTCAATCGCAGCCGTGCCAGCCCGAGCGCATCGTGCTCGATCTCGACGCCACCGACGACGCGCTGCACGGCCGCCAAGAGGGGCGCTTTTTTCACGGCTACTACGGACACTATTGCTACCTGCCGCTCTACATTTTCGCCGGGGACCAGTTGCTGTGCGCGCGCCTGCGGCCGTCCAACATCGACGCCTCGGCGGGGTCGCTCGAAGAGGTCCGGCGCATCGTCGAACAACTGCGGCGGGTGTGGCCCGAGGTCGAGATCCTGCTGCGGGCCGACAGCGGTTTTTGCCGCGACGAGATCATGAGCTGGTGCGAGAACCAGGGCGTGGATTACGTGTTCGGACTGGCGAAAAACGAGCGTTTAGAGCGCCTGATCAAGAGACGGATGAAGCTGGCGCGGCGGCGTTTCGCCAAGAGGGGCAAGGCGGCCCGGGCGTTCGGGGATTTCCGCTACCGCACGCGAACCAGCTGGGCGCGGGGGCGCAGGGTGGTGGCCAAGGCGGAGTATCTGGCGAAGGGCGAAAACCCGCGTTTCGTGGTGACGTCGCTGACGCCCAAGCAAGCGGCGGCGCAACACTTATACGAGACGATCTACTGCGCCCGCGGAGAGATGGAGAACCGCATCAAGGAGCAGCAGCTGGGGCTGTTCGCCGACCGCACCTCGACCGCGCTATTGCGGTCGAATCAGATCCGCTTATATTTTTCATCGATCGGGTACTGTTTGCTGGAGACGCTGCGGCGGCTGGGGTTGGCGGGGACGAAGATGGCGCGGGCGCAATGCACGACGATCCGGCTGCGGTTGTTGAAGATCGGAGCGCGCATCCGGATCACGGCGCGCAAAGTGTGGATTTCGCTGGCGACGGGATACGCCTGGGCGGGGGTGTTCGCCCAAGCGTATGAGAATCTCGAACGGGGGGAGCCGCGGCGCTGCTGAAAACGGCAAGGCGAGTTCAAGTAATACTTGAAGCACACAGGGCTCGACAGGGGCGGCAATCGAGGTTTGCCCAAAAACAGACGAAAAACGCCTCGGCCAGGGTCGCGGACAGCATGCCGGGCCGTTTCTGCCCCACGGCGGCCCCGCCGAGAGGCGATGCCGCCTCAAGACCATGAAATCCCATCCCGCGCGCCCCGCCAACCCCGTTTTCGGGAATCGATGAGAAATGCGGGTTAGCTTGGCCGGAGTTCACCCCGACAGAAATGGCCGACCTGGTTGCCTTTCTGAACAGTCCGGAATAGCGGCAGATTCGGAGCCCCGACCTTCAGGGAGGGGCTAGCCGCTCCAACGCGCGTCATCCGCCGCGGCCACGCTCCCCTCTTTGGCGTCGTCTCGTCCGCGACAGGTTGTATCGCAAGCCCCCGGCCGGGAGGTCTGGTTTCATTCGAGGCCGACAGGGCCGGGCATCGGTCCAGGGGGCCTCGGTCCACCGGGAAGAGGGTCTGGCTTCACAAGGAAAACGACCGGGTTGGTCTGCCGGCCGTCCACGCTGAGGATAATGGCCAGTGTTCGGCCCCCCGCATTGCCCAGTCCCGCGGCCCCTTCGAGGTTCAAAGGCCCGATGTTGACCTGATCAACTCCCTCGAACTGTTTTAGGGGAACCGCGCCCAACACGAGCGCCTCGACTCCTCCGACCCTCGCGGTGACCTCGGAGGTAAAGCCACGAATCCCCGTGCCAAAGAGTGCAAGAAAAACCTGGTCCTGTTCCGAGCCGAGGTCGATGGGAACGGCAGCGAGCGTATTGGGGTCAAAGATCAAGTCCTGAGTCCGTGTACCATCGGCGGCTACCCTCAGGAATAGAGCCGCCGCCACGCCGCTGCCGCTTGCGTCCGCGGAGAAGAGAGCCGGGGCCACCCTTTCGATCTCAATCCTAGCCGAGAAGCTGCTGCCATCCGTTCTGATTACGGTGACCCTGGCCGGCCCTAGCGGTACAGGGGGCATGAGGAAGTTGATCTGACCGGGAGAGGCGAAGAAAAGCGGAGCCAGAGCACCGCGTAGTATTTGGCTGGTTTGTGCTATCACGGGCTCCGCTGTCACCCTCAACGTCGTCCCCGCCAGCGAGGCCGGAAGCGGAACTTCACTGGCGACCTCGGTTGCTGCCGCCAGATTCTCTCCGAATAAGGACATGATCGCCGCGGGAGCGGCGCCTGGCAAGAAACTGGCGGCGCTAACGATCCCTTCCGAAGAGAATTGAAGTGGCGCCGGACCGGCGCCATAGAGCACGTTGACCGCGCCGGCAAATCGTACGTTCCCGATGTCCTCCAAAGGGACCCAAATAGCCAGGTCTTCCAGGCCATCGTCGTTGAAGTCACCGGCGGCCAGGTTCCGGCCAAATAAGTCGCGCTCCGCGGCCCCCCCGGCAATGCCGTCGCTGTCCTGATGCCAAATCTGGTTGCCGGGGGCCGCCAGACCGCTGGGGCCGCCATAGATCACGTTGACCACACCGGCATCTTGTATCCCCCCGATGTCCTCCCCATCGACCCCGATTGCCAGGTCTTCAAAGCCATCGCTGTTGAAGTGACCGGCGGCCAGCGCTTCACCAAAGTTGTCGCCCACTGCGGCCTGCCCGGCAATGCCGCCGCTGCCCTGCCGCCAAATCTGGCTGCCGGTGGCCGCCAGGCCGCCAGGACCGCCATAGATCACGTTGACCGCGCCGGCATCTGGTCCCTCCCCATGGACCCCAATTGCCAGGTCATCAAAGCCATCGTTGTTGAAGTCACCGGCGGCCAGCGCTTCACCAAAGTGGTCGCCCACGCCGGCCCTCCCGCCAATGCCGACGCTGTCTTGGCCCCAAATCTGGTTGCCGAAGGCAAACAGGCCGCCGCGAAAGCCATAAATCACGTTGACTGCGCCGGCGCCTTGTATCCCCCCGAGGTCCTCAAAAGGGACCCCAATTGCCAGGTCTTCAAAGCCATCGTTGTTGAAGTCACCGGCGGCCAGCGCATCACCAAACCTGTCGACCTCTTCGGCCTGCCCGGCAATGCTGTCGCTGTCCTGGTGCCAAATCTGGTTGCCGGGGGCCGCCAGGCCGTCGGGGCCGCCATAAATCACATTGACCGCGCCGGCATCCTCTATTCCCCCGAGGTCCTCCCGAGGGACCCCAATTGCCAAGTCCTCAAAGCCATCGTTGTTGAAGTCAGCGGCGGCCAGCGCATCACCAAAGTCGTCGAAACTTTCGGCCCCTCCGGCAATGCCGTTGCTGTCCTGGTGCCAAATCTGGTTGCCGAGGGCCGTCAGGCCGTCGGGACCGCCATAGATCACGTTGACCGCTCCGGCAAGTGAATCCGTGACGATCCCGAGGCTCTCAGAAGGGTTCCCAATTGCCAGGTCTTCAAAGCCATCGTTGTTGAAGTCAGCGGCGGCCATCTCAAAACCAAATGAGTCGAATCTGTCGGCCTCCCCGGCAATGCCCTCGCTGTCCTGGTGCCAAATCTGGTTGCCGGGGGCCGCCAGGCCGGCGGGACCGCCATAAATCACGTTGACTGCTCCGGCAATTCCTTCCCCCCCGGGGTCCTCGTTAGAGACCCCAATTGCCAGGTCTTCAAAGCCATCGTTGTTGAAGTCACCCGTGACCAGCGTTCCACCAAACTGGTCACCCCGTTCGGCCCGCCCGGCAATGCCGTCGCTGTCTTGGTGCCAAAGCTGGTTTCCCTCACTCGTGAGTTGCGCCATGGCCTGGCCGGCGGTCAGAAGCAGAACGGGCACGAGAGCTCCGATCATGGTGCGAACGGTGCGCTGTGCTTTCTCGGGTTTACCCTTGTAGACAGCCATTTGAGACCCCCTTCTCTCCTCCCTTTCGGTTCAGGTCGGAGGTTGTTTCCGCCACCCGCGGGTCGTGGCTCCCTGGGAGTTCCGTGTATTCCCTGGAACAGCCGTATTGGCCAAGTATAAGGCCACAGCGTGTCGTTCGACTAGGCCAGAAGAGCAACTCTCCCGGGAAGATGCCCTCGCCAGGGCGCCCCACTGGCCTCCCAACCATGTGGACAGGACGGTTTTCTGGAGATCGAGCTTCAGCCCGTTCTGGCGCGGCCGGCACGCCCTCCAGATCGGAGGCTCCGGTCCGCCTTGATCTAGTCTTACCACTCGGCGAGCTTCAGTTCCGGAATTTGCTCGAAATGGCGGCGATTCCGTGTCAGCAGAGTCCCTTTGTTTGAAGTTACGATGCCGGCGATCAGGCTGTCCCCCATGCCAATCGATTGACCTCCGCGCTCCAGATCGCGGCGAATGCGGGCCGCCTGATCAGCGGCACGCTCATCCAGGGAGAGTGTAGTCATGGCGCCGAGCAACGACCGAATGGTAGCCTCCTGCTTTGAGCTCCGCACTCCGGCCAACAGCTCGAATCGGTTCACGACAGTCGTGTGAAGCCAGCCTTGCCGGACCTCCAGAAGAACTCGCTTTGCTGCTGGGCCGTGACCACTCAGGAAGTCAATCAGAACGCCAGTTTCAGCTACACTCATCCCCAAGAATCCCGGATTGATTCGACCTCTGTTCGCAGGTTCTGGACTTCTTTCGGGCTTAGGATTCCCTTCAGTTCGAGCGCACGATGTCGCTGTTTCTCCTTTTGAGATTCCAGGCCAAGATAAACATCGATGGCTTCAGACACAACCGATGAAAACCCCTTCTGCCCGCGTTTTGCCGCGATTTCGAGCAGTCTCGCATGGTGCTCGGCCTTTATTTCGATGGTCGTCCTCATGTAGTCACGATAGTACATGCATGGGCATGTAGTATTGGATAGTCCTTCGAAAGATGTGCGATCCGTCCTTAGTTGACACTACAACTATGCGGCCGCCGATCGTCTTACAATGGAAACGGTCACCGAAGTGAGCATGACAGCAAAGAATATCTATTGGGTCGCCGTATTTCTCCTGCTCGCCGCTCCCGCGCTGCTGGCGGGCGGCGCGAATTGGACCATCGACTTTGAAAACAGCAGCCTCGATGGATGGTACCTGCCCGACCGCGAGGTCTGGACAATCAAAAGCGAGAGCGGCAATCACGTCCTGCACCTGAGCGAGGGAGGTTTGATGGGAAAGAACCCGCGCCGTCCGGTGCGGTTTGCGCTGTTCGAACCAGGATGTGTCGGCAGCTTCGATCTGCGCGTGCGGTTGCGCAAAGACCCCAAGCACGGCGAGTCGGACTTGCTCATTGCTTTTGGCTTCCAGGACAGGCTTCACTTCTACTACGCCCATCTCTCCAACGACGACAAGAACCCGCGGGCGCACAACGGCCTGTTCAAGGTGGATGACGCCGATCGCCTGCGCATAGCCGGGCTCGGCGCGAAGCCCGCATTGTCAGATACCGAATGGCACGACGTTCGAATCGAACGGAACACCGAATCAGGCTCGATCAGGGTGTTCATGGACGCGCAACCGGCGCCTATTTTTCAAGTCATCGACCAATCGATGGCACACGGACTCGTCGGATTCGGGTCATTCAACGACACCGGCGTGTTTGACGACATCGTGCTAACCGGCGCGCCAAGCGACAAGTGCGGCGGCCCGGTCAACACGCTCGACCCGCCGGAAATCTCTCCGTCCGGGCCGTGACGGCTAGGATGTAGAAAGATCGGGGATAGCCCAGTCCAAGACCGAACTCCTCCATACCAAAACGGAGCCATGGCGACGCCTCACGGGCGCCAAAACCCGGCGAAACGACGGCAGCCGACCCTAAAGGCCGCCGACCGGGGCGCCGGCAAGGGTGGTTTCAAAGCAGCCGTCATTGCGGCGCAGGTCGGCTTCAGTCCAAAATAAATTGAACCGAACGCCGGGTGATCTTCTTATGAAATTGATGGAACGATTCATGTGGATTCGACTGCTCGCGGTAGTTGCCTTGACCGTCTGCCTGACAACGCTGTCCCATGCTCAACTCACGCCCGAGGGAACTCAGTTCTTCGAGCAAGATCAGCGGGACCTTCCCGGCGGCTCGGAGCGCGGCAACCGCTTCGGCAGCGATGCCGAAGCGGGTGATTTCAACAACGACGGCCTCGCCGACATGGCGGTTGGCCTCCCAGGGGAAGAGGGCGGCTCCGTCATTGTCATCTATGGTTCAGTGTCTAACGACGGCCTCAGCGGCGAAGGGAGCCAGCGCTGGCGCCAAGGGGACGACGGTATCAGGGACAACTCAGAGAACGAAGATTTGTTCGGACGGGAACTTGCCACGGGCGATTTCAATGGTGACGGGTTCGACGACTTAGCCATCGGAAACCCGGGTGAAAATGAACTCCGCGGCTCCGTCCACGTGATTTATGGTTCCGCCAACGATCTGACGAGCAATGGCAACCAGCGTTGGCGCCAGGGCAGCGGTCCCAATGGAAAACTTGAAGACGACGACGACCGCAGCGACCTTTTCGGGATTGCGCTCGCGGCGGGAGACTTCGACGGCAACGGTTTCGATGACCTGGCCGTTGGAGTCCTGGGAGAGAGTGGCCAAGAGGGCGTTGTCAACGTCATCTACGGCTCCAGCGGAGGCCTGACCGACAACGGCAACCAGCGCTGGCGCCAAGGCAACGACGACAACGGCAGACTCGAGGGCGATGGCAGGGATGATGGCGACGCGTTCGGCAACGAATTGGCCGCCGCCGACTTCAATGGTGACGGCTTTGACGATCTGGCGGTCGGTGTTCCGGGGGAAGAAGCCGGACGAGGTGCCGTCAACGTCATCTACGGATCCAGCGGGCGATTGTCCAGCAGCGGCAATCAAAGTTGGACGCAGGAGCGGGGTGACAATACGGGCGGTGCGGAGAGAGGCAACGGCTACGGATCGGCTTTGGTGGGCGCTGACTTCAATGGCGACGGCTACGACGACCTCGGTGTCGGCCTGCCTGGAGAGGACGGCGGCTCCGTGATCGTGATTTACGGATCAAGTAACCGGTTGACGAGCCAAGGCAACCAGCGCTGGCGGCAAGGGGACAACGGCATCCTTGACCGAGCCGAAGGAGGCAATGGCTTCGGCTCCGCGCTAAGCGCTGGTGATTTCGATGGGGACGGCTTTGCTGACCTGGCCATCGGCGTACCGGGCGAGGACGACAGTCAAGGCGTCGTCCACGCGATTTATGGAGCGCCGGGCGCGCTGTCTAGCGAAGGGAATCAGCTTTTGCGCCAGGACATCAGCCGTCCCGAGGACGGCGACGGCTACGGAAGCTCGCTGACCAGCGGGGATTTCAATGACGACGGAGCGGACGATCTGGCCATCGGAGTTCCGGGCGAGAACGGCAGCCACGGCGCGGTGAACGTGGTCTACGGCCTGCTCCCGTTCGCCATTACCAATGCCGCCAGCTTCGAGTTGGGACCGGTCGCTCCGGCGGCCATCGTGTCCATGTTCGGGCAGGGCTTGGCGAGTTCAACCGCCATCGCGACCATGACACCTCTCCCGACAATGCTGAGCGGAACGACCGTCGAGGTCACCGACAGCAGCGGCGTCACCCGCCCGTGCCCGCTGTTCTTCGTCTCGGACGGACAGATCAACTTTCAGATCCCGCCCGGCACAGCCACGGGACCCGCCACGATCACTGTTCGACGAAGCGGCCGCGGCCCGCTGACAGGCCAATTACAAGTGGAAGACGTCGCGCCCGGCCTATTCACGGCGAATGCCCAGGGCAATGGGGCGCCGGCCGCGGCCTATCTCCGAATCGCCGAAGACGGGACCCGAACCCAAATGCCGCTGTTCGAAGGCAACAACCCGCAGCCTCTCCCGATCGACCTCGGCCCCCCAGGCGACCAGATCTTCCTGCTCTTGGCGGGAACGGGAATCCGCGGGTTCAAGAGCGCGGTCACTGCCTCGATCGAAGGAATCGATATCCCAGTCTTAGGCGCCGTGCCTCAAGGTGAATTCGTTGGGCTGGACCAAGTCAATATTGGACCCCTGCCGCGCAACCTGCCGAAGGGAAATGTCAATCTCGTGCTCACCGTGGACGGTCTAGTAACCAATACGGTGACGGTGAACATCCAGTGAGTACGGTCCTGTCCGGATTCTCCACACTTTGCGGCACAAAACATTGCCAATAAAATGACGGCCTGTCACAACAGAGCCGCGGACGGAAGTCCGCGGTCGAGCGCGCGAAGCAACCGCGATACTCTCCACCGCTTCGACCCATCGTTCCTCGCGTAACGCGGGAAGCGGGCACGGGCATCCGTTTTCTGCCCGCCCGCGGACTCCCGTCCGCGGCTCTGAGTGCCGGCTCGCCTTGCCGATGACGGGCGGAATGCCATCAGCGTCCCGTCCTTGCCGTCTCCTATCGTTCCTTATCGTTGCCTACCGTTGCCGCAGGTCGTAGCAGATCAGCCTCGGCGGCTTTCGGTCGAAGATTCCGCGCTCGTTTTGGCTGATGTAGAGCAGGCCCCGGCTTAGCACGGGCGGCGCCCAAGTCTGTCTTGCGCCGAAGAGCCAGGCGCGGGCGAGTTCCTTGTAGCCTTGGGGTGAAAGGTCGAGCCACAGCAAATGCCCGAGTTCGCCCAGCGCCAGAAAATGCCCGTCGACTTGCAGCAGAGATCCCCGCAAGGTGCTGAGGCTCAACGTTCGTGGCTGGCCGCGGTTGTCAACCGTCTCATCCCACTCAGGAACCTTGCGCCAAACCACTTTGCCGGTTTTCCAGTCCACGCAGACCAGGGATGAGTCGGGTTCGTTGCGGCCGTCGAAGGCGTACAAATAGCCGTCCTTGTACATCGGCGTAGTCCAGTGGAGCCCTACCTCTTTGGTCGTCCATGCCACCGAATGCGTGAGGTCCGGAAGCACGTTGAGAAGCGCGCTGCCCATCCGGTAGCTCGCCGAGATGAAGACCTGGTTGCCCGCGACGACCGGCGTCGAGGCATTGACCGACTCGTAGCTGCGGCTTCGCCAGGGGAAAGAGAAATCGATCTTGCCGGTCGCGGGATCGATGGAGAGAAGCCCGCCCGACGGCGGACTGCTTTCACCGCCGGCAAAGACAAACACGCGGCGCTTGCCGTGCACGGTGGCAGGCACGGGAGACGCATAGCTCGGGCCCCATTCGCTGCCCGCGCCCCAGACCATCTTCCCTGACGACTTGTCGAAGCCCGCCACGGTGGGTCCGCCGGGAGCGCCGATCGTGACGATCAGCAGATCGTCCTCAATCAGAGGCGTGGACGCAATGCCAAAAAAGTCCTGGGAAACCTTGAACTCGGCGGGCAAGTCACGTTTCCAGTACAACGCTCCAGTTTCCAGATTGAGGCAGTGCAGCTTACCCTGCGCGCCGAATGTGTAAACGCGGTTTGAGTCGATCACGGGGCTGGCGCGGGGGCCGTCGTTGTATCCGTAGCGGTCTGAGTAGCTGGTGGCGTAGGAGAATTGCCAGTAGCGCTCGCCGGTTTCCGGGTGAAGGCATTCGACGATCTCTTTGTCGCCGACCCGGTGGAGATAGACGAGCCGCTGGCCAGCGATCGCGGGCGAGGCGTACCCCGTGCCTTTTTGCAGCTCCCACACGAGGGGAGGACCGCTTTTCGGCCACGACTTGGCGAGTTTCGTTTCGGTGGAAGTTTCGTTATGAGCGGGGCCGAGGAAGGATTTCCAGTCGTGGGTGACGGCGCCTGCCGGCAGCGGTTTCGGCTTTCGGTGGAAGGTGACGTCCGGGTGGGGGCGGGGCGTCGGCGGTTCAATGTTCTCGATCTTGTTGAGTTGGGGAGGAGCGGGGTCCTCGAATTCTTGGGCCGCTTGATCCGCCGCTTGAACCGGTTCGGCGGGGCCGCTGCAGTGGAGCAGGAATGCGGGGGTTGCAAAAGCGATGGCAAGGGCTATTGCGTATTGCCGGCGAGAGGCCGCGGATTTGGTTGGATTTTTCATTTTCGCTCGGTGCCTGCTGTTTGCCCGGCTTGCCGGACGCCGACTCTCGTTGCTTTTGCTTTCTCTGGGTTCCATTCTATAGGCTGTGCGGGAGATCGAATGAGACGATTTGCAGGGGGGCCTTGAAGATTGCAGTTTTGCGGCCTTCGTTCGGCCTTCGAGGCAGGCCATGGCGATGAAGGTCTCGTCGCTAAATCGCCCTAGCACCACGAATCCCCGAGGCGGTACAATTTAGACGTCGATGACCGGCCAGACCATCAGCCACTACAAGGTCCTCACCGAACTCGGCCGAGGCGGCATGGGTATCGTCTACAAGGCCGAGGACACCAAGCTCGAACGCACGGTTGCGCTAAAGTTCCTGGCCTCTCACCTGCTCGAAGACGAGGAAGGGCACGCACGCTTCATTCGAGAGGCCAAAGCCGCCGCTTCCCTGGATCATCCCAATATTTGTACCGTTTACGAGATCGATGAGGTTGACGGTGAGACCTTCATCGCCATGGCCTACCTCGAAGGCCGAACGGTGAAAGCCAAGATCGCCGAGCGCCCGCTCAAGCTTGACGAAGCCGTGGACATTGCGATTCAGACCGCCCAGGGTCTGCAAGCCGCACACGAGAAGGACATCGTTCACCGGGACATCAAAAGCGCCAACTTGATGGTCACGCCGCAAGGCCAAGTCAAGATCATGGACTTCGGCCTGGCGCAGTTGGCTGAGGGGTCCAAGCTGACGAAGACCGCAACCATCCTAGGAACACCGGCCTACATGTCGCCCGAGCAATCCCAGCGCCTGCCGACCGACCGCCGCACGGATATCTGGTCGCTGGGGGTGGTGGTCTACGAGATGGTAACGGGGCGAACGCCGTTCGAAGGGGAGCGCCAGGAGGCGGTGCTCTATGCGATTGGCAGTGAAGAGCCGGAGCCCATCACGGCTTTACGGGCCGGTGTACCGATGGAGCTGGAGCGGATCGTCGGCAAGGCTTTGGCCAAGGACAAAGACGAGCGCTACCAGCACATCGAGGAGATGCTTGTCGATCTCAGGGGCCTGACGAAGAAGCTGGCATCGGGTAAATCGACGATTCTCAGCACCCAGCCTGCCGTGGCCCCAGTTGCCCCGTCTGACGACCTAGTTCCTAAGCAGAAGCATCGCTTGCCGCAGGCCCTGTTCGCTGTCACTGCTATCGCTTTCTTGACACTCGCCTTCATCCATTTCCGAGAAACGCCTTCCGAGGCGCCCCTGCGGCGATTTGCCTTTACGCCGCCAGAAGGTGTCGGCACCGGAACCTACAATACCAATGTCGCTATCTCACCCAACGGCAAACATGTCGCCTTCATCACCGCGGGATCGGAGGGGAAGCTGTGGGTCCAGGATCTCGATCAGCGGGAACCGCGGGTTATCGAAGGGACTGAAGGAGCTCTCCGGCCGTTCTGGTCGCCCGACAGTGATTTCATCGGGTTTGTAGCCGGTGGGGAACTCAAGAAGGTCTCGGCTCAGGGCGGCTTGGCCATCCGGGTTTGCGAGCTGCCAGGCATGTTTTTTGCGGGGGTAACCTGGAGCCCGGACGGCGAGGTGATCGTCTTCAGCTCCGGCAGACAGCTCTACGAAGTCTCCGGCCGCGGGGGGACTCCCAACCTGCTGATCTCGCCGGAGGAGTCCGAGGAGTCGCCGGGAGGGCCGACGGGGAATATCATCTCTCCCCATTTCTTGCCGTCCGAAGCCGGGGCCCGTGTCCTGGTATTTGCATTCGGGTCTCCGACCGAGCATACCATGATGGTTCAGAACGTCGAGACAGGGCAGAGAGAACTTCTGGGACCCGGCGCAATGCCGTTCTATTCGCCCAGCGGCCATCTTGTTTCCCAATCGGGCCCGCTAACCCACGATCTCTGGGCGCTGCCTTTTTCTCTGGACACCTTGAGGGCTACCGGTGAGGCCTTCCCCATCTCCCAGAACAGCCGCGGCCCCACGGTTGCGGCCGATCAAACGCTGGTTTACCTCGACGGTTCCGGCTCGGGGCAACGGCAACTGGTTTGGCTGGACCGAGGTGGTGAGAAAACAGGAGAGATCGGGGAAGCACAGGAAGGGATCGGTGGCCTCGCGCTCTCCCCGGATGGCCGGCTGGTGGCTGTTACGGCAACCGAGGGCTCGAATCTGGATGTGTGGGTGTACGACATTGCCCGCTGGGTGAAGACTCGCCTGAGCACGACCCCGGAGAGAGATTATCGGCCGGTTTGGTCGCCTGCCGGAGACGAGGTGGCGTTCACTTCCGAGCGGGCGGGCAACGCCGACATCTTCGTTCGGCAGGCCGACGGCAGCGGGGAGGAGAAGGTGCTGGCGGCGACACCCCGCACCGAGCGGCTATCCGACTGGTCCCGCGATGGGAAGTATCTCCTCTACCACCTGGAGGATCCCGAAACCGGGGATGACCTTTGGTACCTGGAGCGCAACGAGGACGGCAGCGGCTGGGAGCCGTACTATGAATGGCGTTGATTCGACGTAACTTACTCATTCTAGGATTGCCATGATTGGCAAAACCGGCATATTCGGCGGATTCATTGCACGCCGACTGCACGTGAATCATTGGCCTGGGATGTGTTGGAGCCGTTTTGCAAGATAGCTTTCGTCGGTCGCAGACAATCTCGGTCGCGCGCTACGTTGGCTTGGGTTTCCCTGATCGGGCGTACCGGAGCAACCGGCCTCGGGGCGTTCGCCAAGCGGGCGGAAATGAAAAGAAGCCCCTGCCTAGTCGCATGCTTCATCCTAAAAACGACGGTTGCTATTACAGCGGGCTGGCTCGCGGGCTGAACCATCGGCACGCCGCTGGTGCCGACCACCATGTTCCCACCGCTTTCGGCATACGTTTGCGGCCGAGTATCTTAACGCCGGTGTCCCCATGAGACCGTATCACTGCTACTGGGACACGCCAGCGTCAAGGTCACCGAGAAGCACTATGCGAAGTTCAACCGCGCGCGGCAAGCGCGGATCGAGGAGGCTGTCCGCGGGGCCTGGCAATCACAGCGTCCCAAGCTGCAGGTGATTGCCGGCGGCTCCCAGAGCGTGGCTTGACAATTCTTACCGCCGGGTGATCTTGCGATAAATCCGTTCCGCAATCGAAGCAGGAACTTGCACTCTGCGATAGGAGCGTTTGCCGCGAGCGCTCTGATGGATCCTGATGACACCAGGCTCGTGTTCGGTCAAGCGGCGCACGGTGCGCTCGCTGAGTCCCCACAGCTCGGAGAGTTCCTTCACGCTGAAATGCTGCTGGACGCTGGCCTCAGCCGCCCAGCCGGTGGGAAGACGATCCGCAGCGCCGGGTTTCGGCAAACCAGTGTTTGCCGTTTCACCAACGCTGAATTCCGGAGGAGACTTACCACCACCGTCGACGCCGAGCTGGTGTAGCAGCAGCTGCAGGCTTCTGAGGTCAGCCAAGCAATGGTCTCTCGAGTAGCCGCGGCGTCCGGGAGAGCCGTTGCGAAAGGCAACGTCGACAAGAGTATTTTCGTGGAACCGCTGCCTGTGACCTGGATTCCCAAAGTCCGTCATGAATCTCTTGGTGTCGACCAAGAACTCCGCGAGCGGTTCTCTTAAGTCGATAATCTGTCGCTCTTCCGCGGTAAACTTGGGAGGTTCAATCTGGCCGTCCGAATCGAGTTGCGGCAACCCACCCCAGACTGGTTTCAGGGGGCAAGAAGCCCCCATTCCCGCAATCTGCTTGAGGAGCGCATTGGCTCGCCGAACCAATTGGTTGCGCTGAGCAACGTTGGTTCCCATATCAGTACCTCATCCATCGATGGAGCCGAACAAAGTTGAGGCGGGCCGCAGCGGACTCCACCAACGGGTCCCGCAGGTCCTCCAGGACATACTTCCCCATCAGGGAGATGTTTCTTTCTACCTGTTCGTCCGGGTCGCCCCCCACAACTTCGGCGCTGTAGCGCACCGGGAGCCCGAAGTCAGGATAGATCATGTGGCTGGGTCCAGTAGATCCGAGGCTGGATCTTGGTAGGCAGCCATGTCTAGGCAAAGGATTGGACCCTAACTGGTCGTGGATGGGGAGGCCATCACCTCTCTCAGCCAGGATTGAGACCCCTCTAAGGAAGAATCCAGGATCCCAGCATGGAGGAAGACCTCTCACTCTGACGACGGTGCCTGAAATCTGAATTGGTGTCAAGCAGCCCCATAATGTATACATTTAAATATATATATATGAGTTGGCCACGATGACACTAGGAGGGTGCTAAGGAATCCTTTCAGGCCCCTGCTGCCACTGTCATGGCCAATCACCACCCACCGGGACAGAAAACAAGGAGAAATTTGATGGCCAAAGTGAAATTGGAGAAGGATCCTTCCACGGAAATAGCAGGTCTGATGGAAGAAGATGAGACAAATGAAGAAGTTACGGCTGAACAAGACTACCAGGAACAGCCTTTCTCCAAAAATGGCTCTCCTCTCCGGCCGCCACTGAATCCGTCAGAAGAAGACAACTCAGAGGATGAAAATGACGAGGATTCAAGCCCTTTAGATCCTATATATTCCCATGATCAGGAAGACCTTGGACCACCAGTAGGAGCCGCTCCAAAGACAAAGGGAAAAAAGCGGGCCTCCTCGCCCCGGCTCCCAGTGACGAGGACCGTGCTGCCCCCTCCAGACGGGTTCACACTGAGCAACAAGAAGTTCTTCGAGTACCGCACCCAGTTCAGCAGGCCGGTGGATTTGAACTGGTCGGGATCATTGTCGGTTACGACGACCACGCTCGGCCCCATGGCAGGGATGTCCGCCCACTGATAGCCGCCCGCAACGCTCGCGGTTAGCCTTTTCAGGGCTGCTTACCGACACTCGCAAGTCCTGTGTTTTCAGTACAAGTTGCTGACGCCCAAACAGTTAACCTACCGGAGTTTTAGTCTCATGTAGTCTCATTTGGTCTGGTTCCGTCTGCTGGATGTACCCTTATTGTTCCCCGCCGTGCTGGACGAGTGCGGGAACGGTGACCGCGCTTCCCGCGTTTCGCTCGGCTGAATCGCGGCGAAAGGACACCCCCCGCCTCCTGACGACCGAAATCTACCTCAACCTCTCGCCCGAGCACGTTGTCGAAGAGTTTCAGCGAAAGTGGTGACTGCTGTCATGAAGCGCCAGCTGGGTTTTCACCGACCGCCCTTTGGGGCGCTTTTTCATTCCCTTCTTCCTTAGTGGCCCTCACCTGGGCGACCTATCATTTCTGGGTCGAGGGATTGCAGCGTGAAGGCGCGCCTTCCAAAGCAGTGAAAACCCCTTGGATCAACGCTACGCCGTCAGTGAGGATCTAGCGCCTCCAGGGGTTCGGACTCACTTCCGAAATCCTAGTGTTGTATCGCAGGCGACCCAGCAGGAAAAACTCCGCCCGACGAGAAAGCTAGACGCTTGCGATACAACGATTTGAAGGAAGCGGCCCTGATTTGGCAGGGGAATTGCTCTTATGGGGTTTATATCGGCACTGTCACGCGATCCAATGTCGTAGCTGCGGGAAAAGGGGGCTAGTGGGATGGTTGCTGTCCGCAAGCTGGTCGGCGGCATCGCAGTTGCCCTGCCAAATCCTACCACGCGAAGCGTCTGCCGCGTAGCGGCTTCGTTCAAATCCCCCATCGCGGAAGTGAGCACACCCAGACAGAAATAGCACGAGGCCGGACAGTCGAAGCACATCTGGAACAGGAGATACAGGAGAACCTGTCCCGCCGGCATGTCTCCGAAGGAGACACGCCAAGACGCGTGACGACGATTCGGCAATCCGACTTTGATCAGGGAACTGCGATGGAGGCGTGGACCGTCCGAGCACTCGAAAACACGGCTCGAGATCTTGCCTATGCGGCCCGCACGATTCGCAACAATCGAGCCTTCGCTCGAACCGCTGTACTCAATGGACAGCTTCGCGGAAGGCAGCCGGCGAGTGGCCGGTGTGCGCCTTGAACGCTCGGGAAAAGTGACTTCGACTCGAGAAGCCGACGCGGTCGGCCACCTCGTCGATCGACTGCCCGCCCTGCCGCAGCAGCCGGGCGGCGCGCTGCATTCGAATGTGATGGACCAGAGGCATGCCGAACGCCGCCGTGAATCGCTCCGAGAACGCGGACCGGCTCATCGCCGCCGCCTCGGCCAGCAGGTCCACGCTATGGTTCGCGCCTGGGTCCCTGAGAATCAGGTCGACCGCGCGCGCCAGCCGGGCATCTTCAACGGCCGCTAGCCACGGTAACGGGCAATCACTCTCCTTGCAGATCTTCCGGAGAACCCGGACCAGGCACTGAGTCATCAGAGCGCTCGTCACCGCGTCACTGCCTGGATCGGCCTGCGCCTGTTCTTCAAGAATGCCCTCGAAGGCGGGCATCAGCTTCAATGAATCCGAGGGATCGACGAAAAGCAGCTCCCGAAGATGGTCGAACAGGCCAAGCGATGGCCCGTAGTACACTCGCACCAGTCCGCAGGCTACGATGAGGTCCGTATTCTCCACCGTGCCTGCGATGATCCGTGGCGCTGGGTCGCCTTCCGGCGACCCTGGAATGTAAGGCTCGCGTTTTTCTGACTCGGCGTCGCGCTTGGCTCCCCGCGGTCCGGGTACGACCAGATCGTGCTGCAATTCTCCTTCTGACTCGAGGTCATGTTCGGCTCCTCGCGGCACGATGACGAGAGATCCGGGCACGACGCGCCGCGCCGCGCCGTCCGGACTGCGGATGGCTCCGCATCCCTGCAAAACGAAGTGGAGCATTACCTCCTTCGGTCTGGGAAGACGAATCCGCCAACCGCCGGTCAGCATGCACAGTGCGAAGTACTCGACGTGGACCTCCAGGTTCGAAAAAAGTCGATCGAGCAACATGGGTCGATTATACTTGTCGCTTCCCCGTTCCGAGCCCGGCCCGGACGATCCGGCACAAATCCGAGACGACATCACCGTCCCTTTTGACTCATACTGCGTCCCATGAGCGGCACTCAATGTAGCCGTGGAACATATAAAAAGGAGAACCGGGATGAAAACATTGCCAGCAATTACAGTCGCCGTGGTGACTCTTATGGCCTGCACCTTGCAGGCGCAACTCCCCGATCCGGGGCTGACAATCGATCCGGAGCACACCGCCCTTGTGGTGACGGATCCGCAGAATGATTTTCTTAGCCCCGAGGGCGTGACGTGGGGCGTCGTGGGCAAGAGCGTCGAGGCGAACGGAACGGTGGAGAACATCAAGAGCCTCTTCAGTACCGCCAAGAAGGCCGGCATGCCAGTGTTCGTTTCACCTCACTATTACTACCCGACCGATCAGGGATGGAAATTCGGCGGCGCCGTGGAAACCATGATGCACGGGATCAGCATGTTCAGCCGACAGGGAGCCCTCACCACGAAAGGTTTCCAGGGTTCCGGCGCCGACTGGCTCGAAACCTACAAGCCGTATATCGAGGACAACGCAACGGTCGTGGCGAGTCCGCACAAGGTCTACGGGCCAGAGACCAATGACCTGGGCCTTCAGCTCCGAAAGCGCGGGATCAACAAAGTGATTCTCGCGGGCATGTCGGCAAACCTCTGCGTCGAATCCCATCTTCGGGAACTGCTCGAGCAAGGCTTCGAAGTGGCCGTCGTCAAGGACGCGACCGCGGCGGCGCAAGTGCCTGAGCTGGACGGATACGCCGCCGCACTGGTGAACTTTCGATTCCTGGCGAGCGCCGTATGGACAACCAAGCAGGCGATCGCCGCGATCGATCCGAAGACCGAAGTCTCGAAGCTCGTTCCGTAGAAACCGCTGGCGGGCGGGATGGAACAATCAGGGGTGGCTGGAGCCGGACGACACCACGCCCGCGGCCACCCTAAAATTCAATGGCCGCACGCAATATCGATAAGGGAAACTGCCATGTACGATTTAACGAGATTTACCCAAAAGGACCTCGACCGTTGTGGAGAGGCCCTGAAAGAGTTGGGAGCGGGCGCCACCAGTATGGAAGAGGTGGCCAACCTGATTACCCGGCACCTGTTTGACAATACGATCAATCCAGACAACGGCCAGAAAGCTTGCGCGCTGGTGCGCTTTTACAAGACCCACCCTTACGAAGATCTGAACGGGGAGCTCCGCGGTTTCGCTCAGGGGATCCTGGGGCACCCTCCCGATCCGCCGGACATGAAGTGCCTGGTCCTGCTCGCCACCGCGGGGGAGAAGGCTGAGTGGAACTCAAGGGCGGCGTCCGCCGGACACAAGGCCATCCCGTTGCCCAATGAAGCCTTTGTCTCCCAGATTCCGATGATCTCGCGGTTGGTGCACCAGTTTGGGCTGGATGTCAAGGCGGTGATTCGAGCCGACCCCAACCTACTGGCCGACCTGGAGCAGACGCGCTACAACGCGTTTCATGTCCCCGAAGCCGTTGGGAGTCCGTATATCCCAGCCCAACAGGATTTCGTGGTACCACTCGGAATCCGGTCAGTATTGGGGTTCGGGGGAATGCTGACCACCGGCGAACTGTTCGCCGTAATCATGTTCGCCAAAGTCCAGATCCCGCGCGAAACGGCGGACCTGGCCAAGATGCTTGCCCTCAAGGTAAAGGAGGTCGTCCAACCGTTCGCATCGGGACAGATTTTCGCCAGCTAAACGGAGACCGGAAGGGAAACTACGGATGAAATCGCCCCTTGGGGCGGATTGGAGGCGAATCATGACACTACACATAGGCGATGAAGTACCCGATTTTACAGCGGAAACAACGGAAGGAACAATCCACTTCCATGAATGGATCGGAGACGGATGGGCTGTTCTGTTTTCGCATCCCAAGGATTTCACACCGGTCTGCACGACCGAGCTTGGTTACATGGCCGGCCTCAAGGGGGAGTTCGCCAAACGCAACTGCCAAACCATCGGCCTCAGCGTCGATTCGGTGGGCGATCACACGGCATGGGCCAAGGACATCGAGGAAACCCAGGGGCACGCACTGAACTATCCGCTGATTGGTGACACCGATCTGAAGGTGGCGAAGCTTTTCGATATGATTCACCCCAACGCCACCGAAGACGCCAAGGGACGTACGGCGGCGGACAATGCCACCGTGCGCTCGGTGTTTGTTATCGGGCCGGATAAGAAGATCAAGCTGATGATCACCTATCCCATGACGACAGGCCGCAACTTCGACGAGGTGCTGCGAGTGCTGGATTCGATGCAGTTGACTGCGAAGCACAAGGTCGCTACACCGGTTAACTGGCGGCAGGGCGAAGACGTCATCATTGTCCCTGCAGTTTCGGATGAGGAAGCGAAGCAGAAGTACCCGGCGGGCTGGAAAGCACCGAAACCGTATTTGCGGATCGTTCCCCAGCCGAAGTAGACGCGTTCCGGCGGTCGATCCTGCTGGATCAGTACTTCCCCGTTAGGGGGGATCTACAGGGCCGGTTGCAGGCTTGCCTTGCTGAACGGACTTCAGGGCAGTTTTGCGGCCTGTGACAGAGGTTAACAGCACCCGGACCCGCCCGCCGCTAATTTGGACAGCTCAACGGTTGCGTAGTCCAGGATATTATTTGGTCAGCGGCGACCTTTTTCAGAATGCTGATTTTCGCTGCGCCCGTGCAACAGCGCACCCGCTGGCCTCCATGGAGACAATCTTATGAAACGGTTCCTGCTCCTAGTGCTCCTTGTTGCCGCTTCAGGGGGGTGCGCCGATGATGCAAAAACTGGTAAATGGCAGGTCGGTTGTGCCCGGGTGTCCATCACGCCGGAGCGGCCGATCGTGTTACTGGGTTATGGCGACCGCACGGGGCCGTTCAATTCCGTCGCGCAAGATATCTATGCGAAGGCGATGGCACTTGAGGATGGAGAGGGACGCCGTGCCGTTATTGTGACGGCTGATCTTGTGGGATTTCAGGCTGCGGTCGTCACAAATACGGTTTGCCAGCGAATTGCGAATGAGACGGGTCTGATGCGATCACAGTTGCTGTTCAACGCGTCCCACAGCCACACTGGCCCGTTGGTCAGTCTCGATCCTTGGTCCGAGGCAAATGCCGCGGCCCATGCGCCCCTATCGCCCGACGATAGGAACGAAACGATTGCGTACACGACCGCGCTTCAAGAAAAATTGGTTGTACTCGTGCGCGATGCACTCGAAGCGTTGGAGCCTGCGCAGCTAAGCTGGGGCCGGGGTGAGGTGCCGTTCCCCATGAGTCGGCGTTTGCCGCGCGATGGACATATCGCGATGGCGGATAATCCCGAGGGCACAGCGGACCGGTCGGTTCCCGTGCTGTGCGCGCGAACGCCCGAAGGCAAGTATCTTGCTGTTCTGTTCGGGACTGCTTGTCACAACACGACGCTGACGGGCTCGGACAATGTAATCGCCGGGGACTACGCGGGCTTTGCGCAAGCGCATCTGGAGGCGCGGTATCCAGGCACGCAGGCCATGTTCATGAGCGGCGCCGGCGCCGACGCGAATCCCTCTCCACGTGGCTCGATGGCACTGGCCGAGCAGCACGGAGCGACGCTTGCAACGGAGGTAGCGCGGATCGTGGAGGAATCGCTCACAGCCGTCGACGGGGATCTCGCCACGACGTATGAGATGGTTGAGCTGCCTCTGCAATCGTTGTCGAACGCCGAGATCAAAGAGCGAGCGAAACGGCCCTCCGCCGAGGCCGAGATGGCGCGTCATATGCTGCGCGTGCTGGAGGCGGGGGAGACCTTGCCGAAGAACTACGCCGCGCCCTTTGCCGTGTGGCAGTTCGGCGAAGCGTTCACGCTGGTGGCCCTACCCGCGGAACCCGTGGCGGAGTACGTGCACCTCATCGAAGCAGCGCTTCCGAACCAGGAGCTATGGATCGCAGGCTACAACAACGACTGCTTCGGCTACCTTCCCACGGCGCGAGTCGTCAATGAAGGCGGCCACGAAAACATCGGCGTCACCCTCTGGATCTGGGGCCAGAACCTCGGACAAAATGCGGGCTTTTTCGCACCCTCCGTCGAGCAGGCCGTGGTTAACGCCGTAGTGCACTTGGCTGGTGGTTAGGATGAAGTTTTCTCAGTCCCCCTGGAAAGCCTCTATACGCTCGACCACCAAGGTGATCCCGATTGAGTACGTCATCATCCGTATGCGCGCAACGATCTTCGTTCATTTCTCTGAGGCTACCTGAGGAGTGCGATCATCTCCCCTGAAAAGGCTTGTAGTGTCCCTCGCACCACTGCAGGAGGCCCACCGTGCCCTGCGGTACAAGCTACTCATCTCGAGGCCGACGCTTGGATCGGAGCGGCCCCACCACGCAGGCTCTGACGGGGGTGGGGAACGTTCTCCAAGCAATGTCAGCTAGCATCGCCGAACGATGGATCAACCGTGCCCCGTCAGGGTGGATCTAGTGTGGCAAAATCGATCTGTCCCTGCCGGACAGTCGATAGATCTGGGGCCGGCCCCGGCGTGTTCTTCGCACTTCCGGACAGCGGGCATCCTTTGGAAGTACAAGCCGAACGTCACTACAAATCGTCTACGCCTTCAAGATCGGGACCGCAGCATCGAGTACCAATCGATAGTGTTAGACTGCTACGTGCCAAGAATTGATGCCAGAATGCCGATCGTGCCGAACTATCCGGAACTCGACGAGATCGAAGGCCGACGACGTTTCGCTCGGTCGATCCTAACCTTGTCTCGACGGTGTTCGCATATCAGGGCAAGTGCTGTTTAACAAGGCAACGAAGCAGACGGAGGGTTTTGTCTCCAGTAGCTTATTGTCAATTTGTTGTGGCACTCGATTCGATCAGTTGCCCTACACCTCTCGAGCTCTCCAAACTTTGCTGGTGTCTCAAAGAGAGATGGGGACTCCCGTACTCGTTCTTCTGGCTCTCGCTTGTGGCACGTTGGCTCTCGCCCAGACGCCTGCCATCCCCGGGTCCGAGGCAGCCGCCGAGGCGAAGTGGGAAGCGGACCGGCGTCTCACCCGCAACCCGGCCCAAGCCGTGACAAGCATCAACTTTGCTCGCAGCGTGGCCGCGGACAACCGTGGCCGGGTCCACCTCGTGTGGGTGGACGTGCGTGACAGAAACGAAGAAATCTATTACAAACGGTCCATCGATGGCGGGGTCAGTTGGGGACCACCCGTTCGACTCACGAATGATACGGCCGAGTCGCGCAACCCGTCGATAGCGGTTTCGGGCGATGCCGTTCACGTCGTCTGGTGGGACACTCGCAGTGGTTTCCACCAGGTCTACCACAAGCGTTCGCTGGACGGCGGGGTCTCCTGGGAGCCAGATCAGCAGATCATCGACTCTCCCGGCGGTAGCGCGCATCCCTCGCTGGCGATGTCGGGCTTGAACCTGCACGTGGCCTACGTAGACGGGCGGGAGGGCCAGTCGGAGGTCTTCTACACCCGCTCGCTCGACCAGGGAGATACCTGGCAGCCGCCGGTGCGACTCTCCGCGCTGCCGGCGAATTCCTACACCCCGACCGTGGCGGTGTGGGGATCGAACGTCTACGTTGCCTGGACCGACACCCGGCACGGGGGGGCGCCTGACCGTTTCGAGGAGGAGTACTTCCGTCGGTCGACGGACCACGGTGCGACGTGGGACCCAGAGGTGCGCCTGACCGATGACCCAGCCAACTCCTGGGCGCCATCTTTGGCGGCGCGGGGAGCCGACGTGTGGATCACGTGGTTCGACGAACGGCATGGAGACTGGGAGATTTTCACGAAGCATTCGGGCGACCGCGGGGCAACCTGGTCGAGTGACCGTCGGCTCACTTTTGCCGCCGGGACATCGGTGCGCCCGTCACTGGCAGTCGCCGGCAGGGAAGTGTACGCCGCTTACTGGAACAGCCACGACGGCAACAACGCGATCTATGTGCTGGCCTCCCCTGACCGGGGCCAGACCTGGCTCGAACCCCAGCGCCTCACGATGGATCCACGCTCCTCGGTCCGTCCTAGCCTGGCGGCTGCGCCGAGCGGCGTGCACGTCGTGTGGCAAGAAGGTCGCGACGGCAACAGCGAGATCTACTACAAGCGGCTGGCCGGTGAGCCCGTGCCGGTCGGCAACGGCCTGATCGCTTTCACCCGCGGGTCGGGGCCGTCTCGGCAGATCTTCACCTTTGACCAGCAGACGGGCGCCGATCGGCAACTGACGTTCGAAGGCGAAAACAATTTCCCAGCCTGGTCCAAGGACGGATCGCAGATCATCTATTCCTCCAACCGTTCGGGGTCCTTCGAACTCTGGCAGATGGACGCCGAGGGCTCCAACCAACGGCAGCTCACCTTGGGCACGCCCGGCGGCAACTTCGTTCCCGCTTGGTCCCACGACGGAACCCGGATCGCGTTCGCCTCCGTGCGCAACAATGTCGGCCACCCCGAGGTCTGGGTCATGAACGCCGACGGCAGCGAGCAGAACCGGCTGACGGAAACGCCGCGCGAATCGAGCGGCCCGACCTGGAGCCTGCACGCCACCTGGGAACCGGGGGACCAACGTATCTACTACGCCTCGACTGCTAGTGGCCGCTCACAAATCTGGGGAATGTTCGCTGACGGACGGGGGAAGGAACAGAAGACCAGGGGACTCGGTACCAGCTCGCCGGATGCCAACGTTCCCGAGTTTGCGCGTAGCGGGCGGAAGCTCGTTTTCTGGTCCGGATTCGAGCAGCGGTTCGGGGAAGTGTGGAGCTGGGATCTCGATGACCCCGCTGGCCCCCAGCGCCTGACCGAAACCCAGGATCCCCACAGCAGCGACAACCCCGCCTGGTCGCCCGATGGAACGAAGATTCTTTTCGATACAAACCGATCCCGCACAGCGGTGGAGATATGGGTGATGGACGCCGATGGCACGAACCCGCGGCCGCTACTCGGCGGGAGAGCCAACGGGCAAAGCTCCTGGCAGCCGGTGACCCTCGAACGCATCACCAGTGTCTCCGCCGCCAGTTTTGAACCCGCTTTGGCTCCGGGCGCGATTGCCAGCGCGTTCAGTTCGGACCTCGCCACTAGCACTTCGTCTGCCACGACGGTTCCGCTCCCGACGGAGCTCGCCGGCACTCGGCTTCGCATCACCGACAGTGTCGGCGTAGAAAGGCTGGCGCCGCTGTTCTTCGTCTCACCCGAACAGGTGAATTTCCTCGTTCCTCCTGAGTCCGCTACGGGTTCCGCCACGGTGAGGGCCACCACTGCGGACGGGCGCACGATCGCCGGGTGGATCGAGTTGAAGGCTCTGGCACCCGGAATCTTTTCAGCCAATGCCGACGGTCACGGTTTGGCCGCAGCCCAGGTCGTCTACACGCCCCCGGTTGGGCCGCGGAGGCTTGAACTGACTTTCCGTTTCGATGAAACCACGGGCAGGAATGTAACGGTGCCAATTTCTTTGGGCGACGAGGCCACAACGGTCGCCCTCGAGCTGTTCGGGACTGGCTTTGGAGCGACCTCCTCGATTGGCGCGGTCGAGGTCACGATCGGCCGAGAGCCCGCCGAGGTGCTCTTTGCCGGCCAGCAGGGTGAGTTCGCCGGCCTTGATCAGATCAACGTGATCATTCCCCAGAGTTTACGGGGCCGGGGGCAAGTCGACGTTCAGGTGACGGTGGATGACGTCGAGGCAAATCCGGTCCAGATTTACCTGCAGCAACCTGAGCGGCCCTCACCAAACGCGCTCAAACCAGCTTCTTCCAGTAGTCGACGAAGCAGTCCTTCACGGTTGCCTTCGGCTGGCCACCCGCAATTCCACGGATGTCGATCGGCACCCACTTTAACACTGAAGGAGGCCCTCGGTCGACACTGTACGACGGTGATCGGTTGGCACCCTGGGTACGCGATGAATTCGTTGCTCGGCGCGATTGACGCTGGATCGACGCTGCTCAGCAGCGCCTTCCCAAACGTCTAAATCCCCCCTTGTCGGCAAGGGTTTACCTACGCCGCGACGCCCGCCCGTCTGTTCGCTTAGCGATCTCCGAGAAGGGCCCTGTACGATTGAACCGCCGTCCTTCGTTGGCCACAATCGCCAAGGTCCAGGGGAAGGAGCATGTTCCCGCCAAGGGAGCTCACGTTGCCTGGCGAGCGACTACAATTGGAACCAAGGGTGAGCCCAAGTGTCGAAATGGCGCATGTTTCCATCAAAGCACCAATGGAGGAATTGGTCTCTGCCCAGCAAGCTGACTGCCATCGGTGCGCTTATAGGTGTCATAGGGTTGTTGTGGAGCATCGGTTCCGACCTCTTCCCTGGGCGTAGGGCCGGAATCACGCTTGAGCAACATGAAGCGAGCCTAAAACGCCGTGAGCAGGAGCTCCGCGAGGAGTTCGCCAGATTGAGCCCTGAAGAGTTTGATAGGCGGTCCCTTCTCGAAAAAGAACTAGCCTCAGCCGAAGAGAGGCTGAGGGACGTGAAGACCGGCTACGAAGACATGCTGAAGAACGTTGCTGCGGTAGCGAAGACCCTTGAGGAACTCAAGGACCGCTTCCGTCCGGAGCAGTTCCAGCAGGCGCAGGAGGCCTTGGCGAAAGGCGACACCGAGGCCGCCGACGCACTTCTCAAAAACGCCCCAGCCCTGGACGACGACGAGGCTGCCGAAGTGGCCTATCAACGTGGAAAGCTTGCCGAGACTCGGATCGACTTCGCGGTAGCCCGTCAACAATTCAATCGCGCTGTTCAACTGAAGCCGGATAATCCACTATATTTGGACTCGGCCGGAAGTATCCTCTCCACGCTCGGCGCATACGGGGAAGCTGCCCCGCTCTATAAGCGCGCCCTCAGAATCCGCGAAAAATCGCTCGGTCCCGAACACCCCGACACCGCCGCTGGCCTCAACAACCTAGCTGTGCTCTACCGCCACCAAGGGCGCTATGACGAGGCCGAGCCACTCTACGTACGCGCCGTCGCCATGTTGGAAAAGGCGCTCGGTCCCGAACACCCCAACACAGCCCAAAGCCTCAGCAATCTGGCGGAGCTCTACAGACGCCAAGCCCGGTATGACAAGGCCGAACCTCTCTTCGAGCGCGCCCTCGAGAGCACCGAAAAAGCGCTCGGCCCCGAACACAACAAAACCGCTCAAATTCTCAACAATCTGGCGGGGCTATACAAAAGCCAAGGCCGCTATAGCGAGGCCGAGACGTTCTACCAGCGTGCTCTCGAAATCCACGAAATGGCTTTCGGACCCGAACACCCCAACACCGCGACTAGCCTCAACAACCTGGCGGAGCTCTACCGCCACCAAGGGCGCTATGACGAGGCCGAGCCGCTGTACATACGCGCCCTCAGAATCCGCGAAAAATCACTCGGACCCGAACACCCCAACACCGCGACTAGCCTCAACAACCTGGGGTTGTTGTACGAGCACCAAAGGCGCTATGACGAAGCCGAGCCACTCTTTCAGCTCGCCCTCAAAATCCGAGAAAAAAGGCTCGGGGCCGCACATTCCGACACCGCCGGGACCCTTAATAACCTAGCGCTGGTTTACAACAGCCAAGGGCGCTATGACGAGGCTGAGCTGCTCTTCGAGCGCGCCCTCACCATCAAGGAAGAGGCACTCGGACCCGATCACCCCGAGGTCGCCAGCACGGTCAACAACCTGGCGATGCTCTACTCCAATGCGGGGCGCTATGACGAAGCCAAGCCGTTCTACCAGCGTGCCCTCGAAATCTACGAAAAGTCACTCGGTCCCGAGCACACCTCGGTTGCCACCACGCTCAACAACCTGGCCGGCTTTTACCAGAGCCAAAGACTCTATGAAGAGGCCGAGCCGCTCTACAAGCGTGCCCTCGCCATCTCAGATAAGGCTCTCGGTGCCGACCACCCCAACACGGCTACATTTGCCAAGAACTATGCCGACCTGCTCCGAACGCTGGAGCGCGAGGAAGAAGCGAGGGGTTTAGAAGCTCGGTTCAAGCGTTGAGTTTCAGGCCCGTGAGTTTGGCGGCTGCCCGAGCAGGCGTCTGAATCTCAGGCACCAAAAGAACCACGGGGGTCTGTGCTCTGCTCTTGCAGAGCTACCCAAACTCAAAACCTTCTACAGCAGTATGGACTCAACCAAAACAATGCTTAGAGGACGATTGCAAAAGTCGGACGTCGACTTGGGGGACGTTGGGGGCCTGAATGGGGCGTCTACTTGGTATGGGCGGTTTTGGATCAATCCTGCGCCGTCAGGGAGGATCTAGTGGGCCGACAGTTCTGACGACAGTTTTGGCAGGACGGGATCAGCAGCGGGCCCGGTTGACGTGTTCCGATGAATCCTCAGCCGATGCGCCGGGCGCTGTCACACTGGGCAGAGCTTACGCCCAGCCGCGACGCTCCGGAGCCGATCTGTAGCAGAGTTTGGACCGCGACCTGCTCGTGGATCGGCACGTCGGCCTCGCGGTCGATTTGAGCCTCGAGCACCGCGACCAGAGCATTGTGACACTTCACAAACTGTCACTCTCCAGCTAGACACGAAGTTCCCCCCGCTCTAAGCTTCGAGACATGACCGAGACCAAACCGAGATTCGCCGTTCAAGGGGAATCGGCGCAGCCTGTGGAGGTGGGTCGACATAATGGCAATCGGCAAATTATTTCGTGAGAATGCCGCACTTGTCATCGGCATCCTGTTGCCGGTCGCGGTGGTCGTCTTCTTCTTGCTGGCGACGTATATTCCACGCCTGCTGGTGGATCCGCCGCAATACGATTTTCTGTTCGCGCAGGATTACAGCTACTCCAATCAGCAGTCTCGTTGGCGCTATGAAATCGACATCGATGCTCAGGGCAAGCTTCGCGTCCGGGCTTTTCTGACCGAGCCCAACAAGTACGCCCCTCGCGCCCGGCTGTTCTTGTACGAGCATTTGAGCGGCAATGTTCGGGAAATCAGCCTGCCGTTACCGGAGACGGCCGAGGATGCCGAGGCTGGAGTCGTCGTTGAAGTTCCCGAGTTCAGCAACCAAGTCATCGACTCACGCCGGGTCGCCCCCGACGGGTACGAACTCGTCGAGCGCCGCCGCGGCAGAGGCGATCTGCTGGGCCTGTTCTACCGAGGGAGCCGGCGTGGCTTGGCGATCGGCAAGAACGGCGCTGTGGTTGCCGTGGCGTCCCGCAATGACTTCAACTGGTACGGTGCTCGGTTTCTGGGCTGGATCGTTACTCCGCCCGATCAATAAGCCTATGACCGCGAAAAAACAAGCGCTGAAGCAAATCGGGGACATCGCGCGCCAACACGACCTGACGGCGGCCGAGATACTGGAAGAACTGTCTCCCTCGGACGAGCCTTCCGATTCAAAATCGTCCGTCCTGACGCGCCTCTTCGGCTACTTAGGTGGAATTTTCGTACTCGCCGGCCTGGGCGTATTCATCGAGATGCAGTGGGGAGCGATGAATTCCATCGCCAGAATCACCGTCACGCTCGGTTCGGGTATCGCGGCGTTCGTCATGGCCCTCTTCGCCCTCGGTGACGAGCGCTGGGAAAAGACGGCGACGCCGCTTTTCTTACTAGCGGCGCTACTGCAGCCCACGGGCATCCTGGTGGCTATCGACGAGTTCTCGAGGGGTGGCGACGAGCGTCACGCGATCCTGCTGACCTCGGGCGTCCTGTTGATTCAGCAGACTCTGACTTTTCTCAAAACGAGGCGCACGGTGCTGCTCTTCATGGCTCTCATTTTTGCGGTGTGCTTGTACGGAACCGCCATGGACCTCGCCGATCTGGATGAAGACTTGATCGTCTTCACTCTAGGGCTTTCGGTTTTGCTGGTCACCTATTCGACCGACCGAACGCCTCACGCGGCGATCGCTCCTTTCTGGTACTTCGTGAGTTCGGCCGCGATGTTGGCGGGATTGTTTTCTCTGATTCAAGACTCCGTGCTGGAGATCTTGTTTTTGGCCGCCGCCTGCGGTCTGGTGTTTTTGAGCACCTGGGTCAAGAGCCGCGGTTTGCTGTTTGTCGGAACGGTGGCGATTTTGAGTTACGTCGGCTATTACACCGCCGAGAACTTTTCCCACGTAGTCGGCTGGCCAATCGCCCTGATCCTTTTCGGCCTGTTGTTGATCGGGCTCAGCGCGGTCGCGTTTCGGATCAACCGCAAGTACATCGCCGCGAAGTAGAGGGTGAATCTCGATGATGGGATGACAAAGCCCGTCACGTCGTACTCAAGTCGGGTCGCCAGCTGCTGCAATTCTCCGACAGTTCTTGTCTGGACCTTGGGGACTAGCGAAACACTTCGCGGAGATAGGGTTGCCGCAGGAGGCGCAAGACTTCGAGTCGCTCGCTCCTAGGGCGATAAGCGAAGACTGGAAAACCGAAGCCGCCGCTCTACACTCTGCTGCGGGCCGAAGTAGAATTCGAACTCAAGGAAGCGGTCGAAGCCGCCATTGACTTCTGAAGCCGCTTACCGAGGTCGGTCTTGGTCTTGCGGATCTTGCCAATCGAGCCAGCGGCCGCGCGGACGAGTCTAGCGAGTCGTCTAGGAACATCTGTCTCGTTAACGTAACCAATCGCCCTCACGCACGCCTTGCTAGGTGCGCCGCTCAAATTCTCGACCATGTTGGCCCCTGTTTCCCTGTGCTTGCGCGTTATCTGCTTTGGAAGGATTGTTTCAGCGGTGCAGGCCTTTTGCCTTCCCGTGACAAATCCCGATGCGAAGTGCTGGATCACCTGGCAACGATTCGGTCATGTCGGCTCTCTGGGCTAAGGCCGGACAGGCTGGCAATCCGAAACGCTATCACCCGCTTATTTGTCACATGCTCGACTCTGCAGGGGTCGCGTACTTGATGTGGACTAGTGTCCTGGGAAAGGGCCTGCGTGCCCAGATTGCGAGTTCGCTCAATCTCGACGAAGATGCTACCTGAATTATGCACTGCGGGGTGCACCGGAGGAGGGCTGAGCCGCCAGGGGCCATTTGGGGGACCCCCGAAAACATGGGGTAAAAAGGTAGGCTGGCAAAGATTTCAGCTTCGCCAGTCAACCCCAAGGAGGTCACCCAAATGGTTACCAAGCGAAAACAGCATAGCTCCCGAAGGCCCGTCAAACAAGGCCGGGGCGCGAGGGCCCCGCGGCCCAATAAAATCGGGGCTGCCACGCCTTATCACTTCCGCGGCAAGAATCTGACTCCCTACGGCGGCTTGCTGCCCGTCGCCACCCTGCTCGAAAAACTCGGCTTCCAGGCGCTGCTGGAAGAAACCATCACGAACAAACGAATCACCCGTGTGATGAGCCTCTACCAGTTTGTGCTGGCCCTCGTGCTGGGCCTCTATGTCGGCTTTGCGCGGCTGAACCAACTCCGCTTCATCGCCCGCGACCCCATCTTGACCGGCATCTTGCAAGTGACGCGTCTGCCGCCGCAGTCCACGCTGTGGCGCTTTCTGGCCTCGCTGCACCTCAACGTGGCGAAGCAGATCCTTTCCATTCAGCGCCAGCTGCGGGAACGAGTCTGGGCCGCGGCCCAGGTGAAATTGGAGACGGTGACGCTGGACACCGACACCACCGTGCACACGCTCTACGGCCGCCAGATGGGCGGGCGCAAGAGTTACAACCCCAAGAACAAGGGCAAGCGCAGCTACCAGCCGATACTGACTTTCCTGGCCGAGACGCGCGAATACCTGATGGGCGGGTTGCGCAACGGCGACCGGCCCACGGGCCGGCAGATCGCCGCCCACCTCGAGAGCGCCTTTCGGGCTTTGCCGCACGGCGTGAAGAAAATCCTGGCGCGGGCCGATTCCGGGTTTTATTGCTGGGAGGCGGTGGAGGCCTATGAAAAGGCGGCTTGTCAGTTCGTCATCGTGGCGCGCAAGACCAGGCGGCTGGTCGAGCAGTTGCAGCAAGCGGCCTGGAAGCCCTCGCCCCACAGCGATGCGGATGCGGAATGCGAATTCCTCTACCAGCCGCAGGGCTGGGCGCGGGCCTGTCGTTTCCTGGCGCTGCGTTACGAAAACGAACCCGCGGCCGGCGCGGCCGAGCAATACCAGCTGTTTGCCACCAGCGCTTACACCTACCGCGTGTTTGTCACCAACCTGGCCGAACCGATCGCGGCGGTGGTGTGGTTTTACAATCAGCGCGCCGCAGCCGAGAACCTCATCAAGGAGGCCAACAACGACGCCGGGCTGGCGGCCCATCCCTCGCGCCGCTTTGACATGAACCGCAATCACTTTCAGCTGGCCATGCTGGCCTACAACCTCAACTGCTGGCTGCTGCTGTTCAACCGCGAAGCCCAAGCCAGCGTGGAGACACTGCGGCACACCACCCTGGCGACGGCGCGGCTGCGCTTTCTGTTCGTGGCGGCCAAGATCTGGCGGCACGCCGGCAGAACGGGTGTCAGCTACAGCGATCATTATGAGGAAAAGGGCCTGTTTGAACGGCTGATGCGGCGGCTGCGGGCGATGGGGCCACCGGGATCGAGCTTCGCGCCGGTGGTGGAGGGTGCGCTGAGTTGAGGGGCGCTCCATGCATAAAATTTCATGCACTCGCCGCAACGTACTGGGAACACGCCGCTTGCCCGCCCGCTTTTGCCCGCCGGGATTGGCAGGCGGCTCAAACAGGGAGGGAAACAGAGGAAAAGACGACTTGCTAAATCACTGAGTTGACACGACTGCCGCTACCGCCACAACTCCATCGGCGATGGCTACGCCGAATCTGTGCATAATTCAGGTGCTACTAGTCGGTTGCTCGCTTTTCTTGTCGGTGTACACGACGTCGGCAAGGCCTCCCCCGGCTTCCAGGCCAAGGTCCCGCCGTTTGTTCGCCATCTCTCGGGGCTCGGCTTTCGGTTCCCGACTGCGCGGCTCGATCCGCCGCCGCCCCATGGAAGCATCTCTGATCGTGTGCTCGACACACATCTCCGCGATTCGTGCGGATTCTCGCCCGACATCAGCTCCCGGCTGGCGGTCGCCGTTGGAGGTCACCATGGATCGTTCCCCTCTCACCTTGACCTGCAAGATTTAGGAAAGGACTGTCTGGGTCGCGGACTCTGGAAGCGATGTCGTGAGGAGTTAATTCTGGCTCTCACTCAAGAGGCAGTTGGCGACGTCGACCCGCCGGCACGCCTCCCGCCGGCGACGGCGGTCTGGATCGCTGGCTTTGTCTCGGTGTGCGACTGGATCGCATCGAACACAGACTTCTTCCCCTTTGCTGTCGACGGGCGTGACCCGCCTATCGAGAAGTACTGGAACGTAGCGAAGTCCAACGCCGAACGGGCTTTCGAGTCACTTGGCTGGAATGCCTCACGGTCACCTCGGGGGTCAGCCAGTTTCGCTAATCTATTCCCCTTTATTGACTCGCCGCGGCCGATGCAAAAGGTCGTCGCCGAAATGGCGGACAGTATGCTCGAACCCGCGCTCGTCATTATCGAATCGCCCACTGGAGAAGGGAAGACGGAAGCTGCGCTGCTTCTCATGCGTCGCTGGCTTTCCGTTCTGGGTCAGCGCGGCGCCTACTTCGCCTTGCCGACCCAGGCGACGAGCAATCAAATGTTTACGCGGGTTCGGGACTTTCTCCGCCATGCCGAGCTAGGCGACCGCGTGGATCTTCAGCTCCTGCACGGCCACGCTTCGCTGTCGGAGGAGTTCCAGGAGCTGCGGCGGCGGCCGCTGTTCACCCCAGCTGGGATCGGCGACCAGCCAACGACAGGCGAAGCCGATGTTGTCGCCAGCGAGTGGTTCACACACCGGAAGCGGGGCCTGCTCGGAGCATTCGGAGTCGGCACTGTTGATCAGCTGCTCCTCTGCGGTCTCCAAGCGAGGCACGTCTTCGTGCGCTTGTTCGGCGTCGCCGGCAAGACTGTCATTGTCGACGAAGTCCACGCCTACGATACTTACATGACCACATTGCTTGAACGGGTGCTGGAGTGGCTGGCGGCCCTCGAAGTCCCTGTCGTGCTGCTGTCGGCGACGCTGCCGACGCAACGCAGAAGGCGACTACTCGAAGCCTATGGTCGGGGTGGCGGCATGAAGGTGTGTGCCGAGCCGAAGCCAGCTCCATACCCGCGGATTTCCTGTCTCAGAGCTGGCCAGAATCGGATCTACACGCAGCCGGTCAGCGTTGATCCTGCCAACTTGAGAACTATTCACGTTGAGTCGTTGCCCTCGGAGTCCGAATCGAGCTTCCCCGAGCTGGCGCAACTGCTCCAAGAGCGGCTGCGACAGGGCGGCTGCGCAGCGATCGTGTGCAATACGGTCGGGTCCGCTCAACGCTTGTATCAACAGCTGCTGCTGCTGTTTCCCGGTGAAGAGCTTGACCTGCTGCATTCCCGCTACATCTTCGGACACCGCGACGAGCGCGAGAAGCGGGTGTTTCGCCGGTACGGTAAGGACCTAACGACGCGCCCCACACGAAGCGTCCTCGTCTCGACGCAAATCATCGAGCAGAGCGTCGACCTCGACTTTGACCTACTGGTCACCGACCTGGCACCCATCGACCTTGTCCTTCAACGCGCCGGCCGCCTACATCGGCACCACCGCGACAAGGACCAGCCTCGCCCGGCACCTCTTTCCAATCCCACACTAATTGTGCGGATGCCGGCTCTACTTGCAGAAGGGTCGCCGCAGCTCGACGAAGGGTCGAGACGAGTCTACGCTCCTCACATTCTCCTTCGCAGCTGGCTTGCGCTTAAAGAGAGAGAGGCTCTCCGAATCCCCGACGACGTGGAGTCGCTTGTCGAGCAGGTCTACAACGAAGAACCGCCGCCCCACGATCTCTTGCCGGCCATCAAGTCCATGTGGCGCGACACGGCCGACGATTGGAACAAAGCTGTTACAGAAGACGCAAATCAGGCTGCTCAAAGGCTCATCAAAGTGCCATCGTATGATGGACAGCTAGCTGATTTCACCCGCGCCAACCTGGAAGAGGACTCACCCGATCTGCATAAAGCTTTCCAAGCTCTGACGCGTCTCACAGAGCCCAACGTCAGCGTGATCTGCCTTGAGAGCACGGACGCTCTGAACTCCCCGCTCTCCGCGTCCGAGACGAAGCGGCTGTTGCGCCGGGCACTTCGTATAACTGATCGCCGGGTCGTTTTCGCCCTGCTTCAGACTCCTGTTCCGTCTGCGTGGTCACGATCCGCCCTACTCCGCCATCATCGGCCCCTCTTGATGCGGGAAGGCCTCGCCAACGTCGCGGGCCACACGCTCCGATACGACAACCAGCTAGGCTTGACAATCCAAAAGGAGGCTGCGTGTTCAGCTTCAACCTAGTCGATCAACCCTGGATTCCGTGCCGCTTCCCGGACGACTCGCGCCCGGTACTGCTCGGGTTGAAAGAAACTCTGGCCCGCGCGCATGAGATCCGCGAGATCGAGTCGGGCTCGCCTATCGTCACCGCATCCCTTCACCGTCTGCTGCTCGTGATTCTCCACCGACATTTCGAACGTGGATATGGCCCTGTTTCTGCTGACGAATGGGCGGCCCTCTGGAAGCAAGGCTGCTTCGACGAGACTCTGGTTAGGGACTACCTCCACAATTGGCGGGATCGTTTTGACCTGTTCCATCCTGATCGTCCCTTCTACCAGTGTGCATCCATAAATAAGCCAGAAGGAGAGCGAAAACCCGCGGCGCTGCTGTCCCCGGAGCTAGCTTCCGGCAACAACGCCACTTTGTTTGACCACTCAAATTCAGTCGAACCGGCGAAGTTCAACGCCAGTAAAGCCGCTTGCTCTCTGGTGGCTCTTCAAGCGTTCGCGGCCGGAGGCACGGTTACCGCTGAGAAAGGCCAATCTTCCGCGGCTGCCGCTCCTCTTCTCAATCGCGGCACAGTGATGGTCATGGGTGAGACGCTCTTCGAAACATTGCTACTTAATCTTCTTCGTTACGACCCCAAACAGGGTGACCCGATCGAGTCCGGCGACGACTGTCCGGCGTGGGAACGGGACCAAGAGCCGGATGCCGCGTCTCGTGCGCCGACAGGCTACTTGGACTATCTCACCTGGCAAAGCCGCCGTGTCCGGCTCTATCCCTCTTCAACCGAGCAGGAACCGCGAGTCGGCACGGTTCTCGTGATGGAAGGAGAGCGCTTCCCTAAAGGCTGGGAGCAAATCCACGTCGAACCTATGGTCGCCAGCAGATCGCGTAAGGACAGAGTCGAACCGGTGAGGTTTGAGCCCGAGAAGGCCATTTGGCGCGATAGCCTGGCGCTTTTGTCACCTTTTGAGCAGCGAAGCAAGCGCCCTCGAACGATCGATTGGCTGGGTAACCTTGAATACCGTGGCTTCATTGAAAGACCACACCGTCTTCGCCTGTCCGTCGTCGGTCTCAGCCCGGATTTCCACTTTAGTTTCGGTTCTGCTAACCATCGGGTGACCTCGGACGCCTTTATTTATGCGGGTTGAAAAGCAATCAAGGCGCTGAGGAGATCAACACCCAATGGGTGAAAAAGAAAACAAGCCGTTCCAGCTAAGCTTCAACGGCTTATTGAAAGTCGATTTCCAAGGATCGCGCGTCACTTCCGATGGCGGGCTCATTCTCGTCCGCGAGCTGGACGAGCGACTCGGGCTCGGGAAGCTGATCGACGAACATCTCAGTGACCCACGGCAAGGCTCGAACAAAAAGTTCCCGTTCGCCGATCTGCTGCGGCAGTCAGTCTACTCTCGGCTGGCCGGCTACGAGGACCTCAATGACGCCGTGCGAGTATCCGCCGATCCGACCTTTCGCTTGATCGGCTCGCAGAAGAACTGGGATCGCGGCGGGGCACTGACCTCGCGACTGCAGAGCTTCGAGACGGAGATGCTGGCGAGCGAGGAGAACTTGCTGGGGCTGATGGCTGTGAACCGCGAGCTGGTGGCGCAAGCCGAGACGCAAGACGACTCCGAGCGCGTCGTTCTCGACATGGATTCGACCGAAAGCCCTGTCCACGGCCAGCAAGAGGGCAGTGCCTACAACGGCCATTTCGAGTCGGTCTGCTACCACCCGTTGTTGTTGTTCAACCAGCACGGCGATTGTCTGGCCGCCAAGCTGCGTCCCGGCAACGTGCACAGCGCTGAGGACTGGAACGAGTTGCTGCTGCCCGAGATCGAGCGCCAACAGGCTGCGGGCAAACAGGTCACCTTCCGGGGCGATGCGGCCTTTGCCAAGCCGGAGATTTATGAGTTTTCGGAGGAACGCGGAGTGCAGTACGCCATTCGCATTCCGGCCAACAAGAGCTTGGAATTAGCGATCGAAGACATCTTGTTTCGCCCGCCGGGCAGGCCGGGTCGCAAGCCCTTGGTGCGCTACAAGAGCTTCCGCTATCAGGCGCAGAGTTGGTCGAAGCCGCGACGCATTGTGGCCAAGGTCGAGCATCATCTCGGTGAGCTGTTCCCGCGGGTCGGATTTATCGTGACCAACATGAGCTTGCCAAGCCGGTCGGTAGTGCGCTTCTACAACAAGCGCGGCACGGCCGAGCAGTGGATCAAAGAAGGCAAACAGGCCACGCACTGGACGCGGCTTTCGTGCCATCGCTTCCGGGCCAACGAAGTGCGACTGCAACTGAGCGTGCTGGCCTACAACCTGGGCAACTTGTGGCGGCGGCTTGGGCTGCCGCACAGGATCAAGAGCTGGTCGCTGACGAGCTTGCAACAGCGGCTGATGAAGACCGGCGGTCGGCTGGTCAAGCACGCCCGGTATTATTGGCTGCTGCTGGCCGAGGGGCATCTGAACCGGCGGCTGTTCGCTGACATGCTGCACAGGATCTGGGCGCTGCCGCTGCCGAGCGGGTAGCGTTGACCGGGCGAGGATCAACAGTTTTCGGCTCCAAAAAAGTTTTTCAAGCTCAGTACAAAGACCAAAGGGCAGGCCAACTACAGCATCTGGAGGCATGAACGGATGCCTCTCCCGGTTAACTATATCGGCGATGAGGCACTACTTGAGAAGCTGCGCTGGGCTCTGGATGTAGCAGAACAAACCGCCGGTGCGCTTCGGATCACCGCCCGTCGTCTCGCGTGGAACCTCCTGAGTCCCGAGACATCGGACGCCCAAACTAGGAGGAGACCGGACAAGAATCGCCTCCGCGAACTCATCCGGTCAATAAGCCCGGAGGCGCGGTATTGGTCTGCTCTCGATCTTGAGTTCCGGCGGTTTCTCGTTGACCTCGCAAACGACGTCAGCGTTGACGAAGACGGGGACGCAATCTACGGGGAGCAGGTGGCATCCCGCTGGCATCGAATGGTTGGCCGAGAGGCCCGAAGGGCGTTTGAGGAAGTTGCGAGAGAGCTAGGAGACACACTTCGGGTCCTGAAGGCTGTCGCCCTTGTGCAGGACCGGTTTCATGCTCATCTCCGCCGCGCTCTCAACGGATCGATGCGCTAACAGGAGATCATATGGCTTCGCCAGGAGAACACGAAAGAAAGTTCATCGAGCATCTGCAGCGAATCGTAGACCGAGATGACCGCGCCGCTTTGGCAGCATTGCGGCGAGCAGCAACCTCCCCCGAGACGGCTACCGTTGCCCATCGCTATGTTGTCCCGTGGCTATCTAAAGAGCCAAGCCCCTGGAGAGATGACTGCCATTACCTCGTAGCTGGTTTGTTCGCTGGGTACCCGAAGGCCTGGCCGCCGGGCGAAGAGCGCTTCACGAACCTCGGAGCGTCATTCGTTCGACTCGCCCAGGCGACGGGAAACGCGGCCAGTGTGGAGAGCCGCTTCACGACGCTGCTTGCGGCGTCCACTGATGAGCTGCCCGTCCGGCTTAGAAATGCCGTCTCACTGCTCAAGGCGAAAGACGTCCCGGTCGACTGGTCGCGTCTTCTGTACGACCTTACGCGCTGGCGCAGTGAATCGCGCTGGGTCCAGCGTCGCTGGGCTCGCTCGTTCTGGAGCTCCCAAGACTCTGAACACGTCGAGCAACTCTCAAAGGAGAATTCAAATGTTAGTTGAAGTTCACATCTTGCAGAATTTCGCGCCTTCCAACCTGAACCGCGACGACACCGGAGCGCCCAAGGACTGCATCTTCGGCGGCTACCGTCGCGCAAGGGTTTCTAGCCAGTGTTGGAAACGCGCGGCGCGCATGTACTTCGAGACGAAGGGTCTCCTGCCCCCCGAAAACTTATCCCAACGGACTCGGCGGTTGGTTTCGGAAGTAGCAGATCGGGTGAAACACCTGCGCCCAGACCTTCCGGTCGACAGTATCCCTTCCGTCGTTGTCGCAGCTCTCCAGAGTGTGCAGTTGGAGGTTGAGAAGGACCTGAAGACTCAATACCTACTTTTCCTGGGTAAGAAAGAGATCGCCGCCTTCGCCAAGGCCTGCTGCGATCACTGGACCGATTTGGAAGTCGTCGCTAAGGCCAATCTTGAGGAAACCTCCGGGCAAACCGGGAAGAGCAAAGGGAAGAGCAAAAGGCAATTGAAGGCTGCTATTCCCAAGCCGATACAGCAGAAAGTCGAAGCCCTGTTTGACGGAGGTCAAGCTGTTTCTGTGACGCTCTTCGGTCGAATGGTCGCTGATGAGCCGCGCCTTGGAATTGACGCCGCTTGCCAAGTTGCGCATGCCATTTCTGTCAACAAAGTGGATACCGAGTTCGACTATTTCACCGCAGTCGACGATTTGCCCGGCGAAGAGGAGTCTGGTGCCGGTATGATCGGTTCGGTCGAGTTCAACTCCGCCTGCTATTACCGCTACGCCAATGTTGATGTAGGGCAGCTTATGCAAAATCTTCAGTTAGACTCAAAGCTCTCCAGACTAGGCCTCGGAGCGTTCCTCGAAGCTTTTGCACTCTCCGTTCCCTCTGGTAAACAAAACGGGAGGATGTCCAGAATTCCGTTGAAACGCGCGGCTCTCCAGAACTTGTAGTTTACGCCGCTTGGGCCTGGGCCGGAGGCGGCGGCGACAGTCTGCCGAGCTGGTCGAGTAATTTCGGCAAGTGCCGGTAGCCTTTGACCCGCCGGAAGCTTTTCTCGGCCAGCCACAGACCCGCGCCCACCCAACGCTCGCGCTGATCGCCTCCCCGCCAGCGCTTCACCCGGCCGCAGACGCGGTCCACCACCGAGAAGGCCGACTCGATCGGGTTCGTCGTCGCCAGCGTACAACGCAGCAGATCGTCGAGTCCGAGCCGGTGCACCGTCAGCGTTTCCTCTCTCCCCTCTTCGAGCGAACGCGCCGCCGACGGATTCAACTCCAGCAACTCGCGATGCAGCTTCTCCAAGGCCGCCTTGGCGTCCGCGCAGCTTGACATCGCATAAGCGTTCGCCATCTTGCGGTCCACCGATTCGCGGTATGGCTCCGGCAAATGGCCGGTCACGTTGCGGCGCTTGTGCATTTGACAGCGCTGGATCGGCGCCGTCTTGCCCGCGTGCTTACGGACCGCCTTCGTCAGCGCCTTCGCGCCGTCGAGCACATACAGCATCGGCGCCGAGAAATCGACGCCACGCCCGGCCAAATCCTCCAGCAATTCGCCCGCCACCGTGGTGTTCTCGCTCGCTCCCTGCCGCAGCCCCAGAACCGTTTTCGACCCGTCCATGGCCACTCCCAGCGCCGCCACCAGGTGCTGGCCCTTGAACTCAATGCCGTCGATGTAGATGACGCAGAGTTTGAGTTTATCGAGAGGGCGCTCTAAAAGTTCGCGCAGTTTCTCTCGGCTGGTGCGCACGAAATGCTCACTCACCGCTGACTTTTCGATGCCATAGGCGGCGGCAAACTCCCGCACGGCTTTCGAGTAATTCCGTGTCGAGAGCCCGAGCATGAGCTTGTCCCAAACGGCGTCGTCGAGCGGCTCGGAGCGGCGGAACAACGCATAGCTGCCCAGGGATTGTTCGTGGCCGTCGTCGCTGCGCAGCCGCGGCCGCTGAATGGGGACCTTCTGTCCATCGACGACGAGGAAGCCTTGCCCGCGGCCCCAGCGGCAGGGCTGCTCGGCTTGGCGCCGCTGGTAGTGCTCGCCAGCGAGCTGGCGCACTTCGTTGTCCATGATGAGCTGCATCAGCTCCAGGCCTGCCTGGCGCATCAGCTCGCCGACGCTTTGCTGCAGGGCGGCGGCGACTTCTTTGAGCGGCAGGTGCAGTTGCAGTTCCTGCCCGGATTCTTCGGCTTGCTTGTGGAATTGGCGAACGGCTTGTTCGCGGTCAATCTGGTATCGTTTCTTCATAGTGACTCTCCTTTTTCGAAAATGAAAAACATCACTCCGAGCCTAACGGCTCGGACTGGAGAGTCGCTACTTTCCACGAACTATCGGACATCCTCACAAAACAGCACGGCGGCCCAGAGCCCTCCATCTCTGGTAATGACGGTGGTCGGCAATGCTGGGCCCTGGTCGCTCGCAAACGCCTTCGTTAAACCGGTCTGTGACTCGGGCGAAGGCCTTGTCGTCGGAGCCATTCGAGCGCTCGATAGCTACTGGAAGACCCTTGAGGACATGTATGGGAAGCAAGGGCGACAAGTCTGGGTAGCTACGCTTGACCAGGAAGCTCTAACAAACCTTACGGAATGCAACCAGGTCAGTCTCCGCGAGGTCTTCGAGCACACCACCAAAGCCGCGTTCACCGGGTAAACAGTCATGCCATGGACACTACTTCTCAATCTCGTCGGCCCCCAGCAATCCTGGGGCCTTGAGAGCCGCTTCACTAACCGGGACACGGGTCGAGAGCCGTCAAAAAGCGGTGTAGTGGGGTTGCTGTGCGCAGCACTAGGTAAGCCGAGGAGAGAGAGTGACAACGACGGCCTTCCGCCCCTGAGCCAGTTGGCTGCGCTCCGAATGGGCGTCCGAGCCAACAACGAGGGGACGGTGCTACGCGACTACCATACGACCGGCGGAGGCTCCTGGCCTGGGCCCAAGAAATACGGGGTCTACATTGCACAGGGCAAAGGAGTTCGTACCGTGGTTTCGGACCGCTACTACCTAGCTGACGCCGACTTCCTTGTCGGACTCGAAGGGCCTTTCGACCTGCTTCTCCGGCTCGACCAGGCGCTCGGTCGACCGAAGTTTCAGCTCAGCTTAGGCCGGAAGTCGTTCGTGCCATCTCTGCCGGTCCGTCTCCCGGACCTCACGCCGCTTGGCGCAGGTCTCCGTGAGCTTCCGCTCAAGCGTGCATTGAGTGAATATCCGGCACGCGGACTGCCTATCGGGGAGCCGCCGGAGAAGGTTCGTCTGGTCATCGAGCTTCCCGGCGGCGAAGTGTCCAACGATGTCCGCCGTGATGTGCCTCTTTCCTTCGATCCGCGCGAGTTCACTGTCCGCTACTTGCGGACCGAGTTCATCCCAAATCCAGTTCAGGAGGAACCATGTATCTCTCCCGTCTGATTCTCGATCCCCGCACTCGTGGAGTACAGAAGGCGCTCGCCGACTGCCACCAGATGCACCGCGTCGTCATGTCGGCGTTCTCCCACGTCGACAGCGCAAACGGAAACGCTCGGTCCCGCCTCGGGGTTCTCTACCGTGTCGAGGGTCAACGGGATCGTGTCACGTTGCTAGTCCAGAGCCATATTCAGCCTGACTGGCCGCGAGTCGGCAATCGGTTCCTTCGCGGCCACGACGTCAAACTGATCGACGGGTACTGCGACGCAATTGTCACCCGTTCCAGACTCCGCTTCCGCTTGCAGGCGAACCCAACTCGCAAGATCGACACGAGGTCCGGATCTGACGGTCGCCGCAACGGCAAGCGGGTAGAGTTGCGGACCGAAACCGAGTGGCTTGCTTGGCTCGATCGCAAGGGTCACCAACATGGCTTCCAGCTTGTAAGTGTTAAATCGGCCGCTGCGGTCACTGATGTCAAAGTCGCCCGCCGAGGCAAGTCTGTTGGACGCAAAGAGAATAACGGGACTTCGCTGACCATCTTTTCGGTCCAGTTCGACGGTCGCCTCGAAGTCCGAGACCGAGATCTCTTCCAAGCCGCGCTTCGCCAGGGCATTGGGCCTGGTAAGGCCTACGGATGCGGCCTGCTCTCCGTCGCGTGGGGATGAGCCATGAAGGATCTCCACATCTTGCCTCGTGTCGAAAGCAGCTGGACGTTCCTCTATGTAGAACACTGCCGCATCGACCAGGAAGACAAGGCCATAGCCATCCACGACGCCGACGGTTCCACTGCCGTTCCCTGCGCGGTGCTTTCGCTACTCATCCTCGGGCCGGGTTGTAGCATCACTCACGCCGCGATTCGGTCGCTCGCGGACAACGGCTGTATGGTCCAGTGGTCAGGCGAGGAGACCGTTCGCATGTATGCGGTCGGCATGGGCGAGACTCGCTCCTCCAAGAGTCTCCTGCTCCAAGCCAAGGCCTGGGCTGATGAGAAGACCCGCCTCCAAGTCGTACGACAGATGTACCGCATGCGCTTCGACGAGCCGCTGCCAAGCAGTCTGTCTCTCCAAGAGATACGAGGGCACGAAGGTGCCCGTGTTCGGGAGGTCTACGCGCGTGCGAGCCGCGAGACTGGCGTTGAGTGGAACGGGCGCAACTATGATCGTCGCCACTGGAACCAGGCCGACCCCGTCAATCGGGCGCTTTCCTGCGCTAACAGCTGCCTTTACGGCATCTGCCACGCAGCGATCGTCTCGGCCGGTTTCTCGCCGGCAATCGGCTTTATCCACACCGGCAAGATGCTCTCGTTCGTCTACGACATCGCCGATCTCTACAAGGCCGAAACCACGATCCCAGCCGCCTTTCAGATTGCATCAGAGGGTCGCGATCGGCTTGAGTCGAGGACGCGCCATGCCTGCCGGGACACTTTCCGCCAAATCCGCCTGCTCCAGCGGATTGTCAAAGATCTGCGCCGGGTCTTCAGTGTTGTGGCGGATGCCCCAGCCGATGGCGAGCCCGACTACGACGCTGACGAGGCGCTCCCAGGGAGCCTCTGGGACCCACGAGTCGGGGCGGTCGAAGGCGGAGTAAACAGAGCACTGGAACCGGAGGAACTTCACCATGGTCGTCATACTCCTCGAAAGGGTCCCGGCGTCGCTAAGGGGCGAGCTGACTCGCTGGATGATTCAGCCGAAGACGGGAGTCTTCGTGGGTAAGCTCTCAAGCGCTGTTCGGGAACGGCTCTGGACGAAGGTGTGCAGCCAGATGAAGGGCGGCGCCGGCACGCTGATCTACTCGTCGGACACAGAACAGGGATACGACGTTCGCTTCTGGGGCGGTGTTTCCCGTTGGGTGGTTGACTTCGAGGGACTTAAGCTCATTCAGAAGCGCTAAGTCCTTTGAAATCGAGTGTTGTCCCCACGCACGTGGGGGTGGACCGGTGCATTCGGCGTAGGCGCGCGCCGTGATTTTGTTGTCCCCACGCACGTGGGGGTGGACCGAAGCATGACCAGGTAGTCTGGCTGAGGCCAAGGTTGTCCCCACGCACGTGGGGGTGGACCGGAGTGGGATGGTTATGCTGCCCGCGCTGATATGTTGTCCCCACGCACGTGGGGGTGGACCGCCTGAGGGGGCAAAAGGCCAATTCAGTCAATCGTTGTCCCCACGCACGTGGGGGTGGACCGGCAACACACTACTAGGTCAGGACAGGCAAGGCGTTGTCCCCACGCACGTGGGGGTGGACCGGCGGTTGCCCAGCACCACGCCGACTTCAAGCCGTTGTCCCCACGCACGTGGGGGTGGACCGATGTTGATGCACGAGAAGACCGTCGCGTGCCGTTGTCCCCACGCACGTGGGGGTGGACCGAAAGAGAGAAGCCTTTCTCTCTCTGACGTAGCGTTGTCCCCACGTGCGTGGGGGGCTGCGGACGATTGGGCCGCCGGGATCGAGCTTGGCGCCAGTCCGCTTTTGCCCCGCCGGGATCGGCAGGCGGCTCAAACGGGGAGGGAAACCGCGTGCGGGGCCCGTTTGTCCGTTCACACACCGCAACCTAATGAGCCGATTCGCAGCGCAGCAAGAACGCCTGTAGTCGCTCTAAGTAGAAGGATCGTTCCTCGTCGAAGAAAGCGTGTGAACTGCCCTCAAAGACTTCCAACTCCGCATCTCCGGCTCGGAAGCGGTATTGCTCGCACCGCTGCGGAGTCGCTATATCAGTGCTTCCGCAGTGAATGCCCATCGGAGCTGCGACATGAGGCAATAGAGTCGAGTCATCCACGTCACGAAGGGCGCCCGTGTAGTGCAGTTCATCGACGCCGATCATGGTTTCATATGTTTGCTGCCCAAAGCGTTCGGGCGACAGGGCCGCGCTCCACGACGCCGGCCAAGGAGACATCGTATGAAGGTGGGCTCGATAGAATGCGTTGAGCGCCCGAGAGTACTCGACCGTGTCCGCGCTTTCATTACGGATTGCGGTCTGTACTTCCGGAGGCAGCTGAGCGACCAATTGCTCCAAGTCCGAGCGATAGTTAGGGATATCGATGACCGGACCCGCCAAGGTGAGCGAGAGTAGACCTGGCGGCTTGGTGGCAGCGTAGTTAAGCGCGAGCTGAGCGCCCCAGGAATGTCCCCACAGATGGTACTGGCTGAGTTCCAGGGTGTGGACGACACATGCCAACTCTTCCCGGAAACGGTCTATACGCCAAAGCGTCGGATCAGACTGGGCGGTCAGAGTCTCCGCACCCCAACTGGTCGTAGAGAATGACTGGTCGTTGATCGACAGCCGCGAACTCGGCCATGCTCGGAAGCAAGTAGTCGTGTGGAAGTCCAGGTCCGCCATGGACTGCGAGCAATGGCGGCTTGCTGCCCTCTCCACAAACGCCGAACCAGACATGTCCTCCTGGGACCGCAATTCTGCCTTGCTGCGCGAACCCGCGCTCGGAGTACGTGGCATGTTTGCCGCTGTGGATCGCCTGACCGACCATATCCTAGATGGCGTATTCTTCAGCCGTAACCCGACACTGCGGGACGCGAAGCGACGTCTTGCCTGGCGTCAGTTTCCTACGCATGCCCGAACAATCTCCTCAATGTGCCTGTGGTCCGTACCGCAGCATCCACCCAGGACGTTGATCTGCGGAAACGCGTCCCTCAACGCTCGAAACTCCAAGCCCAGCTCGACCGGGTTTCCCTCGTCGAGCTCTTCGGCTGCGTCGAGCTCCGCGTGGCTACACTTGGAAGCGTTCGCTCGCACACCCCGGATCCGTTCCGTCCAACCACTGCCCGCCTCCAGCGCCCTTTGGAAATGTGTGGGGTGTGCACAGTTGATCATGTAGTACGCCGGGCCATCGCCGGTAGCCTTGTCCACTGAGTCGATAGCTTCGGCCAACGTCGAACCGTCCGGCAGTCGTCCGTCCGTCTCGACCGTGAACGAAATGACCGACGGCATTCCCGCCGCTTGCGCCGCTCGGGCGATTCCGATCGCCTCATTCGGGTAGGTCATTGTGATGGCGCTGACGAAATCAGCGTCAGCGTCTCGAAACGTCTCGATTTGACCACGATGATAGTCCGCTGCCTCGTCTGGGCCCATCATCGTGTCGGCCTGGTACCCGTCACCCCGAGGTCCCAGGCACCCGTTGATCGGCATCTTCGTCGTCTCGGTTTCCGATTCTTTCCGAATCTGCAGACAAAGATCAATCGCCCGCCGGTTCGCCTCGGTCAACGCCTCAAGCGAGTAACCGATCTTCGGAGCCCAATCTGGGTTCGCCCTCCAAGTAGCGCTGTCGAGCACCAAACCGACTTTCGCATCGCGCGCGATGGACACGTAACGCCGATAGTAGTCGAGCAGCCGCTCCCGGCCAGCCTCGTCCGCCAACAGAATGAAGGCCGCGAACTCCGGCAGATCAACGCCTTCGAGGAAGATGAGAGTCGTCTCCAGTCCACCGTCGGCAAGAAAGACGTCGCCCGACAGCTGGGGAAGGTGATCTCGGTACTTAGCCATTCCGCTGTCACCCGCTCAACGCTTCGCGCGTCCGCCTCACCAGCCGATTGTCGCTCCCGCCCGACCCGCGAAGTCGGAATACGCTGGAGGCTAAGTAGCGATTCCGCCATGGGGGCGAAACATGATGAAAGTCTTCCAGCACCGCTGAACTGAATTTGTAGTCGTGAGCGTTGTAACCTTTGAGAAAAATCAAGACCCGGGCCGCATCGATGAGCGGTTTGGGCCGAGCGTCCTTTTCAAGGTAGGCCATCACCTTGCGGGCGGCCATCATTCGGTCCCCGCTGACGTCACGAAAGATCTCCTCGATCGACACCGGAGCTTCCCGGTTGATCGGCTCCATCTTGTCCAACTGAAACTCGCCGATCTGGCCATCGCCTCCCATAGAAGCTCGGAACATCGGCAGGAACGAGGCGTTCTGCAGTAGGAGTCGGCGGCGAGTATCGTCGCTCGCGGCCGCCTGGAACGCAAACCGGAGGGCGTTGGTGGTGGTAACGCTGTGCAGGGCGACAATCCCTGGCTGACGGACCAGCAGCTCCCCGGACCCAAGCAGCAGGGCGTCCCAGATCGATTGCGGTGAAACGCCCCGATTAATGAGTTCGACCACCTTACTCGCCGCCTCGGTTTCGGATCCTTCCCGCAGCGTGGCGAGCATCTCGGCAGTTGCTCCACGGTCGAGTCTTCCATCAGGCCAGTCAGAGCGGATTTTCTGGCACAGTTCCGCGTTCGTTCGCCAGGGACGATCAGCTAAGTGATCGCTTTGGGATGGGTTTGTTTCACCCACATAATTGAGCAGCGCGTAGGCCAGGGAACGCAACACCGGCTCGGCGTGCCGCCAGCCAATGCGCTGCAAGGTGCGCCAACTGTTGGCAACGAAGATCGCCTTGTGCCCGATGGATCGATAGTCCCGCGCCCCGTATCGAAAGAAGAGTTCAAACACCTCGCTCGCTCCGGTCGTCCGGGCTAGACCCGCTACGGCAGCGTCAGCCGCCACTTCATCCCAATTCTCCATCGCGGTGATGAACGCCTTCTTCGCTTTTGACGCCTTGGGTATAGCCGCTTCATCGAGCGGACCCATCGTCCAGTCCCCTTCTCGCTCGTCCGAGGCTTGCGCGGACTTGAAGTAATCCAGCGCCCAAAAAATCGGCAGCCAGCGATGTTCCGGCGGCGACGAAAGACTTGCCAAATGCGCTGAATTCACAACTAGTACGGCGTGAAACTTGAACCCAACGGATGGCCGGGGCTGGACATTGCGAACCCCCGCCAGCAGCAATGCCGCCAACAGATTTCTGTAAGAGAGTCCCTTCTTAATCCGCGCCGCCACCTCTTCCAGTAACCTGTGCCGCGGCGTTTCCTCCAGCAGTCGGACAAGCGGTTCAACTTCGGGATCGAACCGGACGGCTTTCGGGGGGAGCTTGGTTTCTGCTGCAGAAACAGGCGGCAACACGGAAAGAAAAGCTACATCGCCTAGGCTGGCTAACGTTCCGCTCGCTGCTGTGCTTAAGAACTTGCGGCGCGCCGCATCGTATTTCATGACGGCCTCCTTCGCGATTGCAACTCAGCTATAGCTTCTTCACGATTTTGGAGTGGGAGCTGGTTCGGCCTTTGATGTTGTCTAGAATCTTACGTCACACCGAACGATAACCGCCACCCGAAATCCACCCCCCCCCCAGATTGGGCGTCACCCACCAGCCAGGACGACATCGTTTCGACACGAGCACAGGGTGTTATCCTGCGGTGAACAATGCACTAGTTCCAGGGACCCGAAAGCCCACTCTCAACGAGATGAATACGATCTACGGCAGCCTAAAGCAGGGGTGGCCCACTATTGGACCCGCAACTGGTGCTGAATCCATCTGGGAGGCGAGAGCGTTTGAATTGAAGAGTTGGTGGCATTGGCTAAGCGGCTCGCCGACCACCACAGAATGACGCGCTGAAGATCTCGAACGGATCTCGCTTCAAGACGCCTCATGCTCAAACGACGCGTCGACAACCAGATCTGGCTCATCAGCCAGCCCGACCATGCGGTCGTCTCGGGATACCTTGCCTCCCATTGGGGCAACGAGGCATTCAGCCAACCTGGATACTACTTGCCCTCGGCGCAATCCGAGCTATGGCGCACCGAAGCGATTTTCGGTATTGCCGAACACGACAACGGCTGGTGGGAGTGGGAGGCTGACCCGGAGATCGATCCCGAAGACGGCCTGCCGCTTCACCTCACCGGACTGACCCAACAACAGGGCTTCGAGCGGTGGAGACTGGGCGTGCCTCGTTTCGAGCAAGAGCATCCCTATGCCGCGCTGCTGATTAGTTTGCATGCTTACTGGCTGCACGTTTATCGCTGCGAGGTCGAAGTGGATGAGTCCTTTCGACACCCCCTGTTTGGAGCGCCCGGCTCCTGGCCTCCGCCGACGGGGGTCGAACTTGAGCAGGCTAAACAGTTTGTTGTGGAACAGAAGTCGACCCAGGAAGGGCTGATCACTCGAATGCGCCGGGATCCCGCGTGGTCAGCCGCAGTCGAGCCGCCGAACCTCAATCCTCACGCCCGGCTCTTGCAGCTCATGGACGCCCTCTCGCTCGGGCTCTGTTTTGGCGGCAAGGACGAAGTTAGTATGGACGGAATCCCGAGGCTCAGCTGGGACGATCGGATCAGTCTTCATCTCTCGCCACTCGGGTACAACCGTATCGAGTGCACGCCCTATCCCTTCGATCAAGACCCCCTGCCTGTTGTGGTGCGCGCGCGTTTGTTGGATGGCCCCCAGCCCATCTCGGCGCCGTTTCAGACCTGGTGGCAGAGCATTCCGAGGACACACCTTCGGTTTGAGTATTGTTCCGGCGGGTGAGGCCGGACGGGGTGGGCAAGATCTTTGGGAGTTGGCAAGATTATCTTCGATTCTGCAGTCGTAAGTACCACAGCCGATCAATCAAACGAATCCTTCGCCCATTCACCGAACAGAGTCTTACGGGCTCGACGGCTGCGAAGGAGGAGGCTGAGTGAGAGGATGATCCACGGTCGCCGGTTGTGCAATTCTCTGATCAAGAAGGAGTTGGGTGAGATTCCGGCGGATAGATCCTCCCTAGTCGGCTAGTGTTTACCCAACCGCTCCGCTCCTTGCGAATCAGCTAGAGGACCGAGTCGTTCCCGAATGCGTCTAGTTGCAGCCGTGAGTATGCAGAGCTTTTCAAACGCCTCGTCGCAACCGCCAGAAAGAGGAGGCCTGCCTGAATGGCCGGCGTGTATAACACACGGCTAGAAGTACGAATCTGGTCGCTTACGGCAGTTCTAGAAACGTAGGTCCACCTCGGCGAGATTCGTCCAAGAATCCCCACTGCTGGGCAAGGACGGAAGTTGTTTTGTTTCAGACGACACAATTGTTCAATAAGCTTATCCAACAATGGTCCATTAAACGCCGGTTTTCCGGACAACAGACCTTGTGCTCAGGCCAAGAGACATGCTTTGGACCGCTCATCGGGTATGTAAGGACCGCCCGCGGTCGTCGGCGGGTAGCTGTCGAGAAATAATTTCCCCTTCAGCAATCTAGTCATAGAGGCTCTGACCTGCTGAAGGGCTGGAAACCGGTCTGAAGGGACGCGGAATGGAGCGGAGACCGTCTGCCTCCATGGCTGGCAGCGGCGGGAGACCTTCTCGCTGTAATCGCTGGATCTCCTCAGCGGGGAACCGCCACTGCGAGCCAGTGAACTCAGCGTCAACCAGACCCGCTTCAGCCAAGCGCCGGGGAGCATGAGCGGATACACTCAGAATCTTCTGCAGCCTGCCCGGATCGATAAGTCACCCCAACTGGCATCTCCATCCCCCTTGATTCCGTCGATTCCTCCACGAACCGTGCACGCATCAACGAAATATCGACGGTTCATCGACGAAATCCACGGTTCGTGCCCGTTTCGTGGACGGTTCATCCACGGTTCGTTGACGAACCATACGCAGACGCTGGAATCGTGTGCTGTTTCCACTGGTATACCAGGTATGCTCGCGAGTGAGTACGCAGTTCGGGTAGAGTTCAGCCCCCGACCCTTGCCAAAACGTCAAGGGAATTTTCGCAGCCTAAATTAGTTCCAAGGCCGTTGATCATCTCATGCCCATCCGGGTTCCGAACGAGGAAACGCGCGTATTTGAGGGCTCGCTCTTGCCATCAACCGGGGGCAACGCTGCACGGGAGGATGAAACCGGAGGCTGATGGGGGGGAGTGCAACGTACCTCCGGCCGAAACGAGAGAACCGGGAAGAATCTTTGTTAAAGGTAAGGAGGACGGAACGCGGACCGAGACGGCAGCGGCGGCAATTCAATCCGATGGTAAGGGCTGCGCCGCTAGGGAAGACGCAGGCTAGAACGCCGATACCCAGCGGCGGCCCGATGTACGAGAAGGGGATTTTCGTTCCGCTAAGTATGAAATCGATATAACTTATCCCGGATTTCCACTTTAGTTTCGGTTCTGCTAACCATCGGGTGACCTCGGACGCCTTTATTTATGCGGGTTGAAAAGCAATCAAGGCGCTGAGGAGATCAACACCCAATGGGTGAAAAAGAAAACAAGCCGTTCCAGCTAAGCTTCAACGGCTTATTGAAAGTCGATTTCCAAGGATCGCGCGTCACTTCCGATGGCGGGCTCATTCTCGTCCGCGAGCTGGACGAGCGACTCGGGCTCGGGAAGCTGATCGACGAACATCTCAGTGACCCACGGCAAGGCTCGAACAAAAAGTTCCCGTTCGCCGATCTGCTGCGGCAGTCAGTCTACTCTCGGCTGGCCGGCTACGAGGACCTCAATGACGCCGTGCGAGTATCCGCCGATCCGACCTTTCGCTTGATCGGCTCGCAGAAGAACTGGGATCGCGGCGGGGCACTGACCTCGCGACTGCAGAGCTTCGAGACGGAGATGCTGGCGAGCGAGGAGAACTTGCTGGGGCTGATGGCTGTGAACCGCGAGCTGGTGGCGCAAGCCGAGACGCAAGACGACTCCGAGCGCGTCGTTCTCGACATGGATTCGACCGAAAGCCCTGTCCACGGCCAGCAAGAGGGCAGTGCCTACAACGGCCATTTCGAGTCGGTCTGCTACCACCCGTTGTTGTTGTTCAACCAGCACGGCGATTGTCTGGCCGCCAAGCTGCGTCCCGGCAACGTGCACAGCGCTGAGGACTGGAACGAGTTGCTGCTGCCCGAGATCGAGCGCCAACAGGCTGCGGGCAAACAGGTCACCTTCCGGGGCGATGCGGCCTTTGCCAAGCCGGAGATTTATGAGTTTTCGGAGGAACGCGGAGTGCAGTACGCCATTCGCATTCCGGCCAACAAGAGCTTGGAACTAGCGATCGAAGACATCTTGTTTCGCCCGCCGGGCAGGCCGGGTCGCAAGCCCTTGGTGCGCTACAAGAGCTTCCGCTATCAGGCGCAGAGTTGGTCCAAGCCGCGACGCATTGTGGCCAAGGTCGAGCATCATCTCGGTGAGCTGTTCCCGCGGGTCGGATTTATCGTGACCAACATGAGCTTGCCAAGCCGGTCGGTAGTGCGCTTCTACAACAAGCGCGGCACGGCCGAGCAGTGGATCAAAGAAGGCAAACAGGCCACGCACTGGACGCGGCTTTCGTGCCATCGCTTCCGGGCCAACGAAGTGCGACTGCAACTGAGCGTGCTGGCCTACAACCTGGGCAACTTGTGGCGGCGGCTTGGGCTGCCGCACAGGATCAAGAGCTGGTCGCTGACGAGCTTGCAACAGCGGCTGATGAAGACCGGCGGTCGGCTGGTCAAGCACGCCCGGTATTATTGGCTGCTGCTGGCCGAGGGGCATCTGAACCGGCGGCTGTTCGCTGACATGCTGCACAGGATCTGGGCGCTGCCGCTGCCGAGCGGGTAGCGTTGACCGGGCGAGGATCAACAGTTTTCGGCTCCAAAAAAGTTTTTCAAGGAGCAGTGTCGGCCGGAGCGCCGTTCAGCCCGCTCAATCAACGTCTGTGAGCGGATGGATGAGCCCTGGCGCCTAGCGGCGGAGGTGATGTGCAGGGTTCAGCGCGGAAAGACGTGGTATTCGGGGCAGCGCGGGTGTATACTGTCGCCGTACCAGGGTCAAAATGGAAATCCTGGCTTATTTCGTTGGAGCATGTTACGACAAACGACCATTGATTACTGGTGGTAACGCGATATCACAACAGTTACCGGTCCGGCTTACCGAAGTCGCCTCGTCAATGACGGATCGTTTCGGCGCCGGCGCCGATTAGCGGGCCTTGGCAGCCGCCCACGGACCGATGACGTCGATGAACGCCGGGTCGTACCCGCCCGAAAACAGCGCGGCGGCCGACAACATGCTGTGCTTGACGCCGGGGATCACCCTAATCTCGATGTCCCTTCCCTCTTGCGTTTGTAGTGCCTGCAGGTAGGCGACCGCCTCCGCCGTCGGGACGTTCTCGTCGTCTTCGGCAAATACATAGAGCATCGGAACGCCGAGCCGCTCGATGTAGGGCTGGGGGTCGTAGCCGATATAAGCAGCGAGGCGCCCATAGTACACCGGGTCATAATCCGCCAGTTTCTTCCGCTGATTGAGCTTCGGCCAGGCTTCGGTTTTTCCATAGCGCCGATTAAAAGCGGCGAGCTCGGCGTTGATCCGCTGCCACTTCTCGCCGCCGGCTAGCGCGGGGTCGGCGTCGACCTCCACGATGAAGTGCCACACCATGTCCCGAAGTCGAATGGCTTCGTCGAGCACTTCACCGAGCACGCCGTCATTCATCAGTTCGTGCCTGAGTTCCCACAGGTTTGTCTCGATCCACGGCAGCGGCGGGCCGGCACGATTGACGATGAACGAAACGTTGCCGGTTCGATGTGCGATCTCGGGAGCAAACCACCCACCTTCGCTGCTGCCGAGCAAGCCGATGCCATCGGGGACGACGTCGGACCTCGACTTCAGATATCGCACCGCGCTGATCCCATCCTCGATGAAATCCCCATACGCGGTCCTCACGAACTCGCCGCCCGAGCCACCTACGCCGCGCTTGTCATAGGCCAGAACGGCGACCTCGGAACGCAAGAAGGCATTGGTTATGACCCTCAGAGTTGTCCAATGCAAGATGAGCCTGAAGGGGCTCCCTCACCGGCGGCCCGTCCCCGGTTAACGGCCCCGACCCATGGAGAAGGACCACGGCCGGATGCGGACCCGCCTCCTCGGGCTTGACGAACCACCCTCTGAGCGTGACGTCGCCGCTCTGAAAAGAGACGTTCTCGACAGAACCGTTGTACCGGATGTGGACGACGTACATGTACCCCACCCAAACGACCACGATCGATGCCAGTGTCGCGAGGAAGATCAATAGCGTCTTGATGAGCTTTGCCATACCTTCGTTTCCCAGCGCATCGGCCGTCCGAACCAAACAACAGCGTCGCCGCCGGCGCTAAATTCCGATCAGATGCTCCGTCTCGTTGAGAAAGCACACCGCTCGATTGTGTCCAAGTGTAAAGGACACAGCAGGTGGTTTGGTAAGAACTTGAGCGCGACGGGACGGGCTAGGCGAGTGTCCTCGGCTTTGTAGACGACCCCCATGCCGTCCCGGCCGAGCTCGGAGAGGATCTTGTAATGGGAGATCGTTTGGTCGATCACAACGGTCCGATTGTACCGTTTCCGGATTACTGTTGATTACAAGCCTTACCACCAGCTAACCGATCCTAACACGCCTAGACCTTTGATTGGATTCGATTTGGGCCCGTTCAGCGACCGGTTGCGGAGGCTCTGAAGGCTGATTGCTCAATGGGAAATTATTTCTCGACAGTTATCGGCGGACGGGGCCTACGTAGTTCGTGACAGGGGTCAGTCCTGCTCGCGGTCCTCGAACTCGGTGAACCAGTCTTGAAGGACTCGGAGCAGTTGCCGGCTCCAATCACGGCCGTGCCGTCTGGACCATCTTCTCGTAGGTCTCGAGCGCGCGGCGATACTCGGCGATCGCCGCCACCGGGAGCACATCCTTGCTTCGCTCGATCTGTGCGCGGACCCGGCCGGCCAGATACTCGACCTCGTGCTTTCGGGGTCGCAGGGGTTTGCCAGGAACGTCAATGAAGACCGGCGCTGAATGAGCAAAGCGCGTCTTGCCCGGAGGCCCGGCTTCGAAGGCACGGATAGCGAGCCAAGTCGAACTCTCGACCTTCACTTCGGCGCGGATTTCATTCCGGTAGGCGCCGCCAGATGCCGGATCGTTTTCACCCTGCCAGGTCTTGACCACCTCACCGTTTCTGACCAACTCGAGGTCTTGGATAGGCGATCTGCTGAGGGCGGTGGCAGTCACGCGGAATGTTGCCGGTTCATCGATCTGAAAGTGCTCGCCAGCAGCTTTGCCATTAACCTCGATGAACAGCATTGGACCGGTGGTGACGAAGCTGCGTCCCTCGTTGAGCGCGCGCAGCCAGCTCCCGGCGGTCAACTCGTCGTTCAGGCGAACGTAGACGCGGCCGTAGCCGAGCGGGACGGGATGGACTCCCGAGGCCGTGCCGGCCGTTGGACGCAGGCGGAAGCCACAGTTGAGAAGAGCGTAGTAGCTCTGGAATCCGTAATCGATCCAACCTCGCTCCGTCCATCCGTCGGCATCGCTCTCGATCTTCATGTAGGGCGCGGCTGGCTCTCCCCAGCCGGCGAAACCGAATTCTGTCCGCCAGATGTGATTGTTCGCGAGCTCAAAAAGATCGACGTTCATGAGCGGGACCAGGGCGATGGACCACGGCCACGCGTGTTTGTCCAATTCAAGCAGAGCTCCTTGGCGACGGGCCTCCTCCGCAATCGGGGCAACCGGTGGGACGCCCCGATCAAACGTGCCGCGGTGTCCGATGACGAAGAAGGCGCCGAGGGTGTGGCGCTGGCCTTTGACGGTGAAGATCTCATACTCCGTGTTGCGCGGCCAGATAACGTGGCTGGCGTCGAGCCGGATCTCGTCGGCCGGGACCTGGCTACGCAGGCTGCGATCACCCATTTCGGGGGACTCAAACGCCCGCGTAATCCAGTACACGAGCGGAAATGACACGTTCAGGTCCTCGGCCTCGACGATGTTCCGCAGGTCGTCGAGGCTCCGATGCACGTGGGTGTCGCCGGAGTACCAGCTGCGGCCGTGCATATCAATCCATCGTTTCAGCTCTAACTTGACCTCGACTGGCGCGCCCTGGAGCTGGATAGTCCGTGTTGCCGGATGGTACTCTTTTCCGCGCTCGGCGGTCAGTTTGTATTCTCCCTCGGGCAGCTCGGCGAAAAAAGGATGGCCGGAGATCGTGGTGTGTATCTCAACGCTCCGGCCGCGTCAACGGCTGCGCAGAAGGCGATCAGTAAGATAACCGAACCAACTCGGTACATGGCTGGCCCTCCTGCTGGCCTGTGCTCCGACCCCGGCTTCCGCTGCTCACTACGGACCTCATGCCGCCTCGGCCGAGTTCGGAGAGGATCTTGTAGTGCGAGATGGTTTGGCCGATCATCGACGGCTCAATTGTACCGCTGAGGGATTCCTGGTGGTATGGTGCTGGGTTGCAGAGCGGCTACGACAGCAAATCGTTCAGGAACTCCTGTGGCAGGGGTGGCTGTCGGCGACTTTGCTTTTAGGCCGCCTCTAGCAGCCCGTGGTGCAAGTCCGACTACGCACACTTCTGCCACGGGCTGGTAGGGCCGGTCTTGTCGAGGTCGGCCTAAACACAAATTATGCGAATGAGAGGATGTGGAAGAAATGAGTTTCGTGCCCATCAAACTTGAAAAATACGTGGAGCTTCATCTCAAGGCAAACCCTGGCACCAAGCGGGCTGAACTGGTCGCACGAATCGAGCACGCTTTGAAAGCAATCAAGAACGGCGAGCGCTGCCAATGCGGTCAAGCCATTTGGGTCGTCGGTTCTGCTGAGGCGGGCCTTGCATGCTTCACCTGCATTACCGGCGAGGTCACACCTTCTGAAGATTATGAGATTGCGGATGCGTGCAGAGAATCGGATGCACTACATCAAAATGCACCAGTTAGCGGGTGATTTCGAGGAGGTTAGAAATGACCGAAATGAGGTTACCGTCGACGCGCCAAAAAATCTCGGTGGCGGTACAATGTCCCATCTTAGGCCGGTACGCATTCGTGTTAGCTTGTGTCTGCATGCAATAAGGATGGGGACCTGTGCGGAAGAAGCTACACAACCTCGTCCCGTCGTTCGCAAGCGGAGCCCCGACACGCCGACAGCTCATTCAAGGCGTCGCCGCCGTCCTTGCACAGGCGGCAGCTCCAAGGGATTCACCCGGGATGAAAAAAAACCCCCGAGCACGTTGCTTACGGCGAGACCACTCATCCTGCCGGGATACGCTCTCGGTTCGTGAACAATATCAACGGCCTCAAGATGCACATGCTGGAGGCCGGTTTCGAGGCTCCAGACCGGCCTTGCCTGCTGCTCCTTCACGGCTTCCCGGAACTCGCCTACAGTTGGCGAAAGGTGATGCTGCCGCTCGCTCAGGAGGGTTTCCACGTCATCGCTCCCGATCAGCGCGGGTATGGACGCACCACCGGCTGGGACGACGACTACGACGGCGATGTGGGCTCCTTCCGGTTCCTCAACTTGGTCAGGGACGTGGTGGGGCTTGTCTCCGCTCTGGGCTACCAGCTCGGTTGCCGCGGTCATCGGGCACGACTTTGGTTCGCCAGTCGCGGCTTGGTGCTCACTGCTGCGGCCCGGCGTATTCCGCTCCGTAGCGCTGATGAGCGCCCCGTTTGGGGGGCCGCCGCCGCTGCCCTTCAACACGGCGAATGACCCACCGCAAGACGGCGCGCCGGCCGGCCGAGATATCCACGACGAGCTAGCGGCGTTGCCTCGCCCTCGCAAGCACTACCAGTGGTACTACACGACGCGCGGGGCCAGCGACAACATGCGCAACTGTCCGCAGGGCGTTCACGACTTTCTCCGCGCCTACTACCACTTCAAAAGCGCGGACTGGAAACAGAATAAACCCTTCCCTCTGAAATCATGGAGCGCCGGCGAGCTCGCCAAACTCCCGACCCTACTACGTCATGGACCTGAACCAGGGAATGGCGGAGACCGTTGCGGCTGAGATGCCGTCCGCGGCCGAGATCGCAGATTGCAAGTGGCTTCCGGAGGAGGAATTGCGCGTCTACAGCAGCGAGTTTGGCAGGAACGGATTCCAGGGCGGCCTGCAGTGGTATCGCTGCGCGAGAGATGCCAAGTACCGGGCTGAGCTGCAGACGTTCTCCGGCCGCACGATTGATGTACCGTCAGTTTTCATCGCGGGAGCAAGCGACTGGGGAGTCTACCAAAGACCCGGCAACCTGGAGAGGATGCAGAAGACTGTATGCACCCGAATGCTGGGCGTTCATCTCGTGGACGGGGCGGGCCACTGGGTGCAACAAGAACAGCCGGAGGAGGTGAGCAACCTGCTGGTCCGGTTCCTTCGGGAGACAGGGGATCGGTGAAGCCGCTTCGATGGATTCTCGTCTCTATGTCGTTGCCGGAATCATTCAGGTGAATCGGGCTTCGCATGAGTTGAAGGGCCAGTGAAGATCCCAGAGGCTCTCGACATCGCTCAACAAATCGCCAAGGGCCTACGAGATCGTCCAAGAAGCGCTAGAGGCGATGACCGGTGTTCGCACCGGAAATCCCGATCGAGTTGAGATTGCTCGTCAACAAGTGTCTCGCGAAAGATGCGAAACAGCGCTATCAGCACGCCGACGAACTAGTCGAGGTTTTCCAATCTCCCAGATAGCAGCTTCCCGACGGTTGCCGCTTAGCGGATTGGGCTTGAATCGAAAGGTCGAAAATATGAACGCGCTTCAGTACACGCAAGAGCTGGTAAAGTTCCCCACTGTCAGCAACGTAACCAATGTCTCCATTTGCAACTATTTGGAAGACGCCCTGAAAAGGCTCGGCTTCGCCACCGAACGGATCGAATACACCGACTCCGCAGGCGTCAACAAAGTCAACATCATCGGTAAGAAGGGCACTGGAAGCGGGGGAATGGCCTATTTTGCCCACACCGACGTCGTTCCTGCCGATCCCTGGTTCAGCAGCAAACATGGACCCTTCGAGCCCACCGTCAGAGGTGACAAACTGTATGGCCGCGGGAGTTGTGACATGAAAGGATCAATCGCCTCGATGCTGGCAGCCACCGAGCAGGCCGCCGGAGCCGAGCTGAGAGAACCACTTTATATAGCGCTCACTGCGGACGAGGAGATCGGCTACCGCGGAGCGGAACAGGTGGCTCGGCGATCCAAGTTCTTCCAGGAGATTGTCCAGGGGGAGTCGAACGGGATCGTCGGAGAGCCGACTATGCTCAACGTCGTTCACGCCCACAAGGGCACCTATGGATTCAGGGCGGCCTCACACGGCAAGGCCGCACATTCCAGCACCAACGAGGGAATCAACGCCAACCTCGCCATGATCCCTTTTCTCAGCGAGATGAAGAGAATTCACGACGAGACCCTGGAGGATCCTGCCTGGCAGCATCCGGCCTTCGATCCACCGGGGATCAGTTGGAATATCGGGATCAACGATCACACCAAGGTCTTGACCCGGATTTCCACTTTAGTTTCGGTTCTGCTAACCATCGGGTGACCTCGGACGCCTTTATTTATACGGGTTGAAAAGCAATCAAGGCGCTGAGGAGATCAACACCCAATGGGTGAAAAAGAAAACAAGCCGTTCCAGCTAAGCTTCAACGGCTTATTGAAAGTCGATTTCCAAGGATCGCGCGTCACTTCCGATGGCGGGCTCATTCTCGTCCGCGAGCTGGACGAGCGACTCGGGCTCGGGAAGCTGATCGACGAACATCTCAGTGACCCACGGCAAGGCTCGAACAAAAAGTTCCCGTTCGCCGATCTGCTGCGGCAGTCAGTCTACTCTCGGCTGGCCGGCTACGAGGACCTCAATGACGCCGTGCGAGTATCCGCCGATCCGACCTTTCGCTTGATCGGCTCGCAGAAGAACTGGGATCGCGGCGGGGCACTGACCTCGCGACTGCAGAGCTTCGAGACGGAGATGCTGGCGAGCGAGGAGAACTTGCTGGGGCTGATGGCTGTGAACCGCGAGCTGGTGGCGCAAGCCGAGACGCAAGACGACTCCGAGCGCGTCGTTCTCGACATGGATTCGACCGAAAGCCCTGTCCACGGCCAGCAAGAGGGCAGTGCCTACAACGGCCATTTCGAGTCGGTCTGCTACCACCCGTTGTTGTTGTTCAACCAGCACGGCGATTGTCTGGCCGCCAAGCTGCGTCCCGGCAACGTGCACAGCGCTGAGGACTGGAACGAGTTGCTGCTGCCCGAGATCGAGCGCCAACAGGCTGCGGGCAAACAGGTCACCTTCCGGGGCGATGCGGCCTTTGCCAAGCCGGAGATTTATGAGTTTTCGGAGGAACGCGGAGTGCAGTACGCCATTCGCATTCCGGCCAACAAGAGCTTGGAATTAGCGATCGAAGACATCTTGTTTCGCCCGCCGGGCAGGCCGGGTCGCAAGCCCTTGGTGCGCTACAAGAGCTTCCGCTATCAGGCGCAGAGTTGGTCGAAGCCGCGACGCATTGTGGCCAAGGTCGAGCATCATCTCGGTGAGCTGTTCCCGCGGGTCGGATTTATCGTGACCAACATGAGCTTGCCAAGCCGGCCGGTAGTGCGCTTCTACAACAAGCGCGGCACGGCCGAGCAGTGGATCAAAGAAGGCAAACAGGCCACGCACTGGACGCGGCTTTCGTGCCATCGCTTCCGGGCCAACGAAGTGCGACTGCAACTGAGCGTGCTGGCCTACAACCTGGGCAACTTGTGGCGGCGGCTTGGGCTGCCGCACAGGATCAAGAGCTGGTCGCTGACGAGCTTGCAACAGCGGCTGATGAAGACCGGCGGTCGGCTGGTCAAGCACGCCCGGTATTATTGGCTGCTGCTGGCCGAGGGGCATCTGAACCGGCGGCTGTTCGCTGACATGCTGCACAGGATCTGGGCGCTGCCGCTGCCGAGCGGGTAGCGTTGACCGGGCGAGGATCAACAGTTTTCGGCTCCAAAAAAGTTTTTCAAGGAGCAGTGTCGGCCGGAGCGCCGTTCAGCCCGCTCAATCAACGTCTGTGAGCGGATGGATGAGCCCTGGCGCCTAGCGGCGGAGGTGATGTGCAGGGTTCAGCGCGGAAAGACGTGGTATTCGGGGCAGCGCGGGTGTATACTGTCGCCGTACCAGGGTCAAAATGGAAATCCTGGCTTGAACATGACGGCGGCCCAGAGCATCTGCACGGTATACTTCCGTCCGGCACCGGGTCACGATGCAGAAGCCTTGATCGAGCGGTCCCGGAAGGCCGCCGCACAGTGCGGCATCGATTTCGAAGTGCTCTGGGCGGGACAAGCCCTGTATGTGGATCCTGAATCGGACTTCGTCCGTGAGGTCCTGGCGTTGTCTGGGAACGAAAAGGCTCAAACCGTCTGCTACGGAACCGACGGAGCCGTACTGGCGGAGATGAAAAAGTTGGTGGTAATGGGCCCCGGAGACATCGCTCAGGCGCACACTCAAGATGAATGGATTCTCCTGGATCAGCTTGACAAAGGGACCCAACTCTACGCCAAGTTGATTCGTCATTGGTGCACCTGAAGGATCTCCTGGATGCATCTTCCCTTGAGCCAAAGTTTCGCTAAGCGGAAGAGGTAATCAAGCCAGTCATGATGCAGAGAGGCAGATTCAGTCCTCCGGTGATTCGAGTCGTGGAAAACTGGTACCAAGAGTTCCGCGACCGTGAGCAGGACTAAGTCCCGAAAACGAACTAGCGCTCGTCCGCTGATAGCTGTCAGGAAATCCAGATACCATCAAGAATCCGTCGCCAGAAGCCATTAGATAGGAGGGTTATTCATGAATCGATTGAGCCTTGTCGCGGTCTTGCTCCTCGCGCTCGCCCCACTTGCCTGCGTGGACGAGGGTGGGTACGAGGAAACGTCGTCCGCGTCCTCCAACATGATGTCAGCGGCTGACGCGCTAGTGGCCCGTGCCGAGTCCTTCGAGCTGCCCACGGAGTGGGTAGGCCCCCCGGGCGACCCTCTCCATCACCACACCGCGGGTTTCGCCAAGATCATGTGCTCGGCCGTGTTCATCACCGGACTCGACGCCGATTTCGCGGCCGAGAACATCGGCTACTTCACGAGCGACTACGACCAGCGCTCGAAAGTCATGAATCGCGAGATCGACATGGAGAACAAGATGGTGCACCTGACGCTCCCGGACGGCGTGGTGCGCACGGCTAAATACGTGGGCGCTCAAGGCTGCGTCACGTTCCCTCTCGGGGAGGATGGCGTCCCGTTCGAGCCGGTCGACGTGAAGAGCTCGCTTCCCGATCCCGACACGCAGCCGTGGCCGATGGGCGACGTGCTGCCCGACGAGCCGTTTCCGGCTGAGCTCGATGAAGCGAAGGTCCAGGCCGCCGTCGACGCCGCCTTCGAGTCGGCCGAGGGTATGACCGCAGCCTTCGTCGTCACCTGGAAAGGACGCCTTCTCGGTGAACGCTACCGCGACGGGCTAGACCTTCACACGCCTCTCGAAAGCTGGTCGATGGGCAAGAGCTTGACCGCGACCCTGATGGGCATTCTGATCCAGCAAGGGGTCTACGACCTCTGGGAGTCGGCGCCTGTCCCCGAGTGGCAAGGCGAAGGGGATCCACGGGCGGAGATCCGCATTGCCGATATCCTGCGGATGTCGAGCGGGATCCGCTGCGTGAACCGTGGCGATCCGGAATACGATTCCGCAATGGGATACCCCGACCATCTCTATCTTTATACGGGTGGCATGAACTCGTTCGAGTGGGCCGCGACGAGGCCCCAGCAGTGGCCGCCGAATACGGTCGGGCGCTACCGGAACTGCGATCCCGTCCTCACGAACTACCTGGTGCGGCTCGGTGTCGAAGGACGCGGGGATGAGTACCACTTCTTTCCCCAGCGGGAGCTCTTCGACAAGATCGGCGTTCGTGACATGGTGATGGAGACCGACCCCTACGGGAACTTCCTCATCCAAGGCTATGAGTTCGGAACCGGTCGGGACTGGGCGCGCCTCGGCAACCTGTACCTGCAAGACGGTGTTTGGGACGGCGAGCGTATCCTTCCACAAGGCTTCGTCGAGTTCGTCAGCACGCTGGCACCCGCGTGGGAAGCCGACGGCCGCCCCATCTATGGCGGCTTTTTCTGGATCAACCGCACGGGTGCCTACCCCATTCCGGAAGAGGCGTACTACATGGCGGGCGCCGGAAACCAGAAAACCATCATCATCCCCTCCCACGACCTCGTCGTCGTACGGCTGGGACACTACAAAGGCTCGAGCCCGGGTGACGTGGGCCTGAAAAACGCCTTGGCGCTGCTGATGGAGGCTGTGCCCGAGAGCTGAGCCTGGTTTCGTCGCCAATTCCGCATTACCTAGGGAGCCCAACAAAATCGGACAACGATAGTGCTCCTTAGAAACCGTGAAATCCCCTTGATCGCTGCTGAAAATTCAGTCTGGGTTCGCACCCAGTTCAGCAAACTTCTATGGGTAACTGAGACGGTAGCGTTCCAGTATTTTGGTGTGCCCTCTTGATATTCGCGGTGGTGTCTCTTCTTCTGATAGCTAAACGCGAAGTAGAGCGCGTGCAGCGCCGACAAGGCTACCGCTAAGCATTTACCAGTTGATCCCCCGAGCCGGGGTTTTTTAGGTTGTGCGCATACCCCCTTGACGGTACTGTCAAGTTAAGAAGGGGAAACTCAAAACCGATGGAGAATGTGGTCAGTGTCGCCTATTTTTCTCGGTCCTAGCCCCGGAAGGTGGCCCAACTTGATGCATTTGCCCCCCCCAAGCTCGCTCAGTTGGCCACTTCTTGAACCGTCGTTCGTTAACTTGACAGTACCCCTCAGAGTGGTGAAACTCCGGGCCAACCGGGACGGGCGCATTCACAGGGTTAATCGCCGCGATTGCCGGTTGACTGCAGCGCCGCCGTAGCGTACGCTCTAGGCCATGACACTTCGTATTGCCTCCCTCGCGCTTGTGCTGACTACCGCCGCTTGGTCCACTGACTGGTCCAAGGTCCCTCAGCTGCCACATGAGCTGGTGGACGATTGGCCTCAACTCCCTGAGGGGTGGAATCTGGGAGAGAGCGCAGGCGTTGCGGTTGACAGCAGCGACCACGTCTGGATTTACAACCGGGGGTCGCACCCGGTCATCGAGGTCGACAAGGACGGGCGCTTCATCCAGTCGTTCAAGGAACCCAACCACGTCTCGGCCCACGGGATCAAAGTCGACGCCGAGGGCGACGTCTGGCTGGTCGACGTAAGCGGCCACTCACTAATGGAGTTCTCACGCAGCGGCCGCCTCAAGCTCGTGATCGCCAACCCCGGCCGGGGTGCCGGAGACAACGACTCCAAGTACGCCTTTAACCGGCCCACCGGAATGGGCTTCAAGGCGGACGGCGGCTTCTACGTATCCGACGGCTATGTGAACTCGCGAGTTGTCGAATACAGCAAAGATGGGATCTACCAGCGGCACTGGGGAAGCAAGGGTAAAGGCGACGGGCAGTTCGATTTGGTGCACGACGTGACCGTCGATTCCCGCGGCCACGTCTACGTGGCCGATCGCACCAACCGTCGCATTCAAGTGTTCGACGCCAAGGGCGAGTTCCTGGCCAAGTGGACCGACGTCGGCCAACCCTGGGGCCTCGCCTACGCCGCCCAGGAAGACGCCATCTATATGGCCGACGGAGGTGCCAATCGGGTGGTCAAGCTGAGCACGGAAGGCAAGATCCTGGGGTGCCTGGGAGAATTCGGCAAGACGCCGGGCAAGTTCGACTACGCACACCATATCGCGGTCGACTCCGAGGGGTCGATCTACGTCGCGGAGATCAAGAACTGGCGGGTTCAGAAGTTTGCGAAGCCGTAAGGGGGCGGTCCCAGCGCGGGTCCGATCCTCTGGTGTTTTCCTACATCCCCGAAGCCGCGGCCCACTTCTTAGGAGGCACCCAACCAGGGTGTGGCGCACTCGTGAAGCGGACCCCACCCACCGGATGCAGTTCGCGCCACTGCTCAATGCGCCCGGCCAGGTCGCGAGTCATCTCGGAGTGGGCCGCAGCCAAGTTGTTTTTCTCGTGAGGATCCTCCTCAATTCGGAAGAGATAATTGGTCGCAGCCATGTCGGCCTTCTTGATGATCCGCACCAGTTTCCACTCGTCATGATGAACAGCGAGCCGGATTTCGTCGATTCGCTCGACCGCGAAGAAAAGGTCCTCTCTAGCCCATCTTCGCCCTCGCACGATCGCGTCCAGCATGTTCTTGCCATCGATCCGCTTCTTGTTGAGCAGCCTGACGCCCGCAGCCGCTGCGAGTGTCGGGAAGACGTCCAAGTTTGTGATCACTTGCAAGGCTTTTTGACCTCGTTCCCATTTGGACGGCCAGCGGATGAGCGCGGGAATGCGAATGCCACCCTCGAACGTGCTGGCCTTGCCGTCGCGCAAAGGCACATTGCGCCCTCCCAGGTTGAGCGCCCCTCCGTTGTCGCTGAAGAAAAGGACGATTGTATCCTCCGCGATGCCCTCGGCGTCGAGCGTGTCGAGCACTTTCCCGATCGCCTGGTCCATCGAATCCACCATGGCGCAGAAGACGCGTCGCATCTTGTCTTCAACGCGTGCATATTTGTCGATCAGCTTCTGGGGCGCTTGCATCGGTGAGTGAGGAGCGTTGAACGGCATGTAGAGAAATAGCGGCTTGCTCTTGTCTCGGGTTCGGATGACACGCACCGCCTCCTGCCCCAGCAGGTCCGTCGTGTAGCCCTCCTCGATCACCGTCTTGCCGTTGCGGAACCAGTCCACAGCTCCCTCGCGTTCGTGGGTGAAGTAGTCCAGCGCCCCATTGACGTGTCCGTAGTAGTGATCAAAACCCCTTCGGTTTGGGAAGTGCTTTGGATGCGTATGGCCCAGGTGCCATTTACCGATTCCGGCCGTCTGGTAGCCGGCGGCCCGGAACGACTCGGGCATGAGATGTTCGTCCAGAGCCAGACCGTAGTTCGCCCAAGGCCGAACGACAGAATAGATGATGCCGGTTCGCATCGAAGACCGCGACGTCATCAGACCGGCGCGAGTGGGAGAGCAAACCGGGTAGACGTAGAAGCGATCCAGCTGAATCCCCTCGCTGGCCAGGCGATCGATGTTCGGCGTTTGAATGACGCTGTCGTGGTAGCCGACATCATTCCAGCCCAGATCGTCGGCAAGAAAGATCACGATATTGGGATGGCTGCTGCGTGAAGCTTGTGGCGGGGGGTTGCCGGCCAGGACAAAGGCGCTCAGTAGAGCCAATACAGAGCGAAGTAGCGTTCTTTTCATAGCGGTCTACCTCTCCAGTCGCTGTCAAATTTGCTGTCCTCAGTCTCATCCATCACGTCTACTCGGCCATCGCTGCGTGTCGGTGATCTTGTAGTGGGAAATCGTCTGGCCGATCATGACAGCCCGACCCTACGCTACCAAAGATAGCTGGAGAGAACGCAGAGGGTTGTATCGGAAGCGCCCGGCGGGGCAGGGCTTCTCGCGAGGAGGCTCTGAAGGCTGATTGCTCAATGAGAAATTATTTCTCGACAGTTATCCGGCGGACGACAACCCATTTGACCCTCGCAACTTGGTGAGGATGCGGTCGTGCGAGAAAGTCTTCCCAATCGCGGACTTGGATCATATGAAACAGACTGCCAGCCCTACAGGCGGCCCAATGGACGAGAAGAGACCTTCCCTTCGCAAGGCAGTGGACGGTTGAAGCTGGCAGAGTAGCTCACCCATCCTCACATTGCCAAGCCGTGGAGTCCCGAACGTGGCAGTAGTGCGAAAACCGTCGCGTCGCAGCCGGGGGTCTGCTATCCTATCCGCTGCCAAGACGGCCCAAAAGGAAATCTTGGCTACGGGAAGACCCACTCATGTACTGGAAAAGGATCCTCCGAACCGTCCTCATAGCCGCCCTATCAACGGGCGCCACCGCCGCCGAGGTCGTCCGCATCGAACTCACCGAAAAGAGCCCTGTCCTCGACGGTAAGCCCTTCGGCAAGACCGGCCCCTACGACCGACTCGTCGGCAAAGTCTACTTCGAGGTGGATCCCGAAAACGACGCCAACCGCCGCGTCTCCGACATCGACTACGCCTCGGTCAACAGCCGCGGCCGTGTCGAGTTTTCCGCCGACCTCTATCTGCTCGTTCCCCGGAACCCCGCCAAAGGCAACGGCACCGTCTTTTACGAGGTCGTCAACCGCGGCCGCAAAGGCGCTCTCAACAAGTTCAACATCGCCACGGGCTCCTACGACCCGCGTGACGAGGAGCACTTCGGCGACGGCCTCATGCTCAACGAAGGCTTCACCATCGCCTGGATGGGATGGCAATACGATGTCCCACCCGAGCCCGGACTGATGCAGTCAAGAAAGGGCTCATCCCCGGCAAGGTCTACGAAATCGTCTATCGCTCCAAAGATCCCAAACTCGTCGGACTCGGCCTTGCCGCCACCCGCGACCTGATTTCGTTCCTAAAGTACGGCGGCGGCGATAGCTACAGCGGCCCGCTCGCCGACTACCACCGCCACATCGAAAGAACCACCGGCTTCGGCTCCTCCCAGAGCGGACGCTTTCTGCGAACGTTCCTCTACTTCGGCTTCAACAAGGACGAGCACGGCCGCCAATCCTTCGACGGCCTTTGGCCGCACGTCGCCGGCGGCGGACGCGGCAGTTTTAACCACCGCTTCGCGCAGCCCTCGCGCGACGCCCGCCCGCACTTCAACTTCCTCTATCCCACGGACATCTATCCCTTCACCGACATCGCATTGAATGATCCCGAAAGCGGCCGCAAGGAAGGCATCCTCTCGCGCACGCTCGAACAAGGCGTCGCCCCGAAAATCTTCTACAGCAACTCGTCGTACGAGTATTACGGACGCTCGGCGTCGCTCATCCACACAACGCCCGACGGTGAAGCCGACGCGCCCATCCACGACGGTACGCGCATCTACATGTTCACCGGCAGCCAGCACGGGGCGGGCAGCTTCCCGCCCGGCGGACGCAGTGCGCAAAACTCCGCCAACGCCAACGACTACCGCTGGGGCCTCCGCGCCCTGCTGCTCGCCCTCAACGACTGGGCCGCCGGCAAAGACGAACCACCGCCCTCGCAATACCCGCGCATGTCCGACCACCAACTCGTCCCGCTCGCCGAGATGCGCTTCCCTGAGATTCCCGGCGTCGAAATCCCCAAGCGCATGCACCACGGCTATCGCGTCGACTACGGACCCGACTTTTTGTCGAAAGGAGTCTTGACCATCGAGCCGCCCAAAGTCGGCGAGGCGTTCCGGATGTTCGTCCCGCAGGTCAACGACGACGGCAACGAAACGTCGGGCATCCAACTCCCCGTCATTCAAGCCCCACTCGCAAGCTACATGGGGTGGAACTTGCGCGCCCCCGAGATCGGCGCCCCGAAGGAACTCTACAGCATGCGCGGCTCCTACGTCGCGTTCTCCAAAACCGCCGAGGACCGCAAGAAGACGGGGGACCCGCGTCCGTCGATCGAAGAGCGCTACGAGAACCGCGAAGCCTACCTCGAATAGATTACTGAGGCCTCACGCAAGCTGGCCCTCGAAGGCTACCTCCTCCCCCGCGACATCCCCGGCATCATCCATCAAGCCGCCGAGCAGTGGGACTACCACATGAAGAAGAAGTGAAGTCCCGCGGCGCGGCCCTCTTTTCCGCAGCCGCGCGGGTCAACAAGCGATCACCGCAGCCCGTAGCGCGAATCTTGCTCGGGTGAACTTGCGTCACAGTAAGTGCGAGCAAGAACTGGAACCAATCGGACCCGGATGCCCCGCAGAACTTTACCCGGTGTACGCGATCATCATGGCCAGCATTCCCGGAATCCAGAATCACCTTAATAACATGGCGGTTTGGTTGCCTGGGACAAGACGCCTCGTCATAGTTGAGCCGCAGCTAACGCGATTCTAAGTAGCGCGCGAGCTCGTCACGAGCGAATATCGGCAGGGGCGTAGCCCGACCTCCCTCGACGAAGGTCCGACTCTCAACGGCGGGAACTACATCGCCGATGCGCGCAGCGTGAATGTCGACCGCCCGCAGCCGCTCGATGGCGGCCGCAATGTGTGCCGGGTCAAGTGTTATTTGATCCACTGCTCGGCCGTGCCGCGCTTGTTGTAGCCGCAACATTCTACGCTCACTACGCTCAACAGCCTTTTTCGTTTGGGGTATCATAATTGGGGCTATTTCAGGAGCCCGGTCGCGGGACCGTGCCAAGCGTTTTATTTTCTGCCCTTGAAGCTTAGGGTTTCAGGGCTCTGCCAGTGAGGTGGTCACCGGCTATGTGGTCGAAATGGATTGTCTCCTTGTTGTGCCTCTCCTTCCTAGGTGTGATAGCGCCCGAGACCCGGGCCCAGGCCCCGGCCAAAGCTGAGCACGCCATCCTGGTCGTCATTGACGGCTTCAGTTACTTGGCCCCGGAGCGCATTAACATGCCGAATCTGAAGGCCATCATGGCTCGCGGTGCCTACTTCCGCGAGTCCTACAGCGTCCCTCCACAGCACCCGCACAGCGGCGAGTGGGCCGAGGCCTTCGACTCCTCGATTCCGAACCCCATCCTGGTCTCCGGTACCATCTTTCTCAAGCCGGGGCAGAAGTTCGTCCAGAGCTCCTTCTTCCCGCTGAAGTTTACGGCCCACATCGCCAACGAGCTGACCTACAAGGCGATCAACGAGGACTTCCACTTTACGTTCCAGGCCGGCGGTCGGGCGTTCCATGCCGCTCACGGTGGCAAGCGCGTCGATGACGACGAAAACATGTTTTGGACGCTCAACGTACTGCGCCGCTGGAAGCCGGTTTACATGCGGGTCCACTTGCAGGATACCGGCGCCATGGGCGGGATCAGCCATCCCAATATTTGGGCTGACAACTCGCCCTACCGGCAGGCACTGGCCAAGGCCGACGCCCACCTCGGCACGATGATGGACGAGCTGAAAAAGCTGGGGATCTACGACAAGACCGTCATCTTCATCACGGGTGACCACGGCCAGACCGTCACCGGCGGCCATCCGCCCTTCGCGCAGGACGCCTGGCCCATGCCGCTCATCGTGGCCGGCCCCGGCGTCAAAGCCGATCAGCACTTTCCGTACTCCGAGCAGGTCGACGTTGTTCCCACTCTCTGCTACTTGATGGGTGCGCAGCTCCCTGATGACAACGTGCTAGGGCGTGTCCTGGCGGAGGCTCTTGTGAGTCCACCTCCCAATGCTCCTCAGCGTCAGGGCCAGCCGATGAAGGAACTCAGCCTAGTCCTGATGGAAAAGGATACCCGCATCGGCAAGCTTCGTGCCGCAGCCAAGACCAACCCGTCTCTCCAATCGGTGCTGGCGGACGTGGAGAAGAACTTCTACGATGTCGAGAAGATCCTCCGCTGGCATCAGTTCGGAACCGTGGAGAAGCTGATCGCCCACAACCGGGAAGTCTTGAACCGGATTCCTGGGTCGACCCAATAGGCTGCCGCGGCCTGGTTCTCATAGCTTCATCTTGGTCACCGGGAGCGGCTCCACCGATCCCGCGAACGACCTGGATGTCGCGTTCGGGATTCCGCTCAACGAACGGTTCAAAGAACTCGATGAATCCTTCGAACCCGTCGCTGACTCCGGTGCTGTGCTGCGTATAGCGCCGCCCGGTGAACGTGGTCACGGCTTCCCGCGCGCGGGTGTCTCGAATGCTCTCCGGGTAGAGAGCTCGGTTTTCGACCCGTGCGTCGACCTCGCCGAAGCGCTCTAACTGGTCGATGGCTAGTGCGATCGTGATGTAGGGTTCACGCCGCACATAGAGCTGTGACCACAGGGAACCATCCGCGGCCCGCGGCTATTTGGTCCAGCGGATAGCCAACGTTGTTGCTCATGGCCATCGTTACGCCCCCTGCACCAATGTCCGTTGTCCAGAAAACCGGCGTTTATTGGATGCATTTCCGGACAGGTTTGTTGAGCTCATCATGGGTTGAAAACGAAGGGTTTCCCCTCAACGGCGCTCGGGGCGATTTTCGGACAACGGTTTCAGTGGGTATCCAATAGACCGTGCCGTGCCGCACGCCGGAGATGGGTCGCAGCAAGATTCCTCGCCTGCCACTGGCTTCTTGACCTTGACGCGCTCACCCCGAGGCCGCGGAGAGATATAACCAAAAGTTGTGGATGAGGGGCTGAGGGAAGGCGGCGTATCCTGTCGATTGAGGAATCAATTCAATCGTTTCCTGGAAAGGAACAAGGAGGATACGCCATGAGTCAGTGTGAAGCTGCTGAGAGCAGCAGTCAAGTCAAGCCCCAAGTCATGGATGGAAAGCAACACTCGCCCTTGGATGAACTGCTGCGCCAAGGAGCGCGCCAGATGCTCGTCAAGGCCGTGGAAGCCGAAGTAGCCGCCTACATCGAAGCGCATCAGCACGAAGTCGGCCAGGACGGCCGGCGGCTGGTGGTGCGCAACGGTCACGCCCGCCAGCGCACCATTGTCAGCGGCGCGGGTCAGCTGAAGATCCAGGCGCCGCGGGTCGACGATCGCCGAGTCGATGAGCAGGGCCGGCGCTTTCGTTTCACATCCGAGATTCTGCCGCCCTACCTGCGGCGCACGAAAAGCGTCGAAGAACTGATCCCGTGGCTGTACCTGAAAGGAATCTCGACGGGCGATTTCAGCGAGGCGCTGGAGGCCTTGCTGGGACCCGACGCTCCAGGCCTGTCGGCGGCGACGGTGGTGCGTCTCAAAGACGTCTGGCGCCGCGAGTACGAGGCTTGGTCGAAGCGCGACCTAAGCGGCCAGCGTTTTGTTTACATTTGGGCCGAAGGCATCTATTCGAACGTCCGTCTGGACGATGAACGGCAGTGTTTGCTGGTGGTGATGGGAGCGCTCGAAGACGGCCGCAAGCAGCTGCTGGCGGTGCACGACGGCTTTCGCGAAAGCGAGCTGTCGTGGCGGGAGCTGCTCGAGGACTTGAAACGGCAGGGGCTCGAGCTGGAGCCGAAGTTGGCGGTAGGCGACGGCGCGCTGGGCTTCTGGGCGGCCTTGCGCAAGGTCTATCCGGCAACCCGGGAGCAGCGTTGCTGGCTCCACAAGACGGCCAACGTGCTCAACAAGCTGCCGCGGAGCATGCAGGGCAAAGCCAAGCAGGCGCTGCGCGACATCTATTTGGCGGAGAGCCGCCAGGCGGCGGAGAAAGCCCTGGACCGTTTCAAAAACTTATATGAGAAGAAGTTTCCTAAAGCGGTCGAGTGTCTGGAGAAAGACCGCAAGGCGCTGCTGGCTTTCTACGACTTTCCGGCCGAGCACTGGGGGCACTTGCGGACGACGAATCCGATCGAATCCACCTTTGCGACGGTCCGATTGCGGCAGCGACGAACGAAGGGTTGCGGCAGCCGGGAAGCTTCGTTGACGATGGTCTTCATGCTGGCCCGCCAGGCCGAACGCCACTGGCGGCGCCTGAACGGGTCAGAAGTGATCGTTCATGTCTTAGATGGAAAGGAATTCAAGGATGGATTGATGGTTCAGGAGAACGCCGCCTGACCTCGGCCCATCCACAACATTTGACAATATCTCGGCCGCGGATCGTATCCCAGTATGGGGAAGCCCCATGTCACACTCCCGACGCCGCCTCTACCCCCCTCCGGAGACGTCAGAGACCCTGGCAGGATCCGTCCTCGCCATGCCCTCAAACACCCCACAAACCCAAAAACACTCGGCGCCCCTAATTAAGAATATATATATATATATAATACTTGCGCCGAAATGACACTACAGCGGTATACTACAGGCGCTGTAAGTTGCTCATTCTCCTAGATTCGTCTTTACAGATCCTTTCATGTCGGTCAGCAGGACGCTGCAGAGGAAAGCTTTCACCGTGAAAGGACGAGCCGGAACAGGAAACTAGAACTGGGAGCCCCGGCGGGATAGAAAAGCCACTTCTGAGCCAGCGCATGGCGCCATTCTTTCACTTGGTCCTTGGTAGCAGTACCAGCGTGCGACTTCTTGAACCGCGATTCGTGTTGCTTCACCCTCTCGATCACTTGGGCCGACTCCCATCTCCTGCTCACGTGTCTCCGAGCTTGGGTCCTCAGCCGGTGGCGGTTTAACGCCAAGCAACCGGAGCTGATCCGAGCCGCTGCAGCCAAGATGCCAGCAGGGTCGGTGATTATTGCAGCGATGGATGCTGATACAGAAGGGCGGAAGTTGGCAGAGTTGGTTCAACGGGCTGTAGAGCTGACTGGCCGTGGGGATTTGCACCTCCGGGTCGAGGAACCGGACCACGGCAAGGATTGGAATGACCGGCTGAGGCTTGAGAGGATTACTACCGGCAAGGGGACAAGCGTGGGGGGGTCGCCTGCACGAGAAAGGCGGCAAGCGGCATGAGGTCCCTGCGCACCACAACGCTGAGAGTACCTCGATGCCTACCTCGATGCAGCCGGCATCCGTCGCGACAAGAAAAGCCCGCTCTTCCGCAGCATCGACCGCAACCGCCGCATTACTTCTAAATCCATGCATCGCAATAATGTCTTGGACATGATTAAGCGCCGCGCCCTAGCCGCGGGGCTCCCCGAGACCATCAACTGCCACACTTTCCGCGCGACCGGCATCACCGCCTACCTCCGAGAACGGCGGCACCATCGAGAACGCCCAGGCGATCGCGGCGGGCCGTCGGACTTCAGGTTTGGCTGCCCGCACCAGCGCCACGTGGGCGGCGCTGGCTCTTTCATGATCGGCATTCAGATCTACCACGGCGAAGCTACCGCAGAGTGCAGGTTCCGGCCTCGGTTGCCGATCGGATTTACCGGAAACTCACACGGAGATAGCGGCAGTCAGGCTACGTTCTGGGAACCACCCTTGAGAACCCGTAATTTTGGACGCCGTGATTTCCACGCAACTCGAACGATCTCGTCAATTCTCTCCTGCCGGGCCCGGTTGAATTTGGCGTAGTGCTTCTCGGTGACTTTCACGCTGGCATGGCCCAGCAGCAGCGAGACGGTCTCGATGGGAACGCCCGCATTCAAGTACTCGGCAGCAAATGTATGGCGCAAGCGGTGAGGGTGTGGCTTATGGCTGAACGGCTTCCGGGAACCCGTGCGCATTTCCGCTATCCGGAACAGCTTCGTCAGCCGCAACCGCCATTTACTGACGGCCTGCTCGAGGCCACCCGCACCATCCCAGAAGAAATACTTCTCGCTTTGGAGAGGAAGCGCCCTCAGAGCTCCGACCACGTCAGGATGACCGTCTCTGCCGTCGGGAAGCGGGATGTAGACGGTTCGGCGCACCTTTTGCTGTTGCACGATAACGGCGTAACCGTCGCCGTCCGCACCTGGCACGAGTTGTGTTCGCTCCAGTTTGACCGAGTCGCTGATCCGCAAGCCGCTGTAGCGCAACACCAGCACGAAAGCTCGTAACTCCGCGGCCTTCTCCTGGCTCGTGTGTCTGCGCCCCTCCCCGTACAGCCGTATGGCTTCCAGAGTCCGCTCGAACTCCTCGGGCGCAAACGGCTCCTTCTCTTCCACGACCACTTTCACCTTCAGCTTTGAGGCCGCGTTCCTCCTCACCCAATCCCGATCGAGACAGAAGCGGTAGAACGCCCGCAGGCGCTCGATATTCTTTAAGGCCGTCAGCGGCGCGTCTTTCCAGGTGGCGCGAAACTCCGTGATAGAGTTGAGGTCCAGCTCGTTCAAGAGCCGGTAGCCGTGCCGCCGGCAGTATTCCACAAGACGGACCTCGAGGAGAATTCGGAACTTTCGCTTCGTGGTTTCTTGCCAGTTGCGGGCTCCGATGTCACGCATGAACGCCCCGACGGCGTCTTCGATGCGAACCGACTCGCTATCTCTGGCCGAGCCCGCCGACTCCCAGTTGCGGATGACCCGGGTCGCTGTCTCGTAGTTGGAGGTCTTCAGACTCTTGCGAATGAAGACGCCGTTCAGCACGCCGATCGCGTGGTAGGGGCAGGTGCACTTGGTGTGCCCCCGGTCATACTGGCTGTAACGGCAGCCATTGCAGTGACGTTTCTGGGCCTTGAGCATGGCAGCAACTCCTCTATCTGAGCCTACCACAATGGCGCACCAGCTGCACGTGAGTTTAAGTGCTACTACTAAACTATTGATAGTACAATAGATATCTTTGACATGCTGGTGGGAGCCGCACCTGTTTTTGCAGACACCGTTCGGCGAGTACGTGCCAAGATTCTCACCCGACGGCCGCTATGTCGCCTACGTGTCGAACGAGTCGGGTCAGAGGGAAGTCTATGTACAACCCTTTCCCGAGGGCGGCCGCAAGGTAACGGTGTCGAGCAACGGCGGGACGAAAGTGCGCTGGAGCCGGGACGGCAAAGAGCTGTTCTATGTCGAGGGGCAGACGTTAGTGGCCGTTTCGGTATCGAGCGGTTTGTCGTTTTCGGTAGGCTCGGCGACCCGCCTGTTTGAGCATCCGGGTTTGAGGCCAGGAAGGAATTACGCCCCCTACGACGTCTCGGCTGACGGCCAGCGGTTTATTTTGGCCGAGCCGGTGGCAGAGGGCGCGGACGGCCCCGAGCCGTCGATCCGCGTGGTGATGAACTGGTTCGAGGAGTTCCGCGACCGCCAGCAGAACTGAGCCACGGATCGAAGCCCGTTGAAACGGGCTGAAGAACTTGTTCGGGAGGGTCTTGTCAACCGGCCCTAAAAGGACCGGCCTGGTCGAGACAAGCCACGTGAACGTGGCTTAGCAGCCTGTGCTGCAAGTCCGAGGACGCGAAAAATTACGTATGACACCGCGCAGGAGGCGGCAAACTTGCGATCAGGCGTGCGTAGCAAGCGTGTGCTCGTCCACATCCTGGCCGGCTTCCTTCAAAGCAGCAATCAGCGCGGGGCGCTGGCTTTTTTCGGTAACCGGCCCCTCTTCGTCACGCCACTTTAAGCCGTTCCAGCCGTAGTTCCAGCTCACGCCTTTGACACCCCAGAATTTCTTGCCGCCGATGCGCACGCCCAACCACCGAAAGGGGGCCAATATCGGGAAGTTCGAAGTCTTCCAAATGCACTGAAAGAACTCGTTGTCGGCCTTACGCCGATCCTTCTTGGGGCCGCCTTTCCAGTACGCCCAGTCATGCCGGATACAGCAGGCGCTTTGGTCTAAGTCGGCTACCACGCTACAACCGTCTGTCTCAAAGAGTTTGTCCATTTTCAGGTGTCCTTCCTTTCCGGTGATGCCGGGCTTCACCCTTCAAAATTCTTCTTAGAAGATTATACGTGTCGTACCGCGGCGATAAGGGCCAAATAGGCTGAAAATTTTTGCCGGAAGACGGTATTGGCGGGGTTTTAGCGTGAAACCTCACCTATCCGGGACTTCGTTCTCTGGTACGATGTTCATCGTAATTCGAAGCAGCTTGCGCCCGCATGAATCCCCGTTGCCGATATCAACGAGCGTCGCTCGTCCCCGCCCTGGCGTTGCTGGCTGGGGTGACGGCCGCTTCGCTCGAAGCTCAGTCAGAAAGTGAGCGCGGCCTCAGTCTGGCCGAACAAGAAAACTTTCTCCTAACGGCAAAAGTCATCCGTTCGCACACGCTTTCAGTAGGCGTCACGGGTTCCATTCAAGCCACGCTCAGCGACGGGAAGCTGACCCACGACGCCCACATTCAACACGTTGACGAATCAGAGCCTTCCTTCGAGTTAGCCACCGGCTATGAGTTGAACTTTCGGGACAGCTACAAATTCAACATCGCGGCCTACCGGCTGGACCGGATGCTGGGACTGGGTATGATTCCGCCCGCGGTCGAACGCAAGATTGACGGAAAACCGGCGGCGCTGAGCTGGTGGATTGATGACGTCATGATGACCGAGAAAGCCCGCTACGCCGCAAAGGTGGAGCCTCCTGATTCGGATACCTGGAACCAGCAGATCTATCGTGTCCGAGTCTTCGACCAGCTTATCTATAACACCTGAATTATGCACAGATTCACTTTGCGAGTGTGGCTGCGTTCGTAGCGGGTTGGCGGTCGTCGTGAGGTGGTAGCTCGGCAACTGGTCTTTTGGCTTCTCCGTCCCCGGTTTCCCTTCCCGCCCAGATTCCGCGTCGTCAAAACCTCGCTCGGAAGTGACGTGTTTCCAGTGCGTTACGGCTAGTGCATAAAATTTTATGCATAGCGCATAGCCAGGCTCTCAGATCAGCGCCCTCCCGACCACCGGCAGAAAGCCGCCGTAGGGAGTCGGCTTCTTGCCGCGGAAGTGGTAAGGCGTCGAAGCCCCGATTTTATTGGGTCGCGAGGCCGTCACGGCTGGGCCTTGTTGGACGGGCCTTTGGGAGCTATGCTGTTTTCGTCTGGTAACCATGTGGGTGACCTCCTTGGGGTTGGCTGGCGAAGCTGGGATCTTTGCCAGCCTACCTTTTTACCCCATGTTTTCGGGGGTTCCCAATGGTCCCTTGCGGCTCAGCCCTCCTCAGGTCCACGCCGCAGTGCATAATTCAGGTAACATCGACCGCAATCTTGGCAATATCGTGATCAGCAACGATTGGAAGGTGTGGATGATCGACCATACGAGGGCTTTTCGTCTCCACAAGAAGCTCAACAAGCCCCAGCACCTCATCAAATGCGATCGCCATTTTTTGGAGGCCCTGCGGAATCTCGACGCGGAGGAGTGCCGCCGAAAGTTGCGCGGTGCATTGAAAAAGTCCGCAATTACGGCTCTGCTGGCGCGCCGAGACTTGATCGTTGCCTACTTTGATCAGCAGGCAGCCGAGCAGGGGGAAGATGTGGTGCTGTTCGATTACACGGGACCCTGAGTTTTGCGAACTTTTCTCCCCCTAACGCCCTAGACTAACCCGGACGAGCCGCAGCCAAAGAGGGGAGCGTGGCCGCTGCCGGATGAGGCGCGTCGAAGCGGCTGACCGCTCGGTCACGGTCGGGGCTCCCGATCACGTTCTCCCGATCAGAGGGGCCGCGCGAGCCACGAGAAACCCCGAGGACCAACCTCGAAGCGCCGGCCCGCTGCTTCCACGCGTTCCCGAATGATTCCGATGACCGCGCTCTGAAAGTCGGGCTCGTGCCAGGAGTCAAATCCGCGGCGGGTGCTGATTCGTGCCGCTTCGTCACGGGTTGTGGCGCCCCGTTTTTTTACCGCGCGGACGTGAAACGGGTCTCCGACGACATCCTGGCCGGTCGCTTCAAGCGCCAGCTCGGCGAGCTGCCGCGGATCACAGGGCAGCAACGGCGCCAGCGTCGCGTGCACCGTGATCCCGGCCTCTCGAAGCGCTTTCATGGTGGATACGCGATCCGCAATCGATGCACAGTGCGGTTCATAAACGCGCCGGACACTCTCGCGATTGGTCGTCAGAGAAAAGCTCACACGCAGCGTGGTTCGTTGCGCGAGTTTCGCCAGCAACCGCATATCCCGAACAATCAGCGGCCCGCGGGTTTGGATGACGAAGACGCCGGGAGGGTTGTCGATGAGCGCGGTCAGGATGCGCTCCATCAGCCGTTCGTCTTCCTCCCCCGGCTGATAGGGGTCAACGAGCGGCGAGCAGTAAATGATTTGCTTTGGCCGCAACTGTTTCCGCAGAAGCTCGGCGGCGTTGGACTTGAAGGTCGTGAACTGTCCCCAGCGGCGCCAGTCTTCCGGCTGCAAGCCCGCTTGAACCCGCATTGTGGGGACGTAGCAGTAGGTACACCCGAAAGTGCAATTGCGCGCCGGATTCAAGGAATGCGTAAAACCGGCTTCCGCGATAAAGCCCGAAGTTTTACTGAGAATGCTTTTGGCCTCGGTGCGGCGGAGTTGGAGCCTTCGGCGGGAGGAGGGGGCAAGGCGGCTATCAGCTCGTGTGGTCATGGATGATTTTCCACGCTGTCGCTGACTTTCGCGCCACCAGGGTGAAAATACCCGAAGCGGGACCGCCGGCCTCGGGGGCTCTCGCCAGCGCGAAGCGGCCAACGACAATCGCGACGTTCGGTGCGACAATGCGCACGTCGAGATCGCTGAAGCTCAGATGGCCCATCGTGGCACGGTCCGGGTAGCGGCTTCTATAGCGCGCCAGGATGGCGTTGTAGCCTTTGACGGGCTCAGCACCGACATAGGCGGTGTCGCCGGACTTCTCGTAGGAGTCCATGAAAGCGCCGATGTCCCCTTGATTCCAAGCAGCGGCCTGGGCGGTCAGCAGGCGTGTGATTGCCTGTTCGTCCGTTGTTTGGGCGTGAACACCGGCGACAGTGAAGAAAATGACGCTGAAGAAAATGAAACCCAGGAAAAGTGGAATGCCCAATAGGTAGCGAGTCATGATCGAGCGACAGGGTAGCATATTCCCCACCGCGGGCCGCTCCGAGGCGTTCTCCGCTAAGCTTGACTTGTGCTCGTTGTACGCTGTAGTTGAGTTGGGAGGATTCGTTTCATGACCCGAGGAACGCGAGTGACCCGCCGAAGTTTGCTGCAAACCTTGCCGGCAGTGTCCAGCGGACTGGCCCTCACTGCCTTCAGCCCCGTCTTCGCTAGGGCGCAGGAGCGCCGGGGCTCGGGGACTCCGGTTTCTCCGCGAGAGAAGATTCGGATCACGCGGCTGGAGCTGATGCGAGTCAAACCGCGCTGGACGTTTCTGAAGGTCCACACCGATGCCGGAATCGTGGGGTTGGGAGAGCCGATCGTCGAGTCACGCGGCAAGACGGTGATGGAAGCTGTCCGGGAGATGGAGCCTTACCTGATCGGCAAGGATCCGCGCCGCGTTCAGCATCACTGGCAAGCGGTGTACCGGCACGCTTTTTATCGCGGAGGGCCGGTGCTGACGTCGGCTCTATCCGGCGTCGACATTGCACTGTGGGACATCAAGGGGAAGGGGCTGGGGATTCCTGTATATGAGTTTTTCGGAGGACCGACGCGAGATCGTGTGCGAGTTTATAGCCACGCCAATACTCCCGAGAAGATCAAACAGGATTTACAGAAGGGATTCCGGACTTTCAAGACCGGCGTGGCGAAGCGGCGTCCGTTCCGGATAGTCGAGAACCCGGCGGCAATCCGCTACGCGGCCGAGAAGTTCGCCGAACTGCGGGAAGCCGCTGGCGAGGAATCCGACATCGGGATCGACTTTCACGGCGCCATCCCGCCGCAATCGGCCAAGCTGCTGATCAAAGCGCTCGAGCCCTATCAGCCGATGTTCATCGAAGAGCCTTGCCAGGCGCAGAACCACGACATCATGGCGGAGATTGCCCGCGGCACGCATCTGCCGATCGCCACGGGCGAGCGCGTGTTCACGAAGTGGGGATTTCGCGAGGTGCTCGAGAAAGGGGCGGCGTCGATTCTGCAGCCGGACTTGTGTCATGCGGGCGGCATCTCGGAATGCCGCCTGATCGCGGGCATGGCCGAGGCCTACTATGCGGCCCTGGCGCCCCACAACCCTCTGGGGCCGATCTCGCTGGCGGCGGGGGTTCAACTGGCCGCCTCGATCCCGAACTTCCTCTGCCAGGAACAGGTGAGTTTGGGAGAAGGTTATCTGAAAAAACCGTTTGTGGCGCGGGAGGGCTATCTGGATTTACCGGCGGGGCCCGGCCTAGGAATCGAACTCGATGAGGAGTACGTTCTCTCGCGGCTCAACCACGACTACCGCCCCGCCGAGACCTACGACGCCGACGACGGCTCGGTGGTGGACAGATGATGCGGCGAGCGGGATAGTACGGTTTTGCCTGGCGGCTCCACCGTGCAAACGGCTTACTTGTTGGGAGGGACTTCGCCCAGCTGAGTGAAAACCTTTTCCTTTATCAATTCGCGGGTCGCCAATTTCATGACCGGCATTCCCATTTGCTCGCCCAGCTCGGAAAGGGCTTCCAGATCCACGGGGCCGACGATATTGACGACGGTGAACTCCTGGGCTTCCTCGGAAACTACCGTGATCCCCGTCACTTCCATGTTCTCAACGTAGGAGTACACCGTGACGGATTCGCTGTTTTGGCGGTCTCGCACGTCGATCATCGGCACCCAGCCGCCGCCCTCGAGTTGTTTGCGGATGGGCTCGGTGTCTTCGGCCGAGTAGGCCTTCTTTTTCGAAAACCAGAAGCGGCGCAGATACACGCCTTTGAGACCTTTGATTAGTTCCGTGACGGACTTGCTGACACCGTTCCGAACCGCCAGTAGTTTCTGTCCCATACCCAGAGACTCACCTTCGAGATTCACGCTGACGACCTCGTCGGCCTTTTCCTCCAGCAGCGGCAGATCCATGCGTAATTGCGGGGCTGCCCGCTGAGCGGACTGGGCGGAATCGGACTGAGACGCGGGGCCGGATGGCGCTGCGCCGGGGCCAAAACTGCCCGGCTGTTCAGATTGCGCCCAAGCTGAAGAACTCAGCAACAGTAGCGGCGCCAAGTACACAACCCACGGTCTTTTCATCGCAAGCCCCCTGTCATCCAGCTTCCCCATACTCAGTTTCCGATTTTCAATGGCTGATCCAATCTTTGCCCCGGGCCCTGCCCGCCCGGCCGCATGAGCGCATCGCGGGCCTTATTGATCTTCGCCCCCGCTATTTGCAGAGAAAGCAACAACTGCGCATCCGCCCCATCCGCTTCAGGGCTAACGATCGGCGCACGCTGCCTGCTCATGTAGACCCCCACGAACAGCGACGCCGCAATGGCCCCGGCCATCGCCCAGCGCAGCCGGGGATGTTTTTTCGGCGGCTCCGCCGAGCGTACCCGCAGCATCACCCTTGCCGTGAAATCGGCCGGGGGCGTCTGGCGGGCGCAGACTTTCCGAAGGTTATCTTCGAGCGGCTCCATAACACCCCTCAAGCTCCAGGCTGCGAACTTTTTCTCTGAGACGGGCCAGTGCGCGGCGAAGCGTGGTCTTCACCGTATTCACCGGCATGTCCAGCACCTGTGAAATCTCCGCCAGTTTCAAATCCTCCTGAAACCGCAAGATCACTACCATACGCATCTTGTCGGGCAACGCGGCGACCTTCTCGCGCAACGCAGCGGCCAGAAAGGGATCACCCTCTTCCGGGTCGACACCGGGTTCGGTGATGTCTTCCAGCGGCTGATACCGGCGGTGCTTGAGCCGCCGGGTATGATCGATGCATTTGCGAGTGACAGCCTGCCTCAACCAGAACGACAAGTGCAGGTCCGACACAATGCGGTCCAAATTCTTAAACAGTTCGAGGTAGACCTCCTGCGCGATGTCTTCCGCGAGCGCGCGGCTCTGGAAGAAATGAAACACGAGACTATAGACCATCGACTTGTGCCGGTCGACGATCTCCTCAAATGCCTCCGAGTCGCGAAGCGCCGTTTCCACCAAGGTTCTTGGCGCTGTTTCCGTTACCATTGGCTCCTGTAGGGGGATACGCATCTCAGCCAGGGAGAGGTTCAAGTTCCTGGTACAAAACAGCGACCCTCTCCCAAATCATATCGAGAACATCCAGGAGTTGGTGGCCGGAATCAACTAACTCCAGTGTCACGTTGGGCTTTCCCCAGGAGAACTGCAGCACGGTTTGGGGATCGACGACCTCGTCCAGCCGGCCATGGAACACCAGAGCGGGTTGCGTTATTTCCGGGAAATCCTCGTACTGGACGGCGTCTTCGTAAAGCTGGTAGCCGACAGGCTGCTGGCCCATTTCGCCGTGGTGGTAGACGAGACGGGTGCCGTTCAGCTTCCATGCTTCCATCTCGGCGGGACCGAGCGATTCCGCCATCCGGCGCGCAAAGGCTATCGCCGGCGCCAGCAAAACCAGAGCCGGAACCCTGGTGGGGCAGCGCACGGCGTAGAGCGCCGCGAGATAAGCGCCCATGCTCGAGCCAATGACCAGTTGCGGCCGGAGTTGCTTTGCGGCCCGGTCAATCGTTTCGAGCTGACCGGTGAGCGTCAGCCCTTTGAAATTTCCGTCAGACAGGTCCGGTGTGTGAACTTCACCGCCGATCATTGCGAAATTGCGATAGAAGAACTTGCCCTTGGTGGATTCAGGACTGGAAGCTAAGCCGTGGAGATAGAGGATATTGGACATCGGCTAAGGCCGCGTTTCTCACCACCTGACGAGGACGAGCCGCAACCAAAAGGGGGAGCGTGGCCGCTGTCGGATGAGGCGCGGGGTAGCGGCTAACCGCTCCCTGACGCGGACCAGCCGCAACCGATACGAGGAGCGTTGGCCGCTGTCGGATGAGCGCGTCGAAGCGGCTAACCGCTTGCTTACGCGCGCGGCTCCGATTCTGGTCTCCGAATTTTCTGCCACATTTGACAAGAATCTGACTCCCCAGGTACTGACGGTCGCGGCTCCGATTCTGGCCCTCGCATTTTCTGCCACGTTTGACACCAATCTCATGATGGACCCGAGACAAGACGGCCTCGTGAATCGCGGTGACAGAGCGGCTACTCGTTTTCAGCGGCAAGAATCATGGACAGGCGGCGCTGGTGCCGTTCTTCTTGGCTGAACCGGGCCCCAAGGTAAGCCCAAATGACTTCCCGCGCTAGCTCCGCGCCGATCACCCGCGCCCCCAGGCAGAGCACGTTGAGGTCTTCGTGCTCCACTCCCTGACGGGCGGAATAGCTGTCGTGGCACACGGCCGATCGAGCGCCGCGGACTTTGTTCGCCGCCACCGACGCACCGACGCCGCTGCCACAAATGACAATTCCACGCTCGGCCTCGCCGGCAACGACGGCCCGTGCAACAGCCAAGGCGAAGTCCGGGTAATCGTCGGCTGCGTTGTACTCACAAGCTCCGAGATCATTGACAACGTGTCCGGCTGCGCGGATTGCCTGGGCTAGCTCTTCCTTTAGCGGAAAGCCGGCATGATCGGCCCCGATCGCGATTTGCATTTACGTCCGATTGTACTCGACGAACCGGCTGCGGGGCCACTTTTCTTTCTCGACAAATAGACAGGCAGCGGGTGCTGGAAGCCGTCAGGCACCTCCGGCGGCGGCGTGGGGACCGGCGTTCCGAGAAGGGTTTCGAGCACCCAGGCCCCGCGCAAAACAGGACTCGTTTCCTCGTAGTGGGAGGTCATCGCCAGCACGCCGCCCAAGCCAAGAACGCCGCCCCGGCGGCCACCGGCCAGCGTAACCGCACGGAACTCGTCCTCCAGGAGGTTTTCGGCCTCCGTGATGCCGTAGTGACCCGCCAGGAGCTTCGTCAGGAAAGTGTAGTCGGCGTTGAGAAACTCTAGCAGGCTGCGGTCTTCATCGAGAATATGCTGGAACAGCAGCACCGGCTCCGCCCGCATGTCAGGGGCCGGCGGCTATCCGAGATTTCGCGATGTTCTACGATTGAGAGTGCGCGGGTCAGCCGATATTTGAACCGGCGCGTTCATTGATAGCACCAATCTAATCCGACTTAGGGGGCCGGCTTAGGGGCGCAGTTGCCGCAGCCGCACTTACCCGCCATCAGATGAACGAACTTTCCTCGCTCGGCGTCATTTTGCTGCTGGCCCTGCTGGCGGGCCACCTCGTGAAGTTCCTGAGGATTCCCGAGGTGACCGGCTACGTCTTGGCCGGCGTGGCTATGGGGCCGTCGGTGATGGGCTGGGTGAGTTCGGAGAATCTGGCGGCTCTGCAGGTGCTCAGCGAGGTCGCGCTCGGTCTCATCTTGTTCTCGATTGGATCGGTTTTTGAATTCTCGCGGTTCGCGCGCATTGGCCAAAAGATTCTCTACTTGACGCTAGCCGAATCGCTGCTCGCGGCGGTGCTGGTAACGCTGGGCATGCTGCTTGCCGGACAGCCATGGCAAGTCTCGTTGCTGCTGGGAGCGGTTGCCGTGGCTACTGCTCCCGCTTCCACCTTGATGGTTATTCGTGAGTGCAACAGCAAGGGGCCTCTGAGTGACACGCTGCTCGGAATCATCGCGGTGAACAATATTTTCTGCATGGCCGCCTACATTCTCGTTGCCTCGCTGATCGATTTCACCGCCAGTCTTGGGGGCACGACGCCAATCTTCGAAGCGCTCTACGGAGGCTTGTTCCCGCTCGTGTGGCAGCTTCTGGGATCGGCGGCGCTGGGCTACCTGGTGGGCCTGCTGCTGGCGGGCTGGGCTCGCAACATCGTCGAAGACGGTGAAGCGCAGATCTTGCTGGCTGGGTGTGTTCTGCTCTGCGTGGGGGTCGCTCTATTGCTGGACCTTTCACCGCTTGTCGCGAGTCTTGCGGTGGGTGCAACCGTGGTCAATCTTTCGGCCCGCAGCGAGCGCATGTTTGCCACGCTCACCCGCACTGATCCGCCGTTTTACGCGATCTTCTTCGTCATTGCCGGCGCGGACCTCGACGTTCGGCTGATCGGTTCGATGGGCGCCCTCGGAGTTCTCTACCTCGTCGCGCGAGCCGCCGGAAAATTTTTGGGGGCTTCGTGGGGAGCGCGGCGATTGAAGCTCGAACCGGCCGTGCAACGTTTTTTGGGGTTTGGCCTGATGGCTCAAGCCGGTCTGGCTATCGGCATCGCGCTGGCGGTCGACCGGCGTTTTGAGGCTTACCGGGAAGTGGTGACGACCGTGGTGCTGGCCTCGGTTGTGATCTACGAGATGATCGGCCCCATCAGCACGAAGTTTGCGATTGTGCAAAGCGGTGAATCACGCCCGCACGAAGCGACTCCGGCCGGCGCGGGGGACTGACGAGGTTCGGCGCCACCCCGGGGTAGCAGTCTCCTTCTACTTCCCAAGACCTAATTTCTCGGCGAGCCCGATGCGTTGCAGTTTGCCGGTCGGGCCTTTCGGAATCTCATCGCGAAACAGCACTCGCCGGGGCACTTTGAAGTCCGCCAATCGTTTGGCCGCGAATTCGCGAATCTCCTTCTCAGTTGCCGAGGCTCCGTCGCGGAGGACAATAGCGGTCGCTACTTCTTCTCCCAGCTTGGGGTGCGGCATGGCGAAGGTCACGGCCTGCAGAACGCCCGGATGGTCCATCAAGATCTCGTCGACTTCGCGCGGTGAAATTTTCTCCCCGCCGCGATTGATGATTTCTTTCAGGCGTCCCGTGATATAGAGATAGCCTTCCTCGTCGAGATAGCCCTGGTCGCCGGTGCGAAACCAGCCATCGGTGTAAGCCTTTGCATTGGCTTCGGGATTGTTCTCGTATCCGGCGCTGACGTTCGGTCCGCGGATGACGATCTCAGCAGTCTGGCTGGCGCCGAGAATTTCGCCCGCGTCGTTCATGACAGCTATCTCCGGCCCTGCCTGCGGCCCGACCGAGCCCGGCTTGCGGGCCGCCGGAGGCAAGGGGTTCGAGGCCATCTGATGAGCCGCCTCCGACATGCCGTAGGACTCGATGACGGGGGCGTGAAACACGTTTTCGAGCTCCTTCATGACCTGCGGAGGCAGCGACGCGGACGATGAGCGAATCAGACGCAGATTCGACCGATCGACGCTGTCGCGATTCCGCAAGGCCCGCCCCAGAATCACCTGATGCATCGTGGGGACCGCCGTATACCAGGTGGGTTTGAACGCATCCAGCCATCCAAAGAATTTCATGGCGTCGAAGCCCGGCGTGCAGATGACCCCGGCGCCGGCGGCCATGCTGGAAATAACAGCTCCCATCAGACCATGGATGTGAAACAGCGGCATGATGTTCAGGCAGCGATCTTGCGGGGTCAAGGCCAGTGTCTCTGAAATGTGAAAGGCCGAGGCGCAAACATTGGCACCCGTCAGGGGCACGATCTTGGGCCGCGCGGTGGTCCCGGAAGTGTGCAGCACCAGGGCGATGTCCTCGGGTTCGGCAAACGCCGAGAGGGCTGGGCCTGCTCCGGGGCCCGGGCCGGTTGTCACGTCTTCGAGCGTAAACGCCCCCGCCGGTTCGTCGTCGTCACGGCTTAGCTCCAGCACTTCGATGCCCCTCGCCCGCGCGACGTCAATCGCCGCTGACTCGGCTCCCCTCCGAACGACGAGCGCTTTCGCACCCAGGTCCGAGAGGTAAAACTCGAACTCCTCGGCTCGATAACCCGCGTTGAGTGGCGCGCAGGTGGCTCCGGCGGCAACAGCTAGAAACGCAACCGCGAGATCCGGTCCGTTAGGAAGGACCAGCGCGACCCGGTCGCCTCGGCCGATTCCATGCCGGTTTAGGGTGGCCACGGTGCGGTTCACCTGGGCGAGCAGTCCTTGATAAGTCAAGGGCTGGGAATCGACGGACAGTATCGCGGGCAGGTCCGGCTGTTTCGCCGCCCGTGACTGAAGAAGCGAATAGACGGAGCGGGGTTGAGAGTTAGAGTTGTTCGAAGAGGGCGCGCCAGACATAACTTGTCATTGTAGTAGCTCGTAGTAGCTCAGATCCCAGCGGGCGTGCCCCAGATCCGCCCATAAACCGGTAATACATAGCTCCGGGCTGTTGTCAACTTCCGAAGAAAAACCGCAGGTCTCTCCGAGCCCCGCGCTACGGGGGGGCGAGTGGGCCCGCGGGTATACGGCGGCAAGGCGTGCTGCCGTGGAAGCTCGTGCCACCTCCAGTGCCGGGGTTGTAGCATTGATCCGCGTACCGGCGAGGCCGGATGAGACTGTTTGCGCGGGTGGCCGAATCGTGCCGGCCATTTTGGGCGAGCCCATGGGGTTCTCCTTGGCGGCTTTTCAAGACCATGGGCTTTCCCTCGCCAAGGCGCAAACAGCCCCAAGGGTTCCGGCCGCGGATAGCTGGCGCCCCTGCTCGGCAGCATCCTTGCTCGCGCGCCGTTCGCACAGTTGTATTTCAGACGATTCCCGACCATCAGCTAAGCCGCCGGTGATGGGAAACGGATATACTGACTGTGAGGTGACAGACCCGCCTGCGGGCCGTCACCGAAAGAGGCGGAGCCAAACACTTCGAGGAGAGGATTTCTTCCATGAGTCAAAAGCGGCGCTGGTGGCTAGTTGTTCCCCTAATCATATTGTTGTGCGCCGTGATCGGCGGAGTCTGGGGTCCCCAAACCGGTTTAGCGGCGGCTGCCTCTGAAGATGATCTGCGGGATAACTTCCGGCAATTCACGCAGGTACTTTCGATTATTGAAAGTCAATACGCCGACACTGTCGATACGGAGAAAGCAATCTTCAACGGCGCCATCCCCACGATGCTGCGAACTCTCGACCCCCATTCGCAGTTCTTCGGTCCCGACGCTTTCAAGCAACTCCGCGACGAACAAAAAGGACAGTACGCCGGCGTTGGAATGCAGATCGGCATTCGCAACGGCCGTACCGTCGTTATCGCTCCGTTTCCCAAGACGCCCGCCTACCGCGCCGGTTTGCGGCCCGGGGACGTGATCGCCCAGGTTGACGGCAAAACGACGGAAGGACTCAATACAACTGAAATCGCGGAGCGGCTGCGAGGCCCGGCCGGAACCAAGGTCCGCATCGGCGTCGAGCGCCGCGGCGTGGAGGGTCTGATCGAAGTCGAGGTCGTGCGGGCCCGCATTCCGCGCAAGAGCGTCCCGGTTTCGTTCTTCCTCGAACCCAAAATCGGCTTCATCAAAATCGAAACCTTCAATGAAAAAACGGGACGTGAGCTGGACGCGGCCCTGGAAAAGCTGGATGAGCCATCCCTCGAAGGCCTGATTCTCGATCTCCGCGGCAACCGCGGCGGACTGTTGAGCGAAGGCGTTCACGTTTCCGGCAAATTCATCGAGAAGGGCCAGACTGTTGTCTCTCACCACGGCCGGGCATCGGCTGAACGGATCTATAAGTCGCAAAAAGGCAACGACGGGCTGGCCTACCCCATGGTTGTCCTTGTGAACTGTGATTCGGCCTCGGCGTCCGAGATCGTGGCCGGGGCGCTGCAGGACCATGATCGTGCTTTGATCGCCGGCATGAATACGTTCGGCAAGGGATTGGTGCAGACGGTCTACCCGATGTCGCAGACTTCGGGTTTGGCGCTCACCACCGCGCGCTACTACACGCCGAGCGGCCGCCTGATCCAGCGGCGCTATGACAACGTTTCGCTCTACGGCTACTATGCCAGCCCTTGTTCCGAAGAATTCGAGCCGGCCAACGACCAGGTGCGCCTGACCGATCGGGGACGCACGGTTTACGGAGGCGGAGGCATCACTCCTGACGTGCGGCTGGCGGACCGGAAGTTCAACGACTTTCAGATAAAGCTCCGCCGCGGCGCCACCTTTGCGACATTCGCGCAGGTTTACACACTGGCCCGTCCCGATCTGGCGCCTGGGTGGGAACCAACCGATGAAATCATTTCGGAGTTTCGCCAATTCCTGACCGAGGAAGACGTCGAGTTCACCGAGCCCGACATCATCGAGAACCTCGACTTCATCAAGAGATTCTTGAAGCGCGAAGTTTACATTTCGGCCTACGATCTGGATGAAGGCGAGCGGGTCTACTACGAGCTGGACCCCGAGGTTCAGAAAGGGCTGGAGCTGATTCCGAAGGCCCAGGAACTGCTCAAGAGCGGCAAGAGCCTGATCGCCGGGCGTTAGCTGCCGCGCGCCTGTTCTCTCTTCCATCTAGCCGGGAAGGACGGTTTCCCGGCTGGGACCTCCGCAATCCGCAACCTACCTCATAAATGGGCAGAGGACCGCAGCCGGCTTGCGGCCGCGCACAGCGCGTGAGCGCTCTGCCAATTGCACGAGTACGGCGCGCCATGCCCAGACAAAAAGTACTATTCAAGATTGAATCCGAAGTACTATTCAAAATCGAACCCTCTTTCTGGTAATCTCTTCGGTTGACACCCGCGCCGGTGACAATGGCTAAACAGGATCATGAACAGCCCGGGGCTGTCCGGTGAGATGCTCAACCGCATTGCGGCGCTGACCGTGCCGGGATGGCCGAAACGGAAATCCTGGTGTAAACCACAGCTCCGCGAGTATATAGTGCCGGGCGGACTGTGCCCCCTTCGTGCGAAATCAAATCGAGGACACGACTCATGCAAAGTAAATACCTGCTGAACACTACTCCCTGGGCCTGGCGGATTCTGCGGACCACTGTACTATCCCTATTCCTGCTGAGCAGTGCCGCGATGGCGCAGACGGTTGAGGTGACGATAGAATGCGATAGCACCGAGGGGAATGACACCAGCAATCCATTCGATCTCTTCTTCAACGACCTTCAGGTTGCTCTCGGCCACCTGCAGCAACACTCGGACAAGACCAAAACCCATATGGTTACCCTGACCGGCACTTGTGTGCCGCAGCCTGCTGGCAGCGGAAGGCTTCAGACCTTTACCATAAAGGACTTCGCGCGCATTGAGATCAACAGAAGAAATTCCGGGGCCTCTGCGATACTCCAACAGCCGGTGGACGTGAACTGCACCGGCGAGGACAATAACCTAAGCAGTGTCCTGATAGTCAGGAATGTGGCCCGCGCCAGCATCGAAAACGTGGCGGTTATTGGAGGCGAAGGGATTCAAATTGAAGACAGTTCTGTCGAGCTACGCAACGTAACAGTCTCAGGAAGCACTCGCAAATTGTTTCTATCTTTTGATTCTTCTGACGCGAGGGCGATCCGCGTAGGAGGTACAGCCGGCAGTCGGCTGACCTTATCAGGAATTTCCGTAGTGACTGACAGTTGCGGGCACGGGGTTGTCGTGGATGCCGATTCCGCGGCTTCGATCGCGCGCTTAGTAGATGTGACCATGAACAACGGATTCGGAGTCTTTGGTCCCCGCCAGGCGCGGGTCGATATTGGCGGTGAAATCTCCCACAACGGCTGGGGTGGTGTGCTGCTGGGATTTAACTCCGTCGGCTCGCTCCGATCCGATGCACTCATCGAGTGGAATGGCCAGAATCCGGACCTCAGCGATCCTTTGTCGGCCTTCAATGCCGGAATTGCGATACGGAGCGCCTCGGTCTTCGAGCGTAGCTTCAGCGAATTTGATCCTACTGCTACGGCCCTAATCCAACTCAACTCGGGACCTGGGATCATGGTCGAGTTGAACTCAACCCTCTCCCTAGGACAGACCTTGACGCTGATGGGGAACGAAGGCGGCGGCATAAACCTAGGTCACAACTCCGTCGCGCACTTCGCGGTTCCGGGCATTACTCTGATAGGCAACGGCGGCGGCGGCTTCACCGACGTGAACTGCGACAAGTCCTCTGAAGCATTTGGTGATTTGAGCGGTGCTAGCGGCGTTCAGAACGCCTGCAATAAATAATCTGTACCCATCGATAACCCGGTGGCGTGGGCCGGGACCACGTCCCGCTGCTTGGGACGGCAGCCCACCAGCGCTCCCATCTGCCGCTAGCGCTTCACCCGTCCCACGTCGTTGTTCAATTCCAGCACGTAAGCCAGGTTCGTCAGCGGACCCACTCCGTCGAAGTTTGTGCTGCTGCCGAGAGCTTAGCGCTCGCGGCTCTCAGCGGCCAGCCTTCTCATCCCATCTCTGAATCGGTTCGTTGATCACGCTTGCCGCCCGTGCTACGCTTTGTAAGCAGTGAGCCAAGAATCATAGGAGGCCTGTCATGGCAATATCCCGGACGAAACCGTCGGCACTCAAAACCCGCCCCCCGCAATCAGCGGCGTGGCCGCCACTCGGCCGCCGCGACTTCCTAAAGTCCTCGGGAACCGCCGCGGCCGCGATGACAGCCGCTTCCTACTCCCAAGTCATGGGGGCGAACGAGCGCGTCCAGATCGCCTGCATCGGAGTTCGCGGGCGCGGGAAAGCCCACATCCGCGGGTTTGCGCACGACGAGCGCTCCGAAGTCGCCGCCGTCGTCGACATCGACCAAGCGGTTGTCGAACGTGCCGCGCAGCAAACACTAGAGTTCCAAAAGCGCAAACCGGTCGAGTACGAAGACCTGCGCGAGATGCTCGAGAACAACAGCATTGATGCCGTGTCCGTCGCCACCCCGAATCACTGGCACGCTCTGGCGACAATTTGGTCTTGCCAGGCGGGCAAGGACGTCTATGTCGAAAAGCCCGCCTCTCACAGCATCTTCGAGGGCCGCAAGATGGTCGAGGCGGCGCGCAAATACAAGCGCATCGTGCAGGTTGGCCACCAGGGCCGCAGCACCCAGCACAAAGTCCGTGCGATCGAATTGCTAAACGACGGCGTGATTGGCAAGCTCTATATGGCGCGCGGGCTTTGCTTCAAGCGCCGCAAGTCGATTGGCGCCAAGTCAGCCAGCCCGGTTCCGCCCGGCGTCAACTATGATCTTTGGCTCGGCCCCTCGCAAGAGATCGACTTCAAGGAAAACCGCTTCCACTACAACTGGCACTGGTACTGGGATTTCGGCAACGGTGACATCGGTAATCAAGGCGTGCATGAGATGGATATCGCCCGCTGGGGCCTCGGCAAAGAGGAACTTCCTCCCGCCGTCTACTCATCGGGCGGGCACTACATCTATCCCGACGACCAGCAGACGCCCAATACGCAAACCGCCGTCTTCGAGTATCCCGACAGCCAAATCGTGTTCGAGGTGCGCGGACTGCCTACTGGCGGCGAGGCCGGCATGCAGGACCCGGACGGAAACATGAACACCGTCGGCAACCTCTTTTTCGGAGCTGACGGTTACATGACGCTCAACAGTCGCGGCTTCGCCACCTACCTGGGTGAAAAGCGCGAGCCGGGACCGTCGATGTCCGCAGCCGGGGAGCGTGGTGCGCACTTCGCCAACTTTCTCGACGCGGTCAAAAGCCGCAAGCACACCGATCTGCATTGCGACGTGGAAGTCGGACACCTTTCCGCAGCGCTGTGTCACTTGGCAAACATCTCCTACCGCACGAACCGCAAGCTCAAGTTCGACGCCAAGACCGAGCGGTTCCCGGGTGATGACGAGGCCAACAAGCTGCTCAAGCGCGATTACCGCGAGCCCTTCGTGGTGCCGGAGAACGTGTAGCGCGAAGTGTTGACAACGCGGGGGATCGGAAAACTCGCCGCCTTTTTGGCGGCCGCATACGCGCTCGCGCATTACGGCCTCATCGCTGAGTACTGGTACGTCGGACCCGTCTTCGGCGCCGTTGTGCTTTTGTGGCACGCTGGCTCGAGCCGGGATCTGCTCCGGATGCGGAGCCTGGCGTTCCTGGCCGCTTCCACGCTGATCTACGCCCTGGTGGCTTGGCTCATCTTGGAATGGGACGACGAGATCCCAGAGATCCCGAATGTGTTTGATGCCGGCTTTCTCGGAGTCATGATCGGATCTGCTTTGTTACCAGTTGCGCACGGGGCTTTCTTGGGAGCCTCCCGGCGGCGGGTCACAATCGCGATACCCTGTCTTTATCTCGCTTGGCATGCTCTTGTTCTCACGAAACTCTTTGAACTTGACAACGCCTTGATCAACTCTATGTCAGTCTGGCAGGCGCTGTATTTGGCGTGCATGTTCGCGCCGAAGCCGAAGTTCCTGGGCCGCGGGGGATAGGGGGTCATCGGCTCAGAGGGCTTCGATTGCGAAGTGAGCGGATAAGACGCTCCGGACAGGGGAGACTTTTGCTACACTAGCCCCGGTGTATGTCAGGAGGACGTATGGGTTCATCGAGAAGAAGTTTTCTGGCGGCCGTAGCGGGCGGTTTATCGACTTGGGCTTGTTCGTCCGGCCCTGATCCCTACGCGGGAGTCACCCGCTACGTACGCTACGAACAAGGCGGCAGCGTGAAGTTCGGCGTCCTCAGCGGGGACACGATTGAAGAGATCGACGGTGATCTGTTTGGAAGCCGCACCCCCAACGGTACGACGGCCGAAGCAAGCAGCGTCAAGCTGTTGTACCCGATCGAGCCGTCAAAGGTGCTGGCGATGGCGGGCAATTACAAGAGCCATATCGGCGAAGATAGCGCCCTGCCGGCCAATCCCGAAATTTTCTACAAGCCGATCACGTCGCTGCAGCATCCCGAAGGCGACATCGTGCTGCCTCCGGACTCCAAAGACGTTCACTTTGAAGCCGAGTTCGTCGTCGTCATCGGCAAGAAGGCACGGCGCATCTCAGTGGAGGAAGCGCCAGGCCATATCCTGGGCTACACCTGCGGCCACGACGTCAGCGAGCGGAACTGGCAGAATGGCTCGCAGGGCGATCAAAAGGACTTGCAGTGGTGGCGCGCCAAGGGTGCTGAAACTTTTTCCCCCATGGGGCCGGCGATCGCGGTTGGCTTGGATTATGAAAAGTCCGCTATTCGGCTCCGTCTCAACGGTGAAGTCAAGCAAGAGCAGGGTCTCGCCGACTTGATTCACAAACCGCCGTTGACAGTCAGCTTCATCAGCCAGTATGTGACGCTGATGCCCGGTGACGTGATCTTCACCGGAACTCCCGGCTCAACCAGCGCGATGAAACCGGGCGACGTAGCGGAAGTTGAGATCGACGGGATCGGCGTTTTGCGCAACAATGTCGTCGCCGGCTGATTCAGACGCGATTCAGCCCCAAACTCAGCGAACGAGTCAACCCACGAGTCAATCATGTCAACAACCCGCAGAACATTCATGACAGCATTAGCAGTTGGAGGTGCGGCAATGGCCCAGAAAGCATCAGGCGGAGTCACTCTTTACGTAAGATTCGATCAGGGAGGCAGCGTCTTCCACGGAATTCTCTCCGGCGACACGATCGAGAAAATCGAAGGGGATTTGTTAGGCGACCGCAAGCCAACCGGCGAAAAGGTGAAGGCCGCGGACGTGAAGCTGCTCTATCCCATCGAGCCGACCAAAGTGCTTGCCGTAGGACTCAACTACGGGAGCCACATAGGAGAGCGCGAGCCTCCGGCAAACCCTGAAATCTTCTATAAGCCGCTGACCTCCTTGCAGCACCCGGGCGGCGATATCGTCATACCCAAGGGCGCGAAGGACGTCCATTTTGAAGCCGAGTTCGTCATCGTCATGAGTAAGAAGGCCCGCAATATCTCCGAAGAAGACGCGCCCGGCTACATCTTGGGCTACACCTGCGGCAACGACGTCAGCGACCGCAACTGGCAGAACGGCACCAAGGGCGACAAGAAAGACACCCAGTGGTGGCGTGCCAAGGGGTCCGACACCTTCGCGCCGCTGGGGCCGGCCATCGCGGTCGGGCTCGACTACGACAAGTCCTGGATTCAGCTTCGCCTCAATGGCAAGGTAATGCAGAAGCAGCGCGTGAATGACCTGATATTCGGTCCGGCCGCGATTGTGAGCTTCGTCAGCCGCTACATTACGCTCTCCCCCGGCGATGTGATCTATACCGGAACGCCGGGCAGCACCAGCCCAATGAAAGCCGGGGACATCGTCGAAGTCGAAATCGACGGCATCGGCATCCTGCAAAACCCGGTCGTCCAGGGCTAGCCTCCCTAACCCGAGCCCGGATCGTTGCAGCGGGACAGCGCCAGGAACGAGATGCCCGACGGAACCACCTCGCATTACCGCGATCTCGACAAACACGGCGAAGCAACCCCTCCGGGGCTGAGTCAGGAGTTGCCGCGCGGAATACTCTCAATTGCGCGTTTCAAGTCGTCCAGGTCCTTGGACACAATGTCCCAGACGAGATCAAGATCAACTCCAAGGTAGTCATGGACAAGGACGTTGCGGAGCCCTGCGATGTCCTTCCAAGGAATAGCGGGTACTGCCTGTCGTACCTCGTCGCTAACTCGCTTCGACGACTCCCCGATCAAATGAAGGTTGCGAACGACCGAGTCCTGAATGATCGTCTGCGGATGGAACGCGTTCCGACCGGGTCCGGTGTAGCCTTCTATCCGGCTGATGCAGTCGAGGATGTGCTCCAGGTATAGCCGGTCCCGTTCCGTCACAAGGGAAGCGCTTCCCGCAGGACTCGTTCTCGAATCTTCTGGTGCAGCGACGACTCCGTGACCAGATCTACTTTTCGGCCAAGGATTTCCTCGAGAGCCGCCTGCAAACCGCCCGAGAAAAAGGGAGGCCTGTGGGGGCCGCAATCAACTAGGAAGTCGAAGTCGCTGTCTGTCTGGCCCTCGCCGCGGGCGTTCGAACCGAAGACGCGGAGATTGACCCCGCCATGGCGGCGGGCTGCGTCCAGAAGCTCTTGCCGCTTCGAGAGCAATACCGGGTTAGAGAGCGCCACCTATGCCTAAGATTATATCAACGGACCGGGGCCTGAGCCGCGCTCGACGACCCGCGACGATCAAGCTACAATTCATGTGCGGGATGACCGGGCCAAAGCGTCTCGCATTACCGCGTCGCCGGACCGCCCCCGAAACCTACACCCCATTCGCCGTCGAATAGGCGTTGAACACGTATTGCATCACCATCCGCTGCGTATTGAAGAACGTCCCGTTGAGCGCGATCGCCGAGCGCATCACTTTGGCATAAGCGTCCGGGTCGTTGTAGTACATCGGCAGGATGATCTTTTCCAGCTTCTCGTAAAGCGAAGCAGCCTCTCCGGCTTCCCCGTCCCCGTCGTCTTCAATCGACCAGCCTGTCACTCCCTCGATGTGCCCTTCGAGCCACCAGCCATCCAGGACGCTGAGACTCGGCACGCCGTTCAAAGCCGCCTTCATCCCGCTTGTGCCCGATGCCTCACGCTGCTTCTCGGGAGTATTCAGCCACAGGTCAACGCCGCTGCAGATCATCGCTCCCCAAGTGATGTCGTAGTTCTCGACGTAGACGATCTTGATCGAGGCGGAAAGCTGGTCAGCCACCGCGAAAACGCGGCGGATAAGATCTTTCCCCGCGCTATCGCGGGGATGCGCCTTTCCGCCATAGATGAGCTGCAGTTTCCCTGCCTTCTTGACAATTTCTTTCAGCCGCTTGGCATCACGAAACAAGAAATCCGCGCGTTTATAACCCGTCGCCCGGCGAGCGAATCCGATCGTAAAAACGTCTTCTTCGAGGCGCTCGCCGGTGGCGTCATTCAAAGCGTTTAGCAAGGTGCGTTTGGCCCGGGCATGCGCCTCGCGAACATCCCTGAGCGGAATATTGATGGCGTATCGAAGGTAGATGTTGTCGTGGCGCCATTCCGGAATCTCCCGGTCGAGGACTTCCTGCATCGGCCGCGACAGCCAAGTCATGGCATGAACGCCGTTGGTCAGCGCCTTGATGCGGTACTTCGGAAACATCTTGCGCGAGACTTCACCGTGCCTCATCGCCACGCCGTTCACGTAGTTCGAGTGGTGCAGCGCCAGGCGCGTCATATTGAGTTCGTCGGAGCCCGAAAAGCCCGTCGAAAACAGTAACGTCGTTCTTTCATCGCCGAGCACTCGCCGCACCATCTCTTCCGGAAACGAGTCATGGCCGGCCGGAATCGGCGTGTGGGTAGTGAACACGCACTTCTTTCGCAGGGCCGCCAGATCCTCTTCACCGGGAAACCGGCGTCCGCTCTTGGTAAGTTGCCTTTCGAGCAGACGCAGCACCAGCAGAGCCGAGTGCCCCTCGTTCATGTGATAGTTCTCGACATCGGTGTGCCCGAGCTGGCGCAGCATCTGAAGCCCGCCGACCCCAAGAACGAATTCTTGGCAAAGGCGGTAATACTCGTCCCCTCCGTACAAAGAGCCCGTGATTCCGCGATCCCAGTCGCTGTTCGTGCTCACATCCGTATCCAAGAAGTAAACAGGGACCAAGTGCCCGTTGACACCGTAAACCGGATAGCGCCAGCAACGAACGTGAACGGGCCTTCCGCTCAGAGTGAGCGTCACCAGCGGATCCATGGGTTCGAGATGGTCACTTGGATCCCATTCGACAGGGTTCTCGGTTTGATTGCCGGATTTGTCCAGACTCTGATTGAAATAACCCCTTCTGTAAAGCAGGGTCACGCCGAACATCGAAACACCGAGGTCGGCCGCCGAACGCAACGTATCGCCGGCCAGCACTCCAAGGCCGCCGCTGTACGTTGGAACTTTCGGGTGCAGCGCGACTTCCATGGTGAAGTACGCCACTTTGGGGGGGTGCAATACACGTGGTTTGATGGCTCTCGTCTCCCCGGCCGCGTCAGCGTTTGCCAATGGACTCATCCGAAAAAACTCCTGTTCTCAGCCGCGCCCTGACAATCTCACGACTGAGAAGCAGCGGTGGTAAAAACCTTGAATTATACTCCTACCGTGATGCGCCGCGCCGTACGGTGAGAAAGCGGGCCAAGCGCGGGCTAGACGCGGAAGGGCCGCGGGCCTCGCGAGCGCCGTTTTATAAGTTGTTTAGATTCTATAGTTTAACCAGGATTTGTCAGTTAAATGTCAGTTAATGTCAGGTCTCAGGGCTATTTTTCGTTCTCTCGGCCTAGCCGGAAATCGCAGATATTCCCATAAGATCCATAAGAATCAATGGTTTACCATCCTCCATCCGTCGGCGCCCTTTCCTTTTTCGGCGCCGCTTGTGTCAGGTTCGCGTCATATTACGAGTACCAAAGTGGTGAGTCGCGCCACTTTCTTGTCAGACGACTGGGTGCAGCCCGTATCCTTCCAGCCGGCAACGCCGCGGCTCCAAGCTCTGGCCCTTCCGCCGCGCAACGCGTTCCTGTTGTGAAAAAATTGGGGGCAGTCCGCGTTGGCGGTTTGAGCCGTATCCAACCCTCTGAATTCACTGTAGCAGCCGTGTCAAATTCTCTATGCGGTTCCATGTAAATAGCTGAAATACATAGGAATAGGCGTTCGGGTTGGGCAGGGCTCAGCAGGGTTTCTTTCCTCAGTCCGTGGTGTCATTTTCCCCGATTGTCTGGCTCTGTATAGGCCTTGCGGGCTCCCCTCGCCGACCGGTCTACGAATCCCTCCGCCGTATCTCGTATCCGGCGGCGATGATCGCCTTGAGCGTTTCGACAACAGAGGTCCGGTCGTACCCTTTCTCGGATTCCGAAAGCTTATCATAAGGCAGCAAGTCGGGATGAGTCTTCTCTTGATCATCGCGCTTGGGACCGTAGCTCCAGCCTTGCTCCAGCCGTTGTCTGGCCCAATGATCATGGTTGCTCTCCGCGAGCCGCTCGACCAGCTCGTGAAGGCCGTTGTCAAGCTCGATTTCGGATGTCGGGATTGGTGTTGGTCTGTAGGTCATGACGAGCCTCCGGTCACATCGGCGGCAAAACCTGCTGTGCGCAGTCTACTATCCCTGGTGTCCAATGTCATCCCTTCGACCTGGGAGCCTGGGAGCGCCAAAGTGGCGTGGCGGCCGCCTGAGCCGCAACCCAAAACGGCCTCACTCCGGAAACTGGTTAGAATGTTGAACCGGAGGCAATATGGGTTCAGACATCGCGCACGGCAGAGTCGCGCTCGTAACAGGCGCCTCGCGAGGCATCGGCCGAGCCATCGCCAAGGGCTTGGCCGCCGATGGCGCCGCCGTTGCCGTCAACTACCGTATCAATGCCGAGGCCGCGCAACAGACAGCCGGCGAGATTCAGGGCCAGGGAGGGCGAGCGATCACGGTACAGGCGGATGTCGCCGACAAAACCGCCGTCGAAGCCATGGCCGGGCAGGTCACAAAAGAACTTGGCCCCATCGACATCCTCGTCAACAACGCCGGCCTGCTCATCCCGGGCGAACTGCTCGACTACAAAGAAGAGGACCTCGACCGCATGTGGGCAGCCAACGTCAAGGGTGTGCTCAACTGCACCGGCGCCGTCGTCCCGTCGATGATCGAGCGCAAGTACGGCCGCATCATCAACCTCTCTTCCAATGCCGCCATGGGAACCTCGTTCCCTGGGACCACGATGTACGCGGCGACGAAAGCGGCGGTAGCGATTCTGACAAAGCGGTTCGCGCTTGACTTCGGAAAACATGGGATTACCGTCAACGCGGTTCTTCCCGGATTCGTCGGCACCGACATGACCACGGGTGGCAAATCGCCCGAACAAGTGGAACAAATCCTCGAAACCGTATCGGCAAAGTCGATGCTGGCCCGTCCGGGAGAGGTGGAAGATATCGCTCACGTGGTGTCGTTTCTGGCTTCCGACAAGACCAGCTTCATGACCGGACAATACCTCATGTCGGACGGCGGCCGAATGGATTACCTGACGCACACTTGATGCCGACCCTTCGCCGCGCGGCGGCGCGTGTCCAACGCCCGTAACGCGTACTGAACGCCCATAACGAGTACTCAAACGCCCGCGTATGGCCAAGACCACGAGGAACACTAGAACCCGGCAACCCGCCACCGCCAACCCGACCCCATGCCACAACAGACTGTAAAGCAACGCTCCCGAGGCTTCATCTGCATCAACGCCCACCCGGAAGGCTGCGCCCGCAACGTACAACATCAGATTGACGCGGTTCTCAAGGCTCGTCCCGGCGGCACAATCGGCCCTCAAAACGTCCTCGTCATCGGCAGCTCGACCGGCTACGGGCTAGCCACCCGCATCGCGGCGGCCTGGGGCTTCGGCGCCAACACGCTCGGTGTCTTTTTCGAACGTCCGCCGGAAGGCAAAAGGACAGCTTCAGCCGGCTATTACAACACCGCCGCAACCCACCGCTTGGCAAGGGAAGCCGGCCTTTGGGCCGAGGGAGTCAACGCCGATGCCTTTTCAAACGAAGGCAAGCGGCAGACGATTGACCTCATCCGCCGGGGCATGGGGAAAGTCGACCTGGTCGTCTACAGTCTGGCCTCCCCGCGCCGCATTCACCCCCGCACGGGCGAAACGTTCAACTCGGCCCTGAAGACAATCAGTGAGCCCTTTACGGGGAAAACAGTGAACTTTGCCACCGGCGACGTGAAGCAGATCACAATCGAGCCGGCAACGGAACAGGAAGTCGTCGATACGATTGCCGTCATGGGTGGCGAAGATTGGAAGCTCTGGATCGATCTGCTGCTCAGCGAGGGCCTTCTCGCGGATGGGGCGAGAACGCTGGCGTATTCCTACATCGGTCCCGAGCTCACCTGGCCCATCTACCGCCATGGGACGATTGGAATCGCCAAGAAGGATCTAGAGGCGGCCGCGCACTCGCTGGACGACGAGCTGTCGTCGCGGATCGGCGGGAACGCCTGGGTTTCCATCAACAAAGCTGTCGTCACGCAGGCCTCGGCCGCTATCCCCGTCGTCTCTCTTTACATCAGTTTGCTCTTGCGAGTGATGAAGCAGAAGGGCACGCATGAAGGCTCGATCGAGCAGATCACCCGGCTATGTTTTGACTACTTGGCCGCGGGCAAAGAAGTTGCCACCGACGCCAACCGCCGGATTCGTCTCGACAACTTCGAAATGCAGGAAGACGTGCAGTCAGCGGTCGCCGATCTCTGGGGACGCGTGACAACCGAAAACCTTTCGGAAATCTCGGATGTCGCCGGCTTCCGCAAGGAGTTCAGCAACTTGTTCGGATTCCAGGTAGACGGCATCGACTACGAAGCGCCAACCGAGACCGAGCTAGCGCTTTAGCCAGCAACAGAGCCCCGAGCGCAAACGACGGGTCAACTCCGCCAAGCCCGGTAATCTCTCGAGATCGCCAAATCCGCCCTGTTCAGTTCCGGCTAAAATGATACCGTGACCCCGCGGGTCTCCCAAACCATCGCCAAGCATCACATGCTCGAGGCAGGCGAAGCCGTGGGCGTTGCCGTCTCCGGCGGCCCTGACTCAGTGTCCATGTTGCACTGCTTGCTGGAGTTACGCCATCGCCTCGGAATCACGCTGGGAGTGGTTCACGTCAACCATCAGTTGCGCGGCGGCGCCTCCGAGCAGGACCAGCAATTCGTCGCTGAGCTCTCCGCCCATGCCGGGCTGCCGTTCATTTCGACGTCGGTTGACGTCGCCCGCCGAGCCGCAACAAGCGGGGACAACCTCGAACAAACCGGCCGCGCCGTCCGATATGAGTTCTTCAGACAGTTGACCGGCCAAGGCCGGTTTGACAAAATCGCCGTCGGACATACGCTTTCCGACCAAGCCGAGACGGTTCTGCAGCGGTTGCTGCGGGGCTCCGGAAGCGCCGGTCTCGCCGGGATTCGCCCAGTGCTAGATGGAGCCATCGTCCGCCCGCTCATCGGGGTCACCCGGCAACAAGTGCTGGCCTATCTGGAAACCGGCGGCTTCAAATGGCGGGAAGATGAGAGCAACCGTGACCTGGATCGCGGCCGCAACCGAATCCGGCATCAGCTCCTGCCGCGGCTCACGAGCGAATGGAACCCCAATCTTCCTCATCTGCTTGGGCAGCTTGCCCAATGGGCGCAGGGCGAGGAAGACTACTGGAACAGCATGCTTCCCGGTCTGGCGTCCGAGCACTTCACACAGGACGCGGAAGGAATCCGGCTCCGAACTGATTCCCTCAGTTCTCTTCCGCTTGCTGTCGCCCGCAGACTCCTGCGGCAAGCCATCGAAAGGGCGCGCGGTGACTTGCGCGGCATCGGATTCGAGCACGTCGAGTCGATTCTCAGGCTAGCCTCCGGGGCCGCGGGCTGCGGAGGGGCCGACCTTCCTGGACTGCGTGTCTCCCGCTCATTTAATGAAATCCTGCTGGCCAGAACCGCGCTTGGGGTCGAAACTTCCGCCGGTGACTACAGTTTCCTCATTGATCCTCCGGGATCTTTCGCCGGACCCTGGGGTGCAACCTTAGTTACACTCAAGTTATATAACCGAGAGAACCTCAAGCCCCGGCAGGGTTATAATAGGAACTGTCGAGGTGTGCTCGACTGGGACAAGGTCCCGAAGCCGCTGAGAATACGGAACTGGCGGCCGGGAGACTGCTACCAGCCGCAGGGTCGAACAGGGGCAAAAAAGATCAAGTCCTTGTTTCAGGAAAGTAAGGTCGCGAAGTGGCAGCGTGGCCGTTGGCCCGTGATTATTGGAACCGTCGGCGACAAGGCGCTCAAAGGGGCGTCCGATCAGATCGTTTGGGTCCGCGATTTCGGCGCCGCGGCGGCCTACGCCGCCGACGAAGACAGCCGAGTTGTACTAGAGGTCGCGGAAATCGAACGCGCGTGACCAGTTTGGTGGAATCGAATTCATGCCAGGACGCGTCTATACAAGTAGACCCCCCGTTTTAGCTGCGTATTTCGGGATGGGGGTAGCGGAGGAGCCAAGCCTGTGAACTCCACGGTGAAAACAGCGGTTTTTTGGGTCGTGATGCTTTGCACGGCGGTCCTGCTCTGGCGGGTTGTCCAGACGGGCAACGCCGCGGGTGAAAAGCAGCTTACCTATACGGAATTCTATAAAGAGGTCAAAGCCGGGAGCGTCGAATCCGTTACGATCAGCAACGGGAACCAGGTCACCGGAAAACTCAAGGGCAGTGGCGATACCCTGCGCACGGTGCTGCCGTCCGATTATCCAGGCATCATTGACGTTCTGCAGGATAGCGGCGTGGTCATCGAGGTCAAGGAATCCAGCACGCCGACTTGGCTGAGTTTTCTGATCAACGCTTCGCCGTTCATCCTTTTGTTCGGATTTTGGATCTTCATGATGCGGCAAATGCAAGCCGGCGGCAATAAGGCCCTCAGCTTCGGCAAGAGCCGTGCGCGGCTGCTGACGAGCCAGCAGAAGAAAGTCACTTTCAAGGACGTCGCCGGAGTCGAAGAGGCCAAAGAAGAGCTGCAGGAGATCATCGAATTCCTGCGCGAGCCCCAAAAGTTTCAGAAACTGGGAGGCCGGATACCGAAAGGAGTGCTCCTGGTCGGCGCCCCTGGAACAGGAAAAACTCTTCTGGCCAGGGCAATCGCCGGTGAGGCGAGCGTCCCGTTCTTTTCGATTTCAGGTTCCGACTTTGTCGAAATGTTCGTTGGCGTCGGCGCCAGCCGGGTCCGCGATTTATTCGAGCAAGGCAAGAAAAGCGCGCCATGCATCATCTTTATCGATGAGATCGACGCCGTGGGACGCCATCGGGGCGCCGGACTGGGCGGTGGTCACGACGAGCGCGAGCAGACCCTCAACCAACTTTTGGTTGAGATGGACGGCTTTGATGCCAACGAAGGGGTGATCCTCATCGCGGCCACGAACCGGCCCGATGTGCTCGATCCAGCCCTGCTGCGCCCCGGCCGGTTCGATCGCCGTATCGTTGTGAGTCGTCCTGACGTCCGGGGACGCGAGGGTATTCTCCGCGTCCACACACGCAAGGTTCCTCTCGCTTCCGATGTCGATTTGCACGTGCTGGCGCGCGGAACTCCCGGATTTACGGGGGCCGACCTGGCGAACCTCATCAACGAAGGCGCCCTCTTCGCCGCTCGCCAGAACCGCAAGGTCGTCACCATGCACGACTTCGAGCTGGCCAAGGACAAGGTCATGATGGGGGCCGAACGCCGCTCGATGATCCTCACCGATGAGGAAAAGAAAAATACGGCCTATCACGAAGCCGGGCACGCGCTCGTGGCCGCCCTGCTGCCGAACTCCGATCCGCTGCACAAGGTCACCATCATTCCGCGAGGATCCGCTCTCGGTGTGACGATGCAGTTGCCTTTGGACGACAGGCATACCTACACCAAGGAGTTTCTCCGAACCCGCTTGGCCATCCTCATGGGCGGCCGCATCGCTGAAGAGATGTTCCTCGATCACATAACGACCGGGGCCGGCAACGACATCGAGCAGGCGACAGAGATGGCTCGCCAAATGGTCTGCGAGTGGGGCATGAGTTCGATGGGGCCGCTGACCTTCGGCAAGAAGGAAGAGCAAATCTTCCTCGGCCGCGAAATCGCGCAGCACCGCGACTACAGTGAAGCGACGGCCATTCACATCGACGCCGAGGTGGGAAGCTTCGTCAGAACAGGCTACGACGTAGCCAAGAAGGTCATCACCGAGAACTCGGATGCTCTGGTCAAGATCGCCGAGGCTCTTCTGGAACGGGAAGTTCTCGAAGGCGATGAGGTGATGACATTGCTCGCCGGCGGCGAGTTACAGGCAATTACTTATCCCGAAGAAGATGAGGAGCCCGCGGTCCCGCAACAGGAAGTGCTGCGGCCCGACACCCCACAGCCGAAGAGAGTCCCCGGGCTCTCCGAAGGCGAGCAGCCCTCCCCCGCCTAACCTCAATCAGAGCCATGACCGCGGGGCTGTGCCCCTGGGCCTAGGGCTAGGCCTGCGGGCTGGTCATTACCCCCCCCGGCGGAGCAGGGACTGCGCGACGGAGCCTGGTGTTCCCGACGCGCCCCACGTTCGATTCGCAAACACTCGCCGCCGAAACGGGACTACGGATCACACACAACCCGCCATCGAGAACGGGCCGAGGGGTCTCCGCGTCGACCGCTTGACTAATTGCCTATCATGGAGGTCCCGATTGGGCTGTCAAAAAAAGGGGGCCGGTCAACCGGCCCCCAATTCCTGCTTGTGTTGAAGCTGTTATCTGAAACTTAGTAGTCTTCGTGCCCCCCGGGAGGCATGGCCGGTGCCTTTTCCTTCTCCGGAAGCTCATGCACGGTCGCTTCCGTCGTCAGCATCAGACCGGCGATCGAAGCAGCGTTCTGCAACGCGCTGCGCGTTACTTTCGCCGGGTCGATCACACCAGCGGCGACCAGGTCGCCGTAGGTTTCGCTCTGGGCGTCGAAGCCGTAGTTCGCTTCCGAGCTTTCAAGAACCTTGGCGACTACGATGGCCCCTTCATGGCCGGCGTTCTGAGCAATCCAGCGAACCGGCGCTTCGAGTGAGCGGCGCACGATTTTGATGCCGATTTGCTCGTCTTCGTCATCGGACTTGAGGTCGTCGAGGGCGTCGCCAGCGCGAAGAAGCGCCACTCCTCCGCCGGGAACAATGCCTTCCTCGACGGCGGCGCGGGTGGCGTGCATGGCGTCCTCGACACGAGCTTTCTTCTCTTTCATCTCGGTCTCGGTCGCCGCGCCGACTTTGATGACGGCCACGCCGCCAACCAGCTTCGCCAGCCGCTCTTGCAGCTTCTCGCGGTCATAGTCGGAAGTGGTCTCCTCCACTTGGGCGCGCAACTGCTTCACGCGGCCTTCGATCGCTTTCTTGCCGCCCGAACCCTCGACGATCGTGGTGTTGTCTTTATCGATGACGATGCGGCTGGCCTGCCCCAGATCCTCGAGCTGAATGCCTTCCAGCTTGATGCCGGTCTCTTCCATGATGGCCTTGCCGCCGGTGAGGACGCCGATGTCCTCTAGCATCGCCTTGCGGCGATCGCCGAAGCCGGGCGCCTTGACGGCGGCGATGTTCAAAGTGCCGCGCAGCTTGTTGACGACCAGCGTCGCCAGCGCTTCGCCTTCAACTTCCTCGGCGACGATCAGCAAGGGCCGTCCGGCGCGCGAGACCAGCTCGAGCAAAGGAAGAAGGTCTTTCATGCTGCTGATCTTCTTCTCATGGATCAGGATGTAGGCGTTCTCCAGGACGCACTCCATCGCTTCCTGGTCGGTCACGAAGTAGGGAGACAGGTAACCGCGGTCAAACTGCATGCCTTCGACCACCTCCAGCTCCGTTTCCATTGTCTTGCCTTCCTCGACCGTGATGACGCCGTCCTTGCCGACCTTTTCCATCGCCTGGGCGATGATCTTGCCGATCGTTTCGTCGCTATTGGCCGAGATCGCCGCCACTTGCGAAACGGCGTCGCCCTCGACGGGACGGGACATCGATTCGATTTTCTCGACCACGAGCTGGGTTGCCCGCTCGATGCCGCGCTTGATCGCCATCGGATTGGCGCCGGCGGCAACGCTCTTGACGCCTTCGCGGTAGATGGCTTGGGCCAAAATCGTAGCCGTCGTGGTGCCGTCGCCGGCGACGTCACTGGTCTTCGACGCCACTTCGCGTACCATCTGCGCGCCGATGTTTTCCAGCTTGTCTTCCAGCTCGATTTCCTTGGCTACCGTGACGCCGTCCTTGGTGACGGTCGGGCCGCCGAACTTCTTCTCCAGCACAACGTTGCGGCCCTTGGGCCCCAGGGTCACTCGCACCGTATTGGCGAGCTTGTTCACGCCCGTCAGAATTGCCTTACGGGACTCTTCTCCATAAACAATTTGCTTTCCAGCCATTTGTCGTTATTCCTCCTTAAGCAGCTTTCTCTGATGTTTTAGTATCTTCGAGGATGGCGAGAACTTCGTCCTCGCGGAAAATGAGGTATTCGTTATCGTCGATCTTGACTTCGCTTCCGGCGTACTTGGCGAACAGGATGCGGTCGCCTTCTTTGACGTCCAAAGCGACAATGGAGCCGTCTTCCAGGCGTTTGCCATTCCCGACGGCGATGACTTTGCCCTGCTGGGGCTTCTCTTTGGCCGAGTCGGGAATAATGATCCCGCCCTTGACTTGTTCGCCATCCTCGATGCGCTCAACGAGGATACGATCGTGCAACGGTCTTAGCTTCATAGGTGTTTCCTCCAATTTTTTGAACTGGTGCAGATCCCCGGCGCAAACTGTTAACGCGCTGTTAACGCAACGACTGGTGAATCAGGGCTGCAGGCAAGCGGCCATCCACTCTCGAATCACGAATCCGTTTACGCTCAAGGAAGGCTGCCACAGAACCGTGACAGCGCTGGTTCATTCGATTCGGAGACCGGATTCCGGCCGGCGTTCCGTGGAACTCAGCAGAACTCACCGTCAAGGGTGAACTCCCGTGAATTCATAATAGCACAGATCAGGGAGACGCTGTCAATAATATATTAGCGATTGACACTAAGATTTTATTCGACACAGACAGGCAGGTGTGAGCGGTTGACGAGCGACAACCAATCGTTGGACCGGCACGACAGCTCAAAACTACGTAAAACAGCCTAAATCGCCTCTTTGTAACGCCTGAAGCCGCGCGCGTCTGGGCAGGCTCCCGCTGATTTTCTCACTCCGGGAAATTCATGCGCTTCAAAAGATCCTGGAAACGCGGGTCCGAGTCCTCCGGCCTGGCGGGGCTGACGAGGCGCGGCTACGAAGCCGTCGTGCGGGAATTCGCCAAAGCCCGCGGACTGAAGGCCCTCGGCGTTGCTGAATTCAAAATTGTTTCAGGTCGCGGTGGTCGGCGCCTCCATTGGGCCTTTGGCCCCGACGCTCTCAATTGGGCGAGAAAAGCAGGATAGCCGCTGCAAGGAGGAGTGAAAGCACCTACAAGACTCGGCTCTCTTGGCCGATGAATACCAAAGGGGAGGGATGCGCGGCAACCAGACGAGCCGTCAAAGGGTCCTTCCCGAGAATTGACAATCATTCAACCGGCGAGCAGTGCGAGTCCTGGTTTTTACACGGTTCGCTTTTGACAAGTCGCACCGTGCATCCTGATTGTGGAGACAGAAGAGAACCGTTTCCAAAGGGGCGTCTACCAATGAAGCAAGCGATAATCATCGATGATTCGCGAGCGATTCGACGAATCCTCGGGGACACAATCCGGGAGCTGGGTTTCGAAGTTTGGGAAGCCGCCAATGGCCGCGAAGCTTTGGATCGGCTGGATGAGGTTGGGGAGTCGGTATCGCTGATGCTGGTCGATTGGAACATGCCCGTGATGAACGGGCTCGAGTTTGTGACAAAAGTCCGTTCGGACGGGCGCTTCAACTCCTCTCTTCTGGTGATGGTGACGACCGAGACCGCGGTCGAACAGATGGTTAAGGCCCTTGATGCCGGAGCGAACGAATACATCATGAAGCCGTTCACGAAAGAGGTGATTGAGGACAAGCTGCGCCTCTTAGGGGTGTTGAACTAACGCCGCGTCAGGGCAGTCGAATACCGGGCCATGGCATTGCAAACAGCGCGGACGATACCAGCCGGACGCCAGATTCGTGTCCTGATTGTCGACGATTCCGTTGTCATTCGGCGGCTCATTACAAAGGCCTTGTCCGAAGACGCGGATCTGGAAATCGTCGGAACCGCCCCTAACGGGTCCGTCGCTTTGGCAAAGATTCCACAGGTCAATCCCGATGTCATCACGCTGGACATCGAAATGCCAGAGATGGACGGGCTGGAAACGCTGCGCCAGATTCGCAAGCTTTATCCCCGGCTCGTCGTAATCATGTTTTCGACGCTGACCGAGCGTGGGGCGGCGAAGACACTCGAGGCGCTCTCGCTGGGCGCTAACGATTACGTCACCAAGGCGGCGAACGTCGGCTCCTTGGACAAGTCGCTGGAGAAGCTTCGGAGTGAGCTGGCGCCAAGAATAAGGCAGTTCTTTAGTCTGAAGGGCGCTGCTCCCGTTCTCGACGTTCAACCGGTTCTGGTTCCGAATGCACCCGCTCGCCGGAACTGGGAATCAAAGAAGGAGATCATTGCGATTGGGGTTTCCACCGGAGGCCCAAACGCCCTGGCCGAGATCTTTCCTCTGTTTCCGGCGGATTTGCCTTGCCCGATCGTGATCGTGCAGCACATGCCGCCCATTTTCATGCGCCTGCTGGCACAGCGGCTGCAGTCCTGCAGCCACATTCGCGTCGAGGAAGCACGGCAAGGAACGCCCATCGAGCCGGGCAAGGCGGTCGTCGCGGCCGGCGGCTCTCATCTGGTTCTGAAACGGTCTGGCGCGGCGATTGTCGCCGCGCTCGATAAATCCCCTCCCGTCAACTCCTGCCGTCCCGCGGTGGACGTCTTGTTCACCTCGGTAGCCGCACTCTATGGCAGCCGCGCGCTCGGAGTCATCCTGACCGGCATGGGCCAAGACGGATTGAGCGGCGTAAAACAGATCAAGGCAAAGGGCGCCTCGGTTATTGCCCAAGACAAGGCGACCAGCGTCGTTTGGGGCATGCCGGGTTTCGTCGCGCAGGCCGGACTGGCGGACGTGGTAGCCCCAATCAATGAGATCACGCGGGAAATTCTAAAGCGGGTTTGAGACGACGACTATGCCCCTCACCACTACGCCTGAGCAACTCAAGAACCTGACTGCGGAGAACTTTCGGTTTCTCTGCCAAACGGTCTATCAGGAGTCCGGCATCGTTCTCGACGATTCCAAGGGTTATCTGCTCGAAGCACGGCTCGTACCGGTAGCGAAGGATGAGGGAGCCGCTTCTCTCGACGGCCTGTGTAATCTCATTCGCTCCATGGGAGGCCGCCGCGTTCGGGACAAAGTCGTCGAGGCGATGACCACCAATGAGACTCTTTTCTTTCGGGATTTGGCTCCGTTCCAAACGCTTGAAACAGTCGTGATTCCCGAGCTGCTCGAAAGGCAGAAAGGAAGCCGCGCGCTGCGCTTCTGGTCGGCCGCCTGCTCGTCAGGCCAAGAGCCCTACAGCCTGGCGATGATGTGGCTCGATATGGGGAATCTTGCCCAAGAGATAGAGATCCTAGGCACTGATATTTCAGGGGAGATACTGGATAAGGCCAGAGATGGCAAATATATGCAGCTCGAAGTGAACCGCGGCCTGCCGGCCAAGTACCTGATAAAGCACTTCATGCGCCACAACATGGAGTGGGAAATCAGCTCTTCCATTCGAGACATGGTGGAGTGGAAAAAGTTCAACCTCAAAGACAACCCAGTCTTGCTGGGAACCTTTGATGTCGTCTTGTGCCGGAATGTGCTGATCTATTTCGACATCGAAACAAAGAGGCAGATTCTGCGGAATATTCGCAAAACGCTGGCGCCAGGAGGCTATTTGATTCTGGGCTCCAGCGAGACAACATTGAACATCGACGAGACGTTTAGCCGTCGGCAGGTAGGCCGTGCGATCTTGTATCAGAAGCCGATGCAATGAGATGCTTCCAACAGCCGGTTTCCTTCGTTGTGTTTCAAGGCATGGGCCGTGAGTCATCCAAAGCCCGAGCGCCCGGCGATTGCTGAGATTTAGGGAGAGGACGATGATCGAGACCCTTATCAACCTGAAGACTCACCGGGAAACCGCCATCAACATCACCCAAGATATCTTCTCAACCATGCTCGCCATTGAGGCCCGGCCGGTCGAGCGTGCCCCAGGCGGGGATCAGGCCCATATGGTGGTGGGCGCCATCCACTACGCCGGACCCTGGAAAGGGGTTTTATTCTTGGAGTGCCAGCCATTACAGGCCAGCACCCTTACGGCCAAATTGATCGGCATTTCACCGCCCGACAGCGTGGATGATGACGTGCGAGACGCCATCGGTGAGATTGCCAACATGATTGCGGGGAACTTGAAAACCATTCTTCCGCCCGAGACCGTCCTGTCCGCGCCTGCCGTCGTCGAGGGCAGCAGCTTTACGCTGAAAGTCTGCGGCGGAAACGATTCCTTGAGGATTGAATTCGACTCCAGCACGGGACCCTTCACCGTCACCTTGGTTCAAATGCTTGACCAGATCAGGCGTAGATAGAGCGGCTTTCGCTGTTCAGCCGGAAACCCAAGGCAAAACCAGCCCGGTCACCGCTCGTCACGAAGTCCATCCATCGCTGGTCAGGGACCTCTCGACTCACCACACTAGTACTTTCGTACCGAGTAATTTAGATCTTTCGTCCTATTGTAAATAAGGTGGTCTACGTACAGAATAGAGGGGTAGATGCAACAGCGCGCAAACCGTTACGAGATCCATCGTCCCTTGGAGTATCGAATTCGGGATTCAGCCGGCCCGATCGTTGGATCAGGCCGCACACTCAACATCAGCCGCAAAGGAGTTCTCTTCCAAACCGAGAGAGCGCTGAAAGTCGGCAGGCGCATCGAGTTGGTGGTGCGCATGGGAACGGCCCTGGGAGAAGGGCCTGACGTGAATCTTGTGGTCCAGGGTGTAACGGTCCGAAGCCACGAAGGCAACGTGGCCGTCGCGATCAAGAAGTACAAACTTCGGTCGGACCAAAATCATTCTTAATCTTGATTCCTACCGCCAAGCTTGCCGGCTTGGATGTGAAATCCCCGATTTCCGATGAGATTAGAAGGGAAGGGCGTTATTGTGACCGGCGCCGGGAGCGGCATTGGACAGGCTGTCGCTGCCTGCTTCGCCGCCGAAGGGGCGTCGGTCGTTTCGGTGGGCCGAAACCTGGATAAGCTCGAGCGCGCAAGACAGGAAGCGGGGGATGCGGCGGCTCGGCTGTATCCGAAAGCCGCGGACGTCTCTGACCGCGGTGCTGTCGCGGAGATGGCCGGCTGGGCCGAGCGGAAGCTCGGGGCCATCGATATCCTCGTAAACAACGCGGGAACAAATCTTGCCCGGCGCAAACTCAGCGAACTCTCCGTGGAGGACTTTGATCGCGTCGTTGATGTGAATCTGAAAGGCGCCTACTATTGCGTGCATGCAGTCTTGCCCAAGATGCGTGAACGGCGCCAGGGTTTGATCATCAACGTGTCGTCGGTCGCCGGCGTGCGGGCGAGCGTACTGGGGGGCACGGCTTACAGCGCTTCCAAATTCGGCATGTCCGCGCTGAGTCTGATGATCGGACTCGAAGAGGGGGCCAATGGCATCCGCTCCTGCATGATTTGCCCGGGCGAAGTCAATACGCCGATCCTCGAGGACCGCCCCGTCGTCCCGACGGCCGAAAAACGCGCCGTCATGCTGCAACCGGAAGACTTGGCTCAGGCCGCCCTGTTCGTGGCGACGTTGCATCCCCGTGCTACGGTACCGGAGCTGATCATCACGCCGACCACCCAAAGGTACGCCTAAACAGGCTGCCAGCCCCATCCACAGTGCCCGCACTCGGTCCCGAAAAGTAGGGACTGGCAATCTTGCCGGTCTGTCGCCGCGCCGCGGCGACACGCAATGACGAAGAACCCCGTTGGAGTTACACCTTCGCCAGACCACAGAGTGACTCCCCACCGTCAGGTGGTCAGAAATGCGGGGTAGCTTCTATTAGGACAAGCGATCTTCCTCGTCCCTGCTCCAAGCCCGCCTGCCCAGCAGCGCCGCCGCCCCAATGAAGCCGACAGCAAGCCCAACCAGTGTCGAGAAATACATGATCACCATTCCAACCAGAACGGCCAGCCCTCGCTCGATGCGGTTCCGAGGCATCGCAAGCGCCACGTAGGCACAGGCGAAACCGGTCAAGACCAGGGTCAGGGAAAAGGCAACATCGAGAACCGGGCGGAATAGCTCCAAGTACGGCCGAACGAAATAGAAAATCGGCAAACCGAAAATAAGATAGCTGAAGATTCCTCCAAAGATCGAGTCCATCTCCCGGCGGCCCCGCCGGTAGCGCTCAGCGACGACGACGGTCGCTCCCGCCCAAAGAGGCCCTTGCAAGGGAAAGAACGGCCCGGTTGCAACGACCTGAATGAGATTACGGATTCCGATGGTGAGGTGGGTGCGCCTCTCGTCGATGGGAATCTTCTCGTCCGGCCGATGCGGAGCGGCGTCGTTGACGATGGCTGTTCCCGTAATGATGTCCCCGAAGCCGATCACGTAGGCAGCCAGTGCCAAAGGCAGAGCACTCAACATCATGCCGGCGTCGGGGATGCCGCGCGCTACCAGGCTGTATTCTCCGATAAGCCCACCAATGTCGGGAAGAAAGAAAACGTCCCGGAACTGGAAAACCCACTCCCCCGTCGCGGGAGACACGAACAGCGCCCGAAAGCTTCCATAGCTGACCTCTCCAAACCAGGGTCCGAGAATCATCGCGGCGAAAAACCCTGGAGCGAGTCCAAGCGAAGCGACAACCGCAAGTCCCCGGAAGCGCTTCTTCCAGCGCTCGAGCGGCAGCGAGAACATCAGAAGCAAACTGATTCCCACGGCAAGCAGAATCGATACGGTATAGGCGTCGATCCTGGAAGGACGCCCTCCCGAGCGCGGGATGAACTCACCATAGATCGCGCTCATCCCCGCGCCGAGGATGATTCCCGCCTTCAATGCCCTGGGCACAGCGCGCAGAAGTGTGCTGCCCAGTCCCGAAATTCCCAGAACCAAGAACGTCAGGGCGACCATCAGCACTGTCGCATTCACGAAATCCGTCCTCGCGGCGACGGTTTCGTGGCTCAGCGCCTCGCGCAGCACCAGCGGCAGCGCGGGCGTCAGCCATCCCGCGCAATAGGGGTCGCCGAACACGATCGGGCCGGAGCAGACGACCACCGACATCAGCGCGCACATGGCCACGGCGACCTCAAAGCTCATGCCGAAATGCTCGGTGTAGAGCGGCACGATCGACAACCCGGTCGCGCCGCTCAGCATCAAACCCTGGATCAACTCTGGTACCTCGACCCGAACGTGGACGAAGGGGATTCGCAGTGTGAATGGACCCCAACGTAAGCCGGGGTGGACGGCCCCGTCGGGGCGGTGTCTTGTGAATTTCACGGGGTTTCAGCCGGGAGGTTACGCCGAGCGCTTACACCGAGCGCATCATCTCGTCCCAGGTTATCGTGCGGCCCGTGTCCATCGCCATGCGGCCCAGGATGGCGGTGAGGGTGCTCTCCGCGCCGCGGATGCCGACGTTTTCGGTTTTTCCTGAGGCGACACGCTTCACGAACGCCTCCATCGTGTCGTGATCGATGTTGCGCCGGGCGTCTTCGTGCAGCACGTCGTCGCGGCCGCGATAGTGCTTCCAGTAGTGCCGGGCCGTCTCGATCATCGAATCCGAGCCCCAAACACGTTCATGAACCTCGCGGTAAAAGGGCGGCATAATGTGAGACCCGACGAACGTCGCGCGAATGTCATCTGGGTACTCAAAGACGACGGAGATGTGATCTCCCATATCGCCTGCCTTCCTGATCGCACGGCCGCCCCCGGCGACTGCCTTGATGGGGTGCTGGTCACCCAGAGACCAGTTGAGTACGTCGATCGAGTGGCAATAGGTTTCGACGACGATGTCACCATAAAGGTCGCGCCACCATTTCCATTCGCGAACCTTGTCGAGGAACGTTTCGGGGCGTTTGCGAAGCGGCTCGTTGCCCGTGACCGGGCCTTTGAGGAAGTGAGCCTCGGCTTGCCGGATCTTACCGAGCCCGCCCGCGTCGATCACTTTGCGGGCTTGCTGATAGGTCCAGCCATAGCGCTGCTGGAACCCGAACGTGACGTTGAGCCCGGGCCGGGCCGAATCCGAGGCTTTCATCACTCGCTTGCAGGCCGCCACGTCGACGCCGGCGGGCTTCTCGACGTAGACGTGCTTGCCGGCTTTGATTGCCGCCTCCAAGTGCTCGGCATGCAGAAACACCGGCGTTGCGATGATGACCGCGTCAATATCGTCGCTTGCCAGCATCTCGTTGTAGTCTTTATAGATTTTTGGATTTTCGATCGGGATCCTTTGCTTGGCCTTGGCGATCTGTTCGTCGAAGAGGTCGCACAGCGCGACCAGCCGCGCCCCCGGAATTTGCACCAGGTAGCTCGACACACGGCTGCCGCGTCCGCCGGCGCCGAGCAGTCCGACCCGAACCTCCGAGTTGGCCGCGCTGCCGCGAACCGCGGCGTAGGGAACAATCGCCGCCGCTCTAACAAGATTGCGTCTGCTGATAAGTCCGTTGCTGTTTTTCATGTGTATTTCCTCGAAAGCCGGCCCGCGGCCAGGTGCCCGCTCGAATCCGCACTGAGCCCGCCGAGTCGCCTGGAGCTGCTCCTAACCATTGCAGAACGAGACGACATCTTGCAAGCGATCAAATTCTTGCCGATTGCAGCAGAAAATTTCAGACGACCGGACAGAGCCGCGGACGGAAGTCCGCGGTTCCTAGCAGCCGCAAGGAACGCGGGAAAACAAACGCATGATGCCGATGTTGCACCCGCCTATCTCACCGAACGGCGAGCCGCGACGTGGCGCGCGCCTCCAGACGTGCCGTGTCGCCATTCGTGGCGACATGCGTCGGCCTCCGGGCCGGCGTTCCGGGCCTGGAGTAGCGGCCTGACGTTCCGGGCCTGGCGTAGCGCCGGCACTCTCAACCCGCCCCCAGCACGCTCCGCACTTTCTCCGCAATGGCATCCAGGTGAGACTCCTCGGCAACGAGGGGAGGCGCAAACAAGAGCGTATCCCCAGTAACTTTCGAAAGCAAGCCGGCTTCGTACAGCCCAAGAAAAGCCGCCTGACCAGCCTTGCCGGGCGTGTTATCTTTTGGCGCCAGGTCGATCCCGGCGATCATCCCATAACCGCGAATATCGATAACGTTCGGCAGCTCTTGCAGAGAAAATATCCTATCCAGAAAAAGAGGCGCCATCTTCCCGGCCCGCTCGAACAGACCCTCTTTCCTGTAAATTTCCAGCGCCGCCAGCGCCGCCGCGACCGCCACCGGCGCGGCGGAATACGTGTAGCCGTGGAACAGCTCGATCCCGCCGCTGCTGGCCGCCTCCACGATGCTTTCGTAGATGCCCTCTCGAACCGCCACGGCGCCCATCGGCAGGCACCCGTTGGTAATGCCCTTGGCCATGGAGATGATGTCGGGGGTAACGCCGAAGGCCTGCGCCGCGAAGGGTTTGCCGAGGCGTCCGAAGCCGGTAATCACTTCATCGAAGATCAGCAGGATTCCGTGCCGGTCGCAGATCCGGCGGAGGCGCTCCAGATAGCCCTTGGGCGGGACCAGTGCGCCGGTCGACCCGGCAATGGGCTCGACGATGCAGGCCGCGATCGTGTTGCCGTGGGTTTGGACCAGTCGTTCGAGGTCATCGGCCAGCTCGGCGCCGTGCTCGGGCCGGCCTTGGGTGAAGCGGTTTTCCGGCAGCCAGGTGTGACGCAGGTGCAGAACGCCGGGAAGCAGCGGGCCGAACGCTTCGCGATTCCGTCCGATGCCCCCGACCGATAAGCCGCCGAAATTCACGCCGTGATAGGCACGCTCGCGGCCGACCAGCCTGATCCGCTGCGCCTCGCCCCGGGCTCTCTGGCAGGCCAGCGCGATCTTGAGTGCAGTCTCCACCGCCTCGGAGCCCGAGCAAGTAAAGAAGAAACGATTGAGGTCCGCCGGGGTCAGCCCGGCGAGCTGCCGCGCCAACTCGAACGAGCCGGGAAAACCGAGCTGGAAGTGCGGCGTATAGTCCAGCTCTCCAAGCTGGCGGGCAACCGCCTCGCGAATCTCGGGCCGGCTGTGCCCCGCCGCGACACAGAAAAGCCCCGAGCAGCCGTCGAGAATCTTCTCGCCGCGGTCATTCCAGTAGTACATTCCCTCGGCTCTTACCTGGAGCCGGGGGTTGGCCTTGAAATCACGGTTGGCCGTGAAAGGCATCCAGTGGTGCTCGAGAGTTGTGTCGCTTGCATTCTTCATCGTCGGTCCCTGTGGGAGAAAATATTATCGCGGTTTGGTTCATCGATCGCAGGTTAGCAGACCCGTGACAACGAATCACATCGCCGGGTTTGCACGTCCTGGCTTGGAGTGCGGGCGGAAAGTGGAGGCGCGAAAGTCGGAGAAAGGAAAGTCGTAGCCCGGAAGGTGTGAAAAAATGGTTCCCGCGAAACTGAACGGCTGAAACTAAGGCGTTTAGCGGGTCCTGTTCAGCCTAATTTTGAATTTTTTCACAGCTTCCTGTCCCCGACTTTCCACCGGCGGCGGTGCTGTGCAGGGTTCAGCGCGAAATGACGTGGTATTGGGGGCAGCGCGGGTGTAGACTGTGGCCGTGCCAGGGCCAAAATGGAAATCCTGGCTAACTGGCCTGGATCGGTTATACTGTCGCTCGTGATGGAAAACCTCGGGATTGACATTCATCTCCCCACGATGCTGTGAACCCTGCTCCTGTCCCCGTTGCTTATTTTTGCATCAAAAATCCTTCTTTCGAAACTAAAACGATTCACGGAGTACGCTCTTGAGGGGGCAATGTATTGGATGAGTCGTTATTTTATGCGTTCTCTCTCAGCTGTACTGACGCTGCGCCGCTATTGCAAAATACGCCTGGAAGACCCGCGAACTAAATATCTGCACATTCCGGCAACCCACGATGTGACTGTTCCGGTCGATGAGTTGTTCGTTCCGCTTGTCCTAGAGAACCAGATCGGCACGCAGGAGGGCTTCACACATGCCACTCTCTTAGAAGCTGGAACAAGGATACTAGTCCTTGGAGATCCAGGTTCCGGAAAGTCCTCATTGCTGAAGAAAGTGTTTCGCGAATCGTGCTCGAATGCGTTGTCGACCTGGGTGACGCCGAAAACGCATCTTCCGGTCTTGGTTGAGCTAAAGAACTTAGAGGTGCCTACCGAATCGGAGGCTGAGTCGAAGAGTGAATGGTTTCTCAACCAAATCGAACGTGAGGTGTGTCGCACTGAAGCCTATAGGATGAACGAATGTTTCCAGGCGTATAGTCGGACAGCCGGCTTGCTGATCCTGCTCGATGGATTGGATGAAATCTCAAGCGCGAAGTACAGTGCGGTGCGTGATGCGATCAACGGACTCAGTATTCTCCTGGCGGAGCGTGGCGAAAACAACGTTGTGATTCTTACAACACGTACTCAGTTTCATCTTCAGGTGCGGGACGATTTTAGCGCGAGTTTTCCTGTGGTTCTATCGTTGCGACCGTTTAGTCCGACGGATATCTACCGCTTCCTGTCAAGATGGGCGTTTCCGAAGAGCACAAAAGGAGCACTGAGCGAGATTTCACGAATATACAAGGATCTAACAAACCGTTCAAACGTTCGCGACATGTGCCGAAACCCGCTCGTTCTTTCGATGTATGTCGCGGCGGACCAGGCCTCAGGTGGTGGACAACCACCTGAGTCGCGAGTAGAGTTCTACGGCAAAGTCACTGAAGAACTAGTAACCCGCCGCAGACAACGGCAAACAGGCCTAGCCGGCTCAGCGGTCAAACTCAGGCAGCAACGAGAAGAGCTACTGGGCAGGCTTGCTTACAAGCATCTCGTACTCTCTAGTGAATCTGCGAACCGTTTGAGCTGGCCAACCGCGGTTGACGAAGTGGTCAGGTCACTTAAGTGTAGCCGCGACGAGGCCGAGTCTTACTTGCGAGAGCTATCGAACCTGAATTATGCACAGATTCGGCGTAGCCATCGCCGATGGAGTTGTGGCGGTAGCGGCAGTCGTGTCAACTCAGTGATTTAGCAAGTCGTCTTTTCCTCTGTTTCCCTCCCTGTTTGAGCCGCCTGCCAATCCCGGCGGGCAAAAGCGGGCGGGCAAGCGGCGTGTTCCCAGTACGTTGCGGCGAGTGCATGAAATTTTATGCATGGAGCGCCCCTCAACTCAGCGCACCCTCCACCACCGGCGCGAAGCTCGATCCCGGTGGCCCCATCGCCCGCAGCCGCCGCATCAGCCGTTCAAACAGGCCCTTTTCCTCATAATGATCGCTGTAGCTGACACCCGTTCTGCCGGCGTGCCGCCAGATCTTGGCCGCCACGAACAGAAAGCGCAGCCGCGCCGTCGCCAGGGTGGTGTGCCGCAGTGTCTCCACGCTGGCTTGGGCTTCGCGGTTGAACAGCAGCAGCCAGCAGTTGAGGTTGTAGGCCAGCATGGCCAGCTGAAAGTGATTGCGGTTCATGTCAAAGCGGCGCGAGGGATGGGCCGCCAGCCCGGCGTCGTTGTTGGCCTCCTTGATGAGGTTCTCGGCTGCGGCGCGCTGATTGTAAAACCACACCACCGCCGCGATCGGTTCGGCCAGGTTGGTGACAAACACGCGGTAGGTGTAAGCGCTGGTGGCAAACAGCTGGTATTGCTCGGCCGCGCCGGCCGCGGGTTCGTTTTCGTAACGCAGCGCCAGGAAACGACAGGCCCGCGCCCAGCCCTGCGGCTGGTAGAGGAATTCGCATTCCGCATCCGCATCGCTGTGGGGCGAGGGCTTCCAGGCCGCTTGCTGCAACTGCTCGACCAGCCGCCTGGTCTTGCGCGCCACGATGACGAACTGACAAGCCGCCTTTTCATAGGCCTCCACCGCCTCCCAGCAATAAAACCCGGAATCGGCCCGCGCCAGGATTTTCTTCACGCCGTGCGGCAAAGCCCGAAAGGCGCTCTCGAGGTGGGCGGCGATCTGCCGGCCCGTGGGCCGGTCGCCGTTGCGCAACCCGCCCATCAGGTATTCGCGCGTCTCGGCCAGGAAAGTCAGTATCGGCTGGTAGCTGCGCTTGCCCTTGTTCTTGGGGTTGTAACTCTTGCGCCCGCCCATCTGGCGGCCGTAGAGCGTGTGCACGGTGGTGTCGGTGTCCAGCGTCACCGTCTCCAATTTCACCTGGGCCGCGGCCCAGACTCGTTCCCGCAGCTGGCGCTGAATGGAAAGGATCTGCTTCGCCACGTTGAGGTGCAGCGAGGCCAGAAAGCGCCACAGCGTGGACTGCGGCGGCAGACGCGTCACTTGCAAGATGCCGGTCAAGATGGGGTCGCGGGCGATGAAGCGGAGTTGGTTCAGCCGCGCAAAGCCGACATAGAGGCCCAGCACGAGGGCCAGCACAAACTGGTAGAGGCTCATCACACGGGTGATTCGTTTGTTCGTGATGGTTTCTTCCAGCAGCGCCTGGAAGCCGAGTTTTTCGAGCAGGGTGGCGACGGGCAGCAAGCCGCCGTAGGGAGTCAGATTCTTGCCGCGGAAGTGATAAGGCGTGGCAGCCCCGATTTTATTGGGCCGCGGGGCCCTCGCGCCCCGGCCTTGTTTGACGGGCCTTCGGGAGCTATGCTGTTTTCGCTTGGTAACCATTTGGGTGACCTCCTTGGGGTTGACTGGCGAAGCTGAAATCTTTGCCAGCCTACCTTATTACCCCATGTTTTCGGGGGTCCCCCAAATGGCCCCTGGCGGCTCAGCCCTCCTCCGGTGCACCCCGCAGTGCATAATTCAGGTCGAAAGAAACTGGTCTGTTCAGCGAAGAAAGATCAGGCGAATCCTTTAAATTCATCCACCTAACATTCTGTGAGTTTCTTGCCGCGCAGTACGCCGTTCGAAATAGTCAAGGCGGGTGGGCCTCACTTTTTCGAGCCCATACGCAACTCTGGAATTCGGGATCTACACACGGTCGGACCCGACTGCATGAGGTTGTTCCTTTCGCTTGTGGGTTGCTTCAACAGTCACACTGGCAGTCAGCTCTTTCGAGCGTCAGCGCGATCGGGGACGCTAAGCTTCTCATCAAGTGTTTCTTGGAAACGAAACTATACGAACATGAAGCGTGGGCTAGACTCGTAGATGAGCGACAAGCTTCCCTGCTGGAACGATCGACGGCGGCCTGGAATCGGGAATGGCTGGAGGATCTCCACTCCTTCAACATTGTGGTACGCGACGCTGATCTTTGCGCTGTGCACGTCTCTGATTTACGGACTGTTAACTTGGCCGATTTCTACGGTAATCTCTTTAAAGGCGATCCATCAAACCTGCCGCGGCTTCTACGGGAATACGCGTCTCATGACGCTGCTGCCGCCCTGCTGCTTGCCGAGAATTGTGGGATCGACCTACCTGAGAAAGCGCCAGAAGTGATCTTTCTAAACTGCGACCAAGAGCCCTTTCTAGCACTGATGCGCCAGCAGGCGGCGAACGAGGAATCCCGCCGTGAACTGTGGGCAGTGCTGCTGGCGGAAGCTGGACTACGTTCCTCCGTTGTTGCACATTGGCTAAGAGAGAAAGAATCCGAAGACTGGATTGAAGAACTGGTCGATCGAGTTCCGCGACGTCAGCGTTGGTTCGGCCTATTGAGGTATGGGGTGTGGAAGCGGAATCACTATCTTGAGCTCTTGACCGTCGGGGCCCGGTCACGTGACCTCGACCCCGGTAAGTTCGTCCTTCTAGACATGCTGCGGAGTATATCACCGATTGGACGGTCCGTCTTTCAGCTTAGCTATGGAGGTGGACCGATTCTTTTATCAATTGGCATACTATCCTTTATGCTGATTCCCTTGGCGAGCGGCGGTAGTGAACTGGGATTAATAGGATCAATTGTTCAGAATCCAGAGAATATGATTACTTTTACAGCGTTCTACGTGGCTGCTTTCATTTACATGCGTATCGAAAGGTCTGTGAGGAGCGACTATACCGTGATCATCAATACACAACCGGACTGGCTTTTGGCAGTGAGGCGTCCCGGGCGTCGCCTGTGGGGAAAAGGAGGTCTAGCCAAGGCCGCGGATAGAATGGTGAGCGCCCGGAATACAGTAGCGGCCTGATCGAACCAGTCGCCGCCGAAACATCGTGTTTATCTCGGTAGACGGTTTGCCACATCCGTGAAACAAGGAATGCTATTTGCCGCCATCATCTGCTTGGGCGCGGTCGCTTCTCTGGCCGCGCAAACCACTGTTGTCATCGACGACCGGCCAATGCCTCCGCCGGCCTGGGTTCTGGCGGAGCGAGAGCTGCTGAAGGCCAACGCTCAAGGAGTCCGGGAATTTGCCGGCAAGTTCCTCGACGACAACGGATACCTCAAATGTGTCGAGCGCTGGGGCGGCAATGACGGGTCCGACGACGCGATGGCGAAGGCTCGAAGTTCCAATTCGAGCATGTAGTGAAAGGAGGCATGAGGGACAGTCATCTTAACTACCATTTAGTCACGAGAACTTAACGGTAGCTGGGCCGGTGGTCGATACTGATCGGGTGCCGCGCATCGCGCGCGTGGTGGCGGTCGGCGCACCGCACCACGTCACTCAGCGGGGCAACAACCACCAACAGGTCTTCTTCTCCGCCGCCGGCCGGCGGACCTGCTTGTCCCTGCTCGGCAGCCACTGCCGGCGCTGGAAGCTCACGCTGCTCGGCTATTGCTTGATGCCGAATCACGTCCATCTGGTGGCTGTGCCCGAACAAGGGCAGTAGCTGGCAAAGGCGGTTGGACGGACTAACTTACGAGTACGCGGTTTACCTCAACGGACGGCGGCGGCGCAGCGGGCATGTGTGGCAAAATCGTTTTTATTCAACAAGTTTGACCGGGATCACCTGGCCGCTGCACTGCGCTATGTCGATCTGAACCCGGTTCGCGCCCAGCTTGTTGTTGAGGCGGTGAGCCATGAATGGTCGAGCGCCGCGGCCCCTGTAACCCGGAAGGACCCGACAGGACGAACCCCCAAAAAGCTTGCATGATGTACGGTAAAGCCGTACACTGATGGTGTGGTTATTCGTTCTGTCCGCCACAAGGGATTGCGCCGCCTGATCGAGGACGACAACGCCAAAGGCTTGCGCACCGATCTGGCCGGCCGCGTGCGCAAGATTTTGACGGCGCTGATCCTGGTCGACGATATGGACGCCTTTTTTGCCGCTGCGCCACCCGGCTGGCGAGTTCACCAGCTCTCAGGTGACCGGCGGGACGAGTGGAGCATCTCAGTGTCCGGCAACTGGCGGATCACCTTTGAAGAGGAGGACGGCCACATCGGCCACTTGAACTTGGAGGATTACCACTGATGAGCACAGACGGCATCAAAGTGAATATGACCCCTTCGCATCCAGGCGATTTCATCCGCACTGAAGTTGTCGAAGAGCTTGGCCTAAACGTAACCCAGGCCGCCGAGATCCTGGGCGTGCGCCGGGCAACGCTGTCGGACCTGCTCAACGGCAACGCTGCGCTATCGCCTGAGATGGCGCTGCGCATCGAGAAGGCCTTTGACGTCAGCATGGACATGCTGCTGAAGATGCAGGCTTGGCATGACGCCTCGCAAATGCGCGCCCGCGCAAGTGAAATCAGCGTGGAACGCTACGAGCCCGCCTGAAAAGTCGGGGGCATCATGGAGAAGGAGCCCCGAACAACGAGGCGCTGCACGGGGCTCAAACCGTGGTATACACGACAGGGGGAGGAGGCGCTCACAGGGCCTCTTTCCCGTCAGAGTTGGAGGTGCCCCATAATTGATTTAGGGAGGTGACCAATCGATGGCGCTTTTGAAAAACACGGTGCTGGCTTCAATCGGTCTGTTCGAGGTCACGAAAGCCAAAGCCGAGAAGATTATCGATGACCTCATCAAGAGAGGTGAGCTCAGCAGATCGGACCGCAAACAGGCCGTTCTCGAGCTGGTAGAGAAGGCGGAAAAGTCGACCACTGACTTCAGAAAGAAGGTGCTCCAAGAAGCCGGCCAGGCGCAGAAGACGGTCTCGAAGCTCGCACAGGACTTCAACTGGGCCCGACAAACCGAGTTGGGGAAACTGGAAACCAAACTCAACAGGTTGGCCAAAGCCGTCAAAGGGCTTCAGGAAAAAGCTGACGGATCGGAACGACCCGCCCGCAAGAAACGAAAGAGGAAGCAGCGAACAGAATGAGACCGGCTTAGATCGGCCGCAGCCACGGCTTAGGTCGCGGCAGGGATGCCGGTTGCCCGGCGGCGCGTGGTAATGAAAGTAGCCTCGCACCACCGTCCGCGGCCACTTGCCGGTCTCGCCCGGCGGCGCGAGGGAGAATCGGCCCGCTCCACCCAGCATTTTTTTAGGGACCCCTCCAGCGGTATCCTTGAAATCTGCTCAAACTTGCCCACCCGCGCCTATTCCGTTTTGTCAGGATAGGAACAGGTGGTTCACGCGCGTTCGAAAGACGGTGCCGCGCCTCGCCTAGATCCCCTCGCCTAGAACCCCATCACTAGAACCCCATCACTAGAACCCCATCAATGGATGAGCCCAACCCACATCCCATTCGTCTAGAGGGAGCGACGTATCGCATCGGCCGCGCCAATCTTGTCACCGAGCTTTCGGTGGAAGTCAAGGCCGCCGAGACTCTCGTGCTGGTCGGCCGCAGCGGCTCCGGCAAGACAACCGCGCTGCGACTGATCAATCGATTGCTCGAACCGACCGCCGGGCGTGTACTGGTCGAGGGCCGCCTGACGACTGAGTGGGATCCGATCGAGCTTCGCCGCAACATCGGCTACGTGATCCAGGAAGTCGGGCTATTCCCGCATTTCACTGTCGAGCAAAATATAACACTGGTGCCCACGCTCCAGGGCTGGCCGGAGGAGAAGAAACGGCAGAGGTGCGCCGAGCTGCTGCAAATCGTGGGACTCGATCCGGCTGACCTCAACGGGCGGCTGCCGCACCAGCTTTCCGGCGGACAGCGGCAACGGGTCGGCGTAGCCCGGGCGCTGGCCTCGGATCCCCCAATTCTGCTGATGGATGAGCCTTTCGGAGCGCTCGACCCAATCACCCGCGCCGAGATTCAGCGTGAATTCTTGGCGATGCGAAAAAACCTGGGCAAGACGATTGTCTTCGTCACTCACGACGTTCGCGAAGCCCTGCTGCTGGGCGACCGAATCGGCGTGATGGAAACCGGACGGCTCGTCTGGCTGGGACACGCCGGCGAGTTTCGCGCTTCGGACGACCCTCGGATCATTCCCTATCTGGAGTCCCTACTGTGAGCTTCTTGGAATACGTAGAGCAGTATCAGGCACAATTGCTGGCCCGCACCATGGAACACATCGGATTGGTCGGCCTGTCGATGCTGATCGCGGCGCTCATCGGCATCCCCGCCGGCATCTGGATGACCCGCCGCCCGCGGGCCGGGCGCTGGGTGCTGGGCTTCGCCAATACGGCGCAAACCATTCCCAGCTTGGCGCTGTTCGGCTTCTTGATTCCGCTGCCGCTGATTGGCGGTATCGGTCCGCGCTCGGCCGTTGTCGCGCTGGTGCTTTACGCGTTGCTGCCGATCATTCGCAACACCTACACCGGCATCAAGGGGGTGGACCGGGCCGTGCGTGAAGCGGCGGTCGCCATGGGAATGACCGATTGGCAGCTTCTGCGAATGGTAGAGTTGCCGCTGGCGGCGCGAACCATCATGGCCGGCCTGCGCGTCGCAACGGTAACCGGCATCGGCGTGGCGACCATAGCAGCGCTGATCGGAGCGGGAGGACTGGGGGACTTCATCTATCGCGGCATTCAGACGGTCAACACAGGCTTGCTGTTGATTGGGGCAGTCCCCGCCGCGCTCATGGCTCTCGCGGCCGATTACGGTCTGGGCCTGATTGAAAAGAGAATGGTGCGCGGATGAGGTTGCTCGGCGTGTCCTTTCAGAGCCCGAAACGCAAGTGACGGGTCAAACGGCCTGCCCACCGAACGTCGAACACCCCACAGCAAGCGATTGAAGTCGATGGCGCATTGGGGGCATGTGCCGAAACACGACGACCGGAGCTGTCGCGCCTGGCTGTATGGAAAGCTGTTCGTGGCGCTGCTGAGCCAGAAGCCGGGGCGGGTCGGCGGCGCGATTTCCCCCTGGGGCTACGGTTTGCCGGAAGAAGCCGAGGATACCCAGCCGCTGGCGTGAATTCCACGATGCGCCCCACCGTGTACGGCAGGCGATGGCTGCGGCCGTGAGATGGGCTACCGTGATAGCCGGATGGAATCAGATCGCCGAGGCGCTGGGCGAACCGAATCGGAACCGAAAGCCGCGGCTCCAGCGTCTGTTTTATCTTAGCGCTTACGGGCCTGCCGCCGGACGCTACGCTGACAACAGGTTTTCGTGCTGGTGGAGCAGATATTTGTCGGTCATGCCGGCGATGTAGTCGCAGACGACGCGGTGCAGGGGTTCGACGCTGGCTTGGTTCCGGCTGGCTTGGTTCCGGAAGGAAGCGGGCAATCGCTCGGGACGGCTGATGTAGAACTGGAACAGGTCGATTACTTTCTGGTCTGTCCGCCGGCGGTCCTGGTTGAGCTCCGGGGAGTGATAGACCTCGCGCGACAGCAATCGCTTGAGCTGTTTCGACGCCTGGGCCGCTTCGGGGCTCAGGGCGGCAAGCCTCTCGGGGCAATCTCGAACTTGTGCCGCGTTCTGAATATCCGCTTCCAGAGCGGCTGCCCGGGTTCCCTCGATCAGCCCGGTCACCAGGCGGTCCAGCGTGCGGCGCAATGCCTCGTTGAAAACTTGACGCTCAGACGCCGCGGGATAGCTCGTTTCCGACTCTCGCATCAAGCGGTCGAATAACGGCACTTCCCCGCGCGCCGTGTCCGTGTCGATGAGCCCGGCGTCGATCGCGTCGTCCAGGTCGGCGCAATTGTAAGTGATCTCATCCGCGGGGTCGATGAGTTGCGCTTCCAGCAAGGGCCGCTGTTCCAGAAGGTATCCTTCCAACTCCGGAAAGGACGCCAAGGCGTAGTCCCTTGAATGCTTGATGATTCCTTCCCTCACTTCGAAGCTGAGGTTGAGGCCTGGGAACGCAGCGTAGCGCTGCTCGAGGTTTTCGACAATCCGCAGTGCGTGCAGGTTGTGGTCAAAGCCGGCGCCGAACTGCTGCATCTGCTGGTTGAGAACCTCCTCGCCGGAATGACCGAAGGGGGGGTGGCCGATATCGTGGCTGAGGGCCAGCGCTTCGACCAAGTCCTCGTTGAGGGCGAGCGCGGAGGCCGCGGTCCGGGCAATTTGGGAGACTTCGATGGTGTGTGTTAAACGATTGCGGAAGTGGTCGGAGTGGGGCGAGGTGAAGACTTGCGTTTTGTGCTCGAGGCGCCGGAAAGCGCGCGCGTGGATAATGCGGTCGCGGTCTCTCTGGCAGGCGTTTCGGTAGGGATGAGGCGGTTCGGGGTAGCGCCGGCCGCGGGTTTGATCGGCGGTGAAACGAAGATGGGCTAGCACGGGCCGCTAGGAGCCGTCCAACTCGGTGAGCGTCGTTCCGGCCGAGATGCCTGCCTCGCCGGGTTGTTTCATCATCTCTTCGAGAATGGTTTTGGCTTCTTCTTCTTTGTCCGTCGCCGACAGGTAGCGAGCCAGCGCCAACTGCGCCCGGGATTTCGGCACGACTCGGGTGGGGTTATCGATGAGGTGCTGGTAATGGAGGCGTGCTTGCTCATCTTCTTGGCGGCGGGCGTGCAGGTCGGCCAGCGCCAGTCTCGCCAGGGCAGGGTATTCGCCTTTGTTGCCGACAATTCCTCCCAGCCGTTTCTGGGCTTCCTCCAGCTTTTCTCGCTCGATTTCCAGCAAGGCCAGGTAGTAGGCCGCGGCGACCGCTTCTTCACCGCCCCCGTATTCACTAATGATTTTCTCTAGCTGTTCGGTGGTGTCGCGAAAGCGGGCGATCGTGGTAGGAAACGTGATGCCTCCAGGTTGCTGCTGGGTGTCCACCTTGCCGTGGTACATCTCAACGGCCTTCTGGAACTCGGCTCGAGTCTCTTCGGCGCGGGTTCGCCGATAGCCGGCGTAGGAAGCGATGGCGATCACCAGCGCTATGGCGACTCCGCCCCAGATCAGCAACTGTTTGCGATGCGACGAGACGTAGACGACGGACTGCCCCACCTCTTCAACGAAGCGGTCTTGCTTGAGCTGCTTTCTTGAAATCCTTGCCACGTTAGTTCACTCGCCTCCGAATCATTATTTTACGGGAGCGGCCCCCTCCGCTTGCGCGCCGTCGGCGAACCCTGGGCCGGTTACCGCTGATGTCACCTACTCCGAGCGGCGAGAGGCCCGAGGTTGCCAGCCCAGCTTTGTTAGTCATTGGCCGACAAAGCCGTAAAGTAGTGCTTACGCGATCATGCTAGCAGCGGTAAAAAAACCTGTCAATCCGGCGGGCAAGAGTCGTACTCCTCCCTAGAGAGCGGTAAAACGCAGCCTAAGGCATTTCAGGGTAATGCCGATACTATCATTGGAGGTGTGCGAGCTAAGGTAAATGCCTGAATCTTAAGGGAAACCCTTGGTGATTTGGCCTCGGGCATGTATACTCGCTTTGATACCATGCGTGACCTGGAACGGACGCCGCTCCTGCCTCAGGACGTCGTAGTCTTAAGTGAAACCTGAATTATGCACTGCGGCGTGGACCTGAGGAGGGCTGAGCCGCAAGGGACCATTGGGAACCCCCGAAAACATGGGGTAAAAAGGTAGGCTGGCAAAGATACCAGCTTCGCCAGCCAACCCCAAGGAGGTCACCCACATGGTTACCAGACGAAAACAGCATAGCTCCCAAAGGCCCGTCCAACAAGGCCCAGCCGTGACGGCCTCGCAGCCCAATAAAATCGGGGCTTCGACGCCTTACCACTTCCGCGGCAGGAAGCCGACTCCCTACGGCGGCTTGCTGCCGGTGGTCGGGAGGGCGCTGATCTGAGAGCCTGGCTATGCGCTATGCATAAAATTTTATGCACTAGCCGTAACGCACTGGAAACACGTCACTTCCGAGCGAGGTTTTGACGACGCGGATTCTGGGCGGGAAGGGAAACCGGACACGGAGAAGCCAAAAGGCCAGTTGCCGAGCTACCACTACCACCTCACGACGACCGCCAACCCGCTACGAACGCAGCCACACTCGCAAAGTGAATCTGTGCATAATTCAGGTGAAAAGGTTAAGTCGTATATCCAGCGGCTGGCACGGGAGCTTGCGCCGCGGGTCTCGACGATTGAGAAACGCTGGGAGCGGAGACTGCCTTCGATCTTCGGCGAAGCGGTCAATGGATCTCATCTAAGGGCCCTGGCATCGATCAATCCCGGCAACTGGTCGGAGTTGCTGGCCGAGGGCCGGATGAGTGAGTTTCTGGAGCAGGTGGAGTATCACGGGCGCCGGCTCGCCAAGCTGGACGTGCCGCCGAACCACGTGCTTGCGTCGCTTCAAGAGTATGAAAAAGCGCTGCTGCCGGATCTCAAGAAATTCTTTCCGGAGGACTTCAACAGCTACATCTCGGCGCTCGATCATCTCTACTTTTGCGTCAAGCTCACGCTGAACAACGCCTACTATCAGGTTCGCGACCTCGAGGCCCGCGCCTTCTACGAGGTGCTGCAGGACCAGCTCGAGTCGGACAACGTGCAGGATCTGCTGCACCGGGTGATCGAGACACTGATGCGGACGTTCAAGGCGCAAGGCGGCGTGATCTTGCTGCGGGACCCCTCGTCGCGCAAGCTGCGGGCCAAAGCCTGGAAGGGCATGAACGCTGACTTGGCCGCCTGTTTCGACACGACAGCCAGCCGCGGTTTGGCGGGCAGGATCGCGAAGAGCGGAGAACCGATTATCGTGGTGGATGTCGGCGAAGAGCCGCTAATCAAGAAGCCCGAGATTCGCGCGGCGTTTCGCAGTTTGTGGGGCGTGCCCCTCAGCGTTGCCGGCAAGGGCACGGGGGTTTTGCACTTAGACTTCTCGCGGGAGTATCACTGCCTGCCGCGCGAACTAAAACTGCTCGAGGCAATCTCGGAACGTTGCGCGCACGCGATCGAGAAAGCGCAACTGCTCGAAGAACTGCACGCTCGCGAGGAACAGATACGCCAGCTTGGCGAACACATGCTGACCGTGGAGGAAGAAGAACGCCGCAGGATCAGCCGTGAACTCCATGACGAGGTAGGGCAGTCGATGCTGGTCATCCGGCTCTACCTGGAGATGGTGCAGAGCGATTTGCCGGAGTGCTGCGCTCATCTCAACGCCAAGCTCGAAGACACGCGGCGGCTGACCGAGCAGACCATCCACGAGATGCGGCGGCTGATTTCCGATCTGAGTCCGAACGTTCTCGAGCAGCTCGGGTTGCCGGCCAGCATCCGGCAGTTTGTCACGAACTTCAGCCGAACGTTCCCCGGCAAGATTCAGCTGCGAATGTCGCGCGTGGATAAACTGCCGAGGGGATCCGAGATTATGCTTTACCGCCTGGTCCAAGAGTGCTTTACGAATGTGATCAAGCATTCCGGCGCGGATAACGTGGTCTTGAATCTGAGCCGCGGCAACGGCTTGGTCAAGATGAAAATGCACGATGACGGTGTTGGTTTCGATGTCGAGGAAGCCACCCAAAAGCACGAGTCGTTCGGCCTCTCTGGAATGAGGGAGAGGGTGGCGCTGCTGGGCGGTCAAATCGACATCCAGTCGTCCCCGGGCAAGGGGACACGAGTTGAGATTGCCATTCCGGTTTAAGTCTCAAGCCGGCGGGTACAGATACGCAAGTGGGCAGAACGCTAAGGATTGAAGCAACGAAACGAGGTTAATCCATGTCGAAAATTCGAGTCTTTTTAACCGATGATCACACCCTGTTTCGCCAGGGCATTCACACCCTTCTGGCGAAGGAGAGCGACATCGATGTGGTTGGCGAAGCGGCCAACGGCACCCAAGCGGTCGAGCAGGTTGGACCCCTGCGGCCCGATGTGGTGCTGATGGATATCGGGATGCCGGGGCTTTCGAGCTTCGAAGCCACGCGCCAGATTAAGAAGATTCGTCCCGAGACGAAGATTCTTTTCCTCACCATGTACGACGATGAAGATTATTTGGTCGAGTGCATGGAGGTTGGCGGCAGCGGTTACGTGCTCAAAGACAGTCCGGCGCCGCAGCTTCTGGCGGCGATTCGCGATGTCTATCGCGGAGGGAGCTACCTGAGCCCCAAAATGCTGTCGCAACTGGTCGATGATTTCCGGTCTCGAATCAAGTCCAACCATCGTCAGCCGCGCTTTGCGACACTGACTCCGCGCGAGAAAGAAATTTTGAAATTCCTCGCGGAAGGCCAGTCCGTCAAAGAGATCGCGACGCACTTGAACCTGAGCGTCAAGACCATCGAGGCGCATAAGTTCAATCTGATGCGCAAGCTCGACATTCACAACAAGGCGCAACTGGTTCAGTATGCGATCCAGAAAAAGATCATCAAGATCCCGGTCGGTCCCTAGACCGGCCCTTTCTCCTGCTCGCCGACACCCCGCGGGTTATACGTGTGGGGTTGGCGGCGGGGGTCTGTTTCGTCACAGCAGCTGGTTGGGGCGCACCTTCTAGCCCGCTTTTCTCACCACGTGGCGAGGCGAAGTGCGTGAGAGGCCCGTCAGTACGAGGCGCGCCGCTTGACGACCCTCATTCAATCAAAGACGCGTACCTTGACAGTACGGTGAGCACGGCGAGCAAGCGCAACGAAGAATGGCGACCTTATCGCGTGCTTCGGCCGTCAGGTGGTGAGAAATGCGCGCCCGCCGCAATGGAAGAGATTGCCGCGCTCGCCCGCAAACGCAACATTAGCTCTCAGCGATGAGGCGCCGGATCGGGTTTTCGAAATGATCGATGCGCTGCCTGCCGATGCGACACCGTCCATGCAGCGTGACGTGATGGCGGGTGAGCCGTCCGAATCGAGTATCAGAGCGGCGCCGTTGTGCGTTACGGCGAGGCGTCCGGGCCGCCGACTCCCGTGAATTTCGCGATCCGCGCCGCCTTGCTGCCTTCCGAATTGCGGATGGGAGACAAGCTCGCGTTCTAATCGCTTGCGCTGGAGCGGGTGAATACAGGAACGGCGTCTCAGCCGGCAGCGTATTTGAGGGCCGTCTTTTCGTTCAGTTCGATGCCGAGGCCGGGCCGGCCGGAAACCTTCAAGTAGCCGCCGAAAACTTCCTCTGGAGGATCGACCAGCTCCGCCCGCCAGGCAGTCTCACCGAAGGAAAACTCAAGGATTTGAAAGTTCGGCAGCCCGGCGCAGACGTGTGCCGCCGCCATATTGCCGACCGGGCTGGCAGGCCCGTGGGGAGAGGCCGGCAAGCCGGATCCTTCCGCCAGCGCCGCGATCTTCTTGAGTTCCAGCATGCCGCCGCAATACTTTACGTCCGGCATCAGGATGTCAACCGCGCCCGCGGTGACGTACTCGGCGTTTTCCTTGAGGCCGTAGAGCGATTCTCCTCCAGCGGTCGGCATGCTGGCCGCTTTCCGAATGGCGGCGAGGTTTTCTAGCGGCCTTGAGACTTCCTCCAGCCAAAACAGTCCGAACGGCTCCAATTCCTTGAGCAGCCTTAGTCCGCGCTCCAAATCGAAATTACTATGGGCGTCGATCAAGACATCCCGATCGCCCATCGTCTCGCGAACCGCCCGGATGCAGTCAATGCCCTGCCTGGTGTGCGCCGCGATTTCAGAAGCGCTGCCTTCTCGCGGCATGCGGTCAAAAGGCGCCAGCTTCACGGCGTCGAAACCGAACTCGACCGCCCTTCCGGCCATCGCGGCGAAGCCGGCCGGGTCACGAGGATCAGTGGAACGATTTATGTTGGCGTAGTTGCGAATCGTGTCCCGCAGCTTGCCGCCGAAAAGCTGATAGCTCGGCACGCCGGCCACTTTGCCCTGAATGTCGAACAGCGCCTGTTCGATCCCGCTAAAGGCGCACGTGGCCGCCCGGCCGGACTTCGCTATCTCCGGCTGAACCTGTTGTCTCAGCCATTCGATGTCATAGATGCCGCGGCCCTTGATGAGTTCGAAAAACTCCTGCAATTTGGCAACTTGGGGGTCGTCTCTGCCGGCGTGGGAGGCATCCCCGATGCCGCTGACTCCGGCGCTGGTTTGGATCCTGGGAATCACCCAGGTACTCCGCCGGTTTACTCGTACTCGAAAGATTTCCAGGCCCGTGACGAGAACGTTGGCCGCGGCTTCATCGGGAGGTGCAGGCGCTTGACATGCCGTCGTTGCCGCCAATGATCCCAAGCCAGCCGCGGACAGAAAGGTTCTTCGGTTCATGGCGGGCATTGTACCGGAATCAGCGGCAGGGCGGTCAGGGAAGCAGCCTGATAGCGAAACAGCGCGCGAAAACGCGTGCCTTTACCCAGCCCACATGTGCCGCGAAATTTCTACACCAGCCGGCACACCCAGCCGCTAGCCGCGTCGGAGTACCAGAAAACGCCGTCTTTCATGGTCATGCCGTGGGGCTCGGGATCGTCCTCGCGTAGCAGGACTTTCGCCAGCAGCTCGCCGCTCTTCGGATCCATCTTGTAGATCGCGCGGTGGTTGCTTTCCACGCACCACAAGAACCCGTTGTCCCAGGCAATGCCATGGGGTCTTTCGCCCGGCGTCGGGATGGTGTGGAGAATCTTCCCCGTCTCGGGCTCAATCTGGTAAATCGTCAGCGACGGCGGGACGGCGATCCAATACTTGCCGTCGACCCACTCGATCCCGTGCGCGCCGGAAGCTCGCCTTGGCTTGCCCCACTTCGGGCTGCCCGCGCCGGGGGTGTCGAAGCTCTTCAGGGTCTTGCCTGTCTTCGGATCGATCTTGAGAGTTGTGAGCCCCCAGGTGGAGGCGATCCACAGTGCGTCATTCCCGTAGCTGATGCCGCTGCCGTGCATCGACTCGGTTTGAATTTCGTGCAAGACGGACCCGTCTTTGTAACTCACCTTGTGTACTTTGTTGGGATCTTCTTGATTGAGGACCCACAGCCCGTCAGCGGATGCCTGCAGGCCGTTCGGCATCTTGCCGGGAGCCATGAAAACCTTCTCCAGCCTTTTGGGGATGACGGGAATGTCGTCCCGCCCTTTTACGGCAGCCGCAAAAGCATGTGGGGCCGCCGCCACTCCGCCGAGCGCCCCCAGAAACGAGCGCCGTGAGAAGCCAGTCGTACTCGACATAAGAACCTCCTTACAAGTCGTGGCTCCAATGTACACGAAAGCCAAGCCAAAGCGCTATACCCGATAACTTTTTTCTTAGCGGGAAACAGCCCATCAGCACCTGCATGGTTAAATCGTTGCTGACTATGGCCCAGAGATTCACGAGCGTGGACAGTGATTTGGAGCCTTTCCGGGCACAATTCGAGTAGTTCCGTCTTTCCGTGGTTGCCGGGTGCGAATTGTGGAAGGTCGCGGCCTGCCCTCCCGACTTTCTTGTATCTTGCAGAGGTGTGCCCGCGAAGTTCGCGGATTGGGATGGAACCAGCCGTTGCGGACGGCTGGTTTTCTTGCCCGCCCCAGGCCTCGCAAGGCCGGAAGAGGGGCCTTGCGCCGAAGATGACCATAGGGGGAAGCTACCCGGGGTTCCGCTTCGCCCCCGCCGGGCGGGTTTCCGAGAACCCCGTTTCCCAGTCCCCAGCCGGTTTTGATGGTGCTTTCTCCGAGGTGCGCCCCTCTATGGGGTTGGTAGTACCTCATGCTGGGTGGATGCCGGAAACCGACCTACGCTGGGGGTACGCCGTGGAAGCGAAAACAGAAAGCACCGGTGCTCACCCACTGCGCACCTTCTCACCCGACTTCCAGAAGCCCACTCCGCGAAGGAGACCACAGAAAATAGTCCTAAGTTCATTTGTGGGTAAGCAAACCTTGAATGGGCAAGGTGATTTGGAACGTGGTTCCCTCGCCCGGCTCGCTCTCGACAGTGATGTTCCCGTGATGCTTGTCTATGATCTGGCGAACTGTAGACAAACCTACGCTCATGGCGACTCTTGATCCTTTTCGGATGAAAGAAAAATCGAATAACTTCTTCATTTCATCGGGCGCCAGTCCGCGTCCGGTATCCGATATCTCGATAAAGACCTTGCCAGTCTCGCTACGGGTACGAATAGTGATCGTTCCCTTACCCGGGATGGCTTCAGAGGCAGTGACCAACAGGATCATAAACACTTGGCTGATCTGGCTCCGATAACACTCGATGAGCGGCACGTCTCCGTAGTCCTTGTGGACCGTGGCCCGATCTCTCAGCTCCTGATCGATCAGGACCAAAGTGTTGTCAAGGTCTTTGTGGATGTCGATTCGCTGGAGTTCGGCCTGGTCCAGAGCCGCAAATTCCTTGAGGCTTTGTACGATTTGCGACACCCTCGATTCCGCTGTTCTGGCAAGCCCAAGGTTCTCTCTCAAAACGTCGAGAAGCTTATGGAGCTTCCCCTCTAAGGAAGAGCGCCCTGCTTCCAGCAGGTCATCGATCCTTTCAATGCATCGGCCCGACACGTCCGCTGCCGCCCGCATCACCCCGACCGGGCTGTTGAGTTCGTGTGTGATGCCCGCTACCAGGTGTCCGAGCGCCGCCATCTTCTCCGAAAAAACGAGCTTTTCTTGTATCTGCTCCAGCTGATGGAGAGTGTCTTCAAGTTCGCCCGTGCGAGCTATCAGCTGGAAGTCCCGCTCGATGATCTGCCTGAACTGCTGGAGCAGATCCTGATAAAGCTGGGTGTAGGGCCGGGCCTTGTCGTCCAAAACACAGATGGTTCCAAAGACGCTGCCGTCCGGCCACATCAGGGGCATGCCGAGGTACGAAATCATATTCAGCTTGACATCGGGATTGTCTCTCCACTTGGGATCCTCCAAGGCGTTGGGCACGTGTAGCGGAGAGCGGGTAGCCATGACCGTCTCGCAGTAGAGACCCGTGTTGAGTTTGGCTTTTTCCTGACGTTCATAGGGGTTCCCCCGGGTGCGGTTAGCGACGAGAACCTCAATCTCGCTCGGCAGGACACGCATGATCAGCCCGGCGGGTACGTCGAAAATCCGGGCAAGGACGTTGACTGTCCCTTGCCAACCGTCCACATAGGACTCGGGGACCTGGTGTTCCCTATAGGTTTCAGTTTCACTTTCGAGCATTGTTTTGGAGGCGTGACGTTTGTTTAGGCTGACCTGCACAAAAGACCCGACCCTGTGGTCAAAATGGCCTCTTTTAGCCGAGATTCGTTTTTTATCGGGACGGCAATGGTGAATTCCACGGAAGGCGGCCTCTTTGCCATTGTTCTGCTGACGTTCGATCTCGGGCAGGAGCAGTTCCTCCCAGTCCTCAGAGGAACCCAAATGATCCGATCAGGAAGAGGATGTTCGAAAGTTGTCTGCCCACCGTGGCCGTCGAGGATGATGTGCTCTCGACGGCGGCGAAGCGTTTACGAGCAGAGACAGCATGACGATTACAAAGAGAGACACGATGGCAAGCATCTGAGGGTTCCTCAGGCGTGTGCGGAGCATTCTCCCGATTAGTCGATACCCACGGATTTCATATCCAACAGCAAGCCGGTTCATCGGTGGCTTGGATTCGAGAAGTCGAATCTGCAGCCCGCATCCCACTCGCTGCGCTGGTTGCCGTGGACAGGGATGCCGCCCGAGTCCTTCAGCATGCGTGCCAGGTGGAGCAGATTCCACGTCATGAAAGTGGTGTTCCTGTTCGTGAAATCGTTCTCCGGACCGCCTGAGCCTGGATCCAGGTAGCTCGGTCCGGGCCCGGCCTCGCCGAGCCAGCCCGAATCCGCCTGTGGCGGAATGACGTAGCCGAGGTGTTGCAGTGAGTAGAGAATGTTCATCGCGCAATGCTTCGCGCCATCTTCGTTCCCGGTGATGAGACAGCCTCCAACGCGGCCATAGTAGGCGTACTGGCCGGCGTCGTTCAGCAAGTGACTGTTCCCGTAGAGCCGCTCAATCACCTTCGTGCAGACGCTCGTTTTCTCGCCGAGCCAGATGGAGCTTGTCAGAACGAGGATGTCCGCGGCCATGACCTTCTTGGAAATGTCGGGCCAGTCGTCTTTCTCCCAGCCGTGCTCTGACATGTCGGGCCAAACGCCATACGCAATGTCGTAGTCGACAGCTCGCAGCACCTCGACGCTCGCCTTGTTCTTCTCCATGATCGCTTTCGAGATGCGCAGGAGCCCCTCGGTGTGCGACATCTCCGGCGACCTCTTGAGCGTGCAGTTGATGAAGAGCGCCTTCAGGTCTGAGAAGTCCCACTTGCTTGACTCACACATCTCAAGTTGTTTTTCGTTGAGTTCCATGAAGTTAATCTCCTCTCTCCTTCGCTAATCTACTGATGCTCGCGAAATACGGTGTAGGGGCGCAGCGTGCTGCGCCCGCTCCGGCAAGGCATTCGCTGTATCCGAAAACAACACTATATTCTGCGAGTATCAATAGTACTGAGACGTGCTCCGGCCGGTGCCCCTCTCGGACCCTGCCGATGCACCGGACCATGTTCTCGACCCCCCTCACCATATGAGGGAACTGCTCCTTCACGAACGCCTCCCCGTCCTCGTCCGCTCTGGCGGATTCGCCCGCCAAGCTGCCAGCGTCTTGTCTCCGTCAAAGTCAGCGTAGCTCTGCCGGCGCCCACGGCTCTTTTTCTGTTTCCTCTAATCCAATAGGCCGTGGCAGGCGGCGACGGCCGATTGCAGGAACTCTCTCGATTGCGCGGCCGTGGCGCCGTCCATTCGCGAGTCCGGCAGCACCGCCGACGTGAAACCTGCCGTGTGCCACGAGCCTCCGCCCTTCAATTCGGGCAAGTCGCTCCGCTCGGGGGCGGGCCACGGAGAGACGTACCAATAGGGTTCCGGGTAGCTTCCGTCGCCGGGGCTTAGGCCTACTCCGATAGTGCGGGCGGACTCCCCTTTGCCGGACAGGGTAATCAGTGTCGCCGTATCGAAATGGTGCGGCCAAGTGACGATGTCGGATGCGCCCGGCTCCGCCGCCTTGACTTCGTTCAAGAGAAGGCTGGCGTTCCCGAACCAGTGGGACAACTCCGCAAATGCCTCCTTCGGCACAAAGGGGAAAGGCTCACCCTCCCCGGCCTTATACGGCGGCAGCTCGTGCTCGGGGCGGAAGAGTTCCTTTCCCGGCGGCTTGCCCTGGTAAGTTTCGATCGCCTTCGCCAGCCAAGCGTAGACGTCGTTGACGGTTCGTCCCTCCAGCACAGCCTTCGAAAGGACCTGCTCATCGGCATCGAGCAGCGCGATTTCGAATGAGGAAAAGATCAGCGCCGCGCGGTAAGGCTTTTCGCCGGGAGCCGCCTTCGATAAGAGAGCTTCTAGGTCGGCGTTCCAGCCCACGGCGGTGTGGCTCCAGTCCGGTTCGGGAGGGACGAAGGTAAACCCCACCGAGGAGACGGCCTGCGCCGCGTAGTGCAGTTGGAGGCGAGCTTCGACCAAATCGCTTGGGGTCGCTTGCCCAACGCGTTTCCATTCGGAGGTCATCAGATCAACTCCACGTCGGCGATGATTTCGACCAGCGCCGGGCCGTCATGAGCAAGCGCTCGCTCGACGGCGTCGTCCAGATCTTCCTTCTTTTCGACGCGGATGCCAAGCGCGCCGCACAACTCGGCATAGGCCGCAAAGCTCGGGTTGTGCAGGGAGGTTTGCCAGACGTCCCAGTCGCCCGAGCGTTGTTCCTTCGAGATCTTTCCGAGCTCACAGTTGTTGAGCAAGATGTGGGTGACGTTCATGCCGTATTTAACTGCGGTGAGCATCTCACCCATATATTGCCCGAAGCCGCCGTCGCCCGAGATGGAGACGACCGGGCGGTCTTTGAAGAGAGGATCGTCCTCCTGCGTGGCCGCCCAAGCTCCCATTCCGCCTGAGAAAGCGAAGCCGATCGAGCCGAGGTAGCCGGACATCAGGATCGCCTGGCGCTTGCACTCGAAATAGCGCCCGAATGAGTAGGTGTTATTGCCGACGTCGACTGCCACGATGGCGTTTTCGGGGACGAGGCGTGTCAACGCGGCGAAGACCGTGGCGGAGTTTAGGCCGCGGCCCTGGTCGTCGGCTTCGCGGCTCTTCTTCTCAGCGCGCCAAATCTCCCAACGCTTCGCCACGTCGGCACGTTGGTCGGTTGCCGCAACCCGCTCGCCGAGGCCGTCAAGCATCGCTTGGGCGGTGACCCCGATTTCTCCCCACACGGGAACGTCAACGGCATGGAACTTCCCGAGCGTCATGGCGTCGAAATCGACCTGTATCGTCGGTTTCTTCGGCGTAATCCCGGTGTGATTGCTGAAGCTGGCGCCGAAAACCACGAGCAGGTCGGACTCGTTCATCACCCAACTCGCGACGGGAGTCCCGCTACGGCCCAGCACGCCGCCGGCAAGCGGGTGCGAGTCGGGGATCAGACCTTTACCTTTGAAGGTCGTGATGACCGGTGCGTGCAGGCGCTCGGCCAGCTCGATGACCCGACCCATATGGAAGCGTGCGCCGTGGCCGACGATGATCGCGGGCCTCTTTGCCTCCCGCAGAAGTCGCAGCGCCTGCTCCAGCGAGTCCGCGGGCGGTGCGATCTCGCGAGCTGTGATTCGGCCTTTTGGACCGCCTGCTTGCACTCCTTCGGCAACTGGCAGGTTCTGCACCTCATCGGGAAAGATCAGGTGCGAGACTCCGCGATTTAGAATGGCGCTCTTGCAGGCCAGGTTCATCAGCTCGGCGTGCTTGCTGCTGTGCAGCACCGGCTGGCTCCACTGCGCCACTTTTCCGTAGGCGGCTTGAAGATCGATTTCCTGGAAAGCGCCGGGGCCGAGCACCTGCGTGTCGACTTGTCCGGTCAGGGCGAGCACGGGGGAGCGATCCACGTTGGCGTCCCACAGGCCGGTGAGCAGGTTCGTTGCGCCGGGACCGGCAATCGAAAAGCAGGCCGCGGGACGTCCGGTCAACTTGCCGTAGGCCGAAGCCGCAAAGGCTGCGGCGCCCTCGTGACGAATTCCATAGAAGCGCAGATTGCCGTTTTCTTCCTGGATGCGTAGCCCGTCGGCCAGACCTAGGTTCGAATGCCCGACCATGCCGAAGACGTGACGCACGCCCCAGTTCACCATCGTTTCGATCATCAAGTCAGAGGCGGTTCGCTGATGCGGCGCCTCTTGTTCGAACCCGACGTAAATACCGTCTTTACGCTCTTCGACCGGGTAGGTTTGTACGCCGTCGTCGTAGCCCGGGGGCCTGCCGGTGACGGGATCGAAGTCCCAGCCGTGCCAGGGGCAGCGCAGCAGGCCGTTTTCGATGGAGCCCTCGCCGAGCGGGCCTCCCTGATGAGGGCACTTGTTATCGAGGGCGGCGTACTGGCCGCCGAAGCGCGTCATGCACACGGTCGTGTGCTCGCAAGTAACCGGCTTGACGCGTCCTTCCCCGAGTTCGTCGGCTTCAAGGACCTTGAGCCATGCTAGACGCGGGGACGAACCGCCCTCGCCGTTCTGCTCGCTCATGCTCTTCCTCCTGGCGGATTAGAGTGGAATAATCCGTTGCCGACCGAGCAAACATTCTATCGGCAACAAGTGATTGTGACAACTGTAAGAAACACCAGGTTTTCCCGGAAAAATTTCGCGGGATGGACTCGGAGGTGTTCGGGAGGCGTTCGGGGACGAGCCCGAATTCGCCATTTGCGGCGCCTTGAGCACCCGATCCGCCTGCCTTGGGCTTGAGGTACCACAGATCATGCCCTGTGTCTTCACCTAGCCGCCATGTTCCCGATCAGGATCACTCCAAGTGGCGAGTCAATTTCGTGGGCTACACCGGCGGCGATGTGACGCTGATGGTGGCCGGCGGCCTGCGCACAGACTCTGATCCAACGTCGTCAGCCACGCCTGCAGGCTCATCCTTCGATTGGGAAAGAAGCTGATATCATCACCTGAGCGCGCAGTTCTCTTGGGAACCGGCGCGACTCTACTCTTGAGATGATCCATGGAATCAATCGGACCTGCGCTGGCGCCTTTTTCGTTTCTATCCGGAGTCGGGCTGCTAATCCTCTCAACCTCCAGTCGGTTTATCAACGTCAAGAACGAGATCCTGAACCTCTCGCCGGAGGAATGCGGGAGGCAGACGGGCCGGGTAAAGCGCGAGTTGCGCCGCTCTCGGCTGCTGCGCGACGCGCTAAACAGTCTCTACCTAAGCTTGGTGTGTTTTTCCCTAGCCTCGCTGGTCGGCGCGTTAGGCGAGCGTTTCCCAGAGCAGGTAGGGCTGACCGGCTACCTGCTGGCGACGGTGGGCGTGGCTGCGGTGGTCTTGGCCTCGGCGCTGCTTGTCCAGGACTCACGGCTGTCGCTGGAGATCGTGCAGAGTCACGCTGATGAGCAGCGATCCGGTTGACGGACACTCAGAAGGCCGGGGTGTTCTTGCCGGGTCGTCCCTTACTTGCGGCGTTTGGCGTGCTCCGCGAGTTCCCAGTTGAGCGAAAAGCTAATTACCGTCCGAATTGCGACAACGATTGCGAGGTTAATCAGCTCTCCTCTCTCCGGCGAGACGATCGATTCCACGATGTCGGCGGCGATCAAGAACTCCAGGCCCAAAAGGAGGTAATAACCGAGGAGGCCTCTCAAGTGGTCGCGTTGAGACAACACGTCCTCCCCGCGCAGGGCCTTGAGTTCCGACACGACAAACCGTAAGAGGCTGCAAACGACTCCGTAGACGATAACTGCTATTCCAATAACTCCGAGTGGGGCGCTGACGTTCTCGAGTAACTCCACGATCATCCTCCAGACGGCCTTCGTAGCCTAGCCCATCCAGTGTGGGGCGGCGCGATACCCAATTGACTTCGGCTTTACCCAATTGACTACGGCTTTGGGTATCATACTGGACACGGTCGCCGACCGGGTCCATCTTTCTCGAAGCTGACACACACGCCGTCGTCTTTGGTGCGGGAGGTTCGGGCAGCCATCCAGGTTTGACGAAACAATGATCTGGCGTTTGCGGAGCTCGCATCCAGACCCTCGTTCATTCGGCTGGATATTCCTGACCGTAACCCGTTCAGCCTTCCACCGAAGTTTTCGCGATGGTCTTCTCCACTTAAAGGAAACGAGGAACCGGGACAGCCTCAATTATGATGCATGGGCGGCTCGTGCAGTCGTGGTTGTCACATCTTTCTTTGGCGGCCGGCCGGTACGACGGATCTTCAGGCCGGCTTGGTTCTTTGACTCTAGATCGTTGATGAAGTCTTTATTTCCTAAGAGTTTCGCCAAAAACGAAAAAACGAACCCAAATCGCCGCCCAACCCCTGAAAACACGCAAAAACGAAAAAACGAACCCAATTTCCCCCAGCCCCCCAAAACTACAAACCCCTCCTCCACGAACAAAACCCCCCTACTCGCTCAATCCAGTCACGGATTTCCAAAAAACTTAAACCCAATATCCATAGCGGTTTGGAGTCCCCAGCACCCCCGCCGGCTCCCGAGACCTCCCCCACGCCTTCTAGCATGAATACAGAAGCATACAAATGGCCGCGCGACGCCAAAAGAGAGCATTCCGCAAGAACGCAAAACACAGCACCGGGAACCTTGCCAGAACCAAGGCTTGGCGAAGGGCCGTTGCAGAACGGCCCTTCGGGGGTAGGGGCGGGTCCAAAGAGATATAACCAAAAGTTGTGGATGAGCGGCTGAGGGAAGGCGGCGTATCCTGACGATTGAGGAATCAATTCAATCGTTTCCTGGAACCTGAATTATGCACAGATTCACTTTGCGAGTGTGGCTGCGTTCGTAGCGGGTTGGCGGTCGTCGTGAGGTGGTAGCTCGGCAACTGGTCTTTTGGCTTCTCCGTCCCCGGTTTCCCTTCCCGCCCAGATTCCGCGTCGTCAAAACCTCGCTCGGAAGTGACGTGTTTCCAGTGCGTTACGGCTAGTGCATAAAATTTTATGCATAGCGCATAGCCAGGCTCTCAGATCAGCGCCCTCCCGACCACCGGCAGAAAGCCGCCGTAGGGAGTCGGCTTCTTGCCGCGGAAGTGGTAAGGCGTCGAAGCCCCGATTTTATTGGGTCGCGAGGCCGTCACGGCTGGGCCTTGTTGGACGGGCCTTTGGGAGCTATGCTGTTTTCGTCTGGTAACCATGTGGGTGACCTCCTTGGGGTTGGCTGGCGAAGCTGGGATCTTTGCCAGCCTACCTTTTTACCCCATGTTTTCGGGGGTTCCCAATGGTCCCTTGCGGCTCAGCCCTCCTCAGGTCCACGCCGCAGTGCATAATTCAGGTGGAACGGAACAAGGAGGATACGCCATGAGCCAGTGTGAAGCTGCTGAGAGCAGCAAGTCAACTCAACCCCCAACTCATGGATGGAGAGAAACGCTCTCCCTTGGATGAAGTGCTGCGTCAAGGAGCACTTCAGATGCTCCTCAAGGCCATGGAAGCCGAAGTGGCCGCCTACATCGAAACCCATCAGCCCCGCGGGCGCCTGGGCGCGCACGGGCCTCGAGTGTGCGCGTCTTCAATGCCGCGTCTTTGGCGGGGCCTGCCGCCGTGGACAGCATATCTGGTGGTTACTGGAGTCAACTAAACAGCCCATATCTCGCAATATCGCAGGTTATTTTGCCGTGTGGGGTTCGCTTCCATTGACAAGTGCGTGTGTGACGAGTCCGAGGCTCCCAGCTCCTTGAACAACCCTTGCGATCACTAGCGCCAGAGCCGCTCCCTTCATGCCACTGTCTGGAACGAACCAAATGCAGGCGAGCGTCAGCGTGCCCGCGACCAAAGCATACAGAGGAATTTGAGCTCGGAGATAGCGAGTCACGGTCATTGCGTGACCCAAAGCGAATACTACATAGCCGATCGCTGCCGCACACATGAGCCACATGAATACATCCAGATGCTCCGCGTATTCAGGGCTTTGCCAAAAGCTCGCCGCATACGGCGGCTGGCTGAATCGGCGACGGGACGACGGTGCGTCGCCGCGCGTCGGTGAAGAAGACAATCTACTCGCTGGCTGCGTTGCGAGGACTGCTGGCGGCGGTCAACGGCCGATATTTGGAGTTCATATCGGCGATCGAGGACCGCCGCGTGGCGGGCCGGCGGTTGCACAAGCTGGTGCGGTCGGTGCGTCAGGCGGCGCGCAACTACCGCGGGGTTCACTTTTTCGACGAGGAGGACGAGCGGGTGTTGAAGGTGATCGCCCGCGGAGAGTTTCAACTGCGAGGCATGACGAACGGCGAACTGCGGGCGCAGTTGCCGGGCCGCACCAGCGGACAAGTGAGTCGTTTGTTGAAGCGCTTGCGGGTGCATGGGTTGATTTGCAAGATCGCGCGCAGTTACCGTTACCATTTGACGGGATTCGGCAAGCGGGTAATCGCGTTGGCGTTCAAGCTTCGTGAAACCGTCGTGCTGCCCGAGCTGGATCTGATCCGCGCGACCGCTTGAGAGATCCCTGCCAGCGTTGCGCAGAAATGGTTGACATAGGTACTGATGGTCGGGGCTCCGGGAGGTCCGATCACAGGGGGGCCGCTCCAGGTCGATGGCGGCTCCCCTCGGACTGCGTTGCTTCCCCACCAGAATGCAGATGTCTAAGTCAGTCCCTACCGCTTCGTGACCGTTGCGGACCTCAGATACGGATGTGCCGCCGCGGTCAGGTCCTGTTGCGCGATTTTGCTCACTCCGTAATTTCGGGCCGCGACCACCCCAAGCCCAGCAGCGGCGGCGCCGGTTGCCATCGTAAATGCCTTGTAGTGGTTCGTGTGCGGATTCTTGCGGGCGATCCACCATTGGACGGCGAAAAATCCGCCACCGAGGGCCGACTTGATGAGAGCGGCTTTGCGGGCACTGAAGGTTCCATCGCTGTTACGCAGTAGCGGGTTCAGCTCGCGCCGGCCCGCTGAAGAATGAGCGTCCAACAGGTTCACAGCGGCAAAAGCGACCCAAGAAGCAATCCAGGCCTTCTTCCAGCGGCGCTTCGAGACTTTCGTAAGACTTTCCGGCAGCGTGGAAATATACCGCGTTTCGGTGGGACTGTAGACCGCGGCCGCTTTCGTCTCGACCGCTTCGCGAAACGGGTCGGCCGCTCTCGCCGGCGTGATCGCGGCAGCGGCGGTTAAGGAAAGAATCATTACGAAGGCAAAAGTTCGATTTTTCAAAAGGTTGCGCATTCCCAGCTCCTTGTCAGGTCCCTGGTTGAATCAGTGAGTCAACGCAGGTTCCTGCTGATCTTGGTGAATATGTCTGTGTTTATGAGTGTGGGGTAAGGGGTAGGGAAAACACATGACACGGGAGCTTCAATTTTGTAAGCAGTACCCTCGGCGAGGTTGTAGTACCTCCAACGCTTCAGTCAGAGTGCGGGGAAGAGAATGCGCCTGGCAAGGCGCGTGAGAGAGAGGTCAGCACGAGGCGCGCGCTAGTTGACGCTGGCAGACGTTACCGAGCCGCGGCGCCAGGCGGCGCGGAACACGGCGAGCAAGCGCAACGAAAGAATGGCGCTCCGTCGCGTGCCCCGGCCGTCAGGTGGCGAGAAACGCGGGCTAGGCTTGGCGGAGCGCTTCCGAGTGTTGGTGGATCTTCGCGACGGCGGCCGCGATTTGCCCGGTATCGGCTGGGGAACCTAATAGCATGGCCTGGCTCAGCCATACTCCTTCATCGCAAAGTTGGTCATTGCGCGGGCAGGAATTGCGCTCTTCCCACTGCTCGATTTCTTGCTTCGAGTAGATGGCGCGGAACGAGCGCGAGGCGAAGGTGTTTCGTAAAAAGGGATCTTTGTTCAGCGGGCGATAGCCGCCTGAACAAGGTACGCCTTCGGCTTTGAGGGCCGCCAAGAATCGCGAGCGGGCTAGCCCCTGAAACTGAGTTTTGTCGTACCGGAACATGTACAAGTGATAGGCGTTGCGGGTGCATCCCTCGTACATCTTTGCCGGCGAGATGCCGGGAATTTCATGCAGCAGAGCCGTAAGCCGCTTGGCGTTGGCGGTACGGAGACGGGCCTGCGTTTCAATTCTTTCCATCTGCGAAAGCAGCAGCGCTCCCTGAAATTCGGTCATGCGCAAATTACAGCTTCCGACCCGCACGTTCGGGTCATCGTTGAATGATTTCGAGGATTCCGTCAAGCCGCTGCTGTTGTTGTGAAAAGCGTCGGCCCGAGCGTGGAGCTTCGGATCGTTCGTTATGAGCGCGCCACCCTCGCCGCAGTTCAGATTCTTCGATGCCTGAAAGCTGAAGCAGCCCAGATCGCCGAGCGTGCTGAGCTTGCGCCCGCGCCACTCGCCGAGATGCGCTTGGCAGGCGTCCTCCAAGACGGGGATGCCGTGCCTTTTCCCCATGGCCAGGATCTGATCCATGTCAGCCGCCGAGCCCCCTAGGTGAACCGGCAGGAGGCAGCGGGTGCGGGGAGTGATGGCCGCCTCGATTTTGCCGGCGTCGATCTGGAATGTTTCCGGGTCGGAGTCGACGAACACAGGCATTGCGTGGTGCATCAGAACCGCGTTGACCGTGGCGATGAAGGTGTAGGGAGGGACGATCACTTCATCCTTCGGTCCGACATCGAGAGCCGCCAGCGCGGTGATGAGCGCCGCCGTGCCGCTGGAAGTCGCCAAACAGTGTTGCGCCCCGAGCTTCTTTTTCCAACTGCTTTCGAAGTCGCTGACATGGTGGCCGCGCCGCCGGTACCATATTTTCGACCGCAGCGTTTCCAGCAAGGCCGCCTCGTCGTTGTCTTCGACGACAGGCCATTGCGGAAAGGGTTCGCGGCGAACAGCATCGCCACCGAGGATTGCTGGTTTGCCGGCTGTTTTTGAGGGGCTGCGGGTCGCGGAGCTGGCCGTTGCAAACGCGGCCGCCCCGAGGAAGAGTCGGCGGGTCGAATGGGGAGTCATTTTGCCCTCCTGGCGAGAGTCCGGTCAATCGATCTCGGTCTCTCTGCTCTGTCACAAAGCTATCAGTACGCCGCCGGTGAAGCAACCGCCGCCGTCCTGGGGTTCGTAGCCCATGGGTGGAGCGAAGCGGAACCCTGGGTAGGAATACCCTCCAGGGTGAGCCCTGAAGGGGCGCCGGAGCAGACCGGCCGCTGCGTCTCCGCCGCGAGCGAATGTGCGGCGGGCGTTCAGCGGCGCCCAAAACAAGACCACACGCCATGGAACAAAAACCGTCTGTGGGGCTGCTAAGTGACGAGTATTGGGGCTAGGGCTGGAGGAGGTGTCAGACATCGAAAGCTGGTGGCGGGATGCTTTCGCGCTCGCTACACTGTGGGCATGTCGCGGAAGCTTACTCGTCGTGAACTCGGGCTGGCCGGAATGAGCGCGGCCTTGGCCCCCGCCGCGGGCGCGGCTGCGGAGCCGGTCTACACGGGGGCGCTCGACGGTTTCGAGGAGCGTGTAGAGACAGCGGCCTTTGACCCAGTCCTTTGGGCGCGCTACCGCTACGAGGACGCCCCGCTACGGATGACCTTCCGAGCCTCCAAGCCTCGAGAGGCGCGGCGCTGGCAAAGAGAGCTTCGCGTCAAAGTGACCGAGCTGATCGGCGGATTCCCGTCGAACAAGGCAGCGCTCAAGTCACAGACGCTGGAAGTACGTGACTTTCCGAATTATCGGCGCGAAAAGTTCGTTTTCGAAAGCAGGCCGGGGCTTTTTGTTCTCGGCTATCTCCTGACCCCGCGCTCGGCCGCGGCGCCGCACCCCACGGTGATCTGTCTGCCGGGGCATGGCCGCGGCGTAGACGATATCGTTGGCATCGATGACAAGGGACAAGACCGTCTCGACAAAGAGGGCTACCAGCACGACTTCGCCATCCAGTGTGCCGAACACGGCATGGCCGCGGTGGCGATTGAACAGGTGGGGTTCGGGTGCCGCCGCGATCCGAGAGCCAAGGCGCAAAAGCTGGGCACGGCGTCGTGCCGGCCGGCGGCTGGCGCGGCGCTGCTGCTAGGGGAGACGATGATCGCCTGGCGGGTTTACGACGTGATGCGAACGATGGATTGGATCGAGACGCGCGATGAGCTGGACTCGGAGCGCGCCGGCTGCATGGGCATCTCCGGCGGCGGGACCATCACCACCTTCGCCTGCGCCCTCGAGCCGCGCCTCAAGGCGGCGTTTATCAGCGGATACCTCAACACCTTCCATGACAGTATTCTCAGCATCTCGCACTGCATTGATAACTACGTTCCGGGTATCTTGCAGTGGTGCGAGATGTACGATGTCGCGGGACTGATTGCCCCGCGGCCGTTATTCGTCGAGTCCGGCGATCAGGACCGCATCTTTCCAGTGGAGGCGAGCCGGGAGAGTTTCGAGAGAGTAAAGAAGGTTTACGCCGTGTTCGGTAAAGCCGAACTTGCCGGGCAGGAGGTCTTCGCCGGCGAGCATAGCTTCCATGGGAAGCGAGGGCTGCCCTTTCTGGCGAATCACCTGTAGAGCGATCGCGGTCTAAAATCTCGCCACCCGGCCGCTCTCGCTCGCAACCCATGGTTTCCCAGGTAATGGCATAGTCGTTCTTCTAGGCCAGTAGCCTGCGTCTCAATGCCCTGATCGAAAGCCAGGCGGAAACGAGGGAATCATATGCGATTGACGAGGAGTTCGGGATTTCTCCCGCCGGCATGGGTCTGCTGGCTGGCGCTTGGGGCGACATCGGCGAATGCCGCCGAGGGATTGAGCGTTAAGACCCTGTCGGGCAGGCCGGACATGGTGACCGGAGGCAACGCCCTGATCGAGATTTCCGGGCCAGCGACGGAATCCGTGAGCGTGAACCTCAACGGGCAGGACGTCAGTGGATCTTTTCACCCGGGCCGGGAGCCCGCTAGCCTCATCGGCAGACTCGAAGGACTCAAGCTCGGCGGCAATACCCTGGAGGTGAAGGCGGGCAGTCAGCGGACGCGGCTCGAGCTGGTGAACTATCAGCTCGCCGGGCCCGTGTTTTCGGGTCCGCACCAGGCTCCGTTTCTTTGCCAGACGGAACGGGCGGGTCTGGGTGCGCCGCTCGATGCCGATTGCACGGCAGGAACGCGGGTCGATTACTACTACAAGTCAACGGACCCTCCGCCGGTTGAGGATGGCGCGAGTGCGCGGCGGGCTATCCCTCGCGAGTTCAAGGTATTTGACCCGTCCGCGCCGCGACCCGCCGATCTGGCCCGCACAACAACGACAACGGGGAACACGGTGGACTATATCGTTCGCCGCGAGACCGGCACGATCAACCGCGCCATCTATCAGATCGCGTTTCTTCATGAACCGGGCCGGTCTCCGCCGGACCCGTGGACGGCAAGCGTGAGTTGGAATGGACGCTTGGTCTATCGCTTTGGCGGCGGCTGCCGGGCGGGATATCGCCAGGGCAGAGTGAGCTCCGCCCTGGACCCAGCCTCGCTTTCCAACGGTTACGCCGTCGCCGCCTCGTCACTCAACGTTTTCGGCAACAACTGCGACGACGTGATCTCAGCGGAGACGCTCATGATGGTGAAGGAGCATTTCATCGAGAGCTTCGGCGTCCCGATCCATACGATTGGAGCCGGCGGCTCGGGCGGCTCGATGCAGCAGCACCTGATTGCGCAGAACTACCCTGGACTGCTGGACGGCATAACGCCAACCGCCAGCTATCCCGACATTGTTACCCTCGTGCCGCCGGTTACTGATTGCTCTCTGCTGGCGCACGCTTTCGAGAAGAGCGAGCACCCTTGGAGCGGCGATCAGAAGACGGCGGTATCCGGCTTTGCCACATGGCGCACCTGCGAAAGCTGGATGAAGGTGAATTTTTCTCCCGGTTGGCTTCAGCCCGGCAGTTGTGACGCCGTGATTCCGAAGGATCAGGTCTATGACGCCGAGGCCAGCCCCGACGGCGGTCGCTGTGGCTTGCACGACAACCAGGTGAATGTGTATGGCCGCGATCCTCGCAGCGGCTTTGCGCGGCGAACTCTCGACAATGTGGGCGTACAGTACAGCTTGCGTGCTTTCAACGCCGGCCGGATTTCCGCCGAGCAGTTTCTAGAGCTGAATAAAACCATCGGGGGTTATGATGCTGACGGATCCATTGTTTCGACCCGTTCCGTCGCCGACCCGACGGCGCTGCAAATCGCCTATCGAACAGGCCGGGTGAATTCAGGGGGTGGCTCTTTAAACGAAATCCCGATCATTGATGGCCGCCGCTATCTGGACCCTGACGGGAATATTCACGATAGGGTGCGATCGTTCGCCCTGGGGGCTCGCTTGAGAGACGCCAACGGCCGCTCTGACAATCGAGTGATCCTGACGAACTACGAAGCGGACGTCAATCTCGTCCGGCTAATCGACGAGTGGCTGGACAACATCGAAAAAGATGACTCCAGCACCAGCGTGCGCGAAAAAATCGCCCGCAACAAGCCTGTTGAGCTGGCGGATGCCTGCTGGACGCCGGGCGGCGAGAAGGTTACAGAACCGGCAAGCTTCGACGGCCCCGCGCGCTGCAACGAGTTGTACCCCGCTCATGGAGATCCTCGTATCGCGGGCGGAGCGCCGCTCGCGAATGATGTTTTGAAGTGCGAATTGAAGCCGCTGGACCCGCGGGACTATCAAAAGCCTCTAACCGAAGGCCAACTCGCACGGCTGAGAGGCATCTTTCCTGGCGGAGTGTGCGACTACTCTCGCCCCGGCGTAGAGCAACGGACTATCGAGCAGACCTGGCTTCGCTACTGACAGTGAACGGCGGCAGAGCCAACAGCGGTTTCGCTCTGGCGCGGGCTAAAACGTCTTCCAATATTTCCGCAGGCTCTCGCCGTCTGGAATGGGCAGCCGTTCATTCGCCGCGGGCAGTTTCGGAAACGGTTTGTGCGGCAGCGTCTGATACCAATAGGCGACCGAAGAGTAATCGCTCGCGTGGACATTGGCGTGCCCGTGCTCGATCGAGAACCGCAGCGACCGATTGAACATAATCGGGTCTTCCACGTGGAATCGGAACATGGTCCATTTGCCCGAGTATCGGGTCGGCCCTTCCGGCGGATTCACGGGATAGGAGATCCCGTGATAAGGCATGGAGTTGAAGCCGCCTGGATATCCCCAAGCCTGGCAGAAGTAGTCCTCCGTGCCCGTTCCCATCAGTGAGGGCTTCTCCTCTCCGTCAATCCAGAAGAAGTCGTCTCCCTCGCCGAACCAGCCGAAGTTGGGGATCGGATTAACGTGGTCGATCGAGAGAACGCAGCCCACGAAATGTCCGCGGCCTTCGGCGTCGAGGATCAAGTAGTTGTCGCGCCCGTCAAGATTGATGAGCTCGTTCGTCCTCGGGAAGTTGTGGGAGCGGTCCGTGAGGTCCATCCGCGGCGGAGTCGGATTCTCTCGCCGCCACCAGGCGTGGAATCGCAGAGCGTCGTTCGCCAAGCTGTCGTAGCTCTCATAGTCAACGTAGTAATACAGCGCGCCCACTGGCTCTTCGCCCTGGTTCTCGACCGTGATCCGGGCGCCCCGTGCGAAAGGCATCGGAAAGAAACAGTTCATTGCCGCGCGGCTCTGGCTCTCGGGCCGCCCGCCGGTAACCATGTTGAGCGGCAGGGACCAATAGTTAGACACGCGGCCGTGCCCGACCCCGAAGAAGTCGCCGACCGGCGTCTCAATGCTGGGCTGGCCGCTGCCGTCCCAATAGGCTCGCAATACTAGTTTGCGCAGGTAGTCCTGCTCCGGCGAGTTAATAGTGATCCAGATATGGCGGACACAACCCGCCCCCTGAATGTCGGCCAGTGTGTGCGTCGCGCCGGGCTCGACCCTATAGCGGTCGGCGTTCGCTCCCGTGCGATTCCAGCTTGATTGCCTGCGCCTGCGTCCGGAGCGTGCCCGGTAGAGTTGGCTGAGCCCGCTCGGGTTAGGGCCGTCGGCCGGTTCTGTTTGGGCCATGGCCGGGCGGGCTCCCAGCGCCGCCGCCGTTGCGCCGCCTCCCCATGTCAATAACCGCTTCATGAATCCCCGGCGTGCTGAATCGGACTGCATGGTTCGTTCCTCCTGGGGACTTGACAATGCAAGCGGCGAAAATGCCAAAGAAACGGCTCTTCAGGCCCGGCCTCGTTCTTCCTTCGCCATCTCGTAGAGCGCCTTGATGTACCCGATGCTAAAGGCCCACCCGGTCTTCCGGTCTCCTTCCATCCTCGGAACATGGTCCGCGATCAGGATCCCGCGGAAATCGACATCCACCAGCGTGCGCATGAGCTGCTTCATGTCGGTATAGCCGTCGTCGACGTAGGTTTCGACGAAATCCGGAATCGGCCCGGTGACGTTGCGGAAGTGAATTTTCCAGAGCTTGTCCATCTTGGCGAACTCGCGGGCGGCATCGAGGACGTTTTTGCCTGTGTGCGCGCCACCTTCCATCCAGGTCCCGCAGCAGAGGCAGATCCCAACGTTGGGACTGTTCGCGATCTCGAAGGCCTTCACGTAGCCGTCAAAGGTGCCGAACATGTGCCGGGGAACACCAGCCAGCTCTGGGACCGGGGGGTCGTCCGGATGCACGCCGATCCGCACCCCAGCCTCTTCGGCCACCGGAACGACTTGCTTGATGAAGTATTCCCAGTTCTCCCACAGTTCTTCTTTCGAGAACTTGCGCCCGTGCGAGAGCGGGTTTTCGAACACTTCGCCGGCCCAGTGGCCTTTGGCCGTGGACTGGTGGAAGGCCCGCGCGGAGGCGCCGCCGCGGGTCGTCTCGCGCTCCGAGCTCCAGATGCCGTTACCCATGTGGGCGTAGGTCGTGTAGTGGATGCCCGCCTTGCCAATGTTGCGGATGTAGCGTTTGTACTCCTCGATCTTCTCGTCGCGTCCCGCCAGCCCGAGCGTGACTTGGGGCATGTTGTGGACGCTGCTGTCGCCCATGTTGGCGATCTTCAGACCGGCCGCCTCGACGCGGCGCTTGTGCGAGGCGAAGTATTCGTAGGAAGTGTTGCGGCCGCCGATCGAGACGTACTCGACGCCCATCTGCTTGGCGAACCTCAGATAGTCGTCTCCATAGCTATTGGGGATTTGCAGCGAGATCTTGATGCCGGGCCCCCAGGGGGGCGGCTCTTTGGCCTGAGCCCTCCCGGTTGCGAGGAAGGGGGTGGCGCCCGCGGCGAGGCGAATGAGATCACGGCGGGTGAGGGTAATCATAACGAGATCCTTTCCATGCTAAGTATAAGCCGAGCAGACACCCAGAATGGGTTCTGTAACAATTTTTCTGTAGAATATTCTGGCCGCTTGACGGAGGTCATCGTTTGTTTCCACGATGGATGTGATTCAAAGACAATCCATCACAAAGGAGAAGAAACGATGACCCAACAACACAGTGACACCTGAATTATGCACAGATTCACTTTGCGAGTGTGGCTGCGTTCGTAGCGGGTTGGCGGTCGTCGTGAGGTGGTAGTGGTAGCTCGGCAACTGGCCTTTTGGCTTCTCCGTGTCCGGTTTCCCTTCCCGCCCAGAATCCGCGTCGTCAAAACCTCGCTCGGAAGTGACGTGTTTCCAGTGCGTTACGGCTAGTGCATAAAATTTTATGCATAGCGCATAGCCAGGCTCTCAGATCAGCGCCCTCCCGACCACCGGCAGCAAGCCGCCGTAGGGAGTCGGCTTCCTGCCGCGGAAGTGGTAAGGCGTCGAAGCCCCGATTTTATTGGGCTGCGAGGCCGTCACGGCTGGGCCTTGTTGGACGGGCCTTTGGGAGCTATGCTGTTTTCGTCTGGTAACCATGTGGGTGACCTCCTTGGGGTTGGCTGGCGAAGCTGGTATCTTTGCCAGCCTACCTTTTTACCCCATGTTTTCGGGGGTTCCCAATGGTCCCTTGCGGCTCAGCCCTCCTCAGGTCCACGCCGCAGTGCATAATTCAGGTGACACGATGAAGAGCTGGCGCAAGAGCTGTTTCAAAACGGGTCAGGGGGATATGGCCACCCAGGGCCCCTTGTTGTGGGCCAGACGACGCATCGCTTTGTGAATGTATCCAACACAGGGTTGTCCTTCTCGACACGGGACTCCGGGTCTCCGAGCTTGCCAACCTCAAACGACCGAATCTCGACCGGCAAACCCACCGCCTTGGGTCTTAGAGTAAAAAACGGTGGGCTTGCTGCTGCTGGGCCGTATAGGTGTCCGGGACATTATTTCGCGATCGCTTCCGTTTTGTATGCGTCGAGGAGTGCTTCCACTGCTTTTTGCTTCTCCATGAATGCGCTGAAAAGCGCTTGGTATTCTTTGCTTTTCAACAATGTATTGCGAAAGTACTCTCGAAAGCTCGACCAGTCCCGTTGATCGTCGTTGCTCTTCCTCAGCGCCGCAACCTTCACGTCCAGTGCCGCGGGATCGGCTTCTCGGAGGGTCTGCGTATCTTCATCCGTCCAGTCAAAATTGATGAATGGAGACAGGCCCTCGGTGAGCACAATGCGCGAGGGATCCTCAGCCATCAGGTACTCAAACCGGGACGTCCTGCGCTCGATATAGGCCACTTGCAGGTCTCTCTGGGCCTTGGCGATCGCTTCAAACTCTGGACGTTGCTCGACCGCTAATGCCGCCAACCCAATCTGCCACTCGCGTTGCGCGGCGGCGTACGCGGCCTGGGCCTTCCTGGCGGTCTCAGCAAAGTCGGCGGCGGTCGCCGGAGAGATCACAAGAAAAGCTAAAACGCCTATGCTGATCCGTGTCTGAACGCTAAGACAGCTCATCAATCCCAAAACCTTTCACCTCACAACTCCCCTGCGCAATCCGGATCTCCGCGGACTCCCTATGGAGAGGATACCTCACGCCTGCTGCCCAGAGTTCGCCCGAGTTGGTTGATTCCGGCCAAATCAGCGCCTCTGGCGGGTTTTTGCGAGACGGGAGGTGTCGCCTTTCGCCTAAAAATTGCGACACCCTCAGTCTGCTCTGGAGCCCGGTGGCTTGAGAACAGCTTACCAGCGGCGCGGGCGTATACTGTAGGCGAATGGAAATCCTTGAGTTCGGTGGCTGTCCCTCATCTCTAAGCCAGTTGGCAAACGCGCTCCCCCGTAACTCCTCGTCGCTCTCGGGCGAAGTGAACGATCAGATGGGACGGTTTCGTAGTCTGGCTCGGATTCTCACGGCGCTGGTCGTGTGCGCGGGTCTTCTGCCGGCCGGATCATTTCTTCGGTGGGCGGTTGACGCGCAGCCGGCTTGCGCCCTGCATGGGGACGCTTGTACGTGTGCCACCAAGTGCAAGCGCCACCAACACGACAGCGAGGCCACTCTGGATAGCTCGTCAGACCTAGCGTGCCATCGTAAGGCCGGCAAAGCTTCTCCGGCGGCAAGCTCGGAAAACCGTCGGACCACATCGCAGTGGGCATCGTGCGGCGAGGCGCGGGACAACCTAGCAGCCCCCTCAGACCGTCCGTACCTGCAAGCGGCCGCGGCGCCGGCGTTGCACCTGCCGGACGAACAACCCTTGCCCTCGAGCCCCCCGGGCTCATGGATCGATCCCGGCTACATGCCTTTAACCCCTCCTCCCAAAGCCTAGCCGCGCTCGCGGCATACATCTTGGCTTCAGTTTCCCCGCACGGCCAACTGTCGTTTCTGACCGCCCGCCCGCAATCGAGGCTCGAGCAGCGGTCACGGAGAGGGTCGTGCTACCGAGGAAGCTAACGAGTCGAGTCGCGCACTAGGCATCCATCGATGTCACGGTGCGAGCCCCGGCGCTTCCCTTGGAAGGAATCGGTTGGGCCACAAACTTACAACGGTTTTTGCGCGAAAGAGGAGGAGGTTTTGCTCATGCAATCCCTGGCTGCAATCACGAAGGTCTGGTTTTATCTGCCGCTCTTGGTGTTCTTCGTCACTCAGGGCGTTGTCGTCTCCACGTTCTCATCGTTGGGAGGAATTTACAATGCAAACTAGATTGCCGGCCCTAAGTGGCGCTGTCTGTCGGGCGCTGCGGGTTTTGGCCCTTTCGGCCGCGAGCGCGGCGGCCGCTTTCGCGCAACAATCCATCGTGGGAACCGTTACAGACGCTGTGACAGCCCACCCGATCCAGCAAGCGTCCATTCGGGTAGTGGGACGCGCGATGCACGTCGATCACTCGGTCCTTTCGCGCCTCGATGGCGAGTTTTCTGTGCTCAACTTGCCCCCTGGGCAGCTACAGGTATCGATTACCAAGGACGGCTACCTCACCGAACAGCTAGCGCTGTCACTCGAGCCCCGGCAGCACGTCAATCTTGACGTCCTTCTTCGGCCCGCCGTTGCTGACCACGAGACGATTCAAGTCACCGGATCGGTGGAGTTGCTCGACCCGAGTCGAGCCCAGACCGCCGTCTCTTTGAGTCGAAGCCAATTGGACCGCCTGCCCGCCGCGCATCAACGGGATATTCCCAGACTGGTAGCACAGCTTGTTCCCGGGGCGATCGTTGGACACGACAACTTTATCCACCTGAAGGGCAATGAGCTTTCGATTCATCAGTTCATCGACGGCGTGGCCTTTCTCGACAACGCCAACATGCACTTCACACCAGGCTCCGCTCCCCAGGTCATCGAGTCGGTAAATGTCATCACGGGCGGCATGGCCGCTGAGTTCGGCAACCGGCTCGGCGGCGTGCTCGACATTGTTACCAAATCGGGACGGAACTTCCACGGGGGCAGCGCGACTCTGGGAGGCGGAACGATTTTGGCCCGTAACGCCGCTTTCGAATACGGCATGGGACGGAGGAAGTGGGACTTTTACGCCTTTACGTCCGGTTTCAGCGACGGCCGTTATCTCAATCCGGCGCAACAGAGAGAAATTCACGATCTCGGCTACGGATCGCGGAGCTTCCTCAAGCTCGGCTACAACCCCGATGACAACGATCGCTTGAGCTTGTCGGTCTCCGCGTCGGGGGCGAACTTTGAGCTTCCCAACACGACCGAGGAGTTGCTCGCCGGCCGCGACGCTCTGCGGCGGACTCGGGAAGGCTCAACGATTTTGCGCTGGCAGCGAACGCTCTCGCCGACCGCCTTGATCACCACATCACTCTATAACCGCTATGTTTCCGACCGGCTTGCGGGAACCACCGACCCGGTGACGCCGCTCGGAAACGCGTTCCGGCGGACGGGGACTTCCGGGGCGAAAATCGACCTGCTGGTGAACAAAGGGCGCCACATGATCAAGACCGGTGTTGAGGCCGTAGTTTACAGCCTCAACGAAGACCTTCACTTCGATCCCCGTGACTCGCCCGACGAACACGAGGACGAAGTTGGACAAGCGGCATTTGCTTCCCGCGCGGCGCTTCCCTTTCGGCGTCCTCCGGCTATTAGCTTTTCGCCCGACGCCTTTCTGGGGACCGCGCTGCCTCCCGTGATCCGCAGCGAAGCCGGCCTTCCGCCCCTTGATTTCCGGGGCCGCCGCCGGGGCGGGCAGGGCAGTTTTTATATCCAAGACCAGTTCTCGCCGTTCCGCAACTTCACGGTTCACGCCGGGATTCGCTATGACCGCTACAGCGTTGTGGTTACCGAAGATCTGTGGAGCCCGCGCATCGGCCTCAGCTATCACATTCCCAAAACCGGCACGGTCGTGCGCGCCATCTACAACCGCTATTTTGTTCCACCGCCACTGGAGTACATCCAGCTCGGCTCCGCGTTGGGAACAGGCGCCCTGCTGCCTGGCGAACAGGGCAAAACCGGGCGGACGGCGGCATTTCTGACAGCCGGCCCGACGGTGTTTCGATCAAACGACGACGCCCACGAGGAAGAAGAAGTCTTCAACCCCGGACCGGTACGCTCGCTCACCCAGCACTACTTTGAATTCGGCGTTCAACAACGGCTTCACCCCAAGATTGTTCTGGACATGGCGGGCTTTCACCACCAAGGCCGCAATGCATTTGAGAACGCCGAGTTATCGAACACCAGGCTGTTTGTTCCGGTCAACTTCGACCGCGAGCGCACCTGGGGAGCGGACTTTTCCCTCCGAATGCAGCCGCTCGACAGGCTCGGTCTGTTCGGATATCTCAACTATAGCCACATCAACACCAGCTTCTTCGGACCCGTCGCCGGAGGTCTGGCCATTGAGGAGGCCCAGCCGGGAGAGAAAATCGTGCCGGCGTTTGACCAGCGGCATACCGGCGCCGCCTCAATCGGCTACCGGCACGACCCGAGCGGTTTTCTCATGGGTTTTTCGGTGGGTTACGGAAGCGGGACTCCGGCGGAGCTTGAGCAGGGGGGCGAAGAGCCGAGGGGCTTCTCTGCTGCTTCGCTGCACACCTTCAACCCCATTCTCTCGGGCGGTGGGGAAGACGCAGAACGCCTGGTTCGGTTGCCCGAACACTGGACATTTGACTTCTGGACCGGTGTGACCGTTTGGAAATCGGAACGAAAGTCGGTCGAGCTACAGTTCAACCTGGAAAACATCGGCAACCGCATCTACGCAATCGGCAAGGAAAGTGAGGCTACTCCGGTCCAGTACGCCGGCCGCCGGCGCTTCTCGGGTCAACTGAAGTTCCGGTTTTAGCCCGTTTTAGCCCGCATTTCTCACCGATGGCGAGGCGAGACGATCGGGTCGGGTGACGGGGATCGGGCCCCGGCACCCTCCCACACCACCGGACGTACGGTTTTCCGTATCCGGCGGTTGGACCCAGCGGCTTACCTGCTTGCCGCGAGATCCGATGGCATCACGAATCCATACCGCTGCAAATTGCGTTTCGACAAGGCTGTATGCATCATCGCCCGCGCCGCGACAAACCAAGCGCCACGACGCGTCGGCACATAGCGCAGCATCCACTCGGGCACGCCCAAACACCGCAAGGCGCGGCAGCGACCCCGCACACTGTGCCAGCGCAGCCAGAAGCACTTCCGTATGTGCCGCCGAATCCAGCCCTCCAGCCGAAAAACCGCGCGCCGATCCTCGGCCAGCCGGTAATATCCCCACCAGCCGATCACGTACCGCCGCCACTCATCGCGTAAGTCCCGACTCGTGACACTGCGGCAACTGCGCCAGATCTCCCGCACCTTCTGCTTGAGCCGCTCGACACTTTGCGGCGCCACTTCCCGCTGCCCTCGGCGGTTGATGCGGAACCCCAGAAACTTCCGCTCCCAAGGCCGCCCCGCCCCGCTCTTCGCCTCGTTCACTTGCAGGCGCAGATGCTTCTCGATCCAGCTCCAGATCCCCGCCAGCACCCGCTTCGCCGCCGCCTCGCTGCTCACGTAAATGTTGCAGTCGTCGGCATATCGGCAGAAGCTCAGCCCCCGGTTCTCCAGTTCCCGATCCAGTGTATCCAGGTAGATGTTCGCCAGCAAAGGAGACAGCGGCCCGCCTTGCGGCGTGCCCTCCTCGCTCTTGACCAGCACCCCGTTCAGCAGCACCCCGGCCCTCAAATACCGGCCTATCAATCTTAATATCCTTTTGTCCGAAATCACTTGCGCGATTCCTCGCATCAGAATGTCGTGATTGACATGGTCGAAGAACTTGGCGATGTCAATATCCACCACCCAGTCCTTGCCCTCGCGGGAGATCGGGGAGATCGGGGACAGCTCCCGGGGGGAGATCGGGGACAGCTCCCGAACCTCGGCGTTAGGCCCCGGCGAACCGCAGGCTGATGGGGCTGATGGGGACAGTCGCCGGGTTTTATTATCAACTTTTGCGGAATCGCCCGCAGCAGCCGCGAGCCGCGAACTCCCCACCCAACGGCCGAACCGGCTACCCACACGCCACTTTGGCCCCAAAAGACCGCCCCCCCCCAGAACCGCAAATCATCCCAACTCAGTCACGGATAAATTGTAAATATAGTCCCTTTGTTCTCAACAGGCTTGCCCACCGCCCGCAAGGAATCCCCAGATCGACTTGTTATCCTAAAAGCGACAAAACCAACAATGACTCAGTTGCAACTTAAAGGAGAGAACAACCATTCCACGGCCTCGCCGGGACCCAAAAGCCAGAAAGCCTCTCACAGACTCTCAAATACTCTCATTGAAAAAAGCCAGCCCTTATAAATGAACAACTTACAACAAAACAGAAAAAGACCATTGAATCTCTTTTGCTAACGAATACGATCGTTTGAGCCGCAAAGAGAGCAAATGTGCGGGGAAAGTCGGGACGGAAAGTCGGGGACAGGCAACGACTTTCCAGGACGCTGGTCGGCCAGCCACGTCCACGTGGTTTGATTTCACATAGGCCGGGCCTCAGAGGCCCGGCGTCCCCGCACCCCCAGAAATCTGCTCCTGGGGAACGGCCGTTAGCGGCGGTCGTTCGGGGGTTGGAGTGGGCCCCAAGACCGGCCGCCTCGCGCGCGGACCGGGCGCCTCATTTTTGGCGCAAGGCCGGCACTCCGGCCTTGCGGGGCTTGGAGTGAGCAACAAAACCAGCCGTTGCCAACGGCTGGTCCCTCCCATCTGTCAAATCCGCGGCAGTCTGTCGATTCCAATACACCCTCCACGCAGTCCTTCGCTCAATCCGTCACAAAACCACGCAATTTACAAAACCAGCGCCAGCGGTCACGTAAAAACGAAAAAAACTTACGCTGCATCGTTTCAAACACTTACAGTAACCTGCACCGCCGAAATAGGCCAAAGGTAGGCACGGCGCTTGCTAAGATAAGGGTGGAAAAACCGGTAAGGAACAGATCACCGGACCAACACGACCGTTTCCAGGCCTGGACAGTTTCGAGTTGCTCTCCGCATTGTGGTCATCCCCCGCGGATGGCTTCGGCCCAGTAGCGATCGGCACTCTTGCCGGTCAATGACGGACGCACCAGTGGCGCAAGCTCTAATGAGGGCGCGTCGCCCGACGTGGCGCACGCTTTCAGCGTGCCGTGTCGCCATTCGTGGCGACATAGCGTCCGTCCAGAAAACTACGAGGAAGAAGACCATCCGCTAGCGGCCGTTTTTTCGCTCCTTTTGAGGGCGGCTGTCGAGGTTCGATCAACGGGAGCAAGAGGCGCCTCTCACAAAAAAGAGCGGCAAATGCAGGGCGAGACTCAGAGTAGCGGCCGGCTCTCAGCCGGTCGAAGCGAACGAACCACCAGGCGGAAGACCGGCCGCTCGCAGCCGCGAGGCGGGCAGCTAACGCAAGATCCGCCATCGAGCCGGGCAATAGCGAAAAAGCCGAAGTCTTCGAAACTCCCCAGGGGCCTTACCCCGTGCCCCGCAACTGTCTCCAAGAAGCCAAAATCGCCGAAACCCTGCAGTTTTCTGCAAAATACTGCAATTCGTGCTGACGAAAGAACCTTCTGGACGACTTAACCATTAGAAAACAAACACCTTATGTTCTCACTCGGCCAAGAGCCGCATTTCCGGGAAAAATGCAGGTTCCAGCTCCGAAACAGCCTGAAACATGCAGTTTTTGCCCACTTGGGGCAAGAAAAGGGCCGTAAAACTGCAATCTTCAAGGCCCCATTTGATATAGTCAAGAGCCGGTTTTTGGGGCGCCCAATAGCGCCGGAACCTTCCTGGGCCTTGGTCCGAAAGAAATGGCTGATGCCAGCACATCGCCGCACGGACCGGTTCGTCACGGTCCCTATCCGGAGCTGACCTGGGCGGCGGTTCTGGTCGGCTACGCCCTGGGATCGATCATCTGCATTTCGATCGGCTACGCCTCGCTGATTCTCGGCTTCTCGATTGAAGGCTCGGAGCTGGCGGCGATCCTCGGTTGGGGTGTGCTGCGCGGGGCGCTGCGGCGCACCAGCATCGTCGAGAACAACATCAACCAAACGCTAGCCTCCTCGGTGAACGGCGCATCGGCGGGCATGATGTTCACGGTTCCGGCGTTGTTCATTCTGAATCGCCAGTATCCAGGCGTCAGTGAGTTCAGCGCCGCCTTGATGGTTCTGGCCTGCATCTCGGGCGGGCTGATCGGCCTGGCGTTCATCATTCCCCTGCGCAAGCAGATGATCGACTTCAACCGCCTGGCCTACCCTGGCGGAATCGCCGTGGCGGCCATTCTGAAATCGCCGGGAGCCGGTTTGCGCAAGGCGGCGTTTCTGCTGGGCGGCGCGCTCGTCTCCGGCGTTGTTCACGTGTTGGTTTTGCAGTTCCTCGGGTCGGAGGACTTCGCGCTCGGCGCCCGAATGGGTTGGCCGGCGTTCCTGAATTTGACGTTCTACTTGTCGCTGCTCACCGTTGGCGTGGGGTTTCTTTCTGGACGCGGCGGATTGGTCTTCGGACTCGGCGGTTTCCTGTGCTACTGGCTGCTTTCGCCGCTGCTGATCCATTTCGGGGCGCCGGACGTGCAGGCTCTGGCCGCTTCAGCCGGCGCCGCGGTCCCCAATGCGTTTCGCGGTGCGCTGTTCCGCCCGCTGGGGATCGGAATCCTGATCGGCGCGGCGATTGGCGGCATCGTCGCGGCGCTGCCGCTCATGGCAAGTGCGATTCGTTCCATGCAGGATGCCGCGAAGCAGAAGGCGGGCGCCGCCGGGGCCACATCGGACGAACTGCCAATCAAGCTGCTCTACGGCATGATCGGCGCGGGCGGGCTGGTGCTCATGGCCATGGCGTTTCTCTCGGTTCCGAGCATGACGCTCGGCCGCGCGGCGGCCATGGCGGCGCTTGGGACGGCATGGATCTGGGTCGCGGGCGTGATCGTTTCCGAGTGTCTGGGGCGGACCAACTGGAATCCCCTTTCTGGAATGACGCTGATCGCGGTGACGATCTTGATGTTCATTGGCAGCGGCATGGCGGACAACGAGCTAATCGTCAGCGGCATCATTGTGGGCGCGGCGATCTGTGTTGCGATCGCGCAAGCGGGCGACATGATGCTGGACCTCAAGTCCGGTTACTTGGTGGGGGCGAGTCCAAAAAAGCAACAGATTGCCCAGATGCTCGCGACCTGGTTGGGGCCGATTCTCGTGATGGGCTTGATCTACATCCTCCACGGGTCTTATGGGTTGGGAAGCAGCCGCTTGCCGGCTCCCCAGGCCACCGCGCTTGCCGGTGTGATTGAAGGGATCCTTGGAGGCGATGTTCCGGCGTTTCGGTACGCGGCCGGCGCGGGGCTGGGCGGGATCCTCTCTTTCAGCGGGCTGGGAGGTATCGGCGTCTTGATCGGTCTGGGATTCTACATGCCCTTCAATATCGTGCTGACCTATACGATCGGATGCGGTTTGCGCATCTTCATTGATCGCGTCAGGGGGCAAGAGTTCGTGGAAAACATTGGCATCCCTGTCGCGGCGGGCCTGATCGTCGGTGAAGCGCTGGTCGGCGTGGGAACGGCGATGGCACAGGTTTTCGGGGCGCTGTGATCATGAAACTCGTCCCGAACATGGAAGACAACTTCGGAAACCAGATTCAGAGCCGCGCGCGTAAGCAAGCGGTTTTCGGCTCGACGCGATCATCTGCCTGCACCCCCAGAGCAACGAACTTGCATCCTTTGTGCCGGAAACTCGCCATGAATAAAGCTGCCGCGGAACGACGCCGGCGCCGGGAGGAACGATGACCGGAAGCAAGCGCCTGGGACACTCGCTGATGTGGACCGGCTTCGTGACATCCGCCTTTGTTGCGACCAGCCGCACCGGCAATGTGGACTGGCTGGCCTACTCCCTCACGGCCGCTGTGGGGATTACTGGAGTCGTTCTGTTGCGCCTGAAAGACCGAGGCGGCGCGGACTCCCAGCAGCAGGCGCATGAGACAGTCGAGCACCTGGCAGGCGTGCTCCAGCAACTGGCCGAAAAGCTCTCGCAACTCAGGGCTGAAAAGGAAACGCTGGATGTCTATGACGTGCGGCATCGCATCGACGCAGATCTCGCGGCAAACTTGCGCGCCTTCGCTGATCAAAGAGAAACGATCAGCGAGGCCTACAGCCTCCAGCTTTACGCCGAAGTCATGAATCGCTTTGCCGCGGGAGAACGCAATATCAACCGCGCCTGGTCCGCTTCGGCGGATGGATATATCGACGAAGTCTGGGTTTGTCTGGAGCGGGCGGAGTCGTTAATAGCGGAGGGATTGCAAACACTGCAAGGCAGGTAAGCGTTCCCAAGAGCGGCATTCTTGCAGATTGAATACGCTTGGCCCCGGACTCACGTCCAGGTCGCGCGGTCGGCGTCCCGGCGCTAGCTGTCGCCTTTCGCCTAAAAATTGCGACACTCGCCGATCTCCCGCTGCCACATCGCCGAGCAAACGCCAACAGCATTCCAAGGGATTTCACAACGCATGGGCAAGTTGGTTCCACGGTAAACGCCGTCAGAGGCCCTTCTCCGAGTCGTAGTGAGAGCTAAACCCCGCCCCAACCAATGAGTTAGAATGGGCTGAGCCAGATAGCTGGTGGTAAGGCTTGTTACCATCCCTCTATGCGCGAAACGGTAGAATCGAGACACTCGGCGAAGAGCGGGATGATGTTGGTCGAAGGCCACTGCTCAAAGAATCAGAACAGGCGCGGACGTCTAGAAAAAGAACGGCTAAAATTGTGCTGGTGCGCGTGCTAGTTCGGGTCGGGCTTGTGGCCGTGGTCGTCTCCTTGTGTCTCATCAGCTCCGAACTGGTTCTGCGGTTCCTCGCGCCGGTCTCGGACCCGTACGATTATCTCAAGCGCCCTGAAAGCTTCAATCACTATGTCAAATCCTGGCCCGGGAATTACCACCTCCAGACAGAGGCCGAACCCAGTCTGCCCGGGATCGAGGAGCGCGCTCACTTTACGACAAACAAAGTTGGTTTCCGGGGCGGAGAGATCAAGCGACCGAAACCGAAGAACGAATTCCGAGTTTTCTTAATCGGTGGAAGCACCACCGAATGTATGTACATCGATGACGATCAGGCGATCGACCGCGCACTCGGTCGCGACTTGAACAGGCTGCTGCCGAACGTCCTGAGCGCGCGAGTGTTCAATACTGGTCGGGGAGGTCTCAAGAGCGACGACCACGTGGCCATGTTGGCGCAACGGATCGTGCATCTATTGATGTTCGCGAAATACAGTGTAGGGGCGCAGCGTGCTGCGCCCGCTCCAGCAAGGCATTCGCTGTGTCCGAAATCCACACTATATTCTGCGGGTATCAATAGAACCCGACGTAGCAGTTGTTCTTGCGGGCGCAAATGACCTATTCGCCGCCATTCGCGATTTCGACTATCTCCACGTTGGGGGAGAAACCCTTCCGCCGCAAACTTTGTTCGTCATGTTGCGGATGGCGGCGACGGAGTGGCAGCTTGGTCGCCGTGTGTATTACTCCGTGCAGTCCTTACTTCCGATGTCACTTTGGGAGCGCCAGAGGGAGGTGACGATGCGCAGTGGCATTGGTAGCCTCGCGCTACATTGTGCGTCACTGCCAGAATCTGCCAGGTCTCCGCGGACTGACCTTCGAACTTACGAGCGCAATTTGCTCAGTCTGATTGGCATCTGCCGTGCGCACTCCATCGATTTGATCTTCATGACGCAGGTGTCCACTTGGAACACCGACCTGGATCCGCCAATCGAGAAGTGGCAATGGATGAACTGCGTCCGCGGGGTACGATATCGACCCGAGCGCATGGAAGAAGCACTGGAAGCATACAACGGAGTTATGCGCGTGGTTGCAGAGCGGCAAGGTTTAGCACTCGTTGATTTAGTACAAACGATTCCGAAGAGTTCAGAGTACTTCTACGATGACATGCACTTTAACGTGAACGGAGCGCGCAGGGCCGCTGCGGTTCTGGCGCCTACCATCGCAGAGGTTGCAAAACGTCGCACAGCTGATGCCGGGCGGAGCGCTCAAGAGTCGGGCCAAGCTCTCTGACAGAGGAAGAAGGAAAAATAAAAAAATAGGGACAGAGCCCGATATCGGGAGCTAAGCTCCCGCTGCTCGTTGCCGCGGCGGATGCCCCACTCGTCCTGGCGTCAGGCGGCGGCCCGCGTCCTTCTCCAGATCTTGCACGAACTCGGTCTCGCCGAGCGGAAGTCCGGAGTAGGTTGCCTGGCGGAGGCGCCGGCATTCGTTCTCTAGCCTGCATTTCTCACCACGTGGCGAGACGAGAACAGATCGGGAACAGATCGGGAACAGATCGGGAACAGATCGGGGACGGAACAGATCGGGGGGAACAGATCGGAACAGATCGGGGACAGCTCCCGAACCTCGGCGTTAGGCCCCGGCGGACCGCGATTTCGGCGGCGGGCCGGGCGGTTTGCACCGCAGCGATCGTCCTGCCTGCTGCTCCAGTTCCGCCACAAAATGGTCATCTCCAAACGGATTTCCGGAACGAGTCGCCCCCCGAATCTCGTCTGTTGGGTCCGCTCCGTCGGCCAGCGCCTCTCCCCAATCGTTCGCGGAACAAATTTCGCTCCAGTCCCCGAAATCAAGTGTTCCCGATGGGTCCGCTCCCTCGGCATGGGCCCGCGCGCTCGACCACGGGTGCTCCTCAGCCTGCCCGGCCAGTCCGGCGCGAACCGGGTTCAAGTCCACGTAGAGCAGCGCTCGCACCAGGTGCGTCCGGCCTAAAGGACACGAATAAAAGCGGTTCTGCCACAAATGCCCCGTCCTCTCGTAACGCCGGTTGAAGTGCTGAGCGTAGCGCGAGTGGCACTGTCCAAGGGCGAGAGCAAGCGAATTGGGCCGCTCGGGAATCGCGACCAGATGGACGTGATTCGTCATCAGACAATAGCCGAGCAGCGTGACGCGGTGGCGCCGCGAACGTTCGCGCAGAGTTTCGAGATAGAAGCGCCGGTCGTCGTCGAGCAGGAAGACATCCTGGCGGTTGTTGCCCCGTTGGGTGATGTGATGCGGCACGCCCGCCGCCACCACACGGGCCATCCGAGCCATTCGGTTCGCGGTGAGAATTGCTATTTTCGCACGGTTCGCGCTCGGTGAGCCGAGGTTCGGGAGCTGTCCCCGAATCGTCCGTTGGAGTCGTTCTGTTGCGCAGGAAAGAGCGGGGCGGCGCGGAGTCCCAGCAGCAGGCACATGAGACAGTCGAGCACCTGGCGGGCGTGCTCCAGCAACTGGCCGAAAAGCTCTCGCAACTCAGGGCTGAAAAGGAAACGCTGGATGTCTATGACGTGCGGCATCGCATCGACGGGGATCTCGCGGCAAACTTGCGCGCCTTCGCTGATCAAAGAGAAACGATCAGCGAGGCCTACAGCCTCCAGCTTTACGCCGAAGTCATGAATCGGTTTGCCGCGGGAGAACGCAATATCAACCGCGCCTGGTCCGCTTCGGCGGATGGATATATCGACGAAGTCTGGGTTTGTCTGGAGCGGGCGGAGTCGTTAATAGGTGAGGGTTTGCAAACACTGCGAGGCAGGTAAGCGTTCCCAAGAGCGGCATTCTTGCAGATTGAATAGGCTTGCCCCCGGACTCACGTCCCGGTCGCGCGGTCGGTGTTTTGCGACGCCCGGCTTGTTTGCTTGCAGCCGCTCGGGACAACGTGTCACCAACGATTACCGGGGCACCCCACGAAGAACCCGTGGCCCTAATTGTCCTCTTTGTCTGGTTCTATTTTGGGCGGGTCGGACCGCAGGGTGTCTGCAGTTACCGCTTCATTGCTAGAATTGTCTCTGCGGGGATCATTGCATGGCCAATGAGGAACACATCCAGGTCTTGAGGCAAGGCCCGTTGTTCTGGGGCCGCTGGAGGGAGAAGAATTCTGAGTTACAGCCGGATCTCAGTGGAGCGGATCTAAGGAACGCGGACCTCAGCGAGGCAAACCTTCAACGGGCCAATCTCGGCGGATCGGACCTCGGTTGCGCTATCCTTGAACGGGCCGATCTACGCGGCGCGGACCTCGGCGAGGCGAATCTAGAGGAGACAAATCTTATAGAGGCAGATCTCGGCAACGCAAGGCTCAGTGGGGCGAATCTTCGACGTTCGAGGCTGTTCGGTGCAAGGCTCTGCGGAGCCGACCTCGAAAAATCGGACCTCCGCAAAGCAAGGCTTCTAAAAGCAAACTTTGCCAAGGCGCGATTAGTGAAAGCGAACCTCCTTGAGGCGAATCTTGACCACGCAGATTTCCGCGAAGCAAATCTCCGTGGGGCAGACCTCGAGCGAGCGGTCCTTCGGTTTGCTGATTTCCGTGAGTCAAACCTCAAGGAAGCGAATCTTAACGAAACAGATCTCAGCTGGGCCAAACTCAACGGCGCGAACCTTGAGGGTGCTGAGCTGCGCGGGGCGAGATTCAATTCTAGTTCCGCTCAGACAGCGAATCTCACAATTGGACAACTCGCTTCGGCGATACTTCCCACACAAGCCCTAATAGATCGAGGACTTTCGTTCGAGACAGGCACTGCGGCTGAGACAATCATCCGAGAGATCGAATTTCCAGCTGAGTACCATCAGGCAGGCCTTTCGATTCTCGAATACTTCGGAACCGTCGTCCGTCAGAAATACCCCGATACTGCTGTCAAGGTGCGTATCGAGCAAGAGGGTCTCAAAGTCCGAATGGTGATCGAGACGCCAGAGGGCAAAAAAGAGCCGATCGAGAAGACACTAACGGAGTATGGCCTGGTAGTCGTTGGTGAAAAGAAACCCGCGGAGTTTCTCACCGACAAGTTTCATGTCACCTGAATTATGCACAGATTCGGCGTAGCCATCGCCGATGGAGTTGTGGCGGTAGCGGCAGTCGTGTCAACTCAGTGATTTAGCAAGTCGTCTTTTCCTCTGTTTCCCTCCCTGTTTGAGCCGCCTGCCAATCCCGGCGGGCAAAAGCGGGCGGGCAAGCGGCGTGTTCCCAGTACGTTGCGGCGAGTGCATGAAATTTTATGCATGGAGCGCCCCTCAACTCAGCGCACCCTCCACCACCGGCGCGAAGCTCGATCCCGGTGGCCCCATCGCCCGCAGCCGCCGCATCAGCCGTTCAAACAGGCCCTTTTCCTCATAATGATCGCTGTAGCTGACACCCGTTCTGCCGGCGTGCCGCCAGATCTTGGCCGCCACGAACAGAAAGCGCAGCCGCGCCGTCGCCAGGGTGGTGTGCCGCAGTGTCTCCACGCTGGCTTGGGCTTCGCGGTTGAACAGCAGCAGCCAGCAGTTGAGGTTGTAGGCCAGCATGGCCAGCTGAAAGTGATTGCGGTTCATGTCAAAGCGGCGCGAGGGATGGGCCGCCAGCCCGGCGTCGTTGTTGGCCTCCTTGATGAGGTTCTCGGCTGCGGCGCGCTGATTGTAAAACCACACCACCGCCGCGATCGGTTCGGCCAGGTTGGTGACAAACACGCGGTAGGTGTAAGCGCTGGTGGCAAACAGCTGGTATTGCTCGGCCGCGCCGGCCGCGGGTTCGTTTTCGTAACGCAGCGCCAGGAAACGACAGGCCCGCGCCCAGCCCTGCGGCTGGTAGAGGAATTCGCATTCCGCATCCGCATCGCTGTGGGGCGAGGGCTTCCAGGCCGCTTGCTGCAACTGCTCGACCAGCCGCCTGGTCTTGCGCGCCACGATGACGAACTGACAAGCCGCCTTTTCATAGGCCTCCACCGCCTCCCAGCAATAAAACCCGGAATCGGCCCGCGCCAGGATTTTCTTCACGCCGTGCGGCAAAGCCCGAAAGGCGCTCTCGAGGTGGGCGGCGATCTGCCGGCCCGTGGGCCGGTCGCCGTTGCGCAACCCGCCCATCAGGTATTCGCGCGTCTCGGCCAGGAAAGTCAGTATCGGCTGGTAGCTGCGCTTGCCCTTGTTCTTGGGGTTGTAACTCTTGCGCCCGCCCATCTGGCGGCCGTAGAGCGTGTGCACGGTGGTGTCGGTGTCCAGCGTCACCGTCTCCAATTTCACCTGGGCCGCGGCCCAGACTCGTTCCCGCAGCTGGCGCTGAATGGAAAGGATCTGCTTCGCCACGTTGAGGTGCAGCGAGGCCAGAAAGCGCCACAGCGTGGACTGCGGCGGCAGACGCGTCACTTGCAAGATGCCGGTCAAGATGGGGTCGCGGGCGATGAAGCGGAGTTGGTTCAGCCGCGCAAAGCCGACATAGAGGCCCAGCACGAGGGCCAGCACAAACTGGTAGAGGCTCATCACACGGGTGATTCGTTTGTTCGTGATGGTTTCTTCCAGCAGCGCCTGGAAGCCGAGTTTTTCGAGCAGGGTGGCGACGGGCAGCAAGCCGCCGTAGGGAGTCAGATTCTTGCCGCGGAAGTGATAAGGCGTGGCAGCCCCGATTTTATTGGGCCGCGGGGCCCTCGCGCCCCGGCCTTGTTTGACGGGCCTTCGGGAGCTATGCTGTTTTCGCTTGGTAACCATTTGGGTGACCTCCTTGGGGTTGACTGGCGAAGCTGAAATCTTTGCCAGCCTACCTTATTACCCCATGTTTTCGGGGGTCCCCCAAATGGCCCCTGGCGGCTCAGCCCTCCTCCGGTGCACCCCGCAGTGCATAATTCAGGTTTCACGAAACACATTCCGGGTTCTTTGGGCCTTCTCTTGAAGTAAGTAGGAGCCAGGTCGAACGTGAACTGATAATCCACGTTCTTTTCGAACCGCAGAGAGAACGCGCCGATGAAAAACAGGTCCTCCGCGCGGTCCCCGTTGAGCGCACGAGGGTAGGGCTCGACGGATTTGGCGATCGGATCCAGGTCAAGCGGATCTGTGCGGCGGACTCTTTCCGGCAGGCGATCAAAGATTGTTCGATACAGCCCGTTTGGGGGCTGCAGGTGGGGTTCGATCCAGTAGTAGTCTTCCGTCGGGAATCGAAGCTTGAAGCGCAGCCGGACACCGATCGGATTCCCTTGTTCACTGAGAAGAAGCTCGTTCGTTACATCAGAGACTCCGGTGTTGGTCAGCTTGTATTCCTCGATCGCGCTATCGACGACGTGAGGCGCCGCCCCGGCGCCAAAGCCTAAAGCGATCAACCCGACACCCCCCAGTAGCGTGTAATTCAGCGGTGCGCCGTTTTGCTGAAAGCGCGCGAAAGCCCACCACCAAATCGTGTTGCCGATGAGAAAATAGGCAAGGGCGAAGGCGGGCGCGGACTCCGGTCCGTGGATCGACATCAGCACAATGCCGAGGGATATGAAAATCGAGCCCACCGTAAGGAGCACGGTAAACAGCAACCGCAAGGCGTTCTTCTTGGATTCCGTCACGCGGCAACCTGCCACTTCATTGTGTACGACGTGAGATCGGCGCGTATTTCAGGGCTGTGCCCCTATGTGGAGCGAAAAATAGGGAAATAGGGGACAGCGCCCGTCTTCCCGTTCATCACCATTAGCCCCGCGGGATCGGAGGCGGCGGTTCGCGGAATACGGTTCACGGCTGACGGGTTCAGTACAATCATGTCGATGACCCTCACGAGAAGACAATGGGGAATTGGCGCGGTTGCCGCGGCGGCGGGTGGTGCCGTGCTCAGCGGTTGCTCCACGACGGACGACGGCGTGGTTGAGCGGCGGCCGGCGGATGCGGCTGGGACCGCGAATACGGCCGGGACGTCAGAGGGCGGGGTCCTCGCGCGCTCGATTGTGCTTGACTTGCACTGCGACACGCCGGGGCGGATCGTCGAGGAGCGGCTCGATCTCAGCCGGCGCGACACGGACGGCCAGCTCGACATTCCGCGCATGCGCGAGGGCGGCGTGACCGGGGCGTTTTTCTCGATTTACACAAGCGCCACGGCGGGCACGTCTCTCGAAGCAGTCAAGAAATCTCTGGTGATCATCGACGCCGTCGTCGAGGAAGTGAATCGCCACCCTGACGATCTAGTCTTGGCGACTACAGCGGACGGGATCGTTCGTGCAAAGCAGGAGAGAAAGATTGCCATCCTGATGGGCGTCGAGGGCGGACACATGATCGACTCGAGCCTCGCGGTGCTGCGGAGCTTGTATCGGCTCGGAGCGAGATACATGACGCTGACTCACAGCGCTCCGACGCCGTGGGCCGGCTCCTCCGGCAGCTCGAAAGGGCCGAAGGGCCTGACCGGTTTCGGCAAAGAGGTGGTTCGCGAGATGAACCGGCTGGGCATGATGGTAGACATTTCGCACGTCTCCGACCAAACTTTCTTTGATGCTCTCGAAACATCGCCGGCGCCCATGATCGCTTCGCACTCCTCGTGTCGGGCGCTAGCCGGCCACCCGCGCAACATGACCGACGAGATGCTAGAGGCACTGGCGGCGAAAGGTGGCGTGGTCCATATCAACTACTACAATGCGTTTCTTGACGCCGAGAACAACAGGCGGGAAAACGAACTCAAGGATCTCAACCAGAAGCGCGCCGCCGCGCGGAAGAAGTTTGCGGGCGATTCCAAGCAAACCGCCATCGCGTTGCGCCAACTCAACAGGGAGCAGATCGAACGGATTGGCCGCGTCCCCTTCAGCCGTTTGCTCGATCATTTCGAGCATGCGGCTAAAGTAGCGGGCGTCGATCACGTCGGGATGGGCTCGGATTTCGATGGCGTGAGCGATCAGTTGCCGCAAGGCATGGAAGACATCTCGAAGATCCCGAATCTTGTCGGCGGCTTGGCTGAACGAGGGTTTTCCGATTCCGACATCGAGAAGATTCTTGGCGCGAACACTCTGCGCGTGATGCGAGAGGTTGAGAAAACAGCGGCCTAGCCGCGAAACGGTTCGGAACAAAACACGCGATGGAAATCGGGAGCGACGGAAGAATCATCAAGCCCAGGCGAGGCTGGAAGGCTGACTCGCGCCTGATCCCGGGACTTGTCATCGCGGCGCTGGGCGTGCTGCTCATGCTGCACAACCTGGGTGTGCTCGAGATCGAGCGGCTGTGGCGCTTCTGGCCGCTCATTCTGATTGCTTTCGGGCTGCACCGTCTATTGGAGCAGCCGGCGCGGCGGCGCGGTTTTGGCTTTGTGCTCCTGGTAATCGGTATCGCTTTGCAGTTGCGCAATTTCGGCTGGATGCCGCTGAACCTGAGGGACTTCGAGCAGTATTGGCCGCTGATTCTGGTTGTTTTGGGCGTCCATATGATCTGGCGCTCGCGTCAGAAGGGTGGTCTGATCGGCGGCCTGGCGGTGCTGTTCCTGGGCGTCTGGTTCCAGTTGGAGCAGTTGGGGCTGATCGATTACCCCTTGTGGCGCTTGTGGCCGCTGGCTCTCGTTGCGATCGGCCTCAACATGGTCATGAAGGGGCGGCGTGGGCGGGGGCGAGGGTGGCGTTGAGGAGGCGGCCTGGGTCCCGTCGCAAGGCACGGGAGGCCTGTGAAAAGGCCGCACGACGTGGCGTACGTCTCCAGACGTGCCGTGTCGCCATTCGTGGCGACATGTCTTGCCTGCGCGGCAGTCCGCCTGATGGACGGCGGCGGCCCCTGCCGCAACGTACGCTGTCGCTTGCTTGACCCGTCGCTTGCGCTCTGGGCTCTGTTGGGGAACGTGGTACAAAGGGAGCATGCATCGCATTCCCGTGCGGACGGCGAACGATTCCTATGACGTCGTCGTCGAGAGTGGTTCCCTGGAGGAAGCGTCGCGGCATTTGCGGCCGCTCATCGGTGACCGCCGTGTTTTCTTGATCGCCGACCAGGGAGCCTGGCAGCATCAGGGCTCGCGCTTGGAAAAAGGGCTCGGAGGCCTGGATACGACCACTATCCAGATGGCCGGCGGCGAGGAGAACAAGCGCCTGAAGCTGGTCGAATCCCTGGCGGAGCAAATGTATGCGGCCGGCGCCGACCGCGGCGCCTGCGTTGTTGCCTTCGGCGGAGGCATTGCCGGCGACGTGGGCGGATTCTTGGCCGCCAGCTATATGCGGGGGGTGGATGTTGTCCAGATTCCCACGACGCTGCTGGCTCAGGTCGACGCGGCCATCGGCGGCAAGACGGGCGTCAATCTCGCGGAAGGCAAGAACCTCTTCGGCGCTTTCCACCAGCCGCGGCTCGTACTGATCGACCCAACCACGCTGCGGACGCTGCCCGAACGCGAGTACCGCGCCGGTCTGTTCGAAGTGATCAAGCACGGCATCATCTGGAGCCCGAGCCTGTTTGAACTGCTGCGGGAGAAGCAAGACGCCGTGCTTGCCCGCGACCCCGAAACCCTGGAAGCCATCATCGCCGAGTCGGTGGCGATTAAAGCTGAAGTCGTCTCGAAAGATGAGCGCGAAGGAAACCTGCGGCGCATTCTCAACTACGGTCACACCCTGGGCCACGCTCTGGAAGCCGAGACGGCCTACGCGCGGCTGTTGCACGGTGAGGCCGTGGCTTACGGCATGGTCGCGGCGGCGCGTCTGGCCGAGTCGCTGCAACTGCTACCGCGCGACGAGGCACGATCACTGGAAGACGTGGTGTTGTCGTACGGGCCAATCCCGGATCTCGATGGCGTCGAGGCGTCGAATCTGGCCGGGCGGCTTCGCGGCGATAAGAAGACGATCGGCGGGCGTATCCATTTTGTCCTTCCGGAGAAAATCGGCAGGGTCCGGGTTGTGAGCGACATTGACCCCGGGCTGATCGTCGCGGCAGCCGAGAGCGCTCTGCGGATCTTCAGCCGCGTGCCCGATTGCCCGGCGCCGGTGCTGTCTGAATCGGTTGCGCCGGATCGGTGAATTGAGGATGACGTCAGGAGCATCCCCGGCGGGAGTCGAGCCCGGGAACGAAGCCGAGGCGGCCCGGCACATTCGCCGCATGTTCGGGCTTGTAGCCCCCCGCTACGACCTGCTGAACCGCCTGCTTTCACTCCGTATCGATCAATACTGGCGCCGGGCGGTGGTTCGCCGCGTCAAACCTTACCTCGATCGTCCGCAAGCGAGAGTGCTGGATCTCTGCTGCGGGACGGGCGACCTCCTGATGGCGCTCGAAACCGAACGCCGCCGTCCCGGCGGCGCCAATGCCCGCCCAGCCGTTGGGGCGGATTTTTGCCATCCCATGCTGGCGGCGGCAAAGGCGAAACTCGGGCGCCGGAACATGGCTGCGCTGCTGCTCGAAGCGGACGCGTTGCAGTTCCCGATGGGCGACGCGTCGGTCGACTTGATTACGATTGCTTATGGCTTTCGCAACCTGACGAACTATCGCAAAGGCGTCGAGGAGATGTACCGGCTGCTGGCTCCCGGAGGCTGCCTGGCGATACTGGAGTTCTCGCGCCCGAGGAACCGCGTTTTGGGGCCGCTGTTTGAGTTCTATTTCCGGAAAGTCCTGCCGTCGATCGGCAACACGATCTCGGGATCTGGTGATGCCTATTCGTATTTGCAGAAGTCGGTGGAGCGGTTTCTCGGCCCCGAGGAGTTAGCAGCCGAGATGAAGTCTTGTGGCTTCCAGCGGGTGGAGGTAGTCCCGCTCACGGCCGGCATATCATTTCTCCACCTGGCTTATAAGTGAAACCGGCGTGTAGAGGCGCAGCGTGCTGCGCCCACTCCGGCTAACAAATGACCCGTGATTGGAAAGACTGGCTGCTAGGCATCGGGAAAATCGGCGTTGCACTTGCGCTGATCTATCTCGGCTACGTCTACCTCGAACGCTGGTCAGGCGTTCCGCTCCAACCAAATCAGCCCAAGAAGGTGACCATTCACCCGGACTTCTACGTCTACCTTCCAAAATCCTACGTGAGCAGCCTGGAGTCGGCTCGCAAACTGGTGGGCAAACCGCTCTGGGTCAGGGAAGGCTATCGATGGAATTACAAGCCCGGAGACAAGACGCTGGGACCGATCGAGAAAATCGTCCCCAGCGGCGTGCGCGCTCGCGGGGGGAATATTCTGTTGGAGTTCGAGAAGGAGGGCAAGAGTTGCACCGTTCCGATCAGTGTCTGGTATGCACCCCTAGGCTGAGACAGCGACAAAGTGAGACAGTAACCGTTCGCTGAAAGATTGTAGACTTTCGAGCGACACTATTGCAAAACTCTGCAACAGCCGGGAAAGCGGAGGCGGGCGCTGCTGGAGAGCAACCCGCCAAGGAATACCCGGCCGACAACTCATCGAGACGATGAGCCTCGGGGCGGGACATGTGTCCCGCTCCGGGTGCAAGCGATGTCTCGATAGATTGTCTCATGCCTCGGAAAACTCAAAGCTCGGATTTCTGAGCTGTTCGGATGCCGGCAACGATGCTTCGAACGCCGCCCGCTGAATTCTGTCCCACTTTATCTTGTCTCACTTCTGGGGTTCACTCCAGTCGGCAATCATTTTTACGTGGATGAAGTCTTTTTCTTGAAGGACCCCCACGAGCTATACGGCCACTGGAGTGACAAGGACTGGCAAAAGATCCGGGCCCATCAAGTTGAAGAGGGCATGACGGAGTCTCAGGTCACCTTTGCCGCCGGAGCAGGCCAGTTCGTGCGGTCCTCACCCGGCGGCAAGACCCGCATCGTTGATTACACATTGGGCAAGCAGGACGGAGTGTCTCCCGTGCGGGTGACGTTTCGCGACGGCATCGCGGAACAAGTCGAGCCGCTTGGACGGGTGAATTAGATTCCAGCCCGGTGATTTCCCCAGGGGAATGTGGGAGGAGCAACCAGGCTCTTATGGCTTGACCTTCAGTTTGAAATTGTAATTCAGCTCCATGCGGTCGTCGAAAGTGCTGCGGCCCGCGTGCGGCTGGTGGCGTCATCGTATTTCGCTTTGACTTCATAATCGACATTGGGATTGAGGCCATGGAAGTGATAACTGCCCGTGGGCGAGGGGAACGTCACACAGTTCGGACCCAGCTATTCTCGAATCCCAGTTTCGAAACGCGTCAATTCCCAAAAACGCACGCAGTCCCGTTCTTGCCGCCAGAAGCCCCGTGGATTCAGCAATCTGCGCTTCGTTTGGGATGGCACGCAAACTGCTTACTATGGGAAGGCGCGAGGTGACGTGGTCGCGTGTTCACTCCTATGACTGCCAGACTGCGACTTGGGATATGGGATACCTAGCGTTTAAGCATGATAGCGCCATGGCCGTTTCGAAAAGTCTAGTAACGCGCGGCCGCCGTCGTCAGACAGCATAGGAGAGTGAAGGGACCCAGCGGTGGCGCTGACCCTTCTTGGCGATGATTAGGGAAACTTTATGAACGGATTGCTGTGGGATCTTCGTTTCGGATTGCGGCTACTGGCGAAAAGCCCCGGATTCACCGCCGTCGCCATTCTCTCGCTCGCGCTCGGGATCGGCGCCAATACCGCCATCTTCAGCCTGATCGACGCTGTGTTGCTGAAGACGCTTCCGGTCGAGGCGCCGGAGCGGCTGGTGGTTTTTGGTGCGGGAACGCGACGGGGCATGAGCATCAGCACGAACCCGCACTCCGATATCTTCTCCTATCCGCGATACCGAGAGCTGCGAGACGGCGGCGAAGTCTTCCAGGGGGTTGCCGCCTTCGGCACATTCGACTCGACCGCCTACGTCCGAACGGACAACGCCTCCCCACAAGCCGTCGGCGTGCGTCTGGTCAGCGGGAACTATTTCGAAGTTCTAGGAGTACGCCCGTTCTTGGGCCGGTTCCTGGCGAGGGCTGATAACGAGACAGAAGGCGCGCACGCGGTTCTGGTTCTCAGTCACGGCTACTGGAAGCGGCGATTTGCCTCCGACCCGGCCGCACCCGGAAAGACGCTCGTCGTCAGCGATCGCGAATACTCGGTGATCGGCGTCGCTCCGCCGGGTTTTTTTGGGGAGCGGCGCGGAAATGCTCCCGCGATGTGGGCGCCGCTGGCGATGCAGGCTCAGTTGATGCGCCGCCCTTCGCTGCTCGAGAAGCGGGACACATCGTTTCTCGGGATCATCGCGCGGCTCAAGCCCGATGTCTCACTGGAGCAAGCCGCGGCCGCAACGCATCTACTCTGGCAGCAGATCCTGCTCGCCGAAGAAGGAGAAGAGCTCTCGGACGAGCGCCGGGAGGTTCTCAACCGCAGCGTCCTCACGCTGACCTCAGGGCGCCGCGGGCTTTCCCTCTCCTCGCTCCGCCAGTTCTCCCAGCCTTTGCTCGTGCTCATGGGGTTCGTCGCCATCGTGCTGTTGATCGCCTGCGCGAACGTGGCGAATCTGCAGTTGGCTCGGGCCGAGACGAGGAGGCGAGAGATCAGTGTGCGGCTGGCGCTCGGCGCGAGCCGCTGGCGGCTCGTTCGGCAGCTCATTACCGAGGGACTGCTGCTGGCCGGCGCTGGCGGACTCCTCGGGCTGGTTCTCTCGGTGTGGGGCCGCAACGCGTTGCTAACGCTAACTTTCTCCGGTGGAGGGCCGCTCGATGTCCATACCGACGGCCGCGTGCTGGCCTTCACGTTGGCGGTTTCTCTCATCAGCGGCGTGCTGTTCGGCATAGCTCCGGCTCTCGGGGCGGCCGGGTCGGGGCTGGCGCGGTGGCTGCAAGCAGCGCGCGGCGCGGTTGGGCGGGAACGCCGTTTCGGCATGCGAGGCGGGTTGGTCGCGGCGCAGGCGGCGTTGTCGCTGGTCCTGCTCGCCGGGGCGATGCTGTTCTACCGAAGCTTGGACAATCTGCGAAGCCAGGAGATGGGATTTCAGTCCGAGAACGTGCTGTTAGCGCGCCTCGACGCGCGCGGCGCGGGCTACCGGAACGAGCAACTCAACGGCCTCTATGAGCGCATTCTTGACTCCGTCCGGGCTACACCCGGCGTGCGCACGGCCAGTTTTGCACTGCACTCCGTCCTGAGCGGATCGCGGCGCTCGAACACGACCGAGGTGTTCGGATACGAGTCCTCGGAGGACGAGGACCCAGATGTCATCAACCTGTCCGTGACCAAGGACTATTTCGACACGCTCGGCATCACTTTCATTGAAGGGCGGGGGTTCACGATCCGGGATCGCGAGGGCGCTCCGTTGACCGCTGTCGTCAACCGCGCATTCGGGCGGCGTTACTTCAAGGGCGGTTCGGCTGTCGGGGGACGGTTCTCGATGGAGGGCCGCAAGGGCGTTGAAATCGTCGGAGTTGTCGAGGACGTCAATGCCTATAGTCTCCGTAAGAGCCCCGAGCCCATGATCTATCACCCGGCGAGGCAGATGCAAGGCTACCTCGGATCGCTGGCGGTCCGTACAGTCGGAGATCCCGCGGCCGCGGCGGAAGGCGTCAGGCGCGCGCTTCAGGCCACCGCCCCCGACCTTCCCGTAAGTGATGTGGTCACGTTGCAGCGCCGAATCGAGGACAACCTCCGTTACGAAGGTCTGTTGATGCGCTTGACAGGATTGTTCGCCGGTCTCGCTCTGTTGCTCGGAGCGATCGGGCTGTATGGCGTGATGAGTTACGCGGTCGCGCGCCGAACCAGCGAAATCGGCGTGCGGATGGCGTTAGGGGCCCAACGAGGAAACGTTCTCTGGCACGTACTGCGTGAGTCATTGCTGCTGATCGCGGTGGGAACGGTGGCCGGGTTGGCAGTCTCTTTCGCCGCCGGGTGGTTGCTTGAGAACATGCTGTTCGAGGTCTCGCCGATCGACCCCGTGCCGCTGGCCGCCGCGACGCTGATCCTGGGAGCGGCGGGAACGATCGCCGGGTATCTGCCCGCCCGCCGCGCCGCGCGCACGAACCCGATGGAATCTCTGCGTTACGAATAGGGGGTTTGCGATACGAATCGTCTCCGACACCGGCGATTGCCGGAAACGATCCGGTTGCGGGCTGTCAGCAGGCAAATTGGCAGCCGGCCGAGTCGAGAGGGCAGGAGCCGATGAGGCAATCCAGCGGCGAATTTTGCGAAGATCGTCAGTGATTGCCGATCTCACGGAGCCTTTACGCCAAGATTGCTTTTGACTGCCTGCTGATGCGCCATGCTTCGCGTTCTTATCGCCGATGACCAGGCCGACGTTCTGACGGCGCTCCGGCTGCTCCTCAAGCGTGAGGATTGCGAGACCGAGTCGGCCAGCTCGCCGGCGGGCATCCTCCGAGCCGTCGGTGAGAGCGAGTTCGATGTTGTTCTGATGGATCTCAACTACGCCCGCGACACAACTTCGGGCAAGGAGGGCCTGGACTTGCTGGCCCGCCTCCGGACCCTCGATAGCACGCTTCCAATAGTCGTCATGACGGCTTGGGGCAGCGTGGATGTCGCGGTCGAAGCGATGCGCCAGGGGGCCCGGGATTTCGTCCAGAAGCCTTGGGATAACGCTCGTTTGCTTTCGATCCTGCGCACGCAGGCTGAGCTTGGAGGGGCGCTTCGCAAGCATCAGCGGCTGGAAGCCGAAAATAAGATTCTGCGAGGCGCGGGACTGCCGAAACTGATCGCTGAGTCTCCGGCGATGAAACCGGCGCTCGAAGTCATTGCGCGAGTGGGTCCCTCCGACGCGAACGTCCTCATTACTGGCGAGCACGGTACAGGCAAGGAGGTTGTGGCGCGGACGCTTCATGCCATCTCGCCGCGAGCGGAGCAAACCATGGTGTCGGTCAATGCCGGAGGCCTGGCCGAGGGCGTATTCGAGAGTGAGATGTTCGGCCATGTGAAAGGGTCCTTCACGGGAGCCAACAGCGACCGAATCGGACGGTTTGAGCTGGCGAACGGCGGCACCCTGTTTCTGGACGAGATTGCGAATCTCGGCCCGAACCAGCAAGCCCGGCTGTTGCGCGTCGTCGAAACGGGTGAAGTCGAACGAGTGGGCGCTTCCAAATCGCGGAAAGTGGATGTTCGATTGATTTCGGCGACCAATGCGGACGTGAAATCCGAGATCAAAGAAGGTCGTTTCCGTGAAGATCTGTTGTTCCGGTTGAACACGGTGGAGATCCATCTTCCGCCGTTGCGCGATCGTGGAGACGACATCTCTCTATTGGCGAACCATTTCCTCGAAGCCAATTCGCGGCGTTATCAGAGGCCGGTCAGCGGATTTGATTCTTCCGCGATCGAAGCTCTTCGCCGCCACGGCTGGCCGGGCAATGTGCGGGAACTGGATCATGTGATCCAAAGGGCGGTTCTGATGGCGCGGGGGAGCTTGGTCAAGGCCGCTGACTTGGGGCTCGAGCCCCGAGAGCACGCAACTCCATCGCTGGATGAGATGGATCTCGAAGACGTCGAGCGGCTATTTATCAAGAAGGCGCTTGAGAAATATGACGGCAGCGTGACCAAAGCGGCGAAGGCCCTGGCACTGAGCCGCAGCGCCATGTACCGCCGCTTGCAGAAACACGGGCTCTAGCCCGCGGGGCTTTGCGGGGCGGGCTCGCGATGCGTGCCGGCCCAAAGAGCAGTACAGTGAAACCTGAATTATGCACCGATTCGGCGTAGCCATCGCCGATGGAGTTGTGGCGGTAGCGGCAGTCGTGTCAACTCAGTGATTTAGCAAGTCGTCTTTTCCTCTGTTTCCCTCCCTGTTTGAGCCGCCTGCCAATCCCGGCGGGCAAAAGCGGGCGGGCAAGCGGCGTGTTCCCAGTACGTTGCGGCGAGTGCATGAAATTTTATGCATGGAGCGCCCCTCAACTCAGCGCACCCTCCACCACCGGCGCGAAGCTCGATCCCGGTGGCCCCATCGCCCGCAGCCGCCGCATCAGCCGTTCAAACAGGCCCTTTTCCTCATAATGATCGCTGTAGCTGACACCCGTTCTGCCGGCGTGCCGCCAGATCTTGGCCGCCACGAACAGAAAGCGCAGCCGCGCCGTCGCCAGGGTGGTGTGCCGCAGTGTCTCCACGCTGGCTTGGGCTTCGCGGTTGAACAGCAGCAGCCAGCAGTTGAGGTTGTAGGCCAGCATGGCCAGCTGAAAGTGATTGCGGTTCATGTCAAAGCGGCGCGAGGGATGGGCCGCCAGCCCGGCGTCGTTGTTGGCCTCCTTGATGAGGTTCTCGGCTGCGGCGCGCTGATTGTAAAACCACACCACCGCCGCGATCGGTTCGGCCAGGTTGGTGACAAACACGCGGTAGGTGTAAGCGCTGGTGGCAAACAGCTGGTATTGCTCGGCCGCGCCGGCCGCGGGTTCGTTTTCGTAACGCAGCGCCAGGAAACGACAGGCCCGCGCCCAGCCCTGCGGCTGGTAGAGGAATTCGCATTCCGCATCCGCATCGCTGTGGGGCGAGGGCTTCCAGGCCGCTTGCTGCAACTGCTCGACCAGCCGCCTGGTCTTGCGCGCCACGATGACGAACTGACAAGCCGCCTTTTCATAGGCCTCCACCGCCTCCCAGCAATAAAACCCGGAATCGGCCCGCGCCAGGATTTTCTTCACGCCGTGCGGCAAAGCCCGAAAGGCGCTCTCGAGGTGGGCGGCGATCTGCCGGCCCGTGGGCCGGTCGCCGTTGCGCAACCCGCCCATCAGGTATTCGCGCGTCTCGGCCAGGAAAGTCAGTATCGGCTGGTAGCTGCGCTTGCCCTTGTTCTTGGGGTTGTAACTCTTGCGCCCGCCCATCTGGCGGCCGTAGAGCGTGTGCACGGTGGTGTCGGTGTCCAGCGTCACCGTCTCCAATTTCACCTGGGCCGCGGCCCAGACTCGTTCCCGCAGCTGGCGCTGAATGGAAAGGATCTGCTTCGCCACGTTGAGGTGCAGCGAGGCCAGAAAGCGCCACAGCGTGGACTGCGGCGGCAGACGCGTCACTTGCAAGATGCCGGTCAAGATGGGGTCGCGGGCGATGAAGCGGAGTTGGTTCAGCCGCGCAAAGCCGACATAGAGGCCCAGCACGAGGGCCAGCACAAACTGGTAGAGGCTCATCACACGGGTGATTCGTTTGTTCGTGATGGTTTCTTCCAGCAGCGCCTGGAAGCCGAGTTTTTCGAGCAGGGTGGCGACGGGCAGCAAGCCGCCGTAGGGAGTCAGATTCTTGCCGCGGAAGTGATAAGGCGTGGCAGCCCCGATTTTATTGGGCCGCGGGGCCCTCGCGCCCCGGCCTTGTTTGACGGGCCTTCGGGAGCTATGCTGTTTTCGCTTGGTAACCATTTGGGTGACCTCCTTGGGGTTGACTGGCGAAGCTGAAATCTTTGCCAGCCTACCTTATTACCCCATGTTTTCGGGGGTCCCCCAAATGGCCCCTGGCGGCTCAGCCCTCCTCCGGTGCACCCCGCAGTGCATAATTCAGGTGTAACACCGCCGATCCAGAATGCCTCACGAGTGGCGCCTGTTTCTGCTTGCCGCTATCGGGGGGCTTCCCGCTGTAGCAGCCGCACTCTATTTCTTGTGGAGCAGCGATTCGTCCGGCGGATTGCAATGGACCCTGACGATCCTGATCACTGGTTTCTGGCTTGGGTTCGCTTTCAGTATTCGGGAGCGGACGGTTTACCCGCTGCGAACTCTCTCGAATCTGCTGGCTGCGCTGCGGGAAGGCGACTATTCCATGAGGGCGCGCGAGAAGCCGGTCGACGCCCTGGGTGAAGTGATGTACGAAGTCAGCATGATGGGCGAGATGCTGAGGGAGCAGCGGCTGGGGGCGATCGAGGCGGGCAAGTTACTCGGCACCGTCATGGAGGAAATCGACGTAGCGGTTTTTGCGTTTGACGGCCAGCAAAGGCTGCGGCTGGTCAACCGTGCCGGCGAAAGACTCCTCGCCGAGCCCCCCGAACGGCTGCTCGGCCGGAAGGCGGAGCAGCTAGGCCTCGCTGACTGTTTGGATGGGCCGCCCTCCCGGACCCTCGAGAGGACGTTTCCGGCCGGGTCGGGGCGCTGGGGAGTGCGCCGAAGCAATTTTCGCGAGCACGGCAGGCCGCATCAGTTGCTGGTCCTCGCCGATTTGACTCGTGAACTGCGCGAAGAGGAGTTGAAAGCCTGGCAGAGGCTCGTGCGCGTGCTGGGTCACGAGCTGAACAACTCGCTGGCTCCGATCAAGTCGATCGCGTCGAGCCTGAAGGATTTGCTCAGCCGCGGCAGCCATACCAAGGACCAGCGGGAGGACATGCGGCAGGGCTTGCAAGTCATCGCGGCCCGCGCCGAGGGCTTGAGCCGGTTCATGAACTCCTACGCGACGCTGGCCAAGCTTCCCGCGCCGTCGCTGGGTCCGGTTGCGGTTTCCGAGTGGGTCAGCCGTGTCGCCAAACTCGAGATTCGCCAGCCGGTCACGATCACGAGAGGCCCCGGGCTGACCGTCCAGGCTGACCGCGATCAGCTCGATCAGTTACTGATCAATCTGGTCAGGAATGCGGCCGACGCGGCCTCGGAGACCGGTGGAGGTGTCAGCGTGGGTTGGCGCCGCAACCACTCTCAGCTTGTCGTCTCGGTCCAAGACGAGGGGCCGGGTCTGACGAGTGACGCGAATCTGTTTGTTCCGTTCTTTACGACGAAGCAGGATGGCTCCGGCATTGGGCTGGTGCTCTGCCGCAAGATCGCCGAGAATCACGGAGGCAGTCTCACTTTGCGGAATCGGAGGGATTGCTCGGGCTGCGAAGCGGAGTTGCGGCTGCCGTTGGAACCGCCGGCGCCGGGATGAGAGATTGGGGGGAGCCGCGGGGCATGGGCTATCTCGGGGCTATCTCGGTAGCGAGATCGAGTTGTCCCATAAGCGGACAATCGGGCTGCGGACCTCCCGGAGATGGAACGATAACTTCATTTGTTCCAATATCTTAACTTGGGGGCCACAGTGGCCTTCCAGTTGCGAAGAACGGGATTGAATGGCGGCAACCCAGTTGAGCGGATGTGACACCAAGCTGACGCCTTGCGCTCTGAGTGGCTTTTGCGGAGAGCTTCTTGGGATTGGCAGGTCGTCGTCTTCGAGGAAGCCCCAGTCGTTTTGGACAGTGCGAACCCGCGAAAGGGTGACGAGAAATTAGGTGGATATACCGCGCAAGGATTTCGCCAGGAAACGCCGGGTGCGGCGGGTGATTTATACCGTTCTCGCCGCGCTGCTTCTGGGCGCCGTCACCTACGGGCTTTCCACGCTCGAGCCCGCGGCTCCAGCCGTCGAACGCGCTACCGTGTTCATGGACGAGGTCAAGCGCGGCCCCATGCTGCGGCAAGTTCGCGGTTTGGGCGCCCTGGTTCCCGAAGAGATCCTGCTGATTCCGGCGAGTGATGAAGGCCGGGTCGAACGCCGGTTCGTGCTGCCGGGATCGCCCGTCGAGCCGGGTACGGTTCTTTTGGAGTTGAGCAGCCCGCTGCTCGAGCAACTCGTCTGGGATGCGGAATCGCAAGTCAAGGCGGCCGAAGCCGACTACGCCAATCTGAAAGTGCAGCTCGAAAGCCAGCGTCTCGACCAGGAATCGGTCGCCGCTCAGGTCGAAGCCGAGTATCACGAGGCCCAGGCGCGTTTCGAAGCCGATGAAGAGCTTGCCGCCGAGGGGCTCATTCCGAACCTCAATCTGACGATCTCTCGCGCCAATGCCGAACAAATGGGCAAACGGCTTCGGCTCGAACGCGAACGCGTGTCGATTCGAGATCCGGCGGTCGAGGCCCAGCTCGCGGCTCAGCAGGCCCGCATCGATCAGGCTCGGGGACTGATGGAGCTGAGAAGGGGCCAGTTCGGCAAACTCAAGGTGCGGGCAGGCGCGCGGGGCGTGTTGCAGCAGTTGGAGGTGGAGGTTGGCCAGCTTGTCACTCCCGGAACCCCGCTGGCACGCGTTTCCGACCCGCGGCGGCTCAAGGCGGAGCTGAGGATCCCGGAAACACAGGCCAAGGACGTTCAGTTTGGCCAAAAGGCCGAGATCGATACACGGAACGGAATCATTCCCGGAACCGTTGTTAGGATTGACCCGGCTTCGATCGAGGGCACGGTTACCGTCGATGTGCGGCTCGATGCCGAGTTGCCGAAGGGCGCGCGGCCCGATCTCAGCGTCGACGGCACCATTGAGCTGGAACGGCTTGCCGACGTGCTCTATGTCGGGCGTCCAGTCTATGCGCAGGCAGAGAGCACGATCGGGCTCTTCCGCATGGAACTGGACGGCGAACACGCCGTGAGGACGCAAGTGCAAGTGGGGCGGACGTCGGTCAACACAATTGAGATTCGCGGCGGGCTGCAGCTCGGCGACACGGTGATTCTTTCCGACATGTCGGCCTGGGACGCCTATGACCGAATCAGGCTGAACTAACTCAGATTCAACACCGCAACTAAGAACGGAGAAACGAAACATGGACGCAACCGAAGCGCAACCCGGCACACTCATTCGTCTCGACGGCGTAAGCAAGGTGTTCTACACCGACGAAGTAGAAACCCACGCCTTGGAGGGCATCCACCTGGAAATCCACCGCGGGGAGTACCTGTCGATCGCCGGCCCCTCGGGCTGCGGCAAGTCGACGCTGCTGTCCATTCTCGGTCTGCTCGACACGACAACCGAGGGGGAGCATCTTCTCAAGGACGAGCCCGTTGAGGACCTCTCGGCGAGCCAGCGGGCGAAGATCCGCAACCGCGAGATTGGATTCATTTTCCAGGCGTTCAATCTGATCGGCGACTTGAACGTGTACGAGAACGTCGAGCTGCCCCTGACCTACCGCGGAATGCCGTCCAAGGAACGCCGAGAGCGGGTGCAGGAAGCTCTCGAAAGGGTCGGCATGGCGCACCGCACCAAGCACTACCCATCGCAGCTTTCCGGCGGCCAGCAGCAGCGGGTGGCCGTATCGCGCGCGTTAGTCGGCGACCCTTCGATTCTGCTGGCCGATGAGCCCACCGGGAACCTGGACTCCAAAAACGGTGAGGCCGTCATGGAGCTGCTCGGTGACTTGCACCAAAACGGGGCCACGATCTGTATCGTCACGCACGATTCGCGCTACTCCCGCCACGCCGAGCGCACCGTGCACCTGTTCGATGGACGCATCATCGACGAGAGCGAGGCGGCAAGGGCGGAAATCTAACGCCGGCATGGAGTGAGCAGCTTCGCGCTTAACCCAGGGCTAAGGGCGCTGTGATGTCGAGATCTGCATCGTGAATGTGTGGAGGTGAAGCGATGGCAAGCCTGCTGCAAAATCTGCGTTACGCTGCGCGATCGCTACGGAGGAATCCTAGCTTTACCGTGGTAGCGGTCCTTTCACTGGCGCTCGGGATCGGTGCAAACACTACGATCTTCAGCCTCATCTATGCTGTACTGCTGCGACCGCTTCCTGTAAAGGAACCGCAACAACTGCTGTCTGTTTATACCCGCTACGAGGGCGGTCATCAGTACATCACGTCCTCCTACCCGGACTACAAAGACTTCCGTGACCAAACCGGTGTGTTCTCAGGACTGGCGGCTTACACGGGGGCTCGGTTGAGCCTCAGTGGAGACGGCTCGCCTGAACTTGTCCTGGGGCAATTGGTCACGGGGAATTATTTTTCGGTTCTCGGGGTAGAAGCCGCTCATGGCCGAACCTTCCTTCCCGAAGAAGATTACCCGTTCGACTCCGGGGCAGTTTGTGTGCTCAGCGACGGTTTGTGGAAACGGCGGTTCGGCTCCGACCCGGAGATCGTGGGACGGAGGGTGATCCTCAACGGCTATTCGTTTACTGTCGTCGGAGTTTTGCCGCAAGCCTTCGCCGGAATCATGCCCGGAATAGCCGTCGATATATGGATAACCATGTCGATGGTGGACCGGATGGTTCCCTACCCTGTCCGCATGGAGGGGCGCGGAAGTGAATGGCTGGAGATTGTCGGCCGCATGAAGCCCGGTGTCACTTTGGCCCAGGTAACATCGCGGTTGCAAGCCTTGTCAAATCAACTTGCCGAGGAATATCCGAACTCCAACGGAAGCAAGCGAGCGATCGTGGCTCCGCTCCAGGAGAGCCGAATTCCGTTGCATAGCGATATCGCACGGAGTTTGCCGGCATTCATGACGATGCTGCTGGGGGTCGTTGGCCTCGTGCTGCTCATCGCTTGCTCCAACCTGGCGAATCTCCTCTTGGCCCGGGGCGTGGGTCTTCGGAGGGAGATCGCGATCCGGCTTGCGCTGGGCGCCAGCCGCACAAGAGTCGTTTGCCAGTTACTGACGGAAAGTGTCCTGCTGGCCCTGATCGGGGGCGCCGTTGGGCTTCTCGCCGCAACTTGGGCGGCACAGGCCTTAAAGGACTTTGAGCCGCCGGCAGTCGTGCCCGTAACCGTCGATCTGACTCTGGATGGTCCGGTGCTTCTCTTCGCGCTCGCGGTATCGCTGGGCGCCGCGGTTTTGTTCGGACTTTTCCCGGCACTGCAAGCCGTGAGGCCTGAACTGGTTCCAGCTCTCAAGGATCAGGGCGCCTTTGCCGTGAAAGGCGGGCAAAAGTCCGCTGCGCGGAGCGCGCTCGTCGTCGCGCAGGTGGCGTTGTCTCTGGTATTGCTCATCGGCACGGGGCTGTTCCTCAAAAGCTTACGGAACGCAAGCAGTATCGATCCCGGATTCAAACCGCAAAACATGCTGCTGGCGTCGATCAACATCGGCCTTCAAGGATACGACGAAGCGCGGGGGCGGCAATTTTATCAAACGCTTTTGGAGCGAATGCGATCGCTGTCGGGAGTTCACTCGGTAGCCCTGGGAGCGCAGGTGCCGCTCGGGTTCGATTGGCGCAGCCGGAGCGTTTCGGTTCCCGGATACGAACCCGACCAGGGGGAGTTCATGTCATTCGGCTACAACGGCGTGAGCCCAGGCTACTTTGAGACACTCGGAACTCCGCTTGTCTCCGGCCGCGGATTCTTGGAGAGGGACAACGCCGATGCGGCTCACGTTGTCGTGATCAATGAAACCATGGCCCGCCGTTTCTGGCCGGGCCGGGACCCGCTGGATACGCCACTGCGTGTCGGCGACACGGAGCATCGAGTCATAGGTGTGGCCAAGGACGCCAAATACCGCACCCTGCGTGAGACTCCGAGTCCTTATTACTACTTGCCGCTATTGCAGAGGCACGAACCGTCGGTGTACTTGCACGTGCGGACCGGAGCTGACCCGAGCACGCTCGTCGCGCTGGTCCTGAAGGAAATTCGGACCATCGATCCCAAATTGCCGGTGTTTGATGTCAAGACGATGACGGACCACATGGGCTTTGCCTTGCTGCCCGCCAGACTGGCCGGCTCCATGTTCGGTGTTTTCGGCTTGGTGGCCCTGCTGCTGGCAGTCGTGGGCCTCTACGGGGTGATCTCGTACTGGGTGAACCAGAAGACCCGGGAGATAGGGATCCGGACCGCCTTGGGCGCCGGCAAAGGCGATGTTCTCAAGTTGATCTTGGAAAGGGGTCTAAAGCTGACTGGAGCCGGAATCGTCTGCGGTTTGGTCGCCGCCGCGGCGCTCGGCCAGGTGGTTGCAGGCTTTCTGTATGGTGTGAGTCCCGTCGACGCCGCGACATTTGTTGCCGTGCCAGTGATGTTGGCGCTGGTAGCGATGCTTGCCTGCTACCTCCCCGCTCGCCGCGCGACGAAAGTCGACCCCATGGTGGCGCTGCGGAATGAGTGAGGCAGGGACAAGGGACAACAATGAGGTGTCGGGTTTCAGGTTAACCCAAGTGTGAGATCCCACATCACTCACGGACACACGGAAAAACGGGCAACGGAGACACCGAGCAACGGAGACACAGACGAACCAATGATCCAGCTAAGAGACATTGATAAATTCTACGAGACGAAAGCCGGCAAGACCTTTGTGCTGCGGCGCATCACGGCCGACATCCAAGAAGGCGAATTCGTCACGATCATGGGACCCTCCGGCGCCGGCAAGTCAACCCTGCTCGCGATCCTTGGCATGCTGGACGGCGTCTTCGAGGGCGAGTTCCACTTTTTCGGCAACCCGGTACATCGATTGAAGCCCCGCCAGAGGATCGAGCTGAATAAGAAATACATCGGTTTCGTGTTCCAGAGCTATCACTTGCTGGACGACCTCACTGTCTACGAGAACCTCGACCTGCCTCTCTCCTACCGCAACATGAAGTCATCCGAGCGAGCCGGCCTCGTTGCCGACTGCCTCGACCGCTTCAATATCGTCGGCAAGAAAGACTTGTTCCCGAGTCAGCTTTCCGGAGGACAGCAGCAGCTTGTCGCGGTCGCCCGTGCACTGATCGCTAGTCCCAAACTCATCCTCGCGGACGAGCCGACGGGTAACTTGCACTCCACTCAGGGCCGCGAAATCATGGAGCTGTTCAAGAAGCTCAACCAGGAAGGGACGACCATCATCCAAGTCACTCACTCAGCAACCAATGCCGCCTATGGCAACCGTATCATCAACCTCCATGACGGCTGGATCGTGGAGGAGAAAACATAAGGCGTTCCGCGGCGAAGCTCGCGAGGGGCGATCGACACTAGCCTCTCCCGGCGCCACAAGCTCCAGGGCTACGGGTTAACCGCGATTTTTCCTCGGGAGAATTCAGGAGGAGCGGCCGGCCGAGCCCTTAAGGCTTGACCTTGAGCTTGAAATTGTAAATCAGCTCCATGCGGTCGTCGAAAGTGCTGACGGTCCGTGTGCGGCTGGCGGCGTCATCGTATTTCGCCTTGATTTCATAGTCGACGTTGGGATTGAGGCCATGGAAGTAATAACTGCCCGTGGGAGTTGTGAAGAACGATTTCACTTGAAGGGTACGGGTATTCTTGAGCTGGACCACGGCTCCCCGAATGGGAGCTTCCGTTTCGGTCGTGACCAGGCCCTTGACGGTTCTCGTTCTCGGGACCTTCTTTTTCTTCGCAAGCGCATGATCGCCCAGCGCCATCAGAGCAACGACCGCCAGCAGGGAAATCAACCATTTTCTTCGCTTCATATATCCTCCTCCGGGTCCTGGTAAGCTGGCCTGTTTCCTTGGACGTTGTGAGGAAACAGACAGTTACTTCGATTTCTTTCCCCCATCTTTGGGAGAGAGCATGAAGTTTACGCTCACCTTCTCCATGCCGTAGGTTTGCACTTTCTTCTCCGCGGGCTCGAAGCCTTTGGCGGCTGCCTGCACCACGTAGTGGGCTTCTCCGGAGGGCACGCGAATGGCAAACTCGCCCCGCCCGTCCGTAACGCCTCGAAGCTTCTTTTTCGGCCGGGTCTCGTTGAAAACGGTTACCTTGACGCCCCGCAGCGAACTTCCGCTTGCGTGAAACACGGTCCCGGCAACAAGAGCATGGGCTGTTGCGGCTCGCTTCTTCTTAGCGGAGGCGGTCCCGCAAAGAACGGCCAACAGCAAGAGCACGAACGCGAGCCGCCGGCGCCCTCTCCGCACAAGCTTTCTCTTATTCGTCATCATCTTCCTCATCATCATAGTTGAGGCGGGCGCCACCGGCGTACGCGGGAGTCAAGCGAAGGTCCCCGGCCGTCACAAAGTTCGCGCCAGCTCGACCGCTTTCAACAGCGCTCGGGCTTTGTTCATGGTTTCATCCCATTCGCGTTCGGGCTGTGAATCGGCCACGATGCCGGCACCGACCTGCAGGTAAGCCTTCTTATCGCGAACGACCATCGTGCGGATCGCGATGCAGGAGTTGAGGTTGCCCGAGAAGTCGAGGTACATCACGCTGCCCGAGTAAACTCCTCGGCGGCAAGGTTCCAGCTCGGCAATGATCTCCATGGCGCGAACCTTCGGTGCGCCAGAGACGGTTCCGGCCGGAAAGCAAGCCTCCAGGGCGTGGAAAGCGTCGAGCTCGGAGCGCAGCTTGCCGCGAACCCTCGACACGATGTGCATCACGTGGGAGTAGTATTCCAGCTCCTTGAACTGTGGAACGTGTACGCTCGAAAACTCGCAAACGCGCCCCACATCGTTGCGCCCGAGGTCGACGAGCATGACGTGTTCGGCCAGCTCCTTTTCGTCCGCGAGCAAGTCTTTCGCGAACGCCTGGTCTTCCGTTTCCGTCGCGCCGCGGGGCCGCGTACCCGCGATCGGGCGGTAGTCCACGTCGCGCCCTTCCACCTTGACCAGCATCTCCGGGGAGCTGCCCAGGATCACCGTATCGTCGAGATGGATGTAGAACATGTAAGGCGAGGGGTTGACCGTGCGCAGGGCGCGGTAGATCTGGAAGGGAGCCACCTGGGGTTCCATTTCCAGCCGCTGCGACAACACGACCTGGAAAATGTCACCGGCCAGGATATACTCCTTCGCCTTCTCGACCGCCTGGCAGTAGTATTCCTTGCCAACGTTCGACCGGACTTGCAACGGACCCAGCGACGGCTTATTCCTGGGTGTCCGCAAGGGTTTCGCCAGCGCCTTTTCGACTCGTGCAATGCGGCGTTTCGCGTCGTTGTAGCCTTGGCGAAGATGTCCCTTCCATTCATCGCAGCGGACGTTCGAGATGACATGGATCTGGTGCTTGACGTGGTCGAAGGCCAGCAGCGTTGAAAAGAAGAGAAAGACGGCGTCCGGCAGTTTGACGTCGTCCTTTCGAAATGGCGGTACCCTCGGCTCGAGCAGCCGAACCAGCTCGTAACCCGCGAAACCGACCGCTCCAGCGGAAAAGGGTGGCAGGCCTTCCACGCCCGCCGGCTGAAATCTCCCTGCTATTTCGCGCAGGATGTCAAAGATGTTACCGCGCCGCCGGGTGATCTTTTTGGAGCGCTCAATTTCAATCCTTTTTCCGGTTGCCGTCACCCTCAGAAACGGATCGGTCCCGAGGAAAGTGTAGCGCCCGACGTTTTCTCCCCCTTCCACGCTCTCCAGCAAGAACGAGTATTTCTTCCCGGCGGCGAGCTTGAGATAAGCCGAGACGGGAGTTTCCAAATCCGCCATGAGAACTTTGTGCACGGGGACGACGTTGCCCTGCTTCGCAAAGCTCTCGAAGGCCTTGAAGTCAGGAGACATCAGGCGGCCCCCAACGCTTGTAAGACGCTTTTCTTCATGACCGTTCGCGGAGCGGTCTCGCCGGTCCAGATTGCAAATTGGGCGGCGGCTTGCTCGATGAACATCTCCAAGCCCGAGATCGTCTCTTTGCCGGCGGCGCGGGCCTTTCTCAGAAGCAGGGTTTCGAGCGGGTTGTAGACCATGTCAAAGACCAGATCGGCGGGAATGTCGTCGCTGAAAAAGCAGCCATCGATGTTGGGGGACATGCCGATCGGCGTCGCGTGGATGAGAATGTCGAAATGCCGGCCGGCAAGTTTTTCGCGCCCGGCCGCCTCGACGCCGCAGGCGCGAGCCAGGGTCTGAACACGCCGGGGATTGCGGCCTGTGAGAGTCACGCGGGCTCCCTTGTCTTTTGCCGCGAAGATGGCGCCGCGGGCCGCCCCGCCGTTGCCGGCGATGAGAACGGAAGCTTTATTGAGCGGAATTCTCTTCTCCAGGGGCGCCGTTACTCCGATGGCATCCGTGTTCGTGCCGCACAGTTTTCCCGCGCGGCGGTAAACCGTATTGACCGCGCCGATCCGCCGGGCCAGCCGATCGACGGAGTGCAGGTGGCGCAGCACGCCCCGCTTGTGAGGAATCGTGACGCTGAAGCCGGCCACCGGCAGCTCCCGGACGAATCGGAAGAAATCGGCCAACTGAGCCGGCCTGGCCAAGAAGGGCAGGTAAACCGCATCGACGCGCTTGGCCTGAAAGGCCCGGTTGTGCAGCGCTGGCGACATCGAATGGCCGACCGGACACGCAACGACGCCGTAGACCTGAGACAGAGACTTGCGTTTTTGCACCTGATACCGCCCGCGCATCAGGGATGCCGTCATCTGGCCGGGCGCTGTCGGTTGCGGGGTGGCCGGCCGGCCACGTTTCCGCGCCGATGCCGGTACGTCAGGCGCTCCAAATCCGAAGATTGAGCCGCGCGAGGGGCCCAGAATACGGCTGGGCAACCCCGCTTCTCCCATTCCCAAAATCACCAGCGGTGTTTCTTCGTTGCCAGCCGCCAACTCGAGAATGCGGACATTGTCGCTGGGTTTCCGGACCGTAGTCGAAATCTTGTAGATGTCGGCGGGAATTCTCTTTAGCCTTGCCAGCACCGGGCCCAGTGCCGGCGTCTTCTCGAAGTCATGGCAGGAGACAATCACGCGGACGCTTTCTCGAAACCGCTCGATGATTCGTGGCGCGGCTTGGGCGGTTTCTATTTCGACGTCCAGCAGCGCCGCGCCCGCTGACAGGGCCTGGCCGAGTACTTCGGCCTGCTCGTCCATGCCGCCCCCGAACCGTCCTCCATTGGGAGTGCGCCGGCAAGTCGCAATGATGACCGTTCCCGGATAGCGTCTCATGACGCGGCCGATTACCGGTATCCCGGACTCAGCCCGGTCCAGCATGTCCAGCCGGATTTCGAGAAAACGCTCGCCGATCTCGCACGCGTTGAGCGCCAAGCGCTGCATCTCCGCTGATCCCCCGCATCCAAGCGCAACGCAGATGCGGGGCAAACGGCTCAACTTGATCATAACTAGGGAATGTCCACGGGGAGGACGAACGTATTTTTATCATAACCGCTCTCAATCAGCTTGCCGGCGAGATCCTGACCGAACCTCTGCATATCGAAAACGGCTACCTGCTTGTCCCGAAAACTCCGGTCTCGGGGTACTCGTGCACGAAACCGTTGCCGGGAACTACCCCTATATCCCGGGACCTTGGTTGATCTTTCACATTGATTCGCCGCCTGAAACCGTGGCCGTGAGCGGCGATCACCGCGTGAAATGTGTCGAAGACGCGGCAAGCTGACCATCGGGGAGACGGCGTCGCGGTCAGGATTGCCCGTCCCTGTCGGCGGTACTGGTAAAGACGGCGCGGGTGAATCAGTAGGGCCGTATTCTTTCGGGCAGCGGGTCCCGCGCTTCGATCGTCTTTTGCAGCAGCTTCACGCGCATCTGGCCGCGCAGTTCGTTGCCTTCGGGTAACTGCGCTATGTTGCGGTACTCACCCGGATCTTTCTCGAGGTCGAACAAAACCTCTTGGCCGTTCTTGTAGATCGAGTATTTCGCGTTCTTCGTGCGGATGATCTTGTTGTCGCGGCCTTGCATATAGATCAGCTCGGTCCGCCGCGCATCGTTTTCGTCAGGGAGATCCCCTGGTTCCCCTTGGGAATTGGAAGTTGGGCTTGCTCCAGCAGAGTCGGCATCACATCAAGAATCTCCACCAGCTCGTCGACCTGGACCCCTTTCGGCACTCCTGGCCCCCGAAAGATAAGCGGAATGCGCATCGCGCCGTCATAGGGGCGATCGCTCTTGGAGTGCAAATTGTGATCGCCGAGGTAGTCGCCGTGGTCGCTGGTCAGCACGAAGATCGTGCGGTCCAGCACACCTCCATCTTCCAGCGCCTTCACGATGCGGCCGACGTTGTCGTCCAAGTGCGTCACCATGGCGTAGAAGTGCTTGCGGTAGTCGGTCCAGACATCTTCGGGAGTTTCCAGCAAGTCATTCATGGTATTCGCAAGCACTGGAGGCAGATAGGAAATCTCGTCAGCATGGTAGCGGCGCAGGGGAAGCTTGCGGTTCTTGTAAAGCGCCAGCGCCGACGCCGGAGGATTGAGGGGCGGGTGTGGCGCGTAAAATCCGGCGTGAACAAAAAACGGCCGGTCCGGCTGACGGCGCAGCGTGTCCTCGATGAAGGTCACCGTCTCGGTGGCGACCCAGGAGGCGTGCGTTGTGCGGTCTTCGCCCTCAAAGGTGTAGTAGTCGAAAGCCTTGCGCTCGCCGGGCATGGCGACGCGGGCTTTTTCGCGTACATCTTTGCCCTGCGCCCAGAGCCAGCGTCCGAAGGCGTCGTCGTAGCAGCCAGGTTCGTCGGAAAGCCTCATCTGATGAAAGCCGTAGGGCGGATAGGGCTCGCGGTGATTGCGGTCTTTGTGCGGCCAAAAATGCAGCTTGCCCATTTGGCCGGTGTAGTAGCCGGCATCACGCAACACGTGGGTGAGCGTCACCTCGCCCAGCGGCATCTGGACGCCGTTGCTGATGATGCCGTGGGAGCTGGGATAGCGTCCCGTCATCAGCGACGCCCGATTGGGGCTGCACGCGACACCAACCGTAAAGCACTTGCGGAAGGTCGTGCCTTCCTTGACAAGCCGGTCCATGTGGGGCGTGATGATCGCCGGATTGCCGTTGGCGGCGACGTGGTCCCAGCGCAGATGGTCTCCAGTGATGAGGACGATGTTGGGGACCTCTTTCATACTGGGAGTTTGTTCCGGCGGGAAGAACTCGGCTTGGCCGTAGGCGGGCGGTGCGGTGAATCCGGCGAAAGCGATCAGTAAGGCACAGGCAAGGCGAGAATGCATGCTGGTCATGTTGGTGTCCTGGGTAACCCGAAAATAGCTCCACATCGGAGCCATGAAGTATATCCTAGCTCGCCCCGGATCCGCCGCCGGTGGTAGGTGCGTTTTCGGAGCCTTTCGGGGCCAGACAGAGAAGCCCGCTGGCGGTCGCCAACTCCTGCAAGCATTAGGGACCTCCATGATAGGCAAGAGTCAAGGGGCCGACGCAGAGACCCCTCGGCACGAGCTTCCCTATCATGGATTTGTGAGTGTATGGAGGGACGAAGGACAGCAGGGAGTTCACAGCCGTCTCAAAATGGCTCATTTTGTCTCATGAGGAGGTCGCCGGGGCAACCGCATGGTGGCTGCCGGGCCAGGCGGCTGCGCTACGTCTGAGCTGGACGAGCCGGAACCCAAAAGGGACTCGCAAGTTCGATTTCTATGACAAAACCCCTCGATGGTGTGACCGTTCTCGATCTGACGCGACTGTTGCCGGGGCCGGCGGCGACAATGATGCTGGCCAATTTTGGTGCCGAAGTGATCAAGATCGAGGAACCGGAGAAAGGAGACTACGCCCGCAACGGACAGCCCAGTATCCATGGTCTGGGGGCCTCGTTCACGCTGCTCAATCGCGGCAAGAAGACCGTCGCGATCAATCTCAAAGACCCTCGTGGCAAAGACGCCTTCCGGCGACTGGCGGCAACGGCTGATGTCTTAATCGAAGGCTTCCGGCCCGCAGTAATGGACCGCCTGGATCTCGGCTACGAGCAGTTGAGCGGGCTCAATCCGCGTCTGATCTATGCGGCTCTGACTGGATACGGATTGGACGGCGCCTACACTCAAACCGTCGGACACGATGCAAACTATCTCGCCATGGCGGGAGTTCTCGACCTGATCGGCCCCGCCGGCGGCCCGCCCAATCTTCCCGGCATCCAAATCGCCGATATAGCCGCCGGGACTTTGCCGGCGGTCATCGGCATTCTGCTCGCCCTGGCGGCCCGCGAGAAAACCGGGGAGGGCCAGGTCGTCGACGCGGCGATGCTCGATGGCAGCCTCAATCTGATGCCTATCCCGCTGGCTCAATGGACCTCCACGGGTGAAGCGCCGCGTCGGGGAGCGACACGGTTGTCGGGCCGCTATGCCTGCTACAACATCTATGAAACGAGCGATGGCCGCTGGATGTCGGTAGGGGCTCTCGAGCCCAAGTTTTGGGCCGAGCTTTGCCGCGAGGTCGGCCGCGAGGACCTGATTGCGGATCAGTACGCCGGCGATTCACGCCAGCAGGAGATCAAGGACGAGCTAGGCCAAATCTTTTTGAACCAGACCGCCGCTGAATGGGAGCGCCGCTTTGGCGCTAAGGATGCCTGCGTGGCGCTCGTCCGCGACCTGGAAGAAGTGGCGCGCGACGAACATGTCCGCAATCGTGAACTCATCGTTTCCATTCCTCATCCGAGGGGCGGCAGCTTCGACCACATTGGTGTTGTGCCCAAGCTGAGCGCCACGCCGGGGGAAATCGGAGGAGAGCCCCCGCAACTGGGTGAACACACGCTGGCCGTGCTGCGGGCGGCTGGGATGGACGAAAGCACTCTGGCGGAATTTCAGCGCGACGGCGTCATTGCGTAATGCGAAACAGAGCCGCGCCCGAAAGGGTGCGGTCCAGTCTGGCAGTGACCTTATACCGATGGGAAGCCCGATGCACTCACTACTCTCGACCGCACCCTTTCGGGCGCGGTTCTGTTCGGTTAGACCCGGCCCTCGGCTCAGCCCGAGCGCAGAATGTGGCTGCTGGAAATCTTATCGATCGACGTCGCGCCCGCTTGGCGCATGACCATCATTAACTCGGCCCGCAGCAGATCCAGGACGGCCCGAACGCCTTCCTGTCCGAACGAGGCCAGTCCCCAAAGGTAGGGCCGGCCGATGGCGACAGCGTCGGCTCCGAGCGCCAGGGCCTTGAACACGTCCGTGCCGCGGCGGAAGCCGCTGTCAATGATTACCGGAATCCGGCCCTGAACCGCCTTGACGATTTCCGGCAGGCTTTCGATCGTGCTACGCCCGCTTGCTTCGGCCCGGCCTCCGTGATTGGAAACGATAATCCCGTCTAGGCCGTTCTCGACGCAGATTTCCGCGTCTTCGCGGGTAACGATCCCTTTGATGAAAAGCTTCATGCTGGTCGCGTCTTGGACGCGGCGGGCGAAATCCCAGGTCAAGCCGCGAGAGGATCCGGATGACCGCTTTGACAGGTCCAGGCCGTCAAACATGGGTTTTCGCCGCCGCCGGCTCTGAGGGGTGCTGCGGTCATGACAGAGCGTGCAGTCCCGCTTGTCGATTCGAGAGAACCGCTTCAGCATCTCGCGATTACTGCCACCCTGCACATCTACCGTCATCGCCACGACCGGACACCCAGCCCGCTCTGCCCGCTTCAGCAAGGCCTGGGTGATGCTCCAGTCCTCGCTGGCATACAACTGAAACCAAACCGGCCCGCCTCGCTCACGTGTCACCTCCTCGACGGAGGTGGTGGTGACCGTCGAGAGAATTTGCAAGCTCGAAGTTTCTCTGGCCGCTCGTGCGACGGCGGCCTCCCCATGCGAGTCGAAGGCCTTCTGATTGCCGGTTGGCGCCAACGCGATCGGCGAATTCCAGCGCGTCCCCATCAACTCGATCGAGGTATCGACGTCGCGGACGTCAATCAGACGGCGCACGCGCAATTGGAACCGCCGAAAGCCCTCGCGGTTGGCTCGCAGCGTGACATTGCCTTCGGTTCCAGTTGCCAGGTAACCGTAGTGGGCGGGCGGCAGTTTCTCGCGCGCCACAGCCTCGAAATCAAACACGCTGATCGCTTCGTCAACCGACGAGATGAGTTCACCCGGCTTTGGTACGGAGTAACTGTCCTCTTCCGCGGCCGCCAAGACACCGCGCATCGGCCCCAATGCCGCGGAGGCGAATAAGGGACTGCCGGCCAAGTACCGGAGAAATGTTCGACGAGCCTGCACTTTGGTCATAATCAATGCCTTTCAATTCTGCCGGTCAATGCACCATTTTTGTCTTGTGATTCATGTAGTCCATCAGCAGGTACTGACCCAGAGTATACGGGGTTGTGAAGTATGCCTTGCCGCGGCAGATTTCGGTGACTTTGCGGACGAACTGCACCAGGGAATAATCACGCGCCAGCATGAAAGTATTGATCAAGATACCCTGGCGTTTGCATTTGTGCACTTCTTCCAAGGTGCGGCTGATGACCAGCGGATCGAGCCCGAAGGGGTTTTTATAAATGCGGCCGTCGTCGAGGGTGAGCGCTGAAGGTTTGCCGTCGGTGATCATGATGATTTGGCGCATGTCCTTGCGCTGGCGCTTGAGAATTCGCTGCGCCACGATCAGACCCTGGCGTGTGTTGGTGTAAAACGGTCCGACTTGGACGCGAGCCAGCTCTCCGAGCGGCAACTCTTCGGCCGAGTCGTGAAACAACACCAGGTTGAGGCTGTCACCAGGATACTGCGTCCGCGTTAGGTGAGCGAGGGCGAGGGCCACTCTCTTGGCCGGAGTGAAACGGTCTTCTCCGTAGAGAATCATGCTGTGGCTGCAGTCGAGCATCAGCACGGTGGCGCAAGAGCTCTGGTATTCCGACTGGCGAACCATTAGGTCGGAATATTCGAGATTCAGCGGCGTCTTCAGGCCGTTGCGCTGGATGGCCCGCGACAGCGTCTCGCTGATGTCGAGATTGAGCGTATCGCCGAACTCGTAGGGTTTGGTGGACCCCGAGGTTTCGACTCCCGTAGCCATCTCGCGCGTGTCGTGGCTGCCCAAACTGGCTTTTCCGAGTGATCCGAGCAGGTCCTTGAGCGTCTTGTAGCCAAGAAAATCGGCGCCTTTGCCGGTCAACTCGAACCGCATGGACTTGTTCGAGTGGTCCGATCCAGCATCCCCGCTCAGTGTGCCGCCGCTGCTCGGGTCGCGCGAACCCGGCTCGCCAATGCTCACGTAGTTTTCCTCGGCTAGCTTCTCGGTCAGGCGGTCAACCAACTGCTCCATTTCCTCGGGTGACATTTGGCGCAGCTCGTCCATCATCTCTTCCAGGCGCTGGTCGTCAAAGAGCTGTCCGCTTTCGAGTGCTTGCTTTATGGCATCCTGCAATTCCTCGATCGATCTTTCGTCCATCTCGGAGAAATCAAGGTACTGCCGCTCAAACCCGCTGCGGAGAAAGTATTCCGACAGGGCTCGGATCAGGTCTTCGGCGCTGATCCCGAAATCGTCGCCCGTGTAGCGCGTGTATTTGATGAATTTCATGGCGCGGCGTGCCGCCAGAGGCGGGCTGCGTTCACCTGGCTGCGCGTGTCTGGGGACATGCGGTGACTGCTCCCATCTCGGATGACTCGCTCAATTGTATTGCTGGCGCGGGGTTCCCGCCGGAGCCGGCTTGCGTTCCGCCGGCTCGCGCTTTTTTTCCTGGGCAACGTAGCCCAGCTCCTCGTTGCGGCTAATGCGCCGGTAGGCGTAAAGGCCGTCCAGCAGGAACTCTCCGGCCGACGCGACGGCTTCGGGATCATCCGCTCTGTCCTCGACGGCGACGGCGGCCAGCTCCAGCAAGCCCTGAATCTGCCCAAGCTGTTCGACGACGTTCCGCGCCGGTTCGCCGTCGGTTACCTTGAGAGTCCCGCCCAACTCAAACCATTGGACAATTTGCGATGTGTCCGCGTCTTTGAAGTAGCGGTCGTAGATCCGCGCGACCGCCGCGCGGATCAGGTCGCGGGCCACGCGTTCGCCGCCGCGAAGTTCGCCCTCGTATTCCAGTTCGAACTTGCCGGTGATAGAGGGCAGCGACGCGTAGATATCACTAACTCTGGGAACAATGACGCTTTCCTTGCAAGTCAGCCCGCGCCGCTCCGCGTTCGAGATGACGTTCTCCAGGCACGAAATCGGCAAGCGCTGTGACACTCCCGATCGGCGGTCGATCTTCTTGTCCTCGCGGGCGACAAACGCTATGGCTTCGACAATTGCCCGAATGTAGTCGGGGACGTAAATCTCCGCGTCGGGGGCCGCTCGGTTCCACCAGGACTCCTGCCGCGTGATGGCCATTCCCTCTTCCAGATCAAGCGGGTAGTGCGTGCGGATCTCACTGCCAATGCGGTCCTTGAGAGGCGTGATGATCTTCCCGCGGGCCGTGTAATCCTCGGGGTTGGCGGTAAATACCAGCATCACGTCCAAGGGCAACCGCACTGGATACCCCTTAATCTGGACGTCCCCTTCCTGCATGATGTTGAACAAACCGACTTGAATCTTCCCCATCAAGTCCGGCAGTTCGTTGATCGCGAATATGCAGCGGTTGGCGCGAGGAAGAAGTCCGAAATGAATGGTCAGCTCGTGTGCAAGGTCGTGGGCTCCCCGGGCTGCTTTGATCGGGTCAATGTCGCCGATCATGTCCGCGATCGTGACGTCGGGCGTGGCGAGTTTTTCGACGTAACGCTGTTGGGGAGTCAGGTAGGCGATGGGCGTGTCATCGCCTTTTTCCTCGGCCAATTTTCGGGCGGCGTGGGACAGCGGTTCATAGGGGTTATCGTTGATCTCACTGCCCGCGATGCATGGCAGATGAGGATCAAGCAGCGAAGCGAGCTGCCTCATAATGCGGCTCTTCGCCTGGCCGCGGAGCCCGAGCAGAATGAAGTTGTGCCGCGAAAGGATGGCGCTTTCGATCTGGGGGATTACCGTGTCGTCGTAGCCAACAATGCCCGGGAAGATCGGCTTGCCGCTCCTCAATAAACAGATGAGATTCTCGCGCATTTCATCTTTGATCGAGCGATTCGCCATCCTCTCTTCGGAGAACCGCGACGTGCGGCGTAACTCGCCGAGGGTTCTGGGAAGCTTGTCGATTTCAGTCATCCCGCGGGGGCTCCATTGCGAACAATCTCTTGGTCTAAATCCCGGCGATCCCAAGCCGCCGAAAAAGGCCGCGTGGGAATGGGCGGTTCGTTGTCGGGTTTGCCGCCAGTTTTGCTGCCTTGGTTTCGCCGCCTTGGTTTCGCTGCCTATTGTAGCGCGCGGCCGGGCAGGCAGGTGTGACGAGAACAGCCAAAGCGTGTGCCGCGGAAAGGCCGTGTCGGGACTCGGCAAAAGCATCTTGGCGAGACTTTTCACGGACGATGAAGGTGGTTGCGATCGTGCTGATCCGCGCCGCGTGATAACTTGATAGGAGTGGATCTCGAAGCCGAAGCCCGCCGACTCCAGCAGATCGGCTTGAACGCATATGAATCGAGGGCTTACCTTGTTCTGATCGGGCATCCCAGGTTCAAAGCCCTGGAAGTCGCCGGACCGGCCCGCGTCCCGCGCCAGAAGATTTATGAAGTCCTCGACAGCCTCGTCGAGAAGGGCTTCGTGCGCGTTGTTCAGGGCAAGGCGAAGCAGTTCTCCGCGGTCGAGCCCCGCCTGGCGCTGCAGAGTTTCCTGGCCCGCAAACGGGAAACCTACGAGCGCGAGTGGCGAGCCCGGCAGGAGCTGGCGACCGGTCTGACCGCCGACCTGACCGGGGTGTTTACGGATGGCAATCGGGGACAGGGCCCGCTGAACTACCTTCGGATTGTCGCCCACACCGGCCAGATCGCCCAGGAGTACCGCACCCTTCTTGCTGACACGACCGAAGAGTACCTGGAGTTCGCGCGGCCGCCTTACGCTGTCGATCCCATTCAAGAGCCGATGGTTCAGCGCCTGCTTGAGAATGGCACAACTTGCCGGCTACTGTATGCCTCCCACTCCCTCGAAAAGGAGCAGCTCAGCCAGCTCAGATTGCTTGAAAAGGCCAGAGCCAAGGTGCGTTTGGTCGAGGATCTGCCGATGAAGCTGGCCTTGTTCGACAGTTTCCGGGGGATGATCTCTCTGGACGACCCCGTCGTGAGCCAGCCCCGCATCACGGCGCTTGTCTTCGAGCACAAGCAACTTGCCTCGGCGATGCGCAGTCTCTTTGACGATTTTTGGAGTCGTGGCACGGAATTGTAGGTATGTTGCTCCGTTTCCCGTTGAGCCGTTGAGCCCGAATCGGGTCCCGGAGAGACCGAGCAACCGCAACGGGGCAAACGAGAAGCGGAACAACGGAGTCACCGAGCATCGCATCAACGAAGCTACGAAGCCATGGCCAATCGTTTCAATCGGCGTGAATGGCTGACCGGAGCAGGTGCTTCACTTGCCCTCTAGCTATAGCTAGCAGCCCAGAGCGTGAGCCGCGCAACTCCCGACAGAACGCGATGCACAAGGTGCGGGCGGCAGTCGGTTTTCGGCGGCCTGCCGGCCTTGCGGCGAGATAAGCCGCCGGGTCCAACCGCCGGATACGGAAAACCGTAATTCCGGTGGCGTGGGAGGGTGCCGGGGCGCAATCCCCGGTACCCGACCCGATCGTCAGTGGGCTAAATTGACCTAATTTTGGAGTTGGCCCCCCGGACATCGAAGCCCTTGAGAGGCGATGCCCGGGGAGGTGGGGCTTGGTGACGATTCAAGAGGAATCAGCGCCGGGCCATCTGGATTTTCGGTGTTGCCAGGAAACCCATCACTTCTTCTTTTTTTACGGAGGTCATCACGATTTCGTAGGGCCTTTTCGAGTCGCCGATATAGAATTGCAGCGGCTCGTTAACGTAATGATCTTTCTTGACCATTTTTCTGTCGTCCGCCAGCAGTTCGATGCTGAATCTGTGTCGCTTGGGCTCGGTTTTTCGCAGCCGCATCAGGACGCCGCCGATCTTGTACAATTTGCCGGACTTCGGCAGACGGAAGGTCAAGTAGGTGCGCTCGTTGAAGTCGCGAAGGTGTCCGATTTCCGATGAGTTGGAGGAGACCCACTCGCTCATGACTTGCAACTCGTCCTTGGTGAGCTTGAGTACGGAATCGGTCGAGTCGATTTGTGATTTGGTCTCTGCCATCTCCTCTTTGACAGAGGTGATTTCCCCTTCGACTGCCTCGACCTTAGCGCCCGTGCCCGCTGCCATCTCCTGGACGCCGTGTATCTCGCCCATCAATGCTTCCTGGCTGGTGCGCTGATGGCTTGCAACGTTCTTACTCAAGCGGTCGGTGTAGCGGCGTGCTTCTGCTTTGGCCTTCTTGGCTGCTTCAGTGCGCGCTTCGTCTAGATCGGAACGCAACTCTTGAATCTCCTGCTGTGTGTTGCCGAGGTGGTAGGACGAATTACTTTCGAGCTTGGCCAGCTTGTCTTCGAGCTTCTGCTGCAGCGTGTAGGCATCGACTTCGGAGCGTTTGATCTTCGAGTACAAATAGAAGTTTCCCATCAGCAGTGCGATCAGGAACATCACAAAGCCAGCGGTCTTCCGTGCGGGTGATGATGAGGATGGAATGTCAAAGTTCGGTTTGTTTTGATCCATGGAAACTGCCCTCCTTGTTTGGTTGTTGGCGCCGGCCGTTTCGAATTGGGTCGGCCGGCCTGGCGGGCTGGTGGAATGCAAGGGGCGTGCCAGAGTACGATTTCGCGCAAGTGCTTGTGTAGCGCCGGGCGTAAGTCATGAAAAATCAACGTCGATTGAGATTTACGGTTAACACGGCGCGAAGTTCTGGACGGAAAGCCGAGGCGAGCAGCCATGTAAAAACGTGGACTACAGAGTAGATCTTTCAAGGTGGCGGGAAGATATAGATCACGCCTCGCCGTTCTCGCCGTAAAGATAGTCGTCGTGATGAACCGCGAGATCGGCCGGCACGGGGCCTTCGTAGACGAACAATACTCAACCTGCCAGGATCGCTTCGCGGGCCGCCTGCTCCAGCTCATCTAGGGCGTCACTGAAGAAATGGTCGGACGCTTCAATCCACCTCAGCGTCTTGGGCTCGGCGGTTTTCGCGAAAACGGCTTCCATGGTGGAACGCCGCCCGTGCTCGTCGTTGGTGCTGTGGAGAAAATGCGTGCGGCAGCGGCAAGCGGCGAGAAAATTCCATTCAAAGTGCTCGACCGGCGTACCAACCGCAAGGAAGCGCTCCACGCCGGAGTCTTCGCCGCAAACGACGCGCAGCCCGGCCCGCGAACCAAAAGAAAACCCCGCCGCCAGCAGCGGCAGGCCCGGGTGGTGGCTGGCGGCATAACGCAGCGCGGCGCGGACATCGTCCTGCTCGCCGATGCCTTCGTCGTAGGCGCCGGCGCTTTGGCCGACGCCCCGAAAGTTGAACCGCACGGCCACAGCCCCGGCCTTGCGAGCCGCCCGGGCCAGCCGGAAAACCACCTTGTTGTGCATCGTCCCGCCATGGAGCGGGTGCGGGTGGCAAATCACGGCCACGCGCTCGGCCGGGGTCCCATCGTCGGGACCCTCGATGAGGGCTTCCAGCTTTCCGGCGGGACCGTCAAGGAAAGTTGATTCCAGCAGGCGAGTCACGGATGATCTCCGATCCGTCAGTTGGTGCGGTAGTTGGTGAACTCCAGGTGGATGTCAAAGTCTTTTTCCTTGACCATCGCCATCACGTTTTGCAGGTCGTCGCGTTTCTTGCCGCTGACGCGCACTTGATCGCCTTGAATCGAGGACTGCACCTTGAGCTTGGCGTTCTTGATGAGCTTGACGATTTCGCGGGCCTTTTCGATGGGAATTCCTTGTTGCAAACGGATCTCTTGAACCAGCGACGACCCGGCGGACGGTTGCGGCTCGGCGTGAACCAGGCCCTTGAGCGGGACCTTCCGGCGAACGAGTTTTTGTTCGAGGATCTCGACGACCGAGCGGCGGCTGAAATCGTCCGGAGCTCGGACGACGATCTTGGACTCGGCTTCGTCGAGCTCGATCGAACTCTTCGTGGATTTCAAGTCGTAGCGGGTGCGGATTTCCTTACTCGCCTGATGGACGGCGTTGTTGACTTCTTGCAAATCGATTTGAGAAACGATGTCGAAGCTGTTGGTTGGCATGGTTGTTGGTTGTCGGACATCGGCGCTCCCTTGCGGTCGCGGCTCGGAGGCTACTTTTCCCGCAGGGTCTCCATGACGCGCTCGGTGACGCGCTCGATGATAGCAGGTACGGCGGCTTCGAGGACTTCGGCCACAACAGCTCGGACGCGTTCTTTCCGGGCGGCCGATTCGCCGCGATGCCGCATGGCCTGCTCGACAACGAGTGCGAATTCGTCGACGGCTTGCTCTTCGGTGCCGCCGCCATTTGAGGAGTGCGCGGATGGTGACACGGCGGCGGAGACTGACTCCTCTCCAGTGGGCGGCTCCGATTCTTCCGGTATGGCTGACGGCCCAGGCGCTGCGGGGTCCCCCTCAAACACCGCAGTGGTCGCGGATTCCGGGGTGCCGGAAGGCTCCGGAGAAGCCGCCGAGGAAAACTCAGCGGCGGCCGGGCCGGCGCTGCCGTTACTCAGCAACGCCTGAACGGTTTGGATGACAGTTGCGGGGTCGAGCGGCTTGTGGAGAACGCCGTCCGATAGCGCACTGTCGGCTTCGACGTCGCTGGGAGCCTCCATGGCGCCGGCGAGCAAGACGACTTTAACGTGCGCGAGTTCGGGTCGCGACTTGATGTGTTCACGGATCTCGAGGCCGGAGCGGCCTGGCAGCTTCCTGTCGACGATCACTAAGTCCGGCGGCTGCGCGGCGAGGAGATCAAGAACTTCCTCGCCGCTGTCGGCAAGGACGACCTCATGGCCTTCTTCGGTGAGGATTTCCCTTCCCATCCGCCGGGCGTGCGGATTATCGTCGGCGATGAGGATGCGGCTCATGGATGATTGGAGCGAGCGAAGCGCGGCCACGCCCATCACATAGTGTACAAAGGGGGCGTCCGAATGATTTCACCCGATTCCCCGAACAACGGGCTAAGGACTCGACGGCTGCGCGGCGCCGGGCGTCGTGCTGCCCTCGATCGTCTCGGGCAGCGGCCGAATTAACGCGACGCAGATTCTGTCGGCCAGGCTGCGAACATAGGACGCCTGCACGCCGTAGTTGTTCGTCATGACCGAGAACGCGAGGTGACGCCCGTCTTCGGTGGTGGCATAGCCGGAGATCGCCGTGACGTGCGCCAGCGTGCCGGTTTTCGCGCGGATCAGACCGCGGGCTGGGGTCTTCGAGAATCGCCAATCGAGCGTGCCGTCCTCACCGGCGATCGGCAGCGTGCTGACAAAGACGTCCCGATGGGGTGAGTTCCAGACGTAGCTGAGCAGCTTCACGGTAGCTTCGGGGCTGACCAGATTCCTCCGTGACAATCCGGAGGCGTCGTTGAGCTGAAACTCGTCCGGGATGAGGCCGGCTTCTTTCAAGAAGTCTTTGAGCTCCAACAGCCCCGCTTGGAAGCTCCCTACGCCGCGCTGCCGGAAGCCGACTTCACGGAGCAACATTTCGGCGTGCAGGTTCTGGCTCTCTTTGTTGATGATGCGCAGGCTCTCGATCAGGGTCGCGGAGCGCAACTCGGCCAGCTTGGTTGCGTAAGTCTTGACCTTGGGTTCCGGAACCCGCTTCAGGCTGGAGAACTCGTGCGGCAGAGCGTGCCTTGCCGCGGGAGCCCCGGTAACTTCCACGCCTCTGCGTTCGAGTTCTTGCTGCAACGCCACGGCGGTAAACAGCGCCGGGTCATCGACGGCAATGGAAAGCGTCCTGCCGCTGGAGCGGATCGAGATGTCACCCCAAAGATTCAGTTTTCGCGACCCCGCATTGCGCCGGAGATTGAGGCCCTTCGCGACCGTGCGCGTGGGGGCTGTCCAGAGGCGGTTTTCGAGCGACAGGTAGGGAATGTCAGGCTTGAAGCTAACGCGGGCCAGCGAGCGAGAGGTCAGCGCCGGGAGTACCCGAAGCTTGACCAGGTTGTCGTTGAACGAAAGCGCGCTAACGGGAGCCCCGTAGCCCCAGGTGGCGTCATCCATCGACCAGCCAGGCGAGTATTTTTGCCAAACGTAGCGGGTGTCGTCGCCGACAATGTCCCCCTCGATCTTGCGAATGCCGCTATTGACTACCTGTGCGGCAAGTTCCTTAATGGGGAGCAGCAGATCCTTGCTGAATTCCTCCTCCGGGTCGTACGGAATGACCCGGGCGGACAGATTCGGATCTCCCCCGCCCACAATGATAAGGTCGCCCTTCAGAACGTCTTCGAGCAAAGACCCTTCAGTAACTATAGATGTCGCATATGAATATTCCGGCCCTAGCCGAAATAGCCCGAGAGCTGTTGAAAACAGCTTGGCGTTGGAAGCGGGCAGGAACAGCTTTACAGCGTTGTTTTCGTAGACCGTGTCGCCGGTTGCCAGGTCGACGACTTTGATGCCCCAGAAGGCACGCTTGGCGACTTTGGCGGTGAGGATCTCTGCTATGTCGTCCCCTAAGGCTGAAGCGCCGGCCGACGGTCGAAGGAAAACCAACCCGAGCGCACAAAAAATCGCCGGGGCCAAACGGATCCAGGTGGACTTGGCTCGGTACCGCTCTCTAACACGGACCAGCCGCAACCAAATAAGGCGGCGACGTGGCGTGAGCGTCCACGCTTGCCGCAAACCGATTCGTCGGTTTGTTCGGCCCCCGGGCGCGGCATCCGGCCCCCAGACAACGGATCCCATTCCTGGCCGGCAACGCCTCGACGAATCGAGGCGCGGCAAACCTGGAGGTTCACGCCACGTCGCTGCCCAGGCGCTGACCCACCTGCCGAATCTTTCTGCCATGACCGGCAAGGACTTGACTATCCAGGTGCTCACCGTCGCGGCTCCGAAAGCTCCCCGCTGTGTGCCGATCTGCTTGCGCTGATGACTGACACTGTTTCCCGAGCCCCGGTCGAATGAGGCCGCGCGTCGACTTCGATCTGTGGATTCTGAGGTTCCACTGGGATCACAGCTTGCGGGCCATCGTTTTGGCGAAGTAGGTCAGAATCAGATCCGCGCCGGCCCGCTTGATCGAGGTGAGCGACTCGGCCATCACGCGTTCGAGGTCAACCCACCCGTTGCGTCCAGCGGCCATGATCATCGAGTATTCGCCACTGACTTGGTAAGCGGCGACGGGCAGATCGAACTCCTGTTTGGCGCGATAAATGACGTCCAGATAAGGCATGGCGGGCTTGACCATAATCATGTCGGCCCCTTCCTCAATGTCAAGCTCGATTTCTCGCATCGCCTCGCGCTGGTTGGCCGGGTCCATTTGATAACCGCGGCGGTCGCCGAACTGCGGCGCCGATTCAGCCGCTTCCCGGAATGGGCCGTAAAACGCCGATGCATATTTGGCGGAATAGGCGAGAATCGGAATGTTTTGCAAGCCCTCGTCGTCGAGGGTTTCGCGGATTGCACCGATACGGCCGTCCATCATGTCCGACGGCGCGATGATGTCGGCGCCGGCTGTAGCTTGTGCCAGGGCGGTCTTGCCAAGAAGTTCGAGAGTGGCGTCATTGTCGACGTCCTGACCGGCGATGTGACCGCAGTGCCCATGGCTGGTGTACTCGCACAAACAACAATCGGCGATGACCAGCAGATCCTTGACCTCGCGCTTGATGGCCCGAATCGCGCGCTGAACGATTCCGTCGTCGGCATAAGCGCCAGATCCTTCGGGATCTTTCGACTCGGGAAGGCCGAACAAGATGACCGCCGGAATGCCGAGCGAGGCGACCTCGCGGCACTCTTCGACGATCTGGTCCAGCGACATTTGGTAGTTGCCGGGCATGGCTTCGATTTCCCGCTTGACACCCTCGCCGGGACAGACGAAAAGCGGATAAACGAAGTCCGCCGGCGCAAGCCGTGTCTCCCTCACCATGCTGCGAAGCAGCTCGCTCGAGCGAAGCCTCCTGGGACGGTGAATCGGGAAGGGCATGTGTCTATTTTAGTCGCCGGGCCGCGCGGGCGTCCCAGTCACGATCATTGTAGCGGTGGCATGCGGGGACCAGGACCAGATCCATCCATCAACCGGCAGTTGTCAGTTCGAGTTGTTGTCGACCTCCCGTAGCGCGGGAGGTTCGAGTGAGTTTCTCGGGCAGCCCCGAACGCCTTGCGGACGGATTGTGGGCCCGTCGCTTGCGCTCTGGGCTCTGTTCGAGGTGCTAAAATCGCAGCGTGATCTAGCTGCTGTCCGGAGATTTTCATGAGAACGCTCACTTCCACCATAGCTATCCTCGCTGCAACCCTCGCTTCCTTGTTGTCTTGTTCGGCGCCCGAGGCCCAGCGGCCGCCCAACATCGTCATCATCCTGAGCGATGACCAAGGATGGGGCGACTTGAGCGTCCATGGAAACACCAACCTTGCAACCCCCAACATAGATTCGCTCGCTCGGGATGGGGCCTTGTTCGACCGCTTCTACGTTTCAGCCGTATGCTCGCCGACGAGAGCGGAGTTGCTGACCGGGCGGTATCACGCACGGGGCGGTGTCTACAGCACCTCGACCGGCGGCGAGCGTCTGGATCTGGACGAGAAGACCCTCGGCGATACTTTCAAGGCAGCGGGATATGCGACGGGCGCGTTCGGCAAATGGCATAACGGCACGCAGTATCCCTATCATCCAAACGGCCGCGGCTTCGATGAGTACTATGGCTTCCCGTCCGGCCACTGGGGCAACTATTTCAGCCCGATTCTCGAGCACAACGGCGAGCTTGTTCGGGGCAAGGGATTCATCATCGACGACCTAACCGATCATGCCCTGGAGTTTGTGGAGCAAAACAAAGACCGGCCCTTTCTGTGTTACCTCCCGTACAACACGCCTCATTCGCCCATGCAGGTTCCCGACCGCTTCTACAAGAAGTTCGAGAATCTGGAACTGGAAATGCGCAACCGCGACGCCGAGTCCGAGGATGTCCCCAAGACCCGCGCCGCGCTGGCCATGGTCGAAAACATCGACTGGAACGTAGGCCGCATGCTGCAAAAGCTCGACGAGCTGAAGCTGGCCGAGAACACGATCGTGCTTTATTTCAGCGACAATGGCCCCAACAGTTGGCGCTGGAACGGAGGGATGAAAGGACGCAAGGGGTCGACCGATGAAGGGGGCGTTCGAGTTCCCGCGCTGATGCGCTGGCCGGGCCACATTCAGCCGGGAACGAAGATCACGCAAATCGCCGCGGCGATCGATCTGCTGCCGACATTCGCCGGCCTGGCAGGAATCCCGGTGGCGGGCGACAAGCCGCTCGATGGTGTCAGCCTCAAGCCGCTGCTGCTGGGAGACGGCGGCGACTGGCCCGGCCGCATGATCTTCTCCCATTGGCGCGGGAAGGTCAGCGTTCGCACGCAGCGCCACAGGCTTGGGCCTGAAGGCGGACTTTTCGATATGACGGCCGATCCGGGGCAGCATCACGATGTTGCGAGCGAGTATCCGGAGGTGGCCAAACGGTTGTCCGATGCCCGGGACAAGTGGAGTCAAGAGCTGCTGCCGGGGCTGCGGGACGACGGCCGACCTTTCCCGGTGGACTATCGTGAGTTTCCAACGACTTGGCTGCCGGCGCGTGACGGGGTAGCGCATGGCGGAGTGAAGCGCAGCGCCAGGGCGCCCAACTGTTCCTTCTTCACCAACTGGACCAGCACGGAAGACCGCATCACCTGGGATATCGAGGTGGCCGAGAGCGGCCGCTACGAAGCTTTTGTTTACTACACCTGCGCGGCTGCGGACGTTGGTTCGACTTTCGAGTTAAGTTTCAACGGCGGGCAAGTGGAAGGAAAAGTGACCGAGGCGCACGATCCGCCGTTGCTTGGCGCCGAGAACGACCGCACGCCGCGTTTTGCCGAGTCGTTGGTGAAAGACTTCAAGCCGCTGCGGATCGGCGTCCTGGAGATGAAAGAAGGCCGCGGTGAGTTAGCGCTGCAAGCGACCGGCGTTGCGGGCAAGCAGGTCATGGACGTGCGCTTCGTCAAGTTGACGCTGCTGAAGTAGCCAACGAAGTAGCCAAGAATGAAGTAGACAAAAAGGTGGGCGAGCCAACGGAGCCGCGCGCTGACCCGGCTAGCGGCAAGAGGAGGCGCACATGGGGAAGCAACAGTACACCCGCAGGGAACTTCTTTTTTGGGCCGGCGCGGCCTTACCCGCGTGGGGCCTGCGGCGGTACAATCTTCCTGTCGATGATCGACCAAACCATCTCGCACCACAAGATCACTGAGAAGCTCGCGGAAGAGCCCCTTTGATTAACGTGGCCCTCATCCGTCTGTTTCTACGCTGATACTAGTAGGGAGACGGTGTCCAAAGTACCGGCACCGCCCCGGCTGTTCACAACGGAGGGTGGGAGGTATTGCTGTGAACCACACTCACCGAGCTGCGGCTGTCTGGCTGCTGGCTGCTGTCACCACTATCGGGGCCTCACACGCACAGACCCCAGAGCCCCTCGATATCCGAACCGGTGTCTATCGAGGGCGGTCTGTGACGTATCAGGTTATCGATGGGCTGGCCGTGGTTGAGGGCGATATTATTCTCGGTACGCCGGAGGAATTGGAGCCTCCGAAGGGGCCGCAGGTCATCAAGGAACTGGATACTCGGAAGGAAGCGGTAGCGATCAGTGACCCGGAGAGTCTGTGGCCCGAAGGCGTTGTCCCCTACGTCATTGATTCGAATCTGCCCAAGCGACAGCGTGTTCTTGACGCCATCCAGCATTGGAACAACAACACTTTGATCCGGTTAACCGCGAGAACAAATGAGCCGAACTGGGTTCGCTTCGTCTCGACCGGAAGTGGTGGTCTGTGTACATCGTTTGTCGGGATGGTGGGCGGTGAGCAGAATGTGTCTCTTCAAGACGATTGTGGCGTAGGGGCCACCATTCATGAGATTGGACACGCAGTGGGCCTTTTTCACGAGCAAGGACGCGAAGATCGAGACAACCATGTCAATGTGCTGTTCGACAATATCGACAAGCGGTTCAGCTCCGCGTTCACCCAACGTATCAGGACAGGAGATGACATTGGACAGTACGACCACGGCTCAATCATGCACTACTCGGCGTTTCTGTTCTCTCGGAACAATCTGCCGAGCATGGAAACCATCCCGCCTGGAATGGTCATGGGGCAACGCGATGGTCTGGCGGCTGGTGACATCGACGGGGTGAGTCGTCTGTATGGCCAGACCCCGACTAAGACGACAATTTCAACAAACCCCCAGGGACTTCAGATCAGGGTGGATGGCATGGTGTTCACCGCGCCGCAGAGTTTTGACTGGTCGCGGGGGACCAGCCACACCATTAGTGTTCCATCGCCGCAAGGGGATAATAGTGAGCGCTTTCTGTTCGGGAAGTGGAGTGACGGCGGCGGGCAGACCCACAACGTGATAGTGTCTTCTTCGACCACGGTTTTCACGGCTCATTTCATTCAGCAGTTCAAAATTGAGACGGGCTCCCTGCCACGTGGGAGTGGAACTGTGACGATTAGCCCCTTTTCCCCTAACGGCTTCTACGCGGCGCGAACATCTGTCGAAGCAACAGCGAATGCGGGGGAGGGATTTTCGTTCCAAGCATGGCGGGGTCCCACTCTGGCAGGGTTCCACGGGTTTTCTGGAAATCCAGCGCGGTTTCCGGTCATCTTTCCGGGGCTAAACTACACGGGCGTCTTCACACAAGCTCCGCTGACAACCATTGCAACAAACTTCCCCGGGCGTCGGGTCGTCGTGGATGGTGACACGTATTGGTTACCGTTCAGCTTTCGGTGGGCCGTCGGCACCACGCATATGATCGGGGTGGAAGATGCCATTCAGGGCGAGCCTTCCGGGGTGAGCCGTTGGGTTTTCAAGGAGTGGAGTGACGGCGGCGCAGTGACACACAACATAACTGTGTCCGAAGACGTCTCAACCCGGATTTCCACTTTAGTTTCGGTTCTGCTAACCATCGGGTGACCTCGGACGCCTTTATTTATGCGGGTTGAAAAGCAATCAAGGCGCTGAGGAGATCAACACCCAATGGGTGAAAAAGAAAACAAGCCGTTCCAGCTAAGCTTCAACGGCTTATTGAAAGTCGATTTCCAAGGATCGCGCGTCACTTCCGATGGCGGGCTCATTCTCGTCCGCGAGCTGGACGAGCGACTCGGGCTCGGGAAGCTGATCGACGAACATCTCAGTGACCCACGGCAAGGCTCGAACAAAAAGTTCCCGTTCGCCGATCTGCTGCGGCAGTCAGTCTACTCTCGGCTGGCCGGCTACGAGGACCTCAATGACGCCGTGCGAGTATCCGCCGATCCGACCTTTCGCTTGATCGGCTCGCAGAAGAACTGGGATCGCGGCGGGGCACTGACCTCGCGACTGCAGAGCTTCGAGACGGAGATGCTGGCGAGCGAGGAGAACTTGCTGGGGCTGATGGCTGTGAACCGCGAGCTGGTGGCGCAAGCCGAGACGCAAGACGACTCCGAGCGCGTCGTTCTCGACATGGATTCGACCGAAAGCCCTGTCCACGGCCAGCAAGAGGGCAGTGCCTACAACGGCCATTTCGAGTCGGTCTGCTACCACCCGTTGTTGTTGTTCAACCAGCACGGCGATTGTCTGGCCGCCAAGCTGCGTCCCGGCAACGTGCACAGCGCTGAGGACTGGAACGAGTTGCTGCTGCCCGAGATCGAGCGCCAACAGGCTGCGGGCAAACAGGTCACCTTCCGGGGCGATGCGGCCTTTGCCAAGCCGGAGATTTATGAGTTTTCGGAGGAACGCGGAGTGCAGTACGCCATTCGCATTCCGGCCAACAAGAGCTTGGAATTAGCGATCGAAGACATCTTGTTTCGCCCGCCGGGCAGGCCGGGTCGCAAGCCCTTGGTGCGCTACAAGAGCTTCCGCTATCAGGCGCAGAGTTGGTCCAAGCCGCGACGCATTGTGGCCAAGGTCGAGCATCATCTCGGTGAGCTGTTCCCGCGGGTCGGATTTATCGTGACCAACATGAGCTTGCCAAGCCGGTCGGTAGTGCGCTTCTACAACAAGCGCGGCACGGCCGAGCAGTGGATCAAAGAAGGCAAACAGGCCACGCACTGGACGCGGCTTTCGTGCCATCGCTTCCGGGCCAACGAAGTGCGACTGCAACTGAGCGTGCTGGCCTACAACCTGGGCAACTTGTGGCGGCGGCTTGGGCTGCCGCACAGGATCAAGAGCTGGTCGCTGACGAGCTTGCAACAGCGGCTGATGAAGACCGGCGGTCGGCTGGTCAAGCACGCCCGGTATTATTGGCTGCTGCTGGCCGAGGGGCATCTGAACCGGCGGCTGTTCGCTGACATGCTGCACAGGATCTGGGCGCTGCCGCTGCCGAGCGGGTAGCGTTGACCGGGCGAGGATCAACAGTTTTCGGCTCCAAAAAAGTTTTTCAAGGAGCAGTGTCGGCCGGAGCGCCGTTCAGCCCGCTCAATCAACGTCTGTGAGCGGATGGATGAGCCCTGGCGCCTAGCGGCGGAGGTGATGTGCAGGGTTCAGCGCGGAAAGACGTGGTATTCGGGGCAGCGCGGGTGTATACTGTCGCCGTACCAGGGTCAAAATGGAAATCCTGGCTTGGGGCTGGTGGCCAATGGTACCAGTTCTGCCCGAAACCGCGGGTGCCCCAAATCGATCTCGCCGCGCTCCCAGAAGAGGCCGTACTTGCGGACGATAAGTGCCTGAGCCAAGGTGCATATCTCCCGTGTGCTGAGGCTCCCTAACGTCGGCCGTTTCAGCCGCATCGGCTCAGCGTTAGCACTGATGCCATCGGCTGCGAACGGGTCTTAGACGAGAAGGACGCCCATTCAGAACAGGTACCGGAATCATCCACGCCTAGCCCCGAAAAAGGCCTTGCACTTCCTACAATAATACGTCAATTATGGCAGATAGGTGCACCCTGACGGCGTAGTATTTGAGGCAAAGATCCGCAATCCCGGATCTAGACTACGACCCGCCTCGAACGGTGGATCTACCCGACCCGATTCACTTCACGAAGATGATAGCACGCGGAAACTGTGACGTATATGCCTAGTCTTGTCTCATGCAAGATGAGCCTGAACGAGGAGTTTGTTTCTCACACAAGATGAGCCTAAAGGGTCGGGGAGTGGGCATGCTGGGGATTGACCGTCCACGTGCAAAACGCCAGCAAGTTGAACCTGCCACAGATCCAGCAGTTTCTCCACTCCAGCGAGGAGATTCGATTCAAAGGCAAAGGGCGGGCCGAGATCTACGCCTGGGTGGCGCACACGCTTGGCCAGCAAGGCTACAGCCGCCAGAACCGCGCCGCCAAAGGGCTGCTGCGGCAGTATCTGGTCAAGATGACCGGACTCAGCCGGGCGCAAATCACGCGGCTGATCCGGCACTACCGGCAGGGCGGAGAACTCCGACCCGCCCGCTACCGGCGGCATCGCTTTGCCCGCAAGTACACGCCCGCCGACGTCGAACTGCTGGCGGCGGTGGACGAGGCCCACGAAACCCTCAGCGGCCCGGCCACGCGCAAGATCCTCGAGCGGGAATACCAGCAGTACCAGCAGCGCGAATACGAGCGGCTGGCGGGGATCTCGGTGGCCCAGATCTATCGCCTGCGGCGGCGCGGCGCCTACCGCCAGCGGCGGCTGCATTTCACCAAGACCCGGCCCACGGCGGTGTCGATCGGCGAGCGGCGCCGGCCCGACCCGCAAGGCCGGCCCGGCTTTCTGCGAGTGGATACGGTGCATCAAGGGGACCGCGATGGCGTCAAGGGCGTCTACCACATCAATGCCGTGGATGAAGTCACCCAGTGGCAAGTGGTCGGCGCCACGCCCGCGATCAGTGAAGCCTGGCTGGAGCCGTTGCTGAAAGCCATGATCGAGCAGTTTCCCTTTCGTGTCCGCGGCTTCCATTCCGACAACGGCAGCGAGTTCCTCAATCGCACGGTGGAGAAGTTATTGAACAAGCTGCTGATCGAACAGACCAAGTCGCGTCCGCGGCACTCCAATGACAACGGCTTGGTGGAATCGAAAAACGGCGCGGTGATCCGCAAACACATGGGATATACGCACATCGCGGCGCCACATGCCGGGCGCATCCAGCGCTTCTACCAACAACACTTCAATCCCTATTTGAACTTCCACCGGCCCTGCGGACAGCCCGAGATCAAGACCGACGCCAAAGGCAAGCAGAAGCGGGTGTATCGTCACTACCAGACGCCTTGGGAATCTTTCGAGAAGTTGTCCGAGGCCGCCAGCTATCTCAAGCCAGGGCACACGCTTGAGGCTCTGGGCCGCATTGCCCAGGCCGAAAGCGACACGGCGGCGGCCCGCCGGATGCAACAAGCCAAGCAGAAGCTGTTTGCCAGTTTCCGGTCCGCGAACACGCCGTGCTGAACAGCAGGAAGAGGACTGTGGAAATGCCGGGCGGCGGAAAACGAGGAAAACCAAAAACCAGGTTTCCCTTCGTTTCCCACCGCCCTTGGAAATCGCTCCGCGATTCCCACATTCCCACAACCCGGACGACGATTCTCCCCTTCCCAAATCAAAACCAAAAAACCAGAAAGGAGCCCCAGCTACGCAAAAAGCCCCAACCCCCGTCTTCAGGCTCATCCTTCGATGAGAAAATGCTTGCCTGTCGACACAAAGTGTCCAGCTTCGACAACTGGAAATGCGTTTTTGATTCCCACGCGATGGCACAGCAGGAATTCCGATCTAAAAGTGGAGAAAGTTCTCCGAAATCTCGACGACCCAACAGAAGTGGTCCCGTGGTATGAGGTGACCGATCTGGAGAAGGCACGAACCTTTGTAAACTCGCCCGAAGTGCCTGATGCGCGGCAGCAGTCGGGTGTCGTGGACGAACCGGATACCTGCTTTCTCTCCTAGACCTAACCCGCGCGAGCCGGAAAAAAAGCCGCCAGACGTGGCGTGAGCGTCCACGCTTGCCGCGCCTCGATTCGTCGAGGCGTTCCCCGCTTGGGCGCACGGTTGGCTGAGTGGGATGCGGGCTAGTCCCATCCCCTTCATCCCCTTTGATCATACGACTTCTAGAGCTTAATTGCAGTCGAAGAGCAGGCTAAGTTGTCTTGACGTTGAGACTCTTCAAAGCACCGAGAATTGCATTCCCCTCTTGAACCGAGAGACGAGCGGTGGGTCCAAGCCCTAGTACGACATCATCGTAGTCAGCCTTATTCCGTCTGATCCGCAACCTGTTCCCGGTTACTCCGATTTGTCGAGCCCTGAAGTCCGGCCGGTTTTCGAACCAGTGCCACAATTGTTTGTGCTGCCCAACAAGCTCGGCGGAGACTTGTTTCCTGCGCAAGAACTGCCTGGCTGTTCCATGGACGGCGTAGTAGGCCCGGCTGATCGCTGAACGGAGAGCGGCGTCGTCCGTTGACCTTGCCGCAAGGCTAGGCTTCGCGCCAGTGTCAGATAATCGTCCCAATTGTAAGTCGTCACGATTAGCTGAACTGTAAGTCAATGGTCAGTCGCTGTTGGGAGCGGCGTAGGTTTGGGAGCCACCAAGCTTGGTCAAAAGCCGCGAGCCGCTCCATCGCCAGGTTCACCGGAAGCTTCGTCTGAACTCGGAGGACGAGTTCGGGATCGTCGATCCCCTCGGGATCGACTGCAACATCCAGCAGCACCGGCGTTCCTGAATCGAAGTGAGTCGTGATCTCCTGGCGCGCCTCGATTACGAGATCGTATAGCGAGGGATGCTTGTCCAAGTATGATTCGACCGCTTCCGTGTCCTCTACTTCGTAGCTGTTCGCTATCCGCCCAATAGAGGTTGCCATTCCGTCTCCTTCATCGGCCATTATGGGATATCCTCGATACCAGGAAGACGAAGAACCGGCGGACAGGCAGCTTCCAACCGAAGTATACCTTACTTTCTCTCCTAGACCTACCCGCGCGAGCCTGAAAAAAAGCCGCCGGACGTGGCGTGAGCGTCCACGCTTGCCGCGCCTCGATTCGTCGAGGCGTTCCCCGGTTGGGCGCACGGTTTGCTGAGCGGGATGCGATGTGCTACTGTAGTTTGCCAATCAGAGCGTAACTTATGATGATTCGCTTCCTTGCCAGACGGCGGAGTGAGAGGCGACGTGCGGCCCCATGCGTACCTTGATGCGGGCGATTTGAGCCGCGTTCACGCGGCTTGGTGTTCCCTAGGCCAGCCGTTTACGGCTGGTGGACGCTGCCGCTCGGGGACTTTCAGCCCGTTTCAACGGGCTTCTCTCTTTCAAACGGAAATCTTATGGTGCGCTATTACTGGCGCACTACACTAGCCTTTTAAGGTGACTGGCCCTATCCCACCAAAACACCCAGCCGCCCCGCCAATGTCAAAACCCGAAACCCACACGCTGATCGTTGGAGCTGGTGTGATCGGAGTTTGCTGCGCTTACTTTCTGGCGAAGCGTGGAGCACGAGTAACAGTGCTGGAACGGGATGACATCGGCAAAGCAGCCTCATACGGCAACGCGGGAACCATCGCGCCCGGTCACACCCCTATCAATAAGCCGGGGCGGGCGACGCAGGCTCTCAAATCTCTGTTTGATCCGCTCAGCCCGTTGTATCTCGGGCCCCGGCTGGATCCTGCGCTGGCGGCATGGCTGTGGAGGTTCCGCAAGACCTGCACTGACAGACACGTCGAATTCTGCATGCGTGTATTGGGGCCACTCGGGCACGCCACTAGCGCATTGTTTGAGGACTTGGTCGAGCAGGAGGATCTGAATTGCAACTACCGCCACGAGGGATATTACGAGATCTACCTGACGGAACGCGGTCTTCGGCTGGCCGAAAGCGAAGCCAGCCTTGTTCGGCGGTACGGCTACCACCCGGAATCCGTTCCGGGGGACAAACTGCGCCAACGCAACCTCTCGATCAACAACCAAGTCGTTGGTGGGATATACCACCCGGAAGCAGCCACACTCAATCCTTATCTTTTCGTCCGGGAAATGGCGGAGCGGGCTCGGCGTCACGGAGCGCGATTCCAAACCGGAAGCGAGGTCTTGGAGATCACCACCGGCAAAGGCAAGGTACGCGGGGTCCAAACCAGTAACGGCGAGTCGATTGAGGGGGACGCTGTCGTACTCGCAATGGGCGCCTACGGCACACGACTCATTCAACAGCTCGGGCTAAGCTTCCCTCTTCAGCCTGCTAAAGGTTATCACTGTGACCGCCGGCTGGGCGACGGCAAGACCCCTCCACTCGAGCATGCTTGCGTTCTGGGTGAAACCTCGGTGTTCTGCACGCCCATGGAAGGGTTCGTGAGATTCGCGGGGACAATGGAGTTCTCGGGCGTCAATCACAAGATGCGCCGGAGGCGTCTCGAACAGCTTACCAATGCGGCGAAACGTTATCTCGATGGCATGGGAGACGCAAAACCCGAGTCGGAGTGGTGCGGTTTGAGACCGTGCATGCCGGACGGCTTGCCGGTCCTAGGGCCGGTCCGCCGATATCGCGGTCTTTTCATCGCCACGGGACACGCGATGGTGGGTCTGACCCTGGGCCCGATTACGGGGAAGCTTATCGCGGAATACGTGCTGGATGGTGCACCGAGCATGGAGGTGGCCGCGCTCCATCCGGAGCGTTTCTGAGGCGCCAGACGTCATCCTGGTAGTGTCCAAAAGAAGACCGAAGGGACAGGCACCTTAATCATCTTGACGCCGCGCGTCATTGTTTCTAAAGGACTTATCGGCTCCACCTCACGCGGGATCGACGCCTTGCGGTCTTGATTTATTCGTAAGTAATTGAAATATAGAAACTTAGTCAATTTCGTGAAGATGCCGTCGATCAGCTAGGGTGACTGTCCCTCTTCACTTGTCCCTCTTCACTCACCCATCCAGCAACCTGGCGCGCCCGGGACCGCACGATCCCAAAAATCCACCGTCTCAGTCACGGAGTCCCAAGACAAGTATCCCCTTTGTTGTCAACAGTTGGCCCTGCAAAGGAGTTGACATTCAGAATTCGTCCGCTAACCTGATAGCGGTGAGAAAAGGATGAATCAAAAGGATGACAGGCGATCATGCGCACCGGCGGGCGCAAAGGCGAATGGGGCTCCGCGAGGGAAATATCCCGATATCCTCTCAGATCCTATCAAATACTCTCATTCAAAATTTCTCATCATTTAGAATCAACGACTTACGCCAATTCAGAAATTCCGAATGCGACCCGATTGACCGCGATTTAATAGGGACAGTCGGTGAATTGACTCCGTTTGCTTGGTTTTCTCAAAGCCTGGCGACAGGGATAGAGAAGGGATAGAGTGATCGGCTTGTCGACTCGCCAATTTCTGATCGCGCCGGGAGCAGATACGTCTTGGGGCTTCATCCAGCGGTAGTACTCGACGTAGAGTCTCGAGCCGTTTCGGACGCAACGGTACGGACCGATCGCGGCCGCCCTTGCCATGCCGGCGGGATCAGGCTGCGCCGCTTGCCTCTTCAGCGGCGCTCTCGCCAGAATCAGGCGGCGGTGTTGTTACCGTTGACTGCTCGGACTCGGCCTCCCCGAGCAGCTTCTTGACATAGGCGAGTTGGGCATCAACCAGTTCCCACGCGCCCGGCCAGAAACACATATCGATCGTCCAGTAATCGAGATGGGGGATGCTCAGGAGTTTGGGAACCAGGGACTTGAAATCGATAAGGCCCGTCCCGAAAGGATTGTGGGTGCTGGTGTCGTTGTTATGCAGGCTGCCGTCGGAATCGATCAGATGCAGAGCGCCGACCTTGCCTTCGAGCTTGTCAAGCAACTCCTCCGCGCCTCCCGGCAGGGTTTCCTGGGCGCCACGCTGGCGGGAGCCGGCGACCGCGCACATGTAGGCGTGGCTGGTGTCGTACATCAGCGAAAAATTAGGGTGGCCCACCTTCTCGTGAATCTCGAGAATTTCCGAGGGCTTGTTAAAAATGAAACCGGGTTCGAACTCCCAGTGCATCGCCACCCCGGCGTCTTGCGCTTTCTGGGCGGCGGCGTTGAACGCTTCGGTTACGGCTCCCTTGGCTGACTCGTACTTTTCGTCGTCACGGTAGCGGTTCGGAGGCGCTCCGGTATCGACGCGGATGTGTTGGATGTCCAGATCGTTGCACATCTCGAGGTTGCGGGCGAACCGCTCCAGGTATTTCTCTTTATTACCCGCGACGGTCGGATCGGCGGCGCGCTGATCGCAAGCGTAACCCGACCGCTGCAGGCCCAAGTCGTCGAGCAACTTCTTGACCTCGGCCCGGGATTCCTTGGTCGGGTAGCGGTCGAGGGTGACGTGGCCCCGGCTGCCAACCTCGATCGCGTCGTAGCCGGCTTCAGCGATCCGCTTGGCGGTCTGGTCGAACGGAATCGGCTGCCTTGCATAGGGTCCGGCGGCGAACGCCCAGCTTCCCAGAGATACCTTTTTCATACGATCGGCCTGTTTTGAGGTTTTATATTGCGGCGTGTCCGAAGAGGCTCCCCGAGCGGCGCAGCTCGATCCGCTGCTACTTGAGTTTCTTGATCTTCAGGTTGCGAAACGAAACCTGCATCGGCGGGCCGCGGTGCACTTGCAGGGCAATCACCCCCTCCGAAGCCATGTCGTCCTTAAGATCAGCGGTGACCACGCCGTTCAGCGACAGCTTGATGTGGTCGCCTTTGCAGTAGATTTCGTAGCGGTTCCAGTCGCCGGTCTTGACGAGCTTTTCGCCCTTTCCCGCCCATCCATCGACAATCACGCCGCGTCCTGTCTTCTCGCCATAGAGGCTGCCCCACCATTTATCTTGCGCGGCGTCGGCCTGATAGCCCTTGATGACGAACTCCGGCAGCCGCTCGCTTCGGAACTGTATCCCAGTGTTGTGGTTACGAAGCTTGACGTCGGCGGTGAGGATGAAGTCCGAGAACTTCTCTTTTGTTATCAGGAAGCTGTTCTGCGAAAGATCCTTGCCCTCGGTCGAACCGACGAGCGTGCCGTCTTTCACCGACCACAGATCCGGGTCGCCGTCCCAGCCCAGCAGGTTCTTGCCGTTGAACAGCAGATCGTAACCCTGGTCCTTTTCTTTCTCGGTCAGAACATTGTGCGGGTCGGCGGCAACGGCGAGAGCCGCTAAAACGAAGATGGTGATCAAAACGCGCATGGCTCTATTATCGCCCTAGTCGGCCTGCCAATGGGGAACGGGTGGGCATCGCCGAGGTCGACCCCGGCTACGACGTTGAGGCCTTGCTCGATCATTTTCCGCTTCGATTTCTGCTGCGACACTTGGGTGAAAGTTTTGCTATGGTTCTTCATGGCTCGTCATCTCCTTATTATTTGAAAGAAACTTGGGATCGCCGCCCGCGGGCGGCGAAGCCCTTCGCGGGGAGTTTAGCTCACTCCCCCGATGACGAGCCTCCTCATTTCATCTCTGTCCGGCCGCCTGGAATTTTCTGCCGCGGCCGGCAACGATTTGACGCTCAGGTACTGATGAACCAACCCGCAAGTTCGGAATCACGCGTTTGGGAGCAGCGCTGGCACCCCTTCCGCGAGGAGTGGATACTGTTCACCTCCCACCGCGCGCGCCGCCCCTGGATGGGTGAAACCAAGCCGTTTGAGGGCAAGCCCGGGCCAAGTTACGATCCAGCGTGCTACCTGTGTCCGGGCAACGAAAGGGTCGCGGGCCGAAATCCGGACTACAGCGGCGTCTACGTTTTCACGAATGACCTTCCGACGTTTGCGGCGGGTGCGCCCGAAGCGGCGTCTGGCGACGAACTCTACCGCTCGTGGCCGTCTCGCGGCACGGCGGAAGTCGTCTGCTACACGCCCGATCACTCGAAGACTTTCGCGGACTTCTCGGCCGGCGAGGCGCTTGCGGTGGTCGAAGTCTGGCGTGACCGCTACCAGCAACTGGGAGCGCAAGATGCCATCAACCAAGTGATGATCTTCGAGAACAAGGGGGCGGTGGTGGGAACCTCGAATCCACACCCGCACTGTCAGCTTTACGCTACAAATCTGGTTTACGGGATTATCGAGCGCGAGCGGGAAGCGGCGCGGCGCTATCACTCGCCGACAGGAGAGTTTCTGGGCCAGGCCGTGCTTTGCCGCGAGGCCGCCTCTCCGCGCGTTATCGGCGAGAACGACGGATTTCTGGCCTGCGTTCCTTGGTTCGCCCGTTACGCCTATGAGATCCTGATCCTCCCTAAGGTTCAAGTGGCCAGTCTCGCGGGCCTGACGGCTGAACGGACGGCTGAGCTGGCAAACATCATGAGGGAGGTTTGCATCCGCTACGACAATCTTTGGAAGATGCCCATGCCCTACGTCATGGCTATCCATCAAGCGCCAACGGACGGCGAGGACAATTCCACGTTCCCGTTCCACATCGAATACCACCCTCCGCTGCGGAGTCCAGATACCTTGAAATACCTGGCGGGCTCGGAGATCGGCGGCGGGCTGATGACCAACGAATCCAACCCGGATGAGAAAGCGGCCGAGCTCAAAGCGGTTTCTTCGCGCTTGTATCGGGAAGAGAGCTAGCAGCCGGGCGCCGCGCGAGCAACACACGATGAGAGGCCGATGAAACAAAGCGCGATCGGCGAGGCTCCGGGCCGGCTGGACTTCATGGGCGGTGTGGCGGACTACAGCGGCTCACTCGTGCTGCAGACGCCGATTCGAGCAACCACCCGTGTTTCCGTGTCGCGCACCGGCGAGAAAACTTTGCGCCTCAGCAGCCGCGGCCATGGCGCCTGGGCCACCGCCCTGGAGCCGTTTCGGGCGCTGCTCAACGCTGCGACGGACGGCGCGGATGACGACGCGAGTGACAAGGCGGATGACGACGCGGCGGCCAGGAGTTTTCTCCAAGAGCGCCAGGCGCCCCGCTGGACCCGCTACATCCTGGGGTGCTTGTGGGTCTTCTGCCGCGCCAACGGCTGGCGGCCATCAGAGGGTCTGTCCTTCGAAGTTCGATCCGGAGTGCCGGAAGGGATGGGCGTGGCCAGCAGCGCGGCTCTCGAAGTAGCGACGCTGCGAGCGCTAGGCCGTCTGGCGGGAATCCGCTTCCGTGGCACCGAACTTGCCCGCCTCGGCCAGCGAGCCGAAAACCGGATCGTGGGCGCTCCTTGCGGGATCATGGATCAGTTGGCGGCTGATCACGGGAATCGAGGCAGCTTGTTACCCATTGTTTGCCGCCCGGACATGCTTCGCGGGCCACTCCCGCTGCCTCCGGGCGTCACCGTTATCGGCTGGGCCAGCGGCGTGAAGCATGCGGTCGCGGCCTCGCCCTACGCGACGGCCCGTACCGCTACGTTCATGGGAAAGCGGATCTTCGAAGAGAAGACCGGCCAGTCGTGGCGGCATGCGGCCGAGATCACTCCGTCCCGCTTTCATAAACTCGCGCCTTCTCTGCTGCCCGAGTCGCTCAGCGGCCGCTGGTTCATGAAGCGCTACGGGGCGACGAGCGACCCGCTTGCGGTGGTCTCCGCGAAGCAGACGTATAATGTGCGCTCGGCGCTGCGATTTCCGATTGAAGAAAACTTCCGCTGCGAGCTGGCGGAGTCGCTGTTGCGTGGCGGCCCGGAGCGCCTGGAAGACCGCTTGCGACAGGCCGGAGAATTGATGCTGCAGTCACACGCAGGCTACAATGCCCTCGGTCTCGGTGCTCCCGAGACCGGCCAGATGGTCGACGCCCTGAACAGGCTGGGCCCAGAGCAGGGCATTTACGGCGGGCGGAGCAGCGGAGGCGGCAGTGGAGGAACAGTCGTCGTGCTGCTGAAGAAAAATGCCAGAGGCAAGCTTGTGGAGCTCGCGAAAGAGGTAAAGTTTAACGACAAGCCGACTTCGCTGATTGACTGATTCGGCCGCTTTGCTGGCGCCGGCCAAGGGCGCCGGCGGCCGGACGGTGGCAGAGGGGAAAGATGAACCAGGGAAACATGAACCAGGGAAACATGAACCAAATGATGACTCCATCCGAATGGGCCGTGGCGGACTCATTCACTCTGGGTCTTTTCTTCGTTGGGATGATCGCCCTGGTGGTCTGGGTCCTGCGGATGAAGGAGGAAACAACCACGGACTACTTCCTCGCCGGCCGTGATGCCGGCTGGCTGGCGATCGGGGCCTCCATTTTTGCGTCCAATATTGGCTCCGAGCACGTCGTCGGCTTGGCCGGCGCGGGCGCCTCGACCGGCATGGCCATGGCGCACTGGGAGATGCATGCCTGGCTGATCCTCGTTCTCGGTTGGGTCTTCGTTCCGTTCTACTCGCGCAGCATGGTCTACACCATGCCGGAGTTTCTGGAACGCCGCTTCTCTCCGGGCGCCAGATCGTTTCTTTCGATCATTTCGCTTGTCAGTTATGTGCTGACCAAGGTGGCGGTTACCGTCTACGCGGTGGGGATCGTTTTCAAACAGGTGCTCGGCATCGAGAGCTGGATGGGCATCGATTTCTTTTGGATCGGCGCGATCGGTTTGGTGATTGCGACGGGCATCTACACCGTCATTGGCGGGATGAAGTCGGTACTTTATACCTCGCTGCTGCAAACGCCCATCCTGCTGATCGGCTCGCTCATGATTCTTGTGATCGGCCTTTCCAAACTCGGCGGGTGGGGGGAGCTGGAAAGAATCGCCGGCGCGGCCTCCACCCCTCTGGGTGACTCGATGCTGGCGCTGATCCGCTCGCCAGACGACCCAACCTTCCCCTGGACCGGCGTCTTGTTCGCTTCCCCGATCATCGGGTTCTGGTATTGGTGCACCGACCAGTACATCGTGCAGCGCGTTCTCTCGGGCCGCAACCAATTGGAGGCGCGGCGCGGCACGATCTTTGGCGGCTATTTGAAACTGACGCCGGTGTTCATTTTTCTGGTGCCCGGCCTGATTGCTTTCGCGCTAAACCAAAAAGGCCTGATGCAGTTGGATGACCCCGACGCCGCCTTCCCCACGCTGGTCTCGACTCTGTTGCCCGCCGGAATGAAAGGCATCGTGGTTGGCGGGCTGGTCGCGGCGCTGATGAGTTCGCTGGCGTCCCTGTTCAACTCTTCCGCGATGCTGTTCACGGTGGATTTCTACAAGAAATATCGTCCCGAGGCCAGCGAGAAACGCCTCGTCTATGTGGGCCGTGTGGCGACCGCGGTCGTCGTCGTTCTCGGTGTCTTGTGGATCCCGGTCATGAGGGGAATGGGGCAGGTGCTCTACGCCTACTTGCAGGACGTGCAATCGTTGCTGGCCCCCGGCATCGCGGCGGTCTTCATCATGGGCGTTTTTTGGCGGGGAGCAACGGCGGCCGGAGGCATGGCGGGAATGGTGTTCGGATTCGTTTTCGGCATGCTGAGGCTGGCCTTTCGGGTAGCCGAAGGCAGCATGGACTCTTCCGGCGCGTTATACCAGCTCATTCTCGCGCCCAACTGGCTGCATTACTCCATGGCGTTGTTTGCAGCATCCTTGGCGGTGATCTGGGCTGTCAGTTCATTCACGACGAAGCCCACGCCCGAGATGCTCCAGGGCCTGACCTACGGTTCCGCAACACCCGAACAGATCGCCGAGACCCGCTCCAGTTGGAATCAATGGGACGTGATGAACACCGCCATCATCCTCGGCGTGATCGTCGTTTTTTATGTCTATTTTTGGTAGGAGCCGCATTCCTAGCCGTGACCGTCAGGGAACGGTAGTGGACTATTTTGAATGCCCGCTACCGGCCATGCCGCGGCCACGATCAGCGATCGCCACTGGAATCGTGTAACATGTACAGGCGAAAGGGCAAGTTTTTTGGTTGGTGGGGAGGAGGAAAATCGTGAACACAAGACAATACTTTCGCGCCGTGGCTGGCGCCTCCCTCGTCGGCGCTTGCCTGTTCTGCTTGTCATGCGCAATCCCTGAAGACGCTGAAGACGCCGCGCCCGATGCAGCCATTAGCGACACCGAGTTCGGGACAATGCCGGACGGGACCCAGACGCGGCTTTACACGCTCGTTAACGCCAAAGGCGAGGAAGTGCAAATCACCAACTATGGAGGCATCGTCGTCTCCCTGAAGGTCCCCGACAAGGAAGGCAATTTGGGCGACGTCGTCCTTGGCTACGACAACCTGGAGGACTACATCAAAGACTCTCCTTACTTCGGCGCCATAACCGGCCGCTACGCGAACCGCATTCGAAACGGGAAATTCACCCTCGACGGGACGACTTATGAGCTGGCAACCAACAACAACGGGAACCATCTGCACGGCGGAGAGAAAGGCTTCGACAAGGTCGTTTGGGCGGCTGAGCCTTTCACCGATGAAAACAGCGCGGGGCTGGAGTTGACCTACACCAGCGAGGACGGCGAAGAGGGCTATCCGGGGAAGCTTGATTGCAAGGTGACCTACCGCTGGACGAATGATTCCGAGCTGAAGATCGACTACGAAGCGACCACTGACAAACCCACCGTCATCAACTTAACGAATCATTCGTACTTCAATCTGAAGGACGGCGGAGCGAGCACCATACTCGACCATGAGCTCATGCTGGCGGCGGACCGTCTCACGCCGATCCTCGACACGATGATCCCCAATGGCACGATCGGGCTGGCGTCAGACACCCCGCTCGATTTTCTCGAACCAACCCCTATCGGCGCCCGCATCGATGAGGATTTTCCGCAACTGAACTTTGGACTCGGTTATGACTTCAATTACATCATCAACCGCACGAGCGACGATCTCGCCTTAGCTGCCCGCGTCAGCGAACCCACAACCGGCCGTGTGATGGAAGTGCTAACGACCGAGCCGGGAGTTCAGTTTTACAGCGGCAACTTCCTCGACGGCCATCACATCGGAAAGGGCGGCACCGCCTACGAGCATCGCTCGGGCTTTTGCCTGGAGACCCAGCACTACCCTGATTCTCCCAACAACCCAGCTTTTCCTAGTACCGTGCTGCGTCCCGGCGAGACCTATCGCTCGACGACCGTTTACCGTTTCTCGGCCGAGTAGGGACGGGCCGTTGTGCCCTTGTGGCGCATCATGGTACGCGCCGGCAGCGCACCAAGGGCAGATCAGGCGTTGTTGGGAAAAGGACCTGCACTGATTGGTCGGTTCCCGCCTTCAAGTCTCTGACTCCAGGTTTCCGCAACTGTTACCGCTCACGAAAACGATGGGCGGCGGTTGACAATGGTGCGCCACCCAGCTAATCTCAGCACTTCGCCCTTGACGGCGATTTGGAGTTCGCGATGGAATCAACGTCCGCTTTGTATGCGCTGATAGCCGTTCTGCCGATTCTGGCCGTGATGTTCTTCTTGGTCGTGCTGCGGTGGCCGGCGACTCGCGCCATGCCGGTCGCCTACTTCATGACTCTCACGTTCGCGCTTTGGTTCTGGAAAGTTCCGTTCATTCACACCATGGCCGCGTCGCTGCGAGGGGTTGTGATCGCCTTGACGCTGCTATGGATCATTTTCGGCGCCATCATCCTGTTGTTCACATTGCGCGAAAGCGGCGCGGTGGCGACGATCCGCCGCGGATTCATGGACATCTCTCGGGACCGCCGCGTGCAGGTCATCATTGTCGCCTGGTTGTTCGGGTCCTTTATTGAAGGCGCGGCGGGCTTCGGGACGCCGGCCGCCGTGGCGGGACCGCTTCTTCTGGCGCTGGGATTCCCGGCGCTGGCGGCGGTCATGACGACGCTCATCATCCAAAGCACGCCGGTGAGCTTTGGCGCCGTCGGGACGCCCATCCTGGTGGGCATGGCGGAATCCTTGAATGTGCCTCAGGTGGAGGGCGCGATCGCTGAAGCAGGGATGTCTTATACGGAATTCATCGCGCAAATCGGCGTGTTTACCGCCATTCCGCACGCTCTGATCGGCACCTTTATTCCGCTGATCATCTGCGGCATGCTGACGCGCTTCTTCGGCGCCCGGCGCTCGTTCCGCGAAGGCCTGGGAATCTGGAAGTTCGCGTTGCTCGGTGGTCTGTGCTTTACGGTTCCTTATGTATGCTTCGCCATCTTCCTTGGGCCGGAATTCCCCTCCCTGATCGGCGGATTGATCGGCCTGGCGCTGGTCGTTACGGCGGCGCGCCACAAGATCTTCCTGTCGGACCAGGAGCCATGGGACTTCCCCTCCGAAGACCAGTGGGAGCCCGAGTGGAAAGGCGTGATCGACGCCGACGTGGGCGAAGAGCGGCACCATATGACGCTTCTGCGGGCATGGTCTCCCTATGTGATCGTGGCCGCGCTGCTGGTTTTGACACGGCTTCCGGATCTGGGAATCAAGCAGATGCTAATGTCGGTGTCGTTTACCTGGTCGAACATTCTCGGAACTTCGCTTTCCCAAGGGGTGCAACCGCTCTACGTGCCCGGAACCATCTTCATGATCGTTTCGCTGATCACTGTTTTGCTCCACCGCATGACCGGCGCGGAAGTCAAGAAAGCCTGGGCGGACTCGGCCCGCATGCTGGCGGGGCCGGCCTTGGCATTGCTGTTTGCCGTGGCGCTGGTGCGGATCTTTATTGACTCCGACACGAACGAATCCGGCCTGGCCAGCATGCCGCTGGTGCTGGCGGAGTTCGTCGCCTATGTCGCGGGAGGGACATGGCCCTTCTTTGCTCCCCTCATTGGGGCGCTGGGAGCCTTCGTCGCGGGCAGCAATACGGTCAGCGACTTGATGTTCAGCTTGTTCCAATACGGAGTCGCCGACCGCATCGGGGCGCCGCACCTGGTGATCCTGGGACTCCAGGCCCTGGGCGGAGCCGCCGGCAATATGATCACGGTTCACAACGTCGTGGCGGCTAGCGCGACAGTGGGCTTGGTCGGCCGTGAGGGGTTGCTGATCCGGCGCACGATCCTGCCCATGATTTATTACGTCGTGTTTGCGGGGTTGCTGGGGTTGTTGTTTGCCTACGTGGTGTTCCCCGGTGTTTTCTAGGAAACCTGAACAGAGCCGCGCCCGCAAGGGTGCGGTCGAGTCAGGCAGTGACCGCATTCCGATGAGAAGCCCGATGAGCCGATTACTCTCGACCGCACCCTTGCGGGCGCGGCTCTGTTGAATCAGCTACCCGATTCCCAAACCAGCCCTACCCGAATCAGCCTCGGGGTTCCGATCGTCGGCGTCGGCGAGAATCCAACCAAGAATGTGCGGTCGAAGGCGTTCTCGATCGCCAGCACGCCGGAGACTCCATGAGCCAGCCGCTGTTTCGCCAAGAACTGAACGGTGGCGAAGCCGGGCAGAATGAAGCGGTTGAGATCGTCTTCAAACTGCGAGGCCGAGGAGCGAATTCCGGCGCTCAGCAGGGTCTTCTCCGAGGAGTAGAGAATCTGGAATGAGCCCTGGTGGCGGGGAGTTTGAGGCATCCAGACCGAGTTGAGCTGCGAATCAACATAGAGATAAGCGCCCTCGAACCGCACCCGTTGCACGGTTTTTTGCAGCTCAATTTCCACGCCCCGGCCAACGGCCCGGCCGAGGTTATGGCGCTGTCTTAGGGGCAGCGGGTCGAGGCTGAGAGTGAGGTTTCCAATCAGGTCCTCAATCTCTTGGTAAAAAACGGTGGTGCGGAGCAGCACGCTCGGCAGGCGCCAATCGAATCCCGCGTCGACGCCCACCATCCGTTCCGGTATCAATCCGTCGTTGCCCAGAGTCGTCGTGTTGCCGACGCGAAACTGCCGGAAAAACTCATTCAACGTGGGAGAGCGAAACGAGCGGTAGGCCGACGCGCGCCAGCGCCGCGGGCCTTCCGAGAAAGCGATGCCGCCCCGCGGGCTCCAGAAGTCGTTGCCGCGGTCGCTGAAGTCGTGGCGCAGGCCTCCGTAGACGCGGGTGCGCGGCCCGACCGCGAAATCCGTTTGAACGAACGTCCCCTGCTGCCAAAGCCTCCCGCCGGGACGGCGAATGAATCCCGTGGCCGTAACGGTATCGCGGCTCATTCCTTCCGCGCGATGCGTATCAGCGCCGATGATCAGATTGGCGTTCTTCCAGCCCCGGTTCCAGACGACCGCACCCCCTGTATCTTCGGACACAACCCGCTGCAGGAGCGTCAAACGCTCAAAGCCGCGGGTCCCGTTCACGAACGAAAAGGTGCTGCGGAGCACGCCGCGCGAATGATAGGCGGTCGCGGCAAACCCGCCCCGCTGAAAGTGCGCGCCCGTGGTGCCGATCGAGCTGGAGTTCTCCCGGAAGCGCGTTCCGTTCTGGCGCCGCTCGGCGACGGCGTTCGTCTTGAAAGTGAGCCGGTTCTTGTCGCCGAAGTAGTCGAGGCGCAGATCGCCCACCAGAAAATCAACGTCGGCTTTGCGGTCGGTCGAGCCGCGCAGATTTTCGTCAACGACGTAGTAGCCTTCCGAGCGAAGCCCGCGGACGAAAGCCGAGACTCCAAACTTACCGAACAGATTCGAATAGCCCCCGCGGGATTCCGCGATGCCGGCGCTGCCGCCTTCGGCCGCAATCCACATGCGGCGGGCTTCGGGAATGCGGGTAAACAGCGACACCACTCCGCCCATGGCACGGTCGCCATAGGCGCTGGTGGATGCTCCTCGCGAAACTTCGACCACTTCCAGGGCGTCGGGGTTCACGCGCGACCAGTAGACCCAGCCGCCGAAGGGGTCATTGAGCGGCAGACCGTCATAGAGAACCAGCGTGCGGCCCGCGGCACTGCTTCCGATGCCCCGCAAAGAGATGCCTTGAGTGGTGGGATGAGCAACCAAACTCGATGAGCGCCGGAACAGGCTAAACCCGGGAATGTCCCGAAGGCGGTCGTCGACGTTCACGCCGGGGCGGCTTTCGAGCATCTCCGATTCCACCGCGGTTACATAACTCGACGTGGGAGCCTCGACGGTTTCCCGGACAGTGATCGAGGTTCGCAGGGGCTCGATCTCGAGATCGGGCTGCTGACCAGAAGCAAGACCGGGAACCAGCAGCGTCAAAAGAAAAAAAACAAACAGAAGCATCTTTGTGGGAGCGTGGAACTGGTTAGTGGGAGGGTGGAACTGGCGATTCTGGCAAGTCGGTTGATGCCGGCAAGGCCGTTGACCCCCTGCGAGTGTATTGACGATTGTACCGTGATTGAGTTACGGGCGGATTTTCCGCCGAAGACCGCGCGCGGCGGATTGCTGCTGTTCCCCAGGAGCCGGCCGGCGGCAGGGGCCGAGGATTCTCCTGAATGGCGGGGCTCCACCGTACTCAGGTGGCGAAGGATCTGAAACACCGCCGAGGGGTTTCCCGCGGTGGAAATCGACACGTTGCCGGACTCAAAACGGATCTCCGCCCGCAGCTCGTAAAGCCGCCAAACGACTGCCGCGCATTCTTGTACCGCGCGCTCGAAGTTGTCCTCGGCCTGGGGGCCTTCGGCTGCCGTTGAATCAAATACGATTTCGGCTCGCAAGTGGTCGTCTTTCGTGAACTCCTTCACGAGTAGTTGCCCGGAGCGGGCCGTCGCCTTCCAGTTAACCAATCGGGCGCTGTCTCCGGGCACGGCGGGCCGAATGCGATAAAGATCGTGGCTTTCTCCGCGCCTGAGACTGGCGTGCTCGGCCACTAGCCGATTCACGATTTCTTCCACGGTTTTTGACCGCTCGACGGACGGGTAGACCGTGATCTCACGTGCCGGACGAAGACGCGCGAGCCGCTCGACAAAACTGAAGGGGAACTTTGTTCGCAGCCAGAAGACCTCCCTTTGAAATCGCCCGCGAATAGGGAAAGTGGCCTGCACCTGAGTCGAGATCGAATGTCCCCCCGTGATCATGGGGCAGTAGATAGGGTCCACCGCCAGGCCCGAGGCCAGTCCGGGACGGTTCGACTCTTTCCGGCGGCCCGGCCCTCCACGTCGCCGGGAGCGCCGCGTTTCCGGCGCCATGGAAATCCAAATGGAGAAGGACGGCAGCAGACGTTTGAGATTCTTCAACGTCACCCGCAGGCCGAGCGGCTGCCGGGCGAAGATATGGTCCGGCAACCGGACATCGAGTTGCAGCCCGGATAGAACCAGCCGCGAGACGAAGCCAGCCAGCAACATCGCCGCCAGCAGGCAACTGAACACAAGGTACAAGAGGTTGTTGCCGGAGAACGCCGCGGCGCTCGCGACGACGATGACAACTAAAGAGTAGAAGAGCCCTTCGCGCGTAAGACGATAGCCCCAGGGAAGATGCGCCCGGCGATCAAGAATCCATTGGGCGACATGCGGATACGAAAGGTAAACGACGTAGGAACAGATCCCCAGTGACAGCAAGCAGACGGAGATGCTAACCGCTAGATACCCCAGGCGATAAGCTTCGAAAGCTCCCAGCGCTAACAGGATGGCAGCCAGCAAGTAAGCCGATCCTTTCCAATGAGCAGGCTTCGTATTCTCTGAGGCCACGATCCGGGTCCCTTTCCTATTCTCATTGATTCATTTCATGGCCGCTTGGAATTCAGCGGCACGGGAGCCATTGTTTCTTCGGTCATGATTCGGGAACTTGCTCGTCAACAAACAGCGTTGAGCCGGACCGGCTTTTTCCGTGCGGTTTCCAGCCCGCTTTTCTCACCACCTGACGGCCGAAGTGCGTGAGAAGGCTGTCAGTACGAGGCGCGCGCCGCTCAGCGCCCCCACTCAACCAACGAGGCGTACTTGAACAGTACGGAGAGCACGGTGAGCAAGCGCGACAAAGTAATGGCGGCCTTATCGCGTGCTTCGGCCGTCAGGTGGGCAGAGTCGAGGACGGGCGCGGGTGCTCTGGACGCCTGGGGCGTCGTGGTCCCGTTTCCCGTCCCCGCTCATCGAACCGGACGTGCGGATTTCCCGCATCCGGCTCTCCGACCGGCTTCATCCCTCAAGCTGTCGCGGGCGGCGGTCCCAGGTGTATCCGGCGCAGGCGTACCACGCCCAACTTGCCAAACACCACCTGGTCGCTGAACTGCCGGGTGCCACGCGACGACACCTTCTTCCGCCTCCGCAAAAATCCTCGCACTCGCTCGCGCACGTGGTTGTCCACCGCCCGGTACGCCATCAACCGGGTCCCGTGGGAAAAGTAATTCGACCAGCCCGCCAACACTCGGTTGAGACGGCCTCGGACCTCCTCCCAGCGCCCCACTTCAGCCGGACGCAACACCTCGCGCACCTTCCGTCTCAGCCGCGCCACGCTCTTCCTCGACGGACTCGCTCCCAAATACCAATGACCATCCTTCTTGAAACGGTGCGGCCCGAACGTGTATCCCAGAAAGTCAAACCGCTCCTGGTTGGCCTTCACCAACTTCGTCTTCTCCTGGTTCAGGGTCAGCCCGATCCGCTCCATCGTCCGCGCGGTGAACTGCAGCGCCTCCGCCGCGCAACCGCGGCTGAGAATCACGAAGTCATCCGCGTAGTTAACGATCACGGCCCGAAACTCGCTTCCCTTCCCCGTCCGCCGCCAGTACTTCAGAAAACGGTTCATGTACAGATTGGCCAGCAGCGGGCTGATGACGCCACCTTGTGGGGTGCCGCAGCGGCTTCGCTTGCCGCCCGTCATCCGCCGTTTCCCGTTTTCATCCCGCTCTTCGACCAGCGTCTTCAGCCACCTTTTGATGACGTTTAAGACTTGCCGGTCCGAAATGCGCCGCGCCACGCACTGCAGCAGCTCGGCGTGCGGAATCGTATCAAAGTACTTCGATAAATCGGCGTCGACTACATCGGTGTAGCCTTCACACAGCAGTTGATGCACTCTCCGGACCGCGTCGAGCGCGCTCCGTTTCGGCCGGTAGCCATAGGCCTCCGGGTCCAAGTCCGCCTCGAAGATCGGCTCGATCACCAGCTTGAGAGCGGTCTGCGCCACGCGGTCCCGAATGGTCGGAATCCCGAGCGGCCGCTGGCCGCCGCCAGGCTTGGGAATCATCACCCGCCGCACCGGCTGAGGCCGGTAGCTCTTCGAACGCAAGTCTTGTTGCAAGCTTCGCAACCACTCCGTCCAGTCCCCGGATTCGATCTGTTCAAACGTCACGCCGTCCACTCCCGGCTTGCCTCCGTTGGATTTCGCCAACCGGTAGGCGTGCTCGAGAATGTCACTGCGCCAGACCTTGTCCCACAACTGATAGAAGCGGAAGTTCGGCTCCTGCTTCGCTTTGAGATAAAGCTTCTTCCGCAGATTTCCGATCTTTTCCGGCGTTTCCAGACTCATGCCAATCACCTGACCTGTTCTGCTTCCAAAGCGTGCCGGAAGGCAGGGCCCTTCGCTCCACCGCAGTTACCCGGCTTCTTCGCTACCATGGCCCTGTCCGACTCCCCGCCGGGTCCGCCCTCCTTTCCGAGGACGGCGGAGTTGCGAGCTCCACCCGCCGGGGTCTCCCTTCCTGCACCGCGGTCTCCCTTGGCTGACATGCCGTGCCCACTACCCCGGCGGACCGGACCGGTGCAAATGTCGGTTGCTTCCCGGTCCGTGCGGCCTTCCCCGTATCTCAGGCGGGTCGGCGTCCGCGATTTCCCTTTCGAGGCCTGCTCAGGCTTACTGCGCGTTACGGCCTGCCAGCTTGCTCGCCCGGCTTTCCCCAGACTTTGTCACGAGGCTTCCGCCTGGCCAGTTACCCGGCCAAGCCGCTCGTCAGCTTCCATGCTTACCGACAACTACACCAGGATTTCCATTTTGACCCTGGCACGGGCACAGTATACACCACGCCGCTCCGAACAACACGTCTTTCCCAGGCTGAACACTGCGCATCACCGTCACCGGTAGCCGCCAGCGCCTCGTCCCACCGTTCACAGACGTTGATTGAGCGGGTTGAACCCCGCTCCGGCCGAGCCTGTTCCCTGCAAAACGGTTTTGAGCCAAAAGCTGTTGATCCTCGCCCGGTCAAGGCTACCCGCTCGGCAGCGGCAGCGCCCAGATCCTGTGTAGCATGTCAGCGAACAGCCGCCGGTTCAGATGCCCCTCCGCCAGCAGCAACCAGTAGTAGCGGGCATGCTTGACCAGCCGCCCACCGGTCTTCATCAGCCGGTGCTGCAAGCTCGTTAGCGACCAGCTTTTGATTCGCTGCGGCAACCCCAGCCGCCGCCAGAGATTACCCAGGTTGTAGGCCAGCACGCTGAGTTGCAGGCGGACTTCGTTGGCCCGGAAACGATGGCATGACAGCCGTGTCCAGTGTGTCGCCTGTTTGCCTTCTTTGATCCACTGCTCGGCCGTCCCGCGCTTGTTGTAGAAACGCACCACTGAGCGACTTGGCAAGCTCATGTTCGTGACGATGAAGCCAATGCGGGGAAACAGCTCACCCAGATGATGCTCGACCTTGGCGACAACCCGTCGCGCCTTCGACCAGCTCGCGGCCTGATAGCGAAAACTCTTGTAGCGCACCAAGGGCTTGCGGGAGGGCCTTCCCGGTGGACGAAACAAGATGTCTTCGATCTCCAACTCCAGGCTCCTATTGGCCGGAATGCGAATGGCGTATTGCACTCCGCGTTCCTCGGAAGACTCATAAATCTCCGGCTTAGCAAAGGCCGCATCGCCCCGGAAGGTGACCTGTTTGGCCGCAGCCTGTTGGCGCTCGATCTCCGGCAGCAGCAACTCGTTCCAGTCCTCAGCACTGTGCACGTTGCCTGGACGCAGCTTCGCCGCCAGACAATCACCATGCTGGTTGAACAGCAATAGCGGGTGGTAGCAGACCGACTCGAAGTGCCCGTTGTAGGCACTGCCTTCCTGCTGTCCGTGAACCGGGCTCTCGGTCGAGTCCATGTCCAGCACAACGCGCTCGCAGTCGTCCGTCGTCTCAGCTTGCGCGACCAACTCGCGGTTCACCGCCATCAATCCCAGCAGATTCTCCTCACTCGCGAGCAGCCCTGTCTCGAAGCTCTGTAGCCGCGAGGTGAGCGCCCCGCCGCGATCCCAGTTCTTCTGCGAGCCGATCAAGCGAAAGGTCGGATCGGCGGATACTCGAACAGCGTCATTGAGGTCCTCGTAGCCGGCGAGTCGGCTGTAGACCGACTGCCGCAGCAGATCGGCCAGCGGGAACTTCTTGTTCAAGCCTTGTCGCGAGTCGCTGAGATGCTCCTCGATCAGCTTGCCGAGCCCGAGCCGTTCGTCCAACTCCCGAACCAGGATCAGCCCGCCGTCGGAAGTGACACGCGATCCTTGGAAATCGACTTTCAATAAGCCGTTGAAGCTTAGCTGGAACGGCTTGTTTTCTTTTTCACCCATTGGGTGTTGATCTCCTCAGCGCCTTGAGTGCTTTCCAACCCTCATAAATAAAGGCGTCCGAGGCCACCCGATGGTTAGCAGAATCGAAACTAAAGTGGAAATCCGGGCTACATAGGTGGGCTCCTTCCTCCCACAGGGTGTCCGCGCCGAAAAAGCGCACTGAGAAATGCGGGCTAGAGTCTGCCCAACTGCCGCTGCAGCAACTCTAGCCCACCCATGAAACGACGTCATTTCATCAGAAGTCTTCCTGCCGTGCTGTTACTGGGGCTGTTGCTGATATCGATGGCCGAACCGCAACAACGTTCCGCTGACCGCCCGCCCAACATCATCTTCATCTTTGCCGACGACCTCGGCTGGGGCGACCTGGGCTGTTACGGCAATCCCGACATCAAGACGCCGAATATCGACCGGCTGGCCCGTCAGGGGACCTTGTTTTCCCAGTTCTACGTCAACTCCGGCGTCTGCTCCCCCAGCCGCACGGCGTTCATGACCGGACACTACCCGGCCCGCCATCGAATCCATGGCCACATCGCAACGGAGGAACAGAACGCCCGGCGCGGCATGCCGAACTTTCTCGATCCAGAAACCCGCACCGTCACGCGCCTGCTGCAGCAGGCCGGCTACAAGACCGGTCATTTCGGCAAATGGCACTTGGGTAGCGGCAAAGGCGCTCCCGAGCCGGGCGCCTACGGCATTGACGATCACCGCACCACATCGTCGAACGGGCCGAGCTGGCCGAAGCCTGATTACTACTGGTCAAAGCTGACCGAACTGATCGTTGATGAATCGATCCGGTTCCTTGAGGAGAACCGGACCCACCCCTTCTACCTGAACGTTTGGAGCTTGATTCCGCACGCCGTCCTTGATCCAACCGAAGAGCAGATGAAGCCGTACCGCCGCTTTGGACCCAACCGGCCCGAAAACTTGCCTTACAGGGGGACGATGCAGATTTACTACGCCTCCGTGAGCGACCTGGACCACCAGATCGGGCGCCTGCTCGACAAGCTTGACGAGCTGGGACTCTCGGAGAACACCCTCGTCGTCTTCTCGAGTGACAACGGGCCCGAGGACATTCATGTCCGCAATGCCAGCCATAGCGCGGTTGGCTCGCCCGGACCGTTTCGCGGCCGCAAGCGGAGCCTCTACGAAGGCGGCGTGCGGACGCCGTTTATCGCCAGATGGCCGGGCCGGGTGACCGCGGGCCGGGTGGATAGCGACTCCGTCGTTACCGCGGTTGATTTTTTGCCGACCGTTTGCAAGCTCACGGGCGTGAAAATACCCGCCGATTTAAACCCTGACGGAGAAGATCTGAGTGACATCCTGCTCGGGACTTCCCGGCAACGAAAGAAGCCGATCTTCTGGGAGTGGCGCTTCGGCATCACCGGCCATGTTTCGAACCGCAGCCCGATGCTGTCGGTTCGAGACGGCAAATACAAGCTATTGATGAACCCGGACCGCGGCCGGGTTGAGCTGTACGACATTCCGAACGATCCTCGCGAAACACACAACTTGGCCGAGCATCGGCCAGAGGTAGTCGAGCGCTTGTCGAAAAAGCTACTGGCGTGGCGCAAGACGCTGCCGCCCGGACCGCTCGACCCCGGCGCGGGGAGCAACAGCTACCCCTGGCCAAAACCTTCCTCACCATAAGGCGGGCGCGCCGCAACCGCGAATGTGAGGGTGGCCGCTGTCGGATGAGCACGTCGAAGCGGCTAACCCCTCCCTCACGGTCGGGGCTCCGAGTCTGGCTCGCACATTTTCCGCACGTTTCGCGTGAATTTCAGCAGAAGTGCTGGTCGATCAAAAAACCTGAACCTGCACACCGCCACGAATCCAGCGTCCGGGCTGTGCCAAGCCCTGAAAAGCTTCATGGGATTGATTCAATAAATTGGAAACCTGCAAAAACGGCCGCCAGCGGCCCGCTGTGTAGATCAGCGAGGTGTCCCACAGAGCCTTCGTGGATTGCCACGTGCGGTTGAAAGCGCCCAGACGCATCTTCACGGCAAGGTATTTGTTCAATGATCCGTGGTAACTCACGCTCAGCGAGTTGAGAGGGAAGTTGAAGACGTAACGCGAAGTTACGCCCGGTGTGGGAACCTTCGACGCACGTATCACCGTATAGTTCACGCCGATCTCGGACGAACCGACGCGCTGTCTCATCTGTAGTTCGCCGCCATGAAACGTCAGCTCCGCGAAGTTGCGGGCGTGAAATTTCTGCAGACCCGGCTCCCGAACCCAATCGATCGTATTATTTTCCTGCCTCTGAAACCAGGTGAGAGAGACAGTCGTGCCGTGATCTGAATACCAGTCGGCGCCGGCTTCGTAGTTCCAGACGTTTTCGGGAAGCAGGTTCTCGTTGCCCTTGCTCACCGGGTCTTCGTAGTAAAGATCGGTATAGGTCGGAATGCGGTAGGCGTGGCCGGCTTGTGCGCGCAGCTTGAATCCGCGGCCCAGCCAGTAACCGATCGAGAATGTCGGGCTCGTCTCGCCCCGCCACTTCCGCCAAACTTCCTCGCGCGCCCCAATCACCAGGTTCAAACGCTCGGTCGGACGCAGTGTCACGGTGAAGAAAGCCGACACCCGCTCGCGCCGCCGAAGCCCTAAATTCGTGCTGTCGATGCCATCGGAAAGAAGCGCCGTACCGGCGGACCAGCTTGCCTTCTCGCTCCAGCGTCCGTTGACCGTGTAGCCTCCCTGGTACTGATTCGTGGTGTGGAAGTTCTGGAAGATTTCCGGCCGGTGGCGGAAGAGGATGAAGTGGTCGGTGTGCCGCCGGTAGCCGAAGTTGAAGCGATGCCGCAGCCGGTCCGCTGAGCGCCCAATGGTTTGGCTGGCGGCAACGAAGGTCGATCCCGTGTCTTCCCAGGAGTCCCAGGGGCCATAAAAGCCGTTGGCGCCAAACACACGGTCATTCATCGCGAACATGACCGTTGTCGAGCCGAAGTCTTTGTCGAGAAACGATTCGCTCGAAAACGCGACGTTACGAAAATCGCGCCCGGGTGCAAAACCACTCGAAAAGTCGCGCGAGAACGAGGTCTGCTGGCTCCAGTCGCCCAACTTGAATCCGCTGATGACTGATTGCCGGTGCCAGCCGAACTCACCCCCGCCCCCCATCAGCTTTAACTCAGCCGCTTGCGGTTTCTTTGTCACGAAGTTCACGGCGCCGCCGATCGCATCAGAACCATAGAGCGTCGAACCCGTGCCATGTAGAATCTCGACTTGCCGCACGGACTCGAACGGAAGCGGCAAGTCCATATTGTGGTGACCGGTTTGGCTGTCGCTGACGCGGATGCCGTTGACCAGGACCAATACCTGATCGAAGGTGGATCCCCGGATCGACAAATCCGCCTGCGTGCCGTCGGGGCCCCGCTCCCGTAAGTCGATGGAGGTGTCGTGCTTGAGCAGATCGGCGAATGACCAAGCGGGCACGGCCCGATCCTGGACGGAGAGCACCGCCAAGCTTCGATTGATTTCAGCCAGCTCACGCGGTTCGGGAGTGCCGGTAACGACGATGGGAGTTTCGACGCGGGTTCTGAGCTCGAGATCGATCACGATTCTGGAAAGACTCGCGTCCACACTTCGCTCCACCAGCTTGAAGCCTTGTGCGCGAACACGAATCGTGCGCTGATCTTTGGCGGCGCCACAAATTTCAGCCGCACCCCGCTCGTCGGTCAGCCGTTCGTTGCGGTCCGCGGTGACACTCGCTCCCGGTACGGCCAGACCTGAAGGATCTCGAACCAAAACGTTGAGACAATCCGCCGCGCGGCCCGCCGTACAGAAAGTCAGCAGGAACAAAAAGGCGAAGACGTTTCGAGCCGGGCGGCAGAAGTTCGCGTCCGGGATGTTCACGGACACTCCGACGCACGACCTCCTACGAGAAGACGTCGTCATTCCAATCTCACCCCCAAATGAAAACTCAATCCCAAATTCTAACCAACGCGAGACAAGGAGCACTGTCCGATCTGGAAGGCTTGCCAAGAGTTTACAGTCGAAAAAGGAAGATTCAGGGCGCATCCGTTGCGGTGAACCGCGGCTTTGCCGTTGGCAGTGTTGTATGCCATTCGTGTGCCAGGGGGTTCGATCAAAGCTGTGCGAAGCCGTTGAAATCAAAGTGGTTGTGTGTTTAGGGTATAAAGTTTCTTCACGAAATGGCAGAGAATGGCAGGTTTTGGCGGACATATCGGCGATTTGGGCAGTTTCGGCGGGCTGGGGACGGGTGTCAACCTATAGTGTCTTAGTTTTCAATGACTTTTTTAGAGGCTGGCTGGCAGTTGGCAGAAACGTGTCAAATTGGCAGGTTTTTCCTGGTGTTTTGGTTGGCTTGTTGGTGCTGAGTAGGACGGTTTGGGAGCGGTTTGGAGCACTTGATGGCTGCCTGCTGGTGGAGTTGCTCGGGGATCGAGAGCCGTCATGAGCGGCGAGACATGTCGCCACGATTGGCGACACGGCACGCCGGAATGCGTGCGCCACGTCTTTGGCCGCTGGTTTCATTTTTGAGGGGCCCCTCCGCGCCCTTGTTGTTACCTCGACAGCCGCACCCATGAGGGGCGCAAGGGCGGCTACGAGAGTTGGTCCGGTGATCTGTTCCTTACCGGTCTTTCACTCGTAGCTTACCAAATGGAGTTCGGGTTTTCGGCTCGTCCGGCCGCGGGGACCGGTTGTAAGTGTATGAAGACATGGGACTGTAAGTTTTTTTGATTGTCGGTGACCGGCGAGCCCATGAAATGCAGAAACTCCAGAGCGCGTGCAAGCATTGAGCTACACTAGCTCTCTAATCGAATTCTCGCCCAGATAGCTTCTTGATCACACCATGCCAACAAACCCTAGAACCGCACTCGTGACCGGCGCCGGCAGTGGCATTGGCCGCGCCGCCGCACTCGCCTTGCAGTCCGCGGGATATTCGGTCGTTCTAGCCGGGCGCCGTGCCGTTGAACTCGACCGCACGGTTGCCATGGCGGAATCCTCCGGAGGCGAGATGCTCGCCCTACCCACCGACGTGAGCAACCCCGCTTCCGTCAAGGCGCTTTTCGCACGGACCAAAGAAGCGTTCGGGCGATTGGATCTTCTCTTTAACAACGCTGGCACGGGAGCGCCGGGCATCCCGATGGAGGACCTCACCTACGAGCAGTGGAGCAGGGTCGTCGGCGTCAACCTGACGGGCGCGTTTCTCTGCGCGCAAGAAGCCATCAAGATCATGAAAGCGCAGGACCCGCGCGGCGGCCGCATTATCAACAACGGTTCGGTCTCGGCATACGCGCCGAGACCCAACTCGGCGCCCTATACCGCCACGAAACACGCCATCACGGGACTCACCAAGAGCATCTCCCTCGATGGCCGCAAGCACGACATTGCCTGCGGACAAATCGACATCGGCAACGCCGCGACTGAAATGACGGAGAAGATGGCCGCCGGGGTACCCCAAGCGAACGGCACAACCATGGTCGAACCCCGCATCGATGTGCAACACGTAGCGGACGCCGTCCTCTACATTGCGAATCTGCCCCTGGACGCGAACGTGCAGTCGATAACGGTGATGGCCACCAAGATGCCGCTTGTCGGGCGCGGGTGAGCCGAGTCAGCTTGGCGCGCGGGGGCTTTGGGTTAGCCGAGGGTGTGGCCGGCCTACAACAACTCGATGAATTCGGAAACAGTAAGATCAGCCTGAGCCAGGATCGACTTGAGAGTTTTCGGGGCCAAATCTCTGGAGTGATAGGGAACGACCACGTGCAGATGTTGCTTTCCCGGGTGCCGCAGGTTGATGTGACTTCCCGACTGATGATGTTCACGGAAGCCTGCCCTGAGCAGTGCCTTCAACAACTTCTTTGAGGATACCCGGGGGAGCTTGGGCATCAAACTTTGACGCTCAACCGCAGTTGAACAACGTCGGATTCGACCGGGGGCGGCTCTTCGAGTCCGCGGAGGCCTTCGATATAGCAGCGAATGGCATCTTCCGCCATGGAGCGGGCGTGTTCCAAATCTTTCCCTTCAGTGACCAGTCCGGGCAGAGCGGGCACGGTTACCGTGTAGCCCCCCAGTTCGTTCCGGTCAAAGAATGCAGTGTATTGATAGACTTTCCGCTGAACCTTTGCCATTCCTCGCACCATAGCAGCGCACGTCTGGAAGGGTCAACTGGATTGTTGAGCGGTCTGGGGATAGAAACTTCATTTCTATGCTTCATTGAAATCACGTCCCATGAAAGACTAAGCTTCGATGTAGGACGGTCGCATTGCTGTTACCTTCAGTAGGCTCTGAAACGCACACGACGGGGACGCAAGCGTGGCGCCGCAGCACGAGTGAGAGGCACGCCATGACAAAGACAAACCTCAGCCGCCGCTCTTGGATCAAGGCGCTTGCATGCATGGCAGCGAGCCCGGCCGGGCTCGCTGCAGCGGACTCGAGGCAAGTTCCCGGCGTCCATGACCGCATCCGGAACCTGGCGGCCGGCGCCCAACGCAAGAAAGCCAATGCGCTACCGTGAATGAGTGAGGTTGCCGGCAATCGTCTCATTGCGCTTCCCCCGGCTCATTCGAAATTCGTAAGGAATCCACTATGTACCGAATCCTGGGAGTTCCGCTCGCCCTTCTGCTCAGCGCCACCCTGGCGCCTGCCGACGAGGGCATGTGGCCCTACAACCACCTGCCGCTGGACCAGCTCCGTGAAAAGTACGGCTTTGAGGCCGACGCGGCGTTCTTTGACAACTTGCAACTGGCCTCGGTGCGCTTCAACAACGGCGGTTCGGGCAGCTTCGTTTCGCCGCGCGGGCTGGCGATGACCAACCACCACGTCGCCTCCGACTGCATCAAGAAGCTCAGCTCGGAGACCAAAGACTATCTGAAGGACGGCTTCTATGCCCCGCGGCAGTCGGCCGAGCTGAAATGTCCCGATCTGGAGCTCAATGTCTTGCTCAGCATCGAAACCGTCACCGGCCGCGTCAACGAAAACGTGACGCCGGAGATGAGCGAGAAGGAGCGGCTCGATGCTCAGAAAGCGGCCACCGCCGACATAGAGAAAGAGTGCCGGGACTCCACCCTCAATCGCTGCGACGTCGTGAACCTCTACTCCGGGGGGATCTTTGACCTCTATCAATACAAACGCTACACCGACGTTCGATTGGTTTTTGCTCCCGAGTTCCTGGCGGCCTTCTTTGGAGGCGACAAGGACAACTTCACCTACCCGCGTTATTGCCTGGATGTGGCGTTCCTGAGGGTTTACGAAGATGACCGGCCGATCGAGCCCGCGGCCTATCTGCCCTGGAGCGGGGACGGCGCCCATGAGGGTGACTTGGTCTTCGTCTCGGGTCATCCCGGACGGACGGACCGTCTGCTCACGAAGGCCCAGTTGCTGTTCGAACGCGACCGCCGCATCCCCTTCATGCTGGACTGGCTCAATGCGATGATCGACGCTGTGCGCGCTTACGGCCGGGCGGGCGGCGAGGCCGAGCGGCTCGCCCGCAATGAGCTGTTCGGGCTCGAAAATTCCCTCAAGGCATACAGCGGAAGGGGGCCGGGCCTTCGCCGTGCCGAGCTGATCGACGCGAAAACCGAATCCGAGCAGCGCTTGCAATCGCTGGTCGAAAAAGACCCCGAGAAGAAGAAAGAATTCGGAGGCGCCTGGAAGGCCATCGCGAAGGCGCAGCGCACCAAGGCGGAAGTCTACGAGGAGTTCCGCCTGCTCGAGCGGTTCGGTTTCTATTCACGGCTCTTTACGATTGCCCGTGACCTCTACCGTCTCTCGGCGGAACTTTCCAAACCGAACAACGAGAGACTCCCCGAATACCGCGACTCGGCTCTCGAATCGCTCTACCAGAGGCTCTATTCACCCGCGCCGATTTATGACGACGTGGAGATGGTCAAACTTGGCGCGTCGATGCGCTTCATGCGCGACCGCCTGGGCTTCGATCACCCGGTCATTGAGAAGGTGCTGGGAGAGAAGAACCCCGATATCGTCGCGCGCCGCCTGGTGAGGTCCACCAAGCTGAAGGACGTTGACCTGCGAAGGGATTTAGGCAATGGCAACGCCATGAAGGCCGCCACTTCGGATGATCCCTTGATTCGCCTCGTGGCCTCGATCGACGAACACGCCCGGGCTATCCGCAAGCGTTTCGAGGACGAAGTCGAGGCCGTCGAAAACGCACACGGAACCCGCATCGCCCGCGCCCGCTTCGCCGTCCAGGGCTCCAGCGTATATCCCGATGCCACCTTCACTCTGCGGCTCACTTATGGCGCCGTCAAAGGGTACGTCGAAGGCAGACAACGCATCCCGCCGCTGACCACCATGGCCGGGCTCTACGAGAAGATGTCCGGCGAAGACCCCTACATCCTGCCGAAAAGGTTCACGCAAAGGAAAAGGCAGGTCAAGCTCGACACGCCCTACAATCTGGTCTCAACGAACGACATCACAGGAGGGAACTCCGGCAGCCCTCTCATCAACCGCGCCGGCGAGATTGTCGGCATCATTTTCGACGGCAATATCCAGTCCCTGGTCAACGACTTTCAATACTCGGAAACCCAGTCGCGAGCCGTCAGCGTCGACGCCAGAGGCATTATGGAAGCTCTCCAGAAGATCTACCGAGCCCAACGCGTCGTGACCGAACTGAAGTCGCGGCGCTGACGATTCGAGAGATCGTCTTAGCGGTTTCACCCATAAACAGCACGCCGCGGAAATCTACGCGAGGGGCTTTGCGTTTCGCGATGTATTCGCTCAGGCCGACAAACAAGCACGGCACAGCGAGGAGTCACTGCAGTTGGCGCTGCCCCTGAAGCAAGTCGCAGCGGCGCTCGATGACGGCCTCGGGCACTTGCCGCGGCAAGCCGGATGGGAGTGGATGCAACTCATCATGGAACAAGAAGTCCGGCAGACTGGGCGGCAAGCGCCGCCAACAAGGCCAGCACTACCGCTGGGGAGGCGAGAAGACGCCGCTGCGCGGCTCAAATCTCCGGGATGGGGTCGTTGGGGCCGATGTCTTCGCCTTCCCAATTGACTTTCCCGTCCTTGTACGTCAGGATGCGCGCCGCGCTTCCGGGGACGGGTTTGGCGCTGACCTTGGGGATCCAGCGGCGGTGTTCGCTCAATACTTGCTGGTAGCTGGCGTCGCCGGCGAGGTTCTTCCACTCGTTGGGGTCGGCCTTCATGTCGTAAAGTTCCTCAGATCCGTCGGCGTACTGAATAAAGCGCCAACGCTCCGTGCGAATCCCGTGGTTGTCGTGATTGTGTGTCGTGATCGCGGGCCATTCGCGCGGCGCGCTGGCGTCTTTCAATTGCGGCACGAGGCTGTGTCCGTCGAGCCCGCCCTTTGGCGGCAGGCCGGCTGCTTCGACCAGGGTGGGATACATGTCAAGCAGCTCCGCGGGACGGCCGCTCACGGCGCCCTCGCTGACTCCCGGACCGGCGAAGATCAGCGGCACGCGGGCGGAGCGATCCCATAGCGTGTTCTTGCCGGTAATCATCTTTTCACCGAGGTGCCAGCCGTGGTCGGACCACAGCACGACCAGCGTGTTATCGGCGTGGCCGCCGGCTTCGAGGGCGTCGAGCAAGCGTCCCACTTGGCTGTCGACAAAGCTCACCGAGGCGAGATAGGAGCGCACAAGATTCTTCCACTGATTGCTTTCCTCGAGGAACTTGAAACGCGGTTCGGGCAGCTTCCAATGCAGGAACCAGGAGAAGCGGGGCGTGTCGTCCCGGTCGTCCTTCTGGATGGGCGGGAGGCGGAGCTCGTCCTCCGGGTAGAGGTCAAACCATTTCTGCGTGGCGTAGCAAGGCACGTGCGGCAGAAAGAAGCCGGCCGAGAGGAAAAATGGTTCGGGCATGCCTTTCTCGAGCTGATCAACCGCCCAGCTTGCGACCTTCCAGTCGCCCTTGTCTTCATCGCGATGGGGAAACACGCCCCAATCCATGAGCGGATGATTTTGCGGCGTCTTGACAAGTTTCTCCGGCGGCCGCACGCCCACGCCGGCCGGCGGTCCGATGACGTCGAATTCCTCGTAGGTCCGCCCGGTTCTGCCGTGATAGATTTTGCCGGTGGTGTAGGTGCGGTAGCCGTGCTTGGCCAGGTATTGCGGCAGCGTGACGAGGTCCTTGAGCTGCTCGACTTCGCGGAACCACGGTCTCAGACCGTAGACGCCCGTGGTCGAGGGGCGCAAGCCGGTCATCAGGCTGGTGCGCGAGGGGTTGCACAACGGCGCCTGGCAGTGTGCGTTGGTGAAGACGGTGCCGCGGGCGGCGAGCCGGTCCATGTGGGGGGTCTGGACTTGGGGGTGTCCCTGGAGCGGCCCGACCCAGTCGTTCAGGTCGTCGATGGCGATGAAAAGGATGTTGGGCTTGGCTTGCGCCGGGGGCAACAACACCAGGCCGACGAGGACGACGGCGACACAGGTCGAGAAGAGGCGCAGGCCGAGGGTGGTTGTGGTGTTCATGGAAACCTCTTGAAACGTGGAGGACAGAGGTGGCAGGTCAACGCTGTCCGTGCTTGCTGGTGGGTACTTTACCACAAGATGACGGAAAGCGAATCTGCTTTGAAACGCGATATGCTATCTTGCGGTAGTGACCGAGCCGACCCTGGACGCCGTTCAAGTCGAGGACCTTGCCTACAGCTACAACGGAACCGAGGCCCTGCGCGGGGTGGGCTTTACTGTAGGCTCTGGGGAGATTTTCGGTCTGCTCGGACCCAACGGCGGCGGCAAGACCACGGTATTTCGGATCCTCTCGACGTTGCTGCGGCCCGCCGGGGGACAAGCGAGGGTCTTCGGAGTCGACGTGGTCGGCGACCCGCTGGCCGTGCGGCGGCGCATCGGGGTCGTTTTCCAGAACCAGAGTCTCGACCGGCGCCTGACAGCATGGGAAAACCTGGTCCATCAGGGTCACCTCTACGGCCTGCAAGGCAAACCGCTCAAGCAGCGTATCGATGAGGTGCTCACACGCCTCGGTCTGGCGAATCGCAAGAATTCGGTTGTCGAGACGCTCTCGGGCGGGCTGCGGCGGCGCGTCGAGCTGGCCAAGGGGCTGCTCCATCAGCCGGACCTGCTGCTTCTCGACGAGCCCAGTAGCGGCATCGATCCGGGGGCGCGGCTGGATTTCTGGGATTACCTGCAGTTGTTGCGCCGCCAAGAGGGCGTGACTGTTCTGCTGACAACTCACTTGCTCGACGAAGCCGACAAATGCGACCGCTTGGCGATTCTCGATCGGGGAGCGATCGTCGCCGGCGGAACCCCTGACGAACTCAAGAGCCGCATCGGAGGTGATATGGTCGAGCTCGCCGGCGGGGACGCTCCAGGCCTTGCCGCGAAGATTCCGCAAGTGATCGGCGTCACACCCCAAGTGATCGATGGGAGCGTTCGATTCGAGCATCGCAACGGGCCGCGGCTGGTAGCGCAACTGATGGAAGCCCTGCCCGGCCAGATTGATTCCGTCACTGTTTCCAAGCCCTCTCTCGAGGATGTTTTCATTCACCTCACCGGCCGCCGCTTTCAAGAAGAGACGCCGGACGAGAATCAGCGATAGAATGAGACTTCGTCTGGAAGAGCAGCGCCCCGCCTTTGAGCGAAGGTCTCCAGCCCCTTGGTGAATCATTTCGCTTGGGTTGCGCTAGTGCGGGGTAACCGATGCCGGCCCCCGGACTGCTGCTCCACGCTACATGTCTAACCATGCCTCCAGCGCCATGACGGCGCAACAGCCTGCCGAAGCAGCGAGCGTCCCGGCCACGGGGACCGCGCCGCGGCCCTCGGTTCGCCCACGCCTCTGGCTTAGCGTGGCCACACTGTGGTCCCGCGAGATCCGTGGTTTCTATCGGCAGCGGAGCCGTGTGATCGGAGGCCTTGCCACGCCGCTGATTTTCTGGTTGTTTTTGGGTTCTGGTTTCTCAAACTCACTGCGGGCATCAGCCGACACCGGAAGCGGCTCGCTGCAATTCTTCTTTCCGGGAATGCTGGCGCTGGTCGTCCTCTTCACGGCGATTTTTTCAAACATCTCGATCATCGAGGATCGCCGTGAGGGTTTCCTGCTGTCGGTCTTGGTGGCGCCGGTCTCGCGGATGGCCCTGGTGCTCGGGAAGATTCTGGGCGCGACGACGATTGGGCTTCTCCAGGGACTGCTGTTTCTGCCCTTCGCGCTACTATTGGGCATCTCCGTTGAGCTCTCGAAGCTGCCCGCTATGTTCGCGGCGATTCTTCTCACCTCTTTCGGCCTGACGGCTCTGGGATTTTGTTTCGCCTGGTGGATCGACTCCGTGCAGGGCTTCCATTCCGTGATGAACGTAGTGCTGATGCCGCTGTGGCTGCTCTCTGGCGCGGTGTTTCCAGCCGAGGGCGCCGCCCGCTGGATGCAGTGGCTGATGGTCGTCAACCCGCTGAGTTATGGGGTGACGGCTCTGCGGCGCCTTTTCTCGCCGGGAGATGCGGTCAGCGGGGCGCCGCTTGCGGTCTGCTTTGCGGTGATTCTAGGGTTCAGCGTTTTGACACTGGCGGCCGCCTTTTATCTGGCCAGTCGCCCGTCTTCGCGTAATCTTACCTAGCGCGCACTGAACTGACGGAGTCTTCGGGCGGTCATGGACCCAACCCACGGAACAGCTAATTAACAACGATGGACGCCAGTAATCTCCCCGCGCTGAACGCTTTTCTGAACTCGGTGAGCGCGTTGCTGCTCGGGGCGGGTTACTACTTTATCCGTCATCAACAGACGGACCGCCACCGCGCCTGCATGATTTCCGCCTTCGTCGTCTCCTGCTTATTTTTGGCAAGCTACCTGTTTTACCACTATCAAGTGGGTTCGGTTCCGTTTACCAAACAGGGATGGATCCGGCCGGTTTACTTCACGATTCTGATCACGCACGTCGTACTGGCAGTTTCAATTGTCCCCATGGCGCTTGTCACGCTGTACCGGGCTTTGCGGGGCCGTTTCGGGGCGCATCGGCGCATCGCGCGCTGGACCTGGCCGATCTGGATGTACGTGTCCGTCAGCGGCGTCTGCGTCTATGTCATGCTGTATCGTCTGTGAGCGGGAAATTCACGCGGCGGCAGCGTATATCCATGGTCATGCACGGTATATCCATGCACCGCCTTTCCTCAAACTCGGCGCGGCACTCCGCGGCTCTCCATTTACGTGTCCGTGCCCTCGTCCGATGCATGCGCGTTGAGCCGTTGCATTGTCTCCGTCATATAGTGCGCCGAGCTGGCTAGGGTTGTCGCCGCGGCCGCCCAGATCAGAACGCTGAGCAATTGCCCGGCCCACACGGCCTGCGACGCGTTGTACAGGACGACCGTGGAGATCGTGGCTGCCTGCACGACGGTATTTGCCTTGCCAAAGGCGCTGGGCGGAAAATCTCGAATTTCGGTGGCCAGCATAACCACGAGGACAGTGGAAATGATGATCAGGTCCCGGCTCAGCACCAGAATCGTGAGCCACCAGGGAATCGCCCCAATCACCGCCTGGACAATAAAGGCGGAACTGAGCAACAGCTTGTCCGCGATCGGATCCAGGTATTCCCCCAGCAAGGTTTGCTGGTCGAGGCGCCGCGCGATGATACCGTCGATCACGTCGGTTATCACCGCCAGCAAAAACAGCCCCAGCGCTATGTCGTGCCAGCGGTAGATCATGGCGATCAGGATGAATGGCAGCATCAGCAGCCGAAACATCGTGAGCTGATTGGGAACCGACAGGAATTGCCGGATGATTGACCGGGATCGCCATCGAGACCGCCGTTGAGGGCCGCTCCGCAGCCGTTCCATGGAGTTGTTCGGGGTCATAGCTCAACGAAATGCCGGATACTTTGCTTCGTCGCGAACAGAAGGCGCCGGGCAAGATCCTCGATCAGTTCGCGGCGCGCCAATTTTTCCAGCCATTCGGCTGGAATGCCTTCCACCCCATAGTGTGCACCGGCCAATTGTCCATAGACCGCCGCTGTCGCGCCGGTATCATTGCCCAGGTTGACCGCCAGCAGCGCCCCCTCGCGGAAGGAGCTGGAGCGGTGGAACGCCCACAACGCCGCCTCCATGGTGTCAATCACATAACCCGTAGCCGGAAGCTCCCGCGCTTGCTTGGTCTTATAGACGCCGCGAGCGATCGCGTCGACTCGCCGAGTCAGGGCCACGTGCTGGAACAACCAGTAATTGTAAACCGGGGAGTAAAGATCGGAAAGCAGCAACTCTTTGGAATCGCCGCGCAGAGCACCGACCAGCAGGCCCGCGAAATAGCGGCAGCAATCCACCGCCTCAGTCGCCGCGTGGGTCGTTTTCGACATCTGGGCGGCGAGTTCTTTGGCGCGGCCGGCGTCATGCACCTGGTACATCGAAATCGGGGCCAGCCGCATCAGCGAGCCGTTCCCTGCGGAGCGCTCGTCCGTCGAGCCGGCATAGGGGTCCCCATCCGCGGCATAGCGCGATAGAGCCGCGTTGACCGTGCCGCCGATACCGAAGCAGTTTCCAGTGCTGCTCATGTAGCCTTCGTTGCGCCAGCGGAGGTAGCGGTCCATCTGATCCTTGGCGCTGAATCCCCCGCATTCGACGATACTCGCGGCCAAGCACAGCGCCATGGAGGTGTCGTCCGTCCATTGGCCCGCCTCGAGGCGCCACGGGCCGCCCGCGGCCATTTCCTCGGCGGAAAACGTTCCGGCTTCGGCGCCCTCGAAAGGCGCTCCCAACGCATCCCCGACGGCAAGGCCGAGGAGGGCCCCCAAGAAACGATTCTCCACGCCGAGGCTCATGTCGAATTTCATTCTAGCGCGGGTGCTTGCCGGTCCTGGTGGCGCAGACTCGGGGACGTGCTGTTTGGCGGATGGTGCGGGTTCATCGCTTCAAGCTTGTCGAAGGCTACGGGGACAAGAAGTTGCTCTTCGACCGCGAAGCCGACCCCTGGGAAAACGAAAACGTGGCGCCCACCAAACCCGGCCCAGTGGCCCGGCTGTCGAAACTGTTCATCGAGGCTTGAGCCGCTAGTGAAGCGTTTCGTGGCAGGCGCAGCAATCACTGCAGCGCTGGCATTTTTCGCAGAGGTGATTTTCGCAGGCGTCGCGGGTGCAGCGGACACAGATCTCTGTCGACGGCTCGTCGCAGATATGACAGCGAAATTGGGTGTCGCTAGTATCCTCAATGGCCGTTGGGCTAGGGGTGGCCGCTGTTTCGCCGGCGGTTCCAGGGGAGGATGGCTCGAACGGATGGTGCATTGTTAAGTCGAAGGCTGAGCAAACGATTCCATTCGTTGCAGGCCGATCATTCGCTAAGTCGGGCATTCGCTAAGCCGGCCACTCGCTAGGCCGGGTCATTCATTCCCGTTCATTCAATCGCGGGTCATCGGACGCTTGAGCATTTCCTGGCGGCAGCGTTGCGCTTCGCTGTTGGCGATTTCAAACTCGGCTTCCTGATCAACGACCAGTTGCCGCATGTACTCTTTCAGCCTATCCTCGGCGGAGATGACCCGGCCGGCAGTACTGTCGAGCAGGTCCCCCAGAGAAGCGTTTTGGTACTTCCTGACTCCTGCCGCCATGGACGTCACCATGGAACCCACGCGGTCCATCCATAGGAAAGTATCGACGGTTGTCGAAAGTTTCTCCGGCTGGCGTTCCAAAGCGCGCGCGGAATTGGCCAGATTCGATATGTCGGCTTCCAGGGTCTCGTATTGCGTGACGTAAGCCTCGGGAGCGCCGTCCTGGATCCATTCCTTGGGGCGTATTTGAGAAAGAATCTTCACGATATCGTCTGTGCCGGCACGCAACGTGCCGGCCATCTCGATGACCTCCCAGCGTGGGATCGTGCCGGATTCCTGAGCACGCAGAACGAAAATACATCCAAGCAGGAGTGTCGCAAGTAACAGCTTCATATAGCCATCGTAGAGACCCGGCATACAAACTGACAAGGCGGCGTAAACTCAAAGTGTGTTGAGATGCACGCCGGGGCTAGCCCGCGATTGATGGGTCGGGCTCGATCTCGCCGCCGGCCAGCCGGAAACCGGTTTGGTGCAGCGCATCGGCGGAACAAAGCAGACGAGGCTCCTTGGAGTCTCCTCTCAACTCCGGCTCTTTGGCGCCGAAATCGGGATCGCCGAGTTCCACGGCCCATACGATCTTGCCCTTGAAGCTGACTCGAACCTCCAGTTGCGCTCCGCACAGGCGGCAGAGGTATTCGACAGGATCTTGACCTTCGCTGCCGCTTGGCACGTTCTAATCTTACGAGGATTGCCAAGGACAAGCGTCTTGGCGACGCGCCCGCGGGTCCCGCCCAATAAGGTGGATCCAGTTTTCGGCAACACGTCACTCGAAACGTTGTGGTCTCAAGGGGCCGGGAACCCAGGCTTTGCATTCACCGTACGGCGAACTTTCTCGGCCCGGCTGAAGGCGGCCGCCAGTTCTTTCGCAACCTTGTCGGCGACATCGGCTCCAGCTCCCTTGTATTTAGCTCCCGAACTCTCCTGGGTCGCCGACCATATCACCTCTCCGTTGCGCAGAACCAGGCGGACCGCGGCCAAAGCTTCGTGCTTCCTTTCTCGATAGGAGCTAGATTCGGTATCACCGATCCCGAAGCTTGACGCGCTGTACTCGGATTCGCCGTCCTGCCGCTCGCTCGACGAAGCCGACCCCCGTACGTTGAGTCCGTCGCGCCTCCTGTAGGAATCGGAATAGATGAGGTCTTCGGCGGCCCCCCGGACAAACGCGTCGGCGCGCTCTTCGTCTTCCACTACAAGGAACAGGCCGGTTCGGTGCAAGCTGCCGATCAGCATGTCGCGAATCTCCTCGCTGCCGCTACCGTTGAGCGGGTCGACATAGATCGCCTTGATCTCCAGCAGCTTGAGAAGCTGAGCGTCTTTGAGGGAAGGCTCCGCGGCCTCCCCGAAAGAGGCGGAACACAGGACGAAAGTCGTGGCCGCATGGAGCGCGCTCCGAGCAGCCGCCCGCCACGTGAAGCGCTGTCTTTGGAACATCATCGGCTCAGTGCTTCGCGGGCCCTTTCGTCCTCGAACTCTACCTTCAGGCCGCTGCGCGCCGAGAGCCCAGCCAGCGTTGTGCGAACGATCTTCTTGCCTAACTCCAGGACGACCGCCTGCTGATTGCCCTCGGCGTCGAAGAAGCTGACAGTCAGGTAGTGTTTACGTTTCTTGGAAAGCAGGAAGAGCGGCGAGAGCGTCACGGCCAAGCCGAGACGGCGGCCTGTCTTTTGGCCGTATTCGAGAGAATTGATGCGGTCGTAGGGAATGCGCAACTCTCCCTTGTCGTGGCGGAAGACGAAGTGGCGAAAATCGGTTGTCGTCACCGTCCCCACGGCGGAGGGGCGGATGTTGGAAAGAGTTCCGCCACGGTAAACAGCTTTTTTGCTGGGGATGCCCGCCAGCAGGGCCGGCGAAATGACATTCGCGAGAAGCGCGGCCACAAGGAGGAAGCCTGCTCTCCTAGGCATAAGGACGAGAAGTGAGTGTCAGCGTTATTATGGCAGAAAGTCGGACTGAATATCCAGAATAATCTCGTGCAATGAAAAAACTTGTTAGGGAGAGCGTCCAAGGGCTCGCGCCGGGCCGGTGGCACAACCGCCTGCTGATCGAGTGCGGGCGCGCGTCCTCAAGGCGAGCATCGCGCTGTCCTCATCAAGTTGACGATGCCCCTGCCACGGGCGGAACGGACCGCCGAAACGTCAGCAGGAGCAGGTTCGCGATCCCCAGGACGATGAGCCCGGCCGCCCCCTGCACTCCGACGACCAAGTCCGAGCCGACCACTACAAGCATCGAGACCCCGGCTGCGGCGTTGAAGGTTCCGTGGAACACGGCCGCCGCCCACACGGTGTCGGCCCTCGACCGGACGTGGGACAACAGCGGTGAGAGCAGGAGGCAGACCAGGGTGAACAGGAACACCCCCTCGACCCGGTGGACCGGGTAGTTGTGGCCCTGCAGGATCAGCGGCGCGTGCCAGAGGCCCCACAACACGCCAGTCACTGCGTTGGCCTTCCAGAAGCCGAGGGGGGCCAGTTCCCGGTGCAGCCACCCACGCCAGCCGACCTCTTCGGCGAAGCCGAACACGGCATTGATGGTCAGCCCGGCGACGACAGCCTGGGGCAGGCCAAGCCAAACGGGGTGCACCGGCAGGCCGTCGATCTGAGCCTTGGCCTGGGCGACCTCGTCGGCGGACAGTATCCCGCCGAAACGTTCGAACATCGCGGTCATCTCCCAGTCCGAGCTGACCCCCGGAAGCAAGAGCCCGACGAGCATAGCGCCGTAGGCGAGGACCACTGGCATCAGCGAGGCGAAGGCGAGCCAGCGAGAGAACCTGAACCTGGCCAGGCCTGCGAACGCTGACTCGCCGTCGAGCCGGTTGACCACCACCGTGGCGACCAGCTGGGAGAACATGGCCGCCGCTGAGACGCCGGTTGCTGCCAGGCCGCCCGCCGCACCTCCCAGGACGTAAAGCCCCAGGGCAGCCAGGCTAATCCCGGCGAGTGAGAAAGCGTAGAACCAGACCACTCGCTTCCATCGAATACTGCTCGTACGAGGCAACCTCGTCACAACCTCCAACCCTTGTATGTCAACATTTCCGAACGCACTGCCGGTCTCAACGCAGGAGTTGCTGTCTAGTTTCGGTCGACCCCCTTTAGCCGATCAAATGGCCTGCTGCATCAGGGATTTTCAGCCAACCGGAGCACGGGTAGAAAGGAGCCTTTGGCTTATTTGAGAAAGGCTCACAAGTCGCTGATTTAATGGGATATAAAGTCCGAGAAGTTCGCCGCAAGCGACCCGACAGTCGCACCCAGCACAATGCCGATGGCCACGCCGATTGCAACATCGTCCACGGCCGCGCCGACCGCGGCCCCCAGTGCTACCCCCAGCCCAGTCCATAGAGACAATCCAAGTGCATCCGGTGTTAGGTCGAATCTACGCTGTTCTTGTTTCGACTGATCGTCTGCCATCTGGTTGCTCCGCCGGTTCTCCTCGCTCGTGTCTAGGCTGACCCGGATGAATTCCGTCCTGATCCGCCTAGGATGAAGTGGCCGGCGCCAAACGCGAAGCGGGAGATGATAACGGGGTATTCAGGTGTTTAGTCTGCGGCCGCGAAAAGCGGAGTTCCTTCCCTTGGTTCGGTTTCGATCTGGTCGAGCAGGGAATCGATCTTGGCAGCCTTCAAGCTCACTTCGGCCTTCAGGCGGTCATGCTCTTGTTTCAGATTTGCGTACTCGTCGGCCAGATGCAAAGCGGTCAACACGGCGATCCGATAGTTGTCGGGCAGGCGCACTTGGCTTGCGATGAAGTTCATCTTCTGGTCAACTAGGGCGGCAAGTTGGCGCGTCTGGTCGGCGTCGTTGCCGCCCTTGATATGAAAAACCTGGCCGAAGATATTGACTTGTGTTCCGCTGTCTTGGGGCATCGATCCGGCCTCATTGCAAGGCGGCCACGCCGCCATGGAGGTTGATAGCCTGAGTGGCGCCGCTTACTCCGCCAGGGTCTCTATTTTCTCCAGCAAAGCCTCGATTCGCGAACAGACCTCGTCTCTCTCCGACCTCAATTCACTGACCTGGGCGCGCAGGCGCTCAATCTCGCTGTCTTTCTCGGCGAAGAGAGATTTAACGCGGGCGGCCTCTTTCTCAGCTTCTGATCGTTCTCGCTGTGCCGTTCGGAGGCGCTCGACAACTCCCTGGATACGACCCTCCAGCTTGTCGAGAACTTGCAGAGCGTCAACGCCGTTAGCGCCCGCTTCCATTGACGTGAGCAGTGATTCCATGTGATCTAGACTCCGCCGTGCTTATCTATCGTAACGCAGAATCGTTGTTGAGCAAGTGAAATCTTGAATGCCTGGGCACTTTGTAGTATTTTTGCCGCCGGGTGGGGTGTTGAGGCCCCGGGCGCCAGCGAACCACCGCCGGCCGGCTGGGGGATCCTTGAGCAAGCTTCGAAGAGAGGTCAGGAACTTTTGAACAGATGTCCCATCCTTTCCTTCTTCGTTCGAACATAACCGGCGGCGATCTCAGAGACGGGCGCTTCGCATGGGACGCGTTGCTCTACTTCGACGCCCCCGGTCTCGAGAGCCTCGACCTTGGCTGGATTGTTCGATAGTAACCTGACTTTCGAAAGGCCGAAATGGTGCATTACCTCTACCGCAAGCGCGTAGTTACGCTGGTCGGCGTCGAAGCCGAGTTTCTCGTTCGCCTCGACGGTATCGGCGCCCTCGTCCTGTAGCTGATAGGCCATCAGCTTGTTGATCAGCCCGATTCCGCGCCCCTCCTGCGGGTCGTAAATCAGCAGACCCCGGCCTTCCCGAGCGATCTGTTGCAACGCCATCGCCAGTTGCTGTCCACAATCGCAACGAAGGCTCCCGAAAACATCCCCGGTAAGGCACTGAGAGTGGATACGAACCAGCGGAGCCGGACCGGGGCCGGAGAAATCCCCCATTTTCAGGACGACGGTTTCCGTTTCCGTACCGTTGGAGGACCCTCGAAAACCGAAGATGCGGAATTCCCCGAAGCGACAAGGAAACCGCGCCTCGGCAACCTGCTGGACTTTTATTTTCGAATCCACAGTCACGTTACCGCTTGAAGAATGGAGGAGTGAGCCTTAAAAAGCGCGAATGCGCTTGGATCAGGGCGCTTCGAGTATTACCATTATAGTGAACCTGCACTGGACCGGCCGGTTCCGGGGGCGCCCTCATGGCCGCTTGTCCGGAGCGCCCGGCAAACCACCCAAACTCTCCTGATGGAACGCGAACTGCTCGTCATTCTGCTCGTCAAAGTAGCTGTCATCGCTTCGATGGCGAGTATCATGTTGCGCTGGTCGTTCGCGAAAAAGATGCTCCTGCGGGAGCAGCGGACCATCCACCAGCGCTTTCAGCTAGGCCTCCTGTTCGGAGCGATTTTCATGTGCGGCACCCTGGCGCGGCTGTTTCTGGGATACAAGGCCGCCGAGCTGGGCCTGGAGAGCTCGCTGGTTTCCGGTTTGGTCGGCGGTTACGTCACCGGAGCGGTTTCAGGCGGTCTGGTTGCCTTGCCCGCTCTGCTCAGCGGGCAATGGATCACCCTGCCGTTGCTCATCGGGGTGGGGGCGCTGGGCGGTTTGTTGCGAGACTTCGCGCAGGGGCCGGAAGAGATCTGGTGCTTCTCACCGTTCTTCCCTTTCACGATCTCGAGCTGGTTTCTGAAGAATCTTCGCACCGCTCAGAGCGCCTTCCAGATGTTGCTGCTTTTCGCCTGTATCGCAGTCGAGTTCCTCCGGACCAGCTTGGGGCATGCTTTTGAAGCCGAGGACTGGCTTTTTGTGCTCTATCCCTCGGATCCCGCGCCCAATGCGCTGACGGTTGTGCTGGTCTATTCCGCGACCGTGTTGTGCGTCGGGCTGACGCTCAAGGTCTGGAACAACACCCGCAATGAGTGGAAACTTGAAGAGCAGCAGCGGCTTCTGATGCAGGCTCGGCTGGCATCTCTGACCAGCCAGATCAACCCGCACTTTCTGTTCAACACTCTCAACTCCGTGGCATCGCTGATCCGCAGCGACCGCGACACGGCCCGGCAAGTGCTTTTCAAGTTGTCGGCCATTCTCCGGCGCCTTCTTCGAAAGGAAGACGCCTTTACGCCGCTGCACGAGGAGCTGGCCTTCATGGACGACTACTTGAGCATCGAAGTCGTTCGCTTCGGGCACAAGCTCAAGATCGTCAAGGAGATCGCAGTCGACACGTTGCATGCACTCGTTCCCAGCATGATGCTGCAGCCCCTGGTCGAGAACTCGATTAAACACGGACTCAGTCCGAAAATCGATGGCGGGACGATCTGGATACGCAGCGCCATCCGCGGCGGGCGGCTGCAGATCGAGCTGGAAGACGACGGAGTCGGCATCCCGCCTGAACTCATGGCCGACGTCTTCCAGCGTGGCATCGGAATCAGCAACGTCCACGAAAGACTGCGAGTGCTCTATGGCAACGAGTTCCACATGACGATCGAGCCGCGCCCAGCCGGGGGCACGCAGGTGCGGATTCAGCTCCCCGAGTTGCAGGATCCCGCTGTTGAGGAAGTTGCGCCTCAGGCGTCTCCGGGCGTGGAACAAATTCCGACGGGACCCGCTACGGCAACGTGGAGGGAACCGTAGCACCTGGATCTACTGGACATCGCGGCAGAAAAGATCTTCAGCCGCTCCGCGAATCGGTTTGCATGCGGTCTGGGAGCCGCGAACCTTATCCGCCGGAACCTCGTTTTCTTTGTACGAGGACTTGGAAGGTCTCTCCCATTCCGAACAAGAGGGTCTTGAGTTGCATACGGTACTTGGGACTGTCCCCGGCCTCTGATGCGCCCAAGGCCGCATCGAAGTTGTCCTTCTCGCCAAGTTCCATGAGGAATCGCATTTGTGTCATCAGAGGCGAAGGGGTCAGTCCTAGTTCTTCACCACGCTTGACCAGGGCCGTGAAGTTGACGTGGGCGGTCAGGTCGCGATTTCCCGGATCAGCAAGAACATCCTCGGTCGCCTGGTGCTTTTGGTAACCCATCAGCGACCCGCGAGCGAAGCGCCGGCCGGCGGCGATTTCCTCAACGGTGTAGCCATAGTCGATCGTCAGCACGTAGCCCGCTTCGAGGGACGACGCGATTCTTTCCAGTGCTTCTAGGGCGCTGAGGTTTGCTTCGATTCTCTGACCCTCGGCGAGCCCGGGCGTGAATCGTTCCATGTAGTCTTGCAGTTTAGGATCGCTAAGCCCGCTCTCTAGCCAGTAAAAGCCGCTCTCGCCCAACCCGACATGGTGTTCCACGAGACCTTCGCCGCGCCGCTCGATGGAGTGGACGGGCAGAGCGTCGAAGAACTCGTTGCAAATGACGGCGCCGGAAAACCTCTCGGGCAGCTTGCCGGAGGAGACATCCACAGCGATACATCGCGCCGCCGGCAAACACCTTTGTATCTCGGTGCTTGTTTCAGCGCGGCCCGCGCCCATCTCGACGACGGTGAAATCCGGGGGGGGACCCATCTCGTCGTACCACTGCTTGATCTGTTGCGCCAGCAGCCGCCCAAAAACCGGCTGCAACTGGGAGTTGGTGTAAAAGTCACCGCCGGCTCCGAATGGGTCGCGGGGCCGCTGGTAGTAGCCGTGCTCCGGGTGGTAGAGCGCCAGCTCCATGAAGCGGCGAAACGTGATCGGCCCGCGGCGGTGAATCTCCTCCGCAATTTGCTCCTCGAGCGGTGTCATACGGGCGCGTCGGGATTATCGGTGCTCTGCGGCGTGTAGACGAACATCTCGACGAAATAGTCATGCAGGCCGTCGAAGATCATTCGTTGCAGAGTCCAGGGAAGCTGCGTGCTCTCCAAATCGCGCGGGTGGATGGGCAGATAATAGGTGTGGATATCCGTGGGCTTGTTCTTAAGGTCGATAACCAACTCAACGGTTCCTTCGTTGTCGCGGACCGAGAAATCCAGCAGCGGGTGGACATATTTCCCCAACTCCTGGCGGATCGTCTCGATCGGCTCCATGGAGGCAGCATAGCAAAGGGGGGCCGGGGTCCTTCTTGTGTAGGCCACCGAAGACCGCCAGCTCAGACAATTGTCTCTAGTGTAGTGTCCAACAAATAACTGGACAAGTCGCCTGGTTTATCGCATCCTGGGGTATGGCTTCCCCCTGCGAACTTTCGCCCTCCGAGCAGCAGCAGCTGCGGCAATGGATCGGCGCCCATGGCACCCCTCAGCAGGTGGCGCTACGCTGCCGAATCGTGCTGGCTTCGAGCCAGGGTCTCTCCGATGTCGCCATCGCCAAGCAGTTGTCTGTCAACCGCAAAACCGTCATTCTGTGGCGTCAGCGCTTTGACCAACAGCGACTCGACGGTCTGTGGGAGATTTCCCCCGGACGCGGGCGCAAGCCCACCTATGACATCGACAAGATCAGCGCCATTGTGGACGCCACCCTGCAAACCAAGCCCAAGGGAATGACGCATTGGAGTTGCCGCACGCTGGCCAAAAACCAGGGAGTCAGCAAGTCCACCATCCACAACATCTGGCGAGCCCACAACCTCAAGCCCCACCGTGTGAAGACCTTTAAGCTGTCGCGCGATCCGAAGTTCCTGGACAAATTGACCGACGTGGTCGGGCTGTACTTGAATCCGCCCCAACAGGCGGTCGTGTTGTGCGTGGACGAGAAGAGTCAGATTCAGGCTCTGGATCGGACGCAGCCGGGCTTGCCGCTCAAGAAGGGGCGCTGCGGGACCATGACCCATGACTACAAGCGCAACGGCACGACGACACTATTCGCCGCCCTGGAGACCTTGCAGGGCAAAGTGATTGGCCAATGCTTTCCGCGCCACCGGCATCAGGAGTTTCTGAAGTTCTTGCGCACGCTCGACAAGGAGTTCCCCGGCGACGTGCCGCTGCATTTAATCCTGGACAACTATGGGACGCATAAACACGAGAAGGTGCGGGGCTGGTTGCAGCGCCACCCGCACTTTGAGACGCACTTTGTGCCGACCAGTTCCAGTTGGCTGAACCTGGTCGAGCGTTGGTTCGGCGAACTGACTCAGAAGGCGATCCGGCGCGGGGCATTCGGCAGCGTGGGGGAGCTCAAGGACTGCATTGAGGAATTCCTGAGGGTCTGGAACCAGGAGCCGAAACCCTTCGTTTGGACGGCGACGGTGGAGTCGATCACGGAGAAACTTTCGCGCTGCCGACGCACCTTGGAGCAGATTCAGCCCGGCTGCAGCAGCCCGCGGCCCAGAAAACGGAAGAAGAAATAACTGTCCATTTATTTCATGGACACTACACTAGGAGACCAAGAAAATATGGCTATATGGTAGTATGGTACTGGTATGGCAACCGTCAAAGTTACGTTCACCTTGGATGAGACGACTGTCTCAAAGCTCCAGAACGCCGCCGAGCGTCTGGCAAAGCCAAAGAGCGAGGTCGTTCGCGATGCGATCCAAGACTTCCACGAGCGCATCGGCCAACTCAGCGAGCGGGAACGGCGGCAGATGCTGCAAACCTTTGACACCTTTGTCCCGAAGATCCCGATGCGCCCCATCAAAGAGGTGGAAAGCGAGATCGAGGAGATTCGACTAGCTCGCCGGGCGGGCGGCCGAGCAACGAAGGTGAAAAAGCAGCGATGATCCTGCTTGATACATCGGTACTGATTGATGCATTCTGCGGACCCCGAAGGTCCGCTTCAGCCCTGCGTAACGCCATCGAGCGGGGTGAGCGTATGTTGCTCACGACCCTGGTTCTCTACGAATGGCGCCGGGGGCCACGGCTCAAGCAAGAACTCGAAGCACAAGAAGCCCTCTTCCCAGCCGAAGCGGCGCTATCGTTCGGACCGCGAGAAGCCTCACTGGCGGGGGAGCTTTACCGCGCCGTCAGCCGCCCCCGAAGCCGGGAGACTGACCTCGCTGTCGCCGCCTGCGCGCTCATTACGGACGCTGATTTGTGGACCCTCAGTGTCAGCGACTTTCGCGGTATTCCGGGTCTGAGAGTGTCACGCCCGTACTAGGAACAGACCAGTCACCAAACAGTGCGCACCTGTTTACTCGCGCGGATTTGACGATCCTTCGTCACGAGTGTGGCCCGCTGCTGCATGGCTGCGGCAACGATGAGCCGATCGGCGGGATCACCGAGAAAATCCTTCGGGAACCGGGCGGCTTCAACGGCAATCTCCGGAGAAATTGGAACCAGTTTGACGCGCGGCCAAGCCAGCGCCTGCTTGATCCAAGTAAGAGGTTCCCGGTCGAGACCAATCCGCTGCCGGGCGGCGAGCATAGTTACCTCCCAACAGCTAATCGCGCAAACGCCGACCGTGTCCGCCGCTTCCAGCTCGCGCCGAGCCCGCGCACTCAGATTCCCGGAGCCGCTCATCCACCAAATCCACGCGTGGGTGTCGGCGACGATCATTGGCCGGCGTCCCACTCTTCGTCAATCGGGGCGACGATGTCCTTCTCCCAAAGGATGCTGCCTCGAAGGTCGGGCGGCTCTTGCGACTCCACGGGAGAGATCTGGGCTACCGGCTTGCCTCGCTTGGTGACGACAAGCGTTTGCCCCGTGAGAGCTACATCGTCCAGGAGTGCCAGACATTTCGCCTTGAACTCGCCAGCGGCGATATAATTTGACTTGACTATCATAGTCATATAACCATGGTCATCTTAGCACATCTTCTCATCGCTCGATGTTCGGTGTTCGGAAGTAGTGATATGCCGGGCGCGCCGTATCCGCCTGGAACACAAAACGTGAGCCGCCGCCTCGTCACCCCTCGGAAAGCTTCTCCAGGATCTCCGCCGGAACCAGTTGACGGAGTTCGGCGTGGCTTTCGATCAGCCGCTCGATGTCCAGCAGGTCTTTGCGGCGCTTGCTGGCCCTTCTCGTTAGGTCGGTAGCCGCCCAAACCTTCCCTTGCAGCACGTCTTCCATTCGGGCGACGGGCAGGTCGATACCCAACACATCCCGAGTCGCCGCGCGATCGGTGAACGCGAAATAACGAGGATCGGTTTGAATTTGCACGCGAAGGTTCGATCCCGGGGCGGAGATATTCAGGCTGTGAGGAAATCGCTGGACCTTAAAGCGGCCGTCGAGCAGGCCCTCGACCTCTTCTATCTGGTGGGCCGCGACGACAAGATCGAGGTCCAAGCTGATCAGCGGCTCGGCGTAGGCGTTGACTCCCTGGCCGCCGATGACGCAAAACCGGATCTGGTGGCTGCGCAGCAGGCCGATCAGCTCGTCGAGGAAATCCACCGTGTCCTCAACAGCCGCTTTCCAAATCTGGACCGCTCGCATGATGAAACAACACCTTCGGATTCATGCTAACAGGAAGCGAGTTGCGAGCCGACCCCAAGAGTTGTCCAATGCAAGATGAGCCTGAAGGGGAGGAGTGTTTCCAACACAAGATGAGCCTGAAGATGAACAAGCCGGGGCAGGGCACAATGCGGGTGAATGCAAGTCACCATGCAGCATGCCGAACGTCTCACCCTGGCCGAGATGCGGGAGTTTCTCGACGCCAGCAGCAATCTCAGCTTTGCCGGCGCCGGCCGCAAGCAGATTTATGGCCTTCTCGAGGGCGCCTTGCGCGCCCAAAAGTACCTGGAGCTGTCGAAAAAGGACAAAGGAATCGTGCGCCGCTATCTCGTCAAGATCAGCGGACTCCGCAAAGCGCAAATCACCCGTTTGATCGCCCGCTGGCGCGAGCGCGGCGTCATCGAGCCGCGAGCCTCGCGGCGCCACCGCTTCCCACACCGTTATACGCCCGCCGATATCCAGCTGCTGGCCGAGACCGATGCCGCTCACGAAGGCCTCTCGGCTCCGGCCGTGCGCCGCATCCTGCAGCGCGAATTCAAGGTCCATCGCCAGGCCGAATACGAACGACTGGCCTCGATCTCGGCCTCTCATATCTACAACTTGCGGCGCACCCGGGCCTATCGCGAACACCATGTCCATCACACCAAGACGCGCGCCTCGGCGGTGAGCATCGGCGAGCGCCGCAAGCCCCAGCCGCGCGGCCAGCCCGGCCACTTGCGGGTCGACACGGTGCACCAGGGCGACACCGGCTCCCGCAAGGGGATCTACCACATCAACGCCGTCGACACGGTCACGCAATGGCAGGTGGTGGGCTGCTGCGAAACCATCTCCGAGGCTCATTTATTGCCAGTTTTAGAGGCGATACTGCATCAATTCCCCTTCCGTATCCGGGGCTTTCATTCCGACAACGGCTCGGAGTTTCTCAACTACAAGGTGCAGCAACTGTTGAACAAATTACTGGTCCCGGAGTTCACCAAGTCGCGGGCCAATCGCACCACCGACAACGCTTTGGTGGAAGGCAAAAACGGCGCGGTGGTACGCAAGCACATCGGACACGAACCGATCGCTGCCCGTCATGCCGGCCAGGTGCAGCGCTTTTACACGGCCGATTTCAACCCCTATTTGAACTATCACCGTCCCTGCGGATTCGCCACCATCGAGCTGAGCGACAACGGCAAGCGCCGCCGCCGTTACCGGCTCAACGACTATCGCACGCCGTACGAAAAACTGCTCTCGCTCAACGATTGGGAGAGCTGCCTGAAGGAAGGCGTCAGCGCGGCCAGACTCGAGCAACAGGCGCTGCGGATGAGCGACACCGAGTGCGCGCTACGGATGCAGCAACGCAAAAGAAAACTGCTGGACGCCTGCCGCGTGCGGCGCTAGAGCTGCCGCGCTGCTGGCAACAGCACTGCCCTCAGCGGGGCCTGACGGCCCCGGACTCGACGTTGAGGGGAGGGGAAAGGGGAAGCTCCAAGAAATCTTCGTGGTCGCGGCAAGAGTGTGCACAGCTTCCCCCTCCCCCTTGCCCCCCTCCCCTCTCGAAGCCCTCGATCCTCTCAGAAAGGAGATCCTCACCCTGCAGCCTGCCCTTTTCCGCCCGGACCGATTTCAGGCTCATCCTTGGATTGGAAAATGCTGTCCCGGCGCGCGCCCCGAGCTTCAGCATTCGGAATCACTCGGTTGTTTCTTAAGCCGCTTTCGACGTCACGATCTCTCGAAGAACCCCCACGGCCTGTTCACATTCTTCGCGCGTGACGTCATGATGCGTGACGAGCCGCATTCGGGTGCTGCTGAGTCCGTTCGCCAGCACGCCCCTTTCTCTCATGGCGTTTGAAAGCTCGACCGCGGTCATTCCGGTGGCCCCGCAGTCGAAGAACAGAATGTTGGTCTCGACCTCAGCGGGATCAATGGTGATGCCGGGCATCCGCGCTAAAGATTCAGCCAAGTAGCGCGTGTTCGCATGATCGGCCGGCAGATCGGCCGGGGATTTCTCGAGCGCGACTAAGCCCGCCGCGGCCAGCACGCCGGCTTGGCGCATGCCGCCGCCCAGCGACTTGCGAACCAGCCGCGCCCGCTGGATGAACTCTCTCGTTCCGGTCAGCACCGAACCTACCGGCGCCCCCAGGCCTTTCGAGAGGCAAAACGTCACCGAGTCCGCCGGCGCCGCCACCTCATGCACCGGCCTTCCCAAATACGCCGCGGCGTTAAAGACCCGCGCTCCGTCCATGTGGACAGGAACGCCGGCCTCGCGGGCCTTGTTGCAAATCTCTTCCAGCACTTCGCTGGGATAGACCCGCCCTCCCGCGACGTTATGGCTGTTCTCGACCGAAATCAGCCCGGTCCCGCGAAAGTGCTCGCTCGGCCCGCGGACACGCTTTGCGACCTCCTCCCAATGGAGGATTCCGTCTTTGGTTTCAATCGTTCGCGTCAGGCAGCCGGAGAGATTCGCCGGTCCGCCCATCTCGTAGAGCAGGATATGGGAGCGGTCGTCGCAAATGATCTCATCGCCCGGTTGCGTGTGGGCCTTGATCGCCGCCTGGTTCCCCATCGTCCCGGATGGGACAAACACCGCCGCTTCCTTGCCGATGATTTCAGCCGCCCGCTGCTCGAGGCGGTTGACGGTCGGGTCTTCATGGTAGACGTCGTCGCCGACCTCGGCCTCGAACATGGCTTGCCGCATTTCCGGAGTGGGCCTGGTGATCGTGTCGCTTCGCAGATCAATAAATTTAGTCATTGGGTTTGTAAAAGGGGTTTGTGGAAGTCGTCTGTCAGGGATGGTCTTCATCTTACCGCCGGCAGCCATGCTTAAAGAAGAGCCGCTGACGTTCCGTTCACGGCACGATCTTATTAGACTAGCTCTTGATGGACAACTCCCCCGATTTCTTCATCAATCCGCCAAGAACTCCTGGAACACCTCGTTCGAAAACATCACCCCATCGGGAGTAAGCCGGAGACGGCCCTCGTCCGTTCTAGAAACCCACCCGAGTTCCTCGAGTTTCGCCAACCGGCCGCCGAAGTGTGCTAGCTCGTCCTCGGATGCCTGTACGCCGGCCATCTGCCGCAGCCCGGTGATGAACCGGTCTTGAGTCCAGCGGTCGCGGCCGACCGGTTCCACCTCCCCTCGAACGCTCGATCCCGCCTTCCACGCCGCAACGTACTCTGCCGGAGACGGCAAGTTTCCCCAGCGCGTCTTGCCGTCGAAGGAATGCGCATCCGCTCCGAAACCCCAGTAGGGCTCCATGTTCCAGTACTTCAAGTTGTGGCGCGACTCCCAGCCGGGCCGGGCGAAGTTTGAGATCTCGTACCTCGCGATATTCAGCCGGCGCAGACGCTCAACGCCTTCCAGATAGAAGTCGCCGATCTCGTCATCCGAAGGAACGAAAGCGGCCCCATACCGCGACCCCCCTTTGCGAAGCTCGGCGCCCAGTCGGCTCTCATCGTCCACCTCCAGCATGTAAAGCGACACATGAGGCGGCTCAAGTCTCGCCACCCAGTCCAGCGAAATGCGCCAACTCTGGCGAGTTTGCCGGGCCAGCCCGGCGATCAGGTCCACATTGATGTTTGAGATTCCCTCGGCACGCAGCATCTCGATTTCCCGAGCCACGTCGCCGGGAGTGTGTTTCCTCCCCGCGGCCGCGGCCACCTCGGGCACAAACGACTGCACACCCAAGCTCACGCGGTTGATGCCGAGCCGCGCCCAGCCGGCGGCTTTTTCGGAAGTAATCGATCCGGGGCTGGCCTCGATTGTAGCCTCGGTCCATGAGCGATCTCCAAAGGCTTCCAGAAGCCGCCCAAGCCGCGGGATATCGAGCAAACTCGGCGTACCGCCGCCCACATAGAGCGTGTCCACTTCGGGCGGGATCTCAGCGGCCCGGATTTCCGCCTGCAGGGCGTGCAGGTAGTCATCCATCAACTGCCTGGAAAACACGCCCGAAGCAAAATTGCAGTAGGTGCATTTTTGACGGCAAAAAGGGAATGAAATGTAAATGCCCGCCATCAGAAGTGAGAAGAGTGAGCTTTCCACCGCCAGAATATCAGCTTGCCCGCCATCGAAAGGCCCGCAGCCATATCCTAGCCGCCCGCTCCGTATCCCGTTTGGCTCTGTTGGGTCTTTGTCGGCTCGAGGGCCAAAGCGGTAAGAAATCGGGATGAGGAAAACGGCGCGAACGCTAGACTTCGCCTAAAGGGAAATGATCCGCCAGGGAAGTTCGCTACGGGTCTAAACCGTTGGGGAGTAGCAGGTCTCGTAGAGGCCGTCGAGCGCTCCGCGAAGTGCCTGGGCCGTCTGCTCACAGGCAGCCGCGGCCCGCGCTTGGCCGGCTTCAGACAGGGACTGCATTCGTCCCAGTAACAAGGCCGGCTCGTCTTCGTCCTCTGCGTGGACCACGAAATAGCGTTCAGCGTTCGGATCCACATCGTAATGCCGCCGGAGTCCCTCGAGCTTCGATTTGGAAGTGGCCGGTTGTTGCGCCTCAAACGCGTAGAGAGCCCCTAACGATTCGACCGAGTCCGAGAAACGACGTTCCACAACTTGAAGCAACTCAGCCACAGCTGGGGTCTTGGCGGACCCGATGTCCGTTCCGAGTGCGCGGGCGAAACGCCGCCACAGCTCGGCGTGTTCACGCTCCTGGGCGGCGGTCACTTCGTCACCATGCGCGGACCAGCCACCGGCGATCTTCGAGATGAACGCGCCATATTCGCGGGCGTAGGTTGCCAACGCTTCGACCGGAAGCGTTCCGGCATTCCAGGCCTGATAGAACTCGCTGTCGAGCAGGCTCCAGCGAGAGATAGATTGGTTGAGTTGTTGTTCAAGGTTCATAAGGCGACCCCTCAGATTAGCGTATAGGGGCCGATGGGCTCAACCATGCCTTGTTGAGCTGGCAATCTTGGGCTGCCTGGTCGGCCCGGCGCGAGCCACGTGGACCTGCCCGGGTGCACGGCAAATTGGGAAGCTCTGCTATTCTATTTTTACCCGTGGCGCCCTTTGGCAAGGCGTCCGGCAGCATCGCGGATGAAACCGTGACGCTTCTTCAGAAAACGGTGGAGAAGTGCCCCTCGAGTTCGCGGCTTCGAAAAGAAAGCAGGAGTCATGAAAGTCATCGCCGATCTGTGTGTCGTCCCGCTGGGTGTCGGGGTTTCCGTCTCGAAGTATGTCGCTGCTTGCGGCGCCGTACTCTCCGAAGCTGGTCTCGAAACACGCTTGCACGCCTACGGCACCAACATCGAAGGGGAATGGGATGACGTGTTCGCCGCTATCAAGCGCTGCCATGAGGTGGTCCACAAGATGGGCGCTCCCCGCATCACGACCACAATCAAACTGGGGACTCGCACCGATCGGGAGCAGACCATGGACGACAAGGTGCGCAGCGTAGAAGCGAAGGCGACAGGCTCGCTTGGCGGTTGAGCGGCACGGGGCGCAAAACAATTTCTCAGCCGTCTCAAGTTGACTCATTTCGTCTTGTCAGGCGATCGCGGCGGCGGATGCCCATCCAATGTCCGGGACGCGCTCGTAAGTAAGGTGTGAAAAAATAGGGACTGGACGCGACGTCGTGCCTATTCGCCGCTGGCGCTGTCCAGATTCGCCGCTGGCGCTGTCCAGATTCGCCGCTGGCGCTGGTCGTCAATCCTTTGGAGTAGCCGGACATGAGAGCCATTCGACTGGAAGAGCCCAAGCATTTCGAGTACGTCGAGATCGACGAACCTGGTTCCCCGGGACCCGGGCAGGCGCTCGTCCGCACCCACCGCATGGGCATCTGCGGTACGGACTACAGCGGCTACCTTGGCAAGATGCCCTTCTTCAGCTATCCGCGGATTCCCGGCCACGAACTGGGTGTCACCGTGCTTGAAAGCGGCCAGGGCGTCGGAAACGTCAAGCCCGGCGACCGCTGCAGCGTCGAGCCTTATATGAACTGCGGCCACTGCTACGCCTGCCGCAAGGGCAGCAGCAATTGCTGCGAAACGCTGAAGGTCATCGGAGTGATGGTCGATGGCGGGCTCTGTGACCGCTTTCTGGTGCGCGCCGACAAGCTGCATTGTTCCGAAAGACTGTCGGTCGAGCAACTCGCCCTGGTCGAAACACTGGCGATCGGCTGCCACGCCACCGACCGCGGGAACCCCAAACAGGGCGATCACGTGCTGATCATCGGCGCGGGGCCGATTGGTCTGGCGACGCTCGAGTTTACCCGTCTGACCGGCGCCACGATCACAGTGATGGACATGGTCGAGTCTCGCCTTGAGTTTTGCAGGAAACGCTACGGCATCAAGCATACGGTGGTCTTCAGAGGCGACGGCAGCGAACTGGAGCAGATGCGTGAGATCAGCGGCGGCGACCTATACGAACTCGTCACCGACGCCACGGGCGTCAACAAGTCAATGAGCAACGCCCTCAGCTATGTCGCTCACACCGGAACGCTCGTCTACCTCGGTATCACCACCCAGGAAATCACGTTTCTCCACCCGGCGTTCCATCGCCCGGAAATGACGATCAAAGGATCGCGCAACGCCTTGCCGAGGGATTTCACCCGTATCATCGGTCTGATCGAGGACGGTACGATCGACACCATTCCCTGGATCACGCACCGCACCCCGTTCAGTGATGTCGCCGCCAACTTCGAGTCCTACACGGACCCCGCATCGGGTGTCATCAAGGCCATCATCGAGGTCAACGACTAGCTCATGATTCGATCCGCGGTCACCCTCAGTTTGGTCGACGAAGCGCGCGGCGGCCCGTTCGTTTTTTGGGATGATCTGCCGGCGGCATGCCGCGCGGCCTCCCAACTGGGTTTCGATGCAATCGAGATCTTCGCGCCCTCCGGGTCCGCGGTTGATCGCCGGGAATTACGGAGCCTGCTCGAGCGCCACAAGCTGCAACTGGCGGCTGTTGGAACGGGCGCCGGCATGGTCGTTCACGGCCTCAGCCTGACCGACCCGAATCCCGAACGGCGCCAAGAAGCTTCACGGTTCGTGCGCGGGATCATCGATTTCGGAGCCCCCTTCGGAGCGCCGGCCATCATCGGTTCCATGCAGGGGAAATGGGGCGGCGCGCTCGGTCGCGATGCCGCGCTCTCTCTGTTGGCCGATGCGCTGAACGGCCTCGGAGCGTACGCGGCCGAACAGGGCGTTCCGCTTATCTACGAACACCTGAACCGCTACGAAACGAACTTGATTAACACGGTCGCCGGCGGCGTGGAGCTGTTGAAATCGTTAGCGGGCGGCAACGTCAAACTCCTGGCCGACCTTTTCCACATGAATATCGAAGAAACGAATTTGGCGGAAGCGATCCGCGGGGCCGAGGGTTTCATCGGGCATGTGCATTACGTGGACTCCAACCGTCGCGCGGCGGGACTGGGGCACATGAATCACGAGCCGATCGCGGCGGCGCTCACCGAGACCGGATACGACGGCTACGCATCGGCGGAAGCTTTTCCGTATCCTGATTCCGAGTCCGCCGCCAAGCACACGATCGAGTCCTTCCGCCGTTACTTCCGGGCCTAGCCGCGCCGAACAAACCGTGGGCCAGTCTGCCAGGGGCTAACCCGCAAACTTATAGCCCATGCCGTGCACGGTGAGAATCCACCGCGGCTTCTTGGGATCGTCTTCGAGTTTCTGCCGCAGCCAGGCGACGTGGACATCCACCGTGCGGGTGTTTGGCGTCGATTGATAGCCCCACACACGCTGGAGAAGAGTTTCGCGCGAAAGGGTCTCCCGGTCGTGCTCGATGAAATACTGCAGCAACTGAAACTCTTTGGCGGAAAGATTGAGGAGTTCGCCGTTCCGGGTCACCTCGGTACTCCTGAAATCGATCCGGATTTTGCCGAATTCATAGGCGGCTGACGGCGTCCGCTGGGGAGAGGACCGGCGCAGCAGAGCTTCGATGCGCGCCAGAAGCTCCAGCATCTCAAACGGCTTGGTGAGATAGTCATCAGCGCCAATTTTAAGACCCAAGACCTTGTCGACGGTCTGGCTGCGGGCCGTCAACATCAAGATGGGTGTGTTGTGACCCAATTGCCGCAAATCGCGGCAAATGTCAATGCCGCTGCGGTTGGGGAGCATTACGTCCAGGATGATGAGGTCGAATCCGCCGCCGGAAGCCTTGGAAAAACCTTCATCGCCCTCCGAAGCGGTTTCAACTTCGTAGCCCTCGGCCTGCAAGCGGTCTTGCAGCGTCAACCGCAGGCCGTGCTCGTCTTCGACAAGTAAAATCCGTTGAGCCATGAGCTAGGCCTGCCGTGAAGCAGCCGATCCCCCATTCGTCGCCGCGGCGACCGGCAGATGAAGAGCAAAAGAACTGCCCTCGCGTGTGCTTTCCACGCTGATCGTTGCGCCCATGGCGTGCGCCATGTCCCGGGCCAGGCTCAGGCCCAGACCGGCGCCTTGAATCTGAGCATCGGTCGCCGCTTTGCCCCGGTAGAACGGTTCGAAAATGTGCGCCAGGTCCTCGGGCGCAATGCCGGCACCGTTGTCGCTGACCGAGATCCGGACCTGCCGGCCGCCCGAGCCCTGACAGGCTTCAGCGCGTATCGCGACCCGCTTGGCGGAACCTCCGTATTTCAGCGCATTGCTGACGAGATTCTGGAGGACTTGTTTCACCGCGTTTTCGTCGGCTTCGACTTCCGGCAGATCAGGCTCAATTGTTTTCTCGACCGTCGCATGAACCTCTTCGATTGCGGGCGCCGTTACTTCCAGGGCCGCGTCAATCATCTTGGCTGGCGCCAGCGGCTTGAGCGTATAGGATGCCTGGCTTGCTTGCCCGGCGGCGAAATCGAGGGTTTGCCCGATCATCGTTGAGAGTCGGCGCCCTTCGGTACGAATCAGCGCTCCGTAATCTTTGATCTGTTGCGGAGAACCGACGATCCCTTCCGCCAGATTGTCGGCCGCGGAACGAATCACGGCCAGCGGAGTCTTCAGCTCGTGGGAAACGCCGGCAACGAACTGCATCTGGAGCTTCGCCAAACGCTGCGCACGCTGCGCGGAGACCACAATCATCCCCATGCTGATGGCGAGCAGCACGAGCACGCCAAAACTGACCGCCATATTCCTGCGGCGGAGTGATTGAACCGCCAAGTCGAGCGATCCCTCGGTGTGCTTCACGGCCAGGGTCCACCCGCCGTCCGCGGCGCCGGACAAAAGAACCGGCGGGCGACGGCCTTGGAGGCCCCTGCGCCCAGCGGGGTTGTCTGGCCGACCGGGAGGCGGTGGTCTCCGTCCATCGGCCACTCGGCCTCGGCTTGGCGGGGGCTGCCGACGCTGCTCGCTGAAGCGCGACAGATAGTCCTCGGGTCCCCATAACAGCGGCACGTTGGCGTCGGGGGAGGCCAGAGATTCCGTGGTCAGAGCCGGACTGGAGCTATAGATGATGTTGTTGCCTTCCGAAGCCGCATTCTTGAGTATCGCGACATGGTAGACAAACCCATCTGAGTTCGCGAAGTATCGATTCGCTAGTTCCGGGAAGAGCGCGTTTTCCAAAAACTCCTCGTTCAGCTCCAGCAGCACGTAAGCGATCGGTTGCCGCGGGCTCCCCGGTTGAAAAGGGGCGCGGTCCCGGCGTCCGGCGAACGAATAAATCGGCTGAACTAGCAAAGGGACATCCTCTACCGCAATCCAAAAGGCCGGCCGACCGCCGGGTCCTCCGAATCGCCGGCGGGGCCCGGCTTGCGACTCCACGATCTCTGACACGGTTTCAAAGCGGGCAGGCCAGCCGGCGGGTTCGAACTGCTTCGAATTCTGGTTCAACCGAAGAAGTTCGGGTGAGCCGTCCGCTGTGAAGTGCCAAACAAATACCTGGCTGAGCAGATTTGCGTAGGGAGATGTTTGCATCCACACCTCCCAGCGCCCGGCGTAGACGTCCCAATTCTGGTCCACGACAACCCGGAAGTCGGGACGGAAGGCGCCACCAAGGCCCAAAAGCTCGCGATTAAATTCCTGACGAAACTGGCGTACGGAAACTTCCAGACTCGCTTGCATTCTTTCCCGGTCGCTCTCGGTGAGCTGTCCGATCCAGCGGTATTGAACAACAGCGAGGACGATCAGGGCGAGCGCCATGCCGCAAATCACCATGGCCGAGACTAGGGAGCGCGGTTGGTTCATCTTCACTGCTCGCGGCATGGGGGACCATTCTCATGGACGCAACCTGTTGCCGCCTTCACTTCTAAGACTAGAATGAAACACTTCAAGTAACAATAGTGACGCTTTTTACAATTACTTAACACTAGCCGTTTGGCACATCGTCCCCTTTTGAGCAGCTCGATGGAAGTGGGGTTCCCGGTAGAAGCGTGACTCGCGCCGGGAGGATGGCACGCATCGTGGCGGGGCGGAGTCTGTTCAGTAAGTACCGGGGCCGAATCTATCGCCCGCGCCATCGCGGGCCATTGCCGAGACCCGCGGCCAAGACCTTCTCAACTCGAAACTCAGAACCTCACTGTGAGCCTGGGCGTCCGGAACGCTCGGACCTAGACCGCACCCTGATCCAGCCCAACACTTGTTTCGCTGCACGGATGCGGGAAACCCGAGAGCAGTTTTGTGCAGGCCCTGTAGTTTGTCAAGTTCCTGTAAACGCTATTTTACATTCATTTAACTTGCATGCTGTTACCCCGCTTGCGCTGTTCTGCGTCTTTTCAATTGACAGTCGCAAAAACCCTGAAACGAAAAGGAGAACATGCTATGAAACTCATGACTCTCACCCTCAGCGCCGCCATGGCAACCGGAATTGTTCTGGCGCAAGACGGCCCGATGCGCCATCGCGAACGCCGCAACCCGACACCGGATGCAGCGATCAGCGCGCTCAATCTCACCGCGGAACAGGTCACCGCCCTCCACGAAAACCAGCGAGCGCAACGAGAAGCGACCCGCTTGACTCACCGAGCGATCGCCGAGCTGGGAAAGCAACTGCGGACGGAAATGTCTCAGGACACTCCGAACGCTTCGGTGGCGGGGCAGTTGCTCGTCGACATGAAATCGAAACGCGAAGAAATTAAGACCACGGCCGCGCAGTTTCAAGCTCAAGCCCTTGAGATACTCGATGACAATCAGAAGGCAGCTCTAGCTGCCCTTGAACAGACGCGTCAGGCGCAGCCGGCACTCCGTCAGGCGGGATCGCTTGGTCTGACGAGTCCCGGCCCCGGACAACGTGGTTTTGGTGGGCGGGGGCCTCGTGGGAAGTTCGGCGCCGCTGCGATAGGAGGTTTCCGTGGCGGCGGCCGCCGGGGATTCCGGGGCCACCACGGCCCGCGTCCAGCGACGGATGAGGCACCGACTCAATAGTGGCTAAGCACGATCAACCCTCCTAACCTTCACCAACACCACTCGCATACCAACGGGCCGGCGTACTCTTAGCCGGCCCTTTTTTTGGAAGATGCAGCTGTGACCCGGCGCAGGGGTCGGCCGCCGTATCTCGGGCCTCCAGCGCTTAGCTGACGATCAGCGCTTGGATTCTGGGGTTGCGGAAGGGCACTGGAGCAAGACGGGAGAGCCCGGTGAGCCGCTGCCATGGCTCGGAAGCCACCATCTTCACAATTGAGGCTGAGGGACGTGTTTCCAATTGTTAAGTAGATGTAAATCAGCTTTGACGTTTTCTTTACAAACGTGACGTAAGCCGCACCGCAACGATCAATTAGACTTGTAGTTCAAAACAAAATCTCAGGAGAAACTGACTGAAAATGAAACTTCTAACTATCTTATTTAGCGTCCTCCTATTGGCTCCGGCCTGGGCTCAGGCACGTGGCGATGGCGGCGACGGACCGTTCGGCGGGGGGCAGGCTGGTCCCCGAGACACCGGGCTTCGTTCTTTGGTGCAGTTCCTGGAACTTGACGAATCGCAGGTGGAAGCGTTGCTAATGATGCAGAGCGCCAACGCACAGGCACTCGGACTTCTGGCGCGGTCAATTGGAGAAAACCAGCGGGAGTTGCAGCGGGCGCTACTGGCCGATTCGCCAGACGAAGCAACGGTCGGACGGCTGCTTCTCGCGGGGCGCGCCATTCAGCGGGAGATCAATTTGCTGCGGCAGAGTCAGCTCGAAGCGGCCCCCGATGTCCTAAACCTTTCCTCCGAGCAGCGTGATAAATTGGAACTGCTTCAAGCCTCCCTGCGGTTAGCCCCCATCGCTCAAATGGCGGCCGGGCTCAACCTTGTCCGCGGCCCAGCGCTGTTCTCGCAAGGAGGCGCTCTGCCTCCCGCGCCCATACCTACTGTTGGCGCCATTCTTGGCCGCAACCGGGACGGCGGGGGAGACCTTGAAATGCGAGGGCTCACGCCGGGCGAGCTGGAAATGACGCTCGAATCCCTGCAGTCCGAGGTAGACCGGATCGGACAAAACGTGGACCGTGTGTCCCAACGCTTGTCCGTGCCGCCCATTCCGAAAGAACAATAGCCGCCAGGGGCCGGAGGAGCGAAGCCGCTTCTCCGGCCCTTTGTCTTTCCCAACCCAATCAGCCGACCCAGCAGCAGCGAAGACCCTCGCTGCTGGGTCTTGCTAGTATCTAGGGCATGAACCCGGTTCTGGCGGACGCCGCCGAGATGCTTGGGAGGCTGTGCGTAGCCGCCCCGGTCATTTTCGCGGGTTTGCTGGTGGTCGTGGATCCCCCGCGGTTCCTGAAGTTCGTCAAGACGTTCTCGGATGGCTTGCGGCGCTTTCGGGATCACCTGTGGTCGTCCCCATGGGAAGATCCGTTTCTTGGCTCGCACGAAGTGCCTGACTCGCCGCGGACGCGAACGGTTGTCAGATGCGCGGGTCTGGTCCTGACTATGCTGGGTCTGGTTCACCTTGCTGGCATGGTAAGCTGACCTCGATAGCGAGGCCGTTGTCCGTCTTCACGACCCGAGAGTAGTCAGGGAGCCAACGCAGGGGAAGTCACACGACGGGCTTCGAGCAGGAGGTCAACAATGAAACTTCGGAAAAAATCCAACAAGAAAATTGCAGGTATCCGTCTCTGTCGCTTGAGCGTGCTCGTGTTGAGCATGCTTGGCGCCGGTCTTGGTCAGCAAGGCAGCGACCCCGGCTTGCGTTACAAAGAGGCCCCGGAATGGCCAACCCAGGCCAAAAGCGTTGCAGGCGCCCCCGCCGGACCGTGGAATTTCGGCCAAGTAGCGGCCGTGGCGACCACGACGGACGGCCACATCTTGGTGTTCCATCGCGGCGCCCATCCGATCATGGAATTCGATAGCGGCGGCAAGTTCGTTCGTTCCTGGGGCGACGGGATGTTCAGCGAGGGGAAGGTCACAAGGATTCCTCCGGCTGACCGGGCAGCGGGAGGTTCGGGCTATACGGCGGTCTATGGTCCGCCGGGATGCTATTCTTGCGGCGCTCACTCGGTGCGCGTCGATCCCGGGGGAAACATCTGGGTCGTCGATGGCACCGCCCACGTCGTTTACAAGATGAACCAGCGGCGTCAAGTGATCATGCAACTCGGGACCAAGGGAGTTTCCGGCGCGGGCCCCAAGAACTTCAACCTCCCGACCGACGTCGCCTTTGCGCCCAACGGCGATATCTACGTGAGCGACGGGTACGGCAGCGCGCGCGTGGTGAAGTATTCATCCGAGGGCAAATACTTGCTCCAGTGGGGCACGAGAGGAACGGGTCCCGGTGAATTCGGGTTGCCTCACAACGTAGTGGTCGACGCGCAAGGGAAGGTGTACGTCACCGACCGCGACAACCAGCGCATCCAGGTTTTTGATTCCAACGGGAAGTTCTTAAGCCAATGGAAGGATACCGGCGGCGTCTCTACCCTGTATATGACCAAAGACCAGCACATCTGGACGGGCGGCGTCCTGCGGAATTTGAACGGAGAGGTGGTCGCGAGGCTGCCTGGAAATCCCGGCGGACACGGCACGACCGTGACTGAGTCGGGAGACGTTATTATTGCGCAGCTCAGCGGTGTGGTGCAGAAGTTCGTGAAGCAATAACTTCCGGTCTGCCCTTCCGGTCCGCCAAGGCTCAGCGAGAATATATTCACCCAGGGCGAACTCCTGACGAAATGCTTGCCCCGCGATGAAGCCGCCGCGAAACATGAGCGGCGAATCGCCTCATCGCGGGGCTGTGCCGCCGCCAGAGGAGCACCCGGCGGGTTTTGATCAGGTTCAATTGAGTGACCCGGGTGCTCCGGCAGCGAGAGCCCGGTCCGCTTTAGCGGGGCTCAAGCCCAAAAGGTCAAGCAAGGAGCCCTTTGTGATGCGTTTCTTCCCGGCGCCGAAGGCCACAAGAGGACCCTTGTCACTGATCAGCGCCTCCAATTCCACGTCCTTGATTCCGAACAATTTCCTCACATCTTCTCGTGGAACGACAATGGGGATGGTCGTCGGGCTGCTGAGATCAGAGAGTTGAGGAGTGTTTGGCTTTTGCGGATGGTTCACTTTTAATATCTTGGTTAGCGGTATCTTCTGATTGTCAACGCCACCCTTCTTCCAGTCGGAAATCTGCTCCACAATGACCTCCAACTTATCAACGTCTCGACTCACCTGCAGGACAGCGGCAGTGTGGTGCACGCCTTCTTGCTGAGCTTGACCGTCGGACCTTAAATACCAGCCGAACTCACTCGCGGAAGCCCGAAACGTTTTCTGCAAGATCTTGGGTCTTGGCTTGAATAACGGCGCAAGCGTCAAGCCCAGCGCTGAGATAACCCCACCTATCGGCCCGCCGCCTCCCACAGCCGAAAGGATGCCCGATACATTGGGCGTCATCTGGATTGGAGGTTCCTCCGGCTCACCCGACTTCGTTTCAGAAGGCAGGAGTCCCAGCACTTCCACCGACTTCGAGACGTCCTCGGGTTGCCCCTGCAATTCAGCCCCGCCTGAATCGTAAGCCTTCAGGGTTACCCTGGTCTCCATTTCCTCCAACCAGCTTTCCACCTTGAGGTCGTTTTTGTCCTTTGTGACGAGCCTGCCCGAAGCCGACGACACAATGTTTAGGACTGGGAAAGAAAACTTTTCGAGCACGTCCTTGATCGCCTGGGCGAATTTATCATCGATGTTGACGCTGCCGAACTGCTTCACCAACAGCAGCCCAAATCCTCCGAGGCTTGCATCCACGAACAGATCAACTTTCTCTCTTCCGTCTGGCATATGTCCTCCTTGATTGCACGAGAGTGTTCACGTCCTGTGCGCATCCCGCCACTTTGCGCCGCCACTAGTAGATTACACCTGAATTATGCACCGATTCGGCGTAGCCATCGCCGATGGAGTTGTGGCGGTAGCGGCAGTCGTGTCAACTCAGTGATTTAGCAAGTCGTCTTTTCCTCTGTTTCCCTCCCTGTTTGAGCCGCCTGCCAATCCCGGCGGGCAAAAGCGGGCGGGCAAGCGGCGTGTTCCCAGTACGTTGCGGCGAGTGCATGAAATTTTATGCATGGAGCGCCCCTCAACTCAGCGCACCCTCCACCACCGGCGCGAAGCTCGATCCCGGTGGCCCCATCGCCCGCAGCCGCCGCATCAGCCGTTCAAACAGGCCCTTTTCCTCATAATGATCGCTGTAGCTGACACCCGTTCTGCCGGCGTGCCGCCAGATCTTGGCCGCCACGAACAGAAAGCGCAGCCGCGCCGTCGCCAGGGTGGTGTGCCGCAGTGTCTCCACGCTGGCTTGGGCTTCGCGGTTGAACAGCAGCAGCCAGCAGTTGAGGTTGTAGGCCAGCATGGCCAGCTGAAAGTGATTGCGGTTCATGTCAAAGCGGCGCGAGGGATGGGCCGCCAGCCCGGCGTCGTTGTTGGCCTCCTTGATGAGGTTCTCGGCTGCGGCGCGCTGATTGTAAAACCACACCACCGCCGCGATCGGTTCGGCCAGGTTGGTGACAAACACGCGGTAGGTGTAAGCGCTGGTGGCAAACAGCTGGTATTGCTCGGCCGCGCCGGCCGCGGGTTCGTTTTCGTAACGCAGCGCCAGGAAACGACAGGCCCGCGCCCAGCCCTGCGGCTGGTAGAGGAATTCGCATTCCGCATCCGCATCGCTGTGGGGCGAGGGCTTCCAGGCCGCTTGCTGCAACTGCTCGACCAGCCGCCTGGTCTTGCGCGCCACGATGACGAACTGACAAGCCGCCTTTTCATAGGCCTCCACCGCCTCCCAGCAATAAAACCCGGAATCGGCCCGCGCCAGGATTTTCTTCACGCCGTGCGGCAAAGCCCGAAAGGCGCTCTCGAGGTGGGCGGCGATCTGCCGGCCCGTGGGCCGGTCGCCGTTGCGCAACCCGCCCATCAGGTATTCGCGCGTCTCGGCCAGGAAAGTCAGTATCGGCTGGTAGCTGCGCTTGCCCTTGTTCTTGGGGTTGTAACTCTTGCGCCCGCCCATCTGGCGGCCGTAGAGCGTGTGCACGGTGGTGTCGGTGTCCAGCGTCACCGTCTCCAATTTCACCTGGGCCGCGGCCCAGACTCGTTCCCGCAGCTGGCGCTGAATGGAAAGGATCTGCTTCGCCACGTTGAGGTGCAGCGAGGCCAGAAAGCGCCACAGCGTGGACTGCGGCGGCAGACGCGTCACTTGCAAGATGCCGGTCAAGATGGGGTCGCGGGCGATGAAGCGGAGTTGGTTCAGCCGCGCAAAGCCGACATAGAGGCCCAGCACGAGGGCCAGCACAAACTGGTAGAGGCTCATCACACGGGTGATTCGTTTGTTCGTGATGGTTTCTTCCAGCAGCGCCTGGAAGCCGAGTTTTTCGAGCAGGGTGGCGACGGGCAGCAAGCCGCCGTAGGGAGTCAGATTCTTGCCGCGGAAGTGATAAGGCGTGGCAGCCCCGATTTTATTGGGCCGCGGGGCCCTCGCGCCCCGGCCTTGTTTGACGGGCCTTCGGGAGCTATGCTGTTTTCGCTTGGTAACCATTTGGGTGACCTCCTTGGGGTTGACTGGCGAAGCTGAAATCTTTGCCAGCCTACCTTATTACCCCATGTTTTCGGGGGTCCCCCAAATGGCCCCTGGCGGCTCAGCCCTCCTCCGGTGCACCCCGCAGTGCATAATTCAGGTTACACTTAGTATAATTTTGTCGAAGTGTTGATACTAAATTTTTTATAAATTTATATTTTTATTACGCGGAAGTTCCGATTTAGGCACGCCGGCTCCGGCATAGTACACACTCTCCTGCACTGAAGGCAACCAATTACCGCCGGAAGACGGGCCCAGCGGGATCCAGGGTTTCCAAGGGCCCTTCTCTGGGCGACTCCTGGGAAGAGCTACGAGCCAACGTGAAGGAAGCCGTCACCGCCTTCTTCTTTGACCAGCCTGCGCCGCAGCGAGTGCGGCTGCACCTTGTACGCGACGAGATGCTCGCCCACCCGAGTTGAAGGTATCTGTTGCCCGGCCTTGGGCAGGAGTGTCTATAAGCCTTCGCGCACCGGTGGCATGCTGTCGACAAAACCCGCATCGTCTTCCCGCAACTCGGCGATCGCCGCGGCCCGCATGCGCTTCAATGTCTGCTGATGGGCGGGTTTGATCGCCAGGTTGTCTAGTTCCTCGGGATCTTCTTGCATGTCGTACAACTCTTCCAGATCGTGGATCAGCGGGCGGACGTACTTGTAGCGCTTCTCGCGCAGCATGACGTACCAGGGGATTTGAACGTGGAAAACGTCTTCACCGGTGGGGATGACGTCGGTGTCCGAACCGTAACGCTGGCCCGTGGCCGCCAGCAGGACCGGGTAGGGCCAATCGGCGTTGGGGTTTTCGAGCAGCGGGGAAAGGTCACGGCCGTGCATCTTCCAGGGCAGATCGATCCCGGCCCAGCGGAAGAAAGTGGGGATGAGATCGACGCCGCCTACTGGCGTGGGGCAGACCGCTCCTTCCGGGATTCGGCCCGGCTGGGAGATGATTAGCGGCGAGCGGATGTTGGAATCGTAGGCCGCTACTTTCACGCGAAAGCCGTGCTGGCCCCAGGCGAAACCCTGGTCGGAGGTGAAGACAATCAGGGTGTTCTCTCGCTGCCCCGTTTCTTCGAGCGTCTCCAGCAGCCTCTTGATCCCCTCGTCGAGCGCGAGCACTCCCTGGTGGTATTGCCTTACCCAAGAGTTGAGCGTGCGGCCCTGAAACATCGGAACACCGCCGGGACCCTTTTGCCAAACGTTGATCTTTTGCGCCCAATCCGGCTTGCCGGGCCGCGGCGGAAAGATGTCGGCCGGTGTGTCGAAGTCGATGCCGGGGTAGGCTTCCAGATGACGCTTCGCCGGCGTGAACGGACCATGCACCGCTCCATAGCAGAGCCACAGGTACCAGGGCTTTTCTGTATCCCTGCCCTTACCCTGGATCAAGTCCACGGCCCAATCGGTGTACTGATCGGTCGAGTAGCGCTCGAGATTCTTGGTCTCGCCGCCTTGGTAGGTGATCGGCTGGTCGTAGTAGTAGTGCCCGCTGGTCTCCGGGTGTTTGGGCCGGTTCCAGACAATTTGAAAATCCCAGTCGCGGCCGTAGCCGGTGTCGACTCCGGTGTGCCACTTGCCGATCTGCGCCGTGAAATAACCGTTGTCGCGAAACACTTTGGGCCAGAAGGGGGCCTTCTCGGGGTCATACGTGCTGCCCGGATAGCGTCCTTCCATGCGCATCGACTCGACGCCGAACTGGTGGTGGCCGGTGAGCAGAGTCGCCCGCGATGGCATGCACCACGTGCCGATGTAGGCCGATTCGAACCGCACCCCCTCCCGCGCCAGGCGGTCGATGGTCGGAGTCCGGACCCAGGGATAGGCTTGCGGGTAGGCTCCGACGGTGCGGTAGGAATGGTCATCGGTGTAGATAAAGAGGATGTTGGGGCGCTCCGATTCGGCGGCTCGCGCCGGGCCGCCGGACAGGCTGGCGGCGGCCAACAAGCACACCAGAAGCGAATACGAGATACGATTTCTCGGCGGGTTGGGTAGCATAATGGCCTCCATGGCTTAGTAGTCGTTAGCGTCTATTCTCGCCAAGCGGATTGAGCAGTGTCAACGCTGCTTGACACGCCGCTTGAAGACCCGCGTTCACACTGCGCGAGACGGGCCGGGGAATGATGTGCTTCCTTCTTGGCCGCAAACGAACTTGGCGGCGAACGACATCCTAGTGTACTGCGCCAGTAGTAGCGCGCCATAAGATTTCCCTTTGAAAGAGGGAAGCCCGTTGAAACGGGCTGAAACTCCCTGAGCGGCGGCGTCCACCAGCCGTAAACGGCTGGCCTAAGGAACACCAAGCCGCGTGAACACGGCTCAAATCACTCGCATCAGAGTACGCATTGGGGCCGCACGGTGTCTCTCACTCCGCCGTCTGGCAAAGTAGTGACTCACCATAAGTTACGTTCTGATTGGCGCCTTACACTAGTCGTGCGCGACGTAGATCGGCGACGACCAGGCTACCTCGCCTTCCTTGCCGGGCTCGGCGGCGCTGTAGCTTTGAATGACGCGCAGGTAGTAGAAGCTTTCTTTCCTGTCAGGACGGGGGCGAATACCGGTTTCGGGCCGGGACCAGTCTTGAATGGTGGCTGTGGGAGCTACACTGGTGTCCTCAAAATCGCCCCCAAGGCTTTCGATATCGCGGTATTGGAAGCCAACGCGGCTCTCGCCCTCTCCCCCGCGGGTGTAGATGACGCGGTTGTTCTTCACGATTTCCACCTTGAGAATCGGAGCCGTGCCCGCGACTTCGATCAGGAACTCGGGACTCTCGCCGGAGTGAATTTCGCTTCCCTGATGACGATCCGCTGTGTGGAAATCCACGACGATATTGTCGGTCGAAGCGTAGGTTCGGCGGTTGCGAAAGGCGTCGAGCAGATCGGCCCTTGTCGTGATGCGGTCGGGAACAATGAGATTGGCGTAAGAAATGTGCGTGGAGTAGTGGTCGCTCGATGCGATGAATCCCATGTGATATCCCGCACCGAGGGCATTCTGCACCAAACCCTTTTGATGGGGCTTGCGGCCGGCTGAGCCGAGCCCCGGATCATTCGGCAGGGCGGCCCGTACGCCTCCTTCGGTCAAGTAGGAATTTCGGTCGCCTTGATAAATCTCGGTGACCGGGATCACCTCGTCGTTACGGCGCTTCCAGTCGGTGCCCATGGTCGTTGCGGGCGTATGGGGAATTCCGATGCCGCCGGTGCGGCGCAGGTAGGACCAGAGATTCGGCGGGTCCCGGTCGAGCAATTCGGGACGTTCGCGGACGTGCAGCTTCGGGACCTTGAGGCTAAAGACTCCGCGCCGGTCGTGAAAAATGTTGCGGTGGCCGAGCGGAAAGTTCAGAGTTCGCTCGTAACCGTAGAGCGGCGTGAAGCGGCCGGGCACGTGGAACAGGTCCACCGATTTTTGCGTGCGCCACCACTGAAACTCGTTGTCGGACTGCGGGGACTCCGGCTCGTCGGTGTCGAGCCATTGCCCGTAGTTGTGATCGCTCACGCCCAAAAAATCCAGGCTCGCCGCGTTCATGGCGTAGCGGTAGGCGTCCCACAGCGTTCCGTCCGCGGCTCCGTCCATGGAAATCTCGGTATGGCGATGCAGGTCCCCGCGGACGATCTTCCAGCGCCGCCCGCCGACCTCCACGCGATGGCCGCGAATGCGTTCCAGATCGGCGGTCTCGGAAGGATGCGTCGGCTGATAGCCCGGCGCGGAACTGGGCTGAAACGTAACCAAGGGGATGGGGCCGGGCTCGCCCTGGATCAGGCCGCCGTCAATGGTGAGAACCGAAATGTCGTGGTGTTTGGGAAGGCCCACGGGCAAGCGCCGGCCATCGCCCACCACCGCCGCGACCAGATCACTGCCGCCGCCTGGGGCCGTGGCCAAAACGGTATCCTGGCGGCCGGTGCTGCCGTTGAGCAGAATGGGAGAAATCCACTCGCCGCCGGCCATCGTCGTCGCGTAGAAATCGAACAGGTGGCCGGCCCAGCGCCCGGCGGCTCTCCATTGATGGCGCAGAAAAACCCAAACCCTGCCTTCGCCATCGAGTCCCAGACGGGGGCTTTGAAATAGCGCGGGATCCAGGAAACCGGGAGCGGCGTCTTGAGGCTGAGACTTCGGCTGCCGCCAGGTTCCGCCCGAGAGAACGGCCACCCGCGGACGGCGCACGCGGCTGCTGGCGGGCCTGCCGTAGATGCGCGAGCCGCCTTTCTTTAAGTGGATGCGGTGGTTCGGATTTTCGTAGCCGGTATCTTTGCCCCAGTTGAGGCCGCCTTCTTCCCAGGCGACCCAGACGCGGTCCTCGGCGTCCACGACGATGTCGGCCCGCATCTCGGCGTAGGGCGTCGCCGATACTTCCCGCAGCTCGCCAAGCCCTTCGGGCGAGACCGAGCGCAACAACAGGTCGTAACCTGTCTCCCGATAGGAATCCCATGCTACCCATGCCGCGCCTGCTTTACCGGCGGCAACGGCGGGTTCCCAGTCGTCCTCGGGAGAGTTTGTGACGTTGATTTCCGGTCCCCAGCCCGTGCCGTCGAAGCGCCGCAGCAGGATGTCGCTTTGCGGCGGCCCGCCTTGAGGGCCGTCGCGAAATCCCATCCAGACGAGGTAAAGATTGCCGTCGGGGTCGGCGGCGAGCCGGTGAAAAATGTCCGGCCGGGGATCATCGCTCAACCGAATCTCTTCGGACCAGGCGCCGCCCTCCAAGCGCCGCGCTTGGAGATTGAAATCACCGCTGCCCATTTGCTCTTGCCGCGAGTAAACACACCAGATTCGGGCCTGTCCGTCCTCTCCCAGAGCGACCCGGAAATGGTCGCCCGGAGGAGTGATCGCCAGCGGCTTTGACCACACCCGGCCGTCCGGACTGTGGGTCACCGCGATTTCGTCGGCGCCCTCGTAGTAGAAACCATCGCGGGAACGAGTCTTGTAGGCGACCCAAGCGAGCCAGTAGCCCCCGGACCGGGTTCGCAGCAGCGCCGGGCTGTCATCCTCATAGGCGGCGGACGAGACGGGTTGCGCGATCGGCACTCGCTCGACGGCGACATCGCCGTTGAAGCCGGCGGGGTAGAAAATTTTCCCATAAGGGATTTCCTCCGGGACGAAATCAATATCTTCCCGGCGGCTGAACACGGAGACAAGCTGACTGCCGGGGCCGAGAAGATCGAGAATCACGCCCGGCGCGGCGATGGCGCCGCCGACGCTGCGAAGCTGAATGTCCCACAGATTCGGAGGCCTCAGGCGGTCGTCGTCGTGCAGGTGCCAGCCCTGGACGGACCGCACTCGCGAGGCGTCCTCGACGCCGCCATTCCACAGCGCGCCGTGGCGGCGGTTCTTCAGTGAGTAGGTGATCTTGAAGCCGGAGGTTGAAGCGGCGCTCGGCGCGTTTGCCGGGGACGCACCGGCCGCGGCCGGCGGTGCGAGGCTGGCCGCCAACGCGGTCAAACAGCAAATAGTTGTCGCATTCATCACGGGGCCTTGCATAAGGGTCCGGCACGAGGCAATCCATGATACCTCGATTGGGTTTTCCCGCGGTTGATGCAAGTCAGTCCGTAGTGGGTCAGCGTGGCTATGCAGAGGACATTGGCTATGCAGAGGACAGGCGAGAGGAATTCTTTCCGAGCAGGCCGTCGCTCGGGAGGAATCCCAACCGGCGCTCCCGGCCATTGGTAAACGCTAGACAATCGTCGTCCCGCGCGGATACACGAAAATCGGTGGCGGACGGTGGGCCTGGAGGCCCAACGCGGCACGGCGGAGCCGTGCGCCTCGGGTTCGCGACAACGGGTTCACGAACGACGCAGCGCCATAACGACGCAGCGCCATAGAGTACGGATACTCGGTGGCGGGTCCCGTTTACATCACGTAGTTCAAAAACACGAAGGGAAACGTGTGTCCCGCGCCGGGCGTGGTCTGTTTCAGAAACTTTCCGGGGAACAAATGGCCGACACCCGCGCCCAAGGTGACGTGCCCGGCGGGCTTCCACATCAGGATGGCGTCAATTTCCTGGCCGACGTGTGAATTCCGCGCTCCCCCCGCGGGCGCGCGCACGGCGATCTTTCCGTTCACCGCGTAGAGTTGATCGTTCCTATTCGCCAGCCAGAAGGAGAAGTAGTCAATCTTGAAGCTGAACTTGGGGTGCGGTTTGAAATCAATCCCGCCGCGGACGTCTTTGACATTGCGCCAGCCGATGCGGTCCGCCGTGCCCTGATAGAGGTGTCCCGTTGGGTAAAGCTGATCGAACGTCTGGCGTCTACCGTCGTTCGGATTCGGGTCTCCCGAACCGTACTGGTATTCGATTGAGACGCGGGGCGTCCAGGCGACTTGCTTGAGCGTGTGGCCGAGGACGGCGTACGCCCCCCAGGCGGAGATATCATCAGTCAGGACGGAGCCGAACTGCCGCGCGAACTCGGCTTGAAAGTCGAAGTTCCCCGGCAGCGGCCTGACGAAGCGAAAGCCGCTGGTGTAGATGTCGCCGCGCCCGATCGAGCCCGCCTCGGTCACATCGCGCAGATTGACCTTCCACAGCATGAAGGGTTCGAGCGCCCCCTTGCCGACGAGGCGATTCAGGTTGCCGTAGGCGCCGTGAAGATCCTGTCCCTTGCCGGAGCGGTTGAAGCCGTCCGGATCGAGCACCACCAAAGACGAAGCGAACAGATCGACGTTGAGATCCTTCTTGCCGAGGGTCAGCTTGGCGGCATCGAACTGCCGCGCGGTGTTCGTCCAGTCGAGCGGACCGACTAGGCGTTGCGCCCCGTACTTCAGCTCCTGCCGGCCGGCGCGCAGGCGCACCCAGCCGTGCTCGGGATCGCCGATTTCCACCCAGCCTTGACGAACATCGAACGGATCACGGAAAACAGCGTTCGCGTTCTGCTTCCCGGGCGCGCGGGAGTCTTGTCCTTGGAAGTGGAAGCGAAGCCACGAGCTTGGCTCGACGCCGATGTCGACCAGCAGACGGCCCAGCCCGTAGGCGTCGTCGTTGCCTTCCTTGAAGCCGTTCCCACGACGCCCTTCGGCCCGCACACGGTAAGTGACTCCCAGCGAGAGCCAGTCGGGAGTCTTTCGGTCCAGGTCGCGAATGAGGCGCGGACCCTCAGGCGGCGGATTGGCCGGCTGGGCGGCTAAAGTAGCCGCGCAGAACAGCCCTATGATTACGAATCGTGGTCCACTCCGAAGCTCAAAACCAAACATGACTCTCTCTCGGAATGCAATCGTTCTGCCAGGCGATATCTCCTTATTTTTCAGCAGCTTTCAGAGTCTGCTGGTTGATATCCCCCACCGTTCTCAGCGGAGGGTCGGCGCGGCGGCGCAAGAGCAGACCCGCGGAAAAGGGTGAATCCCGGAAGAGCGGGTTTGCGGCGAGATAGATCTCGGGCCGTCCGTCTCCTTCGACGTCGATGACGGAGACTCCGATAGCTCCAGCCGGGGGCCGCGGGCCTGGCAGCCAAAACCGGGCACGAAACTCCTTCCCCCCGTGGTTAAGCAACACAACGCTGGGTTCGAGCCGTTGGGCTCCCAGCCCGCCGTTGGCGAAGATCAGATCCGTCCAGCCGTCCCCGTCGATGTCGGCGGCAAGCGCCTGGATCGTCCCGAACGGGGCATGCAATCCGGGAACCTGAGTCTCATCGAAGCGCAGGTTGGGGAGATTCCGAAACAGGCGCGCCGAGAGCTTGCGGCGATTCACAGCCTCGGCGTCACCTTCGGCCGCTATGACGTCTTCAAACGCGGCGTGCGCCGTCAGCAGAAGGTCGCTGCGGCCGTCGCGATCGTAGTCAAAAAACAGGGCACTGAAACCGAGACCACGAATGCCCGCCAAGCCGGCCTGTTCTGTCGTGTCCACGAAGCTTCCCAGCGAACTATTTCGATAGAGCTTGACGTTGCTTCTCCAGGGCGCCACGAACAGGTCGAGACGGCCGTCCGCATCGTAATCACTCAACGCGAAGTCAGCGACCGCACTCGAAACGGACAGACCCCAGTCCCGGCTCACTTCGGTGAAGCTTTGATCCCGGTTGTGGAAGACGCGGAGCGGAGGCACGCCATCGAGAGCGGCGCCAGCTTCGATTAAGTCCAGCCGTCCGTCGCCGTCGAGGTCGGCGAACGAAGCGCGCGCCGTGGAACGCACGCCATCCAGGCCCAATTGGGCAGTGACGTCGGTGAAACCACCCTGGCCGTCGTTGCGGAAGAGCTGGTTACTGTGCTTACCGAAGAAGCCCGGACGGATGAGGTAGAGGTCGGCGTCCCCATCGGAATCGTAGTCGCCCCAACACGCGTCCCAGGCGCCGGTGACATCCCGCAACCCGGACCGCTCCGTGACATCCTCAAATCGGCCACCGCGATTGCGGTAGAGACGAACCGGGCCGGGTCCGGTGACCACGGCATCGACGAGACCATCCCCGTTCAAGTCAGCCCACGCCGCGCGGCCTCCGCCGGGCTGGAGGCCGGTTTGCTCCGTCAAGTCCTGCCACGCGGGAGCCTCGCGGGCGGGATCGCGGCCGGCTGCCGGCGGCGTGATCCAACTAAGAAAGAGGCGCGCCCTGATCCCGGCGGAGCGCAGAGGGCTGCCAGGGGAACCTTGCTCGCCACGCGTGTCACCTTCGAGCTTGCCGCCTCGCGCGGCAAGACGCGCCTCCATCTGTTCGTTCTCGAGGACCTTCCGGAGCAGAACGCGGGCTTGCCGGTTTTCTCCCTTCAGCATGAGCGCGTAGGCGGTCATGAGGCGCCCTTCAGGAGATCCGAAACCGGCCGCTGTCTGGAACGTGCCGGCGGCATCCGCGAAGCGGCCCTCGTCGAGCAGGAGCCTGCCAAGCTTCAGATAGGGCCCGGAGTGCTCACGGTTGAGCTCGATGCCGCGCTCGAGCCAAGAGCGGGCTTCATCCGGGTTCGGCGAAGCGCCGGGAACACGCTGAGAGAGCAGACCAGCGAGTTGCGACACAGCACGGGTGCTCGCCGGGTTACCTTCGATCATTCGCCGATAGACGGCTTCCTCCTCCCGATACCGGCCCAGCTCTTTGAGTGTGGCGCCTAAGTAATAGAGCGAGTCTTCGTGGCCGGGGTCGAGTTCGAGGCACTGCGCGTATCGCTCGACGGCGGCATGATAATCTCCGGCAAGCCGCAGCCGGTGCGCCTCGCCATTGAGCTGCCAGAAGTTGCGGATCCGCTCCTTTTCAGGATCGTGCGCCGCCGCGGCCGGGCGCTCCTCTCTTGCCCCTGTACACCCTAAAACGCTCAGTGAAACGACGCTCAGTGAAACAAGGATCGCCACCGTGACGAGCGCGGGGCGCGGCCAATCATTCGTTGACGACCAGAATTTGATTCGAGGGGACATTTTCTAGAGTACGGACGACGCCACTCGGAAAAACAACGCGGACCTGGTTCACGCTTGCGGCCGAGCCCAATCCAAAGTGGGCTTCCAGGGCGTTTTGAGAAAGATAAGAGGACTGCGCTCCCAGTTCGCGACGCTGCTTCCCGAAGGGGGTTTGAATCTCGACCCGAGTTCCGAGGCCGGAACGATTACTTTGGACACATGCTACGCGAACTTTCAGCCAGTGGTTTTCAGTGTCATTCTCGTTACGCAAGAGGGTCGGAGCGCCCTGATGGTTGACGACGAAAATATCGATGTCGCCATCGTTGTCATAATCGGCGAAGGCCGCCCCGCGGGAGACTCGTTCATCAGAAAGCGCTTCACCGCTGACCATGCTGACGTCAAAGAAACCGTCTTCCGGGCTCTTCTGCCAGAAAAGCCGGTTGCGCATCGCTACGAGAAGGGACGGGTCTTCCTCGCGCTGGAACGTACTGCCATTGACAACGAACAGATCAAGGCGCCCGTCGTTGTCATAGTCCAAGAACGAGGTTCCCCAGCCGATGTCGTTGAGAGAGATCTGGCCCAAACCGAGCATATCGGCGACATCGGTGAACTTGAGCCTGGGGCCGGCTTCGGAGGGAGAGGCGCTTCGGACCATATTCCAGTAGAAGCCGTTTTCCTGAGCGATCCAGTGGGTCACGAAGATATCGCTGTCTCCGTCGTTGTCCCAATCGGCGACGGCGAGACCCATGGCGCCACGATAGTCGGCGACCCAAGCGGGGTGTGAGATGTCCTCAAAGGTTCCATCACCCCGGTTGCGGAACAGAACATTGTCAGAGACGTCGTTGGCCACATAAAGGTCGGGCAAGCCGTCGAGATCGTAGTCGGCCCAGGCGGCCGAGAGACCGCGGCCCGCGGGGTTGCGGACGCCGGCTTTGGCGGCAACTTCGGTGAACGTTCCGTCGCCGTTGTTGTGGAACAGGAGGTTACGCTCGGGCTTGTAGGACGACGGATTCAGAGTGAAGGGTATGACCTGTGCGTACTGCTTGGAAGTCTTGCCGCTATACTCCGGGTGAAATTCGTACCGCAGGTAGCCACAGATATAGAGATCGGCGTAGCCGTCGCCATCGTAGTCCGCCCAGGAGGCGCCGCTCCAAAAACCTTCAAAGCCGGCCAGGCCGGCGCGCGAGGACACGTCCTCGAATGTTCCGTCGCCGCGATTGCGGTAAACGATGACCTGTCCGTAGGCGGTGACCGCCAGGTCCGGCCAGCCGTCATTGTCGTAGTCGGCCCAGGCCGCGCCCATGCCGAGGCCTTTGAAACCGACGCCCGCGCGCGAGGTGACGTCGGTGAACGTGCCGTCCCGGTTGTTGTGGTAGAGGCGATTGCCGCCGGGCGAGGCCGCGCGCTCTTCGGGCGAGGCGGTCAGCGGGGCCGCGATGTCGCAAATGTAGAGGTCGAAATAGCCGTCGTTGTCATAGTCGCCCCAGGCGGCGCCGGAGCCCATGTCTTCGGGAAGCTGGGTGGAGCGCGCGGCGGCAAAATGCCGAAAGTCAATGCCGGCTTGGCTCGTCTCATCGACGAAGCTGACAGTAGGCCGCCCGGCGGGGAGGTCTCGCCGAAGATCGCTGGTCACCCCTTCAATGGCTCCGCCCGGGGAGTATTTCTCTTGCGGCTGCCGCAGCAGCAGGACAGCCGCCGCCGTCGCGCCCGCCACAACCAGCAGGCTCAGCGCCGAATAGCGCAGGATTAATCGCTTCCGGCGCGAGGCTGGCCTTAGTTTCGACATGACGCCCCGCCCTCAGTCCCCAGAACCACTCCGCGGAGCCCTAACTGGGATGCGCCGGGTATCCGAGTCCAGGTCAACGATCGGCGCGCTGAGGCCGCTGTCAGCCCCGAACATGAAGTTGAGCAGGTACTGGCTGATCTTGCGGTAGCGCAACCGAACTTTCACGTCCAGCCAGCCGGCGTCCCGGCTGGAGGCCGCGAGCGGGTAGGCGATCTGCTCCGACTGGACTTTGCGTGCGTCGGGCCGTGCCGCCTCCGGGCAAAAGAAGGAATAGTCGACCGTGTCGGAAAACCCCGGAAACAGCGCCCGGCGATGGCGCACGCCGACCATTTCCCAAAGGTTGTGGCGGTCGATGAGGTTGCCCTCCTGGTCCACGGGCTCGGCCTTGAGCATGAAGGTCCCCGCCTCGATGAAGCCGTTTTCGTCCACCCGGCCGCTGCCAAAGATCAGGCGTCCTTCGTCGTCCGCCACGGTCACCTCGATCCAAGCCTGGATGATGTCGAGAGGCCCTGTCGGGAAGTCGTGGCCGACCTTGTTCGAGGTGATGACGAGCTTGAACTCGGCCGTTTCCCCGGGACGGATCGCTTCTGGAGCCAGGATCTCGACACCGACGATGGGCCCGCTGGTCCACTTGTCAGCGATTTCAGGAATTTCGAAGCTGCCCTGCAGCCACTTCTCGGTCAGCCTGATCTGCTCTTCAGCTCCCGGGAGCTTGAGAACCGCCGGCATGAACTGATTGCTGGCCAGGAACCGATGGCTGCGGTGCTTGCCGTCTTCGGGCGAACGGTTGTAGTCAAAGTCATCACCGGCCGCGGGATCGGTTGAAGGGCTCAGCGGCATGTGGCACTCGCGGCACTCGATGGTCCGGGATGCATCGCCGGGATGATTCCAGCGGCTTTGCTTCCAGTTGTCGTACTGGTTCTGCAACTGCACCCAGCCGACGCGATTGATCTCCTGATCGATGAATTGCTTGTGGCAGGCCGCGCAGTATTCGGGAGCTTTGAAGAGCGTTTTACTAAGATCCTGCAAGTGCTTGCCGGGGTAGGAGCGGATCAGAAAATCGCGCACGAGGCGCTGCCATTCCAGCGATGTTTCCGCGTACTCGATTTCGAACAGGTAGCGTTCCGGCCGGGCAACAACGTAGTCGGCATTGCCCTTCACGTCCACCTCGCGAATAGAGTGGCAGGAAAGACAGGAAACACCTTCCTGGTAGCCGTGGAGCGACGTCAGTTTCTCGGTATCCGTGAAAAGATTCTTGGTCCCCGAGAACAGCGAGATCGGGTCGTGGCAGCCGCCGCAGTAACGGGTGGAGTCGGGGCCGTTCTGCTCGGCCATATTCATTTGGATGCGCTGGAAGCCCGCGTCCATCGCCGCCCAACGATGGGCGCTGGGCTGCCACTCCTCGACGATCTGCTCGTGGCACCCGGCGGTGCCGCATGAAAGCGACCCCGAGAGCAGCCTGGGGTCGTAGGCTTCCATGTTTTCTGTTCCCGCCAGACTCGGAGCGAACGGCCGGTCCTCCCCGTAGGAGAACGAGTAGTCTTCGGGAAAGCCGCTCTGCATGGGCGGCGAGCTGTAAGCGACCGAGCCGAGTACGACGAGGACGGTACAGCCCAGCGTAAAGACGAGAGCACCCAGGAAATAGGCGCGATGAGGGTTTGACCCCTCCGCGGCGGTCAGCGAGGAGAGCTGAGGAACACGCCTCGCCAGCGGGATCGTGTGGAGCAGGACGAAGATCAGCGTCACGAAGGTCGTGACGATGTGCACCGTATCCCAGCCGTAGCTGATCCGCACACCCCAGATGGCCTGGACCGTCAGGACCACGCCTGAGACGAGGCAGAGCGCCAGCGTGGCAAATCCCAGGTAACCGACGAGAACAATGTGGCTGAAGGGGTTACGCCAGTACTCGAGCCAGTGACGAACCAGGTACCAGCCACAAGGGATCAGGAAGATAAGCCCAATGAGAGTGTGTACCAGGACGACAATCTGGGATGGAACGCTGAAAGGGGCGAACAGAATCGCCAAACCGCTCAGCGTCTCGAAAAGAAGATAGCCGGCGGCGAGGATCGCCAGACGCGAGCGCCAGTTCTGAAGGCCCTTTCGCCAGCGCTCAACGCTGCCGGGCTCAGGGGGCGGTCCTTGTTTTTGGGTCATGGCGCACACCCCTTCACGTGGTTAGGAGCCCGTTCCAGAGCAGTGCGAAAGACACCTCACCTCAAGCCTTGGCGGCTACCTGGTGTCTTAGCACTGCAATTCTTTGACCAACCACCCGCGAGCCGACGGTTCCGAGGGATGCCTCAGCGGCATCGCCCAGGCGCGGCAACGCAGACACGCCAAGTCAAAAGCTTGGGTGACCTCCCGGATGATTAGAAAAGGCGCTTGGCCAGGTTATTGCATGGCATTTTATGAAGCCCCAACGAGGCTGCAATTCCGTGACTACAGTCACGGCAGGAAGACTGCCGCGCGGGATTAGCCGGTCGTGCGGGAAATCCAAGACTTACATGGAAGAGGTGAAGAATGGTTACACCTGAATTATGCACCGATTCGGCGTAGCCATCGCCGATGGAGTTGTGGCGGTAGCGGCAGTCGTGTCAACTCAGTGATTTAGCAAGTCGTCTTTTCCTCTGTTTCCCTCCCTGTTTGAGCCGCCTGCCAATCCCGGCGGGCAAAAGCGGGCGGGCAAGCGGCGTGTTCCCAGTACGTTGCGGCGAGTGCATGAAATTTTATGCATGGAGCGCCCCTCAACTCAGCGCACCCTCCACCACCGGCGCGAAGCTCGATCCCGGTGGCCCCATCGCCCGCAGCCGCCGCATCAGCCGTTCAAACAGGCCCTTTTCCTCATAATGATCGCTGTAGCTGACACCCGTTCTGCCGGCGTGCCGCCAGATCTTGGCCGCCACGAACAGAAAGCGCAGCCGCGCCGTCGCCAGGGTGGTGTGCCGCAGTGTCTCCACGCTGGCTTGGGCTTCGCGGTTGAACAGCAGCAGCCAGCAGTTGAGGTTGTAGGCCAGCATGGCCAGCTGAAAGTGATTGCGGTTCATGTCAAAGCGGCGCGAGGGATGGGCCGCCAGCCCGGCGTCGTTGTTGGCCTCCTTGATGAGGTTCTCGGCTGCGGCGCGCTGATTGTAAAACCACACCACCGCCGCGATCGGTTCGGCCAGGTTGGTGACAAACACGCGGTAGGTGTAAGCGCTGGTGGCAAACAGCTGGTATTGCTCGGCCGCGCCGGCCGCGGGTTCGTTTTCGTAACGCAGCGCCAGGAAACGACAGGCCCGCGCCCAGCCCTGCGGCTGGTAGAGGAATTCGCATTCCGCATCCGCATCGCTGTGGGGCGAGGGCTTCCAGGCCGCTTGCTGCAACTGCTCGACCAGCCGCCTGGTCTTGCGCGCCACGATGACGAACTGACAAGCCGCCTTTTCATAGGCCTCCACCGCCTCCCAGCAATAAAACCCGGAATCGGCCCGCGCCAGGATTTTCTTCACGCCGTGCGGCAAAGCCCGAAAGGCGCTCTCGAGGTGGGCGGCGATCTGCCGGCCCGTGGGCCGGTCGCCGTTGCGCAACCCGCCCATCAGGTATTCGCGCGTCTCGGCCAGGAAAGTCAGTATCGGCTGGTAGCTGCGCTTGCCCTTGTTCTTGGGGTTGTAACTCTTGCGCCCGCCCATCTGGCGGCCGTAGAGCGTGTGCACGGTGGTGTCGGTGTCCAGCGTCACCGTCTCCAATTTCACCTGGGCCGCGGCCCAGACTCGTTCCCGCAGCTGGCGCTGAATGGAAAGGATCTGCTTCGCCACGTTGAGGTGCAGCGAGGCCAGAAAGCGCCACAGCGTGGACTGCGGCGGCAGACGCGTCACTTGCAAGATGCCGGTCAAGATGGGGTCGCGGGCGATGAAGCGGAGTTGGTTCAGCCGCGCAAAGCCGACATAGAGGCCCAGCACGAGGGCCAGCACAAACTGGTAGAGGCTCATCACACGGGTGATTCGTTTGTTCGTGATGGTTTCTTCCAGCAGCGCCTGGAAGCCAAGTTTTTCGAGCAGGGTGGCGACGGGCAGCAAGCCGCCGTAGGGAGTCAGATTCTTGCCGCGGAAGTGATAAGGCGTGGCAGCCCCGATTTTATTGGGCCGCGGGGCCCTCGCGCCCCGGCCTTGTTTGACGGGCCTTCGGGAGCTATGCTGTTTTCGCTTGGTAACCATTTGGGTGACCTCCTTGGGGTTGACTGGCGAAGCTGAAATCTTTGCCAGCCTACCTTATTACCCCATGTTTTCGGGGGTCCCCCAAATGGCCCCTGGCGGCTCAGCCCTCCTCCGGTGCACCCCGCAGTGCATAATTCAGGTTACAGCGAACAACAAATCGGTAGGCGACCTGGTTGCGGAGAACCTTGCCAGAGCGCAAGTTTTTGAAAAACATGACATTGACTATTGCTGCAAAGGGCAGAGAACTCTGGAGGAAGTGTGCCGCGAACAAGGCCTGTCAGTGGATACACTCGTGTCCGAACTTGGTTCCGCGCCGGCCCCCCACGAAGCCGGCGACTGGCCCTCGGCGTCGCTGACCAAGTTGGCGGACCACATTGTGGAACGCCATCACACTTACCTGCGCTCGGCGCTGCCGTCCGTCGCGGGAAAGCTGGATAAGGTGGTCGAGGTGCATAGTGCTCGTCACGGAGGATTGCTGCGCCTGCGGGAGATTGTCCATGGACTAGGACAGGAACTGATGCAACACATGATGAAAGAGGAAATGATGCTGTTCCCGCTGATCAGACAGATGGAAGCAGCCGCGCGTAATGGAGTTGCTCCTCCGGCAGCCCCAGGCGGGTCCGTCAATAATCCGATTCAGATGATGGAATACGAGCACGCGAGTGCCGGCCGGGCGTTAGCGGGGATACGCGCGCTCACAAGCGGCTTTGTGCCTCCGCCTGACGCGTGCATTACCTTCCGGGCTCTTTATGCTCAGCTTGAGGAACTGGAAGGCGACCTCCATGTGCATATCCATCTCGAGAACAATATTCTGTTCCCGCGGGCGGCGGAGCTGGAAGCGCAACTCGCCAAGGGCGCGTCCTGAAAGCGGTCCGACTCATCACGCCCGCTTCGCGGGCCAGGGCAGTCCCCGCGGGAAAGAGGTCTGTGAACCTACCCAGGGAATTAGCATCGCCCTGAGGGCGTTTTACACACAATCCGGATTCACGATGAGCGCAACCTAGGCCGCGACACACGCTTCCGATCGGTTGAGCCGGTTGACGCTTTGGTCATGTCTCAGAATCGTTGAGATGTGACCATGGCGCGACTGCCCGAGACTTACGAGAAGTTTCGAGATGAGTTCCCCCAAGCTTGCCGCGGCGTATGGTTCTTTGGGCGAAGCCGGGTGCCAGAAGGGTCCGCTGGATCTCAAGGCACGAGAACTCATCAAATTGGGTATTGCCATCGGCGCCCGGCAGGAAGGCGCTACGCGCTCCCATACGCGGCGGGCATTGGTGGCCTATCGCTCGCTTCGGCCTTCAGATGGCGAGAAACAAGGGTTAAATAACCCATTACTGGGCGAAATGACGCAACTACTGTCACGGCATGTGGGTCTTCTCCGGCGTGGTGCTTTCCTCGTTCTTTGATGCGCAACCCACGCAAAAGAAACGCTCCCCGGGACTGAGCACGAAGTGTGGCAACACAATTGCGCAAGGGCAAAGGAAGAGACCGTTTCCCAGATGCAACTGACACATACCCGAATCCGCCCGCGTGCCAGAACCGTAGTAGCCTGCTTCCTTCTCTCAGCGGTCCTTCTGGCGCCCCAACCCCTCAGCGCTCAGGAAACCTCCGACTTTTTCCGTCAGCGTTGCGTGAGTTGCCACACGATCGGCGGCGGCCGTCTCACCGGTCCCGACCTCAGGAATGTCGGCGAGCGGCAGGAGAGGGAGTGGCTGGTGCGGTTTATCCTCGATCCGGGGGCCGTCATCCAAAGTGGAGACTCCTACGCGCAACAGCTCTACGAAGACGCCAGGCGCGTCATGATGCCGCGAGTGAGCGGCATGACCGAAGATCGCGCCAACGCGCTGCTCGACCTGATCGAGGCCGAGTCCGCGCTCGAAGATTCGCAGTTCAAGGGTCTGCGGATCAGTGATCGTCCATTCACACCCGCGGATGTCGCACTTGGCAAGGAATTCTTCACGGGTAACCGTGCCCTCGCCAACGGCGGATCGATGTGTCTGGGGTGCCACACCGTGCGCGGGTTAAGTTCCTTGAGCGGAGGCCGCCTCGGTCCTGATTTGAGCCGGGCGTATGAGCGGCTCGGCGGGCGCACGAATATGGGGGCCTGGCTCTATTCCCCGGCGACCGCCACGATGGGGCCGCTGTTTCGCGGCCACCCGCTGGAGGCAGAGGAAATCCTTTCCCTGCTGGCTTACTTCGAGGCCGCCGCGAAGCGCGGTGGGGAGGACGACACGGTCGCGCTGTTGAACTTCTTTTTTCTGGGACTCGGCGGGACGATTCTCGCGCTGGCGATTTTCGACGGGCTTTGGAAGAAACGTTTTCGGGGTGTCAGGGCCGCCCTAGTTGAGCAGCGGCGGATAACGAGGTGAATGGATGAAGCCGAACGGCGCACTGGTGTGGATCAAGGACCAGCACGACCCCAAGCTGCGGCAGTGGGAAGAGTTTTACCGCAATCGCTGGCAGCACGACAAGATCGTCCGCAGCACCCACGGGGTCAACTGCACGGGCGGCTGCACCTGGCAGATTTACGTCAAAGACGGGATTGTCACTTGGGAGATGCAAGGTCTCGACTATCCGTCGCTCGACGCCAACTTGCCTCCTTATGAGCCGCGCGGATGCCAGCGGGGTATTTCGTTCTCCTGGTACATCTACAGTCCCCTGCGGGTGAAGTATCCCTATGCGCGCGGCGCCTTGCTCGACTTGTGGACCAAGGCTCGGGCGCAGCACGAAGATCCGGTCGACGCCTGGAAGTCACTGGTGGAGAACCCGCAAGCGCGCGGGCGCTGGCAGCGCGCGCGGGGCAAAGGCGGATTCCGCCGCGTGGATTGGGATTCGATTGTCGAACTGATCGCCGCCGCCAATATTTACACGATCAAGAAATGGGGTCCCGATCGCATCGCAGGTTTTTCGCCGATCCCGGCGATGTCGATGATCAGCTACGCCGGCGGCGCGCGGATGCTGCAACTGATGGGCGCCGTCTCGCTTTCGTTCTACGACTGGTATTGCGATCTCCCCCCGGCCTCCCCGGAAACCTGGGGAGAGCAAACCGACGTGAACGAGTCGGCCGATTGGTTCAATGCAAAGCTGCTGGCGGTCGTGGGCTCCAACTTGAACATGACGCGCACGCCTGACTGCCACTTCGCCGCCGAGGCTCGTTACAACGGCACGAAGATGTGGGTTTTCTCGCCCGACTTCAGTCAAGTCTCGAAATACGCCGACGAGTGGGTTGGCCTCAACGCGGGCCAGGACGGCGCCTGGTGGATGGCGGTGAACCACGTCATCCTCAAGGAATCTCATCACGACAAGAAGACTCCCTATTTCCTCGACTATCTCCGTAAGTTCACCGACGCTCCCTATCTCGTCGTCTTGGACGAACCCGAACAAGGCGCGCTCCGGCCGGGGCGGCTACTGCGGGCGAACCGTCTCGAGAAATACGCCGGCATCGAGAACGGCGACTGGCAGTTCCTGATGTGGGACGAGACGGCGCAAGCTCCGCGCATGCCAATGGGGAGCGTCGGTTTCCGCTGGGCCAAGGAAAAAGGGAAGTGGAACCTGCGGCTGAAGGACGGGCTGGACGGAAGCGACATCCGGCCGGTGCTGACATTCCTCGACGATAACGACGGCGTCGCCCAGGTCGCGCTCGACGATTTCGGAGAGGGCCGCGTGATCGAGCGCGGCGTGCCTTTCAAACGCATCGAGACCGCCGACGGCTCGATCGTCCGGGTGACGACTTCCTATGACTTGCTGATGGCCCAATACGGCGTCGGGCGCGGCCTGGAGGGTGACTACCCCGCCGATTACAACGACGAGAACGCGCCCTACACCCCGGCCTGGTCGGAAAAGTACACCGGCATGGGGCGGGACACGCTGATCCGTTTCGCGCGCGAGTGGGCGCGCACGGCTGAGCTGACCCAGGGCAAGTGCACGATCATCATCGGCGCGGGAATCAACCACTGGTATCACAACAATCTGATGTACCGCGCGGGCATCCACGCCCTGATGTTCTGCGGTTGCGTGGGTGTCAACGGCGGAGGGCTGGCTCACTACGTGGGGCAGGAAAAACTTGCGCCGATGGAGTCCTGGTCATCGATCGCGCTGGCGAAAGATTGGATTCCTCCCTCGCGCCTGCAGAACGCCCCGAGTTGGCACTACGTTCACACCGACCAATGGAGGTATGAGAAGGAATTCACCGACTATCACACGGTTCCCAAGAACGGGCGTCCGGATTCGATGGCCGGCGGCCACACGATGGACCTGCAAGTGAAGGCGGTCCGCAATGGCTGGCTGCCTTTTTATCCGCAGTTTGACCGCAGTCCGCTCGAAGTGGTCACGGAAGCCGAGGAGGCCGGGGCGAAAAGCCCAGAAGAAATCGTTGCCCACACTGTTGACCGGCTCAAGAGCAAGGAGTTGAAATTCGCCGTCGAGGATCCCGACGCCCCCGAGAACTGGCCGCGGGTTTGGTTCATCTGGCGCGGCAATGCCCTGATGTCGAGCGCCAAGGGGCACGAGTACTTTCTGAAACATTACCTGGGCACCCATACGAACGCCATCGCTGAGGACCTCGCCCAAGACTCGGTCAAAGAAGTCACCTGGCATGACAAAGCGCCGCAAGGAAAGATGGATCTCGTGGTGGACCTCAACTTTCGAATGGACACCTCGGCGCTCTACTCCGACATCGTTTTGCCGGCGGCCACCTGGTACGAGAAGTCCGATCTCAACTCGACCGACATGCATAGCTTCATCCATCCGCTCTCGGCGGCGGTGCCTCCGTGCTGGGAGTCGAAGAGCGACTGGCAGATTTTCCAGACGATCTCGAAAAAGTTCTCCGAACTGGCCGAGAAACATTTCCCCGAGCCGGTCAAAGACATCGTGGCCTTGGCTCTGACGCATGACACGCCGGCCGAGATCGCGCAGCCGGAAATCCGTGACTGGTCGAAGGGTGAGACCGAGCCGGTACCGGGCAAAACGATGCCCGCGCTCAAGGTCGTCTCGCGGGATTACAAGAACCTTTACAACCAGTTCATCTCCTTCGGACCCAAAGTGCGCGAGAGCGGGCTGGGTGCGCACGGTACGCACTACAACGTAGAGGACGTTTATGACGAAGCCGTCATGGACGGCCCGCGCGTTTCCTGGGACGGCAAGGCTTATCCCTCGCTTGCCGAAGATATTCACGTCTGCGATCAGATTCTGCGTTTCGCGACGGTGACGAACGGGGAGCTGGCCTATCGTTCCTACCAGGATATCGAGGAAAAAACCGGCCTTCCCCTGGCGCATCTCGCGGAGAAGAATCGCGGAGTTCGCGTCAGTTTCGCCGATCTGCAAAGCCAACCCCGGCGTTTTATCAACAGTCCGATGTGGTCCGGCTTGATCGAAAACGGCCGCGCCTATGCGCCGTTCACCTACAACGTGGAAAACGATGTTCCCTGGCGGACGCTGACCGGGCGGCAGCACTTCTACCTGGACCATCCCGGCTACATCGACTTTGGCGAGCATCTGCCGACTTACAAACCCAAGCCGCTGCCGGCCGAGTACGCTGACCTGCGATTCAGCAAGGAAGCCGGGCCGTCGCTCATGCTCAACTACCTGACGCCGCACGGGAAATGGCACATCCATTCCACCTACGGGGACAACCAGCGCATGACGACACTCTCGCGCGGTTGCGAGCCGTTCTGGATCAACCATCACGACGCCGCCGAGATAGATATCGAGGATAACGACTGGGTCGAGGTTCACAACGACCACGGCGTCGTCGTGACCCGGGCGGCGGTGAGCGCGCGCATTCCGCGCGGGATTTGTATTCAGTACCACTCCCCCGAAAGGACACTCGGTGTACCGAGGTCACCGCTCCGGGGGAACCGGCGAGCCGGCGGGCATAACAGTTTGACGCGCGTTCGCCTCAAACCGAACTTAATGGTCGGCGGATATGGGCAGTTCACCTACCACTTCAATTACTGGGGCCCGACCGGCGTCAATCGCGACACCCACATTCTCGTAAGAAAACTGCCGGAGCTGAAGTGGTGAAAAACGGAGGAGAGCGAGGATGAATGTTCGTTCACAAGTCTCGATGATGTTTCACCTTGATAAGTGCATCGGGTGCCACACCTGCAGCATCGCCTGCAAGAACATTTGGACCGACCGCAAGGGCGCCGAATACATGTGGTGGAACAACGTCGAAACCAAGCCGGGTACCGGCTATCCGACGCAGTGGGAAAACCAAGACAAGTACGACGGCGGTTGGGAGGTAAGAAACGGCAAGCTGGGGCTGAAATCGACCGGCAAGAGTCGGCTCGTTTTCAACATTTTCCACAACCCCCACATGCCCAGCATGGACGACTACTACGAGCCCTGGACCTACGACTACGAGGAACTGTTCAATGCCAAGGAGGGCCCCGACCAGCCCACGGCTCGTCCGGTCTCGCAAGTCACCGGCGAGCTGATTCAAATCAAGAAGGGCCCCAACTGGGACGATGATCTGGGCGGGTCGCCCATCTACGCCGAGAGCGACCCTAATCTCGAAGGGCTCAGCGACGAGCAAAAGGAGCAGCTCTCGGCCGTCGAGCGCTTGGTGTTTTTCTACCTGCCGCGAATCTGCAACCACTGTCTCAACCCCTCCTGTGTGGCGTCTTGCCCCTCCGGCGCGCTCTATAAACGCGGTGAAGACGGCATCGTTCTGGTCGATCAGAACCGCTGCCGGGCATGGCGTTCCTGCATCGCCGCCTGCCCTTACAAGAAGGTCTATTACAACTGGTTCTCCGGCAAGTCGGAGAAATGCATTCTCTGCTACCCGCGGCTTGAGACCGGGCAAGCGCCGGCGTGCTTTCACTCTTGCGTGGGGCGGATTCGCTATCTCGGAGTGCTGCTCTACGACGCCGATCAGATTGAGCAGGTCGCGAAGAAGAGCGACGAAGAATTGATCGAAGCGCACCGTTCGATGATTCTCGATCCCTTCGACCCGCAGGTGATCGCGGAGGCGCGAGCCAACGGCATCCACGACTCGGTGATCGAATCGGCGCAGCGGTCGCCGGTTTACAAGTTCGTCAAAGTCTGGAAGATCGCCTTGCCGCCTCATATCGAATACCGCACTCTGCCCATGCTGTTCTATGTGCCGCCGCTGTCGCCGGTGATGGCCAATCAGCCCGACGGCAGCCCGGTTGAGAACATTTCCGACGACCTGTTCCACGACATCGACGAGTCGCGCGTGCCCGTGAAGTTTCTGGCCAATCTGTTCGGCGCCGGGCACGAGGGCAAAGTGCGCTACGCGTTGCGAAAGCAGAAGGCCGTGCGCTGGTATCGCCGAGCGAAAACCGTCGGCGACGTCGACATGGAGACGGCGGAACGAATGCTGCGCGAGGCCGACAGCACCGTTGAAGAGGCCGAGGAGATCTACAGGCTGTCGGCGCTGTGCACGTTCGAAGAGCGCTTCGTGATTCCGCCCATGCACCGCGAAGAGGCCATTGAAATGAGCGCCGATCCGCTCGAGCACAAGCATTCGACTGGTTTCGGTTTCCTGTCGGGTCCCTGGAGGTCGATGTGAACGCGCCGGCGCTGGGGACCCTCAAGGCGCTCAGCCTTCTGCTGCGCTATCCGGAACGGCATTACCGCGAACAGATCGCGCGTTGCGCGGCCACGCTCAAAGACCGTGACACCGAAGCGGCCCTTCATGTCGAGCGTTTCGTGAACAAAATCAGCGGCATGACGGTCGAGCGGCTGCAAGAGCTGTTTACGCAATCCTTCGATCTGAGCCCGCTGTGTTCGCTTGAGGTCGGATGGCACCTTTACGGCGAAGAGTATGCACGCGGAAATTTCCTGGTCGCCATGCGCGGTTTGTTGCGTGATCACGGGATTGAGGAGTCAACCGAACTTCCCGATCACTTGACGCACCTGCTCCCGCTGCTCGACCGGCTCAGCGGCGACGAGCGGAGCGATTTCATGGAGCGATTCCTGACGCCCGCGCTGACCAAGATGCTGCGGGCTTTCGAGGGCAAAGACAGCCCTTGGGTCGAAGTGTTGCGGGCCGTCGAATGCGCCGCGGCGAACACCGTGCAAGCGAAAGCGGAGGAGGCCGTTCATGGATAGCTCGCGGGCATACCTCGATCCGCTGCTGTTCGCGATTGTCCCCTACATGGCTTTCTTCATGTTCTTCACGGGAACGATTCAGCGTTACCGGCAACGGACGTTTTCTTACTCGAGCCTTTCTTCGCAGTTTCTCGAGAACGAACGGCATTTCTGGAGTCTCGTTCCGTTTCACTACGGCATTCTGGTCGTGATCGCGGGGCACTTTGTCGCGTTCTTGTTTCCGCGCGAGCTGCTGGCGTTCAATAGCAAGCCAATTCGCCTTTACATCCTCGATGTGACGGCGTTGGTGTTCGGCTTGATGACGGTGATCGGGCTGGTGGCTTCGATGGCCCGCCGAGCAACGGAACCGAAGATCCGCGGCGTCACCACCGTATCGGACTGGATTCTTTACGGAATGCTCTCCGTGCAAGTCGCCAGCGGCGTCTATGTGGCCGTGTTTCATCCCTGGGGGTCGAGCTGGTTCGCCTCTTCGGTGACTCCCTACTTGTGGTCGTTGCTGAAATTAAACCCCGATGTGAGCGTGATCGCGGTCATGCCGTGGGGAGTGAAACTCCACATCATTAACGCCTACTTGATGATCGGCTTTTTCCCGTTTACGCGGCTGGTGCATGTGCTCGTGGCGCCCAATCCTTACCTGTGGAGAAAGCCTCAGGTGGTTCGCTGGTATCGCAACCCGCAAAGGACGCCGTAAGGAGATAACGAAGGTGACCGACAGCCGCAAATCGATCGTAGTCCTGGCGATGAACACGCTGGCCTTCACGGTCTGCTTCATGTGCTGGATGATGAACGGCGTGTTGATCACCTTCCTGGTGGACAACGGAGTTTTTCGATGGACGCCAGCGGAGATGGGTTGGCTGATCGGCATCCCGGTGCTCACCGGTTCGATCACGCGCTTGCCGGTCGGTATTCTCACCGACAAGTATGGCGGGCGCATTGTCTATGGCCTGCTGATGCTCGTCTCCGCCGTGTTCATGTCACTCTTGTCCAAATTAGCGTTTTGAATTCGTAAGCCGGGGAGGCGGAACCTCTGTTAGGTTGGGATTGGGTTCAGGCCTATGAACCAACCCGCCCGAGGAGGCCCCGCCATGAGTCAAGCATGCAGTATTTTCTCTCAATTGTTAAAGCTGTTCCCGCGTTCGGAGTTTGAACAGGCCGTCCGCCAGCATCGCGGGGAGCGCCACGCCCGCGGCTTCACTTGCTGGGGACAGTTCGTCGCCATGCTGTTCTGCCAGCTCGGCCGCGCCCAGTCGTTGCGTGAGATTTGCGGCGGTCTGGCGGCCAGCGAAGGCAAGCTGCGGCACCTGGGCTTGTCCGCCGCACCGCCGCGCTCGACGCTGGCCTACGCCAACCGGCAACGCCCTTGGCAGATCTACGAAACGGTCTTTCATCAACTGCTGGCGAAGTGCCGCGGCGCGGCGCCGGGCCACAAGTTCCGTTTCAAAAACAAGCTGCTGAGTCTGGACGCCAGCGTCATCGATCTGTGCGCCTCGCTGTTTGATTGGGCCCAGTTCCAGCGCACCAAGGGCGCCGTCAAGCTCCATCTGGTACTCGATCACGACGGCTACCTGCCCAGCTTCTGCGTGGTCACCGACGCCAAGACGCCCGACCTGGCGCCGGCCCGCAAAATGTCGTTCGACCGCGGCACGATCGTGGTCTTCGACCGCGGTTACAACGACTACGACTGGTTCGCCGAGCTGAGCGAGCGGGGCGTTTTCTTTGTCACACGATTGAAACGCGGGGCCAACTACGAGGTTCTCGAACAGCGCCCGTTGCCGCGCCGTCCCGGAGGCGTGCGCCGCGACGAAGTGATCTTCTTTCCCTCGCTGGCCGCCAGCGGCTCCGAGGTGGTGTTCCGCCGCATCGAATACTTCGACGCCAAGCAGCAGCGCACGCTCGTGTTCTTGACGAATCACCTGGGGTTGGCGGCCGCAACGATTGCCGCCATTTATCAAGACCGCTGGCAAGTGGAGCTGTTTTTCAAGGCTCTCAAGCAGAACTTGCGGGTGAAGACCTTCGTGGGCACCTCGGCGAACGCGCTGAAGATCCAGATCTGGACGGCGCTGATCGCGATCTTGCTGCTGCGGTACTTAAAGCTGCGGGCGCGTTGGGGCTGGAGCTTGTCCAATCTGGTCGCTTTGTTGCGGCAGCAGTTGTTTGTGCACCGCGAATTGTTCGCCTGGCTGGACGAACCGTTTCACCCGCCGCCGGGCAGCGAACCCGAGTCGCCACAGCAATTATTACTGGCGGGAATGGAGGCCTAATTGGGACAGCAGCATGATTTCTATCTTGTCCAAACCGGCAACCTGGTTCCCAGATCGGCCTCCTGGCGGGGCTTTCTGGCGTGTTTTCAGCAGCCGAACCCGCTCCGCTCAGCTAATTTGGACAGCAGTGTGTTCATGTACATGGTCGGGTGGGCGAACTCTTACGAGCAATTCCTCCTGCTCGGACTGGGCTTCGGCGTGACCGGCGCCAGCTTCGCCGTCGGCATCGCCTATACCTCGGTGTGGTTTCCCAAGGAAAAGCAAGGGACGGCGCTGGGGATTTTCGGGGCGGGTAACGCGGGCGCGGCCGTCACAAGCCTGGGCGCGCCTCATCTGCTCAATTGGTTCACCAACAACGGCGACAACCTGGAAGGGTGGCGAATGCTTCCCAGAGTCTATGCCGCCGCACTGTTGGTGATGGCGATTGTTTTCTTCCTGTTCACCCATACCCGGATTGCCGCCGGCGGCGGGGAGAAGACTCTGGCCGAGCGGCTGGCTCCGTTGAAAGTCATGCGCGTGTGGCGTTTCGGGCTCTACTACTTCCTGGTTTTCGGAGGATTCGTGGCGCTGGCGCAGTGGCTGATCCCCTACTACGTCAATGTCTACGCGATGAGCGTGGTGTCGGCCGGCTTCATGGCGTCGATTTTCAGCCTGCCCTCGGGTGTAATTCGCGCCTTGGGCGGCTGGATGTCCGACCTATGGGGCGCCCGCCCGGTGATGCACGGCGTGCTGCTTTCCTGCTTGATCTGCTCGGCGCTGCTGATTGTTCCGCGCATGGATATTTGGTCGCCCGGCAGCGGCGTGATGGCGCGCGGCGGCGGTGTTGTGAAATCGGTTGGCGATGGAGAAATCGTGGTTGCGGCACGGCAAGGCGACGTCCGCTACCCCTATCAGCAGCAAACGGGCGAGGCGGTTTCGGAACAAATACGGGTTTCGGGAACGCTGGTGTTCCCGAAGTCGGCTTCCTGGCAGGAACCGGCCGTCAAAGTCGGCGACGAAGTGTCGAAGAAACAACTGCTGGCGCGGGGGGTGACGCAGATTTTCTTCCAGGCGAATGTGTGGATCTTCACGGGCCTGGTCTTTGTCGTCGGCATCGCGATGGGCATCGGGAAGGCCGCGGTCTATCGCCATATTCCTGACTATTTCCCGAACGACGTCGGCGTGGTGGGGGGGATGGTGGGCGTGCTGGGAGGTCTTGGCGGGTTTTTCTCCCCGATCATCTTCGGGTACCTGTTGCAGGCGACCGGGCTGTGGACGACCTGTTGGATGTTCTTCTTGCTGCTGACGGCAGTATGCATGGTTTGGATGCTGTCGGTGATCCGGCGGCGGGTGAAAGAAGAGGCGCCGGCGGTTCTGCGCGAACTGGAATCGGAGACGTTCGGGGCTGTTGGGGACCCACGGTACGATGCAGACCCCCCGGTTGCCGGCAAAACGGTGGTGTCGTCGTGACCGATAAAGCAAAGATTGAACCCGGCCGAACGCTCGACGAGGGCTATTGGGACCCAGAGGACGAGGAGTTTTGGCAACGGTGCGGAAAGCGAATCGCCAACCGCAACCTTTGGATTTCGGTGCCCTGCCTTTTGTGCGCCTTCGGGGTTTGGTCCTACTGGTCGATCATCACGGTCCAGATGAAAAACCTCGACTTCCCTTTCACTTCTTCCCAGCTCTTCACTTTGACGGCGGTGGCCGGTCTCACCGGCGCGACGCTGCGCATCCCTAATGCTTTCCTGATCGCCATTGCCGGCGGACGCAACGTTATCGCGGTCAGCACGGCGTTGCTGCTGGCGCCTGCGTTGGGAGCCGGCATCGCGCTGGGAGACGTCAACACTCCCTACGCCACGTTTGTGATCTTGGCGGCGCTGTCGGGATTCGGCGGAGGGAACTTCGCCTCGTCGATGTCGAACATCAGCTTCTTTTTTCCGAAACGCGTTCAAGGGACGGCGCTCGGCATCAATGCCGGCCTGGGCAACCTGGGCGTCAGCGTCATGCAGGTGGCGCTGCCGTTCGCGATGACCTTTTCAATCTTCGGCGCCGCGGGCGGTGAGGGCGTACCGTTGCCTCAAGCCATCGGAGACCGGGCAGCCGGCGACTTGGTGTGGATTCAGAACTGCGGCCTTGTGTGGGTTCCGGTTCTGGCGGTCCTGACGCTGGCCGCCTGGTTCGGCATGAACAACTTGCCGATCCACCATTTCGGCTCCTCGGCGACGGCAGTTTTGAAGATCGTCGGCCTTAAGGCCGTGGGCTTGTTGGGGGCGGTGCTCGGGCTGTACCTGCTGCTCGGCAGGGAGTGGAGCATGTGGCTGGCCCTGCCCATCACGATCGTGACAACGCTAGCCCGGATTTCTCATCGCGGGGTTGGCGGAAGGCCGCCTTTTGTGGCACAAACATAATGATTACAATATGTTTCAGCCAGCAAGAAAGCGACCCCTGCCATGACAGAGTGTACCCAAACCAGCTTCACCTTCGCCGACCATGGCCGCCGCCAGGTGGTAGCCCGTTTCGACGGCGGCATGATCACCTCCGACGGCGGCGCCATGCTGTTGCGCCAGACCGAACAGCGCAGCGGCATCGTGCGGCAGTTCGCCGCCTGCTTCCGTGATCACCGCCAGCCCGCGCAAGTCGAACACAGCGTGCGCGAGCTGGTCTCGCAGCGCGTCTACGGGCTGGCGCTGGGTTATGAGGACCTCAACGATCACGATCAGCTGCGCTCCGACCCGCTGCTGGCCCTGCTGAGCGGCAAACAAGACCTCGAAGGCAAGCAGCGCCGCCGAGCCCAAGACCGCGGCAAGGCGGGCGCCGGCAAGAGCACTCTCAACCGCCTGGAGTTGACCCCGGCCAAGGCCGGCGCGCAAAGCCGTTACAAGAAGATCGTTCTCGACACGGGCGCGGCCGACCGTCTGCTGACCTCGCTCTACATTCAATCGCAGCCGTGCCAGCCCGAGCGCATCGTGCTCGATCTCGACGCCACCGACGACGCGCTGCACGGCCGCCAAGAGGGGCGCTTTTTTCACGGCTACTACGGACACTATTGCTACCTGCCGCTCTACATTTTCGCCGGGGACCAGTTGCTGTGCGCGCGCCTGCGGCCGTCCAACATCGACGCCTCGGCGGGGTCGCTCGAAGAGGTCCGGCGCATCGTCGAACAACTGCGGCGGGTGTGGCCCGAGGTCGAGATCCTGCTGCGGGCCGACAGCGGTTTTTGCCGCGACGAGATCATGAGCTGGTGCGAGAACCAGGGCGTGGATTACGTGTTCGGACTGGCGAAAAACGAGCGTTTAGAGCGCCTGATCAAGAGACGGATGAAGCTGGCGCGGCGGCGTTTCGCCAAGAGGGGCAAGGCGGCCCGGGCGTTCGGGGATTTCCGCTACCGCACGCGAACCAGCTGGGCGCGGGGGCGCAGGGTGGTGGCCAAGGCGGAGTATCTGGCGAAGGGCGAAAACCCGCGTTTCGTGGTGACGTCGCTGACGCCCAAGCAAGCGGCGGCGCAACACTTATACGAGACGATCTACTGCGCCCGCGGAGAGATGGAGAACCGCATCAAGGAGCAGCAGCTGGGGCTGTTCGCCGACCGCACCTCGACCGCGCTATTGCGGTCGAATCAGATCCGCTTATATTTTTCATCGATCGGGTACTGTTTGCTGGAGACGCTGCGGCGGCTGGGGTTGGCGGGGACGAAGATGGCGCGGGCGCAATGCACGACGATCCGGCTGCGGTTGTTGAAGATCGGAGCGCGCATCCGGATCACGGCGCGCAAAGTGTGGATTTCGCTGGCGACGGGATACGCCTGGGCGGGGGTGTTCGCCCAAGCGTATGAGAATCTCGAACGGGGGGAGCCGCGGCGCTGCTGAAAACGGCAAGGCGAGTTCAAGTAATACTTGAAGCACACAGGGCTCGACAGGGGCGGCAATCGAGGTTTGCCCAAAAACAGACGAAAAACGCCTCGGCCAGGGTCGCGGACAGCATGCCGGGCCGTTTCTGCCCCACGGCGGCCCCGCCGAGAGGCGATGCCGCCTCAAGACCATGAAATCCCATCCCGCGCGCCCCGCCAACCCCGTTTTCGGGAATCGATGAGAAATGCGGGCTAGCCCTGATAAAGCTGATTCTAGGCGAGATAGCCAAGGGGTTGAAACGACAATTCAGCATATTCGACGAGAAGCACAACTGGATCATGACCTGGCTCTACATCATGACCTTCGGCTCCTTCATCGGGTTTTCGATGGCGTTCCCGCTGCTGATCCGCGTCGTGTTTGGGACCCTGGCCGACGGTTCGACCCCGAATCCCGGCGCGCCGAACCCGTTCACCTACGCCTGGCTCGGGCCGCTGGTCGGCTCGCTGATCCGCCCCGTCGGCGGCTGGCTTTCCGACAAGTGGACTGGCGCGAAAGTGACGCAGCTCTCAACAGCCGTGATGATCTTGTCGACCTTGGGCGTGGCTCATTACGTGCGTCTTGCGAACGTATCCGACACGCCCCAAGACCACTTTTTTTCGTTTCTGGCTCTGTTCCTCATGCTGTTTCTGACCAGCGGCATCGGCAACGGTTCGACGTTCCGCATGATCGGCGTGATCTTCAAGCCCGCGCAAACCGGCCCGGTGCTGGGCTGGTCGTCGGCAATTGCCGCTTACGGTGCGTTCTTGATTCCTCGTATCTTCGGTGACCAAATCGACGCGGGCCGTCCGGAGGCCGCCTTCTACGGTTTCGTGGTCTACTACCTCAGTTGCCTGGTTTTGAATTGGTGGTATTACGCCCGCAAGAATGCGGAGATTGCTTGCTGAAAGGTATGAAGCCGTGAACAGCCGCATCCTCGCCATCACTCTCGCCACGGCCGTTTTCATTGTGGCTCTGATGACGCTCGATGCCGTCGCAACGTGGCCTCTGCCGGGCAGTCAGCAAGGCTACGAGCCGGTGCAACCCATTGCTTACTCGCATCGCCTTCACGCGGGCGAGTTGCAGATCGATTGCCTCTATTGCCATTCCGGGGCCGAGACAAGCCGGCACGCGGGCATCCCTTCCGCCAGCGTCTGCATGAACTGCCACAAGTTCGTCAGCGCGTCGCTGGGGGCCGTTCGCGCGGAGGACGAGCTGGCGCAACAAGAGAATCGCCGTCCCCGAGAGGTCGTTTCGCCTGAACTCGCCAAGCTGTACTCGGCACTGGGGCTCGGGGAGAACCGCGAGCTGGACGATGGGCTGAAGCCAGAACCGATTTCTTGGATCAAGGTTCACAACCTGCCCGACCACGCTTACTTCGATCACCGCGCTCACGTGGGCGCGGGTGTCAAGTGCCAGACATGTCACGGCCCGGTGGAGACGATGGAGCGCGTCCGGCAGGCGGAGGATTTAAGTATGGGTTGGTGCGTCAATTGTCACCGTGCCGCAAGCCAAACCGGCATTTTGGGCCGGGCTGTTGATGCATCGATCAACTGCTCGACCTGTCACTACTGAGATTCGACCATGGCGGAGCATGACTCAAAACGGTTCTGGCGAAGCCTGCAAGAGCGGGACAGCCCCGCTGTTGCCGGCGCCGGAGCGCGGAATGAGTTTCCGGAGCCTCCGCCCGCGGACGCAGTGCAGCCCGGCCGGCGCGGTTTCCTGCAGGCCGCCGGATTTGCTCTCGCCGGCGCGGCGGCGACGGGCTGCCAGCGGGCGCCGGTAGAGAAAGCGATCCCCTACCTGGTGAAGCCCGAGGAGATCACGCCGGGGCGCGCCTACCACTACGCATCGACTTGCGGCGCCTGTCCCGCCGGATGTGGTCTGCTCGTCAAGAATCGTGACGGGCGCCCGATCAAGCTGGAGGGAGACCCGGAACATCCACTTTCGCGCGGTGGCCTTTGTGCCGCCGGGCAGGCTTCGATCCTTGGACTCTATGACAGCCGCCGCTTGCGTGGCCCTTTGATCGGCGGACGTGAAACTTCTTGGGAAGAACTCGACGAGGAGGTCACAGCCTCTTTGCGTCGCATTCACAACGAAGGGGGCGCCGTTCGTTTTCTTACGGCCTCGATCCACTCACCGACCGAGCTCGCTTCGATCGAATCGTTCCTCGGCCGCTTCGCCGACGCTCGCCATATCATGTACGAGCCCCTTTCCAGCTCGGCGATCCTCGACGCTCACGAACAGACGCATGGGGTTCGGGTTCTTCCCCGGTACCGTTTTGACCGGGCCAAGGTTATCGCCGGCCTCGATGCGGATTTTCTCGGGACGTGGATCTCTCCGGTGGAGTACACGGCGGCTTACCGCTCCGCGCGTAACGTTGATAGCACTGATACCGATAGCGCTGATACCGATAGCGCTGATACCGATGACAGTGATACCGGGCGAGCTTACCACGTACAGTTCGAATCGCGCCTCTCCATTACCGGCGGCAAGGCGGATCGCCGTTTCCGCATCGCACCCGGTGAAGTGGGGTCGATTCTCACGCACCTTGCCGCCCTGCTCGCCGAGAGGGCTGGAACATCGTTTGAAAAAGGCGGCGCGCAGGGCTCTCCCGTTCCTTTGGATCAATTGGCCTCGCTGGCCGGCCGGCTGTGGTCCGCCAAAGGGCAGGCACTCGTCGTTTGCGGCGAACAGGATATTAGCGTCCAAGTTCTCTGCAATTTCATAAACCATTTACTCGACAGCTACGGCTCGACGATCGAACTGACGCCGGGTTCCAACCAACGCCGCGATGATGACCGGGCGCTTGCCGAGCTGCTGGAGGAGATTCGTGACGGCAGAGTCGCTGCGCTCTTCCTCGCCGGAGTGAATCCCCTGCTCGACTTGCCTCTCGGAACGGATTTCTCCGGGCAACTCGGCAAAGTTCCTCTCGCGGTTTCCTTCGCCCAGAGAATCGATGAGACCACCGAGGCGTGCCGCTTTGCTTGCCCGGTGCCTCACTACTTGGAGTCTTGGGGAGACTGTGAACCGGTTGCCGGTGTGGTGACACTGCAGCAGCCCTGCATCCAGCCGTTCGGCAATACGCGCCCGCTGGTGGAAAGTCTTGCCGCCTGGTCGGATGAACCGAAGTCCGGCGCCCCGGCGTCGGGTGAACCGGCGACTTCCTATGACATCTTGCAAACCACTTGGCGCCGGCGGTTTTCCGATGCCGGAGAAACGGGCGATTTCGAAGCTTTTTGGAAACGGACGATTCACGATGGTTCCATCGCCCTGACCGCATCCTCATCCCAACCAAGCGGCCGCTTCAATCGTGACGCGGTCCGTGCGGTCTCTGCTATTCGGCCCATTCCCGAAGGCCGCTACGCACTGTCGCTCTACGCCAAGCCGGTAATGCCCGGCGGCAGTCATGCCTACAACGCTTGGCTGCAGGAGCTGCCCGACCCCATTACCAAGATTGCTTGGGACAATTACGTCTGCTTGTCACCCGCTGCGGCATCGGATCTAAATGTCGGTGAGGGCGATGTCGTCCGCGTCAGTTCTCCGGAGATCGAAGGCGCGGCCATCGAACTTCCTGTTGTCCCGCAGCCGGGGCAGCACGGCCGAACCGCGGCTATCGCTCTGGGCTACGGCGCCAAAGCCAGCGAGCGCTTCGCCGGCTTGGGTCCGAAGTGGCTTGAAAAACGAGACACGGTCGGGCCTAACGGCCGGGTGGGAGTCAATGCCGCGCGGTTCCTGCAGGTGGCCGGCGGAACTCTCCAGCACTCACTCACCACCGTTGTCATCGAACGCACGGCCCGGAAACACCTTCTAGCCGCAACGCAAACACACCACACCATTGCCCTGCCAGAGCATCTTGCCCCGCGCGGAGCGGAGCGCCGTGAGGTGGTGGAAGAAACCACCTTGGCCGAACTGCGGCAGGATTCGCACTCGCTGGAGGCCGCTCACGAAGAGCCCCACGGCTCCCTCTGGAAGCAGGATCACGAATACACAGGCCACCGCTGGGGGATGGCGATCGACCTGGACGCCTGCACCGGCTGTTCAGCGTGTGTCATCGCTTGCCAGGTCGAAAATAACGTTCCCGTCGTCGGCAAGGACGAAGTGAGGCGCCGCCGCGACATGCACTGGATTCGCATTGACCGTTACTACTCGGGAGACGATGACCACCTGGAAGTGGCCTACCAGCCGATGCTCTGCCAGCATTGCGAAAACGCACCCTGCGAAACAGTCTGTCCTGTCTTGGCCACCGTCCACAGCGAGGAAGGCCTCAATCATCAGATCTACAACCGCTGCGTCGGCACGCGTTACTGCGCCAACAATTGCCCCTACAAGGTCCGCCGCTTCAACTGGTTCGACTACGCCCACGACGACCGTCTGGAGAACCTTGTCTTAAATCCGGATGTCACGGTCCGGTCTCGGGGCGTGATGGAGAAGTGCAGCTTGTGCGTTCAGCGCATTCAGGAAGCAAAGATCGAATCCAAGCGAACCGGTGTAGCCCTCGCGGACGGCAGCGTTCGAACGGCGTGCGAGCAGAGCTGCCCGGCTTCGGCCATCACCTTCGGCGATAGGAACGATCCCGGCAGCCGCCTCGCCCGGCTGCTCGAAAACCCGCGCCGCTTCCGCGTCCTGGAAGAGCTGAACATTGAACCTGCCGTGAACTATCTCAAGATTGTTCGAGATGACAAGCCGGAAAACCAGGGGGAGCAGCTTCATGGCTAGCGCTTCGTCGGCCTTGCGCCAGCCCTTGATCGCGGGAGACAAGACTCCTGCTCAGGTGACGAAAGACATCTGCTCCGTACTCGACGGCAGACCGACAGCCCTGTGGTGGTCGGGCTTTCTCGTGTCCCTAGCTTTTCTGCTGCTGGGCGTCGTTGCCGTGACGTACCAGATTACCGTTGGAATTGGGACCTGGGGACTGAACAAGACGGTCGGTTGGGCGTTTGACATCACGAACTTTGTTTTCTGGATCGGTATCGGCCATGCCGGGACGCTGATCTCAGCCGTCCTGTTCTTGCTCCGCCAGCAATGGCGCACCTCGGTCAACCGCGCGGCCGAAGCCATGACGATCTTCGCGGTGATTTGCGCCGGCCTCTTTCCGGTGATCCACATGGGACGTCCGTGGCTCGCTCATTGGATCATTCCTTTTCCGAACACGCGAGGACCTCTGTGGGTGAACTTCCGTTCGCCGCTGGTCTGGGATTTCTTCGCCATCCTCACCTACTTCACGATTTCGCTGACCTTCTGGTACGTCGGCATGCTTCCCGACCTGGCCACGATCCGCGACCGCGCCGAACCCGGTTTCCGCAAGAAGCTCTTCGGAGTCTTGGCCCTGGGATGGGACGGTTCCTACCGCACGTGGATAAGCTATGAGACCGTCTATAAACTGCTGGCGGGACTGGCTACGCCGTTGGTGATCTCGGTTCACACGATCGTGAGCTGGGATTTCGCCACGTCTCTTATTCCCGGCTGGCACACGACGATCTTTCCGCCTTACTTTGTCGCCGGGGCGATTTATTCGGGCATGGCGATGGTTTTGACGTTGATGATCGTCGCCCGCAAGACGATGGGCTTAGAGGACTACATTACCGTCGGCCACTTGGAGAAGATGACCAAGCTGGCCCTGGCCGTCAGCCTCATGGTCGGCCTGGCCTATTTGACCGAGGTGTTCACAGCTCTTTACTCGGGTAACCCCTACGAGCAATTCGCGTTCGCGAACCGCATGTTCGGCCCGCTCGGATGGGCCTACTGGATCATGGTGACGTGTAACGTCGGTGTTAGCCAATTGTTTTGGTTCCGCCGCGTGCGGACCCATTGGGGAGCTGTGTTTTGCATCGCAATTCTGGCCAACGTCGGCATGTGGTTTGAGCGCTTCGTGATCATCGTGACGTCCTTGCAGCGTGACTTCCTGCCGTCGAGCTGGGCCGGCTATGCGCCGACTTCAATCGAGGTGGCGACGCTGCTTGGAAGCTTTGGTTTGTTCTTCACCTGTTTCCTGTTGTTCTGCCGATTTGTGCCCGTCATTGCCATTAGCGAGGTGAAGGGCGTTCTGAATGTTGGGAGAAGCCGTGAAGCTCCACCCTCGCACGGGGTATCTCCCCAGCCAAGTCCGGCCAAAGGGGAAGGAGCCCTGCTATGAGTGTCCGGCAGCTATTAGGGTTCTTTGACGACGAACAGGATATCCTCGAAGCCACCCGCGCCGTCCGGCGAAACGGTTTCGTCGTTTCCGACGTGTACGCACCCTATGCGGTCCATGGGTTGGACAAAGCCATGGGGCTGCAGCCATCGAAGCTGCCGCGGGTTTGCTTCGCCCTGGGTTTGCTGGGCGCGGCTCTCAAGGTCTGGTTTGAGATCTGGACCTCCGCCGTTGACTGGCCCATCAACGTCGGGGGAAAGCCCCTCAATTCCCTGCCCGCATTCGTACCGGTCACCTTCGAGGTGATGGTCCTGTTCACGGGCATGAGCACGGTTTTTGCTTTTTTCCTTGTGGCCCGGCTCTTTCCCGGGCGGCGGGCGGCGCCGCCCGACCCGGCCGTCTCCGACCACCGCTTTGTGTTGGTGATCGATGAGACAGATGCGAGTTTTGATCCCGAGGCTGTACACAAACTGCTCCGCGAGTTTCGGGTACAGGCAATCGAAGAACGAGTGACGACGGATCAGGAGTCCGCCAGATGAGCAACCGGGCAATCAACGTGGTTCTGCTGCTGGCACTCCTTACGTCCGGGATACTGGCATGGAGTATCCGGAAAAACCCCGCGTATCCGAACTTCGAGATTCTGCCCGAGATGGTGCATTCCGTCCCTTACGACTCTTTTTCCCCGGCCGATTCTTTTCCTGATGGGAAAACCTTGCTACCCGTCCCGAACACAATCCCGCGCGGATATCTTCCGATTTCCTACGAACCGGGCGAGCAGGGAGCGCAACGCGCGGGAGAAGAGCTGACCAGCCCCTATTCGGCGGAAGATGTGCCGGCCCAGCGGCGCGGCCGGCGAATCTTCAATTCCTTCTGTCAGCCTTGTCATGGTCCCAAGGGCCAAGCTGACGGACTCGTTATTTCACGAGGTTACCCGGCGCCGCCATCGCTTACCGCGCCGGAGGCCAAGGGACTGCCCGACGGCCGGGTGTTCCATATCATTACGTACGGTCAAGGCAACATGCCTTCGCACGCCTCGCAGATTGCACGGGAGGATCGATGGAAAGCAGTGCTCTATATCCGATTGCTGCAGACATTGGACGAAAAGACAGCGGCCCAGTAACAGGAAGCCCCGGCTCCCTGAGAATTGCTGCCTTTCAGGCGCCCCCAGCCACCGTCAAATTGCTCCAAGCCCTGGTTCTCATCGGGGCTCTCACGTTGGCCGCCGGATCACTGATGGCCCCCGAGCGGACTTGGGCGAACCTGCTGCTGAGCTCCTACTACGTGCTGGCGGTCGGGTTGGCCGGCGCGCTTCTCGTGGCGCTCGAATATGTCACCGGCGCCGGTTGGAGCGTGGCCTTCCGGCGCGTTCCCGAGGCCATGGCGAGGACTCTTCCGGTGGGAGCGGCGCTGCTGGCGGCAGCGCTCGTCTTCAGCCCCTGGCTCTATCCCTGGTTCCACGAGGTCCATGCCGGGGAGGGCGTAACTTGGTTCCGGGAGATGTGGCTGACGCCTTGGTTCTTCTTTGCCCGCGCGGCGGTTTACTTGGCGGCGTGGATCTTCCTGGCCCGAAAGATCGTCTCACGATCCCGCCTCCAAGATGAGGACGGCGATGTGCGTCACACCCGTGCGAATGCTCGCTCCTCTGCTGTCTTCCTGGTTGTATTTGGCGTCACGCTCTGGCTGGCGAGCTTCGACTGGATCATGTCACTCGAGCCGCACTGGTACAGCACCATTTTCGGCGTATACCATTTTGCCGGTCTCATCTTGGGTGGCCTGGCGATGGTGACGATTCTGGTGATTTGGCTGGAAAGGTTGGGGCCGCTGCGGGGCGTCCTTACTTCGGAGCACTTGCATGATCTCGGCAAACTGCTTTTCGCATTCAGCACCTTCTGGATGTACATTTGGTTCAGCCAGTACATGCTGATCTGGTACGCCAACATCCCCGAAGAAACGACCTACTTCATCGGGCGGCTAGAGGGTTTTTGGGAGCCCGTGTTCTTTCTCAATTTCCTGCTCAACTGGGCCGTTCCGTTCTTTATCCTCTTGTCGGTGCGTGGCAAGCGCAGCCGCAATCTGATGTTGAAGGCCGCCTGGACGATTCTCGTCGGCAGGTGGGTCGATCTCTACTGGATGATCCTCCCGCCTTTTTCAGCAGGCAATCCCGCTTTCGGCATTTGGGAGGCTGGCATCATCGCGGGGGCGGCCGGCTGCTTCTTCCTGGCTTTGTTCCGCGGTCTTGCCGCGGCGCCCATGGTCCCGTTGCGAGACCCGCTTCTCGAGGAAAGTCTGCATTACCACAACTGAGATTCGGACTTTGTCGGCGAGCGGAGTTTCCTCGGTGACGCGGTTGCAAAAAACATCAACATGGTTTACTGTTTTTGCAGTACCTTCTATGCGGAGTCCAGCCGGTTTGCCCATGCCGAGTCCGCGACGCTGAGTTTTGGTTAACCTAAAGACTTGCGCGCATGATTCGCCATCATCCACGACCGACCTTCGACAGTCCACCAGTGGTGGAAGTAGCCTTGGCTGTCCAGTTCGAGCGAATCGAGGGCCTGGGCGCCGCTGAGATGGGGTTGTACTGGGCAGAACAACGTACGCGGTTGCCAAATACCGAACAACACTTGGAACTGGACACCGTAGTGGAACGCTTCGAGCCGCAAGCACGAGCCTCCTTACGGATTAGTTCTTCGGATCGGCCACCCTCCCCGCGAATGTGGTTCCTCAACGATGCTCGCACGGAGCTCATACAGATCCAGCGCAACAAATTCATCCACAACTGGCGCGAAGTGCCCGGCTACGATAAGCCATACCCCAGGTACGAGTACATTCGCGACAACTTCAGACAGGAGTTTCGAGCTTTCAAGGATTTCCTTAAGAAGGAAAAGTTGGGCCGGATCACGCCGAACCAGTGCGAGGTGACGTACGTCAACCACATAGTCGCGGGAGCAGGTTGGGAGACTCACGCTGACGCTGACAAAGTACTGACTGTTTGGTCTGGCGAGCACGGCGACCCGTTCTTGCCGTCCGTCGAGGACGCGCGGATGGGCTTTCGCTACGTAATGAGAGATAGACGCGGCCGCGCAGCCGGCCGGCTGAACGTGAATTTCGAACCCGCGCGCTCTCGCACGGATGATCGGCCGATCTTTGTGCTAACCCTGACCGCCCGCGGTGAACCCGCGGGAGTGAATGAGGCGCCCGTCATGAAAATGCTGGATCTGGGCCACGAATGGATTGTTAGAGGATTCAAGTCGATGACAACGCACTCCATGCATGACATTTGGGGACTGAAGCATGCTTAACATTGCAACGGCGGAAGCCGCTTTGAGTGAGAGCGATGTTTTTCAGCGGAACATTGGAGCTGTAACGCTCCCGGACTCAGGGATGCTTGTCCACTCAGAGCCGAGAGTTATTGTGCGCCTCAGTAACATCCAAATCGAGTTTGGGCGAATCGAACAGTTCGGCGGATGGGTAAAGCCGACACTCGAAGCGCTAGATTCGAAACTTCAGCTAACTCCCAACTGGGACTCCCACGGGGCGCTCCCAATTGATAAACGACGTGTACTTGATGCCATCGATGTTCTCTTCAGAACGATGTCTAGCGACACTGAGGCGCCGTGGGTGGTCCCAACAACTGACGGCGGCATCCAGCTTGAATGGCACCGCAAAGACGAGGATCTTGAAGTTGAGATCGGTGGAGGGGAAGGCGCTTCGATTTACTTCCACAATGCACGCACAGAGGAGGAGTGGGAGATCTCCCTTTTTGAAAACATGCCTCGCCTCCGCGCCCTTCTCGCTCAATGGATCACCAGCTAGGCAGGATCGCACCAGTAATGCGGAATGCCCCGACAGGATCACAAGGCCGATACAAGCGTACCTGACGAAGCTATCCTCTGGCGCTTGATCAATCCACATTTTCAAAAGGCCGATGGGCACGGCGGGATTCGATTCACAACGCAGGCTTTTCAGAACCGCCCCGAGTCTCAGGCAACTTCATTCTTCCTGGCCGATATTGTGCTGGAATCGGAAAGAGTGGTTGAGGACCTTGTAGCAGACAAACCTGGTTTTGGGGTCGTCGCGATATCTGTTGGGGATGTCCGAAGTTTGGGACTGCAGGTGATCCGTGACCCGACTGATGACGAGCCTGTGCACGTCCTGGTTCCCGGAAAGAAGAGCGGCGCTATCAAGACGCGTCTGAAGGAGGCGGCTCAATGGGTGGTTCGGCCCGCTTCGAACCGGTAGAACTGGATTTGGAGTTTAATGACACTATTTTTGGTTCCATTAGGGTTTCAATTCCATGCCAGGCTGTTGAGATTGTCCAGTCTTTCGCGGCTTCCTGGCGAATCCGAGGCGAAATGAACTCATAGTATAATCCGTGTATCCGGTCTGCTCAAAGGGAGAACCGTAGGCCGGTTTCGTTCAGTACGTATGGATGGAGGGGAAACCCCATGATCGGAAAGAAACCTTGCCGAGCCCGACGGGCGGTCAAGCCACGACGTTGCGGAGCGGAAGCTCAAGTGCTTCGAGGTTTGGTTCCCTGAAGTGAATATCGGTGATGGTTTCTCGAGGTGAATATTGGTGATGACCCAAGAATCTTTTTCGCGTTTTCGGCGCGCAACGGCTCCGTCGCGTGATCTTTTGCCGCGGCTGATGTCAGGCATTGTTCTGGCGCTTGCGGTCAGCTCGGCCGCTCCACGAGTCGAGCCCTCTCAAGCGGTGCGCTGGCAGCCGGTAACCATCACCTTCGACGGCCCGGAGGCGGCGGAAGGCGGCACGCCGAATCCGTTTCGCGACTACCGCATGAGCGTGGAGTTCAGGCACGAGGCGTCCGGATACGAGGCGGCCGCCACGGGCTTCTTCGCTGCTGACGGCAACGCTGCTGAGTCGTCGGCAAAATCCGGCAACAAATGGCGTGCGCGCTTCACGCCTCCCAAAGCGGGCCGTTGGCGCTGGTCCGCCTCTTTTCGAACCGGCGGCAACGTTTCGCTCAGCAGCGCTGCTTCACCCGGCGAGCCGGCGGCGTTCGATGGAGAGTCGGGATCATTCGATGTCGCCGACGCTCCCCGGAATGCTCCCGGTTTCAGCGCGAAAGGATTCCTGCGCCACGTGGGAGGACACTACTTGCGGTTCCAGAACGGCGAGTACTTTCTCAAGGGGGGCGCCGATTCGCCGGAAAACTTCCTCGGCTACTTCGAATTCGACGACACCTTTGACACGGCGACACACGAGGGAGTCGCCACCGACACAAAGACCTTCTTGCACAAGTACGAACCACACGCGCGCGATTGGAAACCCGGTGATCCCACCTGGAAGGGCGGCAAGGGCAAGAACATCATCGGCGCTCTGAACTACCTCGCATCGAAGGGAATGAACAGCGTTTACTTCCTCACCTACAACATCGACGGCGGCGACGGCAAAGAGACATGGATGTGGAGCGGCCCCGATGTCCGGGACCGTTTCGACGTTTCGAAGCTCGCTCAATGGGAAATCGTCTTCTCTCACATGGAACGGCTCGGCATCATGATGCACGTCATCACCCAGGAGACCGAGAACGACGAAGTGCTGGGCGGCGGTCCCGGCCTCAACGATGTTCGCAAGCTCTACCTGCGCGAGCTTGTGGCACGATTCAGCCACCACCTGGCAGTCATCTGGAATCTTGGCGAGGAAAACGATACACCTCGCCGTGACCGCCTGGACATTTCCCGATACATTCGAAGCATCGACCCCAATGATCATCCAGTCACGGTCCACACGCACAACAGGCGAAGCCGGCGTTCCTACACCGGCATCCTGGGCACGGAAGAGTTCCAGGCTACGTCGATCCAGGGGCGCATGGAAGACAGCAATAGCGAGACGATCGCACTGCGCAGGCGCTCCGCCGCCTCAGGCCGGCCTTGGGCCATCTTCCACGACGAGCAAACTCCCTCGTCGGTCGGCGTCATGCCCGACGCCGAAGATCCCCTACACGACAAACCCCGTAAACAGGCACTTTGGGGCAATCTGATGGGCGGCGGTTCGGGAGTCGAATGGTACTTCGGCTATGCCTATGACCACATGGACCTCAATTGCGAAGACTGGCGCTCGCGCGACGCAATGTGGGACCAGACGCGGTTCGCGCTCGAGTTTTTCCAGAAGCACGTTCCCTTTTGGGAGATGTGGGCGGCGAACGACCTCAGCGACAACGAAGGCGCCTATGTTTTCGCCAAGGAAGGCGAGATCTACGTGGTCTATCTTCCGGAGGGCAACCGAACCCGCCTCACTTTGGCCGCGGGCGAATACACTCTGCAATGGTACGACCCGCGTCACGGCGGCCCCCTCCATTCCGGCAAAACAAAAACGCTGAAGGTCGGCGTTGCCTCGATGCGCAATGAGGGCAGCGTCCAGATCAGCCCGCCCCACCACCCGGGCAAGGACTGGGTCGCGCTGATCAAGAAGTCCAGCGACGCTCTCTGAACTCGGGAGAAAGCCGCGACAGTCCGCCCCGTGCCGTGGGGCGTTCGCCGCCAGTTCTTATACGACCCTTGCAGCACAAGCTTTGGGGTCAAAACCGCACTATTCTCACGCTTCCATCATGCTCGGGACGGCTCCTACGGTAGCAGGCTTGGAGCAAGGACCGCGCCAAACATTCCCCCCGCTTGGCCCCAGTTGGCTTCGATTGCAGCCTCCACCTGTCCTTGGCGACCCTCAAAAATCTGCCTCGTCAGTAGAATCTGTGGGTAAGCTGTGGCTCTGGTAGCTTTCCAAGTGCGTGATACAGAGCGATTTCTGTAATTCTGAACGTTCGGAATCCGTAAGATTTTCGCAAGAAATACTTTTACCCGCTGGTGGAGCAGTTGAGCGAAATCCCCGAGTCGGTGCGGGAGTTGTTGTGGATCAGCCGCGGCCAAATGGAAACGTTCTGCACGACGGCTTTCGCGAAAGCGAGCTGTCGTGGCGGGAGCTGCTCGAGGACTTGAAACGGCAGGGGCTCGAGCTGCCGCCGAAGTTGGCGGTGGGCGACGGCGCGATGGGGTTTTGGGCGGCACTGCGGAAACTCTATCCGGCGACCGCTGAGCAACGCTGCTGGCTGCACAAGACGGCCAACGTGCTCAACAAGCTGCCCAAGAGCATGCAGGGCAAAGCCAAGCAGGCGCTGCGCAACATCTACTTGGCCGAGAGCCGTCAGACAGCGGAGAAAGCTCTGGACCGTTGCAAGAACCTATACGAAAAGAAGTTTCCCAAAGCGGTCGAGTGCCTGGAGAAAGACCGCAAGGTGCTGCTGGCTTTCCACGACTTTCCGGCCGAGCACTGGGTGCACTTGCGGACGACGAACCCGATTGAGTCTACCTTTGCGACGGTCCGATTGCGGCAGCGACGAACGAATGGATGCGGCAGCCGGGAAGCTTCGTTGACGATGGTCTTCATGCTGGCCCGCCAGGCCGAGCGCCACTGGAGGCGTCTGAACGGTTCAGAAGTGATTGTTCACGTCTTAGCCCGGATTTCCACTTTAGTTTCGGTTCTGCTAACCATCGGGTGGCCTCGGACGCCTTTATTGATGCGGGTTGGAAAGCAATCAAGGCGCTGAGGAGATCAACACCCAATGGGTGAAAAAGAAAACAAGCCGTTCCAGCTAAGCTTCAACGGCTTATTGAAAGTCGATTTCCAAGGATCGCGTGTCACTTCCGATGGCGGGCTCATTCTCGTCCGCGAGCTGGACGAACGACTCGGGCTCGGGAAGCTGATCGAGGAACATCTCAGTGACCCACGGCAAGGCTTGAACAAGAAGTTCCCGCTGGCCGATCTGCTGCGGCAGTCAGTCTACTCTCGGCTGGCAGGCTACGAGGACCTCAACGACGCCGTCCGAGTGTCGGCTGACCCGACGTTTCGCTTGATCGGCTCGAAGAGGAACTGGGATCGCGGCGGGGCACTGACCTCGCGACTGCAGAGCTTCGAGACGGAGATGCTGGCGAGCGAGGAGAACTTGCTGGGGCTGATGGCTGTGAACCGCGAGCTGGTGGCGCAAGCCGAGACGCAAGACGACTCCGAGCGCGTCGTTCTCGACATGGACTCGACCGAAAGCCCTGTCCACGGCCAGCAAGAGGGCAGTGCTTACAACGGCCATTTCGAGTCGGTCTGCTACCACCCGCTGTTGTTGTTCAACCAGCATGGGGATTGCCTGGCGGCGAAGCTGCGTCCAGGCAACGTGCACAGCGCTGAGGACTGGAAGGAGTTGCTGCTGCCCGAGATCAAGCGCCAACAGGCCGCGGGCAAACAGGTCACCTTCCGGGGCGATGCGGCCTTTGCTAAGCCGGAGATTTATGAGTTTTCGGAGGAACGCGGAGTGCAGTACGCCATTCGCATTCCGGCCAACAAGAGCTTGGAATTGGCGATCGAAGACATCCTGTTTCGGCCGCCGGGCAGGCCCTCCCGGAAGCCCTTGGTGCGCTACAAGAGCTTCCGCTATCAGGCGGAGAGTTGGTCCAAGCCGCGACGCATCGTGGCCAAGGTCGAGCATCATCTCGGTGAGCTGTTCCCGCGCGTCGGTTTTATCGTGACGAACATGACGTTGCCGAGTCGGTCTGTTGTGCGCTTCTACAACAAGCGCGGCACGGCCGAGCAATGGATTAAAGAAGGCAAGCAGGCCACGCACTGGACACGGCTTTCGTGCCATCGCTTTCGGGCCAACGAAGTGCGACTGCAACTCAGCGTGCTGGCCTACAACCTGGGCAACTTGTGGCGGCGGCTGGGACTGCCGCACAGGATCAAGAGCTGGTCGCTGACGAGCTTGCAACACAGATTGATGAAGACCGGCGGTCGGCTGGTCAAGCACGCGCGGTATTACTGGCTGCTGCTGGCCGAGGGGCATCTGAACCGCAGGCTGTTCGGTGACATGCTGCACAGGATCTGGGCGCTGCCGCTGCCGAGCGGGTAGAACGGTCGCTCGCGAGTGCGAAATCTGGATGCTGCGGAGTGAAGCTCGGAGGAGTGCCTGAAAAACCGCCTTCCGACCGACGAATTGTCCCCTTCGGAGAACGAAAGGGTCTAGTGGAAGCACTTCGGTCCGGCCCGGTGCGTGCCTGCGGTCAAGAAAGGCTTGCGTTCAAGAGAGAAGGAACGTAGAATCGAGGAGGCCAAGATCCAAAATGGAAATCCTGGCTTAGATGGAAAGGAATTCAAGGATGGTTTGATGGTTCAGCGAAACGCCGCCTGACCTCGCCCATCCACAACATTTGACAATATCTCAGTTTCCATAAAGCACTCTGGTCTAAAGGATCGAGTTCTTGCGATTTATCCGACAAAACCTGCCGTGCGGCAGAAGACTACCATTGAGGACACTTGCGAGTTCTCTCAGACGTTTCCCCTTTCAGACATCGACACGCGCCTAACTGAGCTGGCTAAGGCATTCACGGCTCCTCTGTTTGAGCTATTCGAATTCCACCGGTTTGAAGACACGGTCTACTCTAAAATCGTGACGAACTTTTTTAAGAAGGTTGCAACGGATCGACCGTGACCGTAAGTCTGGGCTCCCGCTGCCCCACCAAGCACCAAGGCCTCAGCCCTTCTCCACTCAAGACCCCGTGCCCGCTCAACTACCTCGATCGACCGCATAATTGAACCCCGAGACATCGACAGTGATGTCCTGCTGCTCCATCACCGCCGCAGCGTCCTCGAACGTCCCCCTTGTGTCCCGGCGTAGAAAATCCCTTCGGCTGCCGCAAAGATCGCTTTGCCCCTCACTGGAAGCGATTGTACCTGAATTATGCACTGCGGGGTGCACCGGAGGAGGGCTGAGCCGCCAGGGGCCATTTGGGGGACCCCCGAAAACATGGGGTAATAAGGTAGGCTGGCAAAGATTTCAGCTTCGCCAGTCAACCCCAAGGAGGTCACCCAAATGGTTACCAAGCGAAAACAGCATAGCTCCCGAAGGCCCGTCAAACAAGGCCGGGGCGCGAGGGCCCCGCGGCCCAATAAAATCGGGGCTGCCACGCCTTATCACTTCCGCGGCAAGAATCTGACTCCCTACGGCGGCTTGCTGCCCGTCGCCACCCTGCTCGAAAAACTCGGCTTCCAGGCGCTGCTGGAAGAAACCATCACGAACAAACGAATCACCCGTGTGATGAGCCTCTACCAGTTTGTGCTGGCCCTCGTGCTGGGCCTCTATGTCGGCTTTGCGCGGCTGAACCAACTCCGCTTCATCGCCCGCGACCCCATCTTGACCGGCATCTTGCAAGTGACGCGTCTGCCGCCGCAGTCCACGCTGTGGCGCTTTCTGGCCTCGCTGCACCTCAACGTGGCGAAGCAGATCCTTTCCATTCAGCGCCAGCTGCGGGAACGAGTCTGGGCCGCGGCCCAGGTGAAATTGGAGACGGTGACGCTGGACACCGACACCACCGTGCACACGCTCTACGGCCGCCAGATGGGCGGGCGCAAGAGTTACAACCCCAAGAACAAGGGCAAGCGCAGCTACCAGCCGATACTGACTTTCCTGGCCGAGACGCGCGAATACCTGATGGGCGGGTTGCGCAACGGCGACCGGCCCACGGGCCGGCAGATCGCCGCCCACCTCGAGAGCGCCTTTCGGGCTTTGCCGCACGGCGTGAAGAAAATCCTGGCGCGGGCCGATTCCGGGTTTTATTGCTGGGAGGCGGTGGAGGCCTATGAAAAGGCGGCTTGTCAGTTCGTCATCGTGGCGCGCAAGACCAGGCGGCTGGTCGAGCAGTTGCAGCAAGCGGCCTGGAAGCCCTCGCCCCACAGCGATGCGGATGCGGAATGCGAATTCCTCTACCAGCCGCAGGGCTGGGCGCGGGCCTGTCGTTTCCTGGCGCTGCGTTACGAAAACGAACCCGCGGCCGGCGCGGCCGAGCAATACCAGCTGTTTGCCACCAGCGCTTACACCTACCGCGTGTTTGTCACCAACCTGGCCGAACCGATCGCGGCGGTGGTGTGGTTTTACAATCAGCGCGCCGCAGCCGAGAACCTCATCAAGGAGGCCAACAACGACGCCGGGCTGGCGGCCCATCCCTCGCGCCGCTTTGACATGAACCGCAATCACTTTCAGCTGGCCATGCTGGCCTACAACCTCAACTGCTGGCTGCTGCTGTTCAACCGCGAAGCCCAAGCCAGCGTGGAGACACTGCGGCACACCACCCTGGCGACGGCGCGGCTGCGCTTTCTGTTCGTGGCGGCCAAGATCTGGCGGCACGCCGGCAGAACGGGTGTCAGCTACAGCGATCATTATGAGGAAAAGGGCCTGTTTGAACGGCTGATGCGGCGGCTGCGGGCGATGGGGCCACCGGGATCGAGCTTCGCGCCGGTGGTGGAGGGTGCGCTGAGTTGAGGGGCGCTCCATGCATAAAATTTCATGCACTCGCCGCAACGTACTGGGAACACGCCGCTTGCCCGCCCGCTTTTGCCCGCCGGGATTGGCAGGCGGCTCAAACAGGGAGGGAAACAGAGGAAAAGACGACTTGCTAAATCACTGAGTTGACACGACTGCCGCTACCGCCACAACTCCATCGGCGATGGCTACGCCGAATCTGTGCATAATTCAGGTTGTAACAGTGCGCGATCAGACATCAACGGGAATCCACTCATGCCTCTGACTACAAGAGGCTTAAGTAGATGTCCGCAGCCTGACAATGGAAAACCGGCTGTGGTTCCTGGAAATAGACTCTTAGATCGCATTTTTGGCACAAGAAGGGCTTGCGGGCAATCGGGACCGGGTTTATACTGAGTTTCTTGGCCGTCCAGCCCAATCACCGAGAAGCGAGCCTCGCGACCGGAATGCCGCTCGGGGTGGATCCCGAGCTGCACGCTCCGCAGCGCGAAGCCGCAATATTCTACGGGATGTTCTTGCGCGGGCGTTCGGTGGAAGAGATACGGCAGGAGATTGACATTTCTCCGAAGCTTTTCCAGAAGTGGATGCGGGCGCGCGAGTACGGCCCGGACTTCCGCGACAACCTTCGCCGCATTTACACCTACCGCAAACAGGTGCTGGCCATTTTCGAATCGTTCGTCACGAGCGAGAAAAAAACCCACGACTTCCAGAGCCAGTAGGCCGCTGAGCGAGCGCACGCGGCGCGGGCATTCTTGCGTGGCGCGTCGCCATTTGTGCCGGCGTTCTTGGCGCGGAAGGATTCGTCTCCGGCCTGCCTGGCAACCCCACTCAGGGCCGTCTGAGAAAGTGAATCTTAACCTTCCCTAACCAGCGTTTAACCGGATTTTCATCGATCCAGCGACCCATCGGAAACGAGGAATGTCTACTGTAAGGGTAGTGACCAGATTCGCTCTCGGTCTAGCCACGGTTGTTGTCAGCTCAGTTCTCGCGCTGCCCATCGCCTCCGCCGACTCCCCCGACAAGTCAGCGGCCAGCGCTACGCCCCCGGCCTCCGCATCGCCGCCGGTGGAGACCGTTGCCGGGAGTTCACAAGACACGCCGCCCGAATCAGCCGAGGCCCAAAAACCGCTGTTGAAATACAGCAAGTTCGGCCTTCAAGTCGGAACAAAAGGAGAAGGCAGGTTTAGCGGCAAGGTGAATGTCCGCTCGCAAATCCGCTTCTCGTCGCCGATTAGGAGCGCTCCCCGAACGCCCAGCCACTTTACGCGAGCCGACGAAAACGATCTGCGCTTCCGGCGAGCCCGCTTCAAGATGGAGGGCCACGCCTTCAAGCCTTGGATCGCTTACAAATTCGAACACGGCTTGGTCGAGAACCGCGTCCTCGACGCCCGCATGACGATCAACAAGTGGGACTGGCTGCAGTTTCGCTTTGGTCAGTGGAAAGCGGACTACAGCCGCGAGCGGATGGACTCCTCGGGCAAGCAGCAGTTCGCCGACCGCTCGATCGTCAATCGTGCTTTTACTCTGGACCGCCAAAAGGGAGCAACCATCCTGGGACGCCTGATGAAGGGCACGCTCGGCGACTCCCGCTACTATGCGGGTGTCTTCGCGGGAAACGGACGCGGCTTTCAGCCCAAGACCGGGCCGAGGCTCAACCATGACGACGGCGCGCCGATGCTGATGGCCCGCTACCAGTGGAATTTTCTGGGCCGGGACGTGGGCCACTCGCAAAGCGATCTGGAATATCACAAGAAGCCGGCGGCTGCTTTGGTGTTCGGCGCGGCGAGCAACCGCAGCCGCTACACCCGCTTTTCATCCAGCGGCGGCGGGCAGCTCGATGGATTCGAGGCAGGGCAGCCCGGGCAGTATTCGCTGAGGCAGTTCATGGAGGAAGCGACGATGAAATACCGCGGTCTTTCTCTTCAGCACGAACTGCACTGGAAGCGCATCAAGGATAACGTCAACATCAACACGACTTACATGCGCGGCAGCTACGTGCAAGCGGGCTATTTCTTCCACTACTTGTTTCCCCGCATCCCGAAACAGCTCGAGATCGGCGCGCGCTGGGGATTCGTCGACCCGAACCGAGCCCGCGGCAACGACCTGCAAAAGGAAGCGGCCCTGGTGGTCAACTGGTTTTTCTACGGCCACGGGAACAAGCTCACCTTCGACACATCGCGCTATGCACTGGGTCAAGTCAATGGCCCGGACCTCAATGACACCCAGATGCGGCTGCAATGGGATGTTTCGTTCTGAGGCAGTTCCTCCCGCAGGTTCTCCGGCGGGACGTCTCACATGAATGCCTTGAGAATGCGAGCGTGCGTGTCTTCCAGGATGTTTTGGATACGCTGAAGTTCCTCTGATCGCAGGTGCAGTTTTTCAGTGGTCTCGCCGAGCGCGCTAAGAAGGTCGAAACACAAACGCTCGGTTTCGGAGCGGAGCACTTGATTGTCTCTCCGCACGTCGCCGTATTTGCGGGCGGCTTCAAGCACGCTCAGTTGATCTTCGTGGGAGACTTGATGAGTCAGACGCACGAACACGGGGGACTCTCGATCGTCCCCCTCGCCGTTTTCCTCAAACGGCGAACCAAAAACGATGACCGGCGGGAGGTCCGAACTTTTCAAGAGTCGCCGAATCCGCCTATCAAACCGGGAGTCGCCTCCAGAGCGGGCGACAACAACGACAACAATCAGATAGAGTTGGACCTTTGCTGCTAACTCGCTCGGCGACTCGTCTTCGCTTCTCTCGACCACGGAGTAGTTTCCTGCTTGTAAGAGCTTGACAAGCGGGTCACGGACTGCCGGGTCGTCAGACAGCAAGAGGACGGCGCCGTTGGACGATGCTGTACTATTCAATGTTGTGCCGGGCAATGTTGTACTAGGCGGCTGCCCTTTTTTCTTAGCGGCCTTGAGAGAGCTGGTCCGTGATACGGTCATGACAATTTCACCACAAACCCAGCGTATCGTTGTGGTCCCGCGGACACAACTTTAAATGGGACCCTAGCCCGCATTTCTCACCACCTGACGGCCGAAGCACGCGACAGGCCCGCCATTACTTCGTTGCACTTGCTCGCCGTGCTCAACGTACTGTCGAGTACGCCTCCGCTCGTCAAGCGGCGCGCGCCTCGTACTGACGGGCCTCTCACGCACTTCGCCTCGCCACGTGGTGAGAAAAGCGGGCTAGCGAGCCTCGAAACCAGTCTCGACGGGGAGAGCCGTCTTGCAACCAATCGGCCGAAACAGACCAGCATTGACCGCAAAGTTGATATCTCTCCCGGCACATCCCAGCACTCACAACCTCCGCTCTCTCCCTCGAAAGAATCTCACCAGGTCCCGCACGTAATCGCGGCCGGTCAGTACCGGGATGTGATCCACGCCGCTCGAACGGAAAGATTCGGCCAGCCGCTCAGCCCGCTCGCGCGCAATCGCTTCGTATTGCCGCCGCACGAGGAAACTACTGGAATCAACCCCAACGATCTCGCCAGTCTCGGCGTCCTCCAGCTCGATCAAGCCAACTTTTGGCAGCTCCCGCTCTCGCGGATCGGTGATCGAGATGGCGATCACATCGTGCCGCCGGGCGACGATCCCCAATGGTCTCTCATAGCCTTCCGCCAGGAAGTCGGACACCAGAAAAACCACCGCCTTGCGATGCGTGATGCGTCCCAAGTAGTCGAGCGCCTGAGCAATATCAGTCCGCGTTTGGCGCGGCTTGAAATTGAGCAGGTCGCGAATCAGCCGCAGAACGTGGGACGTTCCCTTGCCCGGTGGAATGTATAGCTCAATGATGTCGGTGAAGATGATCAGCCCGACCTTGTCATTGTTCTTGATGGCCGAAAAAGACAGCAGCGCGCACATCTCGGCGGCTACTTCGTTCTTGAGCTTCTCACGAGTGCCGAACGTGCCCGAAGCCGACAGGTCGACGACGAACAGGACCGTCAGCTCGCGCTCTTCGACATAGCGCTTGACGTAGGGCTGGCCGGTGCGCGCGGTGACGTTCCAGTCGATTGTGCGGATTTCATCGCCGGGCGTATACTCGCGGACCTCGTCAAACTCCATCCCGCGTCCCTTGAACACGCTGTGGTACTCACCGGCGAGAACGTCGTTGACAGCCCGCTTGGTGTGAATCTGGATGAAGCGGATTTTCTTGGCGAGTTCCTTCGGGATCATAGGCCCCTCAGGGAACTTCCACGGTGTCGAAGATCTGCTGGACCAGGTCTTCCGAGGTTTTCTCCTCGGCCTCGGCTTCGTAGCTGACGATCACCCTGTGCCGCAGCACATCCATGCCGATCGTCTTGACGTCCTGCGGCGTGACATAGCCCCGGCCTTCAAGAAAAGCCTGCGTTCTTGCCGCCATCGCAAGGAAAATCGTGGCGCGCGGGGATGCGCCATAGCGCAGCAAGTCCGCGATCTCGAGTCCGTATTCGCCCGGGTTGCGAGTCGCCTCCACCACGTTGACGATATACTCCTCGATCTTCTCGTCCATGTAGATTTCATCTACCAAGGCTCGCAGGCGAACGATGTCGGACAGCTCGAGAATCGGCTGCACGCTGAGGTCGGGCGCCGAGCGGGCCATGCGCTTGAGGATTTGGCGCTCTTCGGATTTCGTCGGATAGGTGATCTTCAGCTTCAGCATGAAGCGGTCGACCTGAGCTTCCGGCAACGGGTAAGTGCCTTCCTGCTCGATGGGATTCTGTGTTGCCAGAACGAGAAACGGCTCCGGCAGCGGATAGGTTGTGTCGCCGATCGTAATTTGACGCTCCTGCATGGCTTCGAGCAGCGCGCTTTGCACCTTGGCCGGGGCGCGGTTGATCTCGTCCGCCAGGATGATGTTGGCGAAAAGCGGCCCCTTCTTGGTCGTGAAGTCCCCGCTCTTGGGATTGTAGATCAGCGTTCCGAGCAGGTCGGCCGGCAACAGGTCAGGCGTGAATTGTATCCGCTGGAACGTCGCCTGTACGGTGCTTGCCAAGGTGGTCACCGAGAGCGTCTTGGCCAGCCCCGGCACCCCCTCGATCAAAACATGGTTGTTCGAAAGCAGCGCCAAAAGGAGCCGGTCGGTCAGATACCGCTGGCCGACGATCACCTTTCCCATCTCCTCGCGGAGCCGGGTCAGCAACACGCTTTCTTGCTGAACTTTCTCTGCGATCTGTTTAACGTCGACAGACATCGTTGAGCGGTTGATCTGTTGATCGGTCAAGCGGTTGGGCGGTTGATCCGACATCGAGCGCAGGGACGGACCCCGGACGCAAGCCTGGGGCAAGTCAAGTCTGCCGGTCGCAGCTAGCGCGGAACCTACTCGACCAACTGCGTCGTTTGATGAGCGGCAAGCTGCCACCCGCCGGCGCCCTTGAACCACGTATGAATCATCATCAGTTTGTTGTCGAAAGGGCCGGCTGGGTTCGTCCCCTTCATCGTGACAATCGAGTGGGCCACTGCTGCATCGCCTTGGGTCCGAATCGTCGTCTTGTGATGCTCGATGACGTCGTACTTTTGTTTGCCGCTTCGCAGCTTGCCAAGGTAGTCGCCTTTGGTCTCGATGATCCCAGTCGAATGGGCGTAGATCAGCCCGTCGTGGTAGATCTTCTCGAGCGCCGCGAAATCGAGGGCGATCACCGCCTCTGCCCAGCGTTTCTCCGCTGCAAGAATTTCATCCTTCGGGCCGGAGCCAAAAGCATACGCGCTTCCAGCAAGTGTTAACAGCAGGATCAGACAGAGACGTTTCATTGGGTTATCACTCTCCGTTGACATTGCATGATATCAGCGTCCGGGGTTCGGAAGACATCATAACAGGGCGAACATGATGTTCGGCCGCCCGACATCTCTAGCGCTTGCCTTTGGTCCGCGGTGGCGGCCAACTCGTTTCGTCTCGGCCGCTGGCCGGCTCCGGCCATGGAGTGCGAAATATAGAAACCGCGCGCGGCGAAATGAGGGACGGGCGCCTGAAGAGCAAAACCCGCGGGTACAGTGGCGGCAAAGCCCGGACATACGTACCGATGAATCGGTACGCGGCAAAGCTGGAGCTTCACGCCACGAGCGAGTCAACTATCCATCGCCACCTGAATCAGAGTTCTCACCGGGATTCCACTGGGACCCTCCGGCAGATACGGTTTTTCCTTCTCGATCCAAGCCGTGCCGGCGATATCGAGGTGAATCCAGGAGGCCGGGTCGGCGAACTGCTTGAGAAACATGGCCGCTGTAATCGCCCCCCCCCAGCGGGTACCGATGTTCGGCAGATCGGCGATCGGGGACTTGAGCTGGTCCTTGTACTCTTCGTCGAGCGGCATGGGCCACATCTTTTCACCGGCCGCCTCCGACGCCGCCAAGAACTTCCGCTGCCAGGATTGGTCGTTGCTGAAAACGCCGACACGCTCATGGCCCAGGGCAACAACAATCGACCCGGTCAGCGTGGCTGCGTCCACCAGGTGCGTGCAGCCCTGTTGCCGGGCGTAGGTCAAGGCATCGGCAAGAATGAGGCGTCCTTCGGCGTCGGTGTTGAGCACTTCGATGGTCTTGCCCGACATGGAAGTCACCACATCGCCGGGGCGCTGCGACTCCGCGCCAGGCATGTTTTCGACAGAAGGAATCACGGCGGTGACCGGAATAGCCGGCTTAAGCTCCGCCAGGGCTTTCATCGCGCCCAGCATAGCGGCGCCACCCGCCATGTCGTATTTCATCTTTTCCATCCCCGCGGAGGGTTTGATCGAGATTCCGCCCGTGTCGAAGGTCACCGCCTTGCCAACCAAGCCCAGGTGCTCGCCCGAGCGCGGGCGGCGCTTGGGCTGATAGCGGACAACGATCATGACAGGAGGCTGGGAACTGCCTTGCGCCACGCCCAGCAGCGCGCCCATTTTCATCTCCTCCAGGCGGCCCTTGCGGAGAACTTCCACTTCCAAGTCCGTGTCATGGCCGAGTTGGAGAGCTCGCTCAGCCAGAACGGTCGGGGTCAGCAGGTTCCCCGGCTCGTTGACCAGCGTTCGGGTGAAGTTCTGCGCTTCGGCGATGACTCTCCCCCGTTCCAGCCGGGATTTGTGTTTCAACCCTCCGAGAATCGAGAGCCGCTCAATCCCGGAGCTCACTTCATCCTCTGTCTTGTAGACGCCGGTTTCGTAATCGGCGAGGATGGCCCCTTCGGCCAGCAACTGAATCCGGGCGGCTGGATCGAGATCCCCGGCGGGGGCGATTGCCAAGTGCCGCACGCCCTTCTTTTTGGCAAGACGTAGCGCTGTTCCCGCGGCCTGCCGCAGTTTCGCGGAAGAGAAGTCCCCGCTTTTGCCACCGCCGACAAGCAACATCCTCTGCACGAGAAAACCCGCCGGCCGGTGAATCCAAGCTGTTTCCAGCGCTTTTCCAGTGAACTCCTTCCTCTCGTAAAGTTCACTGATCAGGCCGAGGGTTGCTGCGTCCAGAGCTGCTGCCGACCGCGGGAGTTCATCATTCGCTTCAAACAAGATGAGTGCCACGGCATCGGCTTCGATTTGTTCAGGTGGGGATGAGACCAGTCGAGTTTTCATGTGAATGATAATTTGATTGTACTTGGGTGTTTGCCCTCAAGCGATCCAGCGATAGAGGCAAGAATCAGTTGCCCGTTGATCACGATGAGGGGCCGATTACAATTGACGCCTTCATTACATTGAGTTTTAAAAGGCTACGTTGAGAGAGACCTGGTGCTGTTCAATAAACTCTCCTACCGCCCCTCGCGAATCGCGGCCCGCGCTTCGGCTTCCGCCTCGCGCTGCTTGAACTTCTCGCGCTTGTCGTAGAGCTTCTTCGCTTGGGCCAGCGCCAAGTCGCACTTGATGCGCCCTTTTTGCAAATAGATGCGTGTTGGAATCAACGTTAGTCCTTTTTCTTGAGTCTTCCCGATCAAGCGGCTGATCTCGCGGCGATGGGCCAGCAACTTGCGCGGCCTCACGGGGTCGTGATTCTGCAAATTTCCGTGACTGTAGGGGCTGATATGAGCATTGAGCAGCCATAACTCGTTGTCTTTCACCGCGCCGTAGGCGTCGGCGAGCTGAATTTTGCCGTTTCGAGCCGACTTGACCTCGGTGCCGAGCAGGACCATTCCGACCTGGAAGAACTCCAGCAGGTGGTAGTTGTGGCGCGCCCGCCGGTTGTCGGCCAGGACCCGAAAGCCTTCACTGTCACTCATTAGTCTCCACGCTCAGGCCCTTTGTGGCGTCTTCCTCTCTAGGAGATGGTCTCTTTGGGAGAAGTACGCGTGCATCAAAACAACGCAGGTCGTCCCCCAGCGGCGTCGCTACCGGGAAACCGTCAGCATCAGGCTCGGCTCGCCTGTTTTAGGTTGACATGTTTTACGCCTCAGGTCCACGAGGCTGGGAAAGAATGGGGGCCGCACCGAGCGCCGCCGGCCGAAGCCCGGCGGAATCAACACGCCACATCGGCGCGAAACGGGCTCTGCCAATTTTTTCACGGCCTGCAACGGCTCTGGCTTGCCGCATCAAATTCGCCGCAATGTATCCTCTCAGCCATGGTGCTGCTGGCTTTCGCGCTCACCCTCGCGGCGCCCGCCCAGGCCGGCTCCCGTAAAGCGAAAAAGCTCTACAACCAAGCCCGCCAGGCCGAGTTCGTCCGGGATTACGACAACGCGCTGGCGCTTTTTGAACAAGCCCTCAACGAACATCCGGGACACCAAGGCTATCTGCTCTCCGTGCGGCGAATGACCTTTGTCGCCGGGCAGGCGCACGTCAGCTACGGCCGCAAAATTCGTAACGACGGAAATCTCGAGGATGCGCTGGCTGAGTTCCAGCGGGCGGTGGAAATCGACCCAGCCTCGACCGTGGCCTCGCAGGAGAGCAGGCGGACCATCGAAATGCTCGAGGAGCGCGAGAGGCAAAAGGAAAAAGGGGAAACCGATTCGGATGTACCCGTGGGGTCAAGCCCGCTCGAACGAGCCCGGCTGGCTCGCGAGCGCAAGGTAGGGAGACTCAAGGGCCTCCCGCAACTGAAGCCCATCTCCACCGAGCCGATCAACCTCAACATTCCCAAGCAGGAAAGTAAAGTCGTCTTTGAAACCATCGGCAAATTGGCCGGCATCAATGTCCTGTTCGATTCTGAGTTTGAAGAAGAGGAGATTACGCTCGAGATCCAGAACGCGACCCTCCACGAAGCTCTCGACTACGCCAGTCTCATTGCCAAAGCCTACTGGAAACCGCTCACGGCGAACGCCATCTTCGTCACCAACGACAACACGAATAAACGCCGCGATTACCAGGAAGAGGTCGTCAAGACGTTCTACTTGACGAATGCCGCCACACCCCAAGAATTACAAGAAGTAGCGACAGCGATTCGAGGCTTGACCGACATCCGCCGCCTGTTCGCGGTCAACTCCATGAACGCACTGATCGTGCGCGGCTCGGCCGACAAGATCGCATTGGCGGAGAAGGTCATCAACGACATCGACAAGGCGCGGCCGGAAGTGATCATCGACGTGCTGGTGCTGGAAACCAGCAAAACCCGAAGCCGCGAACTCGGCATCACCCCGGTTTCGGGCGGAGCCAACGGATTGAGCTTCCCCGTCAGCTTTACCGGCGCGGGCGTAGGCGCCGCGGATGGCTCCGTACCACTCAGTGACTTAGGCAACCTGAGCAGCAGCGATTGGTCAACCACCCTGCCGGGAGCTCAGCTCACGGCTTTGCTCAGCAGCTCCGACACGCGGCTGCTGCAATCTCCCCGCATTCGGGCAGCGGATAATTTTCAGGCCAGCTTGCGCATCGGCGACCGCATTCCGATTGCCACTGGAAGTTTTGGGGCCGGCGTCGGCGGCGTCGGCGGCATCGGCGGCGGCCTTATCGCGAATACCCAGTTCACCTTCACCGACGTGGGTGTCGTACTGGATCTGACACCCAAGATTCACAGCAACTCGGAAGTTTCCATGCATGTGGAAGTTGAGATCTCGACGGTGCGAGACTTCGTCGAAATCGGCGGAATCTCGCAGCCGATCATCGGACAACGGCGGGTCGTCCACGACGTCCGCATTCGAGACGGGGAAGCGAGCATCCTGGGCGGCCTCATGCAATCGCAGCTCTTCAAGACGAAGTCGGGGGTCCCCTTTTTGGGTGAGATCCCGATTTTGGGCCGCCTCTTTAGCAGCACGGATACGCAGCTTTCAGAAAACGAGATTCTTATCGTGCTGATCCCGCACATCGTGCGGCTTCCCGACATCCGTAGCGTCAACCTGCAAGAGGTCGCGTCCGGTACCGAGCAGACCTACCGCATCCGCTACGAGTCTCAGAAAAACGACAAGCCCGCTCTGCCGCCGGTAGGCCTCAAGGGCGCCCAACCGGACACCGAGACGGTTGCCGAAGCCGCACCAACAGCAGCCGCCCCAGCGGCAACGCCGCCAACGGCTCCGGCTGCTGCAACTCCAACAACACCGGCCACGGCTGCTCCGGCGGCGCCCGCTCAGCCAGAGCCGGCGGCGCCGCCCGCTCAAACACAGCCGGCAACACCGGCGCCCGCCGCCGCTCCGGCTCCAACTCCCGGAGCCGCGCCAACCTTGCGCTTTGAACCGGCAAACCCGCAAGTCGGCGTCGGCGAAACCGTCGCCGTCAATGTCTTCGTCGACAACGCCAATCAGCTATTCGCTCTGCCGCTGCGCTTCGGATTCGACCCCAAGCTGGTTCGCCTTGCCGACATTGTCAAGGGAACATTTCTTCAAGGCGACGGTCAGGACCTGATCTTCTCCAGGAACATTCGCAACGAAGTCGGCCAAGCGGCAATCAACACCTCGCGCTTCCCAGGGACGGGTGGAGTCGATGGCGCGGGCCTCGTTGTCACGCTCACGATCGAAGGCATTGCCGCGGGTGAAATGACTCTTCGGGTCAGCCCCGCGGGCTCAAGGGACGCGACCGGCCAGCCAGTAAGAATTGCTCCCGCGCAGTTGAGTGTCAACGTTCGATAATGAAATCAGAAGCCGCCACAAACACGCTGGAGCTAAGAGGCGTCCCGTGGCGGTAAGGCAATCGAGGACTAGTCACCCGTTCGCCAGAGTAATTCGGATCGGAGCATGACTCGCCGCAGCCGTCAAAAAGGACTGACTCTGATCGAGTTGATCGTCTCGTTCAGCATTCTGCTGATCCTCTCAACGATCGCTCTGCCTCTGGCCCATATCAAGATCCAGCGGGAGCGGGAGCGCCAGCTTCGCATAGCGCTCGCCGAGATCCGCAGAGCAATCGACCGCCACAAGGACGCGGCCGACGCCGGAAAGCTGGGCCAATTCGACCCGGACACCTACGGCTATCCCCCCAGCCTGGAGCTGCTCGTCGAGGGAATCCCGATGCAAGCAGGGGGGATGGGCGGCATGGGAGGGATGGGCGGCATGGGCGGGCAGCAAGGCTTCGGCCAGCCCGCTAACTCACTCGGTAACCGGTCCCGAAGTGGTGCCGGCCGGGGCGGCGGCTTCGGTAACCGCTCCGGCGGCATGGGCGGGGGCGGATTCGGCGCCGGTGGCAGCTTGGGCGGAAGCTCCCGCGGCGGCGGCATAGGCGGCGGAGGATTTGGCGGCAGTGGCGGCATGGGCGGCAGCTCCCGCGGCGGCGGCATGGGCGGCCGCTCCGGATTCGGCTCACAGGACGGCCGGCGCTCCGATGATGGCGAAGAGCAGAAGATTCGCTTTCTCCGCCGTATCCCCATCGATCCGATCACCAAGACAACCAACTGGGGAATGCGCGCGGTGCAAGATGACCCCGAAGCCATGAACTGGGGCGGTGGCAACGTTTTCGACGTTTTCACCACGAGCATGGATATCGCATTGGATGGGACACGATACAGTGAGTGGTAATCGGCACAGCCCCCGCCGGGGTTTTACGCTCATAGAAGTGATGGTCGTGATGGCTATCGTGCTGACGGTGCTGTCGATCGCCGTGCCGATGTACACAACCTCGATGATTCGGGCAAAGGAAAGTGTTCTCAAAAGCAACCTGTTCACCATGCGCTCCGTGATCGATCACTACACATATGACAAGGAAGCACCCCCGCAAACGCTCGAGGACCTCGTATTTGAAGGCTATTTGCGTCAAGTGCCGATAGATCCGTTTACGGAATCGAGCGACTCCTGGGAGGTGATCACCGATGTGGGCCCAACCGGTGAATCCGGGGTTTTTGACATCAAAAGCGGCTCGGAACGAATCGGGCTGGATGGAAGCGCCTACAACGAGTGGTAACCCGCTGCTGAGGCGAACCTCTTCTTCCAGGTGAATCTTGTCGACAACAATCGAGGAAGCACGGACCCCAGTGGCTGACACCGGCGCGGTCCCCAACATCAACCCTTTTCTCGATCCGCTGCGCTTCGAGCGCCGCGTCCCCGAATGCACCGCCGTGATCTTCGGCGCCAACGGCGACCTGACGAAGCGCAAGCTCCTCCCCGCCCTTTACAGTCTTGCTCGTGACCGCCGCCTGTCGGCGGGTTTCGCGGTCGTGGGTAACTCTCGCACCGAACTGAGTCACGAGGCCTTCCGCGGCCGTATGAAGGCCGCCGTCCAGGAGTTTCTCGAAAACGGCGAGTTCGACGAAGAGGTCTGGGAGGGTTTCTCACGGGGCCTCTACTATCTGCCGGGCAACGTCAAGGACCCTGCCTATTACGAGCGGCTTCGCGGCCTGCTGGATGAAATCGCCGAAAGCCGCCACACCGGCGACAACGTTCTTTTCTACCTTTCCACCCAGCCCAGCCTTTACGCTCCCATCGCCAACCGGATCGGGGCCGCCGGGCTGGCAAAGTCCTCTCGCGGAGGATGGCGGCGGCTCGTCGTCGAGAAACCCTTCGGGCACGACCTCGGCAGCGCCCACGAGTTGAGCGCCGAGGTTCAGACCGTTTTCGACGAGTCCGAGATCTACCGTATTGACCATTACCTCGGGAAGGAAACGGTTCAGAACATCCTGGCATTCCGCTTCGCCAACGGCATCTTTGAGCCGCTCTGGAATCGCCACTACATCCGGCAAGTGCAGATCACGGCGGCGGAATCGATCGGAGTCGAAGGGCGAGGCGGCTACTACGAAGAATCGGGCGCCTTGCGCGACATGATCCAAAACCATCTGCTGCAAGTCATGGCGACGATGGCCATGGAGCCGCCCGCGCGGTTCGAGCCCGAAGCGGTCCGAAACGAGAAGGCCAAGGTGCTGCAATCCATCCGGCCGCTGTCACACGACGACGTGCTAACCCAAGCCGTCGCGGGCCAATATGGTCCCGGCGGAGTCGGCGGGCAGGTGCTGCCAGGCTACCGCCAGGAGGAAGGAGTCGATCCCAACTCGCAAACCGAAACCTACGCCGCGGCTACTTTTTACGTCGACAACTGGCGCTGGGCCGGCGTTCCTTTCTATGTTCGCAGCGGCAAGCGCCTTCCCAAACGCGTCTCGGAAATTTCGATCGAGTTCGCGGCCGCGCCCCACGCGCTGTTCGCCGCTCAAAACCCAGTCCAAACGCCGAACCTGCTGATTCTTCGGATTCAGCCCGCGGGAGGCATCTCCATTCGCTTTGATGCCAAAAAACCGGGCGAAGGCATGCAGTTGCGCGGCGTCTCAATGGACTTCCACTACGGCAGCAGCTTTGGAGCACACGAACCCACAGCCTACGAAACCCTCTTGATCGACGCCATCGTGGGCGACGGGACGCTCTACACAAGACAGGACATGGTGGAGGCTTCCTGGGCCGCGGTCGACCCGATCCTCGAAGTCTGGCGGAACACCAAACAGCGCTTTCCCAACTACCGCGGCGGAAGTTGGGGCCCCGAGGAGGCCGAAGAAATGCTCGGGCACGCCGAGAACACCTGGCGCAAGCCGTGAGTTCGCGCGAATTGAAATTCTTGTCGAGACACGCGAGAAATTCGGGACGAAGATTCAGAGCCCCGACCGTCAGGGAGGGGTTAGCCGCTTCGACGCGCCTCATCCGCCAGCGGCCACACTCCCCCTTTTGGTTGCGGCTCGTCCGCGTCAGGGAGGGGTCCAATCACCTAAGCGCTTGCGCGTACGCCACCCAGCAAAACCGCGGACGAACGTTAAACTGACGATTAGAGCCCCTAAACACATGCCCATCGACCCCGCCCTCCTGACCCAGCAGATCGACCACCTGTGGTCCGATCTAGCCGAGCAATCCGAGGGCGACGAACGCGCCCTCGTGCGGGCATGCTCACTGACCCTGGTCGTCCTCGCCGACGCCGAGGAGAACGCGGCCGACGTATCCGAGGCGCTGGCCGAGCTGATGCAGACCCACCCCAGTCGTGCCATCGTCGTGCGGGTTTCGGCCGGTGACAGCGATCGTCTCGAGGCGGACGTTCGCGCGCACTGCTGGATGCCCATGGGGCGCCGGCAGCAGATCTGCAGCGAACAGATCGAGGTTGAAGCTTCGGAGGCAAGCCTAACGGAGCTTCCCTCCGTATTGCTTCCCCTGATCGTGCCTGATTTGCCGGCCGTTCTGTGGTGCCGCGGCGAACGGGCGTTCCGTTCTCCCGCGTTTCGCGAGCTGAGAGAGCTGGCCCCCCGGGTCATCATGGACATTGAGAAGTTTCGCCGCCCCGATCAGGCTCTGTCGCACTTGGCGCAACACGTCTCCGGGGACGTCACAACGGACCTGAGTTGGACCCGCCTCACGCGCTGGCGCGAGATGGTCGCCCAGGCCTTCGAGAATCCCGCCTGCCGCTGCCGTGTCGCCGGCTTCCGCGACATCATCGTCTCCTATCGAGCCAACGCCGATGAGGGAATCCCGGCTTCCGTCTTCCTGATGGCCGGGTGGCTGGTGAATTCTTTCGGATGGAAGTGGACAGGAGCGTCCGTGTCGGCGGGCGAGGACCCCGTGCTTCGCCTCAGCCATGCCGGAGCTGAAGCCCGAGTAAGCTTCCGTTGCGCCGGAGACGGTGGAGCCGGCAGCCGCCTAGCCCGCTTGGAGCTGGCCTCGGAAGGCAAAGAGCCGGTCCGCGTCACCCTCGAGCGGGAAGAAGACCACCTCGAGGTTCAAGTCGAAGCCGTCAACTCCAAACCCGTCGGAATGCGCGTCTGGTTCCCCCCTAGCCAAGACGGCTCCCTGCTGGGCGAAGAACTGCGTGTATTGGAAAAAGATCCGATCTTCGAATCCTCCCTCAACACCGCCGCCAAGATCGCCGCCCTGCTGGGCTGAGTTTTGGCTCCCCTCCATTCCGAGCCGCGGAGCGGTACCGGAAATTAGCCCGTGGCGCCGAAAAGGCGCACTGAGCAATGCCGGCTAGCACGCCTTGGCGTACCGGTGTTAGCCTACAACCAGTACACGCAATGTCCAAGCAATTGGCGCCGGGTGATCGGATCTGGTTAATCCGCATCGCTCGATCGGAGGCAAATCCAAATGCAAACGAGGCGTAAGTTTCTCGGCACGGCCGCCGGACTGCCGGCGGCGGCATTCACGGCAGCATTGAGCGCCGCTCCAGACGGGGGGCGGATCAAGAAATCCATCCTGATCTCGATGCTCCCGAAAGAATTGTCCTATCTGGACCAGTTCAAGCTGGCAGTCGATGTCGGATTTCACGAAATGGAGGTTCGCACGGTCGACTCCAATGACGAAGCCGTCAAGATCAAAAAAGCCGCCGATCAGGCAGACCTGCGAATCCATTCCGTGATGAACCAGGCTCATTGGAGATACCCGCTGTCGAGCCCCGACCCGAAAGAGGTCCAGACCAGCATGCAGGGCATGGAGCTGTCGCTCAATCAAGCCAAGCTTTACGGCGCGGACGCCGTCTTGCTGGTGCCCGCGGTCGTACGAGACGACACAACCTACGAACAGGCTTGGGAGCGTTCACAGAAGAAAATCCGAGAACTTCTCCCTCTGGCCGAGAAGACAGGCGTCATTATCGCGATCGAGGAGGTATGGAACAAGTTCTTGTTGACGGCCCGCGATTTTGTGCAATACATCGACGAATTCAACAACCCGCTCGTGCAGGCTTACGTCGACGTAGGCAACATGGTCCACTACGGCGTGCCGCAACACTGGGTTCGCCAAGTCGGCAAGCGCATCGCCAAGGTTCATCTGAAGGACTACGTCCGCCAGACACGCCAGTTCGTCAACCTCGGTGAAGGAGACATCAATTGGGAAGAGGTAAGGAAATCCCTCGCTGACGCCGGATTCACCGGCAACGCAACGGTCGAGCTGCGCGGCGGTGACCGGGACTACCTGGCCGACATCAGCCAGCGCGTCGACAGGCTGCTGGGGCTGGGCTAGGAAGGTTCCAGACGCAACATACCGGCTCTATCGGGAAGCTCGCCGGTTGATGAGGTCCGCAAGAAGCCCCAGAAGAGCGACTTGAACCGAGGCAGTGAAGAAGATCACGGATTTGTCCGTTAGGTTCTCGAGCACCGCGATGTCGTAGACCAAGGTGACGATGCTGCCTGTAAAAAAAAGGGCGGCGACCGGCGCCAGCACTTTGAGAGGGTTGTAGAGGAGAATCATCCTCACCACGAGGATGAAGTAGTTGAGGCCATCGCGGAATGGCCGTACCTTCGAGCGCCCGGCCCGCTTGTGATACGCGATGGGGAGATACTCCACCCGGTAACCCTCCGACAGCAAGGCTAGGGTGATGTTCGATGTGAAGGAGAATCCGTTGGGAAGGATGTGGAGGAACTTCTTCGCCAGATCGACGCTAAAAATCCGCAGACCCGAGTTTAAATCAGGGATTTTCTGACCAACCAGGTAGTTCGCCAGCCAATGGATCGGGGCCTTCGCCAATCTCCGGAGCAGGTCTTGGCTAGCTGACGCCCGATTGCGGGCGGCTACGACCATGTCCTTATCTTGCATCGCCGCGACCATATCCGGCACCGGCTCAACTGGATAGGAGCCGTCCCCGTCGATGATCAAGGCAAGCTCATGGCGTGCGGAGAGGATTCCCGTCTTGAGCGCCGCTCCGTAGCCTCGGTTCACGGAATGGCGAAGGACTCGCACGTTCTCATCACTGATCCGGCCGACGACTTGGTCCGTCCCGTCCGAAGAGCCGTCGTCGACGATGATCAGCTCCCAATCCTCGAGAACGCCGTCAACCTTCCGCCGAATCGCGGCGGCCGTGCTCTCGACCGAGCCCACTTCGTTGAATACGGGCATGATGATTGACACTTTCGCCATGCGAATTCGCTCTGTACCGCCGCGGAGTCGTTCGATTATACTACCCGGCCATCCGCTCCGCCTCGGAGACCGCCCCGCATACCCCGTACCGAACGTATCACCCTATCTTGACGCCCTGTTTCAGAACCAATTTAGGCCGACAAAACAGCCCCTCACTTGAAAAGCTCGGTATGCTTTCTTACACTGGGGAATTGAAGGAAGTTTCTCTAGACCGTCCGTTGGTATCGGTCATTATTCCCGTCTACAATGCGGCGGATCACCTAAAACACTGCCTGGCCAGCCTGGCGTCGTCGACCTGCTCCAATTACGAGTGCAACGTCATCGACGACGCCTCAACGGACGACTCGGCAGCGGTCGCCGAAAACGGCGGGGCTCGGGTAATTCGCAACTCAGTGAATACGGGTCCCGCGGCTGCGCGGAACCGGGCAATCGCCGAAGCAAGCGGCGACCTCCTGCTTTTCCTCGATGCCGATGTTTGCGTAGCGCCTGACACGGTGCAGCGCGTGATTGACCGCTTTGATGACGAACCGCTAGCAGACGCCGTCATCGGCTCCTACGACGATCAGCCCGGACAGCCCGACTTCCTTTCTCAGTACCGGAATCTCTTGCATCATTTCGTTCATCAGCACGCCAGCGAGGATGCTTCCACGTTCTGGAGCGGCTGCGGCGCCATTCGGCGCGAGGTGCTGCTTGGCTGCGGGGGGTTCGACGAGCGATACCGGCGTCCCTCGGTAGAAGACATCGAGTTCGGCTACCGTTTGAAGGCCGAAAATCGATCGATTCGGCTGGACAAGAATCTGAGGGTCAAACACCTCAAGAAATGGACAATCCTGGATGTCCTTAAGACTGATATCTTCCAGCGGGGCATCCCATGGAGCGAGTTGATTCTTCGTCACCGGGACGCGCCCGCGGATTTGAACGTCAAGACTTCCCAGCGTGTCAGTGTCGTATTGGTTTATTTGGCACTGCTTTCCAGTGTGGCCGCTAGTCTCCGTTTCGGAGGCCAATTCCTGGAACCTTTGCTTCTCGTGAGCTACTTGATCGTCGCCAATTACCGGCTCTACCGCCGGCCTCGGCCCAGTCTTGGCATGACCGCCATGGAGTTAGCAGGGGGATTCACGGCGTCGGTGGTACTTGCTTCCGCTCTCGACATTCTGCATCTGATCCCGGGGGTTATGGCCGGCCTGGCCGCAATTATCTTGCAGCGCTACCGCCTCCAAGCCGGTCGGCACGCGCGGTCCAGCAAGTTTGTGTCCGGACTGTCCGCCGCTGCTGCTATCACGGCGGTTGCGTTCTTGCTGGCGCACTGGCCGTTGGATCCGTTGGCGCTGGCCCCGTTGGCATTGCTGGGTGTCGTTCTCGCGATCAACGCCAAGCTATACGCGTTTCTTACGCGCAAGCATGATCTCTTCTTTACAATTACCGCCATACCGTTTCATCTTCTTTACTTCTTGTATTGCGGCCTCTGCTTCGGGACGGGCACCGTGTTACCTGAATTATGCACTGCGGCGTGGACCTGAGGAGGGCTGAGCCGCAAGGGACCATTGGGAACCCCCGAAAACATGGGGTAAAAAGGTAGGCTGGCAAAGATCCCAGCTTCGCCAGCCAACCCCAAGGAGGTCACCCACATGGTTACCAGACGAAAACAGCATAGCTCCCAAAGGCCCGTCCAACAAGGCCCAGCCGTGACGGCCTCGCGACCCAATAAAATCGGGGCTTCGACGCCTTACCACTTCCGCGGCAAGAAGCCGACTCCCTACGGCGGCTTTCTGCCGGTGGTCGGGAGGGCGCTGATCTGAGAGCCTGGCTATGCGCTATGCATAAAATTTTATGCACTAGCCGTAACGCACTGGAAACACGTCACTTCCGAGCGAGGTTTTGACGACGCGGAATCTGGGCGGGAAGGGAAACCGGGGACGGAGAAGCCAAAAGACCAGTTGCCGAGCTACCACCTCACGACGACCGCCAACCCGCTACGAACGCAGCCACACTCGCAAAGTGAATCTGTGCATAATTCAGGTGTTACATTGGACCAGGAAGGGCGTCTCCCCACTCAATCGCTTGCTCGGCGTCTACTGGGACAGGTATCTGAACAGGAAAACAACGTCGGTTCCCTGATCCGGGGTCTTTTCGACGCAGCCTCGATCTTCCGCGCCGGTATAGACTAATCTTAGAGTGTGACCGTTGACTCTCGATCCTTCCGATTATGGCCGGGCGATGTTGGCCGCGCCTGCTGCTCTAGCGAACAGCGCCGCACTGTCAAAATGCTTCCGCGATTGTTTACTTTCGCTTGTGCCCTCGCCGGCTTGGCCACGGCTGCGCCGTCCGGCGAGGAGCTGTTTCGCGACCTCATTCAGCCGACGCTCAAGCAGCAGTGTTTCGGCTGCCACGGCGAAGCGAACACCTTCGCCAAGCTGGACCTGACGTCTCGCGAAGCGGCTACAAGCGGTGGAGAGAGCGGTCCCGCGATTGTCAGCGGCAATCCCGATTCCAGCCTGCTGCTGAAAGCGATCGAGCAAACCGGTGAACTCAAGATGCCCCCGGGGGGCGAGGAGAAAAAGTTGCCCCCACGGATCCGGCAAGCTTTCCGGGAGTGGATCGCCGCCGGCGCTTCCTACGCAACCGTTGAATCAGCCCGCAAGTGGGACTACGCCGAGGAAGACCTGTGGGCGTTCCGGCCACTAGCAAAAGTCGTGCCGCCAAGCATCGTTCCGCCAAGGAATGGCGCCGATCCGGCCCTCGTCCGCACGCCTGTCGATGCCTTCCTGCTGGCAAAGCTTGCCGAGAAGTCGCTCACGCCTGCTCCCCGGGCCGATAAGTTGGCGCTGATTCGCCGCGTCACTTTCGACCTGACCGGCCTGCCGCCCACGCCGCAAGAAGTCCAATCGTTCCTCGCCGACACGTCCGATGCAGCCTACAAGAATCTTGTCGAGCGGCTGCTCGGCTCTCCTCGCTACGGTGAGCGCTGGGGCAGGCACTGGCTCGACGTCACCCGCTACGCCGACACGGCCGGCTACTCGAATGATTTCGAGCGCCCCAACGCCTGGCGCTATCGCGACTACGTCATCCGGAGCTTCAACAACGACAAGCCTTACAAGCGCTTCATCCTCGAACAGATTGCCGGCGACGAGCTTTTCCCCGATGACCCCGAAGCGATTATCGCGACCGGCTTCCTGCGCACGGGCCCCTGGGAACACACGGGCATGGCGGTCGCCGCCGTCACCCGGCAGCTTTTCCTGGATGACGTCACTCACCACGTGGGCCAGTCGTTCTTGGGTTTGACGCTCGGTTGCGCCCGCTGCCACGACCACAAGTTCGATCCGATCCCCACCAAGGACTACTACCGCCTGCAGGCGGTCTTTTCGACCACTGCCTTCGCGCGGCGTCCGTTGCCCTTCCAGGCCTTCGAGTCAACCGACGGTTTCGAGGCAGGACGAAAACGTTATGCCACCCTGCTCTCCGATCTCGTGCGGCGCCAGAAGGAGCTGACCGACCGCGCCCGGGTTCGCCTCGCCGCCGATCGCGGAAAGGAATTCGCCGCGAGCGCTTCCAGCGGCGTCCTGCAGCGGTACTTGGAGGGAAACGAAGCCGAGGCCCTCAAGCTGCTGCGCAAACAGGCAACGATGCACAGGGAGTCGGCGTTACGCTTCGAGCCGTTGGCGACAGCGGTGAGCAGCGGGCTCGTCGATGAATGGAACGATGTCGCGGGCGGCGCCAAGAGCTATCTGAAAGCCGCCGACTACAAGAACACCCAGACGCACGTCCTGACCGGAGGAGACGTCCAGGCCGCGGGCGAGAAGGTCACGCCGGGCGTGCTCGAAGCCGTGGAGCGCTACTCCCGGCTTTCCCCGCCCGAGATCCCGTCGACGGTTGGCGGCCGCCGCTCGGCCCTGGCTAAATGGATCGCGGACCCGGGCAATCCCTTGACCGCGCGCGTGATGGTCAACCGCATTTGGCAGTACCACTTCGGACGGGGCCTCGCCGCCAACGCCAACAACTTCGGCAAGATGGGCAAGAAGCCGGCGCATCCCGAGCTGCTCGACTGGCTGGCCAACTTTTTCATCGAGCATGACTGGAGCGTCAAGGCGGTCCACCGCGTGATTGTTTACTCGGAGGCCTACCAGCGATCGGCGCAACACCCGGACCTCGAAGAGCTTCAACAGAAGGATCCGGAAAACCTATACCTCGCCCGATTTTCGCCGCGCCGGCTGGAAGCCGAAGAGCTGCGTGACGCCATGCTGGCCGTCGCCGGGGAGCTAAGCGGCTCCCGCGGCGGTCCGGGCACCTATCCGCAAATCAACGCGGATGTGGCGCGGCAGCCGCGCCACGCCATGGGCACCTTGCGTCCTGTTTATCTGCCGGAGCCGGAGAGGCGGCGGCGAAACCGGCGCTCGATCTACAGCTTCCAGCAGCGCAGTTTGATCGACCCGATGATCGAGATCTTCAACGGCGCCAACCCGGACTTGACGTGCGAGAGCCGCGAGTCCTCGACCGTGCCGACTCAGGCGTTCACGCTGCTTAACAGCGAACAGTCGCACGAGATGGCCCTCATCATGGCTCAACGCATCGAGAAAGAAGCGTCTTCTCTGGAGGGGCAAATCGACCGGGCATTCCAGCTTGCCTATGGGCGCGCGCCAGCCGAACAAGAGCGGCAGCTAACCCAGAGGCATATCGAGAAGATGCAACTGCACCATGCCGTCAGCCGCCCGAATCCGAGAACCGAGCCGCCTCCGGTCGTCGGCATGATCACGAGCGAGCTGACCGGGGAGAAATTCGAGTTCGTCCAGCCGCTGATCACCGAAACCTATGAGCACAACCCGCATCCCAGTGAAGTCAGCGCGGAGACGCGGGCGCTCGCGGACTTGGCGCTGGCGCTATTCAACTCGAACGAATTCGCCTACGTATACTAGAAAAAGGATTGAATACTAAAGACGGAATCAGGCAATCCTATCCGCGATGAGACGACCGAGCAAAATTCTTACCGCCCAGCCCTCGCGCCGCGAGTTCCTCTTCAACGCCGGCATGGGCCTCGGCACGGTCGCCCTCTCGGCGATGCTCCAGCAACAGAGCGCCCGGGCCGGCGTGCTCTCCCCCAAGCAGGGGCATCATCCCGCCAAGGCGAAAAACTGCATCTTCCTTCTCATGGAGGGCGGTCCCAGCCACATTGACACCTTCGATCCCAAACCGAAACTCGCCGATCTGCACATGACGGAGTTCGTCAAGGAGCGCAACAAGTTCGAAGCATCGATGAACACGGGCAAGCGCTACTTCGTCCGCAGCCCCTTTGAATTTCGGCGCGCTGGAAAGCTGGGAATCGAGATCAACGCCTCGTTCGAAAGATTCGCGGATTGCGTGGACGACGTTTGCTTCTACCGCGGCCTGCAGGCGACCTCGGTGAATCATCCCACGGCGCTTTACCACCTCAACACCGGGAACCGCTTTGGCGGAGACCCGGCGATGGGTTCCTGGGTCACCTATGGCCTGGGGACCGAAAACGAAAATCTTCCCGGATTTGTGGTGCTGCCGGACCTGGCCTATCCCCAGGGCGGCGCGGCCAACTGGTCGAACGGGTTCTTGCCGGCCTATTACCAAGGCACTCCGCTTCGAGCCCAAGGCGAGCCCGTCCTCGACATGAACCCGCCTGAATATGTGAGCGAGCAGCAGCAGCGGGCCACCCTCGATTTTCTCGGCGAGATGAACCGGCGGCACGGGGAGCGGCATCCGGAACACGCTGAACTCGCCGCGCGGATCGAGAGCTACGAGCTGGCCTTCCGCATGCAGGCCGAGATGCCCGGCGCCATCGACATTGACGCCGAGCCGGAATCGACCCGCCAGCTTTACGGCGTCGGCAGCGACAACAGCGGCATCGACTCGATCGGACGGCGCTGCTTGCTGGCGCGGCGGCTGGTCGAGCGGGGCGTGCGTTTCGTCCAAATCGGGGTCAGCGGCTGGGACTCGCACGACTACATCGAGAAGGCGCATGGCGCCCGTGTCGAAGCCATTGACCAGCCCATCGCCGCGCTGCTGAAAGACCTCAAGCGCACCGGCCTGCTGGAGGAAACCCTCGTCGTTTGGGCGGGAGAGTTCGGCCGCTCGCCCGACAACGGAATCCGGGGAGCGGGGAAAGCCTGGGGCCGCGATCACAACGCCCCGGCCATGGCATTCTGGATGGCGGGCGGCGGCGCTCCGCGCGGCAAGATCGTCGGGGCGACGGACGAGACCGGCCGCACCGCGATCGAGGTGGTTCATCCCATCAAGAACCTGCACGTCACCCTGCTGCACCTGTTGGGCCTCGACGACGCCAAGCTCACCTACTTCGCTCAAGGCCGCGACAAGCAACTCAGCCAGACCGGCGGCGAGCTGATCACTGAACTCGTGGCTTAGCGCGCGGCGAGTCCCGTTATTCTTGTCCACCTCCCGTAGCGCGGGTCTCGGAGAGACCCGCGGCCTTTGTCACGCTGCACCCCGCGGGCAAACGGAATTCAAGAACGCAGGTCTCTTACGAGCCCTGCGCTACGGGTTCTCAAAAGGCTTCCGCAAACAGTCAGATTCCTGACGGACGGATCTCGGTTTAGCCGGCAGTTAGCGCGGACCCGCCGCATTCTGCTACGATCGTTTTCGTCATGAAAAAGATCCTCGCCGCACTCATTGCGACCTCCGCCGTCATCGCCGTCTTCCTTGCCTGCGGACCCGCCGGCCAAACCCGCGAGACCGTCACCAAAGCCACCGTGGACGCCTGGATGAGCGACCTCTCGAACTGGGGCCGCTGGGGTCCCGAGGACCAGATCGGCACGGTCAACCTCATCACCCCGGAAAAGCGCAAGCAAGCCGCGGCGCTGGTCCAAGACGGCGTCTCCGTATCGCTGGCGCGTAACGTCGAGAAGGAAGAAGCCCCCGACAACCCGCGCCCGTTTGTACACCGCATGCTCAACACGGGAGACAAATTGGCCGGCGGGCAGTTCGTCAGCGACGAGTATACGGTCGGCTATCACGGCTTTGCCCACACCCATATGGACTCGCTGACCCACATGTCTTACCAGGGCGAGTCCTACAACGGCTTCGAGATCGCCGAGGTGAAAGAAGACGGGACGCCCCATCTGGCGATACCCAATTTCAAGACCGGAATTTTCACCAAGGGGATTCTCATGGACATCCCCAAGCTCAAAGGCGTCGACTATCTCGAACCGGGGACGCCGATCTACCCCGAGGACCTGGCGGCCTGGGAAAAGGAAGCGGGCTTCAAGGTCGAGGCGGGCGATGTCGTCTTCATCTACACGGGCCGCTGGAAGCTGCGGGACGAGAAGGGCCCTTGGGCGGCGTCGGAGAAATCCGCGGGCCTCTACGCTTCCTCGGCGAAGTGGCTGCGCGAGCGGGACATTGCGATGATCGGCTCCGACGCTTCGAGCGACGTACAACCTTCGGGCGTCGAAGGTGTCGGCTCGCCTATCCATCAATTGATGCTGGTCGCCTTCGGTACGCCGATTTTTGACAACTGCGACTTGGAAGACCTGGCGGCGGAGTGCCGCCGCCGCAATCGCTGGGAGTTTCTGCTAACCGCCGCGCCCATTCCCGTCGGCCGCGGCACCGGCTCGCCGCTGAATCCCATCGCGACGTTTTAGGTCCGGCTCGCTGACCCTTGGCGCCCGGACGGGCGCTTGAACCCAGAAAGTATCCGCTCAAATCATGCGAACCATCGTCCTGCTCACATCCCTGCTCCTCACAGCGGCACTGCCGGCCGTTGCGGCCGGCGAGCCAAACGTCGTTCTGATTTTCGTCGATGATCTCGGCTACAGCGATGTCGGAGCGTTCGGCTCGAAGCTGCACCGCACGCCCAATATCGACCGCATGGCCGCCGAGGGACGCAAGTTCACCGACTTCTACGTCTCCGCGAACGTCTGCACGCCGTCACGCGCCTCGCTCCTGACAGGGAGTTATCCACGCCGCGTGGGTTTGGATGAAAGCGAGAAGGGACAGTGGGTATTATTCCCAGGAAACCAGGAGGGGCTTCACTCAGACGAAGTCACAATCGCCGAGGTCCTCAAGTCAGCCGGCTACCGCACCGCGATCGTCGGCAAATGGCACCTCGGCGACCAGAAAGAGTTTCTGCCGACACGTCAGGGTTTCGATTCCTACTTCGGTATCCCCTACTCAAATGACATGGGGCACGATTCACGCCCCGAGCCCTACGGATACCCTCCGCTGCCGCTGCTGCGCGACGAACAGGTGATTGAAGAAGAACCCGACCAGCGCCTCATCACTCAGCGATACACCGAGGAAGCGCTGGCGTTTCTTGAAAAGAGCAAGGACGAGTCATTTTTTCTCTACTTGCCGCATACGATGCCGCACTGGCCTCAGTATTCTTCGGAACAGTTCGCGGGCAAGTCCAAGAACGGCCCCTGGGGTGACGCGGTAGAGGAGATCGACTGGTCCACCGGACAAATCCTGGCGAAACTGAAGGAACTGGGCATCGACGAGAAGACGCTCGTCCTGTTCGCCTCCGACAATGGGCGCGCGACTCGCTTCGGCGCCAGCAACGCTCCCTTGCGAGGAGGCAAGGGAACGACCTGGGAAGGCGGGCATCGTTCCGCTCTCATCGCTCGCTGGCCGGGCAGGATACCCGCCGGAACAACCTGCGGGGAGATGGCCCTGTCGATGGATGTTCTGCCGACGCTTGCGGCGCTCGCCTGAGCAGAGACGCCTACGGACCGCCGCATCGACGGCAAGGACATTCGGGGGCTTCTGCTCGAGCCGGTTCCGCCACCGAGTCCGCACACTGCTTATTACTATTACTTCATGAGCCACCTCAGCGCCGTTCGCTCGGGCCGCTGGAAGCTTTTCGTCAACCGCACCTCCCGGCGGCGAGGCAAGACGATCAACGAACCCGTTACGGAACTCTACGACCTTCACGCGGACATCGGCGAAAGCACGAACGTAGCCGGGCAACATCCCGGCATCGTCGAGCAACTGCGCGCCCTGGCCGAAGCCGCCCGAAAAGACCTGGGCGACGGTGACCGCGCGGGCGCAAATCAGCGTCCGGCGGGTTTCGTCAAGCACGCTGTAACACTTACTTCGAACGCGGAGAAATAGGACTGGTCAGGGAATATCCTTTGACAGCTAGACCCAATGCTTGTCACATAGCAGGTCCGCGGGCGGTTTTTGTTGCAGCGCGTATGGTCTTGTCTTAGGCGTCGTTGAACGCCCGGCGCACATCGCTCTCCGCGGAGACGTTACGGGGCCGGTTTGCTCCTCCGCCCCTTCAGGGCTTCTCCCTCGATGGGTTTCGGACCCAGGGTTCCGCTTCGCTCCACCCTTGGGCTACGATCCTGCGCCGCTTCGCGGCTCAACGGCTCTGGGCTTGAAGCTTGAAGGCCCTAAGTGAACGGTATTGCGACTAAACCACAACACGTCTCCAGCTAAGATAGAAGAGCCATGAAACGTATCCTTGTGTGTTTTGCCGCCGTCTGCTTTGCCGCCGCCCTGCTCGGATGTTCCTCCGCCCCTCAAGCCCCGCCGCGACCGAATTTCATCTACATCATGACGGACGATCACGCCACGCAGATGATGTCCGCCTACGGCAGCACTCGGGCGGCCACCCCGAATCTGGACCGCATTGCCGAAGAAGGAATCCTTTTCCGCAACAGTTTCTGCACCAACTCGCTGTGCGCCCCGAGCCGGGCCGTCCTGCTCACCGGCAAATACAGCCACGTCAACGGTCAGCGTTCCAACCAAGACACCTTTGACGGCGGCCAACCCACCTTCCCTAAAATGCTCCAGCAAGCCGGCTATCAGACCGCCGTCGTCGGCAAATGGCATCTCAAGAGCGAGCCGACTGGATTTGACTACTGGAACGTCCTGCCCGGACAGGGCCGCTATCGCGACCCCACCCTCATCGAGATGGGCGAGCAGAAGGAGCACCAGGGCTACGTGACCGACATCATTACGGATTCGGCGATGGACTGGATTCGCAAACGTGATCCCGAAAAGCCGTTTCTCCTTCTCTATCACCACAAGGCGCCTCATGCCGAATGGGTGCCCGACGCCAAGCACGAAAGCTTATTCGAAGACGAGCAAATCGCCCAGCCGGAAACATTCAACGACGACTACTCCGGCCGCGCCGCGCCGGTGCAAATGGCGACAAACCGGCTAGTGCCCGACTTGCTCAGCCGCTGGCGAACCTGGGGCGCCTCCAGGGCCAAGGAGGACCCGGGCGACCTTCAAGGCGACGAGCTAAGGCGGTGGATGTATCAGCAATACATCAAGGACTACAAGCGCGTGATGGTTTCCGTCGATGAGAACGTGGGCCGCATGCTGGACTTTCTCGATGAACAAGGTCTCAGCGGCAATACGATGGTGATCTACACCTCGGACAACGGCAAGTTCCTGGGCGACCACTTCATGTTCGACAAGCGTCTGATGTATGAAGAGCCCCTGCGCATCCCGCTCGCGATTCGCTATCCGCCGGCCATCGCGGCCGGCAGCCAAACCAGCGCCTTCTCTCTCAATGTGGACTACGCCCCCACGATCCTCGATTATGCCGGAGTTGCGATCCCCGAAGACATGCAAGGCCGCAGCCTGCGCCCCATTCTCGAGGGCGGGCAGCCCGAGGACTGGCGGTCGTCGATCTACTATCACTACTTCGAGCCGCCCCGAGGACACAACGTTGCCCTGCATTATGGTGTTCGAACGGATCGCTACAAATTGATCCGCTACTACGCTTCCGGGTATGGCGGCGAGCCAGTCTGGGAACTGCTCGATCTGGAGAGGGACCCGAAAGAATATAAGAATGTCTACGAAGACCCCGCCTACGCCGAAGTCGTCAGCGAGCTAAAGACCGAGTTGAGCCGGTTACGCGAACAGCTAAAAGTGCCGCAAGAATAGAATCAGAGCCGCGGGCGGAAGCCCGCGGTCTGGAGTTTCTACATTTCTCAGGCCCCGGGGGCTGTGCTCTTCCTGCCGGCCTGTTAGGTCATTTTTCACGGCCTCAAGAAGTCGTTGAAACAAAAGAGGTTGTCGGTTGAGGTATAAAGTTTCTCTAAAAAATGTCAGAAAATGTCCGGTTTTGTCATGCTCTCAGGGTATTTTTAGCCGTTTTGGCTGTCCCGTGCGCTGTGTTGGCGTATAGTGTCTTTGTTTTCAATGGTTTGAGTTGAGGACGCCGGGTGTCCCGGTGTCAATCTCCCTGACAAAGTGGTTGTTTTTCTTGTGATTCTGTGTGTTTTTGTCGGTGACGGGCGGGCTGACCCGGGGCGGCAGGGGTTTCGAGGTAATGCTGACAAAGACATGTCGCCAGGAATGGCGACACGGCACGTCTGGAGACGCGCGCCACGTCGCTTGTCCCCACATTTCTTGTTCCAACTGAGCGCGCAGGGGCGGAAACCGCTCCCTCACGGTCGCGGCTCTGAGTCTCAATTCTCAGCTTTCTGCCCGGCAAGGGCACCTTTTGCTTGGCGGCTTCCCGTTTGTATTGTAGCAGGCGGGGTTCGGTTTTTCGGTTGGTTTGGCGGGAGGGGTGGGACGTAAGTGATTGAAATCATTGAGTGTAAACCTTTTTTGTTCTTACGTGACCGATCGCGCGGGTTATTGGATGCGGGGCCTGGAGGCCGAAGTCATGGCAGGCAAGGATGGATGCCCCACATGGTCGAATGCAGGAAGTCCAGGGCGCGGGTGGAAGACCGCGGTCAAGTTAACAAGCACCCGCCCAGTCTGCTTGTTCGAAGAACGACTTTGCCGCTCCGGCATCTCGACCGCACCCTTGCGGGCGCGGCTCTGTTAGCCTCCACCCATCACAACGCTCCCGTCAGCGGCCAGCGAGCCGATCTCCTCGCGGCTGTACTTCAATTCCTCCAGCACTTCTGAAGTGTGTTCACCCGCAAGGGGCGGGACGCTTCTCAGCGCCGGCCGATCGCCATTGAACCGTAGCGGAAATCCCAGGTTGCGATAGTCCGGAATCCGCGGATGCGGACAAGGATCGAGCATGCCGCTAGCCTGCACCTGCGGATCGTCCGCCACCTGGCCGATGTCTTGGATCGGCGAGCAGGGCACGCGATGCTTCTCGAGAAGGGCGCGGAGCTCGGCGGTCGTCAACTCCGCCGTGCGTGCCGCAATGATCTCGTGCAACTCTTCCCGGTGAGCTACCCGAGTGGGATTGTCAACAAACCGCGCGTCCGCCGCTACATCACTCAGATCCAGAGCCTTGCAGAGCCGCGCGAAGATGGCCTCGTTGCCCCCGGCGATCATCAGCTCGCCGTCTTTCGTGACAAAAGCTTCATACGGAGCGATCATGCCAATGCCCGAGCCCATGCGCTCCGGGACACGTCCGCTCGCCAGATAGCCGTAGAGGTGATAGCTCACCCAGCCGAGCGACGTATCCAGCAAGGAAGCCTCAATGTGAGTCCCCTTGCCGCTTCGGTCACGTTCCCGCAGTGCCGTCAGAACGCCGAGCGCCACCAGGATTCCCGTGCCGAGGTCGACGACAGAAGCTCCGGCGCGGGCGGGCGGCCCGCCGGGATGCCCGGTGATGGACATCAACCCGCTGTAGCCCTGGATCAGAGGATCGTAACCGGGCGTCTCCCGGAGGGGGCCTTGGGATCCGAATCCGGTTACCGAAGCGTAGATCAGGCCGGGCCGGCGCTGCTTGAGCTGGGCGTACCCGAATCCCAGCGACTCAATGACTCCGCTCCGGAAGGCTTGTACGAAGACGTCCGCCGAATTGACCAGGCGTTCGACCACTTCCCTGCCCCCATCGGATTTGAGATCGACGCAAATGCTTCTTTTGTTGCGGTTCGCCGAGAGGAACAGGGGCGTTTCTCCCTCCCAAAAAGGAGGCCCCCAGGTTCGCGCCGGATCTCCCCCGGGCGGCTCCACTTTGACGACATCCGCTCCCAGATCGGCCAGCATCTGCGTGCCGTAGGGCCCGGCGATATTTTGGGACAGATCGACGACCCGTATTCCTTCCAAGGTGTTCACGGTCGAAAAACGCACTCCTTCATGACGCGTACTAGCCGCAACGGAGACAGGAAGCGTGACCGCTGTCAGACCAGGCGCGTCGAAGCGGCTAACCCCTCCCTCACGGTCGGGGCTCTGACCCTTCCGCCAAAATCTTCTGCCACGTTTGGCACGGATTTCATGATGCAGGCACTAGGTTGCGAGATTCTCAATGTGCCGGGTATGCTGCTGCTATTCGTTGCCTTGGCGGCAGGGGGGCACGTGAAGGATCAGTTCAGCGATCACTAGCAAGATCTTTTGGCAGGCAGCCACGACTGCGTGGACCGTATCGTTTTGATCGCCTACTTCCCGATGGGGGTCGGCGCGGCGGGTTTTCGCTGTTGGTGGCGTTTGCTCCACGGCAGCGACGCCAACCTCGATAACGCCCATCTGATACGCCTGGCGAGCCGCTTCAGCCGTCGTCTTCGTGCCTGGGCCAAAGCTCATCAGGTCGCGGTCTCGGATTGTTCAGCGGGAGAACGCAAACACCAGATCGCCGCGCAATATCTGCCACCCATCAGGTGCCTGCAGGGCTGTTCATGGTCCTCGTCTCGCGGGCGCCGGCCTTGGTGTGGGATGCGTACTCCGCATCGAGGCCGTCGTGCACAACGCCAAGGAACTTCGCCGCGGTGTGTTACCGGGGAACTTCCCGCGCATGGTGGAGTTGCTGCCAGGGATGCTGGAGCGCTTTTGGAACACGCTGCCTTGGCTGGATGTCTGCTTCATCGCCGCCGACACGCTGGAGGAGCTGGGGAGCGCTTCGCGGGTCGGCAAGACGAACGTCGGCGGCGTGGATTTCAACCGCCCCAGGATGCGCGCGCTGGTGCGGGCCGTGATCGTGTTGGCGAGCTCCCCCAAGGGTTTTACAGCCTCCGAGGTGGCCCGCAAGCTGAGGCAGCTGAAGGCTGCGGAAGCGTCACCATACCAGCCGCGGCCGGCGGCCTACGATCTCAAGAAACTGCGCGGCAAGAGCCTGGTGGAGAAGATCGGATCTTCCCACCGCTATCAGGCGACCCGCACCCGACTGCGTGCCATGGCCGCTTTGGTGATCCTGAGGGACAAAGTGATCCAGCCCTTGCTGGCCAACAGCTGCCAACTCAAACGCGGGCCAAAACCGAATAACGCCACGGCCCTGGATCAACACTACGAACGGCTCCAAGTCGGAATGCAAGGGCTGTTCGCTGAAATCGGCATCGCCGCCTGAAGACGTACAGCGACAATTTTTTGTCGATTCGGACGCGCTAAGCGCCTATTGCGTTATTGCCATCTATCTGAAAGCGGTACAATTCCATCAGGCTGGAGCTGATCACGCAAGGATGCGGCGAGACAGAGACGAGAGGAGCGGAGACATGAGGACGACAAGAGTGCGGTACTTATCCTGCTTACGGGCGGCCGTGTTGGCCGTGTTTTTGAGCGTCTCGCTTGCTTTGGTGAGTTGCCAGCAACCGGCCGGCGAAACGGTCCGCGTCGACAGCGACGACCTCGGCGGGGTCGTCAGCAGTACGAAGGGACCGGAGGCGGGGGTCTGGGTGATCGCGGAAACGACCGACCTGGCCACGAAATTTGTCAAGATCGCCGTCACTGATGATCGCGGGCGCTACGTGCTGCCCGACCTTCCAGACGCGATCTACAGCGTGTGGGTGCGCGGCTACGGGCTGGTGGATTCCGCCAAGGTGGAGACCGCGCCGGGTAAAATCGTGAACCTGACGGCGGTGGCGGCGCCCAATGCCGCCGCGGCGGCGGAATACTACCCGGCCGGCTACTGGTTTTCCCTGCTCCGGGCGCCGGACAAAAGCCAGTTCCCCGGCACGGGACCCAGTGGCAACGGCATTTCGCCAGACATGAAAAGCCAGGCTCACTGGCTGCGGAATGTGAAGTCCGGCAGTTGCTGGGCGTGCCATCAACTGGGCAACAAGGCGACGCGGGAGATCCCCGAGAGTCTTGGCAGCTTTCCTTCCTCGGTGGCGGCGTGGGAGCGGCGTATCCTTTCTGGACAAGCCGGCGGCAGCATGGCTAGCGGCATGGCGCGGCTAGGCGCGCGGCGTGCATTCGAGGCGTTCGCGGACTGGACCGACCGGGTCGCCGCCGGCGAGCTGCCGCCAGAGCCGCCGCGGCCCCAGGGCCTGGAGCGCAACGTCGTCATCACCCAGTGGGACTGGGCCGATCCGAAGGCCTACCTCCACGATCAGGTCTCCACTGACCGGCGGGATCCGACGGTGAACGCCAACGGCCTCATCTACGGGGCGCTCGAGGCGAGCGCGGACTACCTGCCCGTTCTGGATCCCGTGAACCACACGCGCAGTCAGGTCCCATTGACGGTCCGCGATCCGAACACGCCGCCGGCGGCGGTTCAGACCGTGCCGCGGGCTTCGCCCTACTGGGGTGATGAAGCCATCTGGAACAGCAAGAACAACGTTCACAATCCGATGTTCGACGAGACGGGCCGGGTCTGGATCACCTCCGCCGTGCGCCCGCCAGCCAACCCGGATTTTTGCAAAGAGGGGTCCGACCACCCCTCCGCCAAGTTGTTCCCGATTGAGCGGGCCAGCCGCCACCTCGCCGTCTACGATCCGAAAACCGAGGAGCTTACGCACATCAGCACGTGCTTCAGCACGCACCACCTCATGTTCGCCGAGGATGAAAACAACACGCTCTGGACGAGCGGCGGCGGCCAGGTCGTCGGCTGGCTTGACAGGAAGATGTTCGACGAGACTGGCGACGAGGTGAAGTCTCAGGGGTGGACCGCTCTCATCATGGACACGAACGGCAACGGCAAACGGGACGCTTACGTGGAGCCCGACGAGCCGCTCGATCCCGCCAAGGACAAGCGTTTCGGCGCCGCCTTCTACGCCGTCTCCCCCGCTCCGGACGGCTCGGTCTGGGGATCGGTGTTGGGCGTCCCAGGCGCCGTCGTGCGGCTGGATCCGGGGACGAACCCGCCCGAGACCGCGCTGGCGGAAGTGTACGAGCCGCCGTTCAACAACCCCGATGCCGCCGTCGAGGGGTACTCGCCCCGCGGCATGGATGTTGACCGCGACGGCGTCGCCTGGGCGGCGCTGGCGAGCGGCCATATGGCCAGCTTCGACCGCCGCAAGTGCAAAGGGCCGCTCAACGGGCCGAAGGCTACCGGACAGCACTGTCCCGAGGGCTGGACGCTGTATGCGGAACCGTTGCCGCAGATCCAAGGCGTTTCGGATCCGGGCAGCGCCGAGGGCAGCTACTACACGTGGGTGGACCAGTTCGACACATTCGGGCTGGGCGAAAACATCCCGATCAACACCGGCAATGCGTCCGAAGGGCTGCTGGTTCTCAAGGACGGCGAGTGGATCGTTCTCCGCGTGCCCTATCCGCTGGGGTTCTACACGAAATGGATGGATGGCCGGATCGATGATGCGAACGCGGGGTGGAAGGGCAGAGGCCTGTGGACGACCGTGAGCACCCGAGGGCCGTTTCACATGGAGGGCGGCAAAGGGACGACGAGCAAGGTCGTGCACTTTCAGCTTCGCCCCGACCCGCTCGCGAAGTGAACGGATCACGTCTCATTCGCTCTGCTTCAAACTTTCGAGCCAAAGGATGGAAGCGTTTGGGTCGTCCTGGGCGAGACCGTGGAGTGCAATCAGCCCATGGTCATTTTGGTCCCTTCTTCGCGGCTTCCGCGGCGTTCTCTTCGGCGCGAGCCCCACCGAGGATGTTGGTCATGGCGTAGTTCCCCTCGTGGCAGGCGTATTCAAACATCGGCACCTCGGTCTTCGTCATCGGGATCGCTGCTGACCACGGTTTCGTGAACGACTCCGGATCGTCGATCGTGTATTCGTATAACAGCGTGCCGGCGTCGACGCGCGTGAAGCGTTCGACTAGATGGAAGTTCTTGCCGGAACCCTTGAACGTCGTCTTGTCGGTGAAGTTCGTCGTCTCGACGACCAGCGTATCGCCTTCCCAATGACCGCGTGAATCTCCTCTCCACTGGCGGATGTGTAGGGGGAGATGCGGACGGCCGTCCAGAGGGACGATGCGGGCGTCGTGGACCATCTCGTTGAGAATCACCACGTATTCGGGGGTCTGGAAAAGCTGGAAATTGTTATTGTAAGCGCCGGGATTCATCGGGGGCCCGGCATTGAATCCCAAAATGCAACGCGAGGGTATGTTTAGGTCCTCCGGACCCTGAGGGCGTCGCGCCCGCCCCGCCTTCAGGGCGTCCGCTCTCTTTTGCGCTTCCGGCGTCAAGGGAGGAATTCTGCCGTCGGGCGGATCCGCGATCAGCGACGCTCGCCTGTCCTCGATGACCTTCTTGCCCCACTCGAACCAGAACTGGTTATACCCGCCCACGCTCCCTTTTGGGGGCGGGCGATCCACACGGCACTTCGCCGTTTGCTCTTCGAATTCAGCCGCTTCCTCCTCGTTAAGGACCTGTTTCCCGGCATGTGAGTCGGACCGCTCCAAGGGCGTAATGGTGCGGTAGTCCCACACGCCATTCAGGTCCGGTCGGCGGTCCTGGCCAGCGGCGGGCGCGGGTGCCAGCGACACGACTGCGATCGTCGCAACGCCTATTGAAGCGAGAACTCGATGGCTCATCTCAATCCTCCTTGGCGCTTGCTCGTCTGGCCTGCGCCGACGCGCCTTGTCAGTGTGAGCGGCGCAACTTTGCTGCACAGGCGCTCCCACGAAGGCTGTTCAGTAGTCGACCCACATGGGGCTGCCCCAGGCTACCTGGCCGTCGGTCTGTTCCACGCGGACGTAGTAGTAATGGGCGCTTCCGGCTCCGCCGAAGTCCGTGTCGCTGAATTGGAAATCCGCTTCCGGGCCGCCAGGGCGGTGTGTGTAGAGGACGCCGCCGTCGCGGATGATGTGGACCTTGTCGACCTCGGCCGTGCCGCGCACCCGGACCCGGATGGCGAGCGCCTTGGCGGCCCGAAAGCGGTCGCCCATGAAGTGATCGCCCATGCGCACGTCGAGAATGATGTTGTCGGTGGCGCCGTAGGTGTGGCGGCGGCGGATGGCGTCGAGAATGCCCTCGCGGGTGAAAGAGCTGGTGTAGACCATGGCGTAGGAGTAGTGGGTGGAGTAGTGGTCGGAGCTGGCGATCGTTCCGAGCATGTAGCCCTTGGCCAGCGCGTTGTCGACGAAGCCGGCCGGGCGGTAGCCGCCGGGCGCATCCTCGGGCGCCGGGCTCTTGGCCGATAGCGGCGCGCCGTCCTGTTCGTAGCTGGTGCGGTCGCCTTGAAAGATCTCGACCACCGGCGCGGCCTCGGGGTCGTGGAAGCGCCAGTCGGTGCCCATGTTGGTGCCCGAAGTGTGGGGGATGGCCACGCCGCCCATGCGCCGCACCTGCTCAAACAGCATCAGCGTGTCGTTGGCCGTCACTCGGGCGTCGACGACATTGCCCTGCTCATCTCGTTCCTGAGGCGGCACAACCCCCGGAAGGTCGCCGCGCTCCTGCTGGTCGTCGAGCAGATAGCCGGGCACCCAGCGCTTCAAAAAGAAAGGGATGACCTGGCCGGAGCGATCGGCGTAAAACACGTTGTGGTGCCCCATCGGATAGTTGACGCTGCGCTCGAAACCGAAGAGGCTGACGTAGTTCCCGGGCAGGTGGTACATGTCGGTCATTTTCTGCGAGTACCACCACCAGTAGTCGTAGGCCCCTCCCTGGTGGTCGGTCGAGGCGCCGAAGTCCATGGCGGCGGCATCGATCATGTAGCGGTAAAAGTCGGGCAGCGAGCCGTCGATGGTTCCGCCGGCGTCCCAGCTCAGCTCGGTGTGGCGGTGCAGGTCGCCGCGGACGATTTGCATCTCGCGGCCGCGGATAGCCACGCGGTAGCCTCGAATCGCCGCCAGGTCTTCGGGCTCGCTGGCGTGGCCCCGCTGCGCCTCGACGGAAGGGACCACTGGGTCGATCAGCGCAACACGGCTGGGCCTCGGGGCGCTGTCGGTCCGGGCGACGTAGATCTCGTTGCGGAGTGGACGCGTCAACAGGATGTCCCGGCGGTTGTCGGTGGGCCAGGTGAACCAAAGACTATTGTCAGCCGCCGTGACGGCGTTGATCCAGGTGCTGGAGCGGCCCCTGCTGCTCGGGATGGTTTGGGCGGGGGTCCAAGACTGGCCGTCATATCGCGTCAAGCGGTACTCCCATCCTCTGCGCCGTCTCTCGCCCAGCCCCAGAATGCACTTGGCAGCCACCCAGGGATTGCCGTTGGCGTCGATGAAGATCTGCGGCTGGTAGGTGAAGCTGCCTGATTCGGCCTGAAAGGCGGATTGCAGCGGCCGGGCGGGCGCTTGCAGCCGGCCGTCGGCGAACACGCGCAGGTGCACCTCGCGCTCGGCGCCCAACATCACGCCCGGTCCGAAGCACGTGCCGCACGCTAGCTCGGTCTTGGGTTCGGGCAGGCGGTAGCGATAGTTATACCCGTTATCCTTGCCCCAGTTGGCGCCGCTGCTTTCCCACGCTACCCAGACGCGGTCCTCTAGGTCGACGGCCACCGAGGCGCGGGCCTCGAACAGGGGCGTTTCGGCGACGGCCATCTCCGGCACGGCCGCCTCGCCGTTGCGCAACGCGGTCAAGTAGACGTCATAGTTGCCGTTGCGGTAGCTGTCGTACGCCACCCAGGCGGCCCCGCGCGAGTCGAGCGCCACGGCCGGGTTCCAGTCATTTCCCGGACGTCCGCTGACCGCGACTTGCTCCGACCACTCCCCGTCCGAGAAGGTGCGGAGGAAGATGTCGGATTCACGGCCGCGGAAGCCCTGCCAAACGAGGGCGAACTGGCCGTCGCGTGACGCCAGGCTGGGATTGATGTCGGGCAAGGGGTGGTCGGTCAGACGAATGAGGTCGCCCCAGGACTCGGCGGCGGGATCGTAGCGTCGGGCATAGAGGTCCCAGTTACCGTTGCGCCGCGCGGACCAGATCACCCACGGACGGTTCTCCGCGTCCAGCGCAATCCGTGGCAGCCACACATCACCGCTTCCGCCTGGCACTAAAAGTAGGTTGCTCCACTGTCCTTCCCGGTATTGGCGCAGACCGATCTCATCCCGCCGATCGGCATGGGACATCCAAACGAGCCACAGGGTCCCGTCCGTCGCCGCCGCGATATCGGGCAGATCATCGGCACGCATCTCGGTGCCGACGGACTGGATGGAACTGAGCTGGCCAAGCGCGGGCGCGCTGCAGATGAGTGAGAGCAGCAGAAGCATTCGGATCATGGCGAGTCTAAGTATAGAGGACCCGGCACCCGCGGGGCAGCAACACGAACAGGTTCAGCTCATCAGGCGAACCGCTGTGATGGTCTCGACGTCCGGGTGTCTGCGCGGGACCTCATGGCGTCTCTTCCATTAGGCTCCCGACCTTCGAGAAAATCGTCGTGATGTGGTCCCGGAAAGGAGGAAAGACGGCGCCCGCTGTTAGGACAAAGAAGCCGACAAGCAGGGAATACTCGATAAGATCTTGTCCGCGAGTGTCACGCCAGATCTGCAAGCGGAACAGGTATATCCATGTACGTTACATCATGATTCGCCCCGCCCTGGGAAGACCCGCCGATGCATCACAGACAATCCTTCTGCCCGGATTATAGGCACGTGAGAGCCGAAGCTGGCGAAGCATACCATGATGTGCGGTGAGCTGACAATCGCCTGATCTGGATGGAGGAGCCCGGCCGATATCTGAACGGCCTCGGAATGCCCTTATAGCTTGGATGCGTTTTCCACGACGCTGGCCATTTTGGAAAAGATGATCGAAATGCTGTCCGCGATCGGTGGCAAGACCGCCCCGGCGGATACCGCGATGAATCCGGTGAGCAGGGCATATTCCACCAAGTCTTGCCCGCGCGTGTCACGCCAGATCTGCAAACGGTACAGGCATATCCATATTCGCTTCATCAGGATTCACCCCGCCTTGAGCCGCTTCGCCAGCGCATCATAGACAATCGTAAAGGTGGACGAGGTTTTCATCAATAGCCCCTAAGTAACAGGTCCATAGGGGATTGTTACTAGGTGAGGCTAGCCAAGAGGTACTAGACAGACACAAGCCGTCCAGGCCCATGGCGTTGCTACCATGGGTAGACATTCCGCACGGACCAACCATGTTTTCTTTCCAAGGAGTAGACTTCATCGACTTCGATTCTCTGCTTGACGAGCAGGAGAAGATGGTCCGGCAGTCAACGCGCCAATTTGTTGACGAGAAAGTGATTCCGATCATCAACCAGCACTTCCGCGAAGCCACGTTCCCGATTCACCTCACTGAAGAAATGGCGCGGCTGGGTCTTTTCGGGGCAAATATCGACGGATACGGGTGCGCCGGGATGAGCGATATCGAATACGGCCTGGTGATGCAAGAGCTTGAGCGAGGCGACACCTCTCTGCGCAGTTTTGCTTCGGTTCAGGGCAATCTCGTCATGTGGCCGATCCTCAACTACGGCAGTGAGGAACAAAAGGACCGCTGGCTGCCGCTCCTGCAGCAGGGCAAGGTTCTTGGCTGTTTCGGGCTGACCGAGCCTGACTTCGGCTCAAACCCGGCGGGCATGAGGACCCGTGCCGTCAAAGATGGCGATTCCTTTGTGTTAAACGGAGAAAAAACTTGGATCACGAACGGCACCGTGGCCGGCGTCGCCGTGGTCTGGGCCAAGGAGAACGGGCAAATTAGGGGCTTTCTGGTGGAAAAGGGCACGCCGGGTTTTTCCGCCTCGGAGCTGCACGGTAAATGGTCGATGCGGGCCTCGATCACGGCGAGCTTGTCGTTCGAGGACTGCCGCATACCGGCTGAAAACGCGCTTCCGGGCGCCATCGGGCTGAAAGCCGCCTTGGGGTGTTTGACGCAAGCCCGCTACGGGATCGGCTGGGGGTGCATCGGCGCCGCCATGGCTTGTTACGACACAGCGAGGCAATACACGGTCCTGCGCAAGCAGTTCGCCGGCAAGCCCATCGCGTCACATCAGCTCGTGCAGCAAGAGCTTGCCTGGATGATCTCCGAGATCAGCAAGGCTCAATTGCTGGCGCTGCACGTCGGCCGGCTCAAGAGTCAGGGCCGCATGCACTTTTCCCACGTTTCCCTCCTGAAACAAAATAACGCTTGGATGGCTCTCGAGACAGCCCGCCGCAGCCGAGACTTATTGGGAGCGAATGGCATCACCGATGAATACCCGATCTTCCGGCACATGTCGAATCTCGAAACCGTGAAGACCTATGAAGGGACGCACAATATCCACACGCTGACGATCGGCCAGCGCGTCACCGGCATCCCGGCCTATGAGTAGGGTCCTCCATCAACTTTCAGCCCGCCGCGTGGGAAGTTTGGCAGGAAACGCCATAGGCAAGAACAGAGCCTCAGGCGCAAGCCTGAGGTCAAGTTCGCCCAACGCAACAAGGCGTAGCAACGGTCGTCCGTCATTACGAATACTGTCTCTGCTAGCATCCGTTGCAGCCATTTCGGTTGTCGTTGCCGCACCCGTGCTGCTTTCCTTCGGCCGTGCGGAGTCCGCCGCGCTCTACGCTGCTTTCGCCCCGCTGTGCCATCAGGCGGCGGAGCGGTCTTGGACCGTGCTGGGGTATCCGCTAGCGGTCTGCATCAGATGTTTTGGTTTCTACTGCGGGGTCCTCGGGGCGTTTTGCGCAGGCGCTAAATTCTCCTGGACAGGATTTTGGGCAGCGATGACCGCTACGTTTGCGACAGTTGCCCTTGAAACAACATCGGTCCTCGCGGCGCCTCCCGGCATCCGCTTCCTGAGTGGTGCGTGGCTGGGTCTGGCAATGGCCTCAGCCCTCTCGGAGGTGGCCGTGCCCGTCCGCCTCCGTCCCTCGAGTCGGTTCGGATGAACCAGGAACCGGGGCCTGTCGTTAATCCTCCGGCAGCCCTCGTGCGGTAAGATTCATTGGGCAGGCCGGGTCGGCCTGCCCACAAAACAAGACGGGAGCCAAGGCTAATGAAGCAAATCGTCTATTCGATGCAATTCAAAGGGACGGCAGCACCCGAGGAGGGCTCTTCGAATGTCCTGAAGGCAGCCACGAAGGCCCCAAGCTGCAACATCTCAACCGTGGTCGGCCCACAAGGCGTGACTGGAAGTATCGAAGGGGTTGCCGGCGGTGAAGCGTCTTTTGAATCCGTCGTGACGATCACCGGAGAGACCTCCTTCCAGGAGAAAGGCAGGGTCACTTTTGGAGAGGGCGGCCACGGGTTTTCGTTCGACACCGTCGGAGAAGGCTATCTCGGCAAGAGCGCGGAGGAAGGGGTTTTGCACGGCTCGGTCATCTGGCGCATTGAAAAAGGCCAAGGCCAATTCGAGGGAGCAACCGGTTTGATCACGTCGAACTTCACGGTGGGCGGTAACGGCGAGGTCACCGACAACCATTTCGGAGTGATCTGCACGCAAGACTAGCCCCCATTCAACTGTTCCTCTAGGCACGATGAACCAGACTTGCACTTGCGGCGCGACAGCCCCTCCCGAAGCACGGTTCTGCCCGATGTGCGCCCGCCCTTTCCGGGAGGAAGAGGACGTCCCCGACATCCGTGACGTTGTGGCGGCTGCCGGGCAGGATGCGGCTGCTCAGGAAGCGCCGGCACGCGAAGACGTCTCAATCGGTTTCGGAAACTTGGAAGCGATCCGCTGCGCCTATACCGGGGCCGCGCTCGCGGCGCTGCTCAGTCACATACCCTTCCTGAATATTTTTTGCTTCGTTTGGTACCCCAGTGCGGCCTTTCTCTCGGTCTACCGTTTCCGCAAGAGCACCGGCGTTAATCTCAACTCAAAGCAAGGAGCCCAGCTCGGCTGGATCACCGGCGTATTGGCCTTCGCGGTGTTCCTCCTTCTGTTTGCCACGGTCATGCTGTTCGCCAGCGACGCCGGAACATTTGCCGAAGCAATGCGCCAGCAGATCGAGCAAATGTCGGTGCCCGCCGACGTCAAGGAGCAAATGAGGGAAATCATCCAAAGCCCGGCGGCTATGGGATTCGTGATGCTGGTCTACCTCGGCGTGTCTTTCCTGATCACCGCCGGACTCAGCTCGGTCGGCGGCGCCGTGGCCGCGAAAGTTCTTGAAAAAGATTAGCGACGGTGCGATCCGCGGCATGCCCGGCAACGAGGCGGGAGCCGCCGGGATTTCAATTCGTCTTCGCGCCGGACTTCCTCGATCGCACGCATCCGCCGGCAGTCTGAGGACTGACGCTCACTTGCGCTCGCGCCTCCGCGCGCCTACCCTAGAAGCCTTTGGAGGAATCTAGCATGCAACATCTCGACCGCCGCCAGTTTTTGCGTTTCGCCGGGGGCGCCACGGCAGCCGCCGCTCTTCCGCTCGGTTGCGGCACTGCTCCCGAATCTCAGTCCGCGGCGTCGGAAAAACCGAACATTGTCGTCATCATGGCCGACGACATGGGCTTCTCCGACATCGGCTGCTACGGCGGTGAGATCGAAACTCCCAATATCAACGCACTGGCCGAGGGCGGACTCCGCTTCCGCCAGTTTTACAACACCGCCCGCTGCTGTCCGACACGTGCCGCGCTGCTGACCGGCCTTTATCAGCACCAAGCCGGGGTTGGGCACATGATGGCGGCCTACTCCAAGGACGGCGAGGTCATCCCCTCCTACCAGGCCAAGCTGAACCGCGAATGCGTGACTTTCGGTGAAGCGCTGCGGCCCGCCGGCTACACCACGCTGATGAGCGGCAAGTGGCACGTGACGCCGTCCGTCGACCGCGACCAGGTCACTGAAATCGACAAGAGCAACTGGCCCCGGCAGCGCGGCTTTGACCGCTTCTGGGGAACCATCCACGGCGCCGGCAGCTTCTACGACCCGGTGTCCCTTACCGACGAGAACGATCCCACCAAACCCGAGAGCGGCGACTTCTACTACACCACCGCCATCGCGGAGAATGCGACCCGGTTGATTGACGAATCGCCGCGCGACAAGCCGTTCTTCCTCTATATGGCCTTCACCTCGCCGCACTGGCCGTTGCATGCGCCCGACGAGGACATCGCCGCGTACAAGGGCAAATACGACATGGGCTGGGACGAGCTTCGCAAGCAGCGCCAGGCGCGGATGATCGAGATGGGTGTCATCAAGAAGGAATGGGATCTCACGGCCCGCGACGAACTCGTCGTCCCTTGGGAAGAAGCCGAGAACAAGGAATGGCAGTCGCGCCGCATGGAGGTCTACGCCGCGCAAATCACGGTGATGGACCGCGCCATCGGCCGACTGGTGAATAAGCTCAAAGAGCTGGAAGTCTTCGACAACACCCTCATCTTTTTCCTCGCCGACAACGGCGGCTGCGCCGAAGAGCTTTACCCCGACAACACCGGCCTGCACTTCCCAAAAACGACGCTCGGCGGCGACCCCGTAAAGCTCGGCAACGATCCCGATGAGATGCCCGGACAGGCGGACGACTACCAGAGCTACGGCCTGCCCTGGGCCAACGCTTCGAACACCCCTTTCCGGCTGTATAAGCACTGGGTCCACGAGGGGGGCATTTCTTCTCCGCTCATCGTGCATTGGCCGAAAGGGGTCACGGTTCCGGGGACATGGACCGATCAGCCGGGCCACCTGATCGACATCATGGCGAGCAGTCTTGACGTGGCCGGAGGCGAATATCCCAGCACTTATGACGGCCATCCGATCACACCGCTCGAAGGCGAGAGCCTGCGGCCGATTTTCTCGGGCCACGACCGCAACGGCCATGCGGACGGCATTTTCTGGGAGCACGAAGGCAACCGGGCGGTCCGGGTGGGCAAGTGGAAGCTGGTTTCGAAATGGACCGCGCCCAGCATTGGCGGGCGCCCCGTCGTCGAACCCCTCGACAATCGCTGGGAACTCTACGACATCGACGCCGACCGCACCGAGATGCACGACCTAGCCAAGGAAATGCCCGAGAAGGTGCAAGAGCTAGCCCCGATGTGGCAAGCCTGGGCCGAAAGGGCGGGTGTCGTCGAATGGCTCAGTTGGGACGGCGGCGAAGCGCGCTCCTCCGCGGGGAAGAAGAGTTAACCGAAGGACTCCTGTCATCAATTTCGTCTAGATGCCTTCTAATCACGTATTTGATGCGCACTGAATCTAATTGACCTCAATCTATTTTTGCGGCATCATAATCTTGTGCGAACTACACTTGCCATTGATGATGAGGTTTTTGAGTCGGTCCAAGAATACGCACGGGCGCATGAGTTTTCCTTGGGTAAGGCGGTCTCGGAGCTAGTCCGAAGGGGTTTGGCCGTGGAATGTCCAATCGTGATGAACGGGGAACTGGCGGTCCTGTCTCCGGGACCGGAGGCGCCAACGGTCACCGATCAAGATGTCGCAAGGCTTGAAGCGGAAGTCCGGTGACTTATCTGCTTGACGTCAATGTCCAGTACACGATTGCGGTGACTGCGTGGCGGTCGTGCCGAGATCAGGAGCAAGAACGCTCTTATTTGGTGATCGTCGAGACCTTCACACGAATCTTTTGTGGCCGAAAACAGGACTTGTCGTTGCACGCTTGGTAGCGCAGCGTTCCCGTCAACTCATTTAGCTCCGGGGGCACCTTTTCCGGCGCCGAAAACGTTGAGTTGACCGTGATGTTGCCCGAGTAGACCAGCAGGGGTTTTGGGGAGAACGAGTATTTGACTATCTCGGCTTCGGGATAGCTGACTGTCTTGAGCTGGAGCGGACTCTCATCCCAGGTAAGTTTGGTGGCAATCAGGTATTCTTCCGCCGGCTTGTGTGAATTGATGTGGTAGCCGGGCCGAATGCGAATCGTGAGCGGCACGGTTGCATCTTGACCGGGCGAGATGGTGATCAACCCTGGCGGTGCGATTGACGCTGCTTGGAACCCCCTGAATGACTGCGCCGAGGCCGGGCCCGCCAAGACCACGAGCAGTGCAGCCGCGAGGACTTTACAGCAAGCTCTCAATTTCATCCGCGTAGTCACCCTTACTCACCAAACCCTGGTGAGTGGCGGCGATCCGGCCCTGTTTATCGATGATGAACGTTGTTGGCAGTGCTGCCACGCCTCCGAATCCATCGGCGATTTGGTCGTCTCCGATCACCACCGGGAAGTTGAGTTTCAGGTCTTCCGTAAAGGGACGCACGATGTCCCAGCCTTCTTCATCCATGGACACCGCGATCACGGAGAAGCCGCGGTCCTTATACTCGCGCTGGAACTCGACAAACCAGGGCATCTCGATCTTGCAAGGCCCGCACCAGGTGGCCCAGAAGTTGAGCAATACGACTTTGCCCTTGAATTCCGACAACTTGACGTCCTCGTTGTGGACGTCCTTAAGGTTGAAATCCGGGGCCGGCGGGCGCTGCTCACCGGCGGCCTGCACTGTCTCGCTGGCAGCTTCCTGGGGCAGGTTGCCGCAGGACAAAAGAAGGAGGAAGACGAAACAGAATACGCTGCTCGCAGCGAGAAACCTTTTTGTGCGGTTCATGAGGACTCCAAATCTTTTTTGATTATAGCGTTGTCCAGCGGGCGTGCTTCGTGGGGCGAGCAGGCCCGCGGCAACCGGGCGTCTATGTTTCTATTCAGTCCCATAGGGGCTGAGGTTACTCTTCCCAACGCAGACCCGCGACAGAGACGTGGACGGAAATCCACGCTCAAAGGGATTCTGAGCGCACAATCCAAGCGCGGACTTCCGTCCGCGCCTCTGTCGCGCCATTTGATACTACTTCAACTCGGTCTCGTCGACGCGAACCGCGAGACGTCCCTGGTGCAACCGGACCTGGAGCGCGTCCCCGGCTGATACCTGGCCGGCAGCGCGGATCACGGTTCCACTCGCGGTCCGGACGATAGAATAGCCGCGCTCCAGAACAGCCAAGGGGCTCAACTGCTCTCGCTGCCGGTCCAGCGAATCCAGTTTCGACCGCAAGCGCTCCAGCCGCAAGGTCATGGCCGGCCCCAGCCGTTGTGACAAGCCCGCCAGATTGGATCTTTGCCGGGCGAGCTGCAAACGAAGATCGAGCGCGATCAGAGAGTGGGAAGCTCGCTGCAGCCGGTTCTCCGCCCGGCGAAAGCCCTGGGACATGGTTTGGCGAAGCTGGAAGTCCGCCTCGTCCATCCGCTGCCAAAAGCCGCCGAGCTTGCGCCGCAAAATAGCGGCGGGCCGGTCGACGCTGACTTCGACCAGGCGGCGGCCGCACATGGCCAGCTTGTAGCGCAAGGCCTGAACCAAGCGGTTCTCTGAAGCGGCGATCGTTTCGATGAACTCCGACTTCCGCCGGATGACGACTTCGGCGGCGGCGGAAGGCGTTGGTGCGCGGTAGTCCGCCACGAAATCGGCGATCGTGAAGTCAGTCTGGTGGCCCACGGCGGAAATGACGGGAACCTCGCAGGCCGCGATAGCGCGGGCAACGCTCTCTTCATTGAATGCCCAAAGATCTTCCAACGAGCCGCCGCCGCGCCCCACGATGACAACGTCCACGGATTGTGTCTGGCTGAAGTAGGCCAGCGCTCTGCTGATGTCACCCGCCGCCGCCTCTCCCTGAACGCGGACGGGGTAGATCATCAGATGCAACCCCGGGAACCGCCGCTCGATAATTCGAAGCATGTCGGCGATCACCGCGCCTTGCGCTGACGTCACGATCCCGATTCGTTGCGGGAAGAACGGCAGCGGGCGCTTACGCTCGTCATCGAAAAGCCCCTCGGCGGCCAGTTGTCGTTTGAGTTGTTCAAACGCCAACTGCAGAGCGCCGACCCCTTGTGGCTCCAAGTGCTCGACATAAAGCTGATATTCACCCCGAGCCTCGTAGACGCCGATGTGGCCGCGCGCCAGCACGGCGAGTCCGTCTTGGGGCTTCATCTTCAGATACAGAGCGTTCTGGCGGAAGCACACGCAGCGAATCTGAGCGTCCTTGTCTTTCAGCGTGAAGTAGAAGTGCCCGCTAGGCGCTTTCCGCGTATTCGAGATCTCACCGGCGATCCAAACGTCGAAGAACTCACCTTCGAGCAGGTCACGCACCGCGGCGGTGATCTCCCCCACCGTGAAGACTCGCCGTTCCGGCGCGGTCGCGAAATCGAGGCCAAGTTGCTTCATCTGAGTGGACGCAGCGGCGGCAATACAATCACGAGTCAGTCGTAGCGTACCCGGTAGCGGTCAAGAATCTCCGGGTCCAGCTCAATTCCCAGCCCTGGCCCTCGGGGAACGGCTACCCGGCCGTTCTCTAGAGGAGGCAGGTTCTTCACCAGTTTGCGCATGAGAGGCGAGGGCCGCAAGCAGTATTCCACAAGGTCGCCGTTTGCAGTCGACGCCATCCAGTGAAGAGAAGCCGTGAGATTGATGCCCGTGCTGAAGCAGTGCGGCACGCAGCGGCGGCCCTCCTGCTGGGCAAGATCGGAGACTTTCTTGCAAACCGTCAGGCCACCGCAAAACGCCACGTCGGGCTGGATCACATGAAGGCCGCGCTCGACCAAGTCCTCGAAGTCCCAGTGCGTCACATCTCCTTCGCCGGCGGCTATGGGAACGGGCGAGCGCCGGCACAGCTCTTGATAACCCTTGCGGTCATCCTGGGAGAGAGGCTCTTCAAGCCACTCGATCCCGAGCGGCTCCAGCAGCCGGGCGCGGTCGAGCGCCGTCTCCCATTGCCAGGCGTGCCCGGCGTCCACCATGAGGTCGCGGCCGTCACCGAGGACTTCGCGCGCCGCTTGAACATGGGCCAGATCCTCGTCAGGATCTTGCCCGAAGGGGCCCCAGCCGAACTTCGCCGCACTAAGCCCGAGGTCAACGGCTTCGCGAGCCAGCTTGGCCGTGTCATCGGGAGTATCGCCGAATAGGTAGCTGGCGTAGGCCCGCACCGTATCGCGGCGCTTGCCTCCCAGCAGTTCGCTAACCGGCTTGCCCGCGGCTTGGCCCCGGATATCCCACAAAGCGATGTCGGCGCCGCTGATGGCGTGTATCGCCACGCCACGCCGGCCGTAGCGGTTGGAATGATAGTACATCCTCTGCCACAACCCTTCATCGAGAGGATTCTGCCCGATGAGAATCTGCTTGAGCCCGTGGCGGCGCTCGGCTGAACGCGGCGCCTCGAAAACGACCTTCGCGACATACGATTGAGAGGTGACTTCGCCAATCCCGGTCACGCCCTCGTCGGTGTGAATGAAAACGACGAGAACATCCTGCGTGCCGTCGGCCACCTCTTCGACATCCGGGAGCCGCAAATGAATTGCTTCAACGTCGCTAATCTTCATGGAATTTGTCTAAACGAAAGTATTCTCGCACCCCAAAACAGAGCCGCGCCCGCAAGGGTGCGGACAAGACTTCTTCTGCCCGCCGTCGCCGCAAACATTCGACCGCTAGCCGCCCATCATGTCACCTGATTCCGCGGGCGGCCTTCGAGAAAAGCGATCACATTGTCCACCACGCCGCTATTGAGCAGATCGACGCCTTCCGGCGTCATATCGGCGCAGTGCGGCGTCAGCACCACCTGCTCGCACTCGAAGAGCGGATAATCCGGCGGAGGCGGTTCCGTGTCGAACACGTCAATGCCCGCCCCTCCCAGATGGCCGCTGTTCAGGGCGCCGACCAGCGCGGGCGTGTCGATGACCGCCCCCCTCGCTCCGTTCAACAGCAGCGCTCCGGGCTTCATCAGATTCAGCTCTCTTTTCCCGATCAAGTTTTTCGTATCCTCGGTCAGCGCCACGTGCAGGCTGACGACATCGGCGGTTTCCAGCAGTTCGTCCAACTCCACGTAGCGCACACCGAGCTTCTCGGCGCGTTCTTGCGACGGGTTGAAGGTCCAGGCAATGACTTCCATGCCGATGGCTCCGGCCAGGCGGGTCATTTCCGCGCCGATCGCGCCGGTGCCAACGACGCCCAGAACCTTGCCCTGCAGCATAACGTTGTCCTTGCGCGGCCACTGCCCGGCCTTCATTCCCGCCGTAAGGAAAGCGGCCCTCTTCGCCGCCGCGAACATCAGCCCGAACATGTGCTCGGCGACGACCGGGGCCGTGCGGCCGGGCTGATTGCATACGGTAATCCCCCTCCGGCGAGCGGCTTCGAGGTCGATCATGTCCGTGCCGATCGAGCAAGTCGCAATGAGCTTGAGCTTGGGAAGGCGGCTGAGCTCTTCCTCCCGCCAGGAGACAGATCCTCGCGTATTCATGATCACGTCGGCGTCTTTGGCCCGTTCCACTTTGTCTTCCGGCGATTGCGGCCGGCTGGAATGGATAACGACGTCTCCGTAGGGCTCCAGCTTGCTCAGATGCGGCGAGTCGGCGAGCTGAATGGGTTCATCTCCGGGTACGACGATGGTGGCTCTTCCTTCAAGTGCCATGGGCGTCTCCTGTGATTCAGCTTCGAGTGGCGGCCCGCCAAAACGGATTGGCGCGGGGTGGCGGGCGCCACGTATCCCTGCCGCAACCCAGCCCGCCAAGCAAAGGACGGGTACCGGAGTCTCTCATTCTATGAGGAAAGTTTGTGTGCCGCCGGTGTTCGTGAATGATCCATGGCGTTTGGGCCACAGCGTGGCATGAAAAAGGATCCGAGTGGCGACAAGCAGAACGAGGTGTAAGAAGTAGGATCGCGGTTGGCGGCGCTTGAAGACCGGCTTACTCCCTGACGAGCGACTCCGGGACGCGCTCGATCCAGGCGCCGCGCACGCGCTCAAACCCGGCCGAAAACTCATCCCGCAGATTCTCGGGAGCCAAAGCGGCCGCCGCATGCGCTCCGTAGAGCACCCAGGGGGCTAGGCGCGAGGCGGCGACGGTTTCATCCGAGCGGCTCACGGGAGGGAAAGCCACGACCGCCATGACCACAATCGCGCTGATCAGAAGTCCTCGCACGGCGCCAAACGCGCCTCCCAGCAAGCGGTCAAACCAGCGCAGCCCCGTCCAGCCGAGCAGCTTCGCGAGGCCCCATCCAACCACGCCGCCGGCGATGACGGAAGCAACGAGAAACGTCATGAACGCCGCAAACTCCGCCAACTGCCTGCTCGGGATATAAGGCTCGTAGTAAACCGCCAAGCGGCCATACCACCACATCCCCGCAACTACACCCGCAACCAGGGCCAGCAGGCGGACAACCTCCCGGCTTAAGCCGTTACGAAAAGCAGTGAATAGCGAAAGCACCAGGACGATGGCAATGACGATATCGAGCCAGTTCATCGCTGTGGGGGGGGGCGCGGGCGCCTCCTGGGCGCCCAGCCCGGCTACTGGTCGAAGTATATAACAGAAGCGCTAAGAAATGTTGCGGAACAGGTCCTCTTGGCTGTCTGACGACTGAGCGTACTTCCCGCGGTGGCGCCCCCGCAACGTGATATTCTTGTCGCTGACCTTCGAGCGCCCGCGCCTGGAGCGGCAAGGAGTCAGCGATGTTTATCGGTCATTTTGGAGTCGCTTTCGCAGCCAAGCCCCTGGCGCCACGCACTTCATTGGCTGTCCTGTTCTTATCCGCGCAACTTATCGATCTGCTGTGGCCGATGTTTTTGCTTGTGGGCCTGGAACACGTTCGGGTTGACCCGGGAAACACGGCCGTCACCCCGCTGGACTTTTACGATTACCCCATCACGCACAGCTTGGCGGGCGCTCTGGCTTGGGCTTTCGGGCTTGCTTCCCTCGTGTATGCCAGGACGCGCGACCGCACTGTCGCCCTGGTCGCCGGCGCGCTCGTGGCCAGCCATTGGTTCCTTGACTTGACGGTTCATGGCCCGGACCTTCCGCTATGGCCCGGCGGACCCGAGTACGGATGGGGACTCTGGAACTCACTTGCCGCGACTGCCGCGCTGGAAGCCGTTGTATTTGCTGCTGGAATCACTCTCTATCTTCGGGCCACTTCAGCGCGCGGAACGAGGCGCCACCTCGCACTGTGGTCGCTGATCGGCTTTCTGCTGTTAGTCGAAGCGGGTAACTTCCTTGGCCCCCCGCCTCCCAATGTTTCGGCAATCGCCTGGGTTGGGATGGCCCAGTGGCTGCTCATCGCTTGGGCTGGCTGGGCCGACCGGGCGCCCCTGCAAGAAAGCGTGTAGTCTCTTGCGCACTTGGCCTCGCTAGCAGCCCGTGGTGCAAGTCCTGCTACGCGAAAATGGGGTACAGCCACCGATTTTCACACGCCACTGATGTTGGAAATAAAGCGTTTCGGCGAGCGAATATCGGATGGCAGTCCCCCATTTTCGCCCCAGCCCATCACCATCTCGGTGGCCGCTTTTCCAGAAAAGCGTTAACTCCTTCCCGACCTTCTTCCGACGCACGCCGCGTTGCGATGCTCTCACTTGTGTAATGAATCAGTCCGTCGTCCAGCAGTTTGCCTTGAATATCCGCCAGAAAGGCCTTGCAGGCCCGCTGCGCCCGGGGCCCTCCCTTGAGCAGTTCCGCCAGCACGGCGCTGACCCGGGTGTCAAGTTCTTCCGCCGGAACGACTTCGTGGACCAGCCCGATTCGTCTTGCCTCTTCGGCGGAAAAACGCTCGCCGCTCAGGAAATAGCGCCGCGCATTTCGCGCGCCAATGGCAGCCAGCGCATAAGGGCCGATGGCGGCCGGGAGAAGTCCCAGCCGCACTTCGGAGAAGCTAAAGACCGCTGATTCGGCCGCGATCGCAATGTCACAGCAGGCCACCAGCCCCACCCCGCCGCCGAAAGCAGCTCCATGAACCTTCGCGATAGTCGGTTTGCTCAATACATTCAAAGAGCGCATCATGCGGGCCAGGCGCAGTGCGTCTTCGAAGTTTTCTTGCTGGGAATAAGCGGCCGTGCGCCGCATCCAATTCAAGTCCGCGCCGGCGCAGAAGCTTTTCCCGTTTCCCGCCAGGACGACGACGCGCACTCCATCGTCTTGGCAGAGTTCACCGAAGATGCCGGCCAGCTCCGCGATGAGATGTTCGTCGAAGGCGTTGCTCACCTCCGGCCGGTTGAGAGTGACCGCGGCCACGCCGTCGGCCCGAATTTCCGAAATGACGCTTGAAGACATGGTGATCTTACTCCCGTGACGCTAGCGCGTCGATGCGGCCGGCCCGAACTCTCGTTGGGCAGGTTAACATACGCTCTATGGATTACGGCCCCGTAAGAAGTGTCTCGCCGCTGTTCGCGGCTCCGCTCTTGATGCTTCTCGCGGTTCCACTGTTTGGGGCCGAATACACGATCGAGAAGCGCGACAATGCCGCCGCCGCCCTCGGTTGGACCACGGCCAACAGCTACCGGGTCGTGGTTAAATCCAGCGCGGCAAAGGGCGCTCCCGTATTGTTTGAGCTGGAGCTGCCCGCTGCCTTCAACCCCGACTCGGTACGCGTGATCCAGCGCGGCACGGCTCGCCTGGTCCCGGCCAAAGTCGACTGGAGGGTTCCCCAGGCCTCGATTAGTTGGCGAACACGGGGACCCGGCACATACGACATCTACTTTGACCACGGTGACTCCGGCGAGACGAAGCGCCTGGCCGAGCCGGCGATGGTCGGAGCCGGCGAGCGCATCACGTATGGCCGCGTCGGCGTGCGGGGCAAGGTAGCCGTCGGCCTGCAGCCCCATGCGGCGGCCATCGACTTCGATGAGGATGGCGCGACCGACTTGATCATGTCCTGCCCGGTGCGGCTCTATAACGGCACGTACTTGTTTCGCAACATCGGGTCGAACAAGCAACCTCTCTTTGACAAGGCTCTCTGGCTTGGACCCGGTAAGCGCGACGCCGTCATTGCCGACTTCAACGGCGACGGCGCCCCGGATCTGGTCGCCAGGGGGGGCTACTACAACGACCTGCGCCGCAACCGCCTGTCGCAATGGGTCGAGGTGAAGCTTTCGCGCGGCTACCACGTCGGACGCGACGATCTGCTCTATCCAGTGGACTGGGACAACGACGGCAAGATCGACGTCTTAAATGGAATCAGCGATTGGCGTGACTACGGCTGGGACGACGCCTTCAACAGCAAAGGCGAATGGATCAACGGGCCGCTGCACGGCTATGTCTACTTCTACCGCAACGTCGGAACCAACCAGAAACCGGCTTACGCTGAACCCGAGCGCCTGGAAGCAGGAGGCATGGCGATCGACCTGCGCGGAAGCCCGGCTCCCAATCCCGTCGACTGGTTCGGCCGCGGCCGTTTCGACCTCATCGGCGGAGACTTCATTGACACGGTGACGATTTTCGAGAATACCGGGACTGGTGACAAACCGAAACTCGCCGCGGGACGGCCGCTCGAGGCGGGCGGTGAAGAGATCAAGATGCCGCTGTGCATGATCCAGCCGCGGGCGGTGGACTGGCATGGCGACGGACGGCCCTCCTTGATCATCGCCCAAGAGGACGGAACCGTCGCGTTCCTTGAAAACACCGCGCCGAAGGGCCGCGCTCCCCGGCTAGCTTCGCCAAAGTATTTCGAGCAGATCGATCCGTTCATGAAAAGCGGCGTCCTGAGCAGGCCCGACGCAGTGGACTGGAACGGCGACGGCAAGCTCGACATTCTGACCGGCAACTCAGCCGGTTTCGTGCAGTACTTCGAAAACGTGGGGACAGTGCAAGTCCCGGCGTTCGCCGATCGCGGCTATCTCAAGGCAGGCGGTGAAACGATTCACATCATGGCCGGCCCCAATCTGTCGATCCAGGGACCGGCGGAAGAAAAGTGGGGCTACACGAACATCTCCGCGGCGGATTGGGATGGCGACGGCAAGCTCGATGTCTTGCTCAACAGCATCGTGGGCGAGGTCCTGTGGTACCGCAACGTGGGCAGCCGGACGAACCCCAAGCTCGCCGCCGCCGAGCCCATCGAAGTCGAATGGCAAGGCCCCACGCCAAAACCCGAGTGGAACTGGTGGAACCCGAAGGGTAAGCAACTGGTTACGCAGTGGCGCACAACGCCGAAGGCCATCGACTGGAACGGCGACGGTCTTGCTGACCTGGTGATGCTCGACCACGAGGGTTATCTGGCATTCTACGAGCGCTACCGCGAGTCAGCCACGTTGAAACTGCGGCATCCTCGGCGTATCTTTCAGAACGAGAAAGGCGAGATCCTGCGGCTGAACGCGGGCCGCGCGGGCAAGAGCGGCCGCCGCAAACTCGATGTCGTCGACTGGGATGGGGACGGAGACCTCGACCTCATCGCTGATACAGACAACGCCGCCTGGTATGAGAACACCGGCACCCAGGAAGCACCGGTGCTGGCCTTTCGCGGAAACCTGGTCAAGCGCAAAATCCAAGGCCATAGCCCCGCCGCCGATGCCGCCGACTGGACCGGAGACGGCAAGCTCGATCTGATCATCGGCGGCGAAGACGGCTTCCTCTATTTCTTCGACCGCAACTTCCTGGAACGGCCTTGAGGTATGACGAGAAAAATCTGGCTTCGTCATCTGATGCTGGGCATCCCTTTGGCGGCCTTCCTGCACAGCGCCCTGCAGTTCGCTCATGCCTATTCACGAACTGTTGACAACGACTGGGGTTTCTTTCCTGTTCATTGGGCAGCCGGAATGCTAGTCGGCTCTTTGATTCTGGCTCCGGCGTTCACAATCCAGGCTTACATCAGCGTTTGGCTTAGCCGCCGGAGCTTTGGAAAAAGCGTTCAGCTACTGGCGGGCGGGTTGACCCAGGCGGCGCTGGCCGCGCTGTGGGCCAGATTGGTGGGTATTGAACCATCCTTGCCGGGAAATTTCTCCTTGACCCAGCCGATGATCGGCGCGGGATTTTTGGCCGGCGGCGCGGCCGCGATGTTTGCCGCCCCCAAAGGCGCCGCTCGGCCTGAGCGTCCTCAAAGGGTTGCCGAGACGGAGCAAGTATTCGGATACGGAAGCTTGCGGGCCTTCATGAACTTGGCCGCGATGATCTGCCTCGGGTCGGGAGTCGTCTTGGCGTTCCTATTGCGCGAGGGGATTCGTGAATCCTCGATCGCTTTCGGCGCATGCGCCGCTGCCGCCTTGTTCTGCCGGTGGGGCGCTTATCTGATGGGGGCGCAAGTAATCGCCGGTGAAACTTATCTCGCGTGGACCCGAGGACGGCGGGAGGTCATCATCCCGTGGGTGCGCATCACCGAGATTCGCTCCACCATGAGCAGGCTGCTGATCCGCTCCGAGGAATCGAAAATCGTGGTCGACAAGCAGCTCGACGACTATGCATCGTGCTATGAACTCGTTCGCAAGCATGCTCCTCCTTACGCCTGGGAAACGCTCAGTCTGCCCCTGCGGTGCCGGGCCAGCCTGCTGGTTCCGGGTATCCTATTCGCCGCCGGTTCGGCCTGGCTCGCTTTCATGTGGTGGGTTGTGGACTATAGTCCTCCCAAAGACAACATCGATCTCGCGATCGTGATTTTCATGGTGATTCTGGGAGGATGCCCCGTCCCCATCGGCTTGTATATGGCTACGTTCCGTTGCGAGTTCGGCTTCCACCAGATTCGAGCAGGCTATCTGCTGAGGAGCAAAGTCCACGAGATAACGAATCTCGTGGATATGCGCCTAACAACCGCGCACACCTCGGAAGTCGTCCAGCGTCACCCCGGAGCTATTGCGCCTCCTCTGACAGCTCAGCAGATCGAATTCCGCTTCAGGGACGGCAGAGAGTTGACGCTGTCCGCGTTCAAGATTTCAGTCGACCCGGAAGCGCTCTATCATCTCCTTCGCCGGCACTACACTCCTAGTTCTTTGACCGCTTGAACATTTTACGAAAACACATGTTCGTATCGAAATGTTTTGGGGCATACTTGAGACATGTCTCGACCCGCCCTGCGTGTTGAAGTCTCCAAGAAAGATCAGGCAGCGCTGAAGAAGCTTTTGCGTGGCGGCATCGAACAGGTCCGCGTGGCGATGCGCGCCGTTGCGTTGTTGCGGCTCGCAGAAGGAATGGGCGCGCCGCAGATCGCCGAAGTCCTGCCCCTGACGCGGCAAGCCGTGCGCAATCTCGCCCGGCACTATCAGCAAGGCGGCCTCGAACGGGCGCTCTACGACAAGCAGCGGCCCGGTGCGGCAAGCTTGCTTGCGGCCAAACAACGCCAGCGCATCATCGCCATGGTCTGCAGCGATCCGCCGCAGGGCCGCGCCCGCTGGACGGTGCGGCTGGTGGCCGAAGAAGCTATCAAGCGAGGATTGGTCCCGCGCGTCGGCCGAGAGACCATCCGCATCTTGCTGCTCAGCCACGACCTCAAGCCGTGGCGGAAAAAAAATGTGGTGCGTTCCGGAACTCGATGAAGCTTACATCGCAGGCATGGAAGATGTGCTGGAAACCTATGAGAGACCCTACAATCCAGCGCAGCCGGTTGTCTGCTTGGACGAGAAGCCGGTGAGGCTGCACGCCGACGTTCGTCCGCCGACGCCCGCCGCGCCGGGACGCGAGGCTCGTCAAGACAGCGAGCATGAACGCCGCGGAACCGCGAATGTCTTCTGCGCGGTCGAGCCCAAAGCGGGCCGCCACTTCACCTTCGTGACGCCGGACCGCTCGGGGGTGGAGTTTGCCAAGGCGCTGTTTGAGGTGGCGATGGCCTATCCCGAGGCGGAGACGATCCACTTGGTGATGGACAACCTCTCCACGCACAGCCGCAAGTCGCTGACGGATTTGTGCGGAGAGGAATTCGGCGGAGAGATCTGGGACGCCTTCACGCCGCACTACACGCCTGTCCATGGCAGTTGGCTGAATCAGGCGGAGATCGAGATTGGATTATTCTCGGGGCAATGTTTGGGCAAGCGGCGCATCGAAGATCTGGTGAAGCTGCGCCGCGAAGCGGCTGCCTGGAACCGCCGAGTCAACCGCGAAGGGGTTAAGATTGACTGGAGGTTCGATCGCAAAGCCGCGCGTAGAAAGTTCGGCTACAAAAGACCACTTATCAAGCGGTCATAGAACTAGAAACTTCCGTCGGAACTGCTCGCCTGCCGCATTCTCGCGGGTTCCCGTGTTGATGTCTCGACCTTGGTACTTGAACAGCAAGTTCCCGACGTGGTGCCCGTTCTTGCGCTTGCGGAAGAGCTTGCCCATGCCTGCGCGGTAGCGTGCCATGCGGTTATTCTACTCCTTTCGTTCGTGCCGCCTTCCGAATCACTCTGTCGAGGTTCTCGACTCGATAGAGCGGCTTCGTGTTGCCCGGCAGGTGAATCGGCCTAATGTACCGGTTCTTCCTCAGTGCTTCAGGACTAATGCCCAAATACTTGGCAGCCTGCTGGCGGTCTAACAACACCGGTTGCACTTTCCGCGCTGCAATGCGCCTGTCTAGAGCAGTTTCAACTATAATATAAACGGCACTGGCGAAACTTCGGCGCAAGGACGATGGCGAGAGCTTACTCGGATGATCTGCGTCAGAAATTGATCGAGGCGCATCAGCAGGGAGACGGAAGCCTGTCGGCGTTGGCCCAGCGGTTCCACGTCAGCGAGGGCTGGGCCAGGAAGGTGTCGGCGGCGTTTTACCGCAGCGGCAGCTGGGTGCGGCCACCGTCAGGGCCGCGCGGTCCCCGCAGCAAGTTCAGCGACGAAATACGGCGGCGGCTGTATGAGTGGATCGAGGAGCAGCCGGATCTGACCTTGCAGCAGTTGCAGTCGCGGCTGCGCGGCGAATTGGGGTTGAAGGCCAGTATCGGACGGCTGTGGAGTGTGTTGCGCGAGATGGGGCTGCGCTTAAAAAAAAGTCGGTCTACGCCGCCGAGCAGGATGTCGCCGCCGTCGCGCGGCGTCGCGCGCTCTGGCGTGAACAGGTGAGCCGGATCGACCCGGATCGGTTGATTTTCCTGGACGAAAGCGGCATCACCACCAGCATGACCCGCCGCTGCGGACGTGCTCTTGGGGGCCGCCGTGTGCGCCAAGGCGTGCCTGCGGGGCATTGGCGAACACTCAGCATCTTGGGGGCGATTCGGTCTTCCGGATGGCTGGCCGCGATGAGCATCGAGGCGGCGACCGACAGCGAGATCTTCCTCACTTATCTGGAGCGGGTGTTGGCTCCGCAACTCCAACCCGGCGATGTCGTGGTGATGGACAATCTGGCGGCGCACAAGGTCGCCGGGGTGCGCGAGCAGATCGAATCACGCGGCGCTGAGTTGCTCTACTTGCCGCCCTACTCACCCGACTTCAAACCCATCGAACAGTGCTGGGCCCAGATCAAGCAACACCTGCGGGCTGCCCAAGCCCGCACGCTTTCCGCCCTCGAACAAGGCCTCACCGACGCCCTCGCCACCGTTGCTCCGCACCACGTTCAAGCTTGCTTCCGCCACTGCGGCTATGGACTATGAGAGCTCTGAATTTGCTCTAGGTCATCGAGTGCTTCGTCTGGTAGCGACTCCAAAAGAGCCTGCGCGACGTCCGCGATGCTCGCCTGCCGATCCGCGAAATTTTTCTTGGCTTTTGGCATCAAGCGCCCCAGTCGGGCTAGCCCGCATTTCTCATCGATTCCCGAAAACGGGGTTGGCGGGGCGCGCGGGATGGGATTTCATGGTCTTGAGGCGGCATCGCCTCTCGGCGGGGCCGCCGTGGGGCAGAAACGGCCCGGCATGCTGTCCGCGACCCTGGCCGAGGCGTTTTTCGTCTGTTTTTGGGCAAACCTCGATTGCCGCCCCTGTCGAGCCCTGTGTGCTTCAAGTATTACTTGAACTCGCCTTGCCGTTTTCAGCAGCGCCGCGGCTCCCCCCGTTCGAGATTCTCATACGCTTGGGCGAACACCCCCGCCCAGGCGTATCCCGTCGCCAGCGAAATCCACACTTTGCGCGCCGTGATCCGGATGCGCGCTCCGATCTTCAACAACCGCAGCCGGATCGTCGTGCATTGCGCCCGCGCCATCTTCGTCCCCGCCAACCCCAGCCGCCGCAGCGTCTCCAGCAAACAGTACCCGATCGATGAAAAATATAAGCGGATCTGATTCGACCGCAATAGCGCGGTCGAGGTGCGGTCGGCGAACAGCCCCAGCTGCTGCTCCTTGATGCGGTTCTCCATCTCTCCGCGGGCGCAGTAGATCGTCTCGTATAAGTGTTGCGCCGCCGCTTGCTTGGGCGTCAGCGACGTCACCACGAAACGCGGGTTTTCGCCCTTCGCCAGATACTCCGCCTTGGCCACCACCCTGCGCCCCCGCGCCCAGCTGGTTCGCGTGCGGTAGCGGAAATCCCCGAACGCCCGGGCCGCCTTGCCCCTCTTGGCGAAACGCCGCCGCGCCAGCTTCATCCGTCTCTTGATCAGGCGCTCTAAACGCTCGTTTTTCGCCAGTCCGAACACGTAATCCACGCCCTGGTTCTCGCACCAGCTCATGATCTCGTCGCGGCAAAAACCGCTGTCGGCCCGCAGCAGGATCTCGACCTCGGGCCACACCCGCCGCAGTTGTTCGACGATGCGCCGGACCTCTTCGAGCGACCCCGCCGAGGCGTCGATGTTGGACGGCCGCAGGCGCGCGCACAGCAACTGGTCCCCGGCGAAAATGTAGAGCGGCAGGTAGCAATAGTGTCCGTAGTAGCCGTGAAAAAAGCGCCCCTCTTGGCGGCCGTGCAGCGCGTCGTCGGTGGCGTCGAGATCGAGCACGATGCGCTCGGGCTGGCACGGCTGCGATTGAATGTAGAGCGAGGTCAGCAGACGGTCGGCCGCGCCCGTGTCGAGAACGATCTTCTTGTAACGGCTTTGCGCGCCGGCCTTGGCCGGGGTCAACTCCAGGCGGTTGAGAGTGCTCTTGCCGGCGCCCGCCTTGCCGCGGTCTTGGGCTCGGCGGCGCTGCTTGCCTTCGAGGTCTTGTTTGCCGCTCAGCAGGGCCAGCAGCGGGTCGGAGCGCAGCTGATCGTGATCGTTGAGGTCCTCATAACCCAGCGCCAGCCCGTAGACGCGCTGCGAGACCAGCTCGCGCACGCTGTGTTCGACTTGCGCGGGCTGGCGGTGATCACGGAAGCAGGCGGCGAACTGCCGCACGATGCCGCTGCGCTGTTCGGTCTGGCGCAACAGCATGGCGCCGCCGTCGGAGGTGATCATGCCGCCGTCGAAACGGGCTACCACCTGGCGGCGGCCATGGTCGGCGAAGGTGAAGCTGGTTTGGGTACACTCTGTCATGGCAGGGGTCGCTTTCTTGCTGGCTGAAACATATTGTAATCATTATGTTTGTGCCACAAAAGGCGGCCTTCCGCCAACCCCGCGATGAGAAATCCGGGCTAGTTGTCAGTACCTACTCAGCGGAATCGATCGAATCCGCTCTCCCTGCGTGTCCAAGCCTTCGGTTCGTATTGCGACCACAACCGGTGCAGAGATCACCATCCCAAGGTGTCTCCGAGCCGCAGCGCCGACAGAACCGGAGGGAGAGTCTTGCGGCTTCTGCGACGGCGTGGTTGACCATTGGCCTTCCCTGGTGGCTGGAAAGTCGCGCCAGTCCATGAATGACAGATGTGAACTCACGCGCGTCCTCGGGCGAATATGACGGATTCGCTGCCCCATCGGCGTGTTTGCCCGTAGTGGTGGTAGTCATGGTAGTGAGGTTGTTTTCCATTTATTTCCTCCTTCCAGCCAGATCCCTAGGAAAATACAAGTTCAGATCACCTTCACTACCGTGACTACCGAACCACGCCCCTGAGTCTGATCCCGGCGTAAAACCAATCCTGCTTCCCCCTTGGGCCCCTCCGCGTTTTCTTGATGTCGGGAAACGCTCCCGTGAAAGCCTTGCCGAATTGGGCCGCGGTCATCACCGGCCTGCCAGCCCGTTCGGCCTCCTTGTTGTACCGCCGACGTACTTCGGACACTGCCACCGTGGCCTTCGGCTGCCGGATCACCTCTCGACTCAGCCAGATCAAGAAATGGTCTGTCACTTCGCGGAATTCCTGCCTGGCCTTTCGCATGCTCGCCGACTCCGTGAAGCGGCCCCTTTTGCGTAGTCTCCGCAATGCCTTCAGCGCCTTGTTCATGACGCCTGAAAGCTCCGCGGGATCAGCAAGCTGGGCATCCAATTGGTTACGGGGAATCTCTTTTTCCGTGCCGCGAAACTTGTTCTCGAAGGGAATCACCAGCCAACGGTCCCAAAAGGCTTCGGATATATCTTTGCTTCGTGGAGGGTGATTCGCCGAAAAGGCGAGTCGGACGAACGGGAGAAACGAAAAGGGGGACTTGAACTTGTACTCGGCTTCGAGTCGGTCTCCGCCGGTGACGCCCTTGAAGATGGCAGTATCTTCCACATGCTTGCTCGGAAGATCAGCGCTTATGTTGGCCAGTTTTCCAACCAACTGGGCCGTTGCAAAGCGATTTCCCTCCAACTTCTGTAGGTCCACCGTTGAAACGTTATCCTGCCCGAGCAATGCCGTGGCGCCCGTCAGGTATGTGCTCTTGCCGGTTCCTCCGTCGCCCAGGAAGAGGAAAGCTTTCTGCCGCGAACGATCGGGAACCATGAAATCTCCCAGGATCTGCCACGCCAGTGCATGGGCATCTCTCGGGAAAACCTCCGGCACGAACCGATCCCAGGCTGGGCACTTCGCCGTGCGATCGAAGCGAACCGGTAACTGGATCGACGAAAGGTGGTCGGGTGAGTGGGGACGCAGCTTGCCTGTTCTGACATCCAGCAGCCCGTTCAATACGTTCACTACATCGGTGGGGGGACGGTCCCACAACAAGGGCGAATCCACAAGTACGTACTTGACAACCTCTTTGGCCAATGTACTCCGCCACTGATCGAGCATTCCCCAACTACGCAAGAGTGCTTTCACCCGCCTCTTGACAAGGTCGTCGCCATTCCTGACGTAGCGTCCTCCCTCGAAGACGTAGAGGCCGTCGCCTCGATCTTTGGCAAAGTGCTCGGTCTTGACGATCTCCTCCCCCAATACATCCGGCGTGATGTCGTCTTCCGGATCGACTGGCGGGTGGCTTGCGTCCACCTGTTCATCTTCATCCGCTTTGTTTGTCGGAAAGATCTGTTCGTATAGTTCGGAAGGAATCTGCCGGCGATATTTTTGAATCAAGCGCTTCGCCCCCCGCGCCTCGGACCTGCTCAGGGTTTTTTGGGAAGCCAGCTGAAGCCCACGATCAGCATCATGTTTGCTGAAGCCCATGCCGTCTCTTGATTGAGCACCATCGCAGCTCTGCGCAATGTGCTTGAGAGCTTGGTGGATCGCCTGACGCGGCAAAGAACGCGACGGTGTCGCGCTTGCCTGATTATGATGTTGTTAGCAAGGTTGCACCTCAATAAAACCTGTAAGCGCCCAGCGGAATCCCCATTTCTGCTGGGCGTTTCTGTGTTGACTATCCCATCGGCCATCCCACTGCGGCCGCAACCTCCGCGACCTTCTTATGAGCCTCGATGAGTGCATCAAGAGCGGCCGTGAGCCGAGTCATCTCCGAGTCACGGGGTTGCAGATAACCCCTCTCGACGGCAGACAGCCGCGCTCGATCACCCCCCCCCGCCCTCGCACAGAGCAAGGTGCCCGGAACAGCAGCCTCTGTTCGTTTCAGCCTAAGTTCTTTGCCAGTCATCGATCACCCTCAAACAATTTTTGCCTTTTTGCCTTTCACTCTCAAAGACGTGTTAGCGAGAAAAATTAATGGCTCGCAAGACCCTAACAAGACCCTCGCAGGCTGCTGAAGAAGTATTTTGAGTTCCGAGAACCAAACGAAGCATCAATAACTTAGAAGCCGAATCGGCTTTTGTAAATGTGTTTTCAGTAGGGGGATAATAAGAGATACCTAACAGCAACCTAACAACCGCAGTTATTGATACTCGCAGAATATAGTGTTGTTTTCGGATACAGCGAATGCCTTGCCGGAGCGGGCGCAGCACGCTGCGCCCCTACACCGTATTTCGCGAGCATCAGTAGGTTGACCGCAGGTCGCAGAATGGGAAGAGATGTTACAGTCTGCGAATTTAAGTCCGGGCGTCGGCTCGGTCGCTACCAGCGGCTCGTTGAGAATTACCCCATCGCGTACGACCACTTACACGATCACGGTGGAGGGCGAAGGCGGAGAAGCATCGGCTGCGGCCAGAGTCACAGTTCGGGAACCGACTCCACCGCCATCCGCCCCCATCAATCTGAAAGCGACCGCAGTTTCGCAAGTCAGAATAGATCTGTCTTGGACCAATATAGCGACGAATGCACGGTCCGTGCGAGTCGAAGTGCGAGTGGGTTCTTCTGGGGCTTTCCGCGAGTCCCCCAGCTTCGATCCTAGGACTAACGCTTTGACCGTGGCCCCACTTTCCACGCTGACTACCTATACCTTCCGGGTACGAGCTGAAGGTGAGGGCGGCTTCTCACCTTACTCGAACTTGGCTTCAGCTACAACACAAGCAAAGTTGACAGTTTTTCTTGTCCATCCAGATCCAGCAAACATGCGCGATCTTGCCGTTGGCCTATGGGACCAGGATTTCGGAATTGATCGGCAGCGATTTGATGTGTATTGGGACTTCGACTATAGCGAATGCACGCCATTAAAATTCGCTTGCCGGTCAACTTGTAGCATCTCGGAGGGTGCAGTGCGATTCGCTGACTATATAAATCAACGGAACCAGCAGGGTGACATAGTGATCGTGGGGTACAGCATGGGCGGCCTGGTTGCGAGGGACATGCTGCTGACTAATTACTCGGGAGTGGTCACACGAAGAAGTGTGGCAGCGCTTGTCACCATCGCAACTCCAAACGGCGGTTACCCGTACATTTCCACTGCTGTCCAAATTAGCTGAGCGGAGCGGGTTCGGCTGCTGAAAACACGCCAGAAAGCCCCGCCAGGAGGCCGATCTGGGAACCAGGTTGCCGGTTTGGACAAGATAGAAATCATGCTGCTGTCCCAATTAGGCCTCCATTCCCGCCAGTAATAATTGCTGTGGCGACTCGGGTTCGCTGCCCGGCGGCGGGTGAAACGGTTCGTCCAGCCAGGCGAACAATTCGCGGTGCACAAACAACTGCTGCCGCAACAAAGCGACCAGATTGGACAAGCTCCAGCCCCAACGCGCCCGCAGCTTTAAGTACCGCAGCAGCAAGATCGCGATCAGCGCCGTCCAGATCTGGATCTTCAGCGCGTTCGCCGAGGTGCCCACGAAGGTCTTCACCCGCAAGTTCTGCTTGAGAGCCTTGAAAAACAGCTCCACTTGCCAGCGGTCTTGATAAATGGCGGCAATCGTTGCGGCCGCCAACCCCAGGTGATTCGTCAAGAACACGAGCGTGCGCTGCTGCTTGGCGTCGAAGTATTCGATGCGGCGGAACACCACCTCGGAGCCGCTGGCGGCCAGCGAGGGAAAGAAGATCACTTCGTCGCGGCGCACGCCTCCGGGACGGCGCGGCAACGGGCGCTGTTCGAGAACCTCGTAGTTGGCCCCGCGTTTCAATCGTGTGACAAAGAAAACGCCCCGCTCGCTCAGCTCGGCGAACCAGTCGTAGTCGTTGTAACCGCGGTCGAAGACCACGATCGTGCCGCGGTCGAACGACATTTTGCGGGCCGGCGCCAGGTCGGGCGTCTTGGCGTCGGTGACCACGCAGAAGCTGGGCAGGTAGCCGTCGTGATCGAGTACCAGATGGAGCTTGACGGCGCCCTTGGTGCGCTGGAACTGGGCCCAATCAAACAGCGAGGCGCACAGATCGATGACGCTGGCGTCCAGACTCAGCAGCTTGTTTTTGAAACGGAACTTGTGGCCCGGCGCCGCGCCGCGGCACTTCGCCAGCAGTTGATGAAAGACCGTTTCGTAGATCTGCCAAGGGCGTTGCCGGTTGGCGTAGGCCAGCGTCGAGCGCGGCGGTGCGGCGGACAAGCCCAGGTGCCGCAGCTTGCCTTCGCTGGCCGCCAGACCGCCGCAAATCTCACGCAACGACTGGGCGCGGCCGAGCTGGCAGAACAGCATGGCGACGAACTGTCCCCAGCAAGTGAAGCCGCGGGCGTGGCGCTCCCCGCGATGCTGGCGGACGGCCTGTTCAAACTCCGAATGCGGGAACAGCTTTAACAATTGAGAGAAAATACTGCATACTTGACTCATGGCGGGGCCTCCTCGGGCGGGTTGGTTCATAGGCCTGAACCCAATCCCAACCTAACAGAGGTTCCGCCTCCCCGGCTTACGAATTCAAAACGCTAATTTGGACAAGAGTGAGCTGAAGGGGAGGTCGTCGCGGCGATTACAAGACGAGTTTGGAGAGTTGCGGAAGCGGTATTGGGGTCAGCATCTGTGGGCGCGCGGGTATTTTTGTGCGACAGTGGGCGCGGTCGACGAAGAAACGATCAAGAGATATATCGAGAGCCAGAAATGGGATGAGGATGGGGAGGGATTCAAGATCACAGCGCCCCCCAAGCCTTGAGCCGGCTGTGAGCCGGACAGCTTCAGGCGGCTTGAGCCGCAACACGACTTTCAGTCGTAAAGTAACCCACCGCCTTTCAGGCGGTGGATGTTTAGCTTAGCAAGCGCCGTGGCGGCCTTTGGCCTATTTCCGAGGGGCAGTTAGTGTAAGTGTTTGAAACGATGCAGCGTAAGTTTTTACGTTTTTACGTGACCGATGGCGCGGGTTTTGGAAATTGCGTGGTTTTCCAAGAGTTCGGGGACGGAGCACGGCTTCGGGGGAGCTCAAACAACTTGTTCACTGCGCAGTCGGAGCTGCCCGACATCCTGAGGGTGACCTACAGGAGTCAATATGTTACGGGGATGACTCCTTTGAGGTCGTGTTCTCTGATGAAGCGGGATGCCATTTCTTGGCTTTTACATAAAATGGTTGACATTTCCCTGTCCTCTGATATAATATTTCCATCGTTTTCGACCTATTTCTCACAAGGAGCCAAACATGTCTCTGCCAAGCATAGCGGTTGTCAATTTCTCGAACCAATTAACGGACCAGCAGGTGCAGGAGGGCATTCGCGCCGTCAATCGGCAAGTCGTCGAGGATTTCATTCCGATTTGGGGCGCCGGCCGCATCTGCAAGATTCACGAACCGGTCTTTGACGCGGCCGGCATAAACGCACTGGCGAACGACCCCGTCTTCGCCGACAGCATCCTCTACATCGTCGATGAGGGGCTGATTCAAAACGCCTTGGGATTTCACGATCTCAACGCCCGCGACATCCCCTTCGGTTTTGTTTTCGTGCTCAACCTGCAGGGCTGGACGGTGACGCTCTCGCACGAAGTTCTCGAGCTGATCATCGACCCCACGGTCAACATTTTCGTGCCGGGCCCCGATCCGCGGGACGCCGACAATATCGTGCTGCACACCTACGAGGTGTGCGACGCCGTCGAGCGGACAACCTATGAAATCGACCACATCGCCGTGTCGAATTTCCTGACTCCGAGCTACTTTACGATCGGCGACGCCGCGGGCACGCGCAATGATTTTCTGGGCGTGGACGTGCCCTCGTTCGGCGTCACTCAGGGAAGTCACATCTCTTTCTTCAACCTGGCGACCGGGTCCTTCGATACAGTGAACGGCCAGCAGGCGTTTGCCCCGCGCGCGCTCCAGCGGAAGCGCTTCATCGAGCACGAAAAAAACGAGCGGCCCGCGGAAGAGAAGCTGTGCGGGATGATCGGTCAGCTCCGTGAGCGGAAATCCGGCGCCCTGCCGGGCGTGGAAGCGCTCAGCCGCCAAGGCCGATACGAGGCCCGCGCCAAGCGCATGGCACCCCCCAGGGCCGCCGGGGCCGGCGGACAATAAGGGAGAGTTCGGGAGGGTTCGGGGACGGAGCACGGACTCTGCTGGGAGCAGGCCGAGCGATTGTTGCGCGGTAGCCTGGCCTACAATTAGCGTTGCTGTGATTGTTCCCCCGCCATCGCCCGCGATGGTGACTTTGAGGGCCATCTCGCCGCCCTCCCGGACTTCTAGGCTGCGACTTCGACATAGTCGACGGACGAACTCGGTTCCGGGATTGGCTCACCCAACTCCCGCATCACCTCGAAGTGGGCAGCCAAAGTGTCCTGGAAGTTTCGCCGCGTTTCTTCCCCGGTATCGCCAACCGCCGCGCAGCCGGGCACGTCCGGGGAATAAGCGGAGTATCCGGTAGCGGTCTTTTCGATGACCAGCGCGTAACGCTTCGGACTCATTTCATGCCTGTTTTCTTGAGTATAGCGTTCAGCGTACCTGGCGCCAGTTCCTTTCCCATATTGCGCGGTACGGTGATGACGTAGCGCTGCTCGGCGTGCTTGAAGTGCCGATGGCTTCCCTTGGAGCGAATTTCTATCCAGCCATGCTTTTCGAGCAACCGGAAAACTTCCCGCACTTGAAGAGTCGTCAGACACCAACTGTTCTGGAGTCAGAAACCGGCTGGGTCGAGCACGCCCTTCACCCTTGCGACGCCGATGACAAGCAATTCGAGATCTTCCGAGGTGTTATTCACAAACGACTGCTCATCGTTGAGCAGTATGGGGACCGCGTCGCCGGCTCGAAGGGCGGCTTGCTCGTTGTTTACCTGCACCGAACCCGTACCCTCCATGACGTAGTACACTTCCTCGACATTCACGTGCCTGCGCTTGCCGGTCGAGGCGCCTGGCGGGATGACCAGATGGTCGATGTAGGCCCAGGCTGTGGAGAAAACCTCCGGCTGTTGGGCGCGGCGGTAGTGGACCGTTCCCGTCCCTCCATGGAAGCTCTTAATCGGCCTAAGTAACTTGCGGTCGAAACGGAAATTGACAAAGACAGGTGGGTCATCGAGCTGTGCACCGACGCGATCGTCGTTCAAGTTGAAGGCGTCGTACTTGCCCTTGACCGTGCCGACCGCGATGTTCATCCACTCGGTGGGTTTGTCGGTGTGGTTGTAGATCGCGTGAGACTGACCCATCTTACACGGAGCCGCCGCCGGTCCCTTTAGTCGCGACGTGCGGCCGTTGATTGTGAATTCAGCTTCGTTGTTGAAGATGACATACATTTCTTCCATCTTGTGGTGAAAATGATGGCCAATGCCACCTTTTGGCGGGAGCACGCCGCGATGCAGAAAGATGAAATTGGTGTTCAGGTCGTAGCGCTCCAGCAACCCTTGGTAATGCAGCTCCCCCGCACCCTGATGGACAGCCTCAATACGGCGATAGGCGGAAGGGTCGGTGTGAGTGATGCGCTCCGCTAGTGGTTCTCGTGCCAAGAGGGGAGCAGCAAGAAGGGTGATGATCCAACACAAAAGCATTGTTGACCTCCGAACTATGACAGGCAGGCACGTGGATTCACTTCTAACACCTGAATTATGCACTGCGGGGTGCACCGGAGGAGGGCTGAGCCGCCAGGGGCCATTTGGGGGACCCCCGAAAACATGGGGTAATAAGGTAGGCTGGCAAAGATTTCAGCTTCGCCAGTCAACCCCAAGGAGGTCACCCAAATGGTTACCAAGCGAAAACAGCATAGCTCCCGAAGGCCCGTCAAACAAGGCCGGGGCGCGAGGGCCCCGCGGCCCAATAAAATCGGGGCTGCCACGCCTTATCACTTCCGCGGCAAGAATCTGACTCCCTACGGCGGCTTGCTGCCCGTCGCCACCCTGCTCGAAAAACTCGGCTTCCAGGCGCTGCTGGAAGAAACCATCACGAACAAACGAATCACCCGTGTGATGAGCCTCTACCAGTTTGTGCTGGCCCTCGTGCTGGGCCTCTATGTCGGCTTTGCGCGGCTGAACCAACTCCGCTTCATCGCCCGCGACCCCATCTTGACCGGCATCTTGCAAGTGACGCGTCTGCCGCCGCAGTCCACGCTGTGGCGCTTTCTGGCCTCGCTGCACCTCAACGTGGCGAAGCAGATCCTTTCCATTCAGCGCCAGCTGCGGGAACGAGTCTGGGCCGCGGCCCAGGTGAAATTGGAGACGGTGACGCTGGACACCGACACCACCGTGCACACGCTCTACGGCCGCCAGATGGGCGGGCGCAAGAGTTACAACCCCAAGAACAAGGGCAAGCGCAGCTACCAGCCGATACTGACTTTCCTGGCCGAGACGCGCGAATACCTGATGGGCGGGTTGCGCAACGGCGACCGGCCCACGGGCCGGCAGATCGCCGCCCACCTCGAGAGCGCCTTTCGGGCTTTGCCGCACGGCGTGAAGAAAATCCTGGCGCGGGCCGATTCCGGGTTTTATTGCTGGGAGGCGGTGGAGGCCTATGAAAAGGCGGCTTGTCAGTTCGTCATCGTGGCGCGCAAGACCAGGCGGCTGGTCGAGCAGTTGCAGCAAGCGGCCTGGAAGCCCTCGCCCCACAGCGATGCGGATGCGGAATGCGAATTCCTCTACCAGCCGCAGGGCTGGGCGCGGGCCTGTCGTTTCCTGGCGCTGCGTTACGAAAACGAACCCGCGGCCGGCGCGGCCGAGCAATACCAGCTGTTTGCCACCAGCGCTTACACCTACCGCGTGTTTGTCACCAACCTGGCCGAACCGATCGCGGCGGTGGTGTGGTTTTACAATCAGCGCGCCGCAGCCGAGAACCTCATCAAGGAGGCCAACAACGACGCCGGGCTGGCGGCCCATCCCTCGCGCCGCTTTGACATGAACCGCAATCACTTTCAGCTGGCCATGCTGGCCTACAACCTCAACTGCTGGCTGCTGCTGTTCAACCGCGAAGCCCAAGCCAGCGTGGAGACACTGCGGCACACCACCCTGGCGACGGCGCGGCTGCGCTTTCTGTTCGTGGCGGCCAAGATCTGGCGGCACGCCGGCAGAACGGGTGTCAGCTACAGCGATCATTATGAGGAAAAGGGCCTGTTTGAACGGCTGATGCGGCGGCTGCGGGCGATGGGGCCACCGGGATCGAGCTTCGCGCCGGTGGTGGAGGGTGCGCTGAGTTGAGGGGCGCTCCATGCATAAAATTTCATGCACTCGCCGCAACGTACTGGGAACACGCCGCTTGCCCGCCCGCTTTTGCCCGCCGGGATTGGCAGGCGGCTCAAACAGGGAGGGAAACAGAGGAAAAGACGACTTGCTAAATCACTGAGTTGACACGACTGCCGCTACCGCCACAACTCCATCGGCGATGGCTACGCCGAATCGGTGCATAATTCAGGTAACAGCTTTTGCCACAGCCGCCGAATTGAACCAAGCCGCGTCGCCGAGGGAATTGCCGCGAAGCGCCAACAGGCTGTCCGGCGTCGGCTTGAAGGGCTTGTCATGTGCGGCCCTTGTACTCGATTCCAGGTCAGGGACAGCAACTCGCATAATTTCCTCTCCACCAACTTGTGCTCATCCGTCGCAAAAAACCAAAGTGGGACATTCGACCCACCTTTGATCTGCTGAGGGACGAGGTTGTTTATTCGGCAGTAGACCGATTTGGTCCGGACGTTCGTCTGCCCCAGCCGACGCGGACACAGTTTATCATGCGCTCGCCGAACCTGCTGTCAAGGGCACAGCACCACAGCACCTGGCCGAGCCTCCGGCCTGTTGGCCAGTTACCTCCTGGTACAAGCAAGGACACATAGATCCACCCTGGCCGACTAGCCGGGATTTAGACTTTGGGGAACGCGCTGCTGAGCAGCGTTGATCCAGAGTCAATCGGGTCGGTTCGGAAGCAACCGGCCAAACGCCGATTGCTCGCCTGTTTCTTGCACTGCTATGATTGAGTGGTTCGAGGAGGGTCGCAAGTGTTGATTCGGGTCCTAGCAGGCCGAGTGTTGCTAAGCTTGGCTGGCCCATCGCTTTCATTTCTGTTCCCTCTCTCCGCTGCCGCAGAGCCGCGGCCCGTCAGTTTTCACAAGCAAATCCTGCCAATTCTGGAGCGGCGCTGCCAGGTTTGCCATCCGGCGCACAACCCTCAGGCGGCGCTCTCGCTGGTCAGTCACCAAGACTTATTGAAGGGTGGTCAAAGCGGGCCCGCTGTCGTGCCCGGTAGGCCGGAAAGTAGCCTGATCGTCGCTCGGATCAGTGGTGACAAACCTGCCATGCCCCAGGCTGGCGAGCCGCTTTCGTCGGCGGAGGTGCAACTGATCAGCCGCTGGATCTCGGAGGGAGCCAACAATGATACTCCCCAGGGTCAGGTCAGCCGAAAGAAAATCTGGTGGTCATTCCGTCCGCTGGAACGCCCCGAGATACCCACGGTGGAACTCGGCTGGGCACGAACTCCCATCGATCGCTTCATACTGGCCAAGCTTCGTGCCGACGGCCTCAAACCTTCCCGTGAGGCCGACCGGCGCACCTTGATCAGGCGGGTCAACTACGATCTGCATGGGCTGCCGCCAACTCCGGAACAGGTGGAATCGTTCGTGAACGATCCTTCGCCGACCGCATACGAAAATCTCGTCGCCCAACTGCTCGATTCACCCCGATATGGCGAGCGTTGGGGCCGACATTGGCTCGACGTCGTTCACTATGGCGACACGCACGGATTTGATCAAGATAGGCGTCGTCTAAATGCCTGGCCTTACCGCGACTATGTAATTCGATCGCTGAACGAAGACAAACCCTACCAGCAATTCGTACAGGAGCAACTCGCCGGTGACGTTCTGCAACCTGACAATCCCGATAGCGTCGTTGCGACTGGTTTCATCGCGGCTGGCCCTTGGGATTCCGCCTCTCACAAAACCCTGCAAGAAGACTCGTTCAATCGTAAGACAGCCCGACTGCTTGATCGAGATGACATGGTGGCTGCCACCATGTCGACGTTCAACAGCGTTACGGTGCATTGCGCCCGCTGCCACGATCACAAATTTGACCCGATCACACAGGAAGACTACTACAGCCTGCAAGCGGTTTTCGCCGGCATTGAACGTATTGATCGCCCCTATGACACGGACCCGGATATCTCACGGCGGCGGCGTGCGTTGCGGGAACGACAGCGCGGGATAGCGATCGAGATCCGCCGGATTCTGGAGGAAGCGCAAGAAAGGACGAGCCCGGCAATCGAGGCACTGGAAGAACAGGTCTTTCTGCGAATCGACGAACGGGCGCAGTTGTTGAATAGCATGACCTTCGGCGATACGCCCGAGGGGCGCGCCAAGAATAAAGCCATCTCCGCGAAGATCAAAATAATCAACAAAGAGTTACGCACCCTGAACACCCGTATAGAGAAGCTCCAGCTTGCGATGCTTGACCCGTCCAAACCGGCCCGGCTGGCTGAATTGCGGGGCCAAATGAAGGAAGCGAAGGCGAGCGTCGAGAAGCTTCCGGACCCTGAGTGGGTCTACGGCGTTGACAGCTACTTCGACAGGTTCTTGAACTTCGTTCCGCCACTCACGCCGCGGCCGATCCACCTGCTACACCGTGGTAGCCCGGACGCACCCGGCCGGCTCATGAACCCGGGGGCTCTGTCTGCCGTCAAAGGGTTGGCGGCGCGGTTCGACAATCTCCAGCCAGACGATGAAGGCGCCCGCAGACGGGCGCTGGCGGCGTGGATCGTAGATCCCAACAACCCGCTCACCTGGCGATCGATCGTCAACCGCGTATGGCACTATCACTTCGGCAAAGGGATTGTCGATACGCCGAACGATTTTGGCAGGATGGGCTCGGAGCCCAGCCACCCCGAGTTGCTGGATTGGCTAGCGGTCAGGTTCCGTGATAACGGGCAATCGCTGAAGAAGCTGCACTACACGATTCTGACGAGTTCGGTCTACCGCCAGTCGTCGGAGATCGAGTCGGCGTTCTCCGAAATCGATGCCGGCAACCGGTTCTTGTGGCGCATGAATCGGCGACGGCTGGATGCAGAGGCTGTGCGCGACTCTCTGTTGTACGTGGCAGGCAACCTTGACCTGACCATCGGCGGGCCACCGGCCGAGCAATTCGTCTATATCGAGGATTTCTCTCCCCGCTTTGACTACGCCAACTTTGATGTTGATAGCCCGGCAAGCAAACGGCGCAGCGTCTACCGTTTTCTCGTCCGCAGCGTCCCGGACCCTTTCATGGAAAGCCTCGATTGCGCTGACCCGTCGGCCCTGACGCCCAGGCGCAACGTAACGCTTACCGCTATACAAGCGCTGGCGATGCTGAACGATCCATTGGTGCTCAGCCAGGCACAGCACTTGGCTGGCCGCTTGCGCGCGCACAGCGGCGACCTTCCACAACAGCTTGAGCGGGCTTATGGGCTTCTGCTCGGTCGCGAGCCACGGGAAAGCGAAGTGAAGCTGCTCACCCCGTACGCCCGGGAGCATGGCCTTGAGAAGCTGTGTTTGCTGCTCTTCAACAGCAATGAGTTCATGTTTGTCGACTAGAACTTCCGTTATGCCACACGACAGAGACAGTTGCCGCTCGCAGCAATTGCCCATGGGGCCAACCAGTCCGGAGGCCATGGATCGACGTCGGTTTCTTTGGAACTGGGGTGGCGGCCTTGGCGGCATTGCTCTGGCCCATCTGCTTGGACAAGCGGGCCTTCTGGCGGGCACCAACCAGAAACCGCGACCCGAGTTCAATGGCGGTCTGCACCACAAGGCAAGAGCGAAGAGAGTGGTGCAGCTGTTCATGTCGGGCGGCATAAGCCAGATCGACACGTTCGACTACAAACCCGAACTGGCCAAACGCCACGGCCAGAAATTCGACCCAGGCGAAAGAGTGGAACTGTTCCAGAGCCTATCGCCGGGCCCGTTCCTGAAGAGTCCATGGGCCTGGAAGCAGTACGGCGCAAGCGGGCATTGGGCCAGTGACCTGCTGCCTCAGATCGCTTCGTCAGTGGACGACCTGACCTTCCTCCATTCGATGGTGTCGAAATCGAATGTGCACGGGCCGGCTACGTTCATGCAGACTACGGGCTTCATTCTTCCAGGCTTCCCCAGCATGGGGTCCTGGCTCTCTTACGGGCTCGGGAGCATGAACGACAGCCTACCCACCTTTGTCGTTTTACCCAACGATTTCGCTTTTCCACCAAACGGTCCTGCCAATTGGTCGTCTGGCTTTTTGCCCGCCGAGCATCAGGGAACGATGATTCGAGTCGGTCGAGAGAATCCGATCCACGACCTGTACCCGCCGAAGGACGCGCAACACGCTATACAGCCCGGTGATGAGGCGTCGCTGCGGGTGCTCCAGCAGCTCAACCGCGAACACCTCGAGCAGAGGGGCGCCGACTCGCTGCTCGAAGCCCGAATTCAGTCTTACGAAATAGCGGCGCGGCTACAGATGAGCGCTCCTGAGGTGCTCGACATCTCAGGAGAATCGCCCGCCACCCGGAAGCTCTACGGATTGGACAATCGGGTAACGGAAGACTTCGGCACCCGTTGTTTGGTCGCCCGGAGGTTGTTGGAGCGGGACGTGCGGTTCGTGCAGATCTGGAGCGGCGCCGACAACGGTTTGCCGCGGCGCAACTGGGACAGCCACGAGAACCTCAAGCACGACCATTCCATCATGGCCGCCGAGATGGATGGGCCCGTCGCGGGGCTACTCAAGGACCTCAAATCGCGGGGGCTACTCGACGACACGATCGTTTCTTGGACGACCGAGTTCGGGCGCATGCCGTGCAGCCAAGGTAGTGAAGGCCGCGATCACAATACACACGCATTCACCTCGTGGCTTGCCGGTGGAGGCTTCAAGCCCGGCGTCAGCTACGGCAAGAGCGACGATTGGGGCTACAAGGTAGCGGAGAACCCGATCTATTGCTATGACCTACACGCCACCGTGCTGCACCTGCTTGGCATCGATCACGAGCGTCTCACGTTCCGTCACAACGGCATCGACCGGCGTTTGACCGACGTTCACGGTCACGTGATCAGCGAGATCTTGGCCTAGCGCGTGGCGGCGCGCTAGTCTCGGCTACATCCGCCGATTTTCATATCCGCTGCAAGTGGACGCTCCCGCAAAGGCCAGAGCAGCCTATTCCTCGGCAGGAAGAGGACCTTGTTGCCGAATCCGGTGTCTTGGACAAAGTTAATGATTCCAATCCGCGACATCGACTCCGATGCATGGTCGTGCACGTCTACGGCGGCAAGGGTCACAAGGACCACGACCGCCAATTCGACTGCACCCGAATGCACTGACTGGCCCGCTCCTTCTTACTTGCGACCTGAATTATGCACTGCGGCGTGGACCTGAGGAGGGCTGAGCCGCAAGGGACCATTGGGAACCCCCGAAAACATGGGGTAAAAAGGTAGGCTGGCAAAGATACCAGCTTCGCCAGCCAACCCCAAGGAGGTCACCCACATGGTTGCCAGACGAAAACAGCATAGCTCCCAAAGGCCCGTCCAACAAGGCCCAGCCGTGACGGCCTCGCAGCCCAATAAAATCGGGGCTTCGACGCCTTACCACTTCCGCGGCAGGAAGCCGACTCCCTACGGCGGCTTGCTGCCGGTGGTCGGGAGGGCGCTGATCTGAGAGCCTGGCTATGCGCTATGCATAAAATTTTATGCACTAGCCGTAACGCACTGGAAACACGTCACTTCCGAGCGAGGTTTTGACGACGCGGATTCTGGGCGGGAAGGGAAACCGGACACGGAGAAGCCAAAAGGCCAGTTGCCGAGCTACCACTACCACCTCACGACGACCGCCAACCCGCTACGAACGCAGCCACACTCGCAAAGTGAATCTGTGCATAATTCAGGTGCGAGAAACCAGTGGGCCTGGCCGGCCGCCTGGATCCTTCCTGACGGCCCACGGTTTACTTTTCGGCCCACCCAGGAGGGTTACGGCATCGGCCAAGTTCCGCGTTACGCCTGTTCTCGATGTCTCGTCCTCCTTTCGCCGTTCACGAGACAGCTTCTAACGAGTTAGCTTCTATTCATACTTCACGAAGAAGGGGGAGGACCAGGCGATCTCGGGGTCCCCGTCGGGCTTCTCGGTGTCCCGCTGAAATACTCGCACGTAGTAGTAGTGGTCGCCTTTCTCGGGATTAGCGTCGCGGTAGGTCAGCTTGGCGGAGCGACCGCTGGGGTGCTGGGTTAGGACGTACTCGCCGTCCTTGACGACGTCGATTCGCATGATCTCGTCCGGGGCTTCGATGTCGATCGAGATCTCGGGCGGCGCCGAGACCTTGGCGGTGAATTGTTCGCCGGCCATGTGTCCATCGGCGGTGACTTTGAGGATGATCTCGTCGCTGGCGGCGTAGGTGCGGCGCTCGAGCATGGCGTCGAACAGGGCATCGCGGGTGGGCTCGGCGGCCCAGATCGCCGCCCAACTGTTGTGAGTCGAGCGATGGTCGCTGAAGGAAACGAATCCGTAGATGTTGCCCTTGTTGAGTGCGTCCTGGGCGAAGTGACCGGGGTCGTCCGTCTGCGTTCCGCCGCGCTTTTCACCGTCGGGTAGCTGCCAGCGCTCGTAGCTTCCGCGCGCTCCCTGGTAAATCTCGAGCAGGCAGTCGAACGGCGAGTTCATCCAGTTCCAGTCGGCCAGCGGGCCCGCCGCGAAAGTGTGCGGGACAATCACGAGCTTCTGCCCGTCTTGGGTGAACACGTTTTTCTCCGCCCAGTCCCAAAGCACGGGCGGCGCGTTATCGGGCGACTCCAGGCCCTTCGTTCGGTCGATTCCGCGCATGGGAGCGCCGCGCTTCAGGAAAAGCATATTGCGGTGCCCGCCGGGCCGCGCCATGCTGTGTTCGTAGGTGTAGATGCCCCAAAAATTCGGCTCATGAGTCATCACGTCGGCCAGCTTTTGCGCCACCCACCATTGGTAGTCACGCAAGCCGTCAGGCCAGGCTCCGCCCGTGACCTCGTTGTGATCGCTGGGACCGACGAAATCCATGTTGGCGGCGTCCATGGCGTAGCGGTAAGTATCTTCGACCGATCCATCGACGCCGCTGTGGCCGCGGACATCCGTGTGGCGGTGGCAGTCGCCCAGCAGAAGGGTGTAGTCGGTTCCCGCGGCGGTCATCGTGGCGCGCTGGCGCGGTTGGTAGCCAAGTTCCGGCGCGGCGACATTGATCTGGTTGAGGCTGATTTCGCCGACGGGATCGCTGGCGGGCAGCGACGCCAGGTAGACGTTGTAATGCAGCGCGTGGGCTTGGTCTTTGGGAAGGTTTTCGGGCGAGCGGCCGTCGCTCGAGTAGAGCACCTGGACGGCTCCGTCTTTCCCAACAGCCAAGTCCGCCTTCTGGGTGTTGCGGCCGGAGCTGTTGCCCAGCAGCCAGGGCGTGGTCCAGCCATCGGAAGTCAGTTTTGTCGCATAGACATGGAACATCTCGTGCGGTTTCAGGATTGTCCAGTGGCGGAAGACGAGCCATGGCGTGCCGCTGGGGTCGAAGCGCATGCGGGGCAGTTCCGCGAACCGTTTCATGCGTCCCGTGAAAGCCGAAAAGACATCATGCGCCGGCTCGTGAACCTTTCCGTTGGCGTAGACGCGCATACCGATGCCGCGGCGCGCGTGCAACCCCTCGCTGCCTTCCACGGCGCTGCTCGCGGAGTAATCCTTGCCCCAATTTTTCGCGGCTTCATCCCAGACGACCCAAATCCGGTCGTTACCGTCCACCGCGACGGAGGTGTGAAACGAGGCCTTCTCATCGGACGTGATGGCGATGGGCTCGCTTGCGTCGCTGCCGTCAAACGACGCCAGGAAGACATCGTAGTTCCCGCCGTGGTAGCTGTCCCAACTGATCCAGGCGCGGCCTTTGCTGTCGGAGACGATATCCGGCTCCCAATCATTGGCGGGACTTGTCGAAACCTTCACTTCCCCGCCCCACTTGGACCCGCTTCGGCGCCGCGCGTAGATGTCGGAATGACCGCTCCGAAAAGACTGCCAGGCGAGTGTCACGTTGCCATCGGAATCCGCGGCGGCGCGAACCGCGATGTCGCCATGAGGCGCGTTCGTCAGACGCTCCAAGTTGCTGACTTGCCCGGCATCGGATACGTCAGCTCCATACAGCTCGAAGTTGCCGTCCTTTTGCGCCGACCAGGCCACGTAAGCGCCCCCGGGGCGGATGGCGATCGCTGGAATGTAGTGGTCCCAATTGCCGTCGTCGATAGCAACGGGTTCGCCCCAGTTTCCGCTTGCGTCCCGGCGGCGCGCGACAACTTGATCGGACTGGTCGCCGTCCCATTCGATGTAGGCGGTCCACAGAGTGCCGTCCGCCGCCGTGGCCATGGCGGGCCAATCGGACGTGCGATCTTCGCGGCTGACACGGGAAGCGGCGATCTCTCCGGCTGTTTCGGCGGGACCTGGGTCAGCATCGGCGTCCAGAAAACCCTGGCCGGTGGGGTTAGCCGGTGTCTCGGAGGAATCCCCGCAACCGCCGGCGGACAAAAGCAAACCGGCGACTACGGCAAGGTTGGTCAGGATCTTCTTGTTCATGGGTGCTCGCTCGTTTCGGTCCATCAGGTTTTGCCAAGATTGGCAGCCGGGGACCGTCAGGTGACCGGCTAATGTGACAATTGTTGCCACCGATTATACGCTGCTGGCCGCATCGAAAGTTCGGAAAGCAAAATCGGAGCCCCGGGCGTCAGCCTGGTGTCAAGCCCCAAGCGCAGCACTTTTCTCGAATGCAAACGTGCGGGACCAGCAATCGATCGCTCCGTTATCATAGAGACTGTTCCGGATAGAAGGTTCACCCGGACCTTAATTTCAAGAAAGATAACAACTCCGTTGACCGAACAATGAGTGCGACACCCCAAACGCAGAGAACTAAGCAGGCCGAAGCTTCTCCGCTGAACTTCCGGCCCGGCGGGGCCGGGATGTCACCTGAGCTTCTCAACAAGATTTACGGAATCGAAAACTGGGGTTTTGGCTATTTCTTCGTCAACGAAAGCGGGAACTTGGCGGTCGCTCCCTCGAAAAATCTCAGCCACTCGATCGATGTCCGCGAGGTCATCGCCGAACTGACCGCGCGGCAACAGTCCACCCCTGTCTTATTACGGTTCCCGCAAATCCTGGACGACCGCATGGCGGCGCTGCACCAGGCCTTCACTCACGCGATTCGCGAGTTTGAATACTCCAACCGGCACGTGGCGGTCTATCCGGTCAAGGTGAATCAGAAGGCTCAGGTCGTTCAGCGGCTGCTCGAAGCCGGATCGGATTTCGGCTATGGATTGGAAGTCGGCAGCAAAGGCGAGCTGGCCGCGGCTCTGGCGCAGCCGCTGGCCGAAAGCGCTTTGATCATCTGCAACGGCCTCAAGGACGACCTGCTGCTGCGAACCGCCATCATGGCGGAGAAAATCGGCAAGCGAACCGTCATCGTGGTCGAGGACTCCGAGGACATGCTCCGGGCGCTGGAGCTGGGCGAGAAGCTCGGCATCGAGCCGAACATGGGCATCCGGGTCAAGCTGTACTCGCGCGGCAGCGGCAAGTGGGAAGAGTCGGGCGGCGAGTTCGCCAAGTTCGGCATGAGCACGATCGCGCTGGTCAACACGATACAAGTGCTGCGGCGGCGCGGCCAAACCTCATTGCTGAAGATGCTGCACTTCCACATCGGATCTCAGATCACTGATATCCGGCGTGCCAAGCAGGCTTTCAAAGAGGCGGCGCGGGTCTACGCCAAGGTCCGCAAGATGGGTTGCGAGGTCGAGTACCTCAACGTCGGCGGGGGACTCGGCGTCGACTACGACGGCAGCAAGACGGCCTCGGAATTCTCGGTGAACTACTCGCTGCAGGAGTTCGCGAATGACGTGATCTATGTCGTCGGCGAGGTCTGCGACAGCGAGGAAGTCCCCGAGCCGGCGGTCGTGACCGAGAGCGGCCGCGCCATGGTGGCTTATCACTCGCTGCTCGTCAGCGACGTGAAGAAGGTCATCGCTCCCGGCGCGGGAGCGCTCTATGCACTCAGCGAGATCGAATCCCAAGCCGAACCCGTTCTGGAACTGACCGACCTGGCCCGCGACATCAACGGAAAAAACTTCCGCGAGTACTACCACGATGCCATTCAGCAGCGGGAAGACCTGAACTCACTGTTTGAACTGGGGTATCTCGATCTGGAGGACAAGGCCAAAGGGGAGTGGCTCTTCTGGAAAGTGTGCCGCAAAGCCGCCAAGCTCTCGCGGGCAATGAAGCAAAGGCCCGAGGAATTTGATGATCTCGACAAACTGCTCTCGGCCAAATACATCTGCAACTTCTCGATGTTTCAGTCAATGCCTGATTTCTGGGCTTTCGATCAGTTGTTCCCGATCATGCCCATTCACCGGCTGAATGAACGTCCGACCGAGCGCGGCGTGCTTTGTGACGCCACTTGCGATTCCGACGGCGCGGTCGATAAATTTGTTGACGCCAAACACATCAAGGAATCCCTGGAACTCCACCCGCTGCGGCCGGGAGAACCCTACTACCTGGCGTTCCTGCTGCTGGGAGCCTATCAAGAAACGCTCGGGGATCTGCACAACCTGTTCGGTGTTGTCACCGAGGCCCATGTGACTGTGAGCGAGGACGGCCAGACCCACATAGAAGAGGTCACACGCGGCGACTCGGTCCGCGAAGTGCTGGAATATAGCGATTACGATACCGACGAGTTGCGCGAGTCGATCACGCGGCAGCTCTCGCGGCGGAAAGAGCTGGGCTTAATTTCCGATGACGACGAGCACGAAGTGCTGGCGACTTTCTCGCGCGTGCTGGATGCTTACACTTATTTGGAGTAGCTGGATTCAGATAAGCGTCCAGTATTGGATTTCCCCTCGTCCTTGCGGTTCGGCTCCATCCGATCCAGCAAACCGGCGGAATCGTCGAGGTCGACTCCCGGCAGCAGACCCCTACCGCCAAATGTCGTGAACTTGACTGGGCGGCGGCTCACACTCTTCTTGCGTCTTGAAAGCGCTTGACGAAGCGCGTCTTCGATCACGGCGGTCAAAGTACGACCGCTCTCCAGCGCAGCGCGCTTTGCATCTCGCATCAGAGCGTCGTCTAACTGCAACGTAGTCCTCATATGAATAAACGTACCAAATATCTTGTAGTCTGTCCCGGCCCGGGATACACAGGAGTCGCCAAGGTTTCGACCGAATTCGTTTGTGCCTGCCGCGGCGCCGATCCATGCCTGTAACCCTTCCCCCGTGTAACGCTGGGCCTGTAACCCTCGCTCGGAGGCCGTCGCCTAGACTCCTTGAGGCCGGTATCACGCGGCCTGCCGCGGCGAAGACTTTAGTCCCCCTTCGAAAATGTGCGATGCTGGGAGTTCGTTCCCGCCGCGGCTCGGAATTTCTTCCGGAGGATTCATGAATATTGCTGCTCGTGCCCTTGCCATCAGTCTCAGCGTAGTGCTGGCTTTCCCGATTTTGCTGTCCGCTCAACAGTCCGTCGGGCTATCGATCATCCCGGTGGCTGGCGAGGGCGCCATCAATAACATCGAGCAACGGGTCGTTGTGGAGCCGGTGGTCGAGATTCAAGACGAGCAAGGACGGCCCGTCGCGGGAGCCAAGGTCGAATTCCGCTGCCCGACTTCGGGGCCTTCCGCCACTTTCTTTGGCGCCTCGCCCACGCTCACGGTGGACACCGACGAGGCCGGCAGAGCCCGCGCGGCCGGCATGTCTCCAAACGCCGAGGAAGGAACCTTCGCCATTCAAATCACAGCCACTCACGAAGGCCGCACGGCGACGGCGATGATGACTCAAACCAATGCCGTAGCACCCGGCTCGCCCAGGGCCAAGAAGAGCATCTTTGGCTGGAGGTTGCTGGCCGTCATTGGCGCGGGAGTCGCCGCCGGAGTCGTCGCCGGAGCCCGCCGCGAAAGCAGCGATACGGCAACACCCACCACCATCTCGGTCGGCACGGTATCGGTCGGCGCGCCCCGCTAAGTCCATCGGCTGCCGCCGGAATCAGGGGGCCGGGCCGCTTATTGAACTCCGGACCAGGAATCTCGTAAGAAACTGTTAGTGTCCCTGTAGCCAAATCGTTGCCGATTAGCGACAGAAGATTTCAGACGGCCGGACAGAGGCGTGGACGGAAGTCCACGCGCTCGAGTTTGGCCTTTGCGGGAGTGGGCGGGCGGGTGATGTGCGGTGAAAACGCTAACGGCAAGCATATAACAGGGCTTCGGGAAGCGACTGCTGGAGTTTCTGGGGCTTCATGGCGGTGTCGCCGGCGGAGGGAAAGCTGCAGAAATGCCGCAGGCCTTCGCCCCATAGCTCGGCGCGCAGTCGCTGCAGCAGATCCTGCGTCGTCGCCCGCGGCTTCTTGTTGCCCGCCCGCCACTTCGGCGGCGGCAAAGCGTCGGGGGAAGCCTGCGCTTCGGCGGCGCGCCGCGCTGCCAGCAACAACCAACTGTACGCCGCCACGATCATGCGTGGCAGCTCCCCCACCGAGCGCGGATGCCGTACCTGCGCCTCGCCCACTCCGAGCAGCGTCTTCTCGTCGCGAAAATTCACCTCGATGTCCCAGCGCCGCACGTAATGCTGCACGATGCGTGCGAGTGGCAGCTGCGGGTCGCTGACGATCAGATAAGCCGGCTGGCGATAGAGCAGCTTGGCGCCCGGGCGCGGCCGGTAGGCCAGCGGCGCGATCACCACCAAGCGCAGATTGCGCTGGCCGCCGGCCGGCCGCCAGCGCAGCGGCGACAGCGTCTTGACACGAAAGCGGTGGAGCTTGCCTGCCGCCCAGGCTTCGACGATTTGCCACTCCACATTGTCGTCACGCCGCAACTGCTCCGGCGTCGCGGCGCGCTCGCCGTAGAGCCGTCCGCGGCCGCGGGCGCCCGCGGGCGGCGGCGCGGGCAGCTGGTAGAGTTTGGCGTCTTTGCGCAGGCGTCCGATCAAAACCGTGTTGGGGGGCAGCTGCCGCAACACCACGCGGTTGGTGAAGCGGCCGTCGACGACGACCTCGAGCGCGCGCCCGGCCGAGCCCGAGTCTTGGTCCAACTGCTCGCGGAGAACCTGCAGCCGGCGGGCGCCTTGGGCCGCCATCGAGTCTTTGCGGCAGGCCTGCCGATACTGTTTGCGTACTTCGTCGGAGGCGTTGTGAAAGTTGCGGGGCCGCCGCGGCGTGGGCGCGTGTTGATAGTCGATGGGGATGGCGCGGGCCGGGCCGCGCTCGTCGGCGCCCAGCACGGCCGAGATCCCCAATACGCGCTGGGCGCGGATGAAGTTGGTGTGAAAGGGCGGTCCCAGCGGATCGCGGCGCCAGGCGACACCGGGGATTTTGGGGCCTCGTTTGGGCAGCAGCGAATCGTCCATGGCGACGAGCAGCGGCGCGGCGGGATCGAGTTCTCCGAGCACGCCGCGGCGCGTCACCGCAAACAACGGGTCGGCGTCGAGACGAACTTTAGAAAACAGGCGATAGACAGCCGACCAGTCCCGGAAGCTGGCGCCGCAGGTGTGCAGCATGCCGGTGACGGTGCGGCGGCCCAGACCGACCAAAGTGGCCAGCATCAGGGTTTCGATTTTCTGCTGGACGCGCTGCTGGCCAGCTCCGTCGAAGGCGTCGCGGGCGAAGGCTTGGAAGGCGTCGAGGAGCTGCGGCGCAGAGTTTTTTTTAAAGCCGAAGGCGGCGCCTGGGGACGGTTGAGGACGAGCTGATTTTTACTTTCAACGATCCACTCGACGAGTTCGCCGCGGGAGAACTCCATGGCCTGGGCGAGGGCGGAGGGAAAGTTGACGTACCACTGCTGGGAGGTTTGACGTTTGATGAGTTGGACTTTCGTGGGGAATCCCATGGGAGCACCTTACCTTTCCAGGGGCGTCCACCCGGAACGGGAAAGCGAGAAGCGAGGGGTGGCGCGTCCTTACTCTAGTTATACAACTAGATACAAGAATACAACAAAATGTTTCAGAAAAGCAAGCACTTCTGCTCTTCTGTCGCTGCCAAGTGAAAATGTCCTAAAAGTGCCAAGTAGAAATGTCCTATTGACAGAGTCACCCTGGAAGGGTGAGCAGGCGCGAGCTTCCGGTGCCCACCGGGGAGATACACCCGCCGATACGCTGAGTTAACCGGGCGCGGCTAAACCCAAAATTCGATTCGGAGCGCCGGGCAAACGGCGCCCGGCGATCGTCGCGGTGGCCCAGCCCAAGGCCTCAGCTCCGAGACTTCACCAAAGCAATCCCGCCCACAAACACGGACGCACCGGTGAACTGGCCGAATGGGTCAGCCGCACTCACTCGCAGCGTCATGCCCAACCGGCGGGTGCCTCGCCACGGCGCGCCAGCCAGCCGGCCAAAACGGGACATTTCTACTCGGCAACGAATAGGACATTTCTACTTGGCGTTGACAGCACTTCTGCTCTTCCAGCTCCGCCGTCTCGCTCTGTTGTGGGAATCTATCTAGTCAAAGGCCAAACTCGAGCCGCGGGTCTCGGAGAGACCCGCGGCATTTCGCCCCGCCTGGCGGGTGACGGACTGTAAAAAGGACGCGGGTCTCTCCGAGCCGCGCGCCACCGGATGTTGACAACAACGTGGAGTTGCGGGTGCCTACCTGCGAACCGATCTGGACCTGCTCTCTCCCGCACGGTATTCTAAGAAGTCAACCCGGATTTCCACTTTAGTTTCGATTCTGCTAACCATCGGGTGGCCTCGGACGCCTTTATTTATGAGGGTTGGAAAGCACTCAAGGCGCTGAGGAGATCAACACCCAATGGGTGAAAAAGAAAACAAGCCGTTCCAGCTAAGCTTCAACGGCTTATTGAAAGTCGATTTCCAAGGATCGCGTGTCACTTCCGACGGCGGGCTGATCCTGGTTCGGGAGTTGGACGAACGGCTCGGGCTCGGCAAGCTGATCGAGGAGCATCTCAGCGACTCGCGACAAGGCTTGAACAAGAAGTTCCCGCTGGCCGATCTGCTGCGGCAGTCGGTCTACAGCCGACTCGCCGGCTACGAGGACCTCAATGACGCTGTTCGAGTATCCGCCGATCCGACCTTTCGCTTGATCGGCTCGCAGAAGAACTGGGATCGCGGCGGGGCGCTCACCTCGCGGCTACAGAGCTTCGAGACAGGGCTGCTCGCGAGTGAGGAGAATCTGCTGGGATTGATGGCGGTGAACCGCGAGTTGGTCGCGCAAGCTGAGACGACGGACGACTGCGAGCGCGTTGTGCTGGACATGGACTCGACCGAGAGCCCGGTTCACGGACAGCAGGAAGGCAGTGCCTACAACGGGCACTTCGAGTCGGTCTGCTACCACCCGCTATTGCTGTTCAACCAGCATGGTGATTGTCTGGCGGCGAAGCTGCGTCCAGGCAACGTGCACAGTGCTGAGGACTGGAACGAGTTGCTGCTGCCGGAGATCGAGCGCCAACAGGCTGCGGCCAAACAGGTCACCTTCCGGGGCGATGCGGCCTTTGCTAAGCCGGAGATTTATGAGTCTTCCGAGGAACGCGGAGTGCAATACGCCATTCGCATTCCGGCCAATAGGAGCCTGGAGTTGGAGATCGAAGACATCTTGTTTCGTCCACCGGGAAGGCCCTCCCGCAAGCCCTTGGTGCGCTACAAGAGTTTTCGCTATCAGGCCGCGAGCTGGTCGAAGGCGCGACGGGTTGTCGCCAAGGTCGAGCATCATCTGGGTGAGCTGTTTCCCCGCATTGGCTTCATCGTCACGAACATGAGCTTGCCAAGTCGCTCAGTGGTGCGTTTCTACAACAAGCGCGGGACGGCCGAGCAGTGGATCAAAGAAGGCAAACAGGCGACACACTGGACACGGCTGTCATGCCATCGTTTCCGGGCCAACGAAGTCCGCCTGCAACTCAGCGTGCTGGCCTACAACCTGGGTAATCTCTGGCGGCGGCTGGGGTTGCCGCAGCGAATCAAAAGCTGGTCGCTAACGAGCTTGCAGCACCGGCTGATGAAGACCGGTGGGCGGCTGGTCAAGCATGCCCGCTACTACTGGTTGCTGCTGGCGGAGGGGCATCTGAACCGGCGGCTGTTCGCTGACATGCTACACAGGATCTGGGCGCTGCCGCTGCCGAGCGGGTAGCCTTGACCGGGCGAGGATCAACAGCTTTTGGCTCAAAACCGTTTTGCAGGGAACAGGCTCGGCCGGAGCGGGGTTCAACCCGCTCAATCAACGTCTGTGAACGGTGGGACGAGGCGCTGGCGGCTACCGGTGACGGTGATGCGCAGTGTTCAGCCTGGGAAAGACGTGTTGTTCGGAGCGGCGTGGTGTATACTGTGCCCGTGCCAGGGTCAAAATGGAAATCCTGGGTCAAGCGCTCAAACCATGCTCTGCCACTCATTCTGAGCGTGGGGTTCCACCTCCGTTCCCATGCACGTTAAAAAGCTTCGCCTGCTGACCCCCGGGCCGACCCCGCTCTACCCGCCCGCCGTGCGCGCCATGGCCGGCGCGGACATCCATCACCGCACGGCCGACTTCCGGGAACTCTACAAACGCGTCCTCGCGAACCTGAAGCACTTCATGGGCACCGCCAACGACGTGGTGCTATTCACAGCCTCCGGAACGGGCGCCATGGAAGCCGCTGCGTCGAACCTATTTTCACCCGGAGACAAGGTCCTCGTCGCTACCGCCGGTAAGTTCGGCGAACGCTGGGTGCAAATCACCAGGGCATTCCGTCTCGACGCGACGGTGCTCGAAGCGCCCTACGGCGACGCTGTTTCCCCGCAACGCGTGGCGGATACTCTGAAGGCGAACCCCGGCATCCAGGGCGTCTTCGTGCAGGCAACGGAAAGCTCGACCGGAGTCTCCCACGACATCAAAGCAATGGCCGAAGCCGTGGCCGACACAGACACGATCCTGGTAGCCGACGCGATTACCGGACTCGGCACATCCCATCTCGACATCGACGGCTGGGGAATCGACGTAGTGATCGGCGGCTCCCAAAAGGCGGTCATGATTCCGCCGGGGCTGGCGTTCGCGGCACTAAGCGCCAAGGCCTGGGAGCGCCGCGAAAATGCCAAGCAGGGTTACTTCTACTTCGACCTCCAGAAGCATCGCGGCGCCGCGGAAACCGGCGAATCACCCTTTACCCCGGCGACGTCGTTGATGCTGGGCCTCGACGAGACCCTGCGGTACATCCGCGAAGTCGGCCCCGCGAACCTCGCCGAAAACGCTCAACTGCTGGCCCGTGCCACGCGCGACGCCGCCGTGGCGCTGGGACTCGAGCTATTCGCGAAAGCCACGCCCGCCGGCGCCGTGACCGCGATTCGGTCACCGGCCGGCGTTGACTCAGGCGAAATCGTCAAACAGTTCCGGGACCGCTTCGGATCGGTCATTGCGAACGGTCAGGGTTCCATGAAAGGCCAGATCTTCCGCATCGCTCACCTGGGATACTTCGATTTCTCCGATCTGTTCGGCGTCATCGCGGGATTGGAGATCATCCTTCAATCGCTCGGCCGGCCGGTCGAGCTGGGAGCCGGGGTGAGCGCTGTGCAGCGGGTCTACCTGGAGGCCGCCGAGTCCAACGGCAGTTGACCGGCCTCGCTGCCTGGAACATAGCGAAAGAGAAGATGAAAATCCTCATCACCGATCCCATTTCACCCGGCGCCCTCTTTGTTCTCGAAGCCGAGGCCGCCTGGGACATCATCGTCACGAACCCAACAGAGTTCACCCAGCACCTCGCTGATGCCGACGCTATCGTCTTGCGCAGCGCGACCAAAATCACGAAGGAAGTCCTCGACCAGGCCCCCAAACTGCGCGCTATCGGCCGCGCCGGCATCGGAGTCGACAACATAGATATTGAAGCAGCCACCGCCAAGGGCGTCGTCGTGATGAATACCCCAGGCGGCAACGCCATCTCGGTCGCCGAGCACACCCTGGCGCTCATGCTGGCGCTGGCCCGCTTGGTTCCTCAGGCAAGCCAATCGACCAAAGCCGGCAAATGGGAAAAGAAGAAGTTCATGGGGACCGAGCTGAACGGCAAAACGCTCGGCATCATCGGACTCGGAAACATCGGTATGCAGGTCGCCCGCCGGTTGCGGCCGCTCGGCATGAACCTCATTGCGCACGACCCGTTTGTCTCCCGCGAGCTGGCCGCGGACCGCGGAGTCGAACTGCTTGCGCTCGATGAACTTTTCGCCAAAAGCGACTACATCACGCTGCATCTGTCGGTGACGCCCGAGACCGAGCGTCTTCTCAACGGCGCCGCCTTCGCCAAGATGAAGGACGGCGTTCGCATCGTCAATTGCGCCCGCGGCGAACTCGTCGATCCCGATGCGCTCGAAGCAGCTTTGAACTCAGGCAAGGTTGCCGGCGCCGCCCTCGATGTTTTCGCGCAAGAGCCGCCGACCTCCTCCCCGCTGCTGCGTCACGAGAGTGTCATTGCGACGCCCCACATCGGCGGCTCCACCGAGGAAGCGCAGGAGACGGTCGGCGTCCGCATCGCCGAGCAGGTTCGCGACTATCTCAACAGCGGAGTGGGGACCAACGCGGTCAACATGCCGTCGATCAGCGCCGAGCAGTATGGCAAGCTGCGTCCCTATCTTGATTTGGCGTCGCGGCTGGGCTCCTTCGCCGCGCAGATCGCCAGCGGCCGGCCCCAGCGGATCAACATTACCTACTCGGGCAAGTTGCTAAAGGAAAATACGTCGCTCATTCGCAACGCCGCGCTGGCGGGAATACTGAACCGCTTTCTTTCGCAGAAGGCGAATCTCATCAACGCCGCCCAGGTAGCCTCTGAACGCGGACTGGGGATTAGTGAGAACCACCGCTCGCGCACTCAGGGCGCCGGCTCCCTCTCGCTGGTCCTCGAAACCGAACAAGGCCAACGGACAGTCCAAGGAGCCGTTTTCGCCGACCACTCACCCCGTCTGATCAGCGTCGATGGAATTTATGTCGAAGCCTCGCTCGACGGTCACATGGTCTTCCTCAAGAACCTCGACGTGCCGGGCGTGATCGGCCGCCTGGGGACCATCCTGGGAGACAACAAGATCAACATCGCCGACTTTTCGCTGGGCCGCCGTGAAAACCAGCATGCCCCAGGCCAGCCCGCCGAAGCCGTCGCGGTCATCCGCATCGACGAAGCCCTCCCCAAGAACGTCCTCGACCAGTTACTCGAAGTGGAAGCCGTGAACTTCGCGCGTACGGTTGAGTTGGGGTAGGAGGAATCACCGGCCACGGACAGGGGCTGAACGGTTCAGTTCGCGAAACACGACGCGATGTTCCCCCTATGGTTACCTCCATCGGTCCCGGCAGGATCGTTTCATCCTGCAAGAATCAGCCCATGCTGGGCACACTGGCGCACGCCTGTGCCGTGCCGCGTCGGGTCTGTGGCCGATTCGTGGCCCAACGTTTGCGTCGACACGAGCGAGGGGTTCGCGCTGGCGAACCAATGCGGTGATGGAACCGCAGGTTCCTTAGAAGCGTCGCCGCGGCAAGCTGAGAGCCTGCGCCACTTCACGCTGACGCGCGTTCCTCATTGGACGAAAGTCCAAACTCTAGGCAGCTATCCGGGACAGGGCTCTAGGACAGGCACGGCCCCCAACAATTTTGGCGCCGCTCAGGGTTCCGCACGCAACTCTTCAACGGACCAGTAGTCGGTCCGGTCTTCGTGCTCAGAGCGGATCTCGCGCACTGTCTCCGGCTCTACCGGCGTACTCAACCCCCCGAAACGCCCGCGAACGAAAGACAGCAGGGAAGCAATTTCCTCATCCGACAGAATCTGTTCAAACCCTGGCATCTCCCGATCGTAAGTCTTGCCGTCAACTTCCATCTTGCCCCGGACGCCGTGCAGCACGATCTTGATGAGCCGGTCTTGCGGCCCCATTACCCAGGAAGAGCCCTCCAGCGGCGGCGCCGCGCCCATCCCCTGGCCGTCGTACTGGTGGCAAGCGGCGCAGTAGCTCTCGAACTCAGCTCTACCCGCCTGGACATCAGCCACTCGAGCGTAGCGGCGCCCGGCCGCGCATCCCGCAAGCAGCGTGGCAAACCAAAGGCCCGTCACGCAGAAAAGGACTGGCAACATTCTGGCGAGTCGTGTCGGGTTGATCTGCAATGGCGGATCTTTCTTGCGACCGCGGCAGCCCAGCGATCGGAGGTCATCATTTCACGGCCGCCGAGCTGATGACCACATCCGAGAGTATCATGCCGCTGAGCCGCGCTCAGCCGCCTTTGTCCCGCCTCAGCTTGGGCCAAGCCGCGCAAGCGAGTTCCCTTGGACGGATCTGCGACAATCGATAGCGTCAGGATGAGTGTTGATCTAACAGACGTCGAGGTGCGTGTCTTGGGGGCGCTGATCGAAAAGGACATGACGACTCCCGACTATTACCCGCTCTCGCTCAACGCCCTCGTCAATGCCTGCAATCAAAAGTCCAATCGGGATCCGGTTGTAGATTACGACGAGCGGATCGTTCGTGAAGCTATAGAGAAGTTACAGGCGAGAAAGCTGGCGGTGATTCTGACCGGACGCGACCACCGCGTACCGAAATACCGCCACTGGGCTTGGGAGACCCTTGCCCTCGGCAATCGCGAGATGGCGCTGCTGTGCGTGCTGATGCTGAGAGGCCCGCGGACCGCCGGGGAGCTCAAGGGCCGAACCGAGCGTATGTATCAGTTCGACGACCTGGAGTCGGTCGAGAGCTGCCTTCAGCGGCTCATTGACCGCGAATCGGGCGCTCTCGCCGCTAAACTGCCGCGCCAACCAGGATCCCGTGAATCGCGTTACGTCCAGTTGCTTTCCGGTGAAGTGCCCGTGGCAACCGCCGCGCCCGCCGCCCCGCCGCCGCCGATCGCTGGAGGAAGCTCTCGAGACGAGAAAATCGCGTTGCTGGAAGTGCGGATAGCATCATTAGAGGGAAAGATCGACGATCTTTACGGTATGTTCGAGTCATTTAAGAATCATTTCGAGTAAGATTAGCAATCTTCCCTCTGAGAGACCCAGTACCTTACATATGCCCATATTAATATTCCCGTATCTATGGGTCTATGTTACAATCGAGTTGTGAAGACTACCGTGGACATCACCACCCCCTTGCTTAACGAGGTGAAGCAATACGCTTCCGCTAACGGTCTGACCCTGCGCCAAATGATCGAGACTGGCTTGCGGCGAGTGTTGGACACACGACGAGTACAGGCCACGCCATTTCGCCTCAAGAAGAGAGCATTCAAAGGGGAAGGACTCGCGGCTGACGCGGATTGGCCGACAATCCGGCGGCGGATCTATGAGGGGCGAGGAGGTTGATCGCCGTCGACACGAATATTCTCGTCTATGCCCACCGGGAAGATTCGCCATGGCATTCAGCGGCGGTGACGTGTGTGACTCGACTGGCGGAGGGCAGGGCGCCGTGGGCGATTCCCTGGCCCTGCGTCCATGAATTCCTGGCCGTTGTCACTCATCCAAAGATCTACCGTCCCGCGACGGCGTTGACATCCGCGCTTGACCAGGTCGACGCTTGGATTGAGTCGCCGTCCCTGCACTTGATCGGGGAGTTAGGGAACTACTGGCCGGCGTTGCGGTCCGTCTTGGTGTCTGGCCGGATTGCCGGTCCGATGACACACGACGCCAGGATCATCGCCGTTTGCCGGCAGCACGGAGTTGAAGTTCTGTGGTCGGCGGATCGCGATTTGTCCCGGTTTGCCGGTTTGGACGTAGTGAACCCGCTACTCAGCTAATGTTCGGCTAATGTCGAAGTAACAAAAGCTCAACTTCACCTATTTGAATACTCAGGATTTGCAACCAGTACGTCGCGGCAAGACGACAAACGAATGGAGAATATGTATGCTGGACAGAATTACCTGCTCTGACGCCCCCAGTGCGCGCGGACCTTATTCACATGCCGTACGCGCGGGCGACTTCATCTATGTTTCCGGCCAGGCGGCCATCAATCCCGAGACGGACCAGCCGGAACACGGCCCGGCGGCGGCCGAAACCCGTCGCACGCTGGAAAACATCAAAGCCATTTTGAACGCCGCCGGCGCGGATTTATCAGACGTCGTCAAGTGCTCGGTCTTCCTGACGGACATCCGCGATTTCGCGGAAATGAATGAGGTGTACGGGGAGTACTTCGGCGACTCCAAGCCGGCGCGCACGACTGTTCAGGCAACTCTGCCTGCTCTCGGCCTCAAAGTCGAGGTGGACTGTGTTGCTTACAAGCCTGTAGCGGAGTAGGACATCCTTTCCAGCCGCCTAACGCGGAGGAGCCGCAACCAAAACAGAGGAGAACAACTTGTTCGAACTTCCGCGCCAGCTCTTCGAGCGGAATTTCGCGGCATTTGCCGGCGCCGAGGACGACCGCCCGGCTGCGGTTCTTTGTTAGCGCGGCGGCCCGCAAAATCCCCCGCCGGCTGTTTTGCAGATGGGAAGACCAATAGTCCTGGTAGCGGTCCTCGACCGCACGCACGCGTTCCCCGGCATCGACGAAAAACCGAGGGCGCCTTGCGCCGCCACGACCGTGACTGCGCTGAAGAAGGCTATGCTCCAACGCATCACGAAGATCCGGCGCCTGGTCGGTCGCTGCATGACATGTCTCCCCGAGAATCCGCGGCGGATCTTGCCGAATCCCGTCCGGCTACCAGACCCCTCGCCGTTTTTCGGCGGCGCGGACTTCCTTCTCGTTCATCCCGAGGTGGTGGGCAAGCTCGTGCCACAGTGTGTCATAGACCATATTCGCGACATCTTCAGGTGATCGCGAGGCGCGCTCGATCGGTCCTTGAAACAGAGTGACGCGGTCGGGCAGGACCATGCCGTAGTGGACACCCCGCTTGGCCAAGGGAACGCCTTGGTAGAGTCCGAGCAAAGTCCCGCCTGGAGGAACACGTCCGGCCCGCAGATGTTCCGCGGCGGGCTCATCCTCGACAAAGACCGCTACGTTCGAGAATCGTTCCCGGAAGCTTTGAGGAATCGTTTCCCAGGCCTCGTCGGCGAGCCGTTCGAATTCAGCGCGGTTCATCGGGACCCTCGCTCCAACCGCTTCAGCCCCGATCGCCGCGGGCCGGAACAACTATTTCAATATAGACGGTGTCTTCCCGCTGCCAATGGCCGTAGAAGACAACCCAGATCCCAGCAAAGAAGCGCCGCAGTCCCTCAAAGCGCCCGGCGTCTTCAACCGGATACATCCCCGGAAAGGACTGCAGGAAGCCAATGCGCTCCAGAATAAGCGAGCGATCCATGTAGGGGAGTTGACGGAACGATGAAACGGCCTCTTCGGACCAGATTATTCGGCATGGCCGCCGTGCCAATCGACCACCTGTTTGTGCGGCACGGAGCGCCCTGCTTCCCGGTCCGCTTGCGATCGAGCGAGAGCTTCTTGCCAATCACGCCGGTTTTCGAGTTTCGCGTCGTCACCAGTGGATCTCTCGGACAGCAACTGGTAGAGCATTTCACAGGCGTACTGGTCCGGAGTTAGGCCCTCCGATCGGCTTCCCTCGTAGAGCTGCTCGACCAAATGATCCGGTAGATCCACTTTTACGATCATGGGTTCGTTGGTGAGGTTGCTTCCATTGGCATTGTAACTCCATTCCAGACTGTTGCGGCGCTTGGACCCCCACCGTGCGACTGGTCGCTAGTTGTCGGGCGGGGGCGGAGACTCGGGAGCCGGGGTGTCCCCGGGCAGAGGCGGCCCGCCAGCGGGCACATCCCCCGGCAGACCTCCCCCCGCGCCGCCGCCACTGGGTGAGCTGCTGGAGCGGCGGCCGATGCGGTTCCAAATGTAAGCGAGAGTCCTGGCTACTTCATCGGCGAAGGCGACCGCCCTGGACTTATCGACGCCCGCTTTGGCCAGGGGTGCATTTCGATAGATGATCAGGCTCTGACCGGCGGGAACGTCCACGTCGGTATTGCTGGGCAACAGGCGGTGGCTTACGCTAACGAGGCCTTCATCGACCGCGACGACCGTCGTCTCATCTTCATCGACACTGACGTCGAAAATCGTTCCGCGCACCGAGATGACCGCGGTCGGGGTGAAAACGCGCTGGAGGTTCGGGCCGCCGCCGAGTTTCTGTATGTGAACCTTGATGCGTCCCAGAAACAGATCCAGCAGGTCTTTGAGACTGCCCGGGTTCTTTCGGAAGACCACTTGGGAGTTGGGATAGACCGTAAATGAGCTGCCGTCGGCGACTTGCAAGTGCGCGAAACCGTCTTCGCCCGTCACGATCAACTCGCCTACCTGGACCCTGCTGCGTTGGAAAAGCGCCCATTCCATGCTGTCGCGGATCACGGAAACGCGTCCGCCGACGCTGACGACTTCGGCGGCGGAAAAGTCGGCCGCCCGGAGGGGCTGGCACAGCAGGCAAATGGCGGCGAAGGCAGCCCCAATAGCTGCTTTCCTCACCAGCTGGATGCACTTTGGGCCCATGCTTACCTCAGCGGATGCATGTGGAGGGCCGAGTTTCCGCGTACCGATTCCCTCAGGTTTATCAACGATTTCACCTAGATACTCGTAACATCTTGCCACTTCAGTTAGTCTGAAGAGACATGGTGTTGTGTCAAGTTGACACAACTTTGCCGTAGTAAGTCAAGGCTATCTGAGCTGGTCCTTGGTTTGCAATATGCCAGGGATCGCAATATGCCGAATTACGCGCTGCGACTTCTCGATCTGATGCGGATTGGAGTTCTCATTTTAGCGGTCAGTTGGGTGGTTAGCCTTGCCACGCTGCCGTCGCCAGCCACGGATCTGCCCGCGGGACCGGGTCCCCGCTGGACCCGAGTCGGTTCGCGAGGGGTCAACGTTGGGCTGGCCGGTGTTGTGGGCGGGCCGGTCTCCGACGTGGCGTTTTCCCTCGACGGTGCTGTTCTTTATGTACGAACCGGGTCGGGGCGCGTTTGGGCCTCGTCCGACTCAGGTGAATCCTGGGAGCATTTCCAGAGCGCTCCCGGTGAGATCAACCCGTTTTTGAGATCCCGTGTCCTTACCTCTGACGCGGAGGCCCCGAGGGACGATCCCGCGGCGCTTGTGGTAGCCCATCCGTTTGACCGGTTCTACCTGTTCGCCCTGGGTCGTGACCTGCATCGTTCGATGAATGGCGGCGAGACCTGGATCAATCTGACTCAGGATGGTTTGGGCTCTATCATCGGTCCCTGGCAAGTCTCCATCGCTTTCTCTCCGCTCGACCGTGACACGATTGCCGTTTCGAATTCAGCGGGTCTGTGGAAGTCCGCGGACAAGGGCTTGACCTGGGTCAGCCTAAACGGGAATCTGCCGAACTTCCCCGGCGGCCGTTTCTCGGGGCCTACCGCCGATGATGGAGTTCGGCTGATTGCCGCCGGCTGGGGCGAAATCGCAACGGAACCTAGTGCTGGAATCGCCTGGCAGCCGGTTTCTCAGGCGACGCGCGGAGCTTGGCTTGACAGTTTCCGAACGCTTCCCGCCGAGGACCAGCTCCGCCATGCCGCCACGCCGCTCCTGCTGCCTTCCGGTATGCTGGCCAGTTTCCGAATCTGGACCGGCGGCGATACGGTGTCGGACGACCTGACTGTCTGTGGAATTGGGGAATGTCAGAACCCTGGGGAGCACTTCATCAGCGCTTTCGCGCAGGCCGGTGGCGAAGGCGGCTTTTACTACCTGGGGACCAGTGACGGCTTGATTTGGATTTCCGAGGACTTGGGAGAAACCTGGCGGCCGGCCTTCGAAGGGTTGCCGCAAGGAGATGCCGGCGTGTCGGCTATTTTCGGCAATCCCAGCGGACCTCACGCCGCGATTGCCGTGCTCGATGCCGGCTCGGGCGGCCGTGTCTTACGGACGACGAACGGAGGCGTCTTCTGGGACGACCTGACCGCGGATCTTCCCCCGGGCGCGCTTTACGCCGTCACGGCGGATGCAGCGACTGGCGCGCTTTACGTCGCCGGTGAGGCGGGAGTGTTCTATACCGTTACCGATCTGCGTGACCCGTCGCCGCCCACGCCATGGCGCTCCGTTGCCGGCAATCTGCCTGCCGCGGCGGTTCGGGATTTGACGCTGGATACGGTGACAGGGCGGCTTTACGCGTCGGTCGATGCATTTGGCGTCTATCGCGCCAGGGCGCCGGCCGTCATGGACACCCTGCGTGTTTTGAACGGGGCGGATCTGAGCCTCCGGGCGGCGGCTCCGGGCGGGCTGCTTACGGTTCTCGGCGGAGGATTGAGAGCAGTGACAGTCACAGGCCGCGCCGCGCCGATTCTGCTTTCCGACGCCTACCAAGCCCAGATCCAAGTGCCGTTTGACGCCGCGGGCGAGCAGCTTTCCCTTTCGCTGCAAACGCTGGCCGGAACGACGCGGATCGGCTATCCCCTGGCGGACGTATCGCCGGCGGTTTTCGTCGACCGCGGCAGCCCCTTGGTTCTCGACGCCGGCACGGGCATGTTGTTGAGCGCCCGGCATCCGGCTATCGCGGGCGGTCACATCTTGATCTTGGCTACCGGTCTGGGGAAGGTCAGACCCGCTTGGCCGACGGGCGTGCCCGCGCCGCTGGAAGACCCGCCCGCCACGGTGCGGCCGGTGAAGGCATACCTCAATGGGGCGCCGCTGCGGGTGATTTCCTCAACGCTGGCCGGCGGCTACATCGGGACCTACATGGTCGAAGTGGAGATTCCGAGTGTCCTCAACTCCGGCACCGCGGAGCTGACGCTCGAAGTCGGCGGCCACACGAGCAACGCGGTCCGTATCTACACGGAGCCGTGAGCACGCGAGTTGTAGCTCGATTGGCCGTCTCCCGCGCCTGAACCCAAGTAAATCAAGTGTCCCCTTACCCGGCGGAATCCGCCATTGCTAGAGAAGCCTTGTTTGGCGGGCCGGTCGGCGCACAAGTGGATGGAAATGGAAGATCAGAGGCTGTGAGGATGCGTCCGAACGGCTGGGCCTAGCTGGCTGGCATGCCTATAGACGGATAGCTGACCGAAGGCTTGTTCTCGCTGGCTATTGGCAGTATGCTGTAAAGGTCGTGCCTAGTAGGATCAACCTCCTTCTTGTAAGGCTCGGTCTTCTGGCGCTAATGCCCTGCCTGTTGTTGGTCGAGGCTGATGCTCAATCGAGCACATCAGTCCGGGAGGAGATGTACAAGCGCTACCTGGATTTCCCTTCCTACGTGAAAGGGGGCAAGGTCGAACCACATTGGGAGAAAGACGACTCATCTTTCTGGTACTCCGAATCGGACGAACCCAGCTCTCGGGCGTGGAGGATCGACCCGAATCAAGGTACAAAGGTCCGCATCCAGCCACCTGCCATAACGACCGGACGGAAGCGAGAAACGCCTTCCCCCGACGGCCGGTGGATCGCTTTCATTAAGGATTTCAACCTATTCCTCCAATCCCCCGACGGCGAGCAAACGATTCAACTCACCGAAGACGGAACGAAAGAACCGGCCTGGAGAGACTACTTCCGACTTGTCTGGTCTCCTGACGGTTCCAAGTTGGCGGCTCGCCGAAACGACTATGCCGATGTGCCTTGCTACCCTCCACTGCCCGACTGGTTAAACTATCCAGCCCCGGTGAAATGTAGCCGAGATACGATTACCGGACAACCCTGGCCCCGCACGGAAGTTGTCATTTTTGATGTAGAGAACGGCGGCACGGTACGAATCCAGCCTGACGAGGGATTCTACGTGGACTACGTGTACCCGGTCTGGCGCCAGGACGGATCGGAATTTCTCATCCCGACTCGCAATCGGTCGGGAGCGATTCGCCGCGTTGTCGCGGCGGACGTGCGCACAGGAGAAACAAGGCCGCTCCTAGAAGATACGAAGGTTGCGAGAGGCCGGGTTGAATCGCGGAGGCTTCTACGACCTGTAGGCGACAACTCGGGGTTCATTTGGCGCTCGGAGCGAGACGATTGGAACCACATCTACCTGTACGACTACGATGGGCGGCTGGTTCGTCGCCTTACAGAGGGAGATTTTCCGGTTGTTAACGTCATTGAGATTGATACGGACGAGAGGTGGGTTTATTTCACCTGAATTATGCACAGATTCGGCGTAGCCATCGCCGATGGAGTTGTGGCGGTAGCGGCAGTCGTGTCAACTCAGTGATTTAGCAAGTCGTCTTTTCCTCTGTTTCCCTCCCTGTTTGAGCCGCCTGCCAATCCCGGCGGGCAAAAGCGGGCGGGCAAGCGGCGTGTTCCCAGTACGTTGCGGCGAGTGCATGAAATTTTATGCATGGAGCGCCCCTCAACTCAGCGCACCCTCCACCACCGGCGCGAAGCTCGATCCCGGTGGCCCCATCGCCCGCAGCCGCCGCATCAGCCGTTCAAACAGGCCCTTTTCCTCATAATGATCGCTGTAGCTGACACCCGTTCTGCCGGCGTGCCGCCAGATCTTGGCCGCCACGAACAGAAAGCGCAGCCGCGCCGTCGCCAGGGTGGTGTGCCGCAGTGTCTCCACGCTGGCTTGGGCTTCGCGGTTGAACAGCAGCAGCCAGCAGTTGAGGTTGTAGGCCAGCATGGCCAGCTGAAAGTGATTGCGGTTCATGTCAAAGCGGCGCGAGGGATGGGCCGCCAGCCCGGCGTCGTTGTTGGCCTCCTTGATGAGGTTCTCGGCTGCGGCGCGCTGATTGTAAAACCACACCACCGCCGCGATCGGTTCGGCCAGGTTGGTGACAAACACGCGGTAGGTGTAAGCGCTGGTGGCAAACAGCTGGTATTGCTCGGCCGCGCCGGCCGCGGGTTCGTTTTCGTAACGCAGCGCCAGGAAACGACAGGCCCGCGCCCAGCCCTGCGGCTGGTAGAGGAATTCGCATTCCGCATCCGCATCGCTGTGGGGCGAGGGCTTCCAGGCCGCTTGCTGCAACTGCTCGACCAGCCGCCTGGTCTTGCGCGCCACGATGACGAACTGACAAGCCGCCTTTTCATAGGCCTCCACCGCCTCCCAGCAATAAAACCCGGAATCGGCCCGCGCCAGGATTTTCTTCACGCCGTGCGGCAAAGCCCGAAAGGCGCTCTCGAGGTGGGCGGCGATCTGCCGGCCCGTGGGCCGGTCGCCGTTGCGCAACCCGCCCATCAGGTATTCGCGCGTCTCGGCCAGGAAAGTCAGTATCGGCTGGTAGCTGCGCTTGCCCTTGTTCTTGGGGTTGTAACTCTTGCGCCCGCCCATCTGGCGGCCGTAGAGCGTGTGCACGGTGGTGTCGGTGTCCAGCGTCACCGTCTCCAATTTCACCTGGGCCGCGGCCCAGACTCGTTCCCGCAGCTGGCGCTGAATGGAAAGGATCTGCTTCGCCACGTTGAGGTGCAGCGAGGCCAGAAAGCGCCACAGCGTGGACTGCGGCGGCAGACGCGTCACTTGCAAGATGCCGGTCAAGATGGGGTCGCGGGCGATGAAGCGGAGTTGGTTCAGCCGCGCAAAGCCGACATAGAGGCCCAGCACGAGGGCCAGCACAAACTGGTAGAGGCTCATCACACGGGTGATTCGTTTGTTCGTGATGGTTTCTTCCAGCAGCGCCTGGAAGCCGAGTTTTTCGAGCAGGGTGGCGACGGGCAGCAAGCCGCCGTAGGGAGTCAGATTCTTGCCGCGGAAGTGATAAGGCGTGGCAGCCCCGATTTTATTGGGCCGCGGGGCCCTCGCGCCCCGGCCTTGTTTGACGGGCCTTCGGGAGCTATGCTGTTTTCGCTTGGTAACCATTTGGGTGACCTCCTTGGGGTTGACTGGCGAAGCTGAAATCTTTGCCAGCCTACCTTATTACCCCATGTTTTCGGGGGTCCCCCAAATGGCCCCTGGCGGCTCAGCCCTCCTCCGGTGCACCCCGCAGTGCATAATTCAGGTTTCATCGGTCACGACGACCGTAAGAGGCCTTACGATACGCACCTCTACCGCGTCAGCCTCGACGGTGGCGACTACGAGCGCCTCACGGAGGAAGAGGGGAATCACGAAGTAGTGTTCTCGCCGTCAAGAGCTTTCTATCTCGACACACATTCGAACATCACGCGGCCGCCGGCGGTGGAACTGCGGCGCGCAGATGGGAAGCTGCTGCGGGTACTGTCCAAGGCCGACATCAGGGACCTCAAGCAACTACGGCGTATTCCTCCCGAGGAATTTGTGGTTAAGGCCGCCGACGGCGAGACGAACCTCCACGGAGTCTTGTACCTGAATTATGCACTGCGGCGTGGACCTGAGGAGGGCTGAGCCGCAAGGGACCATTGGGAACCCCCGAAAACATGGGGTAAAAAGGTAGGCTGGCAAAGATTTCAGCTTCGCCAGCCAACCCCAAGGAGGTCACCCACATGGTTACCAGACGAAAACAGCATAGCTCCCAAAGGCCCGTCCAACAAGGCCCAGCCGTGACGGCCTCGCGACCCAATAAAATCGGGGCTTCGACGCCTTACCACTTCCGCGGCAAGAAGCCGACTTTCCCTACGGCGGCTTTCTGCCGGTGGTCGGGAGGGCGCTGATCTGAGAGCCTGGCTATGCGCTATGCATAAAATTTTATGCACTAGCCGTAACGCACTGGAAACACGTCACTTCCGAGCGAGGTTTTGACGACGCGGAATCTGGGCGGGAAGGGAAACCGGGGACGGAGAAGCCAAAAGACCAGTTGCCGAGCTACCACCTCACGACGACCGCCAACCCGCTACGAACGCAGCCACACTCGCAAAGTGAATCTGTGCATAATTCAGGTTGTATAAACCGTACGATTTCGACCCAGACCGCAAATATCCTGTCATCGACTTCGCGTAATGGGGGAGCTTCCTATGTAGATTTGCAGAGGGTGTTCGTTCCGTGGCACTGGACGGATCAGCGGTGGGCTGTGCCAGAAGCTTTTGCTCAGTTGGGTTACATCACATTCGCGGTGGAAAACCGCGGGACACCGGAGCGAGGTCGGAAGTTCCATGAGCCGTACCCAGGGCAGATGGGGCGATATGAGATTCCCGACCACGCCGCCGCCTTGAAGCAGCTTGCGGACGAGAGAACCTACATCGACACGGATCGCGTCGGAATCTTTGGCCATTCCTGGGGCGGCCATTACGCCACACGTGCTCTTCTGCAGGCCCCGGACGTGTATCACGTGGGTGTCGCGTTGGCACCGGACAGCTATCTTCTTCATACCCCTGGTTACAGTGCCGAACTCTTCCTTGGGACACCTCAGGACAACAAAGAGGCCTACGAGTATGCTTCCAATCTGTGGCTCGCGGACCGGTTAGAGGGCAAGTTGCTCATCATTCAGGGAACAGATGATACGAGCGTTCCTTTACCCGACGTGATGCTGATGATCGATGCACTGGTCAAGGCCGACAAGCGCTTCGATCTAATCTTGCTGCCGGGGGAAGGTCACTCGCCCAGCGAGAAGGTTCAACCGTATGTCGAAAAGGCGATTCGGGAATACTTCGCGGAGCACCTTAAGCCCTAGGCCGCATTTCCTAGTGCGTGGCGAGGCGAAGCCGCAGCGCCGTTCCCCGGCTGTGTAGGTTCACTGCCCTAGTACTTCATCTGTCCACTTGTCGTGCAGCTTGGTCAGCCGGCTCAGTACCTCCGGGTGATCCTTGGCCAGGTTATGGTGTTCGCTCGTGTCTTTGGAAAAATCGCTGAGAAAGATCTTTTCGTCTTCGCCGACAGGCCCGCGCATGGTGCGTTCGGCGTTGACGATCAGTTTCCAATTGCCCTCGCGAACGGCCCATTGCTTTCCGCGCTGCCAGTGGAAGACCTTGTGGGGCGATTTCGCCTCGGCTGAGAGTATGACCGGCATCAAGCTCTTACCGTCGATCTTCGTGCCGGGAAGCCCGGCGCCCGTGATCTCGGCGACCGTTGGGAGCCAATCGACGGAAGTAGCGAACTGATGGCGCACGGCGTTCTCGGGAATCACGCCCGGCAGACTGACAATGGCCGGCACTCGAATGCCGCCCTCGAATAAGCTGAACTTGGCTCCGCGGTAGGGGCCGGCGTTTCCGCCGCCGAACATCGTTCGCTCTTCGGTCGAGTGGCCGTGATCGGAGAGAAAGATGACCAGGGTGTTCTCGGTCAGCCCCAAGCGGCCGGCATGATCGAGAATCTCACCGACTTTCTCGTCCAGCGTCGAGACCAGCGCCGCGTAGTCACGCCGGGGTGAAGGCAAATTCTTGTAGTATTCCCGCCACTTGGGCGCCCCCTGCAAGGGGTAGTGGGGAATGTTGAACGGCAGATAGAGAAAAAACGGCTGATCCTTGTTGTTGCCGATGAACTCTTTGGCCTCACGCACGATCAGGTCGGCGAAGTGATTGCCGTCTTCTCAAATCTCGTTGTCGTCGCGCCACAAATCGTGATTATTGGGGCCATTCCAGTAGAAGAAATGTGAATAGTTGTCGATGCAGCCGCGCTTGTGACCGTAGAAGGAATCAAATCCCTGGTCGAGCGGCCCGCGCCCGTTGACTTCCCCAAGGTGCCACTTGCCCACTAGCGCCGTGCGGTAGCCCGCGGTCTTGAGCATCTCGGCCATCGTCACCTGCCCGGCGGGCATGCCGCGCTTGCCGAGGCCGACGTTGCCGGGCACTCCCGCTCGTTGCGGGTAACGTCCAGTCAGCAGAGCGGCCCGTGATGGGGAGCAAACCGGAGCGGCCACATAGAATTGCGTGAACCGCGTCCCGCGCCGCGCCAGAGAGTCGAGGTGGGGAGTGTAGAGGTCTTTCGCCCCGTAGATGTTGATGTCGATCGTCCCCTGGTCATCGGAGAAGATCAAAATGACGTTCGGCGGAAGGTCGGCCGCATATGCCCCCGGCGTCACAGTAGCGCAGGAGAGGAACGAACCCGCCAGGACCAGCAGGGACTTCCAGCCCGTCATGAGCTTAGCCTTTCGGAGTCGTCTTAGCCGCGAAGGTCTGTGCAACAATTTTTCCGTCTCGAACGATGAATGTGTCCGTGCCCAGATTATAATGCCTTTCCGCGGATTCCGCGTGCCAAACGATGAAGGCCAGCTCTCCCCGGACGATTTGCCGGTCCATGCCGAAAGAGGCGCCTGGCTTGGCGAATTCCGCAAAGAAGGACTCGAACAGGGGCTTTATCTCGTTCAAGCCTTCCAGCAGGCCGTCCGGCGTGCACAGGATCGAGTCTTCGTTGTAGTCCTCGAGAATTGCCGCCAGGTTACCTTCGCCAAAGGCCTGCAAGTGATGATTGAGTACTTCTTCGGTCGACGCCGCCATTCCGTGTTCTCCTCTATTCCGTCCCAGGCCCGTCCCAGGTCCGAGAGACCCAGACGCCCTCGACGTAGCCTAGCACGACCAGGGTGGCGGCGGACTCAACCATCAAGATGTTCTGGAAGCCCGCGGAATCATTTCGGAATGCTTCGCCGGACTATCGCGTCTCAACTCCGGACGATCGAGCAGTACGAGTGTCGACGCGGCGCCCCGAGAGAGTGCGCCACGTTGCTGGTTGCTATTTTGCGAGGGATGCACACGAGCGGAACCGCTCGAATGAACAACACTGTTTCGCGGCGGGAAGTTTTGAGATGGGCACGGCCGTGTCGGGCCGTGCCCATTTTTTCGACGCTAAGTGAGAGGCTGACTTAGCGGGTCTTTACTACGTTGATGGCTTGCAGACCCTTGGGGCCTTGCTCTACGTCGAACTCGACTTCGGATCCGTCCTCCAGGCTGCGGTAGCCGTCGCCTTGAATAGCCGAAAAATGTACGAAAACATCTCCGCCACTCGATCGCTCGATGAATCCGTAACCTTTGGATTCGTTAAACCACTTCACAACACCTTGTTCCGGCATTACAACAATCTCCTTGAAATTCTTTCTATTTGTCTGAGCTAGCCTAAGATCTTGCAGGTGGGACGATCCAGAGGTTGGAACCTTTGTTACTTTCCGTTCTGCGAAACGATGGTAGGGAGTTCAGGAATCAAAACAACATTTTTAGTATGGCACGTGCCGCGATTTTGTGCCAGTCAGTCTGCTCTTTTCGGCGTTCAGCACGAGGTTCCAAGCGCCCGGTTGTTGAGCGGCTCGCTTCGGGCAAACCATCCGAAATACAGCCAAACCTGCATCTCACCACCTGACGGTCGAAGCACGTCAGCGGCCCGGATAGGCCCGCCATTACTTCGTTGCGCTTGCTCGCCGGAAGACCGTACCGGCCGAGGCTTTCCAGGCCCCTGGTATAATGCCGTTCGAGGTTTCAACCGCTCCAACAGGAGAGCTGCATGGAAGTTATGGAAGCGGGTCTTGCTGATCCCGATACCGTCGCGAAATACGAGCCGGTGATCGGTCTGGAAGTCCACGTCCAGCTTTCGACGAAGACAAAGATTTTCTGCGCCTGTTCCACGGAATTTGGCAATCCTCCCAATACCCAGACGTGTCCGGTCCAGGCCCCTGGTATTGCCTGGGCCTGCGAAGACAAAGATTTTCTGCGGGCGCGCTTCCGGTGCTGAACCGAGAAGTTGTCAATAAGGCGATCCGGGCGTCTTTGGCGCTGAACTGCGAGGTGCGGCCGTTTTCGCGGTTCGCGCGCAAGAATTACTTTTATCCGGACCTGCCGAAGGGCTATCAGATTTCTCAATTCGATCAGCCCCTGGCCGAGCACGGCTGGCTCGACGCGCCTCTCGAGAAGGGAGTGAAGCGCATCGGCATCACGCGCCTTCATCTCGAGGACGATGCGGGGAAAAACACCCATGACGGGTTTAGCGACAGCGATCGCTACAGCTACGTGGACCTCAACCGTACCGGTGTTCCGCTGGCGGAAATCGTAAGCGAGCCCGACATTCGCGGTTCCGAGGAAGCCGTCGCCTACTTGAATGAGCTGAAGCTGACGATGCAGTACGTCGGCGTGTCGAGCTGCGACATGGAGAAGGGCCATTTGCGCTGCGATGCCAATATTTCCGTTCGGCCCCGAGGCGCCGAGAAATTTGGAACTCGGACGGAGGTCAAAAATCTCAACTCCTTCCGCTTCTTGAAACAGGCGATTGAGTACGAAATTGCGCGGCAGGTCGGCGTGATCGAAGCCGGTGGCGAGATTCGGCAGGAGACGCGGCTTTACAACGTCAACAGCGGCGTGACGGCGGCGATGAGGTCGAAGGAGCACGCCCACGACTATCGCTACTTCCCCGAGCCTGATTTGATGCCGCTCGTCGTCAGTGACGAATGGAAGCAGCAGATGCGGGACTCGATGCCGGAGCTGCCCGCGGCGCGGCGCGCGCGCTTCGCCGGGGACTACGGCGTGTCGGAGTACGATGCCCGCGTTCTCACCTCGACACAAGGAATCGGGGACTATTTTGAAGAGGTTGCCAAGGTTTCGGGCGAGCCGAAGCAAGCGGCTAATTGGGTACAGGGGGAGCTGAGCGGAGCGCTCAACACAGCGGGCAAGGCGCTGAGTGAGTCGCCCGTCTCGGCGCGGGACCTGGGCGGGCTGGTCGGACTGGTCACTGACGGAACGATCTCGGGCAAGCTGGGTAAAGAGGTCTTTGCCAAGATGTTCGACAGCGGCCGCACGGCGAGCGCGATCATCGAGGCGGAAGGCCTGAAGCAGATCAGCGACACCGGCGAACTCGAAAAGCTGATCGACGAGGTCATCGCCGGCAATCAAAAACAGGTAGAAACCTATCGCGGCGGCAAGACGGGAGTGCTGGGTTTTTTCGTCGGACAAATCATGAAGGCGACACGGGGCCAGGCGAATCCGAAGGTCGTTAATGAGCTACTGAGGAAGAAACTGGGCTAGGATGAGCGTTGAGCCGCGACCGTTAGGGAGCGGTTGCCGCAAGCGGATCAATCGGCCGCGGCGGAAATTGAAAGCTCACGCCCACTGAGGCTGTGGATGGATCCGCTCGAAATAACCGCTTGCTGACGCGCGCGGCTCCAGCGTCGAGCCTCGGTCGTTGGCCGCTTCGATGCGCCTCATCCGACAGGGGTCCCCGCGCCCTGTTTGGTTGGGGCTGGTCCGCGTGAAAGCGTAGGAGGCAAACCATGAAAAAAGTTGACATTACCAGGCGGCGGATTCTCATGGGCGCCGCGGCGGGAAGTGCGGCCACGATGGGAATGACGGCACCGGCGGCCAAGACTGGTGAGGCCTCCAGTCCAACCATTTGCCTTTTTTCGAAGCACCTGCCTCACCTGAACTATCCCGAACTGGCGAAGGCCCTAAGAGACTTCAGGTTTCCCGGGGTTGACCTGACCGTGCGTCCCAAGGGACACGTTCTGCCTGAGAACGTCGAGCGCGACCTGCCCAAGGCCGTTGACGCATTGCGTGCCGAGGGGATCACGATTCCGATGGTCACGACCGGTCTCACCTCAGCCAGCGACCCCGCCGCGCGGCCGACTCTGTACACGGCCGCCAAGCTGGGTGTGCCCCTCTACAAGCTGGGCTACTACCGCTACGGGGACCTCGCGAAGCTCGACGAAACGCTGGAGCGTGTCAAGCGCGAGGTTGAGGGCTTGGCGGCGCTCGGGCGGCACGCGGGTATACAAGGCGGCTTTCACACGCATTCGGGGCGCTCGGTCGGTGCGGTCATGTGGGACAACTGGTGGATCCAGCGCGATGCCGACCCCCAGTGGATGAGCTGTTACTACGACCCCTGCCATGCCACGATCGAAGGCGGCTCGTGGGGCTGGAAGGTAGGCTACCACCGCCTCGCCGACCGGGTCACGATGGTGTCCATCAAGGATTTCTTCTGGGAAAAACAGAACGGGGAGTGGAAAATTCGCATGTGCCCGCTGGGAGAAGGCATGGTGCGGTTCCCTGAGTTTTTCCAGATGCTGGCTGCCGGCGGATTCCGGGGGCCGCTCTCGCTGCACATCGAGTACGAGATCGAGGGTTCGACGGAGTCCTTGCGCCGCGAGAAAACCATGGCGGCGATTGCCCGGGATCTCGCCTTCCTCAAGAAGCACGTCCGAGCAGCATTTGGGTAGCAGCGCCGGGCGCGGACCAGCCTTGAATCCGCGCGATCCTGCCCGGCGGATTGGGATTGTCTGGGCCAGGAACGAGGAGGGCTGCACTCAAGAAAGCGCCTGCCATGCCGGGTTAGTTGAGAATGCGTGCGCGAGTGCTGCCGGCGCTGCAGCTCGTGATCAAGATCTCGGCCAACTTTCCCGGCGAAGGCGCCGAGTCCTCAAGTGCAACGCCAATGTAGTTATCGGTCAGGGCCTGCGTCTCCCGTTCGCCGTGCTGGTCCAGGATCACAGCGGAAAATCGGCTTCCCACGAGTGACTGACGGTAGGCCAGGTTCTTTTCCGCGATCCGCTCGCGAAGAATCCGGTTGCGGCGCTTCTTGACGGGAGCGGGGACTTGGCCCGCCATTTCCGCTGCTTCGGTTCCCGGGCGCTGCGAGTACGTGAAAACGTGCAAGTAGGTGAACGGCAACTCAGAGACCAACTGCCTGGTCGCTTCGAAGTCCTCATCCGTTTCACCGGGGAAGCCGACCATGACGTCGGCTCCGATGGCCGCGGCGGGCATCAGGTTGCGGGCCCGCCTGACCCGGTCCGCGTAGTGACGGACACGGTAGCGCCGGCGCATCGCCTTCAGAACGGCGTCGGAGCCCGACTGCAGCGGGATGTGGATGTGCTTGCATATGCGGCTGTTCGAGGAGACCAGATCGAGCAGATCGTTTGTCCAGTCCATGGGCTCGACTGAACTGATGCGAAGCTTCCGGACCCCGGTTTCCGTCAAGATCTTGCGCAGAAGAGCCGCGAAACGAGGCCGGCCCGGCAGATCACGGCCCCAACGGCCCAGGTTGATCCCAGTGAGAACGACCTCCGAATAGCGAGCGGCCAAGCCACGAATTTGCTCGATCACTCGTTCGGCGGGCGCGCTTCGGCTGCCGCCGCGCACGGACGGGATGATGCAGAAGCGGCAACGGTTGTTGCAGCCATCCTGGATTTTGAGGTTCGGACGAGTGCGGTCTTGTCCAGCCTCGATTACCGCCGCGGAGAGGAAGCTCTGCTGTTCAGAGATGTCGCCGACCAAAGTGCCGCCTTCGCGGATTTCTCCGTGGTACGCCAGCCCTCCAGGGCTTGACAGCCCGCTAATCTGAACGAGCCGCGGAGCGACAATGTCGCCGATAATGGCCTTGTGGGAATTTCCCACCACCCACTTCACGCCCGGCAAGGCGGAAAGTTCCTTGGGCCTCCGTTGTGCATAGCACCCGGTGACGAGAATCTCGGCGCCGGGATTTTCGCGGTTCAGGCGGCGCACGGTTTGGCGCGCGTCCTGATCCGCCTGGTGCGTGACGGTACAGGTATTGACTATCACGACGTCCGCGGCGGATGAGGCGGATTCGGCCCTCAGCCCGCGAGCGGCCAGGTCGGCGGCCACGGCCGCGCCATCGGCCTGAGTTGCCCGACAACCGAAGTTTTTGACATAGAAGGTCTTTGGGGCGGGCATGAGAGGTGCCGGCGAGGACCGTTTGGCTAAGGCTTTCTTGTTCTAGGGGTATAGGTGAGCTGGCGGTTTTTTGGGCAACGGCCCCAATGCTGTTCACTTAGTGGTTTCGCGGACGGTTTTTGTTCGATGGCGGGCGGTATTGTATCGGGTGCCGTTGAACGCCCGCCGCGCATCGCTATCCGCGGAGACGTACGGGCCAGTTTGCTCCTGCGCCCCGTCCGGGGCTTGTCATTGATGGTTCTTACACCCCTGGATGGTTTTCGCCCCCAGGGTTCCGCTTCGCTCCACCCTGGGCTACTATCCTGCGCCGCTTCGCGGCTTAACGGCTCTGGGCTCGAAACTCAAAGGCCCTAAGTGAACGGTGTTGGGGCTAGTCCGCTAACTATAGTCGCGGCGCAGCTTTTTGCGGTTCCGCTTACGCGCAAGCGCCTGTTTCAAGCGCTTCTTTTCACCCGGTTTCAGGTAATAAGAGTGGCGCTTCACTTCTTTAATGATATCTTCCTGCTGAACTTTTCTCTTGAATCGGCGCAGCGCGTTATCAATCGCTTCGCCCTCTAGCACGCGTACTTCAGCCACACATTACCTCCAAAGGTGGGAATACGATAGGGTGGAGTGGAGAAGAACCACCGACCCCAACTAGAATTCTACAACAGCGGCAGCCCTTAGTCCAGGCGGAGTTGCGGGCGACTCGTTGCGGCACGCCGATTGCAAGCAACGATATTGCGGGGAGAATCATGTTCCGAAACGCGCGGCCTTAGGCCCAACCGGGCCGCGGCAACGGGACGCTGATGACCCGATCGCACATCCCATGGGTCGGCCGACGGGAGACCGAGTATTGAAGCCGAGCATCCTTACGATCATGCTCGCCGGCGGAGCGGGCGAAAGACTTCACCCCCTGACCAACGAAATAGCTAAACCGGCCGTGCCGTTCGGCGGGGGCAGAGGAAAAACCACGGCACGACTCACCCGCGCGTTCTCGCTTCAACGCGGCGATGTGCAGCGTTTCGATGGGTATTTATCTCTTTTCGACGCGCGTCCTGCTGGAAGCCCTGCGGCAAGATCATGAATGCGTCTCGAGCTCTCACGATTTCGGCCGAGACGTGTTGCCTCGCTTGGTCGGCGAGGGACAGCCAGTCTTCGCTTACGATCTCGCGGACGAGAACGATAGAGGATCACCCTATTGGCGCGACATCGGAACACTGGACGCCTACTACGAAGCGAACATGGACCTGGTTTCCGTCGCCCCGGTCTTTAATCTCTACGATGAAGCATGGCCTTTGCGGACCTACCAGCCTCAATACCCGCCGGCGAAATTTGTCTTCGCGGAGGAGGGGCGCCGGATGGGCGTCGGCGTTAATTCGATGGTGTGCTCGGGATGCATTGTGTCGGGCGGCCGTGTGATGAACAGCATCCTCTCCGCCGGGGTTCGCGTGAGCAGCTACTCTGAGATCGAAAGCTCGATTCTGTTTCACGACGTCAAGGTTGGACGCCACAGTCGGCTTCGCCGCGTGATCGTGGATACCGGAATCCAGCTCCAAGAAAGGACCGAGATCGGGCTCGATCCGGAAGAAGACCGGCGCAAGGGCCATTTCGTCACGGAAACCGGAATCGTCGTCGTGCATTCCGGGTCTCCCGGGGTCGTGCGGCGTGACGGCGCGTCCGAGGGGTAAGGGTGTTTTGGCGATCGAAAACCGCTGTCTTGTGCTTCGTTGGGGATATTGATGCAGTGATTACGGTTGCTTCGCGAAGGCCGCGCCGTGAGGGGTGCTCCGTGCCGGCCGCGGCTCGGGAATTACCGCCACGACATTTTAATTTGGTTGCTGTGGGGCTTCGTTGTTCTGCCACGACTTTACCAACCGATCTAGCGCGACAAGCTTTTTCAACAGCCCAGGCAACAACTCTAGCGGCAAGGCGTTGGAGCCGTCGGAGAGCGCTCGCTCCGGGGCCTCGTGGACTTCCATGAAAACGCCGTCGACCCCGGCCGCCACGCCGGCGCGGGCCAGTGGCTCGATGTACTCGGGTTGCCCCCCGGAGGAGCCTTGCCGCGCTCCAGGCAATTGCAAGCTGTGGGTCACGTCGAGGACGACGGGGTAACCCAGTTGCCGCATCATGGGCAACCCGCGAAAGTCGACGACCAGGTTTTGATACCCGAAGCTCGTTCCCCGCTCGGTCAGCAGGATCTGATTATTTCCCGTGGATGCCACCTTCTCGGCGGCGAACCGCATGTCATGGGGAGCCAGGAACTGTCCCTTCTTGATATTGACCGCACGGCCGCTGCGCCCGGCCTCGACGAGCAGATCAGTCTGCCGGCACAGGAACGCTGGTATCTGCAAGACGTCCACAACTTCAGCCGCGCGCCCGACCTGGTCCGCCCCGTGGACGTCGGTGAGCAGCGCCAGGCCGGTTTCGCGCTTGACGGTTTCGAGGATGCGCAGGCCCTGTTCGATGCCCGGTCCGCGGTAGGATTCGACGCTGGTGCGGTTCGCCTTGTCGTAAGACGCTTTGAAGATGACTGGGATGCCGGCGCCCTCGGCGGCTCGCTTGACTGCCTTCGCGGTGGCGAGCGCGTGTTCACCGCTTTCGATGACACAGGGGCCGCAGATGAGGGCCAGTGGAGAGCCGCCGCCGATTGTGAGGGGGCCTATGTTTAGTTGGGGCATGGGGGTGTGCTGGGGCTTTAGGTTTGTAGACTCGTTGCTTTCTAGGTCGGTTTGGGACAGACCGCTTACTTACGTGCGCGGCTCAATGTCGGTGCGGCTGAACTTCGTTGCTTGGCGGTCTTTGTGGCGCTCTTGCGCCAGGGCGATGAGGCGGCCGATCAGCTCCGGGTAGGGGACACCGCTGGCTTCCCAGAGTTTCGGATACATGCTGATCGACGTAAACCCTGGCATGGTATTGACCTCATTCAGCAGGATTCCGCCGGAGCTGTTCTCCAGAAAGCAGTCCACGCGAGCCAACCCGGAGCACTCGACCGCCTGGAACGCCGCGATCGCCAGCCGCCGCACTTCGCTCGTTTGCTCCGCAGTGATCGGCGCGGGAATCAGCAGCTCGGAATCATCGTCCAGGTATTTCGATTCGTAGTCATAGAACTCACGCGAGGGGACGATCTCTCCCGGCACCGAAGCCTCGGGCGAGTCGTTGCCAAGGACCGAGCATTCGATCTCGCGCCCGTCGACCGCTGCTTCGACGATGATCTTGCGGTCGTATTCGGCGGCGAGGTCGAGGGCTTCTTTGAGTGCCTTGCGGTTGCAGGCTTTTGAGATGCCCACGGACGAGCCGAGATTGGCCGGCTTGACGAAAAGCGGATACCCGAAGCGGCTTTCCAGCTCGCTGACGCGCTCGCCCCTTTGGCCCCGCAGCAAGGCAATGTGGTCGACCGTCGGCAGGCCCCGCTCGCGGAACAGCCTCTTCATGACGTCCTTGTCCATGGCTACGGCTGAACCCAGGACACCGGCTCCCACGTATGCCACATCGGCGAGATCGAGGAAGCCCTGAACCGTACCATCCTCGCCGAAGGTGCCGTGCAACACTGGGAACACGACATCGACTCCCGACACCGAACCCGGTTCCTGCGAAAGGGCGACGGCGGTATCGGTTGACAGCGCTTCGCTGGCTTCGGCGGGCAATAGACGAACCGACTCAGCAGGCGGAAGCCAGCGGCCCTGTTTCGTAATGGCCACTGGGACAACGTCGTATTGGTCGCGATCGATGGCGGAGATGACGGAAGCCGCCGAGCGAATGGAGACTTCGTGCTCGCCGGAGCGGCCGCCGAATAAAACCGCGATGCGGGGTTTGGTTTTCACGTTGATCCGTTGAGCGGTTGAGCTGTCTGCCCCGAATTGCGGCGAGCGTGGGCCAAGCGTCGAGATGAGTCTCGACGCGGCAAGCTAAGAGCTTGCGCCACTACTGCTCAGCGGCTCCACTGCTCGGCGGCTCGGCGGTTCAACGGCTCAACGGCTCAACCGAATCACGGCCTCATCCGATAAAGCATGCGCGGGAAGGCTATCGTTTCCCTCACATGTTCGATGCCGCACAGCCAAGCGACACAGCGCTCGATGCCCATGCCGAAGCCGCCGTGCGGCACGGAGCCGTATTTGCGCAACTCCAGATACCATTCGAAAGCTTCACGCGGCAGCTTATGCTCTTCAAGCTTCTGAACGAGGAGGTTGTAGTCGTGGATACGCTCGCCGCCCCCTACCAGTTCGCCGTAGCCTTCCGGAGCCAGCACGTCGACGCCAAGCGCCAACTCCGGACGCACCGGATCCGGCTGCATGTAAAAAGCCTTGATCGCCAGCGGAAAGCGGTGTACCACAACCGGGCGGTCGTAGTCTTCGCTGACCAGCGTTTCGTCCGTTCCGCCGAAATCACCGCCCCACTCGATTTCGCTGCCCTTTTTTTTCAGTACCTCGACGGCCTCGTCGTAGCTGATGCGGGGAAACGGTTTCCGCACGGATTCGAGCTTGGAGACGTCTCGCTCCAGCGTTTGAAGCTCTTGCCGCCGGGTTTCCAGCACGCGTTCGACAACGTAGACGATCAGGTCTTCCGCCAGGGTCATCACGTCGTCGAGTTCGGCGTAAGCCATTTCGGGCTCGACCATCCAGAACTCTGTCAGGTGACGGCGGGTCTTCGATTTTTCCGCCCGGAAGGTCGGTCCAAAGCAATAGGTTTTGCCGAACGCCGCCGCCGTCGCTTCGTTGTAAAGCTGCCCCGATTGCGCCAGATAAGCAGTTTCGTCATCGAAATAAGGAACTTCGAAGAGCGTAGTTGTGCCTTCGCAGGCCGCGGGCGTCAGGATCGGCGTATCGACCAGCGTGAAACCGTTGTTATCGAAGAAATCCCGCACGGCCCGGATGACCGCGTGGCGCACGCGCAGCACCGCGTGCTGCCGGCGGCTGCGCAGCCACAGATGGCGGTGGTCCATCAGGAATTCAACGCCGTGCTCTTTGGGCGTGATCGGGAACGGCTCCGCGGCGTCCACCGCCTGCAAGACTTCCATGCCGCTTACTTCGATCTCGAATCCGCCGGGTGCCCGCTCTTCGGCACGGAGCTTCCCGGTGACCCGCACGCTGGACTCCTGGGTCAGATGGCGGCAGCGGTCGAAGACGTCTGGGTCGACAACCGCTTTCACGAGGACACCTTGCATGAAGCCCGTGCCGTCGCGAAAGATCGGGAACAGCAGCTTGCCGGAACGCCGGAGGTTGTGGAGCCAGGCTTCGAGAGTGACGGTTTGGCCGTCGAACTCGGCGGCGTGTTCGATCGTAATGACCGGCGGCCTATCGGCCATCGAAGGCGCTCTCCAGCTTTTCAAAGCAATTCTGAACTTCCACGAGAGGGTTTTCCATCTCGGGCACTTCCCGCAGCTCGAGAACCAGCGGAACATCGTCATCGCATGAGCTGAGCAGTTCCATGGCCGGTCCCCATTCGATCGAGCCTCCGTCGCCCGAGCCGTCGCCGGCCAGCGGGAATATGTGGTTGTCCAGCTCACCGTCGTTGTCATGCACGTGCGTCGAACGGATGCGGTCCTTCATGAGGCGAAACTCGCTTTCGACGCCGCCGCTGAGATGGGCGTGGCCCGTGTCAAAGCAGAAGTTCAGGGGCAGGTGGGTGGTCCCCACAAACAGCTTCAGACGCTCGGCTCGCGAGAGGGCGTTGGGAATATTCTCGACAAGCACTTCCACTCCGAGCTGCTTTCCGAAAACGATCAGTTCATCCAGGCAGTTGAAGGCCGCTTCGACCTTGCCGTCGTCGTACTCTTCCTCCAGAACGCCGATGTGCTGAATGGCGTACTGGAACGGAATGGAGTCGGCGAGCTCGATGGCTCGCTTGACCTCGTCCGTTGCGGCGATACGCTGCGCTTTGGTAGTCCCGGTCATCGATATGCGGGCGTGTGGGCCGCTTTGCCCCCAGATGTCGTCGCTGAACAACGGCGCGTGGATCGAATGCACCTTCAATTCAGCGTCGCGAAACCAGTGTTTCAACTCTTCAATTTGCGCGCGATTGTGATAGTCGAGGTGCTGCCGGGCGCAGAAAATCTCGATTTCGTCCACACCGCTTCGCAGGATGCGGTCGAGCAGCGCCACCGTTAAACGGTGTTCGACGAACAAGTAGGTTGACAGAACACGCCGCATCTTGAGAACAGCACCCCGACCCCGATGGCCCCCGCCATAAACCCGGCGGACAAGCCATTGATTGTACCTGACTCAGGCAATTGGGAAATAGCCTGTCATGCCGTCGCTTCGGTCCCAACCGCCCTTCGACGCAAGACACCAGGCGCCGTCCCACCGAAGGCAAAGCCCGTGCCGCTTCGAGCGTTGCAGACCCAAAGGGTCCCTATGACGTAGCGCCTGCTGAAAAGCCGATGTAGGTCAGGCAGATGCCGAGTCCCAGAAGCACGATCACAGCGAGAGTCCACTTGAGGCTGGAGGAGTCGATGGCTAGAGTGGCCAGCTTCTCTGGGAACAAGATTCGAATGACTCCTTTGGCAACAGCCAACCATCCGATGACCGTAATGATCGCTCTCCAGTCGGCAGTCCAGACATTGTGGCTGACAACAATCAGCAGGCCCAGAATTAGCGCAAAGAGCCCGGACAGAAAGACGATGGCCGGGTTGGCGTCAAACTCCTTGGCGAGCCCGGCGAACTGTTTGCGTTTGAGCAGCACCGCCGCGTGAACGATCAGCAGGTAAAGTCCCATCACCTTGGCGAGGAAGACTGACTGCTCCATGGTAAGCCCCCTTCTCTTTCAAATCTTTCAAATATCGCGCCGCCGCTTGAGGTTCATGATACTCTCCGCCGCGCGAATGGCCAGGGCGACGATGGTGAGCGTGGGGTTCTTTTCAGGGAATGTCGTAAAAGAACCGCCATCGACGACGAACAGGTTCTTCACTTCGCGCGCTTGGTTGAAACGGTTGAGAACGGATGTCTTGGGATCCTCTCCCATGCGGACGCAGCCCACGTCGTGAGCGGCAAACCCCGCCGGCCCGTCACGCGGCTCGTTCATGAAGGCCACTCCGGCGGCCTCGTAGACGTCGCGGCAGGTTTGGAGCATCTCGCGATACATCTCGAGATCATTGGGGCGCCAGCGGAAATTTACGTGAGGAACCGGCAAGCCATAGGCGTCTTTGCGGCTGGGGTGCAACGTGAGGCGATTGTGCGGGTGCGCCATCACCTTTCCGTAGCCAACGGCGGAGGTGTGGGCGGGGTGCAACTCGCGCACGCGCTTCTTGAACGCCTTGCCGTAGCCCGAAACGTGCGGCGCGTGGTGCGGTTTCAAATACGAGCGAACGTTGAGCTGGATGCCGAACCCGCCGGCGTGGTGCGGTTGGCGCAGCGGCGCAAACCGGGGGATATAGGCGTGGTCGATGGCGCCGTCTTGATTGAAGGGCTTGACGCCCACGAAGTCTTTCAGATAGCCGTGAACTTCCGCGACGACGTGGCCGTGGAGATAGCGTCCGACGACATCGTTATTGTTGGCCAGCCCGTTGGGAAAGCGCCGCGAGCGGGAGTTGAGAAGCAGGCGGGCGGACTCGATGTTCCCTCCGCAAACCGCGAAAACATCGGCATGGATCTCGTCGGGTTCTCGCGACTCGCGGTTGAAGACAGCGGCGGCACGCACCTGTCCCTCCTCATCGGTCAGCAGTTCCCGAGCCATCCAGCCGCTGCGTACAGTCAGCCGGCCGGTTCTCAGCGCCTGGGGGATGACATGCTCGGCGGTATTGAATATGGCCGCGACGCCGCATCCCTGCATGCAATGACCGCAGTGGTGGCAGGGAAGCCGCCCGTGGCCGGGTTCGGTGGCGAGCGCCTTGCGGACTGGAATCACGCGCATCCGCAGCTTCTCGACCGCTCGCCCGAGGATTTTTTCGGAACAGCGCAGCCGCAGAGGGCGAATGAATTTCCCGTCTGGCAGCACCTCGATATTTTCCTTTGTGCCGCAGACGACCATCAGTTGCTCGGCCCGGTCGTAGTAGGGCTCCAGCTCTTCGTAGGAGATCGGCCAGTTTTCCTCCACCCCGTTCACCGACCATTCCCGAAAATCGTCGCGTGAAAAGCGCAGCGAGACAGCGTTCCAGTGAGTGGTGCGCCCGCCCAGCACGCGTCCGCGGCTGACACTCACGCGATCGCCGGTGTAGTCGACAGGTTCCCTCGTGGAATCCGCGGTCACCGGCGGAACTTCTGGTTTGAGCCGTTCGTAAGGCCAGGAGTGCGTGTGAAGTTTGGCGGGGTCGCGGCGCGTGCCGGCCTCGATCAAGGCGACTGTTGCACCTGCCCGCGCGAGCTCGGCCGCCAGTGTGCCGCCGGCGGCTCCGGAGCCAATTACGCAGACATCGAACTTGTCCTGGACCATGGTTGTGGGACTTCCATGGTGCGGGTTTCGGAATGGCCGCGTCAACCGTCGGAGTGTCTCGTTGGAGGGCCGGTTAACGGTTGCGCGGGTTTTGACGGTTGGGACCCGGGTGTGCCAAAGCAATCGGGACTATGGTGAGCCGCGGGCTCAACGCGGCACAGCGGAGAGGTGCGAGCGCGGACTTCCGTCCTCGCCTCTGCTCTGCGTCGTCGGGTTTAGCAACTCCTTGGCGAACCGTACGGCCAGATCTTGCGCCCAAAAACGCGGGGTCCGCTTGGCGAGAAAGGCGACATGTCCGCCGTATTGTGTAGCGACGAGCCGCAAATAAGAATTTTGGGCGAATGCCGGTTCGTCGAACACTTCAAACGGAATAAAAGGGTCATTCTTGGCCTGGATGAGTAATGCGGGAACGCGAATGAGGTCGAGAAATTTCGACGACGATGATTGATGGTAGTAATCATCCGCATCTCGAAAGCCAAAAGCCGGGGCGGTGACCATATCATCGAACTCGTAGATACTGCCGGCGTCGTCGGGCCGCAGCGAAGAAAACCGCTCTGGCATGATCTGTTGCTTTCTGCGCACGGTTCGGCGCAACTGACGCAGGAACCGCAGTTCGTAAAAGCGGTTCTTGGGTATCCCAAGATGCCGCGCGCACTGCCCCAGCCGGATGGGAACCGAAACCCCGCATACTCCCTTGACGTGGCTGGGTGGCTGGCCGCCCCACTCACCGGCAGCCTTGAGAACCATATTTCCGCCCATCGAAAATCCCGCCAGCACGAGCGGCCGCGGCGCAAGTTGTTGAACAACACTGTGCAAGTCTTCGGTCAAGCCGGAATGGTAGAGCGTTGGCGCCAGGTGTTCCGTGCCACCGCAGTTGCGCATATTGAGACGAACGACACTCATCCCCGCCTCGAGGGCGGCTTGGGCCAGGTGCAGCATGTAGGGCGCCTCGCTCGACGCCGTCAAGCCGTGGACCGCGACGATCGTCCCACTGGCTTCCCCATCGGGGCGGGTGTCCAAATGAGCCAACACCTTCACATCGGGGGACGTTTGAAAATATTTCTCTTCGCAAAGCCACTGACCCCGGCGGAACGTCGTGGGCCAGTAGCGCGCGACGATGGTTTGGAGATCGCCATTCCTCAAAAGGGGCCGGTACGGGGGTTTGGCGCCGATCAGTGAGGGGTTAGCCGGCATTTCTCACCGCCTGGCGCGGACGAGCCGCAACCAAAAGGGGGAGCGTGGCCGCTGGCTGATGAGGCGCGGTGAAGCGGCCAACCACTCCCTTGTATGTGGGAATCTAGGGTAAGAGGCGAGCGAGGAGCCGGTGGCAACCGGCTCCTCGTGACGCGGCGTTAGCTCGACCGTGCTCCCTAGGGCTTCGAGCCCGTCCGTCAGCTGGAGCAGCGCCGCGTGCCTCGGCCGAAGAACCCGAATAGTCGCCAGGGCCCCAGAGCCCGTATCTACAAGGAAGGGTGTTCCGACCATGTCTATAGATTCTACAACCGTTACCGTTGGCATCGATATTTCGAAAGAATATGTCGATTTTTTTTGTCCTCAACAGAAAAGAAAACCCCAGCGGCCGCAGGCCGCGGCGGGTCAAGGATCTCGCCGTGTTGGCAGCTGAACTAGCGGAATTCGAGCCGCAATTGGTGGTGATCGAAGCTACCGGAGGCCTCGAACTGATGCTCTGGGCGGCATTGGAGAGCGCCGGATTGACGGTGGCCGTGGTGAATCCTAAACGCGTCCGCGACTTCGCGCGCTCGCTGGGATTGCTGGCCAAGACCGATAAACTCGACGCTGGCGTATTGGCGCGCTTCGGCGAACTGTTGCGGCCGGCGCCGACACGCTTGCCCAGTTCTGCGACGCGCGCCTTGCGCGAGTTGCTGCGGCATCTCGACTCTCTGGTTGTGATGCGAGCCCAACAGCGCACCCGCAAACGGCAACTCGAAAGTACCGTCGTGTTGGAAAGTGTCGAGCGTGTGATCGCTTCACTCAGTGAGGAGATCGGCCGGCTTGAAGAGCAAGTCGAACAAGCCTTGCGCGAGCTGCCCGGCGAGCGTGAGCGAGCCGCGCAGCTGCGCACGGCGCCGGGCGTGGGTCCCAAGACCGCATGGGCTTTGGTGGCCGAACTGCCCGAGCTGGGACAACTGACCGGAAAAGAAGTTGGGGCGATAACCGGGCTAGCGCCTGTCGCCCGTGAAAGCGGCAAGTACCGTGGACGCCGCGCCATAGCCGGCGGTCGAGGCCGCGTCCGGAAAGCGTTGTACATGGCGGCGCGAGCCGCCGTTCGTTGCGACCCGCACATGGCGGCATTTCGGCAGAGACTACTTGCCGCCGGCAAGCCCAAACAGGTCGCACTCATCGCCGTCGACCGCAAACTCATCGTCGCCCTCAACGCCATGATCCGTGACAATCGGACGTGGATTCCACAAAGTGCTTGACATAGTCGCTGACGGTCGCGGCTCCGAGTCTGGCTGCCGAATTTTCCGCCACGTTTGGCGCGAATTTCATGATGCGGGTGCTGACGACCGCGGCACTTGATAAGACCGTCATTACTTCGTTGCGCTTGCTCGCGGTGCTCAAGGTACCGAGGCCGACCCGGAGGTCGGCGCGGCCCGCCGGGAGGCGCGCCACGGCTTACGAGGTGGGTTTCTTGCCCTTCGCTGGTTCTTTCAATAGGGCTTCCACGGCCGCGCGAATGTTTCTGGCTTGGTCGCCGAAGAACCGCCTGTCCCCGCCTTCGTGCTCTTCCCGGATGTTTCCGTCGCGGTCCACGAAAAACAGATAAGGAACGTAGAAGCGCGCCATGACGGAGATCTCGGCGAACCTGGTGCAATCCGCGCGCGTCCCCAGTGCCAGCGGAAACTTGGCGCCGAAGTTCTTAGCGAAAGTGTCCAGATTCCCGGCCGCGGAAGGATTGATCGCCACGCCCACGATTTCAAAGCCCTGTGGTTTCAATTGCTCATAAATCGGGCCGAGCATGCGGGTGGTCGTCTGGCAGTGAGAACAGTCGGTGGAAAAGAACATCATCATCACGACTTTTCCGCGCAACTGATCGAGCGAGAGGCTCTGCCCCGCGGAGGTCTTCACGGTCATGGAGGGCGCCGCCCTGGGCACGTCGCCCGCGGCCAACGGCAGTATGGTGATGAGTAAAAGCGCCAGACTTCTTAGGACATTCATATTCATTCCTCGTGAGTGCGATTCATTGATTTCGGCGAGCGTTCTCCAGGATTCGGCCCCGCTACGGAAATGCCTTCGCGATCCGCCCGGCGTTCGTTTTCAATCTATCATTCGGCAGACCTTCAATGCTAGTAACGGTTTGTCCTTTTAAAGTAAGGACAAAGCCGCCCTTGCTGCCATGGCCGACAACTTGGCCGGCCGAAGTCTGCTCGACGCTCGATGGCAGCCACTTTTTTTCGCAGATCTTCCGGTACAGCTCAAAGTAGCGTCGCGCCCGCTCCGGGCTCGACCATTCGACCGCGTAAGCCAGCACGGCTTGGCCGCTGGCCTTGTTTTCCCGCAGCTTGAAGTAAGCGCCCCGCCAGTGCGGCGAGAGTTCACGGGCCTCTTCCTCGCCGATAAATTGCTTCAGAAGAATCGAGTGGTCCCACTGGCCGATTTCTCCCTGCGATAGTGTTTTGTAACCGCGGCCCAGCCTCACCTTCGGAATGCGCGGCTTGGTGGGGACGCGCTGCCCGAAATAGGCCTCGGGATCAAGAATCTGCTGGGAAGAGACCGGCGGCCTGCGAAAGACTTCACTGAACCCGGCCGCACCGTGCTTCTCAATGACGGCCTGCTGGAACAACAGTCCTTCGGTGTAGGGGAACAGCAACGACTCTCGAATGTAGAGCGGCGCTGACGAGTAAGTCGGGTACTGCCCGGCTTCGAAGCGAGATGCGCTGGCCGCCGCGACGGCCAGCAACGGTGATTCCACCATTGATTTGCCGCTCTGCCGCATGGCGTACTCGACCATGATCCAGGACGCCTGTCCTTCGAGCACCGCCGATCGCGCCAAGTCCCCGTCGGCGCCGCGGGATTTACTCACGTACTTGCCAAGATCGAAGTGCTGGTCCGCCAAAGCGTGGGCCAACTCGTGAACCAGAGCGACTTCCTGAAGGTCCTCGGGAGTCCACGTCGCCAAGTAAAGCTCTTTCGCCTTATAGTCGTAGAGCGCGGTGGCCTGTTCGGTGAGAACGTCGACGTATTGTTTGGCCAGATCGAAATCTTCACCGACGAAACCAAACATCTTCAGGGTCAGCTCTTCGGCTCGAATTTCTTCCGGGGTCGTCTCTTCTTTGAGCCTCCTTTCGACCAGATCTCGAATCGCTTCCCGCGTGATGATCGATCTCTTGATGGGACGCGTCAGTTCGAGGCCCGTTATCTTGCCCATCTCGGCGAGCATTTCGTCGATCCGGGCGAAGAGCCGCTCACCTTCTTTGGGACTTAGTTCAGCATCCTGCGGAGCAGCTGGCGACGAAATGGCGACCAGTAAAAAGACGACGAGCAGCGCCGCAAACCAGGGCCGGCTGGAACTCCAACTCGAGCGGACCCGCTCAATCCGGCTTGGAGAGACACAGCGCGCCATGCCCGCTCGTATGCCCCCAGAACGTGAACCTTGGTCTGGAACGACACACTCAGGAATAGCTGAAAATTCCATGTCTTGCAAAATGATTCTGGAGCTTCTGAAGGCCGGCAGAACAAAAAATGTGAGGACCAACCTCTCCACTCTGAGTCTTGCACACTTAGACGGAGGCTACGATTCGAGGTTTCAACTCGCGCCGTCGCCGAGACTGTGCGGGGTTGTTCCGAAAACCGAAGCGTCCGAGCGCGGAATATGGCAGACTTTGAATGCCACGAAAGTTCCAGCACGAGGCTGACAAGGCTGGCCAACGGAGAGCGGCGTATTGTCTTCCGAAAGCAGCCTGCACGACCTTGCTCTTGGCAAACGCAACACATCATCGAAGCGAACCACAATCTGGGGGACCACCCATGGCAAACCCGTTGCGCATCCTCTTTTCCGCCCTTAGCTGCGGCATTCTACTCGGTTTTTTTTCAGCATTCGCCCAGCAACAGAAAGCCGAGAAGCCTCCGGCGACCCACGAGAACGTCGCTTACGGCGAGCATGAGCGGCATGTACTCGATTTCTACAGGGCGGAGGCGGATTCACGGGCGGCAGCAAGAACGGCATCAACGCTGGAACGCTGAAGCAGCTTCTTGGCGCCGGAATCTCGGTCGCGGCCATTCACTATCGTTTTGTACAGGATAAACCGCTTCCGGCGGCTCACCATGACTCACGACGGGCGCTGCAATTTCTTCGTTCCAAGGCCGGGGAGTGGAACGTCGAAAAGACGCGAGTCGGCGCCTACGGGGGATCGGCCGGCGCTCAGATCTGCATGTGGCTCGCTTTCCACGACGAGATGGCCGATCCTGCAAGCAGCGATCCGCTCGTCCGGGAATCGACGCGCCTGAGCTTTGTCGCCACCAGCGGCGGCCAAACGACGATGGATATCGCCTGGTGGATGAAAAACATTCCCGGCTACACGGAGCCGCACCGGAGCTGGTCGGACACCTTCGGTACAAAGGACCCGCGGAAGATGGCCGCGATGATGCAAGAGATCGCGGCGCAGTCGCTCATTTCGGCCGACGATCCGCCGATCTTCATGAGCTACGGCATGGCGCCGGACGCGCCGGTGCCGGCGGGGGACCGGGCTCGAGGCTGGAAGATTCATCATGTCAACTTCGGCATCCGGCTCAAAGAACAGATGGACCGACTGGGTGTCGAGGCCGACTTGAAGTATCCCGGCGCTAAATCGGCCTACGCCTCGACGGCGGACTTCTTCATCCGAAAGTTCGGCAAGAGCGCCCCGGTGGCTCGTCCGTGAAGGGAAGGTGGGCGGCTGCTGGTCTCGATGTGGCTACGCGGCATTGGACCCGAACGGTGATGGCAAAGTTCATCGAGAAGAAGCAACTGGGCAAATGAAAGCCAACTTCGACCGTAACGATCTCGACCACGACGGCTACATCGACCGCTCCGAGATGGAGCAGCTCGCCCAGCGGCCCTCAATCCTGCTCGTGGTCGCGGAATTCTTCGTACCAGTTCTGAACCACGCGGATCCACGGTTGAGTGGTCTCTTCGGCCGGTTCGGTTAAGACAAACCGCTGTCGTGCCATGAAGGATGAGACAGGGGGGAGCCTCTACCGAATTAACGGCCTTCCCACAAGAATGCTTCCAGATTCACCCGGCACATCCGACTGCGGCACGGGCCGTTTTTTTAACCGGGGCCAGCGGCGTTCCCGTCTCGCGATGCAACAGAAATACCAGGCCCGTTTTCATTGCCTGGCTACGGCTGGAATCTCCCGGCCGTCCCGCCGGACAGTTCCATAACACCTGAATTATGCACTGCGGGGTGCACCGGAGGAGGGCTGAGCCGCCAGGGGCCATTTGGGGGACCCCCGAAAACATGGGGTAATAAGGTAGGCTGGCAAAGATTTCAGCTTCGCCAGTCAACCCCAAGGAGGTCACCCAAATGGTTACCAAGCGAAAACAGCATAGCTCCCGAAGGCCCGTCAAACAAGGCCGGGGCGCGAGGGCCCCGCGGCCCAATAAAATCGGGGCTGCCACGCCTTATCACTTCCGCGGCAAGAATCTGACTCCCTACGGCGGCTTGCTGCCCGTCGCCACCCTGCTCGAAAAACTCGGCTTCCAGGCGCTGCTGGAAGAAACCATCACGAACAAACGAATCACCCGTGTGATGAGCCTCTACCAGTTTGTGCTGGCCCTCGTGCTGGGCCTCTATGTCGGCTTTGCGCGGCTGAACCAACTCCGCTTCATCGCCCGCGACCCCATCTTGACCGGCATCTTGCAAGTGACGCGTCTGCCGCCGCAGTCCACGCTGTGGCGCTTTCTGGCCTCGCTGCACCTCAACGTGGCGAAGCAGATCCTTTCCATTCAGCGCCAGCTGCGGGAACGAGTCTGGGCCGCGGCCCAGGTGAAATTGGAGACGGTGACGCTGGACACCGACACCACCGTGCACACGCTCTACGGCCGCCAGATGGGCGGGCGCAAGAGTTACAACCCCAAGAACAAGGGCAAGCGCAGCTACCAGCCGATACTGACTTTCCTGGCCGAGACGCGCGAATACCTGATGGGCGGGTTGCGCAACGGCGACCGGCCCACGGGCCGGCAGATCGCCGCCCACCTCGAGAGCGCCTTTCGGGCTTTGCCGCACGGCGTGAAGAAAATCCTGGCGCGGGCCGATTCCGGGTTTTATTGCTGGGAGGCGGTGGAGGCCTATGAAAAGGCGGCTTGTCAGTTCGTCATCGTGGCGCGCAAGACCAGGCGGCTGGTCGAGCAGTTGCAGCAAGCGGCCTGGAAGCCCTCGCCCCACAGCGATGCGGATGCGGAATGCGAATTCCTCTACCAGCCGCAGGGCTGGGCGCGGGCCTGTCGTTTCCTGGCGCTGCGTTACGAAAACGAACCCGCGGCCGGCGCGGCCGAGCAATACCAGCTGTTTGCCACCAGCGCTTACACCTACCGCGTGTTTGTCACCAACCTGGCCGAACCGATCGCGGCGGTGGTGTGGTTTTACAATCAGCGCGCCGCAGCCGAGAACCTCATCAAGGAGGCCAACAACGACGCCGGGCTGGCGGCCCATCCCTCGCGCCGCTTTGACATGAACCGCAATCACTTTCAGCTGGCCATGCTGGCCTACAACCTCAACTGCTGGCTGCTGCTGTTCAACCGCGAAGCCCAAGCCAGCGTGGAGACACTGCGGCACACCACCCTGGCGACGGCGCGGCTGCGCTTTCTGTTCGTGGCGGCCAAGATCTGGCGGCACGCCGGCAGAACGGGTGTCAGCTACAGCGATCATTATGAGGAAAAGGGCCTGTTTGAACGGCTGATGCGGCGGCTGCGGGCGATGGGGCCATGCGGCGGCTGCGGGCGATGGGGCCACCGGGATCGAGCTTCGCGCCGGTGGTGGAGGGTGCGCTGAGTTGAGGGGCGCTCCATGCATAAAATTTCATGCACTCGCCGCAACGTACTGGGAACACGCCGCTTGCCCGCCCGCTTTTGCCCGCCGGGATTGGCAGGCGGCTCAAACAGGGAGGGAAACAGAGGAAAAGACGACTTGCTAAATCACTGAGTTGACACGACTGCCGCTACCGCCACAACTCCATCGGCGATGGCTACGCCGAATCTGTGCATAATTCAGGTCACAACTTACACATTGCAGAGGGGCTCGAGTGCATCGACTGCCACAGCACGGTCGACACGCGGGCGGCGGCGACGCTGCCTTCGGTTCGCAAGTGCATGCTGTGTCACGAGAAAGTGGCGACCGACGGGCCTGGGGTGACGGCCCTTCGCGATTACGCGGAAAAACGCCGCGAGGTGCCTTGGGTGCGAGTCTACGGGTTCGCTGAGTCAGCGCACGTGAGGTTTCGTCACTCACCCCATATCCAGGCAAAGATCGCTTGTCAGATATGTCATGGGAGCGTCGAGAAAATGACGACCGCCACTCGGGTTGTCGACCACACGATGGGAACTTGCGTGAGCTGCCATCGCCGGAATCAGGCCAGCGACGATTGCGCGGCCTGCCATTACTGAGGAAATTTTCGCGGCAGGGACTATGGATCGACGAAACTTCTTCAAGCTCGTCGGAACAGCCTCGGGAGGGGTCATCACCGGCGCCTGCGGCAACCAGAGCCGGCGGATCATCCCATTGCTTGTGCCGGAAGAGGAAATCGTTCCCGGCATCGAGGAATGGCACCCTAGCGTTTGCAGGGAATGCAGCGCCGGCTGCGGCACGATCGTTCGATTGATGGAATCCGAGCGCCAGATTGAACTAGAAGGCGAAAAGGTCCGCGAGCGGATCGCGGCGATCAAGAAAGTCGAAGGGAATCCGCTGGACACCGTCAGCGGGGGCAGACTGTGCGCGAGAGGACAGGCAGCGGTCCAAGCGCTAAATCACCCGGACCGTTTGCAAGGTCCGCAAAAACACTCCGGCGCGAAAGGCCAGCCCAACTTCACGGCGGTCTCGTGGGATGACGCGCTCGGCGAAGCGGCTGATCTGCTCCGGCGCGCGGTTCAAAACAATCCTGGAGGGATCGTTTACCTCTCACGGCCGGAGGCGGGCTCGCGGGCTGTCGTCATCGACCGATTTCTAAAGGCCCTCGGAGCCCGCTCAGCCTCGACGACAGGTCTGTGTGACTTCACGATCGAGCGCAAAGCGTCCGAGCTGGTCTACGACTGGCGTGGTTTGCCGGTCTATGAGATTCAGGACGCAACCTACGTGCTCGGGCTGGGCGCCGACTTTCTTGGCGGATGGGTCTCACCCGTGTTCTACTCGCGCCGCTTTGGGCACATGCGGCAGGGACGGCCTGGGCTAAGAGGGAAACTGGTGCAGGGCGAATCCCGCTTGTCTCAAACGGGCTGGGGGGCGGACGAATGGCTGCCGGTGGCTCCGGGAGGCGAGCACGCTTTGGCTCTGGCGATCGGCCACCTGCTGCTGAGGGAAGGCTGGGCCCGGTCCGTCCAAGCCGTCCCCGCGGCGGTTCGGGAGGTGTTTGAGTCGCTGGATTTCGATCAGGCAGCGGTCATCGCCGGGATCGAGCCCCGCCGGATACGGCGGGTCGCGCGGGAGCTGGCGGAATCGTCTGCTCCATTAGTTGTCCCGGGCGCCTCGATCGTACGCACAAACTCGCTGGACGCTGTCGTCGCCGGGAGCGCTCTCAACATCCTGCTGGGGAACCTGGGGCGGCAAGGTGGAGTGCTGGCGCCTTCGATGGTCCCGGAGTTTGGGACAGACCGGCCGAACTTCCAGGACCTCGACGAGAGACTAGCGGGGGCTGAGTTGGTGCTGCTGGACGGCGTCAATCCCGTCTATACTTCACCATCGTGCGCTGAGCTCCTGGCGAAGGCAAAGGCAGTGATAAGCTTCTCGCCGTTCATCGACGACAGCTCGGTGTACGCGGACTTGCTCTTGCCCGACCACGTGCCCCTGGAGTCCAGCGCAGTGATATCCCCCTCCGTAACAACTGGACCCTCACTAACAGGCGCGCCGGCCCTCGTCCGGCCGCTCTACGAAACCCGTTCCACCGAGGATGTCCTGGTTGACCTCGCCGCCCGAGTGGAGAAACCAATCCAGGGCTACACAGCGGCCGATGCTTTCAGAACTGTCTTCGAGAGTCAGCAGCTCGGCTCGGAGTGGCAAAGTCCGGCGGAGTTTACGGACTACTGCGAGCGCCAGGGAGGATGGTGGCCGGAGCGGGAGCCGGCCGACGCCAAGCCGGTGCTGGAGAGAATCTCTGGTCTGACGGAGGCGGAGGTCGAAGGGGAACCAAGCGAATACCCGTTCCATTTTCAACCCTATCCCTCGCTGCAGTTCGGCGAGGGCTCAGGAGCGAACCTGCCTTGGCTACAGCAGATGCCGGATCCCACTTCGAGTGCGATGTGGAACCTGCCGGTTGAGATTGATCCCCGCACCGCCGCAGGGCTCGGCGTTTCGAACGGCGACTTTGTTCTGGTCAAATCTCCCCAGAGCTCGCTCGAGGCCCCGGTATACGTACACCCCGCGGCGATTCCGGGCGTCGTCAGTATGGCCATCGGCCAGGGGCACGCACACTATGGCCGCTACGCTTCGGGTCGCGGAGCGAACCCGCTGTCGATCGTGGCGGCCGCTCGGGAAAAGACTACAGGCGTGCCGGCGTTCGGTGCGACGCGGGTCCGCCTGGAGAAACTAAGCGGCAAGCGGGGGCTGGCCCAATTCTCGAGGGTCGATCGAGACGTTCCTCCCGAGAGATCGTGAGGAGCGAGCCCCGGCAGTAATGCAGGAAAGAACCCTGCTCTAAGGAGAACCTAATCGTGGCCGACCAATCGAAACGAGCCTCCCAGCCAGCCGGCGAACAAAAAGTACCCCAGTGGGGAATGGCGATTGATCTCGACCGCTGTACCGGCTGTGCGGCCTGTGTCGTGGCGTGCCACGCTGAGAACAACATTCCGCTGTCTGACGAAAAGTCCGCGGCAGGAGGACGCGCCAACCACTGGATTCGGATCGACCGCTACTACGAAGGTGAATTCCCGAACATCAAGGTTAAGTACCGGCCGGTGATGTGCCAGCACTGTGACGACGCGCCCTGCGAGCCGGTTTGTCCGGTCTTCGCTACGTACCAAAATGCGGAAGGCCTCAATGTTCAAGTTCACAGCCGCTGCATAGGGACACGTTACTGTGCCAACAACTGTCCCTACACGGTGCGCTTCTTCAATTGGTTCGAGCCCGTCTGGCCGGATTCACTCCAGTTGCAACTCAATCCCGATGTCTCGATCCGTCCCGGGGGCGTGATGGAGAAATGCACCTTCTGCATACAAAAGATTCAGCGTGGCAAGCGGGACGCCAAGGCAGAGGGACGAGAGCTGGCGGACGGCGATGTCCAGCCGGCATGCGTGCAGTCCTGTCCCGCCGAAGCGATGGCTTTTGGGGATCTGAGCGACCCGGAAAGTAAAGTTTCGCGATGGGCCGGCAGCGGAAGATCAAGCCAGTTGCTGGGAGAGTTGGGAACCAAACCGCGGGTGTTTTACTTGGAGCGCGCGGAATAGGTTTGCGGCAAGTCGCACCGGGACAAGTGCGTGGCCCATGAGGAACGTTCGCCTGAACCACTGACATGGCAACTTTAGTGGAACCGATCGCCGCGGCGAGCCCGGAAGAAAGACTCCGGGAGGACATCCTGCGGCCGCTTCGCGGTCTGAGCGTCAAGTATGTCTTGACGCTTGGGGTTTTCCTGGCCATTGTCGCCTGGGCGATGTTCGCCTGGAGCTATCAGATTGCCAACGGCATGGGTGTCGCCGGCATTCGCCGTCCCGTCTACTGGGGCTTGTATATCGTCAACTTTGTTTTTTGGATCGGCATCTCGCACGCCGGCACCCTGATCTCCGCCATCTTGCGGCTGACCGACGCCGGCTGGCGCAAACCGGTAACCCGCGCCGCCGAAGCGATTACGGTCTTTTGCCTGATTATTGGGGGGATGTTCCCGCTGATTCACCTGGGCAGGGTCTCGCTGTTCTACTGGCTGATTCCTTACCCCAACGAGCGGCTGCTGTGGCCGAACTTCCGCTCGCCGCTGGTGTGGGACATGGTGGCCATCTTCACCTACCTCATCGGCAGCGTGCTGTACCTCTATCTGCCGCTCATCCCCGACCTGGCGCTCATCGCCCAACGCACAACCGGGTGGCGAAGCAGCGTTTATCGGTTCCTCTCTTTGAATTGGACCGGCGCCGCCCGCCAGTGGCAAGCGCTGGAGCGTGCCATGAAACTGATGGCCGGCATGATCCTGGCGGTGGCGGTCTCGGTGCATTCGGTTGTGGCGTTCGACTTCTCTTTGACGATCGCGCCGATGTGGCACAGCACGATCTTCCCGCCCTACTTTGTCGTCGGCGCGATCTTCAGTGGAATCGCGGCCCTGGTGCTCGTGATGGCTGCTCTGCGGCATTTCTTGCATCTCGAGGAATACCTTCGTCCCTTGCAATTTGACAATCTGGGCAAGCTGCTGTTGTTGATGTCGCTGATGTGGTTTTACTTCTCGGTCGCGGAGCATCTGACCACCTGGTACGGAAACTCTCCAGCGGAGATCGCCGTGTTCAACGCCCGTGAGCACGGAGTCTTCGCCCCGGCTCTTTGGTTGATGGTGACCTGCAATTTCTTGATCCCCTTTGTGCTCTTGTCGATCCGCCGGCTGCGGAATATCACCACCGTTTGCATCGCGAGCGTAACGATTTTGGTTGGCATGTGGATCGAGCGGTTCTTGATCGTGGTTCCGACCCTTTCCCACACGCCGCTGCCGGCCGCTTGGGGCGAGTACGCCCCCACTTGGGTGGAGCTTTCGATTACGGCCGGCACCTTTGCGGGGATGGCGGCGCTATACCTGATCTTCGTCAAACTATTTCCGATCATCGCCATTTGGGAGTACGAAGATGATCATTAGCCCGCTTTTCTCACCGCGTGGCGAGGCGAAGTGCGTGAGAGGCCCGTCAGTACGAGGCGCGCGTCGCCCAGCGCCCCCACTCAACCAACGAGGCGTACTGGAACAGTACAGTGAGCACGGTGAGCAAGCGCAACGGAGTAATGGCGGACATATAGCGAGCTTCGGCCGTCAGGCGGTGAGAAATGTGGGTTAGCGCCAAGTTCCACGAACCGCAAGCGGTCGGCCCCGCGATCGTGTCATTGAAGCGGTATGGCCTCGGCCGGGACGAGATCGAAGTTTATTCGGGAAAACCGCTCGAGCTGGGAGCGGGCGTGCTGGATCGCCCGAGCCGCATGTCGCTGATCGCCGTGCTCGGCGGGATTTTCTCCGGCTCTGCCGTAACCGCCTTCATGGTCTACACCCTGCTCGACTATCCGCTGGTCACCGGCGGCATGCCCCTCACCTCGGGTTGGGCCACGGGCGTGGTGACCTTCGAGATGACGATGGCGGGAGCGATCCTGGCAACGCACTGCTGTCCAAATTAGCTGAGCGGAGCGGGTTCGGCTGCTGAAAACACGCCAGAAAGCCCCGCCAGGAGGCCGATCTGGGAACCAGGTTGCCGGTTTGGACAAGATAGAAATCATGCTGCTGTCCCAATTAGGCCTCCATTCCCGCCAGTAATAATTGCTGTGGCGACTCGGGTTCGCTGCCCGGCGGCGGGTGAAACGGTTCGTCCAGCCAGGCGAACAATTCGCGGTGCACAAACAACTGCTGCCGCAACAAAGCGACCAGATTGGACAAGCTCCAGCCCCAACGCGCCCGCAGCTTTAAGTACCGCAGCAGCAAGATCGCGATCAGCGCCGTCCAGATCTGGATCTTCAGCGCGTTCGCCGAGGTGCCCACGAAGGTCTTCACCCGCAAGTTCTGCTTGAGAGCCTTGAAAAACAGCTCCACTTGCCAGCGGTCTTGATAAATGGCGGCAATCGTTGCGGCCGCCAACCCCAGGTGATTCGTCAAGAACACGAGCGTGCGCTGCTGCTTGGCGTCGAAGTATTCGATGCGGCGGAACACCACCTCGGAGCCGCTGGCGGCCAGCGAGGGAAAGAAGATCACTTCGTCGCGGCGCACGCCTCCGGGACGGCGCGGCAACGGGCGCTGTTCGAGAACCTCGTAGTTGGCCCCGCGTTTCAATCGTGTGACAAAGAAAACGCCCCGCTCGCTCAGCTCGGCGAACCAGTCGTAGTCGTTGTAACCGCGGTCGAAGACCACGATCGTGCCGCGGTCGAACGACATTTTGCGGGCCGGCGCCAGGTCGGGCGTCTTGGCGTCGGTGACCACGCAGAAGCTGGGCAGGTAGCCGTCGTGATCGAGTACCAGATGGAGCTTGACGGCGCCCTTGGTGCGCTGGAACTGGGCCCAATCAAACAGCGAGGCGCACAGATCGATGACGCTGGCGTCCAGACTCAGCAGCTTGTTTTTGAAACGGAACTTGTGGCCCGGCGCCGCGCCGCGGCACTTCGCCAGCAGTTGATGAAAGACCGTTTCGTAGATCTGCCAAGGGCGTTGCCGGTTGGCGTAGGCCAGCGTCGAGCGCGGCGGTGCGGCGGACAAGCCCAGGTGCCGCAGCTTGCCTTCGCTGGCCGCCAGACCGCCGCAAATCTCACGCAACGACTGGGCGCGGCCTCCTCGGGCGGGTTGGTTCATAGGCCTGAACCCAATCCCAACCTAACAGAGGTTCCGCCTCCCCGGCTTACGAATTCAAAACGCTAATTTGGACAAGAGTGCTGGCAACGACACTGATGTTTGTGTGGGAAAGCGGACTTCTCCGGGGTAGGGCACGGCTTCCCGCGCCAAAGGTGACTACAAACGAAGTTGTCGTGCAGGTTCAATGCTCCGAAGAAGTGGCAGGCCCGGTTGTCGACTCGTTACAGCGATCCGGAGCGGCAAAGGTGGAAACTATCGAGGAGGACGAATGATCAGGCTATGGGTGGCCGTGGCGTTTGTGCTGGTGGCGGCTCTGAGACCCGCGCTGGCTGCCGCCGACAGAAAGCCTCCACCGTGGGAGAAACCGATTCAGGTGGGACGCTATCTTTACCTTCAAAACTGCTCCGTTTGCCACGAGATCAATAAGGCTGAAACCAAAAAGTCTGGCCCCAGCTTATTCCGCCTTTTTCAGAACGAGAAGCTTCCCTTTTCGGGCGGCAAACCTAGTCTCGAGTACGTGCGCTTCAAGACCCAGTTCGGTGGGGACGTGATGCCCGCCTTTGTCAACAAGCTCACCGCGGACCAAATCAGAAAAATCATCGCGTATATTCAGACCAAAAAATAGCCGTACAACGGATCATGAACTCTTGACCTGGTAATTCTGACGGTGTTCGGTGGCACTTAGCGCCGTGGCGCCTCGTGATTCTCCAGATAGCGGCCGTGTGACAGCGGATCGTAGTCGTGTGGCGGTGCTACTCGATCGGAAGCGTGTAGCTCAACGCACCGATCGGCTCACCCTCCTTCACGTCCTTGAAATTGGGGTGGCACATCGTGCATTTCTCGAGCAGTACGGGAATCGGTGTCGCCGCTCGCAGGTAGCGCTTTCCGTCACGTTCAACCACCCGGTCATAATAACTCGTTCCTCTTTTAAGCTCTTCAATGGCCGTACTCTCGAAGTCGTCCTGAGGCGAGTTTTTTGCGAGCAGCGGTTTACCTGTGGCGTCGAGCAATCGCACCTCGTGCCAGCCCTTCTTCTTCATGGCATCAAAAAGAGTTACAGCGGCCGTGCCGACCGGCAGGGTGGATTTGTCGCTCACATAGTGGGTCGTAATTAGGACTACTGCCGCCTTGTAGAGATCGTCCAGCATGCGCACCTGCTTCCGCGTACGCTCGAGGGCGGCGTCCGCGGCGCGAGTGGGCTGCGCGGAGACAACAAGCGCCCAGGCTCCAAGAAACGTGAGTAGCTTCCGAAACAATACGGTCGTGAACATAGTAGCTTCCCGTTAGAAACAACAATGTTAAAACATATCGCAGCGGGCCTGAAAATCTCCGCGAGCACTGCACCTGGCCTTGACCGGAAATAGCCTTGTTCCGAAGTGGTGCGCGCGAGATGTGTAGACGATTCCCCCTCACCTCATTGCAAAAGACTCAAGGCTCGCTGGCAAGTCAACTGCCATTGTTAATGCGATGAAAATTTCCGGTTTGAACCCTCCTCACCCTATCAGTTTACGTCTGAACCTCGTTCCACGCAACGTATCTCCTCTCCTGCTTTGGACAGCCCGAGCCCAAGCGGCAAACCAAAACGGGGGAACAAAGCTAACCGCTGACTTGCTCGCTCCTCTTTCTGAGGAACTGATTGCAGACGCCGAGGCTCTTCGCCAACAGGAGCCGGCGCTCAAGAAGTCGTGCCTCTAGACACTGCTGTCCAAATTAGCGCTGAAAGCACCCTGTTGGACAGGTTAAGTCTTTAGTTTTCAATATGAGCCCACTCCCCGGCCAAACCAAGTCTCCCGGCAGCCAATCGGCGAGCGCAACAGCGAGCGTTTCGGCGCTTCTGCCGCGAATACAATGAGAAGCGGCCCACCAGGCCTTGGGACAGCGAGTGCCGGCGAGCGCGTATCGCCCCTCCGATCGTCCCTATGCGTCGCGGCTGGCGCCGATCGAGTATCCATCGAGCTATCCGCGCCGCAAGGTGGCGGACCGCGGCGAGATCTACTGGCGCGGCGCGCGGATCTTTGTCAGCGAAGTGCTGCAGGGAGAACCCCTCGGGATCGGGGCCATCGACGACGGCCTCTATCGCGTCTGGTTCTCCTCGCTGCAGCTGGGCTGCTTCGACGAGCGCCGCAAAAGGCTCGCGCCGTTGTCCCGACGTCGGGACAATGGCCCCTACGGGCCGCCTGCCCCGCCAGTCCCCCGCAACTCTGAACCAACCTTAGACAAAACCAACGAAAGGAGGCAGTCTGTTCACCATGTCTCCGGCATAAAGTGTTCACTTTGTCCCGGGTAGAACACATCGCGAAGTGTTCTCGGACACCGGAAACATTCCACGGAAAGGATGTTTGTGGCTGGCTGAAGCGGCCCATGGTATACTCAGTGGGTAAATCAAACGAGATAGAAGCGAAAAAGGAGTTCGACGAGTTGAATGCCACTGGCAAAAGAGGCCAAACAGACGATCATCAAAGAGTACCGAACCCACGACAGTGATGTGGGTTCCCCAGAGGTTCAGGTCGCGATTCTGTCGAAACGTATCGCCGAGTTGACCGGACATCTGAAAGAGCACAAGAAGGATTTCTCTACCCGCCGCGGGCTATTGAACATGGTCAGCCGCAGACGACGCTTGCTCGTCTACTTGAAGCGGGGAAATCCACAGGGATATAGAACGTTGATTCAAAGTCTCGGCCTGCGCGGATAGCATTCACCCGTTTTCAGGGGACGCGCGGCTAGAGACTGGTTTCGAGTTTTTGAAGATGGCGTTACATCGCACAGAGCTTACAGGGTCCGTCTAACGTTTTCGGATCTCGTAGGCATTGCCCTGCGCTGACGTCATCTCCATCTCTCCTCCCCACGCCCTTTTCGCGCGCGTCCGCCGATTGTTGCGGTTCTGCTTTCATCTTGCATTAACAAACCATACCTGGAGCGTCCGTCTTCGGGCGGGGCACTTTTGCAGCCGCCCGGCTTCAGACGCGGAAGTAGGAAAAAAACTATGAAACAGACAGTTGAAATACAACTTGGCGAGCACACGTTAGCGCTCGAAACAGGACACCTGGCAAAACAGGCGGGCGGCGCCGTCGTAGTAAGCGCCGGAGATACGAGGGTTCTGGTCACGGCCACGTGCTCGGACAAGCCGAGGGAGAACATTAGCTTCTTCCCTCTCACGGTGGATTATCGCGAATATACCTACGCTGCCGGGCGCTTTCCCGGCGGCTACATCAAGCGCGAAGGCCGCCCCACGGAAAAGGAAGTTTTGACGAGCCGCTTGATCGACCGGCCCATCCGGCCATTGTTTCCCGCCGGATTCAAGAATGAGACGCAAGTCATTGCGATGGTCATTTCCGCGGACCCGGATCACGATCCAGCGCCGCTGGCTCTGGTCGGAGCCTCCGCGGCATTGGCGATTTCCAATGTTCCCTTCATGAACTCGATCGCGGGGGTACAAGTCGCGCGAGTCGATGGCGAGTGGGTTCTGAATCCCTCCTACAGCCAGCGCGACGAGGCCGATGTGAAGATCACCGTCGCTGCCGCCAAAGAAGGCATTGTGATGGTTGAGGCGAACGGCTCCGAAGTCGACGAGTCGCTCGTACTGGAAGCGATTCGCAGGGGCCACGAAGCCTGCCGCACCATCATCGAAGGGATTGGCCGGCTTGTCGAGAAAGCCGGCAAGGAGAAAATGTCGTTCGAGGCGCCCGAAATCGATCAACAGCTCTACGACGAACTCTCCGCCAAATGGGGCGAGCAGCTCTCCGACGCTCTTGACACCAAGAAACATCCGAAAGCCGAGAGCCACTCGATGGTCAGCGATCTCAAGAAACAGGTCGTCGCCAGTTACGAGGACGACGAAGAAAAGGCCCAAGCCGCCGGTGATCTGTTTGGACAGCTCAAAGAGGATGTCTTTCGGCGGGCGATTCTCAAGGACAAGCGGCGTCCCGACCAGCGAGCTTTCGACGAGATTCGTAACATTGAATGCGAAGTAGGCGTGCTGCCGCGAACGCACGGTTCCGCGGTTTTCACTCGCGGTGAGACGCAGGCCCTGGCGACGGTGACGCTGGGAACCAAAATGGACGGCCAGCGCCAGGAGCGCTTGGAAGACGCTGAATACGAGAAGCGCTTCATGGTTCATTACAACTTTCCGCCCTTCAGCGTCGGCGAAGTGGCTTTTCTGCGTGGCGCGGGCCGCCGCGAGATCGGGCACGGCATGCTGGCCGAGCGCGCGCTCGCTGAGGTTGTCCCCAGCTATACCGATTTCCCCTACACGGTTCGGGTCGTCAGCGACATTCTCGAATCGAACGGGTCCAGCTCGATGGCGACCGTTTGCGGGGGTACGCTGGCCCTGATGGATGCGGGCGTTCCCATGTCAGCTCCGGTCGCGGGCATTGCGATGGGGCTGGTGACCGATGGCGAAGAGTCCGCCGTGCTCACTGACATAGCAGGCGCCGAAGACCACTACGGCGACATGGACTTCAAGGTAGCCGGTACCGCCGCCGGCATCACCGGGCTGCAAATGGACATCAAGAAACCGAACGTCAGTTTCGAGGTGCTGGAACAGGCCCTGGATCAGGCCAAACGCGCCCGGCTGCAGATCCTCGAGTCGATGAACGCCGTCATCTCCACACCTCGCGACGACATGTCGAAGTACGCGCCCCGGGTCCATACGCTCAAGATTCCGGTAGCGAAGATCCGCGACGTGATCGGACCGGGCGGCAAGATCATTAAGGGCATTGTCGAACAGACGGGAGCGAAAGTTGACGTCAGCGACGACGGCACGGTTCAGATCTCCACCGCGGACGGAGAAGCAGCCAAGCGGGCTATCCAGATGGTCAAAGATCTTACGGCTTCACCCGAAGTCGGAAAGACCTATCTCGGCAAAGTGACTCGCATCGTCGATTTCGGCGCCTTCGTCGAGATCTTCCCTGGCACCGAGGGGCTGCTTCACATCAGTGAAATTGCCCAACACCGCATTCGTCAAGTGCGTGACGAACTCAAGCTCGATGACCAGATTCTGGTCAAGTGCCTGGCTCTGGAAGGCAACAAGATCCGCCTCAGCCGCCGAGCGGTACTAAGCGAACAGCGAGGCAAGGCCAAAGCCAACGAGGAATAGCCAGCCCTCGCCCACGCCATCGAAACATTCGCCGGTCCTGCTGGATCACAGCGGACCGGCGTTTTCTTTTAGGCCAAAGCAAGCTACTCTCGCGATCCGCGGGACGCCGGCCCGCATTTGTCCGCCGAACGGCGAGGCGAACCTGAAGTGCCCAAGCGGGGCCGCCCGCGGTGATGCGGCCATTTGAGCCGCGTTCAAGTGGCTTGGTGTTGCTGGCGAGTTTCCGGCGCAAAACTCGATGTGCCGCCTTTGGCGCCGCGATCTCGCGTAACCAGCAGCCCGTGGCCGCCTGATCATGGTAAACTACTGAGAACAACCCCTTGCGAATGGCTTCGCACTGCTATATACTCGCCGGATGATTCACCGTTTTAGTGAATACGGCCCGCCTGGCTGAAGCGATCAGTTTCAACCGCGATAATGAAGATGAGATTTGGGAGATTCCGATGATGCTTAGAAGGATTACGCACGCCGCACTGGCGGGTTCATTGTTGCTTCTGGTTACAGCAGCGGCGCTGCCCTCGCCACAAGAGAAAGCTGAGAAGAGGCCCAAAGACCAGCAGGAGTACGAGCTGATCAACAAGACCTTTAAGGAAACGAACCCCGCCACAAAGCTGCAGTTGCTGGACCAATGGAAGGAGAAGTATCCGACCACCGCCTTCGACGAGGAACGGATGCGGCAGTACATGGCGAGCTACCAGGGGACGAACCAAGGCGCGAAGGCCGTGGAAACGGCCAAGGAAATCCTCAAGACGATTGAGGGAGACTTCGGCGCGAACTTCACGATCGCTTCGTTGACTCCCTTCCTTGGCAAGTCCGATGCGGCAACCTATGACGATGGCGTGAATGCCGCGAAGGCGTTGCTCGGCGGCGGGATTGACAAGCAGTTTGCGGCAGCCCAGAAACCCGCGCAGGTCTCCCAAGCGCAATGGGACGACGCCAAGAAGCAGGCGCAGACATCGGCCTACCAGACGACCGGCTGGGTGGCCATGCAGCGCAAGCAGAACGTGGAAGCCGAAAAGGAGTTCACCTCCGTGCTCAAGTTGAATCCGGCGTCGGCGCAGGTTTCCTACTGGCTGGCGCAGGTGGTGCTGGCGCAAGCCAAACCGGACAAAAACTCGCTTGCGATCTTCTCGTTCGCCCGCGCGGCGACCTACGATGGCGCGGGGGCGCTGGCTCCGGAGGGACGCCAGAAGGTGGACGAATACCTGACGCAGCTTTATACGAAGTTCGTGGGGAGCGAAGAAGGGCTTGCCGAACTAAAAGCTCAGGCAAAGGCCGGCGCTTTTCCGCCAGCAGGACTGGAGATCAAATCGGCGGCGGTCCGGAAGTTCGAGCACGAAAAGAAGATGCGCGCGGAGCACCCGCTGCGCTACCGCTTCATCGATATCAAAGCGGGCCTACTGGGACCCAGCGGTGATTCGACTTGGGCCGACCTCAATGGAAAGCTGACCCCCGAGATGAGGCTCATCGTCGTGGGCTCGGAGCCTCCCGAGCGGCCGAGAACGATCCGCTTGACGAGCACCGAAGGCGGCGGCACCGAACTCGTTCTCAACCTCGAGAACCGGCTGCGATCCGGGCTGCGCACCGGCAGCGAGCTTAAGTTTGAAGGTGTCGCGGGGGCGATGACCAAAGAACCTTTCCGCCTCACCCTGAACGACGGCAAGGTTGTGCCTTAGACGATCCGCGGGCGGCGATCAAGCATCTGAATAACGAGGCCGGCCGAACTGGGCCGGCCCCGTTATTTTTTGCGCATTGCCATGGAGCATCCCAAACTCCAGGCACCCCGGGACGCGTTTCTCCGTGATGGATTTGCTGAGCAGGCGAGAGCACGGAGGACGGAGCCAATCTCATCGCTGTCTCAAAACGGCTCATTTCGTCCGATGAGGCGGTCACTGCGGCGGCAGCGGTCAAACGAACTTGCGGCTGGGCCGGTTCTCACGCAGGAATTTGACGATAGACTCTAGTGAGGTTCCAGGCTGAAAGATCGCCGCCACACCCAAATCCTTCATGGTGTCAACGTCCGAATCCGGAATGATGCCGCCAAGAATGACTCGCACATCGTCCATGCCGTTTTCCTTCAACAGCGCCATGACCCGCGGGACGATCACCGTGTGAGCGCCGGAGAGGATTGACAAGCCGATGAACTCGACGTCCTCTTGCAAGGAAGCCGATACGATTTGCTCCGGCGTCTGGCGCAGCCCGGTATAGATGACTTCCATCCCAGCGTCGCGCAGAGCCCGAGCGATAACTTTGGCGCCGCGGTCATGGCCATCCAGCCCGGGCTTGGCAACCAGCACGCGAATCGGGCGCGGCGTTGAGCTAGCGTTGGGGCTTGCCATCGGAGTAGATCAGCATACCAGGGTAATGCTCCGGCGCGAGGTCTTGCGCGAACAGCCGCGCCGCGTGCTGAAGTCCGGCGCTGGTTAGCTTGGCTGCCGTACAGCGTGGAGGATCTCTTGCTCGCCCGACGCCGGTTCTTCACAACGTCCCCCGAGATGGCGGGCCAGGAACTGCTCGGCCGCAGCGTAAAAGGCCATTCTGTTTTCCGGCCGCGCGAACCCGTGACCTTCGTCCCCGTACAACAAATAATCGACCTCCTTGCCCTTGGCGCGGAGGGTGTTGACAATTTGCTCGGCCTCGGCTTGCTTCACGCGCGGGTCATTGGCTCCCTGGGCGATGAGCATGGGTATGTTGATCCGGTCCGCCTTGAACAGCGGCGAGCGGGAGTCCAGAAACTCTTTCTCGGTTTCGACATCGCCCACGCGCACGCGAAAGACGTTCAGCAGAGGCTGCCAATAAGGGGGAACCGACTGGATCAGCGTAATAATGCTCGACGGCCCGACAATGTCGATCGCACAGGAAAACACATCCGGAGTAAAGGCCGCTCCCACCAGTGCCGCGTAGCCTCCGTAGCTGCCGCCGTAGATGCAGATGCGTTTGGGGTCGGCGACGCCCCCGGCAACCGCCCACTCAACCGCGTCGAGCAGGTCGTCGTGCATCTTGGCGCCCCACTCGCGATTCCCGGCGTTGAGAAAGGCTTTGCCAAACCCAGTGGACCCGCGGAAATTCACTTGCAGCACGGCATAGCCGCGGTTGGCCAGCCATTGGGCCTCCGGATCGTAGCCCCACTCGTCTCGCGCCCAGGGCCCGCCATGAACGTTGAGCACCAGCGGCAGTCCCTCGGGTTCCGCGCCCGCGGGAACCGTCAAGTAACTGTGGAGATCGAGACCGTCGCGCGACGTGATCGTGACAGGCTTCATCGGCGCGAGGGTGTAGTTCTCCAGGTCCGGACGGTTGCTGAACAGGTAGGTGGCCGATCGCGTTTCGCGGTCGTAGGCGTAGTAGCGAACCGGCTCGCGATCGGAAGTGTAGGCCACCAGCCAGGTGGAATCCTCGCGGTCGCGGCTGACCACGCTGAACTCTCCCGGATGCACTTTCTCGATGGCCTTGAAATCTTCCGCGATCGAGTCGTCGAGCAGCGTCCATTGCAGCCGATGCAGGCTATGGCCGACCGCCTGCGCGTGGTGTTTCGTGGGATGCGTCATCACCGGACCGAGATCAACCTGCTCGTTGTGGCAAAGCACCTGCTTGCCCTGAGCTTTCAGATCGATCGTATAGAGCTCGGTCGTGTCACTCTCGAGGCTGTCCTCGATGTAGAGGTGTTCGCCGTCCGGCGCGAAGCCCAAAGCGCCGCCATTGTCCTCGGGACCCCAGGTTAGGCAAGGCTGGAACTCAGCGCCCGGGTCATGGCTGACGAGGAGCTGAAAGCCTCCATCGGGCATTGCCGCCGTGGCGCCGCGCACCCGAAACTCGTGATCCGTCAGCCAGCCAACGTAGTTGCCGGGATTCTCGGCTTCCGGCGTGATTTCACCGCTCTGAAGGTTGATGCGGTGAAGGTCGAACACCTGCTTGTCGCGCTGGTTCATCGCGGCCAGTACGTCATCGGGAAAATTCGGGTCGGTGATGACATCCTCGACCCGCACACCCTCGAACGGGCTGAGATCCCGGATCGTGCCGGTTTCAAGATCGACGGCGTAAAGGTGCCAGTTCTCGTCGCCGTCCGAGTCCTGCAGGTAGAGTACGTGGCGGTTGTCTTGGGCCCAGAAAAAGACCCGGATGCCGCGCTTGCGATCGTGCGTGATCGCCCGGTCGTCGTCAGCGCCCACCGTGCGGACCCAGACGTTCAAAACGCCTTCGTCGGGGGCGAGGTAACCCATTCGCCGGCCGTCGGGCGACAAGCGAGGGCTGGCACGCTCGGGATTTCCAAAAAGAACTTCGCGGGGGATGACAGCGGGCTTATCTGGCATTAGGCGGATGGGTGCTGGGTCGTTTCGGATTTGCGATGATTGGGACAAAGTGGCCTGTTTTCGTCCACTTCCGGGGCTTTTGAGGCACTATGCACGTTAAAGCTCGACCCTAGGCGCTGTGACGTGGATTTTGGGACGTGTGCGCAAGTCATTTCGTTTCAGTTAGTTGACCCTGTTTTTTGCAGTTTTCTACAGGAAATGTAAGGGTTTGGGGCTTTTTTGTCCTTGCAGAGCCCCGTTCGCCATTCCATTGGGATTGTGCCGCGGTGTTTGTCATCCGATTGATTCACCGCTATCAGCATAGCGGACGAATTGCGGGTGTCAATCCCTGGGCCGCAAACTTTGTTGAAAACACAAGGGATACTTTTCTTTGAACTTGGTGACCAGCCCGTGGCCTCCGGCCAAACGGGGGGCTGCGGTGGATGACGACAATGCGACGAGCAACTAGCCCAGACATCGATGAACGCCAACACACAGCGCTCAGCTGCGGAGACGGAAGCGTCATCCATAGCATTGTTTTCCGACGCCCCGTCCGGGGCTTTGCCGTCGCAGGGTTTCGGACCCAGGGTTCCGCTTCGCTCCACCCATGGGCTACGATCCGGCGCCGCTTCGCGGCTCAAAGGCTCTGAGTGAACAGCATTGGACCTTAGCCAGCATCCCGATGCTAGAGTGGGCTTGTGAAATACCGAGTTCAGATCGAGCAAGATCAAGACGGCGTTTTCGTTGTGAGATGTCCAGCGTTGCCGGGGTGCGTCTCGCAGGGCGAAACGCGCCAAGCGGCGCTTCGCAACATTGAAGAGGCGGTCGCAGGTTATCTCGATAGCCTCCGGGAACACGACGAACCTGTTCCGCCAGGAATCCGAGAAGAAGTCGTCCAAGTAGCCGGTGATTGAAGATACTGCCCGGGGCTTGCCCAGCGAACATGGGAATCGCTGAAGTTGGGACAGCTTGACCCGTCACTTGCGTTCCGGGCTCTGAAAGGAAGGTTGTCAAAATGGGTCCTCTGAGCAACGCAATTCTGGGTGTGGTGTTCCTCTTCGTTGGCGCGGGCGGGACGTTCCTGATGTTTCATCTGTGGGGATATCCGTTTGACCACGAGACCCTCAAGAGTGAAGCGCCGCCGCCCTTGGTGCGGCTGCACCGCGTGCTGGGGTGGGTTTATCTGGCGCTCTACGTCTACTTCATGTGGCAGATGGCGCCGCGCCTGTGGTCTTACCAGATTGAGTTTCCCGCGAGAACCGTCGCTCATCTGACGCTGGGGATGACGATCGGCGCGATTCTGCTCGTCAAGATGTCAATCGTTCGCTTCTTCAAACATTTGGAAGCAACGCTGGTCCCCGTTCTGGGAACAGCGATGTTCATCTGCACGATCCTGCTCATCGGCCTGTCGGCGCCATTCGCCTTTCGAGAAGCCTACCTGGGAGCCGCCAGCGCCGTGGGAAACCTGGCCGCCGAGGAGAATTTGGAGCGCGTGCGCAGTCATCTCAAACTGGCCGGCCTGGAGGATGAGGTAATGCTCTCGACGCTGTCGACCCCCCGGGCATTATCAGCAGGCCAGACGGTTCTAACGACGCACTGCGTTCAGTGCCACGATCTTAGGACCGTGCTGGCGCAACCGCGAACGCCTCAAAACTGGCGGTTGACGGTGCAACGGATGGCCGATCGTTCGTCTATCCTTTCACCGATCAGCGAGGACGAAGAATGGCACGTAACTGCTTATCTGATCGCCATCTCTCCGGATTTGCAACGGTCGGTCAGCGAGCGCCGGGCCCAACAACAGCAGGGCGAAGAATCCGCGCGCGCCGTGGAACACCTGGCCGAGCAGGCTGCTGCCCCAGACCAAGCGCCTGCCGGCGAATACGACCAGCAGCGCGCCCGTGGGCTATTCGAGTCCCGCTGCTCGCTGTGCCACGGCCTGGAAAATGTCGAGAATGCGCCACCCAGCTCTGAGGAAGAAACCCGCGCCGTGGTCGCGCGCATGGTCGGCTACGGTCTGTCGGGTACCGAAGAGGAGCTTTCGTTGATTATTCGCTACGTGGCGGAAACCTACGCGAACTGACTGGTCACGCGAGCATCAGTACGTCATTCCACGTCACGGTCGGGTCCGCTCCAAGGTGTCGCCTTTCGCCTAGAAACTGCGACACCTTGGGTAAACCATTCTCTGCGGTGAAGCCTGTAGATGATCAGCTACGGGAGAAGACCAGACGAGACGTCGCTCTCCAGCTGTGGTGGCGCTTCATATGCTTCAAGCTGCCACGCCTCGTCATACCGCATGTGATCAGCGATTAGCGGGATTTCTATGGCCGCTATCTTGGCGACCTGGCTCAGACAGCGGTAGAGGTGTGCACGCAGCATCTCGAGGGCGGCAAAGTACTTCTGGCGCGGTTCGTAAGGGCCTCGGCGGGGTCCCGGCCGTGACTGAGCCTCCCCCACCCCGCCTCTCTCCTGACCGAGGCGCTCCTCGAAGGTAATGAACTGCCGAATTGCCGCCAGCATCAACTCCACCAGAAGATAGAGCGGACCATCCACGGCCTTCGCTAACTCGACCTGTTTGTCCACCAAAAAGGAGCGGATTGTCTGGAGGGAAGCGAGAGCATGGTCGATACAGTTGTCGCAGCACTCAAAGGCGTTGAGGACGCGACGATCCGCCATTCTGATGACGATCTCGCGCGCAACTCGCCGCTCTAGGTCCTCCGGCTTCACGTTTAGAGAGAGGAACGGAAGGTTAATGGTCACGCCTCCCACCCGCGTTGAGACCTTCCGCCGCGCCTCCGAGATCACCGACCGGAGATCGAAGCGAAAGGGTGGTGGGAGCTTTTGCATCCTCATCTATCCGCGCGGCGTCTACACCATTTTAGGCCGTGCCAACAGGCAACGATGTGCGCCGTCTGCCCGCTCCCGCTCCGCACTCTGTCGCCTTCCCCCTGGAATCGCGACAGCAACCCCAACTCACACTGCCGTAAGCCTTAGATTCATGGGGCTATGGGGCTGCGGGCAAGTAAGGATCGTGACATCCTTCGCAATCCTTCACAGCTTGCGGCAGATGCCCCTCGCCCGACCCGGTTGAAGGAGCAACGAATCGTGGGCCCGGCGGGGACACAGCGCGCCGAACGGCTACAAATCCAGCGACCGCAAGTACTGCCGAAACTTCTCACCTAAGTCTTCGCGGCGGAGCGCGAACTCGACAGTCGCTTTGAGGAAACCGATTTTGTCTCCCGTGTCGTAGCGGGCGCCCTCGAAGCGATAGGCATAGACGGTTTGACTCTCCATCAGCTTCTTGATGCCGTCGGTCAACTGCAATTCTCCGCCGCTGCCGGGCTCGATCGCATCCAGGCACGGGAAAATCTCAGGCGTGAGGACATAGCGGCCGATGATTGCCAGGTTGGACGGCGCCTCCGCCGCCGGCGGTTTTTCGACCAGGTTATTCACCTGAAACAGCCTGCCCGTTGAGCCGTTGTACTCCAATGGTGTTGCGTCCACGACTCCGTAGGCTGAAATGCGGTCACGCGGAACCTCCATCACCGCGATCACCGCGCCCCCCATTTTGTTGTAGACGTCAAGCAACTGTTTCAAGCAGGGGGTTTCCGAGTGGATCACGTCGTCAGCGAGAATCACCGCAAAGGGCTCTTCACCCACCAACTCCTTCGTAACCGAAACAGCGTGCCCCAACCCGAGCGCTTCCTTCTGGCGAGTGTAGGAGACATGAATCAGGTCCGAGATGCGCCGCACCAGGTCGAGTTCAGCCTGCTTGCCGCGCGACTCCAGCGTGTGCTCCAACTCGAAGCTCACATCGAAGTGGTCTTCGATAGCCGCCTTCCCGCGGCCGGTTACCACAATGATGTTTTCAACACCCGACGCCAGCACTTCCTCGACGCCGTACTGGATGATCGGCTTGTCGACCAAAGGCAGCATCTCCTTCGGCTGGGATTTCGTGGCGGGAAGAAAACGGGTTCCCAACCCGGCGGCGGGAAAAACGGCTTTGCGGACGGTTGCGGTCATTATTCTCTAGTTTGGAACGCGGTTGCGGCGACGCGCAAATCGGGAACGCAATGCTGCGGCTGTGAATGGCAGGCTGAGCGGCATTTTTGCTTTGAAAATCCCCTCGCGTGTGTTGTTCGATTCAGGCAGTCTTGCGGTGCAACTCGACGGGGCAGCCGCAGTCTTACGACGGCGGGGGCAGCGGCGGGAGTTACGCCCCTCTGGGGCTGGGTCGTGGGCGGCTTTCGCTCCCTAGGGCTGACGCCCCAGGCTGATCTTGTTGCGCCGCTGACGCGGCTTGTTCAATGCCCGCTTTCCCTGCTGACGCGGCTTCTTCAATGCCCGCCTTCGCCGCGGCCGACTGGCCGACTCAGCCGATTCACCACCCGACGTTCATTTGTCCTCACCTCAGAACAACTCCTTTAGGTCCGAAAATCTCTCGACGACCTGGAATCTTTCCGAGGGTTCGGGCACGTCCTCGTGCTCTAGTGACCAGGTGCGCGGATGCGGCACCAGGACCGCGCCCAAGCCTGCCCGCAGGGCCGGGTTGATGTCGGACTTCGGGCTGTTGCCGATCATCCATGTACGATCGCGGTCCAGGCCGTTTTCCTCAACAAAATAGCGATAACCCGCCGTGTCTTTTTCCGCGACGACCAGGCAATCCGCGAAGTAGTTCCGCAGTCCCGATCTCTCGATTTTAGCGTGCTGTTCTTCCAGATGCCCTTTCGAATAGAGCGTCAGCTCATGCCGGCCGGCAAGGCAGGCGAGCGTTTCTTCGACGCCGCCGAACAGCTCCAAGGGGTGTTCCAAAATGCGTTCGGCAATGGCCATCACCGCCCGTAAGTCTTGCTGCGTCCAGGGCCGCTCGGCGAGCAGACGAAAGCACCGCTGCATGTTGCGGCCGAAGTTCCTGCTGCCGTAACCCTCGGTTTGGATGCTCTTGAGCTCGATCCCGTCGAGAACCACCTGAATCTCTTCGGAAGTCATGCGGGAATGATCGAGCAGCTTCACGAATTCCGCGAATGCAGTCTCGAAAAATACGTTGTTTTCCCACAACGTGTCGTCGGCATCGATGAGGAGCGACAGTTTCCGCATGGGTGATGGAGCGGGCGGCCGAGCAGAGCGGGTGGGACGATCTACCATGCTATCCGGTTTTAGGCGTCAAATGATATGGCAACGGGCACGATGGTTAGCGGCTACAATGCAGGTTACCCGTTGAGTTTCCCCGCTGAGAAGTCACCTCCGACGGGTTGTCGGTTCTAGTAGCGCCGGGACAGTCAACGCCGGAAACCCAGATCACCACTGCCAGATCACCACCGCCAGATCCCCACTGCATGGCCCGCAAGCAAGCTCAAACGCCGGAGAAGACCGCGAGTGCCGGCGGTGAAATTGTGCCAGTCGGAGACCCCGTTCAACTCAGTGAAGTTGCCGGCCGTTTGGCCAAACAACCGATCGTTGCTTTTGATACCGAGTTTCTGCGCGAAAAGACCTACTACCCCAAACTGGGTTTGATCCAAGTCGCCGACCGCGAGCGATCTTGGCTGATCGACCCGCTGTTGCTGAGCGCCGAGGACCTCCAGCCCCTGCTGCGGGTTTTCACCGACCCGGCGATCATCAAGGTTGCCCACTCTTCCGAGCAAGACCAGTCCTGTCTCTATTACGACTACGGTATCGTCGCCTCGCCGCTGTTCGATACCTCGATTGCGGCAGCGCTCACTGGACTCGGGGACCAAATCGGACTCGCTGCGCTGCTGCAGAAACTGCTGGGCGTGCAGCTACAAAAAGCCCACACGCGCACCGACTGGCTGCGGCGCCCGCTGCCCGAAGCCATGGCCAGCTACGCCCTGTTGGACGTCGAGCACCTGGTGGAAGCCGCGGAGATCCTCATGGCTGATCTCGACAGCCGAAACCGGCGCGGCTGGGTGATGAATCTCTCGGCGCAGTTCGCCGATCCAGCCCGCTACGAGCCGAACCCGGACGGGATTGCTCATCGCCTGGCATCAAATGGCGGGCTCAATCCCCAACAGTATGCGGTCCTGCGTTCGCTGACCGGCTGGAGAGAGCGCCACGCCTGCAAATCGAATATTCCGCGAAAATGGCTGGCTGAGGACCAAGTGCTGGTCAAACTAGCGCTTGCCAGCCCCTCGAAACTGGAAGAGCTGTCGCACTTCCGCGGCTTGCGCATCAAGGCTGACGGGCGCGTTGCCGGCGAGATGATGAAGGCCATCTCCGAAGGCCGGCGAACTCCCGAAGAGGAACTCGTTCAGCCTCCGAAACGCCCCAAAAAGGCGATGGATGAGGGGCCGGCGCTAAGCGTGCTCAAATGCTTCCTTGCGCTTGTCGCTCAAGAGCAAAAGGTTGCGCCGCGCTTTCTCATCGATGCCGATACGATGGCACGCCTTCTTCGTGACCGGAAAGGCTTCCGAAGCGTGGATGAGCTGCGGCAATCCAAGCTCCTCGGCGACGGGGTCGCCGACCTCATCGGAGAAGAGCTGGTTGCTGTGTTGAACGGCCAACTCGGGCTTCGCCTGTCGAACGGCCGAGTCGAGCGCTGCGAGCCTGGCCCCTGAGGGCCGTTGAGCCGTTGAGCCGAGAAGCGGCGCAGGATCGTAGCCCAGCCATCTGATTGCGCTGCTTCGCGGCTCAACGGCTCAACGGATGTATAATCTGGGTCGCGAGTGAGGTTCAGCAACCATGAATGGAGTGCATGACGCCGGAGGCATGGAGTGTTACGGTCCGGTTGTCCGGGAGGAAAACGAGCCGGTTTTTCACGCTGTATGGGAACGGCGCGTCTTCGGCCTCGCTGTCAGCTTGAGGGGCGCTGTTGGGAATATTGATGCGAAGCGCCATGCGATCGAGCGCATGAACCCCGCCGATTACCTGGCGCTGAGTTACTACGAGCGCTGGCTGCATCGAACGGAACTCCGCGCGAAAGAAACAGGCGTGCTCAGCGAGGACGAGTTACGCAGCGGGAACGCTTCCGGGCAGGGACGCTCCGCCCAGCCGCCGCTGCCGCCCGACGCCATATCCTCTGTCTTGAGGAAAGGGGCGCCGGCGACTCGCGAACCGCAGCGCCCCGAACCCCGCTTCAAGGTCGGCGAAACCGTGACGGCGCGAAACATGAATCCGCGCGGGCACACTCGCCTGCCCGGTTACGTTCGAGGGAAACAGGGCACGATCGAACGCATTCACGGCACTCACGTGTTTCCCGACACCAACGCTCACGGACTCGGTGAAAATCCTCAACCGCTCTATTCGGTCTGTTTTCACGCCTCCACTCTGTGGGGACGGCCGGGACCCGCGAATGACCGCGTGTGCATCGACCTCTGGGAAGACCACCTACAACCACTGAGTACGGAACATGAGCCACGAACATAGTCACCACGACGCTCCCCCGAATCCCTACCTGGAGCGAAGGCGCACGCCGGAAGAAACAGCGGAGCTTGAACAGCGCGTCAGCCGACTCGAGTCCCTCTTGATTGAGAAAGGCTATGTGTCGAAGGAAACCCTGGAAAGAGTCATCGACACCTACGAAAACGATTTGGGCCCGATGAATGGAGCCCTAGTTGTCGCCCGTGCCTGGGTCGATCCGGATTACAAGAGGCGATTGCTGAAAGACGCTACAAGCGCCATCGCCGAACTCGGTTTTGGCGGACTGCAAGGCGAACACATGGTGGTTGTCGAGAGTACGGCGCAAGTGCACAACGTCATTGTCTGTACGTTGTGTTCCTGCTATCCGTGGCCTGTTTTGGGCCTGCCGCCGGCCTGGTAACACCTGAATTATGCACTGCGGGGTGCACCGGAGGAGGGCTGAGCCGCCAGGGGCCATTTGGGGGACCCCCGAAAACATGGGGTAATAAGGTAGGCTGGCAAAGATTTCAGCTTCGCCAGTCAACCCCAAGGAGGTCACCCAAATGGTTACCAAGCGAAAACAGCATAGCTCCCGAAGGCCCGTCAAACAAGGCCGGGGCGCGAGGGCCCCGCGGCCCAATAAAATCGGGGCTGCCACGCCTTATCACTTCCGCGGCAAGAATCTGACTCCCTACGGCGGCTTGCTGCCCGTCGCCACCCTGCTCGAAAAACTCGGCTTCCAGGCGCTGCTGGAAGAAACCATCACGAACAAACGAATCACCCGTGTGATGAGCCTCTACCAGTTTGTGCTGGCCCTCGTGCTGGGCCTCTATGTCGGCTTTGCGCGGCTGAACCAACTCCGCTTCATCGCCCGCGACCCCATCTTGACCGGCATCTTGCAAGTGACGCGTCTGCCGCCGCAGTCCACGCTGTGGCGCTTTCTGGCCTCGCTGCACCTCAACGTGGCGAAGCAGATCCTTTCCATTCAGCGCCAGCTGCGGGAACGAGTCTGGGCCGCGGCCCAGGTGAAATTGGAGACGGTGACGCTGGACACCGACACCACCGTGCACACGCTCTACGGCCGCCAGATGGGCGGGCGCAAGAGTTACAACCCCAAGAACAAGGGCAAGCGCAGCTACCAGCCGATACTGACTTTCCTGGCCGAGACGCGCGAATACCTGATGGGCGGGTTGCGCAACGGCGACCGGCCCACGGGCCGGCAGATCGCCGCCCACCTCGAGAGCGCCTTTCGGGCTTTGCCGCACGGCGTGAAGAAAATCCTGGCGCGGGCCGATTCCGGGTTTTATTGCTGGGAGGCGGTGGAGGCCTATGAAAAGGCGGCTTGTCAGTTCGTCATCGTGGCGCGCAAGACCAGGCGGCTGGTCGAGCAGTTGCAGCAAGCGGCCTGGAAGCCCTCGCCCCACAGCGATGCGGATGCGGAATGCGAATTCCTCTACCAGCCGCAGGGCTGGGCGCGGGCCTGTCGTTTCCTGGCGCTGCGTTACGAAAACGAACCCGCGGCCGGCGCGGCCGAGCAATACCAGCTGTTTGCCACCAGCGCTTACACCTACCGCGTGTTTGTCACCAACCTGGCCGAACCGATCGCGGCGGTGGTGTGGTTTTACAATCAGCGCGCCGCAGCCGAGAACCTCATCAAGGAGGCCAACAACGACGCCGGGCTGGCGGCCCATCCCTCGCGCCGCTTTGACATGAACCGCAATCACTTTCAGCTGGCCATGCTGGCCTACAACCTCAACTGCTGGCTGCTGCTGTTCAACCGCGAAGCCCAAGCCAGCGTGGAGACACTGCGGCACACCACCCTGGCGACGGCGCGGCTGCGCTTTCTGTTCGTGGCGGCCAAGATCTGGCGGCACGCCGGCAGAACGGGTGTCAGCTACAGCGATCATTATGAGGAAAAGGGCCTGTTTGAACGGCTGATGCGGCGGCTGCGGGCGATGGGGCCACCGGGATCGAGCTTCGCGCCGGTGGTGGAGGGTGCGCTGAGTTGAGGGGCGCTCCATGCATAAAATTTCATGCACTCGCCGCAACGTACTGGGAACACGCCGCTTGCCCGCCCGCTTTTGCCCGCCGGGATTGGCAGGCGGCTCAAACAGGGAGGGAAACAGAGGAAAAGACGACTTGCTAAATCACTGAGTTGACACGACTGCCGCTACCGCCACAACTCCATCGGCGATGGCTACGCCGAATCGGTGCATAATTCAGGTATAAGAGCATGGCCTATCGCTCCCGTGTCGTGATCGATCCCCGCGGCGTGCTGAAGGAATTCGGCCTGGAGCTCGATGACTCCGTCGAAGTACGAGTGTGGGATAGCAGCGCCGAGATTCGTTACCTGGTTCTCCCGGAAAGACCGCCGGACACCGGCGACTGGAGCGAAGAGCAACTGGCGGCGCTCGTGAAGCGGGATGCCATGATCGGCGTGACCAAGGTTCAAGTTCCGGCCCTGGCGGGCGAAGGCGGTAGCGATGGCTGATCCCTCGATGACTGATCGCTTGGCTGATTCGAACATCGCCGAAATGGAAGGCACGGCAGGCCTTCCGCGCAAGAATGGGGAGCTGGTATTCCATGACGATTGGGAGCGCAGAGCGTTTGCCATGGCGGTGGCTCTTTGTGAGAATGGTCACTACTCATGGGACGAGTTTCGCGCCCACTTGATCGCCGCGATCAGCGCCAGCGGCGAAACGCCGGAGCATCCGTGTCCCGGCGAGCCCGGATACTACGAGCACTGGACGAGTTCGCTTGAGAAGGTGCTGGCGGAGAAAGGGCTCCTTCAAGACAGCGCCCCGCCGCGATGACCCTCAGGCGAACCGAAGACAACATGAATTCTCGGCAACCATCACGGAATCGGCAGGCTCGGGATCAATCGCCGGAGCAGTCTCCTAACAACCTGATCAACGTCACAACGCTGACCGGACAGCAACAAGAGATTCGTCATCAGGAGGGGCACATCCTCGTCTGCGAAGGCTGCTGCTGCGGAAATACAGAGAAGGGATTTCCAGCGGTTCCGAAGCAAGCGTGGAAATCAGAATGGAAGGCTCGGGGGATTCGGAAACGAGTCCATCTCACCATCGCGGGTTGCCTGGGGCCATGCCCGCTGGGCAATGTCGTGATGGTGATCTTTGGTGGCGCATGCGTGTGGTTGCAAGCGATCGATTCGCCGCGGCAGGTTCGGCGGGTGTACGACTATGTTGAGGCCATGATGGCAGCCGGAGGTTATCTCCCGCCCCCCGCGAAGCTCGAGCCGCACCACTTCACCCGCTACGACTTCGATACAAAAAGTTGCTCTGCTAACTCCGAGCTGATCCCTGCTTAGCCCAACTACGAGGGCTCATCCCGAGGCTAATCCAGCACCGCCGCGAACACGCGGGCCGCCATGTCGGCTTCCTTTTCAGGCAAGCCGATCACGCCGGCCAGCGACCTTCCTTTCTGGAACACCAGCACCGGCTGATCGCCATCGTGGCCGAAATAGCCGCCCATGTAGGCAAGGTACTTCGGGTCCGTCAGGTCATCCCTGAAATCCACGAGTAGAAACGCCGCCTTCTCGGCCGAGTCAACTCGCGTTAGGAACTGCTGGTAGCTCTTGTCCCCTTGCTTGTATTCGGCGAGGTTGCCGCCAGGCAGGTAGTCCTTTCCGAGGAGGTTGTCTTTGACAAAGTCGATCTTGACGCGGTTGTCCGAGGTGAATCGGTGTGATTCATCGGCTACCTCCACCACGGGACGCTTCGGGGCTTTCTTCCGCGCGGGCTGATCGCTCGGAATACTGCAAGCAGCCAAGCAGAGCAACGGTGTGATCACCAGCCATCGTCGTTTCATTGCGGGGACTCCTGGATATTTGTTCCATCGTAGCCGCCTGGAGGAGGTTTCCGATGATTTCGCGAGGCGGGAAGCATTTTAACAGATCCCGGAGTGCGGCAACGGGATCGATACGTCCGCGTTGTGCTTCAACGTGGTGCGAGCCAGGTTAAATTCAGCGTCATCATTCGGCCCAGCACGGCGGAGAGTCGGTACAATGGCGTTCGGATGTTGCTCAGCCAGTTAAATTGCCAGTTGTCACTCAGGGGCGGCGCCCCTTGGGACTCGTCGCCTGTTTGATCCTGCTGGGCCTCCCGGGCGCTCCAATAGCACTCGCGCAGGCGGGAGTCCCATCCGCTGCCGGGGAGCCGTCATGGCAGGAGAATCAGGGCGGAAGCCCCCTCCCCGGGCTTGTTGCGACGATCCACGATGACAGGCATTCGGTGAAATTGATTGCGCCGACGCCGAACTTCTACCTGGACGCCGGCGAGTCTTTGCACCCTTCTTTGTCGCGGAGTTTCAAGGCGGAGTGGAAGGGCTTCCTCTCCATCTTGAGATCCGGGCGCTATCTGTTTGACGGTGGCGGGGCGGAGATCTACATCGGCGGCAATCTGGTCCCCGACGCCGGCGTGGAGCTGGAGACGGGCCGCCACCCGGTCACCATACGGTATCAGCGTGAGCCGGGGGAGGCCCGGTTGCGGCTTCGCTGGAAGGCCGCCCATTTCCCCATGGAACCGATTCCGCTCTCGCGCTTCAGCCATGCGCCAGCCAGCGGGCCTAGCCCTCAGGACGAGCTTGCCGAAAAGGGGCGGCTGCTCGCCGAAGAGTTCGGCTGCGTGAACTGCCATCGAACAGATTCCGCTTCGTTGCGTGGCCGCCAAGGCCCGGACTTGACTTCTATGGGAAGCCGGGTGAGTTCCCGCTGGCTCTACCATTGGCTCGGAGACCCCCAGGCCTTTCGGCCGGGCTCGGTGATGCCGCGGCAGCTCGACGAACAGCAGCGCCGCGATGTGACCAGCTATCTGCTCTCGCTCGGCGGCGGCGGCGACTTCGAGCATAAACGCATGTCGAACGAACGGGGCCCCTACTTCGGGCGCGAAACCTACAGCACGATTGGTTGCGCCGCCTGCCACCAACAGCCGGGGTTGTCGCTCGATGGCATGGGCTCGAAGATGTCCCTGGACGCTCTGAAGGCTTATCTCAAGGACCCGTCGCGGTTCGACGCGGGCGGGCGAATGCCGTCGATGATGCTGAGCGACGAGGAAGCCTACAATTTGGCTGCCTTGCTCACGCGATCGAGAAATGAGGCGTTCGAGCAACCCTGGGAACCAGGAGACGCAGCCCGCGGCCGAAGGTTGGTGCAGTCGTTTGGGTGTCTTTCGTGCCACGCACTGAAAGAAAGGCGGGAAGGCGCGGGCTTGCTTGAGAACCAACAAGCCGCTCCCCGGCTCGAAGAGCTTTCGCCCGAGCGCGGCTGCTTGGCCGGCGATCCTAGCGGCGTTCCCGTTTACCATTTGCGCGAGGATGAGCGGTCGGCCCTAAGGGCTTTCGTGGTGACTTTTCGCAAGAATCCCGACCGTAGTCCAGCCCCGGTTTATGATTTTCGTCGCCGCGCGCAACAGTTTCGTTGTGTAGCGTGTCACGAAACGGATCATGGCGGCCCAACCGCTTCATTGGCCGAGAAGGCTCCCTCGCTGGCCGGCGCCGGAGCGAAGCTGCGCCGGGCTTGGGTCAGCGACGTGATGACGAAACAGAAAAGGACCCGCGCGGAGGGCGATCTGCGAATGCCTCACTACGGCGCGGCTTACGCCGCTGAGTTCAGCGCCGCCATGGCCAAGGTGTCCGGCACCGGTCCGAATGATGAGGAAGCGGGGCCGGCTGTGTCCGCCAACCAGGAGTCCGCCGGCGCCGGGCTGCTGGGAACGAATTCGGCAAAGCAGGGCATGAGCTGCATCGGTTGCCATGGCTTCGGCGAGCACGGGCCGCTGGGAGAAGACGGACCCCACCTGAGCCAGACCGCCGAGCGGCTGCGATTCGACTGGTTCCAGCGCTGGATGCGGAATCCGGCCCGAATCCTCTCGGGCACATCGATGCCGAACTATTTCAGCTCCACCCCCCCGGACGAAGCGGATAAGACCATCGAAACTCTCTGGGCGGCATTCTCCATGGGCGCTCGCATGCCCCTGCCCGATGGGTTCCGAACAGAAAACACCCCACCGGATGCCGAGGCCAGACCGGTCCCCGGCTCCGAGGCGATTGTGATCCGGTTTTATATGCCGGAAGCGACGCCCGCCGCGATCGCTGTCGGGCTGCCGGACAACGTTTCGTATTGCTTCGATGCCGGCGAGGTTCGTTTGCGGTATGCCTGGCTGGGCGGTTTTGTTGATATGACCGGGACGCTCATCGAGAAGCGGGACAGTGTTACCAACCTAACGCGAACCGCTGATTTGATCGGCGATATTTTCTATCGAACGGCCGAGTTTCCAATACGCATCGGCTCGCTGGACCGTATACCGCAGCGGCGTTTTCGCGGGTATCGCATGATCGATGGACGTCCCCGGTTCCACTACCAGGTTGACGGGATCGATGTTTACGAAACGGTGGTGGCGGCGGACGGGAATCGGGGCATTGTTCGCCAGTTCACGATCGCCCGGGTTGAGGGGCCGGCGTGGTTTCTGGTGGGAAATCCAGAGGGGGTCGAGGTGACCTCGACGCTGGGGCAAGCGGTCGAGGGGAAGCTTGAAATTCCACGGGGAAGGGACGTTCGCTTCGATGTGACGATCATCAAACGGGAGACGAAGTGATGCAGCACGCGGCGTGGCGTGAGCGTCCACGCTTGCCGCAAACCGATTCGTCGGTTTGTTCGGCTCCAGAGCAGGGCATCCGGTGTCAGGCAACGGAGCGCTCGAGCGATTTCGCGCGGCTGACCCGCTGGTGGACGTCGCGGGCCGGCAACGCCTCGACGAATCGAGGCGCGGCAAACCTGGAGGTTCACGCCACGTCGCTGCTCGGGATTCTGTTCTTGCTCTTCGCGCTGGCCGCGGGCGCTCGCGCGCAGGTTCCCGCTGATTCCTATTCGGTCGAGACCGTTCGCATGCCCCGCGAGATTGCTCCCGAGGTCAGTGCCATCACCTTCGGTCCCGACGGCAGGCTCTACGCGAGTTTCCGCCGCGGTTACATTTACTCCCTCGACACCGGCTCGGGACGCTGGCGCGAGTTTGCTTCGGGATTGCACACCCCGCTTGGAATTCTGCCCGGAAAGCCGGGCGAATTCTTTGTGGCGCAAGTCCCCGAGTTGACGCGCGTCGCCGACAGCGACGGCGACGGGCTGGCCGACGTCTATGAAACGATCGCGGACGGCTGGGGCCTTTCCGGCAACTACCACGAGTTAATCGCCGGGCCGGTGCGGGATGAGGCCGGTAATTTCTATCTCACCCTCAGCCTGGCCTCGGGTGGGGCCAACCCGCGCTTCCCGGTGCGTGGCGAGTTCACTCGTCAGGGCCGTAAGGCTGAGAATCCCAAAGAAGGTTTCGTCAATAGCGTCGGACACTACTCTCCGGTTCCCTATCGCGGCTGTTCAGTGAAGATTGCACCCGGCGGCGCCGTCAGCCGCTTGTCGTGCGGCTTTCGCCAACCCAACGGCCTGGTCCGCGGCCCGCGGGGAGATCTATTCGCGACCGACAACCAGGGCGGCTGGGTTGGCACCTCTCCGTTGCATCACATCACGCCCGGCGCTTTTCATGGACATCCCGGGTCGCTCAATTGGGATGAAACTTTCGCCCAAGATCCCGTGGAAGTCCCGATCAGCGAGCTCGCCGAACGCCGCAAGATGCCCGCGATTCAGTTTCCGCAGAACGACATGGGTGGCTCGATCGCTCAGCCCTTGTTCGATACGACGGGCGGCAGATTCGGACCTTATAGCGGCCAACTTTTCGTGGCGGAGTGGACCTACCGCCGCATTCTGCGCGCGGACCTCGAAAAGGTCGGCGGGGTGTATCAGGGCGCCTGTTTCATCTTCATCGAAGGCAATGGCTTGCGAATGGCCAACAACCGCCTGGCGTTTTCTCCCAACGACGGCAGCTTGTACACCGCGCAAACTTCAAGAGTGTGGGGAGGCTCGACCGAAGGGTTGCAGAAGATCTCCTGGACCGGCAAGGTTCCGATGGACATTCTGCACATGCGTCTCACCAAAAAGGGCTTCGAGCTGACGTTCACCAAGCCTGTCGATCGTGAGACGGCCGGGCAAACCTCGAACTATTCGATGACGCACTACTATTACCTCTATCACGCCACGTACGGGTCGCCGAAGACCGACGTCACGCCGGCCAAGGTGACCGCCGTCACCCTTTCAGAGGACGGTCTGCGGGCGACGCTCGCGATCGAGAAGCTGGAACCCGGCCGTGTATACGAATTGAGGCCCAGCGGAATCCGCTCGGCCGATGGCGAGCCGCTTGTTACTCGCCTTGCGGCCTACACGTTGAATCGGCTGAAGGAGTAAGGCGTAAGCCGACCGGCGGTGTGCCGGCTTAGTGCTCCTTCGCCGAGTACTTCATTAAGGCGGCGGAAAGCGCATTTGTCGAAGGGGGGGCCGCGACCTTGCCGTCTAGAATTTCCCTGGGCGTCACATCTTTTCCGTAGATCGCTTTGTTGTCCTTGTTGTCTCGCCGCAATGTCGCGCCCTCCAAAGACACGCCGGCGAAAACGCCGCGCGATCTGGAGTAAGACAGGATCTCGGCGCGCATCTGCACATCGGTCTGGGCTTGGGCGGAGCGGCCCACGGGCCCGGCGGCGACAGCAGCGTCGGCGCCCAGCGTGACTTTGCTCGAGAGCAGCTTATCCTTGCCCTTCTTGTTCATCACCAGCAGGACCACATCGGTCGAGCTGCCGCCGATCTGGAATCCGATGCTGCCGCCTTCGATGCGGACCGTCGATGGTCCCGTCCAGCCGTTACCGCCGGGGCCGCGGCAGGTGATCACGCCCTTGCCGTACTTTCCGCCGAGGCCCAGGCCAAATTTCTTCACGCCCGGGATGATCGCGACGCAGTGAGCTTTGGACAACAGCTCCGAGGGAACGGCCTTGTCCGGCGTTCCCATGACTTCATTCAGTACTTCCGCCGCCTTATCCACGCGCTCGACGGCTTTGTGCGCAGCGCTGAGTCCAGCGGCGATGGCAACGATTAAAACACAGATGCGCAGTTTCATGATCTCCAGTCTCCTCAGTTGAAACGCGAGCCCGCTCGGCGCTCACGGTACGGCTCCTGATACGACAATATCACTCTTGCTCACTTTTTCAACCGATTTTTTGATTCGCTCTTCGAACGCTCTCCGGCGCCTGTATGCTTGGCAAACTGGCACGCCGGGATGTCAGTGGCCCGTCCTGGCGAAGTGTTGGAAACAAAGAGGTTGCCAGTTGAGGTATAAATTTTCTCTAAACAATGTCAGGAAATGTCAGAGAATGTCATGCTCTCGGGCCATTTTCGACCATTTTCGGCGCCCCGTCATTGGCATCAATAGATAATATTTTTGTTTTCAGTGACTTGGGTCGCAGCCGACGGCGGGACCGTGTCAGGTTCCCTGACAAAGCGGCAGGTTTTCTTGCGGATTTGAGGTATTGTTGCCGCTGGCCGCGGCTGGCGGATTGCAGGCAACTCGGGCCGGCGGCCATGCCAGTAAGACATGTCGCCACGAATGGCGACACGGCACGTCTGGAGACGCGCGCCACATCGCTTGTTTCCACCTTGCTTGTTTTCCACCTCTGCCGCGCGGGCCGGCCGGTCCCCTAGTACCGTTCGTATTGTACCAAGCGGGGTCCGGTTTCTTGGCTCGCACAGCGGGGCGAGCGGGGTCTAAGTGCTTGAAAAAACAGGGCTGCGGGAATATTTTGATTGTTGGTTACCGGACGCAGAGTTTTGGGGCTGCAAGCCAGCGTGCGACCAGCCGGCGGCGGCTGTTGTCCGGCGAGGCCAGTGCTGCCATACTGACCCCATGTTGAAAGCAGCCCTATTCCTTGCCAGTCTTCCGCTGATCGTCTCCGCCCAGGCTCCATTCGACATCGTTGTCGAAAACGGCCGTGTCATGGATCCCGATTCTGGCCTTGACGCAGTCCGTCATGTTGGCATTCGCGATGGAAAGATCGCCGCCATCTCCGAGCAAGCCCTGCAAGGGAAGCAGATGCTGGACGCTTCGGGCCACGTCGTTACCGCCGGATTCATCGACCTGCACCAGCACGGCCAGAGTCCGGAGAACTATCGCGCCCAGATTCATGACGGCATCACATCGGCCCTGGAGTTGGAGATCGGCGTCGAGGACATCAGCGCCTGGTACGCCGAGCGCGAGGGCAAATCGCTGGTCAACCACGGAGCCAGCATCAGCCACCCTTACTCCCGCAACATCGTGATGACGGGCGAGAATCCCGGACTGGAAGGTGACGCGCTGACCCGTCCGCTCACTACCGGGCAACTGCAAAAGCTCAAGCAAAGAATCTCTCGCGGACTCGACCGCGGCGCCGTGGCCGTCGGCTTCGGCCTGGCCTATTCGCCAGGAGCAACCTCGGAGGAAGTTCTCGCAATGTTCCGGCTGGCCGCCGAATTCAACGCCAACTGCCATGTGCATATAAGAACCACCACCGGTGACGCGAGCAACGTCGAAGAGGTGCTCGAGTATTCGCGGCAGAGCGGCGCCCCGCTTCACATCGTGCACATCAACAGCAGCGGGAAAGATCTGATTCCCCAATATCTGGATGTCATTCGCAAGGCCCAGGAGAGCGGCGTCGATGTGACCACGGAATGCTATCCCTACAATCGCGGCTCGACTTTCATTGAATCTCACCTGTTCGATGACTGGGAGACCTTCTCGGACGAAAAACTCGATCAACACATTTGGATCGAGACCGGCGAGCACCTGACGCGGGAAAACTTCGGCCGCTTCCGCAAACAAGGCGGCATCATTGTCACCCAGCCTGCTTATTCCGAGGAGATGGTTCGAGCGGCCGTCTCGAGCCCGCTGACGATGATCGCCAGTGACGGCATGTGGCTCAGGAACGGCCGCGCACACCCCCGCTCGTTCGGCACCTATGCGCGCATTCTGGGCCGCTACGTGCGAGAACAAAAGGCGCTTTCGCTCATGGACGCGCTTGCCAAGATGAGCCTGCGGCCGGCACAGCGGCTTGAGCGCCGGGTTCCGTCCATGCGCGACAAGGGCAGAGTTCGCGAGGGAGCCGACGCCGATATCGTGGTCTTCGATCCCGACCGGGTCATTGACAAAGGGACGTTCGAAGATCCGGCACAAAACCCTGTTGGCATTCGTCACGTGCTGGTCAATGGCGTCGTGGTGCTCAAGGAAGGCGAGCTGGTCGAAGGCGTGATGCCCGGCCGGGCGATCCGGGCGAATCGTTAGATTCAATCGCCGGGTCTTGCAAGCGTTCTCGACAGAGCCGCGCCCGCAAGGGTGCGGTCGAGTCTGGCAGTGACCACATTCCGATGGGAAAGCCGATGTACCAGCTGCTCTCGACCGCACCCTTGCGGGCGCGGCTCTGTTTCGGTCTAGGTTGCGCCTCATATTTCGGCTTGGGCCAAACTCCCGCGGCGCGGGGCGCGACGAAAGGCCGCGGGTCTCTTACGAGCCCCGCGCTACGGATTCTTCATCATGCCCTCGCGAGCAGCCTGAATGCTTGCGTGACGGATTTCCACCGCGCCGCTTTGCTCGCTCTGCGGTATCCTGGTCGCTATGCGGAAGTTCCTCGGACTTATAACTTTGTCGATGGCAGCCATGATGCTGCCGGCGCAGGTCACCTACGACCGGATTCTGAATGCGCATAAGGAACCACATAACTGGCTGACCTATAACGGCACGTACTTCAGCCAGCATCACAGCGGGCTCGACCAGATCACTCGCGATAATGTCGGGAACCTGGAGATGAGCTGGGTCTTCCAGGTTCGTTCCCTGGACAAGTTTCAGGCCACGCCCCTGGTCGTGGACGGGGTCATGTACCTTACCGAGCCTCCCAATAACGTCATCGCGGTTGATGCCAAGACAGGGCGCATTTTTTGGATCTACGAGCATGATCTGCCGAGCCAAGTCTTCGCCTGTTGTGGCCGGGTCAACCGCGGCGTCGCCATCCTCGGCGACACCCTCTTCCTGGCGACCCTCGACATGCGATTAATCGCACTCGACGCCAAGACCGGCTCGAAAAAATGGGACACGCGAGTCTACAACTACCGCAGAGGCTACGCGCTCGCTCTTTCGCCGCTGGCCGTCAAGGACAAGGTTATTATCGGAACCGCCGGAGGAGAGCTCGGTATTCGCGGTTTCCTGGCGGCATACGATGCGAAGACGGGCAAGCAGGTCTGGAAGTTCAACACCATCCCCGGTCCCGGCGAGCCCGGCCATGAGACCTGGGAAAACGATGCCTGGAAGACGGGAGGAGGCTCCATTTGGCTCACCGGCTCCTACGACCCCGAGCTTAACCTCACCTATTGGGGGGTCGGCAACCCCGGCCCCGACTGGAACCCTGACGTTCGCCCCGGAGACAATCTCTACACCGATTCGGTTGTGGCCCTTGACGCCGACAGCGGGAAGCTGAAGTGGCACTTCCAGTTCACGCCCCACGACGAGTGGGACTGGGACGCGGTGCAAATCCCGGTGCTCGTCGACGCGGAATGGGAGGGGGCACCGCGTAAGCTCATGCTATGGGGCAACCGCAACGCATTTTATTACGTCCTCGACCGCGCCACTGGCGAGTTTCTTCTTGGAAAAGCGTTCGTCAAGCAAAACTGGACCATCGGCCTCGACGAAACCGGCCGGCCCATCAAGGCGCCCGGACGCGGCCCCAGCGAGGAAGGCACGAAAACCTTTCCAGGAGTTCAAGGCGGCACCAACTGGTTCGCCCCTTCGTTTAGCCCCAGAACCAATCTGTTCTATCTTTCCGTTTGGGAAAACTACTCCGGCACGTACTTTAAAGCAGAGGCGGAGTACTCGCCGGGGAAGAGCTTCACGGGGGGCACGGTCAAGAGCACTGTTCCCTCAACTCGCCGCCAGCGAATCCACGTTTGGGACAAGGAATCGGGCTATGGCGCTATCCGCGCGCTAAATCCGCTGACCGGGGAGAAGGTCTGGGAGCATGCGACCGAAGACGTCTCCGACAGTGGCTTGCTGTCGACCGCCAGCGACGTTCTCTTCTCGGGCAGCCGGGAGGGGTTCTTTTACGCGCTCGATGCAACCAACGGCAAGTTGCTGTGGAAGCGCTATCTCGGCGGGCAGATCGCGGCTTCGCCGATCACCTATAGCGGCGGCGGCGTCCAGTACGTTTCGGTGGCTTCGGGAAGTTCGTTGTTCACGTTCAGCCTGCATGAATGACGCAGACCGGCGATACCGCTGATCACGGGGTTTTCTCCATTTCCGAGGGTCCCCAGGCCCAGCGTTTCCGTGGAACTCCAGGCCGGCCGCAGCGCGCGGGATCATGCAACGCCGAGGCCGTTGAATAGCCCCCTGATCCACGAGAATAGAAGTTCAAAGACCGAGAACAACATGCCCCAAGGAGATTTTCAAACCGCCGTTGACCGCTCGCTGAGCGACCCCGAGGCTTTTTGGGGCGAAGTCGCCGAACAGGTCCATTGGTTTCGCAAATGGGACAAGGTTCTCGACGAGTCCAACAAGCCTTTCTACCGCTGGTTCCCGGGCGGCGAGGTCAATTCCTGTTACAACGCGCTCGACCTGCATATCGAAAACGGGCGCGGCGGGCAAGCGGCTCTCATCCACGACAGCCCTGTTACGGATCAGATCAAGACGTTCACCTACTGGGAACTTCGCGACGAAGTAGCACGGTTCGCCGGTGTGCTTGCCGCACAGGGTGCGGGCAAGGGCGATCGGGTCATCATTTACATGCCGATGGTTCCCGAGGCCGTCGTGGCCATGCTGGCTTGCGCGCGGCTCGGAGCCGTCCATTCCGTCGTGTTCGGCGGGTTTGCCGCCAACGAGCTGGCGCTGCGGATCAACGACGCTCAACCTAAAATCATCGTCTCGGCTTCCTGCGGAATTGAGATTAACCGCATCGTTGCTTACAAGCCTTTATTGGACGAGGCAATCCGCATCGCCGCCTATAAACCGCCAAAGTGCGTGATCCTGCAACGGCCCATGGAGCGTGCCGAGCTTGTCGCGGGCCGCGATCTCGACTGGGATGAAGCGATGGAGGGGGCACAACCTCATGACTGCGTGCGCGTGGCCGCCACCGACCCTCTCTACATTCTCTACACCTCGGGAACGACCGGCGAGCCAAAGGGCGTCGTCCACGACAACGGCGGCCACCTTGTCGCCCTCAAGTGGACCATGAAGCACATCTACGGCGTCGACCCCGGTGACGTCTATTGGGCAGCGTCGGATATCGGCTGGGCGGTCGGTCACTCCTATCTGGTATATGGGCCGCTGTTTCACGGAAACACAACCGTGCTCTACGAGGGCAAGCCGGTCGGTACGCCGGATGCCGGCGCGTTTTGGCGGGTCATTTCACAGCACAACGTCAAGGTGCTGTTCACCGCGCCAACCGCTTTTCGGGCCATCAAGAGGGAGGACCCCGCCGGCGAGCTCGTCAAAAAATTCGACCTTTCCGGCCTCAAAGCGCTGTTCCTGGCCGGTGAGCGATCCGACTCCGCCACTCTGCGATGGGCCGAAAAGCATCTCGGCGTGCCGGTCATCGACCACTGGTGGCAAACCGAAACCGGCTGGCCGATCTGCGCCAACTGCCTTGGGATCGAGCAACTTCGGGTCAAGCATGGCTCGACCGCGAAACCCGTGCCCGGTTGGGACGTGCGCGTTGTGGACGCGGAAACCCAGCCGCTTAAAGCCGGGGAGATCGGCGCTCTTGTCGTGAAACTGCCATTGCCGCCCGGGGCATTTCCAACTCTCTGGAACGCGGATGAGCGTTTCGTTGAATCTTACCTTTCGGAGTTTCCCGGTTACTACAAAACCGCCGACGCGGGATACATCGACGAAGACGGATACGTATACGTCATGGCACGGACGGACGACATCATCAATGTCGCCGGACACCGCTTGTCCACCGGTGGCATGGAGGAAGTCCTGGCTGGGCACCCCGACGTCGCCGAGTGCGCCGTGATCGGCGTCGATGACCAACTGAAAGGGCAGTTACCCGTCGGTTTTCTTGTGCTCAATGCGGGCTCGAACCGGGATCACGACGAAATCGCGGCGGAGGTGGTCCAGATGGTGCGCGAGAAGATCGGTCCCGTCACTGCCTTTAAGACCGCTGCTGTTGTCGAGCGGCTTCCCAAGACTCGCTCGGGGAAGATCCTGCGGGGGACGATGCAGAAGATAGCGAACGGCGAGGAATACAGGGTGCCGGCCACGATCGACGACCCCGCGATTCTGGGTGAAATCAGCGAGGCGTTGCGGAAGGTCGGCTACCCGAGAACCGGATGAAGAAGGTGATGTTCGTGCTCGTCCGGAAGCCAACAGACGCGAAAGGAGTCTTGCAGAACACGACGTTAGTCAGTCACCTGTTGCGCCGCCCTTAGCAGTTCTGCCGACACTCGCCGCGGTTTCTTGTTGAACTCTCCCCATGCTGACCAACTCGTTCCCAATGGATTCGACGATCAATCGGATGATCTCAGGGACAGCGCTCTTAATGGCTTTTTCTTGCGCTTCGTCTCGCATATCGTCAAGGCATACTTGCTTTTCCATGTCTAGCCGAAGTCCGTCGTGTTGCTCCAGTCCGTCTACGGCATACCACACCCGCGCAAATGCGGAACGGTATGTAGCCGGGACCTCGGCGCGCAGAAACTCAATTGGCCCCTTTGGCTTTATGCGCCCCTTTAGATTGACTGTGTGAAATTCAACCATGATCGAGTTCTCCTTTCCCGAGCACTAACACACCTCATGCCGGAACCTTACGCAGGAGGCTGGAATACTGCCCACTGCAAGAATCTCCGCATCCTTTAACGCTCTTACTAATGCCTTGAGATGAATCGTAAGGTTGGGAGCGGTAAAAGGCCCCACGCTCCCTGGCACTTGCGGGCCAGGGTCGAGCAGAAACTTCCCCATTGTCACGGGATCCACAACTCCGTGCAAGAAGCTCGGCAGCCCATTGTACTGGTAGGACACCGAAGCGAGGGGGGCGGGCAACTGGCTAGCCACCTCCTTCGCTGGATCGACGATCGTAAGTCCGAGTGGCGGTCGATCTTCAATTTCCACTTCGTATACGTAGCCTGGGGTTCGTGCGGTCGCTCGACGGCTTCCAAGGGAGATGGCGTAGTCCCATGCAACCGCGTACGAACGGGTTAGCGAGATATACGGACTGGCGGTAGTCGCTCTTGCAATATGCTCCATGAGTCGATCACCAGTCGGGGTCATTCCAGGGTGTCGCGCCGTAAACCCCGTTGTGCGCGCGTCCATTCCATGCCAATACGTCCCAACGCCAGCGCCCCGGTAGAATATCGGCATAGGAATCACTGTTAACATGTCCGCGGTTCCAAAAGCAAGAGAGCGGGCCCATCTCAAACTCCATATCGGACTACAATCGGCTTTTCAGTGCCGATTGTTGAGACCCGAATCGGAGCCGTTGAGTTCCTTGCGTATGTTGGCGTCTGTGACAATCCCCTCAAACTCAATCTAACCTATTTATTGGGTGCATCCCTCTCTTCAGCTATTGACTGTCTATCGTAAGCCCTTTTTTTGAGCTACTTTGCTAAATTTTCCCCTTCGGAACAGACTTCGTCCTCGCTGTCTAACGTGACCTGATTTGTCCGGCACAGCATCTGCAGTCGCGGGCCGCCCCAGTTAAGAACCTGCCGGAACCCAGGCGTCAGCCGCAGGCGGTTGTAGGCGCTGGCAAGGCCCGCGGCGGCCCGGCCCCGGTGATCAGCGTAGAGCGGAGGCGGTGACACATCGAGGCAGTCCAGGCCGGCGTTCCGGGCGAGGCCCCCTATCTCGCGGGCCGACAGCAGACGAACGTTCTCATAGGCGTGGCCTCGAAATGCGCGCACGTAATGCTGCTGCAGTTTGCGCGGCAACAGACCCACCCCCCACAGCCGGACATGCGGCTCGCCCAACAGCGAGTAGCGATTGTTGGTCGTGAAATAACAAACACCTCCCGGCCGAGTGACGCTTTTGCATTCCCGCAACAGCGGCAACGGGTCGGGCACATGCTCGATGAGGTCGGATGCAACAACAGCGTCGAAGGTTCGGGGAGAGAAGGGCAAATGCTCGGCGTTGGCACACACGAAGAGAGCATCGAAGCCCGCCTTGCGGAGCCGCAGCCTGGCAATCAGCAACCACCGGAACGCGATGTCGACTCCAACAACGGGGACTCCAACAACGGGCATGGAGCCGCGAGAGGCCGCGACCAAGAACCCGCCCGTCCCGCATCCGAGATCCAGCAAAAGAGACTCTGGCGTTGGTTGAACACCGAGGCGGTCTAGTTCCTCGAGAGTCAATTCCGCGATTCGTTCACTCGCTAGCTGATGGGCTTTGTAGGAATCAGCCAGCGTTCGAGGCAGCTCTGGCGTCATCGCGTAGTAGGCGTCGAGTGCGCCGGCAAACGAAGAATCGCCGCAACGCCGCAGCACCCGCAAACCCTTTTCACGATCGGCTTCGATGCTGATAAAGGGGTCCGGCTTTAGCCGGAAATCAGGGATGCCGCTGACGATCGGATAGTCGCGCCGGCACGGATGGCAACGATAGGCTTCGCTGCGTTCGGTGACCGCGCGCTTGCAGACCGGGCACGCGAACTCCAAATCGCTATAACCGGAGCCACCGCTTAGCTGCGTGCTCGAAACTTGCTCCCCCACGTTCGGCCCAGTCCGCGAAGACTCAGATACGCACGACCCGCCGGCGTAAACAGTCTCTGAAACCAAAAGCTGTTCCGCGGATAGTAGACGTCAATTCTTTCAACACTAGCCGCGGGGCTGCCGGCGTCGAGATAACCCAAACGCGCCGAACAACCGATGGTAAAGTGCTTCGCCACCACTTCACGGAGCGCCGCTGACTCCGCTCCAAAAGGATACGCGAATGAAGTGACGGCCGCTCCGACGTGGTCTTCGATCTGTTTCTTCGAGTCGAGGATTTCACCGAGAGCCGCCTCGGGCGGCAATGTCGTCAGGTTGGGATGATTCACTGTGTGGGCGCCAAACTAGACGCCGGCACGGTTCAACTGCTCGATGCGCGGCCAAGCCAGCAGGCGTTTCCCTCCGAATTGCCGGGGCTGCGACGGCCAGTCATTGGTGCGCCCGCAATATCCGGTGACCAGGAATACCGTCGCTGGGAGGTGATGTTCCTCGATCAGCGGGAACGCCTCGGTCAAGAAGTTCTCGAACCCATCGTCAAAGGTGAGCGCCACGGCGGCGCTCTCCGCGCCCGACCGGTTCAGTTGCATAAGCTCGGAAAGGGGCACGACCGCAACGCCACTCTCAACCAGCCACAGGATCTGCTCGCGAAATGTCTCCGGCTTGATCGAGATGACCGAGCCGGAGCGGTCCAGCGAATGGTAGGTCAGAACCGCTTGTTGCTTCCGCATCTATTTTCTGCCATCAATCCGCTTGTGGCGTCAATCCGTGTGAGAGCAGCTTTCTCCCGGTCCAAGGATATAGCCGGTCAGCTCGCCGAGAGTCCACATCGCGTGGAAAAGAAAAAGCAAAGGCGCGGCCAGCAACCACTCCCGCACTTGAGCGCCTTTCCAGAGAACGGCCCGGGCTGTCCGCAACGAAAGCAGAAACGGAACGAGCGGCGACAGCAGAATCCGCCGTAGCAACGCCCAAAAGCTCAGCTTTTCCCGTTGTCTGCCGGCAAAGCAATCACCATGACTGAATCGTAGCGAACAGTAGGCCGCTAGCCGGTAGCGCTTCCCGTGGGACACGCGCGCATCCGGCTCAAGCCACAACTTGAGCCCTTGCCGCAGCAACTCCTCATGGAACTCGTGCTCCCAAAAACCGTCGAGCAGAAGGGGTACGTGGGCCTCGATCAATTCTCGCCGATAGCACGAGTTGTTGCCCGCGAGCGTCCGCGCCGGTCCTCGGGCGACAGGCGGCATGGCGCCCGCGTAGCGGGAAAAGAAGATGGCCCAATCGAGGATGCTGTTGCGGCGCGCGTTGACGACGGGTCCGCCCACCGCCGCGATCGTTGGATCATCCAATGCGGGGGCCAAGGCCGCCGGCCAGCTCTCGCTGAAAGAGCAGTGGTCCTCGGTGATTGCCACGAGCCGTCCTCTTGCTTGACGAACTCCGCGGGCGCGGAGCTGCGGGACCGACCAATCACCATTCACTTCGACCAGAACGAGTTCTGCGTGCTTTGCCCGCAGTTGCTGCAGAAGCAAGCACGTCGGGTCGTCCTTGGAAACAACCGCGATAATTTCAAGCCCCTGCCGTTCCAGCAGCTCCGTCATCGTGCTAACGATCGTGTCCGGCGCCCGGCGGACAGGCACCACCACAGACATTTCAACTTCTTTCAACTTCTCTTGTCACACCCCGATCCATCATTGTTCAAGCCGCCAGAATCAAAAAAAACTCAATCCAAGCCAGCATGAGAGGTTACCATTGTTGGGCGCGCTACTGTGGGGCGGAAGCTGTTGTGCGCGGGGCTATGACGCTCAGGCGGTGACAACGGCCCGCGGACTTCTACTCACCAACTGATTGAGACGCCAGAATAGCCGCCCCCTGTGAAACCACCTGCTCCCTCAGCTCGGAAGGAACAATTCGGTACTGATCGCGGAAGTAGGAGACCACTTGCGGGCGTAGCTTTTCGGAAATCAGAGACAGGAACTCGGGATTGCCGGACGCCACGCCGCCTCCCACCACAACCACATCCGGACTGATGAGATTGACCACCGCCCCGAGGGCTTGCGCTAAATAGCCGGCGGCACGGCCGACGACAGCGGTTGCAAAAGAATCCCGCAACCCCCAAGCCTCCATGATTTGCTTGCTTGAAATCTCGCCGGCTCGGCCGCGCCCCCCGCAAAGCGAGCTTCGGTTCCAGAGGCCACCGTCCTGCTCCGCCATCCAGCCGGCCAACTGTGTGATCCCCGGTCCGGAACAAACCGCCTCAACACATCCGCGGTTGCCGCAAGGGCAGGCCGGTCCATTTGGCGCGACCACAACGTGTCCGATTTCGGCTTCACCCACATCGCTGAAGGTCTGAATGTGGCCGTCTCGCACGATACCCCCGCCGACCCCAGTGCCTAGCGTCACGTAAAAGACCGTTCGGTGGCCCCTTCCAGCTCCGAAGTGAGCTTCGGCAAGAGCCGCCAGCTTGCAATCGTTCTCGACAAAGACGGGCAAACCAAACTCGTGTTCGAGAGTCTGGACAACGCTCAGATCCTCCCAGCCATCTTCGTGCAGGCAAAGGAAAGGATCGCGAGTCGAGCGGCGAACAATGCCGCCAAAGCCAAAGCCAACTGCACGAAACGACGCTCCCCGCCGTTTATGATCCGCGGCGAGTTCGTGAGCCGCCGCGATGAGCCGTTTCAGACTTGTTTCGGCGCGGTCGTCGTGTTCCCTGTAGAGGATGCGGGTTTCGAGAATGCGGCAATCTTGCCCGGCAACCGCGGCGACCAGTTTGGTTCCCCCCGTTTCAAACACCAAGTAGGTTGCCTTGCTCATCTTCGCGAAGCAGTTGATATCCGGAGAACGATCGAAAGAATCCTCGATTATAGCGGCGGGCTCGTGAAGGAACATCCCGGGAACCGTCCGCCCCACCCCCGGGGGGGCAGCAGCTTTCAGCAGCAAAATGTTCACGTGGGTTGCGGCCGCCCGCCTCTTCCTCATCCACGGACGGGTCAGGGAACCCGGTCCGCGTTGACAGGTCCGCGGCAGACGTTGTACGAAGGGCCGCGCCAGCGTATACTACAGCGTGCTGGACCCTCTCAGCGGAATCCCCATCAAGGAAGCGTCATTGGAAGTCCACGATCAACCGGCCGAGCCAATCGAAGAGTTCCCGCCCCCTGGCATTACGATGGGAGCGCTTCTGAAATCCGCCGCCCAAAGGTACGGCGATGCACCGTTCTTGATTGACCGGGAGGGCCGGACGCTCAGCCGCGCCGAACTTGACCGGCAAGCCAGCCAGTTTGCAAACGCTGTCTTGGCGCTGGGTCTGCCGCCTGGGTCGGCCGTCGGCGTCTACAGCCCCAACTCTTTGGACTTCGTCACGGCGTGCTACGGGATTCTGCGAAGCGGACACGCGCTAACTCCCTTCAACAGCAGCTACCGGCGCCGCGAGCTGCTTCACCAAATCCGCGACTCGAATGCGTCCGCTGTTTTTGTCCATCCGCGCTTGCTGGCCACGATTCAGGAATGCATGGGAGAGACGCCCGGCCTGCGAATCATCGAACTCGGCGCCGCTTTTTGGAGTTCCGCTGACCGCGGCGATCCGGGAGTCGAGGTCGATGTGGACAAGCATGTCGCCTTCTTGCCCTACTCCAGCGGCACGACCGGCCTGTCGAAAGGCGTCGAGCTTTCGCACGCCAACCTGGTCGCGGGTATTCGACAGTTGGTGCTAGGCAGTGTCGCCGGTATCAATTCCGAAACCCAAGCCTACTGCTTCCTGCCGATGTATCACATCTATGGCTTCAACGTCATCCTGAACACGACGCTGGCCGGCGGCGGCCGCCTGCACATTCGAGAGCGCTTCGATATTGAGGATTGTTTGGACACGGTGGAACGAGAGAAGATTACCTGGTTGCCGGTGGTGCCGCCCGTGATCCTTGCCTTGCTGGCGCGGCCCGATTTGAAAGAGCGTCAATTGCAGTCGCTGAACGTGATCAGCGTTGGTTCGGCTCCGCTGGCCGTGCCCGCGGCGCATCGCCTGTCGGAAGCGGCCGGCGTGCCCATCCGGCAAGGTTACGGGTTGACGGAAACCGCAGGTACGGCGACCACAAACCCCGCGGATGCGCCATGGGACACAGTCGAAAGCGCCGGCACCCCCGTGGCCGGCGCGGAGTTCAAGATTGTCGATCCCGAAACCGGGAAAGAACTTCCGGGGAAAGAAGCCGGGGAGCTGGCGATGCGCGGTCCCAACGTCATGTTGGGCTATCACAATGCGCCCGAAGAGAATGAAAAGGTTTTTCGCGACGGCTGGTTCCACACTGGTGATATTGCGAAGATCGATGACCTGGGCCGCATCCACATCGTCGACCGCCGCCGCGAGATGATCAAGTACAAGGGTTTTCAGGTCACGCCCGCCGAACTCGAGTCGGTGATGCTCGAGATGGCGGGAGTGCGCGACTGTGCCGTCGTCGGCAAGAAAGACCCCGTGGCCGGCGAAATTCCCAAGGCCTACGTTGTGCGGAACGATGGCGCCGCGCTGACGAAACAACAGGTGATGGACTATGTTGCCGAACAGGTGGCGGGCTACAAAAAGGTTCGGGAAGTCGAGTTTATCGGGCAGATCCCGCGCTCGGCGGCCGGGAAGATTTTGCGGCGAACGCTGCTGCAGAGCAGCGCCTCTTAGCTTCGAGCTTTGGAGCAGCTCAATCCACGCCTATTTGAACGATCGCGTTGGGTTGCGCGGTCACGAGAAGTCGGCTGCCGTCCCTGCGGTAGTAGTCCTCATCCCAGCCGAGGGTGGGTCCCGGCGGCCGCTCGGGAACATCATTGCCGTCGCGCGTGACGGTAATGGACCGGTTTTCAGGCACGGCAAATTCGAGCGTCACGCTGTTGGGGTAGACGCTTTGCGAGAGATCGTGCGCCACCGCGAACCGGCCCTGTCCCAGCGAGTACACCTTGGTCCGGTCGCGCGCATCCTTGTAGGCGTAGAGTGGCCCCAGCGGGACATACCAACCATCCTCTCGCCCCGCGATGTGTCCCAAATGCTGCTCGTAAAACGAGCCGGCCTCGAAGTCGAGCCATTGCGGATGGGTCACGAAATGATAGATGCCGCCGTTTTCGTAGACCTCATCGAACTTGCCGTTGATCTCGGGGACGCTGGTTCGCCCGTCCGGCGCAACCGGGCCGCCCTTCGTCTGTACCACTTGGGTGTAGGTAGCCTGGTAGCGCTCCGGGGCCCAGGTTTGCAGGTCGGGAACGAGGTGTCCGCCCGTGCCTTCCTCGGGATACCCCCGCGCCACCAGAAAGCCCGCGTGCCGCAGATTTCGCCGCGCGAACTCGTGGTCGAAGCAAAGCCCGCAAGGGTAGGCGAACGACCAAACGTACGGCTGGTCAACATGCGCCAGGATGTCGTCCCGCGACCCGGCCAGCTCGTATTCGCCGTATTTGAGAAAGCAGAACATGGCGTCGGGCGGGAACTGGCAGGGATGAGTGCGGGCGTGCGAACCGATCTCGTGGCCGCCGCGAACAGCTCGCGCCAGCAGCGGCCACAAATCTCCAATCGGCCCGCGCCGGGTGCTGATGAAGAACGTGGCCTTGACGCCGTGGCGGTCGAGCGTTTCGAGAACTTTGGGAACATCCGGCTGCGTATCGTCGACCGTGTGCGTGACCACCGCTTTGGCGTCGTTGAGATACTTGGTGACGCCCAGGAATCGGATCGCGGAATCCCCGGCGGGCGGCGCAACGTCCTGCTCCGACAGGCCCAAACGCGCCAGCGGATCGGCGTCCAGCACGCCAATCGGCGCCGGATCGGTGATCCAGTTGAGCAAGTCCGCCCGGGAGAGATTGTGCTCTCGTACGAGCGAGTACCCCCACCACAACGTTGCAGCCAGGATGACGAGAATGACCCACCGTAGAGTTTTCATTTCAGCGAAGTCCCCCGGCCGCGGATCTGGCTAGTGGCGCGTGTTTTTCCGGCCCAGGGGCGGATTACGCCTGACCCGGTTTGTTGCGGGATACATGCAGTTTAACCAAGTTCGCGCTCGGCCGGCGGAATCGCCCAAAGGTGATTCGGAAAAATATCAAGCCGGACGGATTGCGTTTTGCCGCGTGGCCTACAATAATATCCACATACCGCTTCTTTAAGGAACTCTCGAAATGCCACGGACCGTCTTTATGGGCAACCTGCCCGCCTGGGTAACCGCCGACGAAATCGAGAGCTGGTTGACCAACGAGAACATTCTCTTCGATGAAGTCAAGGTCATCCGGGATTTTGAAACGCAGGAATCGAAAGGCTACGCGTTTGTCGAGGCTGCGTCGGACGAAGACTTAAAGGCCCTCATCACTCGATTCAACCGGGCGCCACTGGACGACAAAGTTCTGCGCGTCAACGAGGCGCGCGCGAACGAGGGGCAAAAGGACCGCGGCCGGCGAAAACGCTAACCAGCGCAGCGAAAGACCAGCTCCCCAACGTGGCGCGCGCATTCTTGACGCGCCGCGCCGGCACTTGTGGCGGCGTGAATGCTCGTCAGCCCGGGCGCTACCCAGCTTGCGTCCCGCTCTGAACGTTCCGTATCATGACGTATGCTTACCTTTCCGGTTCCGGAGGCTCTGACCTTTGACGACGTCCTCCTGGTCCCTGCCTACAGCTCGGTTCTGCCCACCGAAGTTGATACCCGCACCCGCCTGACCCGCAACATCACGCTCAACGTTCCCATCGTCAGCGCCGCCATGGACACGGTCACCGAGTCGCGGCTGGCCATCGCCCTCGCGCGCCAGGGTGGTCTGGGGTTCGTCCACCGTAATATGTCGATCGAGCGGCAAGCCGAAGCGGTCGATCGCGTCAAACGAAGTGAGAGCGGCATGATCGTCGATCCGATCACGATGCCGCCCACGAACAAAATCCACGAAGCGCTGGCGTTGATGGAACGTTACCGCATCTCGGGCGTACCGATTACAGAGGACGGCAAGCTCGTCGGCATCCTCACCAATCGCGATCTGCGCTTTGAAACCCGCCTCGATCTGCCGATCGCGGAGCTGATGACCAAGGACAATCTCGTCACCGTCAGCGTCGGCACGACACTCGAGGAAGCCGAAAAGCTCTTGCAAAAACACCGCATCGAGAAGCTGCTGGTGGTGGACGACAACTACATCCTCAAGGGCCTCATCACCGTCAAAGACATCCAAAAGAAGCGGGACTATCCGCGCGCCGCCAAGGACGCTCATGGACGGCTATTGGTCGGCGCGGCCGTGGGCGCGTCCGCAGATTTCATTGAACGGGCTCGGGAACTGTTCTCCAAGAACGTCGACGTTATTGCCATCGACACAGCGCACGGCCACACCAGCGGAGTGATGGATGCCGTCAAGGCGCTGCGCAAGGCGATGCCGGACATCAATCTAATCGCCGGCAACGTCGCCGCCCCGGAGGCGGTCACCGACTTGGTCCGGCTCGGAGTCGATGCCGTCAAGGTGGGCATCGGGCCGGGGTCGATCTGCACGACGCGAATCATCTCGGGCGCCGGTGTTCCCCAGATCACCGCCGTCGCCCAATGCGCCGAAGCGGCCAAGGGTTCCGGGGTCCCGATCATTTCCGACGGCGGAGTCAAGTACTCCGGCGATGTCACGAAGGCCATTGCGGCGGGAGCGGACTGCGTGATGGTCGGCAGCCTGTTTGCCGGTACCGAGGAAAGTCCCGGCGAGACGGTTCTCTATCAAGGACGCACGTATAAGACCTATCGAGGTATGGGATCAATGGGCGCGATGGCCGCCGGCAGCGACCGCTACGCGCAGGAATCGTCGGCCAAGCTTGTTCCTGAAGGAGTCGAGGGACGTGTTCCTTATAAAGGCCAGCTCGGCGAGCTGGTGCACCAGCTCGTCGGCGGAGTCAAGGCTGGGATGGGCTATTGCGGCTGCGCCACAATCGCCGAATTGAAGGAGAAGACCCGCTTCGTCCGCATCTCGTCCGCGGGCCTCCGCGAAGCGCACGTCCACGACGTCCTAATCACCAAAGAAGCCCCGAACTACCAAGTCGAGCGCTAGATCGGATAGCGGCCAGGCGCCGACGCGCCCCGAATTGCTGGAGGATCTCGCGGCGCCTGGACCTCGAAGCCTGGAGGGACGCCATTCTGCAAGTGTCAGGCGAGCTGGACCAGACGGCCGACGGTCCCTCGGTCCAGATCGAAGACACCAGCGCGCCGCGCCGAACCGTCTATACGAAATCAGCCGAGGGCGTCCCCATGCGGTGCCGCGGCTCTATGACTTCCCCGACGCCACGCGGCACAGTCCCCGCCGAGAAGTGAACACCACTCCGCTACAGCAGCTTTTCGTGCTCAACAGCGAATGGATGCAGCATCAAGCCGCGCGCCTGGCCTTGCGCGTCTCCGACATCGGCGACCCGGCTTCTCGAGTGCGCGCGCTCTATCGGTTTGCCCTTGGCCGCGACCCCAAGCCCGGCGAAATCGGCCTGGCACAAAGTTTCCTCGACCGCCGCAGGGCGAAGTTAGGCCGCTACCGCTGAGAAGAGTCTCTCCTGATCGGCAAAAGGGGAGGAAATAAGTATGACGTCACCCGCTTCGTACGTCGTCATAGATTGCGTCGCTGTCGGCGTAATCCTTCAGAAACTGCTCCGCGGTTAGTCGGCTCCAGTCTTGATCTTCTCCGGATTCAGGTACCAGTAAGACGACGTGAACAGGCTGATCAGCTTCGATCTGGCTTGCCAATGCTCCGGGCACCTTGAGGGTTGAATCCGGACTGATTTGCGCGTCGAATTCGAGAGTTTTCATTGCAAGCCTGACATTATTCTAACAGCGGCCTCTGGCGGTCATCTTCCAGTTCAGAGCCGATCGTCGAACCAAAGACGCCGCGCGGTTTCGCCTAGAATTTTCTCACGAGCGGCGCTCGTCAGCGGCAGCACTTCGCTGAAGATCTTGAGGTGCTCGGCGTAGCTGACTTTCGGTGCCCATAGTTCGCAGGGGAAATCGCTGCCCCAGACACAGCGTTCGGGGCCGAATGCATCAATCACTTTGAGGCCAGCGTCGTGCATATCGGCGCAGGGAAAGCCGGCCGCGCTTCCCGTGGGTATGAAGGTCAGCTTGGCGTGCAGGTTGGGGCGTTGCGATAAGTGCAGAACCTTTTCCAGCGTGGAGTCAAGGTTCGGACCCGCCTTTAAGTTCAAACAATGGTCGAGAACGACTTGCAATTGCGGAAAGCCGGCCAGCATGCGGTCCGCTTGATCAGCTTTTTCGGGGCCAATCAGAACGTTGATCACGATGCCTTGATCCGTTGCTGTTTTCCATAGAGCGCGCACCCCGGGATGATCGAGCCTGCCGTCGGCTGCTGGAATGCTTCGCATGCCCCGGACGCCGTATTCACGAGCATACTCCTCGAGCACGCCGGGGCTGTGGCGGTCATCCGGGTCGAGCGTGCAGACACCGGCGGTCCAATCGGGCGTGGCCTTGGCGCTGTCACAAATGTAGCGGTTGTCGAAGCGGTAGAAGGTGCTGGTTTGGATGATGCAGGCGGCGTTGACGCCGTTTGCCCGGCTCTCGGCATGAAGGTCTTCGAGCGAACCCTTGCCGCCCGGTGGCCGCAGCGGTTTTTCGATCGGCGGATAACGCTCCTCGTCCGGCGAGTAAATATGCGCGTGAGTGTCGACGATGAACATGCGAACTATTGTATCTAGAGAACGGTTAAGGGATTTGCATATTCAGTCTCCGGCGGCGACTTTGGTGTCCAGGCCAGCGTGGTAAGATGTTGCCAAAGTTGGATTCCTGTCAACCGCACTGGATTCCTTGGAGGAGGCACCATGACACGACGGTCTTTCTTGGCGACTACCGCGGTGGGCGGTTCGCTCGCTTCCGCAAGCAGCGCTACTCGCCGAACACATGCCCCAGCGATGTTCGCTGCCACGGGCCGGCGGAGCTACAGCCACGCTGAACTCGAGGCGAAGATCGCCAGGCGCGATTTTCGAGGCCTGACGAAAGCCGACTTGCCAACGCCGAACCTGATCCTGAACGAAGAGGTGTTCGCGCGCAACCTCGAGACGATGTCCGGCCATTGCGAGCGAACGGGATTCAATCTTCGCGCTCACGTCAAGGTGCATCGCAGTCCGGAAATCGCCAAGCGCCAGATCGAAGCGGGCTCGATCGGCCTGTGTTGCGCCAGCATCTCGGAATGCGAAGTGATGATCGACGCCGGCATGCACGGAATTCTGTGGACCCGCCAGCCGGCGGGGCCCAACACGATCAGCCGTGTCGTCGCACTGGCCAAGAGGGACTCTACGTTCATGACGGCCATCGACGATCCGGTCATTGTCGGCCAGCTCGATGAAGCGGCCCGCGCCGCCGGGGTAACGGTGAAGGTGGTCGTGGACAACGACGTCGGAATCGGGCGGCAGGGAGTCAAGCCGGGGCAGGAAGCCGTCGATCTGAGCAAACGGGTGATGAAGGCCAAGAATCTGAAACTGGCCGGGCTGATGGGTTACTCCGGCGCGGCTTCACATACTCATGGCTGGCGGAAACGCAAACAGGTTTCCGAGGAAGCGGTAGGTCTGCTGCTCGAATCGGTGTCGCTTTGCCGCGCGGCCGGGATTCCGGTCGAGATCGTCACCGGCGGCAGCACGGGCACCTACAACATCGACAGCGAGATCAAAGGGATGACCGAGTTGCAGGCTGGCTCCTACGCGCTGATGGACAGCAAGTACAAGCACGTCGGCAGCAAGGACGGCGGGGAAGCCTATGATGATTTTGGCGTTTCTTTGACGGTGCTAACCACGGTCATTAGCAAGCATTACCCAAACAAGGTTGCTATCGATGCCGGGAATAAATCCGCGACGCAGCCGACCGACGAAGTCAAAGGACGCCCGGATCTGACAGTGGCCCGGGCCGGAGCCGAGTACGGCGCTCTTCACTGGGTACAAGCAGACCCGGAGCCGAAGCTGGGCGATCAGTTCGAGTTGATCACCTCGAATCTCGACATGACCACGAACTATTACGACCGGATCTTCGTCTGCCAGCGTGATCAGGTGGTTGATGTGTATTCAGTTCTGGGAAGGCAGGGGCCTTCGCAAAGATAGCTCATCCTCAGCCACTTGTTACAGTATTTCCGCCTGGTAGAGTGTTTCCTCGGCGCCCGCCGTATCGCCCATCCGAAGCTCTTTTCGGCGATAGGTCCGTCAACTCAAGGGTCTCTTGAGGGAGCGCCGCCGTTGCGGGGGCCGCCTGGACCACCAAATCCCCGCCCGCCTGGTCCGCCTCTCCCGCGCCTGTTGCGGAAGCGGTTCCTCATCTCCTCCATGTCTGACTCATCGAGAAAACCGTCTTGGTTGGCGTCCATGAACTCGAAGCGCTGCTGCATACGTTCGGGGAGTTCGTCGCGGGTGACTCTGTCGTCGCCGTCCAGGTCGTACTCCAGCAGGCGAGTGAGAAATCCGCCCGGACCACCGGGACCGCGGCCGCCCGGTCCGCGGCGGCCTCCGCCGAACCCAGGCCCGCCTGGTCCGCGAAATCCCGGTCCGCGGCTTCCGCCGAAGCCGCCAAAGCGTCCCCGGCCCCCGCCTATCGGCCGTCCGGCATCGCGGTCCGTTTCCCACGTCACGGCGTACTCTTGGGTCACCGGCTTGCACCATTTTTCGGTACAGCCAAAATAATGGAAAACCATGCGGACCGGTTCGGTCGAGTCACCGCGGTCGACTTCAAGCAAAAACTCGCGCGGGTCGGCGTCGGCATCCTCTTCTAATTCTGGGCCGGCATTGGTCTTTGGTGTTAGCACGATGCCGTCGGGAGCGAACACCTCATAGCGCACCGGAGCCACCTCGTTATTCCAGTGCACCTCATAAAGAGGATCGAGGAAAAACCCAAGATAGAGCTTGCCCTTGCCCTTGTTCAGCAAGTCCTGGTCGGCTTCGGCCCGCAGCTTGACGTAGAAGGGATCCTTGCTCCCATCGAGTTGCGGCTTGGCGATGAGGGCCTGGAAACGTCCTTGCCGCTGCAAGCGCGGAACGATACCCGTGGGCGCAAGCTTGGGCGGAGGAGCCGTTTTGAGGTTCAGGTCCGAAACCTCGGTCGGATCCTCAATCGGCCCGACCAATTCAGCAAGATCCTGGCGCAGTGTTTGGGGATCGCTCCAGCGGCGCATGCGCACGATCTTGCCCTCCGAGTCCAGCACGTATTCTGAATTGGGCGCATTGCCGATGGCGCGGCGCAGCTCGTTCTCGATCGAGTCCGCCAGCCAAGGGATTTCGGAGCCCAGGGTCCGCTTTGCTTCCGCGATGTGCATCAGCCGCTCTTCGAGCGTATGGGGACGAATGTAACCGCTGAGCCCGGGATGGGCCAAAGCTTGGTAGAGGTAGTAGAACTTCACGCCCTTCGCCGAGTAATCTCGATAGACCGTCTCCAAACTGGGGACGTTACGGATGAAGGGCGGTCAAGTGAGGCAGCCGGCGACGACTACCGTGAACTGGCCTTTCAAACTTGCTGTGTTGAAGGGCTTGCCCCCTGCGTCGTAAATGTCAATCGCGGGGAAAGCGCTGCCGATCTTCAGGCCGGAAGCCTCAAAGCCGCCTCGCATGGCTCCGCCGCGGCCTTCGCGCCAATCACTCCGGCGGCCTTCGCGGTCAAACGGTTGCGCGAAAGACGCCGAGACCAGCCCCAACGTCGCCACCAACAAAGCGCCGATTCTGAGATGTGTTTTGGTCATTAGCTTGTCCTTGGGAAACTCAATTCGTTGCAGAGAGTTTCTGTTGGTATAGGCGTCGCGTCACGGCCAAGGTAACAGGCTGTTTGCGTCCCGGCGGACGTTGGAGCGACATTTGTTCATATCGAGTTTGTCCTTACATTTAGGCTAGCAAGTGGCGGGAGGGGGACTAGGGACGGTTTTCGCTAGATGCATGGTTCCAAAGAGAATAAATTTCTCGCACGAGCGTGACCGGTTTTTTGGATTGGCGGTTTTGCGATGGGTTGGGATTGAGGGGTGCCGCCCCTTCAGGGCTCGTTCTTGGATCCGTTCCGTTCCCAGGGCTGACGCCCTAGGCTGTTCTTCTTTCGCCGCTGACCGCGGCTCTTTGTCTGCCGCATTCGCCGGCCGCGGCTCTTTGTCTGCCCGCACTCGCCGGCCACGGGCGGATTGGGCGGACTTCGCGGATTGGGCAGGACCGGTGGTTTCATCGACGCCCGCACGATGGAGATCCACCCCGGCAAACACCATGCCGCCCGGACTGTGGAGTTGACGGCTAAGCTTAGAGGGGAACTTGAGATTTGCGAGGCCCACTGTTGAGCCGGGTTCATGAGTTGAGTGTGTCAATGTGTCTGATCCACACCTGGCGTCTGATCCACACTTGGCGTCTGATCCGCACCTGGCGTCCGATCCGCACCTGCCTGGTGGTGTTGGCTCTCACCTGGTTGGCCGGCGCCGGCTGCCAGTTGTTGGCTCAGGTTTCCACCCAGGCCCATGCCCCAGATCAGCGCCTGGATGATCCGAATTGGCTGGGCCCCTTTGTTCCCACTCCCGCCCACGTAGTGAGCGCCGCCCTCAAACTAGCAAATGTCGGCAAAAACGATCTGGTCTACGACCTGGGTTCCGGAGACGGGCGGATCATTCTGGCCGCGGCTCAACGGTTTCAGGCTAGGTCGGTCGGAATAGAGTGGGATGGAGCTTTGTGCGAACAAACCTCATCGGCCATCCGGAAGCTTGGACTGGAGGGCAGAGTCAGCGTGATCCAAGGGGATATCTTCAGCCAGGACATCAGCCCGGCTACGGTCGTGACCGGGTATCTGCTGCCGAAGTCATGGGAACGACTCGCGCCCGTCCTAAAACGACAACTCAGAAAAAGCGCGAGGGTCGTCTCGCTGAAGGATCCGATTCCCGGCTGGCGTGCGGTGAGGGAGAAACAAGTTCAGGGTCAGTTAGGACACGATCCGTGGACCCTGTACCTATATACGATGCGTTAGCTTTCCGGCTCCTTGCTTCCGGGCTGCGGTTCGCGGCTGGGGCGAGGGGCTCCGCGGGGATGGGATCCGGAAGTGCGAATCCCCGCGCGGACTGCCAGGCCTGATCGTGAATGCCGTGGAAACGTCGTTGAACCAGCCCGAAAGAATCACCGCCGCCGAGTTGGAGAAGGTGCTGGAACAAGCGCGGGAGGAGAGCTGGACTGCCGTCTCACTCGTTTCGCCCCGGGCCGCAGGTTGGGATGACGTTGTGCGGGAGTTGCCTCCCGGCCCCGTATACGTAATTGAAGCCTTGCCGAAAGAGTTGGTGCGGGTTATTTCGGGGCTGACAAAGGTTTCATCCGTTGGATTGCTTGATCTCAAAATCGGAGACGAGGGCGCGCGGGCGCTGGCCTCGCTCTCCGCCCTGACCTCGCTCCACCTCCAGAAAAACAAAATCGGAGACGAGGGCGCGCGGGCGCTGGCCTCCCTCACCGCCCTGACCTCGCTCGACCTCAGAACAACAAAATCGGAGACGAGGGCGCGCGGGCGCTGGCCTCGCTCTCCGCCCTGACCTCGCTCGACCTCAGACAACAACGAAATCGGAGACGAGGGCGCGCGGGCGCTGGCCTCGCTCTCCGCCCTGACCTCGCTCCACCTCCAGAAAAACAAAATCGGAGCCGAGGGCGCGCGGGCGCTGCTGGATAGTTGGATCGATCGCCCGACTGCTGAAGACCTAAGCTATCTCGATCTGCGGGAAAACGGCGACCTTAGTTCGCTCTTGCCAGGCGAGGCGCTCGAAACGCCCGACGCACAGTCGATCTTGGCAGCGTATCGGAGGTATCGTACAGCGGCTGAGCAGAAAACGCTGCGGCCACTGAGCGAAGCCAAGTTGCTGGTGGTCGGCAACGAAGCCGTGGGGAAGACATCGCTGATTCGTTATCTGGTGGAAAACGCCCCGCGCAATCCCAGCGAACCCAAGACCCCAGGGACGGCGATCCACGAGGAGATCGACACACGCGCTTGGCTGGCTAGCAAAGGCGGCGTCACGTTAAACATTTGGGATTTCGGCGGGCAGGAGATCATGCACGGTACGCATCGTTTCTTCCTGACCGCGCGCAGCCTCTACCTGCTGGTGCTGGAGGACCGCCGCCAGGATGACCGGTCGGTTTACGACTGGCTCAAGACCATTCGCAACCGCGGGCGCGAATCGCCGGTGATCGTCGTGATCAACAAAAGCGACGAGGGGAAACAGGATCTTCGCCTGGACGAGAGCGCCTTACAGCAGGACTATCCCTCGATCGTGGCCTTTGTTCGCACTTGCTGCGACCCGGGAGAATTCCCGGCGGCCAGCATTCAGAAGCTGCGGGAAGTCATCGCCGAAACGCTGGCGAAGGATGAGCGGCTGAAACATGTGCGCGATCCGATACCCGAGGCATGGCTTCGGGTGAAGAGAGCGGTGGCGAAGATGGCGCGCGAACAGAGAGTCTTGGAACGCCGGGACTTCGAACGGTTGTGCGAACAAACAGTCTCGGAAGCCAGCAGCGGGAACTCCGCCATATCGGACAGCGACGAGCAGCGGGCGCTGTTGCGGCTGCTGCACGACCTTGGCGTGGTGGTCGCACACGGGCTGGAGCGCGACGCTCCATCAGCGAACCGGGAGATCACGCTGCTCGATCCAAACTGGCTGACCGGGGCGATCTACACCCTGCTCAACAGCCCAACCGTCCGCGACCAGGCAGGCGAGTTTGGGCGCGCCCAGATGGAGGATCTGCTGGACCCTGCCATCTATCCGAAGAATTGGCACGAGTTCATCCTGGGCATGATGCAGGACCCCGAGGTCGGGCTGTGTTTTGAGCTGCCCGGCACGGATCACGAACGCTATTTGGTTCCCGAAGCGCTGCCCGCGAGCGAGCCGGACTTGCTTGGGATCTGGCCTCCAAACTCGCTACGCTTTCTCTACCAGTACAGCTTTCTCCCACCTGGTCTGATTCCGCGGTTCATCGTGCAGGCTCACCAGAATTTGACGGATACGCCGACGCGCTGGCGGACGGGGGTGCTGCTTGGAGCGGCGGGCTGCAAAGTGCTTGTGCGGGGGGACCGCGACCGGCGGCGCATTGATATCCACGTGGCCGGTCCGGCGGAACTTCAGCGCGCGGCGCTCAACGTTGTGCTGAATGATTTGGAGCACGTTCATGGGCTGAACCCAGAGATCGGAGCGAAGGCGCGGGTGCCGTTGCCGGATCAGCCGAAGGTTTCGGTGAGCTATGGGCACCTGCTGGACATGGAGGAGAAGTACGGGCCGGAGTATGAGTTGCACCCGGAAGAGGCGGACCGGGCTTACACGGTGCGAGAGCTACTGGAGGGGGTGCGGCGGGATGGGCAGAGCCATCGGAAGGGGGAGAAGACCACAGTGACCAACATCGAGGTGAAAATCGGGGACAACGCAACATTTTCTGGAGACTTCGCGGTAGGCGAAAAGATCCAGAATAGTTTCAACAAAGCCGGGGGCGCGGCCTCGCCCGAGGAAACCAAAGCGCTGCTGCAACAACTTGCCGAGCAGGTAGCCAAAGTTGCGGAGAAGCTTCCGGAAGAAAAGGCGGCGGAGGTGGCTGACGACCTAGAGCGGTTTACCGAGGAAGCGACGAAAGACAACCCGAGGCGCAAATGGTGGGAGCTCAGCGCCGAGGGTATTCGGGAGGCGGCGGAATCGGTTGGGTCAGCCGGGACGACCGCGATCAGCCTTTTGGAGAAGCTGGGGGGGCTGCTCGGCTAGCAACCCCTCAAGGCCCAAGAGATGCCTGAAATCGGCCCATCAAAGCCCTCCACATCAGTGCTTCAGGGTCATCTCTCAAGGTTCCATCTAGCATGCCCGGATCTTCTGCTAACCTGAACAGGGGTTCGTCTCACTCTCGCAATACTATGAAGCCTGTCATTTTACTTCTGATCTTCGCGATCGTTGTCTTCGCCCAAGACGAAGACGTCATGCCGGCCCTGCAAAAGAGCGAAGCCGCAGTCGAAGCATCCTACGTTGGAAATCCCGACGCCATCAAGGCGGGCAACGAGTTGTACCTCACCGTGTGTAGCGGCTGCCACGGTCCTTCGGGCGAGGGCGGGCGCGGGCCCAGCCTGGTCCGGGGAAACCGTGTCCGCAAGGTCAGCAATGTCAAGTTGTTTGCGGCAATTCAGAAGGGCGTGGCGGGCACCGACATGCCGCCCTTCCCGCTTCCCGACGAGCAGATCTGGCGCCTGGTCGCCTTTACGCGCAGCTTGGTGGCTTCGGCGTACGAATCCGAGGTTCCGGGAGACCCCGCCGCGGGTGAGACCGTTTTCTTCGGGAAAGGCGAGTGTTCGAACTGCCACATGATTCGGGGCAGGGGCGGCTTTCTCGGCCCCGACCTGACAGTTGCCGGAGTCAGCAACACTCTGGTTCAGCTTCGAGAGGCCTTCCTCGATCCGAATCTCCGCACGGCCGAAGGCTACCGATCCGTCACGGTAGCAACAGCCGACGGTAAAAGCATCAGCGGGGTCGCCCGCAACAATTCCAATTACTCGATCCAGATTATCGACAAGGACGGCAACCTTCACTTGCTGGCGAAACAAAACCTTCGCTCGATCGAATTTCCGCGAAAGTCGTGGATGCCCGATGACTACGCTGACCGGCTCAGTGAAGAAGAATTCCAGAACGTGCTGGCCTTCTTGAGCCGCCAGGCCCTACGCCCCCCGGCCGGAAGCGCCCAGCCGGGGCGGGATGGTGAATAGGTGACTACTTCAAGAATTATACTGTCGTTGATCCTGGGCGCGGGCGCCCTTTGTGCTCAAGTTCGCTTCGAAGACATCAAGAAGAGCCCCAGCGAAAACTGGCTTCTTTACGCCGGCGACTATGCCGCGCAGCGCCACAGCCCGCTTGAACAGATCAACCGAGGCAACGTCGACTCTCTTGTCGCGAAGTGGGTCCACCACATCGAGGGCTCGAAACGGCTCTCGTCGATACCGCTTGTTTTTGAAGGCGTGATGTACGTCTCGAACAACAATGAGGTCTACGCTTTGGACGCGGTGAGCGGCCGACAGGTCTGGCACTACCGCCAGCTAGGCGTTGAGATGGACCGGCCCAACCGGGGCGTAGGCATTTTGGGCGACCGCGTTTACTTCGTCACCAGTGATTGCCACCTCGTGGCGCTGCATCGCCTAACGGGTGCAGTCCTTTGGGACCATCAGTATGCCGACCCGAAAGACGGCTACCACTGCACCGTTTCGCCAGTTCCGGTCAAGGACCGCATCATTGTGGGCGTCAGCGGCGGGGACTCCGGCATCCGCGGTTACATGACTGCCCACTCGGCCTCAACCGGCGAAGAGCTTTGGCGGCTGTGGACAATCCCCGCCGAGGGCGAGCCTGGATCGGAAACCTGGGGGCCGAAGACGCTTCCCTGGGGAGGAGCCGGTACCTGGATGTCGGGCACCTACGACCCCGAGCTGGATGTTCTTTACTGGACCACGGGAAACCCCTGGCCCGACTTTTACGGAGGGGACCGCCCTGGCGACAATCTCTATTCCGACTCGCTGCTGGCAATTGATCCCGATACGGGCGAGATGAAGTGGTATTTCCAGTTCACGCCGCACGACGTGTGGGACTGGGACGCCCAAGAGTTCCCGATCCTGCTCGACTTGCCCTGGGAGGGCAAGCAGCGCAAGCTGGTCGTCCAGGCCAATCGCAACGGTTATTACTACGTGCTGGACCGCACCGATGGCGAGTTCCTGCTGGGCACGCCCTTTGTCGACAAGCTGACTTGGGCCAGCGGCCTCGACAAGAACGGACGCCCGATTGTGATCGAAGGGACCGAGCCGAATATTGAAGGCAACGAAGTTTGCCCCACGGTTCGCGGGGCGTCGAACTACATGGCGCCCTCTTACAACCCTGACACGGGACTGCTTTACTTCGTGGTACTGGAGGGTTGTGACATCTATACCAGCTCGGAAAAAGAACCCGTCCCGAAGACAGGCTTCGCCGGCACGGCCGGGGAAAAGCCTCCGAATCACGAGAATCAGTTCTTCATCCGGGCGCTGGAGCCCACGACCGGCAAACGTGTTTGGGAGTATCCCATGACCGGCCCGACGACCATGTGGGCGGGTACTGTGTCGACCGCCGGCGGGTTGGTTTTTTTTGCTGATGATGATAAGCACCTTGTGGCGCTGGACGCAAAATCAGGGAAACATCTGTGGCATTTCAACTTGGGCCAGTCGCTCTTCTCCTCACCGATCACCTACTCGGTCAACGGAAAACAGTACGTGACGATTGTCGCGCAAACCGATGTGTTTACATTCGGGCTGTTTGAGCCGGCCAAGCCCGTGCCCTTGGTGCAGAGCCCCGAACGCCAGTGAGGGGGTCTCACCGGCAGGGCGCTGGTTCGCGGGAACTCTCCGCGGGCGGGGTTCGGGAATCACGCGCGGGGCAGGCCCGTCACTAACGTTCGGGGCTCTGATTCGGGCTCTGAATTTGTGGCTCAGGACCGCCCGTTCGGGGAAGTTGCTACGCCCTTCTCGGCATCCCATACAACCCTTCCCGACACAATGGTCGCTACCGGCCCGCCGCGGAAAGAATGCTGGTGGAAGGGTGAATTCTTACTTTTCGAGAGGGATTGATTGACGTCGAAAGTCCACTCGCGCTCGAGATCGATGACCGTCATGTCGCCGGGAGCCCCCACGGCCAGCGTGCCCCGGTCGAGTCCTATCACCTTGGCGGCGCCGCTCGTAAAAAGCTCGACCAATCGCATCAAACCGATTTTGCCGGGATGGACAAGGTGCTCCAGCGTCAATCCGATGGCTGTCTCCAGCCCGGTGATGCCAAACGGGCAGCGCTCGAACTCCTGCATTTTGACGTTGCCCGTGTGTGGCGCGTGGTCGGTGGCAATCGCATCGACGACTCCGTCCACGATGCCCTCGATCGCTGCCTGGACATCGACTCTGGAACGCAGCGGCGGCTTCATCTTGTAGTTGCCGTCGTACCCGGGAATGTCTTCGTCCGTGAGCGCGAAGTGGTGCGGAGTGACCTCGCACGTGACGGGAATCCCGAGGCGCCGCGCCTGCCGCACAATCTCGATCGAGTTGCGCGTGGAGATGTGCGCAATGTGAGTTTTAGCTCCGGTCGCCTCGCTGAGGATGACGTCGCGGGCGACCATCACGTCTTCGGAGCTGGCCGGAATCCCTCCTAACCCCAGCCGCACCGCCAGCGGGCCCTCGTGGATATCGCCGCCGATACTCAGATTAAGATCTTCACAGTGGTCGATCACCGTCAACCCGAACGAGCCCGCATACTGCATCGCCCGCCGCATCACGCCCGAATTCATGACCGGCATGCCGTCGTCGGAAATGGCCACGGCACCGGCTTCCTTCATGGCGCCGATCTCGGCCAGTTGCTCGCCTTCGCTGCCTTTGGTGATGGCGCCAATTGGGAAGACGTTGACGATCGCGTGCCGCCTCGCCCTTTCCACGATGAAGCTGGTGACGGTGGGGCTGTCGTTGACCGGGATCGTGTTCGGCATGCAACAGATGGAGCTGAACCCTCCCGCGGCGGCCGCCCGCGCTCCCGTCTCGATCGTTTCGGCATGCTCGATGCCGGGCTCGCGCAGGTGGACGTGAATGTCGATGAACCCCGGAGCGACGACACGGCCGGCGGCGTCATGGACTTCCGCGTCTGGGGCTTCGATCTTTTCTTCGACGGCCGCGATCAGTCCGTCTTCCACCAGAACATCGCGCGGGCCGTCGAGCCCGGACGCCGGGTCGATCACCCGGCCGTTCTTCACCAAAAATCGATTCATGGATTCTTACGCCTTCCAATGTGAATGGAAGCTGAGCAGCGCGGGTACAAGAACCTAGTGTAGTGAGTCAGGCGGATTGGCACGTAACCCCTTGCCGACTTTTCTCAGGATATCGCAGGTTTCGCGGGACGAAGGTTGCTGGAGAAGATGCCGCGCGGGGAATGGCGGCACGGCTCGCTCGAGATTGCTTGGTGATTTGCCGACCCCGGGGCTGGCTTGGGAATGCTTGCTGATTTGCTGACCCCTCATTTGCATTCGGGGCTCTGTTTTTGCGTTCGGGACTCGGTTTGGCGATGAGTGCGAGAATACTAGGACAATGAGTGATTTCTCGAGCCTCGACTCCCTCTTCGGCGCTTGGACGCGGGACACCAGGGCTCTCGATCACTTGTTCACCCCGGAAGAAGCCGCTCATCTCGAGCGAATCCGGCGGACCGTGGGAAAGCAACATCGCAGCGTTGCCTACTGCGTCTACGAGAACCCATTCGCCAAGTGCGGCGGCATCTTTGCCGTGGCCGACAATCTGCCCTCCGCACTCAGGCGCCACAACGATGACGTTGTCATCATCAGTCCCTTTCACAGCAGTCTGAAGAGTGCGCAATCCGCTCTGCCACACTTGAGGAGCATCAGGCAAATTGACGTTGCCTGGGATCACGGTGTCGTCCAGGTCGAACTCTTGGAACATGTCAGGAAGGGCATCCGCTGGGTCCTGCTGCACGCGGAAGGCTTCTTCGAGGCGGAAGGAGGAGACGACGGCACGAATCCCTACGCCTATTCCGATGCCTCGGGGCTGTTAACCGACAGCCTCTTCGCCTGCGCGGCCATTCCGAGTGCGCTGGCGGCTTTGGGCAAGACAAGAGACGTAATCGTGCATGTTCAAGACTGGGAACTGGCATCGGCCGTTCTAACCGTTAAGCTGGCGCTGCTCAGCGGCCAGCTCGAGAGTGCCGCGGTTGTCCTGACGTCCCACAATCCGTACGATCATTACCTCGCCGAATATGCGCTGGCGCGGATCACCGGCCGGCTTGACCCGGCCAAGTGGGCGAGCGTTGGCAGCGGAGTGGGTGCAGCGGGAAACCGCACGACGGTTTACGACCGAATGATACCGTTGACGGATGCTCCGGTATCGACGGTGAGCCGCAGTTTCGCCGCCGAGCTGACCACGGAGCCGCTTCAGACCGCGCACTTCGCCAGGCATTTGCAGGGCGCCTTCGAGTCGCGGGGAGTCGTCGGCATCGCCAACGGCGTATTCGCAAGTCCCGAGGCCGAGCCGCCATTCTCCGGCGCGGCCGTGAAAGAGGCCCGCGGAGGAAAATCCCGGCGCATCCTTCGAGCGAAGGAGAAGAAGCGCGCTAAGATGCTCGAGGTCATCGACGGTTATAAAAACGATCCGCGTGTCGCCGGCCAACTCGGCCCCCAAGAGCAGCAACTCCCCAAAAAAGTGCCGGTCATCATGATGTTCGGACGCATGGATCCGGGCCAAAAAGGTTTTGACGTTTTGGCGCGAGCGATCGAAGCGTTGCCTCGAGGGCTGGCTCGTTTCGTCTTGACCCCGGCTGGCGCAATGGAGGAGCCCGTGTTTCTCGATGATCTCGGCGAGCTGGCCGAGTCTCGTCCGGGGGAAATCGTGATCTACCCGTTCCGCATGGAAGCCGGCTACCAGGAACTGATGGCCGGTGCGACCTATGTCGTCATGCCATCGCTTTACGAGCCCTTCGGGGCTTCCACGGAGCCCTACCTGGCTGGAACGCCGGTCGTGGCTCGGGCCACGGGTGGTCTCACGGGCCAAGTAACGGATATTGCAGCGAACCCGGATCGCGCCACTGGCTTCCTTTATCGCGAGCAGGTCCCGGCATCCCTGGATGTCGCCGAGAACTGGCAGCGCATCCAGGGCCTTCGTGAACCCCACGCGAGGATGTCGGTTCCGCTCTACGGAGCGATGGTTTCCTCGCTCGCGGCTGCCATCGTGCAGGCTTGCGACGTTTTTCGCTACCAGCCGGCTCGATACGCCCGCCTGCTGTCGAACTGCCACGACATGGCTCTGTCGTTTTCGTGGGAGAGGGCTGCAAATGAGTACAACGCCTGGTATGAGTTAGCGACCAAGTGAGAGATTTTCTCTCGAACGTTGCGGATGGGATGCTCGGTGGACCCCCAGCTTACGCTGGGAGCTCTGAGTCGCGTCCCGGGTTTTTCCGCCTTATTGCAAGGACCCAGCCTCAGGAGCCCGCGCTTTGGCTTTTGTTCGCCGGCACGAAGGGTTCGAGCAACGGGGCGTCTTTGAATTCCGTTGTCTCTTGAGCTGTCCGCGCCTGCAGAAAGGATTTCACCCAGCGGAATACATCCTGTTTTCGGATCGAGGCGCGCAGTCTTTTCATTCTGGCCTTCCTCTCTTCCAGATCCATTGTGAGCGCTTGATGAATGGCTTCCGCGACCCCGTCAATATCGTGGGGATTGACGAGCAGCGCGCCGTGGGCCAGCTGAGCCGCCGCCCCGGCAAACTCGCTGAGAATCAGTACACTGTCTTCCTCAATGCTGCTGGCGCAGTATTCTTTCGCCACCAGGTTCATTCCATCTTTCAGCGGAGTGATGAGAGCCACTTCGCAGGTGCGATAGTAGGCGGTTAATTCTTCCGGGCTCAGTGCTCTGAATATGTACTCGATCGGAGTCCAGCCGACCTCCGTGAAGCGCCCGTTGATCTCGCCGACGAGCCGTTCCACTTCGTCCTTAAGAGTCTCGTATTCTTGAACTTGCTCGCGACTGGGAACCACAACCTGAACCAGCGTCACATTTCTGCGCAGATCCGGATAGCGAGTCAGCGCGTTGGCAAACGCCAGCAATCGCTCGGGAATCCCCTTGGTGTAGTCAAGCCGGTCGATTCCGAGGATCATTTTCTTGTTGGGCTGGTTTTCGTGGACAATCCATGCTCTCTCGGCTACTTCCTTTGAACCCGCCAGCCGCTCGAATCCCTCGAAATCGATGCTGATCGGAAACGCACCCACCCGAATTTCTCTTCCCTGGGTCGTGATGGTCAGGACTTGCCCGCGGCCCCTGATCCGAACCCCGTCGACGAGTGCGTTCACGCATTGGATGAAGTTACCGCGGTCACGAGGGGTCTGGAAACCGATCAGGTCATATTCCAATAGCGCCTCGAGAATGGCGAACCGCCAGGGCAGTTTCAGAAACAAGTCAAGAGGAGGGAAGGGGATGTGCAGAAAGAAACCTGTCCGCCTGCGCGCCCCGCTTTTCTTGAGTTCTCGTGCCAGCAGCAGCAGATGGTAGTCATGCACCCAGACGTAGTCTTCTTCCCGCGTGTGTTGCACAACCGCCGAAGCGAACTTGTGGTTCACGGTTTCATAGGCTCGCCAGTAGCTGGGCTCAAAGTGACAGCGCGACGGCAGGTCGTGGAACAACGGCCACAAGATTTCATTCGAGAATCCGAAGTAATACTTGTCGATTTCTTCCCGCGCAAGACTCACCGGCTTGAGCGCGTAACCGCTCTCCCGTGCCCCCTGCTCCAGAAGATCCTCGAAGTGCGCTTCCTCATGCGCCGCGTCAGCGGCCATTCCCAGCCACCCGATCCACACTCCTCCACGATCCCGCAATACCGGGGCCAGTGCCGTCACCACGCCGCCCGAAGAGGGCTGGATGGTGGTAGCGCCGTTCTCATCCTGTTTGATGATCACGGGCAGACGATTCGAGACGACGGCTAGGCGAGGTGGCTGCATAACGCTAATCTTATGCTATCGTCATTTCCGCGGTTTTGCTTTAGCCCATACCCGAGCCAGATCACGGAATAAGGCACATTGTCATTAATTCTTAATGAAACAAAGCATAACTGGAATTTAGATGCGAATTGGCGTCGGCTACTTGCTGCAAGAAACTAATACGTTTTCGCCCGTTGAGACCCGCTTCAGGGACTTCGGGCTGGTGGAAGGCAGTGACGTGCTGGACCATTGGAGCGGCGCCCAAACCGAGGTCGGCGCGTTTCTCGATGTCCTGGCCGGCACGCCGCACCGGATCGTGCCCTTATTTGCCGGTTGGGCGATGACGGCGGGGCTGATGTCCGCCGTGACGTTCGAAGAATTGTTGTCCCTCGTCCGCCGCGGCTGAGCGATGCAGCTCCCCTGGACGGCTTGCTGCTGGCCCTCCACGGTTTGATGTTCGCCCGCGGCAGCGACGACTGTGACGGGACCATCATCGAGGCCTCTCTCCGAGCCTCGCGCTACGGTAGATTCGTGTTGGTCTTGCAGACAACCCCGAACGCCTTAGGGACGGATTGCGGTCTGATGTGAACACCCCAGGCATCACAAAAACGCCTACAATCATTCTCAGGGACGCCATGACCACAACAACCACCCGATTCGCCATTCTAGTTCTCGCTCTCGCAACTCTGGCGGCCCCGACTCAAGCAAAAGACTGGGTCGTCTACGAAGGCAAGCAAGGCCCCGGCCTTGGCAAACACATCGTCTTCGTCACGGGCGAAGAAGAATACCGCTCCGAGGAAGGCATGCCCATGATGGCGAAAATTCTGGCCCTGCGGCACGGCTTCAAATGCACGGTTCTGTTTGCCATCGATCGTGACACCGGAGCCATTAACCCGGAGGAACAAACCAACATTCCGGGCATGGAGCATCTTGGAACGGCCGACCTTGTTGTGCTGTTTACGCGTTTCCGCGAGCTTCCCGACGACAAAATGAAGCACTTCGTCGACTACTTCCATTCCGGCAAGCCGATTGTCGCGCTGCGCACCGCGACCCACGCCTTCCGCTACGATCGAAACCCGCGGAGCGCTTACGCGAAATTCAGTTTTGACAGCAAAGAGTGGCCGGGCGGTTTCGGCCAGCAGGTTCTCGGCGAAACCTGGATCAACCACCACGGACGCCACAAAAAGGAAGCCACGCGAGGACTCATCGACGGCAGCAACAAAGACCATCCGATTCTCCGCGGCGTCCAGGACGTTTTCGGCACAAGTGACGTCTACGGTGTCAAAAACCTCCCCGCCGACGCCCGGATCTTGCTTCACGGCATGGTCCTGACCGGCCTCGGTCCCGGCGACCCGCCCAAGCTGGAAAAGTCCCTAATGCCGATCGCTTGGGTGCGGCGCTACAAAGGTGAAAGCGGCAAGACCAGCCGCATCTTCACCACGACCATGGGGGCGTCGGTTGATCTGTTGAGCGAGGATCTCAGACGCCTCATCGTCAACGCCATCTACTGGGGCCTCGATTTGGAAGTGCCCGGTGAGGCAAACGTGGAATACGTCGGTCCCTACGAACCGATTTTCTACGGCTTTGGCGAGTTCAACACGGGCGTCAAGCCTTCCGAGCTTGCGCGGCCACCCACTCGTGGCCGTTGAGCAGGATCCGCGCAGGATAGGGCGGATGGCCACGGATCTTGATCGTTACATGGCCACAGTCGCGATCCCAAATGTGAAACGAGTAGCGGTTGACGTAAGACAAGCGGGGACGACGGCTCAGCCTGGTGGTGGTTGCCCACTCCCCACAGCGGCGCCGGCGCTTTCGAAACCAAGACCAATAACACTCCAGGCTGCCCGCTGTGCCGCCCCAGATACTCGGCGGCGAGTTGATCCTTGCGCTCGCCCAGCGCATAATAGATCACGGGAAGGGAGTGGGCTTTGCCCCAGGCTCGCAGGCGGCGGCTGAAGCGCCCCGCCAGACGGATCAAATGGGCAGTATCTAGATTCTCATCGGAGCCGTAAAAGGGCTCGCCACCAATGACGAAACCCCGCACCGCGATGAGCCAGGCCGAAGTAGCCGTTCAAGACGATGCGGTCGACAAGCGGGGACTCGATCGGGAGCTCGAGCGTTATGAACTCGACGAGGGGCCGGCTTATTCATTTGAGGTCGGTCGGCGGTCGTTTCTCGGAATTGCCGGAGCGGGTCTGCTGATCGCGACGACCGAGGGCTGCTCGCCGGTCCAAAGCCTTGGGCAGGGCGGCCCGGCCGGGACAGTCGCCGCGCGGCTGCACATAAGCAGCGAGAACGGGGCGGTCACCGTCTTCACCAGCAAGGTGGAGGTTGGTCAGGGATCGCGCACTCAGATTACGCAGGCGGTCGCTGAAGAGCTGAAACTCAGCGTCGATCAGGTTCGGCTGGTCATGGCCGACTCGTCGGTTGTCCCCGATGACGGCGGAACGGCGGGCAGCAGCACGACGCCTCGCACGATTCCCGCCGTTAGGAAGGACGCTGCCGCGGCGCGGGCGATTCTGATCAAGCTGGCCGCCGGGAAGTGGGGCGCCGATCCCGAGACGCTGGAAGTTCGAGACGGCGCGGTCTTTGAACCCGGTACGAAGAGGAGTGTTACTTACGCCGAGCTAGCGAAGTCCGCGGAGGCCGCCGAAGCTTTCAGCCAGCAACTCCCCGACGATGTGAAGCTGACAGCGGTCAAGCAGTGGAGCGTGCTGGGAACCTCCCTCAGCAAGCGTGATAGCCGCGACATCGTCACCGGCACGCACCGCTACCCATCAGACGTAGCGCGGCCAAACATGCTTTACGGCAAGGTACTGCGCCCACCGTCATTCGGGGCGACCCTGGTGTCCATCGACCTGGCCGCGGCCGAGAAGATGGAAGGTGTGACAGCCGTTCGCGACGGGAACTTCGCCGGCTGCGCGGCGCCCACCTCGCGGCTAGCGCAACAAGGTGTTGAGGCACTGGCCGGGGCCGCCAAATGGGACTCGCCTCCGCACCCCTCGAGCAAAGAGCTGTTTCCTTACCTCAAAGAACATGCTGTCACCGAAGGAGAAGGCCGCCGGAAGCCGCGCAGGCGAGCGAAGGGCTCGGCCGAGACCGCGATGGCCGGGTCGAAACGGCGATTGTCAGCGTCCTATGAGGTGGCCTACGTGCAGCATGCGCCGATGGAGCCCCGGGCGGCTGTCGCCGAATGGGACAACGGCCGGCTCACGGTTTGGACCGGAACCCAGCAGCCGTCGCGCGTGCAGGGACAACTGGCCGAAGCTTTTCGGGTTCCGCTTGACAAGGTGCGGCTGATCGTCCCCGACACCGGCGGCGGATTTGGCGGCAAACACACCGGCGAGGTAGCGGTCGAAGCGGCGCGTCTCGCCAAGTCGGCTAAGCGGCCGGTCTCCCTGCGCTGGACCCGGCCGGAAGAGCTGACCTGGGCTTACTTCCGTCCAGCGGGGTTGATCGAGGTGGAAGCCGGGCTTGACGAGAAAAACTCGATCACGGCTTGGAATTTCGCGAACTACAATTCCGGTGCATCGGCCATTGAGTCGCCTTACGATATCCCGAACACCCAAACGCAGTTTTTCTATGCCGACTCGCCGCTGCGCGAGGGCTCGTATCGGGCTCTTGCTTCCACGGCGAACTGCTTCGCGCGGGAGTCATTCATGGATGAGCTGGCGGCGAGCGCGGGGGCTGATCCGCTGGCCTTCCGGCTGGCGCATCTCACCGACGATCGCTTGCAGGCTGTTCTCGAAACAGCGGCGGAGCGATTTAATTGGCGGGAACGCAGGAAGAACAGGCGACGGCCGACTGGCATTGGCTTGTCCTGTGGCATTGAGAAAGGCTCCTATGTGGCGGCATGCGCTGAAGTGGAGGCAGACCGGGCGCAAGGCAAGATCAAGGTTGTTGAAATAGTTCAAGCCTTTGAGTGCGGGGCGATCCAGAACCCAGCCAACCTTCGCGCGCAGGTTGAGGGTTCGATCATCATGGGCCTCGGCGGCGCTCTGACAGAGGAAATCCGTTTCGAGAACGGCCGCATCAGCAACGCACTCTTCGCGGGCTACCGGGTACCGCGCTTCAAGGATGTTCCCCGCATCGAAACCATTCTGCTGGACCGGCCGGACCTGCCGTCGGTCGGGGGTAGCGAGACCCCGATCATCGCGGTTGCGCCGGCCATCGGCAACGCGGTTTTTGACGGGACAGGTGTGCGGTTGCGCGCGATGCCGATGCGGGGGGAGAGACTGATTGAGAGCTAGCCCCGCAAACATCCACAGTCTGAGCGTTCGGTTCGGCCACCCGAATCTCAAGGACCCCGCGCCGTACGGTGGGCCTGGAGGCCCAACGCGGCACGGCTGGAGCCGTGCACCACGTTGTTAAAGCGGGATGTTGCCGTGCTTCTTGCGGGGCGTCGTGTCTGCCTTGTTCTCGAGCATCTCCAGCGCCGCGATCAGCTTGGGCCGAGTGCAGCGCGGCTGAATCACCTCGTCGATCCAGCCCTTTTCGGCCGCCGCGTAGGGATTCGCGAATCGCTCGCGAAACTCTTGGGTTCTTTCCTTCCGGAACTGTTCGGCATCGTTCCCGGCCGCGGCCAGCTCGCGCCGATAAAGGATATTCACGGCTCCCTCCGGGCCCATCACGGCTATCTCGGCGGTGGGGTAGGCGTAGTTGATGTCCGTGCGCAGGTGTTTGGAGCCCATCACGCAGTAGGCGCCCCCGTAGGCCTTTCTCGTAATGACGGTGATCTTCGGCACAGTGGCTTCGGCGTAGGCATAGAGCAGCTTGGCGCCATGCTTGATGATGCCGCCGTACTCCTGCTCCGTCCCGGGCAGAAAGCCGGGAACATCTTCGAAGGTGACGATGGCAATTCCGAAAGCGTCACAAAACCGGACAAATCGCGCTCCTTTCAACGACGCGTTGATATCGAGGCAGCCGGCGAGCACGGCTGGCTGGTTGGCTACGATAGCGACAGTGCGGCCGTCCAAGCGCCCGAAGCCGATCACGATGTTGGCCGCGAAATGCTCCTGCACTTCAAAGAAATAGCCGTCGTCCACCGTTAGGCGGATGACTTCCTTGATGTCGTAGGGCTGGTTGGGCTCGGGGGGCACCACGCTGTCGAGCTTCTCCTCGACCCGGTCCGCGGGGTCATTGCAATTGAGGCGCGGCGGGTCGTCCACATTATTGGACGGCAGAAAACTCAGCAGCTCGGCGATCATCCGCAGACACTCGGCGTCGTCGCGCGCGAGGAAGTGCGCGACACCGCTGACCTGGTTGTGCGTTCGCGCGCCCCCGAGCTCTTCCTTGCTCACGTCCTCGTGCGTGACGGTTTTGATGACGTCCGGACCGGTCACGAACATGTAGCTCGTGCTGTCAACCATGAAGACGAAATCAGTGATCGCGGGAGAATAGACGGCGCCACCCGCGCAGGGGCCCATGATGGCCGAGATCTGCGGCACGACCCCGCTGGCCAGTGTGTTCCGCAGGAAGATGTCCGCGTAGCCCGCCAGCGAAGCGACGCCCTCCTGGATTCGAGCGCCACCTGAATCGTTGAGGCCGATCAAAGGGGCTCCCGTTTTCATCGCCAGGTCCATCACTTTGCAGATCTTGGCCGCATTCTCGAGAGACAACGAGCCGCCAAACACCGTAAAATCGTGCGAGAAAACATAAGCCAAGCGGCCGCCGATCTTGCCGTAGCCGGTCACGAATCCGTCGCCGGAAATAACTTTCGACTGCATGTCGAAGTCGTGGCAGGAGTGAGTGACGAGGCGATCCAGCTCCTGGAAGCTGCCTTCGTCGAGAAGAAGATCGACGCGTTCGCGGGCCGACAGCTTGCCGGCCTCGTGCTGCCTCCGGACACGCTCGGGCCCGCCACCCGCTTCAGCGGCGGAATTGCGCTTCTCGAGTTCGGCTAGCTTCTCTTCCAGAGTCATCGCTGGGGCCTCCGGGACTTGCGGGACGGGGATTCCCAGGGTAGCAAAGCGGTGGAAAGCCCATCCTGGGGAGCGCCGCCGAAGGCAGGAAGACCAGATCCGAAGGAACTTCAGCGGATCTCACGCGGCCAAGCGATTTGGGCGATCGAACGCATGTGCTAGATTGAGTGATTATGGGCATTCCTAACACGAAGAAATACCGTCTCAAGAATCCGGACGGTCCGGGCTATGCGACCGTCATGGCCGTGCTTCCGAAGAATGCGGACGTGGCCGGCTACCTCAAAGACGCAACCAAACGCTATGACTGGAAGGCCTGGGAAGAAGCACGGGCCGCTCCCTCCAGGGTCCGCGTTGGTCAGCAGAAACAGCGCAAGCGGTAGCGCACCAACCGCAACCAAACGGGCAGCGTCTCCGCTGTCGCGCGGGTGTCCGAGAAAACCGAAAAGACCTTGCGGCTGATCGTCTCCAGCCCCCACAGCCACCTGAGCGCCGGATGATGCCGGCAGAGCCGTTCCATCTCGCGCACCGAACCCAACCCTTCGCTCTAGGCTCAGATCCACAATTGCCCGGGCCGCACCGCTGCCTCTGGTTTATTCCCTTCGGGGGCGGTGAAGAAAATAGCTAGCGGACCGCTTTCTTACGATCACGGCTCTGGGTTGATAATAACTAAATGATTGCTCTTGTTCTAGCACTCTCTTTGACTGCCATGCTCGGCTGCGGACCCAGCGCGGCCACGGACTCGCCCGGCCTCTACATCGCACCCTATCTGCAAAACGTGGCGCCCGACGGAATCACGGTCATGTGGGAAACCACCGATCCCGTCGCGGGAACCGTGGAGTATGGCCGGAACGGCAGCTTCGACCGCCAAGCCGGCGAATCCGGGCAGAACAAGATTCACGAAGTGCGCATCAGTGGACTCGAACCGGGTGAAACCTACGATTACCGCGTACGCTACGGGCAGACCACGCTTCCCGCGGCCTCGTTCACTACCGCTCCACCGCCTGGCTTCGAAAACTGGCGCTTCGTGGTCTATGGCGACAACCGCTCGAATCCGGACACCCACGCCCGCAACGTCGAGCAAATCATGAAGCTCAAGCCGGGGATCATCCTCAACACCGGCGATCTGGTGGCGCAGGGTTCGAGCTACGAACAATGGAAGCCGCAATACTTCGATCCGCTGCGCGGCGTGTCCGAATACATCCCAGTCTTTCCCTGCCTGGGAAATCACGAGCAGAATGCCCCGCACTATTACAACTACCACTCCCTGCCCGGCGACCAGGGCGAAGTCTACTACTCGTTCGACTACGCCAACGCTCACATCATTTCGCTCAACAGCAACGCCAAAGACGCCCCCTACCAGCGCGGAGAAAAACAAACCGAGTGGCTGATCGACGACCTCGAGAAACACAAAGACGCCACCTGGAAGATCGTCTTCTTCCACCACCCGCTGTTTCGCTCGCACCCGACGCGCGGCATTACCGCGCAGCGCTGGGTGTGGCAGCCACTCTTTGAGGAATACGGCGTCGATCTCGTTCTCAACGGTCATGACCACTACTACATGCGTTCCTATGCTGTCGGGCGATACACGGGCGAGCCTCGCCGCGGCCTGTTCCATCTAATTTCCGGCGGCGGCGGCGCGAACACCTACCCCATCGCGCCCAAGCCGCACGCTGCCTTCCGGCGCCGCGTTCATCATGTGACAGCAGTGGACGTGATGGGCGACCGCTTGATCGGGCGGGCCGTGGACATCGACGGAAATGTCTTCGACGCCTTTGTTGTCGACAAGCAGGCGGTCAGCTCGCCCGAGGAATTCATCGCCTACGAGGTGTTTGAATTGGAGCGCGACCTTGGACGGAAGATCCGCGAGATGCCGCCGGTCGTTGCCGATGATCGGGGAGTTCAGGTTGACACGGTTCTCGAAGTTCCAAATCCCTTCCAGGTTCCCGTCGATGCAACTTTTCGCTGGCTGGGCACGAACGGCTGGCGTGTCGAACCCGAAACGGAGCGGTTCACGCTCGAGCCGGGCAAACCGTTGCGGCTTTCGATTCGAGCCAAGGGAGGGGCGGAGAACCTGTATCCCATTCCGACGGCGGTGCTCGAATTCAGCAGACTCGACGGCGAAAAGGCCTTTCGCAATGACCGCGTGGAGTTCTACCCGTTGAAGGTGCGGCGCAATCTCACGATCGAAGCTGGCGCCACACAGGCTCCGCCGGAGATCGACGGCCGGCTAGCCGACGCAGCTTGGCGCGGAGCCAAGACATTCAGCAGCTTCCTCGACGTTCAAGGAGTGACCGAACCATCCCGGCCCGTGAGCGTACGCCTTGTTCACAACGGCGGGGTTCTGTTTGTGGCGGCGACGGTCCATGCGCCCGAGGGGCTCACGGCGCAATATCAAGAGCGCGACCATAGAAACTTAGTGCGAGACGATCACGTGCGGGTCGACATCGGCGCCGGTTTGGAGTCCTACTCGTTTGCTGTCAACGCGAACGGTACGCTGCTCGATTCCAAGGGGGGCGACCGCGAATGGAACAGCAGGGCGGCGGCGGCGGCCGCGCCTCATGCCCAAGGCTGGCAAGCCGAGATGGCCATCCCGCTCGCCGAAATCACGCCGGCGGGTGGCTCTATGAAGATCAACATCACTCGTCTGGATAAAACCGCCAACCGCCAAGCCGAGCTGTCGCTGACATTCGGAGCGTCCGAGCTGGACCACCAAGTCCCGACCTATCGCAGCGACCCGCTGGCCGCCGGCCGATTCGCGCGCTTGGTTCTGGAGTAGTGCTAATTCCGGGGGGTTTTGTTCGCGGAAATGGTCGCGGGACGAAGGGCTGCCCACAAGAACACGGAAGGACTAGTTGATTCTGGCCCGGGGGCGCGTACCCTTGTTGCGAGTATCAATGAACGCCCGCCACACATCGATATGCTGCAGAGGCGCAATCATCCGTTGGTCTTCCTACGCCCCGTCCGGGGCTTGTTCCCGCAGGGTTCCGTACCCAGGGTTCCGCTTCGCTCCACCCATGGGCTACGATCCGACGCCGCTTCGCGGCTCAACAGGCCCGAAGTGAACGGTATTGGGGCTAAGGTCCGAAAAGTAACTTCCGGACGTTGCGATGCCGGGGCGGCGAAATCACGCCGACAGCTTCGATCACCAGCGGCGGCCGCGTGCTGCCCTCGATCTGAACCGTCATTTGGTTCGGGCCCGGCTTGGAAGCTAATGTCCAGTTGACCGTGATAAAACCGAACGAGTCGCTCAGCGGGTTCGGCGGGTCGGCACGGCCATCGCCGCTGACGGTAATGTTGAAGCGCACATCCTGGTAAATCAGGAAATTGTGATCGAACACCTGGAAGAAGAAGGGAAAGGGCATCGGAGCGCTTACGCGTCCGGTCCGCAGCCGCTCTCGCGGATCGCCAAACAGGATCTCCAGCGGGAAAATGCGCTGGCTTGAGAGGCTGGAGCGGTCACCGAGCACCTGAATCCTTGAGTGCGAGACCTCGAACTCATCCCCTGAAGTTGCCGTTAAACTCGCGACACCCGCCGTAACACCGCTGACCGGAAACTCAATGAACTGCTCGCCTGCCGGAATCGTGGCGCTCGGAGGAACTTGAAGCAAATCACTGTCGCTGGAAAGCTGAACTTCCACCGGCTCCAGGGTGCGGTTTCCGAGGAAAACAATGGCCTCGGTAGTACTTCCTTGCAACACTCCGGCGGCGGGCCACGTGGTGAGACCGAGCTTGCGGATCAGCTTCGTCTCGGTTCGTGCCCGGTTGCCGGCCACTTGGTCGAAGTGTTCGCCGAACGCCGTCCGAAAGCGTTCCATCTTCTCGATGTCAGCGGGGGGGACCTCTTCGCCTTCTTGCTTCAGCAAGATAAAGGCGTAACGAAAGTTGCGTTGCGAAACCGTGTGATCGGGCGCGCGCGGGCCGTGTGCGGCGACGATGTCGTCGATCGTCACCTCGACCCGTTCGCCGTCGAAGAAAATCCCTGCCAGAGGTTCGTGGGACTCGCTGAATAAGTTGTCGAAAATGCTCGGATTCCTCACAAAGAAGCTGGGAGGAACCTCTTCGGGCGGCAGCAGGCCCATGAGATAGAGGTCCAGCTTGCTGAAACCAGCGATGGTCTCCGTCGTCTCGAAACGAAATGCGCCGCTGCCATGGTCGGCGATGCGGTTTCCCTCCAGGAATGACGCTTGGGAGTTGAAGTAGTAGCTCCAGTGGCTGAACTGGCGTCCCAGCATCTCGATCGACAGCGTGTTGGTCGCTGGGTCAACAAACAAAGTTCGCGCCAGAAAGCGGTGCCCTGCTTCGTGTGTTAGTACGGTCAGCGGCGTACTCACGCCAAGGCCGAAGTTACGGGAGATTCGGTCATTGGGGTCTTCCGGGTACTTGTCGAGCGTTCCCATGTACATCAACCCCTGTAGCCGCTGGAAGGAGCCCACCAGCGAGCCGAGGTCGGTCACATTCTGACCGGCCGCGAAAAACGGAAAGGGTCCGATGCCCTGCACGAAATTACGGATCGGCAGGTAGAACGCGAATCCTCCCGTATCATTCGGGATCTCGTAATTCTGAAAAATTACGACGAAATCGTAAGCGTCGTCATGGCTGAAATAGAACTTTTGTCCGAGCACGGCGAGATCGACGACGGCCGGAAGGAAGATCTCGACCACCGCCGCGGAGAAGATGTCAGTGGATGGCTCGGAGAAGTCACCCGCAAGAGATTCGTTAAAGCGCGCACCCGGCGCGATACCGATAATCGCTTCGCCGGTCGAGACATCGGTATAGGAGAACTCAATACGGCCATTGGCGAAAATACTGACCTGAAAGTTCTGAGGCAGGCCGTCGCCGCTGAAGCTGAACTCAGGTACGTTGATCCAGGTCGCGACGAATCGTCCGGCGGTTGAAAGCACTCGGATCGCACTGCCGTCGATCGTTGGATCGAGATCGGTAAACAGCCCCATGATGCGCGGCGGCCCGGTGACAGCGCGCGCCGGATCACGCGCCGTGGATGCGTTATCACCCTGGCCGAACGTCAGGTTGCCGTCGGAGTTGAGGAACAGGCTCGTGTAGGTTTCGCCGAAAAAAGGGAAAGCGAACGCCAAGGCAAGTTGCCGCGAGTCATCATCGCCCAGCAGAACGAATTCGCCGGTTGCCGCTGCTGGAGCATCGAAGCCGCCATCGCGGACTTCATAGCGATAGGCGCTCGCCTCGGGATCCGCGGGCACGAAGGAGAGCGTCTCGCCGTTTAGGTCGAACGGCAGCGGGGGCAGAAAAACTCCGTCCCCGTCGTCCACGATCGCGATATCGCCGATATCGTCGACGAACAACTCGTCAACCGGGTCAGGAGCGACTTCCAGCGAAACGGCCCCGGGCGCCGGTAGCCCTCTCGATGCCCGCGCGGCAATGTTTTGCTGGTGAATCAGTTGCGTGCTGAGGGGGCTGGCCAGGTCCGCTGGACGCCGCTCAGACTTAGCTGAAAGCGGGCCAGGCGCCAGACAGACGGCCAGGCACAGCACTAGGAGAGACAACGCGCGACCGCCTGCAAGACTGCGCACGTGACCCATATTGTCAGTGTAGTACGCGGGGTTTCGGCGGCGGGGCAGGGAAAGCAATTCCGAGCCTAGCCCGCTTTTCTCACCGCGTGGCGAGGCGAAGTGCGTGAGAGGCCCGTCAGTACGAGGCGCGCGCCGCTTGACGACCCCCCACTTAATCAAAGACGCGTACTCGGACAGTACGGTGAGCACGGCGAGCAAGCGCAACGAAGTAATGTGCACGGCTGGTCAAGGGCCTATAATCGTGGCATGAAATCCCGAGCCGGAGTTCTCACCTGTTTAACCCTATTCGCATTCACTGCCGCGCTGTTGCTTCGCGACAGGCTGCCAACGATCTCGGCCGCTGATTCGGAATCCATCACTTGGGGCGCGGATCATCCGACTTGGTCACCCAACGGAAGTAAGCTGGCTTTTTCTCTCTTCGGCAGCATTTGGGAAGTGCCCTCAAACGGCGGGGAAGCCCGGCAGTTGACGGCCTCCGGCGGCTACCACGCTCACCCCTCCTGGGCTCCCAACGGGCTTCTAGTCGCCTATATCAAAGGGCGGAATCCGCGGGGCCGCATCCCCAACACTTCCGGCAAGCTCGCCGTAGTTGACCTTGTCAGCAGCACGGAACGAGAAATCGATACGCCGCATCCCACCGCCGGCGCACCCGCCTGGTCGATGGACAGCGCAAAGATCTTCTGCGCGCTACAGGTTCCCGGAGCCGGCGCGCTGCTGCATGAGATTGACTCGCGGAGCGGCGAAGTGACCAGGCTGCAAGAGCGTACCCAGCGTAGCGCCGCCGGCCCCTGGGCTGATGTTTCTTCGAGCGCCGACGGCAAGGAGCTTTTCTTTGCCGCGCAGCGTAAAGGCGAACCGCAGATCTGGTCAATGCCCGCCGAGCGCCAAGGATTGATGATCCAGTTGCCTCTGACGGGCTACAAGCCCGAGCACATCGTTCTGCTCGACCGGCTCTCCGCGATTCCCGATGGGTCCGGCGTGGTCTACTCAGCCGTCGAAATCAACGGGCGCGGAAACTACGAACTCTACCGGGTGCCGCGAGAAGGCGGGCCGTGGGAGGCGATCACCAACACCGTGCGCGACGAGTTCTCTCCCGCCGTCTCGCCCGATGGCAAGCTGATCGCGCATGCCTCCAACCATCTCGGCAATCTCGATCTGTTCACGATGCCGATCGGAGGCGGAGAGAAAAAGCATGTCCGAATTACCGGGCTGAAGTTCCGCGAACCCGCCGGTAAAGTTCGCGTCAAGGTGCTGGATGAGCTGGGCAAACCAACGCCGGTGCGGCTTCACGTCGAGGCTTCCGACGGCAAGGCGTACGGCCCCGAGGGAGAGGAAATTTTCTACTACCCGCTGGAAACCGGAGGCCGCCGCGAAGGCTTTTTCGTGGCAAGCGGTGATGACACGTTTGTCGCCCCGGCCGGAACGTTGAAGCTGGCGGCGCTGAAGGGAATCGAATACCGCCTTCTCGATCGCACCGTTCAAGTAGAGCCGGACCGAACGGCTGAAGTGACCATCACGATGGAGCGCTGGACGAATTGGAACCAGCGTGGCTGGTACAGCGGCGAAAACCATTTCCATGCCAACTACAACGGCGGCTACTACCAGAAGCCGCCGCAATCTCTCGCCTGGTTGCAGGCCGAGGATTTCAACGCCGCCAACATGATCGTCGCCAACGCCCGCGGCGCGTTTATCCACGACAAGGAGTTCTTCACCGGAGCCGTAAGCCCACTTTCGACCAGCCGCTACGCTCTTTTTTGGGGCGAGGAATACCGCAATAGCGACCCGCTCGGCCACATGGGTTTCCTGAACCTCAAGAAGCTTGTCCCGCCCTTTTTCACCAGCGTTGTCGGCAGCAACTCGCCCTACGACTTCCCGCTCAATACCATGGCCGCGATAGAAGCGCGCAAGCAGGGCGGTCTGGTGACCTACATGCACCCCATCGGCGGCGCGATGAACGATGTGTTTGATACCAACCTGGGGGCCAAAGAGAGCGTGGTTACCGCAGCGCTGGGGGCGCTCGATGCGCTGGACCTGTTGCCCTACGCCGAGCCGGCCTATCACCTCTGGTACCGCCTGCTCAACAGCGGCATCAAAATTTCCGCCGCGGCGGGAACTGACGCCTTCACCAACTGGCGCGGGATCAACAGAATTCCCGGAAGCAGCCGGCACTATGTCGAAGTCGGCGGCAGGATGACCTGGGACCGCTGGATCGAGCGCTATCGCGAAGGACGGACGTTTGCCACGAGCGGGCCCCTCTTGACCTTCGCGGTCAACGGCCAATCGATCGGCTCCGAGATCCGAACCACCTCGGGACAACCCTATCGGGCAAAGCTAGTCGCCGAAATCACGACCCGCTTGCCGCTGGCGCGGGTGGAGTTCATCCAGAACGGCCGAGTGATCGAAAGCCAGGAAGTAGCCGCCAACGCTCTTTCGCATCGAATGGAAAAAGAAGTCCAGGTCGAAAGCAGTTGCTGGTTCGCGGTGCGCGTCACCGGGCGGCCGGGGCGCGGAGTGCTCGACGGCGGCGTTCCGCGCGCCCACAGCGGGGCGGTCTACGTAGCCGTGGACGGCAAGCCGACGCTCGTCAAGCACGACCTCGAAACCGCGATCCGCTGGACGGACCGCCTCTGGGCTTACCTCGTCGAGCGGGACAATTTCGGGCCCGGCGAGAATCGCGCCAAAGCGAAAGAAATGATTGACCAGGCCCGGCGGCATTATCAAGACAAGCTGGCGAGTCTCGAGTGAAATTGCACCCGGCGCCCTTCGGCGGGAATGCTGGCTCGGCGGACTAGACCCCTCACTTGCGTTCGGGGCTCTGATGCTTCGCTTTCGGCTGCTGCTGCGTACTGCAGTGGATCGTCCCGAATCCCCAGACGAAATCGACGCAGTGAATGCCCACGACCGCGCGGTCGGGAAACAGCTTCCGCAGGGTGCCCAGCGCTGTTCGGTCGTTGGGGTCGTTGAAGGTGGGGACCAAGACCACCTGGTTCGCCACATAGAAGTTCGCATAGCTCGCCGGCAGCCGATAGCCGTCGAAAAACAGCGGCCGGGGCATGGGCAGCTCAACGACTTCAAGGGGCCGCCCGTCCTGATCCGTCATCTCTCGAAGCCGGCGGAAATTCTCGATAAGGGGTTGATAATTCTCGTCGTCTCGATTCGTCTCAACCACGGTGACCACCGTTCGCGGCGCGACGAACCGAGCTAGATCATCCACATGGCCGCCGGTATCGTCGCCGGCAATGCCGCTTCCCAGCCACAACACCTTGCGGACCCCAAAATACTCGGCAAAGATTTGCTCGTAGTCCTCGCGGCCCATCCCCCGGTTACGGACTTGCTTGTCTCCGAGCAGGCACCCCTCGGTCGTCAGCAACGTGCCGCACCCGTTTACGTCGATGCTTCCCCCCTCCAGCACCACCCGCCGATTTCTCCAGCGGGGACGCCAAGCGCGGGCGCGTGCCGTATCCGCGATCCTTCGCGCCAAGCGCGAATCCTTCTTCCAATTTTTATATCTGGCCCAAGCGTTAAACCGCCAGCAGGTAGCGGCGGCTTCCGATCCATTCGTCACGAAAATAGGTCCGGAATCGCGCAGCCACGAACGGTCGGTTGGAAACCGGTGAAACTCGACTCGTGAAAGATCGACCCCCACCCGATCGAGGACAGCCGACGCGCGTTGCCCACTCCGGGCGTCCTCAACGACGAGGTGCACGAGCTCGTGCCGGTGCAGGTGCCGCACGATCTCGGCGACCACCCAAGGGATGGCCGCGAACTTGCCGGGCCAGTCTTCGCTGTGGTGAGGCCAGGCCAGCCAGGTGGCTTCGTGAGGCTCCCATTCGGCGGGCATGCGGAAGCCGAGAGATTGCGGCGTCTCATGCCGCGCCTGGGGTTTGCGCGCTCGCGATCTGGGTGCCGAGGAACGAGCCATGCGGTCAGACCTATTCGTCAAGGAATCGCTGGCCAATACCTTGATAGGCGTCAACGCGGCGGTCGCGCAAAAACGGCCAGTGCCGGCGTGTTTCCTCGATCAAGCCGAGATCGCATTCGACAATCAGCAGCTCTTCCCGGTCACGCGCCGCCTGGCCGAGGATCTGGCCCGAGGGATCGCTGACGAACGAGCCGCCCCAAAACTCGATGCCTTCGTAACCGGCTGGTTTCGAGTCCGAGCCCTCTAGCGTACGCTCGAGGCCCACCCGGTTCACCGCCGCCACGAAGACGCCGTTTGCGATCGCGTGCGATTGCTGGATCGTCCGCCAAGCCTGATACTGCGATTCGCCAATCTCCGCCTTCTCTGACGGATGCCAGCCGATAGCCGCTGGATAAAAGATCATCTCGGCTCCACGCAGGGCGGTTAACCGCGCCGCTTCCGGATACCATTGGTCCCAGCAGATCAGCACACCGATGCTTCCAAAGCGAGTCTGGAAGGACTGAAAACCTAAATCTCCCGGAGTGAAATAGAACTTCTCGTAGTAGAGCGGGTCGTCGGGAATGTGCATCTTGCGATAGACGCCGAGCAGCTCCCCATCGGCATCGATCACGGCCGCCGAGTTGTGATAGAGCCCAGCCGCGCGCCGTTCAAACACAGGGCCGATGACGACCACACCCGATTCCTTCGCCGTTCTCGACAACTCCCCAGTCGTCGGCCCTGGTATCTCCTCGGCCGTATCAAACCAACCGTGGTCTTCTTCTTGACAGAAATAGGGGGAAGTAAAAATCTCCTGCAGACAAATGATTTGCGCTCCCCGCCGCGAGGCTTCCCGGATGCGGACAATCGCCTTTCCCAGATTGGCCTTGCGGTCTCGTTCAGCCGTCATCTGGACCAGCCCAACCGTACACGTTCGGCGTATTTCGCTCATCGTGGAATTTTCAAGACGACCTGACAGAGGCGCGGACGGAAGTCCGCGCTCCCTAGTGCGCGAGACCGCTCAGAACCGCATCCCCGTAAAACCGCCGTCGACATAGAGTGCGGTCCCCGTAATGAAGCTGCCGGCTTTGCGCGAAAGCAACAGCATGGCAGCCCCGATCAGTTCCTCGGGCTCGCCAAAACGAGCCATCGGAGTCTGGCTCATGATTTTTTCGACGCGCTCTTTGCTGAGGATCTTGCGGTTCTGCTCGGCGGGGAAGAATCCCGGGCAAAGCGCGTTGACGCGCACTCCCCTCTCACCGTACTCGCGCGCCACGTTTTGCGTCAGGTTGACGACCGCCGCCTTCGACGCCGAATAAGCGAAAACACGCGACAAGGGCAGGTGCGAAGTCACGCTTCCGATATTGAGGATCGACCCGCCCTCGGGCTGCGACGCCATCTGAGGCGCGAAGATCTGGCAGCCCCAATGCGTCGCCGTGAGGTTGGTTTCGAGCACCCGTCCCCAATCTTCATCGGTGATCTCTTCGTAGGACGTCGCCGAGTTGACACCGGCACAGTTGACAAGGATGTCGACTCGCTTCTGCTCCGCGAGGGTAGCGTCGAGCAGCCCCTGAATCGAAGCCCGCGAGGTAACATCGACGGCGGTGAATCCGGCCTGGCCTCCCAGACCCTGGATCGTCGCGGCCCGTGCTTCGCCGCGTTCTTGTGACCGGCCGGCGACAACGACGAAGGCGCCTGCCTGAGCGAGGCCGTCGCACAACGCGCCGCCGAGCACTCCGGTACCGCCGATCACGACGGCGACCTGACCATCCAATCCAAAAAGCGAATTGACGAATTCGTTTGACATGAGTTTCAGCGAGACCACGCTTGTTCGTCTCTCGATATTATCATTCGAGGCCGTTCATGTAGTGCGCCGGAGGCTGCGGCAATGATACCGCAGAACTCGGTCTCGCCGAGCGAGACGAAGACCGGCGATTCTATTTGGAAACTCTCCGCGAAGACAGCCGACGCTATGGCCCACGGATTCTCGGCTACTGCCTGATGACGAATCATGTTCACCTGGTGGCCGTGCCCGAGCGGCAAAATACACTGGCACGAGCGATGCAGCGAACGCACTCGCGATATGCCAAGCGATTTAACCGGCTCTACGGCCGCGGCGGACACCTGTGGCAGAATCGCTTCTTTTCGTGTGCACTGGGTCGCGATCATCTGGTGACAGCGCTGACCTATGCCGACCTCAACCCGGTCCGAGCCAGCTTGGCCGGATGTGGCGAACAGTATCCGTGGTCGAGCGCGCGGGCGCACCTGAGCGGCCGGGATGCGGAAACCTCCGGTCGGCCACATACCAGGCTCTTCCGGGCGCTTGACCGCAGGCTTCCGCCCGCGGCTCTGAAGTTGCTTTCTGCCGCGGCTTATCCATTCTGATGGCTCAGCCGTTGCGCTTCGAGGGTTTTGAGTCGTTCGATGATGTCGTCGATGGCGGCGGGTGGTGGTGTGGGCAAGAATGTCCCGCCGGGCTGCTCTGAGGGCAGTCTGGAAGCTTTTCTGTTTCATCCAGCGATAAATGGATGCTTCACTCACATTTGCTCTCTTTGCCGCTCTATCGATCGTATTCGTTAGCAAAAGAGCTTCAATGGCCTTTTTCTGTTTGGTTGTAAGTTGTTCATTTATAAGGGCTGGCTTTTTTCAATGAGAGTATTTGAGAGTCTGTGAGAGGATTTCCGGCTTTTGGGTCCCGCCGAGGCCGTGGAATGGTGGTCCTTTGCTTTCTGTGGCAAATGAGTCATTGTTGGTCTTGTCGCTTTTAGGATAACAAGTCGATCTTGGGATTCCTTGCGGGCGGCGGGTAATCCTGTTGAATACAAAGGGACTATATTTTCAATTTATCCGTGACTGAGTTGGGGTGATTTGCGGTTCTGGGGGGGGGCGGTGTTTTGGGGCCAAAGTGGCGTGTCGGTAGCCGGTTCGGCCGTTGGGTGGGGAGTTCGCGGCTCGCGGCTGCTGCGGGCGATTCCGCAAAAGTTGACAATAAAACCCGGTGACTGTCCCCATCAGCCCATCAGCCGTCCCCATCAGCCCATCAGCCCCATCAGCCCATCAGCCGTCCCCATCAGCCCATCAGCCTCTGTCAACGCTTCGCCTGCGTCCTCATGGACGCCGACGCATGACTCGAGGTCAGGATGGTTCGCTATTCCTTTCCTGTGCGGCTCTTGCATCCGCTCCTTCCCGCCGGTTTATCCCGGCGCACGCTCTGTCCCTATTTTTTCTAAGGTCGACGAGCGACAAGCCATCTCAAAGTACGCTTGGAAGACAGTTGTTCCGTAAACAGAACGCGCTTCTGGATGCAGTGACTTGCAACCTATTGTTAATACAGGGCATTGAAACAAACTGAGAAGAATGAACCAAAAATCGACGATAGTCGTATTATATAGCGATGCGGCTACGGGCGCTAAATGGTGTTGTAGAGATTGCAGTAACGCTGTAACCGGGTGTTGTGGACTGGCTAAAATGAGAAGTTCTGCTTAGAGGAGGGATCACAGAGTACTAGTTTGTACCCTGGATCGATCTATTACGATTTGATGTTTTTCTTAGTACCTGGGGGCTATTGACTGAACTAGGACTTTGCTGCTAGCATAAGCCCTTCTGAGCTTCGATGGGCAGGCCCAATATCGTCTTTCACGTACACGTTGCCTAGATGTCAAACAGCCTGGAGGGCAACGTAAAGCAACGTAAGGTGTTCATGAGTGGGTTCGAATTCTTCACTTCACTAGCCGTGGTGGCGTGTGTACCCGTCATGCATGTGCTGATCGATAAACTGGCCAGGGCTATAATGAGAAAAAGGTAGCAGCCGCTACGGCAACCTCTGGCCGGGATCAGTCTACAGAGTCACGAGCAAATGGGGCTTCTAGCACCCTACACGCTGCCCTTGACTATTGTCATGGGCATCGCTATGACTATCGCCGTTCAAGGGGCGGGAGCGCTTCTTGCGACCGGAGATGGCCTTGGGTCAGACCTGGATCCGAACGCCGTTTTTGTTCGTTTTGCGATTTTTGTTCTGCTTTCAATCCGATGGACAGTTATTTCCTTGTGGTATCTCCAGGTTACGTACAATCCAGACCCCGAAAAACGCGTGCAATCAAGGTATTTAGTTGATGTTCTAGTAATGTTTGTGAGTTTTCTGTTGTTTTTACCACTAGCCAACAATGGTGTGGATTTCGAGCCGTCTCTTCTCTCACAGAATCTCGATACCCGCTTCGCAGGAAGCAGGCAAGTGAGCACCTTTATATGGGTCCTCGCACTCCTACTTCTGTACAACCTGAATTATGCACTGCGGGGTGCACCGGAGGAGGGCTGAGCCGCCAGGGGCCATTTGGGGGACCCCCGAAAACATGGGGTAATAAGGTAGGCTGGCAAAGATTTCAGCTTCGCCAGTCAACCCCAAGGAGGTCACCCAAATGGTTACCAAGCGAAAACAGCATAGCTCCCGAAGGCCCGTCAAACAAGGCCGGGGCGCGAGGGCCCCGCGGCCCAATAAAATCGGGGCTGCCACGCCTTATCACTTCCGCGGCAAGAATCTGACTCCCTACGGCGGCTTGCTGCCCGTCGCCACCCTGCTCGAAAAACTCGGCTTCCAGGCGCTGCTGGAAGAAACCATCACGAACAAACGAATCACCCGTGTGATGAGCCTCTACCAGTTTGTGCTGGCCCTCGTGCTGGGCCTCTATGTCGGCTTTGCGCGGCTGAACCAACTCCGCTTCATCGCCCGCGACCCCATCTTGACCGGCATCTTGCAAGTGACGCGTCTGCCGCCGCAGTCCACGCTGTGGCGCTTTCTGGCCTCGCTGCACCTCAACGTGGCGAAGCAGATCCTTTCCATTCAGCGCCAGCTGCGGGAACGAGTCTGGGCCGCGGCCCAGGTGAAATTGGAGACGGTGACGCTGGACACCGACACCACCGTGCACACGCTCTACGGCCGCCAGATGGGCGGGCGCAAGAGTTACAACCCCAAGAACAAGGGCAAGCGCAGCTACCAGCCGATACTGACTTTCCTGGCCGAGACGCGCGAATACCTGATGGGCGGGTTGCGCAACGGCGACCGGCCCACGGGCCGGCAGATCGCCGCCCACCTCGAGAGCGCCTTTCGGGCTTTGCCGCACGGCGTGAAGAAAATCCTGGCGCGGGCCGATTCCGGGTTTTATTGCTGGGAGGCGGTGGAGGCCTATGAAAAGGCGGCTTGTCAGTTCGTCATCGTGGCGCGCAAGACCAGGCGGCTGGTCGAGCAGTTGCAGCAAGCGGCCTGGAAGCCCTCGCCCCACAGCGATGCGGATGCGGAATGCGAATTCCTCTACCAGCCGCAGGGCTGGGCGCGGGCCTGTCGTTTCCTGGCGCTGCGTTACGAAAACGAACCCGCGGCCGGCGCGGCCGAGCAATACCAGCTGTTTGCCACCAGCGCTTACACCTACCGCGTGTTTGTCACCAACCTGGCCGAACCGATCGCGGCGGTGGTGTGGTTTTACAATCAGCGCGCCGCAGCCGAGAACCTCATCAAGGAGGCCAACAACGACGCCGGGCTGGCGGCCCATCCCTCGCGCCGCTTTGACATGAACCGCAATCACTTTCAGCTGGCCATGCTGGCCTACAACCTCAACTGCTGGCTGCTGCTGTTCAACCGCGAAGCCCAAGCCAGCGTGGAGACACTGCGGCACACCACCCTGGCGACGGCGCGGCTGCGCTTTCTGTTCGTGGCGGCCAAGATCTGGCGGCACGCCGGCAGAACGGGTGTCAGCTACAGCGATCATTATGAGGAAAAGGGCCTGTTTGAACGGCTGATGCGGCGGCTGCGGGCGATGGGGCCACCGGGATCGAGCTTCGCGCCGGTGGTGGAGGGTGCGCTGAGTTGAGGGGCGCTCCATGCATAAAATTTCATGCACTCGCCGCAACGTACTGGGAACACGCCGCTTGCCCGCCCGCTTTTGCCCGCCGGGATTGGCAGGCGGCTCAAACAGGGAGGGAAACAGAGGAAAAGACGACTTGCTAAATCACTGAGTTGACACGACTGCCGCTACCGCCACAACTCCATCGGCGATGGCTACGCCGAATCTGTGCATAATTCAGGTACAACGTTGCGTGGCTGCTGTCCAGAAGCACTTTGATCTTCGCAAGGAGTCGACGCTCAAAGGACGGGTCTAAGCGCGGTATTCGCACCGTTTGGACTAACTCGAGCGAGTTTCGATTCGATCTCAAGTGGTCGTTTTTGAACCTCGGAACGCTACTCGTTGGAGCCCTTGTACCTGAATTATGCACAGATTCACTTTGCGAGTGTGGCTGCGTTCGTAGCGGGTTGGCGGTCGTCGTGAGGTGGTAGTGGTAGCTCGGCAACTGGCCTTTTGACTTCTCCGTGTCCGGTTTCCCTTCCCGCCCAGAATCCGCGTCGTCAAAACCTCGCTCGGAAGTGACGTGTTTCCAGTGTGTTACGGCTAGTGCATAAAATTTTATGCATAGCGCATAGCCAGGCTCTCAGATCAGCGCCCTCCCGACCACCGGCAGCAAGCCGCCGTAGGGAGTCGGCTTCCTGCCGCGGAAGTGGTAAGGCGTCGAAGCCCCGATTTTATTGGGCCGCGAGGCCGTCACGGCTGGGCCTTGTTGGACGGGCCTTTGGGAGCTATGCTGTTTTCGTCTGGTAACCATGTGGGTGACCTCCTTGGGGTTGGCTGGCGAAGCTGGGATCTTTGCCAGCCTACCTTTTTACCCCATGTTTTCGGGGGTCCCCAATGGTCCCTTGCGGCTCAGCCCTCCTCAGGTCCACGCCGCAGTGCATAATTCAGGTTGTATATCTAAGCCACGCTTTTATTAGGGGTCCGAACAGTGACTTGGTGGGTGCCGAGTTTGGGATTATGTGGGTAGTCTTAACGGCAACAGCCACAGCTATCTCTATGTCGATTGTCAGCGGTTCTTTCCTTGCTCTCAAACCACCTGGATGGGAATAATTGGCGCTGCAGGTTTCGAGAAACACCTGCTGTCCCCCTATTTTCTATTTCCCCGGACCGAAGGGGGGCACGATCGGGGACGGCACGATCGGGGACAGCTCCCGAACCTCGGCTCACCGAGCGCGAACTGTGCGAAAATAGCAATTCTCACCGCGAACCAAATGGCTCGGATGGCCCGGGTGGTGTTGGCGGGCGTGCCGCATCACATAAGTATTCGGTGTCAATTTCGCTCTGAGAAAGGCTAATGCGACTTCGTTCAAGCTTGACTAAACGTGGCATCCTTGTATTTCTCACCTTAGCTAGCGTCCTGATCTTTATCAGTAGATTTTACGAAAAGGCGGCAGCCCAGGATGCTTCGTACAACGCTCGTCTCTCAGCACGACCGATTACAAGCCAGAACCCGCTCTCGCATTTGCGAATATTTCGCGAGATACCTACCCGTTTCACCGGTACTGAACGACACATCAACGAATTAGCTAGTAGTCTCACTAGGCCGATTACTTTGGCCTCTGCTGACTTCGACGAGGACGGCGTGCCAGATCTAGTGTGCGGTTACATCTCCTCGGCTGGCGGATTCCTGACACTGCACCGGGGAAACGTCGACGCGATTTACCCGAATACGGCCGAAGCGCGAGACCGAAAAGCCCAGAGCACGTTCACCACGATCCCATTCTTGCCGGATGCAAGAGTATTTGAACTTTTAGACGTTCCCGAGCTCCTATTCACCGCAGATCTGGACATGGACGGACACGCTGACATCATCGCAAGCCGACTTGGCGGGAGTCGGCTTTACCTACTCCGGGGAAACGGTAGTGGCCTACTAGGCCCTCCCCGCGCGATTGATTTGCCTGGGCGGGTTACGTCTCTCGCCATCGGTGAAATCAACCGTCACGATGGAGCTGCTGACATCGCCGTCGGTGTCGTCGGTTCCAACGGCTCTCGTTTGCTGGTTTTCGACTCGGCCAAAGGTGGACTAGGAGCTGCCCCCGTTGAACTCGCGTTGCCGGGTCCGGCCGAGTTTCTGGTGCTCGCCGATTTCAACGGAGATTACGTGGGTGACATAGGGATACAGGTCCAACAACGGCTGCTCATTCTGGATGGACGACGCGAAAGCTCCATCCTCTCCTCACGACTACCAGTCGCGCCGTTCTCAGAAGTTTTGCAGCTTCCATCCAAGATCGCAGCATTCTCAATCGGCAACTTTGCACCAGACGTTGCACGTGGGGTCAACCTTCTGTTGGAAGACAGCGGGATCTACGGTGTTCGTGGCGTACGTGAGAGTGCGGCAACTGGTCACGAGTACATTCATCCGTTTTCACTGCGACGTCAAGCCTTGCAGGGCCCCTCTTCGAATCTCATAGGTGAATCAGGAACGTTGGATCGTCGAACGCAAATGTCACAAGTGTCACAGTCGGGAAGTATCGAGCTGCGTCCCCTGATTCGGCCGTCTGAAACTCGCCGGTCGCTCCTCAGCAACAACCCTGTGTTTCTGCTACGAGCGCGACTTCCGGACCTGTCGGGAGAGGCGCCCGTCATCCTAGACGGTTCAAAGCGAAAGTTGTTGTTTCCCGAACGTACAGCTTTGGCACGGAACTCGGCCGCTTCAACAACCCATTCTCTGAATCTGCCAGTCGAGGGAAAAGTAATCTCTGCCTTACCCATGCGTTTGAATGAGGACGGGCTCACCGACTTCGTTCTGCTGACGAATGGACCCGACAGCTTGGTGGCGCTGGTGTCAGCCTCAGTCAACAGCTTCGTTGTGAACTCCAGTGGCTCGAATCCCGATGATAATGAAGGTGACGGTATCTGTAGTACACAAACCGACTTTGAGACCGGTCAGTGCAACGGTGTCTGTACCTTACGAGCTGCTGCAGCAGAAGCTGCAGCAAGTGCCGGTGCCGACACTATTTCGTTCAGTGTTCTCTCCGTTTTTGACGAATCTGCTTCGCTTAACAGCACAGTGACCGTTATTGGAGGAGGTGTGGAGCTGCCGAACCTGGGTGGCAATGGGTTCTCGGTGGGGGGACCCAATTGCGTCGTGCGCGGTCTGGTGATCAACCGTGGGTCAAACACGGGGATGACGGTGGAATCAACCGGTGCATTTATTGAGGGTAATCTGATCGGAACTGACCGAACTGGCACTGTTGCGCTTGGCAACGCTGGCGAGGGGATCGCGATTGAGTCCTTTGCAAGTAACAATACGATCGGTGGGACGACCGCTGCTGCCCGCAACCTCGTTTCATCGAACGGAGGGCATGGCCTCCAAATTAGCGGGGACGGAAACACGATTCAGGGCAACTATGTAGGGACCGACTTCAATGGGACATCGATTCTTGGCAACGGAGGTGTTGGAGCGCTTGTCTCTGGCGCGGGCAACATACTCGGGGGGGCCTCCGCTAACTTGTTCTCAGGAAACTCCGCCGGCATAGCCCTCGGGATCCTTAGTGGATCTGGCCACATAATCCAAGGCAATCTGATTGGAACTGACGCCTCGGGCTCAAGTCCACTGCCAAACGTTTCCGTATTGTTTGGGCACGGAATAATGACGCAGAGCAGCGGGGATGTGTTGATTGAGGGAAATACCATCGCGTACAACGGCGGCGCGGGTGTACAAGTTTCTGCAGGAGGTACCCTCCTCCCGAACCCGATCCTCTCGAACTCGATCTTCTCTAACGGAGGTCTGGGCATAGCCTTCGGGTTTCTTGGAGTCACCCCGAACGACCCTGGTGATGCAGATACCGGACCAAACGCCCTTCAAAACTTCCCAGATCTGACTAGCGTGACGACCAACGCTGTCGAGACGATCGTCGAAGGTGCATTAGATAGCACACCCAACACAACCTTTCGCATCGAGTTCTTCTCCAACTCAGTATGCGACTCATCAGGTCACGGAGAAGGGGAAATCTTCCTTGGATCGCGAGACGTCACCACGAACAGCAATGGGCTGGTTGCGTTCGGCGTGACTCTCCCAGTAAGTGTCAGTGCCGGACAGTTGGTGACGGCGACTGCCACTGACCCTTCGGGAAACACGTCAGAGTTCTCAGCTTGTGTGGAGTGCTCAGCTTGTGTGGAGTTCTGCTTCCTTCTCACCCGGACCCACACCGGGTTGGGTGGCGATCCCACGGCCAACCCGGCGAGCTCTTCCGGCTGTAGCACGGGGAGGTATCACAGTGGGGAGCAGATCCAACTCACCGCGAGTCCCAGCACCGGTTGGCAAGTCGGTAGCTGGACCGGCACCAGCAACGACCCCAGCAGCTCGTTGACTAACTCCCTCGTCATGCCGTCAGGCCCTCATGCTACAGCGGTGCACTACGTCGAGATCAGCGTTATCCCGAACGATCTGGTCCTGTCCAACGACACGATCTCGCAACCGAACCTCTACCAAGCCTGCAACTCCATCACGCTCGGGCCCGCTCTGTTCATCACAGCCGGAGCCCCAGGGGTGACTCTGCGCGCGCCCACCATTCTCATGGTCCCTGAGAGCGGGGTCCTGTCGGGCGCCGTGGTGACCTTCGACAACTCGGTTCCGGCGGGGTGCCCTTGAGGGGATCGTCTCAGAAAACGGGGGGAGATCGGGGGAGATCGGGGGGGGAGATCGGGGACAGCTCCCGAACTCCCGCTGGCAGTCCCCATTTTTCGTCGAACCACTTGCGCCACGGGCTGCTAGTGGGGTTGTCCGTCTCTTCTCCTGTTGGAATTGGCGAGGTCAAAGCAGCATACGAGCCACTCTCATCGGGCCATTACTCAAGGACTCTGGCAAGAATCTCCTCAGCGGCAGCCGCCATTCTCCAGTTTCCCAGCCGGCCATCCGTCTGCTACTCCGGAATCGGCAAATCCAGCAGCAGCGCCCGCACAAACGGCACGGGCGGCGAACCAAACGACAGCGCCGTATCGTGATACCTCTTGTCCGAATAGTCCGCGCCCCAAGCAGCCTTGGCCTCGTTTCGCATATCCAGGTGCTGCAAGAAACCGACGAAATATGTCGAAAGCTGCGCCGACGTCAGTTGCGCGCGAACCCATTTCGCGGCGGCTTCCCGCTCTTCTTGGAACGTGTCCTCGACCATCAGTTTCATGGCCTCATCCCGCGTCATCGATCCAGCGTGAATCGCCTGGTCCATCAGCGCGTTGGCGATTCCTCGCAGGTACCATTTCAGAACGATCAGGTGCATCAGCGGGTCCGAATCGAGGTAGCCATGCTCGACCATGAGGTGCTCAGCATAAACCGCCCAACCCTCAATAAAGACACCGGAGGAGAGAACCGCACGCAATGTCGACGGGTAGCGGTTCGAATGCGCGATCTGCAAATAGTGGCCCGGCATGGCCTCGTGAACGGTCAGGTTCTGCAATGAAAACACGTTGTACTCGCGCAGAAACGAATTCACCTGCTGCTCGGTCCAGTCTTGCGGCAGAGGCGCCACCGCGTAGAACGTCTTCTGCCCGGCATCGAGCGGCCCCGGTGAATCACAATAAGCCAGCGAGACGCCCCGCTGAAACTCCGGCATGACGATAATTTCGACCGGGTTGTCCGGCACGCTGACGAAGCCCGCTTGACGAACGAATTCGGTCGTTTGATCAAGCTGTTCTCTGGCCGTCTCGACCATCTTGTCGCGGGGAGGGAGCTGCCGGTAGGCGACCTCCAAAGCCGCCCGCGTGATCGCCTGCTTGTAGGCTTTCGAGGGGGCTTCGGGCAGCTCGGTGTATTCGTACTCGCGCCGGTAGATTCCTTTCGCTATCGAGTACATTTCATCGCGAACCCGCCTTAGCTCCGACTCGGCGCGCCGCCGGATCTCCGCCTGCGTCATGGCGGAGTGGAGCCGAAACGCTAGCTTCTTGTCGAACGTTTCCGCTCCAATGCGGAAGCTCCCATCGGCCTTTGGCAACACTGTTTTTTCGAGCCATCGCTGGTGTTCGTCGATGGCGGCGCCGGCCGTCTTTATCGCTTCCCGAAGACGCTCCTGTTCGTTTGCGGGGAGAGAACCCAGCCGCGGCTCGACCATGTGAGTCAGGATCGAGAGAACGCCGCGGTTCTGCTTGACGGCGGTCTCGGCGTGAATCTTGGGGACACTGGAGGGCTTGAGCTCCTGGCGGATCTGCCCTAGCAGGCGCGGAAACTGCTCCAGCCGCATCGCGGCGCTATTCAGCCGCTCGCGCAATGGCGCGAAATCCCGTGCCATGAGCCCGTAGATGGCGCTGCCGGTGAGCCTTGTGTAGACGAGCGGATTCCAGGCCCACTCGCGCAGCTCTTCGAGCTGCCACAGGTCGGCGCGGAGCTGGTGTTCGAGCAGTGTCGCGTCGACTTGATTGGCTCGGGAAAGCTGATCGCGCTGGATGCGGCTTAACTCGTCCAGGTAGCGCTGGTAAAACGCGGCCTCCTGGCGGCGTGCCTGCTCTCCTACCTCAGCCAGCTTGCCGTCGAAGCGATGGTCGCCCAGCCGCGTCGCTGAAACTGGTGACAGAGCTGGAAACTCGTCCAGGTAACGCTCGCTGAGCTGCTCAAACTGCTGGTCGGCAGCCGGCGCGGCAGCGGCGGCGGCAACGGACGCGAGCGCAACAACCAGCCCCAACATTCTCTGGAACCAAGCCGCCTGAGTTGTAGCGGCGGAATCACGCACGGTCATCGTCGTCTCCTCGGTAAGAATCTAGCAGGTTGTGGCCGGAGCTGTACGCGTTACCTGTACGCGAAATTCGGCCGCATGGATTCCGGTTGTCTTCGAAAGCGTTCCAAAGAATCCGTAGCGCAGGGCTCGTAAGAGACCTGCGTTCTTGAAAAAGGCCGCAGGTCTCTTACGAGCCCTGCGCTACGGTTCACTATGTCCCGGGTAGCACAGGAGATTGACGACGGGTTCTTGGCTGCGGGCTAGACGACGGGTTCTTGACGACAGCGACGCAACGAAAGTTTCACCCTACCAGCAGATTTCGGCCGTACCTACCCCCTGCCGCTCGGCTATCCTAAATGGTTCTTAACCGATCCTAACCATGCCGGCCAACTTCCAGCGACTCGTCGAAATCATGGCCCGCCTGCGTGGGCCGGACGGATGTCCCTGGGACCGCGAACAAACCCTTGAAACCTTGCGCGCCTACGCCGTTGAAGAAACTTACGAAGTTTTGGATGCGATCGAGAAGAAAGACTGGAAGCAACTTGCTGAAGAGCTGGGCGATCTGCAACTCCAGATCGTCTTTCAAGCTCAAATCGCATCGGAAGATGGCAAGTTTACGATCGACGACGTGCTTTCCAGCATCAATGAAAAACTGATCCGGCGGCATCCGCACGTGTTCGGCGATGAGTCCGCGAATACCTCCGGCGAGGTGCTGCACCGCTGGGAACAAATCAAGGCGGAGGAAAAACGGCTCAAGGACACCCCTGGCACAACGAACGGCGAGTCTATCCTCCAGGACGTTCCGCGCTCCCAGCCGGCCATGCTCGAGGCCCGCCAGATTGGCAAAGCAGCGGCTAAGGTTGGCTTTGACTGGCGGCGGTTCGACGATTTGATCGGCAAGCTCGAGGAAGAGATCGAGGAGGTTCAGCAAGCTCGGGCTTTGCCAACCGCGGATCGCGCCGGCCGCATGGAAGAAGAAGTCGGCGACCTGCTCTTTATGGTTGTCAACATCGCACGACACTTGAAAGTGAACCCGGAACTGGCGCTGCGGCGGGCGAACGCGAAGTTTCGTGAGCGTTTCGGGTATGTCGAACGCCGGCTCCACGAACAAGGGAAGCCGATGGAGTCCGCCGATCTGGAAGAAATGGAAGAGCTGTGGCAGCAGGCCAAGAAACATTGAGCTCGGCGCCCCGAAACCAGGAAATACCGGCCGCGGAACTGCCAAGCATGGAAAAGCCAATGGATGATCTCGTTATCGAGATTCGCGTGCTCACCGGCCACGCCGATTTCCATGCCACGGTTGAAGTGCAAAAGCAAGTGTGGGGCTTCTCGGAAACCGATTGCGTCGCGCCGCGCCTGTGCGCCGTGGCGGAGGAGATCGGCGGGCTTGTGCTAGGGGCTTTTCTGGGCGAGCGAATGATTGGTTTCAGTCTTACCTTTCCGGGCGTGAAGGATGGGGGCAGGCCGTATTGGCACAGCCACATGACCGGCGTGTTGCCTGAATACCAGAATCGCGGGATTGGGCGCCGGATAAAGCTTTTGCAACGGCAACAAGCCGTCCAGGTCGGCATCGACTTGATCGAGTGGACTTTCGACCCGCTTGAGATTCGAAACGCGTACTTCAACATCGAGCGCCTCGGAGTCGTTGTGCGCCACTTTCTGCCCAACCAGTACGGCATCACATCGAGCCGCCTTCACGGCGGGCTGCCGACCGACCGGCTAGTCGCCGAGTGGCACGTCACAAGCGAGCGCGTCGAAAGGACCATCGGCGGCCCGCCGCTCGAATCCCCCGCCATCGCGGCAACGATCGAGATTCCTTCGGAAATTGCCGGGCTGCGCGAAACTGAAGCTTGGAAAGCAAGAGAGATTCAAACCAGAGTCCGGGAGGAATTTCAGGATCACCTGGCAAAGGGACTCACCGTAGTCGGCTACCAGATCAGCGGCGGCGCCGGCATCTTCGAGATGGCCAAACTGTAACCGGCGCACGGAGAAGGCCCCGCGGAGAAACGGGTTAACGAGAGCGGCGCGGCAGCTCAACAGAAAACGGCTCAACGGCTCAACGGATAACGGCTCAACGTAAAATGACCCTCGACCGCATCACGCTCCGCGAAATCCGCATGCCGCTGGTCCATTTCTTCGAGACCAGCTTTGGCCGCACGACCGAGCGCCGAATCCTGCTGGTCGAAGTTCTCAGCGATGGCATCAGCGGCTGGGGCGAGGTCACCGCCGGTGAGAAACCCTTCTACAACGAAGAATGGACCGACGCCGCCTGGTTGCTGCTGAAAGACTTCGTCGCCCCTCAACTGCTTCATCAGCAACTAGGCAGCGCCGCGGAAACGGCCTCCCGCACTGCCCACATCCGCGGTCATAACATGGCTCGCGGCGGACTCGAAGCCGCGATTTGGGATCTCGAGGCCCGCCAGCGCAACATTCCCCTTTGGAAACATCTCGGCGGCACATGGGCCGAGATTCCCTGCGGCGTCTCGATCGGGATACAAGATTCCATCGAGCAATTGCTCGGCTTGATCGAGCGCGAAATCGCCGCCGGCTACCAGCGCGTCAAGGTCAAGATCAAGCCCGGCTGGGATGTGAGCGTCATGGACGCCGTCCGCGAGAAGTTTCCCGAGATTCAGCTCATGGCCGACGCCAACTCGGCCTATACGCTCGGCGACACCGAGCACCTGAGGCAACTCGATTCATTCAACCTGATGATGATCGAGCAGCCGCTCGCCCACGACGACATCATCGACCACGCCAAACTCCAAGGCCGAATCAAAACGCCGATCTGCCTGGACGAGTGCATCCGCGGCGCCCGCCACGCCGAGCAAGCCATCGAAATGCAGGCCTGCGGAGTGATCAACATCAAGCTCGGCCGCCTGGGAGGGTTTTCCGAGGCGCTGCTGGTGCACGACATCGCCCGCGCCCATCACATACCGGTCTGGTGCGGCGGCATGCTCGAGAGCGGCATCGGCCGCGCCCACAATATCGCCCTCTCGACGCTCGCCAACTTCACGCTTCCCGGTGACGTATCGGCCAGCAAGCGCTATTGGACGCGCGACATCGTCGAGCCACCGGTCGAGGTGAGCCCTCAGGGGACGATCAAAGCGCCTGAGGCGCCCGGTTTTGGTTATGACCTCGATCCCGGCTACATCGATTCGATCACGGTGCGGCAAGAGACGATGAAATAGACCGGACTCCGGAGCAGCCCGGCCAGCGGACGGTTACCGCAGTTGGGCGGTACGCTGATCGGAAAAAACAAGCTGCTGAAATACGGGGTTCTCCAGTAGCGGCGCGAAAACCGGGTCTTCGGCAATCTTCTTGCGCTTTTTGTAGCCTTCCTCAAACGCCCTGCGCAAATAGAGCAACGACTTGTCGAACGACTGCGCCGAGGCGTAGATCCTCGCCATGAAGTAGTTGTATTGAGCCCGCTGCCGGACGCTGCGGTCCTGCAGCAAGGTGCCCACCGTGTTGCGGCGCTCGAAGACGAGAGGGTCCAACAGCAGGGCCTGAAGGTATTCCTCAGTGGCGTTTTTGTACTTTTTGCGCGCGAAGTAGGCCGTGCCGAGGTTGCTATGGATGGAAGCGGAATTCGGCCTTTCCTCGAGAGCCCTCTTGTACTGTCGAATCGCTTTCTTGTACTTCCCTTGCGCGTAGTAGACCGTCCCCAGATTGTTGATCGCCAGAGAATGTTCTTTGTCGAGCTTGACCGCCTTCTGGTACGACCTTGTAGCGTTGGGGAACATCATCAGGTGATGATAGGCAATCCCCAGCTTGTTGTAGAGGTGAGGAGATTCTTGCTGCTTGAGGGCGAGTTGGTAGGTTTCGACCCCCTCCCGATACATCTTGCGGGCCATGAAGATGTCAGCCCGCTTTTCGTAAGAAAGCTCGCGCGAGGGGGGCGCGAGTTGTATCGGTTCCTTTGTGCGGTCGACTAGCTGGGGGAGCAGCGCCAATAAGAGCAACACCGCCGCTGTCATGGGACACCTCCAGGCTTCGTCAATCGCTGCCCACTGTGCATGGGCCGCAAGAAACTCGGTTGCCCACCGAGAAGTCGTACCTTCATATTACAGCAGATGACTTCCGGGAGTCCGCCTATTTCTAGGGCACGCCCGAAAACCTGCGCTCCACACGACCAAGGCGGTTTCCGGGCGGGCATTGTTACACTCATCTGCCGCATTCGTAGGACGATCGAGAGGGAGCTGCCCGGAAGAACTGCATCCAGCATGTTCGCCGGAGATATGGCCTGCCGGCAGGTCGAAAGCTAATCCAAATCCGAATCAGCTTTGATGGCTTGGCCGAGGCGGCCTGGGTGACCAGTGACGAAGCCTTTGGATCGCCTATCTGTAGAACAAGACGTGCGGGGCTAGAATGCTGGAGTCTTCCAGCAACGGCTCGCACGGGCCACAGATGAATTCATAGTCTGGGTTTGCCTGATGTATGATTCCCGGGAGCACGCGAATGTCATCCCTTCGATCACGGTCAATCATCAATCGAGGACGAAACCGCCGAAGTGTTGCCCGTGCGCCCTTGAGGGCCCCTTCTTCCGCTCCTTGGATGTCCATCTTGATGTAATCGACTCGGGGAAGATCCAACTCTTCGACGAGCAGGTCAATCGTGGTCACCGAAATCTCTACTCCAGATCCGTCGAGCGATCTCATAAGGCTATCGTGAGCTGTTGATGGTCCGGAAAACAGCCGCATGGTTTTCTCATGACTCCAGACGCCCTTTGTCACGAGTATGACCCGGCCGGAAGCGATCTCTTTCTCGAAATTGCGGCGATAGCACTCCACATTGGCCGGGTTGGGCTCGAGGGCGATCACTTTCGCCGCCCCGAGCTCCAGCGCTTTGTTGGTAAACACGCCCACGTGCGCACCGCAGTCGAGCACGATGTCGCCTTCGCGGACCGCGGACTCCGGGTTCCTGTGGGCGACGAAGTCCTGCTCGGCACGCAGGTCAGCCAATCCTCGAGCGCCGTCGGCTTCAGTGATCCAGAACGACCTGGCCGGGGAAGAAATCAGCTTCAATCCCAGGTCCTCGTCGACTTCGACGACGGAATGGAACTGCTCGTAGACGTTCAGTTGCTTGTCCCGGTAGACCAGATCGAAGTAATACGAGGCCACGCGCGACCAGGGGCAAACGGTGGCGCGATCCGTTAGTTTCCTGGTCACCGCCCAACCGCTATAAATGGAAGCAATGACCACCTCTTTCAAGCAAAAGCCAATACCTATCAACAGCAACAGGCGGAAGGGCCAAGGAACACGGGCATTGAATTTTTTGGACATGGAGTTCATTTACTCGCGCCTCTCACTTCGTTGCGATCGGTACTCGTTGGTCACCATGAAACGACCTTTATCCACTCCTCGACGCTGGCTGCTTGACAAGAGCATTGTTGTTCGTCCTATCGCTTGCAACCTGTCGCTTACAACCAGGATTTCCATTTTGACCATCCCGGCAGGGCCATTGTAACCGAAGCGTCGGCTGCGAAACAATCAGGTTCTCGCCCTACTCGCCCTCCTTCACTTTCGATGCGCGTTTCCGCTTCGCTCTAACCGTTGAAAGCCGCCTGGTCGTCCCGTTCGGGCTCGCCCGAAGGCTTGCCGCCGGCGCTGGAACCGCCACGAGCCGATTCAGCATGCCACGGAATGGCCGCCGGTTCAGACGCCCCTCCGCCGGAAGCAGCCCGTCATGCCAAAGGGGACCCCGAGTTCTTCCGGGATGCCGGTCCAGGCGTTCTGGGAAAGTTCACCGTTGAGCTTCATGGTGATCTGATCAGCCGATTCGCCAGCTTACATAGGGATGCCGCGCGACCCAATACAGCGCGGCCAGCAGCAACGCAACCAATAGGAGCTTCTTCATAAGCAGGGCTCGCGAGAGACCCTACGGGTGTTTGACAACAACGATGCAACGCAAATTGTTGTCCTATGGGCGGATTGCGGTCAGTCTTCACCGAACAGCGGTTCCGCGGCCATTAAGGTAACGAAGCAGATCAATCCGATGATCGTCCAGAACGCCAAAGACGGCGGGAAGCTCACCGCGGAGCTCATCAGCGACCAGCTTGACGACCAGTCCTCCAGCCGGCGAGAAGGCATCCATTCCGTCAGCCGCTGCTGGATCGAAGGCCACTCCGCCAGCAGCCAGCCAGCCAGTACGGCCCCCACCACGCATTGGCCTAGCGCTTCGGCCAAATCCCACGGCTTCGCCGCCCGCTGGCTCGCCACCTGACGTTCGGTCAGCTTCGCCTTGAGCCACACCAGATAGGGATCGGGCAGGGGCTTGTGATCCTCACTCTCGCGAGCAATCGCGCGCAGACTGTTGCTGATCAGCACGGCCTCGGCGCATGCCGGACACGCGGCGGCGTGCGCCTCGAGTGCGTCGTCCCACTGGCCCGTCCTTGCAGCCCTTGACACACTCGCTTCTTGTGGACATCCTTTCGAGGAAGGGGCTGGGTTCATGACCTTACCTCCGCGGTTTTGATCTTCGGGCCGAGACCCTTTTCCCTCAGGGTATCCGCCATTTTACGCCGCGCGCGAAACAGCAACACCTTGACGCTGTTCTCCCGCAGCCCGAGCATCGAGGCAATCTCGCGATGTTCAAAGCCCTCGACATAGGCCAGCCAAAGCAACGATCGCTGCTGTGGCTTGAGGGTCTGGAAGACTCTTGACAAGTCGTGGCCGAGCTCCATTTTGGCCTCGGTTGTCTTCTGCTTGCCGGCGAAGGCCTTCCAGTCCCAGCGTTGTTCGCGATTCAAACGGCGCCAGTGGTCCACCAAAAGACTGCTGGCGATCTTGTACAGATACGCTTTCTGTTCCGAGGGTTCGAGATCTCCCGGTGCTACCCGCAGGAACTTCAAGAACGCGTCTTGCAATATGTCGTCCGCCAAATCAGCGCTGCCCGCCGAGCGATGAATGTAGGACCGCAGTCCCGGCGCTGTCTTTTGATAGAAGACCTGGAACGCGGCTTCATCCATCATCCGGCCAGCCGCTGGGCTGTGAGTGGCCGCTGGCATGACCTCGATCGAGGCGACTTGCATCGAGGCCCCCTGCATCGAAGAATTGTACAGGGCTGCGTGGCGGAGCGTCATCCGAGTTTACCGTGTTTGTGACCAAGCAACTCCCGCCGACCCGAGAACATCAACAAGTCGGCTTCCCATCGAAGATCCGAGATGTGCCCCAGCATCGTCGTCCGGGGGGTCAGGTGATGCTGGAACCGCCCAAGCTTTGTGACCCCGCGGTCGTCGGCCCATCGGGCTTGCTACCTTCGTCGTCCGCTTCCCAGCTCTTGGACAGCCGCAGAGAGACGAACGCCGCGATCAAGAAGCCGACCCCCAATGCGATGAACAATGTACCCGGGATCACCAATGGCGATACTTTGTATGTCGCTACCAGAAAACCTATCCCTAAGAACAGCATGATAAACCCGGCTCTTATGTGCTTCAGGGCGCGTTCCTTCGGGCTTACGTGGTCCGTTCCGAGGTCCTCGATCATTTTTCTCCCGCCTTCGGTTTCGAGAAACTGGGCCAGTTCGGTTCCCGAACCAAACTTGTCCAGCAGGTGCTTATGAAGCTCGGTTCGTGCTTGAACTCTTGCCTGTTTTTCGCGAGTTCCAAACCACACGATGAATACGACCATTACGAAAGCCGCGAAAGGTACCAATGTTCCAATTACTCCTGGGTCCATAACAAGTCCTCCTTGCAATCTTTACGCTTTCCGTGAACCGCTGTGAGGGCCGCTCGACCAGCCCGGCTGGATCCATCAGAACGCGATCTCACCTCCATAACGATTCAGCGGCCCGGCGGGTTAACAGCTTGAGCGAAGAAAACCAAAAACCGGCAAACAACAATCTCAACGGTCGCCGACCAGCTCTTGGCAACGGAAGCAGTCGGTCGTATGATCGTTGACCATCCCGACCGCTTGCATGAAGGCATAGCAGATCGTCGATCCCACGAAGTTGAACCCGCGCTTCTTGAGGTCCTTGCTCAGGGCGTCGGACTCATTGCTGGTGGCGGGAACCTGCTGCAAGCTTTCCCAAGCATTGCGGATCGACCTGCCGCCGACGAACTGCCACAGATAGGCGTCCAGCGAGCCAAACTCCTTCTGAACAGCCATCGCCGCTTTGGCGTTTCGAATCGCGGACTCGATCTTGAGGCGGTTGCGGACGATCCCAGGGTTCCGCAGCAGGCTGCCGGCCTTTGCCGGGCGAAAGCGCGCCACCTTCGCAACCTCGAAGCCCGCGAAGGCTTGCCGGTAGGCATCTCGCTTCTTGAGGATGGTCACCCAGCTTAGGCCGGCCTGGGCCCCTTCGAGGATCAGGAACTCAAACAGCTTCCGGTCATCGTGAAGCGGCACGCCCCATTCCTGGTCGTGATAATCGATCTCGATCGGAGTCTTGGCCCAATTACAACGGGTTCGGTCTGGCATACGAGGTTGGTCTGACATGTCGACGTTGCCGGCACGTGGCGCAAGCTCTTAGCTTGCCGAGCCGGCACTCATGCCGGCTCTTGCGTGGATCGGGCTACCCAAATCTCTGTTGGTTCGCCGAAGCTGCCGCGAGAGCACCGCCACCGGAATGTCTTGCTCTGCCTAGCTGGAACACGGGTAGCCATCCGAGGCCAAGCGTCGAGATAAGTCTCGACGCGGCAAGCAAGAGTGCTTGCGCCACGTCAGGCCTGCGCTATGGCTCCGGCACGCTCGTGCGGCGAGCAGGTCACTGAGCCTTCTTGATTTCGGCTATGCGCTTCTTCTTGTAAGCGTCGTATTCTTTTTGCAGCTCCGGGCTCAACGGACCGCCGTAAAGGTCGCTGGCCTTGTGCTTGCCGGTGAGGAATTTGTTTTTCGTCCAGTCGTCTTTGATGTGGATGAGGTCGGCCCGGTCAAGGACCTTTTCGACCAGGTGCGGAGGAATAAACATGACGCCGGTCCGGTCGCCCAAAACAACGTCGCCCGGCAGCACGGCCGCGTGCCCAACGTGTATCGGGATGTTGATTCCCACCACGACCACTCCGCTCACCGCTGCAGGGTGGGGTTTGCGGAAGTAGATCTGCGTCGGCAAATCGTAGGTCCCCTGCAAGTCGCGTATGGTTCCGTCGACGACCGCGCCCTTCCCGGTGGCCCCGTAGATCGCGGCCGCCAGGTTGTCCCCTCCGAAGTTGTGTCCCGCAGCCCCGCCCATCAGGTCAACGACCGGAATATCACCCTTTTGCAGGACGTCGATGACCTTTTGGGTCGTCCGGTCGGACATTCCTTTGGCCTTGGCGTCGGCGTCAACAAACTCCTTGAGGTCGGGACGCAGCGGCAAGTATTGCGCCGTGACAGCGCGACCGACCAGCGTCTTGCCGGGATGGAGGATCTGAAAATCACCCGCGTACTGGCGCCTGTAACCCTCGCCGCGCAGGACTCCCCAGGCTTCTTCTATCGATAGCTTGGCGACACGTTCCAGCAGTGCGTCGGGAACTTTCGGACGCCCGTCCGGAAAACGCTCGTAGGGGTTGAGCTTGGTCAGCTCGATCATCTCGTCCCGGCTTAACGAAAGAATTTGACCCTGAGCGGAGGTTGCGAGCGTGCAGGCTAGAGCGATGGCGAAGGCTATAGTTAGAAGTAATCTCATGGCTGGACTCCGATACGATGGTTGGGGTGGACAGCGATCATCATAAGCCTTTGCGCCGCCGCTTTCAACCGGGGCGGGCGCGCCTGGTCGCCCGCCGTGAGGCGAAAAAGGGGGACTGCCATCCGATTTTCGCTCGTTGCACCGCTTTCTTTCCAACACGGTTGGGCGGCGAAAAATCGGTGGCTGGAAGCTGTGAAAAAATCGGGGACTGCCACAAGCGGCTACTTCCAGGTCCTTGTTTATCAGTAACCCATTTGGCCGCGGCTGGCTGTCCCAGCATTTTTTCACAGCTTTCTGTACCCTTTTTTCGCCGTGGCACGGAGGCCGGGAGGTGAAGACAGACCGCCTGTCCGGCATCAACGCCGTTTCTGAGGCACTGCGCTCCGGCCGCCATTTGGAGCGCGTGCTAGTCGTTCGCGGCGGGAAGAACCCGCGTTTGCAAGCGATCATCGATGACTGCCGCCAGGCGGGAGTACCTGTGCGCTTCGAAGGACGCGAAGCCCTCGACCGTTTCGTCGGCGGCAAGAACCACCAAGGCGTCGCGGCGATCGGCTCGGCCGCAACCTACGCGAAGCTGAACGAAGTCCTCGAGAAGCTTGCCAAGCCAGGGCTGATCGTCGTTCTCGACGGCGTGGAAGATCCCCACAACTTGGGGGCCATACTTCGCTCGGCCCATGCCGCTGGAGCCGACGCGGTAGTCGTTCCCGAACGGCGCTCCGCTCCGCTGAGTGAAGCGGTTGCTAAAGCCTCGGCCGGCGCCATCGAATACCTGCCCGTGTGCCGCGTCAAGAACTTGAACCGTGCCTTGAAGCAACTGAAAGACGCCGGTTTCTGGGTCTATGGCCTCGACGAGAGGGCCAAGCAGCTCTACGGCGGGGGCGATTACACGCGGCATACCGCCCTGGTCCTGGGCGGGGAAGGGAAGGGGCTGCATCGGCTGACCGCCGAGCGCTGCGACGCACTAGTCAGGATTCCGGTCGCCGGCCGCATTGCTTCGCTGAACGTTTCCGTCGCCGCCGGAATCGTTCTCTTTGAAGTGGTGCGGCAGCGGGAGAACAATCGCGGCTCGGAAGTCCGCGCAAGCCAGGGCGAGAGTTCGGCTAACCGGAAGCGAGTCCGGTCGCGAGATGCAACAGAGCCGCCAAATCCCGAACAAGTCCGATCGTCTTAAACTAGGAGAATCCCGGGAGGATGAAATGTTTCGAGACCTGCGGTTTGGCGCGCGGATGCTGCTGAAGCAGCCCGGCTTCACCCTGATCGCCGTCCTGACGCTGGCTCTTGGCATCGGCGCAACCTCGGCGGTTTTCAGCCTCATTCAAGGCGTCCTGCTGACGCCGCCGCCTTACCCGCAGCCGGAGCAGCTCGTGCTGGTTCGGTCCGCGCGCACCGACGGCCAACAAAACAGGGGCACCTGGCCCGCCGCGCAATGGATGGAATGGCAAACCGAGGCGGAGTCGTTTGAGGCGATCGCCGCGTACAACTTCACATGGAACTATCTGATCTCCCCCGAAAATACGGAATGGTTCCAGGGGCTACAGGTGACGAGCGACTACTTCTCCGTGGTCGGACTCGAACCCGTATTGGGACGGACCTTCCTGGAATCGGAACACGGGCCATCGGCGGAGCGGGTCGTCATCCTCGGTTATGAGTTTTGGCAGCGCAGGTTCAATGGTGATACGAACATCCTGGGCAAGACGATCCGCGTCAGCCGCCAGGAAACACCTTCCACGGTCATCGGCGTTATGCCACCCAGCGTTCGGTTTCTGCCATCGCCGAACAATGCGCAAGAGCCAAACTACGACGTGAACGCGCTGGTTGATGCCTGGTTTCCGGCCGCGCCGAACCCAGAGCGGCTTAAGCGGGCACGATGGAACGTCGTGGGGCGTCTCGAAAGCGGCGTGACGCCGGAGGAGGCGCAAGCCGAGCTCGCCCTCATCGCCCAAAGGCAGGCGCAAGCCGACCCGGAATTAGTTGGGCTCACGCCCAAAGTCCAATCCCTCACCGCCGAATTCAACCGCGATGGCGAGCGCATCCTGCTGCCTCTGTTCGGCGCGGCCGCGCTCGTATTGTTGATCGCCTGCGGGAATGTGGCGGCCCTGCTGCTGCTGCGCGGTGTGCAACGCCAGCAGGAGTACGCCGTGCGAAGCGCCCTCGGCGCCGGTCGCGCAGGGCTGTTCCGGCAAGCGTCCGCGGAAAGTCTGCTACTCGCGCTGGCGGGCGGAGGGCTGGGCGCCGGCCTGGCGCTTGGAGTGGTCTGGGTGTTCAAGCTGATCGGCGGGCATGCCATCCCTCGTCTTGACGCCGTGACCGCCGGATGGCCGGTCCTGGGTTGCGGACTCGGCTTGGCGATCGTGGCTGCTATGCTCGCCGGACTCATCCCGGCATACCGCGCCTCCCGACTCGCCCCGATGGAGGTGCTCAAGACTGCCGGACCGAAAAGCACCGCGGGTCGAGGTGAACGGCGCCTCTTGCGATCGGTGACGATAGCGCAGACGGCGCTGACGCTGGTATTGCTCGTGGGGGCCGGCCTGCTGATTCGAACCATGATCAATCTGTCCAACGTACAGTCGGGATACGAGACATCGCACGTCCTGACGATGAGCGTCACCAACGTTGAGAGAAGCTTGTCCGATTTCCACGTCCGGGCTTTGGAGCGCGTGTCCGCGCTTCCCGGCATCCAGCATGCCGCATTCGCCTGGGGCGTTCCACTTACCGGCAACAGTTGGCCGGGCAGGATCGCAATCGAAGGACAAGCCGCCGCTGGCAGGGTGAGTGATGAGATCTCGGTGGCGGTACGCTCCATCACGCCGGGCTACTTCGAGCTCCTCGGTCTGGATGTTTCCGACGGGCGGGACTTCCGTTCCAGCGACAACAAAGAGGCGCCCAGCGTCGCTGTCATCAACCAGGCGTTCGTGGATCGTTACTTTCCCGACACCATTGCGGTCGGGAAAACACTTTGGATGCGCGGGCGCGATGGTCCCCCCACGGAAATCATCGGCGTCGTGGCGAACAGCCGCTCCGACGACCTGACTCAGCAGGCCGTGCCGGAGATCTACACTTCACTCTGGCAAGAGCGCGTGTTCAGTTGGGAGCTGATGATCCGAACCGAAACGGACCCCCTCTCGCTGTCGGTGGCCTCCCGCCGCCATGAGATCGCGATTCGCACCGCGGTCGGCGCCGAGCGGCGGGACATTCGGAAGCTGATTCTTTCCGACGGCTTCCGGCTGATCGCGGGCGGCGTGGTCGCCGGGCTTGCTGGCGCGCTGGTGCTGTCGCGCGTGCTGAGATCGTTCCTGTTTGAAGTGGAGCCAACCGACCCAGCCACCCTAATCGGAGTGGGATTGTTGTTCGTAGGCGTCGCACTGCTGGCATGCTGGGTGCCCACTCGCCGCGCTTTAGAGGTTCATCCCCTGGAAGCCCTCAGATACGAGTGAGCGGTGATCCAGACTGAATCGTCTTGGCGCTTCTGGGGTTGTACGTTCACGATTGATCACGTATCGGACCGGCTTGTCAGTGACAGTGCCAAGCTGGGCAATAATCTTCAAAGCTTAATACTGGCTCCGGGCGCAAGCCCGGAGATGCGAGTTTGGCCTTTCTGACGTGGTGCGCGCCTCCCGGCGGGCCTCGGCCGGCGCCATCGAATATCTGCCCGTGTGCCGCGTCAAGAACTTGAACCGTGCCTTGAAACAACTGAAAGACGCCGGTTTCTGGGTCTATGGCCTCGACGAGAGGGCCAAGCAGCTCTACGGCGGGGGCGATTACACGCGGCATACCGCCCTGGTCCTGGGCGGGGAAGGGAAGGGGCTGCATCGGCTGACCGCCGAGCGCTGCGACGCACTAGTCAGGATTCCGGTCGCCGGCCGCATTGCTTCGCTGAACGTTTCCGTCGCCGCCGGAATCGTTCTCTTTGAAGCGGTGCGCCAAAGGCAGAACAATCGCGGCTCGGAAGTCGGTAGTGGGTCAGTTTGGAAGGCCAATCCTGGATAGCTTACGAATGGACGACGATCCGGGAGTTCTGGATCTTCAGTCAACCCCGCGCCGACAGGGAGGATCTCTCCAGATCGGCGCTCCACGGCCGAGCCATTGGAAACAAACGAGGTCTTATCGTAGGATCATGGGATTGCGGCACAGCGCAATCGGTTCTAACCAGTTCACAATGGGAGAGGGAAGTGAAGAAACTGTACAGTTTGATTCTGAAGCTGACCCGTGACAAACGCAGTCATTTTCCGTGAGCACACACTGTTCGGTTCGGAATTCGCCAGAAGGTCGAGCATCAAGCTACCGGGCGGGTCCCTTCACCGTTTGTTCAGACACGCTTGGAACTGCGGAGGTAGGCGGCTAGGGCAAAGGAATACGGACATCGACGCGCGTGCCCTTCCCGGGGAGAGACTTGACAGAGAAGCTCCCAGACACCAGCCGCGCTCGCTCTTCCATGCTGGTCAAGCCGATCCCTCGTTCCCCATTCTGTAGCTCAGTGTCAAAACCAAAACCGTCGTCGCTGACAGCAAGACAGACACTATCCTTGGTTTTGGTGACAGACACCTCAGCCTGTTTCGCATCTGAGCCCGGATTTCCACTTTAGTTTCGGTTCTGCTAACCATCGGGTGACCTCGGACGCCTTTATTTATGCGGGTTGAAAAGCAATCAAGGCGCTGAGGAGATCAACACCCAATGGGTGAAAAAGAAAACAAGCCGTTCCAGCTAAGCTTCAACGGCTTATTGAAAGTCGATTTCCAAGGATCGCGCGTCACTTCCGATGGCGGGCTCATTCTCGTCCGCGAGCTGGACGAGCGACTCGGGCTCGGGAAGCTGATCGACGAACATCTCAGTGACCCACGGCAAGGCTCGAACAAAAAGTTCCCGTTCGCCGATCTGCTGCGGCAGTCAGTCTACTCTCGGCTGGCCGGCTACGAGGACCTCAATGACGCCGTGCGAGTATCCGCCGATCCGACCTTTCGCTTGATCGGCTCGCAGAAGAACTGGGATCGCGGCGGGGCACTGACCTCGCGACTGCAGAGCTTCGAGACGGAGATGCTGGCGAGCGAGGAGAACTTGCTGGGGCTGATGGCTGTGAACCGCGAGCTGGTGGCGCAAGCCGAGACGCAAGACGACTCCGAGCGCGTCGTTCTCGACATGGATTCGACCGAAAGCCCTGTCCACGGCCAGCAAGAGGGCAGTGCCTACAACGGCCATTTCGAGTCGGTCTGCTACCACCCGTTGTTGTTGTTCAACCAGCACGGCGATTGTCTGGCCGCCAAGCTGCGTCCCGGCAACGTGCACAGCGCTGAGGACTGGAACGAGTTGCTGCTGCCCGAGATCGAGCGCCAACAGGCTGCGGGCAAACAGGTCACCTTCCGGGGCGATGCGGCCTTTGCCAAGCCGGAGATTTATGAGTTTTCGGAGGAACGCGGAGTGCAGTACGCCATTCGCATTCCGGCCAACAAGAGCTTGGAATTAGCGATCGAAGACATCTTGTTTCGCCCGCCGGGCAGGCCGGGTCGCAAGCCCTTGGTGCGCTACAAGAGCTTCCGCTATCAGGCGCAGAGTTGGTCGAAGCCGCGACGCATTGTGGCCAAGGTCGAGCATCATCTCGGTGAGCTGTTCCCGCGGGTCGGATTTATCGTGACCAACATGAGCTTGCCAAGCCGGTCGGTAGTGCGCTTCTACAACAAGCGCGGCACGGCCGAGCAGTGGATCAAAGAAGGCAAACAGGCCACGCACTGGACGCGGCTTTCGTGCCACCTGAATTATGCACAGATTCGGCGTAGCCATCGCCGATGGAGTTGTGGCGGTAGCGGCAGTCGTGTCAACTCAGTGATTTAGCAAGTCGTCTTTTCCTCTGTTTCCCTCCCTGTTTGAGCCGCCTGCCAATCCCGGCGGGCAAAAGCGGGCGGGCAAGCGGCGTGTTCCCAGTACGTTGCGGCGAGTGCATGAAATTTTATGCATGGAGCGCCCCTCAACTCAGCGCACCCTCCACCACCGGCGCGAAGCTCGATCCCGGTGGCCCCATCGCCCGCAGCCGCCGCATCAGCCGTTCAAACAGGCCCTTTTCCTCATAATGATCGCTGTAGCTGACACCCGTTCTGCCGGCGTGCCGCCAGATCTTGGCCGCCACGAACAGAAAGCGCAGCCGCGCCGTCGCCAGGGTGGTGTGCCGCAGTGTCTCCACGCTGGCTTGGGCTTCGCGGTTGAACAGCAGCAGCCAGCAGTTGAGGTTGTAGGCCAGCATGGCCAGCTGAAAGTGATTGCGGTTCATGTCAAAGCGGCGCGAGGGATGGGCCGCCAGCCCGGCGTCGTTGTTGGCCTCCTTGATGAGGTTCTCGGCTGCGGCGCGCTGATTGTAAAACCACACCACCGCCGCGATCGGTTCGGCCAGGTTGGTGACAAACACGCGGTAGGTGTAAGCGCTGGTGGCAAACAGCTGGTATTGCTCGGCCGCGCCGGCCGCGGGTTCGTTTTCGTAACGCAGCGCCAGGAAACGACAGGCCCGCGCCCAGCCCTGCGGCTGGTAGAGGAATTCGCATTCCGCATCCGCATCGCTGTGGGGCGAGGGCTTCCAGGCCGCTTGCTGCAACTGCTCGACCAGCCGCCTGGTCTTGCGCGCCACGATGACGAACTGACAAGCCGCCTTTTCATAGGCCTCCACCGCCTCCCAGCAATAAAACCCGGAATCGGCCCGCGCCAGGATTTTCTTCACGCCGTGCGGCAAAGCCCGAAAGGCGCTCTCGAGGTGGGCGGCGATCTGCCGGCCCGTGGGCCGGTCGCCGTTGCGCAACCCGCCCATCAGGTATTCGCGCGTCTCGGCCAGGAAAGTCAGTATCGGCTGGTAGCTGCGCTTGCCCTTGTTCTTGGGGTTGTAACTCTTGCGCCCGCCCATCTGGCGGCCGTAGAGCGTGTGCACGGTGGTGTCGGTGTCCAGCGTCACCGTCTCCAATTTCACCTGGGCCGCGGCCCAGACTCGTTCCCGCAGCTGGCGCTGAATGGAAAGGATCTGCTTCGCCACGTTGAGGTGCAGCGAGGCCAGAAAGCGCCACAGCGTGGACTGCGGCGGCAGACGCGTCACTTGCAAGATGCCGGTCAAGATGGGGTCGCGGGCGATGAAGCGGAGTTGGTTCAGCCGCGCAAAGCCGACATAGAGGCCCAGCACGAGGGCCAGCACAAACTGGTAGAGGCTCATCACACGGGTGATTCGTTTGTTCGTGATGGTTTCTTCCAGCAGCGCCTGGAAGCCGAGTTTTTCGAGCAGGGTGGCGACGGGCAGCAAGCCGCCGTAGGGAGTCAGATTCTTGCCGCGGAAGTGATAAGGCGTGGCAGCCCCGATTTTATTGGGCCGCGGGGCCCTCGCGCCCCGGCCTTGTTTGACGGGCCTTCGGGAGCTATGCTGTTTTCGCTTGGTAACCATTTGGGTGACCTCCTTGGGGTTGACTGGCGAAGCTGAAATCTTTGCCAGCCTACCTTATTACCCCATGTTTTCGGGGGTCCCCCAAATGGCCCCTGGCGGCTCAGCCCTCCTCCGGTGCACCCCGCAGTGCATAATTCAGGTGCCATCGCTTCCGGGCCAACGAAGTGCGACTGCAACTGAGCGTGCTGGCCTACAACCTGGGCAACTTGTGGCGGCGGCTTGGGCTGCCGCACAGGATCAAGAGCTGGTCGCTGACGAGCTTGCAACAGCGGCTGATGAAGACCGGCGGTCGGCTGGTCAAGCACGCCCGGTATTATTGGCTGCTGCTGGCCGAGGGGCATCTGAACCGGCGGCTGTTCGCTGACATGCTGCACAGGATCTGGGCGCTGCCGCTGCCGAGCGGGTAGCGTTGACCGGGCGAGGATCAACAGTTTTCGGCTCCAAAAAAGTTTTTCAAGGAGCAGTGTCGGCCGGAGCGCCGTTCAGCCCGCTCAATCAACGTCTGTGAGCGGATGGATGAGCCCTGGCGCCTAGCGGCGGAGGTGATGTGCAGGGTTCAGCGCGGAAAGACGTGGTATTCGGGGCAGCGCGGGTGTATACTGTCGCCGTACCAGGGTCAAAATGGAAATCCTGGTTAAAGAAGGCAAGCAGGCCACGCACTGGACACGGCTTTCGTGCCATCGCTTTCGGGCCAACGAAGTGCGACTGCAACTCAGCGTGCTGGCCTACAACCTGGGCAATTTGTGGCGGCGGCTGGGACTGCCGCACAGGATCAAGAGCTGGTCGCTGACGAGCTTGCAACACAGATTGATGAAGACCGGCGGTCGGCTGGTCAAGCACGCGCGGTATTACTGGCTGCTGCTGGCCGAGGGGCATCTGAACCGCAGGCTGTTCGGTGACATGCTGCACAGGATCTGGGCGCTGCCGCTGCCGAGCGGGTAGAACGGTCGCTCGCGAGTGCGAAATCTGGATGCTGCGGAGTGAAGCTCGGAGGAGTGCCTGAAAAACCGCCTTCCGACCGACGAATTGTCCCCTTCGGAGAACGAAAGGGTCTAGTGGAAGCACTTCGGTCCGGCCCGGTGCGTGCCTGCGGTCAAGAAAGGCTTGTGTTCAAGAGAGAAGGAACGTAGAATCGAGGAGGCCAAGATCCAAAATGGAAATCCTGGCTGAGTGCTTCCTGACATTCTGAAGGCTTTCCTGCACCACTCGGTAGAGGCACAAAGCCACGTCTTTAGAAAGCGTACGTCTTATATTCCGGTGAGTGAACTTCGTCTTGATTCCTGTTTTTTGGGTGAACTCCGCGCAATAGGATTTGAGGGCCACCACCAGTCCGAGATAATCAAGGACCGCGGGGTGCAGGGAGTGGGACACGTGGTGGACATCATCGGCGAGTGTCTCCGCCAGCCTCCGTAGTTTCGTGAGCTGTTTGACGAAAGTTTTCGCGGACTCGGGAGGTTGCTTTTCGATGATCCCGATGCCGATGACCAGCGCGGCAACCTTCTGGTTGAAGTCATCGTGGAGTTCTCGGGAGATATGTTTGCTCTGCTCTTCCTGAGCAGTGATGAGGCGGGCAGTCAGGGCCCGCAGCTTCTCGCTGCTTCGCCGCAGGTCAGCCTCGCTCTGCCGAAGCGCCTCCTCGGCCCGCTTGCGCTGCCGCCGAACCTCGGCCTCGTTCAGCTCTCGTTCGATCGCTGGAAGGAGCCGCGCAAGATTGTTCTTGAAGACGTAATCATGCGCCCCGGCTTTCATTATTCGAACGGCTTCCACTTCACCGATCACCCCTGACACAACGATGAACGGTAGATCAAGCCCCGCCTGCTGGACTAGGTTCAGTGCGGCGAGAGCGTTGAATCTCGGCATGTCAAAGTCGGAGAGCACCAGATCCCATGAGCCCTCCTCAAGCGCAACGGACATGGCGTCGGCAGTGTCGACCCGTTCCCAGACGGGGTCGTATTCTCCGTTGCTGAGCTCTCGCAGCAGCAGCAGGCTGTCATCTTCCGAGTCCTCGACGATGAGCACCCGAAGTGGCTTGCTCATGTTTTCGCTCCGTGTTTCGGCGGGGGTATGTTGATCAGCGACCAATAGAGATTCAGTTGACGTACCGCTTCCCTGAACTTGTCGAAACTCACCGGCTTTCGGACATAGCTGTTAGCGCCACGGCTGTAGCTCTCAGTGATGTCCCGCTCCTCGTCTGAGGACGTCACAACGGCCACGGGAATGAGCTTGGTGCGTTCATCGGCCCGAACTCGGCGCAGAACCTCCAGTCCGTCGACCTTGGGAAGCTTGAGGTCCAGCATCACCAACGTCGGGAATTCGTTTGGATCGCGGTCTGCGTATGACCCGGTGCAAAAGAGATAATCGAGCGCCTCGGCCCCGTCGCGTAGGACGGTTATCGGGTTGGTGACATTCTGCTTCTTTAGTTCCCGCAGTATCAGGATTTCATCGTCCTCATTATCCTCGACCAGCAGAATTCTCACCTCTGGCATGTTTTCTCCTTCTCGGAACCTCTAATCTTCGAGCGTAAAGTAAAAACTGGCGCCCTTGTTCTCCTCGCCTTCGGCCCAGACGCGCCCACCGTGCCGGCGGACGAGCCGGGCGACCGTCGCCAGCCCGACGCCGAACCCCTCGAACTGGGCCGTCGAATGCAGGCGCTGGAAGATGCCGAAGAGTTTGTCCACATAGGTCATGTCGAACCCGGCGCCATTGTCACGCACAAAGTAGACCGGCTTGGGTTCCCCCGGGTGCATGCCGAACTCGATCTTCGCGGTTTCCTTTTTGCTCGTGAACTTCCAGGCGTTGCCGAGCAAGTTATCGAGCACGGTTTGCAGCAGTATTGGATCGCCCCGAGCCGTGACATTCGGCTCGATCTCGATGGTCACGCTGCGATCGCGGTCGCGCTCGCTCAGATCCGCCAGAATTTTCTGGGCTATGTCGGACAGATTGACATCTTGAGTTAGTTTTTCCTGTCGGGTCGCCCGCGATAGCATCAGGATGTCATCGATCATCTGCCCCATGCGCCGGCTGGCCTTGCTGATGCGGCCGAGAAAATCCCTGGCCTCGCCCTCGAACTTGTCGCCGTAGTCCTCGATCAAGGCTCGGGCGAAGCCATCCATGCCGCGAAGCGGCGCGCGCAAGTCGTGCGAGACAGTCTGGGCGAAGGCGTCCAATTCGGCATTGGCGACTTCCAGCTGCGTCGTGCGATCGAGAATTTTCCGCTCTGCCAGCGCTAAATTATCCAATGTATGGTTGATCGTCCTGGCCAAAAGGCCGAACTCGTCGGCTTGATCAAGATCGATCCTGTGTTTGATATTGCCGCTGCCAACTCTTTGGGCCCCGTCCACCAGTATTTGTAAGGAGCGGACGATGCCGCGGCTTGCCAGGTATATGAAAAATATGACCGCGCCAGCGACAGTCGCCGTGAATACCAACAGGCCATTCCTGAACTCGTCGACCGGCCTCGTAATATCGGCGATGGGAGCCACCGCGATGATGCTCCAGTCCATGGCCTTGTTGACGCCGAACTCGTCCATGTCCGCGAAGCCTGCCATCACCTCTTCGCCCTTGTTGTCTCTGTAAATGACGCTGCCCACATCTCCCTGCAGCGAAAAATTATCGAGCAGTTCGGGTCTCACGGAGAGATCGGGGTAAGAGGACAACAAAGAAGATTCGGGATCAGCGGAGACAATGACCCTGCCGCTGTTGTCAACCAGATAGACGTACTTGGCGCCGATTACGCGGTCATCAAAATCAGCGACGATCCTTGTCACCGTTTCGAGATTGATTTCGACAAGAAGAATCTTGATGACAATGGTGTTCGTATCGTCGGTAATCGGGGTCAGGAAAGCCAATCCCGGGCCACTGTCCAGTTCCACTATTACCGAGACGAAGACTTGCCCCTGTTCGGCGTTCCGTACGGCGCCAATCAACGACTCCAAGGACGGATGCTGCTCCAGCACACGCATCCCCTTTTCATTCTGCTCGCCGGAACTGGCAATGATGATGCCGTCGTTGCCGATGACGTCGATGTCATCCAGGTACGGCGTTTCCTCGATGATCTCCGTCAAATACTTGATGATGGCATCTATGTTATCCCCTTCCAGCACGTCCGCCTGCGACAATATTCGGACATCGCGTTCGCGCTGGCTGTAAAACCGGTCGATATCGGCTCCCACCAGGAACGCTTTTTCCCTCAGGTTGTCTCTAGCCCGGATTTCTCATCGCGGGGTTGGCGGAAGGCCGCCTTTTGTGGCACAAACATAATGATTACAATATGTTTCAGCCAGCAAGAAAGCGACCCCTGCCATGACAGAGTGTACCCAAACCAGCTTCACCTTCGCCGACCATAGTCTTGTCTCATGCAAGATGAGCCTGAACGAGGAGTTTGTTTCTCACACAAGATGAGCCTAAAGGGTCGGGGAGTGGGCATGCTGGGGATTGACCGTCCACGTGCAAAACGCCAGCAAGTTGAACCTGCCACAGATCCAGCAGTTTCTCCACTCCAGCGAGGAGATTCGATTCAAAGGCAAAGGGCGGGCCGAGATCTACGCCTGGGTGGCGCACACGCTTGGCCAGCAAGGCTACAGCCGCCAGAACCGCGCCGCCAAAGGGCTGCTGCGGCAGTATCTGGTCAAGATGACCGGACTCAGCCGGGCGCAAATCACGCGGCTGATCCGGCACTACCGGCAGGGCGGAGAACTCCGACCCGCCCGCTACCGGCGGCATCGCTTTGCCCGCAAGTACACGCCCGCCGACGTCGAACTGCTGGCGGCGGTGGACGAGGCCCACGAAACCCTCAGCGGCCCGGCCACGCGCAAGATCCTCGAGCGGGAATACCAGCAGTACCAGCAGCGCGAATACGAGCGGCTGGCGGGGATCTCGGTGGCCCAGATCTATCGCCTGCGGCGGCGCGGCGCCTACCGCCAGCGGCGGCTGCATTTCACCAAGACCCGGCCCACGGCGGTGTCGAGCGGCGAGCGGCGCCGGCCCGACCCGCAAGGCCGGCCCGGCTTTCTGCGAGTGGATACGGTGCATCAAGGGGACCGCGATGGCGTCAAGGGCGTCTACCACATCAATGCCGTGGATGAAGTCACCCAGTGGCAAGTGGTCGGCGCCACGCCCGCGATCAGTGAAGCCTGGCTGGAGCCGTTGCTGAAAGCCATGATCGAGCAGTTTCCCTTTCGTGTCCGCGGCTTCCATTCCGACAACGGCAGCGAGTTCCTCAATCGCACGGTGGAGAAGTTATTGAACAAGCTGCTGATCGAACAGACCAAGTCGCGTCCGCGGCACTCCAATGACAACGGCTTGGTGGAATCGAAAAACGGCGCGGTGATCCGCAAACACATGGGATATACGCACATCGCGGCGCCACATGCCGGGCGCATCCAGCGCTTCTACCAACAACACTTCAATCCCTATTTGAACTTCCACCGGCCCTGCGGACAGCCCGAGATCAAGACCGACGCCAAAGGCAAGCAGAAGCGGGTGTATCGTCACTACCAGACGCCTTGGGAATCTTTCGAGAAGTTGTCCGAGGCCGCCAGCTATCTCAAGCCAGGGCACACGCTTGAGGCTCTGGGCCGCATTGCCCAGGCCGAAAGCGACACGGCGGCGGCCCGCCGGATGCAACAAGCCAAGCAGAAGCTGTTTGCCAGTTTCCGGTCCGCGAACACGCCGTGCTGAACAGCAGGAAGAGGACTGTGGAAATGCCGGGCGGCGGAAAACGAGGAAAACCAAAAACCAGGTTTCCCTTCGTTTCCCACCGCCCTTGGAAATCGCTCCGCGATTCCCACATTCCCACAACCCGGACGACGATTCTCCCCTTCCCAAATCAAAACCAAAAAACCAGAAAGGAGCCCCAGCTACGCAAAAAGCCCCAACCCCCGTCTTCAGGCTCATCCTTCGATGAGAAAATGCTACCATGGCCGCCGCCAGGTGGTAGCCCGTTTCGACGGCGGCATGATCACCTCCGACGGCGGCGCCATGCTGTTGCGCCAGACCGAACAGCGCAGCGGCATCGTGCGGCAGTTCGCCGCCTGCTTCCGTGATCACCGCCAGCCCGCGCAAGTCGAACACAGCGTGCGCGAGCTGGTCTCGCAGCGCGTCTACGGGCTGGCGCTGGGTTATGAGGACCTCAACGATCACGATCAGCTGCGCTCCGACCCGCTGCTGGCTCTGCTGAGCGGCAAACAAGACCTCGAAGGCAAGCAGCGCCGCCGAGCCCAAGACCGCGGCAAGGCGGGCGCCGGCAAGAGCACTCTCAACCGCCTGGAGTTGACCCCGGCCAAGGCCGGCGCGCAAAGCCGTTACAAGAAGATCGTTCTCGACACGGGCGCGGCCGACCGTCTGCTGACCTCGCTCTACATTCAATCGCAGCCGTGCCAGCCCGAGCGCATCGTGCTCGATCTCGACGCCACCGACGACGCGCTGCACGGCCGCCAAGAGGGGCGCTTTTTTCACGGCTACTACGGACACTATTGCTACCTGCCGCTCTACATTTTCGCCGGGGACCAGTTGCTGTGCGCGCGCCTGCGGCCGTCCAACATCGACGCCTCGGCGGGGTCGCTCGAAGAGGTCCGGCGCATCGTCGAACAACTGCGGCGGGTGTGGCCCGAGGTCGAGATCCTGCTGCGGGCCGACAGCGGTTTTTGCCGCGACGAGATCATGAGCTGGTGCGAGAACCAGGGCGTGGATTACGTGTTCGGACTGGCGAAAAACGAGCGTTTAGAGCGCCTGATCAAGAGACGGATGAAGCTGGCGCGGCGGCGTTTCGCCAAGAGGGGCAAGGCGGCCCGGGCGTTCGGGGATTTCCGCTACCGCACGCGAACCAGCTGGGCGCGGGGGCGCAGGGTGGTGGCCAAGGCGGAGTATCTGGCGAAGGGCGAAAACCCGCGTTTCGTGGTGACGTCGCTGACGCCCAAGCAAGCGGCGGCGCAACACTTATACGAGACGATCTACTGCGCCCGCGGAGAGATGGAGAACCGCATCAAGGAGCAGCAGCTGGGGCTGTTCGCCGACCGCACCTCGACCGCGCTATTGCGGTCGAATCAGATCCGCTTATATTTTTCATCGATCGGGTACTGTTTGCTGGAGACGCTGCGGCGGCTGGGGTTGGCGGGGACGAAGATGGCGCGGGCGCAATGCACGACGATCCGGCTGCGGTTGTTGAAGATCGGAGCGCGCATCCGGATCACGGCGCGCAAAGTGTGGATTTCGCTGGCGACGGGATACGCCTGGGCGGGGGTGTTCGCCCAAGCGTATGAGAATCTCGAACGGGGGAGCCGCGGCGCTGCTGAAAACGGCAAGGCGAGTTCAAGTAATACTTGAAGCACACAGGGCTCGACAGGGGCGGCAATCGAGGTTTGCCCAAAAACAGACGAAAAACGCCTCGGCCAGGGTCGCGGACAGCATGCCGGGCCGTTTCTGCCCCACGGCGGCCCCGCCGAGAGGCGATGCCGCCTCAAGACCATGAAATCCCATCCCGCGCGCCCCGCCAACCCCGTTTTCGGGAATCGATGAGAAATGCGGGCTAAGGCTCTCTATGAGCACCTGCGATGCGGTATTCGAGGCATAAAAATTGAGGAAGATCAGCGGGGCCAGGGAGACAAGCAAGGAGACAACCACAAATTTTGGGGTCAATCGCTTGTGGAATGGGATGGTAACGTTATGCAATGTTGCATCTTCCTATCGGCCAATGAGTCAAACCGAGATTCCCCAGCCGGTTTCCCCCCCTGTTGCCGACGATGGCGGCACGCAGGGCATTCCCCGATACCGCCCGAGCCGGCGATGAAACTGAATATCGCGGCCGCGTTCGGCGGTGACCTTGTAGTGGGAGATCGTTTGGCCGGCCATGTCAGCTAGATTGTTACCGCGCTTCAGATAGCTGGTTCAACAAGCCTTCCCACCAGCTAACCGGCTTCAAGGCCATGGTAACTCAATAGACGAAGGATTTGAACGAAGCCTGACGGCAGACGCTTCGCGTGAACATTCATGCGGCAGCGCTGCGCTGCTCGGAGTATGGTCGGGTCACAGAGAAAGGAGGTCTACTGTGACCCATTTACGCAAGAAGATGCTCGAGGAACTCGAGCGTCGCAACTATTCCGCGAGCACTGTTCGCTGCTATCTCGGCGTGGTGGAGGATTTTGCACGCTACTTCCAGCAAGCGCCCGACCGACTAGGACCGGACCAGATTCGGAGCTATCAAGCGCACCTGTTTCGCGATTGCAAGCTCGCCGACAACACCGTGAGCCAACGTCTGGCGGCGCTGCGGTTCTTCTACATCAAGACGCTCAGGCGGTCCTGGAACCTGAGCCTGACGCCCTACCCCAAGAGGGCGCGACGACTGCCGAGCGTCCTCAGCCAAGAGGAGGTCGCCCGACTGATCGACTGCGCCGGCAGTACGTTCCACCGCATGCTGCTGATGACGCTGTACGCCACCGGAGTGCGCCGAGCGGAGCTGGTCCGGCTCCAGCTCAGCGACATCGACAGCGGGCGCAGGGTGGTTCACGTACGCGGCGGCAAGGGCCGCAAGGACCGCGACGTCATGCTCAGCGAGCAGTTGCTCGCCGCCTTGCGACAGCACTGGCGAGGGCTGCGGCGCCAGCCGACCCAGTGGTTGTTCCCGGGCGGACGTTGGCATAGCGCCGATCATCCGATCAGCGTCAATGTGCCCTGGAACGCTTGCCACCAAGCTTCCCAGCGGGCCGGCATCGACAAGCCGGTTCATCCCCACACGTTGCGCCACTGCTTCGCCACGCATCTGCTCGAAGCAGGAGCGGATCCGCGCACGATTCAAATGTTGTTGGGGCATCGCGATCTGGAACAGACAGCCCGCTATCTGCACCTGTCGGCGCGCCATCTCAGCGCTGTCGCCAGCCCACTGGACTGTTTGCAGCTCACCTCGCCGGGCGAGAAAGATCCCGGGAGGCAGTAGATGCAACGGCCGCCGCTGGAGGTGGCCGATCTGGTTCGCGCTGCCGGAGAGTGTTTCCTTGAGAAGAGTCGCGGCTGGCTCAACTGGCAACATCTGAAGGTGCTGCTAGCGATCGAGCGTTGCCGCACGGCCGCACTCGGCGGTCATCTCGATGAGTGCTCCGAGTGCGGCCATCGCCCTGCCATCTCCTACAACTCGTGCAGAAATCGACACTGCCCCAAGTGTCAGGCCAACACCCGCGAGCGCTGGCTCCAGGCGCGGCGCAAACAGTTGCTGCCTACGCGCTACCTGCACGCCGTGTTCACGCTGCCCCACGAACTCTCCAGGCTGACCTTACAGAACAAGCGAGTCGTCTACTCTCTGCTGCTGCGCACCAGCGCGGAAACGCTGTTGGAGGTGGCCCGCGATCCCCAGCGTCTGGGCGCCGAGATCGGCTTCTTCAGCGTCTTGCACACCTGGAATCAGAAGCTCCAACATCATTCCCATGTGCACTCGGTCATCGCCGCCGGCGGCCTCTCTCCGAATCACACCCGCTGGATCGAGCCGCGCTACGACAGCTTCTTCCTTCCCAAAGACGTCCTCGCTGAGGTGTTTCGCGGTAAGTTCGTCGACGCCTTACGGGAGGCCTTCGCCGAGGGTCGACTCGGCTTTTACGCTCAGCTGCGGTTCCTCTCCCAACCGCGCGCCTTCTCGGCTTTTCTCCGGACCCTATTTCGCAACAAGTGGGTGGTCTACTTGAAGCCGCCTTTTGGCGGTCCCGAGCAGGTGCTGCGTTACCTGGGCCGTTACACCCACCGCGTCGCCATCTCCAACCATCGTCTGGTGTCATTCGCTGACGGCCAGGTCAGCTTCCGCTGGCGCGATTCGGCACACGGCAACCAGCAGCGGCTGATGTCTCTCGCGTTGGACGAGTTTCTGCGCCGCTTCCTGCTGCACCTATTGCCGCCGCGCTTCGTACGCATTCGCTACTTCGGTTTCCTCGCTCACCGCAAGCGTGCGGCGTTGTTGCCGCTTTGCCGCCGACTGATCGCCCGAGCGCAGCCCTCCCAGACGATGTCCCTCGGCGGAGCAGAACCCGCTCGCGCGGGCTGGGCCTGCCCGCGCTGTGGCGGCCTAATGCGGGTCGTCGAGCGGTTCAGCCCCGTTCAGCCGCGGCTGCGTTCGCCCCCGCTCTCGCCGGCAGCCGCCTGATGCCACAACATTCTCCAGCTCGATCCACCCGGTTGCTCCGGCGCGAACCGCTCTGGTGCGCCTGGTCGAGCTTCCGCGGCGCGTTCCACTTGCTGCGACCGCTGCGGCGGCAGGAAACTCTCTCGCTTCCCCGTGCGATCACGCCTCCAAACGGGCCCGCCCAGCGGCTCTCGCGCCGTCGAACCGGTACCGAGCTCCCGTCAGAGCCTTTTGCACCCTGATTCAAAACCCATAGACTCCCAGCTTCCTCGGCCGGCTTCCTTCAAATCGTTGTATCGCAAGCGTCTAACTCTCTCTCCCGACGAGACTTTTCCGGCTGGGTCGCCTGCGATACAACACTAGGATTTCTCAACATCTATCGGCGGACCACACTCCATCCCACCCTCATCAACAGCTATGCGAAGATCCTACGCGCTCTCGCTGATCCGCCGTAGCCCCTGTGTGTAGTCAAAACCGGATCCGGGTAGTGGAGATTCGTCCTGCAAGGCCTGCAAGGCGACAACCCGCGGACTTTGGAGATCCACTCGATCCTGCAAGCTCAGAGATGGTCCGGACGAGCGTCGAGTTCGGCAAGGATTCGGGGATGCGGTGACCTAAGATCTCCGCCGAAGCGCGGGCTGGAGATTACTGTCGCCTCAGAACACGGCTTTTTCTCTATTGGCCGGCGCTGCGGGGTGTCTTTGTCGAGCGCGTCGTAAATGCGGTCTTGCTCAAAGTAGGCAACGTATTCCCGGACCAGCCGACGCAAGTGCCTTTCGTTGAGCGGGATCACGTGATCGAACAACTCGCGTCGACAACTTCCCACCCAGCGCTCGGCGATGCCATTTTGCCAGGGCGATGCGATGCTCGTTCGCTTGGGTTTCAGACCCGAAGAGAGAAAGTCCGGGCGCGCTTCAGGCAAAACCGCCTCGGCCTCATTGACTTGACAATGCCGGAAGCGCATAACTATCATTTGCCGGGGTAGAGCTTATGTCTTTTCGAGTGGCGTCCGTTGTATTCATACTGCTCACGTTACCGTTGCAGGCGGATGATAACTGGCCGCAGTGGCGTGGCCCGAATCTGAACGGCAGCAACACAACTGCGAGGAATCTGCCGGTCAGCTGGAGTGAGACTGAGAACGTCGTCTGGCGGACGAAAATGCCCAGTTGGAGCGCGGCGACGCCCATCGTTTGGGGCGATATGGTTTTCGTCCTCTCCGCGGATCAGGGCTTTGATTCCAGTGAGGTGTCGGAAGGGATTATAGACAACCCCACGAACAAAAACCCGGTCAGCCCGCGAGAGAATATCTTGCTGATTGCTTTAAACCGTGAAGACGGCAACATACGCTGGCAAGAGGTCGTAGGTCTTGGAAACAGAATAGTGCGCAAGCATAACATGTCGTCGCCGACGCCCGTCACCGATGGTCGCCATATTTGGGTCTTGACTGGAACGGGGTGGCTCACCTGTGTCGACTTTGAGGGTAAACTGATCTGGCAACGCGAACTCGCGAAGGAGTTCGGGGACTTCCCCGCCGCGTGGGGATATGGCTCCTCTCCGTTGCTCTACGAAGGTAAACTCTACGTTCAGGTCCTTCATACCGACAGAAAATCGAAGCCCTATGTGTTGGCCGTGGATGGTGAGTCCGGCAAAACGGTTTGGCAACTGGCGGGAGGACCGGACGCCCAATGGGGATCGCCAGATTCGTATTCCACTCCCACTTTGGTCGAAGTGGATGGCAAGAAACAACTCCTTGTTTGTGGCGGCGGTTACGTGACGGCGCTTGACCCGGAGACGGGAGAGCAACTCTGGTATGCGGGCGGCCTGAATCCCATCGGACAGCGCCGTTTTCGGTCTGTCCCCTCCCTGGTTACCGCCGGCGACATCGTCTTTGCGCCGAGCCGGCGCCGCATGCCTTTTATTGCATTTCGGGCCGGCGGAAGTGGAGATGTGAGCGAGTCTCACCGCATGTGGTCCACCGAATACGGTCCCGAAATCCCCACTCCGACCACAGATGGCGAGCGTCTGTACATCATCGACGACAAAGGGGTCGCCTTGTGCTTGAGGGTCGAGGATGGGACCACAATTTGGGGCCGGGAGCGCCTCGAGCCCGGTCTGTACGACGCATCTCCTTTACTAGCAGACGGCAAGATCTACGCCATAAGCGAAAATGGCACAACTACGGTGATCGAAGCCGGAGACGAATTCAAAATTCTGAGTATAAACAAGCTTGGAGACGATTTTGTTCTTGCCAGCCCTGTCGCTTCCAGTGAGCAGATTTTCATACGGACTGGGAAATATGTCTACTGTATTGGAGCGAAAACGAATGTGGCGTCATCCAAATGAGAGCAGAAATGAAGATTCGAGTCTTCTCCCTTTCCACTGGCTGCTGTTGTGTGTTTCTGCTGGCCGCTGGGCTAGTCCACGCGCAAACGGGTTCCAGGCTCGCTCCCACCGGTCTGGCTGTCGGCGACAACTTTGGAATCTCTGTCTCCGCCAGCGCGGACCGTCTCGTCGTGGGCGCTTCGGGTGCTGGAAGTGGACAAAACAAAGGCAAGGTATTTGTCTTCGAACGCCTAGACGGTAATTGGGATCTGGCAGCCACTCTGGTAGCTAGTGATGGGGAACCCGGGGATCAGTTCGGACACGCAGTGTCTACCAGTGGAGACCGCGTTGCGGTCGGGGCCCCTGGCGACGACGATGGAGGATATGCCTCCGGCTCCGCATATATCTTCGGGCGAGGCCAGGGTGAAGGAGGCAATCAATGGCGCCAGGTGACCAAGCTTCTGGCCAGTAAGCCTGCGCCGACACGCCAGTTTGGACAGTCCATCTCTATCGGCGCGGACCGTTTGGTGGTCGGGCAGCAACTCGACGATGACTCGGGGAGGAGCCCTGGATCCGCCTATATCTTCGAGCTAGACCCGGGAGGAACCGGTCAATGGGCTGAAGTAGCCACAGTCAGCGCCCACGACGCGACAAGAAGCAACGCCTTCGGCTCCGTCGTTGCTATCAGTGGGGATCTTGTTGTGGCGGGAGCTTTCGGTGACCAGGATGGTGGGTTGGGTACCGGCTCGGCCTACGTCTTCAAGCGGGATCAGGGCGACAAACCCTGGGACAACGTTGTGAAGCTCAGGGCTGACGACACAGCGGCTCGTGACAACTTTGGGAGTTCCCTTGCTGTGAGCGGCAACCGGGTAGTGATCGGGTCGCCCTTTGACGATGACACAGCGGACGGCTCCGGATCTGTCTACATCTTTGAACAAGATCAAGGGGGCGACGGCAAATGGGTCCAAGCCGCCAAACTGACCGCCAACGACCCTGCAGCATTGGATAATTTCGGAAGATCCGTTTCCATCAGTGGAAATTGCGTCGCCGTAGGCGCACCTCAAGAGGATGACGGGGCAAACAACTCGGGCGCGGTTTATGTCTTTGCGCGGCAATCGACCGAGACTCATTCGTGGGGCTTGGTTACCAAGCTAAAGATCCCTGACGCAGCTGCCGGAGACAGTTTTGGGGCGTCCGTCTCCATCGGTAGGGGCTTCATCGTGGCGGGCGCGCCTTTCGCGGATGGTGCTGGAAACAACGCAGGCTCGGTTTATGTGGAGGAATTGGCAGGTCCGGCAGGCCTGCTGTGCCGGTAGTGTCCAAAAACTGGAAAGGTGCGGCCGACAACGGTTACGATGGGAATCTGGGGGAATCTGATCACATGGTGGCAAGGCTAAACCTGCGGCGGCAACTTGTTTGGAGCGTCCGTTTCGCTCTTGGTGTCGGCGCGATCTGGATGGTTGGGTCAGCGACCGCCCAATCTCCACTACAGTCCTCGGTGCAAGATGTCGAATTCTTCGAAACCAGAGTCCGGCCGGTGCTTGCTACTCGTTGCTACTCCTGCCACGGCCCGGACAAGCAGTTTTCCGCTCTTCGCCTTGATTCGCGTGAAGCCCTGATTCGAGGAGGGACTCGTGGCCCTAGTGTCGTTCTAGGAGAACCCGAGGAGAGCCTCCTCATCCGGGCCGTGCGTCACTTGGAGCTGCAGATGCCGCTTGGCGGCAAGCTCGAGGAATTTCAGATTGCCGCCCTCGAAGAGTGGATTCGCCGTGCTGCTCCCTGGCCGAGTTCCTCTGGCGCTGCCGAAGTATCCGGGGACGACCGTTATGAACGGCTCGCACGCGAACACTGGGCATTCCAGCCTGTTAAGAAGCCGCTGCTCCCCAAGGTTGCCAGCCCGCGCTGGTCGCGCAATCCGGCGGACCGTTTCGTTTACCATGCTCTAGGAAAGGCCGGCCTCTCTCCCGCCAAGCCGGCCCACCGGCGCGTCTTGATCCGGCGCTTGAGTTATGTATTGACCGGCCTGCCCCCTAGCGCCGCTGAAGCCGATGGCTTCGTCGCCGATACGGCCCCCGATGCTTACGAAAAATTACTGGATCGCCTGCTCGAGTCTCCCCGCTTTGGCGAACATTGGGCGCGCCATTGGCTCGACTTGGTCCGCTACGGAGAGACGCGGGGATACGAATGGAATTACGAAATCATCGGAGCGTGGCGCTATCGTGATTACCTGATCCGGGCCTTGAACGCTGATGTCTCCTATGACCAGCTTGTCCGTGAGCACATCGCCGGCGATCTGCTCGATCAGCCCAGAATCAACCACAGCGAGCAGATCAACGAGTCCGTCATCGGGACGGCGTTTTACCGGCTGGGTGAGGCAGGGCACGACAACTGCATCAAGTTTCGCGAGATCGCTCTGGATGTCATGGACAACCAGATCGACACGCTGACCAAGACGTTTCAGGCTCTCACCGTTTCGTGCGCTCGCTGCCACGACCACAAGCTCGATCCGATACCAACCGAAGACTACTACGGTCTTTACGGCATTCTGAACAGCAGCCGCGTGGTCACTCACACGATCGACACTTCACAGGTGAATGCCGAGAAAATATCAGCTCTCCGCCGGTTGAAACATGAAATACGGGACGAGCTGAAGACTCTCTGGATCGATGAAGTTCAGGATATAGAGGAGCACCTTCTTTCCGTTGCGCCGGTCTCCGTGGTCCGAACGAATGCTTCAACAGGCCTTGACCCTGCTCGTGTCGACGCTTGGCGCAGCGCGCTCACCTGTCCGGACCACGGGCTCGAGGCCCCCGCGCGTCCCTGGGCGGCCATTCTGGACGGGACTGCCGGGGAACAACCGTTCCCGGATGTGGCGCGCGAACTGCATGACCGCTATCAAAGAGAACAAGCCGAGCGCGCTGAGTTCAACAAAAGCAACTTCGAAATGTTAGGAGATTTTCGCTCAGGCGTCCCCGCATCTTGGAGCGCCGCCGGCATGGGCTTGCGGGAGGGGTCCGTTCCGAGTGGAGACTTCGCTGTTGCTCCCGATGGAGAACGGGCGCTCAGCGGCATTTTTCCGGCGGGCGTTTACTCGCATACAATTTCGAGCCGCTTGAACGGGTCGCTCCGCTCTCCCGATCTGCCCAAGAACAAGAAGTACTTGAGCTTTCGCGCCATGGGCGGTATGCTCGCCGCTCACCGGACTGTCGTTGACAACTGTGCGATAGGGGAGAAATACGACACCTTCGACAGCCGCTCGCCGAGATGGTTCAAGTCGGAGACCCACGCCGCGCAGGACCGGCTCCCCGTTTTCTTCGAACTGCTGACGAAGTGGGACAATCCTCGAATTCCCGACCGTCCGGACAGACTGAAAGACCGGCCAGGACAAATCGACTCGCCGGTATCTTTTTTCGGCGTCGTTGAGGCTGTGTTACACGACGTCGATGACGTGCCCCGCGAAGGGCTGTCGCACATGATGCGGCTATTCGCGAACGGTCCGCCTAGTGACTGGAACGACCTGGCGGCCCGTTACGCAGCCGCCGCTCGGGTGGCCGTGACCAACTGGGCCAAGGGCCGGGCGAGCGACGATGATGCTCTCTGGCTCGACTGGCTCGTGCGCAATGACCTGCTTTCGAGCCAAGCCGGCGCCACTGCGCGCCTCCGCACCCTGATCGAGAAATACCGTGCTACCGAGGCGCTGCTTTCGGCGCCGCGCGTGGTCGAGGGACTGGCGGATGCCGGAGGAGGTCAAGACTTCTCCGTTCTAGTCGCTGGCGGCCCGAAGAGTTTCGGCAAGCCGGCTCCCCGGGTATTCCTGCAGCGGCTGTTTGGAACCAAACCGCTCGGAGAGTTGGATAGCGGCAGGAAACAGCTAGCCGAGTTGATAGCGTCCCCGGACAACCCGCTGACAGCACGGGTAATGGTGAACCGGATTTGGCATCACGTCTTCGGCCAGGGAATCGTGGGGTCGGTGGACAACTTCGGTTTTCTCGGTGACAAGCCGACTCATCCGCGGCTGCTTGACTATTTGGCGGCCCGTTTTGTCGAGGAAGGCTGGTCGATCAAGAAGATGATTCGGCTGCTGGCGCTCTCGGAAAGCTTCCAGCAAAGCGGCGATACGACGGCCTCTGCCCGCGAGGCCGATCCGCAAAACGAGTTGCTGCATCACTACCCCTTGCGCCGACTGGAGGGCGAATCGCTGCGCGATACAATCCTGATGACGTCGGGCAAACTTCAGGATTCGATGTTCGGACCCAGCATCCACCCGCACCGCGCGCAAGCAAAAGATTACCGCCGTCTTTTCTCCGGCCCGCTCGATGGCGAAGGGCGGCGCAGCATCTACATGAAGGTCACGCGAATGGAAGGGGCGCGGTTTCTCGAGACTTTCGACTATCCCAGTCCGATGTCTAGCCGCGGCAAGCGGGACGTAACGAACGTTCCGGCGCAGGCGCTCGCGATGCTCAATGACCCGTTCGTCGTCAGCGCGGCCGCCAATTGCGCGGAACGACTTCTCGATCGTCCAGCGGCGACCGTCGAAGCCCGCATCGCGGACCTTTTTCGCACCGTGCTGGGCCGCCTTCCGAACGCGGTGGAACAAGAACGATTTCGGGGCCTGGCGGCTGAACTAGCCAGTCTGCATGAGATCCCGCGCCCAGACCTGATAAACAGTCAGGAAGTGTGGAAAGATCTCGCCCATGTGGTTCTCAATCTCAAGGAGTTCCTGTACATTCAATAAAGGGCCTGCCAATGGAACGCACGACATGAAGCGTCAACACCCCGGCAATGACGGCTGTCCCGGTCGCCTCACGGCGATGACGCGGCGCCAAGCCCTGCGGCTCGCCTCGAACGGGTTCGGCTACCTCTCCTTCTCGGCTCTCGCTGCCTCCGAGGCCCGAGGCGCCGAGCGACAACCGCACTTTCCGCCCAAGGCTACGAACGTTGTCTTCTTGTTCATGCCTGGGGGAGTTTCCCATGTGGAGAGCTTCGATCCCAAGCCGAAGCTGGCTGAAGTTGACGGCGAGCACGCGAAGCTCGACAACTACGTCGCAAACCCCGGCCGCAAGTGGCTGCGCGGCCTGTGGAATTTCAAAAGATACGGCGAATGCGGCGCTCCGGTCAGCGAGTTGTTTCCTCACACGGCAACCTGTGTCGATGATTTGGCGATTATCCGCTCGATGAAAGCCGAGTTCCCGCTGCACGCTCGCGGCAACGTCTTCTTGCACACGGGACGCAATATCGGAGGGTTTCCCAGCATCGGCTCATGGGTTACCTATGGGCTGGGAAGCGAGAATATGAACCTGCCCGGCTACGTCCTTCTGCGAGATGCCTCGATTCCTCCCGGCGGAATGGAGAACTTCGCGAACGGTTTTCTGCCCGGCACGCATCAGGCCAGCCACATTCGCGATCAGGGGACGCCGTTGGACAACATCACTCCGGCCGACCAGGACAAACGCGTGCAAAGGGCCAAGCTGGATGCCCTGCTTCAGCAGGATCACGACTTCCTGCGAGAAACCGGCAGGGAGGATGTCGTCGAATCAGCGATCGCAAACTATGAGATGGCTTACCGCATGCAGTCGCTGGTGCCCGACGTCCTCGACCTGAGCAAAGAGTCTGAGGCAACCAAGAGACTGTACGGCTTGGATTCCAAAGACGAGCCGAAGCGCCTTTACGGGCTTCAGTGTCTCCGCGCGCGGCGCCTGATCGAGTCCGGTGTGCGCTTTGTGGAGGTCACCTGCCCGAACCTGGTCGGCATGAACGGCACTTGGGATCAGCACAGCAATCTCAAAAGCGACCACGAAAAAAACGCCCTCGTGACCGATCAAGCCATTGCCGCTCTCATCAAGGATCTCAAGTCACGAGGCCTTTTCGAGCAGACGCTCATCATCTGGGCCGGCGAGTTCGGCCGCACGCCCGACACCGGCAACGGCAACGGGCGCGACCATCATCCCTTCTGCTTCACCATATGGATGGCCGGCGGCGGGGTCAAAGGCGGCGTCACCTACGGCGAAACGGATGAGCTAGGAGATCAAGTAGTGAGAGATCCCGTCACTATCCACGATCTGCACGCGACCATGCTTCACCTCCTGGGCCTCGACCACGAGAAGCTGACCTACCGTTTCGGTGGTAGAGAGCAGCGATTGACGGATGTCCATGGCCAAGTCGTGAAAGACATCCTAGCCTAGGGGTCGAGTCTGGAGAGCCCCCATGCGCGACAATCACGAGTTCGAGCCGGGCGCTATCATCCTGCCTAGGCAGCCTGTTCGGGCTCAGCTGGCCCGCAAATCGGAGCCGTGGCACGACAGGCAGTTGGTCTCGCAGATCTGCCGACCCAATTGGGCCTGGGTCCACTCCTCGCCTCCGCCGGCGCCGTAAACAGGTCGCAGCCTGCCGATCGTCGGCGCCTCATTCATGTTGACGTAAAGCACGTTTAGCCGCGGATCGAAGGAACCGCCGTTCCACTACGCCGGTTAGCTCGAATCCTTCCGATTCATCGAGGAGCTGGGCGTCGGCAGCATCCACGCCCACGCTCACGAGTTGACGGCGCGGCTTCAGAAGGAGCTGCCGGCTCTGGGATTTACCGCTATCACGCCCGATGATGCCGAGTCGGGCATCCGTACGTTCCCGCACCCGAACACGAACGAGGTGCGGAGGAAGATTACCCGCGCGAATGAAGAGGGGCGGGCACACATCTCGATCGGCGCAACTTTTCGGGCATTCTGGAGGCGATCCTGTTTCATCCAGCGATCAAACGGGGTTTTTTCAATGTTCGCCCTTTGGTCTTTTTTGCTGTCATCGTCCTCGTATTCGCTAGCAAAAGAGCCTCAACGGACTTGAGCGGTTTGGGCGCAAGTTGTTCATTTATAAGCGGTTAATTTTTTCAATGAGAGGATTTGCGAGTGTATGAGAGGATATCGGGGTTTTTGCCGGGCGGGGGGGCCTGGATCGCCTGCCGGTCACCTCCACATGGAAAATGATTCATCGCTGAGTTTCCCTTTTTTAGGATAGCAAGCCGGTCCCGGGCGGCCTGGCGCTTCCTGGAGAAAACTGTTGAAAACAAAGGGAATAATTCTATCAAAAATCCGTGACCGAGTTTGTCAGCCCGGGTTTCTCAGCGCCTGACGGGCGAGGCAGGCGAGAGGCCTGGCAGTCCTTCCTTGCACTTGCCGACCGTTTTCGACCTACCGTCAAGTATGTGTCTTTGATTCAGCGGGGTTGGCGTCAAGCCGAACGCGCCTCGTACTGAGGCGCCTCTCACGCAGCTCGTCACGCCACGCGGTGAGAAAAGCGGGCTAGTCTGAGCGAATGCTCGGCCAACGGAAGCCACCGCACTCGATGACGGATCCTCTATAGCTTAGGTGAGCCATGGACATCCGACCCATTCTACTGAATCTGAGCCGCTTGGGACCCTTGTATTCTCAGAAACCTGCTAAGCGGGTTTCGGCGTCGCCGAACTCCGCGAGTTCGACGCCCATCCGATCCATGATTCCCAAGTACAGGCTGCACAACTTGCGGTTGTCGTCGCCCGACTCGAAATAGTCGAGCGCTCTGCCGGTTTCCAGCTTGCCCCCCAGGCCGCCGATGGTGACCACCGGCACCTTCTTGTTGTCGTGCTTCGTTCCGGACCACATGTTCGACAGGAACAGCAGACAGCTGTTGTTCAACACGGTGCTCTCCCCTTCCGGCATGGCGTCCAGGCGCTGGGCCAGATAGGCCAGCTGGCTCACTTGGAAGTGCACTATCTTTTGATAGTCTTCCTCGGTGTCGTAATGGGAGGCGCCGTGATGCTGCTTGCTCACGCCGAGGAACGGATAGTAGAGCGCGGACAGGTCGCGGGCCAACAGCAGCGAGGCCACGCGCGTCTTGTCGGTCTGAAACCCGAGGGCGACAATGTCGCACATCAGGCGAATGTGATCGCGGATATCTTCGGGCAGGCCATTCCGCGGACGCTCCATCGCGAACAGCGGGCGCCCCTCGTCGCGGGCCCGATCTTCGGCCTTGTCCTTATCCGTGCGCATCCGCTCAATGCTGCGTTCGACGTCGCGGACGCTGGCGAGATACTCTTCCAGCTTGAGTTTGTCGGTGGAACTGATCTTGCCGCTCAGCGTCACGGCATGATCCTTCACCCGGTCCAACACGCTCGTGTTGCGCAGTCTGCCGCCGTTCTCGAACAGGCTGTCGAAGGCCAACGAGGGATACATCTCGTTGGGCACCGGCGATTCGGTACTCTGCCACGAAATATGCGAGCTGTAGGCGTTCGAAAAGTTCGTTTCATGGAACCCGGTCATGGCCCGCTCACAGGCCAACACCATGCTGGGCTGCAGCGTCTCCTGCCCGATCTGGTTGGCCAGAACCTGGTCCATGGTGATGCCGCCTTGGATGATCGAACCTTTGCGGATCGGCACGCCCGACAACATGTTGCCGGTCATCGCCGGATGAATCCCCTGCCCCGTGGCCGCCTTGTTGAACAGGCCGTCAATGACGTTGATCTTCGCCTTGAGCGGTTCCAACGGCGCCAGCGATTCGCTCAGTTCCATCTCGGCGCCCGCCCCTTTGGCCCACCAACGGCCGGGACTGATGCCCGTGCCCATGAACAGCACGGCAAAGCGTTGGGGCTGCCCGGCGGTCGTGGCCGCCGAGGCTGAACTGATGCCGAAACCCGACAGCGACTCCAGCCACGGCAAGGCCATGGTCACGCCGGCGCCGCGGAGAAAGGTCCTTCGGGATAACGCTTTTTCACACTCTCGACGCGCCTCGTGGTGCGGGTTCATCATACTCACCTCTCATTGGCCGTCAGTTGCTCGCGGCCGCGCTTGTAGAGAAACTGGCGACTCGTAACGATGCTATCAATCACGGTTTCAAAACGGTAGCCGTCGCCGGCAAGCTTGCGGCCTATCTCCTGAATCAGGAGGTCGTCGGAGAGCGCCAGGCTGCGTCCCAAGGCATAGGCCAACAGTTTGCTGGAAAAGCCATCCACGAAATCGTTTTCGCGGTGGTCGCGAATGTACTGCCGGATTCCCTGCAATCCCTCTCCTTCGATGCCTCCCGGGAAGGTGGCGCGAGCATCGACCGTGCGCCCGCCCAGATCGTAGGTTCGACGTTTGCCGACCGGGCCAAACGTTTCGAACGCCAATCCGAAAGAGTCGAATCGCGCGTGACAGGCGGCGCAACTCGGGTTGGCCCGGTGTTGCTCCAGCATTTGGCGCAACGGCAGGTCCATCTTGGCCTCATCAGCCGGCAACTCGGGGACCAACGGCGGCGGCGGCGGGATTTGTTCACTCAGTATGTTCTTCGCCACCCAGTAGCCGCGCTTCACCGGGCTGGTCCGCAGACCCGGCGCGTTCTTTGTCAAGAACGCGGCCATGGGCAAGAGGCCGCCCCGGTCGTAGCGGTCGGCGCCTTGGAAGCGAACCCAAGCGCTCTCATCGCCCCGTACCAGCATGCCGTAGTGGCGGGCCAGCATAGGATTCACAAACGTGTCGCGGGCGTAAAGGAAGTCGAGGATCGAACGGTTGTGTTGAAACACGTCCAAGAGGAAGCGAATCGGCTCCTCGAACATCGCCTCTCTCAATTCATCGCTGAATGAGGGAAAGCGCTCGCGGTCCACGGTGCCGATCCGCTCGAAATCGCGAAAGTCCAGCCAGTTGCCCCCGAATTCGACCGCCAGCGCCCGGATGCGCGGGTCTTGCAGCATCCGTCGCGCCTGGGCTTTGATGACTTCCGGCTCGTGCAGGCCGCCTGCGGCGGCGTGCTGCAACAGCTCCTCGTCGGGCATGCTCGACCACAGGAAATAACTGAGCCGGCTGGCCAGATCGAAATCCGATAGCGGCTGAACTCCGCCGCCGGCTTTGACCAAGTCGACGCGGTAGGAGAACTTCGGAGACGTGAAGACCAGAACGATCGCCTCGCTGATCGCCCCCTCATGGTCCAGGTCATAGCGCTCCCGGACTTCGCGATAAAACGTCAGTAAATCGGCGCGATCCGCCGAAGACAACGGCCGCCGATAGGCGCGGGCGGCAAAATCGAACAGTGACTGCAAGTGACTCGGCTCAGCGCCGGGACGGGCTTGCTGGACCCAGCGGATGCCCTCGTTGGCCGTGTCGAAGAAGTCTTCGACCGCTTGGATCGCCACATCGTTGCCGTCCTTGGCGACTTCCAAGTAATCGGCTTCGAGTTGCCTGATGTTCGCTTCCGAGATGATCTCCTCCACCTCGATCTCTTGGACCTCGGGCTCGCCGTCTTTGAAGTCGTCTCGCGTTCCACGGGTCCCCAGCTTGGCGAATTCGACGTAGGTGCGGATATTGACGGAAGCGACGAAATCCATCTGCCGCCACATCTCGTCCAAGGTCGCCTGCTGCTCCTCGTCCAGCAGCAACTCATAGAGCGGCTGGTCGTCGCGGAAGAAGCCCATGACGTTGTGGAAGCCCGCGCTCAGATAGCGGCCTTGATCTTTGCCCGTCCGGAAATAGTTTCGGCCGCGCGACTCCTTGTAGAACATGTCGGGAAAGGCGCTGCAAAACCGACCCCACGCCGCTTCGTAGCGTGCGCGTTGACCGGCCGGAACGAAGAGATCCGGATCGCCGGGCTCATTTTCGACCAGGATCGTCTTGCCTGGACCGAACTTATTATCCCATTCGGGCTCGACCACGTCGTCCTGATTGAACAGCGGCTCGCCCTCGACCTGTAACTGCCTGGCATCGAACTTCCGGCGATGCGTCGCGTATTGCGTATTTTTCCAAATCAATAACGGCTGCCAGGCCGTACCGATGGGGCCCGCCGTAATGTTGATAAACCGCGGCTCCACCTTCTTGCGCACGTTGGCGATGTAGGATTGCATCTCCTCACAGCCGGCTCGCGCCACGTTCGGCTGATCCGCCCGCGGCTCGGGCAAGGCTCGCCACATCGCTTGCAGCTTCACCAGCGGGCCGACCTCTTCGGCGCTCTCAAGGGTCGACCAGACTGTCTCCAGATACTTGGCGCTGACGCCGTATTGCCGCGCGAGGTCGGCCAGCGTGGCGTTGGGCTGCCCGGGCGCCGCCCGATGCCGGAAGCGCCAGGCGGTTTGAAAATAATCGGCGTAGTCGATGTTCTGCTCGTGATAGAAATCGATGATCTGATGCACGGTGAACTTGTCGCGGTCGGTTTCGGCCAGCATCGGATGCGGCGCGAAGGCGAATCCCTCCTCCTTCAAGTACAGGTGGCTGGCCACTTCACGCGCCGCCGCCAGATATTTTTTCAGGAGGGTGGGCGACATCATCAGCGTTTCGCCGGAGTTGTCAAAGCCCGCCGTGTTGGCCGGATCGACAGGAAACTCGCGGGTAGGGCGGATGTCGACGCCCGTTAGATCGCGGACCGTGTAGTTGTACTCGGCGTTGCTGAGGCGCCGCGCCAGCACGACGCCTGGGTCGCCGGCATTGCGGCGCGTTTCGTGTTCGCGGACGGCATGGAACCAATCGACGGCTGCGCGCCGCTCCCGCGGCGTCGGATGCCGCGCTCCCTCAGGCGGCATGTCCTCCGCTTCGAGACGCTCCAGCATTTGGCTCCAACGACGGCCGTCCTGCATCAAGGCAGCCATCGTCGTGAACCCGCTCAGATCCATCTGCGCCGCGGGCCCCTGCTGGCCGTGGCAGCTGATGCAATACGTCTCGAGGAAAGGTCGGACGGTTCGAGTAAACTCGCCCTCCAACTCGGCGCGTCCGTCCTCTTGGCCCCGCACGACGCTGAGAACCGCCGTGGCCGCCAGGATTAAGAAAAAGCCCGCCCAACGGGTAGTCAATTCGATTCGGTCAGTCCGCCTCTGCATTGCCCGTTCCAGATTCGATTGTAGGAAAGCGGCGACGTGGCGTCAACTGATTCAACCCGTTGCGGTTGGCGGTCCTTGGATTCCTAGTTGGAATCCGTTCGGATTGAACCATCGCCAATGGCCCGCGCAGGCAAGAGCAACTGGGCTCAAAGTGACTCAACGCCGGGAAACCACGCTACTCGAAGCGTAGTGCCTCCATCGGGACCGTCCGCGCGGATCTCCGCGCCGACGCCTAGCCAGCCATGCCGGCGACTTAGCGCCGGCGCCAGCGCAATCTCCTCATTCTCGGGCCTGTCTAAGGCTACATGTACTGATCTCACCGCATGTCTGGCGGGTCCGAGGCGATGGGGAGCGGCAGGTAGTCGCGTTCCACAACCATCCATTCAATGAGCGCCGCCCGGAGTTCCTGCTCGATCGCTGCCGCCTCCTTGCGTCCAGCCAGGTTGTCGAATTCGCCGGGATCGTTCGCCAGGTCATAGAGCTCAAACATCTCTCGAGTGGGGGAGAAGTACATTCGCGAAAGCTCCGGCGAGAGCCTCCCGTCCGCGTTCCTCTCCCGCAGGTCCTTCCAAAAGCGAGTGCTCGCAAAATCCACCGGCTCGTAGGGGATCTGCCAGAGCGCGTTGTAGATCAATTTGTGACGGCGAGAGACCACGCAACGGCTCAGGTCGAAGGCTGCGCTGTGCATGGGCAGATAAATGTGGTGGGCGCCGCGCTCGGCGAAGACGTGCTTCCGCCCGGTGAACTCCTCTCCCGCCAGATGCTTGATGAAACTCCTTCCAGTCATCTCCTCGGGGACGGCTACGCCTGCTGCCTCCAGGAAAGTTGGCGCCAGGTCTTCGCCGGAAACGAGCTCGGAAGATGTCCGGCCCGGCTTGATCCTCCCGGGCCAACGCATGATAAGCGGCACATTGATGCCGAATTCGTACAGAGTGCCTTTTCCTCGCAGGAGCGCCGCGCCGTTGTCTCCGAGGAACACGACAAGCGTGTTTGCAGCCAATCCGCGGTCCTCGAGCAGCTGCATGACAGTGCCGAAGTCGTCGTCGAATCGCGAGATCTTGTCGTAGTAGAAACCGAAGTCCTCGCGCACCAGCGGCGTATCTGGGAAGTGACTCGGAAGCTTCAGCCTCGCCGGATCATGCGGCTCGCGGGCCATATTCGGGCCAAACCGGCGATGCGGGTCGTTGGAACCGAGTTGCATGAAGAAGGGCTTGTCTTTCGGCCTCAAGTCGAGAAACTCGGAAAATTGCGTGATGCCCGTTCGCATGCTTCCAGTTCGAACGTAGTCAAGGCGCTCCGGAAAGCTACGGAGATGGAGCTTGTCGTATATTCCCTGAATCAGCGGATCGCTCCTGCTGGCTTCCCCGTTCATGTGATATGTTCGCCCCGCGACGCCAGTGAAATACCCATTCGCACCGAGAATCTCTGGGTACGTGCGCACATCCATCGGGAGCGGTGCGCTGAATCGGGTCATTTGAATGGCCACGGGCGAGCGTCCGGTCATGATCGAGGCCCGGGACGGCGCGCACTGAGGGCTCATTACGTAGGAGCGGTCGAAACGCATCCCCTCGGCGGCGAAACGGTCGAGGTTCGGTGTCTTGATGTCGCTGTTCTCGTAGCAGCCCACGTGGGGAACGCTGTGGTCGTCGGAGAGGATCAAGAGGATGTTCGGCCGGTTCTGGCTTTGCGCTAGAGCCCGCGACACGGATTGAGCTGCCGCCGCCCCGCCGATTTGCATCAAGTCACGTCGTGAATAGTCCATATTTAGGTTTCGGTCCCTCCAACAGCCGCAATCGATTGCCTCGTCGAATGTTGGCCGTCTCTGTTTGGCCGTTCGACAACGAACAGTATAGGGGACGAATTCCCGTATCCCGTCTTGAGCCGCCGACTCAACGGCGTCCTCCCTCAACAGGCGTTGACGATCGGAGCGGCGCGGTGTTCGCCCGAGGCGTTCCAGCGCCCTGATGGCCCGCTCCTCGCCGCCGGCGGCCGTTGCTCGATACGGCACGACAGCAGGTGCTTGATGGCGTCGAAGCTGATCGTGCCCAGCTCAAAGGCTTGACGCGCGGCCGATGCCGGGCGATCTCTTCGCTGCTGCAGCAGACCACGACCTCGTCAACGTAGGCTTTCAGCAAGACCCAAATGAGTGAAATCCAGACAACCTATGACGCACTGCAACACTGCACCGCCGTCAAGCCAAGTCGAGACAAGAGCGTCGCGATGGATTGCCCCTACACGGGCAAGGGCGAGGAATTCTCTCCCACCAATCTGGTCCAGGCCGCGGTCGCCGGCGTTGCGGCGTGTTTCGTGTTCGCGGACGGCATGGAACCAATCGACGGCTGCGCGCCGCTCCCGCGGCGTCGGATGCCGCGCTCCCTCAGGCGGCATGTCCTCCGCTTCGAGACGCTCCAGCATTTGGCTCCAACGACGGCCGTCCTGCATTAAGGCAGCCATCGTCGTGAACCCGCTCAGATCCATCTGCGCCGCGGGCCCCTGCTGGCCGTGGCAGTTGATGCAATACGTCTCGAGGAAAGGTCGGACGGTTCGGGTAAACTCGCCCTCCAACTCGGCGCGTCCGTCCTCTTGGCCCCGCACGACGCTGAGAACCGCCGTTGCCGCCAGGATTAAGAAAAAGCCCGCCCAACGGGTAGTCAATTCGATCCGGTCACTCCGCCTCCGCATTGCCCGTTCCGGACTCGATTGTAGGACAGCGGCGACGTGGCGTCAACTGATTCAACCCGTTGCGGTTGGCGGTCTTCGCGGGTTGACCACTCCGTCGGCAATGTTCAGCTTAGCGGTCTTGCTCCCGTTAACACGGAACTGTCCCAGGACCAGGCACTCCTGGACTGTCAGTAACCGAAGTTCCTTGGCCCAGGTTGTCAGCCGGTCACGAACAGCGCCTGAAATTGATCGCCCCACCACGCCTGCCCTTCCACGCGATAAAGGTTCGTATACTTTCAGATTTGGAGATTCAGACGTGTTGAGAATTCATGCGTAGTCGTTAAGCGCTGAAGCACAAAGTAAGAGCGTTTCAGTGTCCTTGGCGTCAACTTGCGTGGTTGCATCTATTTTTGTGCTTGGGTTAATGGATAATGTCCGCAAATGCTCGGAAGTCTGGTGAACTCCGAAGGTGATTCGACGCTGGTGGAACCATAGGAGGGCCGATCGAGTAACCTCAACGGATCTGTCTCGGTTTCGGAGGGTCGCCAACATTCGCCCGATCGATTCAGCCACGAAGGAGCTACCACGGAAATCCCCTGTCCGTTTGAAAATGAAGTGAGCCTGCTGGTAGTGTTGGAAGGCCAAATCCTCCCGACGCGAATCACGGTCTAGATCGCCCAGGCTTCGACATCGGGCGTCAGCCTATCATCCGAGCGTTCAAAATTGCTGGTTTCCGGAGCCGGGGACCTCAGACGCAACTCCCTACCAAAGAACAACTTGGGGTCCGATCGAGTTTTTGAACACTACGAATGGAAGCTTCGTGACCCCGTGATGGCAACGGCCAGTTGGCCCGGCTCAGGACGGAGACGCAAACCGGCCGCCCTGCTGGTTCCCTCTCAATTTTCCTCGTCCCTGAATCCGATGTGCCAATGAGTACCATCGCAGAAGGGCTTGTTCCTGGATCCGCCGCATCGACACAATGTGTAGTGTTCGGTAGATACCCCCTCCCCACGCGGCTGATCGACCAGCTCGATATCTCCCGTAACGGCGTAAGGGCCATTCTTTGTGACGGTTACCATCAGTGGGCTTTCCTCGTCGCGATGCTCCACGCCATCCACCGTGTAGCTGAGGGCACCCGATGGACACTTTCTGATCGTTTCGATGATCTTCTCGACGGCCTCACCGTCGGGATCGATCCATGGTTCCTCCTTCAGCTTGAACACCTTGGCGAGGTTGTCAGTGCAGAATCCGGCATGGGCGCAGATACCCCGGTTATCGTGAATGGTGATCTTCTTCCCGTTAAAATCAACCCGTTTGTTCAACGCACCATCTGTCAGCTTCTTATCCGAAAACTCATTCTTGCCATGAGTGCCGTCACAAAAAGGTTTGTTACTGGAGCCGCCACAACGACACAAGGCGACGCCGGGAATCGTGGCGCAGGATTTCCCATCGGACTTCTGGATATTCGGGATTACTTTCGGTGTGAGATCATTTAGAAGATAGTATGGGCCGTTGGGAAGACACGCTATCTTGGGCTTCTCCTTCTTCATCCTGGTTTCTCCACGTTACTGGATCCTAGAACGTCTTGACAGCTTGTCTGCCTCCTGGCGGACTTGTTGCCGGATGGCCGCGGCCTTTTTTTCCATGCTGTGTTGGAGAGGAATCTTGTTCCTCGACGGGCCGCCGCCGGCAGATCTTTTCGTTGCTGGCAAGCAGTGCTCCACAGAGCTGCTGGAAGCGGTGAAACTGGCCGACCTCTCTTGGGGCCTTGCGCCGAGCAGCCGGGCTGGAAAAGGTTTCCGAGACGGTTTTGCCGCGGACTTTGCGGGTCAAGCGGAAGTGCGGACCGTGCGGTGGCTGGCCCGGTTGATGACAACGACAGGCAGGTTTGCCACAGCGGCCTTGGATGGCGCTGATCGAACCGGGCCGAAAGTCGCCGAGTTGCCCAACCTCGCCGAGCAGTTCGCGGCGTTCGTCCTCCAGAGCGGTTTTCGAAGCAGACATGAGAACCTGCCGTCCTGAGCCTAACGTATCGATACGTTAGGAACACCGCGCCAAAAAAGGAAACCCGCCAAATCCTCACATCCATGTCGCGCACCCCTCCCCTCGGCAGTGCCGTCCGCAACTTGCTAATCTAACAAGTTAACCTTCGTTTCCATCCCTAGAGCGAAATTCTGCTCTGTACCCATAAACCTAGTGACCTGAGGTAATTCAATGGCAGATGAAAGAACGACCACATTCAAAGGCGATCCCCTGGTTCTGGTGGGGCCGGAACTCAAGGCCGGGGACAAGGCTCCCGGCTTCGAGCTGACCGGCAACGACCTGAGTGCGGTCTCTCTCTCCCAGACGTCCGGCACCCGCATCTTCAGTGTTGTGCCGTCGCTCGATACCCCGGTATGCGACCAGCAAACTCGCCGCTTCAACGAAGAAGCCGCGAGCATCGGCGACGTCGCCATCTATACCGTCAGCAGCGACCTGCCATTTGCACAGTCGCGCTGGTGCGGAGCGGCCGGGGTCGACAAAGTCACGACCCTCTCCGACTATAAGACCGGCAAATTCGGCGAATCCTGGGGAACCATGATCCGCGACTGGCGCATCCAGAGCCGCGCCGTCTTTGTGGTCGATAGCGATAACACCATCCGCTACGCCGAGTACGTGCCGGAGGTTGCCGAACACCCCAACTACGACGCCGTCCTCGAAGCCGCGAAGTCCGTGGCCGGGTCGTAGGGACGTTCAAGCTCCTGCCCGAGGCCGGCTTTCGCCGCGGGACCTTCCGCAAAACAGGAAGGGGGAGTGCAATCCAGGGCTCAATCGTATTTTGCGGTTCTTAAGTCTGGCGGTCCTGCCGCCAGAGCGACACCGCCCTGGTAGAGTTGCTGCTGGCAGGCGTCAGGGAAAGACGCGTATGAATACGTTCACGAGGATTGCGAAACGTCTCCCCGCCATCAGGACAATCAAGCAACACGCCGCCGCCGTCAAGGGCGCCGAGCACTATGAAACAGCCGGCAAGACGATCGAAGACAGGTATCTCAACCTGCTGAAGCGGAGTCTGACGCGGTACGGCCTGTGCCGGGAATACGAGCACATTCCCGCGCTGCCAGGCCTTAACAACTTTCTGTCCTCCCGCCGGCTGGCGTTTGTTCGAGTCCTGCCATCGGACTCCGCGGCCCGCATCGACGGCAGCGTCATGCGCCCCTCTGACGCCGAGACAATGATCGGCCTAAAACGCCTGGACAATCTTCAGAACTGCATCGTTGACGTTCTGAAAAGCGATGTACCGGGCGACCTGATCGAGGCAGGCGCTTGGCGGGGTGGAGCCGCGATATTCATGCGTGCCGTCCTCGAAGCTTACGGTGACACGCACCGAACCGTCTGGGTGTCGGACTCGTTCGAGGGCTTGCCGAAGCCGGACGCGGAGGCCTATCCCGCCGACGAGGGAGATAACCACTGGACGCTTGATCACCTCGCGGTCCCGCTTGATGAAGTGAAGGAAAACTTCGAGCGTTATGGGCTGCTCGACGACCGCGTGCATTTCCTCAAGGGCTGGTTCAAAGACACCCTGCCTCTAGCTCCCATCGAAAAGCTTGCGATTCTCCGAGTCGACGCCGACATGTACGGATCAACAATGGAGGCCCTCCAGTCCCTCTATTCGAAGCTCTCACCGGGCGGCTACGTGATCCTCGACGACTACGGGGCCGTACCCGGCTGCAAGAAAGCCGTGGAAGACTTTCGGTCCGAAAACGGGATCACCGAGCAGATAAAGAAAATCGACTGGACGGGAGTGTGCTGGCAAAAACTCGATTAGCCCCTCTGCCGTTGAGCAGTTGATCCGTTGGACCGCTACACTGCTGCGTTGAAGCGAGATACTGTGAAGCGCGTTTCGAACTGCTCGCCGTGAACTTCGAGCCCTACCGATTCGATGCATGCGTATCTCCCGGTTATCCGTTGACGGTCGCCTCTATCGGCCGCGCTAGGTTTGACGGCCCAACATTTCGGGGCTCAACGGATCAACGGCTCAACCGCTCAACGGCTCAACGTGTCAACGGCTCAACGAGCATTTTCTCATCGAAGGATGAGCCTGAAGACGGGGGTTGGGGCTTTTTGCGTAGCTGGGGCTCCTTTCTGGTTTTTTGGTTTTGATTTGGGAAGGGGAGAATCGTCGTCCGGGTTGTGGGAATGTGGGAATCGCGGAGCGATTTCCAAGGGCGGTGGGAAACGAAGGGAAACCTGGTTTTTGGTTTTCCTCGTTTTCCGCCGCCCGGCATTTCCACAGTCCTCTTCCTGCTGTTCAGCACGGCGTGTTCGCGGACCGGAAACTGGCAAACAGCTTCTGCTTGGCTTGTTGCATCCGGCGGGCCGCCGCCGTGTCGCTTTCGGCCTGGGCAATGCGGCCCAGAGCCTCAAGCGTGTGCCCTGGCTTGAGATAGCTGGCGGCCTCGGACAACTTCTCGAAAGATTCCCAAGGCGTCTGGTAGTGACGATACACCCGCTTCTGCTTGCCTTTGGCGTCGGTCTTGATCTCGGGCTGTCCGCAGGGCCGGTGGAAGTTCAAATAGGGATTGAAGTGTTGTTGGTAGAAGCGCTGGATGCGCCCGGCATGTGGCGCCGCGATGTGCGTATATCCCATGTGTTTGCGGATCACCGCGCCGTTTTTCGATTCCACCAAGCCGTTGTCATTGGAGTGCCGCGGACGCGACTTGGTCTGTTCGATCAGCAGCTTGTTCAATAACTTCTCCACCGTGCGATTGAGGAACTCGCTGCCGTTGTCGGAATGGAAGCCGCGGACACGAAAGGGAAACTGCTCGATCATGGCTTTCAGCAACGGCTCCAGCCAGGCTTCACTGATCGCGGGCGTGGCGCCGACCACTTGCCACTGGGTGACTTCATCCACGGCATTGATGTGGTAGACGCCCTTGACGCCATCGCGGTCCCCTTGATGCACCGTATCCACTCGCAGAAAGCCGGGCCGGCCTTGCGGGTCGGGCCGGCGCCGCTCGCCGCTCGACACCGCCGTGGGCCGGGTCTTGGTGAAATGCAGCCGCCGCTGGCGGTAGGCGCCGCGCCGCCGCAGGCGATAGATCTGGGCCACCGAGATCCCCGCCAGCCGCTCGTATTCGCGCTGCTGGTACTGCTGGTATTCCCGCTCGAGGATCTTGCGCGTGGCCGGGCCGCTGAGGGTTTCGTGGGCCTCGTCCACCGCCGCCAGCAGTTCGACGTCGGCGGGCGTGTACTTGCGGGCAAAGCGATGCCGCCGGTAGCGGGCGGGTCGGAGTTCTCCGCCCTGCCGGTAGTGCCGGATCAGCCGCGTGATTTGCGCCCGGCTGAGTCCGGTCATCTTGACCAGATACTGCCGCAGCAGCCCTTTGGCGGCGCGGTTCTGGCGGCTGTAGCCTTGCTGGCCAAGCGTGTGCGCCACCCAGGCGTAGATCTCGGCCCGCCCTTTGCCTTTGAATCGAATCTCCTCGCTGGAGTGGAGAAACTGCTGGATCTGTGGCAGGTTCAACTTGCTGGCGTTTTGCACGTGGACGGTCAATCCCCAGCATGCCCACTCCCCGACCCTTTAGGCTCATCTTGTGTGAGAAACAAACTCCTCGTTCAGGCTCATCTTGCATGAGACAAGATTAGATGCCCGCCAGATCCGCTATAATGGCTTCGGTCTTTTGACAGCTCGCTATTCATCTAATGCCACAAGTTCCAAGCACTGCTGACGTCTATGACGTCGTCGTTGTAGGCTCCGGCGCCGGCGGAGGCGCCGTCACCCGCGTCCTCGCGAACAAGGGGATCAAGGTAGCGCTGCTCGAAGCCGGCCCCATGCTCGATCCCGCCAAGGAATACAAAACGCATGACTGGCCCCACAACTACGATCACCGCGGGGCCGATGAAGGCGGCGAGTATTATTTCCGAAAGGGCAAGCCATTTGGGTTCTTGCGAACCACCATGGGCGGCTGGCGGCTTGACGACGAGCCCTACACCGTCGGCGGGGAAAGCCAGTTCGAGTGGTTTCGCTCGCGCGTAGTCGGCGGGCGCACCAACCACTATGGCCGCATGTCGTTTCGCTTTTCGCAGCTCGACTTCAAGGCCTACGACCGCGACGGGCTGGGACTGAACTGGCCCATCGACTACGACGACATCGCCCCCTACTACGACAAAGCGGAAAAGTATATCGGCGTCACGGGTACGGTCGAGGGCATTCCCAGCGCCCCGGATGGCGTTTTCCAGAAACCGCCCCCGCCCAAAGCCCACGAGCATCTCTTCCGCGCCGCGGGCAAGAAGCTCGGCATACCATTTATCGCCAACCGCCGGGCGGTCATTACCGCCAACCTCAACGGCCGTCCCGCCTGCCACTATTGCGGCCAGTGCGGGCGGGGTTGTCTCACGGCCTCGAACTATTCGGCCAGTCAAGTTGACGTTTTTCCCGCCATCGACACCGGGAACGTGAAGTTGTTCACAGATGCCATGGTCCGCGAAGTGCTCACGGACACGGCCGGTAAAGCAACCGGCGTCGTTTATGTCGACAAGAATACGCGCGGAGAAAAGCGCGTCATGGGACGCCTGGTCGTTGTCGCGGCAAGCTCCTGTGAATCGGCCCGGATCCTGCTGAATTCCAAATCAAGCATTTTTCCCGACGGCCTCGCCAATGGTTCCGGACAGGTCGGGCGCAACCTGATGGACACGGTCGGCTACGGCGTCAGAGGCTACGTGCCCGCGCTGGAAGGGATGCCGGTCTACAACACCGACGGCTTCGGCGGCTCGCATCTTTATGCGCCCTGGTGGGAATGGGACAACCAAAAGGCGGCCGGGTTTCCGCGCGGCTATCACATTGAAGCCGGAGGCGGCTTCGGCATGCCCGGCGTTGGATCTTTTCATGGGGCGGCGCGCTGTCACGGTTACGGCCGTGAAATGAAGCAGCGTATTCGCGAAGAGTACGGCGCCTCGGTCGGATTCTCGGGGCGCGGCGAAATGATTTCGAACCACAACAGCTACTGCGAAATCGACCCGGATGTAGTGGACGCCTGGGGCATCCCTGTTGTCAAGTTCCATTTCAAGTGGACCGATTACGAGTGGAAGCAGGCCCGCCACATGCAAAAGACGTTCACCGCTCTCATCGAGTCAATGGGTGGAAGGGTCACGAGTCTCGGCAGCAGCACCGAGAAGGCTGGAATTTCCATACCGGGAACGATCATCCACGAAGTCGGCACGGCCCGCATGGGCGACGACCCGCGGACATCGGTGCTCAACAGCTTCGGCCAGGCGCATGACGTCAAGAATCTCTTCGTGTGTGACGGAGCCAGTTTCGTCACCAATCCCGACAAGAACCCCACTTTGACGATCAGCGCCCTCTCCTGGCGCTCTGCTGACTACATGGCCGAAGAAATGAGGAAGGGTAATGTCTGAGTTCGTCCAGATCAGCGGCTTGTCGCGGCGCGGCGCGATTCGGCGAATTGCCTTGGCGCTGACCGCGGCGGGGACCGCTTCGCTCGACTTCGCGTCGGCGCAGCAGGTACACAAGGAAGTGGAGAGCAGCAAGAACGCGGCGGGCGGCTACACTCCGAAACTGCTGACCGAACATGAGTTTCAGACTGTTTCGAAACTGGCCGAGCTGATCGTCCCCGCGGACGACAGATCCGGCAGTGCCGCCGATGCCGGGGCGCCGGAGTTCATCGACTTGCTCTGCAGTCAGAACGAAACTCTGGCACGCACCTACACCGGCGGAATCGGCTGGCTCGACGCCCGCATGCGCCAGCGCCGCGGCGGCACCTTTGTCGAAGCCGGCGAGCGACAGCAAACGGAGATGCTTGACCTGCTTGCCGGGGCCCAGCGAAACTCAACAGAGCCCGATGCGCAGTGGGACCGCGACTACGCGCGGTTTCGCGACTACGGCATCGAGAAGAGGTCGGACTTGGGCGCCGGAGTCCGTTTCTTCGACTGGGTCCGCAAGATGTCGGTCGACGCCTACTACACCAGCGAAATCGGCATCAAAGACCTCGGCTACGCCGGCAACCAAGCGTTGTCGGAATACATTGTCCCCCAAGAAGCCATCGACTACGCCATGACCCGCAGCCCCCTGCCCTAGCCTAGGGCGAGCAGCAGTGTTCAAGACCCAGGGAGACGACCTGGGCGCCGGCCGGATTGGATGTGAAGTAGTTCTCGCGCGAAAGTGTCCCGTAGATGTTGCCGGCGATCTCCGCCGCCCTCGGGCCATACATCATCGGGCCTCCCCGCAGCAAGACGACAATCGCGAGTCTCTTCCCCTCACCCTCGTTGTAGGAGGCAAACCATCCAAGCTGGGTGCGGCCCGGACGATGGTACTGGCTGCACGTACCGGTCTTGCCAAGGATTGGCCGGCCGGGCGTACGTGCTTTTCTTCCTGTCCCGCGCTTGACCGCTTCGGTCATGCCCGCCCGCACTTCCGAGAGCCAGCGCCCGAGCGGTAGTCGCCGCTTCACTTTGGGCGTCAGATCCTCGGCTTCTCCCGGCGTGGCTGGCGCTTGGAGGTAGTGGAGCGTCCCGCCGTTGGCGAGCGCTGAGACGAAGGCGGCCAATTGCAGCGGGTTGACCGAGATCCCGTCTCCGAACGTCGTCATGCGGGCAATGCCCCCGCCGTGCTCTTCCTCGGGAAACCTGCCTAGCTGTTCGCCGGGTATCCGCCAGCCGGCTTTTTCTCCGAATCCGAACAGGTTGGCGTATCGCTTGAATCGCTCGAACCCAAGTTTCCGTCCCAAGTGCTCGAAGTAGACGTTGTTCGAAATCGCCAGCCCTTCAACCATGGTCATGAACCAATAGCCTTCAAACCACACTTTCTTGCCCGGGTTGACAATGCCTTCGTTCAAGGCAGCCAAGCCGGCCACCAGCTTGATCGTGGAGCAGGGCATGTAGCCGCTGGCTAGGGCGAGCTTTTGATTCACGACCGTAAGCAGGCGGCCGCTGCTGGTATCGACGACGACGACACTGCCGTTGAATTTCCCGAGCGCCTCGATGGCGGCATGCCGCACCGTCAGGTCCTCGCCGCCGATAAAATCGCCTGCTTGTGAGTTCGCGTAGGTCCGCTCGATGTACCAGCGGCGTGATGGCTGAGCGGCCGCCGAACTCCCGGCCGCGACTACGAAACACGCCATCGCGCAGGCGGCGAGGAAACGCCGCAAGCTGAGCCGCGCGCCGGCTGAATTCTTGATCGCGGAGGAGAATATCACGAACCCACGTCGGAGAAAGACGAAAGTAGTATTGTAACCGGCCCGGCTTTGGTTTAGAACGGAGATTTGAACCGGCGGCCGCGCCGTCACGGCGTTTCGCCCCGCGCGATCCTTGCGGCTGCGATCAGGCTGAATCCGCCGGCGGAATGTCCGGGGAACAATTTCGCCTCTAGTGGTGTCCAATACCAGTAGAAGTGCAGTAGCATTTGCCGCTCGGCGGATTGGCTGGTAACCTAAGCTTAATCCCCCCTCCATGTGGCAGGGAGTGCTTCATTGCACGAGATTATAACTAGTTTGATACGTCCGTCCGGGGATGTGGTTTTGCTGCAAGACTTGCAGCGCGGCGCGCCCCAAGCGTTCGAGAGATTACTCGACCAATACCAGCAGCCGGTCTACCGCTTCGTCTACCGGCTCCTCGAAGATCCGGCCGATGCGCCTGATGTAACGCAAGAAGTATTCGTCAAGGTTTTCCGCAAGGTTGGCGAGTTTCGCGGAGATGCCAGCCTCAAGACCTGGATCTATCGCATCGCCATCAACGAAGCTTCCAATCGCCGCCGTTGGTTTGCGCGGCACCGCAAGAATGAAGTTTCCGTCGACTCAGCCGCCGAACTTGGGGTAGCAGACGCGGAGTGGTTCATCGACCGGCGGGGCACGCCATTCGATCTGCTGAGCCGCGAGGAAGTGCGGATAGCCATACACAAGACATTGGGAGAGATCGATCAAAGGCTGAGGGTCGCGGTGATTCTGCGAGACATCGAGGGTCTTAGTTACAACGAAATAGCCGATACGTTACAAGTGTCGTTGGGGACCGTAAAATCCCGGATTCTGCGCGGACGAGAGGCAATGAAATCCAAGCTGCGACGCGAACTGGCAGTCGAGCTGCCTGGAGCGTATGTCGTACAACCGGAGTGAGCCATGAATTGTCGTTTTACCAGGAAACACATTCCGGCTTATATTGACGGCGAACTGGGCCCGGCGTACCGCTGGATTCTTCGGCAGCACCTGGTCGCCTGCCAGGATTGTCTCGATCAATATGAGCGCGGAGAGGCATTTATTGAATCACTAGCGGAGTTGCAATCCGTTCAGCCGCCTGCCAGTTTGCGCACTCAAATCTTGTTGGCGGTTTGGCGCGAGTCTGAGAGTACGTGGGAACGAATGGGGGTTCGCTTCCGAAACTGGACGCGGCCGATCGCTGTTCCGGCAACCGGCGGTATTCTCTCGGCCGTCATTCTTTTCGTGGGGCTGATGTCGAACATCTCTTTCATCCCCCAAGATCTAGACACGGACATACCGCTCACGTATCTCACAAAGACGCTGATCACCAACCCCATCATGAGCATTGCTCCGCCTTTTGGCGTTACCGAGCAGATCGGAGTCGAGGCGTTTATCGACGGGCAAGGCAATGTCTATGATTTCCGAATCATCCATTTGCCTTCGAGCTACCCGGCGGCTAGCGCCAAGCTCCGTGCCGAGCTGGCCAACGCTCTGCTGGCGGCACGCTTCGATCCGGCTACAAATTTCGGCCGGCCCGTGCTGGGCAGGGTGTTGCTGTCATTCCGGCCGGTGACGCACGTCCAAGTGCCCGGTTAGCCGGGTTTTTCTCCCACTGCCGAGGCCTGTCGAGTTAGCCCTCCAAGGAAAAGTAGGGCCCGGCAATCCTATCGGTCCTTCGCCGCGTGGCGGCGACGCGCGAGCACGAGGTCCATGCTGACCGCGCATTGCTCGTGAACCGGCGGGCGGCCCTGTGGTACCCGTTTATTGATTCGCGGCCGCGGGGGCGCTATCCTGCGATATTGGTTCCACTAAATACTTATGAGGTATGAACATCATGGCAACTCAACCTGAAAATCAGTCCCGCAGGTCCTTTTTGAAAGGTTCTACCGCCGCCGGAATCGCGGCCGCCGGTTTCCAGATCATCAAGCCCGAACTGGTGCGTGGAGCGGGCAAAGAAAAGTTGACGGCGGGAATCATCGGCTGTGGCGGCCGCGGCACCCGCGCCGTCAACGACCTGCTCAGCGGGAATCCGAACGTCGAGCTGGTCGCCATGGCGGATTTGTTCGAAGACCAGCTCGAAAAGTCCATTCGCCGGCTGCGAGACGCCGAGGAATTCCCAGGTGTCCAAGACCGCATCAATGTCGCTCCCGAGCGGCGTTTCATGGGGTTCGACGCCTACAAGAAGATCCTTGCCAGTGACGTCGATATCGTTATGCTGACGACCCCGCCCGGCTGGCGGCCGATCCATTTCGAGGCCGCGGTCGAAGCCAAGAAACACATCTTCGCTGAAAAACCGATGGGGACCGACCCGGTCGGCGTGCGGCGGGCCATGGACGCCGCCCGGAAGTCCGAGCAAGAAAAGCTCACCGTCATGATCGGAGCGCAGCGCCGCTCACAACAGGAGTATGTCCAGTCGGTCGAGAAAATCCAAAACGGTGAAATCGGCGAGATCGTCGCGACTTATGCCAACTGGCTCAGCGGCCCGGTGCTCAAGGGCAAAGAATTCTTGGACAAGAAAAAGGCGCTGGAGTGGCAACATCGCGTCTGGTATTCCTACGTCTGGATCTGCGGCGATCAAGTCGTCGAGCAGCATCTCCATAACATCGACGTCATCAACTGGGTGATGGACTCTCACCCGGTCAGCGTGGTCGCTTCCGGCGGCGCCTGCTGGCGACCCCGCGAGATGCTTTATGGCAACATCTACGATCATCTGTACGCGGACTTCGTCTATGCCAACGGCGTTCGCATGACAAGCCACTGCCGGCAGTACCCGGATCGCAAGGTGCGCCGGGTCAACGAACTCGTGGTGGGAACGAAAGGACGCAGCGATTGCCGTGATTTGGGGCAACAAGCCGGCGTTAGCCCTTACGTCCACGAGCACGTCGAAATGGTCAACAGCATCCTGGGAACAGGGCCTTATATCAACCGCGCGATGGCGGTTTCCGAGAGTACGATGACCGCCGTCATGGCGCGGGAAGCTGCCTATGCCGGAATCGAGGTTACCTGGGACATGATCATGAACTCGACGCTCGACCTGATGCCCAAGCGGTTCGATCTCGACGCGAATTTTGACGTGCCTCCGTTGCCGAGGCCCGGCGAGTACGAATTCACCTAGGCGATTCATTCCAATTCGCTGGAGCGGCGCCACGGATTCGGCAACAGCGCCGAACGCAGAGACCGAGAGAGGCAGACATTCTACCGTCAAACAGGCCCGGGTGGCGAAATTGGTAGACGCAAAGGACTTAAAATCCTTTGGTGCTATGCACCGTGTGGGTTCGAGTCCCACCCCGGGCACCATGCTTTCGGCGTTTTTTTTCATGGCTTTAGCGGTCATCAGAATCGTCGTGTACAACTGGCGTACAACTCATGCACGCCCCACCACCTATTCAGAGATGGTCCAACACGTGCGCGGTCGGCGGATCAGCCAACCACAAGATATGGGGTAGCCGGGCACTGCTGTCCAAATTAGCTCAGACAATGCTCTTTTGGACGGGTTAAGTCCCTAGTTTTCAGTGTCAGGCTATGCTCACCTAAAACCAGGTTCCCCCGGCTAGCTCATGCTGTCCAAATTAAGCAGCTCTCCGCAGGCGCCCTTGGGTGAGGCGCCGACTGCCCCAGAAAGCCTGTTTAAGGGGCTTTTGGCGCCCGCCACCAGGGTACGCTCCACGGCGGCTCCGCCTGCATGCTGTCCAATTTGCCGTAGCGAGAATCTAATTTGGACAAGAGTGGGTTGTGTTGACGGACGTCCTGCTATCGAAGTCCGGCTGATTAGGTGCATTCTGATCATCCTCTCGAACGCAGCCGCGCCGTCATATCCAACACGGATTGGATGAATCCGCATGACCCCGACGCCAAGATCGCCCAAATGAAAGACGGGCGCACGCATTTGGCGCACAAGGCCGAGCACGCCGTGGACCTGGAGACGGGCGCGCTGCTGGCTGTGACCGTGCAAGGCGCCGATCTGGGCGACACGAACACCGTGGCCGAGACGATCACCGCCGCCGCCGAGTAAGTCGCCGCGGTTGCGCAAGACTCGGAGGCGAACGAGCAACTGTCTCCTCGTGGACTGCAAGAAGTGGTGGCCGGCAAGGGCTATCACAGCAACGACGTGCTGAGGGACCTCGCGGCGCTGGAGATGCGTTCTTACATCAGTGAGCCGGAGCGCGGGCGGCGCAACTGGTGTTCCGGTCCCATCCATTTCGATGTACAGGATCGGGACCGGTTCGCCCGCCACCAGGGGCAGCTCCAACTGCAGGGCCCGTTGGATCTCTGTTTGCTCCCGCGCCGCGATATCCTCTGCGATCCCTTCCGCCGTCCGCTCCACCGCCTGGGCGGTCAGTTCCAGACCCGCCAGCAGTTCCAGCTGCCGGCGTCCGTGACCGACAGGGAACCTCCTGGCCCACCGCCGCCTGCCTACGGCGCACCCCCCAGGAGAGTATTCGGTTGGGGCGATGTCGAGTTCGGCGTCGGCGGGAAACTGGCCGCGATGACAGTGCCCGCACAGGTAGTAGGCGCGCGACACATTCACCCTGCCGGCGGCCGTGAGAACCGATTTGGAGCGCAGTTCCCGGGAGTAAGCTTGGTGGCCGCAACAACAAGGAAGGGCGCGCTGCTCGGCCGCCGGGGCTGCCCATGGCAGCAGTTCGGAGAGGGCGGCGGCGGCCGCGTGCAGCGCTGAGCGCACGGCCATCTCGACGGCCTCCCGATCCCAGTGGCCTGTCTTGCGCCGCCCGTTGAACAGGACGCGCAACAGCTGGTCTAGCTCGCGCGCGACTTCTTGCTGGATCGCGGCGACCGGTTTTTTCCCTGAGGAGTCTGCGTCTCCCGCTCCAGCGGTCGCTGCTGGCAAATGCGGGTATTGACCTCCACGAACTCGCGGCTCAGTTGCTGGAACTTGCGGAACTCTCCTACTTCGCGTTCGGCTTTGCCCCGCGCGGCCGGAGTGGACAGCGACTCGCTGACGGTCTTGTGATCGAGCTTACGGGTGAGGCGAGCATGCGGACCGTGCCCCGGCTGACCGGGGCGGTGGCAGCGGCGGTTGGACTTGCCGCAACGCCCGGAAGTGTTGGTGATCGATCCGGGACGCAGATCGCCCAGTTGGCCGATCTGGCGAATGATGTCGCCGCGCTGTTGTTGTAAATCTTCTTGCGGCCGGTGCTGGCGAAGCTGAGATTGTTGCTGGCGGCGAGAAACTCTCGCATCTCGGCCAGGGTGAGACGTTCGGCATGCTGCCGGGGGACCTGCATTCACCCTCATTGTGCCCTGACCCGGCCGGCTCATCTTCAGGCTCATCTTCTGTTGGAAACACTCTCCCCTTTCAGGCTCGTCTTGTATTGGACAATTCTTGGGCTTACCCCTCTCCCGCCGACGGCGCTGCAATGCTGGCTTTGTGACAGCGCCGTCGGCGGCAGTTTCTTGCGATAATCTACCCTAAACCGGGCAGACCGTTGCCCGGTTCGAGCTCCAACAACATGAGAATCTGGGACCTGCATTGCCATCCCGATGGGGACCGCGTCCCGGGCCGGACCTTCCAGGAGAAGATCGAAAACCTGCTCCAGATATCCGGTCGCATGGGGATCGAGCGTCTCTGCATGTTTCTGAGAGTCGGCGAAACGGTGTCCGAAAGGGACGTATTGGAGGCCCTGAGGCGCTATCCGGACCGGCTGTTCGGGTTCGTCTGGCTGTCTCTGTGGAAAGACACCGTACAGACCAACATCGACAAGTTGAACCGCTGGATCGCGGACGGCCCGATGATCGGCATGAAGCTGGCGGGCGCGGACGGCGTTTGCAGTCTTCCCGTCTACGATCCCGTCTTTGAGCGGGCCGCCGAGCTGCGGGCTGTCATCTTTGTGCATGCATGGTTTAAGACAGGGGCGGGACTGATCTACCCCAATGCCGGCCGCGTGACCGAAGTCCCTCCCGTCCTCCCGGGCGGTTTATATACAACGAACGAATCCACGCCCCGGGACGTAGCGGCATTGGCTTCGCGCCGTCCCGCGACTCCGCTCATTTGCGGCCACGCAGGCGGGGATTGGGAACTGGGGGTTCGGGCCGTGCGGGATGCCAAAAACGTTCTCGTCGGTATCAGCGGAACTGGCGCCTCACGTGTCGGGTGTGGCCGGGATTGAGGCCAATCCGCGGCAGTACGTGCCTGCGGCAAACAAACCTCTAAAGATGGCGGGATGGAAGTGGAAGTGAGTCGCAAACGTGATTGGCAATGAAGTGGCGCGCTGCGTAACGTTAGACTTAGCTTATTTCGTCATCCTAGCAACGGGGTTGTTCGATGACTTAGCTTGGCTAGCGAACCACACTTATGCCCTGAGGCTCAAGAAAGAACATGTGGATCTAAGAAAGAAAGAGTTCAAGCAAGCACTCGAGTCCAAGAATCAGGAACTCAAGCAGTATCTCGATCAATCCGAGACAGCTAATCGTATTGCTCTGTTTTATCCTCTACGAGATCAGGTCCAGCATAGGATGTTTCTCCAGGCAAAGCACGTCGTTAACAGAAAGTTGGGACGGGACGAAAATTGGTTCGAGTTGCCGGCGGGCACATTCAAACATATAAGGAATTTGGAAGGGATAAAGGGCTGTCAAAAGTGGGGTGTCCACAGCCGAAAATCGACACACTTTATCGAAGCGCGTCGATTCACAGGGTGTGCTCTAGCCAAAGTCGCTGAGATTCACAATCACTTTCTAGAACGAATTGACTGGGTAGGGTTTCTCGACCGACTCCCGGCCCCATTGAAGAAGGAAGTGACTGCCCAGATAGAGTGCTTCGGGGTTGGAGTCTGGCGATTTCTGGACTTTCCGCGCAAGCCCTTGTATTTGTGAGCACCAACCGCCGCCGCTCCCTTCTCGAGGCTACCCTCCAAGAAGCTCTAGCATCTGCGTGATCAACCGTGGCCGACCTGGATAAATTACGGACACTCGACAATCGTCAGCGCGCTTGGCGATGGATTCGCTCAAGTCCAGATGCAGCTTACAAGTCCTACCTCCGTCACCTGTATCGGAACTACGCTGTCGCTGACGATGCACTACTTGCCGACCTCGCCGACCGACTAAAACGTGGTCTGTACCAGCCGCGAGAGGCCTGCAAGTTATTCTTTCCGAAGTCGTCGGGGATTCTGCGTCCGTACTCGCTTCTCGCGGTGGAGGACCAGATCGCTTACCAGGCCGCCGTTAATCTCGTCGCCGAGAAGCTTCTTCCCCGGGTAAAGCACCGTTACACCTGAATTATGCATTGCGGGGTGCACCGGAGGAGGGCTGAGCCGCCAGGGGCCATTTGGGGGACCCCCGAAAACATGGGGTAATAAGGTAGGCTGGCAAAGATTTCAGCTTCGCCAGTCAACCCCAAGGAGGTCACCCAAATGGTTACCAAGCGAAAACAGCATAGCTCCCGAAGGCCCGTCAAACAAGGCCGGGGCGCGAGGGCCCCGCGGCCCAATAAAATCGGGGCTGCCACGCCTTATCACTTCCGCGGCAAGAATCTGACTCCCTACGGCGGCTTGCTGCCCGTCGCCACCCTGCTCGAAAAACTCGGCTTCCAGGCGCTGCTGGAAGAAACCATCACGAACAAACGAATCACCCGTGTGATGAGCCTCTACCAGTTTGTGCTGGCCCTCGTGCTGGGCCTCTATGTCGGCTTTGCGCGGCTGAACCAACTCCGCTTCATCGCCCGCGACCCCATCTTGACCGGCATCTTGCAAGTGACGCGTCTGCCGCCGCAGTCCACGCTGTGGCGCTTTCTGGCCTCGCTGCACCTCAACGTGGCGAAGCAGATCCTTTCCATTCAGCGCCAGCTGCGGGAACGAGTCTGGGCCGCGGCCCAGGTGAAATTGGAGACGGTGACGCTGGACACCGACACCACCGTGCACACGCTCTACGGCCGCCAGATGGGCGGGCGCAAGAGTTACAACCCCAAGAACAAGGGCAAGCGCAGCTACCAGCCGATACTGACTTTCCTGGCCGAGACGCGCGAATACCTGATGGGCGGGTTGCGCAACGGCGACCGGCCCACGGGCCGGCAGATCGCCGCCCACCTCGAGAGCGCCTTTCGGGCTTTGCCGCACGGCGTGAAGAAAATCCTGGCGCGGGCCGATTCCGGGTTTTATTGCTGGGAGGCGGTGGAGGCCTATGAAAAGGCGGCTTGTCAGTTCGTCATCGTGGCGCGCAAGACCAGGCGGCTGGTCGAGCAGTTGCAGCAAGCGGCCTGGAAGCCCTCGCCCCACAGCGATGCGGATGCGGAATGCGAATTCCTCTACCAGCCGCAGGGCTGGGCGCGGGCCTGTCGTTTCCTGGCGCTGCGTTACGAAAACGAACCCGCGGCCGGCGCGGCCGAGCAATACCAGCTGTTTGCCACCAGCGCTTACACCTACCGCGTGTTTGTCACCAACCTGGCCGAACCGATCGCGGCGGTGGTGTGGTTTTACAATCAGCGCGCCGCAGCCGAGAACCTCATCAAGGAGGCCAACAACGACGCCGGGCTGGCGGCCCATCCCTCGCGCCGCTTTGACATGAACCGCAATCACTTTCAGCTGGCCATGCTGGCCTACAACCTCAACTGCTGGCTGCTGCTGTTCAACCGCGAAGCCCAAGCCAGCGTGGAGACACTGCGGCACACCACCCTGGCGACGGCGCGGCTGCGCTTTCTGTTCGTGGCGGCCAAGATCTGGCGGCACGCCGGCAGAACGGGTGTCAGCTACAGCGATCATTATGAGGAAAAGGGCCTGTTTGAACGGCTGATGCGGCGGCTGCGGGCGATGGGGCCACCGGGATCGAGCTTCACGCCGGTGGTGGAGGGTGCGCTGAGTTGAGGGGCGCTCCATGCATAAAATTTCATGCACTCGCCGCAACGTACTGGGAACACGCCGCTTGCCCGCCCGCTTTTGCCCGCCGGGATTGGCAGGCGGCTCAAACAGGGAGGGAAACAGAGGAAAAGACGACTTGCTAAATCACTGAGTTGACACGACTGCCGCTACCGCCACAACTCCATCGGCGATGGCTACGCCGAATCGGTGCATAATTCAGGTTACAACAAGCAGGTCTTCGGTCATCTTTACGCAGGGAAACCTTCGACGTGGTTCTATCGGAAATGGAGCGACGGCTACAAGGCGTTCAACGACGCGGCCCGGAAAGCTTATGCGGATGGGTTTGTTTACGCCGGCAGCTTCGACCTGACGGCATGTTACGACAGCCTAGATCATCAGGTGCTGCGGCACTTTCTCGAAAAGCTCGGCTTGGATCGCGAGTTCTGCAAGCAACTCACGGATTGGATGGAAGTCTGGACTGCGACGTAAATGGGGATCTTTCATAACCACGGCATACCGCAGGGGCCCTTGCCTTCCGGCCTCGTTTCGGAAGTTGTGCTCAGCCACTTTGATTCGTTGAAGAGCCGAGGAGTCGACTTCCATTACTTTCGCTATGTCGATGACATTCGACTGTTTGCGAAAAATGAGCGGGATCTTCGCCGCCTCTTGGTTAAGCTTGACCTGCTGAGCAAGGACATTGGCCTCTTCCCTCAGAGCGGCAAGATCCGGATTCATCGAGTAAAAAACATTGAAGACGAGTTGAAGTCCCTTTCGAAACCAACAGAAAGCGCCATCAAACGCAAGCGCGTTGACCAGATGAAACTTCTCAAGCGAATCAAAGAGCTAACTCCGCGCTTCGCTATTGCAGACGCAACACGGTTTAAATATTTACTCGCCCATGCCGATCCTTCCTCTGAGCTCACGGCCCGTCTCTGGCGCGTCCTTGAAATGCATCCAGAAGTCTATACAAACGTCTGTAACTACCTCCGCCGATATCCCAAACTCCCTCACGTGCCAGCGGAGAGAATTGTGGAGGTCGTTAGGGCGAATACCCTTTACCATTCGGTCCAGGCCGAGTTCATCGGTGTAGCAGACGGTCGGCTCCCGCCAGCATGGGATGATCAGCTGGCCAATTATCTGAGAGTACAGTGGTCCCCAAGTAGCATGGACCCGGACCTGCTGGCGAGGGTTGGAACGTATCTGATGCGGACTGGTCATCTCACCGCACGCCAAGTAGAACACGCGTGCAGCAGGGCGCGATCATGGTGGACCCGAGCAACACTTATTGACAACTTGGACCTGATTCATGTGGGCACGGCGACCCGTGATCGAATCGTTCAGAAAGGGCTTCGAGACGATGCGCGAGATGTGGCGCTTGCCGCCGGGTGGACAGCATTCATGGGCGAGGTCAGCCTCACCGGATCCCAGAAGTACTGGAACCGCTCCGGATCGATCTTGCTCCGGGAGGTGGGTCTGATCAAGCGGGCGTCAGGTTACTGCGGCATCAGCATGAGCTTCCAGAAGCTCGACCCGAAGATGCCGACTGTGAGCTGGAAGAGACTGCTGAGCGCTCATTACACCCAAGCGGAAAGACAGGCAGTCGATATTGTCGCCTTGTCCCAGACGAACATCACGGCGTTCGTGAATGCGCTGGATGTGTTCAATGACATCCTGCTTGACGCACTGTTCAAAGCAGACGGCACGATCGGTTCATACACGCTGGGTGAGATTGGCGCCGTCCTAGGATTTAAGACTTCACGATTCGCGTCGAAATATCCAGCAACTTTCGCACTAGCCTCACAAGTCCACGAGGCAAGACTCAGTAGCATGTACTCCCATCCCCGTGTCCGAAAGACGTCAAAACCGACAAAGAGGATTCGGTACCGTTTCCTCGGGAACGCCAAGAGGGTATTGAGATCGGCAGCCAGCGAGTTGTGTGCCGCCGGTCATTGACCGCACCTCGTTGGATGATCTTTGTGGCGCTTAGCCGGCACACGCCGACGAGTACTCTAGGGGAAAGTCGAGGGAAGTAGGGACAGAGCCCGAACCACAGAACACAAAGCCGTCAAAAGTCGAAAGTCGGACATGAAAGTCGGGGGCGGGCAGGCTACGACCTTCCAGGTCCGGCCGCCTCGCGGCCGGTCCCTCACCAGACAACACTGCGTCAACCAAGAAAGTCGGGACAGCCTGCGACTCTTCGGATCCCACGTGAACGGAGTTCTTCAAGCCGCGTCAGCGCGTTGGCCCGTCCTGACTTTCAGCCGCACGTCCTCATGGCGCTGTAGGGCCTCGATGACCCGAGATAGACGAGACGCTCGCGGGTTCCCCTTGGCCCCGAACATCCGAATGAGGCTCTTTTCCGGGATACCGGCCGCCTCGCTCAGGGCACGGTAGCCGATGGTCGCCTTGATGTAATCACGAAGAAGTCCCTTAATCGTCTCGATATCGCCGGCGAGCAGATTCTCGACTGCCTCGGTCAACAGCGCTCGGCGAAACCCGGGGTTCCGCTGTGCCTTCTCCCAAATCGTCTCGCGAAAATTCCTTGTCAATGGCATGGTGTCATCCTTCGATCTTCTTGCGCCGAATGTAGTCGTCCCAGCGCTGTTTGGCGTCCTCAACGTCCCGCGACTGTCGCTTCTTCGTGCCCCCGGCAAGCAGAATGACCAGCGTGTCCCCGTCTCTTCCGAAGTAGAGACGGTAGCCGGGTACACGCCGGACCCCCTCCAGCCCGGCATTTCGCGCTCGCGGTCCAATGTTCGGCTGCTGCGCGATCAAAGCTAGTCCCCGCCTGAGTTCCTGCTCAAGCGCCTCGGAGGCCGCGGGTCGGTTCGCCTGCCACCACTCCCAGGCTTCCGTAATTTCGCGGGCGGCGCGCCGGACAATCGTTATGGGACGCGCCATTAGCGCCGAGATCGGGACAGTACGTCGGTCGCATCCAACGTTTCACCACGGTCCGCCTCACCCATCGCTTCAAGAAGAGCGGCTTCGTCGTCGCCGCTTAATTCAAAGCTCGGTTCGTCGGCACACAGGACCGTTACCTCGGCGCCCTCTGCCAGCGCTTCGCCTTCCACCACAATGCGGCCCTCAGCGACTCTCCCCTTGGTTATTCGCATGGCCTCATTGTACTTTGAACGAAACTTGCCGAAAACTGGCTGACTGGCCCCAGCGCGCCTTGTGGGAGGCCGCTGGTTGATCTTGCGCGGACGGTCCGGCCCAGGAGGACAAAAACCCGTGGGTTTTCGGTCGAACGGCCAAACTCTGACGTCTGCCGCACAACCTTCCAAGCCGGGGAAAACACCGCCGGCAATCCGGCGATCCGTGGCTACAAAGCAGTCGGTCGCTGACAAAAACACCCCATTTCCAAAAACTCCCGCAGCCAGTCACGGAAATTTAAGAAATCTATTCTCAATAAAATCAACCCATTGGCCCCAAGACCCCGAAATCAACCCCCACCGGCCTGCTAGCGTAAGCGTGAGGCATCTCGAACAATGGAAAAATCATCCAGCAGCAGCGTAACGGCCATCAATTCTTCGAACGACAGAAACGACGGCTCAACGGCTCAACGGCTCAGCGGCTCAGCGGCTCAACGGCTCAACCGTTCTCAATCAGTCCAACGACAGAAACGACGGCCTAACGCCGTCGCAAGAACGCGCCATCAAAGCCCTGCTCACGTCGCGATCGATCGCCGCCGCCGCCCGCCAAGCCGAGGTCGGCGAGAGCAGTCTCCGCCGCTGGCTCCGCGAGGACGACAATTTCCAAGACAAGCTTCGTCGCCTCCGCGAGCAATCCCTCTCGCACGCCGCCCTGCAACTCCAGGAAGGTGTCAGCAAGGCCGTCGGAATCCTCTACGACCTCATCGAGCGCGACAAACGCATCGAGCCCGGACGCTCTTCACTCATCCGCACCGCCCTCGATTACGGCTTCCGCTCCAGCGTCTACAACGACGTCATCGAGCGCATGAAGACCCTCGAAGAGAAACAAGCCGCGGGGTTGAAGCAATGAAATACTGGTGCTACTACACCGACGTAGTCCGCTATCTGGAGCGGCTCGAAGCGCTTTACTCCCAAAAGAAGACCGAAGGCCCCGCCTATCTCATCTGGCAAGACGACGATGGCCCCTCGATGATCGCCGGACCCGGCATCGAATGGCACCGGGGAGACGGCCCGCCCCCCGACATTGACGCCATCAACCTGACCGCCCGCCAACGCCCCAGCAACCGAGCCGCGGCCGCAAGGCTGCGGTCAACATCGCGGCCCAACTCACAAGACCGGGCCCCGCAACGCAACACCGCAAGCCCCCAATGCCGCCAGCGTGCTGCTTCGGCGACGGCCCCCGGCGTGGCGCGTGGTCAGGGGAAAATCACTCGACCGTGCTGCAGGACCTACTCCTAGACCGGATTGCCAGCGTATTAGCCCTCCGTCGGGCTATCAGCCGGTCTCTGGCTCCCAACAACCCCACTCCCACCGGCGCGCCTGCACCGCGCCCGCCAAAAAAGGCGAACAAAAGGAGTACGAATTTTCCAAAACCCGCTCAAACCTGCTCACAGCACCGCAAGAAACGACGGAGCCAAGCGGAAATCAAGGCCCAGCAATCGATTCCGGCTCACCTGCGGTACACCATCAACCACTTCACTTCAATGATGAGTTCCCGAATGACGACGCTTGCCTGGAATACATCAAGGAACAGCGCTTCCCCGGCGGCGTCACTCGCTGCGAGAAGTGCGGCAAGGACCGCAAGCATCACCGCGTAAGCAAGCGTACCGCCTACGCCTGCGGGTATTGCGGCAGCCAAGTGTACCCGCTGGCCGGAACCATCTTTGAGAAGTCCACCACTTCGCTCCGTCTTTGGTTCTACAGCATGTACCTAATGGGATCTACCCGTTGCGGGATCTCTGCAAAACAGATTCAACGCGAAACCGGCGTCACCTACAAGACCGCGTGGAGAATGTTCAGGCAGATTCGGTCGCTGATGTCCGAGGACGATCTCGAATTGGAGGGGCCGACGGTGGAGATGGACGAAACATACTATGGTGGCCGTCGCAAAGGTTCGCGCGGTCGTCCTGGTCGTGGCGACAAGAAGAAAATGCCCGTGGTCGGCATTGTCGAGCGCAAGGGCCGCGTCGTGGCACGAACCACCGAGGACGCCAAAGGCTCAACCCTGCTGCCGCTCGTCTCAAAGCACGTGCTCCCCAAGAGCACCATCTATACCGATGAGTGGAAAGGCTACGATGGCGTTCCGTACATGAAGGATGCGGATGGCGAGTCCAAGGGTTACAAGCACCGGCGCATCCACCACGCGGCGAAAGTCTACGTGATGGGAGATATCCACACCAACAGCGTTGAGGGCTTTTGGAGCCTCATCAAGCGCGGGATCGGTGGAGTCTATCACTCGGTCAGCAAGAAGTACTTGCAGACCTATTTGGATGAGTACAGCTATCGGTACAACCGACGCGACCAGGGGAACCTGATCTTCAAGTCGATTTTGGCTGAGGTTTCACAGCGGGCGGAGTGATTGCCCGCTGCAATAGATTTTTGAAAGAGTTCCGTGCGATCGGACCCATTCGCCGCTGAGTATCCTTGGCGGGCTTCAGCGGCTTGGCCGTCGTCGCAGATTTTTGCTTGGCATCGCGTGCCATTGCCCTAGTCGTGATGTACCACGCCTACGGCGGGAAGGCCGCGTTGCGCTATTTGTCAAGAGGCGATAGAAATGTCCCCTTGGTTTTGTTGTTTGTAAGTTTGTAAGAGAGTATCGTCGTCGGGGCTGTGGGAATGTGGGAATCGCTTTAGCGATTCCCAAGGGACGGTGGGAAGGGTGGGAAACCTGTCGTTGCGATGCGAACCCTCGGCGCTGTTCGCCGAGGTTTTCCACGCTTTCCATCCGGCCCGTCATTTCCATAGCCCTGCCTTTTTTATGTCGCCGCCACGCGCTTTTTCGACTTCAGCGATTTACGCCAGGGGTGGTCCGCCGCTGGCTTGGGCCGCTTCCGAGCCGCTCGTTGTTTCGGCTCTGGACGCGGCTGCCGCTGCGGCCCGACGATCTCTTCAAACGCCACCGCGCGGCTCTCGCAGGCCACCTGCAACTCGCCCTCGCGCGCTTGCTGCACGGTGACTCTCCCACCCGCTCCCAAGCCCTGATTGCGCTTCGGTTTCAACTGCGGAAAACGGTTCTCGAAACGTACCACCAGGTCGTTGGATACCACCCGCTCGGCCTCCAAGCAAAACACCCACTTCAAGTCCAGACGCTTCGATAAGCGCCGATGAAAGTCCGCTCCCGCCGACGGCTCACAGCAGAACTTGGCGTTGTGCTCTGGCAGATACTGCTCGTCCAGATAGCGCTTTGCCGCCTCGTAATCGGCAATGCCTTGGAGCCGCATCTTCTTGATCAGGCGGTCTTGATGGGTGCCGTGATGGCGCTCCACGCGGCCCTTCGCTTGCGGTGACGAAGCGGCGATGATGCCAATGCCGAGCTTGGCGCACATGCGTCCGAACTGCGTCTCGGGCTCGCTGCCTTCCAGCGCTTCACGCCACGTTGGCTGGCGCTTGTAGACGTTCTTCCAGTCGCAATACAACGCCTTCGGAACGCCGTATTGACGCACCCAGGCCTGGAGTAAATCGGCCGCCGCCCAAGTCGTTTCCTCGCTCGAGAAGCGGCACAGCGCCAGACCGCTCGCATCGTCGACGAAGTTCATCAGGCAACCTTTCCGCCCGCGGGCTTCGAGCCACTCGTGGTGCGAACCGTCGAGCTGGATCAGCTCGCCCAAGTGCGCTTTACGCTGCCGCCGCGAGCGATGCGGCTGGCGCTTGCGGCGGCGGCTCCACAGGCCGGCGGCGAGCATCCAGAGCCGCAATGTCCGCACCGAATACTTGCAGATCGTGGTCCTTTCGCAAATGCTCGGCCGCCAGAGTAGGCCCGCAGCGCTCGTGCGGTTCGCCGGAGTAGTGTTCGCGCACCAGTTGCAGCACTCGCTTGCGAACTTCCGCCGGCTTGGCGCGGTTCGATACCCGGCCCACGTTGGCGTGCTTCAATGCTTTTGTCCCTCCCGCGCTGTAGCGCCTCCAGATCCGCTTGCTCTGGCGATAACTGCAATCCAGCATCCGCGCCGCCTCGCTCAGCTTCAACTCGCCTCGCTTCACCCGGCCCAGCACCTCGCCTCGTCTCAATTCCTTGTCGTTCATCCATGTCCTCTCCAATCTAGGCTCCTCCTTCGGAGCCTTAGATTAGGGGACATTTCTATCGCCCTCTCATGGGGACATTATCATCGCCCTTCAACAGGCAGACCGAAACCGGACATTTGCCGGGGTGGGGGCTGACTACCAGTGTTGCCGCTATGCGTCACGCCTCGGCGCGAGCCACGCGACAAACTCTGGGGGCGTGCGGAAGCCGCGGACACTCGCAGAGCCGCACGCTAGCTGGTCTATTGCCTCGAAGCTCGACATTGTGTCGCTTGGCGGCCAGCTAGCCGGGGCAACGCGTCCGCGGCTCTGTGTCGTCCGCGCCGATTTCGGGACATAGCTCCTAGCCCGCTTTTCTCACCACGTGGCGAGGTGAAGTGCGTGAGAGGCGCGTCAGTACGAGGCGCGCGCCGCTTGACGACCCTCATTCAATCAAAGACGCGTACTTGACCCTACGGTGAGCACGGCGAGCAAGTGCAACGAAGTAATGGCGGGCCTATCGGAAAGCGCCGGGATAAACCGGCGGGGAGTCGGGGATGAAAGAGCCCCACAGTGAAGGAGTAGCGAACCACGCTGACCTCGAGTCATGCGCCGGCGGCGGCGACATCGCGGGTGAAGCGTTGACAGAGGCACTGGCGGGCCGCCTATCGAGCCGCGAAATACCTAGTTTAGGGCGCCGACCCTATCGATAGAAGGGGAAGGCCATCTAGGTCTTTGACCGCCTGGAACTGTTCTTTTTGCAGCCAAAAGTTTTTCGGGCCGCCTTGCGGCCGAACGTCCAGTTGATCTTCACTTGGTCTCGGTTCACGCGGTCTTTCCACGAACTCGTCTACTGCTGCAATGTCTCCAGGTCAGGGATGCGCCGGCAGCCCAGGCACTGGCGGGAATACATGCTCAGTTCGATCTCGGCCTGATTGAGCCAACTGCCGTGTAGCGGAGTCGGATGGATCCTCAGCCGGCTCCACATCTCATCTGCTGGCTCTTCCCCGTAGCAGCCCCTCCGTGATTTCCCGCAGTGGATGTTCAGGTTGTCCCAGACCACGTGGATGGTCCGCGCCGTGGGATAACGCTGCAGCAGGGATGCCAGCGTCTTCGCGAACTCCGCCGCCGAGCGGTTCGGCGTGGCGCAGGTGAAATGCCGCCCGGCTTGCGGCTCCACCACGGCGAAGACATTGGCCGTGCCGCAGCGCTGCTACTCGTTGTCTCGTTTGGCCGTGTGGCCGGGCGCTGCTGGCCGGGGCGGCCGCACTTGCTTGTGCAACGAGACCGGTTTCTCGTCCAGGCAAACGACCGGCTCGGCCGGGTCATACGGCTTTTCCTACAGTGCCAGGACATCTTCCATGCGCTCGATGTATTGCTCATCCAGTTCCGCCAGGCACAACATTTTTCCCCCGCCACGGCTTGAAGTCGTGGCTCTCAAGAAGCAGCCGCATGGTCTCTCGTCCGGCTCGCGGCACGAGCTTGCGCTTGACCGCTTCGGCGGCAATCAGCCGCACCGTCCAGCGCGCCCGGCCCGCGGGCGGATCCCTGCACACCATGGCGATGCTGCGCTGTTTCTCTCCGGCCCCGAGCAGGGCAGCCGCCCCGGGCCGCTGTTTGTCGTGGAGGGCGCGCTCGATGCCTCCCTGTCCATAGCGCCGGCCAAATAATCCACGTCATGAAACTCCGACCTGTCGCGTGGTTCAGTCTTGTGCAAATCGATCGTGCACTTGATCAAACGGAAAACGACCGACAAAACTCAATCCAGTGGTTGTGATCGATGAGTCCACACGTGACAGCCGGACGGATCAGATGTCCGCCCGCGTAAAAGCGGCTGGGAACTTCTTCGTGGCCCGTCCGTGGAGGCTGGACGCAGATATGCTCCATGCACGAAGACGGTTGCCTGGGCAGTCTGGCCAGGTTTTTCTTATGCCATCGCCTTACGTGATCGAAGCGAGAGTGGCGACAGGCATTCAAGCGGACAAGAGCGCGGGCGAGTTCAATATATCGGGCACTTCGTCGTCCGGCTTGAGAGACTGCCGCACCCGATTCTTTCAATCGTGATCCAGCGAAACTCATTCGGTTATCGGGGACGAGGTCTTGCGGTACTGTCGATCCAACTCGTCCGTCTTGCTGTGAAGGTTGACCCGGCGCTCTTCCGTGGAAGGACCGGTCGACCGCCAGGTGTCCACGATTTCCTTGGCGTGCATCTCCCCGGTCAACCGCATCCCCAGCACAATCACGTTGGCCGCCCAAGACCTCTCCAATGACCAGATTGCCCGGTGCCTCGACACCCCCCGTCAGATCGTCAGCAACTGGCGCAAACGCTTCTTCCTCGACCGCCTGGCTGGTCTCGAGGAGCAGCCCCGGGGCGGCCGGCCGTCGACGTTTTTCTCCTCAGCTCGTCGTCGCCGTCAAAGCCCTCGCTTGTGAGCTGCCCGCCCAGTCCGGCTTGCCGCTCTCCCGCTTCTCCGTCTCCGAGATTCGCCGCGAGGTCCTGCGTCGAGGTCTGGTCGCCGACATCAGCGGCGCCACCCTCTGGCGCTGGCTCGACTCTGCTGCGCTGCGCCCCTGGTACCACCGCAGCTGGATCTTCCCCCGCGACCCCGACTTCGCCGAAAAGGCCGCCCGCGTCCTGGATCTCTACGAAGGCCGTTGGCAGGGCAGTCCGCTGGGGGAAGACGAGTTCGTTCTCTCCGCCGACGAAAAAACCAGCATTCAAGCGCGTCAGCGCAAGCATCGCGGCAAGCCTCCCCCCCCGGCCGCTCGGCTCGCGTGGAGAATGAATACAAGCGCCTCGGCGCTTGGGCTTATCTGGCGGCTTGGAATGTTCATCGCGCCAAGCTGTTTGGCCGCTGCGAAGCCAAAAACACCAGCACGGCCGTCGATCCTCTGGTGGCTGAGGTGATGAGTCAGCCGCCCTACCGTTGGGCCCGGCGGGTTTTCTGGATCATGGACAACTGCTCGGCTCATCGCGGCAACAAGGCCGCCGAGCGCTTGCGGACCCGATGGCCCTCAGCGGTGCTGGTCCACACGCCGCTGCACGCTAGTTGGTTGAATCAGATCGAGATCTACTTCTCGATCCTGCAACGCAAGGCCCTCACACCGAATGACTTCTTCTCACTCGACGAACTCGAGGAGCGCCTCCCAGGTTTGCAGCAACACTACGAGCAAATCGCGACCCCTTTTCAGTGGACCTTCACTCGCCAAGATCTCAAGCGCTGGCTGGCCAAACTTGAGAGCCCCAGCCTCACTCCCGCCGCATAAGTTCATACCCTGCAAAAAACGTCACCTTAATTCTGATGCAGAGGACTTAGGCGTGGGCACCGCGGTAGTGCTCTTTCAGCGCTCTTCTCTGGACTTTCCCTACGGGGTTCTTGGGCAAGCTGGGCAAGAAGACAACCTTCTCAGGCGCCTTATGAGTCGCGATCTGCTCTTTGGCAAATTCAATCAATACTGCCTCGGTAGCCGATACCCCTTCCTTCCTGGCAACATACGCGACCACGACCTCGCCCCATGTTTCATCCGGGATGCCGATAACCCCAGCTTCGGCCACCGCCGGGTGCCGGTAGAGAACGGCTTCTACTTCCCGCGGCGAAATGTTGGAGCCGCCTCGGACGATGAGTTCCTTCTTGCGTCCGGCGAACCAGTAGTAGCCTTCGGCATCTTGCGTGACGAGATCCCCGGTATACAGCCATCCGCCGCGCAGGGTCTCAGCGGTGGCCTCGGGATTGTTCCAGTAGCCGATTGTAGTTCCCGGAGACTTGACCGTCAGCTCGCCCACTTCTCCGGGTTTCACTTCGTTGCCGCCTGCGTCCACCACGCGCAGCAGGACGCCTTCTAAAGGGACCCCGATGGATCCTGGGCGGATCTTCCCAGGGGGGTTCCAGGTGATCGGCGCGCTTTCGGTCATGCCAAGGAACTCGTGCAGGGGTAGAGAAAAGGCACGCATAAATTGCTCCTGCAAAGCCGTGGGGACCGAGTCGCCAGCCGCAAAAAAGAGCATTTCGGGACAGATATCATACGGGGTCGCCGTTTGGCATTCTGCCAGGGCCGGGCACTGGACCGGCAGGCCACCCGTGAAGGTACACCGATGCCGCTCAAGAGTCTGCAAAATCGTCTGGGGATCACTTCCGGCGGGGAGAACTAGCGTGGCGCCGACGGTGAGGGCAGAAAGCATCAGACACATGACCCCCCCATATGGGTCATCGGCGTTAGCGCCGCCGCCACCCTCTCACGAGACAACCCCATTTGTTCCATCAGGCCAGTCAGGTAGAGCAGCGTTTCGTGGGTGTGTGTGACCCTTTTGGGCCGTGCGGTCGTCCCCGAAGTGTAAAGGATGGCGGCCACCTGGCCGGGCTCCACGGCCGGCAATTCTACCGTTGTGGAGGGGGCGGCCAACAGATCCTGGAAACTACCGGTGTCTGGGGGTTGGCTCTCGCCTGTCACATAGCACCGGTGTAACCGCGGCAGGTGCGGCCGGATCGAAAGGACCTGTTGGTATAGGTCCGGCTGGCCAATGTAGAACCGGGCTTCGCTGTGCTGCAGGAAGTATTCGATCTCCGACGGCCCCATGCGGGGATTGATCGGCACCGCAATGGCGCCGACCTTGAAGCATCCATAGTAGCCGAAGACCAGTTCCGGACAATTGCCCATGTGGAATGCAACGCGATCCCCCGGCTCCAACCCTTGCGCGAGCAAGTTGGCGGCCAAGCGGTCGGTCAAGGTGTCGACTTCGGCGTAGGTCCAGGTTTGCTCGCCAAAGATCAGAGCCGTTTTTTCAGGCTGACGCGTGTGTCCATCGCGGAGGAAACGGACGAGGGTCATCGGTCTCTCCTTTGTTAAAGACGGAAGAGGCAAAACCGCCAGCGAAGCCACTATATTAGATCGCGGTGGCACCTGTCGCTTTCTCCATGCGGGCAAGACGCGGTTCAGCTCCTTCCAGGACTTCGAGAATGATGTAGTGAGAGATGGTCTGCCTCACTCCGGGAAGCCGATGCGCCGCAGCAGCTCTTGGTAGCGCGGGTCTTGCCTGAAAGACTCGTTTGGCCACGGGTACTGCTTGAGGAGCACGAGCAGACCGTCGCGCTCCTCGAAGGCTGTATCCAGCCACTGGAACGCTTGATTGAAGTCATCCAGGTGCGCATAAACCCAGGCGATGGGTGAGGCGGCGCAGTACCTTTCCGCTCGCAAGTCCTTGAGCTTGTCGATCGTCCGCAGCGCCTCCTCCTGGCGCCCTGCGACAGCCTGGCACATTCCGAGGAATCCCAGCGTGAGGGGGTCTTTCGGGGCGAACGGCACGGCAGCTTCAATCGTTCTGAGTGCTTCGTCCGGACGGCCCAGGAAGTGCCATGCGGTTGACATGTTCCTCCTTGCTGGGAAATAGGCCGGGGCGATGTCCAGAGTCTTGCGCGCCTGATCGAGGGCGGCTTCGAAGTCACGCGCATAAAGCAGGAGGGCGCAAAGAATACCATTGACGAATGGAGACAACGGGTCCAATTGGACCGCGGTCCGCAACTCCGCAATGCCTTCGGCCGGCCGGCCGGCCCCCCCGAGCAATTCGCCCAAATAGACTCGCGGAATCGGGTCGGCCGGGTTCAGTTCGACGGCGCGCCGGTAAGACTGCTCGGCTCCGGCGAAATCCCAGTCGTACAAATGGCGGACGAGGCCCAGAGAGGAGTGAGCGTTGGCCGTGGTCTCGTCCATCCCGAGGGCTCTAAGGGCCTCCTCCTTGGCTTTCACCATCGCCTCAGCGGGCCGCGCGTAGCCGAGTACGCCCAATAGAGCGTATGCCTCGGCCAAGCCCGCGTGCGGCTCTGGGTAGTTCGAATCAGTCGCCAGGGCCCGTTCGAAACACGAAAGACCTTGGCGCATGCCGGACTCGGAGAGATTAACAACGTTGTGCCGGCCCTGTAAGTAAAGGCGATAAGCCTCGAAGTCGGCAGTCCGGCGGGTCGCCCCCGGAGAAGCGACGGCGCCGGTCAGCTTCCTCTTGAGCTGGTTGACGATCGCCTGCGAGATCTCGTCCTGAATGTCGAAGATGTCTTCGAGCACCCGGTCATAGCGCTCGGACCACATCTGGGTGTCTTCGGCGGCATCGATCAGCTCGACCGTAATGCGCAGCCTGCTGCCGGCGCGACGGATAGTGCCAGTCAGCACACAGCCGACATTGAGTTTCTCGGCGATCTGCCTTACTGCCGTGCTCTCCCCTTTGAAGCGAAACGCAGAAGTGCGGGGCGTAACCCGCAAACCCTCGACCTTCCCCAAAGCGCTGATGATGTCTTCGGTGACGCCGTCACTGAAGTATTCGTCGTCCTCGTCCCGGCTGCGGTTCTCGAACGGCAGCACTGCGATCGAAGGCCGCGCGTCCCTGGAGCCGGAGGAAGGCCGTGATACCGCTCCGGATTCCGTGCCGCGCTTCAAAGCACTCAGGTCAGCAAGGAGATCACTGACGGTTTGGTAGCGCTCCCCGGCACACTTGGCCAGGCATTTGTTAACGATCCGCTCCAACTCGGGCGGGACGCCGGTACGCACCGCTGTGATCGGCTGCGGCGATTCGTTAAGAATCGAGTAGAGAATCGCCTGCTCGTAATGGCCTTGGAAGGGCACCTGTCCAGTGGCCATCTCGTAAAGCACCACTCCCAGGGCCCAGATATCCGCGCGGTGATCGAGCTTCTCGCCGGTCGTCTGCTCCGGCGACATATAGGCCGAAGTCCCGACGGTCGTGCCCTCTCGGGTCAGCTTTGACGCCGTCGAGGCGAGTTGCGCTAATCCGAAGTCCATCAGCACAGCCTGGCCGCTAGTCGTGTCCATGATATTGGCGGGCTTGATGTCCCGGTGGACGACGCCCTTGCTGTGCGCCTCCTGCAAACCCCGCGCAACCTGGATGGCGATGTCGAGCAGCCGTTCCAAGCTCAGCGGGCCCTTTACGATACGCTTGGTTAGCTCGTCGCCTTCGAGGTAGGCCATGGCGATGAACGTGCGGCCGTCCACCTCGTCGATCTCATAGACCGTGCAAATGTTGGGGTGCTGCAAAGCCGCCGCGGCCTTGGCTTCCCGAATGAAGCGCTGGCGGCTTTCCTCGTTCGAGACTAGATGAGGCGCCAGGAACTTGAGCGCGACGGTACGGTCGAGCTTTGTGTCGATCGCTTTGTAGACCATACCCATCCCGCCTTCCCCGACCTTTTCGAGGATTTCGTAATGGGAGATGGTTTGGCTGTTCACAGTTTTGGGTTGGCGTTAAGCTGGTGTGGTTCGCTAATAATACCGCAACTGAAACGGTTCCGGCTTTCGCGAGAAGCCCGTTGAAACGGGCTCCCAGCCTGCGCCTGGATGGTCCGCCTGCCAGCCGTAAAACGACTGGCCTAAGAAATCAAAGCCTCGTGAACGTGGCTTACAAGTCGCCACGGGTGTCGGCGCTGCAAGCGCGGACTTCCGTCCGCGCCGCTGTCCGGCCGGCTGAAATCTTTTGCCATCATCGGCAACGATCATCCTCTTCGCCCTCTCGGCGAACCGCGGGTCGGAGTGGACCGAATCGAAGAGAGGATTGACGTTGATAGAAATCGTGAGGCTGTCGCGTTCCTGGCCGTTCATCACGTAGTGTCAGTCCGCCAGGTTCATGCGGCGCAGAATGGCTTGGTATCTCGGGTCGGAGCGGACACTGTCAAGCTCGGGAATAGTCTTAATCCACCAAAGTTGCGTACTGCGCTGTTCGCAGGCTTTGTCCAGCCACTCGAAGGCTTTGTCCGTCTCTCCCAAGCCGAAGTAAATCATCGCGAGATGATAAGGCACTTGATGCTCCGGCTGGGAACCCGCCTGCAGCTCCTCGATCAGTTTCCGGGCCTTCTCCGCTTGGCCTGAAACTGCATAGGCATATCCCAGGTGGCCGTCCCGCCAAGGAGGCAGATTTGCTTGCTCCAGCTCGGTTGTCGCTCTGTCGTAGTCGCCCTTCTGCAGGTACGCCCAGCCCAAACAGAGGCGCGTCCAGGGGAAATTCGGATCTAGTTCAAACAGCTTCCCGAGTTCCTCAATGGCTCGGTCGTATTGCCGTTGAAGCATCAGGATGAAGGCGGGACCGAGGTTTACGATCGGGGTTACGGGGTCAAGCTCCGCAGCGCGCTTCCAGGCCGCAAGACCTTCGTCCAGGCGTCCGGTGGGCACTAGAGCGAGGATCGCGTACCAAAGGTGGCCTACCGTGTAGGAGGGGTCCAGATCAATTGCTCGCCGGAAGGCGCGTTCCGCCCCTTTCCAGTCCCACTGGTAAAAAGAATGGATGGCTCCCATCGAAGCGTGCGCTGCAGCCAGATCAGCGTCGATTTCAAGGGCCTTCGTCGCGGCTGCTTCAGCTCTTGGCCCCGCCTCCTTTGGCGGCAGCACGCCATAAAACCCTAGAAGCGTGTAGTAGTCGGCGAGCCCGGAGTGCGCGAGTGCATAGTCGGGGTCTTCGGCAAGCGCCTGCTGGTAGAACCCCCTTGCCTTCTGGATCGCCTCGGGCGTGCGCTGGTACCAGTAGTAGCGGCCACGCAGGCATAAGTTGTAGGCCTGAAGATTTTCCGTGTAACGCTTGGCACGGAGCTGTTTCTCGTCTCCCACCAGCTTGACTTTCAGCTTTTCGACAATCGCCTGAGAGATCTCATCCTGGATCTCGAAGATGTCCTCCATCACGCGGTCGTAGCGCTCGGACCAGACCTGGTACCCCTCTTCGATCGCGATCAGTTCCACGTTGATCCGGACTCGGTTGCCGGAACGCCGCACGCTGCCTTCGAGCACATGACCCACATTGAGCGCGGCTCCCACTTCGCGAGGCATCGGGCGTTTCCCTTTGAACTGGTAGGCCATGCTGCGGGGCGCCACCCGCAAGCGCTCCACCTTCCCCAAGGCGCTCGTGATGTCCTCGCTGATGCCGTCGCTGAAGTATTCGTCTTCATCGCCGCGGCTGCGGTTCTCGAACGGCAGCACCGCGATCGAGGGCCGCGCGTCCTTGGAGCCCGAGGAAGGCCTTGTTCCCGCGCCTGATTCCGTGCTGCGCTTCAATGCACTCAGGTCAGCAAGCAGATCACTGACGGTTTGGTAGCGCTCCCCGGCACGCTTGGCTAGGCATTTGTTAACGATTCGCTCCAACTCGGGCGGGACGCCCGTACGCACCGCTGTGACCGGCTCCGGCGATTCGTGAAGAATCGAATAGAGAATCGCCTGTTCGTAGTGGCCTTGGAATGGCACCTGTCCGGTGGCCATTTCGTAGAGCACCACGCCGAGCGCCCACACGTCGGTCCGCAAGTCGAGCTTCTCGCCGGTGGTTTGTTCCGGTGACATGTAGGCGGAGGTGCCGAGGGAGGTCCCTTCCTTGGTGAGCTTCGATCCGCCGTGGGCAAGTTGCGCCAGCCCGAAGTCCATCAGGACGGCCTGTCCCTGAGTCGTCACCATGATGTTGGCCGGCTTGATATCGCGGTGGACTACACCTTTGCCGTGAGCTTCTTGGAGGCCTCGCGCGACCTGTTCGGTAAGCTCGATCAGGCGCTCGATTTTGAGCGGCCCCGACTCGATTTCTTGCGAGAGTTCCTGCCCGTCGAGATAGGCCATGGCGATGAAGGTTTGTCCATCAACCTCGTCAATCTCGTAAACAGTGCAGATGTTGGGGTGTTGCAGCGCTGCCGCGGCCTTGGCTTCGCGGATGAAGCGGCGGCGGCTTTCGTCGTCTGAGACTAGGTGGGGAGCCAGAAACTTCAGCGCGACGGTCCGGCCGAGCTTTTTGTCGATCGCTTTGTAGACCCTACCCATCCCGCCTTCCCCGAGCTGTTCGAGGACTTCGTAATGAGAGATGGTTTGACCGGTCACGGTTTTGGGTTGGCGTTAAGCTGGTGTAGTTCGCCAATAATAGCGCAACTTAAACGGTTCCTGCATTCGCGAGAGGCCCGTTGAAATTGAAACGGGCTCCCACCCCGCGCTTGGATGGTCCGCCTGCCAGCCGTAAAACGACTAGCCTAAGAAATCAAAGCCGCCACGGGTGTCGGCGCTGCAAGCGCGGACTTCCGTCCGCGCCTCTGTCCGGCCGTCTGAAACTTTTTGCCATCATCGGCAACGACTGAGTATACAGGCACTGCCGGGACGGTGCTTCAGCCTTGTTCCATTCGATCTGATATCATTCCTACGGGAGTCTTTCCTATGCGCTTTCCGCAAGGCTTTGTCTGGTTGTTCGGGGGCCTTTTCTTACTGGCCGCCTCCCCCGCCCAGAGGCCGGTCTTCAAGCAAGAAAAAATCCAAGGGCGCTACGCCTATGTGCTCGAAAACTCCAAGATGCGTGTCAGCGCGCTTCGCGGGGCGGGGCACATCGCCGAAATCCGGCTGAAGTCCTCCGATCCGAAAACAAGCATCAACCCGATGCGTGTGGCGCATTTCCCGACGATCGACCCATGGGAATATGATCCCGCCCGGCACGACAAAATCTATGGAGGAGGCCCGAACCGCATGTTGCAATCGGGCTACATGGGCCATCTGCTGAACTTTCCGCAATTTGGCGGCCCATCCGAAGCGGAGGTCGGACAAGGACTCGGCAATCACGGCGAAGCCCTTGCAGTCGAGTGGAAAAAGGAACGCGTCGAGACCGGCGAGGACGCCGTCCAACTTTGGTATTCCGCTCACCTCCCCAAGAACCAGTACAACGTCGGCCGTGTCCTCACGCTGCCCCACGACGAGACCGTCCTCTACATCGAAGAATGGGTCGAGAACCTCACCTCGTTCGACCGCCCGGCGCATTGGGTCGAGCACGTGACCTTCGGCCCGCCTTTCGTCGAACCCGGCAAGAACGTGCTGGACATGTCCGGCACGCGGGGGGAAGTGCGGGCGGGCGCGGGCGAAACGAACTCGCTCGGATCAGGCCCGATCCGCTGGCCCGAGGGAACGTCCCATGACGGCAAGAAGGTGAGTCTGCGCGCCATGCAACCGGCGCCTCACCGGGGCACTTATTTCGGCGTCTTGATGGACCAGAGCCGTGAGCGCAACTATTTCACGATGTACCACACCGAGTACAAGGTTCTGATCGGCTACATCTGGCTCACGAAGGATTTCCCCTGGATCGGCGACTGGCAGGAGAACAAACGCGCCACGCAGCTTCCCTGGGAAGGCAAGGTCGTCGCGCGCGGACTCGAGTTCGGGACGACCCCGTTCGGCGGGACCATGAAAAACGTGCTGGAACGCGGCAGCATCCATGGCGTCCCGATCTACCGCTGGATTGCCGCCCGCGAGCGGGCTACCACGCGCTATGTCGCATTTCTGACCGAGATCCCCACCGGCTTTCAAGGAGTCGCGGATGTTCGCGTCGGCGGCGGAAAAATCGTCATCACCGAACGCGGCTCGGGTAACACGATTTCTCTTAAAAGCGAAAGACGATGGTGACGCTCTTCCCTGCCCTGGCCCGCGCTAGTTCACGGCTCACGGCTATCGGTTCAGGATCAGCGGCTCGGGGCTCACGGCTTACAGGCCACGCCCCACGATTCCTCGCTGTCGTTGCGCTGCTCATTAGCGCCAGCGCCTTTCCGGCCCCCGCCCAGGAAGTCAAACTCGTCGTCACTGTGATCGACGAGAAAACCGGGCGCCCCATCGAAAATCTCCAAGCTTCGAACTTTTCGGTCATGGACGACAAGACGCCGCTGCGGGTGGCCAGCGCTCAATATCAGAAGCATCTGCTCGACGTCATGGTGTTACTGGATACCAGTGCGCTAGGCGAGGTCGTTCGGCCTCTGGGCGCCGCCTTTATCGATCGGTTGGGCGAAAAGGAGCAGATGGCGATCGTCGCTTACCACGACTCAGCGGACTTGCTCCAAGACTTTACCAGCAGTAAGGAGCTGCTGCGGAATTCGCTGCGGGGCCTTCGATACGGCAACAACCCGCGCGCATTGGACGGCCTTTTCGCGGCTCTCGATGGCGGGTTTGATGTGTCGAGCGCGGGCCGCCGCGTGATTGTCCTGCTAACCGCGGGCGTCGAAGGCCGTAGCCGGGTAGCGCTTGGCGAGGTTCTCAGGCTGGCAAGGGAGAAAAGAGTTTCCATCTATCCCGTCTATGTCAGCGGCGCGGACCGCGGGCTTTTCCGCCGGCTGGCGCAACGCACGGGGGGCGCGGATTTCGGAGCGCGAAGGCTCAAACTGAAGCCCAAAGAACTGAGCGAAGTGGCCTACTCCGTTCTGCGCGGGAGCTACACTCTGGAGATTTCCGGGGTCTACACCCTCGGCGACCGATTGGAGATCAAAATCCAAGGACTTGCAAAGTCAGAAATCAAACCCTGGGCCTCGGCGTTGGAGTAAGATCGCGGCTTGTAGCGGTTACTCGATCAAAACGCAAAAAGCCGCGGGCATTCGAACAATGCCCACAGCCCCTTACGATTCTAGATTTGTTCGCCCTAGCTGCCGCTGGCCGCAGCCGTAGTCGTTCTGCGCTGCTGCACTTTGGGTGTCGCCAGGTACCCGGAGATGCGGTTCTTTTCGAGCTTATTGACCACAATCTCGTAAGGCTGCCGCGAACCGATCACGTAAAACTGTATCGGCTCCAAAAGGGTCTTGTTCTTTTTCTCAATCCTCTTGTCATCCGCCCAGATATCGACCGTGAACTTGTTACGTTTTTGGTCGACCCTCTTGAGCTTGATCTGGATCGAGCCGATCCGCTGCGGTTGTTTCGTCTTGGTGAGGTCGAACTCGTAATAGTTCCTCTCTCCTAGCTCGCGCAGCGCCTGAACCTCTCCGGCGTTGGTAGCAATCAATCCGCTCTGCACGCCCAGGTCGCCCTTGACGGAGCTGAGATCACTGATCGTCTTCTCGAGCGCGGCCTTGGTCTCCGCGACCTCAACCTTGACCTCATCCACCGTGCCGGTCAGTGAGCCGAGCTTGTTGTCGGTGGAGGTAGCGACCTCGGAGAGTTTAGCTATCTCGCCACCCACTTCGCTGAGTTTGGCCTCGCGCTCCGCCTTCTGCTCATCAAGCCGTTTGGCCAGCGTCTCCGTACGGCCCATTACCCTGCGCTCGACTTGCTGAGCCGCTTCAGCAACGCTCTTCTCGGCGGAGGCGACAACGCCTTTGAGCTCCTTGACGCTGCTGTCGACCGTCCGCGTGGCGCGGTTGACCGATCCTTCGAGCTGTGCGATCTGCTCTTCGTGGATTTGCAACTGCTTCGTTTGAGCCGCGAACTCCGCTTTTGTCGACCTCAGATCCAGGAACAAGTAGACCGTCATCCCGATCGTCAGCGCCAGAAGCGAAAGCACGACGATCGGCAGAATCCTTGCCATCGCGGATGGCTCTTCAGTAGCAAAATTAATCTCTTCTTCGGTATCCATGGAAATCCTCTCTACTGGGGTATCGTGAGACCCTCGTGGTTATCTTAACACCCTTGAGACGTTTCAACCACTAGATTTGGTTACGTGTCGCTATTCAAAGATCGAACATTTAGCTAGATCGCTTTGGCTGTCACGTTTCAAGTGGACCAATCCCATGGTGATACTCTCAGCTTATTTTGATGAAAGCGTCACAGACCTTGTTTTCAGCGGCGCGGGATACATTGCGACCACAAGGCAATGGGTTAACTTTGAGCGGGACTGGTTGAAGTTGCTCCAATGGGCCGGAATGCCAGAAGGCGAGCCGTTCCACATGACGGATTATGAAAGTCGAGCAGAGGGCACACTCTACGAGCATTGGGGTGATAGCAAGAGAAAAGAATTCATGCAGCGGGCCGTGGGCATCATTCGACGCCGCGTGAAGGTGGGAATCTCTGCGTCTCTTGATCTTCCCGCCTACAACGCAATTGCTGTTGACCCCGTTCGCGCGGAGGGATTAGCCGGTGCGCCACGGGCCTCTTACGGCCCATACAGCTTCATTATGGGTTCGTGTTTAAAACTTGTCGAGAATTGGTGCGACAGGAACGGCAGAAACGACCCTATTGCATATATCTTTGAATCCGGTGCTGCGCTCAGTGGGCATCTAGGAAATGCGTTGATTAGGGACCACGCAAGAACAACTTTACAGTTGGGGCTTGATGGTGTAATTCCACTGGGGCAGAGTTTCATGGCGCTGCAGGCGGAGTGAGGCGATTTGTTCCGGGGTGGGCTTGCGGCCGCGAGGATAGTAGCGGCGATCCAGGTAAGCGGAGACGCGGAGCCCTGTTTGGGTCGTGGTCGTGCGGGCGTAATTGAGAATCTTCTGGTAGGAGTCCAGCGGTTCCCCCGCCCAGGTTCGTGAGATCTCCGAGAAGAGGCGATGCTCGATGGGGTTCCATTTCGAAGCGCCGCTCGGGTAGTGGGCGACGGTAACGGCAAGGGTAAACGCGTTGGCCAGTTGGGACTGCAGTTCGGTCTTCCAGGCGTGGCAGCGACAGCTGTTGCTGCCGCCGCTGTCGGCCAAGATGAGAAGCTGGCGTGAGCCGGAATAGCGCGGCGCGCCCTGCCGCTGCCACCAGTGGGCAATCGCATGAGCGGCGAAGGCGGGCGTGTCGTGCGAAACACCGATCACGAGGGCACCGCGATTCTCGGTGACATCATAGATGCCGTAGGGGATGGCGACGCCGATGGAGTCGGTGCGGAAGTCGTGATCGAAGACGCGGCGAGCCTCGCCTTCCCAACGCCGGCCGGCGTTCTTGAAGTTGCCGACCAGTTCGCGCTTCTTGGTGTCGACACTGATCAGGGGCAGGTGACGGCGCCGGAAGCGATCGCGCAACTGGGCGAGGTATTCGAACTGGAGGTTGCGATCAGGGCTGGAGCAGGTGGAGATTTGCTTTTGATTCAGGCGTAGGGAATAGCCCATCTGGTCCAGCAGGCGCGCGACGGTGTTGGGGGAAACACGGATGCCGAGGCGCTGAAGTTCGTCGGCGATGCGGCTGGTCGTGCGCCGGGACCAGCGCAAGCCTGTCATCGGATCGCCGGCGGTGTCGTGTTCCAGCAGGTCGTCGAGGATGGCGATTATGTCGGGCGTTTTTTTTCCGTGGAGGGACGGCCACCGCCCGGCCGGCGTGTCCGGCCGGTGACCACATTCTGATCCAGCAGTTGTCGGCGGCCGCGGGCGACGGTGTGCGCATCCAAGCCCAGGAAGTCGCCCAACAGGGTGTCGCCGCCGTGCCCCAAGCGGATCGATTCCAAGCCGGCGAACAAGCGGCGCTGCTGTTCGTCGAGCAGTCCATGGAACAGCAGGATGGCGGCCTGGAGTTCGTCGGGCGAGACCTGCAGGGCGTCGGCGCGAACGGCAAGTGGAACCGCTTGGGCACTGCGGCGCGCCAAGACTTGGTTGCGCCGAACGGCGGAATCGATGGCGGCGTAGAGGAATTGGCCACCGCTTGCGGTTCGGCTCAGGCGCTGTTGCTGCACCAGCAGGCGCAACGGCTCCTGGACAGCGGTCTGGAGGAGGTCAGCCAGCTCCCGAGCGTAGTAGCCGTTGGGGGAGGCCAGGACGAAGGCTTCCACCGTGGCTACCAGGGTGCCGTAGCGCGAGAACCAGACCCCTTCGTGCGACCACAGTCCGCGAGCATCAAAGCGGGCGATCTCGACCAGGGTGTAGAAGCGTCCGCGATGGGTGTAGCTGGCGAGATAACCGAGTTGCTTGAGTTTGCGGAATACGGTGAGATCGGTGGCGGTGCCGAGCACGCGTTTGAGTTCCGGCAGATCGGCGATCTTGTGACGGTGCAGGTACTGACGCAGCAGAGCCGGGTCGAAGGTGGTGGGGCGCATAATGTTAGAGTTCCGACTGAGGGCTTCTTGCAGTCCGAACTATAACATAATAACCCGAAGACTGTTGCGGGATCACATAGCGTGTATAATGCCAGTGTTGATTGGGTTCCTGCTCTGATTCAACCGTGCTGATCCGGGTAGCCGAAGCGACGACGAAATGTCTGAGTTTAGATCAATAGTGAGATCTTATTTTTGTACGATCCCTAAGCTGCCACGAGATTCGCAAGATAGATGCTCATGACGAGAACAGCAATGTGAATCGTCCTCGAAGCTGGCCATCTAGTCTCCGCACTCTTAGGCTAGCGGAACCAGTTCTTGAGCCAATCGACGGCGAGCCGGAAGCCCGAGTAGTCCTCGCCGATCGGAGATTGGTCGTTGAGTCCCCAGCGGTATTTCTTGAAGCTGATGGAAAGCCGGCGGCCGCCGAGCAACTCGATCTGATCTCGAGGAGCGTATTCGCGGACGAACCCCTCCAAGCCTCCCGGGAAGGATGAGAAGTCTTTCTTGTACCAGTCAAAAACAGCACTCAGGTTCGCCTTGGCGCCCTGGAGATCGAATTCATTGAGCTGCTGGTCGGCCAGCCACCGGCGGGTGTTGCCGTCCAGTTGTTCATCAAGACGCGCAGCCACGTAGGCTTCGCGGCGCAGGGGAGGACAACTGAGCGCGGCACAAACAACAGCCGCGTGGATTCTGGGATCCCCGCTTTTTCTCAACCGCTCCTCGATTTCGTCGAGCGAAACCTGCTCGCCCGCGAGACGGTGCCGTTTCTCGCGAAACGGATTCGGCGTTGCCATGATGCTAGTGGCAGGGTAGTTCTCGACAACCCACCGGATTGTCAATGCGTTGTAGGCGTTAATAAGAAAAGCCTTGCCTTCCGGGGAATTCCAATCGGGGCCGTCGGCGGCGGCAAGCTGATCGGTGTAGCGGGCGAGCCGGGCGGCCGCTTCACTCTTGAGCCGCGCGTAGTCGACCCGGGAATCGGCATTAACGAACTCTTTGAGGATGGAGTCCCAGGCTTGGTGGTCTGCCTGCGCGAGACTGGGCTTGGCGCCGGCGCTTGCCAGCACCAACAGGACGGGACAGATGTATCTCAGGAATTTCACTTGAGTTACGCTCGAAGGCTGGGTCTGAGCCACTAGGATCGATGAGGACTCAACTTCGGTGGATCATTCCGGCGAACTCCAAACCCTTCAGTGTGAGTGATCTGACCGCGAGCGACAACCTTCCCCTTCGACACCCCTTGCAAAACCGCTTGGTGTATCGTAGACTTGCATCACGTAGCTGCTCAGCTAAGCGGAGGTTAAGATGAAACGTACGATTTCTTGTGTAGCAGTTCTTTCCTTGGGCCTGTTCGTCTACTGTGAGGCGCAGGCGGAGAGGAGTGATGAGGAACTGATTGCGGAGGCGGAAAGCGCCGCGCCGGCACTGATCACGCAGAACGCGGCGATTAAGACGATGGATGGAAGAGTGCTGCGGGAGGGTTCGAACGGGTGGATCTGCTACCCCGGAACGGAAATGATCGGTCCGATGTGTAACGAGCCCCAATGGGACACAATGCTCGGGGCGCTGATGAGCAAAGAGACGCCCGAAGTCAACCAGTTCAGTGTCTCCTATATGCTCGCGGGCGAGGGGCAGGCCCTCGGTGTTAGCAACATCGATCCTTTCGCTACTGAGCCCACCGACGAGAATCAATGGGTTAAGGAGGGTCCGCATCTCATGATCCTCGTGCCGGACCCGGCGGCGCTCGAGGGACTTTCCACTGATCCGAAAGATCCCGTTTATGTGATGTGGAAGGGCACGCCATACGCGCACATTATGGTCAAGATCGCCGAGGAGAAAAGCGGCGGGTAGGCGCGCGTTCAGTTGCCGGTACTCGCGCTCCGGACACACGTTTAGAGTCCAAAACTTGTACGAAGAGTCCCGCGATCGGGAACAGAATTGAGCCCGTTTCCATAGCCGATTCCGCTGTCGAAGACCGCGCTCAAGCCGTCTAACTTGCACGAATATGACGCGCACCCCTTCGACAACAGAGGCTTTCCGGCGCCGAGGCTGATCCATTCAATATGAGGTTCGCCGCGGTCAAACGGTTGCCGCGTAAACCTCTCCTGAAGCGTCCGGCTCTTTGATCGGGGCGGCGGATGCCTCCAACTGGGTTCGTGAGCTCGAGCCGTTCAACTGCAGGACATAGCCCTGCCGCACGACGGTGTGAATGAGAATATCGCGCCGATGCCCGAGCTTCTTGCGCAGCCGGCTGACGTGCACATCCACGGTTCGCGTGCGAGTCTTGTCGTTGTAGCCCCAGATCGTCTTCAACAGGTAGGCCCTCGAAAAGCAGCGTCCGGGATTATTCTTTAGCAGTTTCAACAGCTCGCTCTCTTTCAGCGTGAGCCGCTGCGTCCCGACGTTCGGCTTTCTCTGTGTTGCTGTCATAACTCCTGCACCCCCTGGGGAATATCCCCCCCGATCACTATTTCGCTTCAGCGGAACGTCAGGTTACGGCGGAATCCGAGCCAGTCCCATTTAGGGGCCGGAGAATACCGCTGGGTCGGAATGAACCCGAAAGGGCCTGGGAGCGGAATCGCAGAAAGGCAGGCGGCCGTGGCTGTAGTAGCCCAATCCGTAGACCACATGCCGGCGCACTTGGCCGATGCAGGTCTGCTCGAGATGGGGCTCGACCTGGTGCCAAAGCACCCGGGTCCCGGCCTCGCGGTCGATCGCGGGAAATGTCTTCAGCTTGAGATAGGCCAGGCCGCCGACCGTTCCCGCCGCGAGCAGGCCGACGGCGAGCAAGGTTTTGTTGCGAGATGCCGCCCACCAGACTGCCGCCGCTGTCGCCAGCACGGCGGCGACGCCGAGCCAGGAGATCTCCGCGGGCGGCCAAGCCTTGGAGAGCCCGTAGGAGATAGCCGCGGGCAAGATCGCTTCAGCGATGGGGACTACCGCGAGCAAGGCGGCCGCGGCTGCGAGCACATATCGGGGAGAACGCGCCTTCGACAGGCTCACGCTCATCCAGATGGCCATGGCGGGAAACAACGGCAAGACGTAACCCGGCAGCTTGTTTCGAGAAACGGAAAACAGCAACAGAGTGGTCAGGATCCAGGTGAGCAAGAACTGCATACGCGGGTCGCGGCGCTGCTCGGCGCCCGGGGTGAGCGTGAGCAGGGGAGTCCACGGCAACAGTCCGGCCGGGAGCACGGCCAAGAAGTACCAAAACGGTTTGACATGCTCGATCGAATCGCTTGTAAAGCGTTCGACGTGGTGCCGCCAGAAAAAGTCTTCGACAAACGCGCTGCCATTGGCGGCATAACACAGGGCGTACCAGGGCAAGGCAACCACCACGAAGGGAAACAGAACTCGGGGATGAAACAGGTCTCGCAGTACCGCGCGCAACCCGCGCTGGACGCACACCGACAACAGCGCCAAAGCGGCGATCGCCGGTCCCGCCAGCCCTTTCGCCAAGACCGAAATTCCCAGCAGCAAGCCGAACCAGGGCAGGTTCTTGCGAGTCTGCTCGTTGGAGTGCTCGATCCAGGGCAACAGCACGAGCAGCGCGGCGCCAACGGAGGCCGCCAGTGGCAGATCGAAGATACCGGCCTGGCTGTAAACGGCCCAACCCGCCGACGAGGCCAGGATCAGCGTGGCGTACGCGGCGACCGGGGATCCCATCTGCCGGCGCACCTGGCGGTAGAAGAAGGCCAGGAACAAGACGCTGATGAGGGCGACCGGCAAGCGCGTCGCGCGGTCATCGGTCAAGCCCAGCCCACCTGCTGCCGCTCCGAGCCAGTAGAGCAGGGCCGGTTTCTCGAACCAGGGCTCTCCGTTCAGCCTGGGAGTTACCCAGTCCCCGGATTCCCGCATCTCGCGGGCGATGGCCGCATAGCGAGGTTCATCGGGCCCCACGAGACCACGGCCGGCCATGCCTTGGAAGAACAACAGGCAGGCCCCTACCGTCAGCAAAACGCCGATACCGATTCTTGCTGGGTTCATTCGCGGTTTTCCCTAGTGTAGCCAAGGGGCGGCCATCTTCCATGCGGCCGCTTGATTTCCGCGGCAATCAGGGCGGCCGAAGGCAATGGCTATCCGCTTGGATAGCCGGACTCACTGACGAGATAGAGACCGTCGCCGAGATGGTTCAACGAGCTTGCGGGCGGGGAGTGGCGCCTGGTTCGTAAGCTATTTCTAATCAATGCTTTAGTGGCTGAGTGCCAGTGGCGTCCCGGATCCGGTGGGGTTTGGCAGGACAGTTGCTATTAGCTGGGTGAGATGAAATTCAAGAGCGCAATGAAAAGGGGCAAGGCAATGACGAATCGTATTTTGACGAATCGTATTCTAAGGACTTCGGCGATAACGGCCCTGTTCGCGATGTCAGCCGTGGCGGGGATTTATCCGCCGACGCCGGGCGACCTCACCGTATCCGTCCCATTCGACTTTGTTGTTGGGAATCAGACACTACGGGCCGGCGAATACATCCTCCATCAGGATGGGCCGGGCACGGAGCTGGAAATCTGTGAGGACGGCGTATATTGCGTCACCGTGCAAGCTGCTGTTGCAATTGTTGAAGAGGCTCCCGCGCAACCCCAACTCATCTTTCAACAGCACGGTGACCGCTATGTCTTGACCTCGGTTTGGTCTTCCAAACACGGCGGGGCAACACTGGCAGCTTCCCATGCGGAATCACCGAAAGCCGAGGCCGGCCGCATGCGAGAGACCTGTTTGCAAGCACGAGAACTCTGCTTTCATTTGAACAAGGGGCTGGCCTCCTCCTGGCATTAGCGCTTCGCAGGCGGCGATGAGCCCCTGTCGTGCCAGTGCGACAGACGCTAGTCCACGCGCACGCCGATCGACAGCAACAGATTTGCGTACAAGGCCTGGTCGGCCGTCTGGATCGTGAGAACGTGTTCAGGCGTGGCGACGTATTCATAGAACTCGAATTGATCCATGGGTTCCAGCTCCAAATCGACGGCGGCGTTCTTGAAGATCGCCCGGTACTGATTCCAAACCGGCGGATCCTCGCTGAGCGCGAAGGGACCCGAGGTCTGGTATTGCATCGTGATTGCCTTCTGGACGGGGATTGCCGTTAACAGGGTCAGCACTTGAGAGCAGTTCACGACCCCCGGCGCAAGATTCAGGCTCACGAGTTCGGCATTAGGGCCCAGCGAGTTGGACGCCGGGAAGTTGCCGTCGGCGATCAGAACTTTGGAATAGTGTCCCGCGCGCCCAAGCACTTCGTTGATCTTGGGGTGGATGAGTTGATGTTTGAGCATAGCGGTTTTTTAGGCCGACTCTTTTGGAGGATAGAAGCCGTTCCGTGGCTCTCCAGACCAGACTATCAAACCGTGGCGGAAGGGAATCAAGTCCTGCAAGCCCGGCTAAGGAGACCAAGCCAAACAAACGAGGCTCAGGCGGCGGTCCGCAAGCCCGTGAAAGGCAGAAACTCCAGACGTCGGCCCGGAGGCCGACGCTGCCCGCCGGGAGGCGCGCGCCACGTCAGAAAGGCCAAACTCGATATCCTGCTAGAGCGTTATGACAAGTCCGTAGCGCTGGTCTCTGCCGCGAAAGGCCGCGGGTCTCTGACGAGCCCCGCGCTACGGGTTCTTGACAGCGGGCTTTGGAGCGGGCCAGGCAGGGCTACACTAGGGGGGTGGGAACCCGGTTAACCGAGTTGCTTTCCCGCCACATGGTTGTGGGGGCGGCAGTGGTGGCCGCGGCCGTCGTTCCGGCTCAATCAAACGCCCAGAACGGGTCGAGTTTTCTGGACGCCCAGCACTCCGCCGTCCCCTACACCGAAGCCAGGGCGCGCGCGCAAGTTCCCTGCGCTTCTTTGGCGGCCCGCACGGGGTACGACTATTCAATCATCTCGGCAACGCTTGTGGGCGAGAAAGACGGCGTGCCGGAACATTGCCGCGTGTCGGGAGTCATCCCTCCCGAGATTCGCTTCGAAGTCAACCTGCCCGCGGCCTGGAATCGCCGATTCTATATGTATGGAAACGGGGGCTACGCGGGCACGCCGCCTGAAACCCCGAACAAGGCGCGCCACAGAGACAATGGCCTGAGTCATGGCTTCGCCACGGCCTATACGGACACCGGTCACGACCGCGGTGTTGAGCCTCTGGCCACATTCGCGCACGACAACGTGGGGAAAGAAATCGACTACAGTTTTCGTGCAGTGCACCTGACCGTAGTCACGGCCAAGGAACTACTCGACGCCTACTACGGCGATGCGCTCTCCTACTCTTATTGGGATGGCTGTTCGACGGGCGGCCGCCAGGGACTGATGTCCGCCCAGCGTTTCCCCGATGATTTCGATGGTGTCATTGTTGGAGCGCCGGTTCTCAACTTCACGGATACCCAGATCTGGGGAGCTTGGAACGCCAAGGCGCTGCTTGACGCACCGCTGAGCCTGGCGAAAATCGGCGTCGCCGCCCAGAAAGTCTACGCTCGTTGTGATGGCCTGGACGGTTTGGAAGACGGGCTGATCGGCGACCCCCGCCAATGCGATTTCGACCCCGCGAAACACCTGCCCAAATGTGGCGAATCAGCCGCCGACGCGTGTTTTACCGATCGTGAGATCCGGGCGCTGGAGAAGATTTACGGCGGTGTCATCAGTAACGGCAAAGTGCTGTTCCCGGGGCAACCCCTGGGGGCGGAAGCCGGCCCCTCGTCAGGCGCGCGCCGGGCAAGCGGCTGGAACGGCTGGATCGTCAATGAGAAGGGGCCCAGCCGCCAACAAGTCTTCGCCGAGACGTTCTTGAAGTACATGGCTTTTGAGAAGGACGATCCGAACTACGATTGGAAGACTTTTGACTTCGATGAGGACCCCGCCAAAACCGGTTTCATCCGCGGTATTCTCGACGCCCGCAACCCGGACCTCTCGCCGTTTCAGCGACAGGGCGGCAAGATCCTGATGTACTTCGGCTGGGCGGATACGGCTTTGAATCCGCTGATGGGGATCGACTACTACGAGCAGGTTGTAGAAACGATGGGCGATCGCACCACGGACTTCTTCCGCTTGTTCATGGTCCCCGGAATGTTTCACTGCAGCGGTGGGCTGGGCGTCGACCGCTTCGACGTCATCACACACCTGATCAACTGGGTTGAACTGGGCAAGGCTCCCGACACGATCGTGGCGGCAAGAGTTGAAGACGGTGTCTCAAAGATGACGCGGCCGCTTTGTCCATACCCCGAAACGGCTCGTTATAAGGGCTCGGGAAGCCCAAATGACGCAGCCAGTTTCGAATGCGCTGACCCGCAATGAAGGTTAACCCGTCGTAATGAAGCAAGGATTTGACTCAGCTCGGCGCTTCGGGCCGGATTCATCGTTGTGTTTCGCACCGCGAGCGGGTTCGATAACTGGGCTGGAATCGCCGGGGAGGTTCACTAAATGAGCAGCATGGATGGGCATCGAGACGCGCCGCATGACGCAACCACGCGCCGAGCCTTTGCCAAGAAAGGCGCCGCGGCGCTGACCGCGCTGGGCTATCAGCGCGTCTTGGGCGCTAATGATCGCGTGCGGCTTGGCTTTATCGGCGTGGGGAACCGGGGCGACAACCTGCTGCGGGCGACGCAGGAATTCGCCGACCAGCACATTGGCGCCGTCTGCGACATACGGGAGGACCACCTCGCCCAGGCCGTCCAAACAGCGGGAACACAGCCGGCCCGATTCCGCGACTACCGGAAACTTCTCGAGCGGTCCGACATTGACGCAGTCGTTGTCGCGACACCCGACCACTGGCACGCGTTGCAGATGATCGACGCTTGCAAGGCGGGAAAGGACGTTTACGTCGAGAAGCCCCTTTCGCGAACGATCGTCGAAGGCCGCCGCATGGTGGAAGTGGCGGAAGAAACCAAGCGGGTCGTTCAAGTGGGCATTCACCGCCGCTCGTCGCCCTACTGCCGCGAGGCGGCCGAGATTGTCCGCGAGGGCGGCATCGGTCACGTTACCGTCGCGCGATGCGGGCGCATCGCCAACGAATGGCCGCTGGGGATCGGCACCCCAGCCGACGGCGATCCGCCCGCGGGCGTGGATTGGGATTTGTATCTCGGACCGGCGCCGGCGAGAGCTTACAATCCGAACCGCGGCCGCTTCAAGTTTCGCTGGTTTCAGGACTATGCCGGCGGGCAGCTCACCGACAATGGCGTCCATTTCCTCGACTATATTCACTGGGGCTTGGGGAAAGACCGGCCGCTGTCAGTGACCGCCATCGGCGGCAAGTACGCGCTTGAGGACAACCGCGAGACTCCAGACACCATGGAAGTGCTCTGGGAGTACCCGCAAGGGACGCTGGTCACGTTCTCCCAGTTCGACTGCAACGCGGCCCCGATCATCGCCACCGAGCGAGGCTTCCTCGCGGAGTTTCGGGGCACGAAGGGGACAATGTACGTCTACTTCGATGGCTACGAGATTGTGCCCGAGCGGAACGCCTCGCTTCCTGCCGCCGCCAACAACCCGATTGACCGGACGCTGGGGCGCGCCTACCGGGAATCTTTTCGTCCCGCGATGGAGGCGGGAGCGGCCACGGGATCAGCCGATCCCCGCTTTCACATTCGCAATTTCCTGGACTGCATCAAATCCCGGGCGAAATGCAACTGCGATGTCGAGACCGCCCATCGCTCAACGACGACGGCTCTGATCGGCAACATCGCCCACCAGACCAGCACCCATCTTCGCTGGAACGCCGCCGGCGAGCGCTTCACCAACAGCGACGAAGCGAACCGGCTGCTGCACTACGAGTACCGGGCCCCGTGGAAGCTGGGATAGAGCCGCCAGGGACCGGCAATCCCGCCGGTCCTTCGAGTTTCCATTACGTCCTTTCGACAAGAATCCGGCGCCAGAACGACAGGAGCGCACAAAGAGCGTTTGGGCTTGGCGGAACTGCAATTCTGTAAGTTGTTTTTAATCTATAAGTTAGGATGTTGTTTTGCAGAAAATTGCAGAAAAATACATGATCTGGGAGATTTTCGCCCTTTCGAGCGCTGTGGTATTGCCGTAAAATATACAAGAATCAATGACTTGTTAATTTGTATGTAATGTGTGGTACTGTTTTTCCTCGGTTTTGTGGTGTTTTTACGTTGCTTGTTTGTCCCCTCGCGGTTAGTTCGAGGCGTTTTCTGGTGGCTGGGGTGTTTCTTGTTGGGCGGAAAAAAGGGGCGCGGGCTGACGCCCTGGGCTGTTCTTCTTTCGCGCTGCTTAGTTTCGCCACTGTGTCCTCGCTTTGCTGAGCGTGGACTTCCGTCCACGCCTCTGTGGGGCCGTTTGCGGCCGCCTTATTTGTTGAGAGGCCTCTCGGTGCTCCGTTTTCGCCGACCCAGCCCGGTCTCTGCTTTCATCGTATCGGCGATATGGCGTTTGTCAAGCGGGGAGCTGTTGAGCCTTTCTTCACGGACGGCAGGGCCAAGCGATCTTGCTTGTCCCCGCTGATTGGGTTAAACTCTCTTGACTTATGATCGAACTCTGCTCGTCTTCCGACTGGAAACCAGCTTTTGAAAAGACCCTCGATTTCGCCCAAAAGCAGGTCCGCGGACTCATCGAACGCGACCCCGACTTCTACCCCATGTACACCCAGCAAGGGCGCTGGCGGCACGGCGGGGAAGCCTGGACGCACTGGTGCGATGGCTTCCTGCCTGGCATGATGTGGATTTTCCATCGCCGCACGGGCGACCCGGAATGGAGGAAGCAGGCCGAGCGCTATACCATTCCGCTCGAGCCCCGCAAAATGGACCGCAATGTTCATGACCTGGGGTTTATTTTCCTGTCTACCTATCACCGCTGGTACAAACTCACCGGCGACACACAGCTCAACGACGTCGTCATCCAGGCCGGGCGCACGCTGGGCATGCGGCTTCAGGAGAAAGGCCAGTACCTGTGCTCGTTCATCGGGCCCGAGTCACTCTTCATCGACATCATGGCCAATGTCGGGATCATCTTTTACGCGGCGCTCAAAACGGGCGATAAGCAGTTGCTCGACGTCGCGATGAAACACAGCCTGACAACACGGCGCGTGCTCGTTCGCGGTGACGGCAGTTCGTCCCACGAAGGCATTTTTGATCTCGAGACGGGCGAATTCCTGCGCCAGTCCACTCATCAGGGCTGGCGGGGTGATTCCTGCTGGGCGCGCGGGCTCGGCTGGGCGATTTATGGGTTTGCGTCTTCCTACCGTGCGGTCCGCGACCCGCGCTTTCTCCATACGGCTCAGGCATGCGCGGACTTCTATATCCGCGAAACACCCGCGGACGGTGTGCCGCCGATGGACTACGACACGCCGCCTGATGAGCCTCAATACCGCGAATCTTCCGCCGGGGCGATCACAGCCGCCGGGCTGCTGCGTCTTTCCAAACTGGTTCCCGATCCGGTCAAGGGCGCCGCCTACGCGGGGGCGGCCCATCGAATCCTGCTGACCTTGTGCCAGGAGCCCTATAGCGCCGAAGGTACGCCGGGCTGGGAAGGGATCCTCAAGGAAGGCATCTATCACCTGCGGAAGGGACTCGGCGTGCGTGAGTCGGTGATGTGGGGTGAGTATTTCTTCGTGGAAGCCCTGGACCGGGCTTTGCGTCAGGCAGAATAACGTGCTTTCCGCCGGCTCGGTGGACGGGGGCGGCCAGCGTGCAGCGGCTGTCGCGATTCACTTCAGGCGATAGACGTCGATCGACTGCTGGTTTTCCGGCTTTGGGAAGCGCCGGAGTGGCTTTGCCCCGGGCTGGCGAATCTGGACGGCTTCCGGCGGATAGTAGGCCGTATCGGTCACATAGTAGACGCGGGGCTCCCGGCTGAAATCGATCTCTCCCATCTTAGTCCGCTCGTAGTGGGACCGGATCAATTCCGCCTTGCCCGGGGGCATGATGGGGCTGTTCGGGGCAAGCTGGGTCCACCAGGCTTCGTAGACACGGATGCCGTGTTTCCCGTTCAGAAAAGGAGCCATGGCGTCGGAAGGGGTGCCCCAGACGGGATCTGTCAACAGAACAAATCCGCCTTCGCGCTTGGCTTCTTGCTCGAGGAAATCGATGGCTTCACGCACTCCCCAGCCGACATGACCGATGGATCGCATGAAGTAGAAAATGTCGCGCTCGTGGAGAAAGGAGCGAGGGGCCGTCAGCATGCCGCGGGACTGGTAAAGCATGGGGCCGGCAATCAGCAGCGTCGCCAGTGCCGCTACCATCTTGCGGCGAGACTCACTGGGAAGCCATTGCTTCGAGCGCACCCATAAATCCGCCGCCGCCATTCCGATCACAACGAACCAGGGCCAAAAATGCGGATAGGGATAGCGCGTGGGGTACATCAGCTTCAGCAGAAAAACCTGAACGAGCCAAGGCAGCACGGAAGCCGATACCAGAACCCAGGCTGCCATCGACCGCCGCCAGGTCAGGTAAGCCAGTGCGGCAATCGCGGCTAGGGCGCCCGGCCACGTCAAGTAGGTCGTGATATAGCCGCCCAGCTTAACTGCGTTCGTCGCGGCGGCCCCAAAAGGGTCCTCGAGTATTTCTTCCGGGGACGCGAAGAATTCTTTGTGGTGCAATACCACGTCGTGAGACTCGAGCGTGGGTGCGTCAGGGATCGTCAGCAAACAGAAGACGATCGCCGCGCCCCCGCAGACATAGATCGTCGCCAATCTCGCAATCAGATTCCGCTCATGTTTGCTGCCTGCCAAAAGGCCGCCAATGCAGGAACGAAAGCGAACAGAAGTAATGTTTGCTTGGTCAGCATGGCGAGCGCCAAAGCGGCTCCAGGAACCAACTCGCGCTTCCAAGACTTGCCGGGTGCGGAAAAACACCACAGCGATGTAAACACAACCGCGATTCCGAAGAAGTTTGCAAACCCCTCGGTATAGGCCAGCCGGTCGTAAAGAATCGACAGGGGAAAGCAGGCATAGAGAAACGCCGAGACCAAGCCGCCGCGCTCGTCCGACAGCAGCCGCCCCACCGCATAGACTCCGATTGTGCTTGCGAGGCCGGCTATCACGGAAAGCATGCGTCCGCCCGCGAGCGGATCGGAATCCCAGATCATTCGCTGAATCGCCAGGAGCCAATAAGTCAAGGGCTGCTTGCCGTCGAGCAGCGAGATGAACCACTGGCCCTGGTGGTGGATGATCTCCGCCCAGCGGAGATAGATGCTTTCGTCAACGAGGATGGGCAGAAGAGTCGTCAGCTTGAACGCGCGAAGAAAGAGTGCCAGCGCGAGGATGCCGAGTAACACGCGGGCCCCTGATTGGCTCTCGGGCCAAATCAGGCGTTTCGTTTGCATCCACCAAGATGGGCCAAGCGGCTGGATTTTCTTGGGGCCCGGCGGTGTGCCGCTTCCGCCCTTCGCGCTTCGCCCGGTTGCGCGGACAGGTTTCCGGGCTTCCGTAGGCTTTGTTCTCGGCATGGGTTTATTGTTGCTTGTGGGACCAAGCGCCAGCCCCGCGAAGGCCGCCGGCAGCAGGCAAGAACAGTCCTATTTTAGCCGGTAGACATCCACCGACTCGTTTCCCTCTGGTTTCGGAAAGGACTTCAACAGCACGGCGCCGGGTTGCCTGGCTTCGACGGCCAAGCGCGGCATGTAGAACGTGTCCGTCAGGTAGTAGACGCGCGGCACTTTGCGGAAATCCATTTTTCCCCGCGAAACGCGCTCATAGTGCGACTTGAGGATCTCGACTTCCCCCCTCGGCACGATGGTTGAACTGGCATTTCCGGCTTGCAGCCACCACGCTTCGTGAACACGGATTCCATGGCGTTCGTTCAGGTACGCGAAGGCCATATCGGCCGGGACTCCCCAGAAAGGATCCGTTAGCAACACGAAACCACCGCGCTTCTCGGCTTCGGACACTAAGAAGTCGATCGCCTCGGGAACGCCCCACGCGACGTGAACGTAGGAGCCGAATTGCCGGCCGGCATCGTCGGGTTCCATTTCGTTTTGGGGGTCGATCAGGATGCGAAAGCTGAGTAAAGCCATGGAAACCGACGTAATCAGCACCATGGCCGCGCCTCCAAGCAAGCGCGCGCGGGGCATCGAGAGATGCGGCCATAGCCCCCAACATTCCTGGACAGCCACTCCAATCGCCAACATCCAAGGCCACGTATGAGGGTAGGCAAATCTGGTCTCAAACGCCGGAGTCACCAGGAGCTGAACGGCGATCGGCACGATCGAGATGCAGACGACGATCAGAGCCGCGATTGAGCGCTTCACAGCGAGATAGAGAAAAGACCCGAGCATCAAGAGTGCCGCGGGCAACGGGAAGTAGTGTATTAAATCGGCGCTGAGCAGCGGGAAGTTCTTTCGCGCGTTGACGAACGGGTCCGAAGCCAACTCCGCGGCACTTGTGATGCGCGAGGTGTGGTGGAGCACGACATTGTGCGTCTCCGGAAGGGGCGCATCCGGTATCGTGGCTTGGAGAAAGAGGTAGACGAGCGGGACCGCCGCGAAAATCACCGCCCATCGCTGGAAGAGCGCGCCCAGCGGCCGCGGGGCAAGCCACAGGCCGAGCAGGATTGGGGAGAGAAGGAACAATAGCGTGGTCGACTTGAGCAGAAACGCCAGGCCGACCGTGGCGGCGGCCAGTGCTGTTCGTTTCCAATGCATTCGCTCTCCAGCAAAAGCCAGCAACGTTGTGTAGACAATGGAAGCCCCGGCAAGGTTGACCAGAGCTTCGGCCAGCGCCAGCCGGTCGTAGACCATGGACCACGGAAATACCGTCCAGCATAGGGCGCCAACGAGCCCGGCCGCCGGCCCCGCGATGCGCTTGCCAATCGCGTAAACGAGGAGTGCGGTCAAGCCCCCGGCCACCGCCGAAAGGCCGCGAATTCCCAGCAGCGGATCGACTCCCGCAAAGCGAAGCAGAGCGTAGAGCCAGTAGCTGAGCGGTTGCTTTCCGTCGAGCAACGCGATGAACCACTGGCTCTGGTGCTCGATGATCTCCGCCCAGCGCATATAGATGGCCTCATCGGTCAGCACGGGGAAATCCGACGTAATGCCAAGCAAGCGAACCGAGGCCGCAACGATGGGGATCAAGACAACAATAACTTTCTCAAGCCGCGGCCACGGTTCTCGAACTGCTTGAGCCTTCTTCTTCTGGCGGCCGGATTTCAACGGCTTGGGGGCTCCTGCCATGAGAGCCCATCTTAGCAACGGGCCGGTTCAGCTTAGTGGGGCGTTGCCTGCCGTGCTCGCCGCGCTGCTGCCCGCCGTGCCCACGATCCGTCCGCAAGGCTACAATTTCCGTTGCCTAGTTGTTGACAAACACCCTTGGCACGCGGCCCGAGCGCAGGTGGTTTGATAGAATGAGTGCGCATTTTTTTCGGCCGTTTCGACGTGACAAATCCCGCGCCGATCTCCTCCCGCGCTAATGAGCCAGAGACGAAAGAAGGGGCCTGGTCTCGCCAGAGACGGCGCCGCTAAAAGGGAACGTCCGGCAAGGCCGCGGTCTAGTCAGGCAGCCGGCGGCGGAAAAAACATCTCGACCCCGGACGTCGACGCAGCGCACGAAGCAGGCGATTCGGAATTTAAAAAAAAGGCCGTCTGGGCCGGAATCCTTTTGATCATCTACGCCGCGGCCGGCACCTGGGGTCACTTCGACTTCAGCAACATGATGGGCTACTACGACCTTCTGGCGGACGCGTTCCTCAAGGGTCAATTGCACATCGACATTCGGCCCGGCGACATGTATGTGCATGACATGATTCCCTACGAGGGCCGCTACTACTTGCAGTGGGGCCCTTTCCCTGCCTTGTTTCATATGGCGGCGAAATTGATCAAGCTGACGCTGAGTGACCGCGTCGCTTGTTTGCTGATCGCCTGGCTCACAACGCTCGTCTTCTGGCGGATCATCTCGATACTTGGCGGGCGTTTCTTTCCGGACTTGCCTCGCGGCATTTACCCCTGGTTCGTTATGGCGTTCGGCCTGAGCACGACGGCCGCCGTGATCGGACTGCGCGGAACGGTTTACCACGAAAGCATCGGAATGGCGGCTCTTGGCGTGATGGTGGCTGTTCTTGGGTTGCTGCGGTACCTGGAAACGCCCTCCTGGGGCTGGGCTCTTCTTGCCGGACTAGGCATTGGTGGTGCGGTCGGGTCGCGCATCCCGCTGGCGCTTTACGGCATCGGACTCGGCTGCGGCCTGCTTGCCGTGCAATATCTTCGGAGGCATTCGATTGCCAAAGCCCTCTCGCACCTGACGGCCTATAGCGTTCCGATTCTGATTTCCGGCGGTCTGCTGCTGGCCTACAATCAAGCGCGCTTTGGCTCGCCGTGGGACTACGGTGATGACTACCTGGTCGATGCGGTGGAAGGGCTGAGTGCCTTCGACCTTGGCCGCATACCCGAGAACATTCTCCACTATCTCTTGGCGCCGCCCAAGCTGACAGCCGATTTTCCTTGGATCGGGCATGTGGGTTGGCCGCCGGCCGAAAAAGTAACCCGCTTGGAAGACGTCTCCTCGCTCTTCTTGATTTCTCCGTTCCTGTTGCTTGCGGTTCTGTCCTTACCCCTGTTGCGATGGAAGAAGAACCAAGAGACCGACCTGCCTGTTTTCACCGCGGCTGTTGCGTTTTCCTCGGGAATGGCGTTCTTCGCGATTCTCTGTTTCGCGGCGGCGGCTCGGCGCTACGCTCACGACTTCGTTCCGGTTTGGATGGTTCTCGCTTTTATTGGCACGGGTCTTCATGGCCGCCGGTTCGCGGCTCTGTGGAAACGCTGGCGCGGGCCGGCCTGGGCGGTCGTGGCCGTTTGCGCGTTGCTGCACATGCATCTGTCGTTCACGCAGTCTTTCGAGTGGGACCCGCCCGACCTCAATGTAATGAAGAGTTTCGTTGCCGCCAGTCCCGCGGCTCGGGGTTTCATGCCCAGCGGCCCGAATTGGAATGAGAAGGAAGCGATCATCCGCAACGACATGGGGACCTACCTGCTCAACAGCGGGCAGGCGAGAGAAGCGCTCGAGCATTTCGAGTGGGCCAACAGACTGATGCCCGGCGAGCCGCGGATTCAACAGAACTTGGCGCTGGCAAAGCGGCGGGCCACAAGGCAGCGGCAGAGCGGGCCTCCGTGAGGCCGAGCCCTGACTACGAGGCAAACGAAGCGGCGGCGGTTGAACAGGAAGGACGTTTTTCGCCCAAGCCACAATTGCAGCTCACGGTTCTTAGGAACTTCCGGCCCCTTGCCGCAGCGCTTGCAGGTATCCCAGCGCGAACGCCCAGCCCATCTGCGACGCCATCGTGTCGCCGCTGAATTCCGGCGTGTGATCGGGAATAATGAGACGGGAGTAGCCGACTTCGGCGAACGCCTTCATGCAACCCAGCATGTTGCATTCTCCCTCGTCGTGGAAAACTTCCAGGTATTTGTAGTAGGGTTTCTCGACCCGCACATTCCGAAAGTGGACGTGATTGATGCGGTCCCGTGAGCCGAAATAGCGGATTGCCTCAACGGCGTCTTCCCCCATCTCGGTCGTGACCCCGGTGTCGAGCGTAATGCCGTTCGCGGGACTGTCGACAAGCTGAATGAGCTGTTTTTCGTCGTCGAGAGAGCGCACGGGCTGCGCGGCGCCACGGAAAATCGGAATCGGCGGGTCGTTCGGGTGCTGAGCAAGCCGGACACCGGCTTCCTCCGCCACTGGAATCACGGCCTTGAGAAACTTCTCGAGCCGCTCCCACATCTGCTCGCGAGTGTGCTCGCCTACGTTTGGCAGGGGCGGAAGATCCTTGACGCGATCGTGGTCGAAGTCGCGCAGGCCCGATCCGCCCCGGCCGGTTGTCCGCCTGTAGCCCTCGGAGCCTCGTAACGGCGTGAAATTGTACTCCATCACCGGGATGCCGGCCTTGCCGGCGGCGCGGATGGACTCCTGGATTGCCTTGATGTCGTCCGCGGCCGGCTTCCCGTGGAGCACGCGCCAGGAGCGCGGCAACCTTACCATTTCAGCTTTGAGTCCCCGGCCGGCAAGGTGGTTCTTGATCTTGATCAGCTCATCCGCGTCGAGCGGTTGAATCGGGTCGTAGTTTTGGGGCCCGCGGCCGGTCCCCGGGACCAATCCGCGCTTGGTCCGGCGGATGTTGAAGCGGCTGGGCATCGTGACGTACTCGACGCCCATCTGCAGAAAGAAATTGAGCGTCTCGTCCGAGACGTCACGCAAGCCCTTGGCAATCTTAAGAGGGAGGTCGCTTCGGGGCGCCGCACTCGCCTCGGAAGCCGAAAATGTTTGAACAGCCGCAGCTCCGGCGGCCCCTTGAAAAAGCTGTCGCCGCGAAGGTTTGTTGGCCATCGGTTCCTTTGCCGCGGATTGATCCGCCATGGTTTCATTTTCCGCAGCAGGTTTATTCTCCATGGTTGAGTCCCTACGTTTCGGCATTCACCGTTTGAATCAATCCCCGGATGTAGCCGTGCGAAAACGATCGCCCGATCTTGCCGCCGGGCAGATCATCCGGAATTCCAGGGGTATGATCAGACACCATCGTCCCGCTGTAGTTGACTTCCTTGTAGGCACGCATGGCCTCGAGCATGTCGACATCCCCCTCGTCGATGAAAGTCTCGACGTAGCGGGGAACATGCCCGCGCACAGCCCGAAAGTGGACATGGTGGATGCGGCCGCGGCCCCCGATGCGGCGAATGGCGTCGATGACATCAACACCCATTTCCGTGACGGTTCCCTGGCAGAATGTGAAGCCATTCGAAGGGCTGTCGACGGCGTCAAGGAAGCGCTCAATGGAGCCGGTGTCAGTCAAAATCCGTGATATGCCCCGCATCACCGCGACAGGCGGGTCTTTGGGGTGCAGCGACATCTTGACCCCGGCTTCTTCAGCCGTCTCGACCACCGGCTTGCAGAAGTAGAGCAACCGCTCCCAGATCTCGTCCTTCGAGATGGTTCCCAGTTCTTCGAAGGGCGGCTTGTCCTTGACGATGCCGTAATCGAAGGCCTTGTAGACGGCTCCGCCGCGGCCCTCTTGCGAGTAGTAGCCGACGTCGCCGCCCCACTTGAAGTCAGGTGACCAGCGCCACTCGATCATCGATATTCCAGCCTTACCGGCGGCCTGGATGCTGCGGCGGACGTTTTCGATCCAGCGATCGCGGTCCGGCTTGGCCAGCATCGGGCTCATCAGCCAGGAGATCGGAATCATCAGGGAGTAAAGCTCCATGCCAAACTCCCGGCAACGCAGTTGCAGCGGCTCGATATCCTGAGTCGTCCAATAGCCCTTTGCATCCTGGTCGACTGAGTCCGTTCCTTGCAGTACGACCCACTTGTGACCGAGCTGCGCCAACCAGCGAAGGGTGGATTCCTCGAGATTGCCAATGTTTTCGGCAACTTTCGGTTCCCACGAACCACCGCTTCTGGGAGCAGGAGGCCTCTCGGGCGAACACCCCGACGCCCAGGCTGCCGAGGCTGCCGAGGCCTGCAGGAAACGTCGCCGTTTGATTTCAGTGGGCATGGAATCGAGCTGGTGCAACGATTGTAAGGCCTGCGGGTAGCGATTGTCACGCCGCGGGTCTAGCGGGTGCTAGTGTAGTGCGCCAATAGTACCGCAACATATGGATTTCGGTTGGGGAAGAGGGAAGCCCGTTGAAACGGGCTGAAAAACCTTCAGCGGCAGGGCTTACCAGCCGTAAAACGACTGGCCTGGAAACACACCAAACCCGCGTGAACGCGGCTCAAATGGTCCGTCTCACGCCGCTAACAGGCACGGAAGCGACTCACCATATGTTACGGTCAGATTGGCGCACTACACTAGCTCGTCTGGTCCAGCTTTCGCTGGGCGCCAGGCGAATCGGGCAAGAAGGGCGCTACTATGTAACGAAAGGGTGTTTTCCGGCCGCCGGACTGCAAACAGGCAGGCTGGAGGTCCCATTCGACGTATACGAGACGTAACCAACTTGTTGAACTTGGCCCTTGATGACGGGGCGGGTTGGCCGTTCCGGAGGGCTTTTCATGAGCAAGTTTTCGCTGCTGAATGAGTTCGTTCTTTTCTTGAGAGAGAACAAGAAGCTCTGGCTTCTGCCGATCGTCATTACGCTGTTGCTGCTGGGCGCGTTACTTGTTTTCGCCCAAGGATCGGCGCTCGCTCCCTTTATTTACACCGTCTTTTAGTGCTTCAACTCGCTCAAGAACCTAAGTCGGGCGCGGTCGAACTAGACGAGGTTCCAACGCCCGCTCCTCGGGACGGTTCGCGCCCCTCGCGGCGCGGCGCTTATCGGGTCCCTGCAGCGTCTTGAAAGATGAAAATATGCTGCCTGGGAAGGAATTCGAGCAGATCCGCTAACCGAAAGCCCATGGGCTCGATCTCGGCTCGGACCTCCTCAACGGTCATCTTGTGAAGAGGGTGGATGGGGATGTCGGGGTCCTCTTTGCGGTACTCGATCAGCACGACACGGCCGTCGGGCTTGAGGGATCTGCGAACGTGCTCCATGGTCTTCTCGGGATGGGCTAGCTCGTGGTAGACATCGACCACGAGTACCAGGTCGACCTCGCCCACCGGGAGCCCCGGGTTGTCCGCGCTTGCCAGTATGCTCTCGACGTTATTGATGCTCTTCCCATCCAGGTTCCTCGCCAAGCGGTCCAGCATGCCCTGCTGGATATCGACGGCAAGAACTCTTCCTCGCGGCCCCACCTGCTTGGCGAGCCTCAGCGTGAAGTAGCCGACACCGGCCCCCAGGTCGACAACCGTGGCCCCTTGGGGTATTTTCAAAGCCTGGACGACCCGGTCCGGCTGCTCTTCCTCATCGCGCTCCGGCCGAGTAAGCCAGTCGGCGTGGGCCACGCTCATGACAGGCGCGATCCGCCGTTTCTTAATGAGCTTGCCGACCTGCAGCGGGCGCTTCGCGCTTTCCTCGGCACGTTCGGCTTGTGATCCTGTCTGGCCCGGAACTGGTTGCGTGCAGCCCGCGAGCCCTATTAACAGCAGGGCCAGGATCACCAAAGCCGCGGCTGTGGCAGTGACTGCCGCCGATCTCCGGCCTGGGTCATTCATAGGTCATTCACAATTGGCGCCCGCGGAAAGATTCCGGCGCCTGGACCCGCAACTATGCAGGAATCCGCTGAGCATCCAGCAACCCCGTTCTCGTTAAGATCTCTTCCAGGTCCCGTCGATCGTCCGCGCTCAACTCGATCAACGGGGAGCGCACAAATCCGCCGGTGAGTCCCGCCAGGTTCATCGCGGTCTTGATCATGGAACACTTGTACCCCGGCTTGCGATTGCGGATCTGGTAGAGCGGAACCACAATCTCATCCAGCAACTGGTTCACGCGGCTGAAATCGCCCGCGGCCGCTCGCTGGAAAATTTCGTCCGTCACTTGCGGCATAAAGCACGCCAGCCCCGACGTGAAGGTCGTAACGCCCAAGTTCCAGTAGCTTGGCACAAAGGGTTCCGCCATCCCGTTCACCCAGAAGAATCGGTCTCCATACCTTTGGCGGACGTTCAGATAGTGCGACAAGTTTCCGTTCTCGTCCTTTACCATGCAGATGTTTTCGACATCCTGCAGCCGGTCGAGCAGGCTTAACGGGAGCACGCCGCTCCATTTGGTTTGGTAAAGCACGGCGGGGATCTCCGCCGTTTCCGCAACGCGGCGGTAGTAATCGGCTAGGCCAGGTTCGTTTTCGTCGGCCATGTGGGGCGCCATGATGATGACGGCGTCGGCGCCGGCCCGGCGGGCCAGACGAGCTTGCTCTTGGGCGGTTCTCAGTGTTTGCCCCACGCCGAAGAGCAGCCCCTTCTTGCCTGAGACCATCGCCGAGGCCGTCTCCGCGACGGCGCGGTATTCATCGAGCGTGATCGACTGCAGTTCCCCGTTGCTTCCGCAAAAAGCCAAGGCCGCTAGCCCGGAGCCGAGCAGATACTCGACATTACCGCTAAATCCATTGGCATCGAACTCTCCCTCGCGGGTAAACGGAGTGACGGGAAAACCAATCACGCCAGGGAAGCGGTCAAGCAGCGGATTGTGCATGACTGGATCTTCTCAAACTGAGCGCGGCAGGTCAATGTCACGAACCCGTTGAGCCGTTGATCCGTTGATCCGTTGATTTGGTTTTTTTTAACTGAACGCGGATTCAACGTGACGGCGAGCAGCGGAACGGCCTGTGACCAAAGCATTGCAACTTCGCGCCAATCGGTTGCGCCGAACCCGCATCGGGGTTATGCTTCGAGTGACGGTCCAGCCCCACGATGGAGTTCACTGTTCATCACGCCACGCTCGAACTCGTTCAAGGGGACATTACAAAGGTTCCCGCCGACGCGATTGTCAATGCCGCCAATTCCGGATTGGTGGGAGGAGGTGGCGTGGACGGCGCGATTCACCGGGTTGGAGGGCCATCCATCATGGCCGAACTGGATAAGATTCGGCTCAAGATCGGGCATTGCCCCACAGGCGATGCCGTTGTCACCGGAGCCGGAAAGCTGCCGGCGAAACACATCATTCATGCCGTCGGGCCGATCTATCGTGATGGAACGCGCGGCGAACCAGAGCGCCTCGCCTCCTGCTACCGGACCTCACTCCAACTGGCGCAAGCACGGGGGGCGGAAACAGTTTCCTTTCCTTCGATCAGCACAGGGGTTTACGGGTACCCCATTGCGGAAGCCGCGCAAGTTGCCGTCAGAACTGTCGTTGAGCGCCTCCGGCAGCACGACTGCGCGATCAAACGAGTAATCTTCGTGCTCTTCGGAACCCCCGCATACCGGGCGCATATCAAAGCCGCTGGCCAAGCACGGCTGTCGCAACGAACTAGCTGACGTGTGCCCCGCCTCCGAGGTGGCGCGCGCCTCCTGGCAGGCCGCGTCGGCCTCCGGGCCGACGTAGAGTGCAACCGGAAATCGGGGGCACGAACCAATCGGCGCAACGCTAACTGCCGCGAATCAATAGCAATGGACATAAATAGGCCGGCGCGGACGCCGGCCCTGCCGGCCAGGAGGCCTGCGCCACCAGGAAGGCCGTCAGGCGTTGAGGAACGCCCCTATGACCGGCGCTTCACCATTATGACGTTGTGCCCTTTCTGCACGACCTCGTCACGCTGGTTGATCAGCTCGATATCGAGCTTTACAATGCCACGGTCGGGCTTCGATTTCGATGCTCGCTTCTCGGCGACCTTCAATCGCGCTTTGACCGTATCGCCGACGAAAATCGGCCCGACGAAATCCCACGACCAGTGCAGCGAAACGATGGCCTCCACTTGAAACTCCGAACGGTTCTTGAGGCCGTCGGTAATTGCCAGCCCCAGCAGACCATGCGCCACCCGGCGCCCGTACTCGGTTTGTTTCGCGTACTCGTCGTTGGTGTGCAGTTCAAAAAAATCCATCGACAGTCCCGCGAACTGCATCACGTGCCAGTCAGTGACCGTTACCCCCGGCGATTCGAGGGTTTCACCCACTTCAATTTGGTCAAAGTAGCGCTTAGCCCGCATTTCTCACCACCTGACGGTCGAAGCACCCGATAGGCACGGCTTACAACAGGAGTATATCCGCGCCGATGACTGTTGCCAATGGAGACTCAAACGCTGATTCGGATTCTCACCCGGATCAGGGTTGACAGCGAGCCTCCGGCCGAATGCAGAGCGCTACAGGCGCACTGACTCGTCTCCGGGGCATTGCAGTCTGAGTATGACGCCGCCGGCGAGCGAGGGATGCTCAAACGGGTTGCCCGACCATCGCCAACTGGTTCTCGCGAGCCCGTTTCCACAAAGCGAGGTACGGTTCCAGATCGCTCATCATCCTCTCGAGGCCGGCAAAATTCAGCGATTGGGCGCCGTCACTCCATGCCTTGTCCGGGTTTGGATGAACCTCGACCATCAACCCATCGGCTCCGACAGCGACGGCGGCTCTGGCCAGCGGCGGAATCAATCGGCGCTTACCGGTGGCGTGGGCCGGATCGAGAATAACCGGCAGGTGAGTGAGTTCGTTCAGTACGGGGACAGCTCCGATGTCCAGCGTGTTACGCGTCGCGGTTTCAAAAGTCCGGATGCCGCGCTCGCACAAGACTACGTTCCGATTGCCTTCCGAGACGACATATTCGGCGGAAAGCAGCAACTCCTTAATTGTCGAGCTCAGCCCGCGCTTGATCATCACCGGGCGGTTGACTCTGCCAACAGCCTTCAACAACGGGAAGTTCTGCACGTTCCTTGCGCCGATCTGCAGAATGTCGCAATAGTCCGCTACCAGCTCGACATTCACTACCGTCATCACCTCGGTGATGACCGCCAAACCGGCCGCGTCCGCGGCTTTTCGCAAAAGCTTCAGCCCTTGCTCTTCCAGGCCCTGAAAGCTGTAGGGAGAGGAACGCGGCTTGTAGGCCCCTCCCCGCAAGATATTGCCGCCGGCAGCGGCCACGGCTTCCGCCGTCTCCATAATCTGTTTCTCGGTTTCAACCGAGCAAGGCCCAGCCATGACCGCGAAGTCCTCGCCTCCGATCGTTACTCTGCCGGCGCGAATCTCCGTGCGAGTTGATTTGAACTGCTTGCTGACGAATTTGTACTCCGCCGAAATCGGCACGGCGCTCTCGACGCCGTCGCATGCTTTCAACGACTCTATGGAATGTGACAATTCTCCTACCCCCACCGCGGCGATGACGACCCGCTCGCTGCCCTGAATCGAGTGAACCTTGTAGCCCAGTTCGTCAATTCTTTGGCAAACGTAATCGACCTGATCTTGTGATGCACCTAATGTCATGGAAATAATCATGATGATGACCTCCCCCTCCCCGCCAGAATGAAAAAACCCACTCGGTAGAGTGGGGAGATTGGGAAGCTTGTGCGACTCAAAACCTGCGCCACTCTACGGGGATTAGCGCGTAAATCGAAACCACCAGCGATAGGCGTAGGAGAAGCGCATGTGTAAGAGTATTATTACCATGATTCTGACCTGTTTGTCTACTTTTTTCTAGCGCTTCGGCGGATCATTCGTGTCGCTGGGGGTGTCGTTGGTGAGCTTCCTCACAACATCAAACAGGCACCATCCGTTGGTGGTGCTTGCCGCGTTGATCCGAACTTGACCGGACATCATCCGCCCCACGCGGCTTGGCGCTTCGATCGAGTTCGAAGGGTGCAGTACAATGCTGTCTCGCCCTCAAATGCGCATTGGAGTTGATACCGGAGGAACTTTCACCGACTTTGTCATTTGGGACGGCAGCCGTTACTACACTCGCAAAGTTCACTCGACGCCGCATGATCCGGTACAAGCGATTCTCGAAGGACTTCAGGATCTGGACGCCCGAGAAGTCGTGCACGGCTCCACCGTTGCCACCAATGCGCTTCTCGAGCGCAAGGGTGCTCGCACCGCGTTTCTTACCACTCAGGGATTCGAGGACCTGCTCATCATCGGCCGACAGAACCGGGAAAGGCTGTATGATCTGTTCGCGCCGGCAAAACGGCAGCTTGTCCCATCCGAGCTGACTTTTGGACTGCCGGAGCGTATTCTTTACGATGGCTCGGTCGAGCGTGATCTTGACCGCGCCGCCATCGCGGGACTCACTGAAAAACTCCGTGGGCTCGGTGTCGAATCGGTGGCGGTCTGCCTGTTGCACTCCTACGCCAACCCTGCCCACGAAAAGCGCTTGGCGGAAGCTCTGCGAGGCTTCTTCGTCTCGCTATCCCACGAAATCCTGCCTGAATACCGCGAATACGAACGAGCTTCAACCACCGTCGTCAACGCCTACGTTACGCCGTTGATGACCCGCTATTTAGAAAGCTTGTCCAAAAAGCTTGGCGCAACGCGGTTACGGGTCTTTCAATCGAACGCTGGATCGATCTCTTCCAGTGCCGCCCGTCGCAGCGCTGTCCAGACCGTGCTTTCAGGACCCGCCGGAGGTGTTGTGGGGGCGGCCGCCGCGGCGAACCAGGCCGGGTTCAAACGCGTGATCAGTTTCGACATGGGGGGCACCTCAACCGATGTGTCGCTCTACGACGGAAAATTCAGCTATACGACGGAGTCGAGCCTGGGCGATTTTCCTATCCGTATACCAATGTTGGACATCCATTCGGTGGGAGCGGGTGGCGGGTCGATCGCTTACCTCGACCGCGCCGGAGCGCTGCGCGTCGGACCGCACAGCGCGGGAGCCGAACCCGGTCCGGTGTGCTACGGCCGGGGCGAGCAGATCACCGTCACCGACGCCAATCTGCTGCTGGGGCGCATCCAGCCAGAGAAGTTCCTCGGCGGGCGCATGCCACTCGACCTCGATCGCGCCAGGGGCTTCATGAAGCCGTTTGCCGCTCAGGTTGGCGTGTCCATCGAAAAAGCGGCGACCGCGATTGTGGACGTGGCGAACTCCAATATGGAGCGAGCGATCCGGGCAGTTTCCGTCGAGCGCGGACACGACCCGCGGGACTTCGCGTTGCTTACCTTTGGCGGCGCCGGAGCCCAGCATGCCTGCGAACTCGCCGAACGGCTGGATGTGTCAACCGTCATCGTCCCGCCGCATGCGGGTGTTCTTTCGGCCGTTGGCATGCTGGCGGCTGATTGCGTGCGCGACTATTCGCAGTCGGTTCTCCGAAAGGATCCGCTGCTCGCCTTTGAGCAACTGCTTAGCCGGGCGAAGGCTGAGTTTTCGGCCGAGGGCTTCTCGGATGTGCTGTTTGAGCACCTGATCGATCTGCGGTACGAGGGACAGTCCTACGAAATTACCGTCCCTTGGGAGCAACGCGCCGATTTTCACGCGCACCATCGCAAACTCTACGGCTATGAGCACCCCGGAAGAATAGTCGAGCAAGTGACCGCTCGCGTGAAGGCGATTGCCATCCTAGATAAGATTGACCTGGCTGCCCCTTCCCAGCGAGAGGATTTTTTCAGTGTCTACGTCGCGCCCGGCTGGCGCTCGCGAGAGGACGGCGTTGGCAATTTGATCTTGACGCGAACCTGGTGAGGCAAGCCCCCCAGCTACCTAGGCCGTGCCCCAAGCCAATCCAGGCTGCCGCGCAGGAACGTTTCAATCTCCGGCAGCGTACTCGCGACGGGCACGGTCTCCGGAAGGCCTGGCAGTTCAGACCTGTCTGTCAGGTAGGCGACAACGGGCCGGCGATACTTGAGAGCCAGCGCGACCTCGCTCCTGGTGCCGGGACCGCCGGGAAGCGCAATGACAGCGTTGGAGGAAAGAATATTGATGTGATTGCGAGAAAGCAGCTCCGTCCCCCGCGGTCCGCTCAGAGGCAGGTGGGTTGCTATGGGGATCTCAACCCATTCGTTGGGATAGCCGGCTTTCGCTCCGCAAAGGGGATCATCGGGCTCGCACGGCAGAATCCCGATGACGGACCCTGCGCGGCCGGGTGTTTCGAAAAATGCACGGCTGACGGACGCCATCACGCCTGCACCGCCCCCGGTCAGCAGATGCACGCCGAGTTCGGCCAGCATGCCGCCTAGACCGGCCGCCCGCGGTCCGCACGGATCAATTCCCGACCCCATGACACCCACGACTGGCCGGCGAGACACTGAGTTCTCCTTCCAAAAGGAAACTTGAAGGTTCTCCGTCATTTTAGGCTCCGGCGCTTACCGTGTTCCGCCAGATCGTCGAGAAGGTTTCATCAATCGGAGTACGCTAGACTGAAGCGCTGAACCCCTCTTTTTGGGGGTCGTCAGTGACTTCCCGCGATGAACCCGCCACGGGGAATGCCGGCGCGCGTCATCCCGACAGGAACTTGCAAGCCGGCGGGAACCCGCAAGGCGGCCTGAAGCATATGGGACTTGGCAACAAATGGCGCCTGTCTTACGTCGGGATTGCCGCCTCGATTATCGCCCTTGACCGCCTAACGAAAGCCGCCATCGCTTCAGGAATGCCCCTCCACGCCTCCAAGAACATCATCCCAGGCTTCTTTGATCTGGTCCATACGCGCAACACGGGAATCGCTTTCAGTATGTTCTCGGATTCAAATCCCTTCATCAAGAGTTTCTTGATCCCCCTGTTTTCCGCCGCGGCGGTGGTGATGGTGCTGGTCCTGTTGTGGAAATCAGATCCCGGCGCGCGCCGGTTTCATTACGCTCTGGTGTTAATTCTTTCGGGAGCGGCGGGAAACCTCTACGACCGGGCCGTCTATGGCTATGTAACGGATTTTTTGGACGTCTACGCGGGGACCTATCATTGGCCGGCATTCAACGTGGCGGATAGCGCCATCACGATTGGCGCCGGCTTGCTGCTGCTGGACACCGCCCGTGGCGCCGCCGGGGAGCCCGAAACCCAGAGCTCGAATTGAGCTGACTCTTATGTGTCCCACGCTCTTCACGATCGGTTCGTTCTCCCTCCCCAGCTACGGAGTGCTGGTTGCGATTGGTTTCTTGGTGGGGCTATTCGTGGCCGGCCGGCTCGCTCGAAGATCCGGATTCGATCCCGACAAGATCACGAATCTGGGCGTCTACGTCTTTCTCGCGGCGATTCTCGGGGCCAAGGCTTTCATGATTCTCCACAACCTCGACTACTATATCGAGCGGCCCGGTCAGATTCTGTCGCTCTCTTCGCTCCAGGCCGGAGGCGTGTTCTACGGCGGGCTGCTGGCCGCGATCGGCGTCGCGGTTTGGTTTTGCCGCAAGCACGGCTTGCCTCCGCTGGCCACGGCGGACACTTTCGCTCCCGCGCTGGCCATCGGGCATTCGATCGGGCGCCTGGGTTGCTTTGCGGCGGGATGTTGCTGGGGCAAGCCGTCGATGCTGCCCTGGGCCGTGGAGTTTACCGACCCCCTCGCCCACGAGTTCGTCGGCGTGCCGCTCAACATCCACCTTCACCCAACCCAACTTTATGAATCGTTCGGGACGCTCGCGATCGGCCTGTTGCTGCTCTGGTATTTCGGCAAGCCTCACGGGGCCGGCACCATCATCGGTTTGTATCTGCTGATTTATTCAGCTTTTCGGCTAGGCGTGGAGTTCTTGCGGGCCGAAACGGAGAGGACGTTTCCGATGGGCGGTCCGCTGAGCAGCACGCAATGGGTTGCGGCCGCTCTCGTGGTCGCCGGAATCATTTTGCTGGTTCGGCGGAGAAGTGCGTCCGCGGTCGAGTCCGCTTGACCAATAAAAGGACGGAGTCGGCGTCTCTATGCTGAGATTCGTGTCAAACGAGGCAGGAAATCGGGAACCAGATTCGGAGCCCCGACCGTGAGGAAGGGGTTGGCCGCTTCGACGCGCCTCATCCGACAATGGCCTCAGTGCCCGTCTCGGTTGCGGCTGGTCCGGGTTAGGGTTCGCCGTACCGCAATCAGGTAACCGTGACTTCCGAGAATGTCAAAGACTTAGCGCGCGAGCTTGGATTCGAATTGGCCGGCGTGGCTTCGGCGCGGCCCACCGTTGAGGCGCTTTTCTATCCGGAATGGCTTGAACAGGGTTTTGCCGCTGAGATGGAGTATTTGAAGGACCGCCGCGGTGAGATGCGGGCCGATCCCCGGTCTCTTCTGCCCAGCGCCCAATCGGTGATATGCGTGGGCTTGGTGTATAACACCGATGCCCCCTATTCGACCGACGTTGAATGCGGCGACCGAGGCTGGATTTCGCGTTATGCCTGGGGAGAGGACTATCACAACATCCTCAAGCAAAAGCTGCATCAACTGGTCGAACGGCTTCGCGAAGAAGCGGGCCCGTTCGACTACAAGGTTTGCGTCGACACTTCGCCGCTGCTCGAAAGAGCTTATGCCCACCGGGCCGGCCTCGGATGGATCGGCCAGAACAGTTGCCTGATCAACCAGCAATTGGGCTCCTGGGTTTTCCTGGGCGAGGTACTGACGTCCTTGGAACTCGAAAGCGATCAGCCGGCGCCTTTTCGCTGCGGCACGTGCACTCGCTGCATCGACGCTTGTCCGACCGAGGCAATCGTTCCCACGGGCCGAACCCCGGGCCCAGCCTACGCCCTCGATTCAAATCGCTGCATCTCTTATTGGAACATCGAACTGCGCGGCCCGATTCCGGAGCAGAACAGGGCCGAGTCGGGTGCGCACCTGTTCGGTTGTGATATCTGTCAGGACGTTTGTCCCTGGAATCGCAAGGCGGCCGTGACCGATTTCCCCGGATTCCAGCCCAGCAACGATCTGCCTTCTCTTAAAGAGCTAGCCGCGATGACGGAAGAGGAGTTCCACGAGAGTTTCGACGACACCCCGATCGAGCGAACGCGCTACCAGGGTTTTTTGCGCAACGTGGCCGTGGCGATGGGCAACAGTGGCGAGCGGAAGTTCTTGGAACACCTCAGGATCCTGGCCGAATCTCCAGACCCCGTCATCCGGGAGCACGCGGAATGGGCGATGGGCAGACTGGATCGCGGAGTGGACAATCCGGCTGATTCGCTCGTCTGATTGCACGGACAACGGCGCATCGAGGGCAAATCAAGAGCTGGCGGAGCAGCGGTGGCGCGAGAGTCTCCGCCCGTGGCCCGGCGGGCCTTCGACCGCTCCGACTATTTCTTCTTCTTCTTCTTCTTCTTCTTCTTCTTCTTTTCCTCTTCGCCCGGCAGAGGTTCCTCTTCCTGCTCGATGATCTCGAGTACCGCTTCCTCGTATTCGATCAGCTCCTCGTCTTCGGCCAGAACCTGACAGGAGATGGGTTGTTCGAGCAAGGCCGGGGGCGTCCCGGCCGTCTGCACCATCAGCCTGTAGTAGCCCGGTTTGACCTTGGCCGGGACCGCGAACAGAATCGATTCGGCATTCTGCTCTTCCATTTTAACCCTGTGATCGTTCGTACCATCGGTGAGGAAAAGACGGGTCACCGAATCCGGGCCGAGGTTCTGACCGCTGACTACCAGCATGTCTCCGGCGTGACCTCCGCTTGGCTTGACGGAAGTCAACCTTGGCGCCGCGGCCCAAGCGAAAACCGACGTCAAAACCAGTGCTAGGACTAATCGACAGCTTTGTTTCATGTCCTACCTCCTCCGACTGCTACCCAAATACTATTCCTCTGCCGCCGGAATTGCAATACTTGTGAGAACATGCGAACCAATCGGACGAAAGAACTATTGAACCAGGGCAAAGTCGCACTGGGTTGTGTCGCCGGGCAAATACGCTCAGCGGAGGTAGCACGGCTCTACGCGGCGGCTGGTCTGGACTGGATCTTCATCGACAGCGAGCATGGCTGCTACACCGTGGAAACGATTCAGGATCTCGTCCGGGCTTCCCTGCTAACGGATATTACTCCGATCGTGCGGGTAGCGGATTTTCAGTACTCTCTCGTGGCGCGGGCGCTCGATATGGGCGCGGAGGGCGTGATCCTGCCGCGCACCGAGTCGCCGGAGTTGCTGGCCAAGGCCGTGAGCTGGACCAAGTTCCCGCCCGAGGGGGCGCGCGGCTTCGGCCTCGGGCAGCCGCAAGTCGGCTACCAGGCGGCATCTTTCGACGAGATCATCCGCCACCACAACGAACAAACGCTGGTCGTGTTTCAGATAGAGAGTCAGGCGGCGCTTGACCGGCGCGACGAGCTGATTTCGGTTCCGGGCGTGGATGCCGTCATGATCGGCCCGGCCGATCTTTCCATTGCTCTGGGAGTGGCCGGCCAGTTTGATCATCCAAAACTTGGCGAAGCAATCATCAAGGTCATCGAGACGTGCAACAAATACAAGCGCATACCGGCGATACAAGTCCGCAGCCCGGCGCTGGCTAAGACCTGGATCGAGCGCGGAATGAAGCTGGTGGGGTGCGGCGCCGACTTGGCAATCCTGTGGAACGCCGTCAACGGCATGGCGACGGAACTGAAAGCGGCGCGCGGAGATTAGGCCCGCGGCGAGATTGGCGTCAGCAAGATTTGAATACAGCTTCCGAGGCGCGAAACGCTAGCTCTCGCCAATGGGACGTTTTCCGCCGTCTTGAAGGCCCTGACTCCACAGAACCGCCGCCCACAGCAACCCCACCCCGATGAGCTGAACCGGCGTCACTTCCGTACCCAAGAAAATCCAATTCAGGATGGCTGCCGCCGCCGGGAAACACAACTCCGCCAGGGTAGCGAGGGAGGCCGGCGCCCCGCGGAGTCCCCGATAGTAGACGAACAAACCAAGAAATCCGGGGACCAGCGCGATGAGCAGCAAGCTTTGAAAATCACCCGCCCCGGCAGCCGGGAAAGAGACCGAAGGACTACCGGCCAGAACCAGTACCGACAGCAGGGGCAGCGCCAGCATGATCCGCAACGACGTCAGCAACAATGGGGAAACGTCGGGCGCAAGATAGCGCCCAGCCACGGTGCAAGACCCCCAAATCGCCGCCGCGGCAAGCGCCCACAACGACGAAGCGCGAAACGGATCTCCCTGAAGAGTCCACTCGGCTCCGCCACCGAGTGAGATCAACAAGGCCGCGCCCACCGCCACCCCAAGCGAAGCCCAAAAGCGGCCTCTCAACGGCTGCGTCTCATGAAGCCAGTGCCTGGCCAGCAACACCGCGAACAAAGGCTGCAGCTTTTGCAAGAAGACCACGGCCGTCGGGTTCCCCAGCTTGATCGCCTGGGTATAGCAAAGCGTGCCCAGCGCCGAGCCGCCCCAGCCAATCCACAAGACGGCTATCCACTGCGGAAACCGAAACGCACGCCAGGTGTCGCGCTGCAGCACGGCGGCCGGCAACAATGCCATTGCCAGAATCAGGTGCTCATAGAAGACGATCGTGGAACTCGCCAGAGTGTCGGTCAGCGGCTGGCGGAGAACGGCGTCAAAACCCCACAAGCTGGCGCCCAAAGCAACCCAAACGACCCCTCTCGATTGGGCCCCATCTTGAACCTTGGGCGATTTCACGCGACTCCATTGTAGAATACGTCTTCAAAGCAGCCTGAAGACTTAGCTACATCGAGGAACCATGCAGAAGATCGCCATCGTTGGGGGAACCGGCCAAGAAGGATTTGGTTTGGCGTTGCGCTGGGCTCAGGCCGGAGAAAGTGTCATCATCGGATCGCGAGACCCCGCCCGCGCAAGGGCTTCAGCGAGTGAGCTGAAAAAGATGATTCCCGATGCGGCGGTTGAAGGCCTTGCGAACCCCGACGCCGTTGCACAAGCCAAGGTCGTGGTTCTCACCGTGCCACTGGCGGCGCAGATCGCGACTCTCCAGTCGATCCGCGACCGGCTTCAACCCGGAACCGTATTGGTTGATGCCACCGTGCCCCTGGAAAAAGCTCTGGGAGGAAGACTGTCGCGGGTCATCCAGTTGTGGGACGGCTCCGCCGCGGAACAGACAGCCCGCTATGTCGGTAAGCAAGTGCGGGTAGCGGGCGCTTTCCACTGCCTGAGCTCCGAAGCATTGCGCGACTTGGAAAGCGCCGTTGACTCGGACGTGCTGATTACCGGAGATAGCCGCGACGCGAGAGCGGCCGTCTCCGCCCTGGTAGCCAAGATTCCAGGCGCTCGCGCCGTCGATCTAGGCCCGCTCGACAATTCCCGTTACGCCGAGCAACTGGCGGCGCTGCTAATCACCCTAAATCTTCGCCATCGGGTGTCGGCCAGCGGCATCCGTTTCACGGGACTCCCCGACGCCAAGGACAGCTAGATGCCCGGTAACGTGGTAGTGCTCGCTGGAGGGGTCGGCGCGGCACGATTCCTCGACGGGTTGGCCGGGGTCATTCCAGCCGGGGATATTACTGTCATCGGAAACACCGGCGATGACTTGGAAGTCCACGGACTCTGCGTTTCGCCGGACCTCGACACTCTCACCTACACGCTGGCCGGGGTCGTGGACCCTGCTCAGGGCTGGGGCGTCGCCGGCGATACATTCGAATGCCTGGATCGTCTGGAAAGATTCGGTTGCGAAACCTGGTTCCGGCTCGGTGACCGGGACTTGGCGACGCACATCTACAGGACTTCTCTGTTGCGGAGCGGTCTTCCACTCTCGGATGTCACCTTGCGGATCAGCCGCTCGCTTGGCGTACGTTCGCGCATTATACCCATGAGCGACGATCCAGTCCGAACTTGGCTGGAAACCGCCCAGGGACGTCTCGATTTCCAGACATATTTCGTAAAGCGCCAGGCGCGCGATCAGGTCAATGGAGTAGAGTTCGTGGGCGCCGAAACGGCCAAGCCGGCTCCCCATGTCGTCGAAGAAATCCGGGCGGCCAAAGCGGTCATCGTCGCGCCGAGCAATCCCATCATCAGCATAGGGCCGATCTTGGCCGTTCCAGGAATTCGGGAGGCTTTGCGGGAGACAAATGCCGCCGTGGCGGCCGTCAGTCCGATTGTTGCCGGCCGGGCCCTAAAGGGTCCCACCACCCGCATGATGGAAGGTCTCGGGATGGAAGCTTCCGCACCGGGCGTCGCGGAACTCTATCGTGACTTCGCCGATTTCTTCGTGCTCGATCAACAGGACAGGGCTTTGTCGGGCCGTGTGGAAGCCCTCGGTATGAAGCCGGTCATCACCAATACAGTCATGGCGAGCGCACTTATCAAGAAAAAACTGGCTCAAGCGACGCTGCGGGCAATGGAATCATGATCTGGGGGCTGCTGCCGGTCAAATCGCCATCCGGCGCGCTGCAACGGCTGCAAGCTGTGCTGTCACCCCCGGAGCGCGCCCGGCTGGCACGGACGATGTATCGGGAAACGCTCGAAAAAATGATGGCTGTTGAGCGTTTCGACCGCGTCGTAGTTGTCTCAAACGACAAATCGGTTCTTGACCACGCCCGGCGCGCCGGGGCTCGTGTACTGGAAGAGTCCGATCAAAGTGGTCACAGCCACTCCGCCGATTGGGCCGCCGCGCGCTGCCTGGAAATGGGCGCGCGGACGCTTGTATTCGCGCCAATCGACGTGCCTTTAGCAACCTCCGGAGAGTTGGATTCGCTTGCCGGGGCCGGGCGGCAACTCGGCGATCCCGGCCTGATCGTCGTCCCTTCCCAGGACGGTTCAGGCACGAACGCCCTGGTGCGCACTCCGCCCGGCGTCGTCACTAGCTGCTTCGGGACCGGGAGCTTCGAGGCCCATATCGCCCAGGCGAAGGAGAAAGCCGTGCCTGTCGAAGTCAGGCGCCCGCCCGGTATCGTGTTCGACGTGGACACGCCAGAGGACCTGCTGACCCTGCGCCTCCGAGCCCGCGGCGGTGAAACCCTGGCCTATCTGCTCGAAATCAACGCCTTCGAGAGAGCGCAACACTACCTGGACCGGCAACCCGCCAGGCGCTAGTGTAGTACGCCAATCAGAACGTAACTTATGGTGAGTCGCTTCCTTGCCAGACGGCGGAGTGACAGACACCGTGCGGCCTTGATGCGGGCGATTTGAGCCGCGTTCACGCGGCTTGGTGTTCCTTAGGCCAGCCGTTTACGGCTGGTGGACGCCACCGCTCAGGGACTTTCAGCCCGTTTCAACGGGCTTCCCTCTTTCAATCGGAAATCTTATGGTGCACTATTACTGGCGCAGTACACCAGTGGGTCCATAGAAGCCGGTCGGCCCCACTGCGACCGAGTTAAGCCAGGGCGCGTCACTCCTCTGATCTGTCCGCCGCCAGCACCTCCCTGAGGTGATTCTCGAAGAAGTTTAAAACACCGTCTCGGTTGAGATGGTCGCTGTCGAAGAAAAACCGTTCGTCATTGGCGAGGGAAGAAAAGTCGTGCAGCTCGACGCCGAGACGCTCCAGTATGTGCTTGATGGTCTCGTCGAATTGCCTTTCGTTCGGAATCATGCGGTACATTCGTTCCGGAATGGGCGGTCTCACAACAATGAGGTGGATGCCGCGTGACTGTACATCGCGGATCATCTCCTCAAACTGGGCCGGATAGGGACTGTCCGCGAGAGTCGTCTCACCGATTTCCGCCGGATAAAGATAGGCGATCCGTTGCCGGTCGATCTGTTCCACGGGCCGGTAGACTCTGTCGAAGCGGGCGCCTTCCTGTTCATGCAGATCGGGCGCAAAACGCTCCGGGTTATTGATCTTTGAAAATCCCGTGATGTAATCGCCCGCCGCGGGGCGTGCCGCCGGGTTACGCAGCAGTTGCACGGCGAGTCTGGGATCCCACGGGGCACGCAGAAATAACTTTGTATCCAGCAGCCGCTCTTCGTTCCATTCCCGTGAATAGAACGGGAAGGAATCGAGCACATAGACAACCGACTTCGCGCGATGCTCGCCCAGAAAATATTCAAGCAGCAGCCGGTTGACGGTGATGCCGCCCCCGGCGGTGGCCAGGTTCAAGATCGTGCGCCCGGTCATCTCCTCGAGGCGCGTATTCATGTCCCGGCCGTCAAACACTACCGCGTGTGATGCGCCGAGGATCACGTAGTCGTAGTCGATCCGTGGCGCTGTCTTCACCACGTAAAAGCGGTTGCGCAGCGCGTACCGGTCAATCAATTGTTCCGAGGCCGTATAGAGCGCTGTGTAGAGCGCGACTCCAATCAATAAGAATGGCGCCGCCGAACGGCGGAATTTCCTCGCCTCTGTTCGCGTCAGCGATGGCTTCACGGCCGTTTGTGCCGTAATGGCGGACTCGGATTGAGCTCTTTCAATCATCTAAACTCGCGGTCTCAAAATTGCATGTAAATAAACTCCTGCTGGTTCCATGTCCCCAGCACGATGAGACAGGTAAGCAAGGCGTAGTACACCGCCCATCGCACATACACTGGAGAACTCGCCAGGCGGTCCCAGACCGGCCGTCGTTCGTCGATCACTTCCCAAAGCAACAACACTGCGATCAACCCCAGTGAAAAGAGAATCTCGCCACTCGCGATCCGCACCTGCAACAACCGCGGCAGCTCGGCTGCCGATGCAGCGACTCGGGAAAGAATGGTGACAGCATCCGTCAGCGACTCCGCCCGGAAAAAGACCCAAGTGACGAGGATCAGATGAAAAGTGACCAAAACACCAAGGAATCCACGTACCACTGATGGCAGGCTCGCCAGGCCGGTCATACCGGCGATCCGTGCGCGGACTGGGCGCGTCAGCAGCGAGAATACCTGGTAGAGGCCATTGAGGCCGCCCCAGACGACAAACGTCCAGTTCGCGCCGTGCCACAGCCCGCTGACCAGGAACACCGCCATTACGTTGAGATACCGGCGGAGACGGGAGCGCCGGCTGCCCCCCATCGGGATATACAAGTAGTCCCGAAACCAGCCGGCGAGCGACAGGTGCCAGCGCTTCGACCAGAACTCCGGCACCGACGCCGACAGATAGGGCCGACGGAAGTTCTCGATCAAGTCGATGCCGAGGACCTTCGAGGCGCCGATGGCCATGTCCGAGTAACCGGAAAAATCGCAATACAACTGAAAAGCAAAAAAGTAGGTGCCGAGAACCAGATCAGCGGGGGATGAGAACGCGGGCTGCGCGTAGGCCGCGTCGACAAACGCGGCGAGCCGGTCGGCGATGACGACCTTCTTGAACAAGCCCCACAGCATCCATTGCAGCCCCGCCGTGACTCCCGCCGCACTAAATGCAACCGGCCGCACGAGTTGCGACAGAAAAGGCCCCGCCCGCTCGATCGGCCCCGCCAGCAGTTTCGGGAAGAACGAGGCGTAAAGCGCGAAGCGCCCGAAATGGCGTTCTGGCGCCCGGCACCCGGCGTAGACGTCCGCCAGGTAGCTGAGACAAGAGAACGTGAAGAACGAGAGTCCAACCGCAACGGTCAGCTCCAGCCTGGGAAACAGCGGGAGCGTGCTCCCCGCCCCGGCGCTGGCGAGCAGTTTGTCCAGGGTGCGAGCCGCGAAGTCGTAATACTTGAAGACCACGAGCGCACCCAGAACAGCAATAACACCCGCTGCCAGAACCGCGCGCCGTCTGGGGCCATCGCCGGCCGGCCCGAGCAGCCTGCCAGCGAGATAGGCCGCCAGCGTGACTCCAAGCAGCAGAATGAGATAGCTCGGCTGAAAGACCGCGTAAAAGTACAGGCTCGCCGCCAACAACAGCGCCCAGCGGTACTTATGGGAAACCGCGTAGTAGACGATGGCGAGGACCGCAAAGAACGCAAGAAAGGAAAAAGAATTGAACAGCATCGATCAGGTGCGCGCTTGGTCCAGCGGGGTTAAAAGAGTCGAGGTCCTGGCCTTTCCCTCGGCCCGGCCGAGCCAGACCGTCACTCCCCACTAGCCGGCGCCGTGCCCAGCGGATACTAGTTATCTCACAAACCGTGGTCCTGCGCGTGGATTGGATCGCGGCGCTCCAACCTAAGGTCGAAATCTACAAACAAGCGGCCACAAAACGAGGTGAGGCCGTCTAGAGTGGCCCTGACATGGGAATCGGCTTAGGCTGGCAAACAGGGCAAGCTCCAAGAAGCAACCTCGCCCGAACTCGTAAGGAGGATTGACCGGCTCTCAGAGTCAGTGAGGTGCCGATTCCTGGCCTGCCTGCAACGAATCGAAGAAATCGAGAAAGCTTAGCAGAGATGCAGGAACAAGAGCCCCGGCGTCTTGGCGGGCTGCTGCGTCCCAAGGTGTCAGTCACCAGGCGAGGTTTCACCCGCTGCACTGCCGTCTCCCTTGTTCGGCGACCGGCTTCGGCATCCCTCGAAATCACAGTCCCGCGAGTGGAAGAGTGGTGAGCGCGCGGGGAATCGAACCCCGAACCTAGTGATTAAGAGTCACTTGCTCTGCCAATTGAGCTACGCGCCCGGCAAGATAGGTGCTCGGTTTGGGATGGCCATTGGGGCAGTGAAAGCTGCCCTGAATGACAAGTCATTATACCATCTGAATTTCGAAAAAGCGTTCGCAAAACTGGCCGAGACGGCCGGGGCAAAGGGGTACGCGTGGCGTTCATCACCTCGCAACCCGCGATCAGGCGGCAGCGGCCGTTATAAGAACGCGGACGCTATAATTGCAGCTTGACGAAACGGGGAGCCTTCATCAGTTTCGAGGGGATCGACGGTAGCGGTAAGACCACCCAACTGCAGCTCCTTGAGAACACGCTTTCTCGCCTGGGGCATTCCGTCGTAGTCGCCCAGGAGCCCGGCGGAACCCGGGTTGGCGCCCAGATTCGCAAGCTTCTGCTGGATGCCGCAAACAGTGATTTGAGGCCGATCCCCGAACTGCTGCTCTACTTCGCCTCCCGTTCGCAGAACATCGCGGAAGTGATCCGGCCCGCTCTCAACTCGGGACGGATCGTGCTCTCAGACCGTTTCACCGATGCCACGCTCGCCTACCAGGGCTGTGGCCGCGAACTGGGAGTCGATGCCGTGCGAACGATCGAGGCTGTTGCTTGTGACGGACTAAAGCCCGATCTTACACTGCTACTGGACATTGCCCCGCAAACCGGCGTTCGCCGGGCACTCCAGCGAAACACGTCGCAGCCGCTAGATGAAAGCCGTATGGAGCAGGAGGATATCTCCTTTTACGAGCGAGTCCGCGCCGGCTACATCGAGCTGCAAAGAAAAGAGCCAGAAAGAATGAAACTGGTCGACGCCAACGGAGACGTCAGCGAGGTTGAGGCCAGGGTCAACCGTATCGTGAGAAATTTCCTGGCAACGCCACGAGAATGACTCGCCTGGCTCGACGCCGTGAAATCCGCCCGTTTGCGGCAGGGAAGCGGTGCTCCGCGCAAAACTAGATCCGCAAAGGCCCAAAGATGAGCGTGCCCACATTCATCGGAAATCAGCGCGTTGCCGCCACCCTGCGGCGCATGGTCGCCGAACGGCGGCTCCCACAGACACTGTTGTTTGCCGGACCTCGCGGCGTCGGCAAAGCAACGTTGGCCAGGCAGTTGGCCGCCGCCATCAACTGCTCCACGAGCCATTCCGGTGAACCCTGCGGCGAGTGTTCCAATTGCCGCCGCATTCTGGATGCCGACCTGTCGAGCGAAGTTTTTCAAAAGCTGTTTGAGGAACGCCTGAAGATGCCGGCGGCCAAGCGCCTGGAGAACCCGCTGATCGTGGCGACTCATCCGGACTTCCTCATCTTCCCGCCGGACGGGCCTCTCCAGATGATCACGATTGAACAGGCCCGCCGGCTAAGAAGAGCAGCGAGATTCGGCCCCTCCGAGGGACTTCGCCGAGTGTTTCTAGTGGACAACGCCGACCGGGCCAATGAAGAGGCCGCCAACTCTTTGCTGAAAACTCTCGAGGAACCCGCCGATTCGCTCACTATAATCCTGACCGCGGCGAACCCCTACGAGCTACTGCCTACCATTCGGTCAAGATCGATTCCTTTTTACTTTGGGACGCTCACGCAATCAGAGATGCAGCAGTTCTTCGACACCCGGCCTGAGATCAGCAAACACGAGCGCGAGCGGCTCGCTGGCTGGTCGGACGGCAGCCCCGGAAAAGCGCTGTCGCTCGATGCGGAAGAGTACACGGAGCGCCGTGGCACTATGCTCGCGATACTGCGGACCGCTCTTGGCACGGGCTCTTTCGCGGAACTGCTCGCGCATACCGAGAATGTGGGGCGCAAGCGCCAGCAGAAGCTTGGCCTGCTGGTGGATTCCGCCCAGGGTCTGCTGCGGGACCTGGTTCATCTCAAGCTGGGAGCACAGGGCCTGATCAACGAAGATTTGCGGGAAGAACTGGAACCGATGGCCACAAGAGTGACTTTCGATTGGGTCGAGAAAGCTGCCGCGGAATTAGACGAGCTAGTGCGATTGGAGCGCAGAAACATCCAGAAACAGGTCGCTCTGGAATCTCTCGCCGTCAGTTTGAGACACGCGGCCGCTCGCTCGGCTCACTCGGCATAGTTGCTTGCGAGCTTCAAACCGTTTGTGCTATCCATAAAGAAAGTCGGCTGGCAAACCAGCTTTCGCGTACTCGGTCCGCGAGCCCTACGTTTCCTATCCGCAACCCGAAGAGCAGTGAAGACCCCTGACAGGTTCCTGTCGGGGGGACACGCGAACTACCTGCTACGGGTTCGCGTGAGCCGTTATCTTATTTGTCTTGTCAAATATGAAAATCGAAAGGCCTCATATGAAGGAATCCTCCGACTCTTCACACCGCAAACTGATTCGCCCATCCCTGAATGAAGTCAAGGAGCAAATGCATCAGCAAAAGCGCCAGCACCAGAATCAAAACCACTCCCGCCAGAAGCGGTCCGCGCCACCGGAACAGACCAACGCCGAAAGCTTCTACTTCGTCAAACAGATGCAGAACCGCACGCCGATCGTGCTCGTGCTCAAGGACGGCGAAGAACTCAGCGGCACGGTCGAGTGGTACGACAAGACCTGCCTGAAGATCAACCGGCCCGCTGGACCGAACGTGCTGGTTTACAAAGACAGCATCAAATACATCTTCAAGCAGAGCGAGCAAAGCAGTTCGAGCGAAGAGGATTCCGGCGAAAGCGGAGTTGGGGCGAACGGCTCCGGCGCCAGCTAGCGAGCCGCTCGAACGAAGACCCCAGCTTTCTAAACTCGGGACTCAGGTCTTTGACGGCGTTGGCGGAGGCGGTATTGCCGGCGCTCGCCTGCTTGTTCGTAACGGCGTTTTTCCTCTTCCGTCTCTGGAACGGCCCCCGAAACCGGCTTTGGGCGCTGGTCTCTCCCTACCGCGACGAAAGTCAAATAGGCTGAAGCAACGTGCCTCTTCTTGGCGCTGCGGAGGTCTTCCGTATGCACCTTGACGCCCACCTCCATCGAAGTATGGAAGGCCCGGTTGACCGCTGCCCGCAGGACGATCAGTTCGCCAATCGCGATGGGTTCACGAAAGTCCATGTGATCAAACGACGCCGTCACGACGAACTCGCGGCAGTGGCGCGCGGCCGCGATCGCTCCGGCGATATCCACAAGCTGCATCAGCTTGCCGCCAAGCAGGTTCCCCAGGCCGTTGGCATCGTTGGGAAGCGCCAGCTCTGACAGTTCTGAATAAGATTCGCGTACAGGTTTTCCGCTCATGGTTTTCTGGATTCGTGAAGATTCATTTGGCCGCCTTCGGCCTGGGGCGCTCCGGCAACGGGAACTGCATCAGCGTCCGCTTGCGGCTGCTCCCACGGCCTTGGGCGGCTTCGAGGCGGCCGTGGCATTTTTCTAATCCAAGAAGGGTTCCTCACCTATCGACCGGAGATAACTAGCGAGGTAGGCTTCAGCTTGCCTCGCAAGCAGCCCGTCAACGTTGAGATCGATCCAAGACTTCGTGGCCCGGCAGTATCGAAGCGTGCCGTGGCGAAGCGGCAGATAGACCCGCTCCACGACGTAGGCAACTACGACAGTACGGCCGTCGTCGGCCGAAATGCCGAAACGAACCGCGTCAGGTCCTTCTCCGTTCGGAAAGCGCTTGCATTCGATTCTCGCGTAACCCAAGTTGCAGTAGTCAACAAGAAGCCGCTCGGAGGGCAAGAACGGTTCGCTAGCGGCGCGGCACTCCCCCCTATACAGCGCCCCCAAGGGTGGCCGCAGCTTGCCGGGCCACTTGGTCCAGGGAAGTGGTTCGCTCGGACAAAAGTAGGGACAAGCCATCGGTTTGCCTCAGCTAACAGGATATCGATTGCTATAGTAGTGTTCTGCCGCGGGGCGCACAACCGCCCCTGACAGTTTCCGCAGCCGGCAAACACCCGAAACCCATGCCCAGCGATCGACTGGAAACTCTGCTCCAATTTGTCGAATCCAACCCCAAAGACGCGTTTGTGCGCTACGGGCTGGCACAAGAATACGTCAACCAGGGCCAGCTTGAAAAGGCCATCGAAGAATTCAAGACGCTGCTGGCGAACCATGCGGACTATCAGGCCGCCTATTACCACGCCGGCCAAACCTATCGCAAGCTTGGCCGCCAGCAGGAAGCTCGCGAGTCCTTCCAGAAGGGTATCGAGCTCGCCACGCACTCCGGTGACTCCCACGCCCAAAGCGAACTCGAAGCGGCGCTCGAAGAGCTTTAGCAAAGAGTTGCACTGCCGAATCGAGCCTAATTTGGAGCAACCTACTCGCCCCGCCTCCGGTAAAACTCGTAGGTTCGCTTCCTTGGGTTGCGATCGCGGTCCCACCAACTGCGCTTTTGAAGGTAGCTGTATTCCCAAACCTTGTCGTAGGCCTCGGTGAGGCCTTTGGGTTTCTGCTCCCGGGGCGTCCACAACACATACCAGTCGGCATCCGCATAGTCATCGAACTGCTCATCGGGTATTCGCCCCCGGAATTGTTTGTTGCGTGGCGCGTCACTGTCAAGCAAGGCCACCCAGTTCAGCTCGGGAAGGTGAAAATAGACCGCCATCCCTTTGACGTTGCGGAAAAAAGCCACCGTCTCTTGCGGGCCGACGTGCTCGCGCAGGTAGTCAACCACGGGTCCGTTGTGCGAGACATTACCCAGATACTGTCGCTCAACGACGTTTTCCGGCCCAAGGTAAAAGTTCAGATTGGGCCATACGGCGAGGCCGGCAAAACAAGCCCCGGCGATCACGCGATTCCTTTGGCGCGCTAGTTCGGCGATGACGATTGCCCCGAGAAAAATCGCGGCGGGAACAATTTGATAGTAGTGCCGGTGCTGTGTGCTGTTGTTGCCGATCAGGATCGCAAGGATGGGAGAGACGAGCAGCACCAATCCCCCCAGCAGCGCCGCCCGCGCCAAGAATGACTGCCGGCCGAATTTCGCCCAGCCATAAAGCAGGATAGCTGGGATGACGGCGCACAGGGCCGCGCCTGCCCAAAACAGAGGTTTGGGCTGCTGGAATACCTGCCTCGCCGTGAACCCGAACAAGAGGGGGGACCAAAGCAGCAGCACCGACAACAACATTCCCGCCGGCACGAGCTTGGGCAATCTCTTCAGCGGCCCGAAGAACGAGAACGCGGCAGGCGCCAATATCAAGAACGGGACCGTTCGCCAATTGTCCCGTCCAAGATACACCGCGGCGCGATGGTAAAGGTCCGCCAGCGAGCGATCGTCGGGAGGCGGCCACGCGGCGGCGAACTCAGAATGCAACAGCCAGAACTCAATACCCAAAACCGCTGCCAGGCCGCACGATACCGCAAAGAAACCTCGAATCAAACGCCTGTCCTGAATGAACAAGGCGAACAACCCCAATGCCGCCCACATCCCGCCGAAAGCAGAGTAGTTCGAGAGGTAGAGCATGACCCCGCCGCAGGCAATGCGAGCATAGAACGAACGGCTGCCGGCCAACTCAGGATCCCGAAGATAGCGGCAGAATTCGAAAATCAGCCATGTGGCGGCGAGCACGACCAGGATGTAATAGCGGCTCTGCCGGGCAGCCGAAAGAAAGTAAATCGAGAGAACACCGAGGTAGGGGAGCAGAAGCGGCTTGAGTCCCGGGCCAAACAATAATACGCCCAGCCGGTACATGACGAACAGCGTCAGCGCGCCCAAGCAAGCGAAGGGCAACCGCGCGGTCACGGTATCGGCCCCCAGCAATTTGAAACTCACTGCCGCTACATAGAACTGCAAATAGGTGTGCATCGCCGGCAGCAGCTTGGAATTCATGTCGTGCCCGTCGGCGGCTTGCACAACGAGCTGTTTGCCGTCGAATACCCAGGGAAGCCAAGTACCGTTCTCGGCCATCATGCGGCCCCAATTGGCCGTAGTGCCCTCGTCGCGCCACAGAAGCGCGCCGTCAAGCCGCCAAAACAACAAGATGGCGGCAACAACCACGAGCAGGGCGACGAGCGTAACGCGCATGGAATGTTTTGCGAAATCAGGCACGGAGGGGCGCCGCGGACCGTACCGAAGGAAGCGAGACCAGCGCCGCGAGCAGGCGAACAGGTGCGGTCTTGCGGGAGTCGTGCTCCGTCGCCCGTTCCGGAAAGCCTCCAGTATACCGAACCGGATTTTTTCTCAAGCCACCGCAGCTTCCAGGGCCAAGCCGAGTTTATAGAAGTGAGAGGACAGCGGCCATGCTTGCGCTCCCGGCATGGCCGGAGGGCGATTTCATGGTCTCAAAAAGTCATTGAAACGAAAGAGGTTGCCGGTTGAGGTGTAAAGTTTCTATAAAAAATGTCAGACAATGTCAGGTTTTGTCATGCTCTCGGGGTGTTTTCCGCGGTTTTGGGCGTCTCGTATTCATAGTCGTCGTTTAGTGTTTTTGTTTTCAATGGCTTGCGTTGAGGACGCCGACTGAGCCGATGTCATACTGCCTGACAAAGTGGCTGTTTTTCATTGGATTTCGTTTCTTTTTATCGGTGACAGGCGGGCTGATTCGGCTGGACGCGGGCTTCGAGGAAATGCCGGCAAAGACATGTCGCCACGAATGGCGACACGGCACGTCTGGAGACGCACGCCACGCCGCTTGTCCCCAGCTTTCTTGTTCCAACTGAGTGCCAGGGGTGGAATCCGCTCTCTCACGGTTGCGGCTCTGAGTCTCTTCTCGGCTTTCCGCTGGATTCGGCAGGTCTATCATTGGACCGCCAAGGGGGCCTTTCCCTTGCCGACTTTCCGCTCTCATTGTAGCAGCCGGGGTTCGGTCTTTCGGTTCGTTTGGCGGGGGTGAGTGGGATGTAAGTGCTTGAAAAACTTCACTGTAAGGTTTTTTGTTTTTACGTGACCGCGCTCGCGGTTTTCGGGTTTTGGGCCTGGGAGCCCAATTCATGGCAGGCAAGGATGCCCGCCCCACGTGGCGGAATGCAGAAACTCCAGGCACCGCCACTTATGTCGACTATGTCGACGCCGGGGTCATGCCCGTAGCGAGGCTAACGCTTGTCACGCTTTTTCGCTATGGAGACGGTAGCCGACAACCCCTTCAGCAACACTTCAAAGTCACCCGGGCCCAAGCCGCTGACAACCTTTTCCTGCGTCCGTTTCCAAGCGGGAAGAGCCTGCTCCAACAAGTCTCGGCCGTGAACGGTTAGCTCGACAACGCGGGTTCTGCGATCTTCTCCCGGTTCTATCCTGACCCAACGCTGCTTTTCGAGCGGACCGAGGTCGCGGCTCAGCGTCGTCCGGTCCATGACCAATATATCCGCCAATTCGGTGATTTGGATTGGCTCCTGTTGGGCGACCGCGGCCAAGATCGTGAACTGAGTGGCTCTCAGGCTGAGCGGCTGCAGAGCGGTGTCGAACATCCGCGTAACGGCCCGGGTGGCTTTTCGCAGGTTGAAACAGGCGCACTGACCGCAGCCCTTGAGATCGAGCGTTTGATTACCAGCAGGCATTATTTAAGAGTATATGCACTTATTTCTTGTTTGTCAAGAGTTTTCATTGTCCATACCCCGAATGAGTCGTTCAGGTTCAGCCACACTCGGACGTGCTGCACCGAAAAGACCGGCGGGCGCCTCCGCGGGCCCGCTGCTGGGACGAGGGGCCGCGGCCGTCTCACAGCTTTTGTTGGCAGCGATTCTTGATGCCAATTCTTGCTCGCGGCGTCGCCGAGCTGTGATGGATTCCGCGCTGAGAGTTTTCGCCCAGGAACTCGAGTCGGAAACCCCGTTAGTACTCGTTTAGTACGAAACCCTCTCAGCTTCTAAGCGCCCCTGCCGGCGGTTCTAGTAGCCATCCCGCTAGCAGCCGTCTGTGATCCTCCTTAAACTCATCTGTAGCGCAGCCTGGTCATCGGGCGCGGCTAGTGTCACGGGAACAAGTCACCATGAGCCGATCCGTCGAAAAATTCAACGCTGCTGTCCCCGCACCCATTCGTTTCCTGATCATCTTGGCAGCCGGTCTCGGGATATTTTATTCGGGAACGGTCCATCTCATGGCTCACACGGTCTGGTTCGCCACAGTCAAGCTCAGAGGAAATGCGGCATACTGCCCTTGGTCCCGGATCTTTACGCTCTACTCCGACCTCAATCAGTTTGCCGACCGCGTTGCGGAGAAAAAGCTGGCGGCTAAGGTCGAAGCGTACGACGAGAAGTTCGGCATCGAGCTGGTCGACATTGGCTCACGCAAATTCTGGATCCGGCGCGGGGGCACCAGCTGGGACGGTCGACACCTGTTGGCTTACCACGTTGCCGAGCATGAATGGGTCTCCAGCCGCAACCCTGAACAGATGGTGGGCAAAGGGGATATCGTGATCGACTGCGGCGCCCACGTCGGTGCCTACTCCGCCCAGGCTTTGGCATTTGGCGCGGAGAAAGTGATTGCCATCGACCCCGATCCCACCCAGGTGGAGTGCCTGCGCCGCAATTTTTCGGCCGAGATTGCGGAAGGACGTCTCATCGTTGTGCCTAAGGCGATCTGGAGCAGCGAGGGCTCGATGACTCTCAATCTCGGGGTAGCGCACTCGGCGATGAGCAGCCTGATCTTCGAGAACGGTGGAGACGAGGTGGAGGTGCCGGTTACGACAATCGACAGCCTGGTCGAAGAATTGGGTCTGTCCCGGGTCGACTATATCAAGATAGACATCGAGGGCGCGGAACGCGAAGCACTGAAAGGGGCGATGAAGACGATCCGTAAACACCACCCGCGGATGATGCTCGACGCCTACCACCGCCCTGACGACATGGAAGTCTTACCCACAGTAATCTCCCACGCGCTGACCGATTACCGCATGACCTGCGGCGCGTGCACACCGCGCGAATCCGGCCTGATCGTCCCTCACTACATATTTTACGAGTAGTAGTTCCCGGACTCAACAGGCAGAGGCGCCGATTTCGGCTATTTTGGCATTGTTGAGCTCGGGCATGAATTTCGCGACATCGTTTGTCATCCCGAACTACGTGGCGATCGGACGCTAGATAACGAAGTCTCAAATGTCCCTTCGAGTTGCCGAATTACGCCGCCGTTTGATATCGTTAAGGTCTAAGGGTCACCTCCGTCGGGAAGCTTCCAACCTGTCGTCAGAATGTAGGATTCGATTTGCGATCTGCCCTCCGTGTGTCGCGATGGGAGATCTTCGCGGGCGCGGTTTCCGAATGAAACCCACTGGGCCGGCGGCCGTTGCCGGCTGGAGTCTCAGCGGCAGTATTCTGGGGTGTCTCTTTGTCGGCTACGTCGTTGGAGACTATTTTGACGCCAACCCGGCGGCCATCGTGATTGGGCTGTTCGTTGGCGTCGTGGTCGGGTTTTATACCCTGGCGAAGACAATGTGGCTGAAGAAATGACCGCAGCCATTATTTGGGGCGTTGTGGCCGGAGCGGTGACTTTCGGGATTTCCGAGGTGCTGCTGAAACTGTGGGACAAGCACCCGGCTCTGGATTTCTGGAAGGTTTCCCTGCTGGGTGTGATCGCCCGCGGCGCCTATGTTCTCGGGATGCTGACGTTCGTCGTCCTGTCAGGCTGGGTGGAACCGGCGCCCTTTACGATGGCTCTCGTGGCGGTGTATTTCGCGGCTCAGGTTTTTGAAGCCTTTCGATACCGAAAGCAGATCGAAACGAGATGATTGCGCAGTTACCATTCGCCTTCCTGTTGGCAGCCGCCGCCGCTGCCGAACACGGGGAAGAGGAGAGTCTTTCCGAGGTCCTGATCCATCACATCTCGAACCACGATTACCCTTCTCTTGCCCAGTGGGGCATGTCGAAAGGCGTGGTCATGATGCTGACCGCGGCGGCGTTTCTGATCGTCGTGACCGGCTGGTTCTTCAGGAAATCCCGCGTCTCCAACGGCGCTCCGAAGGGTGTCACCAACGCCTTGGAGTATCTCGTCCTCTTTGTTCGCGACGAGATCGCCATTGCCCACATGGGACCGAAATTCGGCCGCATGTTCACGCCTTTCCTGCTGACGCTGTTCTTTTTCATCCTGACGTGCAATCTGCTGGGTTTGGTTCCCGGCGCCTACACGGCCACCAGCAACGTCAACATGACGGGAGCGCTGGCACTGCTGACCCTCGCTTTGATCATCATTTCGGGCCTGATCGTTCAGGGCCCGGTCGGCTATATCAAACACATGGTGCCCGCGGGAACTCCCATTCCTCTCGTGCCCTTGCTGATCTTCATCGAGACCCTGAGCACGCTGGTGAAGCCGGTCGCGCTGACCATTCGTCTCGGCGCCAACATGATGGCCGGGCATATCGTAATCCTCGTAATGATTTCGTTCATCTTCATTTTCAAAAGTATCCTGGTAGGAGTGTTCTTGGCGGTACCGCTGGCGGTGGCCATGTATCTGCTCGAAATTATCGTCGCTCTCATTCAGGCTTACGTTTTTACGTTACTCACGGCATTATTCGTTGGAATGGTTGTTCATTCCTCTCACTAAACCAATTTGATTCGGAGGAACACTCGCAGATGACATTCAACACCAAAAGAGCGGCATTCGCCATGCTCTGCACGATTGCTTTTCTGTTGATCGCACCCGGCGCGGCACTCGCCCAAGACGGCGGAGACGGCGCGGGCGGTTTGCACTACTTTGGAGCCGCTCTCGGAGCCGGAATCGTTGTGGTCGGGGCCGGCATCGGCATAGGCAAGTTCACGGCAGCCGCCGTCGAGAGCATAGCGCGCCAGCCTCAGGCCGCCAAGGACATTCAGTCTGCCTTCCAGTTGCCTTTGTTCTTGCTCGAAGGCGTGGCGGTGATCGCCGTGGTCGGCTGCTTGCTGATCATCCTGATCCATTAAGGTAAGGCCGATATGGGCGGCGAAAGCGCACTACTACGTTTTGAACCGGGGTTGATGATCTGGACGATCATCATCTTCGTGGTCTTGCTGGGGGTTCTCCGCAAGATCGCTTGGAAACCCCTTTTAGCGGCGCTGGACGAGCGCGAGCAGAATATCAAAGAGGCCCTGGAGCAGGCTCGCAAGACGCAGCGCGAAACCGAGCTAGTGCTGGCCGAAAACCAGCGCCGGACCGACGAGGGCTTCAAGAAGGCCGAGGAAATCGTTCAGCAGGCCCGCCAGGAAGCCGAACAAATGCGTCAGAAGATGCTGCAAGAGGCCAAGGCCGAGTCTCGTCGCGTGACCGAGCAGGGCCTGCGGCGCATCGAAGCCGAGCAGCGGGCCGCCATGGAAGAGATTCGCAAGATGGCCGGCGATCTGGCGATTCAAGCGGCCGGCCGACTCATCCAGGTTTCACTGAGCGACCAGCAGCAGAGAGAAATCGTCGATAAGTTTCTCGCCGATGTTCCCGAAAAGCGGGTCCAGTAAGTCGCGGTACTGTCCGCTGCCGGGCATAGTGGCGGGGGCAGTGCAGGCGAATCGAAGCACGGCCGGCGTTCCGACGGCCCATTGCTGGGCACTGCTGTCCAAATTAGCTGAGCGGAGCGGGTTCGGCTGCTGAAAACACGCCAGAAAGCCCCGCCAGGAGGCCGATCTGGGAACCAGGTTGCCGGTTTGGACAAGATAGAAATCATGCTGCTGTCCCAATTAGGCCTCCATTCCCGCCAGTAATAATTGCTGTGGCGACTCGGGTTCGCTGCCCGGCGGCGGGTGAAACGGTTCGTCCAGCCAGGCGAACAATTCGCGGTGCACAAACAACTGCTGCCGCAACAAAGCGACCAGATTGGACAAGCTCCAGCCCCAACGCGCCCGCAGCTTTAAGTACCGCAGCAGCAAGATCGCGATCAGCGCCGTCCAGATCTGGATCTTCAGCGCGTTCGCCGAGGTGCCCACGAAGGTCTTCACCCGCAAGTTCTGCTTGAGAGCCTTGAAAAACAGCTCCACTTGCCAGCGGTCTTGATAAATGGCGGCAATCGTTGCGGCCGCCAACCCCAGGTGATTCGTCAAGAACACGAGCGTGCGCTGCTGCTTGGCGTCGAAGTATTCGATGCGGCGGAACACCACCTCGGAGCCGCTGGCGGCCAGCGAGGGAAAGAAGATCACTTCGTCGCGGCGCACGCCTCCGGGACGGCGCGGCAACGGGCGCTGTTCGAGAACCTCGTAGTTGGCCCCGCGTTTCAATCGTGTGACAAAGAAAACGCCCCGCTCGCTCAGCTCGGCGAACCAGTCGTAGTCGTTGTAACCGCGGTCGAAGACCACGATCGTGCCGCGGTCGAACGACATTTTGCGGGCCGGCGCCAGGTCGGGCGTCTTGGCGTCGGTGACCACGCAGAAGCTGGGCAGGTAGCCGTCGTGATCGAGTACCAGATGGAGCTTGACGGCGCCCTTGGTGCGCTGGAACTGGGCCCAATCAAACAGCGAGGCGCACAGATCGATGACGCTGGCGTCCAGACTCAGCAGCTTGTTTTTGAAACGGAACTTGTGGCCCGGCGCCGCGCCGCGGCACTTCGCCAGCAGTTGATGAAAGACCGTTTCGTAGATCTGCCAAGGGCGTTGCCGGTTGGCGTAGGCCAGCGTCGAGCGCGGCGGTGCGGCGGACAAGCCCAGGTGCCGCAGCTTGCCTTCGCTGGCCGCCAGACCGCCGCAAATCTCACGCAACGACTGGGCGCGGCCGAGCTGGCAGAACAGCATGGCGACGAACTGTCCCCAGCAAGTGAAGCCGCGGGCGTGGCGCTCCCCGCGATGCTGGCGGACGGCCTGTTCAAACTCCGAACGCGGGAACAGCTTTAACAATTGAGAGAAAATACTGCATACTTGACTCATGGCGGGGCCTCCTCGGGCGGGTTGGTTCATAGGCCTGAACCCAATCCCAACCTAACAGAGGTTCCGCCTCCCCGGCTTACGAATTCAAAACGCTAATTTGGACAAGAGTGATTGCTGGGTTGCGGTCCAGCGTGGATCGCTCCCGCTTGGGTAACAGGGAGCGCTACTGGGCCTGAGTCGGGTACGGCGAAGCTCTGGTTCGACGTAAAGTCACCCGCGAAATTATCATCGTTGGCCGTTGGCCCGCCGGAGCCCCCCCTCAGGGCCAAGTTCCCAGCCCGACGATCAATCCGACTAACCCGCTTTTCTCACCACCTGACGGGCGAAGCACGGACAGGCCCGCCATTACTTCGTTGCGCTTGCTAGCCGTGCTCAATGTACTGTCGAGTACGCGTCTCTGATTGAATGAGGGTCGTCCAGCGGCGCGCGCCTCGTACTGACGCGCCCATCACGCACTTCGCCTCGCCACGTGGTGAGAAAAGCGGCTAATGGTCGTAAGCCCCTGCCGTCTTCTTGGAGCCAGTGAGATTGCGTTGAGCATCCGCGGCTTGTCCTGAAATAACCTATTTGACTAACCCCCATCTTATTTCTTTGTGATCGGGAATCAAGTCGCGGCTCATCAGCGCCACTTTGCTTGCCGAAAAATAACGCCTCATGGACCGTGCGGGACATATGACTATAGTTTATGTTTCCCCTAGACGATAGGCATAGGTGTCATTAGAATTTTGTTTAAGGCACGCAGCCGATCGTTAACCAGCAGGCATTGCACCAGAATGCATATTGGGAGTAAAGCCTCGCCGGGCGTCAGCGTCCGCGTGGCGTAGTGCGTATTCATTCTCATGCAGTGTTTACTCTGCGGCAAAAAGATATCCCGACTTGGGGTTTGGAAAACGAAATCGGAGTTCTGTCGCGACGAGCATGCGGATACGTACAAGAAGCAGACCCTGGACCGCTTGCTGCGAGACCAAGAGCAACTGCTGCACAAGGTCAGGGCTCCACCGCTTCCGATCTCGGATGATCCAACGGATGACAGACTGGACACGATTCTTGCCAGGGGCAATGAAGCCGCGGGTCTCGATCGGTCTCACCTGTTGGCCGCGCCCGAGCCTGCCGGCGCCAACTTGGACGCGGTCGGCGTTGAGCTTTCAGATACACAACCTGCCGAGAGCCTCGATGACATCTTCTCTCCCGGCCAACAGGGCGAGATTCCGGACGACGTTCGTCAACAAAAGCCTGAAGACGCCCTAGAAGCCTTACGAAGACTTGCCGAGCACTCGCCGGCAAGGCCTCCCGATATTGCCTCGGATGTCACGGGCGCCGACCTTGAGTTCGGCGGATCCGAAGCGGTTGAGAAAGAACAAGCGTCCGGCGGCACTGCCTCCATGCTAGATCGGCTCATGGGGACCGCCCCGGCGGACGAGCCTTCGCAAGCCCTGCAAATGCCCCCTATTGGGAAGCGCCTCGAGCTTGATGACGCCCCCTCCGCGGATGGGTCTTCAGGCAGCGAAAGTGATGCAGGCGGAATCGATTCGCCGGCCGCGGCTCGCGCGGCCGAATCACCGGCGGCTCAATCCGAATCGGATCCGCCCTCCGAATCCGAGATACCGGTTTGGTTGAGGGAGTTCACGGCTGAGACGAGCGGGACAAAAGACCGGGTTGCTCAGGGACTTGCAGACGAGGAGAGTTACGAGCCTGATCCGGTCGACGTGCGGTTTTCCGAGATCGAAGCCTTGGAAGAGCCATCGGAAAATCCCGATTTAGACAGTCAAGTATTCGGGCCCAGGGAAGAAGCGGATCACGAAGACCGGGCTGACCGAAGTCCAAGCGATGCCCTGAAGCGCGCCGGCGGGGTGTCTGACGTACTCCAGAGCGGCGCGCCCGAAGCCGCTCATTCTGACGCAGCCGAGAAAACACCCGAGGCACGGGATCAGACCCACCCGGAAGGGGGCATAAAACTCCCCGAGAGTGCCGCCGCCGAGAGCACGGGGCCCGGAGATGAGTTAGAACCCCGCGATCCCGGCGTCGATCGGGTTGCGGCGGCTGAGGAATCCCCGGCCACCGCGGGCGAAGGTCATGAAGCGCTCGAGTCGTTGCCCGATGGTCTGGCGGGAACCGCGGAGGATGGCGGAGAATCTCACGACGGCGGCGCGAGCGTGGCGCCAGGCGAGGCCCATGCGGGTCCGCCGATGAGGAATGTAGTTCGTTTTCCGGACCCAGATGAGCTGCCGCAGTTCAAGGCTGCCAGCTCTCAAGAACTCGCTGAGAAGAATGAGCCGCGGCCGGACGGTGAATGGGCGCCATGGCTCGAAATGATGGGTGTCGAGCTCAGCGCCCAGGAGCCGGCCGAGTTGGACGCTCCAGGACAAGATCCCGAAACAGCCGGCGGCATTACCCCCAACGCCGCTCCGCGTTTTAGCCCGTCAGCCCTCGCAACGATATCGCTCGCCGGGCTGCCTGTCTGGGACGCCATCGGCACGAAAGCGGAAATGATGCCCGTCACGTTACGGCCATCGGAACACGTTCCGCAAGGGTTCCTCGGCCACCAGGCGGATATGCTGCCCGGCGGCATTGGTAAACATGCCGGTTTGCCTCTCGGCGGGCCGCGGGCAGCCGCGTTCACTCTTCGATTCATCCCGTCGGTGGAATTAACCCCTGCCGGTTCTCCTCGGCTCAACAGCGAGATCCAGGAGTTCGCGCTAGACCAAAGCGGGTCCACGACGCCCCTCGCCGCCGGCACGGCTATTTGCCGCGCCCGCCCCACACTGCGGCCGATGTCGACCTCGGCCAGGTTGACGGCTGTCGAGGGACTCCTGGCCGCTGAACCGCGGATAGCCGATAGCGTGGGAAACGAGCTTCTCCGACAGGCCGAAGTGGCCGTCCCGATTCTAGAACTTCAATCGCCAAATCGGGTTGCGGCGCGGACGCCCTTGAAGCCTATCGCTTCCGCCCGTCACCCGGAGATTTTCGAAGCACTATGGCTGCCCGTGCCGCAACTACTGGACTTGGCTGAGCAACCAGCCGACAGAATGCATCAGGATCTGATTCGATCTAAGGTGGAATGCCGATTGTCGTTCCTGGCCGACATTCGCTACGGTTTAGCTGTAGGCGGCTGTCAAATGCCGCCGAACCGCTTACTCCGCTGTTTTTGGCCGGCCTGGACCGATGATCTGCCTCAACAACCAGTGGCTTATGAGGTTCAGAGTCCGTCGATTGAGCCACGCTCCGCGCTGCGTATGCCCGAACCGGTCTGCCGCGGCATCGGCGGCGGCCGCGCAACCTTCCCGCGAGTGGAGAAGTTGTTGATGGCAACGGGGGCTGATGAGCGGGCGATGTCGCTAATGGCGTGGCAGGCGGATGCGGACTTGGACAAATTGAAAGCGGGGCTGGCCCATACGGACAGGCCTCTCGACGACTTCGGAGGAAAGGTTCGGGATTGGAGGGCGGAACCGATTGGTCCGCTGCTGGCGCTACATGGCCCCGAGAACCTGGATCCGTGTGAGTACGCCTAACGAAGCGAGAAAAGAAACAAGATTATCTGAGACTCGCAAGAGGAAGAGCGATGAAATTCTTTGGAGATTTGGGTTTCTTGGACACCAGCAAAACCGATCCCGGCTCGGCAGCGCCGGCCGGGGATGGACCGGAACTAGTCGCCGACACTCCCCCGCGGCAAGATCCTCCCCCGCCGCCGGCGAGCGAACCCCCTGCCGCCGGCTCGAACGGCGCCGAGCCGGGCGGCGCCAACTCGACCGGCGTCAGCCACTATGCCGCGGCGGTTCGCCACTACCTAAAAGGCGAACTAGACGAGGCACTCGAAGATCTTGAAAAGGCGCGCGCGGCGGGAAAGGAGCCGGTGGAAGTCTACACTGCGCTAGCACAGATCTATCTGGACCGGAAGAAATTCTCCGAAGCGGCTGCACACTACGTCGAACTCCTCGCCATCGAGCCCGATAACTCGGCCGCTCAGTTCAACGCGGGATTGGCCTTGCAGGCGACCGAGAAGTACGAAGAAGCCAAGAGTTCTTTCCAAGCCGCGATCGATCTCGATCCAGAGCTGGCGGACGCCTACTTGGGGCTTGCCGGGTGTTGCCTGAAACTTGATGACGCCGAGGGCGCCAAAGCAGCGTATGAATCCTATCTGAATTCGGAACCGGACTCCTATGCCGCGGTATTCGGTTTGGGCGTTGCCTATCACCTTTCCGAGGACTACGACAAGGCGGTTGAACACTATCAAGCCGCTCTGGAGGAAAATCCCAAGTCCGAAGAGGTCTTGTCGAATTTGGCCAGCGTCTACACCAAGCAGAATAAGTACGAAGATGCGGCCCGTATCTTCCGTGAACTCTTGAAACTCGACCCTGAGTCCGCTGCGGCTCATGAGGGAATCGGCTACGCCTGCTACAGGCAGGAGCAGTACGAAGACGCTCAACAACACTACGAAGCGCTGGTCAGCGTCACGAAAGACTCCTACGAAGGGTGGTACAACCTGGGACTGGTTTGCCAAAAACTGAACCGCTTCGACGATGCCATCGAGGCCTACACGCAGTCATTGCGATTGCGCGAGGACTCCGCGGGCGTTCACCTTAACCTCGCGGCGTGCTGCCTAGAAGCAGGGAAAGACAACGAAGCCAAGGAGCTCTACAAGCGGGTTTTGCAGTTGGATGGAGCTTCACTGCCCGCTCTCTACAATCTGGCGGTCCTGCACGAGAAGGAGCAGGACTGGCCTGAGGCCGCCGACTGCTATCAGAAGCTCGCGGAGGTAACGAACTCTCCCGAGCCGCTGTTCCGGTTAGGCGTCGCCCTTCATAAGAGCGGCCAGTGGCAGGAGGCCGCGAGCGTTTACGAAAAGTGTCTCGAGCACAAGCCGGACTGGACTCAGGCATTGTCGAACTGCGGCATTGCCTACCTCAGGGACAACGACCACGATAAGGCGGAGCAGGCCTTCCAGAAGGTGCTGGAACTCAATTCTGATGACGTAGACGCCCTTCTTGGAATGGCGGCTGTGCGGTCAGCCCAGGAGAACTTCGACGATCTAAGGAACCTCTACGCCAAACTGGCGGAGCTCAAGGGCGACTCGGCGGAGATTCTGTTTAACGCCGGCCTGCTCGAACAGAAAGCGGAGCAGCAGGAAGCTGCGATCGAGTATTACACCCGGGCCGTCAAGCTACGGCCGGATTTCGCTGAAGCCCACTTAAACCTGGGGGTTGCCCTGCAGGGTGAGGGCAAAGAGGCCGAAGCCGTGGAATGTTTCGAGAAGGCTTTGGAGTTGAAACCCGATCTCGCCAAGGGCTACTTCACGCTGAGACCGGCTCGCCCTTCCGCCCACGTCTAAGCGAAGGTTGTTAGTAACTCAAGTCGTGCCAACGCCGCCGGGCTAGGGCGAGTGGCCGCCGACGAACTCCGCGGCCTCGCTAAGATCTTCGGGGCGTCCCACATCTTTCCAGAACCCGTCGATGGGGAGCCACCCGAATGTGACCCCCTTATCCAGCATTTGAACAACCGCGTCCGTGAGTTCATACTCCCCCCGCGGAGAAAGTTGTATCCGGTCTAGTTCATCGAAGACGGAGGGACGAAAACAGTACACTCCGGCGTTCACCCAGCGCGTGGCCGAGCTGCCTCGCGGCGGCTTCTCAATGATTCGCGTCACCCTGTCCCCGTCCACATACACCGCCGCGCCCCGATAAGGATCGTCCACGTCCTTGACCGTCAAGGCCGCTTCGGCGTGCTCCAATCGTTCAAAGAGCGACCGATAGACTTTCGGCTCCACAAGAATATCGCCATAGGTCAACAGGAACGGATCTCGGCCCGCGAAATCCCGCGCTAGTCCGGCAGCGCTTCCGGTACCATCCTGTTGAGCCTGGATTTGATAGCTAATCCTCGCCACAGCCGGTCGGTGCCCATCGAAGTATTGCTCGACAATTTCCGCCTTGTAGCCGGTAATGATCAGGATTTGTCGAACTCCGGCCGCCTCCAGGCGCTCAATCTGATGCCAAAGCAGGGGCCGGCCTTGGAGCGGGAGCATTGGTTTTGGGCAGTCGTTGGTGAGTGACTCCATCCGGGTTCCGCGGCCAGCCGCCAGTAAGACCGCTTTGGAGATCGTCATTCGTCTCATCATACGCCCCTGCCGGCGACGGACGTTCCCCCTAACCGGGGCGAAGCCGGAAACTCTCAGCCGGGGGCTGGCCGGTTGGGCGCGAACCGGGTCTTACGGGCTCGTCTGAACCAACCGAGGATTGCAAGAAAGCCTGAAGGGTACGCCAAAGGAAAGAAAAGAGGGACCTACTTGATCTCCGAGTCGTTCTCGGACGCCTGCTCGTTGCCGATGTGCTGGCGGATCAAGTTCCCGTGGTCGGTGTAGAACGAGCGGCTGCCGGTCACGTCATAGACCTGAGGGTCGGCGTTGATCGTGTAACCGCTCGGCGTGCCCACCATGATGAAAATATACCCTGATTTGAGGCCGGTGGAAAGGTCGTCTCCGATCAGGTCCGCGGCATTGGCCGACGGGGGAGCATTGCCCAGGGTGGGGCCCATCTCCATCAGGCTCGCGGCAAAGCGGCCGTAAGTCGAGAAATACTGCACTTGAGCCGTGTTGAGGGTCTGCATGGTTCGGATGGCAGCCATCTCGAAGGCAGCTTTGCGCGCTTGAGTCAGCTTCGGGATAGCAACCGCCGCGATGATGAGAATAATCGCGATCACGATCAGCAATTCAATGATCGTGAAACCATTCCTTCGGCGTACTGCCATGTTCCGTCCCCGCAACATCTGACCTGCCGCACAAGAGCCCTGACGACGGCTCCGCTCCCGCGGCACTCCTATTATACTGACGCAACAGGTTCGCGAGCAGTGCAGGTGATTTTCGAGTCCCAGATCGGCTCGAATAGGCTCGCCTTCTCTGCCGCCGAATTCCTTGCCGGCGTCGAACGATGCATCCGCGGGTCGATTCCCTCGGCACACGCTACAATGATTTTTGCGCTTCCCGGGGCGGTTTCGAGCATCCGGAGCGGACGAAATCAGGACGCAGACCCCCGATGTTAGCTGACGCCCTCCACCGCCCCATCAAAGACCTTCGGATTTCCGTCACCGACAGGTGTAACTTCCGATGCTCCTATTGCATGCCGCTCGACGAGTACGAGTGGATCGACCGAGCCGAGATACTCACCTACGAGGAGATCACGCGGCTGGCACGGTTGTTTGTCTCCCTGGGTGTCGAGAAGATCCGTCTGACCGGCGGAGAGCCGCTGCTGAGGCGAAACCTCGAGGAGCTGGTGTCGTCACTCTCGGCGATCGAAGGTGTCGAAGAGCTTTGCCTCACGACGAACGGCTCTTCACTCGCTGAGAGGATACACTCCCTTGAAACAGCCGGGCTCCGCCGCGTCAATATCAGCATCGACACGCTCGATCCCAAGAAATTTCGGGCCATGACGAAACGCGGTGACCTTGAAAAGGTTCTGGAGGGACTGTTCGCCGCCAAGGAAGCCGGCCTGCGCCCCATCAAATTAAACGCCGTTATCGAAGAGGGCGTCAATGACGACGAAATCGTCAATCTCGTCGAGTTCTCCCGGAAACATGGATTTGCCATGCGGTTCATCGAGTACATGGACGTCGGCAATGCCAATGAATGGACCTCGCGAAAACTCGTGCCCTCCAAGCAAATCCTTAAGACGATCGCGGCCCGCTATCCACTCCGTGAGGTTGGCCGCGGCGACGGCAGCGCTCCGTCGGTGGTCTACGAATTCGTGGACGGAGGCGGTGAGATCGGCGTGATCGGTTCCGTCACCGAGCCGTTCTGCGGAACTTGCACGCGCGCCCGGCTCACCGCGGACGGCAAGATCGTGACTTGCCTGTTCTCGAATCAAGGTCACGATGTGAAGACCCTGATGCGCGGCGGAGCCGGCGACGAGCAGCTCACGTCGTTTATCGTTTCGTTGTGGCGCCGCAGAACGGATCGATACTCAGAGGAGCGCTTTGCCGCCATGAACTCGGCGGCGGGCTACCAGCCTGGTCAGCGAAAAAAGATCGAGATGATCACACTTGGGGGATAGTAGACCGTGCGATATTCCGTCATACTTGAACAGGAATCGGACGGGGGCTGCGTCGCGATCGTACCCGCCCTGCCGGGTTGCGTCTCCCAAAGCGACACTCGCGAGGATGCGATGACAAATATCGCTGAAGCAGCAGAGCTCTACGTTGAGGATTGTTTGGAGGCGGGCGATCAGGCGCCGAGCGAAGCCGGGCGGGAATACATCGAGGTCCCGACTCCGGCATAGACGGCCAAACTGCCGGCTGCCGGCTACCTGAGACCTGGAACGCTCCACACGACCATCCATCAGGCGGATCTGAGCATGGCGAACTCCCGAAGCTGCTGAAGCTGCCCCAATAGATCTCGGGTTCTTCCAAAAGAGTAATTTGCAGTGAGAGATAAAACCATTGGTGTCGTTCTGTTTCAACTGGGCGGTCCCGACACGCCCGAGGCCATCGAGCCCTTCCTTTACAACCTGTTTTCTGATCCCGATATCATCGACTTCCCGCTGGCAAAGGTCGCCCGGCCCGTGCTGGCGAAGCTGATCTCCAAGGGCCGGGCGCGAAAAGTCACCCGCCACTACGCGCAAATCGGCGGCGCATCGCCGATCCGCAAGCTGACCGCTCAGCAAGCAAGCGCCCTCGAGGCTGAGCTTCGCAAGACGATCGACGCGCGTGTCTTCGTGGCCATGCGGTACTGGCGCCCGTTCACATCGGAGGCGATCGAACGAATTCGCCAAGCGGGCTGCGATGAATTGATTCTGCTGCCGCTCTATCCCCAGTATTCCTCGACGACAACCGGCAGCAGCTTCAACGAATGGGAAAAGCGCTGCCGCGAGCGGAATTTTCGGCTTCCCAGCAGGCGTATCCGGCAATTCTTCGCCTTCGAGCCCTACTTGGATTCGCTAGCCGAACGGATCAACGAGACGATGCGCGGATTCGATTCCGGCGAGCAGCCGCACCTGGTCTTCAGCGCCCATAGCGTTCCAACCAGCGTGATTGAAGCCGGCGATCCGTACAAGCGGCAAATCGAAGCCACCGTCAGGCTGGTCGTGGAGCGAGCGGGCTGGACGAACCCGGTGACGGTTTGCTTTCAGAGCAAGGTGGGAAACCAAAAGTGGCTGCGGCCGTCGCTGCGCGAAACCATCAGCGATCTGGGCGGCAAGAACGTAAAGAACATGCTGGTCGTTCCGATCGCCTTCGTATCCGACCACGTTGAGACGCTGGCGGAAATCGACATCGAGGCGCGGGAAGAAGCCGCGGAACACGGTATCCGCCACTTTGAAATGATGCCTGGCCTGAACGACAGCCCTCGATTCATCCAGGCACTAGCGTCGCTGGTGCTGTTGGCTGTACGGGAGAAACCGCGGCTTACTCTGGCTCATGCGGCTCCCGCTGTCTCTTAGGGGCTGAGTACCCGCGGAAATGAACGGGCGGTTTGCTCCTACGCCCCGTGCGGGGCTTGACCTTGAGGGTTTCGGACCCAGGGTTCCGCTTCGCTCCACCCCGGGCTACGATCCTACGCCGCTTTGCGGCTCAAAGGTCCTAGGTGGACAGTATTGAGGCTAGGGGCGGGTGGGCGCACAGGAGTAGTAACCGCTCGGTCACGGTCGTGGCTCAGCGGCACTGGGTTCGCCTAATCCCCTGACGCCACCTCGGGCGCCGCCGCAGTGTCCTTGCGCAACCGAATCACCGCTTCGACCAGCAGCCATACGCTGAGGCTGAAGATGCAAGCGGCGATGAAAAGCAGCAACGTCTGGCCGCTGCTCCAGTAAGTGTTCAGTTCGTAAACCATCGCTCCGATCGTCACCAAGAGCATAAAGGCCATCGGAATCGCGGTGTACCAGTAATTGGCCCCGCGCTGGCGAAGGTAAATCGTGATCGCCAGCAGCGTCAGCCCGCCGAGAATCTGATTTGTGCTGCCGAAAAGCCTCCACATCGCCAGTCCAGCCGGCTCCCCTTGTATTTCGTAGAAAGCAAAGAAGCCGATCAGCGCCACGGCGATCAGGGAAGCCACGTAGCGGTTCGCTAGCTGCGGCAGGCGGACCGACTCGGCGATCTCGCCGATGTTGTAGCGCAACAACCGCGTCCCGGAATCAAGTGATGTCAGTGCGAACGATACAGCCACCAGCGCAATGAACGCCTGGGCCAGGGGCATCGGAATGCCCAGCGTGTTGATGAACAGCGCCGAGCCGTCGATGAAGGCCCGCATCTTATCCGCGAGCAAGCTGGCCCCCCCCCAACTGGCGTAGTGCTCGCTCCACGACGCCGCCGACCGGAAGCCGGCGGTACATGCCAAAACCGCCAGCAGACCGAGTATCGACTCGCCCACCATGCCGCCGTATCCGATCGCAACGGCGTCGGTTTCCTTGTCGATCTGCTTCGACGTCGTGCCCGAGGAAACGAGCCCGTGGAAGCCGGACACCGCTCCGCACGCAATCACAATGAAAACGAATGGAAATATAGGAGGCGCGCCCGCCGGACTCGGGTCAATCGCTGGCGCCGCGAAACTAGGCTGCAGAACGAAAAATCCGATGTAGGCCGTCCCTAAGCCCAAGTAGAGCAGCAGTGAATTCAGATAGTCACGAGGCTGCAATAGTGACCAAACCGGCAGCGTCGACGCCGCGAAGGCGTAGACCAGCAGAATCAGCACCCACGTGTTTGAAGGCAGGATCGGATTCGTCTGCAGTCCAACAAAGATCGACGCGATCATCAAGGAGAAGCCGATCACCGTTGCCTTGCCCATGCTGGCGCCGCGCTTGTAAGTCATCCAGCCCATCACCATGGCGACGACCATCAAGAAAAAGGTCGGAAACACCGACTCGGGATAAAACTCGGCGGTGAACAGCCTCGCCACGGTCCGCACGAACACTCCCATCACAAGGCAAATCAAGAAGAGAATAATCAGGTGGAAGATCGACTTCGCCCGCTTCCCGATCAGGTCTTCGGCTACCTTCCCGATACTGAGTCCGCGGTGACGCATCGAAAGGACGAGCGCCCCGAAATCATGCACCGCGCCGATAAACAGAGTCCCCAGGACAACCCACAGCATGCCCGGCAGCCATCCCCAGATCACCGCAATGGCGGGCCCCAGCATCGGAGCCAGTCCGGCGATCGAAGCATAGTGGTGGCCGAACAGAACCGGCCTGCGGCAGGGCACGTAGTCCACTCCGTCATTGATCTCGTGGGCGGGAGTTAACTTGGCCGGGTCGAGCTGGAAGATGCTCTTCCCCAGGTAGCGCGCGTAAAAACGGTAGACGACGAAATAAAGAACAAAGCAGCCGACGGCCGCGAATACTGGTTCCATGGTGAACTCCTCGTACGTTGCCCGGTTGGGTGTTGCAGCGATGCCCCGTTCCTCCGAAGCTCAGGAGCCAAGCATCCGCTCGGAGGCGGCCCGGCCCTGCGCCTTCGCTAAACGGCGCGATTCATCGATGACACGGCCGCTCCTGCAACAAAACCCACTCCATAATAGACGAAAACCGCCTCGCGGGCGGTAAAATCTTCGGTCGTGATATCGTAAGAAAGAACGCTGGTGGCCGGTCGTCCAATGGCAGGACACGGGCCTTTGGAGCCTGGAATGGAGGTTCGAATCCTCCCCGGCCAGCCAATCGTAGAAACAAATTTGAGCGAAGCCCTCATCTCGCGGACCACCGCCCCAATCGTTGCACTAGGATCCCTTGGACTTGAACGACGTGGCCGAACAGCATCCCGGCATTGTCGAGAACCTCAAAGCGGAACTCAAGACTTGGCGCGATATGGTCGAGCAGGCTAAGCTGCCCGAAGGCGACAGTGTTGAAGGGCTGCCCAGCGAGAAGATCGAAAGACTGCGAACGCTCGGCTACATCCAGTAGCCCACGGTGGCGGAAATTACAGATGGCCGGACAGAGGCGCGGACGGAAGTCCGCGCTCTTCATCGCGGCGGAATCTCAAGGTCGCGGGTAAAATGAGGACTAGCAAATGAGGACAAACAACGAATGAAAGCATCACGCTGGATCCAGCGCGCCGCGCTAGTATGCACCCTGGGGGCCGGTATCGGAATGTCTCTCGCTCAAACTCCAAACAAGGCCGCGCCCAAGACCCCGCCGCCGAAGATTACCACCGGCCCCGAGGTCGGCGAAAGAACGCCTGATTTCGAAGTCGTTGACCACCACGGCCGCACGCAAACTTTCCAATCCCTCAGCGGGCCGAACGGTCTGCTGCTGCTGTTCCACCGCTCGGCCGATTGGTGACCATACTGCAAAGGCCAACTGGTTCAGTTGGAGCGCAAACGCACGAGCTTTGAGGAAGATGGAATCAACATCGCGGCGCTCAGCTTCGATAGTAAAGAGGTCCTGCAACATTTCGCGAATCGCACGGGAATCGGCTTCCCGCTTCTCTCCGATCCCGATTCAAAGGTGATTCGATCGTTCGGCATCCTGAACGAGAACATCTCACCCAAGCATCAGTTCTATGGCATACCTCATCCGGGCCAGTACCTGATCGGAAAGAACGGCGTTGTCAAAGCGAAGTTTTTCGAAGACAACTACACCGAGCGTTATACAACCGGAGAGATCGCCGTGCGCTATCTCGGAAAGGATCTTGACGTAGCGCGCACTCAGAAGGAAACAGACCACCTCGTCGTCTCTTCCTGGGCCAGTGACGAGATCGTCGCCGGCGGCCAGCGAGTCGCGCTTGTGCTCGACATCGATCTGAAGGAAAAGATGCATGTCTACGCGCCTGGCGTCGACGGCTACATTCCGGTCGAGTGGAAGATGGAGGAAGTAAGCGGCCTGGTCAACTATCCCCCGTCCTATCCAGAGTCCGAGAAGCTGCACCTGCCGGCCATAGACGAGACGGTGCCGGTCTATCAGGGTTCCGTACGGTTCTTGACTGATCTCAAACTGGGCCGGGCGGAAGACTTGCAGCATCTTCTCGACGAGCAGGGCAGGTTACTGGTGCGTGGCGAGCTTCGCTATCAAGCTTGCGACGACAAGATGTGTTATCTGCCCCAGACCATCCCTCTGGAGTGGAGCCTCGAGCTAGAACCGGCGGATCGAACCCGAGTTCCCGAGCAGCTCCGCCGCAACCGGGCCACCAAATAAGGGGTGGACCAGCTTCAGAGATGGGATGAGAGGGCATAACGAATTTTACCGCGCTTGAGGCGCTGTTCTAGGCGGTTCTAACTGGATGCTGAGTCTCCTTGGACCTCCAAGGTAGCGTATGTTGGGCCTGGAGGCCCAACACAACATCGGCCGGGAGGCGCCCGCCACGTCCAGGTAGCCGGCGGCGTATGCTTCCCCACCCACGCTGGCGGAATACGGAAAAAGCGCTGCTAGAATGTCAATATGATTCGGGTCTGTTTAGCTGTCGCCATGATGGTTGCAGTCGCGCCGGCGAACGAGCTCAAAGACGCGGTCGACGCGCTGCAGCGGGAAGACTACGCGCAAGCGGCCGAACTACTGGAGAAAGTGGCCGCCGAGGACCCCGAAAACGTCGAAGTTCGCTTCAACCTGGCTTACGCCTACTCGGAACTCAAGCAAAACGCGAAAGCGATCGAACACTACCAGAAGGTTGCCGGCATCAAGCCCGGCCTCGTCTCGGCGCGGATGAATCTGGGGATCCTATTGATAGGCGAGGAACGCACAGCCGAGGCTGCCGCGCATTTTCAGGTGGTTGCCGAAGCGCGCCCCGAAGATTTCGCGCCGCAGCTTTACTACGGGCACGCACTGCTGAATTCGGGCGACCCCGAGAGCGCAATCGCACCGTATGAGCAGGCGGTCCGGCTGAATCCCAACTCGGCCGAGGCGTCTCTTGGTCTCGGCCAATCGCTAGCTCAAGCCGGACGACTCGAGGCAGCGGCGCCGCACTACCAAAAGGCCGCTGAACTCGACCCGCAACTGTCTGAAATGACTCTCGAGTTGGCTCAACTGCTCGAGAAGCGCAAACAAATTGAGCAGGCTCTTTCTATCTATCAAGGCTACTTACAGTCCCACCCCGATGCGATCGCCGTGCGCGAACGCATCGGCATGCTCTTGATGGAGCGGCAGAGCTATGCGGAGGCCGCCGAGATTTTCGAGGCCGCCGTCAAACGGCAGCCGAGCGCGGCTAACCTGGCGGCTCTGGCGCAAGCCTATTCCCTGAACGACCAGCCTGGAAAAGCTTTACACCTTTGGCGCCAGGCGGCAAGCGCCAGCCCCTCAAACGGAGAACTGCGGCTGCGCTACGCCAACGGTCTGCTGCATGCGGAGCAGTTCGAGGACGCCGCCAGAAATTACCTTGTCGCCCTGGAACAAGACGCCGCTTTGTCCGAAGGATGGAACGGTCTTGCCTTCAGTCTTTACAAGGTTGAAAACTTTCCCGGAGCGCTGAAAGCCCTGCATCAATCCTCTCAAATTGCTCCGCCAAAGCCGGCTCAGGTCTACCTGCGGGCGATTACCGAAGACAAGCTGCAAATGTACGAAGAAGCTCAGGCAAGCTACCAGAACTTCCTGGAAATGAACGCCGGCGTGTCCGATGAAGAGTGGAAGTCGAATGAGCGCTTGAAGGTGATAGAGAAGGTTCTCCGAAAACGCTGATGCCCAGGCTTTCACCCGTTTTACTGTCCTGCGTGTTGTGCCTGGCGGGGTTCCGTCTAGCGCCGGCGGCCGAGCGGCCGGCGGATCTTGAGTCGATTAAGGCTGAACCCAACCTCGAACGCCGGGCACGCTCGGCGCTGGACTTTGCCAAAGCCAGCGTGAAGCCCGTGCTCAGAGCCTATGAGCAAAGCGATTCGCAACGCGGCACCCAGCTTTTGATGCAGATCCAAGAGGCCGTCGAGCTGGCTCACCAGGCTCTGTCGGCAACCGGCAAGAATCCCCGCAAGAACCCGAAACACTTTAAGCGCGCCGAGATTCAGACGCGGAATCTGGTCAAGCAGTTGCGGGGCTTGTCGCGTGATTTGAACTACGATGAAAGAGAGGTTGTTGAATCCGTCATGGATCGAGTGTCCGCAATCAACGACCAGTTGTTGCTGGCGATCATGACGAAGAAAAAGTGAGGCAGGCATGAGAACGAGACGCGGACTCTGGCGCCTGGCCCTGACCGTGGCCTTCACGTTACAGGTGATCGTCCTGCCGGCTCAGGAGTATATTGGCGCTCGCAAGGAGTTTCTCACTGACCATGAGATCGATCTCATTCGAGAAGCCCAAGAGCCCAACATGCGGATCGAGCGCTACTTGCACTTCGCCAAGCTGAGAATCGAGCTAGCGCGCCAACAGTTGGCCAAGCAGAAGCCCGGCCGATCGGCGCAAATCCATCGTAATTTGGAACAGTACGGCCGGATCATCGAAACAATCGATGTAGTGATTGACGACGCCCTGGACATGAAACGGGACATTACGCCTTCGATCGCCAAGCTAACGTCGGTGGAGCAGGAGTTCTTGGGCGCCCTCCAAGCCATCGCGGACAATCCCCAAGAAGACCATTTTCGGTACGAGTTCGTCCTCGAAGACGCTATCGAGATCACGGCGGACAGCATTGAGTTGTCGGAGATGGATCTGGGCATCCGCACAGCCGAAGTGCAGGCGACCGACGAACGGGACGAGGCGAAAAGGGAAGCGTCCATGACTCCCGAACTGAAAGAAAAAGTCAGCGTTGCCCGCCAGACCGAAGAAAAGAAGAAATCCAAGCGCAAGCGTCCCAGCCTGCTCAAGAAAGGCGAGACCCTGAAGAGACGCTGACACCTATCGCCCGGCTGCGGCTCAGTGCAAGCATTTTCCAATCCAAGGATGAGCCTGAAATCGGTTGGAGCGTAGAAGGGCAGGCTGCAGCGTGAGGATCTCCTTTCTGAGAGGATCGAAGGGCTCCGAGAGGGGAGGGGACCAAGGGGGAGGGGGGAAGCCGAGCACACTCTTGACGCGACCACGAAGATTTCTTGAGCTTCCCCTTCCCCCGTGCCGGCGGCCCGCGCTATCCTATAATGGAACTGGGTAATCCTTAACCTAAAGGGGAGGAGTTTATCATGCTGACGATTCCAAATGGCTTGGGAGCTAACTGTGACGGCGTTTCGCGACGCGATTTTCTGAACGTCGGCTCGCTCGGTCTGTTGGGGATGAAGTTGTCCCAAGTCCTAGCACTGCAGAACACAGCCAAAGCGGCGGCATCGGCCCCCCGTTTCGCCGGTGCACAGGGCTTCGGCTCCGCCAAGTCCGTGATGGTCATTTTCCTGCAAGGCGGACCCAGCCACATCGACATTTGGGATCCCAAGCCCGACGCTCCTTCCAATGTTCGAGGTGAGTTCAAGCCCATTAAGACCAAGGTTCCCGGCATCCAGCTCAGTGAAACGATGCCGAAGCTGGCTGAGGCGATCGACAAATGCACGCTCATTCGTTCGATGAGTTATACGCCGGCGGGATTGTTCAACCACACAGCGGCTATTTATCAGATGCTGACCGGCTACCCTCCGGATAAGGTCTCGCCGTCCGGCCAGCTCGAGCCGCCGTCGCCGATCGATTTCCCGACTGCCGGTTCTTGGGTCAGCAAGTTCCTTCCTCTAACCGAGCCGGTTCTGCCGTTTGTCGAGATGCCGCGTCCGCTGCAGGAATCGAACGTGATTGGCAAAGGCGGAGCGGCCGGTTTCATCGGCAAGGAATTCGATCCCTACCGTCTCTACCAAGATCCGAATAAGCCCATCAAGCTCGACGACCTCGCCCTCCGCAAAGAGACGCCGGCGGAACGGCTGCAGGACCGCTTCGAGCTGCTCAAGGGAATCAACGGGTCCATGAAAAGCTTGGAGAAGGCGGTTGAGTCGCATGCGCTCGACAAGTATTACGAGCAGGCCTTCGACCTGGTGCTTTCCGGAAAGGCGCGCGATGCGTTTGATCTCGAGAAGGAATCAACGAAGACCCGCGACCGCTACGGCCGCTACACGTTTGGACAGGGCGCGCTGATGAGCCGTCGCCTGATCGAAGCCGGGACGCGATTCGTGCAGCTCAATTGGCCCTCGGTTTCCAACGGCAACCCGGAAATTGACGCCTGGGATACACACGCGGCCAACTTCGGCCCCCTCAAGAACCTGCATTGTCCGAAGCTTGACCAGACGCTATCCGCTCTGCTCGAAGATATGTCCGATCGCGGACTCCTCGATGAAACGCTCGTTCTCGCGGTAGGCGAGTTCGGCCGCTCGCCGCGGTTGGGCGTCAGCACCTCGGGCAACACCAACTCTCCGGACGGCCGTGACCACTGGCCCTATTGCTACACCGCCATGATCGCCGGAGCGGGAATGCCGGGCGGCCGCCTCTACGGCGAGTCCGATGACACGGCGTCCTCTCCGAAGGACAAGCCGGTCCATCCGAACGATCTGCTGGCGACGGTTTACTATGCGCTGGGCATCGATCCGGGGCAGGAAATCCACAACCACCTAAATCAGCCGCGTACGCTGGTGAAGGGCAAGCCGGTCAGCGAACTCTGGGCCGGCTAAACCGCGGCCGCGCCGCGGGTCGGGCGTCAACCCAGCGTGGAACGAACGCGGAACACTGCGGAAACCATTGTGTAACAAGCCCGGATGGGTCCAAGGGCTCTCGCGCCAAATGCGCAACAAGTAACGCAGTGCCAGGCACGGTGCCGTTTGAATTCCGCTGTTTTCGCCAATGAGCCGGCCCTATTGGTGGTTGTGGTTCTCACGGTGGCGAACCTGAATACCTTGCCGCGGCAGTACGATGTGCTGCTGCGATTCGGAGCGGACGCGAGTTGGTCGGAAGCTATTTATAGCCTTGATGAATATTTGGAGTCTGAGCACCCGCGGCACGTCGTCGCCTTACAGTGGGGCGTTTTCACGCAGTTGTGGCTATTGCCAGAAGACCGGCTCCCCGTGCGGGAAGCGCCCTAGCCGCACCGCGATCCGAGAGATCCGATCGAGACGTTGGAAGAGTGGATTCCACGGCCCGGGAGCCTGCTTCACGTCTAGCGGCCTCTCTCCGGTACACGAATGGGACGCAGGTTTTCGGCACTCCTGTGCTAGCCTGATGACGTTCCCGCGCCTGCCGCCGATTGCTGGGCGCCGGCCTTGCTTCTTCCATGAAAGCGTCGAAATTTCCCGATTCGCTGGTTCTGATCTTCGGCATGATTCTGGCGGCGCAGCTCGTCTCCTACGTGCTGCCCGCCGGCGAATATGACCGCGTCCTGGTGGGCGAGCCCGGACATCAGCGCGAGCAGGTGGCCGCCGGAACCTTTCACGAAGTGGAAGCGGCTCCGCTGCCGGCCTTCGCGTTCCTCACCGCCATTCCGCGCGGCATGGCCGCCGCCGCTGACATCATTTTTTTTGTCTTCATCGTCGGCGGCGCCATTGGAGTCATTCGAGCCACGGGCGCGATCGACGCGCTAATCAGCACGGCGATTCGGAAGTTTGGAGACAGCCCGACCCTGCTTGTCGCGGGAACGATGACGTTGTTCGCGCTGGGCTCTTCGACGATTGGCATGGCGGAAGAGTACATGCCCTTCATCCCCGTATTGGTGGCGATGTGTCTCGCTTTGAAGATGGATGCCATTGTCGCGTTGGGACTGGTCTACGGCGGAGCAGGCATCGGTTACGGCTGCGCGGCCCTCAACCCCTTTACGGTCGTCATCGCCCAAAGAATCGCCGGCTTGCCATTGTATTCGGGGCAGCTCTTGCGCTGGTCGCTGTTCGTAATTTGTCTGGCGGTGGGCATCCATCATCTGCTGAGTTACGCCAGGCGCGTCTCGAAAGACCCTCAACTCAGCCTGGTCGCCGACCTCGATTACACAACCGGATTCGATGCTCCCCAGGAAGTTCCCTTTTCGCCGCGCCGCGCCGGCATTCTCGCGTGCTTCGCCGCGGCCATTGGGCTTTTCGTGTTCGGTGTCGCGCGCTGGGACTGGTTCCTCACCGAACTCGGAGCCGTGTTTTTGGGATTGATGGTGCTGGCGGCCGTGCTCGGCGGGCTGGGCCCGAACCGGGTTGCGCGGGAGTTCTGCAAGGGCGCTGCCGAGCTGACCTCAGCGGCGCTCATCATTGGCTTTGCCCGTACGATCGAAGTCATCCTGGACGATGCGTCCATTAAGGATACGATCATCCATGGGATCGCGGGCAGCTTGGAAAACCTGCCGGCCGCCCTCTCGGCTTCGGGGATGCTTCTGGTCCAAAGCGTCTTCAACTTCTTCATCCCTTCCGGCAGCGGCCAGGCGTATGTGACCATGCCGATCATGGCGCCTCTGGCCGACTTGACCGGAGTGAGCCGCCAGACGGCAGTGCTGGCTTATCAGTTCGGCGACGGATTTACGAACATGATTGTCCCGACCAACGCCTTATTGATGGGCATGCTAGCGCTGGGCCGGGTGCCTTATCCGCGCTGGGCTCGCTTCATTGTGCCGCTGCTTTTGAAGCTATACGCCATTGCGATCGTGGCCCTGATTTTGGCCGTGGTGATGGGCTACTAACTGAAAACCCGCCGACTGAAAGTCGCCTTGTCCTAGCCGCCACAGGCGGCTCGCGGGTTTCCAAAACTTCCGCGGTTCGATGAGCAGGGAAACTCACTGAAGCCACTGGTATACTGACGTCAACATGCGGCCCACTATCCTTTGCCTTCTCGTGATTCTGCTGACCGCATCGCCTTCGCCGGGCGATTGGCCGCAGTGGAGGGGGTCCGCCCGCGACGGTATTTCCACCGAAACCGGACTACTGGAAGCGTGGCCTGCCGGCGGGCCGCCCCTTGCTTGGAGAACGCAAGGCTTGGGCGAGGGTTACGCTTCTTTTTCTGTATCGGACGGGCGGCTGTTCACCCAAGGCCAGCGAAACGGCGGGCAATACGTGATCGCCCTGGATGAAGCAACCGGCCGGAAGCTGTGGGAAGTTCCCAATGGCGAATCCTTCCACGAACGGCGGGGCGGCGGGCCGCGCGGCACGCCCACCGTCGACGGCAACCGCGTTTATGCCCTGGCCGCGAACGGCAATCTCATCTGCCTGCAAGCGGCCGACGGCAAACGCATCTGGAGCACCAAGCTGCTCGATCGCTTCGGCGCCCGCAACATCCGCTGGGGCATCAGCGAGTCTCCGCTCATCGACGGCAATCGCTTGATCGTCAACCCGGGCGGCCGCGGCGCATCGGTCGTGGCGCTCGATAAGAACAACGGCAATGTCATTTGGAAATCGCAGAGTGATGAAGCGGGATACTCCTCCGCCGTGGTAGCTGACATCGCCGGAGTCCGCCAATATATCGTCCTCACCGGCGACGGCGCGCTCGGCCTGCGCGCCAGCGACGGAGGCTTCTTGTGGCGCTACGACGAAGTTTCCAATCGCACGGCCAATGTCGCCACTCCGATTGTCAGAGGTGATTCGGTGTTTGTCTCGACTGACTACGGCACCGGTTGCGCGCTGCTCAAGCTCGAAGCCGCGGGAGACGGAATCCGCGCGTCCGAGGTTTACTTCAACCGCAACATGCGCAACCACTACGGAACTTCCGTGCTGGTGGGGGACTACCTCTACGGCTTCTCGAGCCGCATTCTTACGAGCATGAACTTCGCCACCGGAGAGGTTGCCTGGAAAGACCGCAGTGTTGGCAAGGGGCAAGTCGCTTACGCCGAGGCGAAACTCTACATCCTCAGCGAGGATGGCGTCGCTGGACTGGCGGAAGCAACGCCCGAGGGCTACCGCGAAATCTCACGGTTTGAGATCGAGCACGGCGACTTGCACACCTGGACTCAACCTGTCATCGCCAACGGCAAGCTCTATTTGCGCGACCAGGATACGGTGTCCTGCTACGACATTCGAGCCCGCTAGCGCGGGCTTGGGTCTCTCCATGCGACAGAGGGGCCTGTGCATTGAAACATCGGGGTTGCAACTTTCACCATAAGGCGTGTGTCAAGCGTGACCGGGCCGAAACAGAGCCGCGCCCGCAAGGGTGCGGTCGAGGGTAGTCAGCGCGCCGGAGTCACTATCGCAATGCGGTGGCTGCCAGACTTGACCGCACCCTTGCGGGCGCGGCTCTGTTTCAGTGGTGGGGTTTTGAGCCCAGGCTTCCGCCTGGGTTTCTGTCTCTGCTTTTCGCGAACTTTTCCGCGAACCGAACAAAACGATAGACGTCCCGGAAATTGCTCGCCAGCCCGAGTGAAACCCTCACCGCTCCGGTGCTCTTGCCGTCGACGCAGAGGCGAAAGTCGTCCGGCGTGAAGCGATGGCTTTCGACGATCTCAGGCTGGTTGAAGCAGCCGATCAGCTCGGTGCGGGAAAGCTCGAGCGCCGTCTCGCCTCCGCCGGGATTGCAGAAGCAGCCGGTACGCAGCGAGATGTTCGCCCGGCTCGCTTCCTCTTCGATTCGCAGGTGATCGATCACCGCCTCGTCCGCATCGTAGAAGTTCATCGTAACGGTCGCCCCTCGGCTCTCGGTGTTGGCGGGGCCATAGATGCGAACGAGAGGCTTTCCGTTGGCGTGATGCAAAGCGAGCACCTGATCGATGAGCCACGCGGTCAGGCAGCGGCAGCGCGCGTGGATCTTGCCGATCCCGACCGACTCCAGGTGACGCAGGCCGATTTCGACACCAGGGATGTTCAGGTAATTCACCGTTCCATCCTCGAAGGCGGACGAACCTTCCGCCATGTAGTAGCGGTCCCCTTGAACCGACGCCACCGTGATCGTGCCCCCGGAAAACCACGGCCGGTGCAGTTTCGCCAGCGCCTCGCGCCGCGCCAGCAGGCAACCGACACCGGTGGGATATCCGAACATCTTGTAGAACGACAAGCTCACGAAGTCGGGATGCCAGCGGCTGAGATCAAGCTGGTTTGTGGGCACGAACGCGGCGGCGTCGAGCAGAACGTCCCAGCCTTTGCTCCGCGCCTTGGCGATCCACTCGAGCGGGTGCTGGACGCCGGAAAAGTTCGACTGCGCCGGGTAGGCAAAAAGGTTGTGCCGGCCGCTTCCTGCCAGGCTGAGGTGCTTTTCGAGCTGACACTCGTCCACGCGCATTTCCGGCAGAGCCAGCGGAACATAGGTGATCTCGGCTTGTTTGGCGCGGGCGAATTCGCGAATGCCGTTCACCGAATTGTGGTTGTCGAACGTCAGCAGAAAATGATCGCCCTTGCCGAAGGGGTAGGCTTCTCCGACCAGCTTGAGCGCGGTCGAGGCGTTCGCCGTGAAGATCGCGGCGTACTCTTGCGGTGAAGCATTGAAATAGTCGAGAACCGCGCGCCGGGCCTTTTCCACCAGCCGGGTCATGGTTCGCGACGTCGGGTTGCCGGAATGCGGATTGCCGAAAAGACGGCCTTCGAGAAGCTGGACATGCTGGCGGATCTGGCGGGAGGCGTAGAGTCCGCCGCCGGTGTAGTCCAGATACACGTGGTCTTCGGAGTCGAGGTTGGGATAGTCGCTCGCGCGCAGACCGTCAAGTTCCCCCGTTTGCTGGTACTCGGGATAGGCCGCGAGAAACTCGGCTTCGGCCTGCTCGAAGCCGCCGGGCGGCGCCGGCGATGGACCTTGGGACGCGGGGTGCATGGCTTGACGAGGCGGCTGTTTTCAGCTTAATGGACCCGAGGGCGGCAAACCTGCATTTTTCAAGAACTCCAGATCCACCCATAAACCGCTAGTCGCAACCCGAAGTTGTTGTTGTTCTCCCGTAGCGCGGGGCTCGGAGAGACCCGCGGCCTTTCGCCCCGCAGCACCTCCCGGGTAAAGGGCTGTGAAGAACCGCGGGTCTCTCCGAGCCCCGCGCTACGGGGGGTTCGAGTTGGTTTAGCAAGCAGTCCCGAACACGTTATGGACGGATGAAGGCTGAGCTGATTCCCATCCCGCTCTGCTAGCATAGCCGCACCGGATTTCGGTCAGCGGCATGGCTAAGCCTTCTCCACGTTCGCGTAAACGCTCCTGGCTCTGGGCGCTGGGTCTCGACCGCAAAGAAACGCGGGCCTGGGCCATGTATGACTGGGCCAACTCGGCCTTCGTCACCACTATCATGGCGGCGATCCTGCCGGTCTATTACCAGCAAGTGGCCGCCGCCGGGGTTCCCGAGCACCTGCGAACGGCCTACTGGGGATACACGCAAACCGTTGCCCTCGTCATCATCGCCTTCGCTGCTCCCATTCTTGGCGCGGCCGCCGACTACCTGGGTATCAAGAAGAAATTCCTGAGTTTCTTCGTAGCCATCGGGGTCGCCGCCTCGGCCTTGCTGTATTTCGTCACCGAAGGCGATTGGCTGTTCGCTTCACTTGTATTCATCGTCGGCAACATCGGTTTCGCGGGCAGCGAGATCTTCTACGAATCGCTGCTGCCTCACATCGCCCGCGAAGACGAAATCGACCGTGTCTCCACGGGCGGCTATGCCATGGGCTACGTCGGTGGCGGTCTGCTGCTGGCGCTTCAGCTCGCCTGGATCAGCTCCCCCGGCTCGTTCGGCATGTCGGACGCCGGACAGGCGTCACGCATCTCCTTCGTCAGCGTTGCGCTGTGGTGGGCGATCTTTACTGTTCCACTTCTGAGGACCGTCCCCGAACCCCAGCGGCGCTTGGAGCCCGGCGAAGCGAGCGGCGCCAATGCCATTCGCTCCGGCTTCGCGCGCGTGGCCGAGACATTCCGCCAAATCCGCGGACATCGTCAGGTGTTCTTGTTCTTGCTGGCCTTTTGGTTCTACAACGACGGGATCAACACCATCATCAAGATGGCGACGATCTATGGAGCCGAGATCGGTATCGGCCGCAACGACCTGATCGGAGCGCTGCTGCTGGTGCAATTCGCCGGCATCCCCGCCACTCTTGCGTTTGGGGCCCTGGCCGCCCGCATTGGCGCGAAGAGGGGCGTCTATCTGGCTCTCGTTGTTTACACGGGCATCGCCGTGTTCGGCTACTTCATGCGCGAAGCCTGGCAGTTTTGGGTACTTGCTGGCGCGGTCGCAATGGTCCAGGGGGGCAGCCAGGCATTGAGCCGCTCCATTTTCGCCACGATCATTCCCAAGGGGAAGTCTTCCGAGTTCTTCGGTTTCTACAGCATCAGCGGCAAGTTCGGCAACATCGTGGGGCCGCTGGTATTCGCTGTCGTGAGCCAGCTCGCCGGGGGGAGCCGGCTGAGCATCCTGTCGCTGGTCGTCTTCTTCGTGGGAGGAATGATCCTGCTGAGCCGGGTCGACATCGAGGAGGGCCAGCGGGCCGCTCGGGCCGAGGATGCCGAACTGCTTTCGGCGTAGCAAGCCTGCGAATGAATCTAGTGTAGTGCGCCAAGCAGAATGCAACTTATCGTGAGTCACTTCCTTGCCTGTTCGCTGTGTGGAAGAAGACTATGCAGTCCAGTGCGCAAGGTTTCGCGGACCGTTTGAGCCGCGCTTCACGCGGCTTGGTGTTCTTAGGCCAGTCGTTTTACGGCTGGTAATCTCCACCGCTCAAAGGTTGTCAGCCCGTTTTAACGGGCTTCCCCTATTTGCCAACGAAATCCGCAACGACCTTTGGGAGCTTATGCGAGACCCCCTGCGGTCGCCGGAACGGTACGATCGGGCGGCATTCGAGGACCGGAGCGGCGGCGAAAGGAGTACCGAACGTGGCCGCAGTGCGAAAACCGTTGCATCGCAGCCGTGGATCGGCTACCCTAGCTGTGCCAGGACGGCCAAAACGGAAATCCTAGTTAAAGTCACTCAGGCGGACAGAAGGTTCGTACGCCGCCTGCGAGTGCGTTTCTTCCGAAAAGGGAAATACTCTCATGCAAAAGCGAAGTGGAACCAGTAAAATCACTCGTCGTCGCTTCAGTTGGCTAGGAATGTCGACACTTGCTTCTGGGGCCCTTAGCTCTAGCTGTCAGCAAGAGGGGTCTTCACGAGGGGAAAAACCCAATATCCTGTTTATCGTTGTTGATGACCTCGGCCAACAGTGCGGATCCTATGGAGATGAGATAGCTCGAACGCCCAATATCGACGGCTTGGCCTCGCAGGGCGTACTGTTTGAAAACGCCTATGTGACGACAAGCATCTGTAGCCCCTCCCGCGCGAGTATGTTCACCGGCTTATATCCTCACCAGCACGGATGCCTGGGAATGGGTCAATGGGGATACAGAGTACTGCAGGGCGCGCCGCTTCTCCCCAATCTGCTGAAAGAACAAGGTTATCGCACCGGGCTGATCGGGAAGGACCACATGCCTTCCCAGGTGCCTTGGCAGTGGGATTATCAGGAGCGCCCGGGCCCTCCAGGAAGACTCGGCACCCGGCATGCCAGCGGTTTTGCGGAAAAAACAAGAGACTTCTTTCAGCAGTTAGAAGATCAGCCGTTCTTCTTGTCCGTCAATTTCGTCGATCCCCATACGCCGTATTTTAGCGAGCGAATAGGAGGACTTCCAGAAGAACTTTACAACCCAGAAAACGTTAGGCCATTGCCGTTCATGGGAGATTGGGACACGCCGGCACTCCGCGAATGGATTGCCGGATTTTACAACAACGTTTCGCGTGTGGACACAGGTGTGGGGCTCGTCATGGACGAGCTGGAAAAATCGGGGCGGGGTGAGAATACGCTCGTCATCCTCGTCGGCGACCACGGGCCTGGTTTTCATCGGGCGAAGTTGAGTACCTACGAGACCGGGCTGAGGATTCCGTTCATTGTCCGCTGGCCGGGGCATTCTCCTCCAGGCCTGCGTAGGAAGGAACTCGTATCCACGATCGACATGTTGCCTACCGCACTCAGTGCGGCAGGCGCTAGAGTGCCGAAAGGACTTCCTGGTATGTCCATGGTAGATCTTGTCGAAGGAAAGGACGTCTCGTGGCGGGATACAATCATGTGCGAGTACCATTCGAATCAATGCGCGGATTTTTATCCAATCAGAACGATTCGTGACAAGAGGTACAAGCTGGTTATGAATCTACTTCACGAGCGTCCGAATCCCGATCGCGGCTACATGGCGAAGTACTCGTGGTGGTTGGTACCATCCTACGATGACCCAAACCTAAAAGGAACAGCAACGGCACGGGCGTACCAGACTTATGAGCATCCTCCAGCCGTGGAACTGTATGACCTCGAGAACGACCCCCATGAATTCAATAATGTGGCGGACCAGCAGGATTACCAGGGGGTCAAGGATAGTCTGCTCGAGCGGCTGCAAACGTGGCGGGAACAGACTCGGGATCCGTATTTGGATGAGTCGTATTTCAGGCAGATGATTGAGTACCACGATAACGGTGTAAAAGAGCAGGAGAAGACGGGTGAGGTATACCATGCCCGGATGGAGTTGCTGTACCCAGATGGCGGGGACTTTTCGCACATAAAATGAGACGATAGGACATTCGCCGGGGGACTCGTGGTTTGACGGGGACGGTTTCTCGAGGCCTATTGACGTCCTGGCGCCTGACCGTCGCGGTTGCGATCGAGAAGCTTCTTACTCGTCAGACTTCAAGCGAGCACTCGATCCGCGGAATAGGCTCACACACCCCAAAGAGCCACCGGTGCTAATGAGTGTGGAGAAGGTTGAGTTCATTTTAAAATCAATTCTTGCTCTACTTGACGAGATTTACAAGTTGCTTTACGGGTCCGGGCATCCCGGCCTCCCCCGTGGGCTTCAGTCCGACCTTTAGGTTCTTCGCCACGACGAAGAACATGGGGAGTTCGGGGACGGGCTACTCTCCAGCCGCCCCGAAATGCACTTCCGCGATCGCGATGCCGCTCTCGCCCGCCACCGCGTAGAGGAGAAACACCCGCCCGTCCTCTTCGTAAATTGCCGGGTCGCGCAACTGGTTGACAGCACCGTACGCCACGCTGCGGAGCGACGGCTTCAAGGGCTCCTTGGCGCCTTCCCACTCCCGCTCGGGACGCAAGACCTCGACACCCTCTGTTTCCGACCATTGCTCCCACGGGACCGAGAGGTCGATCGTGCTCAGCAGGATTCGCTCCGGCACGTCTCCCACCTGGGTCCAGAAAACATAGAGAAGGTCGCCACGTTTGAGCAGCGCGGAATGCCGCATCTTCGGATTGAAAAGAACCGGCCCTTCCTCAAAATTGGTGAACCCATCCTTCGAGCGGTAGATCCGCCCCGGCATGACGAGTGCGTAGGTCATGCCCGCGTGCTGGAAGACGCGAAAATAGGACCGGCCCAGCTTCTCGGGAAGGCCCCGGAAGTGAATGCCGTCCTTCGACGTGGCCGCGCGTGTCAACTGTGAATTGAAGCCGTCCAGCCCGTGGAAATACATCACGATCCGCTTGTTTTGATGATCCACGTGGACGTCCGGCGAAGCGATGTGCGTCGCGGTCAGCTCTTTGGCGAGAGAGTGCGGCAGCTTGTTGTTCCCGCCTTTGGATTTAGCTCTCTCGGCTGCGGCCTTTTCCAAGGCGCCGGGCGGAATCGGCGGCGGCTCGGCCGGGAAATGAGTGCTCTCGATCTGTAAGCTGCCGGGCGCATGGATTCGCCAGGGGCCAAGCAGATCATCGGCATAGGCAAGGCGAATATAGCTGCCCTTGTGATCCGCGAAGTAGAGGTAGTACGTGCCCAGGGGATTTTCCACCCACTCCGGCACGCGAATCAGCGAAGACCCTTGGATGTTGGCTCCGATGCTCGGATGCGTTGCCGGCGTGATGATGGGGGCGTCTAGCAACCTCTCGACACGCACGGCCTTCTCCTGTTCGGATGCAACACCAAGTTCCGTCATCCCCGGCGCCGCCAATACCATAGCGAACGCGGCAAGCAACGCCCAGCGTTTTTCCATAGCTCGTCTCCTATCAACGGCTCGTCTCCTGCCATACGATCCGTCGATGATAGCAATTCCGCGATTGGCGTTCTTGATCGGGCACGGCGCAGCAACGGCGCAGCCCGTCCGGCTCAGCGCAGACCAGCGCAGACAAGATTGTCCGCGCCACTATGTCGCCAGGAATGGCGACACGGCACGCAAGAATGCTTGCGCCACGTCAGGAAGGCCAAACTCGTTTCCCCCGCCAAGGCGCGTGCGGCCCCTAGTTTGCCGGGTCAACGGTTGAAGCGATGTCCACCTCGTGGTATTCCAGAGCCCATTCCCTCATGAACCGAACTCTGCTCGGCGTCACTTTGTAGAGGATGAACTCAGGATTGTCGATCGTACCGAGGAACTGCTGCAGCAGGGGTTTCGTGTCCCAGATCCCCTGAAGGACTTGGGAGTCTGTTACGTGCTCGGCAACACCGGTGATTCTGACCTGGTCGTGACCATCGTCGAGGTAACACATCTCGACCTTGGGGCAGGTCTCGATCTCGAGAGTCTTGTTGGACCCGCGAAGCGAAGCTACGTAGATCGTGAAGCCGTCATTTTTCACGGGCGAGACCGGCCGCAGACGTGGCTGGTCCTCGTCGGCCGTGGCCAGCATGGGAAACTTGGCCCGCGCGATGACCTGCAGCGACAGCTCGACCAGCCGGGCTGGATCGAGCGCTTCAGGTTCCGGTTTCATGTCGTCCAGTGTACCTGCTCCAACCCATGAAGCGGCGGGTTCTATAATGAAGCTAGTGGAAGACGAAAAATTAAACTTTGCGGTATTCATTGACTACGACAACATCGAAATCGGTGTCAAATCGACACTGAATCGCGAGTTCGACGTGAAGTGCGTGCTGGACGGCATCAAGGAACGGGGGGAGATCTCCGCCAAGATTGCCTACGCCAACTGGGGCCGCCAGCAAGCGGAGGCTCGGAAGTTCACGGAGAACGGTGTCCAGATGGTCCAGCGTGACACCACGCCGCGCGGCGACAAGAACGGCGCTGACATCAATCTGGCGCTTGACGCCTTGGAGATGGCCTTCACGCGCGATCACATCAACGCCTTCGCCATCATCAGCGGCGACAGCGATTTCATGGCTCTGGTCAACAAGCTGAAGCAGTACAACAAACGGGTCTATATTGTCGGCGGCAAGGCCTTCACGAGCACGATCCTGCAACGGAACTGTCACGAGTTCATCAGTTACGAGTCGTTGCTGGACCAAAGTTCTCCCCGTTCGCGCAGGGGTGGAGGCTCGGCGCAGCGTGGCCGAAGCGGCCGCTCCTTGCCGCTTTCGCAGGCGATCCCGTTGATCAATCGCGCTCTTAGCGCGCTTGACCGGCGCGGGGCTCAGCCGCAGCTCGGTTTGCTCAAGAGCACCGTGCTTCAACTCGACTCCTCCTTTACCGAACGGGACTACGGGGCATCATCGTTCTCGAACTTCATCCAGAAGCTCGTCGCGGAGGGCATTCTGTCGCTGACGACGATTGACGGTCACCACGTTGTCGAGAGGAAGTCCGAAGCGGAAGACCTCGAAGTGGAAGCGGCGACGGGGCCCGAAGATGCGATCATTCTGCTGGGAGAAGTGCTGCAAGCCAATCTCGAGCTGTTGGAGATGGGTATTCCCGCCCGGGAAGTGAAGGCGCTGGTGCAGGCCGCGGAACCGGACTTCAACGAAACTGACTACGGCTATTCCGAGTTTGCCGAATTACTGAACTTTGCTCAAGACAAAGGCGTTGTCCGCGGCGAAACGGATTCATCCGCCAACCTGCGATTCTACGCCGGTGATGAGCTGTCGAACTTGCCAAAACGGCCGGGGAAAAAGGCGGCAGCCAAGCCGGCCCCGGCAGCGGCGGAATCGGGTCAGGATGAAGAAACCGGCCGCCGCCCGGCGCCGAAGAGGCGTCCCCGAACCCGGCGTCCCCGAAAGTCCAGCTCTCGGAGTGCGTCCGCCAGGTCATCAAAGAGCGAGCCGGAAGGCGCCGATTCCGCGGCGGCGGGAGGCGATTCCGCAATGGAAGCTGCCGCGGATTCAGAGGCTCCGGCCGCCTCGGAGCCCGCGCCCGGCGACTCAGCGCCCGAAGACACGAAAGCTCCCGAACAGGCGGCTGCGCCAGACAGTGAAAACTCGAAATCCGCGACAGCGGCATCGATGGACTCCAGTAGCGAGGCGTCTTCCAGTTCAGACGATGGGAAGTCTGGCGAGTCTTCCGCGACTCCCGGGCCCCCCGAAGAAGCGCCGCCTCCGCGCAGGCGATCACGATTGTCCGCCGGCTTGGCTCGCCTTCGAAGACGCGCCACTTCCAAGCCGGATCCAGAACCCCCGGAATAAAGAAAGCCAGATTCAGAGCCCCGAACGTGAGGGAGGAGTTGGCCGCTTCAACGCGCTCCATCCAATAGCGGCCAGCTCCCCTCGGCTGAGCCTGGATTATCCTTCCAGCCTCTCGACACCGTCCTCGGAAAAAACGACCCTGTCACCGGCGAGGTCCGGTTCGCCGCAGCGGCTCGCGATTTCGTTGCGAGCGGCGTCGCGCAGCCGGATCGCCGCTTGAAAGTCGTCGCCGTCGGGCAGAAGCGCTTCACCGACCTCTAGATGTAAACGGGCCCTGCGCGGCAGCCAGCCGCCGTCGCGAAGCACTGAACGTGTTCCGCGGAGAGTGACAGGGCTGACTGGAACGCCGGCCTGGGCCGCGATCAGAAAGGCACCGAGGCGGAAGTCGCGCAGTCCCGGCATTCGCAGAAAAGTTCCTTCGGGAAAGAACAATAGGCGCTTGCCGGCCGAGACGGCGCCGAGGGCCTCCCGGCTGGCGTCGAGGCTCGCTCCGGGTTCGATCCTTTCGACGAAGAGGGCGCCGACGCGATGGAGCAGAGTCCTTCCAAGCCAGTAGCGCGCCAGCTCCTTTTTAGCGACGAAAAGCATCTCCCCAGGGAACGCCGCCGTCAGTGCGATCCCGTCGATGTAGCTGGCGTGGTTGACGGCCAGCACGCCGCCGCTCAATGGCAGCCGGTCGAGCCCCTCGACGTCGAGGGGAATGCCGGCCAGCGAGAGCCCCAGTCTTGCCGACCCGCGCGCCGCTTTCCAGCGCCAGCTCGCGCGCGGGAGCGCCAACAGGAGCGGGAAACATGCCGCCAGCAGGACGGCCAGCAGCAGCCAGCAATAGCCGCCGTAAGCGATTTCGAGAGCGTGGCGCGCCGATTGCCGCATCCGGGCCAGCATGCTGTCCGCGGCAAGCCTGACAAGTTGCCGCCAAACCGCCCGCTTCCCGGCACGGAGCTTGCCGGTCTCATAGAGCAGGCGTGTTTCCGAGCGGCGAATCTTGCCGCTGGAAGTTTTCGGAACCGTATGAGGCGGCACCAGGACGACGTCGTCCGGGGGCGCCTCGAGAACATCGCCGGCAACTTCTTCCACGCCGCGGCGAATGTCGTTGAGCCCCGCCTCGGTCGTCTCGCGTGTTTCGGCGACTACGATGATACGCTCGGTCCCGGATACGGCGTCGGTGGCGCCAAAGACCGCCACGCAACCCTTGCGTACGCCATCGACATTGCCCGAGGCCTCTTCGACTTCGTGGGGATAGATGTTGCGGCCCGCGCGGATGATGATGTCTTTCGAGCGCCCGGTGACGAAAACGTCGCCGGCCGCGATGTAGCCGAGGTCGCCGCTGTTGAGCCATTCACCGTCGAAGAGTTCCCGCGTCGCGGCTTCATTGCGAAAATAGCCCCGCGTCGCCGATGGTCCCCGGAATTGCAGGCGGCCCTCGGCCCGCTCGGGCAGCTCGCGGCCGGCGGGGCCGGCGATGCGGACCTCATGCCCAGGCAGCGGCTGGCCACAGGCGACGAATTCCAGGGCATTCGGGTCGCCGCGTTCCGCGGGAACGGCCTCTCCCCGCGCGGTCATCGGGTGTCTTTGAACACGGTCGACAATCGGGACTCGCTCCGGCGGCGGGAATGTCAGCCCGACTCCGTTCTCGGCCATCCCATAGACCGGCGACATAGCCTCGGGCCGAAAGCCATATTTGGCGAAGCGCCGGGTAAAGCGCTCGATCGTGCGCGGATTCACCGGCTCGGCGCCGTTCATCGCTATGCGGAGCGACCGCAAGTCAAGATTCTCGATTTCACCGTCGTCGATCTTTCCAGCGCACAGCTCGTAAGCAAAATTGGGCGCGGCCGTAAGCGTGGCGCGATGCCGGTGAATCGCCCATAACCATTGTGCCGGGCGCGCCAGGAAAGTCAGCGGCGACATGATGACCACGGGAATTGCGTGGTAGAGCGTGGCCAGCCAGGCACCGATCAATCCCATGTCGTGATAGAGCGGCAACCAGCTCACCAGGACGTCGGATGAGTCGGATTTCGACGCTCGTCCCATGGCTCGAATGTTGGCGAGCAGATTCGCGTGCGTCAGCGTCACGCCCTTCGGGTTGCCGGTGCTGCCTGAAGTGTACTGGAGCAGGGCCAAATCTTGATCATCACGATGGACGAGGGGTGACGTTCCTTGAATCGCAAGTTTTTCCGGGGTTTCCACAAAGCGAAGGCTCTCAACCCGTGACTTGAGCAACGACGCCAGCGGTTTCGCCTCGCGAACCGTAATGAGGCCGGTCACGCCGGCGTTGTTGAGGATGGCGGCTTGGCGGCGCAGGTGGTCTTCGATTTGCGCCAGCCGCATGGGCGGGTAGATCGGCACCGGCACGGCGCCGGCGTAAAGAATGCCGAAGAACGAGCGGAAGAAGTCCGCGCCGGTCGGCAACATGATGGCTACACGGTCTCCCGGCTCGACCTTGCGTTTGAGCAACCCGAGCGAGACGGCGCGGGCTCGCTCGGAAAGGACGCGGTAGCTGATGGTGGGACTTTCCGCCTCATCCCAAAGTATGATGTGGGGCCGGTCCGGGTGTTTCTCGACGTGCCAATCGAGCGCTTCGATCAGCGTGGCGGCCTGAGCCGGTATATCGATTGCCGGCTCCAAGGCAGGTAGGCCGATTTGAACCCCTGGCAGGTCCGCCGCTCCGTCCGACCCCAGCAGCGCGGTCAGTAAATCCCGCACTGTTTCAGCCGAACTCAACACATCTTGCGGCAGCCGCTTGTTGAAGCCGCGCTCAAGACGAACTAGCAGCTCCGCGCGCCCGAGGCTGTCGAGTCCCAGGTCGCGGTCGAGAGTGCTGTCGAGGGCTACGCGAAGCGTGTTTTCGCGGTGAGGATGCAGTTCAAGAATCAAGTCTCGAACGATGCCGAGGAGCCGCTTCCCGGTTGCGGCTTGTGAACCTGTTTCAAGAATTTGGCGAGAGCCCTGGGCCATCAGATGCTTGGAGTCTACCAGACGCTCGCACGGCCTGGCCGTCGGCAGAAGTACGTCTCGCACGGCTGCGGCCGGGCCCTGTGGGGCCTGTGGTCTGGACGATGGCCCAACTTTGGTGAAAGCCGAACTCTCTCCAAGACAGGCACTTACGGCCGGGAGCCATTTCACGTTGCCGACTGCAAGGGTTATCGCTCTGCGTGCTACGTTAAAGATGCACTGACGTTCGTGAATCAGGGAGGTTCCAGATGGCTGCTTCACAACGAAAGATGAAAATCGCTTTCACCCCCGGCAGCATCGGAGTCAAGGCGGACCAGAAGAAGGCAATCGAGCTGGCGCATCATTTCGGTTTCGAGGCGGTGCAACCGTTTCCGGCCGAGCTGGCCCAACTCTCCGACAGTGAGCGCGACGATTTGCTGGGAGACCTGGAAGCCAAGGAACTGGTCTGGGCCGCGGCTGGCTTACCGGTCGACTTCCGGAGAGAGGCTTCAAGGTTCAACGACGGAATGCTCGGCTGGCCCCGGCTATGCCAAGCTCTGCGGGATGCAGGCGCCACCCGCGTTGGTACCTGGCTGATGCCGACGCACAATTCGCTGACCTACCTGGAAAATTTCAAGCAGACCGCCGCACGGTTGCGTCAAATCGCTCTTGTCGCTCGCGACTACGGGTTGAGGCTGGGTCTTGAATATGTAGGCACCAAGAGCCTTTGGAGCCGCGACCGCTTCGCTTTCGTGCATACCATGGCCGAGGCCAAGGAACTCATTGAGGAGATCCGCAGCCCCAACGTTGGTTTCGTCCTGGACAGTTGGCATTGGTGGACCGCGGGTGAAACGAAAGAAGACATTCTTACCCTGAAGAACGAAGACATCGTTTCGTGTGACCTCAACGACGCCCCTGCCGGTGTCAAGAAGGAGCAGCAAATCGACAATCAGCGCGCGTTGCCGATGGCAACCGGCGTGATCGATGTCAAGAGCTTCCTTGAAGCTCTGAACGAGATCGGTTACGACGGTCCGATCCGAGCCGAGCCGTTCAGCGCCGAGCTGCGCGCCATGCCCGAAAATCAAGCTTGCGGCGTGACGATCCAAGCCATGAAGAAGGCGATCGAGCTGATCGGGTAGAAGATTCCGGCTACGGCAACCAAGACAACGAGGTTGAGCGCGGGCGACGAAGCTCTGCCGGGACGACCGTCACCAACCTCGGCGTCTGGGCAGGCAGTGACCGGATTCTTATGGGCGGGATGACCAGGTTCTGGTGTTGACCCTGCCTGGCAGCTCTGCTAGGATCGTCCTTTGAACCCACCGGAACGCGACTCCTCGCTGATTGGAGCCTCTGTGTTCTCGTGGGTTTCTTTTTGGTCGTCCTTGTGGGCCGTTCTTCATCACGTATGACGCTCTATCGGGAGAGCTACTTCGCCTGGCCGGCGTGCGGGCTCTGTCTGGCTCTGGTCGCCTGTGGCGGCGAGATGCGGAGTCTGACGACCTCGGCCCCTCCCGCAACTCCAGAGCCGCGTCTGGAGCAACCATCCGGTCCAATCCCTGGGCCGGAAGAAGCGAGTCCCGGTTCCCCGGTTGAAGCCGCCAGCGTCCAACCGGCCCCCGCCGAGGGAAACGCCGAAGGCGCCGGTGAGCCCGGAGAGCTGGGTTCCGATCCCGAATTGCTGGCCGAGCTGGAGGCAATGTCTCCCGAAGAGCGAGAGATGCATGAGCAGCTCCGGCAGCTCGAATTCGAGGCGGTCCAGCAGGCGCCGCGGTTTGACGAAATGGACAGCAACATCGCGGCGATTACGGAAGAAGACGCCGAGCCGGCTTTGTTTGACGAGCTGAACGAAACGGCGATTCCCGAAGATTTCGACATCGCCAAGAGCCGCGAAGAGCGCCTCAAGGATACGAAGTCTGATCTGCCGCTCGTGCTGAACAAGCAGGTCGTCCGGCTGATCAACTACTTCACCAGCCGTCGCGGCGGCAAGACCTTCAAGAGGACCCTCGAGCGGTCGGGCGCTTACGCCAAGATGATCGACCGCATCCTGGAGGAAGAGGGTGTCCCGAAAGAGCTGTTCCATTTAGCGCAGGCCGAGTCGGGCTTTCGTCCCAAGGCTCGGTCGCATGCGCGGGCAACCGGCATGTGGCAGTTCATGTCGTTTCGCGGCCGCCAGTACGGATTGAGGCGTGACCGCTATATGGACGAACGCAACGATCCCGAGAAAGCGACTCGGGCGGCGGCGCGCCACCTCAAGGACCTTTATATAGAGTTCGGCGATTGGTACCTGGCGATGGCGGCGTATAACGGCGGTCCATCGAGAGTTCGCAGAGGCATCAAGGCTTCCGGGTCGAGGGACTATTGGGAACTTTCGCGCAGGCGTTTCCTGCGCCGCGAGACGCGCAACTATATACCGATCATTCTCGCGATGACCTACGTGGCGAAGAACGACTGGCTGTATGATTCGACCGAGTTCGACTGGGCCCCCGAGTTGCGCTACGACACGGTCGAGACAACTTCGGCGATTCACTTTGATGTGATTGCGGATATCACCGGCACGAACTCGGAGATGATCAAGCAGCTCAACCCGGCGTTGCTGCGGTCGGCGACGCCACCAGTGAACTACGCTCTGCGCCTTCCCGAAGGAACGGGCGAGCTTTTCGAACAGGAAATTGCTCTCATTCCTGTTGAAAAGCGCCTGGCCTGGAGCCGTTACGAGGTCAAGGCGGGCGACACGCTGGCCACAATTGCAAAGCGATTCAAGGTTCAGGCAGCGCGAGTCGCCGAGCTAAACTCACTCACCGGCGGGGAGTTGTCCGCGGGCCTGCGATTGACGATTCCGGGCGCGCAAAAAAGAGTGACGTCCTACTACAGCGGTGGCGCCGGCGGCTTCGTGGAAGGCGGGACCGGCCGCTATAAGATTGCGCGGGGAGACACGCTGGGAGCGATCGCCCGAAGATTTCGGGTCACGGTGAGCCAATTGAGGCAGTGGAACTCGCTCCCGAATACACGAATTCGAGCTGGGCGGTATCTTATCGTGAACCCGAATGGCAAGAGCACGGTCGCGAGCAGCCGGCCCGCGGGCTCGAAAATCGGCGGCGCGGGGAAGTACCAGATTCGCCGCGGAGACAACCTTAGCGTCATTGCCGGGCGTTTCGGGACAACCGTCACCCAACTGAAAGCTTGGAACGGGCTGACAAGCAATCGCCTCCAGATTGGCCGCTATCTGGTTGTCCAGCCAGCGGGCAGCCAGACCCAGAACACGCGGACGGCCCGCGCCGCAAGTGCACCATCGCGGAGCCGCCGGCCCAAGGAAGCGATTCCGTCCGGCGGGCGATACCAAATTCGGCGGGGGGATAACCTTTCCGAGATCGCGGACCGTTTCGGCGCCACCGTTTCCGAGCTGAAACGCTGGAACGGTTTACGAAGCAGCCGAATTCGCGCAGGCAAGTACCTGACGGTTGGGCCTGCAACGGCTTCAACGAGCAGAACCAGTGTCACAAGGGCGACCTCGGCAACGTCGAGCTCGGCCGGATCGGGCGGCGGACGATACAAGATTCGCCGGGGGGACACTTTAGAGTTGATCGCGAAACGCTTCGGAACGACGATATCTGATTTGAAGGCGCGCAATGGGCTCCGAAGCAGTCGTATTACCGCGGGCGCCTATCTGAACGTAGGGTCCGGTGGTTTGGCCGCGCGGAACGCATCCGCATCCCCCCGAAGCACCTCTCCACGAGTTGCCGCGAATCCAGCCCGTTCAGCGCCCCAGCGCAATTCCACAGGCTACAAGATTCGGCAGGGTGACACCTTGGCTGTCATCGCTAGACGTCTAGGTGTCACTGTTGCCGACCTCAAAGCTTGGAACGGGCTCACGAACAGCCGCATTCGCGCCGGGAAGTATCTGGCAGTCCATGGCTCGAATGGCACGAGCTCTGGCGCCGGGACCAATCAATATTTGATTCGCAACGGGGACACACTCGAGGCGATTGCCTCACGCTTTGGCGTCACCGTCAAGCAGTTGCAAGCCTGGAATGGACTGCGCGGCACGAGAATCAGGGCCGGCAAGCGCCTCATCGTCAGACCCGCGGACCGCGCCAGTGCGGGCACGAAAGTCGCGGCCGCCCGCGCCGGGTCGTGAGTTCCTCGCTATCGAAGTGAATGCCGCTGCTTCACCTGAAAGCTAGAGGATTCCTTCGCTAGCCGCCGCGGCTGATTTGCAGCACTGGATCGGGGCCGGCTTGATTCGGTGTTTTGAACTTGCGAACGATTCTTCTTTCGCTGACGGAGATAACGAAAACGGTGTCGATCTGTTGTCCTCCCACGTAGGCGAATTTGCCGTCGGGGGAAAGAGTCAGCGAAAGCGGTCTTGTCCCCAGCGGGATCACCGCTGTCTGCTTGCCCGACCCCAGACTTGCGAATCCCACCGCCTGGTCTTCGCCCAGGTTGTAAATCAATCCCTTGCCGTCAGCGGTCAGCTCGACGCGGCCCGGTCCCTTGCCCACCAAGATCGTTCGGATCGCTGAGCGGCGGCCGGTGTCGATTACGGTAATGGAACCTGACGCGGAATTGACAACGTAGAGCCGCTCTCCGTTCTTTGAAATCGTTCCGCCCTGGGGACGCTTGCCGCAGGGGATCAGCTTGGTCTCTCCTCTTTCCAGGTGGATGGCCGCGATCGTGGCGGACTCAGTGTTGCTTACGTAGGCCCACTCGTAACGCGGTCCGAGCGTGACCATGTGGGGGCTTTTCCCTTTGGTGTCGAAGTCCCGGATGATGGAACGTTTCGCGGGGTCGATCAGCAGCAGGCGGTCCGGATTCTCGGTGGTCACGACCAAGCGGCCGGTACGGGGATCGAGGTCAATGCCATGGGGGCGTCGAAAGTTTCCCAGATTGATCTCTCCCGCTGTCTTTCGGGCCTGGACGTCGATGATTGAAATCGTATTCCCCCCTTCGCCGGGGTCGGTCATCCATACTTTTCCGTTGTTGGTCGTATAAGCGTAGCGCCCGTCGGCGGAGAGGATCAGCTCATGAGGGTGTTCGCCGACCGGCACGCCGGCCAGACGCTTGCCATCGGCCGTATAGAAGCCAAGCTGGCTGCTCAGTTTTTCCAGGACCAGCAACTCGACGGGCTGGGCGGCGAGGCAGGCGGAAGCGATCGCAAGAGTGATCCATAGGCGAATGAGCATCATCGTGTCGAACCTTCCTGAAGAACTTTGAATCGCACTACCGAGAGTGGATCCGCATTGCGGGATCGGGCCCCGCCCCGCTCGTCGTTTTGAACTTTTGCAGGAGTCTGCGCTCTTTGATGGACACCACATAAACCGTATCGATGTCCTGGGCGGCGGCGAACGCTAATTCGCCGTCAGAGGATACATGCAGAGAAACCGGTCCGCCGTCCAGATCCACGGTCGCAATTTCGCTCCGTGCCGCGATGTCGGCGATGCCGACCTGCTGCCCGGTGATCAGAGCGTAGGCCAGATAACGCCCGTCTCCGCTGATGCCCACTCGAACGGGTCCCTTGCCGGTCTTGATATCTCCGATCTTTTTTTTCGCTTGAGTATCGATGATGGCGATGTTGTGGGACTCGCGATGGGCCACATAGAGCGTGTTTCCGTCCTTCGATAACACGCTTCCCTCCGGCCGATCACCGCTGGGAATCAATGTGGTCTCCCCGCTGTCGAGCGCTATGACGGCGACAGTGCCGGAGCGGGCGTTGCTGACATAGGCCGACTTGCCGTCAAGACTGACCGTGACGATATGAGGCGTCCGCCCCCCGGTGTCGTACTCTCGGAGCACCTTGCGCATTTTAGGATCAACCAGCAGCAACTGGTCTGGATTTTCTGTCGTGACAAGCAGGTTCCCCGAGTGGGGATCGTAATCGATTCCGTGAGGACGATGATACTTCCCGAGTGAGATCTCGCCAACCTTGCGGCGGGCCTCGACATCGACGATAGAAACCGTGTTGCCCCCCGCCCCGGCCTGCTCGATGGCCATGGTCCCGTTGTCGGTCGTGTAAGCGAAGCGGCCGTCAGGAGAAAGCACCATCTCGTGAGGGTGAACGCCCACGGCAACACTCGTGAGGTGCTTGCCCTGGGAGGTGTAGAAGCCAACTGAGCTGGCAGCTTTTTGGGAGACCAGGAACGTGGCGTCTTGGGCTGGCAGCAGTGCCAGGAAGAGCAGACCGGCTACGGCGAATCGGACGCCCAAGAGGCTGCTATTCGCCTTGAGCCCGAACGAGCGTTTCATAAGGCATCGGCACGGTTCATTCTTGCCACCAGGAGCTTCCCCTATTCTTGCACGGGAATGGGAGCTGCGGTGTTGCTGATCCGTCTGGAGAGGCTGGAGATGACACGCGCAGCTCTAGCCTCGGTCACAACACCTGTCTCGTGGGGCCGCGGCAGACCCGCTGGGTTTACGGTTTCGCGGGGATCATCCAACAGAGCCGCTGGTTGTTTGGTGAGGCATTACGAAGTCTGCCAGACCAGAGAGCGCCAACCGCGGAACAGCGAGATACAAATGGCAATCGGGAAAAGCGCCAGAATCGCGGAGGTCGCCAGATAACCGGCTCCCTGGACGATTCCCAGCGAAATTGCTCGGGCAGTCTGCGGCACGACGGCTGGAAGACCCAAAGCGAGAGAGAGGAAGCAAATCCCCAATCCGGCCGAGATCGGCACGCAGAGAATGGCAAACAATGCCGTGATCGGCCGGCTGAAGAGTCGTTCCCAGCCGTCTTTTCGAATTGCCCGGAAGAACTGAATCGCCGGGACAGCAGCCAGCCAAAAACAGCCCGCGGCCATGGCAATTTGCGCCGCGACGGAGGACTCAAGAAAAATACCGTGGAGTGTGAAAGCGAAATGGTATCCCAAGTGCCCGCCCATCGCCGGCTTGAATGTCAGCAGGACCGCTGGAACCGTGATCGCCATAACCGGTACACCGTAAATCCATCGAAAGATATACGGGCGGTCCAAGGTCACCGGCCGCCGTTGCGGTACCACCAGCGAAAGATGCAGCAGCACGGGCAGAAGCGGCACAAGAGCCGCCAGCAGTAGTGCGGGAGACCACGTTCCGACTCGAACGAGGCCGTATGCACCGGCCGCGAGGTAGCAGAACCTGGCGATTGGAGCCCAGGGCAGCGAGCGAAACTGGGGGGGAAGTGGAATAGGAGGCCAAGCAGTCATAGTACTATAGGTAATAGTACATACCTCCATTCGTCTCGGTCTCAGTCAACTAACTGAGATCAGGGGGGGATTCTTCCTCTAGCTCTGGGGGGAATTTGTCTTGTCCATTCTTTGTCCGCCGCTTTGCTTTCAAAATCGCTGTGCTACCATGAAAGACCGATTGTGAGAGGGCGGTTGCCGTGCTCAATGCCTCCACTTCCTTAAAATCTCCCCTGCGCAAGCATGGTATCCGGCTCACCCGGCAACGCGAGTTGTTGTTTGAGATCATCCACAATTCCCGCACTCACCTAAATGCGGATCAGCTTTATGAGCTAGCCAAGAAACGGAACGCGAAAATCAACCGGGTCACCGTCTACAGGACTCTCAAGGTATTAAAACAAGAAGGTTTAATCGACGAACTGGACCTGCTCCACCACGAAGGTGATCAGCATTACTACGAAACAAGGCTGAAACGGGAACACGCCCACATCGTGTGTCTTCGGTGCGGCGCTGTTCGGGAGTTTTTCGGCAAACCCTTAAAGCTGCTCAAGGAGCAAATCGAATCAGACTTCGGGTTCCAGATTCTCGTTGCCAGGACGGAGGTCGGCGGCTACTGCGCCGACTGTCAGGGTCCCCTGGCGGAGGACAGCGCCGAGGCATCAGAGTCTCCGGAGAAGTTGCCGAAGCCCCGCCCCACCGCCGGGAAAGCCGGCGATTCCAAATAACTTGGACGAGATGGCGTCTGAAGGTACCTCCCCCCGAGAGATCACGCGCCGCGCCGTCGCCGGGCTGAAGCTGACTGTCGTGGACACGTCGGGCGGGCGCAGGGAGCTGAAAGTCACCCGCAGCCCCTTCCGGATCGGCCGTCTGCCGGATTGCGACCTGTCACTCCGTGACAGCCGAGTTTCGCGGAATCACGCCCAAATCCTGCTCGAAGATGGTAAGTACTTCATTGAAGATCTAGAGAGCCGCCACGGCCTCATCATCAACGGCAAGAAAGCCAAACGTCACGAGTTGCGTCCCGCGGATTGTGTCGAGTTTGGATCCGAAGACTCCTACAAGGTTTTCGTCGGCGATGAGCCGGCCTTCTCCGCGCCGCTGATGGAAAAGGTTGCGGCGATGCCGACCGCCAAGGGGCCCGGAAACCTGGGCCAGCTTAGTGCCGTACTCGATGTCGCCCTGGCGCTGCAAGCGTCTCTGGGGGTAGACGATGTGCTCGATGCAGCCGTCGACGCCGCTCTGGTCGTGACCCAAGCCGAGCGCGGTTTCTTGATGTTGCGGCAAGACGACGGGGAGTTGCAGACCAAGGTTGCGCGCGATCGTAATGGCAAGATTCTCGCCGGAGAAGACCTGCGCGTGCCGCGCGGCGTGATCCAAAAGGCTCTCGACAGCAGGCGCGATTTGCTCTCGATGACGGCGAGTCCATCGGATCCCGGCAAGGGCGGCTTTGATAAGGGCGGCACGGTGGAGGCGCTTGCGCTGCGCGGCGTTCTTTGCGTGCCATTGGTTCGGATTCGTGTGGGCCAGCAGCATGAGACGAGTGTACTTTCGGCGCGCCAAGACACGCTGGGGGTGCTCTACATGGATTCGAAAGTCGGCGAGCTTTCAGGCGGCAACCGGGAGCTTCTGCAGACCCTAGCCATCGAGATTTCGACGGTTCTTGAAAATGCACGCCTGCTCGGAGAAGAACGCAAGAAACACGATCTTGAGCAGGAACTCAAGATTGCCCAGGACATCCAGCAGTCCATGTTGCCGCCGAAGATGCCCGCCGAGGGCTGGCTGCTTGCCGACGGCAGCAGTGAAGCCTGCCAGCAGGTTGGCGGAGACTATTTCGACGTGATTCAGCTATCACCCGATCACTGGGCCGCGGTGCTGGCCGATGTTTCGGGAAAAGGTGTTTCCGCTGCTTTGCTGACATCCCTGATTCAAGGAGCTTTCTTCGTCACGGCAACGCTGGACGCCAGTTTGTCCGAAGTCGTGGCGCGCATCAATAACTATATTTGCGAGCGTTCGCGTTTAGCAAAGTTTGCCACTGTTTTCTATTCCCTGATAGAGCGCGATGGACTTATCCGCTGGGTGAACGCCGGCCATTGCCCGACGATCGTCGCCCGCGCCGCGGGTGAAATCGAATGCCTCGAACCGACCAGTTTCCCGATTGGGTTGTTTCCCGACGCTGAGTTTCCGCAGCAGGAGTGCAGGCTTTTGCCGGGCGACAAGCTGGTTATTTACTCGGACGGCGTTTCAGAAGCGGAGAATTTTTCAGACGAGCAATTCGGCGAGGAACGCCTCAAGGACGTGGTTGCCCGCAATGCTTCGGAAACGCCGCGGGAACTGCTCCAGACCATCCAGCGAGAGATCAATGCCTTCACGGCCGGGGCTGCCCAGCGCGATGACTTGACGCTTTTGGTGCTTGGTTATCAGGGCTAGCCCGGATTTCTCATCGCGGGGTTGGCGGAAGGCCGCCTTTTGTGGCACAAACATAATGATTACAATATGTTTCAGCCAGCAAGAAAGCGACCCCTGCCATGACAGAGTGTACCCAAACCAGCTTCACCTTCGCCGACCATGGCCGCCGCCAGGTGGTAGCCCGTTTCGACGGCGGCATGATCACCTCCGACGGCGGCGCCATGCTGTTGCGCCAGACCGAACAGCGCAGCGGCATCGTGCGGCAGTTCGCCGCCTGCTTCCGTGATCACCGCCAGCCCGCGCAAGTCGAACACAGCGTGCGCGAGCTGGTCTCGCAGCGCGTCTACGGGCTGGCGCTGGGTTATGAGGACCTCAACGATCACGATCAGCTGCGCTCCGACCCGCTGCTGGCCCTGCTGAGCGGCAAACAAGACCTCGAAGGCAAGCAGCGCCGCCGAGCCCAAGACCGCGGCAAGGCGGGCGCCGGCAAGAGCACTCTCAACCGCCTGGAGTTGACCCCGGCCAAGGCCGGCGCGCAAAGCCGTTACAAGAAGATCGTTCTCGACACGGGCGCGGCCGACCGTCTGCTGACCTCGCTCTACATTCAATCGCAGCCGTGCCAGCCCGAGCGCATCGTGCTCGATCTCGACGCCACCGACGACGCGCTGCACGGCCGCCAAGAGGGGCGCTTTTTTCACGGCTACTACGGACACTATTGCTACCTGCCGCTCTACATTTTCGCCGGGGACCAGTTGCTGTGCGCGCGCCTGCGGCCGTCCAACATCGACGCCTCGGCGGGGTCGCTCGAAGAGGTCCGGCGCATCGTCGAACAACTGCGGCGGGTGTGGCCCGAGGTCGAGATCCTGCTGCGGGCCGACAGCGGTTTTTGCCGCGACGAGATCATGAGCTGGTGCGAGAACCAGGGCGTGGATTACGTGTTCGGACTGGCGAAAAACGAGCGTTTAGAGCGCCTGATCAAGAGACGGATGAAGCTGGCGCGGCGGCGTTTCGCCAAGAGGGGCAAGGCGGCCCGGGCGTTCGGGGATTTCCGCTACCGCACGCGAACCAGCTGGGCGCGGGGGCGCAGGGTGGTGGCCAAGGCGGAGTATCTGGCGAAGGGCGAAAACCCGCGTTTCGTGGTGACGTCGCTGACGCCCAAGCAAGCGGCGGCGCAACACTTATACGAGACGATCTACTGCGCCCGCGGAGAGATGGAGAACCGCATCAAGGAGCAGCAGCTGGGGCTGTTCGCCGACCGCACCTCGACCGCGCTATTGCGGTCGAATCAGATCCGCTTATATTTTTCATCGATCGGGTACTGTTTGCTGGAGACGCTGCGGCGGCTGGGGTTGGCGGGGACGAAGATGGCGCGGGCGCAATGCACGACGATCCGGCTGCGGTTGTTGAAGATCGGAGCGCGCATCCGGATCACGGCGCGCAAAGTGTGGATTTCGCTGGCGACGGGATACGCCTGGGCGGGGGTGTTCGCCCAAGCGTATGAGAATCTCGAACGGGGGGAGCCGCGGCGCTGCTGAAAACGGCAAGGCGAGTTCAAGTAATACTTGAAGCACACAGGGCTCGACAGGGGCGGCAATCGAGGTTTGCCCAAAAACAGACGAAAAACGCCTCGGCCAGGGTCGCGGACAGCATGCCGGGCCGTTTCTGCCCCACGGCGGCCCCGCCGAGAGGCGATGCCGCCTCAAGACCATGAAATCCCATCCCGCGCGCCCCGCCAACCCCGTTTTCGGGAATCGATGAGAAATGCGGGCTAGCTCAGCTCGGAATACGGTACCGGGCTAGGGACAACGCCGCCACGAATGGCGCCGTGGCACATAAGAATGCGTGCGCCACGCGCTACATTGCGAGGAAACCGATGACCGCGGTGTAGAGCATGTAGAGGGTGAACACCACCGTGACCCCGAGACCGGCGTTCAGCAGCCTTCCTCCGGCGTACTCTCCCATGACTGCCTTCTTGTTCAACAAGACCACGATGAGGACCGTCATCAGGGGCATGATGAAGGGGCTCAGCGCCTGCGAGGCAATCATGATCGCCACCGGGCTGCCGCCGAACAGCGGAATGACCAGTCCCACCGAAGCGCAGGCGAGCACCAGCGCGCGGTAGCCCGGCCTCCGCGTGTCCCTGGGCGTGTCGAAGTAGTCGGATAGCAGCCACAGTCCCAGTAAATAGTTCGGGAACAGCGACGACATCCCGGCCGAGACGATACCCAACACGAACAGCGTCGCGGCAAGCTGACCCGCCAACGGCTCGAGCGCCTGAATCATGTCGACGGCGTGGTTGACTTCCAGACCGCGGACAAACATCGTTCCGGCCGCCGAAGCCATGATGGCGACGTTGATGACAAGCATCAGGGTCACCGACACGAAGGAATCGCGGTGTTCGATCCCGAAGTCTTTCGGTGTCCAGCCTTTCTCGATGACCAGCGTGCTTCGGGTCACGAGACAAACTCCCGCCATGGTGGTGCCGACCATCCCGGCAATCAAAAGCGCGGCGTTACCTTCGCTGGGGACACTAGGCGCCATGCCGCGGAGAAACTCGACCGGGGCGGGCAGCACCATAAACATCGTGACCACGAATGACAGCCCCATCAGCGCCACCAGAATCGCCAGAGCTTCGAGAAAGGCTTTGTGCCGCCCGAACCAGAACAGCGACAAAAGCAGCAGCGTGAAGAATATCGCCGAATGCAAAGTGTCGATTCCCGCTTCGCTGGCGGTGAACTGCTTGGAGAAGTCAGCAATCACCTCGGTCACGATTCCCATCACCCCGATGATCGAAGCGATTTGGGTCGTCATCAGGCCCGCGATCAGAAAGATCGTGACACCAGCGCCGAAGTTCACCTTGAAGTTGTAGAGCAGCGTCTTGCCGGTGACGATCGTCGACTTGCTGATCGCCACGAACATGATGTAGGTGAAAAACGACGCGAGAAAGCAAGTCCAGATCAGCGAGAGCCCGTATTTCGCCCCGGCCGCGGCCATCGTTGTGACGCTGCCGGTGCCGATCACATAGCCGATGAGAAAAACGCCTGGAGCGATGGAGGATGCGAATTTGGTCAGCTTCGAAAAGACAGAAGAGTTGGGCATAGGGGCTTGAGTGCTACAAAAGTCTAGCAGCTTCGCGGTGACCGGATGAGACGAACGCTCCAGTCATGTAGCGCAAGCTCTCGGCTTGCCGCGCCGAGACTGGTCTCGGCGCTGGGGGTTGGGCACGGCCACAGCTGAAACGTCTGGATTCAAAGCCGAGGCGCGCCAAACTCACTGCAGGCGTTTCATGCGGTTCTTAATGTTCCTGCCCAGCTTCTCGATCCGCTCTGCTTTCCGTATGCTTCGCAGGTCGATCACAAACTCCTCGTTTTTTTCGACCTCCTCCTGAAGTTCCTTCGCCAATCGCAGGATTTCGGCGATGTCCTTCTTCGAGCGCTCGAAGTCTTCTTTGAGGATGGCCAAATTGCGCGATTTCCCGCTTGGCAAACGAGGCTCCTTCGGCCGTTGTGGCAGAGCTGCGGGAGCGAGGAGCAGGAAAACAAGTGCCCAAGTCAGCATGGTAGATTCCTTGGACTCTATGATACGAACGCTGCGGGAAAACCTCAAATCGGGAGGCGCGATCCTCGCCGGGCAGCGGTGGCTGATTCAGTTCAACAAGAAACGAAAGCGGACTGGCCGCAATCAACAGGGCGAGCGCGGCCACTGGCGGATGAGGTGCGCGGGAGCGGCTAACCCCTCCCTGACGGTCGCGGCTCCGGGAGGTCCGATCACAGGGGGGCCGCTCCAGGTCGATGGCGGCCCCCCTCGGACTGCGTTGCTTCCCCACCAGAATGCAGATGTCTAAGTCAGTCCCTACCGCTTCGTGACCGTTGCGGACCTCAGATACGGATGTGCCGCCGCGGTCAGGTCCTGTTGCGCGATTTTGCTCACTCCGTAATTTCGGGCCGCGACCACCCCAAGCCCGGCAGCGGCGGCGCGGGTTGCCATCGTAAACGCCTTGTAGTGGTTCGTGTGCGGATTCCTGCGGGCGATCCACCATTGGACGGCGAAGAATCCGCCACCGAGGGCCGACTTGATGAGAGCGGCTTTGCGGGCACTGAAAGTTCCATCGCTGTTACGCAGTAGCGGGTTCAGCTCGCGCCGACCCGCACCCGACTGCGTGCCATGGCCGCTTTGGTGATCCTGAGGAACAATTAGTGATCCAGCCCTTGCTGGCCAACAGCTGCCAACTCAAACGCGGGCCAAAACCGAATATCGCCACGGTCCTGGATCAACACTACGAACGGCTCCAAGTCGGAATGCAAGGGCTGTTCGCTGAAATCGGCATCGCCGCCTGAAGACGTACAGCGACAATTTCTTGTCGATTCGGACGCGCTAAACGCCTAAACGCCTATTGCGCCTAAAACAGCGGCCGCCCGATCATGCCCTCGCCCGGCGGTACGCCGAACTCGCTGAGAATCGTGACGGTCAAATCATGCAGCTTGGGATCGGAGACCTGACTCTTCCTGTTGCTGAGGAAAACGCCCGGCACGAATTTCGGCGCCACGCAGTGGTCCCCAATCCAGGCCTCTTCGTTATCCACGACCGTTTCCGCCGGCACGGCCCCGAGCGGCGTTTCCCAGGAGGAGCGATAAGGCGGCCGGTAGCCGATGATCATGTCCGGCGCATACTTCAAATTCGTTCCCTGGTAGTCCCTCGCCGGTACGCTGACTTCTTCAATGACCTGCTCTCCGGTATCGGGATCGCGAAACGCCAACAGCCTTTCGGTCAGGCGCGCAATCAGCTCTTCGCTTTCCTCGCCCTCGGAGACAATACCGCCCCGCTCGCGCCCCAGGCGGTTCAGGTAAAGGCTGTTGACCCCCATCGCGTAGGCCTGCGTGCGTGACCAATCGACGTGCGGGAACAGCTCCTCGTCGCCAGTGTTGCGCGGGTCATCGAGGGTGAGGAAACCCTCGCGCATCAAGATCGTATTCAAATGGACCGCGCGGTCAAAGCGGGTAAAACCGTGGTCCGACATGACGATCAGCGTTGTCGACTCGTCGATCCGTGACATCGTTTCACCGACAACCTCGTCAATCGCCTTGTAGAACTCCAGCAGTTCCGTCTCGTATTTCCCCCAAAGCATGTGAGCATTCTGGTCCACGCTCGAAAAGTAATAAAAGAATAAACCGCTCTCGAACCGGGCGAACTCACGGTGAAACAGCGCGATGCTTTCGTCCTGGACTTTCGTCGTCTGTTCGATGAATTCTTCGACCGACAGCACTCCTTCGCGAAATGCATTCGTGTCCTCGGCCATGCCTTGCGTGTAGAAGAGCCCGACGTCGGCGGCCATCTCGCTGCTGTAGGAATCCGGCGTCGAGATTGGAAGCTCGGGCGCGCTCGGATCAATGTTGACCGGAGTTACATAGAGCTGAAAAGTCGGCCGAACCTGCTTCAAGTAAAGACGAACAATCCCGGAAGCCCCCATCACGTCTCCAAGAAGGGGGAACCGAACGTGAATCCATTCCGACCACTCTCCCTGCTGGAGAACGATCGTCTGGCCATCCACGTCGAAACGCGCTACCGCTTCAGCCGGGTCACGATGAACGGTGATGAGCGCCGACGACACTGGCCGGCTCTTGAGAAACGAATTGACCGGGCCTTCCAGGGCGAGTTCCGTGTGGTGACGGAATGGAGGAACGCGAACGATTTCTCCTCCTGGAACCGAGCGTGTTTTTTCGGACGGATCATCGGTGAAGAACGTGAAAGTGCCAAACGTTCCCCGCATGTCGGGAGTACCCATGCCCGACAGCGAATGAGCGTCGCTCTCGACCGGCGGAAAATTCGCCGGCATGCGGATCATCGTGACCGGGACGCCCTTTTCCGTCAGCATGGGCCAAAACGGGTCGCCTTCGCGGTGAGAGCTGATCTCGCCCGGCGACAGCGGAATCACGTACTCACCGACCTCCCAGGTTTCTTCGGCCTCGGCGGTTTGCGCCATCGACGAAAAAGGCAAGCGCGTGAAAGGATCGCGGTGAACGAAATCGAAAATGCCGTGGCCGCCGGGATCCAGGCCTGTTGTCACGGTGGACCAGGCCACGGGACTTTGTGGAGGAATCGTCGTCGCGAGTGGCTTGAAGCCGCCTTCCTCGCTGAGACGTTTCAGGTTCGGCAGATCGTCCCAGTGGCGCTCCAGGAACTTGGGGTCCATGCCATCGACCCCGAGAATGACCATTCGCTTGTCGGTCGACGAGGCTGGGGAGTGTCCGCAGCCCGGGGCTGCCGCCGCTACAACAGCGGCTAGCGCACAGATTAAGGTTGCGTGTAAGGTGGAGCGTGACCGCTGGCGGATGAGGCGCGGCGATGCGGCTAACCCCTCCCTCACGGTCGGGGCTCCGTCTTCGCGGCTACGGCAAGATCGTGGCCATCCATGTATTCGGGGGGCTTGAGCCCGAACAACGTAAGCGTCGTCGGCGCGAGATCCTCGATTCCCGGATCTTCTCTCTCGAACTTGCGATTGCAAAAGACAACCCCCGGGACCATCGGAGGATCGACGCAATGGTCCCCGCTCCAGGCCTTTGTATTGTCCTCGAAAACCGACGCCGTTACCGTGCCCGTCGCCGCCGACCAGGAATTGCGATAGCCGACGTTGTAACCGATCACGACATCGGGCGCCGCTCCGGCGTAGGGTCCCTTGTAGACACTCTCTTTGGTGTAGGCGCGCTGAATGGCGACCGTGTTGCGCTCGTCGTCGAGTAAGCCCGTGAGTTTTTCCTCCAGTTCCTTCTTGAGGGCCCTGGCTTCCTCGCCGGGCGCGACGATGCCCTGAGCTTCGCGGCCTTTTTGATTGATGTAGACGCCCGCCAGCCCGAAGACGTAGGCTCGCGTGCGGCTCCAATCGACGTCTCGCAAATAAGGTTCGCCTTCGCGTGCATCATTCTTGAGATGCAAGTAGCCGTTTTCGAGCAGCCAAACGTTGAGATTCACGCCGCGCTGAAAAGACTTGAAGCCATGGTCGGAGAGCACGAACAGCACCGTCTCGTCGTCGACATGCGCCAGCGTCTTTCCCACGATGTCGTCCATGCGCTGATAGAGATCCTCGATCACGCCCGCGTAATTGCCGGCCCCGGCGCCGTTCGCTTTGTGGGCCGGGTGATCGGGCTCCAGGTAGCGATAGAACATATGCTGCACGCGGTCGCTGGTGTCAAAAACGCAAGCCACGACCCCCTGCTTCGTTTTTTCTAGAGCACTAAAAAACATCGACTTGCGCTCTTCGAAAATCGAGTAGGCCTGATCGAGAAACCCCTGCTCGTCGATCACCCGCTCATTGAGCGCCCAGGTGTCCTCGGCCAGCCCCAGCGTCGAGTAGGTGCCGAGCAGCTTGGCGAGGTAAGTGGCGTAGTATGTCGGATGCGAAATCGGCAGCGCCGGACTTTCGGGATCGAGATTGATCGGCGTGACGTAAACCGAGTACTCGGGCTCGGTCGCGGTAATCCGAAATCGCGCCACGCCCCGCACGTTCACGCCCATCCCGGCCCGGAACGTCAATTGAATCCAGGGAGAGTACTCGTCGCGTTTCAGTGCGTGGGATTTCCCCTCGATTTCGAGCGTCGCCGTTCCGTCCGCGCCGTTGGGCGTAATCTGAAAATCGATCTTCATCGGCCCCGTCTCTTTGATTGGATTGGACGGACCCTCGATCGTTCCGTGCAAAGCCTTTCCATTACGGCGCAGCGGAAAGCGCATTCCGGACTCAAACGAAGCCTCCTCCAGCGCGGTAGAGAACTCGTGGAACGTGCCTTGCGTCCCGAGCAGGTCCGGCGTACACATCGCCGAGAGCAGCTTGCCGTCGAACTTCTCCGGCGGGAAGGTGATGGGGACTCGCAGCACCGTGCATCCGACCTGATGCTCGCCAAGAATGCTCCAAAACGTGCGGCTCTTGCGGCACAGCTCGACCGTCGGTTTGTCCAAAGGGATTCGCCATTTTCCGATCTTGAGAAACTTCTTGGGCTCGCGAACCCGCGAGGAGGAAAGTTCCGGCACGTAGGTCCTCATGCTGCGGTTCAGGAAGTCATACATGTTGTGCTTGCCGGGATTAACGCCAGTGGCGAAGGTTGACCAAGCCACCGGCGAGAGCGGCGGGAACGTCGTCCGCAGCCGGCTGTAGGCGCCCTGCTCGCGCAGCTTCGCCAAGTGAGGCATTTTGCCCTCGGCCATGAAGCGCTCCGAGAGATCCGGGTCGAGCCCGTCCAGCCCCACAAAAATAATTTTTCGGACGCGGGCTTTCTTGAGGCCCTTGCGGCGGGTCAGCGCTCGCCAGGCCACCCGGAAAGGCCAGATCAGCAGCGAGGCTGCCCCCAGAATGAAGGCAATCAGCAGGCTGAGAAACGACCCCAGGAAGGCAAATCCCGCGCCCGGCCCGATATAGGCCAGCCGAAGGTTTTCGGCGGCCGGAAGCGGGTGATTCGCCGAGAGATAAAGGGCCGTCGTGCACGACGCGAAAGCCCACAGCGCGAACGGCCAGGCACGATGAACCAAGCACCCGGCGGAAAGTCTTGGCGGGCTCGGCCTCACCGCAGCTTGCCCTCTACAAACGGCACTTCCAGGACTTTTTCATGCTGGATGGGACCGTGGCCGAAGTAGCCTTCTTCACCAAACAATTCTCCATGATCGGCCGTGATCGTGATGTAGGTGTTCTTGGGGACCATGTCGAACAGCTCTTCGATGACACGGTCCAGATACTTGACCGCCCCGATCTGGCGCCGCTGCAGCTCCTTCATCTTCTTGTCGTCGAAGAACTTTTGCTTGGTTTTCTTCAGTTTTCCGCCGACAACGTGATCGTCCAGGTGCTTGAAGACTCCGTGGACTCCGCTGATACGCGGCCAGTCCTCGGGCGGTTCGTCCGGTAGTGCGTAGGGGTAATGGGTCTCCCCGACATTCAGCAGATAGAACGACGGGCGGTCCTCGGGAAAGGTCATCTCCTTGAGCATGGCCCGCATGTCGTTGTGCTTGCTCATCAGCCGGAATGTATCGAAGCCCTGGTTGAGGATCGTCCGTGGATTGAGCACCGGCAGCGACACCCGGGCATGCGTCCGGTAGCCCATTTTGTCCCTAAGAAACAGCGGGAAGTAGAGCCTCGGCACAAGCGATTTGAACTCGATATCGTTCGCGCCAAGCCGCTCGTTGTACTTGAAGAAGTCCTTCTTGTAGTACTCGGACGCAAAGACGTTCTTGGGACTTTGATGAGGCAGCAACCCCATCAGCAGGTTGAAGTGCGAAGGCGCCGTCCAGGAAGCATAGGACCAGCGCTTCTCCACCTTCCCAAGCTGGCGAATCACCTTCGGACGCCCCCGAATAAAGGAATCGTAGCGGCAGCTATCGAAGATGATCAGAATGTAGTTGTTGTGAACCGGTCGTTTCTTTCTTGCCGCCATAAAGCAGAGCCCAGTATAGCATCGGGCAAATCGGCTCCACGGCCAGCGTTTTGTTCACCTGGCCGCAACAGAGCCGCGCCCGCGAGGGTGCGGTCAAGGGTAGTCAAGGGTACTCAGTGCATCGGACCCCAGAGGAAAGCGGTCACCGCCAGACTGGACCGCACCCTCGCGGGCGCGGCTCTGTTCAAAACCCTCGCTCGAAGCTGACCGCTCAAAGGCGGTGGGTTTAGACATGGCGATGGAAACTAAATCGGGAGCTCTGAATCTTCGCCTCGAAACTGGAGCTATCCTTTGTTGAACACGTCTACTTCAGCCACGCCGGCGAACTCCAGGCGTACTTGCCGGATTTTCGGCCGTCCAGCAGTGTCATTTGACCTTTCATCCAGGCGCGGACGTAGTAGTAGGTTCCAGGTTTCGCCGGGGCGGTGTCGCGGTAGGTGAAGTCGGTCTGTTTTACGTCGCCTTCGGGGTGGTGGGTGTAGATATATTGGCCGTCGCGAATGACTTCGATGTAGTCGATGGGGGATTGGGCCTGGACTCTGACACTGAGGTTCTGGCCACTGCTTTGCGCTTCGGCTTCGCCGCCCTGCAAGACTCCGTTGAGGCGGAAGTCGACCAGCGTGGGCTCGCCTCCGCGGACCGCCAAGGTGCGGCGGGCGCGCAGGGCTTCGAGAATCGAGGCGCGAGTGAGGTCCTTGGTGTAGGCGCCCAGCATTCCCGTGGCGTATCCGCTGATTCCGCCGTGGCGGTCGCTGCTGCCGACAAAGCCAAATTTCTTCCCCTGGCCGAGGCCGGCTTGGATCGAGCTGTCGCCGACGGGCTCGCGCCGCAGCCAGTCGGGGACGGCGCGGGCGCGGTCATAGGTCTCATAGATTCCGTGGTTGGAGGTGATCTCCATGACGGGCTCGGCAACCGGATCGTGGAGGCTCCAGTCCATCACGGCCCACGGCGCGCCCACATGGTGGACCCAGTCCAGCGCATCGATGGCGGCAAGCTTGCCGTGCAGCTCAGCCGGCGTGTCGCTCGCCGGGTCGGTAATGCGAAAGACGGTCGAGTAGTCGCGGGTGTAGACGATCGTGCGGTCGCCGTATCGGCGGCGGGCGAAGCGGTCGCCGCTCCATTCATATCCGCTGAAGCCCTCGAACTCGCCGCGTTTGCCGATGGTGTTGGCGTAGGCCTGTTCAAAGCGATACTTCGAGTTGGTCATCGATTGCCAATCATGGTCGGAAGCGGCGGCGAAATCGAGCACGCCGCGATGCCAGGCGTTCAAGTAGTAGCGGTCGATCCAGAACTCGAGAATGCGGTCGGTGGGGCGCTCGCGCAAGTGAGTGTGCTGCTCGCCCCAGTAGAGGGTGTAGGTCTCGCCGTCAAGTTCGAGTTGGAAATGGGGAACGTGGGCGGGGGCAGGTTTGTCAAGCTTGGTTTCGGCGAGGGGACCCGAGATCTCGCGTCCAACGATGGCCGCGGCTCGGTTGCTTGCCATGGCGTCTTCCCGGGCGCGCAGGACAGTCCATTGAGTGGCATGCCAGAAGGCCCCTTCCGGGTCGAACACAGGCGCTCGGTAGCCTATGCCGGAGCCGTAGGTGAAGGGATGCAGGCTGCGTCCGTCGAACCAGGCCGCGGCGGTCTCCCCCAAGGGCGGCGCCACGTTGCCGGTCATGCCGTCAGGTCTTGTTTCGGAAAAAAACCACATGCGGCCGTGAGGGTCGATTTGGAATTCGTCCAGAGTTTCAAGTCCGGCCACGAAAGACTCGGCGGTTTCGGGAAGCTTATGGCGTTTGCCGTCCTTGAGGCCAACGACGCGCTTGCCGGCGTGAATCCAGACGGTGTTGTCGGGCGCGACGCGGATAGCGGGGCGTTGCTCGTCCGCGTCACTGGCGAGGACGGCGGTTTCACCGGACCAATTGCCATTCTGTTGGGTTCGGACGTAGACGTCGTAGTCGCCGTTGACCCAGCGATCCCAAGCGAGCCAGATGGTTCCGTCACGGCCGGCGGCGAGGGTGGGGCGGAAGTTGAAAGCGGCGGTGCCGGTTGCCGCTTCCTCGTGCCAGGCCCCATCGCGAAAGACAGCGGTCATGATTTGGACGGAACCTTTGGCGCCGGCTTCCCAGGCGACCATGGGCGAGCCGTCGGGGCGCACAAGCACGGAGGGCCGCGTATCGGGGCCGCGGTTCGAGCTGACGCGGGTGAGCTTTCCGAAGCGCGAGCCGTGGAAGTGGCGAGCGTAGACGTCCCAGTCTTGCTCGATTTCGTTGAACTGCGACCAGGCGATCCAAACGCCGCCTTGGGTGTCGGCGGCCATGGCGGGCGTGTAGACGTAGCCGTCACGCTCGCTGACTTTGCCGAGCGCCACCCAGTGATCGCCCTTCCAAGCGTTGAGCGCAATGAACTGGCGCGTGGCGTTAAAGAGGTTGCTGCCATTGGACTCGACGCCGACCGTGAAAGCAGTTTCGTCGCTTCCCAACACCACGGAGCGGCATTCCTGGCGGGTCGTGATGTGGTGCCGATTGCCGTTCTGCTGCGACAGGACCGTTCCATAGTCGATCACGATCGGCTCGCTGGACTGAGCAAGGCTGCACGCCGCCGCGAGGTGAAGTATCCAGGTGCGTTTGATCATGCGTTTGACGTTAGGCCAAACGGTGGTGGTATGGCAAGGGGGTGCGGACTTTTTCTTCGTGCGAATACCGGCGGGGCCGCTGACCTGAAACCCGGGGGGCCGGAGGTCCTCGACGGCGGCTTGACGGCACTGCCGAGTGCGGACGAAGCCTTGGCCGCGCAACGATTTGCGGGTGGCGGAATAGCCCGCGCTAGGTCGCCAGAACTTCCTGAATCACGTTTCCATGCACGCCGGTCAGACGGCGTTCAGCGTCGGGGGAAACCGTGACATTCACGAGCTGCTCCCGGAACAGTCAATGGCGCCGGAACAACGAAATGACGAGCGTCAGGACAATACTCAGAAGAATCGACGTGACTATGGGGAAGTAAAAGACAGAGTTCTTGCCGCGGTAGACAAAGTCACCCGGCAGACGGCCCAGCCGAGGTAAACCGAGTTTGGCGCCAAGCATGACGAGCAGGCCAGCGGCAACAAGGGCTAATCCGGCAAAGATAAGAATGCGTCCCAGGTTCACGTCCGTTCTCGGAGCCGGGGCGTTTCAGATTGGCCCCGTCTATAGCTTAGCCGCTGCCTCGCCGTGCGCGGCAACAGACAGCCAACTTGGCCGGACAGCTCCGAGTGCTTTGCGGTTCTTGGTCAAAAGTGCATCCCCATTGTCTGGACCGGCTAGAATCATTGTTAGGATGAGGCATCCGCCGCCAACCTTTGCGCCCGAAGTGGCCGCGCCGCTGGTGGGTGGCGGGAAAGCAGGTTAGCTCGGACCAATGAAAGTCTTAGTCACGGGGGCCACCGGATTCGTTGGCCGCAGACTTTGCGAGGTGCTGAAGGAGCGCGGGCATTCCGTCGCGGCGCTCTCTAGAAACGGGTTCACTGCCAAGCAAAGGCTTCCCCTCATCGATCAGGCCTTTAGTTGGCAGCCGACCAACGAGCCCGCACCGGTAGAAGCATTCGATGGGGTCGGCGGAGTCATCCACTTGCTCGGAGAAACCGTGCAGGGCCGCTGGAATGCCGCCAAGAAGGCGGCTATCCGTGACAGCCGGATCATCGGCACGCGAAATCTCGTCGCAGGCATCGCCCGCCTCCAATCCCGCCCCAAAGTCTTGGTCTCCGCTAGCGCGATCGGCTACTACGGTGACCGCGGGGATGAAGAGTTGAGCGAGGAGTCAGCGCCTGGCGACGACTTTCTCGCCGGGCTTTCGCGAGAGTGGGAGAGTGAAGCCGTCGCCGCTGAACGGCTTGGCGTGCGGGTTGTTCTTCCCAGAGTATCGGTTGTGCTCGCCTCCGGCGGCGGCGCTTTAGAAGCGATGCTTTTGCCTTTCAAGTTAGGAGCGGGCGGCCCGCTGGGCTCGGGCCGGCAGTGGTGGTCTTGGATCCACCGCGACGATCTGGCCGGGATGATGATCCAACTGCTGGAGGGTGATTTCAGCGGCGCGGTGAACGGAGCGGCTCCGAACCCGGTGCGCCAGAAGGAATTCGCGCGGGTTCTTGGGAAGCTACTGCGGCGGCCGGCGTTCATGCCGGCTCCGGCCTTCGCGTTGAAGATCGCCCTGGGAGGGTTTTCCGCCGAGTTGCTGTCGAGCAAACGCGTGCTCCCCAAAGCGGCTGAAAAAATAGGGTTCTCGTTTCGATACCCGGAGCTGGAAGGGGCGCTCCGGGAGGCGTTGGGCCGTTAGGCAGACAGGAAGAGGCGATCTTGTTCGTCCCGGATTCGGCCGATGTCTAGCTTGGATCAAGTTGGCTCTCGTGGTGGCGCCCGTGCTTCTTGCGAGCAAACCGGTCATTACTTGATCGAGTAGATCTCATCACCGCTGAGCTTATAGACCCAGATTGATTTGCCTACTTGGGCAAACGGCTCTCGCTTATCGAGCATTGACAGATTGGGGCCGATCCCTTTCAGTCGGTTGGCGCCCGCCGCGATCCAGCAGCAGTCGGGATGATTCGGGGGGAGGAGACTATTGCTAATGCCAAACTTGGCGGCATGTTCGTCGCCCTCGTAGGCTAGCAGGATCGCCGGGATGCGATTCTCGCGCACGAACTTGGCGAGACGGCCCAAGTCCTGGCCCCAGTCGAGGTTGCTGTCGACTAGATATTCCTTTTCATTTCCTCGAACGACAGGTGTGAAATAGGCAAGATAATCCGGATGCACAGCTAAGGAATCGGCCACGTGCAGGCCGAGCAAGAGCAGCGCCGGGATCGTGATGCGGGTGCGGAACGTCAGGCTGCGTTCACCCGCGAAAGCCGCGGCCGCAAGAACGGCCAGGAAAGGATATAGGGAAAGCACATGCCGAATACCTATGTTTAGATTGCTGATCATGCCCACCGCTAGGATCACCACGATCGGCCAACCCAACACGAGGGCAGGACCCGCGAGTGCGCGCTCGGATCTCCGCAAGGCGAGGACAACTCCGAGAGCCGCCAGGATCAACAGCGCCGGCGTGGTCTTGAGCGCGACGGCAATTGGAAAGTAATACCACCTGAATTATGCACAGATTCACTTTGCGAGTGTGGCTGCGTTCGTAGCGGGTTGGCGGTCGTCGTGAGGTGGTAGCTCGGCAACTGGTCTTTTGGCTTCTCCGTCCCCGGTTTCCCTTCCCGCCCAGATTCCGCGTCGTCAAAACCTCGCTCGGAAGTGACGTGTTTCCAGTGCGTTACGGCTAGTGCATAAAATTTTATGCATAGCGCATAGCCAGGCTCTCAGATCAGCGCCCTCCCGACCACCGGCAGAAAGCCGCCGTAGGGAGTCGGCTTCTTGCCGCGGAAGTGGTAAGGCGTCGAAGCCCCGATTTTATTGGGTCGCGAGGCCGTCACGGCTGGGCCTTGTTGGACGGGCCTTTGGGAGCTATGCTGTTTTCGTCTGGTAACCATGTGGGTGACCTCCTTGGGGTTGGCTGGCGAAGCTGGGATCTTTGCCAGCCTACCTTTTTACCCCATGTTTTCGGGGGTTCCCAATGGTCCCTTGCGGCTCAGCCCTCCTCAGGTCCACGCCGCAGTGCATAATTCAGGTACCACCAGCCGTGTTCCGAGATCTCGCCCATGAGAAAACCGTAATGTCCTTTCTCGTGGTGTTCGACGACATCGAGTATCCCTCGCCAAAATTGTGGCGCCGGCAGGGTCATCGAACCGATGGTCGCTGCCAGCGCAGTCTCGTCCCCCGTGCGTTCGGGTACGCGGCCGAAGTCGAACCCATAAACCGCCCAGCAGAGCATCACAACCGTTAGCACGAAAGCGACCCCAAGACTCGCCCGATCCGAAGGCGTCGAACGAGGGCGGTCTCGCCTTCCCATCAGGTAATAGCCCGCCGCGATCGGAGGCAAGAAAACCAGGGCGGAAAACTTGGTTGTCACCGCCGCGCTCACCGACAGGGCAGCCAGCAGGCAGTAGCGCCACCCGGACTCCCGGCTCCACCGCCACAAAAAATAGGCCGCTACGAAGACGGTTGCCGCATTTCCAATATCTAAAGCAGTAACTCCGCTATGTGCCAGTAAATTCGGCGAGCAGGAGGCGGCCAGAACAGCCACGAGTCCGCCGATGGGACCGAAAAGATCGCGGCTCCAGACGAAAACCACGACCAGAAGCGGTATGGCAAACACAAGATTTCCCACCCGCGCAAGCGCCAGCGTGTACCAGTAGAAGTCAAGCTCCCGGTTGAGCCAGTCACCTGACCATGGCGCGCTAAAGTCGCCAAGCCGGAGATCTTCCAGCCAATACGGCAGGACTGCGAGAGCCACGCGCGCCAGCGGCGGGTGCTGAGGCTCATAATCGTAGTTGCCGGTACGCAGATATTCGAGGCCGGCACTAATGTGCCAGGGAGCGTCGGTTACGTTTGTGAAAACGTAGTAGGTCGAAACTACTCTGTAGACAAAGACCAGCAGGATGACGATCAGGACAGTAACGACCCAGATGCGTCTCGCGCCGAGATTGTCCCCTGTAAACGCTTCCACGCGGCGTCCGGTGTCTGAACGCTTGGATCTACCGCCTTCCACGATCTTCTTACCGTAACGCGAAGGAGCCGCGGAAGAAAAGGGTTTGCGGGGTGGACGGGATGGAGATGCAGGCGCGGGGAAGGGCGCGGGCTGGGACCCGCCCGCGAGCTTGGAGTCCCGTCCACGCCTTCGATGAGGAGGCTCGTCATTGTCAAGGGAGGAGTGAGGAACTTTCAGATGATGGGATGTTCGACCGGGCTTCCATCCGCACTCGTTGGTCGTCGCTGAGGACGCGGTGCTCTATGAAGTTCGATCTAGCGGCGCTGCTCTCTCTGTCTCGGCCTCTTCGGGCCGGGCGCGGATTCGCAGTCGCCGCGAACTCGGTCTGTCCCTGCACCGCCGCGGTTCCTCCATCCTGCTTCGACGCGACGTTCCTGCTTGCCTCCTTCGGGCCGCCTTGTTTTCGGAGCCGCCTTCCTTTTTCGCTCTCCAAGACTCTCTACCGTCTCCAAGACTCTCTACCGTCTCCAAGACTCTCTACCGTCTCCAAGACTCTCTACTGTCTCAAAAACTCATCCGGCTGAAGCTAGCCCGCATTTCTCATCGATTCCCGAAAACGGGGTTGGCGGGGCGCGCGGGATGGGATTTCATGGTCTTGAGGCGGCATCGCCTCTCGGCGGGGCCGCCGTGGGGCAGAAACGGCCCGGCATGCTGTCCGCGACCCTGGCCGAGGCGTTTTTCGTCTGTTTTTGGGCAAACCTCGATTGCCGCCCCTGTCGAGCCCTGTGTGCTTCAAGTATTACTTGAACTCGCCTTGCCGTTTTCAGCAGCGCCGCGGCTCCCCCCGTTCGAGATTCTCATACGCTTGGGCGAACACCCCCGCCCAGGCGTATCCCGTCGCCAGCGAAATCCACACTTTGCGCGCCGTGATCCGGATGCGCGCTCCGATCTTCAACAACCGCAGCCGGATCGTCGTGCATTGCGCCCGCGCCATCTTCGTCCCCGCCAACCCCAGCCGCCGCAGCGTCTCCAGCAAACAGTACCCGATCGATGAAAAATATAAGCGGATCTGATTCGACCGCAATAGCGCGGTCGAGGTGCGGTCGGCGAACAGCCCCAGCTGCTGCTCCTTGATGCGGTTCTCCATCTCTCCGCGGGCGCAGTAGATCGTCTCGTATAAGTGTTGCGCCGCCGCTTGCTTGGGCGTCAGCGACGTCACCACGAAACGCGGGTTTTCGCCCTTCGCCAGATACTCCGCCTTGGCCACCACCCTGCGCCCCCGCGCCCAGCTGGTTCGCGTGCGGTAGCGGAAATCCCCGAACGCCCGGGCCGCCTTGCCCCTCTTGGCGAAACGCCGCCGCGCCAGCTTCATCCGTCTCTTGATCAGGCGCTCTAAACGCTCGTTTTTCGCCAGTCCGAACACGTAATCCACGCCCTGGTTCTCGCACCAGCTCATGATCTCGTCGCGGCAAAAACCGCTGTCGGCCCGCAGCAGGATCTCGACCTCGGGCCACACCCGCCGCAGTTGTTCGACGATGCGCCGGACCTCTTCGAGCGACCCCGCCGAGGCGTCGATGTTGGACGGCCGCAGGCGCGCGCACAGCAACTGGTCCCCGGCGAAAATGTAGAGCGGCAGGTAGCAATAGTGTCCGTAGTAGCCGTGAAAAAAGCGCCCCTCTTGGCGGCCGTGCAGCGCGTCGTCGGTGGCGTCGAGATCGAGCACGATGCGCTCGGGCTGGCACGGCTGCGATTGAATGTAGAGCGAGGTCAGCAGACGGTCGGCCGCGCCCGTGTCGAGAACGATCTTCTTGTAACGGCTTTGCGCGCCGGCCTTGGCCGGGGTCAACTCCAGGCGGTTGAGAGTGCTCTTGCCGGCGCCCGCCTTGCCGCGGTCTTGGGCTCGGCGGCGCTGCTTGCCTTCGAGGTCTTGTTTGCCGCTCAGCAGGGCCAGCAGCGGGTCGGAGCGCAGCTGATCGTGATCGTTGAGGTCCTCATAACCCAGCGCCAGCCCGTAGACGCGCTGCGAGACCAGCTCGCGCACGCTGTGTTCGACTTGCGCGGGCTGGCGGTGATCACGGAAGCAGGCGGCGAACTGCCGCACGATGCCGCTGCGCTGTTCGGTCTGGCGCAACAGCATGGCGCCGCCGTCGGAGGTGATCATGCCGCCGTCGAAACGGGCTACCACCTGGCGGCGGCCATGGTCGGCGAAGGTGAAGCTGGTTTGGGTACACTCTGTCATGGCAGGGGTCGCTTTCTTGCTGGCTGAAACATATTGTAATCATTATGTTTGTGCCACAAAAGGCGGCCTTCCGCCAACCCCGCGATGAGAAATCCGGGCTAGCCTGCCGCTCGCGAATTCGCCCCGTAAAACGGCTCGAAGTCCACATCCTGCCGCCACAGCACGTGCAGTAACACGGCCAGTTTGCGCGCCACCGCCACGATCGGCCGCAGCGCGTCCCGCGGCGATTCGCTCTGGGAGGCAGTCGGGCGGTCTTTTTCGGCCCGGCGAACGCTTTTGCTTCGGCTGTGGCCGCGCCTGGCCCGCGGCCCATTTCGGTTCGACTCGCCACCCTGCGTCTTGCGTCCCGCTTGCGCCGCCTGAAATCGGCCACATTTACCACGGGCTGCTAGGCTACAACCTATACAATCAAGAGAAGCTCGCCGGGATAGCGCTAGCCCGCTTCTGGGTTCCACTTTTTGAATGCGCCGGAGAGATGGCCGAGTGGTTGAAGGCGCACGCTTGGAAAGCGTGTGTAGGGGTAACTCTACCGAGGGTTCGAATCCCTCTCTCTCCGCCACTTTTTCACCTGTAAGTTACTGATTCTACAAGGTGCACAACGTGCTCAATGCGCTGAACGAGCACATCCCCGTTACATCCTCGCTACATCCTTCTTACTCTCAGGCGCCCCAGGGGACCAGGGAGGCGGAAAGTGAACGCCTACTGCTACACCCGGATTTCCACTCCTGACCAAAACCCTGAGCTACAACTGCGCGAACTCCGAGACTATGCCACACGGCAGGGCTGGGAGCTAGCGGATGCCGACCAAGATGCCGGGAGTGGTTCCAACGCCTGCCGTCCTGGGCTGCACCGCTTGATGGAGGACGCCCGAAAGGGCGGGTTCAAGGCTGTCTTGGTCTGGAAGCTCGATTGGAGCCGAATCCGACAGCTACTCTCCAGGTGCATCCGCGAGGAAGCAGCCGGTGACCGCGCCGTCTATTCCGTCAATCCGAAGGTCGTTTCCGAACTGGCCGTCCGCTGCATTTACGTGGAACAGGGCCGTTCCAGCCGCAAGGGTTCCAAGAGCCGCCCGCTGTCCCAGCAAATGAAAAAGGACGCCGCCCTGAGGCAGTTCGACCGCCTTCCGGTGTGGAAGGTCTATCTTCTAGTTAACCGTTGGCGCGACATAATGGGGCGGCCGCGGCTATCAAGTCTGGGCAAAAGATGTAACAAATTTCTCTGAATCAACGAGAAACGAGATAAGATCCGAAGGGGACCTTGTCCACAGACCCGGCGGCGAGCTCGCGTGGGGTGTCTGGAGCAATATGGAGCGATTTGGAGTTTGCTTTTTCTTGATGAAGTTGGGCGCGTCGACGGCGGCGCTTGCGCTCGCGCTGTCGGCTCAGCAGCCGCTGGCCTCGATTGTCGGGCAGGCGACCGATTCTAGCGGCGGCATCTTGGCGGGCGCTCAGGTTACGGTCCAGAACGTCGATTCGGGCGTTTCTTGGGAGGCTGGGTCGAATTCGACCGGCTATTTCGCGGTCCGCCAGTTGCCGCCCGGACGTTACTCGCTGACGGTCCGCGCCGACGGCTTCAAGGGGCGAGTGGAAGAGGGAGTCGTGCTCGAGGTCGGTCAGGCGCTGCGCCGCGACGTACAGCTCGAGATCGGCGACATCACGGAATCGGTCATCGTCCGGGCCGCGCGGGCGGAGTTGAATTCCGAGGACGGCCGAATCAAGGGCGAGGTGAACACTCATAACGAGATTCAGAACCTGCCGCTGCCGAACCGAAATTTTTTTGACCTGGTGCGTCTGACGGGCGGCGTGGTTTCGCGCAACGGTGGACCAGGCTCGAATTTCGTCATGAACGGCGCCCGGGCGGACCAGACCAACTTCTACGCCGACGGGTTGAGCACGCGAAGCGTCGCCGGCGGAGGCGACGTGGTGCGGCCCAACTTCGACGCCGTGCAGGAGTTTCGGGTGGAGACGGCCGGTTATTCGCCCGAGTACGGACGCTACGCGGGCGGAGTCCTGAACTCGATCTATCGCTCGGGGAGCAATCAACCGCACGGGTCGTTGTTCTGGTTCTTGCGCAACAAGGCGCTCGACGCGCGGGGCTTCTTCGACCGCGAACGAGTGGATGACGATCGTCACCAGTTCGGGGCTGCGTTCGGCGGACCGGTCAGGGTCCCTTCTTTGGTTGACGGGCGGACCCGATTCTTCTTCTACTTCTCCTACGAGGGCTTGCGGAATCGCCGCGGCAGCACGCTGCGGGGGCTCGTGCCGACGGTGGCGGAGCGGGCGGGGGATTTTTCGGGCTCGTCGACTCTGATCGCCGACCCGCTGCTTCCCGGAGTGTGCAATGACTCCGATCGGGACGGCTGCTTCACGGACAACCGCATCCCAGCGAGCCGCTTCCATCCGGCCGGAAAGGGGACGGCGGATCTCTATCCGGACCCGAACTTTTCCGATCCGCGGAAGAACTATCTTGTCGCCGCCAACAACGAGACGGACCAAGACAGCGCTTCGCTGAAGCTGGACGGGCGTATGTCCCAGCGGGACTGGTTGAGCTTTCGGGTTCAGCGAACCGTCAATAACCGGATCGTTCCGTTCGGGGGGCGGTTGCCCCGCTGGGGGGTGGGCGGGGACGTGACGGGCGCCTTGCTCGGGGTCAGCTACACCCGTGTATTCAGTTCCGGACTGATGATGGAGGCGAATGGGGGCTATACGGGCAGTGCAATGTTCATGGACACGCTCGTGTCGGGGGCGCACCTGGCAGGCGCGACCGGGATCGTCGTGCCGACGGCGGACCCGGAGTTGTTCGGTTACCCTCGCGTGAACGTGAGACGTTACTTTCCTATCGGTGAGACTCCGCCGCAACCGACCATGCTGGATGTTTCCGACGCCCAGGTCCATCTGAAGTTGGCCTGGATCCTCGGGCGACACGATGTGAAGTGGGGCTTCGGCTATTCAGGGACGCGCTACGATCAGCCCCGCAACCTCGACGTGCGGGGAACTTATGTCTTTAGCGGCTCATTCTCGAGAAACGCGGTCAGCGACTTGCTGCTGGGTGCGCTGTGGCAATCGGTGCGCCGCAGGGAGACAGGGCTGGCGGACTTGCGCGCGGGCAATCATGGGTTGTGGGTTAATGACGACTTGCGCCTAAGCCCGCGTTTGACTCTGAACCTGGGCCTGCGTTGGGAGCTCAACCGGCCGTTCGTGGAACGAGGTGGCCGATTGTCGAACTTCATCCCGGATGAGAATCGCATCATCGTTGCGGACAGCCGCGGCATTCCCAACTACGAGCAGAGGCTGGCGGCTTCGGGACTGACGGATTTGCACGCGCTGGCCCGAGACGCCAGGTTGCCGAATTCGTTGGTGCGAGCCGACGCGAGCAACTTCGCGCCGAGAGTCGGAGTCGCTTGGCGTGCGATGCCGCGCACCGTCGTGCGTTCGGGGTACGGCATCTTCTATGCGGGACATGTGCAGGGGCCCTTCCGGGCTCGCCTGGCGGACGGTTTTCCGGTAACGCTCGTGCAGCGTTTCCGCGCCGGAGCCGAGCCGTTGGATTTTTCTGATCCGTTTCCCGAACAGAGCGCGGTGACGCTGGGAACGGGTGATACGCTGACGAGTGGCTTCGAGGTGAATCCGCGGACCGGGTACTTGCAGAGTTGGAATCTGACGATCGAGCGCGTGTTGGGCGACGCCACGACCCTGGAGACCGCCTATGTCGGCTCGAAGGGCACGCGCCTGATGACGGCCCGTAACCTGAACGAGCCGCTGCGGAGCCGCGAGTTGTTTGACGCGGGGCAGTCTTTCCCGCGGCCGTTTCCGAGGTTCGACTTCGTCGAGTACTATTCGATGAGCGCCAATTCGAATTACCACGCCGCGCAGGTCTCGTTGCGGCGGAGGGCCTCACAGGGAATGTTCTTGCGGGCGAATTACACTTTCTCGAAGTCGATCGACGAAGCGTCGGACATGTTCAACGCCGTCCGCAACACGGAGAATCTCGGCCGTGACCGAGCCCGCTCTTCGTTTGATCATCGACATCAGTTCAATTTCGCCGGGGTCTGGGAGGTTCCGATAGGACGGGACCGCGCCTGGCTGAGCTCGGCGCGCGGCTGGCGGCAAGCGTTGCTGGGAGGATGGCAGGCGGGCTGGACCACGAGCCTGCTCAGCGGGGCTCCGTTTACGGTGGGGCCGTTAGGCTCTAACCCGGATATCGGGGAATCAGCTCGACCGAATCGCGTGCGTTCCGGCGAGCCGCCGCCGAGCTCCGGTCGGCGAGGGTTGGACTTCCCGTGGTTCAATCCGGAAGATTTCGAGGTCGTGCCCTGCGCGCTCTCGCGTTGCGAGCGGAGCCGGTTCGGGTTCGAGCCCTTCGCCTCGGGCAACTCGGGGCGCAACATTCTGGAAGAGCCGGGGCTGGCGACGGTGAACGTGTCGCTGATGAAGAATTTTGTGGCGGGAGAGCGTCACCGGTTCCAATTGCGCTTGGAGGCGTTCAACCGGGTGAATTTCGACGATGTGGAGACTTACCTGGGCGGTCCCGAGACGGGATTTTTGATTGGGGCGCGGGCGCCGCGGCTGGTTCAAGTCGGATTGCGGTATCAGTTTTAGCTAGGGGCCAGCGAGACTCCGGTGAGGGACCAGATCTCCCAGCGGCGGCGGTAGCGCATTTCGAACGCGATGCGATTACCCGCGGAGGACCAGCGGGGACTGTAAGGCCAGTGCTCGTAGCCGGGAGCGCTCTCCCAGGAAACGCTCTGCATGCCGGTTGCGTAGTCGACGATCCGCAGTTGAATCGTCTGTTTGCCCGGGTTGTGGACGATCCACGCTAGTTTGTCCCCGTCCGGGGACCAGCCGAGTTGTCCCATCGGCCCGACCCCGTCGACAGGATCGGTGGCGTCGGAAGAGGGTGCGCAGGTGATGCGGCGGGGCTGCTCGGCTTCGAGGCCGGGGTCGGCGGAGACGGCGAAGATGCAGTTGCCGTCGGTGAAGGCGGCCTGGCGTCCGTCGGGCGACCATATGGCGTAGGGGGGACGGCCGGTCGTGCGGGCAAGGATTATCGAGTCGTCTCCGTCGGCTGCGGCGGCGGTGATCTCCTGGACCAACCCGCCCTCGGTGCGGCGAGTGACGGCAAACAACAGGCGAGTTCCATCGGGCGACCAAGTCAGGGGCGGACCGAGGAAACCGTCGAATTGGTGAATCTGGCGCGTCTCTCCTGCGTCGGGATCGAAGACGAAGACGCCGCGGCCGCCGCCGGCGGCGAAGGTGTAGAAGGCGTAGCGGCGGCCGTAGGGGGCCGGAATGAGTCTGCGAGAAGTAAGGCCGTCGACTGGGCCGTCGACGGTTTCCCGCAGCGCGCCGGTGAAGTCGCGGATTTGCGTGCCCCGGCTGTTGTCAACGATCGCCAAGCGGGCGCCGTCGGCGAGCCAGGTGGGAGCGCTCGTGCCCGCGGCGAAGGGCGACTCGGGGGCTCCTTGAGCCAGGCCCGTCGCGGGATCGATGTCGAGCAGGAAGACCCGCGAGCGCGGAGAATCTTGCCGGAAGAAAAGCCGGCCACGGTCGCCGAGCGTCCAATCGCTGACCGGGGCGGTGAGATCGAAGACGAGGCTCGGCTCGCGCTCGGGTCGGCCCGTCGCGGGGTCGAAGGCGACGCTCCAGAGATCGGCTCGGCCTTCGCCGAGACGTTCGCTCAGAAACAGGATCCGCCCCCCGTCCGGAGTCCAGCGCGGGACGCTTTCCCAGGCTGGGCTCGGGGCGATCGAGACCGGAGCCCCCCCCTGGACCGAAACGACGAAGACTTCGCAGTTGCGTTCCGGGCAGGCCCAGTAGGCGAGATAGCGGCTGTCGGGCGACAGACGCGGGTCCTCGGTGAATTCCGGAGCGAGGGCGAGACGGCTGACGAGACCGTCCTCCAGCGAGATGGTGATCACGCGGCGGGTATGGTCGGGCTCGTCGACCAGGCAAACGACGGAATCTGAGTCGGGAGTGAAATCGGAGGGCAACGGCGGGTGCGGGTCCTTCCCCTGCCAAATCACCTTGCTGTCGCCCGCGGGAAGGTCGAAAACGACGACCTGCCTGCCTTTGCCGACGGCGGGGCGGGTATCGGCGGCGAGGCGGCGGCCGTCGCTCGACCAGACGAGCCGCCCAACGCCGCGTTCGCCCAGGGTGCGCTCTTGGGAACCGGTGCGGTTGCGGAGCCGGATCTCCCGCGTCTCTAGGTCGATGTAGGCGACCTGCTCGCCGTCGGGGGAGACCGCGGCCAGCGGAGAGTCGAGCGAGTACTCCCGGACGAGCTCCGGCCGCAAGTTGACGGCGGAGGCCGGAGGTTGCCGCGTGAGGCGGTTGCCGATCCAAGCCCCGAGCGCGACCAGGGTCAGCGCGAAAGCGGTGACGGCCCAGGGGAGCGCGGTCCAGGACTTGGCGCGGGGTTCGCTCGGCGCGGCTTGCTGGGTCTGCTTTTGGCCCTCCAGCCACTCGTCGATCTCGGAGCGATAGGCAAAAACCGAGCCCTGGTTGGCGCTCGATTTGAACCGGCACACCGGCAAACCTTGATCGCGTTCCCAACGCTGGACCGTGCTGACGCCGCGGTTGAGGTAGACGGCGATCTCCTTCCAGGAGTCGAGCCGGTCCGAGTCGCGCCCGTCAGGCGGGGGCGTGTCGGGTTCTGGAGCGGCGGGATGGTCCGGCATAGCGCTCGCGGCGGTTAACGAGCCGACTTCATAGTATGGCGAAAAGCGCGCGGCGGTCAACGAGCCGACTTCATCGTACGGCGAAAAACAAGCGGCTGGAGACCCTAAATCGCTCCAAGTAGCTTGTTTTCAATGAGTGGAGTGATTTGGCGCTTGTAAGTGGGCGGAGGTTGGGGCTTAATGAATTCTCGGAAGGGTGCCAGAAATCGCCCTTAACGGAGGTTTCGAAAAATGAGGAAACATCTTACAATCTGGTCACCAATCACCCTGCTGCTCGCTGTCACACTCCCGGCCGGGCTGAACGCCAAGAAACCTGCAAAACCGGGAGGAGACAAGAATGTATCCGGCCGGGCGACGTTCGAGTCCCCAGCCCCGGCAGTCGGTTTTGACGGTGATGGAAAGGGCAGCTATGTCGACGGTCAACTGGACGGTGGCTGGGCTCACTTCCCCGGAACCGGCAACTTCACCCTAAAGACCTCGGGCAACAGCAAGAAAACCAGCGACCCGAGGAAACTCTCCCTATACGTGCCGGCCCTCGGGCTCCCGATTCTTCTAGAGCCGGCCTTCCTGGGTGTCAACGATTCGCGGTGCACCACCAACGAAGAAGACTGCAGCCAGTCCGCCGCCAATTTTGTTGAAAACCGCGGCGGGCTGCGAGACATGCTACCCGGCGCCGAATACTTTGCTCGACTGGCAGGTAATATGGACCTCGGCGGCGGTATCACCCTCAGCTTCCGTTGTGGCCCACGCCCGATCGGAGACGGGACTGTCGACCCGCTCAGCCTCGGCACACAATACTTCAATGTGAAGTGCGTAGAGGACGACGGCGCCGTTTGCACAAAGTGGCGAGTGGCGGCGGATCTGAGCGCCCCGGGCAACTCCACGCGCAAATGCAAGTTTTTCGAGCAGGACCGCAAAGGCAACATCACGGTCCTCGAAGACTCATTCGGAAACGAAGACGTCGACGTCGGGATGAACCTCACGATTGAGCGCCTTTAATGAGCCGGAGATCGACATTCGCGGGAGATCTCCGGGAAGGGGGGCCTCTATCATTCCTCCGATGGGCTGCCACATGATGGCGCTCGACCTGACAATTCAGCTGCGGGACGAGTAGAGGGCATACCGGATCGCGCCGCCCTGAATAACCTGGGCTCGGATTTGGAAAGCTGTTCCAGGGAGAGCATCCATAAGCATCTTTTGAGACTTGGCCTCATAGCGCTGGCCCTGTCCGTTGTCGGGTTGGCCGCCGAATCCGTGGCGACCCAGCTAGCGGCCCGCGAGACAACTGGTTTCGGAACGAAAGCTGGACGAAGCACAGAGTCCCTTGAATGGAGTTCTACGGGGTGTTCCAGTCGAGTGTCCTCGGCCTCGTACACCACGCCCATTCCGCTCGTGCTCGCCGTACCGGACGTCCGCGTGCGTGGGTGCGAGCCGCTCGGTGGACTGCTCCTGTGCAACAAGGGGTGAGAGGGCCGCCAGCAGGACAAACACGACGAGATGTTCCATGATCGTCCTCCGTTGGCCCGGCGGGCTCGGAATTGCTAGGTTGACCGTCATGATCATGGCTTCTCAGGCGCTCAAGTGGGCGATAGATAGTGGTATCGGGATTTAATCAACAGATATCGGCCCACAGGCTCTATCTCGTTTGTTTACGCTGTGTTGAACCTCGATGATAGTGTCCCCTTAGGGACTCAATAGAAATGTCCTCTAATCTGGGTTTCGAAGGAGGAACCTGGATTGGAAAGGACATGGATGAGTGCGAAGGAACTGAGGCGCGGCGAAGTGCTGAGCCGAGTGCAACGAGGGGAGTTAAGGTTGAGCGAGGCAGCCGAGCTGCTGGAGCTCAGCTACCGCCAAGCGAGGCGGCTCAAGAAGCGTTACAGCGCGGGCGGGGCCAAAGCTTTGATGCACGGCAACGTGGGCCGCGTGTCGAACCGCGCCAAGCCCGCGGAGTTTCGCAAGCAAGTGTTGCAACTCGTGCGCGAGAACTATTCGGGCGGGCCTCACGAGCGCCTGGGACCCACCCTCGCCGTCGAACATCTGGCGCAGGACCACGGCGTTGCGGTGGATCCCGAAACCTTACGGCGTTGGATGCTCGCCGCCGGCCTGTGGAGCCGCCGCCGCAAGCGCCAGCCGCATCGCTCGCGGCGGCAGCGTAAAGCGCACTTCGGCGAGCTGATCCAGGTCGACGGCTCGCACCACGGATGGCTCGAAGGACGGGGGCCGAAAGGTTGCCTGATGAACTTCGTCGACGATGCGACCGGTCTGGCGCTGGGCCGCTTTTCAAGCGAGGAAACGACCTGGGCAGCAGCCGACTTGCTCCAAGCCTGGGTGCTTCAATACGGCGTTCCGAAGGCGTTGTACTGCGACTGGAAAAACGTCTACAAGCGCCAGCCGACGTCGCGCGAAGCGATCGAAGGCATCGAGCCCGAGACGCAGTTCGGGCGCATGTGCGCCAAGCTCGGCATCCGCATCATTGCCGCTTCGTCGCCGCAAGCGAAGGGCCGAGTGGAGCGCCATCACGGCACCCATCAAGACCGCCTGGTGAAGAAGATGCGGCTTGCAGGCATCGTCGATTACGAGACGGCGAACTGCTATCTCGACGAGCAGTATCTGGACGAACACAACGCCAAGTTTGCCTGCAAGCCGGCAGCGGGAGCGGACTTTCACCGGCGCTTATCGAAGCGCCTGGAGTTGAAGTGGGTGTTCTGTTTGGAGGCCGAGCGGGTGGTTTCCAACGACCTAGTGGTGCGTTTCGAGAACCGATTCTTGCAGTTGAAACCGAAGCGCAATCAGGGCTTGGGAGCGGCTGCGCGAGTGACGGTTCAGCAAGCCCGGGACGGCGAGTTGCGGGTGTGGTTCGAGGGACGCGCGGCGCCCTTCGACGAGATCGCGCGGCCGCAGCCGCCTCCGAAGCCGAAACAACGAGCGGCTCGGCAGCGGCACAAGCCGGCGGCGGACCACCCCTGGCGCCAGTCGCTGGCGGCAAAAAAACGCGCGGCGCCGACATAAAAAAGGCAGGGCTATGGAAATGACGGGACGGATGGAAAGCGTGGAAAACCTCGGCGAACAGCGCAGAGCGTTCGCCTTGCAACGACAGGTTTCCCACCCTTCCCACCGTCCCTTGGGAATCGCTGAAGCGATTCCCCCATTCCCACAGCCCCGACGACGACGATTCTCTCTTACGAACTTACGAACAACACAACCAGGGGACATTTCTATCGAGGCTTGACATCGTTTGTTTACGCGTTTGTTTACGCGGTTGGCAAGGCACGCCGTCTTTGTTACAATATGAGGCCGATTAAGAGCCATGTACATCGCTGCCAACGGTCACCGAACCTACTACGAACAGCGCGGAGAAGGGACGCCCGTCGTGTTCATCCACGGCCTTGGCGGGACGTCCTCCATTTGGTTCGCTCAGGCTGACGCCCTCAGTGCCGGGTTCCAGACGACGAGTTACGACTGGCCTGGGTCCGGCTGCTCGGACCCGCCGGACCAGGAGTCTTCGATCGAAGCGCTTGCAGAGGACGCCGCGGCGTTGTGCATCGAGCTGGGAATCTCCAAGGCGGGAATCGTCGCCCACTCGATGGGCGCTGCCGTTGCGATTACGTTGGCTGCTCGCGAGCCGGGGCTGGTGGCTGCGCTGGCGCTGCTGGGCCCGGTCACGAAGTTGGGCGAAGCTGGGGTCCAGGCAATCACTCAACGAGCCGCTGTTGTGAGAGATCAGGGAATGCAAGCGGTCGTCGACGCGATTCCCATGGGGGCGCTTGCGCCGAAGACGCGCCGCGACAATCCAGCCGTCCACGCGCTGTTCCGGGCGTCGCTGCTGGCGAATGATCCGGAATCGTACGCTCGCCATTGCGAAGCGTTGGTGCGAGCTGACGCGGACGCTCTGGCGCCGAGCGTGAACGCTCCGACAATGTTGATCGGTGGTGATTCGGATCCCACCGCGCCCGCGGCGAGCATTGCAGTGCTGGCGGGGCGGCTACCCGATGCCGAAACTGTCGAGATCGCGGACGCTGGCCACGCCATGCAGCTCGATCAGCCGGAACGAGTCAACATGGAACTGGAGAAGTTCTTCGGGAAGTATCTATGAAACTCCTCGCTTTCAGCAATCACGGAAGCAAGGCTCTCGGCGTGAAGGTTCGGCAAAAGGTCGTGGATTCCTGAAACATGGCAATCGCTCCATAGCCGACCGCTGCCGAGTAGGAGGGACGTCATGGCGGAAGCTCAGTCCGACCTCGTTATCCACAACGCTCAGATTATCGACGCGACCGGCACCGAAGCGTTCCACGGCTCGCTGTTTGTTCAAGGCGACCGGATCGTGGCCGTCGAACGCGGCCCGTTGAACGGCGAAGCCTCTTCCCGCGCTAAACGGGCGATCGACGTGCGGGGCGGCAGCGTGATGCCCGGTATGTGCGACGGTCACTGGCATCCGAGCTACTACGACGTCATCGATCTGACCAAGCTTGACCTGGCGCCGATCGAGGAGAGCGTTATTCACGCAGTCAAGCACTGCCGGATGATGCTCGAGTGCGGCTTCACGATGGCGGTTTGCGCCGGCGCTCACTACCGTATCGACGTCGTACTACGCGACTCGATCAACAAAGGCGAGATCCCCGGCCCGCGGATTTTGGCCGCCGGCCGCGACATCTGCCCGACCGCCGGCCTAACTGACTGGAACCCGGACTTCTGGAAGCTTGGCGTCGACGGTCTGACGATGATCTGCGACGGCGAAGAGGAAATGCGCAAGGCCGTGCGAAAGAACGTCAAGCAGGGGGCGGACGTCATTAAGCTCTTTGTCTCCGGCGAAGGTGCGTCCCCGGATTGCAACCAGTACACCTGCACGGTGACCAGACGCGAACTGGAGGTTTTCGCCGAGGAAGTCCACCGCCGGAATAAACGTGCCTCGACGCACGTGCGCGATCGCAAGGGCGCCCGAATGTGCGCCGAGGTTGGTGTGGACATCATCAACCACGCGACCTTCGCGGACGACGAGACGCTCGAGATCATCAAAGAAAAGGATCTGTTTATTGTTCCCGCGTTAGGGTACATCTTTGGCATCTTCGAGAATGGCGACGAGTTCGGCCTCGACGACGCGTTTCGCGAGAGGTCCGACGCCGCAGCCGACCGCGACCACGGCTGCGAGGTGATCCACAAGGCGCACAAGCTCGGCATCCGCGTGATCACGGGCGGCGACTACGGTTTCGCTTGGGTTCCACATGGCAGGTACGCGTGGGATCTGGAGCTGTTTGTCAAGCACATGGGTTTCACCGAGATGGAAGCGATCATCGCCGCCACCAAGCACGGCGCCGAACTGCTGCGAATGGGCGACAAAGTCGGAACGCTCGAGCCGGGCAAGCTGGCCGATTTTCTGGTGGTCGACGGCGACCCGCTCAGCGACATCTCGGTGCTGCAGGATCGGAGCAAACTCCGCTACGTTTTCAAGGACGGACGGGCAGTGGCAGAGCGCGGGCGGCCCGCTTGTAGATGCGAGGAAGACTAAGGTTTGAATCGGTCTGCGATTCCTCCGGAGGGCGGCATGTCCGTCGCCCAGGGCTTAGCCCGCTTTTCTCACCACGTGGCGAGGCGAAGTGCGTGAGAGGCCCGTCAGTACAAGACGCGCGCCGCTTGACGACCCCCACTTAATCAAAGACGCGTACTTGACCCTACGTTGAGCACGGCCAGCCAGCGAAACGAGGTAATGGCGGGCCTATCGCGTGCTTCGATCGTCAGGTGGTGAGAATGCGGGTTAGTACTCGGGAGCGGTGATACCAGGCGGCCCTGAAGCGCGCCCGGACTTTCTCTTTTTCAGACGGCACGAAGTCGAAAAGCTGCTGGGTGAATTGAGCAAGCCGCTGATTTGAATCGACGCATTTTGCGTTCCTGCTCTCTCGTGTGTTGGTGGGAAACTTCAGCTCGGTTGTTCTCGTACTGGCCGGTTCGATGGGTGACGGATGGGAAGACCTCTCGGTGGGCCGCCAGATAGCTTCGAAGCTTGTCGGTAACGGGTTGTTGCCCCGGATGCCAGCAGAAATCGACAGCAAGTGGCAGGGTGAACCCGGTAGTTCCCGAGGTGTCAGCGATGGTCTTTGCGCAGGTTATCGGCAACGACATAGCAATCAACCTAAAAACGGCAGTTAGGAGGGCGCATCGGTGACATACAAGGGGGCGCCGAGGACTCTGCCGCGGAGGAATTGGCGGAAAATCCAGCTCAGGATCAGTCGCCAGCGTTGGGCTCGGGTCAACTGCTCCGCAGTTGCTCGCAGCCATTGCAGAAAGGCGCTGGCCCGCTGCAAAGCCGCCTTCATCCGCCGCGCCCTGGCGTGCAAGCTCGTAATCGTCACGGTCGTTTGGTGGCCATGGCGCGTCCGCCGGGCAATGCCGTGCAGCAGCAGCGGCCGCGTCGTGATCGCCTCGCCATGCTTGGCGGGGATCGCCAGCCGCGTAAACAGCGTCCACCAGTTGTACACCAGCGCCGCGATGCGCGCCAGCACCTGACAACGCAGCAGGTCCTGGGTGGTGAATCCCGACCAGCTCCACTGGTTCTTCAATTCGTCAAAGTTGTTCTCCGCGTCCGCCCGCTCGCGATAGTGCTGCGCGATCGTCGCCACCTCCTCGTCGAGCGACGTCACCAGCACCGCGTACTCGTAGAGCACGCCGTGGTCCACGATCTCCGCCAGCCCCAACGAGAGCTGCTTCGGCGCAGCCGGGTCAGGCTGAGCGAGCGCCAGATCGTTGCGAATCTGCCGCCGCAACACCACCAGCGGACGGGGCCGGCTCCAGCCTTGGAGCATTAACTCCGTGCGGATCCCTTGCCAACCTTTGCCCGCTGGCTCCCATTCCTCGCTGCGAAACAGCCTCTCCAACAGTCCCTTCACGCCCCGGCTCTGCCGCAACTTGAATAAGTAAGGAAGCTCGCGCTGTTCGGCGCCCAGCATCATCCGCTCCGTCCCCCAGCCGATATCCCCGCGCAGCAGCGCCGGTTGTTGCTGGGGCTCCAAGCCGTCGATAAACTTCCACAACTCCGGCTGCGCGTACGACGACGCCGTCTGGTTGCCCGGCTGCATTTCCACCTCCAGCACCAACCGCAGGTTGGCCACGAAGTAAGTGTGATAGACGTGCGAGGGACGACCCGGCTTGCCCGGGTTGTAACCGCGCTTGGCGCCCTGCTGGCGCCCGTAGAGCGGCTTGACGCTGGAGTCGACGTCGAGGATCCAGGGTTCTTCCAGCAGCGCCTCGTAGCTCCGCCGCGGATGCTCGCGCAGCCAGTCGCCGCAGGCCTTCTCGTCGGCCCCTTGAAACGCCCGCCGCGCCGAGTCTTCGCTGACGACCTTGCTCATCCCCAGCAACCGCGGGTTGACCCCGTCGCCGCGGATCGAGCTGATGTGCGCATAGCGGCGATGTCCGGCCAGCAGGCTCAGCAGCAGGGTGCCCAACACGTCGCGCTCCGCCGGCGCATTGGGGCTGCGGTAGTCGAGCGGACAATCGGCGACCCAGTCGTCGAACAACCCGGCGGTTTTGAGGAACTCGATGAAGTAGGGCATCTGCCCGTAGGCGGTCACCGCCGCCTCGGCGTCCCAGCGCAGGTGCACCTTGCCGCCGTAGGTGTTCACCGCCCGGCTGCCACTGCTCTGCTTTGTGATTGCGTTTTGGGGCTCCCCCAACGGGTGAAGCCGCTTTGTGCGTCGTGGTTTCGCCATCCACCACAGTATCAACCACTTGCCCCCTGGACCGCCTATTCAACCACCGTTTTTAGGATAAAAGTACCATGCGCCTTTCTCGCCGGGGAGGATTCCTTGCAGCCTGCTTATCGGCTCACCACACGCTAGAATGAAGACTTTAACCCGCTTTTCTCACCGCGTGGCGAGGCGAAGTGCGTGAGAGGCCCGTCAGCATGAGGCGCGCGCTGCTTGACGAGCGGAGGCGTAGTTGACCCTACGTTGAGCACGGCGAGCCAGCGTAGTGCTGCGCACGCTCCATGTCAGTAATGTTCACGCTCTGTGTCAGTAGGTTCACGCTCGGTGTCAGTGAACAGCAAAAAGTCTAGCATAATCAACCACTTAGACGCACGTATCGGGTCGCGTGTCACCGGAACACACGGCCCGAGAATGTTCTAGGTTTCAGACCTCTACCGAGGCACAGCAAAAGCCCTGAGAGTAGGGCGCGAACCGACCGGCGCGGCTGCCTGAGTCCCCGCCGACGTCAAGGCACGCGGCGACCGTATCGCGTCGCTGAAGCAACGGTTCATTTAAGTCCGCCCGCGCCCTACTCTCATAGGCTCTCAGAGCCCCTCTGACAACTCCAGATCTCCGAACACCTGAGGCAACCGGCGCGAGCGCCACAGCGCCGCCGCCTGCCTCGGGAACAACAACCACAGCCACCACGCCGACAATCAAAAGCCACAGAGCCACCACTACCGCAACCACCAAATAAGCCGGACAAACGTCAGCCAAGCCGCACGCCCACCCACGCTCGCCGCCGCACCTATCGCACGTCATCGTCCACCTTGCCAATCTGCGGTTCGGCTATCAGCCCCTCAAGCTCTAGCTCATAGGTCACTCTGACAACTTGTTCTAAGTCCATCTGAAGCCGCTCGGCGATATCGCTATAGAATAGAGTCCCCTCAGAACGAAAGAGGTCAAGAATCTCACTCCTCGCCGCGTCGTCTGACCGCTCGCGCAGAACCTCACTCATATCCGCCGCCCCTCTAAGTCCCGCGAGAAGCCACTCGCCGACTCGACCGGCAACGGCACGGCGGACCAGCGCAACAGCTTCAGGTGATCCCACGCCCACCACGCCACGTCGAGCCCCTCACGCACCGCAGCGATCAGGTACTCGTCTACCCACATCGCGCCGCCGTTGAACCACCCGATCAAATACTCGACGTCCGCCTTCGCCCAAGAGAAGTCGTCGAACGCGATCCGTATCGCGATCAGCGCCTTGTCGAGGTCGTGATCGGTGACGCTGAAAGCGAGCGCCTCGATCTTCAGCCGGGCGAAACCAGAGCCCGCTTTTTGTTTCCACGCCGCAGGCATGTTCACCGCGTAGTTCAAGCGCCCGCCGACCTGCGAGAACCCGCTCAGCACCGACACGTTCGCATTCACGTCCGCAGGCCACAGAAGCTCGAAGGTAGCGCCGGCGTGCGTGCCGAGAACGTGCGTCCGAACTGCCGCGACGTGGTCCTTTAGCCGGTCGGCGAGAAAGTCCGCGTCGGCCTGATGTGCGCTCGGATCGTCAGTCGGCGCGGTGAACGTGTGCAGCGCCCGACCGAGCGCCGTCTGAGCCGCCGCCGCCGTGTCCGCGTCGTAGTACGCCATGCCGGAAGCGTTCGCGAAATACCACCATCCGATTTCCCCGAATTGCAGATTGACCGGCACCGCCGCCGCAGACATCAGATCAGCAAACGCGAGCGCCTCTTTTTTCTGGTACGCCAGCACGTCGTCGGAAAACGTGAGCTGTACGCCGACGAGGCTCCCGAGAACGTTTGCCGTCAAGACCTGAGTGTCGTCCGCATAGCGCGCCGCCCACACCTTGCCGCCGCCCGGATCGTCGGGCGGGTTTGCGGCTTCCATGTTGAACGACTGAACGAGACCCCAGCTCTTCAGCTTGACCTCGGCGTAAAAGTCAGAGTGCCAGTCACGAGCGCCCCGGTTGATCACTTGCGCCGCGTCCGCGTCCAGCTCCCACGTACCCTCGACGCCGCCCGTCAATGAACCGCTTTCGCCGATCGTTCCGCTGGCGGAGTTCTTGCTTTTCGAGAACGTGAAGGAAAAGAGCGGCGAGCGGTTCGTGATCGTCACGACGCTGCCGGACACCGTCGTCTCGACCCCGCTGAACGTCTCGTTAATGAAGCGCGAGAAGTGAGCCGCAATAGTCGCCGTCGTATCAGCCGGAAAGACGCTCTTTCCTATCTGCGTTCCGCCGATCGTCAAGAACGCCTCGTCGCCACCGGCCCACGTCCCGCCGATCGTCACAGCCACACTGGGGAAGCTCCCGCCGACGCGCTTGCGCTGTGAGTGAAACCAGATCAAAGTAGCGTTGTTGACGCCGCCATGAAAGCCCGACCAGTCGATCTCTTTCACGAGCGCAGCCGGTGCTCTTTGATACGTCGCATCCGTGTCGTAATCGGTCGCCACGGCCACGGCGCTATAGGTCTGCGGAGCAGCCGGAACGTCGCTTCGCTCGACAACCGCCTCGATCACGTCCACGTAGCCGAACGACCCCGTACCCGCCTTCAGTGTCAGCGTAAGCGTGTGCCGTCCGGCAGCAACCGCAGAGCGCACTTCGCGGCGCGTCACCACGGCAGGCTCGACCTGCAAGAACATATCGAGGTTCGTCACCGCGTCGCCGTCAAGCGAGACCTCGAAGATCCCCCGATCGGTGTACAGCGACGTCCCGATCCATAGATCGTGTGTCTGCTGCGAATAATAGGTGAACGTGACACTGTCGCCCGGAGTGCTGGCGACCCGCGCGAAGCCGTTCTCGAAGAAACCCGCTTGCGTGACCCACGACGCCCCGCTGTAGGACGCCCACCGATCGCGCGCCGTGACCCTGACCGATTTATCGAGGTCCATCACCTTGAACGCGCGCTTGCTCTGAGCGTCGGTCACCGCCCAATTCGTGAAGACAGCCGAGAACTCTTCGGCGACGTACGGCGCGCCATGGGCAAGCCGAGGCGCGAAGGTAAGCCACATCTGCCGGACACTCGTCAACCCGAGCGCATCAAAGTCGAGGTCTACCTGCCAAGTCGTTGCCGAGTCGCCGCCCGCGAAAGCGACGCTCGCTTGCGTCGTTTTCAAGTTGTTGTTTTTCGCAATCGAGTACATCTCGATCGCGTTGCCGTCGTAGCCGCCCCGCTCGGCGAGAAAGCGCTCGCCCGTGCGGCTTCCCGCGCTCGCGGTCAAGGTGATTTGCGTCTGCGAGTCCACGGTGTCAACCGTGAAGTCCGTACCGACCCCCGCCCCGGTCACGACCCGAAAAGTCGCCCCCGCCGCCAGCCCTGAGAACTTCTGACCGCTTACCCAAGTGACCGTCGTCCCGGACGTGTTCACGGTCCCATAGATCGCCGTCTTGACGGTCAGGTCGTCGCCCGAGCGGCTCGCGCGCAGAGCGAACGGCGGAGCAGCTACCGGCCAATTCGCATTATTGATCTGATCGCGAATGTCGTCGATCGCCGCGCCCAAGGGATCACCGCCCGGAGGGTTCGCCGCGATGTGATCGAACGCGAGGTTCTGATACCACAACGTAACTCGATCGAATGCCGCGATCCCGTTGTCTTCAAAAGTGAAGGTTCCCGAGGCGACGCCGAGCGTTCCGCCGACTTTCTTAGCGTGGTCGAACAGCTTGACCTTGACGGTCGAGCCGTCCGTCTTGATCGCCTGCAACACATCCGCGTTCGTGAACCCGGCAAAGAACGGGCTATCGACCGTAAAGAGGTTCGTGAGTGCGACGTCGAACTTTAGATCGATCCCGCTGAAATCGAAGTCCGTCAGGTAACGCCAGCGTGGATGCCCGAACGGGTCGTCGGCGTCAAACAAAACGAGTACCGCGAAGTCCGCCGGATCTTGAAATTGCCCGCTGACCGTAAAGCCGGTCGCACTGGCGTTGTTGAACGACGCCGACGCGCCCGCGCCCGACGCGCCGCGCAGGTACATCGTCTGAAAGTCCAGCTTGTTGAGCGTGTCAGGCATGGCCGTCTGACCCAGCGCGAGACTCAGAGCAAGAGCCGCCGCAAAGCTTCGCCATTTCATACGTCACCCTGTCCTACATAATCATCTCGATCCGCTGCCTTAAGGGACGCCTCAACTGCAAAGCGGCCTATCTGTTCGGGCCGGTGTGGGTCTCCGGCGCTGCGAGATTTTCCTTGCTCGCCATGTTCAAGGAGTGCTATAAATTTGACCATGAAGGACGCACCAAGAACACTTGCCAATCCGGAAATGCTACGGCAGAGAAAAGAAATGTTGAAGCTGCCCCACATTGTCCCTCTGACGGAATACGTCCGCGAGTTGCGAGCAGAAGGTTTTGGCGATGTTCCTTACTTTGACCCCATGGACGGCGGAACAAAGGCCACCTTCCTATTTCTCCTTGAAAAACCGGGCCGGAAGGCCTCATCATTTTGGTCTGGTTTCATCAGCCGTGACAACAACGATTCGACTGCTGAGAACACCTACAACTTCATGAAAGAAGCACGGATTGATAGAGCGACAACATGCCTGTGGAATACCATTCCCGGCTGGAACGGCACCCGGAAAATCACACCCGCCGAAAGAAAAGCAGGGTCCAAATGTCTCCACAGGCTCTTTGCACTGCTTCCCAACCTCACCGTTGTTGTACTCGTCGGAACAGAAGCTCAAAAAATGAAGGCTCGTGTCAAAGCTCCAAACATAACGATCCTAACTTCCTATCATCCATCGCCGGTCAACTACAAATTTCAACCAAAAGAGTGGGCTTCGATTCCTCGCGAATGGATGAGAGTCCACGACCCACCTACCCGCTCACCCGATCCCCAAAACCGCTGAAACACTATGACGCTTCTACCACGTCCGCCCGGAACTGCAACACCCACGCCTTCAGGGCGACAGCAGGCCCCGACACGCCTTTTGATCTGGCTCACATTCCCCGAACTGCAACCGCTCACAAAGCAAGTCCCGCGCAAGCGCCAACACTAAGACCCCGGAAGGCTCTTGCGTTCTTGTGACATCGACAGCCATGTCAGAACCTCACGCTCGCGACAAGCCGCTCGCCCGGAAACGTCGTACCGACCTTCGTGACATGCACCGTAAACGGCGTGTCCGCCGGTATGAATCCCAGCTCGCCGAACGCCGCCGTCGAGCCAATCTCTTTGCCGTCGTCAATCTGAATCCCCGTGATAAAATCAACGCCGCCGACAACCACGTTCACCTGGATATCGTCGCCGAGCGGCCCCTTGTTTTTGTCCGTCGTCAGAATCACGTCTTTGACCGGCATCGCCCGGTCGAGCTGAAACTCGGGAGCCCTCGTCGAGGTAATCTCAAGCACGCCGTCGATCACAAAATCGAACTGTCCGCCGTTGAACGTTCGCAGCCCGTTGTATTGCAGAGCGCCGTAATTGTTCGTCGCCGTGGGACTGTCGCCCTTGCGGTTCGTTACGAAACACTCAGCAGCGACGATCCGCTGCGAGTTCAGCTCGGCTTGCCCTTCCCATGATCCGCCGAGCGATCCCGCCAGCCCGCTAAAGGCGTTGAACGGAAACGCAAACGTGAAACCCGTCGAGGAAACTGCCCACAGCGTGTCGCCCGTGACATGCGCCGCCGCCGTCGATCCTTTTTGAGCGCGGGCGAGAGTGACCACATTGCCGTCGATCGTCTCGACCTTGATGATTTCACCGTTGATCGCATACAGCCCGTCCACGGCAAGCGCCGCGCCGCTGGCAACCGTCCATGAGGTCGTCAGGGCGTCCACGCCGAGCGTTGTCGCTGCGTTCGCGATGTCGCTACGGTGAAAAGCGGTGAACGTGGCCGTCGTTATAAACTTCGTGGAGTTGTCGAGGACCGGAAAACCGATACCCAAGAAGCGAGCAAAACCGTCCTGTTGCAAGCCGACCACAAAGGACGGTAGCGGCGGACGCGCGAGCGTCGAAATGATCACCCCGCCCTCTAGATCCTGATTCGGATCGGCGGAGTCCGTGAACGCGGCGGCGTCGTACTCTTGCAAGAGAAGCTCGCGCTCTTCGCTCGGCTGCTCGCCGACGCTCACAACCTCGAAAGCCTTCAGTCCGCTCCACGGCGCGAGCGTGTGTTGCAGATCGACCCGGTCGCCCGGCAGCAAGTGAACGCTGTCTTGCAGGCCGGTTAAGCTCACCATCTTACGCGCGTCGATCGCCCGGTTAACGAAGTACTCGCCTACGCGCCGCGCTTGTTGCTGTGTCAGGTTGCCGAGGTTCAGTTTCTTCTCGTTCACCTTGTCGAGCAGCACTTGTGCCCATTCGCGCTCGACCGGCACGTCGGTAAAGGCAAAGTCGTTTTCGAGGTCCCGGAACTCCAAGCGCAGCCGGTTCGTTGCCGCGCCGATGTCCCGCGTCCAATAGCGGAACGACCCGTCCACGATGTTCGACGGCGCGGCGTCCGTGAAAGTGTGCGCCGCCGCGCGCGCCGCGTCGATCCTGATCGAGACCTTGCCGCCGTCGTCAAACAAGTAACCCCGGCAAGTGTTCAAGATCGCCTGCAACGCCTGCCCTAGGCCCGTCTGCCGTGGGAACGCAACGTGCGACTCGAAGCGCGGAACCTCGACGCCGTTGACCGTGATCAGCGCGTCGCAGAACGCCGCCTCCGCCGCGAAGGTCGCGAAGTTGATCCGGGTCGCCGGTTCACGCAAGAGCAGCACGTCGAGTACATGCCACACCGGGTTAGCGCTGTAGAGGAACCCGGTCTCGACGCCGCTCGCGTCGTACGTGCGAACCTTGCGCGTCTTGTACTTCCCGAGAACGAGAAACTCGCTCGTCGGCGCTTCGATATCCGAGTCGGATCGAATCACGACGTAGGCCGTTCGCGAGAACGTCAAGCCTTGAATCCCGGCAGGGAACCAAGCGTCGATCTTCTGATCGCCGGTTACGCCGTCCGTACCAGTCTCGCCGTCTTTGCCTGGATGAAAATGGAACTTTGACTCGTCGAGCACGAGCCCGTTTAAACGCAGTTCCTCGACGCTGCCCCACTCGCCCTCGCCGAGCGCTACGAAGAGCGTCGTTATGTCGTTCACGGAATCGTCGTCGCGTAGAATGACGTTGCCCGCGACAAGGTGCCGACCGTAGGCGAGTGCGACCGGTATGTTCTGCTGAGCAGTTAGCCGGTCGAGCAGTTCTGTACTAACGATAGCCATATACCCACCAACACAAGGTCTCCTTGGAGAAGCGCAACCTACCTCTAGTCCTTCACCTTCACCCCTGCCTCACCCAAGATTTTTTCGATTTCCACCCAGCAGTTTTTGTGCTGACTTGACGATCCCGAATAGACACCCAACAATGAGGTCAATCCTTGCAACTGCGCGGCCTGCTGCAGAGCATGCGCCTGCCGTGCAACTGCATCTTCAGATTTTTCCTGGGCGTCCGCTGTCCGACGAAGTTCGTCGCGGGTCATTTTCAACTCGGCTCGTTGCAGCGCGAGTTCCTGTTTCTGCAGAAATATGGCAGTCACGACCCCGGCCAAGGCAAGGCCGGAAAAGAGGGCGTTGATGGAACCAAACAGATCCCCGAACTGCCCTCGCTTGGCCCAGTCATCGACAAGGTACACGCCAAGCAGCCACGTAGCAAGCCACAACACAAGAATTACAACGGGCACGAGCCAAATCATCTTACTGATTTCCGCGTTAGAGTTTTCCTCAGCCATGGTTCCTCTCCTTTCGTTTACACCAAGTACTCCTGGTATGGGTCCATCTCCGAACCGAAGTCGATCGACGGATCGACCGGGTCGGGCGGAGGGACCGGCGGAACCTGTTGTTGCAGGTCCCGCGTCAAGTGAACAAACCCGTTAAAGCGGTGCATCTGAGCGCGCGCCGTGCAGTCCGCTACCGTCTTGTTGCAGACAGTGAACTCGGTCCCAACATAGCCGCATTCGGTGCTGAGGAAACGCCAAGTACATTGCCCGCTGTAGAACCGCTCGGGAGCCTTGCGCGCGGTCGGGTCAAGCCCGGAAGTCAACACGATTTCCGCCTTGCCTCGCTCGATCCGGCAAGACGCGATTTGCCCATCGAAGATCGCGACCGCCTCGTCTGCCTCGGCGTAGAGTCTGCGCAACGTTGCGGTTGCGCCCTCAAACGTCACGGTCTCTAGCAGGTCGCTGACAAACAGGCTCGCGTTTTCGACGGCGACGACGGCGCGGTCGAGCTGAAGCGAGCGGCTGTGTTTGATTGTGTCGCTGAAGGCCAGCCGAGGCACGTAGTCGTTGCCGCCGAACCGCAAGGTCTGATCGGCAAAAAAGAACGGCTGCGCGCCCGCTGTCACGTCGAGCAATAAGTGGGAATGCACGCGCTTTGTCGCCAAAACCGCGACGAGTTCCGATGAAAGATTGCGCGCCATGTTTTTTGAATCGCTTTACGTGTAATATCGTACGTGACGCAAGCGCTTGCGTCAATCAAATAGAAGACCCTTTACAAAATCTTTAGGACAAGACCGTTGAGCCGTTGAGCCGCTACGCTAGTGGTCGCTGGTTTCATGCGTGTTTATCCGTTGATCCGCCGTGCCGTTGCCGTTGCGGCTCAACTGCTCAACGGCTCAACTGCTCAACGGCATTTACATCACCTCAAGCTCGAAGGTCACGACAACGCCCGCGACCGCCGTCAACACGCCGCCGTAAACGACCGACAGCCGGTCGCCCGCCGCGAGAATCAGATCCGCCTCGGTTGCCGACAGCGAACCGGCTTGCACCGTATTGATAGCCGCCTTCAGGTCGAACGTCGCGGTCAGCAATCCCGTACCCGCGCCCGGTGCCGTCGTCCCTGTATCCTTGGAAGCCGACAGCGTCACAGCGCTCGCGTCCGTCCCCAGCGCCGAATGAACTTGACGGATCGCTACGACCTTGTACGGTCGATTCGCGACAAACACCGCCTGCGTCGCGAGGTCGCCGTTCGCGTCGTCTGAGTAGGTGACTTGCAGATGCCGCGCGGTCTGATTGTGCGCGCCATAGAAGTTCGTCCCGTCCCACAGCCACTCGCCGAAACGGCAAGTGCTCGCGGCGATCGAGTTCGTCAGAAACGAGTCTTTGAACGTGGCGGGCCAAGTGACTTTCCATCCCGCCGTACCGTCCTGACAGATCAAAAGGCGGACGTGCTGTCCGTCCAGCATCCCCGTCGTGACGACGTCAAGGGTCGTGTCTTGAGTCAAGGTGATCTTGTGGTTGTTTGACTTGTTGCCGTCGATCTGAGTCGTCCCCGAAATAGTCGCCGCGTCAATCGCCGATCCGATCGCGCCGTCTTTCGATATCTGCGTACGGACCACCGAACCGCCGTCCCGTAACACCTCGACCATGTTGCCGGTCTGGTTAAGGAACGCCTCCAGTTGCAACCCCTTCGTGCCCGCCGCGTCCGTGACCTCGATCAGTAGCGCGCGCGCCAAACCGCCGCCGTCCGTGTTGACCACCGCGCCGCCCTTGATCGTCGCCAGCCCCGCCGAGGTCACGAGAAACTTCCCGGCTCCTAGCGAGAACGTTTGCGTACAGTTCGTCGCACCGCTCGTTACCACGCACAGCCGGTTATTCACGTCGTCGAAATAGAAATTGCTGTTGTCTTGCGCGTACGTCCCGCCCGCGCCCGCGAACGGAACCGAGCCCTGCGTAAACGCCGCCGTCGTGCCCGTGCCGCCCTCCGTCACGCGAACCGGAATGCCTTGACCCGGCAGGTAGCCGCGATAGGTCGCCGAAACCGTGGGGCTCGTTCCGCCCGACAGCACCGTGAGGTTCGCGGTCAGATAGATATGGGAATTATCCGCAAGCGTCACCGCTCCGCTTGCCGTGCAAGTTTCGGTCGAGACCGTGGACCACGAGACGGCGTCTTCCGACTTCTCGATCAGCAGAGTGCAGGTTGTCGGCGAGCCGGTGACGCTCCACTGTACAACGTGGTTTGTGATCCCCTGATTGCGGACGTCCACGAAGACCTTCGAGCGTCCGGTTGCGCTCTGACCCGTGAAGAGCTGCGAGAACATCACGCTCGTTCCCGACGACTGCGCGAGCACCATGCGCCCCGTGACGGCACAGAATAGAACCCACGCCAGCATGAGCCCGAACGTGCTAAATGTCGCGATCCAGAAACGCTTTGCTGTTTTACCCATGGAAAGACTCCCTCCACTCAATGAACGAATTTAAAAGTCGTGATCTGCCCCGCCTGCGGCTTCACCTTGACCGTGTGCAGCGCCAGCGCCGCCGTGAAATGACTGACCGTTGGACCGCCCCCGGAAACAACGACGCCGTCCAGCTCGACCGAAGTGATAAAAACCCCCGTCAACTGGAAACCGTACCCCGGATAGACGACGACCTTTCCGTCAGAGACCGCCTTGATCTCACTCGCCGCCATGCTCAAGAGCGGCGTCTGTGGATAGTTGCGAAGTGGCTTGTTGACCGCTTCGATGAGCTGTAACCGGATATCGACTTGCTCGTTGCCTATCTCTGAGTACTGCGGCTCGCCAGCGAAGACGACGCTGTAATCGCGGTTTCCTTTGCTCACATCGACAAACGTAAAATGCGTCTCCCGATGCGTCAAGCGAAAGTCCTCGATCGAGTTCCAATCGGCGTACGGACGCGAGCGAAACGTAAGATCGAAAACCCGCCGCAGCGGAGCCCGCGACCGCAAAAACTCTTCGCCGCTTTCCGCCCGATGCCTGACAATATTCCCCTCGCGTGAGCGAGTCACCGCGTAATCAGGTGCGACCGGGAACACGTCGGTTTCAGCCATTGCTTTTTTCGTTGAGCCGTTGAGCTGTTGAGCCGAAAAACCCGTCGATCCTCCGATCCGCTGGGACGTTGACGTTGCCGTTGCGGCTCAACTGCTCAACGGCTCAACAGCTCAACGGATCTTAGTACTGCCAGCAAGCGGCCCTTGCCGTTCCGGTCGCTACGTCCAGACCCGCACCTGTCTTATTCATTAGGACGACCCGGATCGTGTCCTCGGCCTCGACGTGAGCGCTGACAAGGACGTCGTTCGTTCCGATGTTCGGGTGACTGGCAAATGCCGGGTCCCCAACGGCGCAGTTCGTCACGGTGATCGTTGTCGATGTTGCATCACCGTCAGAAGCCATGTCGGCAGGGTCCCACGTTGCTGTACCGCTGTAGTGACCAGTGATCTTAGTGCCCGCTGGGGTGCCGATCTTGACCCCTAGTTGCAGCTCGGAGATCTTCGCGGCGATAAAGTCCCCGTTCGCCCTAACGGACTGTAATTCGGCTCCACCGGTTCCGAGGACTTCAAAAATATTCGTGGTATTCGTGCGCGCCTGAATTCTGAAGTTCGTCGATCCCGTCACCGCCCGAACAAAGAACTGCCCGTCGTCCGTGCGAATGAAGTCGGGCAAGCCACTTATGGAACCGGGAGCCGTGAAGTACGCCAATTCACCTATCGTCGAAAGAATCACAGAGCCAGCCGGACCGACGACCTGAGTAGTTCCGCCCTCCAGCACCGCGACGCCGACGATCATCAACGACAGACTCAGGCACGCCAGCCACAGCTTGTTACGCTCCGCCCATTTTATTGTCATCGGCCCACCGCCTTGACGATCAGAGTCACGGTCGGGCTTGTCCCGCCCGTCAGATTCGAGAGAGTCCCGCGCAATCGATTCGCCGCCTTGCCGTCCACATGAAAGATCACGTTCGACGTGCAGACGAACGTCCCTGAGAAGTCATCAAAGAACGTGTTGTCGAGACTTCCCTCGACGATGTAGTCGCAGGTGTCCGGCGTGCCCGTCACGACGAGTTGAGCCGTGAAGCGATCGCCCTCGATACCGAGCGCCTCCAGGTCGAGCACCTCCGCCGTGGCACCGTCCGCCGTCTGTGTAGTGAAAGTCTTTGTGGTTGCAAGCGCCGCGTGAACTTCGCGCGGCTCTTGCAGCCCACGGATAGCGAACCCGGCAAGCACAGCAACCGCGAGCGTCGGCCACCCAATTCTAAGAAACTGCTTTATGGTCTTCACGTTTTCACCCTCCGCTTTCAAGTCGTGGAAAAACCAAACCCGTTCCCGTCCCGCACGCCCTGCCGGATCACGCTAGTTACGAAGCGCTGAAACAGACTGGCGTTGTTGCGTAGCAGCTCTTCAACGCCGCGCTTGTCCGGCGTATGGATATTCACCGTGATGTTTCCGCCCCCGCCAAGATCGCCGCCGCCGTTCGCTTGCTCAAGAGTCGGCACGCCGATACGATCGACCGCGTTGCGGTTCAGCACGAACTCGCCGTCGTGTGCCGCGATCAGTACCGGCTTCGCTGCCGCGCCGCGTACGATCCCGCCCGTTGCGAACTCGGGAACCGGCAGGCCCGCGATCAGATCGGCGCGAGAGTTCCGCTTCTCTTGCAGGTCCTCGACCCGCCGCAAGCGTTCCTCGAAGAAACGCCGCTGGTCAGAGGTCGAGCGCGCGCCGACACTGCCGCCGATTTGCTCCCACCCCTGCACCATCTGCGCCCATACCTGATTCATCCCGGGCACGGTTTGATTGAAGCTTGATTGACGCAGTTCGAAAGAACGTATCTGCTGATCGATAGACGCGAATCCCTCGTCGGCGATCTTCGAGGCTTTCTCTTTCTTGTTCCCCCGCGAGATAACGCCAGCCAAGAACGAGGCGACTCCGATCCCGCCGAGGATCGCCAGCCCGACCGGATTCGTCAGGAACCCGGCAAGAGCGACACCCGAGCCCGCCAGCGCGCCAATGCCGCCCGCCGCGCCCGCCGCCGCGCCCGACAGCGCAACGCCCCCTAGGACGCCTCCGAGCCCCGCCAGAAGCCCGCCGACCGGACGCCCGCCGCTGCCCACCTGTAACCCGAGCAAGAGCCCCAGGAGCGGCCCAGCGTTGCCGCCTTGCCCCAATCCCAAGAGCCCGCCGACGCCGCCCGCGCCGCCCCCGGTCGGAACCGCGCCCGGAATTGTGCCAGCCGCCCCGGAGCCAACGCCGACGCCCGGTATCGAGAGTCCGCCAAACGCACTATTGACGAACGGCGGAGTTCGCGCCGACGTGCTCGCTCCGCCGCTGCCGAAAATGATACTCGCCAAACTCCCGAGCCCGCCGCCCACGCCGACGCCGCCCGCCGTCGAGTTGCGGAGCTGAGCCAGCCCGAAGACCCAGGAAAGAACCATTTTCGTGACCGACCGCTGAAACTCATCAGACAGCGTCCGCCAAATGTTTTTGATGAAGCTCCCGCTCTGATCGGTAAAGCGAACCATCCGGTCGAGGAAACGGTCGTACTCTTGCGCGTTGCGCTCCCACTGGCGACGCTGCTCGTCGGCGACCCTTGTATTCTCCGAACGAATCGCCGCGTTAGCGTCCGCATTGATCGCCACCCGCGACCGCTCGGCTTGCTCTTGAGATAAGTTCAGGTTGCGCTCGATCTCTTCAAGCCGCCCCGCCCGCTCGATCTGGATACGCTCGAACGGATCAGCATTAGAAAGCGCCGTTTGCCGCTCAAGGCTCCGAACGAAACTCTCCGCCTCTTGTAGCTCTCGCGCGCGAAGAGCGGTTATCTCGCGCATTGCCTCTTTGGCGATCTCGACCTCGGCCCGCGCCGCCACGTCTCGAAGTTCGGGGAAGCGCTTCGCGATCGCCGCCGCTTTCGCCAGCTCCGAATCCCGCGCCGCCTCGATCCTTTCCACCGCACCTAAGTTGCGGTCCAGCGCGTCGAGCAGGAACTTCGCCGACTCGTCCCGCTGTTTGCTTCTAAGCCGGTCAAGTTTAATGTCGGTCGCTTCGCTCAACTGCGCGATCGTCTCTTGGATCAGCACCGCGGACTCAGGAAACTCTTTCGCTTTCTTGAGTAGCTGATCGATTTCCCGCGAGGCTCGCGCCTGAATCGCGTCCGTTTCGCCAAGCCCGACAAGCGACAAAGCGAACCGCTGTTTTTCGAGCTGTTCGTTCAAGCGCTCGACGGCCTTAGCTCGTTTTTCCAGCGCATCGGTTCCGGCGTCAGTCGAGAACCTAAAACCATCCTCTGCCGCCCGCAGTTGTTCGAGCAAGTCTTTGTTGAGCTTCAGCGGTGGCAAGCCTTTTTCTCGCAGCTTGTTGTTGACATCGCTTACGCGGTTCAGAAGCAACATTGCCTCTTCGTTGCTGCGTACCTCGATTTCAGACTCGGCCAGTTTTTTCCGCCAGCCCTCGATGTCAAACTGAGCAACCTTCGCCAGCTCCGATTGATTTTGGAAGTGAACGGATATCTTGCCGAGGACCACGCCGAGACTCACGCCGACAGCCGCCAGTAAACCCCACGCCCCAATCAAGCCGACCGTTCCACCGGCCCCCATCAGCAACAACGACAGCGTTTCAATGCCGCCACTCACAGCGAGCAGCTTAGGGAGCAAGCCACTTAAAAAAGCTCCCACATTCACAAGAATGGTCTCGCTCATCGCGATCCGCAGCGCCACATAGGCAAACGTCAAGCCAACGACCGCCGTCGTTCCCGTCACGAGCGCCGCTGAATTCTCTTCAACGACCTTGAGGAACTTGATCGTCGTATCGACCCCTAGGGCCAACTCGCCCTGAAACTCGCGCCCGAGAGCAATCCCGGCTTGACGCGCCAGCCGTGGAATGCTCAACAGCCGCTTGCCAGCCTTTTCCCACGCTTGCTCGTAGAGACCCACGTCGTTACGTGTCTGCCGCAAGATCTCATTCACGAACGCCTGACGGCGCTCCAATTCGTTTAGATCCTTCGCCGCCTTGCCGATCGTCTCCCCATACCGCTTGAAGGCGTCCTCTTGCCTCACCACGATACCGGCAAGCTTCAGAAGTTCCACCTCTTGCGCCAAGATGGAACGGGTTAGCCGCTCCATCGTTTCCGACGTCGTCTCGCCCGAAATTTGCGCGCGGTTGCGGGCGACGTTGGCGATCCTGACGGCGTCGGCGACTGACAGCTCGGCGGTCGCGAATTTTATCGTCGCTTCCGTTGAACGGATCTGATCGACGCCGAGCGCCCGGATCGCCTTAGAGGTGGATTTGAAGACAGCCGCACTATTGCCGGTGTTTTTCGCGACCTGTATCAGCACCGTGTCGAGCACGTCAGCGCGCGCGGACAGTAACGTCGAATCGACGACCGTCGATTTCATCGCACGCCCGACAGCCAAAAGCGCCCGCTCTGCCAGGTTCGCGCCGAGAACCGCCTTCAATAGCCCCTGCTGCTCAAACTGCTGAAAGCCTCGCGTTGCTCGGCCCGTCTCGGCGACCGCCGTCGAGCCCATCCCCTTGAGCGCGGAGTTGACCCCAGCCAACGCCGTACCAGCTTGGTCCGCGTCAACCGTGACAACGATTTGTACTCGGTTCGCCATTCCCCTCTACTCGACGCGCTCGACCCAGTACCGCAATAATCCCGCGTCGAACTCTTCGCCCTTCAGCTTCAAGGTCTCGGCTAACTGATAGGGCAGGATGCCGCTCTTGTAGATCCGCCCCCGGTCCAGCCCGCTGATTTGCTGTCCGTCCCGCAGCTCCCAGCAAAGACGCGCTTTGTTTAAGTGGTTGTCGCCGTTGTTTCCCCCGCCGCCAATCCGGCGGCGATGATCCGGGACCGCGCCGTCCGTTTCCCGCGCAACGGCAGCACCTAAACCTGATGTGCTCACGATCTACCCCCCTCCCAAACTCCACCCGCAAAAACAAGCTTTGCGGTGACGCTCCAAAGCCTTGCCGCAACCCGGACACTCGAAGTACTTGCGGCGAACCCGCGACTCCGCCGCGCGCCATAGCTCGATCCCGTCCCACTCTTCGGGATACAGTTCGTTGAACCCGAACCGGCAACCCGCGTCCTGCCTGCCGACGAGATACCCGATGTGTCGAATCCAGCTAAGTAAGTGAGTCGGTATCCGTGGCGCTCTTGCGTCGTTCTCACTGGGTAAGTCCTGAGGGTTCGCCGCCAGCTCGCGCAGCCGGTTGATCTTGCCCGGATCTGGCCTCGTCGCCTCATATTTGAGAAGTTCCTCGATCGCGTCGCTTAAATTCGGGTCATTCCAGACTGGACGCGCCGCGCCGTCCGCGCCCAGTCCTAGAGGTTTCCCATTAACAACTGAACCGCGATCTGCTTATGGGTCGCGTCCATCACGCGCGGCTCGTTCGGCTCGTATCCCTCGACGCTCACGATCAGCGCGTCGTAGAGCTTCAGGAGAAACCCAAAGTTTGAGTTGATCAACGCCTTTGTTCCCTTGCGCTGACCGCGAACGTATGTCGTCTGCCCCGTGACCCTGCTGAACTCTTTTTGCTGAGCACTGTTAGGCTTTCGCAGGCTATGACGCAACCCTTTGTAGACGACCCCGCTGCGCGCCGCTTCGAGTTCGATCATTTCTTGCTCGACGCCGAGGGTATAACCCTCGACTTTCTGTTGATCCTGACCGTGCTCGACTTGCGAGATTGCGTTCAGCGCCGCCTCTTTGTGCTTCAACGGGATCAGCTCTCTCCAGTCTTCCGGCAGCTTGCCGTAGCCGCTCACACCCTTAATGCATTCCAGCCACAGCCATTCAGTCGCCTCGGCGACAAGCGAGTCGGTTTTCATTGTCCCCTCGTCGCTTTCGAGCACAAGCCGCGTCATGCGGTCGAACTCAAGCCAGTCTTCGGCGCGCGGCGTCTTGAACGTATGCAGCAGACCGGTATGTAATCGGCCCGCCTCTTTGACTTGGATCACGCCGGTCACCTCGTCAACCTGCAACGGAAACAGCGCCACCTCGGGCGCGCCCTCCGTGTGTTCGCCCGTGCTTGCCTCTGCCTGATGTTGTGGTACGTCTTCGTGTCCGTGTCCCATTGAATTTCCCCCTCTGAGTTGTCGTGATAGATATCGCCCGGCAACATCCGGCCGGATGATTGAAGCCGACCGGAGCGCCTAACTGTGTCAAGTGCTGCACGTACTCCTTAACCCCTAAACTCCGTAAGTCGCTTGCCCGTTGATCACCGTAATCTGGATCGGCTCGTTCGGCGTGCCGCTAACATCCTTGAAAACGCCATCCTCGCCCGACGAGAGGTTGTTCGTCAGGAACCCTTGCTCGACGCCCGTCTCATGCTGAGTGAAACGAATCCCAGGAAACAGCGCGTTCAGTTGATCCGTAACGCTCGTGTTCAAGATGAACTCCAGCTCCCGGAGCGTGTCCCCTAGGAACAAATCGAGCATGTCGCTCGACGTGTCCCACCAAACGCGAATCGACGCCGATGCGGTGCGCTTGCCAAACCACATCTTGTCGCGGAACTTGCCGCTGCCCGGCGAGTAGCCGAGGTCTGCCTTTAGGTTTTGGTTGACCGTGAACGACCAGTCGAGAACGCGCTCGCTGATATCGACCGTGCCCCCCTGCGCCCCGAGCTTGATCGTGACGTCGCCGCCATTGAAAAACACCAGCGTCGTCAGAGAGGGAAGCGACACCGAGCCATCGGTCTTATCGCCGCTGCCAATCAGTTCAATCGACATCTGTACGGTCTCTTGGTTTCGACCGCTGATCGTGACGCTATTGACGGCCATCGAATGGAGCAGCCGCTTTTCGCCCGCTGCGATTTCCTCATAGATCGTCGTCACGGGAACATCGACGGCAACCGCCGGGTCGGCAAACGTGAGCGTGTGAGTGTAGGGACCAGCGCCGCTCGTGGCAATCTTTCCCATCCCGAAAAATGCGGCCCAGCCCCCCATCAGGCTAGAGAGGTCGAACGATCTCGAAAGTTGCAGATCGCGCGAGACTTCGCGCACGGTCGTCGAAAACTCGTGACCCTTCCCGAACTTCTGACCGTCCGTTTCCTTCTTGCTCGTGATCTTGCCGAACTCGATCGCGTTGAAGTACGTCCTGAGAAGCATGTCGCCGCCGACGAGCTGCGTTGCATAGTTCGCTTGCTTTTTGTGGCTGAACGCCCACGCGACGTCGAAGTCTCTTTGTGGAGTGAATGCCATCGCCTATTCCTCCCGTTCCGTGTCAAAATTGGGAAGCGCAGACTCTTCCACGACAACAAAAGCAAGTATGTTTTTCGAGACTCTAATCGGTCTCTTTTCGCCCGGCACAACTTCGCGAATCTGGCCGCGAATATCATCCGGGCGATCCGCAACGGAACCCGAAAGGGAGCCGAGCCTTTCCTCTTTCATGACATTCACGGACAGCGTCGAGAGGTGAGCCCATTCACTCTCGGTTACAGTAAAAGGCCCCTCGCCCTCGAAGCTCCGCTCGTACCGCGCGGTATTGACCACCCGCAGCGGTCCCTCGACCCCTTCGTTGAATCTGATTTGCAGCGTCTTTTCTTCCATCGCTCCCTGAACCTCCTAAGACTTCTGGAACATTCCGCGCGCCCGGACGTTGACTCCAAAGATCGCCCGTCCGTGAGTGACCTCTTGCGCGTCGATCCCCTCCAATACGACCTGTACACTGTCAGCGCCCGACGTGATCTTGTGGCCGGCCAGCGCGTTCTTGACTTCGTCGATCATCGTGTAAGCGGTCGTTGCCGCCGCCTCACTCCCGCCGAGGTCCTCGGCAACGACCCAAATCAGCCAAAGACTGTCGTCGTTGTAAGTGAACGCGCCGACATCCCTCGACGTCAGATCGCCGCCGTTGAACATGACAAGCAAAGCATTCGGCACGATGATCAGCGTCCCGTCTTGATCGTCGAGGTCGCCGGTCGAGAGCGCCCGCCGCGTCACAACTCCGGTGACCGACGCGAGCGCCGCGATAAGCCCGTCGCTGATCGCTTGCAGGTTCATTTGAGCCGCCTTAGCGCATTCCGAGAGACGACCTCAAACCCACCGTCCGACTCGAATCTGACAAACGCCGAATTCATGGCGAGCCGCTGAATCACCCGGCAGCGCTGCCCCTTCCTGTCAAAACCGCGCAGGCTTCCCCAAACCTTCGGACGCCAGCGGTAGACGTAGATTGTTTGCAAGCTCACGACCTCCGCCCTTTTAACGGTTCCGCGATCGACGCCGCCACAGCCGACCCGACGTCTGCCGGATCATGCGGCTTGATCAACAAGAACGGCCTAGCAGGAATCACGACGCGCTTCCGAAAGATCACTTTCCCGCCGCCGATCGGAATCCTGAGAGCCTTCGCGGTCTTCGGCTTGATCACCGCCCCCTCTTGATGAACGCGCGCGTAGATCAAGCTCGTTCCGATCACCAGCGATTTGCCGGACGACTTATAAGTGATCGAGTTCGCCAGCCGCCGCTTGTCCGTTAGGATTTTCTTCCCTCTAACGAACCGCGTAAACCCGACAGTCTGACCGCCCCGTTTCTTTGCGACTTTGCGCTTGCCGCCTCGCGTGAACTGCTGCGCGAGCGTAGACGCATTCAAGCGCCGCCAAGCGCCGCGCGGAAAACCTTCTTGATCGAACGTATCGGTAATCGAAGACCGCATCACCTCGCCCGTGACCCTGTGAACTGACCGCGTCTCCGCTTTCGTCGCGGCTTTGCCGAGCGCAATCCGAAGCCCGCCGTCGTTCACCTTGACCGTCAACGCCATACCTAAAACCCGCTCATTTTCGTGTCGCTGAAAACGCGATCTTGCGTCGTTACCTTGGACTCTTCGGACGTCGTCTGAGGGTCTTCGCCCGCAGGGACGTCGAGCCCCGCCTTGCCAGCCGCAAGATCCTTCAGGAACTTGATTGCCTCGTCGTAGGCTTTCTGGTCTGCCTCGCGGATCGTGCCGCGTTCTTTTTGCAGGTGCCACACCGCGATATCGAGCGTGATCCCCTTAATCAGATCCGAGGACACGAGCGGCGTGTCATAGCGGACGGAAGCATAGGCGTCCACGCGAGCGCTCGCCCTCGTTAGCGCCGTGTTGATCTGCGCGTTGTAGGTTGCCCCGGCCTGCGTGTCCGCCGTCAGCTTCTCAAGTACGGCGACCGGAAGCCGACCCTCCATGTCCGCTATGACTGCGTACGCCATTGCCGCCTACTTGTCCGCCTTCGGAGACAGGAGCCTGTCGCGGAACTTCGCCATAGGTCCGGGCGCGTCGTCGCCGCCTCCGGCGTCCTCGGCCCCGGCTTCCCCGCCCGCCTCGGCGTCATCGACCGGCTCGACCGCCCACGGCATAGCGTCCGCCTTCGCGAGCTTGACGATCTTGCCGCGCGGAATAATCTTGCCGCCGTGCTTGATCGGCGACTTTACAAAATACTTGGGCATTCCTGAATCCCTCCCTTTCCCCCAATCTGTTTTAGCGGCGAGCGAGACCCGAAGACCCCACTCGCCACACATCCACCAAGCGCGAACACGAAGGGGGAACGCCCCGCGCAAAAGTGAAACCGTTTACGCCACCGCGTTCTTGACCAGGTACGCCAGCTCGACGCCCGTGATCTTGTGGTCGTAATAGACGTGACCGGCGACCTCGTCGGAGTTGCGCGAGACAGGTTGCGCGCGGCCTTTCTCGATCTTGAAGCCGCCCACCGTACCGGGAGCAGCAACCCACACAAACGTCTTGAGAAACGCGACGTCGTCGAGCGTGACCCGAGGATTGACGTACATCAGACAAGCGTGCTTGTCGTAGATGAACGTGTTCGCGCCCGCGTCCGAACGCTCGACCGTATTCCAGACAAGCACGCGCTCGACATCGAAGATCGCTTGCAGATCCTCGACGCTCACGTTGCCCAGCTTCACGTTCTGAATACGGCCCTCGATCCTGCTGTGGCTCCGCAGCTTGGTAAACACCTTGCCGCCGAGCACGAGCGTATTCGGCTTCTTACCGCCGTTCTGCACGATCGTTTCTTGCCCGAGCGCGACGTCTTCAATTGGCTTGCTGGCCGCGTCCGTCGAACTCCACTGATCGTTACCGGCGAGAGTGACGTTCTGCGTCACCTGTGCCGTGTCGCCGAGGATCGTCGCGAGCAGCTTATCGCGCCGCAAGAACAGCCGATCCATAATGACGCCCGTCGTTGCTTGCTCCGGGTCGCCGTCGTCTTGATTGCCGCGTTCCTCGTCGGGAATCACGTCTTCCCACGAGTGGTCATCGCACATGAAAGAATCAGTCGAACGCGACCGCGTGATGCGCTTCGCGGCTGCGCCCGGAGCGCGAACGTCGTCCACGCCCGCGCCTTGCATATTCTCGCGGCCATGAATCCAATACTTGTCGGCCTGCTTTTGCACAGGCACACGCGGCGCGAGCAAGTCAGCGAGGAAATCGTTGTTGCTATACCTCATCGCGAACGTGCTCAACGCTACGTCGATATGTCCCTTAAAGGGATCTTGAAGTCCCACAGTCAACACCTCCAATTCAGAGAAAGAAAGAAGTCGCGTTTTACAGCCGCCGCAGTGTTACCCGAACCGACAGCCCAACCAGCCCCGTCAGTGTTCCCGCCTCATCGATCGCAAGCGCGTCGCCCGCCGCCAGTTGCCGGTTTGCTTGCGTCGCGTGCAGCGCCCCGGTTACGTTCGTGTTCGCCGTCGCCTCAAGGTCGAAAGCAGCCGCGAGCACCGCCGTACCCGCCCCCGGAGCCGTGCCGCTTGGCACTTTCTCGACCATGCAAGCCGCCCCGGTTCCGCCGACCACCTCGTGACGCTCGACGGCCTCGATCACCTCGTACGCCCTGTCGGCGATAAAGAAGGCACCCCAGTTCGCCGCCGTCGCCGGTGCCGCGCCGCCGATCTGAGCCTCGGCGATAAGCTGATCGAAGAGCTGATCAGGGTCTACCATGAGCGCGAACGGATCGCCGTCCGCCGCCGCCGCCGACATGGCACGGCCCACGGTTTCAACGACAGCGCCGACCGCCTCGCCGCCCACGACGACCAGTCTCCCGGTACTGTCCTCGATCCGCACGCGGTCGCCGACCGCGATCACGCCCCCCGCCGTTGCCTCCGCCTCGCCCTGAGTGATCACGGGAACGTTCAGCTTCTTTGCGTCCGCTGGATCGCCCGCGAGTCCCGAGATACCGAGCGCCGCGACGTTTGCCGCCGCCGGTAGCTTGACTTGATTCGCGCCGGTCCCCTTGATAACCGCCAAAGCCGCACCGAACGCGGCCTCGGCTTGAAGTGTCCTGATGGTTTGACCGCCACCTACCTCTAAACTCATAACCCTTGTACCTCCAGAAAATGTGTGTAAGTGCTTCCCTTGAAACGCGCCCCTGAAACGCCTAGGCGCTTGCGCTGCGCTGCTCGCGACGCGCCAGCTTCAGCGCCTCGCCATATTCGAGCTTCTTGTCTGCCGCGATCGCCTCCGCGCGCTCCGCGAGGTCGAGGTTCTCGACTTGCTGACCAGTACCCGGAGCGTTGAACTGGACCACGTTGCTGCCCTTTTGCTTGTCGCGAGGCGTGACCTCTTTGAACTCGACGATTTTCGGCAGGCCCCTAATGAACCCTTGGAAGAATTCGAGAGGCGTCTGCTTGACGGTCGTCTTGTCGTCGCCTTCGCCTTGCGAGAACTCGATCTCGTCGCCGCCCGCCGCGAGCGCCTGCATGAACTCGTAAACGCCGAGCGCATCGAACGCGGGAACCCACCGGCCCTCGCCGCGCATCTTCTCGCGAAATGACGAGACGCCCTCCGCGACACTTATCCGCTGCCCCGCCTCGGCGGATTCGCGCGCTTCTTTCAGATCGCCTTGCAAGCCCTTCACTTGCTCGCCGAACTCCTGAAGCTGCTTACCGAGGTCGGCAGTACGTGCAGTAACCGCCGCCTCGACTTGAGCTTTCACGTCGCTGTCGCCAGTCGCTTGAGGCTTACCCGGCAGCCAACCCTTGACCGTTTCCGAGAAGCTCTTGAAACGCTCGTCGAGCGTCTTCGTTAATTCCTGTACGTCCACGTTGTCACCTCCGTTGTTTGGTTGTTGGAACTCAAAAGTCTCGAATTCCCCGTCGTGAAATTGCGCCACGGCTTCCATGCCCTTAACTGCCGGTGGAGCCGCGCCCAAGAACCCGACGTGCCGCAGCGATAGGCCGCGACCGTCGAGGTTTGGAAAGAGGGACACGGAGCGGGTCTTAAAGGCACCGCTCCGCACCGCTTCGCGGAATCCCTCGTTGACTTGTTTGAATGAAGCGAAGAGCCGACCGCCCTCCGCCTTTAGCTTTTCGACCCATCCGTACGCGGGCGCGTTGTCTTTCGGATGCCCGACAACGATCGGAGCCTCGTAGTGCGACGGATCGTAAGCCCGCGCGATCGCGGCAACGTCGGCAGCGGAGTACGTTTTCGCAACCCCGCTGCTCGACGTGTGCCGCCCCGCCCGGAAGATTTCAACCCAGTTGGTCATAGACCTCCTACGCGGTCGAACTGCTGCCCATCACACCTTCCGGCCATTCGCGTTGTTCGTGAATACCCTTATTGGCAACGGCAGAATAAACCGGCTCAACGTAGCCCTCTGTAAACCTACCGATCGCCTTCAACGAGGCATCGACGATTGTGCGGCACTCCGGGTTTGGGCAAGCCGCGCCCGTAGCGCCCTCTTTCATCGGTGGAATCGTTGCGCCGCACTCAGGGCAAGTTGAATGATTTGGGTTGCCAGCGTGCTGCATTTGAATCCTCACCGAAGATCAGTAAACCCTTCCCTCGACCGCGACGGCGGCTTTGCTGTCTATCGCGATCCGCGCATCAAACACCCGAACCGCCTCGTCGGCGAGGGTCCTATCCGGGTCGGGATCTGACCCGGACGGCCCGAACTCTTGACGCCTGCGGTTCAGCAGCCGCGCGATCGTCCGGTCCGCGCTCGACCACTCGTACTCGTGTACCGTCGCAAGCGCTCCGCCGATCTCGATCACAATCACTAGCGCCCCCTCAACAGATCAACCATAAACTCGAAGTGACCACGGTCCGCGCGTACGAAGGCGACCGGATCGGCGTGCATTTCCTCGACGCCCATCGATACGACCTCAGTCGCCCGGCCCCCGTAGTCTTTTCCCGTGTAAGGGTTCGGAAACTTGTCGGGCCGCGCTCGCTCGCTGAACCCGTAACGCCTGCCGGTCAGCGTCGAAATAGACTGCAACGATTCGCCCGCCGTCCGCTGCTCAAGGAAAGACAGCGCCTTGCGATGAACAGTCGCGTCTTGAGCTTCGAGCCAATGCCCCAGCTCGTGAACGACCGTCCGCTCGCCAGCGTGCGCGGCCATCGAGACGCCGCCGCCCGGTCCCGGCTGATGATAGGAGCGACCGCCGCGCGTCCCGCTAAAGATTACGGTCTGACCATTGAGTGATTCGATATGAACGAGCTTCGCGAACTCCGCCGCCCCCCGCTTCCACTCTTTTTTGATTCGGGTCGTCGTGACCTTTGCTTCGCCGAACCTGCCCCGGCGATGCTTCTTTCTACCCACTACGGAAAACTTCGCGGGCTTATCCGTCCGCAGCACGTCAAGCGCCCGCTCGCGAACGCCGCGTTTCAATTCCCCCACCTGCTCGATTAGCAGCCCGGCCTCGGCGTCCCTTGCCGACATTTTGCGAGTTGCATCGGCGAACCCCTCGCGCCCCGCCTCGCCCTTCAACTTGAACCGACGCTTCTCAAGTATCAGATCCGCGAGCTTAATATCGAGCCCCATGGTCTGCTTCTTGAGTTTTGAGATCTCCGCCTCGCTCGTGTCCGCTATCTCTAGCACGCGATTCGCAATCTGCGACGCCGTCCGCTCGCGCTTGACTTGCCCGCCGCGCCGCGACTGCGTTAGCCGCTGAGTGAGGCTCTCGACTGGCCCGGTGTTGAACCCCTCGTCAGGTTGACTCGGTAGCCGCTTCAACCCCTCGACGCCGAGGTCAAACCCGCGCCGCCCCGCCTCGGCTTCAGCTTGCGCGCGCGTCAATGCCGTAGCAGTGCAGCGACACCGGAAACCGTTCGGCGGAAAGATCCGCCGCCATACCGCGTCCGTGTGGTGCGCAACAAAGCCGTCGAGAAGCTTATGCGCCTTGCGAACGCGCTCATCCCCGGCGGTTCGATATCTCCAAAACGGCAGCGCGCGCCGCACGTCCGCTTGAAGCATCTGCGACGCCCGCCCGGTCTGATACGCTCCGTTTACATTCGTCTCGAAGACGGTCTCTAGGTGCCACGGCTTCAAAGGCGTCACACCCGCTTTCCGAAACGCCTCGTTCGCCCGCCGCTCAAAAGTGCCCCGCGTCTGCCCCTCGGCGATCGCGTCCGTGAGTAGCTCTTGGACGCGCTCGATCAGCCCGACGCTCTCGACACGCGCAACCGTGAATGACACCTCGCGATAGCGCCGCTCCAAACGATTGAACGCCTTCGTTGTCATTCCGATTTTTTGCCGGAAAAACTCGACCGCCTCAACCGGCTTCAGACTGGCAGGCGCGAGCAGCTCGCCGCCGCTCTCGGCGAACGAGAGCCCCAGTACCGGGCGAACCGAGCGCCCTAGCGCGGTCTCGACCTCGCTCAGCACCCTGAGACGCCCGGAGAGGTCCGCGACCGTCATAGCGACCGCCAGGAGCCGCGCAACCGGCATTGCGTCGAGACGTGGGTTAAACCTCGGCATTACCTGGAATGCTCCCGCAACCATGCGCGCGCGGTCTGGCGTGCCGCCTCCTGAACAGCCGCGTCGGCGGCGTAGATCGACCGCCGTAGCTGTTTCGGCAGACGATAGAAGCAACGCGCGCAATACGGATGTCCCTGTTTCCGCTTGCGCCAGCAAACACAGAAACGCCCGCGCATCGCCGCCGTGAGGTGAGACAACACGGCGGGAACTTCGCGCACATCGGGAATCCATGTACTCATTGCTCGCGTTCCGGGATCTGCGCCGCCGCTTTCGTGAGCAGCTCTTGAATCCAACTGGCGTACAGGCCGCGCGCGCCCCTCACGCCCATACCGGCAACAAGGCCCGGCTCCGGGTCGTCGCCTTCGAACTCGGCGAACTCGCCCCCCTCGCCGCCGCCCGTACCGATCTGAACTACGTCCTCGCCGTCCTGTGGCTCGGGTAGCTCGTACCGCTCGCGGAAGTAGCTATGTGGAATCGGAACACCGAGCCGCGCCAAGCGGTCATCACGCTCCGATATCGCTAGCTGGTCTTCGCCTTCCTCGAAGTCGATCACCCAGCGCGGGCGCTCGACCGCTGGCCCGAAATTGAGGGTTACAAACGGACCGATGATCTGCTCGTTCACAACCCGCATGAGCGAGCGCGCATCGACCTCTTTCTTTTCTTTCCGTACCTCGTTGTGGACCTCGCCGAGCGCAAGCGAGCCGCTCCCCTGATCACTGCCAGACGACGTAAGCACTTGCCCGAGAATGACGTTAGACATTTCCCGGTTCGCCCACTGCTCGGCGAGGTCCAGGTATGTATTGCCGCCCCCTTGCCGCACTTTCTCTAAAATCTCGACCGGGAAGTCAGCGGGAATTGCGACCGCCGTCTCGGCGTTTATGTTTTCCGCCGCCTTGAGCGCCGCACCTTTCTCGTCGTCCTTCGCGCCACGGTTGAACTTCGTGATAACGGTGCCCGTGCCCTTTTCGATGAACTTCAGCCAGAACTTGATATCTTGCTTCTTGAACCAAAACGCCCAAAAACAGCGCCGCCCAAGCGGCCTGCCCCAGCGGTTGCCGAGGTGCGGACGGAATGAGTGAACAGCGAACTTGTTCAGCGGAAACGGTTCAGCGTCGCCGGTTCCGGCTTGCTCGTCACTCAGCCGTAGCGCGCCGACTGCCGGACCAAACCTCTCGCCAAAAGCAAACCACTCTTGCGGCCTGAACCGCAGCTCGACCGGGCGGACCTCGCGCCCCTCGGCCTCCCACATAATCTCGGCAACCGAGACACCCTTCCCAAGTGCGTCGAGCAGCTCATAGAGAACGTTGTCACAGTCCTTTAGCTTGGCGATCATGTCCTCGACCGCGTCCGCGATCTTCTGATCAAGCGCCGAGTCGGACGCTGGCATAACGCGGCGAGGCAAGCTCAGAACGCCCTCTTTCCGCGTCTCAAGCTGCGACGAATAATGGCCGTCCTTTTCTTCCATGTCGCGGTAGTGCATCATCGCTCGGTCTGACAACATGGCTTGCCAGATCGTCGTAGGGTCTTCGTTCGCGGTCGATCGAAACATCTGAGCCCACACCGAGCCCTGACTCGACATGATGTCCGCCGACGTCAATTCGTCAGTCAGACGCGAATCGCCGCGCCCGATCTCGACCGCTTTCGGTTCAGGCATACGCCCATGCCCTCCGCTCTTTCGCCCGCTCGTTGCGCTTGCGCCGTTTCTCCGTTCGCGCGGCCTGCCGATATTCCAAGCCGCGCAGCCTGTCCGCTATCCCCGCCCGCCGTTCCTTCACGGACTCAGGCGGTAACGGAAGCGCGAGCTGCTTACCGCCGCCCTTCGGATTCTTTGCGGCCTGCGCTTGCATCATCTCGGCTTGCCGTTTCCTTAGCGTCTGTCGTCTCATTTACTGCCCCCTTTTTTTCCCGAGCCCCGGATATTTCCCACTAGACGCGCCGGACGTCAATGACATCAGCGGAGCGTCAATCGAGGCGAGCGGGATACCGTACCGAACTAGCCGCTCCCTCACAAATTGCGCGTAGCGGTCGGGCTGATTGTCATCGCCAGCAGGAGCGTAGCCAGCGTAAAAGCCGGGCCGTCCACCGAAGAACTCCCGGAGCGTCAAACCGCGCACTACGACGTTTTTCCACGCTTGAAGCCGCAGCGCCCGCCAGCCATCCTCGACGGCACGAAACTCCGCGAATCCGCCGGCACGCTTAACGCGCCCCCAAGAGCGGATATTCCCAGGGTTCCGGTTGCGCCGCGCCCTCGTGTCACTCCCATTGAAGTAACCCTCGAAATCGGCTATCGCGTGAGCGATTACCTCGACGAGGACGGCGGCAGGCAGAGCGTAGCGACTCTTCATTCGGTCTCGCCCCCGGTACGGAAGACTTGCCGTCCGACCCGAGCAATCTGCTCTCTGAGCCGCAGTGACTCGCGAAGCCGCCGCTCGCGCTGCAAGCATTCGCTGCACGGCACCGGGTCGCACTTGTGCGGCGACTGCGCCCTCGGCAGAACGCTACGCACGCGAAGCGACTCGGCGGCGTTCAGCCGATCCAGAAACGCCCGGATCGACCGCCCGTCCTTTACGTAGAGAGTCCGCGCCTGATATCGCGACGTGCGCGCTGGGAGCGCCACCGTGAGCGCCCTGCTTGAGTGCGACACCCTGACAGTCCCCTCGGCTTCGTTCATCTCAATACGCCCCCGCAACGCGAGCGTGCTCTCGCAGTACGCCGCTCGAAACAACGTCGGGAGCGCCGACAATATCCCCGGCGTCCGCCGCGTGCAGCGCCAGAGCCAGCGCCCAAAACTCGTCGGCGTGGCCGAGCGCCGTCCGCTCCGCGTCAAAGCGAACGTTCCCGGCTGCGGTCATCATGCGTTTCACCGCGTTGACCGCCCGATGTAAGTCGCGATCGTCGGGCAACCTTTGTTGCCGATCTTCAAGCCGCGCCTTGACCCGAAAGGCGAGGTCTTGCTTAACCGCCGCCGTGAAAGTCACCGGCTCCACACGGCCCGGATACTCGTCGGCCATCTCTTCGGCCATCTGCGCGCCGAGCCCAGTCTCGTCGATGCAACCGCGCAAGCAAATTTCCGCCGCGCCCCGCACGGCCTGCTTTTGTACTGAGAACTTCTGACCCTTCAGCCGGACAAGCACGCGGCCCCAAAACGTGTCGCCGAGCTGCTCGTTGATGAACAGACAACTTAGATCCCGGCGGCGCGCAACGTCATAGCCGAAAAATAGCGGCCCCTGTGGAACCCATCCCGGCTCGACCTGTACCGAACAATCCGAGCTGACCGCCTGAAGGATCAGCTCCATGGGAATAAAGTTCTGCGACTCGCTCAGGAAAATGCACAAGTACTCTTGCATCCACGTATCGTCGTCGCCGATCGCTTCCTTGAGTTCCGCTGGCACCATCGGGCAACCCGCCGCGACCGCCGCGAAAATATCAACCCAGTGGCCCGACCAGCCGCCAGCCTTGACCGGCTGCAACGCGGGAGCTATACCCTTGATCAAGTCGAGAAGCTTCGCTAGATCGAAGTACTTCCCGCGCTGCCCGTTCGGCGTACTGATCACGCGAACCTTCAGCCCGCCCCGCGACGCACGGCCAAACGCCGCCGCCCATACCTTCGCGGCGTCGAGGTGAAAACCAAACTCGTCGAGCGTAACGTTGCCGGTGTAACCGCGTGCGGTGTCCGGGTTAGACGTCAGGACGATAATCCGCCGCCCGTTCCCGAACTTGATCTCGTGTTGCAGTAAGCTCGTGTTCTCGAAAAAGCCCGTTTCAAGAACCGTGTCGGCGATCTGTAGCGCTTGACAGTGCTCTTTCGCTTTCTCGGCGAACTCGCGCGCCTGCCGGTCGGATCGCGAGAGCACAATCTCGTTCGCCTTGTTGCGCGGATCAACGCAGTGAAGAACCGAGTCGAGGCTACCGGCGAAAGAAAACCCGATCTGAGTTGATTTGACCGCGAGCTTATAGCGGCTTTCGTCCTCGATCCAGCGACGCTGGTAGTCGTAGAGCGGTACGGCTGTCTCGCCGTCCCACATCGACCCGCCGTTGATTGCGTTACGCGGCATGAGCAGTGACCGGCTGAAGTCCGTAGACATCCCGGATGCGATTCAATAGGACGACCGGATCGACCGGCTCGCCCGGCTTCCCGGCGTCTTCCCCTGAGGCTTCGCGTGCAATCTGCTCGACGCTGTCGAGCTTCTCGCGCTGAACGTGGAGCTGTTCCTCGGCGAGCCGCAGACGCTCGCCCTGCAAGCGCAGACCCTCGTCGTGTTGCCGTTGCACGACCTTGCTCGCCTGCCTCTTGTGCTTCAACTCTTCAAACTGCCGGGCGAACCGCAAAGACGTTTCGAGGTCCATCGACTCGGCGTCGCCCATGTTTTCGAGCATTGCCTGCACGATCAGCGCCTCGCTCAATTCCGAGGCATCGACGCCCCCGGTCTGCACGGACTCGATCGTCTGTTTCGCGTACAACTGCGCTTCGCGCTCTTTCTTGCGCTGCAAGCGCCATGCCTTGACGAACCGGCCCAAGCTGCCGTTCGCTATCTTCTCGCCCGTCGCGTCGTCGAGGTTGCTTTGAATGCGTTGCTGTGTCGTGTCTGCGGCACACCCGCGCAAGACGACGGCCTGCCCCTCGACTGAGAGGCGCTCGAATGCCGGAAAGCGGACGCGCTTGCTCAAAGCACAATCTCCGGGTCTTTCTGCGACCGGTTCACGATCTGCAAACCTTTCGGCGCAATCTTCACGAACAGAATGTCGTTCGGGCTTACACCGGGCGGCGCGTGCTCGACGTCCCTCGCCCGCCGCAGTGCGACGTAATCGCTCGGCTGTAGGTATTTGCCGAGGTGAAACGTCAGGTTCTCGTCGGATACTGCATAATTCCGGGCGTCCATCATGCGCCAAAGCGAGCGGAACGCCGTCCACTCGCTGTCATCCTCGACGAGTAATTGAAGGATCACCCCTCGCTCTAACCGGTGCCGCTCGTCAGTCGTTAGACTCATGCCGAACTCACCCCTTGCTCGTGGTATCGCTTCACATCCGTCCGAAGCTCGCCGACGTCCGAAGTCAGCGTGTCTACTTTCGAGCCGATCGCCCGCATGACGGTCAGGGTTTCCCGGTTGCCCGACACCGCCTCGCCGACGTTCGTCGATAACGCGCCCATAGCCTCGGCTTGCCGGGTCTGCACTTCGAGGAACTGCGGAGCCCACAACGCAACGCCCGACAGTACCCGGTTCGCGGTCCTGTAGACCCCGATGAGAACCACAAGCGCGAACCCGGTCGAGCCCCCCATCTTCAGAAGCTCGACCATGCTGGTATCACCCATTGACGGCTTCCCCCTTTACGCTTTCTTCGCCTTCCGAGCCGCCGACCTCGGCGCGCCCCGCTTCGGTTTCCGCTTTGGCTTCCGCTTCGACTTGTCTGCCTTGCGAGCCGCCGCTTTCTTAACCGTCGCCGGGAGCGTGAGGAACGGCGGAACAAACGGGTGAATCTTCGCGGGAACGATCCCGTGAAGCAATAGGCGTATCTGATACTGCGAAATGTTTAGGTGGGTCGTGAACAGCGCGCTCATTGCCGCCGCCTCAAAGTCCGACTCTTGCGAGTCGGGAAAACGAGCGACCCAACCGTAACGCCCCTCGTAAAAATGAGGCGCGCCCATGTTCCAGAACTTGAAAGTTTTCGTCGCGAGTTCAACCTGCTCCGCATCGGCAAACGGCGGAACCCCCGCGCGCTTGAAGTACCGCAAGTCTTGCTCCCACTTCACGAGAGCAATCCGATAGAAGAAACTCGGATTGCGAGTACCGCGAAAGTCAGCCCCTTTCGGTATTGGCCCGAAGATAGCCTCGAAGCCTTCGGGAAGCTCGCGCTCTTTCGGCGCAATAACCGGTCTCGGCTCAAGCCCGCCAAAATCGGCGAGTATTAAGCTCGACAAAATCGCAATCTGCTGATCCATTTCATCCCTCCAAGAAAAAACGCCGACGAAACAGGGAGCGGATCATCCTCCGCCTCTCCCGCGTCGTCGGCACAGTGAAGTCGGTTGTCTGCACAACTCTTAACAGCCAGTCACGCTCAGTATCAAAGACCAGCTCACGGAATGTACAGGCTCAAACTTCCGGGATTTCCGGGATTTCCGACTTTCTTTGGATTTTACTTCCGGGATTTCCGGGATTTCCGACTTTTTGCTTTTCTGCGGTTGATCGCTTTCCTTGCACCTGAATTATGCACTGCGGCGTGGACCTGAGGAGGGCTGAGCCGCAAGGGACCATTGGGGACCCCCGAAAACATGGGGTAAAAAGGTAGGCTGGCAAAGATCCCAGCTTCGCCAGCCAACCCCAAGGAGGTCACCCACATGGTTACCAGACGAAAACAGCATAGCTCCCAAAGGCCCGTCCAACAAGGCCCAGCCGTGACGGCCTCGCGGCCCAATAAAATCGGGGCTTCGACGCCTTACCACTTCCGCGGCAGGAAGCCGACTCCCTACGGCGGCTTGCTGCCGGTGGTCGGGAGGGCGCTGATCTGAGAGCCTGGCTATGCGCTATGCATAAAATTTTATGCACTAGCCGTAACACACTGGAAACACGTCACTTCCGAGCGAGGTTTTGACGACGCGGATTCTGGGCGGGAAGGGAAACCGGACACGGAGAAGTCAAAAGGCAAGTGCCGAGCTACCACCTCACGACGACCGCCAACCCGCTACGAACGCAGCCACACTCGCAAAGTGAATCTGTGCATAATTCAGGTTGCAGGCACTTCCGGGGGAGCGCTAGGCGCTTCGGGTAAAACGACGCGCCACTGCCCCCCGAGCGTTCTTTTGGAACGTATCATTCCGCTCGCTGCGTAATAGCGAACCATGCGATCGGTACACCCGAGCACTCTCGCCGCAATTGATGTCGAGACAAACCTCTCGGTACCACTCACCGTTGTTGCCCCCTTGCTTCTTTCTCTTTCTGTTTTGCGCGAACCATTCTTTTTACCGGCCATAGAACCTTATTCAAATCGCCCATCGTCCGAATTTGCTCGCGACCGCTGAGCTGCCGCGCGATAAAGCGCCGCAACGTCGCCCCGGTCCACCCGAGGTCACCATACGCGAGAGCGTAGAGCAGCTCGCAATCAGAAGGATCGACGAGCGTCGCGATGCTCGAAGTCGCGTCGCTGCGTCCTTCAGTGCCCGCCGCCTTGCGCCGACTACGGCTCGAAATACTAATACGCCGAAGTTTCGCGTGAAAGTCTCGACCGGCAACCTGCTGAAAAAGCCGCCCGAGGTCCCCTGTGTTCAACTGCGAAAGGGATACCACACCGAAACCATCAGCCGCAAGGTCTCGCAGCGCTTCATGATCGAGGGACCGCTTCAGCCCCTCGGCGTGAAGAGCCCGCATAAGCGCCGTCCGCCGCGCCGCGTCTTGCTTCATACCGACCCGCCGTCCTTATCGGCGTGCGTATTCGTCAGCAAATCGACAAACCAGAACTTCTCGACGCGCCCGATCCGAACGAGGCTCGTATGATTCACTACAAAGTCTCTTACCGCCTTGCCGCGAATCAACCACGGGTGGTCGCCGTTGCCGCCTGCGTTACTATCCTTGCGCGGCTTCGCTTCGAGCAGCCCGCGCTTGATCCAGTTACAGACGTCACCGGCAGTGACGCCGAAGCATTCGGCAAGCTCGTGAGCGCTATAGCCCCGCTTAACGCCGTTCAATCGCTGCTTTCGACGCTTGATCATTACCGAATTAGCGGAGCGGACGAAGCCCGCTTTTTGGAGCTTGCGCGCGACGACGTGAGCGGTCAGGTGCGCATTGCGTTCCATGATCGCCAGCTCTCCGGGCGTCCATATCTTGCCGCTCGACTCGCGCTCACGGCTTAAACCGAGTTGCTGCGCTCTGTAGCTCGGAACCCACGGCTCGACGCCCCACTCGGTAGCAAGCGCCTGTAAAACGCCGCGATTAAAACGCCCGCCGCTGTAGACGCGGGCGAGCTGTGTATCTTGCGCGGCGGTCCAAGCATAAGAGCGCCTCGGCTTGCGGCGGTATTGACTCACTCGCCGCCCCCGTCGTCGAGTTCGATCCGCAGTTGACCCGCTAGCTCGGCGAAGAGCTGAGACGTCGCCAGCCTGCGGTAGGTCTTGAGCATCGTCAAGATCTGGCTCTTGAACCTGAATTATGCACAGATTCACTTTGCGAGTGTGGCTGCGTTCGTAGCGGGTTGGCGGTCGTCGTGAGGTGGTAGTGGTAGCTCGGCAACTGGCCTTTTGGCTTCTCCGTGTCCGGTTTCCCTTCCCGCCCAGAATCCGCGTCGTCAAAACCTCGCTCGGAAGTGACGTGTTTCCAGTGCGTTACGGCTAGTGCATAAAATTTTATGCATAGCGCATAGCCAGGCTCTCAGATCAGCGCCCTCCCGACCACCGGCAGCAAGCCGCCGTAGGGAGTCGGCTTCCTGCCGCGGAAGTGGTAAGGCGTCGAAGCCCCGATTTTATTGGGCTGCGAGGCCGTCACGGCTGGGCCTTGTTGGACGAGCCTTTGGGAGCTATGCTGTTTTCGTCTGGTAACCATGTGGGTGACCTCCTTGGGGTTGGCTGGCGAAGCTGGGATCTTTGCCAGCCTACCTTTTTACCCCATGTTTTCGGGGGTTCCCAATGGTCCCTTGCGGCTCAGCCCTCCTCAGGTCCACGCCGCAGTGCATAATTCAGGTTGAACGGTGCTAGCGCTACGCTCGCGTCCTCGTAATCCATCACCACGAAGTACCCGACCGGCTCGCGTCGGCTCGCGCCGATCTTCAACCCGTGGTCGAGCCTCAGGCGCTCGATAACGCCTTTTAGCTCGCGCTCACCCATCGCGCAGACGCTCGCCAGCGTTCGGAGCGCGATCGGATTCTTGCGCCCCTTGTAGACCCACAGCGCGCCCGCAACACGGCGCTCCGCATCACTCGGCTCGATCTTGGAGTCACTGAAGATCGAGCCCGCGTCGTGATGCTCGCTACCGAATAGGCTGGACTGGCGGGCTTCCATTCTCGCGGCCCTCGCTCGCCCGATTTCCCTTTAAATACCGGGCTTGTTCCTCGTCGTCGAAGATCATGACGGGGTTCAGGTCCGAACCTAGTACGATCGTGCCCACTGGGGAACTCAACCTCTTTTGAAAGACCGCGAGCACCTGAAGCGCGGCCTCGACCATACAGTCGTCGCATATCATCCAGTGAGCAAGAAACGGCGTAAACTTGCCGGGAACAAGTGGCTCGGTACACACTTGACAATGCTTCAGCTCGTCGCCGCCGTCGCGGCTCGAAGCTTCCGTGCTGATAGGTTTTTCCATGGGAGTTACGCTACCTTCCTTGATTCAATCACCCGCTCTGAGAAGGTCACCCACTGGCAACAACCCGGACACTTGTCGGCGAACGTGATCAACCCGAGCGCCTCGCAAACAAGGTGCTTGCAGGCTGCGCCGCACTCCGGGCAAAGGTAGACCCTGACCGGGTCATAGCAGACAGCCCGGATTACGCCCTGCTTTTGCCGCTTGGGCGGCGCGGCAACCTTGCGGCGACCCGCCGCCCCCGCGCGACCCTCGGCGCGGTCAACAATCTCTTTAAATAACGCCTGTTGCATCGTTGCCCCCTTTTGGTGCGGCTACTTAGTCAGCTCGTACCACCACTTGTCGGACGGCTCCATCTTCAGACCGAGCGCCGCGAGCTGATCGCTGTCGAGCTTCGCGGCGTTTATGGCTTGCTTGTTTACCTCGTCGTCGCCCGTTCGGACGTACTGAGGCGCGAGCTGTTGCAACAGCCGCAACACCGTCGCCCACGTACTCCTAGCAGCCGGTTTCAGGCTCCAGGAGCGCTTGCGGCCCATCGATCCGTGAGTTAGAACCGTCGAGCGGTTTCCGTCGCTCTCAAGCGTCCCCACATTCGCCAAGTAATGAGCCTCAAGCCGAGCGACAAGCGCATCGCGCCTGCCTAGCGGCGACTTCGCCAGCTCTACCGCCTTCGCTTTCGCCTTGTCGATTGAATGGAGAGCGAGCCGCGCGATCGCGTCGAGTTCAACCTGCAAACTACCGATCTTTCGCAAGGCGTCGTCGCACTGGTCGAGGCTCGCAAATGGTTTTACTTCTTTCTTTTTTGTCATAGCTTTCAGTAGTGGGACGGGGGCCAAAGAGCGTACGGCTGAACTTCGTACAGCTCACGCCCGACGAGCCGCTCGACTCGACTGACCCCGCGATAAAACACCGCCCTATTGACGCCGAGAACCCGCGCGGCAACACTCCACTTGACCCCGGAAAGAAAATACCAGCGAAAGAGTTGCCAGTCTTGAGACTTGGACAGCGACCACAATTCCGGGTAGCGCCGTCCCTGTGAGCGGATCGCTCTCTTTGCCGCGAGATAGAAGTCGGCCATGTAACACTCGCGGTGCCGATAGAAGTTCAGCCGCCTTTGATGAGGCGAACCGCTATCCCCCATCGCCTGTATCTGCCGACACCCGCGATAGGCTTGTAGGCAGTCCCGGAACACCTGACGTAACGAACAGAAACAGGCGACCGAGCCGCCATCGTCGAGTAAGTCAGAAATGCCGCCGCCCAAGCAAACCGGACAGCGACTCCACGCGAGCCTGTCTAAGTCTTCATCAGTAAAGCTGCGTGGAGCGGGAAGTTTAGGGGCAGGGTCGGCGAACGTAATGGTATGCGTGTACGGCGCTCTCGCCCCTGTCGTTACGACCTTCCGGCCCTTCAGGAAGAATCGGGATAGGAAATCCAGACCCGCCGCATCGCCGTTGCTATGCACTCCGCACCGCCTCGCCGTCAGTCGTTCCCGTAACCGACCGGCCACCGATCGAAACGCCCATCAGCGTACGGAGAATGCCCGCAATCGTGCGCTCCGTAACCAGCTTGCCGCCGTGGCGCGCCTTGAGCAGGTCGATCCCTTCCATAAACCAGCGCATCGACCCGCCGATCGCCTGAAACCAAACCGCCGCCGCCTCGTCGTCGATCTTGGTTATGCCCTCTTGCTTGAGGATCGCCGCCATGTCGCCACGGGTTAGGCCGCGCAAGTTGACATGCGCGCCGATCCGGCTGCGGAGCGCGCCGAGGTCGCCGCCGCGACCGCGCTCCAAGCGGTGATAGAGTTGCGGAGCCGCGAGAAGCACAACGGCGACGCCGTCCTCTTTTGTCTGGTCCCACAGTTGCCGGATCAATTGCAGAATACGAATGCGAACCATTTCACACTGATCAAAAATCAGAACCGTAGGCTGCTCGCGCAAGCGTTCGACCACCATGCGAAAGACCTTCCCGGAATTGTGGTAGTAGGCGTCCGCGTCCATGCCGAGCTGTGCCGCGAGCGACGTCAGGAACTCATAGATATGCGAGCTTGTGAACGTGTCGAATTCGAACAGAACGCTATCCGTGTCGCGGTTTCCTCGCCGCCAGAGCTTTGTGGCTTCGGTCTTCCCGGCCCCAAAATCAGCGCTGACAAGAACAATTGCCGAGTGATCGGCGGCGTAGTCGATCGCCGACGCCGTCCGCTTGACCATCTCGGTCTCGTAGAACGTCCGTTTTTGACCCGCCCGCCGCCTTGAACGCTTCGCGCCCGCCTCGATCGAGACAATGTTCCCGGCCCCCGGCCCGAGTATCTCGCCCCCCTCGACACGCGCTAAAAAGCGGCTCATTTCCGAGGTAATACGCGGCGTCGCGTCTGATCTCCCTGATAGGAAATTACAGACAGTGGTCTGTGACAGACTGACGTAGCAGCCGACGTCCGTCGCGTTCAAGTCGCGCGCTTTTAGCAAGGCTGCGACTTGCTCTCGTAAGGTGCTTTTGCTCATCATTCCCCCTTGAAAAAATCAAACTCCGAATCCGCGCCCGAATCATCCTCGGACGCCAGCGAGCGGATAGCACCGCCCGGCTGTACAACCTCTCGCGCCGTCAACGCACGCGCCGCGCTTGCGGCCTGTGGATACGCTACGGCGACCTCCCGGCGTTGCGGCTCGACAACCTCGGGAGCCGCGCCCGCGCGGCGCGCTACGCGCTCCGCAGGCGTCGAAATGCCTACCTGATCGTGAGCCGCCGATACAAGCGTCTTGAACCACCTGTACATTCGGCGGCGCGTCGCCTCGTCTTGCTTGAACGTTTCCTCGCGCATCCCGCGAAGCTCCATGTTGTCGGCAAGACAGACGAGGCGATCTTCAAAGAACACCGCGACCGATTGCAGGTCGAGAGTATCGACAGCAACCTCGACATGCTTCCCGTTGAACGGCGCGAGCGACAGCGGATCGTCGTCGGCGGACGGGTTGTAGATAAACCGCGTGCCGTGGAACGACATGACGATTTGACCGTGGGCGACCTTGACCTTGCGCCGGTCGCGGAACATAAATAGAAGCGTCTGCCGGTCGATCGACTGGCGAACGACGCCGCCGATCAACGCCGTCCAAACCTCGTCGGGCGTCTGGTACGCATAACCCGCAGGCGTTACGCCCTTCATTCCCTCGCCGCTGTGCGGTCGGGCGTTCAGGTCGGCAAAGACCGTATCGTAAAGCGCCGCGACCTCGTCGAGCGTCTGAAACGGCCTGTCTTTGCCCTTCCCCGCAGTCCATCGTTCGAACTGCGCTTGCAGCTCGTCGAGCCGCTCTTGTGGCCGCGCTCCCGGCTTGTTTCCGGCCCACCACGGCGTAGAGCGCTCGAAGTTCGCGAGCGCCTTAAAGTTCGGCTCGATCAGCTTCGAGCGCGCCCGTTTCACAATCGAGTGAGTGACCTTGATTTCGAGCGAACTAAGCACGCCGTCGAGCCAATCGCACTCAAAGTCTTGACCGTTATCCCAGTAAAAAGCGTGCGGCTTGCCGTGCTCTAGCAAGAGCCGCTTGAGACAGGTTGCAATCGACTGACTGTTCGGAGTCTCGACGATCACCCACGACAGCCACCGCCGCGTACGCATGTCGATTGCAGCCGTTACCCACGGCCTGCCGAGACACCAGCCACGTTTCTTCGAGCGGTCCGGGAACATGGCAAAGATATCGAGCTGCCGATGATCCATCACGACCCAGTCGAGCGGCTTCAAGCTCTTGTAGTTGCGATAACTGAGGGGAACCTCTTTGTTGTCGAACTCTTCGCGACCCTTTCGTGCAACCTGAATTATGCACTGCGGCGTGGACCTGAGGAGGGCTGAGCCGCAAGGGACCATTGGGAACCCCCGAAAACATGGGGTAAAAAGGTAGGCTGGCAAAGATCCTAGCTTCGCCAGCCAACCCCAAGGAGGTCACCCACATGGTTACCAGACGAAAACAGCATAGCTCCCAAAGGCCCGTCCAACAAGGCCCAGCCGTGACGGCCTCGCAGCCCAATAAAATCGGGGCTTCGACGCCTTACCACTTCCGCGGCAAGAAGCCGACTCCCTACGGCGGCTTTCTGCCGGTGGTCGGGAGGGCGCTGATCTGAGAGCCTGGCTATGCGCTATGCATAAAATTTTATGCACTAGCCGTAACGCACTGGAAACACGTCACTTCCGAGCGAGGTTTTGACGACGCGGAATCTGGGCGGGAAGGGAAACCGGGGACGGAGAAGCCAAAAGACCAGTTGCCGAGCTACCACCTCACGACGACCGCCAACCCGCTACGAACGCAGCCACACTCGCAAAGTGAATCTGTGCATAATTCAGGTGCAAGGGTCAAAACGGGTTTCGGCAACCGCTGAACCCAGCGACGAAAGGTCGAATACGAGACACGCGGCAACTGCGCTTCGGGAACAAGGCGACCCTCATCGAGATAGTTCGAGAGCCGTTTCGCGTCGCCGTTTTCGAGAGTGACGCCGACAAGTGAAACCCTCAACTGCCGCTCTTCCTCGTAGGCTGTAAAGGCGTCTTGAACCGTCATCTCGCCGTAGCCGTCCGCGCCCTTCTTAGGCGTGACCAGCGCAACAACGAGGTCGAGCGCCGCGCCGTTGAAATATCGCGGCTTGCCTTTATCCGCGCGGCTCCCATCGACAAGCGCCGCGAGTCCGCGACGACCGGAATCGTTCCCCTGCCAGCGCTTCAACCATCGAAAGATCGTACGCTCAGTCTTGCCGTGGTTCTTCGCTATCAGCTTTACGACTTCCGTCCGATTGCGGCCCGCCCACGCCCCGGCGTGCTGGCGCGGCTCGATCAGTGGCGCGATCACCTGAAAGCGTTGCTCCGCTTCGGCCCGGTCCTTGTCGCTCAGCTCTGAGCCAGCGGGCAAGATTAGATCTAATGCAAGCTGGCCAGGCCCCCCGCTTGGCTCAAACTCGATCGGAATCACTTTCTGCTGCCGCGCCCACTTGAGTTGAGCCTCGCCAGGCAGGCAGCTTAAGGCGTAGAGTGGTTCCGGCTTGCCGTTCCGGCCTGCTTCCCCCGGTCGGTAGCCGAGCTGATCGCGAGATTCTCTGAGCCACCGGTCTTGCCAGCCGGTCAACCCCTTCACTTCCCCTTGAGTCAGCCAGGTTTCGTCCATAAGAGACGCCTTTAGCCGACGACCTCGATCGGCACGCCGCGCTTTTTGAGCGCCTCGGTAATCCGCCGCGAGGTTATGATGCCCCAGTAAACTTGACTAACGCTGCGTGGATGACATCCAAGCTCCCGCGCAATCGCGGACAAGCTGCCGCGATGCCTGCGTATCCATAGAAGTTTCTTGATTTCGAGCGCCGCCTCTGCTGCGGTCGTGGTATTCTTCACTTGACAAGAGCCTCCATTTCCGTTACTCGTAGAGGGTATACTCCACGCATATGATATACGTCAAGCATACATGGGGATAAAGAAAACCCCGGAACTAGCAGCCGTGATCGCCGCGATACGCGCCCGCTCTGGTCAGACGATGAAACAGTTCAGTAGAGAAACCCTCGGCGTGAGTCAAGCCACGCAGAGCCGCTACGAGTCCGGCTTACTGACGCCCGGACATTACCCGTTACTTGTGCTCTTCAGCCTCGCCGAGGGTCACGAAAAGCTAGTGATCCGGGAGTCGCTGCGCGGTGTTCTGAAACTGAAGCGCGCGCCGACCGACGCGGAAATTTTGGAAGGTCTCGACACCGCCGCCAAGGTCTTTACTGAGCTGTCGAGACTGAAAGCGAGCAGCCCGATCGAAAGCCGTGCTCACCGGTTCTCCGCGCAGGCGCTCTTGATCGCGAACCTTGCCGCGAGCGCGCCTAACGACGTCCCGCCCGAGAGTGTGATCGAACTGCTTTCTCTATGGGAGCGACACAGAGAAGCGCCCGACACGCGGCGACTCTTCGAGCACGCGGTCGGATACCTGAGGGTTCACCTCGGATCACGGAACAACCCGTGATTTGGTAAACGGGGCACAAAAACGCATAATAGGGGAAATGTTTCGGACGCTCCTGGTTGTGAGCTGCCTTCTCGCTATCGCATCTGCTGAACCGACGATCAGCGTCAAAGTGCAGCGCGTTGATGTCTCTAAGAGTAAGGTTGAGTTCTTGTTGCCGATGCACCACGCCGTGATCGTTGCGGCCTACCCGGCTGACCGCGATGCGGGTGTTCTGGAGGGTGAATTCTACTCAGCGAAGCTCATCGCGGGCCGGATCAATACGACGGCGAAAAACGGCCTAGAGGTCCAGGCGGCGAAAAAGCGCCGAATCTTGTTCCGTGTGCTCAAAATCAGCTTTTTGGGCTCTTCCCGCGCCTCCAGCCTGTAGATTAAAGTAAAACTTGACCGGATCTGGAATGGAGTTGGATTTTCGCGAAAAACGGCATTTGACAGCGACCGGATCTGGAATATCCCCTTACGTACTCAGTAGCTTGGGTGTCCTTAGGTGCGTCGCGACGCCGACCGGATCTGGATTTCGCCCAAAAACCGCCAATCCAGACGTACTCTCGACCGAAACAAACGACTTAGCGGTCCCGACTTCCCCCGCTACTGACACGAAGCGTGAACGGAGCCCCACCGTACCCCACCGCCCGCTAGCACCCTATCATCTTTATAATGAGTCTTCTTGACACCGTTCCCCGTGGTCCCCCGCGCTACCCCGACTGACATGGACCGTGGAAACAACTACAGCGCAACGAAGTAATGGCGGGCCTATCGCGTGCTTCGACCGTCAGGCGGTGAGAAATGGGGGTTAAGACCATGGGAGCGGTTTTATCCGCCATGGGAGCCGTTTTATCCAACGCACGCCTCATCGAACTCCGCGGGCAGTGGCGCGCCCGCCGGCGGACGGTTGTGTTCACTAACGGCTGTTTTGACCTGCTGCATCCTGGTCACGTTCGGCTTTTGGAGCGAGCCCGGGAGCTGGGAGACATTCTCGTTGTAGCGATCAACGGCGACGCCAGCGTGAAGCGAATCAAGGGTCCCCAGAGGCCGATCTTGCCGGAAACAGAGCGCGCCGAGACCCTGGCCGCTCTCGCGGCCGTCGACGCAGTCACCGTTTTTGGGGAAGATACGCCCTGCAGCCTGCTGGAGAAATTGCTTCCGGATGTGCTTGTCAAGGGCGCCGACTGGAGTCATCTGATCGTGGGGCGTGAGATTGTCGAGCAGGCTGGGGGCAAGGTGTTGGCGCTGCCTTTCGAGCCTGGCTACTCGAGCACCGACATCGTCACATCGATCCTGGACCAAGAAACTTGATTCTTCCCGCCGTAAAGGAAGTCATCGAAGGACTGGCGCGGCACCCGTCCTTCGAAAAAATACTTGCCGCCGCACAATCGCCAAAAGCTGAAAAACTACAGTTGTCAGGATTACATCGGACGGCGCAGGCAATCTGCGCCGTCTTACTTCACCACCGAACGCAGCGGCCCGTCGTGATCGTAGTTTCCTCGTCCACCGAGGCGGATCTGTTGTGCGAAAGCGCGTCAGCGTTCTTTGATCTGCTGGGGCTGCCGGCGGACCGCGGTTTGCCGCTGGTTCTGCCGGGGCTCGACGTCACCCCCTACGATGGCCTTTCCCCTCACGCCGACATTGCCGAGAAGCGCGGCATCGGCCTGTGGCGCGCGGCGGAGCGGTCGGTTTCCGTGGTGGTTGTGCCCGTGGCGTCGCTGCTCTTGAAGACAGCTCCGGTCGAGTTCTACCGCAATCTGACCTGGAAAATCGAGATCGGCGACGAGTTTTATTTGGAAGATCTTGAATCCGGCCTGGTCTCGGCCGGCTACTCGCGGCACGAACCGGTGGATATGGCTGGCCAGTACTCTATCCGCGGCGGGATTATCGACGTGTATTCGCCCGAGGCCATGCGTCCGGTCAGGATCGAGATGCTCGGTGATGAGGTGGAATCCATCCGCGAGTTCGATCCGGAAACGCAGAAATCGGTTCAGATTGCCGAGCAGGCTGTCTTGCTGCCGCTGACCGAATATCCCATGCCCCCGCAAACAGCGCTGGCGGATGACGCCGACACGGAGCTTCTCGGGCCAGGCTGGGAGTTCGAAATCCGCCAAGGCGCCCAGAGGACCAAAAGCTTATGGGATCTTTTGGACCGGCCCATCGCCGTGTGGGCCGAGGCGGCGTCACTTGAATCAGAGGCTGAAAGGCTGTGGGACCGCCTCGCCGACGCCTGGAATCGCGGCGGCGACGGCCGTCCCAAGCCCGAGCAGTTCTACTTTTCGCTGAAGGAAATGAAGGACAGGGCCCGAGAGTTCTGCCAGATCGAACTGGATCAGTTGGGGCTGGCTGGCGGGGCCCCTCTTCACATCTCCACGCAGCCGGCTCCTCGCTTCAACGGGAACATCGCCTTGGCCATGCGAGAGCTTCAAGCGCAGGTCAAAAACGGCTCCCGGGCGCTCATCGCGGCCGGCTCGCTGGGCGACGTCGAGAGGCTGGCTGATGTTCTCAACGAATACGAGATCAGCTTCCAGTTGGGGCTCAAGGATCCTTCCAAGGCGGCGAGTCCTTATCTGGAGGAGAAAGCCTATTTGGCCGGGCCGGTTACGAGTACGATTCTTGTCCAGGCGCCGTTGCGGGAAGGCGTCGCTTTTCCCGAATCACGGGTCACCATTTATGGGACCGAAGATCTTTTCGGGGCCTCGGAGCTGGTGGCGCGTCCCGCCAAGCACAAGTCCGCCGTTTCGACATTTCTTCCTGATTTGGAGGACCTCAAGGAAGGAGATCTGGTAGTCCACTCCGAGCACGGCATTGGGCGCTACTTGGGATTGAGGGAAATGTCGCACGGCAGCCGCCAGGAAGACTTCATGCTGCTCGAATATGCCGACCGGGCCAGGCTTTACGTTCCTCTTTCGCGCCTGGATCTCGTTCAGAAATTCCACGGCGGCGGGGGCGCGCAGCCACCGATTGACCGCATGGGCGGACAAACTTGGAAACGCACGAAATCGCGCGTGAAAAGCCGTTTACTCGACATGGCCGAAGAACTGCTCAAGCTCTACGCCGCGCGCAAACTGGCCACCGGCTTCGTCTACTCGCCGGATAGCAACTGGCAGAAAGAGTTCGAAGACGCTTTCGCCTTCGCGGAAACGCCGGATCAACTGCGAACCATCAAGGACATCAAGCGCGATATGGAATCGCCGCAACCGATGGACCGCCTCGTCTGCGGAGACGTCGGTTTCGGCAAGACCGAGGTAGCCATGCGGGCCGCTTTTAAAGCGCTCGGAGACGGCAAACAGGTCGCCATACTGGTGCCGACGACGGTGCTGGCGTTCCAGCACTTCGAAACGATCCGCCAGCGCTTCGCTGCCTTTCCGGTCGAGATCGAGATGCTGACGCGTTTCCGAAATGCCCGGCAGCAGAAAGAGATCGTCGAAAAACTGGCGGCCGGAAAGATCGATATTGTCATCGCAACTCACCGCCTGCTCTCGAAGGACGTCACGTTCGCCGACTTGGGCTTGCTGATCGTGGATGAAGAGCAACGGTTCGGAGTTCGGCACAAGGAGCGCATCAAGCAGTTCAAGAAGAACGTCGATGTCCTGACGTTAACCGCTACTCCAATCCCACGAACACTACATATGTCGTTTATTGGGCTTCGGGATGTCTCGATCATCCAAACTCCACCGAAAGACCGCCTCTCGATTCAGACCGTCGTGGCGCCCTATTCCGACCAAATCGTGCAAACAGCGCTCCGTCGTGAGCTGGAGCGCGGGGGGCAAACCTATTTCATTCACAACCGGGTCGAATCGATTTGGCAAGTTGCGTCGCACCTCCAAGAGCTGGTTCCCAGCGCCAGAATCGGCGTTGGACACGGTCAATTGCCGGAGAAACAACTCGAAGACGTGATGCTGAAGTTCATGTCGCACGAGTACGACGTGCTGATTTCTACTACTATCGTAGAGAATGGGCTCGACATACCTTTAGCCAACACCATCTTGATGAACAACGCCGATCACTACGGCTTGGCGGAGCTTTACCAATTACGAGGACGCGTCGGGCGCTCGAACCGCAGGGCCTACGCCTACCTGCTGGTGCCGGAGGGCAAGGAGCTTTCCGCGATCGCCCGCAAACGATTGGCGGCGCTGAAGGAGTTTAGCGAACTGGGGTCGGGTTTCAAGATCGCCGCCCTGGATTTGGAATTGCGCGGAGCGGGTAACCTGCTTGGTTCGCAACAGCACGGCCAGATTGCGGCCGTGGGCTTCGAGACCTATTGCCGGCTCCTCGACGAGACGGTGCGCGGGCTGCAAGGGGAAGATGTCGAGCCGCGAGGCCGCGCGTCGCTGAAGCTGCAGCTCGATATTCACATTCCTCCCGGATACATTGCCGACGAGACTCAGCGCTTGCAGGCCTACAAGCGGCTGGCCGAGATTCGCGATGAGACGGGGCGGAGCGAAGCCGCGGCGGAACTCAAGGACCGCTACGGGCCGATTCCCTTGGCGGTCAGCAACTTAATGGGATACGCGATCCTGAAAACGAACGCCGAGGAAATCGGGGTCGAGTCCATCGAAAGACGCGGCCAGCGGCTCTCGATGCGTTTCCGCGAGGATTCGAAAGTCAAGCCAGAGCGACTGATGGAGTTCGTTTCGTCCACGCGGGGCGTGACGTTTTCGCCAAACGGCGAGTTGGAATGGGTGCTGGCCGATCCGCCTGGGCCGAAGTGGCTGGCAACGGCCAGGGGTTTGCTAGGGAAGCTAGTCGCTTAGTCCGCGCGTAGTCCGCACCATTGAATCGAGGCCAGAGGAACGCCGGTCATACCCATCCCGCCGCGCGGAGTTTTTCGGTGATTTTGAAGTGCGAGATGGTTTGGCCGGTCATCACGCAGTGTCAGTCCGCCAGGTTCATGCGGCGCAGGATGTTTTGAAACCTCGGGTCGGAGCGCACGCTGTCAAGCTCGGGAACAACCTTGATCCAAAAAAGCTGCGTGCTTCGAGCTTCGCAGGCTTTGTCCAGGTATTCGAAGGCTTTGTCTTTCTCTCCCAGACCGAAGTGAATCATCGCAAGATGATAAGGAACGAGATGTTCCGGCTGGGAGCCCGCTTGCAGCTCCTCGATCAGTTTCCGGGCCTTCTCCGGTTGGTCTGAAACCGCATAGGCATATCCCAGGTGGCCGTCTCGGAACGCAGGCATGTTCCCTCGCTCGAGCGCAGCGATCGCCTTGCCATATTCGCCCTTCTGCAGGTACGCCATTCCGAGGAAAAAGTGCGTCCAGAAGAAGTTTGGGTCGAGTTCCAAGGTCTTCTGGAGTTCCTCGATGGCCCGCTCGCAATGCCGTTGAAAGATCCGCAGCCCGCCGGTGCATGCGTTTACGACCGGCGTGACGGGATCGAGTTCGGCGGCGCGTTTCGCCTCCGAATAGGCTTCGTCCAGGCGGCCCACCGGCCATAACATGTAGACCGAGTACCACAAATGGCCCACCGGGTACGAGGGGTCCAGCTCAATAGCCTGCCGGAACGCCCGTTCCGCCGCTATCCAGTTCCAGTGGTAAACAGATTCAACCCCTCCGATCGAAGCGTGCGCCGCAGCCAGATCAGCGTCGATTTGAAGCGCTTTCGACGCGGCTGCCTCCGCTCTCGACCTCGCCTCCTTTGGCGGCAGCATGCCATAAAACCCGAGACTGATGTGGCAGTCGGCGAGCCCGGAGTGCGCGAGTGCATAGTCGGGGTCCTCCGCAAGCGCTTGTTCGTAGAACCCCATTGCCTTCTGGATCGTCTCGGCAGTGCGCCTGTACCAGTAGTAGCGTCCCCGCAGACATAAGTTGTAGGCCTGCAGATTCTCCGTGTAGCGCTTGGCAAGCAGCTCCTTCTCCCGACCTACGAGCTTGACTTTCAGTTTCTCGACGATCGCCTGTGAGATCTCATCCTGGATCTCGAAGATGTCCTCCATCACGCGGTCGTAGCGCTCGGACCAGACCTGGTATCCCTCTTCGATCGCGATCAGTTCCACGTTGATCCGCACGCGGTTGCCGGACCGCCGTACGCTCCCTTCGAGAACGTGCCCGACGTTGAGCGCGGCTCCGACTTCGCGAGGTGTCGGGCGTTTCCCCTTGAACTGGAAAGCCATGCTTCGGGGCGCCACACGCAACCGCTCCACCTTCCCCAGGGCGCTCGTGATGTCCTCGCTGATGCCGTCGCTGAAGTATTCGTCTTCATCGCCGCGCCCGCGGTTCTCGAACGGCAGCACGGCGATCGAGGGCCGCGCGTCCTTGGAGCCGGAGGAAGGCCTAGTTCCAACGCCTGATTCCGTGCCGCGCTTCAATGCACTCAGGTCAGCAAGGAGATCGCTCACGGTTTGGTAGCGCTCCCCGGCACGCTTGGCCAGGCATTTGTTGACGATCCGCTCCAACTCGGGCGGGACGCCGGTGCGCACCGCTGTGATCGGCTCTGGCGGTTCGTTCAGAATCGAGTAGAGAATCGCCTGCTCGTAATGACCTTGGAACGGCACTTGACCGGTGGCCATTTCGTAGAGCACGACGCCGAGCGCCCACACGTCGGTCCGCAAGTCAAGCTTCTCGCCGGTGGTTTGTTCCGGTGACATGTAGGCGGAGGTGCCGAGGGAGGTCCCTTCCTTGGTGAGCTTCGATCCGCCGTGGGCAAGTTGCGCCAGCCCGAAGTCCATCAGGACGGCCTGTCCCTGAGTCGTCACCATGATGTTGGCCGGCTTGATATCGCGGTGGACTACACCTTTGCCGTGAGCTTCTTGGAGGCCTCGCGCGACCTGTTCGGTAAGCTCGATCAGGCGCTCGATTTTGAGCGGCCCCGACTCGATTTCTTGCGAGAGTTCCTGCCCGTCGAGATAGGCCATGGCGATGAAGGTTTGTCCATCAACCTCGTCAATCTCGTAAACAGTGCAGATGTTGGGGTGTTGCAGCGCTGCCGCGGCCTTGGCTTCGCGGATGAAGCGCCGACGGCTTTCGTCGTTCGAGACCAGGTGGGGAGCCAGAAACTTCAGAGCGACGGTGCGGCCGAGCCTTGTGTCGATCGCTTTGTAGACCCTACCCATCCCGCCTTCCCCGAGCTGTTCGAGGACTTCGTAATGAGAGATGGTTTGGCCGGTCACGGTTTCAGCGTTGCGCAAACCTGGTGGTGCAGTCCGTCAATGATACCGCAACTCAATCGCGTGCGGCTTTCCCCGACAACTCTTTGAAAAGGGCTGAGCGGCTCGGCCAGTCTCGTCCGGAAGCGTCGACACGATTGTCGACGCGGCAAGCTGAGAGCTTGCGCCAGGTCGCCCCGGCGCGCTTTTGCACGCTGCTAGAGGGCTGACAACACGTCCGTTTGCGGGAAATCGGCGCCTTTGAACAACAGTCGCTTGCCGGTTGCTCTCGCCAGCGCGTAGGAAAAGCAGTCGCCGAAGTTGAGTTGCGCTGGATGCCCGCCGCCCTTTCCATAACGCTCAAAGGCATCGAGGGCAAGGTCCGCTTGATATTGATCGACGGCTTCAACTTGGAGACCCGACTCCCTGAGAAAGTCGGCAAGGTCTTTGCGTGCTCCCTTGGTTTTGCGAGACAACAGTACCGCACCCACTTCAACTACAGAGGCAGCGGAGATGACGGGCGCCGGCTCGGCTTCGATTGCCGCCGCCAACATTCGCGCGTCCGGCTCTTGAAACAGAATTGCCAAGACGGCCGAAGAATCAATCACCATTAGCGCGGTAGGCCGTGTTCGTCATAGAGAATCTCGTCGGACGGCCGCGAGCCGGTGACCGGCCGGGAAGCGCAACGGCGGCCGATGCTCATCAACTTTTGCGCTACGCCCGACCGTCCGTGTTTGCCCTTTTCCCGCTCCAGCCGTTCCCGAATCGCTTCGGTAACGGCCTGCGTCATGCTCTCGCCGGTCAAGTGAGCGAGTTGCATGGCCATGCGTCGTGCATCTTCGTTTTTGATGTTGAGTTGCATTCTCTCCCGGAACGGTAGAATCTTACAATAATTCTACCATACGTGACTTCTTTCGACCAACCCATATGCCGTCAAACCACTCTTGTCTTCCAGCGGCCGCGGCGGAACAGCGTGATCCCGATGATGGTCCAGGTGACTCCCGTTAGCGCGACAGCCAGATAGACCCCGGTGGCGCCGAAATCGAGTACGTGCGCGAGGGTGTAGGCCAGAGGCAATTGCCACAGCCAGTAGCAAACGAGGTTGATGAGGGTTGGCGTATCGGTGTCTCCGGCGCCGTTGAAAGCCGCGGCGATAACCATGCTGTAGGCCGCGAAGATTTGCCCGGCGCTCAAGATTCGCAGCGCTTCGACTCCCACGCGAATCACTACCGGGTCTTGTGTAAAGAACCCTATGAAAGGTTCGGCAAACATCCAGAACAAGACCGTCACCGAACTGAGAAAGATTGCGTTGTAAAAACCCGCCAGCCAAACGGCGCGCTCGGCGCGTTCCGGCTTTCCCGCACCCAGCGATTGCCCCACCAGCGTCGAGGCGGCGTTGGCGAGACCCCATGAAATCAAGATGGAAAACATGATCAATCTTAGAGCGATGGTATAGCCGGCCAAGGTCATCGATCCGAACAAGGCGATGATGCGCATGATGCCGAGCCAGCTCGCCGTGGCGACAAAGAACTGGGCGATTCCACTCACCGACACCCGCAGCAAGCGCTTCATGACGGGGAGGTCCAGACGAAGCTGGTCCGGAGTCACCGCGACGCGGTGCTTGCCGCCGAGAAGCACCCCGATTTGGTAGATGACACCGATGCCGCGGCCGATGGTGGTCGCAACCGCCGCGCCCAGAAGCCCCAGCTCCGGGAACGGCCCCCAGCCGAAGATCAAGCAGGGGTCGAGAATCATGTTAATGATGTTCGCCAGCCATAGGGCGCGCATCGCGATCGCGGCATCCCCGGCCCCGCGAAAAATCGCGTTATTGAGAAAGATCAGAAAAATCGTAATGGAGCCGCCAAGCAACATCGCCAGGTAGGGCCAGCCGCCCGCTACCTCGGGCGTTGCTCCCATCCAAGTAAGCAACTGGGGAGCGAAGGCAACACCCGCCAAGGCCGGCGGCACGGAAAAAAAGATGCCCGCCAGAATCGCTTGCACCGCCGCGCGCCCGGCGCCTTCCGGGTCACCCTCCCCGATCCGGCGAGCGACCAGGGCGGTGGCCCCCATGCTCAACCCCAGCGCGATCGCGAACAGAATGACCAGCACCGAGGCGCTAAGTCCGACCGTCGCGACGGCGTCGGAGCCCAGCTTGCCAACGAAGTAGATGTCGACCAGCCCGAAGGTCGACTCCATGACGAGTTCGAGCATCATCGGAATCGCCAGCAGAGTGATGGCCCGGGAAAGGCTGCCCGAGGTGTAGTCTTCCCGGGTGCCTTTTACCGCTGCCCAGGCATCACGGAGAAAACCACGGGAGTCCGCCGGCGGCGGCGTGTGGGCAGACGAAATCCGTGGCAATTCAGATGACAAGCTCGGGAACCATCAACCTGGAGAAGAAGGGAGGGGCCGCGGGAGACTCCTTCCATTATGGAACCGCTTCCAGCATGGCGCGCGGCTCCTGTCGGGCGCGAGCGTGGACTTCCGTCCACGCCTCTGTCCGGCCCTGTGCGAACTTGTGCTCAGCGGCTCTCGGACCCTAGATAGTCCTTGCGGATCTTGGCAACGACGGTGAAATGGGGATCGACTACGTTGGCAATGTCGTATTCCATCGCGTGCCCCATTAGCAGGGACGAGCCCCGCTCGTCGAACCCATGGTCGCTCATGAGCCAGCGCTGTAGTTCGGTGGTGGCGTGCTGCAGAGCCTGTAGCAGGGGACGGGCGCTGCCGAGAACCATGATGTGCGTCTCGTTTTCGAGCCGCGGCCAAGAGATCTTCTTCTTCTTGATGAGATCGACCGTGAATTCGACGTCCATGGAAATTTCGAGAGCGTTGCCGACCACTTCGCCGTCTCCCTGGCGGGCATGGCCGTCGCCCACGAACAAGAGCGCGCCGGGTTCCGAGACGGGCAGCATCAGCTTGACTCCGGAGACCATGCCGTTGTAGTCCATGTTGCCGCCGAAGGGGCCGGGAGTGCTCGTCGCGACGGCTTCTTTCTTCGAAGGCGCAACCGCGACGCAACCGAGCATCGGCCGCAGCGGCACTTCGATCCCCTGGGGCTGGATCGATTCCGAGGCAACCCGGGCCACGCGCCGCTCTTTGTCGATATTCCAGGTCTCGGTGGTTTGTTCCGTCTCCGCTTCGAAGCGCAAGAAACCAGGGTCGGCGGCATAGGGCGCCAGCACGCTGCTGGACCAGGCGGTTGCGCGGCTGGGCTCAATCTTGTTGAAGCGGACGACGAGCACATCGCCCGGTTCGGCTCCTTCGATGAAAAAGGGGCCGGTTTGCGGGTTGGGGCGTTCGCCGGCCTTGTCGTTTTGCGCGTCAAAACCCCGGGCATCGATTGTCCTGGTAACGACTGTGTCGCCCGGTTTGATCCGCAGCACCGGCTGGTGGGCGAAGGAGAAAGTGTTGTGGTAGCCGGCGGGCTCGAAATGATGCGTTTCGGCGGACATAGCACTCGATAGTAGCAGCAACGCGGCCAGCTCAATCCCTAACTTCATGCGGGTTCTCATGGAGCCATCCTAACACTGAAAAGGGGCTTGATTTGCCACGCTTGGAAAGAGCCAGGCCCACTCACGGGCTTTTCGTCCACTTTCGTCCACCCGGAGGACTCAAAAGCCTTGCCTCTCTCGTGAGGGGCCCGCCAGCAAGGTCATTACGTTTGCCCAGCAGACTCGCCGCCACACGAAGACAAATTTTCGAAATGGGTGAACAGGTTCCGCTGGGCGGCCCAAAAGACTTCACTCGACAGAGAATAAATCTGCCCCTGCCACTTATGAACTACAAGATGATGTGTCTATACGGAGAACACTACAACATATAGTAGCACAATCGCAATTAGTCATTTTTTTTGATCAAGATCGCCTTTTCCCCTTGACAAACGGATTCTTAGCGGTCAGTCTTGTAAGCGTCGGGAGTGGTCAGAAGTGGTTCAAAGTGGACAGTTTAGGATGACCGCTGATTCGACAAATTTGACCGTCCATGATCTTATTTCGAGGAACACAAACGGGCAACGTCGACGAGAAGGGCCGACTGAAGCTGCCGGTCAAGGTTCGGCAACGATTCGAGAACGAGTATGAGGATCGCGATGTATTCATCACCAGCCTCGACGGCAAAGTCGTCAAAGTGTTCCCGCTACGCGAGTGGGAAGCCGTTGAAACCAGGTTATCGGAAAAGTCCACCGAAAGTAAAGACATGGACGGCGAAGTGAAAGACAAGATCTTGTTTCAAGCGAACAAGTACGGTTCTGAAGAATCCTTGGACAACCAAGGTCGCGTGCTTGTGCCCGCGGTTTTGCGGGAGACCGCGGGCATGAGCGGCGAAGTGAAAATCCTTTGGTCGTCCAATCATATGTTGGTGCTGAGCGCCAGCCGGTTCGAAGAGGTGGCGGAGCAGAAAACGCTGACTCCCGAAGAGTCGAAGCACGCCGCCAACCTGGGGATTTGATGATTGCGCCACTATCCGGTTCTCCTCGAGGAAGCAATCGAGTACTTGAGCATCGACCCGAAGGGAGTCTATGTGGATTGCACCTTCGGCGAGGGCGGACACAGCGAAGCCATCTTGAAGCAGTTGACAAGCGGCCGTTTGATCGCCCTGGACCGCGATTTGACGGCGATCGAGGCTGGCCGGGAGCGGCTCGCTGAGTATAGGGACAAATTGACGTTGATCCATAGCAACTACAGCAACCTTGCGGAGTTCGTGACCACGCCCGTCAAGGGAATTCTGGCGGATGTGGGACTCTCGCGGCGGCAGTTGGAAGATGCGGAGCGAGGTTTCAGTTTCCTGCGGGAAGGGCCCCTGAGCATGGGTATGGACCAGGGGCAGCGCCTAACGGCGGAAACCATTGTCAATCACTACGGTGAGCGACAACTCGCCGACCTGATCTATCAGTTCGGCGAGGAAAGGAGGAGTCGAGGAATCGCTAGAGCCATTGTTCGGGGACGGCCGATCCGCACCACCACCCATTTAGCGGAAATCGTGGAGAAGGCCGTTCCTCGGACAGCCCGCCGGAGAATCCATGCGGCAACAAAAACGTTCCAAGGAATCCGAATCGCCGTCAATGATGAACTGGATGAACTTGCGAAGCTGCTGGAAGTGGCGCCGTCGCTGCTTTCCCCGGGCGGCCGCATGGTGGCGATTAGCTTTCACTCCTTGGAAGACCGTTTGGTGAAGCAGAGTTTTCGCTCCTGGAAGCAACAAGGAGTGTTCGACGTGCTGACGCGGCGGATCGTGAGGCCGTCGCTCGATGAGATCAGAAAGAATCCAGCAAGCCGAAGCGCCAAGCTGCGCGCGAGCAAAAGGACCGCTCTCGAATGGCCACACCAGAACTAATCACACAAGTGCTGGCGCGTACCACGAGTCCGGCACCGCTATTATCACCACGAACGCAAGAGAAGCATGGCAAAGTCGTAGAGTTCGACCCGGATGGCAAGAAGTCCCGTTCCTATGAAGCCCCAGAATCCCCGCCGACAGAGTTGTTGGGACCGAGAGGCTTCACTTTTGATGGGGTTCGCGCGGGACGCGCCATCCGGGCCGGGCTTTCCAGGCGCTTGGCGGCGGCGAGTCCGATGCCGATGGAGGACGTCTATCTCCACGTCAAGGATCTTGACAATTCCAAGCGCAGGCGAAGAATCGACCCGGCGGAGAAGAGCGCCTGGCGCCGCTATGTAATCGGCGGATTCGTGGCTGTTGTCGTCGTATTGGCTGCTTTTGGACCGCGAGCCTCCGTGCGGCAGTCGGGCTACCGTCTGGAGCGGCTCAGTAAACAGCACCAATCGTTAAAGGAAATCAATCACCAGCTTACGATGCGCCAGGCCATGCTGAGCGATGTCCGCCGAGTGACGGCGCTGGCGGAAGCAAAAGGGCTGGCGGCGCCTCCGCCGGAGCGTTACGCCTGGCAGAATCGCACGATCACGCCGTTGATGGGCAGCAGTGAATTGGCGAGCAATAGCACGATCACCCAGCCTTGACCGGATTGTCGGCCAGTCTTTGCATGGCTGGTTCCGCGCCGGGATCAGCCCGCTTTTCTCACCATGTGGCGAGGCGAAGTGCGTGAGAAGGCCGTCAGTACGAGGCGCGCGCCGCTTGACGAGCGGAGGCGTACTTGACAGTACGTTGAGCACGGCGAGCAAGCGCAACGAAGTAATGGCGGTCTTATCATGTGCTTCGGCCGTCAGGTGGTGAGAAATGCGGGCTAGCACATGAGAGACGGATGGCACGCATTGGACAGCAAAGCGATCGCGGCTCCCCAAGGAATCGTCACGGGCCGCTGGGCCGGTTTGGCCTCTTGCTGGGTCAGATCAGCAGCCGTCCTCCTTTTCGGCTCATCCTTTTCGGTCTTCTTTCAACGGGCTGGTTCGCCGCGGTCCTCGTTTGTCTTTGGGACTACCAGGTTCGTCAAGTAGAACATTTCAACCAAAGGGCCAAGAAACAGCACGAGGGGACGATCGAGATCCGCGCCGCCCGCGGGGTCATCCGCGATCGCCTGGGAGAGAAACTGGCCTTCAGCACGCCGGTCGAGTCGATCGGAGTGTTCCCTGAGCAGGTACCGAATCCGGAGCTAACCGCGTCACTGCTCTCGGAGGTTCTCGGCGCCAGCGAGCGCGGCATTCTCAAGAAGCTTAGGCGCTCCCGATTCCAGTGGATCAAGCGTCTGGCCGAGCCCGGCGAGGCCGAGAGAGTCCGCAACCTCAACCTGGCCGGGATTCATTTCGAGAAAGAGAACAAGCGCTATTATCCGCATGGCACCGTGGCATCCCATTTGCTGGGCGCGGTGAGTATAGATCATGCCGGGCAGGCAGGACTGGAGCAGTCCTTCAATTCGCTGCTGCAAGGCGAGGCCGGAAAGCGGCTGGTTCAATACGATGCCAAGCGCAAGTATTACTCCGGCCGCGTGGTGAAAGAGCCGGTTCCCGGGGCGGACCTGGTGCTGACTATCGACCATCGGATTCAAATGACGGCCGAACGGGAGCTGGCGCGGGCCATTGCCGAGACGCAGGCGATAGCGGGAACGATCGTGGTCATGGACCCTCATAACGGTGATCTGCTGGCAACCGCGAACTGGCCGACATTTGACCCCAACGACCGAGTGCGGGACGCCAGAAGCCTGGAATCGCGCCGCAACTTCGCTCTCAGCAACCTGATTGAGCCCGGGTCGACATTCAAGATCATTCCCATCTCCGCCGCGATTGAAGAAGGACTAACGACACCGGACGAAGTTATCGATTGTCAGCTAGGCGCCATCTACATTGGGAGGCGGCGGGTACGGGATCACAAGCCGTTCGGCATGCTCACAGTGGCCCAGATCCTGGTGAAATCGAGCAATGTAGGTACGATCAAGCTGGGGCTGCGTTTAGAGCCCGAACGGCTCCACCGGTACGCCGTGAAGTTCGGTTTCGGACAGAAAACGGGGCTTCCCCTGCCGGGTGAAACCGCGGGGTTGCTGCGTCCCGTCGAAAAATGGAATCCGGGATCGATTGGGTCCGTGCCCATTGGGCAGGAAATCGGCGTCACGGCGATTCAGATGGCCCGGGCCGTATCGGTTGTGGCGAATGGCGGTCTGCTGCCGCGGCCCACGCTGGTGCAGTCAATTGCCTATCCGGATGGCCGGGTGGAGCACGCTGTCCGCACCGAACCCGAGCGGGTGTTGTCGGCAAAAACGGCTGCCGTGATGCGGGCAATGATGGAAGGTGTCGTGAGAGCAGGAACAGGCCGCCTGGCTCAAACGCCTGGATACCGGGCGGCCGGCAAGACCGGCACCGCCCAGAAGGTGGGTCCGGATACGGGGGCCTATTCACGGAAGAACTATATTCCGAGCTTCGTTGGATTCGCTCCGGTGAATGACCCCTCGATTGTGGTTGTGGTGGTACTGGATTCCCCGGTTGGAAAGTATTACGGCGGCTCGGTGGCGGCTCCCGTGTTTCCGCGCGTCGCGACCCAAGCGCTGCGGTTTCGCGATGTGCCGCCGGATCAGCCCATCACGCCCAAGCCAACCCCGCGGGAACCCGTCCCGGAGGATTTACTAGCCGATTTTGCCGGACCGCTGGATGAAGAGACTGTTGACGGCGGCGAGGGAGTCACCCGCCAAATCGCGGACGGCGAGATCCTCGTGGCGGCGAGGGGGCCGAGCTTAGCGCCCGGCAACACGGAGGCGGCGGCTCTTCCTGTGCCGAAGACCGCGGCGAACACCTCTGCTGTTGCCGGGGTGACGGAAGCACGGTCCCTGGCCGTTCGCTCCGGAACTGTTGATGTAACGGTCGCGCCTGGTGTTGTCCCGGACTTCAGCGGCAAGACAGTTCGAGAAGTCGTGGCTCTGAGCGCCTCCAGCGGTCTCAGCGTAGACCTGCGCGGAACCGGATTCGCCCTGCGGCAACGCCCAGCCGCGGGGTCGGCGATTCAGCCTGGCCGGACGATTGCGGTGGAATTTACGCCCTCGATGATGGCGATTGCGAAATGACGGTGGGACAACTGCTCAAGGGAGAAATTGTCAGTACATCTTTGTCGTCGCGATTGTCGTCAAAACAGATATCGGGGCTTCAGTACGACTCACGTAAGCTTCAGCCGGGTGAGCTGTTCTTCGCTTTCCCAGGAGAAAATGTCGACGGACACCAGTTCATCGACAGTGCCTTGAAAGCGGGTGCCGCCGGCATTGTCAGCGAACGCGAGCCTCCGATCGAGGCGGGGCGAAAGGACTTCCGGGACTGCTGGGTTCGGGTTCAGCACGGACGAGAGGCTCTGGCCAGGGCGGCGCTTCGGTTTTACGAACGTCCAGACCAGCGGCTGAAACTGACCGGCGTCACCGGAACGAATGGCAAGACGACCGCCGTATTTCTAATCGACTCCGTGCTGCGGGGTGCCGGCTTCACGACGGCCCGGATCGGCACGGTGGATCACAAGATCGGCGAGAAGTCGGTCACGGCCGTGAACACGACGCCGGAGTCGCTGGATCTGGTTCGCTATTTCGCGGATCTGGAGGAGCAAAAAGGGACGCACGCGACATTGGAGGTCTCTTCCCACGCGCTGGAGCTTCGACGGGTGCATGGGTTCGATTTTCATACGGTGGTATTCACGAATCTGTCTCGAGATCACTTGGATTTCCATTCGACGATGGAGGCCTACGCCGCGGCGAAGAAACGCCTGTTCGAGGGCGCGGGCGGCGCAACTCCCCGCTTCGCCGTGATCAATCGGGATGACGCTTTCGGAAAGGAACTGAGTGAAATCGGCGGCTTTGAGACGCTGACCTACGGGCGGTCCAAAGGAGCAACGGTGCAGGCGGCCAAGGTCGAAGCGACGGCTGACAGTCTGCGTTTCCAGGTGTTGGCGCCGAACGGATCGCGTGAAATCGCGGCACGGCTTCGGGGCGGGTACAACGTCCCGAATATGCTGGCCGCGATCGCGACGGGCTTGTCCCATGGGCTGGACCTGGAAACAGTCGCCGCGGGTATTGAAAGTTGTCCTCCGATCGCGGGCCGCTTCGAGACGATTGACTGCGGGCAGCCATTCTTGACCGTGGTCGACTACGCGCATACCGATGATGCTCTGGAGAACCTGATTCGGGCGGCACGGAGTTTGCTGGAGCACGCCAACAAGCCAGGCCGCGGCCTGACCGGCCGTGTCTTGACAATGTTCGGCTGTGGCGGCGACCGAGACCGGACCAAGCGCCCAGCCATGGGAGAAATTGCCGGGCGCTTGAGCGACATGGTAATTCTTACATCCGACAATCCCCGAAGCGAGGACCCGCTGAACATCATGAATGACATTCTCGTGGGGCTCAAGAGGGTGGAGGGCCACTTCCTGCTGGAGCCGGACCGGGCTCAGGCAATCGGCAAAGCGCTGAAAGAGGCCAGAAAAGGAGACATTGTTCTGCTTGCCGGCAAGGGACATGAGACCTGCCAGACGGTCGGGCGAGAGAAGATCCCATTCGATGACCGGGTGGTGGCCCGTGAAGTGCTTCGTGGGATGGGGTATGGCTGAGTTCGGCGTGAAAATCGGATCGGGACCGGCGAATGCTCGATGAAACTGGGTTTGGCACGGATCGCGGAGATGGCCGGCGCGGCCCGGCCGGCAGTGGATAGCGAAGTGACAGGATATTCGATCGATTCACGAACGGCTCGTGACGGAGACCTCTTCTTCGCGATCCTGGGCCCGAACTTCGATGGCCACGACTACGTCGTGCCAGCATTGGAGAGAGGGTCCCGCGCGGCGGTTGTGACGCAAGAGTGGGCCAGCAAACACCCAGCTATCGAACCCTTATTGGCCGTCGAAGATCCCCGCCGGGCGCTGGGGCGTCTGGCAAGCCAAGCTCGCCGGCAATGGGGCCGCCCGATTGTGGCGGTTACCGGAAGCAATGGCAAGACCACGACGAAGGAGTTGATCGCGGTAATGCTGGCGACGCGATACAGGGTCTCGAAATCGGGGGGTAATCTCAACAACGATTTGGGGCTGCCGCTCTCTCTGTTGCGCTTTGACGATCAGGCTGAAATCGGTGTCCTCGAGATGGGGATGAATCACTCCGGCGAGATTCAGGCATTGGCAAAGGTCGCCGAGCCGTCGGTCGGCGTCGTCACCAACGTGACCCCGGCGCATCTGGAACATTTCTCTTCGGTTGACGAGATCGCATTAGCGAAGAGGGAGCTGATCGAGGGTTTGCCGGGCGATGGTGTGGCTGTGCTAAACGCCGACGACGCGCGGGTCAGACGGTTCGCTGAATGTCACGGCGGCCGCAATGTGATGTTTGGCATCGATCACGAAGCGGATTTCCAGGCCGTGGATGTTGAAACTCTTGGCGCGCGGGGCGTGCGATTTCGGCTCGCCGGCAACTCATCCGCTGAAGGCTTGCCCATACGGTTCAGCAGCCCGCTCGTCGGCCGGCACAATATTTCGAACATCCTGGCGGCACTGGCAACCGCATCGGTTTTTGATATCGCTCCGGAAGGTCTGGTGGATGCGATCTCGGAATTTCGTCCGCGGGGAATGCGGGGTGAAACGCTGGAGATGGGCGGCGTGCTGTTCCTCAATGACTGCTACAACTCAAACCCCCGCGCCGTCCTCGAGATGCTTGAGGTTTTGCGCCAGACGCCCGCCAAGCGCAGAATCGCCGTTCTGGGAGAAATGCGGGAATTGGGACGTGATTCAGCGGATTTGCACCGGGCGATAGGGCGCGACGTCGCGGGCGGCGGGATCGGAGCGCTGGTGGCGGTCTCGGGCGCCGCCAACGAGACCGCTGAAGAAGCGGTGAGATCCGGGTTGCCGCGCTCGGCCGTGCATTTTTTCGAGACAGCAGGGGAAGCGGGAGATTTCTTGACAACTTTGTTGACCGCTGGAGACGCAGTGTTATTCAAAGGCTCGCGCGGTGTCGGTTTGGAGATTGCGCTGGACGCTGTGTTAGCGTCCGTGAATGTTTCGGACAACAAGACGAAGAACTGAAGGCTTATGCTTTATCACCTGCTTTACGAAGAGCTGTTTCCGTTCTTCAGCCCTCTTCGCGTCTTCAGCTACATCACGGTTCGGACCGCTTTGGCCAGCATGACAGCGCTGGGCCTGGGACTGCTGCTCGGACCGTGGTTGATCCGCACGCTCAGGGACTTTCAGATCGGGCAATTCATCCGTGAAGAGGGACCCAAGAACCATCACGCCAAAGCGGGAACGCCGACGATGGGCGGATTGCTGATCTGCATCTCGATCGTGCTGCCCACTCTGCTCTGGTCCAACCTGGCGAACATCTACATTTGGATCGCCCTGCTTGGGCTCGTCGGTTTCGCGGGCATCGGATTCGTCGATGACTACACGAAGATCAAGCGGGGAAAGAATTTGGGCCTCACCGCGCGCACGAAGATCGCGCTGCAGGTCATGGTCACGCTGTTGATCGGGTCGATACTTGTATGGCTCCATTCGCGCGGGGACTACGATGCACACCTCGTATTTCCATTTTTCAAGAACCTGACTCCGAACCTGATCTTTGAGTCGCTGCTGGACAACCCGTTTACCTATCCTGTTGCGTTCGTGCTGTTCTTTGTTTTTTTGTTTCTCGTCCTGGTCGGCTCATCGAATGCGGTCAATCTGACGGACGGGCTTGACGGGCTGGCGATCGGGCTGACGGTTATCTGCGGGGGTGCGTTGACCGTTTTGGCGTATATAGCTGGGCACCGCCAGTTTGCTGAGTATCTCGACGTGGCTCGCGTGCCTCAAGCGGCCGAGCTGACGATATTCTGCGGATCGATGGTCGGCGCGAGCCTGGCCTTCCTTTGGTATAACGCGCACCCGGCGGAGATCTTCATGGGAGATGTCGGGTCGCTGGGGCTGGGCGGCGCCCTCGCTACCGTTGCCGTGCTGGTGAAGCAAGAAATCTTGCTGCTATTCGTGGGAGGGGTGTTTGTTGTCGAAGCGCTATCGGTCATCTTGCAGGTCGGCAGTTACAAGTTACGAGGGAAGCGAATCTTCAAGATGGCGCCGCTTCATCATCACTTCGAGGCTCTCGGGTGGCCGGAATCGAAGATCATCGCCCGCTTCTGGATCGCGGGCTTGGTTTGGGCGCTGTTCGCTTTGAGTACGCTGAAATTGAGATGAGGTTCGAGGGGAAACGTGTGCTGATTGTCGGGCTGGGAGAATCGGGGAAAGCAGCGGCGGGATTCCTGGGCCGCCGGGGAGCCATTGTTTCCACCACCGACGCGCAACCGGCCGAGAAGCTGGGGAAGGTGAAACAGGAGCTGGAAAACCAGGGAGTCCAGTGCCACTTTGGCGAGCATCCCGCGTCACTTTTCCTCGGACAAGACATGATCGTCCCCTCTCCGGGTGTTCCTTGGAACCTGCCGCAGCTCGAAGCCGCGCGCAACTCAGGCGTCCAAGTGATGGGAGAACTCGAGATCGCGGCGGGCCTGCTCCGCGGCCGCGTGATCGGCGTCACCGGCACCAACGGCAAGACCACGACGACAGCTCTGATCGGACACATCCTGGAATCAGCGGGAAAGCGTGTCCAGATTGGCGGAAATATCGGTCGCCCGGTCCTTGCGATGGTGGACGACTCAACGCCCAATGCGGGGCCGAAGGCAGGGAATGACACATGGAACGTCCTCGAACTTTCCAGCTTTCAGCTTGAAGCAATGAATAGCTTTCGCTCGCATATTGGGGTGGTGCTCAACATCAAGCCCGACCACCTGGACCGCCACGGAACTTTCGAAGCCTACGCGGCGGCGAAGGCCCGTATCATGCGGGCTCAGAAGAGCGGCGACCAGTTGGTGCTGAACGCGGATGATGCTCTGTGCCGTAGCTTCGCGGACGCATCGAGGGCGGAGGTCGTCTGGTTTAGCCGAACCTCTTCCGGCGGCGCCGGACAGGGGACCTTCGGCGCCGTGGTCCAAGATGACTGGCTGCTGTGGAACGGCGGCAGGGTCACCGAAACAGCGCTGCCGATACGGGGAGCGCACAATCTCGAGAATGCTTTGGCCGCTGTCGCCGCGGCGTCTTTGGCGGGGATTTCGGCCGGCGAGATCGGGCGGGCGATGGAGAGCTTCCGCCCCGTTGAGCACCGCCTCGAATTCGTGCGAAATGTCGCGGGCGTGGATTATTACAACGATTCGAAGGCCACCAATGTGGACGCCACACTCAAAGCCGTTGAGGCATTCGACAGCGGGCTGTGGGTAATTCTGGGCGGCACGGATAAGGGCAGTGACTACCGAACCCTGCGGAACGCTTTGTCCCAGCGCGCAAAGGCGGGTCTGCTGATTGGCGCTTCCGCCAAAAAGATCGAACAGCAGCTCGAAGGCCGCGTTCCAATCCACGTCCTCGGCACATTGGAACGCGCTGTTGAATTCGCCCGTCGCCAAGCGTCTCGGGGTGACACGGTGCTGCTGGCGCCTGCCTGTTCGAGTTTCGACCAGTTTGACAATTACCAGCACCGCGGCCGTGTCTTCAAGGAGCTGATTGCGTCTCTTGATTGAGGAGAAAATAGAGGAGAAATGCCGAAACAACTCAAGTGTGACCGCGTCCTGTGCCTGACCATTCTGGGGCTGATGTTTTTCGGCCTCGTGATGGTCTTCAGTGCTACGACGGGCAGCGCGGACGGCTCCCCGCGGTTCGTTTTCAAACAGGCGCTCGCGGCCGGGATCGGACTCCTGGCGATGCGTTTATTGATGTTCGTCGACTATCACAAACTGGGAGTGCAGCGGACGGTCTTTTTTGTTTTGGGAGGGACGATCACGTTGTTGTGCGTTGCGCTATTCGCCAGCGAAACGGTGAATACTCACCGCTTCTTGAGAATCTGGTTTTTCTCGATCCAGCCCTCGGAGTTTGCCAAGCTCGCGGCTGTTCTGCTCCTTGCCTTCTACCTTGCCAAGAGAGCGGGGCAGATTCACGACTGGCGGACCCTGGGACCCGCCGGGTTCGCCATTGCCGCGCTTTGCGGGCTGATCCTGCGCGGACGCGATCTGGGCACGGCGGCGCTGATCTTGGTGATCGCCGGAGTCGTGCTCTGGGTGGCGGGTTTGAAACCCAGCTATTTCTTGCTGGGCGGTCTGGCGGTTGCTCTGTTGCTGGCCGCAGCCGTGGCGATCGAGCCGTATCGTCTCGAGCGGATCACGACGTTTCTTCATCCGGAACGGGACCCGCTTGGGGCGGGCTATCAGATCCAACAGTCGCAGATCGCCGTCGCCACGGGTGGCTTGGCTGGGCAGGGACTCATGGCCGGCAAGCAGAAGATGGACTTTTTGCCCGCCGCTCACAACGACTTCATGTTCGCCGTGGTCTGCGAGGAGTTGGGACTGATCGGCGGCTCGCTCGTGGTGCTGGCGTTTTTCATCATCCTGTGGCGCGGGATAGCGATTGCCCTGCGCGCGCCGGACCTGTTGGGGTGTTATCTGGCAACCGGAATCACGGCCATGATCGTTTGCCAGGCCATGATCAATTTGGGAGTCGTGCTGGCTCTGTTGCCGACGAAAGGGATACCGCTGCCGTTTGTCAGCTATGGCGGAACAGCTATTGTGACGGCGCTCGGCGCATCTGGAGTTTTGCTGAATGTTAGCCAGCATGCGGACTGAGACAGCAATTGTATTGCCGCCGGCGGGCGCGGTGGCTAGTCCGCCCGCGCCAGGTTTCGCGAGGCTGCGGCTAGTGGAAAAGGTGCCTCACCGAAAGCACAGGGCAACGTTTGTAATCGCCGCCGGCGGAACAGGCGGGCACGTGCTTCCTGGACTTGAAGTTGCTAAGGAACTTCGAGCCAGAGGACACGACTGCTGCTTCGTCGGTACACCGCGAGGGCTGGAAGGCCGGCTGGTTCCAGCGGCCGGTTTCCCGATCGAGTTTGTTGCCGCGGGGGCCTGGAAACAGGTTTCGATGGCGCGCAAATTTCGAACCTTCGTTGACATGCCGCGAGCGCTTATCGCCGCCCGGGAAATACTCGAGAGGAGGCGGCCGGCGGCGGTGCTCGGCCTGGGAGGATACGCTTCGGGACCGATTATGCTGATGGCGCTGGCTCGAGCGGTTCCGGTGGTGGTGCTGGAACCGAATGCCAAGCCCGGGCTGGCCAATCGTCTGGCGGGACCTTTCGCTGCGTGGGCGCTGCTGGGGTTTGCTGAAGCCGGCGAATATTTCCCGGATGAGCGCCAAGAGGTTAGCGGAATTCCGATTCGCGAGGAATTCTTCAACCTTCCCGCTAGGGTTCATCGGTCCCCGTTTACCGTTCTCGTGACCGGAGGCAGCCAGGGTTCGCGTCGCATCAATCAGGCTGTGCTGGCGGCGGCCAGGACGTGGGCCCACGACCGGCGCCTGTCGGGCATCAGACTGTTGCACCAGACCGGGGAGAAAGAATTCGAGGAGGTTCGTTCCGCCTACGAAGCAGCGGGAATCGGCGTGGAGGTTTCCGCTTTTCTCGACGACATGCCGCGGGCTTTCTTGGAAGCCGACGTCGTTGTCTGCCGCGCCGGGGCATCAGCGGTCGCGGAACTCAGCGCGGCCGGCAAAGCTTCGATTCTGGCACCCTACCCGTTTGCCGCTGATCAGCATCAGCTCCGCAACGCGGAGGCAATGCAGCAGGCAGGCGCGGCGCGGCTCGTACTTGACGAGGAATTGACGGCGGAGCGCTTGACCGCGGAAATCACGAATCTTCTTGAAAATCCCGGCCGGCTGGAACAGATGGAGGCCGCCGCGCGGAGCCGGGCGCTCAGTGGAGCAGCACGGCGGGCAGCGGACCGGCTGGAGAGTTTGGCGGGTGTTGGCTAGCGTTATTACATCATGTTGTTTCAACAAATCGCCATCAAGCATCGCCATATTCACTTCGTCGGTATTGGCGGCATCGGCATGAGCGGCATCGCTGAGATTCTTCTGAACCTCGGCTACCGCATCAGCGGCTCCGACCTGCGGAGTTCCGCGATCACCGAACGCCTGGAGTCGCTGGGGGCTCGCGTGATGCAAGGCCACGCCGCCGAAAACACGGAGGGCGCCGACGCGATCGTTGTCAGCTCCGCGATTCCGAGTGACAACCCGGAGCGAATTGCGGCGAAAAACCGCCAGATTCCCATCATCGAGCGCGGGGAATTGCTCGCCGAGCTGATGCGGCTCAAGTACGGCATCGCGATCGCCGGCAGCCACGGCAAGACAACGACGACTTCGATCGCCGCGGCTGTCCTCAACTCCGCCGGGAAGGATCCCACGGTCGTCGTCGGGGGACGGGTCGATGCCTTTGGATCGAATGCTCGTCTGGGAAAGAGCGATCTCTTGTTGGTTGAGTCTGACGAAAGCGATGGGTCATTCCTGAAGCTTGCGCCGATTCTGGCGGTGGTTACCTGCATCGACACCGAGCACGTCGACCACTACGGCTCCTTCGATGGCGTCAGAGAAGCTTTCGTCGAATTTGCGAACCGGGTTCCATTCTATGGCTCGGCGATTCTGGGAATTGACGATCCGCAAGTGCGAAAGATCCTGCCCGCTATCAAGAGAACGGTGCTTTCCTACGGCGTCTCGCCGGATGCCGATCTTGTTGCGCGAAATATCGACTGCGGGCACTTGAATAGCCGCTTCGAACTGTGCTATCGGGGACTGGAGCTTGGCGAGTTTACAGTTCGCTGCGTGGGACGGCATAACGTGCTGAACTCGATGGCGGCGGTCCTGGTGGCACTTGAACTTGAGGTTTCGGTCGAGCGCATCCGTCTCGGTCTGGCGTCTTTCAGCGGTGTGGACCGCCGGTTTCAGATTCGGGGCGAGCAAGGAGGAGTGACCGTTATCGACGACTATGGTCACCACCCCACCGAAATCCGCGCGACACTGGAAGCAGCTCGCAACTGCAGTTTCAATCGAATTCACGTTGTGTTCCAGCCGCACCGCTACAGCCGCACGCAGTTGCTCGAGAGCGAGTTCGCGGCCTGTTTTGGCGATTGTGACGATCTCCGCGTACTCGACATCTACAGTGCCGGTGAGACTCCGATTGAGGGCGTCAACGCCGAGCGCTTGGCCGGGAGCATTCGAGCGGCCGCCGGCCGGCCGAGTGTCACCACCTACAGTTCGTCCATGGAGGAGGCGTGCGCGGCGGTTGCGGAGTCCGCTCAACCCGGCGACGCGATCATCACGCTTGGGGCGGGCAGCGTCTGGCAAGCCGGAGAAAAAATACTGGCTCGACTCGCGAGCCCGGAGAAGAGGGCGACGGCGCAGCCGTAGCCCACGCGAATCCCATGCCGAAACGCGCAAATATATCGTCATCGGAATCGTCCGATTCGTCTTACCTGCGCCGAAAGAAGCCGGTGCCGGTGCGCCGCAAGGTGCTAGCAGGCGCCCGGCCTTGGCTGATGAAGGGACTGCTCGGATTCATCATCCTTGGAGTTGCGCTTTCCGCGGCCTATGCGGTGACAACCTATCTTCATGCGTCCCGGCATTTCTTGTTCTCCAACGATCAAGAAGCGCTGCGCATCAGCGGCCTCAAGTTTGTCGATAAGGAATCGATTCAAGACGTTTTCAGGCCGGACGCCGGTGCGAGCGTTTTCTCCATCCCTTTGGAGCAGCGCCGCGCGCGGATCCGCGAAATTGCATGGGTGGAAGAAGCGTCGCTTCGGCGCGTTGCCCCGAACCGCATCTGGGTGCAAATCCAGGAGCGGCGGCCGGTTGCCTTCGTGCGCTTCCCGCGGACTCCGGAAGCGCGCTCGGTTTCTCCGAAACTGATTGACCGCGAAGGGGTCCTTCTGAGTCCTCCGGCCGGCGAGAAATTCATGTTTCCGGTGCTAACCGGCATCAGCGCCTCGATGCTGCTGCCTGACCGCGCGAAGCGCGTCGCCCTCTATCAGGAGCTGGTCGCGGACCTGGACGCGGCAGAGCCCTTTTACAGCTTCCGGATTTCAGAAGTGGATGTCCTCGATCCGCACAACGCAAAGCTGACCACGGTTTATGGCGGCGAGATGGTGCAGCTTCAGATGGGCTCGGAAAGCTTCCGGCACCGGTATGAGATTTTTCTCAAGTATGTCGACAGTTGGAAGAAGGAATTCGGCAGAGTGCGAACAGTAGATTTGCGATACAAGGGAGTCGTCGCCACGGAATGAAGGGATGAGAAAGCGCCACAATTATCTGGTGGGCCTGGACGCGGGAACCGCCCAAACGCGGTGCGTCGTCGCGCTGGAGGAAGACTCGCATCTTCGTTTCATCAGCCACGGCCAAGCGGCGGCAAACGGCTGGACGCGGGAGAGCATGACCGATCAGGACGCCGTCGTTCAATCGGTTGAAGAATGCGTCCAGCAGGCTGAGAAGAACGGCGGCATGGCAATCGAGGCCGCGGTGGTGGGAGTGGGCGGCAGTCACGTGCAAAGCAACGTCAGCCACGCCTACGTTCATTTGCCCTCGGGAGAAAATGAAGTTCAGCAGGCGCAAGTCGACGCCGTCGTCCGAGCCGCGGGAGAGGGCTCGCTGGGTGGGGACCGCACCGTCCTGCAGCTCATACCGATTTCGTTCGCCGTCGACCAGCAGAGCGGCTTGCGGAATCCCGTTGGGATGAGCGGTGAGCGGCTCGACGCGCATGTACAAGTCATCACGGCCCAGGCCCAGGCCCACGGTAATCTTTGCGCCGTGGTCAACCGAGCTTCCCTGATCGTACAGGAAACCGTGTTTGAGCCTTTCGCGGCGGCGCAAGCGGTCCTGGAAGAGCGGGAACGGGAGATGGGAGTGGTGGTCATCGATATGGGGGCCGGATCGGTCGATTTCGCCGCTTATGTCGACAGCGAGCTGCGGCTGGCGGGATCGCTGCCCGTTGGCGGGCTAAACTTCATTGGCGACGTGTCGACGGTGTTGCGTACTCCTCGCGAAGAAGCCATACAGTTGATCCAGCAATACGGTTGCGCGATTGCGGAACAAACTCCCCGCAACATCATGATCGAAGTGCCGGGCATCGTGCCGGAACTCTCCGAGCCCAAACCGCGGCGGTTGCTGAACCGGATCTTGCAAGCCCGCGCGGAAGAGACGTTCGAGTTGGTTTCGGCGGAACTGCGCCGTTCGCGGCTGCAGCATCGCGTGATCGCGGGTGTGGTGCTCACCGGAGGTTTGGCGGCGCTGGCGGGCCTCTGCGATATTGCGGAGAACGTGATGAATACGCCTGCGAGAATCGGGTTGCCGCCGCGGCTCGAGGACATGCCGGAGGAGCTGGATCACCCGGCCTGGGCGACAACGATTGGTTTAGTGCTTTACGCGCAGAGACTGCGCCTGTACCAGCGGCGGCGGGATCGTGTCACTGACTGGCTGAAGTCTCTGCTGGATAGTTAGTGAGAGCTTTGCGAAACGTAGCGGCGGATTTCACATGGCCGGGCAGAGGCGCGGACGGGAGTCCGCGCTCCGCGGGACCGTGTCACCTCCGTGAAGGAACGCTCACTGGGGCGTTCGGCGTACAATGCTAAATCAATATCCAATCCAACCGTCAGGGAGGCGCAATGAATAGCGACGCCGTAAAGTTTACGTTCGACGAAGCCGCTGGAACGAACGCACGGATCAAGGTGATCGGTGTTGGCGGGGCGGGCTGCAATGCCGTCAACCGCATGATCGAAGCGGGCGTCGAGGGTGTCATGTTCGCGGCCATCAACACCGACGAACAGGCATTGCGCGTTTCACGCGCGCAAGTCAAGTTGCAGATCGGCTCCAGGCTGACAAGCGGCCGCGGCGCGGGGTCGAACGCTGAAGTCGGGCGGGAGGCCGCGCTGGAAGACACCGAACGCCTGATCGAACTCTTGGGCGACTCGGACATGGTTTTCGTCACCGCCGGACTAGGCGGCGGCACCGGCACCGGCGCGGCTCCGATTATCACCTCTCTTGCCAATGAACTCGGAGCGCTGACGGTTGCCGTTGTGACCAAACCGTTTTCATTCGAGGGCGGCCGCCGGATGAAGATAGCGGAACAGGGCCTGGCCGAGCTGGCCGAGACGGTTGACACCGTGGTGACGATTCCGAACGAGCGCCTGATTGAGGTGGTCGAGCGCGGCACCAGCTTCTTTGAGTCATTCCGGATCGCGGATGATATTCTTCGTCAGGCCGTCCAAGGAATCAGCGACATCATTACCATTCCCGGGATCATTAACCGTGACTTTGCCGACGTGCGCACGATCATGCAGGGGATGGGGTACGCGGTGATGGGGACCGCGGTTGCCAGTGGCGGCAGCGCCGCCGTGGAAGCCGCGAAGAACGCGGTCTCTAGCCCGCTGCTCGAAGACACCAGCATTGAAGGCGCCCGCGGAATACTGATCAATATCACCGGTTCTACAAAGCTGGGCCTGCACGAAGTTCACGAAGCGTCCACTATCATTCAGAAGGCGGCGGACCCGGAGGCGAACATCATCTTCGGAGCCGTGCTGAACGACGCCATGGAAGACCAGGTCAAGATCACGGTGATCGCGACCGGCTTCCGCAGTGAGAATGTCGGGATCAGCAAGAAAATGTCAGACGCGGCCGCCGCCTCGGCCGCTGAGTTGCGTCCCGCGATGCAGCAAGCCGCGGCGGCGCGCCATCGCGAAGCCGGCGACTCCAGGCGCCTGTCGGAACCCGACACGGATCCGCCCGTTGTTCAGCCTAAGGAGCCGGAGCTAGGCACGGTGGTCGAGTCGTCGCCCCCACCGCTCGAGACCGAGTTCGCCCATGATCTCGATATGCCGAGTTTCCTTCGCCGCCCGAGCGAGGAATAGGGGCCGCGCTAAAGCTTGCAGCAGGTGTCCCGCCACGCAATCGGTTAACATGGATCTACGGAGACTGCGCGAAAAAACCACCCGGCAACACTTGCCTCCGCGTGCCAGCTCTTTTAAGATGATGGTTTTGCCCTCAGCCTTGTGAGTGAGAAGGCTTCCTTGTACGCCGTTCGGCGACCGCGTCACCGAGTGAACTTAACGTGTCTATGAAACAGTCTATCTTGTCGAATTTCAGGAAGAAGTTGCTGCCTCTCGCGACAGGCGCCGCGGTTCTGTTTGCGGCCAGCGCCTGCAGCACCCGGCCCCACCCGGCCTTGGTTTTGAAAGAGAGCTCCGAGCCTTTCGTCTATAACTCGCTGGCACTCTCGCCGGTCAGCGCCACAGCCTTGGGGTATCACGAGCACGTGGCAGGCGGCGGCGAGGAAGGCCAGGCGGGAACGACGATTCGTCTCGATGAACTGCTTGACGACTACTCCCCCGCCGGAATCGCCAAACGCATTGACCTCTGCAAGCAGTATCGAGCCCAAATCGCGGAAGGGGAGCTGACTCGGAACAGCCTGGCGGGCGAGGAGTTTGTCAGTTACGCCTCGATCGACTATTACATCGAGCAGACGCTGCTGGAGCTCGAGCAAATCCGCGCTCATGAGCACAATCCCAACTTATACCTAGAGCTGCTGGGGACGGCCCTCTACACACCCCTGGTTCACGAGTATGCTTCCAAATCGGAACGCTACGGACACGTCATCGCCAGGCTGCAAAAGGTCCCGGCATTTCTTGACCAGGCGAAGCAGAATCTGCAATCCTCCCCCGCTGTCTGGACCGAGGTGGCACGGCAGGCCAATGACGCCGTCGTCAAACTGGTCGAGGAAGTGATTCCGGCGAGTTTGCCGGACGAACTTAAGAGCGACTACGACTCAGCTTCCGCGGCAGCCCTGACTGCTCTTCGCGACTTCGGCGCATACCTCGAAGACGACCTTGCCAGCCGCGACAACTACGATTGGCGCCTGGGCCGGGAGCTTTACGCGGCGAAATTCAAGGCGGCTCTGGGCAATGACCACACCCCCGAGCAGGTGCTGGCCGATGCCGAAGCGGAATTCGAGAAGGTCAGAAACGACGCCATTTCCGTGGGCGAGGCCCTCGACAAGGAGATCTTCGGAAGCGCCCGCCCGCCCAGCGACAAGCTGGCGCTGATGAAGGGCGTTCTCGAAGTCGTCGCGGATGAAAACCGCCTGCGCAGCGGAGACTGGGGGCAAATGGCCGACCGCATCAAGAGCGATATCGAGGAGCTTCGTCAGGTCGTCCGCAATGCCAACCTGATCGAGCTGCCTTCGAGTGACAATCTGCAAATCGTCGAGACGCCGGAGTTCATGAGAGGCCTGTACTCGGTGGCCGGCTTCATGCCCGCACCTCTGCTGACTCCAAAGCTGGGAGCCTTTTATTGGGTAACGCCGATCCCGTCCGAGTGGCCGCGGCGGCGTGTTACTTCCAAGCTTCGCGAGTATAACCATTTCCAGTTGAAACTTTTGTCGCTTCACGAAGCGATGCCCGGGCATTACGTTCAGTTTGAACTTGCCAGCCAGGGCTACCCGGACCTGAGCCCGCTTCATCGCACGCTTCGCTCGGCCTTCGCCAACGGACCCCACGTCGAGGGCTGGGCCACTTACGTCACCGAGGCCATCGTGAATTCCGGGTATCAAAGCGAAAACAATCAGTTCCAGGTCAATTGGCAGAAGCTGAAGTTGCGAGTGCTGGCCAACGCCATCATCGACATCCGCATCCATACCATGAATATGTCGGATGAGGAAGCGATCACTTTGATGGTGGATCAGGCCTTCCAGGAAACCGAAGAGGCCCAAGGAAAATTACTGCGGGCAAAATTGACGTCAGCTCAGCTTCCCCAGTACTACGTCGGCTGGAAAGATTGGCTTAAGGTTCGGGATCACTACCAGAAAGAGACGACCGATTTCAGCCTTTCGTCCTTCCACGACAAGATGCTCCGCGCCGGCCCCGCTCCGCTGCGCGAATTAGGCTATCTTGTGTCCGGCTACCGGCCCATGGCGAACTAGGTTTCGCTGAAAATCCCGCGGAGGGCCGCCGCCGCGCCGATCCTCGCCACGATTCTGAAACAGAGATCCGTCCTTGGCCCTGCCGAATGGTATTGGCCCCGCGACGGAGCGTGGGACCCGGCCACGACATCAATAATTTCTACCACATCGATCAACTGCTCCCGCCAATTCTTAGCCCGCTTTTCTCGCTGCGTGGCGTGACGATCTGCCTGAGAGGCGCGTCAGTACGAGGCGCGCGCCGCTTGACGACCCTCATTCAACCTGAATTATGCACAGATTCACTTTGCGAGTGTGGCTGCGTTCGTAGCGGGTTGGCGGTCGTCGTGAGGTGGTAGCTCGGCAACTGGTCTTTTGGCTTCTCCGTCCCCGGTTTCCCTTCCCGCCCAGATTCCGCGTCGTCAAAACCTCGCTCGGAAGTGACGTGTTTCCAGTGCGTTACGGCTAGTGCATAAAATTTTATGCATAGCGCATAGCCAGGCTCTCAGATCAGCGCCCTCCCGACCACCGGCAGAAAGCCGCCGTAGGGAGTCGGCTTCTTGCCGCGGAAGTGGTAAGGCGTCGAAGCCCCGATTTTATTGGGTCGCGAGGCCGTCACGGCTGGGCCTTGTTGGACGGGCCTTTGGGAGCTATGCTGTTTTCGTCTGGTAACCATGTGGGTGACCTCCTTGGGGTTGGCTGGCGAAGCTGGGATCTTTGCCAGCCTACCTTATTTACCCCATGTTTTCGGGGGTTCCCAATGGTCCCTTGCGGCTCAGCCCTCCTCAGGTCCACGCCGCAGTGCATAATTCAGGTTCAATTAAAGACGCGTACTTGACAGTACGGTGAGCACGGCGAGCAAGCGCAGCGAAGTAATGGCGGGCCTCTCGCGTGCTTCGGCCGTCAGGTGGTGAGAAATGCGGGCTAGGCTTCAAACGCCTTGCGCAATTGCCCGGCCGCCCATTCCAGCTCGGCTTGTGTGATCACCAAGGGGGGGGCGATGCGGAGTACCTTGTCGTGGGCCTCCTTGCAGAGGATGCCCAGCTCGGCAAGCCGCTCGCAATACGGACGCGCCGCTACGTTGAGTTCAATGCCGACCAGCAACCCGCGCCCGCGAATCTCTTTCACGTCGGGGTGAGGGATCTTTTGGAGCTCCGAGAGAAACCACTCGCCTAACTCGGCCGAACGCTCGACGAGGGATTCCTCCTGGATCACCCGCAGGGCGGTCCGGGCAACGGCACAGCCGAGCGGGTTGCCTCCGTAGGTCGAGCCATGGCTGCCGGGGTCGAAAACGCTCAGGACTTCCTTCGTCCCGACAACAGCCGAAACCGGGTAAAAGCCGCCCGAGAGCGCCTTGCCGAGGATGAATGCGTCCGGGCGAACACCGTCGTGATCGGCGCAGAACATCTTGCCGGTGCGTCCCAGGGCGGTCTGGATCTCGTCCAGCATCAGCAAGACGTGATTGGCTCGGCAGATCTTTTCAGCGCGCCGCAGGAAACCCTCCGGCGGGATATGGATTCCCGCTTCGCATTGGATCGGCTCCACGAGGAAAGCGCAGGTGTTGGGCGTCAGGGCCTGCTCGAGAGCATGAGAGTCCCCGAACGGAATTGTCACGAACCCGGGCGTGAACGGGCCGAAGCCGTCGCGGCTGCCAGGGTCGGACGAAAAGCCGACAATCGTGGTCGTGCGGCCGTGAAAGTTGTTCTCACAAACGATGATTTCGGCTTGGTCCGGCAGGATGCCCTTGCGCCGATAGCCCCAGCGCCGGGCTGCTTTAATCGCGGTCTCAACCGCCTCGGCGCCGGTATTCATCGGGAGGACCATGTCAAGGCCGCACAGTTCCGCCAGCTCCTGGCAGAACAGCGGAAGCTGGTCGTTACGGAAGGCCCGCGAGGTCAGCGTGACACGCGCCGCCTGCTCCCGCAGAGCGGCCAGAATTCTGGGATGGCAGTGGCCCTGGTTCACAGCCGAGTAGGCGCTGAGACAGTCGAGATATCGCTTGCCCTCGACGCTGTAAACCCAGGGACCTTCGGCGGTCGCCACCACGACGTCCAGCGGGTGGTAGTTGCTGGTACCCCAGCGGTCTTCGAGTGCGAGAAACTCCTGGGTCTTCGTTGCGGCCTCGGTCATAGAGATCATTCCCGCGGATTCGACGGCAGCGCCAAAGTTCCAGCTCCCGGCCGCCCGCGGCCGGGACGGAATCGTCAATTCTCACGCTGCACCCGGCGGGGGCCAGCTTCCTTTTCGCTGTACGACCTGCTCCAACAATGTTACAGACTTAGTATGGCAAGTGGAGCGAAACCGGTCACGGAAGTTCGGGCCGCCAAGCACGAAGACATGCCGGCGGTCCGCTCACTCATCAGCCGCTACCCCCAGCAGCTTGTACAGGATGATTTGCCGCGCGCGGCGTCATTTGTCGTCGCGGCATCCGGGGATAAGATCGTCGGATGCTGTGCCCTGCAAATCTATTCCCGGCGGCTGGCCGAGCTCAGGAGCTTGGCCATCGATCCCGAATTCATGGGATTGGGCATAGCAAAGATGCTGGTCGAGCGTTGCCTGCAGCGGGCCCGGCGGCGAAATGTAAAACAGGTCTTGGCCGTGTCGAGCGAAACTGCATTCTTCGAGCGCTGCGGCTTTTCCACCTTCTTCCGCGAAAAAACGGCCTTGTTCCATGACCTGCCAGCCAAGCCAGGCAGCCGTTCCTGACCCGCCCGCATTTCTCATCGGGTGGCGAGGCAAAGTGCATGAGAGGCCTGTCAGTACGAGGCGCGCGCCGCTTGGCGCGCGGAGGCGTACTTGACCGGTACGGTGAGCACGGCGAGCAAGCGCAACGAAGTAATGGCGAGCCTGTCGTGTGCTTTGCCCGTCAGCCGATGAGAAATGCGGGCCCGGCCCATGGTCAAGGGCTCATTGCTCGCCGTGCAGGACGCGAAATCTCCTCGGTGCTTGGCCGGCGCCGCAATTCGCTAGACGCCAGCCCGGCTACTTGCCATGCGCCCTGCAAAGCGAGGCCCGCCATCACGGCTGCAACGATTACGTCGGGCCAGCCCGATCCCGTTCCAAAGACGCCCAGAGCGGCGAGCATCACGGCGAAGTTTCCCGCGACATCGTTGCGCGAACACAGCCAAACAGACCGCATGTTGCTGTCGCCGCTTCTGTAGGCCCACAGCATCCCAAACACCGCCAGGTTTGAGCCAAAGGCGGCCAAGCCAACCGCACCCATCGTGACAGCGTGCGGCAGGATCTGATGCGCGGCATGCCAGATGGCCGCTCCGATGACCCAAACCCCGAACAGCCCCATTGTCACGCCCTTGGCAAGCGCCGCCGCGGCACGGTAGCGCAGAGCCATGCCCAGTACGAATAAGCTGATTCCGTAGTTCGCGGCATCTCCCAGGAAGTCGAGGGCGTCGGCTTGCAGCGAGACGGACCCGGCCGCGATACCGGACGCCATCTCGACCAGGAACATGGCCGCATTGATGCCAAGCACAATCCAGAGGACCCGCCGATAAGACTGGCCGCGTTCCGGATTCGAACCGCAACCGCCGCCATCGGCGCTGCAACAAGGCCCAGGCATCTCTCCCAGAGTTTAGCTTGTCCAGTCCTCCAGAGGGTCGGCGAACTCCGCGGGCAAGCCCTTCATCAGGTCGCTGGAATGCGTTTGTACGCCCTCTTGAGGGATGTTGCCCGGCCACTGAACAACTACCGGCTGAAAGCCGGCAGGTTCCACCCCAAACTTGAGGGGGCCGGGACGCGGCGGCGCCGATACCTAGACTGAGTCGCGCACGACAAGAACTGGCCGCGTTCAACCCCGACGCCAGCCGAACATTCGGTCGGGGTTATCGTGCAGAATCATGCGGGCTATTTCCAAGCCTTCCGCTTCGCCGCAGAAGCCTTCCTCGACCTTTTCCGCCATGACGCGGGCGATGTTGCGGCGGGCCATCTTGGCGTGGGCGTAACTGAGTTCAGGATAGCGATAGTCGCCGCCGTAGCCGAAGATCTTGTTGACCGGCACGGTCTCCAGCATTTCGTGAAGCGCCCGGCGGGAAAGACTCCCCGAGATGATGTGCGCCCAGCAGAAATCCACATGGACGTTCGGAAAGATCTTCGCCAGCACCGACAGCTCGCCTTGATAGGGATAGCTAATGTGAAACAGATCGAACTTGACCTCCGGATAGAGAAAGAACAGGTTGGTCAGATGGGTGGGTTTTGAGTTCTCAATGAAATTGCCGTTTCCCGCGTGCAGGCCGGTGTGAATCTGGACGGGAATGTGGTGAGCCCGGGCCAATTGGATCAGGTGGTGGAACATGTGATCTTCCATGCGCCGGTAGGGCCGGGTGATGCGGCTGCGAAAGCCGTCCGGGACCGCTTTGGCATCCTTCAGCAAATCCCGCACATCTTTTTCCGCATCTGATTTCGGCGCCTCGGCGTAGTGGATTTCCCGGTTGTAGGCCAGCGTCGACTTGACGCAGACCATGCCGGCCTCCAGGCTCTGCTCGAAGCTGCGTTCCATCGCGCGCTCGAGCCCGCCGAGGTCCGCGATGGAAACGCCGGTTAACTCCTCGAGCCCGCGAACGTCCGAGGCCGATTGCGGCGTGACGAAGCGGTCGAACTTTCGGGCGTAGACGAAAAATTTCGGATCCGGTTTGACCGGGGCCGGGTTCCAATAGTCGTCCAGGACCGAGTAGGCGATCTTCGACCTCCGAATGAGAATGTCTTCATAGAGGCCGGGTTTGTTCTTCGCCCGGATGCGGTCATTGATCAGCTCCAGGCTGTCGCCCGAGATCTCCTCTACGCCGTAGATGTCGCGGATCGCGATTCGCAACGCCTGTCCGTAACCGCTGAAGCGGGCATGTCTCCAGTGGGGCTCAAACGCTTGCCAGCGGCGCTGGGCCGGCGCCTCTTGATCACGGACTAGCTTGAGGTCATCACCCGCAAGGCCAGCCGAGATTACGTCGCTGAGCGCGTAATGGCTCGCCAGAGTGAAGAAGTCGACGTGCGAGTTCACGCGCTCGTTTTCGGGAGTAATGTGCTCGTGGGTATTGACAAGCTGGATGTCATCGATGGCCGCAAGCAGGTTGCTTTCAAGCGAGCCATTCTTGGGAGGAGGTGGAGCCGCGGTCGCCGTTCCCGCTGCGAACGCCGGCAAGGAACCGAGAAAACTTCTTCGATCGAAAGGCATGGTTGTCTGAATTCTCGCGCAACATGGGGGCCTGCGTAAAGGGCAGGGCTGTCGCGTGATGAAACCGCCAATAGGCGTTTAGGTGCTTAGCGCGTCCGAATCGACAAAAAATTGTCGCTGTAAGTCTTCAGGCGGCGATGCCGATTTCAGCGAACAGCCCTTGCATTCCGACTTGGAGCCGTTCGTAGTGTTGATCCAGGGCCGTGGCGTTATTCGGTTTTGGCCCGCGTTTGAGTTGGCAGCTGTTGGCCAGCAAGGGCTGGATCACTTTGTCCCTCAGGATCACCAAAGCGGCCATGGCACGCAGTCGGGTGCGGGTCGCCTGATAGCGGTGGGAAGATCCGATCTTCTCCACCAGGCTCTTGCCGCGCAGTTTCTTGAGATCGTAGGCCGCCGGCCGCGGCTGGTATGGTGACGCTTCCGCAGCCTTCAGCTGCCTCAGCTTGCGGGCCACCTCGGAGGCTGTAAAACCCTTGGGGGAGCTCGCCAACACGATCACGGCCCGCACCAGCGCGCGCATTCTGGGGCGGTTGAAATCCACGCCGCCGACGTTCGTCTTGCCGACCCGCGAAGCGCTCCCCAGCTCCTCCAGCGTGTCGGCGGCGATGAAGCAGACATCCAGCCAAGGCAGCGTGTTCCAAAAGCGCTCCAGCATCCCTGGCAGCAACTCCACCATGCGCGGGAAGTTCCCCGGTAACACACCGCGGCGAAGTTCCTTGGCGTTGTGCACGACGGCCTCGATGCGGAGTACGCTCTCGCCTTTGCTGTAGATCTTCAGGGTCAACTTGCCATAGTGCACTTTGAACACCGTCAGATCATAAGCAGGTGTCTCGACCACGACTCGGTAGCGGTCCTCTCGCAGTTTGCGGCGGCAGGGGCGCTTCTTGCTCCCGAAGATCGTCTTGACTTGGCGCAAACCCAACCCGGCCCGCGGGCGGTCAAGCAGGGACTGAAAACTTGCTCCCTTTGTCCGCCGGCCCAGAACCGCGGGTCGCGGCTGTACTCCAGCTGATAGACCGAATATTGGTATTGAAACCCGCTGCGCTGCTGCTCTTCCAGGGGCAAGGCGAATAACAGACAGCTGCTGTAAATCCAGCGCTCGCGGAGCTGGCTGCAGCGCCCCATGGTCCGTTGTTGGGACAAGGTGTCGCCCACTGTGGCCAAGAAGTAATCGTCTCCTGTTTCGTTAAAACAGTTCCCGTTCTTGGTGAATTCGATCCCTCTTTGGGGCCCGCAACAGGCCGCGTATTCGTGACCGTTCAACATCACCTGGGCGGAGAAGGGAGGGTGGCCGCTCATCTTGATGGTGAGGTGTCCCCACTGCGGGTCCGGAATAGGAAAAGAGTATTGGTTGACCCAGGGCCGCGGCTTCTTGCGCTTGCTGTTGCCAATCTTGCCGCGCTCTGACATCTGGACATCCCACACCAAGGCCGGCGCCCGCGAGAGGAGGACCATGAACAGCCCTGCAGGCACCTGATGGGTGAGCAGATATTGCGCGGCGATCTGGTGTTTGCGTTCTCCCGCTGAACAATCCGAGACCGCGACCTGATGAGCTTTGGCCCAGGCACGAAGACGACGGCTGAAGCGGCTCGCCAGGCGCATCAGATGGGCGTTATCGAGGTTGGCGTCGCTGCCGTGGAGCAAACGCCACCAACAGCGAAAACCCGCCGCGCCGACCCCCATCGGGAAGTAGGCGATCAAAACGATACGGTCCACGCAGTCGTGGCTGCCTGCCAAAAGATCTTGCTAGTGATCGCTGAACTGATCCTTCACGTGCCCCCCTGCCGCCAAGGCAACGAATAGCAGCAGCATACCCGGCACATTGAGAATCTCGCAACCGGCTAAACTATACCTGTTCGGTGCTGCCCCGAAGGGGCCATTTTTTCGGAGCGCAGTCTCCGAAAAAACCTAGTGCCTGCATCATGAAATCCGTGCCAAACGTGGCAGAAGATTTTGGCGGAAGGGTCAGAGCCCCGACCCGCCACGTGACGTGAACCTCCAGGTTTGCCGCGCCTCGATTTGTCGAGGCGTTGCCGGACGGAAGGGCAGTCAGTTGCCTGAACCGGATGACGCGCCCTGGGGCCGAACAAACCGACGAATCGGTTTACGGCAAGCGTGGACGCTCACGCCACGTCTGGCGCCCTGTTTTGGTTGCGACTCGTCCGCGTCAGAACTGTATCAGCAGTGCGGCGGCATAAAAACGTCGGGAGAGGGCCCAAAACAGCTCTGAGCCGCCGCATTGCTGATATGCGTTGTTGGAGTAAGCCGCCCTGCCGGTTTGGCAGGGCAATCGCTATATGGGGATTGTATAAACCTTCGCCGTACCCGCCAGCTCACACTCTGCCCGTGCGCTTGTGGGCCAGACTTGTACGGACTGCGGCATCGCTAATTGCCCTGCCCCGCTGGACCAACGCGTGCCAGCGTTGGCGAACCCTGGGCAATTGGATCCCTCCGTAACCCAGCTGCGAGAAAGCGCCGGGGGTATTTTGTTCTGAGCTTGGAGCTTCGCTCCTCGATCAGTTCAACCGCTTTGAACCAATCGGCCAGGGTTGCTAGTATAGGAGCAGGCATGTTTGCGCTGCGAAAATCCGCTATTCGGGGCTTTTTGCTGTTGCTTCTGGCGGGTTTGTCCGGCCCGATTCCCGCCCACGCTCAAGAACCCATTTCCAAGCCTGGCCTGCCACCTCCCGCGCAGGGGCCGATCGACTTCGAGTCCCAAGTTCAGCCGTTATTTGAGCAGAACTGTTACGCCTGCCATGGCCCCGCGAATCAGATCAACGGACTGCGGCTGGACCAAAGAGCCGATGCTCTCGAGGGCGGCCATTCCGGCCCGGCGATCGTGCCCGGAGATTCAGCAAACAGCCGGCTGATTCATTTGGTAGCGGGTTACGAAGTCAAGGTCACCATGCCGCTGGGGGGCGAGCGGCTGAGTGACGAGCAAATCGGCATTCTCCGCGCTTGGATCGATCAAGGCGCCCTCTGGCCAGACGCCGGAAGCGAAACCGGCGTCGCGCGGCCCAAACAAGCTCAGCCCAAAGCCGTCTCTAAGCACTGGTCGTTCCAGCCGATCCAGCGGCCGTTCGTCCCGCGGGATCGCCACCCGGTTGACCACTTCGTACAGGCGCGTCTCGAAAGCGAGGGTCTGACGCCATCTCCGCCAGCCTTGCGAGAGACTTTGATCCGGCGGGCCTCGCTCGACATTACAGGACTGCCGCCCACGCCCGACGAGCTGAACGCCTTCCTGCGCGACTCGCGCCAAGATGCCTACAAGCGCCTCGCCGACCGGCTGCTTGCCTCCGAACATTTCGGCGAGAAGTGGGCGATCCACTGGCTCGATCAGGTTCGCTACGCCGACAGTGATGGCTACGCGAAAGACTACGTTCGCCCGCATGCCTGGCGCTACCGCCGCTGGGTGATCAACGCGCTCAACCGCAATATGCCGTTCGATCAATTTTCGATCGAGCAAATCGCCGGAGACCTGCTGCCCGGCGCCACGGTGGAACAGCGCGTGGCCACGGGCTTTCACCGCAACACCCTCAAAAACCGCGAGGGCGGCGTCAACCCGAAGCAGTTTCTGTTCGAGGAAACCGTCGACCGCGCCTCCACGGTGGGCGGCGTTTGGCTGGGCTTGACCGTCGGTTGCGCTCAATGCCACGACCATAAGTACGACGCCATCTCCCAGAGGGACTTCTACGAGCTTTTCGCGTTCTTCGACAATTTGAAAGAAGAACACATCTATGCGCCGATCCCCGGTGAGCTGGGCCCTCATCTCAAGACTGTCAACGAGTACCGAAAAAAGCACCAAGCAATCCTGGACGAATACAACGTCGCGGCGCTGCAAGCCGACTGGGAGAAAAACAGCCTGAAGGCCGGCGCCAACCCTGGCGTCTACCTGGATTGGGATCTCGCCTATCAAGAGCTCGGACTCAATACCAACGGCGGACAAGAGATTGCCCGCATTCCGGTGGAAGAACGTACCTGGCGCCAAGCCAACATCGTCAGCTATTACTTCCTGAAAGCTTATGGCCTGATAACGGGCGTCGAGAAGTACAAAGAGCTCCTCTTTCCAGAAGCACTGAAGGAAATCAAGCAACTCAATGCCGCCTATCAGCAACTCAGCGAAGCGCGAGTTGTTTCCGAAAATCCCCAGCCGCACGCCACCTTCCTGCGAGTGCGGGGATCGTGGGACCGCCCCGGGGTCGAGGTCACGCCGGCGACTCTTTCGGCCCTGCCCGCGGCATCGCCCGCCGATGGGCGTCGTGGCACGCCCCAAACCACGCCCAGCCGGCTGGACTTGGCTCGCTGGCTTTTTTCCGAGGACAACCCGCTGCCTGCCCGGGTAGCGGTCAACCGCATCTGGCAGGAGTATTTCGGGCGCGGCCTCGTCGCCACCTCCGAGGACTTTGGAGCCCAGGGCGAAGAGCCGAGCCACCCCAAACTGCTGGACTGGCTTGCCGCTGAGTTTCGAGATTCAGGCTGGGACCCAAAGCACATCCACCGGCTGATTCTTACCTCGCGGACCTACCGCCAGGCGTCGAACGTCAGTCCGGACCTGGCGGAGCGAGACCCTCAAAACACGCTGCTAGCGCGTCAGACGCGCCTCAGGCTGCCGGCGGAGCTGATTTGGGATAGCGCGCTGGCCGTATCGGGGTTGCTGCACCACGACGTCGGCGGCAAGAGCTTCCGGCCGGAGATGCCCCCGGGCACGACCGGCTTCAAGGCAGGAGCTTCGGAGTGGGAACCTTCCACAGGCACGGAGCGCTACAAGCGCGGGACGTACATCTTGTTCCAGCGCATGCAGCCCTTTCCATTTCTCACGAACTTTGACTCGCCGGAGTTCCAGGCCACGGTTTGCAAGCGAGAACGTTCGAACACGCCGCTGCAAGCTCTCAATCTGCTCAACGATCCGAATTTCAGCGAGGCCGGCCAGGCCCTGGCTAGCCGTGTTCTGACCGAGTCTCCCGGATCGAGCTTCGGCGCGCGCCTGCGCTACGCTTTTCGCTTGACGCTCGCGCGCGATCCGTACGACGATGAACAAGAGCGCATTCTCGGCTATTGGACTAAAAGGAGAAAGGCGCTGGAGGGCGTAAACCCCTCGGAGATCGCGGAGCTGCCAACGGTTGAAGGCCACGATGCTATCGACCTGGCAGCTTGGAGCGGCCTCAGCCGAGTCCTCATGAACCTGGACGAGTTTGTGACAAGACCATGACCCCTTCCCGCTTCCGCCAGATTCAAACTCGCCGCCACTTCTTGGACGGCGTCCTGGGAGGCTTGGGGTCGGCGGCGCTTGGTCATCTCCTGGCCACCGAAGGCCGCACCGCGTCGAATGAAGTCCCGAACCCGATGGCTCCGCGCGAGCCCCATTTCGCGGCGAAGGCGAAGAACGTCATCTTCCTTTTCCAGGCGGGCGCGCCGAGTCAGATCGACTTGTTTGATCCCAAGCCCGAGCTTCACAAGTGGAACGGCAAGCCCTTGCCGGAATCCCTCGCCAAAGATCTGCAACTGGCTTTCATCAAGCCCACGGCCAAGATCCTCGCCAGCCGCCGGAAGTTCCGCCCGGCGGGCGAGTGCGGAATGGAGCTCTCTGAGTGGCTGCCGCACACGGCTTCGATCGCCGACGAAATTTGCCTGGTCCGCTCGATGCACGGGGAGGCGGTGAACCATCATCCTGGCCAGTCACTGCTGATGAGCGGCAGTCCCCTGCTGGGGCGGCCGACGATGGGCGCGTGGGCAACCTACGGCCTGGGCAGCGAGTCCCGTGACCTGCCCGGGTTTGTCGCGCTCAAGACCGGTGGGGCCACGCAGGGAAGCACGGGCAACTGGACGAACGGCTTTTTGCCTTCGAGCTATCAGGGCGTGCTTTTCCGGGGTGAAGGCGACCCCATTCTGCATCTGTCGAACCCGGCCGGGGTGACGGAGCAGATGCAGCGTCAGGACCTGGACGCGATTCGCGACCTAAACCAAGCTCACCTCGAGCGCACGGGCGACCGCGAGATCGCATCTCGTATCGCCTCGTATGAACTCGCCTTTCGCATGCAGGCCGCCGCGCCCGGCCTGATCGATTTCGCGGACGAACCGGAACACATTCGCGACATGTACGGCCTCAATGACAAGGCAACCCGGGCCTATGGATCGTCCTGCCTGCTGGCCCGCCGGCTGATCGAGCGAGGTGTCCGTTTTGTTCTCAACCAGCATGCCCAGTGGGACCATCACTCCAACCTCGAGAAAGGCCTCAGCGAGAAATGCCGCACGACCGAGCAGCCGGTGGCGGCTCTGGTCAAAGACCTCAAGCAGCGCGGGCTGCTCGACGAAACGCTGGTCATCTGGGCCGGCGAGTTTGGCCGCACGTCGCTGGCGGAGTGGCGCAAACCCTCCGACCCTGGCAACATCGGCCGCGACCACCACGCCGACGGCTTCAGCATCTGGCTCGCTGGCGGGGGCATCAAGGGAGGGCAGGTCATCGGCAAAACCGACGACCTCGGCCTGACCGTGGCGGAAGACCCCGTCCACATGAACGACTTCCAAGCGACGGTCCTGCATTGCCTTGGCCTGGACCACACCAAGCTCACCTACCGCCACATGGGCCGCGACTTTCGCCTGACCGACGTCAGAGGCCGCGTCGTCGAAAAGATGCTCGCCTAAGCGCCGTCCTGCAAACGGACGAGCATGACAATCCGAACGTTATTCGCATTCGCCGGCATCGCTGCGGCGACTGCTGGAGTTGCTTGGCGTCGACGAGGCCAGCGTCAGCGGTTACCGCCGCGATCTCAACTTGGATACCGCCATTGCCTCGGTGCAATTTGACGGGAAACGCGGTGTACAACCGAACTTGTTCGACGCCCACCCGCCTTTCCAGATTGACGGCAACTTTGGCGCCACCGCGGGGATTGCCGAAATGCTGCTGCAAAGCCACGATCCATACGGGACGCCTCTTGGGTACAGCGATGTGCAGGCGGGCAATCGCGGCTTCTTGCACCTGCTGCCCGCTTTGCCCTCCGCGTTCTCAACCGGTCAAGTCGAGGGTTTGCGAGCCCGCGGCGGATTCGTCGTGGACCTTCAATGGGAGGCCGGCAAGCTCACCCGAACAAAAATTCTTTCAGCGAAGGGCAACACGTTGACGCTGCGATACAGCGGCAAGGAAGTAGATCTGGAAACAAAGGCAGGGAAGGTTTACCTGTTGGATGGTGATCTGAAACTCCAAACTTCAGAGCCCTGAGCGCAAGCGAGGGGTCCGCGACTTGTTCGCCCCCAATCCGATTTGAGAAATAACTTCCGTCAGGTTGCGGCTATCCACGCCGGAGTAGCAACCTACGGCAAGTATTTCTTCTCTTCCTCTTTCATCCGATAAACACCCTGCAATTCGAAAATGCGGCTCACCGGAACCATCTGGTCATCGACGGTGTGGATTCCGCCGGCCCTCTTGATCTCGGCCAGCAGCCGCTCTTGCGCGCGCACGGCGGCTCGAAGAGGATGATTCGCATACATCACCATCTTGATCTTGCCGGTCCGGCGGACTTTTTCTTCCGTCAGGCTGGGGTAGCTGGTCGGAACAATGACTAGCGGCGCGCTGCCATCCCAGCGCCGGGCAAACTCAACAACCTCGTCCGGCGTGGAGGACTTGGAATGAATGAAAATGCAGTCCGCGCCGGCCTCTTCGTAATGGTGGGCGCGATTCAAAGCTTCGTCTTGCCCCCAGCCCGCGATCAGCGCCTCGGTGCGGGCGATGATGACAAAGTCTTTGTCGCGCCGCGCGTCGGCCGCCGCCATGACTTTGCCGGAGAACTCCTCGATCGAGGTGAGTATTTGGCGTCCGCCGGGTAACAGGCTGGTATCCTTCGGGAACTTCTTGTCCTCGATCGACACTCCAGCGATACCAGCGCTTTCGAACTGCCCGACGGCATAGATGACGTTGTTGGCGTTGCCGAAACCGGTATCGCAATCCGCGACAACGGGAATGCTGACCGCGTCGTTGATCGAACGTGCCCGGTCGAGGAACTGCGTCATCGTAATCAAGCTGGCATCGGGCAGTCCGTAGAAGCGGAAATGGCGAATCCGCTCGACCAGATAAAGTCGAACCCGGCTTGGTCGATCAGCTTGGCCTCGAGGGCGTCCCGCGCCCCAACACCTACAACCAGGTTTTCCCCCGCCAGACGGTTTCTAAGATCTTTCGCTTTGGTCATATCGATTCACCTGCGACGAATCGTCTCAATCGATCATAGATTGCAAGCGATCACGGAACGCCGACTGGGGCACAATTGGCCCGTAAGGCGACATCTGTGTTGCATTGTTGTTGTCAAGAACCTGTAGTTCTTGAATTCCGTTCACCCGCTTGGTGCGACGTAACAAAAGGCCGCAGGTCTCTTGCGAGCCCTGCGCTACAGGTTTTCAATGATTCGCAAGGAGTACGCCGAACCCAACCGGCCTTTGCCCGCCAACACAACTCAAGTCTTGCATGCCTAGCGGCTGGTGATTTCTCTGTCGCCCCGGCCGCCGGACCCTGCTTCCACTTGCGCACCAGCATCCGGCGCTTCCTGGTCTCGATACTGCAACTGGTAGAGACGCCAGTAAATTCCCCTTTTGGCCAACAGCTCCTGATGGGTCCCCGATTCGCGAACCTGTCCTTTGTGGGTAACTAGAATACGATCCGCGCGATGAATCGTGGACAGCCGGTGAGCGACGATGATCGAAGTGTGTCCTGTCACCATCCGAGACAGCGCGTCCCGGATTTTCACTTCCGTATCAGTGTCGACGCTCGATGTGGCCTCGTCCAAGATCAGGAACCCTGGATTGTGCACCAGGGCCCGCGCGAAACCGATGAGCTGTTTCTGACCTGAAGAAAGAGAGCTGCCCCGTTCCCCGAGGGGTTCTTCGAAGCCCCCGGCAAGGGAAGCAATGAACCCGCTGAGATTCACATCCCGGGCCACCTGCTCCAGCCGTTCGCGGGGCGCCTCATGGTTTCCAAAACGGATATTGCTTCCAATCGTCCCCTCGAACAGATAAGGGTCCTGCAGCACGACTCCGAAGTTTCGCCGCAGCTCGTGAACGGGCCATTCGCGAATATCGCGCCCCGCAATAAGAATCTTTCCCTTCTGGATGTCGTAGAAACGCAGCAGCAGGCTGATGATGGTAGTTTTTCCGGCGCCCGTGTGGCCGACAATAGCAACCGTTTCTCCCGCCTCGATCCGAAAGCTGACGCCGCGCAGGACCCAATCTTCGTCCTTGTAAGCAAACCAGACATTTTGAAACTCTACATCCAGCTTGGCCTTGGCGGCGGTCCCCGCCGGCTCACCGTTGCGGCCGGCGGTTGCTTGCCGGGCCGGCTGTTGGCCGGGAGCCGTGTCGAGCAGACTGAAGATGCGCTCGGAGCTGGCCATGGCCGACTGCAGAATATTGTATTTCTCGCTCAGGTCCTGGATGGGCCGGAACACGCGGGTTCCGTACTGGATGAAGGCCACGACGATGCCGATGGTGACGCTGCCATCCACGACCCGGTATCCGCCGTAGACGAGAACGACCGCCACGGCCAGCATCCCGAGCCACTCAATCGCCGGAAAAAAATACGCGTGGGCGCGAATCGCTTTGCGGTAGGCGTCGCGATGTCCGGCATTGATTTCGTCGAACCGCCGTGCGCTGCGGCGCTCATGATTGAATAGCTGCACCACCGCCATCCCGGTGATGTGCTCTTGCAGGAATGAGTTGAGCTTGGCTACCGCGACACGCACCTCGCGATAGCTCTCGCGCGCTTTTTTTCGAAACCAGACCGAGACTCCCAGGACAAGAGGAACTACCGTCAGAACCGCCAGAGTCAGCATGGGGCTCAGGCTGAACATTGCCACCAAGATGAAAGTCAGCGTCAGTACATCGCCGAAGACCGCGACCACGCCCGAAGTGAACATCTCATTCAGCGTATCCACGTCGGCCGTCACGCGAGTCACGAGGCGTCCCAGCGGGTTGCGGTCAAAAAACGGGATGTCCAGTGTCTGCAAGTGGCGGAAGATCTCGTTCCGCAGATCGCGCATGACCCGCTGTCCGGTGTAATTCATCACCAGTGTTTGGAGGAAACGGAAAGCGAGGCCCGCCGCCAGCGCGGCGAGGTAGAGCAGCGCGACCATGTTCAACCCTTCCAGCGCTCTCTCCGGGAGCCAGGCGTCCAGCAGTGATGAAGATTCAGGCCGCGGGCTCAAATAGCGGTCGATCGCAACCTTGGTCAGATAGGGGCCCACGACCGCCAATAAGGAGTGGGCTACCAGCAGGCAGGCGGATACGACGACCCACCAACGGTAGGGCCTCAGGTACCGCAACAGCCGCGCGGAGAGCCGCGCGTCGCGGACTTTGGCGATGGTTTCTTCTTCCATCACGGGCGGCGCGGTGCTTCGTTCACACTCGCTCCAGCTCTTCTTCGATGAGCTGCTTCTGATGCAGCCGGAAATAATGGCCCTCCAAGGCAAGTAATTCTTCGTGAGTCCCGCGCTCCCGAATCCGCCCTCCCGACAGCACGACAATCTGATCGGCGTGACGCGCGGTCGAGACGCGGTGCGAGATCATCAGCGTCGTGCGGTTGCGCATCAGAACGCGAAGTTCGGTGAGGATGCGCTCTTCGGTCACCGTGTCGACGCTCGCCAGAGAGTCGTCGAGAATCAAGATCCGCGGATCGCGCAGGATGGCCCGGGCCAGCGCCGTGCGCTGCTTTTGTCCTCCGGAGAGGGTGATGCCGCGCTCGCCTACGACGGTCTGAAACCCTTCTGGAAACTCGTCGAGGTCTCGCTGGATATCGGCGGCGCGGGCGGCTTCGGCCACCTGCCAGTCTTCGGCCTCCGGACGTCCGAAGGCGATATTTTCCTGAACGGTTTGACTGAACAGGAGCGTCTCCTGCGGGACCAGCCCGATCGCCGAACGCAGCACCTCGAGCGGGATCTTGCGGGCGTCCATGCCGTCCACGAGAATGCGGCCCTCCCGCGGATCGATCAGCCGCGGCACGAGATTGACCAGGGTCGTTTTGCCGCTTCCGGTGGGTCCGACGATGGCCAGGGTCTGACCGGCGGGTATGTCGAGATCGATGTTCGATAGCACGGGTTGTTCCGAGCCCGGGTAGCAGACGGTCACGTTGCGAAACTCGATGTCTCCCCGCACGCCGCTGATCGAAAAGTCGGTGATTTCCGAATCAGCGATCGAGGGCCGCTGCTTCAGTAATTCATTCAAGCGTTCAAGCGATGCCACGCCCCGCTGGATCACGTTGACGACCCAGCCAAAACCGATCATGGGCCAGGTCAGCATGGCCATATAAGTCATGAACATGACGAACGATCCCAGCGTGATGTCGCCCTCGAGAACCTTCCTGCCGCCGTACCACAACACGATGACGTAAGTCAGCCCGACGAGAAGCTCGAGCAGCGGGTAGAACTTCCCCCAAAGTCGGATCAGCTTGAAGTTCTGTCCCATATACTGCTGGTTGAGTTCCTCGAACCGGCGGACCTCTTCCGCCTCCTGCGCGTAGGCGCGGACAATACGAACGCTGCCCAGGCTCTCTTGGACCAGGGAGCTGATATCGGAGAACTTCTCCTGAACGCGCTGGAAACGGTCGTGGATGCGCCGCCCAAAGTAGCTGACGGTGAACGAGACCAGGGGAATCGGCAGAAAGACGAAACAAGTTAGCCGCCAGTCGGTGGAACTCATCACGGCCAGCACCACCACGAAAGTCAGCAAAACGTCCACCGTGTACATGATCCCCGGACCCAGCAGCAGGCGGACCGCGTTCATGTCATTTGTCGCCCGCGACATCAAGTCGCCCGTTCGGTAGGAGTGAAAGAAGCGCTGGGACAAGCGCATCAAGTGCCCGAACAGATCGTTGTTCATGTCGTACTCGATGTCGCGGGAAATGCCGATCAGAATCCAGCGCATCCAGTACTGGAAAACTCCCTTGAGCAGCGCCAGGCTCAGCAGCAACCCCGCCAGTTGAAACAACGATTGCATCGTGAACGACTCAGCGATGTGATCAATCGTGAAGCCGATGACAAGCGGAATGGCCGCGGCCGTCGCGTTCTTCAAAGCCAGCGCCGCGAAGCCGGCGCCGTAGCGCCAGCGATAGCGAATCAAGTACGGGAAAAGGGTGCGGAGTTGCGACAGCATGGCGCGGGTTCACTCAGACGATCGTTGCTTAGCCGGTTTTGACTCCAACCAATCTTCACTCAAACCAGGAGTTTAGCGTCTTGATATACTCGATCATCAAAACTTCCTTGCCGTCATGCGTTTTCCACCAGGAGTGCGGATCAAAGTGGGGGCTGGCGGCGGCCACGAAGATATATTCGATTGCTCCTGAAGTATGCTTGCGATAGATGTTTCGCGCCCGGCGAGTGTGAAAATTCGACGTGATCACCAGGGCCTTCTTGACTCCTCTTCGTTGCAGCTCTCGGTCGACAAAAGCCAGCTCTTCGAGAGTAGAAGTCGCATCGATCGGGAACCCTTCGAGGATCTCCATGTCCAGCCCTTCGCGGCGGGCAAACTCCAGGGCAAGATCTGACTCGCGGACCCCGTAAGCTGTCCGTGGCCCAGGGATCAGCACTCGCGGCGCGTAGCCCCGCTCGACAAGTTCGGCGGCCCTCAGCAGACGGCGGCCGCTTCCATCTCCGGCCAGAGCGACGATGATATCGGCCACTTCGAGAGGGTCTGTCTTGACCAGAAACTTTCCCGCCCACCCCAACCAGGCCGGGTGCGTGACCGAGAGCAGCAGCACGATCGCCAGCACGATTGCCGATATGCGAAATCTCCAGAGCCCCGCGCCAAGGCGGCTGGATCGTGCGTTCGCGTCCGCGGGTCGGGATGGCAAGACAAAATTGAGTCCGTCAACAATGCGGCAGAGCTACTACCCGCATGGTCAAATTGTTGCCGATCATGAGATTTCAGACGGCCGGACAGAGGCGTGGACGGAAGTCCACGCTTACCGCGGCCGGAGAGAGCCCGTCCCGCGGGTTTTCAGTCTTGGCGATCGTCAGCGGAAGTCTTCGAATCTAGATGTCCGACGGCCTTCAGCCGCTGAAAGAGGCGGTTGACTTCTTCTTGGTCCTCGGCCCGCAGCAACGGGTAATTGGGCGGGGTCAGCTTTTGAGGCTCGGCGCGCACGGCCACCACGTCACCCCAATACTCATGATACGGCAAGCCGTCAATCACTGCTCGGAGGCGCCGCCAAAGAATTATCCTAAATCCGGCATTTGAGTGAGCAGGAAGGCGAGCAAGTGGTTGATACTGTGAACGCTGGCGGAACAAAGACAAGAGGCAGCGGTTCACCCGAAGGGTGAAGATCCAAGTGTGGTTGCCAAGCCGGGCAAAACAACGCGGGCCGTGGACACCTGCGGCGGCAAGGTGCATCCGCGCTGGGACGCCGGCGCCGCGGTGACCGCCCACGGGCAGATGCCCTACTTCATCGAGTTTCTCAAGACCGCCGGGTGGTTCGACGACTGGATCACCGCTTGTCCGCTCGACTGCCGCAGTCCCAAGGCGCCGGCGGAGCGCGACGTGTTGGGCACCCTGCTGCTGAGCCTGCGGGCGGGAAGTCCTGAGCGTTTTCGACCCCGGCAGCCATGGCTCGACCTACGGCGGCAACCCGCTCGGCTGTGCCGTTGCCCGCACCGCCCTGCGGGTGATCCAGGAGGAATCCCTCGTCGAGCGTTCGGCGGAACTGGGCGAGTGGTTTCTCTCGGAGCTTCAAAAGATCCCTCACCCCGGCGTGAAAGAGATTCGCGGGCGCGGGTTGCTGGTCGGCATTGAACTCAACGTGCCGGCGCGTCCCTATTGCGAGCGGCTTGCCGAGCTGGGGATCCTCTACAAGGAGGCCCACGACAAGGTGCTCCGCATCCCCCCCCGTTGGTGATCACGAAGGCCGAGCTCGAATGGGCGGTCGGGCAATTGCGCCAGGCGTTTCAGGCTTAGCCGCAATACTGGTGACGTTGGAGCCGTTGAGCCGCGGAGCGGCGTCAGAACAAAAGCCCAGGGTGGAGCGAAGCGGAACCCTGGGTGAAACTTCAAGGCAGTAGCCCCGGATGGGGCGTAAGAAAACGCAAGCTCGATTTTGACAACGAACCCAGCTTCGCCGAAAGAAATACCATTGCGTCGGCGCCTGAAACCAGCCCCGATACCATTAAGCTGACAGTATTGAGCTTAGCCGCGGCTTAGCGGAGTGGGAGTTTCAGGGGCTCCCGAGCCACGTCAATCGAAACAGTGAAAGTCTGCAAGAGCAACCGCCATGCCTATGAAAAACCCGCCGCATCCGGGCCGATCGATCAAGGACGCCTGCTTGGAGCCGCTGCGACTCAGCGTGACCGAAGGCGCGAAGGTCTTGGGCGTTACCCGCCATACGCTCTCGCGCGTGATCAACGGCCAGTCCGGAATCTCCCCGGACATGGCGATCCGCCTAGAGAAGGCCGGATGGTCCAATGCCGACCACTGGCTGCGCCTGCAAACAGCCTACGAGCTGGCCCAAGCGCGCAAGCACCAGGATCAGATCCAGGTCGAGCGCTACGAGCCGCGGCCCGCGGCGTAGAGACGGGTCCGCATCTAAGCGCCAGGATCAGAATGCTGACTGCAAAGCGACCGGCCGTCGCGTTGAATCTGCCGGGGAAGTGCCATGCCGATAAATAATCCATCCCTCGTTTCGCAGAGGTGTGCCCGGCCGGACAGAGGCGCGGACGGGAGTCCGCGCTTCATCGCGGTCTCCATCGAGTCGGCCCCGTGGACCCTCTTTGGCCGCGGCCGGCCCGCGTTAGAGCCGTTGAGCCGCGAAGCGGCGTAGGATCGTAGCCCATGGGTGGAGCGAAGCGGAACCCTGGGTCCGAAAACCATCCAGGGCAAGCCCCGGACGGGGCGTAGGAGCAAACCGGCCTGTCCGTCTCCGCGGAGAGCGATGTGCCGAGGGCGAATTGGGGCGTCGGGGTATCGCAGTTTTTCGGCGACTAAAGGGCTTCCAGCGGGCGCAATTCAAGTGGTGCGGTCTTTTCGTGGTTGCTGGGTGCGAATCGTGAAACGTCGCAGCCTGCCCTCCCGACTTTCTTGTTTTTCGAAGAAACAGAGCCGCACCCGCAAGGGTGCGGTTGAGGGTACGGAAGCAGATTGCCGGTCACGCCGGCTGCGGCGTCAAGCTGATCAATCGAATCGTGAACGGCCGCACCTCAGTGACCGCGGAGATGGCGCTCAAACTCGCCGCCGCCTTCCGAACAACCCCGGAATTCTGGCTCAACGCCCAGAAAGCCGTGGACCCCTGCGAGGCCTCGGCCCGCATTTGGAAACTCCCCCGACCCCTGCGCAAGGTCCCATCGTTCACCAGCGTATCGCCTCGTACCCGTTGATCTCAGGAGTTCGGGGAGTTTCGGATCGGACGGGTAAAGGGTCTTTATTCGGGTCGCGGTAGGGACGCCGGTCGCCCGACGCCCCCCGCACAGATCCGTACGAGCGGGATTACCGCATACGGCTCCTACCTCGGATGCATGGCGTCAAAGCGAACATATGGATGAGGATGCAGGGTGCGGGCTGTAGGTATGTACTCCCGGATCAGTCGCCTCATGCGTCTCCATTGCATCTTCGTGACTTGGCTGCGTCGAGCTAACGCCCGCCGCCAATACCGCGTCACTGCGCTGCGAAACGCGCACAGGCTCCGCCGATTCCCCGGAATCGCATGGTAGTTGAAATAGCCTTGTACGACCTTCTTCAGCCATTGCCAGGTCTCCGCAACCGGCTCGTGCATACGTTGACGCAGTTGCTGCTTCACTTCTCGCAGCTTCTTCGCCAGCCGTTTGCCGACCGTCTTGCGGCGAACCAAGAAATAGCCTGTCTTCGGGTGCTTCCCGCAAATATGCGTGAACCCCAAGAAGTCAAAAGTCTCCGGCTTCCCTTTCCCACGCTCTCGCCGGTTCGATCGAGCAAAACGCCCGAACTCAATGAGCCGCGTTTTCTCCGGATGCAGCTCCAAACCGAACTTCGCAAATCGTTCCCGTAATGCTTCGAGAAACTGCTCTGCCTCGGCCCGTCGCTCGAAACCCAGCACGAAATCGTCCGCGTAACGGACGACGATGACGTCACCCTCCGCGCACTTTCTCCGCCAGGCTTCCACCCACAGATCGAAAACATAGTGCAGGCAGACATTCGCCAGCAGCGGCGATATCACCGCCCCTTGCGGAGTGCCCACCTTCGTCTCCGACCACTGCCCTTGCTCGGATACCCCGGCCTTCAGCCACTTTTGGATGAGCCGAACGACACGGCGGTCTCCGATACGGTGCTCCAGAAACTTCACCAGCCATTCGTGGTCGATGTGATCGAAGAATCCACGAATGTCGGCGTCGAGCACCCAGTTCACCTTCTTCCGCGTCAACCCGACCGTCAGCGCGTCCAGCGCATGATGCGCCTGCCGCCCCGGCCGGAAACCATACGAAAAGCTCCGAAAGTCCTCTTCATAGATTTGATTGAGGACCGTGACCAGCGCTTGTTGGACAATCTTGTCCTCCAAAGCGGCAATCCCCAACGGACGTTGCCGCCCGTCGGCTTTCGGAATATAGACTCTTCTCGACGGCTGCGCGCGATACGCGCCGCGGTGCACCCGCCTGTCGAGATCGGCAAGCCGATCCTCCAGCCCGGGCTCATACTCTTCCCACCTCACCCCGTCCACTCCCGGCGCGGCACTGCGCTTCAGCGCGTAGTAGCCTGCCCGCAACAGATCGACGCTCAGGTGATGGAGCAAAGCGGTGAACCGTTGTGGTCCTGCCCCCTTTGCTGCTTGACGCACACGATGCAATCGGCTGGACGCAGTTTCCCGGCTCAGTGTCCGGCCCGCGTTCGACTGCGCCGTGTTCTCCTCGGTCAACGCGCTTCCCTCCACAGCCTCCGCCAACGGTCGCCCATCTTTGTTCGGTTGCTTCATAAGTACTATCGCGTTGTCCGACCCCTCGCCGGCGTGCGCGTGGGACGTGCGGCCATAGCCTTCTCCCACCGGTCTGCCGCTTTCGCGACAGACGCCCAACGAGGTCTCCCGGTTCTCGTGCGGAAAGGTTCCGGACGTGCGTGGGGTCTACCGACCGCGCCGGGCCCGGCGCAGACTCGCGTTGGCGTCTGCGTCGGTGTGGCCTTCCGCATCAGAGCATTGCGTCGGCGCCCGAAACGAGTTCTTTCACGGCTCCATACCCAGCCCGCCCGTGCCTCTGTCAACGCTTCGCCAACGGCCTCGCGGCCGCCCACGCATGACTCGAGGTCAGGATGGTTCGCTATTCCTTTCCTGTGCGGCTCTTGCATCCGCTCCTTCCCGCCGGTTTATCCCGGCGCACGCTCTGTCCCTACTTTCTTTCGATTGGATTTTCGCTGAACAAGTACTCTGCTCCGCCGCTTACCGCCGGAGCATCGGGGCTGTGGCGCACCAACAAACCGTTGTCTCCCTCATCGCTGGTTATTTGATAGGCGAACCCCACGTGGAGCAGAACGGCTTCATCGTGCTCGTTCTCTGTGATCGGGAGATAAACGTAATACGCAGTGTCCATCGGGTGTTTGAAACCGGTGTCCTGCATCGGAAACTTTACAATCGTATCATCAGTCATGCGAGGGTGTTTAGCAGAGTCCACCATTCAAGGCAAGCAAAAAGTGCACAAGATGAAAATGTGCGAAGTCCCCGCCGGTCCAAAGCTGTGCGGGCAAACCGGAATCGCTCCGAACCGCACAATCGGGACGAAAAAAGCGGCTCACAGAGCCGCTCTAACACGTTGCCGGAACATCAGTGGACCTCAATGCCGCCGGAATCGCTGACAGGGCTCGCCGCTGAGGGTCTACTGCTGAGCGGCTGCTTCGATCCAGCGGATGCGGTTCGGAGTAGCAATGAGATTTTTCACTAGCTTTCAGTAAGCTCGTCGTATCTCATTCATTCCATTCGGGTAACTCGTCAGGTCTCTGAAATGTGAAGTAGCCAAGTTTGGCACTCTTCTGGGGCATAATATCTGGCGAAGAGACTCATGGGTCAACGCGCCGCCTAACGGACCGGCGTTCAGCGGCTTGCGGCGACCCAGCTCGCGGCCAGTCAACACCTTGGATGACGAGATCCTACCACGCGCCAGTAGGCCTCAGGCGTTAGCAAGGCCACTGCAACGCCTTGTTGGGCGGCGTGCTGTTCGCGCCACGGCTCGATCAGACTCGCGACTGAGCAGTCAGCGTCGCTCAGCTACTACATAGCGTTCGACTCCGTGCGCTGAGTCGGTATCGACGTCGGACGTCACCGTCCAGCCTGTGCCTTCGACGTATTCCGGTAGGTCCTCGCTTCGGACGGCGGACTTCCACGGCTCTCCGACGAGGCGCACCATGGTCGAGAGGATCTTGCGTTCACCGGGGATCGCGTGTGTGAACGCGATCCAGCTTCCGGGCGCGGTGCAGGCGGCTGCCTCGCCGAGCAGACCTCGCACCTCGTCGTTCGTCAGGTACTGCAAGAGCCCCTCCACCACGAGCAGCGAGGGCAGTGAGGTCTGCCAGCGACCGTCCTCCGACAACACCTTCGAGAGGGCATGCTCGCCGAGATCGGCCGCTATCTGAATCATGTTTCCCGGTTGACCCTCCAAGGCGACTCCTTTGGTCTTGGCCGCAGACGTCGTGGGATGGTCAACCTCGAAGAACTGAACATGACTGTGTTGCGGCGCGAGTCTCAGACAAAGCGTGTCGAAGCCAGCACCCACCACCAGCACCTGTTGCGCCCCCTGCTTGATCGCGGCCTCAGCCTGCTCCTGGATGAATATTTTGCGGTGGCCGAAGCCCTCCCACTGTCCCGGCATCATGCGATCCTGGATCTGGTAGACGCGGATCATCCACGGTTGCTTGGACGCGCGCATCAGGAGCGGGCCATACCCGGGTGACCCCGATGCGAGAAGGAGCCGCTCGGTAACTTCCACCAGACCGGGAGGAAGCCGTTGCGCCCAGTCATCCTTCACGCTCAATGTGATCATGCCAAGCGCAACCTTGAGCGCCGTCTGGCTGATTCGTCCCTGCTTCATGATTGATAGTCCCGAAGGTTCCTCGATGAGGAGAGAACTCGCGATCTCGCCGCCCAACGGACATGGCGCTCAGCTGCGGGCCGCGACTCCCAAAGCTTCACAGCCGCAGTCACGGGTTCATCGTCCTTAAAGGATATTTTTGCAGCAATCTGGGCGGTACCCTAAGGTGGAGAAAACGTCAATTTCCATAACTCACCATCATCGAGCAGCATGACGTGATCAAGTCACGCCTTTTAACGAGAAAAGCCACCGGTGGGACTTGCGGGGCAACGTCGCCCCGGCCGTCGGCCGGAGAGCGGTGCTTATTGATACTCGCAAAATATAGTGTTGTTTTCGGACACAGCGAATGCCTTGCCGGAGCGGGCGCAGCACGCTGCGCCCCTACACCATATTTCGCGAGCATCAGTAGGGTGGTCCGGGAGCCGGGAGAGGGCGTCCCGTCCGGGGTGTCTGCAAGCAGCTCTAGATTCTATTGAGAGCAAGTGGCAGTGGCGATTGGTAACTGTAAAAACTACTGGATTTTCCCCGAAAAGTTTCGTGGTGCACCGACAGTTTTATGAGTATTAGCACCAGGGTCCGGCCTCATAAGGGTACCGACCAGATTGCTGCAAAAATATACTCTAAGGGACGTCAAGGCGGGGTGTCTGAAAGAGGTCGTGGTCAGGAGCTATTCGAAAAGTCCAATTGATTGAATCGTTTACAGGCGAGACCGGTGCCCAACTCATCCCTACAACAAAGGAGAACACCCTGACAGCCAAATGGCTTTGGCGCTTAGGGGGCTGATGGGGCTGATGGACGGCAGATGGGGCTGATGGTGACTGTCCCCGCCGGATGGTGGCCGACCGCCTTGCTGCGGCTTAAGCCGACGCCCGAGGCGCCGCTCGAGGTCTTCCACAAATGCCTCGTCGCCGCAGGGGCGCCCGCTATGGGTCGCGTCCCGCAAACGAGAAATATCCGCACTCTGCTGTGGCGCCCCCAGTGCTTCAGGGTATGAGGCATGAGGCATGAGGGACAGTCACCTTAACTACCTGTCGAGGGTCTCCCGAGCGCAGCTGACGTGAGATCGGGTACGCTGACGTGTCTACGTGTAACGTTTGTTACGATGTGATGCGGGTTTTACGTATTTTTCACCTGATAAGGTGACTGTCCCTGACGACTCAACGACTCCCCTACCGACTCCCGCCGACTCTGATGATGTCGTCCACGTTCGTGGCCACAATTGATTCCCCTGCTTCCGCAGCTTTTTCAACCGGTCTTAAACCAGCTCAATGGTGACGCGCCGCCCAACGATCGCCGCTGCCCGTTGTAGGCTGCCGAGCGTGATGTCGTTTTTCGGGTCAAGCAGGCGGTCCACCTGGGTCCGGCTCGTCTTGAGCAGTGTGGCCATCTTGTTTTTCGAGATTTTCCGCGACTTCATGGCTTCGGCAAGCTGCCATGCGACGACCTCCTTGACCGCCTGTGCCTGCGCTTCCTCGAAGATGCCCTCCTCCTTGAGGAAGTCATCAATACTCGATCCCAGATGCTTCTTGCTCATCGTTCCAACTCCTTTTGACGTTTGCGCGCCGTGGCCAGATCCGATTCCGGCGTGGCCCGCGTTTTCTTGATAAACCCGTGCAGCGCGACCAGATGCTCCCGGTAGAGGCAGAGCAGCACACGCGACGTCCGTTTCGTCGGCAGGTTCGTCCGGACTTCCCAGAGGCCATTGCCCATCGGGCGGCACAGCGGCATGCCCACCGGCCAACGCCATTGTGCGCGCAGCAGGTCCTTCCGTATCGCCTGACGCTCGACTTCATCCAGCCCTTTCAGTCACTCCCTGACGGGCTCGCTCCCCGCCGTCGTGCGGTAGAAAATCAGCCGAATTTTCTGTCTCTTCGGCTCCTCCGCCTTGCTGCACCTTTCAAGGTACAATGTACCATATAAAGTACATACCTGCAAGCTGAATTCTTTGCCGCCCCCCCGGTCCAGCCTTGACTTCCCCTGGATGCCCAACGCTCGTACGCTAAGCGGCGACGAACCGCTGACCAGCGATCTCCCCACCAAACGCCGAACCGGCTACCCCCACGCCCCTTTGCCCCCAAAACACCGCTCCCCCCCCAAACCGCAAATCACCCCAACTCAGTCACGGATAAATCATAAATATAGTCCCTTTGTTTTCAACAGAATTACCCGCCGCCCGAAAGGAATCCCAAGATCGGCTTGTTATCCTAAAAGCGGCAAAACCAACAATGACTCAGTTGCAACAGAAGGGAGAGGACAACCATTCCACGGCCCCGGCGGGACCCAAAAGCCAGAAAGCCTCTCACAGACTCTCAAATACTCTCATTGAAAAAAGTCAACCCTTATGAATGAACAACTTACAACCAAACAGAACAAGGCCATTGAAGCTCTTTTGCTAACGAATACGATCGATAGAGCGGCAAAGAGAGCAAATGTGAGTGAAGCATCCATTTATCGCTGGATGAAACAGGAAAGCTTCCAGACTGCCCTCAGATCAGCCCGGCGGGACATTCTTGCCCACACCACCACCCGCCTCCAGCAAATGAGCGTTCGCGCCCTCGACACGCTCGAGAACGTGATGGACGACCAGAAAGCCTCCTCTGCCAGCCGAGTCAGCGCCTCGCGCTTGGCCATGGACATGATGTACCGCGGCGCCGCCATCGACGACATCATCGAACGACTCAAAACCGTCGAAGGGAAACAGTTGAGCCACCGGAATGGATGACAAGCAGCAGAAAGCCCCGGAAAGCAACTTCAGAGCCGCGGGCGGAAGCCTGCGGTCAAGCGGCAACTCCTGGCACGGAGCCAGCAAGCTCTGAAGCGCCGCGAGTCCTGCCGCCGCAAGGACCCGATCCGCCACCCCCCAGCGGCAACCCGGCGAGTCCGCAAGAGGCAGCAGAGTGACAAGCTGAAAACCCGGCCCTTCGGGTGGCCTGACCCAACGTGGCGCAAGCTCTCAGCTTGCCGCGTCGAGACTCATCTCGACGCCTGTTTGGAATCGAGGGAGGACCCCCGCCCGCAAGCTCAGCTTGCGCCGAGGCGGTCGAGCTGTTATGGTGAGGCTATTACCTCCTTGGCCGCAGTCTCGCGGCCCGCGGCGCACAACAGGACCTCTTCTAAGGATCGCGCCGTTTCTGTTCTCCTCTGCCTGTCACTGTTGTATAGGTTCGAATGATCGCGGTGCACGTGTATGTAATTCGTGCATCCGCAGGAACAAATTTGTCTATTTATGTCACAACAAACTTCTAGCCCCGCCGCCGGGTTCCCCCAATTTCCATTGGCGCCCCTGGTGCAGCGAGGCATTACCGAGGCCGGTTTTTCCGAGCCTCGGCCAATTCAAACCGAGACGATCCCGGCGGCGCTAGCCGGCTCCGATATTCTCGGCCTGGCGCAGACGGGAACCGGCAAAACCGCCGCGTTCGCGCTGCCGATTATCGAGCGATTGCTCGCTGAGCGGCGGCCCGGTCCGCGCGCTCTCATCCTTGCTCCCACTCGGGAACTTGCCATGCAGATCCACGGCGATTTCGAAAAGCTGGCCAAGTTCACCCGCCTCAAGATCATCACGGTCTTTGGAGGCGTGTCGGAGCGCCCGCAAGTTCGCGCCCTGCGCAATCAACCGGATATCGTCGTCGCCTGCCCCGGCCGGCTGCTCGACCTGCTGCGGCAGGGTAAGGCGATGCTGGGGCAGATCAAGATCCTCGTTCTCGATGAAGCCGATCAGATGTTCGACATGGGCTTTCTTCCCGACATCCGGAGCATCCTGGCGATGCTGCCCGACAGGCGCCAGAACCTTTTGTTTGCGGCCACGATGCCAAACGAAATCCGCGTGCTGGCCGATCGGCTCCTGGCTAGCCCCCATGTCGTCGAACTGGAGCACTCCACGCCGGCTTCCACGATCGAACACTCCCTCTATCTCATCGCGGCGGACCGCAAGATCGACTTGCTCAAGCACCTGCTGAATAACGACGGGTTCACGTCCGCTATCGTTTTTCTGCGAACCAAGCACCGCGCCCGGCGGCTCGGTGTCCAACTGAGCCGGATGGGCCATAATGCCGTTGCACTGCAAGGAAACATGACTCAGGCGCAGCGGGACCGCGCCATGGGCGGTTTCCGGGAAGGACGCTTCAAGATTCTCGTGGCAACCGATATTGCGTCCCGCGGCATCGATGTCGCCGGGGTCTCGCACGTAATTAATTTCGACGTTCCGGGTACGCCCGACGCCTACACGCACCGCATCGGACGCACCGGCCGCTCCGAACGCAGCGGCAAAGCCTACACGTTCGTCTCGAGGGAGGACGCCGGGGCGTTGCGAGCCATCGAGCGCAGTCTGGGCTCGCCCATCACGCGAATCCGGGCGCCCGGATTCGACACGGAGACCATTCCTTCCACGGAACAGCACCGTCCCCCTTCCCGCGGCCGGCGTTCAGCCGGCGGTAGTGCGAAGGGTTCTGGAAACAGAAAGCGATATTCCAGCCGCCGCGGTAGCCGCAGCCGCTAGCCCGCCCCAATGTGGCGCGCGCCTCCTGGCGGGCCGCGTCGGCCTCCGGGCCGACGTCGCCCCGGCACCTTGCGTTGAGCACGGCGAGCAAGCGCAACGAAGGAATGGCGGGCTTATCGCGTGCTTCGACCGTCAGGTCGTGAAAAATGAGGGCGAGGGTCCGGAGTCAAAAGGGAGGCGGATCGATCCCGGTGGCCGGCAATGGTTTTGTCTGCCGCTGAGGTGACATCCTCCTCCCCAGACCGGGAAAGAGTGGACGCGATCAATTCCTTGTTGGGAATCGCCGCTCAAAACACTTCAGTGATTGATTTCAAGCAAGTTGGTCGGGCCGCCGAGATTTGAACTCGGGACCTCTTCCACCCCAAGGAAGCGCGCTAGCCAGGCTGCGCTACGGCCCGATCCATCTTTCAATTGTAGTGCAAAAGTCCCTTTCGGCAACCGAACCTTGACCGGAAGCCGTTTTCAGGGAGGAGTAGACAACGATCGGCCATTACTGATAGCGGTATTACTGATAGCGGTAGTACTGACAACAAGGACAAGCGATGACCTATACCAATCTCCTTTATGAGGTCGAAGACTCCATTGCCCTGGTGACCGTCAACCGTCCGGAGAAGCTCAACCCGCTGAACATCGACACCGTCGATGCGCTCGATGCTTGTTTCTCGGATATCGCGTCGGACGCCGGCGTGAAAGCTGTCATCTTGACCGGAGCCGGAGAAAAAGCTTTCGTCGCCGGGGCGGATATCAATCAACTCATCGAACTCTCAGCGTTGGGCGGCCAGCAATGGGGCTTGCGAGGCCAGCAAGTCTTCTCCAAGATCGAGAACCTGACGAAACCCGTCATTGCCGCGGTCAACGGATACGCCTTGGGGGGCGGCCTGGAGCTGGCCATGTCGTGCCACATCCGCATCGCCTCGGAAAACGCCAAGCTCGGGCAGCCCGAAGTGAAGCTGGGCATCGTTCCCGGCCACGGCGGGACTCAGCGATTGCCGCGGCTGGTGGGCAAGGGCCGCGCGCTGGAGATGATACTCACGGGCGATCCGGTCAGCGCTGAGGAGGCTGGCCGCATCGGCCTCGTGAATCGCGTCGTGCCCCGCGAGGAGCTGATTCCTGCCGCCCGCCGCATTGCATCTAGAATATTAGAGAACGGTCCGGTTGCCGTCGCGTTGTGTCTGCAAGCGGTCAACCGCGGAATGGAGATGCCCTTGGACGCCGCTTTGACTTTTGAAGCCTCTCAGTTCGGACTGAGTTGCGGCACCGAGGACATCCGGGAAGGCACCCGCGCGTTTCTCGAAAAACGCCGGGCTGAGTTCAAAGGCCGCTGAGATTCATGAGGAAGCAAGAAGAACGATTTCAATCGATAGAAGGCGGGCTGAGCAGCCAGGGGATCCGGTTTGCGGTCGTGGTCAGCCGTTTCAACAGCTTCATCACCGACCGCCTGCTGGGCGGCGCGCTCGATGCTCTAGAGCGCGTGGGCGGCGGGGCCGAGTCGGTGGATGTCGTGCGGGTGCCGGGGTCGCTGGAGATTGCCGTGGCAGCGCGTGAACTGGGTCAGAGCGGAAGCTATGACGCTGTGATCTGTCTCGGAGCCGTCATTCGCGGCGACACGCCCCATTTCGATTACGTTGCCGCAGAGACATCCAAGGGAATCGCTCAGGCGGGGCTGGAAACGGGCGTCCCGACGATCTTCGGAGTTCTCACTTGCAACACTCTGGAGCAGGCCATCGACCGGGCAGGCGCCAAGGGCGGCAACAAAGGTTTCGATGCCGCGATGAGCGCGATCGAAATGGCGAATTTGATGAAGGAACTTCGCGCCCGCGGCTCGGGCGGAGACTAACGTGGCTTCACGACACCGCTCCCGCGAACGGGCACTGCAGATGATCTATCAGTGGGACGTCAACCCCGAGCCAGCCGGCGAGGTGAGGGAGGCCTATTGGAAAACCCTTGCCGACGTAACCCCAAAAAAGCGTGCCCGCGGCGACGACTTCGCCGAGCAGCTCTTCGAGAGGGTCACTTCCCAGGTCAACCGAATTGACGATCTCATCCGCGAGAACGCTACCAACTGGAGACTCGAGCGCATGGCGGCGGTCGATCGCAACATCCTGCGAATGGCCGTTTCCGAGCTCTTGGATGAAACAGAAGCTCCAGCGGTGATCATCAACGAAGCGATGGAAGTCGGCCGCCGCTTTTCCACCGACGAGTCCGGGCCCTTCCTGAACGGCATCCTTGACGCCATTCGCAAAAGTCTCGAGGCCGCGGCCGCCAAGACCCGGTAGCGACGGCCGGCGAACCGCGTTGCGCGCCCCGTACGCCGGCCAGCGTGATCCCCGAACCAGCTCCCTATACTTGTTTAGATGCACAAAGTGGAAACACGGCTCCGGGTTCGCTATGCGGAAACCGACCAGATGGGGATCGTCTACTACGCCAACTATTTCGTGTGGATGGAGGTGGGCCGTGTCGACTACTGCCGTGACGCCGGATTCGAATACCGGGACATGGAACGTGAAGGCGGTGTCATGCTGACCGTGACCGAGGCGACGTGCCGCTATCGCGCCGCGGCGCGGTTTGACGATGAAGTTCGGGTCCGAACCTGGCTGAGGGAAGTCCGCTCGCGGACTGTCCGCTTTGCCTACGAAATGCACCGCGCTGCAGACGATCAGTTGCTGGTCACCGCCGAGACCCTTCACATGGTCTGTGATCGCGAAGGCAAGCCCGTGCGGCTGCCCGAGCAGTACCGCCGGTTTTTCCCGCTGAGTCCTCCCTCGTAACGATCTTGCCGTCTATTTTGCGATGGAACTATGAGCCCGGTAACTCGTATTTCCAGATAGAGGGCGGATCAAGCGAAGAGCCGGGCGTGCTCTGATCGCGGGTTAAGATAGGGACGAAGGCTCCCTCCCGCCTGCGGGCTCGATTTTGCGCTGAAGGCCGGCTGCCCTCCGAGAAAAGGAAATATATCCGTGCCGTTTTGCACCAGTTGCGGTAAAGAGGTCCAAGACGCCGACCAGTTCTGCGGCTATTGCGGCTATCGCCAGCCGGTTTCCGGACCCAGCCGGGGACCAGCTTGGAGCGGGCCGGCACTGAGTCCAAGAACGGCTTCGATCTTGTGTTACGTGCCCTGGTTCGGCTGGATCGGCTGCCTCTATGTTCTGGCGTCAGATAAGTTTCGTGAGGAGCAGGACTCGCGTTTTCACGCCTATCAGGGGCTCTATCTATTCGTTGCTTGGCTATTGGCCGACTGGACTCTGGGGCTCTGGGTCGAGATGCTGCCGGGTCCCGACATCCCGATCGATGCGGTGGTCAAGCTGCTGATTCTGGGATTGTGGATCTTCATGCTCGTCAAGACGACCAAGGGAGAGAAGCACTCGCTTCCTGTCGTCGGAGAACTGGCGGAACGATCCCTCTAGATTCTAGCCCGGCGACTTTGAGGATTTTGTTTGCGGGAATGGTCGCATGACGAAGCGCCTCCCGTAAGAAATTAGTTGATATTGGCACGGGTCAGGGCATCGCGCGGCGGCGTGACACTGGAAGTTGGTCGCTGGAAGACGGATGCACCTATTGAGAAGCGCGCCGATTCCTATTGGGGCTCGGCAGCCTCGTCGTTCTCGGTTCCCGCCGCGGGCTCGGATCCCGATTGAGGGGGTGGAGGGATCGTCAGAGGTATCAAGTCAGTACCCGGCTCCGGGGCATTCGGGGACTCAGGGCCGGGTTCGCCGGCTGTCCCCGTGCGCTCGATGACGGACTCAGCGGTGGCTCCGAGGTCGCGTGACTTCACGATCCCCAGAGTGATCGATGTGAGCATGAACAGCACGGCGGCGAAAGTGGTGGCCTTTGACAGCAGGGTGGCGGACCCGCGCGGCCCGAACGCGGTTTGCGAACCCATGCCGCCGAAGGCGCCGGCCAGATCAGCCGCTTTACCGCTTTGCAGCAGCACGACGATGATCAAAAAGAGCGAGACGATGACGTGGATGATGATCAGCAGGATTTCCATGATTTCGTGGCGGCGCCGGCTGGGCCTGCCGCGGGTCTTGAGCTATCTCGGGTAGTTTACGATCGCGGCCATTGATTCGGGCTCCAGGCTGGCCCCGCCGACCAGAGCGCCGTCAATCTCTGTTTGAGCCATCAAGCCCTCCACGCTGACGGGCTTGACGCTGCCGCCGTAAAGGATGCGCAGGCTCTCGGCTGCCTCCGGTCCAAACTGTTCAGCCGCTCGGTCCCTGAGGACCCGGTGCGCCCCGGCAGCCATTTCAGGCGTGGCGGTGCGGCCTGTTCCGATGGCCCAAACCGGTTCGTACGCTACGATTATACGGGAGAACTGATCGGCGGTCAATGAAGCCATCGCCCCGTCGAACTGAGTCGTCAGGATCTGTTCGGTTTGATCAGACTCCCGTTGCTCAAGCGATTCCCCGACGCAAACGATTGGAGTGAGACCAGCCGACAGCGCCGCGAGGACGCGCCGGTTCACTGTTTCGTCGGTTTCCCCAAAATACTGCCTTCGCTCGCTATGGCCAATGATGACGTGAGTGCATCCGGCGGCCGCGATCATCGGGCCGCTGACTTCGCCGGTGAAAGCGCCCTTTTCTTCCCAATGCAGGTTCTGTGCGCTGATCTGGATATTGCTGCCTTGGGCTGCCCCGGCCGCCGCCGCCAGTGCTGGATAGGGAGGCGCGATCACGATCTCGCAGTGTGACGCCTCCGCCACGAAAGACTTGAACTTCTCAATGAAATCGCGTGTCTCGGCCGCTGTCTTGAACATTTTCCAGTTGCCGGCCATAACGGGCTTGCGTGAAGGATGCTGGTTGGTTGACAAAAGGAACTGTTCTCCCGGCGTGGACGCCAAGCGGCGTCAATCTTTCAATGTAGCATCCCGACATGGAATAGCCCGCCCGGAAGACTCCGGGTCACACCGGCCGGCGCGCGCTTACGCTATTTGGATAGAATCAGAATCCGTGCTCAACGGAAGGACACCAATAGAGCAACAACACCAGGAGAGACTGAAAGATGCGTTTTCAACTAGTTCGCCTCATCGTTCTTAGCGCCGCCCTTCTCGTTTTCGGCGGTGTCTCGAAGGCGGGTGAGAAAAAGCTGATGCATTGCTTTGCGTTTACAACGATCAAGGACGCGGCCGACGCGGATTGGAAAGAGTTTGTCGAAGCCACGAGCAATTTGCCCGAGAAGATCGAGGGGCTGAACAAGGTGTGGGTGGGCAAATTGAGAAGACCTCTGCGGGTTTACTCCCAGGGCGGCTCGGAGGAAAAACCGGAGTACACCGAGCAACTGCGCGAGTGGGGAGTGTGCATGGAAATGGACGATGCGACGATCTTGGAACAGTACGCTGATCACGAGGCGCACCGTGACTGGGAGGAGGTCTACTTCAAGGTCCGCGAACGAGGCACGACAACCTACGACATTTTGGGGCAGTAACACTCTGGAGAACGCCGGCGTGCCCTTGTTGTCGGCACGGCGTGGCGCGTTCCAATCGCCGCCAGTCGTCGCAGAACCAGCTTTCGCTCGGGGAAAAGCGGGGGGTATAATGGACCAGATCACAGGTTGCCGGCAGTCCGCGCAAGCTCGGAAGCAATGCCTGCGATAAAACGACTTACAAGACTCCGAACAGGAGTGGTTGTGTGGCTCGGGGTAACCGTTGCCGGCGCGGAGCCACCCGTCCCCGGCCCGCCTGTCATCCCCCCTCCAGCGGAACGCCGGGAGCCCACCCTCAAACAATTTCCCCTTGAGTTCGCGCGAAACTTTGGCGCGTTGTTTTCGAAAAAAAACGTCACCCCGCTCCTCATCGGGGGAGTTGCCACCGCAGCCGCGGCTATCCCGAACAAGCGATTGGAAGGCTACTTCCGCGACAAGGATCAATCGCCTCTCCGGCATCCTGGCGATATCGCGGGGGCGAAATGGGTGACCGTGCCGTCGCTGGCGGGATTCCTGTTGATAAGCCGCACCACCGACAACAGGCGCCTTCGAAGTTTCGCCTACACTTTGGCACAAGGTTATGCGGTCAACCAAGTGTTGATTGGCGGCATCAAGACGGTCGTCTCGAGTGAGCGGCCGAACGGCCAGGGTAACGCTTCGTTTCCTTCCGGGCACACTTCCGGCGCATTTACTTTTGCGACGATCGTGTCGCATCACTATGGCAAGAAAGCCGGAATTCCCGCTTACATGGCGGCCGTGTATATGGGATATGCCCGCTTGGACGACCGGGCTCACCGGCTCACCGATGTCGTTGCCGGCGCGGCTCTCGGCTATATCGTTGGGCGCACCGTCGCCCGCCGTTCCGGCTTTGACCGGAACCGCCGCGTGGATTTGGGGGTGACGGTTCCGCCCGGCGGAGGAGCAGCCCTGACGCTGACTTTCAACCTGGGCGGCAAGTAACAACAGGTAGCGTTAGTTCGTATTTCTTGCCAGCCGGCCGGAAATGCCGGCTGGAGTCGGACTTGCACGTGCACGGCGCCCCAAAAAGGCCAACGGAGTCGCCGAGAACAGGCCGCCTTGCGGAAATCCGGCCCTCTCGTTAAGCTAGTCAGCGCACCACAAGGAGAAACTCAACCATGCATCAAAACCCAACTCGGCGCGCATTCCTTGCAGCCTCGGCTGGCCTGGCGGCGGCGGGCGCCGGTTGCTCCGCGCCAAGCGAACCAGACGTTTCCGAAACGCCGGCCGCGGTCGAAACCACCGAGCCCGGCATGAAGCTGTCGATCTCCGCCCGAGTCGCCGAATCCTTCAGCAACAAGAGAGTCGCCTCGATCAACATGGACGAGCTGATCGCGCTCGCCAAAAAGGTCGGCTACGACGCCCTGTGCATGCGAGCGTCACAAGTCGGCGTCCATTCCGGGCCGGAGCTGATCGCTGAATACAGCCAGAAGATCAAGGACGCCGGGCTGGTCGTCTCCATGGTGACCGGCGACTTTTACGTACCCCAAAATGACGAGCACGGCCCCGACGGGTTACGAAACATTACGCCCTACCTCGACCTTGCCGAATCGTTTGGCGCGAACCTGATCCGTATCTGCATGAAGAAGGACGAGGACATCGAATGGGCCCAAAAGGCCTGCGACGAAGCCAAGGAGCGCGACATTCGGCTGGCCCACCAGTCGCACAACTCCAGTCCGTTTGAAACCGTAGCGGGCTCCCTGCGGGTGCTCGAGGCCGTGGGCCGCGACAACTTCGGAATCATCTACGAGCCCGCCAACTGGTTCGTCGCGGGCGAAGAATACGGCAAGAAAGGGATTGAGGCGGTTCAGGATTACATTTTCAACGTCTACGTGCAGAACCACCGCCTGAACCCGAATGGAGAGACTTCCCTCGGCACCTGGGGTAAGGGCCAAGTACCCGTGGATCACATTGGCATCTGGGACCAGGGCGGCGTCGACTTCGACGACGTCTTCGGGACTCTCCATGCAATCGGCTACGAGGGCTACGTGACGGTACACCAAGCCTTCGCCGGAATCATGTCGGTCGAGGATGCCGTGACCAAGAGTTACGATTACTTGAAGACACAGACAGCTTGAGGCGGCCGCTGAAGACAAGCTGGTCTGACATGGCGCACTTCCCCGGACGCGCCGCGAACCGATTCGCCGGTTCATAAAGACAGGCGCGGCCCGCCGAATTGCGAATGATGCGCTGAGGGGACCGTAGCAGCCCTGGATCGTCACTTATCTTTGAACTGCTCGGGCCACTCCAGGCATTTACCTGATTGCGTCCGGGGAAGCTGCTTTTGCCACTCTTCGGCGAAGGCTCCCAAGAACTGACGGAATGGTGCTTGCGGGAGTCGGACTAACACAACGGCTAGCTGGGAGTTCGTTAGAGTGTCGGCGGCGGAGATTGCGAACGCTCGATCGCGTGTCAGCAGTACTTCGAATTCGTCCTCCGCGGCCCGGACCAGCTTGGCATCGGAAAGCTCGTGCCAATTACGATCCGCGACAGTAATACAGTGGATTCCCAGTTGATCCAGCCACGCGGCTAATGCGGCTGGGACATTGTGGTCAAGGAGCCACGGTCTCTGGGAGGGAAATACGCTCGGCGGCAAAGTGGAGAACCTCCGGGATGGATTCCGGAGGAAAACCTGGATAGTCTTTGGCGATTTCTTCCGGACTCATGCCCTGGGAGAGGCACTCAAGGACAAAAGCTACGCTAAGCCTGGTGCCCCGGATTCTCGGCTGGCCCGCCAAGACGTCGTGGTCGTTTACGATCCACTCCATACTCTGAGTCTACCGCACGCGGGCAACCGGGATCACGTGCGGAATAGGGCCCCATACAGGCCAAGCTTGATTCGGCCCGCCTTGCCGGGAACAGCAATCTCCGCCATCATTGAAGCGGTTGCTCCGATTGCGCGGCTTGAAGATTGCGCCGCGCCTCGGCATGGGCAGGTTCAATGGCCAGTGCTTGCCGGTAGTGGCCGATGGCATCTGCGACCTGCCCTTTGGCCTCGAGCAGCACGCCCCAATTGCTGTGGGCATCGGCGTTGCTGGGATCGAATCGCGTTGCGCTCCGGTAGTACTCAGCGGCTTGGTCCAGCTTGCCTTGCTGATGAAGCGCCAGCGCCAGGTTGTAGTGCGCGTCGGCGAATCGAGGTTCGGCTTCTATCGCTCTCAAGTAATATTCCTCGGACTCCGACTCGCGCTTCTGGCGAACCAAACAATTCCCCAGGCTGTTGAGGGCGGCCGTGTAGCGCGGTTCGCGCTCGAGCGCACGGCGAAAGTGCTGTTCGGCCTGGGCGAGCTCACCCTGTTGCATGAGCAGATTCCCCAGGTTGTAGCGGGCGTGAGCGTAGTCAGGCTTGATTTCGACGGCGCGGCGGAAGTGACCGAGCGCCCTGCCGGTCTCCCCTTGTTCGGCAAGAATGCGGCCGCGATTGTTATGAGCCACAACCGACAGCGGACTAACAGTCAAGGTGTGCGCCCACAGTGTCTCCGAGTTTCGCCAGATGTCGATCTGCGCAATCGTTCTCTCGCAAAAAAACAGTGTCACGACAGCAGCACAGCCCGCCACGACGGGAGCCCGGTCCCGCGAGAAGAATTTCAAGAACAACCCCGCCGCCAGCACGGCTAAACCAAGCGTGGCCAGATAAGAATGGTGGTCGCTAACGAATTGCTGCGAGTCGTACCGCAGGATCGAAAGGACCGGAAGCAGCGTCACCATGTAACAGCCCCACCCCACCGCCGCGCCGGGCCACTTGCGCCACACAAAAACCGCCGAGGCCGTGACGGCAATCGCGGCAAGAGATCCAATCAGCAGCGGCAGGTCGAACGCACCTGGCGATGAACCCAAAACGTACTGCGGCGCCAGGCCAAACGGAAGGACCGTCTTCCACGCGTAGAACGCCAGCCCGTAGAGCGACATCGTCACGCGCAGCGCCGGCTCGACGGCGATGTCGGCGAAGGTTCCCCCAACACCGGTACGCTGCCGGCTCAGCGCGAAAAGGGCCGCGGCAAGGGCCAGGGCGAAGTAAGGAATCTTGTTCAGCAGCAACCCAAAACCGGGCTTCCGGCGCAACGGATAAACATCCAGCATCAACAGTGCGACCGGTAAAGTCGCGACGATGATCTTCGACATCAGGGCCGCCGCGAAGAGCCCAACCGACGCCGCCAACCGGCCGCGCAAATACAGCAGCGCCGCCGCGACGTAGAAAAGCCCCGAGAGCACGTCGCGGCGCTCGCTCACCCAGGCAACCGACTCCACGCGCAAGGGATGGACGGCAAACAACAGCGCCCCAAATGCGGCGGAAAAGCGAAGCTCCGCCGTTTCCTCCTCCGCTTGAGTAGCCAACCCCAGCAGGCGAAGAATCAGAAAATAAACAAGCAGCGCGGTCGCCGTATGCAGAACGATGTTGCTGAAGTGGTACCCGGCGGGGTTCATCTCCCAAAGAACGTAGTCTAGCCCCAGTGACAACCAGGTCAAGGGGTGGTAGTGCCCCAAATGAAAGGTCGTGAACATCCAGCGGATGTTGTCGATCGACAAGCCGCGGTAGTAGGGATTCTCGAGAAAGTTGCGGTCGTCGTCCCAGTTGACGAAATCGTTGCCAACGGCGGGCAGGAAGACGAACAACGTCAGACCGGCAACGACCCAAGGCAGCCAGCGTGTCCGCTGCTCCATCTGGAGCCCTACTGCCTGCTCATCTTCTTCCCGGTGGCGTTTCGGACGCCGCCGCCTGGTTGCCATGGACTGCATTGTAACTTGGACAGTCGTTCGCGGGCGAAAACGGGGGACAGCGAGGCCCGCCAAGGGGGCGGACACCCTGCGCTTACCGGGGACATGGTGAACAAAACATACCGGCTACATGGTGAACAACTTTTCAGGGGAAACATGGAGAGACGACAATGTTTCCATGCCTTGGGAAGAAACACACGCCATGGATCAACGTATGAAGTTCATCTTGGATTGGAAAGCCGGTCTGGAGTCGAAGACCGAGCTTTGCCGCCGCTACGGCATGCAACGCCGCATCGGGTACAAATGGGTCCAGCGCTACCAGCGCGAGGGCCCCGCAGGGCTCGGGGACCTCTCGCGGGCGCCGCTCCATCACCCGCAACAGATCAGGCCCGAGCGAGTCGCCCGCATTCTCGATATCCGCGCCGCGCACCCGCTGTGGGGCGCACCAAAGATCCGTGCCGTGATGCGGCGTGAGCAGCCTCAACAACAGCCGCCAGCCGCCTCGACGATCGGCGAGATCCTGCGTCAGGAAGGGCTCACGCGGCCACGCAAGAAACGCCGCCGCACACCGCCCTACAGCGAACCTCTGGCACACGCCAAAGAGCCCAACGATGTCGTCTCGATCGACTTCAAGGGCTGGTTCCCGTGCCGCGATGGCAGTCGCATCGATCCGCTGACCCTGGTCGACAATGCCAGCCGCTACGCGCTGTGCTGCCAAGCCGTCGATGCCTGCAACTTCGTGCAGGTACGCAGGGTGCTCGAGGCGGTGTTTCTCCAATACGGGCTGCCCCGCGCCATCCGCAGCGACAACGGCGCGCCGTTTGCGAGCCGTGCCATCAAGGGTTTGAGCCGCTTGAGCGTGTGGTGGCTGAGGCTGGGCATCGAGGTGGAACGCATTCCCCGGCGACGCCCAGCGCCAACGGCCGCCAGGAGCGTTTTCATCGCACGCTCAAGCAACACACGGCCGATCCGCCGGCGGCCAATCGGCGGCCGTACCAGGCGTTGGGCCAGCAAGTGCCGGCCAGTCTCTATCGCCCCTCGGATCGTGCTTATCCGTCGCAGCTGCCTGAGATCGAGTATCCGTCGAGCTTTCCGCGGCGCCAGGTGGGCAAGCGCGGCGAGATCTACTGGCGCGGGGCGCGGATCTTCGTCAGCGAGGTGCTCTACAGGGAACCGCTGGGGCTCGAGGCGATCGCCGACGGGGTCTATCGGGTCTGGTTCTGCTCGCTCGAGCTGGGCACGTTTGACGAGCGCCGCGGCAAGCTAGCGCCGTTGTCCCGACGTCGGGACAACGGCCCCTCCGGGCCGGCTTCGCCGGTTCCCAACGGCTGTGAAGCATCGAGCAGCTCTGAACCACCGGGCAGTTCTGAAGCACCGAGCAACCCGGAATCAACCAACAACCTTGAATCAACCAACAACTCTGAATCAACCTTGACAACACCAACGAAAGGAGGCAATCTGTTCACTATGTCGCCGGTATAAAGTGTTCACTATGTCGCGGGTAGCACAATCCCGCGCCGCTTCGCGGCTTAACGGCCTGAAGCTCGAAGGCCCTATTGATACCCGCAGAATATAGTGTGGATTTCGGACACAGCGAATGCCTTGCTGGAGCGGGCGCAGCACGCTGCGCCCCTACACTGTATTTCGCGAACATCAATAAGTGACCGGTATTGCTCTTAGTCTGCATTTCTCACGGCGCAACTTTTCGGGCATTCTGGAGGCGATCCTGTTTCATCCAGCGATCAAATCGATTTTTTGTCAATGTTCGCCCTTTGGTCTTTTTTGCTGTCATCGTCCTTGTATTCGCTAGCAAAAGAGCCTCAACGGACTTGAGCGGTTTGGGCGCAAGTTGTTCATTTATCAGCGGTTAATTTTTCCAATGAGAGGATTTGCGAGTGTATGAGAGGATATCGGGTTTTTTGCCGGGCGGGGGGGCCTGGATCGCCTGCCGCTCACCTCCACATGGAAAATGCTTCATCGCTGGGTTTCCCTTTTTTAGGATAGCAAGCCGGTCTCGGGCGGCCTGGCGCTTCCTGGATAAAACTGTTGAAAACAAAGGGAATAATTTTATCAAAAATCCGTGACCGAGTTTGTCAGCCCGGGTTTCTCAGCGCCTGACGGGCGAGGCAGGCGAGAGGCCCGGCAGTCCTTCTTTGCACTTGCCGACCGTTTTCGACCTACCGTCAAGTATGCGTCTTTGATTCAGCGGGGTTGGCGTCAAGCCGAACGCGCCTCGTACTGACACGCCTCTCACGCACTTCGCCTCGCCACGCGGTGAGAAAAGCGGGCTGGATGAGCGGGATTGTCCGAGCCAAATCTCACTCAGGAATGGCCGTGCCGCAGGGCAAGGATACACCGGCCCGCTCTCGTTCCGGACCGGGGCTCGGGGCGCCCTCCTGGGGTCAGCCATCCCGCCTTGCCCGCGCGAGTAAAACGCGAACGCCGAAGTCCACGAATTCCAAGGGTCTCCTGCAACGAAACTAACGACATAGCTTTTGTTCGCGGATAGACGTTGGTATGTCGCGTTACCACCAACAAACGCCTGCCTGAGGCGCTTCTCCGCATCGCCGGAAAGAGCTGAACTCCGCCCCGAACAGTGAGTTAGAATGGACTGAGCCGGATTGCTGGACGGAAGGCTTGTTCTCGCCAACTATCCGAGCTGCGGCCTTCGAACGGTAAAATCGACCTATTTTGGTCGGCCAGACGATCAGCCACTACAAAATCATCGAGAAGCTCGGCGAGAATGGTTTGAAAGGCCGAGGGCCTTAAGTTTGGACGCCAGGCTGGGCCAAAATTCCTCGCTTGCCATCTCGTATCCGACCCCTGAGATTCACAAGCGCTTCGAGCAGGAGGCCAGCGCCGCCGGGGGGTGACTTCCGCAACCCGGACTTCTCCGAAGTGCTGCTGAGGCACCGATTGGTGGTGCGAACCGGCATCGAGCGCAAAGAAATCGTCACTGGCGCGGTGTCAACGCCAAGTAGAAATGTCACTGGCGCGGTCCGTCTGTAACACGAACCGTGCTAGACTGGCCGCGTCCATCAGGAATCCGAGCGCTTGCCGAAAGGAGCAGGACCATGATTAAGGTTGATCCCGCCGACACCGCCCTCGTCATCACCGACCCTCAAAATGACTTCTTGAGTCCCCAAGGCGTGACATGGGGAATGGTGGGAGAGAGCGTTACACGGAACAAGACCGTGGAGCACATCGGGGCGCTTTTCAAGGCCGCGAAGCAAGCCGGCCTTAACGTTTTCATCTCACCCCACTACTACTATCCAACCGATCATGGCTGGAAGTTCGAGGGCACGCTCGAGAAAGCGATGCACGACATCCACATGTTTGACCGGAAAGATGCTTTGGACCTGGAAGGCTTTGAAGGTTCAGGTGCTGACTGGTTGGAACAATACAAGCCTTACATCCAAGACGGAAAAACGATCGTGGCAAGCCCTCACAAGGTCTATGGGCCGGAAACGAACGATCTGATTTTGCAGCTCCGCAAGCGCGGCATAGACAAAGTTATCCTCGGCGGCATGTCTGCCAACCTGTGCACCGAAAGTCACATGAGGGAGCTGCTGGAGCAGGGCTTCGAGGTTGCGGTGGTCAAAGACGCCACGGCCGCTGCCGTCACGCCCGAGTTGGGAGATGGATACACCGCGGCCTTGACCAACTATGGATTCATGGCCAATCACGTGCTGACGACCGAAGAGGCAGTCCAAGCTATGGGCGGATAAGCCGGCCGACAATATTCCTCTGGTCCTCGCCGTGCTCTTTGTCATGACGGCGCGATGAACTTGTGGCGCCGATGCTCGCAAAGCATCGAGGATGAGATGTGCGGCGGACCAGAAGACATCTCAGTAGACTGCTTTAGGAAGGAGCCACTAGAAATGATCAAGATAGCCGTAGGAATCGTCGTGGGCTTGTTGATCGGAGCAGGTTGCCGCTGGCTGGATATTCCCTTGCCCGCGCCGCCAAAGCTGATCGGCGCGTTGCTCGTTGTGGCCATGACGTTCGGCTACATGGCGACGGACCGTTTCCTATCGCAGCGTCCGGCGACGACTGCCGATCTGTGCGGAGGGCCGTCGGGAGAAACGATTGCGAGTAAGGTCCACGCCGCCGCCGCACCGGGCGACAAGCTATAAACATGGCGACAACGAGGGACTGATACTCCGACGAGTTGGAGGTGAGGTCCGTGCAGGATGGGAGATCACCGATGCGTATTGAAAATCCCTACCATGAAGGCGAGTTAACGGTGCAGAAGCGCGTCGGCGCGATTGAAGGAGGTAAGAGAAACGCGGCCAACATTCACGATGCCATCCTGCGAGGCGCCGTGCCCGTCATCAGCCGGGTGCCAATGGCCGTGCTCGGGACCGTGGATGATCACAAGAACGTTTGGGCGTCCGTCCTGGTGGGCAAGCCCGGATTCATGAAGGCGCTGGATGAACGCACGGTCGCGTTTGACCTCAGGCAAACGGCGCGTAACCCATACGATCCATTCTGGGAGAACATCGAGCACCAACCCGAGATCGGGATGCTGGTGATCGAGCTTACCTCGCGCCGGCGTGCGCGCATCAACGGACGGATGACACGCGAATCGGATGATCGGCTCCGGCTCGACGTGGTCGAATCGTACCCAAACTGTCCCCAGTTCATCCAGAGCCGGCAGGTTACCTCAAACCTTGTCGGGAGCCTGGAGCCCGCCGCCGAGCCTCAGCGAGGGGATGCGCTCGGACCCAAGCAGCAGGCGCTGATCAGGGCGGCCGACACCTTCTTTGTTGCGAGTGCACACCCGGACCGCGGTGTAGACGCGTCGCACCGGGGAGGAAATCCAGGGTTCGTCCGTGTGATCGGCGACCGCAGGATTCGGGCCCCCGATTACCCGGGCAACTGTATGTACAACACCCTTGGTAACTTCCACTCTTGTCCAAATTAGCGTTTTGAATTCGTAAGCCGGGGAGGCGGAACCTCTGTTAGGTTGGGATTGGGTTCAGGCCTATGAACCAACCCGCCCGAGGAGGCCCCGCCATGAGTCAAGTATGCAGTATTTTCTCTCAATTGTTAAAGCTGTTCCCGCGTTCGGAGTTTGAACAGGCCGTCCGCCAGCATCGCGGGGAGCGCCACGCCCGCGGCTTCACTTGCTGGGGACAGTTCGTCGCCATGCTGTTCTGCCAGCTCGGCCGCGCCCAGTCGTTGCGTGAGATTTGCGGCGGTCTGGCGGCCAGCGAAGGCAAGCTGCGGCACCTGGGCTTGTCCGCCGCACCGCCGCGCTCGACGCTGGCCTACGCCAACCGGCAACGCCCTTGGCAGATCTACGAAACGGTCTTTCATCAACTGCTGGCGAAGTGCCGCGGCGCGGCGCCGGGCCACAAGTTCCGTTTCAAAAACAAGCTGCTGAGTCTGGACGCCAGCGTCATCGATCTGTGCGCCTCGCTGTTTGATTGGGCCCAGTTCCAGCGCACCAAGGGCGCCGTCAAGCTCCATCTGGTACTCGATCACGACGGCTACCTGCCCAGCTTCTGCGTGGTCACCGACGCCAAGACGCCCGACCTGGCGCCGGCCCGCAAAATGTCGTTCGACCGCGGCACGATCGTGGTCTTCGACCGCGGTTACAACGACTACGACTGGTTCGCCGAGCTGAGCGAGCGGGGCGTTTTCTTTGTCACACGATTGAAACGCGGGGCCAACTACGAGGTTCTCGAACAGCGCCCGTTGCCGCGCCGTCCCGGAGGCGTGCGCCGCGACGAAGTGATCTTCTTTCCCTCGCTGGCCGCCAGCGGCTCCGAGGTGGTGTTCCGCCGCATCGAATACTTCGACGCCAAGCAGCAGCGCACGCTCGTGTTCTTGACGAATCACCTGGGGTTGGCGGCCGCAACGATTGCCGCCATTTATCAAGACCGCTGGCAAGTGGAGCTGTTTTTCAAGGCTCTCAAGCAGAACTTGCGGGTGAAGACCTTCGTGGGCACCTCGGCGAACGCGCTGAAGATCCAGATCTGGACGGCGCTGATCGCGATCTTGCTGCTGCGGTACTTAAAGCTGCGGGCGCGTTGGGGCTGGAGCTTGTCCAATCTGGTCGCTTTGTTGCGGCAGCAGTTGTTTGTGCACCGCGAATTGTTCGCCTGGCTGGACGAACCGTTTCACCCGCCGCCGGGCAGCGAACCCGAGTCGCCACAGCAATTATTACTGGCGGGAATGGAGGCCTAATTGGGACAGCAGCATGATTTCTATCTTGTCCAAACCGGCAACCTGGTTCCCAGATCGGCCTCCTGGCGGGGCTTTCTGGCGTGTTTTCAGCAGCCGAACCCGCTCCGCTCAGCTAATTTGGACAGCAGTGGGTAACTTCGTTGTGAACGCGAAGGCTGGACTGATCTTCGTCGACTTCGACCGGCATCGAACGCTGCAACTGATCGGGCGGCCCGAGATTCTTTGGGACGAGGACGATCCAGACCACGAAACTGGGGGAACGAAGCGATATTGGGAGCTTCACGTCGACCGCTGGCAGGAAACGGACGACTCCCACCAGTTACAATGGTCGTTTCTAGATTACTCAACCTATAATCCCGGAGAGAGATGACACGTCCCAGCACGAGAACGAACTGACAATCAGCCGACAGGCAAGGAGGAAATCTATGGCGCAAACGATCTTTTCAACACTTCACAAGACGGTCGAGGTGGACGGACTGGAGATCTTCTATCGTGAAGCGGGGCCGGAAGACGCACCGACAATTCTTCTGCTTCACGGTTTCCCGACCTCTTCCCACATGTTTAGGAACTTGATTCCGGCTCTGTCGGATCAGTTCCATTTAGTCGCCCCGGACTACCCCGGCTTCGGCAACAGCTCGATGCCCAAGGTGGACGAGTTCGACTACACCTTCGATCGAATGGCGGAGGTGGTCGATCGCTTGATCGACAAGCTAGGGCTCAAGAAATACAGCGTCTACTTGATGGATTATGGCGCCCCGGTCGGGTATCGGCTCGCCGTCAAATACCCCGAAAGAGTGGAATCGCTCATTGTCCAGAACGGCAATGCGTATGACGAGGGCCTCCGAGACTTTTGGAAGCCCATCAAGGCCTACTGGGCGGATAAGACGCCGGAGAACGCCAAGGCGCTGAGTGACAGCCTGCTCACGATCGATGCCACCAAGTGGCAGTACACCAACGGCGTCCGAAACCCCGAGACAATTGCCCCCGACAACTGGTTTCACGACCAGTATCTGCTCGACCGTCCTGGCAACCAGGACATCCAGCTAGCGATGTTCTACGACTACGGCTCCAATCCGCCGCTCTATCCGAGTTGGCAAGCCTACTTCCGGGAGCATCAACCCCCTATGTTGATTGTTTGGGGAAAGGGCGACTATATCTTCCCGGCAGAAGGCGCTGAACCCTACAAGCGCGATTTGAACAACCTCGAATTCCATTTGCTCGACACAGGCCACTTCGCACTTGAAGAGGATGGCGACTTCATTGCCAGCCGCATTCGCGAATTCTTGACAACCAAGGTGCGGTAAAGCGATGCTTAAAATCCTGTATTGAGCGTCGCAACGCTATATGGGTAGAGCCCTGCACGATATAACCGATTTCACGATGGGTGACATGGCGGCTTGCAGCTATGCGCTGCGCCAGACGGCTAAGGGCGCGTCGAGTATGGAAGACGTGGCGGAGCGGGTCGTCCGCTATCTCTATGATCACCTGACCCGCCCGAAGACACAAGAAACACCCCTTGCCTTAGTTCGGCTTTTCAAGAGCCACCCCTACGAGCAGCTTGACTCAGAACTGCAGGAAGTTGCGCGCAAGATACTGGGCGGCAAGCCCAAGTCTCCCGGCATGAAATGCTGGACCCTGCTGGCAACTATGGGGACGAAGCCGGAGTGGCAATTGAGAAAACTTTCCAAACGTCATAAAGTGATTCCATTCGCCAGCCAGGAATTCGTTGCCCGGCTGCCGATGCTCTCCAACATGGTAAGCCAGTTCGGTCTCGAAATCCCGGACGTCGTATTGGAGCCGGACCCGACTCTTCTGGCGGATCTGTCAGAGCGAACGTTCAACGTGTTTTACGTCCCTGAGGTTGCAGCCAGCTCGTATGTCCCTTCTCAGGAGGAATTCGTACGTCCGAATGGAATCCGATCTTGTTTGGGATTCGGCGGGATGCTGCCCTCGGGAAACGTGTTCGCGGTCATTATGTTTTCGACAGTGCCGATTCCCCGTCAGACAGCCTCAATGTTCAAGAGTGTTTCCTTGAGCGTGAAAATGGCTTTGCTACCATTCGAGTCCAAAGTCTTTGAATTGCCCTGACTGGCGGTCGCCGGCTTTTGGGGTATCCGATGGGTGACGATCAAGGTGAGCCGAACGTCGAATTGCTACGTGCCCAGGTAGCAGGTCTCGAGCAACTGTTGGAAGTTCAAGAACGGTCAGTGATCGAACAGTCCGAACGGCTGGAAGAGGCTCAGAGGCAACTGAACGAGAAAAACGAGCAACTGGAAGAAGCGCTGCGGCAGCTAAAAGAAGCCCAAAACCAGCTGATCATGCACGAGAAGATGGCGAGCCTAGGACAGCTGGTGGTGGGCGTCGCCCACGAGATCAACACTCCCCTTTGATCCATTAACAGCAACGCAGCCACCCTGACCACGTGCGTTAAGCGCATTGGGGAGATCCTCGCTCGAGACGCCGTTCGGGAGAATCGGCCGCTGACAAGAGTGCTTCGGGTTCTCGATGAGATCTCGCGGGTCAACCAAACCGCCAGCGAGCGAATCGTCAGTGTTGTTTCGGCGCTGCGTAACTTCGCCCGCTTGGACGAGGCAGAATTTCAAGAAGCAGATCTCCACGAGGGGCTTGACAGCACCTTGTCCTTGGTCCAGCACGTACTGAAGAACAGGGTCGAAGTGATCAGAAATTACGGGAAGATCCCCACGATTAGTTGCTTTCCGAACCAGCTCAACCAGGTTTTCATAAACTTGCTCATAAACGCGACCCAGGCGATCGAAGATAAGGGAACGATCACCATCACCACCTGGGCAAGAGATGGCGCCGTCTGCGTGCAATTTGCAGACACCGGTAAAGGAATCTCAGCAGAACACATCCGCCGTATCTTCGATCCTGGGTTTACCACCAAAGGTGTAGGCGTTGGCGTGGGCCTGGGTCTGTCCATCAGCTACAGCATCGTCGAGAAGCACCGCGGGCACATTGATGTGGAGAGCACTGCGGGCGAAGGATCGGTCTTTACTGTGGTACTTCCGATCAATTCAGCGCCGTAGTATGGTGTGCGCGTCAGACGCGACGATCCGTGCTATAGCCTAGACGGGCACGCGTTGTCAATTCGAAGCGTCCACGAAGACTGGACGACAGAAGTGGTGACCGACGACCCCAATCCGGCGCCTGGGAGACCAGGGCTCCCGAGCCTGCAGAAACTGCTTGGTCAGGCGTGCACTATCCTTATGTTTTGACCGACCGGTGATCTATAGCGATCGCCCGACGGCAGGCAGTTTATCCTGGTAGAAAGGATGGAAGGCGAGTGCGTAAGGCCGCGCGGATGGCCCGCACCGAGAAGCCGGGTGCCGTGCACATAGAGTCTCGGACCAAGCTTGGTCGTGACCCTTAGATAACGCTCATCCGCGGATAGGTGTCGGGAACTCGCGTTCGCGCTATCAAACGCATGTTTCAGCCCCTCTGGAGACAATCGGGCGAGCCGGGTCAAAGGTCCATAGTGGCTTCTGTCATCTGGCTCTGGCCGAGTTCGGTCAAAAGCACTTCATCCATGGTTCTCTCTCCACAACGGGGACAGGAAGGTGTGAAAAAATGCTGGGGACAGCCAACCGCGGCCAATGGTTTCACTGATAAACAAGGACTCAAGAATGGCCGCTTGTGGCAGTCCCTGATTTTTTCACACCTTCCAGATGATTGGCTTCTGGAAGTCCGGGCGCGTAGTCTGCATATTGATGCCTATCCGCCCCGTCTCGCAAGCGAATTCCTTCCGGCACTTCTTGCATTCGAAGCTGATTTCCATTTCATGCCTCCGGTTCCCGGCCCGACGGTGAGAGAATCCTCAAAGAGAGGGCTTGACCCGCTTTTCTCACTACCTGACGCGGACGAGCCGCAACCAAAAGGAGGGGATCGTGGCCGCTGGCGGATGAGGCGCGTGGAAGCGGAAACCGCTTGCTCACGCGCGCGGCTCTGAATCTGGTTCCCGAATTTCCTGCCACGTTTGACGCGAATTTCATGATGTAGGTACTGACGGTCGAAGCACGCGATAGGCCGCCATTACTTCGTTGCGCTTGCTCGCCGTGCTCAACGTACTGTCACGTACGCCTCCGCTCGTCAAGCGTCGCGTCGCCTCGTACTGACGGGCCTCTCACGCACTTCGCCTCGCCACGTGGTGAGAAAAGCGGCTTAGAGAAGTACGTGTTGATTAATTCCGGTTCGCGCTCCACGCACCAGATTAGAAACCCCTTTTTCTTCATGAGGTCGATACCCGGAGCCGGGACAAAAGTCGTAATCAACTCCACAATCTCACCCTTCCGCAAGCGAACCGCGGCTTCCAGCACCGCAGTGACCGTCATGCGGTCCTGATCGTCAGCCTCGCGCTCATCGATCGAGGCGACGATCCTTGCGTTGTCGAACCAATCCGGCTGGTTCGAGAAATAGGCAACTGTTTTGCCGATGTCCTCGGAAGCGATGGGCTCCTGCCCAACCACTGCGCGGAGCCGGTTCACCAAGCCCGCGGCCGGCATGCGCGCGGCAGCGGCCGCCTGTCCGAGAGACGCTACCTTTGCCACGCTCTTTCGCAGAACCGGGTTTCGCAGCTTCTTGAACGGCGGGGCCATCGCGATGAGGACATCTTCCAACTCCGGGTACTCCTCAAGCAGCGCTGCTACCTTCGTTGATGATGTGATCGGGGTACGCCTGTGCTTCAGCATTGTTGACGCATTGACGCTTATGCGAATGTTATGCATCAACATTCACAAACACGAAGATCCTCGCGGCCTTCTATTCGCTCATCAGCTCCAGCACGGCCGCTGTCATGCCCTTCACTCCGGTTGCGATGGTTGGCCGCGGCACGGGCCAAGAAAAGGCCGAGTGCAGCGATGGCAGTGGCTTGCCTCCGGGCCTTTGTGATTCCTGCATGCGCGCCGGGTCGATCGTGCCCAGCCGGAACATGAAAATCGGCACTCGCGGATCTTCCCTCCCATAGCGGGAAAAATCCTCCCCGACCATGGCCGGATCTAGCTCGACGACCTTGTCGCTTCCGAAAATACGTTTCCAAGCGGGCAGGAGCCGGTCCACTAGCGCCGGGTCGTTGTAGGTCGAAGGAGTGTACTCTTCTTCAACGATCTTGACCGTGGGGTCGCGGTCCGCGGGGACGCCGGCGGCTCGGGCGATGTTCGCCGTGATGCGGCGGATCGAGTCCAGCACCATCTTTCGCGTCTCATCCGAGTAGGACCTGACGGTGATCTGCAGTTTCACTTCGTCGGAGATGATGTTGTGCTTGGTTCCTCCGTGGATCGAGCCGACCGTTACAACAGCGGAGTCGGTGGGCCGCACTTCTCGGCTGACGATGGTCTGAAGTGCAAGGACGACCTGGGAGGCGATGACGATCGGGTCTTTCGTCTGATGGGGAGCCGCGCCATGGCCGCCGACCCCGCGAATCGTCACGTCCACCGAATCGACGTTGGCGAACACAAACCCGGAGCCGTAACCGATGGTACCGGTCTCGAGTCCGGCGTCGGCGTGCAGGCCGAGCACGTAGTCTGGGCGGGGGAATCGCGTAAACAGCCCGTCTTCGAGCATTGCCCGGGCCCCGGCCCCGCGCTCTTCGGCGGGCTGGCCGATCATCACCAGCGTTCCGCTCCAATCGGCCTTGAGCCGTGCGAGTATTCGCGCCGTGCCAACGAACGACGTCATGTGGATGTCGTGGGCGCAGGCGTGCATGACGCCCACGTCATTACGCTGGTCGTCTTTCGTGCGGGTGTCGCTGGCGTAAGCGCGTCCCGTTTTCTCGACAACGGGCAGGCCGTCGAGGTCGGTTCGAATCATCACCGTCGGCCCTTCGCCGTTTTTCAAGACGGCGACGAAACCGTGACCCCCTACTTTTGTTGTGATATCGAAATCGAGTTTCTGTAGCTCGGAAACCAGGCGGGCAGCGGTCTTTTCCTCATAGAAGGAAAGTTCCGGGTGGCGGTGCAGGTGTTCATAAAGGGTGGTGAGTGAATCGAGTTCGCCAGAGACGAGCCCGCCGAGCCGATCCGCTGCAACTTGGGCGCCGGCCGCCACGGCGATAAGGGGGAGGATGAAGAGGATTCGCTTCCACATGATTTACTTCCTTCGACGAGCCATTCTAGCGAAACCGGCGCCGCTGAGCAGCCGGCTCGGGGCAGGAGAAGCAGGAGAGGCAGGAATGGTTGTGTCAGGGGAGGGATCAGGAATCGCAACAGTGAAGGGCCAGACCGAGTTCGCGGCGACTGCGAGTCCGCGCCTGGCCCCAAGAGGCCGAGACAGAGAGAGCAGCGCCGCCAGATCGAACTTCATAGAGCACCACGTCGGAAGCGACGTCAAACGAGTGCGGATGGAAGCCCGGTCGCAACGTCCCATCAGTTGAAGATTCCTCACTCCTCCCTTGACAATGACGAGCCTCCTCAGGGAAGGCGCGGACGGAAGTCCGCGCTCCTGATCGTGGTACCATCCCCACCCTGTCCACCCTTGTGGACCCTCATTTGGTTGTGGCAAGTCCGCGTTAATAAATTGCGGTAGAGATGACCCGCTCCCGCACCGTTACGGCCCGGAAGAAACCCGCGCCCGTAGCGGCCAAAACTCAGATTCAGTGCGCGCCGTCTCCAGATACTTTTCGATCTTCGCAACGACATCGGCGTGTTCGGCCGCCACGTTTTTCTCCTCGCCGATGTCCTGGGCCAAATTGTAAAGTTCCAGCGGCTGGTTGGGTCCCATCCGGACAGCCTTCCAATCACCCATGCGGACGGCTTGCTTGGAGCCCTTGCCCTCGTGAAATTCCCAATAGAGAAATTCGTGCTGTTTCTGTCCCGCCGAATCCCCGCTCAGCACCGGGACCAGCGAAACGCCGTCGAGCCCCGAGGGGATCTCCGCTCCAGCAAGTTCAGCGAACGTAGGAAGGACATCCCAGAAGGCCCCCGCGAAATCACTCCTCGAGCCGGCTGGAATGCGCCCCGGCCAGCGCGCGATCAGCGGGACGCGGATGCCGCCCTCATAGAGATCGCGCTTGATGCCCCGAAGCGGGCCGTTGCTGTCGTTGAAATCGGGATCGTTGCCGCCTTCCCTGTGGGGGCCGTTGTCACTCGTGAAGAGAACGATTGTTTGCCGGCTCAACCCCAGCGCGTCGAGCTTGTCCAGGAGTCGTCCAATGTCGGAGTCCATGAGGGTAATCATCGCCGCATGACCCTTTTGCGGTTCCGGCCAGTCGTTGTCGGCGTAGATTCCCAAGTCGGGTACTTCCATGCCCTTGTCTTTCGCTTCGTTATTGGCGTGCGGGATTGTCAGAGTGAGCGCCAAGAAGAATGGAGTGCCCGCTTGGCGGTCGAGAAAGCCGAGGGCCTCCTCGGCCATCAGGTCGTGCGAGTAGTCGTTCTTTTCCACCGCGACGCCGGCGCCATCGGCTCGCTTCGGTTCCGCTGAAACGTTTGCCAGGGGCACGCGGTCCCTATTGCGGAAGAGATATTCGGGATAGTAATTGTGAGCGTGGCGCTGGCCCAGATAACCGAAGAAATAATCGAAGCCTTGGCGGTTAGGCTCACCCGGGGAACCAAGGCCGCCCAAGCCCCACTTGCCGATCAGGCCGGTCCGGTAACCCCTTCCCTTGAGGATCTCGGCGACGGTAACCACCTCGTCGTCGAGCGGATGCTGGCCCATTGGCTTGACTTCCTTGTTGCCGCGCACGGTTGTGTGTCCCGTGTGGAAGCCAGTCATCAGCGAGGCGCGTGAGGGCGCGCACACCGTGCTGCCGGCGTAAAAACTGGTGAAGCGCATGCCGTCGGCCGCGAGCTGGTCCAGCACGGGCGTCTGAATATTTTGCTGGCCGTAACTCCCCAGGTCGCCGTACCCGAGATCATCAGCGACGATGAGCACAATATTGGGAGGCGCGGATTCCTCCTCCGCTGCCGGAGGAGCCGGCGGCCCGCAAGCTATCAGAGAGAGGAAAACGAAGAACAGGATTACGCGGAGCATGCGGCGATTGTAACGCAGAGGGACGGAGCGTCACCGGCGAAGCCGCCCGTGCTTGACCAGCCGGGCTCGGTTCCAAGGCTGCGCCAAGGTCGGGTGATTGACGTAGCGGTTCATTTGAAAGACAAGCCGGGTCCCGCACCCGGGTTCGAGCCGCACCGCGACAACGGGCGCGTCGAAAACCTTTGACCGGCCGGCGTAACTCACGCCGCTAAACTGATGCTCCCCGTATCCCCCCGCCTGAACTTGAACCTCGCGGGCCTCGACTTGGTTCGTGTTGACCAGCGTCACCGTGACGGTGTCCGCGCTCAGTTTTTCCACCAGCGACGCCACGTCTTGGGGAAGGCCGGAACGCCGCCGCACGGGGTCGAAGTAGCGCAGACGGCTGTGGAGAACCCAGATGCGCCCGCCCGCGAAATAACCGCCGATCGTCAGTTCGGTCAGGTGATCCGTGGTGGCGGGCACGATGCCTAGCAGGTAGTCGGCCAGCCGCGTGTCGGGCGTCGTGGGGTCGTGGCGCATCAGTTCCAGACGCGCACGGATGTGCTCGAAGTCCCGCTCCATGGCTGTGATCGGGTAATTCGGATTGGCGCCTTCGAGGTACGCGATCCAGCCTTCATCGCTGGGAATGCGCTCCAGGTCTTTGCGGTCCATCGACCATAGGTAGATTTCAGTTAGCCGGTCGCTGAACAGATTGTCCGTGTAGCGATAGAACTCGGGTTTCCCGTTGTGTTTGTAACCGCGAGGGTCACCGTACATCTGGGGCAGCATGGCGCGCCCGCCTTCCGTCTTTTTGTGTTTGTAGATGAGATCCAACTGCTTGCGGAGCACCGCGACGTAGGAGGGGTCGCCGCTCAGCAGCATGGCGTTCGAGAATCCAGGCCAAGCGCCGGCGGTGACCGTATTGCGATGGGCGATTTGCCGCAGCTCGCCGTCGAAGATCGTGAAGTTCCAGCCGTAGGTGCCTTTCCACCACTGGCCGTCGTACTCGCCGCCGGGTTCCCCGTCGAGGCCGATGTTGGTTGGAATCATGCCGCCTGTCTGCTCGGCTCGCTGTTTCCAGGCGTTCATGTAATCGAGGGTCCAGTCGCGGTATTTTTCTTCGTGAGTGAGAGCGTAGGCGTTCAGGCCGAGCAGCGTGGCAGCCATGTTGAGGGGATGATCCCCAACCGAATCGAGGTATTCCTCGCAATGCGCGAGCATGCGCGGATACCACTTCACCAAGTCCAGCAGCTTGCCGCGGCCGGCGGCGTTGTGCAGCAAATGGAACGTTCCCGGAACGGGGTCGCCGACCCAGTCATAGGTCGTCGCTTTGTGCATCATGGGGCCGAGACTGCCGGTCCAGAGGCTCTTGATGATTTTCTTTTCAGGATCATAATTCGGGGCTTCGGGGTCTTCATTGAGGTAGAGGCCCGCGAAGCGCTTCATGCGCTCCACGAGCAAGGGATTCGTTGGTTCCGACAAACCCCACAGAAAGAAACCGCGCATGCCTTCCCCGGTGTGGAACCAGTCCGACATGGTGATGAATTCTTTGTGGTAAGCGCCGTTTTTGGCGACCTGCGTGAGTTCGGTGCGCAGTTCCTTGTACTGGCGGAGATGGCCTTCGAGGCCCTTCTTGTAGAGCGCCAGAACCGAGTCCGAACCGCCCAGCGCGTGCAGCAACGTCCAGTTGTAGTAGGTCTCGATGGCGTCATCGGGACCGTCGAGCGTGCCCCATCGGGGGGTGTGAAGCAGGTAGCCGCGTTCATCGATGTATTGGCCGGCGAAGGCTTCGACAGCGGCTGAGTTCGCGTCCAGAAGCGCGCGCTCCATGAGCGCCCAGCGAGGCGGCGGCAGCGGCGTGTCGACGACGATGGCAGGCTCCGCCGAGAGAACTATTTGAACGGAGAGAAGGGCAAGAAGCAACAAGCTGGTCCGAAAGAACATGCGGATTCCCCTAAGCAGAAGCCGATTCCCTAAGCGGAAAAGTCTCCGGCGACTCCCATGTGGAACAACAGCCGCGGCCGGATGCCGTTGGTCTGGCTGGACAATGTGGCGCAAGCACTCCTGCTTGCCGCGTCGAGACTCGTCTCGACGCTTGCCCTGCTCGAATCTCAACGACGCCGGCGCCGCGCTCAACGGCTTTTCTCGATGACGCCCACGGGAGTATCATGACACAATCTGGCGGGCATTCCCGTCACCAGCGGCTAGAGCGAAGGAGCAAGCCCAGGCCCTATAACTTTCAAGAGCAGGTCATTGCCGTCACGGGCGGCTCCGGGGATTTTGGTCGCGCAATCCGCGAGAAAGTCGATGCGGACGGCGCTTGTTTCGTTGTTCTCGACACCGACCAAGCAAGAGGCGAGGCCTGCCGGGCGAAACTGAAACATCCGGGGTCCGCCTGCATCCCGCTCGACGTGTCCGACTCGGCTGGGGTACTGAAATAAAACGACTTGCGCGCCACCTCCAAATTCACACCTAAGCGCCTGGAGTCGAGCTTTCACGTGCATAGTGTCCCGAAAGCCAGGGCAGCAGCCGCGAACAGGCCACTTTGCCGCGACAAGTCGAATCCGGCCCCAGGCTAGAAAGGCGCCCCGGGCTCTCCCTCACCCGGATCCTCGTGCTGGCCGGGGTCCTGGGCTAGGTTCTCGAATTTGACGTACTTGTGGAGGAAGGCCAGCTTGATCCGCCCGGTGGGACCGTTGCGCTGCTTCGAAATGATGAGTTCGGCGATGCCGTGAAGGTCTTCGCGGTCCGGTTTGTAAACTTCTTCGCGGAAGATGAATCCAACCAAGTCGGCGTCCTGCTCGATCGAGCCACTTTCTCGCAGATCGCTCAACTGGGGACGATGGTCGCCCGGGCGCGTCTCCGGCGCGCGGCTCAACTGCGACAGAGCGATCACCGGCACATGGAGGTCTTTCGCCATCAGCTTGAGGCCGCGAGAAAGGGCGGAGATCTCCTGGACGCGGTTCTCGACGCGCCCTTTCGAGGACATCAATTGCATGTAGTCGACTACCACGAGAGCGAGGCCGTGTTCAGCTTTCAAGCGCCGGCACTTGGCACTGATGTCCATCATGTTCGTGCCGGCCGAGTCGTCGATATAGAGCTTGGCGTCGACCAGTTGGCTTAGGGCGGCGCTGAGGCGCCGCCTTTCATCTTGATTGAGAAATCCGCCCCGGAAGCGATGGCTGTCTACCCTCGCCATGGCGCAGAGCATGCGGGTGAGCAACGATTCTTTCGACATCTCAAGCGAAAACACCGCCACGGGCTGCCCGGGCTTGTCAGGAAGATTCGATGCGACGTGTTGCGCGATGTTGAGCGCCAGGGCGGTCTTACCCATCGACGGCCGCCCGGCGATGACGATCAGCTCGCCGGCGTGAAGGCCGGTAGTTTTCTCATCGAACTCGATAAACGGCGTCGAAAGCCCCCGTACCCGCTTGCTGGGATCGAGAAACGCTCCCACGCCCCCGGCAAATTCTTCAACGATCTGCCGCGGATTCGACAGGCCGGATCGCAGTTGCGCGTCACCGACACGCATCATCGCTGACTCGGCGTCGGCGATTAGGTCCTCGGCTTCCTCGGATCCTTCGATGCAGCGCGTTACGATGTTCTGCGCCGTGAAGATCAAGTGCCGCAGCAGCGACTTGTCCTTGACGATCTTGATGTAGCTGTCAATGCTCGAAAGCCGCGGAAGGCCGTCGGTGAGCGAAGAGATGTAGGCGATGCCGTCGATGGACTCGAGCTGGCTATGCTTTTCCAGTTCGTCGACAAGCGTCAGGTACTCGATGCGCTCGCCGCGGTCTTGCAGCTCGGCCATGCGCTGGAAGATGCGCCGGTGCTTTTCAATATTGAAGTCCGCCGAGTCGAGCGAACCCGCTACCTGGGGATACAGTGAATCGTCGAGCAGAACGGAGCCGAGCACGAATTGCTCCGCTTCGATGTTGGTGGGAAGACCCTTCTCAAAAGCAAGGGCTATGCCGTTGGATGCCATCCGTTAAGCTTTCCGGGTGTAGTGGAGGAAAATAGTATGCACTGTCCGCTTTAAATTCAGAAGAAAAATTTCGATCATCAGTTACCTCCCTATTTCCAACTGCTTAGGCTGTGGATTTCGTGGTTTCGGAGGTTTCCAGGGTGTGAGAGGCCTCCGAGCCGCTATGGATGCACCTTTCAAGCCTGTGTATAAACTGTGGACAACACGCGGATCGGCGTTCGAAAAACTCTGAACAACAAACCGCGTCGTTAGAGCCACTTAGAGCGATAAAACAAATCCGCAAAAATTGCTTCAGTTTGTTATATCACACGGGCGAAGAAAAGGCAAATAAAATGAGGTCCGCTGGCCGTGCGCGGCATGAGTTTGTTGACAGTATCGCAAGCTCGGTTTCGTCTCGATGCGTAACTTATGCCGTTCGGGCAGCGACTCTACGGTTGGGGACTCCAGCGAGCAAAACTTATGCGTAGAACCCATTCTCTCCGTCTGACCGCCGTCATCGTTACGGCTCTGGCGATTCCATACCTTCGGGCTCAGAATGGCCCCAAGGACGGTCAAGACCTTCCACCGTCCGATCTGGACCGTGTGCAGGCGGGGCAAACCGCCCCTGACTTCACCCTGCCCAAACCCGGCGGCGAATCGCTCACGCTGTCGTCTCTGCGCGGCAAGAATGTTGTTCTCGTGTTCTACCGGGGCCACTGGTGACCCTTCTGCACGAAGCAACTCGTGGAGTTGCAAAGCCTGCTGCCCGAGGAGCGCAAGAAGGACACACTCATTGTTGGCGTCTCCCCGGATACGCTCGAAGACATCGTCAAGATAATCCCGAAGGTGCAATCGAAGACCAATCGGGACTTCGCGGTCACCCTCCTCAGCGATGCGAATCACAAAGTCATCGACCGCTATGGACTGCTCAATGCGAAGGCTGTCGAGCGTGGCCGCAACATACCGCATCCCACGACCTACGTCATCGACAAGACGCAGACGATCCGCTGGAAGTTCACCGAGGTCGACTACAAGATCCGGCCAACCAACGAGATGATTCTCACCGAACTCAGCAAGATCAAATAGCGCTACTCGTAGCGCAGAGCGACGATCGGATCCAGTTGGGCGGCGCGGTTGGCGGGGTAGTATCCGAAGAAGAGACCGACTCCGACTGAGATCGTAAAACCCAGAAAGACCCACACGGCGGAAACATCCACCGGCATCGCTGGATAGAACGCCGTAAGAACCCATCCGAGACCGATCCCAACCAGGATTCCGATCACGCCTCCGGCGCCGCTAAGCGCCATCGCCTCAATCAAGAACTGCAGGCGAATGTCCTGCCGCCGGGCTCCGACGGCCTTGCGGACGCCGATCTCGTGGGTTCGCTGCGTTACCGAGACCACCATGATATTCATTACGCCGATGCCTCCGACCAGCAACGCAATCGAGCTGATCGTGATCGTCAGCAGAAACAGGGCGCCCGTCGCCTGCGCCCACATCTGAGTGAAGAACTCCGGCATCATCAGCTCGAAATCGTTTTCTTCCCCGGGCGGCACGCGCCGCTGCCGCCGCAGCACCGGCACCACCTCGTCGACGGCTTTGTGCAGTTGTGACGTGTCCCGGACCGAAATCGCCATGAAATGTTCGCGGATTTCGGGGTAGAGCTTGTGGAATGTCGAGTAGGGAATACAAGCAAACTGATCGATCCCGGGTCCCCCGAACAATCCTTCGTCTTTGACGTAGATCCCGATCACCTCGAAAGGCAGCCCGTTGAGGCGGACCGTTCGCCCCACCGGGTCGCTGTGAGTGAACAAGCTGTCGGCGATCCCTTGTCCCAGCACCACCACGAAGCGGGCATGATCCTGGTCGTAGCGCGAGATCAAGCGGCCCTCCTGGGCGTCGAAAGCCGGGATCGCGTCGGAGTATTGATCGTCCACTCCCCGCAAGATGACGCTGGTCACCTGCTGGTTTCGGTACCGGATTTCATTCTCGTGTCCGCCCATGAACACGGCCCGGTTGAGGAAGGCGGTGGCGAACTCAACCGTGGGGCAGGATTCCCGAATGGCCAAAGCATCGTCGTAGGTGAGATATTTACGCAATCGCATCTCCTCGGAAAGCCGGCCAAAAGGCGAATCTTGAACTCGGCCAATGAAGAAGACTTTGGAACCCAGCATCTGTATGCGGCCGATGACGTCGTTGTTCAGCCCTTCAATGATGGAGGCGACGCTGATGACGGAAGCGACACCGATGACGACGCCCAAAAGGGTCAAAAAAGAGCGCACCTTTTGGGTGCGGATGGAACCGAACGCGATCCCAATATTCTCCTTGAGTTGATCTCTTGTCATTCCGGAAATCGCCTGGCAAGGCATGAAAGAATCAGGGGCAGGTTGCTTCGCGCCACGGTAAGTCTTTTCAAACCGGCAACCACTGAGGACAGGGCCAAAGGCCGTCCCGATTCTTTCGTTCCCTTACTTCTCTACTCGCTACGCAACGCCTCGATCGGATCAAGTTCGGCGGCTTTCATTGCCGGATAGATTCCGAAGAACAGGCCGACACCGGAGGCGAGTCCGACGCCCAAAACCGCAACCCGCCAGTCCACTGTCGCCGGCAGCACGGAAAACCACCGCAGCAGCAGGGCGGCCGCGAAGCCTAGCAGCACTCCTATCGCGCCACCGACCAACGACTGCAGAACGCTTTCCGCCAAGAACTGCCGAACGATGTCGCCACGATTTGCTCCGCAAGCCCGGCGGACGCCAATCTCTTTCGTGCGCTCGGTCACGCTGACGAGCATGATGTTCATGATCACGATACCGCCGACCACGGCCGCGATGGAGGAAACACTAAGGAAGACGAAGAAGAAGGACGAGCTGATCTTTTCCCACAGCTCGATGTAGCTGTCGGAAGTGCCGATATAGAAATTCTCCTTCTGTAAGCCCGTGATGCCGCGCCGGGACCTCATGATGACGCGGGCTTGGTCTTGGGCACGCTCGAAGATTACGGCTCCGCCCGCGGCTTGAATCTGCAAAGTCAGGCTGTGCCTGGCGCCGCGCACCCGGAAGAAGGTATCGAGCGGAACCACGATGAAAGAGTCCTGTGAGTTGCCTAGCACGGAGCCGATTTGCTCGAACGTACCGATGACGAGCATCGGATCCTTGCCTACCCTCACCTCGCGTCCGATCGGATCAACAGCGGGGAACAACTGCTCGGTCAAATCATCGCCGAGCAGGCATACGGGAGCGCCGTGGCGATTCTCGGCCTCGGAAAAATAGCGCCCGCGGTCCACCGTCAGGGTGCCGATGTCCATCATGTTGGGCGTCAGGCCCCGGATGGACACATCGCGCATTTCCTGGTTCTTGTATCGCACCGCAATCCTGCTGGAAACCGCGGCTCCAACGTTCGCGCACAGCGGGCACGATTCCCGTACAGCGGCCATGTCTTCGCGCAGCACGTCCGGGTTCCGCCGCGCCCGCCTGGCCTCCTCAAAGTTGGTCGTTGCGAAAGGGGTCTTGGCGATGCGGAAGACGTCCGTGCCGAGATTGGCGATTTTCTCCTGCACGTAAGTGTTCGCGCCGACGATGAGGGTGATCACCGTCATGAGCGTCGCGACCCCCATCGTCAACCCCAATATGGTGAGAAATGACCGCAGCCGGTGCGTTCTCAGCGCCTCGGCGGCCACCGAGATATGTGTGCTTAAATCCGTCATAGGCGCCGGGAGTAGTCCCTGCTTCATTATCATTCATTGCTTGTGCCACTCCTTTCAGCGAGAGAAGGGCGTCGCGGCTCATGGATCACCCGGTGCGCGGGTCGTCGTGCTTCGAGCGCGGCGAGGCCCATTTTCGACTAACATGAGGAATCTCGTTTCGCTCGTTCAGGCGCGCGGCGCGGCGGACTGCTTTCCATGATTATCGGACTCACGGGCACGAACGGAGCCGGCAAGACAGTTACCGCCGAACACTTGCGGACCAAGGGATTTGAATATCACTCTCTCTCGGATGAGATCCGCGGTGAACTTGATTCCATTGGGCGCGAGGCCACCAGAGAAAACCTCATTGAGATGGGGAATCAGCTTCGCGGCGAGTATGGCCCGGCGGTGCTCGCGGACCGCGTAAAGTCCCGGCTGCGTCCGGACCGCAATTACGTCATCGATTCGATTCGAAACCCCTATGAGGTGAAGTCATTCCGGGCCGACAAAGAATTTCATCTGCTCCATCTTGACGGCCCTGTCGAAGTTCGCTACGAGCGAGTGCGCTTGCGGGGCGGCCCGCGTACTCCAAAGTCTCTGGAAGAGTTCGTCGAGCAAGAGCGGCGCGAGACCGGCGGCGATGACCCCAAGCATCAGCAGTTACGGGCCTGTTACGAGCTGGCGGACGCGACGCTTGTGAATGACGGCGCGATCGAGGACCTGCATCGCCGGCTTGATGAACTGGCCAAGGGCTGGCTGATGTCAGTCAAGAGGCCGGGCTGGGACGAGTACTTCATGAAGATCGCGCGGATTGCCTCGTTGCGAAGCAACTGCATGAAGCGCAAGGTCGCGGCCGTGGTCGTCAAGGACCGCCGCATTATCTCAACCGGTTACAACGGTACGCCCCGCGGCGTGAAGAACTGCAACGAAGGCGGCTGCCCCCGCTGCAATTCGATGGCGCCCAGCGGAACGCAGTTGGGCGAGTGCCTTTGCTCGCACGCCGAGGAGAATGCCATTGTGCAAGCCGCCTATCACGGCATCGGCGTCGGCGACTCGACGATCTATTCCACGTTCTCCCCTTGCCTGATCTGCACCAAGATGATCATCAACTCCGGCATCGGGGAGGTCGTGTACAACCTCGACTATCCGCTGAACGAGGTGGCCCAGGGGCTGCTCGAAGAAGCGGGCGTCAAGGCGCGCCGCCTGAAGATCGACTAGCCTGAATTGCTGCGGAGAGCCGGGTGCCGGGGTAAGGCGGGTTGCTTGTAGGGATGTATTTTCCTGTATCCGGGTGGGTAAGTTTCGAGCGCGGACTTCCGTCCGCGGCTCTGTGTCTATCATGAAAGGTCTCCACCTCCCGACGGCATGGCGAAAAAGCAATACTCCTATTTTCAGCCTCCGGCTCGAATCTTAATGGGCCCGGGCCCCAGCATGGTGGATCCGCGCGTCCAGCTTGCGATGGGTGCGTCAGCGGTTGGGTACCTGGACCCCGCGGCGTTCGAAGTTCTGGATGACATCAAACAACTGCTTCAGTACGCGTTTCAGACCGAGAACGAGTTCACTTTGGCCCTTACAGGAACGGGCTCGGCCGGCATGGAAGCCGCGGTGATGAACTTTGTTGAGCCGGGGACGAAAATTGGCGTCCTCGCCAACGGATTCTTTTCCGAGCGCTTGACCGAAATGTGCCGACGGCGCCAGGCGGATATCGTCCGCCTCGAAAAACCTTGGGGCGAGGTTTTTGGCGAGGACGAGGTTGCCGCCTTTATCGAGCGCGAAAACCCTCAGGTAGTGACTTTCGTTCAAGCCGAGACTTCGACAGGTGCGTTCCAGCACTCCAAGGCGATCTGCGACGCAGCCCACGCGGCGGGAGCTGTTGTGATCGGCGATTGCGTGACCTCTCTCGGCGGGATGCCGGTCGAAGTCGATCGCAACGGCATCGATATCGCCTACAGCGCCACGCAGAAATGCTTGGGCGCGCCCGCGGGTTTGGCGCCGATCACGCTTTCTCCCAGAGCGGTCGAACGGCTCGATGCGAGCGAAAATAGATCGACCGGCTGGTACTTCGATCTGAAATTGCTCTTCGGATACTGGCGTGAGCCCCGCAGCTACCATCACACGGCTCCAATCAGTCTGCTGTATGCCTTGCGCGAAGCTCTGCGAATCATACACGAGGAGACCCTGGAGGTTCGGCAAGCGTGCCATCGGCTCAACCATCAGGCTCTTGTGGCGGGTCTGGAAGCGATGGGGCTCCGGATGCACGTCGCACCAAAGGACCGTCTCTGGACCCTCAACGCGGTGAGGCTGCCCGGCGATATCGACGACGTCACTTTGCGGCGGGCGCTTCTCGATGGTTATGGGATTGAAGTGCTGGGCGGGTTCGGGCCGCTCGCCGGGCAAATCCTGAGGGTCGGCCTGATGGGGGCTTCCTCCACGCGCAATAACGTGCTGCTTTTTCTGGATGGGCTCGAGACCTGCCTGGCAAGACAAGGCTATGTTGCAGCCGGGCCGGGAGCACGAGCCGCTGAGCAGGTTTACCTGCGTCAGAGTGAGGCGGACGCCGCTTAGATGCCAGCCATTTGTTGGAAGGAAAATCCCAAATGAAATTCGCGGTTTACGGCGCCGGAGCCATTGGGGCCTTCATGGGGGCGCGCCTGATGAATGCAGGCAACGAAGTTGCGCTGATCGCCCGCGGGCCCCATCTGGAGGCGATGCGCGCCAAAGGCTTGCGGATTCGCAGCCAAATCGTCGGGGATTTTGAGTGTCGTCCCCAAGTGACGGACGACCCGGCTGATATCGGCGAGGTCGATGCCGTCATTTTGGGGGTCAAGGCCCACGGCCTGACCGCGATTGCTCCCAAGCTGGGTCCGCTGCTGGGTCCAGAAACGACGGTCGTAACCACGCAGAACGGCATCCCGTGGTGGTATTTCCACGGCCTCGGCGGCGAGTGGCAGGGGGCTCGACTGGAATCCGTCGACCCCGGGGGAGTCATTGCCGCCCATATTGAGGCGCGCCGAGTGATCGGTTGTCTCGCCTACTGCTCGTCGAAGGTGGTCGAGCCCGGGGTGATCGAACACCTCGACGGCCTGCGTTTCCCGCTCGGAGAACCGGATACGACGCGCAGCGAGCGCATCCAGAAGCTCGCGGGTGTGTTCAGCGCCGCAGGCCTCAAAGCCCCGATTCGGGCGGACATGCGGCACGAGATTTGGGTGAAGGTTCTCGGCAACGCCGCCTTGAACCCCATCAGCGCCCTGACGCGGGCTACGCTGCTGGACATCCTGCAACACCCTCCAACCAGGGAACTGGCCCGGACCATGATGGAAGAGGTCGTTTGCGTGGCCGAGGCGCTGGGCACAAAGATCCGCATCACAATCGAGCGCCGCCTGGAGGGAGCCGAGAACGTGGGCCATCACAAGACTTCGATGCTACAGGACCTAGAGGTTGGCCGGCCGATCGAGCTGGAGCCTATCGTTGGCGCCGTCATCGAGTTGGCTGAAAAGACCAGCGTCGAGGTTCCGAATCTGCGCGCCATGTACGCCTGTACCCGTCTACTCGCGGGAGCCGGGAATCAAGGGTAGCCGCCGAATCAGGATATGGACGCCAGCATTCTCAGCCCACCGCTCGCGCGACCGCCTGGCTCAATCTCGCCAGCCCCGCCTGGACATCCGGACCCAAATGCACCCGCAGCGCCCGGCGTTTGCGCTCGGCGAGAACCTCGAAATCCCCGCGTGCCTGAGCCGCTTTGACGACGCCAAAGGTGTACTTCTGACCGGGCACCCCCAGATCGGCGGCATCATCGCAAGTAATCTGCAGGAAGACGCCCGTGTTTGGCCCCCCCTTGTAGGCCTGTCCTGTCGAATGCAAAAACCGCGGTCCAAAACCTAGACAGGTGGCAACCTTCGTCTTGTCACGGACAAGCTTTCGAACTTCCTGGAGCGAACTTTCGTGTGCCGCGTTCATTTCGACATAGGCGAGCAGCGCCAAGTAGTCGCCGCCCGAGAGCCGCCCCAGATGAGCCCGAACGAAGCTGTCGAGCGACTTCTCGCCGCCCGCGGCCGCGGCGAGCACGGAGGTGTTTTCGTCATCAGCAAACAACTGGATGCCGTCGTCCTCGAAAATCGGTTGCTCGGGCGGTAGCGAGCCCGTTTGCTCGAACTCAGAAGTCAACTTTTGGGTCGCAAGTTTGCTGGCCTCGACGTCGGGCTGGTCAAAGGGATTGATGCCCATGACCGATCCCGCGACCGCCGTGGCAATCTCCCAGCGGAAGAACTCCTGTCCCAGGTCGTAGATGTCCGGGATGCTGATCCGCACAACCGGCTGACCGGCGGCTTCAAGCGCGTCCACTGCCTGTTCTTGCGCGGTGTCGATGCCCGTGTCGAGACGCAAATAGACGAATACCCGGTCGCCGCCGTAGACCTCGGGCGGACCCAGCGGTTCACGGTCGACCGGGATCAGCCCCTTGCCCAGCTTTCCGGTGGATTCGGCCAACAACTGCTCGAGCCATGCGCCCAGGCCGTGAATACGCGGAGAGGAAATGATGGTGACCTTGTCGCGGCCCTCGTTGGCCAGCACTCCAAGGATGTTACCGAGGACGACGCCCGGGTTGTCATGGGCGGGCACGCGCGCTGAACAAGAAACCGCCATCTCGCCGGCACGATCGAGGAGCCGTTTCGTATCAATCCCGATCGCGGCGGCCGGGACCATCCCGAAGTCCGACAGCGCCGAATAACGCCCGCCGATGCTGGGCACGCCGTGGAAAATGTGACGAACCTTTTCGCTTTGAGCGGCTTGCTCCAGACGGGAACCGGGGTCGGTCACCACGACAAACTGCTGACTTGCGCTGTCGCGTCCAAGCTTTTCGGCGACACGCTCGAAAAAGTATTGTTTGAAAATGTTCGGCTCGAGCGTGCTCCCTGACTTACTGGCAACAATGAAAAGAGTCTTCGCAAGGTCAAGCTTGTCTTCGAGTGTCTTGACCTGAGCCGGGTCGGTCGAGTCGAGAACGTGCAACTCAGGGAAACCTTGCTGAGGGCCGAAGGTCGTCCCGAGCACCTCGGGGCAAATGCTCGAGCCCCCCATGCCCAGAACCGCGGCATGCGAGAAACCCGCGGCCTTCACGTCGCCCGCCAGTTCCCTTAGATGCTCACCGTGAGCGAGCTGGTGCTCGATAATCCCCAACCAGCCGAGCCACTTGGATTCATCCGATTGCGTCCAAAGTGTTGCGTCCCGGTCCCACAAGCGGCGTGTCTTGCCATTCACCAGCCAATCGTCGAGACTCGCGGTTACCTTCTCTTTCAGATCCGCCGGGAGCGAATAGGACTGGGGATTCACTTTCGCTCACCACTGTGAATCAGATCGCGGCGGATATAGTCCAGCCAGAATGACTGGCCGTAACTCGAGAGTTCTTGGAGCGGATTCATTAGCTGTGTCCCTTCTAATTGCCCTTAGGTCGTCGGCAGACACCGCGAATACTTGGGCTGCGGGGCCGCCCTGACCTTATTGTTTGCGGGCGGGCTCAGGCCCGTTCGGTCGGCGGTTTATCGCCAGGTCCTGGCAGCGGGGCCTTGCCGCCGCCCGCGCTCTCGGCTTCGATCAGCGTTTCAAGGTCAGGATAGGCGTAGATCACCGGGGCATTGTTCTGCATCAGACCGCCCGTATCGGCTGTCGGGCCATAGTTGCTGTGCAGGTCGCGGCCCAGCATTCGCAGCATCGCCATCTGCTGTCCCCGGTGATGTGACGTATGAGCGATGCGCCGCACCATCACCCAAGCGCGAGACCGGGGGGCCTCGAAAAAACTCGCTGTTTCCTCCCACCAGTGATCATCCTTTGAACGCATAGTTTCGAGCCGCCTGCCTGAGTCTTCGGCGTATCGCTTGATGAACTCGATGCGGGTCTCTTGCTCGGGAAGCGGCGGCGCCGCGACGTCAACGCCCAAAATAGTTCGGAACCAGAGGTCCTCGCTCACGCATTGATGCACCATCTGCTCGTGAACGCTGCGCCCGCGGCGGTCGCTGGAGTGCGGACGCACCGGGAAGTCCTCGTCATCGAACATGCTCCAGACGCTGAGCACTTTCAGCCGTTCGGTTTCGTAGCTGTCGGTCAAGAATTCGTATCTCATGGGAATGCCGTCCTAGTGTAGTGCACCAGCAGGGCGCAACCCATTGGCGGTGCTTCACCCGCTTGCGGGGCGAGAGTGACCACGCAGGCAAACTGCAAACGGCGGCGGGCCATTCGAGCCGCGTTCACGCGGCTTGGTGTTCCTAGGCCAGCCGTTTACGGCTGGTAGGCGCACCCCCATGAGGTTTGTTAGCCCGTTTTCAACGGGCTTCCCTCTTCCAGCGGGATCGACGCTATCTCTGAAATCCTGATTTCTCTTCGCTCTCCTCTACGGACAGGTCCCACGGTTGCCGAGGCAATGGGTCGTAACGCGGCCGGCCGTCTTTGCTGGGAAACGTCTCGACGACCGCTGCCAGCCGTTTTCTCGCCGCAACGTGTCCCGCATTGGTGCTGTCGATGAGGTTGGTCTCCTCACCCGGATCGTTTTTCAAGTCGTAGAGGCCGGCCACCTTGCCGTCGAGCACGTGAATCTTGTAGCGCTTGTCGCGCACCACGCGGTCCGCGTAGTCCACCACCGGACGCACGCTCTTGCCGTCGAGCCGAGCCGGACCAAAACCCATCGCCATGATCCACTCGCGTGGCCCGTCCTTCTTCTTGCCCAAGATGACATCGGCGATCGACTTGCCATCGATCACGACACCTTCGGGCAGCTTGGCCCCGCCCAGTTCCACGAATGTCGGCAGCAAGTCGGTGAAGTCGGTGAGCGTGTCCGTTGTGACCCCGGCCGGTACCAGGCCCGGCCCGTTGACGATGAACGGCTCCCTCATGCCGTTCTCGGTCAGCGAGGCCTTACCGCCGCGGACCGCGCGGCCGTTCATTCGTCCCGTGATGTTGCGGCCGGTGCCGTTGTCGGTTGTGAAGATGACGATCGTGCGGTCTCGAATCTTTAGCTCATCGAGCGCGTCAACCAGCTTGCCCACCAGCAAGTCCGTGTAGCGAACCATGGCTTTGTGCTTGTCGAGCCTCGTGCTTACTTTAGGTTCCCGGGGTGTGTGGACAAACGGTCCATGGGTCAATGCCAGCGGATAGTAGAGCATCATTGGCTGATCTCTACGGGGCCCGTCGCGATGGCGCTTCATGAAATCAATCAGGAATTCGTTATAGACGTCGGGACCGAACTCCCCTTTGTAGGTGCGGCTGCCGTTGTTGGTGTGAACGTAGGCATCCCAATAGCGCTCGGCGCTGGGCGGATTCTGACTCTCATAGCCCGTCCACATCGACCACTCGTCAAAACCGTGCTCGCGGAGAATATTCGGCTGCAGGCGAAAATCGTTGATTTGCCACTTGCCCGCGATGGCCGTGGCGTACCCTGCGTCTTTCAGCAAGCGGGCAAAGGAAATATTGCGCTTCGGGTCGAAGTGGCAGCCCGCTCCCCAGCGCGGCACATCCCAGTGATTGACCCAGCCGTGGCGGAAAGGGTATTGGCCCGTCAGCAGCGTAGCGCGCGTGGGAGTGCATTGAGGCATCGAGTAGGCATTGGTGAACTTCATCCCCCCGGCGGCTAGCTTGTCGATGTTGGGCGTCTGGATGTCCTCGGCGCCATAGCTGCTGATCCATTCCGGGCCGAGATCGTCGACCATGATGAAGACGATGTTGGGCTTGTTGGCGGCCGGGGCAGCTTGGGTTGCCGTTGCCAGGAGGACGAGGGCCAGCGTGGTGGTCAACGACCGATTGAGAATTCGCTTTTCAGTCATGTCGAGCCTCCAACCTGTTGGTGAGTCTCTATCAGTCTACGCCAGCCCGCGGGCTGGCAATGTCCTTCCCGGCAGGGTGGTTCGAGGTTTCGGCCGTTCGCCATATGGTGGGCCGGGAGGCCCAACACCGCACGGCAGAGCCGCGAGCCACGCCGCGCGTAGCCGGACCCCACGTGCAGTTCACTCGTAAGTCTTAACCAGTCTTGATTCGAGAGGGCTTCAGGAGCGGGCGCAAGCGCAGGGCGTGATCGATGATGCGCTCGGCCATTCGGCGCTTGGAGCTTCGGGGCAGCTCGATCGTCTCTCCAGTCGCCGAGAGCAGGACACCTTGATTCTCCTCGGAATCAAAACCGGCGCCGGCGGCTGAATCGCCCACCGGGTTAGCCACGATCAGGTCGCAGTTCTTCGTTCGCAGTTTTTGCTCGGCGTGCTCCAGAAGCTGGTCCGTCTCGGCCGCGAAACCGATCAGCAAGCGCTGGCCTTTGAGACGTGCGACTTCCGCCAGGATGTCCACCGTGGGTTCGAGTTCGAGGGACTTTCGCGCCGAGGCCTTTTTGATCTTTAAGCTCTCGGCTTTCAGCGGGCGGTAGTCGGAAACGGCGGCGGCCATGATCACGATCGTCGCCTCGGAGAGGCGCCGCAAGACAGCGTTATACATCTCGTCCGTCGTTGTGACGTTTTCAACTTCACACCCCGCGGGCGGATCGAGCGACACGGGTCCGCACACAATGATGACGCGGGCGCCTCGTGATCGCGCCTCCTCGGCGAGCGCGAAACCCATCCGGCCGCTGGAGCGGTTCGACAGAAAACGCACGGGGTCGATAGGCTCTTGGGTCGGTCCGGCCGTGATCAGAACGGTTTCCCCCTCCAGGTCACGAGATCTTCCCAACTGCTCTTCGACGGCGGCAACGATCGAATCGAGGTCCGCGAGGCGTCCCGGTCCGACCATGCCGCAGGCGAGAGCACCCGAGTCAGGCTCCACCACGCGAACCCCGCGGCCGCGCAAAGTCGCCAGGTTCGCGCGCGTGGCCGGGTGATCCCACATGTTGGTGTTCATCGCCGGCGCGACGACGATCGGGCCCTGGTAAGCCAGATGCATCGTGGTCAGGAAGTCGTCGGAAACACCGTTCGCGAATTTCGCGAGGACGTTGGCCGTGGCCGGGGCCACCAGCAGCAAATCCGTTTCTTGAGCGACGCCAATATGCTCGATCGCGCTTTGGAGCGTGGCGTCGCCACTGGTATCGGCGAAAAGATCGGTGATGACCCTCTGTCCCGTGAGCGCCGCAAACGTCAAGGGGCGGACGAACTCCTGGGCGCTCGCGGTCATTACGGCCTGGACGCGGTAGCCGCGATCCATCAGAAGGCGAACCAGTTCCGCGGATTTGTAAGCGGCGATTCCGCCACTCACGCCGAGGACAATCTTGGGTGGTTGCGCCGGATCGGTCATGAGATCGGCTCTGGAGGTTTCGCCTTGACGGATTCAGGCCCTGGAAGATTTACCACGCCGACAGATTCTGAGTGCGGTATCCGAGCGTGGACTTCCGTCCACGCCTCTGTCCGAGCGTCTCAAATTTCCTGCCACGAAAAAGACCAATCCCGCGACAAGGCCCCCTAGATGATGGGCTCTTCCGCCGCCACGATTTCCTTTTCTGGCGCCGGTTCGTCGGCTGGGTTCAGCTCGACCTCGACAGTCCCTTGGCGAATCTCCTCCATCCCGATTTTGGTCGGCTTCCGGGAGGTCGTTGAAATCAGCGGGCGGGCGCCGGCTTGCAATTGCCGGGCTCGCTTGGAGGCGGCGATGATAAAGCGATAAACGCTTTGCTCATCGTCATTCGGAATGAACCAGGGCTGATCCGGTGGCTTGGCGCCGGGTAGTGCTAGTCGGTCTTCGTCTGTTTCTCGATGGTCCATGGGTTACTTTGCTCCGCTTGAAAGCTTTCGATAATCGGCTGAATCTCTTTCTTGACTCGGTGCTTCCGGCACCTTTCGGCCAGCAGGATGCCCCGCAGTCTTTCAAACGACTCGTCTAGCTGGTCATTGACGAGCACGTAATCGTATCGCTCGTAATTTGAAACCTCTTTGCCGGCGTCACTCAGGCGGCGGCTGATCACCTCATCGGAATCGGATGAGCGTTTCCGCAGCCGGGACTCCAACTCCTGCCGTGAAGGAGGCAGGATGAAGATGCTGACCGCCTCGGGCAGCTTCTCCTTTAATTGTGCCGCACCCTGGACGTCTATGTCCAGGATCAGGTCGCGCCGTTGCTCGGCGGCCCGGCGCAGAACCTTACGCGAGGTCCCATAGAAATGGCCGAATACTTCGGCCCACTCCAGCAGTTCGCCGTTGTCGCGGAGTTCGAGAAACTCTTCGCGGCTGACGAACTCGTAGCTTTCCCCGTCACCCGGGCGTGGGTCCCGTGTCGTGACGGACGTGGAGAACGTGAGGTTGTCATCCGATTCCATCAGCCGCTTGACGAGAGTGGACTTTCCCGAACCCGAAGGGGCGGAGATGATGAAGACGAGGCACATGAAAATGATTCTTGGGAAGCGGGTCCGGCTTCACGCGCGAGCCGGCGGCAGCGCCCGGGACCCGCCGAATCTAGCTGGCGGGATCGGACCAATCTACTATAGAGAATTATTCCAGATTCTGAGCCTGCTCACGAATCTTCTCGATCTCAGCCCGCAGGCGGAGCCCGATTTCGGTGACGGCCAGCCCGGCGGTTCCAAGCGGCGTGGTCTTGGAAAGTATGGTGTTTGTCTCCCGGTTCATTTCCTGCGCCAGGAAGTCGATCCGCTTGCCCAACTCGCCGTCGTTCCCGAGCAGTTCGAGGAAGCGGCCGGCGTGAGACGCCAGCCGTTGCACCTCTTCGCTGATATCGGCCCGTTCGGCCAGTACCGCCGACTCCTGCACCAGGCGCTGCGGGTCGAGGTCTACTTTTTCGAGTACTTGTTGGAGCCGCTGTTCGAGCCGCTCCCGGAAATGTGGAATCGTTTCTTCACGCACCGCCCTCAGCTTTTCCAAATCGGCCTTGATCGAGTAGCCACGCTGCTCCATTTCCTCGACAATTCCTTCGGCTTCCTGCCGCCGCGTACGGTTCAGTTCCTCCACGGCCCGCGCGAGACAATCCGCGAGGGTCTGTTCGAGCAAGGCCCTGCGCTCGTCGTCCAAATCGGTGTTGTCGAAACTGATCACTCCCGGAACCCGCAGGATGACGTTGAGATCCGGCTGCGCCACGATGGTGTACTCTTCCGAAAGCTCGCGGTAGGCCTTGAGATAGGCCTCGGTTAAGGACCGGTTGATCGTAAACGCGCCGCCCGCCTGCTTCCAGCGCAGGGACGCGCTGATCTGAAGCTGTCCGCGCTTGACGTGCTGCTTGACGGTTTGCCGTATGAGTCTTTCGAATGGTTCCAACTGGGGCGGAATGCGGATCTGCATATCGAGGAAGCGGTGGTTGACGCTACGGATCGTCAACACGAGCGACAACTCGTCTCCTTCCGACTGCGTGCGGGCGTAACCGGTCATGCTAAATGCCATGGTTGTTGTGTGGGTGGCCCGTCACTTGCGTTCGGGGCTCTGTTTCGGCCTAGCCGCTCCAGTTGCCGACCGTCTGCAACTCGAACAGCCGCTGGTAAAGCTCACTACCGCGCATGAGTGATTCGTGCGTACCAATGCCGGTGATGCGGCCGCCGTCCATCACGACGATCTTGTCGGCGCTTCGAATGGTCGAGAGCCGGTGAGCGCTCACAATCACGGTTCTGCCTTTCATGAGATTGGCGAGCGCCCGCTGGACGAGCATCTCCGCCTCGCTGTCGAGATGCGAGGTCGCCTCATCCAGAATCAGGATCGGCGTATTCTTCAACAAGGCGCGGGCAATCGAGATTCGCTGCCTCTGGCCTCCGCTTAGACGCTGACCGCGTTCTCCGAGGTGGGTCTGGTAACCCTCCGGCAATTCGTTGATGAACCCGTGGGCCAGTGCCATCCGGGCGGCGTTGTGGACCGCCTCCATCGGGATGTCCGGACGCCCATAGGCGATGTTGTTAAAAACCGTGTCGTCGAACAGAAAAGTTTCTTGGGTGACCAGGGCGATCTGGTCGCGCAAGGACCGCAAGCTCGCCTCCCGAATATCACGGCCGTCGATAAGAATCCTGCCCCCGGCCGGATCGAAGAACCGCGGCAGCAGGTTCAGCAGCGTGGTCTTTCCGCCGCCGCTGGGTCCTACCACGGCCACAACCTCGCCGGCATTGACTTTCAACGAAAGATCCCGCAACGTGAATTGCCCGGCCGCGTCCGGATAGCAGAAGCTGACTCCCTCGAACTCGATCGAGCGGGCAAACGGCGGCAGTTGGACCGGCGTGGCGGATTCCTTAACGTCATGGGGATGGGCGACGTATTCCAGTACTCGCTGGACGGCTCCCAGGGCCTGCTGGAAGATATTGTGGATACCGTTCAGCCGTTTGATGGGCTGATAGAGCATGAGCAGAGCGACGACAAAGGTCGTGAACTGCCCCGCGGTCATCTCATCCGCCTTGATCTGAGTGCGCGCATAGGTCAGCAGCGCCACAATCGTAAGGGCTCCGAACACCTCGATGATGGGTGAGGCAACCGCCTGCTGGCGCACGTAACGCAGGTTGCTGCGAAACAGGCGGTCGGCCGCCTCCCGGAACCGTCCGATCTCGAAGCCTTCCATTGAAAAGGCTTTCACGACGCGATTGCCGGCGATGGTCTCTTGCAAGATCTGTGTCATCTCGGCCAGATCGTCCTGCGCCCGGCGAGTGGACTTGCGGATGCGTTTGCCGATCCTCGCCGTCGGAAGCAAGACGAACGGCAGCACGGTGAGGCTGACGGCGGCAAGGACCCAGTCCGTTTGGATCAAAACCCATAGCAGAGCAAAGACGATGAACGTCTGGCGCAGCAGGTCCGCCAGGATATGCGAGAGGGCCACCTGGATTTTTTCGACGTCGTTCACCAGCGACGACATCAGCTTCCCGGTGTGCTGCTTTTGGAAGAACGCCGGGGACTGGTTCAGCACGACTCCGTAGACGTCGCTGCGCAAATCCCGCACACCGGCCAGCCCGACGAAGTTCACCAGGTAATTCCCGAAGAAATCACACAATCCCTTGATGAGGAACACCACGATGATCCCAAAAGCCACCATCGTCCACACGTTGTTGATCGCCGCCGGCACGAGATCGTCGAGCAAGATCTCGACTCCCAGAACCGGCGCTTGGTAGAGAACGACGGGCGCCTCGGCCGACTGTGGATTCAGCACGCGATCGAACACCGGGCCGATCAGCAGCGCCACGAGTCCGTGGCAAGCGCCAACCGTCGCCATCAGCAGGACCGAGAGCGACAGCCGGCGCCAGTAAGGCCGGACGTAGCTCAAGAGATGGAACAGCTCGGTCATGGGAGCAGTATTACGGGGTTTTCGGGGAAGCGAGCAGGCGGTTCACGGCGTTTTCGACCTGCACTGCCTCTACCGACAGAATACAGCGCGGCTCGTCAAAAGCATAGCAACGGTCCCCCGGGCACGGTTTGCAATCCCAATCCGTTTCCACCACTTCATGCTCGGTTTGCCAGGGGCGCCACACGGCGGAGTTGGATGAACCGAATACAACCACGCACGGAACACCGAAGGCCGCCGCGATATGCGCCGGGCCGGAATCGTTGCCCACGAACAGGCGCGCTCCGGCCAACAATGATTTCAACGCTCGAATCGACAAGTTGCCGAACGACGCAAACGCCGCGAACTCCTCCAGGATCTCACTTTCGCCGGGCCCCGCGACGATCACGGGATCGAGATCGTAAGAGTCGCGAATCCAGCGGGCGACACGACGGAAACGTTCCGCGGCCCATTGCTTGGTGAAGTAAGCCGCGCCGACGTGGAGCACGGCGTAAGGTCCTGGGCGTGTAGGGTGTTCGGCGCCGAGAACCGCTCGGGGTGTTTCCGTGACAGGCACGCCCAGGTGAAACATGGCGGAAGCGTGGTGCTCAGCGGTATGTACCGCGTCGTTGTCTCGGCGGCCCAAGATGCGCTGGGCTCGGGGAATCCGCACGTTGTAGGGGAGGGTGGGGCGGAAATGCTCAAACCCGGCACGGAAACGCGCGCCGGAGAAGGCTGTCAGCCATGCGCTGGCCGGACCTCCGTGGAGATTGAGACAGAGGCTCGGTTTCTCTTGACGAATCGCGCGCAGGGCCTGGTATCGGTCCCAGAGGCGAGCGCCGCGCTGAAGCGAAATCACGGAGGAGATGTCGGGGTTTCCCTCGATCACCTCGTCGAACGGCTTCTCCAGGACAACCACCAGGCGGAGATCGGGCCGATGGCGCTTCAGCAATGCGAGCGCCGGCGTGGTGAGTACGGTGTCGCCGAGCGAGCGCAGCCGGATGAGGGCGACTGTAGCTGCCTGTGGGATGTGAGATAGGACAGGCGACACAAGCTTGCATGCCCGCGAGTCAGACGGCGGCTGATCTATTTCCGGGCTTCCGTAACGACGCCGAGAAACCGCCGCGCTTTTTCCTCGATGCTGTCGTAGTCGCCGGCGGCTAATTCTTTCTTGCCCACAATGGCGTCGCCGACGGCGACGGCACTAGCACCGGCCCGGAAAAACTCAGCGGTGTTGGCGATGCCGACCCCGCCTGTCGGAACCATCAAAACTTGTGGCAACGGCGCCTTGAGCGCCTTGATGTAGCTGGGCCCGCCAACATTGCCGGCCGGGAAGATCTTTACCAGGTCCGCGCCGCCGTCCCAGGCCGTGGCCACCTCGGTTGGCGTCAGCGCTCCCGGCATGGCGACTACCGAATAGCGATTGCAGATTTCAATGGTCGGCAGGCTCACGGACGGGCTGACAAGGAACTTCGCGCCGGCCAGCATACAGGATCGCGCCGTTTCGGGATCCAGCACGGTTCCCGCTCCGAGTGTGATCTGGTCGCCAAACTCGTCGGCCACGTTCTCGAGAACACGAAGGGCGCCCGGGACCGTCATGGTCACTTCCAGCGCCCGAATGCCTCCGCGGTAAATGGCCTTGGCAGCCTGCAGCGCCTTCTCGGCCGAGTCGGCCCGCACGATCGGCACGATACCGATTTCGAGGATCGAGGCCAGCGTTTGCTCTTTCGACATCTTAGAAACTCGTAAGACGTTACGTTACCAGATGGATCGGCGGTGGCACAATTCACTTCGGGAACGAGCCACGGCAGGATCCGTCTTCTTAACCCGCATTTCTCAGTGCGCCTTTTCGGCGCGGACACCCTGTGGGAGGAAGGAGCCCACCTATGTAGTTGTCGGTAAGCATGGAAGCTGACGAGCGGCTTGGCCGGGTAACTGGCCAGGCGGAAGCCTCGTGACAAAGTCTGGGGAAAGCCGGGCGAGCAAGCTGGCAGGCCGTAACGCGCAGTAAGCCTGAGCAGGCCTCGAAAGGGAAATCGCGGACGCCGACCCGCCTGAGATACGGGGAAGGCCGCACGGACCGGGAAGCAACCGACATTTGCACCGGTCCGGTCCGCCGGGGTAGTGGGCACGGCATGTCAGCCAAGGGAGACCGCGGTGCAGGAAGGGAGACCCCGGCGGGTGGAGCTCGCAACTCCGCCGTCCTCGGAAAGGAGGGCGGACCCGGCGGGGAGTCGGACAGGGCCATGGTAGCGAAGAAGCCGGGTAACTGCGGTGGAGCGAAGGGCCCTGCCTTCCGGCACGCTTTGGAAGCAGAACAGGTCAGGTGATTGGCATGAGTCTGAAAACGCCGGAAAAGATCGGAAATCTGCGGAAGAAGCTTTATCTCAAAGCGAAGCAGGAGCCGAACTTCCGCTTCTATCAGTTGTGGGACAAGGTCTGGCGCAGTGACATTCTCGAGCACGCCTACCGGTTGGCGAAATCCAACGGAGGCAAGCCGGGAGTGGACGGCGTGACGTTTGAACAGATCGAATCCGGGGACTGGACGGAGTGGTTGCGAAGCTTGCAACAAGACTTGCGTTCGAAGAGCTACCGGCCTCAGCCGGTGCGGCGGGTGATGATTCCCAAGCCTGGCGGCGGCCAGCGGCCGCTCGGGATTCCGACCATTCGGGACCGCGTGGCGCAGACCGCTCTCAAGCTGGTGATCGAGCCGATCTTCGAGGCGGACTTGGACCCGGAGGCCTATGGCTACCGGCCGAAACGGAGCGCGCTCGACGCGGTCCGGAGAGTGCATCAACTGCTGTGTGAAGGCTACACCGATGTAGTCGACGCCGATTTATCGAAGTACTTTGATACGATTCCGCACGCCGAGCTGCTGCAGTGCGTGGCACGGCGCATTTCGGACCGGCAAGTCTTAAACGTCATCAAAAGGTGGCTGAAGACGCCGGTCGAAGAGCGGGATGAAAACGGGAAGCGGCGGATGACGGGCGGCAAGCGAAGCCGCTGCGGCACCCCACAAGGTGGCGTCATTAGCCCGTTGCTGGCCAATCTGTACATGAACCGTTTTCTGAAGTACTGGCGGCGGACGGGGAAGGGAAGCGAGTTTCGGGCCGTGATCGTTAACTACGCGGATGACTTCGTGATTCTCAGCCGCGGTTGCGCGGCGGAGGCGCTGCAGTTCACCGCGCGGACGATGGAGCGGATCGGGCTGACCCTGAACCAGGAGAAGACGAAGTTGGTGAAGGCCAACCAGGAGCGGTTTGACTTTCTGGGATACACGTTCGGGCCGCACCGTTTCAAGAAGGATGGTCATTGGTATTTGGGAGCGAGTCCGTCGAGGAAGAGCGTGGCGCGGCTGAGACGGAAGGTGCGCGAGGTGTTGCGTCCGGCTGAAGTGGGGCGCTGGGAGGAGGTCCGAGGCCGTCTCAACCGAGTGTTGGCGGGCTGGTCGAATTACTTTTCCCACGGGACCCGGTTGATGGCGTACCGGGCGGTGGACAACCACGTGCGCGAGCGAGTGCGAGGATTTTTGCGGAGGCGGAAGAAGGTGTCGTCGCGTGGCACCCGGCAGTTCAGCGACCAGGTGGTGTTTGGCAAGTTGGGCGTGGTACGCCTGCGCCGGATACACCTGGGACCGCCGCCCGCGACAGCTTGAGGGATGAAGCCGGTCGGAGAGCCGGATGCGGGAAATCCGCACGTCCGGTTCGATGAGCGGGGACGGGAAACGGGACCACGACGCCCCAGGCGTCCAGAGCACCCGCGCCCGTCCTCGACTCTACCCACCTGACGGCCGAAGCACGCGATAGGCCCGCCATTACTTCGTTGCACTTGCTCACCGTGCTCTCCGTACTGTTCAAGTACGCCTCGTTGGTTGAGTGGGGGCGCTGAGCGGCGCGCGCCTCGTACTGACAGCCTTCTCACGCACTTCGCCTAGCCACGTGGTGAGAAAAGCGGGCTAAGCGCCATCGTGGGTCGCTACGAATTCAAATCCCCGACGGAGATGCCGCGGGATTACGCCCGGCGCCGCTTCGCGGCTGAAAGGCTCTCAGTGAGCAGTATTGAGGCTAACTAACTCCGGCGGCTTTGCCGCCGCTGACCTTGATTGCGCCTGCCCGAGCTTAGGCAAGAGAACTCGGGGCGCATCTCGTCGTAGTTCACGCGGTCGACTCGGACCCGAATTCGGTCGCCCACCGTGAACTGTTGCTTGCCGTGCTCGGCGACCAGCGCTTGCAGGTTCGCGCGGTAGGAGAAGCGCTCTTCAGTGAATGATTCGGTCGGCACGAGCCCTTCGACGAACATCTCCTCCAGCTCGACGAAAAGGCCGAAGCGCATCACCGAGACGACCATCGCTTGAAACTCCTCGCCGAGGTGCCGTTCCATGAAACGCGCTTTCTTCCAGTCGATCAATTCGCGCTCGGCATCTGCTGCTCTCCTTTCCGTGAAGGAGGAATCGTTGGCAATGGCCATCAGCTCGTCCTGCTGGTAAGGACCCGCGCTGGCCGGATCAGCGTAGGGGCTGGTGGGACCGTCCTCCAGGATTGAGGTCAGGATGCGATGAGTGACCAGATCCGGGTATCGGCGGATCGGCGAAGTAAAGTGCGTGTAGGTTGGGGTGGCCAGCGCGAAGTGGCCGTCGTTGGTTTCGCTGTAGCGAGCCTGCTTGAGCGAGCGAAGCATTTGGAGGCTCAGGATACGCTCCTCGGGCTTGCCTTCGAGCTTGGCAATCAGTTTTTGAAAGTGGCGCGGACTAATGTCAAACTCACCGCGGGGAACATCGACGGTGTGGCGCCCCTTCGATCCGTCTCGTCTCCGTTTGCTGAAGCCGAAGCGCTGCACGGGAAGGTCCACCCCGAGCGAATGCCCGAACGTCGTCAGCAGTTGTTGGAATTCAAGCAGCCGCTTCGCGTCCGGCTTTTCGTGGATACGGTAAAGAGCCGGCACTCCCTTCTCTTCCAAGAAGCGGGCCACCGCCTCGTTGGCCGCCAGCATGAATTCTTCGATGATGCGGTGAGCGATGTTGCGCTCGGCCCGCGCGACCCCTTGCATCATCCCGTTCTCGTCGAACTCGATGATGGGCTCCGGCAGATCGAAATCGATCGAGCCCCGCTCTCGCCGCCGGCCATTGAGAACCTGCTCCAGCTCACTCATCAGTTGGAAACGTCCGGCCAGGCCGCGGTAGCGCTGGCACTGTTCATTGTTTCCTTCGAGAACCAGGTCGCCTTCGAGAACCAGATTGACATTGGTGTAGGTCATTCGCTCGACGCTGCGGATGACCCCGCGGCAGAAGTCGGCGCTGACTGTTTTCCCGCGGTTGTCAATTTCCAGAAGAGCGGAGACCACCAGGCGGTCGGCCTTCGGATTCAGCGAGCAGATGCCGGTTGACAGCTTGGCCGGCAGCATGGGAACCGCGCGGTCCGGGAAGTAGGCGCTGGTTCCGCGCAGCCGGGCTTCCTCGTCCAGCGGGCTTCCGGGGCGAACGTAGTGGCTGACGTCGGCGATGTGGACTTGCAGGGCGAAGTTGCCGTTCTCGAGACGGTCTACCCATACGGCATCGTCGAAATCACGGGCGGTTTCGCCATCGATCGTGACGATGTCGAGATCGCGAAAGTCGCGCCGTCTTTCGATCTCCGCCGCCGAAATCCCGGGAGCAATCGCCCCGGCCTCGGCGGTCACCGCCGGAGAGAAGCGGTGCGGCAGATGGTATTTGCGGATGATGATTTCGACGTCGAGACCGAAGTCGCCGGGACGTCCGAGGATCTCCACGACCTGGCCGCGAGCCTCCTGTGTGCGGGTCGGAAATCGAATCAGCTCGGCGGTCACCATCCAGCCGTCGAGTTCCTCGGGCGTGGAGACTTTCGGTTTTGGGGCGTCGCCGAGGCGCTCGCCCTGCTGCTCCGCGGCGGGCAGCTCCAGACCCTTTGTGATACGGATGTCCCGCCGGATGCGCTCGTCGTGAGGAACAACGTAGCTGCCCCGCTCGGAAAAATGGAAGAGTCCGACGACGAAGGACTGCGTGCGATTCAGAATGCGGTGAACGTGCCCCTCGGCGCGCCCGTCTTCGGGCACACGGCCCAAGCGAACCACGACACGGTCATGGTGCATTGCGTTCGCGGTGCAGGGGGGAGGGATGAAGACATCCCCCTCGACACCGGATACGGGGCGGTCCGGGGTCACGAATCCATAGCCGTCACGGTGGAGCCTGAATCGTCCGGCGATATACTCGGAGTCGGCGCCGGGCAAACTGTAGTGCCCGCGCTGGAATTCGACGACGCGGCCTTCGGCGACAAGGTCTTTGAGCCCTTTCGCCAGGTCGCCGTATTGTTTCCCGCGCACGCCGAGCCGGCGGGCCAGGTGCTTGAAGCTGGCGCGGCCGCGGGGCTCGGCGGCGATGTGGCTCAGCAATTGCTGGGCGTCGATCGTTCGGCTCGTTTCCCTCACTCTATTGGTTCTCACTATATCGAGGACCGTCCGCCCGGACTATCGGCGGCGGGAAGTTTTCCCAGGGGGAAACTTGTACCTCTATTGCTAGATTCTTGCTGAACATGGCGGGAATTCGAGAAGCGAGAATCAGAGCCGCGACCGTCAGGGAGCGGTTTTCAGCCTCTTCGCACCCAAGCCGGCATCGGCACGGAACCCTCCATTGGCTGTGGCTCGCCCGCGTTAGACTATGATTGTTTTTCCGCTTCAGCGCGGCCGCGAGTGAGGGCATGAACATTGATTCGATCCAAGTTGACCACTTCGAGATTCCGCTTCCGGCGGTTTTGAGCGACTCGACACACGGCGAGATTCGACACTTCGGGGTCGTTACCGTCCGAGTCCGGATGGCCGGCGGCGCCGAGGGTCTGGGCTACACCTATGTGGTCGGCAAGACGGGTGGCGCGGCCATCGCGACTCTCATTGAAAAGGACTTGGCGCCGATGCTGGCGGGCAGCGACCCCAGACGCGTCGAGCAGCTTTGGGAAAAGATGTGGTGGAGGCTGCACTACGTGGGACGCGGCGGAATCGCTGTCTTCGCGATCTCGGCAGTGGACGTGGCGCTGTGGGATCTGAAGGCAAAGCTCGCCAGCGAGCCCCTGTGGCGCCTGTTGGGCGGGCATTCCGGAAAAGCAAGAGTTTATGCCGGAGGGATCGACCTGGACTTCTCTCTCGATGAGTTGGCCGAGCAAACCAAGCGAAATCTTGAGCGCGGATTTCGCGCCATCAAGATGAAAGTGGGGCGAGAGCGCTTGGCGGAGGACGTCGAGAGGGTGGCCGCCATGCGGGAGTTGCTGGGGCCGGAGATTCCGCTTCTCGTGGACGCCAACATGCGCTGGAGCGTGGAGCAGGCGATTCGCGCGTCCAAGGCATTCGCCGAGCACGATGTCTATTGGCTCGAGGAGCCGACGATTCCCGACGACATCGAGGGTCACGCGCGGATCGCGCGCGACGGCGCCCTGCCGATCGCCACGGGCGAAAATCTGCATTCGATTTACGAGTTCCAGAAAATGATCGCGGGCGGCGGCATCTCCTTCCCCGAGCCCGATCTATCCAACCTGGGCGGGGTGACGGCTTGGATGAAGGTCGCGCACCTCGCCGAAGCTTACAATTTGCCGGTTACCACCCACGGCGTTCACGATCTGCATGTTCATCTGCTGGCGGCGGTGCCGAACGCGTCGTTTCTTGAAGCGCACGGTTTTGGCCTGGAGGCGTTTATCCGTCATCCCCTGGAGATCGATGAAGGGGTCGTGACCGCTCCCGAGCGTGCCGGCCACGGAATCGAGTTCGACTGGGATGCGCTGGAACCCCACCGGGCGCCACGCTAGGGGCCTCGAGTATGGCCTTTCTGACGTAGCGCACGGCTTCTTGCCTGCCGTGTCGCCATTCTTGGCGGCATAGTGGCGCGGACAATCCTGTCCGAGCTAGCCTCCGAAGGGGCTACCGAGGCGGCGCTCGATCGTTTACGCGCTGCCTTGGCCGTCAGATTCGTCAAGATTAGAAACCATCTCACAAATTTTGAAGGAAGACGAGGGAGCGAGAACAAGCGGAATGCTCGCATGAAACTGGCACGTTCATCTTACATGAAATCAACAATTTAGGGAAGATCCCGCTGTGTAGGGGGCCGTCGGGTTTGCCACGCCGGTATTAAGGCTTTTCCAATATGGCACTACACCCCTAACCCTATTGCGTAGTACCACTATGTAGTTAATACTGTCTACGACTCAAAGACATTTGACCCACACAAGCTGGGAGAAAACAATTGTCACGGAGCTCTCCCCGCTTCTGTTGAAAGTGTCTGAAGGAAAGAACGGACCATGGGAGAATTCGAGAGTGTCTTGGCATTGATCCCGGTTGCGAAAAAGCGGTTGCAGGAGCAGAACTCCCCAGTGCCCAACCGTCGGCAGCAATCGCACGTTGCTGCTCAGGGAGAAGCGATCCTCCACTGGATCGGGGAGACCGGGGAGTTCTTTGAGCAGACGGTCGAGATCCGCGATACCTCGGAGGGGGGGGGGCATGGTATCACCTCGCGGTTTTGCCGATGGGCAGACCGTGTGGATTGAGCAGCACGGAGAACTGACGAAGGCGATCATCCGCCATAGCACGCAACTTGGTGGAAATTACCTGCTGGGTCTAGGAACCAGGATTTCCATTTTGACCCTGGTACGGCGACAGTATACACCCGCGCTGCCCCGAATACCACGTCTTTCCGCGCTGAACCCTGCACATCACCTCCGCCGCTAGGCGCCAGGGCTCATCCATCCGCTCACAGACGTTGATTGAGCGGGCTGAACGGCGCTCCGGCCGACACTGCTCCTTGAAAAACTTTTTTGGAGCCGAAAACTGTTGATCCTCGCCCGGTCAACGCTACCCGCTCGGCAGCGGCAGCGCCCAGATCCTGTGCAGCATGTCAGCGAACAGCCGCCGGTTCAGATGCCCCTCGGCCAGCAGCAGCCAATAATACCGGGCGTGCTTGACCAGCCGACCGCCGGTCTTCATCAGCCGCTGTTGCAAGCTCGTCAGCGACCAGCTCTTGATCCTGTGCGGCAGCCCAAGCCGCCGCCACAAGTTGCCCAGGTTGTAGGCCAGCACGCTCAGTTGCAGTCGCACTTCGTTGGCCCGGAAGCGATGGCACGAAAGCCGCGTCCAGTGCGTGGCCTGTTTGCCTTCTTTGATCCACTGCTCGGCCGTGCCGCGCTTGTTGTAGAAGCGCACTACCGACCGGCTTGGCAAGCTCATGTTGGTCACGATAAATCCGACCCGCGGGAACAGCTCACCGAGATGATGCTCGACCTTGGCCACAATGCGTCGCGGCTTCGACCAACTCTGCGCCTGATAGCGGAAGCTCTTGTAGCGCACCAAGGGCTTGCGACCCGGCCTGCCCGGCGGGCGAAACAAGATGTCTTCGATCGCTAATTCCAAGCTCTTGTTGGCCGGAATGCGAATGGCGTACTGCACTCCGCGTTCCTCCGAAAACTCATAAATCTCCGGCTTGGCAAAGGCCGCATCGCCCCGGAAGGTGACCTGTTTGCCCGCAGCCTGTTGGCGCTCGATCTCGGGCAGCAGCAACTCGTTCCAGTCCTCAGCGCTGTGCACGTTGCCGGGACGCAGCTTGGCGGCCAGACAATCGCCGTGCTGGTTGAACAACAACAACGGGTGGTAGCAGACCGACTCGAAATGGCCGTTGTAGGCACTGCCCTCTTGCTGGCCGTGGACAGGGCTTTCGGTCGAATCCATGTCGAGAACGACGCGCTCGGAGTCGTCTTGCGTCTCGGCTTGCGCCACCAGCTCGCGGTTCACAGCCATCAGCCCCAGCAAGTTCTCCTCGCTCGCCAGCATCTCCGTCTCGAAGCTCTGCAGTCGCGAGGTCAGTGCCCCGCCGCGATCCCAGTTCTTCTGCGAGCCGATCAAGCGAAAGGTCGGATCGGCGGATACTCGCACGGCGTCATTGAGGTCCTCGTAGCCGGCCAGCCGAGAGTAGACTGACTGCCGCAGCAGATCGGCGAACGGGAACTTTTTGTTCGAGCCTTGCCGTGGGTCACTGAGATGTTCGTCGATCAGCTTCCCGAGCCCGAGTCGCTCGTCCAGCTCGCGGACGAGAATGAGCCCGCCATCGGAAGTGACGCGCGATCCTTGGAAATCGACTTTCAATAAGCCGTTGAAGCTTAGCTGGAACGGCTTGTTTTCTTTTTCACCCATTGGGTGTTGATCTCCTCAGCGCCTTGATTGCTTTTCAACCCGCATAAATAAAGGCGTCCGAGGTCACCCGATGGTTAGCAGAACCGAAACTAAAGTGGAAATCCGGGAGGAAAGGTTCCTGTCGAGCGACGGCGGCAGGAGCGCCAACCGGTCAACGAGGCCGGCACGCTGGAGTGGGGCAGGGGGCACCGCTCCGCGGTCTTGGTGAAGAACGTATCCGAGGATGGCATTCAACTAGAGGTCTCCGACCAGATTCCCAAGTCTTTGGTCGTGCGGCTGACTTTTGGGTCTTGGTTGTTTCTTGGAATAGTCCGCTATTGCAATCGCTACGCAGAGAAGTATCTGGTCGGGATGCAGCTGGTGGGCAAGCCCAATCGCACAACCGATAAAGAAAACAACCATAAGTTGTGGATGGGCGGCTGCGACAATACGGACTCCTTTCACTCGTCTCGAAGCCTAACCGCTTAAAGATTCGCTTCGACCCAAGCAGGCTGCAATATAGGGCAGTAAGAAATCACGCGGTTCCGCTTGCCCTCAATCCCTCCGCGGCTCCAACGATGTCGTGTCCCGTGGCGCTCTGGAACGGACGCAGGCCGAATTCGGGCAGCGCGGCGAAGATGTGGTCGAAGATGTCGGCTTGGACGTCTTCGTATTGCACCCAGCGCTGGTCGTTGCTGAAGACGTAAATTTCGATCGGCAGTCCCTTATCGGTGGGCTGGAGTTGGCGAACCAGGAAAGTCATTTCGTTGTGGATCTTGGGGTGACGCCGCAGGTATTCGATCAAATAAGCCCGGAAGGTTCCGACGTTGGTCATGCGGCGTCCGTTGACCAGGACGCTTTCGTCAATGCCCTTCCGCCGGTTATGGTCGGACAGCTCCTGCTGCTTTCTTTCGATGTAGTTCCGGAGCAGTTCGATCTTTGAAAACTCCTCGATCATTTCCGGCGTCGAGAACTGGATGCTGTTGACGTCGATGTGGATTGAGCGCTTGATGCGCCGCCCGCCGGATTCGCTCATGCCTCGCCAGTTCTTGAAAGAGTCGGAGATCAAGGCATAGGTAGGAATGGTGGTGATTGTCTTGTCCCAGTTTTGAACTTTGACTGTGTTGAGGGTAATCTCCGTTACGTCGCCGTCGGCGCCGAAATTGGGCATTTCAATCCAGTCGCCGGGACGAAGCATGTCATGCGCGACGAGCTGGATACTGGCGATGAAACCGAGGATCGTGTCCTTGAAAACCAATAAGAGGACCGCGGTCAGCGCCCCGATTCCACTGAGGAAGACCCAGGGCTCTTTGTCCATCACGATGGAGAGCGCGAAGATGAGGGCGGCTACGGTGACGCCGATCTTGATGACCTGTATGTAGGTCCGGATCGGAACTCGTTTCGACACCTCGAACTTCTGGTAGACGTCGCTGACCGCGTCCAGGAATGCGCTGACCACCAAGATGCCGATGATCAGCATGTAAACGTCGGCCACCCGTTTCGTTAGCGTGATCAGGGCTTGCGAGCCCGGAAAGACAACCGAGGCCATGGCCCAAATCACCAGCGCCGGCGCCAGGTGGGAAAGCTTGGTGAAAACCCCTCGCTCGACCAGCGGGTCGTCCCAGTCCGTTTTGGTTCGGCGGACGACCCCGATCATCACGCAGACGATGATTCGCTTGACGATGAAGTTGGCAATGTAGGCAATGAGGGCGACAGCCAGGATCGCGGCGCCGCGGCTGATGTTGGTCGCCTGCGTTTCGCTCAGGCCGAGGCCCGCGATGAAGGTCTGAAGCTCTTCAATCATTTGCCGCTCCGTGGGAGGCTAGACTTCCATTCTAGGCGCTCTTTGCTTAGCAAGAAACCGAGCCCGGAACGCCAGTGACGGGTCAAAGTTCGGGCGGCCGGACCGGCGTCTGGAGTTTCTACATTTCAGTGGCTGCCAGCCCGCCGCCTCAGAACGTTTCAACGGGCTTCTCTCGAACTTGCTGAATTCGCGACTGGCGAGCCGTTGGGGGCGAGAAACTACGCGCAAGACTTCGTGAGTCCGCGGGGTTGCGGGCGGCGTGATTCTCGTGATGAACCAGCTCTCAGGAATTGTCCGTGATCTCGTCTTCGTCGTAGTAGTCCACTTTGTGCAGGGGCATCACGACACTCGATAGCACATTGATCAGGTGGCCGTTGATGCGCTTGTAGTAGCGCGCGCCGAGCACGAGAGCCGTAGTTTTTCCCGAGTCGTAGTTGAGATGTGCAATGCGGGACAGCAATCCGTCCGCGCGCTGGGCGCTGTCTTGGCCTTTGCGGATGAGGCTCAGCGCGGATTCCCGGTCCGACTCCACGAACACCTTGCTGGCGGCCTGAAACCCCGCTTCCACGTCGGAGCGGATCTCCCGGAGCTCGGCGACGACATCGTCGTCTGGAAGTTCGCCGGGATAGATGTCCACCACTTCGCTGAGATTCTTGGCATAGTCGCCGATTCGTTCGACGTCCTTCACCAGGCTCATCAGCAGCAGGCAATACGGAAGATTCGGCGTGTTGACGCGTACCGAAAGATGAGCGACGACGTGCTTGCGGATCGTCCGCTCCAGCATGTTGACTTCAACATCTTTCTCGTAGAGCCGGGTCCGCACTTCTGGCGGAAGGGACTCCCGAAAATAGATACTCCCCGCGGTGGCCGTCATTTCGCAGCCCATTCCGAGCATCTTGGAGAAGTCGTCGGCGATGACGCTCAGGGTATTTCCCGGGCGAAAAATCTTCAGCAATTCTTGCAGCATGGCTACCTCCGGTCCACTACAAATATCGGTCTAGAAAAGCGAAAAACGCCGGCAAGCCGTAGAACAGCACAAGCACATAGATGAGCGCCCATTTTCGCGACTTCACGGCTATTTCGGCGAACCAACGGGCCCCGGCCAAGGGGATGTTCCTGATGGCCGCTATCGGGTAGATCATCACGATTCCCGTCACATTGAACAGCAGATGCACGAGCGCGATGATCACTCCCGCCTCGGCGTTCTCCCCGGCCGCCGCAAGGGATGCCAGCAGAGCCGTTACCGTCGTGCCGATGTTGGCCCCCAGCGTCAGCGGAAAGGCTTGCGCCAGCGTGACGACTCCGGCTCCGGCCAAGGGTACCAGCAGCGCGGTCGTAATCGAACTCGACTGCACCATCACGGTAACGATCGCACCGAACAAGATTGATAGCACCGCGCTGCGCCCGAGAAATTGCGTGATGTAGGCCTCAACCTGGCTCTGCATTGCCGTCCGCATGACTTTGACCAGCAACAAAAGCGCGCCGACAATGAGCACGCCGCTGCTCAGGATGATGAGGACACCCTGGGCCTGCTGCCCCTCAAACAGTGCTTTACTCAGGTCAATGACAGGCTGGAACGAAACCTTTAAGCCGGTTTTCAGGGGACTGTCAAATTCGTAGCCTCCCGTTCCCGCGAGCAGGGAGGCTAAAGCCGTGGCGGCACTGCGCAGGTAACCCGTCATCAACTCCAGCGGGAGCAGAATGGCCACCGTCATGAAGTTGAAGAAGTCGTGGCAAGTGGCCACGGCGAATGCTCGGCGAAACTCGTCCCGGCGGGCAATGTGGGCGAGCGAAACAGCCGTGTTGGTCACCGTCGTGCCAATGTTCGCGCCCATGATCATCGGTACTGCGTTGGCAATCGGAAGCGGATTTTCCGGAGCAGCCACGAGTCCGACCACCATCGAGGTGGTAACCGAAGAACTCTGCACAAGCGTGGTGGCCAGTATCCCTACCATCAGCCCGATAAAAGGATTCTCGGTCGCCGCGAAAAACGCCTGCAGGAAATCACGGCCGAGCAGCTTGAAGCCGTCTCCCAGACCTTTGACTCCAAGCAGGAAGACGAACAACAAGAATACAACGGTGAAGACCTTCTGAACCGTGGCTAGCACTTCACCGTCCGAAGTTGAACGTCGATGCGCGGTCATGTAGAAGTTGAACGTCGATGCGTGATCATGCGCCGTTGGGAAGAGATGGAGAGGACCGAACGGTCCGGGCGTCAATGCGGAGTGACCACTCGCTCAAACCTCAAGTCTACAATGTTTTTCAGACGGTGGATTCGATGAGAATCGGCAGCGCCGCCGCGTCAGCTTCTGGCGGCATGTCATTGTCTTCAGATCCAGGAACCGGGTCTTCCAGATCCAGGAACCGACGGTCCAGCAAGCGCTGAGTATCGATTCGGCTCATCGCGGATAACATGTTTTCAAGCACTCGGGGATGGTCCTGTTTGACCCGGTCCAGGAACTCGCGCATGCTGCGTCGCACGGTTCCGGTGCGATGGGAGCAAACACAGGGAGTGATCGGCATTCCCTGTTCTTCCGCGTAAGCGCTCGTCACTTCCTCGGAGACGTAAACCAGGGGCCGGATCAGCCGAAAATCCTTGGAGCGCGAAGCCGTGACCGGCGGCAGAGAGCTCAACCGCCCCGTGTAAAGGGTGTTTCGCAGAAGAGCTTCGCAGAAATCATCGGCAGTGTGACCCAGGGCAACGACGTTCGCTCCCAGGTTCGAAGCGATTTCATAGACCGCCCGGCGGCGAAAGCGGCTGCAGAGATCGCAGCCGTGCTCGGGCTGATCCTCGAGCAGCTTGAACGAGGGCTCGTCCCGGTAGCAGGTCCACTGGATATGGCGCTTCTTCATGTACTCGCCCAGCGGTTCAATCGGCCTCAGAAACTTTCCTTGCTCGACCGTAAAGGCATGGACGCTGAATTTGGCGGGTGATTTTCGCTGTAGCTGCAGCAGGACGTCAAGCAGTGTCAGCGAATCCTTCCCGCCCGAAACGCCGACGGCGATGCGGTCGCCGTCGCGAATCATCTTGTACTGGTGAATCGCCTTGCCGACTTTGCGTTGCAGTGTTTTCTTCAGGTCCATTTGGCTTGGCCTGTCGGCGGGTTGCGATCGTCCCTCTTCCAGACCAGATAAGAGGACAGGGATCAAGAAGCCGCCGATGCAATCCATCTCAATATAGCTTGGCGCGGGAGACCGCGGCTCGTGTTCAGTTGCCGTGGGCGGGAGACCATCGTCACCATCGGCGGATGTCGGCTAGAATATCGGCATCAATATTTGTGATGCGAGGTTCTCAATGAACAAGACAGCTCTGATCACCGGACTCCTGATTCTGACACTGACGGCTGCGGCTCAACCCCGCTACGACCTCTTGCTGAAGGGAGGTCACGTGATCGACCCGCGCAACGGAATCAACCGGCTGCAAGACGTTGCGGTCGCCGGTGGCAAGATCGCCCGGCTGGCCGGCAGTATTCATCCTTCGGAAGCCGCCAAGACCGTTGACGTCTCCGGACTCTATGTCACTCCCGGGCTGATCGACATCCACGTTCATGTTTACGCCGGCACCGGCATGCGTGGCGCCTACTCCGGCGACAACAGCGTTTATCCGGACGGCTTCACCTTCCGCAGCGGCGTCACGACCGTGGTCGACGTCGGCAGCTCAGGCTGGCGAAACTTCGCCGACTTCAAAGACCGTGTCATCGACCGTTCGAAGACCCGCGTGCTGGCGATGCTCAATATCGTCGGGCATGGCATGGGAGGAGGCGCGATTGAGCAGGACCAGGACGATATGGATGCCCAAGCCACGGCCAATGCGGCCAAGAAGTACCCGGAAACTGTCGTCGGAATCAAGACCGCTCACTTCGAGGCGCCGGTGTGGACGGCTGTCGATCGGGCGGTGAAGGCCGGCAACCTGGCGGGCATACCCGTGATGGTTGATTTCGGCAGCTTCACCGCGGAGAGACCCTTCGAGGAACTAGTGACCAAACGTCTCAGGCCCGGTGACATGTATACCCACATGTATCTCTCGCGAGTGCCGATGTTCGACGACAACGGCAAGGTCCGCCCCTATCTGTTTGAAGCCCGCAAGCGAGGCGTCAAGTTCGACGTGGGCCACGGCGGCGGCAGCTTTTCCTGGGGCCAGGCCGCCCCCGCGATTCGCCAAGGCTGGATTCCTGACTCGATCTCGACCGATCTCCACATCAGCAGCATGAACGACGGCATGAAGAACATGCTGAACGTCATGTCGAAGATCCTCAATCAGGGCATTTCACTCCATGACGTGATCGAGATGTCAACCGCCCATCCCGCCTCGCAGATCAAGCGCGAGGACTTAGGTCATCTCAGCGTGGGCTCCGGCGCTGATATCAGCGTCATTCGCCTCGAGCACGGAAGATTCGGATTCCTCGACGTCCGCAATGCCCGCGCCATGGGGACCAAGCGGCTTGAATGCGAGCTCACCCTGCGTGACGGCGAAGTCGTTTGGGACCTGAACGGCCGCGCGGGCGAGGACTGGCGCACCCACTACAACAAGCTCTAGGGACTGGGTCGCCGCTTGTCCGCTCGACTGCCGCGGCCCCAAGGCGCCGGCGAACCTCCGGGTCGTAGTGGAGCCACTGGGGTCAAGCGGCATGCTGAGGCAACGAATCTTGCTGTAACCGGGCCGACTGGCAACACGTTTAACCCTGCAAGGAGACGTGTATGCTCAAGAACCAAAATCTCGGAATTGCCATTGTCGCGCTGGTGTTCGGTTTTCTGGGAGGAACTGTTTCTCAGCGGCTGTCCAGCAACGATGCGGTTTCGGCGCAGTCCGCGCCGGCTCAGGTTCATTCATCGGAGATCGTCAAGGCACAAGGATTTCAGCTTGTCGATGAGGAAGGCAAGACCCTTGGCGTCTGGACTCGCGATCAGCATGGAGATCCCGTCATGATGTTCTACGACGGTCAGCGGCTGCTTTGGAGCGCTCCCCCAGAGGCTCGCTTTCGTCCACTGCCGCTTATCGGCGAGCCATCCGAGTAGATCGAGAGTCAAAGCGGTAGGCCCTCAGACTCGCGGAGCTGTCAGCCGAGTGCCCCTGGCGTCGCCGGAACACCATGACAGGACAGCATTCGAAGGCCGGAACGGCAGCGAACGGAGTCTCGAGCGTGATACCGGTGCGAGGACAGTTGCGTGGCAGCCCTGGCTCGGCTAGACTGGCCGGGACATCAAGAGCATCGGCAGGCGTGTTCAGGGCGAGCACCGCGCGCGAAGAAGCGCAAAGAAGGACGATCCGCGCCTAAACTAGAGAGGCTCGTCTAGATTTCACCGGGAAGAAGAGTAATGACTTTCAAGAAACGGATGTTTCCTCCGGATCGCCGAACGTTCCTTCGGAGTATAGCTGGCGGAGTTGCTGTCAGCCAGACATTTTTTACTCGCTCAGCTTTCGGTCAAGAGACGAAGAATACCTTGTCCGGGATCGGAAAGAACGAAAGCCTGATCGTTCACAACAGCCGGCCGACAGTCCTTGAAACACCCATTCCGCTGCTGCGGGAGCACGGGCTCACACCGAAAGAGATCCTTTTCGTCCGCAACAACCAAGAGTTGCCCGGAGCTTTGACTCTCGATCCAATACCCGCTGATGGCTGGAACGTCGAGTTATCCGGATTGGTGAGCGAGCCTAGATCGGTCGCCGTCGAGGATTTGTCGGGATATGAGCAGATCGAGCGAGAACTCGTGTTGCAGTGTTCGGGGAACGGCCGGTCTTTTTACAGCGGGTCGGTACGAACCAGAGGGACGCAGTGGGCAAAAGGCGGGGTGGGAAACGTTCGCTGGAAGGGAGTCCCGCTGACCACGCTTCTCGCGGAATTAGGAATCAAGGTGGATCCCAAGGCCAAGTTTCTGACTGCCGAGGGCAAGGACGCGCCCCAGGTAGCGACGGCGCCTGATTTCGAACACAGTGTTCCCCTGCGGGACGTGCTAGAGACCGCGCTTCTCGCGACGGAAATGAATGGGGAGCCGATCCCGGCGATCCACGGCGGTCCGGTACGTCTGATTCTTCCGGGGTACTTCGGCACGATGAACATCAAGTGGCTCAGCCGGCTTCGCTTCGAAGCGGAAGAGTCCAGCAATCATCACCATTTGCGCCGCTATCGTACTTTCCGCAAGCCGATCGCGCCGGGCAGCGAGGCAGGCATCATTCCTGAAAAGACGATTCCCACATGGCGTCAAAAGGTCAAGAGCATGATATGGAGCCCTGCCGGCGGCGATGCGCTGAAGTCCGGCCGCGCCAAGGTCACCGGCGTGGCCTGGAACGACGGAGACGTGAAGCTGGATGTGGTTGAGGTCTCACTGGATCAAGGCCGAAGCTGGCAAAAAGCGGAAGTCGAAGCCCCTTCGAGCCTCTACGCTTGGTATCCCTGGACGGCCTCGATCGAGCTGCCCTCGGGAGACGTCGAGATCTGGGTGCGTGCTTGGGACGCTCTGGGGCGGGGGCAGCCGCTGGACGGAGCCATTCAATGGAATCCATCCGGTTACGAGTGGTATGGGGTAGACAAGATCACGGTCTCCGTCTCGTAGTATCTGTATAGTCAAATCGTCGCCGATTGTGGCAGGAAATTTCAGACGGCCGGACAGAGGCGCGGACGGAAGTCCGCGCTTCATCGGGGTTGCGTCTCCATCCCGTCCACCCCCGTGGACCCTCTTTGGTCGCGGCTCGTCCACGTTGGGAGACACTCGATCCCTTCGAGGAAACATGATCCGCGCGAGCAAATCGGCCCTGGATTTGCCGAGGATCAAACTCCTCTATCGAATCAGCCTTCTGGCAACCACCCTCGCTGTTTCCGCGGCCTGGGCCGAGGAAAGTCTTCCGAAAGGGAAGGGGGCGGACTTGACTTACGCCCAATGCCGGCCTTGTCACGAGATGTCTGTCGTGACGGATTCCGCCGGTATCAGCCGCGCGCTATGGGAACAAGTGCTCCAAGACATGGAGCGCTTGGGGATGAGGCTTCCTGAAGCGGAGTACAGCGTCATCCTCGACTACCTTGCCACTTACCTGGGTCCGAATCCGCCTCCAGCCGGGACGACCGCAGACGAGCCCGAGTCAGCAGAGGAGCAAACTGGATCCGAACTCTATAAGACATTCTGCAGCTCTTGCCATGGAGAAGATGGGCGCGGACTTGAACAGGCGCCGCCGCTGGCGGGAAATCCGCATCTGCTGGAAGATCCTTTGTACAACGTCTTGGTTGTGCTTTACGGATTGACCGGGCCGATCAAAGTGGGTGACCGCGAGTTTGAAGGCGTGATGCCCGGTTTCTCGAGCTTGAGCCACGCGGAGATCGCCAAGATTTCTGAACACGTGCGCACCGCTTGGGGAAACTCAGGGCGATTGCCGGCGGAGTTCGGAAGCATTCGGCCGGAGCAAGTCAAACAGGCACGAAAAAAAGCCCTAGCCCCGGCGGAAGTAGTGCGTTATCGCCCGAACTTGGAGTAAGCGAATTTCCGGCATAGCGCTCTACGCCGGCCCGGAGACCGGCGCGGCGTTCGGTGAGAGACGCCATAGCAGTTCCGCGAACAGTTTTTGTTGCATGGCGTGTGGTCTTGTTTCGGGCATCGTTGACAGCCGGCCGAACATCGCTCTCCGCGGAAACGAACGAGCCGGTTTGCTCCTGCGCCCCGTCCGGGGCTTGCCCCTCGATGGGTTTCGGACCCAGGGTTCCGCTTCGCTCCACCCTTGGGCTACGATCCTGCGCCGCTTCGCGGCTCAAAAGGCTCTGGGATCCACAGCTCAACAGCCAAACGGCTCAACAGCTTCACGGCTCAGCGGCTCAACGGCTCAACGGTCTCAAAACTCGATTCGCAGAATCAACTGGATCTGCCGGGCCGTCTCGTTGAAAGGCGTCAAGGCCGGGAAGCCGGAGTCACGGCCTCGTCGTCCGAACAGGGCGCTGCCAAACGCCTCCGACCCAAGCACTAAGCCGGAAGGCTGGTTGAGGTTGGCGTGATTGAGGACATTGAACACATCCGCGCGAAGAGTCAGGCGGCCGGATTCGCCTAGCCAGGCTGGTCTGAAAAAGCGGCTCAAGGAGAGGTCAATGTTGTAAAGCCCGGGGCCGCGAAAAGCATTGCGCCCGCTATTGCCCAGAACGCTCGCGCCCGGCTGCGTGAATCCTTCGCCCACGACCGGATTCAACAAACGCACGCCTCCGGGAATCGCCGTACCCTGACCGGTTTCCGTTTGGCCTGGATCGGCGATATCGGCACGCTGATTGATGATTTGCCCGCCGCCTCCAAAAGCCCTCGAGGCGGCAAACGCGGTGTAGGGGAAACCCGTGCGAAAGGCCGCGATCTGAGCGAACTTCCAGTTGCGGAACAGCGCAGCCGCTTTGCTGGAGCCGGCAAGGCCGGGCAAGTCCCAGATCGAGTAAAAAACCAAGTTATGACGCTGGTCAAAGTCCGCATTGCCGCGGTCGGCGCCGCTGTCGAATTGGCGGGCGAACGAGGCGCGGCTGCCCGGACTGCCGGCCGAGGCCGCACCGGCAAAACTCAGGTCGAAAAAATCGCCCAGCAGCGGGTCGCTTTGGTTGTCGATGGTGTGACCCCAGGTGTAGGACAACTGGAAAAGCGCGCGCCGGGTCCGATAGCGGCTCACTGCCGTGAAGGCGTAGTAGCTGGACGATCCCTGCCCGGCGCGATAAGAAATATCAGGAAGCGCCGGATTGAGCCGTCCCCCCGTTGTCTCATCGAGCGGCAAGCTGAACTGCCGGTTGACGATATCCGTGGTGATGAGTTTGCGCCCCAAAGCGCCCAAAAGATTGAGCTCGATATTCCAGCTATCGGTCACCTCACGCTGGACTCCAGCGAAGAAGTTTTGCGCGTATCCGGTTCTCAGGTTCGGGTCGAACAAAGTGAGCCCGGGGAAGTCCATCGAGAATGTGCTTCCCTCGTAGGCGGGCAAGACGCTCGAAACCTCGGCGAGATAACCGTCCGGGTCCGCGCTCGGACGGTAGGGAAAAGTACCCAGAACGAAGTTGTTGTTGCGCAGGTTCTGCCAGAGATTGTCGAACGGCCTGTCGTGGAAAATGCCATACGCGCCCCGGACGACGGTTCGCGAGTCACCGAACAGATCGTAGGAGAACCCCAAGCGAAGGGCCAGGTCATTGTTGTCGCGGTTGTAAAGCTGCTGGTCACCCGCCGGCGGGAACGACAGTGCGGTGGATTCAGATTGTAGCCGTTCAGGAAAACTCGCTCCCTGCCCAAGTTCGACGATGGCGTCTTTCACTTCGCCTGTATTGGAGGGTGATCCGAAGTTTTCGTAGCGCAGTCCCAGGTTCAGCACAAGCCGCGAGCTGAGCTTGAAGGTGTCCTGGACAAAGAGAAAAAACTGCCTGGTGCGATAGTCACGATCGAAATTCGGCTGCTGAAACCGCGGCAAATCGCCCCGGGTCAGGGATGCGGAAAAGAATCTCGGCTGGTCGAATGCGAATGAAATGATGTCATCGAAGATATAGCGGGCGTCCCGCCCCGCGGTCAGAAAGCCCTGCATGTTCCGGAACAGAAATCCACCGCCAAGCTTGATGATGTGGCGGCCTTGCACCAGGATCAAGTTGTCATTGAGCTCCAAATTCCGGCTTTCGTTTTGAAACTCGTAGAACGCCCCGCTTCCCGGCAGCAGCGTGGGTCGAAGCGCATCCTCGGGAGCGTCACCCGGGGCTTGAAGAGTTCTGGCCACGACCAGCGTCGGGACCTCGGGATGGGCGCGGTTCCAGCGAAGATCGTCCTGGCTCCAGCCCAGCCTCAGCTCATTGATGAGGTTCGGGCGAAGGTCTTTTATGTATTGGAAAGCCAGGCTGCTCGTCGGCTGATCGAGGCCCGAGGTGAAGGCCTCATAGGGGCTCCAAATGAAATCCGGACGGCTCAGCCGCGCAAGGGCCAGCCTCCCCATCAAACGGTCCCCGCCCGCCGGGGAGACATAATCCAGCCTCGCCAGCGTCAGGTAACGATTGATCGAAGTGGTCGGGCTAACGGTGAGGTTGGAAGTGATGCCATCGCCCGGGCCGGCCGCCGGAGCCGGAAACTCGCTCAACAAGCGCCGCGCTAGGCTGTCCGGGGCTGCGAACGATTCCGCAAAGCCGGGTGCGGGGACCTTGATATCGACCGATTCTTGACGGTTGCGGGTACGCAAGTACTCAAACGCCGTGGAGAAGAAAAGCGAGTCGCGCCGAAGCGGTCCGCCGGCGTGATAGCCCAGTTGGGATTCCTTGTTGGGCCGCCGGTCGAGTCCGCGCCGGTTGCTTTGAAAATCGTTCGCATTGAGCGCTTCGTTCTTCAGATTGAAGTAACCGATTCCGTGCCATTCATTCCCGCCCGAACGGGTTACGGCGTTGGCCAAGTAGCCCGCTGTTCGGCCGTACTCGGAAGAGAAGCTGCTGACCGAGACACGATACTCCTGCACGGCCTCCGGCGCCAGAGCTGATAAGGGACCGGTGACCAAATAGTTGTTGTTCTCCAAACCGTCGAGCATGAAGTTCGATGCGGAGGGACGCTGCCCGTTGATGGATAAACCGAGCCCGCGAGCGGTCGTGGTGTCCGCCGTCACGCCGGCCTGGGTGACGAGCATCGTGTAGACATCACGGCCGGCGAAGGGCAGCGCCCGCAGCTCAACCGGGTCAATGGCTTGCGAAACGGTTGCCTCCAGCGTGCCGCGGCTCCCTGCATTGGCGGCGAACGAGCCGATGCGGCTGGTATCGACGTCGGGGCCGTAGAAAGTCAGAACGGCTTCTGTCTCCGGGAAGAAGACGCTGCGGTAGCGGCCCTGCTCCCAAATGTCAGTCAAGGGCCGCAACCTGGAGTTGAGGTCGATCCGCCCGGCAACCGGCAGTTCTAGCTCGTGAACTTCCTGTGACTGGTATTGATCAGCGGTTATGCGAATGGTGTAGAGGCCCGGAGAGAGCAGCGGAAGCGCATAGTAACCCGCTGTGGTGGTCAGTGCCTGGCCGCGGGCATTCGTCGCGGGCTTTTCATAGCTGACTTGCCCCGCCGAGATGGGGCGGCCCGTTTGCGAGTCCACAACCCGCCCCGCGATGAGACCTTGCGTCGTCTGCGCGGGGCATATCACTGAAAAAACCCCCGCGAACACAATTAGGCGCCACAAACATTGCACCTGAATTATGCACTGCGGGGTGCACCGGAGGAGGGCTGAGCCGCCAGGGGCCATTTGGGGGACCCCCGAAAACATGGGGTAATAAGGTAGGCTGGCAAAGATTTCAGCTTCGCCAGTCAACCCCAAGGAGGTCACCCAAATGGTTACCAAGCGAAAACAGCATAGCTCCCGAAGGCCCGTCAAACAAGGCCGGGGCGCGAGGGCCCCGCGGCCCAATAAAATCGGGGCTGCCACGCCTTATCACTTCCGCGGCAAGAATCTGACTCCCTACGGCGGCTTGCTGCCCGTCGCCACCCTGCTCGAAAAACTCGGCTTCCAGGCGCTGCTGGAAGAAACCATCACGAACAAACGAATCACCCGTGTGATGAGCCTCTACCAGTTTGTGCTGGCCCTCGTGCTGGGCCTCTATGTCGGCTTTGCGCGGCTGAACCAACTCCGCTTCATCGCCCGCGACCCCATCTTGACCGGCATCTTGCAAGTGACGCGTCTGCCGCCGCAGTCCACGCTGTGGCGCTTTCTGGCCTCGCTGCACCTCAACGTGGCGAAGCAGATCCTTTCCATTCAGCGCCAGCTGCGGGAACGAGTCTGGGCCGCGGCCCAGGTGAAATTGGAGACGGTGACGCTGGACACCGACACCACCGTGCACACGCTCTACGGCCGCCAGATGGGCGGGCGCAAGAGTTACAACCCCAAGAACAAGGGCAAGCGCAGCTACCAGCCGATACTGACTTTCCTGGCCGAGACGCGCGAATACCTGATGGGCGGGTTGCGCAACGGCGACCGGCCCACGGGCCGGCAGATCGCCGCCCACCTCGAGAGCGCCTTTCGGGCTTTGCCGCACGGCGTGAAGAAAATCCTGGCGCGGGCCGATTCCGGGTTTTATTGCTGGGAGGCGGTGGAGGCCTATGAAAAGGCGGCTTGTCAGTTCGTCATCGTGGCGCGCAAGACCAGGCGGCTGGTCGAGCAGTTGCAGCAAGCGGCCTGGAAGCCCTCGCCCCACAGCGATGCGGATGCGGAATGCGAATTCCTCTACCAGCCGCAGGGCTGGGCGCGGGCCTGTCGTTTCCTGGCGCTGCGTTACGAAAACGAACCCGCGGCCGGCGCGGCCGAGCAATACCAGCTGTTTGCCACCAGCGCTTACACCTACCGCGTGTTTGTCACCAACCTGGCCGAACCGATCGCGGCGGTGGTGTGGTTTTACAATCAGCGCGCCGCAGCCGAGAACCTCATCAAGGAGGCCAACAACGACGCCGGGCTGGCGGCCCATCCCTCGCGCCGCTTTGACATGAACCGCAATCACTTTCAGCTGGCCATGCTGGCCTACAACCTCAACTGCTGGCTGCTGCTGTTCAACCGCGAAGCCCAAGCCAGCGTGGAGACACTGCGGCACACCACCCTGGCGACGGCGCGGCTGCGCTTTCTGTTCGTGGCGGCCAAGATCTGGCGGCACGCCGGCAGAACGGGTGTCAGCTACAGCGATCATTATGAGGAAAAGGGCCTGTTTGAACGGCTGATGCGGCGGCTGCGGGCGATGGGGCCACCGGGATCGAGCTTCGCGCCGGTGGTGGAGGGTGCGCTGAGTTGAGGGGCGCTCCATGCATAAAATTTCATGCACTCGCCGCAACGTACTGGGAACACGCCGCTTGCCCGCCCGCTTTTGCCCGCCGGGATTGGCAGGCGGCTCAAACAGGGAGGGAAACAGAGGAAAAGACGACTTGCTAAATCACTGAGTTGACACGACTGCCGCTACCGCCACAACTCCATCGGCGATGGCTACGCCGAATCTGTGCATAATTCAGGTTGCATGGATCTTTGCTAGACAGTGATGCGCTGTTCGATGCTAATTATAGCGAGGCAAACCGTGTGAGGGCCTCAAGCTGGGCCCTTAGTGCTGGGATAGTCAAATCGTTGCCGACTATGACAGAAGACTTCAGACGGCCGGACACAGATGCGGACGGAAGTCCGCGCTCTTCTCCGAGCCCCGCTCTACGGGAGGTTGATACCAACTCGAAGTTGCGAATACTGGTTTATGGACGGATCCGTGCCCTAGGTAAGTAACGGCGGCGCTACGCGAAGCCACTCGCGTGGTGCGCTGTTGTTAGTTCAATCACCAGGTCCAAACCCACCGCCTTTCAGGCGACTTTCAGTCAGCAGTTGTTCAGTACAGCTAACGAACTGGCGTTTCCCCGTTCGCTACCGGATCTTGAGCTTGCGCGGTTGGCTTCTGGAGCTCTTGGACAACCTTGGCCACGCCGGGCTCCAAGTAAACCGGGATATTGAGTTCGACACCCGGCCGGTAGAATTTCCCGCGTTCCCCCTTCGAGAAATCATATTCCTTCTCGTTCCCGCGGCCGGCCATGAAAGTCTTCGTCACCGCACTTGCAGGCTGATGCTATAGCTTCCGCTCACGATGGAATCGAACGACATGGCGCTCTGGTAAAGAGGCGACTCCCTCTCGATCCCCACGCGGCGGCCAGCCGTCTTCCGCATCACGTTCAGCACCGACAGCGGCACGTTCGGAAGCGTCTTGTCGTCCATGCGGGCGGTCACGCTGGGCCGCAGCAAAGTCACGAATAACTGATGATTGCCGTGCTCTTCGTTCATCAGCGATACGGTCTCGGAGAGATTCATCAAGCGGTTGCGGGCGGTCACGGCTCTGGAGCCGCGATCGAGTGTCGGCCCGTCGCTGATCAGCAGCCGCAGCCTGCCCTTGGGCGTGCCGTTGGGGATCTTCACGCGGAACGGCTTCTCGATGCGATCGCCGCGATAGGGACGCAGAAACACTTTGCCTTCCAGCTCATCACCCGGCCGTACTTCCGTCTTTTCTATCCAGGCCTGCTCGACGACCGCCAGGCGCCGTTTAGGGAGCAGGTCGATGGTGACCTGGATGCCTTCTACTTTGGGCGTATCTCCCGGGGTTGTCAGAACCCTCTGGACTTTGTTCCCGACCCAGCCGGCCAGCATCATCGGGGCCGGAATCGGGGCCTGCGTCGAGGTCCGCATCGTTTCGAGCGCGACCTGATTGCCGCCTCCAAAATCTATCTCTCCGCTGAGGCGGAAAGTCGTTTCCTCGGCAAAATCATTGAGGCCGAACATGGAATTGAAAAGCGCGAATACGACTAGCGGCGGGGTCCAGCGGTAGTTTTGGAAGACGTTGCAGTGGATCTGCTTTTCGTTCAGAATTTGGTTGTTTTCTCCGAACCGCCGGACAGTGATGGCAAGAGGAACCATCGGCGCGGTCTCGCCCAGCACGCCCATGATGCCGGAGTGCCGGTCTTGCCGCAGCGCGCCGACGATCTCCGCTGAGTTCGCCATCTTGGCGGGCGCGAACTCCGACGCCAGAACGGTCACGATGTTCGCTTTCGCCATCGGCATGTTGACCGGACCCAACCGAAACATGGCGTGGCCAAACGCCAGGACTCGCTTGCCGTCGTTATAGGTGACCGTCCCCACTCCGCTCGCCGACATGTCGCCGGAGATCAGCACGGCGGCGATCGGCTGTCCGGGAAGCAGTGCATCGGAGGTATCGCTGGCCACCGAAACCGAGCCTCCGCCGCCCTGCATGACCGTGATTCCGAATTTCCGGAAGTAGGCTCCAAACACATCGAGAACGCCTTGATGCACGCCCGAGAACGCCAATGGCGTTTCGATCGGCGTCATGTAGGAGTTGGACTCGGAGGGCTGCTTGCCGGCGTTCCAAATTTCCATGGCCAAGTCCGGTTCAAGACCCGGCTCGGTGAATGCCAGTTGTTGCCCGGATCGAGAATCGGCCGAGCCAGACCCCTTCGGGGGCAGCGCGGCCAGCATCGGCCGGCTCGTGTCGAGTTCGTTGATCTCCAGCATGAGCTCGATCGGGGTGATGCCGGCGATCGAATCGGGAGAGAAAACGCTGAACCGCAGAGAAATTGCGCCGAGCAGCTTTCCTTCGTGGTAGACCGGACTGCCGCTCATGCCTCCGGCGACATTGGTGCGCTCGGCTTTGCCGCCCAGCTTGGCCATGATGATGTCCTCGCCGGGTCCCCAGGAGTTTTCCATGATGCCAAGGATCTCGACCGGGATCGGCTCAGCCACGCCGCCTTTGAACACGGTCCAAGCGGTAGCTTTCATTCCCGGTGTCACCAAGCTGAGGGGCAGGATCTCGACGGGACCGGCTTTGGGCGGAGACGGTTGCGCCACCAGGACACAGGCGAGCAATACAGCAGCGACGATCAGCCGAAAAGGATTTGTCATCAACCCTGTTTGTACGATCTTCGGAGCGGCGGGGAACCCATGAGAGATAAATTCCACTCCGCAGGCTTAGCTTTAGGTATAGCACAGGTATCGCGCTTCAGCCATACCGCGCGGGCGCTTGACTCGTAACCCCCGAGCTCCAGTTAACGCCCTTTCATCCCGACGGAGCGGAGCCGCTTTGGTTTCGCGGCCCTGATGGAAAAGCTCTGATGTAAGATAAGTTCCGTGACGAAAGACTCTGAATCATCCGAACAGGGCGACGCCCCCGAAATCAAGGTGCCCGAAATCAAAGTGAAAGACCGTCGGCGTTTTTCGGCGGAAGGTGATCTGTTGGAGACCGCCGAGGACACCGGCGGCGAGGCTTCCGACTCTGCTTCTACTGACGCGGATGCGGCTCCGGATGCAACGGCGACCGAGACTACTGCCGAGGCTCCGGCGGAAAAAACTCAGGAAGCTCCTCGAGCCGAGCCGCCCGCGCCTGACGCTGGGCGGGCGCCGCCTTTGCCTCCCGCCAGCTTTGACATGCTCGTGCTCTCGTTGGCAATGCAGGCGCAAATGGAATTGGGCGGAGGAGGAATGGGTCAGGAAGGACAGGCTCCGAACTTGGAGATCGCCCGCCACACGATCGATCTCTTGTCAATGCTGAGGGAAAAGACCAAGGGGAACTTGTCGATGGAAGAGAACCGCATGCTGGAAAATACGCTGACCGAGCTGCGGTTTCGTTACGTTCAGGTTGTGGGGGAAATCAACAAGAAAGCTGCCTCTTGACGGCGGGCTGCGTGGCGCCGGTGCGCTTCTTTAGTACTTGTATAGCCAAATCGTTGCCGATTATGACAGAAAAATTCAGGCGGCCGGCCCGAGGCGCGGGCGGAAGCCCGCGCGCTTCATCGCGGTCGCGTCTCCATCCCGCCCGCCCTGAGGAATTTCTTTGGTTGCGGCTCGTCTCCGTTGGGGTTTTTGCTCTTTTTGCTCTGGCGGCGGGCTTCGCCTTGTTTTTGTTGACCCCTTTGCCGGCACAGGGGGACGACATCTCTTGGTATGACAACTACAACGAAGCCATTCGGGAGGCCAAGCGGACCGGGAAGCCGATCTTTCTCGAGTTTCGCTGCGAGCGTTGACGAGCCGGACGCGAATTCGACGCACAGGTTGTGCTGTCATCGACCAACACCCGGCGCGGACAACTATTGAGCCAATATGTTTGCGCGCGCATTACGCGGATGGACGACGTCGATATTGCCTTATTCGACTATGACCGCTACAACACGCTCTATTACTTCCTGATGAACGCGGACGAGCGGATCTACATGAGGTACGGCGGCCGCGGTCCGAAGTCGCCGATTACATACCTCGACTTGAGCAGTCTGGAAGCGGCGCTGAAACAGGGCCTCGAGATGCACGAGCGGTACCAAAAGGGCGAGTTGGCGAAGGCGGATCGCCCCGAGCCGCTGTTTCCGCGCGACATTCCGGCGGTTTTTGAGGGAACTAGGCAGAGAGGCCGCTGCGTCGAGTGCCACCTGATCGGCGACCTGCAAAACGTGCAGCGGCAGCGGGACGGCAACCTGGACCGGCTGATGCATATGTACCGCTCGCCCGACATCAAAACCATTGGCATCGACTTGGACGTGCCCAAAGGCCTTGTCGTGGCGCGGGCGCGCGGGGCGGTTCAGGCAGCGGGAATGAAGCCAGGCGACCGCATGACACATTTGAATGGCGCGCCGGTTCTGACCTTTGGGGACCTTCAACATCAATACGACAAGGTCCGGCGCGATGCCAAACAGATTCGAATCACGGTGGACAGGGGCGGCGAGTCCGCCGGTCTCGCGGTCAAGCTGCCTGAATTTTGGTGGTGGACCGACCTGACTTACCGGCAGTTGAGCGTCGATCCGCGAGTGTATTTCAAGTCTCGTCCCCTGACGGACGCGGAAAAGCGGCAGTTTGGACTGGACCCCGGCGGGTTCGCCAGCCAGGTGACCTCAACCGAGGGTTTCGCCCAGATCCTCAGGTTGCATCAACTCAAGCCGGGCGACATCGTTTTCGGGGTGGACGGCGTTGAGAGGGATGAAATCGCGAACACGGCGGAGCTGTTCATCAAGCTTCGCAAGAACGCCGGGGACACTCTCATGCTGGACCTGCTTCGTTACGGGAAACGAACGAGGATGGAAGTCAAGACAACGAGCGTAGCCTATCGCAAATGATCACACCCACCATCAGAGCCCCAGAAACGCCCCGCAACTAACAGAGCCCCGAACGCAAGTGAGGGGTCAGCAAGTGAGGGGTCAGCATCTTCTGCGCTCCTCAACCGCCTCATGCGCCGTGCGGGCCTGCCTGCCCTCCTAGCGCTGACCGCCCTCGCTTTCGCCTCAGCTCCGCCCGCCCAAGCCGGCGAATGGAGCGAGTCGGCCGTGGTGCGCCGTGACCTTCGGTCGCTCGTTTCCTACCGTGCGAAATTGGACGGCGAGTTTTTGGTTGTCCAGGCGGATCACGAGGAAGGCTGGCATACCTGCTCGATGGACAACAAGGTTCGCGCCGAGGAGAAGCTCGCCGGCCGCCGGTCGTTGGGAATTGATGCTCCCACCGAGATCGGCGTGGCGGAGGGGCTGGAGCTGGCGGGGGGATGGCGCCAATCGCCTCCGAAAGATTTTTCGGAACCGGAGTTGCGCTGGTTCACGTGGGGTTTCGAGGAATCGGCTCTGTTCGTGGCGAAGGTGCGGCGGACGGGGGACGGACCTGCCCGAATCTCCGTGCGAGGTCAGGTTTGCAGCGAGGCCAGTTGTCAAAACATCGACGTCGCCTTGTCGCTTTCGCTCGCTTCCTGGGAGCGCGGCTCCAGCGCTTCGGGCATTGATTTCGAGAAATTGATAGCGGTGCGCGACGCGAAAGACGCCCCGGATACGCCAGGCGACAATTGAGAAAGCGATTCCGGCGGCCACCACCGATTAGACTAAAGACGGTGACTCCAGCGGTCTAAAGACCGCCTGGACTAGACCCAATGCTGTTTACCTACTGATGTTCGCGAAATACAGTGTAGGGGCGCAGCGTGCTGCGCCCGCTCCGGCAAGGCATTCGCTGTATCCGAAAAAACACTATATTTTGGGTATCAATAGAGCCGTTGAGCCGCGAAGCGGCGCAGGATCGTAGCCCAGGGTGGAGCGAAGCGGAACCCTGGGTGAAAACCATCGAAGCGGGAGCCCTGAAGGGGCGCGGGAAAACACTCCGTATGACTCTGATGACGGGGCCGGCTTTCGCCGAAAAAATACAATGAACTTGGGGAAGCATCCAGGCGCCGAAATCGTTCTGTGAAGAACATTGGGTCTAAAGACCGCCTGGACTGGACCGCAATCCCTGAAAGCGCAAGATGGCATACGAGCGTTCCATTTCGATCACTGTCCTGGGGTCGGGGACAAGCGTTGGCGTCCCCACAATTGGCTGCCCTTGCGCGGTATGCCACTCGGAAGACGCTCGCGACAAACGCTTGCGGCCCTCGATTCTTGTCACCTACCCTGACGGCATCCAGCAGCGGAACGTTTTGATCGATACGACACCGGATCTGCGCCAGCAGGCTCTCAGCGCCGGGCTGAGCCGGCTCGACGCCATTCTCTACACCCACGCCCACGCGGATCACATCATGGGGCTCGACGATGTGCGCCCGTTCAACTACGGCCGCAAAGAGCCTCTTCCCATCTACGCGACAGAAGAGACGCTGGGCGCGCTCAAAAGGATCTTCTCATACGCGTTCGAGGGGATGGCGGCGCACACGGGCGGGCTTCCCCGCGTGTCGGCGAATCCGCTGGATGAGCGGCCCGTGAATCTGTTCGGGGTTCCGTTCCTTCCGGTGCCGATCATGCACGGGCCGAATATGATTGTTGGGTTTCGTTTCGGCCGGGCGGCTTATCTCACCGACCACAGCGATATTCCGCGCGGTTCAATCGAGCTGTTGAGAGATCTTGACGTCTTGTTCCTGGACGCCCTTCGCCACGAACCGCACCCTATGCATACGACGGTGGATCAAGCGCTGGCGTGGGTCGAGGAGCTAAAACCGAAGAGCGCTTATTTCACCCACATCTGTCACGAATTGCCGCACGCGGAAACTTGCGCTTCGCTGCCGCCGAACGTAGAGCTGGCCTACGACGGGTTGCGGATCGAGGTTAGCGGTATGACCGATGTTTAAGGCCCACTGGAACCTGGCAAGCGTCGGGCCGGAGCCGCCGCCGTGCGCCTTGGCCATAGGCAACTTTGACGGGCTCCACTTGGGGCATCAGCGGATCATCGAGAAGACCAAAGAACAGGCCCGGCGGATCGGCGGCGAAGCGGTCGTGCTGACGTTCGATCCTCATCCGGCGACGGTGGTTGCTCCCGAGCGCGCTCCCGATCTTCTCATGCTGCCGGCCGAGCGTCTGCGGCGCTTTGAGGAATGCGAAATCGACGCGGGCGTTGTCCTGCGGTTCACCAAGCAGATAGCCCGGCTCAGGCCCGAGGAATTCGTCGAACAGATCCTCGTGAGGAAATTGAACGTGCGTTCGGTTGTTGTGGGAGAGGGCTTCCGCTTCGGATGCCGGCAGAGCGGCGACGCGAAGACATTGATCGATATCGGTTCTCGTTATGGGTTTGAGGTGACGACGGTCCAGCCGGTTCTGGTCGGCGGTGAGCCTGTTAGCAGTACCCGAGTCCGGACCCTGGTGGGGCAGGGAAGCGTCAGGCAGGCGCGGCGAATGCTGGCAAGGCCGTTTTCATTGCGCGGGGAAATTGTTTCCGGTCACGGCATTGGTTCGCGCCAGACGGTACCCACGCTCAACCTGTCACCGGAGACCCAGCTGCGCCCGGCTCAGGGGGTCTATGTCACTCTCACGTGCGATCTCGAGAGTGGACGGCGCTGGGGGTCGGTGACCAATGTGGGCTCGCGGCCTACTTTCAACGGCACGGATCAGACGGTTGAGACCTATCTTCTCGACGAGCTGCAGGGCCGCGAGCCTTCGCGGATCGAGCTGGCATTCCTGCGCCGGCTCCGCGACGAGCAGCGCTTTGAGACTCCCGAGAAACTGCGGCGGCAGATCCTGAAGGATGTTGACCAGGCGAAGCGGTATTTTCGTCTGCTCGCCGCCGCGGAGAGACAGCGGCAACCCGCTCAGGCGTAAGCCCGGGGCTCCGGCGCCGTCCGCGAATCCCCAATGTGCGTTTTCCGCCCGGTCCAGATCTGTCCATTAACCGGTAATCGCAAATCCGAGTTGTTGTCAATCTCCGGTAGCGCGGGGCTCGGAGAGACCCGCGGCTTTTCACTTTGGATTTTTGAGCCGCGAAGCGGCGCAGGATCGTAGCCCATGGGTGGAGCGAAGCGGAACCCTGGGCGCGAAAATCCTCGAGCGAAAAGCCCTGAAGGGGCGGAGGAAAACACGCCTCGCGACTTCGATGATAGGACCGGCTTTCACGCAAAAATACAATACGCTTGGGCAAGCAACCAGGCGCCGAAATCCTTAAGTGACGTGTATTGCGAATAAGCCACGTTCACGTGGCTTGCTGTTGCCACTAGGCCGGTCCTTTTAGGGCCGGTGACCAGCTCCCCCCGAACCCTTTCCTCAGCCCGTTTCAACGGGCTTGCGCCCCGGCCCGCTTGCCAGCCATCCTCCACGGACTCCTGAAAGAAGCACGTGCCAGCCCGCCTCCCAGTGCTCGAATCCCCCAAAACCCCGTCCGCCGGTCACCGATAATCAAAAAAGACGTACGGCCCTATGTCTTCAAACACTTACACCCGGCCCCCACGGCCGGACGAGCCGAAAAACCGAACTCCATTTGGTAAGCTGGGAGTGAAAGACAGTGCGGCCGTTTCCAGGCCTGGACAGTATCGAGTTGAAAGCCGCAAGGGAGCCAAGGGGGTCCCGTAATAATGAAACTAGCGCCCAAAGACGTGACGCAAAAGCCCGTCTTCCCCGGCGGCGACAGCGCCAAAGTCTGCCAGAAAACTCACAATTCTGACAGGTTTCTGCCAACCCTCAACTCGTCCGCCCTCAAAAAAGTCATTGAAAACAAAGACACGATAGGTTAACGCTGCTCACCGGTCCCCCGAAACCACCCAAATCACCGATATATCTGCCAAAACGTGCCATTCCCTGCCATGTTATAAAGAAACTTTATACCCTAATCGCACAAGCACTTACATTTCAGCGACTTAGCAAAACTCGGATCGATCCCACTGGACGCCCGAATGGCATACAGCACTGCCAACGGCAAAGCTGCGGTCGTCAGACCAAACGACCTCCCGAGCGCCGGGCTCGGAGAGACCCGCGGCCGTTCGTTTCGCGGGCAGCCCCGAATGCCCTGCGGACGGATTACGGTCGGGCTTGACACGCACGCGGACGTCTCGGACGCGCTACAATCCATGGCATGAAACGCAGATCCGTATTGAAATCGTCACTGCTTGGACTGGGAGCTGCTTTGGGTTCGCGGAGGGCCCGGGCCGCCCTGCCCAAGATGAAGATTACGCGGGTGCGGTACTACCGTTCGCCAAATCAGCGTCCGATCTTCAATCAAAGCTTCAACGTTATTGTGGTCGAAACCGACCAAGGGATCACGGGCATCGGCGAAGGCGGCTCCAAAGACACCGTCGAGCAGCTAGCGGCGATGATCATCGGTGAAAACCCCTCGCGCATCGAGCATCTTTGGCAAGTGATGTACCGCGGCTATTTCTATCCGCCAGGACGCGAGAAACTCCACGCCCTTGGCGGCCTCGACATGGCGTTATGGGACATCAAGGCGAAGGCTCTTGGCGTGCCGCTCTACGAATTGCTGGGCGGCCTGACGCGCGATCACATCGAGTGCTACTCGACCGGTTTTCCCAGGGCGGGGAGCGTCATGGAAACAGCACAAGCCTGCATGGAGTTCGGTTTCCGGGCTTTCCGGACAGGCCTTTTAGGACCGGGCCGAGGCAGCGATGCGGCTTCTTTCATCTCGCAGCGAATGGTCGACGAAACCCATCGGCACTGCGAGCAGATACGCCAGGGTGTTGGCAAGACCGGTGACTGGGCGATTGACTACCACACGCGGCTCGACCTCTCCGATGCGGTGCGGCTGAGTACGCTGATCGAGCCGCTGGCGCCTTATTTCGTCGAGGACCTGGTTCGCTCCGAGAACCCCGGCGTTTACCGCGAAGTAAGGCAGAAGGTGAACGTGCCGATCGCGGTCGGCGAGCACTACGGCGACCGCTGGGACGTCAACGAGCTGATCGAGAACCGCTGGATCGACTACTCGCGCGTGACGATTCCGAACGTCGGCGGCGTCACCGAGTTCATCAAGCTGGCGGCGCTATGCGAAACGCACTACGTCGGGCTGATCCCGCACTTTACCGGACCCATCGCAACAGCGGCGCTGGTCCATTGCTGCGGGGCGTCGTCCGGGCCCGTGCTGATGGAGATGACGGGCAAAGGGGACACCGCGCAACCGCACCTGCCGCGGTATTTTGATTTCCGCAAGGGCAAACTTTGGCCCAATGAGCGGCTGGGGTTGGGTGTTGAGTTTGACGCCAGCCGGGCGGAGTTGCTGGCGGAGATTACCGAGCATTCGCGCCCGACGCCGCTTTACGATCGGCCGGACGGGTCGGTGACGAATTGGTAGGGGTGAAACAGTCTTAGCCCGCTTTTCTCGCCACGTGGCGCGGCGAAGTTCGTGAGAGGCCCGTCAGCACGAGGCGCACGCCGCCTGGCGAGCGTTGCGGCTACTCCGCTTCCAGCTCTTCCTCTTCGGGCAATTGCAAATGCTCATCGAGCAGGGCGAAGATCTCGCCCCACGCGGAGTCGCGCACCTCATGCCAGCCCGCGGGGTGCGTGCCGTCGTCGATTGCGGTAAGAAAGCCTGGGGACATGGCCGGGTACTCCAACAGCCGATACCCGATGCCGTAGTGCTGAAGATTGGTGGCGAAGTAGAGCTGGTCTTGGTGGCTCGGGTCCTCTCCGGTGATGATCATCAGCAGCGGCGTTGTGATGCGATCCACGTTGCGGAACGCGTCCCTGGCGTAGAGCTCGCGCAGCAGTTCGTTCCGCGAAAGTTCGCGTCCGAATAGCTCTTGGGAGCGGCGCTGGAGAACCGGGTAACCGGCGTAGCCAAATTCCGCCAAGCCTCCGAAGGGTGTCGGCGAAACCACGACGGCCACCTGAAAAACATTCGACCGTTCGATGGCTAGAAGCGCCGTCGTCGCGCCGTCACCGAAACCCACAATGCCCATGCGACGGGTGTCAACGTATTCGATCTGTCGGGCAATCTGGGTCAATTGCAACAGGTCGAGAACCTCGCCTTTCGCCAGTTCGACCAGCCCCTGAGATTTCCCTTCCAGCCCGGCGCGTCCTCGAAATGTAGGAGAAACAACGATGTAACCTTGATGGGCCAGCTCAATAGCAATTTCACGGTAGGCGGGGCTCACCCCATAAGGCGACCCGTGGCTGAGCACGATGAGGGGGTAGGTGATTTCTTCCTCCTCTTCTTCCTCGCCCGTTTCCGGATTGATGACTATCGTGGGGGGCTCATCGGGATCGGGCAGCTCGATGTGCGGCTGCACGAGGACGCCCGTCATATTGAGCTCGCCGCTTTCGTAGGCGATGTGGAAGCCTTCCACACCCGCTTCGCCGCGGTAGAAACGCTCCAGGATACGCAGCTCGTAGTTGGAGACGCCCAGCTTTTCCCAATCGCGTTCGGCTGGAAACGGCGGCTCTTCCGGACCCAGGGTCAGCAGGCCGGCGGGGGTTTGCGCGGCAGAGGGCTGAGGGAGGCCAAAGGCGGAGAATAGCGCTAGAATCAAGACCCAAAGCATGGAGTGACCATGGAATGAAACATGGAGCAAAACAGGGGCGGACGCCTGCCCCTATTGAACCACAAAGACGGTGAATGTATACCGGGGAAAAGGCGTGTCCCGCAATGGCGCAAAGAGCGCCAAGTGACGCTACACACACTATATAATCGTTCCTAGAAGGACCGCCGCGTCATGAAGTCTGCTCTTCTTTACTCATTGGAGTGTCCGGTGCTCGCCCTCCTGTTTCTCACTCTGACCCTCTCTTGCCTGGCGATCGCCGACGATACGGTCGAGTTTAACCGCGACGTTCGCCCGATCCTGGCGGACAAGTGCTTCACCTGCCATGGGCCCGATAAGGCCAATCGCAAGACTGAACTTCGATTCGACAACGAAGAGGGGGCATTCGTCGAGTTGAAGAGCGGCGGAGTTGCGATCGACCGCGGAGACCCCGCCAAGAGCGTCCTGTTGCGGCGCATCACGTCTGACGACGCTGTTCTGCGGATGCCCCCGGCTTATTTGGGTCACGACAAGCTGTCCGACGAGGAAATCGACGTCATCCGGCGCTGGATCGAACAAGGGGCTCCGTGGCAGAAGCACTGGTCGTTCATCGCTCCCCAGCGCGGAGACTTGCCGAAGGTCAGCGACCCAAGCTGGACTCGCAACCCGATTGATCATCACGTCCTGCGGCTCCTGGATCAGGAAGGGCTCGGGCCCTCCGCCGAGGCCGATCGCCGCACGCTGATTCGCCGTGTTTCACTCGATCTGACCGGGCTGCCGCCGACACCTTCCGAGGTCCGCGATTTCGTGAACGATTCATCGCCCAACGCTTACGAGAAGGTCGCCGATCGGCTGCTCGATTCTCCGCGCTATGGCGAGCGCATGGCGATCCGCTGGCTCGATGCCGCGCGCTATGCCGACACCAACGGCTATCAAAGTGACGGCGTCCGCAGCATGTGGCGCTGGCGCGACTGGGTCATTGACGCCTTCAACAACAACATGCCGTTCGACCGCTTCACGATCGAGCAAATTGCCGGTGACCTGCTTCCCAATGCAACTCGCGATCAGGTCATCGCGACGGCCTTCAATCGCAACCACCGCACCTCAGCCGAGGGAGGCATCGTGGAAGAGGAGTTCCGGGTCGAGTACGTGGCCGACCGCGTGGAGACCACCTCGACGGTTTGGCTTGGCCTGACGGTGGGCTGCACGCGCTGCCACGATCACAAGTACGACCCGATCAAGCAGAAGGAGTTCTATCAGCTTTTTGCCTACTTCAACAACGTTCCCGAGCGGGGCCTGGTTTACAACTTCGGCAACGAGCAGCCCTTTATCAAAGCGCCGACTCCCGAGCAAGAAGCGAAACTGGCAAGGCTTGACGAGCGCGCCGGGCGGACCCAGCGCGAGTTAGCCGGCTACGATTCGCAAATCGCCCTCAACCAGCAGGGCTGGGAGAAGTGGCTGCGAAAATCCAAAACGTCGGATTGGACGCCGGGTGATGGACTGATTCTCCGCTTCAAGCTCGATGGCAGCTTGCGCGAGGACACGGGAGTCTACCGGCAGCGCAAATCCATCAACCCGTTCGAGGACCCCGGCGAAGTTATCCGGGCTTCGGTTACCGGTGCTGATGACGCGGAATTGCCATTCGTTGATGGGAAACTTGGGCAGGCCGCTGAATTCAACGGCAAGAGTTTCGTGGACGGCGGACCCGGCTTCAAGTTCAACTACATGGATCCATTCAGCTTTTCCGCCTGGATCTATCCAACATCGCCGAACGGGGCCATTCTGTCCAAGGGGCAGCCTTTTTCGAAGGGCATGGGCCACGGACTCTACTTGCGCGAAGGCAAGGTTTTTCTCTACGTCACCCGCCGCTGGACGGACATTAGCCTGCGGCTGCAAACCGAACAGCCGCTGCCTTTGAACGAGTGGAGCCACGTGCTGGCTACTTACAACGGCAAGCGCTACGCGAAATACGTTCACCTCTATGTCAATGGTGAAGAAGCCGCCAAGGACGTCCTGTTCGACGAACTCACCTACCCGCTTTCGACTGCTGAGCCTTTCCGAATCGGGGCCGGCGGCGGGGAGCCCCACTTCCAAGGCCGCATCGACGATGTGCGCGTCTACAACCGGGCGCTTTCCGCGGAAGAAGCTTCGACCATGCCGCTGCCGGAGACAATCGCCCGGATCGCCCGGATACCGGCCCGGAAGAGAACTCCGGCCCAGCGCGCCAAGCTGCGGCTGGCGTTTTTGGACCGCGCGGCCAGCCCGCAAGTTCGGCTTGCCCGCGAGAGGCGCAACGACGCCCGGCGCGAGCGTGATCTCTTCGACGAGAGCATCCCTACGGTGATGGTGATGCGGGAGAGCGAAAAACCGCGGGACGCCTTCGTATTGAACCGCGGCGCCTACGACGCTCATGGAGAGAAAGTCGAACCGGGCGTGCCGGCGATTCTGCCCGCGCTCAAGCCCGGCTGGGAGAAGAACCGGCTGGGTCTGGCGCGCTGGCTGGTCGGCCGCTCCAATCCGTTGACCGCGCGCGTAACCGTCAACCGCTTCTGGCAAATGCTGTTCAGTGTCGGCCTGGTGAAAACGGCGGAGAATTTGGGTTCGCAAGGAGAGATACCGCCCAACCAGGATCTGCTCGACTGGCTGGCAGTCGAGTTCATGGAGAACGGCTGGGATGTAAAGGGAATTCTCAAGACGATCGTCATGAGCGCGGCTTACCGGCAATCGTCCAAAGCAGAGCCGGAATTGGTTGAGCGTGACCCTGACAATCGTTTCTTCGCGCGCGGCCCGCGTTTTCGGCTGTCGGCGGAGATGATTCGCGACCAGGCGCTGGCCCTCGCCGGGCTGCTGGTGGAGCAGCGCGGCGGCCCCTCCGTTAAGCCCTATCAGCCGGAGGGGCTATGGAAGGAGTTGGCCTCCGCGGGGAGCGGCTATAAGCCCGACGAGGGTGACGGTCTCTATCGGCGCAGCCTCTACACGTTCTGGCGCCGCACGATAGCGCCACCGTCGATGATTACCTTTGATTCGACGGATCGCGAGACGTGCGCGGTCGGAGAAACGCGAACCAATACTCCGCTGCAGGCGCTGAACCTCATGAATGACGTCACCTACGTCGAGGCCTCGCGCAAGATGGCCGAACGCATGATGATCGACGGCGGCACGACCCCCGAGGAGCGTATCGGCTACGGGTTCGAGCTGGCGACGGCGCGACGGCCGAACGTCGCGGAGGGAAGTGTTCTGCACCAAACTTTTCAGCAATTCTTGGACGGGTATCAAACCGATCCCGACGAAGCGCTGGAGCTTCTCAGCGAAGGCGAATCGGAGCGCGACGAGACGCTGGACCCGGCGGAGCTGGCTTCTTACGCCAGCGTGGCGAGCTTGATCCTCAACTTAGATGAGGCGATAACGAAGGAGTAGGAGCTTCCGGAGAACTTGCTGCTGTTCTGATGGTGCTCCACGGCAGCTCAGCCAAATCTTGCGTCACGCTCAGCGCCCCTGAGCAGACCCAGTCGATGTGCCAAAGTCACGACGACCTTGCCCTGGGAGTCTCCACGGCGACAACCAGCGTAAGCACCACTGATACTTGGTGTCTCGATATGTGCGACAATATCCTGTAATGTAACCGTCCTAGACAAGTTCAACCGCCTCATTTCAGATTAAGGAGTTTGCCTCAGTCCGGGGAGTAGTCCGCCTGAGGCTCTACGCATGAAGTGTCTCATCATCGCTGCTGGAAAGGGCAGCCGCCTGCGGCTCACGGGTGACAGCAAACCCCTCATCCCCATTTTGGGGGTTCCCCTGATCGAACGCGTGATTCGCTCCGCGCGGGAGGCCGGAGCGGATGACTTTTATGTGGTCACCGGATACCACGGGGAGTATGTTCGCACCTTCCTGAAGGGTCTGACCGGCCGCACGGGGATTCGTATCACCGCCATCGTTAACGGGGATTGGGAAAAAGCAAACGGCTTGTCCGTACTCAAGGCGCGGCCATACCTGCGTGATCCTTTTCTGCTCCTGATGGCGGATCATCTGTTTGAACCGTCGATTGCCCGTGAGGTGATGGAGCTTCCTTTCGCCGATGGTGAAATCACCCTTGGAGTGGACAGGAATATGGTCAATGGCCTCATCGACATGGAAGACGTTACCCGAGTCAAGACCGAAGGCGGGAAGATCAACAACATCGGCAAGGGTTTAACGGACTTCAACGGCTTTGACACCGGAATTTTCCGATGCCCTCCCTCGATTTTCGGCGCCCTGGAGCGTTGCGCGGCGGAGTCCGGCGACACCAGCCTGTCTGGAGCGGTGCGGGTTCTCGCCGGCGAGGGCCGGGCCAAGGCAGCCGATATTAACGGCCATTTTGGGATCGATTTAGATGATCCCACGACCGTCAAACAGGCGGAGAGCGCGCTTCTAGCCGATTTAGGGGACAAGCCCAACGACGGCCCTGTGTCGCGTTATTTGAACCGGCCCCTATCCTTGAGGTTTACCCGCCGCCTTGTCAAGTACGCCATCACCCCTAATCAAATATCCCTGTTTTCGTTCGTTTGTTCCGTGATGGCGGCCGGTCTGTTTGCACTGGGCGGCTACTTGGCCCTTGTGCTGGGCGGTTTTCTGGCACAGTTCGCCTCGATCGTCGACGGCTGCGATGGCGAAGTGGCGCGGCTCAAGTTCCAAACCAGCCGCTACGGAGGGTGGCTCGACGCGGTATTGGACCGTTACGCCGACGCCTTGCTGCTTTTCGGCCTCACCTGGCACGCCTACGCCGACAAGACGGATAGCCTCATCCTGTTGACCGGATTTCTGGCGATTATCGGGTCCTTTATGGTAAGCTATACGGCGGACAAATACGACCGCCTCATGCTCGACCACATCCAGCACGGCAAGAGATTCCGTCTGGGCCGCGATGTCCGCATATTTCTCATATTCCTCGGCGCCTTGTTCAATCAAGCTCCTTTGACGCTCTTGATCATTGCCGCCGTGATGAACGTGGAAACGATACGCCGCCTCATCATCTGCCGGGACCGTGGATAGCATAGAAGGCGCGAAACAAAGAATCAGAGCGACGATCGCGGCTTCCAAGGTCCCGGAAGACCCTCTGCATGCTGAAAATACGCTTGAGTGGGTGTTAAGGCTCGATGCCAAAGCCGGACAGGCATTGCAGATCGCCGCTCTCGCTCACGATATCGACCGGGCCGTTGAGAGACGGAAAGTGCTTCGCCGCGACTATGACGACTATGACGCATTCAAGGCCGCCCATGCGCGTAACGGGGCGAACATCCTGCGAGCGATTCTCGACGAGTGCGGTGTGGCCAAGCCCACCGCGGACGAGGCTTGCCGGCTGGTAGTACGTCATGAGGTTGGAGGCGATTACCGCGCGGATCTGCTGAAGGATGCGGATAGCATTTCGTACTTCGAGGTCAATATGCCGTTCTACCACGAACGCTGGGAAGAGACGAAGCGCCGTTCTATTTGGGGCTATCGGCGTCTCTCAGTGCGGGGAAGAGAGATCGCGAAGAGCATGACATACGACGACGAGGCATTAACTCGCCTGTTAAAGGAAGTGATTCGAGAAGCTGGCCGCAAAGGGTAACCATCTCCGCGCGGATCGACTTCAAGCATGTGAATCGACAGACAGGCGAAGTCAAGCGGGACCGTGATGACTCGCGGAATATCGTTACACAGGGAGACGGGCGCAGCACGCTGCGCCCCTGCGTTCTAAATGTCTAATAAATCTCACGACACCCGTGACGCCTATGATACGCACGGAATCGAATTCATGCAATTGCGGGGTCCTGCACTCCGACCCATAGAGGAGCAACTCGCCAGTCAGGTTCTTCGGATGGCGCGCGAACATCAACCCGCCACTGACGAGCCAATCCGTGTCGTTGACGTCGGAGTAGGATATGGAAAATTTCTTGGGTGGTGGTGGAAACAAACGAATGTTCTCGCAGTCGGTGGAGATAATTCAAGACAAATGTTGCGGCTTGCGGCTCAACGGAACGGCGTGAGCCATAATCACTTACAACAATTTGATGCGGCATCTCTGCCGTTTGCTGACAATTCGGTAGATGTGGTTTTTGCCCATGCTATTTACCATCACCTGGATAAACCTGCAAAGGCTTTCCGGGATGCATATCGTGTGTCGAAGCCAGGCGGGCTCTTTTATGTATTTGTGCGTCAAGGAGACTTCCGCGGTGGACGGAATGAGGGTGCGGGGTCGATTTATTACCGATACTATGAGATCTCTGAGCTCAAACGCCTCCTGCGGGATGCCGGCTTTCAGGTGATTAGCATGGAGCTTGTCAAAGACCCATATCCTGAACGTGGAATAACTTTTATAGCCGCATTTGCAACAAAACCCAGAGAAGATGAGAGTGCACGTCATGAATGATCCGAAGCACGAAAACGGACTGCTGATGACGCGGCGGCACTTCTTTGGCCGAACGGCCACTGGCGCCGGCGGCGCGGCCCTTGCTTCCTTGCTTGGAAGGGATCTCGCCGCGGCAACCGGCGCTGAATCTTCCGGGCGGCCCTACCCCGGCCTGGCCGGTTACCCTCACTTCGCTCCCAAGGCGAAGCGCGTGATTTGGCTGTTCCAGTCCGGCGGGCCGTCGCAGATGGAGCTGTTCGATTACAAGCCGGCTGTAGCCTCTCGTCGCGGGGAGGAGCTTCCCGACTCCATCCGCAAGGGCCAGCGGCTGACCGGCATGACGTCCACGCAGGAGAGCTTCCCGGTCGTCAATTCGCTGTTCAAGTTCAAGCAGAACGGGCAGTCGGGGACGTGGGTCAGTGAGCTGTTGCCCCAGACCGCCAAGATTGTCGACGACCTTTGCGTCGTCAAGTCGATGCACACCGAGGCGATCAACCACGATCCGGCAATCACTTTCATCCAGACCGGAGCGCAGATCGCGGGACGGCCCAGTATCGGCGCCTGGCTCGCCTACGGGCTGGGCAGCGAAAGCAGCGACCTGCCGGCGTTCGTGGTCATGATTACGCAGGGCGGCGGCGGCCAGCCGCTTTACGACCGCTTGTGGGGCAGCGGCTTCCTGCCGACCCAGTACCAGGGCGTCAAGTTTCGATCGGTCGGAGACCCGGTTCTCTACCTCTCCAACCCCAAGGGTTTCAGCAAGGAAAACCGCCGGACTTACCTCGATGCCCTCGCCAAGCTCAACCAGATGAAACTCGATGAGTTTGGCGACCCCGAGATTTCGACCCGGATCGCGCAGTACGAGATGGCGTTTCGTATGCAAAGTTCCGTACCGGAGTTGACGGACCTCTCCGGGGAACCGGCAAGCGTTTTCAAGCTCTATGGCGAAGACGCCCGAAAGCCCGGAACGTTCGCGGCCAATTGTTTGCAAGCGCGGCGCCTTGCCGAAAGGGGCGTTCGCTTCATTCAGCTCTTTCACCGCGGCTGGGACCAGCACGGCAAACTGCCCGAGGCGCTTCCCAAGCAAGCGAAGGAAACCGACCAGGGCTCGGCGGCTCTCGTCCAAGACCTCAAAGACCGCGGCATGCTCGATGACACGCTCGTGATTTGGGGCGGTGAATTCGGCCGCACGGTTTACTGTCAGGGCCGGCTAACCGAGAATGATTACGGCCGCGACCACCACCCGCGCTGCTTCTCCATTTGGGCGGCGGGCGGCGGGATCAAGCCGGGCATGGTGTACGGCGAGACGGACGACTATTCCTACAACATTGTCAAAGACCCGGTCCACATTCATGACCTGCAAGCGACGATCCTGCATTGCCTGGGGGTCGATCACACCAAGCTGACCTTCCAGTACCAGGGCCGCCACTTTCGCTTGACGGATGTACACGGCGAAGTCGTGAAAGGTATTCTGGCGTAGGCCCAATCCCGTTCAGCCCCGGGACTCCACCGCTGGCCTGCTTGCCGAAAAACGAGTGGGCGCCGCCTCGTGGCGTACGGCTCCAGCCGTGCCGCGTCGGGCCTCCAGGCCCGCCGTCCGCTGCCGGGACCCAAAACCGCCCCAAGAAACTTGACACCGTCTGGTAAACTGAGACCGGCGAAGGCGGCGCATCTCATATGCCTCTATCATCTGTCAACACAAGGCCCCGGAAAGCAGCAGCAGAGCCGCAGGCGGAAGCCTGCGGTCAACTGCCCCCCAAAGCAACGCTGTTCGCCAGTGCCCCCCAGCTCGGTTTCCGTCCAACTCGCGTAAATGACAAAAAACACACGAACCCGCACGGAAAACGGCCACTTCGCGACGGCCTTTACCAATGGACACCCGGCGCCCTCAACTCAAACCATTGAAAACAAAGACACTACACAATGACACAGCACGCCGGACAGCCAAAACCGCGATAAACACCCCGAGAACATGACAAAACCTGACATTATCGGACATTTTGTAAAGAAACTTTATACGCCAACCAGCAACCGCTTTTGTTTCAATGTTTTCCCGAGACCGTGCAAGGCCGTGAAAATGACCTCCTGACATGCCGGGAGAACAGGCATTGGCAGTGGTCGCGGCCCGAGAAATGCAGAAACTCCAGATGTCGCCGGGAATGGCTACACGGCGCGCAAGAATGCGTGCGCCACGTCGCTTCCCGCGCTGCTATCCTTGTCCTGAGAGGATGTTCCCATGAGAAAAACGCTCTATCTGTTTCCAGCGATTGGTGTGCTTATAACTCTGTTGCTCATCGGCGGAGCGGCGGCGCCTCAAGGCTCTTCTGGTTCCAGCGGGGAACGAGTGACGCTGCTGATCATGCTGGGCGTGAACTCCAGTGCTCCCGAACGCTGGGATGGCGATGTCGAAGTCACCAACGGCCGCATTGTTTCGATCGAGGAACGGCACTTTTCCGGGCTGGACAAGGTTACCGGCCCCAATTCCTGGGCTTCGACCAACCGGCGCGATGAGGTCGGCGGGTTCGCGCGCGTGAACTATATGGAGATGAGCCCGGCCGAGTTGCCGCCTGTCCTGTATTTCCCGGTGGGAGTTTACGTGACGCTCGAACCGGCTCCTTCCACGCGTGTTTCGGTCAAGACGGCACAAGGGGACTTCGCTTTTTCATTGTCGGACGTCGGCACCGAAACTTTGGAATTCCTCGGCAGCCACGCCACGGTCGCGTGGAGCCCAACGGTGGAGCGTATCACCACCGAGCAGTACGAAGACGACGAAGCAGCGATCACAACTTTGCCGGACGGCTCCATCGCCGCCGCTTGGGTTGCCTACCGAGACAAAGGTGACCGTGTGATGGTGCGTACGCTCTCCGGCGGCTCCTGGTCGAAGACAGAGGAAGTGACGCGGCAGCCGGGCGATCTGTTTCGCTGCTCGCTGGCGGTCGACGGCGGCGGAAACCTGTGGGCGTTTTGGAGCGAGCGCCAGGGGACGGGATGGAGTATTTGGGGACGCCAGAAGAAAGGCAATCGATGGCGGACGCCCGTGAAGGTCAGCGGGGAAGGTTCGAACACGTTTCACAGGGCCGCTGCGTCCTCGGACGGGACGGTCTTCGTGGCGTGGCAAAGTTTTCGCGGCGGGGCGGGCACAGCTCAGAGCGACATTTACCTGCGTGCCTACATGAATGGCTCCTGGGGGGACGAGGTGCAACTCAGCAGCTCACCCGCCAACGATTGGGAGCCGGCCGTGGCCGCGGGCCCGGACGGTAGCGCCTACGTTGCTTGGGACGGCTACGACAAGGGCAACTACGATGTATTTTTCCGCTCCTACAAGAGCGGGACCCTGGGCGATCTTCAGGCGGTCACCTCCAACGCTCGCTTCCAGGCCCATGCCTCGGTAGCGGTCGACCCCAATGGCAACCCCTGGCTGGCCTGGGATGAATCAGGCGCCAATTGGGGCAAGGATCAGGGCTTCCTGATCACTCCGCCTTACGGCGTGCCGCTGCATCAGGAACGTTCGGTCCGGGTGGCCATGTGGGACGGCCGGCAGTGGCGGGAGCCCAAGGCAAAGATTGCTGAGTTTTACGTCTACCAATTGTTTCCCAACTTCGAAAACCCGCAAATCATCTTTGATGGCGAGGGCACGCTGACGATGGTCTTTCGCCACTGGACCCGCTTCAGGGCCCGCTCGATCGGCAGCTGGTTGCGCTGGGAAAACTTCATCACGCGGTTTGACGGCAAGAGCTGGTCGCGCCCGGTGGCCGTGGCCCATAGCCAGGGGTCGATCGAGAAGCGGCCCGCGTTGACCCGAGACAGCGAGGGAAATATTGCGTCGGCTTGGATGACCGACAACCGGGAGTTCGTCGCGGGGGAACCCAAGAACGCCGAGATCTATGCGGCGAATTTTGGCGCTTCGTCCGCGGCGCCCTCCTACGACAGCGCGGCGTTCGTTCCCTTCGAAGACCCGTTTGTCGAAGAAGTCCCCATCCACCCCAACGAAAAACAGAATGTGAAAACGATTCGGGACTACACCATCGCGGCGGGTGAGAAGAAGTACAAGATTTACCGCGGCGACATGCACCGGCACACGGATGTTTCGCAGGATTTCAAGTATGACGGCTCGCTGCTCGAGGTCTACCGCTACGCGCTTGACGCCGCCGGATTCGATTACATCGTGCCGACCGATCATCAATTGGGCTTCGACCAGGAATTTACCTGGTGGCAGGACGAGAAGCTTACCGATCTGTTCCACGTGCCCGGGACTTTCACGCCGCTGTTCGGATATGAGCGCAGCCTGACGTTCCCGAATGGGCATCGCAATGTTATCTTTCCGCGGCGCGGTACCCGCCCGTTACCGATCCCCCGGGACGAAGCGCGCGGGGAGGTCGGCGCGGCCAAGCTCTACGCCTATCTGCACAAGAACAACGGTATCTCGATGCCGCACTCGAGCGGCACCGCCCAGGGAACCGACTTCCGCGACAACGACCCGGAGGTGGAGCCCCTGCTAGAGATCTTCCAGGGCTACCGCGCCAGCTATGAGTACATGGGCGCGCCGCTTGCCGCCAGCCCGCGCAAACTTCGCGAGCAGCGCAGCGGGTTCAATCCCCTCGGCTACTGGTGGGACGCCCTCCGAAAGGGTTACAAGATGGGTGTTCAAGCCAGCTCCGATCACTGGTCGACGCACATCTCCTACGCCTGTATCGTCGCCGAGGAGTTCACGCGAGAGTCGATGTTCGAGGCTCTGAAGAAGCGCCACGTCTACGGCGCGACCGACAATATCGTCCTGGACTTTCAGGCCGAAGTCGATGGCAAATCCTACATCATGGGCGACATTATCAACTCCCGCTCAGCGCCGAAGCTGAAGATCCGTGCTATCGGAACGGACCGCATCAAGCAGGTCGTGATCGTCAAGAACCAGGAATTTGTCTATACCGGGCACCCCAACAGTGACGAGACGACTTTCGAGTTCGTGGATCGTGATTTTGAGCCCGGCTCAAACTACTATTACCTGCGGGTCGTGCAAAACAACAACATGGTGGCCTGGAGCTCGCCGATCTGGGTGGAGTAGTGGCAGTGCCGCGCGGCTTGGCCGAAACAGAGCCGCGCCCGCAAGGGTGCGGTCGAGGGCAGTCAGTGCGTCGGGGTCGCCAACGGAATGCGGTCACTGCCAGAGTCGGCCGCACCCTTGCGGGCGCGGCTCTGTTCAGTCCAGCGTCGGACCCTCCTCTATAATGAGGACGCTAACGCCTGCTCGGGCTTTAGCCAATTCCCCGTTCCGAGAGTCAACCCTTGTCGCAGGACTATCTCGAGATTCGCGGCGCGCGAGTCCACAATCTGCAGAATATCGACCTGAAGCTGCCCCATGACAAGCTGATTGTGATCACCGGGGTCTCGGGTTCCGGCAAGTCTTCGCTTGTTTTCGACACCATCTACGCCGAGGGACAGCGGCGCTATGTCGAATCGCTCTCCGCCTACGCCCGCCAGTTTCTGGAGCGTATGGAGAAACCTGACGTCGAGCACATGAGCGGCATCGCTCCCGCCATCGCGATTCGCCAGAAGAACACGACGCGTAACCCTCGCTCGACCGTCGCGACCGCGACCGAAATCCACGATTTCTTGCGGCTCTTGTTCGCGCGCGTCGGGGAGACGATTTGTTCCGAGTGTGGAGGGCGCGTCTCGAAGGATAACGTCGATGACGTAGCGCGGCGCATCCTGGATCTTCCGGAGCGTTCCCGCTGGTATGTGCTGTTCCCGGTTCATGGAACGGGGGCGGAAGGGCTCACCGGGGCGCTCAAGGCCAAGCTGGCCGACTTGCGCGGCAAGGGCTTCAACCGCCTCTATCAGGACGGCCGCATGTTCGAGTTCTCGGCACCGGAATCGTTGCTGGACATCGACTTCACCAAGCCGCTCTACGCGCTGGTCGACCGCCTCGCCATCAGCGGCAATCTTCGCGGGCGTGTCGTCGACGCCGTGGAGATCAGCTACCGCGAGTCTCACGAAGTTGTCTTCGAGCAGGCGACGGAGGCGCCGCCGGAACGGCTTTGGTTTAGCGAGCGCTTCGAGTGCCGCCAGTGCAACATCGAGTATCCCGAACCGGAGCCGCGTCTTTTCAGCTTCAACAGTCCCTTCGGCGCGTGTCCGCGCTGCCAGGGCTTCGGCAACACGATTGATTACGACATGGATCTGGTCGTGCCGGACAGGTTCAAAACTCTTCGTCAAGGCGCGATCGTTCCCTGGACGAAGCCGCGCTATCGAAAATACGAGCAGGAGTTGCTGCGATTCTCTAAAGAGGCCGGGGTGCGCGTCAACGTCCCTTATCATGAGCTGCGCGCGGAAGAAGCGGATTTCGTCATCCGCGGCAACAAGAGCTTCAAAGGAGTCGACGGCTTTTTCGCCTATCTCGAGCGCAAGAAATACAAGATGCACGTGCGCATCTTCTTGGCGCGGTATCGCGGCTACACCCTTTGCCCCTCGTGCCAGGGGGGCAGGCTGCGGAAAGAAGCCCTCAACGTCCGAGTCGGAGGCAAGACGATTCAAGACGTGAGTCAGTTGAGTCTCGACCAAGCCAAACAGTGGTTTGACTCTTTGACTTTGAGCAGTGAACAGGCTGCGATCGCCGCGCAACTCTTGGGTGATATCCGCCACCGCCTAACGTTTCTCAACGACGTCGGGCTGGAGTATTTGACACTCGACCGGCTGTCCTCGACCCTCTCGGGCGGGGAAGCGCAACGCATCCAGCTTGCGACGTCGCTGGGTTCGCGCCTGGTCGGCGCTTGCTACGTGCTGGACGAGCCTTCGATTGGCCTCCACAGCCGCGATATGGGACGCTTGATACGAACCCTGAAACATTTGCGTGATCTGGGGAATACGATCCTGGTCGTCGAACATGACGCCGAGGTCATGCGGTCTTCCGACTACATTGTCGACCTGGGTCCCGGAGCGGGAGAACTTGGCGGCAAGGTCATCTTTGAAGGCCCCTATAAAAAGATCCTGTCCAATGGCGGACGCTCTCTAACGGGGCATTATTTAACGGGTGATCTCGTTATCAGCACGCCGCAAAAACGGCGCAAGGTCAGGCCCCGGCGGCGCCTGAAGTTCGATGGCGCGGTGGCTCACAACCTCAAGAACATTGACGTTGCGATCCCTCTTGACATCATGACCGTCATCTCGGGAGTGTCCGGGTCTGGGAAATCGACGCTTGTTCACGACGTGGTGTATCAGGGGCTGCAGGCGCTCAGGAAGCGCAAGGCCGCGGCTTCATCCGATCAGGAGATCTTGCGGCTTCCTTGCCGCCGGGTCAGCGGCGCCTCGTTCGTCGATGAAGTCGTATTGGTTGACCAGTCACCGATCGGCCGCTCGCCACGCTCAAATCCCATCACTTATGTCAAAGCGTTTGACGCCGTTCGCGAGCTGTTCGCGTCCACGAACGACGCTCGCCGCCGCGGTCTTACGCCGGGTAATTTTTCCTTCAATATCCCTGGCGGGCGCTGTGAAACCTGCCAGGGAGGCGGTACGGTCACGGTCGAAATGCAGTTCCTCGCGGACGTGGAATTGGTGTGTGAAGACTGCGGCGGCAAGCGCTACAAAAGTGACATCTTGGATGTCCGCTATCAGGGGAAAAACATCCATGAAGTCCTGCTGTTGACCGTGGAAGAGGCCCTGCGGTTTTTCATTCGCGTGCCAAAGATCGTCAATAAATTGATTTGTCTTACCGAGGTCGGACTTGGCTATTTGAGACTGGGGCAATCCGCCACGACTCTCTCCGGGGGAGAAGCCCAGCGAGTCAAGCTCTCCAGCCACGTGGCGCGGTCCAAGTGCGACGGGACGCTGTACTTATTTGACGAACCTACGACAGGCCTGCATTTCGACGACATTGCCAAGCTGCTCGCGGCCTTCCGCAAGCTGCTCGAAAACGGGGGGACGGTTCTGATCATCGAGCACAATCTCGACGTCATCAAGAACGCCGATTGGGTGATCGACCTGGGACCCGAAGGCGGCGAGCAGGGCGGACAGATTGTCGCCCAAGGCACACCTGAGCAAATCGCCGCCTGCAAGCGGTCCTATACCGGGCGCTATCTTTCGAAGGTGCTGCAGCAGGCCGGGCGGTTCCGGGAATGTGGCTGACGCCGCAGGTTGATCGCGCGGCTTCGCCATTTCACCCAGCCGGGTCTCAATTGGGGCAAATGACCACAAAGAGGCGGACGAGCCCCCCGGCGAACCACCGGAACCCCCGCAAATCACTGACATTCGGATTCCTGTGTCCACTGTCCCCCCTAGGACAAATCGGCGCCGGAACGCTGACCGGCATCATCCCGGAATCGTGATCGGCTTCATCCCGGAATGCTGACCGGCTTGCCCCGGAATCCGCGGGCAGGCACATCTTGCATTGGCCAACTCTCTCCCCGGGGGTTTCGCAATCAAGAATGCGATAATGAACCTCCATGGCCAATGGGCGCTCCATCACCTACGCCGATGCCGGTGTTAGTTTCGATGAAGCGGACCGCGCTGCGTCCAAAATCAGGCGGCTCGCAAAACAAACTTTTAACCCGAACGTTCTCACCGAAATTGGGTCCTTTGGGGCAGCTTATGCCCTTCGCAACGGCGATTTCAAAAAGCCGGTCTTGATCAGTTCCGCCGACGGAGTGGGGACCAAGCTCAAAGTCGCCTTCGCCACGGGCATCCACGACACGATTGGTCAGGATCTGGTGAACCACTGCGTCAACGACATCGCGGTTCAAGGGGCGCAGCCGCTGTTTTTCCTGGACTATTTCGCGACGGGAAAGCTCGAAGCCGGCGTGACGGGGCAGGTGGTCAAGGGACTCAGCGTCGCCTGCCGTCAAAACAGCTGCGCTCTGATCGGCGGCGAAACGGCCGAGATGCCCGACATGTACGCCGAGGGCGAGTACGACCTCGCGGGTTTCATCGTCGGAGCAGCCGAACGCTCGCAACTGCTCGACGGGCGAAAGATCAGAGAAGGCGACGCCTTGATCGGCCTGCCCTCCTCGGGACTGCACACGAACGGCTACTCGCTGGCGCGGAAGCTGCTGTTCGAGACCGCGGGACACGGTCCCGATACGAAACTGCCCGAGCTGGGAACGACCCTCGGGCGTGAATTGCTCAAAGTACACCGCGGCTACCTCAAGCCGATCCGGGCGCTGGCCGCCAAGAAGCTGCTGCGAGGCGCCGCCCACATTACTGGCGGCGGCATCACCGGCAACACGCCGCGGATGCTGCCGACGGGGCTTTGCGCGCGCGTCAAGACCGGGTCGTGGCCGCTCCCGCCTATTTTTGACCTGCTCCAAACGATCGGTAACATCCCGGCTGATGAAATGCTTCGAACTTTCAATATGGGTATCGGGATGATCCTGGCGGCGCCCGGCCGCTCCAAAACTCGCGCGCTCGGTCTGCTCGAGGAGATGAAGCAGCCGGCGTATCTCATCGGCCACATCGCCAAGGGGCGCCGAAGGGTTGTTTACGAATGAGGAAGCTGGGTATCTTGCTGTCCGGCCGCGGCTCGAACTTCGGAGCCATCGCCGACAATGTTGCCGCCGGGAAGATCCCGGCCGAGATTGCAGTGGTCATCAGCAACAAGCCCAACGCTCGCGGGCTGGCCAGCGCACGAGAACGAGGGCTGGCAGCGGAGTTTATTTCTTCGAAAGGGTTGGAGCGGGAAGAGTATGACGGCAAGGCCGTTGCACTGCTCAAGGAACACGAAGTGGACCTGGTTTGCCTGGCGGGGTTCATGCGCCTGCTGAGCGCCTATTTCGTTACTGAGTTTCCTAAGCGTATTCTGAATATTCATCCGTCGCTGCTGCCGGCGTTCCCCGGCCTCGAGGCGCAGCAACAAGCGCTTGAACACGGAGTGAAATATTCCGGCTGTACCGTGCACCTCGTTGACGAACGCCTGGATGCCGGTCCGATTCTGGTCCAGGCAGCGGTTCCGGTCCGCGACGACGACACCGAAGAAACGCTCTCGGCGCGTATCCTGAAAGAGGAGCATCGCATCTATACCGAAGCAATCAATCTAGTGCTAAGCGGCAAGTTTCGCGTGGAAGGCCGCCGCGTGATTCGTGAGCCCTGACGGGGACGAGCAGCAACCAAAAGGGGAAGCTGTGGACGCTGGCGGATGAGGCGCGGTGTAGCGGCTAACCGCTCCCTCACGGTCGCGGCTCCGATTCGGATGGCTCCCCTTAATCCCAATTTATCCATGGACCTGACGCTCGACGAACAAATCCAATACCTGTTGAAGGGGATGGCCGAGATCATCCGCGAGGAAGATCTGCGGCAACGCTTATCCGACGCCGCCAAGCAAGGCCGTCCCCTGCGGGTCAAAGTCGGCTTCGACCCCACCGCGCCGGACCTGCACCTCGGCCACACCGTGATCCTGCGGAAGATGAAACATTTCCAGGACCTCGGGCACACCGTGATCTTTCTCATCGGAGACGCCACCGGCCTGATTGGCGACCCCACCGGCCGCAACCTCACCCGGCCGCCCATGACCCGGGAGCAGATCGAAGCCAATGCGGAAACCTATAAGCAACAGGTCTTCAAGGTGCTCGATCCCGGCAAGACGGAGATCGTCTTCAACAGCCAATGGCTCATGAAGCTGGGATACGAGGACATGATTCGGCTGTGCTCCCGCTACACCGTGGCTCGTATCCTCGAGCGAGATGACTTCAGCCGGCGTTACAAAGGCGGCCAACCGATTTCGATTCACGAGTTGCTCTATCCCCTGGTCCAAGGTTACGACTCGGTTGCCCTAAAGGCCGACGTCGAGATGGGCGGGACGGACCAAAAATTCAATCTGCTCGTGGGGCGCGAACTCCAGAAGGACTTCGGGCAGCCTTCGCAGATCGTAGCCATGACGCCCCTGCTCGAGGGTATCGACGGCGTCCAAAAAATGTCGAAGTCGCTCGACAACTACATCGGCATCACCGAGCCGCCCGAAGTGATGTTCCGCAAGGTCATGCAGATCAGTGACGAGCTGATGTACCGCTACTACGAACTGCTGACCGACATGACCGCGGCCGAAATCAACGCCCTGCGAGACAAGATCAACAACGGCAAATATCATCCCATGCAAGCGAAAGCGGACCTCGCGGCCAGAATCGTGACCGACTTTCATTCGGCCGGCGAGGCCCGCAAAGCGCGAGAGGTCTTTCGCCGCGTGGTGCAGCAGGGGCAAATCCCAGAGAATATCCAGACCTTTCCGCTCCCCGAGGCCATGCGGGGAGAGACGACGATTCGCATCGACAAGCTGCTGCGAGAGATCGGCTTGTCCTCATCCGGAGGCGAAGCCAACCGCAAACTCCGAGAAGGCGCCGTATCGATTAACGGCGAAAAGCACCGCGAGATGGGCTATGAGCTGGACCCGTCGTTGAGCGAGCTGACGATCCAGTTGGGCAAAAAGTGGGCCAAAGTCAAACTGTGACTTGGCACCGCCGATTGCCTTGTGAGAATTGATCCTCGCGAGAGCGGCGCCCGGAGCCGGCCCTGCCGGCCAGGAGGCCCGCGCCACTTCAGAGGCCGGCAGCACCTCGAAGGCCACCTCAAGGGCCAGCACCACCTTGGAGGCTGGCATGAACCACCTAACCGCCTCCCGCCAAGAGCTGGACAGCGCTGTTCAGCCGCGTTGCTCACCTTACAGCGGAACCGCGTTTTCCGCCACATACTGATCTTCGTAGGAGCGCGGAGGCGCTACGTAGTGGAAGTACTCGCCGTACTCCAGGCCGTGACTTTGGCCTCGCTCGCGGTCGCGGCGCAGCGCGATTTGCTTGGCGTACTCCTGATTGGCGGACTCGTCGTTGTCTCCCAGAAGCGGCAGTCTCTTGCCGTTCGCGGCCAGCTCTTTCTTCAGCCGCGCGCCGTTTTCTCCCGCCGGGCCTTGCGTGACGTTGGCAACGTTGACCCAGGCCTTCTTGTCCATGTAGCTGCTGATGTCAACAACGCGGTTGACCAGTTGCGGACCGCGTGAAAAATAGTAGCGATCTTGAATCGCGTGGGGCTCGAGTCCGGCCTTGAAGTGTTCCGGGTAGTCCCACTTCGATCCCGACATCCAGGCCGCTGCCTCAACGGCTTTGGCCGCGACGTAGTGGTCGGGGTTGCGTTCGTAGAGTCCGGACGGGTCGTAGACAATAATTGTGTCGATCTTATAGAGCCGGAACAAGAAGATGAGCCGGGCGCGTATTTCAAGCATTTGCGCGCCGTCCATCAGATGGTTGCGGTAGTTGAGAAACACAACGTCGTTGAGCCCCATGCGGCGGGCGACTTCGCGCGTGTCGCGCTCGTTGTTGAGGATCACCTCCCCAAAACTGGCTCCGCGGCCAGCCATCTCATCGTTGGACATGTTGATGAGAATGCCCTCGTAGCCCTCGTCGATGAGCTTGAGCACGGCGCCGCCGGCGTAGATGGGGATGTCATCGGTATGTGGCTGAATGGCCGCCAGCATCTTGCCCTGGTGTGGCTTGCCGGACTGCTTACGCTCGACAAAGATTTCCTTTACATGCCAGTCGGTGGAACTGCCTCCGCCGGGTTCGGAAAATTGCCGCGCGGACTGCTGGGCCTGGGTGGCGGCTCCCATCAGGGCGCCTCCGGCTAGCGCGCTCCCTACGAAATTTCTTCGATCCATAAAGACTTCCTCCTTGTTGAAAATTGCTGACTCGCTCAGCGACTATACTACTAGCCCGCTTTTCTCACCAACTGACGGCCGAAGCACGCGATAGGCCCGCCATTACTTCGTTGCGCTTGCTCGCCGTGCTCACCGTACTGTCAGGTACGCCTCCGCTCGTCAAGCGGCGCGCGCCTCGTACTGACGGGCCTCTCAGCGCACTTCGCCTCGCCACTTGGTGAGAAAAGCGGGCTAGCGCCGCGCAAGCGTCGCCGCGCGAAGACGGAGGTCGTCATGAAGAAGAGTGGAGTCATCGACTGGCTGAATCAACTGCAAAACGGCGTCACGCGCCGGGGGTTGTTCTACCAAGGAGGGCTGGCTGCTCTGTTGAGTTCCCTCAGCGGGTCCCGCGCGCCCGCAAAGGCCGCACTCAAGATTGGCCCCGGACTGTACGAATCGATCGGCGTGAAGCCGGTGATCAACTGCAAGGGAACGTTCACCATTATCAGCGGCTCGCTGAGCCTGCCGGAAGTCAAGCAGGCGATGTTCGAAGCTTCCAAGCACTATGTCCACATTGATGAATTGATGGATGCGGCCGGGAAGCGCATTGCCGAGATCACGGGCGCGGAGTCGGCGATCGTCACCTGCGGCTGCGCCGCGGCGCTGACTCACGCCACGGCGGGGTGCATTGCCGGGGGCGATCCGGAAAAGATCCAGCGGCTGCCGGACCTGAGCGGCCTCAAGAACGAAATCGTCGCGCCTGACTACTCGCGCAATGTCTACGACCACGCCGTTCGGATGGTGGGAGTCAAGATGGTGACCGTATCGGGCCTCGAAGAACTAAGACGGTCTATCACCGCGCGCACGGCGATGGTCATGGTGCTCGGTACCCCCAAAGATCGCGGGCCATTCGGGCTGGAGCCCATCTCCAAGATTGCACGCGAGCGGGGAGTTCCGGTGCTGGTCGACGCGGCCGCCGAAAACCTGACGATTCCCAACGTCCACTTGCAACGGGGGGCGGACCTGGTCGCCTACAGCGGCGGCAAAGCGCTTCGCGGGCCGCAGAGCGCCGGCCTGCTGATCGGGCGCAAAGACCTCATCCGCGCGGCCTGGACGAACTCTTCTCCGCATCACGCTCTCGGCCGCCCGATGAAAATAGGCAAAGAGGACATCATGGGCATGCTGGCCGCGGTCGAAATGTGGCTCAAGCGCGATCACGAAGCCGAGTGGCGCGCTTGGGAAAGCTGGCTGGACGAGATCGACCGCGGCGTCAAACGCGTGGCCGGCGTCTCCACGCAAGTGCTGCAGCCGAGGGGCTTATCAAACAATTCGCCACGTCTTGAAGTCCGCTGGGACAGCGCCAAGTTGGGGGTATACGGCGAGGAGGTGGAAAAGCAGCTTTGGGAAGCAGATCCCAGGATCGTGCTAGCCGGAGGCAAGGGCAACCGCCGCGAGGGCGGTGAGAGCACGGTGACCGTCATGCCATGGCAGATGCAGCCAGGCGACGCCACGGTTGTCGCGGAGGCCCTTCACGGAAAACTGTCGACTCCAACAAAACCCCAAGATGTCACGCCGGCCGGCCCAGGAGCGAAGATCGGCGGACAGTGGGATGTCGAAATCGACTACACGCTCTCGCCGGCTCGCCACACGCTGTTTATCGAGCAGGAGGGCGACGAGTTAGTGGGTTCTCATCGGGGCGACCGCACCGGCGGCGACCTGAAAGGCTGGGTCAGCGGCGAGCAGGTTCATTTTTCGAGCATGCATCGCTGGGAGGGAGCCACCTTCCGCTTCACATTCGACGGCAAGGCGCGAGGCGATTCGATGGAAGGCGAGGTCGATTTGGGTGAGTACTTCAGCGCCAAGTGGTCCGCCCGGCGCCACCAGTACGGCGAGCCAGCCCGTCCATCCAGGCCGCGGAAAAACGTCTGAAAGAGCACGTGTACAAGGGAAGCTTCGCACAGGCAAGTCCGCCGGGCGCCCTCTTGGCAGGGGTGTTCCCGCGGGGAACCGTATCCCGGCGGGTGGCGGGTAACCGCATGCTATTCTGTTCTACTTGCCTGCCATGAACGCTCGTATTCATTCCGGCCTGCGCTGGCTCACTCGCTCCGGCATTCAAGATGAATCCGGCGGCTTGGCACGTTCCTATCGCGCCCCAGAGGATAAGTACGAAGGTATCTCGACCGCCGCGACTGGCTTTTTCATAAGCGGCCTTCTGCGGTGTGCCGAATACTCTCCGGAAAGCCCGCCAAAGCAGGCGGTGGCCGCCGGCCGCATGCTGATCGAAAAAGCGTACGACATGGAGGCGGAGCTGTTCCTTTCCGACTTGGATTCCGCGAAAAACAATCCGCGGAAATGGGCTTATTTCTTTGACTGTTTGATTGCGATTCGAGGTCTGATCGATTTGTGGAAGGTGACGAAGAATGCGGCCTATGTCGAATACGCGGAAAGATGCGGCATCGGAATTAAGAGCAACCTGTCGCGAATGGACGGATCGTTCTTTCCGGTTCATGACATTGCCCGTGACATGCCGTATGAGGCGGACGAACCTTGGTCTTTACAGGCGGCGGTTTACCATCTCAAGGCCATGCCGATCTTTCTCGAGCTGACCGAGGCCACGGGACTATACGAATTCAAAGCAATGGGAGAAGACCTTCTCAAATGGGCTTTGAAGCGTCACGAAAGTTTTCTGGAGCCCGACTCGGACAGCGAAAGGCTGATGAGCCGCCTTCACGGGTACTGTTACTTTCTCGAGGGCCTGCTACCGGAGGCTGGGATGGATCCAGAAAGTAGCCGCGCATTGCAGTACGGAATCCTCGAGATCGAGAACATCTCACAGGAAATCGGTCACGAGTACTACCGCTGTGACGTCATTGCGCAACTGCTGCGGCTGCGGCTTTACGCCGACCGCCTGGGGATTATGGAGCTGGACTTCCAGCAAGCGGAAAATGAAGCGGCCGCGATCGGAGAATTGCAGGTCCAATCAGAGGATCCAAAGATCGATGGCGGTTTCGCTTTTGCTCTTCAAGGTTCCGTACCGGTGCGGCATTACAATCCGGCGACAGCGGTCCTGGCGATTCAGGCGCTTCAAATGTGGGAGCTGGCGGCCGGTGGGGCCTTCCGCGAGGGCTGGGAAGTTCTTATCTAATATCTCTTATCTCTTATCTCTAATATCGGGGGCTCGACCGCGATGTAGCCGCTACTCACGCTCCGTGCGGCTGTATTGAGCTGTCACGGTTGAGCGCAGACCTCCGCGGGGCGTGAACTCTCCGGTCAAGCTTGCGGTCACCGGACTGATGGTTCGCACCACGTCGGCCAGCATGCGGTTCACGACGTTTTCGTAGAATATCCCCAAGTCGCGATACGCCAGCACGTACAACTTGAACGACTTCAGCTCGATGCAAAGCTTGCCGGGTACATATTCCAAGGTCAGTTTGCCGAAGTCGGGAAGCCCGGTCTTGGGGCATAGAGAAGTAAACTCGGGAATCTCGATCTTGATCTGGTAGCCCTGGTACTGGTTGGGCCACGTTTCCAGCTCGGGAAGCTGGGTGTCGAGTCCCGCCTTGGCATGTTCTTCGGTGTACTCAGCCACGATAGATCACTCCAGTCTTACCGTGAGCGAACCGTGTCCCAAAGCGATTGCCCTTCGACTTCCGGAAGCTGCATGCCGAGGATGTCCGCCAGGGTCGGCGCGATGTCGAGCATCGATATCTCGGGTATGACCTTGGGCTGGATGCCGGGGCCCCAAAGAACAAACGACGCCCGATAACCCGGCCTGGTGGGCCACAGCCCATGATGGCCCCGTTGGTCGCCCAGTCCCACGGGGCCGGCCCCGCTCTCGTCCTTAGCCGTGATTCCCTCGTCCTTAGCCGTGATTCCCTCGTCTTTAGCCGTGACTCCAATGACGGGCTCGAACGCTGCTCGCCAATGAGCCAGGCTTGGAGCCATGGCGCGGACCTCCCCCATCGGCACTTCGCGTGCGATTCCGGTCTTTGGTTTTCCGGCCAGGGAGCGAAAATACTTGGCCGCCCCCGGGTCAGTCACGCCGAAGAGGCCCTCTCGCAAGAACACGTCCGCCTGAATCCCTTCCTCGGCGAGCAACACCTTGGGCCGCAGGACAAGCTCCTGGGTTTCGAAACCGTGGTCGGAGACAATCACAACGAAGGTTCGCTCCGGTAAGACTTCGAGGATGCCGCCGATCAGCTCGTCCTGGTGCTCCAGCGTCGCTTTCGAGTTGGCGGAGAAAGCGCCTGTTGCATGTTGCGCTGAATCCAAGTCGCCCAAGTGCAGCAGGAACAGAGTCGGCTTCTCGGCTTCCAGTATGTATCGAGTGGCTAACGCTTTCTGGTGGTCGTCGAAGTGGGCTTTGCCAAACGCCGGGTAGGCCTCGCGAATTCTGTCGATGAGTCCCGATGTGCTGTGTGAGGCGACCGGAGCCAGCAGTTTCGGGTAGTAGTCAGGATCCTCCCAGAATTCCGGCAGATTGAAGTCGATGTCAGCGCCTACGGTTACCGGCCACCAAACGGCGGCTGACCGCTGCCCGTTGGCGTGCGTCAGATGCCATAAAGTCGGTGTCTTTAAATAGCTGACGTACCACCAGCGGTGTCCCGGCTTGTCCGGCTGGTTATTGGAAATGATCCCATGCCTGGGGGCGCTGACGCCGCTGATCATGGTGGTGTGAGAGGGCCAAGTCACTGTCGGGACGATGCCGACGACTCCATCGGCGCGAACGCCTTCTTCCATCAGCCGCCGGAGGGTGGGGATTTTGACTCCCAATTCGTCGGCGTCGCGCAACCAGCGGTGGTCGAGCCCGTCGATCGAGATCACGAGCAGGCGGTTCTGCTGCGCCGGCAGCAATCCAACAAGGAACAGCAACACCGCTAATAGCTTTTTCACGGTGACAGCCTCAATCGTGCGGCCAAGCGTCTACTGTAGCGGGGATTTGCGTCGGCACGGATGTTGGTCCTGGACCAAGCTACACGATAAGTTGCAGTCTGGTTGGCGCACTGCACTAGCGAACAAGCGCCTTGCCCAAGCCGGCGTTCCCGGCGCGGTCTCTCACTCGCATGGTCACCAAATGCTCGCCTTCGTCCAAATCTCCCAGCTCGATGGTAAACGTCTCGGAGCTGGAGTCCGTGATGCCGTCGTCAGCGAAAACAGGAATCCACTGCCCGGCGTCAACCGAATACTCGGCTTGCTGAAGGGTGGACGAAGCATCCGAGGCCTCAAACCTTAGCGATGTTCTTCCCTCGATTGGCTGCATGGAAACGAGCGATTGCCTGGAAACGACCGGCGGCGTGTGGTCAACCAAAATTGGCTCGCTGATCTTTTCAGCGCGCCGGGCCGTGTCCGGAGGATTCGCCGCTTTGTCCGAAACCTCTACGCGAAATCGGTAGATTCCATCCGCCAACGATTCACTTTCGATCGACAGGTTTGCGGAGGTAATATCCTTCTTGATGACCTTCCAGTTGCTTTCTTGGTCTTCGCGGAAGCTGACCGCGGCGATCAGTTTGTCGCCATCGGCGTCCTCGGCTTGCCAAGAGATCGCCAGCATTTTCTTTCCGCCGCCACCGACCGATGTCTGGGAATTTCCGCTGGCCGACTGTGCTGTATCGCCCCCCGATGCGCTGACCGTGATGCTGTATGCCGCGCTTGCGTCGGTAGCGGCGGTGGCTGAACCGGCGGTGCTTCCGGTTGCGGATTCACTTGGGGAAGTCGAGCCCGTGACCGTGACACTTTTGATGACAGGCGCCGAGTTTTGAGGAAGGTATGCCAGCCGCACGGTGCGCAACCGCGGCAAACCACCGTCAGCGTTTCGGAGCGTTGCCCGCCATTGGACATACCGCGCCGGCGGGGAGGAGATTGCGCCCCCAATAAACCCCGAGGCCGCTCTCGGGCCCTCGGCGGTGATTTTCTCGGACCAGTCGCTCCAGCTATCGTCCGGCCGGGCCGAATTCCCGCTGCGGGTTTGAAACTCAACCTGGGCAGAGTCCAGGCCGGTCCCGTTCCAGCTCAGCCTTCCCCATCGGGAGATCGTCTTGGCATCGTGGACCGCTGTCCTATACGTTCCCGCCGCCGCCGGTGAGTTTTCCAAACGACTTAGCCGTCCTGAATGCGCGGAAGCGACGAGCAGACCCTCGGGACCCGGCGCTAAATGGGTCACTTGTTCTTGGTCCGACTCGGTGAGCAGCCTCGCCGTACGCTCGCCTTCGAGTTGGTATATTCTGCCGCCGCGGTCGGTGGCGAAAACGGGTTTCAAGTCCGGACCGGCCAGGCTCAACGCCAGGATGTTCTCTTCGGTGGACGTCCACAGCTTGTCGGCGGCCAAGTCCGGCTTAATTCTGAGGAGAGCAGCTTTCTCCATACCCGCATAACTAATGATGGGTTGAGAAATTGTTACGGCCGGTTGCGCTGTGACCTGCTTGCTGGAGGACGGCTGGGGATTGACGCCTCCGGGACCAGGCGGGGAATCCGCGGCGGCCGTGACGCTAATCGTAGTCGCAGTGGAGGACACCGCGGATGTCTGAGCCGACGAGACCGATTGGGTGATTCGTGAAATACCGCCCCCCATGGCCGCCGCGTAGATGTCTCCGTTGGGAGCTACCTGGAGGGCGCGAACTTCCGGCAGCTCTGAATCATAGAGCGCGAACAGCTTGCCGCTTTTCTCAATCCGGTAGATGATACCGTTTGGATCAGTGCCTGCCAGAAGCGATCCTTCGGGCGTAAGCGCGAGGCTCACGACGTGCCGTTGCTTCGTATCGGCGTGAAGCTTTCCCTCACCATTTGAGTCCACGCGGTAGATCTTGCCCTGATCGCCGGTTGCCACGAACAATTCTGGATGGCTGGCGTCTTTTTTGTCCGCCGGAGGAGCGATGACGATCGACCAGATGTAGGTTTGTTCAGGATCGAAAAAGGCTTCTCCTTCGCCATCGCGATCGATGCGATACACCTTGCCGTTCGGTGACGTCCCCGCGTAGAGTGAACCGTCCGGGGCCACGGCCAGGGCGAAAACCTCGATCTCGGGCGCGCTCCAAAAAAGGCTGCTCTTGCCGGCCTTGTCAACCTTGTATACACGTCCCTGATGACCTGTTCCGAGATAAGCTGTTCCGTCGGGTGCGATCGCGACGTTCCAGATGACCGGCTGGTCAGAGGAAAAGAGCGGCGTCAGAGCTGGCCCTATCGTTAAGCCCCCTTCCTGACTCAGCGAAATGTTTTCGAACTTGCCCGCCAGAAAATCCTTGTATTCACTCAGTTCCCAAACCTTGGTCGAAGCCCCGCTCAGGGCAGGGCCGGTGATACAAATCATCAGCAGAAGATGAATCAGCAGGGCTAACGGCCGCGACGCTGGGTTTGAACGCATCATTCGTTTACGGTGCGATTACCGTGACTTTCATCGTGACGTTACCGCGGATGACCTCTGATCCGGCGCCGATAGCAAACTCGTCCAGCACCGATTGCCAATCCGCGGCCGATCCGGCGCTGCTTCCCGTTGCCGGCGAAAGAATCGCTGAAATCGAAGCCGGCGGCGCGGGCAATCGCTCGGTGTTGAACCGAAAGCCCTGTTGGGGGCGCCACACCCGAACGAATAGCCCGTCATTCCGGCGGACGCGGTTGAGAGCTTCGATTGATTGAGCCGGGTCTTTCGAGCGGTGCAGCCCGAGCAGGCTTTGCCACTCCAAGAGATTCAGCGAATTGGCGTCGGAAAAAGTGATGTGCAGTTGGCCCGGCAGGGTGCCTGACGGCACGCGGTAGGCGGTGGTTCGGATCGTCTCCGTTCCGTCTGATCTCTTGAGGGCGGCCGAGAGCTCAATGACTTCACCCGGCCGCACTCGGGTTTTGCTGCTCCAAACGCGGTCGATCTCAAGCCAGTTTTCTTCGTCGGCGGACTCGATATCAAGGTGAATCCGCTCTAAAGAAACATCGCTGCTTTCCAGTGCATAGTAAAGCAACAGCGCCGTTGAAGTGGCCAGTTGAAGCGAGGTGGTATTGGACCCGCTAAACACGTTATCGAGCTTCAGCGCCGGGACGCCGTTGCTGAATTCCGCGGCGCCGGAGACGCGAAGAGTGGATGCCCCGACTTGACGCTCGGTGGCGTCTACGGCCGAGAACACAGCCATTTGCAGCAAATAGGGCGTGAGATAGCGGTCGCTGACGATTTGAAGCTCGTACTGATGTTCACCGGTGCGGCTCGATGACACATTCAAACGAGCCGGGACCAGTTTCGGTTGACGGCCGAGCCGTCCCACGATCCCGGTACTTTGGTCGTTGACGATAGACCCCAGGAGCGCACCCGAGCCGGCAATCTTGAACGAGTTACTGAGGTTGGGAACAAGGGTAATGACATTCGAGCGCGAGAACGGCAGTTGCGTCGGGCCGGTTGACAAGAAGCGGTGCCCGAAGGCGTAAACCTGATCCCCTTCGATGTGAGTCACCGTGCCGGCGGCGCTCACTTCCATGTCGCCCTGAATCAGCGCCACGGTGATCATGGATCCGGGCTCGAGGCCCGCGTCCCCTGGTTGCGTGTCTCCCGCGCGGCTGCCGCCGGCCACGCCCTGCATCGGGCGCAGACCGAGCTTGCGCAAATGAGGGCCGAACACGTCGAGAGTCCGCTCGGAAAACCCGGCCAAGTTGACGGGAGTCGCGACCGGCGCCAGCCGCGGCTGGGTCTCGATTGCCCTAGCGGCGGGTGGCAGCATCCAGGCAGCGGCCTCTGCCACCCCCTGTGAGGCCGCGAACAGCCCGGTATTCTCGGACTCGGCAGGGAAGGGAATTCTGATTCGGGCGCTTGGGCTGGCAGGCTCGCCGGCCAAACCCTCGATCATTTCGTGGATCGGCCGGATACCCGCGATGGCCTCGGTGGTGAAAGGGAAGGAGTAGGCTATGGCGCCGGCCAGCTTGCCATCCAGGTAGACAGGGCTGCCGCTCATTCCGGCCATCACGCCCATTTTTTCCAGCGGCCCGCCGGAGAGTCGCCCTAGAATGATGGACTGCTTGGGGCCGACATTCTCCAGCACGCCGAGAATCTCGACCGCGAATTCTTCGACTTCTTGGCCGCTGAAGACGGTCCGTCCGGTACCCTGCATTCCGGCGCGAACCTCTTCCAATGGAAAGAGTTCAGCCGAGCGCGCCGGTAACGCGGCGAGACACGCAATCAGCAGCGGAATACACATCTTCACGGCTAAGCCCATTGTAGCGGAGGTATTGGGAAGCGGACACATAACCCGCTCTTCTCAACAACTGGCGAGGCCAGCGCCGGGTCGTGTTACTGTAAAGGCCTGCACGAGGCCAAGACAATGAAAAGCAAGCTCGAATCTCTCAACCTTTCCCGGCGCGATTGGGTGCGTTCAGCGTTGCTCGTGAGCGTCGCTCCTCAGGCGGCTCGAGCCGCGCAAGGTCCGCTGCTGCCTACCGGGGTTGTGCTGTTTCAAGGCGACTCGATCACCGACGCCGGAAGAAACCGCGAACGCCCCGCCCCGAACGACTCCTCCGGAATGGGCCGCGGCTATCCATTGTTGATTGCGTCGCATTTGCTCGGCTCCCGCGCCCAAGACGGCTTGCGCGTTTACAACCGGGGAATCTCAGGCGACAAGGTGCCCGACCTCGACGCACGCTGGCAAACCGATACTCTCAACCTCAGACCCGATCTGTTGAGCATCCTCGTCGGCGTCAACGACTTTGGGCACAAGCTCGGCGGACGCTATAACGGGACGGCCGAGAGTTACGAGAAGGGCTACGCCGCACTGCTTGCGAGGACGCGCAAGGCGATGTCGTACACGCGAATTGTCGTCTGCGAGCCGTTCGTACTGCGTTGCGGTGCGGTAACGGATGCTTGGTTCCCCGAATTCGATCTTCGCCGTGCGGCCGCGAAGCGCGTCGCCCAAGCCGCCGGAGCCGATTGGGTTCCGTTTCAGTCGATGTTCGACGAAGCCCTGAAGCACGCGGAGCCGGCGTTTTGGGCCGCGGACGGCGTACACCCCACCTTGGCCGGCCACGCCTTGATGGCGAAAACCTGGCTCGACGTCGTCAAACCGTAACGCCGCGAAGGCTGCTTGACGCCGCCTGCGAGATAGCTTCTAGTTGGGACCTCGCTGCTTGATATGATCGCAGTATCGAATCATGGGATCTCTGGCTAGCCTCGTCCTTCTCTTGCTCTGCTCAGTCGCCCTGCCGGCGCAGGATGATCCGCCCAAGGTTGCGGTGACCGACGAAGAGGGCGGCGAACTGCCTCCCTTCTATTGCCCAATGGACTTGGATGTGCGTTCCTACGTGGGCGGCAAGTGCTACAAGTGCAGCATGCAGATGGTGCTGGGCATCCCCGAGCCGGTCGAGTACCGGTTGAAACTGAGTGTTCATCCCACCCAAATTCGTCCCGGCGAACCGGTGGAACTGCAATTTGAAGTGCTGCAGCCCGACCATGACCACCGCGTGACCGACTTCCTCGTTGTCCACGAAAGGATTTTCCACTTGCTGTTCGTGCATCACTAACTCGAGGTTTTCCGGCATGAGCATCCAGTGCTCGGCGAAGACGGGATTTTCCGCCACAAAACCGAATTCCCGAAAGCCGGAATTTATCGCATGCTGGCGGATTTTTACCCAGCGGGCTCCACGCCTCAGCTCATTCCGATTACCCTGACGACCGCGGGCTTCGAGCAGAGTCTGGTGGCCGCGAAACCCCTCCTGCTGCCCGACCTCGAGGCCAAGCAAGGGGACAACTTGACCATTAGCCTCACCCTCGACCCGCCTGAACCGATCGCGGGACAAAAAACGTTGTTGTTCTTCGGCCTCGACACAGCTCAGGGTTTGGAGAAGTTCCTGGGAGCCTGGGCGCACATGCTGGCCGTCAGCGACGATCTCGTCGACACGATTCACGCCCACCCGACGATCGCGGACGGCGGTCCGCAAATTCAGTTGAACATGATTTTCCCGAGGCCCGGCATGTACCGGATCTGGATTCAGACACAGCGAGAGGGCAGGGTCAACACGATACCGTTTACCGTGCCGGTGAAGGAACTGCGGTGAGCAGCGAAGCGCTGACCCCCGCGGCTGGGTGAACGAAAATTTTCGTTCCCGCCGGCAGCTCAACCGGTTCCCGGAAGTAGTAAAATCGCCGCCAGCGCTTTTGATAGTCCCGCAGCCAGATGAGGTATTGCGTGCTTCCATCGGGTGTCCTGGCGATCACTTCCAGCGAGCCACCCTCGGGAACCGATTCTGGCCGAATCCCCAAGGCTTGCAATTGTTTTTCGACGGGCACGACGCCTTGAAGCGCCAGTTCGATTGATGGCGGCGGCTCGGGTTCGGCAAAGGCTTCCTCTCCCGGCATCGCCGGCATGTAGATCAGATGCCCCTCGGGAGCGCCTCCTTCCACCCAGCTCGAAATCAGGGCGATTTCACGTTCGGTCAGGCTCATGTCGTTGCGGAAGTGTCCAAAACCCTTGACCGCGCCCCACGGCGGCATGCGGCGAATCAGAACCTGGTTCTTAATCGCTTTGGCCCAAGGGCGGGCTTCACGATAGCGGGTGAGAGAGAATGCGGAACCGCCTTTGCGGTGGCACGAGACGCAGCGCTTGTAGAAGATGCGGGATATGTGCTGCGTCCAAATGATCCGAGTGGTAATCAGTTCGTGGGCGCCGGCTTCACTAGCGAAGCCGGCGGCGATAGCGAGGGAAATGAGAGCGGTTCGTTTCATTGGGAGTCTGCCCGCCGCCCGGTCCCCGCCGTGCGGCTCATTCGTTTGGGGGCGCTTCTCAGGCTGGCAGCCGATCGAACAGTTGCGCCCGACCTGGGTTGATCGCAAGCATGCCATACCATTCCTCTATTCTACGCATCCCTTCATGAGACGAGCCTGTGGGCACGGCAATCGAGCGTTGGCAGTGCTGTATGCCGTTCGGGCGTCCAGGAGTTCGATCATGGCCTTGCTAAGCCGTTGAAATCACAGAGGTTGCGTGATGGGGTATAAAGTTTCATTATGAAATGGCAGAGAATGGCAGACTTTGGCGGATATATCGGCGAATTGGGTGGTTTCGGGGGGCTAGTGGCCGGTGTCAACGTATAGTGGCTTTGTTTTCATTGACTTTTTTTGAGGCAGACGGGTGGGCGGTTGGCAGAAACGCGTCAAATTCGCGGGTTTTCTGGCATACTTTGGCGGTGGTGCTGCCGCCGAGGAGGACGGGCTGGCGGAGGTTTGGGGCTCTTGATGGCTGCTTTGCTGAGTGGAGGTGACTCGGGCATTTGATGGCGGGACATGTCGCCACGAATGGCGACACGTCCCGCAGGAATGCGCGCGCCACGTCTTTGGGCCGTGTTGCTTGTTTCATTTGTGAGGGACCCCGGGCCATGCGCGGGGGATGACCACAATGCGGAGAGCAACTCGAAACTGTCCAGGGCTGGAAACGGTCGTGTTGGTCCGGTGATCTGTTCCTTACCGGTCTTTCACTCGTAGCTTAGCAAATGGAGTTCGGGTTTTCGGCTCGTTTGGCCGTGCGGACCGGGTGTAAGTGTATGTAGACATAGGGCCGTACGTTTCTTTTGATTATCGGTGACCGGCGCACGGGGTTTTGGGGATTTGGGGGGGGCGAGCGTGCTGGGAGGGGCTGGGACGAAAGCCCGTTGAAATTGAAACAGGCTGAGGAAAGGGCTGGTCACTGGCCTAGCGCGGATGAGGCGCGTCGAAGGCCTGCTGGGAACCGAGACCGGTACTCGAGTGGCGAGAAAAGCGGGCTAGAGGAGTCGGGGTTTGTGCTGTCTGTAGCAGGTGTCGCCCTGTCAGGGCTGGGTTGTGGCCGGTTTCGTTCCTAGGGCTCACGCCCTAGGCTGTTCTTGTTTCGCCGCTGACGCGGCTATTCCGCGCTGGGTTTCTGTGGGACAGACTCCTAGAGCTTCGCCCCGCAGTACTTGCAGTGCGAGGCATCGTGATCGTGCCCCTCGGCCGAGCAGGACGGACAAGCCTGGGTGCTGACCTTGCGGGGAGCCTGGCCGGCCAGTTCCACCGAAACGATTCCAGTTGGAACGGCGATGATGGCGTAACCGAGAAACATCAGCGCGGCGGCCAAGGCTTATCCGGCCACGGTCTGGGGGGCGATGTCGCCGTAGCCCACCGTGGTCATGGTGACAATCGCCCAATAGACAGCGGTCGGGATGCTGGTAAAGCCGGTTTCCTCTCCTTCGATGAGGTACATGAGCGCGGCGACGATCAGGACGATCGCCATGATCGTTCCCAAGAAAACCGTGATCTTGGCCCGGCTGGCGCGCAGCGCGGCCAGCAGGAAGTTGGCTTCCCCAAGATATTTCGCGAGCTTCAGCACCCGGAAAACGCGCAACAACCGCAGGACCCGGATCACCAGCAGCGACTGCGTACCGGCAACGACGAGGCTGAGATAAGTCGGAAGGATGGCCAGCAAATCGACCAACCCGAAAAAGCTGGCGGCGTAGCGTCCAGGCCGCCGGACCGAGTAGAGACGCAGCACGTATTCCCCGGTGAAAAGCAAAGTAAAGAGCCACTCAATCGCTCGCAGCTCGAGTCCGTATTGGGCGCGGACGGACGAAACGCTTTCCAACAGAACCGTCAGCACGCGATGAGCCAGAGCAGGACGACGTCGAAGGTCTTTCCACCGGGAGTGTCGGCTTCGAAGATGATCTCGTGAAGTCGCTCCCGGGGCGTCAGGGGTTTTGGGGTGTCCGAAGGCTGGCTCATGCTGTCAGTTTACGCGCCGGACCACTGCTCTCTCCCAACGGGAGCTCCCGTGTCGACCTCCCCGTGGATATTCTCGGCCGTTACGCCTTCGAGCAATTCGTCAAGCGTATAGTCCTTCGCTCGAACTGGCGTGATAATCACAGTTCCTTTTTTCAGGCTGATGTCGACGAGGGAGCCTTCCTCGATCTTTGATTCCGCCGCGATTGTTTTCGGGATGCGAATCGCAAGACTGTTCCCCCACTTGCGGACCACAAGCTGCATCGTCAGACCTCCTCGTATCTGCAATGAAGATACGTTGTTGCCCGCTAACCCCACTACTGTTCAGTTAGAGGCTTAGGGGCTGGCTTCGGTTGTTCCAGTCGATGTTCTTCATTCGGCGCAACCCGATCATCGCCGGAATCATAGGTTTGTTTTCCCGCGCCCCTTGCAGGGCTTTTCCCTCGACGGGTTTCGGACCCAGGGTTCCGCTTCGCTCCACCCTTGGGCTACGATCCTGCGCCGCTTCGCGGCTCAAAGGCGCTGACCCGCATTTCTTATCGGCCGACGGGCCTCTCATGCACTTTGCCTCGCCACCCGATGAGAAATGCAGCCTGATGGCAACACTCCGGGCTCCGTCTCGCGGGTCCCCCCGGCTACTTGCGCCAAAACGCCGGCGTAAAGATCACCAGCACGGTGTAGAACTCCAGGCGGCCGGCGATCATGCAAAAAGCCAGCACCCATTTGGCAAGCGGCGGCAGGTGAGCGTAGTTTTCCAGCGGACCCACGTTGCCCAAGCCCGGACCGATGTTGAACATCGACGCCGCCACGGCCGCGATCGACGTGAACACATCGACTCCCATCGCCGCCAGGGCCATGCACGAGACGAAGTTCACCACGAAGGCAAGGTAGACCAGGTTCAGCAGGCTCTGGATGGTTGATTCGGGAATCACCTCGCCACCAAGGCGTACGCGGAACACGCCATGGCGTTCCACCATTCGTTTGAACTCGCGGTCCACCACGCGCGCCAGCAGCAAGATTCTCGACACCTTCATGCCTCCGGCGGTGGAGCCGGTGCAACCTCCGACGAACATCAAGGCCAGCAGCATCAATTGCGGGAACGGATGCCACAGCTCGAAGTTGTCCGTCACGAAACCGGTGGTCGTGACGATGGAGCTCACTTGAAAAAGGGCGCTGCGAATGGCTGGCTCCGGAGCATAGCCGCTATGTCCCACCAGAATGGCCGCGAACACAACGCTGGTCAGCAGGATGAGCAGCAGGAAATAGCGGATCTCGACATCGGAGAAGAAGCCGCGCGGCGCCCGCTCCACCCACAGCCGGTAATGCTGCACGAAGCTGATTCCGGCCAGAATCATGAAGACGATGATGATGTATTCGATGAGAGGGCTTTCAAAGCCGGCGACGCTGGCGGTGCGTGTCGAGAAGCCCCCCGTGCCCAGCGTGGAGAAGGTGTGGCAAGCGGCTTCAAAGCTGTTCATGCCGGCCCAGCGCAGGGCCAGGAACTGCGCCGCGGTAAAAGCCATATAGAGCTTCCACAGCGAGAGAGCGGTTTCGGTAATGCGAGGTTTGAGCTTTTCGGACTTGGCGCCCGAGAACTCCGCGCGGTAAAGCTGCATTCCGCCGTGACCCACGAGGGGCAAGATGGCGATGCCCAGCAGAACGATCCCCATCCCTCCCAGCCAATGCGAGAAGCAGCGCCAGAGTTGCAGCGAATCGGGAAGGACTTCCACGTTATTCAGGATCGTCGCGCCCGTCGTCGTAAAGCCCGAAGCCGCTTCGAAAAAGGCGTCGGTAAAGCTGGAGAAGTGCGGCGAGAAGTAAAAAGGCAGGCTGCCGAACAGGAATACGGCCAGCCAAATCGATACCACAAGCAGCAGGCCTTCTCGCTGAGCCAGCTCGCGTGAAGGGCGCGGCGAGAGAGCGAATAGCAGGCCCCCGCACAGAGCTGTAAGGAGCAGCGAGGCTCCCAGCCCCCACGGTTGATCGCCGGTGGCCAGCCCATAGGCCAGCGGCACGGCCATGGTTGCGGAAAAAGCGAGAAGGAACTGACCAAGGACGTAAGTAATCGCGCGGACGTGGATCAAGCGTATTCCTTCTTCGGTTCCACGAGGAAAGCGGACTCCAGCTCCGGCACGATGCTTTCGAGCGTGAAGAAGATCACCCGGTCTCCCGCCTGGATCATCGCCTCTCCTCTCGGCACCACGATCTCGCCGCCCGGACGCGCGATGGCTCCAATAATTGCGTCACGGGGGAAGCGGATATCGCGCAGCTTCTTGCCGACGTATTTGGATCCCTCGGCGGCGATCAGTTCAATTGCTTCGGCTTCTTCCTCGCGGAAGGTAGTCACCGAGAGGACGCGCCCCTTGCGGACGAACTGCAGAATGCGGTCCACCGCGGCCAGGCGGGGGCTGACCGATGTGCTGATCCCCAGCACCTCGACCATGGGCAGGTAATTCAGCCGGTTGATCAGCGCCACGAGCTTCTTGGCGCCAAGCCGCCGGGCCAGCAGGGAGGCAATGATATTATCTTCGTCGTGGTTCGTCAGCGCCAGGAAAACGTCCACGCCTTTTACGTTTTCTTCTTCGAGGGTGGCCTGATCCGTGCCGTCGCCATGAATGACGATCGTGTCCTTCAGAATGCCCGAGATCAACTCGCAGCGGCGCTGGGCGCGTTCGATCAGCTTGACGTTGACGCCTTGTCTTTCGAGCGCCTCGGCAACCCAGATCCCGACCTGTTTGCCGCCGATGATAATAGCGCGCTCCAGCCTCTCGCGCACCGGAAGCCCCATGAAACTCATGACCGCATGCAGGTTCTCGCGGGTCGCGACGATATAGATGTGATCGCCCGGCTGCAGCACCTGGGTCCCGTGCGGAATGATCACTTGCTGGCCGCGAAAGATCATCGCGATCAGTGATTCTTTGGGCGGCCCGGCGAGGTCGAGTTCTTCGAGCGTCTTGCCGGCAACCCAACTGTCGCGCTCGACGTTCATGCCGAACAGCTTGACTTCGCCGCCGGCGAAATCGAGGATGTCGGAAACCCCTGGCATGCGAACGACGCGCAGGATACGCTCCATGATGTCGGTTTCGGGATGGATGATGAGGTCGATCTTGAGTCCGACGCCCCTGAACATCCGGTCCCAGTGCTCGAATTCATGGGTACGAATGCGGGCGACTTTGACCTTGACTTTGAACTCGACCTGGGCTATGAGGCAGGAGAGGATATTGATCTCGTCGGAATTGGTTACGGCGATCAGCATCTCCGCGTCGGCCAGTCCGGCCTTACGAAGCGTGATGACGCTGGCGGCGCTGCCGCGAACGATCTTGGCGTCGAGGTGCTCTTCCAGGTGAGCACAGCGATCAGCGTCTTTTTCGACGATGGTGACTTCGTTTCCTTCACGAATCAAACGTCCAGCAATAAGAGCGGCGACCTGACCGCCGCCCGCGATGAAAATGCGCATGTGATGAAGACCACTATTTACCTTGAGACTAACATAGGCTAACGCGGACGAGCCGCAACCAAAAGGGGGAGCGTGGCCGCTGGCGGATGAGGCGCGTCCTAGCGGCTAACCGCTCCCTGACGGTCGCGGCTCTGAGTCTGGCTATGGCATTTTCCGCCACGTTTGACACGAATCTCATGATGCAGGCAGCGCTGATCGAAGTTAAACGGCGGACGAGCACCTATGCTGGCCGCGGGGAATAACGCCGATGATTGAGGCCAGAGTTGTAAACTTTGTTACATCTATTGCCAAACCTGGACAAAAAGAGGTTAGACCTGAATTATGCACTGCGGGGTGCACCGGAGGAGGGCTGAGCCGCCAGGGGCCATTTGGGGGACCCCCGAAAACATGGGGTAATAAGGTAGGCTGGCAAAGATTTCAGCTTCGCCAGTCAACCCCAAGGAGGTCACCCAAATGGTTACCAAGCGAAAACAGCATAGCTCCCGAAGGCCCGTCAAACAAGGCCGGGGCGCGAGGGCCCCGCGGCCCAATAAAATCGGGGCTGCCACGCCTTATCACTTCCGCGGCAAGAATCTGACTCCCTACGGCGGCTTGCTGCCCGTCGCCACCCTGCTCGAAAAACTCGGCTTCCAGGCGCTGCTGGAAGAAACCATCACGAACAAACGAATCACCCGTGTGATGAGCCTCTACCAGTTTGTGCTGGCCCTCGTGCTGGGCCTCTATGTCGGCTTTGCGCGGCTGAACCAACTCCGCTTCATCGCCCGCGACCCCATCTTGACCGGCATCTTGCAAGTGACGCGTCTGCCGCCGCAGTCCACGCTGTGGCGCTTTCTGGCCTCGCTGCACCTCAACGTGGCGAAGCAGATCCTTTCCATTCAGCGCCAGCTGCGGGAACGAGTCTGGGCCGCGGCCCAGGTGAAATTGGAGACGGTGACGCTGGACACCGACACCACCGTGCACACGCTCTACGGCCGCCAGATGGGCGGGCGCAAGAGTTACAACCCCAAGAACAAGGGCAAGCGCAGCTACCAGCCGATACTGACTTTCCTGGCCGAGACGCGCGAATACCTGATGGGCGGGTTGCGCAACGGCGACCGGCCCACGGGCCGGCAGATCGCCGCCCACCTCGAGAGCGCCTTTCGGGCTTTGCCGCACGGCGTGAAGAAAATCCTGGCGCGGGCCGATTCCGGGTTTTATTGCTGGGAGGCGGTGGAGGCCTATGAAAAGGCGGCTTGTCAGTTCGTCATCGTGGCGCGCAAGACCAGGCGGCTGGTCGAGCAGTTGCAGCAAGCGGCCTGGAAGCCCTCGCCCCACAGCGATGCGGATGCGGAATGCGAATTCCCGAAAACGAACCCGCGGCCGGCGCGGCCGAGCAATACCAGCTGTTTCCTGGCGCTGCGTTACGAAAACGAACCCGCGGCCGGCGCGGCCGAGCAATACCAGCTGTTTGCCACCAGCGCTTACACCTACCGCGTGTTTGTCACCAACCTGGCCGAACCGATCGCGGCGGTGGTGTGGTTTTACAATCAGCGCGCCGCAGCCGAGAACCTCATCAAGGAGGCCAACAACGACGCCGGGCTGGCGGCCCATCCCTCGCGCCGCTTTGACATGAACCGCAATCACTTTCAGCTGGCCATGCTGGCCTACAACCTCAACTGCTGGCTGCTGCTGTTCAACCGCGAAGCCCAAGCCAGCGTGGAGACACTGCGGCACACCACCCTGGCGACGGCGCGGCTGCGCTTTCTGTTCGTGGCGGCCAAGATCTGGCGGCACGCCGGCAGAACGGGTGTCAGCTACAGCGATCATTATGAGGAAAAGGGCCTGTTTGAACGGCTGATGCGGCGGCTGCGGGCGATGGGGCCACCGGGATCGAGCTTCGCGCCGGTGGTGGAGGGTGCGCTGAGTTGAGGGGCGCTCCATGCATAAAATTTCATGCACTCGCCGCAACGTACTGGGAACACGCCGCTTGCCCGCCCGCTTTTGCCCGCCGGGATTGGCAGGCGGCTCAAACAGGGAGGGAAACAGAGGAAAAGACGACTTGCTAAATCACTGAGTTGACACGACTGCCGCTACCGCCACAACTCCATCGGCGATGGCTACGCCGAATCGGTGCATAATTCAGGTTAGACACTTGTCAGGAACACCCGCAAAGCATTAGAATCGATGCGCGACGGTCCTTTTGGGTTGGACCAAGGGGTGCGGGGCTGTACCGCTCCGAGAAGACGGTCATCTAGACCGAGACGAAGACAGTCAGGGAGTGATCCATGAAGCGAATTGCTGTATTGGCGGTTCTCGCGGTTGGCTGGTTGCAGGCCGAACCGGCGGCGGAAGTCCTTCAGCAATCCCAAGAATATGAGCGGGCGGGGCAGCCGATTCGTGCTCGCGCAGTGCTGGCCCGCGCAGCCGAAGCCTCGGCCGGCGACGCTGACACGCAGCTCGCCTACGCCGAATTTCTCGACCGCTACCGCGACCCTGGTCGGCGCGCGGCTTATGCCAAGGCGCTGGCGCTGCTGGGCGGCGAATCAGCCGACAGCAAGACGGGCGACGGCAAGAAGAAGGTGTTGCGGCGCTTGGTGCTGCTCTCGCTCGTTGAAGGAGACAAAGCCGGGGCCAAGAAATATGTAGCCGCGTATCGGGAATCCGGCGGTGGAGGAATGGCGGAACTCGAGTCGGCGCTTGAAGAGGGGGCTCAGACCGGGGGCCTGCCCCGCGGGTATATCGAAGTGCCCGGGCTGCTCAATTCCTTCCGCCGAATGGCGGCCCTTTCCACGGACCAGCGGCTCGACGAACTGCTGCCCGCCCTCGGCCGCAATGTGGTCACCAGCGGCTACCGCACCAGCCGCGGGGCCGAAACGCTGGTACAGACCGAGTACATGAAGCTGCTGTTGCAGTATCTCTCGCAAGCAGGCGAGCTGAAGCAACTCGCCGGGGCTGACGAAACCATCCGGGTGCCGGCCTGCGAGTCGCAAGAAACCGCTCAGATCCTCAAGATTCTGGGATTCCGGCTGAGGAACGATTGCGGGCCCGAGGCGGTCCTGGAAACGGTGAATCCCTCTCGTGCCTTCTTGTCCATTGACGCGGCCTTCCCTCTGGCGGACCTCGAACTGGCCTTTCGTCGCGAAGAGGCCTTTGACCTTCCCTACAAATCGACGATGTTGCCGGTGATTTTCAGCGCCGATTACTGGAGGGGAGCAGCGAAAAAGAACGCCAAAGGCGATTTCATCGGCATGTTCTTGAACGACCCCGCGCTGGCGCGGCTTTACGTGGCGATGTCGAATCTGCATGAGCCGACCGCCATTGCGCTGCAGCGCGATATTCCCATTGACCGCCTGAGGGACTACGCTCATGTGCTCGATTTCTTCGGCGGCATGTTCGAGATCAAAGACGGCCGCGCGGCGGTTCCCGGCGGTCCGGGCGCCGAAGCGGCCTGGGAAGATTTGACGGGCGTATCCCCCTCGAACCCGGCGGCCTTCTTCCAGCACTTGCTCGAAAGCGACGACGGCTGGGCGGCGGCGTTCTTTGATTCCTTGTGGCGAGTCGACGGCAAGCTGCAACAGTACTTCACGAGCCCCAAGCGCCTGAAGCGCTTCTACCTGGCGGTCCGGGGCAAGACCACCAGCCCTGGTCCGGCGCGGCCGATTTTCCGCTCCAATGCCGACCTTCTGCTATTGACCACCCGGCTGCAACTGAATCCAGACGGGTCGGCCTACATCCCGGGAGGCCTGGAACCTTGGAAGAACGTTTTCTCTTGGCACGAACATGCGATTTGGGACGGCAAGCGCAACCAGGACGCCCAAACCTGGAGCGCGCCGGACGACATCGTCGAATCGATGTACGTGTTCTGCCGCCGGGCGGTCAACAATGATCCCCTCAAGATGTTCATGGCCATCACCAACGTGGACCGCAAACGCAAGCAGAAACTTCGTCCCGCGACCGTCCAGCGTCTTACCGAGGCCTATTCAGATCACGGCACGCAGTTTCCGATATTCGCCGACGGGACCATGCTGTCTGACGAAACCATTGTCGCTTACCTGGATCTGATACCGAAGCTTTCGAAGGGCCGCAATCAGGCCCGGCGAGCTGACACCATCGGGATGTTTCAGGGGCTGGTTGGATTGTGGCAAATTTTCGTTCGCGAGGGTCAGATTCCCGAAGAAAAGGCCGACGCGACGCTAAAGGAATTGATCAATCAGTTTCAGGATATTCGAAGCGATTTGGTGTTGTTCGATGCCGGGCGGGCTGGAGTGCGCACCCTGCTCACCGCCACGGGTTCCGCGGGCAGCGTCTCCCCGCAAGAGCGTCTGATATCGTTGCTGGCCGGTGAGCCAGGCCCCGGAGACGGTGCGGTCCATGGGCAGGTTATCGGCAAGTTGAACACGCTATTCGGGCAGCAGCGCCTGGTATCGGTCAAAGTGCTGTTCGATCTCGCCGATCATCTCGAAAGAGTTTCGCGCGGCGAGAGTTTCAACGTCGCCATGGCCAACCGCTTGGCATCCCGAATTTCGGAAGTCAGCCTGCCGCGCTCGGAGCTTTCCACTCAAGAGTCCAACGCTTTTGCTCATGGCAACTGGGTCGACAAGCATCTGCAGCGGCAGCGATCCTTGAACCTGCGCCGGATGGTGGACCGGGCGCAAGGGGACTCGGGCAAGCTGGCGGAAGTGAGGGGCGAGCTGGCGCCGATCTTGCGCGATACCATCGTGGGCCTCAACTACATTCATTACTCGCCGCCGGGGGCGCAACTGATCCAAGCGAACCCGCTGTTCGTTCGCAGTCATGACTTCCTGGGAGTGCAGGGCGCCAGCAGTTGGAAAACCACGCGAGTGTTCGGCACGGGCTGGCCCAACAGCGCCGGAGGCCGCCTGGTCGGCAGCCTTGTGGGACTGCCCTATGCGCTGGCGGACATGGAACAGAATTTCATGATTCCCTCGCAGCGCCAGGCGCTGATCTGGCAGGACCTGGCGCCTCAGATCCTGCTCAATGCCACTGTTCCCAAATGGTGGCGCATCTCGGCCTCGGAGCAGCATTTCGTGGGCCTGCACTTGCGGCTTGGCGAAGAAATCGTGGCACAAACGGCCTTCGATGAGCAGCTCCGCGGCCCGGTGTTCGAATTCTTGCGCCGCAAGGTCGAGCCAGCCCGCTTGTATCGAGTCAGTAGTCACTTTGCCGGCGGGAGAATTCGAGAGGGTCTCGACGAGCTGACGGCGGCGGAACTGTTTCACCTGGCGGCTTACTTCATCCAGAACCGGGCGGATACCGCTGAGTCCTGGGGTGGGCCGGCAGCGTTGGAAATCCAGCGCCTGGCCTCGGCCATGCCCGAGCGACTTAACTACGGCCGCATCTCATCGCGGTTTGGAGTCCCTCATCCCAAACTGGCTGACTCTTACCAGCCCGAACTGCTAAACTTGCCGCTGTTCCCCACGCTGATGGGCTACTCCAGCCGGGTCCTGGCCGAGAGCTGGGAGTCGAGCAACCTCTACTGGGCCGCGCTGGCTGACGAGTTTCATCTGCCGCCGAACCGCCTGAACCTGATGGTTCCGGAGTGGACCCAAAAATCGCTGGAGCGCATTTTCGCGACCCATCTTGACGATTGGCCGGCTTTGTGGCGCTCGATGCGAATCGTTGCCGACGACTATCGAACGCGGGCGCGCCCTGAGGTAGAGCAGTTGGTGCGGGAGTCATTGGACTAGTATCATGGAGAAGTTCGCACAGAGAAGAGTAGTTCGCACAGAGAAGTTCGCACGGGAGAGTTGGCCAAGGAGGATAACATTCGTGGGACGGAGACTTGTTCGGAACGGCTTGCTGCTCATCGCGCTGCTATCGCTAGCCGCGGGATTCGTGGCGACCCAGCCAACAGCCACCGCGCAAGACGGCCTGGAAAACCCCGTCTTCCGCGTCGTGGTTGACTTGGTGGTGTTAAACGTTGCGGTAACAGACCGCCGGGGCCGCTACATCCGGCAGTTGAATCCGCGGGATTTTCAAGTGTATGAAGACGGCATCCTGCAAAATGTTTCGACCTTTGGCGAAGGCAATGAGGCGCCCCGCAGCATCATCAGTTCCGATGAGCGCACGAGCGAGGCGCCGGGCGCGGAACCAGGATCTTCGGGCTCATCGATCCAGAACCTGATAGATGATAGCTTCGCGGGAACCAATGTGTTCATCCTGTTCGATACCAGCAACTTCATGTATCGCAGCTTCGTCTTCGCCGAGGATGCGATCGCGGACTTCGTTCGCGGCCTCGACGGCGCCGATTCGGTCGCGATTTACGGCTACAGCCGCAATTTGACCCGCCTGACACCCCTGACGAAAGAGCGCACCGAGGGGGTCCGCGGGCTGAGAACAGCCGTTGCCGGTGATGAAACGGCTCTCTACAACGCGCTGCTGCTGACGCTGCGCGATGCAGCCGGGGTTCCCGGCCGCAAGGTGATCATTGTGTTTTCCAATGGCCCTGATACGGCCAGCACGATCGGCCCCGATGATGTTCGCGCGGTAGCCGAGGACGAAGGCGTGCCGATCTACGTAATCAGCACCCGCGAAGTCAACAGAGACCCGATCTCGAGCAACGTCTTTCGCAGACTGACCGCTCGCACGGGCGGAAAGGCTTTCTTCGCCAAGAGCTGGCAGAGGCAATCAGAGGCTTTCGTATCGATCCGTGAAGAGCTGGCGAGTTCCTATACGCTGACCTATCGCCCGCTGCCGAATCCCAACGAGGGCTGGCGCAGCATCAACGTGGAACTAGTCGGCGACAACCTTCGGAAATACCGCATCCGCACCCGCAGCGGCTACCGCCCCAAGCTGTGACGGATCATCCGTGGCTTTTCGCGCGCAAGCTAACCGCGCGTCCGAACGGGTATTCCGTGGCCCGCAAGAATCTCTTTCAAGCTGTCGACAATATACGTTCCGTAGTGAAAGATCGAGGCGGCGAGGGCGGCGTCCGCTTCGCCATCGGTCAAGACTCTGACGAAATCTTCGGGCTTGCCGCCGCCGCCGCTGGCGATGATCGGGATGTGCGTATTTCGGGAAAAGGCCCGGGTGAGGTCGCAGTCGAAGCCAGATTGGGTACCGTCGCGGTCCATCGACGTCAGCAGGATCTCTCCCGCGCCCAGCGCCTCCGCCCTGCGAGCCCACTCGACCGCGTCGATGCCGGTGTCCTTGCGTCCGCCATAGGTGTAGACGTTCCAATTGCCTGCTGAGCGGCGGCGGGCATCGACGGCCAGCACCGTCGCTTGCGCGCCGAACTCCTGGGAAAGCTCGCTGATCAGCTCCGGACGCTCGACGGCGGCCGTGTTGATCGACACCTTGTCCGCGCCGACGGTCAGAATCTTGCGGGCGTCGGCGATGGATCGGATACCGCCGCCCACGGTCAGCGGGATGAAAACCTCGCGAGCCGTCTCCTCGACAACATGGATCATCGTTTCGCGGTGGTCGCTCGAGGCCGTGATGTCGAGGAACACCAGCTCGTCCGCCCCATCGCGGTTGTAGGTGTTGGCCAGCTCCACCGGATCCCCGGCATCGCGCAACCCCACGAAGTTGACGCCTTTGACGACACGTCCATCGGTGACGTCCAGGCAAGGAATAATTCGCTTCGCTAACATGCCAAGAAATTCCGTACGACCTGCTGGCCGAGGTCCCCTGACTTCTCGGGGTGGAACTGCACTCCGAAGACGTTTTCGGACTCAATCGCCGCTGCATAGCGGACGCCGTACTCGCAAATCGCCGCGGTGCGCTCGCCCGCTGCTTCGGCGGGCACGTAGTAGCTGTGGGCGAAATAAACATAGGGGTGCGCGCCAATTTCCCGCAATAAGCGGGGCCGGCCTTGCAGCTCCAGTTCGTTCCAGCCCATATGCGGGACGCGCGCGCCGGCGGCAAACCGCCGCACCTGGCCGGGGTAGACACCAAGGCCGCTCAGCTCGGGGGCCTCTTCGCTGCTCTCGAACAGCGCTTGCATGCCCAAACAAATACCGAGGAAAGGGATTCCGTCCGCGATGCGCTCCCGGAACGTTTGCCGCACGCGGAGGGAATCGATCGAGCGGATCAACTGCCCAAAGTGGCCGACGCCTGGAAGGATGATCTTGTCAGCCTGGCGCAGGCCGTCCGCAGTGGAGACGATTTCGTAGGTCGCTCCGATCGAGTCGAGAGTGTTCTCCACCGAGCGGAGATTGCCGGCGCCGTAATCGAAGATGGCGATCATGTTGATGGCGGTTTCGGGTCAGGGGTTTTTGTCAGCCGGCGGTTGTTCAACGACCGGAACGTTGCGGCGATGGGGCTGGCCACTGGCGGATGAGGTGCGCCGTCGCGGGTGACCCCTTACTTGCGGTTGACCTCTCACTCGCTTGACCCCTCACTTGCGTTCGGGGCTCTGAAGCTGATTCCTTCCAGCAGCCCTTTTGTGCTGGGAAGCTGATCCTTCAGCCTGGCGTCTTTCGAGCAGGCGTAGCGCATGGCGCGGGCAAAACATTTGAAGATGGCCTCGATCTTGTGATGGCTGGAGCGGCCGTACATCACGCGCGCATGCAGATTCGCGCCGCAATGGGTGGCGAACCCGTCGAAGAAATCATGCAGTAACTCCGTTTGCAGGTCGCCGACCAGACGGAAGCGAGTCGGAGCGTGGTAGACCAGCGCGGGGCGTCCGCCGAGGTCCACCGCCACGACCGCCAGCGTTTCGTCCATCGGCAACACGAAGTAGCCGGCTCGATTGATTCCAACACGGCCGCCCAAAGCCTTGGCAAAACACTGCCCGAGAACGATCCCCACGTCCTCGACCGTATGGTGCTGATCGACATCGAGATCGCCGGTTGCGGCGAGGTCCAGGTCAAAGCCCCCGTGCTTGGTGAACAGCTCCAGCATGTGGTCAAAAAAGCGAATGCCGGTGGACACGTTGTAGCGTCCCTTGCCATCGATGACAAGTTTGGCCCGGATCCGGGTTTCCTTCGTGTCGCGGGTGATGGCGGCTTTGCGCATGGTCACAACACCGACTCCAGTTCGTTGATATTTTCTACTACCGCGCGAGCGCCCTCTTGCTGGAAAAGGCGCACAATCTCCTCTCGCCTCGGCACATTCGCGGCCGCCACGCCCACGAAGGGAATGCCCGCGGCCCGGGCGCAGCGGCCATCGTCGATGTTGTCGCCCACGTAGGCCGGCTCGCAACCGGGCAGTTGTTCGAGCGCCCGCAGCAGCCCATCCGGAGCGGGCTTGTGGTTTTCGACGTGGTCACTGCTGACGACCGGGTCGAATACTGTTCCGTTCGCGAAGCGATCCAGAGTGAAGCGGGCTGCCCGCTGCGGACGTCCCGTATAAACCGCCAGGCGGTAGCTGTTCGCCAGTCTCGACAAGACGGTGGCATCGACCAGCCAGCGCTCTCGCAGAATCATCCCATCGTCTCCGTTGCCCCAGAAAAGCTCTTCAAAGTACTCGTGGACTTCGTCGTACTCGATGTCTACTCCGAACTCGCGCAGCACGTCCCGCGCAATCACGCAGTCGTCGTTATAGCCGCCGCGATTTTTCATCTCGACAATGCGCTCTTGGCTGATCTGCTTGCCGCTGAAGCGGGCGACGGTATCGATCAAGGTTTGGCGATAAGAGTCCGTGGGATCGACAAGTACGCCGTCCATGTCAAAGATCAGGGCGCGCATGAATTCATCACCTCGGGCAGCAGTCTCAGCAACTTGCGGACCTGCGATTTCTTGCCTGCCGTAATCCGGATCGTGCCCGGAACTTCGTGGCTGCGGTCGCGCACGAGCAAGCCTTTTTCCCGCAACCCCTGGCAGACGTCGTTCGCGCGCGCTCCGAATTTCACCAGCACGAAGTTCGCCTCCGTTGCATAACAGGGCAGTCCCAGGCGATCGAGCCCCGAACGCAACATCTCGCGCGATTCGAGAACTTCCCCGACATACGCTCGAATGTAGTCTTGATCCTGAACCGCCTCGATGGCGCAGATGACGGCGAGCGAATTGACGCTATAGGGCGACTGTACTTTCCTAAAAGCGCTGATGTTTTCGGCCCGCGAGAACAAACACCCGACGCGAAGACCGGCCATTCCGTAAACCTTGGAAAATGTCCGGCTCACGAACAAGTTCGGGTATCGCTTCAGCAGTTTCAGCGCCGTTACCCCGTAGAACTCGAAATAGGCTTCGTCGATCAGCACCGCCGCGCCGCGCGCTTTCCGCAGGATCTTTTCGATCTCGGCAAGTCCAATGGCGGACCCGGTCGGGTTGTTCGGATTTGCAATCAGCACGAGGCGCGTTTTCCGGGTGATCGATTCCAGCAGCGGCCGCAGAGGAAACGCCAGATCCGGCTCCACGTAGGGGATGAAGCGCGGCGTTCCTCCGGCAATCTCAACCGCCACGCGAAAGATCGGGAACGTGGGCCAGGGAATGACCACCTCGTCCCCGTCGTCGACGTAAGTGTTCACAAGCACCTGGATCGCCTCGTCGGTGCCGTCGGAGAACGTCATCTGTTGCGGCTTGACTCCGAAGAACGGCGCGACGGATTGGCGCGCTCCTTCGTACTCGGGGTAGACCGAGAGCAGTTCGCGAGTCGCATGTTTCTTGAGAGTCCGCAGCACGCGCGGCGAGCAGCCCACCGTGTTCTCATTGAAGTCCAGACGCAGCTTGCCCGCGCGGCCGCCGGTGGGAGGTAGGTAGGGCGACATCTCGCGCACAGCCGGGCGCGGGCGGGGAGCTTTGATGGAAGGCTGCTTAGCCATCGGTCCGCGCCTCGGTCCGCGCCTCGGTCCGCGCCTCGGTCCGCGCCTCGATCGATCGCGCATGGGCTTCGAGGCCCTCCGTGCGGGCCAGCTTGACAATCGAAGGAGCCAAGCGGCGGAGGCCTTCGGGCGCCAACTTCTGGACGGAGATAATCTTCAAGTAATCCAGCACGGAGAGGCCGCCGCGCAAGTGCGCCAAGCCACCGGTCGGCAGAACATGGTTGGGTCCGGAAATGTAGTCGCCGGCCGCTTCCGGGCTCCAGGGGCCGATGAAGACGCTGCCCGCGCTCCTCACGTGCGGAAGAAGCGACTCATCGGGAATCGAGAGGTGCTCGGGCGCGAAGCGGTTCGAGATTTCCATCGCCTCGTCAAGAGAAGTTGTCAGGACCACGGCGCCGTTCTGGGCAATGGACTTGGAGGCGACCTCCTGAGTGGGAAGCGTCGAGAGCTGGCGTTCGACTTCCGCGGCGACTCTGCGCGCCACGAGCTTCGATGTCGTCAGCAGGATCGCGCTGGCGTCGAGGTCGTGCTCGGCCTGCGCCAGCATGTCAGCGGCCAGCAAACGGGGGTCGCCGTCGGAGGATGAGATGAGCAGGATCTCCGTCGGCCCCGCCACGAAATCGATTCCCACTTCGCCGGCCAGCAATTTCTTGGCGGCGGCAACGTAGATGTTGCCGGGACCGACGATGCGGTCGGCTCGGGGGACCGTTTCCGTGCCAAAAGCAAACGCGGCGATCGCCTGCGCGCCGCCCATGTGGAAGAAATTCGAAACGCCGAGAAGTCCGGCGGTCCCGAGCGTTTCCCGGGCGGGGTTTGGCGAGGCCACCGAGATCACCTCGACGCCGGCGACCTGCGCCGGCAGAACCGTCATCATCAGAGTGGAGGGCAGTGGATACCGTCCGCCGGGAATGTAGGCCGCAGCCGAGCGCAACGGCCGAACCAGTTGCCCTAGTTGCACGCCGGCCGCCAAATTCTTTTTCCAAGACTTCGGCATCTGACGCCGGGCGTAGCGGCGAATCTGGGCCGCAGCCAATTTAGCCGCGGCCCGGAAGTCTTTCGACAGCAAGCGCCTGGCCCTGTTGATTGCAGCGGGCGGGACGCGAACCGAGCCGGCCGTCAAACCGTCCAAGCGCTTGGCGTAGTCCAGCAACGCCTCGTCACCGCGATCTCGAACTGCTTCGAGGATCGGCCCGACAACGGCTTCGGCGTGCCCGAGACGCGCGGCACGGCGCGAAAACAAGCGCTCCAGCGCCTCCTTGTCGCTACTGGGGATGATTCTCAGCATCTGGTTACAGCGCCTGTTGCATCGTTCTGGCAGCGTTCACGGTAGCCGCCGCGGTGAGTGAGCGGGCTGGCTGGCCGGCCCTTGCCTGGTCCCCGACCAGGCGCGCCGCGCTAGCCCTTCGACTCGTAAACTTTGCCGGGGTCGTAAGCGCGCTCGGCGCTCTGTTTCCATGATCCGTCTTCGAAGCGGCGGTAGAAGCAACTGCGGAATCCATTATGGCAAACGCCCGGTCCAAGAGCCTCGGCTTTGATCAAAAGGCTGTCATCGTCGCAGTCGACCCGAATCTCTTTCGCCAGCAAATAATGTCCCGAGGTTGCCCCTTTGGTCCACAGCTCGTTGCGCGAACGGCTGAAGAAGGTCACTTTGCCGGTTTCGACCGTCTTGTTGAATGATTCCTCGTTCATGAAACCGACCATGAGGACTTCACCGTCGCTCACGTCCTGAACCACCGCCGGGATCAGCCCGCCCATTTTCGTGAAATCTAGATTCATTTGCGCCCCTAAAGAAAAAGCCCGCCCGGCTAAGGGCCGGCGGGCCAGGAACTTGGTGATCTTTGTTGCTGTTACAGACTGCGTTTCCTGCTACCGGCTGACGCGCATATGGTGGTGCGCGTGATGAACATGCCTATGTTGCAGGACTTGCCGCATAAAGAAGCAGTATAGCGGATTCGGCGCCAATGTGGGGCCTGAGCCAGGCGGGCTGAGTCGGCTGGAGTTGTCGGATTTCTGCTGATCCAGTATCATCATCGGTTCGGGCGAGGATTGGATGGCGCCGCATACTTTGCGAGTCGGAGTTGTTGGGTTTAGCGGTTACAGCGGTGCTGAACTCGTAAAGATTCTCAAGAGACACGGCGCGGTCGAGGTCGTTCTGCTCGAGCATCGCAGTCAGACCAACATCGATAAGCGGGTCTGGTATCAGGAAACCAAGCGCCTGCCATGGTCGGCGGATAATCTGAAAGAAGGCGATATCTCTCTCGTTTTCCTGGCCACGCCCCACGAAGTGTCTTTGGAGCTGGTTCCGGTGGCGCTGGACGCCGGCGCAAAGGTCGTCGACCTGAGCGGCGCTTTCCGGCTGCGGACTGCGTCCAACTACCACCGCTGGTATCAGATGGAACACAATCGGCCGGACCTGCTGGCCGAAGCAGTCTACGGCCTGCCGGAGTATTTTCGGCAGGTGATCAAGGTCGCGCGGCTGGTCTCCAACCCGGGCTGCTACCCGACAGCGGCTAATCTAGCGATCCGGCCCTTGATTACCGCGGGCGTGCTGGATCGCGAGGCGGGTGTTATTTGCGATGCCAAGTCCGGCGTCAGCGGCGCGGGAAAAAGACCTTCCGGCAACACTCATTTTTGTTCCGTGACGGAGAACTTCTCCGCGTACGGAGTGCTGAAACATAGGCACATTCCGGAAATTCTGCTCACTTCCGACGTGGAGGAGCAGGAGTTCTGCTTCACCGCCCAACTCCTGCCCGTTCATCGGGGGATTCTTGAAACGATTTACGTCAAGACCGCGGCCGAAATGTCCGCCGACGATTTGCGGGCGGTCTATCAGAAGGTGTATCAGGACGAGCCTTTCGTCCGTATCTACCCCGACGGGCAATTTCCCGATCTGCAATCGGTAGCCCATACCAACTATTGCGACCTGGGCGTTCAGGTCAATGCCGGCACCGGCCGGGCGGTCATCGTCGCCGCGATTGACAACCTGGTCAAGGGCGCCGCCGGCCAGGCGGTTCAGAACATGAACCTGGTCTTGGGCTTTCCTGAAACCCAGGGCCTCATCTAGCTTCGCGCCCTGTATTGCCATGAAACTCCTGATCAAACTTGGCGGGACCCTGCTTGAGGAAAAGGAAACCCGGCGGCGCCTCGCGGCGGAGATCGCCGCTGTAGTTGAGGCCGGCCACGAAACCGTGGTGGTCCATGGCGGAGGCAAGAGACTCAGCCGCTACCTCGGCGCCCACGGAATCGAAAGCGAATTCCGCCACGGATTCCGGGTCACCCCGCCGGAAATGCTGGATGCCGTTCTGCGGGTATTCGCGGGCGAGATCAATCACCATCTGGTCGCCGAGTTGAATAACGCCGGTGCACGCGCCGTGGGCCTTTCCGGAATTGACGCCGGTCTGGTCCGCGCCGTTCCGCTGGCTGAAGACTTGGGGGCGGTCGGCAAAGTCGATCAGGTCGATGCCTCGATTCTCAATCTGCTGACTGCTCAGGGTTACCTTCCCGCGGTCGCTTGTGTCGCCGGCGGCCGGCACGACGACATCTACAACATCAACGCCGACCAGATGGCCGTTGCTTGCGCGGGCGGCTTCGCGGCGGACGAGCTGATATTCCTCACCGATGTCGAGGGGGTCTTGGATCAGAACGGGACGCTCGTTCCCAAACTGACCGCCGGCCAGGCCGAAAACTTGATCACGAGCGGGGCCGCTCACGGTGGAATGGAAGCGAAGCTCCGTGCGGCCATGGCCGGACTCGGGCAGGGAATTGCTTGTGTCCGCATCGTTGCGGGAGCCGCGAAGGGAGCCCTGACCCGGGTCGCGCGGGGTGAGCAGATGGGCACCACGCTCACTTCCGCATAAGGCAGTCCACTTCCCGGCGTTGGGGCGAAAGCCCCGCCTCTCGGCCGTCACGGTCAAGTTCCATGTTGTGAGTTGGTCACCGCAATGCGTGCCCGTTCGCCTCCTTGACTTGCGGCGGCGGCGCCCTCGAATGCAAAAGGGGGGGGGGAGATGTCAGAGAATATTAACAAATCGATAAAATTTTCGTAAATTGATATCTTTTTACTGCAATGATGTATATACTTTTAGCGCTAAGTTAAAGATGAGGAATCCGCCAAGGGGAGGGAATCGTTTTGCGAACTGAGGTCGTCGATGTCAGCAGTGCCGTGGGCAAGCTCTTGTGTACACCAATCTTTCAGGCGTCTGGAAAGAAGCTGCTCGCGAAGGGGCACCAAATCAACGAAGAAGATATCCGTCTGCTGGGTTCAGAGGGACACGATCGTGTTCCGGTGGCGATACTAGACGATAATGAGATCCCCGAGGATCAGGCCGCGAGTCAAATCGCCGCCGAGGCGGCTTGCGGGGCGATGGAAATTCGTCTCGCGGCGGGTGGAAGATCCAATTTATTCGCGACGGAGAATTGTTCCCTTTTAGTGGACGAAGACCTGTTGAGGCGTATCAATCGCTCGGGGAATGTCACGATCGCCACCGCCCCGAATTTCTGTTTCGCGCTGGCGGGTCAGAGAGTCGCGACCGTAAAAACCACTCCTTTCGCGGTCGAGCGGCAAGATTTTGAGGCCACGCTTTCTCTCTTGAAGGAACAGGGGCCGATCCTGCAGGGCCGTCCCATTGGAACTCCTACGGTAGCGGTGCTCTACAGCGATTTGCGCAGCGGCTCGCGGGGCAGGCAGTTGTTTGAAGGCATCATGAAGACGCGCCTCGAGCGTTTTCATACGAGTGCAAGCTACGCCCTTTCCTGCGTCGAGGACGAGGAGACCGTGGGCCGGGCCTTGGAGCACTTGCTGCGGCCGCGGCCAACCATCCTGCTGGTGGCCTCCACCACGGCGCCGGCCGGACCCTCCGACGTCGTCGGGCGGGCGATGGAGCGAGTGGGCTGCCGCATTGAGAATTTCCTTGCGCCGGTGGAGCCCGGCAACCTTCTGTTGCTAGCTTACGCCGGCGAGATTCCTGTCGTATCGGCGCCCGGGTGTTTCCGGTCTCCGAAACCCAATGTGGTCGATCTGATTCTGCCGCCGCTGCTGGCTCGCTACTCGCTTTCGGCGGGCGAGATCTCGACTCTGGGGCATGGCGGCCTGTTACAGTGACCCCTCTCACTGTCCGTTAAGCCCCTTCCACACACCCCGTCGAGGACCCGTGGCGGTGGGTGCTCAAGAGGCTTTGACACCACCCGTCGTTGCCAGGCCGTCCCTGCCAGGCTGCTTTTCGGTGAACCCTGAAGGTCCGCGGCGGTCGATGATTAGTAATTAGTACTAAGGGTCGTAGTACGTTAGTAGGGTTGATGATTAAGGCGAATACCTGCATAATCGAAGTGTGCCAAGTCTTCTCCGGGACTTTCTCCGCGGTAGCGTTCGGGTGATTCGGCGGGTTGCGGCCGTGCTCGGCTCGTCTCGGCGCCGCACGGCCAAAAAACACCAAGAGCGGCGTGAGCGGTCTCGTCTGCCCACGAATGAACAGGGCCTTGTCGAGTGGCTGAACTCTGGCGGCAGCCGCCACGAGATGAAGATCAATATCCGCGACAGGTCCGATTCAGGACTCGGGATCAGTTTGGCCGAATTGCTGCGGGTCTGCCAGACGGTCTGGATCTCGACGGACAACGACCCGAGGTGCAAAGGGGTCGTTCGCTATTGCCGTGAGGAAACGGGCGGCTATTTCGTCGGCGTGAGACGAGTGCCGCGGGAAAGGCGCCGCGCGGAAAGGCAGCCGGCGGGCAAAAAGGGGAAACTCCACTGGGAAGCCCCCGGAGGCGGGCAGAAGGAGGCCGAGGCCTTAGTCCGCGATGCCAACGGTTACGGCGTGCAGGTGCACGTCCCTGACCCGGTGCCCGTGCCCGCCGTTGTCCGGCTGGAAGGGCAGCAGGCGGATTGTTTCGGATCCACCTGCTACTGTACGTCTTATCAGAATGGCTACCTCGTGGGACTGCACGTGATCCGGCGGGTGGAGGCCGGCGAAATCGAGCAGTTCATCAACTGACCCCCCGGTCAACTAACCCGGCATTGTGTGTTTTGGGTCCAATTCTCTCGATCCCGTTTTCCGGATGTTTTGCCCCATTCGCGCGAGTTCGCGCTTACGCAGTCTCGGACGCCAACGGCGTCTCCCCTCGTTGTTCTTGATAGTTTTCCCACGCCAGCGCCGTCAGAAACAGTAACAAGACCAGGGCCGGCAGAACCGACCAGGGCGCCCCTGCCATCGAGACAAAGAAGACCGGCGGAGTCCCCAGGGCCAAAGCCATTAGCCGGGTCCACAGTTTCTTCGACAAGAACAGCGCCAGCCACACCGGCAGCAGCAGCATGGATGCGTCATACCCGTAAACATGCGGCGGGACCAGCAGCGATCCAACCAGTGCAACCGACAACCAGCGCCACAGCGGAGCCCCCCTGACCCCCACTACGACTAGCCCTATTACGAGAGCCACGGATAGGGCCGAGACCGCCGGCTGATCGATCCCAAAATTCTTCGGGATGCTGTGGACGTTGATCATCAGCTCCGGCGACGGAGAGAGGCCCCGTATATCTTTCGCCAGCAGCAGATCAACATACTGCTTCATGCCGCTCCAACCGGAGACGACAGCGGAAACAGCCACCTCAAGTGCCGCCACCGCGCAAAAGCCCTGAAGAAGCCGCCATTTCCCGCGAAGCGCCATCGCCACGGGCACGAGGAACAACAGGTGGAACTTTATCAGGCCGATCGCAAGCAGCGCGCCTGCCGTCATATCCTTACCCTGATCGGCCGCCACGTAGGCGGCGATTACGATGACCAGCAGAAACACGCAATCCTGCCCGTGAGCGATCCCCACGGCCGTCGGCAGATACAGCGAGCCGAAGATGAGCGCATCCGGTCCAAAGCGCTGCGAGGCCCAGGTCCAGCATCCGATCAACAGAACGGAGTGAAGAGCCAGCCAGACCCAGAAAGCCGCCGCAAACGGGATCAACGACAAAGGCGCCAGAATGGCGGCGTAGAAATGCTCTCCCTACGGCGGCTTGCTGCCCGTCGCCACCCTGCTCGAAAAACTCGGCTTCCAGGCGCTGCTGGAAGAAACCATCACGAACAAACGAATCACCCGTGTGATGAGCCTCTACCAGTTTGTGCTGGCCCTCGTGCTGGGCCTCTATGTCGGCTTTGCGCGGCTGAACCAACTCCGCTTCATCGCCCGCGACCCCATCTTGACCGGCATCTTGCAAGTGACGCGTCTGCCGCCGCAGTCCACGCTGTGGCGCTTTCTGGCCTCGCTGCACCTCAACGTGGCGAAGCAGATCCTTTCCATTCAGCGCCAGCTGCGGGAACGAGTCTGGGCCGCGGCCCAGGTGAAATTGGAGACGGTGACGCTGGACACCGACACCACCGTGCACACGCTCTACGGCCGCCAGATGGGCGGGCGCAAGAGTTACAACCCCAAGAACAAGGGCAAGCGCAGCTACCAGCCGATACTGACTTTCCTGGCCGAGACGCGCGAATACCTGATGGGCGGGTTGCGCAACGGCGACCGGCCCACGGGCCGGCAGATCGCCGCCCACCTCGAGAGCGCCTTTCGGGCTTTGCCGCACGGCGTGAAGAAAATCCTGGCGCGGGCCGATTCCGGGTTTTATTGCTGGGAGGCGGTGGAGGCCTATGAAAAGGCGGCTTGTCAGTTCGTCATCGTGGCGCGCAAGACCAGGCGGCTGGTCGAGCAGTTGCAGCAAGCGGCCTGGAAGCCCTCGCCCCACAGCGATGCGGATGCGGAATGCGAATTCCTCTACCAGCCGCAGGGCTGGGCGCGGGCCTGTCGTTTCCTGGCGCTGCGTTACGAAAACGAACCCGCGGCCGGCGCGGCCGAGCAATACCAGCTGTTTGCCACCAGCGCTTACACCTACCGCGTGTTTGTCACCAACCTGGCCGAACCGATCGCGGCGGTGGTGTGGTTTTACAATCAGCGCGCCGCAGCCGAGAACCTCATCAAGGAGGCCAACAACGACGCCGGGCTGGCGGCCCATCCCTCGCGCCGCTTTGACATGAACCGCAATCACTTTCAGCTGGCCATGCTGGCCTACAACCTCAACTGCTGGCTGCTGCTGTTCAACCGCGAAGCCCAAGCCAGCGTGGAGACACTGCGGCACACCACCCTGGCGACGGCGCGGCTGCGCTTTCTGTTCGTGGCGGCCAAGATCTGGCGGCACGCCGGCAGAACGGGTGTCAGCTACAGCGATCATTATGAGGAAAAGGGCCTGTTTGAACGGCTGATGCGGCGGCTGCGGGCGATGGGGCCACCGGGATCGAGCTTCGCGCCGGTGGTGGAGGGTGCGCTGAGTTGAGGGGCGCTCCATGCATAAAATTTCATGCACTCGCCGCAACGTACTGGGAACACGCCGCTTGCCCGCCCGCTTTTGCCCGCCGGGATTGGCAGGCGGCTCAAACAGGGAGGGAAACAGAGGAAAAGACGACTTGCTAAATCACTGAGTTGACACGACTGCCGCTACCGCCACAACTCCATCGGCGATGGCTACGCCGAATCTGTGCATAATTCAGGTCACACATACGGTAAATCAGATCAACCTAGGGACAGACTTTTATTTTGGCCTTAGCTAACCGAAAACCACAATTATTCGTCGGCCGAAAGAGTGTGCGGCCGTCTGTCTTCGGTCTCATTGTTTGCCGCGACACCCGCACGGACGTCTTCTGTATCTTGAAGGTGATAAAGATCTTAAAGACTAAGACGGACAGATGACTGCCGTTTCCTCGTCGTTGGCCGCCACCTGGGGGGGGACCAGAAGCGACGGATTTCGGCGCCTTGCAAAACCTCGATTGCCGCGGGTTGCGGATGGATGATTTGTCGTGGTATTTCGTACTTACTTAGCGTCTGATCTTAGGCCATTGCTGTGTAATGTATTAGCAGCACTCTGTTCACGCACAAAAATATTAGTGAGCAGCCTTATGGTTCAAACTTCACGGGTAGTACTATCAGGACTCCTGCATGAGCAGTTACTTCGCCCTTGCAGAACAGGTTAAAGTCTGGCCCATTGTCCCGAGCTGCTTCAAAGCCGGAGTCACTCTGCCAGGCGCGGTTCGGAGTGCTCATTGAAGACAACGGCGGAGTTGTTGTTCGCGATGCTGAGACGCACGGCCTCGTTGACTGAGGTTCCGACCAAGGCTTGCTCGGGAAGGGCGCGCTTGGGAGCGAGCACGTCAAGAATCCGCCGGCGAGCGCGCCGGGCGTCATCGGCGCCGAGGCCGGCCGTACGCCGCTGAAGCGAGATGATGTCGCGCACTCCCTGGGCGATGGACTCAAACCCATAGCCCCAAACTTCGGTCTCGTGTTCGGGATCCCAGCTATCGTAGGTTCGGAAGAAGTTCGGGTTGTAGTCTTCGTAGCCGTCTTTCTCGGTGATGAAGCGGCAGTTGCGGGCTTTGTGGTCCGCCCAGTATTCGCCCTCGGTACCGTGCAGCATGAGGCCCTGGTTCGTGAGCGCGCTTTCGTTGTTGGAGAGAACCCACGAGGTCTGCACCCACAGAGTTGACGAATCTTCCCACTCAATCACGGCCTGCACCGCGTCGAAAGCGTCCTTCCCATGGGATTTCAGTAATTTCTTTTGTCCGAAGGCGATCACGCGACGGGGTTTCAGGCCGGTGATGTAGTAGTAAGCGTCCACATAATGGACCCCGACGTACTCGAACGGCGAGCTGTTCTGTATCCACAGCGCAAAGTGCTTGAAGGGAATCTCCCGGCGCTCCTCGATCCAGGCGTGGCCATGCAACATTTCGCCAAGGTCGCCTTTGCGGAAGCGGTGCCGGGCCACGCGGAGAGCCGGATCATGCCTCTTGTGGTAGTCGGTCAAGACGTACATGGCATTGGCATCGGCCGCCTTTTTTATGTCGAATAGCTCGCCGGTTTTCAAACAGAGCGGTTTCTGCACGACACAATGCTTGCCGTGCCGCAAGGCGTGTAGGACGACCGGCGTGTGCAGGTGGTCCGGCGTCGCGACGAGAACCACGCCGCCGTCCGGGAGGTCTTCGATCGCCTGTTTGTAGAGGTCGGGGAACGATTCTTCCGGATCGGCCGATTCTTCAGGGTAAGAACGGAAGGGCTGGTTGGGGTACATTTCGCGCAAGCCCGCGAGCGTCCGTCCGCGGCGGGAGCAGACAGAAATCTCACCGATCTCGCCCGACCGCTGGAGCTGAAATAAAGTGGGCAGGACCACTTCGCGGCTGATCATGCCGCCGCCGATGAGGAGTGCTGGGTAGAGTTCGCTGGGTTTGCTCATATTGGATTCGCTCATAATGCTCTCCCTTTGATAGACGATTTTTGCCGCCGCGGCCGTAGCTCGGTCTTCCCTCGCCAGGCCAATAATGTGACGCTATTCGTTCGCCGCCGCAACTGCTTCGGCTACCGCTTCACGGAAGGCGGACATCGAGTCGTCGAGCGCCTCGCCGGTGATGACGAGCGGTGGCGCGATTTTCACGGTGCCGCCTCCGAACCCGACCGGGCTAAACATGAGCACGCCTTTCTCGATGGACCGGCGAACAATTTCAAACGCCAGTGAAGCGTTGGGCTCGCGAGTTTCTGGATCGGCGATCACAACCCCGGCGACGAGGCCTTTTCCACGGACAATGGCTATGTCTGAAAACTCAGCCTGTATCCGGCCCAGTGACTCTTGCAACCGTGTTCCCAGGCGCCGCGCGTTTCCGGCCAAGTCTTGCTCGATGATCGTGTCGATGCTCGCTAGCGCCGCCGCGCAACAAATCGGGTTCCCGGTGTGGGTCGAGGTCATGCTGCCCGGGGGATGCAGGTCCATCACGTCGGGCCGGCCGGCCACTGCCGACAGTGGCAGGGAGCCGCTGATTCCTTTGCCCAAGCAGGCCAGATCCGGCACGATGCCGTAATGTTCGAATCCCCACATCGTACCGGTCCTGCCGAAGCCGGCTTGAACCTCGTCGCACACCAGCAGCGCCTGATGACGGTCGCACCAACCGCGGAGTTGCCGCATGTACTCCGGCGGGGCGAAGGCCGCGTCGCCTCCCTGGTAGGTCTCGAGAATCACGCCCGCGACCTGGCCGGGCTCAACACCTTGATCGCTCAGGGAGCGTTCAAAAAACTCGAACGAGGTATCAGCGCAGCGGTAGCCGTCCGGAAAAGGCGCCTGCGCGAACCCTGGGTCCAGATTGACAATCCAATCTTTGAGCGCCGGGATGCCACCGGCCTGCTGTGATCCGAGGGTGCGTCCGTGAAAGGCGTTGTGGAACGAAACGATCGTCGCTTTCGATTTGCCCCCAACCTTGACCCCGTGCGTGCGGCACAACTTCAAGGCGCACTCGACGGTTTCCGACCCGGTCGTGAGCAGAAAGACTTTCTTGAGAGGTTCGGGCAGCAGTGATTCAAGTTTTCCTACAAGTGCTAGGCGTATTTCACTTGGAAAACAGTAGTTAGTCAGCAGCCCTCTTTCAGCTTGGGAGCGAATGGCGGCGACTACGGCGGGCGGGCTGTGTCCGGCATTCGTGACCAAGACACCCGAGGACCAGTCGATCCAGCGGTTGCCCCAGCGGTCATGGACCGTGAAGCCCTCCGCGTGATCCCAAAAAATCGGCGGCTGGCCCTGCATGGCCCGTGGCTCGGCGGCCTGAAGGCGCTCCAGCAGGGGGATTGAATCGGGTACCGGGATTGGGGTTACGATGCGGCGAAAAGGCGTATCGATGGTGGGCACGGGCCGCGGGACGAGGTCAAAACTGGGCATGGATGTAGTACGCCAGATTGGGGCGGAGAATTCGAGTCACAAGATTTCACCGGGTCCCAATTCTAACGCACGGATTCTTCTTCTCTTTGAACAGTCACATTCATTGGTTCCAGCGATACTCGCCCCGGGCCACGATCACGGCCGGACCTTCGAGAATGACGTCCTCATCCTCCCAGCGCAGGTTCATGTCGCCGCCGGCTGTCACGACTTTCACGGGACTCTCGACATTGCCTGACAAGATTGCGGCTACAGTTGCGCCCGCGGAGCCGGTGCCGGAGCTGGCGGTCTCTCCCGCGCCGCGTTCCCAAAAGCGGACGTCGATGGTGTTGCGGTCGAGGATTCTGACGAACGACACGTTCGTGCGGTCCGGAAAGCGGGGATGGGTTTCGATTTCGCGGCCCAGCGCGCACCAGTCGAGATCGAAGCTTTCTACCATCAGCGCGCATTGAGGATTACCGGTATTCACCACAGTCACGGTGTGCGTGCCCGATTGCGTTTCGAGCAAGCAACCAACGTCTTCCTCTTCGTAAATGGGCAGGCCCATGGACATCTCTAGGAAGAAACAATCACCGTCTCGGCCCGTTAACCGGAGTTTCCTCACCCCGGCCTTTGTTGCTATGTGGAGGGTTTCCCGGCCTCCTTTAGCATCGATTAGCCAGGCGGCTACGCAGCGGGTTCCGTTGCCGGAAATTTCCGCCTCGCTGCCGTCGGAGTTGAAGATGCGGATCACCGCGTCGACTTCGGGGGGGCTGTCCGGAACGCGCGGGAACACTAACTCGAGGCCATCCGCGCCCACGCCAAGGTAGCGATGGCAGATTTGCCGGGCAAGGTCCGCGTAGAGCCGCTCGGGAATACCGAGTTTCCGCAGGAGAACTCCCTCGACGACGAGAAAGTCGTTGCCGACGGCTTGGGTTTTCACGAAGGGTATGGCCACGGTTTTTCACCCCGTGCTGCGGATGTTGTGTTCGAACAGAGCCGCGCCCGAAAGGGTGCGGTCCGATCCGGTCCGGCAGTAGCCGTGTCCCGAAGGGGAGCCCGACACACGGGCTATTCCTGACCGCACCCTTTCGGACGCGGCTCTGTTTCGGCTAGGTCACGCTTCAGTAAATCTTCAGTCTCGCTAACCTACTTACTTTCAGCCGGTAGTCGCTAGAATTTCGTAAACTCCTTGAACTCTTTGTAGCGCGCTTCGATCTCGTCTCTGTTCAGCGTGCGGAGCCGCCCCACTCCGAACTGCTCACAGCAAAAGCTGCCCATCACCGAGCCGTAGATCATCGCCTTTCGCAGGTGGGCGTGAGATGCCTGGTCGATATTCTCGATTCCTTGCTCGGCAAGATAGCCCATGAAACCGCCCGCGAACGAGTCGCCGGCGCCCGTGGGATCGAAAACTGATTCGAGCAAGAACCCCGGGGCGATGAAATACCCCTCGGGACGGAACAGGACGGCCCCGTATTCGCCTCGTTTGATCACCACCGTATGGGGGCCCATCCCGTGGATCCTTTTCGCTGCCTGCCGCAGATTGTAGTCCCCGGAAAGCAGCCGGGCTTCCTCATCGTTTATCAGAATAAAGTCCCAGCCTTTGATCGTCTCGCGCAACTCTTCCGGCGTTCCTTCAATCCAGAAGTTCATGGTATCGCCGCCGACGAACCTTGGGGCTTTCATCTGGCCGCGCACCTGTTTTTGAAGCGCCGGGTGGATGTTCCCCAAGAAAGCGTACGGAGCCGACTGGTAGGCACTGGGCAGGTTGGGATTGAAATCGGCGAAGACGTTCAGGTCGGTCGTGAGAGTCGTTCGCTCGTTCATGTTTTGCGAGTAAACGCCTGACCAAAAGAAGGTCTTGCCGGGAACCTTTTCGAGACCGCTCAGGTCGATGCCGTGATCGACCAAAACCCCCTCGTCCTCCGCTGCAAAATCCTCACCGACGATGCCCACCAGTTTCACGTCAACGAAATGGCTGGCGGCCAGCGAAATGTAAGTGCACGAGCCTCCCAGCATGCGTTCCACTTTGCCGTGAGGAGTTTCGACGCCGTCATAGGCGACAGATCCAACTACAAGTAATGACATAATAGTGGCTGAGTAAAGTGTTGATTAAAAACGAGATGATTGTATAATTTCGACGCTGAATTCATCCAGTGCCGCAATGGTTTCGATAGCCGCCGGAGCGCTGCTTGCCGTGCCCAATCCAACCGCCCAGAACATTCCATTTTCCGTGGCCGCTTCTCCCGGCACGCGCAAAGCAACCCCGAGTCATAAAACCGCTTCAACTCAAATACTTCCCGATCAAGAGGTCGTACTTCTGCTTTGACTCGGCGGAAATGAGGCGTCTGTCGGTGAGGATCGCATTCTTTAGCGCCGAGGAATAGGGGCTGGGCTCGCCTGGTATATTCTTAACCGCCTCGACCGCCACTGCCTCGGCGTGTTCAGCGTTTTGGGTCAGGTATTGAATGACCTGCTCGACGGTCACCGCATCGTGGTCCGGGTGCCAGCAATCATAGTCGGTCACCATCGCAATTGTGGCGTAGGACATTTCAGCTTCCCGTGCCAGCTTGGCTTCCTGCAGGTTGGTCATGCCGATGACGTGGAACCCCCAACTGCGATGCAAGTTGGACTCAGCGAGGGTCGAAAACGCCGGCCCTTCCATGCAGCAGTAAGTTCCGCCGCGGTGAACGGTGACCCCAACCGTCCGGCAGGCCGCCTGGGCGACATCAGACAGCGCCGAGCATACCGGGTCCGCGAACCCAATGTGAACGACGATGTCTTCGTCGAAGAACGTTGAGACGCGGCCCTTGGTACGATCGAAAAACTGGTCTGGAATGACGAAGTCAAGCGGTTTGAGATCCTCCTGGAGCGAGCCCACGGCGCTGAACGACAAAAGCCATTGGACCCCCAACTTCTTCATGCCGTAAATGTTGGCCCGGAAATTGAGGTTCGACGGCATGATGCGATGCCCCTGGCCGTGGCGAGCCAGAAAGGCGACGTCTCGGCCGGACAACTTGCCGAGGACGAAAGCATCAGAGGGGGCGCCCCAAGGCGTGTCGAGGGTCACTTCCCGGCGGTCGGTGAGCGACTCCATGTTGTAAAGCCCGCTACCGCCGATAATTCCAATTTCCGCGTCCATAAGGGAGTCATTCTACCAGGGCGCCGCTTCGCTACAGCCTTACTCCCGCCGCAGCGCGGGAACGAGCGGTGTCTTCAGCGTGGCCGCGACAGCGGCGGCGCCCGCCAGCAGTCCCACGGCGACGATCGCCAGCAGGGTTACCAACAGCGAAAACCAGGGGGGCTCGGCCATGCCGCTCAACAGGTGAGGCAGCACGGCAAGCAGAGCCGTCAGGGCTCCGGTGACCGTGCCGAAAACGAGCAGGAATCCATTCTCCGCCAGCACCAGCCAAGAGATCGAAGAGCTGCCGAAGCCCACGGCTTGCAGCAGCGCCAACTCACTGCGCCGCTCCAAGACACTGCGGACCATGACGACGGCCAAGCCAAGCGTCCCCAGCAGCAGACCCAGCCCGCCCAGCGTCTGGAAGGTGCTCAGGTAGGTGTTCTCGACGATCAAATATCCGGCCAGCCGGTCGGCGCTTCGGGTGGCGTCGAAGCCCTGGTCGGCGAAGCGCTCCTCGAGCTGCGTTCCGGCCTCGGGTGAGGCGGTCTCGATGAGGAATTGGTTGTAGCCGCCGTGGCTGGGAAACATGTCGAGAAAGTTCGCTTCCGACATGATGAGCTGGGACTGAAAGACGCTTCGCGAGAGCAGGCCGGCGATGACCAAGCGGCGGCCGCGGCCCTGTTCGTCCGGTGTAGGTGAGGTCCTTGCCAAGGCCAAGGTGCAGAATATACTGCACGGAGTTGACGTCGCCGAACACTGGAATGGCGTCCCCGTCCAATTTCTTATCGAGCAGCAGCCAAGGGTTCGCCGACTCACGTTCCGACTCCGCCAGCGTGCCCGCAAACGCAAAACCGCCCCTTTCAATCAGCCCGGCGCTGGCTCCCAGCAGGGTCGGCTTCGAGGGGCGGTAAAGATTGAGGCAGCTCGCATCTTCTCCCGGCTTGGCGCGCAAGGAGAATATTCGCATCGCCGCCGCCTCTTCGGCGTCCTCGAACTCCAACTGATCGCGATAGACCGGCAGGTCGGATTCCGCGATGAACCGAAAACCTCCGTCTCCCGAGTTCAGTGACGGCTCTTGCGCCCTCACGTCGTGGCGGTTGAGCGCGACCGCGACAATCACGAAGGTAGCGCTGGCGACCAACCCTGCCGAGAGGACACTGCGGGTCGGATAGCGTCGTCCATTCCGCGCACCGAGCTTCGCCAGCGGAGCCGCGCCATGCCCGCTGATCGCCCCCGCCGACTGGCGCAACAGCATCGCCCGGAAAAACGCCAGCGATGCGACCAGCAGCAACGCCCCAACCCCGAAGAACACCCCGGCCGCCGGAACGTCTTCCACCGTCGCCGCGACAACAGCCAGCAGCGCCGCAAGTCCCGCCGAGGACAGCGCGACAATTTGGGGACGCCGCGCTTTTTGAACGCCTGCCGAGGTCGCGGGCGCGTCTTCGAGAGCACCGGCGAGCATGGAGCGGGGAGTCAGCCGTTCCAGCTTCCGGACACCAAGCCAGA
>CBDDCT010000007.1:0-2742500 GCA_965226185.1 Bryobacterales bacterium
AAAGCTTTCCAATCAGGACATCTCGCTCAACGAATTTGTGGATCGCCTGTTTCTAAATACGCTTTCCAGACCGCCACGAGGTCAGGAGAAAGCGTTGGTTCACCAACAACTAAAGCTCGTTTGGAAGAGTCGGCGCATTCCCCCGGAGCAACAGCAGAAGGCGAAAAAAGAGGTCGAACTAAAAGAGGTGACGGTGGCAAACAGCGTGGCGGCTCACGAATACATGATGAAAGTGCGACAGGGAGAGCCGGCGACCGTTACGCTGACGCACGACTACAGGAAGAAGATGGAGCAGGTTCTTTGGGTCATCTTGAATTCACCGCAGTTTCTTCTGTTCGTACCCTAACGTGAGACACGACCATGACGGATCGAAAAGAGAGCAGTGACCACAGCCGATTGGATCGGCGGGATTTTCTGGGCGGGCTGGCACGCTATGGCGCCGCCGCGGGGGTGTCTCCTCTGTTGGGAAGTCTTTGGGCTTCATCTAGCCGGAGAACCGAGCTGCCGAAGGCGACTGCCGACACCTGCATTCTCGTCTGGTTGCCCGGCGGAATGTGCCACGTGGACACGTTCGATCCCAAACCTCAAGGAAACGGCGCGGAAGTTCCCGGAAGCTACTACAGGTCCATCAAGACAGCCTTGCCCGGCATTGAAGTGTCCGAGCATTTGCCGCGGCTGGCTGAGCGGATGGACCGGCTAGCTCTTCTGAGAACCATCAATCACGGGTTCTCGAATCACACCCAGGCGGTGAACTTCGTGCATACGGGGCGCTTGCCTTCCGGGACGGTCGTCTATCCCTCTTGGGGGTCGGTGGTCGCCCACGAACTCGGAGGCTTTGACCCCAGTGCGCCCCCCTACGTTGTGATCGGTTACCCCATGCAGCCACGGGGCCCCGGTTTTCTTGGCGGAGAATACAGCTATGTTTATGTGACAGACACGGAGGCCGGACCCGCTGTACTGCAGACCCCTCGGGACGTGTCTCCGAGTGAGTATCAAGAGCGCCTTCGCATATTAAGGAGTTTCTCGCGGAACGCCTTCGATGAGCACGCCGGCTCACCTCTTGGCGCGGCCTACGCCTCGGCGATGGACAAGGGCTTTGAAATGATGAGTGAGAAATTTCAGAGCGCCTTTTCCGTGAAAGGCGAGTCGGCTGATCTCCGGGAGAAATATGGAGATGAATTTGGGCAGAGACTCTTGTTATCGCGGCGTCTGGTGGAGAACGGGATCCGGTTCGTGGAATGCTCCTTCAATCTGCACTTTATTAACGGCTACGGTTGGGACGCTCACGCCTTCGCGCAAAAACGCGTCCATTTGCTGATTCGTCAGCTCGATCGGGGTTTGTCCGCGCTGATTGAGGATCTTGACCGGCGCAACCTGTTCGATCGAACGCTGGTGGTCGTGGCCACGGAATTCGGACGCCCACCGGAGTTCGACGGACAAGGGGGACGAGGGCATCAATCCAAGGCCTACAGCGTAGTCATGTTTGGAGGAGGCGTGAAAGGGGGCCGTGTCATTGGGTCGACGGACGATCTTGGCCGTGAAATTACCGAGCGGCCCATCTCCGTCCCGGACTTGCATGCAACAATCTATCGCGCTCTCGGCATCGACCACGACAAGCACCTTATGACCCCTGACGGGCGCCCCGTGCCAATCACCGATTTTGGCGAGCCGGTCGAAGAAATCTTTGCATGACGAGCTGCTCGGGGTGAGTCCTTTACTGCCTTCGACGGCATTGTCAAGTTAACACCGGTCGGCGACAATTGACCGATGGAATCCCTGTATCGACGCCACCGCTTTCCACCCGAGATCATCAGCCATGCCGTCTGGTTGTATCATCGCTTCGCTCTGAGCTTTCGCGATGCCGGAGACCTTCTCGCTGAGCGTGGCGTCGCCGTTTCCGGCGAAGCCATTCGATCCTGGTGCCGGAAGTTCGGAGCAGCGAATGCTCGTACTCCGGTCGTTGGCCCACCCGAGAGGATGAAGGCCCGCGGGTTTTCGACCGAGCGGTCGGCTAGCTTTTCTTTACAGCCCCTCGGCGTTTGCTCAAGGCGTGCGCGGCACGGAAGCGTGGCGACGTGCGCGGTAACGTACTGAGACGTGTGTGCGTCAACGCGCTCAGGCATTTGCGACACGCCGCCGTGGTCTGGGTTCAGCCCCGCGCGGCTGCCTTTGAGCTGGCGGCTCCTTCATCCGCGGGAGCTTCCGCGAGTTCGGGGCGGGGCTGCGGGACCAGTCCGAGCGCCTGCCGCAGCTCGGTTTCGAGCCGGTCACGGATATCCGGATTGTCCCTCAAGAACTGTTTGGAGTTTTCGCGGCCCTGACCAATACGCTCGCCGCCATAGGAGTACCAGGCGCCGCTCTTGGCAACGATGCGTTCGGCGACTCCCTGGTCGAGAAGGTCGCCTTCGAGCGAAATGCCCAGGCCGTACATGATGTCGAACTCGGCCAGCCGGAATGGCGGCGCGACCTTGTTCTTGACGACCTTGACCTTGGTTCGATTGCCGATCACACGGTCACCGTCCTTGATCTGGCCGATGCGCCGGATGTCGAGCCGAATGGAGGTGTAAAACTTCAAAGCGCGGCCGCCGGTGGTTGTCTCCGGGCTGCCGAACATGACGCCGATCTTCTCGCGGATCTGGTTGATGAAAATCAGGCAACAGTTCGACTTAAACACCGCTCCCGTAAGCTTGCGCAGAGCTTGCGACATCAGGCGCGCTTGCAGACCCATGTGGCTGTCGCCCATCTCTCCATCCAGCTCGGCCCGGGGGACCAGTGCGGCGACCGAGTCCACCACCAGCAGGTCGATGGCGCTGGAGCGGACCAAAACATCAACGATCTGCAACGCTTGCTCGCCGCTGTCGGGTTGCGAGACCAGCAAGTTGTCGACATCGACACCAAGCTTTGCGGCATAGATCGGGTCCATGGCGTGCTCGGCGTCGATGAAGGCGCACATGCCTCCCAATTTTTGGGCTTGGGCAAGCGCGGAAAGCGCCAGCGTTGTTTTTCCGGAGGATTCCGGTCCGAAGATTTCGACAACCCGGCCACGCGGCAATCCGCCCACTCCGAGGGCGGCGTCCACCGAAATCGATCCGGTGGGGATGGTACTGACCGGGACAACGTCTCGCGATCCGAGACGCAGGATCGACCCCTTTCCATGGGCTTTTTCAATTTCACTTAACGCCAGCTCGAGGCTGCTTTCACGATCTTTCTGATCCATTTGGATAAACTCCTTTTTTCAGGCGGACAATGGGCTTGTTCGCCAATTGTAGCAGAGGCGAACAAAAAGCGAAAGAGGAATCAGGCGATTCAGGAGAAATATTTTGCGCGCGGCGCTGGGCGGGCCGCGGAGGCTAGCGGCGCTCCTCGCCCGGAAAAGGCGCGTAGTAGCCTCTTCGGACGCGAACGGCCGTGTTTTTCACGCGGGTCTTGATCCGCACCTTGTGAAAACTTCCATCGGCGACGAAATCGGTCGGCGAATAGAGAATGAAGTACTGATGCCGAAGTTCATTGGCAATGTCGGCGAACGATTGCTCCAGATCGCGGGCCTGAAAAGGATGGAAAGCCACGCCGCCGGTTTCCTGCGTAAACCTCTTGAGCACCTTGTCGCCCGGGATCTGGACTCGCTTCTGATTTGTCGAGATGGCATAGATCACGGCCTCGGCCTTGTGCGCCATCTCGAGAGCCATTTCGCGCGTCACCGAGCTTTGATTGTCTTCGCCGTCGCCGAGAATCACCAGCGCACGCCGAAACTGCTCGGGGGGCCAATCCTCGGGCAGCTTGTCCCGGGAGGCAAAGTAGATGGCGTCGTAGAGCGCGGTGCCGCCCCCGGCCCGCAGCGACCGGATTCCGTTCGCCAACTCGTCGGGGTTGTTGGTGAAGTCGATGATCAGTTCGGCGCGCGTGTCGAAACTGACGAGAAACGCTTTGTCCTTCTGTTCTTGCAAGACGCTGCGGACAAACTCGATCGCCGCTTCTTGTTCGAAAGTGAAGCGGCCCCGGATGCTGTTGCTCGTGTCGAGCAGAATGCCGATTCGCAGCGGCAGGTCGCTTTCGCGAACGAACTCCCGAATGCTCTGCTTCTTGCCGTTGTCGGAGACCTCGAAATCCTCGCGCTCGAGGTTTGTGATGAAGCGGTTTTTCTTATCAATGACGGTAAACAACAGCGGGACACGGGAGACCTCGACTCGAATCGTCGAGTTCGGAGCCACAATTTCGCCGGGGAGATCTTCCAGTCCCCCAATAGGCGCGTTTTTGCCGTCTTGAGCCAGCAGCAGCGCGGACGCAAGAACAAATAGGCCAAATCTCTTCATGGGACGCTGCCTCGGGATCTTACTTTCCAGGACACCCGAGTCTTACCTTTGATTATAGCTCCAGAAGCCGGGTCAGCTCCGTGAAATCTTTTGGCAATGGGGCTTCGATCACAATGGGCTGTTTGGTGTTGGGATGGACAAAGCCGATTTTGCGCGCGTGCAGGTAGAACCGTTCCAGCGCGGGAAGCCCCGGCGGCGTGGCGGGAGCCCCATAAAGGCGGTCTCCAACAACCGGATGGCCGACCTTCGACAGGTGGACCCGGATCTGATGAGTCCGCCCGGTTGCGATTCGCACTTCGAGCAGCGCATAGCTTGACGACTGCTGGAGGACGCGAAAATCGGTCTGAGCGGCGCGTCCCGATGGGCGAGTGTTCATCTTGATTCGCTGGTGAGTGTCGCGGCCAATCGGCATCTCGAGCCGGACCCACCAGTGCCCATCCACTTCGACTTTCCTGGCGGCGCGGTGCTGCTTGCCGATCTTTCCGTGGACGATGGCCCAATACGTTTTCTCGATTTTGCGGTTTTGGAACTGCTGCGCCAGACGCCGGTGAGCGAGGTCGTTCTTGGCCACCAGCAACACTCCGCTCGTCATGCGGTCCAGGCGGTGGACGATTCCAGGACGCAACTCCCCGCCCACCGTCGAAAGCGTGGAAAAGTGATGCAGCAGAGCGTTGACGAGCGTTCCCGATTTGCTGCCGGCGCCGCTGTGTACGATCATGCCGGCCGGTTTGTTTACCGCCACGATGTCATCGTCTTCATGCAGAACTTCGACGGGAATGTCCTCGGCGAAGGCCTTGAGCGGAGTGGCCGGCGCGGACTCGACGGAAACGACCTCGGTTCCTCGTAGCCGCAGAGAGGCTCGGGCGGGCCCCTGATTTACCTGGACGCGGCCATCGCGAATCCATTGCTGAATCCGCGCGCGGCTGGTGTCGGGATATTTCTGGGACAGAAACACGTCCAGGCGCTTTTCAATGTCCTCGGCACTGGTTTGAATCTCCACACCTTCTAGTTCAGCACAGTCGGCTTTTCCGTTGAGCGGTTGAGCCGCTGAGCGGTTGAGCCGTTGAGCGGTTTGAGCCGTTGAATTTGAGAGGTTGAGCCGTTGTGAGAGGTTGAGCCGTTGAGCGGTTGAGCCGCGAAGCGGCGTAGGATCGTAGCCCATGGGTGGAGCGAAGCGGAACCCTGGGTCCGAAAACCATCCAGGGCAAGCCCCGGACGGGGCGTAGGAGCAAACCGGCCTGTCCGTGGGTGCGAATGTTGGAAGGTCGCAGCTTGGCCTCCCGACTTTCTTGTTTTTCGAAGAAACAGAGCCGCACCCGCAAGGGTGCGGTTGAGGGTGCGGAAGCAGATTACCGGTCACGTCGGCTGCGGCGTCAATGTGATCAATCGAATCGTGGACGGCCGCACCTCGCTGACCGCGGAGATGGCACCCCCGGCCCCTGCGCAAGGTCCCATCGTTCACCAGCGTATCGCCTCGTACCCGTTGATCCCAGTAGACTACTCAACCTCAAGCGCCCGTTTTGGCGCCATGCACCCAGGGTAAGGAGACTCACTCTAAACGGGAGGCTGCGGCCGAACATGCAGGCGCTGTCGAATCTCATCGTAGACAGGGATAGCCGTTTCGGCTTCGATGGTGACGGTAATGCCATACCGGATCGGTTGTTGGACGCCGCCGGCATCTTCCCTGCACCATACTCGCAAAGCCAAGTGACCGTCATCAATGAAGGGCACGGCGCGCGAACCACTGTACCTCTCGTGAAAGACAGTGCCCTTCTTCACGGAAGCGTCGGCGGGCTGCGCAGGGAACCGCTTCACGCCCAGGGAAACCAAAGGATCGTTGGGCGCGGCTTCGAGCTTGACGCAACGATAGCTTTGATATCCCGGTCGTACGGGCGACAACCAAGCCACGGTAATAGTAAGCAGGCGGGGATCAGTCACTCGTTCCAGACATTCCGGAAGCGGTATGCGGTAGTTGTGCGCATGATCGGGCGCAAGAGCACCGAAACCAACCAAGGTCGCCCGGTTGGCGGAACATTCCATGACCTCGGCTACGTTGGGGACCCCGAACCCCATGAAGCGGCTGGCGTTTTCTGTCCTCTCTACGTGCCGACGCTTGTCGGGTGGACCACAGATATCCTTCAAGAGTTCATCTTTGCCGCTCCATCGCGCCCCGTGGACGAGCAAAGACTTAACGACTACAGCATAGAATTCGGGTGCTAGATCGGCAAGTGTCGAACCGGGCTCCATCAGGGCGTCAAATATCCTATGCGCGGACCGCGTAGCTAGGGCAGTCGCCGAACTCGTGCCGTCGCTGAGAACGGTTTGATTGAGCCGACCTTGGGCTAGCTGGTCTGGCGCGGCTGCACTGAGACCAAAGAGGCGTTGGGGACGATCGAAGCGGATCCTGACCCCTCCACCACTACTCGCCATCCGAACGTGCTCTCGGCCACCGGGAAAATAAATCTCCGGCTTGATCGTTCGGCGGTAGCCGAGGCCTAGGGCTGAACTGGGGTTTGGCATTTCGCCGTCGTCGAAAGGGTCGACGGCGCCATGCGATGTTGGTCGATCGTCTACGTGGTCATGGTGCTGCGCACCGACCGTGAGAGCGTTCAAGGATTCTGCTGGTGATAGGATCGTGCGCTCGTGCTTGGCGTCGTTGAGGGCAGTCAGCATAGCGCGTTCGCGGACTGAAGCATGGGCGTTCTCGAAGTCAGCCCAGGTGTCGAACTCGGAGAGCGAGAGTGGCGTGGGAGCATTGCCGCCACTGACCAGGAAGAGAACACCAAATTTTTCCGCCAGAAAATCGAGAAGGCGCGCAAGGGGACTCATGAGGCCCGTAAACGGACGACGCGGATCCCCCATCGACAAATTGACCAAGAAAACCGTCGGGGCCGCCGGCTCTTCCCCAGGGCTGCCCTTCATCCGGAGGACTGCTCGGTGGACGGTGTCGATGAGGAGGCGGTTGCGGTCGGTGCACTCGTCGGCGTCCGAGGGCGCAAACATCAAGGGTCTCACGTAGAGGGGACGGTCAAGCGCGATCTCTCCGGCGTTCAGGTCGCCATGAAGAATGAGGGACGCTACAGCGGTCCCATGAAAGCGGCGAGCAACGACGGCTTGGCTCTGCAAATCGTCTGGGTCGTCGAGGATCAGACGATTCGCAAGAAGGGTGTGACCTTGCAACGGAACGCCGTCAAACAGCGCGGCAATGGGCTGCGTCTGAGCCGACTCTCCGGCCCGGTTCGCGAGCGTTTCGTCTTCGAGTGGCTCGGATTCAAGCGGAGAAGTTAGAAGGCTTTGGGGCCGCAAGAACATCACCTCATCCGCGAGCACAAGGCTAACTTCCCGCCGCCCGATGAGCGCGGGCAATTGTGCTGAGGGAATGTCGATCAGCGCCCCGTGGTAAGCAATCTCCGGGATTACGGCTTCATGGACAATCTCACCACCGGCGTCCGCAACGATGGTCGTGAAGGACTGTGACACCTGTTGGCGTCTAGGCTGACTCTGATGAAACCACAGGTCAACCTCGGTTCTAACTGGTCGATTGGGCTGGCGAGCCATTTCCTCACGCCAATATTCGATTGTCTCGTCAGGAATCCGATCCTCCGCTCCCCACGGGCGCAGCGTGCGGAGTTGCGCAAAGACGTGCCTGAATGGGGTAAAGCCCCTGCCGAGTTCTTCGCCCGCTTTCCATCGATTATGCACTGCGGGGTGCACCGGAGGAGGGCTGAGCCGCCAGGGGCCATTTGGGGGACCCCCGAAAACATGGGGTAATAAGGTAGGCTGGCAAAGATTTCAGCTTCGCCAGTCAACCCCAAGGAGGTCACCCAAATGGTTACCAAGCGAAAACAGCATAGCTCCCGAAGGCCCGTCAAACAAGGCCGGGGCGCGAGGGCCCCGCGGCCCAATAAAATCGGGGCTGCCACGCCTTATCACTTCCGCGGCAAGAATCTGACTCCCTACGGCGGCTTGCTGCCCGTCGCCACCCTGCTCGAAAAACTCGGCTTCCAGGCGCTGCTGGAAGAAACCATCACGAACAAACGAATCACCCGTGTGATGAGCCTCTACCAGTTTGTGCTGGCCCTCGTGCTGGGCCTCTATGTCGGCTTTGCGCGGCTGAACCAACTCCGCTTCATCGCCCGCGACCCCATCTTGACCGGCATCTTGCAAGTGACGCGTCTGCCGCCGCAGTCCACGCTGTGGCGCTTTCTGGCCTCGCTGCACCTCAACGTGGCGAAGCAGATCCTTTCCATTCAGCGCCAGCTGCGGGAACGAGTCTGGGCCGCGGCCCAGGTGAAATTGGAGACGGTGACGCTGGACACCGACACCACCGTGCACACGCTCTACGGCCGCCAGATGGGCGGGCGCAAGAGTTACAACCCCAAGAACAAGGGCAAGCGCAGCTACCAGCCGATACTGACTTTCCTGGCCGAGACGCGCGAATACCTGATGGGCGGGTTGCGCAACGGCGACCGGCCCACGGGCCGGCAGATCGCCGCCCACCTCGAGAGCGCCTTTCGGGCTTTGCCGCACGGCGTGAAGAAAATCCTGGCGCGGGCCGATTCCGGGTTTTATTGCTGGGAGGCGGTGGAGGCCTATGAAAAGGCGGCTTGTCAGTTCGTCATCGTGGCGCGCAAGACCAGGCGGCTGGTCGAGCAGTTGCAGCAAGCGGCCTGGAAGCCCTCGCCCCACAGCGATGCGGATGCGGAATGCGAATTCCTCTACCAGCCGCAGGGCTGGGCGCGGGCCTGTCGTTTCCTGGCGCTGCGTTACGAAAACGAACCCGCGGCCGGCGCGGCCGAGCAATACCAGCTGTTTGCCACCAGCGCTTACACCTACCGCGTGTTTGTCACCAACCTGGCCGAACCGATCGCGGCGGTGGTGTGGTTTTACAATCAGCGCGCCGCAGCCGAGAACCTCATCAAGGAGGCCAACAACGACGCCGGGCTGGCGGCCCATCCCTCGCGCCGCTTTGACATGAACCGCAATCACTTTCAGCTGGCCATGCTGGCCTACAACCTCAACTGCTGGCTGCTGCTGTTCAACCGCGAAGCCCAAGCCAGCGTGGAGACACTGCGGCACACCACCCTGGCGACGGCGCGGCTGCGCTTTCTGTTCGTGGCGGCCAAGATCTGGCGGCACGCCGGCAGAACGGGTGTCAGCTACAGCGATCATTATGAGGAAAAGGGCCTGTTTGAACGGCTGATGCGGCGGCTGCGGGCGATGGGGCCACCGGGATCGAGCTTCGCGCCGGTGGTGGAGGGTGCGCTGAGTTGAGGGGCGCTCCATGCATAAAATTTCATGCACTCGCCGCAACGTACTGGGAACACGCCGCTTGCCCGCCCGCTTTTGCCCGCCGGGATTGGCAGGCGGCTCAAACAGGGAGGGAAACAGAGGAAAAGACGACTTGCTAAATCACTGAGTTGACACGACTGCCGCTACCGCCACAACTCCATCGGCGATGGCTACGCCGAATCGGTGCATAATTCAGGTGACAAACAACAAAACCAAGGGGACATTTCTACTGGGCTAGCGAAGGGGACATTTCTATTGGGGCTTGACAGGAGCGTGCCACGTTTCTTGACACCTTGGCGTGATGGCCGTTAACCTTGAAGGTTGGTCGATCCTTCGGCTCGCCAGGGCTAACCCTCACTTCAAGCATCACCTGCGTTCGATCTTGGAGCCGTACTTCCCAGCCGACGCACGGAGTGAATGGTCATACCGCACCAGCAAAACGGCTTTCAGCTTCTTAACCTCAAGACTTCACGGTCCTGAGCGAGGGCCGAGTTGATCGACTCATCCGCAGCAGCGTAAGGGAGGACGAACCTAGATGGCAGGTAAACAGATCGTATTTGGAGAAGACTGTCGGCAAGCAATTCTGGCCGGCGTGAACAAGCTGGCCGATACCGTTCGAGTCACGCTGGGCCCCAAGGGCCGCAACGTCGTGCTCGAGAAAAAATTCGGCGGGCCGACCATAACGAAAGACGGCGTAACAGTCGCCAAAGAGATTGAGCTCGAAGACAAACTCGAGAACATGGGCGCGCAGATGGTTCGCGAAGTCGCTTCCAAGACAAGCGACGTAGCCGGCGACGGGACGACAACTGCAACAATCCTCGCCCAGTCGATTTACCGTGACGGCTTGAAGAGCGTCGCCGCCGGGGCCAATCCAATGGCCATCAAACGCGGCATCGAGAAAGCGACGTCGGCTGTTGTTGAAGCCCTGCTCAGCTCGGCCAAACCCGTCGAAGGTGACGAGGTCTCACAGGTCGCCTCCATTTCGGCGAACAACGACCCGACCATCGGCAAGATCATCGCCGAAGCAATGGAAAAGGTCGGCAAAGACGGCGTGATCACCGTCGAGGAAGGCAAGACTCTCGAGACCGAGCTGGACGTAGTCGAAGGAATGCAGTTCGACCGCGGTTACTTGTCGCCCTATTTCGTCACTGACCCCGAATCGATGGAGTGCGTGCTCGAGGACGCCGCGATTCTCATTCATGAAAAGAAGATCAGCAGCATGAAAGACCTGCTCCCGTTGCTGGAGCAAGTCGCAAGGGGTGGCCGCCCTCTGCTCATCATCTGCGAGGAAGTGGAAGGTGAAGCACTGGCGACTTTGGTTGTCAACAAACTGCGCGGAACTCTGAACGTGGCGGCGGTCAAGGCGCCGGGCTTCGGCGATCGCCGCAAGGCCATGCTCGAAGACATCGCTATCCTCACTGGCGGCAAGGCCATCATGGAAGAAACCGGCATCAAGCTCGAAGGAGTGCAGCCGGAAGATCTGGGATCGGCGAAGCGAATTGTCATCGACAAAGACAACACGACAATCGTCGAAGGCGCCGGGACGAAAAAGGAAATCGAGGGCCGCGTCAAACAATTGCGGGCTCAGGTTGAGGAGACTACCTCCGACTACGACCGCGAGAAGCTGCAGGAACGTCTGGCGAAGCTGGTTGGCGGGGTGGCTGTCATCAAAGTTGGCGCCGCCACCGAGACCGAGATGAAAGAGAAGAAGGCGCGCGTCGAGGATGCCATGCACGCAACCCGGGCAGCCGTCGAGGAAGGCATCGTGCCCGGAGGCGGCGTAGCCCTTCTTCGCGCGGCGAGTGTTCTCGAAGAAGCGAAATCGAGCGACGACGATGAGAAGAGCGGCCGGAACGTCCTCCGCCGCGCTCTTGAGGCTCCGCTACGCTGGATCGCCGCCAACGCAGGCGAAGAAGGCGCCATCGTGGTCGAGAAGGTACGGGCACAGAGTGACCCGAACTATGGCTATAACGCCCAGTCGGATGAATACGGCGATTTGGTGGCGGACGGCGTGATCGATCCCGTCAAGGTGGTCCGAACGGCTCTGCAGAACGCCGCGTCGATTGCGGCGCTCATGTTGACCACCGAAGCCACGGTCCACGAGATTCCGGAAGAGACGGCGGCGGCGCCTCCCGGAATGCCAGGCGGCGAGCACTTCTAGTTCGGAATACCGATTTGACAACGAGTAGGGACCGGCAATCTTGCCGGTCCTTCTTTTTTTTGGGGACACTCATTAGGTAGAGTGGTTGCTTTTCGAACCGCCCCCGGTCGGGCTGGAATCACCGGAGCTGAATGCCCTTTCCAATGTCACGATTCAACGGGAAGATCGGCACGGCGGGTCCGCTGTTGCTCTTCGGCCTCTTGGGGCAATTGCAGGCCGGCGATCTGACCGAGCGATTCGAACTCACCCTCGAGCGAGTGCTGCGGGGCGGCCCTCCCGCCTATACCCGCGAGCTTCTGCTTGCGGACGTGATTCCTGAAGACATTCGACGCTTCACGAACTTCAGCGGCGATCTTTCGGGCCGCTACGTCGGGGCCCTGGCGCTGGCTTCTCTCCACAAAGGCGAAGCGCACGGCGGACTCGGGACGCTGGTGAACGAGATCCTCGGCCACCAGAAGCCGGACGGCCACTTCGGCGATCCGATGGGGCTAACGGAGGTGGCGGACGACGACATGGCGCGCCTTTGGGGCAACGGGCGCATGCTGATCGGGTTGCTGGAGTACTACCGTGCCGATCGGCGTCCTGAAGTCCTCGAGGCCGCGCGCCGCATCGGCGACTTTCTCGTCTCAGTGGCGCCGAGGTTCAACACGCGCTCCGTGCGGCGTTTCTTCACTGAAGGGCGATTCGCGACCGGCTATGTCTGCTGGACCCAGAACGTTGAAGGACTGGTCGAGCTGTACCGGCAGACATCCGATGATCGATTCCTGGAGCTGGCCCGGCAGTTGGCGAACCGCACTTCCCGCCATCCCAGCCAGCACAGCCACGGTTTTCTTTCGACTTTGCGCGGCATTTTGGAGCTAGCTCGCGCAACAGGCGATCAGCGGTTTCTTGACCAGGTCGAACGAGAGTGGAAAGGCATTGTGGATTCGGAGAACCTGCTGGTCCAAGGCGCCATACCAGAGGCTTTCGCTCCCAGCATCGAGCGGGATGAAGGCTGTTCTCAGGCGGATTGGCTGAGGCTGAACCTGGAGCTGTGGCATGAGACCGGTGCCTCGCGGTATCTCGAACAGGCGGAGCGTACGCTCTTCAACGAGTTTTTCCTCAACCAGTTCGCTAGCGGTGATTTCGGACATATTCGTTTGCGGGATACAGGGGTCGGCGCTGAAACCGCCCGCGCTTGGTGGTGCTGCACCCTGCACGGGCTGCGGGCATTCCCGGCGGTCTTCGATTCCGTTTTCCGGTCCGACGGCGAGAAGCTATTCTACGAACTCCCATTGGACGGCGAAGGCAGCCTTGAAGGTCTTCGCGTAGTCGCTGGTTCTTCACTGGAACAGGACGGATCCATCCGCCTTAAGATCGCCGCTTCGGACGGCAGTCGCCGCACGATCAGCATCCGCGTACCCAAATGGGTAAGCAAGCTCGAAGCGCAAGTCCCGCCGAATGTCGAGGTGGCTGGTCCGCAGGCTGGTCCGCGGGCTGGTCCGAAGCGAAGATACCTATCACTGACCGGCGTATGGACAACAGGAGACGAAGTCGTCCTGGATTACCGCTTCCGGACGCGCCTCGAACCCCGCCCCGGCCACTCCGATTACGCAGCGGTATTTCATGGGCCTTGGCTCCTCGCGGTTGACGAAGCAAGTTCCCCCTATTTTTTCGACGAACCTTATTTACACAATCGGGTGGAACTTTCGAACCTCGAAGACGGCAGCAAGGCGGAGCAGTTGCCGGCCGGCGTGCCCGTTAGCACTCCGGCAGCGAACTTCACGGTTCCCGTTGCGCGCCGCGATATCGAGTGGATCCCGGCGGGCTACCAAGACCAGCGCCAGCACGCCATGTTGCGGCCTGTAGCGGAGAGAACGGCCTCGGTGCGGCCTGCGCGCTGGGAGTTCTGGTTCCGCACGCAAGAGGCTTCCAGCAACCGCCCGGAATCGACCACCCCACACTCCCACACCCAGTCGGGCTGGCTGCCATTCTCGGTCCTGGTCCTCGCCTTGATCGTTGTGACCACCGCGGTTTGGCGCAAGAGACGCCGCGTGACGCGCTGAAGCTTGTCCCTTATCCAGTGTCTCTTGTCCCTGAAGTTAGGAATTCCAGCGCGGCTCCCACCCCGCCTTTGGAACAGGGCACTCCGGCCAGATCGAGTCCCATCTCGATACCGCAGAGCGTGCCGGCCAGCATAAGTTCGTTGAAGTCGCCCAGATGGCCGATCCGAAAGACCTTGCCTTTGAGCTTGCCAAGTCCGTTGCCGAGCGAAAGATTGAACCGCTCGAGGACCAGCCGCCGAAATTGATCGGCATCATGGCCGTCCGGAAGCAGTACCGCTGTCAAGCTGCTGCTGTATTCTTCCGGATTGCGGCACAAGATTTCGAGTTCCCAACCACGAACTGCTCGCCGGGCCGCTTCCGCCAGACGGTGGTGGCGCTCGAAAACTTCCTGCAAGCCTTCGCCGAGAAGCATTCGCAGCGCTTCACGAAGGCCAAGCAACAGATTTGTTGCGGGAGTGTAGGGAAAAAACCCAGCCTCGTTGGCAGTGAGCATCGGCCCCCAGTCCCAATAGGATTTTTGCAGTTCAGCGGTGCGCGAGGCGCCGAGCGCCTTCTCGCTGATCGCGTTGAAGCCAAGCCCCGGGGGCAACATCAAGCCCTTTTGGGACCCGCAAACTGTCACATCAACTCCCCACTCGTCGTGCCGATAGTCCGTGCACCCGAGCGACGAGATCGTATCCACGAGCAACAACGCGGGATGCCCCACCTTGTCCATTGCCTTTCGAATCTCTTCAATCCGGCTTGTCACCCCGGTCGAGGTCTCGTTATGCACGACCATGACTGCCCGGATCGCCCCTGAGTCGTCGCCGGCAAGTTTTTGCTCAAGGACATCCGGGGCAACGCCGCCGCGCCAATCAGTGGGGACAAACTCGACATCGAGTCCCAAAGCAGCGGCCATATGACTCCACTGAACGGCAAAGTGTCCCGTTTCAAATGCCAGCACCTTGTCGCCTGGCGAGAGGGTATTCACGAGGGCAGCTTCCCAGGCTCCCGTTCCCGACCCGGGGAAAACCATCACGGGCTGCGTGGTCTGAAAGACCTGCTTCAGGCCATCGAGGATCTCCCCGGTCAGCCGCCCGAACTCAGGCCCGCGATGATCGATCGTCGGCGCGGCCATGGCCCGCAGAACGCGGTCCGGCACGTTCGTCGGGCCGGGAATTTGGAGGAAGTGGCGTCCGCTGGTTATCGGCATCGAGTTGTGGACTGGCGCGTTTTCGAGGGCGTTCGAGTTACCTGAATCGTGATTGCCGTTTGATTACACAAGCAACGGCGGTGAGGTGTCAAGTTTGGGTGAAGGTTTCCGAGACTGCCGCGAGCGCGCGTAAGATAAGAGTACACGGTGGCGGCCCGCTGCCCTTGGCAGACCAGATCCGAAAAAGGATGTTTCAAAGGGGCCGAATCGCATGACGCACTTCCGCGAAGCCCAGTATTTTCGCCAGCCTTGGGTATTGCTGTTGTTAGCCGCCATCGCCGTGCCGGTTTGGTGGCTGTTCATCCGCCAAATGGTCCTCGGCATTCCTTTCGGAAACCTCCCCATGCCGGAGGCGCTTCTGATTCTGATGACCGCCGGCGTTAGTCTCACGGCTCTCTGGCTGTGGAAAGTACACCTGCTGACAGAGGTGCGAGAAAACGAGTTGCGGGTGAAGTTCGTGCTCCTTTGGCGGCCGAGGAGCATAGCCTTCGATGAGATCATCAACGCGGAGGCTGTAACTTACCACCCCATTGGGGACTACGGCGGCTGGGGGGTTCGGATGGGGCGCAAGGGCCGGGCTTTCAACGTCAGCGGCAATCGGGGAGTCCAACTCGAGCTGCGCGGGCGTGAGCACCTCTTGATCGGTTCGCAACTCCCGGAAGAGCTGGCCCGAGTTCTCAACGAGCGAATGAGTCTGACTAGCCGGGCCCGGGGCCCAGGCACGCCGGCGGCACTGTAGAATTGACAACTTCCGACCCGTGACGGCAAGGGCGCGGGCGGCGCCCCGCTTTTGCGGCGGCTCCGCCTCGCCAATCCCAGTTTTCGATCGCGGTATGCTACCATCAGCGTTATCAAATCAGACCTAACGCGGAGCAGCCGCAACCAAAGAGGGGAACGTGGCCGCTGTCGGATGAGGCGCGTCGAGGCGGCTAACCCCTCCCTCACGGTTGGGGCTCTGAGTCTGGGAGGAACCCATGGCAACATCAAATTGTTCTTTCTTTTGTCTTGGGCTAGGGATCGGTGCGGCGGTTGCGCTGCTTCTAGCTCCCAAGCCGGGGGAAGAGATGCGGGAAGAGCTTCGGGTCCGCGCCGGTGAAGGGGGCGATTATCTTCGGCAGCGCGGCGGGGAGCTTCGCCACCAAGCCGAAGGCATCCTGGAACGCGGGCGAGGTGTCATTGACGAACAGAGGGGTCAATTGACAGTCGCGCTCGAAGCGGGCAGGCAGGCCTATCGAGACGCGAGCCGGCCAGAGGCGGCGAGCGAGCCTTCCGAGTCATCCTCCTGAGTGAAGCCGGCCAGCTAAGACACGACGGCTCGGCGGCTGACTTCCGTATACACTGCACGAACGGATAGGAACCCAAATGGACAGCAACAGCCAGCAACTCTTGCTCACCACGATGGCGGTATTCACCGGAGTAGCCGCCGTGGCGCTGATCATCCAAATGGCATTTCTATTTGGCATCTATCGTGCGGTAAAGGCCCTGCAAGAACGCTCCTCGGCGTTTATGGACCGCTGGGAGCCCGTGGCGGACAGCTCGATGAAGACTCTCGAACAACTACGAGAGCAAACTAGCGAAATCCTGCGGAAGATAAGTGAGTTAACAGATTCCACGAAAGCTCAGATAGACAAAGTTGACTCTATCCTCAGCGACGTTTCTGAGTTCAGCAAGACGCAGTTAGGCCGGGTGGATCACACCGTCGAAGGGACCCTGCGGAAATTGAACGAGACGAGCGAGGCCTTGCAGCATACGCTGCTTACCCCGGTCCGGCAAGTCCGCGCGATGGTATCGGCCTTGAGTGCGATCGTCGAGAGCCTGTTCGGCCGCCGCCGCCAGACGGTCGACCGGGCTACCACGGACGAAGAGATGTTCATCTAGCGGGCGGCCCTGGCTAATCACAAGAATTTATTAACCGCAGCCGCGGCGGCTCCCATTTGACCCCTGGAAGGTAAGCAAATCATGTCCATTCGAGTTGCACTGTTCGGCACCAAGTTCATGGGCAAGGCTCACAGCCAAGCCTGGAGAAGCGTCAACATGTTCTTCCCTGACGCCCCGCAGGTCGAGATGAAGGTCATTGTGGGGCGCAACCCCGCCGAAACCGAGCAGGCGGCGGCGAGCTACGGCTGGCGGGAAGCCTCAACCGATTGGAAGGCCGTCATGGCCCGGGACGACATCGATCTGGTGGATATCTCAACACCTGGCGAATATCACTGCCCGATGGTTCTCGAGGCCGCCAAGGCCGGCAAGCACATCGTTTGCGAAAAGCCTCTTTCGAACACGCTCGCCGAAGCGAAGCGCATGGTGAAGGCCGTCGAAAAGGCCGGCGTGCGGCACTTCCTGATGCACAACTATCGCCGGGTTCCGGCGGTGACTTTGGCCAAGAAAATGATTACGGACGGCCGTATCGGCAAGATTCGTCATTTCCGTGCGCGCTACCTGCAAGACTGGGCCATGTCGCCGGACCTGCACATGCTCTGGCGGTTCGACAAGAATCTCTCCGGCAGCGGAGCGCTCGGCGATTTGGGAGCTCATATCATCGACCTCGCCCGCTACCTTTGCGGGGAAATCGCCGAACTGGCGGCCACGACCGAGACTTTCGTGAAGACCCGTCCGGTGAGTCCCGGCGCCAAGAAACGCGCAAAGGTGACGGTCGACGATGCCGTCGCCATGTGCGTGCGGTTTCAGAACGGCGCGATCGGCACTCTCGAGGCCACGCGTTTCGCGCCGGGCCGCAAAAATTTCAATACGTTCGAGATCAACGGGAGTAAGGGGTCGCTCAGTTTCGACCTCGAAAACCTCAACAATCTGAAGTTCTTCTCGACCGAGGACGACCCCGAGTCCCAGGGATTCCACGAAATTATCGTGGTTTCAAAAGGCAAACACCCTTATGCCGACCACTGGTGGGCCGATGGCCACATTCTCGGCTACGAACACACGTTTACCCACAGCGTGTCGGACTTTCTTTCCGTGATCGGCACCAAAAAGAAAATCCATCCGGACTTCACCGATGGTTTGCGGAATCAGATGGTGCTAGCCGCCGCGGAAAAGGCCGCAAGGTCGAGGCGCTGGGTCAAGGCAAGCTAAGAACTTCGGCGCGTCCCTCATTGGAAAAAAACCCAACCGCAGCTTCACGGGATGCCTGTTTTCAAGGCCTTTTTCAAGTGAGAGGGGGATCCATCCTCATTCAGGCCCCTGGACCATGGGCACGAACCGCACGGGCAGGACCGACTCGCGCCGAACCTTTCCCTGGGCGTCCTTGGTCACGACAACTAGTTCCTGAGTGCCGTAGACCGGTCCGACCGGAGCGACCAGCCGGCCTCCGGGCTTCAGTTGATCGACGAGCGTTCGCGGGAGCTCATTTGGCGCCGCTGTCAAGATGATTCGGTCGAAAGGCGCTTGTTCGGGCCAGCCGGCGTACCCGTTGCCGATTTTCACTTCTACGTTGTCGTACCCGAGAGTCCGCAGCCTCTCGCGGGCTTGGACGCCCAATTCCTCGACGATCTCAATGCTATAGACCTCGCCGGCCAGAACAGAAAGAACCGCCGCCTGATACCCGCACCCGGTGCCAATCTCCAGCACCTTGTGAGTCTTCCGCAAGTCGAGCAACTCGCTCATGAAGGCCACGATGTAGGGTTGCGAGATGGTCTGCCCCTTCCCGATCGGCAGGGGATGGTCGCTGTAAGCTTGCGCCACAAGCGAGGGCGGGACAAACCGATGCCGCGGCACTCCTCGCAAAGCGGCCAGGACGTTGCGGTCCGACACTCCGCGGGCGAGGATCTGTTCGCGAACCATGGACTCGCGCAGGTCAGCGTAGTCATCAGCGGCCCGCGCCCGCCGCACGCCCGGATAGGGACCAACAGAGCCCCAATTCAGCACCCACGCCGCAGCCATCAGGGCCGCGGCCAGAGCCGGAAAAGCGAACCGTGTCCGTCGTGTCAAATCGACCTCGTCCTAAGGAGATTGTATTTCAGAGCGCCTTCGGAAATCTATATCCTGTAATTTCATGTCCAATCCTTCACTGGTTCGCAAACTCGGAGTCGTCAGCGCTACAGCCCTAGTTGTCTCGAACATGGTTGGCACCGGCATCTTCACAATCACCGGTTTTCTGGCGGGGGATCTTGGTTCTCCCTTCTTGGTGCTAGGAATTTGGCTTATTGGGGCGCTTCTGGCTTTGATTGGCGCACTCTGCTATTCCGAGCTTGGCATCAACTTCCAGCGATCGGGCGGTGAATACGTTTACCTGTCGGAGGCCTGGGGACCAGGGTGGGGCTTCGTTGACGGCTGGGTGAGCTTCGTGGCTGGTTTTTCGGCAGCGATCGCGGCGGCGGCGCTAGCGGTTTCCGCCTACCTTGCCTACTTCTTCCCCAGTCTAGAGGCCGGTCATGCCGGCGCCACCGTGCTGTCTTTCGGATTCCTGACGATCCATTTAGGCGGCGCACAGCTCCTGGCCTGCTCCGTGGTGATCGTTTTCACTGTTCTCAATCTGTTCGGAGTCTCGGAGGTCGCAAAGCTCCAAAATGTTCTGACCGGCACCAAGATTGTCGTGATTTGTTCGTTCCTGCTGTTGGGATTCTCCGTTGGCGAAGGTGACTGGGGCCATTTCAGCCAAGCCGCCGAGCGGACGTCCACGCATAGCATTCTCGCGCAGCTCGCCATCAGCCTCGTTTTCGTCTACTACGGTTACAGCGGATGGAACGCGGCCGTTTATGTGGCCGAGGAGATTGACGAACCCCGCAAGACGCTTCCTATCGCGCTCGTGTTCGGAACCCTGGCGGTGACCGTGCTGTTTGTCGCACTGAACTGTTTGTATATCTACGCCACGCCGCTGGAGGAGATGAAGGGTGTCATTCGTATCGGCTCATTGGCCGCCGCCAACCTGTTTGGGCCGCGCATGGCGGGTTTTTTCAGCGCCGCGATGGCCGCGTCTCTTTTGGCCACGGTCAACGCCATGTGCATGATCGGCCCCAGAGTCTATTACGCGATGGCGAGGGACGGGGCTTTCTTTGCCAGCGCGGCGAAAGTCCATCCTCGCTGGAAGAGTCCCTGGGTTGCGGTTATCTACCAAGGCGGTTGCTGTTGCCTGCTGATTCTTACGGGCAGCTTCGAGAGTCTCGTCTACTACATCGGATTCACGCTGTGGCTTTTCTCCGCGCTCTCGGTGACGGCTCTTTTCAAGTTCAGAAAAAGACCCGGCTGGGAGCGGACGCCATGGGTCAGCTTCGGCTATCCGCTGCTGCCGGCGCTCTACGTCGCGGTCAACCTTTGGATCTTTGTGTACTTCGCCTCGGGCCGCGGGTGGGAAGCGTTGTGGAGCTTGTTGACCATTTTGGGCGGAGCTCTCGTCTACCAGTTCTACATTCGGAAAAGGCAGGGCACGGCCTCCTAGCGCTGTCGGGGGGCCAGCCCGAGCATTCCGTCTTGGCCGGTAGCTGAAACAGTGGATCGTTCATGGCACTGAGGAGCTAAACCCCGTGGTATTATTTGGATGGAGCCTGTCGTTTCCGCGGAGGTAAATCGCCTTCATGCCTATTCCAACGCTTTCCAACCCGCAAGCTTTCGCGGACCGCGGTGAATCCATTTATCGGGAGAAGTACAAGGAACGGTACGAGGATTTGCATAAGGGGCGGTTCGTGGCCATCGATGTCGCCACGGAGGAGGCCTATATCGGGGGATCGCCCGTGGAGGCCATGATCAAGGGCCGAAACGCTGATCCAACAGGCCTCTTCTACCTAATCAAGGTCGGCTCCGCGGGAGCGTTCAGGGTCCGTCACACGTCTGATGCCGCCAATCATTGGTTTCCTTCACGAATCTTGTAGTCCTGCCATCGACCTGGAAATTTCTGGACCTTTCCGTGATGTTCGTCAGAGCTTCACGGCGATTGTCGACACAGGATTCACGGGCTTCATTTCGATGCCGTTGGCGAGTGCGTTTCCGCTCGGGCTGTCACTGTTTGGAGCCACCAGCATCGTCCTCGCTGACGGTGAAACGCACGTCAAGTTGGTAGCCCTTTGCAAGGCCTATCTGGCTGACGAGCAACAGGTTGGTGAGGTCATTCTTGAACCGTCGTCAGCAGACGTGCTGGTTGGCATGAAGTTCATCTCCGATTTCCGGAAAACGCTTCTTGTAAACGATAGGCATGTAGCCTTGATGGATGCGGATTGGTTCGAGACGATGGACCAACGGACCGACATCAAGCCGCAACCTGCCGCCGACCCGGATTCCACGGCCGAAGAGTAAAAAAAATCCCGGCACTCATCTCCCTATCCGGCTCTTAGGACCCCCGGCCTATAGCCATAGTCGAACAAGTTCGATATAATTCCACGATATCGGATGGTCTTGCGGATCCATCGGAGCACCCGTGCGCAAGTGTATTTTCTGGCGCTGGGTCTAAGCCTGCCCTGTGCCGCCCAAACCCTGATGCGGTCATCGCTTGGCGGAGTTCAAGTGCACATCATCCACAGCGACATGGCGGTGCTGGGTTCGGGAGAGACCAGAGACGATTTGCCCTGCCAGGTGGTTCCGCTGCCACCCAAGCTTGGCTTTGATCTCCAGTTCCTTGCGGGTTACCGGGTGTCGATACCGCTCAAGGCTCTGGCGGGAACCGGAGACAGCCTGCGCATGCTGTTCCGAATTCTGCCCCTGGACGGCAGTAACCGCTATTCCTACTTCGTTGACCGCTACGATGTGCCGGCGATCGAGCTGGGCGCCGAAGGGCAAGCGGAGCTAGCGGGCCAATACGTCCTGGGGCCGGGCCGTTATCGCGTGGAATGGCTGATGCGAAACCGCGCCGAGCGAGTCTGCGCCAAAAGTTGGGAAATAGAGACGAACACGGCCGAGAATCTTGACGCCCTTTCCGCGACGCGGGGCGCCTACACCGTGGCGGCGCGAGACCCGGATCTATTCAGCGACGAGCCGCCCGTGTTGCGCTCGGCCGCGGCTGATTTGTTGCACGTCAAAATTCTCATCAACTTTACGCCGAGCGATCCCCGGGACTTGCGGCTGCGCCAGTACGACGTGCGGAACATCGTTTCCATTGTTAGAGCGATTTCGCGCGAGCCCAATGTCGGAACGTTTAGCGTCGTCGCTTTCAATATGCAACAGGAGCGGGTGATCTTCGAGCAAGAGAGTGCGTCACGAATCGATTTCCCCGGCCTTGGGGAAGCGATCGAGTCAATCGAGGACGGCAGGATTGATTTCGCGCAGTTACAGGACGAGGAAAGCGGAACTCGTTTTCTGACCGGCGTGCTGCAACAGCACCTCGGCGAACAGGAGCCCGAGCCCGACGCGATCATCATTTTGGGTCCGAAGCTGTTACTCGATAAGAAGGTTTCGATCCAGAGATTGGCGGAGGCGGGCCGGGCGCGATCTCCGATCTTCTACTTCATCTACGACACAACGCCGAGCGCTTACCCCTGGCGCGACGCGATCAGTAATGTCTTGAGGCTCTACAAGGGTCTGGAATACACCATCACTTTGCCGAAGGACCTTGGCAAGGCAATGCATGGTTTTCTGTCAAGGCTCACTCCGAAGCGCCGGAAGCTCACAAGCTGGCAACCGGACAACGAAGCAGCCGGTCAGGAGTAGATCAAGCCCGCAGCGTCCCCACCAACTCGGCTGCCGAGGCGATCCCCTGCTTCTGGAGAAAACGCCGGAACTCCTTTATCAGGCGGAGCGGCGTTCGGGGGTCCCAGAAAGTAGCCGTCCCAACTTGAGCCGCCACGGCGCCGCACTCCAGAAATTCAGCGACATCTTCGCCATTCGCTATGCCGCCGAGGCCGATGACGGGGACGCGGACGGCTTGAGCGACCTGGTAAACCATCCGCAGCGCGATCGGTTTGATCGCGGGGCCGGATAGCCCGCCGAAGCCGGCCCCGAGCACGGGCCGCCGTTCGCGGGCATCAACGACCAAGCCGGCGAACGTGTTCACCAATGAGATGGCATCCGCGCCAGCCTCTTCCGCGGCCCGGCCCATCAGCGCGATATCGGTGACATTCGGCGACAGTTTCACGATCAGGGGGCGGCGTTGGGCGGCTTTCTTGGCCAAGGTGACGACTTCGGAAAGCAGCGCGGGGTCGGCTCCGAACTGCATCCCCCCTTCTTTCGTATTCGGACACGACACATTCAGCTCATACCCGGCCAGCCCGTCAGCGTCTTCGAGCACGCGAATCACTTCGACGTAGTCTTCCGGCTGGTATCCGAAAATATTGGCGAATACAGAGGTGTCGAGCTTGGCCAGCTTGGGGAGCTTCTCCGCCACGAAAGCCCGCACGCCCACGTTTTGTAACCCGATCGAATTCAGCATCCCCGAGGCGGTCTCCACCAACCGGGGCGGGGGATTGCCGTCCATGGGCTCCCGGGAGAGGCCTTTGACGATGAAGCCGCCGAGGGCATCGAGGTCCACGATCTTTTCGAATTCCAGCCCGTAACCGAAGGTCCCGCTCGAGGCGATGATGGGATTGCTGAGCCGCAGGCCGCAAAACTGAGTTTCGAGATTTGGCACGTTATTCAGGTGACGGTGGTCCGGAGATTTGCGAGCCGCTGACTGCTTGCGGCGAGGAAGGCAGAAAGGCCTCGTGGAGCACCTCGCCGGTTGCCAGACTGGGAGCCGAGATTTCAAGAACGGCGGCTAGCGTGGGCGCGACATCCGCTGCGTCCACTTCTCGCTCGAACCGTGCCGCTCTGAATCTCGGCCCTAGAAAAATCAGCGGCACGTCCGTGTCGTAACGGTAAGCCGAACCCGACGACGTTCCCCGTCCGTTTCCGTAGTCTTCGACGAAGTAAGGATCGAGCAGCAGCATGAGATCGCCCGAACGCGGAGGATACCAACTTCGCCTCAAGGCTGGCTGCAGCGTTAGCGGGACCGACTCCTCCCCCGGGACGTAGTAGTTCGCCACCCCATCAACACTGCTGGCTGCTTTTCCGGCTACTAGAACCGCTTGGCGGCGCTCCGGCTCCGGCAAAGCTAGAGCTGCGTTGAGATAGACGAAAGGATAAAGATACTTTTCGACAAAGACTCCGCTTCCGAATCGTTCCCGGAGCGCCGCGTTCATTGCCGTCACAACGGCGTCTCCCGAAACTCGCCCCGCGCGTATCCCCGATTCCCGGGCGCGCTCGGGCAGCGGAGGAATACCGTGGACGGCAGTGAAAACAAGGGACACCTGATCGGCCCCCACGTTCTCATCCAGGACCCTCAAGAACTCGCCGAGCCGGCGATCCAATTGGAGAACGAGATCTCTCATCAACGGGGAGTTCGCGCCGGTCTCGAGTCCAAGAAACGCGGGGGCGCTTAGGTTGATTATCAACAAGTCCGTATAATCGCCGGCGCCTAACTTTTCGGCCTCAATGGCCCGCTCGGCCAAGCCGAATACGTCTTCGATCACAAACGGCGACGCCCGGTAAAGCGAGAAGAACACGTCGAAGGACTTTCGCTCGGGAGTTTCCAAGACGCGCAGGGGCGGCGCTCCATCTTTCGCTCCAATGGCCTTCCACTCCGCGCCCCAGTGGCGCAGCACGGGTTGAGACCCGTTGAACTCCGTGACCCACGGCTGTAACCCTTTCGCGTAAAACGAGGAAGTGCCGAAGCGGCCGTCGGAGCCCATCCAATAGCAGCCGTCGGGCTTACGGCCCGCCAGCATGACCGCCGGCGCGGCCCTGTCAGAGATGGCGATCACCCGCGAACGTCCCGCTGTCGCCAGTTGTAGCTCATCCGAGAGCGTCGACCCGCTCAGGTTTAGCGGCGAAATGCCGCCGTCTGACGAGCCGTCACCGGCAGGGGCGATGGCCGCGACCGTCTTTCGGATCCGGCGATCGTACCAGCGGTCTCCCACGATGCCATGCAGTTCAGGATAGGCGCCCGTTGCGAGAACCGCGGCATTGGGCGCGCCGAGGGTGGTCAGGTGCTTGAATCGGCCGCGGCGAAAGACCGCTCCTTCCGAGAGCAGCCGCCCGAAACCATCAGGAGAGAATCCTGAGCGGTAGAGGTCCAGATAGTCCGCGCGGAATTGCTCCGCGACGACGATGACCATCAAGCGGGGCCGCTCGGCATGCAGAAGCGAGGACGCCAACAGGCACGGGAGGACCGACAACCAGAGGCTCCGGCATCCCCGTCGGGACGCCGATACGGCGGAATGCGGCACCAGTGCTAGATTACCAGAAAGGCGACGGGCGGCCCTGAAAAGCGTCTGGAGTAACGATCGGCTCTCACATGAGAGCAAGAGAAGGGACAGCTTCGATGATCGGGTCGGGTGCCGGGGATTGCGCCCCGGCACCCTCCCACACCACCGGACGTACGGTTTTCCGTATCCGGCGGTTGGACCGGCGGCAAGTCTCGCCGCAAAGCAGGCAGGCCGCCGGAAACCGACTGCCTCCCGCACCTTGTGCATCGCGTTCTGTCGGGAGTTTCGCGGCTCGCGCTCTGGTTTCCACCGGCGTCGGCTCGCCACGGCTCCACCGCTTCTGCCTCCGCCTGCTCCCCATCTCGTTCCCCCAGCGGGGAAGGACCTTGCGGCCCGGGACTCCGGGAAAACCTCTTTCACGCTGTGCCAGATCCTCCTCTAGCTTTGCTCCTTGGCCCTTCAGCCCTTCGCTCCAGCGGCGTTACCCGCCTTCCTCGCTACTATGGCTTCTGCTGACTTCTCCCCCGCTCTCACGAGGGAGCTCTCCCCAGGTAAGACGCTGATTCTGTCCCTTCGTGCCGTCCGGCTCTACCTCGCACGTCTCGTATGGATTTCGGGCTTCGCGGTGGCCAGCACGCTTACCGCCCGTACGCGGCCTCTCTGCCGGTTCGTGTTCCTACGGTCAAAGGTTTGTTTCCCGCTTCCTTCGGCTTGGCCGCGCGGCTTGCGCCCCGCGACTTCCGCTCTGCGGTTCCCTACGGTTACCTCCATCGGTCCCGGCAGGCTCGTTTCATCCTGCTAGAATCAGCCCATGCTGGGCACACTGGCGCACGTCTCCAGACGTGCCGTGTCGCCATTCTCGCCGCATTGGACAAGCTCTCAGCGTGTCTGCCTGCTGGATCGGGCGGGCCACTTGTTCCACAACAACTCAGATGCAGTATTCCCGGCCATGTAGTACGGTTGAAGTGTGAGCTAATAGCCGCGCGCAAGTCCTCCCGCAAATGCTCCTCCAGCGCTTGAGGTTAAGACATTGAAGTCTGAAAAGAAGGTTCTGCTCATCGGGCTGGATTCGGCCGAACCAAGCCTGGTCCACAAGTGGGCCAATGAGGGGCATTTGCCCTACATTGCCCAGCTCATGCGCGAGGGCTCGACCGCGTCCCTGCAGTCCGCCGCGGCGGAGTTTCCCGACGAAGTATGGCCATCGATCTATACCAGCCGCAACTCAGCGCAGCTCGGCAAGTATTTCTACATTCAGCCAAAAGCCGGATCAAGCGAACTCGAGATGATCGACGACGTTCCCCGCCATGGCCGGCAGTTTTGGGAAATCGCCTCGAGAGCCGGGTCACGATGTGCTGTCGTGGACGCTCCGAAAACCGGGCTCGGGCCGCCCCTCAACGGGATGCAACTGGCCAATTGGGGAGCGCACGCCACTCGCTGCGAAACGGCTTCTCATCCTCCTGACTTGGTCGATCGCGTGATAGCAAAGCACGGGCGCTATCCGCTTCACAGTTGCGACATGCACGGGCTCAAGCCAGAGGAGTATCAGAAACTCCGCTTACAACTGCTGGACGGCGTGGCCCTGAGGAAGAGACTTCTCACCGATCTGATGTCATCCCAGCCGTGGGATCTGTTCTTTTGCGCTTTCTCGGAAACGCACTGCGCCGGACACCAGTTTTGGCACCTGCAAGACCCGTATCATCCGCGTTACGACCCCGAAGATCGTCTCGGGTTGCGAAACGCCTTGCGAGATGTCTATCAGGCGGTCGACAAGGTGGTCGGCTCGCTCGTCGCCGCGGTGGGTCCGGATACGAGCGTGCTCGTCTTTTCCGGACATGGCATGAAATCCCAATACCACGGGCGAGACCTGGTGCCGGCGCTGCTCGAATTTTGGGGCATGTCACAAGCGGCCAATAGCGAGCCTCACTCCGCGCCAGAGCGTGAAGTGACCTTGAAGAAAACCTTCCTGCGGACGCTCAAAGACAACGTGCCGATTCAATGGCAGTACGCGGTCAAGAAGATCTTGCCCTCGAAGATCGAAAACATGCTCATCTGCCGCATGATGGGCACGGAGAAGCTAGACACGAGCGCCAGGGCGTTCTACGTCCCGAACAATGACCTGACCGCCGCGATTCGGATCAACCTGAAGGGCCGTGATCCTCAGGGCTTGGTTGAGTCCGGCCGCGAATACGACGAAATATGCGACTGGCTCACGGCTCGCTTCAAAGAACTCGTCAATCCCGCAACGGGCAAGGCAGCGGTCGAAAAAGTCTCCCGGATACATGATTCCTACGAGGGCCAGCACCTGGACAGGCTTCCCGATCTAACCGCTCTATGGAGTCAAGACGCCCCAATTGACGCGCTTTACTCGCCTGGCTATGGGAAAGTCGTTGGCAGTCACGGTGATTTGCGCACGGGAGGCCACGCTTCGCAGGGTTTTTTCATCATGCAAAGCGCCGATGGCACGCGGTTCGATCGTGCCAAGGGCAACGCGAAAGACGTCGCGCCCACGGTGCTCAGCCTTCTGGGGGTAGAGATTCCCGAGGAGATGGAGGGCCGCAGCCTGGTTGCGGAGGGGGCACTCGCTCGCGAGGCCCGTGGCGGCACAATCCCCGTGTTGTGATGATCGGCTCCACCTTCAGCCACTACCGCATCGTCGAGAAGCCCGGCGAGGGCGAGGTCTGCCATGCCGATGACGCTAGTCTCGACCCGCAAATAGGAAGGATCAGTGTACTGCGGAATTACGCGGAATGCGCCGCGGTCGGGGTGAACGAACCCCAACCGCTCGGCGCGAGTTGTGCCAAGTACTTGCAAGCTTGCTGGCAACGGCCGTCTCCCCCGTCAACACGTTTGCCGCGGCGTCGGACACCTACGACCGTTCGATCAAGGACGCCTGCTTGGAGCCGCTGCGGCTCAGCGTGACCGAAGGCGCGAAGGTCTTGGGCGTCACCCGCCATACGCTCTCGCGCGTGATCAACGGCCGGCCCGGAATCTCCCCGGACATGGCGATCCGCCTGGAGAAAGCCGGATGGTCCAACGCCGACCACTGGCTGCGCCTGCAAACAGCCTACGAGCTGGCCCAAGCGCGCAAACACCAGGATCAGATCCAGGTCGAGCGCTACCAGCCGCGGCCCGCGGCGTAGAGACGGGTCCGCATGTAAGCGCCAGGCTCAGGATGCTGATTGCAAAGCAACCGGCCGTCGCGTTGAATCCGCTGGAGGCGTGCTATGCCGATAAATAATCCATCCCTCGTTTCGCAGAGGTGTGCCCGGCCGGACAGAGGCGCGGACGGGAGTCCGCGCTCTCGAGTTTGGCCTTTGCGGGAGTGGGCGGGCGGGTGATGTGCGGTGAAAACGCTAACGGCAAGCATATAACAGGGCTTCGGGAAGCGACTGCTGGAGTTTCTGGGGGCTTCATGGCGGTGTCGCCGGCGGAGGGAAAGCTGCAGAAATGCCGCAGGCCTTCGCCCCATAGCTCGGCGCGCAGTCGCTGCAGCAGATCCTGCGTCGTCGCCCGCGGCTTCTTGTTGCCCGCCCGCCACTTCGGCGCCGCGCCGCGCTGCCAGCAACAACCAACTGTACGCCGCCACGATCATGCGTGGCAGCTCCCCCACCGAGCGCGGATGCCGTACCTGCGCCTCGCCCACTCCGAGCAGCGTCTTCTCGTCGCGAAAATTCACCTCGATGTCCCAGCGCCGCACGTAATGCTGCACGATGCGTGCGAGTGGCAGCTGCGGGTCGCTGACGATCAGATAAGCCGGCTGGCGATAGAGCAGCTTGGCGCCCGGGCGCGGCCGGTAGGCCAGCGGCGCGATCACCACCAAGCGCAGATTGCGCTGGCCGCCGGCCGGCCGCCAGCGCAGCGGCGACAGCGTCTTGACACGAAAGCGGTGGAGCTTGCCTGCCGCCCAGGCTTCGACGATTTGCCACTCCACATTGTCGTCACGCCGCAACTCGTCCGGCGTCGCGGCGCGCTCGCCGTAGAGCCGTCCGCGGCCGCGGGCGCCCGCGGGCGGCGGCGCGGGCAGCTGGTAGAGTTTGGCGTCTTTGCGCAGGCGTCCGATCAAAACCGTGTTGGGGGGCAGCTGCTGCAACACCACGCGGTTGGTGAAGCGGCCGTCGACGACGACCTCGAGCGCGCGCCCGGCCGAGCCCGAGTCTTGGTCCAACTGCTCGCGGAGAACCTGCAGCCGGCGGGCGCCTTGGGCCGCCATCGAGTCTTTGCGGCAGGCCTGCCGATACTGTTTGCGTACTTCGTCGGAGGCGTTGTGAAAGTTGCGGGGCCGCCGCGGCGTGGGCGCGTGTTGATAGTCGATGGGGATGGCGCGGGCCGGGCCGCGCTCGTCGGCGCCCAGCACGGCCGAGATCCCCAATACGCGCTGGGCGCGGATGAAGTTGGTGTGAAAGGGCGGTCCCAGCGGATCGCGGCGCCAGGCGACACCGGGGATTTTGGGGCCTCGTTTGGGCAGCAGCGAATCGTCCATGGCGACGAGCAGCGGCGCGGCGGGATCGAGTTCTCCGAGCACGCCGCGGCGCGTCACCGCAAACAACGGGTCGGCGTCGAGACGAACTTTAGAAAACAGGCGATAGACAGCCGACCAGTCCCGGAAGCTGGCGCCGCAGGTGTGCAGCATGCCGGTGACGGTGCGGCGGCCCAGACCGACCAAAGTGGCCAGCATCAGGGTTTCGATTTTCTGCTGGACGCGCTGCTGGCCAGCTCCGTCGAAGGCGTCGCGGGCGAAGGCTTGGAAGGCGTCGAGGAGCCGCGGCGCAGAGTTTTTTTTAAAGCCGAAGGCGGCGCCTGGGGACGGTTGAGGACGAGCTGATTTTTACTTTCAACGATCCACTCGACGAGTTCGCCGCGGGAGAACTCCATGGCCTGGGCGAGGGCGGAGGGAAAGTTGACGTACCACTGCTGGGAGGTTTGACGTTTGATGAGTTGGACTTTCGTGGGGAATCCCATGGGAGCACCTTACCTTTCCAGGGGCGTCCACCCGGAACGGGAAAGCGAGAAGCGAGGGGTGGAGCGTCCTTACTCTAGTTATACAACTAGATACAAGAATACAACAAAATGTTTCAGAAAAGCAAGCACTTCTGCTCTTCCAGCTCCGCCGTCTCGCTCTGTTGTGGGAATCTATCTAGTCAAAGGCCAAACTCGAGGCGTCGGCCTCCGGGCCGACGTAGCGTCGGCACCCCACGGTGAGCACGGCAAGCAAGCGCAACGAAGTAATGGCGGGACTATCGCGTGCTTCGGCCGTCAGGTGGTGAGAAATGCGGGCCAGGGCTCACTCTCCAGGCTGTTCTTCTTTCGCCGCTGACGCGGCTCTGTGCTTCGTCCGCCCCGGTCGCGATCTTTTCCCGTGATATCCTAGCGATGCTATGGCTTTTTGCACAAACTGCGGCAGTCAACTCTCCGGGGGCGCGGCTTTTTGCCCCAACTGTGGTACGCCGATGAGTGGCGGGAATCCGGCAACTCCCGTGGCCCCCGTCGTGGCGCCGCCGCCTCTCGAATACAAGATCGAGGGCGACAACCTGCAGGTCGTCCGCATCAAGCTCAAGCCCGGTCAAGACGTCTATGCCGAAGCCGGCAAGATGGTCTACAAAACGCCGTCCGTCGAATGGGAAACTCGCATGACCGGCGAGGGATTGGGCGCGAAGCTCTATGGGGCGCTGAAGCGCAAGCTCAGCGGCGAATCACTTTTCATGACCCACTTTCGTACTTTGAGCGAGGGTGAGGTCGGGCTCGCCGGAGATTTCCCCGGACGAATTCAGGCTTTCGACCTGGAGCCGGGCAAAGCCATCCTGGTGCAACGGGACGGCTTCATCGCGGCGGAGAGCAGCGTGACGTTCGACATTGCTTTCACCAAGAAAATCGGGGCCGGACTGTTCGGAGGCGAGGGCTTCATCCTCCAAAAGCTGACCGGGCCGGGCACGGCGTTTATTCATGGTGGCGGCGACTTCGTGGAGTTTGACCTCGCGGCGGGAGAGAGCTTGCAGGTGGACACCGGCTGCGTCGTCGCCTTTGACGAGTCGGTCCAGTACGACGTGCAGTTCGCCGGGGGCATCAAGACCGGAATCTTCGGCGGGGAAGGTTTGTTCCTCGCCACGCTGCAAGGCCCCGGAAAAGCCATCATCCAGACCATGACGCTGTCGAAACTGCGCCGCGAACTCGGCGGAGGCAAAACAGGCGGCGGCGAAGCGCATGGCCTCGGCTCCCTAACCAATATGTTCGGCAGCAACGACTAGCCCGCGTTGGTCGCCTCATGCGGAGATCTCGTTATTGATTTGCGCGCCAGGCGGATCAGATGACCAAAACTTGGTGATGGTGGCAGTCGGGGTTGATCGCCTGGTGAACGCGGTCGATAAAGCCCACTCCGCAGCGCGCCAGGAAAGGCAGCACGGAGTAGGTCCGTTCCTGCAAAGTGTTGTTGGGGAAGATCAGGTTCGAAAGATGGGCCGCCTCTTGCCCGGCGCGGGAGTCTCTGCGCAGGCCTTCGCGCGCCACGGCCGCTTGAATTTTTTCAAACTGGTAGAGCATTTTCTTGCGCGCGTTTCCCAGCGCCGCGCTTAGCGTCGGATCGAACTTCGCCAGGTCGCGGCCGATCGCATCGAGCGACGACTCGATCTGACTCTGACCTTCCGCGAAAGTCTGTTCCAGGCCGGGAGGAATCAGCCGCTGGGAAATTTTTTCGCGGAGCGTATCGGCTCCCTCTAAGCAATCCGGCAAGGAAAGCTTATAGCGGCTGAGATACTTTTCCGCCCGCGCGTCCAGAATGGTAAAGAACGCTCGCGGCAAGACGACTGGCATGCGGCCGAGCAGGCTGCTATAGAGCACCTCGGCTTGCGCCAAGTAGGCCAACTCCGCCGGGCCCGCCACGTAGACCGCAGTGGGCAGCAGGAAGTCTTGAATCACGGGCCGCAACAAAACATTGGGTGAAAACTGTTCGGGGTTTTGTTCGAGCTTGCGGAGCAGGTCCGGGGTGGAATAACTTGTCTCGCCGGCGTCGTAATTGGATTCGTGAAGCCGCAGAGCGGTCCGCTGCCGAGCGTCGATCAGGAAAACGGGCGATGTTTCCCCGGTGACGTGGACTTGGGCGTGGTAGCCGGCACGCTCGAGGTCCTCGCTCCTGGCGACCAGCTCGGTGTTGAGATCTCCGGCGCGCTCGATCGCTTTTCGCAACAGCGGAGCCGAGAGGCGGCGAATCGCGGGGTCCATTGGGTCCAGCAAGATCAGCCCGTAGCGTCCGAAAAGCTGTTCGAAGAGGGCCCGGAATCCTGTCCCAAAACTGCACTCTTCCGAATAAGCCTCACTCGCCAGCCTGATTGCGAATTCTCCGAAGGGGAGATTCGCGAGCGTCGCCGTGACCGCCTCGTGGCCGGGATCGGTTAGCCGCACGCCGCCGACCGGCTGAGCGGGCAAGGCCTGTGTTTTCGCCTCGATGTGGAGCGGCTGGTTTTCGTGGTCGAGGATCCACGTCTGCTCGACTTCGCCGAGATCGTGATCCTCGGTGGCAAGCCAAAATACAGGGACGGCCGAAATCCCCTCCTTGCCCAATTCCTCCGCCAGCCGGATGGCTGTCAGAGCCTTGTAGACGGCGAAAACGGGTCCGCCGTAAAGGCCCACCTGCTGGCCGGTTGCCACGACGACGGTATCTTCTTGCGCCAGGCGGTCGAGGTTCGCGGAGGTCTCGGCCCCGGCAGCGGCGTTCTGCTTGCGCAACGCGCCGACCAGAGCAGCGCGGTGCTCAGCCGTGATCTGGACCCGCCCGGCGGCGGCCGCGAATTGATCCGGCAGCGGCGGATGCTGATAGAAACGGCTGACCTCGCCAAACGAATAAACGTAATCCTTAAAGAGACGCGAGGACGACGGGATTTCCGTGTGCCGAATGCAGGAGGTTTTCATGTTCCCGAGGGAAAGCGGCGCGGCAGTACGAGGCCGGACGAGACGGCGGCCCGTGAAAGAGGTCACAACAGCAGCGGCTCCGGTACCGCCTGATTGCCTCGTTGAAAACCTCTCGCTCAGAATAACAGAACGTGTGACTTGTCGAAGTTCGGGTTCTCACACGGCTCAATGCCGACAAATCGCGTCACAGGGGCGCTGCGGCTGACGGAGGCCGCATCGAGTTCTGCGCTCGGAATTCAGGACAGCTTTCTCGGATCGAAACGGCAGGGAGGCCAGCGTTTGGCGCGCACCGAGCGATCGCGGAAAGGTGCGGCTCGCTTAGGCGGCGCCGTTACTCTTTCGCCGCTCGCGAATCCATTCATTCATCATTTTGATGAGAGCGTTGAAGCGTTCGTTGGTTTCTTGGCGGGATTCTTCGAAGCTTTCTTGCTCTGCGCGGTTCTGCTCTTCGGCGCGCTGGAACTCTTCTTCATGGCGCCGCTGGGCTTCCGCAACCTCTCGGACGATGTCCGTGATTTGGATCAGGTTTTCTCCCAGTTGGATTTGGTTTGCTTCAATTTTCTGCTGGCCTTCACCGAGCCGCTGCACGACCGACTCAGTCCGCGCTTGCTGGTCCAGGAAAAGCTGCATGGCCTTTTCAAGATCCATTGACTCCAGCTTGTCACCCGACCGGGATTGGGAATAGCGCGAGCGGTAAGCGTGGACTGCCGTCCACGCCTCTGTCCGGCCGAAAGACGGAAGTTTCAGGCCAGCAGCTTGTCGATTAGGTGGCCGCCTATGTCGGTGAGGCGGAAATCACGGCCTTGATAGCGGAAGGTGAGCTTCTTGTGATCGAGGCCCAATAGGTGAAGGATGGTCGCCTGGACGTCGTGCACTTCCACTTTGTCCTTGGTGATGAAGAAGCCCAGGTCGTCGACCTCGCCGATGGTTTGGCCGGCCTTGATACCGCCTCCGGCGAACCACATCGGGAAATTGTCGATGTGATGGTTGCGGCCAACCGATTCGCGCACCTCCCCCATCGGCGTACGCCCGAATTCCCCGCCCCAGATTACCAGGGTGTCATCGAGCAAGCCGCGCTGCTTGAGGTCTTTGATCAGCGCGGCGCAGGGGCGATCGATCGTTAGCGCCACCTCGTCCAGCTTCTCGTTGAGGTTGTTCTGGCGGTTGCCATGATGGTCCCAGCCGGTTTGATAAAGCTGCACGAAGCGCACGCCGCGCTCGATCATTCGGCGCGCCAGCAGACAGTTGTTGGCGAAGGACTGCTCGCCCGGCGCCGCTCCGTAGAGTTCGAGCGTTTGTTTGCTTTCGCTCGCCAAGTCCATCAACTCGGGGCCGCTGGTCTGCATGCGGTAGGCCATCTCATAGGAAGCGATTCGAGTGGCGATTTCCGGATCGCCCTGATCCGCCAGGCGGGTCAGGTTCAGATCGCGAATGGCGTCGAGGCGGGCGGTCTGGCGTTTCATCGAGACGCCGCTAGGGCTGGAGAGGTTCGGAATCGGGTCGGCGGAGCGCAGGAATTCGACTCCTTGATAGGTCGATGGCAGAAAGCCGCTGCCCCAGAGGTTGGCGCCGCCCATCAAGTTCCGCTCGCCCGAGCGCAGCACGACGAAAGCGGGGAGGTCCGTCGATTCGCTGCCCAACCCGTAGCTCAGCCAGGCGCCCAAGCTGGGGCGTCCGTAACGCGTCGATCCGGTGTTGAAGAAAAGCTTGGCCGGGGCGTGGTTGAAGTTTTCGGTCTTCACCGAGTGGACAATGGCTAGATCGTCGGCGATCGTTGCCATGTGGGGGAAGATTTCCGAGACCCAGGCGCCCGACTGACCGTAGCGCTTGAACTTCCTTCTGGGACCCAGCAGCTTCGGCTTGTTCTTGGTGAAGCTTTCCATGAAGGCGAAGCGCTTGCCTTCGAGGAATGAATCGGGCGTAGGCTGCCCGTCGAGTTCGGCGAGTTTGGGCCGGTAAAGCCAGGTTTCAAACTGACTGGGCGAGCCTGCCATGAACAGGTAAATGACGCGCTTCACCTTGGGAGTGAAGTGCGGCGGTTTGGGAGCGAGCGGGTTGTTCGCCTTGGGCGCCGGGCCAGCCAGCAGCGTGCCCTCGCTTAGCAAACTGCCGAGAGCGACGTTGCCCAGGCCGACAAAGCATTGGCTGAAGAAGTGACGCCGGGTCCGGTCGATTCGGCTGAGAAGCTGCGGGCTGAGTGGTGTCATTTTGATCTTGGCGTTCGCTTCCGGGTCATTCCCGGGTGATGAATTCATCGAGATTCAGGATGACAGCGGCAACCATGGTCCAAGCTGCTGTTTCGGGCAAATCGCTTCCTTCGTCGGCCGGCAGGGTGAGAACCTCGATCGCCTCGCCGGGATTCGTCCGGAAGTCATCGAGCTGCGATGCCAGCAGCCGCTCGAGCCGCTCCCTTTCAACCTGCTGAGGCGGGCGGACGAGGCAAAGCCGAAAAGCGTGCTCGATCCTCTCGGCGTTCGATGCGTCGGGGCGCTCGTGGAGGACCCGCTTCGCCAGTCCCTGGGCAAACTCGTGGAAGCCCGCGTCGTTGAGCAGCGTGAGCGCCTGCAACGGCGTGTTCGACCGGTTCCGCCTGGTCGCCGTCGTCAGCGCGTCGGGGCTGTCGAAGACCATCAACCCGGGGTGAGGGCTGGTGCGCCAAAAGTAGGTGTACATGCCCCGGCGGTAGCGATCCCCTCCTTCACTTTCGGGCCAAGGCTTGCGGATCATCACGCCAGGGGGCTGCGAGGGGAAAACGCTGGGTCCGCCGATCTCAGGCGCCAGCATGCCGCTCGCCGAGAGAGCCAGATCACGCACGATCTCGGACTCAACGCGGAGCCGGTTTTGGCGCGCCAGCAGCAGGTTGCGCGGGTCTTTTTTCGCGGCGTCAGGCTCGGCGGCATCGGGCTCGGCGGCGTCAGGGCTATATTTCGACGATTGCCGATAGGTGGCCGAAGTCACGATCAGCCGATGAAGCGCCTTGAGGCTCCAGTCGCGCGCCATGAACTCGGACGCCAGCCAGTCCAGCAGCAAGGGATGCGAGGGAGGCGAGCCCTGGGTCCCAAAATCATTCTCGGTCTCGACGATACCGCGTCCGAAGTAGCGCTGCCAAATTCGATTGACCGTCACGCGGGGCGTCAGCGGGTTGTCCTTGCTGACCAGCCAGCGGGCCAGATCCAGCCGCGTGTAGCGCTCCTGCTTTGGCAGCGCCGGCAGAACTGCGGGGGTTCCGGGCCAGACGCGGACCCCCTTGTTGAGAAACTCGCCGCCCAGCAGGACGTGTGTCGCTCGCGGTTCGGGCAACTCCCGCATGACCAGCGTGCTGGGGATTTCGGGTTCGAGCTTACGGACGGCGGCAATTGCCTTCTTACGTTCTTGGTGTCCGAGGTCTTGCGCGAAATAGGCTCCCTTCAGCCTGAGGTTCTGCTGCTCGTGGCGCTCGGCGGCGGGGATCTTGAGGATTGCCCGCAATCCGGGGGTAAGATCGGCGAGTTGTTCCGCGCTGAGGGAGGCTTCCCACTCGGGTTGCCCGGCGAGGAGCTGTTCCTCGTGAGAATCCAGCTCCTTTTGCATGACCTCGATTTGCGCTCCCAGCGCCTCTTCGCGGGCATACTGCTCGGGTGTTCCGAACTCCAGCACGGGTTCAAAGGCGCGGGCGCGTCCTTCGGCGTTGTCGTAGTCGCCGCTCAACTCATCGATGCTGTCGAAGAAAGAAAAGAAGCTGTAAAACTCCCGCTGGGACACCGCGTCGAACTTGTGATCGTGACAGCGGGCGCAACCCAGTGTGAGGCCAAGAAAGACCACGCCGGTCGTATCGACGCGGTCTACCACGGCTTCGACCCGGTACTGCTCGAAGTCGACCCCGCCTTCGAGATTCAGCAGCGTATTGCGGTGGAAGCCGGTCGCGACGATTTGATCTTCGGTGGCGTTCGGCAGCATGTCCCCGGCGATTTGCTCGATGACAAACTGGTCGAACGGCAAGTCGCGGTTGAGAGCGCGAATCAGCCATTCGCGGTACATCCAAATCTTGCGCTCGCCGTCGGCGTTGTAGCCGTTGGAGTCGGCGTAGCGCGCCAGGTCGAGCCAGTGACGGCCCCAGCGTTCTCCGTAGTGCGGCGATTCGAGCAAGTGGCCGACAACCTTCTCATAGGCGTTCGGACTTGTATCTTCTATAAACGCGTCGACTTCTCCGGGTTTGGGCAGCAGACCGATCAGGTCGATATAGGCGCGGCGGATGAGTGTGGCTTTCTCTGCTTCGGGCGAGGGCCGCAGTCCCTTCTGATCGAGGCGGGCCAGGATAAAGCAGTCGATCGGGTTGCGGGGCCAAGCGGCATCTGACACTTGCGGCGCGGTCGGGCGTTCGACGGGTTGAAACGACCAGTGGCTGGAGGCTTGACCGGCACTGGGAGCCAGCGCACTTTGGGCGGGCCACGGCAGCCTCATCTCAATCCAGCGGGCGAGCGCGGAGATCTCTTGCGGCGCCAGCTTGCCTCCGGGGGGCATCTTCAACGGGCCCTGCTGGCGGACTGCGTGAACCAGCCGGCTTTCTTCCGGCAGCCCCGGAGAAACCGCTTCGCCGCGGTTGCCGCCCTTGACGATGTCCTCGCGGCTTTCGACGGACAATCCACTCGTGAGCAGCTTGGCGTTGTGGCAGCTCGCGCAATTGTTGAGCAGCACCGGCCGGACCTCGTTCTCAAAGAAGCGAATGGCGTCGGGGGAGAAGGGCTCGCCTGGAGGTTGCTGGGCGAGGAGAGGAAGTGCAGCTACGGTGATGAGGACAGCCAGCAGCACTGTGAGGTAGCTTTTTAGTGGTTGAATCACCGATCTAACATTAGCATAGGCCGCCTGATTCGCCACTGGCGCGAGCGCGGCACATCCAGCCGCAAGCGTCGCAGCGCCGCGCAACAGAAGGGGCACGCCTTAGGCTCTGTCAAGAAATAAGTGAAATAAGTGGAGGCGGTTTTGGTTTATACTTGTGGTGGTGGTCAACCACGAAGACATCCAGCGTCGGTTCCGTTCTTTGTCACCCTTCCTCGACGAGCGGATGCGGCGTTTGGTGGCGGCGGCCGAGAGCGCGGCGATGGGGTACGGGGGAGTTTCAGCGGTGGCGCGTGCGACAGGCGTGTCCCGTCGAGCGATTAGCGAAGGCATCAAGGAACTGAGCCGGCAGAAAGCGCCGCGCCAGGCTCGATCCGCGGAGGTCCGAATTCGGCGCAAGGGTGGCGGACGAAAGAAGACCATCGACAAGGATCCAACGCTGTTGGAGGATCTAGACCGCTTGGTGGATCCGGCGACTCGGGGAGATCCTGAGTCCCCGCTGCGCTGGACGTGCAAGAGTGTGCGCAAGCTGGCAGAGCAACTGCGGCAGGAGGGCCACGCCGTCAGTTATCAGACCGTGGCCGAGCTGCTTCACGCCATGGGCTACAGCTTGCAGGCCAACCAGAAGACGCTGGAGGGAAGCCGGCATGCGGATCGGGATCAGCAGTTTGAATATATCAACCGTAAGGCGCGGCGTTATCCGCGGCAGGGCGAGCCGGTGATTTCGGTGGATACCAAGAAAAAGGAGCTGGTGGGCGATTTCAAGAACGCGGGGCGCGAATGGCAGCCGAAAAGCCAGCCGCAACAAGTTCGGGTTCACGACTTCGCAATCGGTGAGGCGGGCAAGGGCAAGGTGGCTCCCTATGGGGTCTACGACTTGGGGCGTAACGAAGGGTGGGTCAGTGTGGGGGTGGATCACGACACGGCGGCCTTTGCGGTCGAGAGCATTCGCCGCTGGTGGCGCTGGATGGGACGCCCGAGCTATCCGCAAGCGCGACAGCTGCTGATCACCGCCGATTCCGGCGGCAGCAACGGCGCACGGGTGCGCTTATGGAAATGGGAACTGCAGCAGCTAGCCGACGAAACCGGGCTGACAATCTCGGTCGCTCACTTCCCGCCGGGCACCAGCAAGTGGAACAAGATCGAACACCGTCTCTTCTCTTTCATTAGCCAGAACTGGCGTGGCAAGCCGCTGACCAGTCACGAGATCATCATCAACCTCATCGCCGCCACAACCACCACCACAGGTCTGGCAGTGAAAAGCAAACTCGACTCCAACATCTATCCCGCGGGGGTCAAGGTCAGCGATCAGCAGATGGCCCAACTCAAACTCCGCAGAGACCGGTTTCATGGCGACTGGAATTATAAACTCCTGCCTGAAAGTTGATATGGTTATTTGCTGACATCCCCTTAGTTCAATCGGATCATATCCAAGCACGCTGACCGGCTGGCGGACGTGTTTATCAGCATGAGGCAAGATTTAGGGGCGGGCTGATTATGGTTCAAGATAAACTAATCGCACTGATCGAAACCTTAGCGGAGAAGAGCGAGGCCGAAGACTTGGAATGGGAGGCTGCGGCGGGTTCCAACTCCTATCAGATTATTTTCCCACGTTACACAGTCACGATCTTCGAATTAGATGATGAGGAGGTGCCAGCGTACCGGCTGACAATCACGAACGAGCGGGGCGAACTGGTGGAAACCGTACTCGCTTCCAACTTTGGTGGGATGTACCAGCAGTTGGAGACTGTGTTCAGCGGGGCAAGACGGAAGGCAATGGGCGTGGATAGCGCCCTCGATGAAATTCTTTCGTCAGTAGTGCAACAAAGTTTCTGTAAATTTGTTTGTTCCCACGTTGTCTCTCTATTTCAGGTTTGCGCTGAGTCGGGCCGCAGGGAGCCCGTAGGGCGACCGCAGGTCCCGACTCAGCGGCGGCGCTCTCAGGCTGCTTGCCGGTCCGCCGGACCCAGCTCCTCCAGATCGGCGTTCTCCATGCTGAAGTAGGGCCGCGACTCCAGTTGCCACTGCTCGTGCCGCTCCAGCAAAATCGCCCCGATCAGCCGCTCGCACGAGGCCCGGTTGGGAAACACTCCCACCACTCGCGTGCGCTGCTTCAGCGTCTTCATCAGCCGCTCCAGCATGTTCGTCGATCCCAGACGGCGGCGATGGCCCTCGGGAAAATCCAGCACCGTCAGGCAATCCTCGAGTCCGTGCCGCAACATCGCCGCCACTTTCGGCCGCCGGGTCTCCCAGTTTTGGGCCATCTCCTCGCCGCGCCGCAAGCACTCGTCCTTTTCTCGGGCGGCGAACACAGCGGCCAGCTCACTCAGCACCTCGCGGTACTCCCGGTGGGCCACCTTGCGTGCCAGCTCCCGTTTGAAATGCACCCGGCAACGCTGCCAGCGCACCCCTTGAAAGTGCCTCCCCAGCGCTGCCACGATGCCGCCATGGGCGTCGCTGACGATCAGCCGCAGCCCACTCAACCCGCGCTCGTTGAGCTGCCGAAACAGCTCTCCCCAAGTGGCTTCCGACTCGCTGTCACCGTTGCGCCAGTCTAAAATCTCACGCTGCCCTTGCCCGTTGAACCCCGTGACCACCAGCACGGCCTCGCTGAGGATGCCCCCTTGCCGGCGTACTTTTTCATAACGCGCGTCAATCATCAGATAGGGGTATTCGTGCTGATCCAGACGCCGCCCGCGGAACTCCGCCAGCTTCTCATCCAGCTCGCCGGCCAGCCGCGAAACCGTCATCGCCGAGACATCGCAGCCGCACATTTCATCCAGCACCTGCTGCACCCGCCGGGTCGAAACGCCCTGGAAATACATCTCGGCACAGGCCACCAGCAGAGCCCGCTCGCTGCGCTGCCAGCGTGCAAACATCGACGGATGGTAGGGCTCGCTATTGCGCAGCTGAGGCACTCGCAGCTCTAGTTCTCCCACACGAGTCTTCAGCTTGCGGGGCTTGGCGCCATTGCGCCAGCCTTGCCGCCGTGGGTTGCGCTCGTGCCGCTCCGCACCCAGTTGTTCGGTCATCTCCGCTCTCATCGCCGCGTTCAGCAGCTCTTCGAGCAAGCGCTTGACGCCGTCTCTTTGCTGAAACAGCTCTTGCACCAGCTTCGCAATCGTGTCACTGTGATCAGGGGTCATCGTTTCGTCTCCTTTGTTGATGGTTTGTCTTGAATCAATCCATCGTGGAAACAAACGATGACCCAGTCAATCAGGCCAGAACATTCTACAGAAAAATTGTTACACAACCCTTTCGTCATTGCAGGACTAAGGGGATGTCAGCAAATAACCATATCAACTTTCAGGCAGGAGTTTATAATTCCAGTCGCCATGAAACCGGTCTCTGCGGAGTTTGAGTTGGGCCATCTGCTGATCGCTGACCTTGACCCCCGCGGGATAGATGTTGGAGTCGAGTTTGCTTTTCACTGCCAGACCTGTGGTGGTGGTTGTGGCGGCGATGAGGTTGATGATGATCTCGTGACTGGTCAGCGGCTTGCCACGCCAGTTCTGGCTAATGAAAGAGAAGAGACGGTGTTCGATCTTGTTCCACTTGCTGGTGCCCGGCGGGAAGTGAGCGACCGAGATTGTCAGCCCGGTTTCGTCGGCTAGCTGCTGCAGTTCCCATTTCCATAAGCGCACCCGTGCGCCGTTGCTGCCGCCGGAATCGGCGGTGATCAGCAGCTGTCGCGCTTGCGGATAGCTCGGGCGTCCCATCCAGCGCCACCAGCGGCGAATGCTCTCGACCGCAAAGGCCGCCGTGTCGTGATCCACCCCCACACTGACCCACCCTTCGTTACGCCCCAAGTCGTAGACCCCATAGGGAGCCACCTTGCCCTTGCCCGCCTCACCGATTGCGAAGTCGTGAACCCGAACTTGTTGCGGCTGGCTTTTCGGCTGCCATTCGCGCCCCGCGTTCTTGAAATCGCCCACCAGCTCCTTTTTCTTGGTATCCACCGAAATCACCGGCTCGCCCTGCCGCGGATAACGCCGCGCCTTACGGTTGATATATTCAAACTGCTGATCCCGATCCGCATGCCGGCTTCCCTCCAGCGTCTTCTGGTTGGCCTGCAAGCTGTAGCCCATGGCGTGAAGCAGCTCGGCCACGGTCTGATAACTGACGGCGTGGCCCTCCTGCCGCAGTTGCTCTGCCAGCTTGCGCACACTCTTGCACGTCCAGCGCAGCGGGGACTCAGGATCTCCCCGAGTCGCCGGATCCACCAAGCGGTCTAGATCCTCCAACAGCGTTGGATCCTTGTCGATGGTCTTCTTTCGTCCGCCACCCTTGCGCCGAATTCGGACCTCCGCGGATCGAGCCTGGCGCGGCGCTTTCTGCCGGCTCAGTTCCTTGATGCCTTCGCTAATCGCTCGACGGGACACGCCTGTCGCACGCGCCACCGCTGAAACTCCCCCGTACCCGATCGCCGCGCTCTCGGCCGCCGCCACCAAACGCCGCATCCGCTCGTCGAGGAAGGGTGACAAAGAACGGAACCGACGCTGGATGTCTTCGTGGTTGACCACCACCACAAGTATAAACCAAAACCGCCTCCACTTATTTCACTTATTTCTTGACAGAGCCTTAGTTCCGCGAAACGAACCCCAGAACGATTGTCCGCGGATACCTGTTTGTAAATCGCCCTACCACCACGAATCCCGAGGCGGTACAATTGAGCCTTCGATGATCGACCGCACCATCTCGCACTACAAGGTCACCGCCGAACTCGACCGGGGCGGCATGGGTATCGTTTACAAGGCCGAGGACACCAACCTCAAGCGTCCTGTAGCTCTGAAATTCCTGGCGGCTCACCTGCTCGGTGACAAGGAAGTAAAGGCGCGGTTCCGGCGAGAAGCCGAAGCGGCCGCCGCGCTCAATCATCCCAACGTCTGCCACGTCTACGAGATCAGTGAAGTCGAAGGCAAGACCTTTATTGCCATGGCCTTCCTCGAAGGCGAGCCGCTGGAGAAGAAGATCGAGGTTGGGCCGCTCAAGCTGAAGGACGCTCTCGACATCGCCATCCAGACGGCCAAGGGCCTGCAAGCCGCCCATGGCAAGAAGATTGTTCATCGGGATATCAAGCCCGCCAACCTGATGATCGGCGAGGACGGCCACGTCACCATCATGGACTTCGGGCTGGCCCTGCTGGCCGACCGCTCGAAGCTCACCCGTTTGGACGAGACCATGGGTACGGTGACCTACATGTCGCCCGAGCAGACCTACGGAATGGAGCTGGACCACCGTACGGATATCTGGTCACTGGGTGTTGTGATCTACGAGATGGTCACCGGCCAGCGGCCGTTCAAGGGCCATTACGACAAAGCCGTGATGTACTCCATTACCAACGAAGAGCCCGAGCCGATGACGGCCCTGCGAACGGGCGTGCCGATGGAGTTGGAGTGGCTCGTCGGCAAGTGCCTCGCCAAGGAGGCGGATAAGCGGTATCAAAGCACCGCCGACATGGTGGTCGATTTGGAAACGCTCAGCGAGAAGCTGAAGTCGGGGAAATCGGCCATCCTGCGCACAGCACCGCCGGCCACGGTTGCAGGGTTGAGCGGGACGCTCACCCAACAAGCCGCACCCTCACAAGCCGGGATCGACCCTGCCAACACCGCGGTTTTCCCCTACCGCGTCATCGAGCGTTTGAGCGACGAAGGGGAAAGCGTGACCTATCGCGCCGAAGACACTGAACTTCATCGCTCGGTTGCGATCCGCGTCGTGTCCGAATCGGCCGCCAAGAAGGCTGAAAAGCGTCAGCAACTAAAGCGCGGAGGATTGCTCGGAATGGGGGTGCTCCTGGCCGTTACGCTTGGCCTGTTGGTTTTCCAATGGCTTCGGGGCCCGATGCCGGATTCCGCCGAAGAGGTTCTTCGGTTTTCTTTTTCTCCCGGGAATGTGTTTGCGCCGTCTGTTTCACCCAACGGGCGGCACATCGTCTTCGCCGTCGAAGAGGGAGGAGAAAGCGCCCTTTGGGTGCGAGACCTCGGCCGCGAAACGCCCCGGAAACTTGAGGGAACCGAGGGCGCCGACTACACAGCTGCAGCGGGTATGTTTTGGTCGCCGGACAGCCGGTTCATCGGCTTTCGAAGCGGCCAGGAGTTAAAGCGCATCCCGGCGGAGGGGGGCGACCCGATCACGCTGTGCGATCTGCCCCCGGGTTATTACATTGGCGGATCGTGGAGTCCCGACGGTGCGCGGATTGTCTTCTCCTCCGTTGGTCAATTGTATGAGGTGCCCGCTCGAGGCGGCGCCCGCAAACTTCTTTTCGAGCTGGGAGAGAGCCAAGAAGGGCTCGGCCGCGCTCGGCCTCACTTCTTGCCTGTCAGCGCAGGCACTCACGGGCTGGTTTACAATTTCGGTGGTGTGACTGATCCCAGGCTTGGACTACTTGACCTCGAGACGGGAGAGCGCCGGGAACTAGGGCCGGGAAGCCGGCCGGCTTACTCAGCAAGTGGACACCTCGTTTACCAGTCCAGCCTTGTGGACGAGAAGCCGGGATTGTGGGTCCTGCCCTTCTCCTTGGAGACGTTGACCGCCACGGGGGAGGCCTTCCCCATCGTCGAAGGGGGAGCGTTACCCAGTGTTGCGCGGGATGGGACGCTGGTCTATCTCGACCGCGCCGGCGCGGTCGAATCACAATTGGTCTGGCGAGATCGCGGCGGCAAGAGACTGGGACCAATCGGCCGGCCTAAAGCCGGCAGCATATTTTTTCCCAAGTTATCTCCTGACGGGAGCCGGGTTGCCGCGCAGGACAACGGTTCGGGCGACTTTGACATCTGGGTGCATGAAACAGAAAGGGCCGTTGCAACCCGGCTGACCTTCGCCGCCGGGTTTGAAGCTTATGCAACATGGTCTCCTTCCGGCACGGAGATCACGTTCACGTCGGACCGGCGGGGAAGCCGTGACATTTTCAGCAAGCCCGCCGCCGGCACGGGCGAGGCGACTTTGCTGGTTGGCGGGCCTCTTGAGGATGATTCTCCTGATTGGTCTCCGGACGGCAACTACATGGTCTATGAGGTTAGCGGAGACCCTAAGAACAAGGGGGACATTCGGTACCTGAAGCGCAAAACAGAAGGCGGCGGGTTTGAAGAGGCGGTCTTCCTAGCGACCCCGCGCCAGGAAGGGGCGGCGAAGTTTTCGCCGGACGGGCGGTTTGTGGCTTACTGTTCGGATGAATCGGGCCGCTTCGAGGTCTACGTTCGGCCCTTCCCCGAAGGAGGGGGCAAGTGGCAGATCTCGACGAACGGAGGGACACAGCCGCGTTGGAGCCGGGACGGCAAGGAGCTGTTCTACGTCGAGGGATCGATTCTGATGGCGGCGCCGGTGAACGCGACCCCGAGTTTCTCGGTCAGCACACCGGCCCGTCTGTTTGAAGATGCGAGCCTGAGTGGGTTCTTGCAGCCCAACTACGATGTTTCCAAAGAGGGGCAACGATTCGTGCTGGTGGGAATCGCAGGAGACGAAGCGGACACCCCCCGCTCGATCCACGTGGTCCAAAACTGGTTCGCGGCGTTCCGCGATCGCGAGCAGGACTAAGTTCCGCGAAACGAACTGCATAGCGCCTGTCCGCCGATAGCTAATGGTCGATCTTAGTGCTGTATCGCAGGCGACGGCGCTTCGCGGCTTAAGGGCGCTAAGTCTAAGTGTTCAGAATTGGGGCGGCTAGGCCCAGGGCTAGGCCCAATGCTGTTCACTTAGTGATTTCCGGGCTGGGTTCGCTTGCCGAAGTCGTTGTATTTGTTGTTGACCCAAGGCGACCCCGTCGTCGAAATCATGCGCTTGTTTTCTTTCGCCCCATCCAGGGCTCTCCCCTCAGGGGTTTTCACCCAGGGTTACGCTTCGCTCCACCCTGGGCTACTCATCTGACGCCGCTTCGCGGCTCAAAGGCTCTATTGATACCCGCAGAATATAGTATTGCTTTCGGACACAGCGAATGCCTTGCCGGAGCGGGCGCGGCACGCCGCGCCCCCACACTGTATTTCGCGAACATCAATAAGCGAACAGTATTGGGGCTAGGCCCCGAACAGCCTGGCGTCCGCCGCCAGGATCTGCTTCGCGATCGTTTGAAGCTGCATATTGCTCGTGCCCTCGTAAATCGTTCCGATCTTGGCGTCCCGGTACAGCTTTTCGACCGGATACTCCTTCGTGAAGCCCACTCCTCCCAGCACGTCAATCGCCTTGGCAGTCACGCGGCCCGCCATCTCCGAAGCGTAGTATTTTGCCATCGCGGCCGCGGTGACGTACTTATCGCCGGCGTCCTTCAAACGAGCCGCATTGTAAACCAGCAGCCGCGCGGCCTCGACCTCAGTCGCCATCTGGGCGAGCTGAAACTGGAGTCCTTGAAACTCCGCTATGGGCTTGCCGAACTGCTTCCGCTCCTTGGCGTAACGGAGGGCATGATCGAGCGCCGCCTCGGCGAGACCGAGCATCTGCGCGCCGATCCCGATACGGCCTTCGTTGAGGGTTTCGATCGCGATCTTGTAGCCCTTGCCGGCCTCGCCCAGCACATCGCACTTGCTCACGCGGCAGCCATCGAGAATCAGCTCGCAAGTCGAGGAGGCTCGAATCCCCAGCTTGTCTTCCTTCTTGCCGACCTCAAAACCCGGCGTCTCGCGGTCAATGACAAATGCCGTGATGCCGCGGTAACCCGCCTCCGGATTGGCGTTCGCGAACACGATGAACAGCCCTGCTTCCTTGGCGTTGCTGATCCACAGCTTCCGTCCGCTAATCTCGAAATGGCCGCCCTTGTCTCGTGCTCTGGTGGCCATCGCGAAGGCATCGCTGCCCGAATTGGCTTCCGACAAGGCATAAGCCCCAATCGTGTCGCGGCATAGACGGGGTAACCATCTCTGCTTCTGATCGGCGTCGCCCCATCGCAACAGGGCGTTGTTGAAGAGCGTGTTCTGCACATCGACGATGATCGCCGCCGCGGGATCGACTGTCGAAAGCGCCTCGACCGCCAGCGCCGCCATGAAGAAGGACCCTTCTTGGCCGCCGTACTGCTCGGGAACTTGAATCCCCATCAACCCCAGCTCGAAGATTTGCCGCGTCAGGTCCGGACGGAACTCGGCCTGCTCATCCATCTGGCGCACGTGGGGCTGGATTTGATCGACGGCGAAGCGCCGCACGGTATCTCGAAACAGCAGTTCTTCCTCACTGAGTCGAGTGAGCGCGTTGGGGGGCGTGTCCATGGGCTAGGTTGGTGGTTCAGTGCCTGGGGCGGAGTGCCGACTTGCGCTGATCCCTAACGCGGACGAGCCGCAACCGAAAGGCGGAGCGTGGCCGCTGGCGGATGAGGCGCGCCGAAGCGGTTAACCGCTCCCTGACGGTCGCGGCTCCGAATCTGGTTCCCGAATTTTCCGCCACGTTTGCCACAGGCCGCTATGAAGCGGCGAGGCTGTTTTCGCCGGCTGGGTCCTCGACTGGCGGAGTGTCCAGCGGGGGATAGTAAAGAATGCGGCCACAAGACTCGCAAGTGAGGATTTCCTCTCCCTGCCGCAGTCTTTGACTCACGTGCGGGCGCATCACGACGTTACAGACCAGACAGCGGTCGCCGCTGACTTCGGCGACGGCGTTGCCGCGCAGCTTGCGCACGCGCTCGTAGGTTTTCAGTACATCGGGCGTGACTGAACGCGCCGAAGCGTCTCTCTTCTTCTGATCAAGGACTAATTCGTCTTCATCCTTGGCAACGCGAGCCTTGGTTTCCGTGATTTCCTTGGCAACCGCTTCGCTTTCGATCTTCAACTCCTGTTCAGCTTTGGCGATGTTCTGCTCGATTGTTTCCGCTTCGATCATCTTGTCGAGGATACGGTCTTCAACTTTGCTAATCCCATCCTCGCCAAATTTGATCTCCTTCTGAAACGCCCGGTACACCTCGTTTGTTTTCGCCTCCCCCATTTGTACCCGAATATGAGAGAGTTTCTGTTCGAAGGCAGTGATCTCACCCTCCATCAAGCGGCGTCCCTTGCGATTTTCTTCGAGCGCCGCCTGATCGGCGGCCAGCGCTTGCTTGTGGGATTCGAGCTTGCGCTCGATTTCGGCGATGTGTTTGGGCAGGCGGGCGATTTCCAGCTTGAGCTCAGCGATTCGGGTGTCGACGGATTGCAGGTCCCAAATCAACCTGAGGTCAGCGTTCATGGGGCTTAGTATCCACTGCGGTCGATTCTATCATAGTGAGAACTTTCGCTTCCCGGCCAGCCCGCGGCTCGTCCGCGAAAGCGCGCGGCAATGGCCTGCTGAGCAGCTTCCAATTCTTGGACCCCCAAGAATCGGCAACTTCCGTAGAGAACCGCCAGCCCCAGCGGGACCGAGAGAATCAGGCTCAACAAGCGTGCCATCGACCCTTCGCCAAAAAGGTCTTGCACCGCGAAAGACGACAGCCAGCAACACAGGCCCATCAGCGCCGAGGCAACAACGATCTTGGTTAGGCCCCAGGTAAGCCGCCTGCCTTCAATACCATCAATCTTGTTCCTCATGAGCCAAAACAGAACCAGGAAGTTGAAGCTCGCCACTAAAGAAGTGGAGAAGGCAAGCCCCCCATGTCCCCAGCCGAGTACACGGATGAACGTCCAGTTGAGCAAGTAGTTGAGAAAGATCGACACGACGCTGGCCGCCATCGGGATTCGAACATCGTTGAGAGCGTAATAGGCTGGAGTCAGCACTTTGATCGCGGCGTATCCGGCCAGCCCCAGGCAGTAGAAAGAGAGGGCCAGCGCGGTCTGGTCCGTATCCGCGGCCGTAAACTCACCGCGCTGAAAGACGACGCCGACCAGCGGCCGGCTGAGAACAATCAATCCCACGGCTGACGGAATTGTCAGCAAGAAGACCAGCCCGAGCGATCGCGACAGAGTTTCCCGGAACTCGCTGATGCGCCCTTGTCCGGCACTTCGAGAAATTGAGGGCAGCGTCGCCGAGGCGACAGCCACGCCAAACAACCCCAGCGGAAGCTGCATGAACCGAAAGGCATAGCCCAGCCATGATACGGGCCCGTCCATGACCATGCCGGCGTCATTGGTGATTTGCGAGGCGAAAATGCTATTCACCACGACGTTCACCTGCACCGCCGCCGCGCCGATGACAGCCGGGCCCATCAGCAACAGCATCTGACGCAGTCCCGGGTCCGAGAGGTCGAAATCCGGACGGTAACGCAGCCCCGTCTTGCGCAGCGTGGGCCATTGGCACAGGTACTGCGTCATCCCGCCTAACAGCGTGCCGGCGGCCATGCCCACGATCGGCTGGAAGCCGAACATCGGACCGGCGTAGAAACCAAGCGTCAACCCGGCGGCCAGCGACACGATGTTAAAAAAAGCGGACGCCAGGGCGGGGGCGCCGAAAATTCCCTTGGCGTTCAGGACCCCCATGGCTTTCGCGGCCAGTGCAATGAAGAGAAGGAACGGAATCATGATTCGCGCCAACTGAATCGTCAGATCCCTCTTGCCCGGCACCTCGGCGAAGCCGGGAAACATAAGATCCACCAGTCCCGGCGCGAAGACCAAGCCCAGCAGGCAGATGACGGCCAGCATCGGCACAAGCACTGTCGCCAGGCGATTCGACAGCCGGAATGCTTCCTGGTCCCCTTTGGTTGCCAAGCACTGGGAGAAGGTGGTGACAAAAGCAGCGGAGAGGGCGCCTTCGGCAAGCAGGTCGCGGGTAAGATTGGGTATCCGAAAAGCCGCCAAAAAGGCGTCGTAGACCATGCTCGCGCCGAAATACTTGGCGAACACGACTTCACGAACCAGCCCCGTAATGCGGCTGAATAGCACCGCCGCGCTGACGATCCCGGCCGACCGCACGATGCCGGCATGGCCCGATGCGGGAGAGATTTCCGGCTCCACCGGCTCGGCGCTCGGCGGTAGCTTCGTCGCCATGCGGTTAGCTTATCACGCGCCCAGCAAGGCTCCACCGATCGTTACGGACCAGCCCGCTATAATCATTGATTAGGTTCTCTATTGTTGAATTATTGCCAGACATGGCGGAAGTTCGGAAAGCAGAAACAGAGCCTCAGGCGCAAGCCTGGGGTCAAGCCGGCCAAGCGCAACAATCTTTCAAGGGCGCCGAATCCGGCCTGTTTGGTTCCGGCTTGTCCGAGCTAAGTTCTTTGGTTTTGCCAAAATGCATGCGGCATTTCCATCTACTGCTTCTCCTCGCTGTGCCCCTCCACGCGGATCCACCCGAAGAGCTTGAGCAGTCCCTTGAGCGATTCGTCGAAGTATTCAATCTCGTTGACAAGAACCTGGCGGATCCGATCGATCCGGAGAACGCTATTTACGGCGGCGCCTTGCCCGCGATGGTCCGCACACTGGACCCCCACTCAGCGTTTCTCGATAAGGAGCAGTTCGAGTCTCTCCAAGAGATGCAGCGCTCCACCGAGAAGGGCTTTGGAAGCGTGGTTTCATTGCTCCCCGGGAGAGTTATCGTCCTACAGACCCTTCCAGGCAGCCCGTCGGAGCGTTCGGGCCTCACGGCGGGTGACGAGATCGTCGCCGTCAATGGCTATCAGCTTTCGCAACTCACGATCGAGCAACTGGTCGGCCTGCTCGGTCAATCGCGCCAAAAACGGGCCGAGTTGATGGTCATGAGGCCGGCATTCACCCGGTTGATTCCGATATCGCTGGTTCCGGCCGAGATGGCGGACCCCAGCGTGACACGCGCCTTTTTCCTGGAGGATGGCATCGCCCATATCAAAGTGGGGAACTTCGAGCAGCAGACGGCCCGCGAGTTGAAGGATGCGATCGAGGGGCTGGGCGGCGCCAGCCTCAAAGGGCTGGTGCTGGACATGCGAGGCAACCCGGGCGGCCTTGTCGAAGCGGCGGTCCGGACTGCCGCGTACTTCCTTGATCCGGGACAGAGGATTTTGTGGATCGGAGCCCGTAAAGGCCCAAACGAGGAGCTGCGGGTCCCGCCGGAGGCGGAGCCTTATAAGTTCCCGGTGGCGGTGCTCATCAATTCGCGCACTGCTAGTGCCGCCGAACTCGTCGCCGCTGCTCTGCAAGACAATGGCCGAGCGGCCATCTTGGGGGAAAGAAGCTTCGGTAAGGGAATCATTCAAAGCGTTTTCAGCCTCTCGCAAGGCACGGCCCTTGCTCTGACCACCGCTCAGTATCTGGCGCCGAAGGGCCGCACGATCCAGCGCTCGCTGGGCGATTGCAGGGTTTATATTCTTACGCCCTGCCCCGAGCAGGCGGACGCCAAGAGCGGGAGCGACGGCGATGAGGCCCGCCGCGGCGGCGTTGAGCCCGACCAGATCACCTACCCGCGGCCGTTCAGTGAGCTTGAGGCGGTCATCGAGGCGACGAACTCTTTCTTTGATTTTGCCAAGCAGGCCGTTGATAAGCGCCTCGAAGTTTCAGAGGAGTTCGAGCTAACGCCCAAGCTGCTCGACGATTTCCAGTTGTTCCTTTCCGAGCGGAGGATTCGCCCGGGGCTGTCGGAATGGTCATCGACGCTTGAATTCATCAAAAGCCGCCTGAAACAAGAGATCTTCAACCTGGCCTTTGGCGTGGAAAAGGGCGACGAGATCGAGATACGGCGCGATCCGGAGGTTCAGGCGGCGTTGCAGGCTGTGAAGAACCAGTAGTTGAATTGCAGCGGCCGCTCCGCTTGGGCCGCTTCCGTTCGCACTTCGCCCATCCCAAACCGGGGAGCAAGAACACTCAGAAGAAGGCCTCGATCGTGGGCGCGAGCAGATTCCGACAAACATGCCGATCCCCGTCTGCCAGGTCGACGCCTTCACCGCAAAACCTTTCGCTGGGAACCCGGCTGCAGTTTGCTTTCTCTCTGACGCGGCTGCCGGCGAGTGGATGCAAAACGTCGCCGCGGAAATGAACCTGCGGAAACAGCCTTCCTATTGCCACTCGGGGACGGCTTCGAGTTGCGCTGGTTCACCCCAACCGTCGAAGTCGATTTGTGCGGCCACGCTACGCTGGCAAGCGCTCACGCGCTTTGGGAGAGCGGCCGGCTGGCGCTCGATCAGCAGGCGCGCTCGTTGCGGCGACTCCCCTTGTTTTGGTACAATCTCAAACGTACTAATTTCTAACGTCACCGTTGAGGTTTGACCGTTAATCGTAAAGAGGGGGGGTACTCTTTGCGAGGTGTAACGTGAAAACCGACAGAAGAAAATTCATCAGGCTTTCGCTCAGTGGCGCAATGGGAGGTCTTCTTTCCCTGGCTTATGGGGAGGAATCCGCTCCTGCCGGCATCAAGATCGGAACATTTTCCCAGCCGAAGCTGGATGAAAGCGGCCTCGAGTACTTGCGGCACGCGGGTATCGAGTACGTTTCCATCTGGACGGGTATCGAGAACGCCACCTATGACTTCATGGTTCGGACGCGACGACGCCTCGAAGCCAATGGCGTCGGCCTCTACAACATCGGCATTTTGGATTTGCATTGCGATCCGACGATGGTGTTAGGGCTGCCGGGGTTCGACAAAAAGGTGGAGCAGTATCAACAATACCTGACGAACTTGGGCAAAGCCGGCATCCACTACACGACCTACGCCCACATAGCCAATATGAAGGTCCGCGGCATGATGCCGAACTACTATCAAACGGCCAGAGTGACTGGGCGGGGAGGGGCGCCGACCCGCGAGTTCGACGTCGAGGTGGCAAAGAAACTGCCGCTTTCTCACGAACGGGTGTACAAAGACGATCACATCTGGGGCACGTTTACGGATTTCATTCGCGCGGCCATGCCGGTAGCCGAGAAAGCGGGAGTCCGTATAGGTCTTCACCCCGATGATCCGCCGGTTGACTCCCTTGGCGGGGTGGCGCGCATATTTAGGAATTTCAAGGCCTATGAGCGGGCTATTGAAATCGCCGATAGCAACAACTTCGGCCTCTGCTTGTGTGTCGGCACCTGGGCGGAGGGCGGCAAAGCGATGGGCAAGGAAGTCGTGGAGATGATCCGGCATTACGGGCCCCAGAAGAAGATCTTCAAGGTGCATTTCCGCAACGTGGATCAGCCGCTGCCGAAGTTCCGGGAGACTTTCGTCGATAACGGCTACCTAGACATGTACCAGGTCGTGCGCGCCCTGCGGGAAACAGAGTTCGACGGACTCATCATCCCCGACCACGTGCCGGGCGGTGGCTCGCGCTACGTCAACAACGCCTATACGATTGGTTACATGAAAGCTTTGCGGGACCGGGTCAACGCTGAACTGTCGGCGGCGTAAGGCGATATCACTCGCCAGGAATCAGCTTGACAGCCGGGGGCGCTTGCAGTGGGCCCCGGCGTACGTCGGAGGCCTCTTGAGGCCGGCCCCGAAGAGGATAACCGGCTCCTTTCCCCTTGCGAACCCGGGCAAACCAGAATTCTCGAATTGGAGGTCCGACATGAACCGCAGATCATTCCTGCAGGGAAGCCTGTCGACCGCCGGAGCGCTCCACGCTTCCGGGTCCGCGCAACAGGAAGAATCCAGCACGAATCGCAGACCGAACATTCTTTGGATTTGTACGGACCAACAACGCTGGGACACCATCCATTCCCTGGGCCAGGACCGAATCCTCACACCGAACATAGACCGCCTCGTCCAGGAGGGTACGGCGTTCACGAACACCTACTGCCAGAACCCGGTGTGCACGCCCAGTCGCAGCTCCTTCCTGACGAGCTGCTATCCGAGTAGAATCCACGTCCACCGCAACGGCAACGATTTCTTCCCGGAGGAGCACACAAAAAAGCTGCTGCCCCGCATTCTCAAGGACGCAGGTTACGACTGCGCCATGGTGGGGAAATTCCACTTATCTTCTTCTTATATGCGCGTCGAACCCCGGCTCGACGACGGATACCGCCTGTTTGAGTGGAGCCATGCCCCGCGCTGGGAGGACCACTGGCCCATCGAGAAGCAGAGATACCATTATTGGCTCCGTGAACGCGGCGGGGATTTCCGCCGAGACTACGGCCAGCAAACGATTCCGGGCTGGCCCACGGAGAGAATGGTCGGCCGTTCGAAACCGGGAATGGAAACCAAGTTCCACGAAGTGACCTGGTGCGCGGAGAAGGCGATGGAATGGATGAAGGGAACGGTGAACGCCCCCTGGTTCATCAACCTCAATATGTACGCGCCGCACCCTGCGTTTGATCCGCCGCGGGAGTTCCTCGAGAAGATCGATGTCCGCGCGATGCCTTCACCGGCGTTTCGCCCGGAAGAGATGCGGAGCCAGCTTCGCTTTGCAGGAATCGATCATCAAACCAAAAAACCGCGCCATCCGGACTCTTATCATCACAAGCACATGATCGCCGCCTACTACGGCCAGATCGCGCTGATCGATTACCAGGTCGGGCGGATGCTCGAGACCCTGGAGGAAACCGGCCAACGTGACAACACGATCATCGTTTTCACGAGCGACCACGGGGAGATGCTCGGCGACCACGCCTTGAACTTCAAAGGCTGCCGTTTTTACGAGGGTGCGGTGCACGTCCCCCTGATCTTTTCCTGGCCGGGCCGCTTTAAGGAAGGACTTCGCGTCGCCGGCCTGACGGAATTGACGGACATCGTGCCCACGCTGCTCGAAGCTATCGGGCTGCCCGTTCCCGACTATGCTCAAGGCAGGTCGGTCTACCCAGCGCTCCAAGGCCGAACCAACCCCGACAAACATCGTCCGTTTGTCAGGTGTGAATACTTCGATGCCCTGAAAGAGCCGCACAGCTCGCGCGGGAATATGCTTCGCGACGAACGTTACAAGCTGGTTGTCTATCACCGCCAACCCGTCGGCGAGTTGTACGATCTCGAAGAAGACCCCCAGGAGTTCCGCAACCTCTGGGACGACCCGGACTCTTCACGTATCAAGCAACGCCTGGTGGCACAATTGCTGGATGACTTGATCTTGAAGGGCGACATCGGTGCACCCCGGATCGGACCGATGTGAGCGGGCTGTGTCTTGCGATGCAATGCGGCCTTTCACCTTCGAGGAGGAACCTGCTCATGAACCGCCGCCTTTTTCTTCGACAAAGCGCTCTTGCATGCGTTGCCACTCTGCCGTCGCCCCTATTCTCTCTACAAGCTGACTATCCGATGAAGCCGGGCGTCGCCCTGCGCAGACCAAACCTCGACCGTCCGGACGATATGCGATTCGTCCGCCAACTGGGTGTGACTCATGTCGTGACGCGGTTCCCGCTGCTGGCCGGGCGTGGTATCTGGGAGTTCGCCGATTTGCTGCGCCTCAGGACCTACGTCGAGTCCTTTGGTCTGAAACTGGAAGCGATTGAGAACTTCCCTCAGTCGTTTTGGCACAAGATCTTGCTCGGCGAGCAAGGCCGCGACCAGCAAATGGAAAACCTGAAGCAGACGGTCCGCAATGTCGGCAAAGCCGGAATCCCTATTCTGGGTTACTACTTCAGCCTGGCCCGCGTCTGGGGACACTGGCGGGCGTACACCGCGGGCGGCGGCCGCGGCGGGGCGGGGATCAAGAGTTTCGACTACGAGCGGGTCAAGGATGCGCCGTCGATTTCGCGCGCGGAGTTGCTGGGAGTCAGCGGCGGCGACGCCCCGGCCGGCTCTGTCCCGGATGTCGGCGTCGAAGAAATGTGGCGGAGATTCCGCTACTTCCTGGAAAACCTCGTTCCCGTGGCCGAAGAGGCGGGAGTGAAGCTGGCCGCGCACCCCGACGACCCGCCGGTTCCCATTCTGCGGAATACCGGAAGACTGCTCACATCGCACGATGCGTATCAGCGCATGGTCGACCTCGCGCCTTCACCCTCAAACGGAATGGAGTTTTGCCAAGGAACGGTCACCGAGATGGGAGAGGATATCTACGATGCCATCCGCCGCTTCGGCGGGCAGAAGAAGATTTTCTATGTGCACTTCCGAAACGTTCGCGGCGACTTCCCAACAAAATTCGACGAGGTCTTCATCGACGAGGGAGACGTCGACATGATCCGCGCCATGCGGACGTATCGGGACGTCGGCTACGACGGTGTCATGATCCCCGACCACTCACCGCTGGTCAGGGCGCCCGGTTCGTGGCACGCCGGCATCGCATTCGCCCTCGGCTACATGAAAGCTGCGATGCAGGCCATGTAAGCCCGGCGATGATAGGAAACCCGGCCGGAGCCGGCGCTTTGAAGGATCGCTGTGATGTCCGCGCGGGGCGGGTGCCTGTGCGGTTCGACTCAAACCTTCGATTGAGCTGCTCTAGGCAAGCACTAAACTAAAGTGCCAGAAAATGCTTCAAGCGCGGCGAGCGCCGGGGCCGCCGAACTCTTTGTTGACCACATCGCGGAGTGCGCGCATGTAGCCAATCATGTAAGACGTGTTGGGGTCTCCCATCCGCTTCCCCCCAGGCACATGGTCGGGTACCACGAGTCCGTTGAAATCAGCCTTGCGCAGCTCCCGCATGACTTCGTGCATGTCGAGATAGCCGTCGTCGACAAAGGTTTCGCGGAACCTGGGCAGCGGCTGGTCAATGTTGCGGAAGTGGATCTTGAAGATCTTCCCTTGCGGCACGAACTCGCGAATCATCTCGATCGCCGACTTCCCGGTTCGGTCGCCGCCTTCGGACCAGGTTCCCACGCACAGGCAAAAGCCGAAGTTGGGGCTGTCGGTGATCTCCAGCGCCTTCTGATAACCGTCGTAGTTGCCGAAGACGCGGGCAACCCCGCCAAGGACCGGAATCGGCGGATCATCGGGATGCAGGCCAATGCGCACGCCGGCTTCTTCGGCCACCGGAACGACAGCTCGCGCGAAACGCGTGAAAGTTTGCCAGATCTCCTTTTCGCTGTACTCGCGATCGTGCGAAAGCGGAAAGCCGGCCGCCGTCCTTTCGTCGAAGACCCGCGCACGGTTCCCGCGTGAGCGAGACCAGTGAGTTACTCCGTAGCCGAGTCGCAAATTCGCCATGTGGCCGTAGGTCGTATAGGGAATCCCTGCCCTTCCGGCATCGCGCAGGAACTGTTTGTACTGCTCCAGCTTTTCCTCGACGCCCGGCAGCCCCAGCACGATCACCGGGTCGCAATGGAGGCCGACGACGTTGATGTTCAGTAGACGGACACCGTGCTTCTCCATGCGATCGCGCAACCGGGCCATCGAGTCGTAGTCGCTCTCGCCAAGCCGGCCCAGCACGCTGCCGTACTCGATACCGGCCGCGCGGTAGAATTCAAAAATCTCCCGCTCGGGCTTCGGCGGGAAGCGGTGCCCGATGCCGATGCCGGCCCCGCGGGCAAAAGGATCGTGCGGGGCCAAAGGCAGCGGCTTGTCCGACATGGGGTCTCCCAAATCCAGCGCCGCCGGCGCCCGTTTGCCTGGAACCAGCGCGTCGCGGGGCCGCTGCTGAGCCACCGCGGACGACGACGCTGCCTGCGCCGCCGCGCCAGCCAACGTGGCTCGGCCGAGTTCTCTCCGGGTGATCGACATGGCGATTCTCCTTTCTCGTGTGCGGACCCGCGGCGGAACGGCTTCCGGGCAGGCCCGGCTGTGGCTAAGATACGCTACACAGTCCCACTTGGCCGTTCGTCACTCCTCGCCTTCGGTGAATTTGCCCGAACGGACGTGACAAGACCAACCCGATCGTAGTGCTGACCACGACAATCGGAGCCAGCACTGCAATCGCAATCGCACCCGCCCGTGCGGCCGGTGGGCCCGCGCTAGAAGATGAAGCGGAGCGCGAGCTGAATATTCCGCTGTCCGGCTCCCTCAATAATCTGGCCGAACTGCCTCGACGAGACCTCTGTGCTGGCCCCGCGCAACTCGAACATCGGCGTGTTGGTGATGTTGTAGAACTCCGCCCGGAACTGCATCCTCATAGCCTCTTTGATCGGGATGTTCTTGCTCATAGAGAAATCGAAGCTGGCCCGGCCCGGCGTACGAATGCTCGACTGCGTCAGCGAATCAGTCGGCAACGTGTAAGGCGCCGCTGTCGCGAACGCACTCGTGTCGAACCACTTCTCTTTGCTCTGCGCGCTGCCCGACAAAGCCCCATCATTCAGGCGGTCGGCGCGGCCGTGGGTGTAGCGGAATTGCTGCAGGCCGGTTGTATCGGGCGCTGTGATTGCCGCCGGGCGGCCTGTTTGGAACACGTGGATCCCTGAAACCTGCCAGTCGCCTAGAACCCATTTCAACGGCCCGCTCCCTCGGAACGGCACCTCGTACAGGTAACTCAGCACGAAGCGGTGCGGCGTGTCATTGACGTCCAGGCTCTTGTTGAACGACGGGTCCCAGATGGCGTTCGAAGGTCCGACCAACCAGCTATTCGATTCGGGCGTCGTGAGAATCGACTTCGAACCGGTATAGCTGCCCAGAAGCGACAGTCCATTGGAATAGCGTTTTTCCAAGCGGGCGATCATGCTGTGGTAGCTGCCCGAGCCGTAAGGATCGCGGAAGAGCAGCACCTGCCGGTACTGCGGATACGGCAACAGCAGCTGACGCCGCAGCACTGTCGGGAAGCTTAACGGCCCGGTCTGGATTTTCCCGAAGTAGGGGTTCTCTACTCTCGTCTGCAGATCGTTGCCCAGCTCCATGTGGCCGGGCCAGTTGGCGTTGTGGTGCCGGTTCCAGAATGAGTGGATCAGGTGGCTTCCTACATAGCCGACTTCGACCATCAGCTCGGGGTTGATCATCCGCTGGACGTTGAAGTTCCAGTTATAGAGGGTCGCGTAGGGATGGTCACGCCGATCCGCGCGAACGTTCTCGCCGGCAAACGTCGTCGAGCGATCCGGATGACTGAGTCCGCCCGCGAACGGGTTTGCGAGATCGCCGCCCGCCGGTGGGGTGAACGGTAACACATTTGGCTCTCCCAGGCTCAAGGAGTTCAGCACGAAGGTGCCGTTGCCGAAGTCCGACGAGGCTGCGTTGATGCCGTTGTTGGCGGCGAAGAAGATCGCGCCGGCGGCGCGGACGACGGTTTTCTCATCCAGCCGGTACGCCAAGCCGACCCGCGGCGCAAAGCCCTTCTTGTTGGGATCGCTCTGGTAGCCGTTCGGCTCGATGAATTTGAAAACACCCTTCTCGCCGGTAATGGGCTCTATTCCGTCAAAGTCGATCCAGCCGACCTGGCCATGCTTCTCGGCGTAAGGCGTCAGGTACTCGTACCGCAGGCCAAGGTTGAGCGTGAGTTTGTCAGTGATCTGCCAGTCGTCCTGGATGTAAAGACCGTAGTACTTCTGCCAAAGCATGAGTCTGGGGTCGAAGGACATCTGTCCGTCGATCGGGACTCCCAGCGCTGACGGAGAGCCCCGTTCCCGCGGCGTACGTTTGGACGTTGATCTGCGGAAACTGCTGGTGCAGCACTTCGGAGGTGAACGCATCCGAGAAGCCGAGGCTTGAAAGCTCGAACCCTTCGGTGAAGGGTGTGTTGTTCTGCTGCAGACGAGTGTGGCTGAAGCGCAGCTCTCCCAGGATCGTCGGCGAGAAGGTCGAAGTCACGCTGATCAGCTCGCTGTCGGCGGGCGTATTCGCCACCGAACGATCCGGGAACGCCAGACTCTCGAATTTGGTAGGCGTCGTCTCGACCTGTTGAATCAGCATGCGGCCGTAGATGCGATGTTTCTCGCTGAAGTTGTAATCGATCCGGCCAAAGTAAGAATCCACTTTGTTCACGTTGGCGCCGGAAGTGAAGTAGTTGTTGACCTCCGAGGGCCCTTGTCCGGGGCGATTCGGCAGCGGCCAGAACTGCGCCAAGTTTTTCGACACGGTATTGATACGGTCCCCGGGAATCGTGTTGTTCGGGAACTGATCCCGCGTAAAATCGCCTTGGCCGTCACCCCGAGTTGTGAGAAAGTCGTAGACGCCGAACGCGTCGCCGTTGCGATCGAACGTTTGGGAGAAATCACCGGACCGCTGGGCCTGCGTCGGGACGGTCGACAAGAACTGGATAGGAGTGCTCTGGCGGCGCCCTTCGTAGTTGAAGAAGAAGAAGGCTTTGTTGCGCATGATCGGACCGCCGACGGCAACGCCGAATTCGTTGCGTTTGAACTCTCCGCGAGCCACGCGATTGCGGTTGTTGCTCCACGAGTTGGCGTTCAGATTGTCGTTTCTCAGATAATCGTATACCTCGCCGTGGAGTTGGTTCGTGCCCGACTTGGTGGCGATCTGAATGATCCCGCCGGCGGCTCGGCCGAATTCGGCGGAGTAGTTTGACGTCTCGACCTTGAATTCCGCAACCGAGGGCAGCGGGACGATTACGGCCTGGCCCGCGCTGGTCGTTCCGCGGCTTTCGCCGCCATCGGTGAGGATGGCGTTCTGCGCGTTGAGGCCGCCGCTGATTCTAGAGTTGGTCGCTTGGCCGATCACGTCGTTGCCAGCGCCTCGACGGCCCCGCATTGGGATGACGCCAGGCACCAGCGCGGAAAACGCCAACGGGCTGCGGCCAAGGATCGGCAATTCGGCAACCTTTCGCGAATCGATTGTGCCGCTCAGTCCCGAAGTCTGTGACTCTATTGATACTCGCAGAATATAGTGTTGTTTTCGGATACAGCGAATGCCTTGCCGGAGCGGGCGCAGCACGCTGCGCCCCTACACCGTATTTAGCGAGCATCAGTAGTTGCACGGCCGTTGCCTGGACCTCAACGGTTTCGGTGACAGCGCCGATCTGCATGACGACATCGATCGTGGCGGTCAAGCCCGTGCTCAAAGGAATGTTCGAGACAAGGGCTTGACGGAAGCCCTCTCCTTCAACCGTCAAATCGTACTCACCGGGCGGCAACGCCGACAAGTAGTAGATTCCTACCTGCGTGGTCTGGGTACGTGTTTTGACGTTTGTGGCCCTGTTGGTGATGACCACGTCGGCGTCCGGGATAACAGCCCCACTGGCGTCCGAGACCGAACCGGTCAGTGTGGCACGTTCGCCCTGAGAAAAGGCGGGCGTGGCCGCGAGAAAAAATACTACCAGACTAAAAAGCACTTTGCGGATGAACATTGGAGCCTCCGTTTGTCTGTGAATTGTACGGATGTTCGGTACCTCATCCGACCAAGTCCGTACTGGGTTGTGACTAACCTCGAATTTCCGATCTAGATCCGTTCACATATGTTACAGCTTCGTTACCTTAAATGCAACCTTTTTCGTCGGTCTGAAGCGATTCCTAGAGTAAGGGGGCCGCAGCGATCCTCCAGCGGTCGATCTCTCCTTTGACGATGCACCCCATTCATAACTCGGCATTTCAATTTGGCCGTGTTCCTTCTGGGACCTGCTGAGGTCGGCAGCCTCTTGAACGTAAGCCAGTTCTCACGCCGAACCATCAGGCCTGCCTCAGGTGATGAGATTGCGGCGAGCAATATCCTCTCCCCATGGCTCGAAAGCATCTTTGTCGGTGATCTTTCCCAATGTCTTCGCCACCGTGCGCGCGACGGCCACTCATCATTGGGCCTTCAACCAGGATTTCCATTTTGACCCTGGTACGGCGACAGTATACACCCGCGCTGCCCCGAATACCACGTCTTTCCGCGCTGAACCCTGCACATCACCTCCGCCGCTAGGCGCCAGGGCTCATCCATCCGCTCACAGACGTTGATTGAGCGGGCTGAACGGCGCTCCGGCCGACACTGCTCCTTGAAAAACTTTTTTGGAGCCGAAAACTGTTGATCCTCGCCCGGTCAACGCTACCCGCTCGGCAGCGGCAGCGCCCAGATCCTGTGCAGCATGTCAGCGAACAGCCGCCGGTTCAGATGCCCCTCGGCCAGCAGCAGCCAATAATACCGGGCGTGCTTGACCAGCCGACCGCCGGTCTTCATCAGCCGCTGTTGCAAGCTCGTCAGCGACCAGCTCTTGATCCTGTGCGGCAGCCCAAGCCGCCGCCACAAGTTGCCCAGGTTGTAGGCCAGCACGCTCAGTTGCAGTCGCACTTCGTTGGCCCGGAAGCGATGGCACGAAAGCCGCGTCCAGTGCGTGGCCTGTTTGCCTTCTTTGATCCACTGCTCGGCCGTGCCGCGCTTGTTGTAGAAGCGCACTACCGACCGGCTTGGCAAGCTCATGTTGGTCACGATAAATCCGACCCGCGGGAACAGCTCACCGAGATGATGCTCGACCTTGGCCACAATGCGTCGCGGCTTCGACCAACTCTGCGCCTGATAGCGGAAGCTCTTGTAGCGCACCAAGGGCTTGCGACCCGGCCTGCCCGGCGGGCGAAACAAGATGTCTTCGATCGCTAATTCCAAGCTCTTGTTGGCCGGAATGCGAATGGCGTACTGCACTCCGCGTTCCTCCGAAAACTCATAAATCTCCGGCTTGGCAAAGGCCGCATCGCCCCGGAAGGTGACCTGTTTGCCCGCAGCCTGTTGGCGCTCGATCTCGGGCAGCAGCAACTCGTTCCAGTCCTCAGCGCTGTGCACGTTGCCGGGACGCAGCTTGGCGGCCAGACAATCGCCGTGCTGGTTGAACAACAACAACGGGTGGTAGCAGACCGACTCGAAATGGCCGTTGTAGGCACTGCCCTCTTGCTGGCCGTGGACAGGGCTTTCGGTCGAATCCATGTCGAGAACGACGCGCTCGGAGTCGTCTTGCGTCTCGGCTTGCGCCACCAGCTCGCGGTTCACAGCCATCAGCCCCAGCAAGTTCTCCTCGCTCGCCAGCATCTCCGTCTCGAAGCTCTGCAGTCGCGAGGTCAGTGCCCCGCCGCGATCCCAGTTCTTCTGCGAGCCGATCAAGCGAAAGGTCGGATCGGCGGATACTCGCACGGCGTCATTGAGGTCCTCGTAGCCGGCCAGCCGAGAGTAGACTGACTGCCGCAGCAGATCGGCGAACGGGAACTTTTTGTTCGAGCCTTGCCGTGGGTCACTGAGATGTTCGTCGATCAGCTTCCCGAGCCCGAGTCGCTCGTCCAGCTCGCGGACGAGAATGAGCCCGCCATCGGAAGTGACGCGCGATCCTTGGAAATCGACTTTCAATAAGCCGTTGAAGCTTAGCTGGAACGGCTTGTTTTCTTTTTCACCCATTGGGTGTTGATCTCCTCAGCGCCTTGATTGCTTTTCAACCCGCATAAATAAAGGCGTCCGAGGTCACCCGATGGTTAGCAGAACCGAAACTAAAGTGGAAATCCGGGTTCAAACCCCTGCGCGACCTCACGCCCTCCTGGGTCCTAAGACCCTCTAAAGTGCGCTATTTGCCGCAAGCCTCCCGGTTTAACCAATCTTCTCCGCGGTTATCTGCAATCGGTTGGCCAGCCGAGGGAGCGTTTCCGATTTGGGCTCCTAGCTTCGAGGCTACCGGGTTTCGGGTTCCAAACCTAGCCGCTTGAGAATGAACTGGATGGTCTCCTCCAATGGTTGAATTTTCTGGGGAAGCAGATCCCGGCGAATACGATACAAGAAACTCCCCGCCGGAAGCGGAGGCTTCAGACGCCGATGGCGGGCCATCACGGATTTGTCAAAAACGTACAAGGCCACGCCCTCCTGGACGTGGAGTAACTCCGCGCCCTCCGGTGCATCGTCTAAGGCCGGCTGCAGGACGTAATTGGTCGTCGTCTTGCCGGAACCCTTTCGGAAGACATAGTGTGTCCAGGCATTCGGCAGCCCCCCGAATCTCTCTTCCGGTACTCCTGGTTCCCAACCCGATGGAATCAGATGGAGCAGGACTTCGTGTCTCCGGAAGACGGACTGATCCATCGTGTCGTACCCCCCGAAACGATCCTCAATTGCTTCCCCAATAACTCTCGCCTCCGCCAGCGGCTTGGTATTTTCGGGAATGGATAAGTACAGCGCCAGCAGACCGGCGGCGGCCGTGGCGCTCAGAATCCGCCACCGCCGCCTCTCGGGCCAGTCCATCCGCCAATAAACGACAAGAGGAAGAATCATGGCCGGGACAAAATAGTGCAGCGAAACGAAAGCCTGGATATAGAAGAATGCGAAATAGCCGATCGCGGTAAGCGTAACGGCTTTTGTGACGCGGTCCTGCCAGCGCCAGGCCAGCAGCGAAATCGCCGGCAGGATTCCGGCGGGAAAAATCAGAAAGGCCCATCGATCGAGATAGACCTCCTGCCACAAGAAACTCAGCCGCAGCCAGGCCCCGATCTGATAAACGGTGAATATCGATTCGACTAATCCCATCCAGGAGTATTCGCCTCCCGGGGCCGGTTGGCCGGCGGCTTCCAGGGCCACGGGGATGAGCCTCCCAGCCAAGATACATGCCAACAGAACACCGCAGCTCGTGCCGGCCAGATTCCACGGGCGCGGGCGCCACAACAAGACCACGGCCAGAGCCACAGACCCGTCAGAACAGTCGTGATCGGCCACGACAGGTAGGCAAGCCCCAGCCAGAGCGCCATGCACAATTTGTTCCCGCTCACGAACTCAAGGACAAAACCCAGGAAACAGACCATCAGAAGCGTGTCATGGGTTGCGGGTTCGGCAATATCCGCCGAGTAGGGATTGTAGGTGGCGCTATAAGCCATGACGACGAGATAGATGCTGAGCCCCAGCCAGATCAGCAGCCGCTCCGGCGCCCGCAGCGCTTGGGAGCGCCCATGATTGGCCAGCGACACAATCGCTGCGAACAGCACGATCAGATACAGCAACACCGGCAGACGGGCCGCAACTTCAAACTCACCAAACAAGCGGATGAACCACGAGGCCGGAAACGTAAACAGCATCGACGTCACGCCGGGGAAATGAGCCATCAGCCCGGCATCCGCGCTCCAAAAGGGTAGGGGCTGCCACAGCAGCAGCCTTCCTGTTTCAAACGCTTCGTTGCCATCAGGGTTGAAGTTTTCCCAATAGAATTTTGGAGCCAAGGTTACGAGAAGAAGCCACGGAACAAGCGCCATCAGCAGCAAAGTCGCCGCGGAATGCTCGCTCCTTAGCGGTTGCGGGACGCTTCGGCGATCCCTTTGCCGCCAGCGCGTGAACCCGGCGGCGAGCAGCGATAAGACCACCAGCAAGCCCTTGAACCAGGCATCTCGAAGAGGTTCGCCAACAAGCGTCTGAACCGTGCTGGTTACCACGCTCACCAGCACCAGGCTTACTCCGAAGGCTGAAACGATCCATCGGCTCACATCTGAACTGCTTGGCCGGGCCAAGGCCACGATGAGTCCGGGCGAAAGACACAGCAGCACGCCACTCAGCGCCGCCAGCGGAGCGCGCAAGTAGAGCAGTAAGGCGTGACTTGGAACGAAGTAAGGCTGGGCGGAATTCGCTAGTGGATATAACTCAGCGGCGAGTTGGATGGCCCCGGAATCGAACAGGACCGGAATCCAGCCGATAAGCAGAGCCGCAAAAAGTCGATAAAGAAAATTGGATGCGACCTGAGCGTGTATGGCTGGAACAGCAGCAGATTCTGCCCCTTCTTGATGGGTTGGACGAAGTGGTGCTCGAACACCGCGAGGCATGCGTCGCGCGGATCAACGAGTTCAGGAGGCAAAAAGCAAGTCTCCCTCTCGTCGTGTGCAGCCGGACGCAGGACTATGGTTCCCTTGGAACGAAACTGCAAATGCCGGGCGCGGCAGAGGTACAACCACTGAAGCCAGGGCGGGTCAGTCAGTTCTTGGAGCAAGTGGGCGAGCCAGTGGCGGGAGTGCGAGCGGCGCTCCAAGAGGACGCGACGCTCTGGGAAGTGCTTGACACTCCGTTCATGCTCAATATTGCAATGCTTGCGTACCGAGCAGTGCCAGAGGGCGGGCTGCAGCTCAGCGGCACGTTGGAAGAGCGACGCGCGACGCTGTTTTCGAAATACATCGACGCAGCGTTCAAGCGGCGAGTCAAGGAAGTACCCTACACCCGGGATCAGGCGATCCATTGGGTAGGGTGGCTTGCTGCCGTGCTCGTGCGGCAGGGGCAAACCATCTTTCACCTGGAGAGCCTTCAGCCGAACTGGTTGGGGCTGCGATCATCACGAGTCTTCGGGGTCTTCGGGCTGGTCTTCGGGCTGGTCGGCGGGCTGGTCGGCGGGCTGGTCGGCGGGCTGGTCGCCGGGCTGGTCGCCGGGCTGGTCGCTGGGGTGGTCGTCGGGCCGGTCTTCGCGCTGATCTTCGGGCCGTTCGCCCGGCTGGTCTTCGGGTGGGGCAGTGTCGGCGGCCTGAGACCGGTCGACACCATGCGCTTCTCTTGGGCGGGGATGCGGGGCAATTTGGCCGGCTTGCTGGTCTCCGGGCTGATCTTCTGGTCGGTCGCCGGGCTGGTCGCCGGGCTGGTCTTCTATTAGGGCTGGTCGTCGGGCTGGGCTTCATTTTATACCAAGCCTTGGTGACGGGGGAGATCGCAACTAGGTCGCGCCCAAACGAAGGCACACGCCGATCTCTATTGCAGTGGGCGAGGGCTTGTCTACTATTCGGACTGGTCTTCGGTCGGCGGGCTGGTCGGCGGGCTGGTCGGCGGGCTGGTCTTCGGGCTGGTCGTCGGGCTGCTCTACGGTCTGGACAAGGGAGGTGGCTTCGCTATCCAGCACTGGGTGCTGCGTTTTCTGCTTTGGCGCAAGAGATTCGCCCCATTGCGATACGTCCGGTTTCTCGACCACGCAGCCGAGCGCGTTTTCTTGCGCAAAGTCGGCGGGGGCTACATCTTCATCCACCGCATGCTGATGGAGCACTTCGCCAAGCTGTATGAGAGCGAGGCGCGGGCGGCAGGCAAGGCACAGGGGGCGGCAGCGTAATGTCCCCAAGCACAAGCTCTGCGATGGAGCGCCAGCGGCTCTGAAGAGGATAGAAGAGGATAGAGGGACAGTCACCTTAACCGGGTTTCTCGGCAAGTGTAGAGTGCCCTCACCGTAGGATCGTGAACACTCGCAGAGGCCGCACGTAACGGCGCTTACGATTCTACGGGGATCTTGCGCCTTTCTGGCCTGATAAGGTGACTGTCCCCGTCGGTCCCCAGAGGATTTTCCGCCAAGCGGTACAATACACGGTTAGAAGGTCGAGCTGGCAGAAAAGTAGAAAGCTATGGCAAGTGCAAACTTCAAGGTTTTGCCGATACCTGACGACAAGGTCGTCGAGGGATTTAGGGCAATTGCCCAAGCGATGGGAGTCGAAGAATCTGCCAAGATCCAACTGACATACTGGGACGGAAGCCACGGTCAACTACTTACGCCCTTAGCGAAAGTGGAGGAGAACGACGCCCTGCGCCAAATCCTCAAGATCGGGTCCACGATCTTTAAAAGCGCTCGACTTTTCTGGCCCACACCTGGTGGGGAAGCAGTAGTCAAACTGGTCCAGCAGGATAGAGACTACGTCGTGAGTTTCAGCCTCCCGGACCAGGCGGAGGCCGAACTCCTGACGCAATTCCTGGTTGCGGTGAGGAGTGCATTCCGCGAGTACGAACCGACGAAAATCCTTGAGACTCTCGCGCCAGAGATGGCGAAGTTCTACGAGAAGCGCGACGACACTGTGGTTCGCCTCGAAGAGGCTTTAGCAAGGATGGTCCGCGACAACCTGGAGCACCGACGTCAGCTTGACGCTCAGGCTGAACAGAAGAGGAATCGTACTCACTCCGAGTTCGAGGAGGAGAAAAAGGGCTTTCGCGAAAGCTACAAGGAGAAGGCGGGCGAGCTTGAGGCAGTGTACGCAAGGAAAGACGACGCCCTTCAGCTTCGGGAGGAGAAGCTCAAGCAGCGAGAGCAGGAACTGGACGACCGGAGCAACACTGAAGCTCGCAGAAAGCTGCACCAAGAGCTTAAGAAGGCGCTTAAGGAACGAAGTACGAAATTCTCTCTTACCAGCGAGACGGAGCGCAAAAGACGGCCCATTCATATGGCGTTCATAACGCTCTTGGTAACCATGGTTGTGGTGGGCGGCTACTACTTTTTCCAAGAAGCCATGTCGACGGAGACGCTAGGCTGGTTCTCAGCACTGAGGCTCACGGGGAGTGTGGCTGGTTCCTCGTGGCAATGCTGTTCTATATCCGCTGGCAAGAGCGATGGGCGCAGGCACACGCCGACGAAGAGTTTCGACTGAAGCGTCTAGACTTGGACATTGACCGGGCGAGTTGGCTTGTGGAAATGATGCTTGAGTGGAAGGAAGAGAAGGGGGCCGAAATACCCGGCGAGCTAGTAGATCGACTGGCTCGTGGGCTGTTTGCAGGCCGTTCGGATCGCGAGCCAACGCGGCATCCAAGCGAGGATTTGGCGGCTGCTCTGCTTTCTGCTGCTTCCGGCATTCGCGTCAACGTACCTGGTCTGGGAGAGCTCACGCTTGACAGGAAGAGTCTGCAGACATTCGCCAAGTCGGCGCAGAAGGAGGGCGAAGCCCGTGAGCGCTAGTGAAAGTGGTATCCGCAGTCCCGTCCCGCCCTCGAACCCTCCATAGGCGGCCCTTCTTTCGATAAAGGAAGTCCTCATGCTTCTAGTATGCCAACGCCCTCGTCGAACATTTTCTCTTCGTCTGGAAACCACCGGCCAGTATGGTTAATTTCGAGAATCTTCGTAATAGGCCGCGCGTTTGCGGCGGCCACCCGCAGTTCGAGCCGATAGTACCCTGGCGGCAGCAGATGGCTACCTCTGGCCGGTTTGATCTCAAGCTCCAGATGAAAAATGGTCTTCTCCGCTTCAACGCCCGCAATCTCGTCACCCGTAGCGGCCTTGCGTGCGGGGTCGCAGATATGCCCGAGGTCGCAATGTCTCCCCATCTCGGGATTCATGTCGTCGAAGATTTCAGGTTCGGCTGGATTTGGGGAATGAGCCCAGCGTAGGTTCATCGGAAGGAACGTATTCACAGGTTGAAACGTGCTATCGGCCTGCCGTTTCCAAAGCTTCGCCGCATACACCTGCACGTCTTCGGCGCGCTCACGCCCGGTGTTCTCAACCCAGATGCGGAAATAGTAAGCATCTGCGATCGGCCCCCATCGTTGTACCTGTTCGCCGGATGGAAGCTCTTCAGGGTAGATGCCAACAATAGGCGTCTTGGCCCAATCCGGCGCACCGCGCCGTGTGCGGACAATCAAACTGGGATGATGCCACCAGAAGACGTAGTACACAATGTCTTCTTTGAAGAGGGCGACAAGTGCCGCCAGGAACGTCGCGATCGCTGCTGCCCACGCTGCTTCTTCCATAGCTGTAATGACAAACACCAGTTTACACATTTGGTGCGTACACCAACTAGAAACGGGAAATTCGTCCAAAGCCGGGACAGCCTCAATTACGGTCCGTGGCCGCTCGTGCAGCCCTGCTTGCCACGTCTCTCTTTGGCGGTCGGCCGGGCCGACGGATCCTCAAGTCGGCCTGGGTCTTCGGCTCTAGGTGGCTAGCGAAGTCTGTGTTTCCAGCTCGCTGGCCGTCTGATCCTCCAACGGACTGTGCGGCCCGTCAACGCGCCATATCAAGTACCCGAGGTCAACGTCGGTGCCAAGCTCTCCAGCCCTGCTCTCAAACCCCGAAACCTTCACCTTCCCAAAAAATCCTGACTCAGTCACAAACAAAACGCCCGTATTTTTAAGCACTTAATCCAAAAATACCCTGAGGCACTTGACACATACCCTACAATGAGAGCAGCAGGACCGGTGAGGGGGTTGACCACCGGAACAACTCGACCGTTTCCTGGCCAGGACGGTTTCGAGTTGCTATCCGCTGAGTTCTATACAGGTCATACCCGCGAACGGGTTGCCCAGTTTCTAGGGGAAATGGATCGCCCGTCTCAATGCTCTGTTTGCATGTTCCCGTTGAGAGGAGACCCAGTCTCTGCCGCCCTTGACAGCGATTGGGTTCCGGCTGTAGGATACGCGTTGTAAAGTGGCCACGGCGGAGGCAGCGTTCAGCAACGGACCAGCGCTCGGCGGCTCTGAATTAATACGAATGGGGATCATCCCAAAAGGAAAAAAGACCGTGATGTCTGACCGCAGATGGAAGACCTTGACGGTGCGGGAGTTGAAATGAGAAACGCCCCCGGACCGAACGCAGTCTCTAACGCGCCCTCCAGCCGCCGAGCATTCCTCCTCGCCGGCGCGGGCGCCGCGGCGGCGGCCGTCGCCGAAGCAAAAGACGCTCCGATTCCGATACTAGACACCCACATTCATCTCTATGACCCGACTCGGCCGCAGGGCGTTCCGTACCCCCCGGTTCCCAATCCGCCAACCGCTTTGCCGGACCGCTATCGCGCGGAAATCGCGCCTCTTGGCGTCACCGGAGGCATCAAGGTCGAAGCGAGTCCCTGGGTCGAAGACAATCTCTGGGTCCTGGACCTGATCGCCAAGGAGCCGATGATCGTCGGAGTGATCGGAAACCTGGACCCGATGAAGCCGGAGTTTCGAGATTACCTCGAGAGGTACCATCGCAACGAACTGTTTCTCGGGATCCGCTACGGCAACATCTGGCATCACGACCTGGTGGAGGCGATCAAGAACCCAGACTTCATCGCCAACATGAGGGCGTTCGCCGCGACGGGACTCACCTATGAGGCGGCCAACCCGCGGCTCGACCTGATGGAGGCGGTAGTGCGTCTGACCGACAAAGTCCCCGAGCTTCGTGTGGTCCTCGGTCACCTGCAGGTGCTCGCGCGCCGCACGACGCCGGACGTTCTCAAAGCCCACTCGGACAACCTCAGGGAGCTGAGCAAGCGGGGCGCATATGCAAAGATTTCGAATCTGGTCCGGCCGGCGAGGGACGGCCAGGTGCAATTGGCCCCGGCCTCCTACAGGCCGGTGCTGGACTTCATCTGGGACATCTTCGGCGAAGACCGGATCGTCTACGCCTCGGGCTGGCCCACGCCGATCGACCGGATCAAGAGCAGTCTGAGCATCGTGCGTCCTTACTTCATGGAGAAGGGGCGGCAGGCGGCGGAGAAGTTCTTTTGGAAAAACTCGGTGCCTGCCTACAAGTGGGTGAAGCGCGACTCCAGTCAGCCCTCATTGGCGTGACAACCTGCTCCCAACTCGCTGGACCCTTGGAGCCTCCTTCGATCAGCTTCGCCGGGTCCCTTGGCGACCAGCCGCCAGCGCTGCAAGGTCTTGACGCTGATTGCGATGGACTCGGCGGCTGCTTTTTCCGGGTACTTGGGATCTTGGACTTGAAAGTTTTGATGAGGTGAGCGCCTGGGAGGAGCGCCGTGGCGCAAGCTGCAAGCCGCGGCTCGGCCCGCGGCTAGCCCAATGAGGGTCGCGACGGCCAGGGGGGAGTTAGCGGAAATTATCGGATTTACGTGTCGCGCGCGTTCCTTATTATGCAAACGGCAAATTGGGCACCAAGCCGCTACTGGCGAATGCGCCGGAAACACGGTGGATATTCGGGAGACGGACGCCGCCGGTTGTGCTGCCGTGACATGTCCGCTCGCCGCCGTTGCCAGAGCGAAAATGTACAGGAGCTGCTGCGGAATTCGAGCTGCCGGCTGGACGAGCCGATACCTGTTCAGGATGGTGTTCAAGTATTTCCCCTTTGGCGAACCAGCCCCGTTGCTTTCGGGGGCTGGAGCCGATGCAATGAACCGCGGAGTCACGCCGGACTCGCGAATCGCGGCGCGCGAATCTGTCTCGGTCCATGCCGGGTCGCGATCGTCGCTCTTTGCTTTCACAATAGCAAGTTGGGAAGGGTGCTTTTCGAGCCTGCAGCGCTAAGTGATTGATATTGGGAGCACTAAACGTTTTAAAAATACGTGACCGGATTGGCTAGTTTTGGGAAATGCGCAGTATTTTGGGAGGTTCGGATGAATGAGACGGCTGCGGCTAAAGCGGCAGGGGCCTGTTCGCGGCCGGTCTTGGGCCCGCCCCTCTCCCGGAAGGACCGGTTGCAACGGTCCCCCAACTGCGGATTCATAGAAACGGACTGTTCCCTCAATTACACGGTGAGTGCGGACACGCCGAACTCCCAGCCGAGTTCGGGCTGCGTCCCCGCCCCCCCCCGAACCACCCCCTGAACCTCCCAACCTCCCCGGGTTCGCGCTCCGTCCCCGAACCCAACCGAACCCCACGAAACCCAGGGAACTGACGGAATGGGCTTAGCAATGGGCTAAGATTGGACTCAAGAACCTGACACGGCTACGAAAAATGCTTACGCCGTTACTTCACCGGAGAGATAGCTCGCATGCAAATTGACACTTCCGGCATGGATCGCCTCACCGACGTCGTCGAATGGATCCGGTCCGCGGCGTGGTGGCTGCTGCCCATCGTGATTGTTCTCCTCGCATTAAAGTACTTTGGGATTATTCGATCAGGAAATGAAACCGACCAATCTCTTGGCCCTGACAGCGACGGCGGTGATACAGGGGGGGACGGAGGTGGTGACGACGGCGGTGGTGACGACGGCGGTGGGGAGTAGCAATTCGAGTGACCCTTTTGCCTCGGAGTCCGCGGCTGCTTCCTACTGAAAGGTATGGAAGAGTTCGGATTCGGCATCGGCGTTCTGCTGGACCCAAGCGGTGTCGTCCTGAGTTGGTGTGACGCTGGGTTCGGGCTCCGTCCCCGAACTCCCCCCCGAACTCCCCCCGCGGAAGCGCTGCAATCGTGACCGTTGATCCGCGGAAACGTTTTGCAGGCGACATAGGAGACGCGCTTGTTGCATCGGCAAAGGCGTGGTTGCTCGCGATACCAAAATCGTAACCGGCTGCCAAGGCCGCGAGGTCCGGTTGCCCCCAGTAGAGCGTGTAGCGCTTTGACTCTATAGCGTTATTACGTTATGATAGGCGGCATGAGTGTTCTGAAGCGCGCGACGGTTTACTTCGACTCCAGCCTCCACCGAGCCTTGCGCCTGAAAGCGGCCGAGACGGATCAAAGCGTATCCGCACTCGTGAATTTCGCGGTACGCCGAAGCCTTGCCGAAGACGCTGACGATTTGGCCGTGTTTGACGCCCGGGCAAGCGAACCGAATCTCGCGTTCGAAGACATGCTGAAGGATCTCAAGCATCGTGGCAAGTTATAGGGTTTTGATCAAACCCCCGGCGGCCAAGGAGATCGAGGCGCTTCCCAACAAAGACCGGCGGCGGGTCGTGAACAGAATCCGGCGTCTCGGGATCGAACCGCGCCCTCCGCAAACGGAAAAGTTGTCAGGCGGCGAGAAGTACCGCCTGCGGCAGGGCGACGACCGGATTCTGTACTTGATAGACGACTCGGATCGCGCGGTGATCGTCGTCAAGGTCGGCCATCGCCGCGAGGTCTACCGCTGATTCCTAGCCCCGGAAGGCGTGAAAAAACGAGGCTGCCCCGGTTTCCCCTCTATGTGTTGAAGCCAAGCGCGGACTGTAATTCGCCCATTTCGCCATCGCCGCACGGGCGTGAAGCTCAAATCCGCCGGTAGACCTCGCCTCTACGTTCCACAGTCAAGACCGACAGGCGCTGCGCCTCATTGTCTGCGATAAAGATGATTCGCCAACCTCCCACGCGCGACTTGCGAAGGCCACGCTTATGGGTCAGTTTTGCGGAAAAGCGGGGATCGAAGGGATCCGCGGAGAGCTTCTCGAGGCGGGCCAGAATCCTGTTCAGGATATCGCGGTTGAGCCGGTCGAGGTCCTTCGCGGCGCGGGCCGACAGGTCAACCGAGTAACTCACAACCCGCGCCCGCGGCGGTATTCCTCCAGGGATACGCCGCGGCCGCCGCGGATATCATCAAGCCCCTCCCGAACGGCCGACTCCGTTTGAGGAGACAGGACCTCATCGTCGCTATCGCGGAGATCATCAAAGTACTCTTGCAAAACAGGCAATTGCGATTCAGGCAGCCTGTCGAGCATCCGACGAAGTTCTTCACGAGTTGCCATAAAACACCTTGCTCTCATCATAGCGTCCGCCGTTTGCCACCGAGCCTTTACCCAGCCCGCCCGTTCCCCTGTCAACGCTTCGCCCGCGGCCTCGCGGCCGCTGCCGCATGACTCGGGGTCAGGATGGTTCGCTAGTCCTTTCCTGTACGGCTTTTTCATCTGCTCCTTCCCGCAGGTTTATCCCGGCGCACGCTCTGTCCCTATTTTTCTCATTTGCTCTCTTTGCCGCTCTAACGATCGTATTTGTCAGCAAAAGAGCTTTAATGGTCTTGCTCTGCTGGGTTGTAAGTTGTTCATTCATAAGGGCTGGCTTTTTTCAATGAGAGTATTTGAGAGTCTGTGAGAGGCTTTCTGGCTTTTGGGTCCCGCCGAGGTTGTGGAATGGTTGTCCTCTGCTCTAAGTTGCGACTGAGTCATTGTTGGTTTTGCCGCTTTTAGGATAACAAGCCGATCTGGGGATTCCTTGCGGGCGCTGGGTAATCCTGTTGAATACAAAGGGACTATATTTTCAATTTATCCGTGACTGAGTTGGGGTGATTTGCGGTTCTGGGGGGGGGCGGTCTTTTGGGGCCAAAGTGGCGTGGGGGTAGCCGGTTCGGCCGTTGGGTGGGGAGTTCGCGGCTCGCGGCTGCTGCGGGCGGTTCCGCAAAAGTTGACAATAAACCCGGTGACTGTCCCCATCAGCCCCCCATCAGCCCGTCCCCATCAGCCCCATCAGCCCCGTCCCCATCAGCCCGTCCCCATCAGCCCCTTGCCTCAGTGGGAGGGGGCCTTGGCAACGAGGGCTTCTAACCGCGACAGGCGGCTGTCCAATCCGCTGTCCCTACTCTCGAGGTGGCGTGCGAATTCGCTGACGGTCTGTTCCAATTCGCCGATTTGCTGATCCTTTTCTTTCAACCGCTCGTGGAGCTGCTCGATGTAGATGTGCGCTTTCTCGAGCTCCTCCAAGATACCCATGGTGGTCTTGCCAACCTCAAAGGTCCCATCGTCACTCCCCTCGCCAACTGCCGGCAAGTGGCTTTTTTCCCACATGAACCGGGAGTGGTCGTCGATGGACTCCAGCTGGTAGCCCGGTTGGAACACATAGTCCGGATGGATGACCCCTGCATTCTGTGTGATCGTGCCGGTGACCTCGATACCGCTGTTCGTGGCCGCGAGCCGCTCCGACGCGCCGACGAAGAACCGGATTTTCTCATTTCCAGAGTTTGTACTACAAGCCCTGGTCGTGATATATCCAACGCCATTCTGATGGCTAAAGTTCAGCGAACAGTTCCCAGGCCACGTTGGGTTGTCCCCGATTCCGAGAGACGCTTCGTTATTGCCACCTTGTCCCCTAATGTGTAAACCACGGCCAACCGCGCTTAGCGGCGAGGCCGTCCCGATGCCGACATCGCCGTTCTGAATGATTCGCAAACTGTCGTCACTCTGCGCCCAAGCAGGTGTCGCGAATGCCAATAACGCTGTCGCCGCGAAGATCACAATTCTGGGTAGGTGCTTTGTGGTCGTCATTAGGTATTTCTCCTGTTTGTTACTCAAACTGGCTCTAGAAACTTCCTCTGCGCGACTTTCAACCCTTCCCCGTCTCCACGGCCGCTCCCCTGCTTGTGATTCACTCTCCACCCTTGCTTGTCTTAACAGCACCGTGATTCTCCTTTCCCGTTTTCTGAGACCACCCCCTCAAGGGCATCCCGCCGGAGCCGAGTTGTGGAAGGTCACCAAGGCGCCCAACAGGACCCCGCTCTCAGGGACGATGACAATGGTGGGCGCGCGCAGAGTCACCCCTGGGGCTCCGGCTGTGATGAACAGACCGGGCCCGAGCGTGATGGAGTTGCAGGCTTCGTAGAGGTTCGGTTGCGAGATCGTGTCGTTGGACAGCACCAGATCGTTCGGGATAACGCTGATCAGGACGTAGTGCACCGCTGTAGCATGAGGGCCTGACGGCATGACGAGGGAGTTACTCAACGAGCTGCTGCCATCGTTGCTGGTCCCGGTCCAGCTACCGACTTGCCAGCCGCCGCCCGGACTCGCGGTGAGCTGGATCTGCTCCCCACTGTGATACGTCCCCGCGCTACAACCGGAGGAACTCGCCGGGTTGGCCGTCGGATCGCTGCCGGCGCCCGTGTGGGTCCGGGTGAGAAGGAAACAGGGCGGCGCTATGGTGATCTCCGAAGAGATGGAAATATTATTCTCGTCTCCACGACTTTCCTCGATCACATCAGCATAGTCGGCGACTGCTGCTAGTCGGTATGTTCCAGGGGCTAGCGTTAGCGGAACGTTAACTTGGACTGACGAACAAAGGATATTAGCCCCGGCTGCCAGGCCAGGGACATCACAAGATGACCCGGAATCGATTGCCGAAGACAGGTCGGGAGCATTCTGTGTGTAGAGATAGCTGACGCTGAACGGCCCTGCGTCACCGGTACCACCGTTGCTGATTACCACGTCCGTCAGAATGGTCCCGCCCGCAACGCCACTGCCAGGGACCGCAAGGCCTCCCGCCTGGAGGTCCGGCAGCAGAACGGGCGGCGTTGTGAAACTCCAGCAATCACTGTCAGGGCCAACCGTTGTACCACAGGCATTATTATTCTTGCTCGCAACCTCCCAATAATAGTTCGTCTCGTTGTCACCTGAATTATGCACAGATTCACTTTGCGAGTGTGGCTGCGTTCGTAGCGGGTTGGCGGTCGTCGTGAGGTGGTAGTGGTAGCTCGGCAACTGGCCTTTTGGCTTCTCCGTGTCCGGTTTCCCTTCCCGCCCAGAATCCGCGTCGTCAAAACCTCGCTCGGAAGTGACGTGTTTCCAGTGCGTTACGGCTAGTGCATAAAATTTTATGCATAGCGCATAGCCAGGCTCTCAGATCAGCGCCCTCCCGACCACCGGCAGCAAGCCGCCGTAGGGAGTCGGCTTCCTGCCGCGGAAGTGGTAAGGCGTCGAAGCCCCGATTTTATTGGGCTGCGAGGCCGTCACGGCTGGGCCTTGTTGGACGGGCCTTTGGGAGCTATGCTGTTTTCGTCTGGTAACCATGTGGGTGACCTCCTTGGGGTTGGCTGGCGAAGCTGGGATCTTTGCCAGCCTACCTTTTTACCCCATGTTTTCGGGGGTTCCCAATGGTCCCTTGCGGCTCAGCCCTCCTCAGGTCCACGCCGCAGTGCATAATTCAGGTGTCAAGGATTCCCCCGGACACCGTGTACGACGTACTCGCGGCACTTGCCGAGTGCACCAGCGCGCCGTTACAGGAGTCTATATGAATCGCCACGTCGTATGCATCGGCTCCCCACGCACTTGACCAGTTCAGAGTAGGCGTCAGAGTTGAGACAGAGGAACCATTGGCAGGTGAAGCAAGATTCGGCGGATTCGCAAAAGGACAGTAATTAAAGCCATCCAGTGTGGTTATGAATCCACCCTCGAACGTATTTTGAGCCTCACCGCTTGGATTCACGAATTCGTCGCTCAGAGGGAAACCGAGCCAGCTAGGCGTCCCTCCCATCCCGACATAAAGAGCGTCAATCGATCCATGTGTCTCATAGGCTTCCAGGGCGCCGGTGCTCCAATGTATGTGTCCACCCTCAAAATTACTGACCCGCCCGGTCGTGCCCTGCGGTGACGGCAAGGCATCCCTCTCGTCGGAGGTTGGCAAGCCGAGGGGGCATACGGCGAATCCTTTTTGACCCCATTTCGTATAGATCGCTCCATGGACCTCGTACAGGGCGCTACAGCCCGCTCCGTTCCAATGGCATTCGAGAGCACCGCCTTCGAAAGGCTGAAATTTAAGCGGCGTTCCGAAACAGGAATTTGATACCTGAATTATGCACAGATTCACTTTGCGAGTGTGGCTGCGTTCGTAGCGGGTTGGCGGTCGTCGTGAGGTGGTAGCTCGGCAACTGGCCTTTTGACTTCTCCGTGTCCGGTTTCCCTTCCCGCCCAGAATCTGCGTCGTCAAAACCTCGCTCGGAAGTGACGTGTTTCCAGTGTGTTACGGCTAGTGCATAAAATTTTATGCATAGCGCATAGCCAGGCTCTCAGATCAGCGCCCTCCCGACCACCGGCAGCAAGCCGCCGTAGGGAGTCGGCTTCCTGCCGCGGAAGTGGTAAGGCGTCGAAGCCCCGATTTTATTGGGCCGCGAGGCCGTCACGGCTGGGCCTTGTTGGATGGGCCTTTGGGAGCTATGCTGTTTTCGTCTGGTAACCATGTGGGTGACCTCCTTGGGGTTGGCTGGCGAAGCTGGGATCTTTGCCAGCCTACCTTTTTACCCCATGTTTTCGGGGGTCCCCAATGGTCCCTTGCGGCTCAGCCCTCCTCAGGTCCACGCCGCAGTGCATAATTCAGGTGATACATCTGAGAGGTTCCCAATCGGATACCCCAAGGGGTTCGACGGAGTGAAACTCAATAACTCCCACTTGTTATAGAGAGGGTTCACGACCGCGAAGGCAGATCCCTGGTTCGGACCGTTTGCGTGGTACTCAATTGAGCCATTCACGAAGTTCTGGAAATGGCCTTGTGTGCCCTGGAAGGAGACGAATCCGTCTGTACGAACCTGGCCGACAGGGCAACCAAGCACCGCCTCCCCTCCAGCTGTTGTGTGAGCATTCTGGAACTGTGTCAGCTCAGAACCGGAAGAACCCTGCCCGACTGTGTATTCACATTCACAGCCCAGCACGCGGACGTCTCCAATATCAATCGTATTGCCGGCAGCAACCCAATCAACCGTGGCCAGCCCGTCCAGCGGAGTCGACATGTTGGGCGGCTCCAGGAAATTGGAGTTGACCGTCGTCAAGTTGTAGCGATCTTTCAAATAGAATCCGCTGCCGGCGTTTTCCAACTGCCGCGCGTAAATCGTGTAGGGTCCGCCCTCCATGACGTTCAACTCAAACCGGCCGTCGTCGGATCCAGTGCGAAACTGCGACCGGCTGAAGGTTTCCACGGTGCTCGAACTTTCGACCGTTCCCAGGTATGCCCTCACACTAACCCCGGTGGCGGTATCACACGACCCGCCTTCCTTGAGCACGCCCGTAATCATACCGCGGCCTCCGGTCGTCAGCGGCAGGCTATTAAACCGCGACAGGAAACGGACGATTGAGGCGACGTCATCTTCCGCCAGCGTCCGGTAGTCCGTGTTGTTGCCAAACACAAACGGGCTCATCGTGGCTTCGTCCGCGGCAGTGCCTGTGGTCTCACCCACTGTCGAATGGGAAACCGAATTGGTGTGCCCTTCTTCGTGGGTCATCACGGAGACAAAATCGATTGTCCCCGCACCGCCGACTCCATCGACCCAGTTTTCTTGGTCGTCGATCCGCACACCGCAGTCGAGCACCGTTCCCGCCGGGTACATCGCGCCAACGGGTCCAGGAACGGGAAAGTTGCCTATGGGGGGGCCAAAAGGAATCACGGCGTTGCCTGCGCCGTCATCCACCGTGGTCGCGGGCGTCGTCAGCCACGTGCACGGAGCGGACGCCAGCGTTCCTCCGGGAGACCCGGTGAACCAAACGATGGCGTTAATACCGTCCAGGGCACCGGCGTCGGTGACCGTTGTGTCGGTCCCTTGTTGCCAAACCGGAACCAGCGGCGTTCCAAGCCCTAGAGTGCCGTTGATCGCGGACCAGGCGTCGTAGCCGGCCTGGATCATCGTCTCGACCGCTGACTTGGTACTGAAGGGTCTGCCGGAGTCGTTGTAGCGCCACTCTGTGAAGCCGTCCCAGCCGGTTGTCCCGTCGTAGTAGCGGCGGTCCCACACCCTGTCGGCGATCTCGGTCCCGCCGCTGACGACGGCCTCCATGTTGTCGCCGCTGCTGAGCAGTTGTGGGAAAACAAGGCGACCCGCGCAGACCAGCAGCACGACAAAAGCGGCTGCAATCCGAAATTTGAAATGCCGGCGCAAGGCCAATCCTTCACCTGCCTCGCCGCTGAGCCCGGGCAAGACCGCGGACTTCGGTTAGGAAACCCTCCACCTCTTCCCGTCTGCCACGCGCTCTTACCACCTTTTCGCCGGTCGCGGGCTCCGTCTCGATTTTGATACAGCCGTCAAACAAACCAATCGGCGTAAAGCCGTCGTTTTCCCGCGCCTTGTTTTGATTCTCATTTCCTCGGCCACGCCTCGTCTCAAACGGCTCGCCAAAAAAAACAATCTCATCGGAGGGGCCAAGCGCGGGTGCTCCAGGCCATGCCGTTTGGACCTGGCCGGTAGCCCCACCCGGCACCCACATTTTGACCCGTTGGCGTGGATTGCCCTTGATCGTCTCCGTGACTGTCAGGTCGTAGCGTGTGTAGATGGTACGGCCGATCCAGGCAACTTCCGAATTCGTGACGGCGCCCCGGATGATCATGGAAGCACGCTTTGTGATCGCTGGCAGGTCAACCGCTCCGCGCTCGATACCGCGTACGCGACTCTGACCCCAGGCTGTGTTCATGCCTAGTGCCAGGCAAACCGCGCAGAACGCTAGAATTCTAAGGCGAAAAACCGCCATCTTATCTCCAGTCAATTATTTCAGTATGCAGGGCCGTTCCTCGCATCTCTTGAATTTACATCGCCTATACCCATGTCGCTGGATTCGGAAGAAGCCGACGACTCTCGTAAACAGGAACCAACACCAATCTTTTAAGGTCCGAGCCGGGTCTCCTGGAATGTGACCCGAGCGACAACGATCGAGCTTGCCTGATCGCGGATCTCACTTGGGGATAGGCGCTGCACTCTGGCAGCGTGGCCCATCCCCGTAAGAAGCAGTAGACCCAGCGCCCACCCAGCCCTCGTCATGTGAGACATTCTCCCTCCCACGCTCCCATAGTTGATTTCTCGTTGTCTGTGACCGTTTGCCGCCGTACTGGCACCGACTCTGCCTGGCGCCCTCTTCTCCACCACGAATCGGACTTGCGCAAGTTGCCGGGGCTGCCGGTGCCGGAGTGAGGATAACGACGGAAGGGAGAAACACTAGTGAAGAAGCGAGCGAGTTTCAGTACGCACAACAGCGACCTGGGAATCGTGCCGGGCGGGAGACCCAATAACCCCCTCGGTCGTGGTCGATGCCACGCTCGTTGTCTATTGCGGTGCGGAGCCACCACGATTGAACGTGAACTCTGGAGAAAATACCTCTATCGGTGAGCAACGAATCGGCTTCTCCGAGCCCTTCTAGCAGTCTGTCAGTTTACGATGACTCAAACACTATACCACGGTCAAGGCCTTGGAGCAAGCAAATATAACAACGGATTCTCCGGATCGATCCTGCAGAAAAGAAGAACTTTAACACGGCCGCGGACTGCTATGCCGGTAAACTCGGATACTAACTGGTTGTAATCCAAGCGTTAAACACAGGAGGTTCCTTGGAAGCGGCGACGCTATGTCGCCACGAATGGCGACACGGCACGTCTGGAGACGTGCGCCACGTCGCGCCGCGCCCCTCACTGGACGAAAGGTCCAAACTGTGGTGTCGGCACTACTGTTGACGCTTCCGAAGCTTCTCCAGAGCTGGCCCCTCTGCCCAGACCTGCTTGGGGGCGCTGCCCCGTTACCACTCGGCCACGGAGCCGTCTTCGTGGAAGACGCGGGCCATGGGGCGGGTTCCTTCGAAGGGGTATTTGGCTAGCGCTTGCTCGGTTAGCTCGATGCCGAGGCCGGGCTTTTCCGGTAGCGGGAAGTAGCCGTTGACCATACGCATGGCGGGGAATCCCAGCCACTCCTCCCAGATTTTTTCTTTTTGCTGGGGCTCGATGCCGCTGCAGATTTCTTGGACCACGAAGTTGGGCATGGCCGCGTCCACGTGCAGCGTCGCGATGCCGCCGATGGGCCCTTCGCAAGCGTGCGGCGCGACCTTGACGCCGGAGGGCTCGGCCATGGCGCCGACCTTCCACAAAGCGGTGATGCCGCCAACGTGGTTGATGTCGCATTGCAGAATATCGACGACGCCTTGTTCGATCAGTTCGCGGCAGGAGTGCGACGCCACCAGCCGTTCTCCGGTCGCGATCGGCACGGTGGTTCGGCGGGAGATGCGGGCCATGGCTTTGATGTTTTCCGGCGGGCAAGGTTCTTCGATGAACATCAGATTCAGCGGTTCGACCTCTTTGCAAATGATGGTGGCGACGCTGGGGCTGGTCTTGGCGTGAAAGTCGATGCCGAGGTCGATCTTGTCTCCAAGCCCTTCCCGCAGCATTTGAATCCGCTCAACGGCCCGCTTGATCGACTGGTTCGTTTCGATCCATTCGTAGTAGCCCGGGATACCGCTCTTGAATGCGGTCACGCCGAGTTCTTCGGCCGACTCGCGCAGGGCAACGAGCTGGTCCATCGTGCGGGCGCGGGCGTGGTAGTAGCCGCGCACGCCGCGCGGATCGACCGGGCCGCCGAGCAAGCGATAGACCGGCTGGTTGAGCACCTTGCCCCGAATGTCCCACAGCGCCTGATCGATGCCCGCGATCGCCGAACCCAGGATCGGGCCGGCGCGGTAGAAGGCATGCACGTACATCGATTGCCAGTGGTGCTCGACCTTCATTGGGTCCTGGCCGACGATGAATTCGCGCAGGTCGCCGACCGTGGCCATGACCGCTCCCGCTTTGCCTTCGAGCGTCGCCTCTCCCCAGCCGACGACGCCGGCGTCGGTTTCGATCTTCACGAAAACATAGGGACGGTCGGAGCCTTTTTCGATGGTGACTCCGAAGACCTTCATGTTGGTGACTTTGAGCCGTCCCGCGGCGGGCGGAAGGGCGGCCGCTAGGGCGGGGGCACACCCGCAGTCGGCGGCCCGGCTGATGGCGGTGGAGGCTCCGGCCAGCAGGCCTCCAGCGAAGAATTGTCGGCGGTTCATGATGGTTTCTCCTTCATCCGCAAGAGCCGACACAAGTGTCGGCTCGGCAAGCTGAGAGCTTGCGCCACGTCGGTTCGTCCAGCTACGTGGCCTTCACGATACCCTTGCGGGCGCGGCTCGGTTACAAGCGGCGCCGCAACCCTGGCATACTGGTCAAGGTTTGTCTTTTCGTCCACCACTATACAGGAGTCATCACATGAAAACCGCACTCGATTCCGTGGTTCGGCGACGGTGTTCCCCTGAGGCTTGATCGCCGGGCGTTCTGAAGAGCAATCACGCCGATGAGCAGGCACGCTGACATTGTTGTTCTTGGAAGCCTCAATGCCGACCTGGTCCAGAAGGTCAGCCGCATTCCCGATCCGGGAGAGACGCTCGCAGGCGGCAACTTGGAAACCTTCGGCGGCGGCAAGGGAGCGAATCAAGCCTTTGCCGCGGCCCGCTTGGCCGGACGAGCCGCCATGATCGGTCAGGTGGGGGATGACTACCTCGGCCGCCTGCTGACGGAAAACCTGCGCGCGGCCGGCGTGGACACCAGTGCCGTGGGGCTGTCGGATCAGCCGACGGGAGCGGCGACGATCTGGGTGCTGCCCGACGGAGAGAACGTGATCGTCATCTCTCCGGGCGCGAACGCGACACTCTCTCGGGAGTTGGCGGCTTCCCGCCTGAGCGCTCTCCATGGCATGCGCTATTTGCTTTGCCAGCTGGAGACGCCCATCGAAACCGTGGAGCGAGCCTTGTCGCTGGCTAAGCGCGCCGGGGCGGCCACGATTCTTGATCCGGCGCCGGCACGAACGCTTCCGCGAACGCTGTTGCGTTCGGTCGACATATTGACCCCGAATGAGAGCGAGGCTCTGACGCTCCTGGAGTCCCAGGACAGCACTATTGAAACCGAAGCCCAAGCCCGAGAGGCGGCCAAACAGCTGCTTGAGCTGGGCGTACAGACCGTCATTCTCAAGCTGGGGCGAGAGGGGTGCGTCGTTGCTGGGGACGGGATTTCCGAGCACCTCCCCGGCTTTCGGGTGGAAGCGGTCGACACAACGGCCGCGGGCGACACGTTCAACGGAGCGCTGGCCGCGGCCCTGGCCGGGGGCGAATCTTTGTGCGGCGCGGCCCGTTTCGCGAACGCGGCAGCGGCGCTTTCGACCACCAAGCCCGGAGCGCAGAATTCGGTTCCGGATCGCGATGAGGTGGAGCGGCTCCTGCTCTCCACTCGGAAGTGAACCGGCAGCCCGGCGATGGGTTGGAGCGGGGCTGAATTCGGGCTGCGTGATATACTGACGATGGCGGTTCTCAGGGGCGGCTAGCTCAGTTGGGAGAGCGCGGCGTTCGCAACGCCGAGGTCGCGGGTTCGAGTCCCGTGTCGTCCACCAATCCCCAAATCCCCGCCTTCCGCTGCTCGCTGGCTGTCCACTTTGTTTGCTGGAAACGCTATTGGCTTACGACAGTCCCCTCCGTTTCACCATCAACGGTTTGACGCGGGTTGAAGGCCCGCGAGAAACAAAACACGCGGAGCTAGAATATTCGAGATGAGCCGTGTACTCGTGATCGGCGGAACTCTGTTTATCGGACGGGCGCTGGTCCGCCGGCTGCTGGCGCGGGGGGATGAGGTCACGATACTTCATCGCGGCCAAGGAACGCCCTTCGGCGCCCAAGTCACCGAGATCCATTGCGACAGAAATGACACGAGCGGCATACGGCGGAAGCTTTCGGGTGAGCGATTTGACGTTACCTACGACAACGTCTACGACTGGGAACGAGGCACCACGGCGGAGCAGGTCCTGGCCTCCGCCGAGGCCTGCTCGAAAGGCCTGAGCCGCTACGTCTATATGTCGAGCGTTGCGGCTTATGGCGAAGGACTTGACCGCGACGAGGACAGCCCTCTGGCGGGAGGGGACCACCCGGAACCTTACGTCCGCAACAAGGCTGAGGCCGAACGCGTGTTGTTGGGGCTGCACCGCGCCTCAGGCTTCCCGGCGGTGACGCTCCGGCCGCCTTTCATCTATGGCCCGGAAAACCCCTTTTATCGCGAGGCTTTCTTTTGGGACCGGCTGCTTGCCGGGCGCCCCCTCATCCTGCCCGGGGACGGATCGCGTCTGATGCAGTTCGTTCATGTCGACGATTTGGCGCGCGCGGCTATCCTGGCGGCGGAATCCGATGCAGCTCCCGGACGAGCTTACAATATTGCTCAGGAGCGCCCGCTCACCCAGGAGGAAATCGTTCGGGCCATGGCCGAAGCGGCGGGCCGGAAGGCGGAACTCGTGAATGTCGATCGTCAAACCATCGAAGCGCGCGGGGGCGGCGTCTTCGGGCCACCCTACTACTTCGGCCAATACCTCGACATGCCCCCGATTACGCAGAAAACCGGCCGAGCCCGCGGGGAGTTGGGGTTCAAGCCGAGGACCTTCGCCGAAGGCTTGGCGGATACGTTCGACTGGTATCGGCAGCAGGCCGGCCGAGAGGCCCCGGAATTTTCTTGGGAAGATGCGTTGCTGGAGGTAGTTGCTGGTTCCGAATGAGGGCCACGAGACATTTATAGGGCCTATTACGGTTGAGCCGGGCGCCATGCCTGGCGACCTCCATGTGACATTTCGTACATTGACGTCCGAGGTCAAATCCTGTGCGGCAAGTTGCAGTTGGTTGACAAAGCGGTTTTCAGACAGCCCTTCAAGCCTTTGCTTTGAGCATTCGGCGCTAGCAAGTGAATTGCGAACAGCGTTCGATGGCGCTCTCGGCAGAGCGTGCAGTCGGGTGATGATTCCCGCGCCAGGCAAGCACGGGCCAGTTGCAATTTCATTGCACGTGGAAAAGCATCACCCTATTCGGCATCGGCGCGACGGAGGATTCGCTGGCCGATTTTTTGACAAAGGCATGCCGGGGCAGGTAAAAGGACAAGGAAGGAGCAACTAATGAAAGGCGACCCCAAGGTCATTAAATTACTAAATGAATGCCTCAAGGCGGAGCTTACCGCCATCAATCAATACTTCTGCCACGGAGAGATGTGCGAGAACTGGGGCTACAACAAGCTGGCGTCCTACATTCGCAAAGAGTCGATCGAGGAGATGCGCCATGCCGAGAAGCTGATCGAGCGGTTACTTTTCCTCGAAGGCAAGCCCAACATGGCGGCCATGTTCCCGATCAAGATCGGTCAGGACGTCAAAGCGCAGTTCGAGAATGACCTGGCCCTTGAACTGGCGGCACTGCCGCGGCTGAACGGAGCGATTGATGCTTCTGTCGCGGCTGGTGACAATGGGTCGCGCGAACTGTTCGAGAAGATTCTTGTCGACGAGGAAGAGCACGTCGATTGGCTCGAAGCGCAGCTCGGCATGATAGAGCAGATGGGAATCGGGGTCTACCTCGCGGAGCAAATTCACGGGGGAGACGGCTAAGAGTCCTGACGGACCTCGCCCAGGATTCGTTGCATGATGACGACGTCGTGCCACTGCCCGTTAAGGAATCCGATCTTGCGCTGTCTGCCGACGATCTCAAAGTGAAAACGCCGGTGGAACTCGATACTCAGTTCATTGACCGCAAGAATCTTTGCGACCAGGTGCCGATAACCGAAGGCGTTCGCCCTTTCCACAACAGCTTGTAGCAAGACCGATCCGTACCCCTTGCCCTGCTGGTCCGCGCCGACGTAAACGGATGTCTCGCAGGCATGGCGGTACCCCGGCCGGCCGCTGTAACGCTTGGCGACTGACCAACCGACGACACCCGCCGAACCTTCGCCCACTAAGAGCACTTCACGTTCCATGAATGTTCCGAGCTGACGGATAAAATACCGCGAGTCGACCAGCTCGGTATCCAGCGTACTGACGCCCGATCGAATGGCGTCATTGTAGACCTGAGCCAGGCCCGCGCAGTCACGCTGCTCCGCCCTCCGCACGATGATCTTTGAGCGCCCTCGGGAAGCCATATCTGAGAAGTATAAGCTTTCGAAGCGGTTGCTTTCGAGTGGAAAACAGTTGTCTTCGACCGTCACTATTGCGACAACGTACGAGTGTCCGGATTCGTTCCGAACAGTGCAAACATTATGCTACGAAAAAGATTGCTGCTGAGTGGTGGCGAGAAAAGCGGGCTAGGAGTCTGTCCCACAGAAAAGACGAAAAAGTAGTGGAATGTTTTGGGGGAGAGAGCGAAACTAGAGACATGGGGACACACTACCCATGTACCCTAGGTCTTTGACCGCCTGAAAAAGTTATTTACAACACTTTACTGCCAGAATGTTTTGGCCTACATAGGCCATGCGCACCTACCGTCGCCTTTCCGTTCGCCTTTCCATACCTGACCGTAAAGAACTCCGCCAACTGCTGCGGAAGGGAATCCAGCCAGTGCGCAGCGTGTTGCGGGCGCTGACGGTAGCGATAAACCCTTTAACAAGATTGGTGCGAACGGGGGGAGTCGAACCCCCAAGCCCTCTCGGGCACTAGAACCTAAATCTAGCGCGTCTGCCAGTTCCGCCACGTTCGCGTGTTTAGAATCCATAACTTAGGAGGGCCGAAATCCGCCCGAATCGGAAAGTTACCCCGAAGTTGCCCCCTCGCGTGCCTTTTCAAGTTCGGCAAGATGCCGCTCACGCTTCGCTGCCGCATCGTGGAGGTCACGTTCACTAACCCGCATTTCTCACCACCTAAGGCGGACGAGCCGCAACCAGAGAGGATGCACGGGATGGAAACGCGACCCTGATGAAGCGCGGACTTCCGTCCGCGCCTCTGTCCCGTCATCTGAAATTTCCCGCCACAATCGGCAACGATTTGACTATACAGGTACTGACGCGCCTCTCACGCACTTCGCCTCGCCACGTGGTGAGAAAAGCGGGCTAATGACATTGTAGCGGTCGAAAACACTAGGGGTCTTCCCACCGCCGATGGCTATAACGACCCGTTCCGGCACGACGGCCCGTGCCAAGTTCCGGGTATCCGTTCGTCTGAGGTCATGAAACAGGTACTTTTCGATTCTCGGAGAACTCGCGGTTTGGAATTTGAGGGCCGCTTTCAATCGAGCGCCCCACCTAGCGCAAGCCTCATGATGACCGCTACGATAAATCTGGCAAGCGATCGTGACTAGTCCTGTCCAACTAGCCGGCCCCGACTGGCATCACCCGGAAATCAGCGACGCCATTCGGCGTGCGCTTGAAGAAGACGTCGGTTCCGGTGACGTAACGACCGAAGCCTGCGTCCCGCCGCAGGCGAAAGCAAAGGGCTTTTTCCTGTCTCGCGAACCAATGGTTGTGGCCGGAGTAGAACTCCTCGATCAGATTTACCGTGGCGAGCAAGTCACGCTGCTCAGCCAAAGCGGCGAAGCAATCTCCGCCGATACGATCTTTGCCAGGGTTTCAGGCTCGGCCCGGCGGTTGCTGACGATCGAGCGAACAGCACTCAATTTTCTGCAGCGGTTGAGCGGAATCGCCACGACAGCACGCCGCTTTGTCGAAGCGGTCGAAGGTAGCGGGTGCCAGGTCCTCGATACGCGAAAGACCACTCCGGGCCTGCGCCGGCTGGAAAAGCTGGCGGTCCGCGCCGGCGGCGCCAGGAACCATCGCTTTGGCCTTTACGACGGCATTCTCATCAAGAACAATCACATCACGGCGGCGGGCGGTGTCCGCCAAGCGCTGGAGCTGGCGCGCGCCCAGACCCTGCCTGTTGAGATCGAAGTCCGCAGCCTTGCGGAGCTGGACGAGGCGCTTGCCGCCGGCGCGCAGCACATGCTGTTGGATAACTTTTCTCCTGGGGAAGTCAGGAAAGCATGCGCCAAAATAGCAGGGCAGGCCAAGGTGGAGGTTTCGGGCGGCGTCAACCCGCGGAACATTCGCGAATACGCCGACAGCGGCGCGGACTTTGTTTCGGCCGGGGCCATGACCCACTCCTCCCAAGCGGTCGATATCAGCTTCCGCCTGGAGTAGGGCGACGGCCGCTCCCTCGCCCGTACGGCCTAGAGACAACCCGTCAAATGACAGCTACGTCATCTAAAAATACGCGCTTCGGCAGGCCGGTCTATCGGTTCGAGACAATCGACACGACCATGACGGAGGCCACGATCCGTGCCGAAGACGGCGCGGCGGAAGGTACTCTGATCCTGGCTGACGAGCAAACCTCGGGACGAGGGCGATTGGGCCGAACTTGGGTTTCCGAGCCCGGCGCCGGTCTGTATTTCTCTCTCGTGCTGCGGCCGCCGCCCGCGGCTGCGCGGTCCCCCGTGCTGACCCTTGCCCTGGGGCTGGGAGCAGCTCGGGGCATCGGCGAAGCCTGCGGCGTCCAATGCGATATCCGCTGGCCCAATGATGTCGTGCTGAACGACAAGAAATGCTGCGGCATCCTGGTGGAGTCGGCCGCCGAGAGCGGCTCGGTGCGGTACGCAATCGCCGGTGTCGGCATTAACGTCAACCAAGCGGCCATGCCCCCTGATCTGTCGGACATCGCGACGTCGCTGCGCATCGAAACAGGCTGCGAATACTTGCGGGAAACCGTCCTGCAAGCGGTTCTGAAACACTGTGAGCGATACTATGAAATGTTCCTGGAGCGCGGTCCCCAGCCGATCGTGAACGCCTTCTCTCGGGCATCGAGCTACGCCCGGGGGAAGAATGTCGTTGTGGAGTTAGGCGGCTCCAGGATTTACGGCACAACGGCAGGTCTCGACCCGGGCGGCGTACTGTTGCTCGAGCAGGAAGACGGTTCGATCGAACCGATCCTGGCGGGAAGCGTGCGCCCCTGGAACAAGCCGGGTGAGGAAGAGCCCTGACATGCTATTGGCGGTCGACGTCGGCAACACCAACCTGACCCTCGGCGTTTATCGCCGCAAGAAGCTGATCGACCACTGGCGTCTGGAAACCGACTCGGGGCAGACGGTTGATGGCTGGGGAGTCCTCTTCCGCAACCTTTTTTCACTGGCCGGCCTCGATATATCAAAGATCGACGGCATCATCGTCTCCTCGGTCGTCCCGCAATTGGATTCGTCGCTTCGGGAGATGGCGGAGCGATACTTTGAGACCAGCCCTCTGTTCGTCACCAGCGAGATCGAAACGGGGCTCACCATTCGCGCCGACAACCCATCGGAGGTCGGAGCGGACCGGATCGTAAATGGAATCGCCGCTTTCGAGAGATACGGCGGACCCTGCGTCGCCGTCGATTTTGGTACCGCCATCACGTTCGACGCGATTTCGGAAAATGCCGAATACCTGGGTGGCGTGATCTGCGCCGGAATCGGAATCACCTCGGAAGCGCTGTTCCAGCGCGCCGCCCGGCTGCCGCGCGTGGACATTCGCGAACCCGCCGCGGTCATAGGAACCAACACGGTCGCCAGCCTGCAGTCGGGCCTATACCACGGCACGCTCGGGATGGTGGATTCGATTCTTGAAAAAATGATCGGGGTGCTCGGTCCCAGCACGAAGATCGTTGCTACTGGCGGCCACGCCCAGGTGATTGCTCCCGGGTCCCGTTTTATTCAGGAAGTCAGTGAGCATCTCACGCTGCAAGGTCTGCGAATCATTTGGGAGCGGAATCGCCCTCGGATCAACGGGCAAACGAACATCGAGCGATAGAGTGGGCGCCCCAAGATATTCCTTGCCAGCGACACTACTGTCCGAGACCCTGAGAAAATTGCCGGCTCGGCTGGCAGCACTCCGGTGTCAGCAGCTTGGTCGGGGAGGCCGGCGAAGAGACGCTCGAAGTTCCGGCCGTCCGAATCGACCGTCTGGTAACGGAACTGGGCCTTCCTCGCGTGGATTTCATCAAACTTGACATCGAAGGCGCCGAACGTGAAGGTTTCCGTGGAGCTGTTCAGGTGCTAAAGAAGTACCGTCCGCGTCTGATGATTGACAGCTACCATCTGCCGGATGATAACGTCGTGCTGCCGGAAATCATCGCTGGTGCTCAACCTGATTACGAATCGAGCCGCGGCTTCCGCTATTTTTTGAAGAAGAGTGAAACTGGGCTGATCCCCCACACGATGTTTTACGAATAGCCGGCTCTTCCTCGAAGGCTGCGTCTCAGTAAAGAAACCGAGAGGCGCGGAACCAAAACGGGAAGATGAGACGGAGAGAACCGTGCTCTTACACCAGCGTGTTGAAGCTGCGAAACGCAGGTGCGCCTTCAAGACTCTGTAATCACCCCCGGCGAAATACCGGCTTGGACGACCAGCCTTACGACGAAAATGACGATGGTATAGGTCCATTCCCGGATTTCTCCCACCACGAACTACTGATAAGTTAGGAATCGGTATTGACCCCGGTTTGTCGGCATAGTGGTCTCTTCTCTGAGATTCAGCCCTCTGGTCCGTGGATGAAGCGCGGTTTCCATGACTCTTGGAGAAGAGCGAAACTGGGCCGATCCCCCCTCGAGGCGTTCCGCCGATGTCGGAGGCCGAGTCGGAGATCAGTGCTTTGGACGTCTTTGACGCTCTTGCCAAGAGTCGGCGTCCGCTTGGAGACTCCCGGGAGACGGTGCAATTAGGCGCGGTTGGGGTTGATGCTTGTGAGAATTTTCTGGAGCTGGAAAATAGAAGAACGAAGCAAGAAAAACTGCATCTTGCCGAACCCGTTGAGCGCTCCGTTTCGCTGCTCCCGCGGAAACCTGAAACCGCGGCGTGGCGGCCGGCCGAAAGACTCGCTGAGCGTGTTCGGAGCCGTTGCCGCGGCGGAGGGCGCGTAAACCGTGAGCAGGTCAAAGTCCATTCTTTACGAGCTGATTTCCTTCTACATCATGTGGCTGCCCGTAGCCGTGGTCAGCCTGTTTCTCAAGCTGGTCATGTTGCACTTGATCGGAATGAGGGGAGCTGGTTTCGCCCTCGGACGGGAGTCTTTGGGTGAGTCTCCGGATGTGCTCCCTTCGTTCTTCTCCTTTTGGGAAACCGCGTCGTTCTACCGGGAAGATTACGTTCTCGCCTTCATAGTTGTTCCGCTGGTTGTGCTCAGTTCGGTTTTTCTCGTGCGGGAGCGGTCTCGCATATGGGTCGTGGCATCGCTGGCGATTGCGAGCTTCGTTTTCCTCATCGCGCAAATGGATGTTTACACCTGAATTATGCACTGCGGGGTGCACCGGAGGAGGGCTGAGCCGCCAGGGGCCATTTGGGGGACCCCCGAAAACATGGGGTAATAAGGTAGGCTGGCAAAGATTTCAGCTTCGCCAGTCAACCCCAAGGAGGTCACCCAAATGGTTACCAAGCGAAAACAGCATAGCTCCCGAAGGCCCGTCAAACAAGGCCGGGGCGCGAGGGCCCCGCGGCCCAATAAAATCGGGGCTGCCACGCCTTATCACTTCCGCGGCAAGAATCTGACTCCCTACGGCGGCTTGCTGCCCGTCGCCACCCTGCTCGAAAAACTCGGCTTCCAGGCGCTGCTGGAAGAAACCATCACGAACAAACGAATCACCCGTGTGATGAGCCTCTACCAGTTTGTGCTGGCCCTCGTGCTGGGCCTCTATGTCGGCTTTGCGCGGCTGAACCAACTCCGCTTCATCGCCCGCGACCCCATCTTGACCGGCATCTTGCAAGTGACGCGTCTGCCGCCGCAGTCCACGCTGTGGCGCTTTCTGGCCTCGCTGCACCTCAACGTGGCGAAGCAGATCCTTTCCATTCAGCGCCAGCTGCGGGAACGAGTCTGGGCCGCGGCCCAGGTGAAATTGGAGACGGTGACGCTGGACACCGACACCACCGTGCACACGCTCTACGGCCGCCAGATGGGCGGGCGCAAGAGTTACAACCCCAAGAACAAGGGCAAGCGCAGCTACCAGCCGATACTGACTTTCCTGGCCGAGACGCGCGAATACCTGATGGGCGGGTTGCGCAACGGCGACCGGCCCACGGGCCGGCAGATCGCCGCCCACCTCGAGAGCGCCTTTCGGGCTTTGCCGCACGGCGTGAAGAAAATCCTGGCGCGGGCCGATTCCGGGTTTTATTGCTGGGAGGCGGTGGAGGCCTATGAAAAGGCGGCTTGTCAGTTCGTCATCGTGGCGCGCAAGACCAGGCGGCTGGTCGAGCAGTTGCAGCAAGCGGCCTGGAAGCCCTCGCCCCACAGCGATGCGGATGCGGAATGCGAATTCCTCTACCAGCCGCAGGGCTGGGCGCGGGCCTGTCGTTTCCTGGCGCTGCGTTACGAAAACGAACCCGCGGCCGGCGCGGCCGAGCAATACCAGCTGTTTGCCACCAGCGCTTACACCTACCGCGTGTTTGTCACCAACCTGGCCGAACCGATCGCGGCGGTGGTGTGGTTTTACAATCAGCGCGCCGCAGCCGAGAACCTCATCAAGGAGGCCAACAACGACGCCGGGCTGGCGGCCCATCCCTCGCGCCGCTTTGACATGAACCGCAATCACTTTCAGCTGGCCATGCTGGCCTACAACCTCAACTGCTGGCTGCTGCTGTTCAACCGCGAAGCCCAAGCCAGCGTGGAGACACTGCGGCACACCACCCTGGCGACGGCGCGGCTGCGCTTTCTGTTCGTGGCGGCCAAGATCTGGCGGCACGCCGGCAGAACGGGTGTCAGCTACAGTGATCATTATGAGGAAAAGGGCCTGTTTGAACGGCTGATGCGGCGGCTGCGGGCGATGGGGCCACCGGGATCGAGCTTCGCGCCGGTGGTGGAGGGTGCGCTGAGTTGAGGGGCGCTCCATGCATAAAATTTCATGCACTCGCCGCAACGTACTGGGAACACGCCGCTTGCCCGCCCGCTTTTGCCCGCCGGGATTGGCAGGCGGCTCAAACAGGGAGGGAAACAGAGGAAAAGACGACTTGCTAAATCACTGAGTTGACACGACTGCCGCTACCGCCACAACTCCATCGGCGATGGCTACGCCGAATCGGTGCATAATTCAGGTTCCACTCAATACGAGTGGCCGACGCCAGTGCACCGAATTGCGGGTCCTGGACGCGGTTATCTGGAGCTACAGCTCCGCCCACGCAACTGGGGGTAGCCGCGGAACCGATACCCATGCCGCCCAGGGCGACAGGGGCAGTACAGTTGTTTTCGTTAATGACCAGCACGGCGTCCGTGAGCCCGGCGCCGTCATTATTATTGGTGACGTTCACGTTCAACGACACACTAACGTTGGTGACCAAGTGACTGATGGGTTCGCCGCCACCTGAGGGCGGAATATTTACGCACGTGAGGATAATGTCACCCACGAGCTCAGCGATCCCCTCCGCTCTGACGATCGGGGGAACCGCTACAGATTGACAAGTAACGACACCCAAGTCCGCAGGAGGCACAGGGGTTTGGGCGTTTGCTACACCGGTACTCAACAGCGTCATCAAGACCAGCGCAGCCACCACAGAAAACTTTCTAGAAGCTGCCACCTGAATTATGCACAGATTCACTTTGCGAGTGTGGCTGCGTTCGTAGCGGGTTGGCGGTCGTCGTGAGGTGGTAGCTCGGCAACTGGTCTTTTGGCTTCTCCGTCCCCGGTTTCCCTTCCCGCCCAGATTCCGCGTCGTCAAAACCTCGCTCGGAAGTGACGTGTTTCCAGTGCGTTACGGCTAGTGCATAAAATTTTATGCATAGCGCATAGCCAGGCTCTCAGATCAGCGCCCTCCCGACCACCGGCAGAAAGCCGCCGTAGGGAGTCGGCTTCTTGCCGCGGAAGTGGTAAGGCGTCGAAGCCCCGATTTTATTGGGTCGCGAGGCCGTCACGGCTGGGCCTTGTTGGACGGGCCTTTGGGAGCTATGCTGTTTTCGTCTGGTAACCATGTGGGTGACCTCCTTGGGGTTGGCTGGCGAAGCTGGGATCTTTGCCAGCCTACCTTTTTACCCCATGTTTTCGGGGGTTCCCAATGGTCCCTTGCGGCTCAGCCCTCCTCAGGTCCACGCCGCAGTGCATAATTCAGGTGCCATTGATTTTCTCCTTCTTATCCACAAGAGGTTGGATTGATTCCAACAAGGTTCTATCCACACGGAACAACTTTCTCATCTGCTTTAATCTTCAACCTGGACAGTCAGCCCACAACGCGGTGCAAGTCACCCCGCGGGGCCGTAATCGGTGGGAAGAACTTCCGCCAGCCCGTGGTCGTTACCGGCTGGCATCGACAGTTCAGAACTGGGAACAACATTGGCAATAGAACCCACCGCCGCACAGGAATAGTACAACTCTTCAATTTTTAGCACACTCAAAAGTACAGAGTCAAGCCCTCAAACGCCACAAAATTGCTCAGACCAGAAAAAAAGGCTCAAGGTCACAATCAACATTACTGGGCCGCAGCAAGGATTCTCCCGCCGCCCAGACGTTAATCTACTGATCCAGAGCCTCGCCCGCAGCGGCCACTCGGCCGTTCGCTGCCATGGGTATGATCAGCGCCAGATAGCCTTGGACCAGCGTCGGATCAACCTCATACTCAGAAGCCGGGTTTCCGCTCGGCAGCAGCCAGATCAACTGCTCACCCGCTTGAAGGACCTGGGTACATTGGATACGTTTAGCACAACTGAACATCAACAGTCTAGCACCAAGGCGCCCCCTGCATCCCGGCACCCCGCCGCAGCCAACAAATACCTAGCCCAGCCCGCTGGTCCGCCTGGTATCGCGGCCGGATCAACATGTCCCGGTGGGGCGCCGGGCAATAGCGCGCAGCTAGCCCGCCTGAACTGACCTTGCCGGCGATCGTTCCATCGTTATCGCGGCCGTTCCATCGTTAACGCGGCGGTCGCATGGGGATGTAAAGATTTTCGATTGTGACTGGCAGGCCGGATTCGGGCGCGGGTAGTTCTTGGAGGGCGGCCTGAGAGCCGGCCGCTACTGGGCTGGAGCGATGCAAATGCAGGAACTTCAGCAGCGGCAGCTCCGATCCCGTCCTCCAAAGCGTGAATGCAGGCTGCGCGGAGTCAGTTTCTCATCAGCTTGCGAAGCGACTTTAGCCTTGACCGCAGTTCCTCACTGGCCGAAATCAACTCGTGCTCGTCATAGATCACCCGGGGGGTGAACAGGACGATCAGCTCCGTTTTGGACCGGGACACGCTGGTTGAACCGAAAGCCGCCCCGAGGAACGGGATTTTGCCCAAGAAAGGCACGCGGCTTTGTTGAAAGATGTTGGACTCCTGGATGATGCCGCCAATAGCGACGGTAGCGCCGTCCTCCACGGTAATCTGAGTCGAGACGTTGCGGCGGTCGATCGTCGGTGACTGAATGGCGCCGGTGGGCGCCAGCGGGTTGCTGACTTCCTGCTCAATGTACATGGTCACAATCCCGGAGGCGTTAATGCTGGCCGTGATGGAGAGCGTGATACCCGTCTGCACGCTGTTAATGGTGTTGGCGAAAACCGATGAGCCATCCGATTGCACTCCAGCGGCTACTCCCCGACTCGCCAGAACCGGAATCGCCTGGCCGACCGTAATCGAAGCCGGGATGTTGTTGGTTGCGATCAGCGAAGGAGCCGAGATAATGCGGGTTCTGCCGTTGTCCTGGCTGGCCACCAGGAAAGCGGCTAGCTCTCGTGTGTTACCGATCAGCGCGCCGATCGAGAGACTCACGCGGCCCACGGAGTCAAATCCTCCGGTGAGTTTTCTTCCGTTGGAGCTGTCGCTGCCTCTGTCCCGCAGGAAAGCGGACACCCCGCTGGTCAGGGCGCCGCTAAGCGCAACTTCATAGATCTGAGCGTCGATCAAGACCTGCCGCGGGGGAAAATCAAGCTGTTCCAGGGTCTTACGGATGACTTCCCACTCCTGAGCGGTCGACTGCACGACGATGAGGTTGTTGATGAAATCGGGGACGATGCGAATCCCGCGCACGGTTTGATCCGCTCCAACGACGGCTTCCTCGCCGAGCAAGGCGCCCGTCTGATCCGTTAACGCGCCCGCCCCCGGCACGGGAGCTATCCCTGGCCCATACCCTATCTGCCCGGGAAGCTGAATGATCCCGCCACCTGAGCCGTAGCCGCCACCGTAGCCGCCCCTGCCGCCGCGGCCACCCCTGCCACCGTAGCCGCCGCCACCGTAGCCGCCGCCACCGTAGCCGCCGCCGCCGTAGCCGCCGCCGCCGTAGCCGCCGCCGCCGTAGCCGCCGCCGCCGTAGCCGCCGCCACCGTAGCCGCCGCCGCCGTAGCCGCCGCCACCGTAGCCGCCGCCGCCGTAGCCGCCGCCACCGTAGCCGCCGCCACCGTAGCCGCCGCCATAGCCGCCGCCGTAGCCGCCACCGTAGCCGCCACCCCCGAATCCGTAAAGAGACAAGAGCGTGGACGCAAGGTTACCGGCCAGACCGTACTGGACGCGGTAGATGAAGTTCTGGATGCCGCCGATGGTAATCGGCTTGTCGAGCTTCTCAACCCACTTATCGACTTCTTCAAACATGCGCTCGTTGGCGCTTACGGCCAGGATCGTATTGATGCGCTGAAGCGGAACGAAGCGCACCGGAGACTGCTGCTGGTTCAGTGAAAAGGCCGAGAAAATGCTCGTCAGCTCCGCGGAAAGTGTTGTCGCCAATCCGTTCTTGACCTCAATCAGGCGGATGCCTTGGTCGGCCATCTGTTCGGTGTCGAACAGCTCGATCAGCTCCATCGTGCGGCGCATGTTGCGGCTGTTGTCGAGAACGAGCAAGATGTTGGCCTGGGCCACCACCATTGCCTTCGCGCCTTCGCCCATGAAGGGCTCAAGGACGTCGACCAGCTCCGTGGCCAGCGTGTAACGCAGCTGAATGGCGTTCAACACCATTCGCTCGTCATCGGGCAGATTGTCCCGCGCGTCCACCTGCGGGCTGATCGGCAATCGCGTAACCCCGTCCGCGGGCACGATGCGATAGAGGTTGCCCACTTTGACCGCAACCACGCCGTTGATGCGAAGGATCGTCTCAAACAAAGGAAACAAATCTTCGCGCTGGAGGGTTCCATAGGTATTGATCGTCACCGTGCCGTCGGACACGCTTGGATCGAGAATGTAGTTGATCTCAAGCTGACGCGCCAGAATGTCAACGACTTCAAACAAGCTGGCTCCCCGGAAGTTGCGGAATGAGATGCCGCCTGATGGCGTGGGCGTCGCCTGCCCTTGCGGTTGAGCTTGCCCGGCTGGAGCTTGGTCCGCCTGAGCTTGGCCCTGTGCCGCCTGGGGGTCGGGAGCGCCCGCCGCCGGGGTCGGCTGCGCGGGCTGCTGTGGCGCGGCGGCAGGCTGCGCGGCCTGGCCATCGGCCTCGGCGGCCGGATCAGCGGATGGGGCTTCCTGATCCGGCTTGGGAGGGGGTTGCTGCGCTCCTGGCGTCAGGGCCGGCACGAAGAACATTAAGAAAATGACGATAGTTCGCATTAAGTTCCTAAAACAACTTTCTCAGCGTTCAAGTCGATGGCGGATCGAGCCAGTTTTCTACTTCCGAGCCTTTTTTTGGGGACTTCCCGCGGAGGGCCCCTGGCCGGGCTTCGCCGCCTGAACTGTCTTCCGCTGGCGTTGGAGCATCTTCTTCTCAACTTCGGACAACTGCTCTCTCTGCCTCTTCCATACTTGCTGTCCAAATGGCGTGCGGCGGCGGAAGATGATCGTATCGCCCTGTTCCTCGACCTCAACAAAGCGGCCCACGTCCGGCTCGGCCGACTTCTTGGCCGGCCCCTGCTTCATCAGGCCGAACGGCGTCTGCTTCATGTGTTCGCCGTCTTTGAGTGCTTGCTTTTGAGCAGTCTTGTCGTTTTCCTTCTTCGCGGGGGCGTCCTTCTGCTCCGCCCCGGCGGACCAGGGAAGACTAAACAGCACCATCACAAGCCAAACTTGACGAATCATCACCACGATCTCCTTGGACTACTGCTGCTTCTTTTCCCACCAATGCTGCGCCCCGAACGGCGTCTCTCGGACTCTCCGCGTATAACCGTCCGACTCGGTGCCGTCGGCGACGCCGTCCGCGGGGTCAGCGGAGCGGCGGCCGGCTTGCCCGCTCAGCGGCTGGCCTATGTAGTACTTCGTGCTAACGCTCTTTGAGCTATCACTGCCGAGCCGGGTGCTGGACTTTGCCGCGGGCCGCCGCCCGGAAGCTCGCGCTTGGACTCGCGGTTTGGGATTGGGTTCGGCTCCGTCCGCGCCGTTTAGCTCGGCCTCGGTGGCTTCGAATTGCTGTCCGTTCCATTCGAGAGTGAGGGTTTCGCCCTGAGCCGCCACGAAAGTAAAGTCTCCTACCTTCTCGCCTACGACCAGCGGCCGGGGAGTGCCGTTGGCGCTAGCAGCCATCATCGCGATGGGCCCGTCACCCAGATCCATCAGTCCCACTAGAAGCGGCAAGGCCGGCCTCTGTTCGATCTCGACGGGCGGCACCTCGACTTCGACAACGGGATTCCGGTCTTGCGAGAACAGCAGCCGATCGACTACAGGCATGTAGTCGCGCTGGCGCATCCTTGGCGGAGAAGCCGGAGCCGGATAGGCTGGCGCCTCTTTCGGAGGTATCAGATCAAGAAGGGCGTATCGCTGTTGAGCGTCCTTGACCTGACCCACCAGCACGGCCACACCCAGGATCAGCAGGCCCAGCAACAGGACGTTGATCAGGAGAAGTTTTCGACTCATAGCGTCGCTCCGTTCGAAGCGGTTGATCGGACAAGCTCCGGGGTCCGCGAGGCGGGCAAGTATCCCGAAACCGCGACCTGAACGCGAACAGATTTGGTCTCCCGCTTGCCCGGGTTGAGTTGAATTCGCCGCGTGGAAAGCAACTGAGGGGCATTCGCCACCGCCGTCATCCAGTTCACGAACTGCTCAATCTGGCACTCGAAGTCCGCGATCAACGGGACCTGAGCGTAGTCTTCCCCCTCGAGAGCGACGTTCCCAAACCGCGAACCACGCATGGCAATTCCCTCGGCCGTCAGCAGATCTTCCACAAGCTGTCTCATCTCGGCCTTGGCGAGCGCCGCATTCTCCGACGCCAGCAGCCGCTTCTCGATCTCCGCCAGCGCTCTTGCGGTTGCCTGCGCCTCCGCGTCCACCAGCGGCTTGCGGCGCGCCTTGACTTGCGCCAGGCGAAACGCTTGCTCAACTCCTTCTACCGTGCCGGCGTCAGCAGAGGGTGACCCCGCCGGCGGCAAAATGAAATCAGACTGCAGAATCACGAAAAGGACCAGCGCGACGCCCAGTGCGATCAACGCTTTTCGCTCTCTGCTCTGAATCTGCATATCCTTATCAATTCCGCATAAACTCCGCCGGTTACCGCGAAGGGGCTTCCTCTGCTTCTGAAACAGTTGATAGCGTCGCAGAGCCATCCGCATCATTGGCCGGCGCAGCCGGTTTAGGAGCCGACGCAGCCGTGCCTCCCCGGGAGGAAGCTTCGGCGGTGATTGGGTCCTGAGCGGCCCGCCGCTGGGCGCCGATCTGGAAGCGGTCTCCCTGACCGGTCGTGACAAGCGAACTCAGAAATTCCGCGGCCGCCACTGTCTCGGCGTCATTGATGATCCCCAGCAGCGGCGCGGCTCGATCCCCCACTCCTTGCATCCGGACACCTTCGTCGTTGACCTCGAGGCGAGTCAGCCAGACCGTATCAGGCAGCAGGCTGGAAAGCTCCCTCACAATGCTCAAATCGGCCTCCGTCCGCTGGCGCAACAACCGCAGCAGCGCCAGCCGGGCCTTGTTGTGCTGGGTCTCGGCCTGAAGCCGTTCTACCCGCGCGACAATCTGGTCCAGCTTGGCTGCCTCCGCCTGAACCGCACTGACGTAATCGCGGTCTTGCATCAATGGACGCAGCAGAAACGCCAAACCCAAAAGGAGCAAGGCCCCGGCAAGAACTCCCGTCGGCAGATACATCCATCGCGCGCTCTTTTTTCGCCTTTCCGGGGGCAACAAGTTGGCGCGCCAGCCCAGGCGCGGACAAGCGGCTTCCAGCCCAACCGCCAGCGCGGCGGCGTTGCGCTTGGCATCGAAGGCATCGTCCGGACTTCCCAGAGAGGGCAGTATTTCCTCCACCGAACGCGGCTCAAAAGGTCCGCCGACTTCCAAGAGCCGTGAATTGTGGCCTTCTTCCTCGTCAGACTCGGAGCCGCCGGTCAGAACAATGGAAGCCCGTTCCGCCTCTTCAAGCCTCAAGTCGGCCCCAGCCAACTGCAACGCGCGTTCCGCCGGTATCGACTCCAGGTCAAACCGCGCGCTAAACAGCGGCCGCGCCCTTCCTTCCCCATAGATCTCCAAACCGTCTTCGGTGAAATCGGCGATAACAAACGGAACCGGCGGCGAGTCCCAGCGCACCCGGACACCGGCGTAGAAGGCTGCCGCCGCGACCGTGAACGTCTCGACCGCAATGCCGGCTGCCTCGAAAGTGGATGCGTATTGATCGATCTTCGCCTTCTCGGCGACGACGACCGCGAGGGGAAGCCGGCTCATCCCTTCGCTCATCTCTCGAAGCGGCGCGAAGGTGTGATAGACCTCATCTTGCTCATACGGATGAAGGCTCTCCAACTGATAACCCACGGCTGCCGCCAGCTCCTTACGAGGCATGACGGGGAGATGGATCTCGCGCACAATGACGTCCTTGCGGGGCAAGCTGACAGAGCAGGAAAGATGCGACAGCCGCAACCCCTTCAAGAAATCGTTGTACTCCGCACCCCAGTCCTGGGGCGGGCGTTCCCGGAAATCTTCAATCGTGATCCGGCCGAGCAAAGCAACGCCGCTCGGACGTGACCTCACAGCCATGACATTGAGGCGCGAACCCCGGATCTCAATGCCGCATCCAGTACCCACCCGAAAAATGCGATTCATCCACATACGCGGTTAAAACGCCATGTCGAACCAGCGGACTGCTTGCACGCCAAGCGTCCCGCCCCCCCTAAGGACGCGGGCTCCGACGGTTCGGGTGGCTCGCCCATTGCTGAGCCGTGCCGTCGCCCAAACCGTGTAGTGGCTCGTTGACCCCCGAACACCAACCGAAAAGCCCTCGTTCTGGGCGCCAAGGTCCCGTATGTCGTCCGCGGTCACAGGCCGCCGCGCTCGAATCGTGACAATGCGGTCAATGTCAGCCGGAGCCAGGCCCGCCGCCCGCAAGACCTCGACCGAGGCATAGTTCGCGTCAATGTTCCTGGAGCCTAGCAGCGTCAGGTGGTGATACAAGCCGCCCAGGCGCACGAGCTGACCCGCCGGGTTTCGCCGATAAGTGCCGTACAGCAGATCTGGTGTAACGCCGGGGACCATCAACAGTTCCTCTAACTCTTTGAAAGACGTGCGCGGGCGCGAGAAAGACGAAGGCGCCTCTGAATTTGCCGCTTGAGCGGGACCGCGGCGAAGCTCGACGATGCTGGCGGCAATTCCGACCGCGGCGGACGGATCCAGCCCAGTGGCCGCCAACAAATGCGCCAAAGCCTGCGGGGGCGCCGTGTTGACATTCAATTTGCCGCTGTCGCCGATAATCTCGATATCGACCACGGCTTGCGGGAAAGGAATCCGCATGAACCGCTGGCCCGGAAGGAAACCTGGCGCCCCGGGATTGTCTTGGGGCGGACGTTCTTGCATCCTCTTCATCACGATCTCGATCGCGCCTTGAGCGAGAAAGTAGGCGCGCGTGGAATCGACGTTGAGAGCGGCCCGATCCAGTTCCGTGCGAACCGTCATCGACAGGGCGAAAGCAATGGCCGATAGCGCCGCCGAAAACCAAAGAACCGCCAAGAGCGCACTGCCGCGCCGCCCGGCAGGGACAGGCGCTCTTGCCTGCCCAGGCAAACCCAAACGCCCGCGCGGCCTTTGCCCGCCATGGTCCGCCACGGCCGCCGCCGTCAGCCTTGGCTCCGCTGCTATTCCTCGTCCCATTCGACTTGTCCGAATTCGACTTGCCTCAACGCTGCCGCCGGGGTACCAAATATCGACTGGCGGGCCCCCTGCGCGCCCCTTGCCTGTCGCCGGGCGCCCACTCGGCCCGGACGGCGGCAGTGATCGAGACGGGCAGTACTCGGGCATCCCGCGACAACGGCGAGAGGTTTACTCGAATGGCGGCCGGGAGCGAGTCACGCTCGCCCCAATAGGGAAGCCACGCCGTCGGCTCGCCTTGTCTGCGCGAACGCCGCAAGTAGGAGAAATTGCATGTCGCAAGTTCGTCGGCGATGATCAGCGACGCAGGCGAGGCGCGGATCGGCGAAAAAATGATCCGTCCCCGCGGGAAGTCCGGGCCGGAAACTCGACCGGCCACCAGGCTCCCGGCGCTCAGCGGACCTAGATAAGGCAACTGATTCAGAAGAATGCGGAGCCCTTTCCCGCCGCTGGAAACCTGGAGTTCGACGATCCGCAGCCCGCCCCGGACTCCCTCAGTCACCGAGTACGAACTCACGAAGCGCATCGCATCGGGTTCGCCCTGAAAGAACAACAGCCTGCCCACACCCACAGCTCGCTCGGCAGGCACCTCCGCCTCGAGCGGGACGATACTCGCGAACGATGAGTGCAGAATCGCATTCGCCGTGGCAACCCGGCGGTCGAGCATCAGCCGCGCGCGCGTGGTTTGCCACGAGGTCGCGCCGATCTGCAACGCCGTAAATAGGCCCACTGAAAGCATGCTCATTAGGACAACCGCCACGAGAACTTCGATGAGGGTCATGCCGCGACGCTGCCCGCTTGTTCCGTAGCTCCGTTGTTCCCGGCTGGCGGAAGCTGCGTATTGGAAACGGGGCATAAGCCGGCGGAAGGAAATCAGCCTTGGCCGGCACGACTTCTGAATCGGACACTCCGGAAAACGGGGCTGGGAGAAAGGTCTCACGGAAGCAAGTCCTCGTGTTCCAGGCCGATCCGGAGCCGTCGAAAGCCGTCAAAGACCGCGGTCTTGCGGCGTCCCTCCGAGTTCCACCAGACGGTGAGATTGACTCTTGCGATCATGACGCCGCCGAGCCGCGGGGTGACCGGCATCTCGGCGGGAGTCGTCGTGGCGTTCCAGCCGGAGTTGTCGTCATACCTGCCCGAGAGTGTTGCGGGGAGAGGCAGAGGGTCGGTTGCCAGAAGCTCCGTCATCGTCGAGCGCGCCCGCATCGCCGCCCGATCATATTCGCGCACGCGCGCGGCGTTTGCCAGCGAACCGCGAATCAGCCCAAGCAGCCCAACGATCGCCAGCGAGAGCACGGTTGTCGCAACGATCATTTCGAGCAGGCTGAAGCCGGAAGTCCGTTGAGCCGTTGAGCGGTTGAGCCGTTGAGCCGCTGATCCGTTGAGCCGTCGAGCCGTTGAGCCGCTAATCCGTTGGGCGGCTGGGACTCGGTGGAGAATCGTTGGGACACTTCCTGACGCGCAACGCCGGACTGTGGACTGGCGCGACAACCTGCTTCTCCGAAACCCGAGCATTTTCTCTGTCCAATCCCCGCGCGTCCAAAAGCGATCAAATTCAGATACGGCTCAACGGTTCAACGGTTCAGCGGAAAACCGGCTCAACTGCTCAACGGTTCCCCCATCCCAATTCTCCGGCACGCCCGTGAAGACATTCACCTGCAATCCGCCCCGGCCACCCGATTCATTGGCGAGTAAGAGCCGGAAGCGAGGCTCGGGGTGTCCCGGATACAGAATGAGACTCGCCGGCTGCGCCGGAAACACCACACGGATGCGGTTGTCAAACGCCAGTTGATCGTCCCAGCCGCCATCCACGGCGACGGCGATCAGCCGGTTCTGCTCGGGGTCGACGGTCAACTGCACCGGCTGCTGCCTGCGATCAGCCGTTTGACGGACGATGTTGAAGAAAGCGCCTGCTTGCCCCACCGACGTTTTGAGCTGTAAGCCGTCGAGCCCTCTGGTCAGCGTGGGGTACGCGATGCTGACCATCAACGCGATGATCCCCATGACGACCATTAGCTCGATCAGGGTGATGCCTGATTCCGTTGAGCGGTTGAGCCGTTGAGCCGTTGAGCCGTTGAACCCTAGCCGCCCGCCGCAAAAGTGTGCTCGGCGAAAATGGGGGGCTGTCACGAATTTCCGCCTCTCCAGTCCCTTTAAAATCAGCGATTTTCCGAAAGGAAATTGGCTGACTGTACCCTTTTTTCGCGTCCTCGGACTTGCACCACGGGTTGCTAGGTGCGGCGCGTTGCGCGCACCAGCAGTGTTAGCGCCGGATCGCGGGAGCGGCCTTTGCGAACCTACCCTCACATCTAGCAAAGACGCCCGCAGCGGGCAGAAAGACGAAGGGTGAACTAATAGTAGAAACGTTCATGAGGAGGCTCGACAGAGCAGATCCGTTGAGCGGTTGGGCCGTTGCGGTGTTGGCCCGGCTCAACGGCTCAACGGCTCAACGGACACATCACTTCCAACTAGCGATATCCGCGTTCGGACCCTCGCCGCCTTCCTCGCCGTCCGCGCCGTAGCAGATGATGTCGGGCTCAGGGCCGTGCTGGCCGGGGAAGCGGTAGACGTAGGGGCGTTTCCAAGGGTCGAGGGGAATGTCCTTTTGCAGGTACCGCCGCAGGGCGTCGATTCCCTCCTCTTGGCTCGGGAAGCGGCCGTTCTCGATGTTGAACAACTGAGTAGCGGCAGAGAGGCTCTCGATCTGGGTCTTGGCGGCGGTCTTGCGCCCTTCGTCCAGCGCCGGTGTCAGGCGCTGATAAGCAATCGCCGAGAAAAGCGCGATGATCGTGATGACCACCAGCATCTCGATCAGCGTGATACCGGCCTCGCGCTGCTGCCGCCGATCGCTCCTTCGGGATGTTTCTCTCATCTCATGCCCCCGTTTCGTTACACTCATTGTCGATCTCGAAGCTGTCTGGATGATGGTCATGATAGCGGACGTTGATCCGTTGAGCCGCTGAGACGTTGAGCTGTTTCCCGTTGCGCCGCCGGTTGAACGGCTCAACCGCTCAACGGATCAACGTAACTACAACCCCGTCTGCTGAATACTCGTAATTGCCAGCATAATGCTCAGGATCATGGCGCCCACGATCAAGCCCATGAACAGAATCACGACCGGCTCAAATAGAGCCGTAAATCGCTTAATGGCATCGCGCGTGTCCTTGTCGTAGATGTCCGCCATGCGCTCGAACATACTGTCGAGGTGGCCGGTTTCCTCGCCGACGGTCAGCAGATGCCCGGCCAATTCCGGAAATTTCTTCGTTTTGCGCAGCGGACCGGCAAGGCCTTCTCCGCGCTTGACTCCGAGTGCGACAGCATCCAGAGCGGTTGATAAAACACGATTACCCAGAATCCCGCGCGCAATGCTGATGGCTTGCACCAGCGGAACCGCGCTCTTGACAAGCGTCCCCATGGCGCGAGCGAAACGGGCCGTATCCGCTTTGAGCAGCGCTTCACCCAGCAGCGGCACGCGCAGCTTGAAGCGGTCCCATGCCAAGCGGCCCGCCGGTGTGCGAATGTGGAACCGCAACCCCGCGATCCCGATCACCAGCAGCGCGATCGCGGCCACGCCCCAAGTGCGCACAATGTCGCTCGCGGTGAGCAGTACTTGCATCGGCAGCGGCATCACGATGTTTGACTGCGTGAATGCTTCCGCGAAGCGCGGAATCACAAAGCGCAGCAAAACGAAAACCGAGCCCGCTCCAACCACGACCAGCAAAGCCGGATAAGTCAGCGACGAGACGATATACCCCCGCAGCTCATCACGCGAGCGCTCAAATCCCGCCAGGCGGTCCATCGTCAACGCCAGGGTGCCGCTAACCTCGCCGGCACGAATCATATTGAGGTACAGATCGGAGAAATACTCCGGCCGCGTCCCCAGGCTGTCGGCGAACGACTTGCCGGACCGCAGAGCCTGAGTGACGTCGCTCAACACCTCTCGAAACTGCGGGCGTTCAGTCAGATCCGAGGTGATCGAGAGCGCCCGGTCGAGCGGAATGCCCGCATTGAGCAGCGTCGCTATCTCTTCGGTAAAGTGCAGAATATCGCGAGACCGCCGGCCCCCGAACCGCTGCATCTGGAAAGAAAAACCCGAAGGCTTCGCCGTGCCGATAAAGACAGGAGTCAACCCCAGCCGCCGCAGCTCCCGAGCCGCCGCCTGGTCGTCGTCAGTAGACAACGTCCCGGTCTGGATCTTGCCATTGGCAGCTAGGGCGCGATAGTACATGTGTCCGTTGAGCGGTTGAGCCGTTGAGCCGTTTATCCGCTGGCCGCTCGAGTTTCTTCGGTTCTCTCCAACTGCTTAGTCAGAGACCTTTGTAGGCCACCTAGCAGAGCGCCGGTTCGGTCAGAGAACTCGGTCACCGAGGCGTGCTCCTCTGGAGTCATATAGCCCAGATCCTTCGCTAGTAACAGGAAGTATTTCGTCTCCTGCAGCGATCCGTTCGCAATTCGAATGAACCTCAGAAATTCCTTCGTTCCATGCCTCCCGAATCCTTCCGCTATATTCGCTGGAATCGAAGTCGCGCTTCTTCTCACCTGCGAAGTTACACCGAACAGTTCATCCTTCGGGAACTTGCGCGTCAATCGATAAACGGCTAGGACAAGCTCGTGAGCCGCATTCCAGGCGTCCAAATCACGAAATGTCTCGATTAGCATCGGCTTATCCGTTGAGCGGTTGAGCCGTTTATCCGTTGGCCCGTCCCGGTTGCTGGACCACCTCAATCCTCTCGAACTGACCGCAACAGTACGCAATCAACGGCTCAACTGCTCAGCGGCTCAACGGATCAACGTACTAGAATTCTTGCGTCACCCGCACAACCTCCTCCACCGATGTCACGCCAAGCGCGATCTTCTCCCAGCCGTCCTCCCGCAGATTGCGCATGCCGTTCTTCCTTGCCGCCTCCGTTAGCCGCCCAGCGTCGGCATTCTGCATGATCAGGTTTCTTAGCTCTTCGTTAAGATCCATCAGTTCAAAGATGCCGACGCGGCCCGAATAGCCGGTTCGGCGACAGTGCTCGCAACCGGTTCCGCGCCAGGTCTGGACGTTCGTTCCCGCCGGCGACATTACCGTTTCATCTTCCCGGCGGCATTCGCTGCAAATCACACGCACCAGCCGCTGTGCCAGCACCCCGACAATGGACGAGTTGATGAGGTAGTTTTCGACCCCCATGTCTGTCAGACGCGTAATCGCGCTCGGTGCGTCGTTCGTATGCAGCGTGGAATAAACGAAGTGACCGGTCAGCGCCGAGCGAATCGCGATGTCAGCGGTCTCGCGGTCACGAATCTCACCGACCATGATCACGTCGGGATCCTGCCGCACAATGTGCCGCAAGCCCTTCGCGAACGTCAGCCCGATTTGCGAGTTGACGTGAATCTGGTTGATCCCGTCCATTTGATATTCGACCGGGTCCTCGATCGTGATGATCTTGCGCTCGGTCTTGTTGATGCGCTTCAGGGCCGAATAAAGCGTCGTGGATTTGCCGCTACCGGTCGGCCCGGTAACAAGGAACACGCCATGCGGAAGAGACGTGTAGTACTCCATCCGCGACATCATGAACTCGTCAAAGCCCAGCCGCGTCAGATCGTAGAAATCGGTGGCGCTGCGGTCGAGCAAACGCATCACGACACTCTCGCCATAGAGCGTCGGCAAGGTGGAAACACGAAGGTCGACTTCGTGCCCGACAACCTTGATCTTGATGCGGCCGTCTTGGGGCAGCCGCCGCTCGGCGATGTTGAGTTTCGCCATGAGCTTGATGCGCGAGGTCACCGCCGCCCGCAGCTCTCGCGGCGGAGGCTCCTCTTCTTGCAGCACGCCATCGACGCGAAATCGGATGCGGAAGTCCTTTTCAAACGGTTCCAGATGAATGTCACTTGCCCGCAGATCAATCGCCGAGGAGATCATGTTGTTGACCAGCCGAATCACCGGCGCCTCGCTTGCCATGTCGCGAAGTTGCTCGATCTCCGCCGACTCGTCACCGCTGAGGGAACCGTAATCTGACTCAGATTCTTCCCGCTCCTCCGCGCCATGGTATTTGTCGATCGCATCGAGGATCTCTTGTTCGGCTGCCAGAGCTGTCTTGACCCGAAGCCCGGTGAGATTGTGAAGCGTCGCGAGAGTCTCGAAATCCAGCGGATCGCCCATTGCGACCGTCACCGTTGAATCCTCTTGGCGGAAAGGAAGGAAGTGAAACTGCCGCATGTAGCGCGGTGTGATTCGCTCGAGATCCGGCACGACCGGGGGGAAATCTTGGCTGGAAACCAGAGGAACCTCAAGCTGCTCCGCCAGCGTTGCCAGGACGTCGCGCGGCGCCACAAACCCCAAGTCCGTTAGGATCTTGCCCAGCTTGTCGCCACGTTCTTTTTGTATCTCGAGCGCGCGTTCCAGATCGCCGGCCCCGAGAAGGCCCTTTGCGATGAGGCGCTCGCCGAGACGCATCGGCATCACCCCCGCCGGTGTTGCCCGCGATTCCTCGGCGCTGGCAGGTTGAGGCCTGACCGGCGGCTGTTCGCCATGAGTCGTGGAAACCGGACCGTCAGCCAACAAAGCCCCCTAGAAACGCCTCACCGTCAGGCGCTTGGCAAGTTCTTGCTCGCTGATTCGGCCGGCCTGGCGGTCGAGCAGCGCACGCCGAGGCGCTTGGATGACGACCTGCGCCGGCAGATCGCCGGTATCTTCCCAGGTGAAATGAAACAGCGAGATCATGAGGGCCATCTGCTCCTCTTCAGGTATGGCGCCTAGCTTGCCGGCCTCCTTGACCAAAATGCCCGCGCCAAGTTCCTCCAGCTCTGAAAGCCGGCCGCGCTTGCGTTGATTGAGCTGGCGCAATTCCTGTTCGGTATACGACGGCTTGAAGGGACTCACGTTGGCCATCGGCACGACGTTGACTTCCAGCGTGAAAACGGCCCCAAAGCCTTGCAAGTACCCGCCCCGAGTATTGCCGATCATAACCATCGAGACGCCGCCGAAACCGCGGTCGATTGACCGCTCGACAGTTCGCAGGCCGGCGCCCAGTTCGCGAGAGGCAGGGGTCAGCTCGGCCGGCGGCGCGGCGCCAGTGGCCGCAACCGCCACAACCAATAAGAATGTGAGCGCCGCTTGGGTCATCTCCATTACCTCTGGCTGTTACCTTGGCAATCCCACGGGCCGCATTTCCGCCGAAGTGGTATAGGTGATCGACTGGATTTCTGTTTTCAGCAGCCGCCAAGCTTGCTCCGTCTCTCCGCGCAGACCGTTCACGGCTGCCTGCAAGCGGACGTCTGATTCAGAACCTTGCATGGAAACCAACGCGGCCAGGTCTCGGCGGAGCCGTGCCTCGCTTTCCGTGCCGTAGCGGCCAACCACTTCGGCAACCACCGCTCGGACCTGCTCTTCGGTCAGGTTTGGGTCAACCGCGCCTCTGCTTTCCGGAGGCGGCTCGACGACCGCCTGCTCCGGCTGGCCGAAGGCTACCCGCCACCCGCCGCTGTCAACGGTAAGCGTCGGCTGAACCAGCCACAAGCCGCCAAAGAACGCGACGATCACCGCGGCCATGCCGAATCCGACACGGGGAGCGCCGGCCCACAACTCCCGCCACAACCGCATCGCCCAGGAAGGCTCAAATACCTTGTCGGAAACAAACGCGATCCGCCGCGGAATCTCCTCATCCGGGACGCTCAGCAGCGCCTTGTGCGTCAGTCGCAAGCGCTCCAATTCCTCGCGCGCTTCAGCCGAAGTGTCTAGATGCGCCTCCACCTCGGCCCGCTGCTCAGGGGTCAGCTCATCAAATAAGTAATCCCGCAAATCGTGGGGCGCCATCTTCACAACCTCCTCATGCCGGAGCCAGCCGGAATTTTCTCGCCTGCCTGCTCAAACGCCGTGCTTGGCAGCCGGAGCCAGCGTGCCTTTCAATGCCTCAAAAGCGCTGTAAAGCCGTGACTTCACAGTCGAAACAGGACACGAAACAATCTCCGCCACTTCGTCGAACTTGAATCCGTGGTAGACCTTGAGCACAACCGTCTCCCGTTGTTCGGCCGTCAACAAGTCCAAGGCCCGTTCCACCGCCAGGCTCAGTTCCGCCGGGTAGACAGCCAATCCCGCAACCCTAACCGAACCGCCTTCGCTGGCCTCGGGAACCTCTTCATCCACCAGCCGCTTGTTACGCCGGAAAAGCGAGACCGCTTCGTTGTGCGCGATCCGAAACAACCACTGCGGAAAGCGCTCCAGTTCCTGAAGCCGGCCCAGGCTCTGATAGGCTTTGAGGAAAGTCTCCTGGGTCAGGTCCAGGGCGTCCTCGCGGCCTTTGAGCTGCCGCAACAGGTAGTTGTAGACGCGCTTTTCCCAGCGCGAGACCAGCACATTGAAGGCCTCCACGTCGCCGCCCCTGCTGCGCAGGATCAGGTCCCTGTCTTCGACCTCGCGGAAGATCAAATTCTCGCTCCAAGCAACTATGAAGACGCCCCAGGAGGCGAAAAAGTCTGGAGGTGAGAGGGCGCTTGATTCAATTGTATCATGGAGGACATGAAAAGTATCTATTTTTCAACGACTTAAGATCTCCAGGCGTTCTGGCGGCAAGTTTTTTCTTCGCGCGTGACGAAAAAACCCGCTCCTCAACCGTCTCTAGTAGTGAGACTGCAGATAACAAAACTGCCAGTTGCTTCTCTTTGCGAACCCACAAGAGACCGGTGGCGCGGGTGGTCGGCCCGCGCCACTTTTCTTTTTACCCCCGCGCTACTTTCTTTTTGCCGAACGATAAATCACTGTAGAAAATAGACTTAGCAGAATCCTGGCCCCTTCGTGGCGTGCTTCTGCTATGGTTGGAGTACTTCCCGCGGACGCACTCGCGACCTGTCCGCCCTCGCCGGGCCGAGTGTTGAATCGTACCTGATCCCGAATCCCAGTTAACCCACTCGCCGCCCCAGCACCGAACACGGCTCAACGGCCCCCATGCCCCTGCCCGGAACTCATTTCTTGCGGAATCTAGTTCGTAGCCGCAGCTTGCTCTACCAGCTCGTCCGGCGGGACTTCGAGCAGCGCTATGTGGGCTCGGTGGTGGGCTGGCTGTGGGGCATCATCCATCCTCTGGTCCTGCTGGCCGTCTATACATTCGTCTTCGTCTACGCCTTTGGCATGCGCCTGCCTCCGGGAGAGGTCACCGACAGTTATCCTTTGTTCCTGTTTGCCGGGATGCTGCCCTGGCTGCTTTTCTCAGAGACGTTGCAGCGCTCGGCCTCATCGTTGGTCGATTACGCCAGCCTCATCAAAAAGACCGTCTTCCCGGCCGAGATCGTTCCGCTCAGCATCTTCCTCTCGACGCTGATCAGCCATCTGCTGGCCCTGGTGCTGTTGATCGGGATTGTGGGGTTTCGGGATCACCACCTCAGCCCTGCATTGTTGTTGCTGCCGATTTACTTCCTCGTCGTCGGAATGTTGAGCCTTGGGCTGGCCTGGATCGCCGCCGCGTTACAAGTCTATTTGCGTGACACCGCCCAAGTTCTGACAGTCCTGCTAACAGCGTGGTTCTGGCTCACTCCCATCTTCCTTTTCGAGGGGCAGTTCAAGGGACAGCTCTCGATCGTATTGAAGCTGAATCCGCTCACATACGTCGTGAGGGCCTATCGCGACTGCATCCTGGGAACCCAAGCCCCAGCCTGGGCCGACTTCCTGGCGCTGACCGCGTTCGCCCTGACCGCCTTCTTCGCCGGAGGCCTGTTCTTTCGCCACAGCAAACGCGGGTTCGCGGATGTATTGTAGTTATGTTGAGCCGTTGAGCCGTTTTCCGTTGAGCCGACTGCCCCGCGGGCACCGCTCGGATCAGCGTGCCGGCTAGCGGGAAACAGATCCACTTACGGCACAGGGTGCAGGAGAGTGAAATAGTGGCCTCTGTCAAGACTGCCGGAAATAACGGGTAGCGGCTCAACGGAAAACGGCTCAACGTCTCAACAGCTCAACGGAAAATGCCTTCCCTCGCCTTCCGTAGCGTCTCAAAAAGCTACCCGATCTACCGCTCCCCCGGCGATCGGCTCAAGGAATTGCTTACCTTCAACCGCCGTAGTTACCACCGCGATTTTTGGGCCCTGCGAGATGTTTCTTTCGAGGTGGAACGCGGGGCGACGTTTTGCATCGTCGGCGAGAACGGTTCAGGGAAAAGCACGGCCCTGCAGCTCGCCGCCAGCATCTTTCCTCCTACCCTGGGCGAAGTCGAGATTAACGGCCGGGTGTCGTCTCTGCTGGAGCTGGGAGCCGGCTTCAACCCCGAGTTCACGGGACACGAGAACGTTTTCCTCAACGGCACGATCCTGGGGCTCTCCACTGCCGAGATTAAGCGGCGATACAACGATATCGAGCAGTTCGCCGAGATCGGCGACTTCATCAATCAGCCTGTCAAAACCTACTCCTCGGGCATGCTGGTACGGCTGGCCTTCGCTGTCGCGATCAACGTCGACGCCGAGATCCTGCTTGTCGACGAAGCGCTGGCCGTGGGCGACTACTATTTCCGTCAAAGATGCATGAGGAAAGTGCATGAGCTGCACCGGCGTGATGTCACGATCGTTTTCGTTTCTCACGCCATCGCCGACGTCAAGGCGATCGGCACCCAAGCGATGTGGCTCGAAAACGGACAGCTCGTTGAGATCGGCAAGCCCGGCGACGTCATCAGTAAGTACTTGGCGCGAATGTCGGAGAAGGACACCGCCTACGTTAAGCTGCATAGCGCCGAAACGAAGCCCGAAAAGACCGCTCCATCCATTGCGCCCGAGATCGTCGAAACGATTCCTAACATCGACTTCCGGCACGGCAACAAGAACGCCGAGATCATCGGCATCGCCGCCCTCGATTCCCAAGGTCGTCCGCTGCAATTGCTCGAGCCCCACGGCCGCGTGATCGTCAGGATCAGCGTGCGCGCCCAGCAGCCGCTCAAGTCCCCTAACGTCGGCTTCGTCCTCCGCAATCACCTGGGTATCGACTTTGCGGGGATCAACACGGGAGGGGAAAACGTCGTCCTCTCGCCGATGTCGCCCGGGGATATCCACACGGTCGATTTTCACTTTGACCTTCCCGAGCTCTATCCCGGCAGCTTCTCCTTCACGCCGGCGGTGGCGAACGGACCTCTCGACGGCTATGAGATGTGCGATTGGATCGACAACGCGCTCACGCTGCGGATGGGCCGCGGCGACAGCCAGGTCTACGGTTACATCCGGCTGCCCTGCCAGGTGGCTGTCAATAGCCGGCTGCAAGACTCGCGGCCCGCCGAATCTCCCCTTTCGTCATGAGCACATTGTTCGCCGCGCTCAAAGCGTTGGGTGAAGTCGTTTTTCTGGCCGCGGCCGCGCCGCCGTTGATTGTCTTGGCGATCGCCGCGCTGGCTTTCAACGACCTGCTGACGCGTTTCCGGCGAAAGAGTCCGCTTCCCGCCGATGAAGCCGTTCCCTCCAAAGCCGTCAGTGTCGTGATTCCCACCTGGAACGGCCGCCAGCATCTGGAACGAAATCTGCCCTCGGTGCTCGACGCGCTGACAGGCGATCCCGGCCACGAGATTGTCGTCGTCGATAACGCCTCGACCGACGGAACAGCCGAATTCCTGGGCAAAAACTTTCCAACCGTGCGGGTTCTTTCACTCGATGAGAACCGCGGATTCGGCGGCGGTTCGAACGCCGGTTTCCAGCACGCCCGCAACCCCATCGTTGTCCTGCTCAACAACGACATGCGGGTGGAAGAGGGTTTCCTCGCTCCCCTCCTCGAAGGTTTTTCCGATCCGCGAGTGTTTGCCGTAACGGCACAGATTTTCTTCTCCGACCCAGCCCGCCGCCGCGAGGAGACAGGCCTGACGCGGGGACTCTGGCGCAACGGCCGTCTGTCGGTCGGCCACATCGTCGACGAACACGTGACTGACCTGTTCCCGGCTTTCTACGCCGGCGGCGGCTCCAGCGCCTACGATCGCCGCAAGTTCCTCGATCTGGGCGGATTCGACCCGCTGTGGGAGCCTTTCTACCTGGAAGATACCGACATCAGTCACATGGCCTGGAAGAGAGGCTGGATCGTTCTCTATCAGCCCCGCGGCGTCGTTTACCACGATCACCGCGGAACAATTGGAAAACACTTCAGCGAGGCTTTCATTCAAAGAGTTCTCGAGAGGAACCACCTGCTCTTCGCCTGGAAAAATATCCAGGAATGGCCCCGCCTGCTGGCGCACTTCGGGTGGCTTTACGCGGGACTGTGGGTTCGGCTGCTGGCCGGCCCATCAACAGCTCGCCCGAACACGGCCGCGCTGTTTCGAGCCCTGGGCCGGTTTGGCCCCGCGTTGCGGGCGCGAAACCGGGCACGTCGACTGGCCGCCATCGACGATACGGAAGCTTTCCGGCGGCCCCTGGGAGGATACTTCCGTGACCGCTTCGGCACGGTCGACCCGGAGCGCGAGAAGCTCAATGTCCTGTTCGTCTCGCCCTACCCGATCGAGCCTCCGCTGCATGGCGGCGCTCTATTTATGAATCAAACGGTGCGCCACCTGGCGCCGATCGCCCGGCTCCATTTGCTTTGCCTGCTCGATCAGGAAAAGGATCGTGCAACCAACCAGCGCCTCGGCGACGTTTGCGCCAGCACGGAGTTCCCCGTGCGCTGGCGGGCCGCAAAGCAAGGAGCCGGAGCGCTGTTGCCCTACGCCGCCCAAGAGTTGGAAAGCAGCGACTTCCTGTGGCAAATCCACCGCAACATCTTTGTTAATGAGATCGATATCGTCCAGCTCGACTATACGCAGTTGGCGAACTACGCCGCCGAGTTTCACCAGATCTCCACTTTCTTGTTCGAGCACGACATCTACTTTCAATCAATCCTGCGGGGCATCAAGTCGCTGGCGAACCCAGTGGCTCGGCTGGTTCATTTCCACGAATACTTGCGTGCGTTGCGGTTCGAGCTCACTTCGCTCGGGCGGTTCGACTCCATCCAGGTTTGCACCAAGGAGAACCGGCGCTACCTGGAATCGTTCGGCGCTGATCCGTCACGGATCCGACATGACCTGCGCGCCTGCGTCGACGCCAGCCTCTACAACTATTCGGAGAATGGACGCGAACCGGAAACGTTACTGTTTGTAGGCAGCTTCCAGCACCCGCCGAACCAAAACGCCCTGGAGTTCTTTGTCGAGCAGGTCCTGCCGCGGGTACGCGAGAAACGGCCGACGGCCCGTCTTATCGTCGCGGGCGCACAAGCGCCGCCCAGCCTCGACCGTCTGCTGCACCGCGAAGGAGTCGAGTTCCTCGGGCGTGTCGCCGACATCCGCGACGTGTACGGCAAATATGCGGTTTTCGTTTGTCCGATCCTGAGCGGGTCGGGTGTGCGAGTCAAACTACTCGAGGCGTTCGCCGCGGGCATGCCGGCCGTTTCGACCACGATCGGCGCCGAAGGTCTGGCCGAGAGCAGCGGCGACATCATAGAATTGGCCGATACAGCAGAAGGGTTCGCCCAGCGAGTCCTCGCAGTCCTCGACAACCCCGAACAAGCTCGCGCCATGGCCCGCCGGGCACGGAGGGAGGTCGAGCAGCACTGGGATGCCGGCCCCATGACACGCAGACTGGAGCAGCATTACCGCGAAGTCCTGCGAAAGAAACTAGCGCGCTTGAAAAGCTCGGGTGAGCAGCGCACCTGCGCGCCATGGAGCCGTCCGCCGCAAGTGACGCCACCGCGGGAGAGGCAAGGTACTCAGCCTGCACGCTGCTAGACGGTTAGCCCCAACACTGTTCACTTAGAGCCTTCGAGCACAGAGCGGTTGAGCCGCGAAGCGGCGCAGGATCGTAGCCCATGGGTGGAGCGAAGCGGAACCCTGGGTGCCCCCCGCGAGGCGGGAGCCCTGAAAGGGCGCAGGAAAACACGCCGCATGACTCCGATGACGGGGCCGGTTTTCGCCCAAAAAATACAATGCACTTGGGCAAGCAACCAGGCGCCGAAATCCTTAAGTGAAGAGCATTGCGCTTAACCCGCTTTTCTGACCAAACGGCGAGGCGCGACCTGGCGCACGCATTCTTGCGTGCCGTGTCGCCATCCTGGCGACATCGCCTTGGTGCCCGGCGTCGGGCGCCGCGAGCAAGCGCAACGAAGGAATGGCGAGCCTCTCGCCCGCTTCGCCTCGCCACGCACTGAGAAGTGCGGGCTAACCCAGTCACGGATTTTTAATTAAAAGATACCGTTTGTTTTCAACAGTTTTGCCCAGAGAACCCGCGGCCGCCCGAGATCGGCTTGCTATCATAAGAATCGAACAATCCGCGATGAAACATTTTCCATATGGAGGCCACCCGACAAGCGATCCAGGGTCCGCCGCACACAAAAAGCCAGAAATCCTATCACATACTCTCATTTACTCTCATTGAAAAAACTAACCCCTCACAAATAAATAGCTTACGCCGAATCCCCTTAAGGCCGTTGAGGCACTTTTGCTGGCGAATACGATGAGGATGGCGGCCAAAAAGAACAAAAAGGCAAGCATTGAGAAAAGATCCATTGACCGCTGGTGAAACCAGTTCAGATGGTTCACTGGTTCAGTGGTTTCCATCTTGCAATACGGTTCATCGCAGCGCACTGCCAATGCCCTTCGTCGCGGCTCGCCTCCCGTGTGCTTGGCCCGCCAAGCCAATGAGAAATACGAGTTAGCCGTCAAAAATGATGGTCGCTCTCCCAGAACCTTTTCGTCCGATCGAGTTTTGCCATCGTCTTCGTTTGGCGGACCTGTTGACCTCATCCAGTATTCTGATTCTCATGTCTTGCACCAACCCGGAAACGCCGCTTCCTCCCGTTGCCAAAGCCGAGCCGCATCAACAGTCCATCCACGGCGAAACCCGTGTCGACAACTACCACTGGCTCCGCGAGCGGGGCAACCCCGAAGTCATCGAATATCTGGAGGCCGAAAACGCCTACACCGAAGCGGTCATGGCGCCCACCAAACCGCTCCAGGAGGCGCTCTACGAAGAAATGCTGGGCCGCATCAAAGAGACCGACATCGATGTGCCGGTCCGCATGGACGACTACTATTACTACTCGCGAACCGAGGAAGGCAAGCAATACCGCATCCATTGCCGCAAAAAGGGCAGCCTCGAAGCGGCAGAGGAAATTATTCTCGACCAGAACGAGCTAGCGAAAGGGAAAGAGTACTTTCGCCTGGGAGTCTTCGAGGTTAGTCCCGACCACCGCTTGCTGGCGTATTCTTCCGACACCGACGGCTCGGAGACCTACACTCTCCGCGTGAAGAACCTCGAAACCGGAGAGCTTCTCGGGGACGAAATTCCCAACACCTACTACTCGGTCGAGTGGGCCAACGACAACCGCACGCTTTTCTACAACGTCCTCGATGAAGCCAAGCGGCCCTACAAGCTGTTTCGGCACGTGCTGGGCGCCGACCCAGCGCAAGATGATCTAGCGCTCCATGAAACCGACGACGCCTTTTTTCTGGGACTGTCGAAAACAAGAAGCAAGAAGTACCTGTTGGCGGGACTCAAGAGCAACACCACGACGGAGATTCGCTACCTCGACGCCGGCCGCCCAGAAGAAGCTTTCACGGTGATGGTCCCGCGCACCCAAGACATGGAATACTACGCCGCCCATCACGGCGGGCAATTCCTGATTCGCACCAATCACGAAGCGAAGAACTTTCGAGTCATGACGGCGCCCGTTTCCGATCCAACACTCGAAAATTGGCGTGAAATGATTCCACATCGCGAAGACGTGCTCGTCGAAGGACTGAGCGTCTTCGAAAATCACCTGGTTGTCCGCGAGCGAGAAAACGGCTTGGAAAGAATCCGTATCAGCAACGCCGAAAATTCCGATGTCCACTATGTAAAGTTCGACGAGCCCGTCTACAGCTTGGGCGGCTCCTCAAACCCCGAGTTCAAGACTCAGCAATTGCGCTTCGTCTACAACTCGCTCACCACGCCGCGGTCGGTGTTCGACTACGACATGAGCGCTCGCACCCGCGAGTTAAAGAAACAGTACGAGGTTCTCGGAGGCTACGACCCCTCCCAGTATCAGTCGGAGAGAATTTTCGCCACGGCATCTGACGGTGTGCGGGTGCCGATTTCTCTGGTCTACAAGAAGGGACTGGCAAAGGACGGCGGCAACCCGCTCTTCCTCTACGGCTATGGCTCCTACGGCTACAGCATCGATCCGAACTTCTCGTCGAACCGCCTCAGCCTGCTTGACCGCGGTTTCGCCTGCGCCATCGCCCACATTCGCGGCGGCGAGGAAATGGGGCGCAAGTGGTATGACGACGGCAAACTGCTCCACAAGCGGAATACATTTACCGATTTCATTGCCTGCGCCGAGCATCTGATCGCCGAAAAGTACACGGACCCTCAAGAGCTCGTGATCCAAGGCGGCAGCGCCGGCGGCTTGCTGATGGGCGCGGTCCTCAACATGCGCCCGGATCTGTTCAAGGCGGCGATCGCGGCGGTTCCTTTCGTCGACGTCGTCAACACCATGCTCGACGCATCAATTCCCCTCACCGTGACCGAGTACGAGGAATGGGGCAATCCCAACGAGTCCCAGTTCTACAACTACATCAAGTCCTACTCGCCCTACGACAACGTGCAAGCGAAGGACTACCCCCACCTGCTCGTGACGGCCGGGCTGAATGACCCGCGCGTGCAGTACTGGGAACCGGCCAAATGGACGGCCAAGCTGCGAACTCATAAGACGGACAGCAATCGTCTGTTGCTCAAGACCAAGATGAGCGCCGGACACGGCGGCCCCTCGGGCCGCTACGAAAGGCTGCGCGAAAAAGCATTCGAGTACGCATTTCTGTTTCACGTGCTGGGCATCGAGAAGTGAGCTTGACTTGCTTGGGCATCGAGCCGCGAGCCGATTCTCGCCCACGCGGCTCCTCGCTCGAAGCCCGTTTGCAAATAACTCTGACCCGGCAAAAACCAGGGCCAAAGCCGCCAAAACACCTCACCGCCGCCGCAAAGATGAGTTAAGGTTGCCCCCCCCCCAAGTTCCCGTCTGAATAGTAGTCGCCGACGGCGACCAGCTTTCCAGAGCGGACGCTAGCCCGCATTTCTCATCGATTCCCGAAAACGGGGTTGGCGGGGCGCGCGGGATGGGATTTCATGGTCTTGAGGCGGCATCGCCTCTCGGCGGGGCCGCCGTGGGGCAGAAACGGCCCGGCATGCTGTCCGCGACCCTGGCCGAGGCGTTTTTCGTCTGTTTTTGGGCAAACCTCGATTGCCGCCCCTGTCGAGCCCTGTGTGCTTCAAGTATTACTTGAACTCGCCTTGCCGTTTTCAGCAGCGCCGCGGCTCCCCCCGTTCGAGATTCTCATACGCTTGGGCGAACACCCCCGCCCAGGCGTATCCCGTCGCCAGCGAAATCCACACTTTGCGCGCCGTGATCCGGATGCGCGCTCCGATCTTCAACAACCGCAGCCGGATCGTCGTGCATTGCGCCCGCGCCATCTTCGTCCCCGCCAACCCCAGCCGCCGCAGCGTCTCCAGCAAACAGTACCCGATCGATGAAAAATATAAGCGGATCTGATTCGACCGCAATAGCGCGGTCGAGGTGCGGTCGGCGAACAGCCCCAGCTGCTGCTCCTTGATGCGGTTCTCCATCTCTCCGCGGGCGCAGTAGATCGTCTCGTATAAGTGTTGCGCCGCCGCTTGCTTGGGCGTCAGCGACGTCACCACGAAACGCGGGTTTTCGCCCTTCGCCAGATACTCCGCCTTGGCCACCACCCTGCGCCCCCGCGCCCAGCTGGTTCGCGTGCGGTAGCGGAAATCCCCGAACGCCCGGGCCGCCTTGCCCCTCTTGGCGAAACGCCGCCGCGCCAGCTTCATCCGTCTCTTGATCAGGCGCTCTAAACGCTCGTTTTTCGCCAGTCCGAACACGTAATCCACGCCCTGGTTCTCGCACCAGCTCATGATCTCGTCGCGGCAAAAACCGCTGTCGGCCCGCAGCAGGATCTCGACCTCGGGCCACACCCGCCGCAGTTGTTCGACGATGCGCCGGACCTCTTCGAGCGACCCCGCCGAGGCGTCGATGTTGGACGGCCGCAGGCGCGCGCACAGCAACTGGTCCCCGGCGAAAATGTAGAGCGGCAGGTAGCAATAGTGTCCGTAGTAGCCGTGAAAAAAGCGCCCCTCTTGGCGGCCGTGCAGCGCGTCGTCGGTGGCGTCGAGATCGAGCACGATGCGCTCGGGCTGGCACGGCTGCGATTGAATGTAGAGCGAGGTCAGCAGACGGTCGGCCGCGCCCGTGTCGAGAACGATCTTCTTGTAACCTGAATTATGCACTGCGGCGTGGACCTGAGGAGGGCTGAGCCGCAAGGGACCATTGGGAACCCCCGAAAACATGGGGTAAAAAGGTAGGCTGGCAAAGATCCCAGCTTCGCCAGCCAACCCCAAGGAGGTCACCCACATGGTTACCAGACGAAAACAGCATAGCTCCCAAAGGCCCGTCCAACAAGGCCCAGCCGTGACGGCCTCGCGACCCAATAAAATCGGGGCTTCGACGCCTTACCACTTCCGCGGCAAGAAGCCGACTCCCTACGGCGGCTTTCTGCCGGTGGTCGGGAGGGCGCTGATCTGAGAGCCTGGCTATGCGCTATGCATAAAATTTTATGCACTAGCCGTAACGCACTGGAAACACGTCACTTCCGAGCGAGGTTTTGACGACGCGGAATCTGGGCGGGAAGGGAAACCGGGGACGGAGAAGCCAAAAGACCAGTTGCCGAGCTACCACCTCACGACGACCGCCAACCCGCTACGAACGCAGCCACACTCGCAAAGTGAATCTGTGCATAATTCAGGTGTAACGGCTTTGCGCGCCGGCCTTGGCCGGGGTCAACTCCAGGCGGTTGAGAGTGCTCTTGCCGGCGCCCGCCTTGCCGCGGTCTTGGGCTCGGCGGCGCTGCTTGCCTTCGAGGTCTTGTTTGCCGCTCAGCAGGGCCAGCAGCGGGTCGGAGCGCAGCTGATCGTGATCGTTGAGATCCTCATAACCCAGCGCCAGCCCGTAGACGCGCTGCGAGACCAGCTCGCGCACGCTGTGTTCGACTTGCGCGGGCTGGCGGTGATCACGGAAGCAGGCGGCGAACTGCCGCACGATGCCGCTGCGCTGTTCGGTCTGGCGCAACAGCATGGCGCCGCCGTCGGAGGTGATCATGCCGCCGTCGAAACGGGCTACCACCTGGCGGCGGCCATGGTCGGCGAAGGTGAAGCTGGTTTGGGTACACTCTGTCATGGCAGGGGTCGCTTTCTTGCTGGCTGAAACATATTGTAATCATTATGTTTGTGCCACAAAAGGCGGCCTTCCGCCAACCCCGCGATGAGAAATCCGGGCTAGAGCCTTTATGTTCACCGGCTTGGAGAGGTAATCATCCATGCCAGCTTCGATGCACTTTTCGCGGTCGCCCTTCATGGCGTTCGCCGTCAAAGCGACAATAGGAACACGGCTGGCGGGACTGTCGCGGCGTATTTTAGCAGTGGCCTCGTAGCCGTCCATCTCGGGCATCTGGCAGTCCATGAAGATCAAATCATAGGGGCACAGACGCCACATCTCGACCGCCTCGCGGCCGTCGGCGGCGACATCGACGCGGCAGCCGAGCTTCTCGAGCATTCGCGCCGCAACTTTCTGATTCACAATGTTGTCCTCGGCCAAAAGCACTCGAATATTCCGCGCCGCTTCCTCTGGCAGGGCCGAGCGGGACCGTGAAGCCTCCGTCGCCGTCGCGAGCGCGGCCAACTCTCCCGGCCCTGCCGCCGAGCGGGCTCCCCAGGCAGAGGCCAGCGTGTCGAGCAGTTGGGAGGGGCGCACCGGCTTGACCAGGCAGGCGGCAAAGCCAGCCTCCCGCAGCCAGGGCCCGAGGGTGCTGTTGCCGGAGGAGCTGAGCATCACCACCGCGACGGTCCCGCGCAGCACCGGGTCGGCTTGGATGGCGCGGCCCAGCGCTTCCCCGTCCATGCCCGGCATCTGATGGTCGACCAAGGCCAATTGATACGACTCTCCGGCCGCATGGGCCTGGCGCAGCACTTCCAAAGCTGCCTCGCCGGCGCCGACGCTGCGGCAGCATATTCCCGCTTTGGCCAGTTGTTCTTCCAGCACGCGGCGGTTGACTGCATTGTCGTCGACGATCAGGGCGCGCAGACCTCTCAGCCCGGCTGTCGCTCGTGCAGCAGGAGCAGGGGGCGCGTCCGGTTCCACGGACAGAGGCAGCGTGAACCAAAACCGCGAGCCCTCACCGGCGCGGCTGCTGAGCCCCACCTCGCCTCCCATTAGCTCGACCAGCTTCTTGCTGATCGCCAGTCCCAGCCCCGTGCCGCCATACTTGCGGGTCGTCGAAGCATCGGCCTGGGTGAACTGCTCAAAAATGTGCTCCAGCTTGTCTTGGGCGATGCCCGGGCCGCTGTCTTCCACGGTGACCCGCGGAAGCGCTTTGCCCGCGGATTGCTCCTCACACTTCACATCGATCAGCACGTGGCCGCGCTGGGTGAACTTGACGGCGTTACCGGCCAGGTTAGTCAGAACTTGCCGGATGCGGCCGGGGTCGCCCGTGAAGCGCCGGGGCCCATCGGGGTCGTAGTGCACGATCAACTCGAGGCCCTTCTCTTTGGCACGCGGCGCCAGCAGCTCGGCCACATCCTCGGCCACTTGCCGCAGGTCGAAAGGCGCCAGCTCAATCGTCAATTTACCTGCTTCCACCTTGGAGAAGTCGAGAATATCGTTAATGATCGTCAGCAGCGCTTCGCCGGAGTGGTGGATGGTTTCGGCGAATTCGTGCTGTTCCGCGGTCAGCTTCGTGTCCAGCAGCAGCCCGGCCATTCCCAGCACGCCGTTCATCGGGGTGCGGATCTCGTGGCTCATATTGGCCAGGAACTCGCTCTTGCTGCGGCTGGCGGCCTCAACAGCTTCTTTCGCTTGCCGCGTTTGACGGGCCTGTTCCTCGAGACGCGAGACCATGGCATTGAAGGCACGGCCGAGGTCGCCCATTTCGTCAGCCGCTTCCGCCTCAACCCGTGTCGCAAGGTCGCCCGCGCCAACCGCTTCGGCCCCCCGAACCAGTGTGGCGAGCGGGCGGGTTACGGCGCGGCTGGTAACGAATGCTATAGCGATGCCCAAGCCAATCGAGATGACCAGAAAGACGATGGCGGTGTGTCTGACCCCTTGCTCCGTCTGCATGGCGTTGCCGTACCGTTGGGCGGCGAGCGCCTCTTCGACCTCGATGAATCTGTCCAACACCCGCCTGATTTCATCCATCAAGACCTTTCCCGTACCCGTTTGAAGCAAGGCCGCCACGTCCTTCAAAGTCTCGGGATGCGCATTCATTTCTCGGCGGGCGGCGATTTCAGGCTCGGCCGCTTTCTCGGTCCACTCCTGGGTCAATTTTTCCAGTTGATCTACCTGTCCCGATAACTCATTTTCACGGCCCCTTTGGGCGACAATGGCTCGCAATCTGGCAAAGTACTGCGGCAACTTCTTCTGTTCCCCGGCAATGTACTTTTCCAGAAACCCCTCTTGGCCGGTGATGAGAAAGCCTCGCTGGCCATCTTCTCTGTCGGCCATGCACTTCTCGATAACCTCGACGACAAACGCACCCTCCCAATCTCCCAGCTCGGAGAAAGAGACCTCTATCTCATGACCCAAAGTCATGATTCTGTCCATCAGGTTCTTACCCAGGCCTCTTCCCAAGATGTCCTGGAGATGATCGGCGTCAATCCCGTGCGTCGCGACTTTCCTGGCCATCGCAATCTCGGGACGAGCAGCTTTCTCCTTCCACTCTTCGATGAGAAACGCAATCCGCTGCAGCGCCGAGACCTGGCTGGGATCATCGCTGACGAGTTTCTTCTCCTGCTCGATCATTGCGTCGAATTCCTTGGCCCCCGAGTTGTATGGCGCCAGAAACTCTTCTTCGCCAGTAATGACAAACCCTCTATGCCCGGTCTCCATGTCCACCACCAGCTTTGACAGGTGCCTGGCATTGGCGATCACCGGAGCGTCGTGTTCGACAACGAACCGAAACTGCCGCTGCACATTAGCTATGCCGAACAACACGCTTATCCCCAGAACGGCGGCAAGCAGTATCTGCACTCCGAAGCCGAGGCCCAGTCTTGTGCTGGTTTTCACCTGATTCTCCTCATGCGGCATCCCCGGCAACCGCGGGCTGGGGCCGCCATCGGCAGGCGGATGAAGAACGACGCACCTTTACCCGCTTCACTGTCCGCCGCTGGAAGCCGCCCCTCCGCGACTAGGGCATGGACGGTTTCGACGCTGAGCTCGAACAGCCGCGCGACCCCAGCCGCGGTCAGAAATCGCTGCTGCATCGTTGGGCGGCCTTCCAGAAAGTTCGGCTTTTTCGCGTGAATCTCGCCGGCATGATGGTCGTATCGGCCATCTGGGCGCTCTTTTTAGACACTAGCCCGTAGATTCCGAGAATCTTGCTCCCGGAATGGCGGCACGGTGCAATGCCCTCCCGGGGCTGGCGCCCTGGGCCAGTATTAGCAGCACGCGCGCCAGCTGGCGCAGCCGGCTAACCCGCCGCAGTGCCTATCCGCACCCCCGCGGAGGCGGCAGCTCAAGAATGCGCCCAGATGGCCGATACGACGATCGTACCGGGGAGATTTACCAGAAACAGGCGAACTTTCTGGCAGGCCGCCCAGCGAGGGGGTCGAGGGCGCGGACGCCGCAGGTTTGATTGGCGCCCCCGAGAGCGAGGTTGAGGAGCTCAAGCAGGGCAGGCCCGGCGGCGCCGAGCCAAGCGAAGCTTCGGCGGCCCCGCGGAAGGCCTCAGGACCACAACCGCCGAGCGGGCGGGAGACGCCGGACATCTGGTTTAAGCCCGGTCTGCGAATTCAGGGGCGCTACACGCACGAGGACGAGGGCGGAGACCATGATTTCTTTCTTCGCCGCATAAGACTCAAGGGATCAGCGGGAGCGTTCGGCATCGTCAAGGCCGGGGTTGAGATCAAGATCGATAGCGTGGGGAAATCCGCCAGTGCCCCGAAGGCCGTCCTCGAGAACGCCTGGCTGGAGTTTGCGCCCATGTCCGGGGCGAACCTTAGGGCCGGGTTGTACGATCTGCCGTTCTCCCGGGCCGCGCTGACGTCGGATTCGAAGCTGCTGTTGATGGACCGCGGTATCGTCAAAGACGCGCTGACGGATTTCGGACTGGCGGACAATACTATCGGCGTGCTGGCGCACGGCCGGCCGTTCGGCGGCCGCCTCGAGTATGCCTTGGGCGTCTTCGACAACAACAAGTTCGATAAGCTTGGCGGCGCCGGAACGAGGCAGTCCGGGAAGCTGATGCCAGCGGGGCGATTCGTCCTCCATCTGCTGGATCCGGCCCCAGCGGGCGGGTACGGGGATTACCGCGGTTCGTACCTCGGTGCGGGACAGCGGCTGGAGATCGGCGCGAACAGCGCCTATCTCGGCGGCGCCAGCGACGGCCCCGATGAGTTCAACCTCGTCGCCTGGGGCACCGATCTGTTCTTCAATAAAGGAGGGTTCTCGTTGCAATCGGAGTACGACCGGTTCAAGCGCGGCGGGAACAGCGGACGCCCCAGCGCCGTGACCAACGGCTGGTACGTGCAGGCGGGATACCTGCTCGAGGATCTTCTGAAGAGCATCCTGCCCGGCCGCCTGCCAATCGAGCTCGCTGCCCGCTACCAAGAGCTCGATGCCGATGACGGCCCGAACGGCAGGCTGCAGTGGACCTCCCTGGGGCTGAACTACTACATCCGAGGTCACCACCTCAAGATCCAGGCCGAGTACACGTTCAAGCGGGAAGAAACCGCCAGCAGCAACAACGACATGGTCCAGCTGCAGTTGCAACTGGATTTCTAGATACTGCTCGCTGGCGATCGAGCGGGATATCCCGATACCACCAGGAATCTGCGGTCACTACTACTTACCTTGTTCCAATAAAACCACTTAACCGGCTCACGTAGCTGGACTGTCGGCGATCCGGGGACGCGTGACGCCCTTAAGGGGGGCTTAACGGCGCCAGCGTCCCAGCATCAGAAGCCCGCCCGTCAAGACTATCGAAAGCCACCAGAACCACTCCCCATAAAGGCTGAACCAGGTCATTCGCGAGGAGTAGTTGAATTGCCCCGACAAGACACCCTCCCGAAATGAGGGCACGGGGGCGAAAACGCGGCCGCCCGGGTCGATGATCGCCGTCACTCCGTCATTTGTCGCGCGCAGCAGCCAGCGGGCGTTTTCGAGGGCCCTCATGCGGGCGATTGACAGATGCTGGCTACGGGCGGCGGTGCGTCCGTACCAACTGTCATTGGAGATATTGATGAGCACGTTCGCTCCCTTGGCGACAAACTGCCGCACGCTGTCGGCGAAGGCCGACTCGTAACAGATGAAAGTCCCCAGCCAATGATCGCCCACTGGCGCCAGGGCAACTTTATCGCCGGGAACGAAGCCGCCCGCCTGGAGCGTGATCTCCTCGATGAAAAGCGAAAACGGCCAGGGAACGAATTCGCCGAATGGCACCAGGTTGATCTTCGAATAGTGCGAGATCAGGTTGCCGTCCGGGTCGAGAGTAACGGCGGAATTCAGCGTGGCGGTTTCTTCACCGTCACGCCGGAACTCGACCGTATTGAACACCACGTGAGCCCGCGCTTTTCGTGCCAACTCCGTCATGAAAATCTCAAAACCGGGATCATCGAAGTAGTAGGCCGGCACGGGATACTCCGGCCAAATCACCAGCGAAGCGTGATCGGGGTCGTACTCGCTCCCTGCCCGCGTGGAGAGGGCCGCCATGCGGGCCAGATGTCGGGCGGCGCGGCGCCGGGTCCAGCGTCCTTCTAGAAGCTCGTCGGGATGAATATTGGGCTGGATCAGACGAACCGTCTCCCTGCCCTCTTCCCGCGGCGGCACGGAAGGAAGCAGGTAAAGCAGCGGCAGAAGGATCAACCATGCCAGTTCTCTTCGCCGGCGGCGCAGGATGACGAGAGCGACCGCCACGTTCATCATGGCCAAAGCGAACGAAAGACCGTAAACGCCCGTCCAGGGCGCCAGCCGAGCCAAAGTGGCCATGCTAATCCCCGCGTTGCCTAAATGGAGCCAAGTAAAGATGTATTGGTGAGTTCCCTCAACCGCGACCCAAGCCGCCGCCACGCCCGGAATCGCCCAGGATCTTCGCAGCAGCGGCGCGGCGAGCAGCGCAAAAATCCCCGAGTGCAGGCCCTTCGCAAGGAAAAACCCCGCAAAGATCGCCGCCGCCGCCGGAGCCGGCAGAAAGGCATAGCGGTGCATGACGTCGTATATCCAGTAGCACGTGCCGCCCCAGAAAACGCAGCCCGCGAGAGTTCCAAGCAGGAGCTGCTTTCGCCGGTCCGTCTCGGCCGCCAGAGCAATCAGCAGCGGCACAAGGGCCACGGGAGCCAGCAGGTAGTAGCGAAACGATGGGAAGATGACGACCTGGAGAGCGCCGCTAGCCAAGGCCAGCAGGTAAGGAGTGTATCGGTGGAAGGTCACAAGCAGAGGGCGCCCGGCGCCTCTTATCGTAAGGGATGCCGCAACAGTTACAACGGAGCCGCGGGTGGAAACCCGCGGTCGAGCTACCAAGACATTTCGCAACCCCGGAGAAAGCGGTAGTGCACCAGCCTGGTCCTAACGCGCCCTAGCCCGAGGCTAGCGAACCCGCCAAACCACCACCCTCGACCGTCTCCGCCATATAAGAACTCCGCACCAAAGGCCCGCTGAAGACGGCCCTGAATCCGATTGATTCTCCGTACTCCCGATATTCGTCAAACATCGCGGGCGGGATGAACTCCGCAACGGGCAGCCGTCGCCTCTTCGGCTGAAGGTACTGGCCGATCGTGGCGACATCGGTGCCCGCCTCTCTCAGGTCGCCGAGAAGCTGCCTAACTTCTTCCCGGCTTTCTCCCAAACCGGCCATCAGCCCGGACTTGGTCGTCACTTCCGGCGCCAGCCGGCGAGCGAGCGCCAGCACCGCGAGCGACTGCTTGTAATCAGCCTGCGGCCGCACCCGGCGATACAGCCGCCGAACAGTTTCCATGTTGTGGTTGAAGACGTCGGGCCCGGCGTCGAGCACACGCGCAACTGCCTCGAAATCTCCGCGGAAATCCGGCGTCAGCACCTCCACTTTCGCTTTGGGAAGGGTCCCCTTTACCCGCCGAATCGTCTCAGCAAAATGCCCGGATCCGCCGTCGGGCAGATCGTCCCGATTGACGCTCGTGATAACGACGTAACGCAGTTCCATGGAGGCCGCCATTTCGGCAACCTGGTAAGGTTCATCCGGATCCAAAAGCCCGGGTTCTCCCTGGGGCACGGCGCAAAAGCCGCAGCTGCGCGTGCAAACATTCCCCAGGATCATGAAAGTCGCGGCCTTGCGGCTGAAACATTCGTGAATATTGGGGCAGCGCGCCGACTCGCAGACCGTGTGAAGTTTGCGCCGGCGAAGTTCGACTTTCAGGTCGTGAAGGGCCCGGAAGTCCGTTCGCCCTTTGCGCAGCCACTCGGGAAGACGCGCCTCGGGCGCTGGAGAAATAGGCGGACCCAATTGGACCAGGCTCATCTTGCGGAAAACAACTGGCGGAACAGGAAACCCCTGCTCATGGCTTTCGCAGGATGGAGTCGAGACCGTCCGCCTTGAGTTTGGTCTGATACTCTTCCGCCGCGCCCGTCGAGTTGAACGGCCCCACCAGCACTCTATGCCATTCGTCGCTGTCTTGTTCGAATAGAATTGCCGGGTAGCCCCTCGCCTTCAACTTGCTCACGAGCATTTCCGCATCCGATCGCACCCGAATGGCCGCGACTTGAAGGTGGATCGAGCGGGCAACAGCCGCTCCGCTGACACTGCTGGGAGCGGACGCGCGACGTGTGGGCGCCGGCTCGGGCGGCTTCGACTCTCGAAACGGGCGCGGTTTGTCGGACGCCGCGGCAGCGTCCCGTTCCGGAGTGGCGGCAGTGCCGCCGGTCGGCACTGGATCAGCCCCGGAGGCATTCCCCCCGGCAGGCTCCCCCGCCGTCTTCGTGGCCTGTGCATCCGGAGCTGCCGCGAGCTTGGCCGGCACTTCAGGGACGCCCTTCAACAGCGCGTCGGGCAACCGCACGCTGTCGCTGGACTGCTCCATCGGCTGGACGGTGGCCACGGCGCCCTCCTTTTCTGTCCGTGCCCGGTCATACCCGACCGAATATCCAAAGGAAAAAAACAGGCCGAACAAGACGACCATCACAAAGAAGATGCTCAACAGCAGCTTGTGACCAAGAACCAGTTCAAACTCATGATCGTTCGCAGCCATGCTCCTTCACATTCTAGCGCGTCCGGAGGAGCCCGGCTACGTTCGGATGCAATATCGGCGCCCGCGCAACGAGGATTCTATTATCGTTGGCTCGGTATACCCGGCGGCTGGATACTTCGGGGTATGAAGAGCGCGGAGAGCCCTTGGCTAATTCGCTACGACCACTCGCGCCGTGCTCGTCATATGAATGTGGTCGCCGGGGATCACGGACCCGACCACCAGCCGAAACGGGTAGGTGACCCGCACTTGCGCGATGTCGTTCCGTGAAGCGGCCGCGGGATCGGTGAAGGGAGAGTCGGAATCAGGATTATAGGTGGTCGTCACGGTCAATTCCGATTGGTCCAACCCCTGGGTGTTTTGATGGATGATATCGGTGATATCGGCCGCATAGCCGGGCCGCAGACTGCCGCGGACCATGCAATAGTCCCCGGCGCGGCGCGTGGCCGCGGCGATCGACGCGTAGACCCACATGCCGCGCCCCAGCTCCATCATCGTCAGCAGCACTATGAAAAACAGGATGAACACAAACGCGAACTCCACGATCGCGTTACCCCGGCGGCGTGCGTCGCTCCGCTTGGGGAAGAGGGATACATGCTTTATTCGAGTGGCTTGGATCATGACTTTTCTCCTTGTTCGTCCTTACTGCACGCGGTAGTGGGTTTCCCGGTTGATGAAAATGTTGTCGGGAATGCCCAGCCACGGCATAAACGTTTCAAACGGTTGCTCCACCGTCGTGGTCGTATAGATCCGCATCGGGCCGTTGCCGCCGCAGTTCGGGTTAAAACAATTCGTTGAATTGCCGTTGGTGCATTCGCAGTACATCGTCGAAGTGGCCGTGGCGCCGCCGATATTGCGGGCGTCGTCCTCCGCCGCGGCCTCCTGGCTGTCGGTCTGTGCCGCCCGTACGTTGTTATATGTCCCCCAAAAAGCTCCTGTCGAGGATGCATTGGCCACCGTGATGGAGTGGAAGAAGACGCGGGCGAAGTCCGCCGCTCCGCTCATCAACAGAAGCAGAACCGAAGCGACAAGGGCGAACTCCACCATCACCGATCCTCTTCTCCCGGTTGGCCGCCTGTCCGTTCTTGTTGTCATCATCGTCGCTCCTTTCGCTATTCAGCCGGTTTGCCGTTTCTTTCAATGAGGGCCGCCAGTTCGGCCTCGATTCGGCCCCTATTCCAGCAACGTCACCTTCCGCGTGGGAGGAGTCATTGCGCCGCTGTTCCAGTCGGGGTCGGCAGGCATCATGGCGTTGCCTACGACCGTGATCGTGTCCGCAACGAGCATGGTCCAGTCGGCTGCATCGTTGGTCCCGCCCCAGGTCACACTCGTCTGCTTGAAGTAGAGCGCGCCCCCGAAGATCGTGTTCGCGTTTCCAACGAGCGTGTGCGAGGGCATCCGGTTGGGCGCCCGATAGTCGTCCCAAAACAGCACGCCCTCATAATCCCCGCTGGTAGGCGCGGAAAGCGTCACCGTGGGATCTCCGCTGATGTCAAACTCGCCCCAAAGGTTGCGCTTTTGCGGGTCCACCGAAGTGTTGAAAAAGGTGACCTCCTCGCCGGTGACCGTGGCGTTGCCGCTGATCGAGATCCCCCCGGTAAGCGTATAGACGCCCGGAGCGAAGGTTACGGTGCCGCCGGTGATGCGGATCGAGGAGATGGGGATCCAGCCAACCCTCGTCACGCCCGTGTCCGCGTCAGTGTAGTTCCCCTGCACGACCCCGGAGCAGTAGGTCCCGGGATTGAGAGTCACCGGATCGTCACCGGAGGTGATGACCACGTTGAAGTAGTCGCAGGTTCCGGTGTAGTACGGCGCGTTCGCATGCAGGTAATCCAGCGGGTCGTTCACCGGCGGAGACTGGACCGGTTCGGGACTAACGCAGGGCGAGTTTCCGGCCCCTTGTATGCCGCCGGTGACTCCGATAAACGTCGGGGAGGTCAGGCAAAGCGGCTGGCCGGCCAAGAACAGCGCGGAGTCGTTGCGCGAGTTCACCTCTACGCCGCACTGCGCCGCCAGCGTTGCGCTCCCTGTGATGACCATGCTGTGAGCACGGGTCTCCTCCAGGGCGATCACGCAGGCATCCGCGTGCTTGACCAGCCCGGTCACGGCCCGGGACCGCACGGTCACCACGCCCTGTCCGAACACGCCGGCGAAATAGGTGCGCACGTCTTCTTCGATGATGACCTCGGCGTGGTTGGCGACGCCCGCGTAGTTGCCGCCCAACGGCGGGATGTTCACGGTGATGGTGACGTCAGCGTCGTCGTCGTCAAAATTGTTCCTCTTGGCGTCCTCCTTGGCGGCGTCGGTGGCGTCGGTGTTTCCGTGCACCTGCCACAACTCGTGCCCGGCCGAGAGGGCGGCGGCGATGGCGGCGGTTTTTTGGCGCCGCTTCAGGTCCTGGAGCCTGCCGACGTCGAGCGCCAGCGCGGCGAACCCCAACAACACGGGGAAGGTGATCGCGGTGACAACGGCGACGACCGCGCGGCGGTCCTTGTGCAGCCCTCGTAACCGGCTGACCGCATGTTTCCAACGGGAAGTTTGTTTAATCATCGGGGCCTCTCGAATCCTGCGCCGGCATCTTGCAAGGAAGTCGTGTTTATGTCAGTCAGGGCCATCGGTCTAGGCTCAATTATGAGAAGGGGGGGGCAATTGGCCCATTGGTACCAGTACCGATTTACTAGGGGATGGTAGTTTAGTACTGCTAGGGCCTTTACCCGTCGGCCGGAATTAAGTGTTCTCGTGGCACGGCGCGGAAAATCGAGGCGGGGCTATCGCACCTGCTCCGCCATGCGCTACGCCGGCGGGACCCACTCCCCCTGGATTTTCGCGGTGCATTTGCATCAAATTCCGCCGCCAGCTCGGCGGAATTCGGCCCGGCAGGCGGTTGAGCCGATCCGTGCTCAGGATGGTCTTCCTACATTCCCCTTTGGCGAACCTCCCCGCCCCGCTTCGCCGACGAACCCGCCACGCTCCAGGCGGGGCGGCGGTCGTCGCCCTTTGTCCGCTCGATAGCAGATTAGGGAGGGCTATTTTCGGGAATACTGTGATGAACTGTTGATCTTGTGAGGTTTAAATTATTTTAGAATCCGTGACTCGAACTGCGGGTTTTGGGAATTGCACGGTTTGCAGGCCATTCGGACAAATGAAAAACGACCCAAAACCAAAACGGCAGGGAACGGCCTCTTCGCGGCCGGTCCTGGAGAGAACGAACTTTGCCGGTTCCAGGGACAACCCGTCGTATGCGGTCCAAGAGGCCTGCCCGGAGGGACGAACATCCTCTATCGCCAGCGCGACGACAAGTTTGTCAATGTCTCTCGCAAAAGCGGTTTTGACAGCCCGTCGGGTTACTATGGATTTTCCGTTTTGACCGGCGACTTGGATGGCGACGGCTGGGGGGACGTCTACATCGCATGTGATTCAGCTCCGAGCATCCTGTTCCGCAACAACCACGACGGCGCCTTTAGCGACATCGGGCTGCTGTCGGGCGCCGCCCTCAACGAGCACGGCAAAGAACAAGGAGGCATGGGCGCCGATTCGGCCGACTACAAGGGCGACGGTTTGCCCGATATCATTACAGTGAGCCGAACAGTAAGCCGACGGAAATGTTGGGCCTGGAGGCCCAACACCATGTCGCCAAGAATGGCGCCACGTCCCGCCACGTCAGTCTACATAAAGAAACTCGTTCGAGGTCAGGAGCATATGAACGAGATTCTGCAAGGATTTTTCGAATGCCTCAGCGGCGGGCGCATTCGCTCTGGCATAAAGCCGCTGTTGCGATTTCAGGTGATCGAGGGCGAATGCCGTCTCTTGCGCTGAAGGCTGGCGGGAGAAAAGTAAGCCGTACGTCTTCTTGACAACTTCTTCCGGCTTGGAATTTTCACCGGCGAGCGCCGCTGCCCGTCGCGCCGCCGCCCGCGCGTTCTCCATGGCAAACTCACCATTCATCATGGTCAGCGACTGCAGCGGCGTGGCGGAGGGAACACGGCGGCTGCAAGCTGTATCGATGATCGGAAAGTCGAAGACCGACATGAAGCTCAGCGGCCAGGTCCGGCGCGCTAGCAGATAGACGCTGCGCCGCCTCGTTGCGTTTTCCTCCCCGGCATCGGAAACCACCTGCAGGCCTTCGGGAAGGGCCTTCAGCCCGACCGGGGGGCCGCCGAGCGTGTTGTCGAGCCTCCCGGCCACGGCCAGGATAGAGTCCCTCAACGCTTCCGCCTCCAAGCGCCGCATGGGCATCCGCCACAGCAGCCGGTTGTCAGAGTCTTCGGTGGCCGCTCGTTCGCCGCGACTATTGTCGCTTCGGCGGGAGGACTGCTGATACACCGCCGAGGTCATGATCATCTTGTGCAGGCGCTTGGCTTTCCAGCCGTGCTTCATGAAGTCGACGGCAAGCCAGTCGAGCAGCTCCGGGTGAGAAGGCGGCGAGCCGGTGCTTCCGAAATTGCCCGGCGTGGCCACGATGCCCGTTCCAAAGTGGTGTTGCCAGATACGGTTGACCACGACACGAGCGGTGAGCGGATGATCCGGTCCCGTCAGCGACTCGGCCAGAGCAAGGCGGTAGCCGCTTGTCGTGCCGGCCCGGTTCGCCGACGGCTTTGCCGTGCAGTCTTCCTCCGCCGCGCAAAAAACCGTGAGAAAGCCGGGCGTGACCTTGGGGCCGGGTGACTCCACGCTGCCCCGCTGCAGCAAACGGATCGGCGGCATACCCTCTCCATCCCAGAGAGCCTGGACTTGCTCCAGCTTGCGGCGGTATCCGTTCCAAGTTTCGACGCGCTGTTGCAGCCGCGACAGCGAATCTTTGTGATCACTGGTGATTGATTCGTCCAGCTCTTCATCGCTGATTTCGACCAGCGGACCGAATTTTTCGGTCAGGTATTCTTGAACTTCGCTCCGCTCGTCCGCGGGCGTCTCAACCGCGAGGGCAGTATCGGAGCGCACCAGTTCCGGGATTTCCTGGAGCTTCTTGAAGAGCAGCTTTTCGCGGTAGGGTTCACGGATCTGCTCCATCTCCCCGGCGAGCTTTCCGGCCTCGGCGTCAATCGTCTCGTTGTGCTTCTCGATCTCTTCTTGTTCCGGCTTCGAGACGGTGTACATGAGCCGGTTCTTGGGCTGGATCCAGGCCGAAGGATTGTAGGCCGCCGTGAACAACGAAAGGAAGCGATAGTAGTCCCGCTGCGGTATCGGATCGAACTTATGGCTGTGGCAGCGGGCGCAGGAGAGGGTCAGGCCCAGCGCGCTGGAGGAAACCTTGTCGAGCAGAGCGAACAGGGCCTCGTAGCGGTCCGATGGCCGGTCGGAAATGTCTTCGTTGGTGACGTCGAGCAGCGTCCGCAAGTAGCCAGTGGCCACGAGCGCCTCGACCATCTCGGGAGTGTAGGTCTCGGCGTTGCGCCAATCGAACAGCTCATCACCGGCAAGCTGCTCGGTGAGAAAGCGGTCCCAAGGCTTGTCTTCGTAAATAGACTGGATCACGTAGTCGCGGTAGCGCCACATCCCCTCCGCAATCTGGACGTTTTCAGCCTGGAAGTCCTTGCCGGTCGTGTCGACGTATCCGACCGCATCGAGCCAATACCGCCCCCAGCGCTGGCCATAGTTTGGAGAGTCCAAGAGGCGATTAATAAGCCGCTCATAGGCGTCTGGCCGCGTATCGTCAAGAAATTCCGCCGCCTGTTCGGGCGTGGGGGGCAGACCCCATAGATCGAAATACGCTCGCCGCAGCAGAGTCTGTTTCGCGGCCGCTGACGACAACTCCAGACCGCGTCCCTCGAGCTTCGAAACGATGAACGAATCGATCGCGGTCCGCACCCGGCCTTGGCTTTTGACCTGAGGCGGAGTCGCCGCGACCGGCTTGCGAAACGCCCAGCTCTGGCGGTCCTGGGCGGTGACCTCGGGCGCTTCGGCCTCGGTAAACTCGCGGTCGAGGGATATTTCCACCTCGACATAGTCCGCGAAATTCCCTCCGTCAATCCAGTTTCGAATGAGCGCCACTTCGGCTTCGCCGAGGGGCTTGCCCGCCCCAGCCGGTGGCATGACGCCGCTCCGAAGCTGCCTGATCAGAACGCTCTTGTCGGAAAATCCCTCGGCGATAACCGGGCCATGCTTCCCGCCCTTCAGCGCGGCGCCGAGCGTGCGCAGGTCCAATCCCGATTGGGGGGACTCTCCGCCGTGGCAGACCGTACAGCGGGCTTCGAAAATCGGCAGGATCTCCTTTTCGAACCGGCTGATCTGCCGCCGCGCGGCCTCGGGAATCTCGCGTTCCTCTCCAGACGATTGCGCGCCGTTCTCGATCCAGCGGCGGATGGTCTCGACGTCTCCGTCGGGAACGATGCTCTTGAAGGCCGGCGGAGGCATCAGGTGCTTCGACACCTTTTGGAAAAGCCGGCTGCTTTCGGGCGATCCCTTCTCAATGACGCGTCCGTTGTGGCTGCCTCGAAGCACGGAAGCCGCGGTTCGCAGATCCAGCCCTAGTTCAGGCGAGCTCTTTCCGTGGCAGGTAAAGCAATACGTCGAAAAGATGGGCAGAACGTCCTGCTCGAAAACGGGCGCGGCTGGCGGGCTCTGAGCGCAGAGGCCAGCGGGTAGAAGCGCGGCCAACAGAAACGTTTTGATCGGCGAGGGTATTTCTTTGATTCGTGACGGGAGCCGGCGGGTTGCACTGGGCTTGGCGGATGATCGCGTCATTGCGGAAACCGCTCCCTCACGGTCGCGGCTCTGAGTTTCGTTCGCGCACTTTCTGGAACGTTTGGCATGATTTCACCTGAGAAATGCGCTCACGCGGCCTGCACCTTGTTGGACACCAGGTCGGCGATGACCCGGGCCCCGGTGACAGTGACGTCGGAGGGCGTTTCCATGCGGCCGCCGTGGGCATATAGGGTCTTGCGATGGTCGAGCCCGAGCTGGTGCAAAACCGTCGCGATCATGTCAGGAACGCTGACCCGGTCGATAACCGATTTGTATCCGAACTCATCCGTTTCGCCGTAGATGAAACCGGGCTTGAATCCGCCGCCCGCGAACCACAACGTGAAGGCATTGCGGTTGTGGTCCCTGCCGTCGGCGAGCTGGGTGGTCGGAAGCCGTCCGAACTCGCCCGACCACATGACGATCGTGCTATCGAGCAGGCCGCGCTGCTCCAGATCCTTGACGAGCGCCGCGGCTCCCTGGTCCGTCTCAGTCGAGATTTGCGGCAGGCCCTCCTTCATCTTGGTGTGATGGTCCCAAGGCTGCCCCGGCTTGGTCGTGACTTGCACGAACCGCACGCCGGCCTCGACCAGACGCCGCGCCATCAGGCAACGCATCCCGTAGGCTCCACGCACCGGGTCGTCGACGGCGTAGAGTTTCCTCGCCGCCGCTGATTCATTCTTGATGTCCAGGACGTCCAGCGCCTCGACCTGCATGCGGGCGGCCAGTTCGAAATTCTCGATACGCGATTCCAACTCGGATTCGCCCGGCCGGCTGTCGAGGTGCAGCGCATTGATGCGCGAAAGATAGTCGAGGTTGTCCCGCTGCACGCCGGGAGGCAGCGGCTCGGCGGGCTTGAGGTGGTGAACCGGCGACCCGCTCATATTGAACTCCACCCCCTGATAGAGGGCGGGCAGGTAGCCGTTGGCCCAGAGTTGCTTCGCGCCGATGGTGTAGCCTTTCGGGTCGCGCAGAACGACGTAGGCGGGCAGGTTCTGGTTCACCGTCCCCAGGGCGTAGCTGATCCAGGCGCCCATGACCGGGCGTCCGGGAAAGATCTTGCACGTCAGCAGCATGTTCAACCCTTCCAGGTGATTGTTGTGCTCGGTGTGCATCGACCGGATAAAACAGAGCTTGTCGACGATCTCGGCCTGGCGAGGCAAGACCTCGGAGACGTCCATTCCGCATTGGCCGTATTTGCGGAATTCAAACGGCGACGGCAGCAGAGTGTTTTTGTTGCCCGGCTGGTGGATCTCGACGCCGTCGGGGTGAGGCTGCCCCGCCATTTTCGCCAGCATCGGTTTCGGATCAAACAGATCCATCTGGCTGGGTCCGCCGTTTTGGATAAGCTGGATGACGGCTTTCGCGCGGCCGGGGAAATGACCTTTGCGCTCGCGGAGATCGTTGTAGACGGGGACCTCGGAGCCGGCGGGCGTTCCGGCCGCCACCGCCCCGCCGTCAGCCAGCAGGTGCGAAAGCACGACCCGGCCAAAGCCCAAAGAAGTCAGCTCCAGGATTCCGCGGCGAGACAAAACTTGCATGCTGCCTCCAGTTCAACCCAGCCCACTGCTAGTCACGATCAGTTGATTGTTGCGAACCCAGGTTCGTTGTTACCTAAGGATAACCCAACTAGGACGAGGTTCTCCACCCGCTCGGTTCACTTTGCATGTATTATCCCTGATTTCCACTTTGGGAGGAAGGGAAATCGGGAACTCCCCCTTGAACATCGTTCCGTCGGTGGAGTCAACCACGGCACTGCACTGAACATCGTCGGCCGTGGTCTCGTCCATCCCGAGGGCTCTAACGACCTCCTCCTTGGCTTTCACCATCACGTCAGCGGGCCGCGCGTAGTCGAGTATGCCCAATAGAGCGTATGCGTCGGCCAAGCCCGCGTGCGGCTCTGGGTAGTTCTCCTCCTGCCATACAACACTAAGATATCTCGTCAGCTAACGTCAGATTCTACCTGTTTGGATCGAAGATGCCGACCCGATATGGCTGAGTTCACGTTGATTTAGCAGTGAGAGATGGTTCGCCCGATCACAACTCCATCCCAATTGTCTGAACCATTTTCTTGAAGCGGGGATCGGCAACCAGGGGCTCAAACCCTTTCCACAGCTTGATCCAGGTGACAAGGCTTAGCAGCATGTCTCGTTCCTCGACCGCTTTGTCAAACCATTCAAAAGCCTGATCGAAGTCTTGAAGAGCAGCGTAGATACACGCGATAAACGATGCCGGGGCATACCCGTTTTCCCGTCTTCCCTTGAACGTCTCGATTAGTTCCAGCGCCTTCTTCTCGCGGTCTCCGAAGGCGCATGCCATGCCGAGAAAACCCTCGAGCAGTTGATCTCCGGCGCCAATCGAGAGCCCTTTTTCAAAAGCTTCGATTGCCTCCGGCATTCGTCCCTGTGCGCCTAAAGTGATGCCAATCTCGTAGTAGATCGGGTGAAAGTCCGGGCTGAGACTCACCACCGCGTTGCACGTCACCAATGCAGCTTCGTGGTTTCCTTCCACCAGATACGCAATGGCCAGACATCGGCTGCCATTGAGGAAAAGAGGATCATTCGCAACGGCTTTTTCCAGCATCTCGCGGGCTTCCGTTACTCGCGAGGGCCGCCACCAGCACAGGAATTCTCCCAAGTAGCGGCGCGCCGCGGAATCGTTAGGGTTCAACTCTATCGTCCTCCGAAATTCCCGCTCCGCGGCGGCCCAGTTCCACTCGCAAAAAAGGAGGTACATGGCCATCACAAGGTGGCCCTCCGGCGCTTCTTCATCAAGGGCCAGGGCGCGTGTTGCGGCCTGTCTGATTTTCGGTATCAGTTCATCGGGCTGGCCCCGAGCCACGGCTATGCTGATCATGTACGTCTCGGCGGTGTAGGCGTGTGCCGCCGCGAACTTGGGATCAAGCCGGATCGCCTCCTCAAAACATTTGAGGCTTTGCTCAAGCGACTCGCGGCGATACTGATTTGCGAGGTGACGGCCCTTCAGCACTAGGTTGTAGGCTTCCACGTCGGTAGTGCCGCGCCGCGACGGCCGTGTACCGGCATCGCCAAGCAGCTTCACCTTCAAGGCATCGGCGACCGCCCGCGAAATTTCATCTTGCACGTCGAAGATGTCTTCCATCACGCGGTCGTAGCGTTGGGTCCAGAGCTGCTCCCCTTCGGTGGAGTCGATTAGTTCGACCGTGATTCGCAGCCGGTCACCGGCTCTCCGCACGCTACCTTCAAGAATATGGCTGACGTTCAACAGGCCCACGAGTTCGCTCAGGCTGGGCCGTTTCCCCTTGAAGTGAAATGCGGAGGCGCGCGGAATAACGCGCAAACCCTCGATGTTGCCGAGCGTCGAAATGATGTCTTCGGTGACGCCGTCCGAGAAATATTCGTCCTCTTCATCACGGCTGCGGTTCTGAAACGGCAGCACGGCAATCGAGGGACGCACGTCCCTTGTCCCCGACGACTGCCGCTTTCCTTCACTCGATTCCCGGCTTCGCTTCAATGCACCCAGGTCGGCGAGCAGGTCGCTGACGGTTTGATAACGCTCGTCAGCCCGTTTGGCCAAGCACTTGTTGGCAATGCGCTCCAATTCGGGCGGGATGCCGGTGCGCAGGGCCGTGATCGGTTCCGGCGCCTCATGGAGAATCGAGTACAGGATTGCCTGCTCGTAATGGCCTTGGAACGGCGTCTGGCCCGTGGCCATTTCATACAGCACCACGCCCAAGGCCCAGATGTCCGTGCGATGATCCGTTTTCTCGCCGCTCGTCTGCTCCGGCGACATGTAGGCCGAGGTGCCGAGGGTCGTTCCCTCGCGCGTGAGCTTCGATGCTGCCGAGGCGATTTGCGCCAACCCGAAATCCATCAGCACGGCCTGACCGGTCGTGGTGTCCATGATGTTGGCCGGCTTGATGTCGCGGTGCACGACGCCCTTGCCGTGCGCCTCCTGCAAACCCCGCGCTACCTGGATGGCGATGTCGAGCAGGCGGTCGAGGCTTAGCGGCCCTTTTTCGATATGTTTTCGAAGTTCCTCGCCTTCCAGGTAGGCCATCACGATGAAGGTGTGGCCGTCGGCCTCGTCGATCTCGTGGATCGTGCAGATGTTCGGGTGCTGCAGTGCAGCCGCCGCCCGCGCCTCGCGAAGAAAGCGCGCCTTGGCTTCCTCGTCCCCCAGCAAGTTTGACGGCAGGAACTTGAGGGCGACCAGACGCTGGAGCTTTAGGTCTTGGGCTTTATAAACCACACCCATCCCGCCCTCGCCGATTTTCTCGAGGATTATGTAGTGGGAGATGGTTTTGTCGATCATTGGTTGGGAAACCCCTCCAGTTTAACTGGCGCCTTTTGCGTTTCGCACTAGTATAGCCGCCCAACAAAGGCTCTTCCCAGCCGTGAGGGTCAGGGAGACCTGGGGCGTTGACATAGCAAATCTCACAACAGAGCCGCGCGCTTACTGTAAGCAAGCGGTTTGCGCTAGGCCGGCCGACGACGTCCCGGCGGCGGGAGCAGGCGCTTCCAGCGCTTGTTCCTGCCCGAACGCACACGCTGTCGTATGCGGCTACAACCGATTTAGGGCCGGTTTTCATCACCTTCAGAGCTGCCGGCAAGGGACCGGCAAATCTTTGAAAATGCGGGTTTCTGGGCCTGAGGCGCCAGCCTGATCAGGAGGCTCCGCGAGTAGAACAAGCCCTCAGCGCCGCGGTTGGAGCGTGTTTGGCAAACGAGCGCAAACGAGTCGTCGAGCTTGCGTTCAGCTCAGCCGACCCTTTACAATGATAGGTCGCCTGCACGGTATCGTCGCGCTAAGAAGTGGGCTCTGGCCCACTTTTTTATTATGAGGCGTTAGTCGCTGAGATGGCGTTCGGAAACATTCAGAGCAAAATCGCTCAAATTGCGGAGCGCGTAGCGTCATCGGAAGGCATCGAGTTGGTCGAGGTTGAGTGCAAAGGCAACACAGGAAGCCGCATCATCCGGGTTTTCATTGACAAGCCCGGCGGAGTCAACCACACCGATTGTGAATTGATCTCGCGTCAGGTAGGAACGATCCTCGACGTGGAGGAGGTCGTTCCGGGGCGCTACACGCTGGAAGTGTCGTCACCGGGCCTGGACCGTAAATTATTGAAATTAAGCGACTACGATCGCTTCTCCGGAAAAAAGGCGCGGCTGAAGTTGCAGCACCCGGTCAATGGTCGCCGCCAGTTTACGGGATGGTTGCGTGGTTGTGAGCGGGGGGAGATCGCGCTCGAACTTGCGGAGAAAGATGTGGTTCGCTTCCCTTTCGCGAGTGTCGAAAGCGCCCGTTTGGTTGTGGAGTTAGAAAAAACGCCTCATCGAGGTCGAAGAGGTCGAAATGGACACACTCCTTAGCAACATTGAGGACTTAAGCAAAGCAAAGGGCATCGACTCGTCGATTGTGATCGATGCCGTCAAGGATGCAATCGTTGTCGCGGCCCGCAAGTATTACAAGACGACGGAAGATCTTGTGGCGGAGTTCAACCCCGACGACGGGCGGGTTCAGCTTTTCGCCATCAAGACCGTCACGGACCTGGTGTCCAACCCGACCAAGGAAGTCAGCTTGACCGAGGCACGGCGGAGTGATCCGAACGCTGAGCCGGGGAGCACGATTCGATATGCCAAGCCCACCGAAGGGTTGGGGCGGATTTCCGCGCAGCTCGCGAAACAGGTGATCTTCCAGAAGATCAGGGAGGCGGAGCGCGATACAATCTTCGCCGAGTACTCCGACCGCATCGGCGAGATCATCAGTTGTACCATCAAGCGCATCGAAGGTCCGGACATGATCGTCGATATCGGGCGCACCGAGGCGCGCCTGCCGAGGCGCGAGCAGTCCAGGCTGGAGAGTTTCTCGCCCGGAGACCGCGTCCGCGTCGTGATCAAAACCATCGAGAAGGCGGGACGCGGTCCCGCCATGGTGGTTTCCCGCGCCGATGAGGCGCTCGTCAAGACCCTTTTCGAGCAGGAAGTGCCTGAGATCTACGACGGCACGGTGCAGATTCGCGCTTGCGCCAGGGAAGCCGGCGAGAGAACCAAGATCGCGGTGCAATCGCGCGACCGGGACGTCGACGCGGTAGGCGCCTGTGTCGGCATGAAGGGCATGCGCGTGCAGTCCATCATTCGAGAATTGCGCGGAGAAAAGATTGATATCATTCAATACTCCGAAGATGGAGTCGACATGGTGTCCCGGGCATTGAGCCCGGCCGCGATCAGCCGCGTCACGGTGCTCGATTCCGTCCAGAAGCATCTGGAGGTCGTCGTGGACGACACGCAGCTTTCGCTGGCGATCGGGAAGCGGGGACAGAATGTGCGTCTGGCCGCCCGATTGATCGGCTGGCGCATAGACATCAAGAGCGAAGAGGAGAAACGGCAAGAGGTTGAATCGGCCATGGAAGCCATGGTGGGCGCTGGCACTCCGGTCAGCGTACTCACCGACCATGGCTTAGCGGAAAAGCTGGCCGACATGCTGCTGGAAGCAGGGGCGAAGACTGTCGAACACCTGGCGGATATGACGCCGGAACAGCTCCAGCTAATCCCAGGAGTGGGCCCGAAGATTGTCGAGAAGATTCAATTGTCCGTCAATGCCTTCTACTCGCAGTTTGACGATGCCGGCCAGCTTCCTGAATCCCCTGAAGCTCAAGAACCAGTCGAACAAATCGAGGAGCCCGAACAGGCCCTCCCTGCTCCTATTTCCGCCGATCAGCCGGAAGTGGAAAATCCTGCCACCGTCATGCCGGGTCTCCCCGTCGAGGGCGCCGACGCCGGTGATTTCGAGACGGATGAGGGAGCAGAGCTGCCGGATGACTTTGATAACATGGAGCTAGCGGGGTCTTTCACCGAAACGGCTGAGGCCAAGGCGGGAGCGGTAGCCGCAAATGAAGTATCGTCGGAAGCGCTGGGAGATGCGTCACGGGAGCCGTCAATCCAAGAAAAGACTCCCGCGATCGAGGAGATCGGCGATGAGATGATAACGTCGAAGGAGTAGCCGCTGTCTTGAAGCGAACCGCCAAAATACGTATTAACGAGCTCGCTCGTGAACTAGAAGTAAAAGCCGGAGCAATCATCGATTGTTTGCCGGGCTTTGGCGTCGAAGAGCCGAAAACTCACTCTAGCTCGCTTGAAGAAGAAGTAGCCAATAAGGTCAGGGAGGTGTTTCGTCGCGAGTCCGCGGACAAGGACACGCTTGCCAGCAGTGCCGAGACCCCGCCTCCAGCTCCCGCAAGCGCCGTCGATCAGGCCAAGCTGGAGAAGGTTTTGCCACCTCTTTCCCCGCGAAGAAAAGAAGTTCCCAGCTTGAGACCGTCGATTCCTATTGGCCGAGGGGCAACACCGCTGCGGCCTCCCGTTCAGGCATTGAGGCCGCCCTTGAGGCGTCCGGCGGCTCAAGCAGCGCCCGTCACGGCGGCGATTCGTCCCGTGCCGGGTGAAGCGCCTGGCGGCCCGGCAGCTCCGCCGGCCCCACCCTTGGCGGCTGCCGCGGCTCGACCCGCGGGCTTGGCGACTCCCAGCCCGAAGATTCCGTCGGTCAGTTCCAGGCCGCCGGCGGCCGCGGCTGGACGGCCGGTGAAGCCGATCCCGACTCAACCGGCGGCTCGGGGCCCTCGGGCGCCGTTGGCTCCAGCTCTCGCCGCGCCCGCGGCTCCCCGGGTTAGGCCACCCATGCCGCCAAAACCAGTCGCGCCGGGGGGCCGTTTGAGACGTCCGCTGGTTCCGCCGGGAGGAACGGTAGCAAAAGCGGCTCAACCCGTAGGCAGAGCACGAGTGGCGCCCTCCGCGCCTCAAAAGCCAGTCGTTGTACCAGGGAAACCGATTTATCGGCGGCCCAAGCCTTCCGGGCCCATGCCCGGTATTCCGACGCCGCGTCCCACTGCCCGGCCGGGCATGCCGCGGCCCATGCATCCCGTGGCTCGCCCTGGTTTCGCACCCGGCCCTCCTGGGGCAAGGCCGCCGTTTAACCCGCGCAGGCCTCGCCCGACCCACGCACGGACCGCTCGCGACCGCGAAGCTGAACGGGAAGAAAGGCTGCTGCGGCGCCAGAACCGAACCGCCGCCCAAGCAACCGTCGCGGTCAACAAGGAGGTAACGGTCAGTGAAGGCACGACCGTGAAAGAGCTGGCCGAAAAGCTGGGCATCAAGGCGAACCTGATCATCAAGGCACTGGTCGATCGCGGTCTGTTCGCGACCATCAACCAAACTCTCGACCTGGAGATGATCAACGACCTGTGCAAGCAGTTCGGGGCTACGACCACGGAGACGACCTTCGAAGAAGAAGCGATGTACGAGGTTGAGCAAGCCGAAGACGTCGGCGACCTGCTTCCGCGCGCTCCCGTGGTGACTGTGATGGGCCACGTCGATCACGGCAAAACCTCGCTGCTCGACGCGATCCGGGAAGCAAATGTCGCCGAACGCGAGGCCGGCGGCATCACGCAGGCCATCGGAGCCTACCACGTCGAAAACAACGGACGCCGTATCGTTTTCATCGACACGCCTGGACATGAAGCCTTCACGAGAATGCGGTCCCGCGGCGCAAAGATCACCGACGTTGTGGTCCTCGTTGTCGCCGCCGACGATGGCGTCATGCCGCAGACTCTGGAAGCCATCGATCACGCCAAGCTGGCCAAGGTTCCCATCATGGTGGCCGTCAATAAGATCGACAAGGAAGGGGCGGACCCGGATCGGGTGAAACAGCAGCTCGCCGACCGCGGATTGCTGCCCGAAGACTGGGGAGGAGATACGGTGATGGTTCCTGTCTCCGCCCACACGAAAGAGAACCTCGGCCTGCTATTGGAAATGATCCTGCTGGTCGCGGACCTGAAAGAACTCACGGCGAATCCGGACCGTCCCGCCGTCGGAACGGTTCTCGAATGCAAACTGGACCGCGGTCAAGGGCCGGTCGCCACTGTCTTGATACAGAACGGTTCCATTAGAGTCGGAGATCACTTCTTGGTCGGCTCCGTTTTCGGCCGTGTGCGCGCCCTCATCGATGACCGTGGCGTGAAAGTGAAAGAGGCTGGACCCGCCTCCGCGGTGCTTGTCTTGGGGCTGGAGGGCATCCCTGAACCGGGAGACTCCCTGCAGGTTGTCACCGATACCGACAAAGCCAAAAAGATCGCCGAGTATCGCGAAGACAAACTCCGCGAGCAGGCCATGGCCAAGACGGCCCGGCTGTCTCTCGATCAGTTCCAGGAACAGCTTCGAGAGGGCCAAATCAAGGAACTCCGGGTCGTCCTCAAAGCGGATGTGCAAGGTTCGGTCGAAGTGCTGACCGACAGCCTGCAAAAAATCTCTACCGATCAGGTCAGAGTTCGCATGATCCACAGCGGTGTCGGGGCCATTTCAGAATCAGACGTGCTGCTGGCTACGGCCGCGAACGCTGTCATTATCGGATTCAACGTGCGCCCTGAAAGATCCGCCACCGTCCTGGCCGCCCGCGATAACGTCGACGTCCGGCTGCACACGGTGATTTACGAGTTGCTCGACGAGTTGAAGAAAGCCATGGCCGGCTTACTCGACCCGGTTATCAAGGAAACCTTCCACGGGCGCGCCGACGTACAGGAAGTCTTCCACATCACCAAACTCGGCGCCATCGCGGGTTGTATCGTGCAGGACGGCCGCGCAACCAGGAATAGCCAGGTAAGACTGCTGCGAGACAATGTCGTCGTATACACCGGAAAGGTCTCCTCGCTGCGCCACTTCAAGGACGAGGCCTCGGAGGTTCGCTCCGGTCAGGAGTGCGGCATTGGTCTTGAAAACTACGGTGACATCAAGCAGGGCGATGTAATCGAGCTGTTCGCCACCGAGAAAGTGGCCCAAGAAGTTCTTGTGTAGACGGCCTCATGTCCAGCGGAGCCATCACGGTTGGGCTCCTCACGCTTGAGCTCCACATCACTCATTCTCATTCGCTCAAAGATAAGCGTCAGGTATTGCGTGGTCTGAAGGACCGGCTTCGCGGCCGGTTCAACATATCCATTGCTGAAGTCGGCTTCCAGGACACTTGGCAGAGGTCTCTGGTCGGCGTCGTCACGGTCTCCGGCGAGCAAAGCCGGGCTCAGGAGACTCTTGACCGTGCCGAAGAAGAGGCTGCGCGGCTCCTCGGGGATGATCTGATCGGAACGGAACGCGATTTTTTCTAATGCCTGCAAGAAGCACGCGAGCCGGGAAAATCGCTGAGCAGATCCAGAAGGATCTCAGCGACATACTGGCGACCGAGGTGGCCGACCCCCGACTCGAATCGGTGACGATTACTCGAGTGCATCTATCGGGCGACCACAGGAACGCCAAGGTATTGTTTACCGTTAGCGGCGGCGAGGCTTCCGAGCGGGAGCTGTCCGTCGCATTGCGGCACGCAGCCGGCTTCCTGCGCGCGGAGCTGGCCCAGAGACTGCAAACCCGCGTTACTCCACAGTTGGTCTTTCACGTCGACCGCGGTCAGAAGAGTTACGAGCGCATTGAGACGCTTTTCGCTCGCCTGAAGAAACGCGCAAAGACCCTCTCTCTGCTGGTAATTCTGGCTCTGAGTTTAACCCTCGGCACGGGAGTTGCCCTGAGGGCCTATAAGCGCCCGCTCGAGCGTTACGAAGCCAGTTTTTCGGTTATGGGTACGGTGTTTACCGTCGTGGCCTATGGCGAAAAGAAGGGCTTTCTTGCCTCAGCGGTGCAAATGGCGTTCGACGAATCCGAGCGCATCGATCGATTGCTCAGCAACTATAAGCCCGAAAGCGAACTCAGCCGGATCAACGGTAACGGGGCCGGGCGGCCTCTGGTCATTTCCAGAGAAATGGCTGAGCTGCTGGAGACATGCCTGGACTACAGCCGCCGAAGTGAAGGCGCGTTTGACATCACGGTCGGTCCGCTGATGCGAGCGTGGGGCTTCTACAGAGGTTCGGGCAAGCTTCCCAGCTCGCGGGCGGTAGAACAATCCCGAAAGCTCGTGGGATACCAGAATGTCGAACTCGATCGCGACAAGCCGAGCGTCCGCTTGCGCCGGTCGGGCGTCGAACTCGACCCGGGCGGGATCGGGAAAGGATACGCCGTGGATCGAATGGCCGCCAAGATGCGGCGCGCGGGACTCGGGAGTTTCTTCATCAGCGCCGGCGGCAGCAGTATTTACGCGTCGGGTCATCCACCGCAAGAGGTGCGAGGCTGGCACGTGCGCATTCGTGACCCCAAGGATTCCGGCTCCACGGTCGAGCATCTCTACCTGAAGAACCAGTCGCTCTCTACTTCAGGAGCGTATGAGAAGTTCTTCGAAGTCGAAGGGAAGACGTATAGCCACATCATGGATCCGCGGACAGGGTGGCCGGCGTCTGGGGTGGTATCGGTGTCGGTTCTCGCCGACAGAACGCTAGACAGCGAAGCCTGGGCAACAGCGTTATTCGTGAACGGGCCGGACTGGGCGGCTGCCCGGGGACCGGCAGGCCTGCGGATTCACCTCTGCCTGGCGGTTGGAGGGTGCGCCTGGATACCGCCGCGGGACTAACGCCGCCGGCGAGACCCTTCTCAATCGGGAAGGATGCCACTCAAGCCCGGGAGAAAACTTTACTGCAAGGACGCATTGCTGATGATGCTGGTCATCTTGCTGAAGATAACGCTGATACCTGAATTATGCACTGCGGGGTGCACCGGAGGAGGGCTGAGCCGCCAGGGGCCATTTGGGGGACCCCCGAAAACATGGGGTAATAAGGTAGGCTGGCAAAGATTTCAGCTTCGCCAGTCAACCCCAAGGAGGTCACCCAAATGGTTACCAAGCGAAAACAGCATAGCTCCCGAAGGCCCGTCAAACAAGGCCGGGGCGCGAGGGCCCCGCGGCCCAATAAAATCGGGGCTGCCACGCCTTATCACTTCCGCGGCAAGAATCTGACTCCCTACGGCGGCTTGCTGCCCGTCGCCACCCTGCTCGAAAAACTCGGCTTCCAGGCGCTGCTGGAAGAAACCATCACGAACAAACGAATCACCCGTGTGATGAGCCTCTACCAGTTTGTGCTGGCCCTCGTGCTGGGCCTCTATGTCGGCTTTGCGCGGCTGAACCAACTCCGCTTCATCGCCCGCGACCCCATCTTGACCGGCATCTTGCAAGTGACGCGTCTGCCGCCGCAGTCCACGCTGTGGCGCTTTCTGGCCTCGCTGCACCTCAACGTGGCGAAGCAGATCCTTTCCATTCAGCGCCAGCTGCGGGAACGAGTCTGGGCCGCGGCCCAGGTGAAATTGGAGACGGTGACGCTGGACACCGACACCACCGTGCACACGCTCTACGGCCGCCAGATGGGCGGGCGCAAGAGTTACAACCCCAAGAACAAGGGCAAGCGCAGCTACCAGCCGATACTGACTTTCCTGGCCGAGACGCGCGAATACCTGATGGGCGGGTTGCGCAACGGCGACCGGCCCACGGGCCGGCAGATCGCCGCCCACCTCGAGAGCGCCTTTCGGGCTTTGCCGCACGGCGTGAAGAAAATCCTGGCGCGGGCCGATTCCGGGTTTTATTGCTGGGAGGCGGTGGAGGCCTATGAAAAGGCGGCTTGTCAGTTCGTCATCGTGGCGCGCAAGACCAGGCGGCTGGTCGAGCAGTTGCAGCAAGCGGCCTGGAAGCCCTCGCCCCACAGCGATGCGGATGCGGAATGCGAATTCCTCTACCAGCCGCAGGGCTGGGCGCGGGCCTGTCGTTTCCTGGCGCTGCGTTACGAAAACGAACCCGCGGCCGGCGCGGCCGAGCAATACCAGCTGTTTGCCACCAGCGCTTACACCTACCGCGTGTTTGTCACCAACCTGGCCGAACCGATCGCGGCGGTGGTGTGGTTTTACAATCAGCGCGCCGCAGCCGAGAACCTCATCAAGGAGGCCAACAACGACGCCGGGCTGGCGGCCCATCCCTCGCGCCGCTTTGACATGAACCGCAATCACTTTCAGCTGGCCATGCTGGCCTACAACCTCAACTGCTGGCTGCTGCTGTTCAACCGCGAAGCCCAAGCCAGCGTGGAGACACTGCGGCACACCACCCTGGCGACGGCGCGGCTGCGCTTTCTGTTCGTGGCGGCCAAGATCTGGCGGCACGCCGGCAGAACGGGTGTCAGCTACAGCGATCATTATGAGGAAAAGGGCCTGTTTGAACGGCTGATGCGGCGGCTGCGGGCGATGGGGCCACCGGGATCGAGCTTCGCGCCGGTGGTGGAGGGTGCGCTGAGTTGAGGGGCGCTCCATGCATAAAATTTCATGCACTCGCCGCAACGTACTGGGAACACGCCGCTTGCCCGCCCGCTTTTGCCCGCCGGGATTGGCAGGCGGCTCAAACAGGGAGGGAAACAGAGGAAAAGACGACTTGCTAAATCACTGAGTTGACACGACTGCCGCTACCGCCACAACTCCATCGGCGATGGCTACGCCGAATCTGTGCATAATTCAGGTGATACCGTTGGCAATTGGCGGCAAAAAGGCCCCGGCCGCAACAGCGATAAAACCTGCCAACAACGCATACTCGACCATATCTTGCGCTTTCTCATCCCGGCTGAGCCCGAGGAAGAAACGCTGTAGCCTTTGCATGACTCCTCCAAATAGTTACATCATCTGATAATGCTTGAACCCCGGTTCAGCACACCTCACCGGGTCCCTAGAGACATCTGCGTTGGTGACAATTGGAACTTGACAAGACTACTTACAATTTGGGCTTGCCCGGGTATGCCCCAGACCTCTCAACGCGCCAGATTGTCAGGCGCGGAAAAGGCTAATCGGAGGCTGGCCCAGCGGAGCCATCACCTCCGACATACCCCAATTCACCAGTTCTTGACTACTGCAGCGCGGCGTTGCTTATCAGACTGGTCATCTTGCTGAAGATTATGCTGATGCCGTTGGCGATGCCAGGCAGCAGAGCGCCCGCTGCTACCGCGATAAAGCCGGCAAGCAGCGCGTACTCGACCATGTCTTGTCCACGCTCGTCGTTCAGAATCCTCAAAACTAACGCATGCAACTTATTCATTCCCCTCTCCTTGTTGTTCTTCGAGCAAAGTGAAACTAAGGGATATCATTTAATCCCTACTCTTCAATGATGCAACAACCACAAGGTGTTGCCAATAGGCCGAGCGTACTGTTTTTCACCTACGATATCTAGTACCAAAGTCCTGCTACCGCGGGCCTAGCGAAGGACTCAAAACGGAGCAATCAAGCGCCGGCATGAAAAGCGTCCGCAGGGAAATCTTTCTCCCTCCACGTCAAGTGCCACGACAACCAAAACCCATAACCATATTTTCTTAAATGGTTTACGTGGCAGCCGTTGGGAGAGACTCAACAGCGCCGTTTCCCGGATTCAGGCTCGGCTGAAGACGGAGGAAACGCTCTAGAAGGACTATGTCCCTTGGTCTCTTAAGTAGTACTCCAGGTCACACGAATGAAGACATAACCCACGGAAAGCGGCCTGGGCCGGTGAGAAAGGGATTTCAGAGAGGCTGCTTGCGGCAAGTGTGGCGAATCCGGTCGCAGGCAAACCGGCATAAAGCGGACATCGTCGCGCCTGTCGCCGTGCTTGGGAAAACCTCTTTCGGGCGACCTGGGATAGATCGTTTTGATCGGCGCGGGGTGAAACAGTCGGGAGGATCGTAGGGAGGGAGCCGGTGGCCAAGCAGTCAGAGGCCACCCCGCGGGATGGCCTCTAAAATGCTGCATAACGTTGAATCAGCTTCTTACGCTTGTGCGGCGTTTCCAACCAAGCTCGCCATCTTGCTGAAGATGATGCTGATGTTGTTGGAAATACCAGGCAGGATCGCGCCCGCGGCGACGGCGATAAAGCCCGCCAGCAGAGCGTATTCCACCATGTCTTGACCACGCTCGTCTTTAACAAGCCTGAGGATCAAACTGTACAGTCTGTTCATTTCCTATCTCCTTTTTCTGTTGACTCCTAAAATCGATTGTGCTGTGCCACAACCACTGCATCCATGATGCGGCAGGACCCCGTTTTCTGCCAATGGCCCGAGAGTACCCTTTTCTCACAAGGTGAAAACACTAGGGATCAGGCCCGCCTTAGTGGGGTGTGCGGATCGGCATGGAGATATTGTCAAATGTTGTGGATGGGCCGAGGTCAGGCGGCGTTCTCCTGAACCATCAATCCATCCTTGAATTCCTTTCCATCTAAGACATGAACGATCACTTCTGACCCGTTCAGGCGCCGCCAGTGGCGTTCGGCCTGGCGGGCCAGCATGAAGACCATCGTCAACGAAGCTTCCCGGCTGCCGCAACCCTTCGTTCGTCGCTGCCGCAATCGGACCGTCGCAAAGGTGGATTCGATCGGATTCGTCGTCCGCAAGTGCCCCCAGTGCTCGGCCGGAAAGTCGTAGAAAGCCAGCAGCGCCTTGCGGTCTTTCTCCAGACACTCGACCGCTTTAGGAAACTTCTTCTCATATAAGTTTTTGAAACGGTCCAGGGCTTTCTCCGCCGCCTGGCGGCTCTCCGCCAAATAGATGTCGCGCAGCGCCTGCTTGGCTTTGCCCTGCATGCTCCGCGGCAGCTTGTTGAGCACGTTGGCCGTCTTGTGGAGCCAGCAACGCTGCTCCCGGGTTGCCGGATAGACCTTGCGCAAGGCCGCCCAGAAGCCCAGCGTGCCGTCGCCTACCGCCAACTTCGGCTCCAGCTCGAGCCCCTGCCGTTTCAAGTCCTCGAGCAGCTCCCGCCACGACAGCTCGCTTTCGCGAAAGCCGTCGTGCACCGCCAGCAGCTGCTTGCGGCCGTCTTCGAGCGCTCCCATCACCACCAGCAAACACTGCCGTTCATCGTCCAGACGGACGTTCGAATAGATGCCGTCGGCCCAAATGTAAACAAAACGCTGGCCGCTGAGGTCGCGCTTCGACCAAGCCTCGTACTCGCGGCGCCAGACGTCTTTGAGACGCACCACCGTCGCCGCCGACAGGCCTGGAGCGTCGGGTCCCAGCAAGGCCTCCAGCGCCTCGCTGAAATCGCCCGTCGAGATTCCTTTCAGGTACAGCCACGGGATCAGTTCTTCGACGCTTTTCGTGCGCCGCAGGTAGGGCGGCAGAATCTCGGATGTGAAACGAAAGCGCCGGCCCTGCTCATCGACTCGGCGATCGTCGACCCGCGGCGCCTGGATCTTCAGCTGACCCGCGCCGCTGACAATGGTGCGCTGGCGGGCGTGACCGTTGCGCACCACCAGCCGCCGGCCGTCCTGGCCGACTTCGTGCTGATGCGCTTCGATGTAGGCGGCTACTTCGGCTTCCACGGCCTTGACGAGCATCTGGCGCGCTCCTTGGCGCAGCAGTTCATCCAAGGGCGAGTGTTGCTTTCCATCCATGACTTGGGGCTTGACTTGACTGCTGCTCTCAGCAGCTTCACACTGACTCATGGCGTATCCTCCTTGTTCCTTTCCAGGAAACGATTGAATTGATTCCTCAATCGTCAGGATACGCCGCCTTCCCTCAGCCCCTCATCCACAACTTTTGGTTATATCTCTCGGCATGGATACGCAGGTCGCTCCGGAAGCAGGGGAACAGAAATTGGCTTCAGCACTCCAAACAAACGGGTTGCATTCGATGGACCTTGGCCGAGAAGAAGTCGTGGCTGGGAAATATGCCTGAGCGAGGAGACGGCGGTGGCGGTGTGGATATATCGGAAAGGCAAACTGAAAGAGGCCACCCCGCGGGATGGCCTCTGACCCGTAATGCTGAATACGTTGAATCAGCTTTTTACGCTTGTGCGGCGTTTCCAACCAAGCTCGCCATCTTGCTAAAGATGATGCTGATGTTGTTGGAAATACCCGGCAGGATCGCGCCCGCGGCGACGGCGATAAAGCCAGCCAGCAAAGCGTATTCCACCATATCCTGACCGCGCTCGTCTTTGACAAGCCTGAGGATCAAACTGTACAGTTTATTCATTCCATTCTCCTTTTTCTGTTGACTATTGAACGGATTGTGCTGTACCACAACCAATGCAACCATCATGCGATAGGACCCCGATTTCTGCCAATGGCTCAGCAGTACTCTTTTTCAGCAAGGTGAAAACACTAAGGCCCCCCTACGTATCCGCTAGTTCCGAGTGCGAAATGAGACTGATTCGGAGAGCTTGAGCCTCTGGATGTAACCTGTATCACAGTTCATCTGTGTGGCGAGGAATCTTTTCAGTGATTTCCGAAGCACGCGCTGTCGTGCGCGATTTCTTGAACAAACCACTTGAAGGTCGATCTCCCCTCCGGCAAAGCCCATGACTACGACGGCAACGAGCTCGAGACCCCGGTCCGCAAAATTGTCGCCGACCGGCAATGCCTGGTCTGGGACACCGATCAGCGCGTAGCCGCGGTTGGACCCTCCATCTACCTCGACGAAAACGATGACCCCTATTTTCTGCTTCCCGTGTCAGATGAGACACCCTATCGCAGCTGCTTCTATTTCGTCAGGCGAAGCAAGGACCGCTGGATCAAAACCGCCATTGCCAGGACGTCGCACCCGTTCAACTCATGCCACCTCGGCCGCGCCGCCGCCGGCACGTTCAAAGCTTTTCTCGTGAGGGGCGAGGGGGAGAGCCACTCCGAAGACGATATGGACAGCTACGGGTGGGGAACCAAAGTGGAGGAGTGGGTTTCCGGCCGCAGCGGCGAGAACTGGAAGCTCGTGCGAGACCTGAGCCCCAAGCCGGGATACAAATATCAGAACATCCAGTTCGTCCCGAGAGATCCGCGAGAGAGAGTCAAAGATCTGTTTCTGTTCTACGGCTGGCAGAGCGCGTTCGGGTCCGGTACGGCCTTCCTGTGGGACCCTCAGAGCCGTGACCGCAAGGGAGCGTCCCGCTAACCCGCATTTCTCATCGATTCCCGAAAACGGGGTTGGCGGGGCGCGCGGGATGGGATTTCATGGTCTTGAGGCGGCATCGCCTCTCGGCGGGGCCGCCGTGGGGCAGAAACGGCCCGGCATGCTGTCCGCGACCCTGGCCGAGGCGTTTTTCGTCTGTTTTTGGGCAAACCTCGATTGCCGCCCCTGTCGAGCCCTGTGTGCTTCAAGTATTACTTGAACTCGCCTTGCCGTTTTCAGCAGCGCCGCGGCTCCCCCCGTTCGAGATTCTCATACGCTTGGGCGAACACCCCCGCCCAGGCGTATCCCGTCGCCAGCGAAATCCACACTTTGCGCGCCGTGATCCGGATGCGCGCTCCGATCTTCAACAACCGCAGCCGGATCGTCGTGCATTGCGCCCGCGCCATCTTCGTCCCCGCCAACCCCAGCCGCCGCAGCGTCTCCAGCAAACAGTACCCGATCGATGAAAAATATAAGCGGATCTGATTCGACCGCAATAGCGCGGTCGAGGTGCGGTCGGCGAACAGCCCCAGCTGCTGCTCCTTGATGCGGTTCTCCATCTCTCCGCGGGCGCAGTAGATCGTCTCGTATAAGTGTTGCGCCGCCGCTTGCTTGGGCGTCAGCGACGTCACCACGAAACGCGGGTTTTCGCCCTTCGCCAGATACTCCGCCTTGGCCACCACCCTGCGCCCCCGCGCCCAGCTGGTTCGCGTGCGGTAGCGGAAATCCCCGAACGCCCGGGCCGCCTTGCCCCTCTTGGCGAAACGCCGCCGCGCCAGCTTCATCCGTCTCTTGATCAGGCGCTCTAAACGCTCGTTTTTCGCCAGTCCGAACACGTAATCCACGCCCTGGTTCTCGCACCAGCTCATGATCTCGTCGCGGCAAAAACCGCTGTCGGCCCGCAGCAGGATCTCGACCTCGGGCCACACCCGCCGCAGTTGTTCGACGATGCGCCGGACCTCTTCGAGCGACCCCGCCGAGGCGTCGATGTTGGACGGCCGCAGGCGCGCGCACAGCAACTGGTCCCCGGCGAAAATGTAGAGCGGCAGGTAGCAATAGTGTCCGTAGTAGCCGTGAAAAAAGCGCCCCTCTTGGCGGCCGTGCAGCGCGTCGTCGGTGGCGTCGAGATCGAGCACGATGCGCTCGGGCTGGCACGGCTGCGATTGAATGTAGAGCGAGGTCAGCAGACGGTCGGCCGCGCCCGTGTCGAGAACGATCTTCTTGTAACGGCTTTGCGCGCCGGCCTTGGCCGGGGTCAACTCCAGGCGGTTGAGAGTGCTCTTGCCGGCGCCCGCCTTGCCGCGGTCTTGGGCTCGGCGGCGCTGCTTGCCTTCGAGGTCTTGTTTGCCGCTCAGCAGGGCCAGCAGCGGGTCGGAGCGCAGCTGATCGTGATCGTTGAGGTCCTCATAACCCAGCGCCAGCCCGTAGACGCGCTGCGAGACCAGCTCGCGCACGCTGTGTTCGACTTGCGCGGGCTGGCGGTGATCACGGAAGCAGGCGGCGAACTGCCGCACGATGCCGCTGCGCTGTTCGGTCTGGCGCAACAGCATGGCGCCGCCGTCGGAGGTGATCATGCCGCCGTCGAAACGGGCTACCACCTGGCGGCGGCCATGGTCGGCGAAGGTGAAGCTGGTTTGGGTACACTCTGTCATGGCAGGGGTCGCTTTCTTGCTGGCTGAAACATATTGTAATCATTATGTTTGTGCCACAAAAGGCGGCCTTCCGCCAACCCCGCGATGAGAAATCCGGGCTAACTCTTTTCTTCACAGCCCATATGGGAGCGGTCCCAGGTTCGGATTGACGCCACCAGCCGTTAGCGGTCCCTTAGCCTTTCACCGTCCCTGCCTGCGTAGCCTTGAGGGCTTCGATCATCTTCTCGAAATCGACGGCGTCAATGTTGACTGTGAAATTGACTCTCGTGTCAGTTTCCGTGACGCCGATGCTGTCCAGGAAAATGATCAACCCGGGATTCTTGGAGCCAATGGTCAGCCTCCCCATCGCCAGCAGGCCGCGCGCCGCGTCGCCGAGCAACCTAGCGTCTTCGGCGGATGTAAACAGGCCCTCCGCTTTGAAGTCCAGCCCGTCCATCATGTCGAGCGCGAAGATGCTCTGTTGCATGGTCTTCAGAATGCGGGTCGCCGGCAGCTCTTGCGCGCTCGCCCCGTCGGGCCCCTCTTTCGGCATCAGTTTGCCCGGCTGCTCCGAGACACCCCAGATTTGATTCTTGGATTCGACGGTCTCGGCCAGACCAAGCAATGCCGTGTTTTCGATCAAACTCGGACCCGCGTCGAACCTGCGGTCCAGCGCCTTGAGAACGATCTGTTGCGGACCGATGACAGCCGTAGTCCCGTCCAAGAAGGAAAGAGAAAACCACACCGGCTCCGGAGTCTTGATCTCGTCCCCGTCCTCGCTCTTCGCGGCATCGCCTCTGCTTCTGAAATGGTAAACGGCCAGCCCTCGGTACTCACTCGATTCCGTCGAGGTTCTTGCGAGAATGTCACCCAGGGCAGCGACATCAAATCGCCCCCGCGCCAAAGCCAGAAACGGCAGATCCGCCGGCGTTTTCATCCGCGAAGGGTCTCCCCACGACGCCACCAAAAGCCGCTCGACATGCCGCCGCGGATCGAAACCCGAGACGGCCGCAAAATTATCGATAGCCCCGCCGAAACCGCTCCCAGCTCCCCCGCCCTCCTTCTCGAGGTACTGGTAGAGCGGCGCTTCCGTCATGCGGGCAACATCGACACCCATTAAGGATGTCGTTCCCGGAGGCATCAAAGCCGCCAAGTCCCGATCGACAACCACAACCTGCGCGTGGGCGCACGCTGAATAAAAGATCTGCCCGCTGAGCGCCAACGTGACGACCCCCGCCAATATGAGTGAGAAAACCGGTCTTCGCATAAGGTTGCTCCGTGACTGTACGTTGAGCCGTTGAGCCGTTGAGCTGTTGATCCGTTTGCCGTTGTTCCGCTGCTCGACCGCTCCGTGAGCTGTTAGCGCAAGCGACCAGCGGAGACACAGCTCAACCGCTCAACCGCTCAACGGAACTCAATAATCCTTCCGCCGGAACACAAAAACACTCGCCGCCAGCATCACCGCCGCAAATACACCGGACGTCACCAGTGGCATCCAGGTTTCGATCTCACGGCCCAAAAAGGCCAGCCGCGCCATGTTGCCGATGCCGACAAATTTCGGGAACACGTAGTATAGTCCCGTCACCAGATCCCGCGGCCATTGCGAGTTGAAATAAGGACCAATGTTCTCGTGCTGCGAAAAAATTCCGCTCAGCAGCATCACGAAGTAAGTCACCATCGTCGCCAGCACCGCGCTCCGCGAAACCACCGCCACGAACAGCACGAGAGTCAGCAACACCGCGAACGCGTACACGGCGAGCGAGGCCGACGCCAGAAAACCAGCCTGCCAGATGTCCGTCTTCAGGCCCAAAATCGCCCACGCCCCGAACACCAAATAAAAAAGGTTGCACCCGACCACCGCCAGAGTGCCCAGAAACTTCCCTAGCAACAGATGCGGCCGGCTGATCGGTTTCGAGAGCAGCAACTCGATCCGTCCCGGCTCGAAAATCGTCGGTATCAGTCCCGCCGACGCGAATACTGAGAAAAACAACCCTGCCGTGAACAGAAACACCGAGACCCCGCCCAGAACAGCGTTGACGACCGCTCCGATTTCCACGCCCTGGCCGCCATTGAAATCTTGCCCGAATATCTTTATCGCGGCCACGCCACCTTCGACAATATCGATGTGGAGCACCAGCAGAAACAGCAGCATCAACACCGTCGAGCACCCAAAAAATCCCCAAAAAATCTTCCGCGAGAGCGATTCGCGAAACGTATCGAGAACCAGGGCGCCCGTCGCCGCCGCATAGCGCCCGATCATCGCTCCTCCTTTGATTCTTCGATCGTGCACATGAACACGTCCTCGAGCGTCGACCGCTGCCGCTGAACCTCTTCAATCTGGGACCCGTGCTTGCGCAAGATGTCGATTCCTTCGTTCAAGCTGTCGCGATCCGGGAATTGCAGGCGGGCCATGCCGTTGCTGGATGCGATGCTCGCCGCCTTCTCGCGAAGCTCCTCCAACGCCCCCTCCGCCGCATCGGGCGACGTCACCCGATAGCCGCTGCCCGCGGTGAGCTGGCCGACCCGCCCAGTCAGCGCCAGCTCGCCGCGCCGAATGATCGCCACCTCGTCGCAGAACAGTTCCACCTCCCCCAGCAAGTGCGAGTTCAGAAAAATCGTCGTGCCTTGCCGCCGCAGCTCATGGAGAATGTCGCGGATCATGCGCCGCCCCACCGGGTCGACACCGTCGCCGGGCTCGTCCAGTATCAGCAGAGAAGGACGGTGCATCAATGCCTGCGCCAGCCCCAGCCGCTGCAGCATGCCCTTGGAATATTTGCCGATGCGAACATCCGCCCAGTCCGCCAGGCCCACCCGCTCGAGCAACTCGCCGGCCCTGCCGACGCGCTCGTCGCGGCCGCTCCCCGAGAGCGCCGCATAGAAATGCAGCATCTGACGGCCCGTGTCGTAGGGAGGCAAACGGTGATTCTCGGGCAAATAGCCCACCCGCCGCCGCGCCTCGGGGTGACGGCAGTCTTGCCCGAATAGATGTCCCGTCCCCGCCGTCGGGACAATCGACGACAGCAGCATCTTGATAAATGTCGTCTTGCCCGAACCGTTCGGCCCCAGCAGCCCGAAGGCCGTCCCCGCTTCGACCTTGAGAGAAATCCCGTTGACCGCCTGAACCACCCTCCGCGTAAAGAAGCTCCGAAAGTGCTTCGTCAGCCCCTCGGTTTGGATAACAGGCAAGGCCGCGCTCATCGAATCAAGGGTTACTCCTCTCCCTTACGAAGTGTAGCGCGCCCAGGTTCCCTCACCCCTCGGGGATTCACCCCAGAAGCCGCGGCCACGGTTGACCCGCACTGAGATCCAAAATGTTTGTGTCAACCGGCTGTATCCAAGATGTTGTCTCAACCTGCCGGACGTGGCGCAAGCTCTCAGCTTGCTGCGTCGACAATCGTGTCGACGCCTGTCAAAATACTCGGGCATCGCGGACCTGATCGCCGGGCCAAGCTATCTAAAGTGACTCGGCCCCTGTCAGAATCGGAAACCATCATAGACTCCATTTCCGAAGCTTTCAGAGCCCGGAACGCCAGTAACGGGTCAGCTCCAGTGAGGAGTCGACCTCAAGAACTGGTCAAAGCGCACCGCGCGTGTACGGGGTCGAGGATTCGGGCTGGCTCTCCATCTCTCCTCATCTCTCCCTCATCTCTCGGGTGCTTCGGTCCGACCCGCTGGACGAGCGGGAGGTAGGGGTTCGGCGCCGAACCAAACTACCCGAAATTCGAGCCGGTCCCGATTTTCCCTTGATCTGAGCTACTCTTTGAGAAGACCATGGCGACCTTCAGCCAGCTATTTGAGAATCTGTGTCAGCAATATTCAATTCCCCAAGAACGCGGAAAGCCTTTCGAAAGGATCTGCAAGTGGTACCTCCTGAATGACCCGAAGTACCGCAAGGTGATCAATCGCGTCTGGTTATTTAAAGAATGGCCGGAGAACTGGGGGCCTGATCGGGGGATTGACCTCGTTGCGGAGACCAAAGTTGACAAAAAGTTGTGGGCAGTTCAGGCGAAGGCTTACGATCCCAACCACTCCAGGCCCTGCTCTCCGGAAGAGAGGCCATCGGGAGCGACATCAATCCAGTCGCATTCTGCTTGACTCGAGCTAAGACCGCCGCGCCGTCAGCTGCATCCTTAAAGCGCCGACTCACCTTGCTGCAGACCCGTTTCGTTCAATCAGGGTGGGAGTCGTCGGCTGCGTCTATGCCAGAGTTCTTCCAAGTAGCCTATGCGGCGAGAACCCTTCAACAACTCCTGTACTTGAGACGTGAGTTGCAGTGGCGGTCGTCTCGGGTTGATTGCATGTTGGCGGCTCTCGTGCTGGGCAGCTTGCACGGAGAGAGCGAGCGCTCTCCTTCGTATCTCAGCAATCAGATGCCACGCACGATCAGCACGAAGCCGAGCTATTCCGTTCGATTTTGGCGCGAGCACGGCCATCACGCACCGGAACGCGAAGTCTTTGGTTTTCTCCGCAATCGCGTTGACTTCCGATACGAGAGCATTTCCCCAGACCTGCGGGCCAAAGCATTCGAGTGCGACTTCCGCGATCTCCCAGATCATCTAATCCAGGCCAAGCCCAAGCTCGTCGTCACGTCGCCTCCCTATCTGGATACGACGAACTTCGAAGAAGATCAGTGGCTCAGGCTGTGGTTCTTAGGCAGACCACCAAAGCCGACGTATTGCGAGCTTTCGAGGGACGATCGTCACGAGAATCCCGAATCCTATTGGCGGCTCGTGGGGGACATGTGGCGGATGCTCGGCCGCGTGCTGGCGCGGCGCTCGCACGTGGTCATTCGCATGGGCGGCAAGAAGCTCAGCCCAGAGGGGATCATCGCCGGTCTCACCGCGAACAGCTGTTTCTCAGGGCGGAAGGTCGAGCTGATCCATTCAGAGGTGAGCCCACTTCGCAAGCGCCAGACTCACGCATTCAGACCCGACGCCCCAGGTGGCGGCTACGAAGTGGATTGTTGCTTTTCTGTTGCCTCTTAGCGTACGGGACGGCATTGTCAAGTTAACGGCGGTCGGCGACAATCGGCTCATGGAAGCCCTGGTATCGACGCCACCGCTTTCCACCCGAGATCATCCGGCATGCCGTCTGGTTGTACCATCGGTTGACTCTGAGCTTTCGCGATGTCGAGGACCTGCTCGCTGAGCGTGGCGTCACCGTATCCTACGAAGCCATTCGATCCTGGTGCCGGAAATTTGGACCAGCGTATGCCCACACTCTGCGGCGACGACAAGGTCGACTCGGCGACATCTGGCACGTGGACGAAGCGTTCATCACAATCCGCAGCGAACACCATTATCTTTGGAGAGCGGTGGACTAGGACGGCGATGTCGCTGTTGTTGCACGGCATTGCGCGGCGCACGCGGCGCAGTGCAGGGTGCTTCCGTCAGTGAACCCATTGTTGCAGCCAAGTGGCACGACTTAACGAATTCGGGCAGAATCCGATGGCGTAGATACATTCATCCCATCCGCCAACTGTTGCCAAACCCGACGAACGGCGTTTACTTGACAAAGCCCAGGTGAAATCATGCCGGAAAACTCCAGGACCGTCGTGACACTCGTCACGTGTGTTTACTACTTGGCAAAGCTTGGAGGAAACCACTATCTACAAAATCGTCTACAGCAGGCTTTTTGAGAGGCTCCAGAAAGGCCCGTAAGTTGTTGAAAAGAAATGGTAGGCGCGGCAGGACTTGAACCTGCGACCCTCTGCTTAGAAGGCAGATGCTCTATCCGGCTGAGCTACGCGCCCAGGTTACCATTACATTGATTCTAAACCAGTCTTCAGTTTCGATGATCCATCACAATTGTAATCTAGCTGTGGTAGGGACAGCACGGTGACAAGGACATGCTAAGCAACTGGAGAAGCCCTTCTCGTCCCGTCGAGCAATCGACGGAGCAGGGAAGCCGTATAACCGGCGAAGCCGGGAAGTCGGTGGAAGGCGAGAGGGTGGCGGCTAGGAGTCTGTCCGAGAATTCATTTTCTTCTTGGAGAAAAACCAATAGTGGGCGATAATGGTTTATGGGTAAAACCTATCGGGCTTACCTTCCCGAGCAGAAGCTGCTGCTGCCTCCCAGTTTGCAGGATTGGCTGCCGGAAAGCCATCTCGTCTACTTCGTCAGCGACGTGGTCGATCAACTGGATTTGTCGGCCATCGAGAGCGTCTATGAAAAAGAATGGCGCGGTCAGCCGCCCTATCATCCGCGGCTGATGGTGAAGCTGCTGCTCTATGGCTACTGCCTGGGGGTGCGTTCCTCGCGCAAGATCGCCCAGCGTCTGGTCGAAGACGTGGCGTTTCGAGTGTTGGCGGCTGGCAACCAGCCCGACTTCCGCACCCTCTCGGATTTCCGCAAGATCCACCTCCCAGCGCTGGAACAACTCTTCCAACAGGTGTTGCGGCTGGCCTTGGAAGCAGGGGCGCTGAAGCTGGGGCGGGTGGCGCTGGACGGGACGAAGATGAAAGCCAACGCCTCCAAGCACAAGGCCATGAGCTGGGGGCGGATGAAGCAAGCCGAGAAGCGGATTCGGGAGGAAGTCAAGAGGATGCTGGCGGAGGCGGCGGAGGTCGATGCCGCCGAGGACGCCTGCTATGGGGCCGACAAGACGGGCCAGGATCTGCCCGAGGAGCTGCAGCGCCGGCAGACGCGGCTGGAAAAGATTCGGCAAGCCCAGAAAACCCTCAAACTAAGGGCGCGAGACAAGGCGGCCGCCCAAGGCCAATCGGCCGAGCAAGTCGAGAAGGCCCAGCCGCGCGACAAGGATCAGTACAATTTCAGCGATCCGGAATCGCGCATCATGAAAGGCGGCGACGGGTTTCTGCAGGCCTACAATGCACAGGCGGCGGTGGAGAGCAGCTGTCAACTGATTGTCGGGCAGACGGTGACGCAAGCGGCGAACGATAAAGAGCAACTGACGCCGCTGCTGCAAGCGGTCGAGCAGCAGTCGGGACAGCGACCCGAGGAAGTGCTGGCCGACAGCGGCTACTGTTCGGAGAAGAACCTGGAATCTTTGGAAGCGCCCGAGAAGCCCGAGCAAAAGATCGACGCCTACATTGCCACCAACAGACAGAAGCGCGGAAGGCGGGCAGGAGCGCCGCCGCGCGGGCGGATACCGCGAGCAGCGACCCGAGTCGAGCGGATGCAGCGCAAGCTAGGCACCAAGGCCGGGGCGAAGATTTACGCCCAGCGCAAAGGGATCGTGGAGCCCCTATTCGGACAGATGAAACAGGCCCGCGGCATTCGCCAATTTCTCCTGCGCGGGTTCAAGAAAGTGCAGGGTGAATGGGCCCTGGTGTGCCTGACGCACAATATTTTGAAGATGCACACCCTCTGTTATGGATAGTTACGGACAGCAACCAGAAAAAGGGTGCCCGCGGCCTAGTTTGCGTTCTCAAAACAGCTCTTCGCGGTCCCTGCAGCCCGCTTTTGCAGCCCAGCGACCTTCGAGCCTCCCGCTCCAACTCCTCGCTGACCTCACCACCCGAATTTCCCGCCCCACCTGAACTATGTCAAGCTATGTCAAGCTGATACTCGGACAGACTCCTAGTAGCGCTGAGTCCCCTGGGCATTTTTTTAGAAGTTCTCAGAAAATTTGATGCGGCGCGGAGGATTTTTGAGCCCTCCCAAGCGTAGACTGTCTCGTGCTATGGGACTTCTGTCGGCTCTACATCACCCAGACTGCTCCCCACTTCCGACTGCGATGCTGGTAGCGGCCGTTCTATGCAGTCTCATCGGCTGCCAGAATGCCCCACCGCCCCTCACCGTCGAAATTCCGCTGCACCTCGAAGACCACCTCGACGCCGCCACCATCGTCGGCTCCGAGGTTCCACAGGACATCCCGGAATCCGTTGTCTGGAACTTCAGCGAACCCCAGCCGGACTGGAGGCCCTTTGTCCTATTACCCTCGCCCCGCAATTCGGTCAAGCCGGCGACCGTTGCACGAACTGAGGAAGGCCTACGCATCACACTCACAAAAGCCAACGACGGGGCCTGGAGTAGTGACCGGCTCAGCCTGGGCGGCGGCATTTTCATTAACTTGCCTGACTGGCGCCGGGAAGACTGGAGCGAGATTCTGGTGCGCGCCCGCACATCGGACAAAGTGGACGGGATGGATGTCGGTTTCCGGGTGCGGGAAAAGTTGGGGACCGAAGGGCAAAATTATCCCTTCAAGTTCGAAACCACTCTGCCGGTGATCCGGGATGGCTCGGTGCAGACGTACACGGTTCGCGCCGATTGGTCGCTGGACTATTCAGAGCAATGGGAGGGGCCTTGGCGCCACCTTGGTATCAGGTTTTTTTCCGGCGAGCCGGTGAGCGTCGATCTGCTTTCGGTCAGCGTCATCCCGAAAGAAGCAGTCTACTCCGGGGCAAAGACCGGAGTGATGACTGAGAGTCGTAATCAATCTTATCGGAGGTCGCTCTACGCGCACACCCCGGTCACCCTGGAATACCCAGTGCGGGTTCCCGCGGCGGGACGCCTGGACTTCGGGCTGGGAGTGCTGCGCTCGGACACCCCGGTGAAGTTTCGCATCGCTGTAGAACCGGACGGCCAATCGGCGGAGACTCTATTCGAGGAGTCCTATGTCGACACCGAGAACTGGGCGCAGCGGAGCGTGGATCTTTCCAAGTTCGCCGGCCAGGCCGTGACCCTCAAGCTGAAAGCCGAGGCCGATCGCTCGGGGACGGTGGCGCTCTGGGCCGCGCCAACTCTGAGCGGGTCCCGCACGACCAGCAAGCCAAACGTCATCTTCTACATCATCGATGGTGCCGGCGCTGCATACATGAGCGCCTACGGATACAATCGCCGCACGACGCCCAACCTGGAACGCCTGGCCGCAGAGGGAACGCTGTTCGAGTACGCCTATTCCAATTCCTCTTGGACCAGGCCATCGACACCCTCGTTTCTCACCTCCCTGCATCACAGTGCAATGGGAGGAATGAGGAACAGCCGCACCATCGCGCCGACTAATGTGCTGACGATCTCCGAACATCTCCACCGGGCCGGGTACCAGACCGCCTTATTCACCTCGAATCCGAACGCCGCAACAATGAGCAATCTGGATCGCGGTGTGGATGTCCTCCGGGAGAAGAGCGTCGAACCAACATCGCATTCCACACGCGAGTTGCATAAAGACTACTGGGACTGGCGGCGAGACTACCCCGGCGAACCCTATTGCGTCCACTTCCAGACTACGGACGTTCACGCGCCACACAACCCTCCGGCACCCTTCGCCGGCCTGTATGTTTCCCCTGAACGACGAAAGTTGCTGGATGAGTGGAAGAAGAAGCTGAGAGCTACGAACCGGCCTCGTCATCCCTGGGGAGATGCATTTGAAAGGGCTGGAGTCGACCGCATTGCGTACTATGCCGCGAGGCGAGACCTCTACACCGAAGGAATGGCGCACCAGGACCATCAAATAGGAAAACTCGTCGAACGGCTCAACGCCAAGGGTGAATGGGAGAATACTCTGCTAATCGTTGCCGCCGATCACGGTGCTCAGGCGGGTTCACAGGACTATGAAATTGCAGTGATGGACGAGTTGCCGCCCGAGCATTGGAGGCCCAATTTCCGTCCCGGCATTACACGCATTCCGATGATGTTCATTTGGCCCGGCAGGATTCAGGCCGGAAAGCGGTTACCAGGGCCTGCCTCAATGATTGACATGGTTCCCACCGTCCTCGACCTCTTGGACCTACCCCTGCCCGAAGTGATGCAGGGCCGGTCGCTTGCTCCGTTCCTGTTGGGGGACACTGATTGGGAACCGAAGCCGGTCATTTTTGATCAGTTCTACGTCGACGCAACCTCGGGCAAATTGGACGGTACGATCGAAGTTGTGGACGGCCGCTGGGGAGCTTCCCTCGAAATTAAGCAGGACCCAGAGGAAGATGAGAGCCCCCCCGAGGAACGCCGGCCGGCGCCGCTCTTGCTCTACGACCTCTGGAACGACCCTTACTGTCTCAAGAGCCTGCATGAAGAGAGGCCAGACCTCGTTGAGAAGTACTCCCTCTTCTTACAGGAACAGTTCGATGCGCATCAGGCACTCGCGCAGCGATTGTCCCGCGGCGAAGACTCGCCGCTCACACCCGAGCAGCTTCGGACGTTGCGGTCGCTCGGGTACATCCAGTGAGTCGGAGGCTGGTCCCCAGCTCGCAGAAGACGCCCCACTCGCTGGGTTCATATCCACATGGTGGCTGAATTAGCACGAAGAGTTGAAAGACCGACAGCAGGACTAAGTCCAACGGAACGAACTAGCCCGGATTTCCACTTTAGTTTCGGTTCTGCTAACCATCGGGTGGCCTCGGACGCCTTTATTTATGAGGGTTGGAAAGCACTCAAGGCGCTGAGGAGATCAACACCCAATGGGTGAAAAAGAAAACAAACCGTTCCAGCTAAGCTTCAACGGCTTATTGAAAGTCGATTTCCAAGGATCGCGCGTCACTTCCGACGGCGGGCTCATTTTGGTCCGCGAGCTGGACGAACGGCTCGGGCTCGGGAAACTGATCGAGGAGCATCTCAGCGACTCGCGGCAAGGCTTGAACAAGAAGTTCCCGTTCGCCGATCTGCTGCGGCAGTCAGTCTACTCTCGGCTGGCAGGCTACGAGGACCTCAACGATGCCGTCCGAGTGTCGGCTGACCCGACGTTTCGCTTGATCGGCTCGAAGAGGAACTGGGATCGCGGCGGGGCCTTGACCTCGACGCTGCATGGCTTTGAGACAGAGATGCTGGCGAGCGAGGAGAACTTGCTGGGGCTGATGGCTGTGAACCGCGAGCTGGTGGCGCAAGCCGAGACGCAAGACGACTCCGAGCGCGTCGTTCTCGACATGGACTCGACCGAAAGCCCTGTCCACGGCCAGCAAGAGGGCAGTGCCTACAACGGGCACTTCGAGTCGGTCTGCTACCACCCGTTGTTGTTGTTCAACCAGCATGGTGATTGTCTGGCGGCAAAGCTGCGGCCGGGCAACGTGCACAGCGCCAAGGACTGCAACGAGTTGCTGCTGCCCGAGATCGAGCGCCAACAGGCCGCGGGCAAGCAGGTCACCTTCCGGGGCGATGCGGCCTTTGCCAAGCCGGAGATTTATGAGTCTTCGGAAGAACGCGGAGTGCGGTACGCCATTCGCATTCCGGCCAACAAGAGCTTGGAATTGGCGATCGAAGACATCCTGTTTCGGCCGCCGGGCAGGCCGGGTCGCAAGCCCTTGGTGCGCTACAAGAGCTTCCGCTATCAGGCGGAGAGTTGGTCCAAGCCGCGACGCATCGTGGCCAAGGTCGAGCATCATCTCGGTGAGCTGTTCCCGCGCGTCGGCTTTATCGTGACGAACATGACGTTGCCGAGTCGGTCTGTGGTGCGCTTCTACAACAAGCGCGGCACGGCCGAGCAATGGATTAAAGAAGGCAAGCAGGCCACGCACTGGACGCGGCTGTCGTGCCATCGCTTCCGGGCGAACGAGGTGCGACTGCAACTCAGCGTGCTGGCCTACAATCTGGGCAACTTGTGGCGACGGCTGGGACTGCCGCACAGGATCAAGAGCTGGTCGCTGACGAGCTTGCAGCGGCGGCTGATGAAGACCGGCGGGCGGCTGGTCAAGCATGCCCGCTACTACTGGTTGCTGCTGGCGGAGGGGCATCTGAACCGGCGGCTGTTCGGTGACATGCTGCACAGGATCTGGGCACTGCCGCTGCCGAGCGGGTAGCGTTGCCTGGACGAGGATCAACAGTTTTTGGCTCCGAAAAGGTTTCGCAGGGAGCAGTGTCGGTCGGTGCGCCGTTCAGCCCGCTCCATCAACGTCTATGAGCGGACGGACGGGCTTTGGGGCCTGCCGCCGGAGCTGATGTGCAGGGTTCAGCGCGGAAAGACGTGGTATTCGGGCAGCGCGGGTGTATACTGTCGCCGTACCAGGGTCAAAATGGAAATCCTGGACTAGATAGCGCTTGTGGGCCGATAACTGTTGATTAATCCCCTAACCACCACCAATCAAGGGTCTTTGATTCCTAACACAATCTAACAAAGCCACTTAGGTCTGATTTTCCCGACTCGGCGGTGGAGCGCTAGTCTTTCTAGATCCAGTGTAACGGCGAAGGGTTGACTCAAGGTCCCGAACTCCCGGATCGTTGGCCATCCGGAAGCGATCCAGGATTGGCCTTCCAACTGACCCACTACCTGAAGAACGGCTGGGACTATCTCTTTTCCCGCAGCCAACGCATTTGAGCTCAATTCGTCCGCGGTTAGGTCGATGAGCCTTGTGTGAGGATCGCCGCACCAGGCACTGGACAGCTTCGATTTTCTGGCACTGCCGTCGTTGAACAAGAACTTGGTGGTGGAGCTGGCGCGTTGTGAGTACATCGACCGCCAAGAGAACGTGTTGGCGTTGGGTAACTCGGGTACGGGCAAGACGCACGTCGCGCTGGCGTTGGGATTGGCGGCTTGTCAGCGGGGCTATCGCGTACGCTTCACGACGGCCGCCGCCTTGGTGAATGAATTGCTGGAAGCTCGCGATGAGAAGCAGCTCTTGCGGTTCCAGAAGCTGTTGGCGAAGCAGGATCTGCTGATTGTCGATGAGTTGGGCTATGTGCCGCTGTCTAAGACCGGAGCGGAGCTGCTATTCGAAGTGTTCAGTCAACGCTACGAGCGTGGTTCGACGCTGCTGACCTCGAATCTGCCGTTCAACGAATGGACCGAGATCCTGGGTTCGGAACGCATGACGGGCGCCCTGCTAGACCGGCTGACCCATCACGTTCATATCCTAGAGATGAACGGGGACAGTTATCGCCTGAAGCAAAGCAAACGAGCCCGCGCCTGATCGATGGTCTAACCGCGCTCCGTTCCGACTGATTCGGCTTTGCTCTCTCCCCCCAGGCTGCTCGCCGTTTTCGCGAGACGCCTTCCACTACGCCTCGGGCCGCCCTCACGGGCGTCCCCAGGCTCCGTTCCAGCCGCCCCACGAAAACGCTGAAAGAAACTGCCCCTCAGCCCACGAACGGTCTAGTTTTGCTCCGCCCCAGCGGTCTAATTTTCCACCGCCCTTGACACCGCACCTATCCCAACCTTAAAAAAAAGCCCGCCGGAAAAACTGGGCGCTGATCTTCACCGACGAAGCCAGCTTCCGCCAGGACTCGACTTTGCATGCCACTTGGAGCCGCGTCGGCCGGCCGCCGGAAATCCCCGTCACGGGACAGCGCAAAAGCGTCAAGATCCTGGGCGCCATCGAACTGTGGCGCGCGCGCTTCCACTACCGCCGGGACACGGCCTTCAACGCCGGGACTTACTTGGCATTCCTGAAACAGTTAGCGCGGCGCTATCGCCGCCAGGGGGCGATGCTGATCCAGGACAACGCTTCCTACCACAAGGATGCCGAGGTCTGGGCCTGGTTCCGGTCCAACCGTCACTGGCTGGAAGTTCACCAGCTGCCGCCGTACTCGCCGGAGTTGAATCCCACCGAGCGGCTCTGGCAGCACACGCGCCGCACGGGAACTCACAATCGCTACTTTGCGGGCGAAGCCGAACTGCTGGCCACGCTGACAAGAGTCTTCGGCGAGATGCAGTCTCACCCTGTCGTCATTCGCTCCTACCTGAGGCCTTTTTGTTGACTCTTTATGTCCCTTTATTTATGCGCACCTGTATAGATGAGCCGATTCAGGTACGCCGAAATGAAGCTTCCCTCATACAGGCCGAGGCCGGCTTTGCGTCGTAGCTCAATCTCCAGACTGGTCAGCGGGCAGTACCAGTTATAGATTTCAGTCAGCAACCCATAGACCAATGCCGGTGGGTGCGCCCACTTCAGCCAGGACCAGGTCCAAGCCATCAACCCTCCGAAAATCACAAACAGAATGAACGCGAAGTGAATGGCGACGATGAGATCGGCAGCCCAGCGATAGAGCACTACATGGCCTCGCTCTACCATGCCACGAGCACGCACAGATGAGCAATGTTGTCCCCTGCGGGACCGCTGACCCGATTGCCAAGTGGATGCACGAGAGGGAATTCCCGCCAGCTAGCCGATCGTGGCACCACTCAGCCTCCTGATTCAGGAAGGCTTCCCCCTCCGACGACCTTCTGACGGTCTCAGCAACGTGATTCCGGCGGCTTCATTGTGTTCCCTGGTCTCTTCCCTCGAACTGGGCTGAAAGAAAGTGCTCCTGAGCCTCAGCCTGGATCTCTGAGCAAATCTTTAACACGTTAAAGATCCGCTTCGACCCAAGCAGGGCAGCAAGATGAGGGAACAGACAGCGTGGGAGAGGGAACATAGACGGGGGCGATTCTGGGCGCTAAAGCCGCAGAAAGGAGGCTGAGGTTATGGTTGTCACGCGATTCACGCGTTCTCTTCTACTTTTGTTAGTACGGCCCGAATGAAAAAGAAAGTGGAAAATCGTGTGAATCGCGTGACACTCGTGACGTGTGCCCGTTCTCTAGAGCGAAGGCTGACTCCATCGATGGATCAAATCGAATCGGCCAAGGATTGGAAAAGGACCAGGAGCGGCTTTGGTCGAGTCCCAGGTCTACATCACCCGCCCGGCGTGAACCCTCTGTGGGATACTTGAATCCACGGAGACTTACCCCCACAGGAGGGAGCCATGTCGTCTACCCGACGCGACTTCTTGGCGGCCGCCGCAGTCGTTGGCTTCACCGGCGCAGCTCGGGCCCAACACGAGCCGGTGGCGTTCGCCCTGATCGGTGATCGTTACCACAACAGCGACCACTACCGAACTGCCTTCGGCAAGACCTTCGTCCGTGACATGGGCCTTGCCATGGACTTAAGCGACGAGGTCAAGCTGTTGAACGCGGACCATCTCTCGCGCTACAGGGTCCTGATCATCCTGCGCGACGGCATGATTTGGCCCGACGGCCATGGCAACCCGCGGAGCAACGCCGGGTGGTGGGCGCAAGGTCAGTCGGATATCGTCAGCGACCCGCCCTTGCCCACGATGGAGCCACGACGCGAGGGGTCACGCACTTCCCGCCAGAGCCGAGTAGGTGTGAAGTTCACTGCGACTTTCGGCTTGGGGCTTCTAGAAAGACTTTGTTGGGTAACGGGAAGAAGCGGCTTGCAGCCCCCGTTCGTCTTTAACGCGAATCTACCGATGCTGCGGTTACGCATTCGTGAAGGGGAGCTTAACAAATGGTGCCATCATGATCCGACCAGACTCAAAACCGACAATCCCCAGGGAAGAATTCCGCCAGCGTTGGCAAAGGGTACAGGATATGATGGCCCAACAGCGCTTGGATCTGCTGATTGCTTACGCAGACGACCGAGCAGTGTTCGGTCCGGCCCACGCCAGGTGGCTGGCTAACTTTCCGGTCCATTTCGAACCAGTTTGTATTCTGTTCGCTAACAAACACGAACCGATCTTGCTTTGCGGACCCGAGAGCGACGAGTACGCTCTCTTGGCTGGGCGGATACCCAATGTGCAAGTACTTCGAGAATTTACCCACCCTGACGAAGATTATCCGTACTCAAAGATAGGAAGCTTTCGGGAGGTTGTGACTGAGATTGCTCACGACGTGAAGTCATTAAAAAGAGTGGGGCTGGCTGGTCGAGCTCTGATGGGAGCGGATGTCTTGTCTGCGTTTCAGACAGCACTCCCTGACACCCGGTGGGTTGATGTTGAGAACATGATGTGTGATCTGCGGGCCAAAAAATCAGCGGCGGAGATTGCAGTGATTCGTTACACCTATCAGATTGCGGAAGCCGGACTCGCCGCCGCCGTCGCTGCAATTCGGGAGGGAATAACAGAGCGAGAAGTTGCCGCCGAAGCTGAGACAGCCATGCGCCGGGTGGGGGCCGAAGGAACAGGTATCGATACGATCGTCGCTTCAGGTCCAAACTCTAGGCCCATTCTGGGCCGCTCAACCTTTCGCCTTATTCAAGCCAATGAGTTGGTGTTGTTAACTGTTGCACCACGTTACGAGGGGTACCACGGGGCGATTGGCCGGCCAGTCCTGGTCGGTCACCCCGATGATGAAATTGTCAGAGCCGTGGATGTCGCGTGTCAGGCGCAAGCGGCCTGCTTTCACAGCCTGCGTCCAGGCGTGGAGGGTCGTCAAGTGGAAGCGGTGGGGCGACAAGTCGTCGAAGCTGCCGGTTTGGGACCTTATTTCCTCTATTCGGGCGTCCACAGCGTGGGTGTCATTGAATTCGAACCGCCAATCTTTGGGCCAAGTAGTGAGGCCAGACTAGAGCCGAACATGGTCATTTCAGTTGACATCCCGCTGTTTAACACCTGAATTATGCACTGCGGCGTGGACCTGAGGAGGGCTGAGCCGCAAGGGACCATTGGGAACCCCCGAAAACATGGGGTAAAAAGGTAGGCTGGCAAAGATCCCAGCTTCGCCAGCCAACCCCAAGGAGGTCACCCACATGGTTACCAGACGAAAACAGCATAGCTCCCAAAGGCCCGTCCAACAAGGCCCAGCCGTGACGGCCTCGCGACCCAATAAAATCGGGGCTTCGACGCCTTACCACTTCCGCGGCAAGAAGCCGACTCCCTACGGCGGCTTTCTGCCGGTGGTCGGGAGGGCGCTGATCTGAGAGCCTGGCTATGCGCTATGCATAAAATTTTATGCACTAGCCGTAACGCACTGGAAACACGTCACTTCCGAGCGAGGTTTTGACGACGCGGAATCTGGGCGGGAAGGGAAACCGGGGACGGAGAAGCCAAAAGACCAGTTGCCGAGCTACCACCTCACGACGACCGCCAACCCGCTACGAACGCAGCCACACTCGCAAAGTGAATCTGTGCATAATTCAGGTAACACCCCGTGGGGTGGTTTGCGGATCGAAGATGGTTACCGGATTACTGAGACCGGAGCAGAAAAACTGCACGAGACTCCATACAAGTTTTCAGTTTCTTAGACTTTTTCCAAAGAACCGCGAGTCTCGTCTCACGATCGGCTTTTGCCACTCTCGGGAATGTCAGAAGCGATGTCCCCCGGATCTTGTAGTAGCTGATGGTGGAGCCGACCATGACGGTCAAATTGTAGCGTTACCAGGTACCTGGTGGTCGCAGGGCGCTGAACCGGGAGCCGCTGGTTCTACTGCGCCGAGCGTCCGCTTGGGAATGAGGTTCGGGAAAAAACTTTAACATGTTAAGAATTTCCGAAGAGGTCTCAAGAAGAAAGCACCCAAGAGTCTCATCTCCAATCTTCCTCTGCCTCGTCTGCTTCCAGCTCTTCGTCTAGTTCTTCTGGCAGATGCTCATCCACCAGCCGCTCGATGCGTTCATGAAGCTGCTCGTCGGTGAGGTCAGGCTTCCGAAGCAGCTCCTTCACCAGGATTGGTTCGATTTTCTTCTTGAACTTTTCCCCAAGGTCCCAGCGCTCAGAAACACTCTCGAACTCAATCTTTGACTCACCCAGTTTCCGAAGGTAGTCATCCACATGCCCGAGCCTCCAGAGCAGACGATTCTTGGCCCGCCATAAAGCCCCCTCAGCTTCTTGCTTGCGCCGGGTCTCTTCCTGCTGCTTCTTTAGCTTCGCCTCCTCCACCTGTTGTTTGCGCCGGGCCTCTTCCTGCTGCTTCTTTAGCTTGGCCTCCTCCGCCTCCCTCTCGCGTTGGGCTTGTGCCTCTTGTTTCTTCCGCTGAACCGCCGCCTTTTCCGCTCGTTTGTCTATGATCTGTTGGAGATGTGGGAGAAGCTGATCCCGGATCTGTTCCATCATCCCGACGCCGCAACCCACCGGCAGTTTCTCTATCTCCGCTCTCACGACATCTCTCCCCACCTCTCGGTCCCGCGCCGTGTCACCTCGCAAGCAGGATGAAATACTACCGATGATTTCTTCGCATTGCTTTTCGTGCTCGTGTTTGACAATGAAAGGCTGCATTGCCTCCTTGGCAGCCAACTCCAGCTCTTCCCGCGTTGCTTCCGGCCTCAGCTTTCTTATTGCTTGGGCCGCAGCTCTCATGGCCTTGGGCTTCTCGTCGGAATATTTGATCTCGTAGGGCAGGGCATCATCAATTACCTTTTGGATTTCCTGCCGTCGCCTCCACGGTCGGAGACCTTTCTCCGTTGCCGCCTCCACAAGCTGCCGGACCACTGTGCGACTCTCAGTAAGGTTCAGCCTGGCCAAGGTCTCGATGACCTGTTTGTGCACCTGCAGCTTCATCTCCTCCGGGGCGTCATAGGGCAACGACCGCAGCGCATACTCAATCCACTGCGACTGCCACTGCTGTCGGCGCTGCTGTTCCTGAACCTGAGCCTGCTGCCGTCGCTGCTGATGCCTCTGTTCCTGCAACCGAGTCCGGCGTTGGTCCTGCCTGTCTTCCTCCTCTTGATCCCGCCCGCGGAAGAAATCCATTTCCTCTTCGATCTGGCGGCGAACACCCAGCTTCTGTAGCTTCAGCTTTTGGCGCTCAAGATCCTCCGCATCGGCAACTAAACACAACGTCTTAACTAATTGCGCATAGTCGGCGCAGCGTGTCATTCGGCTGGCCCCACGTGGCAAACTCGGCTTCCGCAGCTGCGATCACTTCCTCCAGGGTCGCAAAGTAGCGGTTGTGCAGGCAACGCCGCCGGGTCAGCTTCCAGACTCGCTCGATCGGATTCAACTCGGGACTGTAGGGCGGCAAGTAATCCAGCTCAAAGCCAGGTGCGTTTTCCTCGCGCCACGCTTTGTGCAGTCGGGCATGGTGGTACCTGGCGTTGTCAGCGATGACCGCCACGCGGCGCCCTCCAATGCGGCTCACCTGCTGGAGTTGCTTCATGAATTCCCAAAAGGTCCCGGCATTGAATTTCCCCGTCTCGCGACAAGACCAAAACCGACCATCGCGTAGTCGCACGGCACCAAAATATCCGACGCTTCGCCGGGTCGGATGATGCAGCAGGATGGGATCCTTCGTCTCCGGAGGCACCCACATCCGACAACGCGAGCCGTGCTGCTGAAAGTGCACTTCGTCGCTGGCCCAAAGGTCGACGGCCGGGTCGGCCATCAGCGCTTGGAGTTTTTTTTATGCGTCTTCTGCTGTTCCTCGTCGGCGCGAGCGATCTTGGGCCGCGGCTTGCGCAGCCGAAAGCCCAATTGCCGGAACAGACGCTGGCACTGACGCACGCCCACAGTGATGCCGTATTGTTGCTCGATCCAGACCGCCAACGTTTTGCCATCCCATAGATTTCCGCTCAGGCCTGCCTCCCGCGGCGTCTGACGAAGAGCAGCGTTGATCTCTTCGAGCTGCTGCTCATTCAACCGCGGGGGCCGCCCGGCCCGCTCTCCCTCGCGCAAGCCCGCCAAGCCTTTCTGCTCGAAACGACCCACCCAATATTCCACCGACCGTGGTGCGTCGCCCAGCAGCCTGGCCACCTGTGGGCAGGTCATTCCTTGGGCCACCAGCAGCACGCCGTGGAGGCGGTGGTCGTAGCGGGAATCCAGGGAGCGTCGGATCTCATCCTGCAATCCAAGAACGATGTTTTCAGCGTCAGCAATGCGAAGTGGTCTCATTTCCCCATGAGAGCACAGCCTGCATACTATGCGCAATAACTTATGACGTTATGTTTAGATCCTCGGATGGGGGAGCCAGCAAGCCCTCGGTCTCTGGTTTGTTCCCTCTCTGGGGACTTCGAGCAGAGGGGAGGCCGTCTTCTTCCATGGCTGGCAGCGGTGGGAGGCCTTCCCGCTGTAGCCGCTGGATCTCTTCAGCCGGGAATCGCCATTGCGAGCCGGTGAAGTCGGCATCAACCAGACCCGCCTCCGCCAACCGCCGGAGAGCATGAGCTGACACTCCCAAAACCTTTGCAGCCTGCCCTGATCGATATACAGTTCCAACCGCCATTTCAAACCCCCTTTAACCGTTGATCCCTCCACGGTCCGTGCCCGAATCGACGAAATATCGACAAACCATGGACGAAATCCACGGTTCGTGCCCGTTTAGTGCCCGGTCCGTGAACAGTCGTGAACGAACCATGCACAGACGCTGGAATTGTGTGCTGTTTCCTTTTGTTCTAACAGCTAATCCCGCAAGTGAATACACAATCCGGCTGGAATCCAGCCTCTGACCCCTGTTAAAAACCTTCTGGCCAATTTGGCATGCTAGATGAGTCCCTAAGGGCCGTTGGATCATTTCACGGTCATCTGCCTTCCGAAGGGGGAAACGTAACTACCTGAGGAACCTTCTGTTGCCGTCAATCATCCTAAAAACGGCGGTTGAATAGGCGGTCCAGGGGGCAAGTGGTTGATACTGTGGTGGATGGCGAAACCACGACGCACAAAGCGGCTTCACCCGTTGGGGGAGCCCCAAAACGCAATCACAAAGCAGAGCAGTGGCAGCCGGGCGGTGGACACCTACGGCGGCAAGGTGCACCTGCGCTGGGACGCCGAGGCGGCGGTGACCGCCTACGGGCAGATGCCCTACTTCATCGAGTTCCTCAAAACCGCCGGGTTGTTCGACGACTGGGTCGCCGATTGTCCGCTCGACTACCGCAGCCCCAATGCGCCGGCGGAGCGCGACGTGTTGGGCACCCTGCTGCTGAGCCTGCTGGCCGGACATCGCCGCTATGCGCACATCAGCTCGATCCGCGGCGACGGGGTCAACCCGCGGTTGCTGGGGATGAGCAAGGTCGTCAGCGAAGACTCGGCGCGGCGGGCGTTTCAAGGGGCCGACGAGAAGGCCTGCGGCGACTGGCTGCGCGAGCATCCGCGGCGGAGCTACGAGGCGCTGCTGGAAGAGCCTTGGATCCTCGACGTCGACTCCAGCGTCAAGCCGCTCTACGGGCGCCAGCAGGGCGCCAAGCGCGGTTACAACCCGGGCAAGCCGGGTCGCCCTTCGCATGTCTATCACACTTACTTCGTGGCCAACCCGCGGCTGCTGCTGGAGGTGGAAATGCAGCCGGGCAACCAGACGGCGTCCTCGTATGCGCAGCCGGAGTTGTGGAAGTTTCTCGACGGCTTGGCGCCTGAGCAGCGGCCGGCGCTGCTGCGCGGCGATATCGGCTGGGGGACGGAGCGGATGATGCTGGGCGCCGAACAGCGCGAGCTTCCTTACTTATTCAAGTTGCGGCAGAGCCGGGGCGTGAAGGGACTGTTGGAGAGGCTGTTTCGCAGCGAGGAATGGGAGCCGGCGGGAAGAGGCTGGCAAGGGATTCGCACCGAGTTGCGGCTCCAAGGCTGGAGCCGGCCCCGGCCGCTGGTGGTGTTGCGGCGCCAGATTCGCAACGATCTGGCGCTCACTCAGCCCGACCCGGCTGCGCCGAAGCAATTGTCGCTGGGCTGGGCCGAGGTGGTCGACCACGGCGTGCTCTACGAGTACGCGCTGCTGGTGACCTCACTCGACGAGGAGGTGGCGACGATCGCGCAGCACTATCGCGAGCGGGCGGACGCGGAGAACAACTTTGACGAATTGAAGAACCAGTGGAGCTGGTCGGGTTTCACGACCCAGGACCTGCTGCGTTGTCAGGTGCTGGCGCGCATCGCGGCGCTGGTGTACAACTGGTGGACGCTGTTTACGCGGCTGGCGATCCCCGCCAAGCATGGCGAGGCGATCACGACGCGGCCGCTGCTGCTGCACGGCATTGCCCGGCGGACGCGCCATGGCCACCAAACGACCGTGACGATTACGAGCTTGCACGCCAGGGCGCGGCGGATGAAGGCGGCTTTGCAGCGGGCCAGCGCCTTTCTGCAATGGCTGCGAGCAACTGCGGAGCAGTTGACCCGAGCCCAACGCTGGCGACTGATCCTGAGCTGGATTTTCCGCCAATTCCTCCGCGGCAGAGTCCTCGGCGCCCCCTTGTATGTCACCGATGCGCCCTCCTAACTGCCGTTTTTAGGTTGATCGGCAAACAACGCACGGATGGATGAAACCGACCCAGGCTGAGGGCGGGTGCAACATACCTCCAGTCGAAACGAGAGAACCGGGGAGGAATCTTTAACACGTTAAAGATCTAAGGACGAAACCCGGCCCGAGATGGCAGCGGCAATTCAGCCGGACAGTAAACGCTGCGCCGGTAGGGAGGATCTATCTGGCATAATTGACGTATTCCTGTCGGAAGTGCCTGGGATCTTGGCTGAGGATGTCAAGACCCATGGTCTGCACCTACGTGCTGAACCGCGGTGGTCAAGGGGTCCGCAGCCCACTCGACAGGCACAAGGCGTTACGGCTCGAACCGCTCGTCCTCTTCCTTCTTCCGCCACTCGGCGGCTGTCGCTTCACTAGACGCCAATTCTCTTTTCGCCCATCTGCGTATCACTGGTTCGGAGTGATTCAAAAACGCCTTGGCAGTCCTGGCGTGTGCTTCATGTTGGGATGAGATCTCTCCGCTGAATACCTGCAGGTCGTGCCGCCCAGTCGAAAACCTATCGAAGACTCGCTCATCCTCTCCATAAGCGGAGAGAACTTGTTCGGTCAGCTCTGGAACGACGGGCTTGCCGTCTGCAGTCACCGATGGAGACGGTAAGTGGTAGGCAATCGCGCGGGCCCCTTCAACTCCCGCGTCACCAAGCCAGTCCAAGATCACATCGACCGGCAGCGAGGTGAATATTCCTCTTCTCGGGCCAATCAACCACCGCCAACCCTGATCAGGATCAAGAATCGCCTCTCCAATGATCTTCATAACTATCTGAGAGTGACGAGCGGCAAGTTTCGCAAGAACTGAGGTGGCATAGTCACTCTTTTTCAGATCCTCGCCCGCGATTGAGCTGGCCGCGACCGACGCGGTCCACTCCGGCTCGGTTTCGGAGAGCAAGGAGAGAGACTCCTTCCACCAGAAACCAGAGCCATCGTCAATTTTGGCACTGCGTTCCAGGGTTCCCTTGATCGTCGAAAGCGTCGCGGCGTCCTCTTTGGGTGGTTCTCCTCGTGCGACTTGAGCCTTCAGCCTGCTACCAATGAACTCGGTCGCCTGTTTTAGCTGGGCCACTGGGCACCCCGGAGGAGCCAACACCCTCAGCGCAGCGGCGAACTGCTCGGTGGAAGCGGAATTGAGGACATTTCCGTAATGCAGGTATTGAAGGTAACCGGGCGATAGCTTCCCGGTCGCAACAAGACGCACAAGGCGCGTTATAGGGTCAGTGACTTCCAGCCCGGCAACTATGATTTCGGCAGCCATCTCGGGGTCTTCGTCTTCTAACCGATCAAGAGTCGCGTTGATCAAACTCTGCTGCGCGGGGGAACTATTTAGGAGACTGCCGACATAGCCACGGATAAGAGCTGAAGACCGTGATCGCCGTGAACCGGCCAAGATGACATCGAAGAACGCAGCGTTGGAATCTTTCTGGCCTAAGGAAAAACCAAGCGACGACGCACTTCGAGCTTCCTCCGAACACAGATAGCCCACGGTTGATTCAAGGAGAGAGGGATTCGTGACCATCTCGTCCACCAGCGGTTCGATCTCCGACCCCTGGCTGTGAACGTTTTCCCGAATGCCATGGTGCCAAACATCCTTGCCCACGACGCTCCGCAAGCGCCCAGCAAAGTCCTTGGGGATCAGGTCTTTTCGCCAATCTCTTACCCTTTGGCAATACTCAACGAACGCCGGTGCCGGATTCGCTCCTTTCCCGCACTCGTACTGGAGGTAATCGTCGATCTGTTCCAACCACGGTGCGAGTAGAGCCTCTGACATCCGGTGTTTTTCGAGGATGCTCCCCAGACGGTCAAGCTGCCCCCACGACAAAAGGGCCCTCAGATGAACGATGAGGTAATTCCAAGCTGCGGATGCCAGCGGATCATCCTTGCTCAAAAGTTCCTGTATTAGTGCCATTCCTGCTGAAAGGCACGCATCCCATTCCTCTTGCGTTTTCGGTGTCCAATCAGCGGGTGGGATCCTACCGCCAACAAGGCTCGGGGAGCTCATCCGAGTAACATGGGCTACCATCAAGTGGTCGAGCCCACCAAGCGCTAGGTCCCTTTCGGTGGGATCACTCGACAAAACAACCTCTCGAAAAAGCGGAAAGCGATCGAGGAACGGCACGGCAGTTCCGGGAAGATAGACGCGGAACAACTGCCTCCAAATACCTGTGGCATTGTTCCCAATACCGGGTTCGGTTTCCGCCAGAGCCAGCTTCCGCAAGATGAGCTCCGCGCTTGGGAAGTATTCCGGAAAGGGGGCCAACCGCTCGGCTGCCCAGACGATGCTTCGGCGCACTCCGGTTCCCCCGAATTCGCTCCCCTTGATCGCGAGCAATTGCTCATTTGAGGCTTCCCTGACCAGCCTTTCCAACTGCGGGAGATAGGTGGTGGGATCTGTCTCAAGCAGGCCGAGAAGCTGGTCTACCTTGTTTTCATCAGCCAGATCGGTGGGAACAAGGTCCGCAACTCTTTTCCAAAAGTGTGCGCTCACAAAAGAACGCACCTCCTGGTTGGCTAAGCCACGAACTCGTAATTCGAACGAGGAGAGCAATAGCTGAGGTATGCGATCGAGAAATTTCCGAGGGTTCGGTTCGGCCCACCTTGTCCAAGCGTGTTGAAAAGCGATCTCGGCGATTATCTGAGGCGTCACGTATACATAACGCGGAGTCGAGGCCAGGAATCCGGGAGCGTCCTTTAACCGACTCGCGGCGTTACGTATTGACGCAGGATCGACGCCAGTGAGTTCCGCCAGGCACTCCAGTTGCTCCGCGACGTCGTCTTCCCAACCGACACGATGCAGTAACGCCACGGCTTCAACAACCTGCTGGTCTTCTTTCAGCCGGTCGCGGTAGTAATCCTCAAGAAGGGCTAGCCCGGGGCCCAGACTGCCTGCGTGGTCCATCTGGGAATCGAGCTTGCAGAGGTCCGCGGCGAGCCGAATGTAACCATCAGAGCTGTGTGCGTAAGTGCGTCTCCTCTCGTGGGGAACCATCGTGAAGTTGTTCTCAAGGATCTTTTCTACGGACGGAACCGGGATCTTCTCAAGCCAAATACCAGGGGCTCCGCCTGGTGAGGGTTCTCCCGCGTTATCGATCGCAATTACTCTGATGTTCGATCCACTACCCTGGACGATTTTTCGAAGAGCTTCCCGCCCTTGAACCCACTGCTGTCCAAATTAGCTGAGCGGAGCGGGTTCGGCTGCTGAAAACACGCCAGAAAGCCCCGCCAGGAGGCCGATCTGGGAACCAGGTTGCCGGTTTGGACAAGATAGAAATCATGCTGCTGTCCCAATTAGGCCTCCATTCCCGCCAGTAATAATTGCTGTGGCGACTCGGGTTCGCTGCCCGGCGGCGGGTGAAACGGTTCGTCCAGCCAGGCGAACAATTCGCGGTGCACAAACAACTGCTGCCGCAACAAAGCGACCAGATTGGACAAGCTCCAGCCCCAACGCGCCCGCAGCTTTAAGTACCGCAGCAGCAAGATCGCGATCAGCGCCGTCCAGATCTGGATCTTCAGCGCGTTCGCCGAGGTGCCCACGAAGGTCTTCACCCGCAAGTTCTGCTTGAGAGCCTTGAAAAACAGCTCCACTTGCCAGCGGTCTTGATAAATGGCGGCAATCGTTGCGGCCGCCAACCCCAGGTGATTCGTCAAGAACACGAGCGTGCGCTGCTGCTTGGCGTCGAAGTATTCGATGCGGCGGAACACTACCTCGGAGCCGCTGGCGGCCAGCGAGGGAAAGAAGATCACTTCGTCGCGGCGCACGCCTCCGGGACGGCGCGGCAACGGGCGCTGTTCGAGAACCTCGTAGTTGGCCCCGCGTTTCAATCGTGTGACAAAGAAAACGCCCCGCTCGCTCAGCTCGGCGAACCAGTCGTAGTCGTTGTAACCGCGGTCGAAGACCACGATCGTGCCGCGGTCGAACGACATTTTGCGGGCCGGCGCCAGGTCGGGCGTCTTGGCGTCGGTGACCACGCAGAAGCTGGGCAGGTAGCCGTCGTGATCGAGTACCAGATGGAGCTTGACGGCGCCCTTGGTGCGCTGGAACTGGGCCCAATCAAACAGCGAGGCGCACAGATCGATGACGCTGGCGTCCAGACTCAGCAGCTTGTTTTTGAAACGGAACTTGTGGCCCGGCGCCGCGCCGCGGCACTTCGCCAGCAGTTGATGAAAGACCGTTTCGTAGATCTGCCAAGGGCGTTGCCGGTTGGCGTAGGCCAGCGTCGAGCGCGGCGGTGCGGCGGACAAGCCCAGGTGCCGCAGCTTGCCTTCGCTGGCCGCCAGACCGCCGCAAATCTCACGCAACGACTGGGCGCGGCCGAGCTGGCAGAACAGCATGGCGACGAACTGTCCCCAGCAAGTGAAGCCGCGGGCGTGGCGCTCCCCGCGATGCTGGCGGACGGCCTGTTCAAACTCCGAACGCGGGAACAGCTTTAACAATTGAGAGAAAATACTGCATACTTGACTCATGGCGGGGCCTCCTCGGGCGGGTTGGTTCATAGGCCTGAACCCAATCCCAACCTAACAGAGGTTCCGCCTCCCCGGCTTACCAATTCAAAACGCTAATTTGGACAAGAGTGCCTTGAACCGAACACTCGTCAGCCACCAGGATCGCCGCCATACGTCCTTGATTCACGAGCCAGGCGCCTATTTCTTGAGCTTTCTTCTCGTCGTTCGTGACGACGACGAGTTGCGAGGCTCCATCAGTCTGCCGAATTGCCTCAAACACTAGTCTGGTCTTGCCAACGCCCGCCGAACCCTGGACAGTCAGGATCGGGTCTGCCGGAGGAACTGGAAAACAAACGTGAGTTCGAATGGCTTGAAGGTACTGTTCCCATCCTGGCGGCACGACATACTCGGGCGTGACAGATGTCTCACTTTTTTCCCACGCTTGCCAGTGCAGAGCAATCGTCACTGGCCATTCGAAGAAGCTTCCCACAACACCGGGCAGCCTGTTGGCCCAATCAGCCAGGTCGGAAGCACTCAACACATAGCAGGTCTTTGCTGAGGGATTGATGCTCGTGGCTTTTTCATTGAGCGCCTTCTCTAGCTTTTCCTTCTTCTCCGGAGTCAGTTCGCTGCAGACACAAATTCGGTATCCGTACCCTTCTTTCACAAGCTGCGCTGCATAGCGCTTCTCAATTTCCTTACAGACAGAATCCTCTGTGATTCCTTTGGACCCTACAGCCTTGTATTGCCAGGCGCTGGGGCACCTCAGCCTTCCCGTTTTATCTACATCCGCCCCCTGATTTATTTGGGCATCTACACCCCCATCCCCGACGTTCTGCTGCCGACTAGTACTAATTGCGGAGTCTGGAATACCGTATTTGAAGCTCTGGGCTCGGAGTAGCGTATTGACAAAGCCCGCGAATGGCTCGCCACCTCCGCCGCGGAGCGACCGGAGTTCAGTAGGAGTTATAGTCCACAAGCGTCACTCTAGTTCTTGCGCCGGGGCTCTCGCAGCTACCAGGTTGCACAGGAGCGCAAAGACGGCAACCCCTGGGCGCAAAATGGTGACTCCCGCCCTCGGCAGCATGCCATAGTGATGGAGTCTCGAAGAATCACGAACCAGCGTCATATGTCTACGGCAACGCTGCGCTGGCGGTAAGCTGCACAAAGCGTCGGGGCCAATCCTGGTGGCCCAGCTATCACATTTACGTCGCTACGCCGACGCCTTCGAATGCAATTGCAGTGACCTGATTGTCAAACGTAATTCTGTCCGCTACGTTAGCTTAGCCAGACGTACGAGGTACAACTACGTTCTAGCCAGGATTTCCATTTTGGCCCTGGCACGGCCACAGTATACGCGCGCGCTGCTCCGAATCCCACGTCTTTTCGCGCTGAACCTTGCACATCACCTCCGCCGGTAGGCGCCAGGGCTCGGCCGTCCGCTCACAGACGTTGATTGAGCGGGCGGAACGGCGCGCCAGCCGACACTGCTCCCTGCGAAACCTTTTGGGAGCCAAAAGCTGTTGATCCTCGCCCCGGGCAACGCTACCCGCTCGGCACAGGTAGCGCCAAGATCCTCCTCAGCATCTCGCCGAACAGCCGCCGGTTCAGATGCCCCTCCGCCAGCAGCAACCAGTAATAGCGAGCATGCGTGACCAACCGACCGCCGGTCTTCATTAGCCGCTGCTGCAAGCTCGTCAGCGACCAGTTCTTGATCCGTTGCGGCAGCCCGAGCCTGCGCCATAGGTTCCCCAGGTTGTAGGCCAGCACGCTGAGTTGTAGCCGCACTTCGTCGGCCCGAAAGCGATGGCACGAAAGCCGCGTCCAGTGGGTGGCCTGTTTACCTTCTTTGATCCACTGCTCGGCGGTGCCGCGTTTGTTGTAGAACCGCACCACCGAGCGGCTGGGCAGGGTCATGTTCGTGACGATGAAGCCGATTCCAAGCGGGAACAGTTCGCCAGCGTGGTGCTCAACCTTTGCTACGATGCGCCGCGGCTTGCTCCAACTCGCGGCCTGATAGCGGAAGCTCTTGTAGCGCACCAAGGGTTTCCGGCTCGGCCTTCCCGGCGGACGAAACAGGATGTCTTCGATCTCCAACTCCAGGCTCTTGTTGGCTGGAATGCGGATGGCGTACTGCACTCCGCGTTCCTCCGCAGCCTCATAAATTTCCGGCTTGGCAAAGGCCGCATCGCCCTGGAAAGCGACCTGCTTGCCTTCGGCCTGCTGTCGTTCGATCTCCGGCAGCAATAGTTCATCCCAGTCCTCGGCGCTGTGGACATTCCCTGAGCGCAGCTTCGCCGCCAGACAGTCGCCGTGCTGGTTGAACAACAACAGCGGGTGGTAGCAGACCGACTCGAAATGGCCGTTGTAAGCGCTCCCTTCCTGTTGCCCATGGACGGGGCTCTCGGTCGAATCCATGTCCAGCACGACGCGCTCGGATTCCTCGCCGGCTTCGGCTCGCCCGACCAGCTCCCGGTTCAACGCCATCAGCCCCAGCAAGTTGTCTTCGCTCGTCAGCGTTCCCGTCTCGAATACATGCAAGGTCGAGGTCAAGGCCGCGCCGCGATCCCAGTTCTTCTTCGAGCCGATCAAGCGGAAGGTCGGATCGGCCGAGACGCGCACGGCGTCGTTGAGGTCCTCGTAACCCGCCAAGCGGCTGTAGATCGAGTGACGCAGCAGATCGGCCAGCGGGAACTTCTTGTTTGAGCCCTGCGCGAATCCGTCAGGTGCTCATCGATCAGCTTGCCGAGACCGAGCCGTTCGTCCAGTTCGCGAACCAAATCAGGCCACCGTCGGAAGTGACCTGCGATCCCTGGAAATCGACTTTCAACAAACCATTGAAACTTAGCTGGAATGGCTTGGTTTGTTTTTCACGCATTGGGTGTTGAGGGTGTTGACCTCCCTGGCGTCCTGATTAGGCTTGAACCCCTATCAATAAAGACGCTGAAGGGCGCTGGAAGGTCGGGAGGTCATACATCAAATTGAAAATGCGGACCTAAGTCCAAGCGCGGTGAGGCCCAGCCCGACTACGCTTGACGCGCTGTCCAAGCGGTTCTCCGCAATGTAAGTTATCGCCTGTTCCCACACGAACCAGATCCGCTCTCTATGTTACTTTAGCAGTCCCTTCCGGTCACGACCGGGCCGTGTTGCGCGGCTTCAATGTGTCATGGCGTAGACGATATAGTTGATCCCAAAACGGTAGGCGAGCGCCGTCATGGGCTCGGGGTATTCGGGCATGTCGGCGTGTTCCCAGGCGTCGCCAATATCCATGTTGAAGTTGACGGCGACGAGCAGGCGCCCTTCGTCGTCGTAGATGCCGCGCCAGCGCGGTCCTATTTCCTGCGGCTCCACGACGATACTGCCGCCGGGACCTCTGCGGAGATGGCGCAGCCCGGGGATCTGCGTACGCTGGTCCAAATCGTAGAGAACGTGCAGCACCGCGCTCTCCTCGTCGATCTCGACAATCGAGCGTTCGGGAAACACCCGCTTCATCGACTCCCTGAAAACCGACCATTGTTGGGGACCGTAGAAGTCATCCACGACCAGAAACCCGCCCCGCAGCAAGTACTCCCGCAGGCGGTCCGTTTCATCGTCACTTAATTGCCAGTAACCGACCTGCGTGGCATAGACCCATGGGTAGTCGAAAACCCGGTCGTCGGTCAAAGGCACGTGCCGGCCTTCGCCGATATCGATTCCAGTCAAGCGGCGCAGGCCCTGGGCGAAGTGAATCTCGGCGGCGGGCCAGTCTTGCCTCCACCAGGGCCGGCCGAATCCGCCGCGAGCCCAAGAATGATTGACGTACTCCAGGCGAATGAAATGGAATTCGGCGTTCGTGCCGGCGCTCGCGGATTGTTCCCAGGTTTGGGTCCACGTTTGGCCCCTGGTTTGGCCCCACGCCTGGCTCCACGTCACGGGAAGCAAGCCTCCAACCCCGAGTGAAAGCAGCAAAGCGAGGGCTGTGCCGAAACCCACGCGACTCTTGCCCATGAGCTGCATTATAGAGCGGGCGGAGTGCGGGGAGCCGCCAGGCGAGTGGCTGTAACCGCGGCGTCGAGGCAATCGGCACGACGCGGTATGTCAGGACCGCACGAATCATTTGGCGCCCCGTATGATACGATTTACGCGTGCGAAAAACCGCTCTTTGCTTCACTCTCCTGGGCCTGGTGGCGGTCCTGTGCCCGCCGCCTCTCGAATCTCAAACAACACCGGAGGACACCGTTGCCGGCCTGCGCGTGGCCGACGGCCTTGAGATCACTTTGTGGGCGGCGGAACCCGATGTCATCAACCCGACCAACCTCGACATTGACGAGCGCGGACGTATCTGGATCACCGAAGCGGTGAATTATCGCAGGCACCTCTTCCAGCAGCCTGACTACCGGGATGAAGGCGACCGCATCACGATTCTCGAAGATACCGACGGGGACGGCAGGGCCGACAAGGTGAAAGTCTTCGACCAGGACCCGCGGCTGCGCTCACCGCTGGGCATTGCCGTGCTCGGCGACAGGGTAATCGTTTCACAGTCCCCCGACGTGATTGTCTACACCAAGGACGAGGAAGACAACATCGTGAGCCGCGAGGTTTTCCTGACCGGCTGGGGCGGAGAGGACCATGACCACGGCGTTCACGCCATCGTGTACGGGCCGGACGGCAACTACTACTTCAACAACGGGGACCGCGGCCTGGACGTCACCGACCGCGGCGGGCAACGCGTGGTATCGGGACCCGACGAGAAATACTACGGCGGCAGTGCATTGCGAGTGCGACCGGACGGAACGGGACTCGAAATCGTGGGACACAATTTTCGCAACCCTTACGAGCTGACGGTCGATTCTTTCGGCAACATATGGCAGTCGGACAACGACGACGACGGCAACGAGTGGGTTCGCATCAATTACGTCATGGAGGGGGGCAACCATGGCTACTGGGGCCCCGGCGGGAAACGCTGGCGGGAGGACCGCGGGACCCACTTCCACCAGGAGGATCCTGGCGTCGTTCCGACGCTGCTGAGGACCGGTGCGGGATCGCCTTCTGGAATCACGATTTACGAAGGCAATTTACTGCCGAGGCGTTACTGGCGCAAGCCGCTGCATGTCGATAACGGACCGCGCGTGCTGCGCGCCTACCATGTCGAGCGCGCCGGCGCCGGGTTCCAGGCGTCGATGGAAACGGTTGTCGATGGCGCCGATACGTGGTTCCGTCCCGCTGATTTGGCGGTAGCCCACGATGGAAGCGTGTTCATCGCCGACTGGTATGACGCCGTCGTTGGCGGGCATCAAATGAAGGACACCGAGCGCGGGCGCATCTATCGCCTGGCGCCTCCCGGCCACAAAACGCCCAGTCCAATAGTTGACCTTTCGGCGGCGGGCGGCAGGACCGAAGCGCTGGCTTCTCCCTCGCAGTCGCTGAGGTTCGCGGCGCATTCGAAGTTTCTCGAAATGGGAGCCGGCGGAGTTGCCGAGCTGGCTGGTTTACTGGACTCCGGCAACAAGATTTTGCGGGCGCGAGTGCTATGGTTGCTCGGCGCGGCGGGTGAACTCGGACTTGCGCGGGTGCTCGAGGAGCGAAAATCCAGCGACCCGGAATTCCGTGTGCTGGCCGTTCGCCTTTTGAAGCGCTATCACCCGGATTTTCCCTCGGTCGTGGAAGCGCTCGCTCGTGATGAAAACCCTCAAGTACGCCGCGAAACAGCTTTAGGTTTGCGTGGTGTTTCGAGCGGCAAAGCCCGCGAACTGTTGGTCGAGCTGGCGAGCCGGTACGACGGCAAGGACCGCTGGTATTTAGAAGCGGTGGCCATCGGCGCGCAGGGTCAAGAGAACGCCATTTACGACGATCTGCTCGAAGTCTTTTCGAATTCCTGGAGCGACCGGCTCGGCAGGCTGCTGTGGGTGTTGCGTCCTTCAAAGGCTGTCGAGTTCCTTCAAACGGTGGCCGCGGACGATTCGCTCAGCGTGACGGATCGCGTCGGGGCGGTGGAGGCTCTCGGTGCGCAAGCGTCCCCGGAGGTTGGCGTTTTTCTTGCCCGTCTCGCCGCCGGGCAAGGTCCCGGCCCGCTGCGGGCCAAGGCCGCCGAGAGACTGATCAAACAGATGTTCAGCCAGTGGACTGAGTTGAGGCGATCGGACGTTGTCGTGCCTGCCATCCGGGCGGCTTTGAACGTGCCCGCCACCAAGGAGAAAGTTCAAGAAAAAGCGCTCGACCTGGTGGGCGATATGCAGGACACCCGATACAGCGCCGAGGTCGCCGAGTTGGCGCGTTCGAGTGATTCCAGCGCGGAACTCCGTGCCATGGCGATCGAAACCATGGGAAAACTCGACGGTCCGGCAGCGGCTGAGACGCTGGAAGAGCTAACCAGCACTGGACCAACCGATTTGCGCCTGGCGGCGGTCCGCGGGTTGGGAGCTCTTGAAGCGAGCCGCTCGGTCCCCAGCTTGAACAAGCTGCTGCTCAGCGACGCGCCGAACGAGGTTCGCAGCGAGGCCGTTCGCGTGCTGGCCAGGTCGAAGGAAGGCGCCACGCTGTTGCTCGACATGGCGGAGGCCAGTCGTCTGCCCTCCGCGTTGCGGGCAACCGCGGTCATCGCGGTCAACAGCAACCGTGACGTGCGCGGCCGGGCCCAAAAAGTGTTGCCGATGTTCACGACCAAGAGTCAGGAAACGATGCTGAGCCCGCGGGCATTGCTGTTGCGGATGGCGATTCGTCCCGAGCTGGGGAAGAAGGTGTTCTTCGGTGACGGGCAGTGCTCGACTTGCCACAACACGGCAGGTGGCTCGGAGAAAATGGGCCCCGACCTCGGAACCATCGGCGACAAGATGGGCCGCGCCGCCTTGCTAGACGCGATGATCAACCCCAGCGCCGGGATCGCGCCCGAGTACGTGACCTGGATACTGAAGACCAAGCCGGCCGGTGAAGTGCGCGGCATGATCGTGTCGAATAGCGAGGACGAGATAACCGTGCGTGAGCTCTCCGGCAACCGGCGCGCTTTCGCCGTCACGGATGTCACAGAGAGAAAGCGGGACCCGGAATCCGCAATGCCCAACTTGGTTGGCGTGCTCGATGACCAGGATCTGGCCGACCTGGTGGGTTACATGGAGGAGTTGAGGGCGAAGCCGTGAGCGGCGCCCAGGAAATGCGGGCTGGTTTGGCGGTTGGAAAACGGCCTACAACGGGAGTCGCCCCAGCCGTCCACTATTGTTGCGGCGGTTCCGGTCCGGGTCCGGGCCGGAGTTGATTTCCACGTTCACTCCCGGCTTACGGAGCGCATCGCGAAAAGTCAGCTCTTCGTCAGTGAAGAAAAGGTTTCGGGCAAGCACCATATCGAGCTGAGTGCCTTTTTCGAGAATGGCATCAGGTCCGCGCGAAAGCAGCACGCCCGCCAGGCCGGCGGCAGCGCCCGCGGCGGCTCCTACTCCGGCTCCAAAACCTGCCCGCCCCCCCGCCGCGCCCGCGATTACGCCGATCGACGTACCCGCGGCGGTCGTCTCGCCCACCGTCCGGGCATCGGCGCCTTTATTGCTCTCACTGGTGATCTTGCCCTCGTCGCGGTCAAAGCCCTCAGGCGAGCGGCCATCCAGCGCTCCCACGCGACCGATCAGGTCTCGAATGATTCCGTTGGGAAGAATCATCTGCTCGAAGCGCAGAAACAGCTCGCCGCGTCCCTTGACCCGCCCCGGTCTCTTCGCACTGGTGACGCTGCCCGAAACGTAGGTTCCTGGCGGGATGACGATTCTTCCATCGACCACCACGGGGTATACCGACTCTAGGTAGATGCGATCGCCCGGAGCAGCGTGTTTCGTGCTGATGCTGTTGATCAGAACGAGAGGGACGTGCGTGCCTTCTGGAATCGTGATACTGGCAGCCGGGGGTTGCTCGCGTTGCTTGAGGCCCTCGGGCTCGGCAGGAGTTTCCGCGCTCTGTTGGGCCATCAGCGCGGCCGCTGTCAGCACCAATACCAAACCCTCGCTCAAGATTCTTCTCATAGCGAAAACCCTTTCGACATTGTACCTCTCAGTTCGGTACTCGGCGTGGCGGCATCCGCGGCCCGAGCAAGCACGCCCCCTGTGTATAGGAACACAGCAAGAGAGATATTGTTGCGCTTGCGGTGATTTTCTTGGGGCGGAATCCAGCCGCTGAGCCGAGTGAAGGGTGTTGGAGCGATAGAAAACAGGAGCAGAAACCTCTGTTCACGCCCGCGCCCCCAACGTGAGCCTGAAGGTCAAATATTGCCCGGCTGCTACCGGCATCATTGGTATAATCGAGGAGTTGCACCACCCCTCCCGTACTTTTCCCCTGACAGCCAGGTCCCCGCTAGTTTTGGCGCTCTTGGTGTGTATTGGGGCCACAACGGCTTGCATCGTCCGCACGCGAACGGAAAGAGTGCGTCCCGTTGCTCTGCGAACAGCAACGATCGAGGAATTAACCGAGAAACTGCGGGTCTTCGGCGGCATTCAAACCATGAAATCGACCGTCGATCTGCGGCTTTCGGTGGCCCTCGATGAGCAGGCGGAAGGGGAAAGGAAGATCCGAGATTTTACGGAAGTTCGCGGTTTCATCTTGATCCGGCGGCCATCATCGATTCGAATGATCGCGGAGTTGCCTGTCCTCAAAACCAGGGCCTTCGACATGGTCTCGGACGGCAAGAATTTCAAGGTTCACATTCCGCAAAAGAAACGTTTTCTCGTGGGGAACGCCGCATCGGAGGCAACGTCGGAGAATAGAGTCGACCGGGTCCGTCCACAGCATCTTCTGGAAGCCCTGCTGATTGATCCGCCTCGCGAGAATGAAAAACATCAGTTCCTGGAAAACCTGCTGGAAGGCCGCCACTCTTACCAGATCATCCATTTGCTGACAAACGGCGCCGCGGGCAAGCTGAACCTTTCCCGCAAGCTGTGGTTTGACCGTGCGGGGTCGGAAATCGTCCGGCAACAAGTGTTCGACGCGAAGGCTGATTTGGTGACCGACGTCTACTACAGTGAATGGGCGCTGGAAGAGTCGCTGCCGTTTCCGGGAACAATTTTTCTGTCCCGTCCCAAAGATGGCTATGAACTTGAAGTTCGAATCACCAAAGCCGGGCTGAACGAAACCATTCCCGAAAGAGCCTTTGTATTGGAACCGCCCAACGGCGTGGACGTCGAACGAATAGGGGAAGACCCCGAGCAAAACGAAGGAAAGCCTGCCCCATGATCAACCACATGGTGGTGCGGAATCTGCTGCACCGGCCTATCCGAACTGCCCTGAGCGTGCTTGCCGTCGCCGTGGAAGTGGCGATGATCCTGATGATCGTCGGAGTCTCGGAGGGCTTGCTGTGGGAATCACAGCAGCGCAGCCACGGCGTCGGCGCCGACATTGTCATTCGCCCGTCCACCAGCAGCGCGGCGATGAGGCTCAGCACGGCCGACATACCCGAGAAGCTGGTGGACAAACTCACGCAAACGTTCCCCGAAATCGAGATCGCCACCGGGACGACACTGACGTCGTTAGGCAATCTTCAAACGATCACCGGCGTCGACTGGGAACGCTTCGAGCGAATGGCAGGCGGAGTCCGCTATTTCGAAGGCGGACCCATGGCAGGCGCCTACGACGCCATCGTCGATGAAGTGTTCGCCAAGTACAAGAAAGCCGAGGTCGGAGACAAACTGGACCTGCTGAACCACGAGTTTCGTATCGCGGGGATCGTCGAGACGGGCAAGATGTCACGGATCTTCATCCCCATCGAGACCATGCAGGAACTGATGGGCTGGCAGGGACGGCTCAGCCAGGTCTATCTCAAGCTCGATGATCCGGCCGCCACGCAGCAGGTGATCGGGAAGATTCGGGCCTTGCTGCCGACCTACCCCGTCTATGCACTCGAGGAACTGCTTTCTCAAGCCTCGGCCGACCTTCGCTCGATGTCGTCGCAATTCATCAACGTCATCATCGGCATCGCGGTGCTCATCGGTTTCATGGTGGTGCTGCTGTCGATGTATACGGCGATCCTCGAGCGCACCCGGGAGATCGGAATCCTCAAGTCCATGGGAGCCTCCAGGAGCTATATCATCCGCATCGTCATGCGCGAAACAATCATCGTGTGCGCGGCCGGAATCTTGGCAGGCTACGGCTTCAGCTACGGGGCGAAGGCGGCCATCGAAGCTTATTATCCCCTTGTCACGGTGTTGATCCTGCCGGCATGGCTGTTCTGGGGAGCTGTCATCGCCGTGATCGGATCGCTGCTGGGGGCTTTTTACCCGGCAACCAAAGCGGCCCGCCAAGATCCCATCGAAGCCCTCGCCTACGACTAATCGAGACAAAACGTGACTACCGAGCCGATCATTGAAGTCGTCGGACTGACGAAGCTCTACCACATGGGGGGCATCGACGTCCCGGCGCTGCGCGGGGTGGACTTCGAAGCCCAACCCGGAGAATTCGTCGCCGTTCTGGGGCCTTCGGGCTCTGGAAAATCCACGCTATTCCATATCATTGGGGGCCTGACGCCGCCGACTGACGGACATGTCAAAGTCGCCGGAAAGGATTTGGCGGCCATGACCGACTCCCAGCGCACGGCCATGCGACGAACGCAAGTGGGCTTTGTTTTCCAGAGATTCAATTTGCTGCCGACGCTCAGCGCCGCCGAGAACATCGCGATCGCAAAAGACATCGCCGGCAATCGCAATCAGGATAAGGACTTTGAAGACGTACTCCAAATCCTGGGCATCCGGAATCGCCTTCACCACAAGCCCTACGCCCTCTCAGGCGGCGAACAGCAGAGGGTGGCGATCGCCCGGGCGATCGTCAATCGCCCGCGGATTCTGCTCGCCGACGAACCCACCGGAAACCTCGACTCCCAAAATTCCGAAACGGTTCTCAATACTCTGAAGGAACTCAACCAACGGTTCGGCCAAACCATTCTGATGATCACGCACAACCCCGAGGCGGCAAGCTTTTGCACCCACAGGATGGTGCACATGCGCGACGGGCGGATCGTCGACGGATGAGGGCCGCCGCCGATTGGCATTCGGCAACGCGAAACAGAGCCGCGGGCGCGAGCCCGCGGTCAAGACTCATTTTCGCCTGTGCGCCCGTTTGCGCCGCAAGAAGCGAGATTTCGGTGATATCGGGCGATCTCGGCCACACCCTTACGGGTGTGGCTCTGTTGAGGCGAAGGAGTCGAAGGAGAGATTGCTAGAGTAGCCGGAAGTTCACTTCCACATTCGCGCGAACTCTGACCGGGACGTTGTCTTTCTTGCCCGGCACGAACTTCCACTGCTGCACGGCATCAATGGCCTTTTTGTCGAGACCCAGGCCGAGGCTGCGAATCACGCGGATGTTGTGCGCCTTGCCGTCCTGCCAGACTTCGATCGCCAGGACGACCGTTCCCTGATACTTGGCCTTGCGGGCTTCCTCGGAGTATTCGGGCTCGACTTTGTAGGTCAGCCGCGGCGGCGAGACACCCCCGCCAATGCGGAAGACGCCACCGCCGATACCGCCGCCCGAACCAGGCCCTACGCCGGGTCCGCGGCCCGAGCCGACTCCGGTTCCCCTGCCGCTGCCGATGCCGCCGCCCGAACCAGGCCCGGCCGAGGGCGGTCCGATATTGCCGAACGGATCTCCGAACATATTCATGTCAATCCTCGGAGCCTGAGCGTATTCTTGAACGATGACGGTGGGCTCGACCGAGAGCTTGGGGTCGGGGTTCCTGATGATGGGCGTCGGAGGCGTCAACTGCCTCGAGTCGAACCGAGGCAGCTTGCCTTTGCTTTGCGGCAGAGGCGAGTTCTGGCCGCCGCCGCCGCCGCCGCCGCTGTCTTTGCCGTCCGGCGGGTTTCTCAGTTCCACCATGTAAGGGGATATGTCAAAGTCCAGAACCAGGTTGATGGAATCACCGGTGATATCCTGGAGCGGGTTCGCCGCCGATATCAGAAACGCTACTGTCACGATCAAGACATGACTGACGGCCGACGCGGAAATACCCTCTCGCTTGTGGTCATAAGCGCCCCAGATGCTCTTTATCGGGAGCGGCTTGGAAGTGAGCTTCAGCGGCGGAAGATTCTTTTGCGCCTTCGCCGTACGAATGTAGCGGGGCAGCGATTGAAACCATCCTTCATGGATGGTCGGGAGGACCAGCCTGGCGAGCTTGACTTCATCGTCGCCCCGCATCAGCGGTTTGCCGCGGTAAACCGGCAGCGGCCGCTGCTTGCCCAGCAGTTCTTTGACCTGCCGCCGGAACGAAGAATACCAGGGCTCGAAAACCGAGTCCGTTAGCAGCGTTCCGAGCCGGACGTCGGCGGCGGCGCTATTCGAAGCCGTATCCATGGATGTATCCGCCGGGGATGGATCCGCAAGCGGTTCAGTAGCTGCCATAACTCCGTGTTGGGATTCTTGAGTTTCCGTCAGGTCCGTAGCTGGTGGGGGCATGGCGCGCGTCGAGAGAACTAATTGATTGACGATGCACCGCGCCGGTCCGTTTCAAGGAATCTCAGTTCCTGGCGGAGATTCCCCGCCAAGCCACACTCTTCCCTACTAATCAATTTACCATGTTAGCCTCAGGTCTCCGGCAATGCTAAGGCAAGTGGATATGGCCTTGACATTTGTTAATTCCGCGGCCGGATTCGATCGGTGACTGAGACTGCGCTTGAACGGTTTGTAGCGGCGGAGCCCCGACCGTCAGGGAGGGGTTGCCGCTTGGACGCGCGGAATCCGGCAGCGGCCACGCTCCCTCTTTGGTTGCGGCTCGTCCGCGTTAGGACAATCGGCAGCGCTGGCGGTTCCAGCGAGAACTTTCCTTGAAACGATGTACACGCCGTCGGCATGAGATAATGCCACCGGGATCGAGATCCATGATGACCTCCGCCATCAAACTCGCCGAGAAATTCGAGCTTTTCAACGATAATTGGACACCGAAGATCGTCGCCTCCGCCAATGGCCAGCTTGTCAAATTGGCGAAGTTCCAGGGTGAATTCGTCTGGCACGCTCACGCCGGCGAGGACGAGATATTCTTCATCGTCAAGGGCGCCGTGGTGATTCATCTGCGGGAAGGCGGCCAAGAGCGCCAGGTCCGTTTGGGCGAGGGCGATTTGTTCGTTGTTCCCCAGGGAGTCGAGCACATGCCGGCCGCCGACGGCGAGGCGCACGTGCTCGTGATCGAACCGGCCGCGACAAAGCACACCGGGGACTCGCGGACAGACCAAACCGTGGCCGTCGCCGATCAAGAATGGATCTGACGGCAACCCCGCGCGGCGGTCTCTTGGGCAAGAAGGACAACGAGCCTGCTGCCCCTGCCATTCGCTGAATTCTTCCTATCAGTTGCATGTTTTCCCCAGGCGATGGAAGATGAAGAGACCGGCGGTTTTATGGCGAACGTGAAAATGTGCCCGAATTGCAGGGCCTTCATCGATCTCAAAAATAAGGTGTGCGAGTACTGCGGCGCCGAGGTCGGAGCGCGCAGATCGGCGCCGGCGGTTCCTTCTGCAATCAGCAGCCTTGTCCCGCAAGATAACTTCACAACGATCATCCTTTTGCTTGTGAACTTCGGGCTGTTCGTAGCGACATTGCTGATGACGATGAAGTCCGCCTCCGGCGGCGGCGGGTTGTTCGCCGGCATCGACATGCGGGTGCTGCGTCTTTTCGGCGCCAAGGACACCTTTTTCATCGTGCAGGGTGAATGGTGGAGGCTAGTGACGGCTGGGTTTTTGCACGCCGGAGTCTTTCACATCTTCATGAACTCATGGGTCCTGTTCGACCTCGGAATGATGGCCGAGCAGACGTTCGGGACCTCCCGGTTTCTGGTCATCTACTTCGTGTCGAGCGTCTTTGGTTTCATCGCCAGCATGTACTGGTCGCCCTACGCGATCTCCGTTGGCGCCTCCGCGGCGGTCTGCGGCCTCATTGGCGCCATGATCGCGCACGGCTACCGCAGCGGGAGTGGTTTCGGATCGTTCTACATCCGCTGGGCGGTGCTAATCATCGTGATTGGGATGATGCCAGGCTTCCACATTGACAACGCCGCCCACATTGGCGGGATGGCAGCCGGTTTCGTGATCGCTTATTTCGCCGGCACCCCGCGGCCTGACAGTGCCGGAGAGCCTCTGTGGACGGTCGCGGCCGGCGCATCGCTGGCGGTCGTCGCGGCGTCGTTCTATCTTGCCTATCAGTCGCTCAGCGCTACGCCGTACTTGTAGCTGATCTCCGGACCGCCACCGCATCTTGTTTCCTTGGAAAAAAGACGGCATAAGGCTGCCGCAACGGATCAAGAGCTGGTCGCTGACGAGCTTCGAGCAGCGACTGATGAAGACCGGCGGTCGGCTGCTCAAGCACGCCCGCTACTACTGGTTGCTGCTGGCCCAGGGGCGTCTGAAACGGCGGCTGTTCGGTGACATGCCGCACACGATCTGGGCGCTGCCGCTGCCGAGCGGGTAGCGTTGACCGGGCGAGGATCAACAGTTTTCGGCTCCAAAAAGGTTTCGCGGGGGGCAGTGTCGGCCAGAGCGCCCCTCAGCTGGCTCCATCAACGTCTGTGAACGGATGGACCAGCCCTGGCTCCTGCCGGCGGAGGTGATGTGCAGGATTCAGCGCGAAAAGAAGTGGTATTCGGGGCAGCGCGGCTGCATACTGTGACCGTGCCAGGGCCAAAATGGAAATCCTGGCTGAAAGCCCCGTGTCGCTGCCGACTGGCGTTGACAAAGGCATTCTGATTAGGTGATCCGTATGCACTATCTAGTGAAGCCGCTGAAATAGTCGCTGATGCTTTTAGAGCAAATTCAGAGCTCTCATAGTCCATAGCCGCAGTGGCGGAAGCAAGCTTGAACGTGGTGCGGAGCAACGGTGGCGAGGGCGTCGGTGAGGCCTTGTTCGAGGGCGGAAAGCGTGCGGGCTTGGGCAGCCCGCAGGTGTTGCTTGATCTGGGCCCAGCACTGTTCGATGGGGTTGAAGTCGGGTGAGTAGGGCGGCAAGTAGAGCAACTCAGCGCCGCGTGATTCGATCTGCTCGCGCACCCCGGCGACCTTGTGCGCCGCCAGATTGTCCATCACCACGACATCGCCGGGTTGGAGTTGCGGAGCCAACACCCGCTCCAGATAAGTGAGGAAGATCTCGCTGTCGGTCGCCGCCTCGATGCTCATCGCGGCCAGCCATCCGGAAGACCGAATCGCCCCCAAGATGCTGAGTGTTCGCCAATGCCCCGCAGGCACGCCTTGGCGCACACGGCGGCCCCCAAGAGCACGTCCGCAGCGGCGGGTCATGCTGGTGGTGATGCCGCTTTCGTCCAGGAAAATCAACCGATCCGGGTCGATCCGGCTCACCTGTTCACGCCAGAGCGCGCGACGCCGCGCGACGGCGGCGACATCCTGCTCGGCGGCGTAGACCGACTTTTTTTTAAGCGCAGCCCCATCTCGCGCAACACACTCCACAGCCGTCCGATACTGGCCTTCAACCCCAATTCGCCGCGCAGCCGCGACTGCAACTGCTGCAAGGTCAGATCCGGCTGCTCCTCGATCCACTCATACAGCCGCCGCCGTATTTCGTCGCTGAACTTGCTGCGGGGACCGCGCGGCCCTGACGGTGGCCGCACCCAGCTGCCGCTGCGGTAAAACGCCGCCGACACCTTCCTGGCCCAGCCCTCGCTGACGTGGAACCGCTGGGCCAACGCCGACAGGCTTCCGTCTCCCTGCTGATGCGCCTCGATCAATTTCTGACGCAGATCATCCGAGTAAGCTCTCGCCATCGTCCTTGCGCCGAAGTTTCGCCAGTGCCGTTTATATTATAGTTGAAACTGCTCTAATCAGTCCCATGGACGTTGGGAACTCAAGGATGGAAAGAACTTTGGAGGAGAGGTCCACAGTGCATACAGAGGCGCCATCCATTTCCAAGGACAGATCCAGACGAGTATGCGCGAGTTTGCTTAGTTGCCGTTGAACTTCTTCATTACTGCCGGGCCTATCAAGCACGGCAAGCAGCTCTGCCCGGCCCCAACGGAACAACTCATAGCGGGTCTCAATCACCTGATCAATTACTTGGCAGATTTGCAGCAGGATCTGATCACCACCCTTGCTGCCGTGTCGATCGTAAATCGACTGAAGTCCCACCAAGATGATAGGCATTGCGAAAAGCCGCTGACCTGTGACATAGGAGGCCGTCAATCTCCGTTGGGCTGCCGCCCGGAGCGGAAGTCCAGTGGCCGCATCCTCCTCGGCCGTCGCAGGGCCGGCTCCAGCTTGCGGGTCGATCAATGGTACGTTGAGAGTGTTGAGTGAATTTTCGGTCTCCTCCTTTTGACGGCGGGTTTCCTCGCTAATGGCTGTGAGGCATTGTGACAGGTCCGCTTTGATCGCACCCAACTCATGAAGGGCCGATTCCAACCTTTGTCTCAACCGCCTTTAAGGCGTTGAGCCTGGCATCTTCGGCCGGCGAAATCTTTGAGACTGTGTCCGTAAGCATCTAGACCATGCCGTTGACCTGCTGGTGTCGCCTGTGCAAATACTCGGACGTTCTCCGGCAACAGCACCGCAAGGAACGGAGGGCGTTGTTCCCGGCGCCCACCAAGGACTCGATGAGCGGACAGTCCCGGCACGTCTCTTCGATCGTCTTAATCTCTGACTGAAAGTTTGCCTAGCCGGCTGGATCTCCTTTTACCGCATCCACCCGCATCCCTTCGAGAAATGCCGCTACCGGTTTGACTAAATCGCTGGTTACGCCGCTCTGTTTGGAAGACCAACACTGTCGATTAGATTGGCGCACGAACCTCTCAATTTTCTTATCGGGTCAGCTTTCGACAGTCTGAACGAGGGTATATTTCATGGGGTCCCGAGGGGCTATTGCGCACGCCCGGCGGCAGGAGGCCATCGGCCAGCTTGCATCCGCACAGCCGTCATACATGCCATCGAGGGGGAGAAAGATGGCAAGACGGCGAAGATGTCAGGGGGTTCGGGGACGGGGAAGTGTGAAAGAATCGGGGACTGCCACAAGCGGCAAGTCCCAAGTCCTTGTTTATCAGTAAACCATTTGGCCGCGGCTGGCTGTCCAGCATTTTTTCACACCTTCCTGTCCCCTTTTTTCGCGTCCTCGGACTTGCACCACGGGCTGCTCGCGCCTTCTGGTGCACGTGGGAGGCTTCAATCGCGGCTCCGCATCCGAGCGGCCAGCGTCCGGTTCACCGGTGGTTGCGGGAGCAACCAGCGATGCCAGTGCCTGGTTCGTCGCAAAGTACTCTCAAGCTCTGCTACACGAATGCTGCGATAGGTCCCGCTTGTCGGACAGGCTTGAACCAGCCGCCTGGATCAGCCCTACGCCGTCAGAACTAAGCCGCTCGCGCGGCGGACGCTACGCGTGAGGGGTTCATCAGCATTGGCGGGACGCTGGGAGTAAGGTTGGGACACCAACGAAGGAGGTGTCCCAATGACCCAATTACGCAGGAAGATGCTGGAGGAACTCCAGCGTCGCAACTACGCTCAGACCACGATCAAGAACTGCCTCGGCACCGTCGAGAGCTTCGCCAAGCACTTCGGCCGTCCGCCGGATCAGCTCGGCCTGGACGAGATCCGGACCTACCAGGTGTACTTGCTGAAGGCAAGGAAGATGGGCGTCCGCACCGTCGGCCTCCACACAGCAGGCCTGCGGTTCTTCTTCTGCAAAACGTTAAGGCGGAACTATCCAGTCGAGGAGTTCCCCTACCCGAAGAAGCCGCGAGAGCTGCCGATCATCCTGACCCAACAAGAAGCGGTGCGGCTGATCGAGTCGGCCAGCAACCTGTTTCATCGCGCCATGCTGATGACGCTCTACTCGACCGGGATGCGGCGGGCGGAGCTGTGCAACCTGAAAGTGGAGAACATCGACAGCGAGCGCATGCTCGTCCACATCCGTCACGGCAAAGGAGGCCGCGATCGGTCTGTCCCGTTGAGCCCGAAACTGCTCGATACGCTACGCGAGTACTACCGCTGGATGAAGCCCAAGACGTATCTGTTTCCCGGCACGATCAGGAACTGGCGAGTCGACAAGCCGATCACCCCCAAGGTGCTGTGGCTAGCGTGCCGGGAAGCGGCCGAACGAGCGGGGATCGACAAACCCGTTCGGCCTCATTTGCTGCGGCACAGCTTCGCCACACATCTGCTCGAACAGGGCGCCGATCTGCCAACGCTACAAGCGCTCCTTGCTCACGCCGAGCTGAAGGCGACGTCGATCTATCTGCATCTATCCGAGCGCCATCTCAAGGCGGCCGGCACGCCGATCGACCAAGCGGAGTTCTCCAGCCCTGACAGAGTCAAGCGATCCAAGAAGCTACATAAGAAGAAGTGAAACGGCCGCCACTCGAGGTGGCCGATATCATTCGCGCGGCAGGCGAAGACTTCATCCGTCAACATCGATCGCGGCTGAACGGGCTGCACTTGAAAGTGCTCTCAGCCATCGAACGCTGTCGTACGGCGGCGCTGGGCGGACATCGCGACCGCTGCACTCGCTGTGGCTTCACCGCGGCCATCTCGTATAACTCATGCCGCAACCGCCATTGCCCCAAGTGCCAGACCGGCGCGCGGGACAAATGGCTCGCCGCTCGTGAGAAAGAGCTGCTGCCGGTTTCCTACGTGCATGTGGTCTTCACTGTTCCGCGGCAGCTGGCGGAGTTGATGTTCCACAACAAGCGACTTCTCTATGGCCTGTTGTTCCGTGCCAGTGCGGACAGCCTTTTGGAAATCGCCGCTGATCCCAAGCACCTCGGCGCCCAGATCGGCTTCCTCAGCGTGCTGCATAGCTGGGGACAGAATCTGATGCACCATCCACACCTCCACTGTGTGATTCCGGCGGGTGGTCTCTCGCCCGATCACAAAGCCTGGGTTCGTCCACGGTATCGATTCTTTCTGCCGGTGAAGGCGCTCAGCCGCGTCTTTCGCGGCAAGTTCGTCGCCGCTCTCAAGCGCGCTTATCGCAATGGCGAACTCTGTCTTCCCGGCGCGCTGAAGCCCTTGACGCAGCAGAAGGCCTTCCGCGCGTTTGTGCGATCGCTGTTCCGCCAAGACTGGGTCGTTTACGCCAAGCCTCCCTTCGGCGGGCCGCGGTATGTCCTCAACTACTTAGCCCGCTACACCCACCGGGTCGCGATCTCCAATCATCGCTTGGTTGCTTTCGCCCAAGGCAAGGTCACCTTTCGCTGGAAAGACTACGCCCGCGGCAGCAAGCGACGGCTGATGACGCTCACGGCCGAAGAGTTCCTTCGGAGGTTCCTGCAGCACGTGCTGCCGCGCGGCTTCATTCGTATCCGCTTCTTCGGCTTCCTCGCCGCCCGCAAACGTGGGGCGTTGTTGCCGCTATGTCAACAACTACTGGAAACCAACCAAGCGACGACAGCCAAACCCTCGGCGTCCGGCCCGACTTGCCTTCCAGCCACTTGGACGTGTCCAAGCTGTGGCGGTGCGATGGTCGTGGTCGAGCGACTCGACGCCTGGCAGCTGGAGCAGGAGTACTTTGACACGTCCTAACTCCACCCAACTGCCGGTCACGCCAGCGTGTCCTTCGACGCGCGCGCCGGGAGTGCGTCTGCCACTCGGATCCGAGCGCCGAACCTGCCGGAATCTCCGCCAAACAGCACTCTTGCGAGCCTCGGCCACCGCCAGCAACGCGGCGTTCCAGCTCGTCCGTCGGTCTTGCCAACTCCAAACGCCTGCCCCGAGGCCAAGAAACTCGATTCAAATCCCATAGCTTGGACGCAGACTGAACGCGTCCGCCGCCCCAGCGGCTTCCTTCAAACGCCCTTATCCAAAGCAACCCGGCGATCACGATCGTCGACCTTGCTCGCAGCTTGTCCCGCCGGGTTCCTCCAGATAAGGTCCTAACGTTAGTGGGGATCTATGTGATATAGTTGCCGTATTTCCGGCGGTAGCGCGAGACCCACCCCCACCGCAGATTGTCCGTCGCCATTGGGATAGGAGGGGAGAAGGTGTACCCTGTGCGAGCCGGAGGTGCTAGAACAGTCTGATCTACGACACAGCACGCCTGTGCGGAGGACTCTGGACGAGAATCCTGCGATGGAGGTCCCGCGAAGTGGCTGATACGGGTAAATACTTGGAATCCCTGTACAAGCTGCTTGGTTCTGAAGTTCAGTTGGACGACACCATGAGAGCCTTGAGCTTCGCGGTAAGGGCACTGCGCCCCCCCGTGGTCGGCGCCCTCCAGGTGACTTGCTCGGATGAGTCCGAAAAGGAGTGCTGCGATGCGTTTCAACGCCGATTCGTTCAGCAGTTCCTACCGAGCCTCAAGTTCGGCGGTCATTTCCCCTTTCGCACAGCAAACCTTGGTGGTCGTTACGAATGGGGTTCCATCCGAATCGCTGAGAACCATTTTGCTGCTCAGCCGAAGAAGAACGCGTTCAAGGTAATGGTGGTCAAGATTAATGCGCATGTATCCGTCGTCAAAGGTACTGACGGTCCTGTGTACGGCGAAATGGAACGTTATCAGCAGGCATCACAGTTTTGCGGCACACTTCAAGCCATGCTCGAAGGCGCCGATCAACCTTTCCGCGACGAAATGTATGCCACGTTTCATTCTGACGGAAAGGACCTGCTGAAGATTATCCTTAACCCCGAACAGGTGGACTCCCGTGTAAGGAATCTTTACGCCGCGGCACTCAGCGCCCGGCTGCAGGCCCGTAAAGCCGTCATCGATATTCAGTCCTACGAGGTTCCGCACCCTACCATCTATCTCGTGCTCGCATGTTCTACGCTCAACCGCCAGCCGGGGAGCGACACGGAGGTTGTCTGCGGTGTATACGCAGCCGATTTCCTCTCGAAACCACCAGTTGTTAGCTACCGAGGGCTAGGCGACGACCCGGCGGAATATCGCCTCGAAGATGGTCTGCATCGACTCCAGATTCGAGATGGTGAAGTGCACACCTCACGGGATGCGCGGGATCACCGTCAACTCGTCTTAACGGAATGGAGAAAGCACGGGAAGAACCCCTTCCGCAAAGACGCTCGCATCGAGTCGCTCCGAGCTCGGGTCGTGAAAGACAAACATCGCCTGCACCCTTACGCGCCAGCTATTTTGAAGAGCCTGTTGGCAGTGCTGTTGGAACTATCTCCAATACCTGCCGCGGTCCTGCTCTTCAGCCAAGGCATGATTGAGATTCACCACGTCTACCGTCTCCATAAAATCTCTCGGGAAGTGGGCGACGATGAGGATACCAGACAGATTCTTGCCGACTTCCACAGAAGGGTCGAGTCGCTACCTCCAGAGAGAGCCCAGAAGATCATTGAAGTTCTGCTTCACGAGTACAGTAAGATATGAACCAGGATTTCCATTTTGACCCTGGTACGGCGACAGTATACACCCGCGCTGCCCCGAATACCACGTCTTTCCGCGCTGAACCCTGCACATCACCTCCGCCGCTAGGCGCCAGGGCTCATCCATCCGCTCACAGACGTTGATTGAGCGGGCTGAACGGCGCTCCGGCCGACACTGCTCCTTGAAAAACTTTTTTGGAGCCGAAAACTGTTGATCCTCGCCCGGTCAACGCTACCCGCTCGGCAGCGGCAGCGCCCAGATCCTGTGCAGCATGTCAGCGAACAGCCGCCGGTTCAGATGCCCCTCGGCCAGCAGCAGCCAATAATACCGGGCGTGCTTGACCAGCCGACCGCCGGTCTTCATCAGCCGCTGTTGCAAGCTCGTCAGCGACCAGCTCTTGATCCTGTGCGGCAGCCCAAGCCGCCGCCACAAGTTGCCCAGGTTGTAGGCCAGCACGCTCAGTTGCAGTCGCACTTCGTTGGCCCGGAAGCGATGGCACGAAAGCCGCGTCCAGTGCGTGGCCTGTTTGCCTTCTTTGATCCACTGCTCGGCCGTGCCGCGCTTGTTGTAGAAGCGCACTACCGACCGGCTTGGCAAGCTCATGTTGGTCACGATAAATCCGACCCGCGGGAACAGCTCACCGAGATGATGCTCGACCTTGGCCACAATGCGTCGCGGCTTCGACCAACTCTGCGCCTGATAGCGGAAGCTCTTGTAGCGCACCAAGGGCTTGCGACCCGGCCTGCCCGGCGGGCGAAACAAGATGTCTTCGATCGCTAATTCCAAGCTCTTGTTGGCCGGAATGCGAATGGCGTACTGCACTCCGCGTTCCTCCGAAAACTCATAAATCTCCGGCTTGGCAAAGGCCGCATCGCCCCGGAAGGTGACCTGTTTGCCCGCAGCCTGTTGGCGCTCGATCTCGGGCAGCAGCAACTCGTTCCAGTCCTCAGCGCTGTGCACGTTGCCGGGACGCAGCTTGGCGGCCAGACAATCGCCGTGCTGGTTGAACAACAACAACGGGTGGTAGCAGACCGACTCGAAATGGCCGTTGTAGGCACTGCCCTCTTGCTGGCCGTGGACAGGGCTTTCGGTCGAATCCATGTCGAGAACGACGCGCTCGGAGTCGTCTTGCGTCTCGGCTTGCGCCACCAGCTCGCGGTTCACAGCCATCAGCCCCAGCAAGTTCTCCTCGCTCGCCAGCATCTCCGTCTCGAAGCTCTGCAGTCGCGAGGTCAGTGCCCCGCCGCGATCCCAGTTCTTCTGCGAGCCGATCAAGCGAAAGGTCGGATCGGCGGATACTCGCACGGCGTCATTGAGGTCCTCGTAGCCGGCCAGCCGAGAGTAGACTGACTGCCGCAGCAGATCGGCGAACGGGAACTTTTTGTTCGAGCCTTGCCGTGGGTCACTGAGATGTTCGTCGATCAGCTTCCCGAGCCCGAGTCGCTCGTCCAGCTCGCGGACGAGAATGAGCCCGCCATCGGAAGTGACGCGCGATCCTTGGAAATCGACTTTCAATAAGCCGTTGAAGCTTAGCTGGAACGGCTTGTTTTCTTTTTCACCCATTGGGTGTTGATCTCCTCAGCGCCTTGATTGCTTTTCAACCCGCATAAATAAAGGCGTCCGAGGTCACCCGATGGTTAGCAGAACCGAAACTAAAGTGGAAATCCGGGATGAACTGTTTGGAAGGCGGATCATACCCGAAAGCCTCGCGATGAGCCACCGTGGTCTGATCTTCGGTTTGCGTGTCTGGTCCGTATTTGAATATGGCCAGATTAACTAGAACCTTTCAGAGGAACTGACTGATGGAATGGCTAACCAACCTCACCTTTGAATTGCTGCTCTTTTATACGATCGCAGTCGTAGCATCACTCATTCTACTTATACAGCTCGCAGCAATGGCGTTGGGTCTTGGCGATGATTTGGACGTCGATATGGACGATTTGGATCATCCGAGCGGCCTTAGCATCCTCTCCGTCCGCTCGATCACGGGCTTCTTCGGAGGCTTCGGATGGACTGGCGTGATCGCACTCGAAAAGGGCTTGTCCGTGCTTGCAGCCACCGGACTAGGGGCAGTCGTGGGTTTCGTACTCATGCTCTCTGTGGCCTACGTCATGAAGGCGCTCTATTCGCTGGGAGAAAGTGGAACCATCGATTTACGGAATGCGATTGGGCAGATCGGCACTGTCTATTTGCCCATACCGCCTAACCAATCTGGACCGGGACGGGTACGCATCATGATTCAAGGACGTCTGAAGGTGATACTCGCCTACACGAAAACGAGCGAAAAGATCCTTAGTGAGAAAAAGGTGAAGGTCTCAGCTCTATTAGATCAACGTATTGGTCGAGCCTTTGGGCTTAGAAACTGAGCGAGAAAGGGAGGCGCAGAATACAACATGACCATGGCTCTTGTTTTGGGGTTTTGTTTTGTCGTCCTGTTTTTTGCATCAACTATCTTCATCGTATCGCGATACCGACGGTGCCCGTCCAATCAGGTCCTCGTCGTGTATGGAAAGGTCGGCGGTAAACCAGAAGACCGAATGTCAGCGAGATGCTATCACGGTGGCGCGGCGTTCGTTGTCCCTGTCTTCCAGGACTCTCAGTTTCTGGATCTAACTCCCATCCCGATTGAAATCAACCTCCAGGGCGCCCTTTCGCGCCAGAACATTCGGGTCAATACGCCTTCCACTTTTACGGTAGGTGTGTCGACTGAACCGGGAGTGATGGAGAACGCGGCTGAGCGAATCTTGGGTCTTCCTAGAAAGGAGGTTGAAGACCTGGCCCGAGACATCATTTTCGGTCAGATGCGCGTAGTGATTGCCACGATGGATATCGAAGAGATCAACACCGATCGGGAGAAACTTATTGAGAACATCTTCAGCGGTGTGGAAGTGGAAATTAACAAGGTGGGCCTTCACCTGATCAATGTGAATGTCCACGATATTACGGATGAGTCTGAGTACATCGCAGCTCTGGGTAAAGAGGCGGCGGCGCGGGCTGTCAACGAAGCCAAGATCAAAGTGGCGGAACAGGAGCGCGATGGCGAAATTGGTAAGGCCAACGCAGACCGGGAACGCCGTATTGAGGTAGCGGCCGCCAATGCTACAGCGGTGGAAGGGGAGAACGAGGCCGGTGTAAAGGTCGCCCAATCCAATGCCGACCGTCGGAAGAAGGAAGCGGAAGCTGAGCGGCAAGCGACGGCTGCCGAGAAGGTGACGGTCGCCCAGGCCCTGCAGGAGGCATATGCGGCCGAAGAAGCCGCTGAACGCGAGCGTGCCAAGAGAGAAGAGGCCACTCAAGAAGCGAATGTGCTTGTCACTGCTAAAATCGAGAAGAAACGAATTGAAACGTTGGCGGAGGCGGAGGCGGAAAAGATCCGGCGGCTCAAGAAAGGTGAAGCGGACGGCGTGCTTTCCATGATGGGAGCGGAAGGCTTGATGGCGATACTGACACGCAAGGCCGAAGGCTTCAGTCAGATAGTACGCGCAGCCGCGAACAATCCAGAATTGGCTTCCTTGCTGATGGTAACTGAGCAGCTGCCGAAGCTAGTGGCAGAACAAGTCAAGGCGATCTCGAACTTGAAGATTGACTCGGTAACTGTGTGGGACTCGGGAGGCAACTCCTCGGGCAAAACTAATACGGCAGAGTTTGTCTCCGGCCTGATTGGCTCGCTCCCGCCGCTCCATGAGTTGGCCAAAAACGTGGGGATCAAATTGCCGGAGTATCTCGGCCAAAAGGCAACTGAGAAAAAGGCGCCCGATGTCGTGGAAGAGCAGCCGCACCTGAATTATGCACTGCGGGGTGCACCGGAGGAGGGCTGAGCCGCCAGGGGCCATTTGGGGGACCCCCGAAAACATGGGGTAATAAGGTAGGCTGGCAAAGATTTCAGCTTCGCCAGTCAACCCCAAGGAGGTCACCCAAATGGTTACCAAGCGAAAACAGCATAGCTCCCGAAGGCCCGTCAAACAAGGCCGGGGCGCGAGGGCCCCGCGGCCCAATAAAATCGGGGCTGCCACGCCTTATCACTTCCGCGGCAAGAATCTGACTCCCTACGGCGGCTTGCTGCCCGTCGCCACCCTGCTCGAAAAACTCGGCTTCCAGGCGCTGCTGGAAGAAACCATCACGAACAAACGAATCACCCGTGTGATGAGCCTCTACCAGTTTGTGCTGGCCCTCGTGCTGGGCCTCTATGTCGGCTTTGCGCGGCTGAACCAACTCCGCTTCATCGCCCGCGACCCCATCTTGACCGGCATCTTGCAAGTGACGCGTCTGCCGCCGCAGTCCACGCTGTGGCGCTTTCTGGCCTCGCTGCACCTCAACGTGGCGAAGCAGATCCTTTCCATTCAGCGCCAGCTGCGGGAACGAGTCTGGGCCGCGGCCCAGGTGAAATTGGAGACGGTGACGCTGGACACCGACACCACCGTGCACACGCTCTACGGCCGCCAGATGGGCGGGCGCAAGAGTTACAACCCCAAGAACAAGGGCAAGCGCAGCTACCAGCCGATACTGACTTTCCTGGCCGAGACGCGCGAATACCTGATGGGCGGGTTGCGCAACGGCGACCGGCCCACGGGCCGGCAGATCGCCGCCCACCTCGAGAGCGCCTTTCGGGCTTTGCCGCACGGCGTGAAGAAAATCCTGGCGCGGGCCGATTCCGGGTTTTATTGCTGGGAGGCGGTGGAGGCCTATGAAAAGGCGGCTTGTCAGTTCGTCATCGTGGCGCGCAAGACCAGGCGGCTGGTCGAGCAGTTGCAGCAAGCGGCCTGGAAGCCCTCGCCCCACAGCGATGCGGATGCGGAATGCGAATTCCTCTACCAGCCGCAGGGCTGGGCGCGGGCCTGTCGTTTCCTGGCGCTGCGTTACGAAAACGAACCCGCGGCCGGCGCGGCCGAGCAATACCAGCTGTTTGCCACCAGCGCTTACACCTACCGCGTGTTTGTCACCAACCTGGCCGAACCGATCGCGGCGGTGGTGTGGTTTTACAATCAGCGCGCCGCAGCCGAGAACCTCATCAAGGAGGCCAACAACGACGCCGGGCTGGCGGCCCATCCCTCGCGCCGCTTTGACATGAACCGCAATCACTTTCAGCTGGCCATGCTGGCCTACAACCTCAACTGCTGGCTGCTGCTGTTCAACCGCGAAGCCCAAGCCAGCGTGGAGACACTGCGGCACACCACCCTGGCGACGGCGCGGCTGCGCTTTCTGTTCGTGGCGGCCAAGATCTGGCGGCACGCCGGCAGAACGGGTGTCAGCTACAGCGATCATTATGAGGAAAAGGGCCTGTTTGAACGGCTGATGCGGCGGCTGCGGGCGATGGGGCCACCGGGATCGAGCTTCGCGCCGGTGGTGGAGGGTGCGCTGAGTTGAGGGGCGCTCCATGCATAAAATTTCATGCACTCGCCGCAACGTACTGGGAACACGCCGCTTGCCCGCCCGCTTTTGCCCGCCGGGATTGGCAGGCGGCTCAAACAGGGAGGGAAACAGAGGAAAAGACGACTTGCTAAATCACTGAGTTGACACGACTGCCGCTACCGCCACAACTCCATCGGCGATGGCTACGCCGAATCGGTGCATAATTCAGGTTGCTACAATAACGTGTTCCGAGGTGGCAAAGCAAAACGTCATTATTTATCCTGGGTCCTTTGATCCGCTGACAAACGGACATCTGGATCTGATCAACCGCGCGGCACGGCTGTTTGATCAGGTGATCATCGCGGTCCTCAAACACGACTCGAAGCAGCCGCTTTTTTCTCCCCAAGAGCGTTTGGAAATGATCGAGGAGGCTGTTTCCGGACTGCCGAACGCGCAGGCCGGTAGCTTTGACAATCTGCTGGTCGACTATGCCCGCCAAAGAGGCGCGCAAATGATCTTACGCGGGATTCGGGCTGTATCCGACTACGAGTACGAGCTTCAGATGGCATTGATGAACCGCAAGCTGGACCCCGAGCTGGAAACAATTTTCATGCTACCGGCCGAGGCCTACAGCTATCTCAGCTCCCGCCTGGTGAAAGAAGTCTGGCGGCTAGGAGGTGACATCCGGGACCTGGTGCCGCCGCTCGTGGAGGCGCGTTTGAGAGAGAAAGGAAGCAGCTTTTAGATAACTATGGAACTCACACAAAGAGTCAAGGGAATCAGCGAATCGGCCACGATGGCAGTGACGGCGGAGGCGGGGCGCCTGAAGGCCTCCGGCGTGGACGTCGTGGCCTTCGGAGCGGGCGAGCCGGATTTTCCGACCCCCGACAATATCAAGCGGGCCGCGATCCGGGCCCTGGATGACAATTTCACCAAATACACCCCGGCGGGCGGCATTCCGGATCTAAAGAAAGCGATCTGCGAATATCACGCGAAGAACTTCGGCAGCTCTTACGATCCTTCCGAATGCATTGTTTGCGTAGGCGGCAAGCACGTCATTTTCAACACGATGGCGGCATTAATTGATGAAGGTGATGAAGTGGTTTTGCCGACCCCTTACTGGGTCACGTTTTTCGACGTCGTGAACTATCACGGCGGCTCGTGCATAAAGGTCGTCACCAGCGAAGAGGATGGCTTCCGGCTGACAGCCTCCGCCATCGAAAATGCCTTAACAGACAGGACCAAGCTCGTTGTCATCAATTCGCCCAACAACCCCAGCGGTGCAGTGCTGTCGCGGGAGGAGTTTGAAAAAATTTACGCCCTGACATCGAGCCGCGGCGTCATGCTGCTGACCGACGAGTGCTATTGCAAACTTGTTTACGACAGCGAACCGTTTTCGATTGCCTCGCTCGATGGCGCCAAGTCCAACGTGGTGGTAGCGGGGTCCCTCTCAAAGACTTACGCCATGACAGGTTGGCGGGTGGGCTACGCTTTGGCGCCAAAAGAGCTAATCGGCGCCATCAACAAGCTACAAAGCCATTCCACCTCCAACGTCACATCGATCGCCCAGAAGGCGGCGATCGAGGCCCTGACGGGCCCCCAGGACTCGGTCGGACAGATGCTCGGGGAGTACCGCCGCCGCCGTGACTATGCGGTCCAGGCGCTCCGGGATATTCCTGGCTTGAGCTGTCCCGTGCCGGGTGGCGCGTTCTACGTCTACCCAAACATCAGTTGTTGCTTTGGTAAAAGCGGAATCAACAGCGCGCTGGACTTTTCAGCCGCGCTTCTGAAGCAGGCTCATGTGGCGGTCGTGCCGGGTGAAGCGTTTGGAACGAACGAGCATGTGCGGCTCTCCTACGCGACTTCCATGCATGAACTGGAACGAGGTATCGCCCGGATACGGAACTTCATCGCCGAGCTGTCTTGACCGATCTCTACCCACTCAAGCTGCCGGCCTTGTTCCGCGAGAAGATTTGGGGCAAGCGTGACCTGGCGCCTCTGCTCCCGCGGCAAGAGCCGTCTCCTATTGGGGAGTTGTGGTTCAGTTTCGAAGAGAACCAGATTGCCAACGGGCCGCTGCGGGGACGAACCCTCGGCAGCTTGATGAGGGAGTTTGGTCCGCGCTTGATGGGGACTTCCTATCAGCCTGTTGCGATGAGCCGGCGATCGGCTGGGCAGGCTCGGCGGGCGGCGCCGGAAAACGAGCAAGCTTACTTCCCGATTCTTGCGAAATTCATCTTTGCGTCGGAGCAGTTGTCGGTTCAGGTACACCCGGCGGATGAGTATGCGCTGGAGCATGAGGGTGGTCCGGGCAAGACCGAGATTTGGTATGTCGTGCATGCCGAGCCTGCCGCGCGATTGGCGATCGGCCTGACACGAAAGCTATCCGCCGATGAACTGCGCCGGGCCGCGGAAACCGGAGAAATCAAGAACTATCTGAACTGGATCGAAGTCCGCCAGGGGCAGGTCTTTTTCGTTCCGCCCGGAACGCTGCACACAATCGGCCCGGGGCTTATCTTGTGTGAGATCCAGCAGAACTCCGACCTGACCTACCGTTTTTATGATTTCGGCCGTCTCGGGGTCGACGGCAAGCCGAGGGCTCTGCACATCGAGCGCGCGGTGGCCGTCACCCGCCAGGAGCCTTATCCCGGACCGCAAGAGCCCTTTCGCTTTCCGCCCGCAAGCTCTCCCGACGACGAGTGGCGCCGAGAATTGCTCGTGGCCTGCCCGCATTTCGCCGTGGAGCGAATCGTATATGTGAAGCCCGTTTCCTGCATCGCGGATCCGGAACGAGCCCACCTGCTGCTGTTCACAGCCGGCGAAGGGCGGTTAACGGCAAGCGCCTCGCCCGGGGAGGGGTCCGCTGGCGGCGCGGGCGACTCGACGGAAGACCATGCCTATCAGGCAGCAGATGCCTATCTAATCCCAGCGGATGCGGGGCCCCTCACCCTTATTCCCAGTTCCGCCACGACGATGATTCGAAGCTATCTGCCCGATCTCGCGGACCTGCAAAAGCAGCTCGATGAAGCCGGCGCCGCTGCTCACCAGATTCGCCGGCTAATCTTGTCAAGTTGAGCCGCGCCCGGTCTCCAATAGCAGGGCGACTGACCAACGCGGACCAACGGACGAACGGCTCAACCGGGGGGACCGGACTGGTAAAATAGCTCCGGAAGCTAGACTTGGCCGGTGCTGGGTCCGGACTTCAAATCCGGTGTTTGCTGTTATGCAGCAAGGGTGGGTTCGACTCCCACTAGCTTCCGCCAGATTATCTTCATATTTATCAATAGGATATTGTGGTCCGCAATAATTCCAGCTTAGGCATTGTCAAGTTAACAACCTGAAGGCTGTTTTGCCCTGGAAATCGTCCGAGGTTTCTCCTTTTCAGCAAACACACGTCGCCTTCTTCTAGCCAACAAAAGCTCGCTCTCTCAGGAGTCGATGATGGACCGCTTTGAGATGATGACGTCCAACTCGGAACAGGTTGTGAATGGGCCGTGGACGCAGAGAAACCGTTAGAGTTGTGGCGCTGAGTTGAATCGACGCATTTGGCGTTCCTGCTCTCGGTTGTGCTGGTGGGAAACTTCAGCTCGGTTGTTTTCATACTTGCCGGTTCGATGGGTAACGGATGGGAAAACCTCTCGGTGGGCAGCCGGATAGCTTCGAAGCTTGTCGGCAACGAGTGGCGCTGTTGCACGAATCGACCCCGGCGCGAGTCAGGCCGCTTTCCCAACCCCTCGTTCACGACACGACGGCGTAGGACTTCGGCCTGCCGAGCTCGGCCATCCGGTTGAGGATGTGACACCCGATCGTGGCCTCTCTCATTTGCGCGTCGCTGTTCCTCGCCTGTAGTTTGCCTCCGAGCACTGACTTGTATCGGAAGAACCCGTTCTCAACGCGCGCCTGCTGTCGGTAGCCTGACTCCTTCTGCCACTCTCGTCGTCCGACCTTACGAATCCTCTGAAGAGCCGCTTCTCGCTGCTCCCACGGTCCGTCCGTGGGGCCAGCCGACACCGCACAGCGACGTGGGGGGATCACGATCACGACGTCCGCTGTTCCGGCTGCACCGACCCGCTCGTAGATCGACCTGTGGTCGTAGGCCCCGTCCGCCGTGAAACGCCGGATTGGAGCCTCGATCTGGTTCAGCAGATCAGGGACGGCGGAGGCGTCGTCCCCGCTACTCGTCGTGAGTTCGGCTGCCACAATGAACCCCTCGTCATCCACTCCGATGTGCAGCTTCCGCCAGTCCCGGCGTTTCTTTGATGCCTTGTACTTGTGCACGTTCCATTCGCCCGAACCCAGGATCCTGAGCCCCATGGAATCGACGATCAAGTGGATCGGACCGTCATGGGCTCGGGTCAGCGGTGGCAGCTTAACGATTCGGTTCCGGCGCGAGAGTGTGGTGTGGTCGGGGGCCTTGAGGTCGAGGCCCATCAAGTTGAGCAGCGAGCCCAGGAAACCTTCGGTCTGGCGAAGCGGCAGGCCGAAGACGACCCGCAGGGTCAATGCGGTCAAGATCGCCAGGTTCGAGTTCCGCCGCTGGCCTCCGCGCAGACCGTTCTTCGCGGGTGTCCAGGCGGCAATCGCCTCCTCGCTCAGCCAGATCGTGACGTCGCCGCGGCTCCTGAGACCACGCTCGTACTCCTTCCAGTTCTGGATTCTGTACTTCGTCTTGTACTGGCGGTTGACTCGGCTGGACTTCGATGCGGCCATGACGTCGCCCCCTCGATTTCCATGATGGATCAGTACCGCGAGCCGGGGTTACGCGGGAGCCAACGCCGATTCATGCACCAACGCCTGTAATCGCAGCAATCGCGGACGCATGGCCGCTCCTCCTACGAGAAGTAGGCCACGTTCGCTTGCCTTATATCTCTTTAATTATGCGCGCTTATATACCTGTAACTGTAAACAATACGGGCTCTCCCCGGAATAGTTTCAGGGCGGCCCGACGGTTTTTGGGAGCGCACTCCCTGGTAGTGATGCGTCGCCGAGCGTGGCAAAGCAGTGCGGATTGCGGTTTCCTTGCGTGCCCGGGGGGGGCTTCCCTGGGGTGAGAACGCGGGGGCGTTCTCAGCCTCTCAAGGGCGAGGATACATAACAACGACCGTCCAGCGCTTCCTGGACGGCCTCAGCCAGGTCCGTATGCGCGCGCGTTTTAAGGACGTAGCCCAGAGCCCCTGTAGCCAGTGCCTTGTCCACGAGCATCCGGTCCTCGTGGATGGTCAGGAACACAACTTTTTGTTTGGGATCTTTCTTGTTCAGACGCCTGACTGCCTCAAGGCCGTTAAGCACCGGCATCGAGATATCCACAATCATGACGTCGGGCTGGAACTTTTCCGCAGCCGCCAGAAGTGACTGGCCGTCGTTGACTGTGCCCACTACGTCGAACTGAGGTTGCAGCAGTTTCGAAACATACTCAAGCACCACTTGGTGATCATCGGCCAACAGCACGCGAGGCCGCTTCGCACCCTCTCTCAAGGGACTCCGGACAGTCAAATGCTCCCGCCTTCTCTCAGACACGCAGTTTATTCTTACAGCCGCCGACGCCGGACTGATGCTGGAAAAACTTCCAGGTTCCCAGTAAATATTTTCTGGGCAGACGAGCCATGGAGCGCCGTTAAGGCGAGATGAGACCATGCTTAATGGCATGCTGGATCAACTCAGCCGTGGTGCGGAGGTTCAGTTTTTTCATGGCGTTGTACTTATGAAACTCCGCCGTTCTGGTGGAAATATTCAAAAGGACAGCGATTTCCTTGCTCGTCCGGCCTTCCGCCACCAACTGCATCACCTCTCGCTCCCGAGAGGTCAGATCTCGGGCCAGCGCGTCGGGCCCTTCCACGAGGTTTCCGAGCATATCTTTGGTGATCAGCGGACTCACATAGTGGCGCCCTGCCAGGACTTGTCGAATCGCCTGAACGAGCTCTTCCGCGATGGAGTGCTTCACAAGGTAACCCGCGGCTCCCGCCCGCATAGCTTCGGCGGCAAAGCTCCCATCCAAGTGCATGGTCAAAAAGATGACTTTGGCTCGAGAGTCGGTCTTCTTGAGCTGACGGACAGCTTCAAGTCCGTTCAACGATGGCATCGAAATGTCCACCAAGATCACGTCAGGCCGGAGCTTCTTGGCGGCCGACAACAGCGCCCGTCCATCCCCTACCGCGCCCACCACCTCGAACTCGGTTTCCAAGAGGCGGCGCAAACCATCAATCACGATGGCGTGATCATCCGCCAGTAATATCCTAGGACGGTTCACGTTCCTCTGAACTCAGCGGAAAGCAGGCTTTCAACTTAGTGCCCGCTCCAAGTTTAGATTCTATTGAAAAGCGGCCTTTCAGCAAGCGGGTTCTCTCCTCCATACTGATCAATCCCAAACCTGGCTTGCCTTTACTGAGCTTAACGTCAAAGCCCGCGCCACGATCGGTCACGGAAACCTGTATGCCATCTCCAGTCCCCATGAGCGTCACCTCAGCTGCTCTCGATCCGGAATGTTTCGCGACATTGCCGAGAGCTTCCTGTGTGATGCGGTAGACCGACAGCGCAACCTCGGCGGGGAAAGACTCAGGTTCATTGCGGACGTTGAACCCAGTCTTAATGTCTTCGCGCTTGCTGAACTCGGCACAGTAAGTTTGTAACGCCGGAATCAACCCAAGGTATACCAGTTCAGCGGGATGAAGCTCGTGAGACAAGCGGCGGACCTCATTCGAGAGTTCTACCGTCTCATGCTGAATATGAGCAAGCTCCTCACCGACTTGGGCAGCACCCCGCGGCAGCTCTTGCGTAATCCTTCCCAACCCGACCGCTAACATGGCCAGCCGTTGATTCAAGCCATCGTGAAGCTCCCTGGCAATTCGCTGGCGCTCCTCCTCCTGCCCCCTCAGGAGTGCCCCTGCCAACAACGAAAGCCTCTGCTGCTCTCGCAGTCCTTCCTCTGCTTGTTTGCGTTCGGTCAAGTCGGTAACAAAAGCCACTCCCGCCAGCCCGTCTTCCGTTTCAAAATAGCTCAGGCTAACCTCAGCCGGGAATTCCGTGCCGTCTTTACGAAGGCCGAATAGTTCCAGGCCGAAACCCATCGAGCGGTTCCGAGGATGGGAGAAATACTCTGCCCGCTGGGGCACGTGCTGGTCACGGAACCGCTGCGGGAGCAGCATCTCGATCGTCCGCCCGAGCAACTCTCCCCGCGAATAACCGAACATCTTTTCGGCCTGCGAATTGGCAAGAGAGATTCGTCCTTCCCTGCCGACTGCTAAGATCGCCTGCGCCGCGTTCTCAAGCAGCGATTGGGCCTTCATTTCGGTCGTCCGCAGGTCGCGCTCGGCCCCTAGGCGCTCAATCTCAACTCCGGCTCGTGACGCAAAAGTTTTTAGCACCGATTCGGCGCTCGGAACTTGTTCCATCGGCTGACGATTCATGACCCCCATGGTTCCAAGAACATTGCCAACCGAATCCAACACCGGAATCGCGTAATAGCTTTCGCCCCCCAGGTCTTTCAACCAGGGATCATTAGGAAACCGCTCCCGAACGCGGCTAGGGAAATCAGCTGTTTGTTTCCTGACGATGACTTGCTCGCAAGGTGTATCCGCGATTTCGTAATCAAAGGTTTCTCCATAGTCCTCGCCGACCCAAAAGGAAATCAGGCGTGCTCGTTTCCTCCCATCAACCAGCTCAGAGACAAAGGCGAACTGAACATGGAACGCCTTTGCCAGGTGCTGAACCAAGGAGCGGAAGAAGGCCTCACCAGCCGCTGAAGATGTGCCCTCGCTGGTCGACAGCAGGGTCAACTGCGCCTGCTTGCCGTCGTGGATGTCTTGGTTGGAGCCGGCTATTCGGACCGCAGTCCCCGTTTCGTCCCAAATCGCCTGGCCTCGCGCTCGGAACCAGCGGTAGTGCCCTGATTTTATGCGCAGGCGGTACTCGGCGTCGTAAGGCACGCGGTCTTCAAGGTGAGCCCGTAACGACTCGATGGCATAGGCTCGGTCATCCGGGTGAAGTATCGATTTGAACGTTTCCAGACCGGTCTCGATTTCTTCAACTTCATACCCCAGCAACTCATACAATCGCGGCGACCACCAATTCTCGCCGGTAGTGAGGTCCAAGTCCCAAATACCGTCGTTCGCCCCCTGGACTGCCAGCTGGAACCTTTCCTCGCTATTCCGCAGCGCCTGCAGGGCCTGCTCGCGCTCGGTGACATCCTGAACCATGCAGCGTATGCCCACGACCGTGCCGTCATCGGACTTGTCCGGATAGTAGCTGTGCTCGTAGTACCTCTTGGCCTCTGGGTGAGCGGGAGTCTCGATGTAGGCTTCGCCCCGAATGATCGCTTGCCCGGTTTCGAGCACCTGACGCAGCTGTGACAGCACAGGCGCCGGCGAGCCCAGCACGTCATTGATTGTCCGTCCCAGGTGCTCCTTCGATGGTCAGTCCATTGATTGCGGCCAGCCAGTCGTTGATGCTCAGGTAGCGCAGATCCGCATCCAAGCGGCAAAGGCCGATCGGCAGCTCTTTGTAATCGCGATCGCTCACCATTTCTTCAAACCGACGACCTACAATTATAGCCCCGGGGCCGCCTATCGATGCCTTCCAAACTTTCGCCCGGCATCTCGCAAAGGAGTTCCGGTAAGACAAAAATCGTGCCTGGAGAGAGGATCGAGACCCGGGCCCCCCGGGGCCGTACTCCCGTCCATCGTCACCGCTATCGACGGTACAAAATCTCGGTGATCTCGGGGATCTCCGTCAGCCCCAAACGCCATCCCCTGGGCCTCTGCTACCAGCTTTGGTTCCAGAATATCGGGCAGCTGGAAGTCTGCGAGTTCTCGCGGGTATCGGCATCGTGCTGGGAGATTGCAGTGCTCCTCGAGGACGGCTGCCGGGGTGAAACAACGCGGCTCAGCCCTCCTCAGGTGCACCCCGCAGCGCATAATTCAGGTGACATACTCCTTCAACTCGTCTCCGTGACCGCGGCCTCAAACGGCCGCCATGTGGTCTATTTTCGCTCCGGCGATTACACTTCGCCGGGTCCCTGATTCTCCATGAAAAACGCAAGCTCATAAACGTGGCAAGGCTTCAAATCACCCCGCAGCAGATGCCGCAAGACGTGCAATGCCGCATAACCTAATTGGTCGGCATCACGGAACCCCGGGACCAGTTGCCCTTCAAACGGCGCCAGGATACGCCGGTCCCGGAACTCTTCGAGCCCGTCCACCTGAAAACGCTCCGTCGCCGGGTCCCATAGACGGAAGTGCAGTTCGACAACAGGAGGTATTTCCGGATCGAAGTAGTCGCCTTTCCACAGCCACCCGGTTTTGCGGGCCAGGGGAGGCAAGTGGTCCGCTCTCAGCCGCCCTTTGCCACCCATGGACTCAAAACCCAGTTCCACGAGTGCTTGATGGGCCCTTTGGACCTCCGCCGGGGAGCACAACAAATCGAGGTCGTATTGAGCCCGCAGCAGAGGACTGGGCACGAATCGCGGCGCCTGCAGAAAACCCTTTAGAAGGATGTGGTCGATTCCGAGTGACCGCAAGCGGCCGGCTATCTGAAAATACTCCTGTTTCAGCTTCGCGAATCTCCGGCTGTTTGCTTCGAAATTACTCTCTGTGCGCCGGCGGACGAATTCAGGCAAGTTCTCCCGGCGCCTGGACGCCAAAAGGAGAGTCAACCCGGAGCGGTCGCAGTACTCGAGAGCTTGACGCCATTGGACGTCGGAGAGCCTTTGGAGGTGTTCCGCCGAGGAGTGATGGAACCCGAGGGCGCGCAGAACGCCCGCCGCGCCCGCCGGAAGGCCAGTGAGCCGATGCCATCGAACAGGAGACACCTCCCCACTTTACGACGCCCGCCCGCGAGAAAGCCCGGCTACGGCGAATCGCCGCTCGATGCTCGGTCATGGGTTCAGCGCGGAGGCGAAACGGCGGCCGATTGGGCCAGCATCGAAGTGGTATCGTGTGTAGTTTGACGTTCACGGCGCAAAGCTTTTCGCCTGGACGGACGATCATGAAGGCGGCAAGAGCCCTCTTGTTGCGCCAGACCCCAGATTTTCAAATCCTACATGTCCACCAGAAAGCTCGCGTTTCTATCGATTCTATTGTTGCTGACGCTCGTCGCCACAACCACGGAAGCCTGGGCGGCCGGGGACGAGCACAGCGGCCACATCAAGGTAGCGAACGTCCTTTTCACCCTTGTGATTCTGTTGCTTGCCGCGAAACTCGGAGGCGAGCTTTTCGAGCGCTGGAATCAGCCGGCCGTGTTGGGGGAACTGGTCTTCGGCGTGATTCTCGGAAATCTCAGTCTGATCGGATTTTCCGCTCTGGATCCCATCAAGACCCATGCAGGCATCGCCTTTGTGGCGGAGATCGGAGTCATTCTGCTGCTCTTCGAGGTCGGGCTCGAATCCAACCTGGACGAGCTGCTAGCGGTCGGATCTTCGGCGGCGATCGTGGCCGTCTTGGGCGTTGTGGTCCCGGTTGCGCTGGGCTATGGAGTGTCCTACTGGTTTCTGCCGGATTCAGCCTGGTACGTACACATGTTCGTGGGCGCGACACTCGCGGCGACCAGCGTCGGAATCACGGCGCGTGTTCTCAAAGACATCGGCAAGATGAACACCCCGGAGGCCCGCATTATCCTCGGGGCGGCGGTGGTGGATGACGTTCTGGGCCTGATCATCCTCGCGGTCGTCAGCGGGCTGGTGACATCGATCGGCGCCGGCGGAAGCTCGGAGATTTCGCTGATACCGGTTCTTACGATTATCGGTAAAGCCGTTGCCTTTCTGGCCGTTGCCGTGGTCGCCGGGCGGGCCCTGGCGGGCAAGGTTTTGCATCTCGGATCGTTCGCCCGCGTTGCGGGAATGCCGATTATTCTGACGGTTTCCTACTGCTTCGTGGTGGCCGGCATTGCGGAAGTCATGGGCCTGGCCCCCATTGTCGGCGCCTTCGCCGCCGGGCTGGTTCTCGACAACGCCCACTATAAGGGCTACGCATCGATGCGCGAACGAAACATCGAAGAACTGCTGGCGCCCATCAGCACGACGCTGGTGCCGATTTTCTTCGTTTTGATGGGCCTCAAAGTGGATCTCGCCACTTTTGGATCTTCCAGTGTTCTGCAGTTCGCCGCTGTTTTGAGTCTGGCCGCCATCGCCGGCAAACAAATCTGTTCGCTCGGCGTTTTGGAGAAAGGCCTCAACCGCCTCGTCGTTGGCGTGGGAATGATTCCGCGCGGAGAGGTTGGGCTCATCTTCGCGGGTATCGGAGCCTCTCTTTTCGTGGCCGGCGAGCCGGTCTTTTCCTCGGAAACCTTCTCGGCGATAGTCGTGATGGTGATGGTGACAACGCTCGCGACGCCGCCGCTGCTCAAAGCCCTGTTCGGCAATTCGAAGAAGTAGCACGTTTGACGGCCCATGATGGAGGCACGGTCTCGGCAACTATTGGCGGCGCCCAGGCCGAAAACAGAGCCGCGCCCGCAAGGGTGCGGTCGAGAGTAGTCCGTGCGTCGGGGCCGCCATCGCAATGCGGTCACTGCCAGACTGGACCGCACCCTTTCGGGCGCGGCTCTGTTCAGAACCCTCGCTCGAAGCTGAGCGCCTCAAAGGCGGTGGGTTTCGACCTGGCGATTGAAAGTAAAATCGAGACCACCCATAGGAGTTCGAACCATGACTGAAGCGAATACTCTCTACACCCGGCTTGGAGGCTACGACGCGATCGCCTCAGTCGCCGACAATCTTCTCCCCAGGCTGATGTCCGATCCGCAACTGGGACGATTCTGGGAACATCGAGGAGAAGACGGTCTTCAGCGTGAAAAGCAATTACTGGTTGATTTCCTGTGCGCGAGCGCCGGAGGCCCCCTTCTCTACACCGGCCGTGACATGAAGATATCGCACACGGGAATGAGGATCAGCGAGAGCGACTGGTCACTCTTCTTGGGCCATCTTAACGCTACGCTTGACCATTTCACGGTGCCTGCACAAGAGCGGAGTGAGGTGCTTGCCTTTGTAGACAGCACAAAGACTGATATCGTCGAGTGCTGATCCATCCTCGAACCCCAGCCGCGATCGGGCGGCTTCGAACTCCCTGAAACATTCCAATCCCTCCAGGCCGGCAGCTTTTCGAGTCTACTGGACTAAGGTGCGGACCCTTACTGGCGTTACCGTTGGCCGCGGTTTTTTCAGCCGCATTCAAATGGAGGCGTGGCAGCGCGTGAGCGGTGCGCAAATCGTCGCTGCCTGCGATATCGACCGAAACAAGGCTGAATCTATTGCGGCCGACTTTGGGCTGCGCCCCTATAGCGACGCGGCGGCGATGATCGAGGCCGAACGGCCCGATTTCGTCGATATCGCCACGCGACCGGGCTTTTCTTAGGGCAGTCTGGAAGCTTTCCTGTTTCATCCAGCGATAAATGGATGCTTCACTCACATTTGCTCTCTTTGCCGCTCTATCGATCGTATTCGTTAGCAAAAGAGCTTCAATGGACTTGTTCTGTTTGGTTGTAAGTTGTTCATTCATAAGGGTTGACTTTTCTCAATGAGAGTATTTGAGAGTCTGTGAGAGGTTTTCTGGCTTTTGGGTCCCGCCGGGGCCGTGGAATGGTTGTCCTCTCCTTTCTGTTGCAACTGAGTCATTGTTGGTTTTGCCGCTCTTAGGATAACAAGCCGATCTTGGGATTCCTTGCGGGCGGCGGGTAATTCTGTTGAAAACAAAGGGACTATATTTATGATTTATCCGTGACTGAGTTGGGGTGATTTGCGGTTCTGGGGGGGAGCGGTGTTTTGGGGCCAAAGTGGCGCGCCGGTAGCCGGTTCGGCCGTTGGGTGGGGCGTTCGCTGGTCAGCGACTCGTCGCCGCTTTGCGTAGGAGCCTTGAGCATCGAGAGGGAGTTAGGGCTGGACCGGGTGAGAGTCGGCCGGTACCATTTCGGACGCGAATGCTGGTCGGACGCGAATGCTGGTCGGACGCGAATGCTGGCACGGCACGCTCCCAGGGTAGCCGGCCGGCGCTGCTGAAGGCGTTGAAGAGGTTTGGGGCAGCGGATTGCTGAGGAGTTGGGTTCGTTTTGGTCGTGTTTCCCTTTCGCTGCTCGGTTGGCTTTGTCCTGCGTCCATCGAAAAGTCGTAGCGTTCCCGCTTTCCCCGTCCCCATCAGCCCCGGGCGTCGGCTTAAGCCGCAGCAAGGCGGTCGGCCACCTTCCGGTGGGGATAGTCACCGTGTTTTCGTGGCAGGCTGCAGGCGATTCCGCAAGAGTTGACAATAAAACCCGGTGACTTTCCCCATCAGCCCTAAGTTTTGATTTTTTCACACCTTCCCGTCCCCGAACTCCCAGCGCTACTTCCCCCGGACTTCCCACGTGATATACTGAAGCGCACGACCCGACCGCTCATTGCGATCGAGCGAGTGCCTTCGAATTCGCGCTCCTACTTCCTAGTCGGGGTCCCTTGGACCTCAATCCACTTACCAGCTTCTATCGCCTGGAGGAACTGATTTTCTGTGGCTACTGTTGACAACGCACGGATAAAAACCGCCTTCGCTTGGCAGTACGGGTCAAAGCTGGAACAGTTGGGGCACTTACTAGCCGAAACATCGGGGCCGGTTGTAGCAATCTCACGCAAGGGTCCCCGTTTGCTTGAGTTGGCAGCTAGGGAGAATCTCATCCCCAAAGCAATTCTCGAAAGAGTCACAAGCGAACGTGCTCTAGCACTCGACCTGTCTTCAGCCACAGGTTTAGGTTCGCTGGTTGTGTTCGACGACATCTGCATTTTCGGGTCCACTTTCCGGAGGATTGCCGACGTAGCCACTGAAGTGTTCGGTGAATCTAGGGTCCGAGGGGCACTTTTTGCTGTAGGAAGCCAGGCAAGGGAAGAAAACATCAGGCTCGCGACTCACCGCGTATTTGGGCTGCCCGCTGATCATTTCTGTCAATTTATCAACAGCGAAATAGCCGCTTTCAATGCACTTGACAAACCGTACGATATCGACCACCCGATCTTGTACGTGGACCTTCTAAACGAGGTCACGACTGCGGCATTGGAGAAGGTCTTCCTGACGGCGGCGTCTGCTTCCGGCGGGTATCCAACGTTCCACCGATTTGCCCGAGCTGATCACGGCATCGAAGAGCGTGCGGCCTGGACGTTACTGGCAGCCGAGAAGGGAAACAGAACTGGGAAACGGCGTACGGTGTCTCTCCGCAAGGTGCGGTGCTATTACAATCGAGCCCGACAACGACTTGCGATTGTTCCAATTGCACCTGAACAAGACACATTAGAAGGTTTGGAGCTAAGAGTGGCAAGCTTGCCTTCAATCGTACAAGAGCCTTGGCGCGACTTTCGATCTGCGCTCCTTGACAGCGACAAGTATTCCACCTGAATTATGCACTGCGGGGTGCACCGGAGGAGGGCTGAGCCGCCAGGGGCCATTTGGGGGACCCCCGAAAACATGGGGTAATAAGGTAGGCTGGCAAAGATTTCAGCTTCGCCAGTCAACCCCAAGGAGGTCACCCAAATGGTTACCAAGCGAAAACAGCATAGCTCCCGAAGGCCCGTCAAACAAGGCCGGGGCGCGAGGGCCCCGCGGCCCAATAAAATCGGGGCTGCCACGCCTTATCACTTCCGCGGCAAGAATCTGACTCCCTACGGCGGCTTGCTGCCCGTCGCCACCCTGCTCGAAAAACTCGGCTTCCAGGCGCTGCTGGAAGAAACCATCACGAACAAACGAATCACCCGTGTGATGAGCCTCTACCAGTTTGTGCTGGCCCTCGTGCTGGGCCTCTATGTCGGCTTTGCGCGGCTGAACCAACTCCGCTTCATCGCCCGCGACCCCATCTTGACCGGCATCTTGCAAGTGACGCGTCTGCCGCCGCAGTCCACGCTGTGGCGCTTTCTGGCCTCGCTGCACCTCAACGTGGCGAAGCAGATCCTTTCCATTCAGCGCCAGCTGCGGGAACGAGTCTGGGCCGCGGCCCAGGTGAAATTGGAGACGGTGACGCTGGACACCGACACCACCGTGCACACGCTCTACGGCCGCCAGATGGGCGGGCGCAAGAGTTACAACCCCAAGAACAAGGGCAAGCGCAGCTACCAGCCGATACTGACTTTCCTGGCCGAGACGCGCGAATACCTGATGGGCGGGTTGCGCAACGGCGACCGGCCCACGGGCCGGCAGATCGCCGCCCACCTCGAGAGCGCCTTTCGGGCTTTGCCGCACGGCGTGAAGAAAATCCTGGCGCGGGCCGATTCCGGGTTTTATTGCTGGGAGGCGGTGGAGGCCTATGAAAAGGCGGCTTGTCAGTTCGTCATCGTGGCGCGCAAGACCAGGCGGCTGGTCGAGCAGTTGCAGCAAGCGGCCTGGAAGCCCTCGCCCCACAGCGATGCGGATGCGGAATGCGAATTCCTCTACCAGCCGCAGGGCTGGGCGCGGGCCTGTCGTTTCCTGGCGCTGCGTTACGAAAACGAACCCGCGGCCGGCGCGGCCGAGCAATACCAGCTGTTTGCCACCAGCGCTTACACCTACCGCGTGTTTGTCACCAACCTGGCCGAACCGATCGCGGCGGTGGTGTGGTTTTACAATCAGCGCGCCGCAGCCGAGAACCTCATCAAGGAGGCCAACAACGACGCCGGGCTGGCGGCCCATCCCTCGCGCCGCTTTGACATGAACCGCAATCACTTTCAGCTGGCCATGCTGGCCTACAACCTCAACTGCTGGCTGCTGCTGTTCAACCGCGAAGCCCAAGCCAGCGTGGAGACACTGCGGCACACCACCCTGGCGACGGCGCGGCTGCGCTTTCTGTTCGTGGCGGCCAAGATCTGGCGGCACGCCGGCAGAACGGGTGTCAGCTACAGCGATCATTATGAGGAAAAGGGCCTGTTTGAACGGCTGATGCGGCGGCTGCGGGCGATGGGGCCACCGGGATCGAGCTTCGCGCCGGTGGTGGAGGGTGCGCTGAGTTGAGGGGCGCTCCATGCATAAAATTTCATGCACTCGCCGCAACGTACTGGGAACACGCCGCTTGCCCGCCCGCTTTTGCCCGCCGGGATTGGCAGGCGGCTCAAACAGGGAGGGAAACAGAGGAAAAGACGACTTGCTAAATCACTGAGTTGACACGACTGCCGCTACCGCCACAACTCCATCGGCGATGGCTACGCCGAATCGGTGCATAATTCAGGTTCCAACAAATTTTCGAAACTCCGGAACCGTTCTGTCGCAACTTGGACCAACTACCTGCTTGAACTATGTGCACTCAGAGCCGAGGTCGACCGTCTTCGGCGCACTCTTGCGGTCGCCGGTCTTGCCCCTCGCTCCGCCAAAGTCGTCATTGATCGGTTTGATTTACCTGAATTATGCACAGATTCACTTTGCGAGTGTGGCTGCGTTCGTAGCGGGTTGGCGGTCGTCGTGAGGTGGTAGCTCGGCAACTGGTCTTTTGGCTTCTCCGTCCCCGGTTTCCCTTCCCGCCCAGATTCCGCGTCGTCAAAACCTCGCTCGGAAGTGACGTGTTTCCAGTGCGTTACGGCTAGTGCATAAAATTTTATGCATAGCGCATAGCCAGGCTCTCAGATCAGCGCCCTCCCGACCACCGGCAGAAAGCCGCCGTAGGGAGTCGGCTTCTTGCCGCGGAAGTGGTAAGGCGTCGAAGCCCCGATTTTATTGGGTCGCGAGGCCGTCACGGCTGGGCCTTGTTGGACGGGCCTTTGGGAGCTATGCTGTTTTCGTCTGGTAACCATGTGGGTGACCTCCTTGGGGTTGGCTGGCGAAGCTGGGATCTTTGCCAGCCTACCTTTTTACCCCATGTTTTCGGGGGTTCCCAATGGTCCCTTGCGGCTCAGCCCTCCTCAGGTCCACGCCGCAGTGCATAATTCAGGTTTACAGCTACTTGTGGGATCGGACCTCGCAACCAAACTGAAGCCAAACCTTGAGTCGTACCTAAACACCGGGGAGGCACACGTTGCCGTGACGATTCCACAGCGAACAAAAACTCCCGTCGTCAGACCCCAAATCCCTCAAAAATATGAGAAGAAATACAACGCGGCCCTGAAACACCTTGTTCGGAACTCCACGGACACTGAAGAAGTACTAGCGACAATATTTAAGGCGCAACACGTCGGCATTGAGCTGCCGAGCCGGGAAGTTGATCCTGCCGGAGATCGACTCGAGTTTGGCGTGCCACTCTCATATCTCCGGCGAGCTGTCGAAAGGCAGCTCGGAGAAGTCAGCGGCCCTGACCTACACAGGGCTTTGGACTCCCTCATCGATTGGGGGGTCATAGTGCCTCGGTACCTCTCACAGGACGTCGATGGAAACGGAGTCTGGTACCGGAGCTTTCGCGTGGGTGAAGGCCAGGCAATGGTGCCAGCGCATATCACCAAGGAGTGCTTCAACATACTAAGCAAGGTCATCGGTGACGACGCTCTACCAGAACTCCTGACTGAGAAGTTCTTCGTTCTGGCATGCCATCTTGCCAACGTGTTCGACGATCCGGCCTTCGTTTCTGCCCCCAAGATCAAGCGCGGTTTCCACCTCTACGGGGCGAGACCACGCGTAACGGTGGGTGGAAAGAGTTTCTGGCTGGTCGACTGGGCATGTCAGAAGCGCATCCTAGAGCGCCACAAACGCGCTAAGAAGCCCCACTATAAACTTCATAGCAGCACAAGGACGTACTTCCCGAGCGATGAAAATCCTTTGAGCCATTCTATGCGTCTAACTATACCGGCATTGGCTCGATGGACAAAGGAGGCACTGGAGACAAAGCGCCTTGGCTCCAAGTTTTTGGTCGCCGTTACTACAGTTGAGTCACCTTGGGCATATAAGCAGGCACTCGAAGCTGAACTTCGAGGTTGGGCGCATCACGAAGAGTGGGGCGTAATCGCAGCTGTACATTCATTGGACGACCTTGTGGAACAAGCGGATGACGCAAGTCTTCACCGGGCCGGCATTATATTGGCTGGGCTTGCTAATTGGATAGCGCAAGCTGAGGTAAAGGATGAACTGAGAGCCGGCTTCGAAGAATTTATTGCGCGTGCGAATGGACGTTGGCCAGACACGTCATTCGACGATACTGCTTCTACATGGCGCGAGTTGATCCGGAAGTCACTTGAAGAGCGCGGCGACGAGCGAGCAAGACCGGCACATGTGGTAGAGGAGCTTGTTAAGCCTACAATCACTGTAGCAGGCCGCCTTACTAGCTTGTTGCGTAACATTCTTTCTGAGTTCGCCGAGTCGCACCTTGAGTGTGCGCAGCCCGCTCTCTTTCGCGAGTCAAAAGACGAGAGAGCAAAGCCAGTATCCGAGTCTTCCGAGGAACTGACCAGATCGATTGAGGAATTACCGATTCAGATTCGTTCGCAGTTCTCTGGCGCCATCGGCCACCTTGGGGGAGTTGCGCGGGCTCGAACTCTCCAGTCTGCCGTTGAAAGCGTCCGCCCGATGGCACTTGTCATAGCTCGGGGCGTAGATGAAGTTCTGAATTGTCATCCTGATATTTCGGATGAGCCTTTGGACCCACTTGAGTCTGGGTTATACGTATTGTTCTGGGATGTGCGTAAGTCCACTCAGAACAAAACAAGAGAACCACTAACCCGGATTTCTCATCGCGGGGTTGGCGGAAGGCCGCCTTTTGTGGCACAAACATAATGATTACAATATGTTTCAGCCAGCAAGAAAGCGACCCCTGCCATGACAGAGTGTACCCAAACCAGCTTCACCTTCGCCGACCATGGCCGCCGCCAGGTGGTAGCCTGTTTCGACGGCGGCATGATCACCTCCGACGGCGGCGCCATGCTGTTGCGCCAGACCGAACAGCGCAGCGGCATCGTGCGGCAGTTCGCCGCCTGCTTCCGTGATCACCGCCAGCCCGCGCAAGTCGAACACAGCGTGCGCGAGCTGGTCTCGCAGCGCGTCTACGGGCTGGCGCTGGGTTATGAGGACCTCAACGATCACGATCAGCTGCGCTCCGACCCGCTGCTGGCCCTGCTGAGCGGCAAACAAGACCTCGAAGGCAAGCAGCGCCGCCGAGCCCAAGACCGCGGCAAGGCGGGCGCCGGCAAGAGCACTCTCAACCGCCTGGAGTTGACCCCGGCCAAGGCCGGCGCGCAAAGCCGTTACAAGAAGATCGTTCTCGACACGGGCGCGGCCGACCGTCTGCTGACCTCGCTCTACATTCAATCGCAGCCGTGCCAGCCCGAGCGCATCGTGCTCGATCTCGACGCCACCGACGACGCGCTGCACGGCCGCCAAGAGGGGCGCTTTTTTCACGGCTACTACGGACACTATTGCTACCTGCCGCTCTACATTTTCGCCGGGGACCAGTTGCTGTGCGCGCGCCTGCGGCCGTCCAACATCGACGCCTCGGCGGGGTCGCTCGAAGAGGTCCGGCGCATCGTCGAACAACTGCGGCGGGTGTGGCCCGAGGTCGAGATCCTGCTGCGGGCCGACAGCGGTTTTTGCCGCGACGAGATCATGAGCTGGTGCGAGAACCAGGGCGTGGATTACGTGTTCGGACTGGCGAAAAACGAGCGTTTAGAGCGCCTGATCAAGAGACGGATGAAGCTGGCGCGGCGGCGTTTCGCCAAGAGGGGCAAGGCGGCCCGGGCGTTCGGGGATTTCCGCTACCGCACGCGAACCAGCTGGGCGCGGGGGCGCAGGGTGGTGGCCAAGGCGGAGTATCTGGCGAAGGGCGAAAACCCGCGTTTCGTGGTGACGTCGCTGACGCCCAAGCAAGCGGCGGCGCAACACTTATACGAGACGATCTACTGCGCCCGCGGAGAGATGGAGAACCGCATCAAGGAGCAGCAGCTGGGGCTGTTCGCCGACCGCACCTCGACCGCGCTATTGCGGTCGAATCAGATCCGCTTATATTTTTCATCGATCGGGTACTGTTTGCTGGAGACGCTGCGGCGGCTGGGGTTGGCGGGGACGAAGATGGCGCGGGCGCAATGCACGACGATCCGGCTGCGGTTGTTGAAGATCGGAGCGCGCATCCGGATCACGGCGCGCAAAGTGTGGATTTCGCTGGCGACGGGATACGCCTGGGCGGGGGTGTTCGCCCAAGCGTATGAGAATCTCGAACGGGGGGAGCCGCGGCGCTGCTGAAAACGGCAAGGCGAGTTCAAGTAATACTTGAAGCACACAGGGCTCGACAGGGGCGGCAATCGAGGTTTGCCCAAAAACAGACGAAAAACGCCTCGGCCAGGGTCGCGGACAGCATGCCGGGCCGTTTCTGCCCCACGGCGGCCCCGCCGAGAGGCGATGCCGCCTCAAGACCATGAAATCCCATCCCGCGCGCCCCGCCAACCCCGTTTTCGGGAATCGATGAGAAATGCGGGCTAACACGTCGGATCCAGGAGGTAAACTCGTCCGTCTACAGGGCGTTCGGGGAACCACTTCTAGAGTTCGACCACGAATCAAAAGATGATGGTAATGTTGCCATTTGCGACAGTTTTGAGACAGTAATCGGCGTTGCGAAAATTGTTGCAAACGGTTTCGCAACAGAGTACTGCGTCAAGATGGGGTGCGATACGAATGCAGACGGCACACTGACCCGTGGGCGTTCTAGCAGTCGACTGGCTGGCCGAGCTTTCGAGTACGCGGCCAGAATGATGTCATTCTACGGTGAAATCCACAAGGATGCTGGTGCGTGGACCTCAGACGATAGTAGGGATCACAACGGGGTCCACGGTCGTCCCGAAGACCCACAGGATGGCACATCATATCTGGTACTTTCAGAGCAGGCGTACCGATTGGCTGAAGAACAGACTAACGCAGGGCTGACTGAATTCACAAGGCTGTCCGGCTGGTACAAACCGCGGGTTTTTGGGGCCTATAAACGACGGGTCTACGTTCGACAAATGGCTTAGAAAGTCTAAGAGATTAAGAGATGAGGGACAGCCACCGGGGGAGATGAGGTCGCGGTAGGGATGCCGGTCGCCCGGCACCCCCCGCACAGATCCGTACGTGAGCGTTGACTCATACGGCTCTTACCTCGGATAGTGGCGTCAGCGCAAGCCCGACAACAGCTTCCGCTCCGCACGCCGTCCAGCGCTTGGGGCACGGCCTGTCCGCCTCTGTGTGCGGTCCGTGGCGCACCCGACGACGTTCTCCTCGGTCCCGGCCCTTCCCTCCAGATCCTCCGCCGACGGTTGCCCGTCCTTGTTCGGACTCTTCGCGGGTACTACGGCCCGGTCCGACTCCTCGGTGGCGTACGCGTGGGGCGTGCGGCTGTCGCCTTCCCCCACCGGCCTGCCACTTCGCGGCAGGCGCCTCCGAGGTCTCGCGGTTCTCGCGCGAGGAGTTTCCTGACGTGCACGGGGTCCCCGACCGCGCCGGGTCCGACCGCCGCTTGCGATAGCGCGGCGGTTGATGTTGCCTTCCCCTTCTATCGATAGGGTCGGCACCCGAAACTAGGTATTTCGCGGCTCGATAGGCGGCCCGCCAGTGCCTTTGTCAACGCTTCACCCGCGATGTCGCCACCGCCGGCGCATGACTCGAGGTCAGCGTGCGAGTGACCTTTTGAGCGAAATGGCGAGCAGGTACCTGCAATCGGAGTGAGATCGGGCAGCATACGATAACCGGTCCGGGTATGGCGTCCTATGGCTGCACTTATTGACTTGACGGGAATGAGAGGGCGGGGAAAGAAATGAGATCGCGTCAACGGCCGGTGCTGATCCGCTCTCTTTTGCTGCTAGCGCTTCTGGGGGTGCATGGGTGTCCGTCGCCGCGGAGCGGCTCCGCGTGGGACGGGATACGTGCGCGGCGTCAAGCAGCGCTCGCCGACTACATGGAGACTCACCGGAAAAGCTGGCAGTGGTTTGCCGACGCACCCCTCGGAGATTTCGGCGTGCCTTGGCTGATGCTGAAGGTCATGCCGCTGGTGGCCGAGGACATCTGGGGTGATGGCTCGGACGGCATGCAGCGTTTCGGGCTGTTCGCCGACTCGAGGCAAGGCGCCGGCTGGCCGGCTCCTCGAGGTATCGGGTGGACCGGCCTTTTCCCCCGGGAGAACCAGCCGCTGCGCGGACTTGATATCGCTGCCGTCACTTGTGCATCCTGCCACACTGGCCGCGTCAAAGGGGCGAATGGCGAGATTACTTACCTCGATGGCGGCGTGAATACGACGTTCCAGCTGGTGAAGTATTGGGCGGCAATCGTTCAGACGGCGGACAAGGTCGCGGGCTCGATCTCCGATCCGGAGAAGAAGAAGGAAAGGATAGCGGCGGTTTTCGGTGAGGCCATATCGAAGGCGGCAGATGCGAAACCAAGCTTCTTCTACGGGGACGTGACCTACAAAGGACACCGGTTCGATAGCACGTGGGACCTGAATTATGCACTGCGGCGTGGACCTGAGGAGGGCTGAGCCGCAAGGGACCATTGGGAACCCCCGAAAACATGGGGTAAAAAGGTAGGCTGGCAAAGATCCCAGCTTCGCCAGCCAACCCCAAGGAGGTCACCCACATGGTTACCAGACGAAAACAGCATAGCTCCCAAAGGCCCGTCCAACAAGGCCCAGCCGTGACGGCCTCGCGGCCCAATAAAATCGGGGCTTCGACGCCTTACCACTTCCGCGGCAGGAAGCCGACTCCCTACGGCGGCTTGCTGCCGGTGGTCGGGAGGGCGCTGATCTGAGAGCCTGGCTATGCGCTATGCATAAAATTTTATGCACTAGCCGTAACACACTGGAAACACGTCACTTCCGAGCGAGGTTTTGACGACGCGGATTCTGGGCGGGAAGGGAAACCGGACACGGAGAAGTCAAAAGGCCAGTTGCCGAGCTACCACCTCACGACGACCGCCAACCCGCTACGAACGCAGCCACACTCGCAAAGTGAATCTGTGCATAATTCAGGTGGGAGAAAAAGCAAATCGAGCTGTTCGAGTCACAAAAGCTCGAAGCCGCGGAACTGCTGCTGAACAAAGCGGCAATGATCGAAATGATGGCGGGGAATTTGTAAGAGGCTAACTATCAGGATATCTATCCCGACAAGGCTGATTTCCTGAAAGGGCCGCCCGGACAGGGCGACGCTACCGGAATTCCGGCCGCGGCGAATCTGCCGAAAGGACAAAAGGCAGCGGCGGCTCGAGGACAGAAAGCGCCGACGGCGAGTGAGGCGAAAAAAGCTGGACTGCAGCCCCCGCGGGCGTCAATGACAGACTTCATGAGCGTTTGGCGGCAGGACTTGCGCCAGCCTGAGTGGGACGCTGAGGGCAAGGCGCTGGTCCACGGCGGCCATGCCACGCCTCACGACGTTCTTTTCTTGCAGGACCCTTTCATTCCCGACAACATGCCGGTTTATCCCGGCCCTCCTGGTGGTAACAAGCGTTCCGTTCAATTATCCGGCTCAGTCCTTGCTAACTCATTGGACGGGGCGGTGTTCAGCTCTCAATGCGACCCGGAGGAGTGTCTCTGACGGCGGATAGGCGGTGAGAAAGGTGTCGTAGGGTCGGGAACTGGCGCGGTGGCCCGTCAGGACGCTGGCTTGGCTGTATCCGGGGTTTCCCCCTGCGTGCCCGTTGAGCCCTGTCCGTGGCTCCGTTTCCAGCTCCCGCCACCTCGCACGTAGCGTGCGAATTTCCCGCACAACGCGCTCCTGCACACTTCGTGTCAGAGCTTATGGGACCTAATTCCTCACTGCAGGCCTTCAACTCCTCCACGCTGCCGAACGCCCGGCGGCGGATCGCCTTCTGGCTCAGCTCGCCGAACCAGCGCTCGAGCAGGTTTAGCCAACTTGAGCTGGCCGGGACAAAGTGAAGCTCGAAGCGCGGGTGGCGCTGCAACCAGCCCCGCACTTTCTCATGCTTATGCGTCCCATAGTTGTCCAGGATTAAATGCAGCGGGACGTCGCCGGGAAACTCATTGACGAGAGTGCGCAAGAACCTCAGAAACTCCTGCTGCCGGTGGCGTTCGGAGAGCGAAAGTTTTCAAGGGGAAGCCCTACCCACAGGCTACGACAGACCCGGTAAGTTGTTCATTTATTTATTGGAAACTACACTGGAATATTCAAATCCCTACAGGGCAGGGAGCTTTTCGAGTTTAATGGACTAAGGTGCGGATCCTTACCGGCGTTACCGTTGGCTGCGGTTTTTTCAGCCGCATTCAAATGGAGGCGTGGCAGCGCGTGGACCGCGCGCGAATCGCCGCGGCTTGCGATATCGACCGAAACAAAGCTGAATCTTTCGCGGCCGACTTTGGGCTGCGTCCCTATAGCGACGCGGCGACGATGATCGAGGCCGAACGGCCCGACTTCGTCGATATCGCCACGCGCCCGTCGACTCATCCGGCCCTTGTCGAACTGGCCGCGGGCCAGGGAACCGATCTCCTGCTCCAGAAACCCATGGCGGAGACCTGGGCGCAGGCGCGCCGGATCGCAAACACCGCCAAGAAAGCCGGGCCGCGGCTCATGATAAACGAGAACTGGCGCTGGCAAGCATGGTACCGAACGATCGCCGGGCTGATCCGCGCGGGCCGCATCGGCAAGCCGTTCTTCTATCGAATGGAGGTCCGCAATCGGGACGGTGTCGGCGATCAGCCGTTCCCCAATCAGCCCTACTTCGCCGGGATGCCCCGGTTTCTGCTGATGGAAACTCTGGTCCATCATCTCGACACGGCGCGCTATTTGATGGGTGACATCGAAGAAGTCTATTGCCGAACCGCCAAGCTGAACGCCGTCATCGCGGGCGAGGATCTCGCCATGATCTCCGTTCGGCACGCCAATGGCGTGCTCGGAATTATCGATGGCAACCGCATGACGAAGCCAGACGAAGCGGGAGAAGTCATGGGAAGCTCGCGCTTCGAGGGATCTGAAGCGACGATTCAACTGCGCGGCGGCGGTGACGTCTGGCTGGCTGGCGAGCAAGTCTTTTCGGGACGAGGCCTGACCGGATACAAGGGCGATAGCTGCCGCGCCACGCAGCAGCATTTCATCGACTGCCTTCTCTCGGAAGCGGAATTCGAGACGGAGGGCGCCAGTTACCTTAACACGACCGTAGCCGCTGTCGAGGCGTGCTATCGCTCGGCCGCCGAGAATCGCCCCGTCTCCATTGAAGAGATTATTTCCGCTTAGCGTGTCCAGCCAATTAGGATCGATCGGCTCGGCTCTTGCGTCGCTAGTCGGCGGGCGTGACTAACAGCGGATGCCCCAGCGTATCGCCGCTGGCCTGGAAGCCGTTGTGGTCGACGTCGACAAAGATTGGATTCGTGTAGGCCGTCGGGCGCATGCGGGCGGTCGGACTGCGGCCCCAACCCTTGCTGAGGTCGGAGTTCTCACCGACCGCCACGACGATCAAGTGCGCGTCCCGCTGAAGTTCGACTCGCACCGTTTCATCAAAGCGCACCACGCCCGCCGCGAACATCCGCGGATGGCTGTTCCGGCGAAAGTTGTATTCGGTGGGCTGGCGGCCGTTGACGAGTATTTGCACCCGGTCAACCTCCATCCAGTTTGCAGCCTGAACGCGAATCTTCAGCTCGACAGATCCCTCGCTGATCATGCTGGAACCGATCGGAAGTCCGTCGCCGGTAGTGACTTCCAAAAACGGACCGTTGGTGATCATCATCCGCCCCGCCTTTGAATTGCGGATGATCTCGGCGGGATCAATCTCACCCGGTTTATCGGTGGTGCTGGGAACATAGGTCCGCCAGTCACCCACGCCGCCGCCGAAGATACGATGCGCGTCGCTCACCGAGACGCACCAAACCCGCCGCCCCTGATTGAGCATTTGCAGCCAGCCAAACGTTCGGTTCTGACTAACGCTGGTGCTGCCATCCGAACTCGTTCTTAAATACGTCGGGCTGAGATTGAGGATCTCCGTGCTCCACACTTCGGCGGCATCGATTAGGTTCTCGAAGCCTTCGAATCCGCCATCGGGAACGCCGTCCCTGTCGCGGTCAAAGAAAACAGTTCCTACTGTCGGATGATTGGCCTGAACCCAGCGGTCGGGGCCGCCGCCAAAGAACGGGATCTTGTTCCTTATGTTGGCGTTGGTATCGTAGCGCGAGCCTTGATCGAGACTCGGCGTGCCCCAGTGGCGCAGTACCAGGGCGTTGATGCGCGGGTCGTAGTTCCAAACGGGAGCGCCGCCGTTTTGGGCCAATGGATCCGCTCTGAGCGGAAAGGAATTGAAGTGCTGTCCGCTGCCCGTCAATTCCATTCCAACGACGGTCCGGATGACGCTGGTCAATCCCAGGCGGTCGATGTGCGGCTGCCAGTCGTAGATACGATTGTGTTCCGTGGTCGGCGCGAATTCGATCTGCTCGGCGGCTAGGTTGATCACGCGGTCGTCGGTGTTGCAGTAGTTGTCACCGCTTGGTGTTGAGTGCGAGTGGTAATCCGTGCTGATCCAGCCGCTGGTGTCGACACTGCGCTCGAGCCGCGCCTTTACATCGACGGTTTCTCCCTTTCCAACGTCGACCTGCCGCTCGGTCAAATCGTATTCGGGCCCGTGAGTGACGCGAAGCAGGTACTTGCCGGGAGGGACTTGCTGGAACACGTGTCCATCGTGGGTCTGATACTGGTGATCATTTCCGTGAACCCGGTAGTGGGTTCCGAAGTTGGGAGTCTGGGTCCCCTCAATGCCAATGAATTGCACCTTGGCGGGCGAGAGCTGACCCTGCTCGTCACGGATTTCAATCCGCACGGCGGATGCCTTGGTGGCACTGAGGTCAAGCGTTGCCGCCCTGCCGCGTGATACCGAAAAACTTTGTTTCAGGGGCTCTCGGCCCATATCCTCCATCGCCAGCTCATAATCTCCCGCGGGAAGGCGCCATTTGAAGGCGCCCTCGGCGTCCGGATAGCCCGGCAGTGGCTCTCCCTTCACTGGGACCAGTAAACTGGCGCGAACGGCCGCTTCCCCATCGGGGTCCTTCACGCTTCCCGATACTTCACCGGCGGCCCCCGCGAGGCTTGCCACCACCCCGTATGCGCCTAGAGGCGAATCGGCTGCTGCTACCGCTATGCGGTAAGTCTTCTGCTGGCCGGGCGCGAGTTCAACGTTCTCTTCGAGAGGATCACTTCCCGCGGCCACTCCCCAGGCATAACCGCGCTTGTCAAATGGATCAATGCTGTCTCCGACGCGGATACCCGACACATTCCATTCCGTTGACAATCCTTTCCAAGCAGCCGGCGGAGTGATCGTCTTGGTCTCGCGGCCCTCGTTGCGGTAAGTAGAGGTCACCAGAACATACTGCCAGTCGTTCTCAAGCCGGTATTCGTGGCGCGTATAGAGGCCTTCTCCCTTCGCGGCCGTCCGCACCGCCTCGATCACAGCCGTGCCGTTCGAGCCGTCCTCGACAATCTGAACGTAGGAAATCTCGCCGCCTTCCGCTCCTGGACGCAAGACAGTCAACTGGTCGTTCGAGGCCCCTCGCAAATCAAGATCGTAAAGGCAACCCTGCAGCACGTAGGCGTACTCGGTCGTCATGTTGGCGCGGCGCAGGGGCTGGCTGCCGGAGATGAGCGCCTCGATCTTATTGTTGCGAAGGACAAAATCGCCAACGATGCCGTCTGCTTCTTTCCCTTTCGGAAGCAGGCGGGTGTTGTGGCGTCCGATCTCGACGGCTTCGACGGGATCGCGCTGGGCGACCAGGGCCCAGACAAACAATGCAACGAAAACGAATAGAAGCGGGATCCTTTGGGTAACGCTCACGGGTCTCTCCTTACGATCGGCGGCGGCCGACCTTCAAATGCTCCCCACAGTCTAGCCGGATCTTCGGGAGCCGGGGAGGATAATCACCGTTACTGCTTGCCGACTTCGTAGACGAAGATCGTATGCTGGCGCGTGTCCCCTTCGACCGTTTCGGTTTTGACCGGAGTCCAGCCCATGATTTGGAAGTCGTGGGAGACGACGCGCGCTCCCGGCTTGAGGTCCCGCTCCAGCTTGGGGCGCAATTGCCTATTGGAGGAAGACAGCAGGTACAGAGTTACGACCGAAGCCGTGCTGAGATCAACCTCCATGAGGTGGGCATGCATGACGCTGGCGCGGTCACTGATGTTGAGTTCTTTTATCCTGGCATTCGCCCGCTCGGCAAGATCCGAATCCAGTTCCACTCCGACCGCGTTTGCGCCATATTCCTGCGCGGCAGTGATGACGATGCGGCCGTCTCCGGAGCCAAGATCATAAACTATATCCCCGCTCTTGACTTCCCCCAGTTTCAACATGCGGTGAACCACCTTGATCGGCGTGGGCACGTAGGGGGCCATGCTTCGAGGATCGTAGGTCTCCTTCTGGGCGCCGGCGGGCAGCGCGGCCGTGAGGATCAGGCCAGCCAGCCAGATCCCTCTCCAGGATGCCGCCATCGTTTGTTCGCAGCTCCGATGCAATCGATTCGTCCATTGTGTTTGACGTAAGCTTGAGAACATTGCTTGCTCCATGAAGAGTAGCCTTGCACAGAATATACTCCAATCTGATTGAAACCGCGGCAACCGGACGAAGCCGTGAGAACTCCGCAACCGGCCGCCTGGATTCCCAGCGCGTTTCTACCCTTGGGACGGTGCTGGAGCCCTCGCGGAAATCCCAGCGCGTTTCTACCCTTGGGACGGTGCTGGAGCCCTCGCGGATTCAGGCCGGTCATCCACGAGATCGATCGTGAGTATGAAATGGCACCGTCGTGCGGATTGTGGCTCTTTGCTCCATAATCTAACACTATCCTATGGCGTAACTGGGTACGTTTTCTCGCAAATTTCCCAAGAAGACCAATTCACTCAGAAACCGGCGCCGGAAGAAGCACCAGGCGCGTTGGGCCGCCGTCACTTTGTTCTCGAGTTTGGATCTTTATACAACCGTTGATGTAACGCACTGCTTCCAGCCTTTTCCCGGGCAAGGTCCGACGGCACGCAGCTCAGAGCCGCGGGTGTAAACCCGCGGTCCAAGGCCGCACCCGTTCGCGCACGCACCCGTTCGCGCAATTGACCCCGCGCTCACGCGCGGGGCTCTGAGTGTCTGCTCACGCTGCGTCGGTCCAGTTGGCGACTCACCGAAAGACCTCGGAGCATCGCTATTTGCAGTAAGCTCGGGCATCACGCTTCCCGAAACGCGACCACCTCGATCCCTCTCTCGGCCACGGCCCGGTTGACCTCGGGAGAGATCAGTGCTTCGAGCTCTTTCTGGCGGGACGGCTTCAGTCTCGTCTCGGCAGCCAACAGTTCTTCGGTGCAATAGCCGGGATGGCACATGAACTCGGTCAAGCCCTCGGGCAGCGCGCGGATGAGCTTCACGAGCTCCGGAGCGTGGAAACGGCCCGTCACCTGGAAGCCGGCAAAGTGGTCGGTTGCGCGACAACCAAAGCTCGCCAGCTTGCGGCTGAAGTGCCCGCGGAGAGGGCGGATAGCTCCGCTGAGGAAGCGCGTCGTCCAGGCGGCTGAGCCGCGGGCCGCGGTCAGGGGCAGATCAAAAGGGCGCCGGACCCAAGGGATGTCATGGCTCCTGGCCACCCGCAAGACAGCCTCAAGGACCGGGGGCGCCAAGTGAGTGTGTTTGTGAGTATCCAGGTGGCTGAGCGACACTCCGGTGGCCTGAATCTTCTCGATCTGGGCGGCGAACTCTCGCTCGATCGCCTCCGCTCGCCAGCCCCAGGCCAGGCGGGCCACCAGACGCGGCGCCGACCCGGGCAAGTCTTGATCGGGCTGGGAGACCGCCCGGCCCGAGATCAGCATCAAATGGCAGCCCACATCCAAGCCGGGATTTTCGAGTGCCAGACGGACGGCATCGTCAAACGCCCGCCCGTTCGCCATCAGCGACGCCGATCGCAAAACACCCTTTTGGAAGGCCTCCACAATACCGGCGTTGACACCTTCGGTCAAACCGAAGTCGTCCGCGTTCACGATCAGGCGCCGACTTAGCATACAGGCTGAGCGGAAAGAGAGAAGATTAGCACGGGCGGCAACTTGATTGAGATCACTCGCGTCCCTCATTGAAGCGGGGGCTTCTTCCCCCGCACTCGTTTTACGCGAAGCTGACAGGTAGAATGGGATTCTCTCCGCCTGGGCCGAGCGATAATATAGTTCTCCGCGCTTCCCATGACTTGGCGCCGGAACTCTTGGCAACGCCTGGCTTGAGCGCGGCACGATCGAGAACTCGCCCCATGGCCCCCAGCAAGGTTTCTCATTACGAACTGATCAGCAAGATCGCCGAGGGCGGCATGGGTGTCGTCTACAAAGCCCGCGACATCCGCCTTGACCGGCTCGTCGCGTTGAAGTTCCTCTCTCCCAATCTGTCCGTCTCGAAGGACAGGATTGAACAGTTCTTCCACGAAGCCCGCGCGATCTCCAAACTCAATCATCCCAACATCGCGACCATCTTCGAGATCGATGAGACCGGGGAGGAACCTTTCCTTGCCTTCGAGTACCTTCCTGGCGGTACTCTGCGCGAAAAGATTCGTGACGAGTATGCCGGCGGCAGGCGGATGACGGTTCGCAAGATCGTGAGCCGCGGTCTAGCTGTTGCCCGGGCGCTGGCGCACGCTCACCGCCATGGCATCGTGCATCGCGACGTCAAAACCGACAATGCCCTCTTAAGCGAGGAGGAAACCGTCAAGCTGACTGATTTCGGCGTCGCCCAGGTAGACGGACGAAAATCGGCGTCCACCGCGGATTTCACGGTTGGCACGGCCGCCTACATGGCCCCCGAGCAAGCTCAGGGGCTGGAAGTCGACCACCGCTCCGACATTTTCTCCTTCGGCGCGGTTCTCTATGAGCTGGCTTCCGGCCGGGTTCCTTTCACGGGAGCGGCCCAGGCAGTCGTCCTCTACGAAATCGTTCATTCCGATCCCCGGCCGTTGAGCGAAATTCGCGGCGACCTGCCGGACACTCTGGTGCGGATCGTCGGCAAGGCGCTCCAGAAAGATCCGGATGACCGCTACGCCGCGATGGACGGGGCGGTGGCGGCCCTGGAAGCCGTCCGCAAGGAACTCGAGATGGAAGACACCAAGCCGATCAAGGCCGAGCTTCCCGCTCCAACCGTTGCCGTTCTGCCTTTTGTCGACATGAGCCCGGCACACGACCAGGAGTATTTCTGTGACGGCATGACCGAGGAGATCATCAACGTTCTCACTGCCGTCAAGGGACTCAAGGTCGTCTCGCGCACCTCCTCGTTCCAGTACAAAGGCGGGGCCTACGATATCAGGGAGATCGGCGAGAAACTGGATGTCCAAACCGTGGTGGAAGGCAGCGTGCGCACAGCCGGAAACAAGCTGCGCATTACGGCACAGCTCATCAAGGTAGCGGACGGATATCACATTTGGTCACAGCGCTACGACCGTGAAATGACGGATGTCTTCGAGATTCAAGACGAGATCTCGCAGGCCATCGTCGGAAACCTGAAGGGCAAGCTGGTGAGGGCCGGCCAAAAGCCTCTCGTCAAAAAGAAGACTAGAAACATTGACGCCTACAACCTCTACTTGAAAGGCCGTCACTTCCTGAACCAGCGGACCGCCGAGTCTATCCAGCGCGGTATGGAGTGCTTCGAGGAAGCCGCTTGCGAGGACTGCGACTACGTGCTGCCTTACGCCGGCTTGGCGGAAGCCTATATTTTGCTGGCAGTCGGCGGCTATGGAGAGGACGATTCGGCCCAGGCCTTGAACAAAGCCAGAGAGGCGGCGCTGAAGGCTGTTCAGGGAGATGACGCCTCGGCGGAAGCTCATTTAGCGCTGGCGCTGGTCTATTACCGCGCCGACTGGGATTGGGAAAGCGCGGAGCGTGAGTTCAGGCGCGCCATCGAGATCAACGAGGGTTACGCCACCGGACACCACCAGTACGCCATGTTCCTGGCGGCACTGAAGCGCTTGGACGAAGCGATCGCCGAGATTCGCAAAGCGCGGGAACTCGATCCGCTCTCGCTCGTCATCAACACGGCGGTCGCACGGATTCTGCATTTCTCCCGCCGTTTCGACGAGGCGATCGAACAAAGCCGGCGCACGCTCGAACTCGACCCTCGCTACGGCCTGGCCTACTTCGATATAGGACTTGCCTACGCGATCACGGGAAGATTCCAGGAAGCGATAGATGCGTTTGAAGCCTCGAGCAAGCATTCAGGAAATGTGTCGAGAGGGCTGATGACGAGGGCGATCGTCCACGCTGTGGCCGGCGAGCGCGACAAGGCGCTGGAGTTGTACGCAAAACTGGAAAAGCTTCCTGAAACAACCTACACCTCACCCGTGGGCTGTGCCGTATTGCATTCTTACCTGGGGAATCTCGACGAGGGTTTTGAACTGCTCGACCGTGCCTGGCGGGAGCACGACGGATCGCTGGTTTATCTTCAGGCCGAGCCAAGCTTTGACGCTATCCGGGGCGACCCCCGCTACGCGGAGCTGGTCAAGAAGATGGGTTTTCCCACGTAAACCAGTTGGGTGGCAGCTAACACCTTTGCTCTGTCCGAGAAAAGGTGGCACACTGAGTGTAGTTGTGACACAGCGGAGGACGAATTGAAGTCATTATCGATTCGCGAGGTGCGCAGCGAGATGCCACGCTTGGAAGAGATCCTTGCCAGCGAGGGCGAACTCGTCATCACCCGCGGAGGCCGTCCCATCGCACGGTTGCTTCCAGCACGCACGGAGGCGAAGCCTCCTTCTAATGCTAAGCTGCGCTCCCGCATGAAACGCCTGACGGAAGGCAGTGAGTTCTTGGTTCGGCGGGACCGCGACGAACGCTAATGCCCGCACCGTATGTTGACACCAGCGCGTTGGCAAAATGGTATTTGAATGAACCGCGTTCCGAGGACTTCGCGAAGTACATCCAAGCGGAGCGGCGTGTAGCCATCAGCCGGCTGACCGTTGTTGAGCTGAGGTGTCTTCTGGGACGGCGCAGACGGGCAAGGCATCTCACCGCCGCACTCGAAAGAGAAATTTTGCAGGCCTTTCAATCCCACGTGCAGCACGGTTTTCTGACGGTTCACCGGCTGGAGGACCATCATGCTCTACGGGCGGATGAGTTGATCGAACAGCTTAAAGAGGAGCCCCTTCGAACCCTCGACGCATTTCACTTGGCGATCGCGCTTGACTTGGGCTGCCAGCGAATCGCCACTGCCGATCGGGTCATGGCAACCGCCGCCACTAGGCTTGGCATCCAAGTCGACCGATTCAACTAGACCCCGGTTCGCAACTTGTGCGGCAATGTGCGATCGTCTGGACAAGGGAGGCAGTCATGAGGAAGAACCTAACCCGTAGAGACTTCGTTGCCGGAGCGGTTGCAAGCGCGTCCGCGGCGAATGCAGCCAACATCGGTTCGCCGAAAAAGCTGCCGTCGCGGCCTTTCGGGCGTACCGGGCTGAATCCCTCGATACTGGCGCTTGGCTGCGGGAACCGGCTGTGGATGGCCTACGACGTGGAAGAGCGTGGTGTCGAAGCCATCAACCTGGCGCTCGAGCTGGGCATTAACTACATGGATACGGCCCAGGGTTACGGCGACGGCAAGAGCGAGACCTGGGTCGGCAAGGCCACAAAGCATCGCCGTAAGGATGTCATCTTGGCCACGAAGACGGGGGCGCGCACGGCCGATGAAGTTTTCCGCCGCTGCGACCAGAGTCTGAAACGGCTTCAGACCGGCCAACTCGACGTACTTCATATTCACGGCCTGCGCTCCCCAGAGGACCTAGCTGCGATCGAAGAGAAGGGGGGCGCGCTGGAGGCGCTCTATAAGTTGCGAGACCAGAAAATGGTCCGCTTCATCGGCATCACCTCCCACGCCGACCCGATTGCGCTGCGGAACGCCCTGGAGCGTCACGATTTCGATTGCACCCAGATGGCGCTGAACGCTGGACAGCAGGGCCACAGCCCCGACGGCTCCGGCTTCTGGAAGAAAGACCCCAGTGACGTGTTCAGCGAGGCCATTCCTCACAAGCCGGACGAGCAAAGCTTCGAAAAAATAGCCCTGCCCGTGGCTGTGCGCAAGAATCTCGGCATCATCGCCATGAAGGTTACCGGACAGGAAAGCCTGATTGGCGGCGGTCCCGGCAAGTCGGAGACCTCTTTGCTATTGCGATACGCTCTCTCGCTGCCGGTCAGCCTGGCGACTTGCGGGATGCCCAAGCTGGATTTTATTCGTCAGAACACGGCAACAGCTCGAAACTTCCAGCCCATGCCGGCGCCGGAGATGAAGGAATTTACCGAGAACATTTCCGCCGCGAACAAGCTGGCGCTCGATCGCCACTTCCGCGACCACGAAGACGCTTAGCCCGCTTTTCTCACCACGTGGTGAGAAATGCGGGTTAGTAGCGACCGGCAATCTTGCCGGTCCTTCGCTGCGTAGCGGCTACGTCGAGCCGCTCGATTGCGTTGCTGACGCTGTGAGCCGCCTTCGGCGGCTGGGACAAGCAAGACTCTTGTGTCCCTCCTGGGTCTGCCGCTACGGCTTGGCTAGCCGCTGCCGGTGGCAGCTAGCCGGGGTTGCAACAAGCGTTGTGCTTCGAGCGCCCGTAGGGCGCCTTCGAGGACGCGCCGGACCTCGTCGCGTTCGTAGGGCTCCACCAATAAATCGTATGCCCCTCTCCACAGCACCTCGGACCAAAGTCTCTCGTCCGCGGACCCTGAGGCCACCACGACGCTGGCCGAGATTTCGTAGTCGACCAGGAACTTGAAGATGTCACACCAGTTGCCATCCATCAAACTGACTTCGATGATGACAATTTCCAGCGGCGGACGAGTTTGAAGAAGAGCCCGGGCCTCGCGGCAGTCCCCCGCCGTAAGTACGCTGAGTGTGAGGGGTTCGAGGATTTCGACAAGCGGCAGACGGCGCTCGCGGGACATGACCACCAGGGCCGTTGCACCGTCTATCACGTGCATGCCTCCAGCGGCACTTGCGGGGATGGCCCGGGTTCGAGGTGCGATCGCCGAACTTCGGCTAGTCAGGATCCGAGAAGGCAAATCACTAATCTAGAACCGGACGCCACCCCGAGTCATCAAGGTCGCCTTACTATTTTCCCGCAACCAGCGCTTCAGTGTCAAGCAAGTTTTCTTTTTATGGAAAATCTTCCTATTTATTCCTAAAATAAACCCTTTTCACCACCCCCGGCCCCGTTCGGCGCCCATGAAAGCCAACTCGGGGACCCGGCCCAGAGACAGCCCGGAGGCCCATTTGCCAAACAGCACGCCGGGATGGGAGAATCACGGATTCTCGCGGCAAAACTAGCCTCTCACAACCACCCATGAGCAAGATAGAACGCGCACTCCTCAGTGTTACCGATAAGACAGGAATTGCCGGCTTCGCCAGCCGTCTGGCGGAGCAAGGCGTCGAGCTGGTCTCAACCGGAGGAACGGCCAAGCTGCTGCGGGAGTCCGGGCTCGAGGTGCGCGATGTATCCGAGCTGACCGGGTTTCCCGAGATGCTGGACGGGCGAGTGAAGACGCTCCACCCGAAGGTCGCCGGGGGGGTCTTGGCGATTCGTTCCAACGATCAGCACATGGCAGCGCTGGGGGAGCACCAGATAGACGCGATCGATATGGTTGTCGTGAACCTCTATGCCTTTGAGAAGGCAGCGGCGCGCGCCGGGGCTGCATTCGATCAGATCATCGAGAACATCGATATCGGCGGTCCGACCATGATCCGTGCCGCGGCGAAGAATTTTCAGGACGTGGCCGTCATTACCGATCCCGCCGACTACGACCGCGTCGCGGCGGAACTCGAAAAGAATGACTCCCAGCTTTCCGGCGAAACTCATTGGCGCCTGGCGCAACGCGCGTTTCGTCTTACCGCTGCCTACGATCGGGCGATCAGCGCCAAGCTCGACCGCATTTCACCTTCCGGAGAAGTGGCGGCGGCGGATGAAGGTTCCCTGCCCGCGACGCTCGATGTGCGGGTGTCGAAGACTCATGAGTTGCGTTACGGCGAGAACCCCCACCAAAGCGCGGCGCTCTACGCGTCGGGGCCCGGCGGCATCGCGACGGCGCGCCAGCTCCACGGCAAGGAGCTTTCCTTCAACAATCTGGTGGACCTGGACGCGGCCTGGCAGTTGATCCAAGAATTCGAGCAGCCCGCGGCGGCGGTCATCAAACACACCAATCCATGCGGCTGCGCCGAGCAAGCTACAGCGGCCGAGGCTTTCCGCAAAGCTCTGGAGTGTGACCCGGTTTCCGCTTTTGGGTCCGTGCTGGCGTTCAACCGCGTACTCGATGGAAAAGCGGCCGAAGCGGTTTCGGGGCTTTTTGTCGAGGCGATCTCGGCCCCCGGATACAGCCCCGAGGCCCTGGAGATCCTGACCAAGAAGAAGAATCTGCGGTTGCTGGAAGTAGCTCCCGGGGCGGAAAGTCCCGTGGTCAAGAGCATTTCGGGCGGTTACCTAGTCCAGACCCAAGACAAGCTTGGCTGGAGCCCGGATAAGATCCAAGTCGTCACCGAGCGCAAGCCCTCCCAAGATGAGCTCGCGGCTCTCGAGTTCGGCTGGAAAATCGTCAAACACGTCAAGTCCAATGCCATCGTATACGTGCGGCGCGGCCAAACGGTTGGCATCGGAGCCGGTCAGATGAGCCGCGTCGATGCCGCGCGCATTGGGGCCGGCAAAGCCGTGCTGCCACTGGAAGGAACCGTGGCCGCCTCGGACGCCTTCTTCCCTTTTCCGGACGGACTCGAGGAGGTCGCTAAACACGGCGTGACGGCGGTCGTTCAGCCTGGCGGCTCCAAGCGCGACCAGCAAGTGATTGACGCCGCCAACCGCCTGGGGTTGGCGATGGTGTTTACCGGGGTCCGGCACTTCCGGCATTAGTCTGATCCGTGCGATAACAGCGCGAAAGTGGCGCTTTTCTGTTACCTCTCCTCGATCCGGTAGAGGTGAGATTCGGTGCGCAGGAAGATGGCCGCTCCCGAGACCGCGATGGATGCGAGGGTTCGCTTGCCTAGCTGATTCTCGGACAGCTTGTTGAACTTCCGGCCCGCTGTGATGACGGTGGTCTCGCCGCTTTCATTCAGGAAATAGATTCTCCCGTCCGCGTACACGGGAGAAGCCGAAAAGGCGCCTCCGAGCCGCGCCTGCCAGTGCCGCCGGCCGGTCTTCGCGTCCAGACACGTCACAAAGCCTCGATCGCTGACGTAATACAACTCCTCTTCCACCAGCAAGGGCGACGAGGTCAGCGGCACGCCGCGGCTCGATTGCCACGCGATGTGAGATGAAGTGACGTCTCCGCTGCCGTTTGGGCGAACGGCGAAAAGCATCGGGTTGTAGAAACCCGAGGTCAGGTAGACCAGCCCGCGGCCGAACACCGGTCTGGGCACAACCGAGAAGCCGTCGAACCGGATCCACCAAAGCTCTTCACCGCTTTCGAGATTGTAAGAAACAGCGCGATCACCGCCGATGCTGACGACCTGCCGGGAATCACCCGCGTCGATTACCAGCGGCGTGGAAAAAGCCATCCGGGCGCTGGGCCGATGGGTCTGCCAGCGGATCCGCCCCGTGTTCTTGTCCAGAGCGGCGACATACTGAACGTCGGTTCCGTCACAATTGACGATGAGCAGATCTCCCGACAAGGCGGGCGAGCCTCCTGGTCCGTGGCCATGCTGGTAGCGAAGCTGCTGGTTCTTCCACACCACTTTGCCGTCGCGGGTTAGCGCGGCGGTCCCCAGGGTTCCGAAATGAACATAGACCCGCTCGTCCCCGATAATCGGAGTCGGCGAGGCGTAGCTGTTTTTCTGGTGAATCGGGGGCGGCCGCGTAAAGCGAAACACTTCGACGTCATGCCGCACCTGCCCAGTCTCGGCGTCCAGAGAGATGGCGCGCAACGATCGGCCTTGCTCATTGGAAACGGTCAGCCACACCTCGTTGCCGGCAATGACGGGAGACGACCAACCCCGGCCCGGCAAGGGCGTTTTCCAGGCGATGTTTTCGGACTCGCTCCAAGTGAGCGGCAGGCCCGTGTCGCCGGAGTAGCCTTGCCCCGAGGGTCCGCGGAATTCGGGCCAATCCCCAGCGGGCAAGAGATGCGGCGCCGCCAGGCCGGCCAAGGCGGCGATGAGCCATAACCCAAACGCCGGTCTGGAAAGCAATGGCGGCATGTTTCCACTTATAGCGCAAACGAGGCGAACACCCGTGGCACGGGGCGTGGCGAGTGAACGAAAAACGGCGTATTCCAACGGAACCCAGGGCAGCCGCCCGTGAAGGTTTCGGGCGTCACGCCTCGGCTACGCGCTCGGCTGCGGGCTGTCGCCCGGACCACAACAACACCGCCGCGCTGCCGACGGCCGCCGTCGCCCAACCAGCGATCGTCGCATAGGCCGCGCCGGTCAGGCCGTAGGAGGGGACCCATGCCAGTGAGCCGATGAGACACACGGCGGCGCTGGCTGAGTAAAGCGGAACTTGCACGCGAAACAACCTCGCGGCGGTCAGCGCATAGCCCAGCACGGAACTGAGGTAGGTTAGCACGGCTCCGACGGATAACCAAACAAACACGCTCGTGTAATCGGCGTAGTCCTCCCGATAGACAAAAGAGAGTATCTCCGCGCCAAAGACAAGGGCCGCGCCGAGGCAGACAAGGCCGACCAGCAAAGCGGCGAAGAGCATATAACGAAGCAGGCGCGGGAACGACTCGCCGGCGCCATGGCGAGCCAAGCCCGGCAGCCCGGCCTGCCCGAGCGCCTGGACCAGCGTGTTTCCGGTGACCATCAGGTGAGTTAGTGCTGTGTAGTACCCCAGTGCTTCGACTCCCAGATGGGCCGAAACGACATAGCGAGGCAGGTTCACGTTGAGGCTGAGAAGCGTGGCAACGATACCGAGAGGAAGCGTCAGACCGAGAAGCCTCTTGAGCGATGTCCGGCCGAGGGGGCGGACCGGTTCCGTCTCGCCTGAAACAAGCGGCCGGACCCATCGTGATTCGTACAGCACAAGAACAACCACATAGCAGCCGGCCACGCCGAACAGTCCAGTGGCGGCACTTCGAAACCAGGACAGTCCGGCCCATAGCGCGAAGGGAGCGATCACCCCCTTGATGCATGCCGCTGCCGCGATTCCGCGCCAATGCTCGTGTTTTTGGAGAATCCCCGAGCAGAGGTCACTCGCGCCTTCGACGGCCTTGACCAGCGCGACGGCGAGTACGACCAGTATCGTGCCGCTTGCGGGAGCGACGGCTGCCAGCAAGCAACAACCACAATCGCAAAGACCGTCGCCAGAAGACGGAGGCGCGCGTAGTCCGCGAACGAATACTCGCACCTAGCGTCGGTCACGATCGCGGACCGCAACTGAAGCTTCGAGAACAGCATGATGGGTGTGGTCAGGGCCAGTCCCAACCCGAACTGCCCGACCATGGTTGGCGTGCCGAACTTCGCCAGTACAACGAGCATGGCTGCCTGAGAAAGCGCATAGATCACGTTGCCGCTGAACGCGAAGAACAGATGGCTTCGGAATACCCCGATCCTTAGAGGGGCGAATATTCGAGGCATACTTCAATTGCATCGGCGTTTCGGTGCGGCGTTTGCATATGTTGACGGCGTAGCGCGCCCGTGGCGCACGTTTTTTTGCGTGCCGTGTCGCCATTCCTGGCGACATTGCGTGGTAGAGGTGGCGCGCGCCTCCCGGCGGGCCGCGTCGGCCTCCGGGCCGACGTAACGTGGACTACAGGGCGGTGACGGCTAGTGCGACTAGGGGACGGCTAGCCCTGACCCAACTCGCCCGACCTGCGTACTAATCGTCCGCGAGCAGCTCCGCCATTCGAAAGATTCGATCGAAGGGGACTCCGGTTTGCTCGATCGCCTCGCGGCCGCCTTGCTCGCGGTCGACGAGGCAAATGGCGCCGATCACTTTGAGGCCCGCCTCGCGCGAACGCTCGATGGCTTTAACAGCGGAGCCGCCCGTTGTGCAGACATCCTCAACGATGACCACCTCATGCCCGCTGGTGTCGGCGAGCCCTTCGAGAAACTGCCGGCGGCCGTGCTGTTTTGTTTCCTTGCGAACCAGGAAACCGTTGATCTCGAGGCCAAATTCGAGGCTTTGCCGCGAGATCGCCGTGACGATCGGGTCCGCGCCCATGGTGAGTCCGCCGACGGCAACGGGATGCCAGCCGCGCTCCTGCATCTTGCACACGAAAGCACTGCCGATGAGCGGGGTCGCCTCGGCCCGCAGCGCGGTCAGCCGGACATCGACGTAGACATCGCTCCGCTCTCCGGAAGCAAGAACGAAGTCCCCTCGCCTGACCGAATGGGTTTGCAGGATTTTCTTGAGCCGGTCTCGGTCCGTTCGTTCCATGGTTAGAAGTACATTGTCGGCCGAAGATCCGTCATGAAACCTTCGAATCGTCCATTGTACAGACCGCTTGGCCTCAAAGCGCGACGGAGCCGGCGGATCCGCAACCAAAACCGCGTGGGCGGCCGGGATGAGCCATCGGGTGAAATCGGCGGTCTGGTTGTCCTGCACAAGCTCTGACAGGCCACCACTATGTTACGCTGAGGTCTTTGCCGGACTTGTTGGTCTCGGCCTGTAGCTACCAGGACAGGACCCGCGGTTGCCCGCCAAATAAGTACGCTTCTGTCCCACCTCCTTCGCGATCCGCAATGATTCGTACCTACCGCGGCCAGCGGCCGGCGATTGCCGAGTCTGCCTTTGTCGATCAGAGCGCGCGCGTCATCGGCTCGGTTAAGGCGGCCGAGCGCTCCAGCATCTGGTGCAACACAACCGTTCGCGGCGATGTCAACTCGATCGAGATCGGCGAAGAGACCAACGTCCAAGACAACTGTCGCCTGCATGTTGACCCCGGCGAGCCGCTCGTACTTGGCAAGCGCATCGTCGTAAGGCACTCTGTAACCCTGCACGGTTGCGTCATCGAGGACGACTGCCTGATCGGCATGGGAGCGATCGTTCTGAGTGGGGCTAAGATCGGCGGCGGTTCCATCATCGCGGCCGCTGCGCTCGTGGTCGAGGGGCCGACATCCCCCCGCGAAGCCTCATGATGGGCTCACCCGGAAAGGTCCGCCGCCAGACCACCGAAGAGGAGCTCGAACGTATCCGGCGTGGCGCCGAAGGCTATGTCAACAAGAGCCGGGAATACATGAAGAATCCGTAATGGCACAAGACTCCATCCCGTTGGATTTTCTGGGCGAGCTGCGCCGCACTCACAACTGCGGTGAACTGCGTCCTTCCGACGTTGGCAAGCGGGCCGTTGTGGCCGGCTGGATCCACCGCCGCCGTGATCTGGGGAGCCTGATTTTCGTCCACCTCCGAGACCGCGACGGCATCACCCAAGTCGTTTTCAACAAGGAATTCAACGAGCAGGTCCACCAACGCGCCGAGCTGCTGCGCAGCGAGTACGTCGTGGCCGTGGAAGGACCGGTGGTCCGGCGCTCCGAGGACACGGTCAACCCGGAACTGGAGACGGGCGAGGTTGAAATCCAGGCCGAGAAGCTGCTCATCCTTAACGATTCGCGGACCCCCCCTTTCCAAATCGAAGAAGATCCGAGCGTCGGGGAAGACACTCGCCTCAAGTACCGCTACGTCGACTTGCGCCGGCCTCATATGCAGCGCAATATCATGCTGCGCCACCGGGTCAATTTCGCCATCCGTGATTGTCTCAACGGCCTTGGCTTTCTGGAGATTGAAACGCCGTTCATGACGCGCTCAACTCCCGAGGGCGCGCGCGATTTCCTGGTGCCAAGCCGGTTTCAATTGGGAACTTTCTACGCCCTTCCGCAGTCGCCGCAATTGTTCAAGCAGTTGCTGATGATCAGCGGTTATGACAAGTACTTCCAAATCGTCCGCTGTTTTCGCGATGAAGATCTGCGTGCCGACCGGCAGCTTGAGTTCACTCAGATTGACCTCGAGATGTCGTTTGTGCAACCCGATGTCGTGTTCGGCGTCATCGAGCAGTTGATGGGTCGCGTTTGCGAGGCCTCTGGTCGCCCATCGCCGCGGCTTCCGCTGCTGAGGCTTTCCTACGCGCAAGCGATGGAGCAGTACGGCAGCGACAAGCCGGACTTGCGGCTGCCGCCAATGACGCGGGTGAACGAATTGTTTCCGCCCGGCGAGCTGACGGAGAAGATGCCGCTGGTGGCGGTCAAGATTCCCAAGGTCGGGGCCTTGTCGCGGCGTGAGCGGGATGAGATCAAGGCTCTCGGCCCCGAGGCCGGCTTGCGTGTGTTGGAAGACCTCAAGCGCCTCGACCGTGATTTCGCCGAGCCGATGAACGCCGTGCGGGAACGCGCCGGCTTCGAAGAAGGCGACCTGCTCTTCTTGGTGACCTCCGCGGGTACGCCCGACGGCCCCAAGCCTGAACAGCAAGTTCTCTCGGCGGCGGGCGATCTGCGGCTCGAGGTGGCGCGCAAGTATGCCGGCCGCCACAAATTATTTGACTCGAAAGATCTGCACTTCCTGTGGGTGACTGAGTTCCCCATGTTCGAGTGGGCCAAGGACGAAGGCCGCTGGTACGCCGCTCACCATCCCTTTACCTCGCCCCACGAGGACGACATCTCCAAGCTGATCAGCGACCCCGCGGCCTGCCGCTCGAAGGCCTACGACCTGGTGCTCAACGGCACCGAACTGGGCTCGGGCTCGATCCGTATCCATCGCCGTGACGTACAGGCGAAAGTGTTTGAGGCTCTTGGTTTTACCGAAGAAGAGGCCCGTCACCGCTTCGGGTTCTTCTTGGAAGCTCTGGAATATGGCACGCCGCCACATGGGGGCATTGCTCTCGGGTTGGACAGGATGATCATGATTCTTGCCGGAGAAACGAGCATCCGCGACGTGATTCCTTTTCCGAAGACAGCCAAAGGTACCGACCTGATGTGCGAGGCGCCGAACACCGTCCCGCAGCAACAATTGAATGAGCTGGGCATCATGCTGTCTCCACAAGCGCAGCAAGCGCTTCGTCCCAAGAGTTAAGCCGCCAAGAGTTAAGTCCCAAAGAGCTAAGCCCCCAAGAGTTAAGCGAATGAATGCGGCCGTCCTTCCCACAGTGGCGCCGTGAGGCCTCGTCGTTTGCTCACCCAGTTGCGCTGCACGAACCCTATGGGGTTATGCTGGTGATGCATGAACGACAATCCTAAACCCCAAGTCAAACGACCTTCCGTTCTTCGAGCCGACGCTCCCGGATTTCCGCCGGCTTCGGCGAGCTTAATGCTTGCTTTCTTCTGCTGGCTTGCTCTGGCATCCACGGCCCTGGCGCAAGGTGATCTGCGCTTCGCCGATCTGGGTGATTTTCGTCTCGAAAGCGGCCAAGCAATCGAGGACTGCAAGATCGGCTACCGTACCTACGGCGAACTCAACAAAGACAAGTCGAACGCCATTCTTTTCCCTAGCTGGTTTTCCGGAACCTCGACAGATTTAGCGCAGTTTGTGAGTCCCGGGGGGCCGGTCGATTCATCGAAATACTTCGTCTTGACGGTGGACGCGCTGGGAAACGGAGTCTCATCGTCACCTTCAAACAGCGCCAAACAGGCGGCCGGCGCCTTCCCCAAGTTTTCGATTCGAGATATGGTCGAGTCGCAACGCCGTCTTCTAACCGAAGTTTTGGGAATCAGCCGCCTCCACGCCGTGATGGGCATTTCGATGGGCGGCATGCAGACTTTTCAGTGGATTGTGAGTCACCCGGATTTCATGGACAACGCTATCGCGATTGTCGGGTCCGCGCGCTTGGATTCCTACGATTTACTTCTGTGGCAAACCGAACTCAACGCCATCGAAGAGCTGCTGTCGGCGCATTCGGATCCGCGAAAGGCACGGGCCGCGGCCATGCGAATTGCCGCCGATGTCCAACAACTGGCGCTGACGACCCCGTCCAACTACAACACCGAAACCCCGCGCGAGGAATTCGCCGGGAAGCTGGCGACGACCGAAGCGGAACTTATCCAGCGTATGGACCCTTACGACTGGGCCAGCCAGTTGCGCGCCATGATCGGCCACGACGTGTCGGCAACTTGGGGAGGTGACATGCAGCGCGCCGCTGAAGCGGTCAACGCCCAGTTGCTCGTCATCGTGGGATTGCGGGACCACATGGTCACGCCGGGGTCCGCTCTCGATTTCGCCAAACGCGTGAGGGCGAAGACGCTTGAGATTGATAGCGGCTGCGGGCACTTGTCCTTCGCTTGCGAGAAGGAGCAGTTCAGGGAAGCAGCACGCGAGTTTCTAGACCAGTAGCGCGGGGGGGGCCGCGTCGCCGCTTGAAAGATCTCTACTTCTTTTTCTTCTTATCCCTCGAACCAGGAGGGTTTTTCAGCACAAGTGCCGCGACATGTTCGAGCACGGCCCGAAAGTAGGCCCCGTCGCGCCTTGCCTCCATGGTGTCGTCGCCAAACTCGCTGCCGGGTTCGGGAAGGTACATGAATGGGAAATGATGAGCCTGCTTCCAGGGCGTGAAACCCCAGCCCGCTCCGTCTCTGAATAGTGCATCGGCACTGGCTTTCTCACGGGCCAAATTAGCGAGCGTCGTTTCTCGGCCGTTGTCGTCCTGCACCATCCAGAGCACGCGTTTTGTTGCTTGGAATTGCCGCAGGCGGCCGAGCTTTTCGCCCGGCGTGCGGCCATTGCCGTGAAGAAGAACGACATCGCAGACTTGAGCCAGTGAGTCCGGATAGCTCATCTTCCCGCTGCTGGAGGCTCCGATCGGCAAGGTGTAGTCGGCGTGGTTGAAGCGCTCTCGAATCAATTCTACGAAGCGGTCAATGTTCTCCGGTATGAAGCGGGCATGACCCCAACTGCGGCCGTCCAGGTCCCACTCGTCCGCTACGTTGACGACGACGTTGCGAAAGTTTTTCTTGATGAGCCAGTCCGTGATGTTTTTGGCGGCGGCCGCGATGCCATTGGGTGATTCGAAGATCCCGTCTTGTCCCGGATGGAAGTAGACAAGGCACACCACCATGCCGCGCTCGTTGGCCGCCGTGAGCAGCCGCTCAAGGCGGTTGAGCCACTCCGGTTTGAGAGATCCGTCAGAACGGAAGGCACTAACCAGCGCTCCTTTCTTGTCGCCGAACTTCGCCGGTCCGTTGCCAGAAACGCCGTTGACTTGCTCGCCGTAACGGGGGTTGTCGCCTTGCAGCCCAACGCTGATCGCCAGGACGCCATGCTGTTTGTAGAAGTCGAGAGCGTCGATGACGTGCTGTGTGTTGCGGTCGGGGTCAAAAGCCTGCTGCTCGAGCCGCTCGTCATCAAACAACGATTGCGCCAGCCGCACCAGCATCAGCTTGCCGCGCGCCTGACGGCGGTAAGCCGCGCCAGAGTAGGTTAGCTGCCAGCTCGAACCTTCCGATCCTCGCACATAGAACCGGTCGGACTTGTAGCGGGGCCCGAGCATCGACCCGGTCGCGATCTCGATCGCCGAAGCAGGGAAGACGGACAAGCTCACGAGAGCTAGCAGCGCGAAAATCATATAGCAGACTAGCGGGGTGTGTCTTTGTGTTTACCGGATGAACGCAAAGGCGGGCTCAGGCATTCCGCCTCGGCGCCAGCCTCCATTCGTCCCGAGAACAGATTTCCCATTGTGCCACAGGAGGCTGCTCCGCTGTTGAGCCCTGTTCCGCCGGATTCCGCCGCGCCATATCCTTGTAGCATGGAGGACTCCAATGATCCGTGGGTTAGGAGCCGGGGCGGGTCCCGAATCGATGGCAGCGTCTTCCGCTGCTTTCCAGTGCTCAAACCACTACCCCCTCGTCATGATAGATCGCGTCGACAATCCTCACGTGATTCCGCGCCGTTGGGACAGTACTGACTCCGTACTCGTTGCGGCGGTCACTCTGGTGGGAGCGCTAACCCGCTTTTCGATGCTTCATCAGGCGGGCCTGGACCATTTCGACGAGGGCGCCTACGCTATCAGCAGCCTGGCGGTGGCGAATGGCGAGGTCCCCGCGGGGCTGTACCCCTTACAGCACTTTCTTTCGCCCCCGATGTTCTTCTCCGTCTCGGGCTTGTTGATGCGCCTCTTGGGAACGACGTCGGACATCGTGCCGCTCACATTATCCGCCGCATTCGGCGTCGCCACGATCATTCTGATGTACGCAATCGGGCGCCAATGGTTTGACCGCATTACGGGGACAGGCGCGGCGATTCTCTTGGCGCTCTCTGACTATCACATTCTTTACTCCCGCTCCGGTTTGACGGATGTCATGTTCACATTTTTCCTGCTGGCGGCGATTTGGCTTTTCGGACTAGCGGAACGCCGCAATAGCATGCGGCTTTCGATACTCGCCGGGGTGGCCACGGGCTTTGCTTGGAATACGAAGTATCACGGTTGGCTGGTGCTGGCGATCGTCGCGGTGGCGTTGGTTCCATGGCTGCTCACGGGCGAGCGGCTGCTGACGGGCGAGCGCGGGAAGCTTGCGTCCGCGGCAAGCCGGCTGTGTGCCGCTGCCGGGATCGCCGTGCTCATGTACATCCCTTGGTTTTTTCATATCGCCGCTCAGAACGGGGGATACGCGCGGCTGATTGGGGAGCACGCGAGTTTCTTTCAGCCGCTGGAGTTCTTCCGTTCCGTCGCCGTGCATGCTCAGTTTCAAGGCTACTTCGATGGCTGGCTAAGCCGCGCCGCGCCTTCTGTTGCGGTGGCGGCTGTTCTCGTTTTCGGCGGCCGCTGGAAACGACACGGGCGCAAGGCCGGTCTGTGGGTTGTCGTGTTTGCGGTGGCTGGGCTGGGACTGAGCGGGCCGGTCGTGGTGACGGTTTTGGCCCTGATGGGCTGCGGGGGAATGATCAAGCGGAGTTCATCGGAGCGCTGGCTCGTTTTGGCTTTCTTCCTGACGTTCTCGATTCTGACACCGCTGTACCATCCTTATAGCCGTCTTCTCATGCCGTGGGCCTGCGGTTCGTTTCTGCTGGCTGGCGCCGGGCTCAAGACAGTGCTGGATCGTTTGTTTACCGGGTCAAATTCGTCTAATCCTGGCCGCGGCGAACTCGCTCTGGCAACGGTGCTTGTTGTGGCTGGAACGGCGGCCTTCTTTCCGCGAGGCAACCAGCGGGCAATCGGTTTTCCGCGAACGCGTGACGGGCTGCGGGGGGCCGCCGCGAAGATCGCGAAAACCCTGCCTCCGTCGACGGAAGTTGCCGTCCTGGGAGAACCGGCGCTGGTCTTCTACCTGAAGCGGCTCGGTTACGCTGCACGCTTCGAGATGCCCGACCGGCTGGATGAGCATTTCGAGCCTGACGACCAGTTTCACCTGATTGCTGGAATCTACAGCCGGCGGGCCAAAGGTTGGGGCCGCTGGATGGAGCGCTACCCCGGGGCGGCACTGGAGGTCGCCAGAGTCTCGGCCGATGTCAATGACATAAGACTGTTGGACGATTTCCGTCCCCAGCAGGCGCGAGAATATCGCCGCGGAGCCGGCGACGATTATCTCTTACAGGTCTATCTGGTTCGAATGCCCCGGCCATAGCGGTTTGGCTGCGCAGTTGAAATCGCCGCTTGCGGCCGGCAGCAAGAACAACGCTCTGACGCCGTGTCCGCGCCGGAAGCGTCCGGCTCGGCTGATAATGGGACAGACACGGAAAGGTCCAAAGACTCCATGCCTGAAACCGCCGAATACGGCTTCTGGAAATCTCCGATTACCTCTGATTTGATCGCTGCGGAAACGATTCCCCTGGGACAGATAGCTTTGTCGGGTGATGACGTCTATTGGTCCGAGGGACGCCCCGCGGAGGGAGGCCGTAGTGTCATTGTTCGCCGCCGGCCCGATGGTTCGACCAAAGACGTGAACGCACCACCGTTTAACGCTCGCGCGCGAGTCCACGAATATGGCGGAGGTGCATTCCTCGCCGACGGCCCGGCCGTTTATTTTTCGAACTTCCCGGCCGTTTATTTTTCGAGCTTCAATGACCAGCGCCTCTACCGCGCGCAAATGGACGAGACGCCTGTAGCCATTACGCCGGAGGCGCCATGGCGCTATGCGGACGGGGTCGCCGACCACTCGCATCAGCGGCTGATCTGCGTGCGCGAGGATCACTCCTCCGCGGGCAGGGAAGCGGTGAACACCCTTGTGGCAATCGATCTTGCCCATGATCGAGGGATACAGGTCTTGGTTGAGGGAAATGACTTCTATTCGAATCCCAGGGTGAGCCCGGACGGCGGCCAACTCGCCTGGCTCACCTGGAATCACCCCAATATGCCTTGGGACGGAACAGAGCTGTGGGTCGCGGAAATAGAAGCAGACGGCCGGCTTTCCCGCCAGAAGCAGATCGCCGGCGGACTCGCCGAGTCGATTTTCCAGCCTGAATGGTCACCCGATGGACAACTGTTTTTCGTTTCGGACCGCTCGGGATGGTGGAATCTCTTTCGCTATCGGGAAGGCGTCACGGAAGCTCTCATCGAGATGGAGGCCGAATTCGGTCTTCCGCAGTGGGTCTTTGGCCAATCGACGTACGCCTTCGAGTCACCTGATCGGATCATCTGCGCCTATACCCAAAACGGCACGTGGCAATTGGCCAGGATCGATACCTCACGCTGCTCCATGGAGCCGATCGAAACCGCTTATACGCACATTTCCCAGGTTCGTGCCGGAGCCGGAAAAGCGGTTTTTCGAGGCGGGGCGGGACGGCTGCCGGCCAGTATTGTAGAGCTCGATCTCGAGACAGGGGAGAGCCAGGTGCTGCGGCAGTCGTTCGAGGTGAAAACCGCTGTAGGCCGCTGTATTTCGGCTCCCGAAGCGATTGAGTTCCCAACCGAGAACAGCCTCACCGCCCACGGTCTGTTCTATCCGCCATACAATCCGGACTACCGGCCTCCAGCCGGGGAGCTTCCGCCGCTTATCATCAAGAGCCACGGTGGTCCCACCGGCGCTACGTCGGGTGATTTGTCGCTCGACATCCAATACTGGACCAGCCGCGGTTTCGCCGTATTTGACGTCAACTACGGCGGCAGCACTGGCTATGGACGCGCCTACCGCGAACGTCTCGTGGATCACTGGGGAATCGTGGATGTTGACGACTGCGTCAACGCAGCGCAGTATCTTGTCGAACAGGGCCGCGTGGACGGTGACCGGCTGATCATCAAGGGTGGCAGCGCCGGAGGGTACACGACACTGGCTGCGTTGACCTTCCGCGGCGCCTTCAAGGCAGGCGCCAGCTATTACGGTGTCGGCGACCTCGAGGCTCTGGCCCGCGATACTCACAAGTTCGAGTCCCGCTATTTGGACCGGCTCATCGGCCCCTATCCCGAACGAAAGGATCTCTATCGCGAACGGTCCCCTATACACTTCGTCGAACGGCTCAACGCCCCGGTCATCTTTTTTCAAGGCAGCGAGGACAAAGTGGTTCCCCCGAATCAAGCCGAGATGATGGTCGAGGCGCTTCAAAAGAAGGGCTTGGCGGTGTCGTACTTTCTCTTTGACGGCGAGCAGCACGGCTTCCGGGGGGCGGAAACCATCAAACGAACCCTGGATGCGGAGCTGTACTTCTACGCGGCACTGCTACTGAAGAAGGGTCTGCGATTCTGAAGTTCACCGCCCAGTACTTGCAACATCTCACGAATTTCGACACTCTGGGACATACCTTGGGCCTCTTCGACTGTGCCGCCTGAACTCATTTCCGTAGTCATTCCTTGTTACAATCCCGGTCCCTTCGTCCGAGAAACCATCCAGAGTGTACAGCGTCAATCGCACGCCGAGTGGGAAGTCATTCTGGTTGACGACGGCAGCGAGGACCCCTCGGCCGTCGCCTTGCTCGATAAGCTTGATTCCCAAGAGATGCCGCGTGTTCGGTTTGTGCGCCTGGAGCATGCTGGGCTGCCGAAGGTGCGAAACACTGGGGTCTCCGAGGCTCGGGGACGTTACGTCATCCCCCTGGATTGTGACGATCTGCTCGAGCCGAACATGATGGAAGTCTGCCTGAAGGAACTGGAGCAACACCCCGAGGCCGGCTACGCGTATTTTGACTGGCGGGTTTTTGGCACAAAGAACTATGTGGAACGGCCCGGAAATTACAACCTCTACCGGCTCTTGAACGAGAACTTCATGGCCCATTGCATCTTTCTGCGCCGCGACGCCTGGGAAGATGTCGGGGGCTATGATGAGTGGCACTTGTGGGCCTATGAGGATTGGCACCTATTTCTTCAATTGGCCGAAAAGGGTTGGCACGGTCACTACATTCCGCGGGTGTTGTTCAACTATCGGACTCATCACATCGGCCATCACTACACCGGGCTTGAGCATCACGATAAGAACTGGGCCCACATGGTCGAAAGCCGGCCCGCTCTGCTGTCGCCAAAGGGCCGCCTCCGTGTTAAGCAGCAGTGGCAGCCCTCGATCTGCTTTGTCGTCCGCGGACCGCTCCGTCCTTCGTTCGAGAACCAAACGGTGCACGACTACCAGGTGCTGATCGGAGTTGACGAGTCGGCGGCCCTTCGTGGTTCCAGCGCTTCCTGCTTCTTGTGGATGACCGACAACAAACCGCTTCAACCCTATGCTGCCGAGGAATGCATCTGCGCGCTGCAGTCCGCCGATTGGGTCACCTGGACCGACACTGGGGAAGCCCCCCCGCCTTCGATCCGGCAAGCCGCCGGGCCTTTGGGCCTATCCCGCCGGGTTTTGGAAACTGAAGAGTCGAAGCGTTCCGGCCGCGTCAGACGTCTCCCGTGGCCGAGCCGCGACTCGGCGGATGGTGCGGGGAAGTCGGGTCGGGATTTGAGAATCGTGTCGCCGGTGGATTTAGGCGCTGCGACCACGCGAGCGGCGACCCCGGCCTCCTCGCGGCCTTCGCAACAAACCCGGCCCGACAACGCTGCATCCGCGGCCAACACGAAGCGGCCTCCGCCCGTTACCCCAATTCCGCCGGGGACGCGTAGTGGTACAGCGCCTGTCCTCGGCAAGATCCGCCGTCATCTGCAGAACGCCGAAATCCACACTTTGGATGCCTGGCTACAGAGTCCTCTTGGATCCGTGGAACGGCTCATCCCGCTGCGGCTGAAGGAGAAAGTGAATCAGGTCGCGGGGCGCCCTGTTTTCGACCTCAGCTTTTATCTGAAATTCCAGCCCCAATCCGTTCTCATCGGGGGCGAATTAATCGAAAGGGTTGACTACATCCCGGCCCTCTGCTCGGAAGACCGCCGGCGGCTTGTCTTGTGCACGCCGCATCTGGGAGTCGGCGGGGCCGAGAACGTGCTTCTCGAATTTGCCCGGCGGATCGACCGTTCGCTATACGAAGTGTTTCTGCTGGCGACGCAATCGCACGATTCGAGACTGCGGCGCGATTGGGAAGAGTGCGTCGACCACATCTACGACATCGCGCAAATCGTACCGGCCGAGCAGACTCCGCGCTTCATCTATTCCATGGCGGTCAACTGGGATTTCGATGTCCTGGTTATTCAGAACTCGCTGGCGGCATACAGCGTGCTTCCGGCGCTCAAGGATGTCAAGCCCGATCTGCGGGTCGCGGATATTCTTCACAACGTCCACGACAACTGGGATTTCTTCTCGGCAACGCTCGAAGTTGCGGATCAGATCCATCGAAGGGTTGTGATCTCCGATGCCGGCCGGCAGCGTCTCATGGAAATGAATGTCGCCGCGGATAAAATCCGTCTCATTCGCAATGGCGTGGATCTCCAGAAATTTGATCCCGCCCTCTTCTCCAAGGGCCGGGCTCAGCGGCGGCTCGGTATCGCGCCTGAGACGAAGATCCTCCTCTTCGCGGGAGCTTTGGTCGAGCGCAAGCGCCCTTTGCTATTGCCACTGGTTGCAACCGAGCTGGCAAAGCTCCGCCCCCGCCAGGACTATCATTTTGTCGTCGCCGGTGATGGCCCCGAAGAAGAAAAATTACGCGCGATTGTCGAGAGAAAAGGCCTTGGGAAAAGCTTCAGCGTTCTGGGTCACGTGTCCGGCATCGCGGAATTGCTAGCGGATTCCTCGCTCCTGCTGATCTTCTCCACGGAGGAGGGCATACCGCTGGCTCTTGTGGAGTCCCTCGCCATGAAGACACCGGTCATCAGTTGCCGCGCCGGCGCCATTGAAGAAGCCTTGCCCGAGGAGTGCGGCCTGCTGGTAGAGTCCGGCAGCGGGGAAGAGCACCGCCTGGCACGGGCGATTCATGAACTTCTAAGCGACGAGGGTCGAAGGCTGGATATGGGACAAGCCGGGAGAGCTTTGGTTGAGCGCGATTATTCCCTCGAGCGGGCGCGCCGGCAGTATAGCGAGCTTCAGGCCGAGCTGGGTGCGTTCAAGAAGAACGGCCGCTCGACAACGCTGGACCCAAGGCCAACTGAGGAAGTTCCCGGCAGCCTGGCCGAAACCAAGGCATAGCGCCCGCGGTCCTGGTCCGTCCGCGCATGCCGGCCCAACCCGGCTGCCTTCCGGCGCAAAATGCGTGGCCCCGCTTTTCGGGGCCCGGAAGCCGTGAAAAAAAGCTGGGGCCAGTCAACCGCGGCCCCCTGTTTGCCCTTCAAGCAGGCCACGCACTGGCCGCGGCTTCAAGCTTCGAGCCCAGAGCCGTTGAGCCGCGAAGCGGCGTAGGATCGTAGCCTAGGGTGGAGCGAAGCGGAACCCTGGGTGCGAAAACCATCCAGGGTAAGCCCTGAAAGGGCGGAGGAGCAACCGGCCCGTAGCGTCTCCGCGGAGAGCGATGTGCGCCGGGCGTTCAACGACGCCCAAGACAAGAACACACGGGCTGCAACAAAAACCGCCCGCGGAACTGCTAAGTGACGAGCATTGGGGCTAAGCGTGCTGGCCTACAACCTGGGCAACTTGGCCTCTATGCAGATCACTAAGGTACCGAGACAAACTCAGTCAATACCCCGAGAGCATCAAGTACCATTGTACCCCGCTTAAATTGAACCCGTTGCTCTATTGGTGTTTCGCGCAATAGATGGCACAACTGTTTCGTCCGGGACAATTCACTGGAGTTACCCCGGCGGAGGGGCCAACTACTTCAGCGACGTCCGATCAGGACGGAAATCGGGACTTGACTAGGGTCTTGCTCTTACGTTAGTCTAGGTAGGGTCGAGACGCCATATGGAGGAGAAGAGAATGGAGGATGTCCAGAATTCCGTTGAAACGCGCGGCTCTCCAGAACTTGTAGTTTACGCCGCTTGGGCCTGGGCCGGAGGCGGCGGCGACAGTCTGCCGAGCTGGTCGAGTAATTTCGGCAAGTGCCGGTAGCCTTTGACCCGCCGGAAGCTTTTCTCGGCCAGCCACAGACCCGCGCCCACCCAACGCTCGCGCTGATCGCCTCCCCGCCAGCGCTTCACCCGGCCGCAGACGCGGTCCACCACCGAGAAGGCCGACTCGATCGGGTTCGTCGTCGCCAGCGTACAACGCAGCAGATCGTCGAGTCCGAGCCGGTGCATCGTCAGCGTTTCCTCTCTCCCCTCTTCGAGCGAACGCGCCGCCGACGGATTCAACTCCAGCAACTCGCGATGCAGCTTCTCCAAGGCCGCCTTGGCGTCCGCGCAGCTTGACATCGCATAAGCGTTCGCCATCTTGCGGTCCACCGATTCGCGGTATGGCTCCGGCAAATGGCCGGTCACGTTGCGGCGCTTGTGCATTTGACAGCGCTGGATCGGCGCCGTCTTGCCCGCGTGCTTACGGACCGCCTTCGTCAGCGCCTTCGCGCCGTCGAGCACATACAGCATCGGCGCCGAGAAATCGACGCCACGCCCGGCCAAATCCTCCAGCAATTCGCCCGCCACCGTGGTGTTCTCGCTCGCTCCCTGCCGCAGCCCCAGAACCGTTTTCGACCCGTCCCTGGCCACTCCCAGCGCCGCCACCAGGTGCTGGCCCTTGAACTCAATGCCGTCGATGTAGATGACGCAGAGTTTGAGTTTATCGAGAGGGCGCTCTAAAAGTTCGCGCAGTTTCTCTCGGCTGGTGCGCACGAAATGCTCACTCACCGCTGACTTTTCGATGCCATAGGCGGCGGCAAACTCCCGCACGGCTTTCGAGTAATTCCGTGTCGAGAGCCCGAGCATGAGCTTGTCCCAAACGGCGTCGTCGAGCGGCTCGGAGCGGCGGAACAACGCATAGCTGCCCAGGGATTGTTCGTGGCCGTCGTCGCTGCGCAGCCGCGGCCGCTGAATGGGGACCTTCTGTCCATCGACGACGAGGAAGCCTTGCTCGCGGCCCCAGCGGTAGGGCTGCTCGGCTTGGCGCCGCTGGTAGTGCTCGCCAGCGAGCTGGCGCACTTCGTTGTCCATGATGAGCTGCATCAGCTCCAGGCCTGCCTGGCGCATCAGCTCGCCGACGCTTTGCTGCAGGGCGGCGGCGACTTCTTTGAGCGGCAGGTGCAGTTGCAGTTCCTGCCCGGATTCTTCGGCTTGCTTGTGGAATTGGCGAACGGCTTGTTCGCGGTCAATCTGGTATCGTTTCTTCATAGCGACTCTCCTTTTTCGAAAATGAAAAACATCACTCCGAGCCTAACGGCTCGGACTGGAGAGTCGCTACTTTCCACGAACTATCGGACATCCTCAGAGAATGAGAATCAAGAAAAATCTATTGAAACCTGCTGTTCTACTAGCTGCTGTTTGTCTGTTTATTGCGTTCAGTGGTACCGCCGAGGCTGCCAGACTCCTGGCCCTCACCGCGCCTCCAACGGGTGACCCGGGTACTGAAACTTCGAAGATCGTGTTGATCGATACGGCTACGGGGACATCCACAGTGCTTGCCGACACCGGACTTGTGCGGTCCACCGACCCTGACGCCCCAAACGGTATGGCCGGCCCTAATGGCCTCGCCTATGATCCTGGAACTGGCACTGCGTACTTTTCTTCGCGCCCAGGAAATCCCCCCGGGCCAGGCAATGAGCCGCCGATTCTGTACTCGGTGGTGGTTGACCAACTCTCGGGCGCCCCCCCCCCCGGGCCAATCGTGCCCCTTGGAAACCCAACCCCCGCCGACAGGGGTCTTGCTGACGCAGCCTTCTTCGATGGAAAGTACTGGTATATAGATCACGGAACGGATGACTTGCGCTGCATCAGCTTCAACCCCGGTGGATCGATCAGCGCTGATGTCAAGGTAGCTGATCTCCTTTCCAACAGCGCGGTCCTTTTCTTTGGCGATATAGGTATCAAAGACGGTATCCTGCATGGCAGTGCGGAAAAGGTCGGCGCAGTTGGCCCTTTCCCGGTCGTTTTCTTTACCGTAGATCTGAACCCGGCTTCGGGGGTCTTCCTAGACTACGTGGAGCACCTGGCGGGAGCTCCTACGCTTGATCCGCCGTTCGGCCCGGTCCTGCAGCTCGGTTTTGGCGACGACGGCACGCTCTTCGGCGTAACAGGCGCCTTTGTAGGTAACGACTTGTATTACATACGCCTGTTACCCGGGCAGCTCGGATTGCGTGGCTTGGCTCTCGAGGGCTTCCCCGGTGGGCCGTTCACCGATATGGCACAGTGGAATCCGATTTGTGACTGCCCGCGGGAGGGAGAACCAGGGTGCGAGGAGGGCGATGACGATGACGGCGTCTGTGAAGAAGATGATGATGATGATTAATGAGTAACAGTGCCCAGCTCTTTGTTGCAGGGGCGCAGCTACATCGCCGAACTCAGAGTGGAGACCGCCACTCAGATCGAAGACGCTGAAGACGCTTGTGTGAAGAAGCTGTCTTTGCCGCACGCATTACTACAGATCCAGTCGTAAAGGCTGAGGTGAAGGCGTTGCTGGGACTCCAAAATGTTCTCGGCTCATAGCTGACTGTCTCTCGGGCCACGAGATCCAATTTTTTCGCCGGAAAGCAGCTAGGCTGCATTTCTCACCACGTGGCGTGACGAGCTGCCTGAGAGGCGCGTCAGTACGAGGCGCGTTCGGCTTGACGCCAACCTCGCTGAATCAAAGACGCATACTTGACGGTAGGTCGAAAACGGTCGGCAAGTGCAAAGAAGGACTACCGGGCCTCTCGCCTGCCTCGCCCTTCAGGCGCTGAGAAACCCGGGCTGACAAACTCGGTCACGGATTTTTGATAAAATTATTCCCTTTGTTTTCAACAGTTTTATCCAGGAAGCGCCAGGCCGCCCGAGACCGGCTTGCTATCCTAAAAAAGGGAAACTCAGCGATGAATCATTTTCCATGTGGAGGTGACCGGCAGGCGATCCAGGCCCCCCCGCCCGGCAAAAACCCCGATATCCTCTCATACACTCTCAAATCCTCTCATTGAAAAATCTAACACCTTCTAAATGAACAACTTGCGCCAAAACCGCTCAAGTCCGTTGAGACTCTTTTGCTAGCGAATACGAGGACGATGACAGCAAAAAAGACCAAAGGGCGAACATTGACAAAAAATCCGTTTGATCGCTGGATGAAACAGGATCGCCTCCAAAATGCCCGAAAAGTTGCGCCGTGAGAAATGCAGGCTAGGCGTTCACTGTGTGGGGCCGACCGCCACGGTGATGCCTGGCTGGCTGGCGTTGTCTCCGATCATGACTTCGAGCGGCACGGCGTTTCCGGGGGCAACGCCTTCCGCGATCAGGACGTTGATCTGCCCCACTCCATGAATGAGCCCCGGGGCTCACCAGGGGTACAATAGCACCCATCAACGACCTTGAGCGGGTTCACGTCTTTTACCGGGATCATCTCGTGTAGCGTCGTGCAGAGAAGGTTGCCTCACCACGAATCATGACGCGGCAAGCATGGGATTCGCGCCACATCGCCCCGCGCGCGCATGGTTACCTCTCACTGTCCGCCGCAGCCCGCCGTACGCCAAGCGCCGGTGCTGCTCGTCCCGGCGGGGATCTTCTAAAATAGACGTAATGCGCTGGTGCACACTTTTCGCAGTCGGTCTTATGACATTGGTTGTCACGTCGGCCGCACCGGCCGCGGCGGACTTTGCATCCGACATCGAGCCTATCTTCCACAAACGCTGCTACGGCTGCCACGGACCTTCCCAGCAGATGAACGGGTTGCGGCTCGATCAAAAGGACGCCGCGCTCGAGGGTGGATATTCTGGCGCGGTGATCCTGCCCGGCAACAGCGCTGCGAGCAAGCTGATAGAGCGGGTGACCAGCGACAAAGAGGGCTTCAGAATGCCGCCCGGCGATTCGCCGGTATCAGCGGCTGAAATCGAGATCCTGCGGCAATGGATCGACCAAGGCGCCGCTTGGGAGGAATCCCCCACGCCCGCCCCAGCCCAGCTCTCGGAGAAGCAGAAACATTGGTCCTTCCAGCCGCTCAGCCGCCCGGCGTTGCCGCGGGTCAGTGCCCCCTCTTGGGCCCACAATGCCATCGATCGTTTTGTGCTAGCGAAACTCGACGCCGAGGGTATCAAGCCTTCGTCCACGGCCGAGAAAACCACTCTCATTCGGCGGGTCTGCTTTGACCTGATCGGTCTGCCGCCCAGTCCCGCCGAAGTCGACGCTTTCATCAACGACCCCAGCGGCCGGGCTTACGAGAAGGTTGTCGACCGTTTGCTGCAATCACGGCACTACGGTGAGAAATGGGCCTCGCACTGGCTCGACGCCGCGCGCTACGCCGATAGCGACGGCTACGAGAAAGACTTGATCCGGCCGCACGCTTGGCGCTGGCGCAACTGGGTGATCGATGCACTCAACGGCGACATGCCGTTTGACCAGTTCACGATCGAGCAGATCGCCGGCGACCTGCTGCCGAACGCGACGGTCGAGCAGCGCGTGGCCACCGGGCTGCTCCGCAATGGCACAAAAAACCGTGAGGCCGGAGTCAAAGCCGGCGAAAAGCGCTTCGAGGAAACTATCGATCGCATCAACACGCTCAGCACTGTCTGGCTGGGACTGACCGTGGGCTGCGCGCAGTGCCACGACCACAAGTACGACCCGCTCAAGCAGCAAGAGTTCTATCAGATGTACGCGTTCTTCAACAACACGGTCGAGCGCGACATCGAAGCGCCCCTGCCCGGCCAGCGGGGTCCGCTGCTGCGGGCGCTGCCGGGATACTACGCCGAGCGCCGAAAGATACTCGAAGAAGCCGGCATTCCGGAACTGCAGGCCCGCTGGCTCAAAAACATCATCGCGGCGATGGATCGGCCGGGCCTCAACACGGACTGGGATTTTTCGGTGACCGCGTGGCGCGGCGGAAACGATCGCGCTGATTGGACGATTCGCGCTGACCCTGGGGAACTCACGCAGTTAGAGCGCGACAAGATCACCGATTGGTTTCTGAGGAGCATCGGCCCTGATTACACGAAGAACGAGGAAATCAAGAAGCGCATTGAGAAGACCCGCGACGAAATTCAAGAACTCGAGAAGTCGCTGCCGACTCGGACGCGCGCCTACACGATGATCGAGCGGTCCCAGCCCGTCCCAACTCATGTCGCGCTTCGCGGTGACTATCAGGCGCCTGGGATAGAAGTCCAGCCGATGACTCCGGCGGTGCTGCCTCCCTTGGATCTGGGCGACAAGCACCCGCGGTTGCTGTTGGCCGAGTGGCTGGTGAGCAAGAAGAATCCTCTCACGCCTCGTGTCACCGTCAACCGCATGTGGCAGGAGTTTTTCGGCCGCGGGATCGTGCGCACCGCTGAAGACTTTGGAACCCAAGGCGAGCCCCCGTCGCACCCCGAGTTGCTCGACTGGCTGGCCTCGGAGTTTATCGCCCGGGGCTGGAGCCAGAAGGAAATGCATCGCCTGATCGTAACCTCGGCCACTTATCGGCAGTCCTCGCGCGCCCGCCCCGATGTCGAGGAAAGGGATCCAGTCAACATGCTGCTGGCAAGGCAGAATCGCCTGCGCCTGCCCGCTGAGCTGGTTCGCGATAACGCGCTCCAAGTCAGCGGCTTGCTCTATCCCGAGATAGGGGGGAAGAGCGTCTTTCCTCCCCAGCCCGCGGGTGTAGGCGAGCTGGGTTACTCCAAGAAGACCTGGGTTGTGAGCACGGGGCCGGAGCGCTACCGCCGCGGAATTTATATTCACTTCCAGCGGACGACGCCCTACCCGATGCTGATGAATTTCGACGCACCCAACACTTTGACGACAGCCCCGCGCCGCGAACGATCGAATACGGCTTTGCAAGCGCTGAATCTGCTCAACGACCCTGTGTTCTTTGAGGCCGCGCAGGCTCTTGCGGCGCGCATCTTGGCGGAATCTCCAGGCGAAAGTCTTCGGGGGCGGCTCGACTACGCCTACCGCCTGTGCCTGAGCCGGAAGCCTAGCAGCCGCGAAGCTGATCGCCTGTCAACCTACTTCGATCAACAAAGGAAAATCTTTTTAGCGGACCGAGAAGCCCGGACGGAGGCGGCGTCTTTCCACGCCCCAGACGTAGAGCCCGAGGAGGCGGCGGCATGGGTCAGCGTGAGCCGGGCCCTGATGAACCTGGACGAGTTCATCACCAGAGAGTGACGATCCCCATGGACTGGCAACAATACAAACAAATCCAATCACGCCGCGATTTCCTGAGCAACTGCGCCAGCGGCATCGGAGCCATTGCCCTGGCCGACTTGCTCGCCGCTGACGGCCTCACGGCCGCTACGGGCGCCTTGACCGCGGAAAACCCGCTCGCCCCCCGCCGGCCCCACTTCGCCCCAAAAGCCAAGAGCATCATCTACATGTTCATGGAAGGCGGCCCCAGCCAGTACGAGCTGTTCGATCCCAAGCCGGCGCTTGAAAAATACGATGGCGAGCCCCTGCCGCCGTCGATGACCAAGGATCTCAAGCTGGCCTTCATCAAGCCCACGGCAAAGGTCATGGCCAGCCCCTTCAAATTCCGGCGCTACGGCCAGTCGGGGATGGAGCTGTCCGAGCTTTGCCCGCATCTGGGCTCGGTCGCCGACGACATCACGCTGGTGCGCTCGATGCACACCGACGCGTTCAACCATCACCCGGGGCAGTTGCTGCTCTTTACCGGCAGCATCCAATTCGGACGCCCCACCATGGGCGCTTGGGTGCTCTACGGTCTCGGAAGTGAATCACAAAATCTCCCCGGATTTGTTGTCCTTTCTTCGGGCAAGGGTACGAGCGGCGGCGCCACCAACTTCTCGAACGGTTTCCTGCCGTCGCATTATCAAGGCACGGTGTTCCGTAATCAGGGCGACCCGATTCTCTATCTCTCCAACCCGGCGGGCGTCAATCGCGAATCGCAGAAAGCCACGCTTGACGTCGTGCGCGACCTCAATGCCGAGCGCTACGAGACGACCGGTGACCGCGAGATCGCCTCGCGCATCGCCTCCTACGAACTGGCCTTCCGGATGCAGACCGAAGGCCCGGACTTGATGGACTTCTCGAACGAGTCCGAAGCCACTCTGGCCATGTACGGGCTCCACTCCGGCAACGAGCACCGCCGCCAGTTCGCGACGAACTGTTTACTCGCCCGGCGCATGGTGGAGCGCGGCGTGCGTTTCGTGCTCATGATGGACGCCAGTTGGGACGACCACACCTACCTCAAACGAAAACTGCCCAAGCGCCTCGAAGAGGTCGACCAGCCCACCGCCGCCCTCATCAAGGACCTCAAGCAGCGCGGCCTGCTCGATGAGACGTTGGTCGTCTGGGGCGGGGAATTCGGCCGTACCCCGATGGTCGAGATCCGCAAGCCCGAAGAAGCCGCCAACGCCGGACGCGACCATAACCCCCACGCCTTCAGCATGTGGATGGCCGGCGGCGGCATGAGAGGGGGCTACGTCCACGGCAAGACCGACGACCTGTGCCTGCACGTCGACGAAGACCCGGTCCACGTCCACGACCTGCAGGCGACTCTCCTGCACTGCCTCGGCTTCGACCATAAGAAGCTGACCTACAAGCATCAAGGCCGCGACTTCCGCTTGACCGACGTTGCCGGAATCGTGGTCGAGAAGCTGCTGGCGTAGATCAGAGCCCGATTTCAGAGCCCAGAGCGCAAGCGACGGGTCCCACCCCAGCGAACGGCATCGCCAATAACTTTCGCGCAGTGTGTCGCCGGAAGCTCTCCAACTCCTCGCTCAGCTTTCAAGGGCCGTGAGCCGCGTTCAGGCGATTCGTCTTCCTTGGGTAAGTCGTTTTAGGGCTGGTGCGCGGACCCTGCCGACCCAGCCTGTCAGCCTGTTTCAACGAGCTTCTCACGACAGCCGCAGCCAGTGGTATCGCGGCGTGATTTGCGAGATACGTTGGCACAGCCAGAACGGATGAGTCCGGGGGCAAGAGAGCAGATTGAACTGTCGTGCCAAAAATGACACAATAATATTTGACCCGACCAAGGAAGAAGATCATTGCGGTCTTCTATCGCAGCGGCTCTGGCAAACAGCCGGTACGTGATTGGCTCCTGGCATTGAGCGATGAAGACCGCCGCACAATCGGCAAGGGTATTCAGCGGATCGAGTTTGAATGGCCTGTGGGTATGCCGCATTGCCGCCCCCTGCAGTCGGAACTTTGGGAGGTGCGCAGTAACATCTCCAACGGCCGCATCGCTCGCGTCATCTTCACAATGGATGACGGGGAGCTTTACCTGCTTCACGGGTTCATCAAGAAAACGCGTAAGACCCCGCTGGAGGATATGGAGATAGCGCGAAAACGCATGCGAGAGGGAAAGCGATGAAACCCCAACACCGCGGGCAGCCGTTCTCCGATTTCCTCGACGAGCTTGGCATCCGCGAGGACGTCGAGGCGCGGGCCATTAAGGAAATCCTTGCTGACCAAATCCGTGTCGCCATGGCGAACGAGAACCTGACCAAAACGGCCATGGCGGCCAGGATGAAAACGAGCCGGCGAGCTCTCGATCGTCTGCTAGATCCTCGCAACACCAGCGTCACTCTCCACACCATGCAAAAAGCCGCCGCCGCCCTGGGACGCAGAGTTCACCTCAGCCTCGTGTGACCCGGTAAGTCCCGAATTCGTCGGAGAAAGGCGCGAACGGTTCGGCCGGGCCGTTTCACAAGACCCCGGACAACTCAAAAGACATTGATCCGTACGGTGTTGGCCGTTTGACCGTCCACGGTGATGATGATATCCACCTCGCCGCGGCCGGCGAGACTCCGTGGAAGGCGCAAATTGATTTGATCGACGCCGATGAACTCGGGCTGTGCTCCCGCAAACAGAACCTCGGCGGTCTCGCCTCCGGCCGTTGCCGTGACCGCCTGAGAACCGCGGAACCGGATGCCCGTGCCAAACAGGATGAGAAAGACTTGGTCGCTCTCGGGTCCCAGGTCGATGGGCGCCGAGACGAACCGGATTTGCGCCGGATCAAACTCGGCGACTTGCTCGAAGGCTCGCGAGCCGTCGGATTGGACGCGCAAGACGAGCGCGGCGGCAATACGGCGCCCATCTGAGTTGGCTGAGAACAACGCCGGCGCGACATTTGCCACCTGGACATTCCCGCTGGCGAGGATATTGCCGCCAAAGGGATCGATGCCGCGGTGGACAGACACGGTGCCTTCGCCCAGTGATGTCCCCGGCGGTATCTGGTAGTTGATCTGCTCAGGCGAGACGAAAAACAGGGGGGCCGGACGCAGTCGACCCTGACTATCGGTAACCGCCACGCTGATTCCCGCCAGCGTCGCAGGCAGCGGAACCATGCCGGCCTCCTCGATCGCGGTAGCGAGGTCCACCCCGAATCCGCTGACGATGGATTCGGGCGCTACGAATCCTTGCGCGAGACTTGCGGCCGAAACGCTCGAAAGGACCGAAACAGCCGGACTCTCTGTTCCGAAGATCGTCAAGCGAAATGCCGCGGTCGCCGAGACCCCAGCGGCGGCAGCGCCGTCTAGCACGAACCAGCGCCCGAATAGTGTAGTCCCTATCAGAGAGGCGTCGTCCGGGATTGACAGGCTTACGGAGGCATAACCATTGCCCGAACCGTCTTCGGCGGCGGCAACGGTCACGGTCTCGCGGGCGAATGAGGCTGAGGCGGGAATCTCCGGGCCCGCGCCGGGATCGGCCTCGTCGATCACCAGCACCGCTTGGGCGCCGGCCGGCGCGGCGAACAATCCTACCGTGAAACTCGGGTTGCCCGCGAACGGCGGTTCGATGGCAACAACCCGAGGGATGACTCCTCCAGCACCCGCCGTGCCGGTTCCTGTAATTTCAGGGACGCGCGCGGATTCGGAATAGAGCATCGGGCGGTCAAACAGCGGACCGGATTCCGCCTCGACTCGAGGGTCCGTCAACTGATTCTTGAGGAAGGCAACGAGGCCGGATTTTTCTTCAGCGGTTAGTCCGAGCCGCGTGATGAAGCCTACGTCCTTGTTGTCATCGAAATCTCCGCCGCGGTCATAGAATTCGACGACTTCTTCGAGAGTGGCGAAGCTTCCGTTGTGCATATAGGGAGCGCGTAGTCCGGCGTTACGAAGGCTGGGAGTACGAAATCTTCCGGATTCCGAAACCCGGCCGGTGACTTCGGCGCGGCCACCGTCCTCCTTCGAGGGACGAAGCCCAATATTGCGGAAAGACTGGTCTGCCATCACCGAACCCGTGTGGCACTTGTGGCAGCGGGCATCGAAGAACACTTCGCGGCCCAGCTTCTCGGCCGGGGGCTCCTCGGCGATGGATGAGACGGCGGCGTCGAACGGCGTCCTGTCCGAGTAGAGTGTTCGTTCATAGCTGGCGATCGCGAATGCGATACGGACGGGCGTGATCTCGGGTGTGCCGAAGGCTTCGGCGAACAGGTCCGGATACCCGCGGCGGCCGATCCATGCGGCGAGGGCGGGCGGCAGCGAGGGCGAGAGCGCCAACGGTTGTGAATCGGAGAGGCGAGTCACCACATCGGCCCAAGTGGCTCCTTGGTGATTCATCTCGGTGCTGTTCAAGATGGGAAGCAGCGCCTGACTCTCGAGCGCCGCTCCCCTTTCGATCACTACGGCCCCGCTCAGGGGGTCCCTGAACCGATGGCTGGCCTTGCCGTCCCACAGCAAGCCGGCGTCCGAGCTGACCGAATAAGCCGCGTTAATCGCGGACTGAGCCTTGCGCCCTGTTACCTGTGGGCGCAAACCAAACATCGGAGACCATTCATAGGCGCCGTCCGCGCGGTTGAGCGGTACTCCTGGAGAGCCCGTGATATCGTCATCCGTGCCAAAGATGCCGTCAAAACCGGGGTGAACCGGCGAGCCAGCAGCGGAACGCGGATCCGAGCCGCCACTGCGTCCGTGATGGCAAGTTCCGCAGGCGACGGTTCGTGTCGAGGAAAGCTGCTCTTCCCAGAACAGCGTCTTGCCGAGATAGATCTTGGCGCCTGTTGTCGGGTTTCCAATGGGGTCACGGGGCGGAGCAAGCGGCGGCACGGGATCGAAGCCACTGGTCCGGCCATTGGCGCGAAAGCCTTGATCGAGCGCACTGAGGCTGCTTGTGGTGTTCGCGTTTTCCGCCCGCGCCCAGTAGTGATAGGTCTGACCGGGAAGTGCGGTTGAATCGAAGAAGATCAGGGACGGAGTTGTTCCGATGCTGATGGCGGAGTTGGGGTCGTCTTCGACGCCGCGCAAGACTCGATACGTCGCGGCGTTGCGGATGTGATCCCAAGAAACGCCGACTTTCGTGGAGTAGGCGCCGTCCGACGCGTTAACGCCGGTGGGTGCGGAAAGGCTGCCTCCGCCGGTCTGGCCGGGCAGTATTGCCGAGGACACGAGCAGCAGCAGGCTTCGCTTGATCCATCGCATCAGGAGTGTGGGAGCTGGTTCCGACCATCTCCCTATTCTCCATGATCTCACATGTAATCTAGGATGCTATTGGCGCAAGCCGGGCCATTTGAGGCCGTCTATACCCCACGAGATCGCCCCAGACAACCTAGATGAGCTTGAGAAGATCTTGACCTGAGGAGCCCGTCTCCAAGCTATGACCCCACTACCGCATTTCGGCTCCCTCCTGAAACTGTAGTAAGCTCTCCATATGCGGTGGCGCACGCTAGCCTGGAGTTCACTCTTGCTCTTCGCCGCCATTGGTGCGTCATCGTCTGTCCTGTTCGCGGCGGAAAGGACCATCCGGTTCGACCCGCCGAACATCTCGCTGCCGGGGCCGGGAGCCTCGCAAAGCTTCGTCCTGACCGCGGTCGAGCGAAACGGTGACGAAACCGGCGTAACGGATTCGTGCCGCGTCGACTCCGCCGACCAAGCGGTCGCCGTCGCCGAAGCCGGAAGAGTGATCGGTAAGTCCCCCGGCCAGACGCGTTTGAATGTGGCCTGCGGCGAAACTTCGACTTCGATTGCTATCCGCGTTGGTGAACGTGCGGGCGAAATGAACGTCAACTTCGCCCGTGACTTGATGTCGGTTCTGACCCGCAGGGGCTGCAACGGTTCGGCGTGCCACGGCTCACCCGCCGGACAGGGCGGCTTCAAACTGTCGCTCTACGGATCCGACCCCGCGGCCGACCATCAAATGATCGTCCATGAGCACGACGGCCGCCGTGTCGATCTCGAGGCCCCTGACGAATCATTGATCCTTCGTAAGCCCTCATTTCAGCTAGCGCATGGCGGCGGTCACCTGATTTCGCCCGAGTCTGATGACTACCGAATAATTCTTCGCTGGCTGGAACAAGGCGCCAAGTTCGAGAAGCAGGGCATACGCCTCGAGCGGCTGGAGCTTTACCCGCGCGAGAGAATCCTGGCGGGGGCTGGCGCCAAGCAGCCGCTGGTGGTTGTTGGCCGCCTTTCCGATGGTACGACGCTCGACATGTCCGAACGCGTGCGCTATGCAGTCGATGACGAGGCCGTCGTCTCTTCTGTTGATCACGGCGCCGTCACCGCCCAGGGCCGGGGCCTGACGACAGTGACGGCGCGAGCCTTCGGGAAAGTCGCGACCTCGCAACTGATCGTCATCGATGAACGCGCCGGCCCCGGCTACGCTCGCCTGACCCCGGACGGCTTCATCGACGAGCATATCTTTGACAAGCTGCGCAAAGTCAATCTGGCGCCATTCCCGGTTTCGGGCGACCGCACCTTCGTGCGCCGCGTTTATCTCGACGCTATCGGCATGCTGCCGGCGCCCGAGGAAACCGAGGCGTTTGTCAACGATTCCCGCCCCGGCAAGCGCGCCCGTCTGATTGACGAGCTGCTCAAGCGCGATGAATATACGGACCAGTGGCTGGTCAAGTTCGAAGACTGGGTTCGCAACTCGCAGTACTATTCCCAGGGCCGCACCAACGGCAGCTTCAAGCGCTGGATTCGGGAAATGATCCGCCACGACCGGCCTTGGGATGAGGCCGTGCGCGAGATGCTGACCGCCGTGGGAGACACGACCGTCCGTCCGGCCGGCAATTTCTGGCACCCGGCGATCGACTTCATGCTCAAGACTTTCGATGTCGGCAAAGCGACGCCGACCATTACACGCTTGTTTCTCGGAAAGCGTCTGGAGTGCGCCCAGTGTCACAATCACCCCCTCGAGAACCTGACGCAGGACGATTTCCAAGGCATGGCGGCCTTCCTTGCCCGCACCAAGGTCAAGCACGGCTACGGGCAATATCGCCGCGTCTGGTATGACACGCGTTCGGGAGAGCTTGAGCACCCCGTCACGAAGAAACCCGTCCCGCCCAAGTTCCTCGGCGGTGAAGCCCCGCGGATTCCCGACGGCGTCACGCGCCGGCAGGTGCTCGCTGACTGGATTACGCGCGATCAGCAAATGCAGTTCGCCCGCGCCACGGTGAATCGCATCTGGGCGCAGTACTTCGGCATCGGGATCGTCGAACCGTTCGACGATTTCCGGTCAACGAACATGCCCACTCACCCGGAGCTGCTTGACCGTCTGGCCGAGTATTTCATCGACAGCGGATTCCGTTTCAAAGCGCTTCACCGGCTGATCCTCAACTCGAAGACCTACCAGCTCAGCGCCCATAGCGTGGACCGGCCGGGAGGAGTGGAATCGCTCGAGCGGCCCTTGTTCGCCCGCTATGTGCCGCGCAAGCTGCCGGCGGAAGTGCTGCTCGACGCCATCGTCCAGGTGACCGGCGTGCCCGAAGAGTTTAGAAACTACCCGCCCGGCACCTCGCCGAAAAACCTGATCGCCAGCATCGGCGCCCCGTATTTTCTGACGACTTTCGGCTTTCCGAGGCGCGACACGATGGAACGCAGATCCGGCGGCCCCTCGATGAGCCAGGCCCTGCACCTGATGAACAGCGAAACCATTCGCGCCAAAGTGGAAGCCGAAGACAACATCCTCGGTAAGCTGCTAGCCGAAGACAGATCCGACTCCGGCGTGATAGAAGCACTCTTCCAGCGAGCCTACGCCCGCCCCCCGACCGCTGACCAACTGGGACGCATGACCGCCTACATCGCCACCGAGCAAGAAGCCGGCCGCACCCGCCGCCGCGCCCTGGAAAACGTTCTCTGGGTGATTCTGAACTCCAAAGAGTTTCAGTTGAACCGCTAGATTTCCGCGATGACAAAGGAATATGACTTCAGCAAAGGGCAGCGCGGTCCGATTGTCGCGGTTCCCCGAACCAAGACGAGAATTACGATTCGGCTCGATGATGCTGTCATCGACTGGTTCCGGGAACAGGTCGATCGTGCCGGCGGCGGCAACTATCAGACACTCATGAACGACGCCCTGCGAGAGCACATGCGGCGCGTAGAGGAACCGCTGGAAGACACGCTCCGCCGAGTGATTCGCGAAGAGCTTCGCCAAGCCGGCTAGCGCCGCTTTTGTCCGGCTGCTGCCGACTCTTGCCCTTGCGATCCCAGGCCTCTCGTTGCGAGCAAGATCAAACGAAACCTGGACCAAGCTGTACTTACTTGCTGGGAGGCGCAATCACCCATGCCGCTTGTCGCGAGAACCATCGTCTGGTCTGCCTCGATTTGGGACCGCAGACCTTGGCATGCGAGGACTCATCCGGCAGAGGGGCGGAAAAGACTGTTTGAACCTTGGAGCGGACCTGCCCAGCAGTGAGCGAGGCGAGTGCATAGCCCTCATGCCCTATCATCACTCGCCCTATGTCGCCATCTTCCGATTCAATGATGTCATGGCGATAGACTGACATTGGGTCACCGTCTTGATCGTCCTCAAACGCCGCCGAGGACGGGCGGATTCGACGCAGGTTGTCATCGAAATAGAAATGTCGCTCTGGAATTCGGCGTAAGAGTTTGACCTCATCCGCTACCGCTGGATCGTCGGGGAAGTTTCTGGCGCAGTCGTCCGCGGCACCCAAAATTTCAAGCTCACTTTCCGGAAATGCGGACCAGCCAAGACCTCAATTCGTGGACATGGCCGGCCAGGGGTTGTTCTGTACTCTCGCCTGATTCGAGCTTTTCCGCAAAGAAACAGACGTCATATGGGGAATCTATGTAGACCTCAATGTCGATACCGTTGTTGTGCCATTCGAGCTGGATGCCTCCTCCTACCGTTGGCACGACGATCGGGGGCGGCGTTTCGGGGCCCAGTAGTTCGGCCAGCAATTCGATTGCCCGCTTCACGTTCCGCGGTTCAATCGGCTTCGCGGAATACGAGTTCCAGCCTGCTGGAAGACCGAGCAGGTCCGCTACATCTTTGACGCTTTTCAGGAAGGACGGTGGAATCGAATCATTGCTCTGGACCTCCACTGAAATGCCCGCCTCCGAGCTACGGATGATAACCTGTGGCAGGGCCGACGCGCCAGATTCCCCCGTTGCAGCTGCAATCGCGGGCCGGGCCAAAGCGTCGAGCATTGTCGCGGCGGCCCCAGGTTGCGAGAGAATGGCCGCTTCTGCCAAAGCCCCACTGTCTCGGCGTGTCGCAGTGTCAAGCATCAATTCTCTCCCAAGCCTTCTGCATGTTCGGTGTCGTCAAATCTTCGAATCCATTCACGATCCACCTTCGCCCCAGATCAAAAAAGGAGAAAGCACCCTCAATACCTTCCGTGAGCGGCGCACCTCGGGCTGTCAGGCTCAAGGTCAAAATCGGGGAGGTGTCCGCCTTTTTCCATCCGGGTCGAAGCGTAACATGCAGCCTTCCAATTGGTTTCTGTGTCTCGCCTCGGATTACGTAGCGGAGATGCACACTACCACTCTCGCTTTCAGGAAGAAAGGCAGCTGCATGCGAGCCTGACCAATTCCGCAGGACCATCTCCAACTGCCCGTGCCTTTCCCAGACACCCGAAGGCTCAATGTGATTGACGTAGGTCACCTCGCATTGGTTCACGGCTAGTGTACCCAGGCCCTCAGCTTCGAGGAACTCCTCCAGAACAGTCACTTCGTCACGAAATCTCTTACGGATTGGTTCATATCTGGGGTACGGTTCAAGACCTTGCATCTGGCGCCAATTGTGAATGAAGCGATCGGCCTGTACCTGAACAAGTTCGGTTTTCTTCTCATTGAGGAACCATAGGCGCGGCGCCGGTAGCTTTGCTTCGACGCTGACCTCGACCTGTGCAGCCGAGGGAGGCTCGAACGTCTCGGAGACCGGCCGCAGTGGCGAATGTTCTTCGATCAGGGGCAGTTCATTGCGAAACCTCTGCCATAGCAAGCCAATGTGAGCCGCCGTCAGTCCGGCCAGCGGCTCGAACTGGAGCGACAGAACGGTTTCCGCGAGAGGAGGATTCTTGAAATTTGGGAGATCGGCGGGCCTATCCATGGTCAGAGCCACAGCCCAAACATTTCTAAACAATAATGTTCGACTATAACATGAGCCAGGTGTTCCGCGCTTCACGAAATATAGACACAACGCCGAGATAAGATATAAGGTAGACAAGGGCAACAAAATGAAACTCCGCGACATGAACGCACCCTTCAGTCGGCGAGACATGCTGAAGCTGGGCGGGACGGTCTTCGGCGGTGTCACTCTGCCGAAAATCCTTCAGTCCTCCCGAGGGCGCGGCGATGTTTCCTGCCTGATCTTTTTCCAAAGCGGCGGCGCCAGCCAGCTCGATTCCTTTGACCCCAAACCCGACGCCCCGCGTGACATTCGTGGCAGCCTTGGCACGATCCCGACGGCTATCCCGGGCGTTCATTTCAGTGAGCATTTTCCCGGATGCGCGAAAGCGGCGAATGAGTTCACGCTGATTCGGTCGATCTACTCACACGAGGCGATCCACGAGAGAGCCAAGCAATACATCTACTCTGGCACTCGTCCCAACAACGCCTTCAAGCACCCGGTCTATGGCTCTGTGGTCGCCAAAGAACTGGGAGCAAGGAACGGGCTGCCTCCGTTTGTGGTTACCCCGAGCAAGGATATTGCCGCCGAAGCCGGTTTTCTCGGCTCCGCCTACGATCCTTTCGTAACAGGGGACCCCAACAAGAAAAAGTTTTCCGTCCAAGACCTAACGTTGCCGACCGGGCTGAGTTTGGAGGAAGCCCAGGGGCGCGCGAACCTCCTTTCCGCGCTCGACGAAGATTTGCGCGCGGTCGAAAAGTCGAAGCTCGTCGAAAGCATGGACTACTTCTATCAGGAGGCGTTTGACTTGGTCTCCTCGCCGGCCGCCAAGAAGGCCTTCAACCTCGATGCCGAACCGGACAAACTGCGCGACGCCTATGGCCGAACGACCGGTGGTCAGGGGGCCCTGCTGGCGCGCCGCCTGATCGAGTCGGGCGTGCGGCTCGTGACCGTGTTTCACGGCGGGTACGACACCCACTCGGATAACGAGGCCACCAACGCCAAACTGTATCCAGAATTCGACCAAGCCTTCACGACTTTACTTGAGGATATGAAACAACGGGGTTTGCTCGAGACAACCCTGGTTTTGGTTTTGGGCGAGTTCGGGCGTACGCCCAAGGTCAATTTTTCAGCCGGCAGGGACCACTGGCCCGGCGCGTTCTCGATCTTGGCCATGGGCGCGGGAGTGCCTCGCGGGCAAGTAATCGGGAGCACGGATGAGCGCGCGGGTGAGCCGAAAGAGCGGCCAGTCTCGATCGAAGACCTCGGTGCGACGATCTACAAGAAGATGGGAATCGACTATACGAAGGAATATCACACCAATGGCCGGCCCGTGAGAATCATCCCGGAAGGCCGGCCCATCCCGGAGCTATTCGGTTAGTGCAAGACCACTTGTCCGGAGATAGGGAGCAGCGCAACGCCTCGTACCTGCTTCGCTAGTATGTAGGCGACAACGACAGGCGGCAACGATGCGTCCCCTCCTCCCACTTGTCTTTCTCTTTCTCGTTGGCTTCTTCGGCGTGTTCTTTGCCGCGCCGGTCGCCGCCTCCACGGCGCCCACCCCGTGGGTCGACCGCGTGAATCCGCTCGGCGGCCCGCTAGGGACAACCGTTGAAGTCGAGCTAACCGGCCAGTATCTTTCCAACACAACCGATGTTCGTTTCGACTGCCAAGACATCCAGTGGATCGAAACCCTGGACGCCTCGTCCGGCCGCGTCCTTGGGCGGTTGCGAATCGCCGCCACCGCCGCGCTGGGTCCCCATCGCGTCTATCTCATCACGAAGGACGGACACTCCAATTCGCGGTTGTTCAACGTCACGCAGTTTTCTTCGACGACGGAGACCGAACCCAACGATCTTCCCGCCGCCGCTCAATCGATCGAACTGCGCTCACAGGTGATTCAGGGAGGGATGGAGAAGCTCGTCGATGTCGACTTTTACTCCTTCGAAGCCAAAGCCGGCGAGCGCTGGAGCTTCGACCTGCGCTCAATCGAGTACGGCTCTCATCTTGAAAACGAGATGGCGTTGCTCGACGAAAAGGGCGCCGAAGTCGCCTTCAACGACGACCGGGACGACTACCTGGAAACGCCGTTCATCGAACACGTCTTCGGCCAGACGGGGAAATACTATTTAAAGCTCGACCAATATCGCGGACCCCAGCGCGTCAACTGCGCGGCCAACTGCGGCTACATGCTGCGCGTCTCGCAACTGCCCGTCATACTGGCGGCGTCACCGCTCGGCGCCCGAGCCGGTTCCGCGGCGCGAATCTCAATCCGCGGGCGTTCCCTGGAATCGGTGACTTCTGTTTACCTCACAGCGGTTCGCGGGGCCGAATACTACCGGCTGACTTTTCCTTATTCGATCCCCATACGCACGGGAGATGATGCTCCCCGCGGCGCCCAGGTCCCGCGCCTGGCGGGGAGGATTCTGAGTCGCGGTTCGGAGGAGATCGAAGCCGAGTTCGCGATTCCGGCGGACGCTCGCCAGGGTCTGTGGCGGCTCTGGGCCGCCGGCCAAGAAGGTGCTGTCGATGGCGTCAGCATCGAGGTCAGCGATGTGGCCGAGTTTGCCGAGGGCGACTCCAACCGGGCTGACTGGCGGGAAGGACCGCTAGCCATCAACGGTTCGCTCGACCGCGACGGAGAGAGCGACGCCTACACAATCCAGGCTGAAGCCGGAAAACCCCTCCTCATCCAGACGCTCGCCACGCAGCTCGGGCTGCCCTATATCGACACCGTGCTCGAACTATTCGATTCCCAGGGGAACCTGCTTGCCGAACACGACGACATGATGAGCGGGCAGGGAACCGTGATCGGAAATCCCGACAGCAGCCTGGCCTATACGCCCAGGAAAGACGAAACACTCCGGCTTGTTGTGAGTGACCGCATCGGCCGGGGCGGCCCCAGTTTTACCTACCGCTTGAAAATCAGAAGCGAAAGAACCGCCTTCCGCTTGCTCACGGATCCGGAAAATTTCAATATCGCGCGTGGCGCGGAAGCTGACATCAATGTGCTGTTGATTCGTGAAACCGGCTTTGAGGAGGCAGTGGATGTTTGGATCGAAGGGCTTCCGGAGGGGGTGGAATCACCGCGGGGCCGTTTTCGCGCGGATCAGTTTTTCGGGGTGTCCGCCGACGGCGACAATGTTATCATTCCCGCACTGAATTTTCGCCTGAAAGTCCCCGATGACTTGAAGCTCGGCGAACATCCGATTCGAGTTCTCGGGAAGCGCGAGGGTGACGAACGGATAGTCGAGGCCTACACGACACTCTGGATCGGCGCTCCCCGCAAGCGCAACGACATCCGGCGGCCGCTGCCGAGGGTCTCGATGAATGTGATCGAAGCGTTCGAGAGCCGTCTTGCGGCGGACGAGTCAAGTGTTCGGCTGGCTCGCGGGGGCTCCGCCGCGCTAACGCTCAAGGCTAGCTCCATTCCTGAAGAGGCCGCGTTGCGTCTGGCAAACGCGCCGGAGGGTGTCTCGTTAGAGATTCTCCGTCGTGACGCGGACGGGATTACCGTCCAGCTTAACGCCGCTAGCAGTGCTCGTCTCGCTGACAGCAAAGTGAGCGTGGAAGCGCTAGCCGGACGGCGTTGGGCGGCAACGGCACCGATTTCCCTGACAGTTACGGATGCGCCACTGAGCGTTTCGCGGTGAGGATTGTCGAAAACAAAGTGATCCCCGCGGACTGCCCGAACAGGAAACCCGCGCCAGGTCAGGCTGTTGCGACACCGCAGCAGAGGCTGACTTCTAGTTGGAAGACCCCGCCCGGCTGCGTCGCCGCATCATGATAAGCGCGATCAATGCCACGCCCAGAACACCACAAATAATTCGAACGAATTCCTGATCCATACAAGTATCTCCTTAGCTCCTGCCAGTCATTTTGCGCCATCACCGGCATTGCAGGCAATAGACCGACAGTACCGCTTACGGCTAGGGTAGAGAGCTTATAGAGGCTGTATCGATCCTGCTAGGGGTCTGTTTCCCACTCCCGATAATTTTTTTCGCAACTTAACCGTCGTGTTGACTTGCTGGAACCAGCTAGTCCTGCAACTTGTCTAGTGCCCACGTGGGTTCGATCCCGTGACGATTCGTCAACGTATCCAGTACCTTGTGATCCATCCAAGTACTAGGCCGCAAGAGCCGCCGACCACCGGAAATGCCAAAAACGCGGATGCGGCACGCTTCCAGAGTGCCAGGCGAGACGGCCAAAATGTGACAATGCCTTGGACGCAGACGATCAGAGCAAAGCTTGCGTACGCTCCGATGCCATCCAGCAGGCAGAAGGGGCAGTGCGGAGGGCGGGAGTTGTGGACATTGCACGAATCAGCCGCCCCATTCCACCAAGAACGGCACCCGCAGTCGAATAAAAGGTCACAGCCATTGAGGAAAAGCACACCCGTGGCGCCGGCCGCCACCAGGAATATGGCTGCTTTCGCAAGCAGTATATGACGAACAATCGGCATGGCTAATACTCCGTGTTGCGCGAACAGTATTCGGCGGCGAGGGACTGCGGCGCCTAACCCGGATTGTACTAGAGCTGACCCGCGGGAACGCTCCAACCGCTTTCAGCCGGGCAGGATACGTTACTCGATCCTGGGTCGGGAGTAGTACTTCCTCGAATTTGGCCTATGCAGTACTTTCGTAATATTGACAGTCATCAAAGGCCCTCCGATAATCTCTCTAGACGACTGCCACAATCGGAGCCCCTCGCCAGAATTTATGCGTACGGCCGAACCAGTTTTCGTGCTCAACAGATAGTCGCGTATCAGAGTCGGGATTCGAAGCCTTCGCGAGTTTTGCGGCAGGCGTCGACAACCGGCGAATATGAATTTGGGCGCCACTTGCTGACCAACGAAGTACAACCCGAAGCAAACGCGGTCTTGATGAATCAACGACAGCGGATCCGGATCATTGTCGCTGACGACCACACGATCTTCCGGGACAGTCTTTGCAAGATGCTGGCGCTGGAGAGCGATTTCGAGATCGTGGGCCAGGCTGCAAACGGCCGCGAAGTCGTCGACCTCGTGGCCGGCCAGGATCCGGATATTGTTCTGCTGGATTTGCGAATGCCTGGCTTGGACGGCCTCGAAGCTTTGCGCCAGCTCCGCTCGAAAAAATCGAATGCCAAAGTCATCGTCCTGACGGCGGTCGATGACGAAGATATGTATGTTCAGGCGGTTCGGAACGGCGCCTCCGGAGTGGTCGTCAAGCAAACCGCGACCGAGCTTTTGATCAAGAGCATACGTAAGGTACACGAAGGCGAAATCTGGCTCGACTCGAAGACGACTGCCGCCGTGGTTCGAGCCTTCACTGCTGCTCGCCAAGCCCCTCCCATTGATCGGCGCCCGTTGCCTCTCAGCAACCGCGAAAGTGAAGTTTCCGGCCTGGTGGTCCAGGGCCTTCTGAACAAGGAAATCGCTGAAAGGCTGTTCATCAGCGAACAAACAGTCAAAAACCACCTGCACAACATTTTCGAGAAACTCGGCGTATCGAACCGGCTGGAGTTGGCTTTGTATATCGTCCAACACCAGGATAAGTCGAAGTAGGGCGCCGGGCGAACCAGGGTCAAAGCTCTGTCCGAATCCTGTTGGGCGTTTTTAGGTCGCTGCCGTGGTAGCCGGCATCAATCCATCCGTAATCGCCGGCAACGATGCTGACGATGTTGAGGCGTTGCGGGGAGTCTGTCTGTGCCGAGGAGACTCTGGGCGAGAGAACAGCGCCGCTCAGAATCACCACAGCCGGAATCCACGCCGCGATGATACACTTTTTCATCTATCGAATAGTACCGGCAGATTCACTGGCGGGTTCCGGCTGCCTTCGAAGTCGATCACCAGGGGCATGGTCGGCGCTGGCGGCCACCGAGAAGGGGTTGCCCGAAGATCTTCTGCCAAGCCAGCAAATCGTCGCGTATTTCCAACCCTTCCTGGTCCACCTGAGCCAGCAGAGACTGTCTCGGAGGCAGCGGCGCGGGTTAAGAATGTGCTGGCAGTTGGCGATGCCCTGCGAGTTTGCGGTATGAGTTTTCAAGGCATGAGCAGATCTATCGATCCGATGGGGCGATCCGATGGGGCGAAGGACAAGGCGGGATACGGCCATCGAGCCGCACCCCGCACCCATCGGATCGATGAGTCCGCAGCCGGGTATTCCTTGGCGGGTTGCGCTCCCGCGGAGCCCGCCTCCGCTTCCCCCGCCGTGGACGAGTAGGCAACACAGCGCTGGAAAACCCCCAGCGAACGGCAACCTGTCCCTTATTTGCTGGCCTCACCGAACGACTGCACCGCACTCAGCCAGGCGTTGACGGATAAGACCCACCGCTAAAAGTCGGTGCGCGCCCTGGGCCGAAGATTCTTAACCGGAACAGTCACTATATTGCTGATAAAGAGCCGCTGTGCGATGGTCAACCGCATCCCGGGATCATCCGGCAAATCCTCGATCAGCTTCAGATTGAGCTGGTAGACCCCGATCATGCCTGGGGCTAATCCGACAAAGCGCACTTGCGCGGTTTTGCCGCCTGCCAGCGATGAGACAAAATCGTCCGCAACGAAGGGAACCGTAAACAACGGCTCGCTGGGAGTGATTTGGCCCGAGCCGAGACCTTCCGATATGGGCACCGGCGCGGTCAGCCCCAGGCCGGTTCCAAAGAAGATCAGGGTTTCTCCCGGAATCGCGGGATTGTCTTGCGTCACCAGCGAAAACTCTTCGTTTCCGCAGCAGAGGTTCGGTCCGCCAGCCGTAAGCTGAACGGCCACGGTGTCCGAGGAATTGGTCGTATAGGCGATTTCATTCCCTTGCCGGCCGGCTTCACGGGCGGTCAGGAATACCACCGGAGGCGTGCGGCCACCTTCGAGAAAATCCCCTTCGATGTTTTTTTCAACGGTCATCGTGCTGTCGTCGGGGCTGATCGTGATGTCGAAGGGGACGTCGTTGCCGCCGGTCCCCAGCTCGCGCGCGATCACTTGCATCTGCAGATCACCAGGCTGCTCGATGCGCCTTGCGGTGACTTCCGGATCCCCGCGGCCGGCATTCACCTCGAACACCAGCTTGTTGCGGATGCTCGTCAGCGTGTCGTCCTCCTGGACAAACACCGCGTAGAAACGGTCGCGAACAAAGATCGTAACGATGTCGCCCACGCGAGGTTCGCCTTTCAAAGTAACCGTTACGCGGGCGGAGAAGAAACCAGCTTCACCCGGAGAGGCGATCACATCGGGATCTCCATCGCCACCGTTAATCGCATTGACGAGCCGGTCCCGTATCGAGACGGCGTCTTCGCTCGCCGTGGTCGTAATTTGGTAGTCGCGGCCGTTGATGCTGATTGTCAGCTCGACTCCCTCGGGAACCGGCTGAGTCGCCGAAGGCTCGTTGGCGGTAACGGCCACCGTTCCCGTTGCCTTGCCCTGGCCATGCAGCGCGACGGCCTGGCGCGGCTCTGGGCCCTGGAAGGCGAAAAGCCCGGGAGCCGCCCTTGTCACGTCGGCGGCTCGCGGCGCCGATGTCTTAACCGTGCCGTCGGGCATGCGGCGCCAAACGTAGATGCTGCAACTCGTGCCTTCCAGCTCCCAGGGAAGCGGAAAGTTGATCTGAGTGGGGGACACGAAAGTCAGCGGGACTTGTATGCCGCTGGTGTAGACCCGCACGCCACCCAGCTCGGTCGGCAGCTTTCCGTCGTTCAGTTCCGCGTGGTATTCGCCATCGGAGAAGTCTACGCCGAAAATTGAAGTTAGCGTGCCGACGGGAAGCTCTCGCGCATCGCTGCCGCCGGTCATGAAGCCACCCGAGATGGCGAGGACGAACCCTCCAGCGCCGATCGTCGTCACCATCAACTGGGTATCGTTACCCGCGACCCCCTCTTCTTTGGCAAACAGGAGTATGAACTGTTCGCGACTCCCGCCGGCCAAAGCCGGCCCTTCGGCTTCGATGGTGAGCTGAGAGTCGGGCTCAACCTCAACGGAATAAGGAATCGAGTTGCCCTCTTCACCCACTTCCGCCGCCGTCATCAAGATTGTGTCGACGTCATTGGGATCTCTCTCCGAGACAACCAGGGGGTCAGGTCCCAGCGGCCCGTCGTTGATAAAGAAATTGAACTGGTCAACGAGAAAAGTGACGGCGTCGCCGGGCCGCACGGTGGCCTGGTATACGCGGTCTCCAACACGCAGGGTGACTACCTCGCCGGCGCGGTTTTGGCCCCCGAACTTGACACGGCCCAGGGCATGGTTGCCCTGACCGATAGACGGCCGAACGAGCACCGCCGCTTCGGGATCGTTGGCGATTTGCGCCATGATGTTGTCCCGGACGAGGCTGGCCGGATCTCCTGCTTCGGCCGTGTACAAGTATTCCGTGTCATTGATCGTCACGCCGAGTTCCTGACCTTCGTCGGCGTTGCGTTCGAACCTGGCGAACCCAAAAGCGCGGATGGCGAAGCTGGCGCTGTTGCGCAGGCCGTCTTGTGCAATCTGGTCTTCGCCGGGCGTAAATAAAAGTACCCGGCGGGCAAAGGGGTCGGCCACGTAGAGATTCGTGCCGTCGTGCGCCAGCGCCTGCGGCGCCCGGACGCTGCCGGCGCCGTCTGACTCGAGAAGCGTCTCGAAGTCGGCCTGTCCGAGCACGACATCGGCGGCAGCACCGTTCTCTGTCGGGATCTCGTTAAAGATGAGGATGCGGTCGTTGCCCCCGTCGGAGACGAAAAGACTTTTGCCATCGGAAAGCGCGAAACGCGGGAAGCTTAACGTTTTGTCGCAGCGGATCGGAGGCGGAGGAGTATCGTCGTCCGCTGTGTCGTCATCTGGGTCGTCATCCTCGGTCGGGGGCTCTTCCGGTTGGGGACATAACTCCGCCGAGTTGTTGGCGAGCAGCGATTCCGATTCCATGTCAGGCTGGCCGATTACAATATCAGCCGGCGCCGCGTTTGAGGTCGGAACGCTATTGAAGATGAGAACGCGATTGAACCCCAAATCGGTCACGAACATCTTGCCATTGCCCACCGTGACTGAGACCGGGTCGAGCATGGACGTGGCCGAGGCGCTGACGTTGGACTGCGTCAAATCGGGTTCCGGCCGTGTGTCGAAGTCGGGCTGACCGAGAACCACGTCCGCGGTGGCGCCACTGCTTGCTGGAATCGAGTTATAGATCAGCACGCGCGAGTTCTGCGTGTCAGCGATAAAGAGCCGCCCGCCGTCGAACCACACGCCCTGTGGCCCTCGCATGGTCTTGTTGGAGGTTCCCGGCGAGTTGCTGTCCGGCCCGTCTTGACCCAGGACAACATCAGGGAGAGTGCCGTTCTGGGTTGGAATGCTGTTCCACAGCAGGACGCGGTTGTTATCCGTGTCGGCGACCGCGATCCGAACGCCGTCGGTTGCCACGCCGGTGGGATTCTGCATTCCCGTCATGACGCCGGGCACAAAGGTGTCGAAATCCGGCTGGCCCAGCACGACGTCCGCCAGGCCGACGCAGGCAGGGCAAGAGCCGTTCTGGTCCAACTCCGCGTCGGGCGGCGGCACGAAGCTCGACACGTTGCGGTAGATCAGAACGCGGTTGTTGACCGGCTGCGACCCTACGCGGTTGCCGTCGGCGATCACGAGAATGTCGCCGCCGAAAGCAACCCCGGCCACCCCCCCGATGGTCTCGCGGCTGGAAATGGGAGCCTGCCGCGTAAAGCTGGGCTGGCCCACGACCAGCCGGGCGCCCTGCTGAGTGACCCAGGCCGGTTCCGCCCACAGCGGGCCGCTGAGAATACTCGATGCCAAAAGGAAGAACGACCCGACGGCCGCTGTTATTGACTGATGTAGCCGGCACATTAGCAAAAACTCAAACTCCTCTCACTTGTCCGCCATCAATGGGAACGCTCGTGCCCGTGATGTAGCTGGCTTTCTCCGAGCAAAGGAACGCAACCAGCGGTCCGAAAACGCTGACTGCGCATTCCGGGCACCACTTCGCCAATCATGTGCAGGGTGCTCGGAAAGCTCAACTCGAAGGCCCTTGCGCCGGTCTTCCAGAGAAAAGACTTCAAACGCGCCCCCGGGCGGCTCCGCGGCACCGGTCACACGAATACAGACGCTCGCGCGACGGTTGCGGGTTTCGTTCATGAACTTCGTTATGGCCTCGAAATCGGTTACGTCCAGAGCTTGGCCGAGGACCTCCACGCCAAAACGGCCGCGGATACGCTGGGCCGCCGCGCCCAGAGCTTCCTCACCCCGGGCGCACATTGCCAGGTTGACTCCTTCGGCCGCTAGCGACTCCGCCGCCGACAGGCCGAGCCCCTTGCTCGAGGCTCCGACGAACGCTACGCGACCTCTAATCCCCAGATCCATTCAAATTTCTTGTAGGTCAAAACCGAAGTTTCTTCTCTAAGACCCGGAGGCTCTATGACAGCGAAGCACAATCCGGAGGATTGCCAGAAGGGGAAGACCCAAACTCTACTGAGTTTACTACGTTACGACTCATCCGAAGGGGTTCTTAAATATGCATCATCGCCGCTGAGCCAGTCGGAGCGCACCGGCTGAAACAGGTCGAGCGCGATCGAATCCTCCAGCGCCTCGACCCTATGCGGCTCATGAGACTCGATTTGTACAATCTCGCCGGCTGAAACAACGATCTCACGATCGTCGAACTGGAACCGCAAGCGTCCTTCGAGCAGATGAGTGACCTGCTCGTTCTCATGGCTATGCCTGGGCACGACCGCACCCTTTTTTAGATAGATACGGGCCATCGTCATCCGCTCGCTGTGAACCGCCCGACGCGCAACGAGCGGGTTCATTTGCTCGTGTTCGATATCATCCCATCGCTGAATCTTCATTCTTGCCGCCCTTGTGGCCAGTGATTTGATAAACTTGACAACCGACTCTCGGTCCCCTTACTTCCGGCCTGCCATTAGATTGAACAGTCAAGAACGCAAGCCCCTTCTTTTCAACATTATAAAACTGCATGATTCGAAAGTCGAATGCCTGGGCTCCCAGTCCGCTTGCTGTCCCCGCAATCAAGGGTGGCATGCGCTGCGGCAGGCCGCGAATCATGTGCTAGAATTCGGGTAGAAACACATGAAATTAAGCCACTTAGGCTCGTGGATTCAGCGCGCGGCTGTCGTCTGCGTAGTGGCCGTGAGCTGCCAGGCTCAGTCCGTTCGCGTTTTGCAGATCGACGTCGAGCACGTCATTCATCCCCTCACCGTCGAAATCATCACACAAGGGTTGGAGCAGGCCAAGCAAGAAAACGCCGCCGCCGTCGTGATCCGGCTCAATACGCCGGGCGGTCTGCTCAACGCGACGGAAGAAATCATCCAGCGGATTGTCGCCTCTCCAGTACCCGTGATCACTTATGTCGGACCCAGCGGTGGCAAGGCGGCTTCGGCGGGGTTCATGATTCTGATTGCGGGTGACGTGGCCGCCATGGCCCCAGGCACAAATACCGGCGCCGCGCATCCGGTGATGCTCGGCGGAGCCAAGATGGACGAGGTGATGAACCAAAAGGTGGAAAATGACGCTGCCGCCTCGGTGCGCGCCATCGCCGACAAACGCGGTCGCAATACCGAGCTGGCGGAGCTGGCGGTCACGGAAAGTAAATCGTTTACCGACAAAGAGGCGCTCGAGTCCAACTTGATCGACGTTGTGGCAAACGACATACCGGAGCTCTTGAAGGTGCTCAACGGTCGAACCATCGTCCGATTCGACGGCTCCGAGCAGAGCCTGGAGCTAACCGGAGCAGTGATTCAGACCTATGAATTGACAAACCGTCAGCGAATCTTGCTGCCGCTGATCAACCCGCAACTAGCTTTCGTCCTGCTGATCCTGGGCGCATTGGGGATTTACATCGAATTTACCCACCCCGGACTGATAGCCCCTGGCGTGGCTGGGGCTATCCTGGTCATCGTGGGATTAATGGCGCTGTCGATGCTCCCGATCAACTGGGCGGGAGCGGCGTTGATCGTGCTGGGGATCGCATGTTTTGTGCTGGAGGCGATGATGCCGACGGGAGGGATACTTGCCCTGGGAGGCGCGGTGTCGATGGTGCTTGGAGCCGTGATGCTCGTCGACACCGGCATTCCAGAACTGTCGATCGGGTGGGGCACGGCCATTGCTGTTACCCTACCGTTTGCACTCATCACGGTGTTCTTGTTGCGGCTGGCGGTGAAGTCGTATCGGTACAAGGTAGCGACCGGTTCAGAGTCCATGGTCGGCGAGATCGGCGTAGCCAAGACAGACGTTGGGGCCGAAGGCAAGGTTTTCGTTCACGGAGAATGGTGGAACGCCAACTCAGATCAGCCGATTCCAAGCGGCCAAAAAGTCCGGATCGTTGGGGTGGATGGACTCAACGTCAAAGTCGAGCAGGTGGCCCTAGAACAGCCTGCCGGAGCCGAAAGCTAACGCGGCGGCTGGAAGGGCTGGAGCGGGCTCAGCTCATCGGGCAACAGCGGAACGGAGTAGCGGCGGAACGGCTCAACGGAAAACGGGACATCGAGAAAGGGAAGAACGGAGAACAACATGTTCAACTTTAGCTGGCTGATTATCGTAATCATCGTCCTCTACATCATCAATTGCATCAAGATCCTGCCCGAATACGAACGGGGTGTCGTTTTTCGGTTGGGGCGCCTGCTCCCGGAGCCCAAAGGGCCGGGAATTGTCCTCATCTTCGCGCCGATCGACAAGATTGTTCGCGTTTCGTTGCGGGTCGAGACCATGGAAGTGCCCTCCCAGGACGTCGTTACCAAAGACAACGTAACGGTCAAGGTCAGCGCCGTCGTCTTCTTTCGCGTCCTTGATCCAAGACGGGCCATTGTCGAGGTGGCTCATTTCGTCCATGCCACCTCCCAGCTCGCTCAGACGAGGCTGCGGTCGGTGCTCGGTGAAGCCGATCTCGACGAGCTGCTGAGCGAACGCGAGAAGCTGAATGCGCGGTTGCAGGAAACGCTCGACACTCACACCGAGCAATGGGGAATCAAGGTGCAGGCTGTCGAGGTCAAACACGTCGACTTGCCGGAGCAGATGATCCGCGCCATTGCCCGCCAAGCCGAAGCCGAGCGCGAGCGCCGCGCCAAGGTCATTCACGCTGCCGGCGAGCTGCAAGCTTCCGCGAAGCTCGCCGAAGCCGCCGCCATGCTGGCGACGCAGCCCACATCCATCACTCTTCGTTACCTGCAAACGCTGACCGATATCGGCGCCGAGAAGAATACAACGGTGGTGTTCCCGCTTCCGATCGATCTCTTTAGCGGTCTCTCTCAGTGGGCCAAAGGCGCCGCAGCCGGTAACCCGGCTCCGGGCACGCCCGCCCCCGCGTCCACATCCGGGGAAACGCCGAAGCTTGAGACGTAGCCGGATAACGACCCTTCCAGAAGGGTCTAACGGCGGGTCTCCAATCATGAGGCGTTCGCGCCGCGCGTTCACGCCGCCGTGCATCGACTGGAACCGGGTTGCGTCCCAATAACACATTCGGCAAGGAGAACAGCATGAACGCTTGGCAAGTCCACCATTACGGCGAACCCGAGGAGATGACCTTGGACGAGGTGGACAAGCCATCCCCCGGCGAGGGTGAGGTCCTGATTCGAAACCACGCCGCCGGACTGAACTTTTTCGATATCCTGCAGACCCAGGGGAAGTATCAGTCCAAGCTTTCCTTCCCTTTCACAATCGGCGGAGAGGTAGCCGGCACGATCGAAGCCGCCGGGCCCGGCGTCAGCCGATGGTCGCCCGGCGACCGCGTGTTGTGCCTGACCCAGGGCGGAGGCGGGTACGCGGAATACTCTCTCGGCAAGGCGGAGCGAACCTTCCCGATACCCGAGGGGATGGGCTTCGAGGAGGCAGCCGCTTTCCCGGTTGTTTATCAAACATCGTTATATGCCCTGATCAACCGCGGACGATTGCAGCAAGATGAATGGCTGCTCGTTCATGCCGGCGCGAGCGGGGTCGGCATGGCGGCGATTCAAATAGGCAAGGCGTTCGGGGCGCGAATCATCGCCACCGCGGGAAGCGAGGAGAAGCTGAACTTTTGCCGCGAGCAGGGCGCGGATCATGCCATCAACTACCGCGACGAAACCTGGGCCGGTCAGGTAAAGCAGATCAGCGGCAAAGGCGCGGACGTGATCTATGACCCGGTTGGCGGCGACGTCTTCGACCTTTCGACGAAGTGCATCGCGCCACACGGGCGCTTACTCGTGGTGGGTTTTACCAGCGGCAGGATACCCAGCGTGGCGGCCAACCGCGTGCTGCTGAAAAACATCTCCATCGTCGGCGTCTTCTGGGGGCGCCACTCCGACGAAAATCGCGGATTCCTCAATGAAACTCACGAAGCTCTGTCGAAGCTTTACAGCGACGGGAAGATCAACCCGGTTGTTACGGCGAAGACCCCGCTAGCGGAGGCACCCGCCGCGTTGCGCGCGCTGGCGGATCGAAAGGTCGCTGGGAAGGCCGTGCTCACGATGCGGCAGCGGTAGGGCGGAGCGGCCATGGCCCCGCGCGGGGACTCTGGGTTTCGCGAAGGAGCGACGGGGTCCAGCGCCTCAATACTGAACAGTAAGCGCCTTCCCTTTCTTTGGGCTCAGTTTGTTGATCGTGTGATACAGCACCTGCTCGATGGGCGTCCCGTCGGCGGCCTTGATCTTGAAATTCACCTGCATCTGCATGACCTCGACCAGGTCTTCCATCTGGAGCAAAACAGTCTTGCCGTCGCTGGAGAGGGTCGCTGATGTAATGTTCACTTCGTCGGTCCCTTGTTCACCGTTGAGCTTCCACAGGTCAGAGCCGTAGCGGCTCAGCCATTTGTAGTTCCAGCGACGGCTCGAGTAGTTGCTGATATCGCCCGCGCTACGGGGGTCGAGCGGATCGCTAAAAGTAATCGCTACGCCTTGCTCGGTCACATGCAACTCGGTCGGCATGTGAACCGGCCGGCCCGTGTAACGCATGCGATAAAAGCCGCCCACGTCGGGCCGCTTCGTCCCCCATCCCCACAGGCCAGTGAGATAAAGCTGGCCATCCTGCTTGCGGAAATCCGGACGCATCAGACCGGAGCCGGCCAGCACGGGGAACTCCACCGCGCCCCCCTGGATCTGTCCGTCGACCTCCTCCATCAGGACCAGGTAAACCTTGCCGCGCCCGAACGACGTATGGACGAGGTGCCCCTTGAACGGCCCCCAGCGATCATTGTCCACCCAGGCTTGACCCGCCCCCGAGTTGTCGAAGTTGATGGGGAGAAAGGTAATCGGCTTATCGTAATCGTCGCGGTCCGGGATGCTGCCGCCATACATGTAGCCGTGAAAACTCCCCGGGCTGCACCAATTAATGCGCGTGGAGGGGATCCAGTGTCCCTCTTGATCGGACGTCGTAATCTCACCATTGGGTCCGACGGCCACGCCATTCGGGACGCGAAAACCCGTGCAAACAATTTCGAGATTCTTGCCCTTCGGGTCCAGCTTCATGATCGTCCCATGGTGCTTCACCTTCGCATCGAGAGCATGCCGCGCCGCTTTGGCGAAGATGAAGTTCCCTTGCGGATCGCGGTCCAGATCAAAAGTGAACTCATGGAAGTGATGGGTGACATGGAAGTCGTTGTTGAAGTTCTCGTAGAAATCCGGCTCGCCGTCTCCATTGAGATCGATCAGCCGCGTGATCTGGTTGCGGTCCAGCACGTAGACGACATCGTCGACTACCTCAAGCCCCAGCGGCTGGTTGAAGCCCGTCGCGTAGCGCTTCCATTTCAGCTCCGAGAGGTCGTCGTCCACGCCGGAAACCACCCAAACGTCGCCGCTCCAGGTGCTCATCGCCGCGCGGTCGCCGGAGAAGAAGGCAATATCACCCGGCCTCATCCAGGACTTCCATGGGTTCTCAAACGGCAAGGTCAGCTCGTCGAGAACATAAGGCCCCGATCCCTGACCCAGCTTGCCCTTGGTCACGATCGTCTCGGGGAAGCGCGCCGGCCCGCCCTTCGTGTATTTCTGGAGCGACTCGGGTGGGCGCGCTTCGCGAATCAATTCGCTAAAAGCGCCAAGCTGATCGCCGAGGAGCCGGGCCTGGTAAATCGTCAAGCGCTGAGTGGCCGCCGAGGCAGGAATCCTCAAGCGAATGTGCTCCGCGTCGTCCAGCGCCCACGAGGTGGCGCCGCCGCCTCCGGCCACCCCGGCCACGATGGTGGAATCGCCGGTTAGCCGCGCCAGGCTTCGGCCCGTGGCGCCGCCCGCCGGCCTGAGCGTCTCGAGGCTCAACTGCTCGGCCCGCGCTCCCTTCAGCCAAGCTACCTGCAGGAGTAATTCTTGGCTGGATGCCGCGATCTCAAGCGTCCGCGTGATCACCTCGATCCCGCTGGACTTCAGCGAGCCCGGCAGGTCCAGCACCTTGGCGGCGCCGACGCTATAAGAGAGAATCGTGAGGTCGCCGTACACGTAGCGGCCTTTGTATTTCGCCCAATTCTCCGGCAGCGGCCCGAACCCCTCTTTGCGCGGATCCCGAAAACTGCCGTCGCGGGCCCAGCCCGGCGCAACCGGGTTCTCGAACATCGTTTTCCCCGCAACGTAGGGATGCGGCCCATGCTTCCAGTCAAAAACAGTACCCGTGAGCACGAGGTGATCACCGCTCCAGCCCGCCGCATAGCGCAACAGCTCGGTGTCGAAGAGAACCGAGGCCGACTTGTCCTCGTTCAAGGCAATGGCGTGGGCCTTGTAGCTGATATTGTCATCCGGACCCTTGTCCGCGCGAGGGTCTTCGGGCTCGCGAACGGTAATTGAAGCCGAGATCACCGGACCGTAATCCATGTTGAGCCAGTGCGGCTCTCTTTTCATTTCAACGTCGTCCCGGCCGGCCGCCCAGCGGACACCCTGATCGATCCAAGCGCGAAGAATCCCTATCTCTTCCGGCGTGAGCCTGCCACCCGCCGGAGGCATCACCAAGTTTTCTTCAAGCCCGGCGACAAGGTGAATCATGCGGCTCTGTTCACTGTTGCCCTCCTCGATTGCCGCCTGGCCCGAATACCCGCCCTGCACAGCTTCCTTTTTTCGCCATAGGCTGTAGCCGTTCATCTCCACGTCGTCGCCGTGGCACATGTAGCATCGCTTCTCGAAAATCGGATCGACATCGTCGAGGAAGCTGACTTTTCGCTCAGCCGGAGAGGGGAGTTTGCTCACGTCGACGGAGGCCGCGGGAGACGCCGCGGCCAGAGTCGCCGTGAGGAACAAGCAGGCGGATAATGAAATTAGTCTAGAGGGCATAAGAACACTTTGTTCCGGCGCGCTGGGCCTGCAATGATCTGAGCAAAAGTACCCCATCGCTACGCGCGCAAGTCTCATCTATTCTAGTGTGGCTCGCCGACAATACCGCAACTTTCTGGATTCCCGGTGTGCACGCACTTCGTCTCGCCACGCGGCGAGAAAAGCGGGTTAGCGGAAGTTAGCGGATTGTAGTCACGCGCGCGTTCCTTATTATGCAAACCCCACATTTGGCGCCAAACCGCTAATTGCACGGACACCGGGGACGGGACGGATTCTTGGGGCGGCCCGCTTGCTGGGAGCCCACGCCCACAGGGCTGATTGAGGGTTTGATTTTCGGCGGGGAGGAGGCCGACGGCGGGTCCGGAGGCCCGCCTGGAGGCCCAACGCGGCACGCCGGAGCCGTGCGCCACGCCGGCTTCGCGGGCTGCCGGCGCCGGGGCGCAGTTATCCCGAATTGCTTGCAGAATTCGGGCCGCCCAGCGGATAAGCCGGTGTCTGTTCAGGATGGTGTTCAAGTTTCTCCTTTGGCGAACGGGAAGCTGCCGCGCTGGTCCGGTGGACGATCTTACCGACCGTTAATTCTCATTGTAGGGGGCGTGTCAAGTGGAGCTTAACTTTTCACTAAAACCCCCGCCTTTTGCAGTAATATAGAACTCACAATGCCACTCGCCGAAACTCTCATCGCAGTCGTCGCCCCTGCGATCGCCAAGACGGTCCTGAAACTTTGGGCCGGTGATGAAAAACTGGCTTCCGAAACCGGCGGTGCCGCCATCGAAGCACTCGGCAAGCTGATACCGGGAATTCGAGCTCGAAACGAAGCAAACCGCCAATTGGCCGCAATCGGCGAAAAGGCGGCAGCAAGCCTCGATTTCATCTTCGAAACCGAAGGCAAAACCCTCCTGGCCGGCGATCAGGAAGCCGTGGCCAAGCTGGTCGCCGAAACGCTCAATCGCACTAAGATCAGCGTTGATCTGCTCGTCCAAAAGGACCTCGACCCCTCACAGCTCGCCGCTCATTTCCTCTCCGAAGCCGGAAACCAACTCGACCAGCTTCCCGAACCCCGCGCCGAGCTTTTTCGGCGAGTGATCGAAGAAGCGAGCCAGTCGATCATCGACATTGCTCACAACCTGCCTAACTTCAGTGAGCGAACTTTTGCCGAGCTGCTGCGCCGGGACCAGGTATTGATAGACGCCGCCGGCCGAATGCTCGAGGGCTTGGAAAGAATCCGGTCGCAACCACAGGCCGATCAAGAAGCCGAATCCGCAAGGGAATGGAGATCAAGAAGCAACTATCCGGTCGAGCTCGGCATTACTTACGAGGAGAAAAGGATTACTGGAGATCGTCATGACTACGAGCTGCGGATAAAGCTCAAGAACGAAGGAACCAAACCAATTAGGGACTGGCATGTCGATGTGGAATTTCCCACCCGTCTTCTGAACCCTCACACTACGTATGCGGCGAAAGTGCAAGACCGAAGTGACGACCAAATCAGCCTTTTTCGGGCAACTCGAAGTTCGGACCAGTTTGACATCTACCCAGGTGATACGAAGGTAGTATTGAGCATTCCCTACTACGTAGATTTCACGATTCATAGAGACCCCCGTGGTGCCTTCGATCGGAAGGTGGAGGCGATCGCCTACGTTCAAGGTGAGCGGGCTGCGGTTGCCGAGCGCGCTGTCCGGGAGCTGAAGGTTTTCTGAAACGACGGGTGTTCGGGGAGTCCCAGAAATCTTCCAGAACTCTTTCCGATCTCTTAAAGCTGTTGATCGATGGAGCTGCTGATCGAGGGATGAGGTTCTCCCCTCAGTTTTGCGAGGCGGCAATCCCCGTGTATTAGGCACGAGGAGTAAGCCCGGATTTCCACTTTAGTTTCGGTTCTGCTAACCATCGGGTGGCCTCGGACGCCTTTATTGATGCGGGTTGGAAAGCACTCAAGGCGCTGAGGAGATCAACACCCAATGGGTGAAAAAGAAAACAAGCCGTTCCAGCTAAGCTTCAACGGCTTATTGAAAGTCGATTTCCAAGGATCGCGTGTCACTTCCGATGGCGGGCTCATTCTCGTCCGCGAGCTGGACGAACGACTCGGGCTCGGGAAGCTGATCGAGGAACATCTCAGTGACCCACGGCAAGGCTTGAACAAGAAGTTCCCGCTGGCCGATCTGCTGCGGCAGTCAGTCTACTCTCGGCTGGCAGGCTACGAGGACCTCAACGACGCCGTCCGAGTGTCGGCTGACCCGACGTTTCGCTTGATCGGCTCGAAGAGGAACTGGGATCGCGGCGGGGCACTGACCTCGCGACTGCAGAGCTTCGAGACGGAGATGCTGGCGAGCGAGGAGAACTTGCTGGGGCTGATGGCTGTGAACCGCGAGCTGGTGGCGCAAGCCGAGACGCAAGACGACTCCGAGCGCGTCGTTCTCGACATGGACTCGACCGAAAGCCCTGTCCACGGCCAGCAAGAGGGCAGTGCTTACAACGGCCATTTCGAGTCGGTCTGCTACCACCCGCTGTTGTTGTTCAACCAGCATGGGGATTGCCTGGCGGCGAAGCTGCGTCCAGGCAACGTGCACAGCGCTGAGGACTGGAAGGAGTTGCTGCTGCCCGAGATCAAGCGCCAACAGGCCGCGGGCAAACAGGTCACCTTCCGGGGCGATGCGGCCTTTGCTAAGCCGGAGATTTATGAGTTTTCGGAGGAACGCGGAGTGCAGTACGCCATTCGCATTCCGGCCAACAAGAGCTTGGAATTGGCGATCGAAGACATCCTGTTTCGGCCGCCGGGCAGGCCCTCCCGGAAGCCCTTGGTGCGCTACAAGAGCTTCCGCTATCAGGCGGAGAGTTGGTCCAAGCCGCGACGCATCGTGGCCAAGGTCGAGCATCATCTCGGTGAGCTGTTCCCGCGCGTCGGTTTTATCGTGACGAACATGACGTTGCCGAGTCGGTCTGTTGTGCGCTTCTACAACAAGCGCGGCACGGCCGAGCAATGGATTAAAGAAGGCAAGCAGGCCACGCACTGGACACGGCTTTCGTGCCATCGCTTTCGGGCCAACGAAGTGCGACTGCAACTCAGCGTGCTGGCCTACAACCTGGGCAACTTGTGGCGGCGGCTGGGACTGCCGCACAGGATCAAGAGCTGGTCGCTGACGAGCTTGCAACACAGATTGATGAAGACCGGCGGTCGGCTGGTCAAGCACGCGCGGTATTACTGGCTGCTGCTGGCCGAGGGGCATCTGAACCGCAGGCTGTTCGGTGACATGCTGCACAGGATCTGGGCGCTGCCGCTGCCGAGCGGGTAGAACGGTCGCTCGCGAGTGCGAAATCTGGATGCTGCGGAGTGAAGCTCGGAGGAGTGCCTGAAAAACCGCCTTCCGACCGACGAATTGTCCCCTTCGGAGAACGAAAGGGTCTAGCCCGGATTTCTCATCGCGGGGTTGGCGGAAGGCCGCCTTTTGTGGCACAAACATAATGATTACAATATGTTTCAGCCAGCAAGAAAGCGACCCCTGCCATGACAGAGTGTACCCAAACCAGCTTCACCTTCGCCGACCATGGCCGCCGCCAGGTGGTAGCCCGTTTCGACGGCGGCATGATCACCTCCGACGGCGGCGCCATGCTGTTGCGCCAGACCGAACAGCGCAGCGGCATCGTGCGGCAGTTCGCCGCCTGCTTCCGTGATCACCGCCAGCCCGCGCAAGTCGAACACAGCGTGCGCGAGCTGGTCTCGCAGCGCGTCTACGGGCTGGCGCTGGGTTATGAGGACCTCAACGATCACGATCAGCTGCGCTCCGACCCGCTGCTGGCCCTGCTGAGCGGCAAACAAGACCTCGAAGGCAAGCAGCGCCGCCGAGCCCAAGACCGCGGCAAGGCGGGCGCCGGCAAGAGCACTCTCAACCGCCTGGAGTTGACCCCGGCCAAGGCCGGCGCGCAAAGCCGTTACAAGAAGATCGTTCTCGACACGGGCGCGGCCGACCGTCTGCTGACCTCGCTCTACATTCAATCGCAGCCGTGCCAGCCCGAGCGCATCGTGCTCGATCTCGACGCCACCGACGACGCGCTGCACGGCCGCCAAGAGGGGCGCTTTTTTCACGGCTACTACGGACACTATTGCTACCTGCCGCTCTACATTTTCGCCGGGGACCAGTTGCTGTGCGCGCGCCTGCGGCCGTCCAACATCGACGCCTCGGCGGGGTCGCTCGAAGAGGTCCGGCGCATCGTCGAACAACTGCGGCGGGTGTGGCCCGAGGTCGAGATCCTGCTGCGGGCCGACAGCGGTTTTTGCCGCGACGAGATCATGAGCTGGTGCGAGAACCAGGGCGTGGATTACGTGTTCGGACTGGCGAAAAACGAGCGTTTAGAGCGCCTGATCAAGAGACGGATGAAGCTGGCGCGGCGGCGTTTCGCCAAGAGGGGCAAGGCGGCCCGGGCGTTCGGGGATTTCCGCTACCGCACGCGAACCAGCTGGGCGCGGGGGCGCAGGGTGGTGGCCAAGGCGGAGTATCTGGCGAAGGGCGAAAACCCGCGTTTCGTGGTGACGTCGCTGACGCCCAAGCAAGCGGCGGCGCAACACTTATACGAGACGATCTACTGCGCCCGCGGAGAGATGGAGAACCGCATCAAGGAGCAGCAGCTGGGGCTGTTCGCCGACCGCACCTCGACCGCGCTATTGCGGTCGAATCAGATCCGCTTATATTTTTCATCGATCGGGTACTGTTTGCTGGAGACGCTGCGGCGGCTGGGGTTGGCGGGGACGAAGATGGCGCGGGCGCAATGCACGACGATCCGGCTGCGGTTGTTGAAGATCGGAGCGCGCATCCGGATCACGGCGCGCAAAGTGTGGATTTCGCTGGCGACGGGATACGCCTGGGCGGGGGTGTTCGCCCAAGCGTATGAGAATCTCGAACGGGGGGAGCCGCGGCGCTGCTGAAAACGGCAAGGCGAGTTCAAGTAATACTTGAAGCACACAGGGCTCGACAGGGGCGGCAATCGAGGTTTGCCCAAAAACAGACGAAAAACGCCTCGGCCAGGGTCGCGGACAGCATGCCGGGCCGTTTCTGCCCCACGGCGGCCCCGCCGAGAGGCGATGCCGCCTCAAGACCATGAAATCCCATCCCGCGCGCCCCGCCAACCCCGTTTTCGGGAATCGATGAGAAATGCGGGCTAGGGCCTCGTTCAGGACTTGAGCCTCACGAGGAGCATATAACGCTCAGGGCGAAGTCCGGGGTAATCGGCCTTCGCGCCCGGTTTCATCTACCGGTCTTTACGAATTCGCAAGCCGAGATCTTGCTAAACGGAGAGATCCACCACTTCCGTGAGGGAGTCGTTTACTTTTTTAACAACGGTTGTGTACATGCCGCACGGAACGAGGGGTCGGAACCGAGGACCCACTTGGTGTGGGATATGTTCCTAACTCGCGAAGCTTTCGATACGACGTTTGGGGAGGGTACGCTAGCGGGCATCCCGATGCACAGGTTTCTCGGTCCTGAGAGAGCGATGACACCGCTTCGTCACGAAGAAGTAGCAAGATACGAAGAACTGTCCTCCCCTCGCGTGTCGCGATCCGAGGCGGAAACGGTGTCCCTTTTGACCGCCCAGTAGCGAATAAAAGGAGGAGCGATGACCTTTTTGAGACTCATCGGGACCGTGGTCATTGTAGCGGTTCCCATCACCGGGCAGATCAAGAAGGATTCTAGTCCGTCCTATGTTCATATTCAGGATGCGTCGAAGGTCTTGGCGCTGGACTTTGCGGAAGGTGCGGGCAGCACGACCCAGGACCGGAGCGGGAATTCGAACGACGGTAAGATCCGTGGAGCCACTTGGACATCCGGTAAGTACGGGTCGGCCCTCAGCTTCGACGGAGACGACGACTACCTCGACATTCCAGACTCGCCGAGCCTGGAGCCGACCGGACCGTTCTCCGTCGCCTTCTGGCTGAAGACCTCGCAAACCGGCAACAAAGTGATTCTTGAGAAAGACGGGAACGACGGGTTCAGCGTGCAGCGGCGGGGGACCAATACGCTGAAGATGAACGTCGGCCTTGGGAACGAGATTATTTCCGCCGGGACCTACAACGACGGGCAGTGGCACTTCGTCGTACTTGTCTACCGCGGCCCGAACAATGGATCAATTTACGTGGACGGCGTAGATGATACGGGCGTGTCGAAGCCCGGGACACCTACTTTTGGCGAGGGGACCCTATACATCGGGAGCCGGGCTGGACGGGTTGGCTTTCAAGGCTCGTTGGATGAAATCGCCATCTACAACCGCGCGCTGTCTGCTTCTGATATCGCGGATATGCATTCAGCTCACCCCAGTAATAACTAGGGACAGTGAGTTCTCAAAGGATCGGATGTAGACGTTTCGAAAGGAAACCGGTCCGTGAGCGCCCTGTACCTGTCAGAGCAGAGGCGCAGAGGCACGTTCATCCCACGGCGGGCGGCCCTGATGATCAACCGCGGCCTTTCCGTCCGGCTCCGCCGCTCTCTCCACAAACTGCTTGACATTTCACAGTCCCGGACACCTGAGCCGCTGCGCCGGGCTCTTCGAGGTCTTTACCTGCCGGTCTATCGGCTTTTGTTTCCCAGTGGAAAAGGCGAATTCGAGACTCTCGAGAGCCTTGGGTCCGGCAACGTGAGCTCGAGAAAGGACAAAGGGCGCCCGGCGTGAACAACGAAGGGGAAGGCCCGCACGACGTCAGGGGCCGGAAGACGAAACCGCTGAACCGTCACTCGGTTGTCACGAGTTCTTCGTGCAGGGGCAGGATCCACGGAGAGCGGGCGAACAGGGTCCGTGGCTGACTGGCGAGATCCACCTCTGGATCAATCATCAACTGCGGCAGGCGGCTATTGAGGGAAGCCCTTGCTTGGACCCGTACCTCAACGTCTTCATGGCCATCCTTGCGGGCCTGCTCGGCCAGATGGTGAGCGAAGAGCAGAATCATATCCGGGCGAGTTCCCATCTTACGGATCTGCCTGGAGGTCAGATACTCGCGCGGGTCCGGCCTCCAGGTCTCCGCCGTTTTCGGATCGGTGATCTGGAATTGGATGAAGGGTTCCTTGTCGCGCAACTTCATGTGCCAGGAGAAATTGTGCCCTTCTTCCGTCCAACTCACGTTTCCCGGATAGAGCCAGTGGCGCAACGGCACCAGGATCTGAACTGCCATATAAGCTCCCAGAAGAGCCACGGTCACACGCTGTGCGGGCTGCAGCCGGGAGCCGCGGGTCAGGGGCGAGGGTTCTTCAAGCACCGATCTTGGCCAGTTGAAGACCCGCCGCGGCCAATCGGGCGGGAAATAGAGCAGGGTCATGCCGATGGCAAACCAGGGGAAGATCCCAATGTTGAACAGCTCGGCGTTCATCAGGTGGAATGAAAGCAGCGCCAGGAATGCGAACATCCGTGTTCGCCGCCAAAGCAGGAAAGGAACAGCCAGCAGGTCAAGGAGCATCCCGCCCCAGCTAAACAGCAAAACCATCCAATGCTCATCGAAGAGCGGCCCGATGAGGGGAAAGTTGTTGCGCGAGCCGAGCCAATCGTCCAGCGGCCGGCCCCGCAGCCAGTCCCCGTTCAACTTAGCCACGCCCCCGAAGAAATACACGATCCCCATCTGGGCTCGCAGCAGCCACAGCTGCCAAGCGGGGACGATTTCCGAACGCAGCGACTTGCGCAAGCGGGCGTCGACGGAATTCGCACGGTGAGCAGGAACGAAGATCATAAGAAAGCTCACCAGGCTGACGAGGTAGAAATGGTTCAGATATCTCGCCTGTTCAAGAAGAAACACGTATGTGAACGCGCAAAAAAGAAAAGGGTCGCACTCAAACGATAGAGAAAACCAACAGCAATGAAGATGGCCAGAATTCCGAGGGCGTAAAAGTGGTAGTACATGCCATCGCCAGGCCAGGGCTGTACCCAGTCGAAGCCATGGTAAGTGAAGTGGAACTGAGGAGTGATATAGTTTCGTTTGACCGAATCGTTGCTGAGATAACGCCAAACCTCCCAGAGCATAATAGTACCGAAGACCACCCGGAAGTAGACCAGGGAGGCAATGTCGACCGGTTCGAATAGCCGATGCGCCAGTCGCCTGGGCGAGCTGTTAGGAGCAGCGTTGAGAGCTTGCTGTGTCATCGTCTTCGTTGGCGGGCCGGAGTGCCGCACTCGACACAGTGCCTTTCGCGCCAACCACCAGTATTCTATCGCGATTGGCCCGCGGGCGAAAATAGGCAATAAACCGTAAAGCCTATGAGCGCGACTGGGGGCGAAGGATTCCTCTGACCCCGAAGCGAGTTTTGATTCCTTGAGACTTGCGTCGGCGGCGCCCGGTACCGTCCCCATTTTTTCACAATGCGTCAGCAAGCGGTCCAGTGACGAACCGCGTAGGCAAGACGAAAGTCACGCGAATCCGCATCCGTTTCACCGGCCGGCCTGATCCGAGCGCTGCCGTGTGCGTTCAGATTCTCCCAGGACGTGCTGTAGCATGGACTATGGTGCTCCCCGCCGGGCGCCATCCGATGCAGATCACCGAAATCTTCAAATCGATTCAGGGGGAGTCGACTTACGCCGGGTTGCCTTGCATCTTTATTCGCTTGACCGGTTGTAACTTGCGGTGCACTTGGTGCGACACCGAGTATTCCTTCCATGGCGGCGAAAAGATGACTCTCGATGAGGTGATGCAGCGAGTTTACGACTTTGGAGGGAAGCTGGTCGAGATCACGGGTGGCGAGCCTCTGCTCCAAAAGGAAGTCTACCCGCTCATGGACCGCCTGCTTGCGGAAAACTATCAGGTCCTGCTTGAAACCAGCGGCGAACGGCCGATTCACCAGGTGCCGCGAGAGGTGGTCAAGATCGTCGACGTGAAATGTCCCGATTCGGGTGAAGCCGGCACGTTTGCGATGACAAACCTCGAGTCACTCGGGCCGCATGACCAGGTCAAGTTTGTCATAGGGACCCGGCGCGACTACGAGTTTGCCCGCGACTTCACGCGCGAGCACGATCTTGGGGTCCGCGTCTCCGCCATTTTCTTTTCACCCGTGCACGGGGAAATCGGCTTGCCTCAAATGGCCCAATGGATTATCGATGATCAATTGGAAAACGTTCGGTTCGGTTCGCAGCTCCACAAGACGATCTGGGGAGCGGACGGGCCCGGGGTCTGATGGGGCGATGGGCGTGCCCTGAGCGCATCGTTGCGCGCGCGTCAAGGTTGACTGAAAACCTTTCCAGGCGTTGCGTTGTGTGAGAAGATAAAGCAACGTTTTCTCCGGAGGCCAAACCATGTCAGCCAAAATGACTCGACGACAACTCATGAAAGCAGGCGCCGGGCTCGGTGCGCTCGGAATCGCGGGCGCCAAGCAAGACGGCGGTGCTGAAATCACCGTCGGCATCACCTCCAACACTCGTCCTGATTGGAGCGGCGGGGAGAATTTTCTGAAGTCGATCCGGGAGGCTTCAGAGGTCGGCTATCACTGGATCGAGACGTTTTGGCCCCGGGTAAACCGCTGGGAGAAGAATCCCGAAGAGCTGACCGGCATGATGGCCAAACTTGGTCTCAAGATGGAAACGGTCTCGAACGGCGGGAAAATGAACACTCGCTTCCAACATCCCGCGCAAAGAAAAGAGGTCATTGCGGACCACATGCGCCTGGTGCGGTTCCTCCGTGCGCTGGGGTGCGATCACCTCAAGATCAACTGCGGGGCCAAGAACCCGGGCGGCAACACTCCGGAGATCTATCGCAACATGGCCGAAACGTTTAACGAGCTGGGGAAACGCATCAGCGACGTGGGTATCCAGTTCGGCATCCACCACCATCTAGGCAACCAATACGAAACCCGCGAAGATGTCGACGCCATCATGGAGCGGACTGATCCCCAGCATGTTCACATGGTTCTCGACACGGGCCACACCACGATGGCCGGCATGGACCCGGTCAAGCTGACCAAGGACTACGCCTCGCGCATCATCGAGTTCCACATGAAAGACGCCGCGCCGAAGGATCGCGGCGGCTACAAGGGCCCGCCCCTGAAGCGCGGAACCTACAACACCGGCGACCACGATCTGATCTTCTTCGAGTTGGGCAAGGGCGGAGTCGATTTCCCGGCGATATTGGCTCATCTGGATCAGATCAAATGGAAGGGCTGGATGACGGTCGAGCTCGACCGCACCGCCACCACGGCCAAGAACAGCTCGCGCATCAGCAAGAAATACTTGGAAGATGTGCTGGGATTGAAGGTCTAGCAACGCGAAACCCCACTCTTGTCCAAATTAGTTTCCGCGTGAGCGGTTGAGTCTCTGGTAAGTTGGGTAGCTTTCCAGAAAGCAATCCCGGCCGCACCAAGGAGGCTCAATCAGGCAACGTTTCTGCAGCATCTTCTCCCAACTTCTGCAACTGTTTCCGCGCCTGGAATTCGAGCAGGCCATACGCCAGCATCAGGCTGACCGCCACCTCCGCCTGGATCGAGCGATCAGTGTTTCTTGTCAGTAATAACACGATATCCTGAGGAGCTGCCCGATCCCGTCCGTATGAACACGCCGCGCCAAGTTTCCAAGCGCTCGTCTCGCCCGCCTTCGCGCGCCCGTGACTTCTTCCGCCGCGGCGGCCTGCTGTCACGCTGGCATCCCGAGTACGAATTCCGTCCGGGGCAGCTTGCGATGGCGGAGGAAGTAGAGGCGGCCTTTGCTGATGAACGGCACCTTGTCGTCGAGGCCGGCACCGGTACCGGAAAAACTCTGGCCTACCTGCTGCCCGTCATCTCCAGCGGCAAACGAGTCGTTATTTCAACCGGGACCAAGAATCTGCAAGAGCAGCTTTTCTACAAAGACATCCCTTTTTTGGAAAAGAATTTGGGCCGCGATCTGAAGGTCGCCTACATGAAAGGGCGCAACAATTACCTCTGCCGCCAGAAGCTCTACGAGTCGGAAAAGCGTCCCGTGCTCAGCGGGCTGGTGGAAATCGAAGACTTCGGGATGATCCGCGAATGGGAGGCGGAAACCGAAATCGGCGACCGGGCGGAACTCAAGAAGCTGCCGCAAGACTCCTCGGTCTGGGCCAAACTCGACGCCCGGCGCGAGCTTTGCTCCGGACAGAAATGCGAGCAGTTCGACCGCTGCTTCGTCACGCTGATGCACCAGCGGGCCGCCGAGAGCGACATCATCATCGTCAACCATCACCTGTTCTTCGCGGACCTGTCGTTGCGCGACAACGAGTATGCCTCGATTGTCCCCGACTACCAAGCCGTTATCTTCGACGAAGCCCATGAGATCGAAGACGTCGCCGGACAGCACTTCGGCATCCAGATCAGCGACTACCGCTTCGAAGAGCTGGCCCGCGACATCCACCACGCGGCTTTCCGCGGAGACTTTGGCTCGAAGGACCTGGACCGCGCCCTGGATGCGTTTAGAATCCGCTTCAATGCTTTCTTCGAGCTGTTTGCCCGCTACCAGGGGCGCAGCGGTTTTCGTGACCGCAAAGACTTCGCCGAGCGCAACGCCAAGGAATACTCCGCCTTGCTGAACACTCTGGAGATGCTCGGCACGCAGCTCAAACAGGTGAAGAAGCAGACCGACGAGATACTTCCCCTTCAGCGCCGCGCGGCTGAGCTGGACAAGGAGACGCGCTTCCTGATCGAGAGCGAGGATCAGCGCTTCGTTCATTGGGTGGAAAAGAGGGCGCGGGCGACGTTCCTGCAAGCCACGCCGATCGACGTTTCAGAACTCTTGCGGGAGCGGCTGTTCGAAAAAGCCGGCACGGTCGTGCTGACCTCGGCGACGCTGGCTGTCGGAAGCCGGTTCGGCTACATCCGGGGCCGCTTGGGCCTGCAGTCAGGGCGAGATCTGGTCGTGCCGGGGCACTTCGACTTTCAGGACCAGGTGCTGTTTTACGTTCCACCGCAACTGCCTGAACCCCGCTCGGAGCAGTTCGTCAAAGCGGCCTCGGACGAGGTCCTGCGGATCTTGCGGGCGAGCCGCGGCCGTGCTTTTGTGCTGTTCACCAGTTATCAGCAAATGCGGGCGGTTCACGACTTTGTGTCGTTTGCGATCGAGTATCCAACCCTGCTGCAAGGCTCGGCCCCGAACTCGGCCTTGCTGGATGAATTCCGCGCCACGCCCAATTGCGTGCTGTTCGCGACGGCAAGTTTTTGGCAGGGAGTCGATGTGCCGGGAGCGCAGTTGAGCTGCGTCATTATCGACAAATTGCCGTTCGCGGTCCCCTCCGATCCGGTTGTTGAAGCGCGCATTCGAAATGTCCGGGAAGCGGGAGGCAACCCGTTCTTCGATTACCAAATCCCCCAAGCCGTCATTTCTCTCAAGCAAGGTTTCGGCAGGCTGATCCGAAGCAGCAAAGATCGGGGGACGCTGGTGCTGCTCGACAACCGCGTCCTGAAGCAGCGCTATGGGGAGATCTTTTTGGAGAGCCTTCCGGATTACACGTTCACGACAACGTTCGAGGATGTGGAGCAGTTCTTCGGAGGATGACCAGGTGAAGCCGGATGGCGCAACGACAACAGCAGCCTAATTCCAATGCTGGTCACTGAGAGCCTTCGAGTCCAGAGCCTTTCAAGCCGCGAAGCGGCGCAGGATCGTAGCCCGGGGTGGAGCGAAGCGGAACCCTGGGTGAAAGCCCCTGGAGGCAGGAGCCCTGAAGGGGCGCGGGAAAACACGCCGCACGACTCCGATGACGGGGCCGGTTTTCACCCAAAAAATACAATGCACTTGGGCAAGCAACCAGGCGCCGAAATCCTTAAGTGAAGAGCATTGAGCCTAATCTAGCGAATCATCCGGAGCCGCTCCGATTTCATAGCACGGCAGATTGAGCAGGGCTGTTGCGAAGACGTACATCGCGAAGATCTCGAGTCCGAAAGCGGGGAAACCCAGAAATCCAATGAGCGGCATCTCGAAGATACGCCAATCCGGAAGAATCTCGAATATGTAGAGCCACTTGGACGAGGCCCAGTAGTTCCAAAACTCCCACAGCAAACCGCATACCAGCCCGGACATGAGCAAAGCCCAGGAGCGAGTCTTGTATCCCTGTGCCCAGTCACCCCACAGGCTGGGCCGCTGCGCCCGGTAGTTTAGGGGATCCAGCACAAGAATAAACCCCAGCCAGACAGGTCCGAACAAATAAACGGCGATGTCAGGCGGCATCAGCGGAGGAACGGCCAGCATGGCGATTCCAGCAACGATCGGAACGACAGGCGCCTTTGCTGGGACAGCGGGTTCGGGGGGGGCGGGGCTGTTGCGAAACCACGTCGCGAGCAGTAACTCCGATGTTTCGAGAACACCGGGCCAGATGGTTGCGAACGACCAGCCATATCCTAGATACCGAGGGATGACGCTATTGGGCAGACCGACGTAAATCCAGTTTCTCAGATGCAGGTTGTAGCCTTCGAAAATGAGCCATAAGAAGATCGATAGAACCACCATCCAAACGAAGGCTTGTGGCTCGGTCTTGATCAGCGAGCGGCTGCGGAGCCGGAAGACCGCGGCGTCGGCCGCCAGGATGTAGCCCGTCCACGCCAGCGGAGTGAAGTAAATGCTGGCCAGCCGAATTTCGAGAAAGAGCGCTGCCTCTGCGGCGACGATGACGGCGAGGCCGACGAAGCCGTAGGCGGGGTAAGGTGCTGTTTTCGGAGCACGCGCAAAGCCGGTGACCAGGTAAAGGACGGCGGCGGCGGTCAGCGCCAAACTCGTGAAAGGCATAGTCGTAATCTACCGTCTTAAGCCGGCGCGGCCGGGTCCGCCAACCGCGGCCGGTCAGCCGACTGCCGAGGGTCCTGCCTCAAGGGGGCAGAACAATAATAGCGCAAGATTTCAGCCGCGGGAAACGTGCACGGAATTGAGAAACCCCGCAGGGCGATACACACAGATCTTCCACTGAAACAAGCGTGCAAAAATATGAGACAGGCGCCCAAGCTAGGGTCAAGCATGCCTCGCAGGCCAACAGAACCTCCCGCAGTCATGGATTTGCAATTCGAACTGCCCGTCGACACCCTGGCGCAACTCGGCCTTGATGAAGTACCCGCCGTCCAGGGTGTCTTCTTGCTTCAATTCGACGCAGGAGCTCCCTACCTAGGCCACTCGCGCAATCTGCAATGGCGGCTCAAGCGCTGGCTGCGTTCCTCGGGCGAGGGATCGCGCTGGGCCGGTTTGCGCGAGGCGGTCCGCCGCGTATCTTATCAGCCGGCGGGCTCGGCTTTTGAGGCAAAGCTGCTGCTTTATCGCTTGGCCCGCAAGTTTCGCCCGGAGACGTACCGCGAATACCTGAAGCTGCGGCCGGCGCCTTTCGTCAAAGTTCAGCTCGCGAATGCCTACCCCCGAACCTATATCACGACGCGGCTCACCCGGCGCCGGGCTTTGTTCTTCGGACCTTTCGCCACGCGCGCGGCCGCTGAACGATTCGAGGGTTCGTTCCTCGACCTGTTTCTGATTCGCCGCTGCCAAGAAGAGATCGTTCCCGATCCCGCCCACCCCGGCTGCATCTATGGCGAGATGCACATGTGTTTGCGGCCTTGCCAGGCACGATCGAGCGAGCAGGAGTATCACGCCGAAGTGGGCCGGGTGCTGCAGTTCCTCAACACGCGGGGGCAATCGCTGGTGCGCGAGATCGAACAGGCGCGGGACGAGGCCAGCGCTGCCCTGGAGTTCGAGGAGGCGTCCCGCCATCACCGCGGGCTGGAAAAAGCACAAGAGGCGCTCAAGCTGGCCGACGCCCTGGCTCGCGACATTGATTCGTTCTTCGGTTTGGTGATCCAGCCTTCGGCGGCGGAGCAGGCTGTCGAACTGTTTTGGGTCTACCAGGGCTTTCTGCAACCAGCGATGACCTTCCGCTACGCCGTGGCAGGCGGCCGCTCGGTCTCCCTCGACAGCCAATTGCGCGATCTATTTCAGCAGGCCGAGCACAAGACGGGAACGGCTCAACAGCGAACCGATCACTTGGCCTTGCTGAACCGCTGGTATCGCGGCTCCTGGAGAAAGGGTGAACTGATCTTGTTCGACGGAATGGACCAGATTCCTTATCGCAAACTCGTGCGGGCGATCTCCAGAGTTGCGACAGGACAACGGAAATAGCGGGGCTCGAACAGACGACCGTTACGCGGTTTCGGAGCCACGCGCGTCAGCAAGTGGTTTCTCGATCATGCCCTGAAAATTCGGCCCTAGTAGCCCGCGAACAGACGCGCGAAAGAGAAGGAGAAGAAAAGCGATCCCAAAGAAAAAAGTCGGGCAATCGCCTGCGCGGCTGCCCGACCAAGGTCAAAGACTAATTGTCGTGTGTGGACAAAGACAGGATAGCACTTTTTGACTTGCTCGTGCAGCAACCATTGGCCCAAAAGAAAAATTCCATGGGTGAACGCCTATTTCGGCCCTCCGAATGGCAATACTGCCGTGAGGGCGTCCGGCAGCGACATCCGGCCGGCGGCGGCAATCCTGGCCCGGCCTCCGCTCAAACCGGCGCCGCATACCGGCTTCCTGTTGCGGTATCTTCTAAATGGCGGCCGGTCCAGCGCCTCGCGCCGCCGAAGACGGAGGTGAATTCATGCTCAGCTCTCTGACGCGCCGCCAAATACTGAAGTGCGGCGGAGCTCTCGCCGCCGGACTCGGCTCCGCGACAGCTCCCCGCGCCATGGCCGCACCCAAGGCCTCGGTCGAATGCACCAAAGTCATCACCTCGCGTCCGCACCTCTACCACGGCTGGCCGACTCTAGCTCGGCGCGGCAACGGCGAGCTGCTGGTGGTCTGCTCCGGCGGGCGCGAGGATCACGTCTGCCCGTTCGGCCGCGTCGAGCTGATGCGGTCGAGGGACGACGGCAAGACATGGAGCTTCCCGCGGGTATTGATCGATGGCCCGATTGACGACCGCGATGCGGGTGTTGTCGAGACCGCGAAAGGCGCTTTGCTGGTCACGACCTTTACGTCGCTGGCTTACGAGGAAAGGCTCCAAAAGGCGCTGGCAGCCAAGCCTGGTGACGATAACGCTTGGCCCGCCGAAAAGATTCGCCGCTGGCAAGGAGTCCATAATCGCGTGGATGCCGTCCAGCGGGAAGTGGAGCTGGGCAGTTGGATGATCCGTTCAACCGACGGAGGGCGATCTTGGTCCGCGCCTTATCGCTGTCCTGTCAACAGCCCTCATGGTCCCGTCCAGCTTTCCGGCGGGCGTCTGCTGTACGCCGGGAAGCTGTTTTGGTATGGCCGAGCCGGCCAGAGCCAGGGACGCATCGGGGTTTGCGAGTCGGCCGATGACGGCCAATCCTGGCGCTGGCTCGCCGAGATCCCTGCCCGCCCCGGAGACGACTTCAACGATTACCACGAGCTGCACGCGGTGGAAGCCGCCGACGGCGGCATCATCGCGCATATCCGAAACCACAACAAGACCAACGAGAAGGAAACGCTGCAAAGCGAGTCTTTGGACGGCGGCAAGACCTGGTCGATGCCGCATTCGATTGGCGTGTGGGGATATCCCTCTCACTTGCTGCGTCTTGGCGACGGCCGCCTGCTGATGAGCTACGGCCACCGGCGCGGCCCTGTTGGCAACCAAGCCCGCGTAAGCGAAGACCACGGCCGCACCTGGTCCGCGGCGATGAACATCTCGAGCGATGGAACGTCCACCGATTTAGGCTACCCCTCGACGGTCGAGCTGGGCGACGGATCACTCCTGACGGTCTGGTACGAGCTCATGAAAAGCTCCGCCGCCGGCCTGCCGCACGACAACACGCCTGGCCGCGACGAGGAATGGTTCAAGAAGACCGGCATGCTGGCCGGCTCGGTCCTGCGGCAAGCGCGCTGGCGGATCACAGGTTAGCAAGAGGGCCAAGAGAGAAACTTCATGGCACCTCATTGGCAGACCAAAATAGCAAAGTTTGACAATCATTGTTATACTTCTACTGTCGAGTCGAACGCCCGTCCGGGAATTCCACCCGGGCCCAGGAAACCGCCATGAACGTCTCGCTTACACCGCAACTCGAGAAGCTGGTCAGCGACAGGGTCGAATCTGGCCGCTACAACTCCGCCAGCGAAGTGGTCAGAGAAGCTCTTCGGCTGCTTCAAGAGCGCGACGAAGTCCGCGAAGTGCAACTCCAAGGACTGCGCAGTAAGATCGCCGAAGGACTCGACTCGCTAGATCGTGGAGATTGGGTTGACGGCGAGGAGTTTTTCCAACGTTTACAGCAGCGGGAGGAGAGTTTGCAGCCAGAGCCTAGATGAAAACTTTCCGGCTGTCAGCCCAGGCGGCTCGCGAAGTCGAGGACATCTGGGAATACATAGCACGAGATGATGTCGCAGCAGCGCGCCGCGTTCGTCTCGAGTTCTACGACGCTTTCCAGAAACTTGCCGAGCAACCCGGTATAGGGCATACGCGTGACGACATAACGAGTCGGCCCGTACGCTTCTGGCCGGTGCGCTCCTACCTTGTCGTTTACAAACCCGGCAGCCGTCCGCTTGAGATTGTGCGAGTTGTTCATGGCGCCCGGGATCTGCCGCAGTTCCTGTAGGCTCACGCGACCCGCGCGCCCACCAGGTGGACACACCCAGCCGACCTACAGCCGATCCGCCCCGTCGGTCAACCACGCCAAGTCAAACCGCGCAACGGTCACATATTTCACATGAGTACCCCGGTCCGTTGGCGTACCTCGCTCGTAGATGCAGTAAATCGTCCCATCCGGACCCGTAGCGAGATCCGAATAGCCACCGACACCCGGATCAAGCGATTTCTTCACCGGCCACGTCTGACCCTCGTCATAGCTGAGCCTCACGGTCACGTTTTGTCTTTTGTAGTTACCTTGCGGCCGTTCTGGGTCGCGCGGTTCATTGCTGTCGGGATTGGCGAATAGGATGCGGTTCTTCGTGTCGCCCGGTTGCGCCGACAGCCGAATCAGGCTGCCCATGCAAATCGGCTCCACAAGTTCGTCGTGGAATGCCGGCGCGGTCCAGCCGGTGGCGCCATCCTGGCTGTAGGAGATGGCGCGGCGGTGCTCGGGCGACTCGTTCCGGATGTTCAGCACAACGCGTCCGTCGGTCAGTTGCAAGGCCAGTGTTTCGCTGGGGTTCTTTAACTCGGGATGACGCACGGCCACGTCCCCTCGCTCCCAGGTCTTTCCATGGTCGTCGCTGTAAATGACTGAAACGATCGACGGCCGATGCGCGTGACCGCCCGTTCCATCGGAGAGCCAAACCGGCACAACCAGACGGCCGTTCTCAAGCTGGATTCCATGGCCGGGTCCGGTAGCCAGCACCTTCCAGTCGTACTCGGAACGAAATTTTTCAAAGGTGCCGGTAATGTCAACCGGCTCAGTGAAGGTCATCGCGTCGTCATCGCTGCGCATGTAGTACGCCCGAGCGTACTCGACGCAAAAAAGAAAATGGACCACCCCGTTCTTGCGATCAACAATCGGAACGATATTGTTGTAGGTCACCTCGCCCGGCTTGGCCAAGTCTTGCGCGAACGCCACCGCGTTCTGCTGGATCTCTCCCTGCACCCTCGCGATCACGCGTGGCTCTTCCCAGGTTTGGCCGCCGTCCGTGCTGCGCCGCATCATGATCTCCTGCGTGCCCCAATCGCCGGAGGCACTCTTGCGCGCTTCGACGAACGCCAGCACGGTTCCTTTCGCGGAAACAGCAATCGCGGGCACGCGGTAGTGAGCGTAACCGCCGGTTTCGGCTTCGAAGATGTTGACTTGCTCGAATAGCGGTGGGGCGGGAGGGCTCTCAACATTTTCGCCGCAACCGGCCGATATCACGAGCGCGAGAACCAAGAACAATGGGGGCTTCATCAGAAAAGTTCCTCTATTTTGCGAAAACCGGCTTCAGCCGTGCCATCCAGCAAACGATCGAACGCCCTATCGCCCAGCTCAGCCATGGAGCGCGTAAACACATTCGCCTGAAGCGCATCCCCTTTGGCCCGAACGCCGACGCTCGGCATACCCGCGCGGCGAGCGGCCTCCACTCCGGCTGCGGCGTCCTCGACAACAACACATTGCGAGGGAGGAACATCGAGCCGGGAGGCAGCAACCAGGAAAACCTGGGGATCGGGCTTGCCAACGGTTACGTCTTCGGACGCGGCAATCGCGTCAAAGTGGCTCGCGATCCCAAGCGCCTCGAGCATCACGCCGATATTGGCTCGCGGCGCGGACGAGGCGATGGCTTGCCGCCATCCGTCCAGACTCAGGCGTTTGACCCAATCGACAGCCCCCGGCAGAGAGATGCAGCCGCGGGTCCGCACGAATTGGCGAAAAGCCGCCTCCTTCGCGGCGCCGATTCGGTCCATTCGCGCCTCGGTTGCATCTTCGCCAAGCCAGCCTGCTAAAACCGTCTGGTTGCGCTGTCCGAATGTGGCAAGAAACTGATCGTGCGTGATCTCGAAACCTTCGTTCTTCATGACCTGCCGCCAGGCCAGCCAGTGATATTTCTCGCTGTCCGCCAAAGTGCCGTCGAGATCCCAAATAACCGCGCGAGCGGTGACGCTTGAATCAGCACCGGTCATCAGACTCACAATCAGGCTCAGAAAGTCCGCGCCGTCTTTCTGAAACTGGCATGGTTGGTTGGACCGTGTCAATGGTCAACCCGGCCGAATCGCCAATATGCCGCTGGCACGACGATCATGTTCAGCACGGTCGAGCTGAACAGGCCGCACAAAACCACCAGGGCCAGCGGAGCATGAATCTCGGTGCCGGTTTCGCCCAAACCAAGGGCGATAGGTATCAGTGCGAGCCCAGTTGACATCGCTGTCATCAGGATTGGCGCGAGGCGCTCTGACGCGCCGCGGGTCACCGCCTCTCGAAAATCAGTCACGCTCTCTTCCGCCATCAAGTGCTTGATGTGTGAGATCAGCATGATGCCGTTGCGTGTGGCTACGCCGAACAAAGTGATAAAGCCGATCAGGGAAGCCACCGACAATATGCCCCCCGCGAGAAAAACGCCGGCAACACCCCCCACCAGCGCCAGGGGAAGGTTGCACATGATGATCAGCGCGTCGCTCCAGGAACGGAAAGCCGTTGCCAGCAGGACGAGGATTAAGACGATCACAAGCCCGCCCAGCAGCACGATGCGGCGGCTCGCTTCCGCCTCGCTTTGAAACTGGCCTCCATATTCGACACGATAGCCCGGCGGCAGCTTCACTTCCCTGGCGATATGGTTCTGAATGTCATTGACCACGCCGCGCAAATCGCGGCCGGCGACGTTGCAGGAGACGACGATCTTGCGCTGCCCGTTCTCCCGCGTCACAAAGTTCGGACTGCGGTCTTCGCGGATCTCCGCGATTGCTGACAGCGGAACTTGCGCCCCCGAGGGCGTACCGATCATGGCCTGCCGGATCGTCTCCATGTCTTCTGGCCTGCCACTTGCGGACCGGCCGCCCTCGTAGCGAACGACCAGCGGAAAAGCAACCTGCCCTTCGAGAATGGACCCGACTTCCAAGCCAAGAAACACCGTTTTGAGGGCCTCGGCCGCCGTCCCGGCCGGCATGCCGTAGCGGGCCAGGGCCTCCCGGCGGAAGCGAACGCTCACGGTAGGAATGTCGGTCTGCTGTTCCGCCGCCAAGTCGACAACGCCGGGAACGCCGCTCATCGCCTGCTCGACCTGCTTGGCCAAGGCGCGAAGCGTGTTGAGATCATCGCCGAAGATTTTGACGGCGATGTTCGAGCGTGTCCCCGAAAGCATGTGATCGATCCGATGAGAGATCGGCTGACCGATGTTGATTTGCGTTCCCGGGATCAGCGTGGCCCGCTCCCGAATCTCTTCCAGCACGTCTTCTTTCGGGCGGCCGCTCATCTCTAAACGCACGTCGATTTCCCCGGACTCCACTCCCTGCAAGTGCTCGTCCAATTCGGCCCTTCCGGTGCGGCGGCCGGTCGAGACAACCTCCGGTACATCGAGCAGGAGTTTCTCCAAAGCAGCGCCCAGACGGTCGGATTCTTCCAGGCTTGTGCCTGGGATCGTGACCGCGCTGATCGTCAGCGCCCCCTCGTTGAATTCGGGCAGGAACGAGCGTCCCATCCATCCAAAGCTCGTCACGGCGCCGGCGAGCACGATGACCGAAAACGCCATGACGATGGAGCTGTGGTCCAGGCTCCAGCGAATGACCGGCCGGTAGAGTTTTTTCAGGAAACGTATGAGAGCGGGGTCGTCCCTTTTCATCACCGCTTTTGCGCGCGGAAGCAGATAGGAGCACAGGACCGGCGTGACGGTTAGCGCGGCGACGAGAGACGCCAACAGCGCGATGATGTAGGCGAAGCCCAGCGGGCGCAGCAGCCGGCCCTCCACCCCGGTCAGGGAGAACAGCGGCGCGAAGACCAGGATGACGATGAGAGTCGCGAAGACGACCGATCCCCGAATCTCGGTGCTGGCCTGGTAGACGACTTCGAGGGCGGAGCGCCGCTCGGCATCAGGAAGTTGCGTGTTCTGGCGCAGGCGGCGGAAAACGTTCTCCACATCAATCACCGCGTCGTCGACAAGTTCCCCGATCGCAATCGCGAGCCCGCCCAGGGTCATGCCATTGATCGATAGCCCTAGTGCTTTGAGCCCGAGAAATGCCGCGACCAGCGAGAACGGAATGGCAAACAAGGTAATCGCGCTGGCGCGTTTATTCGCCAGGAAGATTATGACGACTCCCGCGACCAGCAGGCCGCCGTAGCTCAGGGCCTCGGTGAGATTGGCGATGGCGATTTCGATGAAATCGGCCTGGCGAAAGACGGCGTCGTGAATCCGCATGCCGGCGGGCAGGCCCGCTTCGATATTGTCGAGCTCCCGGTCGATGACGCTCGTTAGCTCGAGTGTGTTCACTTGCGGCTGTTTACGGATACCGATCAGCACGGCCGGCTCGCCGTTGAGCCCTCCCTCCCCGCGCTTGAGCGCCTCGCCCGTCTGCACCTTGCCGAGATCTCCTATGTGAATCGGTATGGCGTTCGTTGCGCGGACGACGGTCTGGCGAATCTCATCCAGGCCGGCAAATCGGCCCATGCCCTGAATGAGATACTCCTGCCCGCCGTCCACCCGGAAGCCCGCCGAGGTGTTGGAGTTTGCCGCGGTGAGCGCGTCCTTTACTTCCGTCAGTGAAACCTGATAGGCCTTGAGCTTCTCGGGGGAGAGCAACACTTGGTACTGCTTGCGGCCGCCGCCAAGCGGTGTCACTTGGGCGACGCCGGGGATGGCGAGAATACGCCGCCGGATGACTGTCTCGGCAATCGTTCGCAGCTCCACCGGGCCGTGCCGGTCCGAGGTAAGCGCGACGAAGAGAACGTCACCCATGACCGAGGAGATCGGTCCCAGCAGCGGCCGGCTGGTCCCGGGCGGCAAGGACGCCGCCACTACATTCAGGCGTTCGGTTACCGTCTGCCGGGCGCGATAGACGTCCTCCCCCCAGTCGAACTCGACCCAAATGATGGTCACTCCGACTGCCGTCGCCGAGCGAACCCGCCGGACGCCGGGAGCGCCGTTGACCGCCGTCTCGATCGGGAACGTGACCAGGTACTCCATGTCCGTGGGAGCCATGCCGGGGTTATCGACGACGACGGTTACCGTTGGCGCGGTGAGGTCGGGCAGCACATCGACAGGGAGTTGCGTCATCGAGTAACCACCCCAGACAAGTAAGCCGGCGGTAAGCGCCAGCACCAGGGGCCGGTTGTCGAGGGACCATCGGATCAGTGTGTTCAACATGGCTGTCCTAGTGGGTGTGCCCGTGAGCAGGCGCCTGGGATGACATGGACGCCAGCCGCACCAGATAAGCCCCCCGCGTGACGACACGCTCGCCGGGCCGCAGCCCCGCGGTGATCTGAACCTCTCCGCCCTGGCGGTTGCCGAGCGTCACCGGGCGCCCCTCGAACGACTCACCCCCGGTTTGCACGTAAACGAGCGTTCGGCCGCTGTCATCGACAAGCGCCGACCGTGGAACAGCTGGCGCCTCAACCGATTCGGAGATGAAAAGCCGCAGGAAGGTGGATTGGCCGATCGCCAGTTGCGGCCTCCTGTTGTCCAGCAAGTAGGTTGCCTTCAGCGTGCGCGTCGCGGGGTCCACGACCCGCGCCGTCGAGACCAGCCTGCCCACCGGCACGGAGATCTCAGACTCGGAGAGCTGGATTTCGGCGCCTTTCAGTCTTTGCAGAATGGCGGACTGCGCCTCCGGGACCGCGCCGGACACATGGACCGTGTCGGTCGCGGCGACTTCCAGGAGGGTATCGCCTTCCTCCACATGTGCTCCGTCCGTGACGGATACGGCGGTCACGACCCCCGTGAGATGAGATCGTATGGAGAATGCGGACTGGGACTCCCTGTGAGGGTCGTCGCGCCGCGTCGCTTCGTAGTAGGCCATGCGTTCCTGGGCCGCCTTGTTGCGGGCCACGGCCACCGCCACTTGCGCTTCGGCGTCTTGCAGCCGGCGAGCCGGGATGGCTCCCACGGCCAGCAGTCTCTCGACCCGTTGCCGCTCCCTTGTGGCGGACTCCAATGCCACTCTCGCTTCGTCGAGAGGAAGCTGGAGAGCGCTACGGTTGGGGGGGCCGTCCCACAAAGGAATGATGGTGCCGAGGTTCTCTCCGACGCTCACCGACGCCCCCAGAGTCGGCAGCCGGACGGAGGGCAGCAGGCGGCCCGAAACCGGCGCGGCTACCATCATGCGGCCTCCACTGCGCGGCTCGATCGTTGCTGGGACAACCAAACTTTCCCGCATCGGTTTGAGCCCGACAAGCTGCGTCGCGAAGTCCAGCGTCCATTGCTGCTCTTTTAAGAAGGAGATATCTCCTCCCGCCGGTCCCTCCTGCTGTGCGATTTGGAGTGCATGCATGTCTTCCTGCTCGGCGCTTACCGAGACCGGTCCCAAATCGTGGGAATCTTCGACAGCCGGCGATTGAACCTGGACTGTCATCGCGGCTGTTCCCGGCCGCGCGGGGGTGACATCAACGCCGAAGATCCCGGGCCGTGACGGACCATCCGCGGCAAATTTCTCGCTGACGCCGCCTCCATAGTCCAAGTACACTTCAACACGCCCTTCCCTCAAGGGCTGAAACGAACTCATGTCGGTCAGATGGACCGCGAAACGAGACGTCTCGCCCGCTTGAAGCGGCGGGTACTCCAGGAACAACTCGCTCTTCTCCGTCCATCGCGTGACCACGACCGGATCGAGCTCCTCGGGCACGGCGGCGATCTCGGGCGGCGGCGGACTGCCGCAAGCCGGCAGCAGCAAAATAGTGGCTAGAACGTGTACTCTCATGGCAACAGCTCCTTGGCGACGGCTCGGTCGAATTCGACTTCGGCCAGCTTGGCGGTCGCCTGCAACTCCAGCAGGCGCAGCTTGGCGCGTTGAGCGACTCGGTAGGAATCCAGCAGCTCCAGAATGCCCAGCTCACCTTCCTGGTAGGCGATTTCAGCAATCTCGCGGAGTTCTTCGGCACGCCTTCCGGACCGCGCCTGGTAGTTGCCGGCGATCTCGCGGCGCAGGCGCAGGGAGTCGTGCGCCGCGCGCACATCGGCGAGAATCCGGCTTTCGAGAATGCCTCGGCGCGCGCGCGTGCGATCCGCTTTGGCCTCGGCCAATTGCTTGTCGGCCTGCCCTTTGTTGAACAGCGGCAGATCGATCGAAACCGCCAGCACGGGGCCGCTCGCATAGCGGTCACCGATGGCCTCCCGCTTCAACCCGCCCGAGACCACGGGGTTTGGAATGCGCAGCCGGTCGGCGGCTTCGCCTTCTAGCCGGAGCTGTTCCAAGCGCACCTTCTCGACCTGGTAATCGCTGCGAGCCACCAGGCCCTCGGCAAGAGCTTCATGAAGATCCGGCAATGCATACTCGGACTCCAGCGTCCCCCTTGCAACCAAGTTTTCCGGATTCACGCGCCCGCCAAGAAAACCAGCTAGCCGCGCCCGCGACTCGGCAATCACAGCCTCGGCATCGGCGGATTCGGTCTCCTGCTCCACGATTTCCCGCTCCGCGCGCAGACGGTCGAACTTCGATCCCTCGCCTGCTTTCTCGCGTTCGCGCAAGATGCGGACAAGCTCCTCCAATTCGCCGATGCTGTCGCGAATGGTTCGCTTTCGTTTCTGAGCGTAGGCGAGTTGATAGAACACATCGCGCAAGCGGGCTTCGATCTGGCGCAGCGCGTGGTCTGCTCCGGCCTCGGCCACCGCGATCGCCGACTCACCAGCCTGCCGCAACAAGCCCAGTCGTCCATTCACCGCTAGCGGTTGCTCGAAGAGATAGAAATCCGTTCGGCCGCCGCCCTCGAACGAAGCACTCACGGAGGGATTCGGATAGAACGTGCCACGCCGGGATTCCGCCCGCGCTACCTCCACGCGAGCCTGCAATTCTCGGTGGTAGGGACTCTCTCGGAGAAGCTGCAGCGCCTGCCTCTCGGTCAGCTCCTGGGCGCCGGCGCTTGTCGCCAAACAGCAGACCAGAAGACTCAGGCGCATGTATACGCGTGCCCTCGCAATCATGATTCAACCTCACACACGGACCCTAAGGCCCAAAGAAGGGAAGCAGTCTTAGGCGGGAATCATGTGGGAGGAGCTCGGGGGATTCGCGATGACGTGAACGGGGGATCGTGGATTCTCGGCTCTTGCCGTGGGCTTGCGAGAACAACAACGACAGCGGAAACCGAAGAACCTAGCGTCCCCGCGGCGCACTCTGCAGGAGGCGCCTGCGGTTGCTCCGACTGCAGCCAAGAAATCTCAACGAGGTCTTCGTCGCCGCCAACGGGGGCGGCTTGCGGCCCGCCATGCTCGCCGGATGGCAGTGCATGGGAGTCAAGGTGAACGTGTGCCGCGAACCCTTGCGCATGCTCTGCCTCGACGTGCTCCTTCGCGTGCTCGTCCAAGTGGAAATGGACAACCGGCCCCTGCTGAAAAGCAATCAGCAAGACCGGGCAAAGAACCGTCGCAAGCTGCTTATGCACCTATATCTATATTAACCTGCTTTGCTAACGTCCGAAATGCCGTAGCGAAGGGCTCGAAGAGACCTGCGGCCTTTTCTTCGTCAATCTGGCCTGCTGCCGGGCAACGCCGCTGCACCACCGCGAGCCCGCCCGTGGCATAATCTTGGTTCGGCCATGGGGCGCGGTTCCGAGAGCTTCGCCGGTTTCGGACATTCCCGCGGCCCAAACAAACGAAACCAGGAGGCAGATTCCCATGCGGTTTGGCGTCAACACAATGATTTGGTCGGGGGCGTTTGATTCCTCTATCCCTCTGGAGGCGATCAAGAACGCCGGCATCGACGGCATCGAGATTCCGGTCTTCGATCCCGCGGACCTCGATACGGTTGCCTTGAAGTCGGCGCTGGCCAGGCATGAGCTGGCCTGCGCGTTTTGCTCCGTCAACCCGCCGGGGAAGAATCCGATTAGCGATGACGCCGCTGTTCGCTCCAGCACCCTCGAGCATTGGAAAACACTTATCCGCACCGCCGCGGATGTCGGCGCCGGGATGATCGCGGGGCCGACCTATTCTCCCGTTGGACACTTGCCCGGCCGGCGGCGCACCGGCGACGAGTGGAAATGGGGTGTCGAGTTCCACCAGCGGATCGCCACGACACTGGAAGAAGCCGGTGTCCAGCTTGCCGTCGAGCCACTGAACCGCTTTGAAACCTACTTTCTCAACACCGCCGCCGACACAGTGCGTTTTGTCGAAGAAGTCGGCCATCCCAACGTCGGCATTCTCTTCGACACCTTCCACTCGAACATTGAGGAGAAGAACGTTCCCGATGCCTACCGCCTTTGCGGCAAGCATCTCAAGCACGTGCACGCCTGTGAGAACGATCGCGGTATTCCTGGAAGCGGGCACACCGACTGGGCCGGTGTCTTTCGCGCTCTCAAGGAAATTGGTTACGACGACTGGATGACGATCGAGTCGTTCAACTCGACCATTGCCGAGTTGTCGGCGGCCACCGCGATTTGGCGCGATCTCGCCCCCACCACGGACGACATCGCCTTCGAGGGAACCAAGTTCCTCAAGCAGCACTGGGCGGCTGTTTAGCCCGGCCCCAGGTCTCTTCGAACCGTGCTCTACGGATACCGATTCCGAACGGGCCCGGCCCCATCAGATATCGACCTCGGGCGCCGCCCGGTATCCTGAAACGGTGGGCCCCGCGATTGAAATCGAAAAGCTTGTTTATGGCGGCCAAGGCCTTGGGCGGCTTGACGGCCACGTCGCGCTTGTTCCGTTTGTGCTTCCCGGCGAGCGGGTGGAAATCGAGCCGTTTCACCAAACTCCAAAGCTGATCCGCGCCCGCGTGGCGGAGTGGCAACAGCGCTCCCCCGAGCGGATCGGCCCCGCCTGCCCGTTGTTTGAGCGCTGCGGCGGATGCCACTACCAGCACATTTCTTCCGATAAACAGGTTGAGTACAAGGTCCAGATTCTTCGGGAGACTCTTTCGCGCGTCGGCAAGATCGACTGGGAAGGCCCGATCGAAACCGTTTCCGCCGACCCGTGGGGTTACCGCAACCGGACGCAACTCCACATTCGGAGGCGCGGGCGCGGGCGCGAGAAGAAACTCGCCGTCGGCTTTCTCGAAGCCGGTTCGCACTTGCTGATTGAAGCGAACACTTGTCCGATCAACTCCCCGGCACTCAACCGGGCTCATGCCGGCCTGCTAGAGATGGTCCGCGACCGCCGGTTTCCGTCGTTCGTGCGAGAGGTTGAGTTCTTCACGAACGAAACGGATGTGCAGGTGAGGGTGTCCGGCGGCGGCCGCCCGATTCCCAAGGCGCTGTTCGACTTGTGCGGTGAGAGGATCGATGGATTTGCTCCAGACGGAACGATTGATTATTCGTGCGGAGGCTATGATTTCCAAGTTGCCGGGGGTTCGTTCTTCCAGGTCAATCGCTTCTTGGTGGACAAACTGTTGGAGTTGGGCGTTGGTGATGCGCCGGGCCGAGCCGCGCTGGATCTGTATGCGGGAGTCGGGCTTTTCAGCCTTCCGCTCGGCGAGCGATTCGACGAAGTGATCGCCGCCGACTCCAGCGCCAAGGCAATTCGCTCGCTGCAGTTCAACGCCGAGCGGGCGGGCCGCCGGGTCCGTGTTGTTCACGCTAATGTCGAAGAGTTTTTGCCAAGCGTGACCGAGCCAGTCGATTTCGTCATCGCCGATCCACCGCGTTCGGGGCTCGGGCCGCGCGTGACGGCGGAGCTGGCACGGATCAAGCCTTCAAGTCTCGTCATCGTCTCGTGCGACCCAGCCACGCTTGCGCGGGATCTTCGCGCTTTGAGGGCTACATGCCTGGAGATCGAATCGATGACGTTAGTCGACCTTTTCCCGCAAACATTTCATATGGAAATCGTGGCGCGGCTGCGGGCGAATGCGTGATGATTGGCCGCGGCTATTTACGGCGGGGCAGCGGATGACCGCACTGATGAATAAGGATGCGGCTCGGAATAGCGGAGTGGTTCAGCGCACGCGAATCCGCGGTGAGGTTGCTGCTAGAACCCTGCCTACCCGGTTCGCGGGTGCTTGGGCGGATCGCAGCCGTTCCAGCAAACTCTCGGTATCCGCCGGGTCCACGGAAATCAGCAGTCCGCCCGACGTCTGGGGATCGTAGAGCAAGCCGGCGATTTCCGGCGGCACCGACTCTTCTATCTGAACCGCGCACTCGGCGAAGCTGCGGTTGTTCTTCTGTCCCCCAGGAAACGTCCCTTGCCGGGCGTATTCGAGGGCTCCAGGGATGAATGCGAACTTCGTGTGGTCGAACTCGAGTCCGACGTCGCTGCCGGCGGCCATTTCGCGCGCATGCCCGAGCAGTCCGAACCCCGTGATGTCGGTCGCTGCGTGGACCTGGAAAAGTCCCATGGCCTCGCCCGCTGCCGCGTTCAGCGTCGTCATGGAATCGACCATGGCCTGGACGTGATCCTCGGAGGCCAGCCCGCGCTTGAGAGCGGTGGAGATGACCCCCGTCCCGAGCCGCTTCGTGAGCACCAGATCGTCGCCCGCTCGCGCGCCCGAGTTCGTTCGGATCTTGCCCGGGTCGATCATCCCGATTACGGCGTAGCCGAACTTGATCTCGTCGTCGGCAACGCTGTGTCCGCCGATGACGGCGCAGCCGGCTTCGCTCATTTTCACCAGCCCGCCGCGCATGATCTGCTCGAGAGTTTCGGGATCCCCTTTGGCCGGATAACAAGCAACCGCCAGGGCCGTGAGCGGCTTGCCTCCCATGGCATAGATGTCGCTGAGCGAATTGGCGGCGGTGACTTCTCCAAACGTCGCCGGGTCATCGACGATCGGGGTGAAGAAATCCACCGTTTGAACCAGGGCCGTGGTTTCGTTGAGCAGATACACTCCGGCGTCGTCGGATTTATCAAATCCTACAAGGACGTTCGGATTTACCTGCCGCGGCAAACTGCCGAGGACCCGGTCAAGAAGAGCCGGATTGAGCTTGCTCGCTCAACCAGCGGTCTTGACGGTCGTCGTCAGGCGGATTTTGTCTTGGGCCATAGAGATCAATTATGCCATGTGGGAGCATTCGGGCACGGGAAAGGGATGAAGCCGTCGTGCGATAAGCCGGGATGCGAGATCACGTTATCGAGCTATAATGAATCGAACGTCATCGCTCATGAGTTGTTCTCCTTTTGGGCGGTTGCGTGACTCGTTGGGGTCACGCAACCGCCTTTTTGTTTCTCAAACGAGGAAGAGAACCCCAGCCCCCCGCGCGGCGGCCTTGAGCCACGTCTGGAAGTTACCGGGAACCCGTTCTTAAGTGCCTGTCAGCGAAGCGGAGATACTGTTCCCAGTCGTAATCGGTCACATCGTGCTTGCCGCTTCGGATGTGGTAGCCGATGGTTTTGCCGGCCGGCTGGTTGACGGCGGGCATTCGCTCGGCGCCCAGTCCGCCGGTTCCCAATAAGCGGTAGACCGGATCGGCGTGCTTGGCGGAGAGAAACTCGCCGCGGGGGTCGGCCCATTGATCGTCTTGAGCGCTGGCGACATAAACCGGACGAGGAGCAATGAGGGCGATCAGCATGTGCTGGTCGAGGGGAAGGGCGGCTTCATTTTCGTTGTATTTGGTGAAGTTGTCGCAGAACCAGTGCGGGAAGGAAGTGTTGATCCGTTGCACGGTTTCGCCGAAGTGGCGGCGGCTCAAAGCGGCGCCCCCGCAACCTGAATCGTTCGAGATGACCAGCGCGAAACGCGTATCCCGCGCGCCTGCCCACAGCGAAGCTTTCCCGAGCCGTGAATGGCCCAGCAGCGCCACGCGTTCGTGGTCGATCTCGTCGTCCGTCTCGAAATAATCCATTGCCCTGCCGAGCCCCCACGCCCAAGCGGCGATCGTGCCCCACTCGCCGGGACCGGGCTTGCTTTGCCCTTCTTTGTAGAAAAGCGGGTGGACGCCGTTCTTAAATCCGTCGTCGAAGTCCGGGTCAATGTCTCCGCAATAGATCGTCGCCAGGCCGTATCCATGGGCCAGGATCTTGTCCACGGGCCAGCGGCTGGCGGCGGCGCCACGCGAACTCTCGGTCGCACGGTGATTGACTACGCCGCTTTCGGGGCGGTCCCGCATCCATTGAGTGGAGAGCTTGACGCCCGGGTCGGGCTGAATCGAATGATTGCCGCCGAAATTGAGCCCGACGAAAATTGGCACGGGCCCCTCTTGCGAGCGGGGCAGATAGACCAGGATGTCCATCGACGGACCCTTCTTATCACTGCTGAAGTAGACCGTGATCTGTTTGCGAACGGCCTTTCCGTCGAGCGCTTTCTCGTCGCGGTCGAACTCTTTGAAACTCATGCCGGCGGGTTTGCCGGGACTGCGTCCGTAGACTTCGGTTGTGAAGAGTTCCAGGATTTCGGGCCGGCGGCGCTTGTTCCAGGTTTGGGCGTCTTTGACGGGTTCGCCGCTTGCCATGATGAGGGGGTCGGGCAGGGTGTATTGCGGGACTTTGGATTCGTCGTAGTTGAAGCCCTGCGGTTGGGCCGCGAGGGCGCCTGTAAAAAACAAGGCGCCCGTAAAGAATAAGGCGCCCGATACGGCGTGGGTCAAGCGTGTGAACGGTTTTCTCACTACGGACTCCTTTTCTGGTTCGGGGCCGTGACCCGTCAGTACCTGCCTATTCAGATCCCGCGCAAAACGGCGGGCTCATCTCCAGACCTCCTGCCTCGGGGGCGTGACATTTCTTCGGTCTTCCGCGTCCTGAACTTCCCAGGAATTCCATCATACGGTATTGCTGCCGGGGCGCTACAGGGCTGGCGATGGTTCGGGGCAGACAAATAACTGCCATCACATGCCTTACCTATATTTTCGACTTGCGTGACCGAGAACGGACGACGTCACCAACACGGTTGACGAGGAAGGGACGAAATCGTGTGTTTGAGATTGACGTTTTCCGGGCCGAAAAATAAGGCAAAATGGAGCGCGATGGAGTGCGGGTTTCCTGATCCGACTGCTGCTCGCGGGCAAGCTGTCGCTGAACAAGGACGATGAGGCCGGCTCATCCCAGGCCCGCCCGCCGCGTGTGATTACCCGGCGGGCTGACCCCGTAGCCAACGCCGCCAGCGAACCCGCTTCGCTGTACGAAAGCGTACGGATGGTAGAATTGATACGTGAAGTACATTCAGGCAGGGGAACGTGATTTGATCGCTCTCGAGCCTGAGCACGAGATGATCCACAACTTGGCCACCCAAGCCGGGTTCGCGTGCAGCATCAACGAAGACAGTCGCGCCATCACGGTCGACGCCAAACCGCAGTCTTCGAAAGATCCTCTCGTCTTGTTCGATGCGAGCGACCCCGCAAACGTGGGTTGGTTCTCCCGCTGTCAGTTTTACGTCAACGGCCTTTCCGGGGCGGTGCTCCAGACCCCGCTCGTACTTGCGAATAGTCACGATGCCCAAGGGAAGCTGGAGCAAGCCGTCCGCATCTCGCTTTCAAAGGAGCTGCCCGCGTCCTTTCGGCTGCCCGGAAGCCAAGCGATCAATGAGCAGGTCGTCTACGCCCTGCTCTACAACATTCTGGTTGCACTCAAAGGCAGCGGCGTGGCGATTTGCGGCAAAGGCACGATAGTGCCCCTCGTTGGCCGGACGGAAAAGGTCGGCCCCACGAACTAGCCCGCATTTCTCGCCACCTGACGGCCGAAGCACGCGATAGGCCCGCCACTACTTCGTTGCACTTGCTCGCCGTGCTCACCGTAGGGGTCGAGGTGACGTCGGCCCGGAGGCCGGCGCAGCCCGCCAGGAGGCGCGCGCCTCTTACTGACGGGCTTCTTACGCACTTCGCCTCGCCACCTGGTGGGAAGAGCGGGTTAGGGAAAGATGCCGGGCAGACTGCGCTATAGTCCTCTGTATGCCGAGGCGAATTCGATGAGCCACATATCACTCCCGCTGGTATGGCTGGTGGCCGTCTTGATGCTTCAGGGCGCTGGCGGAGCCAGGGCTGGCGATTGGCCGCGGTTCCGCGGACCCAACGGACTGGGGGTCTCCGAAACCACGGGCCTGCCGCTGGAGTTCGGCCCCGGCCGGAATGTTGTTTGGAAAACGAAGCTTCCGGTGGGCAAGTCGTCTCCGGCGCTTACCGAAGACCGTATTTTTCTCACCGGGCACGAAAACGAGAAACTGCTGACGTTGTGCCTTGACCGTGCGAGCGGCCGGGTCTTGTGGCGGCGGGCAGCGGCAAGCCGCCGGCTGGAGAAAATGAACCGGCTCAACGACGAGGCCTCATCGAGTCCGGTCACCGACGGCGAAAACGTCTATGTCTTTTTCGGCGGCTACGGTCTGGTTTCCTATGGGCCGGACGGCGAGCAGCGCTGGACGCGACCGCTCGGGCCGTTCACGAACTTTCACGGCATGGGGGCGTCACCCGTGCTGGCCGATGGCAAGGTCCTCATGGTTGTGGACCAGGACATCGAAGCTTACGTCATCGCGTTCAACAAGGACGACGGCAGCATCGCCTGGAAAAGGGAGCGGCCCGACATGGTTCACAGCTTTTCCACGCCGCTGGTCTACCGGCCCAAAGACGGCCCGGCGGAGCTGATCGTTCCGGGCTCCTACCAGATGGTGAGCTATTCCATCGACAACGGCGACGAGTTGTGGCGAGTGCGGGGCCTGACCTACCAGGTCAAATCGGTGCCTGTCATCGGCGGCGACACGCTCTACTTCAATGGCTGGGCGCCGGGCGGAATGCCGACTGCGCGGCTGGTGCTGCCTCCTTTTCAAGAAGCGATCGCGGATCACGACAAAGACAAAGACGGCCGGATTTCGAAAGCGGAAATCCCTCAAGCCTGGCTGCCCGGCAGTTGGGACATGCAGGACCTCGACAAAGACGGGATGTTCAACAAGCGCGAGTGGTTCTACTACAGCTCGCGGCGAACTTCAAGCAATTCCACCATGGCGGTTCGCCTCGGCGGGCGAGGTGACGTGACCGGCACGCACGTTCTTTGGAAGTACCAGAAGTCGCTCCCCGACGTGCCGTCGTTGCTGCTTTACAAGGACGTCCTGTTCGGAGTGAAAAAAGGCGGGATTGTCACGACGCTCGACCCCAAAACCGGCAAAGTCCTCAAACAGGGACGGCTGCCCGACGCAGTGGACGACTACTATTCCTCACCCATCGGCGCGGACGGCAAGGTCTACATGGCGAGCCAGAACGGCAAGGTCTCGGTGTTGAAAGCGGCGGGGGATTGGCCGGTGCTGGCGACGAATGATTTCGGCGAGGAAATTTACGCTACCCCGGCTGTCTCGGACGGGCGGATCTACCTGCGCACGATGGGCGCGCTGTATTGCTTTGCGAAAGCACGGTAACGATCGGCAAAACAAACGGCGGGCTTTGGGTCCGGGATCTTGATCGCGTTGAGTCCCCCGCGAATCAAGGAATCGGCGTTCGCCGGCAGGTTTTCCGGGGCGACGAATCTCTTGTATGATAGCGGTCGGTACTGGAGAGTCTTAGCGTGAATCGGAGACGATTACTGGAACTAGGCGCGGGAAGTTGCGCGGCGGGGCTGGCGGGGCTGGCAGTGGGCTACAAGTTTCACGGCCGCATTCTCGCCGTCGCTCGCGCCATGAGCAATCTGCCCACCCCGACAGACACCCCTAGACAGCGTTTCAAAGCGAGAGCCGACGGGATCGAAGAGCGCCATCGCAAGCAGACAAAACAGGACGTCCGGGCGCTCAAAGCGAAGTACGAAAGCCCGGTCTTGGGTAAGTTTCGCGTCTGGGATCTGATCGAAAAGCTGTCACTTTGCATCGATCCATCGGACAACCTGCTGGGCGTCACCAGCCAGTACGTTCACGTCTGCCAGATATTGCAGGTCATGGAGCGAGACAAGGCGCTAGACGAAACGATGCTGCTGACCGCGCTGCTGCATGACCTTGGAAAGGTGGCCTTGCTGGCCGGGGAAGCTCCGGAAAACGTTGTTTGCTTCACCCAGCCTGTCGAGGAACGCGAACCCGAAGCGGGACTGGACAACGTCATTTTTCAATTCGGTCACGATGAGATTGCATATTCGCGCATCAAGGATCACGTGCCTCCGCACGTCGCCTGGATCGTGCGTTATCACAGCATGCTTGTCGGCAAAGCCGAGAAATACATGAGCCCCCAAGACCGTGAGTACGAGCAACAATACCTGACGAAGTTCAGCAGGTATGATCACGGAACGAAGTCGACGGCATTCCTTCCGGCCGAGATGACTTTGGATCGTTACCGGGACTTCGTCGAAAGCCACTTTCCGAATCCGATTCTTTTCTGAAGGCGCCGCGAGTTTTGTGCCCGCGGCCGGAACGCTAGACTGAATCCCTGATGACCACCTCGGCGTCCATAGCCTGATTCGTTCGGCGCCCACGCTCCCGTGAATTCGCTTGCACGCCGGATCTACGATCCAATCGAGAGAAACTGGACCGCAATCTTTTGGTCCTTGACGGCCGTTGCTGTACTGCGAACTTGGATCATGCCCCTGGGATCCAGCCTTTGGCTGGACGAAACGGGCACTTACTATTACGCTACGCGAAGTTGGGCGGAGACGACCGGGGGGATGACTTCCCTGCCCCAGTTAGGAATTCAATCTTCGCTGTATTCGGTTATCGCCTGGGTCATCGCGAGCGCCGCGGGAGGGAACGAACTGCTGTTAAGACTGCCCTCGACGGCAGCAATGGGACTGTCCACCTTCTTGCTTTTTCGAATCGCTCGCGGCTCGGTTGGCAGCGAGGGCGCCATGCTGTGTGTCGCATTTTTCGTGGTGTCTCCCGGAATCATATTCGCCGCCGCCGATTTTCGCCCGTACTCCCTGGCGCTGCTCGCCGCGATTGCCTCCACCGCGATGCTGGGGCGGCTGCTGGCAGGGCGAACGTTCTGGGGCGGTATCGGATACGGGCTACTGGCGGCCCTGATGCTTCACCTGCATTACTTGTATGGCACGGTGTTGATCGCGCATGCGGGCTATGTGATCTGGCGCTGGAGGGACATTGACCCGCCTGTCCTGAAACGGCTAGGGGTTGCAGCGGTCATCCTCGGGGCGCTGGCTTTCCCAATCTTGCCCAACCTTCTCGTGCTGAGCAACTCCGTGCAGTCGCTGGCCTACGCGGCGGCCCCCTCGGCCGCGAGTCTGATCGGCGCCTTTATTCCTTCCGTTGTGACGGTCGGCGTATTTGCCGGACTGGTGTGCGCGTCGTTCGTCCACCCGCTTTCCCAATGGAGATTCAGTGGCATTGACGGGCGGTTTCTCGGCCTGGCGGCCGCCCTCTACATCTCGCCGCCGCTGGTGCTTTTTGTGATTTCGACGTTCAGCTCCGCGCATGTCTTCATTGAGAGGTATTTCTTGCCGGAGATAGCGGGCCTCGCCTTGCTGGGCGGCTGCTTGGTGAGGATCGAGCCCGCGGGCGTTAGGCGCGTCGTTGCCATAATGGTCCTCATCGCCGGGATCACCGCGCACGGGTTGAGCGGCGGCTTTTGGCCCCAACACGAGCGCGATGACTGGCGAAGCGCGATCGAGACGGCGCGGTCCGTGGCGGGTGAATCCATGACGGGTGAAGATGATACAGCCGTCCTGTTTCGCAGCGGGTTCTTCGAGGCCGCCAACCCGCAATGGCTTTCCGACCCGGGCTACAGGGGGTTCCTGCTCGCGCCCCTGACTGCCTACCCTCTCGGCCGGCCGGTCATCATCTTGCCTTTCGAGGTCAACGCCGAGACAGCCCCTTATCTCAAGCAGAAGCTGTCGTCGCTGACTTCCCGCCGCCGAATTGTGTTGGTCGCACGCTTCGGGGGGAACATCCAAACCTGGATCGAGGCGCATCTGGATGCGCTCGGCTTCACCCCAACTCATAGCAGCCGCCACGGGGCTGTCTCGGTCGTTGTCTTTGAACCTGATCTCGATGCGAGCTAGCCCATCGTGCAACTGTTTCACTATTCAGCCGCGAGACTTTCGGGACTACTCGGTATTACAATGAAACGGTTCAGAATCTCCGCTTTGTGATCGATTCCCATGGCCTCTAACCTTTCGATTCTCGGAACCCTCCTAACCGTAGCGCTAAGCGTCCCTGCCGTTTCCGGCGCCGACTGGCCTCAGTTCCGTGGCCCGGATGGACTGGGAATCTCGCCATCCACCGGAGTGCCGCTCGAATTTGGCCCCGCCAAGAATGTCGTTTGGAAGACCCCCCTGCCTCCGGGACACTCATCCCCGGTTCTCACCGAGGACCGCATTTTTCTGACGGCCTACGATGGCCAGGTGCTGTTGACGTTCTGTCTGGACCGCGAAACGGGCAAGATCCTCTGGCGCCGCGAAGCTCCCCGGCCGCGAACCGAACATTTCCAGCAGACGAATGGGCCGGCCTCGCCTAGCCCGGTCACCGACGGTACGAATGTGTACGTCTTTTTCGGGGATTTCGGCTTGCTCTCCTACGGACCTGACGGCGAAGAGCGTTGGCGGCTCCTTCTCGGTCCTTTCGACAATGCCAACGGGCACGGGTCGTCTCCGATTTTGGCTGACGGGATGCTGATTCTGATCTGCGACCAGGACCATGATTCCTACGTCATCGCCGTCGATCAGAAAACCGGCAAGGTGCGCTGGAAAACCGGGCGGCCCGAAGTCAGCCGCGGCTATGCGACTCCGGGCATCTATCGTCCGAAAGACGGGCCCGCCGAGGTGATCGTGCCCGGGGCGTACGTCATCATCTCCTACGAGCTAGCCACCGGCAAAAAGCTGTGGTGGGTGACCGGGATGGCTTGGCAAGTGAAGTCAGTACCGCTCGTTGACGGCGACACGATCTACATCAGCGGCTGGGAAATCGGCGGCGACCCTGGACAGGAGAAGCCGCCTCCGCTCCCGTTCAAGGAGGTCCTTGCCAAGCACGACGCCAACAAAGACGGCGTGTTGTCTCGTGAAGAGGCGCCGGATCCCCGCATGCGGCAAGAACATAACTGGAACGAGACGGACTTCGACGCCGACGGCGTCCTCGACAACAGCGACTGGGATCTCCACATCGCCAAGAGCACGGCGAGGAACAATATCATTGCGGTCCGGCCGCAAGGACGAAGGGGCGACATTTCCGATACGGGCGTTTTGTGGAGGTATCGCCGGGGGCTGCCCAACACCCCTTCTCCCCTGCTCTACAACGGCATCCTCTGGCTCGTCAAAGACGGCGGTATCGCAACGAGCCTGGATCCCACAAGCGGCCAGCCTATCAAGCAGGCTCGTCTGCCTGATGCGATCGACAAGTATTGGGCCTCGCCCGTTGCGGCGGACGGCAAAATCTACATGACCAGCGCCGGCTGCCAGGTGAGCGTCGTCAAACCGCGGGGACAATGGGAAGTGCTGACCGTCAACGACTTCGAGGACCAATGCTTCGCCACGCCTGCGATTGTTGATGGGCGGATTTACTTTCGGACGATGGCTGCTTTGTATTGCCTGGGGAAGCAGTAGCAGCCAACCGGCCGCGAACCCGGATCCGTCCATGAACTGGCATTCGCAATTGTAAGTCGGTTCTCCAGGTAACCCGTAGCGCGGGGCTCGAAGAGACCCGCGGCCTGTCGCGCGGTCCCCGTCGGCCCCCGTGTCCAGAGTGGAAGCCCGAGCTGGCGTTTCGCATGCGGATGAAAGCGCCCGAAGCATTTGAGGTTGACAAGGAATCAGAAGCCACCAAGAAGCTCTACGGCCTGGACGAAGAAGTCACCAGCGATTTCGGCTGGCAGTGCCTGCTGGCCCGTCGTCTGGCCGAGCGCGGCGTGCGCTACATTCAGTGCACCCACAGTTACAAGTGGGACCAGCACGGCAAACTGCAAGAAAAGCACACCGGCAACGCCAAGGAAGTCGACAAGCCGATCGCGGGGTTACTCAAAGACCTCAAGTCGCGCGGCCTGCTCGAGGACACGCTGGTGATTTGGGCCGGCGAATTCGGCCGCACTCCGGTTTCCCAGGGAGGCGACGGCCGCGACCACAACCGTTACGGCTACACGATTTGGATGGCCGGCGGCGGCGTCAAGGCCGGTTTTTCCTGCGGCGCCACCGATGAGATCGGCTACCACGCCGTCGAAGACCGCATGCACCTGCACGATTTCCACGCCACGGCTTTGCACCTGCTGGGATTCGATCACGAAAAGCTGACCTGCCGCTATTCCGGCCGCGATTTTAGGCTGACCAGCGTGGCGGGAGTTGTCGCGAAAAAGATCATCGCCTAGCAGTCCGTGGCAAAAGTGTGCTCGGACGAAAAAGGGGGACTGCCACTTATTTCCGCTTCTCCAATCCATTCAAAAATCAGCGCTTCGCCGAAAGGAAATGGGCTGGCTGTCCCCTTTTTTCGCGTCCTCGGACTTGCACCACGGGCTGCTAGGGTAGTGCGCCAATCAGACCGTAACGTATGGCGAGTCGCTTCCGTGCCTCGTTAGCGGCGTGATACGGACCATTTGAGCCGCATTCAGGCGGCTTGGTGTTTCCAGGCCAGTCGTTTTACGGCTGGTGAGCCCTGCCGCTCAAGGTTTGTCAGCCCGTTTCAACGGGCTTCCCTCTTCCCCAACCGAAATCTATACGTTGCGGTACTATTGGCGCACTACACTAGGGCGTCGCCGCCAAACCAAGATGCCATTGGGAGCGCCGGGCCAACGGCGCTCGGTGATCGCCGCGTTGGACCAGCCCAAGGCCTCAGCTCCGAGACTTCACCAAAGCAATCCGCTCCACAAACATACGACCTGTTGAGGCGGAGGCCGGCCCACAAAGACCGGCGGGTGCGGATCTCTTCCGCGAAGGCTGCTCGCCCATAGAGCGGCCCGAGGTGGCACATGGATGTCTGGTCCCCGGGACCCCACCACCGATTCGCAAAGAACCGCCGCCGAAACTCTTGGCATCGTCCCACAACCCTTGCCACCACGAGGGAGCGGGGTTACTGCGTCAACCCCTTGAGAGCACTTGACAGATACCTATCATGGATGTCCCAGACTTTAGACTTTCCCAGACTTTCCTTTGAAGAGGGTGAGTTGCAGCATCATCGCTGCCGTCGCCGGGATTTTGCCTTAGCGGGCGGGTCGATCCAAAGGGCGTCTTCGAAAATCTTGCGGAAGGCCCGATCTTTGGACTTCACCATCGCGACGAGGTCATCGGTGCGCGATTCATCGCCGTAGGCGAGGTCGCGGATGCAATGCGCGACGCGCAGGGCCGGGTGGTCGTAGTCGCGCGTCAACTCGGCGATCCTGGCGAAGGGCGACTCTTCCGGCTTGTCGTGATGCCCGAAGATGTAAAGAGTAGAGTCGGTGAGGAGCTGCCACCCTGCAAAGAAGCAGTTACCAATGGTCGACTTGCCCTCTCGAAAGCGATTCTCAACTTCCGCCCAGAGGCTCTCGTCGAATAGGCGGTTCAGTTTAGGTATGCGAGGCAAGAGGCTGGTCTTGAGAGCTTCGTCCCACTGAGGCCTCGGCTTGAGATCAAAGACAAGGGCGATGTAGGCCCGAGCCCGATCCCGAGCCCGAGCCCGAGCCCGATCCAGATTCCGAGCCCGATCCCGATCCAGATTCCGAGCCCGAGCCCGAGCCCGAGCTAGATCCCGAGCCAGATCCCGATCCCGAGCCCGATCCCGATCCAGATTCCGAGCCCGAGCCCGAGCCCGATCCAGAGCCCGAGCCCGAGCCCGAGCCAGATCCCGAGCCCGATCCCGAGCCCAGCCCAAAAGTGACTCATTTCGGTGAGGGCTCGTCCGCACCATGTTGGACAATCGATCCAGGGCGGGTCCCCCGCGCGAAATACCGCAAGTGAGCGCAACTGTGAAGGCGCCCTCCACCATCGAATCGTCCGAAACAAGGGAATCGACAAACTGGGTGGTCGCGGCGGCGAAGTTTGAGGACGGGCCTTCCAGAGACCAAATCTGCTGCGTCGTTCGGTGCGTCGAATGGTATTTCTGAATGAGTGCCTTGGATGGCTCTTTTGCGGGCAGGTCGAAAAGCAGACCGAACGGCACACTCGCATTCGGAAGCGCCCGACTGGCTGCTTCCGCGAGCTTATCGTGGGGGAATTGGGCGGCAATTGCAGTGAGGAACAAGCGCTCTCTTGTGGCCGCTCCTTTTTTGCGAACAAAGTCACTGGCGAGCCAGTCTGCGCCGTTCTCCTGGTTCGACTCATCTTTCGACACCCACAAGCGAAGCGGCTCGATGAGGAGCTGTAGTCGATCCCCGGATTCCGCCGTGCCGGCGCGAGTGAATAGGCGGCCGACTACTTCTTTCTCCCGCTCTTCCGCCGACGCAATTCCGTCCAAAAGGAAACCGCCGAGGAGTTTTGCGCAGTTGTCCTCCTTCTCGTGTTCCAAGAGGGCGGCCACGACGTGCTCCTGTGCCTCGTCACTGCTGAGCGCCGCAGTGAAGAGCCGGATCACTTCATGCCATCGTGACTCCGAGCGTTTTTGGCCGAGTTCCCGCCAAACCGCTTCGATCCCCTTGTTCTCCGCGCGGGTCCTAAAGTACGCCGCAGTGAGATACTCCTGGAAGGTGAGATGAACAAAGCTGTAGCGCTGGTCGCCGACTTCGATAAGCAGGCCGGCGCGCTGTTTCACAAACTCCAAGAACTCTTCCGCGAGATCTTGCGGCTCGTCGTCCGGGTCTCGCGCCTTCTCTTTGGCAGCGATATGCTCCGCCAGAAAGTCCGCCAGTTCCTTGTGGGGAGCGATGGAGCGTTTGTCTTCACTCTCCGCTCCCCGGCACTGCATCCAGTGAGCAATAGCCTCCATCCGAGTCCGGTTGCGGCGCTCGATCTTGCCTTTCTTGGGACCCTCTTGGTCCTTGTATTTCCAGTAGTGCCACGTGTTTAGCAATGTCTCGGTACATTTCTGGTATAGGACAACACGCGCGTCCGGCAGCACGGCGTCTACGCGGTGAACGAGGGCAATGATCGTCAGCAGCAACGGGTTCCGGGCCAGGTCGTGAATGGCAACCTGGCTTTGGTCCTCTAGTATCCGAGTTAAATCGGCGATATTCCGTTCCCGCAGAGCCTTGGAATCGACGCGGGCGGCATACCAGTCCTTGATAAAGCTCTTCATCTCGGGCAGTTGGAGTGGCGCGACCCTATGGTGGCGGTACTCCGACTCGTCGAACCGAAAGGGATGGGAGTACCCGACGATGCGGGAGGTAACGATGATGGTGTTTCCGGGGTAGGTGGTTCCCAAGGCGCGAATGCGGTCGCGGATGATCTTCTTGAAGCGCTCGGTGAGTTCGTCGAGACCGTCGAAGAGCAGAACCGCTTCCCCGTGTTCCAAATAGTACTCGAAGAACTCGGCATCGGCGCTGTTGAGTGAGAAGTCCGCCTGAGCCACCTCCTGAATGTAGTCCAAGAGGGGAAGATTCTTGCCCTCTTTGAGGCGATCGGCGTAGTCCCGCAGGATGACGAGGACCGGGAGGCGGCGCTCGTCTTTGCCCGTCCTGTAGCGCTTTTGCAACTTCTCCGAGAGCCCGGCGAGAGCCAAGAACTTCAAGAGGGTGGACTTGCCGGAACCAGGATCGCCAAGGACAACATGTTTGCCGCCCCGCTCGAGGAGACCCAGCGGGTCATTGCGCGCAATGTCTGGTTTGTTGACATCCGCGTCCGCGCTCACCACCTTCAGCGGAATGTAGATTTGATCGATGGCAACACCCTTGGCCGCCTCCTCCTTAAGGACCGACATCCCGATGAAGTGGATCTCGCGATGATGCTGGAGAAAGTTGTCGTCATAACGTCGCCGGGTGTCCTCGATCGTTCGCTTTCGAGCCGCTCCATCAGGTAACAGACCCGGGTAGTAAAAGAGACAGAGGGACGGGGTCTCGAGAAACAGCGCCTGCAGTTTCTTATGGCCCCAGTGTTCGATTTCGAACGGCACGCCTTTGCCCAGATTCTGGAGCCATGTGACGTCACCGCCGCTCTTGCGGCGGGCCGATTCCTTGAGGTCTTGGGGGGTGACGAGTACCCACCGGTCGATACCGGGACCGCGCTTTTTTTTCGCCCCTTTGCGGACGCTCCACTTCTCGACGGTCATTTCGAGCGAGTGTTTGATCTGCTGCCGCTGACCGTCGGTTAGGGGTGACGAGAAGTATTTATGCTGAAAGCCGGTTCGTTCGTAAAGGGCATCTAAACCGGCATAGTCGCCCGCCGCGTCGTCGTAGATGACGGATGTGCCGCCCTTTCGGCGAGCCTCATGAAACAGAAGCAGATCGACGACACGGGCGAACTCCTTGGCGGCTTCCGTTCCAGAACCAAGGATTTCGTACAGGGTGGGGACAGTTGACAGTCTTTTAGTCGTGCGCTTTGCCATTGACGAGCCGCCGGGGGCCTATGTTATCACGAGGCTAGATTAGCAGATATCGGTACGACCATTGGGATCAGATCGGCGAGGCCAAGTATAATCGGGTAGCCGAGATCCGGAACGGGAGGCCAAACTCATGAGCGAGATACGAAAAATCGCCGCTAACTTGCGAGATACGGAGTTTCTGGAAGATCTCTTGGACGCATTTGTGGACCGCGGACTGGGCAGCCTTCCCGGTCGCGAGACGACAATCGCACTCGTGCAGATGCTCCTGAGGCATCACCCGCATTGGCGGTCCAAGCCCCCAGAAGACTACGAGCTGGCGCGGCTCCTACGCACCTCTCCTCGTAAAGTACGCAATATTCGTGACGAGTTGAGCTACCGTGATTCGGAAAGGACAGATGAGTGGTGCCGAACGGAGCTTGCACGAGTGCTCGAACGCGCCGAAAGGGTCCCAGACGGCGCCTATGTTACTTTCGAGATCGACGACGGTCTCGTCCGTGACTACGCGCGGAAGTTGGTTCGAGAGAACTACGGATTGTTCGAGTCCGGCATGAGTTCCTCGGTTGTAAAGCTGTCCGGCAAGACTTTCGCGACTCTTGCCATTGCCGTGATGCCTCCGAACGCGCAGGATCGACTCTTGAAGCAGATCCCGCAGACGAAGGCAAAACCCAAGCCTGACAGTGAAGAGCGCAAGAGCCCTATACGTCTTTTCGTGGACAGCTTTGCGAAAAAGGCAGGTGAACAGGCCGGCCAGCAGACTGTCAAACTTGGCTTCGCCATCTTGACCGGGGGCCTGTCTGAGGTCTCGGGTGCTATTGATATCGTGAGAGGCTTATTCGGCAAGAGTGCGGCTGCAAGCGCGTGATAGGAGTTCGGGAGGAGTTCGGGGACCGGAGCCCGAACTCCAAGGGGGAAGTAGGGGGGGCAGGGACCGAGCCTGAATAAAGAATCTTTACCCGCCCAATCCAAAGAGAAAGTCGCGGAATGTCTGCTTCTATGAATCCGCGGATTCAGAAAGTCGACAAAGTCGGGTCAGGCTACGACTTTCCAGGACACCGGTCGGCCAGCCACCCTCAATAGCTTGATTGCCTAGGCCGGTCCTTGAGGCCCGGCGTCCCCGCACCCCCGGAATTCTGCTTCTGGCGAACGACCGTTAGCAACGGTCGTTCGGGGGTTGGGGTGGGCTCCAGGGCCAGCCGCCTCGCGGCCGGTCTCTCACCAGACAACACTTCCCCAACCAATGAAAGTCCAAGAAAGTCGGGACAGCCTGCGACTTTTCGGATCCCAAGTGAACGGAGTTCTTCAAGCCGCGTCAGCGCGGTGGCTTGCGCTGACTTTCAGCCGCACGTCCTCATGGCGCTGTAGGGCCTCGATGACCCGAGATAGATGAGACGCTCGCGGGTTCCCCTTGGCCCCGAACATCCGAATGAGGCTCTTTTCCGGAGTGCCGACCGCCTCGCTCAGGGCACGGTAGCCAATGGTCGCCTTGATGTAATCACGAAGAAGTCCCTTACTCGTCTCGAGATCGCCGGCGAGCAGATTCTCGACTGCCTCGGTCAACAGCGCTCGGCGAAACCCGGAGTTCTGCTGTGCCTTCTCCCAAATCGTCTCGCGAAAATTCCTTGCCAATGGCATGGTGTCATCCTTCGATCTTCTTGCGCCGTTTGTAGTCGTCCCAGCGCTGTTTGGCGTCCTCAACGTCCCGCGCTTGTCGCTTCTTCGTGCCCCCGGCAAGCAGAATGACCAGCGTGTCCCCGTCTCTTCCGCAGTAGAGACGGTAGCCGGACCCGAAGTTGATTCGGCGCTGGGAAACCGGGGGGGATCCGGCCGAAACTGGCTGCTGTACTCCCCGCGCGAAATCCGGCGATCCGTGCTTGCAAAGCAGTCGGTCGCTGACAAAACACCCCATTTCCAAAAACTCCCGCAGCCAGTCACGGAAATTTAAGAAATCTATTCTCAATAAAATCAACCCATTGGCCCCAAGACCCCGAAATCAACCCCCACCGGCCTGCTAGCGTAAACGTGAGGTATCTCGCACAATGAAAGAATCATCCAGCAGCAACGTAACGGCCATCAATTCGTCGAACGACAGAAACGACGGCTCAACGGCTCAGCGGCTCAACGGCTCAACGGCTCAACCGTTCTCAATCAGTCCAACGACAGAAACGACGGCCTAACGCCGTCGCAAGAACGCGCCATCAAAGCCCTGCTCACGTCGCGATCGATCGCCGCCGCCGCCCGCCAAGCCGAGGTCGGCGAGAGCAGTCTCCGCCGCTGGCTCCGCGAGGACGACAATTTCCAAGACAAGCTTCGTCGCCTCCGCGAGCAATCCCTCTCGCACGCCGCCCTGCAACTCCAGGAAGGTGTCAGCAAGGCCGTCGGAATCCTCTACGACCTCATCGAGCGCGACAAACGCATCGAGCCCGGACGCTCTTCACTCATCCGCACCGCCCTCGATTACGGCTTCCGCTCCAGCGTCTACAACGACGTCATCGAGCGCATGAAGACCCTCGAAGAGAAACAAGCCGCGGGGTTGAAGCAATGAAATACTGGTGCTACTACACCGACGTAGTCCGCTATCTGGAGCGGCTCGAAGCGCTTTACTCCCAAAAGAAGACCGAAGGCCCCGCCTATCTCATCTGGCAAGACGACGATGGCCCCTCGATGATCGCCGGACCCGGCATCGAATGGCACCGGGGAGACGGCCCGCCCCCCGACATTGACGCCATCAACCTGACCGCCCGCCAACGCCCCAGCAACCGAGCCGCGGCCGCAAGGCTGCGGTCAACATCGCGGCCCAACTCACAAGACCGGGCCCCGCAACGCAACACCGCAAGCCCCCAATGCCGCCAGCGTGCTGCTTCGGCGACGGCCCCCGGCGTGGCGCACGGCTCCGCCGTGCCGCCTCGCGCCTGTGGCGCGTGGTCAGGGGAAAATCACTCGACCGTGCTGCAGGACCTACTCCTAGACCGGATTGCCAGCGTATTAGCCCTCCGTCGGGCTATCAGCCGGTCTCTGGCTCCCAACAACCCCACTCCCACCGGCGCGCCTGCACCGCGCCCGCCAAAAAAGGCGAACAAAAGGAGTACGAATTTTCCAAAACCCGCTCAAACCTGCTCACAGCACCGCAAGAAACGACGGAGCCAAGCGGAAATCAAGGCCCAGCAATCGATTCCGGCTCACCTGCGGTACACCATCAACCACTTCACTTCAATGATGAGTTCCCGAATGACGACGCTTGCCTGGAATACATCAAGGAACAGCGCTTCCCCGGCGGCGTCACTCGCTGCGAGAAGTGCGGCAAGGACCGCAAGCATCACCGCGTAAGCAAGCGTACCGCCTACGCCTGCGGGTATTGCGGCAGCCAAGTGTACCCGCTGGCCGGAACCATCTTTGAGAAGTCCACCACTTCGCTCCGTCTTTGGTTCTACAGCATGTACCTAATGGGATCTACCCGTTGCGGGATCTCTGCAAAACAGATTCAACGCGAAACCGGCGTCACCTACAAGACCGCGTGGAGAATGTTCAGGCAGATTCGGTCGCTGATGTCCGAGGACGATCTCGAATTGGAGGGGCCGACGGTGGAGATGGACGAAACATACTATGGTGGCCGTCGCAAAGGTTCGCGCGGTCGTCCTGGTCGTGGCGACAAGAAGAAAATGCCCGTGGTCGGCATTGTCGAGCGCAAGGGCCGCGTCGTGGCACGAACCACCGAGGACGCCAAAGGCTCAACCCTGCTGCCGCTCGTCTCAAAGCACGTGCTCCCCAAGAGCACCATCTATACCGATGAGTGGAAAGGCTACGATGGCGTTCCGTACATGAAGGATGCGGATGGCGAGTCCAAGGGTTACAAGCACCGGCGCATCCACCACGCGGCGAAAGTCTACGTGATGGGAGATATCCACACCAACAGCGTTGAGGGCTTTTGGAGCCTCATCAAGCGCGGGATCGGTGGAGTCTATCACTCGGTCAGCAAGAAGTACTTGCAGACCTATTTGGATGAGTACAGCTATCGGTACAACCGACGCGACCAGGGGAACCTGATCTTCAAGTCGATTTTGGCTGAGGTTTCACAGCGGGCGGAGTGATTGCCCGCTGCAATAGATTTTTGAAAGAGTTCCGTGCGATCGGACCCATTCGCCGCTGAGTATCCTTGGCGGGCTTCAGCGGCTTGGCCGTCGTCGCAGATTTTTGCTTGGCATCGCGTGCCATTGCCCTAGTCGTGATGTACCACGCCTACGGCGGGAAGGCCGCGTTGCGCTATTTGTCAAGAGGCGATAGAAATGTCCCCTTGGTTTTGTTGTTTGTAAGTTTGTAAGAGAGTATCGTCGTCGGGGCTGTGGGAATGTGGGAATCGCTTTAGCGATTCCCAAGGGACGGTGGGAAGGGTGGGAAACCTGTCGTTGCGATGCGAACCCTCGGCGCTGTTCGCCGAGGTTTTCCACGCTTTCCATCCGGCCCGTCATTTCCATAGCCCTGCCTTTTTTATGTCGCCGCCACGCGCTTTTTCGACTTCAGCGATTTACGCCAGGGGTGGTCCGCCGCTGGCTTGGGCCGCTTCCGAGCCGCTCGTTGTTTCGGCTCTGGACGCGGCTGCCGCTGCGGCCCGACGATCTCTTCAAACGCCACCGCGCGGCTCTCGCAGGCCACCTGCAACTCGCCCTCGCGCGCTTGCTGCACGGTGACTCTCCCACCCGCTCCCAAGCCCTGATTGCGCTTCGGTTTCAACTGCGGAAAACGGTTCTCGAAACGTACCACCAGGTCGTTGGATACCACCCGCTCGGCCTCCAAGCAAAACACCCACTTCAAGTCCAGACGCTTCGATAAGCGCCGATGAAAGTCCGCTCCCGCCGACGGCTCACAGCAGAACTTGGCGTTGTGCTCTGGCAGATACTGCTCGTCCAGATAGCGCTTTGCCGCCTCGTAATCGGCAATGCCTTGGAGCCGCATCTTCTTGATCAGGCGGTCTTGATGGGTGCCGTGATGGCGCTCCACGCGGCCCTTCGCTTGCGGTGACGAAGCGGCGATGATGCCAATGCCGAGCTTGGCGCACATGCGTCCGAACTGCGTCTCGGGCTCGCTGCCTTCCAGCGCTTCACGCCACGTTGGCTGGCGCTTGTAGACGTTCTTCCAGTCGCAATACAACGCCTTCGGAACGCCGTATTGACGCACCCAGGCCTGGAGTAAATCGGCCGCCGCCCAAGTCGTTTCCTCGCTCGAGAAGCGGCACAGCGCCAGACCGCTCGCATCGTCGACGAAGTTCATCAGGCAACCTTTCCGCCCGCGGGCTTCGAGCCACTCGTGGTGCGAACCGTCGAGCTGGATCAGCTCGCCCAAGTGCGCTTTACGCTGCCGCCGCGAGCGATGCGGCTGGCGCTTGCGGCGGCGGCTCCACAGGCCCGCGGCGAGCATCCAGAGCCGCAATGTCCGCACCGATACTTGCAGATCGTGGTCCTTTCGCAAATGCTCGGCCGCCAGAGTAGGCCCGCAGCGCTCGTGCGGTTCGCCGGAGTAGTGTTCGCGCACCAGTTGCAGCACTCGCTTGCGAACTTCCGCCGGCTTGGCGCGGTTCGATACCCGGCCCACGTTGGCGTGCTTCAATGCTTTTGTCCCTCCCGCGCTGTAGCGCCTCCAGATCCGCTTGCTCTGGCGATAACTGCAATCCAGCATCCGCGCCGCCTCGCTCAGCTTCAACTCGCCTCGCTTCACCCGGCCCAGCACCTCGCCTCGTCTCAATTCCTTGTCGTTCATCCATGTCCTCTCCAATCTAGGCTCCTCCTTCGGAGCCTTAGATTAGGGGACATTTCTATCGCCCTCTCATGGGGACATTATCATCGCCCTTCAACAGAAACCTGGCACGCTGCACGTGAGTTGGGTGCTCAGGCGGCGGCGCCCGTCGCCGCTAACATGATCGAGCGCTCGGACCATTCCTTTACTGGCGCGGCTCTGCCCAGCATGCCTCGATGCATGACCGCAAGCGTGTCACAAACTCCGAGCAGCTCCGGAACGTAGGAGCTGACGAAAATGATTGCCTTGCCCGATGCCGCAAGCTTTCCGATCCACTCGTAAATCAGAACCTTGCTGGCAACATCGATTCCGCGGGTTGGCTCATCGAGCAGAAGTACTTCGCAGTCGTGGTGCAGCAGCCTGGCAAGTTGCACTTTTTGCTGGTTTCCTCCCGAGAGCGACTGCACGGGAGCTTCAGGGCCGGCCGTTCGAACACCGAGTTTCTCAATCCAATCCGATGCGGCCTTTCGAACGCCGGCCCGGTCCAGCCAGCCCCAGCGGCTATAACGCCCCATTCGGCTCAGGACTAGGTTCTCCTCGACTGCCAGCGACACGGCGAGACCTTCATTCTTGCGGTCTTCACTGAGAAGGCCTGCGCCTTGCCGCAGACGCTCGGCGGGGGATGCAGGGCCCTGATAGCTTGCTAAGCGAACTTCTCCACTGCTGATCGGCGCCAGGCCAAAGACGGCGCGCAGCATCTCCGTACGTCCGGCTCCGATCAGACCCGCGATTCCGAAAATCTCGCCGCGGTGCAAGTGGAGGCTCGCGGAGCCGACGCCCGGCGCGCTCAGTTTCGCGATTTCGAGAATCGGCTCGCCGAGTTTGTGCGGAACCCGCGGGAACATTTCGGTGAGTTCCCGTCCCACCATGGCTTGCACAATCTCGGGGAGCGAGCTGTCGCGCATGCGGCCCCGCGCTACCGAACGTCCGTCCCTCAACACGGTGTAGGAGTCCGCGATCTGTACCACTTCTTCGAGAAAGTGGCTGATGTAAACGACCGAAACGCCGCTCTCACAAAGTTTCCTGATCACCTCGAACAGGCGCTGGACATCAGGGCGCGCGAGGCTGCTCGTGGGCTCGTCCAGTACGATGATCTTGGCCTCGGTGACCAGCGCTCGGGCGATTTCGACAAGTTGCCGGGCGCCGATACTGAGCGTCGAAGCAATTGCGCCGGGAGAAATGTCGGGATGACCCAGGCACTCGAGCGCGTTCTTGGCCAAGCGCCTGGTTTCAGCGGAATCGAGCCACCCCGATCGGCGGGGCTCAACCCCGAGAACGATGTTTTCGGCGACCGTCAGATGCGGCGCAAGGGCCAGCTCCTGGTAGATCATCGCGACCCCCTGCTTTCGAGCGTCGAGGGGGTCTGCCGGAGCGAACGCATTTCCGTCGATTTCGATGTGCCCGCCGTCGGGCTGGTGCACGCCGCTGAGCACTTTCATCAGCGTGCTCTTGCCGGCGCCGTTCTCGCCGATGAGGGCGTGGACTTCTCCGGGAGCCACCCGCAGGTCGACCCCGTCTAGAGCTTTGGTCGACCCAAAGGACTTGCGGGCGCCGTGGATGCGAAGACGCGCCGGCGATTCAGTGGATTGCGTCATGATGATCCGGCGTCAGGCAGCAAGCCGCCAATAGGCCGGCAGCAAACCAAATGCGGAGCTTTTTCGTTCCGGCCGTCCCGAGTTCGCCGGCGAGCGGCTTGAATTGCTGTATTTGATCGCCTGCCACATTCTGTCAGAAAACCACGATGCAATTCTTCTCTTGCAACTTCTGGCCGAATTCACCGACGATAGATGTGAAATGCGACTGGCCCTTTCTTTGATTGCGCTTATTCTTGTTACGCGGATCGCAACCTTTGCGGCGGCTCAGGATGACTCGCCAATCCAAATAACCCGAGACCACGACGGGTTTCTGGTGACTGAGAATGGCCGGGCTGTTCTCTTCTATCAGCTTAAGCCGAAGTCCTTGCGGGGGAAGTACGAACGGGCGAACTACATCCACCCTCTCCACGACTTGGATGGGGGCGTGCTGACCGAAGATTTCCCGGAAGACCATCTTCATCAGCGCGGCATCTATTGGGCCTGGCATCAAATCAACGTGAAAGGTAAGCGTGTCTCCGACCAATGGACGACGGCGAACTCGGTTTGGGACATCAAGGACGCTCGGATTATTCCAGCCGACTCGAACTCCGCGGCTGTAAAAGTCAAACTACATTGGAAATCACCCAACTGGCTCGACGCTCACGGGAATCAGAAACCTTTTGTCGAGGAAACGGCCATCGTCCGGGTCCACCGGGCGGAGGAGGACATTCGCAAGGTTGACTTCGAGATCCGCTTGGCGGCTCTCGAGGACGGAGTCAGCATTGGGGGCTCGGAGGACGACAAGGGCTACGGAGGATTTTCGGCGCGAGTTCGCTTGCCAAGCGATATCCGCTTTACAGGCAGGTCAGGGAAGCTGACACCGCAAACAACGCCGATCGAGGCCGGCCCCTGGGTGGACTTTTCGGGGTCTTACGGCTCCTCGGGAAACAAGAGTGGCGTGGCGATACTCTGCCACCCTTCGACGGCTAGTTTTCCCCAACCCTGGATCCTCCGCAACCAACGCAGCATGCAGAACCCGGTCTATCCGGGTAATCAGCCGGTGCTGCTGCCGCGAGGCGAGCCGCTGATCCTCCGCTATCGTATGGTGATCCATCGGGGAGATGCGTCCCGGGTCAAATTGGACGAGCTTCAGGCGGCCTACGAGAAGGAGCCTCTGCCGGCCTATTGAGTTGCGCCTGCTCATCTCTTCCGTTGTGATCCGCAAGGAGATAGAGCATGTCCTTGCGCGGATGCGTGGGCGCCATTGAATTTAAGGCCCTCACCTTGTGTGCTTTTCCCTGAATTGCACTACGGTCAGGTCCAGCGGTGCTCGGCAAGGGTAATGCTTGCCTCTATGAGGTCCTCTTAACTTGTTTGAATCGAACCCGATACGCGGTTCGTGTGACTGCGGCTTGCCACTGAATGATCCTAAAGCAGAAGTCTGAATGCTAGTACCTGAATTATGCACTGCGGGGTGCACCGGAGGAGGGCTGAGCCGCCAGGGGCCATTTGGGGGACCCCCGAAAACATGGGGTAATAAGGTAGGCTGGCAAAGATTTCAGCTTCGCCAGTCAACCCCAAGGAGGTCACCCAAATGGTTACCAAGCGAAAACAGCATAGCTCCCGAAGGCCCGTCAAACAAGGCCGGGGCGCGAGGGCCCCGCGGCCCAATAAAATCGGGGCTGCCACGCCTTATCACTTCCGCGGCAAGAATCTGACTCCCTACGGCGGCTTGCTGCCCGTCGCCACCCTGCTCGAAAAACTCGGCTTCCAGGCGCTGCTGGAAGAAACCATCACGAACAAACGAATCACCCGTGTGATGAGCCTCTACCAGTTTGTGCTGGCCCTCGTGCTGGGCCTCTATGTCGGCTTTGCGCGGCTGAACCAACTCCGCTTCATCGCCCGCGACCCCATCTTGACCGGCATCTTGCAAGTGACGCGTCTGCCGCCGCAGTCCACGCTGTGGCGCTTTCTGGCCTCGCTGCACCTCAACGTGGCGAAGCAGATCCTTTCCATTCAGCGCCAGCTGCGGGAACGAGTCTGGGCCGCGGCCCAGGTGAAATTGGAGACGGTGACGCTGGACACCGACACCACCGTGCACACGCTCTACGGCCGCCAGATGGGCGGGCGCAAGAGTTACAACCCCAAGAACAAGGGCAAGCGCAGCTACCAGCCGATACTGACTTTCCTGGCCGAGACGCGCGAATACCTGATGGGCGGGTTGCGCAACGGCGACCGGCCCACGGGCCGGCAGATCGCCGCCCACCTCGAGAGCGCCTTTCGGGCTTTGCCGCACGGCGTGAAGAAAATCCTGGCGCGGGCCGATTCCGGGTTTTATTGCTGGGAGGCGGTGGAGGCCTATGAAAAGGCGGCTTGTCAGTTCGTCATCGTGGCGCGCAAGACCAGGCGGCTGGTCGAGCAGTTGCAGCAAGCGGCCTGGAAGCCCTCGCCCCACAGCGATGCGGATGCGGAATGCGAATTCCTCTACCAGCCGCAGGGCTGGGCGCGGGCCTGTCGTTTCCTGGCGCTGCGTTACGAAAACGAACCCGCGGCCGGCGCGGCCGAGCAATACCAGCTGTTTGCCACCAGCGCTTACACCTGAATTATGCACTGCGGCGTGGACCTGAGGAGGGCTGAGCCGCAAGGGACCATTGGGAACCCCCGAAAACATGGGGTAAAAAGGTAGGCTGGCAAAGATACCAGCTTCGCCAGCCAACCCCAAGGAGGTCACCCACATGGTTGCCAGACGAAAACAGCATAGCTCCCAAAGGCCCGTCCAACAAGGCCCAGCCGTGACGGCCTCGCAGCCCAATAAAATCGGGGCTTCGACGCCTTACCACTTCCGCGGCAGGAAGCCGACTCCCTACGGCGGCTTGCTGCCGGTGGTCGGGAGGGCGCTGATCTGAGAGCCTGGCTATGCGCTATGCATAAAATTTTATGCACTAGCCGTAACGCACTGGAAACACGTCACTTCCGAGCGAGGTTTTGACGACGCGGATTCTGGGCGGGAAGGGAAACCGCCCACGGAGAAGCCAAAAGGCCAGTTGCCGAGCTACCACTACCACCTCACGACGACCGCCAACCCGCTACGAACGCAGCCACACTCGCAAAGTGAATCTGTGCATAATTCAGGTTACACCTACCGCGTGTTTGTCACCAACCTGGCCGAACCGATCGCGGCGGTGGTGTGGTTTTACAATCAGCGCGCCGCAGCCGAGAACCTCATCAAGGAGGCCAACAACGACGCCGGGCTGGCGGCCCATCCCTCGCGCCGCTTTGACATGAACCGCAATCACTTTCAGCTGGCCATGCTGGCCTACAACCTCAACTGCTGGCTGCTGCTGTTCAACCGCGAAGCCCAAGCCAGCGTGGAGACACTGCGGCACACCACCCTGGCGACGGCGCGGCTGCGCTTTCTGTTCGTGGCGGCCAAGATCTGGCGGCACGCCGGCAGAACGGGTGTCAGCTACAGCGATCATTATGAGGAAAAGGGCCTGTTTGAACGGCTGATGCGGCGGCTGCGGGCGATGGGGCCACCGGGATCGAGCTTCGCGCCGGTGGTGGAGGGTGCGCTGAGTTGAGGGGCGCTCCATGCATAAAATTTCATGCACTCGCCGCAACGTACTGGGAACACGCCGCTTGCCCGCCCGCTTTTGCCCGCCGGGATTGGCAGGCGGCTCAAACAGGGAGGGAAACAGAGGAAAAGACGACTTGCTAAATCACTGAGTTGACACGACTGCCGCTACCGCCACAACTCCATCGGCGATGGCTACGCCGAATCTGTGCATAATTCAGGTAGTACAATTCGCAATTCGCACTACGTGTCAGTGCGAACTCCCCTAGGCTCCATGGCCCGAAGGGACTATAGGGGTCAGGTTTCTCGAAACGAAGAATGCACTGCGTGTTCTATATTCGCTGGCGGCTTTTCCCCATACAGTCTGTAACAGTGAGCAGTCCGGTTCAGTCGCCCGATACACCGAAACCAGCCCGGCGTGAGTTGCGCCTTCGAGCGGAGCTCGACTCCGCCGTGCTGCTTCGGCTGAGGACCATACTGCCTCTGCTCGGGCTGCTCTATGTCGTCGTCACGGCTTCCCAGTTCATGCTGTTAGGGTGGACGCTGACGGCGCCGCTTATCTGGGTTAACTCAATGAGCGCCGTTGTCTGCCTGGTCTTGACAGCCGCTGTATGGAATGACTGGATACGTCCGAATTGGGCTCATGCAGCCGGCTTCGTAGCCGCGTTGGCTATCTTGGCAAACGGCGTTGTCCAACTGGAGTACCATCTCGATCCGAGCCGCGCAACGGGAATTGTCCTGCTGCTGATCGGCGCGGGATGCACTTTTCTAGCGGTGTCGTGGCTTGTCTTGGTAATCGTTGCTGCACTGGCCGCGTGCGCTACGCTGGCCGTGCTCCACCCCCAATCTCTCGAGTGGACGCCGCTGAGCAGTGTTCTGTTAGCTTCCACGATTATTTCGCTGGGAGCCTATTCTTTCCGTGCGCGCACCTACCGGCGACTCATTCGAGCGCGCTTGCGGGAAGAGCGGCGAAAGCTCCAGCTCAGAGAAGTTCAGCAACGTTACGCGCTGGCGGTGAGCGGAGCCAACGACGGCCTCTGGTACTGGGACCTCAAAACAGATGAACTCTTCTTTTCGCACCGTTGGAACGCGATCATCGGGTATGAAGAAGAAGATGAGATGGTCAATCGCCCCGACGACTGGCTGGGGCGCGTCCACTTTTCCGACTTGAAGCGCCTCAAGCTCGACATTCTCAACCACATCAACGGCGAAACAACGCTCTTTCAAAGCGAGTACCGGATTCGCCATAAAGACGGACCTACTTGTGGGTGATCAGCCGGGGTTTGGTGGGACGAGACGCGGATGGGAAGGCCATCCGATTTGCCGGGTCGTTGACCGACATCAGCCAGCTCAAGAAGGCGGAGTCGCGTTTGCTTCATGACGCTTATAACGATCGCCTCACCGGTCTCCCGAATCGAAACTTTCTCACGGACCATCTCGGGAGAGCTCTCGAACGCAAGAAAGTGGACCGCGGCTATCGCTTTGCCGTCGCTTTCTTGGATCTCGATCAGTTCAAGGTGGTGAACGACAACCTCGGCCATCTGATTGGCGACCAGTTGCTCGCGGCCGTTGCCGAGCGCCTGCGGGGATGCAAGCGGAACTCTGACCTGGCAACTCGCTTTGGCGGCGACGAGTTCGTCCTCTTGTGGGAAGGCGTGGAGAGCCATGAAGACGCCCGCGCGGCGGCATCGCGAGTGCAGGAGGCGCTGACAGCTCCATTTCACCTTGGCGGCCACGAACTCTTTACCACCGCGAGTTTGGGTATCACGCTCAGCTCGGGGCCCTACGAAAAAGCAGCCGACATGCTGCGCGATGCTGACATCGCTATGTACCAGGCGAAAGCAAAAGGCTTCGGCGAGTTCCAGATCTTTAGTCAGCTCATGCACGCTCACACCGCTAAGCTTTGGAAGCTGCAAAATGATCTAAGGCGTGCCGTGGAAAGAGACGAACTTGTGCTGCACTATCAGCCCCTGGTGTCGGCCGCCAGCGGCAAGATCGTCGGAGCCGAGGCGCTGGTTCGCTGGAGTCACGCATCGGGGAAGTTGGTGTCACCAGCCGAGTTCATACCCTTGGCGGAAGAGACCGGCCTGATTCACGATGTTGGCCACTGGGTTTTGCGGAATGCTTGCCAGCAGATCCGGGCCTGGAAGGACGAGGGGCTCATCCATTCTCGCGTGTCTGTCAACGTGTCCCCGAATCAGCTCAAGCAGGATGACTTCGCCGATGTCGTGGAAGGCATCCTGGCCGAGACGGAACTGGATCCCCAGTTCTTGCGCCTGGAACTGACCGAGAGCGCTCTGATCGATAACGAGCAGCAAGCCCGGTCTTGTCTGAGCGCGCTTTATGACTTGGGTATTCGCCTGACGATCGATGACTTCGGTACAGGCTACTCTTCACTGAGCTATTTGAAACGCTTCAATTTCGACGCCATCAAGATCAGTTCCACTTTTCTTGATGGGACCCCGTCTGATCCCGACGCTACCGCTCTGGTGACCGGTCTGATGTCTTTGGCCCACTCGATGAATTTGGACGTTGTCGTCGAAGGAGTGGAGACAGATGAACAACTCACCCTGCTTCGCTTGCACGACTGCGATATGGTTCAAGGGTATCTGGCGAGCCGGCCAGTTGAAGCGGGTGCGTTTGAGGAGCTGCTGCGCACTGGCGAAAACCTCTTGCCTGAAGCCGAGATCGCACCCATTCCGATCCGGGCGCTTTCCGCTGCCACCGGCTAACCTCTCAGCGCTTGGGTCTCATCCACGCGGCGCCTTTGATGATTTGACAATTTGCCGGGCGCGCGAATATCCACAACGATACGTACATGAGTAGCCCCGTGTCGATTCGTAGCCATCGAAGTCAGCCCTGGCCCGCGAAATCCTGGAAACTCCTGTTCGCCCTCTGGCTCGCGGCCGTTTCGTTTGCCGGGCTGGCGCAGCCCGCCGCTGACAGCGATAAGCTGTTCCTGTGGGAGGTCGCCGGCCCCAAAGGAAAGGCCTACTTGTTAGGCTCGATCCACCTTGCTCGCCAAGACCTGTACCCGCTGGACGAAACCATCGAAAACGCCTTTGCGCAATCCGACACCCTTGTCGTCGAGGTGAATCTCAACGAGACAGACGAAGGCGCCATGCAGCAGAAAGCTCTGTTCGCCGGCGTCTACGGAGACGGGCGCAAGCTGGAGGATCAGCTATCCGCCGGCACCTTGAACGAACTCAAGTCGTTCCTCGACGAGCGGGCGATCCCTTTCGCGAATTTTAACTCCATGAAGCCCTGGCTGGTGGCGATGGCGATCACTTCGGCGGAAATGCTGAGACAGGGCTATCTCCCTCGGTTCGGCATTGACAAGCATTTTCTGGACCAAGCCAAAGCGAGCGGCAAGCCGGTCCGCGCGCTGGAATCCGCTGACTTTCAGATCGAGTTGCTGGCGGGTTTTGCCGACGACGAGCAGGACCGATTTCTTTTCTACACGCTTCGGCAAGCCCGCGAGGGAGCCGAAGTAGTGGAAGACATGATGACCGCTTGGAAAACCGGGGATGCCGGCACGATTGAAGAACTCATGATCGAGACGGTTCGGACGGATGAAAAACTGAGGCAGCTCTACGACAAGCTTTTTGACAGCCGCAACAACGACATGACGAGAAAAGTGGCCGCTTTGCTCGATACCGGCGGAACGTGGTTCGTTGTCGTGGGAGCCGGACACCTTGTGGGCGACACAGGGATTGTAGGGCAACTGGGCCAAAGCGATCGCCAACTCGAGATCAGACAGCTTTCGGCGGCCACAGCCGCGGTTCGCTGAGTTTCAACGAAGTTAAGAGCATGACCCCGTCCTTTGAGACCGCTACTCAGCCAGGCTGAACATTTCTCGAAAGTAATCAATCACGGTCTCGGGGGGCAGGCTGTGCCCGCCGTCGTGAATGTGATAGCGGAAATTCTCCGGCTTGCCCAGCGCCTCGTATTGCGCTTGATAGATGTCGCGGTAATAGCGCTCGTACTGGCGGTGCGAGTGTTTGTCGGTGGGGCCGCCGTGCCCCGACAGCAGCGGCCGGGGAGCATAGGGAATCAGCAGCATGTTGCGGTCGCCCAAGTGAAAAGTTCCAGGAATGATATGGCAGATGTCGTTTACGCCGGTGTAGTCTTCCGGTTGAACCTCATCGCCCAGGTAGACGGTCTTCGTGCCGTACTCCGCGACTGCCTTGATTCGATCAGACAGCAAGGCGGTCTGCATGGCAAGTCAGCCGCCTAATGAAACACCCGTGGCGCCGATATGCGTTTCATCCACGCGAGGGTGCGCCGCCAGGATCTCGGCTGCCGCCGCCACGCCATCAACTGAATGGCGCGCGTGTGAGGCCAAACTCCTTTCTTGAAACTCTTCGTTGGGCCGCTGGACCTAAATCCCCGATCCCCCTATCAGTTGAAGGCCGCATTCTTTCTTGTCGTCATCTCTCTGCCAAGGCCACCTTCCTTCTCGAGCATCTTCGTGGGCGAGAACAGGAACGGTGCATGTGTGGCAGCCGATGCTCTTGTACACTTGGCCCGCCTCGAGACTCTTGTGATAGAGGGGATGAACAGGCAGCTCCCGTTCGCGCACATAGTCATCCACTTGTGCCTCGGTCCAGTCAAACAGCGGCGCCACTTTGATGATTTCCCGCCCCTCGAACGGTATGATTTGTATCTTGCTCAGTTGACTCCTGTGGTGAGACTGGTCTTTGCGGAGGCCGGTGATCCAGACATCGAGCGTCTTCAGGGCCTGATAATTCGGTACAACCTTTCGAACGTGGCAGCAGTAGTCCTGCAATTCCTTGCTCTTGTAGAAAAGATGTTCTCCATGCCGCTTGGTCATGGCCTGGGTAGTCGCCTCTTCCGGCCTGTAACATTCCAGCCTCAAGCCGTATCGCTGCTTCAGTTCTTCCATGTAAGCGTAAGTTTCCGGAAACAGCCTCTCGGTATCGATCGTATAGACGCGGAAGTTTTCGGCCACCTGTGATGCGATGTCGATCGTTACGGTCCCGGTCTTTTGGAACGAAGTGCCGATCGCGGCTCTTTCGCCGTACTGACGGAAAACGGCTTGGATCAATTCGTGAGGATCGAGGCGGGTCCAAGCCTGGAGTGTATCTTCAATTGGCGCAATGGATTGTTGCCCGGACATGGGTTGTAATCTAGACAAGCGGCTCAGCCCGCGCATGGGCGGAGCAGGTCGCCCCTGATTGACTTTTGATGTTATCAAACGTTTTCCCATCCGGCCCAGCGAGCACTCCAGACGGGGCATCCCCGCGCCAAGAAACAACAGAGCCGCGGGCGGCAGCCCGCGGTCAAGACTCCCGAGTCACCTGCCAGCCGTCAAGCCCAAAACGACTCTTCGGCCCGTGGCCGCCCGCCATTTCAACACCGTCATTTCAAGAAGCTCAACCACATTCCCTCCGGCGCGCCGGGTCTAGCCGGGAACCACATCGTGCTCAGTTGGTTTTTCCGCGGCCCTTTGCGTGCTTGGTTGAAAGTGCAAGCGCTCAGCGCCTAAACTCAATGAACAACGCTCTTGCGCGAGCGCTTCAATACGATAAGAATTCGGAGGCAACACATTGCCGGACCAATGGATGATTCGGGGAGTCGAGTACGCCAACTGTAATTGCGACTGGGGGTGTCCCTGTCAGTTCGCCGCCCCCACGACGCACGGTTTCTGCGAGGCTGTGGTGAGCGGCCATATCGAGGAAGGCAATTTTAACGACGTGCGGCTAGATGGTCTCGACTGGGCTTTGCTGCTCCAATGGCCCGGTGAAATCGCCGAGGGCAACGGCAAGCAGCAGGCGATCATAGACGAACGCGCCGAAAGCCGGCAACGCGAGGCCTTGCGAAAGATCCTGCACGGCGAGTCGACAGCCCCGGGAGCGACTTTTTTCTTCGTCGTAAACAGCACCATGTCGGAAGTGCTTGAAACTCTCTACTCGCCGATCGAGCTGGAGATCGATGTCGAAGCCCGCAAGGGGCGGCTGCACGTGCCCGGCGTAGTGGAGTCGAAGGGAACGCCAATCACCCACCCCGTTACCGGGGGAGAACACCGGGCGCGAATCAACCTGCCGGACGGCTTCGAGTACACAGTCGCTGAAGTAGGGTCCGGATCGACAACCGCCACTGGCGCTATTCAATTGAATCTTTCCGACAGCTACGGCCAATTCAGCGTTATGCACGTGAATCAGGACGGCGTGATCCGCTAACCCGCGATCGCCGCCAGCGCCAATTCGAACCCCATGGAGCAAGCACGTCTGCCGCCGCGCGACCGCGTGGCTATTTACGCTGCCCTGGCGGGCCTGACCGTATTGTCTTGGGCCTATTTGATCCGCATGGCGGCTAACATGGACATGCCCATGTATATGAACATGGACATGCCTTCCATGGCGCATGGCGGATTGCAAATCAAGCCTTGGGCGCCGGCCGACTTCGTCTACATGTTCCTGATGTGGGCCGTGATGATGGTTGGCATGATGGTGCCGACGGCCATTCCGATGACGCTGATCTATGCCGCCGTTGCCCGCAAGGCGGCGGGGCAGGGAACGCCGCTCGCTCCGTCGGCGGTCTTCATCTCCGGATACATTGCGATGTGGACGATTTTCAGCGCGGGCGCGACACTCGCGCAGTGGGGGCTGGATCAGGCGGCCCTGCTTTCGCCGATGATGGTTTCCAACAGTCCCGTGTTCGGAGCTTCCTTGCTGATCGCGGCCGGGCTGTATCAGATGACGCCGGCCAAAAACGCCTGCCTGCGCCATTGCCGTTCACCGGCGCATTTTATTTCGGAGCACTGGCGTCCCGGCCCGCGCGGCGCTTTTCGGATGGGGCTCGAACACGGAGCCTTTTGTTTGGGCTGTTGCTGGGCTTTGATGGGATTACTCTTCTTTGGCGGCGTGATGAACCTGCTTTGGATCGCCGGCATTACGCTGTTTGTCCTGCTCGAAAAGGTCATGCCTTTCGGCGGCCAAGGGGGACGGATCGCGGGAGGCGCGATGATCATCTGCGGGCTGGTTGTGCTCAGTCAGGTCTAATGCCTCTATTGTTGAATCCTTGCCCACCGCGGCGGAAAGTTCGGAAAACAGAATCAGAGCCCCAGGCGGAAGCCTGGGGTCAAGCCCGCCGGGTTAGATGTTCACCTCCCCCGGCCCGGATGATTTCAGGCCGCCGAGAACCCTTTGCAACCGCTGCCTGACCGCGGGATCGTTCCAGTCTCGTACGACGGCTTGGCGGTTCAAGCTGGATAGCTCCGTGCGATAGATTTCGATCTCTCGAGGCGCGATGACTCCGATCTTCACGTGGGAGCGGCCTACCTGCAGAATTCGGACCTCCACGTTGTCGCCGACGCGAAACGATTCTCCCTGCTGGCGGCGGAACACGAGCACGATTCACTCTCTCGGCAAAGGGAACGCCGTTGGATAATCGGAGTCCAGTTGCAGCACCTGTTTAGCTTGACGCGTCGCTACGTTCACTACGATCGGCGCAAACAAGTTACAGTTCGGCGGAAGATCCTCGCCGGGGAGAACGAGAACAGCCAAGCATAGGGCGTTCTCTGGCAGGCGCAGGGCATTTCCCGGCATGCCCGGCTCATCCGGGAACCCCAGCAACTTCCGATCGCCATGGCTGAGTTGGAGCTGGTAATCGTCCCTCACTGCCTTGACCGGAATGACCGGCAGGCTCAGGTCCTCATCCCCGACGTGCTGGAATAACAAGACCGGTTCGATACCCTCGGGCCGCAGGATGACGAACCGTTTGCAGTCGTCGAGGCCGGGAAGTCCCTCTGGGAACGTAATGATGCTCTCGTCAGCGATGTCGCCAAGCCCCGGCATGAAGCTTTAGATCGGAGCCGCCGGCAGCAGGCCGCCGGGCGTCTCCACCGGGGACGGCGAGGTGCGAAACCAAAGATAGTCGAGCCGCCACATGGACTCGAAGAAGTTCTTCGCGAACTCTCGCGGCGTCTCTTCCCAACCGACGCTGGCATCCGCGATCACTTCCGAGATCGTGCGGAACCCGTCACAAGAGTTGAACAACGAGGCTTGACGAGCATCAACGAGGGCGGATATCTCCGGGTAGTAGTGCGAGTCCCAACGAAGACGCGCGGTCACGCCGGTTGGCAGATCGGCTTGGATGACGCTAAGGCCCGGATTGGCAACGGGTACGTAACCGAGCCATCTGTCGTCGTCGAATGACACATCGTATTCGTTCGGATCTCGGTCGTCGCGGCAAACGACATACTCATGTACGGGCATGCCGCCGCGATAAAGTTCCGTGACTGCTTGCTGGTTGTCTTCCGACAGATTCATGATCTGGTCGAATAGCTCACCGGAGTTCGCCAGCAGGGTGCACCGCGGCTGATAGTGTGCCTGGAACATAGGGCGTTGGACCCGCAACCCGCTGCTTTCCACGAGGCGGTAAAGTTCAGGTATCCCGTAGGTATGTTCGTTTTCTTGAAGTAATGCTTCAATCACGGAGGGGTCTTCGGCCCAACTCCGCAGTTGGCTGCCTCCGGAGCCGAACGGGTCGCTGCTGGCCAGCGCCGAGAGTACTTCCCGCGCGCGGTCATGGGGCGGGCCGGAGTTAATGCCCAGAATCCCAAGCAGCAGTCGTACCAACTGTACGCCCTGCCTGCCATATGGCCCCAGCACCTTCAGATTGATCACTCCGCTCCGCCGCAGAACATCGCGCAGCGCCCGCAGGCCCCGTGAAGGATCGTCCAGATAGCACAGCTCTCCAGAAGAGAAGATCAAGTCAAAGTCACGCTCGAGCGCCGAGACATTCTCGACCGGCTGCTCGATGATTTCGAGATTGGAGAGAGCGTGCTTCTGCTTGCGTGCCCGCGCCTGCTCCAGCGCATTCGCTTGCGTGTCGATCGCGACGATACGGCTACGCTGGTTGGTCACCGCAAGTTGGGCGGCTTGATCGGACGCGCAGCCCGTCACCAGGATATCCAGGTCCTCCCTATAGACCCCGCCAGGGAAGTACACGTGAAACCAGTGGCGTGGGCTGCCGACGACGGTTGATTCCCCGCCGAGAAAGGCGTCAAAAGAGTCAGTGTCAGCTCCCGTGGAGACAGGCCGTTCTACGTCTTTGGAAGTCGTCGGCATATGTCGTTGGCACAATTAAGGCCGGACGTTTCTCGTAAGGAACCATCGGCTTTTCTAAGTGGGGTGTTTACGAGCATCGATGCATCCGTTCCTACAACTGCCGCGCGCCCCCGCCGATCAATGGATTGTTACCGACCGAAGCCAGTTGGGACCAGCACTCCTGCCGGTCCTTCGCCGCGCGGCGGCGGCGAGCAGCGGAGAACTTGCCATTCCAAAGAAATCCAGCAAGAGCCTTCCGCGGCTGATGAGGAAGCCTCGCAGCCGCGCGCGATTCCGCCGAACTAGCGATCGCGCTCCCTGGTTGCCGCCCGTGGTCAGTCTCTGCATGATCGCCCGCGACGAAGAGGCGAACATCGGCGCCTGCTTACAGTCCGCCAGCCAGGACGTGGACGAGATCATCGTCGTGGACACGGGTTCGCGTGACCGCACTCGCTCGATCGCCCGGCGCCATGGCGCGCGGGTACTGGACCTTCCCTGGCGGGACGACTTCTCGGCGGCGCGGAATCACGGGCTGGAGCAGGCCGCCGGCGAGTGGATCCTCGTCCTTGACTGCGATGAGCGCGTCGCGCCGGAATCCAGCGGGCTCATTCGCCAGGCCGCGGAATCAGCGGCAAGCAACGCCTGCTACTTGCGCCTCATCAATGTGGACCCTCAAGGGAAGCAGGGAGCGGACTGGCAGGCGATTCGGATGTTCCGCCGGGATGCTGGAATGCGCTACCGCGGACGCATCCACGAACGGCCTGTGTTTCCCGGCGACGATAGCGCGGCGGATCGCCCGGCGGCGCCCGGCGTGGCGATTTTCCACCATGGTTACCAGGCCTCGGCCATCGAGCAGCGGGACAAGGCGGTAAGAAATCTGCGGCTCGTGGAGATGGCTTTGGAAGAGATCCCCGAAGACGATCTCATCGAGCGCAGCCTTTACCTTTTCTACCGCGGTTGGGGATCACTGGCTCCTGAGCGGGACCAGCGAATCCGGGCTTGGGTGGAGTTTGTCGAGACCCACGCGGAGCTGGAGCTACCGCCGGTCCGCGCCTGGATTCCGGCCGGGATGGCCCAATACGCCTGGGCGCTGAGTGATCAGCGCAAGCACGTTGAGGCCGAGGTCCGCGCCCGGCGCGTCCTGGCAAAATACGGTCCTTCGCCCCCGCTTTATCTGGCGATCGCCCGCTCCAGAGCCGAAGCGGGTGACTATCAAGCTGCTGAAGAGGCGCTTGGGGTGCTGCTCGACGGGCCGGACCCGCCAATGTCGGCGGTGTACCGCCATTTCCCCCCTCGATCTGGGTTTAGTTCGACGCCGGGCGCGGCACCTTCAGGCGGAAGTCGCCGAACGGCACGAGCGCTACGATGAGGCCGCGAAACTTTACGCCGCGCTCGTCCGAGACGAGCCGGATCACTTGCCTTCCGTATTGCGGCTAGCTTGTGTCGAGGTGCAGCGCGGCAGGTTCGCTGAAGCGCTCGGCACGATTCAGCGGCATCCTCGCCTATTGGAGCAAGGACTTGCGGAAATCGACTGTCTCTGTTTGGCGCTGAGTCTGGCGATTCGCTCCCCCGACCACGCCAACTGGGAAAAGCGGGTTCAAGACTGGGCGCCGAAGAGCGAAGTTGCGGCTCGGTTCCAAAATCAGGTTGATTCTCACCCTGCTGGAGCTGCTTTCGAGCTTTCCGAGTTCCCGGAAATTGAGCAGGGTATTCGAGTGCAACTGCCAAAAACGCGGTAGACCCCAAAAACAGGTAAACGCCCGAAAATAGGTAAACCAATGAAACAAGATCACGGCACGGGATCTCCGCCTCGAGTAGCCCGCCGCGGAAACCGTATCAGCCTGTGCATGATTGTCCGCGATGAAGAGCAGTACCTGGGCCAGTGCCTGGACTCCGTCCTCGGAGTCGCCGACGAGATAGTCGTCGTCGACACGGGCTCCGAGGACGGGACCGTGGCGATCGCGGAGTCCCATGACGCCAAGGTGGTCCATTTCGCCTGGACGGAGCACTTTGCCGAAGCACGCAATCAAGCGATTGCGGCAGCCACGGGTGACTACATGCTGGTCCTCGATGCCGACGAGCGTTTGGACGTGGCGACCGCCTACCACATCCGAGAGGTGGTTGATGCAGATGAGTTCGACGTAGCCTATCTCCAATTTGAAAATGTCGCTGAGACCGGGGCCACCCGGCGCCGCTGGATCGCGCCGCGGCTATACCGAATGACTCCCGGTATTCGCTACCTCGGCCGCGTTCACGAGCAGGTCGGCCAGGGGCTGAGCGAAATCCGTACCTGCACGATCGAGGCGCGGGTCCGCCACTATGGCTATCAGCAATCGGTGTTTGTGGAGCGCCAAAAGACCCGGCGCAACACCGACTTGCTCGAGCGGGCGCTTGACGACCCGGAAGCGCGGAACCCCCTGCTGCGGTCGAATTTTCTCTACCACCACGCCCATATGGCCAGCGGCGAGGAACTGCTGGCCCGGTTTGAGGCGTTTGTGGTCTACGTACGCGAGCAGTGGCCCGGGGAGCCGCCCCGTGTTCCTTGGATCGCCGCCGGGCTTGCCGAGTGCGCCCGCTTGTTGAATGATGCCGGCCGCTACGAAGAGGCTGGAGCACTGGCGCGCGAACTTCTCGACCGTCACGGCTCTTCACCTTTGCTCGAATTCCTGCTAGCCCGTTCCTTGGCGGCGAAGGGCGAAATGGAAGATGCCGAGACCCTGCTCCGCAAGATCATCGATGCCCGGGCCGGGGTCGCCCCCGAGCACCAGCAATATTCGACTGATGTCCCTCTCGCCCAAGGCCGGGCGCATTTTCTGCTCGGACTAATGGAAGAGAGCCGCGGACAGCAGGCGCACGCTCTCGATCACTTCCTCGCGGCCTATAACGAGGAGCCGGAACAAGAGGTGTTTTGGAGTGCGTTGCTGTGCCTGCTGGCACGGGCCGGACACTATGACGACGCTTGCCAACTGCTGGAGCGGTCCAGCGCTTTGGGCGCAAACGACTCGCCGTCGCTGGACTGTTTGGGATTGGCCTTGGCCGTGTTGACGCAGTCTCCCGGGCGGCTTGCCTTTTGGGGTGAAAAAGTGCGTCTGGCTTCGGCGAGCTTCGGGCCGGCCGCGCGAATGCTCGAGCAGCTCCAGACCCTGGGAGGGGCCGCTCCAACGCTGGAAGACTTTCCCGATGTGCGGCAGGCGGTGACAGCGCGGGCGAACCCTGTTTCTTTCCGAATGCCTCAAAAGATTCGCAAAAGCGAGCTCGTGCCAAGCGCCGCCCCGACGCAATCGAATGGGGCGCCGGCGTCTCCCGCCGCTTTGGGCAAAGATCATCCTTGATCAATCCGCGCCTTGCGGGGCGTACGAAAAAGTGCCCTTGCGCTTTTCCTGGAATCCGGCCATTTGACCCGCGTTCACGCGGCTTGGTGTTCTGAGGCCAGTCGTTTTACGGCTGGCAGGCCTGACCGCCCAAGGTCTGTCAGCCCGTTTTAGCCGGCTTCCCTCTTCCCAACTGAAATCTATACGTTGCTACATCATCGGCGCACTACGCTAGGTGCCAACATGGATCGAAATACAGGGGAATAGTGGGCCTGGACAGTCACGCTCCGCCACGGAGCAAGCCTGCGTGGAGCAGTGACTCTTGTCAGTCCCAAGGGGCTTGCGAACCGTCATGCTCGCGGCCCGGCAAGCCGACGGGGCCAAGAAAGGAACCGAGTGCCGCTACAAAGAGCAACAGCAGTTGAAGAGCGCGGTTCATCGCTGGAGGAGCGGGGAAGGAGACTCCGAAGAGACCCTTCCCCAGGGGAGTAGCATTGGTTTTTCGTTAGGTCTTATCTCTGATAGGCGAGATCGGGCGGGAGTTGGGGCCACCCGCTAGCAAGTTTTTTGAGGCGGCAGCACGAATATCCGCGGATACCCGGCGGGCGTAGCATCCACAAAATGCCGGACTATAAATTAGGATGAGGAAGCACGGTTCATCCGCGCCGCGGCTCAGCGGCTCAGCGGCTCAACGGCTCAACGGCTCAACGGATAAACATGGATGAGGAATCATGGTTGAGCTGTGCCGGTTGGGGTTCGGCCCCGCTACAATGTTTTGGGCGAACGGATTGAACGCGCCCAAGGAGGGACATTACATGCACACCCGACTTACGCGCCGGCAATGGCTGGCCGCGGTTGGCGCCGGTGCTCTCGGCGCGCGCCACGCGGCGCAAGCGGCTTCGCAAAAACCAATGCGGGGGGCGTTCATCATCATGGCCACGCCCTACACCCAGTCGAAGGCGGTCGACTTCGAGGATTTGGCGGGCGAGGTGGACTTCCTCGACCGCTGCGGCGTCCAAGGGATGGTCTGGCCGCAGATGGCGAGCGACTACCCTTACCTCAAAAAAGACGAGCGAATGCGCGGTATGGAAGTGCTCGCGAAAGCCGCGAAGGGGAAAAAGCCCGCGCTGGTGCTGGGCGTGCAAGCGGAGACGAAGAACGAAATGCTCGAATTCGCGAATAAGGCCGAAAGCCTGGGGCCCGACGCCTTGATCGCCATGCCGCCGCGGCAAGCCGAGTCGCTGGATGATTTCAGGAGTTATTACCGCGCTTTGTGCAAGCTGACCAAGCGGCCGGTTTTCATCCAGACAACAGGCGGCGCGAAGGGAATCGGAGTGACGACGGACTTCATCCTCGAGCTGGCCCGGGAATTCACAAACTTCGGCTACATCAAGGAAGAGACCAGGCCGGTTCTTCCCAGGCTGATCGAGCTGTCCAAGCACCGTCCCAGCCCGATCAAGGCGGTCTTCAGCGGATCGGCCGGCCGGGGCTGGACCTATGAGATGCGCTACGGGCTCGACGGCACGATGCCGGGCGCCATGTACTCCGACGTTTACGCGCTGCTGTGGAGCCTCCACGAAAAGAAAGACTGGGTGAAGATTCGCGAGGTTTTCAGCAAGCTGCTTCTGATGATCAATCTCGATCAGCAAATCCCCGGGACCCGCCGGTATATGTTCAAGCGGCGCGGAATCTTCAAGACAAGCGCCGCGCGCCGGGGCGACTACACCTACTCCAAGGAAGCCGTCGCCGAAATTGAGCACAACTTCGAGGCCCTGAAACCGTATTTAAAGGTGTGAGCCTCATTTGAAGGTGTAAGCCCTCGAAGACGTGGCGCACGCGCAAGAGTTCTTGGTTGTCTGCAAGAGGATTTTGAAGCACCCGTAGCGCAGGGCTCGCAAGAGCCCTGCGGCTTTTGTGACGCCGCACCCGCGCGTGAGCGGAGTTCAAAAACGCAGGTCTCTTGCGAGCCCTGCGCTACGGGTGCTTGAAACCACGATGCAACGCAAACTGTCGCCTTATCGACGGATTACGCGTTAAGCAACCCGCCCCCATCGGGCGCTACAATTTAGAAGATCCAGCCATGACCGGCCAAGACATCTCGCACTACCGCGTCACCGGGAAGCTCGGCGAAGGCGGCATGGGGATCGTCTACAAGGCCGAGGACACCAAGCTCGAACGCACGGTTGCGCTCAAGTTCCTGGCCTCTCACCTGCTCGAAGACGAGGAAGGGCACGCACGCTTCCTTCGAGAGGCCAAAGCCGCCGCTTCCCTGGATCATCCCAATATTTGTACCGTTTACGAGATCGATGAGGTTGACGGTGAGACCTTCATCGCCATGGCCTACCTCGAAGGCCGAACGGTGAAAGCCAAGATCGCCGAGCGCCCGCTCAAGCTTGACGAAGCCTTGGACATTGCGATTCAGACCGCCCAGGGTCTGCAAGCCGCACACGAGAAGGACATCGTTCACCGGGACATCAAAAGCGCCAACTTGATGGTCACGCCGCAAGGCCAAGTCAAGATCATGGACTTCGGCCTGGCGCAGTTGGCCGAGGGGTCCAAGCTCACCAAGACCGCTACCATCCTAGGAACACCGGCCTACATGTCGCCCGAGCAATCCCAGCGCCTGCCGACCGACCGCCGCACGGATATCTGGTCGCTGGGGGTGGTGGTCTACGAGATGGTTACGGGGCGGACGCCGTTCGAAGGGGAGCGCCAGGAGGCGGTGCTCTATGCGATTGGCAGTGAAGAGCCGGAGCCCATCACGGCTTTACGGGCCGGTGTACCGATGGAGCTGGAGTGGATCGTCGGCAAGGCTTTGGCCAAGGACAAAGAAGAGCGCTACCAGCACGTCGAGGAGATGCTTGTCGATCTCAGGGGCCTGACGAAGAAGCTGGCATCAGGGAAATCGACGATTCTGCCAGTCTCGCGCCATGCGGGAGCAGCTCCAGTAGGGACCGGCAATCCTGCCGGTCCACCTCCGGCCAAAGCAGTCGAACCCGACACGACTGCCGCTGACCCCGTGGCGCAAGGCTCCAGCCGTGCCGCGTCGGGCCTCCGGCCCGCGGTCGGGTTCTCTCACCGCCTTTGGCCGGCCTTGGCCGCGGTGTTGCTGCTCTCGACACTTGCGTTCGCGTTTCTCTACTTCGCGAAATCACCGCCGCCGCCCCAATCCCTGACCTACACCATCGAGCCACCCGAGGGGGTGACGTTTCAAAGCGCCAGGTCCGCGCCGCCCGTGCTTTCGCCGGACGGTACTCTGCTCGCCTTCGTCGGTGTTTCAGAAGAAGGCCCGGCGCTGTGGATTCGCCCGCTTGACTCATTGACACCCGAACGTCTGGCAGGCACGGAGGGCGCTGAGTACCCCTTCTGGTCGCCCGACAGCCGATTCCTCGCCTTCTTTGCCGGCGGCAAGCTGAAGAAGATCGGCGTCACTGGCGGCCCGCCGCAAACGCTTTGCGACGCACCAGACGGCCTCGGCGGTGCTTGGGCCGAGGACGACGAAGGCCGGGGCATCATCGTCTTCGCTCCGACGCCCCTCTAGATTCTGCACCGCGTCTCGTCGGCCGGAGGGGAGTCCGTGCCCGTTACACTCCTCTCCGAAGAGGGCGATACCAATATCCTCGGGCATCGCCAGCCACGCTTTCTGCCGGGCGGACGCCGCTTCCTCTACCTGTCTCTTGCCGAGATTGGCGAACAGACCGAACACCCAATCTTTATCGGCGATCTCGATGCCGCTCAGCCCGGAATAGCAGCGGAACAAGAGCCGCTTATGGAGGCTTCCTGCCGCCCCTGGTACGCGCCTCCGACCGATTCGCACCCGAGGGGCTACCTGCTTTACGTCCGGGAGGCAACGCTGCTGGCACATCCGTTTGACGCCGCCCGCGCGGAGCTGACCGCCGAACCATTCCCCATCGCCGAGAACGTCCATTCCGGTGGAAACACGAATGGTTGCGACTTCTCTGTTTCCGGGAATGGCGTTCTCACCTACCGGCAGGGCGACGCGCGATCGACAAGTCAAGTCACCTGGTTCGACCGTCAGGGTAAAAAGCTGAAAACCGTCGGGGATACAGGGGTTACTAGCCAGGTAAACCTTTCGCCGGACGGCGAAAGGCTGGCCCTCGGCGCAACCGACCTGAAAACGGGCAACCAAGACATCTGGGTTCGGGAACGGCGGCGCGGTGTGGCCAGGCGCCTGACTTTCCATGAGGCGCGGGACAGTCACCCGGTTTGGTCCCCCGACGGAACCCGCATTGCTTTTTTCTCCGAACGAGACGGAGCGCCGACGATATACCAGAAACCCGCGAATGGCGCGGGGGAAGCCGAGCGGCTTTTCGAAGGAACAGGGCTCTTCTGGCCAACCGACTGGTCTCGAGATGGCCGCTACCTCGTTTATACCGAGGTCGGAGCCGGTGTCAATGTGTTCGCTTTGCCCTTGCATGGGGATCGCGAACCTGTCCCGATCACGCAATCGGACTTCATCGAGGCACAAGGAAGCCTCTCCCCGGATGGGGCCTGGATTGCGTATCACTCGAGTGAGTCCGGGCGCTTCGAGATCTACGCGAGGCCCTTTCCCGAGGGAGAAGGCAGGTCGCAGGTATCGACGGAGGGCGGCCGAGCCCCAGTATGGAGTGATGACGGCGGCGAGATCTTCTATATGTCCGCCCAGGACAAAGTCCTGGCTGTTCCGGTCACAACCGGCTCCAGCTTCGAGGCGGGCGCGCCCAAGCTGCTGTTCGAGCTGGATCAACCGTTGCCCGCTCTGTCCCAGTTTGATGTCACCGCCGACGGGCAGCGCTTTATCATGCCGACCCCCAGTGAAGAAGATGCGAACGCGCCCATCACGATCGTGACCAATTGGCAAGAAGCTTTGGTCAAGCAGTAGCGGCCGACGGGGTCGCCGGCTGCGTGCGTGGTCCAGTGCAAAGGGCCGCCCGACGTGGCGCGCGTCTCCAGACGTGCCGTGTCGCCATTCGTGGCGACATGTCTTGGGCGCGCGGCAGCCTGTCTGGCAGGTGACGGGGCAGTGCCGGTGAATCCCCGTGCCGAATGTTGCGGAAAGTGCCCCGCAGGCGGCGGCTTTCGTTACTTTTGGGGTCACTTTACATGTTAAAGTGCGACTGTTTGAGTGTAATCCAGCTTTTCCGCTGTAGCTCGAAGTCGTTTTGTTTCAATAGTTTGCGTTTGGAGACTACAGGATTTTACAGAAAATGTAAGGGTTTGGGGATTTTTGGGCGTCCTGGACACACTTCACCCTCAAAAAAAGGGGGCAGCCAGCCGATTTCCGCACTCCACTGGCATTGAAAACAAAGTAGTTCGGCGAGCGGAAATCGGTGGCAGCCCCCCTTTTTCGCCCGTGGCTTGATTCACTGCTATCGGCATTCAGCGTGCCGGGCCCCTTGGATTTTCGGCTTGGCTGCTGATACTTGCTGAAAACACGGGGGATAAGCCTTGCTCCACATCATATGACCCGCGAATCGCTTTTGCCTTTCTTCGTTTTTGCCTTCTTTTGTCGAGAGGCCTCTCTTGCTCCGTTTTGCCGACCATCGCCCGCTCCCTGACGGCAGCCACAAAGAGGAGGCTTGCATACGGTCCTTCCGCGGCGAAAGAAGCGGGGATGGCTTGCCGCGCGCCGCGCACCCAGTCCCTCGGGATCGGAGGAGTTGAGTTGGCGCTCAGGCTGACCCCGCACTTGCGTTTGGGGCTCTGATTCTTCACCTGAAGCCGCTTGCGGGGGATCACCCACGGCGGAGAGCAACGCGAGACTGTCCCGGGAAGCTGTCGCGCTGGTCCGGCGGGATTCCTTCCGGCCGTTGCTCTCGTTGTAAGGGGTGTGTCAAGCGCGGTTGGGAACTTCGGGGTTGGTGGTCCATTTCAGGGGACGGCGCCGGCGCCTGTTCTGTTCAGTGCTGGGTGCTGGGCGAGGAGCGCAAGCGCCGGCATGAGCGAGGGGCTCGCGCAGGCGAGTCAAGGCGGTTATGGACCCGGGTTCGAGTTCTCGGAGCGGCCCAACGCGGACTTCCGTCCGCGCCCGCCCGGCCTATTCAGGCCTGTCTTTGTGAACGCGCCTCTGGTTGGCGGCGACTTTGTTCGGTGTCGCCCCGTCAGGGCTCTCTGCTGGATCGGTTTCGCACCTAGGGCTGACGCCCTAGGCTGTTCTTCTTTCGCCGCTTTCGCGGCTTTTCTTGTCGTTCCGGCGCCAGATCCTCGGGCTGGCTGAGGAACCAGTTCGAGAGGGATCTTGTCAACCGGCCCTAAAAGGACCGGCCTAAGGAAACCAAGCCACGTGAACGTGGCTTAGACGGCGGGCAGCAACGCGGCCGGCGCTCTCGCGCGGGTAGTGCCGCTTGCTCAGCGCTTCAGCGCCTCGAGCCAGTTGGTGACCACGGTGAGCCTTGGGGCGGTGGCTTGTTCCGTTAGATTGGCAACGAGGAAGCGCCGGCCGTCGGCACTGACGTCATAGTTGGGCGAAGGGAGGCCACCTAAGCTCATCGCAATGCGTGTTGGGAAGAGCGGCTGGGCCAACCGCGGGCGCGCCTGTCCCCAGCGCGCGCTCCATTAAGAATGAATGGGAAACGACCGATAAGTACTTTAGTCTCTCCTCCATGGGGCGCGCTAGCAGGATGCACCAGGAAGCGAGTTGTTGTCCGCGGCACGCCCCTTTTTTTCCGCTTTTTTCGGCAACCTCCGCGGAGAACCGCGGAGCACTAGTGACCGCTGCAGCCGTCTATTGGCAGGGCGAGCCGTTGGCGGTGATCGCGATGGTCACGATGTTGCTTTCAACACCGTCAATGATGGCTTTGACGGGAACCGAGCACCCTGTCTGCGCGTTCCGCGGAATCACCGCATTGGCCTGATAGAGGTGCGGCGAGTTGGGGCTGAGCCCTAAGAAAAGCGGTTCAACCATCTGGGGCCCGATCATGATCTGGGCCGGGGCGAGGATGCGGTTGGCTCCGCTGGAAGCAAAGCCGTCCGGCACCGGCGTTTGGGTCGGGCCAAAGGCGGTCCCAAAAATGGTGACGGCTTGATTTGGCCTCGCCGGGGTCTGAAATGTGTTCAACTGCACGCCGCCGCCGTCCAGGATATTTTGAATCGCACCCGGACCGGACCCGTTCGCTGATTGGGAGAACAAGCCGGGACGAATCGGCGCCACCGGCACGGACTGCGCCGGCCCGGCCTCGCTGCCACGCCTAACAACAACCTCGACCGCCGGACCGGCCACGCCCAACCGCCGCAAATCTCACGCAACGACTGCCAACCACGAGCGGCGCCGGCAAGTTATCGAACATAACCGAGGTAGAGCCCAGTGTCACGGGAAATGGAACGGTGGAGACTTGGATCGTGTCGCCCGCAAAACTTTCGCCGAAGATCGCCGCGAACATGCCTCCGCTGATCTCACCGCCGGGGGAGCCGCTTGGAATAAAGCTGGCGTTGCTGACGACGCCCCCGGAGAACATCCTGGGCGTCGTCGCGGAAACGATTGCCAGCCGCACTCGAATGACGCGCGGCGGAGCCGAAGATCCTCTCGCTCGAATGGCGATCGCTTGGGGCGGCTGTTCGCCGATTCCCAGCCCCGCCGGATTCACGGTTACAACAATCGTGCTGGGTATGTCAGCGGTCGCCGTGCCGGCTCGTTGAGAAAGCTGGATCCACGGTGCGGTTGGGGTGGCGGTCCACCGCACCGGTTCTGCATCCGCGATCACGTCGACCGTCTGTCCGACCGGAGAAGGCTGGCCGTCGACCGCGAAGAAAAACAATTCCGTCGGGGCGATGCTGAACGTCGGCACGATGGGAGCTGAGGAGAGTAACTGGAAATTGTCCAAGCCCGAAGTCTCCAGCCCCATGGCTTCATCGACGCTCACTTCGATTCGCTGCACTGACCTGAGGGTCTCCTCAAACGTGAGAGAGCCGCCCAAGACGGTCCAGCGGAGCGGATCCAGAGGTACGACATAGCGAGCCCAGCCCGGCGCCGGCAACGAGCCACGATACCGATAGGTGGCCCCAAAACCAAAGACGCGGACCTCGATCGGGCGGATCGCCGCCAAGGCCGATTGGTGCAGACGATCAAACTCGAATCGCGCGTTCGGGCCAAGCGCCGCCAGGTTGCCGAGAAACTTCGACGGCGCGACAAGGAAGTCCTGCAATGCTTCGTCAAAGTCTCTAACCTTCAGGAAGCCGCCAGGATTCCCCCCCGGAGTTGAGCGCCCAAATTCCTGCTCCAACCGCCCCTCGCCGAGAGTGGCGCCGGGAATACGCGGGATCAGGAACGGCGCACCTGGGAAATTGTGCGTCCAACCCTCTGCTGACACCTCAAAGTCAGAACCCACCGGAACCGCTGGAATCTGTACTTCTCCCAGCAGCTCGAAATTGTCGAGCGTGGTTTTTCCTTCGCCGCTTCCAAAGCTGCCGACGATCTCAATCCTCTGCAGGGCCCGCCGGACCTCTTCAAAGGAAGCACCTCCGCCAAGCCTTGTCCAGGAGGCGCTGTCGAGAGGCGCCGTGTAGTGAACGAATTTCGTTTGCGGAATCCCGCCTCCCCATCCGAACGCGGACGATTCGCCAAAGATCTTGACCAGGACTTCGTTCTTGGGGAATCCGTCGTCCGGGCGATGCTTGAGGTCGAATTCAAAGCGCGCCCGCTAGCCAAGAGGCTCCAAATTTCCAAGAAAGGCCGAGGGTACAACGATCGCATCACTACCCACGCCTTTGAGCACCAATACCCGGTTCTCATTGCGCGCAACCACGGGCGCGGTCACGGATGACCCCTCGTTTCCGAGAGTGCTGAGTGGAATCTGGGGGTCGGGGCCCGGACGGTTCAACGTAAACCCCTGCGGCCCGTCTTCAAAATCAGCCGCGGCCACCGTGATCAAGCCCTCCGTATTGCGCCCAACTTCAATCGTCGCCAGCAAGAAGCTAAAGGTTGGATCGGTGCCGGCCTCGGCCTGCGCGGCAATGAAGTAGCGGCCGCCCTGCAATGGAGGACTTGACTGGGCTGTGATCTCGATCCGCTCTTGCCCTCCCAGGTCTGTCGAACTGTAATCAGCGATCACGCCGCGGTCGGGCCCCCTCACCGGCTCGATATCGAAACGGACGAAGAGATCGATCTGGGATTCTGAAGGCGAACTTGTGAGATTGATCACCACACGGACCGCATCCGAAGGCACATCGACAAAGAATCCATCGTCCCCATTCAAAAGCGTAAGCGTGTCTATTTCCGGGAAGCTGATCGTCGCCAAGTTGTCCGGAGTCAGCCGCCTGGGCGCCGCGACAAGAGCAGCAGCCGACAACACAAAGGAAAAAAGGATAGGCGGCAAAATTCTTTTCGTCATGACAGGAGTCCAGGGACCATTAGGCGTCCCACAGAATTGTATCCGATGTGAGAAGCCGAGGCAATCCATCGAAGGCCCTAGCCCGCATTTCTCAGTGCGCCTTTTCGGCGCGGACACCCTGTGGGAGGAAGGAGCCCACCTATGTAGTTGTCGGTAAGCATGGAAGCTGACGAGCGGCTTGGCCGGGTAACTGGCCAGGCGGAAGCCTCGTGACAAAGTCTGGGGAAAGCCGGGCGAGCAAGCTGGCAGGCCGTAACGCGCAGTAAGCCTGAGCAGGCCTCGAAAGGGAAATCGCGGACGCCGACCCGCCTGAGATACGGGGAAGGCCGCACGGACCGGGAAGCAACCGACATTTGCACCGGTCCGGTCCGCCGGGGTAGTGGGCACGGCATGTCAGCCAAGGGAGACCGCGGTGCAGGAAGGGAGACCCCGGCGGGTGGAGCTCGCAACTCCGCCGTCCTCGGAAAGGAGGGCGGACCCGGCGGGGAGTCGGACAGGGCCATGGTAGCGAAGAAGCCGGGTAACTGCGGTGGAGCGAAGGGCCCTGCCTTCCGGCACGCTTTGGAAGCAGAACAGGTCAGGTGATTGGCATGAGTCTGAAAACGCCGGAAAAGATCGGAAATCTGCGGAAGAAGCTTTATCTCAAAGCGAAGCAGGAGCCGAACTTCCGCTTCTATCAGTTGTGGGACAAGGTCTGGCGCAGTGACATTCTCGAGCACGCCTACCGGTTGGCGAAATCCAACGGAGGCAAGCCGGGAGTGGACGGCGTGACGTTTGAACAGATCGAATCCGGGGACTGGACGGAGTGGTTGCGAAGCTTGCAACAAGACTTGCGTTCGAAGAGCTACCGGCCTCAGCCGGTGCGGCGGGTGATGATTCCCAAGCCTGGCGGCGGCCAGCGGCCGCTCGGGATTCCGACCATTCGGGACCGCGTGGCGCAGACCGCTCTCAAGCTGGTGATCGAGCCGATCTTCGAGGCGGACTTGGACCCGGAGGCCTATGGCTACCGGCCGAAACGGAGCGCGCTCGACGCGGTCCGGAGAGTGCATCAACTGCTGTGTGAAGGCTACACCGATGTAGTCGACGCCGATTTATCGAAGTACTTTGATACGATTCCGCACGCCGAGCTGCTGCAGTGCGTGGCGCGGCGCATTTCGGACCGGCAAGTCTTAAACGTCATCAAAAGGTGGCTGAAGACGCTGGTCGAAGAGCGGGATGAAAACGGGAAACGGCGGATGACGGGCGGCAAGCGAAGCCGCTGCGGCACCCCACAAGGTGGCGTCATCAGCCCGCTGCTGGCCAATCTGTACATGAACCGTTTTCTGAAGTACTGGCGGCGGACGGGGAAGGGAAGCGAGTTTCGGGCCGTGATCGTTAACTACGCGGATGACTTCGTGATTCTCAGCCGCGGTTGCGCGGCGGAGGCGCTGCAGTTCACCGCGCGGACGATGGAGCGGATCGGGCTGACCCTGAACCAGGAGAAGACGAAGTTGGTGAAGGCCAACCAGGAGCGGTTTGACTTTCTGGGATACACGTTCGGGCCGCACCGTTTCAAGAAGGATGGTCATTGGTATTTGGGAGCGAGTCCGTCGAGGAAGAGCGTGGCGCGGCTGAGACGGAAGGTGCGCGAGGTGTTGCGTCCGGCTGAAGTGGGGCGCTGGGAGGAGGTCCGAGGCCGTCTCAACCGAGTGTTGGCGGGCTGGTCGAATTACTTTTCCCACGGGACCCGGTTGATGGCGTACCGGGCGGTGGACAACCACGTGCGCGAGCGAGTGCGAGGATTTTTGCGGAGGCGGAAGAAGGTGTCGTCGCGTGGCACCCGGCAGTTCAGCGACCAGGTGGTGTTTGGCAAGTTGGGCGTGGTACGCCTGCGCCGGATACACCTGGGACCGCCGCCCGCGACAGCTTGAGGGATGAAGCCGGTCGGAGAGCCGGATGCGGGAAATCCGCACGTCCGGTTCGATGAGCGGGGACGGGAAACGGGACCACGACGCCCCAGGCGTCCAGAGCACCCGCGCCCGTCCTCGACTCTACCCACCTGACGGCCGAAGCACGCGATAGGCCCGCCATTACTTCGTTGCACTTGCTCGGGGTGCTCGACGTACTGTCAAGTACGCCTCCGCTCGTCAAGCGGCGCGCGCCTCGTACTGACGGGCCTCTCACGCACTTCGCCTCGCCACGTGGTGAGAAAAGCGGGCTCGGGACCAATTTTAACTGACTAGAACTGCCTGCAAATCCAAGCCCTGAACCGTGCCCCGGAACGGGCACCCACCCCCGGATTAGAGAGGGCCGTAGAGCACGTTTTCGTTCCAGACTAGCCCCAGACTCGGACGGTCCGTGAACATAATCGATGTCTACCACCCACTGATAGCCCTCGGCGATGCAGGCTTGCGCCCGCGCCACCGCCTGCAAAGGACTTTCGCCTCCAAGCTGTCCGACATGCGCGGCACACAACGAAGCCGCCGCGCGGTGGGTCGAAGCTTTGCTTCGCGAGGTGATTTGAAGTTCCTTTAGCCAGACCCTGACATTGGCGGCGAGCGGACCGCAAGTGCGGCTCGATGTGCCCCGCGGTTAATTGACCCGGCGGTACAACTTGCTTGGAATAGACAATTGTTCCGGTGCTGGATCATCCAGCAGTACCTTCTCGCCGGCGGGCCGGCTATTTTTGGCCGCCGCCCGCCTCTTGGCGGCTTGTTTCCGTTTGAACACGCGCGCCGCCTGCCGGTATTCAAACCCCAGGAGACGATCCCGGACCCAGGCCCGGCGCCGTGCAACGGTCATCTTGGGCTCGGGCAAGCAGAGTTGCACGGCAGGAAGTTTTTTCATGACACGGGCACCACCTACCATTCTACGCCTAGCCAAACCCGCGGACCAGTGGAGCGAACGCGCGCATGCCTGAAGCAGTACGGATTCCAGATAGCGCAAGGGCCGAACCGGAAGAGCAATTCGTGCCACATGCCCGCTGGGACCTATAATGAAGGACAAATCTCCCACTCCTCCCTCACTTCGGAGCAACCCCCTTGTCGTTGGAAGATCAGTTATTCGAGCAGCGGTATCGCAAAATCCCCGAGATCGAGAGTCTCGGCTTCGCGAGCTATCCGCGCAAGTTCGCCTTCACTCACACCCTTAGCCAGATTCGCGAAGGCTGCGAATCGAAGGACGGCGAACAACTCGAACAAGAAAAGACCCAAGTGAGCGTCTGCGGCCGCCTGATGACCGTCCGGCGGCAAGGCAAGGCGGGCTTTTGCCATATCCAGCAAGATGGCGAGCAAATGCAGCTTTACGTCCGCCGCGACACCGTGGGCGAGAACGCTTTCGAGCTATATAAGAAGCTGGATGCGGGCGACATCATCGGCGCCCATGGGCGCGTTTTCCGCACAAGAACCGGTGAGCTGACCGTGCGGGCCGAAAAACTGGAATTTCTAGCCAAGGCGCTGCTGCCGATGCCGGAGAAGTTTCACGGTTTGAAGGATGTCGAGATCCGCTATCGCCAGCGCTACCTCGACCTCATCACGAACCCCGATGTCCGGCGCGTCTTCATCCAGCGCAACCAGATCATTTCAGCGCTGCGCGGCACGCTCGATGGTCACGGCTTCCTCGAAGTCGAGACCCCCATGATGCAGCCGGTCCACGGCGGCGCGCTCGCCCGTCCGTTCCAAACGCATCACAACGCGCTGGACGTCGACCTGTCGCTAAGAATCGCCCCCGAGCTTTATCTCAAGCGCTTAATCGTCGGCGGATTCGACCGCGTCTACGAGATCAACCGCAACTTTCGCAACGAAGGCATTTCGAGCCAGCACAACCCCGAGTTCACGATGCTCGAGTTTTATCAGGCCTACGCCGACTATCGTGACCTGATGGAGCTGAGCAAAGAGCTGCTTCGAACCGCCGCGGCCGCCGTCCTTGACGGGAAAACCGAGGTCCAATACGATGGCCAAACCATCGATTTCGGTAACCTGCACTGTGTCTCGATGAAAGAGGCGATCGTCGAGTTTTGGCCCGATGCGGCGACTCGTCCGGCAGTCGAAGACCTAGCCGACAAGCAGCGCGTCAGTGAAATGATCGAAGCGCTGAACCGCTCGGCCGAGGCGCCCATTCCTGTTTCAAGCGGCGATTCCGCCGGCGAAACACTGCTCGGGGTCTTCGAGCACGCCTGTGAACCGCAGCTCATCCAGCCAACCCTGGTTTATGACTATCCGGTCGAGGCTTCGCCGCTCTCGAAAAACAAGCCGGATGATCCGGCTTGGGTCGAGCGCTTCGAGATTTACGCCGCCGGCATGGAGATCGCCAACGCCTACTCCGAGTTGAACGACCCGCAAGAACAGCGCCGCCGTTTCCTCGCCCAGGTCCAAGAGCGGCCCGGCGATGCCGAAGCCCACGCAATGGACGAGGATTATGTCCGCGCGCTGTGCTACGGCATGCCCCCGACCGCCGGAGAAGGTATCGGCATCGACCGGCTCACGATGATCCTCACCAACTCGCCTTCGATTCGCGACGTAATCCTGTTCCCCCTGCTGCGTCCCGAAGGTGAAATCGGCATCAACCAGCGCCTGGCATCTCTCGAGGACTAGCCCCGGTGTCATTTGAGCTTTTCGTCGGAAGACGCTACCTCCGGGCAAAGCGCAAACAAAGATTTCTTTCGATCGTCACCCTGATCGCCGTTGCCGGAGTTTCCACCGGAGTCACGGCCCTCGTCGTGGCAATGGCGATCAACAATGGCGTCCAGGAGGACCTGCAGCGTCATTTATTGGGCGCCACCGCTCACGTCAGCCTTCTCGAGAAAGAACGCGGCTTTGGAATCGAGGATTGGCGCCCGTTCCTGGATCGATTCGACGGCGTCGAGCACGTGGAGGCCGTCGCCCCCGCGCTCTATGGCGAGGTCATGATCACCGGCCCGATCCGGGGACGCGGCTGCGTTCTCAAAGGCGTCAATCCCGCATCCGAGCTCGAAGTCGGCAACCTTCTCAAGAATCTGGCCGAAGGTTCGGTGGAGGGTCTCGAAAGCGGCGACGGAAACCCCGGGATCGTTCTCGGGTCAGGACTGGCCCAGAGCATTGGAGCGCGGCTGAACTCTGTCGTGACCGTCGTCAGCCCGCAGGGAGAGATGACGCCGTTCGGACTCGTCCCAGGCTACAAGCGGTTCCAGGTTGCCGGCATTTTCAAGTCTGGATACTACCAATATGATCACCAATGGGCTTTGGCCGCACTGAAACCGACCCAGCAGTCCCTCTCGCTTGACAACGTCATCAACGCCATCGAGTTTCGCCTCGACGACCTCAACCTTGCCGAGCCGGTCGGCAAAGAAATCGAACAGATCGCGGGTCCCGCTTACGCCACCACAAACTGGATGGAGCGAAACCGCGACATCTTCAACGCCCTCAAGGTCGAAAAGCTCGTGACGACCATCACGATCGGGCTCATCATGCTGGTGGCGGCCCTCAATATCCTGACTGCACTCGTCATGATGGTGATGGAAAAGAACCGAGACATCGCCATTTTGATCTCGATGGGCGCTCGCCGCGCGCAGATCCGCAAGATCTTTGTCTTTCAGGGGCTGATGATCGGCGCCGTCGGCACTGCCATCGGCTTGACGGCCGGGCACCTGCTCTGCTGGGCGTGCGACGTGTATCAACTGATTCCGCTCGATGCCGAGATCTATGGTCTCAGCTACGTCCCATTCGCCGCCCACCCCTGGGACGCCGCGGGAATCGCTGTTGCAGTCATGGCCGTGAGCTATCTCACAACGATCTATCCATCCAACACAGCCGCGCGCGTCGTGCCCGTCGAAGCTCTGCGCTACGAGTGAATGACTGATCGAGCGGGCGCCTGACCGGCGGTTCTTGCAAGCGTGCGATTAATATTTGGCGGTTTGGCAACCGCTCTCTGGCATTTGTCCGCCCTGGGAAGGAAATTATCGACGGCGCGTTTCCCCCTATCTCCCTTTGCGAATGATCCGGTGAGGCCCGATGTCATGCCACAAAATAACTCAGTGGCTATCTATCGCTTTGTCACTATGAACTCTATCGTCATCAAGTGGAGCAGGAACTGGCAGTGACTCAGTCGCGTGCAGGCGCCGCCGGGATTTTTTCGACAACCAGCTAAATCCGATTAGTAGTTGTGATGTTACGCCCAGGATCCAGAGCCCCGTTCCAAAACTATTAGTCACCGGGGCCTCCGCCTGCATCATGATGAAACCGGAGAATACTGGCAGCCAGGTCAAAATAGCAAGGTGCTTCGTCGACAAAGTCATTCGAATGCCCTAATGCCAATACTTAGTATACCCCTTGAGAAGTCGATCGTCAGTCGCACGAAGCTGCGGCACTGACTAGAAAACCACCAACACCACCTACAAGAAGCCCTATCAAGCCTACCGTTGATCCCGCAAGAAGGCCAATCATCATGCCACCGACCGCCCCCGCGACACACTTGCCCCACTGCTGCCACCAATTCATATCTTTATGCGGCTTGCCGAGTTCTTCGAACGTCGAACAGACCCTCAAGTAATCGCGATCGCGGGCTGCGGCTCATCACAGTCACTGACGTGCTGGCCAGTTGAAGCTCGCGTCCTGGGTGAACACCAGCGGTAGCGGAACTGCTTCCCCATCGAGGTGGATTCATAGTCGGATTTGGAGGGACGTAATTGGCGGGCGCTTTGGGGGGGGGGTGGGGTGAGACGCGCCCGCCGTCTACGGGGATTACAAGTGACAAGGCGTCCTCATCCCGCCGAGGTTACCCATCTCCCCAAGGTCTTTCACCCCGCTCAAAAAATACCCGTCAAAATGTAGAAATGGCGCGCGTTTGGTGACGCCACTCATCGGCATTTATCATTAGGCGCTACCGGATAGGACGTCCCCATCCGGTGTACAAGCCATAGTGCTGAATCCGAAACCCGTCGCCGGGGTAAGCCAAGTGCAACAGCGGCTTAGTCCGATCGCCAGCGCGTGGGCGCCGAGTCTCAATCCTGACTTTCCGGTGAAATTCTCAGTATTCAATTCCCAACTGGTCGAAGGCGAAGCTCCAGATGTCGACCCACTCGTCGATGATTTTCGAGAGCGGCTTGCCTCCTCCGTGCCCGGCGGCCGTGTCGTACCGCAGAACGATCGGCGCGTCCGATGCATTCGCCGCCTGCAGACGGGCGACCATTTTCAGGGCGTGCATCGGGTCGACCCGCGAGTCGGAATCCGCGGTGTAGATAATCGTCGCGGGATAGGACTCGCCGTCGGTCACGCGGTGGTAGGGCGAGTAGGCGTGGATCCACTGAAAGTCTTCTGCGTTCTCGGCCGAGCCGTATTCGGAGATCCATAACCGCGCCATGCGAAAGCGGTGATAGCGAATCATGTCGAGCAGCGGCACGCCGCAGATGACCACTTGAAACAGGCCGGGACGCTGGGTCATGGCGGCGCCCATCAGCAGGCCGCCGTTGCTGCGTCCGTGGATGGCGAAGCGCTCGGGATCGACGTACTTTTTCTGAACTAAGTACTCGGCAGCCGAGATGAAATCGTCGAACACATTTTGCTTTTTTTCAAGCATCCCGGCGCGATGCCAGGCCTCGCCGTACTCGCTGCCACCCCTCATATTGGCGATTGCCAGAACGCCGCCGCTTTCAAGCCATGGGAAGAAATATCCGCGAAACACGGGCGTCAGGCTAATGTTGAATCCGCCATATCCGTAGAGCAGCCCGGGCGCCGTGCCGTCGGCGGCGACGCCCTTCTTGTGAATGATGTACATCGGGACGATCGTTCCGTCCTTGGAGGGATAGAAGACTTGCTTTGATTCGAATTCGCTTGGATCGACCGCGGCTTTGAGCTTGTTCCAGACCGACAGCGCGCCGGGCCGGCTCAGGTCGGCGTTCGCATCGATGCGATAAACGGCCGGCGGAGTGACAAAAGAGGTGAACTCGAAGAACACTTCGTCGCCGCCGGTTTCACCGTAAAGGCCGGAGGCGGTCCCGATTTCAGGCAGCGGAATGATCTGCTTGTGCTTGCCGTCGAGGGAATAGGCGGCCAGCTCGGAGCGGGCATCGACGATGCCGGCCGTATACAACTTGTCTCCCACGACGGTCGCCGTTTCGATGACCGGCTTGCCCTCGGGGACGATGCGCCGCCAGTTCTCTCGTTCGGGTGTCCTCAAATCGACCGTGAATATTTGGTAGCGCGAGGCCTTCCAGTTCGTCAGCAAATAGAGCGTATCGCCGATGATCTCGCCGGTGTAGGCGTTTTCTCCGTCCTCGGCGATGGTGATGAGCTTGTCACGGCGCAGGTCGAGAACATAGAGTCGATTGCGGCCCCAGCCCATGAAGACATCGATGAGCAGGTAGCGCTCATCGGGAGAAAGCTTGGCATCAGGAATTTCTTCTTTCTCCAACCCATTGCCGAAGATGAGCCGGTCATCGTTGTAGTCAGCGCCGAGCTTGTGGAAAAACACGCGGCGATCGTAGACCTCTTCGCCCGGCCCGATCGTTTCAACATCGCGGGGCCGGGAGTAGTAGAACCCCGAGCCGTCCTTGAGCCACTGCGGGTTGGCGAAACGCACCTTGGGGATCGACTCGTCGAGGGTCCGGACCTTGTCTACATCGAGGAGGTAGAGCGTGCTGGTCTCGGTGCCGCCGACTGAGCTGCCGTAGGCGAGGAGCTTGCCGTCTTTGGAGGGGACAAACCAGTCGACGGTGACCGTGTCGTCGGCGCTTACCTGGTTGGGATCGATCAGGACTTGGTCCGTGCCATCCAGGCTCTCGCGCATGTAGACGATGGGCTGATTTTGATCGCCCTCTTTTTTTGCGTGGAAGTAGCGGCCAGCCGCCACTTCAGGACGCGTGAGAGAGCCGGTGCTGAGAACTTCACTCAGGCGGCCGCGGAGTTTTTCGCGTGTTGGCAGCGGATCGAGGATGTTTCTGGCGTAAGCGGTTTGTTCGGCGACCCATTCCTTGGTAGCGGGGCTCGATTGCTCTTCGAGCCAGCGGTAGGGGTCGGCAACCTTCACGCCATGGAGTGTTTCTTCGACCATTTCGATCTTGGTGGAGGGCGGGGCGGAGTCAGACGAGCCACAGCCGAGGAGCGACAGGAACGCCGCTAGGGCCGGGCCGGCAACCTTTGTCATAAGAGGTATCTTATTGCATTGGCGAGCGGGCCGACGCCAGTCGGGAGCGCGCACTCTTGTCCGGTCACCATCGCTGCTTCGCTGAAAGGGCTGGCAGGAGTGCCCGCCCCTACACTGCCCCCCGAATCAGCTCAACATATCGATCCCGCGCCTTTTCGAACCGCCCGATCGCGACGGCCATGTCTGCCTGGCTGGCAAACGTGTACCTCTTACGGATAAACCGGACCGACGCCTCGATCTCATCAAGAAAGGCCCCGGCTGCTTCCGCACGCCTGTGCGGTGTTCCGGGAACGCGCAGGTAGACCGGGCCGGTGTGCGCGAACACGTCGTGCTGGGCGTGCGTCTTCGCGGCGGAGCGAACCCGCGCCGCGATCCAACCGCCCCGCCTTATCGGGATCTCCTTTTCGAGCACCGCCTGCCGGCCCCCGACAGCGCGCTGCTCGGCGACGACCTCGCCCTCGTGAACAATCTCCAGAGCGTCGAAGGGCAGCCGCGAAACAGCCTGCGCCCGTACGCGAAGCGGCTTCGACGGGTCCAACCGCTCCAACATCGTCCCGGGACCGCTTCCGTTCACGGAAAACTCGAGCAGAGGGCCGTTCGTCACGAACGTTCGTCCGGCCTTCAACCCAGCGATCCACGAGTCGTAGTTGAACTCCCCTTCGATCCGTACGAAAACACGGTTGTGATCGTAGATCCACCAGTCCGTGCCGGTCGAGGCGGACAGCCGGAAGCCGCAGTTCAACAGTTGGTAGTAGCGTTCGTAAGCAGGCTCGCCTCCGTCGCCCACGTTGAAGGCGTCGACGTGGCCTAAAGCGACCGCTACAGGCAGTTCCATCCCGCGGCCGTTGTGACACCAGACGGTGAGGCCCCCGACGCTTTGCGCTTCTTCGCAGGCCATACCCAGGGTCGGAAAGTCCGGCGCTTTGCCGTCGAAGGAGAGCAGGCCGGTCGAAACGGGCCCGATCAGCCGCGGAATATTGAGAAACAGGCAGTGCCCGTACCCGATGTCGCCGAAACCCGAGTTGTTGCGCGCCTCCTCTCCCATGTCGACCAGCGTCCCGTGCTTTGAGAACTCGGGCATGCGCCCGATCGGATAGCGGTTCGTGATGTAAGGCGAATCGTTGCGGATCAGGTAGCTGATCACGCTGACGTCCAGCGCTTCGGCCGGCGGAACCAGGCGCAGCCGCTCATCCGGGTGCTCGTCGATCTCGAGATGGTAGTGTGTATGAGTGTTTCCCGACCACCAGCCCGCCGCATGGACGTCCTTCAACAGCGGAATCCGGAAGTCGACTCCGTGCGTGATCCCGGCGCCGACCTCGGTGTACTCGACGGCCGCTTCGTGGTTGATCCCCCGCACCACCTCGATACGGTAGCGCCCCGGCGGGACCGCTACCTCGTATCTGTCGCGGGCGTAGAAGTATTGCTGCACGCCGGCCCGCGCTCGTTGCGGCATCGTCTTGATGGCGCTTTCGGGAAAGTAGGCTTCCCCCGAGGCCGTATTGACGACGCGGATCTTCGCCGCCGCCGGCTGGCCGGAACCGTCTAGCAGGGCTCCCCGAATGATCGCCGGAGTCCTGGTGTCAGGGGCTTGCCCTTTCAACACCCCGAGCGGCAGCAGCAGGCTCCCGGCGCCCAGGACGGGAATCGATTCGAGCAGCTCGCGGCGGGTGGGGTGGTGATGTGCTCCCATAGCGGCCCCAGTATACACCCAGGGGAACACCGAGCGCGGCCCGGCGGCTCTACCGAAACAATTCCAGGCCGGACCCAGCCAGATGCGGGATCTGGTTAAAGCCGCTTTTCTCACCACATGGCGAGGCGAAGTGCGTGAGAAGCCCGTCAGTACGAGGCGCGCGCCGCTTGACGACCCCCACTTAATCAAAGACGCGTACTTGACCCTACGTTGAGCACGGCGAACAAGTGCAACGAAGTGAAGACTGTCCGTATTTTCTCCTATTTCCCCCGGTGTCGTCCGTGACTGGCGATATGCACTGCGCTACCAATCCCATCGCCGGCCGACCTCCACCCAGTACGCCCAGCACTCCTGGCCGAGTCCCCGGTCGAGGAACTCGTCCGGCAGCGCCGTCATGTTGCCTAGCCACTCGACGAGTTCGCCGTCCGCATACCACTCGGAGGTGATGCGTCCCTGATAGGGCATCGCCTCGTCGAACTCGTTCGGCTCGACGAGCGTCGTATCGATTCGCACTCGCCACGCGGCGGCGCCGCCCTCGCCGTCCGGCCCCGAGAACGTGATCTCGTCACCGGCGCGCTCGAAATCGGTGACGAGAGTGGTCGTGGCGATCCGCTCCGCGAACGAGTCCCGCAGGCTCTCCTCGTCCGCCCGGGCTCCAGCGCACCCCGCCATCGCTACCGCCGCGATCAACGACGCGACTCCCAGCCATCGACGTCTCATTGCCGTGCTCCTCCCGTGTGATGCCGTTCTCAGGCCAATTCTACAACCGCGCGAGACCTGGGCACAGGGCGGGGCTGGGGCTTGATCGCCCTGTCTCACTGCCGCTTCTCTGACGGAATCTTCACTTGACACCAGAATGCCTCCAGTGCCAATCTGATCCTGATGCAGCTCACGACCCCCAGGCACGCGTTCACCCCTCATCGTCATTCGACCGTCCGGTTTTCAGGTCAGGTCTTGGCGGCGGCCGTCGCCGCGGTCACGGCTATTGTCGTGGCGGCCTGCTCGACCGGGCCGCCGGACTCATCGCCGCCGGCCGGTTTCCGCCCCACAGCCTCGGTCCAGGACCTGATGCTCTCGATCGTCGATCCCGCGGCAGACACCATCTGGGAATCGGTGGCGACCATCGTGACCCACGAGGGGATCGAGGAGCGGCGGCCACGCACCGAAGAGGACTGGGAAGCGCTGCGGCACGAGGCGGTCCGGCTGGTCGAAACCTCGAACCTGCTGCTCATGGACGGCCGTGACATCGCCCGGCCGGGTTTCCGGTCCGAGCACCCGGGAATCGAGCTAGAGCCCGAGGAGATCCAGGCGCTGATCGACGACGACCCAGAGTCCTGGAAGCGGCTGGTCGGCGACTTCTACCGCGCGGCGGCCACGATGCTGAGCGCCGTGGAGAATCGGGACGCGGACCGGCTGTTCGATGAGGGCGGGCCCCTCAACGAGACCTGCGAGCGGTGCCATCAGCACTACTGGTACCCGGGCGACAAATCGTTGCAGCGGATCGAGGCTGCCGAAGCTGAGGCGCGAGGCGCCACCAGAACGGCGGACGCGACTCCCCCGGCCGGGCCGGCCGGCACGATTCAGGGCCACATCCGTTTGAGCGGCAAGCTCCCCGGCAACGCGATTATCCGGATGGGCGTCGACCCACTGTGCGCACAACTGGCCGAAGGCAAACAGATCGTGCAGGAATCGGTACTGACCTCACCCGACGGCAGCCTGGCGAACGTCGTCGTACGGCTCGAAGGCGCCTTCCCGGAGACGCCCGTCCCGGACGAGCCGGTGGTTATCGAGCAGGTGGATTGCGTCTTCGTACCGAGGGTGGCCGTCGTGCGAGCCGGCCAGCTCCTGCGGATCAAGAATAGCGATCCCCTGCTGCACAACCTGCACAGCCAGGGGAGCACGTCCAACCGCTTCAACCGCAGTCAGCCGGTGCAGGGCGCGGTCTACGAGGTCCGGCTGGCCGAGGAGGAGGGGATGCTTCGGATCCGCTGCGATCTGCACCGCTGGATGACGGAGTACATCGCCGTCCTCCCGCACCCGTATTTCGCCGTGACCGGCCCCAGCGGCACGTTCACGATCGCCGGCGTGCCGCCCGGCGCCCACACGATTCAGACCTGGCACGAGAAGTACGGCGTGCTGACGCAGACGGTGTCGGTGGAGGCGGACGGCGTCACGGTTGCTGACTTCACCTATCCGGGCGCGCCGCGGTGACCGTCTCGCCGTGATCGCAGTTCGGACCCGCAGAGGCGGGAAACTGCTCGCCGGTCAGGCTGAGGGGGTCTTTCGGCAGCGCGGGCGAGGAAATATGGCCGAATGAGGCCACAATTGGCTGACTGTCACCGGCCGCGTCTTCAATAAATCGTCAAGTAAGTGATGCCCACGTTCACGACGAACGCGAGAATCAGCACGATCAGGACAGTGCGCCAGGGTTTAGACATCCAAGCCTCCTCCGGGGTAACTGGTTTCGCTCCGGCGTCTCCATCAGAGTCGCAGGCGCTGTTGCGGCGGGTTGTTAAGTCGAGTCCGGCTCGCCTGGCTTTTTGCGCGGCAGCAGGCCGATCGCGACGGCCCCGAGCATGGCCATTGCGAAGACGGCCCAGAGGGCGGAGCCATACCCGGCCCACAGCGTTCTCAAATAAGCGACCGCCGGGGGGAACCAGAACTGCGTAATCGTGTCGGTCGGGAGGATGGCCGACATGGCGCGGGGAAGCGTCGCCAGGCCGAACTGGTCCGCCGCCATGAGCGGGATGAGCATGTAGTCGGCGCCCATCGCCAGACCAAACACCAAGGCGAAGACGTAGACCATCCCGGTCTGCTCAGGCCGCACCAGGAACAGCGCCGGGATCGCCAAAGCGACGATCACGTACGTCGCCAGCATCACGAATTTGCGCGGCAGCTTGTCCGAGAGGTACCCGGCTAGCAGCCGCCCAATGATGCTGGACAGCAGGATCCACCCCTGCGCGGTGCTCCAAATCGCGTCCCTTGCCGCCTGTTCGGTGAAGCCCTGCTCTTCAAAGATAAACTTCATCAGGAAGTTCACCGCCGCGATCGAGCCGATCGAAGCCGCGCTGCCCGCCAGCAGCAACCAAAATGCCGACCGGCCCATCAGGAAATCGAAGCCCTTGGCGAATTCCGGGGGCTTGACGCCGGCCGGTCCATCGGCCGGTTCCTTGCCGTCCGGTAGTTGGCCGATATCTTGCGGCTTGTCCTTGATTACAAAAAGCGCCAGCGGCCAGGCGAGCAGCAGAAGAAAGCCCATGTTTCGCAGGGCTTCGGTGTAGGGCATCTGCGAGGCCAGCCAGGGGCCGATTTTCGTTCCGGCCCAGCCGACGACAGCGACGCCGACATAGGTGACTCCCATCGCCATGCCGCGCTTTTCTTTGTACCAATTGGAAATGATGATCTGGTGCGGTATGGGTCCGGAAATAAAATACCCGATCATGTAGAGGCCCCAGGCCCCGAAGTACTCCCAGGTCGAGTCCCCGAGGATCGCAAACCATTGAAATGCCAGAAACGTCATTCCCGTCCCGATCAGAATGAGCTTGCGAGGACTGACCTTGGGAACGATCATGGGCCCGACCCAAATCATCAACAGCACAGCGACCGGCGCCCCGAGGGTCACGAACTCTTGGGTCCAGCCGTGGTCATCCCGGAAGTAGTCAAAGAAGAACGAGATGTTGTAGTAAGGGAAGCCGGTGGAGAGGCCGAAAGTGAAGAAGCAAGCGGCGATAATCCAGGGGCCGCGGAAGGACTTCTGAACGGAATCCATAAAGATTGCCTCGATTGGGACCTCACAGTGTACACAATTCGTTCTACGGCTGTATGGAGCACTTGCGCGCTCGATTCCGTGGGACAGACTCCAAGAGGTGTTCAGCACAAGGCCTGTTCGCCACGCGGTTCTTGAATTCAGGCATCGACAGGCAGCAAGGTGAAAGCCTTGCCATGTTCCGGCCGGATGGAGCGAAAGTGACGCTCGTCGAGGGTAAGTATTCGATTCACTCGATAGCGGTTGGCTAGCTCTAGCCAGCTAGCCCGCATTTCTCATCGATTCCCGAAAACGGGGTTGGCGGGGCGCGCGGGATGGGATTTCATGGTCTTGAGGCGGCATCGCCTCTCGGCGGGGCCGCCGTGGGGCAGAAACGGCCCGGCATGCTGTCCGCGACCCTGGCCGAGGCGTTTTTCGTCTGTTTTTGGGCAAACCTCGATTGCCGCCCCTGTCGAGCCCTGTGTGCTTCAAGTATTACTTGAACTCGCCTTGCCGTTTTCAGCAGCGCCGCGGCTCCCCCCGTTCGAGATTCTCATACGCTTGGGCGAACACCCCCGCCCAGGCGTATCCCGTCGCCAGCGAAATCCACACTTTGCGCGCCGTGATCCGGATGCGCGCTCCGATCTTCAACAACCGCAGCCGGATCGTCGTGCATTGCGCCCGCGCCATCTTCGTCCCCGCCAACCCCAGCCGCCGCAGCGTCTCCAGCAAACAGTACCCGATCGATGAAAAATATAAGCGGATCTGATTCGACCGCAATAGCGCGGTCGAGGTGCGGTCGGCGAACAGCCCCAGCTGCTGCTCCTTGATGCGGTTCTCCATCTCTCCGCGGGCGCAGTAGATCGTCTCGTATAAGTGTTGCGCCGCCGCTTGCTTGGGCGTCAGCGACGTCACCACGAAACGCGGGTTTTCGCCCTTCGCCAGATACTCCGCCTTGGCCACCACCCTGCGCCCCCGCGCCCAGCTGGTTCGCGTGCGGTAGCGGAAATCCCCGAACGCCCGGGCCGCCTTGCCCCTCTTGGCGAAACGCCGCCGCGCCAGCTTCATCCGTCTCTTGATCAGGCGCTCTAAACGCTCGTTTTTCGCCAGTCCGAACACGTAATCCACGCCCTGGTTCTCGCACCAGCTCATGATCTCGTCGCGGCAAAAACCGCTGTCGGCCCGCAGCAGGATCTCGACCTCGGGCCACACCCGCCGCAGTTGTTCGACGATGCGCCGGACCTCTTCGAGCGACCCCGCCGAGGCGTCGATGTTGGACGGCCGCAGGCGCGCGCACAGCAACTGGTCCCCGGCGAAAATGTAGAGCGGCAGGTAGCAATAGTGTCCGTAGTAGCCGTGAAAAAAGCGCCCCTCTTGGCGGCCGTGCAGCGCGTCGTCGGTGGCGTCGAGATCGAGCACGATGCGCTCGGGCTGGCACGGCTGCGATTGAATGTAGAGCGAGGTCAGCAGACGGTCGGCCGCGCCCGTGTCGAGAACGATCTTCTTGTAACGGCTTTGCGCGCCGGCCTTGGCCGGGGTCAACTCCAGGCGGTTGAGAGTGCTCTTGCCGGCGCCCGCCTTGCCGCGGTCTTGGGCTCGGCGGCGCTGCTTGCCTTCGAGGTCTTGTTTGCCGCTCAGCAGGGCCAGCAGCGGGTCGGAGCGCAGCTGATCGTGATCGTTGAGGTCCTCATAACCCAGCGCCAGCCCGTAGACGCGCTGCGAGACCAGCTCGCGCACGCTGTGTTCGACTTGCGCGGGCTGGCGGTGATCACGGAAGCAGGCGGCGAACTGCCGCACGATGCCGCTGCGCTGTTCGGTCTGGCGCAACAGCATGGCGCCGCCGTCGGAGGTGATCATGCCGCCGTCGAAACGGGCTACCACCTGGCGGCGGCCATGGTCGGCGAAGGTGAAGCTGGTTTGGGTACACTCTGTCATGGCAGGGGTCGCTTTCTTGCTGGCTGAAACATATTGTAATCATTATGTTTGTGCCACAAAAGGCGGCCTTCCGCCAACCCCGCGATGAGAAATCCGGGCTAGGTGCAATACTGTCGACTTAGAGCTTTCGAGCCCAGCGCCTTCGAGCCCAGCGCCGTTGAGCCGCGAAGCGGCGTAGGATCGTAGCCTAGGGTGCAGCGGAGCGGAACCCTGGGTGCGAAAACCATCCAGGGCAAGCCCCGGACGGGGCGTAGGAGCAAACCGGCCGTTCGTCTCCGTGGAGAGCGATGTGTGGCGGGCGTTCAACGAGGCCCGAAAAAAGACCACGCGCCATGCAACAACCGTCCGCGGAACTGCTAAGTCGACAGTATTGGGCCTAGGTGGGGCTAGGTGCCATCGCAGCCACTCGGTGGCTCGGTGCAGGGCACGGTATCCGGTCCGCCTTGCCGCCAGCGGTGACCGTCGAGCACTCTCTGGTCACGGACGCTGGGGCCGTCGTATTGGATCTCGCACCAGGCGTTCTCGTGACCATAGAAAAAGCTCGCGACTAGATTCGTGAATCCGGTGTAGAACTTGCCCTGGTTCTCGGTGTCTCCGGCTTGGAGCTTGGCGAACAGATCTTGGCGTTCTCGCAGATCCATCCAGGAGAAAGCGCCATCGCCGGCCTTAATCAGAAAGCGCCGCAGGAAAGGACTCTCGATCGTGCGAAGCCCCGTACGCACTTGCCCGCGCGTGCGCTTGTTCTGATGGCTCATGAAGGCGTCGGCGTCGCGGACGAACGCCTCGAAGCCTCGCTGACGGTGAGCGGCCGTGTCGCCGCCCCCGATGATCGTCGAGAAATCCTCGCCGATGACGGTCTCGGCTATGGCGCAGAGCACTTGGGCAAGCTTGCGGTTGAGATTCACGAGTTCGCTGTCGTCGATGTCGACGTAGTGCTTCGGGTCGATACTCACCCCGCACCTCCATTCGCGCGCGGCCAAGGCCACTTGTACTCCTGATGCTGCTGATGGACGGGCAGCCGGAACGACAAGCCGCCGCCCTGGGCCTGGGCGATCTTGCGTGCGGCCATCAGAGCCAGCGAATAGATGGTCATCTGCGGGTTCGCTCCCAGGCCGGTGGGAAACAGCGACCCGTCTGCCACCCAAGCGTTCGAGAAACCGCGCAGCTTGAAGTTCGGGTCCACGACCGAGCGCTTCGGATCGCCTCCCATAGCGCAGCCGCCCATGACGTGAACGGTCATGGTCGTTGTCTTGCCGACCCCGAATTCGATGCCGTCCAGGTTACCGATCTCATCCGGGGAGCGGAGCTTCAACACAGGATTGGTGACGTGGTAGACCTCCCGCGCGCCGGCCGCGAAATGGATCTGGCTCATCTTCTTGAGGCTCTCGATCATCCCGAGCTTGTTCCTTGGATGGAGCTCGTACTCGAAAACCGGCTGCCAGTGCCTGTCGAGACGAACCTTCCCGTAGTCGAACCTTTGGTCGAATCCTGAATTGTGGTGGGCGTAGAGAATCGCGCCGCGCGGGTAGAATTCCCGCATTGACCGCCGCAAGTCGGCGCCGAACTCGAGCGACGCAGCGGAGGTCATCACCGGAAAGAAAGACCCCGTTTCGATCAGATAGCCGGTCTCCCCGTCGGCAAAGTCGCCGGTCATCATGTTGTCCGGCACGCCGTAGGCGGGGTGGGTCGGAGCGTCGTAGCGGCCGAAGCAAATCGTAATGGGATGGATGTGGGTGCGTTTGCCGACCATCGAGTTGTAGCCTTCGATGCCGGAGGCCCACAGAATTGAGGGCGAGCCGATCGCACCGGCCGCCAAGATCACGCCCAGCGTGGGCTCGACCTGGAAGTCAAATCCCGTCCGCTTTTGAGAACCGTCCAAGAACCGGCCCCGCACCAGAGTGACCTTGTTATCGCGGTGAAGCAGGTCGTCCACTTTGGCGTCGGTGTAGATCCGCGCCGGCGTGCCAGAAACGTTCACCGCGTCGTGCAGCCACTTTACGAAACCGCTGAGTTTGCGGTCGTAGGGGCAGCCCGTCCCGCAAGAGCCGCACTCGCGGCAGCAGGAGGTGTTGTTTGGCAGGTTTTGGTAGCTGCAATCCGCGCCCTGACAACCGTCCATCAGCACAGCACCCGCGCCGAGCTGTTGTAGCGTGTGTCGGAATGGACGTTGAGATAGCCGGCGACTTCAAGGAGCAGGGGTTGGAGGTTCTCCCACGTGAGATCATCTAGTTTGTAGTCCGATTCCCAGACTTCGAGGGTGCGCTCGGGCGGAGGGAGACACGCGGACCAGTTCACTGCCGTCCCGCCGCCGAGACAGCGCCCCTGCAGCACTAAGATGCCACCGTCTTTCGTAAGGCGGCCGGCCCCTTCCTGGTAAAGCCGGCGGTACATGACTGACTCACGCTCGACAAGTGCCGGCCGGACGTGACATTCTCCACCTCCGCCCCGTCCTCGGGGGATATTGGGACCTTCCTCCAGTACCAGGACATCAAAGCCGGCTTGAGCCAGAATCAGTGCGCACACGCCGCCGCCGGCCCCCGAGCCGATGATGCAAAAATCAGGCCTCAGGCGCTTGCCGCCGGTCAGGTCTTCCTCGATTTCGCGGCCCGCAACGATTTGGTCTGGCATTCGTCCCCCAGCGACTGTTCAAACGCAGGAACTATAGTCCCTCCGGTGAAAAGCGTCACCCTGTCTCGGAGCGCTCTCGCGGCGGCGCAATGCCGACTATAGAGCCCATTGGCCTCCTCGTCAAAGTAGACGGTTGTTGATGACATATGCATGGTATTACAAAATATGCATGGCATTCCATCTGCATCGCCTCTCCAGTCGTTTTTTCCTGGTGGCCGCTTAGCAATTCAAGCCACGGACTGAGCGACTATCCAGTTTGGACTAAAGAGTTCAGCCCCTCCGCGGGGCTGCGCGGCTGCGGCGTCAAACAACGGGCTGCGAGGCTTTCCGGTATCATGGAGCTGACTCGTCCCGCGGAAGAGGGGCGCCGCTGAATGAAGAGAAGGCCTATCCTGAAAGTTAGACAGCGGTTGAGGCGTTCATTCTTATCCGCCACGAAATAGCCGCCGGCTGCAAGTCAAAGCGAGTGATTCCGCCGAACCGCCGGCTTGCGGAGGTAAACATGACCAAGAACGTGACGAGACGAACATTCCTTGGAGCAGCGGGCGCGGCGGGCGCTTCAGCCAGTTCGATGGCGAGCGCCGCCAACCGGCGCGGGCCAAATGACCGCATCACCGTGGGCATGATCGGCGTGGGTTCCCGGGCGCAGGAATTGCTCGAGGCTATCAAGCAGGTCGATGGAACCGAGATCGTAGCGGTCTGCGACGCCTATAGCGGCCGCATGGAAAGAGCCGCCGGCAGGACAGGAGGGCGGGCCAGAACTCACAAGAACTATCAGGAGATCATCGCCGATGACAGCATCGACGTCGTCACGGTCGCTACGCCCGACCATTGGCACAAGACGCAGGTGATTGAAGCTCTCCAAGCGGGCAAAGACGTCTACTGCGAGAAACCGCTCACCTACGCAATTGACGAGGGCTTGGAGATTGCCGCTGCTGTAAAAAAAAGCGGGAAGCTCCTCCAAGTCGGCAGTCAGGGGGTCAGCTCTCAGCTTCAACAGAAAGCCCGCGAGATGATTCGCGCGGGCCGACTGGGGAAGGTCACGATGATTCGCGCCAGTTACAATCGCAATACCGCAAGCGGAGCGTGGATCTACCCGATCCCCCCGGATGCATCTCCGGAAACCGTCGATTGGCAGGCGTTTCTGGGTCCCGCGAAAAAGCGTCCCTACAACCTGGAACGATTCTTCCGGTGGCGCTGCTATCGAGATTATTCCGGAGGTATTGCAACGGACTTGTTCGTTCACCTCTGCACGACGATTCATTTCATCATGGACGCCAAAATGCCTTCCAATGTCGTTGGGCGAGGAGAGCTGTACCGCTGGAAAGAAAGCCGCGATGTGCCGGACACGCTGAACGCCATTCTGGAATACCCAGAGGGATTCACCGCCAACCTCAGTTCCACCTTCAACAATCAATTCGCCGGTGGGCAGTCATTTCAGATTTTGGGGACCGAGGGTACGCTCGTCATCGGCTTCTCGAAACTGACCTTTGTGCCCAACCGCGGACGGGAGAACAACCGCTGGATTGTCGAAGCCTGGCCGCAAAGGCTGGAACAACAGTACTACCGGGATGAGAAAGTCCGCGCGGCGGAGCTGCCGCGGACCCAACCACCGGCCCTGCTGCGAGATCAGGAAGAATTCCACGAGACGGGTCAAAGCTCAACCGTCCAGCATTTTCAGAATTTCTTCGACTCGGTGCGGATTCGCAAACCAACGATCGAGGATGAGATGGCCGGCCATCGGGCGGCGGCGTGCGCGCACCTGATCAATGACTCGTCGGAGAACGACCGCATCACGCACTGGGATTTCAAGCGAGAGAGGCAGCGGGCCTGACACCCGGAAAGACCGGTATCTTGCCAAGCGGTCAGCGGCGCGTCTTGGGGCGCGCCCGTCTTCGCCAGGCTCCCCCGATTCCAACGGAAGTGATCCTTCTCTTCGGCCCCCTGTCAACCGATGCGCCATTCCCGTCATCTCGTAACGCTGATCAAGATTGCACTTGCCGCCGGACTGATTGTTTGGCTCATTCAGAGCGGGCGGCTGGAGCCCGCAAAGGTCGCCGCTGCCGCGCGGCGCTGGCCGCTGCTGTTGGCGATCGTCGGAGTCTTATACATCCAAATTCTCATGGTCACCTGGCGCTGGAACCTGCTGCTGCGGACGCAGGATATCCGGCTGACTTACGGGCGAACCCTCAGCCTAACGATGATCGGACTCGCTTCCACCTTGTTCATGCCCGGTTCGGTCGGGGGTGACCTCGTCAAGGGCTACTACGTCACCCTGGACGCTTCGAATAAGAGGCCACAGGCTGTCATGACGATCTTCTTGGACCGCCTGATCGGCTTAATGGGCTTGCTGACCATTGCAACGGCCGGAGCCTTCTTGAATCTTGCGGCCGTGCGGGAGAGCAAGATGCTGATCGCGCTGGCAACGGCGGCGACAGTGGCGGTTCTGGTTGGAGCAGCGATTTTCATGATCGGCGCGCTAGTTGCGGAGAAAGGCAGCGCTATCGTTGCAAGGCTGAGCCAGCGGTTGCCTTTGGGCGCCGTATTGTGGAAATGCTTTCTGACTGCAAGAGAGTGCCGCCGGCGGCCTGCCACGCTGGCAGCGGCCTTCGCCCTCACCCTGCCGATTCACCTGCTGGCCTGTTTCGCGTTCTATTTGGCGGCCGCGGCGGTGGGGTATTCCGGAGATGCGTACGGTCACTTTCTCTTCCTCGTGCCGCTCGGCCTGTTCGCAACGGCCATTCCCGTCTCCCCGGGCGGCATCGGGACAGGACAGGCTGCGTTCGTGGCTCTATTTGCTTTCTTGCCGGGAGGCGGCGGCAGCCTGGGCGCGGATGCGTGTACCGTTTTCCAGTTCGTGGCGATGTGCGTCTATTTAACCGGCCTATGGGCATATGTTTCCCGCCGGAGAGACGCAGCGCGCGCTGAAGTTCAAGAGGAGATGTCTGGCTGACGACGAGCTAGTGTAGTGCGCCAATCAGAGCGTAACTTATGATGATTCGTTCCTTGCCAGACGGCGGAGTGAGAGACGGCGTGCGGCCCCATGCGTACCTTGATGCGGGAGATTTGAGCCGCGTTCACGCGGCTTGGTGTTCCTTAGGCCAGCCGTTTACGGCTGGTGGACGCCGCCGCTCGGGGACTTTCAGCCCGTTTCAACGGGCTTCCCTCTTTCCAACGGAAATCTTATGGTGCGCTATGACTGGCGCACTACACATAGGATTGCCGCTTGCACTTCTCACCGAGAACCTTGTCCCGCGGCGATGACCGAACAAACCAAAAAACGATTTTTGAGCAGCTTCCCAGCACGGAAGATTCTCGTTGTCGGTGACGTCATGCTGGACGAGTACATCTGGGGCGACGTCAACAGGATTTCGCCGGAGGCTCCCGTGCCCGTGGTCAAGGTTCAGAGGCGCTCCCATGCCTGCGGCGGCGCGGCGAACGTCGCGGCTAACGTCGCTTCTCTCAAAGGACGGGCGTTCGTTGTCGGTGTCGTTGGAGAAGACAGCCAAGGCCAGCGCCTGCGAGGGATGCTCGGTGAAATAGGCGTTGACGCGACGGGTCTGCTGGCTCTTGATGATCGCCCGACCAGCAGCAAGCTTCGGGTCATTGCTCACAGCCAGCAGGTTGTCAGGGTGGACTCCGAGAAAACCTCGGAACTTCGCGCAAGCGAGGAAGACGACCTGCTCAACCGTGTCGCGGAGAGGTTCTCCGATGTGGACGCCTGTGCTATTTCGGACTACGGCAAGGGCGTCGTTTCTCCCCGGGTCGCCCGGCGCATCATCGAGTTAGCCGCGGAGCAAAACAAGCCGTTGGTGATCGATCCCAAGGGCACGGATTTCTCGAAGTACCGCGGAGCTACAGTCGTCACGCCCAACGTCAAAGAAGCGGAAGCGATTCTGGGGGTCGAGCTTCGCGGCGAGCAAGCCATCGTGGATGCGGGCCGTTCACTTGGGGAAATGCTCGACGGAGGGAACGTCCTGCTGACCCGCGGCGCGCGGGGGATGACGGTCTTCTCTAGCTCTGCTGAACCACGTCACATCCCGGCCATTGCCAAGAACGTTTATGACGTGACGGGCGCGGGAGATACAGTCCTGGCCGTGCTCACTCTCGCTTTAGCCTCGGGGGCTTCGCTTACGGATGCCGCAACGCTGGCTAATATTGCCGCGGGGTTGGTTGTCGGCAAGCTGGGGACATCAACCGTTGAGTTGGATGAGTTGCAGGAAGGCCGCGGCGGAAGAAAGGACTGACTCGAAGCTCACTCAGTGAACATCATCTGCTGCTCGGTGTCTTTCCAGGCACTGATCTTAAGGCGCCGGCAAACCCAGCACAAGCGCTCGGACTGCTCCGTCGCCCCTTCGGAGCCGCAGACGCGGCAGGCGAACGTCTCCTCCGGTTGGGGCTCGAAGACAGTCATCTTGGCGGCTTCCAGCACCCGAGGATCTATCACGGGCTGTTCTGAACTCCGCTTCGAACCGGTCTTAGTCTTCACTCGAATCTCCCTCGGAATCAACTCAATCTTTTTGGGCGCCTTTCTCCACCATCTTAACATGTATCTTCCCTTGCCACCTAGCATTTTCCAATCCAAGGATGAGCCTGAAATCGGTCCGGGCGGAAAAGGGCAGGCTGCAGGGTGAGGATCTCCTTTCTGTTAGGATCGAAGGGGCTTCGAGAGGGGAGGGGGCCTTTCATCCTGCTACCTGCCGATATGTGAACCGGCCTAGCTGAACCGCATGTCACGCACTCAACTCCGGTGAGGCATCCAAACTATTGATGTTCGCGAAATACAGTGTAGGGGCGCAGCGTGCTGCGCCCGCTCCGGCAAGGCATTCGCTAGTGTAGTGCGCCAATCAGAGCGTAACTTATGATGATTCGCTTCCTTGCCAGACGGCCGAGTGAGAGACGATGCACGGCCCCATGCGTACCCTGATGCGGGCGATTGGAGCCGCGTTCACGCGGCTTGGTGTTCCTTAGGCCAGCCGTTTACGGCTGGTGGGCGCCGCCGCTCGGGGACTTTCAGCCCGTTTCAACGGGCTTCCCTCTTTCCAACGGAAATCTTATGGTGCGCTATTACTGGCGCACTGCGCTATGCCCGAAACCAACACTATATTCCGCGGGTATCAATAGGACGGGAATAGCCGGCCCTCAGCTTTCTTCCCGCGTATGGGAACTGGAGACGGGTTCAAGCTCCACAGGCGATCATTCACCCGCTCTTTGTATCAAAAAGGGATTTGCCAAAGTTCCCGATCGCCCAGGACTGCGAGTCGCGCCGTATGCGGGAATGCCGCTGGGCAACCCTGAGTTTGTCGCTGGGCTGGAGCGAAGATTCGATCGCCGCTTGACGCTTCGCAGCCCCGGTCCCCAACCGAAGACCAAGGCGGCATCCCCCTGAATCCCCGTGAGGCTGGGGTTCGGGCTTCCGACCCCGAACTCCCTCAAATAGCTAGCGTCACCCGTTGATCTTCCAGTATCGCTTTGACGGATCTCGACCGGGCAAGAGCGTTGATGCCCGCCGGGGTGGCCTCAACAGCGATCGTTCCCAAGGCATTCAAATCGGCTTGAAGGCGTCGGCCGCCGAACTTCTCCAGCGTCTTGTCCATCTGTTGCAGGGCCTGTTTGGCGGACTCGCGAACCGACTCGATCGCTGCCTCTCGCTCCTCTCGTGCTTGGCGCCGGGCAGGCCGCCCTTTACCCGCATTTGCCGCAAAGACGACGACTGCGTGAACCTTCTGGCCGGGGGACATGCCGGCCAAGCGGCTGCTGAATTCGGGACTGATCTTAGGCTTGGCACCGACTCCGTGCGTAGAACTCATACAACAGGACCATGAACCGCGCAACTCATTCAACCTAAAGGGCTTGGAGCGCCTCCACCGGGCGAATCACGCCGTGGCCCCAGCGATTGTCCGGCCGAAGGTCCGCTCCGGCTGGGTGCTTGGCGGTTTCTTTGAGCACGTTCATTATATCGGACACCGGAGCTTGAGGTTTCGCCGCCATGAGCAGCGCCGCCACGCCGGCGACGTGCGGAGTCGCCATCGAAGTGCCGTCCATGTAGGTGTACTCGAAGACTCCCTGCGCCGTTTTCTCCGGGGGAATGCACGAATAGACCTGAACGCCCGGAGCCGCGACATCGGGCTTGGTCACTCGCGCCGGTTCCTGTCCCGGGAACTCCAGGCTGGCCCCGCTGCTAAAGAACGCGACATCAAGCTTGCCGCCGCTCACTTTCTCTACCGCGCCGATCGAGAAAGCGCTCGGCGAATTCCCGGGAGAGCTGCTGTTGCCATGATTTTCATTGCCGATCGCGATAACAGGGATCACCCCGAACTCCTCCACGAGAATGTCAAAGAGTTCAGCGAACAGCGGCTCATAGTAGGTAAACCCGAGCGACATATTGATGACGTCCGCCCCGTTTTCCACGGCCCAAGAAATCCCCTGTACCAGCGTAAGCAGAGTAGCGTCCCCAACCAAAACTCCCGCCACCAGGAGGTTAGCTTCAGGCGCGACACCAATGGAAACCCCCTCGGCGGTCTGTCCCCCAGCGATCGTGCCGCAGACGTGCGTGCCGTGCTGCCCGCCGTCAAAGCTGGGCTCAGCGGTAATTCTGCGGCCCAACGGGTCAACCACGAGGAACTTCTTGACACGGCCAACGAGAGCCGGGTGTGGGCCATGCACGCCGGTGTCCAGCACGGCGACATTGATGTCCGCCCCCTTGGTCGTCTCCCAGACCTTGGGGATCTCAAGTTGCTTGAGGCCCCACGTCATCCCGTCTTTGACCTCCTTTTTCTTGAGAGCCTTGTAGTCCACGGCGGCGGGTTTGATGGGATGAATCTTTTGGTTCGGCAAGACCGCGACGACGTTGTTCTGCTCGGCGAGGGCCGGCAGGGTCTTGGGAGTCACTTCTATGTGAGCGACGGGCAAGGACGCGGACCCGATCGACGAGACACCCAAGTCTTGCTTGCGGGAAAGACGTTTGACGCCAGCTTTCTTATAGCCTTCGAACAGCGCTGCTTCGACCGGCTGTTGGGCCGCGGCACGAGCCTTCACGTAGTCGAGCCGCCGTTTCAAGGTGCTCAACCGGCCCCGAGCACGGGGGCGGTCGACCTTGGGTGAACGGTAGATTACGATGGCATCCCGTTTGTCGTTGGGACCGCTATCGGAAAGAAAGGGTTCAAAGGCTCTGGAGATCTTGTTTTGCGCACTCATGGACTGTTTACCTCAGACTGGTCGACTCTGGTCGATGGGCTGTCAACTTCGGAGCCTGCTTTGCCGGCCAACTAATCGTTGACGATTTCCAATCGCCTAAGCAGTGGCTCTACGCTTCTTCCTCTTGGCTCTTTTCTTGGGCTTGGTCTGTTTCCCGGTCCTGAGTTGCTGCGCCCAAGTTTCAAGTTCTTGTGCGGCTTGCTGCGCCGAACCTTCAAGTTCTTCCGAAGGCTCTGTGACTCCTATGCCGCAGGCCAATAGCCAATTTTCGGGTGGCACTAGCGAGCGCACGCCTGGTTTCGGGAGCTTGCTTCTCAACTCGAGTCTCCATGAGGTGTATGACCTTGAGAAGGGCATGCAAAACGAATGATCGCGGAACTCCCCCGGGTAATGCCGCTCGGTCGGACAGCACATTGAGGCACTGCAGTACGACAGCGTCCACTCCCTTCGAAGTCCGCCGTCGATGTTGAAGCCCCATTAGAGTGACCTCGGCCTGAACGCCGTAACTCTTATTGCCCATGAAATCCGGGCCCCGGCCTGTATACATCTCACCGTACGATGCTATTGTTACCTGAATTATGCACTGCGGCGTGGACCTGAGGAGGGCTGAGCCGCAAGGGACCATTGGGAACCCCCGAAAACATGGGGTAAAAAGGTAGGCTGGCAAAGATACCAGCTTCGCCAGCCAACCCCAAGGAGGTCACCCACATGGTTACCAGACGAAAACAGCATAGCTCCCAAAGGCCCGTCCAACAAGGCCCAGCCGTGACGGCCTCGCAGCCCAATAAAATCGGGGCTTCGACGCCTTACCACTTCCGCGGCAGGAAGCCGACTCCCTACGGCGGCTTGCTGCCGGTGGTCGGGAGGGCGCTGATCTGAGAGCCTGGCTATGCGCTATGCATAAAATTTTATGCACTAGCCGTAACGCACTGGAAACACGTCACTTCCGAGCGAGGTTTTGACGACGCGGATTCTGGGCGGGAAGGGAAACCGGACACGGAGAAGCCAAAAGGCCAGTTGCCGAGCTACCACTACCACCTCACGACGACCGCCAACCCGCTACGAACGCAGCCACACTCGCAAAGTGAATCTGTGCATAATTCAGGTGTTAGCACCTGAATTATGCACTGCGGGGTGCACCGGAGGAGGGCTGAGCCGCCAGGGGCCATTTGGGGGACCCCCGAAAACATGGGGTAATAAGGTAGGCTGGCAAAGATTTCAGCTTCGCCAGTCAACCCCAAGGAGGTCACCCAAATGGTTACCAAGCGAAAACAGCATAGCTCCCGAAGGCCCGTCAAACAAGGCCGGGGCGCGAGGGCCCCGCGGCCCAATAAAATCGGGGCTGCCACGCCTTATCACTTCCGCGGCAAGAATCTGACTCCCTACGGCGGCTTGCTGCCCGTCGCCACCCTGCTCGAAAAACTCGGCTTCCAGGCGCTGCTGGAAGAAACCATCACGAACAAACGAATCACCCGTGTGATGAGCCTCTACCAGTTTGTGCTGGCCCTCGTGCTGGGCCTCTATGTCGGCTTTGCGCGGCTGAACCAACTCCGCTTCATCGCCCGCGACCCCATCTTGACCGGCATCTTGCAAGTGACGCGTCTGCCGCCGCAGTCCACGCTGTGGCGCTTTCTGGCCTCGCTGCACCTCAACGTGGCGAAGCAGATCCTTTCCATTCAGCGCCAGCTGCGGGAACGAGTCTGGGCCGCGGCCCAGGTGAAATTGGAGACGGTGACGCTGGACACCGACACCACCGTGCACACGCTCTACGGCCGCCAGATGGGCGGGCGCAAGAGTTACAACCCCAAGAACAAGGGCAAGCGCAGCTACCAGCCGATACTGACTTTCCTGGCCGAGACGCGCGAATACCTGATGGGCGGGTTGCGCAACGGCGACCGGCCCACGGGCCGGCAGATCGCCGCCCACCTCGAGAGCGCCTTTCGGGCTTTGCCGCACGGCGTGAAGAAAATCCTGGCGCGGGCCGATTCCGGGTTTTATTGCTGGGAGGCGGTGGAGGCCTATGAAAAGGCGGCTTGTCAGTTCGTCATCGTGGCGCGCAAGACCAGGCGGCTGGTCGAGCAGTTGCAGCAAGCGGCCTGGAAGCCCTCGCCCCACAGCGATGCGGATGCGGAATGCGAATTCCTCTACCAGCCGCAGGGCTGGGCGCGGGCCTGTCGTTTCCTGGCGCTGCGTTACGAAAACGAACCCGCGGCCGGCGCGGCCGAGCAATACCAGCTGTTTGCCACCAGCGCTTACACCTACCGCGTGTTTGTCACCAACCTGGCCGAACCGATCGCGGCGGTGGTGTGGTTTTACAATCAGCGCGCCGCAGCCGAGAACCTCATCAAGGAGGCCAACAACGACGCCGGGCTGGCGGCCCATCCCTCGCGCCGCTTTGACATGAACCGCAATCACTTTCAGCTGGCCATGCTGGCCTACAACCTCAACTGCTGGCTGCTGCTGTTCAACCGCGAAGCCCAAGCCAGCGTGGAGACACTGCGGCACACCACCCTGGCGACGGCGCGGCTGCGCTTTCTGTTCGTGGCGGCCAAGATCTGGCGGCACGCCGGCAGAACGGGTGTCAGCTACAGCGATCATTATGAGGAAAAGGGCCTGTTTGAACGGCTGATGCGGCGGCTGCGGGCGATGGGGCCACCGGGATCGAGCTTCGCGCCGGTGGTGGAGGGTGCGCTGAGTTGAGGGGCGCTCCATGCATAAAATTTCATGCACTCGCCGCAACGTACTGGGAACACGCCGCTTGCCCGCCCGCTTTTGCCCGCCGGGATTGGCAGGCGGCTCAAACAGGGAGGGAAACAGAGGAAAAGACGACTTGCTAAATCACTGAGTTGACACGACTGCCGCTACCGCCACAACTCCATCGGCGATGGCTACGCCGAATCTGTGCATAATTCAGGTAGCAACACGGAATCGGAGCCCCACCAATGAAGCAGGTAGACTAGCTCGCCCAGTTGGGTAGGGGTCATCTCACGAAAAAACTTCAACCGTTCAGTAAGCCCGGGAATGTCCAACAAAAGAAAGCCGCTCTCGAACAATTCAAGAGATTGGCTGACATTAAGATCGCTTCGGATCCTCCCCACGCAACGATTCGCCGTTTTCTCGATCTCATCCTTCCCAAAACGTTGTAGTTGGTTCTTAGGAGTGGCGGGTGCTACAGCGATACGCTCAATGACCCGCTTTCGCAATTCTTTGTCTCGAACCAAGTCAGGCTTGGCTGAGAAATAGCCCTCAGCCAGTACTATGGCTAGAGCTGCCGTATCGGGCCTCTCAATCAACAACTCGATCACCTTTCGCGCATCCGGTGCAGGCGCCAATCCGCAATACAACGCGATGACCTCGTGCCATCGACCGTCGTCGTGCTCTTGAACGAGCCGCTCAGGATCGATGCCCAGATGGTTTCCTTCGTGCACTGCTCGCGCGGCCAGATACTCCTGGAAGGTCAAGTGGGTGAACGCGAATACTCCAGGCCGGCGCTCGACGAGCAGCCCTGTGCGGTACCGAATGTGTTCGACTAGTTCTTTTGCTTTTTCCGAATCCCCCATTACTTCACGGAACAACTCCTCGACCCTCGCTGCCTCGCACTCGGCACGATCCTGTGCTTGCATGGCCAACGCCAGTTCGCGGCATACACGCAGCTTTTCGTCGAAGGCGAACTTGGAGTGAATGCCACGGCGCTGGTCCCAATGGTGCAACAGGCCTTCCATGCACAACTGATACAGCTTTGAGCGATCCTCGGGAAGGCGGCCACCCTCGAAATAGTTCACCAGGCAGATCGCCGAGAGCATCAGTGGGTTTCGGGCCAGGTTCGAAATGTAGGGGTGGTCTTTGAAGCTTTCGACGATACTATCCCCGTCTTTTTTCCCCTCACGGCGGGCCTCCTCGCGAGGCTCGTTTCGAGCCAGCCGAATGGCGGTACACCAGTGACGAGTGTACGCGGCGATCTGCTCATCGCCGAAGTCAAGCAAATCACACTCCGCGAAGCCGAGAACATCCAGCGTTGCCGGGGGATACCCGACCGGGCGGGAGGACAACAGATAGGCGCACTTCGGATACTTCTCACACAGGGCAACCAGCCAAGGTAAGACGCAGCGATCTCGCAGCTCAGGTTCTACCTCGTCAAGACCATCCAGCATGAAAAGAACTCGCCCGGCCTGCATTTGCCGGTCAACCAGCCCAACCATCGGGCATCAGTGCCGCCCGGTCTTTGCTTGCCGTGGCTTTCTCGATCAGCGCGGGCCCATTTGGCAGATTCATGGGATCAAGCTGCCGCACGCGCAGCAACAGCGGAATGGCCTGCTGATCCCCCAGAATGAACTCCTCTTCTTCCAACACACCAGCGACCCGGAGCTGCAGCCACTCCAGAAAGGTAGACTTGCCTGCTCCCGGCGCGCCAACGATGACGCCCCGTCTCTGTGCCTTTGCTAATTCCAGGGCGTTGATGGGCTCGATTTCTTCCGCGGCGTTGTCCCCACCCTGCTCCGATCCACGAGTACCTGCAAAACGCTCACGGGCCGCGGAAAGGGTCATGAGCTCGGTCTCCCCAGTGCCGTCTTCGGATCCGCCGGCTTCCTTTTTGCGCTTGGGCCGCACGCGAACCTGGGGCATGACGAACAACTCGCCCAGATCCACCGCCAGGTTTGTCGTCATCCTTACGGTTCCGGCCTCTACTCGGTGGAACCTCTGCAACAAGTAATCACGGTAGGTGAGTTCGTAACGTCCATCAGCGGCGGACTCGCCAGATTGCCCACTCTTGTCCAAATTAGCGTTTTGAATTCGTAAGCCGGGGAGGCGGAACCTCTGTTAGGTTGGGATTGGGTTCAGGCCTATGAACCAACCCGCCCGAGGAGGCCCCGCCATGAGTCAAGTATGCAGTATTTTCTCTCAATTGTTAAAGCTGTTCCCGCGTTCGGAGTTTGAACAGGCCGTCCGCCAGCATCGCGGGGAGCGCCACGCCCGCGGCTTCACTTGCTGGGGACAGTTCGTCGCCATGCTGTTCTGCCAGCTCGGCCGCGCCCAGTCGTTGCGTGAGATTTGCGGCGGTCTGGCGGCCAGCGAAGGCAAGCTGCGGCACCTGGGCTTGTCCGCCGCACCGCCGCGCTCGACGCTGGCCTACGCCAACCGGCAACGCCCTTGGCAGATCTACGAAACGGTCTTTCATCAACTGCTGGCGAAGTGCCGCGGCGCGGCGCCGGGCCACAAGTTCCGTTTCAAAAACAAGCTGCTGAGTCTGGACGCCAGCGTCATCGATCTGTGCGCCTCGCTGTTTGATTGGGCCCAGTTCCAGCGCACCAAGGGCGCCGTCAAGCTCCATCTGGTACTCGATCACGACGGCTACCTGCCCAGCTTCTGCGTGGTCACCGACGCCAAGACGCCCGACCTGGCGCCGGCCCGCAAAATGTCGTTCGACCGCGGCACGATCGTGGTCTTCGACCGCGGTTACAACGACTACGACTGGTTCGCCGAGCTGAGCGAGCGGGGCGTTTTCTTTGTCACACGATTGAAACGCGGGGCCAACTACGAGGTTCTCGAACAGCGCCCGTTGCCGCGCCGTCCCGGAGGCGTGCGCCGCGACGAAGTGATCTTCTTTCCCTCGCTGGCCGCCAGCGGCTCCGAGGTGGTGTTCCGCCGCATCGAATACTTCGACGCCAAGCAGCAGCGCACGCTCGTGTTCTTGACGAATCACCTGGGGTTGGCGGCCGCAACGATTGCCGCCATTTATCAAGACCGCTGGCAAGTGGAGCTGTTTTTCAAGGCTCTCAAGCAGAACTTGCGGGTGAAGACCTTCGTGGGCACCTCGGCGAACGCGCTGAAGATCCAGATCTGGACGGCGCTGATCGCGATCTTGCTGCTGCGGTACTTAAAGCTGCGGGCGCGTTGGGGCTGGAGCTTGTCCAATCTGGTCGCTTTGTTGCGGCAGCAGTTGTTTGTGCACCGCGAATTGTTCGCCTGGCTGGACGAACCGTTTCATCCGCCGCCGGGCAGCGAACCCGAGTCGCCACAGCAATTATTACTGGCGGGAATGGAGGCCTAATTGGGACAGCAGCATGATTTCTATCTTGTCCAAACCGGCAACCTGGTTCCCAGATCGGCCTCCTGGCGGGGCTTTCTGGCGTGTTTTCAGCAGCCGAACCCGCTCCGCTCAGCTAATTTGGACAGCAGTGAGATTGCCCCAGCACATCCAGTTGCTCGCGGATTTGGTTCAAGCGCTTGATGATTTGGCGATTTAGCTCGAACGTGCCGGCGAAGCTCAGCTTCTGCCACTCCTTCATCACGGGGCCCACCAGCATCAACACCTGGAGAACCGAGTGCAGGACGACGCGATACACAACACCGTGTTCCGTTTCTTGGAGTGCGCCGGCTCCGGGCAAGCTGCCAAGCAGTTCGTCAACCAGCGTTTCAGGCGGGACGTTGGGGTTGGCGATGTCCTCGAGCGCAACAAAACTCGGAACGGCTGCGCAGCTTTGGAGGATTTCAGCAGCGATATTTTCTGGGGTTTCTTGGGTGTTAAAAAAGAGCGTCAGCGATTGCGAGGCGGCACCGGCCGATTCCTCAACCTGCCGCTTGACAGCGTCCCGTTTGAGACGTTGGGCAATCCGCTGTGAGAAGGGCTGTGTGAAAATGCGGTCAAACAGATCGTAGTAAAATTCGATAACCTGATCTTCGATCGGCGTTGACATTGTGGGTGGCACTGTGTCTGAGGCCTGAATTTCCGCTGCTGCCTCATAAATCATACACCTATTCCGGCGTCTTCTCAAGGAAATTCTAAGGCGGGTTATTCGCGCACGGAGCCCAGCGAAGAAACTTCTCGGCTACTAATTTTCGAAATCTCCGCAATCATCCCTGGCTCTGAGCTCTATACCGTCGACTAACCACATGCATCGTGCGATTTCCAGTCAGGGCCGCAAGGGGCGTCCCTCACCTCTGACTCGGCGAACGACCGCTGCGAACGGTCATTTAGGTACCTGCATCATGAGATTCGTGTCAAACGTTTCGGAGAATTCGGGAACCAGATTCAGAGCCGCGCGCGTAAGCAAGCGGTTTCCGCTTCCACGCGATCATCCAACAGCGGCCACGCTCCCCCCTTTGGTTGCGGCTCGTCCGCGTCAGGGTGCGGGAGTGGATCCGGGACCGGCCCTGAAGAGGCTGCTCCCGTGCCGATTCGGTTGCGGGCCGTTCTGATTCATCCGAACGGCTGCGACCGCATAATTCCCAAAACTCGCCGTTCGAGTCACGGATTTTAAAATATTTTAAATCCTCCAAATTCAACTATTTAGCATTATCATCCAGAAAATAGCCCTCCCCAATCTGCTAGCGTTCAGGTAAAGGGCGGCGAGCGCCGCCCCGCCTGGACCCGTGGCGAATTCATGTGTCGCGATTTGCGGGTTCGGCGTGGCTCCGAAGCGCGGCGCATCGGCTCCCACCCAGCCGGCGGTTTCGGCGGCGAAGCGGGGCGGGTTGGTACGCCAAAGGGGGCATGTATGAAGAGCATACTGAGAACACAGATCGGCTCAACCGGCTGACAGCCCGAATTCCGCCGCGCTGGGCGGACGATCTCAGTCCGGCGTCGGCGCCGTGCTCGGATGTCGGGACAGCGCAACCGGCGGGGTCCGTGCCCCGAAATTCCGTCTGGCGCCCCGCCCCCTCCGAATTAGCGGTTCGGCGCCAAATTGGGCGTTCGCATAATAAGGAACGCGCGCGAGACGTAAATCCGCTAATTTCCGCTAACCCGCTTTTCTCGCAACGTTGCGAGACGAGACGTCGCGAGGCAAGACGTGGCGCGCGCCTCCCGGCGGGCCGCGTCGGCCTCCGGGCCGACGTCGCGCAGGCACGAGTGTCGGTGCTTGTGCTGCTAACCCAACACCCAGATCGAACAGACACTGTGCTCGCCACGACGCAGCAAACTGGAAGCATCAGAGCGGGACTGTCGGCTCATTAGGCGACGGTCAAGGCGTTGGGGTCGGGGCAGGGAAGTCGTGAACTGCTACGCTGGTAGGCTCCGGGCGGCGCCTTTGTCGCGGCCTTTCTAGGGCGGTTGAACCTTTCTATTGCGGTTGAACGTTCCTATTGCGGTTGAAGAGGCATGGAATATAGACAACTCGGAAAAACAGACCTCAAGGTGTCCATCCTTGGGTATGGCGCCTCCCCGCTCGGAAACGAATTTGGAGAGATCGAAGTCGCGGAAGGCCAGAGGGCGGTTGATTTCGCGATCGACAACGGCATCAACTATTTCGACGTCGCCCCCTATTACGGCCGCAAGCTGGCGGAGGAACGACTCGGCGCGGCGCTGGAAGGCAAGCGCGACAAAGTCGTGCTGGCGACGAAGTGTTGCCGTTACGATATGGACGGCTTTGACTTTTCCGCCAAGCGGGTGGAAGAAAGCATTGACGAATCGTTGCAGCGCCTCAGAACCGACTATGTCGATCTTTATCAGATTCACGACATCGAGTTCGGCGACCGCCGGCAGGTCATTGAAGAGACGGTTCCCGCCGCCCGCAAGGTGCGGGAAAGCGGAAAAGCGCGTTACGTCGGCATCACGGGACTGCCCCTAAAAATGCTGCGCGACGTTGCGGCCGAAGCTCCAGTCGATACGATCCTTTCCTACGCGCGCTACAACCTGATGGTCAGCGACCTGGACGATATGCTGCGTGCGTTTGCCGTCGAAAACGAAATCGGCCTGATCAATGGCTCCCCCCTTCATTTGCGCCTTTTGACAGAGAAAGGTCCGCCCGATTGGCACCTGGCGCCCGACGATGTCAAGGAAGCCGGGCTCAAGGTGGCCGAGCTGTGCAAGTCGCGCGGTGTTTCGGTTTCCGACGTGGCCATGCGTTTCTGCTACGACTACGAGCACGTCGCCAGCACCCTCGTCGGTATGTCAAAACAGCGGCACGTGGAACAGAACCTGCGTGTTCTCGGGACGCAAAGCGACCCAGGGTTGCTGGCGGAAATAGAAGAGCTGGCGGCTCCCGTGAAGAATCGGATCTGGGGGACCGGGCGAGCGGAAAATCAGGACTGACTGGGGGGGCAGGACCTTTGTACGAACTCGAACGGCCGCGGCCGAAACGGTCTCCCTAACACGGATGAGCCGCAACCGTGGACTGCTGAGCGTGGACTGCCGTCCACGCCTCTGTCCGGTCGTCTGAAATGCCACGCCGCTCGGCGCGGCACACCGCTAGGCCTGGCGAGTTCGCGCCTCTTCGAGCAGCCGTTTGGCGCGGTCGGGATTGTAAATGCCGCAGGGGCAGAAGCGAGCTAGGGTCGAGACGGCCTGGTCGGGGGTGCGGCGGCCTTCGCGCACCATGTCGAGCATCTTCCTGGCAAAATTGAACGACACCATGCCGTGGCCGCACATGGTGGAAAGCTCCAGCACCTGGCTGTTGGGCAGGTGGTCGTGCGGGTCGAAGAAGCCGAGCGAATACTCCACGCTGTGGCGCTTGACGCCGCAGCATTCGCCCGTCGTTTTGGCGCCTTCGACCGAGGTGCTGATGTTGATCGACAAGCCCAGGCCGGCCTCGACCACGTCCTTCAGGCAGGACTCGGCTTTTCCCTTGGAGTCGAAAACAGCGGCGACCGTCCCGACCTTCTCGACCGCCGCGATCACGGACTCGTAGTCGGGGCGGGTGTCGCGGTTCCAATGCACGGTCGGCCGCAACGCCTTCGAAGGTTTGTAGCTGCCGAAGGAGGAATTGCCCATGTTGGACGGTTTGTAGCGGGCGCAAATTCGCAGAAAGGTCTTGAGCTTGTCGAGCGCGCCTTCGTCGTTCTTCCCTTTACAAGGAATGGCGAAGATGATGAAATCGTCGTCGAAGCTGGCCGCCTTACCGTACCGGTGCAAGGTGTTGGTCACCGACTTCCTCCTTCTTCTGAACGTTTGTGACGCGGCCGAGTCCCATATTGGTTTTGGCCCGCTCGAACTCGTAGCCCAACTCTTCCAGCAGCGGGGCGAGCACGGGGTCTTCTCCGGCTTCGCCGCAGCGAGTCGAGACGCCAAGCGCGATCACGGTATCGATTGTTTTCGCGACCTCCATCACCGTATCGAGAACGTTGGAAACTTCGTGAATCGTGGTCTTGATCTCGACAATCGCCGAGAGGATTTTCTCGTTAAGAATGTCCTCCTGGATGGTTCCCAGCGACTTGTCGGTCATCAGGTGGCTGATGGGATTCTTCGGTTCGAACGTGACGCCCAGCTTCGCCAGGGCCTTGGTCATGCTTTGAATCTGGTGGAAGCGCACGCCGACTCCAGGGCGTCCGAACTCGATCACGTAGCCGACCTCGCCGACATCGACGCGATGCGCCACGTCATTGGTCTTGACTTCCTCGGTGCCGCGTCCCTTAATGCCGGTTGATTTGTGCTCGACCAGCGGATCGCTGAAGACGCGCCGGGCGATGCGCGGCCATTCCAGCTCTTCCATGACGAAGGCCGAGGTGGGGCAAACATCTGGTTCGGGCTCGAAGCGGAAGCGGAAGAACTTGGCCAGCTTTCGCACCGTGCGCACCATCGTGGGATTGAGGTGCTCGCCGCTCATGCGGTGGCAAGAGCCGCACTCTACGCACTCGTCGTAGTTGATCGTGGCGCGGCTGATCTGGGGATCGACGTAGATCGCCCCCATGGGGCAGACCGGCACGCAGTTGCCGCAAGCGACGCACTTGTTGGGGTCAATTTGCATACACCAACTCCATTTTCAGCGATTAGTGTAACACAGGGGCCTAGCCCATTACCTTGTAGCCGGTCCCTGTTCGGAACAGCTCCCCTTCGGCGAACCGCGTGGCTCTCAGTGGGTGAATGTCGAATGCCTGCGCTGCGCCGCCGATGACCATTTCAGCCATAAGTTCCCCGACGGCCGGAGACATTTTGAATCCGTGGCCGCTGAAGCCTGCCGCGCAAAAAGCGCCCTCGACTCCGGGCAGGCGGCCGATGATTGGATTCCAGTCGGGGGTCACGGAGTACAGGGCCGAAAAACCGCCCCGGCCGATCCCGCGGCTTACGGAGGGATAGCGGAGGTTGAGCTTGGCTCGCAGTTCCGTGACAAACTCCCGATCGGCGACTTCGTTGTAATTATCCGGATCCACAACAGCCTTCTCCTCGCGGGAATCGATATTTCCCAAATGGGTGATGTCGCCTGGAATCGACCGAAAGTAGATTTGGTTCGCGAGATCGGCGTAGGTCGGATGCGAGCCGGCGAAATCGCACGGGCGGCGCACGAGAACCACCTGGGTCCGGCAAGGCTGGACCGGCAGCGTGACGCCGGCCGACTGCGCGACGGGAGCGGACCAGGGCCCCGCCGCCATCACAACGTTCCTGGAGGATATGAAACCCCGTGACGTCGACACCCCGGCAACCCGGCCGGCATCGAGATCAATCCCAGTCACAGCCTCGCCTTCACGAATCTCCGCTCCCAGCCGACCGGCGGCTGAAGCGAAGCTCGATACGACCTGCAGCGCCTCGCAGTAGCCGGCTTCGGATTCGAATGCCGCTGCTTCGTCCTCCTTTAGCGACGCTTGCGGATCGATTGATCGCAGCTCCTCGGGAGAAACCAGGCTGGTCTTGACTCCGAGCCCTTGCTGCATCGCAACGTTGGCGGCTAAGCTTTCCCGTTCGCGGGCGGGCGCCACGACGACCAAGCCGCAGCGCGTGAACACCGGGGGGCCTCCGACAATATCGGTGAACTGCTCGAACATTCGCAGACCCGATTGAGCCATGGTTACCAGAAGCGGGTGGGAGTAGTGCTGACGAATGTTGGCGCCGGATTTGCCCGTTGATCCGGCGCCGAGGCAGGACTTTTCGAGCAACAAGACCTTGCCGGCGTTGCGGCGCGCCAGATGGAAGGCAATGCTGGTTCCCATCACGCCGCCGCCGATTACGATTACGTCCGCGGTTTGGGTCATGGCGATCCGGATGTTTGGCTACAAATACTAGGATGCAGAGATGTTTAGACTCGCGAACGTCGCCGCTTCGCGGCGAAGGACCGGCAGGATTGCCGGTCCCTACTTTAGTCGGACGTGGCGCCGGTGATCTCTTTCAACTGGGGCAGGTCGTTGTCGGCTTGGCTCCAGACGTCTTGGAGTTCGCGGTAAGCGTCTTTTGAAGCCGCGGTGTCTCCTGCCTTGGCTGCTGCTCGCGCCAAACCCAATAAGGAAAGCGCTCGCCGGGGAGCACGCTCGAGCGCCCGCTCAAACTCCTGGCGGGCTTCAGCCGGCTGGTTGAGCTCCAGCAACAACTCGCCAAATAGTTCGCGGGAAGGTTTGACGGGCGAGGGCGGACCATAGGCAAGCGGCATCTCGTCCTCAACGGCCACGGCTCGCTTGACAAGCTGCAGCGCCTGCTTCCCGTCACCGCCGGCGAATGCGATCAGCGATTGGAGCTGCAGCGCCATCGCCCGCCCGGCCTGTTGCCCGGAGGAGTCGGACTTGGCGCCCGTGCCTGCCTGCTTCTGGATAGCTGCCAGGGCTTGGCGAGCGACCCGGAGATCTCCTTTTTCAGCAGCCGCCGTGCCGCTCGTAAGCCAGTAGGCGGCGGCCTCCTTTCCGCGCACGCCGGACAGATCCAAATCGGCGCCGCGTGCTGCTGTTTGCCACTGGCGGGTTTCGACGAGGTGGGCCGCGCTCATCATGGCTAAGGTGCGCCGCGTGACCGGTACGCTCAGTTGCTCCACGTCCTGTTTCATGGCTTGCAGCAACTTTTCGGCCTCCTGATAACGCCCTTGCTGCAGGTAGGCGTACTGCAGCCACGAAAGTGCATGGTAGCCGCGGTCTTTGACGGTCAGCCCTTTGCGCTTGACACGGGCGTCGCTAGCGGCCCAGGAGTCTTCATTGGAAGAAGCGGCTTCCTCCCACATCCCGAGCGCCACGAAAATGTGGGACGGCATGTGAAGCGCGTGGGCCGCGGCCGGCGCGACCTTGGCGTAAACCCTTGCCGCTCGCAGGCCGAGCGGTGCGTGAACCGGATCGTCGTAAGAGTGAATCAAATAATGGACCGCGCCGGGATGCTGGGGATTCTTGGCGAAGACCTCCTCGACGACTCCGGCGGCGCGCATGAAGGTTCCAAAATTTCGATCCCCGGCAACCGTACTCAGAATCGCCACGGCGTGGAAACTGGCCGCTTCCAGATCATCGGGAAACTGCCGGGCGAGCCGTCCCATGGCGTCGGCATAGGCTTGGGATCGCGCCTTCTTATCGGTCTTGCCGAAGAAGAGAATCTCGACAGCGCGCAGGTAGCCTTTTTCCCGTTCGGTGGGCGCTTTGTCAGATCGAGCCGCGGCGGTGGGCGCTAGCTTCTCGAGAGCGGCTTGGCCGGCCTTGCGATCGTACTGCTGCCACAGCAGTTTGTTATGGGTCATGGCTTCGCCCCAATAGGCCAACGCAAAGTTCCGGTCAATCTGCTGGGCCTTTTCGAATTCTTCGCGCGCATCGTCGAACTCGAAACTGTGCAGCAGAAGAGCACCCTTGTGGAAGTGCTCCTGGGCTTCGGCTGATCCTGATGTCGGGAAGTCGATCCGGCCGAGGCTGGATGACTGCGCGGCTGCCGCCGGCAGAAGCGCCGTAATGATGAGCGCCCTCGGGAGAAGCTTCCTCATCAACGGATTTTCCAGCAGGAAAAAACAGGGCCGGAGAATCATGGCCGTCTCCTTTGATTCCAGATTCGCGCAGGACGTTGTGCACTGTCCATTTTACACATCCTCGCCCGCGGCGAATGGGCCTGGCCCCAGTCCGTCCGTAAACCGATTGCAACTCTGGAGGGTTTTAAAACATTCGTACTACGGGTATCCGAGTCCAGAACGGCTGGGGCTGGCCTGGCGGTTCATTTGGTTCGACACCAACTTTTCCCGAGGATTTTCTAGGGATCGGCTTTACCGGCCCGATAAGGACAGTGAGGTGAGACGGTCCGCCATGCCCGCCGCCAGCCAATCTCACAAAATCCAAGTTGTCATCGCCGACGATCACGCACTGTTTCGAGCCGGCGTAAGAAGCATCCTCGCGGAACAACCCGATTTCTCGGTGGTTGGGGAAACAGATGACGGAACCGGGCTTTTTGAGTTGGTTCGAGATACGAAAGCGGACGTCCTGCTGCTCGACCTTGACATGCCGCGCATTGACGGGCACGAAGTGCTGAGGCATTTAAAAAATGCTCACTGCACGGTAAACACGCTGGTTCTGACGGCCAGCGACAACCGTCTGGAACTCTCGCTGGCTCTGGAATTAGGAGCCAAGGGCGTGGTTCTCAAAAGAGCCAGCAGCAGTACTCTCGTTGAGGCGATTCGGCAAGTCGAGCAAGGCAAATCTTGGGTGGATCCGCAGTTCCGAGACGTCGTACCGGAGCCGGCCAAGGAACCGGCCCGGCGGCGTTACCGGGCGTATGAAAGACCCGAGGATGACGTTCCGCAATGGAGTTCGCTGACGCCCCGGGAGCGTCAGATCGCCTCCCTGGTGGCACAAGGCAACCGCTACAAAGAAATCGCGAAACGGCTCCACATCAGCGATCAAACCGTTCGAAACCATCTGCGCAACATCTTCGACAAGCTGCAGATCAATGATCGGGTCCGTCTAGCGCTCTTCGTGTTGCAGCGCAACAACTAGCGAACTGCATTTCAGCCCCCCTAAAACGCGGCGCGAAAAGCGGCGAGTCAAAGAACCCGGTCTAGTCCGAAACCTGCTTTGCCGGTGAATACTCAGCCAGCAGGTCGAGCAACGGCCTCGCCGAAGCCGGCGGATCAACTTGCCCCCGCAGGATGGTTTTGACCACGGGTTCGAATCCATAGATGCGGCGATTGGCTTTGTGTATAGGCCGCATGGTCGCGCCATTGAGCGCGATGCCCGCGAAGACGCCCCGCGAACGGGAATACCCGACGATTTCCGCTCCGAACAGCGTGTCCGTTTCGACTGAAGCCGTTCGTCCCAGCGGGCCGGCCGCCGCGGCGCTGTCTACGCCAAGCGTGAATTTGGTTCGCAAAAGCTTCGAGACGCTTTTTTCGCCGTTGAACAGCAGAACGAGGTCGGTCGCAGTACCGCCGATTTGGAGGCCGATATTGGCCCCCTCGATGCGAAAACCGGCGGGTCCGCTCCAACCGCCTGCGGGCAGGCGGCAACTGACGAATCCCTGCCCATAGCGTCCGCCGATGATCAGCGCGCCCTTCCATACGGAAGGGAACACGCCAACGCAATCAGCCTTGCGAAGTAATTCGGTTGGGGTGTGATTCTCTTTCTTCGAGAGCGACTCCCGCAGAGTCATTGTTGCGGCCGCGAGACGTTTCTCGACCTTGCTGATTGAAGGCTTCGCTTGGGATTTGTTTGGCGGCGCTCCAGCCACCCCCAAAGGGAGAGCCAGTGAAAGCATCGCTGCCGGCAGCAGGCGGCCGTGAAGCGAGAAGCCCACTGTCCATGCCCTGCTGGTTTTCGTTTTGAGGCTTGTCATCATAATGCCTGCTCCTTTCTTACTTGTGCTCACTGCCCGAATACTTGTTCAGCGTACTGATGAACCGCTGGGATGATGCGGGCGCCGGGATTTCCGCCATGAGAATCTGCCTGGGCAAAATGTCACGCCCGTAAATCTTCCTATTCGCGTCATGGTCCGGCCGCAAGGTTGCGCCCTCGACCGAGACGCCGACGAATATCCCGCGGGAACGCGAATAAGCGAGAATCTCGGCGCGCATCTGTACATCCGTCTGCGCCTGTGCGGTGCGGCCCACCGGCCCGGCGGCGACGGAGGCGTCGCCGCCAAGCGTAAACTTGCTTTGAATGAGTTTCATTTTGCCCCGCTCGTTCATCATCAGAAGCACCACATCGCTGGAGGAGCCGCCAATCTGCAGGCCGAAGCTGCCGCCCTCGACTCGCACGGTTGAGGGGCCGCTCCAGCCCTTGCCATCCTTGCCGCGGCACGACATCACGCCGACTCCGTACTTGCCTCCAAAGCCGAAGCCGGCTCGTTTGAGGCCGGGGATCACGCCGACGCAGTGCGCTTTGCCGAGGAGCTCCCGAGGAATCGATTTGTCCTTGATCTCCATAATTTCGCCGAGCACTCGCGCGGCCCGGTCGACGCGCTGCGTGGCCTTGTTGTCGGCCCACAAAATTCCTGTACCGAGTAAGCATGAGACAAGTATTCGTGTCTTCATTGGATCTCCTTGCCGGGCCGCGAAGAACCTTTCCCTGCAAGCCGCGCGGCGAGATTCATTGCGACGACCAGGCATCCGCCGGGGTTCCCACAACGGCTAGGACCGAAACATTTTGTACTAGTATTGTTTTAACACATTTAGGGTTCTAAGCCCGGATTTCCACTTTAGTTTCGGTTCTGCTAACCATCGGGTGACCTCGGACGCCTTTATTTATGCGGGTTGAAAAGCAATCAAGGCGCTGAGGAGATCAACACCCAATGGGTGAAAAAGAAAACAAGCCGTTCCAGCTAAGCTTCAACGGCTTATTGAAAGTCGATTTCCAAGGATCGCGCGTCACTTCCGATGGCGGGCTCATTCTCGTCCGCGAGCTGGACGAGCGACTCGGGCTCGGGAAGCTGATCGACGAACATCTCAGTGACCCACGGCAAGGCTCGAACAAAAAGTTCCCGTTCGCCGATCTGCTGCGGCAGTCAGTCTACTCTCGGCTGGCCGGCTACGAGGACCTCAATGACGCCGTGCGAGTATCCGCCGATCCGACCTTTCGCTTGATCGGCTCGCAGAAGAACTGGGATCGCGGCGGGGCACTGACCTCGCGACTGCAGAGCTTCGAGACGGAGATGCTGGCGAGCGAGGAGAACTTGCTGGGGCTGATGGCTGTGAACCGCGAGCTGGTGGCGCAAGCCGAGACGCAAGACGACTCCGAGCGCGTCGTTCTCGACATGGATTCGACCGAAAGCCCTGTCCACGGCCAGCAAGAGGGCAGTGCCTACAACGGCCATTTCGAGTCGGTCTGCTACCACCCGTTGTTGTTGTTCAACCAGCACGGCGATTGTCTGGCCGCCAAGCTGCGTCCCGGCAACGTGCACAGCGCTGAGGACTGGAACGAGTTGCTGCTGCCCGAGATCGAGCGCCAACAGGCTGCGGGCAAACAGGTCACCTTCCGGGGCGATGCGGCCTTTGCCAAGCCGGAGATTTATGAGTTTTCGGAGGAACGCGGAGTGCAGTACGCCATTCGCATTCCGGCCAACAAGAGCTTGGAATTAGCGATCGAAGACATCTTGTTTCGCCCGCCGGGCAGGCCGGGTCGCAAGCCCTTGGTGCGCTACAAGAGCTTCCGCTATCAGGCGCAGAGTTGGTCGAAGCCGCGACGCATTGTGGCCAAGGTCGAGCATCATCTCGGTGAGCTGTTCCCGCGGGTCGGATTTATCGTGACCAACATGAGCTTGCCAAGCCGGTCGGTAGTGCGCTTCTACAACAAGCGCGGCACGGCCGAGCAGTGGATCAAAGAAGGCAAACAGGCCACGCACTGGACGCGGCTTTCGTGCCATCGCTTCCGGGCCAACGAAGTGCGACTGCAACTGAGCGTGCTGGCCTACAACCTGGGCAACTTGTGGCGGCGGCTTGGGCTGCCGCACAGGATCAAGAGCTGGTCGCTGACGAGCTTGCAACAGCGGCTGATGAAGACCGGCGGTCGGCTGGTCAAGCACGCCCGGTATTATTGGCTGCTGCTGGCCGAGGGGCATCTGAACCGGCGGCTGTTCGCTGACATGCTGCACAGGATCTGGGCGCTGCCGCTGCCGAGCGGGTAGCGTTGACCGGGCGAGGATCAACAGTTTTCGGCTCCAAAAAAGTTTTTCAAGGAGCAGTGTCGGCCGGAGCGCCGTTCAGCCCGCTCAATCAACGTCTGTGAGCGGATGGATGAGCCCTGGCGCCTAGCGGCGGAGGTGATGTGCAGGGTTCAGCGCGGAAAGACGTGGTATTCGGGGCAGCGCGGGTGTATACTGTCGCCGTACCAGGGTCAAAATGGAAATCCTGGTTGATTGGTAGGCCAGGAATTTCGCGTCCGGCGAAAGGTCGGGCGAGGGAGCGTCGAAGGGCGTGTCGAGAAACATCACCTTCTCGTAGCCGCTGCCTCCCTCTTCCGCGCGGAGGTACCACAGCTTTCCCGAGCCCGAACCCACCAAGTATTTCCCGTCCGCGCTCCACTCGGACCCCCACTCACCCGCCGGCGTGGCAAGCAACGATTCGGCCTCGCCGCTGCCGTCGGCGGGCTTGATGAAGACGTCCGCACTACCGTCGCGGTTGGACGAAAAACTGATGGGCAGCTTAGCAGCTAGAGTATGTCTTCGACAGATCGAAAGTTGCGTTATTATGTAGTACCACGACATCCAGGTGTATGCGGGGGAAATGGCACTCTTGTCCAAATTAGCGTTTTGAATTCGTAAGCCGGGGAGGCGGAACCTCTGTTAGGTTGGGATTGGGTTCAGGCCTATGAACCAACCCGCCCGAGGAGGCCCCGCCATGAGTCAAGTATGCAGTATTTTCTCTCAATTGTTAAAGCTGTTCCCGCGTTCGGAGTTTGAACAGGCCGTCCGCCAGCATCGCGGGGAGCGCCACGCCCGCGGCTTCACTTGCTGGGGACAGTTCGTCGCCATGCTGTTCTGCCAGCTCGGCCGCGCCCAGTCGTTGCGTGAGATTTGCGGCGGTCTGGCGGCCAGCGCAAGGCAAGCTGCGGCACCTGGGCTTGTCCGCCGCACCGCCGCGCTCGACGCTGGCCTACGCCAACCGGCAACGCCCTTGGCAGATCTACGAAACGGTCTTTCATCCTAAGTACGACCCGTTCCTGATTGCTGCTGAATGCCGCCACCGTTCGCTCAGCAAGAGACAGAACCCGGCACGCCAGTGACGGGTTCTGTGAGCGTGAATCGTCGTGGTTGCTGACCCGTCACTGGCGTTCCGGGTTCTGTCTCGTCTCTCCAGGGCGGCAATTGAGATCAAGCAATAGAGCCGAGGAAGACATGCAATTTAAGGTGAAAAGTCGATGACTCAATGCATGAAGGTGTTAAAATACCGCGGGGGGCAGCCTCAATGAGACTCGGACTTGTCAGCTACAACATCGGACGAAGCTGGGATATCGAAACCATGATCGAAAAACTCGAAGCGGCGCGGTTCGAGGCCGTCGAGTTGCGTACGACCCACAAACACGGTGTCGAGCCCTCGCTCAGCGAGGAGGAGCGTCAGAGAGTCCGGGATCGTTTCAACCGGAGCAAAGTCCGGCTGCTGAGTTTGGGTACGACCTGCGAGTTTCAATCCGCCGACGCGAAGGTGCGCAGGGATAACATCGAAGAAGCCGGGCGCTTCATCGACCTGGCCCACGATCTCGGCTGTTGGGGCATCAAGGTGCGGCCGAATGGCTTTCCCGAGGGTGTTCCCGAGCGGGTGACGCTGCAACGGATCGGCGAGTCACTTCGCGAGTGCGGCGAGTTGGGCGAGCGTAAGGGGGTCGAAATCTGGGTCGAGGTCCACGGACGAGGCACGCGCCTGCCCCCGAACATGCGCACGATCATGGATGCTTGCGGACACGACTGGGTGGGCGTTTGCTGGAACTCGAATCCGACTGATGTCGTCAACGGTTCAGTCAAAGACAGCTTCGATCTTCTTGGGCCCTACATTAAGAACTGCCATATCACTGAGCTGGTGAGCGGCTACCCCTATCGCGAGTTTTTCCGTCTGCTCAAGAAATCCGGATACGACCGCTACACGCTTTGCGAGGTCGGCCAAGAGAGCAAAGAGCCGGATCGTTTCCTGCGGTATTACCGGGCGCTGTGGATGGAACTACAGCGAGTCTGAGGGATAACCGCCGCCCCGCACCCGCGCGGCAAGGACATCAAAGAGCGGAGGTCTTGACTCGCCCGAGACAAACCCCGTCACGTGCTCCGAAATGTGCCCCCCAACTGAAATCACGGACCCGGAAATCCTACTCTAGAACGGGAACTTGACGATTGGAACCGGAGTGAAACAGAGAATGAAAACCAATAGGAGGACCCCACCAACAACGCGTCTAGGGCGAGTTAGCGGGATGAAGTCGTTCATTGTTGGCGGGTGTTTGATTCGAAAGATCCACAATAAAACGACGAACAAAACGTAGGCTGGGCTCATGAAGATAGTGACGAGGGCGAGCCCCGCGAAAGCCGTTGCCGCCACGAAGCGGCTCTTTGCCGCGAAGACCGCGTAAATAACATGCCCGCCGTCGAGCTGGCCAATCGGCAAGAGATTCAGAGCCGTCACGAATAGTCCGACCCATCCCGCATAGGCCATCCCGTTGAGATAGAGGTCGGTGCCTTCAGGCCGCCCCCCGAAAATAATCCATTCCATGACTTTGAACATCAGCGGGTCGCCCAGTATGAAGGACCCCTCGAGGTCAGGAGGGCGGTATTCCGACGTTGCCACGCCGATAAACGCCACCGGCAGGGCAATGACGAGTCCCGCGATTGGACCGGCCGCGGCGATGTCGAACAGCGCCCGGCGGTTTGGAATGTAGGGGGACATTCGTATCACGGCCCCGAGTGTTCCAAACAACGAGACCTGGGCCGGCAGTGGAATAAAATACGGCAAGCTTGCCTGAACCCGATGGTAGCGAGCCGCGAAATAATGCCCAAATTCGTGAGCTGTCAGGATGGACATCAGGCACACGGAATAGACCGCTCCAAATGCGGACGTCGTCCACACCGTCAATGCAAACAGCAGTATGTGCAGCCAGATCCGCGGCTTACGTTCGGCGCGAGGTGGAGGGCCGATCCGGTAACCGCCGTTCCAGGAGGGCTCGATAGAAGATGGCTGAACGGCCGGAGGACGGTACGTTCCTGGCGTGAGAGGGCCGGATGACATCCTAATTACCAGGGTACGACAAAAAGGGCTTCGAAGCCCGAGGCTGACCGTCGTCCATGCTGCTAGCCCGCGCAGTACCCCGCGAGACCGGCCGCGGCACAAACTTGTCGAGCTGTGTAAACTAGGACCAGAGCAGCGAAACGCTCATAAGATGCCACGGACAATCTTCTTATTCGTGCTGCTTGCCGCCGCGGGAATCCCTACGCCGGCGCAGCCTGTTCTGGAAGAGATTCGCCCCAGTGGCGGGCAGCGAGGCGCCGCCGTCCGGCTTATTCTCCAAGGAGTCAGCCTCGACTCCAACCCGCGTCTTGTCACCGCCATTCCGGCCGCATTCACGCCGCTGTCCCGGCGAAAATCCGCTGACGACGGGCTTTCTTATCTCGTGGAAATCGCTGCCGATGCGCCTTTCGGCCGCTATCCCGTCCGGGTCCAAACAACAGACGGTCTCTCGAACGTGCTGTTGTTCGGCGTGGGACCTTTCCCCGAGATTGAAGAGCTGGAATCCGAGACTCTTGCCGAGGAATTCTCGAACGACTCCCCGGGGCGGGCGCAGCAAGTTTCCTTGCCTGTCACCGTGCAAGGCCGGCTCACGGGTCCGGACCGCGACTATTACAGCTTTCACGCCGCCAAGGGGCAGAGGCTGGTGTTCGAAGTGGACGCTGAGCGCTCTGGTTCCGCGATCGACCCCTTCATCGAAGTCTCGGATGGCGCGGGCGAGAGGCTGGCACGCAGCGGCGACGCCGCGGGGCTGGGCCGCGATGCCCGAGTCGAAGTCGAGTTTGTGGCTGAAGGGGATTACTTTGTCGCGGTCAATGATCAACGCTTCAGTCAGCAGGAGGCCGACTTCTACCGGCTGACGATCGCCGAATACACCTACGCCGATGGGGTTTTCCCTCTCGGCTGGCGCAGAGGAGAAGCAGTGGAAGCCGAGTTCTTCGGCGGCAACCTTCCGGCGCCGCGGCGTTCAACAATAAGCCTGGACCAGGTGCCGAGCGCGGCCGGAGAAACACTCGTCTCCGTCCCGGATAGTCCTGCTTCCTTGCCATTTGTCGTGGGCGACGAGCCGGAAGTGATGGAGCCGCCCGGGCCGGATCCGAAGGATCTTCCGGAAGGTACGGTTGTCAACGGGCGATTGGCGGATCCTGGAGAGGTTGACCGCTATCGCTTGAACGTGGGCGCGGGCCAAAAGTGGGCCTTCGAGCTGCGGTCCGGGGAACTGGATGGTTCCAATCTCTACGGCGTCTTAACCATCGCCGCAAATAAGACCGGCGACAAGAACGATGATAAGAACGAGGTCATTGCAACGGCTGGAACCTATCAAGGTGATCCGAATCCCTACGTGATCAGTACCACGGGACAGACCAGCAGTCATCCTTTTATCAACCTGGAGGTTCCGCCGGGAGTTCGCAAGCTGACTGTTTCGGTCGAGGACTTGCTGCAGCGGGGAGGTCCTTCGTTCAGCTACCGGCTGGTCGCGCGAAAGCAGCCTCCTGATTTTCTGCTGACCCTCAATACCCCGTTCGTCAATATTCCGTTGCGTGGCTCCGCCGTGGTGACAGTGACCGCTGAACGGCGCGGCTACGGCGGAAGAATTGACCTTTCGGTGCCGAATGCGCCGGACGAATTGATCGTTCAGGGCGGACACATTGCCGCGAACTCAGGTCTGGGCAATACCCGGGCCCGCTTTTCGACCGGAACGATCACTCTGACGCCCAAACCCGGCGCGGAAGTCAGAGCCCTCGAGCTTGGCGTCGTCGGACGGGCGGTTCTTGAAGACGGGAAGAAGATCGAACGCCGTGCAAAAGGACCCGGCTTGATGGTGACCGTGTCGGGAAAGGGGCAGGATGCGATTCGTGCTGACTGGCTGGGGTACGAGCTGCCCGCGATGATCACGCCCCAGGAGCCGGCGGTGCTGCAGATTCTGACTTCCAGGAAGTTCCGCCTGGTGCTGGGAGGGAAGCGCCACTTAGCCCGCTGGGAGTTCACGGCCCGGAGCGGCGGCGCGCGCTTGGCGAAGCCGATTGACGTGCCGCGCAACGCAGGTACGGTTCGGCTCCGCGCGAACGAGGAAAACACCGGGCCAAAGGCGGGCGAATTCGCGATATTCGCTCACGAGCGCACGCCGCCAGGTCCAACGGAGTTCTCTCTCACGGCGACGATTCGTTCTGGGGACCGCACGCGGACGATCTATACCCAGCCGATCGAGATCGATGTCGTCGATGGGTATTCCCTGGAGCCTCCCGAAAACGAACTGACTCTTTCCCAAGGCGGCTCCGGCGAATGGGCCGGCTCGGTTCGCCGCGACGCGGAGTTTACTCAGCCCGTGACGGTTAAGGCCGAGAATCTTCCCCTTGGAGTCCGTTGCGAGGAGGCTCAGGTCGGAACCGAACGAACGGCGTATGTGATCCGTTGCCAGGCGGCCCCGACAACACCCGCCGGAGAGTACGAGGTTGAGATTCTGGCCTCCTCCAAACTCTCCGACGAAGAAACCACCCCCTACAATCTGCCCCCGGCCAGCGCAAAACTTGTCGTCAAAGAAACCACCCAAGCGGCAAATCGCGGCCCAGCTCAGCGGTGACGGGTTCATCGAAGCTCCTGACTATCGACACGGAGAAGGCTCGCATAACCGTTCTCAAGCGTTCATTGAAGACTTTGCCAAAACTACGCGAGATGATCTTGTCAAGGCTGCTATGTTTGTTGCCGAGTCCGACTCGGCTCTAGTAATGTCCGTAGCTACGGACATGGCTGCCGCTCCGCCCGAGGTTGCTATAGCAGCACTACGAAATGTCTTTCTTTGGAAGGCCAGCGAGGTGCTACCTGAAATCCAGGCACCGATGAAGCTGATCAATTCTGATAAGGCGCCCACCAATATGGAGGCAGCGGAGCGTTATGGCGTAGAAGTGCTGCTGATGTCCGGTGTGGGGCACTTCATTATGATGGAGGACCCCGAAACCTTCAATCGTCTACTTGCGAAAGTGATTGAGGAGTTTTAGAGCAGGCTGTCCGGCTAACCGGTCATTCCAAATAATTGGACCGCCATGCTGACCCGACGCGAATGGGGAATCTCCACTGCTGCTGTTGTTGGCGCCGCCTGCGCCGCTGCTCCGGAGACTGAGCCCGAGCCGGAAGCGTCGGCCGGTCCGCTCTACTTCGACCTCCACATCGATACACCCGGCCGCATGGTGCGGGAAGGGCTGGACTTGGCCGAGACGTATTGGTGGACTTCGGTCGACATTCCCAAGATGAAGCAAGGCGGGCTCAACGCCGGCTTCTTTGCGGTCTTCTCATCGGCGCGCAACAAGACGCCGCTGGAATCGGTGAAGGACGCGCTGAAGATCACCGACGCGATCGTTGAGGAAGTCGCGCGCCATCCCGGCGACCTCTTCATCGCGACCACTTCGGATGATGTGTTGCGGGCTCAGCGCGAAGGCAAAGTCGCAATCCTGCTAGGCGTCGAGGGCGGTCACATGATCGACTCGAGCCTTGAGGTGTTGCGGCAACTGTACCGGCTCGGGGCGCGGTACTTGGGGCTGACGCACAGCGGGAACACTCCTTGGGTGGGCGCCGCCGAGTACAAGGACGGGCCGGAAGGTCTGACGGACTTCGGGAAGGAGATTGTCCGTGAGATGAACCGGCTCGGAATGATGATCGACATGTCGCACGCGTCGGACAAGTCGTTTTACGACGTGATGGATACAACGGCCGCGCCGATTCTGAACACCCACGCCGCCTGCCGCTCAGTCTCGAACCATCCGCGGAATTTGACCGACGACATGCTGAAGAAGCTTGGCGAGAACGGCGGCGTTCTCGGGGTCGCCTACTACGCCGGAATGCTCGACGACGACTTCCGCTCGAAGATGTCACGGTTGGCCGAGTTCAACAAGCAGAAGGCGGCCGCCAGCGAGCGGCTCAAGGACGCCGACCGGAGAGAGTTGTCGGAAGAGCTGTGGAAGATTGAAAAGGCCGCCGTCGAGTCGATCGGACAGATTCCGCTGAGCAGGCTGGTGGACCACATCGAACACGCCGCGACGGTTGCCGGGATCGACAGCGTCGGGCTGGGCTCCGATTTCGACAGCGTGGGGCTCAAGTTGCCCGCCGGGCTGGAAGACATCGCCAAGACGCCGAACCTGATCACGGCTCTCAAGGAGCGCGGGTTCTCCGGCGAGGACGTGGACAAGGTGATGGGGCGCAACGCCTTGCGTGTGATGCAGAAGGCCGAGGCGGCGGCTGTGTAGGGCTGAGGCCAGCGCAGCGGCAGGTCTGGACCTAGTACAATGCCTGCTAACGGATGCTGCTTCAGCCTTTCAGAATCGGCATGAGGGTCACGCTTGCGGGCGCGGTTCTGCTCGTGGCGGCTTTCGGACAAACCGAACCCTCGGAGCCCAAGAACCCGCTTACCCGTAATCCTGACGCGGTTCGGGCCGGACGAGGGCTCTACCTCGAGCGGTGTGCGGTTTGCCACGGCCAAGACGCCACGGGAAGCATGGCAGCGAACCTCGTGCGCAGCCGCACCGTGGCACGCGGTAGTGACGCGGCACTGTCCCGGGTCATCTCCGAGGGCTTTCCCGGAACGGAAATGCCACCCCAAGCCGATCTCGAGCCGCGGCGTATCTGGCAGCTCGTCGCCTACCTTCACAGCCTGGCGCGCCCCGGTTTGCAGCCCCCTCTTCCTGGCGATGCCGAGGCGGGCCGGAAGATCTTTGGTAGCGCCGGCTGCGCGGGCTGCCACCAGTTGGACGGTGCGGGCGGTTTCCTCGGGCCACCCCTCGACAGCATCGCTGCTCGCAAGACCAGCAACCAGATCCGCAATGATGTTCTCGACCCCGACGCTGTGTTGACCGAAGGCTACCAGGCTGTGGTCGCGGTTACTCCCGATGGCGACCAGGTCGAGGGATTGCTCAAAAACGAGGACACCTTCTCGGTACAGATCCTGACGCGTGACGGGCGGTTTCGTCTGCTTGATCGGCGTAACATTGCGGAGCTGCGGAAGCCGTCGCAGTCGGCGATGCCGCGAGACTACCGAAGCAAGCTTTCCGGCGAGCAGTTGCAGAATCTGCTGGCCTACCTCGACCGGCAGAGAGACCGGTACATCCCAATCCGAAACAATTTTGCGAATTACTAGAATTACTAAATGAAATCGTCATACGTATCGTGGATTTGCGCCGCCGTCGCGTGCGTGTCTATTGTGGCCGCCGACGACGCCGGCGCGCTCCGAGAGGACCGCTATCGCTCTCCCGAAAACTGGCTCAGCTACGACCGCGACAACAGCGGCCAGCGTTTTAGCCCGCTCGACCAAATCAACGTCTCAAACGTCGGCGACCTCGTTGTGAAATGGGTGTTTCAGTTCGTGCCCGTTCCGCGTCGTACGGAGGCGACGCCGTTGGTCCGCGACGGTGTGATGTACGTGCCGAGCGACGGACTTATCGCCCACGCCCTCGATGCGGGAACCGGCCGCGTTCTGTGGCGATACGAATACATGCACGAGGCCAGCGGTGACGGCCACCCGCCGAACTGGAACCGCGGGTTTGGGCTTTCCGGCGAGCGGCTCTATTTGGGAACATTCGACTGCCATGTTGTAGCGCTCGACACCCGCAGCGGGGCCGAGCTGTGGAGGACGCTGCTCACCGATGAGCAGCCCTGCTTCGGAGCGACCGCGGCGCCGTTCGTCGTTCGCAACCGCGTTTTGCTCGGCACCCGCGGTGGGGACACCGGCCGCCTCCGCGGCGCGTTGCATGCGTTCGACGCCGAGACCGGCGAACGTGTTTGGCGATTCTACACCGTGCCCGCCCCAGGCGATCCGGGATCGGAGACCTGGCCCGATACCGACACCTGGAAAGCCGGAGGCGGGGCTCCTTGGACCACCGGGACCTACGACCCCGAGCTGAACTTGATCTACTGGACAACGGGTAACCCCGGCCCAAAAGACTTCGACGGGCGTGACCGTGAAGGAGACAACCTCTACACCGCCTCGCTGCTCGCCATGAATCCGGACGACGGCGAGCTCGCCTGGCATTTTCAGTTCACGCCGCACGACGAGCACGATTGGGACGCCAACCAAACCCCCGTGCTGGTCGACGCGGACTGGAAAGGCAAGCCCCGCAAGCTGTTGCTGCAGGCCAATCGCAACGGCTTCTTCTACGTCCTCGACCGTACGAACGGCGAGTTATTGCTCGCCGAGCCCTTCGCGAAGCAGAACTGGGCGAAACGAATCTCGCCCGAGGGCCGGCCGGTGCTCGAAGAAGACTCGCCTCCAAGCACCAAGGGATCGCTGGTCTGTCCCGACATCTACGGCGGGACGAACTGGCAGGCCCCCTCCTACAACCCCTTGACGGAACTCTTTTATGTGGCGGCGCGCGACGCCTGTGGGCTGTACTATCGCACCGGCCACAGCATCAACCATGAGGAGAAGGAGGCGCAGCAGCTCATTCGCGGGATCGACTTCCGAAGCGGCGAAATCCGCTGGGAGTTTTCCTTCCTCGGCGATGAAGCGCAACGGGTTAGCTTGGCGGGAACGATGACGACCGCGGGCGGACTGGTGTTCTTCTCAAGTCGGGTTGGCAACTTCATGGCCGCCGACGCGAAGACAGGCAAGCTGCTCTGGCACATCAACACCGGAGGCACGATCCGAGCCTCGCCGATGACCTACTCCTATGATGGGCGGCAGTATGTTGCGATTTCCACGAAGAACGGCATCTTCGTGTTCGGGCTGCATCGGTAGAACGTGAGGGTCAGAGACGCGATGACAAGCGAAAAACTTCAGCGCCACGTGGTGAGAGTCGAGGACGGGCGCGGGCGGTGTTGTCCCCGGGCCGGTTTGCACTCCCTACCCCCAAGCGCTACGATGAGCAAGTCAAGGAGGCGCCCCGATGCGCTGGTTTGCCCTGCTAACTCTCTTCGCCGCTTTCCTGTCCGCTCCGTTGCCCGGGACCGCTGCCGACGGGCCTAAGAAAAAAATCGTCATAATAGCCGGCCACAAGAGCCACGGTTACGCCGGTCATGAGTTCAAGGCCGGCTGTCTGCTGCTCAAGCGCTCCTTGGACGAAAACGTGCCTGAGGTCGAGACTGTCGTCCATCTCAACGGCTGGCCGCAAGATCCGCGGGCTCTCAGCGACGCCGACTGCATCGTGCTCTACATGGACGGCGGTAGCGGGCACCCTGTCAACACCCGCTTGGAAGAGGTCGACCGCTTGATGAAGAAGGGCGCGGGCCTGGTGGGTCTTCACTATGCAGTCGAAGTTCCCAAAGGCAAGGCGGGCAACTACTTCCTTGACTGGATCGGCGGCTATTTCGAGACGTTTTGGTCCGTGAATCCGCATTGGACGATGCAACAGCCGCAGCTTGCCAAGGCCCACCCCATCACTCGCGGCGTGAAGCCTTTCACCGTCAACGATGAGTGGTACTACCACATGCGCTTCCGCACGGCTATGCAGGGCGTGACGCCGATCCTCACCGCCACCCCGCCCGAGAGCACGCGAAGAAACGAGTCCTCGATGCGGGGCGGTAACCCGGCCGTGTTTGCTCGAAGGGGAATGCCCGAGGTGGAAGCTTGGGCCCGGGAGCGGCCCGGCGGCGGGCGCGGCTTCGGCTTCACCGGCGGACACACTCACTGGAACTGGGGCCACGACGACTTCCGCAAGCTGGTGCTCAACGCCATTGTCTGGAGTGCTGGTGTCAAGGTGCCCGAAGGCGGCGTGCCGTCCCGCACCCCGACACTCGAGGAACTGGAAGCCAATCAAGACTTCGATCCGCCGCGGGACTTCGACCGCGACCGCGTCAAGCAGATGCTCGCCGAATTTCGGGCTGAATCTCAGCGGAGGTAGTCCGGGTAAGGGTCCCGGCAAGGCGGTTGGACGCAGTGAAGATGGTGTGTTTTACCCCTGCGACGACTGCAGTTGCGGGGCCTTCAGGCTCGAGGCCAAGAGTCGCGGACATCTCTACGGCATAACCCTGACGTATTTCTGCAGCAGTCGGCGAAAGGGTTCGCCGGCGTAAAGGTTGCCGTCGCCGTCAGCCGCTACGAATTCAGCCCCGGTTCCTCTCGTGCTGCGGGGGTCGCCCCAGGGAAACCGGACGAAGTGGTGCACCCAGCCGGATTTAGCGTCCCCGATCCGGATGCCCATCTCCCAACCCGGGTTTTGGACGTCGTCCGACTCTGAGTCCGCCACGTAGATGCGGTCGTTGTCGTCGAAGAAGACCCCGCTCGGCCGGCCGAACTGCGTCCATATCGCAATGTGCTTTCCTTCCTGATCGAAGATCTGGATCCGGCTATTGCCTCGGTCGGCCACGAACAGGCGTCCGCGTGAATCGAACGACACGGCGTGCAGAACCCGGAATTCGCCGGGACCGAAGCCGGTCTTTCCCCAAGACTTGATGAACTTGCCCTCGCTCGTGAACTTCATCACGCGATTGTTCCCGTCCTCGTTGTGGCCATCGGCGACGAAGATGTCACCGTTGTCAGCGACGACGACATCGGCCGGCGCATTGAAGTGATCCCGCCCGTCTCCGGGGACTCCAGGCGTGCCCAGGGTCATCAGAACCTTTCCAGTCGGACTGAATTTGATGACGCGGTGCCCTCGCGTCCCTTTCGGCGTTCGCTCGGCGCTGACGGCGTCGGTCACCCACACGTTGCCGTCCGGGGCGACATCGATGCCGTGGGGCCAGATGAACATGCCGCCGCCGAAGCTCTCGACGGCATTGCCGCTTTTGAGTTCGAACTTGACGATCGGGTCGAGGTCCGAGTCGAGACACTCGTTGCCAAAACGTTCCGGAGCGGTTGCGTCGCAGCGGATGACCGCCCAAACGTGTTTGCCATCCGGATCCATCGTCACTCCGCCGACGGCGCCCATCCGTCTGCCTTCCGGAAGCTGGGCCCAGCCTTCCACCATGCGGTAAGGATTCGGGTAGGGCTGGGCGAGGCAGTCCGCCGGTACGCTGAGTAGTGCGGCGACGGCCGCGGAAATGATCGAAAACAGCTTTGTGAGTGTCATGATCAGGAATGGTTTGGTATCAGAATAGCCAACATCGGAGCACGAACACAGGAATCGATATCTAGCATCTCAACCGTGCGAGCGGGGGAGACTGCGAGCCGCTGCCATTCTGATAGACGGCTGCCAGCGAGCAGCTCCCGCTGCTGCTGCCCGGCGGCCTCAGTCGCTGGGCCAGACGGTCCCCTGATCCTTCTTGGTGACCTGCACTAAACCCTTGTAGAGGAACTTCTGCACCCGCTGGCCATGGTAGGTCTCCGTGGTGTACATGTTCCCCTTGGAATCGGTGGCAATGCTGTGGACCGCGTAGAACTGCCCGGGCTGCCGGCCGCCGTCCCCGAACGTCGTCAGGATGTTGAGCGAATCGCGGTCGAGGATGTGAACTCTGTGGTTCGCCCCGTCGGCGACATAGAGAAACTTTTGCTCCGGGTCTCTCGACAGCGCGACGTCGAACGTCGATCCGTCCCCCAGCGTATCCGGTTCGACCCACGCTTCTTTAACGAAAGTGCCATCGGTCTTGAACACCTGGATGCGGTCGTTGGTGCGGTCACAGACGTATAACAAACCGTCGTCGGACAGCGCAACGGCGTGCACCGGGGTGCGGAACTGCTTCGGCGCCGGCTCGCCGGGCTTGTACCTCGGAAGCTGGGTGTCGTCCGGCTTGTTGCCGTAGGCGCCCCAATGCCGCTTGTACTCGCCCGTGTCCGCGTCCAGCACGATCACGCGGCGGTTGCCGTAGCCGTCGGCCACGTAAAGTTCATTCGTTTTGGGATCCACCAGCGTCTTGGCGGGCAGCTTGAAGTTTTTCAGATCGTGGCTGCCCGCGCCCTCGAAGGGCTTGCCGATCTGCATCAGGAATTTTCCGCTCGTGGTGAATTTCAGAACCATGCTGTCGTGAACGAATCCCTTGCCCATTGCGCTCTCGTCGTGCGGGAGCGTGGCTTTCCCCGGCCGTCTTCGGCCGTTGCCGCCGATCCAGACGTTGCCCTTGTGATCGACGTCGATTCCATGGTTCGAAGCCGACCAGTCATAGCCCTCGCCCGGCCCGCCCCAATGCCGGATGAGGTCGCCCTCCGGGCTAAACACGAGGATCGGGGGCGCGGGATAGCAACAATCCGAGGCAGGCGGATCCCACGTCGCGTAGATCTCCTTCGGATCGAGCGAGCTGCCGCGGTGAATGATCCAGACATTGTCGTCCGCGTCGACGTCCACTCCGATTACGGTTCCCAGGAGCCAGTGGTTTGGCAGCGGTTTCGGCCACAGGGGATCGACCTCAAACCGGGGCGCCATCACTCCAGCGGCCTCGACTTCGGCTCTGTCGTCAAGGAGGAATGAGATCGCCCCCAGCAGGCCGCCGACCGCTACGAGGGCGGCGCCTGTTCGTAAGTCACGCTTGACTATGTTCATAGCTGGTCCTGTCTCGGCTATCATACTCGTTCTGTCTCGTGCGGGCAACACTGTGATCGCATTTCGTCAAGAGCTGATTGGGCTGTTCTTGGCCGTCGGATTCGCCGGCGCCGCTTTGGCGCACGAGATCCCGAGCGAAGTCACCGCCCACCTGATGGCCAAGCCGGTAGGAGATCGGGTGCAGTTGCTTGTGCGGGTCCCGCTGAGCTCAATGCGGGATGTGGAGTTCCCGGCGCTAGCGTCCGGCTATTTGGATGTGGAGAAGCTGGCTCCCCGGCTCCCTGATCTGGCGACATTGTGGATCGCCGGATTTGTTGAGATCTACGAGGACGACGCACGGCTGCCGAAACCTCGAATCGCGGCAACCCAGATATCGCTTCCCTCCGACAAGTCTTTCGCCTCGTTCGACCAGGCGCTCGCTCACGTGAACCAGCCGCTGCCGGCCAGCGGTGAAAACCTAGTGTGGGACCAGGTTCTCTTCGACGTATTGTTGGAGTACCCGATTCGATCGGACCGGGCGGTCTTCTCGATGCGCCCGGGACTCGAGCACCTGGCGGCGCGGGTGGTCACGGTTCTGCGGTTCCAGACGCCCGAAGGTCCGGTTCGCGCTTATCAGTTCTTGGGCGACCCAGGACGCGTACCTCTGGATCCTAGCTGGGGCCAGGCGGCCTGGCGGTTCGTGGAACTCGGTTTTTTTCACATCCTCGATGGGCCGGATCATCTGCTGTTTTTGCTCTGCCTGGTGATTCCGTTTCGGCGCTTGCGCCCGCTGGTCCTGATCGTGACCGCGTTCACGGTCGCGCACTCGTTCACGCTGATCGCCTCCGCCTCCGGCGTCGCGCCCGGTGCAATATGGTTTCCGCCGCTGATCGAAACACTCATCGCGATCACCGTTGTCTATATGGCGCTTGAGAACATCGTCGGTGCGTCCGGGCCGCATCGCCGCTGGATCTTCGCTTTCGGATTCGGTCTGATCCACGGCTTCGGTTTCTCGTTCGCGCTGCGTGAGACGCTGCAGTTCGCTGGTTCCCACCTGCTCACTTCACTTATCTCGTTCAACCTCGGCGTCGAGTTGGGGCAAATCCTCGTCCTCTTGCTTCTGGTCCCCGCGTTGGAGGGCCTTTTCCGGTTCGTGGTCCCCGAAAGAACAGGGACGATCATCCTTTCCGCGCTCGTGGCGCACACGGGTTGGCACTGGATGACCGAACGCGCGGACCAACTGAGCCGGTACAACTTCGATTGGACGAGTCTAACGGCCGCTCAATTGGCTGGCGCGATGCGGTGGCTGATGTGGATTGTGGTCGGGGCCGGCGTGGTCTGGATGGTGTCCGCCTGGCTGCGCCGCAGGGCCGGCGACGCGGCTTAGTGCAGGTATAGTGTCTCGGAGGCGCCCGAGCCGATGAGTCGGGTGAGTTCGTCAGGCGTCAGAAATTCGATGAGATCGAGGTTTCGGGGAGCCATATAGTGGGGATTGTAAGAAATTGCCCAGAATACCTGTTCTGGGCAAAATGGTACAGGGTCGCCCCAGTGTTTGCAAGGGTTTGGTGGGGATAACAGGGGAGGGGTTTTGTACTGTTCTGGGCAATTCAATCTAGATCATGCATGAAGCCCCCGAGTGCGTACACACTGGTTGCAATCACGTACAGAGCGTCAAACCAGTCCGGAAACACAGACACTCGGGCGTCGCCCGGAAAACCCAATCGAATCAAATCTTTGTTAAAAGCGGTCGGTGCCACAGCCGCGTTACCGTAAGATTTCGCGCGGTTGCTCCTGGAAGGCCTACCTCGATGTTCTCTCTCGAATCGCCTTCGCGCGGGCCTCCATTTTTTCCGCCTCGACGTCTCGGTTCATCTTGCGAAGCAGTAAGGCGTAGTTCTCTAGGCTGGTGGCCACGTTGGGGTGCTCGGGTCCCAGAGCTTTCTCGGCGATCGCCAGAGCGCGGTTGAAGAGTGGCACGGCCTCGGCGTACTTGCCTTGGGTGAAGTAGAGTCCCGCCAGGTTGTTGAGGCTTAAGGCTACGTGGGGGTGCTGGGGTCCCAGAGCTTTCTCCGCAATTGCCAGGGAGCGCTTCAAGAGCGGCTCGGCCTCTGTGTACTTGCCCTGGGTTCGGTATAGCTCGGCCAGGTTGTTGAGGCTGGTGGCTACGTTGGGGTGCTGGGGTCCCAGAGCTTTCTCATAGATCGCCAGAGCGCGCTGGTAGAGCGGTTCGGCCTCTGTGTACTTGCCTTGGGTTCGGTATAGCTCGGCCAGGTTGTTGAGGCTTAAGGCTACGTGAGGGTGCTGGGGTCCCAGAGCTTTCTCATAGATCGCCAGAGCGCGCTGGTTGAGCGGTTCGGCCTCGGTGTACTTGCCTTGTTCGAAGTAAAGCAACGCTAGGTCGCTGAGGTCGATGGCCAGACCTGGATGATCCGGTCCCAAGGCCTTCTCATCGATAACGCTGGCGCGCTGGTAGAGCGGCTCGGCCTCGGTGTACTTGCCCTGATCACTGTAAAGGTTCGCCAGGTTGTGCAGTACCGTAGCCAGTTCGGGGTGGTAGGGTCCCAGGGCTTCCTCTGCGATCGCCAGAGCGCGGTTGTAGAGAGGTTCGGCCTCGGTGTATTTGCCTTCCTTGCTGTAAAGGTCCGCCAGGTTGTTGAGACTCGTGGCCAAGCGTGGGTGAGCGGGTCCCAGGGCTTCCTCCCGAATCGCCAGCGCACGCTTGTAGAGAGGTTCGGCCTCGGTGTACTTGCCTTGTTCGAAGTAAAGCAACGCTAGGTTGTTGAGGCTCTCAGCCACGTCAGGGTGCTCGGGCCCCCGAGCTTTCTCCACGATCGCGAGAGCGCGGTTGGAGAGCGGTTCGGCCTCTGCGTACTTGCCTTGGGTACGGTAAAGGCCCGCCAGGTTGCCGAGGCACGCGGCCACAGCGGGGTCCTCGGGTCCCAGGGCTTCCTCTGCGATCGCGAGAGCACGGTTGTAGAGAGGCTCGGCTTCTGCGTACTTGCCCTGGGTGGCATATAGCATCGCAAGGTCGTTGAGACTTGCGCCCAGGCGTGGGTCTTCGGGTCTGAAATTTTGTGCTTCTTTGAGGGCAGCCAACCAAGATTTCTCTGCTTCGGCGTAGTCGCCTCGTTGGTACGCTTCGTCGCCAGCGGCAACGAACGTCTCCCAGCGCCCCGGTTGGGCGCATGCGTGCGGAGCTACTATTGCGACGCACAAGGCTGGGAGCAGCCAGAAACGCTTCCACATCTCCCGCATCTCAATACCTCCTCCTTGGGGCGGAAGGGCAAATGAAACAAAATGGCCGTTCTATTGAATGGTATAAAACAGATGCAGGGAGACGCCCAACGGAACCAACGATCGTCAGGTGGCTAACCGCCCGGCGTTCAGCCGCGCCGAGGCGAGCGCTTTTTGCGAGCCGGGGAACCGTCGAAGGCGGCGCCGGATGCAACGCCCAGTTAGGCGGTTCGACTCCAGTCGATCCAATCATTACCAATCGCCCTCATCCTCAAATATTGAAATCTCAGGATCACATTCGTCAACGACTTGTGGCGTTGATTTTCGGTGCTGGGGACTAGTACGTTGAACAGCGGAGAGGGTCTTGAGGACCGCGTGTAATATGGAATTGCGGACGACAATGCCAAGCAGACAATACCAAACTACGAACCCGCCAGTGATTAGAAGCGCAAATCGATACGAGTCCTGCTGGTTACCATACGTCATCCATAGGACCGCAGCTAACAGCCCAACACCGGTCACTCCGAAGGGCAACAAGACCTTACTCGCAATCTGCCTGACCTTATACGCGAATCGATAATCCCGATAGCGCAGCATCCAAGATTGGAAGTGCCCACATCCCGGACAGGGCTCTCGATACCAGGGGTCGGAATCCACACCGCAACCGAATTGAGGGGACTCGTGTAACCTGAATTATGCACTGCGGCGTGGACCTGAGGAGGGCTGAGCCGCAAGGGACCATTGGGGACCCCCGAAAACATGGGGTAAAAAGGTAGGCTGGCAAAGATCCCAGCTTCGCCAGCCAACCCCAAGGAGGTCACCCACATGGTTACCAGACGAAAACAGCATAGCTCCCAAAGGCCCGTCCAACAAGGCCCAGCCGTGACGGCCTCGCGGCCCAATAAAATCGGGGCTTCGACGCCTTACCACTTCCGCGGCAGGAAGCCGACTCCCTACGGCGGCTTGCTGCCGGTGGTCGGGAGGGCGCTGATCTGAGAGCCTGGCTATGCGCTATGCATAAAATTTTATGCACTAGCCGTAACACACTGGAAACACGTCACTTCCGAGCGAGGTTTTGACGACGCGGATTCTGGGCGGGAAGGGAAACCGGACACGGAGAAGTCAAAAGGCCAGTTGCCGAGCTACCACCTCACGACGACCGCCAACCCGCTACGAACGCAGCCACACTCGCAAAGTGAATCTGTGCATAATTCAGGTGTAAGGGACTGCCGAGCTTTTCCCGCAGGCCTCTTGTGGCCTCCGAGACAGTCGAGCCGGTAAAGCCGAAGCACTCAGTGCGTGTATAGACATGTGAACAAGCCTCGCAGTCAATCTTTATTTGGACCTTTTGTGATGTATGAAAATACTTGGGAGGATGGAGCACGATGTCCGATCGGCCGTGCGGCTCCTTAAGGGTCTTCGTAGTGAAGTCATACCCACAGTCGCAGCGCTGCGCATCAGGTGGGTTGACGAGGCCACAGTGTGGGCAGTCCATGGGTCCCATAGATCATCCCCTCGCAGGCGAGTCTATGGTACCGCACTCTCTCGCATACCAGCAGAAGCAGCCCGGGGAATAAGGCCTTAGATGTCGCAATCTTTAGGCGGAAGGCGACACACAGGGAGAAAACGGGTCATGGAGTGGGTCGAAGCTACTTGAACCGGTCTCGGCAACGATCGAACCGAGAGATAACCGGCTCGACGTGGCCTGGATGGTGTCCGCCTGGCTGCGCCGCAGGGCCGCCGACGCCGACGCAGCTGAGTGCAGGTATAGTGTCTGGGAGGCGCCCGCATGCCCACTCCCGCGGCTCGACTGGCTTTGGTGATCTGCGTCCTTTCGGCTTCCTGTGCCGTTTCCCTGCAACCAGAAGCCGCCCCATGGCTGGGAACATACTTGGGCGGCAGCGCCGCCGATGACTGCGACGCGGTGGCAACAGACGGCCAAGGATACGTCTACCTCGCCTGCCACGCCGCCTCGCTGGACCTGCCGGGCATCACCGCGACCGAGCCAGACCCCGACGACCCCATGAACGCCTATGTCGTCAAGCTGACTCCGGGGCTCGACGCCGTTGAGTGGGGCGTGTTGCTGGCGGGAAGCGCTTACGACGGCGCGTTTGCGATCGCCGCGGGCCCGCGTGGACACGTCTACGTGACGGGCTTGACGATGTCCCCGGATTTCCCCGCCACGTCCAACGCTCTCCAGAAGAGCTACGGTGGCGGTGAGGCGGACGCCTTCTTCGCTGAAATCGATCCGGACGGCGAACTCATTCACGTCAGCTTCTTGGGGGGAAACGGCGCCGACCGCGCATTTGCGATCGAACTCGAGAGCAACGGATCTCTGCTGCTGGGCGGCCCGCATCCGCTCCTACGAGATGGCCGCCAAGCTCCAAGTCAGTGCTCCCGAAGTACTGGACCTCTCGGGAGAGTCTCTGGCCACCCGGAAACTATACGGAGTGGATGATCCTATCACCGAGGATTTCGGTTCCCGCTGCCTCGTCGCGCGCCGGCTTCTCGAAAAGGGTGTCCGGTTCGTTCAGGTTTGGAGCGGGGCGGATAACGGCTTCCCGCGCCGCAACTGGGACAGCCACGAAGATCTTGCTAAGGATCACGGCGCCCTGGGGGCCGAAATGGACCAGCCGGCTGCCGCGCTGATCAAGGATCTCAAGTCGCGCGGCTTACTGGAAGACACCATCGTCTACTGGACCACCGAGTTTGGGCGCATGCCGTGCAGTCAGGGCAGCAAGGGCCGGGACCATAATCCCTTCACCTTTACCTCTTGGCTTGCGGGCGGCGGCGTGAAAGGCGGCGTCACCTATGGCGCCAGCGACGAGTGGTCCTACAAAGCCGTCGAGAACCCCATCTTTTGTTACGATCTCCATGCCACGGTTCTGCACTTGCTGGGAATCGACCACCAGAAGCTCACCTTCCGCCACAACGGCATCGATCGCCGCTTGACCGACGTACACGGGCATGTGATCCAAGAAGTGCTGGCGTAAGGTAGCCTACTTGTGCGGATGCAGCAGGTGTTACGCGTGGGCGCTTTCTGATCAGCGAGGTTAGCCCGCATTTCTCAGTGCGCCTTTTCGGCGCGGACACCCTGTGGGAGGAAGGAGCCCACCTATGTAGTTGTCGGTAAGCATGGAAGCTGACGAGCGGCTTGGCCGGGTAACTGGCCAGGCGGAAGCCTCGTGACAAAGTCTGGGGAAAGCCGGGCGAGCAAGCTGGCAGGCCGTAACGCGCAGTAAGCCTGAGCAGGCCTCGAAAGGGAAATCGCGGACGCCGACCCGCCTGAGATACGGGGAAGGCCGCACGGACCGGGAAGCAACCGACATTTGCACCGGTCCGGTCCGCCGGGGTAGTGGGCACGGCATGTCAGCCAAGGGAGACCGCGGCGCAGGAAGGGAGACCCCGGCGGGTGGAGCTCGCAACTCCGCCGTCCTCGGAAAGGAGGGCGGACCCGGCGGGGAGTCGGACAGGGCCATGGTAGCGAAGAAGCCGGGTAACTGCGGTGGAGCGAAGGGCCCTGCCTTCCGGCACGCTTTGGAAGCAGAACAGGTCAGGTGATTGGCATGAGTCTGAAAACGCCGGAAAAGATCGGAAATCTGCGGAAGAAGCTTTATCTCAAAGCGAAGCAGGAGCCGAACTTCCGCTTCTATCAGTTGTGGGACAAGGTCTGGCGCAGTGACATTCTCGAGCACGCCTACCGGTTGGCGAAATCCAACGGAGGCAAGCCGGGAGTGGACGGCGTGACGTTTGAACAGATCGAATCCGGGGACTGGACGGAGTGGTTGCGAAGCTTGCAACAAGACTTGCGTTCGAAGAGCTACCGGCCTCAGCCGGTGCGGCGGGTGATGATTCCCAAGCCTGGCGGCGGCCAGCGGCCGCTCGGGATTCCGACCATTCGGGACCGCGTGGCGCAGACCGCTCTCAAGCTGGTGATCGAGCCGATCTTCGAGGCGGACTTGGACCCGGAGGCCTATGGCTACCGGCCGAAACGGAGCGCGCTCGACGCGGTCCGGAGAGTGCATCAACTGCTGTGTGAAGGCTACACCGATGTAGTCGACGCCGATTTGTCGAAGTACTTTGATACGATTCCGCACGCCGAGCTGCTGCAGTGCGTGGCGCGGCGCATTTCGGACCGACAAGTCTTAACTGTCATCAAAAGGTGGCTGAAGACGCCGGTCGAAGAGCGGGATGAAAACGGGAAACGGCGGATGACGGGCGGCAAGCGAAGCCGCTGCGGCACCCCACAAGGTGGCGTCATTAGCCCGTTGCTGGCCAATCTGTACATGAACCGTTTTCTGAAGTACTGGCGGCGGACGGGGAAGGGAAGCGAGTTTCGGGCCGTGATCGTTAACTACGCGGATGACTTCGTGATTCTCAGCCGCGGTTGCGCGGCGGAGGCGCTGCAGTTCACCGCGCGGACGATGGAGCGGATCGGGCTGACCCTGAACCAGGAGAAGACGAAGTTGGTGAAGGCCAACCAGGAGCGGTTTGACTTTCTGGGATACACGTTCGGGCCGCACCGTTTCAAGAAGGATGGTCATTGGTATTTGGGAGCGAGTCCGTCGAGGAAGAGCGTGGCGCGGCTGAGACGGAAGGTGCGCGAGGTGTTGCGTCCGGCTGAAGTGGGGCGCTGGGAGGAGGTCCGAGGCCGTCTCAACCGAGTGTTGGCGGGCTGGTCGAATTACTTTTCCCACGGGACCCGGTTGATGGCGTACCGGGCGGTGGACAACCACGTGCGCGAGCGAGTGCGAGGATTTTTGCGGAGGCGGAAGAAGGTGTCGTCGCGTGGCACCCGGCAGTTCAGCGACCAGGTGGTGTTTGGCAAGTTGGGCGTGGTACGCCTGCGCCGGATACACCTGGGACCGCCGCCCGCGACAGCTTGAGGGATGAAGCCGGTCGGAGAGCCGGATGCGGGAAATCCGCACGTCCGGTTCGATGAGCGGGGACGGGAAACGGGACCACGACGCCCCAGGCGTCCAGAGCACCCGCGCCCGTCCTCGACTCTACCCACGTGGCGAGGCGAAGTGCGTGGGAGGCCCGTCAGTACGAGACGCGCGCCGCTTGACGAGCGGAGGCGTACTCGACAGTACGTTGAGCAAGGCGAGCAAGTGCAACGAAGTAATGGCGCGCCTATCGCGTGCTTCGACCGTCAGCTGGTGAGAAATGCGGGTTAGTCAAGACCAAGGCCTCTTATGGATCAACATCGACCCGCCGGCGGCGAATCGTCCGATCACAACGACAATGAGCGACGTGCATCTTGAGATGTAGGATCTCGATGTGTGAACTTCTCCGCCGGTCTATGTTGCTTGTCATATTTCTAGCAAACCCATGGGCGAAAGCACCTGCAAATGAGGTCAGCGAATGGATTTGGGACTCCGGCGAGCCCGCCCCATTTACCCAAAGAGCCTCAACGCAGTCGAGGCCCTGCGGGTTTTTCTTTTGCAAGCCTTGCGTGGGTAACATTCGCCCTGTGGCTTCGATCAGTTTGCAAGAGCGCCTTGGGTAACATAACCATCTTGGCTTCGACTCAGTATACCCCCTCGCCCCCAGCGCGGCCTCGTCGTTCAATTTCTCGCAAAGCTAAAGCCGACCTGCACAACGGACGATGGATCGTGGGGTGCAAGCACCGCGCAAATTGGTTGCCTTCAGTGCGAGAGCGGGTGTACTATGGCGTAGTCGGAGAGCCTAAATCGGAAATTCCGGCTAATCCTGCATCCGTCGATTTCCTTCAGATGAACCGCATTTCGGCACTCAAGCGTCTTTTGAAGGGGGTCTTTTTTCGGCTTCACAGGCTGGCCAACTGATGTAATCTGGCCATCCTACCCATCCATTACTATTCGCCGGTGGTGGACATCATTGAACTGGGACGTACTAAGAACGAGTGGGCCAGGAAGTCTGAGTTGCCGGGGCTGCGTGTTAACCTTGACGAGCAGGTACAAAACCTTCTTGAAATTTGCTTGCCTTACCAGAGTGAGTTTCTTGGCAATCAGACCTATCGGGAGGCTGTCGCCCAACATTATGGTCCTGGTTATGGCTATGTTGAAGCCTCAGAAATTCAATGTCACCTGAATTATGCACAGATTCACTTTGCGAGTGTGGCTGCGTTCGTAGCGGGTTGGCGGTCGTCGTGAGGTGGTAGCTCGGCAACTGGTCTTTTGGCTTCTCCGTCCCCGGTTTCCCTTCCCGCCCAGATTCCGCGTCGTCAAAACCTCGCTCGGAAGTGACGTGTTTCCAGTGCGTTACGGCTAGTGCATAAAATTTTATGCATAGCGCATAGCTAGGCTCTCAGATCAGCGCCCTCCCGACCACCGGCAGAAAGCCGCCGTAGGGAGTCGGCTTCTTGCCGCGGAAGTGGTAAGGCGTCGAAGCCCCGATTTTATTGGGTCGCGAGGCCGTCACGGCTGGGCCTTGTTGGACGGGCCTTTGGGAGCTATGCTGTTTTCGTCTGGTAACCATGTGGGTGACCTCCTTGGGGTTGGCTGGCGAAGCTGGGATCTTTGCCAGCCTACCTTTTTACCCCATGTTTTCGGGGGTTCCCAATGGTCCCTTGCGGCTCAGCCCTCCTCAGGTCCACGCCGCAGTGCATAATTCAGGTGTCAGCGAAAATAGATATGGCGTAATCTTACGTTAGATGCGCGAACTCTTGGTTTGACGCTGACTGACCTCGAGAGCGTCGCCGCCTTGCGGCGAAGGACCGGCAGGATTGCCGGCCCCTGCTGTGGACTGCTTGGCGCCGCAGCCCCCGTGGCCCAATGACCGCGGATGTGATGTCTCTGGACTATTTCGATGACGCTAGTCAGCGCAGCAGCCCGTTGATCTCCCGCAGCACCTTCGAATCGAACTTCGGCTTGCGGTCAAACGTCAGCAGACCGTTGACCTCTTGTTCGACATCGGTTAACTGCGTGTAACAAATCCCTGTAATCACCGGGAGCTTGGCGATCGCCTCGTACAGGCCCCGCATTCGATCGAGAGCCGCCTCCGGAGTTTTCTCGACGCCGGAGTATCCCCAGGACTCTTCGGGCACATCGGTTCCCGGGGGGATGTAGGCGATGCCTCCAAACTCCGAAAGATAGAACGGCGAGCCATTGTATTCGTAGCCTGGGAGGATAAATGCGCGCGCGGCCGACGGCATGGTGAACCCGGGTTTGCCTAACTCTTTGTAACGCTCGAGCAACAGGTCGCCCGTGCGGCTGTAGTCGTGGAACGCGAACAGGTCCGTCATGTCGGTGTGTTCCCAGCCGTCGTTGTCGATCACGGGCCGGGTAGCGTCGAGAGACTTTGTCAGCGTGTAGAGCGCTTTCAGATGGTTTTGTTGAATGGGGTCGCGCAGGTTCGGCGTCCCCCAACTTTCGTTGAGCGGGGTCCACATGATGACCGAGGGGTGGTTGTAGTCGCGCTCGACAGTCTCAATCCATTCGTTCGTGAAATTTCGCGCATACTCCTCGTCGCATAGGTAGGCGTTCGCAGCCTCGTCGGAGACCAGAAAACCCATTTTGTCAGCCCAATAAAGCCAGCGCGGGTCCTCCAGCTTCTGATGCTTGCGTGCGCCGTTGAAGCCCATCTCCATCGTCATCTTGATGTCGTATTTGAGGGCTTCGTCCGAGGGCGGCGTCATGATGCTTTCGGGCCAGTAGCCCTGGTCGAGCACGAACTTCAGGTAGATAGGCCGGCCGTTGAGATAAACGCGGCCGTTTTCGACGGTGACCGTACGGAACCCAAAATACGACCGCACCTCATCGAGGATGTCTTCGCCCCGCCGCAACTGGAAGGTAACGTCGTAGAGGTTCGGGCCGCGCCGCAAGTCCCACAACTTGGGGTCGGGCACGACGGCAATGGCGGTCGTGCGCATTTGGTCCGCCAATACTGTCGTGGAGGCCACAATTTTTCCGCCATCCAGCACGCTAACCGTCAGTTGCAGGCCCTCGGCAGGCCGGGTGATGCGTGAGGAGAATCGGACAGTGCCGTCATTCCGCGGGTCGATGCGGACCTTGTCGATATAGCTATCGCCCGCGCCCTCCAGCCAAACGGTCTGCCAGATTCCTGTCGTGCGGCGGTAGAAAATGCCGCGTGACTTCGGCTCCCAAAACTGCTTCCCCCTCGGGACGTAGCGGTCGGTGGGGTAGTCCTCCGCGCGCAGCACGAGCGTGTTCTCGCCGTCTTGAAGATAGCGGGTGATGGCAAAAGAGAACGGCGTATGCCCGCCGAGATGCCGGCCCACGTGCTGTCCGTTCACCCAAACTTCGGCCAAATAATCGACGGCCCCGAATTTGAGCAAGACGTTCTTCCCCCTCCAGTCGTTCGACAGCGTGAACGAGCGCCGATACCAGACCACCGGGTGAAACGACGTGTCGCCGATGCCGCTCATCGGGCTCTCGGGGCAAAACGGCACGAGAATCTTGCGCGAGAGTTTCTTCTCGTCTGAGAACCACTGCTCGGTGAGTCCGGCGTCCTTGTCGTCAAATTCAAACTCCCACTCACCGTTCAGGTTCAGCCAGAGTTTGCGCTCGAACTGGGGTTGAGGGTATTCCGGGCGTGGGATTTTCTGGGAGAAACAGTTGACTGCTCCCATGCCCAGGAGAAACAAAAACAAGAGCTTTGACGTTATCGATCTCTTCACCTTTGTACCTCTTATTCGCGCGGTAATTTCAAACAGTCTGGCGAACCTAATATTATCCTTCAGTTAGAAGGCGGATCGTCGCCGCTTTGCGGCGATGGACCGGCAAGATTGCCGGTCCCTACTTTGCGGGTTTCTTGGCGCCGTAGCCGCCGGCGCCGGGCGTTTCAATGGTTAGCGTGTCGCCGGGCTTCGCCCGGAAGTGGCCTTTGCCGGGAAGCCGTTGGCCGTTGAGGAGGTTGCGGCCTGGTTTGCCGGACTCGCCGCCTTCGAGACCATAGGGCCCCCGCTCGCGGCGCTCGGAGAGAATGGCGATGTCGGTGTCGGCCAACAGCTCGAACTCCCGAATCACCCCATCGCCTCCGCGGTGGGTTCCTGCGCCGCCCGAGCCGCGCCGCACGGCGTAGCGCCGCACGCGCAGCGGTAGCAAGTGCTCCATCGCTTCGACCGGTGTGTTGAGGCTGTTCGTCATGTTGGTATGGGTTGCATCGACGCCGTCGGCGTCCGGCCGTGCTCCCATCGCCCCCGCGATCGTTTCGTAGTAGGCAAAGGGCTTGCCCGAACGCGGGTCTGTCCCGCCCAGCGTCAGGTTGTTCATCGTCCCCGAGCTGGCCGCCGGAATTTGGCCGGGCAGCGCCCGTTCGAGCGCACCCAGCAGCACGTCAACGATGCGCTGCGACGTTTCGACATTTCCAGCGGCGACACTGGCGGGCATCCGTGCGTCGACAACGGAACCCGGCCGCGTCACAATCTGGACGGGACGCATCATCCCGGCGTTGTAGGGAATGTCGTCCTGAATCAGGCAGCGGAAACAGAACATCGTCGCAGCCGTGGTCACCGGAAGATTGGCATTGACGCCGCCGCGTACTTGAGGATCCGAATTACTGTAGTCGACCCTCGCTTCCTCGCCCCGGACCGTGAGCTTGCAGTGGATGCGAATCGGGCCGGCCGAGAAACCGTCGTCGTCAAGAAAGTCCTCGAACTCGTACTCGCCGTCGGGAATCTCGTCGATTCGCGCACGCATCATGCGTTCGGAGTAGTTTTTCAGCGCGTCCATCTGGCGCGCGATTTTTCCAGCGCCATACTTGCTTGCCGCGTCTAGCAGGCGGCGCTCGCCCACGCGGTGAGCCGCGATCTGAGCGCCAAGATCGCCGCGGCGTTCCTCGGGCGTGCGGACATTGGCGAGAATCAGCTCCAGAATGTCCTCGTTCATTTCGTTGTTGCGGATCAGTTTGACCGGGGGAATGCGCAACCCTTCCTGAAAGATCTCGGTTGCCAGCGGCATGGATCCGGGCATCATCCCGCCGACATCGGAATGATGGGCGCGCGTTGCCAGATAGTAAGCCGGCCGCGGCTGCTCCTCCACGAAAACGGCTGAGACCGAAGTGATGTCAGGCAGGTGAGTGCCGCCCCGGAAGGGGTCGTTGAGCAGTACGAGATCGCCTGGTTCGAGCGAGTGAGCCTTCAGCGCTTCGGTGACGGAATAGGGCATGGCGCCCAAGTGCGCCGGCATGTGGTCGCCCATCGCGATCGTCTCGGCGTGCTGGTCATAGACGGCGCAGGAGTAGTCGCGCCGCTCTTTGATATTGGGAGAAAAAGACGTCCGCCGCAGCACGATCCCCATTTCCTCGGCGATCGAGACGAAGAGGTTTCGGAAGATTTCGAGTTCGAGATTCAAAATGTTGTCCGCATGGGCAGGCTGACACGGGCCGGTCATACCCCGGCGCGATCGGCGATTGGCCAGAGCCCGGCCGAGCCGATAGCCCGGCTCCACGCACAGCCGCAATTATAGATCAGTCCGGCAAAACTCCCCGGACGACACCCGGAAGATGCACCCAAATCTGCACCCCAACGCGCACCATGACAAGGCCCAGCGGCACGAGCATCCAGCGTTCGCCGCGCGCGATTCCCGTCATCGCGAGCCACAGGAAAAGCGGGGAGAGAACCCGCGCGAAACCCACGCTCTGCTCCCAGATGTCCGCCTTGCCCATGATCGCCGCCAGCCCGACGAACGCCACGCAAGACATCGTGGCCGGATCCAGTGCCAGCGAGTCCCGCGTCATCTTTCGAACCAGGAAGGCCACGGTTCCGATTGCCACCCAAGTTCCCAGAATCCCCAAGTAATCGGCCACGGCCGCCGCGGCAACCCAGCGTCCCGTGATTTCGAAAGCGACCGGATTCAGGGTCCGCTCAACGAGCCCCGCGAAAGGATAGCCCGCGAACCACGCAGTCAGATCCGCCCCAGTCTTGGAGTGGACGTAAGCGACCCAAAGCAACCACGGAACAACCACTGTCGAGAAAATCGCCAATCGCAGCCATTGACGTTGCAGCAAGTTGTAGAGAGCGTAGCCGGCCGCGACCAGCAGTCCGGTTTCACGCGCAAACGGGCAAAATGCCAAAACCACATACAGTTTCCAGCCGGGGGCGAGTTAGACGTAAACAGCGAAACCGGCACAAAGCGCCAGCAGCGCCACATCGACCGTCATTCTTTCGAGCGAACCAAATACCCCGGGAAGCACGACGAACGCCAGCGCAAATCCCGGATAGATCCCGAGGCCGGCCAAGTAGCGAGCGACCCAATAGGCCCCCAGGAAAACAAAACCCAGAACCACGCCAAAATAGGACCAATCGACCCAGCCGGAATTTCCAAGGGACAACACTGACGCCAATCCTGGGACAAGAATTCTGCGCCAGCGCAAACGAGGATTGTCGACATATTGATCAAACCCCCGCCGCATCAGCGGATCATGCGCAACGTAATGGTAGAGCTGTCCGTCGAATCCGCGCGGGTCCTCCACTTGATAAACTTCTCCAACCAGTGGAGGAGGAACCGGCCGGCTGGACCCCGTGAAGAAAAGGGCTGTCGCGTGTCCTTCGTAGTTGTAGCGAACCGTCAAATACTGCCCGAAGGCCGCGGCGATGACGGCAACCAGGGCCCAGCCTAGGCAGGCCCTGCACCCGTTGCGGCCTCCAGCGGGGAGGTCTGGGCGGGCGGAATCACGTTCCACGAACAGCCTCGCGCAGTCTCTGTGCCGCCTCTCCCCATCCCGATGTACCCGAGCGTGGCTCGTAGGTTTTGGGATCAAACGACCGCCGCACAACTTCGCGCGCCTCCACGCCATTCGCGATACGGCCCATGGCCATCGCCTGCATTAAGACGTTTCCGATGGCCGTCGCTTCGACCGGACCCGCCACGACCGGCACGCCGACGGCATCCGCCGTGTACCGGCAGAGTACTTCGTTTTTCGAGCCGCCGCCCACAACGTGAAGCGTTTGTGCCCGGCGTCCCGTGATTGCCCCCAAATCATCGACAACCAGCCGGTACATCAATGCCAGGCTCTCAAAGATACAGCGCGCAAACTGACCGAGCGTCTCCGGCGCGGGCTGAGCGGACGCCAGGCAGTGATCCACAATCCGTTGAGGCATGCCCCCTGGCGCGATAAAGCCGGAATCGTTCACGTTGATCACCGACCGAAAGGGCTCCGCCTCTTCCGCCGCGGCAACCAGCTCGCCGTAGGAGGTTTCCGTTCCCTGCCGCGCCCATTCACGCCGGCATTCTTCAAGCAGCCACATGCCGCAAATATTTTTCAGTAAACGAGTCGTTCCCCAGACACCGCCTTCGTTGGTGAAGTTGCGATCCAGCACCGCCGGCGTAACAAATGGCCGCGGCGTTTCCGCGCCCAGCAACGACCACGTCCCGGAGCTCAAGAAAGCCCAGTCACCCTGACTCGCTGGAACGGCCGCCACGGCCGAGCCCGTATCGTGCGAGGCCGGCGCCACGACCGACATCGCTCCAGCGCCGCAATCCTCGGCGACACTTTGAACCAGCTCACCAACTTTCGTGCCGGGTTGAATCACCTCGGGAAAAATATCCACCGGCAGCCCCAGCTTGGAGAGTAAATCAGTCGCCCAGTCCTTCTTGCGCGGATCATGAAACTGTGTCGTCGAAGCGTCGCTGAACTCGCAAACCTTGACCCCGCTGAACCAGTAATGAAACAAGTCCGGCATCATGAGGAAAGTGCTTGCCGCCTCCAGCGCCGGCGACCCTTTCATCGTGTAGAGCTGGAAGAGAGTGTTGATCTGCATAAACTGCAGCCCCGTGTGTTCGAAGATTTCCTCTCGCGGGACGATCTCCATCACCCGCTCCATGACACCGTTCGTGCGCGAATCACGGTAATGATGCGGATTGCCGGCGAGCACACCTTTGCGGTCAAGCAGGGCGTAATCCACACCCCAAGTGTCGACACCGAGCGACACGGGTTTGTGGGCCGCCGCGGCTCGCAGACCCGCCTTCATTTCATCGAAAAGCCGCAGCGGATCCCAATGCAAACTGTCGAGCACACGAACGCCGTGGTTCGAAAAGCGGTGCAGCTCCTGCAAGCGCAGCCGATCGTTTTCCAAGGTCCCGAGGATCGCGCGGCCGCTCTCCGCTCCCAGGTCCAAGGCCAAGTAATTTTCTGTTGCTGCCACCAAAGTCCTCCAACTCGAACGAAAGCCAAATTCTCGCGCATGCAGCCGCGCGGATCAAGGCGCCGTTCCACCCCTGCGGTAGAATGTGGAATCCCCGCCAGCCATGCCGCTCAAGTTCCACGATATACGGTATCAGCAAGGCGACCTGCGTCTGGAGGCCAGCCTGTCCTTCATGGACGGGACTATCGTTGGGCTGACGGGGCCGAACGGGGCGGGGAAGTCGATCTTTCTCGAACTCGCCTGCGGTCTGCGCAAGCCTGACGGGGGTCGCGTCGATGGACCGGCAAACCGCGCAATCGCCCGAGAGAGCCTCTGCTCCGGCAGTGCCGGCGAAGTTCGCTCCTCCATCGATTCCGCCCTGCAACGGAAACCTGATCTTCTCATCGTCGGCCCATCCTTCGCCCTCACTGACCCGGCATACCAAGCAAAAACCCTGGCGGCCTTTCACCAATTGAGGAGGGCGGGAGCGATCATCCTGCTGGCTTCGCATGATCTCGCACTATTGGAACGTCATTGCGACGAAGTCGTCATTCTCGGCCAGGGACGAGTGACCGGGCGAGGCGATCCCCATCTGGTTCTTCAGGACTACCGCCGCCTCACCCATGACTCTCTGAAGCGCTCGTCTCCCGCCGCTGAATTGGCGCCCTCCGCGCGCCACGGCGACCAGCGAGCTGAAGTCGTTTCGTTGCGAATTCTAAACTCCGCCGGCGAATCGACCACTCTGGTTCAAAGCGGCGAGCAAATGACGATCCAAGCGCACGTACGCTTTCGTGAAGCCATTGCCAATCCAGTTGCCGGTATCTTACTTCGCAGCCGAATCGGTGTAACCGTTTACGGAACCAACACTGAGCTGGAAAAGGTCGAGTTGGGCCCTTGTGCTGCTGGTGACGAAATGAAGCTGAACTTTCGTTTCGAGTGCAACTTGTGCCCGGGCGAGTATACCGTGACGGTGGCTTCCCACGACCCCGACGGCGCCCCTCACGATTGGCTGGAGGACGCGATTCAGTTCACCGTGAGCGACACCCGCTACACGGCTGGCGTAGCCAACCTAAAAGCGCGGGTTACTGCCCGGTCTGTTCTGTAGAGGGTTCAGCACCATCCCGCTGATTACCTTAATCAACACCCAATTTCGGATGCAAGGAGAAGTCAAATCATCACCTTGAAACAACTAGCCCGCATTTCTCAGTGCGCCTTTTCGGCGCGGACACCCTGTGGGAGGAAGGAGCCCACCTATGTAGTTGTCGGTAAGCATGGAAGCTGACGAGCGGCTTGGCCGGGTAACTGGCCAGGCGGAAGCCTCGTGACAAAGTCTGGGGAAAGCCGGGCGAGCAAGCTGGCAGGCCGTAACGCGCAGTAAGCCTGAGCAGGCCTCGAAAGGGAAATCGCGGACGCCGACCCGCCTGAGATACGGGGAAGGCCGCACGGACCGGGAAGCAACCGACATTTGCACCGGTCCGGTCCGCCGGGGTAGTGGGCACGGCATGTCAGCCAAGGGAGACCGCGGTGCAGGAAGGGAGACCCCGGCGGGTGGAGCTCGCAACTCCGCCGTCCTCGGAAAGGAGGGCGGACCCGGCGGGGAGTCGGACAGGGCCATGGTAGCGAAGAAGCCGGGTAACTGCGGTGGAGCGAAGGGCCCTGCCTTCCGGCACGCTTTGGAAGCAGAACAGGTCAGGTGATTGGCATGAGTCTGAAAACGCCGGAAAAGATCGGAAATCTGCGGAAGAAGCTTTATCTCAAAGCGAAGCAGGAGCCGAACTTCCGCTTCTATCAGTTGTGGGACAAGGTCTGGCGCAGTGACATTCTCGAGCACGCCTACCGGTTGGCGAAATCCAACGGAGGCAAGCCGGGAGTGGACGGCGTGACGTTTGAACAGATCGAATCCGGGGACTGGACGGAGTGGTTGCGAAGCTTGCAACAAGACTTGCGTTCGAAGAGCTACCGGCCTCAGCCGGTGCGGCGGGTGATGATTCCCAAGCCTGGCGGCGGCCAGCGGCCGCTCGGGATTCCGACCATTCGGGACCGCGTGGCGCAGACCGCTCTCAAGCTGGTGATCGAGCCGATCTTCGAGGCGGACTTGGACCCGGAGGCCTATGGCTACCGGCCGAAACGGAGCGCGCTCGACGCGGTCCGGAGAGTGCATCAACTGCTGTGTGAAGGCTACACCGATGTAGTCGACGCCGATTTGTCGAAGTACTTTGATACGATTCCGCACGCCGAGCTGCTGCAGTGCGTGGCACGGCGCATTTCGGACCGGCAAGTCTTAAACGTCATCAAAAGGTGGCTGAAGACGCCGGTCGAAGAGCGGGATGAAAACGGGAAGCGGCGGATGACGGGCGGCAAGCGAAGCCGCTGCGGCACCCCACAAGGTGGCGTCATTAGCCCGTTGCTGGCCAATCTGTACATGAACCGTTTTCTGAAGTACTGGCGGCGGACGGGGAAGGGAAGCGAGTTCCGGGCCGTGATCGTTAACTACGCGGATGACTTCGTGATTCTCAGCCGCGGTTGCGCGGCGGAGGCGCTGCAGTTCACCGCGCGGACGATGGAGCGGATCGGGCTGACCCTGAACCAGGAGAAGACGAAGTTGGTGAAGGCCAACCAGGAGCGGTTTGACTTTCTGGGATACACGTTCGGGCCGCACCGTTTCAAGAAGGATGGTCATTGGTATTTGGGAGCGAGTCCGTCGAGGAAGAGCGTGGCGCGGCTGAGACGGAAGGTGCGCGAGGTGTTGCGTCCGGCTGAAGTGGGGCGCTGGGAGGAGGTCCGAGGCCGTCTCAACCGAGTGTTGGCGGGCTGGTCGAATTACTTTTCCCACGGGACCCGGTTGATGGCGTACCGGGCGGTGGACAACCACGTGCGCGAGCGAGTGCGAGGATTTTTGCGGAGGCGGAAGAAGGTGTCGTCGCGTGGCACCCGGCAGTTCAGCGACCAGGTGGTGTTTGGCAAGTTGGGCGTGGTACGCCTGCGCCGGATACACCTGGGACCGCCGCCCGCGACAGCTTGAGGGATGAAGCCGGTCGGAGAGCCGGATGCGGGAAATCCGCACGTCCGGTTCGATGAGCGGGGACGGGAAACGGGACCACGACGCCCCAGGCGTCCAGAGCACCCGCGCCCGTCCTCGACTCTACCAGCAGCTCCGCCAGGGCCGAAATTTGAGCTGAAAGTCGGAATCATCCTCGGCGCTGACCTGGCGCCGAAAATGCCTGGCGAACGAGAAGCTGGATTGGGTACACTGTGTAACCGGCGGGCTGTTTATTTCGGTGGCGCTAACGTTTTCTCTATAAATGTTTTATGCCACAACAGGCAGCGCTTTTCCAACCCCCTTGTGAGATATCCGGGTTAAAACTATGGCGGCTAGTGACGAGAAGCGGCCCTGGGGCGCCGTGGTGCTGCTTTGCGCCGGGATGATCATCGCCTACGTGCATCGCGTCGACTTGTCCTCAGCGCTGCCGCTGATGTCGGAAGAGTTCACCTGGAGCGCCACGCAGGGCGGGCAGGTTAGTGCGGCTTTCTTTTGGATCTACTTCCTGCTGCAGATCCCGGCCGGGCTCGCCGCGGACCGCTGGGGAGTGCGTTTCGTCTATTGGGTTGGATTCTTAATCTGGTGTTTCGCGACGGCGGCGAGCGCCCTGACTGTTTCCCTCGGCATGCTGATCGGGCTGCGGCTGCTTTTGGGATTGGGACAGTCCATCCTGACTCCGGCGGGCATGCGCTACATCCGGCTGAGCTTCGAGGAGGAGCAGCGTGGCTCGGCGGTTGGGATCTTCATGGCCGGCACAAAGATTGGGCCGGCGCTGGGGTTCGTGATTTCCGCCTACCTGCTAGAGGCATTCGGCTGGCGCGGCATGTTCGCCGTGTTGGGACTTGTGGCGCTGATATGGCTTGTCCCGTTCTTCCTGCGGATCAAGAAGGATGACCCAGCGGCTCAGCCGGCTCGCGGTGAAGACACCGCCGCGGGTGGGTCCGTGTCGACCCGCGCTATCCTCCGCAGCCCGGTGATCTGGGGCACGATCCTGGGGACGTTCTGCTACATGTATTTCGTCTACTACTGCATGACTTGGATGCCGTCCTATTTCAAGCAGCAGTACGGCATGTCGATCAAGGAGCAGGGCTGGTACAGCGCGGTCGCTTTCGGCGGCATGGCCATTGTGATCGTGCTGGCCGGGCGGGCGGCGGATGCCTTGATCCAGCGGGGATACGATGCGGTGAACGTCCGCAAGGGATTCACGATCGCCGGTTTTCTGTGCGCCTCCACGCAGACGATCGCGGCCTTCACGGACTCCGTGCCGGTAATGCTCTTTTTCGCGGTTTTCTCATTGTGTGGTCTGGGGCTGATGACCGCCAACTATTGGGCCTTGACGCAGACACTGATTCCCGGCGGACGCATTGCCATGGTGGTAGGCATTCAGAATATGGCGTCCAATTTTGCCGGGGCGGTTTCTCCCTGGATCACCGGCTGGCTGGTTGACCGCACCGGCAGCTTCGATGCGCCGATTCAGACGGTCGCTGTCTGGCTAGCGATCGGAATGGCGAGTTATATCTTCCTGGTGCGCAGGAAGTACGCGCCCAAGGCGGAGCAACTCGGGGCGTAAGGGCAGAGCTGCACTGCCTCAACCAGGATTCTTACGTTTGGCTGGGTAGTTGGCCGCTTATGGGTAGCGCCACGAGAATTTTGTTCTCGTTAGCGAGGTATTCTCGGCGTCTAACGGGTCTCCTCCTGGCTCGCGTGCAGAATTGCAATTGCGGACGCACAGTGTATTCGGGCCAAACAGCAAATCGGCCCGCCACGAACCGGGACTTCTCGGAATTAGGCCGGAGTCTGTCTGGGCCTGACTCGGCTGATGGTGGTACTTCCGACTTCGCCGTGATGCGGGAGGAACCCCCAACCGTGCGCGCCGACCATCGGTAAACCCGAGCCGACTAGAACGAAGCCGCTGGCGCGGCGGACGCCTTCGGCGTCGGGCGGTTCGGCAGTGGCTGATGGCGCTTTCCCATAGCGTTTGATTTCGGGTAGGTTCTAGCCATAGGAGGTCTCTATGACCAGAATCACCCAGCGGATGCGGGAAGAACTCGTACGCCGCAACTACGCCGAGACTACCATCGGCGCCTATCTGTACACCGTCTAGGAGTTCCGACAACACTTCCAGAAACACCTCGATGATATGACGCCGGACGACATCCGTCGCTATCAGGTCTACCTGCTTGAGAACAGGAAGCTCGGAGTCGGCAAAGTGGTCGGCCACGTGGCAGCGCTGCGATTTCTTTATGTCAAGACTCTCAAGCGGCCCGACATGAAGCAGGATCTGCCCTACCCGAAACATCAGAAACGGCTACCGATCGTACTCAGCCAAGAAGAGGTCACGCGGCTGATCGACTCCGCCCAGAACCTCTTCCATTACACGATGCTTCTGACGATGTATTCGACCGGAGTGCGACGCAGGGAGCTGTGCCGGCTCCAGGTCTGCCACATCGACAGCTCGCGCATGATGCTCCGTGTCGAGCGCGGCAAGGGCGACCTTGATCGCGAGGTCCCACTGAGTCGAACACTGCTGGAGACGCCGCGCGAGTACTGGCGCTGGATGCGGCCAGAGAACTATTTGTTTCCCGGCACCGTCAAAAATTGGCGGACTGACAAGCCCATCACTCCGAAGGTCGTCTGGATCGCGGTGCGGCAGGCAGCCCAGCGGGCCGGCATCGACAAGCACGTCACGCCCCACACGTTGCGTCACTGTTTCGCGACACACTTACTCGAAGCGGGAGCTGATCTTCGCACCATCCAGGTGTTGCTGGGGCACAAAGATATCGAGAGCACGGCCATCTACCTGCACGTCTCACAAAAGCACTTGCGAGCAGCGGCGAGCCCACGAGCTGAACAAACTCGTGCGAGCGAACCCGGCCTTGCTCTACAACCTGCTGTTTCAGGCCAGCGCTCAGACGCTACGGGAAGTGGCAGCCGATCCCCAGCACCTGGGAGCCGAGATCGGCTTCTTCAGCATTCTGCACAGCTGGGGACAGAACTTGAGACCGCACCCGCATCTGCATTGCGTGATTCTGCCGGCGGACTCTCGCCCGATCACAAAGCCTGGGTGCATCCACGCTATCGCTTCTTTTTACCGGTGGGAGTATTGGGGCGCGTGTTCCATGGCAAGTTTTACGATGGACTCAAGCGGGCCTACCGGCGCAAGCAATTACGTTTCGGCAAAGCGCTGGCCGCCATCGAGCGCCCACGGAACTTCGCGGCATTCCCGCGGCGCTTGTTCCGCCAGGACTGGGTGGTCTACGCCAAGACTGCCTTCGGCGGCCCAACAGCTGTCCTGCGGTATCTGGGCCGCTACACCCACCGCGTGGCGATCAGCAACCACCGCCTGCTTGCTTTCGATGGCGAGCACGTGAGGTTTCGTTGGAAGGACTACGCGCGTGGCGGCAAGCAACGCCAGGTGATGCTTTCCGCCGCGGAGTTCCTACGGCGCTTCATCCAGCACGTGCTGCCACGAGGCTTTGTCCGCATTCGCTACTTCGGTTTCTTGGCCAACTGCTGGCGGGCGCGGCGGCTGCCCTTGTGCCGCGAACTGCTGGCCAGCGATGAGGCGCCGTCCTCACCGAAGGAGAAGATCCCAGCGACTTCGCCAACTTGGTATTGCCCGCGCTGCGGGTCCGAGATGATGATCCGCGAGCGATTGACAGCCCGACAGATTGCTTGGCGATGTGCATTCTTCGACAGCGCGTAAAGCAGCCGGCTCCAACCCGACGAGGACGTGCTATATGGCACGTCATGGCGGTGGTGCGCTTAGGCGACTTGGTGTCCGTTCGCAAGACAGTATCGAACACGAAAATACAGCAGCTACCATCAGAAGATCAGCCCCACAAACGCTGAACGCGGCATCGCTTCAAGACGTGACCAGGCCGCTTCCGCGTTGCAGCGAGTACCAAAACCCGGTTCAACCTCCATAGCGTCGGACCCGCCCCCGGCTTCCTTCTAGTCTCCTTATCGAAAGTGCCTCGGCAGCAGAATTACCTGCCACTCCGCCCTCCTACACCTCGGCAATCCCGATGCAGGCTAACGACAAGGCAGGATCTAGCCGTCAGCCCACGTTGTCTCAGAGCCTGCTGGTGGACCGAACCAGCTGTACGGTTTGCCGACAAACCGTCAAAGTGGATTACTTCCGGATCGCCGACGATCCGGGCTGTGGGCGGACAGAAGAGCGTTTCTGGGGATCTATGCAAGCGGCAGTACTCGGGCGCGTGGCCGACCCGACCAGTCGAGCGATACGATGGCTGATGCGCGGCCGGAAGGGCGTTTCTCGGTGCTAACCTTATCGGAGACACAACGGGAGTTCTGGTTCCCAATCGAGGTTTGGGGCCAGTATTGTTCTTTCTCCGGGAGTGGAAGCCGTTCTCGTGCCACAGCTTGCGACGTGCGAATCGGAACTCAACCGCCCGGTAAGAGCTCGCTTCGTCCTGATCGGGTGTCAGTGAGCTATTCTTAGTGTTCTGAGCATGACACGCGTCCGCTTTGCGCCCTCGCCCACTGGGTACCTTCATATAGGGGGCGCTCGAACATTCATCTTCAATTGGCTTCATGCTCGCCGCCAGGGCGGCGTCGTCGTTCTCCGCATCGACGATACTGACGCCGAACGGAACACGCAGACCTCTCTCGATTCCATCCACGAAGGTCTCCAATGGCTCGAACTAGGCTGGGACGAGTTCTACCGTCAATCCGACCGCCTCGATCTCCATCGCCAGGCCGCCTGGGCTATTTTCGAAAAGGGGCTTGCCTATCGCGACTTCACGCCCGCCTCTAGGGCGCCTGAGAATCCGAGCGGAGGATGGCTTTTCAATCCGGGCATGCGTGAGCTCACCCGCGAGGAGAGCGATCGCCGGGCCGACGCGGGCGAACCTTTCGTCCTGCGCTTCAGAGTGCCGCGCGACTCACGCCCCGAGGTAGTTGTATCGGATTTGGTCTACGGGACCGTGAGCAAGGCTACCGGCGACATCGAGGATTTCGCGCTGCTGCGCTCGACCGGCATGCCGACCTATCACATGGCCTCCTGCGCTGACGATGCCGATCTCCGCATCACGGACATCCTGCGTGGCCAGGAACATCTGGCGAACACGTTCAAGCACATGTTGATCTTCGAAGCGCTTGGCGTCGAGGCGCCGAGGATGGCTCACCTGCCGCTGTTGATGGCACCTGACGGCGCGAAGCTATCAAAACGCATCCACGGCCCGGTGGTTAGCGTTACAACATATCGCGACGCCGGTTTCCTGCCGCATGCGTTCGCAAATTTCCTTTCCCTGCTGGGGTGGTCGCCAAAGAATGACCGCGAGAAGATGTCGCGCAACGAGCTTGTCGAGCTATTCTCGCTCGACGGCATCAACCGCAGCAACGCAATCATCAACTTCACTGACGAGGAACCCTTCGATCCTAAGGCCGTGTGGCTGAATGCCGAGCATATCCGGGGGCTCGATGCCGCCGACCTCGCGCTGCGATTGATGCCCTACGCCCAACAAGCCGGGTTGACGAATGCCACGCCGGAAAAGCTTCGCGCCATAGCTCCGCTTATCCGTGAGCGAATCCGATTATTGCGCGATGTGGGCACTGTCGCCGATTTCTTCTTCACGGAACCGCGGTCCTACGATCCCGCGGAATTGATCCCCAAAAAGGGAGATGCTGCCTTGGCCGCGCAGGCGCTCCGCAAGTCGAGGGAAGTTCTGTCAACCGTGCCCGCCTTCGATCAGGCAACACTTGAGGCAGCGCTTCGCAGCGCTGCCGCTGAACTCAGGCTGAAGGCGGGACAGATGTTCCAGCCCGTTCGCGTCGCGGTGTGCGGGCGCAAGAATGCGCCGCCGCTTTTCGAAACGCTCGAGGTGCTCGGGCGTGACACCGTGCTGACCCGCCTCGAGTTTGCTTTAGGAATTGTCTAATGAAGGACGCCCCTTTACCCCCTTCGAATTTCATTCGTAATTGGATTCTCTCCGACACTGCGAGCAGGAAACATGGCGGACGCGTGCATACCCGCTTCCCGCCAGAACCCAATGGCTACTTACACGTCGGCCACGCCAAGAGCATCATGGTCAACTTCGGCCTCGCGGAGGAGTTCGGCGGCAAGTGCAATTTGCGCTTCGACGACACCAATCCCACTAAGGAAGAGTCCGAGTACGTAGAGTCGATCATCGAAGATGTGAGATGGTTGGGCGGCGATTTCGGCGACCGGCCCTTCTATGCATCCGACTACTTCCAGCAGTTGTACGATTGGGCCGCCGGCCTCATCAAGAAAGGCAAGGCCTATGTTTGCGACTTGAGCAGCGACCAGGTGCGAGAGACGCGCGGCACACTGACCGAAGCAGGAAAGAACAGTCCTTATCGGGAGAGAAGCATCGAGGAGAATCTGGACCTGTTCGCGCGCATGAAAGACGGCGAGTTCCCTGACGGCTCGCGCACCCTGCGCGCCAAAATCGACATGGCCTCGCCGAATCTCAACATGCGGGATCCCGTAATGTACCGAATCCTGCACGCCGAGCATCATCGCACGGGCAATCGTTGGTGCATTTATCCCATGTACGACTGGACGCACGGTCAATCCGACTCCATCGAGGGCGTCACCCACTCGATATGCACGCTCGAGTTTGAAGATCATCGCCCGCTCTATGACTGGTTTCTCGATCAGCTCGGCGTCTTCCATCCACAGCAGATTGAGTTCGACCGGTTGAACTTGACCTACACCGTAATGAGCAAGCGCAAGCTGCTGCAACTCGTGCAACAGGGCGTGGTGGAAGGCTGGGATGACCCCCGAATGCCGACGATTAGCGGGATGCGCCGGCGTGGCTACTCGCCGCAAGGCTTGCGCAATTTCGCACGCAACCTTGGCGTGTCGAAGACGAACGGCCTCACGGAAATTGAGAAGTTTGAACATTACATCCGGGAGGATCTGAATCGGACGTCTCCGCGCGTGATGACGGTCTTGCGCCCCCTCAAGCTCGTGTTGACGAACTATCCCGAAGGCCAAGTGGAGTTCGTGGAAGCCATCAACAACCCCGAGAACGCGGATGCAGGCACGCGATCCGTACCCTTTGACCGCGAACTCTGGATCGACCGGGAGGACTTCCGCGAGGCGCCTCCAAAACGCTACCACCGGCTTTATCCGGGGAATGAAGTCCGGCTGCGGTATGGCTACATCATCAAATGTCACCATGCCGTGAAAGACCCCGTTACGGGCGAGATCACGGAGATTCACTGCACATACGATCCACAGACGCGCAGCGGCCCGCAAACGCGGAAAGTGAAGTCAACCATTCACTGGGTTTCGGCAGCGGAGGCGATTCCAGTGGAGGTTCGGCTCTATGACAAGCTGTTCACCGTCGAAAATCCAAATGAGTCGCCCGAAGGTCAAGATTTCACGATGTACTTAAACCCGCAATCGCTCGAAGTGGTCCACGGCAAAGCCGAGCCGTCGCTGGCGGGCGCCCGGCCTGGCGACCGCTATCAGTTCGAGCGTCGTGGGTATTTCTGCGCGGATAAGTCATCGAAGGCCGAGCGGCTCGTCTTCAATCGTACCGCCGAGCTGCGGGACACATGGGCGAGGCTTCAGAAGCGATTGTAAGAAGCCTCGGTGGCGGCAGACCGGGATCCGGCAGCCCCCCCGCGGCCGCCTGAAGGGAGTAGCATGATCCTGGAATGCACATTCGAGAGTACAAGCCGGACCAGTCCTTTCGAGGCTCCATTGACACGATGGACGAGATCGAGGATTGCAAAACGTACGTGGCAGAGTACTTTTCGTGGAAAGTGCCGCGGCACGGCGAGGCGGTCTTTACCGGCTTGGATGACGCAGAAGGGGTTTTGTTTAAGATGTATGCGGAAACGACTCCAGATCTTCTTCCAGCCGAGCGCCGGTGACGATGGCTCCGTGCGACCGGCCGTCAAGGAGTGATCGATTCGGATTCGCAGCGAGAAACGGCGAAGGGTTGACTGAAGATCCCGAACTCCCGGATCGCCGGCCATCCGGAAGCGAACCAGTATTGGCCTTCCAAACTGACCCGCTACCTGAAAACGGCGGCCGAGCGGGTATTGCCACGGTGTGCCGTCTAACCGAGAAATAGTGAAGGCCGGGGCCTGCTGGGCGGTGTGCGGCATGAGTCAAGACGATCGAACGCTGGTCCAGATTATAGCTCCTGGGCTCGAGGAACATACGCCGTTCGCGTGCTGAAAATCCGTAGTGGGTCAGTTTGGCTATGCAGAGGACAGTCGAGAGGAGTTCTTTCCGGGCAGGCCGTCACTCGGGAGGAATCCCAACCGGCGCTCCCGGCCATTGGCAAACGCTAGCCGACTAGGGAGGACCTATCCTCGCCGAAGGCGCCGCCAGTGTCTGACGGCGTCCGGGTTGAGCTGGATGTCAGATAGCAGACGCTTCTACAACTACATAGTGCTCCTTGTCATAGAGCAGGTACAACAGCCACGGTGGCACGCCAAAGATTTCGCGGATGACATGGCGTTGCGATTCATGGACCTCCCAGCCTCGCGTCTTCAGGCGGCTGTTGCCTGGTATTGCATAGTTTGGGCGTGGCTGCCGGTCGGCTATCTTGGTGCCGACCTCTCCCCCGAATCGGCGGAGCATACGGCGAGGAGCCAACAAATACGCAACCCAATTAACAGCATGCAGGGGCCCACACTCCGGCTCGAATGATTCATCGGCAGCAGCCTTAACCGCAGCGGCTGCGACGGTACCTGCCGCCAAGTGATCGGGGTGAAGCGTAAGCCCAGTCTGTGGCTCAAACGTGACGAGTAAGTCTGGTTTCGTGGTACGTATCAGGGATACCAGGCGTCTAATCACTTCTTCCATCGGCACTTCGCCCAGTCTACCGTCAGGATAATCCCATACCTTCTGTTCATCGACGCCCACGAGTCGGCCGAATTTGTGCAGTTCGGCAACCCGAACTACCCCTAGGTCGCGCTTGGATATTGGATCATCGCCACCCCCGGCCTCACCGCGCGTCAAAGTGACCGTCTGCACTCTTACTCCGTCGGTGGCGGCTCCGTCCGACAGCAAGCCGGTCGCGAGAATCTAATCATCAGGGTGGGCAAACACTCCAAGAATCGACTGGATCTCAAGAGAGCGAACGAGCGAAGTGACACACACTGCCTCAGGTTCCTCAAAATGGCGGTCCACCCATAGCAAGCCGCCACCAAGAGCCAGTAGAAGCAGTAGGCCAATTGACAAGGTATTCCGTGTTCCGGACGACATGACCGACAAATCTCAGATTTTTCTCAGCTTGAACCGACGCATGTCGCAGGGCTCCGACGAACGGCAATCGCCGACGATTACCGTGCCGCTAACGTATTGGCGTTCACCCACGGCCGCTCACATTCTCACCGGCGGCCGTCGAGTGCAATGCCTCACGCGGGAGCATGTCTCTGGGATCCGTGTACGCCATATCGTCGTACGCGGCGAAAACCTGGGCGTACTCGGATAGCTTGCTTCCGTGTTCCATGAAGACCTGAGCCTTCGCAAGAAGGTTAATATTATCCTCCAGCCAAAGGTGCATTCGCATGTGGGTTTCGCCACGATCAGTCTCTTGGTTGTCAGCTAGCTTTCCGAATACCACGTCTGTATCAACGGGCTCGCATTCCAACTGAATGAACCGACGTTGGCCGTACTCGCAGAGTCGGGCTGTGTTGGGTTGCCTGTTACGTACAGCGTCGACGAACCCATCGAGGAGCAGCCAATTGTTAATTGAGGAACGATCGACTCCGCTGTGCACAGTCGGACCCCAGACCGCAAGCCCAAGGGCGTCCCAAGTCGCATCACCGATCGTGATCCACTCGTCGTCGTGCTCCCCGGCATGCTGGCAGACGTGAAAGCGGTCTGGTAGCGCGACGTCAGCTATGACAGCTAACCCTAGCCCGCATTTCTCATCGATTCCCGAAAACGGGGTTGGCGGGGCGCGCGGGATGGGATTTCATGGTCTTGAGGCGGCATCGCCTCTCGGCGGGGCCGCCGTGGGGCAGAAACGGCCCGGCATGCTGTCCGCGACCCTGGCCGAGGCGTTTTTCGTCTGTTTTTGGGCAAACCTCGATTGCCGCCCCTGTCGAGCCCTGTGTGCTTCAAGTATTACTTGAACTCGCCTTGCCGTTTTCAGCAGCGCCGCGGCTCCCCCCGTTCGAGATTCTCATACGCTTGGGCGAACACCCCCGCCCAGGCGTATCCCGTCGCCAGCGAAATCCACACTTTGCGCGCCGTGATCCGGATGCGCGCTCCGATCTTCAACAACCGCAGCCGGATCGTCGTGCATTGCGCCCGCGCCATCTTCGTCCCCGCCAACCCCAGCCGCCGCAGCGTCTCCAGCAAACAGTACCCGATCGATGAAAAATATAAGCGGATCTGATTCGACCGCAATAGCGCGGTCGAGGTGCGGTCGGCGAACAGCCCCAGCTGCTGCTCCTTGATGCGGTTCTCCATCTCTCCGCGGGCGCAGTAGATCGTCTCGTATAAGTGTTGCGCCGCCGCTTGCTTGGGCGTCAGCGACGTCACCACGAAACGCGGGTTTTCGCCCTTCGCCAGATACTCCGCCTTGGCCACCACCCTGCGCCCCCGCGCCCAGCTGGTTCGCGTGCGGTAGCGGAAATCCCCGAACGCCCGGGCCGCCTTGCCCCTCTTGGCGAAACGCCGCCGCGCCAGCTTCATCCGTCTCTTGATCAGGCGCTCTAAACGCTCGTTTTTCGCCAGTCCGAACACGTAATCCACGCCCTGGTTCTCGCACCAGCTCATGATCTCGTCGCGGCAAAAACCGCTGTCGGCCCGCAGCAGGATCTCGACCTCGGGCCACACCCGCCGCAGTTGTTCGACGATGCGCCGGACCTCTTCGAGCGACCCCGCCGAGGCGTCGATGTTGGACGGCCGCAGGCGCGCGCACAGCAACTGGTCCCCGGCGAAAATGTAGAGCGGCAGGTAGCAATAGTGTCCGTAGTAGCCGTGAAAAAAGCGCCCCTCTTGGCGGCCGTGCAGCGCGTCGTCGGTGGCGTCGAGATCGAGCACGATGCGCTCGGGCTGGCACGGCTGCGATTGAATGTAGAGCGAGGTCAGCAGACGGTCGGCCGCGCCCGTGTCGAGAACGATCTTCTTGTAACGGCTTTGCGCGCCGGCCTTGGCCGGGGTCAACTCCAGGCGGTTGAGAGTGCTCTTGCCGGCGCCCGCCTTGCCGCGGTCTTGGGCTCGGCGGCGCTGCTTGCCTTCGAGGTCTTGTTTGCCGCTCAGCAGGGCCAGCAGCGGGTCGGAGCGCAGCTGATCGTGATCGTTGAGGTCCTCATAACCCAGCGCCAGCCCGTAGACGCGCTGCGAGACCAGCTCGCGCACGCTGTGTTCGACTTGCGCGGGCTGGCGGTGATCACGGAAGCAGGCGGCGAACTGCCGCACGATGCCGCTGCGCTGTTCGGTCTGGCGCAACAGCATGGCGCCGCCGTCGGAGGTGATCATGCCGCCGTCGAAACGGGCTACCACCTGGCGGCGGCCATGGTCGGCGAAGGTGAAGCTGGTTTGGGTACACTCTGTCATGGCAGGGGTCGCTTTCTTGCTGGCTGAAACATATTGTAATCATTATGTTTGTGCCACAAAAGGCGGCCTTCCGCCAACCCCGCGATGAGAAATCCGGGCTAGGTCTGCGGGCGCTGACGGTTCGCCGCCAGCAACGGCTCCCGCCCAGAGCTGTACGACCGTCCGATAGGTGCGGACCCGTTCGCTTTCCTCAACAAAGCGCTGAACAGCCAGCTCCGACTCCTCAGTGGACAAATCACGCAACGGGTGGACCACGTCCTGGGACAGCCCGAGGTGTATTTCCAAGACCCGATCCGACAATCGCCGAAAAAAGTGCTTGACAAAACTGCTGCGTAAGACTCGTGTATCATACAGCCGACGAGGTAGTACGAGCCGAAAAAAGGCGAGAAACGGAATGGCCGCCAGGTTCAGCAATATGTCGAAGACGTTTCGCATGGCCTCAGCCACGGCAAGGCGATCCGCAGTCAGGAACCTCGCATATCCGCGCGGTACGGGCTAGTCGTGCCTTCTTCATTGGCTCCGGCTTCTGCCCAACTTTTGTTTGGGCTGACGCGTATGAAACCCGTACTGACCGGGCATGAACTCAAACCGTCACCGCCCGAAGGCACTGAGAGAATCACGACACCGTGCTCCCAGGGAACCTGGCGCTGCCCGGTGGGGATGTCTTAATTAGACTGCCGAGCAGCCTTACGAGTCAAGAGCACAGTGCACGAAGGACTTCGCCACTTCGACGAGCTTTCTCCCCCTGGCTGCTGGCGAGATACTGCATTGCCAACCAGGCGATGCTAGATGGATCCCCGCTAGCGGCGTAGGGTTGACTGAATATCCCGAACTCCCGGATCGCCGGCCATCCGGAAGCGATTCAGTATTGGCCTTCCAAACTGACCCACCACCTGAAAATCGGCGGCCTTATGGCTCCATGGGGCCGGGCGGCAGATGCTCTCGAAGATACCGCGTCATCAGCCGGCGCAGATGCAGCATGGTGTTCTTGCCCTCGCGGATCGCGTGGGTGCGATTGGGGTAGGACATCATGCTGAACGGCTTATCGTGCAGGATAAGTTCATTGATGAGCGCCTCGGTCCCTTGATAGTGGACGTTGTCGTCTCCGGTGCCGTGGATCAATAGCAGTTTTCCCTCAAGCTGCTGTGCGAAGTTGATCGGCGAGCCTTGCGTGAACCCCTCGACGTTGTCACCCGGCAAGCCCATGTAGCGCTCCTGGTAGATCGTGTCGTAGTAGCGCTGGTTGGCGACGGGTGCGACGGCGATGGCGGTTTTATACAAATCGGGGAACTTGAAGATTGCGTTCAGGCTCATCGATCCGCCGCCGCTCCAGCCCCACACGCCGATGCGATTGGGGTCGATATAGGGCCTGTTCTTGAGGACCGCTCTTAGAGCCGCGGCCTGATCTTTGGGGGCCAGGATTCCGATATTGCGATAGACGAACTTGCGCCAGCCACGTCCCCGAGGCGCGGGCGTCCCGCGATTGTCGAAGCTCATGATGAGGTAGCCTTGCTGCGCGAGCATAAGGTGCCAGGGATGGTGCCGCGTGCCCCAGCGATCCAGCACCGTCGTTCCGGCGGGCTCGCCGTAGACGAAAACCAGCAAGGGGTATTGCTTGGCGGCATCGAAGTCAGGCGGCTTGAGGCACCAGGCGTCCAGAAAAACGTCATCCTCAATCTCGACGCGAAAGAATTCCGCCGCCGGCATCTTCAGGGCTTGAAGCTTTTCGCGAAGTTCTTCGTTTCCGGCAAGCACGCGGATCTGCTTGTGTGCCGGAAGGCTGATCAACTCCGCCGTCGGCGGCGATTCGAATGTGGACCAGCGGTGGATGGCCCATCGGGCGTCGGGTGATATTTGATACTCGTGCATTCCGCCTTGAGAGCCGGGCGTAATGCGCTCGAGGCCGGAACCGTCGAGCCGGGCACGGTAGAGGTGCTGCTGCGTGGGGTTCTCGGGAGAGGCCAGAAAATAAAACCATGCATTTCCCGCATCCGCCTTCTCGGTGGCCTTGGCATCGGCCCGTTCGGCCGGCGGGACAAAGAGCAGCCGCATGACATCGAAATCGCCCGGCGTCAGCAGCTTCGGATCTCCACCGGAGCGGGGGGCGGAATAAACGTGCCGCCATTGATCCCGCTCGCTGATCCACGTGAAGCGTTCTCCATCCGCGAGCCACTTTAACTCGTCATGGACGTCGAGCCAGGCTTCGTCCTTTTCGGTGAGGATGGTTCGCGCCTCGCCGCTTTGCGGATCGGCCAGCATGACGCGATTCTGATTCTGGAGGCGGTTCAGTTGCTGAAGAATGATCTCGCCCGGTCCCGATTGGGGTTCAGGAACCCAATCCATCCTGGCAATGTAGTGGTTGCGAGGATCGCCCGGAACGTCGAGCCACTGCGTCTCGCGGCTCTGAATATTCAAGACTCCGACGCGCGAGGCTGGGTTCTTCTCCCCCACCTTGGGATACTTGATGCGTGTGATTTGCGGGTAGAGAGAGTCTGTGTTGTTGACCAGCGTGATCTCGCGAACCCCGGAGGTATCGAGCTGCCAGTAGGCGATCGATTTGCCATCGGGGCTCCAGCGGAATCCGTCCCGCAGGCCCAGCTCTTCTTCATACACCCAGTCGAAGGCGCCGTTGATGATGTCCGGAGAATCTGTTTTCGTCAGAGCGATGATGCTTTCGTTGTGGAGGTCTTCCAGGTAGATGTTCTTCTCGCGGACATAGGCGACCTGGCGGCCGCTGGGCGAGAACTTCGCGAACATCAGCGTCGAGGGCTGGGCGTCCCCGCCGAGCTTGCGCAACTCGCGGCTGGCGCGGTCGAGCACGCAATAGTCGCCGCGTGTCTTTTGACGCCAGACGCGCTGGGAGTTGGTGTAGATGAGAACCCGCGCGGTGTCCTTCGAAAAGCTGTAGCCATCAATCGAGAGTGGCGCGGCGTCGGGTGCGGGGACTAGGTGCAAGGCGGACACGAGAACCTCGCGGCGGCCGCTCCCCGGATCGTAACGAACGATGTCCTTGGCGTCCTCTGCATCTTTCGAATCCTCGATTGTCGTGTACCCCGAGCCGTCCGGCATCCAGCGTGCGGTAAATTTCTCAGGCTCAAATTCTTTTTCTCCGTAAATGCGGTCAAGGGTCAAAAGAGCCGCGTCTTGCGCGGCCGCGGGCGACCAGCAGATGCCGCTCAGTATCCCGAACAAGACGGCGAATCGCCCTAGGAACCGCCGCATCAACCACGCTGGAGGCTGATGATTCGCGAAAATTCGGACGGTCCGAGCCTTTGGCGAAGCCATGAGTCTTGTGGCCGAGTATCTAATTGCCATGGTCAAGCGAGTGGTCAATAAGCGATGGATTGCAACACGGCATCCGCGGCGTCCACGACCGGAAAGATACGAAGACTCTAGCTTAGCTAACCCTCGGGGGACAGCAGGCGGATCTCGCGAATCAGTGCGCGCACCCCCAGGGCCACCTCACCCCGCAGCCCAACGAAGTCTCAAGGATCCTTGACCAGCGTTAGCCAAATCCGCTCGAGGTTGTTGCTAATCGACGCCCAACTATAGCGTTCCTCAACGAGCCGGCGTCCCGCCACGCTAAGCGCCGCGCGCCGTTGAGGTTGCTTGAGAAGAGCGCCGATGGCGTCCGGGAACTCGGCGACCGAGTCCGTCAACACAGCTTCGCGTCCGTCGCGAATGGCTAAACCTTCGACCCCGAGCTTGGTCGATACGACGGGCGTTCCGGCCGCGAGCGCTTCGAGCACTTTGAGCCGCGTTCCGCCGCCCGTAACAATGGGGACAATGGCCGCGACGGCCGCGGCGAGATGCGGCCGCACGTCGTCGACATATCCGTGAAACGTCACGCGCCGGGCGCCTCCCAGCGGAATCGGTTTGTCCGCGGCGGGTCCCACGACGTGAAGTTCGAGTTCCCGAACCCGGGCTGCCAGCGTCGGCCACGCCGTTTTGAGAAAACTCGTCAGGCCGTCGGCGTTGGGCCGGTGCTGGAGATTGCCTACAAACAGCAGACGGGGCGGTTCAGCGTCGCCAGGCGCATGCGTCAAAGGAGAAAAATATTCGATGTCGACGCCATTCGGAACGACGTGGCCCTTTCCGTCGCCGGCCGTGCGGTTGACAACGTCGCGCTCCGCCTCGGACATGGCAAGCACGGCGTTGCTCGCACTCCACGCCCGCCGTTCAAAACGGGCCCAGCGGCGGGCGTCCCAGCGTGAAAACCGCGACGGCGAGTGTTGCTCAAACTCCATGCGGCGGGCAATCGCGACGGAGGCGACTTCCAGTTCATCGATTACAATCTTGCTAGAGGGGCTGAGTTTACGAATAAGCGGGAGGTAGGCCGCCATCGCGCCGTACTCGATCTGGACGACATCAATCGGGTGCGTCAGTAGCAGGTCCCTGAGCGCGCCCGCGAGCCGGGGATCTTTCATTCGAACAGCGTCGATGGGGAGACCGGCCAGCAGACCAGCGGCACGGGAAGCGGTTCGGCTCAGGCGCGAAGGACGGATCGCTTCCGACAGCTTGTCTCTCCAGCGGCGATTGGCTCGGGTGTGAACAAGGACCGGCGGACGGGCCAAGCCCGGCAGGGAAGGAAGATTATCGCGAGCGCCGGTGTCCACAAGGGAAAGCCAATAGATCTGGTGGCGATCGGCGAGTTGTCCGACGAGATTCGCTATGCGCGTGTGCCCGCCTGAACTGATGGGCAATGGGTAGTACGGGGCTAGGAATGCGACGCGGATTGACTTTCCCCGGAGGCGGATCAGCCTATCAGTATAGACAGCCCGCTCATACTCCGATCAGGACCGCGCAGTGAAAGGTTTCTTGGCCTATTCCACACCTGATAGACTCGGTGCCGGAGTAAGCGGTGATCGATCGCGTATGGGTTGCCGCGGTTATACTTTCTGGTAGTGAGATGACTGACCCGCGACCCGCAAACGCGAGGAGGGTAAGGCGCAAACGGCCCGCGAAGCCGGTCCGCTCGGGGCGGCGGCTGCCGCGATGGAAGAAAGGGCTGTTCAGCGTCCTGGCAACGACGGGTTTTTTCGTATTGCTCGAGGTCCTGCTGGCGCTCAGCGGCATGGCTCCCAGCCTCTCCCGGCGTGATCCATTTATCGGGTTTTCCTCTGCGGCGCCTTTGTTCGTGGATGAAGATGACGCCGATGGGCGGGGCTACATGGTTACGGCTCCCAATAAGCTTGGCTGGTTCAATCAACAGCGTTTTCTCGGAAAGAAGCCTCCCGGCGCCTACCGTATATTTAGCCTTGGCGGCTCAACTACCTACGGCAGACCCTACGACGACACGGCTTCCTTTAGCGGTTGGTTGCGGGAATTTCTGAACGAAGCGGATTCTAGCCGCGGTTGGGAAGTGATCAACGCCGGTGGCGTCAGCTATGCCAGCTACCGTGTGGCCAAGCTCATGGAGGAATTGCTGTCTTATGAACCTGACCTGTTTATCATCTACTCGGGACACAACGAGTTCCTTGAAAGGCGCACGTATCCGGACCTGATCGAAGCTCCCGCCGCGTTGACCGAGATCGGCGGATGGCTGAGCCGCACACGCATCTATGCGGCCGGGAGCCGCATTGTTAGCGGCCTGGAAGAAACCAGCACGGAAGCTCCGGGAGCAACCGTGCTGACCTCCGAGGTGGACACCATCTTGGCCCGATCGATCGGACCCCAAGACTATCATCGCGACGACCGTTTTCGAGAACAAGTCATTGCTCACTATCGATTTAATCTGAACCGCATGCTGGAGATGGCCCGCTCGGCGGGAACCGAAGTCTTCCTGGTCACGCCGGCTTCGAATTTGAAAGACTGCTCGCCCTTTAAAAGCGAATTCTCAGAGGCGCTGACTGATGACCAGACGCAGCAGTTCAAAGTCCTGGTTGAGACGGGTCTGGAGGCAGCCAAGTCGGGGCAGACGGAACAAGCTCTCTCCGCTTTCGATAAAGCCGAATCGATCGACGGGCGTTACGCGGACGTGCATTACCGTCGCGGGCTCGTCCTTATAAAGCTGCAGCGCTGGCCAGAGGCTGCCGCCGCTTTTCGCCGTGCATTGCAAGAGGATGTATGCCCGCTGCGGATTCTCCCATCGATGCGGCGAACGATCGCGGAACTGGCAAAGCAGCACGATGTTCCGCTGATCGACTTCGCCGGCATCATCGAGAAACGTTCGGAGCAGGGCATTCCAGGGTCGGACTATTTCCTCGATCATGTCCATCTCACGATCGAAGGTTACCGTCTGCTTGCCCTTGAGCTCATTTCCAGGCTCGAGCACGAGAACATCTTCCTGCCCTCAAAAGACTGGAACGAGGCATCGCTTCAGAGAGTGGTCGAGCGAGTGGAAAGCGGCCTCGACACGCGCGCGCACGGGATTGCCGCGCGCAACCTGGCGCGAGTCTTCGCCTGGGCCGGCAAGGATGAGGAAGCCGCCCAGCTGGCCAAGCTGACCGTGAAATGGCTGGGTGAAGACGCGGAGTCCTATCACGTGCTGGGCCGTCAGGCACAACAACGCGGAAATCACGCCGAGGCGATGCGCTACTTTCGCAAGGCATTGGAGGTCTACCCCGAATACGCGGAAGCGCACACCTTGCTTGGCAGCGAACTCTTCGCAAAGGGCGAGAGCGGCGAGGCGATCAGGCATCTTCGGGAAGCGTTGCGCACGAAACCGGATCTGGCCAAGGCCCATAGCAACCTGGGTCTCGTCCTGGCGTCGCTGGGAGAGGTTGATGATGCCATTAGCCACTACCGGGAGGCGTTACGGTACGAACCGGATTCCGCGGAGACTCATAGCAATCTGGGCGTCGAGCTGACCAATCAGGGGAAGCTGGACGAAGCGGTGAGGCATTTTCGTGATGCGCTCAAATACAAGCCCGGCTATGCGGATGCACACAGCAATCTCGGGCTCGTGCTGTCTTCACGGGGTAAGCCTGATGAAGCTATCAGGCATTTCCGCCGCGCGCTGGAGATCAACCCCGAGGCAGCGGATGTGCACTTCAACCTGGGCGTGACGCTCCAAAAGCAGGAGCGCATCGCGGACGCCATAACGCATTACACGGAGACCTTGAACGCCGAGCCTGAACATGCCGCCGCGCACTACAACCTGGCGATCGCTTTCTTGGCGCTGGAAAAACCGCGTGAGGCGCTGCGCCATTTCCAGAAGGCGAATACGATCGACAGCAACTACCAGGTGCCGGCGGATCTGGGGCACTGAAGCCGAGATGATGCCGCGGCTGTTTCCTCCAACCCCGCCGAGCCGAAACGAATTGGCCGCGTTTACCCGACAACCGGAGGCAGATTCTCCCGGACGACGGCTTGATGGCCCTTCACCTCATCCCGGACGCTGCTCAAGTTTCCGGTAATCATGTACGAGTCAAGGCCCAACGGGATATCCTCGGGTGACCCATTACGCCGATGTCATACGAATCCACCAATGAAGTAACCGGGATAAAGAAATAGCCTTCGCTTGAAGGCAGGACGGATTCCAGCAGAGACGATCAGAAAACCTCAAACGGCCGGGCAGAGGCGCGGACGGAAGTCCGCGCTCTTCATCGCGGTCGCGTCTCCAATCCCGCCTAGCCCGCGGACGTTTTTGGTTGCGGCTTCGTCCGCGTTGGGTTTTCTTCGGCGAACTACACTGATAGGAGTGAATCAACCGCCGCACGGGAGAATCAATGACCGCGGAAGAAAACCTCAAACGTCTCGGAATCGTGTTGCCACAAGCCCCCGCGGCCGTCGCGAACTACGTAGCCTGGGTGCGCACCGGTAACCTCGTGATCACCTCGGGCCAGTTGCCTTGGGAAGGCACGGTGATGAAGTACACCGGCCGGCTGGGCGCCGAGCTGAGCACCGAGGAAGGCTACCAGGCAGCGCGGTTGGCGACCATCAACGGTATCGCGCAACTGAAGGATGCCATCGGCGACCTCGAGAAGATTGCGCAAATCGTCAGGCTGGAAGGAAACGTTCACTCGGCGGATGGGTTCACCGAACAACCCCAAGTCCTCAATGGAGCATCTGATCTGCTGATGGAAGTTTTTGAGGCGCGGGGCAGGCATACGCGCACCGCTTTGGGAATTCACGACATGCCCTTGAGCGCCGCGGTGCAGCTTAGTTTTTATGCCGAGGTTCGGGGGTAGGCCCGGCTAGGCCGCCGGCTACACGGCCACAGCCCGCAGGAATACAACAGGAATAGAAATGGATTAGAACAGGCGAAGAAACCGCTTGCTGACGCGCGCGGCTCGGTTTGGGGATCTTCCGTGATATTCTGAAAATGCCATGGCCGAAGACCTCCTTGTCGAACTTTCGCCGCCCATTGCCACCCTGAGTCTCAACCGCCCACGCCGCCGTAACGCGCTTTCAATGGATTTGATGCAGAACCTCATCGGGGCATTGCAGGACATCTCCTCAAACAAAGAAATCAAAGTCGTCATCGTTGCCGGTGAGGGGCCAGTTTTTTCCGCGGGACACGACCTGAATGAGATGGTCGGGCAAGATATTAACGACTACCGGCGGATCTTTGATGTCTGCACCGACTTGATGACGAGCATCCAGAAAATCCCCCAGCCGGTCATTGCTCAAGTCGGAGGAATTGCCACGGCGGCGGGGTGCCAGTTGGTTGCTTCCTGCGACTTGGCGGTCGCCTCCGAAACGGCCCGGTTCGCGACTCCGGGCGTTCTTATTGGCCTGTTCTGCAGTACTCCGATGGTTGCCCTCACCAGGGCCATCGGCCGCAAGCGCTCTTTGGAAATGTTGCTTACGGGCAAACCGATCGACGCGCGGACGGCCCTCGAGTGGGGTCTCGTCAATCGGGTCGTCCCGCACGAAGAGTTGACGGAAACGACGCGTGAGCTTGCTTGTGAGATCGCTAAAGCAAGCGGCCTGGTTCTCGCCATTGGCAAGGAAGCCTTTTACGCCCAGATCGATCTTGACCAACCCAAAGCCTACTCCTACGCCACACAAATCATGACCATGAACGCCCTGGCGGCCGACGGGCAAGAGGGGATGACCGCTTTCCTCGAGAAGCGCCCCGCTTGTTGGACGAATCGCTAACGCCCCCCCCAGTCGAGATCCCGCAACGATCTCGGGTCCTGACGACGCTGTTTCACGCCTTAGCAGTTGCTGGCGGACGAGTGTTCGGGTGAAGGGCGGGCCGCCATAGGCCTAGGCGGCCAAATCCCCCAATAGCGACAGTCAAGCAGCGTCAAATCCTTGCCGCCGCCGGTCCAAGACTCATCGCTTACGCCGAGGCCTATGACCGGCCTATGACCTGAGTGGTAGAGCAAACCCTAACCGAAAACAGTACCCAGGTCCTATTGCCCAAAACAGACCGGCAGTTCTAAATAGAGATGTCAAGGTACTAGAGAAGAAGGTACTGCTTTCGGATGAGCGTAGCCCCTGACAACGCGTCCCCTTCGGGGAAATCCAGTTTTCGCTTCATGACTTCAAAGAGTTGGACCGTGATTCTGCGTCTCGCTCTGCTGCTGGTTGCCTCCGGCTGGTTGCTCTGGAAACTAGCGGAGATGTGGGCCGGACACCCCATTTTGCTGCCCGCTGTCAGCGTGGCGTTGATCGCACTGACGGGGCTCTATTTTGTAGGGCGTGGCAAGAGCCGGCCATCATGGTTGACCGTCTTGGGTTGGGCGGCGCCGTGTGGTGCGTTGGCTCTTGTGTTCTTCTTAACGTCGTCTGCCTGGCACGCGGTCCAATATGAAAAGGAGGCCCTTGCCCATGCCGCGTTTGATCGGGACGTAAAAAACGCGCAGTTCGCTCTCGCGAAGCGTATTCACCACTATTTGGATCTCTTGGAGGTGGCGGAACCTCTCTTCAACAGAACCGGCCGGCACACGGATGGCGCCAGCAGCGCGTTCATTACTGAACTGCTGCGAACCGAATACCCCGCTGTAGCCGCCTTGGGCGTGCTGGAGGAAACCGCCTGGTTGAGGGGAGACTGGTTGAGGGGAGACAATGACGCGGCGACTCCAACTTCCGATGGGGCAGGGAAGCCCTATCGGTTGAGGAACCTCCCCGAAGCACCCCAGTCGTGCGGCGATTCGGCTGATCTCCCGCTACAGTCGCGAGTTGCCGAACTAATGGCCCGCGCAGCCGCTGAGAACTCGACCGTTGTCAGCAGCAAACTATCCATGGACTGTGGCTCCGGTTTGCAGGATTACGTGTTACTGATTAGGCACTCTGACGGACCGTCCGGTTCGCCGAGCTGGCACGCTGCTTTGATTCTCCCCGCTCAGTTATTGAATTCTCCCTGGCGTAACGGTGAACCAGAACTTGATTACGCCGTGGCCGAAAGTCCCGGCTCGGATTCAGATTCCTTGCTCTATTGGGCCGGCAGCGCTGTTTCAGGTGAAACGGCCTGGTTCCGCAGCGACATCCCGCTCGAAGTTGGAGGCCGAATTTGGACCCTGCGTTTCCAGAGCAAAGATTCCTTTGAGACCGCCTTCGACAGAGAGGCAACGAACGGCGCGCTTTCGTATGGGCTGGTGCTGGGCGTCGTCGCTTTCGGGCTGGTCTGGTCATTCACGCAACGGCGCAAAGACTTGAAAGCCTTGCCGGCCGATTGCACTGTTTCTGAAACAGAAGCCTGTGCCCAGGCAGTCCTCCACCACACCACCGACGGAATCCTGGGAGTGGATGAGCGGGGCCTTGTGCGATCTCTCAATCCCGCGGCGCGGAACCTGTTTGGCTACCGTGACGGCGAAACCTTGCAGACAGACGTGCGGGCACTTCTGAATTTTCAACCCGCGGCGGGCGCCGATCAGGCTGAAGAGGCTCCGCTAGCGCTGCAGCGGTGGGATTGGGCCAGCGGTTCTGAACTCGTGGCAAGACACCGGGACGGTTCCGAGTTTCCCGTAGAGGTCCGCGCCGGAGAGTCTCATTCGAAATCGGGAAGAGTTTACGCGATCATCGTTCGGGACATTAGGGCGCGCAAGCAAGAACAAGAACAACTCCAGCGGCTGGCCTCGTTTCCCGATAACAACCCCCAACCGATCGTCGAGACTGACCTGTCGGGCAAGGTTACCTACATCAATCCGGAGGCCGCGCGCCGCTTCCCGGAACTTCGAGAGCTGAAAGCCGGGCATCCCATGTTTCGAGAGTTTGGTTCGGCTGCCGAGAGCTTCAAGAAAGGCCGCGAGCGGCCTATCTTGCAGAGGTTCGAAGTGGATGCGGCGTCGTATGAGCAGCACCTTTGCTACGTGCCAAAGGGTGATTTCATCCGCATCTATATTTTCGATATCACTGACCGGCAGCAGGCCCTGGAGGATCCGCTGACGGGTCTTCCAAACCGTACGTTGTTCTTGGACCGGTTGGGTCAGGCTTCCAAATCGTCGAAAGCGAACAGCGAATACCGTTTTGCCGTCCTGTTTCTTGACATGGACAATTTCAAGGGAATCAACGACAACTACGGTCACATCGTAGCCGATCAGCTCTTGAAAATCGTGGCTCGCAGATTAGATGGCTGCCTGCGGCCGAGGGACATTGTCGCCCGGCTGGGCGGAGATGAGTTTACGATACTGCTCTATAATGTGCGGGAACCCGAGTCCGCCCAGATCGTGGCCGCCAGAATTCAAGAGCGCCTGGGGGAACCGTTTGAACTTGCCTGTCACAGGTTCCGAACCAGCGTGAGCATCGGCATCGCGATGAGTACGGCACGGCATCAATCCCCCTCGGACTTGCTGTCCTACGCCGATGCGGCCATGTACCGCGCCAAGACACTAGGCAGGGCCCGCTCCGTCGTTTTTGATCCATCCTCGCACAAGAAAGCCCTTAGCCGGGTGACGTCCGCCGAAATCTTCCCGCTATAAACTTTAGAAGTTAGGTTTGTAGTTCCGCGGGTTGGATTCCTAACCCGCGTCCAGAGGGCTGCGGATCGTCTGCTCAACCTCAATCTTTCCCGAGTCAGGGTCATAACGGAAGAACATCAGGTCACAGATATCTCCAGGTTCCAGAAACCCCAGCCTTCCCTTCAGACCCATTCCGGCGGCCGGGTTGACGGTCGCCATCCGTAAAGCTTGTTCAAGAGAAACTCCCGCAAACTTCATGAGATTCTCCACGCCCCGGTCCATTTTGAGCGCGGACCCAGCCAAGCGCCCGGTGTCGGTCAGACGGACACTGTTGTCACTGCTCAGTCTGACCTCAATGTGCCCCACGCGAAAGATCCCAGGCTGGCAGCCGGCCGGCGATACGGCATCTGTCACAAGAATGGACCGATCCAGGCCTTTGGCCCGAACCGCCACCTTCAGGAAAGATGGCGGCAGATGGATTCCGTCGCCGATCAGGCCGGCCCGGAGTTCATCGGCTGCCATCTGCTCGATGATGTAGTTGGGGTGCCGCTGAATCATCTCGTGCGCCCCGTTTCCGAGATGCGTGCTCATCGTCGCCCCGGCGCTGATGGCGTCCCGGATCTGTTGCGGTGAAGCTCCGGTGTGGCCGATTGACACGACCACGCCCTGCTCCGCCAGATATTCTATGACCGGGAGCGCTCCGTCGGACTCCGGAGCCAGTGTTATGAGCCGGACGTGGCCCTCGGCCGCTTCTTGGAACTGCTGGAATTCCTCGATTGTCGCGGGTCTCACGTGCTCCAGCGGGTGCGCGCCGCGGGGGCCATCGACGGCCGAAATCCAGGGACCCTCCACATGAAAGCCAGGCATCGCTGGTCCGGCGGAAAGTTCTCTTCTAGCGCGGGCAAGATTCGCCAGCGATCCGCGAATATTGCTGTTCGAGCCCGTGATCAGCGTGGGATAAAACCGCGTGACACCGCTGGCCTTGATAACGTCAATCGAGCGGGCGATCTCGTCCAGCGCCGTGTCAGGCGAGTTGTAATCCACGCCAGCAAAGCCGTTGACTTGGATGTCGATCAATCCCGGCGCTACCCAGAGTCCGTCGTCGGAAGCAGGGGAACCAGGGGCTTGGTCGATCTTGGCGATGCGGCCGTCTTCTTCGTGAATTTGAATGGGGCGACCCGTGGCCGCGGAGATTGCCGTGTAGACCATGATTCGGTGGGGCGCTTACTGGGAACTTGGCGGCTAAACCGTGACTGTCGTCGGCGCGTCCACGAATGTGAGCCAGCCGTGGCGGTCTTCGGCTTGGCAGGTTAGAACGTCGGTGAACTCCTTCTGAAGGCGGGCGGTGATCGGGCCGCGCTCCCCCGACCCAATCTGAATCCGGTCGACCGAGCGTATAGGCGTGATCTCGGCGGCGGTCCCGGTGAAGAACAACTCGTCGGCGATGTAGAGCCATTCGCGCGGTATGGCTTGTTCGATCACCTCATAGCCCAAATCCTCGGCAATCTGGGTGGCGGTGGCCCGCGTAATGCCTGGCAGGACAGACGTTCCTATCGAGGGAGTATGGATCTTCCCGTCCCGTATCAGGAAAATGTTCTCGCCGCTCCCCTCGGAAACATACCCGGAAGCGTCCAGGGCGATGCCCTCGGCGTAACCGTTTGTGACGGCCTCCATCTTGATCAATTGGGAGTTCATGTAATTGGCGGCGACCTTGGCCATCACCGGCAAAGTATTCGGCCTCAGCCGCGTCCAGGAGGAAACGCACACATCGACGCCCTTCTCGAGAGCCTCCGGCCCCAGGTACTTGCCCCATTCCCAGCACAGCAGGTAAATTTCGATCGGGTTGTTGACCGACAGGACCCCGACATCACCATAGCCGCGGAGTGCGATCGGACGCAAATAGCAGGACGACATGCCGTTGAGCCGAACCAGCTCGCTCAGGGCGTCGACGATCGTTTCCTGGGCGAATCCCAGATCCTCCATGCGGTAGATTTTGGCGCTGTCGAAGAACCGCCGGATGTGTTCCCTCACCCTAAAAACCGCCGGCCCGGACGGCGTCTCGTAGCAGCGAATGCCCTCAAACACGCTGGTTCCGTAATGCAGCGCATGGGTCATCACATGGACACGCGCATCGTCCCAGTCGATGAACTTACCGTTATGCCAAATCTTGCTGGTCGGGGTAATCATTCCGTCGTCCTTGAGGTGTTAGTTTCCATTATTGCACTTGAATTAAGCACTTGATCGCCGGGGGCGCCGACAATGGCGCACCGTGCCACGGCCTGTAGCCGGCATCGCCACTATGCGCGGGGCGCTTCAGGAGCATCAAGGCGAGGTTGTGCTGAGACTCACGTAGTCCTTGGGAAGGCTTTCTCGTACCAGGGATGGTGATGATCCGGTGAGAAGAAGACCCTGGCGGCAGAAACTGGGGACAGGCGGTCTTCCCGAAAAATGGACACGGGCTGGCTCAGCAGGCATCCCAATGGAGGAAAACTGTCACGCTAAGCCGACACGCCTTCGATAACGCTCCACGGAGAATCGGTTGGGACAACATTCGTCAACCGCAGGCCGGAGGCCTCATACAGCCCTCTGAACTCACTCTCCGAGCGTTCTTTACCTCCATCCGTCATCACCAGCATTTCGATATCAACTACTTTGCTCAGGTGGGGTTCATTGCGCCCGCTGAGTACCATCTCCACCAGCAACACCTTTCCATCCGGCTGCAGGGCCTGCCGGCAGTTCCTCAAGATCGTGATCGAGCGCTCGTCGTCCCAGTCATGAATCACATTCGCCATGATGCAGGCATCCGCGCCTTTGGGCACGTCCTCGAACATGTCAATGGACACACAGTCGCAACGGCTTGAAAGACCGGCGGCATCGATGTGATGCCTGGCTCCTTCCATAACGTGAGGCAGGTCAGCCAGGATGCCTCGCATCGCGGGGTTCGCTTCAAGAATGGCGGTAATCAGGCCGCCATTTCCCCCGCCAATATCGGCGATCGTGCCAATCCCCGAGAAATCATAGGCGGTGGCGGCCGCGGTGTACTTCTGGGCTGAAATCGATCGCATCGCGTCGTCGAATATTTCCGACGCACCGGGGTTTTTGGAAAAGTATTCTGGCCAGTCCATCTTGAATACATCGAGGAAAGCGGACTCGCCTGTTTTGACCGCATGCAGTATGTTTCCCCACGGCTGCCAAAGGAACTCCTCCCCCCGCACGATCGTCCAGCCTCGCGCTGAGCCTGGCGTGTCACGGCAGAGAAGTTGAGCCATGGGGGTCAATTCGAACTGTCCTGAATCGCTCTCTGAGAAGATGCCCGCGCTCGCGAGGGTCCTAAGAACTCGAAAGAGAGATTCAGGATGTGCACCAGTCGCGGCCGCTAGTTCCGCTGGCGTCTTGGGACCCTGGCGCAGAAAGTCGGCGACACCCAACTTCGCCGCCACATACACGCACTGCGAGAGCATGTATCCGTTGACGATCTTAAAGAGCGCCTCGCGTGCATCCATGGGGGGCGGCTCTAATGGTTCTGACATGCTTGTCTCCTTTCCAAACGAAAGCTTGCTGCATCCGTATTATCTTAAGATCTCTTTGATGCGCAGGTCCTGGAAGCGGACTTCCAAGGGCGGCCCGGAGTGAACTTGGGTGGCGATCAGCCCGGTTCGCTCGATACTGTCGTCCGGCTCGTGGTAGTCAACCGTAGTTTCACCGTTGATGGACAGACGGATGTGGTCAGCCTTGGCATAGACCTCGTAGTCGTTCCAGCCCGTGAGATCGAGTTGCTCGATGATTTTGGGGTCGGCTTGGGCGAGGACCTTGCGGCGGCGCGATTCGTCGTAGAGACTGGCCCAATAAGTTTGTCCGGCGTCGGCCTGATAGCCGATCATCTCCATCGAGCCGCTCATGCGCTTGCTGCGGAATTGGACTCCGGTGTTACCGATGTTGCCGGCGAGCTGGATCTTGAAACGAAGGATAAAGTCTCCGTAGCTCTTCTCGGTACTCAGAAAGTCGTTGTAGCTGATCCCGGGCGAGCGTCCGATTAGCATCCCATCCTCGACTACCCAAAGTAGCGGATCGCCCTGCCAGCCCGTGAGGTCCTTGCCATTGAACAGCGGCGTGAAGCCCTCCTCGGGGTCGGACTGGCAGCCAGCGGCAAAACCAGCGGCGGCAGCGGCGGAGTGCCTTAACATTTGACGACGGGACATCGATAGTTCCTTCATGGATGGTTCATTCATATGGCGTTTTCACACATCCTCCGCGGCGCGGCAATGTTCCGGTCCATCATACGGCACACCGCGGCCACCGTGCGACACTGGACCCGGTGAATCGAGGTTGCCCCTTATGATTCGACGACGGTATTTTCTTTTGGCTTCGGGGGCTGTGCTGGCAACCGCTGGTGCCTCTCAGCTCCGGCACGCGGCTCCTCTTCGGCTGCTGGCGCGGCGGCGTGTCGCGGCGCCTTCACGAGGCGATGAGGCTCGCGCCGTGTCTGCTGCGACTTGGTCTGCTGCTGTTTGGTCTGCTGCTGTTTGGTCTGCTGCTGTTTGGTCTGCTGTTTGCTATTCTTCTTCATGGCTGGTCGTCTCCTTTGTTTGAGAATCAAAGTTCCGCAGCACTCTCTTGCTCGAAGTTTGTGCTGCTGCCGCAAGCTTAGCGCTCGCGGCTCTCAGCGACCAGCCTTCTCATCCCATCTCTGACACTTTTCTGAACCGGCTTGGCGATTCGGTCCCGAGTGTGTTCTAATTTCACTTTGGCAGGAGGTTCATCCAATGAAACGATTCACAATCAGCGTGCTCTTCGTCGGCTTGCTGGCCGCTAGCTGGATTCTCGGTTACGAGGATGCAACAAGCGCCGCGCCCGCGAGCCACGACGGTAAAGTCAGCGGCCAGGGAAAGATGAAGTTCAAAGTCCTCTATACCTCCAGCCATTTGCCCGCCGAGGCGCAGAAGGTGTTGAAGGACGCCCACGGCGGATTCGCGATTGATCGGCGGCCTGGAAAGGGCGAGACCTACTTTGCCCTGCCTGGCGCCGGCATTATCCAAATCAGCGCCGACCTCAAGAGCACCAAGATGATCGCCACCGAGTCCGCGATGAAGAACACCAATATGCACAACGCCACCATCTGGTACGCGGACGGCGGCAAACCTTTCTTGACGTTTCCCGGGAATCAAGCCGGCCAAGTCTTTACAACCGACCTCAACGGCAAGCTCCTCCACACCCTGAGCGCCCCCAAGGGGCACGCCGACCTCGGCAGTCCGGTGGCCAGCGACTACTTCTTCGGACAAGGCAACCTCGTCCCCACCGACGTCGAGCACCTGGATGGAATGCTCTACGTGGCCACCGGCTATTCCCGGCTTGACTTCGTCCTGACCGCCAAGATACTCAGTACGAATCCCTTCAAAGCGGAGTGGAACGATCTGGCGTTCGGCGGCAAGGGTACGGGTATCGGCCAGTTCGGCACCGGCCACGGAATCACCATTCCAGCCGGCACCAAGCGCATCGATGTCGCGGACAGGCCGAATGCCGAGATCGACCGGTTTACCCGCTACGGCCACTACCTTTCCACGCTGCGCCTGCCCCTCGGCTCCTTCCCCTGCGATGTCGACTATCTTGGCGACTATGGCATCGTCGGTTCGTTGCACGGCCCCGATCGTGGCAAAGGCGCCCCTGTCTACATCACCGAGAATGATAAGTTGATCTCGACGGTGATGGTGAAATCGGAGCTGGGTCTGGAGAACTTCCAGCACATCCATAACGCCGTCATGCGAGCGTATGGAGGCAAGCACTACCTGATCGTCCAAGCCTGGAACCCAGGCGACTTCGCCATTCTGGAGCAGGTGATCAACTAAGCTCTACGTTTGATCACCGGCATACTCCCCCGCTGTCTCACACAACTGCCGATTAAGAGCCGGCCGGCTCCCGTTTGGACGGAAGTTGTCCGCTTGTCGGAAACAGAGCCGCACCCGCAAAGGTGCGGTCCAGAGTAATAGCCGCCGAGGACTTCCAACCGGGGGACACGGTTACTTCCAGACTTGACCGTACCCTTGCGGGTGCAACATGGCTCGCGCTTACTGCGATCGAATCGATTGCGAAGCGAGTAGAAAATTACTGGTGCGAGCGAAAGCGGGCCGGAGTGTCCTCGTTGCGGAGTAGCGTCCCGCCACGCCGTCGAGTGTGAACGGCGGGCCACGAAAAGGGGTGCTACGGAAAATCCATCCTCAGGCCTACCGCGACCAAGACGTGTTTCTTCCGGACTCCGGTCGCACGGCTGACGAAGCTCACGTGCGGGCTGGCTTCCATGTACCATGTCACGGGCCCGTCGTCGATCTCCAGGATGGCGCGATAAAAGACGCTCGGGACACCGGTCATGCTGGCCGTATTCGCATTACCCGGCAAGCTGTGTGTCCCGGTGGCGCCCAGGCCGTGCTTGTAGGTGAACACCGCACCGCGCCGAATGGTTCCGAGCTTGTGGCGCTTGGTCACCTGCAGGGTCAGCCACTCTCCGTGTTCCTTGGCGTCCCACAAGTAGTCGGCATTGAACGTCATTCCCAAGACGGTGGGGTATTCCGCTCCACCGATAACGAAGATCGAGCGCGAACGAAATAAATCGTCCGGATTGTCGTAGTAGGAGATTCCTCCATAAACGTGGACCCGCGCGAAAGGCTCGAACATCCCGCGGGCCATGAATCGCTTTTCCTCAAAGACTCTTGCGTCGTGCAGCGAATACCAGGCGGAGATCTCGCCGTCCACCTTGCGGCACTGAATATTGTTCAATCGGGCGGTAAGCCTGCTCTGCTGCACGGGCGGGGTATAACCGCCCTCGGCAAGCACCAGCCCAGTCGTTCGCCGATTGTCATTCGTCAGCGAGGCGTCGATCGACGCGGAAGGAATATTGCAGCCTCGGTTCTCGCCGGAATTCCCGTCAGACCTGGGAAATCGGGCTTCGGGGCTGTCGGGAAACTGTGCAGGACCGAAGATGGCCGGACGAGATTCCCCCGCTCCCGGTTGAGGTTCGGCGCCTTGCAGAGAAGCAATCCAGACAACCGCGGCGGCCAGAACGGAGGCGCGAACGACTCGGTTACTCAAAACAGCTATCACTCCATCAGGATGCCATACCGGCGAGTTGGACTCAGGAAATAGAAGTGTCCAATACAAGATGAGCCTGAAAGGGGGGAGTGTTTCCAACACAAGATGATGCTGAACGCGAGCAGGACGGGTCAGGGCACAATGCGGGTGAATACAAGTCACCATGCAGCATGCCGAACGTCTCACGCTGGCCGAGATGCGAGAATTTCTCTCCGCCAGCAGCACTCTCAGCTTCGCCGCAGTCGGCCGCGAGCAGATTTATGGCCTGGTCGAAGGCGTCTTGCGCGCTCAAAAGTACCTCGGTTCAGCCAAGAAAGACAAAGGAATCCTACGCCGCTATCTCGTCAAGATCAGCGGGCTCAGCGTGGCGCAAATCAGCCGCTTGAAATCACGAACCCGTTCCGTCCAGCTATCGTCCGGGTGGGGTCTATGAGATAGGTTGTAGTTAGTTAGAGTCGGCGGTGTTTAGTTTCCGTTGCCGTCGCTGCCCACGACGTCGCGGACGACGACTTTCGCGGTGGCCAAGTTGTCGTGGCCGTCGTGGACGCGGACGGCAACGGTGTGCTCGCCCGGCTCGACGTCTTCCGTTTCGAAATCGAACGACAATTGTTTGGAATCGAATAGGCGGCTGGCTGGGAGAATTGGCTTCCAGTCGGAGCCGTCGAGCGAGTATTCCGCCTTGTGTATCTTGGTCGCCGTGTCGGCGGCGGTGAACTCGACACGCAAACGCCCGTCAGCCATGGCCGCCCGCAAGCCCGAGATGGCCGGGGCGCTGTTGTCGATCACGAATGGCGCGCTCACTTGAGAATCCGTCAGGGCTTCGGCTTCGGGATTCGATCCAACGTCGGACGCGGTGATTCTTACGCGGTAGGAACCGTCGGCAAACGACGTGGTATCCCAACTGAAGTAATCCCTGACAACCTCCTCTTCAAGCAGCTTCCACTGCTGCTCCTCGTCACCGCGAATTTCCAGCTTGAAGAGCATGTCGTCGCCGTTGGCGTCATCGGCGGACCAGCGGACGCCGATGCGTCCCTTTCTGGGAGTCAGCGTATGTCCTTGGCGCGGCCGGCTCGCCGACTTCACCGGCGCTTTGCCGCCGAGTGGAGGAAGTGACCGGTTCGCCACCGAGGGTGTTGACTTCCGGACAAAAGCGTAGCTGGGAGGAGTCACCTCGACATGAGTGATTCGCGGGGCCACGTTCTTCGAGAAATAGTACAAGCTGACGGCGTCGAGCATGGGTGACTGGCGGCCGCCGGGGGACTCGAGCAAGGCTCGCCACTGAGCGAAACGAGACGAGGGCGAGCCTGCGCGCGCGCCTTCCGGGTCCGCCACGGGTCCGGACCAATCGCTCCAGTTGCGGGCGGGGCTGTCGAGATTGCCCGTGCGGAGTGAAACAGAGACCGACGAGTCTCCGGATGTTTCGCCGCGCCACTGCAAGCGCCCCCATTGAGAGAAGATCTTGGAGTCAAAAGGTTCCGACTCAAAGCTGCCTTTGCTTTCCAGTTCCGGACCGAGTGCATGGACCTTGCCCACGCTGCTGCCGCCCACGAAAACCTTTCCCGCCGGACCGGGGGCCAGGGCCGTGATCTGAGTCGAAGGCGATTTCAGCACGAGTGACGAGAGGGTTTCAGAATCGAGCCGTATCAGCCGGCCTCGGTCGCCGCTGCCAATCAACAGCCTGCCTTGCGGGTCGAACGCCAGCGCGTAAACCAAATCAGTCTTCGAGCTCCACGCGACCAGCGGTTCTCCGTCCGGCGCGATTCGGTAAATCTCGCTGCCTCCGGTCAGGCTGGTGAGAAAAGCGCCTGGGGGCCGCGGGGCCGGCGGTTGGGCCGTTGCTTGAGGACTGCCGGGCTGCAAGCCGCCAGCGGCCTGTGGCCAAGGGGAAGACGTCACCGTAACGCTGGCCGTGGCGGAGCGGCGCGGCAGACGCGCTGCTTTGCGATCCCCGACACCGGCCGCGTAAATCGTTCCGTCCGCCGCTCGAGCCAGCGCTGTGACTTCCTTCTTGGAGGACTGATAAAGGACAAATCCTTTGGGCTGGTCGCCGCCGTCATCCGAGATACGAAGAATGAGCCCTCCCGGGTCGGTCCCGACGATGAGATTGTCGCTTGGGTCAATTACCATAGTCCGAACGTGGGTTTCTTCCGTTTCGAAAAACACGGATCCTTCTCCGGCTGGAGTGATACGGAAAATCCGTCCTTTGTCACCGCTTGCCAAGAAGAGATTTCCTTTCGAGTCGAAGGCCATGCTCCAGATGTAGTCGGCATCGGGATCGAAGAAAACCGCTGCGTCCCCGTTGGGAGAGATCTTGAAAACTTGCGCTTCAGGCGAAGTGGCGGCATAAAGATTGTCTTGCCCATCCACGGCCAACGCATGGATTTCCACCGCATCGGTTTCGAAAAAGACGCTGCTCTCTCCATCCGGCGCGATGCGAAACACTTTGGCTTCGGGCCCGGCTCCGGCGAACAGGTTTCCCCGGCTGTCGGTTGCCAGCGCCCAGAAGTAGGAAGAAGCGGCTTCGTGGATCTCCGCGAACCGCGGCGCCAGCATCAGCTTGCCGTCGCTGCGAATCGAGAGTCCTTTGGCCGTGCCCTTCTCGAACTGCTCGAACGTCGATTGTTCCCATTTCTTGGTCGTCTCACCCGAAAGTGAAACGCAGAAGGTTAATAAAGCTGCCAGAAAGATGCGGTTCATTTGGTTTCCAAAGGCGCCGAACGACTCTGGCGCTGCTCGCTCTTGGCCGTCGCCCGCGGAGCCGGGTTAGACGGAATCGCGCGTCAAGCGAAAATTAAACGACGACCTTTAGGTTCCGGGATCGGATCGCCAAACTCCTTCGCCGTGCTGATCCAAAGACGAATTGCTTCCCGCGCGCTGGCAGGCGCCGCTTCCTGAGTGGGGCCATGGGCGGCGCATCCCGGGAACTCCGGCGCCTCGGCCACGAAAGCTGCGTCCTCGTGGCTCCAGTGAATGACGACTTCGTACTTGTTCATTCGATATCACCAAGCCTGTACTTCAGGATGACAGCCCACACTTCCTTGACTTGGTACGGCTTCGGGTTGTTGCCTTCTCGCTGGAGATTGATCCTGTCCTCGACCCCGGCCTTGCGAACACAAGCAGGCTGTTGTCACGGGCGGCCTCGCACTGTCGCGACCGATGTTAGCATCCATTGTAGCCTCACGCGCATGTCGAGCTGATTTCCGATGAAGACTTCTGCCCCGGCCTCACGAAATCGATCGGCGCGCATATCATCGCGGTGAGGGATTGCGTGGACGGGATAGCCCTTTTCAAGGAGTTGATAGGTAGCGGGCGTTCCGGTACGGCAGCCTTCAGGGGGTGGCACGAGCCGGATAAGTCGAGAGGCTTAACCGCGGTTCCGTGAGAGCCTCGGGGTGCAATTCCCCGGGGCTACTCGGCGGTGCCGGGCGACCGGCATCCCCACCGCGACCCGACTTTCCCGACTTTCCCCGACTTCCCCGACTTTCCCGGATATGCGGTCGGTCTTGTTGGCCGGACCGAATGAAGTCTCGCTAGAATGGTAGGTCTTATCATCTGGCCACGAACCAGCCAGCTCGGCCCGATCATCAACGAGGCGCCATGGAACTCGAAACAGTGGAAATGAACATCCCGGAAGGGGCCAACTTAATCCTGGGTCAGTCCCATTTCATCAAGACGGTCGAGGATCTCTACGAGATCATCGTCGGCGCCGTTCCCGGGATGAAGTTCGGCATCGCCTTCAATGAAGCTTCCGGTGCTTGTCTGACGCGAGTGGAAGGCAACGACGATGAGCTCAAGAAAGCCGCCACCGGCAACGCGACCGCACTAGGCGCCGGTCACTGCTTTGTGATCGTTCTGAAGGAAGGTTTTCCGATCAATATCTTGAACCGCATCAAGGATTGCCAGGAAGTTGTCCGGCTTTTCTGCGCGACCGCCAATCCCGTGCAAGTGATTGTCGCCGAAACCGAACAAGGCCGCGGAGTGCTCGGCGTAATTGACGGCTCTTCCCCCAAAGGCGTCGAGGGAGAATCCGACGTTGAATGGCGCCACGATCTGCTGCGAAAGATCGGATACAAACGCTGAAGGAAACTTGGCGGTGGATCCGGGCTGCCGATTACCCGGGCTTGTTCGCCAAGTTCTCGAAGCGGTCTTTCGGATCGCTCTCCGCCGTTGTCGGGAACTCCCCGGACTTGCGCCGCTTCCGGCTTGCCTTCATAATAGGCGGGACGTAGTCAAGAACTGTTTCCGGCTGTCACAAATCCGCCTTGCTTGCTCGGGAATCAGCGGCACTCGAAAATGCGAAAAAGAATACACGACCCTTCACCGCTTGGCCCTCGTTACTTGTTTTGCGTCGTGCTTGTCAGCCTGCTGGCCGCATGTAGCGGGGGAGGTTCGGAGGATGCTGTCCTGGAGCTGAAGCTGGGGCACGTCGCGGCGCCTGATTCCCTTGTTGCGGCCTGCGCGGAAGAGTTCGCCCGCGTCGCCAACGAGAAGCTGTTGGGCAGGGCCAAAGTCGTTGTGTTCGGATCCAGCCAGCTCGGCAATGATGAGATTCTGCTCCAAAAACTCAAGCTTGGAACGGTCGATTTCGCATTGCCGTCGACGGTCATGTCCTCGATGGTTGACGCCTTCGGGCTGTTCGAGATGCCTTACCTCATCCAGGACCGCGAGCAAATGAAGCTCATCGAAGAGAAGATCTTCTGGCCTCGCCTGGCGCCTCTCGCGGAAGAGAAAGGCCTCCGGATTCTGGCGGTTTGGGAGAACGGATTCCGGCATATCACGAACAGCAGCCGGCCGATCGTCGTTCCCGAGGACTTGAGCGGGATCAAGTTGCGTACGCCGCGCGGCCGCTGGAGGATCAAACTGTTTCAGTCTTTCGGCGCCAATCCGACGCCCATGGCGCTTTCCGAGGTTTTCGTCGCCTTACAAACCGGTGTGATGGACGGTCAGGAAAACCCGCTCGCGCAAATCTACAGCTCAAAATTCCAGGAAGTCCAAACATATCTTTCCTTGACGAGCCATGTTTACACGCCGACCTACATCGTGGTGGGCAAGAACCATTGGCAAAAACTGCCCGCGGACATCCGCGAGGAACTCGAAAAGACCGCACGGGAAACGCAAGCGTTCGTCCACGCGACCGGAGAGCGAATGGACGTCGAGTTGCTCGAAAAGCTCGGCGCTTCTGGGCTCGAGGTAAACGAAGCCGATCGTGACGCCTTTCAGAAGGCGAGCACCGCGATTTACGAAGACTTCGGATCGTCCGTTCCGGGTGGTAAGGAATGGATCGAGACCGCCCTGGCTCTGGCTAGCCCCTAGTCTAGGCGGTCGGCCTGGAACCGGCAGGGGAGCCGGTCCTTACTGGCTTTCATCCGAGATTATCGGGAATTGGGCCGTGGTGGGTGGTTTTTTTTCGGAACAGGCCGGTGACGCAAGACAAGTCTAAGTCGTGGTCCGTGCGGCGTACTGGTTAGCAATCAAGGCCAAGAACAAATCCGTTGTTTTTGTGCGAAGCAACCCAAAATATTGACCGCCCCTATTGCTTCTAGCCGCTGTGTTGTGGTATTCAAGAAGTGCCCGCCTCTTTCTTCTACCGCGTCTGGTTGCTCCACGGAGCGTTAGATGACGGTTTCCATTGTTATTCCTCACTGGAATCGTCACGAACTATTGTTGAGTTTGCTCGACTCCATCCAGCGGCAAAAGCTGCCGGACGGGGTTGACCTGGAAACGCTCGTGGTCGACAACGGGTCGACCGATCAATCCGCCGAGGTGGCCCGAGGTCTCGGCGCAAGGGTGTTGCGGCTCAGCCAAAACGAAGGCGTGAGCCGGGCTCTGAACCGGGGGATACGGGCCACCGATGGTGAAGTAGTGGTTTTGCTGAACAATGACGTAGAACTTGCGCCGGACTGGCTGGGCCATTTGCTGGGAGCGATGAAGGACGACAATATCTGGTTCGCGACGGGCAAGACGCTTGACTTCGAAGATCGCCGGCTGATCGACGGCGCCGGCGACGCGATGTGCCGCGGGGGCGCTTCCTGGCGCTTGGGGCACGGGAAAGATGATGGGCCGGCGTTTGCCTCCCGGCGCCGGACGTTCTTTCCCTCGGCCACCGCGACGGCGTTCCGCCGGTCGTTCTTCGATCGCGTGGGTTTGCTGGAAGAGGGATTCTTTGCTTACTTGGAAGACACCGACTTGGGCCTGCGGGCGGCGATCGAGAAGCTTCCGGGCGTGTATGTCCCCGAGGCCGTCGCCTACCACCGGGGAGGGGCCACGTCAGGCGTCTGGAGCAGCCAGACGGTCGAGTGGATGACGTGCCACCAGTTGCTGCTGATCGCGAAGTTCTACTCGATCGGGATGATCTTGCGTTACGCGCACGCCATCCTCGCCGCTCAACTGCTATGGACGGTATTGGCGATCTCTCGGGGACGGGGCGGCGCCTGGTTGCGTGGCTTTGCTCTTGGAATATGGAGGTTCAGCCGGGTCAGGCGGGCTTCGAAGCAAGTTCGCGGGAAGGCCGGCCGGCTTGCATCGGTGTTGAGCGAAGCAGAGGCTGACATTTTCAGGGTGCAGAAGGCGACGAGTTGGGACAGCTATTGGAAGTGGTATTTCCGCTTCGTCAACCCGCCGGCGGAGAACCGCGCATGAGAACCGACGTTGCCGCGGTCATCGTGACCTATTATTCGGCGGGGCAAATCGAAGAGTGCTTGCGCTCGCTCCGGGGCGTGGCTGAAATCGTCGTCGTTGACAACGGCTCGAAGGACGATACTTGCAAGATTGTCCGCCGAACGGCCCCCGAGGCAGAGCTCATCATGAACTCGAGCAATCACGGGTTTGCGGGCGCGGTGAATCAAGGAATTGCCGCGACGAACAGTCCTCTGGTGCTTCTGCTGAACCCCGACTGCCATTTGAGAACAACCCTGGACGCAATGGTTGAGTCTTGTCTGCGGACGCGAGTCGGCGCCGCGGGCGGCAAGCTCGTCGATGCCAAAGGCGCCCCGCAGCGAGGTTTCAACGTCCGCGCACTTCCCACAGCGACGGCCTTGGCGGCCGAATGTTTGGGACTGAACCGGATGTGGCGGTCCAATCCCCTCAACCGCCGTTACCGACGGTTCGATCTGGATCCTGACAAATCCCAGGACGTCGAGCAACCGGCTGGGGCGTTCTTGATGGTGCGCCGCGAAGTGCTCGAGAGCGTCGGCTATCTGGATGATGCTTTCTATCCGCTGTGGTTTGAAGATGTGGATTTATGCTGGAGGATCCTGCGGGCAGGCTACAAGATTCGGTATATGCCAAAGTGCCAGGCGATACATCATGGCGCGCACTCCGTACCCGCCATGACGGTCGAACAACGTCACGTCGCTTGGTATGGTAATCTGATACGTTTTATTGATAAACACTTCTCAACCTGGACCGGCCGCTGGCTGCGGGCGGTCATTCTTGTGGGTATTCTCGGCCGCTGGTTCGTAACTTGGGGCGCCGGGAACAGTGAGGAGCGAAAGGCCTACGCGAAAGCATTGAGGTTAGTAGCCGGCGGACACCCTTACGCGCTTCTGGCCGCGGGTGCAAGTGCAGGTAACTCTTCTGTCGTTCAATTCTAGTTGAGTCGAGTTCATGCTGGACAAACATAGAGTTTCGGTGACACTGGTCACCTTCAATAGCGGGCGGTTTATCCGGCGGTGTCTGGAGTCGGTCTTAGAGCAATGGTATCCGGATCTGGAGGTGATTGTCGTCGATAATGCATCGACCGACGGCACCACCGATATCCTGGAGCGGTTCGAGGACCAATGCACCGTTATTTACAACCAAGAAAACATTGGTTTCGCCGCTGCCCAAAATCAGGCGATCGCCCTCTCTTCGAGCGACTGGGTTCTTACGCTGAACCCTGACGTGCTGCTCATGCCCGACTTTTGTTCGCGCTTGATGGAGACCGCGGATCACGACCCCAGCGTCGGGACTATGTGCGGCAAGCTCCTGATGATGGACGCTTCGTTTCAGATCCCCGATCAGAGGGTCGTCGACACGACGGGAATCTACTTCAATCCCATGTTGCGTCATCTCGACCGCGGCTGTTTGGAGAACGACAACGGCCACTATCGGGAGTACGAGTTCGTCTTCGGAGCTTCGGCGGCGGCCGCGTGCTACCGGCGCTCGATGATTGAGGACATCTCGATCGAAGGCGAGTTCTTTGATTCCGATTTCTTTACCTATCGGGAAGACGCGGACGTGGCTTGGCGCGCTCAGTTGCTGGGCTGGAAATGTATCTATGTTCCGACCGCGTTCGGATACCATGTGAGGAAGCTTCGCCCGGGCATGCGCCGCTACCTGCCGCCGGAGATTAACATGCACTCGGTGAAGAACCGCTTTCTGATGCGGGCGAAGAACATAACGGCGCGCGTCTACCTTCGCAACTTCATACCGATTGTTATCCGCGACCTGGGCATTCTGGCGTACTGCCTCTTGATTGAGCGGTCGTCCTTGAAGGCGTTCTACTTGTTTGCCCGTGGCTGGGGCCGCGCCTTGCGGAAACGGCGCTTGATCCAGCAGCGGCGACGCGTGGACGACGCCTACATCAGCCAGTGGTTCCGCTTTTCAGCAGTCAGCTTGCCGACGAAAGTGCCTGAAAAGGTGGCCGCTCCAGTCACCGTCGGACGATCTTGAAGCCCTGCTCCGGCCGGCGGCTCTTTCCTGCCGCGAGCAAGCCCCCGGCTGGATGGCCGCTTGCTAGAGTCTTACCATGAAGATTGCCCTGCTGGGCACCCGCGGCATTCCGGCCAACTACGGAGGGTTCGAGACGTTCGCCGAAGAGCTCTCGGTGCGGCTGGTGCGGCGCGGTCACGACGTCACCGTCTATTGCCGCTCGAATTACAGCAAGACTCGCGATCGCGTCTATCGCGGCGTCCGCCTGCAGCGATTGCCGACGATTCCTCATAAGTACTTCGACACGATCGTCCATACTTTTCTTTCCACGCTGCATCTTCTATTTCGCCGCCACGACGCGGTTCTTTATTGCAACGGCGCCAACTCGATTTTTACCGCCGCCCCGCGGGTCCTCGGCATGCCGACCGCCTTGAACGTGGACGGGTTGGAGCGCAAGCGCCGCAAGTGGAACGCCGCGGCACGCGCCTGGTACGCCGTATCCGAGCGCCTCTCAACGCGGCTCCCTAGCGAACTCATCACCGATGCGGCAGTGATTCAGCGATATTACTCGGAGCGCTACGGCAAGCGCAGCCACCTGATTGCGTACGGAACCGAAACAGGGAAGCTGAAAACCGGCGAGGCGTTGCGGCGGTTCGGGCTCACGCCTGGCGGCTATTTTCTTTACGTGAGCCGCATGGAGCCCGAGAACAACCCCTTGATGGTCGTCAAGGCTTTCGAACAAATCTCCGTCGAGAAAAAGCTGGTCATGGTCGGCGACGCTCCTTACGCGGCCGGCTATATTCGCGAGGTTCGCCAGACCAAAGACCCGCAGATTCTCTTCACCGGCGCCGTCTATGGCCGCGGATACCACGAGTTGCTATCGCATTGCTTCGCCTATGTCCACGCGACCGAAGTCGGTGGAACACATCCGGCGCTGGTGGAAGCCATGGGGCGCGGCTGCCCCATGCTGTTTCTCAACGCTCCGGAGAACGCCGAGGTAGCAGGCGAGGCGGGTCTTGCCTACGAAGCGGAGGTGGGAGACTTGGCGCGCGCCATGGAGCAAGTCGCCGCCATGCCGGCCGGGCAGCGCAACAAGATGGGCGAGGCGGCGATGGAGCTGGCACAAAGGCGTTACGATTGGGATGACATTGCCGACCAATACGAGCAGCTTTTCAAGAAAATGGTTCAGAGCCGTGACCGTTAGTCAGCGGCCGGCTGGCTCCTGTGACCGGACTTTCTTGTCAGCGAGAATCACCATCAGGATTCCGTCGCCGCGTCGGCGTGATAGGAGCTGCGGACCAGTGGCCCTGACTCGACATGCGCGAAGCCAAGCGTCTCGGCCGAACGTTTCAAGGCGGCGAACTCCCCGGGCGAGTAATAGCGCTGGATCGGCAGATGCGCCGCCGAGGGGCGCAGATACTGCCCGATGGTGAAGACGTCGACCTGATGTTTCCTCAGGTCACTCATGACGGCGGTGATCTCGTGTGGCTCTTCACCCAGGCCGAGCATCATGCCGGACTTAGTCGGAATGCCGGGCGCAACCAGCTTGGCGTAGGACAACATATCGAGTGAGCGCTCGTAACGCGACCCCGGACGCACCCTCCGATACAGCCGCGGAACGGTCTCAATGTTGTGGTTCAGTACGTCCGGCCGCGCTTCGAGAACCGTTTCCATCGCCTGGCGCGAGCCCTGGAAGTCCGGCACCAAGACCTCGACACGACACCCCGGTATGCGCCGCCGAATCGCCCGGATGGTCCGCGCGAACAACTCCGCGCCACCGTCTTTGCGGTCATCGCGATTGACGCTAGTCACAACCGCATATCGCAGGCCGAGAGCGGCCACCGCATCCGCGACTCTGCGGGGCTCGTCGTAGTCGACAGAAAGGGGGGCGCCCTTTTGCACCGCGCAGAATCCGCATCGCCGCGTGCAAACATTCCCCAGGATCATGAACGTTGCGGTGCGGCGGTTCCAGCAGTCCCCGATGTTGGGACAGGCCGCGCTTTCGCACACTGTGTGGAGCTTCAGATCGGTGACGAGCGACCTGAGTTCGCGATAGTTCTCCCCGACCGGCGCCGGGGCCTTCAGCCAAGGCGGTTTCTTGGACACCCTTGGTGTCAGCGCCGCCCCAGGCGAGGGGTCATGCGGGCTCGGCGTTGCAATTTGTATTAGCGTGCTCAATCGATTGCACTATTCAGATACGTTCACAAGGTCTGAAGCATTCGAAGCCAGGAGCATCCGTCTCGGCAGCTATCCGTTTCGACGAATCTTGAATCAAGCGATTACATGGGTTGTTTCGACTATAGCGCATCTGTTTAGCGAGTTGCGCCGAGACTAGCTCCCGCATTGGCCGCTACCGAATCCGAGCAGACGGGTCTGGCCTCCATGGTCGGGTTGGTCCTCCTTGTCGCGCCCGCCAACCAGCCCTTTCCGCCGACTTCAACCAGCGGTGCTACAATCGACCGTTGCCGGCCCCGGCTCGGGACGGCGGGTCCCACCCGAACAATCGAAACAAAGCATGTTTCAGAAAATCCTCATTGCCAACCGCGGTGAAATTGCGGTGCGCGTCATTCGTACGTGCCGCGAGATGAAAATTCCCACCGTCGCTGTTTACTCGGAGGCGGACCGCACCTCGCTGCACGTTCGCATGGCGGACGAGGCCGTCCGAATCGGACGCGCGCAGCCGGCCGAAAGCTATCTCCATATCGATCGCATTCTTGAAGCAGCGCGCCAAGTTGGAGCGGACGCGATTCACCCGGGGTACGGCTTCTTGAGCGAAAATCCCGCGTTCGCGAAGGCCTGCCGGACGGCGCGTGTCAAGTTCATCGGGCCAAGTCCGCAATCGATGGCTCTGATGGGCTCGAAGACCCGCGCAAGGGAGGCCATGGAACAAGCCGGTGTCCCCATTGTGCCTGGAACAACGCATGCCTTGCAGGACGAAGCTGAGGCCCTGGCTATCGCACGGCGAGTCGGCTTTCCGGTGATGCTCAAAGCTGCCGCCGGCGGAGGCGGAAAGGGCATGCGCCTGGTGCGCTCCGAAGAAGAGCTCCCTTCGGCCCTCGAGCAGGCCCAGAGCGAGGCTCGGGGAGCTTTCGGCAGCTCCGACGTCTACATCGAGAAAGCGATTCTTTCTCCCCGCCACGTTGAGGTGCAAGTGCTGGCGGACGAGCACGGCCATGTCATCCACCTGGGAGAGCGGGAATGCTCGTTGCAGCGGCGTCACCAGAAAGTCGTCGAAGAAACGCCCTCCCCGCTGGTCGACAAACACCCCGAAGTTCGCGAGAAGATCACGGCCGCGGCGGTTCGGGCCGCGCGGGCGGCGGGCTACTGGAATGCGGGCACCGTCGAGTTTTTGATGGACAGCGACGCGAATTTCTATTTCTTGGAGATGAACACGCGGCTGCAGGTGGAGCATCCGGTTACCGAGTTGGTGACAGGGATCGATCTGGTCAAGGAGCAAATATTGATCGCGGCCGGTGAGAAGCTTCGTTACGAGCAGAGTGACGTCCGCAACCAGGGCAGCGCGATCGAATGCCGTATCTATGCCGAGGATCCCGAGAACAACTTTTTCCCCTCGCCCGGCCGCATTACAGCGCTGGAGCGCCCGGCGGGACCGGGAATCCGCATCGACTCAGGCGCCTACAGTGGCTGGACCGTTCCCATCGAGTACGACCCGCTGATCGCGAAACTGGCGGCCTGGGCGCCGACCCGAGACGAAACCATCGCTCGTCTTCAGGGCGCGCTCGACGAATACCACATCGGAGGAATCAAGACGACGCTCGGGTTTTTCAGAGAAATTCTGCGTGATCCCGATTTCCGCGCCGGGGATATCGACACCGGATTTATTAGCCGCTGGTTTGAGAACCGAAAGGCTCGGACGAGTCAGCAGCCCGCCGCTGGAGACCAACTCCCGCAACCGGCCGGCGAGGAAGCCGTCGCCATCCTGGCCGCCGGCCTGCACTTTCTGCGTTTGTCGGCAAGGCGGCAGGTGAAGTCAGCGGCGAACGGAAGCGCCTGGAAGGTTTTGGGGAAGAAGGCCATGCTAAGGTAGCTTGCGGCGCGCTCTCTGAAAGGAACGCACTCTCTGAAAGGAAGGGCTGAAAGGAACAAATGACAAGCGGTACTGCTGTTGCACCGAAGAAGGCGGACACGGCAGCGAAACCCTCAATTGACATGAAGCTGATCGCGCGCATGGGAAACGCCGGCCACGAGCTGACTTTGGGGCCGATGGATTCCTCGAGCTCGGAGTGCACGTTCGCGGTCGATTCCGTGGAAGGCAAAGCGGAAGTCGAAGCGGTCGGGCCTAGTAGCTACTCAATTCTGGTTGGAACGCGCAGCTACGAGGTTAATATTGACGAGAGCGGCGACGACTTTGTTGTCGCCGTGGATGGCCGCCGATTCGAAATTGCCATCCGAGACCCCCGCCGGTCTCACGGACGCGCCGGCGGCATCGATTCCAGCGGCTCGCGGGATATTGTATCTCCGATGCCGGGTAAGGTCATCCGTGTGCTGGTGGGAGCGGGAGATGAGGTCCACCCCGGACAGGGACTGCTGGTCGTCGAAGCGATGAAGATGCAGAATGAGATTAAGGCCCCCGGCGCCGGAAAGATCAAGACGGTTCACGTCAGCGAAGGAAGCGCGGTCGTGGCGGGCGAAGTGATGGTCGTTGTCGAATGAGTTCGAGTTCTCAAGTGAGATTACCCTCATGAGCGCCGATCCGCAGTGCCCCCATTGCGAAGGAACCGGCTGGAAGCAGGTCGTCCGCGACGGCGTCGAAGCCGTCGAGCGCTGCGCCTGCCTGCAAGGGGCCCGCCAAGAAGCTCTACTGGGAAAGGCCCGTATTCCCGAGCGGTTTCGCGAGGCGAGCTTCGATAATTTCTTCCCGCCGAGCCCGCGCGAAAACCCGATCGCGAATGAGGCGCTCACCCGCGTCATGCTCACCGCCAAGGCTTTTGCCCGGGAATACCCCTCGTCCGCGAAGTCCGGTCTGATGCTCCAGGGACCGACCGGCGTTGGGAAAACCCATCTTGCTACCGCTGTCCTGAAAGAGCTGATCGCGCGCGGTTTCGAATGCGCTTTTTTCGACTACCAAAACCTGCTGGACCGCATCCGGCAGAGCTATAACCCCGCCGCCGGGGCGGCCGACAAGCAGGCTTACGGCGCGGCTCTCGAGACCGACGTCATCCTGCTTGACGATCTGGGTTCGCACCGCGTCACGGACTGGGTGGAGGATACCGTCACCGCGATCATCAATCACCGCTACAACGCGCGCAAGGCGCTCATCGTGACGACCAACCTGCCCGATCCCGAGCTAGGCGACAGAATCACGGAGAAAGACCCCGTGTCCGGGCAATACAGCGTCAAAGATACCCTTGCCGACCGTATCGGATCCAGGGCCCGCTCACGGCTTTATGAGATCTGCAAGGTGGTCCAGATTCAAGCGAAAGATTATCGCTTGAAGGATGTCGGACGATAGACGAGAGGTTAACAGCAAGGACTTCCGTGTCAACAAGGGATTAGCGAACTGGACTTACTTACAACGGCTGGGCCGCCGGATCAACCGGCGTCTGCTGGAAGTCGAGCGGCGTGTCAGCCACAACTGTGGTATGAGCGCCGGCAGCATCCAACGGGTGGTGCAAGCGACGGCCAACGAGGACGGTCAGAAGGCGCCGGGCTTGCGATTCGGCCAGCCGCGCGTGATGGCATTGTTTGTGGCGTTGAGCCTGTTTCAGCATCTTATCGACGGTTTTCAGAACCGGGACTTGCGGACACAGGTCGCCCATCTTTGGGGGGTGGCGTTGGGGGACTATTCGGCGAGTCAGATGAGTTACGACCTGCGGCACTTGCGGTGCAAGGGGCTGATCTACGGCCCGCCGCGGAGCCGGCGCTACTTCCTCACCCCGTGGGGCTGGAAGGTGACGCGATTGTTTGCGCGCTTGGAGGCGCGGGTGTTTCGTCCCGCGGTCGCCGCTTTTGGTGAGGAACCCAGCGCGCTGCCGCGACCCTTGCGGGCCGCGCTGAAGAGGGTCGATGGCGAACTCGACCAACTGCTCTCGGCAGCCTTTCCTTTGCCGGCCATGTATCATAAGGACAGGAGGGGGCGTAACGGATTCGACGGGATTGGACCGTCGTTGAGAGGCATACCGGGTTCCGAGCTCCCGTTAAACGATCGGAAAACTATAACTGCCAACAATGATGATATGCAGTTAGCCTACGCTGCCTAATCTTAGGTAGCCGCTCATGCTTGCGGGTCCGCACAACAGCAATGGGTGTCATTTTCGCGGAATAGGCTGAAGGCTTCTGTCCGGAGCCGCAGGCCGAGATTCAATCGGGCTGGGCCGGTTCTAACTCGTTCGCTCCAAGGAGCCTGCCGAGATTTTCGAGCGAACTAAGTATGTAGGCTCTCGTCGATAGACACTTCCGGACGCGGGTTCGACTCCCGCCGCCTCCACCAAAATAAGTTACTTGTTTTCACCTAGGAGCGTAACCACCGTGCTGCTATCCACTACCGTGTCGCAGAAGTCACAGGCCGCGGGCACCGGCGGGGTGCTTAGATAAGCCAGAGCTAGAGCGGGCGGCATTCCGGTCACGGGATCTGTAGTCACCAGCGCTCCGGATGGATTGGCCACCCCGCCGGTGACCCCAATCTGGTCGGCCTGCAGCGTGACCCCCGAACCGTTCACCTTCAGTGCGGAATCATGATTGGAGTTCACTATCACACCGCAGTCGGCGATCAGGCCGCTTGGCCCTCAGCCGCCTCCGTTCAGCGTGAGGGCGCCTCGGGCGGTTGGATTCAGCGCCTGGACACATCCGTCGGCGCCGGGGAGAAGGCCGGCCACGGAACGGGCTCGAACCACAACTGAATCCCGCTGGATCACCCGCATGAAGAACGTGGGTATTTCCTCTCGGATGATCACCTCGACAAAATTGGAATCGCCGCTGCGGGGTCCGCTGAGCGGCGGCGTGTTGACGGTGACCTGCACGTCGGAGTCGGCATCATCGAATCCGTTGAGCTTTGCATCGTTCTTGGCGCCCTGTTGGACTTCGCTGACGGGGCTCATGCGCCAAAGCTCACGCGCCGCCCATGGCGCCGTGACTATCTTCCGGCTTAGAGCCCTTCAACCAAAGAACTGACGTGGTTCTTGACCTTGACCTTGCTGTAGATTTCGGCGATCTTGCCCTGCTCGTCAATCACGAACGTGGAGCGCACGATCCCCATGAACTTGCGCCCATAGAGGGACTTTTCTTTCCACACGCCGTAGGCCTCGGCGATTTCGTGCTCGGGGTCGCTGATGAGGGGGAAGGGAAGGTCGAACTTGCTCTTGAACCTGTCATGCGAGGCGACACTGTCGGGGCTGACGCCCAGCACGGCGACCCCCTGCTTGGCGAACAAGGCAATATTGTCACGAAAATCGCATGCTTCGGTGGTGCAGCCCGGCGTGTTGTCCTTGGGATAAAAGTAGAGGACGACCTTTTTGCCCCGCAGGTCCTTGAGTTTTATCTTGCCGCCGCCGTCGGCGGGTGCGGTAAACTCGGGCGCTTCGTCTCCAACCTCGAGCATGGGGCTCCTCCTCCTGATCCTTCTTTGCCGTTCGTTCGGGCTTCGGCGCGGCCGGCTATCCGCCGCGCGGCCGCCTCCGCGGAGGAGTGACCAGAGCGGAGGGAGTGTCCACGGAAGGGCTGTTACTCCGGCTCCACCTCAGCTTCCAGGCTGAACTCGGAAACGCCGCCGTCCACATCAGTCACTCGCAGAATCAGTTCGCGGCGTGCGTCGATCCGGTCTTTGGAGATCTCGAAGCGGGCCGCGATGACGCCTTGGACCGTATCCCCCGGCGCCAACTTCGTGGATGAAAGGAGAGGCTCGTTCTTCATCTCTCCGAGCCCGGTGAAGAACTTGAACAACTGCTTCAAGTCGAAGGCGCTGATGGTGCTTCCTTCGTAGGGAATGCCGTTTTCATCCACGACGATAATCTCGCGATCGTCGACGACAAAGAGGATGTCGGACTTGTTGGCGCCTTCAAAGTCGACGATTGCGACCGAGGCGTTCTGGTCCATCGCGAGGGTCCGCACTTCCGTGATGTCGCCATCGATCCGGGCAGCCTGGTCGTAGGCGGCGAAATAGAACAGGGCGGCCAACACGGACGCTCCGCCAAGTCCCGCGAGTGCGAATTGGTAGAATTTCATCGGTTTGGAACCGCGAGCTTCTCAGTTTACACAAGCGCTTTGTGTAAGATCTGTCTTACGATTATGACGCGAGCGGCGGCGCGCTTGCCTTCGTCACGGCCGTCGGCGCCCAGCAAGCGATATTGACGAATCCGTTACAGCGAGGAAACCCCCGAATGACTTGCCGACCCGCTCGTCGAGTTCGCAGCCAGGCAAAATGCCTTTCGGGCCATTGGCGCGGCATGAGCGCGTACGCCAGCCTAGCCGCCCCCCGCTAGTTCTTGGACAATTTTTTTCGCCGTGTCTCTGGCGCGTTCAATCTCACCGGCTCCGTAGCTGATGGCGGCGACACGCGGATGACCGCCTCCTCCGTAACGTTCGCAAAGGGTGGCGAGGTTGTGTGCCGGCTCTTCGGCGGCCCAAGGGTTTGAGCCGACGGAAACCTTGGCGCGAAAACCGGCGTCGGCGACCGAAACGGTGTAGGTGCTTTCAGGGAACAGGTAATAGGGGATGAATTTGTTGTAGCCGCTTATATCGGTGTCGGAAAGATCGAAGTAGAGAACCGAGCCCTGAAGCGATGAGCGCTTGTGGATGATGTCGATGGAGTCGAGGTGACGCTGGTACAAATGCTCAAAGCTAGCTTTGATCTCGGGCAGATCCGCAATTTCTCCAAGCGGCCGCGTGGTCATCATCGGAATGACCTTCGAGGTCATGTTTTCTTCAGACGCCTCGAACACCAGCGTGAGCTTCATGGCGGGCTCGACCATTTCCACGGCTTCCTTCGCGCTGGCGTATTGCGCCCCGTCAATGATGTCCGCCCAGCGGATCAGTTCCTCTTGAGCCGAGGCGTCGTAACCGAACTTCTCACTAGCCACGCGGGCGATGAACTTCGTGCATGACCTGTAGGTCGGATCGTAGAACTTTTTCCCTGAGCTGTCATCGTGGAAGTGCTGCTCGTCCGCCTTCGACAGGAAGGCGCTCTGGTGATGGTCGAACCACCAGGTCAGCTTGGAAGAACCACAGTACTTGAAGTCGACGATGACGTTCTCATCGCCGTCAAATAGGGACACGTCGAACTGCTGCTTGGCTTGATGAAAGAGACCCCCAAGAGTAAATTCGGCTGACGAGTCCACGTGATTGCGGAAGAAATCCGCGAAAAGCGCAGCCGAGCAGGCGCCGTCAAAACAACGATCATGGTGAAAGAGCCGGACATTCATGGCAAAGCCAACTAGGATGCCGCATTTTAACCGAAAGGTCAACCCCGCCGATGGCGGCGTGTCAAGAGGCGATAGAAATGTCCCCTTGTTGAGGGCGATAGAAATGTCCCCTTGCGCGCTAAGCTCTTAAGCCCATTCGCCTTGTTGAGCCGAGTGCTGTTTTCGCGGCGGCGAGGGAGCAGTCAAGGGCGAGCCCGTAGGGCTTGGCTTTGCGGACCCTTGACGGATCCCTCGGCGTCGCCATCATCAGCCTGCTAGGCGAAGGGGCCGACCACGAACCTGATCCAAAGGGGACATTTCTATTGGGCGCGCAAGGGGACAATATCATTGGGCTACAACACCCCGCCGATGGCGGCGGGTGCGCGACATAGAAGTGAAAATCAGGCGCGGCGCGCCTCCCAGTAATCGTCGAATTTGGCGCTGAGGCGACAACAGCGCAGAGCGATGATGGCGTTGGCGCCGCGCGGGGACCAGAACATGCCGGAGCGCTTCCGTCGGGCGCTGGAGTTGCTCAAGGTCAAGATTTGAAACCGAGATGTAGTCAGTAACCGCCGCACCCGCCCAAGCTAACCCCCACAAACAAAACACTTCCGCCCCGCCGTGTTTCGAACTTCGGTCTAACAGGCAAGGAAGCGATTCACGATAAGTTGTAGTTCGGTTGGCTCACTACACTAGCAGCGGCTGTCCTCACTCGGCTCTAGGAATTGCTGGCCTCCGAGAATCTTGGGCAGATTCTTCGAGAAGGCGTTGCGGGAGAGCACTTGGTCGCAGCCGGCTCGGCGGGCGGCGTCGATCAGTTCGGACATCTCGTGCCGAACAAAACCAATTAAGGGAGTCCCGGCGAGCGCGGGCGTGGCCTTGAGTTTGGCCACGATCGAAACCGTGTCCATTCCAGCCGCGTTCAGGTCGAGAACGATCAGCGCCGGGGGGGCGGAGGTCTTTCCCAGAAGTTCAGTTTCCGAGCAGGCGAATTCGACCGTTGTCCCCACGTGCTTCGCTGTTTCGCCGATCTTGGCCGAGAAGAAAATGTCGGGTACGACCGCAACGACTCGGCGCTGGTTGATGTTTTCCATATGCTCCATTCCCTCCGCGGCATTCTCTCCGCGGTGCATTTCTTCGGAGGGGAGCGATCTCGGCCGGCCGGCGCCGAAACCGGCTTGCAACGTTTGTCACCGTCGCGGGTGTGATTCGCTCGGGTAGTCTATGCTGATAAGTTGACCGGCTGGACCCGTGGTTTTGGATCAGCTCGCGAACGAGCGCTCCTCTCACAGGTAATTCTATCAACCTGCCGAGACGAGCAACGACTCGTACCACGCTGTTGCAACTACCGCCCATGGGGGGCGGTACATCCATGAGTTCGTCGAAACACAAAGTAGCCATCGCCCATAGCCCGGACCCGGACGATGCGTTCATGTTCTACGCCCTGGCCACGGGCAAAGTTCGCTCGGACACTGTCGAGTTCGAACATATTCTCAGCGATATTCAAACGCTGAACACCGCGGCGCGCCAGGGCCGGTACGAGATGACCGCTATCTCTTATCACGCCTATCCCTACGTCTCGGACCTTTACATTCTGACCTCGGCTGGTTCCAGCATCGGCGATGGATATGGCCCGATCGTGGTCTCGAAACACGGTTTGAAGCCGCCGGAGCTAAAGGGCAAGACGATCGCCGTGCCAGGCACACTGACGACTGCTTACTTGGCGTTGCGGCTGTTCGAGCCGGATTTCGAAGAGAAGGTCGTTCCATTCGACAAGATTCTGGAAACCGTGGAATCGGGCGAGGCCGACGCAGGGGTTGTTATCCACGAGGGGCAACTGATTTACAGCCAAACCGGTTTGCGTCGTGTTATGGACCTCGGCGCCTGGTGGAAACAGGAGCACAATCTGCCTCTGCCGCTCGGGGCCAACGCCATCTTGCGCTCACTGCCGCCTGGCGTACAAAAGGAAAGCTGCCGCTGCTTGAGCGAAAGCATCCAATACGCTCTGGACCATCGCGCGGAGGCCCTGACTTACGCGCTGGAGTTTGGCCGCGGCCTCGACAAGCAGTTGGCGGACGAGTTCGTCGGCATGTACGTCAACGAGTACACGACCGAGATGCATCCATCGGTGGTCGAGTCGGCCCAGAAGCTTTTGGACATGGGTTATGAAACCGGATTGATCCCTAAACGCGTCCCAATAGAGTTCGTATAATGAGCCCAGGCTGCGGATCGCCGAGTCATCGGAAAACCGATCCGTGGTAACAGCAGCACACACCCGTCGGGTATCCGCCATGAAGAAGTATCCCCGTCTTACGCATTCCGTGGTTGTTACTTTTGTTGCCTTGCTCATTGGCTCAGGCCTGAGGGCCCAGGTGCAAGATCTGAGTCACTCCGACCCCAAGCGGCGAATGAGAGCGGCTGAAAAACTTGGCGACACCAAAGACTCCGAATACATTGCGCCCTTAAGAAAGCTGCTGAAAGACCCCGTCCCCGAAGTCCGGGGCAAAGCGGTCGCCGCGATTGTGAGCATCGGCACGCAACACAGCCTCGAGCCTCTTGCGGAGGCGTCGCGTGACTCGATTCCTGAAATCCAGTTCATGGCCGTGGACGGGATGGTGAACTTCTACTACCCCGGATATATCAAGCGCGGATTCTCCGCGTCGCTGAAAAAGTTTGGAGCCGGCGTCAAGAACCGCTTCGCGCAGCCGGCGGAAATTGTCATTGATCCCTATGTGACGGTTTCACCTGAGGTGATCAGTGCCGTTGCGCGCCTGATCACGGGCGGGGTGACGCTCGAATCCCGCGCGAATGCCGCACGGGCGGCGGGTATTCTGCGGGGCAAGGCCGCCCTTCCGCAGCTCAAGGAGGCGCTGCGCTCCAAGGACAGCACTCTGATCGCCGAGTCCGTCCGAAGCATCGAAAAAATTGGCGACACCAGCGCCGGGCCCGCCCTGACTTTTCTATTGCGTGATCTCGACGAAAAAGTCCAGCTCGCGGTGGTGAAAGCGGTCGGCCAGTTGCTCGTGAACGAGGCCGTGCCGGAGCTGGTCGGGCTCGTCAAAACCAGCGAGAACAAGAAGATTCGGCGGCAGTCGTTGATCGCGCTGGCAAAGATTCCCGACTCGGCGGAGAGGACGACTTTCCTGCTTTACCTGCGTGACCGCGATCACCAAATGCGAGCCGCCGCCGCCGAGGGTATTGGCAGGGCAGGGGATCCGCAAGACCTGAAGGTGATTAACGAAGCGTTCACGAAAGAAAAGAATGAATCCGCCAGGCTGTCGATGGCATTCGCGTCAGTCTATCTGGGAGATGCGAGCCAGTTGAGTTATTTGACGGATGGACTGAACTCCACATTCCATCGCATGGAGGCCCGCCCGTTTCTCGTGGAGCTGGCCCGCAAGCCCGCGGTCTTGAACCGCCTCTACCAACTTCTCACGGCGGGCACGAATGACCAGAAGCGCCACCTCGCCTATGTGCTGTCAGTTAGTGGAACAAAAGAGAGCGTGTCCCACCTCGAGAAGCTGACTCACGATCCTGAGCCGAAGGTCGCACAAGCCGCGATTCAGGCGATGAAAAACCTCCAAGCGCGGTTATGAACCGCCCCTGTGCGCCGTGACCGTAAGGGACCGGCCATGGGCGCTACCTCACGGCGACGGCTCGGAATGGTCACGGCGCGGCTGGCGTGAGCGCCACGGGTTTACCGCTGCGCGCGGACTCCTTCGCCGCATCGAGGATTTCGACGACTCCCACATTGATGTCAAGCGCCAGGATATTGTCGACAGGCTTGTTGTTTTCCACGCGGTCGATCATGTAGAGGATCGGGTCGCCGCGCTCGCGCGAAAGCGGCGGGGCTTCGATTTGTTGCGGCTCGCCGCGGCGGCCCTTGCGAAGTTCGACTTTTTGCCGCGTCATGGACAGGCTGCCGTCGCGGCCGAATAGCTCGAGATCCTGGAAGCTGTGAGGAAGGTCCCAACTGCCTTCAAGAATCGAGACGCCGTCCGGATAGGTGAGAATCATCACGGAATTGTCCTCTACCTTCGGGAAGCGCTCACGCTGCAAGTAGTTGAGCTGGGCGAAGACGCTTTGCGGGCGGCCCTTGAACCAAAGCGACCACAGAGCGTTATAACAGCCGAAATCGATCAGCGCGCCGCCGCCGTTCTTGACGGGATCGGTCAGCCATTCGAAGAAGAACTTGCTGCGCGCTCCCCGCGCCCCAGGTCCCCCGTGACCGACGATGCCGCGCAGCCGCCAAACGTCGCCGACCGCCCCTGCATCGGCCTGCCGCTTGATCTCTTGGTTGGTGGGCCACCAAGCCATCTGATAGTTCGTCATCACCTTGACGTTGTGCTTCTTGGCCAGCTCGCGAATTCTCTTGGCGTCCGCGAGAGTCGAAGCAAGCGGCTTTTCGAAGATCACGCTGACGCCGCGCGGAGCGAGGTATTCCATCACCTCGAGATGGCGATTGTTTTCCACGAAGGCCCAGACGATTTGCGGCCGCTTTTCTTCGATCAGCTTCTTATAGTCGTCCACATAATAAGCGTCGGGCTGGTACTTCTTGGCTTCCTGGATGAGCTCGGGCTCGGGCTCGGCCACGCCGACGAAATCGGCTTCCGGGATCGTGGCGACGTTCTGCAGTTGCCGCCAGCAGTGAGAATGTTTTAGGCCCACGAAGGCGATCTTCGTCTTGGCGGCAAGCACGAGGGGGAGGGTCATGACGGAAAGGAGTAAAAATAGAAAGGATCGTCTCATACTTGTGAGTTTACATCCGTGGAGCAAGTTCTGAGCTTACTGCTTCGGCTGCCGCCGAAGGCCTGGAAGAAGCTGAGCTGGCGGCAGGGGGAGAAGCGCAAGCTGGCCTCGCGCTTTGCCTGGTTGCGAGTGCGGCCGGCGCATCGCGACTATGAGCAGCACGAAGCGAATCGCGAGCAATGGTTGCTGATCGAGTGGCCCCGGGGGGAAGCGGAACCGACGAAGTACTGGCTGTCGAATCTGCCCCCGGCGTCTGCGCAATTCCGTCCGCGCGGGGCGGTTCGTTCGCCGTCCGCTGCCCTACCTCCGGCTGGAGAGATTGCTCAGCCGCAATTTGTGCTTTACTGTGGGCTGGTAGACATCATGGTGGACCGCGATTACCGTCGAAAGGGAATCGGCCTGCTGGCTTGACCAGCTAACTTTACCGAGTCCGGTTGTGGGCAATCCGATGATCACCTACGCTCTCGAGAACGAGCCCGAACCCGATGACGTGCGCAGCCTGTGGATCTCCTCGGGTTATATCGACTACAGCCCGGATATTGACTGGGATCAACTTCCCGGGATGCTCGCACATTCCAACTTGATGGTAGTAGCGCGTCATCGCGGACGCATGGTCGGGATGACCCGCGCCGTGACGGATTTTGTGCTTTACTGTGGGCTGGTAGACATCATGGTGGACCGCGAATACCGTCGCAAGGGAATCGGACACGAATTGATCTTGCGCACCCGGGCCGCCGCCGGGGAGAAGGTCTGGATGACGATCATGGCCCCGAGTTCCCTCGACGACTTTTACGGGAAAGCGCGATGCACGCGTGTACAAGACGGTTGGTCGGCTTGGGTGCTCATGCCGCCCAATACCAGCGTTTCTGATGCGGATCCGCCTTTGAACACCAAATAGGTACAAATAGATAATCACCATTGAAACAGGTTCCATACGAGGGAGAAAGATGAGTTTTCAATTGATTCGAATGCGTCCATGGGGGACAACGTTCGTCGCGGCCGTAGGCCTGCTCGCCGTCTGCGCCTGGGTATATCCGTCAGCAGCGCACCAGCGGCCTGGCGGCAAACGCGGAGGCCGGGGCGGTTCCATGCCGCGCATGCCGGATCCCATATCCGACGACACCACCGGCTTCCAATCGATCTTCGACGGCAAGACGCTTGAGGGATGGGATGGGAACCCAGACTTCTGGCGGGCTGAAGGCGGCTCCATCGTCGGCGAGAGCACGGCCGACAAACCGGTCAAAGTGAATACCTTCCTGGTCTGGAGAGGCGGCCGCCCCGCGGACTTCGAGCTTAAGTTGGAATACCGTATCAACAGCACCAACAGCGGCATCCAGTACCGTAGCGTTGAGCTGTCCGATGTCGGCAAGTGGGTGCTCAAGGGTTACCAGGCTGACATCGATATCGACAACCGTTTCACGGGACAGGTCTATGAGGAGCGTGGACGGGGTATCCTCGCGCTCCGAGGCCAATTCACCCGCATCGCGCCGGGCAAGAAAGCTCGCATCCAGGGACAGATCGGAGACAGCGAGGCTCTCAAGTCACACATTAGCGCCGACTGGAACAAGCTTCACATCATCGCGCGCGGCAACGTGCTGACCCAAGTTCTTAACGGTCAAGTGATGAGCATGGTGATTGACGACGACGTGGAGAAGCGCATGATGCAGGGCCTGTTGGGCATCCAACTCCATGTCGGCCCGCCCATGAAAATCGAGATTCGCAACGTCTGGCTGAAGAACCTATAGCCCGGATGTTTCAGCAGGTCCCGCGAAATTCAGAAGCTAGCCCGCGGTGAAGAACGCATCGATGGGTCGACCAGCGCCGTGCTCTACGCGCTGGATGCTCGCACAGGCAAGGAACTCTGGTCGAGCGGAGACCAGATCAAGTCGTGGAATCACTGGAGCGGACTTTCGATCGCCAATGGCCGTGTGTATATCGCTACGTTTGACGGTGTCTTGTACTGTTTCGGGATCGAGCAGTAAGGAGGGGAGCAGGCGTAGAATGGACGCCAAGGACAGGAAACCGAGGGATCGAAACTAGGAGCTGGCCATCCGTAATCCGGAACTCCTGGGAGAAGATGGAAAAGTCAAGCTTTGCAGGGCTCGGTCTAAGACAGGGAAGCCCCGCGAAAACCCAGCCGGTTTCAGCCACTGCTGTCCAAATTAGCTGAGCGGAGCGGAGGCGGCTGCTGAAAACACGCGAGAAAGCCTCGCCAAAGGGCCGATCTCGGGAGCAGGTTTCCGGTTTGGACAAGATAGAAATCATGCTGCTGTCCCAATTAGACCGCCACTCCAGCGAGTAATAATTGCCGTGGCGGCTCGGGCTCGCTGCCCGGCGGCGGCTGAAACGGCCCGTCCAGCCAGGCGAACAAATCGCGGTTCACAAACAACTGCTGCCGCAACAGAGCGACCAGATTGGACAAGCTCCAACCCCAGCGCGCCCGCAGCTTCAAGTAACGCAGCAGCAAAATCGCGGTCAGCGCCGTCCAGATCTGGATCTTCAGCGCGTTCGCCGAGGTGCCCACGCAGAACTGCCGTCACACCAGCCACAAAACCCCTGTTTCCGGCCCCAGTATGCTACTATCGCCACCACAAAGCGTTGCATCAGTCCCGCCCGTATCGCGCGCGGGAGCGCGCCCCGAACTTCAAGAGGTCGTCATGCACGAAACCAACCGCCAGTTTTCTTCGAACAATTCCATGATTCGCTGCCTGCACATAGCCGCCTTTCTTGGGGCTTCTCTGGCACTCGCCCCCGCCGCCGCCGCCGATCTGGCGTGCGACCTCAGCCAATACAAACCCGCCGACGGACTTTCCGCCAAGATCGAAGGCAACACCCTCGCGCTCACCTGGCGCGGTGAACGCGACACCCACCTCCGGCTCGGTTTGGGCATCGACAACGGACATCCGATCGTCGCCGAAATGGCGGTCCGGCCCCAAGGCGGCGAGTGGTCGACGCTAGCCGCCAATCTTTCACCCGAGTTCCATGTGACGTCCGGAGTAAGACGCATCTCCGAACAGCAATTGCGGCCGCTGCGCGCCCTCGGCGTCGACATCACTCCCGAGATCATCGAGAAAGAAAAGTGGGTCGTGTTCTGGGATTCTCCCCTGAGTGTCCCAGGCCTTGAGGGAACCAATCCCGGACTTCCGCGCAGCGCTGACGAGATACAACGCGCGACCTCCTCCTTCCAAACAACCGGCTGCAGCGTGAAGACCGATGGGGCGCGGCTGGAGGTTTCCTTCCCCGGACTGTCACTCGGCATCTTTAAAGGCCGCCTGCAGTACACCGTCTACAAGGGATCGAACCTCGTCCGTCAAGAAGCCATCGCCAAAACGGAGCAACCGAGCGTGGCCTACAAGTATTCCGGCGGCCTGAAAGGCTTTCGCACGGCCGATGCGCCGCGAGTCGTCTGGCGCGACACTTCGAGCGACTGGCAAAAGTACGAGTTCGGCGGTTCACCCAACAGCGGACCCGTGGCCTTGCGCTCGCGCAACCGTCTTGCCATTGTCGAAGCCGGGGGCGGCTCGATCGCCGTGTTCCCGCCGCCGCACAAATTCTTCTGGGCCCGCGAGATTGAGATGAACCTGGGCTACGTCTGGTACCGCAAAGATAACGAAGAGTCTTTCTCGGTTGGCGTCCGTCACGGCGACCGCGAGGAAATGTTTCGTCCCTATGGCGTCTCCGGCGAGCTGTGGCAGGCGCGTGTGCGCCAGTCCCGCCGCTTTGCGCAGGGCAATTTCGCACTCTACAATGCGCCCCCCGGAACCGAGCAGCGGATGGCCGTCTACTTCTACCTCAGTCCGGACGATCCCCGTACCGCGCAGAAGCAAGTCCTGGCCTACACGCATGACGACTTCTACAAACCGCTTCCCGGATACAAAGTCGCCACGAGCCACTTCCATACGCACTTCTCCCAGCAGTTGCGCGACGCCGGCACGCTCGACCTCCGGCCCCCGTGGCTGCCCGCCTTCCGCGCCAGGGGCATCAACATCGCCATGATGTCCGACTTCCACTCCGACGGGCACCCCAGCGACCCCGGCCCTATCCGTCTCGCTGAGATGGACAGCTACTTCGAAGCCTGCCGCCGCCATTCCGACCTTGACTTCCTGCTGATGCCTGGCGAGGAGGCGAATGTCTATCTAGGCGGACACTACACCGTCGTCTTTCCCAAGCCGGTCTATTGGACCAAAGTGCGCGGCGAGGGCCAGGCGCTGGTCGAGAACCATCCTCATTTCGGGAAGGTCTATCACACCGGCTCCGCGGACGACATGCTGCGGATGATGAAGAGTGAGCGGGCGCTTGTCTGGCAGGCTCACCCGCGCACCAAGGGATCGACCTTCCATCCCGACCGCATCAAGGACACCGCTCACTTCCAAAGCGACCGCTACCTCGGCGTGGCCTTCAAGAATTTTCCCGTGGATAACTCTGAAAAGCGTCTCTGCGAGTACCGCTGCCTCGACACCCTGGACGACATGAACAACTGGGGCGAGCCGAAATATCTGTTCGCCGAAGGCGACACCTATACGAAGTTTCCCGAGGACGAAATCTACGGCGAGGCATCGGTGAACTACATCAAAGTGGATCGCGTCCCCCGTTTTGACGAGGACTGGAGCCCTATTTTCAACGCCCTGCGCGGGGGCGACTTTTTCGTCACAACCGGTGAGGTGCTCATCCCCAACTACGCCGTTGAGGGATCCGGCGCGCAGCGAAAAGTCGTCGCTGATGTCGAGTGGACCTTCCCGCTGGAGTTCGCCGAAGTGGTCTGGGGCGACGGCAACAAGACCGGCCGTACAATCATTTCCGCAACCGGCCGCGCGCCCTTTTCAAGCGAAAAGTTTGAAATCCCCTTCGACGCAACCGGCAAGAAGTGGGTCCGCTTCGCCGTCTGGGACTCCGCCGGCAATGGCGCCATCACTCAGCCCGTGCATCTGAAAGCCGCGGGAACCTCTGACTAGCCGATCGATCAGGTCCTCGCACTCCAACGGCAAAGCACCGGGCCCAGAAGTTATCTTGTGGCCGCGAGGTGGAATCACTCACTCAATCAGCGATAGAACGGCTGGGACTTGAGCCAGCGCGGGCCGTAGTGCGGTTCGGGCCGGCCCACTTCCAGCGCGCCCAGGTCCGGGGCGTCCCCGCTGAAGCCGTCATTGACCGTCGGGATCCGAACGCCTGCGTCCACGGCCTTGCTGCCCGGCTTCAAGCGGAAGCTCAGATCCATGGCGTGATAAACCGCGTGCCGCTTCGAAGGGTCCGGCGGGGTCATCTCCTCGAAGATGTCGAAGTCAAGCTCCAAGCCGTGCTGCTCCTGGCCGGTCGCCGCGCGGAACTCCTCTAGCGTTGAGAAAGTCCTCCAGTCGTTGCTTCCCGGTTCGTACATCAGCCGGCCGCCCCTCGGAGCGAGCCAGCGATACTGCTCGGCGACTCCCTTGTTGGGCCGGTAGCCGTTGTAGTCCGAACTATGGGCCTCGGTTGCATTCGACCAGGTCATCACACCCCGATCCGGGGTATCCTTTCCCAGGAACAAGTTGTTGCGGTAGTGCATGTTCGACGAAGGATCGCGCGCCACTTGTTCGCCGATGATCGTGTTGTGGTAGGCGAACAGTCCGGCGGCCTTGGCGGAGAACTTGAAAGCGACCCCGCTGGGGACGTTGTAGAGGATGTTGCGAATGAAGTAGGCCGGGCCGCCGAAAACCGGTTGCGAGCTGTAGCCGCCGTGAGCCGCATTCACGCCCCGGTTGTTGTAGACGCGGATGTTGTGCACGCCGCCGTCGGTCTCGATGAAGTCGTCGCCGGACATGTGTATGTCGTTGTTATAGATGTCGATCGATGAAGCGCGCCGCTCGGGGTCCTGCTCCGGCGTGCCGTAGGTCGAGATTCCGATGCCGTCGTGGAAATAGGCGACGGCGTTGTGGGCGATCACGTGGCCGGGTCCGTAGACCTTAATGGCGTAGTAGCTCCGGACTTCGTGCGACCCGTAGGGCCCCGCGCTTCTCCATAGGCGGCCGGTCCAGCCGACGAGAAGGTTGCGCTGTTCGCCGCGGCCAAGAAAGATGTTGTCGGCGATGTAGAAGTCGCTCGATCCGGCGTATTCGGTCCAGACGCCAAAGCCGACGTCTTCGAAGCGGCAGTTCTTGACGGTCAGCCCCACCGCGCCCAGCACCTCTTTCTGCCCGGCGAAGATGGCGACGTCGGTATTGCGGAAGGTCAGCCCGTCAAAGATGTGGTAGGCCGAGGCCATCACGTCGAACAGCCGGTGGTTGCCGGCGCCGTCGAAGACGACTTCGCCGTCCCCGGCCGCTTGGATCGTGATGGGTTTTTCCGGTGTGCCCTTGACGGTGAGCCACATGGTCCCGTCGAACGGCGTCATCATCGGGTCGACGTAGTTGAGGCGCTCGTTCCGGTAAAGGCCCGCGTGGAGGAGGATGGTGTCGCCGGGCTGCACGCGCCGCTCCCACACGACGTTCCAGTCGCCCAGCCCGGCGCCGTAGTAAGCCTGGAACAGGCTGCTGAAATGGGGTTCCAGCCTGTCACCCTCGTGATAGGGCGGATAGACGTGCAGGGTTCGACCGCCTTCATAGGGCTGCGGCTCGGTACGCGTCCTGACGCGCACGGTTTCCCCCGTCCGGCCCGTGGCGCCGTCGGGATCGCTCAACTCGAAGCGGCACTCGTACTCCGTGCCAGGCTCGAGGTTGAGGATACTTCCCGCGAAACCGTCAGGGACGGTGTAGTCGAGATGCTCGCGTGTGCGGAAGATGCGCTCGCCGCCGAGGCGCAGCAGCGGAAGCGCCTGGCGCCACTCGGATTCGCCGGCGCGGCGAAACTCGACCGAGACGGAGGCGTTGCGGTTGGCGTCGCCGGTAATCGTCCACTCGAAGCCCAGGTTGTGCAAGGTCGGATGCTCGACCGTGAAGCGGCCGGCTCGGGTGCCGTTTTGAGCATGGGCGGAAGCGGCGAGGAGGAGAAACAGAGAAGGCAGTAGGAAGCTCATGAATTCAGATTCTAGACCAATTCTTGCCCCAGAGCTAGCCCGGGCTTCCTATGAGCCTTCTTGACGTCAAGTCTCGCGGAAACATAGCAGGCTCTGGAACATTCCGGTGGTGCCTGGTGTCTACAGTTCCTAAATGGTTCGCCTGCTCAGCCGGATCAAGAAAATCCTCCTTGGCGTCGCGGGGCTGCTGTTGGTTGCCGCCCTTGCTGGCGCGTCGTATCAACGGCTTGCGGGCCGCGACATCGGAAACCAACCGGAGCTAGTTGTCAAAGCGATTCGGGAGGTGCTGCTGGCGGCCAGAGACGAGGACCGTAAGCCTGGCTGCTAATCTCAGGACCGCCCTTCCGGAACCTGTTAGCATCTAATTTGATGCAAATCTAGTGCGGAGGTGCTCTCGTGATCGACATCAGCAAGGATATTCGTTCCCTCAGTGATTTCAAACGCAACACGACTGAGTTTGTCCGCAAAATGCAGGAAAGCGGCAAGCCTGTTGTTCTGACGGTCAACGGACGGTCGGAACTGGTCGTCCAGGACGCAACCTCCTATCAAAAGCTGCTCGAGCTGGTGGACCGCCTGGAGGCAATCGAAGGAATCAAGAGGGGTCTGGAGGACGCTGATCGAGGGGAGGGCGTCACATTAGAGGAGTTTGACAAGGAAATGCGCCGTAAGTATGAGATACCTCGTTAGGCTGACTCCGACGGCGGTTTCCGAAGCGGAACAGCTCTACGAATGGCTGCTTGATAACGCACCCGACCGAGGTCCTCAATGGTACAACGGTCTAATCGACACGATCGAGACTCTGGCGCGGCATCCACGCCGCTGCCCGCGAGCACCTGAATCAGAATCGCTTCAGCAAGAGATACGCCAACTCCTTTACGGCAAAAGACCCGGGGTTTACCGAATCCTATTCCGCGTGACAGACGACACAGTTGAGGTGCTGCACATTCGACATGGCGCCCGCGCGCCTGTAAGTCCACCGGACCGCGCGGGGTCCTAGCCCGCTTTTCTCACCGCGTGGCGAGGCGGAGTGCGTGAGAGGCGCGTCAGTGCGAGGCGCGTTCGGCTTGACGCCAACCCCGCTGAGTCAAAGACGCATACTTGACGGTAGGTCGAAAACGGTCGGCAAGTGCAATGAAGGACTGCCGGGCCTCTCGCCTGCCTCGCCCGTCAGGCGCTGAGAAACCCGGGCTGACAAACTCGGTCACGGATTTTTGATAAAATTATTCCCTTTGTTTTCAACAGTTTTGTCCAGGAAGTGCCAGGCCGCCCGAGGCCGGCTTGCTATCCTAAAAAAGGGAAACCCAGCGATGAATCATTTTCCATGTGGAGGTGACCGGCAGGCGATCCAGGCCCCCCCGCCCGGCAAAAAACCCGATATCCTCTCATACACTCTCAAATCCTCTCATTGAAAAACTGAACCGCTTATAAATCAACAACTTGCGCCCAAACTGCTCAACTCCGTTGAGACTCTTTTGCTAGCGAATACGAGGACGATGACAGCAAAAAAGACCAAAGGGCGAACATTGAAAAAAATCCGTTTGATCGCTGGATGAAACAGGATCCCCTCCAGAATGCCCGAAAAGTTGCGCCGTGAGAAATGCAGGTTAGAGGAGTTTGACAAGGAAATGCGCCGTAAGTATGAGATACCTCGATTGGCTGACTCCGACGGCGGTTTCCGAAGCGGAACATTGGGAAATGCTATCTTGGTCTAGATTATTAGCGCGACTAAGCGCAGGGAGGAAGAACGTTGGCGACGAGCACACCGCAAGAAATGATGGACACTTTTTTTGAGAGGTTCAACGCAGGCGATATTGAGGCCGTCTTGGCTCTTTACGAGCCGGATGCCGTCTTCGTCGACGAACCGGGCAAAGTCGTTCAGGGAACAGACGCACTGCGTGAATCCTTGACGGGTTTCATGGCGTTGAAACCGACCTTGACGTTCGTGAAGCATGAGGCGCTCATCGCGGGCGATATCGCAACCAATTATGGGAAATGGACGCTCACCGGAACGGGACCCGATGGTGAGCCGGTATCGATGGAGGGCACCGCCGGCGACGTGATCCGGCGGCAGCCCGACGGCACCTGGAAATTCACGATCGACAACCCCTGGGGCACGGCCATTCTCGATTGACCCAATACGGCGCTCGCCTCCAGTTGTGCCACATTGGACCTTGGGTCCGATTGCTGTTGGGAAAACGCCTTTGTCACCAGCAATCCGGAGACCATGGATGCCTGAGGTGCTGGCTCAGGGGAACGCTTCCGACAATCCCCACTTTCGGAAGTAACTCATAGTCCAATGCTGGCGCACGTTCTCGATGACGATGGTGGCAGAGGTCCCCACTCTCCGTCGGCTTCATTGTCGGCCCCCGCGCGAGCCGATCCGGCCTCTTAGTGCGGCGAGCGTGTGTCCTTCCTCGCGGGCGCGCTACACTTGGGCGGCTGGACGCTGCACCTCGCAGGCGCCAGTCTACGAGGTTCGCAGCCATGGACGGTTTTCAGATCGGTACGCTTGCGGTTTATCTAATCGTCGTAATTGCCATTGGTCTTTGGACAAAGTGGCACGAGACCAGCGGCGACTTCCTGATCGCCGACCGGTCAGCGAGCACTGTTCTACCTGAATTATGCACAGATTCGGCGTAGCCATCGCCGATGGAGTTGTGGCGGTAGCGGCAGTCGTGTCAACTCAGTGATTTAGCAAGTCGTCTTTTCCTCTGTTTCCCTCCCTGTTTGAGCCGCCTGCCAATCCCGGCGGGCAAAAGCGGGCGGGCAAGCGGCGTGTTCCCAGTACGTTGCGGCGAGTGCATGAAATTTTATGCATGGAGCGCCCCTCAACTCAGCGCACCCTCCACCACCGGCGCGAAGCTCGATCCCGGTGGCCCCATCGCCCGCAGCCGCCGCATCAGCCGTTCAAACAGGCCCTTTTCCTCATAATGATCGCTGTAGCTGACACCCGTTCTGCCGGCGTGCCGCCAGATCTTGGCCGCCACGAACAGAAAGCGCAGCCGCGCCGTCGCCAGGGTGGTGTGCCGCAGTGTCTCCACGCTGGCTTGGGCTTCGCGGTTGAACAGCAGCAGCCAGCAGTTGAGGTTGTAGGCCAGCATGGCCAGCTGAAAGTGATTGCGGTTCATGTCAAAGCGGCGCGAGGGATGGGCCGCCAGCCCGGCGTCGTTGTTGGCCTCCTTGATGAGGTTCTCGGCTGCGGCGCGCTGATTGTAAAACCACACCACCGCCGCGATCGGTTCGGCCAGGTTGGTGACAAACACGCGGTAGGTGTAAGCGCTGGTGGCAAACAGCTGGTATTGCTCGGCCGCGCCGGCCGCGGGTTCGTTTTCGTAACGCAGCGCCAGGAAACGACAGGCCCGCGCCCAGCCCTGCGGCTGGTAGAGGAATTCGCATTCCGCATCCGCATCGCTGTGGGGCGAGGGCTTCCAGGCCGCTTGCTGCAACTGCTCGACCAGCCGCCTGGTCTTGCGCGCCACGATGACGAACTGACAAGCCGCCTTTTCATAGGCCTCCACCGCCTCCCAGCAATAAAACCCGGAATCGGCCCGCGCCAGGATTTTCTTCACGCCGTGCGGCAAAGCCCGAAAGGCGCTCTCGAGGTGGGCGGCGATCTGCCGGCCCGTGGGCCGGTCGCCGTTGCGCAACCCGCCCATCAGGTATTCGCGCGTCTCGGCCAGGAAAGTCAGTATCGGCTGGTAGCTGCGCTTGCCCTTGTTCTTGGGGTTGTAACTCTTGCGCCCGCCCATCTGGCGGCCGTAGAGCGTGTGCACGGTGGTGTCGGTGTCCAGCGTCACCGTCTCCAATTTCACCTGGGCCGCGGCCCAGACTCGTTCCCGCAGCTGGCGCTGAATGGAAAGGATCTGCTTCGCCACGTTGAGGTGCAGCGAGGCCAGAAAGCGCCACAGCGTGGACTGCGGCGGCAGACGCGTCACTTGCAAGATGCCGGTCAAGATGGGGTCGCGGGCGATGAAGCGGAGTTGGTTCAGCCGCGCAAAGCCGACATAGAGGCCCAGCACGAGGGCCAGCACAAACTGGTAGAGGCTCATCACACGGGTGATTCGTTTGTTCGTGATGGTTTCTTCCAGCAGCGCCTGGAAGCCGAGTTTTTCGAGCAGGGTGGCGACGGGCAGCAAGCCGCCGTAGGGAGTCAGATTCTTGCCGCGGAAGTGATAAGGCGTGGCAGCCCCGATTTTATTGGGCCGCGGGGCCCTCGCGCCCCGGCCTTGTTTGACGGGCCTTCGGGAGCTATGCTGTTTTCGCTTGGTAACCATTTGGGTGACCTCCTTGGGGTTGACTGGCGAAGCTGAAATCTTTGCCAGCCTACCTTATTACCCCATGTTTTCGGGGGTCCCCCAAATGGCCCCTGGCGGCTCAGCCCTCCTCCGGTGCACCCCGCAGTGCATAATTCAGGTTCTAACAACTGCGTCTCTGTCAGCCGTCATCGGTGGCCTGGTCCTCGGTGCGTACCCCGCGCTCGGCTTCGAGTATGGCGCGGGCCCGCTTTGGTTAATGGCCGGCGACGCGTCAGGGCTCATACTTCTCGGCCTCGTGGCGGGGAGAATCCGGTCCATTGCCGACCAGCACGGTTTCCTTACGCTCTCCGACTACCTGTTCCTGAAGTTTGATGACAGGACCGGTTACCTAGGGTCGATACTTCAGTTTGCCGCTTTCCTGTTCCTGCTGGCCGCACAGTTCATCGTCGGCGGTCAGATCTTCGCGGAACTTGCCCCGATCGAGTATCCGGCCGCCGTGATCATCATGGGCGTCGTCACGCTTGCTTACGTACTGCTGGGCGGCTACAAGGCGGTCATCCGTACGGATCTGGTGCAGTTCGCTGTTATTTTTGTGGTATTTGTCGTGCTCGTGCCGCTAAATGCCGACGTCAGTGAACTGAACCTGCGGTTCAACATCGGCAGCCCCGGACCGCTGCGCTCTTTGAGCTTCTATCTCACCGGTGTTGGGTTGTTCATTAGTGCTGACATCTGGCAACGCGTGTACTCGGCGCGAAGCGGCCAGGTCGCCAAGACGTCTCTGTTTCTCTCAGCAGGTGTCTGGGTTGTCCTCGGTGCCTGTCTTGTACTGCTTGGCATGGCAGCGCAGGGCGAACCCGGAGTCACCCCCGACGGTGCTCTGTTCTACGGGCTTTTCGAGCTGCTGCCAAGGGAACTGGTCGGAGTAGCAATCGTGGGGCTTCTAGCCGCGCTCATGAGCACGATCGACACGGAGGTGTTTGTGCTTGCATCCATCGTCGCCAAGGACTTCGTCTCACGGAGGCGTGAGATGACGCCGGACGAGATGGCTGGCTCCGTCCGTGTCGCGATGGTCGGCGTCACCGTGCCGGCCATGGTGATGGCGATCTACTGGCCGAATGTTTTGGGAGTGTTGTTTATACTCACGAGCTTCTTGATGGCCCTCTTCCCTGCCGTGCTGGTCTCGCTGTTCCGGCCGCTGGCGGCGCCGGTTGCTTTCTCCAGTATGCTGGTCGGCAGTCTATTGGTCACGCCTGCGTTCCTGTTCGGCTGGTCCGACGAGGACACTGCACCGCTTGTCGTCCTGCTCGGGGCGGGGGCCGTAGTCATCTTCGGCCTGTTTCGACTAGCTGGGCCCAATGTTCGCGGTGGCGATTAGGCGCAGGCCCGGCGGTCCGAAGTCCAATGCAGTGGCGCGGCAGGTGTCGCGAATCGGGTTGCTTCCGATAACTCCGGTTGTCGGAAGTGACTCCCCGGACGGTGCGCCGGGTATCAGTCGTCTAGATTGGCGAGTCTCCCGCGCACCGCCTACAATAACAACTACATGGGTCAGAAACCGAAGAAGGAGCCTTCCTTCGAAGAAGGGCTCGAACAGCTCGAGCAAATCGTCAAGCAACTCGAAGACGGAGATCTTCCGCTGGAAAAGTCGATCGACCTATTCGAGAAAGGCGTTAAGCTGAGCGCGTCGTCCCGCAAGCAGCTCGAGCAAGCTGAAGCCAAAGTAGAAATCCTGCTGAAAAAGGAAGGAAAAGTCGAGGCCGCGCCTTTCGAGCTCGACGATGGTGAGCCCGGCGCGTGACACTCGACCAGTACCTGGCCGATGGAGCGAACGCGGTCAACGCGGCCCTGGAGCGGCTGCTTCCTCCGGAAAACCAGTATCCCGAGACGATCCACTCCGCGATGCGCCACAGCGTATTTGCCGGGGGCAAGCGCATTCGGCCGATCCTGTTCATGGCGGCTGCTGAAGCAGTGCTGCCGTCAGCCGAAGGAACCGAGCCCGCCGCCTGCGCGCTGGAGCTGGTGCATACTTATTCCCTGATCCATGACGACCTGCCCGCGCTCGACAACGATGATTTTCGGCGCGGCAAACCGGCCTGCCACAAAGTCCATGGCGAGGCGATGGCAGTTCTGGCGGGAGACGCCCTGCTTACCATGGCGTTTCAAGTCTTGTCCGAACTGAAAGGCATCCCGAACGCTAACCAAGTCCGTCTGATAGCCGAGCTTTCCACCGCCGCCGGCACGGTCAACGGCATGATCGGAGGCCAAGTCGCCGATCTCGAAGCCGAAGGCAAGGCGGTTGACACGGCCCGGCTGGACTACATTCATCGTTCGAAGACCGGAGCCCTCATCCGCGCCGCGGTCCGCATGGGAGGCATCTACGCTGACGCCTCGGCCCGGCAACTAGAGGCCCTCGGCCGATTCGGTGAGCACATGGGACTTGCCTTTCAGATCGTCGACGACATTCTGGACGTCGTCGGTACTTCCGAAACGCTGGGCAAGACCGCGGGCAAGGACGCCGCTAGGCAAAAAGCCACGTTTCCGGCACTCTACGGCCTGAAAGCGTCGCGCGCGCGGGCGCAAGACCATTTTCAACAAGCGACCGGCGCGCTCGATGTCTTCGGTGAGCGCGCGCTGCGTTTGCGTCAGATAGCCGAAAAGATCGTCCAACGCACCTCATGAAGCCGCGTATCCGAATCGATCGCCTGTTGATCGAGCGAGGACTCGCCGAGTCCCGCCAGAAAGCGCAAGCCTTCGTCATGGCCGGCCAGGTCTTGGCCGACGAACAGAAGATCACCAAGCCCGGGCAGCGGGTCGCTCCCGAAGCCGAGGTTCGGATCCTGGGACCCGCTCCACAATATGTCAGCCGCGCGGGAGTCAAGCTGGAAGCGGCTCTCGAGAAGTTCCAGCTTGATGTCCGCGACAAGGTCTGTCTGGACATCGGCGCCTCCACGGGCGGCTTCACCGATTGCTTGCTGCAGCACGGAGCGGCGAAGGTCTACGCAGTCGACGTGGGTACGGCACAGCTTCACTGGAAGATCCGCAAGGACAAGCGAGTGATCGTACGGGAGCGCGTCAACGCGCGTTATCTCAACTCCGCGGTCGTCCCGGAGCCGGTCCAATTCGTCTGCTGTGACGTCAGTTTCATATCTGTTACGCTGATTTTCTCGGCTCTTCGGCCGCTGCTCGCCGCCGAAGCCGAGTTGGTGGTGCTGGCGAAACCGCAATTCGAGGTAGGACGAGGCCAGGTTGGCAAGGGCGGGATTGTCGACGATCCCGCACTGCACCAGCAAGTCACCGAAAAAGTCCGCAATGCCCTGCGGCAGATCGGTTACCGCTATGTCGCCGAGATGGAGAGCCCAATCCGGGGCGCGGAAGGAAACAAGGAGTTCCTGCTCCATGGGAGCGAACTCGTGAATCGAGATGATTAAATCCGTCGGAATTGTGTCCAAGCCGGACCGGGAGGAGATCCCGGGGATCTTCGAGAAACTGCTGCCCTGGCTCGACGAACGCGGCATTCGTACCAGCCTGGACGCCGTATCGGCCGGCTACCTGGGCCGGGAAGCCGAGTTCCAGCGGCACGAGTTCACCGAAACATTCGACCTGTTGATCGTTCTCGGTGGCGACGGCACTCTCCTTTCGGTGGCCCGCGGAATGGGACCCCGCAACATTCCGATCCTGGCTGTCAATCTGGGCGGGCTTGGCTTCATGATGACCACCGGGCCGGAAGAACTCTTCCCTCATTTGGAGAGAGTTCTCGAGGGTAAATTCCATTTCCAGCGCAGAACCGTTCTGTCTGTCGAAATCCTTCGAGACGGTGAAGTCGCCGGCCACTACCATGCTCTCAACGATATGGTCGTCAACAAATCCGCCGTGGCCCGGCTGCTATTGCTCGATGCCTATGTGGACGACGAATTCGTTTGCAGCTACCGGGCCGACGGGCTGATCATCTCGACCCCGACCGGATCGACCGCCTACTCGCTCGCCGCCGGCGGACCCGTGATCTTCCCGACTGTTCCCGCGATTTGCGTCACTCCGATTTGCCCGCACACCCTCACGAACCGCCCCGTCCTGCTGCCGGAAGACTCAACCGTCGAAGTAGTGATCCGCCGTGGCGACGATGATTCCTATTTGACGGTCGACGGCCAAGTGGGCCTTTACCTGCGGCACAACGACCGCATCCGGGCCAGCCGCGCAAAACATAGGATTAACATCATCCAGCCACGTGAAGTGCGCTTCTTCAACGTCCTCCGCAACAAGATGAAGTGGGGCCAGGAGTAAGCGCCCAGCCCGCATTGGACAACGTTCAACAGCGATCCAGCCTTTCTGATACAGTCTTCAGAAGCCTCGGCGCCAAACCGCGGCGGCCACGGCTGGCCTTTCCCAGCCGCCGGGAGATTGCCTAAGAATGCTTCTCGCTTTTTTTGAATGGCTGGAGAATACCGGCGGCAGCGTCGGGATCCGCGAATCGATCCTGTTCTACCCGCTTGTCGAAACGACCCATGTCTTAACGCTGTGCCTGTTTCTCGGGATGATCGCGATGCTGGACCTTCGGCTTGTGGGCGTGGCCTTGCGTCGCGTACCGGTTTCGCAGGTCGCGGAGCGGCTCTTACCGTGGGCTGCCACCGGCTTCGTGCTAATGGTCATTAGCGGAGTGCTGCTGTTCTACTCCGGTCCGGTAAGGGCTTTCCAGAATATATTCTTTCGGGTCAAGATGGTGATGCTGGTGATGGCAGGCCTGAACGCCTTTGTCTTTCACCGCGGCATTTATCGGAAGGTGGCTGCCTGGGATCAGGATTCGGTAACCCCCGTACGAGCCAAGGTGGCGGGCTTCCTGTCCCTGCTGCTGTGGGTGGGCGTCGTCGTGGCGGGAAGAATGCAAGCGTACAACTGGTTCGACTAAGTGGACTCCTCCATGTCTATGTTGCCTTTCTTTGAGTGGTGCGAAGCCACGGCGATAGGCGAGGCGATACGCGGCTCGCTATGGCTTTTTCCGGTTATCGAGTGTGTCCATTTGCTGGCGCTGGCCTTGATCGGCGGAGCCGTCTTGATTGTGGACTTGCGTCTGCTCGGCCTCGGCCTGCGGCGCCAGCCGGTTGCTCAAATCGCCCGGGACGCCCAGCCGTGGCTGATCGGCAGCCTTGCCGTGATACTGGTCACGGGAATCCTGCTGTTCTTGTCGGAGTCCATCAAGTGTTACTACAGCCCTCCGTTTTGGTACAAAATGACGTTCCTTCCGCTGGCGATCATCTTTGCCCTTACGGTGCGCCGCAAAGTAGCAGCGGCTGACGAGAATCGCGTCGGACCTGTTTGGGGCAAGCTGGTCGCCCTCGTCTCGCTGGGGCTGTGGTTCGGGGTGGGGTTCTCGGGAAGATGGATCGCCTTCTACTAAACAACTGCCGGCTAAAGTCGGCAGGTTCGCGTGCGACTGAAAGTCGCCTGAAGCGTGGCCTGGCCAAAACAGAGCCGCGCCCGAAATGGTGCGGTCGAGGGTCGTCCGTGCGCCGGGGCGGCCATTGGGATGTGGCCGCTATCAGGCTAGACCGCACCCTTGCGGGCGCGGCTCTGTTCAGAACCCTCGCTTGAAGCTGACCGCCTGAAAGGCGGTGGGTTTAGACCTGGTGATTGAACTAAATCACCGCGGCTCGGAGCTGTCTATTTCCGGGGCGGCTCCTTGCGGTCGGCCCCGTCCCGCGGGGCGCCGGTGCCGGACGAGCCAAGGAAAAGCTTTTGCCCGCCAGGCAAGGTGAGATCCCGGCCGTTTGCTTTCATCGACCCGTCCTTGGCTTGATAGCCATCGACGATGATGTCGGTTCCCGGCAGCAAGGAATTCTTGGTGAATCCTCGTCGGAACAGCGTATTCGGCGTGCCGCCTTCGATCATCCATTTCTCGATCTTGCCGTCCTCGCCTTTCACGTCGATGTGAATCCAGGCATGAGGATTGATCCATTCCATCTTGGTGACCTTGCCCTCGAGCTTGAGCGGCTTTTTGGCGTCAAATTCGGCGGCAAAGGCGTGGTGCGCCCAAACAGGCGCCGCAACCATCACGATGAGCAGACCGAGACCGGCCAGGATCAGAATTGGCTTCGTTCGCATTTCACTCGCCTCCTTGCTGTTGTAGTCTATCGTATCACTGGCCGTGTTGACACACTATATCGAGAGTTGTCCAGTGAAAGATGATCCTGAAAAAGGGAGTGTTTCCAACACAAGATGAACTTGAAAGCGAGCACGTAGAGCGCCGCTCAACTCTGACCAAGCGCATGAAACTCGAGGCCTTGCACCCCGGAGTTTCGCTCGAAGACGCGCGTCAGAAGGCCGCATGCGATTGAAAACCGCCCGCTGGCACTCTACATCTCCCGAACCATCGCTTTGACCCCATCCACCGCCAGCACGGCAGCGTGTTTGGACTCGTTGGACAGGCCCCCCACAGCGTTTTCCACGTCATCTCGAGTCACCGCCGCCGCCTCGGCCGCATCCTTGCCCGCCAGTAATTCAGTCAACGCCGAACCGACGGCGATCGAAGCCGTGCAACCGCGGGTGAGGTAGCGGATTTCCGCGATCCGCCCGGAGGAGAGATTGGCGCTGAGGCGCAGGACATCGCCGCAAATGGGATTCGACACTTCCACGCGAACATCCGCGTCCTGGATTTCGCCGACGTTGCGCGGATTCTCGAAATGCTCCAGCAGACGATCGCTGTACACGGGATTTATTGTAAAGGAGTCGTTAACAAATCACATTACCATGCTGACCGAGTTTTCCGGGGAGAATCTCGTAGTTCCACTCGCCATGAAACTCATCCCTGCGCAGATGCAGTTGCACCATCTGCTTGTCGGAGTCTTTGACACCGCTTGGATCGGCCCCGGTATCGGGCTCGGCGTGTCCTGGAAAATCGTGCCCGCCGTCACCGACCTCTGCCGCCCACAGCGCCCGCGCTCCAACCAGGCCTTGCGCACGGACCCAGCGCGCTCATGCCCGCACTGCGGACATCGAAAGCCATCCGGCCAAACCAGATGAAACAGGTAGTCCCGGCAGGCCTTGCGCTCAGCCCGACTGATTCTGCTTTCCCGCACCGTTTTGGCCAAAGGTCATCCTCCGGTCACGGATAAATTAAAGTTTAATGGGCTGTTTAGTTGACTCCAGTAGCCACCAGATATGCTGTCCACGGCGGCAGGCCCCGCCAAAGACGCGGCATTTGAAGACGCGCACACTCGAGGCCCGGGCGCGCCCAGGCGCCCGCCGGGCCGGACGGTAGCGCGGCAGGGTCTCTAGCGTCGGTGCCTCGCAGGGTGCCTCCGAAGCCGAGGAAACAGCATTCGGGACACAGCCATTCCGGGGTGTCCCAAAGGCCGACCCCAAGATGTAGTGGCTACTGGAGTCAACTAAATACCCCATTAAAGTTTTATTCCCTTTATCCTAAAAACGGCAGTTAGGAGGGCGCATCGGTGACATACAAGGGGGCGCCGAGGACTCTGCCGCGGAGGAATTGGCGGAAAATCCAGCTCAGGATCAGTCGCCAGCGTTGGGCTCGGGTCAACTGCTCCGCAGTTGCTCGCAGCCATTGCAGAAAGGCGCTGGCCCGCTGCAAAGCCGCCTTCATCCGCCGCGCCCTGGCGTGCAAGCTCGTAATCGTCACGGTCGTTTGGTGGCCATGGCGCGTCCGCCGGGCAATGCCGTGCAGCAGCAGCGGCCGCGTCGTGATCGCCTCGCCATGCTTGGCGGGGATCGCCAGCCGCGTAAACAGCGTCCACCAGTTGTAGACCAGCGCCGCGATGCGCGCCAGCACCTGACAACGCAGCAGGTCCTGGGTCGTAAATCCCGACCAGCTCCATTGGTTCTTCAATTCGTCAAAGTTGTTCTCCGCGTCCGCCCGCTCGCGATAGTGCTGCGCGATCGTCGCCACCTCCTCGTCGAGTGAGGTCACCAGCAGCGCGTACTCGTAGAGCACGCCGTGGTCGACCACCTCGGCCCAGCCCAGCGACAATTGCTTCGGCGCAGCCGGGTCGGGCTGAGTGAGCGCCAGATCGTTGCGAATCTGGCGCCGCAACACCACCAGCGATCGGGGCTGGCTCCAGCCTTGGAGCATCAACTCCGTGCGGATCCCTTGCCAGCCTTTGCCCGCTGGCTCCCATTCCTCGCTGCGAAACAGCCTCTCCAACAGTCCCTTCACGCCCCGGCTCTGCCGCAACTTGAATAAGTAAGGAAGCTCGCGCTGTTCGGCGCCCAGCATCATCCGCTCCGTCCCCCAGCCGATATCCCCGCGCAGCAGCGCCGGTTGTTGCTGGGGCTCCAAGCCGTCGATAAACTTCCACAACTCCGGCTGCGCGTACGACGACGCCGTCTGGTTGCCCGGCTGCATTTCCACCTCCAGCAGCAGCCGCGGGTTGGCCACGAAGTAAGTGTGATATACATGCGAAGGGCGACCCGGCTTGCCCGGGTTGTAACCGCGCTTGGCGCCCTGCTGGCGCCCGTAGAGCGGCTTGACGCTGGAGTCGACGTCGAGGATCCAGGGTTCTCGTAGCTCCGCCGCGGATGCTCGCGCAGCCAGTCGCCGCAGGCCTTCTCGTCGGCCCCTTGAAACGCCCGCCGCGCCGAGTCTTCGCTGACGACCTTGCTCATCCCCAGCAACCGCGGGTTGACCCCGTCGCCGCGGATCGAGCTGATGTGCGCATAGCGGCGATGTCCGGCCAGCAGGCTCAGCAGCAGGGTGCCCAACACGTCGCGCTCCGCCGGCGCATTGGGGCTGCGGTAGTCGAGCGGACAATCGGCGACCCAGTCGTCGAACAACCCGGCGGTTTTGAGGAACTCGATGAAGTAGGGCATCTGCCCGTAGGCGGTCACCGCCGCCTCGGCGTCCCAGCGCAGGTGCACCTTGCCGCCGTAGGTGTCACCGCCCGGCTGCCACTGCTCTGCTTTGTGATTGCGTTTTGGGGCTCCCCCAACGGGTGAAGCCGCTTTGTGCGTCGTGGTTTCGCCATCCACCACAGTATCAACCACTTGCCCCCTGGACCGCCTATTCAACCGCCGTTTTTAGGTTTATAGGTTTGACGCTGAATACAGCGCATCGCTTGTTCGAAAAAAGCAGGGCGATCGCGCGTCGCCAGGATGCACGATACAAGCTCATTAACGGTTTCTTGAGGCCGTTCAACGATCAAAACATTTTACCAGGTGGGCCGGGCGCGGTAGCAATCCATCAGCAAAGATCGTCAAGTCGTTTTCGTCCGAGGTTCGCGTAAATCGAGCACTCGTGCGAAGCCTCGCCGAGGCCGGTCCATGAGCGGTCGGCTCGCGGGCAAACTAATATCAATTCCCCTTGTGGGAGTGACTTTGACAGAGAGGGCTTCGAGTTTTGACGCCAACCGCACTCACTCCGACAGTGCCTCCGGCTTGGCGGATCAAAGCTCCATAGCGAACTCAGCCCGTGGACCTGCTTAGAATGCACGGGTTTTCGGCAAAACTATCGGCCAGCCCGCGGAATCATGGCGGTCACCACAAGTCGCTGTGCTAGTACGATTAACGCATTCGACGAAGTGATTGTAGAACTTTCCTAGTAGACTCAACATAACATTCAACTTAACCCGGAATTTCTCATATCGGCATGGGTATGTTTCAAACAAGTGATCCAGCTTTGTTATGAAAGTACTGGGGCGTGGTCTTCAGCTCGGATAGTACAAGCGGTACTGTTAATGTTTCAAACAGTTTGGATTTTTTCTGACATAAATGTACCTGTAGTAATGATGGTTTCAGTAGTACAACGATCCGTCTCAGTGACTTGTCTGTTTGGCCGTAAGTTCTACGCCTAATTGACCTTCCGTCGCTTTGGAATACTATTGAACCTGAATTATGCACTGCGGGGTGCACCGGAGGAGGGCTGAGCCGCCAGGGGCCATTTGGGGGACCCCCGAAAACATGGGGTAATAAGGTAGGCTGGCAAAGATTTCAGCTTCGCCAGTCAACCCCAAGGAGGTCACCCAAATGGTCACCAAGCGAAAACAGCATAGCTCCCGAAGGCCCGTCAAACAAGGCCGGGGCGCGAGGGCCCCGCGGCCCAATAAAATCGGGGCTGCCACGCCTTATCACTTCCGCGGCAAGAATCTGACTCCCTACGGCGGCTTGCTGCCCGTCGCCACCCTGCTCGAAAAACTCGGCTTCCAGGCGCTGCTGGAAGAAACCATCACGAACAAACGAATCACCCGTGTGATGAGCCTCTACCAGTTTGTGCTGGCCCTCGTGCTGGGCCTCTATGTCGGCTTTGCGCGGCTGAACCAACTCCGCTTCATCGCCCGCGACCCCATCTTGACCGGCATCTTGCAAGTGACGCGTCTGCCGCCGCAGTCCACGCTGTGGCGCTTTCTGGCCTCGCTGCACCTCAACGTGGCGAAGCAGATCCTTTCCATTCAGCGCCAGCTGCGGGAACGAGTCTGGGCCGCGGCCCAGGTGAAATTGGAGACGGTGACGCTGGACACCGACACCACCGTGCACACGCTCTACGGCCGCCAGATGGGCGGGCGCAAGAGTTACAACCCCAAGAACAAGGGCAAGCGCAGCTACCAGCCGATACTGACTTTCCTGGCCGAGACGCGCGAATACCTGATGGGCGGGTTGCGCAACGGCGACCGGCCCACGGGCCGGCAGATCGCCGCCCACCTCGAGAGCGCCTTTCGGGCTTTGCCGCACGGCGTGAAGAAAATCCTGGCGCGGGCCGATTCCGGGTTTTATTGCTGGGAGGCGGTGGAGGCCTATGAAAAGGCGGCTTGTCAGTTCGTCATCGTGGCGCGCAAGACCAGGCGGCTGGTCGAGCAGTTGCAGCAAGCGGCCTGGAAGCCCTCGCCCCACAGCGATGCGGATGCGGAATGCGAATTCCTCTACCAGCCGCAGGGCTGGGCGCGGGCCTGTCGTTTCCTGGCGCTGCGTTACGAAAACGAACCCGCGGCCGGCGCGGCCGAGCAATACCAGCTGTTTGCCACCAGCGCTTACACCTACCGCGTGTTTGTCACCAACCTGGCCGAACCGATCGCGGCGGTGGTGTGGTTTTACAATCAGCGCGCCGCAGCCGAGAACCTCATCAAGGAGGCCAACAACGACGCCGGGCTGGCGGCCCATCCCTCGCGCCGCTTTGACATGAACCGCAATCACTTTCAGCTGGCCATGCTGGCCTACAACCTCAACTGCTGGCTGCTGCTGTTCAACCGCGAAGCCCAAGCCAGCGTGGAGACACTGCGGCACACCACCCTGGCGACGGCGCGGCTGCGCTTTCTGTTCGTGGCGGCCAAGATCTGGCGGCACGCCGGCAGAACGGGTGTCAGCTACAGCGATCATTATGAGGAAAAGGGCCTGTTTGAACGGCTGATGCGGCGGCTGCGGGCGATGGGGCCACCGGGATCGAGCTTCGCGCCGGTGGTGGAGGGTGCGCTGAGTTGAGGGGCGCTCCATGCATAAAATTTCATGCACTCGCCGCAACGTACTGGGAACACGCCGCTTGCCCGCCCGCTTTTGCCCGCCGGGATTGGCAGGCGGCTCAAACAGGGAGGGAAACAGAGGAAAAGACGACTTGCTAAATCACTGAGTTGACACGACTGCCGCTACCGCCACAACTCCATCGGCGATGGCTACGCCGAATCTGTGCATAATTCAGGTTGAAACGTCATGATTCCAACGAAACCGCTCATGCGCGGACTAGCCAAAGAGATCCCGTCCTCTTTCAACGAGGGTCGAAAGTCGTTGAGGTTCAACTTGGCGTTGCCGGTCACTATCGTCCGAATCGGCGGTAGAGCGGTTGATTTGCCGGGCCGAACACGGAACCTAGGTTCACGAGGGGCCTACCTTGCAGTCGATGCCGACATTGCGCCGGACTCGCCCATCGAGTTTGTTGTCGCGCTCGATGCTTCTCGAGAAGTGCAGTTGCGTTGCCAAGGGCGCGTGACCCGCATTGAAATGTTGGAGACCTCGGGCCACATGGGCGTGGCCGCCGCGCTTCTACGCTCTCGGTTCATCCGTGAGAGTAAGACCCCAACGGGGGGAACTCTTCTCGGGAGATCACCCTCTCTCCCTGCAGGGTCGGCGGTCTAGAGAAATGTTCTCGAAAGCGCCAACGTCCAGCATGTTCCATGCCGCTTCAAATATTGCGTTCTACCCTCGATTGGAGAGCGATCTGCGACGCGCGGTGGAGCAAGAAGAATTCGTGATCCACTACCAGCCGATTGTCTCTCTCAGCTCGGGGAAAATCACGGGGGCGGAGGCTCTCCTTCGCTGGCAACACCCGCGACAAGGGTTAATTTGGCGGGGTGAGTTTATCCCGGTTGCTGAAGAAACCGGGCTTATTAACGTCATCGGCGCACGAGTGCTGCGAGCGGCCTGCAAACAGGCGAAGGCCTGGCACGATGCCGGATTGCCGCGGATGCGGATGTCCGTCAACATTTCGCCGCGCCAACTCCAGCACCCCCACTTGTTCGAAGCCGTGCACGAATCTCTGCTCGAATCAGGTTTGGACCGCACGCTGCTGGAGTTGGAATTGACCGAAACCACGCTGGTCGAGGGTGTTGAAACCTCCGTCCAAGCACTCCGCCGGCTAGGCGGCCTGGGTGTCCAGATTTCGCTGGACGACTTTGGTACAGGATGTTCCTTTGTCACGCATCTTCACCGCTTCCCCGTTAGCCGCCTAAAAATGGACGGCGTCTTCATTCGCGAGATCACGAGGTCAAACGGTGAATCTCCCATTGCCGCCGGGCTCATCGCTTTTGCCCATGGCCTCAACCTAGGAGTAACCTTCGAGGGCGTCGAAACAATCGAACAATTGGCATTCCTGCGAAAGAACAAATGCGACGAAGTGCAGGGCTATTGGGTTAGTCCGCCGCTCGAACCGGGAGCGTTCGCGGGATTCGTCAAGGCGTGGCGCCACAACGCGGTTCCGCGGAAGAGTAAATTCGGCCCCCGCCGCGCAAACGAGGCATCCGACAAATCCTCCGAGGACGGAAGCTCCATGGCTTACGAAGCACCGTCAGCTCTCGCTTAGAGGCAAACAAATAGTGTATTGTTTCACTAAAAGATATCCATCTCACGCGGCCTCTAGCGCCTCGAACTTCCTCCAGCGGTGAACGACCGGAGCGGCGTTGATCTCCGCGATCCCCTGCAGGATTCGTTCCCGAAGTTCCTCCCAGGACTCCACCCGGATCCCTATCGTCACCGGCTCGGAACTCCGCCTTTGGAGACAACGTGCCGGACGTGACCATTGTGGCGAGTTAGCGCCGTTCGTAAAAAGGGAAACTCTCGGAATTCATGAAACCGTTTTATCGCGAATGGCAACCTGTCCCCTATTTGCTGGTCTCACCAAATGACCGTACCGCAACCGGCTGCTAGTCCACTTTGGCGTGATGATTGACAGGCCCGCGGCCCCGGCCTAGGCCGGGTGAAGTCTCGATCGCCCGAGTGATGAACTGCTTGCCACGGCGAACGGCTTCGGTCAAGGAAGCTCCTTTGGCCAGCTCGGCCGTAATCGCCGCCGAATAGGTGCAGCCCGTACCATGAGTGTGATTCGAATCGATGCGGCTGGCCCGAAACTCTTCAAAACGGCCCTCGTAATAAAGTACGTCCAGCGCGTCGCCTTCCAGGTGTCCCCCTTTGACGAGGACGGCGTTCGGTCCTAGATCCGCAATCGTCCGGGCCGCGGCCCTCATCGCGTCCGGGTTGTCCACGACCCGTCCGGAAAGCGCCGACGCTTCGGGGAGGTTCGGCGTCACAAGGAACGCTCTTGGCAACAGCTCTTGAGCGAGCGTTTGTCGCGCCTCTTCGGCGATCAAAGACGCGCCATGCTTGCTGATCATGACCGGGTCCACGACGAGCGGGCAAGAGAGACGCTCAGCCCATCGCGCCACGGTCTCAATGATCTCCGCTGTTCCAAGCGCTCCCGTCTTAGCCGCCTGAGGCGGGATATCGCTCAGCACCGCGCGCAACTGTTTTTCCACATAGGCTGGATCGAGGGGATCGACCGAACTCACGCCCTCCGTATTCTGCACGGTCAAGAGCGTGACGACGCTCATTCCATAGACGCCGAACTGATGAAACGATTTCAAGTCAGCTTGAAGTCCGGCTCCGCCTGATGGATCGGAGCCCGCGATGGTGAGAGCGACCGGCTTCATGGCAACCTTCGCCGCAATGCTACCACGGACGGCTGCACCTCAATCGGAAGCCCGCGGAGAGTCGCCTGGATATCTCTTTGGCGGCACGCAATGCAGCTACGAGTTGTAGGAGTGAAAATTTCCCGGGAGATAAACGCGGCAGCCGACCGTGGCAATCGACGGTTTCAGCGGGTCTCTTTGCCGGGGAACGGCCGCAGGCTAAACGCTAGTGGCGCGGAGACGAACTCGCGAATCGACCGCACGGTTTCGACCGTTCCGAAAAGGATCAACCCGAGAACATCCTCGTTGCCGGTGATGGAAACTTGCCGCAGCAGCGCGGTGTCGCCGGCGGACGCGAAAAAGCCCACGCCGCCACGATCAAAGTGCGAGTCCACCCAGTGGTCTACACCCTCTCCGTTAACAAACGTATTGATTTGGTCTCGACGGACGCGGACAGAAATCGTATTGAATCCTGGGTTCAACAAGGAGCCCGGAATGCTCCTCTGTTCAACGCGAATCGGAAGCCGATCCCCGCCCAGTACCGTGTACCTTTGGAGTTGGTAGTTCTCGGAGTCTCTGGAGTCTTTTCGCGTGAGCTTGAACCCGTAGTAGTTCTCTTTGTCGGAAGCCCGCACAACCCAGCCCAGGGCGCCGGAGGTGATCCTGAAGTCGAAGTCCATGCGATAAGCAGTGAGGTTCATCGTGCTGGGATGCAGCGCAAAACCGCTGACCTTCATATGGCCATTCTCATTCAAGGTAGACTCGCCTGCTACAAAGTTCTCAAAACCGTTGTCATAGTCCTCGTAGATGAAAAATGCCGAGCGCTCCTGCACCGGTTGTTGCAAATTATGCGCAACCGCGTTGAATGGCCCGGAGACACGGTCAACCGCCTTGGCGGACATCTCGGCCCAGGGAATATCGACGCCGTTGACAAAAATGAGAAGGATGACAAGCCCGCCAAACTGCAGAAAGCGGCGGCTCGCCAGGACGCGCCCGATGGATTCCCGTGACAGGAATGCCGGTTTCGGCATCGCTCGTACCGCTTCAACGGATTTGCCGAAGGCGACACGAAGTTCCGGCATGAATCCGCCTTCTCCGGAATCGAGATTCGCCCCTCCGATAGGTCCCGGTCTCGGTGCGGATTCCCGAGAAAACCCCTGATCAGATCCAGTTTTGGCCGCCATGACGATCGTTCCTCCGGTATAGCTTGGACTTCTGGCGGGGACTCGCCTGCTTCATCGCCCCCCCGCTTCACGGACACGGCTGAGCAGCGCGGAACAGAAGCCTATTGGATCATTCTGGCCCTAGATGCGTGTGAAAGCAATAGCATTTTCGTTGAAAGTTGAAAGATTCCGAAAAAAGTACGAATGTACCGGTGGTAAATTGAGTACAGTTCCATTACATTATTAGGAAAGTACCAGTACTCGTTTCACCGTTCCCTGTAATTCCCGCTGTGCCGGTGGCGGCGCTGGTAGCGAAACTGTTGAGAATTGCCGGGGTGCAGCCTGCCGCGCCCCAGCTATGGAGAACAAGTGACAATGCTGATAGAAGGGCTGCCGGTTAGGTGCTGGGCACGCTCAGGACGAGCATTCGTTTTGGTGCTTTGCCTTTTCCGACGTGGATTCGCGTCTTCTCTTTCTTGGATGCGGCGTCGATAACCGAGATCGTGTCGTCGGCCGTGTTGGCCACGTACACCGTCTTCCCATCGGGTGTCAATGTCAGCCAAAGCGGTGTCTTGCCGGTTTCGACTCGGGCGATCTGGCGGGGCGGGCTTTGGGTGACGTCGAAGACATGCACGAGGTTGTGATTCACATCCGTTGACCACACTTCTTTGCCGTCCGGCGTCACGCCGATGCCATGCGAACGGCTGCGGACCATCTTTTCCTTCTCGGTGAGCTCGTAGCGGACGGTATGGAGCACCTTTCGTGCTGGGAGATCGAGTACAAGAAAACCGAGCAGCTCGTCGGTGTTGACGTAAAGGCGCTGGCCATCGGGACTGATCACAATCGGCCTCGGCGTGTTCCCGGTGGGGATGGTGTGGAGCAGCTTGTGAGTCCGCGCGTCGACGACGTAGATCTTCTTGTTGAGCGACGCGGGCCGGCCGTCGGCTTTTGCTTGCTCGGCGGAACCGGTGCCGCGGTCGTGCGGCGAGAAGTACATATAACGGTCATCGGGGGACCTCACCACGTTGTGCGGAGTGCCGTCGGTTGGAATCCGGGCGATCACCTTCTCCAGCCTGGTGTCAAAGACTTCATAACGGCCGTCCATCGCCGCCGGGACATAGACGTAACGGCCGTCGGAGGTCACTTCGATTTCGTTCGGACGCTTCCCGAGCACGCTGAGCTTCTTGATGGCCACGTCTCGAACGGGGTCGACGATCGTTAGGGCGTCCTCGCCTTCGGCGGAGACATAAAGGACGTCTTGGGAACGTGGCGCGGCGATCCCGTGAGGCAGTTTCCCAACCTTGATGGTCTTCAGCACCCGGCTGGTGGCGACATCGATGACGGTCAGCTCGTCGGCGGCGCTGCTCAGGACGTAGAGTTTCTGTTGACGTTCGACGATTGGAGCCGCAAACAGCAAGTTCGGAACGAGAGCCAAAATCAGTGTCCGCATTAGGTACGCACGCATGAACGCCTCCTGAAAGTTGTCACCCGGCAGCAGAGCTCGGCACTCTCAGCCGATGGAAACACACGGCAGGCCGGACTAGTCAGTGCCAGCTAGCTTAGCAAACCCTCCGCGAAGGCGAGCGGCACGGCGTACCGAGCCGTCGTCGGGATCCAAAGCATTGAATCATGATCGCCGACGGGGCCGGTATCGAAATCGGGCTCACTTAGACGTGCACACCAACCCGGCCGCGCGATAACCTAATTAGTGAGAGGGGTCCTTCACTTCGACGGGGCTAAGTGCCCGGTGCCGTCGCTGTCCGGGTCAACCTCTTCCCCATGAATATGAGTTGGCGTCTGCCTGTGGTCTGGAGGCGGCGGACTATCGCCGCGTCCATGAAGTATCGGCCAGGCGTGCTGGTGAGAATCTGCCTGCTACGCCGCTCTGCCGGGTGGTGGAAACTCGCGGCCGTGACGGTCCTATTCGCGGTATCGAGCCTCGCCGCGGACTCGCTGACTGGATCCGAAAGCACGCCCCCAAAGGCGGATTCGCAATCCGATGCAGCGGCACCCGTTTCTGACAGTGGCGCCGTTGCCGCGGCGGAACCCGCCGAGGCCCCGAGCGATTCCGGCGCCGCGGGCGGCCAGACGGCTGGCTCCAGCGCGGACCGGACGGCACTCAATCTCCTGGGCCAAGTCGATTCATCTTCCGGTGAGAGCCGCCGCAACGAAAATGTCGATATCACATTGATTGACAACAATGTCCTGAAAGAACTCAATATTCGCCTGGGCACGACGGCCACGATCATTCCAGGTTTTGACGCGGACAAAGGCTACTTCGGAGCGGAGTTCGGAGGCGCGCCGGCCGGCCAAATCCACCTTCCCGCCGCCAAGGTCTCGGGCTTTCACGGAAACATCTACGAGTCGCACAACAACAGCGTGTTCTCGGCGCGGTCGTTCTTTCAAGTCGGCGGTGTCAAGCCGGCCCGCACCAACGACTACGGCTTCCGGCTGGGCACGCCGTTGTGGAGCGGCGGACACTTCACCGTCGACGGAAACCAGCAAAGAATTCGGGGCAATGTCAACGGAAACGTCCTGGTTCCGGCTCCAGACGAGCGAACGCCGCTGGCCGCGGACCCGCGACTGAGAGCGTATGTGTCCAGGATTCTAGATTCGTTTCCCGACGAGCTGCCGAACCGAACCGACATCAATCCTCGCGCGCTCAACACGAATGCGCCTCAACAGATCGACGGCGATTCCATTGGCGCCCGGTTCGATCAAGCGGCCGGCGAGTCGGACGCGCTTTTTTTCAACTACCGCTTCAATACCCAAATCGTAAACGCTTTCCAACTGGTCAAGGGGCAGAACTCGGACACCACGACGCGCTCGCATGATGGCAAGATGACGTGGAACAGAACCTGGTCCGCCCGGACGAGCTCCGACGTATCGGCCGGATTCCAGCGCGTGACGTCTTTGATCGTTCAGGACGAGTCCGCTCTAGGCCCTATGATATGGTCCGGCCGGGAGATTGAGACGCTAGGGACCTCGAGTGTCCCGCTCGACCGCGCCCAGAACCAGTTTCGCTACGCCGCAATGGTCCGTCACACTCGGGGTGCGCACCTGTTAACGGGGGGTGCCGCGGTTGCGCGAGATCAGCTCAACGGCGTGGAGAGCTCCGGCCACACCGGCATGATCATGTTCAACAGCGACTTCAAGGACGAGTTTGGCGGAACGCGGGATACGATCACGAATATTCGCCTGGGAACCCCCAGCAGGTTCCTAAAAGGCATAGGCAATACCCATCGGGGATTTCGCCGCTGGCGCATGCAGTACTTCATGGGAGATCAATGGAGAGCCACCGCCAATCTGACCTTCAACCTGGGTATCCGGTATGAGCCGGTCACCACGCCGATTGAGGTGAACGGTCTTTCAGAACTCCCCTATGGTTGCGACTGCAACAATTTCGCTCCGCGCTTTGGTTTTGCCTACCGGGCGGGAGCGTGGGGTATTTTCCGAGGCGCCTACGGGCTGCATTACGGGGAGATTTTCGCGGCGACCTATAGCCAGGAAAGGTTCAATCCGCCCCAAAACATTCGTGTCAGCGTGACCGCGCCGAACCTGCTGGATCCACTGGCGGGGCTGTCTTTGGATGCCTTCGACCCCAACGCCCGCAGCACGGTAACCCGGATTTCACCCGATCTCGTAGCGCCCTACTCTCACCAGTACAACTTTAGCTGGGAATTCGCCCCGGCGAGGAATTGGACCCTTCGCCTGGGCTATTTGGGAAGCCGCACGCACCGCCTGCTGGCCGGGTGGCCGTTCAACAGGGCTCGATCCGTGCCGGGGATTGAGCTGACGACCAAGACGGTCAACGACAGAAGACCCGACCCGCGTTTCTTCGACATACGCCACATCCTGAACGGTTCACGGGCTTACTACGACGCGGCAAAAGCAAGCCTGACGACCTCGCGCTGGCACGGTCTTTCGATGGACTGGTCCTATTGGTTCAGCAAAGCCATTGACTTGGGCGCGCATTACGCCAGCAACGCGGGCACTCGCGACGCTTTCGGGGGGCGCAGTCAGACCGAGTTTGAAGTCCACGGCGACGTCAAGGGCTTGAGCAACTTCGATCAGCCTCACGCATCTTCGTGGCGCCTCACCTACCAAACTCCGAGGCTTGGCGGCGCCGAGACTTTTTGGAATCGCGCCTTCGGGCGCTGGGAGTTGTTTTCGGTTGTCCTGCTCAAAACGGGTACGCCTTTCGTCGTTCGCTCGGGTTCGGACGGTCCCGGATTCGGCAATGTGGACGGAGCGTCCGGCGACCGTCCTGATATTGTCGACCCCTCGATCCTGGGCCGAAGCATCGATCACCCCGACACCGCCGCCTTGCGGCTGCCCCGCTCGGCTTTCGCTTTCATCCAGCCGGGAGAAGCCCGGGGCAACCTGGCCCGCAACGCCTTTCGCAAAGACGGCATCCGCAACGTGAACTTCGCTCTCTCGCGGAGCTGGAAGATCGCCGGAGAAAAGACGCTCACATTTCGGGCCGAGTCGATTAACTTTTTGAACACGCCCCAGTTCGCCGAGCCGGGCGGGGAACTGAGCGGCGCCAATTTCGGCCAGATCACCAACACGCTCAACGACGGGCGAACCTTTCGCTTTCTGCTGCGGTTTAGTTTCTAGGAGTGGTGCGCTCCGCAGCCACTAAAACTAAACTGGGATTTCGAGTGAATACATCCTGAACCCCGAGGTGCACGCAGGGCGTCCCATCCGAATTTCGCTTAGCCTATTCTCGCTGGGCGGGCGGAGTTGCGTTAAACAGCGTGTTCGGGCAGTGACCTACGACGGCGAATGATGATCTTTTCGTCGGGGAGTTCATCATGGAGCGCGGAACGCTGTTCTGGGCCGAAAGCGTTGAGAGTTGGAGTGCGGTTCGCACGCACAAAGTGAAGTGCGGTTGCTCCGGGCGGCAGCAGCCGGCTGGCCCGCGGATACTTCGGCTGGCCCACCGCATGCCACCGGCGGCGAATCGTCTCCACGGCAAACGAGGCCGTGTCGCTAAGCGCCTAAGACGACCGGGGGGGCATGGCAGTCTCACCCGAGTCCGCGCACCCAGGCTTGGTTCGCGGCGTTTTGCTCAACCTCGATACGGACGACATTCCCCCGATCGCCCTCTCTGCGTGTTCCAGAGCCCCAGAACCGCATCTGCTATGATCGAGCGATTAAGCGAAGTTTCCCGCAACCGGCCAGGCGGTTGGCCCGCATTAGCAACAAGCCGGAGTTTCCCAGCATTCCATGGCCTGGTTTGAAAAGCCGAAAGACGGCGATGCCCAGCCCGAGCAGCGGCGTGTGCGCACCGAGGGCCTATGGATCAAGTGCGACTCCTGCCGCGCGACTATCTGGAAAAAGGACCTCGAAGCCAATCAGATGGTCTGTCCCAAGTGCGGGTTCCATTTCAAAATCGACGCGCTGACCCGCCTGAGGTTTCTGCTGGACGATGAGAACTGGGACACGTTTGACAACAGCCTGCGCACAACCGACGTTCTAGGGTTTGTCGACTATAAGACTTATCAGGAGCGGCTCGAGAAAGCAGAGAAGACGACGGGCCTGAAGGACGCTATCATCTCCGCTGTGGGCACGTTGAAAGGGCGTGCGGTCGCCGTTTGTGTCATGGAGTACCGCTTTATTGGCGGCAGCATGGGAGCCGTCGTTGGAGAAAAAATCACCCGCGCCATCGAGCGAGCACAGCAGCGAAACCTGCCGCTGATTATCGTATCCGCTTCCGGCGGCGCGCGCATGATGGAAGGCGCGGTCAGCCTGATGCAGATGGCGAAAATCTCAAGCGCCCTAGTCAAGCTCGTTCAGGCGCGCATCCCCTATCTCAGCATTCTCACCGATCCCACGACCGGCGGCGTGACGGCCAGCTACGCCATGCTGGGAGACCTCAACCTGGCCGAACCAGGAGCGCTGATCGGGTTCGCCGGCCCCCGCGTGATCGAACAAACGATTCGCCAGAAGCTGCCCAAGGGCTTCCAGCGGGCGGAGTTTCTGGTCGAGCACGGCATGATCGACGCCTTGGTTCCCCGTCCTGAGATGAAAGATTTTGTCGCTCATGCGTTGGACTTTTTTTGCGGCCCGGCGGAATGACCTATCTGGAGGCAGTCCGTTACCTGCTCTCATTGCTGGGTGACATTCGCGGCTCGAATTTCGGGCTACAGCGGATGGAACGCCTGACGGCGCGGCTTGGCCAACCGCAGCGATCTTTCCAGACGGTCCACATCGCCGGAACCAACGGCAAGGGCTCGACAGCGGCCTTCATCGAATCGGGCCTGCGGGCCTCCGGCAAAACAACGGGGCTCTACACCTCCCCCCACCTGGCAAGGTTCAACGAGCGGCTGCGGCTGAATGGCGCGGAAGTCAGCGACAGCGGTTTCACGGCAGCGGTCGAGGAAGTGCGGGCGGCAAATGAATGGCTGGTTTCGCGCGAGGGGCGGCAAGCGCACCCCACATTCTTCGAGTCCGTGACCGCCGTTGCGTTTTGCGGTTTCCGCAATGCCGGGGTCGATTGGGGCATTGTCGAGGTCGGCCTGGGAGGACGTCTCGACGCGACGAATGTCGTTGACCCGGCGCTCGAGGTGATTACTCAGGTCGATCTGGACCACGAGCGTTTTCTGGGCAAGGGCAAGGCTTCGATCGCCGCCGAGAAGGCCGGCATCCTCAAGCCGGGCACTCGCGCGGTAGTGGCTCCACAGCGCCTCGAGGCTTGGGCCGTGATCGAGGAGCGCGCCAAGCAGCTCGGAGTGGAGGTGATTCGCATCGGCCGAGACTGGCAAGCACGGAGCCTCTCCGAGCAGCGGGGTTGCTACCGCTTTGAAGCCTGGAAAACGCCGGACGAGAATTCCCCGGCAAAAACAATCGAAATTGCACTTCCCCTTGCCGGAGAGCATCAAGTATGGAATGCGTTAACGGCCGCGGCCTCTCTTGACGCGCTGGAAGCGCCGCCGACGGCTATCTCCCGCGGGATCGGGAGTACCGAATGGCCTGGGCGATTGGAGCGGCTGCCGGGCCGGCCGGAGGTTCTTCTCGACGCCGCTCACAACCCAGCCGGGGCTCGCGCCCTGGCGAACTTTTTGACGAAGCACGAAAACGGACGCCGCATTCATTTAATCTATGGGGCCGTCCGAGACAAGGCGATCGACGAGGTGGCGAGCAGCTTGTTCCCGTGCGCGGATCGGGTTATTCTGACGCGCGCCGCGGTAGCAAGATCGGCCAGCCCCCAAACACTACTGACGATCGCCGACCATCATCACGAGCACATTTCGTTGTCGCGGAGCATCGACGAAGCCATGGAACAGGCGCGCGCGGGAGCATCGGCGGAGGACCTGATTGTCGTCACCGGGTCTATTTTCCTAGTCGGTGAGGCAAGAGAGTTGCTGCGTGCCGTGGCGGTCTAGACCGAAGTTCCACGGGCCGATTTGGGGTTAAGCGCAGCCAAGGAAAGGAGCTAGTGTTGCCGCGCGGCTTTGCTTCGATTCCGGCCGAGGGCAAGTGCACACATTGTCCTGCTGATCCGCGGGGCAGACCTGGGCCGAAAAGGAAGTGGCGGTTTCGCCATGCGGGTCGTTGGCTCAGGACGGGGCTCAGGATAGGGCTCGGGAGGCGAGCGTGACAATCTCTGAACTTTGGACCTGGAAGGGAACCGCCGGCCGCGGCCGTTACGCCCTCGTGGGACTGATAGGATTCGCGCTCTAACACAACATGGACCGCGTCCTCTCCAGCGCCGTTTTTGAGCGGGAGTGGGGGTTGTTCAACTATTGGATCTCTCCCGTGGAGTTTCCGTCGCTGACCGATGCGGACACCCGGTTCCTGCTCGTCATGGTGGCGATGTCGCTGCCCTTTATTTGGGTTGGACTGGCCATGACCCTCAAGCGCTTGCAATCGGCCGGCCTGCCCGCGTGGGGAGTGGCGTTCTTCTTTCTGCCCTTTCTGAATTTGCTTTTCTTCCTGATCCTCTGCGTGCTTCCGGAGAGGACGCCGGAGGCAACCACTCGCCGCGAGTCCTGGCTCGACCGCCTGATTCCGATTCATCCCATTGGAAGCGCCGCGATGGGTCTGCTGGCTACTACCGCGCTGGGGCTTCCGGTGGTTTTGCTCGCTACCGAGGGTCTGGGGAACTACGGCTGGGGGCTGTTTGTTGGACTGCCGTTTTGTGTCGGTCTGGTTTCCGTACTTGTCTATACCTATCACGAGTCTCGGAGTTTGCTGATCTGTCTACTGGAGGCGACGATTGCCATTTTCATCTGGGTGTCCTTGTTGATCGCGACCGCCATCGAAGGGCTGATCTGCGTCATGATGGCGGCGCCGCTGGCCCTTCCGCTGGCTCTGCTTGGAGGCGCTGTCGGCTACCTGATCCAGCGCCGGGGCGGAGCGGGCTGGGAAGCGGCTCACGTGTACCCGGCGCTTGTGGCGGCCTTGCCGTTGCTGCTGGTGGCCGAGAACGCCTCCCAACCGCCGGCTCCGGTTTTCGAGGTTCGCACTTCGATCGAGATTCAAGCGGCGCCGGCGGCGGTTTGGAAACAGGTGGTTTCGTTTAGCGAGCTTCCCGAGCCTCAAGAGTGGCTTTTCCGCCTGGGGATCGCGTATCCAATTCGTGCCGAGATTGCGGGTGCCGGACCTGGGGCGGTGCGTCACTGCGTCTTTTCGACCGGCGCTTTCGTGGAGCCGATCGAGGTCTGGGAGGAACCCCGCTTGCTGAAGTTTTCGGTCACATCCAATCCTCCACCGATGCAGGAGTGGACTCCCTACGAAGCGGTTCATCCTCCTCACCTAAGTGGCTTCCTGGAGTCGGATGGCGGTCAGTTTCTTCTTAGAGCAAATTCAGAGCTCTCATAGTCCATAGCCGCAGTGGCGGAAGCAAGCTTGAACGTGGTGCGGAGCAACGGTGGCGAGGGCGTCGGTGAGGCCTTGTTCGAGGGCGGAAAGCGTGCGGGCTTGGGCAGCCCGCAGGTGTTGCTTGATCTGGGCCCAGCACTGTTCGATGGGGTTGAAGTCGGGTGAGTAGGGCGGCAAGTAGAGCAACTCAGCGCCGCGTGATTCGATCTGCTCGCGCACCCCGGCGACCTTGTGCGCCGCCAGATTGTCCATCACCACGACATCGCCGGGTTGGAGTTGCGGAGCCAACACCCGCTCCAGATAAGTGAGGAAGATCTCGCTGTCGGTCGCCGCCTCGATGCTCATCGCGGCCAGCCATCCGGAAGACCGAATCGCCCCCAAGATGCTGAGTGTTCGCCAATGCCCCGCAGGCACGCCTTGGCGCACACGGCGGCCCCCAAGAGCACGTCCGCAGCGGCGGGTCATGCTGGTGGTGATGCCGCTTTCGTCCAGGAAAATCAACCGATCCGGGTCGATCCGGCTCACCTGTTCACGCCAGAGCGCGCGACGCCGCGCGACGGCGGCGACATCCTGCTCGGCGGCGTAGACCGACTTTTTTTTAAGCGCAGCCCCATCTCGCGCAACACACTCCACAGCCGTCCGATACTGGCCTTCAACCCCAATTCGCCGCGCAGCCGCGACTGCAACTGCTGCAAGGTCAGATCCGGCTGCTCCTCGATCCACTCATACAGCCGCCGCCGTATTTCGTCGCTGAACTTGCTGCGGGGACCGCGCGGCCCTGACGGTGGCCGCACCCAGCTGCCGCTGCGGTAAAACGCCGCCGACACCTTCCTGGCCCAGCCCTCGCTGACGTGGAACCGCTGGGCCAACGCCGACAGGCTTCCGTCTCCCTGCTGATGCGCCTCGATCAATTTCTGACGCAGATCATCCGAGTAAGCTCTCGCCATCGTCCTTGCGCCGAAGTTTCGCCAGTGCCGTTTATATTATAGTTGAAACTGCTCTAGCCCTTTACCGCGGGGGCGAACCCGGCTCGAGGGGACGACCTGGTACCGGCATAGCCTTTGGCCCGCGGCGTATTGGAAGATTTGGTCGGACGGGATCATTCACCAGATTCATCTTCGGGTGCTGCGGCATATCAAGATTTTGGCGGAATCGCAGACCCCAAGGCGGACGCCGCCGCCGCTGGCCAGCGGAGCCGCGGATTAGTGCGAGTTTGTGAAGCTCGTACTGGGATGTGCCGACGGCCGCCGCACCGTGAGTTCCAAACCAATGTATCGCTCATCTGTTTTGGCGAACGCTGTTGCCCCAATGCCGCGCACCACTAGCACTCCCTTCAGAGGCCTATGCTATACTGACGGGTTCTCCCTGATGTACCCTTCCCGTACGGCGTATGAGACGTAGTCGTGCGCCCTATTCGGCAGACGATCATTCCGGAGGTAAAACTCAAACGAAGAGTGTGAAATGAATGGGCTATAACATTTATCTGGGCAACTTACCACAATGGGTCACGGCCGACGACATCAAGTCGTGGATCGAAGGCAGCGACCTGGTCAGCGACTCCGTGCGGGTCATCCGTGACTTCGAAACTCAGGAGTCGAGAGGTTATGCGTTCGTCGAAGCGCCGAACTCCGAAGAGATGCAGGCGATCATCCAGCGCTTCCACCGCGCACCCATCGAAGGGCGCCTGCTGCAAGCCAAAGAAGCGCACGCCAAAGGGGAAAGACCGGCCCGAGCCAAGCCTCCCCGCAAGCGCCGCAAGCCAGAACAGACTGCCACGGCCGAAGCCGGCGCGGCCAGCAAAAGCGATGACGAGCAGGCGATTGGTAATCTTGGCGAGGTTCTGCAAAAGGCGCTCTAGCTCTCGCCGGCTGTCCCTCGTATTTGTCTGATAGATTCCCCCCCTGGTGTGGCTGCCCGTTCCTGTGTTTTGAAGCGCGCCGATAAGCCGCCCTTGAAGCTGCTTTGTGTCCAAGCACGCCGCCCGCTGGCGAAAGAACGCAGCTTCTCAGCACGGCTTTGGATCCGGCGATCAACGCGCGATTCTTCTGGCCTGATCCCTATTTCCCCGATCGGTTCGCTAAACTGGAGCAGACCAAAAACATGAAGCTATGAGCAGTAGACGAATTCTCCTGATGGCCCCCTTCTTTTTGCTGGCCACGCTGGCTTTTTGGGCCTACCGCGGCGAGGCTCAACCCGGCACGGTGAAAAACATATCGCCCGGCGTGTGGTTCCGCGAGGGCGAGCAAGCCGCGATGGGCCACTGCAACAACATCTTCATCGAGATGAAGGACTACCTGATCGTAGTCGACGCCAATTTTCCGAGTGGCGCCCGGCTGGCTCTCGAAGACATCAAGAAGCTTTCGAACAAGCCGGTAAAGTACGTCTTCGACACCCATCATCACGGTGACCACGCTTATGGCAACACGGTTTGGACTCAGGCTGGTGCGACGACCCTGGCTTATATTGGTGTCGCTCAAGAGATGAAGCGATACGAGCCGGCCCGCTGGCAAGAAGCCGCCCGGCAGCGCAAGGACGTCGCCGATCTGAAGCTCGACACGGTCGAACCGCCCGCGAAGACCTTCACGGAAAGCCCCTTTGTGCTCGAGGATGAAACCCGCCGCGTCGAGTTCCACCACTTCGGCTGGGCCCACACGCGCGGCGACGCCTTCGTTTATTTGCCCAAGGAAAGGATCATCTGCACCGGCGATGCCATCGTCAACGGTCCTTTCAACTACACCGGCGACGGCAACACGCTGAACTGGCCCAACGTGATCGCGGCGGTCAAGCGGCTCGACATCGAGCGCGTGCTGCCTGGTCACGGCGGCCCGGGAGGCATGGAAATCATCAACGGTCAATTGCAGTTTTTCCGGGAGCTGACCCAGGCTGCGCAATCCGCCGTCGACGCGAAGAAAAGCGTGACGGAGATCGTCAAGATTGAAGGTGATGAAGCCGTGTCCACTTCGATCAAGCTATCGCCCTCGGTAAGAAACTGGGTCGGCGGCCGTCTAGCCGAGCAAATCCGAGTCGCCTACCAAGAAATCACCAGCGGCAAGCCCCACGGCGAAATCCTAGGCGGCAAGTAGGTTTTTCCCCAGTCCTGCGCGAACCCCGCGATTGGGAATTAGCCCGGATTTCTCATCGCGGGGTTGGCGGAAGGCCGCCTTTTGTGGCACAAACATAATGATTACAATATGTTTCAGCCAGCAAGAAAGCGACCCCTGCCATGACAGAGTGTACCCAAACCAGCTTCACCTTCGCCGACCATGGCCGCCGCCAGGTGGTAGCCCGTTTCGACGGCGGCATGATCACCTCCGACGGCGGCGCCATGCTGTTGCGCCAGACCGAACAGCGCAGCGGCATCGTGCGGCAGTTCGCCGCCTGCTTCCGTGATCACCGCCAGCCCGCGCAAGTCGAACACAGCGTGCGCGAGCTGGTCTCGCAGCGCGTCTACGGGCTGGCGCTGGGTTATGAGGACCTCAACGATCACGATCAGCTGCGCTCCGACCCGCTGCTGGCCCTGCTGAGCGGCAAACAAGACCTCGAAGGCAAGCAGCGCCGCCGAGCCCAAGACCGCGGCAAGGCGGGCGCCGGCAAGAGCACTCTCAACCGCCTGGAGTTGACCCCGGCCAAGGCCGGCGCGCAAAGCCGTTACAAGAAGATCGTTCTCGACACGGGCGCGGCCGACCGTCTGCTGACCTCGCTCTACATTCAATCGCAGCCGTGCCAGCCCGAGCGCATCGTGCTCGATCTCGACGCCACCGACGACGCGCTGCACGGCCGCCAAGAGGGGCGCTTTTTTCACGGCTACTACGGACACTATTGCTACCTGCCGCTCTACATTTTCGCCGGGGACCAGTTGCTGTGCGCGCGCCTGCGGCCGTCCAACATCGACGCCTCGGCGGGGTCGCTCGAAGAGGTCCGGCGCATCGTCGAACAACTGCGGCGGGTGTGGCCCGAGGTCGAGATCCTGCTGCGGGCCGACAGCGGTTTTTGCCGCGACGAGATCATGAGCTGGTGCGAGAACCAGGGCGTGGATTACGTGTTCGGACTGGCGAAAAACGAGCGTTTAGAGCGCCTGATCAAGAGACGGATGAAGCTGGCGCGGCGGCGTTTCGCCAAGAGGGGCAAGGCGGCCCGGGCGTTCGGGGATTTCCGCTACCGCACGCGAACCAGCTGGGCGCGGGGGCGCAGGGTGGTGGCCAAGGCGGAGTATCTGGCGAAGGGCGAAAACCCGCGTTTCGTGGTGACGTCGCTGACGCCCAAGCAAGCGGCGGCGCAACACTTATACGAGACGATCTACTGCGCCCGCGGAGAGATGGAGAACCGCATCAAGGAGCAGCAGCTGGGGCTGTTCGCCGACCGCACCTCGACCGCGCTATTGCGGTCGAATCAGATCCGCTTATATTTTTCATCGATCGGGTACTGTTTGCTGGAGACGCTGCGGCGGCTGGGGTTGGCGGGGACGAAGATGGCGCGGGCGCAATGCACGACGATCCGGCTGCGGTTGTTGAAGATCGGAGCGCGCATCCGGATCACGGCGCGCAAAGTGTGGATTTCGCTGGCGACGGGATACGCCTGGGCGGGGGTGTTCGCCCAAGCGTATGAGAATCTCGAACGGGGGGAGCCGCGGCGCTGCTGAAAACGGCAAGGCGAGTTCAAGTAATACTTGAAGCACACAGGGCTCGACAGGGGCGGCAATCGAGGTTTGCCCAAAAACAGACGAAAAACGCCTCGGCCAGGGTCGCGGACAGCATGCCGGGCCGTTTCTGCCCCACGGCGGCCCCGCCGAGAGGCGATGCCGCCTCAAGACCATGAAATCCCATCCCGCGCGCCCCGCCAACCCCGTTTTCGGGAATCGATGAGAAATGCGGGTTAGCGTAAGGACTCGCGGATAGCTGCACAGCCAGCTATAGAAAGTCCAGCGTTACCGCGTGTTCTTCAATGTCGTCGCGGGTGACGGCGACTTCCGTCGGCCCGCTGAAATTCGCCCGTTCGTCGAATATCTGGAATAGGGTCATCTTGACCAGGGCGTATTGTTCGGTGGCGTTGAGTTCGCGCTTGTGGTTTTGCTGCCAGGTTTCCATGATCTGGTGGCTCATGGACAACGTGATCGTGAAGCTCGAAGCGCGGTCCGAGCTAACGGTGAAAACATATTCGTTTCCCGCTCCTTCACCCGTACCAGTTTCGCGGTATCCTTCATAGAAGTATTGATAGACGTATCCAGTTTCAGCGGAATACGCTTTCTCGCGGCGAACCGGCGGCTTGCCTTTGAGCGGAAGTTCTTCCGGCTGTTTCGCGAAAGCTTTCCGTAGCCAAGCGCCCATACTGGCTGATCCGCGGATGGACCGAACCATCTTGAGAAGATTTACAGTTTAGCCGGGGTGAGATTTACAGTCTACCGGTTCCAGCTCCTAACGGGACGCCCACAAGGCACGAAAGCGCAATCTTCCCGCCCGAATGGAAAGCGTGTGAGAATTGGAGCTTCGGCCTTGCGCTGGTGGCTTGATGAGGATCCAAATCTTTTCCGATATCCATAACGACTTGGCGGCTCTCGAACGAGTCATTTCGACGCCGGCGGACCTGTATATTTCGGCGGGCGATCTGGTGACCTGGGCGAAAGGTCTGCCCCAATGCGGGCGGGTGCTGCAGTCCCTGGGCGAGAAGCTGTGGGTACTGCCGGGCAACCATGAGTCGGCCGGCCAGATCAGCCGGTTTTGCGAAGAGTTTGGGTTTCGGAACTTTCATGAGCAGGTGTTCGAAGCTGGCCGTTATTCGGTTGCCGGCCTTGGATATTCCAGCCCCACGCCTTTCGACACTCCCGGTGAATATAGCGAGCGGGAACTGGCCCAGAGGCTCGCGAAATTTGCCGGGCTTTCACCACTGGCGCTTGTTTGCCACGCTCCGCCGGCCAACACGCGGCTGGATCAAGTTCGAGGCGGCGTCCACGCCGGCAGCAGCGCGGTCCGCGAGTTCATTGAGACGCACGCCCCGCGGCATTTCTTCTGCGGCCACATCCACGAAGCCGCCGGGGTTTCGATTCAGATGGGCTCCACGCAGGCGCGAAACGTCGGCAAGCAGGGATATCTGTTGGAGCTGGATTGAACCGGGAACGGCCACGGATGCTGATCCGCTCTGTCGAAAGCCCAAAGGTTTTCGTCCCCTTGGGTTGGGCCGCCGTCCAGGCCGTGGGCGCATGGGCGCCGCCTTACGGTTAGCGCTCGGAATGGTCACCTCAGCCCGCTTTTCTCATCGCGTGCTTCGGCCGTCAGGTGGTGAGAAATGCGGGTTAGGCCGAGCGGCTGGACTGTGACAGCTCTCGGTGGCGCTTGACGTCGATGTTGAGGCGCTGGATCTTCTGATTGAGGGTGGAGAGGGCGACTCGCAGGCGCTTGGCGGCTTCAGTTTGGCTCCACCCGGCTTTCTCTAGTTCTTCGAGAAGCACCCGGCGCTCAAACTCTTCGACAATCTCGAAAAGGCTCGCTCCGGCGGCGGGCTTGAACGTCACCGGCATGCGCATTCTCTCCGCTCCGTCGGTACCCAATAGCGCCTCGGGCAGCAGGTCGGCGCCGACCTCGGGGGCGGTGGCCAAAACCACGGCGCGTTCCACAACGTTCTCCAGCTCACGGACGTTCCCCGGCCAATTGTGGTTCATCAGGATCTTCATCGCTCCCGGAGAGAATCCCAAAGATGAATGGCCGTTGGCATCGAGGAACCGCTCGTTTTCCTGACAATACTTGTCGAAGAAGTGACTGCTCAGCAGCGGGATGTCCTCGCGACGCTCGCGCAGGGCGGGGAGGTTGACCTGGATGACGTTGAGGCGGTAGTAGAGGTCTTCGCGGAAAGAGCTTTCCGCAACCAGCTTTTCCAAGTCGTCGTTCGTGGCGGCGACGATGCGCACGTCGACCTTCACCGCTTCGCTGGCGCCAACCGGCATGAACTCTCGCTCTTGTATGACCCGCAACAACTTTGCCTGGGTGTCGATGCTGAGAGTGCTGATCTCATCCAGGAAGATCGTTCCTCCATCGGCCACGTCGAAACACCCCCGGCGGGTTTGAATGGCTCCTGTAAACGCGCCGCGCACGTGGCCGAACAACGTCGATTCGAGCAAGTCCAGCGGTATCGAGCCGGTGTTGACGGGCACGAACGCCTTGCCGGCTCGCGGTGAATTGGCGTGGATGGCTTTGGCGATCAACTCTTTGCCGGTGCCGCTGTCCCCGTGAATCAGCACGGTCGAGCGGCTCGGGGCGACCTGGCCCACCAAGTCGAAGACGCGCTGCATGCTGTCGCTTTTTCCAATGATGTTCGAGAAACTGAAGCGCGCTTTGAGGACATTCTTGAGATGGGCGTTTTCGCGTTCGAGACTGCGGCGCTGAATTGTCTGATCGATTTCGAGGAGCAGCTTTTCGTTGTTCCAAGGTTTGGTGAAAAAGTTGGTGGCTCCAAGCCGAATAGCCTGCACCGCTATTTCGATCGAGCCGTAGGCGGTCAGCATGACGATCGGCGTTTCCCTGTCGCGCGAGCGGACGTCCTCCAGCACGTCGAGCCCGGAGCGGTCCGGAAGCATCAAGTCGAGCAGCACGAGGTCGAAGCTCTTGGAATCGAGCGCGGCAATGCCGGCGGCTCCGTCGGACGCGGTCGAGACCTCATACTGCTCCAGCTCGAGCAATGTCTCGAGGCTTTCGAGAATCGCGTCTTCGTCGTCGATGATGAGGATGTTGCCTTTGGCCTTGCTGGCAAGCTGGGAAGACGCCCTAGGCATGAATGGCTTTCCTGGCCAGCGGCAAGTCGATCCGGAAGGAAGTACCCTGCCCCGGCGTACTCTCGACACTCATGGTACCCGAGTGCTCGCGAATGATGCCGTAGCTGACCGCCAAGCCAAGTCCGGTCCCGCGGTTTAGGGTCTTCGTTGTATAGAAGGGATCGAAGATTTTCTTCAGATCCTTGGAGTTGATGCCCGATCCGGTATCGCTGACAATGACGGTCGCCATTCCCTCATCAGCCGCCGAGCCGGCCGCGCGGGTTTCCACCCGGAGCCGGCCGCCCTCGGGCATGGCGTCGCGGGCGTTAATAAATAAGTTGAGGAAGACTTGCTGCAAGCGTCCTGAGTTGCCGACCACTGTCGAGGCTTCCGGGTCCAACTCTGTTTCCACGGTCACCCTGGCTTCCTTCAATTGGGGCTCGACCAGCGCCAGTGTTTCTTTCACGACATGACCGATATTCAACTCGCCGAATTCGCGCCGGGCGGTCCGCGACACATTCAGCAAGGAATTGACGATTTCACTTGCCCGGAACGTTTGGGAAGTGATCTTGTCAAGGATCTTGGTTTGCTGAGGATCACCTGTGATGCGCTTGGACAGCATCTGCGCGTAACTCGAGATGACCGCGAGCGGCGTGTTGACTTCGTGCGCGACACCCGCTGCCACCAAACCGATAGAGCCTAGTTTGTCGGCCTCGATGAGTTGTTCTTCTAGCTCGACCCGCTCGGTCACATCATCAATAATGATGAGCCGCCCGATGTGATCGAAGTTTTTCGCCACTAGCGGCGCGATTGCCACATTGAGGATCCGTTCCTGGTCAGCGCCTCGTCCGGGTCCGTTGGAACTGGATTTCGGCTGGAACTCCTCCGGGAATTCATTGGCGCGCAGCGGGAACTTGTAGATGTTTTGAATGCCCGACTCGCCTCTCACTTTTTGGAGTTCGGCGACCAGCGCCCCCGGCAGCAGCTCGATCAGCCGGCGGCCAACCGCGACGTCCCGGGGAATGCCGAACGTCAGCTCGAGCTGAGTGTTCCAGCTTTCGACGCGCTCATCCTGGTCCAGGGCTAGGATACCGACATTGAGCGACTCGACGATGTTTTCGTTGTAGTCTTTGAGACGCTCAAACTCGGCGGCCTTTTTTTCAAGCGACTGCACGAGGCGCGAGTTCTCGAGCGCCACGGCGAAATAGCCGCAAACCGTTTGTACCAGCGAAAGATCTTCGCTCGAGAGATAGTCTCCCGCCTTCGTCCTGCCTAGCCCGAGATAGGCAATCGCTTTGCCCCGCACGCGGCAGGGGACATAGTAGTTCAGGTCCAGGTCCAGAATCGCGCGGCGGGCGCTGCCGGATTGTTCGTCCGGCCAGCGCGGATTTTCAAAGAACAAGTAAGGACGGTTGCCGTTGTTCGCGGCAGCCTCGGGAGCCAGGAAACTGAGATCAAGGCTGTCCCTAGGTTCAATCGGCGCCCCGTGGGCATCGGTCAGGCCTTTGCCGCGGATCAGTTTGAACCCGCCGGCCGGAGCCGCTTGTTCGGAGTTGTGCGCAACGAAGACCGCCAAGCGGCGTAGCGCCAGTGTTTGAACGAGGCGATCGGCGAAGCTCGTCACGGCATGGTCCAGATCAGTCTCGCTGCTCAACTCGGAGGCGAAATCGACCAATGTTCTGCGGTAGTCGTAACGCTCGCGATAAAGACGTTCTTCCAGTTTGGTCTGGATCCAGCCACGCAGCGGCTGAAATAGCAGGGCCGCCGTGATAACAGACAGCACCCAAGCCGCCGGCGTTAGCTCTCTCAGCGGCATTTCCGCCATGCCGCCCAGCAAGAGCGCGAGCCCGTAGAAGACGGCTAGCAGCGTAGCCGTTGCCAGCGAATAGGCGATGCCCCTTCGCAAGATGACGTCCACATCCATCAGGCGGAACTTTACCACTGCGTACGCGAATGTAAGGGGAATCAGCCCCAGCGAGAAGACCGCAAGGCTCTGGTTCGGCCCGGGAACTTGACCCGAGACGTAGGGGACCAAGTAGAAAACGGCGAACGGCAACACGCCCCAAAGAGTGCCCGTAGCCAGCCATTTTCGCTGCTGCCGCAGAATGACGCTTTCACTCGCTCCCAGCCAAACGTTGAGGATCACCGCGCCGGCCACGAAGTAGACACCCAGCAGCGCGTACTCGACCCTGTCGAGCAACTGGCGCAGCTCAACGAGCGAAAGGTCGGTTTCCACCGCACCCATTGCGGTCAAATGGTGGACGACGAGCATCACGGTGGCAGGGACATACCCAAACAACGCCATCAGTTTGCGCGGGGCCGAGGCGAGCTGGGAACGCGGAAAGATCAAGCAGAAATGCAGAAAGATGGCGGGCACGAGCAGTGTCGCCCAGACGTCTCCCCAGTAGATGAAGCGGTCAAAGCCGGTTGTCGAGCCCGTGTAGCTGAAACAGTACAAGACGAAAGAAGCCAGACAAAACAGATAAAAGTGGCGGACCATGGGACGCATGGTCCGCCCTGCAAACACAAAGACCCCAATTGCGAGGTAGGCAACACCCACCACCAACTGGAAATAGTAAACAAGTGGCTGGTTGATTGACGCGGCGCCTATGATCAGCGAAGCATCGAAGCCGACCCCGTCACGGGAGACCCCGTATTCCACCCGTTTCCAGACTCCAATGCCCGTCAAGATCCGAGGGACGTCGAGCGCCCGGCCAACCCTCATCCGGTTGATGCTCAGCAGCCGGTCAGCAGGCTGAATACCGGCATTGGCCGCCGGGCTCCCGGAAGCTACGTTCGACGCAACAACCCTTGCGTCGCCGTCAATCCATACCACGCCGTCATCGGGAAGCTCAAAGACCTGCCGTTGGCGATAGTTCACCACGACAGCCCCCACCAAAGCGATGGTGGCGATCACCATCAACTTGGTCAAGATCCGGGTTTGGAACCCCTGTCTCATGCCTCTGATTGCCCGACTGGTGTCGGGGCGAACCTTCACCCCAGCACAACCGTTTCTTCACTTTGCAAGTCAATGGCCAAAGCGGGCCCCGACATGAGGCATGCAAGTCGCTTCGTTTGAACAGTTTGTCTCCAGTGGTCGAAGCGAGGCAGCCGTGAAATACAATTTTCTGGAGAATCCGCAAGTCCGGTCTCTGGAATTCTGTAGATGGATGTTTCGAAGGGCCGCTGCTGACAGGGTTCACCGCGGTCTTGCTCGACTATTGTGCTCCAGGAAATATGTCCTTTTGAGCCCATCAGAATAGATGATTTTACTTGACGGTCTACCGTCAGACAGCCTAGAATCTAAAGTGGGTAGTCGGCTAACAGCGCGGGAGGGACCTGCGTGCCCTATGTGCCACACCAAATCTAGGCAAACCGCGTGTTCAAGGGGGGAAGTATGAACACCGCCCGTCGGTTGTTTTGTGGAATTGTCATGCTGTCTTTGGCGGCGTTTCTGCCCGCCCTTCAGGCGCAGCGGGCTGAGCAGCCGCGCCAGCTCACCAAGAAGCAAGAAAAAAAGCGTCTCAAGCAGCTACAGAAGGAACTCGAAGGCCCTTTTAAGAAATGGCTCAAGGAGGACGTGCTCTACATCATCACGGTGGAAGAGCGGAAAGGCTTTCTCCGCCTGTCTACGGCTGAAGAGCGCGAGAATTTCGTCGAGCAGTTTTGGCTGCGCCGGGATCCGACTCCGGATTCGATGGAGAACGAATACAGAGAAGAGCACTACCGCCGTATCGCTTACGCAAATGACCGTTACGCCTCGGGAATTCCGGGCTGGAAAGCTGACCGGGGCCGCATCTACATCGCCCACGGTCCGCCAGACGAGATCGAATCTCATCCCTCCGGCGGCATGTATCAGCGGCCCTATGAAGAGGGTGGCGGTACCACCTCGACTTTCCCGTTTGAAATTTGGCGCTACCGCTGGATCGAGGGTGTTGGCCAGGACATTCTCTTAGAGTTCGTCGACCCGACCATGACCGGCGAGTACCGGCTCACGATGGATCCTTCTGAGAAGGATGCACTGCTCCATGTGCCCGGCGCCGGGCTGACCTTGGCCGAACAGATGGGGCTGTCGGAAAAACGCGACCGCTTTACGAGGACAGATGGCACCCGCATGGGGACGATGGTTGGAGGCCAAACCAGCATGCGGTACAACCAGTTTGAGCGGTTGCAGCTGTTCGCCAACATCTTTCGGCCCCCACCGGTCAAGTTCAAGGATCTGGAAGCGATCGTCGAGTCCCGGATCGACTACAACACGCTGCCGTTCAAAGTGGAAGTGCATTATGTCCGCGTGACGAACAGCTCGGTTCTGACCGGAGTTACGGTGCAGTTGAACAATCGGGATCTGGTCTTTCGCGAGGAAGACGGCTTGCAAAAGGCGATCGTCAATATATTCGCGCGAGTGACCACGGTTACTCGCCGCATCGCGACGAATTTCGAGGACACGATCACGATTGACACGACCCCGGAGCGTTTGCAGCAAGAAACCGAGCGCCAGTCGATTTATCAGAAGGGCGTTCCGCTGGCGCCGGGTATGTACCGGCTTGAACTCGTGGTGAAGGACATCGTCGGCGAGACGATGGGAACACACCGTATGGCATTGCGAGTACCGGCATTCGACGACGAGCAGCTTGCCATGAGTTCCCTGATCCTGGCCGATCGCATCGAGCGAGTCCCAACCCGGTCATTGGGTACCGGCCAGTTTGTGATTGGCAGCTCCAAAGTGCGTCCCAGGATTGGTGAGGAGTTCAAGCCGACCGAGAAGATGGGGATCTACATGCAGATCTACAATCTTGGCGAGGACGAGGAGACCAGCCGCCCCTCGGGATCGATCAGTTATCAGATCGCAAAACTCGACCAGCCCGACGACCTGCTGTTGGATTTTACCGAGCCGTTCGAGCAGATTCGAGGACTGTCTTCCCGCCAGACGGTGATCGAGAAGCTGCTTCCGCTCAGCAACCTCGGCCCGGGTGAGTATCGCTTGAGTTTGAAGGTTGACGACAAGATCAAAAATGAAACCTTAACGCCGACATCGACGTTTAAGATCAAGGGAGATTAGTCTCCAGGGCCTGGGAGTATTCGTGAACGCCAAGCCGATGGCTTTCAGCATGTTGATCAACCGCCTGTTCTCAGGTCCGGCGGTGGTGATGTCCTTAGTGGCACTGCTGGCCGCGCCACTCCTCCAAGCCGAAATCTCCGTTACTGTCGGGGGCCTTGTCCGCGACGAACGTGGTGTCCCGCGGATGGGCGCGGCTATCACGCTGCTCACTCCCGAGGGTCGTCCTATCAAGCGGGTCTTCAGTGACTACAGGGGAATCTTCACGGTCGAGCACCTTTTCCCGGGCGACTATTCCATTCGCGTCACTCTCGACCGCTTCCTGCCGCTGTTGAAACAGCACATTCGCATCGAGTCGGGCCGAAAGACGATCCTCGATGTCAACCTGCGGGGAGTTTTCGCCAGCCTGCAGATGCTGTTCCCCGACGGTGGCGAGATTCGGGACATGAGCGACGATTGGAAATGGGTCCTGAAAACGGCCAGTACGACTCGTCCCGTTTTGCGTTTCCTCCCGGAAGAAAGACGTGAAATGCACACCGTGATGCGCAAAGTCTCCGGAAGCTTTAGCGACACGCGAGGGTACGCGGAGGTCAGTGCTGGTGGAGGAGCGCGTCCATCGGGGCTGGCGAACGAGACAGATCTTGGCACGGCTTTCGCGGTGGCCACCTCTTTACTGGGCAACAACGACTTGATCGTCAGCGGCAATTTGGGCTACGGGTCCGCCACGGGCTCGCCTTCGGCGGCGTTTCACACCAGCTTCAGCCGGGAAGTGGGGGGCGTAGCACCGGAAGTTTCAGTTACGGTGCGGCAGCTTCAGGCGCCGGTGCTCGCGGGTCAATCCATCTTCGGCTCGTCATACGGCCAAAACCGCGCCTTGCTGCAAACATTTACTCTTGGTTTCGGGGACAAGGTGAAGTTTGGTGAAAGGGCGCGTTTGGAGTATGGATTTCTCTACGAGTCGGTGAGTTTCATCAACCGGCTGGACTTTGTGAGTCCCTACGGGCGGCTTGTTTACAACTTGGGGAACAATCGGGAGATCCAGCTTCGCTATGCCTCGGGCGTTCCGCAAACCGCCGACTCGGTAACGGGCAGTGAAGCGCTTCGGCAACAGGTTTCTACTCTGGGATTATTTCCCCGAGTGGCTCTGAATGACGGCCGGGCGACCGTGCAGCGGACGGAGCACGTAGAGGTTGCCTACCGCGAAAAAATTGGCGAGAAAGGGATGATCGAGGTAGCCGCCTATCAGGATTCGTTGAGTGACGCAGCGGTCACCGCGCTGGTTCCCGGCGGCCATTTTGCGGACGGCAATATCCTGCCGGATCTGTTCTCGAACAGTTCGACGTTGAACGCCGGTTTGCACCGTTCCAAGGGGTATCGTGTTTCCTACGCAAGAAAGCTTCGTGACCACCTGCAGGCGGCGATCGGGTACGGCCTAACAGGCGCATTGATCCCCACGCGCAGTGCTCTTGGGACGCCGAGCATCGAGGAGTTACGCAGTTCCTTGCGCATGGCTCCCGCCCACATGGTGACGGCTTCGGTTTCCACTGAGATTCGGCGAACCGGAACGCGTGTGATTTCTTCCTACCAGTGGTTGAATCGGCGGGCGGTGATTGCGACGGACCTTTACAACGATTTCGCGGCCCGTTCGGATCCGGGTCTCAATGTGGTGATTCGCCAGCCTCTGCCATTCGGAGGCTTACTCCCCGGCAAACTCGAAGCGACAGCAGACTTCCGGAATTTGCTGAAGGCAGGATACGTTCCGATCCAAACCTACGATGGACAACAGATGTACCTGCTTCAAGCAATTCGGAGCTATCGTGGCGCTTTGAGCTTCATCTTCTGACCCTTTGGCCCGTCTCCGGGTCAAGAGGTAAACTAAGTCAATGAGATTGTTTGTCAGTTTGGTGATCGCGCTCTTGGTCTATTCTCCGGGCGATCTCCGCGCCAAGAAGGAGCAAACCAGCCTGCGTGTCCTCGTGCAGGACGAGGAAGGGAATCCGGTTCCCCGCGCGAGCGTTCTCGTCCGCGTATTGAAGGGAAAGAAGCTGAAGAAGATTGGGCGGACCTTGGAGCTCCGCACAAGTCAGCAGGGTACGGCCCCGCTTCCTCCAATGAAGCAGGGCCGCGTGCTGATCCAGGTGATTGCCAAGGGCTTTCAGACGCACGGTGATTCGGTCGAGTTGACTGAACTGGACCAGACCGTGACCATTACTCTGAAACTGCCCGCTAAACAGCACTCGGTACATACCGCGAAGGCAGCGTCCAAGAAAAAATGAGCCGCGCTCTAGCTTGCATTTCTCACGAGGTGGCGAGGCGAAGTGGATGAGAGGACCGTTAGTACGAGGCACGCGCCGCTTTGCGCCCCTCACTCAATCAAAGATGCGCAATTGGACAGTACGGCGAGCAAGCGTAACGAAGTAATTTAATGGCGGGCCTATCGTCCGCTTCGACCGTCAGACTGGTGAAAAATGCAGGCTAGGTGCAATACCGTTCACTTAGGGCCTTCAAGCCCAGAGCCGATGAGCCGCGAAGCGGCGTAGGATCGTAGCCCAGGGTGGAGCGAAGCGGAACCCTGGGTGCGAAAACCATCCAGGGTAAGCCCTGAAAGGGCGGAGGAGCAAACCGGCCCGTAACGTTTCCGCGGAGAGCGATGTGCGCCGGGCGTTCAACGACGCCCAAGACAAGAACACACGTGCTGCAACAAAAACCGCCCGCGGAACTGCTAAGTGACGAGCATTGAGGCTAGGTGTCAATGAACTCAAGCATCAAGATTGAGGAAAGAGTAATGCGTCTCTTTGTTGCACTGGAATTAAATCCAAAAGTAATCGTCAGCCTAACGGAACTGGTTCGCCGGCTTGGCCCTTATGCGCCGCTGCGATGGGTGCATCCCCAAAACATGCACGTGACGCTGAAATACGTCGGCGATTGGCAAGTCAACCGTCTGGATGAGATCATTCACAGCCTCAGCGAAGTCAGGCTGCCTGCCAGCGAGCCGGCTCTCAACGTCCCCCTCGCCGGTCTCGGATTCTTCCCGAACGCCCGCTCCCCTCGTGTGTTCTGGGCCGGCGCTGAGAACACGACCGCTCTCCGCCAACTGCACAGCAGGGTGGACGCTGCTCTACAGCCCCTGGGAATCGCTCCCGAGGTCCGGCCCTATCACCCTCACTTGACCCTCGCTCGCATCGCTGAAGAAATTTCACTGGACAATCTCTATCGTGCAATCGAGGACCTGCCAACCCGCGAATACGGCCTGATCAATCCTGACCAGTTCGTTCTTTTCGAGAGCTCGGTGACACCGGCCGGACCAATTTATCGAAAGGTCGCCGAGTTCACCTTCCTTCCTCAGACTGGACAGGCCGCTTCCCCCGCGGCTGTGCAGTCGCGCTCCTTATACGCCACCAGGTACTGAGTCACACGATCGGCGCGGTGGAGTGGGGCCGCCGCGGGTTTCTCCGAGTTTTGCGCTACAGCTTCTAATCCGTTCACGGAAGGTCGAGGCCCGCCCTTGACTGCTCCCTCGCCGTCGCGAAAACAGCACTCGGTTCAACAAGGCGAAAGGGCTCAAGAGCTTAGCCCGCTTTTCTCACCGCGTGGCGAGGCGAAGTGCGTAAGAGGCGCGTCAGTACGAGGCGCGCGCCGCTTGACGACCCCCACTTAATCAAAGACGCGTACTTGGACAGTACGGTCATCACGGCGAGCAAGCGCAACGAAGTAATGGCGGGCCTACCGCCTGCTTCGACCGTCAGGCGGTGAGAAATGCGGCTTAGTGCGTGAGGGGACATTTCTATCGCCTCTTGACCCACTGATGTCTGCATCGTTGACACTTCACTACAGTGGGAGTACAATTCCAGCTATGCGTATCCTCTTTTTGGCAGTTGCGTTCTCGCTGGCGACAGCCAGCTTCAGCTTTGGAGATTCGGGGACAAAACGTTATCTCTACATGAGCACGCCGGACGGTGCTCAGAAGGTAGGCCGCGCCGAGGGCGCCGGCATTCTGATCTTCGACATCGATAACGGACATAAGTTGGTCCGCCGGATCGATATCCCCATTTTTTCGGAGGGCCTGCGCGGTTTCGCGGGGAACCTCAAAACCCACAGCGTCTACTACTCCTCGACCAATCGCCGCCTGGGGGCTTTTGATCTCGAGACTGAAAAAGTCGTCTGGGAAAAGACCTACGACGCGGGCTGCGACCGCTCGTCGATCACCATGGACGGCAAGAAAATCTACGTTCCCACCGGCTGGTGGTACTCCGGGGACGACAGCGGCTTTCTGGTCGTCAACGCGGAAAACGGCGAACTCATCAAGCGCATCCACGTCGGGCCGCAAGCCCACAACAGCATCGTGAGCCTCGACGGAAAGCGCCTCTACCTCGGCACCAGAACCATGCTGTCGATTTTTGATACGTCTAACGAGCGCCTGATCCGGCAGATCAAGGACGTGGGCGAGCGGGGAATCTTCCCCTACACCATCGATAGCGCCAACCGCATCGCCTATGTGTGCCTGGGCGATCATGTCGGCTTTGATGTGGTCGACCTTGAAAAAGGCAAGGCTCTGCATCGCGTTTTTGCGGGAGAAGAAAAGATTCCCCACCGTACGCACGGATCCGCTCTCACGCCCGATGAAACAGAACTCTGGATCAGCGATCAGGAGGGCAAAAAGCTGTTTATCTACGACGCCACGAAAATGCCGCCGGTGGAAACGGGACACGTCGGGCTGTCGCAAGGCGGTCATGGCTGGGTGACTTTCAGCCTGGATGGCAAGTACGCCTGGTCCCACACGCCTGACGTTTTCGATGTCAAGACCAGGAAGCTCGTCGCTACCCTAAAGGACGAGAACGGAAAACCGGTGAGCGGATCCAAGTTCATCGAGATTCACTTCCGCGACGGTAAGGTTGTGGAAATGAGCAACGAGTTTGGACTGGGGCGGAAGTAGAATAGCGTCACCCCTGCTCGCTGGCCCCCGCCGATTGGGTCGGGTACCGGGGATTGCGCCCCGGCACCCTCCCGCACCACCGGACATACGGTTTTCCGTATCCGGCGGTTGGACCCGGCGGCTTAACGGCAGGCCGCGAGATCCGATGGCAGCACGAACCTAAAACGCCGCAAAGCGCGGTTCGGCAAGGCCGTTTGCATCATCGCCCGCGCCGCGACAAACCAAGCGCCGCGACGCGCCGGCACATAGCGCGGCATCCACTCGGGCACGCCCAAGCGCCGCCAGGCGCGGCAGCGACCCCGCACGCCGGGCCAGCGCAGCCAGAAGCACTTCCGCACGTGCCGCCGAATCCTCCCCCAGCGCCCGCCGCGGGTTCTCTTCGGCCGTCACTTCCTCCATCCGATCGTCGTGCATTGCTTTCTGTCGAGAGTTTCGCGGCTCACGCTCGGGTTCCCGCCGGCCCTCTTTTGTTTCAATCGCCTTCACGGGGGCTCACCGTAAACCGGATGTCAGCCTGGTCATGGGGGCTGCCAAGGGTGAGACTGTCCCGGGTTTGAGTCCAGACCGCTTGAAACGGCGCGCCCCCCGAATGCGTCGCAACACTACGGAAGCAGCTAAATGCCCGGCCGCTCGACATGACCCGACTGCAACCACATCCCGTTGCGAAAGTCGTCTTGCTAGCTCTCCTAGCCGTGACTCAGGTTTCCGCCAGAGACACTGTCCGGAACTACACGGTTCTGCTAGACCAACCCGCTGTGAACCAAATCCTTCCCGCGACAACACGAAAAGCCGGCCGTCGAATCCGCCTGCAGCAACCGCAACTGCAAGAGCTGACGCACCAAGCCGAAGCCGCCCAGCAACCAATCAAGAATGCCATCCGCACGCGGGGCATCGAGGTCACGGGTTCTGTTTGTCACACATTGAATGCCGTCTTCATACGGGCGACGAAAGAACAAGCAGAGCAACTCAAGCTGCTTCCAGGAATAAAGAGGGTCGACCGCGCGCGCCGCTTCAAGCTGCTGCTGAATGCAGCAGGTGAAATCGTGGGCGCCCCCGCTGCGTGGAGCACCATGGGGGGCATCGAAAACGCCGGAGCCGGGCTGAAGATCGGCATCCTCGACACGGGAATCGACATCGACCACCCCGCCTTCGCCGACCCCTCGCTGCGAGCCCCGCCGGGCTTCCCCAAAGGACGTCCCGGAGACCTGGCCTTCACCAACAATAAGGTCATCGCCGCACGCAGTTACGTTGGCCTGCTGAATCCGCTGGCCGTCGAGGCGTCGCGTCCCGACGACGTCACCCCGAGAGACCGCGTCGGACACGGAACCGCCGTCGCTACCATCGCCGCCGGACGCCGCGTCACGGCTCCCGCCGCAACCCTGACCGGTGTCGCCCCAAAGGCTTTCCTCGGCAATTACAAGATCTTCGGCTCCCCCGGCATCAATGAATTCACCAATGGCAACGCCGTCATCGCGGCCATCGACGATGCCGTGACCGATGGTATGGACATCATCAGCATTAGCTTCGGCGCCATCGCCCAGTTCCCTTATGACGAGCAAGGGCCGGCCTGCTCCGACGATCCCGAGGCGTTTTGCGACCCGGTAGCGTTGGCCGCACAGAACGCCATGGAGCTCGACGGCGTCGTCGTCGTCGCGGCGGCCGGCAACGCCGGCGCTTTCGGTGAACAGCAATTCCCGACTCTCAACAGCATTTCCACTCCGGCCTCCGCGCCCGCCGTGATCGCCGTTGGAGCCACCGTCAACTCCAGAGAATTTGTTCGGAGCGTGCGCTTCGCCGGTCAAACAGTGACCGCCATTTCGGGAACGGGGCCCAAGCCATCCACTCCGCTGACCGCCGAAGCACTGGACACCCGCTCGCTCGGGGATTCTTTCGGATGCACGGTCTTCCCCTCCGATTCTTTGCGCGGCAAAACCGCCATCCTGGCCCGGGGAGATTGCGGATTCGAGCTCAAGGTGGAAAACGCCGCGGCAGCCGGAGCACTCGCCGCCGTCGTTACCAACGTCGACGGACAGGATGAGCCATTCGTCATGGAGGGACTCGAGACCACCGGCATCCCCGCCTTCATGATTGGAGCCGCCGCCGGGAACGGCCTGCGCCGCGCGGTCCAGCTCTCTCCAAGAACCAGCGTCACGCTCGACCCCGCTCTGACGCCGCGCCCCTTCGCGCCCGACCGCGTGGCTCCCTTCAGCTCGCGCGGACCCGCTCCCGGCGGCGCCATCAAGCCCGACCTCGTCGCGCCCGGAACCTTTATCTACACCGGCGCGCAGAATTTCGACCGCAACGGTGACACGTTTGATGAGACACGGTTCCTCTCGGTCGACGGCACAAGTTTCTCCGCTCCCTTTGTTGCCGGAGCCGCGGCGCTCGTCAAGCAACGCCACCCCGAGTTCACGCCGGCACAGGTCAAGTCAGCGCTTGTGAATACCGCAACACCAGAAGTCTTCGAAGCAGACGCTGACGAAAATGCCTTTATCGCCCGAACCACTTCAATCGGAGCCGGGCTCTTGAACATTCCAGCCGCGCTTGACCCGATCAGCACTGCCGAGCCGGCAATGATCAGCTTTGGCGAAGTCAGCGCCGCCCCGTTTCCCATCGAGCGATCGTTGACCATTACCAACCCAAGCGTAAGCACCGCGACTTATCAGCTCACCGTTGTGCCCTACGACGAAGACACCGCGGCGCGCGTGCTCATCGAAGGCGAAGCTTCGATCGACGGCGATTTGGGCGGGGGTGAATCAGCCACGCTGCAAATCACCTTGGAAGGATCCCGCCCCTCGCCGGGCCCCTACGAAGGCGAAATTCGAATCCAGCGGCTCTCCGGCGGAGCCGCCATACGTGTCCCCTACTACTATGTGGTGGGTGACGGCGTTCCGGCCAACTCTTTCGCCATCGCGGGCACCGGAGTGATCGGCACGGTCAGCGAGCCCAATCCCGAGTTCCTGATTTTCCGGGTGACCGATCAATTTGGGCAACCGATCCCAAATCTTCCAGTTCAATTCAGTTCTGTTTTGGGAGGAGGCGCCATTATTGCGTCCGACCCCGACACCGACCCCTTCGGAGTGGCGGCGGCCGATGTTGACATGGGCCCCGAAGTTGGCCCTCAAGAATTCGAAGCCACAGCCGGAGGCCTAACGATTCCTTTCTTCAACCGCGCACGGCTCAAACCAGCGATCGGTGGAATCGTCAATGCCGCCGGTTTCGGCGCCCGCCGGCCTGTCGCTCCGGGCTCACTGATTTCCATTTTCGGCACGAACCTTGCGGAATTCCTCGGCTCCGCTTCCAGCCTGCCCTTGCCGATCGCGCTCAAGCACACCAGCGTATCCTTCGATTTCCCGGAGGAAGGAATCAGCGTTCCCAGCCCGCTGATCTTCGCCAACGGCAACCAACTGAATGTCCAAGTGCCTTGGGAACTCGCCGGGCTGAATTTCGCGTTCGTGAAGGTTCGCATCGAGGATTCAGCCAGCTTTGTGTTCGCCCTGTCCCTCGTCGATCACGCCCCTGGAATCTTCGAGTTCGACTTGGGCGCTACTCGCTACGGTGTTGTGACACATGCCGACGGAAACGTGGTGACCGCGCAAAACCCGGCCCGGCCTGGCGAAACCGTGGTCATCTATGGGACCGGATTCGGTCCTGTCGACGTGCCACAAGAAAACGGCGTCGCCGCCCAACAGCTCGCCCGCACCCGGCGGCTGCCTGAAGTGACAATCGCCGGAAGCCAGGGGAGCGTGTCGTTCTCGGGCCTCACGTCTGGATTCGTCGGGCTCTACCAAATCAACGTCAAGCTGCCTGCCTCGTTGCCGAGCGGCAACCAGCGGCTGATCGTCACCGCCAACGGGATCGAGAGCAATTCCGTAATGCTAGCGATTCAGTAGGTGGGGAATAGCAGCCCGCAGAGCCGGTAAGCTGTTTCACCTCCAAGCCGCCCAACCGTAGTCGATCTCACGCTGCTGCACTGAATCACTCCCGAGAACGCGGTTAAGGTGACTGTCCCTCGAACGCTCCTCGAACTCCCGAACCTCCTGGGGCTGACGCCCTGGACTGTTCTCCTTTCGCACCATGCACGGATCTTGATTCGACGAGGTGTCCCCGCGAACGTCGGCCCGGAGGCCTGATCTGTTTCGCGGGTACGGGGCCGGATTTTCGCTGATTGCGGCAAAGTGGCCATTTCGCGGCGGCTGCCGTGGTTTTGCGAGCACTATGCACGTTAAAGCTCGACCCTGGGCGCCGTGGCATGAATTTTTGGGAAACGCGTAAGCCGTTTGTTTCAGTGGCCTGGGAGTGAAAATTGCAGTTTTCTACAGAAAATGTAAGGGTTTTGGGGATTTTGGCTTCTCGGAGACAGTTGTGGGGCGGGGGTAGGGTCCCTTGAGAGTCCTCGATGGTTCGGTTTTTTCGCCCTTGTTCGGCTCGCTGGCGGAGCTTCGGTCATTTGCCCGCGTCATTGAGTCCGGCGCTGCATTTGCCACTCGTTTTTTGTGAGAGGGCCCTCTTGCTCCCGTTGATGGAACCTCGACAGCCGCCCTCAAAAGGAGCGCAAAAACGGCTGCGAGCGGACGGTCTTCGGCCTAGCAGTTTGGCTGGACGGACGAGGGCGCCGGCACGGCTGGAGGCGCGCGCCACGTCGGGCTGGCGCGGCCCCAATTGGAGCTTGCGCCAGCGGTGCGTCCTTGCTTGGAGCGGCAAGAGTGCCGGTCCCTGCTGAGCCGAAGCCATCCGCGGGGGATGACCACAATGCGGAGAGCAACGCGAAACTGTCTCGGCCGAGAAACGGTCGTGTTGGTCCGGTGATCTACGTCCTCACCAGTTTCTTCCAGCCTTAGCTTAGCAAGACGCATGCCGGCTCTTGGCCCGATTGGGGAGCGTACCTCGCCGTAAGTGTCTGAAACAAAGGGTTGTAAGTTTATTTTGTTCTTACGTGACCGACCTCGCGGGTTTGGGGAGATTGTGCAGTGGAGCGAACCGCGATTGGATTAGGACTCAGGAGCCTCGTGGTTAGCGATTCTTCGCGACCCTGAGATTTTCGAGGAACGCTTGGACCCCGGGATCGTCCTTCCAGCCCCGCGCCAACTCCTGGACCGCCGCCTGCCGCCCCGCCCCGCGGTGATCGTGGGCCGCTGCCGGTCGAGGCTGCCGAGGGGTTCTGGCGTGGGATGGGGAGTGCGTGACTCGCGTGGGCCCCGGCGAGACATCGATTCCATGAAATCGGCGAAGATAGTAGTGCATTTTGCGAGTACCAAGAAAATATCTGACCGCTGTTCTGATCGTGCTGGCCGGCGGGTCGTTGGTCCTGGGCTCCATGGCTGCGGGCTTGGCGACAAGCGAACTCCAAACCTGGTTGAAATCGCGGCCTTGGTATTCGGCGCAGCTTGTCTGGTCGTGCTTTGGTCTGGCCGTCGTCCTATCTGGCGTAGTCCTGATTTTGCAGCGGCGCTTGGGGGAATCTTCCGGGCGGGCCCCGGCGACTCGAACCGAAGCCGACTTTCAGCGAAATCGGCGGCAATTGCTCGAACGTGTTCGGACAGACTGGATTGAGGGGGTACTGGAGCAGTCGCTGTACAAAGTGGCGCGGATCGAGTTGGGGCTCGAAACGAAACCGGACGCGGTCGAGAGCCCCCTGGATGTGGCGGTTCAAAGACCCGGCCAGGAGCCACAGCCGTTGCCGCTGGGCACCCCGATACGTTCTGTTTTTGACGACCTACTGATGCTCGCGAAATACGGTGTAGGGGCGCAGCGTGCTGCGCCCGCGCCGGCAAGGCATGCGCTGTATCCGAAAACAACGCTATATTCTGCGAGTATCAATAGGAGGTCAGCTTCTGATCCTGGGTGATCCCGGAACGGGCAAGACCACTCTGCTGCTCGACCTGGCGCGAGACCTGCTGGAACGGGCTGACAAGGACGAATTCTACCCTGTGCCCGCGGTCTTCAACCTTTCGTCTTGGGCGAAAGAGCGACCGCCGTTAGTGGAGTGGCTGGCGGACGATTTGAATCGGCAGATCCCTGACATCCCGGAAAAAACGTGGCGTGTGTGAGCCTTTCCAATCTCCCTCATGATGCCAGTTGTACTTACGCAGTTGGCTCCGCTCACTAGGGGCGCCGCGAAACCAGAGGCACGCTAGGTTCTGACAAACCGCCAAAAAAGCCCTATCTGGTTTCCCAAGGCGCGAAACTCCCCCTTGGAGAGCCGCGACCACAGATAATTCGGTCTGGTGTAGAAACGCAGGTAGGCGGTTCGCGTCATTTTCTTCAACTCTTCGACCGAAAACACACCGTTATACCTGAATTATGCACTGCGGGGTGCACCGGAGGAGGGCTGAGCCGCCAGGGGCCATTTGGGGGACCCCCGAAAACATGGGGTAATAAGGTAGGCTGGCAAAGATTTCAGCTTCGCCAGTCAACCCCAAGGAGGTCACCCAAATGGTTACCAAGCGAAAACAGCATAGCTCCCGAAGGCCCGTCAAACAAGGCCGGGGCGCGAGGGCCCCGCGGCCCAATAAAATCGGGGCTGCCACGCCTTATCACTTCCGCGGCAAGAATCTGACTCCCTACGGCGGCTTGCTGCCCGTCGCCACCCTGCTCGAAAAACTCGGCTTCCAGGCGCTGCTGGAAGAAACCATCACGAACAAACGAATCACCCGTGTGATGAGCCTCTACCAGTTTGTGCTGGCCCTCGTGCTGGGCCTCTATGTCGGCTTTGCGCGGCTGAACCAACTCCGCTTCATCGCCCGCGACCCCATCTTGACCGGCATCTTGCAAGTGACGCGTCTGCCGCCGCAGTCCACGCTGTGGCGCTTTCTGGCCTCGCTGCACCTCAACGTGGCGAAGCAGATCCTTTCCATTCAGCGCCAGCTGCGGGAACGAGTCTGGGCCGCGGCCCAGGTGAAATTGGAGACGGTGACGCTGGACACCGACACCACCGTGCACACGCTCTACGGCCGCCAGATGGGCGGGCGCAAGAGTTACAACCCCAAGAACAAGGGCAAGCGCAGCTACCAGCCGATACTGACTTTCCTGGCCGAGACGCGCGAATACCTGATGGGCGGGTTGCGCAACGGCGACCGGCCCACGGGCCGGCAGATCGCCGCCCACCTCGAGAGCGCCTTTCGGGCTTTGCCGCACGGCGTGAAGAAAATCCTGGCGCGGGCCGATTCCGGGTTTTATTGCTGGGAGGCGGTGGAGGCCTATGAAAAGGCGGCTTGTCAGTTCGTCATCGTGGCGCGCAAGACCAGGCGGCTGGTCGAGCAGTTGCAGCAAGCGGCCTGGAAGCCCTCGCCCCACAGCGATGCGGATGCGGAATGCGAATTCCTCTACCAGCCGCAGGGCTGGGCGCGGGCCTGTCGTTTCCTGGCGCTGCGTTACGAAAACGAACCCGCGGCCGGCGCGGCCGAGCAATACCAGCTGTTTGCCACCAGCGCTTACACCTACCGCGTGTTTGTCACCAACCTGGCCGAACCGATCGCGGCGGTGGTGTGGTTTTACAATCAGCGCGCCGCAGCCGAGAACCTCATCAAGGAGGCCAACAACGACGCCGGGCTGGCGGCCCATCCCTCGCGCCGCTTTGACATGAACCGCAATCACTTTCAGCTGGCCATGCTGGCCTACAACCTCAACTGCTGGCTGCTGCTGTTCAACCGCGAAGCCCAAGCCAGCGTGGAGACACTGCGGCACACCACCCTGGCGACGGCGCGGCTGCGCTTTCTGTTCGTGGCGGCCAAGATCTGGCGGCACGCCGGCAGAACGGGTGTCAGCTACAGCGATCATTATGAGGAAAAGGGCCTGTTTGAACGGCTGATGCGGCGGCTGCGGGCGATGGGGCCACCGGGATCGAGCTTCGCGCCGGTGGTGGAGGGTGCGCTGAGTTGAGGGGCGCTCCATGCATAAAATTTCATGCACTCGCCGCAACGTACTGGGAACACGCCGCTTGCCCGCCCGCTTTTGCCCGCCGGGATTGGCAGGCGGCTCAAACAGGGAGGGAAACAGAGGAAAAGACGACTTGCTAAATCACTGAGTTGACACGACTGCCGCTACCGCCACAACTCCATCGGCGATGGCTACGCCGAATCTGTGCATAATTCAGGTGATACGCCTCCGGGAAGAGGGAGTCGTCGCTGAATGGCCGGCTAGAATCCTTCAGCGCCTCTTCGTACATCTTGGTGCCTGGATAGGGCGCCGCTATGTGGAACAAGGGGTAGGTTGGGTTGAGTTTCTCCGCGAACCTCACGATGTCGTCCATGTCTTTTTTCCGGGCGCCCGGGAAGCCCATCATAAAGAAGCAAGCTGACTCGATACCGGCCGTCTTGACCTTTTTCATGCCTGCTTCGATTGCCGCCATCGTGATCCCTTTATCCACCGTCTGGAGGACTTCCTCGCTTCCGGCTTCGACGCCGAAATGGATCAGACGGCAGCCCGCCCTTTTCATGAGATCGAGCAGATCCTCGTCGACCAAGTCGAAGCGAGTCTGGCAGCACCACGTGAAATCGTATGCCTTTTGTTCCAGGTAACGGCAGAATTCGACAGCCTGCTTGCGCAGCACTGTAAATTCCAAATCAATGAAATAGGCCGTTCGAACTCCGAAGTTCAAGATGGCGTGCTCGACGTCGGCGATCAAATTGTCGACGGACTTCTTGCGGACCCCGACGCCGTAGGGCGTAAGCAGGCAGAAGGTGCAGTCGGAGGCGCAGCCGCGCGACATTTCGAAAAGGCAGAAGTTCTTGCCCAGCACTTCGTAGTGGTAACGGTGCATGGGCAAGAGATGAAATGCCGGCCGCGGAATCTGGTCCATCTTGACCGGCGGCTGCCCGGGATTATGGACTGCTTCGCCATTCACGGCATGCGTGATGCCTTTTACTTCGGCCAGTGACGAGCAGCGGCAAAGGTCCAAAACGGTTTGTTCCGGCTCCCCCCGGATGACAGCGTCGGCTTGCGAACGCTCCAGTATTTCTCGCGGTTTCACGGTGCCATGGCTTCCCATCACATAGACTTCCGGCACCGCGGACCGCACCGCGCTTACGGCTTGGAGAAACGGATCAAGATTCAAATGCGGGCATTGCCAGCGGTCGAGGCTGGTCGAAGTGACAAACGCTTTGTCATGCCCTCGGGCACGGGCCGCCACTTGCTCGGGAGGAAGGTGCTCCGCATTGGCGTCGACGATACTCACGTCTATGCCATCGCGTTCGAGAACAGCGGCCGTGTTCGCGAGATCCAGCGGAGTCCAGCGGCGGGTGTAAATACGGCCCTTCTTGTGGACCAAATCCACTTGAAACGGATTGACGAGAAGGGCTTTCATGGTTGCTTGCGGGATACTCTCATGGGCCGGGACGCGCCGTGCCGCTCGGCCTTGAACTGGCGCCGCAACCGGAACACACCCTTCAAATCATCCCAAGCTGTCGCCACGATCTTCACGCGGCTGTCATCATCTTCGGACCAAGTTACGGGAACGTCTTTGATCCGATACCCCTGGCGCTCCGCTATGACCAGCAACTCCGTGTCAAAAAACCACGATTCGTCGGCTACTCGAGGGACAAGCTCATCCACTGCACGCCGACTGACAGCCTTGAATCCGCACTGGGCGTCGCTGAATCGCGTCCTCAGCAGAAGATGGAGGACGATATTGTAACTGCGCGAAATCAGGTCGCGCCGGAGAGACCGCTTGACTGTCGAGTCCTTCAGAAGCCTCGAGCCGACGGCAATGTCGTACCCATTCTCGGTGATCGCGCGGACAATCTTGGGCAGCTCTTCGAGGTCGGTTGACAAGTCGACATCCATGTAACACACGACATCGGCGCGGCTCTGCTGCCAGGCGTGGCGAAGCGCTCTGCCGCGGCCCTTCTTCTCGAGTTGCAAGAAAGTCAGCTCCTCATGGGAAGCGGCCAGTTCGCGAGCAACATCGGCGGTACCGTCCGTCGAGCCATTATCCACGACGACAATGCGCCATTCGTAGGGAAAGCCATGAAGGAGAAACTTTCTGGCCGCGGCAATGCTCTCGCGAAGCACATGCGCTTCGTTGAGAACCGGGATGACGATATCCACGGCGGGACGGCTTGTGTCTCTCTCAGCGGTCTGCATTACTCGTCACGGAAGGCGGGCACGGCCGCTCCGCGCCACAACACGTAGATTACCATCGCTGTCAACAAGTAAAGCACGAGCGCGGCTGCGCCTCCTCCGAAGTATCCCGCGTAAGGACCTTCGATCTTCGATAACACTCCGAGAGCCGGGAGTTGCGGCCCTTGCGAGAAAACAGCTTTGAGGGGCTCCGCCAGGCCCCACCCGCGTTCAACGTCGCGGTACATGGCCATTGACCAGGCCTGAAACACCGAAAAGGCGCCGGCGGCTATCGCCATGGGTCTAGGCAAACGAAGAAGCACCGAACTGGCGGCCACGAACAGGAACGGGAAGACCGCCGCCAAATACCGCACCCCCGTGCCGTACTGCAACCTCGTATATTGCACCCCTCCGAAGAAAAGCCATAGGGCCGCCGGGATGGCAAGCGCGAAGAGCACCTCGCCACGTTTCAGGGCGGATGAACTCGGCTTCACCACCCAGGGCGCCGCGAGAGCCAGCAGGAAAAGCGGGCAGGTCACAAACAACCCGAATCGGTAATCGAAGGCGAGAAGCGCCAGCAGCTCGGCCTGCGGCCAGGTGAACCCTTGGTACCCCAGCTCGATCCATTCGACCGGCGGCATCCAGTGCTGGCCGGGGAAAAAAGGATGGCCGAAACTCTGCCACTGGTAGAACCAAAGCAGCAGAATCGGCCCTGCCGCTCCCAGCGCGTAAAGCCCCGCCGTTCCCAGCGCGGAACGCGATGTATAGCGGAGCCATCGAGCGCGGATTCCACCCTTGTCAGCGCGCGGCGGGAGGCGACAGAGCCCATAGAGAAACAGGCCGAGCAGCAGGATAAGACCCGAATAGTCGAGCAATACGGCCAATCCGCCCGCCAGACCGGCGCAGAAATACCGGATCTTGCGGGACCACTGAACGAGGCCGCGCGGATTCCACAAAACAGCCCATCCCGCGAAAGAAACCAGACCCAGCATCAGGTTGTGATTCAAGTACCCCGTGCGGAAGAAAACAGGCGTGCCAAAAGCAAAAAGCAAGGTCAGCCACAGAGCTGTCCGCTGTTCGTGGAGCCGCGAAAGCACGCGAAACATGGCCACCGCTCCCAGGGCCGAGACAGGCGCCATGCAAAAAACTTGCATGACGAATGCCGCCAGTCCAAACTTGATGTCGAGACCCCGGCGCCAGGCCCGCCGGTAGAATTCGCGCGCCATCGGCCAGGGCGAATCATAGCGGGGAGGCTCGCTCACTCCAGCTTGCGCCCGTGATTCGTTGACCCCGGCGACAATGCGGTCAATCACGGGCCGGGCCAGGGCGTAGGGTACGGCGGCAATCATCGAAGCGCCCGGATTCGCTCCAATGTGCCACCCGAATCCCGGCTTCTCAAACAAATCCGGATGAAGGCCTTGATACTCATCCACTCGAAATGAAAGATGGTCCCCGATCGCCAGCGCCAGATAGCTCTCTCTCACCGTGTTCGTGGCGAAGTGCAAGGCATAGATCAGCCAGCATGTGAGAAAGAGGCGAACAACGAGGCCGCGGCTAACGAGTGGTCTTGCGTTCGGCATGCCGGGAGTTGGCGGAGCCGCGGCCTGCTCGTTCATCATTCACCCTTCACGTCTTCGGATGCCCTCTGCCAAAGCCAAGGCGTTCCAGGGAACAGGCGCGGCAGCAGCTCGCCAATGACGTCTCGTTCAAGGTAGAAGAAGAACACGAGGTAAACAGCGGATGCGATGGCCGCCCGCGGCCACGGATCCGAGACGCCGCCAAGGAAGACAACCAACAGCGCGGCGCCAACAGCAACCACCGGTTTTGCCAGACTAGCGGCGAACGGAATTCCCGCGATGCGGTTTCGGACTGAAAAATAGGTCAGAACGAAGACGATCAGGTTCGATCCCCCCAGAGCCAGAGCGGCTCCTACCGGCCCAAGCAACGGAATCAAGAACCAGCTCAAACAAGCTCCGGCCACCGCCGCCACCGCGGTCCAACGAAACAGCAGTTTCTGATGGTTGTAGGCGATCAGCGTGTAGCGGTAGTGCCCACTCACAAGCGACAAAGGAATGATCCACATCAGGACGGAGAAGGGCGCCGCGGCCTGCGCGAAGTGCGCCCCGTAGGCAAGGGTTACCAGCTCCTCGGAGAGCATCGTCACAACGAATGCCACGAAAATGCCGCCCCAGGAGGTGAAGATCCGGGAGCGTGCCATCAGCCGCAATAGCGTCTGAGTTGGGGCTCCGACACAGCGCGAGATCGACGGCAGCAAGTTGAAAAAGTAGAACCAGACAAACGTGTTAACGGCCAGCGTTGCCCGGTGAGCCGCCCCGAACCAGCCCAGCGATTCTCCGCTGGCAAGCAAGCCGAGCAAAAGCGTCGAGACGTACCACAGGCAGGCCCACGTCAGGTCGCTGAACCCGATGGGACTCGCCTCTCGCAGTTGGCGCCACAGGCGGCGACCGTCAAATTTCCAATTAGGAGCAGCGAACCCCGGGTGCCGCGCCACCACGGCGGCGCAAAACAAGCCGGTGGCCATGACAGAAAGACATTCCATTCCGCCCAGCCAGTAAACAGGCGTGCCGGGCCTCACAAAGCTGAAGATCAGAGCGGCGAACGTCCCCTGACGGATGATCTGCGCCAAGGCCACGAAGCGCATCTGCTCGTGTCCCTGGAAATACCAGTGGAGCAGGGCCGGCGCGGCGAACAGACTGACAGCATAGAAAACCAGCAAAAGCTTGATGTCGGCGGCCTTGGGAATCAACAGAGCAAGTCCGCCCATCGCCAGACTCGCGGCGAACGCCAGGACCAAACGCAGGATGGCAACATCACGAAGCAAAGCCCCCGCGCGCCCGGTGTTTCGGGCGACTTCCCGAGCTCCCCAGGTACCCAGGCCGAGTTCGACGCTCAACGAAAAGAACACCATCACGGCCAGTGCGAATTCGAGCTTGCCGTACTCAGCAGGGCCCAGAACCCGGCCAACAAGAGTAAACGCAAAAAAGGTGAAGACCTTAGCGAGAGCTTCGCCCGCGGCAAGGATGGCGAAGTTCCGCGGGATGCTGGCGGAACCGGCGGGCCGCGGCCGGGCGCCGCGCCCAGGCGACACCATCTTCTCGCGGTGCTCGACTGTCTGCGTCATCGCGTTCGTTCGGCGCCTGGGTTACAGCTCTCTCACCTTGGCGTCTGCCGAGCGGCCGGCGCCGGGACTTGCGCCATCAATCTGGACAAGAGGCTTCTCGCGGGGCCGGAGACTTTCCGGACGGCGCCAGACCCGGGCGCCGATCATGGACTTCAGCAGTTGGGCGGGCTGGTAGACGACGCTCGGCCAAAGAAATGTCTCATTCGTGCAGTGGCATTCTTTTCTCGCGATGGAGCGTCGCAGCTCGCGTGCCTCGGAGGAGCTCCAAATCTCCGGGAAAGTACGGTCACGCAAGTTCCCCAGCGGAGGATGGTTCTCGCAGACCGAGACGTCGCCGTTGGAGTAGACCACGGCGCTGAGCACTCCGGCCCGGCAAGGGATCACTTGCCGCTCCGCCCGTGCCGTCTGAACTTTGGCCCATTGGTAGATGGGCTCGACCATCGAACCGTACCGGCCTTCCTCCCGCGGCTGCCACAGACGCCGGAAATATCGGTAGAGTTCCTGGTACTCGTCCAGCATCGGCGCCTGCAAGGTGGGATCTTTGCGGTCCCCGCGAATCAATACCAGATTGTGGTGATCGATCAGCGGACAGCGTTCAAACAAGTACGCCGTGAGACGCCGCAATTCCTCCATGTTGCGGTCGGTTGCGCAAGACGTCGCGTGAATTCGCAGCCTCGCGTCCCGGCGCTGAATCTCGGCAAGCGCTTCGTAGGATTCCATCGCCCGGCGGAACGAGCCGGGAGAGACACGGAAGCGGTCGTGGAACTCCTCGGTCCCCTCCAGCGAGAACTCCGCCACGAAGAGGTCCAGCTCTTTTTCTTTCAGGGTTTCTTTAACTTGGGTGACGATCCTTTCGGTGAAATAGGCGTTCGTCGGAACATAGATTTGCCGCACCTTGTTGTGCCGGATAAACTGCAGGCAGATCTTGGCGAATTCTTTGCGCAGGAAGGGCTCGCCCCCCGAGAGATTCAGGTTTTCAATCCGCCCCAGAGACCGTGACAGGGAGACCATCTCATCCATGGTCAGGTCATCGTTGCGGTTGAGGTTTCGCCAGTAGAAGCAATGCTCGCACTTCTGATTGCAAGTCGAGTTGATGAAGAGAATCAGGAAGGGCGGACTGGGGGCTCGCTCAAAATTCTTCCGCGTAATCCGCGCGTGCCGGGCGATTCGGGCCAGGATGTGCATCGATTCGTTCTCGGGTCCCCACAGCGTCGATTCACCAAGTGTATCTAAAACAACAATCGTACCTGCAATGTGACAGGGCGGCCAACGCCGGGTTAACCAAGCGCCCGTTTGACTGATCTGCCTAAGCCCCTGCCTGTCCAGCGATCACGCCTTATTCCAGGAACATCGCGAGGCCCTAGTGGCCCCTCATATTGGCGGCAAGAAGCGCCGGGTGTGTTGTAATGGATCACCGCCATGCTGGGGATCCGCCGTTCGACCCGGAGAATGAGCTATAGTCAACGGCACTTCTTGAGTATGGCGGCTGGAGGAAGCGGTTTGGATTTCGTTCTTCGGTGGCCCCGCTCCGTCGTGCTGGCTGCCTGGACTACTTGGCTGGTCTTGTGCCTCGCTTTAACGTGGGAGTTGTTTCTTTGGCATCTGGAGTACTTCAAGAGTCCGGGGCTCGAATATTACCGCATCATCTTGGCGCTCCTGCCCGTCCTTGCACTGTTAATCGGGGCGTACTGCTTATTTCGGGGCCGATTCGCGTGGCGCTTTGAACTCGCCGCGCTATTCGTTCTTCTACTATCGGTCCTCCTGATTTATAGGACAACAGCGGCCTTAGCGGCGCTTTGGATTCTGATCGCCTGTCACGCGGCAGGGCGCGCGACGTTGGAAAGATTGGATCTGGGGCCCGTCACTCGCGCCGAAGACTTGGCGCTTTCGACCGCGCTTGGCTTGGGGCTGTTGATGTTTGTCTTGTTTGTGCGCGGGCTCTGCGGCCTTTACCGGCCCTGGGCTGTCGGAGCGGTTCTCGCAGCCGCTGTTTTCGCCGGCTTTCGGCACGTCAAAGCGTTCGCCGGTTCGTTGCGAGAGCTAAACAGAGCCTGGGCTTCCACTGTTGAGCTGCGCCTGCCAATGATGGGCGTAGTCATATCCTTCGCGGGCATTTTTCTCGTGTGCGGTCTGCTGGTGACCCTGTCTCCCAGCGTGGCGCACGACCCCACCGTGATGCATTTGCCCTCCGCGATGTTCTACTCGGCGAAGCAGGCGCTTGTTCCTCTCGCCGGCCTGGACTATTCCTACTTTCCGCAAGGATTTGAGGTCCTGATGACGGCCGCCCACCTGTTCGCGGGGCAGGCCGGCGCGCAAATGATCTCCCCGACTTTCTTCGGTCTCACCGCTTTTTTTGTATTCGTGGTTGCCCGTGAGTGCGGACTTGCCCGTGCTCCGGCAATCGCCGCGACGATTTTCGGAACATCGATTCCCTTCCTGCATTGGACGGGAAGCGTCGCGAAAAACGACGTAGCCCTGGCGCTGTTTCAACTGGCGGCTCTTCATTGCTATCTGAGAGCGCGCCGGCCGGATGCAACCAAGTGGCTGCGCCTTGGCGCGTTCTTTGTCGCCTCCAGCTTCGCCGTCAAGCACTCGGCTCTCTTCGGCGCCGTACCGCTGGCGGCGCTCTATCTCCATCTCCTGTGGAAACGAGGCCGGCTCGTCCGCGAGGTGATCATTATGGCGGGCGTCTTCGCGGTGTTTGGGCTCTGCTGGCAGGCCCGGACTTTTGCCTTAACAGGCAATCCCGTGCATCCGATCAAGTGGCACTGGGCCGTCGAAGCTCTGCGGCCCGATTCCATGCGCGAGCCGGATGCGATGAGCATTCCCTACTACCAGATCCCTTGGAGGATCCATTTCGACGGCAGGCTGGAAGGGCTTCCGGCGGCCGCCTTCGAGTCGCCCTTGCCCAACCCAATGGGTCTGTTCCTGGTGGTGTGCATACCGGTTTGGGCCTTGGTGCGGCGAAGGGCGGGCAATCCCTTGGAGCGGGCGTGCCTGGTGTTTAGCGGCCTGTATTTCCTTTACTGGGGCGCCGTATGGCCGGTGCTTCGCTATGCCATTCCGCTGATCCTGGTGCTGGTCGTGCTGACCACGGCGAGATTGTGGGCTCTCAGCCTGCATCTGCCCCGCCTCGCTGGGCGAGCGACTGAGCTGGCGCTCGCCTACTGCTTGGCGTTTGCCCTGCTTGGCACGATGATCATCGAAGTCAACGCCTCGCAACTACGCCTGTTTGCCGGAAGAATCGATGACCAGCAATACCTTCGCGAGGCACTCACGCCGTATCCTTCCCTGGAGTACCTTCGAGACCACGCGGCGCCTGGTGACCGCACTCTGAGCATCAACAACTGCGTCCGGACCTACGCCCCGGATATAGAACGGTTTCACTGCCTGCATGTAGAAGACGACGGGCTGGGGCCGAGTCAACTCAACGAGGCCTTCGGTGAGTCGGAATTCGAGTTCTTGATCCTACCGGAAGACGAGCTAGGCGAAGCCCTATTCGCACTAGTTGCCAGCGACCATCTGTTGAATCGTGTTTATGAGGACAGTCACTACTCGATCTTTGACTTGAGACCGAAAATGCGCTGAAACGAGGCTTGCCATTTCTCAGGCCGCGGATCCGCGCGGGGGATGGGGGGCAAGCGGCATCGCTGTCTCGATCAGCGGAGTGCAGTGCCGAGTGCAGTGGGCGGGCAGGGCGCCGGTGGAATGTCTTCGGGAGTTTCGGTGGTTGCGCTTTCGTCGCAGGGGGGAGGCCGGGGCGGCTAACCTCAGGTGCGGCGCCAGTCTTGGTGATCGGCAGCGGAGTGGCTCGCGGGGAAACCTTCGGCCGCGCTCCCAGAGGTTTTCCATGCTGGCAGGGAAACCTTTGCCCGCGCTGCTGGAGGTTTCGCCGTGATCGGGCTGCTGCCGGGCTTCCACTTGCTCTCATTGTGGTTTTTGGGGTGGGGTTGGCTGGGCTTGACGCCTCTCTCCCGGCGGAAGTCTCGATTCCGGGGATGGGGCCGGGGTCGCCGCGGTACCATTCCTCTCCGTTGGGGCCGATGGCCATCCAGGGGTCGTTTCCATCGCCGCCGTCGATCCAGTAGAGATAGACCTCGGACGGGCTCGTCTCGCGGCGTTGCGCTACGAGATGTTCGACGCGGCGGCGGAGGCCGCGGAAGTAGAGCTGCTTCATCAGCGTTTCGATCATTGCGCGGTCTCCGGTTTGTCCGGCTTGGGGTCTTGATCGTTGCGGTCTTGGGCCCGGTTCTTGCGGTCGATTTCGAGGGAGCGGACGACCCCGGCGAGGTCGCTGTGGGCGTTCGAGCGGTAGGCGAAATCGATCACGGTGCGGATGAGCGAGGCGCGTCCCGCCTCGATGCGCCTTCTGGACGCCAGCAGACTGCTGACCGAGTCGAGGGCGCGCTCGGCCTGCTGTTGCAGGCGCGTGGTGGTGTGAGAGAGAGTTTCCTCGCGGACTTGGCGCAGCTTGGCCTGGAAGTTCTCGTCCTGGCGCAGCCACAGGCGCAGGGTGCTCTCTCCGACCTCTGCCTTGCGGGCGGCGGCGGCGATCGAAGGCGAATCGAGCAGGGCCTTGAGCGCGCGGTCTTGGCGCGTGGTGAGCCCGTCGAGACGATTTCCTTTATTTTCGTTATTAGCGGAAATTAGCGGATTAGAGCTTTGTACACTTGTCATATTATATAAACCCCTTTTTTCTGGTTTTGTAAAGTTTTTTTAGGCAGAATTACCGCGGTGAGATCGAGTGACTGGGATCGGTCGTTGAGCGGGTTGCCGGCTTCGGAACGCGGAGACCGATTGACCAGGGTTCTCACCCCAGCCGGCAGGGTTGGAGCCATGGGGACTCCCTCACGCGGATGGGCCGCAACCACTAGAAGGGACGTGGCCGCTGTCGGATGAGTCACGTCGAAACGGCCAACCCCTCCCTCACGGTCGGGGCTCCGAGTCAGGCTCCCGAATTTCCTGCCACGTTTGGCGCGAAATTCACGATGTAGGTACTTGCCGTCACGGCTCTGAAATGATTTCTGGACTCGAAGTTTTTCCGCGGGTGTCATCTGCTGTGATTCTAGCGGATGGGGTGGGGGTGGTTTCGGGTATTTTCGGATATCTTGTTGATTTTATGGAAATAATTATACGTGACCGAAAAATGGGAAAGGGGGAAATGTGCAGTCGAGGGCGAACGGAGGCTTGATCCGTGGAGAAAACGGGAAAGGGGGAAACGGTCGCGGTAGGGATGCCGTGAGCGAGCGGGCTACCCCGCGGACGATTGATCCGTTCGAGGCAACCGCTCGGCCGAAAACCCACGGGTTTTCATCTTTCTGGGTGGGCCGGAAGCCGACAGGGGCGGATCAGTCAGTAGAGGCAACCGCTTCCTCACGGTCGCGGCTCCAACGCCGCGTTGCCGTGGGAAACGGGACAGCCTCAACGGAAAACGGTCGCGCGTGCCGGACACCTTCCCGCCCCCGAAACTCGGGTTCGGTTGGCCTGGCTTTGTTTGCCGGTTGTCATGATGCTCTTCTTTCGTTGTGGGCGGGCGTAGCACGCTACGCCCCTACGTGCGAATGCAGTGCGCGCTAGAAGTTCGCGCGGTTTACTCGCTCGCGGGTATGCTCTTCAGGCCCCTTAGCATATGCTCATCCGGGATGTACTCCCGGGGCACCTCGACCTTGACCCTCTTGCTGCAATAGAGACACTCCACGACTACCTCACCCGTACCCTCGGCGTCCGGCTTGATCAAGGCAAATCGCACGTGAAAGGGCTGGTCGCAATGCGCGCAAATCACTTTGAATGTCTTCTGCTGCTCCGGCATCTCCGCTCCTTATGTGTCCAGGCTCTCGCGCTCCCAAAGCTGGACGAGGCGACAGGGCTGTTGTCCTCGTTCGGAGGCGGTTTATTGTTCGTCTTTGCGGAACGCTCTCCGCTAACCGGCAACGGCGAACATTCCGCCGACAATTCCCGCCACGAAAAGCACTGCACCGGCGAAAAGCAGTCCGTATTTCCATCGCCTGGCCTTTCGGAAGGCGCTTTTCCACGAAGCTGGCTCGCTCTCGCCCACCGTATACTCCACGGGAAAGAGCACCATGACCAGCACCACCAGGCTCAACGACCAGCAAACGAACGGAGCGTAGTAGGCCGGGTCCGTAACCGTCTGATTTCCCAGGGACAACTTGAACGCCGCAAGGAATATTCCAGATGCCGTGGCTGTCGCCCCGATCAGGAATTTCGCGGTCTCTTCGATTCTCTCCGTGCTCTCGACGGGTTCCTTGTAGGAGCGTTCATAGTAGAACTCGTCTTCATCGCTCAGAGGGCGAGACTTCAACTCCTCTACATCATTTTGATCACCGACACCGGCCTGGGATGATTCGTTGTTCATTTCTACAAGGTCTTGGTTGCTGAGTCCCCTCCTAGTGTAGTGCGCCAATCCTACCGCAACGTATAGATTTCGGTTGGGGATGAGGGGAAGCCCGTGAAACGGGCTGACAAACCTTGAGCGGCAGGGTTTACCAGCCGTAAAACGACTGGCCTGGAAACACACCAACCCGCGTGAACGCGGCTCAAATGGCCCCGCCGCCGGATCGTGCTTGTGTATTGTTACGCCCCTCCGGGGCTGTCGCCTCGTGGGGTTTTTACCCAGGGTTCCGCTTCGCTCTACCCTGGGCTATTTATGTGACGCCGCTCCGCGGCTCAACGCCTCTAAAGGCTATTGACCTCGAAAAAAAGGGGACAGCCAACTGATTGGCGCCCTACACTCGATTAGAAGGCGGTGAAGGAACCAGGTGCGAGTTTCCAGAGCGGCCCAAAGCGGACTTCCGTCCGCACCCGGGCCGCCCTATTCAGGCCGGCCTTTGTGAACGCTCCTCGGGTTGGCGGCGACTTTGTTCGGTATCGCCCTGTCAGGGCTCTCTGCTGGATCGGTCTTGTACCTAGGGCTGACGCCCTAGGCTGTTCTTCTTTCGCCGCTTTCGCGGCTTTTCTTGTCGTTCGGGCACCAGATCCTCGGGCAGGCTAAAGCACGGGGTTCCTTTGGAAGTGCCGGAGCGACGCCGGCCCGGAGGCGCGCGCCACGTCAGGGCGGCGCAGGCTAAAGCACGGGGTTCCTTAGGGCTCTAGCCTCTATCGCCCTAGAGCCCGAAGGGTCTGTTCAATTTCACCGACGCCTGGGAACCCTGCTTTCTTGCCCGTGTCGACGGCGAGGCGCAATAGTTCTCGCGCCTGGTCCTTCTGCCCGGCCCGCGCGAAGAAAGTGCCCAGCGCGCCCGCCACCTCAAAGATCCCTTGGGCGTTTCCCGTCTCCATCGCCAGCGAAAGGGCTTCGGACCAGCAGGAGAGGGCCTTCTCTCGGTTTTTCGCCTGAAGCGCGATGAAGGCCATGTTATGCAGCGTCGGAATCATCCCCCCTTTATCCCCGATCTCGCGTTGGATGGCGAGGCTCTCCTCGACGTAGCGCAGGGCGCTTTCGTTGTCCCCCCGGGCTTTGTAGATCTGGCTGAGGTTGGCAAGGGTGGCGCCTTCGCACCTCTTATCCCCGATCTCGCGGCTGATGGCGAGGCTCTCCTTGAGGTACCGCAGGGCGCTGTCGTAGTCCCCCCGGGCATGTGCAGTAGTCGCCAGGTTGTTGAGGGTGGCACCTTCGCCCTTCTTATCCCCGATCTCGCGTAGGATGGACAGGCTCTCCTCTTGGTAGCTTAGGGCGGTGTCGTAGTCCCCCCGGGCATCGTAGATCCCGCCGAGGTTGGCGAGGGTGGCAGCTTTGTCCCCTGGGGTCGCGGCCAGGGGCAGGGCCCGCTCATGGGCCTTCAACGCACTCTCGGGATCTCCTAATGTCAGTTGGCACATCCCATACCAATTCCAGGCCCACCAGGGCACCGACGCGGAGTCTCGTTCAAGGATCTCCTGGGTCAGGCGCTTCGCCTCCGCAAAGTTGCTCATCGTGTGGTAAAAGCCGCAGACGCCTTTCGCCAGTTCGTCGGCTGCTTCATGCTCCTCCGCCCCGCGAAAGTGATAGATCGCTTCCAGATCATCCGCCCACCGATGCGACAGATACCGCCCTCGAAAGCGGTGATACTTCCCAGCCGCTTCGTGCAGCTCCCTTAGCTCCTCTTCAGTAAAAGTGGTCTTCCCCAGAAGCTCTCCCACCACCGGCGGCACCAGAAAGTAGTCCAGCTCCATCGCTAGATCCTGGCCCGTCTCCAGCAACCCATAGTCCACCAAGCGCTGCCGGTTCCCCTCGTGCTGCTCCAGCTCCACCTCTACCGCCAACAGTCCATCCACACTGACAGGAACCCGATAGAGCGACGCGGCCCGCAGTAAGCGGTCCTGCCCGGCCGTCAGTTGGGCTCGCAGCCTGCTGAAAAGCAGGTTCTGGCGCAGCGCCTCCAGCACTACCCCCACCGCTTCTTCCGGGGTCCCTGGGGGAGCTTCTACGTTTTCGAGAGCCTCGACCAGCTCCTCGGCCTTGGCTCCCTGGGTCAGCAACTGCGCGGTCCACTCGATCGCCCGGTGGTTCCCTCCGAGCCTCTGATAGATCCAACGCTTCTGCTTGGCGTCGGTCTTCTCGGGCCACCGCAGCCGGTTCATCCGCCGCAATACATCCCCATAGGGAGCATCCGGCACCGGACAGCGCAACGTGTTCCCGTCCACCACGCCCGGCAAGGCGTACCGACCGGTAAGAAGCACCCGCGTCGGTGCCGGCAGGCTGCCCACTGTTTGTACAAACCAGCGACTGTCGGCGTGCCCGGAAGTGATTGTCAGGCTGCCAATGTCCTGCAGGCTCTCCAGATTGTCCAGCACGAAAGCGCAGGGACGCCGGCGGCGGGCTAGGGAGCCTAATAATCGCTCGATCCGCTTCCGAATCTCGGGCTCCGTCTGAATCTCCGCCAGCAGCGCCGGCTCTTCGGCGCCATCGAAGGCCTCCTGTCTCAGGGGCTCCAACAGGCTCCCAAGATCAAACGGCGCCTGGAAACCGAGCAGCCTCGTGCGCGGTTGCCGCTCCCGCAGTGAGCGGGCGAACAGCCCCGCCAAGGTCGTCTTCCCCACGCCGCCAGGACCCGTCAACAGAAGCCGCGGCGTGTCGCCTTCCAGGAAGTCACGCAGGTGCTTGCGAATGAATGTCCGGCGGCCGATAAAAGACGACCGCGGCGGGACCTCGATCGTGCCATCCCCGATCAGTACTGCCGGCAACGGTCCCCGTTGGATGACTTCACCCGCCGCCTCCCGATCGAGCACGGGCCCGTCGCTGGTGCGGTCCAGCAACACGGGAAGAGACCATTGCCCAAAGGGATCACCCTCTTGCGACCCCTTCCCGGCATCCTCACCCTGATGCAGCCAGCCACCTTGCGCCACCCTGGCTCGAGCCAGCGTTACCGCCCGGCCCAAGACCTCGCCCTTGGCCAGCAGACGAAACAGCTCGGCACTGAAAACCGTCGCCGCGCCGTCCAGCACCGACAAGCGCATCCCCAGCACCCGCTCCAGACCCACCTCGTGAAGCTGCTGAGCTACGTTGGTGATCGACTCCGCACTCTCCTCTGCCCGCGCGCTGCGGCAGGCCGCGAGCACCAGCAGTCCCGGACGTTGGCCCGCCGGCAGCTTGTCGAAGTGCGCCGCCAGCACGCTGCCCGCTACCGGAGCGCTCCTGCCCGTGACCTTGTCCTCGAACAGCAAGCCCCACTCTTGCTCGCCCTTGCGGTTGCGCGCCGGGGCTCCGTGCATGCTCAGAATCACGGCATGATAGGGATTCCTGTCCAGGCGGTCGAGCAGGGTGTCGAGGACGCCGTCTTCGGCCACGTCGATGTCTAGTTCCCCGTCGCTCCAGGGCTCGTCAACCGCCGTGAATAGCAGCTCCTCCTCCCGCTCGAAATCCAAACGACTGCGTTCCGGATCGAGACCCAGCGGCGAGGAGATGAATAGCAACAGCCGAAACGGCCGGGCTGTCGCCCGTGGTGTCTTCTGCCCGTCCCCGCGCGTGCGCCGCGCCACCACGCACCAGGGATGACGCCCCACAAAGCCCAGATCCTCGTTGCCGTGGTAGAGCAACTCCCATGGCCAGTGCTGCTTCTCTTGGCCGCTGACGATCAGCCGCACTGGCGCTTCGTCGTCCCGGGCCTTGTCGATCGCCGTCCGTAGCTGCTTGTCGTTGAGCCCCGAGGCTTCCCACAAAAGGCCGCCGATCTGCTGCAACAGGTCGGTCTGCCCGATGGGACGGGGGTGACCGCTCGCGTGGTCTAGCTGCCCGTCGAGCAGTTTCACCCACTTGTCCAGCACTGCCGCCCGCTGTGGCTCCATCTCGGGCGTGATCGTGATTCCGTGCGTCATCGAGCTGTTAAGCGCTCATAAGTTATGTTAGCCAGGCGGAAGGACCGGCCTGCACTCCTAGCCCAATTATCCACGCAGCAAGAATCGTGTCAACCGTTCATGACGGCGGTCAGGGTCCTGGCAAGAACTAGCTTAGGTTGCTACACCAGGGGCGCAGTGCGGCCAGGTCTTGGCGGCGGTGGCCTCCCTCGAAGTGCCGTCTGAATTCCATTGCGTTCCGGCACGGGCAATCGATACAATGTGGGTATGACAGCACCCTTATCGATGATAGAATCCATAGAGACGGTGACAGTATCGCCCAAGTACCAGGTCGTCATCCCCAAGAGCATCCGGGAACGTCTTGGGCTTCGCCCTGGGCACAAGGTGCAGGCCATCCTCTATGACAATCGCATAGAACTCGTGGTGGTACGCCCAGCCAAGAAGGTCAAGGGGTTCCTGAAGGGGATCGACACGGACGTCCCTCGTGAGAGGGATCGAACGTGAACGTTGTAGACTCGTCGGGATGGCTTGAGTACTTCGCTGATGGGCCGAATTCCGGGTTCTTCACGAAGGCGGTTGAGAATACCTCTGACCTCGTTGTTCCGACGCTGAGCCTGTACGAAGTCTTCAAACGCGTCCTGCAGCAGAGGGGTGAGGGCGATGCCCTCCAGGCCGTCGCCATCATGCAACAGGGCAGGGTTATGGAATTGACGAGCCCGCTGGCTCTTTCGGCCGCTCGCATCAGTCTCGATCTGAGTATCCCCATGGCGGACAGCGTGATCTTGGCGACTGCCCAGGCGTGGGATGCAACGCTGTGGACCCAGGACGCCGACTTCGAAAAGATTTCGGGGGTTAAGTACAAGCCGAGCAGGAAGCGCGGCGACTAACAAGGCGATGCACCTGGTTCGCTTCGCTAACCCGCATTTCTCATCGATTCCCGAAAACGGGGTTGGCGGGGCGCGCGGGATGGGATTTCATGGTCTTGAGGCGGCATCGCCTCTCGGCGGGGCCGCCGTGGGGCAGAAACGGCCCGGCATGCTGTCCGCGACCCTGGCCGAGGCGTTTTTCGTCTGTTTTTGGGCAAACCTCGATTGCCGCCCCTGTCGAGCCCTGTGTGCTTCAAGTATTACTTGAACTCGCCTTGCCGTTTTCAGCAGCGCCGCGGCTCCCCCCGTTCGAGATTCTCATACGCTTGGGCGAACACCCCCGCCCAGGCGTATCCCGTCGCCAGCGAAATCCACACTTTGCGCGCCGTGATCCGGATGCGCGCTCCGATCTTCAACAACCGCAGCCGGATCGTCGTGCATTGCGCCCGCGCCATCTTCGTCCCCGCCAACCCCAGCCGCCGCAGCGTCTCCAGCAAACAGTACCCGATCGATGAAAAATATAAGCGGATCTGATTCGACCGCAATAGCGCGGTCGAGGTGCGGTCGGCGAACAGCCCCAGCTGCTGCTCCTTGATGCGGTTCTCCATCTCTCCGCGGGCGCAGTAGATCGTCTCGTATAAGTGTTGCGCCGCCGCTTGCTTGGGCGTCAGCGACGTCACCACGAAACGCGGGTTTTCGCCCTTCGCCAGATACTCCGCCTTGGCCACCACCCTGCGCCCCCGCGCCCAGCTGGTTCGCGTGCGGTAGCGGAAATCCCCGAACGCCCGGGCCGCCTTGCCCCTCTTGGCGAAACGCCGCCGCGCCAGCTTCATCCGTCTCTTGATCAGGCGCTCTAAACGCTCGTTTTTCGCCAGTCCGAACACGTAATCCACGCCCTGGTTCTCGCACCAGCTCATGATCTCGTCGCGGCAAAAACCGCTGTCGGCCCGCAGCAGGATCTCGACCTCGGGCCACACCCGCCGCAGTTGTTCGACGATGCGCCGGACCTCTTCGAGCGACCCCGCCGAGGCGTCGATGTTGGACGGCCGCAGGCGCGCGCACAGCAACTGGTCCCCGGCGAAAATGTAGAGCGGCAGGTAGCAATAGTGTCCGTAGTAGCCGTGAAAAAAGCGCCCCTCTTGGCGGCCGTGCAGCGCGTCGTCGGTGGCGTCGAGATCGAGCACGATGCGCTCGGGCTGGCACGGCTGCGATTGAATGTAGAGCGAGGTCAGCAGACGGTCGGCCGCGCCCGTGTCGAGAACGATCTTCTTGTAACGGCTTTGCGCGCCGGCCTTGGCCGGGGTCAACTCCAGGCGGTTGAGAGTGCTCTTGCCGGCGCCCGCCTTGCCGCGGTCTTGGGCTCGGCGGCGCTGCTTGCCTTCGAGGTCTTGTTTGCCGCTCAGCAGGGCCAGCAGCGGGTCGGAGCGCAGCTGATCGTGATCGTTGAGATCCTCATAACCCAGCGCCAGCCCGTAGACGCGCTGCGAGACCAGCTCGCGCACGCTGTGTTCGACTTGCGCGGGCTGGCGGTGATCACGGAAGCAGGCGGCGAACTGCCGCACGATGCCGCTGCGCTGTTCGGTCTGGCGCAACAGCATGGCGCCGCCGTCGGAGGTGATCATGCCGCCGTCGAAACGGGCTACCACCTGGCGGCGGCCATGGTCGGCGAAGGTGAAGCTGGTTTGGGTACACTCTGTCATGGCAGGGGTCGCTTTCTTGCTGGCTGAAACATATTGTAATCATTATGTTTGTGCCACAAAAGGCGGCCTTCCGCCAACCCCGCGATGAGAAATCCGGGCTAACAGGTCATCGCCAGGACGTTAGCTCGACAAGCGGATGATCGAACAACTATGGGGATCAAGGACCTCATACTCCACCCTGGGGGGGCAAAACCGGGACAGCCTCAATTATGGGCAAGTAGGGTAACCGTCCTGTAAACCCATCTGCGCATCACGGTAATGGTGGTTGATGCTGCTGGTATTGGCGACATGCGCCCGAGGCGTGCGAGCCGCAGGCGTCGGCCCCCGGTTTGCAAACCCGCGGAAAGGGTCCGATTCTCATGGCGCGTAGCTCGATCTTGCTTGGACCGCCCAGCGGTCATTGCGATTGGTGACGAGGTATACCGCGTCGCAGGCCGAGAGCTTCTCGCCCTGAGAGTTGAGCCTGCTGTAACGGACCGTAACATTCACACCGCTCGCTCCGGCCTGAATCGGCTCGGCATTTTCAAGCTTCGTGTTGAACCAGGCACGCTGGCGTCCGGGTTCCGTTCCGGCCAAAAAATCTTCCCGGCTCTTCCATAAATCGAGTCCTGAAGCACTGAGTCTCACCTGGGGGTAGTGCAGCGTGTCCGCCCATGAGCCGGGATCGAGTGAGTCATAGCGCACCATAAGATTCCCGTTTGAAAGAGAGAAGCCCGTTGAAACGGGCTGAAAGTCCCTGAGAGGCGGCGCCCACCAGCCGTAAACGGCTGGCCTAAGGAACATCAAGCCGCGTGAACGCGGCTCAAATCGCGCGCATCAGGGCAGGCATGGGGCCGCGCGTCGTCTCTCCCTCCGCCGTCTGGCAAGGAAGCGAATCATCATAAGTTACGCTCTGATTGGCGCACTACACTAGCACTGACGGTGCCTGCGGGCCTGCTCCGGTTGCCGCCGGGACGTGCGCATCGTCACACACTCCGCACCCATCGAGCGGGTGTGTTTCGGGATCGGGGTGAGCGTTCTTCCAAGTGCCGGGCGCTTGTGGTAAAACAATAACTCTTATGCCAATGCTCAACAATGCCATCAAGGCAAAGCTCCAGGCGGGCGGGTCCGTACTGGGAACTTGCGTTACCGACTACATCACGACCGAGGTCGCGCCGACCATCAAAGCGGCGGGGCTGGATTTCTTTTTTATCGACACCGAACACTCCGTCGCCGACTACCGCGACATTCAGAACCTGGTGCGGTCCGCCAAGGCCTTTGGCGTGATCCCGCTGGTGCGGGTGACGCAGACCGAGGGGCATCTGATCTCGCGGGCTCTCGACGTGGGCGCGATGGGCATTGTGGCGCCCCGAGTCCATAGCGTCGAACAGGCGCAATCGGTGATCCATGCCATGAAGTTCCCGCCCGCGGGCGGTCGCGGCTACGGGCTGCGGGGCATCATCCATGATTTCAACTTCGCGGGCGCGGAAGCCGAGATGGAATCGTCCAACCAAGAGACGATGGCCATTCTGCAGATGGAAAGCAAAGAGTGCGTGGAAGCGATCTACGACATCACGGCCGTCCCCGGCGTCGACGCAACGATGGTCGGGCCGTTTGATCTGTCCGTGTCGCTCGGAATTCCGGGTGATTTCGAGAACAGCATTTTCTGGGAGGCCTTCGACCGCATGGTCGACGCCTGCAATAAGAACGGCGTGGCGCCCGGCGTGCATATGGGCAGCACGAAGATGCTCAAGCGCGCCCAGGAGCACGGCGCGCGCTTCCTGGTCTACGGCAGCGACGTTTTGATGATGATGGCGGGCTGGAAAGCGGCTCGCGCGGAAATTCCTTCCTCTGAAGAGGTTGTCGCAAAAAGCGGTTACATGTAAGCCGGGCTTCACGAAATTTCCGTGAAAGCCAGCACTCCCTTCTCCCGCAGCATTGGGTGCAAGTGGCGCAGCATTTTGGATACCCCGGCCGTATAGAGCGCGCCCTCGGACCAGACCATCTCCATTTGATGAACAACCCCGCTTGTGACCTAGTTGAACTTGCTGCAACGGCCTCTATAATAGACACACTGCCGGTTCCGAATCCTGCACGAGGAGGCTTGTTGTGCCGCAAACACCGTCGCACGACTCATCCTTGCGTGAGCATCTTGTCAGCCTGCTGCGCGCGAAGAACGCGCACGTCATGTTCGACGATGTAGTCAAGGACTTCCCGGTGGAAGCGCGTGGTGTCAAACCGCAAGGTCTGCCCTATACAGCGTGGCGGATCGTGGAGCACCTGCGGATTGCGCAGTGGGACATTCTCGAGTTCAGCCGCGATGCCAATCACGTTTCGCCGGACTTCCCGGGCGGCTACTGGCCCGAAACCGGCTCGCCACCGGATGAGGCCGCCTGGGACCGGTCAGTGGCGGCGTTCCGCCGGGATCTTCAAGAGATGGAGAACCTGGTCAGGGACCCGGCGGTCGATCTTTGCGCCCCGATTCCGCATGGCGACGGGCAAACCGTTCTTCGGGAGGCAATGCTCGTGGCCGATCACAACGCGTATCACGTGGGGCAGCTGGTGTTGATCCGGCGGCTCTTGGAGATCTGGCCGCGGCAGGAACACGTCGTTGTTTAGGTGTCTGTTCGGGTCGTCGAAACCCCAAAGGTCTTCATCCCCTTAGGGCGGGCCGCAGGCCAGCCTAAGACCCCTGGAGGCATTGTCAAGTTAGCCCTCGATCGTTTGGACCCGTCAGTGGCGTTCTGGGCTCGGTTTACGGAAAAGTTGGCGAATCGCGGTATGCCATTTGTACTGCCAGGGGGTTCGATCAGGGCCTGGCGCGACCGTTGAAAACACAAGAGGTTGCGCGATGGGGCATAAAGTTTCTTTACAAAATGGCAGAGAATGGCAGACTTTGGCGAATATATTGGCGATTTGGCCGGTTTCGTGGGCTGGCGATCGGTGCCGACCTATAGTGTCTTTGTTGTCAACGGCTTTCTTGAGGCAGGCGGGCAGGCGCTTGGCAAACACGTGTCAAAAAGGCATGGTTTCCGTGCGGATTTGGTTGTTTTGCTGCCACTCGGGAGGACCGACTGGGGGAGGTTTGGCGCTCTTGAAAGATGCTGGCCGGGCGGAGGTTGACTCGGGGTTTGAGTGCCGGGACATGTCGCCAAGAATGGCGACACGGCACGGCGGAGCCGTGCGCTCGAGTTTGGCCTTTGCGGGAGTGGGCGGGCGGGTGATGTGCGGTGAAAACGCTAACGGCAAGCATATAACAGGGCTTCGGGAAGCGACTGCTGGAGTTTCTGGGGCTTCATGGCGGTGTCGCCGGCGGAGGGAAAGCTGCAGAAATGCCGCAGGCCTTCGCCCCATAGCTCGGCGCGCAGTCGCTGCAGCAGATCCTGCGTCGTCGCCCGCGGCTTCTTGTTGCCCGCCCGCCACTTCGGCGGCGGCAAAGCGTCGGGGGAAGCCTGCGCTTCGGCGGCGCGCCGCGCTGCCAGCAACAACCAACTGTACGCCGCCACGATCATGCGTGGCAGCTCCCCCACCGAGCGCGGATGCCGTACCTGCGCCTCGCCCACTCCGAGCAGCGTCTTCTCGTCGCGAAAATTCACCTCGATGTCCCAGCGCCGCACGTAATGCTGCACGATGCGTGCGAGTGGCAGCTGCGGGTCGCTGACGATCAGATAAGCCGGCTGGCGATAGAGCAGCTTGGCGCCCGGGCGCGGCCGGTAGGCCAGCGGCGCGATCACCACCAAGCGCAGATTGCGCTGGCCGCCGGCCGGCCGCCAGCGCAGCGGCGACAGCGTCTTGACACGAAAGCGGTGGAGCTTGCCTGCCGCCCAGGCTTCGACGATTTGCCACTCCACATTGTCGTCACGCCGCAACTGCTCCGGCGTCGCGGCGCGCTCGCCGTAGAGCCGTCCGCGGCCGCGGGCGCCCGCGGGCGGCGGCGCGGGCAGCTGGTAGAGTTTGGCGTCTTTGCGCAGGCGTCCGATCAAAACCGTGTTGGGGGGCAGCTGCCGCAACACCACGCGGTTGGTGAAGCGGCCGTCGACGACGACCTCGAGCGCGCGCCCGGCCGAGCCCGAGTCTTGGTCCAACTGCTCGCGGAGAACCTGCAGCCGGCGGGCGCCTTGGGCCGCCATCGAGTCTTTGCGGCAGGCCTGCCGATACTGTTTGCGTACTTCGTCGGAGGCGTTGTGAAAGTTGCGGGGCCGCCGCGGCGTGGGCGCGTGTTGATAGTCGATGGGGATGGCGCGGGCCGGGCCGCGCTCGTCGGCGCCCAGCACGGCCGAGATCCCCAATACGCGCTGGGCGCGGATGAAGTTGGTGTGAAAGGGCGGTCCCAGCGGATCGCGGCGCCAGGCGACACCGGGGATTTTGGGGCCTCGTTTGGGCAGCAGCGAATCGTCCATGGCGACGAGCAGCGGCGCGGCGGGATCGAGTTCTCCGAGCACGCCGCGGCGCGTCACCGCAAACAACGGGTCGGCGTCGAGACGAACTTTAGAAAACAGGCGATAGACAGCCGACCAGTCCCGGAAGCTGGCGCCGCAGGTGTGCAGCATGCCGGTGACGGTGCGGCGGCCCAGACCGACCAAAGTGGCCAGCATCAGGGTTTCGATTTTCTGCTGGACGCGCTGCTGGCCAGCTCCGTCGAAGGCGTCGCGGGCGAAGGCTTGGAAGGCGTCGAGGAGCCGCGGCGCAGAGTTTTTTTTAAAGCCGAAGGCGGCGCCTGGGGACGGTTGAGGACGAGCTGATTTTTACTTTCAACGATCCACTCGACGAGTTCGCCGCGGGAGAACTCCATGGCCTGGGCGAGGGCGGAGGGAAAGTTGACGTACCACTGCTGGGAGGTTTGACGTTTGATGAGTTGGACTTTCGTGGGGAATCCCATGGGAGCACCTTACCTTTCCAGGGGCGTCCACCCGGAACGGGAAAGCGAGAAGCGAGGGGTGGCGCGTCCTTACTCTAGTTATACAACTAGATACAAGAATACAACAAAATGTTTCAGAAAAGCAAGCACTTCTGCTCTTCCAGCTCCGCCGTCTCGCTCTGTTGTGGGAATCTATCTAGTCAAAGGCCAAACTCGAGGGCACGGCGGAGCCGTGCGCCAGTGTGCCCAGTACGGGCTGATTCTAGCAAGTTGCAACGTACTTGTCGGAGCCGATGGGGGCAACCGTAGCCGAAGGCAAGGCGTAACCGCGAGGTGAAGCTGAAGAAAGCTGGAGGCAAACCTTCCACTGGGCGGCTTGGAGGCCGCGTGCGGGCGGCAAGCTAGCTGGCCTAGGTGAAGCCCGACACCCATCCAAGACGCACGAGGTAGACGCCGTGCCGGCCCGAAGGGAAAGAATCAGCACCTTACCTGGGGAGACCTGCTGGGTGAGAGCCGAGCAGGAGTCAGCAGAAGCCATCGTGGCTGGGCCGTGAGATTCGGTCCAGGCGAAGGGCGGAAGGACCAAGGAGCAACCCTAGAAGAGCGACTCTCGCAGAGCCGACAGAGACCCGCAGTCCCGGGCCGCAAGGCCCTCACCCGCTGGGGTGACGAGACAGGGGAGCAGGCCAAGGCAGAAGCGGTGGAGCCGCGGCGAGCCGCGGCCGGCGGTCGCGAGGCCGAGCGAGGCGAGACTCTCGACAGAAAGCGATGTACGACGATCTGATGGAACAAGTGGCGGCCGAAGAGAACCTGCGGCGGGCGCTGGCGGCGGTAAAACGCAACGGCGGCGCGGCGGGGATCGACGGCATGACCACGGATCAACTCGAATCCCACTTTCAACGTCACGGTGAGAAAATCCGGGCGAAGCTCGTGGCGGGAGGCTGGTCGCCAAGCCCTGTGCGGCGGGTAGAGATACCGCAGCCGAGCGGGGGCAAGCGGCGGCTGGGCATCCCGACGGTGAGGGACCGGCTGCTGCAGCAAGCGCTGCTGCAAGTATTGACGCCGATCTTTGAGCCTGGTTTTGGGAGCCGCTGTTCAGCGGGTCGAGCTGGGGATTTCGGCCGGGGCGGAGTGCGCACGATGCGGTGCGCGCGGCGCGGGGATATGTCCGGGAGGGCCGGGACTGGGTGGTGGACATGGACATCGCCAAGTTCTTCGACCACGTCAATCACGACATTCTGATGCGACGGATCGCGCCAGTGATCCGGGACAAAAGGATCTTAAGATTGATTGGCCGGTATTTGCGGGCCGGCGTGCTGGTGGAGGGAAAGCGGGTAGTGAGCGAGCAGGGCACGCCGCAAGGCGGACCTTTGTCGCCGCTGCTGGCGAACATCTACCTCGACGCGCTCGACCGGGAACTGGAGAGGCGCGGGCAGCGCTTTTGCCGCTACGCCGACGACTGCAACATTTATGTGAGCAGCGAGGCGGCGGCGAAGCGGGTGCTGGAGTCGATCCGGTGCTGGGTGGAGCAACATCCGCGACTGCAGGTGAACGCGGCGAAGAGCGGGACGGGGCGTCCCTGGGAGCGCAAGTTTCTGGGGTTTCGTATCAACCGCAAGCAGCAGATCGAAGCCGCGCCGGAAAGCGTGGAGCGATTCAAGACGAAGGTACGGGAGATCTGGCGCAGCTGCCGCGGCGTGAGCAGCGTAGAGCTGCGAGACGAGTGGCGGCGGTGGGTCATCGGCTGGTGGGGCTATTACCGGCTGGCCGAGGACCGGCGCGCGATCTTTCGGCTGGAGGGCTGGATTCGGCGCCATATCCGGCAGTGCTTCTGGCTGCGCTGGCACAGTGTGCGGGGTCGATGCCGCGCTTTGCGGCGCTTGGGCGTTCCCGAGCAGATGCTGCGCTATGTGCCGACGCGGCGCGGCGAGTGGTATGTCGCGGCGCGGCGGATGATGCACACGGCCTTGCCGAACGCGACCTTGCGGCGTTACGGGTTCGTGATGCCATCGGATCTCGCGGCACCATGAGCGCCGCCGGGTCCAACCGCCGGATACGGCTAACCCGTATGTCCGGTGGTGTGGGAGGGTGCCGGGGCGCAATCCCCGTCACCCGACCCGATCGTCAGGCGCGGCCTGCGGCGAACGGGGCTTTCCCTCCGGCTAGCTCTTCGTAGATTTCCATGATTCGCCGCGCGGTCCAGTCGGCGTTCTCCCGAATCGCCCGGGCGTGGGCGCGCTGTGCGATCGCCAGACGCCGCGGCTCATCCCTGAGAAGCTCGATAGTTGCCTCGGCAAGCGCTTCGGCGTCTCCGACAGGAACTGTCAATGCAGCTTCTGGAGCCCACTCCGGCAAGTGTCCGACGGCCGTGCCGACCGTGGGCACTCCGGCTACCGCGGCTTCCAGTGCCGCGATCAGCCCCGTTTCGTGCCGCGATGAAACGAGCAGAACATGAGCTTGCTCCACTAGCGGGCGCAACTTGGCGTGTGTCAAGAAACCGTGAAACGTTACGACGTCCCTCAACCCTCGTTCTTCCGCGAACCGTTGAATTTCACCGCCTAAAGTATCCTCTCCCGCGATATCCAGGTGGAAACTAGCACCTGCCGCGAGCATCCGCCGGGCGGCGCGCAGGAGTGTTTTTTGATCCTTGACACGATTCAAGCTGGCAACGTGAATCAGGCGGGCCGGCGCTCGCGGGTCCGGTGCTCGCGAGTCATGCGCCTGATGTGCCCCCCTAGGTTCCAAGCTGTCTTGAGCCGGCCTTTCCCGCGGGTCGCGCGCGGGCCAGCGGTCCAGCGCCACGCCGAAGGGCAGATACTCCGCGGCGATGCCGAGCTCCCGCGCCTCTTGTTGCGTGGTCTTGCTGGGCGCAATCACTCGGGCCGCGCTGGCACTCGCTGTCCGGAGCCACAGCCGCCCGCGCCAGTTGGCCCGTCCGCCATAGCCGATGTCAGGCAGTGATACCAGCTCACCACCCGTGATATGGAGAACCACCGGAACCCGAAGTAACCGGCCCGCCGCCCCAGCAATCACTCCCATTGGAGCGGCCGAAAACGCGTGCAGAACATGGAACGGTGATCGGCGATGCTCGGCGACGATCTGGGCCAGCGCCCTAACTCGGCGGGGCCTTCTTCCGATGTTTGAAACGTGTGCGCCAAGCAAATCGTAACGGCAGGGTTGGGGCTCTTGCCGGAGCGCGAAGACATGCACTTCGTGCTGTCGGGCCAGGCGCTCCAGAAGCCAGAGCAGGCAGGGAGTGACGCGCTGCTCTCCGCCGCGGTCAACCCCGCCTAGCACCACGAAGCCGATTTTCATGGATTCCGGAGAATCTGCTGGTAAGCGCCGCGCAGTTCGGCGCCGATGGCCGCGAAAGAAAGCGACCTTTCGAAGTGCGCTCGGGCCGTCCGCCGCAGTTGGACCCGGTCGCGTTTCGCCCACTTCAGCAACGACCAAGCCATTCCCGCGCTGTCACCTGGAGAAGAAAGCGCCCCCGCGGCGCCGTTGCCGGTGATGCGCCGAAACGGTGGTATGTCGGTCACTAGCGGGGTCGTGCCGCAGGCCAGAGCCTCGATCACGGAATACCCGCTGCCCTCGTTTTGGCTCCCCGAAAACAGAAAGTCCGAGGCTTGGTAGTAGCGCGCGATTTGGTCATGTGGCACGGCGCCGACCAGATGGACTCGCCCGGAAAGCTCGGGCTCAGCCGAAATTCGCTCGCGCACGGCTTTCTCCAGCGGGTTGTCGGTGTAGCAGCACCAAAGATGAGGGTCGGGCAAACGCCCAGCGGCGCGGCTGAACGCGCTGAGGACCGTCAGCGGATCTTTGTTGCGGTCGAGCCGCCCAACCCACAGCACGCAGGGGTCGCCATGCAAGCCGGATTTCTCTTGCGCCGATTTCCGGTCACCCGGTTCGAAAAGAGTCGAACCTTCGATTACTTCGAAGACCCGCACGTCTTTCGATAGCACACCAGCCTCAACGAACGGCCGCGCTTGTTCCCGCGCCGTGAAGGCAACGCCCGAGAGGCTTCGGAAACCCCATCCATGCACGGCCTTGCGCCATCCTTTCGGCGGCTGGCTGGCGTGGTCTTGGGCGAAGAGTTTGGCGCTTGGAACTGTTTTTGCCAGGCGCCGGGTTTGAAGCGGAGATGTCAATCCGTGTACGTGGATCAAATCGGGCGAGAGCGCCGCCACTTTCTGTTCAAGCGCACGCGAGCGCCGGAGAAAGGACGGCGTCCGCACTGAACTGCTGTTAGCAGCATCGTTTACAAAATAGTAGGACACCCCGTGTTGCTCGATCAATGCGTCCGCGTGGGCTGATTGTACGACTGAAACGCGAACATCCTCGGCCGCGGCGGCGACCGCGACGTGTGTCAGCGTGGGCCAAGCGTCAAGCAAATCCAGCGGTGTTCGCCGAGCCGGATCCAAGTAGCAATTCACCTGGACAACGTGGATCGGCTGAGTCATTGGCTAGCGGCCACCGTTCCTTTCTCTTGAATGCTTCCGGCCCAGCAGTTGCTAGGAGTCCGTCCGAGAATTCATTTTCTTCTTGGAGAAAAACCAATAGTGGGCGATAATGGTTTATGGGTAAAACCTATCGGGCTTACCTTCCCGAGCAGAAGCTGCTGCTGCCTCCCAGTTTGCAGGATTGGCTGCCGGAAAGCCATCTCGTCTACTTCGTCAGCGACGTGGTCGATCAACTGGATTTGTCGGCCATCGAGAGCGTCTATGAAAAAGAATGGCGCGGTCAGCCGCCCTATCATCCGCGGCTGATGGTGAAGCTGCTGCTCTATGGCTACTGCCTGGGGGTGCGTTCCTCGCGCAAGATCGCCCAGCGTCTGGTCGAAGACGTGGCGTTTCGAGTGTTGGCGGCTGGCAACCAGCCCGACTTCCGCACCCTCTCGGATTTCCGCAAGATCCACCTCCCAGCGCTGGAACAACTCTTCCAACAGGTGTTGCGGCTGGCCTTGGAAGCAGGGGCGCTGAAGCTGGGGCGGGTGGCGCTGGACGGGACGAAGATGAAAGCCAACGCCTCCAAGCACAAGGCCATGAGCTGGGGGCGGATGAAGCAAGCCGAGAAGCGGATTCGGGAGGAAGTCAAGAGGATGCTGGCGGAGGCGGCGGAGGTCGATGCCGCCGAGGACGCCTGCTATGGGGCCGACAAGACGGGCCAGGATCTGCCCGAGGAGCTGCAGCGCCGGCAGACGCGGCTGGAAAAGATTCGGCAAGCCCAGAAAGCCCTCAAACTAAGGGCGCGAGACAAGGCGGCCGCCCAAGGCCAATCGGCCGAGCAAGTCGAGAAGGCCCAGCCGCGCGACAAGGATCAGTACAATTTCAGCGATCCGGAATCGCGCATCATGAAAGGCGGCGACGGGTTTCTGCAGGCCTACAATGCACAGGCGGCGGTGGAGAGCAGCTGTCAACTGATTGTCGGGCAGACGGTGACGCAAGCGGCGAACGATAAAGAGCCACTGACGCCGCTGCTGCAAGCGGTCGAGCAGCAGTCGGGACAGCGACCCGAGGAAGTGCTGGCCGACAGCGGCTACTGTTCGGAGAAGAACCTGGAATCTTTGGAAGCGCCCGAGAAGCCCGAGCAAAAGATCGACGCCTACATTGCCACCAACAGACAGAAGCGCGGAAGGCGGGCAGGAGCGCCGCCGCGCGGGCGGATACCGCGAGCAGCGACCCGAGTCGAGCGGATGCAGCGCAAGCTAGGCACCAAGGCCGGGGCGAAGATTTACGCCCAGCGCAAAGGGATCGTGGAGCCCCTATTCGGACAGATGAAACAGGCCCGCGGCATTCGCCAATTTCTCCTGCGCGGGTTCAAGAAAGTGCAGGGTGAATGGGCCCTGGTGTGCCTGACGCACAATATTTTGAAGATGCACACCCTCTGTTATGGATAGTTACGGACAGCAACCAGAAAAAGGGTGCCCGCGGCCTAGTTTGCGTTCTCAAAACAGCTCTTCGCGGTCCCTGCAGCCCGCTTTTGCAGCCCAGCGACCTTCGAGCCTCCCGCTCCAACTCCTCGCTGACCTCACCACCCGAATTTCCCGCCCCACCTGAACTATGTCAAGCTATGTCAAGCTGATACTCGGATAGACTCCTAGGCTGGCTTTCGCCTTGCGGAAGATGTCGGACGCATACTGCCCGGCGCTTAGGGATTTGGCGATCTCAAGAGCATTTCGCGCCTGGTACACGTCGAGCGGAACCTTTTTCAGATCGAGACTCAGCGCCAGTGGATTGGCCAAGCGCTCATATTGACCCCGTTGGAGCAACTCGTACTTTGCGTCAATGATGAAGATGCGGCCCTTGGTCCCTTTTCGGATTTCGTTCTCCATGATGATCAGATCGCTCGGTTTGCGCACGGCAAAATAGGGTTCCGCTGTGACGATCAGCCCAAACACCTGAAGCTCTGTGGTGACATTCAGCTTGGCCCGCCCGATCTTAGTCAACAGAAGCTCGCCCAGATTCGATGCTCGGCCGTCGGGAGAGACCGACCACATGACATAGGTCAAATATTCCGCGCCAAGCCGGGACGCGGGTTGGAGCTTCTGAAACTCCACCTCAATTGCGGTGTAGCCTTTCTTGCTCCCGACCTTCGCCTCCCCGCGGGCTCGAGGCATCAAGCTCGTGCCCACGAAGTCGATCTTCGTCGCACCACTGCGGTACTGATAGTTGATGGCTTTCGCCGTCTTCGAAACCACAGAGGTCCGAAAGACGGGCATTTCTTCAAGCTGCTCGACCTTGGATGTGTCACCCTGTGCGGCCGGACTCCCCGCTTGCGGGTACGCGGGCGCTGTCAACAGCAACAACAGGGGAAATGTCACTCGTAGCATCGTCTATTCTCCATGGAATCGGTTATTAGTTAGTCTCGGCCGGAGCAGCGATCCATAGGCGACAATCGGACCAGGCATGACCGCTTGCGAGGGTGTCTGCTCACTGCCCGTACGGACGGTATGATTGCCTGGCTCGTTCGGCGTCTTCTCCGGTGAGCTGGTGTTCCGAATCGAGAAAGTCCCTGACCCTCTCTGCCCAACCGTCGAAGGCTTCCATCGCCTCGCTGAATCTCTCCAGGCGCGAGAAATTTTCCGCGCCGACCTCGGCGCCCAGGTTCATCTTGTCAACCGCCGCTGCAATTCGTTCGCCGGTCTCCGAATCCACTAGTTCCATCTCGACACCGACTTTGTCAATAACGATGGCGCGCTGGAGAGGGTTCGAAGCGTCAGCCAGGGCCTTGCCCATTGGGGCCACGTCTCCTCCGAGATCGACGCCCACCACGGCAGTGCGCAGGCGCAGCACCAGGGGGCCAGGCGAGTCGATGACAGGATACACGTCGGAGAGTGCACCACCCAACGCGTGCCGGAAGTAGTTGGCAACCGCCTCTCGAGCCCGTTGCGGGATCAAGGAATCGTCGGCGTCGGTGGCAACGTACACTTCCACCGGATCGACGATGATGGCCACGTAACTGCGCAGGCCTTTCATCTCGTCGGGGTTGACATACGTCAGGGCCTCACCCTCCAGATTCGGATTCGGTTTCAGACCCGAGTAGTCGCTCAGGAAACCGGAAAACTGTTGGCCTGCTTGCATCCTCTTCGCCCCTGGTTCCGACTGTTGCTCACATGCGACCGCAACCACAAACAGCAGTACAGCCGCGCACCAGGAGACGGAATTCAACGACACACTATTTCTTTTTCTCTTCAGCATCTTTTCCTCCTTTACGCTCCATTAACTTCGATCGACGCCCGCGGGCACGTCTCAGCCCTTCGCTTCCTTGCTTTAAGAGGGGCCTTAAGAGGGCTCCACCCGCAGCATGTTGAACACGTGGAACGCGCCACGTACCGAGTTGCATTGGAGGGCGGCTAGGTCGGAGTCCGCCTGCCGGCTCACGGTGCCGAGCAGGATGATGTCACCGTTCTTCACGATAATCTTGATGTCGGAGCCGTTGCCCCAGAAGTATCTGGACAGGTGTTGCTGCAGCCGGGCCCGGGCTCCGGCCCTGATTTGCATGTCCGTTCTGCCTAACGGCAGCACTTCGATGTTGTTGGTGATGTGACCGACTCCCTCGATGTTCTTGATCCGGTTGTAGGCGCCGCTACGGTTGGTGGTCCGTATCGTCCAACCGGTCAAGATGACATTGTTGCCCAGCATGGTGAAAGAGATGAAGTCGAACTGGCTGATGTAGGGCATCATCGCCAGCTGATGGCGGACCAGCTCCTGCAGCCCTTCGTCGGTTCGGAAATTCCGGACATCGAGCAATTCGCTGCCGGGCTCGCCCTTCGGTATGGCACTTCTCTCCACGGGCTCGACAGACTGAAGCTTGATTCTGCCTGCCTTCTCTTTGGTCTCGCCGGTGGCCTTAGCGAACTGGCCCACGAGCTTCTTCACCATCTTCCGTTTGTTCACCTCGAGAACTGCATTGTCCTTGAGCCGGACCAGCACCGGGCTTGCGCCCTTCTTGGAGGTCTTGGTGCTGCAATCGACCCTCGCCTCGGTGACCGGCCCGAGCATGAGACGGGCGCACAGGTCGGAGTCCACATAGGCGTGGAAGGTTTCGATCTCGGCAGCGATGCTAAGTCCGCTGCCGAGCAGTGAAATCGCAATCAGCAATGCTGTATTCCTCATCGTTTTCCTCCTTTTTCCAAGCATCCTTCGTTAATCAAGATTTGGGAACCTCTCACTCCACCGCGGGCAGACTGGACATGATCTGCAGATCGACGAGCTTAAGGAGCTGACTCTCGACCTGCACGAATCGCGCCGCGGTGACGGGGTCCAGGGCCCCTTTAACCCGGTCGTAATACTTGCGCAGAAGGCCGGTTCTTTCAACGAGAATATCGAGAAGTCCGTAGACCATCTCATCGGCCTGCTCGTCTGTCAGTATTCCATAGTTATCGACGTATTCCTTGACGAACTCGACGCGACGGTCCTTCAGTTTGGTTAGCTCCGTGTCGTATTCGGTGTATACCGGCCAGAACTTCGAAGCATCCGCCGGGGAGAACGCCATGATTTGGCTCAGCACCTGCACTTTCTGCTCCCTGAGGTTCGAGCGCAGCAGGTCTACATAAGCCTGGATGTTCGCGTCGCGGTTGAGTTCCCAATCCTCTGGTGCGCCAAGAGTTGGCTGATTCGCGACCAGTCGCCCGCCGGTCTGCTGAGCAGTCGCCAGGCCGGGCGCCGAAAACAATAGGACGAACAGCGAGTACAGGAAACGAGTCTTCATGGTTGTCATGGTTTGCTACTCCTTTGTTCTCGAAAAAGTGGGCTTAGTTCAGTGGTAAGGGTGCGCGCAAGTCGAAACTGATGCGAGTCTCGGGCGCCAATTGAATCTTCACTTTCCCCGCGCTGATCGCGCCAAGACCGGCACCGGCGGCGGCTCCGATGGCTGCACCCTTCCCGTCGCCGGCAAGGGCTCCAATGCCCGCTCCCAGCGCGCCGAGCCCGACAGCCCTGCGGCCTGCCTTTCTACCCCGGCTCTTCTTCTTGAACTGCGCGTACTCACTGACGACATCATAGGACTTACCGGCAACGGTGATGCTATAGAGCTTGAGGTAGATTTCGTTGCTTCCCTGGGCCTGGACGAGCTGAAGCAAAGCATCCGCCCCGCGCGGCACGACCACTCGATTGCCGACGACGATCGGGTCATCCACGCTGGCGCGGAAGTGCTCTCCGACGGCTGTTTTCGTCGAATCGATCGCGTCAATCAGCCTGACGTTAACCGTTGTTCCCGCCGGGACGGTCACACCGTAAGCGGGAGCGGCCGGTGCAGGGCGGGGCGCGAGAGCGGAGGAAGGCGCGCGTTGAGGCGTGCCGACCCCCGGGCTGAATTCAACCGCGGCAACGGCCGACACGGGATAGGTGCCCACCGATCCGCTCGCGGACAAGAACTGCACCTGCCGCGGACCCGCACTGAGCAGCGTTCCCTGCATGGCGCCGCCGTTCCGGAGGCGCAAGGTATCACCATATCCTGCCATTGCTCCGAGCGACACGATCAAGATGGACGATGTGAGAATCTTCTTCATGGGTGTGTCTCCTTGCCTTGTGGTCCGCAATAATTCCATCTGAGCCTCATGCCGCCACCCGTTCGGGCCAATATTCATGATGCAAGCCCCCGAGAACAGTTTTGCTCCGGACAACGTGGTTAGCCGGGAGGCGGTGGTCGGTATGGACAGCACGGGCCACAAGCTCTTTACCGGTACCCGTCTCTCCGAGGACCAAAACGGTCGCATTAGTGACCGCGACCATCTTTATCTGCTGCATCACCAGCTTCATCGAGTTGGAAGATAGACGTTTTCGGCCTGCAAGCGCTCTTTCAGTTGCTCAACCTCGGACAATTTCTTTCGGAGTTGTCGTTCCAGTTGCGCCCTATGGGCCTTGGTGTCTGATACAGATACCCCTCCCCCGTTTCTACTATACAGGCGCGCATAATTAAGGAGACATAAGAGGGACGAACGTGGCATACTTCTCTTAGGAGGTGTGGCCATGCGTCCGCGATTGCTGCGATTACACCCGAGCCGCTATAAGCGCTTGCTGCGCCTCGGCAAAGAAGCCGAACGAGACGGGGCCTACCGTGTGGCGAAACGCCTGCAGGCGGTGGTGCTGAACTCCGAAGGCCGCACCAGCGGCGAGTTGGCCGGGATTCTCAAAGCGCCCCGCTCGAAAGTGTCCGAGTGGTTGGCGCGCTATGAAGCGCACGGCATCGAAGGTTTGCTGGAAGGCTACCGCTCAGGAAGGCCTCCACGGTTGACTGCGGCTCAACGGCAGCAGCTCGGGGACATTCTCGATAGTGGTCCCGTGGCCTACGGCTTGGACAGCGGCCTTTGGACCTCGCCCATGATTGCCTGGGTGATCGAGGAGGAATTCGGCGTGCGCTATCACCCGGGCCACGTGCGAAAACTGCTGCACGGGCTGGGCTTCTCGGTGCAGCGGCCGCGCCGCGTGCTGGCCCGCGCCGACGCCGACCAGCAGGACCGCTGGCATCGCCGCACCTATCCCAACCTTAAAAAAAAGCCCGCCGGAAAAACTGGGCGCTGATCTTCACCGACGAAGCCAGCTTCCGCCAGGACTCGACTTTGCATGCCACTTGGAGCCGCGTCGGCCGGCCGCCGGAAATCCCCGTCACGGGACAGCGCAAAAGCGTCAAGATCCTGGGCGCCATCGAACTGTGGCGCGCGCGCTTCCACTACCGCCGGGACACGGCCTTCAACGCCGGGACTTACTTGGCATTCCTGAAACAGTTAGCGCGGCGCTATCGCCGCCAGGGGGCGATGCTGATCCAGGACAACGCTTCCTACCACAAGGATGCCGAGGTCTGGGCCTGGTTCCGGTCCAACCGTCACTGGCTGGAAGTTCACCAGCTGCCGCCGTACTCGCCGGAGTTGAATCCCACCGAGCGGCTCTGGCAGCACACGCGCCGCACGGGAACTCACAATCGCTACTTTGCGGGCGAAGCCGAACTGCTGGCCACGCTGACAAGAGTCTTCGGCGAGATGCAGTCTCACCCTGTCGTCATTCGCTCCTACCTGAGGCCTTTTTGTTGACTCTTTATGTCCCTTTATTTATGCGCACCTGTATAGAGGGCGTCACCGAGTGATCCGAAGGATGTATTTTCGGCATCATTTCCACCGCTTCCGGGAGGTCTGAGCAAACCAACAAGTGGACTCTATCAAAAGTAAGTGGCCCTTGGCAACTGTAACAACTACTTGGATTTCCCCGAAAAGTTTCGTGGTGCCCTGGCGGCTTTGTGAGTGCTAACGACTGGATCCCCTCCGGCGGCGAAGGCTGCAGCGGCACCGGAATACCAGGCCCGAGGCTCATGTGGACCCTGGCATGGTTAAAGTGAGGAATCCAGCTATTGAGAAGGCATTGTCAAGTTAATGAGCCCAAGACGGTTTTGCCCTGAAGCGTGCCCGGACTTTCTCTCTTTCAGCAAGCACAAGCCGCCGTCTTCCAGTCAGTAAAAGCTCGCTCTCTGAGCACCCACTGATGGATCGCTTTGAGATGATGACATCCAACTCGGAACACGTCGTGAATGGGGCCGTGGACGCAGAGAAAGCGCTGGAGTTGTGCCGCTGATTTGAATCGACGCATTTTGGCGTTCCTGCTCTCTGGTGTGTTGGTGGGAAACTTCAGCTCGGTTGTTCTCGTACTGGCCGGTTCGATGGGGTTGGGCTATTTAGCAGTAACCACCGGATATGCTGTCCACGGCAGCAGGTCCGCCAAAAACGCGGCATTGAAGACGAGCACCCTTGGGGCCCGGGTGCGAGGTGGCCCAAAGCTTGACCACAAGATGATGGGGCTACTGGAGTCAATTAAATACCCCCGCTATGGGTAAAGCGGCCGCATAGCCCCTAAGCCCCGACCGTCAGAGATATTGTCAAATGTTGTGGATGGGCCGAGGTCAGGCGGCGTTCTCCTGAACCATCAATCCATCCTTGAATTCCTTTCCATCTAAGACATGAACGATCACTTCTGACCCGTTCAGGCGCCGCCAGTGGCGTTCGGCCTGGCGGGCCAGCATGAAGACCATCGTCAACGAAGCTTCCCGGCTGCCGCAACCCTTCGTTCGTCGCTGCCGCAATCGGACCGTCGCAAAGGTGGATTCGATCGGATTCGTCGTCCGCAAGTGCCCCCAGTGCTCGGCCGGAAAGTCGTAGAAAGCCAGCAGCGCCTTGCGGGCAGCCCATGGGACCGTCGCCGCAAGCGATGCCGCGGCCGGCGCTTAGACCGCATTTTCTCAACACCTGACGCGGACTAGCCGCAACCAAAGAAGGGGAGCGTGGCCGCTGCCGGATGAGGCGCGTCGAAGCGGCTAACCCCTCCCTCACGGTCGGGGCTCGGAGCCACCGAACCAGCGAACACTGTTTCATCCGGCGGTCAGCGGTCAATGGGTTTTCTCGATGTCTGTGCTTTTGGCCTTTTTTGCTTCTAGCGCCATCGTATTCGCTCGCAAAAGGGTCTCACTGGCTTTGAGCTGTTTTGGTGTAAGCTGTTCATTTATAAATGGTTAGTTTTTTCGATGAGAGTATTTGAGAGTATATGACAGGATTTCAGGATTTTTGTGTCCGGCGGACCTTGAATCGCTTGCCGGCTTACCTCCATTTGGATCATTTGGAAAACAATTCATCTTTGATTGTTCCATCCTTATTATAGTAAATCGATCTTGGGCGGGTCTTGGCTTTCTGGGAACAACCGTTGAAAACAAAGGTGATATGTTTACCAAAAATCCGTGACTGCCATCCGTGAACAACCGAGTTAGCCCAGAGTTAACCCGTATTTCTCGGTGCGTGATGGGGAGCACGCGATGGGCCCGCCATTATTTCGTTTCGCTTGCTTGTGGTGCTCGACGGACTGGCGAGGTTGATGTCGCCAAGAATGGCGACACGGCACGCCTGGAGACGTGCGCCACATCGGGCCTCGCTGTGCGGTGAGAAATGCGGGCTGGCCGGGGGGTCAATCCTGCTGGCGGTCGCGAAATTCGGCGAACCAGTTCTGGACCACGAGGATCGACGGCTCGGGGGCGTCCGCGCCCTCTCCCACCGGCTCGGCCAAGATGAACCGCTGCCCGTCGGCCGAGACGTCGTAGGGGGCGTAATTCCCCGTGGCTCTCAAACTCGGATGCTCGAACAGGCGGGTCACCGAGCCTACCGAAAAGCTCGAACCGCTCGATACCGAAACGGCAACCAAGGTCTGCCCCTCGACATAGAACAACTCTTTGCCGTCCCGGCTCCAGCGCACTTTTGTCCCACCGTTGCTCGACACCGTTACCTTGCGGCCGCCCTCGGGAAAGGGTTGTACATAGACTTCGTCTTGACCCGACTCGTTCGACACGTAGGCAACATAGCGGCCGTCGGGTGACAATCTTGGCGTGCCCTCGGCGAACGGCGTCTGCAAAAACGGGTGCGGCTCCCAGCCGCTGTCGTCCTCGTTGCGCTCCAGGTACCAAAGGTCACCCCTGGTTTTCGAATTCCCCAGGTTGTAGAGGAGATACTTCCCATCGCGGGACCAGTCAGATAGAAACTCGGCGTTGGGTGTCGCCGCCAGCACCTTCTCCTCCCCGCTGCCATCGGCCTGCCGCAGGAAGATGTCAAGGCTGCCTGCCCGATCGGAATTGAACGCCACCTCGTCTCCGGCAGGCGACCAAACGGGCCGAAAATCTCTCTCCGGGGCGCTGCTCAGGCGAGTCCTCACCCCGCGGGCAATGTCGTACACCCACAGATCCAGATTCGAGCCCTCCGTTGCCGTAACAGCCACCAGCCGGCCATCCGGGGAGAGCGCGGGGTCGCGGATCCCTTCCTGTGCTTCGCCGATCTCTCCTGTTTTCTCACCGCGACGGTCCAGCCAAACCAGTTGCCGTTGCCCCGAGCCGGAACCGTCGAGGTAAACCAGCGTTTGATCGGCCGCAACCGTGGGACCACGGCTGTTCTGGGAGATGGGGAAGGCCTCACCGGTAGCCCTCAAGGTGTCCAGGGAAAAAGGCAGCGCCCAGAGATCGTGGGTTAACGGGGCAGCTTGGTACACAAGATGGCCGCTGGGCGAATAGACCGGCATTGCGCCGGGCCCCAGAAGCTCTCTCTGCCCGGTCTCGACGTTCTGAACCATCATGGTCTGCTCGGTAGCAGACCCGAATGCAAACACCAGGACACGGGACACGGCTTCGGACGGCAAGAAATGGGGCCAGATGATATTCCCCGTCGGCCCTCCCGGCGACTCCTCGGACTCCTCCGGCGAGATCAGCAAGTTGGGAGTCCCCCCGCGGCCGGAGACTTCGTAGAGCTGTGAGCCGGAGCTGAAGACGATCACCTCGCCGTCCGGGCTCCAGGTTACCCCATAAGGGTGCCGAGACTCGCAAAGCCGGATGGCGAGGCCGCCCTGAACCGAGACCTTCTTGAGTTCCCCACCGGCGGCAAACCCGATGAAGTCACTATCGGGCGACCAGAACGGGTCCTCAGCTCCTTCGGTACCGTCAATCGCCCGCGGTTGCCGCTGATCGAGATCCTGGACCCACAGCTTCCCCTCCGATCCCGCGGTGATGAAGGCGACATGTTTGCCGTTGGGTGAGATAGCGACATTGGGACTGTAGGTTCTGTCGCCGACAGCTTCTGGCGGCGTAAAGGCAAATCGCCGCAGGGGGACTTCGAGAGGCGTTTGGCGGAAATAGATGAAGGCGAGTGTCAAGAAAGCGATAGCAGTGACGGCGAACAGGGCCTGCGGCAAGCGATGCTTCTGCTTAGGAACTAGGTCGTCAGACGGGGCAACTGGGGCCACGGCAGGCTGGGCGCTGAGAACCGTCGATTTCCCTGATGCCAGCTTCTTCGTCAGGCCCCTGAGATCGACAAGCATCTCCTCGACGTGCTGGTAGCGCTCTTCTTTGTCCTTGGCCAAAGCCTTGCCGACGATCCACTCCAGCTCCATCGGTACACCGGCCCGTAAAGCCGTGATGGGCTCCGGCTCTTCACTGCCAATCGCATAGAGCACCGCCTCCTGGCGCTCTCCTTCGAACGGCGTCCGCCCCGTAACCATCTCGTAGACCACCACCCCCAGCGACCAGATATCGGTGCGGCGGTCGGTCGGCAGGCGCTGGGATTGCTCGGGCGACATGTAGGCCGGTGTTCCCAGGATGGTAGCGGTCTTAGTGAGCTTGGAGCCCTCGGCCAACTGCGCCAGGCCGAAGTCCATGATCTTGACTTGGCCTTGCGGCGTGACCATCAAGTTGGCGCTTTTGATGTCCCGGTGAACGATGTCCTTCTCGTGTGCGGCTTGCAGACCCTGGGCGGTCTGAATCGCAATGTCCAAGGCTTCGTCAAGCTTGAGCGGGCGCTCGGCGATCTTGGCTTTCACCGTTCGGCCTTCGAGGTAGGCCATGGCGATGAAGGTCTCACCGTCAACCTCATCGATCTCGTAAACGGTACAAATATTGGGATGATCCAGGGAAGCGGCGGCTTTTGCCTCTCGAAGGAAGCGTGCGTGCCCTTCCTCGTCTTCCAGTAGGTGAGAGGCAAGGAACTTGAGCGCAACCGTGCGTTCGAGCTTGGTGTCCTCGGCCTTGTAGACGATACCCATGCCGCCTCGGCCGAGTTCGGTGAGGACCTTGTAGTGGCTGATGGTCTGGCCGGTCATCGACGTCTAAATTGTACCGCCTCGGGGATTCGTGGTGCTAGGACGATTTGCTAGCAGGCATCCGCGGACAATTGTTGTGTGGTTCGTTTCGCGGAACTTAGTTCTGCTCGCGGCCGCGGAACTCTTCGTACCAGTTCTCGATCACGTGGATGGCCTGCGGCTCTTCCGACGCTTCGCCCACGGATTCGATGACGAGAAACCGTTGCCCGTCAGCCGAGACGTCAAAACTCGTCGCTGCTTGAACGCCAAAACCGGCATGCCGAAACAACGGTTTGGGCGAACCCGCCTCAAGCCCGTTTTGGGTCGAGACAGACACCGACATCAGCGTGTCTCCCTCGACATAGAACAGTTCCTTGCCGTCCTTGGCCCAGCGTGCCTGGATACCCCCGTTTGAGGAAATTTGCAGCTTGCCAGCACCGTCCGGGAACGTCCTCACATAAACGTCGTTTTGACCAGACTCGTTCGATATGTACGCAACGAAAAGTCCATCGGGCGACAACCGGGCCGAGCCCTCAAAGAAACGAGTCTCTAGAAACGGGTGAGTATCAAAGCCGTCGCCTTGCGCCTTGCGCTCCAGATACCAAATACCGGGTCCTCTTCCTGTTTGCGAAGCGCTCCGCTGATACACCAAATACTTGCCATCAGGCGTCCAAGACGAGGGGTGTTCGGCGCCATCCAAACTCACCAGTAGTTCAGCTTCCCCCGCCCCATCCGCGGAGAGCTGGAAGATATCGAAATTAGCGACCTCTGAGACGTTCGAATGGGCCCTCTCCCGGCGGGCGGAAAATACGATTCCCTCTCCCGAAGGCGTCCATCTAGCAGAATTAACTAGTTCGAACGTTAGCCGAGTCTTGACCGGGCGCGCGAGTTCATGCACCCACACGTCCGCTGCGCCCCCTTCTCTCCCCATCACAATCACCCGCTGTTGGTCGGGCGAAAGCCAGGGTTGCTGAATCCCTACTTGCGGCTGGCCAACGAGTTCCAGTTCGTTTCCATCTCGGTCTCTCCACCCCAGTTGCTGCTTCCGGCTGAAAGAGTCGGTAGCCACCAAGCTCCCGTCAGCGCTCAGAGTCGGCTCGCCCAGGCCCCCAGCGATGGGAAAGGCTTCCCCGGCTGGCCGCAAAGTCTCAACGGGAAAGGGCATGGCCCACAAACCGCTCTCGTAACGATTCGTTTGGTAGAGGACGTGGCCGCTCGTGGAATAGACCGGATAGGCTCCTCTGCCCAGCACCGACCACTCGCCCGTCTCAAGGTCCCCGATCGCCAGCTCTCGATTGGGCCCTCCTAGTCCCGCTTCGAAAAGGATGCGGCGCGCCTTACCTTCCAGTGGTAAGAAATGCGGGTTGGTGAGGCCCCTTGCCGTTCCCTCGAATAGCAGCCCGGTCTCTCCACCCCGCGCGGAGACTTGATAGAGGCTAGACGGCCCGCCGGCCCCAAAGACCACGACTTCGCCGTCGGGACTCCAAGTCCCTCCTCGAGGCGGACTCGCAGGCAATCGACACAGTGTGATCGACGTCCCCCCGTCCAGTTCGATCTTCCTCAGCGCACCCCCGGCGGCAAAGCCGATGAACTGGCTGTCAGGCGACCAGAACGGTCTTTCCGCGCCCTCGGTGCCGGCAAGTTCGCGGGGTTCTTCCCGCTGCAGATCACGGATCCAGATGGACGGCTGGTTACTTCCGGCGAGGTAGGCGATGTGCTTGCCGTTCGGGGAAATGACGGCCCGGCCGGGCACATTCGCGCGGAAGTTTTCAGGACTGAAGGCGAATCGGCGGGTGACCCGCGAATCGGGCTGTTCGGTTCCAACCCACAAGGCGATGAGAAGGGCAGCCAGAACAACGCACACCGCGCCGAACGCGGTGACGAGCGCCCGCTGGCGCCGTTTGGCCGTCGAGTGGGCCGATTCCGGCAGCACGCTGATCGTCACTGAGCGTTTGAGATGGGTGTCTTCGGCGCGGTAGACGACGAGGTCGCCTTCCGTAGTGGGGTCGCTGGTCACGTGGTATTGGGAGAGAGAATGTGCTTCCGTCGGAGTAGGGAGCGTAGCGAGCTGCGTATCAAGTGGACCGGCAGGAGTGCCGGTCCCTACGGGAGCACCAGTGCGCAGGATGGTCGATTTACCCGACTTCAGCTTCTCGCTGAGCGTTTCCAGGTCCACCACCATGTCGGCAGTGCTTTGGTAGCGCCTGTCAGCTTCCTTGGCGAGACACTTGTTCACCAAAAGTTCCAGCTCCATCGGCACGCCCGTGCGCAGCCCCGTCATCGGCTCGGGTTCTTCGCTGGTGATCGAGTACGTCACGGCCTGGTCGTAATGGCCCTTGAACGGCCGCTGGCCGGTGACCATCTCGTAAATCACAACGCCAAGTGATTAGACATCCGTACGGTGGTCCAGCTCCATCCCGTAGGTCTGCTCGGGGGACATGTAGGTCACCGTACCCATGGTCTCGTCCAAACGGGTGAGCTTCGAGCGGTCGGCCAGCAGGGCCAGCCCGAAGTCCATGATGGTGACGTGACCGTCCTCGCCGATCATCAGGTTCGCCGGCTTGATGTCCCGGTGCACGATCTTCTTGGCATGGGCGGCTTGCAGGCCCTTGGCCGTCTGGATGGCGAAATCGAGCGCATCCTTCAGCTTCAGCGGCCCGGCCTCGATCTTCTTCTCCAGCGGCTCGCCTTCGAGGAAGGCCATGGCAATGAAGGTCTTGCCTTCGACTTCACTGATCTCGTAGACGTGGCAGACGTTGGGGTGATTGAGCGCGGCGGCCGCTTCGGCTTCTCGCCGGAACCGCGCCTTTATTTCCTCGTCACCGAGCAGGTGAGCCGCCAGGAATTTCAGAGCTACAGGACGCTTGAGGTTGGTGTCCTCGGCCTTGTAAACAACGCCCATGCCACCCCGGCCGAGTTCGGTGGTGACCTTGTAGTGCGAGATGGTTCGGTCCATCATCGACCATCCGATTGTACCGCTGGCGGATTACTGCTGCAAGTCAGGGGCGGCAGCAAGAAGCAGGCGGCAACCGGGCGCGCCAGCCTGCTTTCATAACCCGTGGTGGCCAAAGCCCATGGGCCAGTCACGTAATTTTAGATTTTCATTCCTTTTACTCTCAACATCGCCATGCGAAAGTCCCGCGAAACACTTGACACTGCCTGCTAAACTGCAAACAGAAACCGGAAAGGACATAGATCACCGGACCAACACGACCGTTTCCAGGCCTGGACAGTTTCGAGTTGCTCTCCGAACATTGTGGTCATCCCCCGCGGATGGCTTCTTCTGGTAGGGACCGGCTTCAGCCGGTCCAACCACAGACGCACCAGTGGCGCAAGCTCTAATGAGCACGCGCCGGCCCGACGTGGCGCACGCTTTCAGCGTGCCGTGTCGCCATTCGTGGCGACATAGCGTCGACACTCCTGTCGACGCCCGCGCCCGTCCGAGCAAACTACCGGGCAAGAAGACCGTCCGCCAGCAGCCGTTTTTGTGCTTCTTTTGAGGGCGGCTGCATGAGGTTCGATCAACGGGAGCAAGAGGCGCCTCTCAAAAAAAGAAGCGGCAAATGCAAAGCACGACAAGAAAGCATGCCAGAAATGGCACGGATCACCGCGTTTACCCCACGCAAATGGGGGGCAATCTGCCACGTTCAGAGCCGAAAGGAAGCAGGACGATCACGAATGAATGATGACAAGCCATTGATTCTTATACGGTTTATGGTGAACACCGCGATTCCCGGCCTGGCCGCAAACCCCAAAATTCCCCATATATCTGCCATTCTCTGCCATTCCCTGCCAGATGTTAGGCTAACTCCAAGGAAACAAACAACTTATGAAAACAGAAAACTGGCAGCATCGTGGCGAAAAATAGAAAATAGAAAAAATAGGGGACAGAGCCCGATAAGGGGAAAATAGAAAAATAGGAAATGGGTGGCAGCCCCCATTTTCGCTCGAGCACACTTTTGCCGCGGGCTGTTAGCCCATCCAGAGATGAGCCCGCTCAGCACTAATGAACCAGCGCGGACATAGACATGCCGCTGTGTGGTTGAGAAAACGGTAAACTGCCTTGCAAAAGGGACGAAAAGTACTTCTCGGCATGGATGAGAATCGTGTAAGGCCGGTCTGACCGGACCGCGGGCTCATGCGCTTCAGGGGCGCGCTGCTTTGATACTTATGAATACATGCAGCCGCCGCGGAGAAAAGCTACGATGATCAATTAGTGTCAGGCGGAGGAGGGAACAGATTCGTGATGCCAGCACTCCAGCCGAACGACCGGCGCATAGTCTTTCTTCTGCTAGCCGCGCTCCTGCTTTGTGTCGGTTTTGGGGTGTGGCACCTGAGCTCTCTGCAGTCCGATCTCACCGCATCCACGGCCCTGGAAAACGCCAAGCTCTATGCGGAAGCGATTGCAACTTTCCGCACGCTTTACACAACCGAGGTCGTCGAGAGGTTACGTGGCCGCGGGATAGCGGTGACCCATGATTACGACCAGCGGGACGGGGCTATCCCCTTGCCTGCAACTCTCAGCATGCTGCTCGGCAAGCGCATTGGAGAGACCGGCTCCGGGGCCCAAACCCGCCTGTATAGCCGCTACCCGTTTCCTTGGCGCCAGGCGGAGAACCAGCGTCTCTTTGAAGACCCCTTTGTCCGAGACGCTTGGGAACATTGGCGGCGGAATCCCGATTCGGACGAGTCCTTTTATCGCTTTGAAGAATTTGCGGGGCGCTTCTCGCTGCGATACGCCGTCGCCGACCGCATGCGCCCCTCCTGCCTCGACTGCCACAACGATCATCCTGATACGCCGAAGAATGACTGGAAGGCGAACGATGTGCGTGGCGTGCTGGAGATCGTTACCCCCATGGAATCTATCAGGGAGCTTAGCTGGTCCGGACTGAGAGGCACGTTTTTCGTGCTCGCGGGCCTGGCGGGCGTCGGTGGGATTGGACTGGTTCTTGTGACGGGTCGTTTCCGGCATACTGCCCGCATTTTGGAGGGACAGGTCGAGGAGCAGCAGCGAGCCGAGGCACGGCTGCAAAGAGCGCACGACGAACTAGAAGTACGGGTAGAACAGAGAACACGGGAGTTGAAAGAGGCCAACGCGTCACTGCAGGCGGACATTGTCGAGCGCCAGAAGGCGGAGGAGTCACTGCGCAAAAGCGAGGAAAGGTTCGATTTGGCGCTCAAGGGAACGAACGACGGGATTTGGGACTTGGATGTGACCACGGGCGAGAATTACTGGTCGCCGCGCTTGTACCACTTGCTGGGCTACGAAGATGAAGAAATCGTAACCAGCCTGGATGAGTTCGAATCGCGCCTGCATCCGGATGACCGAGCCAATGCACTCAAAGCGTTACGGGATCATCTTCAGGATCGCGTGCCCTACGACGTCGAGTACAGGCTGCGCACGAAATCGGGGGCAATACTGCTGGTTCCGGGCGCGAGGTCAGGCGATTTGGGACGAAACGGGGACTCCGCGCCGAATGGCCGGCTCCAACCAAGACATCACCGGCCGCAGGAAGATGATGGAATCATTGCGCCAATCCGCGCTCATTGTCTCGGCAACGCCCGATCTGATCGCACTCGTGGACAGAAACTATCGTTACTTGTTGGCGAACGACGCTTACCTCAAAGCATTTGGCTACAGTCGTGATGAAGTTATTGGGAAAACTGTAGCCGACGTTGTCGGGCCGCGACGATTTGAAAGCGTGCTGAAGGCGAACCTGGACCAATGCATTGCGGGTGAGGTGGTGAAGTTTGATGTCAAGCTAGAGCTGACATCTCTCGGGATGATCCGAGATTTGAGCGTCTCCTACTATCCCTACCGCGATGCGGAAAACCAAATCTCAGGGGTGGCTGTCAGCCTTCACGACATCACCGCCCGCAAGCGGGCGGCAGAGGCGCTGCGGGAAAGCGAGGAGCGCTTCCGCTTGGCCTTTGACGAGGCGCCGATCGGGATGGCGCTCGTCGGCCTGGAGCATCACTTTCTTAGAGTGAACAAGTCCCTGTGTGACATGCTGGGCTATAGCCGCGAAGAACTGCTGAAACTCACCGTCTCGGATATCACTCATCCGGAAGACATCGAGAAAAGCGTGGAGTTAATCGAGGAAGCATTTCGGGGGAAGGTTCCAACCTACCGGCTGGAGAAGCGTTACCTCACGAAAGCCGGGGACGTTATATGGGTGCACCTAAGCGCGACCGCGGTCCGCGATCCTGAAGGAAACATCCTGTACAACCTGAATTATGCACAGATTCACTTTGCGAGTGTGGCTGCGTTCGTAGCGGGTTGGCGGTCGTCGTGAGGTGGTAGTGGTAGCTCGGCAACTGGCCTTTTGGCTTCTCCGTGTCCGGTTTCCCTTCCCGCCCAGAATCCGCGTCGTCAAAACCTCGCTCGGAAGTGACGTGTTTCCAGTGCGTTACGGCTAGTGCATAAAATTTTATGCATAGCGCATAGCCAGGCTCTCAGATCAGCGCCCTCCCGACCACCGGCAGCAAGCCGCCGTAGGGAGTCGGCTTCCTGCCGCGGAAGTGGTAAGGCGTCGAAGCCCCGATTTTATTGGGCTGCGAGGCCGTCACGGCTGGGCCTTGTTGGACGGGCCTTTGGGAGCTATGCTGTTTTCGTCTGGTAACCATGTGGGTGACCTCCTTGGGGTTGGCTGGCGAAGCTGGGATCTTTGCCAGCCTACCTTTTTACCCCATGTTTTCGGGGGTTCCCAATGGTCCCTTGCGGCTCAGCCCTCCTCAGGTCCACGCCGCAGTGCATAATTCAGGTACAACTTGGGCACGATTGAGGACATAAGCGCCCGCAAACTGGCGGAACAGCAGCAGGCCTTGCTCTCGAGCGCCGTCGAGCAGGCCGCCGAGTGTATTTACATCACCGACGCCGCCGGCAGCATCGAATACGCGAACCCCGCCTTCGAAAAAGTCACCGGCTACTCGCCAAACGAAGTGATCGGCAAGAACACTCGGCTGTTGAGCAGCGGCAAGCACGACCGGGCGTTCTATAACCGGCTGTGGGAAACGATCCTGCGCGGTGCAACCTGGCGCTCCACCTTTGTCAACAGGAGAAAGGACGGAACCCTCTACGAAGAACACGGATCGATCGCGCCCGTTCGAGACGAGACGGGCAAAATCACTCACTTTGTGGCCGTCAGGCGCGATGTGTCCAAAGAGGTCGAGCTGCGGAAGCAACTGCTGCAGGCACAGAAGCTGGAAAGCTTGGGTGTGCTGGCCGGCGGCATCGCTCACGATCTCAACAACACCCTTACGCCGATTATGGGCTTTACCGCCCTGGTGGAAGAAAGCCTGCCCGAGGGCAGTCCCAACCGCGAGAACTTGAAGGAAGTGTTGAAGTCGAGCGAGCGCGCCAAGAACTTGGTCCGCCAGATTCTCGCGTTCAGCCGCCGGGGAGAACAGGAACGCAAACCCGTTGACATAGCTGGCATTGTCAAAGGGGCGATGAAGTTTTTGCGGGCCACCATACCGCCGAACATTGAGATCCGTCAAAACATCGATCCGGAATGCGGGCGGGTCCGTGCCGACGCCACGCAGATCGAGCAGGTGATGATGAACCTCTGCACCAACGCCTGCCAGGCCCTGGGGGATACGGGCGGCCGCCTTGAGGTGAGTTTGACCCGGGTTGAAGTCAGCTCCGAGGATGCTCGCGCCCACTCCCAATTGCAGGGGGGCCCTCACGTCAAGCTTACGGTGAGCGACACGGGTCCCGGCATCGATGCCGCCATCGTGGAGCGCGTCTTCGAACCGTTTTTTACCACCAAGGGAGTCGGAGAAGGAACGGGATTGGGCCTCTCGATCGTTCACGGAATCGTGACGGCGCATGGCGGGGCGATCAGCTGTCGCAGCGAGGCGGGAAAGGGAACCAGCTTTTTCGTCTATCTTCCCCGGCTGGACGAGGCGGCAGACGAGAAACGGGAACACTCCGAAGCGCCGCCCAATGGCGCCGAGCACATCCTGTTCGTCGATGATGAGGAACCGATTACCCGCCTGGCTCAGCAGATGCTCCCGGCACTTGGATACCGGGTCACGGTCCGCACAAGCGGCATCGAGGCGCTCGAAGCATTCCGCGCGGCGCCGGCCGGGTTCGATCTTGTGATTACAGACCTGGCAATGCCGCAACTGAGCGGCGTCGATTTGGCCCGGAAGTTAACGGAGATCCGGCCGGATGTGCCGGTTCTTTTATGCACGGGCTTACGGGAGCAAATCCCGCGCGACGGGCTCCATGAGATAGGTATCCGCGGGTGCGTTATGAAGCCTTTCGGCATGCCGGATCTGGCAGGCATCATTCGCCGAACGCTGGATGGGCAGGAGCCGGCCGATGTCTGAAGTCACGGCTCGCATCCTTGTCATCGACGACGATCCGCGGATTGTCAACTTGCTCCAGCAAACTCTGGAAGCCGGAGGGTATGAGGTGGCGGGCGCTTGTGACGGCAATCAGGGGATGAGATTATTCCGCGAAAACCCGGCCGATCTGGTCATCGTAGACCTCATCATGCCGGAAAAGGAAGGAATGGAGACCATCCAGGAACTCAGAGGAGACTTCCCCGAGACCAAGATCATTGTCATTTCCGGCGGCGGGCACATGCGGCCCGACCCTCTGCTGTCGGCGGCTAAGGGCTTGGGCGCGGACCGGGCATTCTTAAAGCCCTTCTATCCCAGTGAAATTCTGGAGGCGGTGCGAGAACTGCTTGCCGACCGCTAACCCCAATACTGTCCGCTTGGTATCCGTATAGTCAAATCGTTCCAGATTGTGGAGGGTCACGGCCCGCACAAGCGGCATCGAGGCGCTCGAAGCATTCCGCGCGGCGCCGGCCGGGTTCGATCTTGTGATTACAGACCTGGCAATGCCGCAACTGAGCGGCGTCGATTTGGCCCGGAAGTTAACGGAGATCAGGCCGGATGTGCCGGTTCTTTTATGCACGGCTTACGGGAGCAAATCCCGCGCGACGGGCTCCATGAGATAGGCATCCGCGGGTGCGTTATGAAGCCTTTCGGCAGGCCGGATCTGGCAGGCATCATTCGCCGAACGCTGGATGGGCAGGAGCCGGCCGATGTCTGAAGTCACGGCTCGCATCCTTGTCATCGACGACGATCCGCGGATTGTCAACTTGCTCCAGTAAACTCTGGAAGCCGGAGGGTATGAGGTGGCGGGCGCTTGTGACGCCCACTTCTTTGGTGGTAAAGAAGGGGTCAAAGACCCGGGGTTGAATCGCTGGATCGATGCCGGCTCCGTTATCACGAACCGTCAACCGGACATGCGGTCCGCGCCGCGTCCAAGCCGGCCCGAATCAGCGGCTCAGGTCGTCACTCCCGTCCCGCAGCCAGCAAACACTCCTGGACGCGGACTCTGTGGGAAGAAGTTCGCGGGGTTGGGGGGGCACGGGCGCGCCGGATGCTCGCCATGCCTGTGAATCCGGTGAGCCGTTGCGTGTGCCACTGAGTAGATGATCAGAAACCGCCTGGCCGCGCAATAGAATTGATTGAACGTACTCGCGGCTGGTGTAATGTCCTCACCCACTTATCTGCTCGTAGACGTATCCGGCTACGGCAATATCTTCAATGGCGAGTCCTTGCGATTCGAACAAGGTGACATCGGCGTCATCGCCGCGCCCCTCGGCGCGCCCCCCGACGATCGATGAGAATTCCTGAACGTGGCTCCAGTCAAGTCGTCCTTCCTCGGCTGCCCCAATCAGATCCCCGGCTTCCATCTGGGCCTGCTCGACCGAGTCGGCGGCGATAATGGCGGCGCGCTCTACGGCCTGGGCGTCAATCTCCCTTCGCTTGGCGTGGTTGCTTCCCGCGGCGTTGATGTGGCACCCGGCGGGAAGCCAGCTTCCTTCCAGAACCGGCTCACGGGCGTTGGTGACAGTCGAAATGATGTCTGCCGCCGCAACAGCCTCCGCCGCGGTTTCGCTGGGTTCGATGGCTAGCTGAAGCCGCCCGGCCATTTTTTCAGCGAACGCGGCGCGGCGCTCTTTGGACCGGCTGTAAACCTTGACCCGGCTCAGGTCCCGCACATTCGCGACCGCCTCGAGCTGCGTTTCCGCTTGATAGCCGGTTCCGATCATTGCTAGAGTGGCGGCGTCGGCGCGCGACATATAACGGGTGGCGACACCGCTCGCCGCGCCGGTGCGGATCTGCCCCAAAGCGTCGGCTTCGATGGTCGCCAGCAGGGTGCAATTGGCTGCCTCGAACAGCAGAACCATGAAGTGCGCGCCGTGCCGGCTGGTTGCGTACACCTTGGTTCCCAGGTAGCCGCTTTCGTTGTCGCCCGCCGCCATGTAGTGCAGCACCGTACGATTCTCCATGACCACTCGCCGCCGCGGATGATTGACCGCTCGGTTGCCGTCGAGCCGGCGAAAGGCCTCTTCGACCAGCTCAATCGCCTTGCTCATGGGCAGGGCTTCGCGGACTTGCTGTTCCGTGATGTGAATCATAGTTGCTCCCCAATCAACGCAGTAGTCTAGCATTCTCGTTTGCGGCTGGAGCGCCCGAAGAAAGAAGCCGGATCTCCCACGCCCCAGCAGGCGCGTGCTATCGAGCTATTCGTGCTTTCCCGAGGCCGCTTGACCTCCGGCGGTCCTAAAAGGTAGCATGCTGGATCGTGGAGGAAAGCCACGAGCCGCGGGCGCTGTGCGGCTCTTTTTTAGGAAGTCCAACATGCAGCCACAGCCTGGCTGAATAGCGGGAGGATATCAAGAATGTCAGTCACAGACGTTGCAAACAGCCTCGTAGACCTTTGCCGTCAAGGCAAATTCATGGACGCAATCAATCAGCACTACAGCGACAATATCGTCAGCGTGGAACCGGTTGGCGGCGAGGGCATGCCGGCGGAAATGTCCGGTATTGACGCGATCCGCGGGAAAAACAAATAGTGGACGGAGAACCACGAAGTTCACGGGCTTACTATCGACGGACCGTTCGTCGGCGACGGCCAGTTCGCGGCGCGCTTCACAATCGATCTGACTCCGAAGATGACGGGACAACGCACGACCATGATCGAGGTAGGAATCTACACCGTCGAGAACGACAAGATCACCAAGGAAGAATTTTACTACAACGCACCGTAGACATCCCGAGCCGTGACCGTGAGGGAGCGGTCGCTGTTCGATGGTCCAATGGTCCAATGAGCCGCAACCCAACCAGCGGGCAAGTGCTTGTCCCGGGTCAAGGGCCGGTCCATTCACTCCAACACCAGAAAGCAAAGCGAGGAACCCATGGCAAAACAACTTCGTGTCGGCATGCTCGGGTACGGCTTTATGGGCCGCGCCCACTCGAACGCCTACAAGCGCCTGAATGACTTTTTTAGCGTGGAACACCGCCCGGTTCTCAAAGTGGCCTGTGCACGCAAGGAAGACAAGCTCAAGAGTTTCGCCGAGAACTGGGGCTATGAGCGCACCGAGACCGACTGGCGTAAGGTTGTCGAAGCCGACGACGTCGACCTGATCGACATCGGCACGCCGAATCACGTTCATCACGAAATCGCTATCGCCGCGGCCAAGGCCGGCAAGATGGTGGTCTGCGAAAAGCCGCTTGCCATGAACGTGGCCGAGGCGGAAGAAATGACCCAGGCGGTCGAAGAGGCCGGCGTGGCGAACATGGTCTGGTTTAACTATCGCCGGGTCCCCGCTATCGCGCTGGCTAAGCAGATCAACGACGAGGGACGCATCGGGCGTCCTTTTCACTATCGAGCCACTTACCTGCAAGACTGGACGATCGCCGAAGATCTACCCCAAGGCGGCGCGGGCCTGTGGCGTCTCGATGTCAACGTAGCCGGGTCCGGCGTCACCGGTGATCTGCTGGCGCACTCGATCGACTCGGCCATGTGGATCAACGGCGCCATCCGCCGTGTTGTCGCCAAGACCGAGACGTTTGTCAAAGAGCGCCAGCACGTCGAAAGCGGCAAGGTTGAGCCGGTAGGGATCGATGACGCTTGCATGTTCTTGGCCGAGTTCGCCAACGGTTCCATGGGGACGTTCGAATCCACCCGTTACGCCCGCGGACGCAAGAACTACAACACGCTGGAGCTGAACGGCGCCGACGGCAGCGTATATTTCGATTTGGAGCAGCCCGAATACCTGCACTTCTTCGAGTACACGCAACAACAATCGGGCCGCAAGACCGAGGACCACCTCACCGGCTGGCGCAAGATCCACGTCTCCAACTTCGAACACCCCTACATGGACAAGTATTGGGCTCCCGGAACAACGATCGGTTACGAGCACACGTTCTTAAACGCGCTGGCCGACTTCGTGATTGGAATTGAGACAGGCAAACCCACGCAGCCCGACTTCCGCAACGCCCTGCAAACGCAAAAGGTCTGCGACGCCGTAATCGACTCGGCCAACACGGGCGCGTGGAAGGATACGGGTGTCGAGCTGTAGTATCCACAACTTCCGTAGGTGTGATGCGCCAGGTCGGACCTTGGCACGGGCGGGCTCTGACTCCACACAGGCCGACAAGGGAGGATTTAGCTGCACCTCCTGGCCTTCAAGGGCGTTGAAGGAAGAGAGCGAGACTGGTGTCCCGGATTGCCTACTACCCAGCCAAGTGCGCCAGCGATTCGACCTAAGCGATTGTTTTACAACCAGTTAGAGAGATGTGTGACGGATTCCTCGTGCGATCGAAGATTTACCAACAGTAATCCGCAGACGGGCACTATGTAGTTCGTTTCGTACGACTGAGTCCCGTTCCCGGTCGGGAACCCTATGTGCCACTACGGTGCCGCCCGGACCGCGATCGTGACATCCTCGCGGCTGCGTAGCTTGGTGCCGTCCGGGCATTCCACCTCGATCACGATTGGCACGGCGTCGCCTGGCGTCACGCCGTCGGGAATGATGATGTTGATTTGGTTGAGGCCGACGCTGGTAGGCTGTAGGGCCGCACCCAAGACTTGCGCCGAGACACCCCCGACGAACACGCGCACCGTCTTGTCTGTGAGCGGAACGGTTCCGGCTGGCGGGATGTCACCGGTCGGCGGTTGCGGGCTGACCGGCCCGAGACCGTCGCACCAAAGCGTTACCACGCCCCCGATCGCCGCCGGCTGCCCCGTGACGGGATCGATCGAGCTGGAGGGTTGTGCCCAAGAGCCGGCGATCACATCGTCCCCGGCTTGCTTGAAATTGGTGACAATCGCCTGTGTCGTTCCGGGCGGAAACATATAGATCCCGGGCGAGGCCAAAGCAGCATCGACCTCGAAGGGGTCGCTCCAAACCTCGCCGCTCGCGTCCTTCCAGTGGACCATGACCTCCACCTTGCCGCTGCTGACATCCACGTCCCAAGGCACTTGGACATTGGATTGGTCGAAGGGGCCGTCGAACACACCGAACAGGGCTCCCGGAATGTCGTTGAAGGTCACGGAAAAGCCGCCTAGATCGGTCCCCAGAGGAATGGCGCTTGCCAGCGCTGTCATTTCCACGAAGTTGCCAAAAACCGAGACGATCGACCCCGGAGAGATCAGCGCCTGAAAGCCGGCCGCGTCGAGGACACCCGTGATTTGATGCTCACCCAATTCGACCGGCAGGTTCACTTGCGGGCTTGTGAATACCTCTCCTTGATCCTCAATCACCAGCTCTACACCGTAGAGAAAATTCGGGTCAATCGGCATCGGCAGGTGTTCGGGGAGCATAAACCTGACAATGTAGAAACCGGCCCCAGTCGCTATAGCCTCGAGTACCTCGGCCTCCCTTACAGCTTTAGCCTCCCCATGGATCAGAACCTTCGGCTGGGCTACTACGGCCTCTCCATTTCCTCGGAATCCAGTCGGAACAGGGGGATCCGTGGGACCCAGGCCGGTTGCGCCGATTTGGATAACCTCGCCCGGCAGAGCGCGGTTCTCCAACGTAATACTCTCCCCGGTAGGCCGCCGAAACAGTCCGATCTCGCGCGTCGGCATTGCGGGGGCAAAACGCTGGAGCTCCACCATGACGGGCTCGGACCGCGCACCGGCAACGTCGACGACAATCTCCACGGACAAAGAAGCATTCCCCTCGCCCGCCGACTCATTGAAAGGGATCTGAAAACTGATGTCCGTGCTCGCGCTAAAGATGAGCGGAGCTGGCGCGTCGTTGACAAGCACCATCGCGTTGCATGGCGGAACGACGGTCGGCAATGGGTCTCCGCTGGCATTACACACCGCACGTTGGTCTGGGGAGGCGGAAAGATTCTGTCCGCCTAGGTTTGCCACCGCCCCTGGCGAAAGATCGTTGCTAAGGGAAAAGCCGTTATTCACCCTCGTAATGACTGGCCCAGTCACGGGCCCGGTACCGGGTTTACACTTCCCCGCGCTGCCGGCGTCGTAGATGGCCTGCACCTGGGCAGCAGACAGCGCCACATTGAAGTACTCGATCTCGTCCAACTCCCCCTCGAAGAACGTCGTACCGTCGTGCTGTAAACGGATCACCAGTACTAATGTTGAGAGGTCTATAACCGGCGAGATTGCCTCAAACCATCTTAACTCGGACGAAAAGCGGTCAAACGGAGCTTCATCACCGCCTTGGATCTGTCCTCCGAGCAGCAGAACCGTTTGATCTAACGGTACGGGGCGCTCCGAACGCCAATGGTTGATCGAAGAATTGGGGATGCCAGAGCTGCCCCCGTTAGGAGAGGGTGCGCATCAAGTAAAGCACTCGTTCAGTCCCGCCGATGCTCGCGGTGCGTTCCAAGGAGAAACATTGTTCGAACGCCCGCTCGAAACCCTGTTGCGTGTAGTCGTCGAAGATATCGACCCGCGAGGCGAGCAAGCGCTGGACCTGAGAATCTTGCTTCGGGACGAATTCGATGATCAGACCGCGGCAGAGCTTGGCAAGGAATTTCGCCACGTCCAACAACGGTACGTTATTGGCAATGACGAGATGGTGGATCAAGGCCAGGGCCATGGCAAGGTCCGTAGGCCCTCTTTCGATGAGGGAATCCCGCTCCCGGCTGGCCCAGCCCAAACTCGGGCTGGGATTGACCAAATCGATCAGTAACGGCATGACCTGGGTTCGGCCCGACTTTCGGCATTCAAGATAATTGGCTTCGACCGAGGCCGGATCCAAGTCCATTGACAAGGTGGGTTTTCCCTGATCGGCGGCCAGCCTGCTGAAAAGACCGACGTTGGCGCCCAGATCCCACACCTCGGCAGCGCCGGACTGCTGGAGAAACTCCGAAACGAGTTCCTTCTTCCTTTCAAACGCAGGCTCGCTGTAGTTGGTCTCCGAGTAGTACTGGGCCCAGTCCCCTTGGGGCCGCCAATGGAGTGCTGCGGCGCCGGACTCCAAACTATCCATCAAGCCCTGGAAGCCCAGACGGGTGACCTTGATTTGCGATCGAGTGACCTTGGCTCCGGCATGCTTGGTCTGGCTCCGGGCGTGCAGGTGAATGTGGATCAGCAGCGGCCAATTGAGGCGTGTGCGGGCAGGTAATAGCGCACTGGCGAGGTCGACCGGGATGCCGTCAATGTAGTGTTTCAGCAGCGAAGCGAGACGGAAATCGCGGTTAGCGATCAGTGCCAGCGGACCAAGAAAGTGCTGGCAATACTGGCGGTAGGCAACCCAAGGCTCGCCTTCTTGATAGCTTTCGAAAGAAAGCGTGTCAATCAGCACGGGCCGGCCCTCGACGAACTGGATGTTGTAGGCGCTGCTGTCCTTCAAGCTCAGGCCATGCTCGAACGCCAGTTTTTGAATACGGATTGTCGCCAGGGCGGCGTCTTTCAGTTGACTAAAACACCATTCGTAAGGATAGGAAATAAACGGCACCCGATCCGGCCGCAAGACTTTGTATGCTCCCGGCGCCGCCGCCTGACGAAGCTCTACTTCTTGGTGCGCGACGAGCCAGCCCTTCTCAACCAGCTTGTCGTAGAGCCCCGACCGCATGAGCCGGTCGTAGTTCTCCCGGTAACTGCTGTTCACTTGCCGGTAAAGGGCGCCGTCACACTCGAAGACGAACCCGCTCGGATCCCGAAACGAGCCAGCGATTCGGGAACGCGGCAAGATCCTGCTTGGATCGGGATTTCCGGGAAGAGGCATGCCGATACCGGGAGAGAATGGGCTCGATCGCTAGCTCGAAGCCAAATAGCCCGCCACCAAGGCCTCAGTTGCAGGTCCGCAACCGTCGGTGGAGCGCGCACGACAATCGAATTTGGAACCAACCTTGACGCGCCGCTGGATTGCCGTGGTCGAACGCACGACGGGGTCAGGGGCTGCGCGCCCGTCAAGAATCGATTTCAAGAACCGCTTGATGAGTCGTCACCAGAGGAGTAAGAGCCCCGAGAAAAGCCCTTCCGAAAGTAGCCCTTGATGTCCCCCCAAAAACGTCTCACCGCAAACGAAGCGCCCAGCAATCCGGCCACAAGCACCTGAAGCAGAAAGCTCCCGGAACCAGGATCGAGGTAGGCGGCCAGCGGCCGCGGAAGGCTTATAATCAGCAGCACCAACAAAAGTGTGCTTCTCGCAATGCGCATTGAGTCGTTCATATTAGCCGGTCCCCTGATGGTACACGCCTCGCCATCACGGTCGCAAGCAATTCTTTCAGCAGGCCGGACAGAAGCGCGGACGGCAGTCCGCGCTCCGAACGTGATTCGCTGCTAAGGCCAGCCGTCTCAGGTACCGCGCGATCTCAGCGGATCGCGGCTCTTAGCCAGGCTCGCTGAAGATCTTCGATCGTCTCGATCTTCGACGCGACGGTCTGGTGAAGATCGGATGCTTGCCGCACCTGGTGCGAATTGTCAAACTGCGCCTCCGTGTTGACATAGACTGTGTCGAGCAGACCATTCCACAGCGCAAAGTGTTCGGGCGCCCGGTAGCCGCGAACCTGTTCGATCATGTGAGCCCAGAAGTAGACCGTTCTGTTCCGCAATCGGGAATCCCACATGGGTGCGCCTTGTTGCAGTTCGTCGCCGGTCCCGACACCCAAAAAACAAGAGAGCGTCGGACTCACGTCAACATGGGAAGTGACCCACTCGGTCTGATGCGTGGTTTGAAGAACCCCAGGAACGTGGATCATCATCGGCACGTGGAAGGAATCGCCTCCGGGGCGTCCGGCGGGGAACGCCGGATCCTCAACCCAATGGCGAATGCCGTGATCTCCCGTAAACACAATGATCGTGCGTTCGGCCACCCCGGCTTGAGCGAGTGTGTCCATTAAATCACCCAGGGCATCGTCCTGCAGAGCAACAACTTCCCGGCCGAGGACCCACAGGTCGCGTTCACCCTGCTCCGGGCGAGTGTCCGGCCACGGAGCATGTCCGACCTGAGGAGCGTAGGCCGCCACGAAAGGACGGTTTTCCTTCGCGTGGCGGCGGATATCGTCTTGGAGCATGTCCAGCGCGATCAGGTCAAGCTCGTGCACCCACTGCCAGACTTCGCGGTCTTTGGATATGTCCGTGGCGATTTGGTCCGCTACTTTGCGGTTCTCAAACCCCACGGCTTCTAGCATCCATCTCTCCCAATCAAGATGAAGGGTCATCGGAAGATAAATAGCCGTTTCGTACCCTTCCTTCTTGAGCCGCTGCACGATGCCGGGTGTCTTTCGGCGCGGAGAGTCGAGCACTGGACCAACCGCCGGCGGATAGACCGAGCTGACAAGGGAGAACAAGGCTCGATCTGACAGGGATGAGGTCGTAAAGTGTTGCGAGGCTACCCACGACGTCTCCCGCAGCCGGCGCAAATTCGGCAGATCGTGCAGGGCGTCGCTGGTCAAGTCCAAAAGGCGATGCGGAGCCGTCTCGAGAATAAAGTAAATGATGTTGTAGCCTTGCGCGGCCGCATGATAATCGGGGCGGCAGGAGTTTTCCGGAGTTTGCACGATGTTTCGGTAAACCGCGTGAAGATCCTGCGGTTCGTGCCCATCGAAACTGCTGGCGTTCTTGTAGGAATCGGGCAGGAACGCCTTGACAATGTAGCCGTAGACGCTTCCATGCATCGAGCTGACAGGCAGGTCGACCATCCAGACCCTCACGCCCAACCCGCATACCGTCAGGACCATGAGGCCGAAGACCATCCGCTGGCCCTTGAAACCCAGTTTGGCCCAATACTGCCGGGGAGGCTGGCTCGCGAAAACAAAGGCCGCGCCCAGGATGAGGACGATTCCCCAGAATACGCCGTCGAGATGAGGGGCTAGATAATTCTGAAAATCATCCGGATGCACAATGACCCATCGTATTCCTTCTTCCAGTTTTTGAAGCGACAAGAACCCGCCCAGGTCCATGTAACCTGAATTATGCACAGATTCGGCGTAGCCATCGCCGATGGAGTTGTGGCGGTAGCGGCAGTCGTGTCAACTCAGTGATTTAGCAAGTCGTCTTTTCCTCTGTTTCCCTCCCTGTTTGAGCCGCCTGCCAATCCCGGCGGGCAAAAGCGGGCGGGCAAGCGGCGTGTTCCCAGTACGTTGCGGCGAGTGCATGAAATTTTATGCATGGAGCGCCCCTCAACTCAGCGCACCCTCCACCACCGGCGCGAAGCTCGATCCCGGTGGCCCCATCGCCCGCAGCCGCCGCATCAGCCGTTCAAACAGGCCCTTTTCCTCATAATGATCGCTGTAGCTGACACCCGTTCTGCCGGCGTGCCGCCAGATCTTGGCCGCCACGAACAGAAAGCGCAGCCGCGCCGTCGCCAGGGTGGTGTGCCGCAGTGTCTCCACGCTGGCTTGGGCTTCGCGGTTGAACAGCAGCAGCCAGCAGTTGAGGTTGTAGGCCAGCATGGCCAGCTGAAAGTGATTGCGGTTCATGTCAAAGCGGCGCGAGGGATGGGCCGCCAGCCCGGCGTCGTTGTTGGCCTCCTTGATGAGGTTCTCGGCTGCGGCGCGCTGATTGTAAAACCACACCACCGCCGCGATCGGTTCGGCCAGGTTGGTGACAAACACGCGGTAGGTGTAAGCGCTGGTGGCAAACAGCTGGTATTGCTCGGCCGCGCCGGCCGCGGGTTCGTTTTCGTAACGCAGCGCCAGGAAACGACAGGCCCGCGCCCAGCCCTGCGGCTGGTAGAGGAATTCGCATTCCGCATCCGCATCGCTGTGGGGCGAGGGCTTCCAGGCCGCTTGCTGCAACTGCTCGACCAGCCGCCTGGTCTTGCGCGCCACGATGACGAACTGACAAGCCGCCTTTTCATAGGCCTCCACCGCCTCCCAGCAATAAAACCCGGAATCGGCCCGCGCCAGGATTTTCTTCACGCCGTGCGGCAAAGCCCGAAAGGCGCTCTCGAGGTGGGCGGCGATCTGCCGGCCCGTGGGCCGGTCGCCGTTGCGCAACCCGCCCATCAGGTATTCGCGCGTCTCGGCCAGGAAAGTCAGTATCGGCTGGTAGCTGCGCTTGCCCTTGTTCTTGGGGTTGTAACTCTTGCGCCCGCCCATCTGGCGGCCGTAGAGCGTGTGCACGGTGGTGTCGGTGTCCAGCGTCACCGTCTCCAATTTCACCTGGGCCGCGGCCCAGACTCGTTCCCGCAGCTGGCGCTGAATGGAAAGGATCTGCTTCGCCACGTTGAGGTGCAGCGAGGCCAGAAAGCGCCACAGCGTGGACTGCGGCGGCAGACGCGTCACTTGCAAGATGCCGGTCAAGATGGGGTCGCGGGCGATGAAGCGGAGTTGGTTCAGCCGCGCAAAGCCGACATAGAGGCCCAGCACGAGGGCCAGCACAAACTGGTAGAGGCTCATCACACGGGTGATTCGTTTGTTCGTGATGGTTTCTTCCAGCAGCGCCTGGAAGCCGAGTTTTTCGAGCAGGGTGGCGACGGGCAGCAAGCCGCCGTAGGGAGTCAGATTCTTGCCGCGGAAGTGATAAGGCGTGGCAGCCCCGATTTTATTGGGCCGCGGGGCCCTCGCGCCCCGGCCTTGTTTGACGGGCCTTCGGGAGCTATGCTGTTTTCGCTTGGTAACCATTTGGGTGACCTCCTTGGGGTTGACTGGCGAAGCTGAAATCTTTGCCAGCCTACCTTATTACCCCATGTTTTCGGGGGTCCCCCAAATGGCCCCTGGCGGCTCAGCCCTCCTCCGGTGCACCCCGCAGTGCATAATTCAGGTGGAATGGTATTCACTTCCCCATTCCCAACGGTCCCTCGGAATCGTTTCCGGCTATCACGGAATGCAACCCATTGATGCTTAGTACAACCCTCCGGGGTGGCGAAACAGGTATCTCCGAGTGCAACCCCGGCATCACCGTCCTCCGCATCACGAGCATGCGAGGTAACGCCTCTCAGTTGGGCGTGCCGGCCATCGAGGGTGTTCCTTTCTCCCAGATCCAGGCGTTTGTTTCGATCACGGGTCCCAACACGATCCCGGTCTCCAACAACGTGCTGAACGTGGCGATTCCTCTGACGGGATTGCTGGTGGATATCGACGAGGATGACGCTCCCTCCGGCCTGCAGTGCGAAGATACCGCCGGTCACATGGACTTCAAAATCAGCGAAGGTTTCGCGACTTCTTTCAAGACTCTGGGCGAGCCCAGCTTCCGGCCTGGCAACACGCAGGTCGAGGCGGGCTACTTCGCTCCAGGTTCGCTGGCGGGCGGCGGCGCTTCGCAAGCGACGCGCTTCTTGCTGCGGTTCTTCAATATTCCCGAAGGCGTGAATGTTAGTGTCTATGATATGATCGACTGCTCCGATGATAGCGGTATTGCTACACAAGACGCTGACAATACCAACACTGATCTGGTCATGCTCCTCGCCCTCGACTGTGACGAGGTCGGCGACGGTTGCAGTGTCGCTTCTGCCACTGACGATATGGTCGATGTGGATATCGACGGTGGTTTCGGTTCGATTGTTTATGAGGTCCTAGATGATGATCCCATCGTGAACGAAGACTGCACGATTCCGCTGTGGTTTGATTGGACGCCTGACACGGAGAACAATCTGCCGGCGCCGGGTACCGGTCAGTTGGCGGTGACGTTTGCGCCGCTGAGCACGGTGTTCGTCTCGTCGGACGGCGAGCCGGTGCCGCGCTTCATCGACACGGGCGGAGATCCGACCAACGTGATCTCGATCATCAAGTGCGTGACCCAGATCCTGTTCCCGTTCGTCACGAACACGTCTGGTTTTGATACCGGACTGGTGGTATCCAACACGTCGGAAGACTGGTTGGGGACCGCGCCGCAGGACGGCACGTGTAGGATTCACTATCACGGCACGACGGCCGGTAACGGCGCTTCACCGCCGGATGACACCTCCAGCGTCATTCAGGCCGGCGAGCAGTTGATCTGGCTGCTGTCGGGCGGGAATGCGGCTCAGGAGATTGACCCAACGCCGGAGTTCCAGGGCTACATCATTGTAGTCTGCGAATTCCAGTATGGCCACGGCTATGCATTCATCCAAAACGGATTCGGGGGCCTGCCGTCACTGGCGCAAGGCTACCTGGCGCTGATCATAACGGTGGATAGCTCAGGTGACCGAGAGGCCGGCTGCGACCACGGAGGTGCGAGGTGCGGCGAAAACCTCAACCAGTAGGCAGCCTCAATTCTAAATTCTAACCATCAACCGAGGGGGGCGTTACCGCCCCCCTCGTTCTTTTTAGTCCGGTAGCCGAAGCACCGCTTCCGGGCTTCCGCATCCAAGGCGCGAGAGCACGCTAGTGACAATCCTCACAACGGGTTGTGGCGCTCTCTCTTCCTTGACCAGCGCCAACCCCCTCACCGCCCCCACACCCCTGCATCGACAGAGAGGGAATGACCAAATGCTTTCTATCCGTGCAGTAGTTGTCTGCCTGTTCGCTCTGTTCGCTGCCACGGACACCCTTCGCGCAAAGGGACGTGTCTTCCTGTTTCCGCCCGCTGGAACCGCCGTAGTGACGGTTCTGGATGCGGACACCCTTGCCGCGGTGGGCTCCTTTACGGGAACTTCCAACGTCACCGATGTTCTTAGCACGGCGGATGGCAAGAAATTCTACGCCATCAGCCGCACCTCAGTCGATACCGTGGTCGTCGTGGATGCCGAGACCTTGCTGGTTACGCAGCGGCTCAGCCTCGGCGCGAGCGCCGCCGACGCCGAAATCACCCCCGACGGGAAATACCTGCTCATCGCGGGCGGCATGGTGCGGGTGATTCGAACTGACACGGACGAACAGTTGCCGAGCATTCCCGTCGGCGGCGGGCCAACCCAGATTGTCATCGACAACACTTCCACCTGAATTATGCACTGCGGCGTGGACCTGAGGAGGGCTGAGCCGCAAGGGACCATTGGGGACCCCCGAAAACATGGGGTAAAAAGGTAGGCTGGCAAAGATCCCAGCTTCGCCAGCCAACCCCAAGGAGGTCACCCACATGGTTACCAGACGAAAACAGCATAGCTCCCAAAGGCCCGTCCAACAAGGCCCAGCCGTGACGGCCTCGCGGCCCAATAAAATCGGGGCTTCGACGCCTTACCACTTCCGCGGCAGGAAGCCGACTCCCTACGGCGGCTTGCTGCCGGTGGTCGGGAGGGCGCTGATCTGAGAGCCTGGCTATGCGCTATGCATAAAATTTTATGCACTAGCCGTAACACACTGGAAACACGTCACTTCCGAGCGAGGTTTTGACGACGCGGATTCTGGGCGGGAAGGGAAACCGGGGACGGAGAAGCCAAAAGGCCAGTTGCCGAGCTACCACCTCACGACGACCGCCAACCCGCTACGAACGCAGCCACACTCGCAAAGTGAATCTGTGCATAATTCAGGTTCCACCAAAGCCTACGTTCTCGCAAACCGAGGCAAGGTCGTCAACGTCATTGACTTGGCGACCCTCGTTGTTGAGCGCACTCTGGAGGTTCCCAGCTCTTCATCCATAGCCCTGACGCCCGATGACGCGCGCCTCTTGGTTTCCGGCCGCGAGGAGCTGTTTCAGTTCCGCACCACCGACCTGGCGGAGATCGCGATGATCGAGTCCAGTTCGACGATCGTCAACGGCAAGATTCTGCCTCTCCCCAACAGCACTCAAGTTGTCGTCCAGAACCGCGGCACCGGCGCCACCGCGAACTCGCTCCTGTTCGACTTGAACAACCGGACTGTTCGCCCGATCGGTGACGTCGGAGCGACCCATTTCGAAGAGATGGTGGTTATCACCAACGAACAAGCGTTTGGCATCCTAACCGGATCGCGGGAGTTCGTGGAGATTGACATGACCGCCACGCCTAAGCCCACGATCTCTGTGTTGAGCTTTGGCCAGGACTCCCGCGACATGGGGATATCGCCAAACAACAAGGTCATCTTCCTGTCCTCGCTTCCCGCCAGCACCGTGACCCGAGTCGATGTGGCGACCATCCAGGCCACCAATACCGTGGTTGTGCCCGTCGCTCCGACTGGCCACGCCGTGGTCTTCCCGCCGTCTCAGCTTCCCCCGGCCCGGATTTCCGTAAACGGCGGGAACAATCAATTTATCCCTCCCGGACGGGCCCTGCCGGTAGCCGTCTCGGTACGGGTCGTTGATGCGGAAGGTGACCCGATATTGGGACAGGCTGTATTGTTCGCCGCTGAAGGTTCGCCCGTCGAAGTGATTATTGACACTCCGGAGCCGAGCGTCACCAATAGCCGCGGAATCGCTTCAGCGGTCGTAACGATTCCGGAGATCCCGCCGGAGCCCGAGGAACCCGCGGCCCTTTCAGTTGCCGAAGAGTTCACTCAGCAGGGAGAGCTGGTGATCGAGCCCGGCACGGAGGAGGCTGACCCGGAGCCGGCGGCAGCCAAGCAAGCCGCCCTGCAACCTGCTCCTGTCGAACAGGCTCAACAAACGGTCCAGCCTATTATTCTCGCCGCACGCACAGCGGGCGTGGAGCCGGCAATCATACAGGTAAACCTGATCCGAGCGACGGGCCTCATTAAGGTCAGCGGAGATTGGCAGATCGTCGCGCCTTTGACGCGTTTTCCTGAACCCTTCACGTTATTAGCTACCGATAAGACGGGCACTCCACTGCCGCCCGGCACGATCGTGACCTTTTCGTCCGTCAACGCTTTCTGCCAACAGTCGAGCGTGGAAACAGACCCTAACGGCTTCGCCAGTGTGATTTGCAACGCGGGCAGGCTTGCGCAGGGTGCGGGTGTTTCGCAGCAGGGTAAGGTGACTGCGCACATAACGGAGTTTGGGAAGCTGGGCTTTGCTGATTTCAACTTTAGCCTTTCCGCGGGGGCCAGGTCCATAGATATCGTAAAGCTGTCCGGTGATGCCCAAATCGCCCCGACCGGAACCGAGCTGCCCAGTCCCTTAGCGTTTTTTGTCAACCCAGGGTTTGGATCAATTGGGCTGGTCGGTATTCGCATTTCCCGGCTTTCGGGTCCGCTCGTCGGAATCACCCCGTCGTTTCTCACCACCAGAGCTGCCATTTCACAGGAGTTCAACGTGACTCTCGGCCCCAACGCCGGGAATGTCGCCATCCTCGTTGAAGCCATCGCTCCCGATTTCCCTTCCGCCACGTTCAATATCACCGCAACCGGTGGTGAGCCGGTTGACTTCGAAAAGGTCGGGGACGGCCAAAGCGCGCGGATCGGCCGGGAAATCGCCATGCCGCTGCGCATGCGCATCATCAACGAGACTGGCGGCGTTGTGCCCTTCCCGAGCGTTGTATGGAGCGTCGTCGAGGGTGAGGCGACTCTGATTACCGCTAGCGATCCCGATGGCGCCCTGGCGAGGGTGGTGATGGGGGAAACGCCAGGACCGGTGGTTGTGCGGGGCGTTCTCGGGAGCCTGGCGGCGACATTCAACCTAACCGCAACCGCCCCCCAACCCGTCTCGATCTCCACGGTCTCGGGGCAGAATCAAATCCTGGCGGCCGGGGAAATTTCCGATCCCTTGATCGTGCAATTGAACGAGGTGGGGGATCAACCGGCATCGAGCGTGGACGTGACCTTCTCGGGACCGGATTTTATCGTCTTGCACCCGCTCAGCTTGGGAAATCCCGGCAACCCTCTGATCCAGAGAACCGGCGCTGATGGGAGAACCGGCGTGCGCGTCGAACTTCCTGTCACGGCCGCGGCGCTCATGGAAGCCAGAGGCCGTTCCGATCAGTTCGCCCGCACGGTTTCAATCGTTGCAACTCCTGGAGGAGCGCTCTCGACAACATTCGTACTGGGCACGATCGGCCGCCCGCCGGCTTTTGAACCGGGCGGCTTAGTCAACGCGGCGACGTTTCAGCCCGGTATTGTGCCGGGAAGTCTGGCGACGCTGTTCGGGGTGGGTCTGTCGGAAGGGATCACCGGGACGGAACTTGCCGGCGGCGCCACGTCTTTCAACGGAACAACGATTCGCATCGGCGGTATTGCGGCGCCGCTATTGTCGATCACGGGAAGTCCCGCCGAGCAGGTCAACTTGCAGATCCCCTTCGAGCTCTCATCAGGTCAAACGACGACCATCGAAGTAGAGAATAATGGCACTCGCAAGACGGTGAGCGGGGTCCCGGTGTTTTCAACCCAGCCGGGCATTTTCGAGATTCCCGTCGCGGGTGGAGGGACCGTCGGAGCGGTCATTCACGCAACCTCGGGACAGCTCGTCTCGGAACAGAATCCCGCCCAGCGCGGAGATGTCGTCTCCATGTTTCTCACCGGAGGCGGCGGGCTCTCACAGCCGGTAGCCACTGGCGCGCTGGGACCGATTCCTCCGCCGGTCATGGTTGAAAGCATTGTCGTCGGGGTCGACGACAAGGGTTTAACGGTACTGTTCGGCGGCTACGCACCGGGTTTTCTGGGTCTCTATCAAGTCAACTTCGAAATACCACGGAGTGCAGGCTGCGGCGTGAGGCCTCTCAGTATCAGGGTGGGCGGCTCCTTCAGCCTGCGCAGCTCGACCGTAATACAGTGCCCCTGACGGCCGCTGTTCTGGGGAGATGTGATCTCTTCTGGGCCGCCGCGGGCGCCTGCTTGGAAGCCCTTCGGGAATTCAGGTTGGGCGCCAGTGGCCCCGGGCCGCTTCAGGCATCGCCCGGAGATAGGCGTGCCGGGCAGAGGGGAAGTGCTCTATTTCGCGGTTACCGTCACGTCATCCCAATAGAGCGTTCCTTGGCCGCCGGTGTATCGGAGCTGGATGCGCGCGCCACCCTCTGCATCCGCCTTAAAGTCGGCCGAAAAGGGCTGGAAGGCCGAATGGGAAACCTTTCGGGGGCCATCGCGGGCTTTTTTGTCACCGGCTTTCAACAGCGCCTGTCCCTTGGCATCGGGAGCCGAACGAGCCCACGCCGTGACCTGGTAGAGCCCGCCGGGACGCAAGCCCGAAAGCTGTTGTGTCACGGCTCCCTCGGAATTGCTCAGCGCCAGACTCTGGGCGCCGCTGGACGCCACTTTATCGCTCAGCGCAATGTCGGCGTCACCATCGGTCTCCCAAGGGGCGGGCTCATTACTCTCGAAGCCGCCATTGGCGACGCTCTTTTCGGTCACGGTCACGTCGTCGAAGTAGACAGTCCCGGCTCCTCCCGTGTAGCCCAGATGCACTCGAACGATCCCGCTCTCGGTCGCCGCGAAATCCAGGGTAAGCCGCTCAAATTCGGAGTCGGAGACCTTGAGGGCGCCCGTCGACCCGACTGATTGTTTCCGCCCGTCGTGAAGGTCCAGGCTGACTTTGCCTTCGGTTCCCGGTTCCGCCTTGACCCAAGCGGTGACCTGATAGAGGCGCCCGGGACTGACCCCCGAGATATCCTGGTAAACCGCTCCGCCGGTCCCGCTTACCGCCAAACTCTGCTTGCCGCTCCTCGCCGTTTTTGATGTTATCTCGGGGTCGACGTTGGCCCACGCATTCCAAGGGTTGACAAACGGACCTTCGAAACCGAATTGCCTGAACTCCAGATGCACGCGAGTGCGGTCGGTAATGTTGAGTCCGCTCCAGCGTACCGCTCCGGCCCCCCCCACATAGCCCAATAGAATGCGGGCGCTTCCCGTTCGGGTAGCCGTGAATTCAACAGCGAACAGCTCGGTCGAGCCTGTGTCAATTCCCCGCGCGCCGTCGGAGGCGCCGTTGCGTCTCGAGCCGTCGTGAACGGCGAGCAGGGCCTTCCCTTGCCCGCCGGGAAGGGCCTGCCCTTCAATCTCAATGCGGTAGAGCTGGCCGGCCGTCAATCCGGTGACATCAAGGCTCCAGCGCCCTTGGTCTGTCACCGTCACCTCCTCCACATAAACTTTTCCGGGCGTGTCCTCATAGGAGGCTTGGGACTTCTCGAAGATCAGGTCAATCGAAAAACGCTGCGAAATTGGTGAAATGGCAAACCGCACCTTGTGATTTCGTCTCTGCTGTTGGACGGCGGGAATATACGTAAAGCTAGCCTTGATCTTCTCTCCGGGCCCGGCCTCCTCCGGGGCGATGCTCATTTCGACTCCCTTGATGTCTTTCGTCTGCCGTTCCAGCGAAAGCCTCCCCTTCGAGCGATTGGTCACGGTGATCTCTTGGGTGATCCGCCCCGGAGCTGAGGAAGGGAAGCTCCTTCGCACTTACCTTGTACATTCTGCGAAGGGAGGCAAGATCCGGCCCTTTCTCCATGTTCGCTAAGATTCCCAGCCGTTCAGAGTCAGCGGAGATCTTTTTGGGGCCGAAAGGAGTTGGAACCGTGTCGCCGGGCTTGTATTGCCGATAATAAAGGTACCACTCCCCTTCGACCTGTCTCCATTTGCTGGCTACGGGGAACGGCAGCGGCTTCGGACCCATCATTGGCATGATCATCTGAAGAGTGACCAGAACGGTTGCTTCTTTTACGTCCGGGGAAAACGAGACGCTTTTGATTTCGAAGCCCAGGTGACGGGCCTTGTTCGACATGTAGAACGTGTCTTTGGAATCCTCGGCCACCAGCTCTTCAGCTTGGCGGAATTTGTCCTGCTGGAAGAGGGTGTAGAGCTGACCCACTCGGGCGCGAAGCGCCGCCTCAACTTTTGGAGGGGCGCTTTGGAAAGGAGACTGGCCCATGGCCAAAACGGTCAGTACAGTGAGGCCGGCGAGGTACAAAAAAGTTCTTTTCATGACGTTAAGAAGGCGCTTCGACAACCAAATTATAGCAACTGCTCTGGCGACACTCAGTTGGGAAACGAACCGTGCCTGGCTCGCCCGGCTAGCTGTCTTTCGTAATGTCGCGGTGCACGACTTTCGTGGTGCACCCGGCGGCGGCGAGATTGCGCCCGATCGAGTCGGCAATGAAAACGGAACGGTGCCTCCCACCGGTGCAGCCGAAGCTGATGGTCAGGTAACTCTTGCCTTCGCGGGAGTAGTGCGGAAGCAGATAAATCAGCAGGTCCGAAATACGGCCGATGAACTCGCCTGTCTGAGGGAACGACCGCACATAGCGCGCCACCTTGGGGTGCTTTCCCGTCAGATGCCTGCATCCCGGCACGTAATTCGGATTCGGCAGAAATCGCACGTCGAAGACCAGATCGCTGTCGGTCGGCAGGCCGTGCTTAAAACCGAAACTAAGAATCGTCGCCTGCAGCGCGGGTTCTTGGGTCGAGCCGCTGAAGCGGGACGTGATCAACCGCCGCAGGTCGTGAATGTTGAGCTGCGAGGTGTCGATCGTAAAGTCCGTCAGCCTCTGAATCGTCGCCAGGGCTTTGCGTTCGGCCGCGATGTTTCCGCGGACCGTGGTCGCTGTTCCGAGCGGATGCGGTCTGCGGGTCTCGCTGAATCGCCGCAACAGAATCTCGTCGCCGGTCTCCAGGAACAGCAGCAATGTTTTCGTTCGCAGCCGCAATTCCCGAAAGATGCCGGGGAAGCGCTTCAGGGCCTTTCCTTCCCGGATGTCGACCACCAGGGCGGCCCGTGAAATCTCCTGGGACTGCCGGCAAAGTTCCGCGAACGTGTGAATCAAGTCGACCGGCAGGTTGTCGACCGCGTAGTAGCCCATGTCCTCGAAAACTCGAAGCACCGAGCCTTTGCCGGAGCCGCTCAGCCCCGTGATGATGACCAATTCGGGGACGGCCGGCGCCTTCAGGCCCGCTGTCGCTTCAGCATCTTTGTTCGGGTGGGGCCGCGGCGTGCGCTTGGATTGGGTGGACTTGCGCTTCATTCTTTGAGGGGCACGGCTTGCTTTGAGGAGCGCGACTCCACCCGATGCTTCTTCGATCGTGCGAAGCGGCATCCGACAGCGCTGCGCTTAGCCGGCTTCGATCAGCTCCAGATTCCCGTCACGACGTCGCATGAGGACATTCACGCGGCCGTCTTCCGCGTTTCGAAACGTCAGGTGATCGCGGTCCAACTCTTCGAGCTTCAGCACGGCTCCTTCCACCGAGAGCGGCTTGGGAGCGATCTCGCTACCGCGCAGAACACGAGGCGTATGATTTTTCGGCTTCCCGCCAGACTTTTGCTTTGCGCCGGCTGCCTCAGGGGCGGCGTCTTCTTCGCCGCTGAACCGTTGCGCGCGGTTCCGCTCCGATCGCCGAACGTCAATTAGTTTGTGTTTGTTCTTGACGGCCTGCTTTTCCAGTTTGTCGGCCGCCGCCAGCAGCGCCGCGTAGGGTTCCTGGCCCGTTCCTGTCACGACAAAGGTGTGGTTTAAAGCGTGCAGGGTGACTTCCGCCTCGCACATATGCCGCTGCCGGGACAGGGTGACATGCGCTTCCAGGCTCTGTTTGGGCCTCAGGATTTTATGGACTTTCTCAAACTTTCGCTGCACTTTTTGCTTCTGCTCATCCGAGACCTCCGCGTTGCGTCCAGTGTAGTGAATCCTCATGGCTCCTTTTACGCTTGCTTATCCGGCTCGGCGCCGCCGCCGATGAGTGGAGGGGATATTCATGTCCTCGCGGTACTTCGCCACCGTGCGGCGAGTGACCGAGATGCCTTGTTCCTTTAGCATCTTGCTGAGATGCTCGTCTGTCAGCGGCGCGGCGGGGTTCTCTTCCTCGATCATCTTCTTCACCCTGCGCTTCAACAGCAAAAGGGGAACCGAGGCGCCCGAGGGTCCTTGCACGGCTTCCGAGAAGAAGAACCGCAGCTCATAAACTCCATGAGGCGTGTGAGCGTACTTATTGGATACCGCGCGGCTCACTGTCGAAGGGTGGACGCCAATCTCCTCGGCGACGTCCTTGATCATCATCGGACGCAGGTGGTCCAGCCCGTTCGCCAAAAACGCCGTCTGCCTCCGAACGACTGCCTCGCAAACGCCCTCGATTGTGTGTCTGCGTTGTTGGATATTGCGCAGCAACTGAATTGCCGCGTTGTAGCGGTCTTTGACGTAGTCTCGCGTTTCCTTCGTTGCGCGGCCTTTTCGCAAAAGCTGACGGTACTGCCGGTTCAAACGCAAATCCGGCAGGTCGTCCTCGTTGAGGACGACACGAAACCCGTCCTGCGATTTTACGAAGAACACGTCCGGCTCGACCGTGCGAACCTTGGAGACGTTGTATTGCTGGCCAGGCCGCGGGTCCAGATGCTTGATCAACTGGAGGGCGACTTCGACGTGTTTCCGCGGGCGCCCAAGCCGCTTGCTGAGTTCGCCGATATCCCCTCGTTCGAGCGCGTCGAAATGCTCGGCGACGATGGCTCCCGCAACTCCCTGACCCGCTCCGCATTCCCGCAACTGGATCGTCAGACATTCTTCCAGATTCCTGGAGCCGACTCCCAGCGGGTCGAACTCTTGCACGACCTTCAAGGCTTTCTGGGATTCCTCCTCGGACGCTCCCGTTAGGGCTGCAACTTCCTCCAGCGTCGCCGTCAAGTAGCCGTCTTCATCCAAGTTTCCGATGATGGCCTCGACGGTTGCCGCGATTCTGCCCGCATCGACTGACAAACTGAGCTGCCACAACAGATGGCCGGTCAGCGTGCTCGGTTGCGCCAGGAACGTATCAAAGGAGGGGCGTTCCAGGGCTTCCACCGCGAAGGGTGTGTGAATTCCCGGATCAAGGTAGTCATTGAAGTAGGCCTCGATGTCAATCTCATCGAAGGCGTCGGGAGCTTCTTTCTCGCCCGCGCCGGCGTCTTCCGCGGCGGCTGCGTCGGTCTGGGCCGCGGCCGCCGGCGCTGCTTCGGCGGAACCGTTGACCGCCGCCCCGTCCGTGGGTTTCGTTGCGGCTGTAGCAGCAGCTTCCGAGTCCGGGGCCTCCTCGTCCACGCTCGTGCCCGGCTCGGCTTCGCTGTCGGCGTCGATAGTCGTTTCCAGGACTGGGTTTTCCAGCAACTCTTGAGAGATTTCCTCCTTGAGCTCCAATTTGTTGAGGGCCAGCAACTTGACTAGTTGCCGCAGGCTTTGCGTCAGAACGGGCTTCTGCGCAAGCTTCAGGACCAGGCGCTGTTGCATCAACATAGCGGCCGCATCGAGGACTTTCTGCAATCAGTATACCAGCGCACCGCGATTGGCCCCCAAGCGGCGCGTGCCTGGTACTGGACGCGCCTCTCATCCACTTCGCCTCGCCACCTGGCGGGAAATCCAGGCTAAAAGGCCAGCCCCAAGCGGCATGACCCGTAAGAACATCAGAAGGCCAGGCGAACCACACAGCGAGAGAAAAGAAATCTTTAACGGAGAGGCAGCATCGGGGGGAATAGTGGATCTGTCGTGAGGTAGTAAGAGCAGGCTCCCCGCCCGGTCTTCAGCCGCGGCTAACGAAACTGAAGGACTCTCCGAGATAGACCCGGCGAACCTCCGGGTCTGACTCAAGCTCCTCAGGGGGGCCCGAGCGGAAGACTTCTCCGTTGTGGATGATGTAGGCGCGGTCGGTCACACTCAACGTTTCCCGCACGTTGTGGTCTGTCACCAGGATGCCGATTCCGGCTTCTTTGAGATCGAAGATGATGCGCTGCAGTTCGAGGACCTGCTTCGGGTCAATGCCCGAAAAAGGCTCGTCCAGCAGCAGGAAACTGGGTGAGATGACCAGCGCCCGCGCAATCTCGACCCGCCGCCGCTCGCCGCCGGAGAGCTGATCGCCGCGGCTCCGGCGAACCGTCTCCAGGCCGAGCTTTGCAATCAAGAGGTCCAGCCTTTCCTGCCGGTCTTGTCTGGAGATTCCCAAGGTCTCGAGAATCGCGAGCAGGTTCTGCTCGACCGTGAGCTTGCGGAAGACCGACGCCTCCTGAGGGAGATAGCTGATTCCCAGGCGCGCTCTTTGGTACATCGGGATTGCGGTGATGTCTTGATCGCCGAATATCACGCTCCCTGAATCCGGGTTGATCAGCCCCACGATCATCTGAAACGAAGTTGTCTTGCCGGCCCCATTCGGACCCAGCAGACCGACCACTTCGCCGGGATCGAGCGACAACGACACCTGCCGCACGACTTGGCGGCCGCGATAGCTTTTGCAGAGGTTTTCGGTACGAAGAACGGCCATGAGTACTTACGACCTAAGGACTGCTGGGCCGGTGCTCCGGCTTGTAACTGTAGGCACGCTCGCCATCGCCTCCCAACACCAGCAGGCGATCGCCGGCCACATGGTAGGTCAGCCTCGTACCCCGTGTTTCGCTGCCATTCCCTGACCGCAACCTTGCCGGAGCCCCGGTTAGCACAAGCCTCTCGAGCCGCGGATCGTACTCCGCTTCTTCGCCGAAACCGCTCCGCTGCTCTCCAGTCGAACCGAGTTCCTCGAAGATGCCGACTCTTCCGCGCGCCAAGGCGGTCTGGAGCGTGCCTGCACTGCTTTCTTCTCCGCCGCCCGGCTCGATCCCGCCCGGCCCGATCAAAGCTTCGATTTCGTCGGCGTGAACCGTCAGCCCGCCACGAACAAGAGTAGCACTCCCGGTGTAGAGAGCCGTTTGAGTTTCCTCATCGTAGTGCATCGAATCGGCGCTCACCGCGATGACAGGCCTTTCCGAGGGCCCCTGTTCGATCGGCTCTGGTTTAGAACTTCGATTCAGAGGCTCCCGTGCCGAAGAAGCTTCCCTCGGCAGGGGTCTTGCTTGGGTCTGAAACATGCTCCTGACCCCGTGCTCCGCTGATAGCTTCTTGGCGTGCCTCTCAATGACAATGTGCTCAGCCTCGATGCGGTTCGGGCCTTGCCATAACCGCGCGCCGCCCCGATAATCGATGACTCCTGTTTTTTGATCCGAAATCATCCGATCGGCGGTTGCGAAGACGGGCTCCTCGGGGGAAAACAGGCTGCCTCGAGGCTCTTCATTTTCTTTCGTTCCATCTTCACCAGAGTTACGCCCGGTCTTTGCACTGGTCCCGCCGTGGGTCGAAGTCACATTGCCACTAGCTTCGAGCGTGCCGCTAGCGTCATCCAACAAAATCGTCCACCCGCGCACGGTTCCGGCGGGCTCCGACACATAAGCTTCGCCTCTCAGCTCAACCCGATTTGCCGCCAGATCGAACTCCGCTTCTCCCGCGCCGCCTTTCCGGCTCCCCTGGCGGAAACGGAAATGCTCCCACTGCTTGAGGTGCGTCGCCTCGCCTTGGGTGTCGAATTCGGCTTCGAAGTTCGAACTCCACGTCAACAACGGTTCCTTCGGCTCCTCCGCCGAATTCGTGGAAGCAGAAGGAGGAATATTCTTGGCCGCGACATCTCCCATTGCCCGTAGAGATTCCATCTGGTTGCCGGCCCCGTAGCGGGCCGTGATTCGCCTCGCCGCCAAGCTGCGTCTCCAGCGGTTTGGCGCGCCCGGGATGATCTCCAAAGTGCCCGGGGTCAGTGTCTCCAGACGCTCCATCTCTTGACCACCCTGCCGCATCGTTAGGTGAATCCATTCGGCGGCGACGCGCCGGATATCCGCGGCCGGCCTCGTCTCGCGAGTGGCGGGGGTGACCTCGATGCGGGCCCGTCCGCGTACGTCGGCTTCGCGCAGCACGCTTTCAGAAGCTTCGGGGAGCGTTACATAGGACAGCTCGATCCTCTCCCCTCGAGTGTCAATCCGGGAGCTTGCGGATGCAGAGCGAAGCTCGGCCGCGCCATTCGCCAAAACTCTCTCCAGGAAACGCCGCTCGTCGTAGAAAAGAGTCAGGCTCTGGGCCGCAAAGCGGATATCCCGGTCTTGTTGCTGATCGCTCCCTAGCGCGCTGACTGCCTCAATCCGCCGGATAACACCGTTTTCCAGGTAGATGCCGGCTTCGGCGGACTGTACTTCGCGTGCCCCTTGGCGCAGGATGACCCCGCCTTTGAGGTCGATACGGTGCGCGTTTTCGTCATAGAATAGCTCCCCAGCTGATACCGTAAGCGACGGACGCCCGGTGGAGGAGGGATCCCGCTCCAGGTACGCTTCACTCTTCATCCGAATGAAACGGTGGATCGAATCGTACAATGCGCCAACCGAGTGACCCGAGCCTCCGTCGAACTCATACTCGGTGTAGCGCTCGGTGCGGCAAATCCCTGTTTTCGACTCAAATGTTACGCCGGAGCCGCGGATTCGGGTGGGCGGCTTGGCCTGGGACACTGCGTCATCAAGCGACAGCCCCAGCGCTAGCATGACTTCCCCTTCGCTGTATAACGTTTCCATTCGGCTGTCGAACTCGGCTTGGCCGCTGAGCACCTGGTCGTAACTTTTTCCGTCTTCGGCAAAGATCTTCAGCTCGACTCCTTCCAGCTCCAGCAAGAAGGTTTCTTTCGTCTGCCGCACGAAATCGGCGAAGATTTCGATCTTTCTGTTGTCGCCGGAGGATTGCGACCAACTCCAGCGGCTTGATTGTGAGCTGAGCTCGGAGGGGATCGCCGCCAATTCACCCACGCCGACTTTGGCTTGGGTGCGGCGGGAGTCGAGGAAGTCCAGAACGGCGTCCGCGAGCATGATCCCGACACCCAGCAACAACACAAATCGGATGCTCTTCATGGAACCGGCCCGGGAAAACAGGCATTTGGGAAACAGGCCAAAACAGCACTTTCAAGCGCTGAGTAGATGATACCAAACATGCCTTGGCAACCCCTGCACCATGTTCAGCGAAGATTAGGGCAGCGCTGTTAAGGTAGCCTTCAGTGGCGATCTCCCCAGCTCGGCAAGCGGCTTTCGACATTCTGCTGCGAATTGAGACGACAGCCGCCTACTCCGACGAGCTGCTTCACTCTCGCCTCACTGACCGGCTGGAGGAACGAGACCGGGCTCTGGCCTCCGAAATTGTTCTCGGTACGTTGCGCAGGCAAGGTGAAATCGATCAACTGATCGCCAAACCGTCTCGGCGGCCCGTAGCGAAACTGGACTCGGAAGTTCGTACAGCCCTCAGGATGGGCTGCTACCAGCTCCGTTATCTCGACCGCATCCCCGACCGCGCCGCTGTCTCGGAAAGCGTGGAGCTGGTCAAGCGCGCCCGCAAAAGCTCGGCGGCCGGGATGGTGAACGCCATTCTGCGCCGACTCCCGGAACGGCCCCGGCCCTCGGAGTCAGCCGAATGGTCCCACCCCGAATGGCTACGCGAGCGCTGGCGGCAAGCCTTTGGCGAAGCCGCGACAGACGCCCTGATGCAGGCCAACTTGCAGCCCCCGCGCACCTACCTGCGCCTGAACACTCGCTACCCCGTCCAGGAAACGGTGCGCCGGCTTGCTGGCGAGGGTGTCACGACGGAACCGGCCGAAGTCCCCTCCTGCCGCCTGGTAGTCAAGGGACGGCCCGCGTCAACGGAGTCCCGCAAGCAAGGCCGCGTCCGCGTGCAGGATGTCAGCTCGCAGATGGTTGTTCCGATGCTCGGCCTAAAGCCCGGCCACAGCTTTCTTGATCTTTGCGCCGCGCCGGGCGGCAAGACGTTCCAAGCGCTGGAGACCCTCATTGCCGGCCAGCTTAGCAGCCACTCAGCGGCTATTGCCTGCGACCGGCACCTGCACCGCCTGCGAACCATGCGCGAGCTGGCGACGGAGTCCGTCGATCTGGTCTCCCTTGACGCCGAGACAGCCCTGCCATTTCAGAGGACATTCGATCGTATACTTGTCGACGCTCCCTGCTCGGGAACGGGCACCCTGGCTCGCAACCCTGAAATCAAGTGGCGCCTGCGGCCGCGGGATATCGAGGCCCTTAGCCCGGATTTCTCATCGCGGGGTTGGCGGAAGGCCGCCTTTTGTGGCACAAACATAATGATTACAATATGTTTCAGCCAGCAAGAAAGCGACCCCTGCCATGACAGAGTGTACCCAAACCAGCTTCACCTTCGCCGACCATGGCCGCCGCCAGGTGGTAGCCCGTTTCGACGGCGGCATGATCACCTCCGACGGCGGCGCCATGCTGTTGCGCCAGACCGAACAGCGCAGCGGCATCGTGCGGCAGTTCGCCGCCTGCTTCCGTGATCACCGCCAGCCCGCGCAAGTCGAACACAGCGTGCGCGAGCTGGTCTCGCAGCGCGTCTACGGGCTGGCGCTGGGTTATGAGGACCTCAACGATCACGATCAGCTGCGCTCCGACCCGCTGCTGGCCCTGCTGAGCGGCAAACAAGACCTCGAAGGCAAGCAGCGCCGCCGAGCCCAAGACCGCGGCAAGGCGGGCGCCGGCAAGAGCACTCTCAACCGCCTGGAGTTGACCCCGGCCAAGGCCGGCGCGCAAAGCCGTTACAAGAAGATCGTTCTCGACACGGGCGCGGCCGACCGTCTGCTGACCTCGCTCTACATTCAATCGCAGCCGTGCCAGCCCGAGCGCATCGTGCTCGATCTCGACGCCACCGACGACGCGCTGCACGGCCGCCAAGAGGGGCGCTTTTTTCACGGCTACTACGGACACTATTGCTACCTGCCGCTCTACATTTTCGCCGGGGACCAGTTGCTGTGCGCGCGCCTGCGGCCGTCCAACATCGACGCCTCGGCGGGGTCGCTCGAAGAGGTCCGGCGCATCGTCGAACAACTGCGGCGGGTGTGGCCCGAGGTCGAGATCCTGCTGCGGGCCGACAGCGGTTTTTGCCGCGACGAGATCATGAGCTGGTGCGAGAACCAGGGCGTGGATTACGTGTTCGGACTGGCGAAAAACGAGCGTTTAGAGCGCCTGATCAAGAGACGGATGAAGCTGGCGCGGCGGCGTTTCGCCAAGAGGGGCAAGGCGGCCCGGGCGTTCGGGGATTTCCGCTACCGCACGCGAACCAGCTGGGCGCGGGGGCGCAGGGTGGTGGCCAAGGCGGAGTATCTGGCGAAGGGCGAAAACCCGCGTTTCGTGGTGACGTCGCTGACGCCCAAGCAAGCGGCGGCGCAACACTTATACGAGACGATCTACTGCGCCCGCGGAGAGATGGAGAACCGCATCAAGGAGCAGCAGCTGGGGCTGTTCGCCGACCGCACCTCGACCGCGCTATTGCGGTCGAATCAGATCCGCTTATATTTTTCATCGATCGGGTACTGTTTGCTGGAGACGCTGCGGCGGCTGGGGTTGGCGGGGACGAAGATGGCGCGGGCGCAATGCACGACGATCCGGCTGCGGTTGTTGAAGATCGGAGCGCGCATCCGGATCACGGCGCGCAAAGTGTGGATTTCGCTGGCGACGGGATACGCCTGGGCGGGGGTGTTCGCCCAAGCGTATGAGAATCTCGAACGGGGGGAGCCGCGGCGCTGCTGAAAACGGCAAGGCGAGTTCAAGTAATACTTGAAGCACACAGGGCTCGACAGGGGCGGCAATCGAGGTTTGCCCAAAAACAGACGAAAAACGCCTCGGCCAGGGTCGCGGACAGCATGCCGGGCCGTTTCTGCCCCACGGCGGCCCCGCCGAGAGGCGATGCCGCCTCAAGACCATGAAATCCCATCCCGCGCGCCCCGCCAACCCCGTTTTCGGGAATCGATGAGAAATGCGGGTTAGCCGCAAGCAGGCTAATATCCTCGCCAATGGACTGACGGCCCTGTCCCCCGGCGGCGTCCTGGTCTACGCTACCTGCTCGCTCGAACCTGAAGAGAATCGCGAAGTCGTCGAACATGTCCTTGGGGAGAGAACCGAGTTTGCCGCTGATGCGTATATGACTAGGGTGCCCGGCCGGGATGCGGGGGATGGTTTCTTCGCTTGCCGGATCGTTCGAACTTCGCGCAACTGAGCCTTCGGCCGGCGCACACATGCGCGCCCATCCTTTGGCAATCGTTCCTATAATGAATCAAGTGGTTCCGTGACTGCCATTCGGAGACTCCCAGCCGCGGCGGCTTGGGGAGCAGCTGCCGTTGCCTTCGCCCCACTAAGGCGTTATTTGTCAAATGGTTGAAATCGCTCCATCGATCTTGGCGGCTGATTTTGCGCGTCTGGGCGAGCAGGTCGAAGCTGTCAAGCGCGGCGGCGCATCGATGCTCCATATCGATGTCATGGACGGCCATTTCGTGCCCAATATCACGATTGGAGCGCCGGTAGTTCGGTCGTTGCGCGCATCGACCGATCTTTGCCTGGACTGTCATTTGATGATCGAAGAGCCGGACCGCTATGTGCCGGAGTTTATCGAGGCGGGCGCCCGGATGGTCTCCGTTCATCAGGAAGCTTGCCCGCATCTGGACCGCAGCCTGCGACTGATCCGCGAACACGGAGCCGCGGCCGGCGTCGTCATCAATCCGGCGACTCCAGTCCATACGCTGGACGACGTGCTGGAGCTGGCCGACTTTGTCCTCGTGATGAGCGTGAATCCCGGCTTCGGCGGGCAAAAGTTCCTGCCCCATGCGCTGGATAAGATCCGCCGGCTCGATCAATCCCGCCGCGAGCGCGGTCTGGAATACCGCATCGAGATTGACGGCGGTGTCACGCTGGACAATCTGGCGCGGATCGTCCAAGCCGGCTGTGATATCGTAGTGGCTGGTTCGAGTGTTTTTGGGACGCTTGATCCGGCGGCCGCCGTGGAAACCATGCGGCGGGCGGCGGAGGAAACACAGTTGTTGAAGGCGTGACGGGGCGGGAAAGCGCCAAAGAACGTGGAAAAATAGTGAGGTCTGAAGCATGACGACGAAGATCCTTTCTTGGAAGAATTTCCTGGGTTGCGTGTCCCTGGCGGTCATCATCACCGTCACGGGCTGCGGGCGTGATCCCTATGACAATCCGATCGCCAACAACTCCCAGCAGCCCGACAAGATCCTGTTCGACAAGTCGATCCGCGACATCGAGAAACACCGCTACGAGCTGGCCCGCCTGACTCTGCAAACGCTGATCAACACCTATCCCGACAGCGAATACATCGCCAAGGCCAAGCTGGCCATCGCCGATAGCTGGTATCGCGAAGGAACCAGCCACGCCCTGGCGCAGGCCGAAGCTGAGTATAAAGACTTCATTACTTTTTTCCCGACGATGCAAGAGGCCAGTGAATCGCAGATGAAGATCTGCGGGATACACTTCGAACAAATGCAAAAGGCCGACCGCGACAACACCCACGCTCTGCGCGCGGATTCGGAGTGCCGCCAAATGTTGATGCAGTTCCCCAATACCGTCTTCGTTGAAGACACCGACCAGATGCTGCGCGAAATTCAAGAAATCGTCGCCGAAGCGGAGTACCGGGTAGGAACGTTCTACGCCAAGAAAGGAAGCTACCGCGCCGGCGCCAACCGCTTGCGGACCCTCACCGATCACTACCCGCTGTTCAGCAAGAGCGATGAAGCGCTGTGGCTGCTCGGTTCGACCTATGACAACATGGGACAGCAGTTTGAGAGCGATTCCGTGCATGCCTACACCAAGCTCGTGCGCGACTATCCCCTGAGCCCTCATGTCGACGAAGCGAAAGACAAGCTGGCAAGCCTGAACAGCCCGATTCCCGAGCCCGATGCCGAGATGTTCAATCTCATGAAGTACAACCTCGAAAATCGGGTGGAAAAAGGCATATTCGGCAAGGTCTTCGGGATGTTTGGCGGCGCTCCCGATCTCAGAATGGCAGCCAAAGCCGGCAAGCCGGCCATGACGCCATTGACCCCTTCGACTCCTCCGGGCATCACTCCATCCACGGGCATCGGCGCCGCCGAGCCTAGCGCCGAAGTCAGCGCCGAGCAAATCACCGGCCCCAGCAAGCTCGACACCGAGCCCGACGCCCGCAAGGTTCCCCCACAAGAACAAGAAAAGCCGGAAGAATAGACAGCGGGAAGTCTCTTCCGCGGGTCACCCGGCAGGTGCCGGGGCAGGCCGTACCGCGTGCCCGAAATCCGGCCCAGGCACGAAAGGACCGGTGTGGCCGGCTTGATCGAGTTCGTCGCCCAGAATCTCGCCGGGGTGAATGGGTGTGTGGCTCATGGCTAAACCGAAAACGTCCGGCCACGGTGCTGCCCGATCAGGATTTGGAACAGCCGGTGGGCGATCAGCTCATGCAGTGACAGCAATTCGCGATTCGCTTCCACGATGTCGTCAACATCGCCGGAGCCGCCTCCGCCCTCTTTCAGCGCATCGGTCGCTTCGGCGATCACGGGGTCGGAAATGGCTTCGCCGGCAATCTCCCACAACGTTATGAAGCGGTCGACCGAGGTGGGGAAGCTGATCTTGAAGACGCCGTGATTGCTCGTGGTCCGGGGTGGTTTGAAGTCGAGATTGAAGGGGCCTTCGTAGCCGTGCGAGCGCAGCAGCACGAGCACGTTCAGCCAGTCCAGCGGATTGACCAGGCCAACGCCCAGATCGACGTCGTGTTTCTGCGGGTAGCCGTCGTTGATGTCAAAATGCCACAGCTTATCGCACAGCAATACGCGCGCCAGGACGGCACGGCAGGCCGCTCCCCACATCAGCTCATGGAGGTACTCGGGATTCAGGCCCACCATCTCGGGATGCTTCAGCAAGCCGCTGCTGATGAACGCCAGCATGGCGTCGCTCGATGGCAGGATGATCTGCGACACTGGCTCGAAGGGTTTCGCTTCGAGACAGTGCTTGAGCGTGGGGCGTCCCTTTGCTTTGGCGACTTCGATGTCTTTCTCGCAAGCGGCGTTGAGGCCGTCGGCGAACCAGCGTAGCGTCTGTATTTCGTCGATCGCTCCTTGCAGCATGTAGCCCAACGTGCCTGGCCAGTAGACGGCGAACTGCGCTCCCAACTCGTGTCCGATCTCGACGGTGTTTTGAAGACGCCGGGCGGCGTACTGGCGGACCTCGGGGGCCTCGGCTGCCGCGCTGGCGGCGAATACCGGATGGAAGAACGTTTCGCAGGTCACCATCGAGCAGCGGACACCGTTCTCGTCAAGCGCCTTGTTGATCCGCTCGACGATCTCCCACTGCCCGTCGGTCAGCAGCGTGCCGGTTGGAATCACGTCGCTGTCGTGCGTGGTCCAGCAGGGGATGCCAATCTCGCCGAGATGACGGATCACCTCCTCGAAGCTGACGGGGCTCCGGGTCGGGGCGTGGAACAGCGCCTGCCCCTGGTATGCAGCAGCCCATTGCGGGCCACTGATGAAATACTTGCGGCGCTGCTCGGGCGTGTAGCTGCCGCCACAGGCGTCGGTGAGGCGGTCGATGAGCGATGTTTGTTCTTCTCGGGCGATGGGCATAAGAACAATTGTAGAACGCCGGGATGGGTTGGACGTCAAGTCTGTCTACGGTTGGAGCGCATCGCACCATTCAAGGCGGCGGGGCCAACGTCGTGGGAGGGCGCGTTGGCGAGCCGCCTTCGGCGGCTGGGACAAGCAGGAGTGCTTGTCCCTACTGGCTCCTGGAGATTGCAGTTTTGTGGGGCTTTTCGTCGCCTAATCGTGCAAAAACTGCGTGTTTCAGGCTGTTTCGGCGCTGAAAATTGCATTTTTCCCGGAAGTGGGACTCGGCGCCGACTGAGAATATAAGTCGAACATAAGTCGTTTTATTTCTGTTAGTTAGATGACTCAGGAAGGGTTTTATGTCAGTCCGAATTGCAGTATTCTACAGAAAATGTAAGGGTTTCGGCGATTTTTGCTCCCCGGAGACAGTTGTGGGGCCCGGGTGCGGCCCCTTGTGAGTCCTCGATGGCTTCGCTTTTTTCGCCATTGTTGGGCTCGATGTCGGATCGTGCGGCCGTGCCCGCCTGGGCCCGCCCCGTTGAGTCTCGCCTTGCATTTGCCGCTCTTTTTTTTGAGAGGCGCCTCTTGCTCCCGTTGATCGAACCTCCACGGCCGCCCTCAAAAGGAGCGCAAAAACGGCTGCTAGCGGGTGGTCTTCTGCCTCGTAGTTTGCTCGGACGGGCGCGGGCGTCGACACGAGTGTCGACGCGGCAAGCTGAGAGCTTGCGCCACGTCGGGCTGGCGCGCACTCACTGGAGCTTGCACTACTGGTGCGTCCGTCGTTGGACCGGCTGAGAGCCGGCCGCTGCCAGAAGAAGCCATCCGCGGGGGATGACCACAACATTCGGAGAGCAACTCGAAACTGTCCAGGCCTGGAAACGGTCGTGTTGGTCCGGTGATCTGTGTCCTTTCCGGTTTCTGATCGCAGTGTAACAGGCGGTGTCAAGTGTTTCGGGGGACTTTCGCAGGGGCTTTTGCATGCCGACGTTGAGAACAAAGGGAACAACAAATCTAAATTGCGTGAACGGTTGCCGGCCTTTGGCGCAAATGCGGATCAAATGCCTCATCGCGCCGCGACTGGTAGGGCAACCAGCCCAAGCAGCCTTACACCCGCGAGGGCCGGCCCCATTGGATTACCGGAAGCCTTCGATCAGCATCAGGTCGCTGCTGATGTCATCGACTTGGGCGTACAAGATGGTGCGTTCGTTCGGGGAGACCGCCAAGCCCCACCACATTTGACCGCGGGGCGTCGGGAGAGGTGCGACCGTTTTGACCTTGCCGAGGGCGAAGTCGAAAAACTGAATGGAATAACCGCCGTCCGGATCATCCGCATTGAGCGCTGGAATGAAATAAATCCCCTGCTCCGCGACTACGAAGTTGAACCAAATGACCGATTCGAGCACCCGGCTTTCTTTGCCCCCATCCACCGGAACCCTCCAAAGGCTCGTTGTTGGTCGGAACTGTTTTGTGTAGTAGACGAACCTTCCGTCAACCGACTCGAGCGCTACACATCCGCCATTGCGGGTTAGTTGGACAGCCTCGCCTCCCGCGGCCGATATCTTCCAGATCTCCCTCCGCCCGCCGCGGCTGGAAGCGAAGTAGACCCACTGGCCGTCTCGCGACCAACTGGGCATCATGTCATCAGCGGGATCCGTGGTGAGGCGCAGCGGTTTGCCGCCGCTCGCGCTGATGGCATAGATATCCTGGTGCCCTTCCGGGTTCGAACCGAACGCAATGCGCTGGCCGTCCGGAGACCAGTGCGGGGGTACCGAGAGTGCGCCCTCTTGCAAGTACAACGGTGCGGGATTGGAGCCGTCCGAATCGCTGATCCAGATGCCAAAATCTCCCGTCCGATCCGATACAAAGACGATTCGTTTGCCGTCGGGAGAATACTGCGGCTGAGACTCCCAGCGGGTTGATGAAAGAAACTGGGTCGGCGAACTAGGGCTGCTTTCCACGTCAGGCACTTGCATGCGCCGAATGTTTACGTCGTATGCCAGGTTGCTGTAGGCCAGGCGGGCGCCCTGCTGGGAGATTGCAGGGGACGTCGCGTACTGACCGGCAACTGCCAGCGGCTCCGGCCGGCCCGAACCTGAAACGGAAACCCGCCACAATCCGGGGGCGTCAAAGCCTCTGTTGAAGACGATCCTGCGTCCGTCCGGCATCCAGACCGGGCTTTGGATCGGTCCGTTCTCGAAGGTCAGTCGTTGTGGGTCTTCTTGCGGCGTCAGGTCGCCAGAAAGGCTGAGCTCGTAAAGGTCCGCGACTAAGTAGCGGGCAGTTCGGACAAAGGCCAGCGTCCTCCCGTCGGGGGAGAAGGCCGGACCGCTATCGCCTACCGATTCGGCGGGTGGTGAGGTCAATCGGCGCTTTTCCCCAGTTTCGGTCGAGAGCAGGAATAGAGCAAAAGGTTCTTCGGAGGAACTCCTGTCCGTCACGACCAGTCCGTTACCGTCAGGGAGCCAGGCGTGGAAGTGCGGCGGGAGCAAGATGAACGAAAAAGGGCCGATCTCGGCCACTTCACGCTCGGGGCCCCCAATCGCCGGGATGAGAACCACGGCGTATTTTCCGCTACTCGACTCCCGGCGCAGGAAAGCAATTTGCCGCTCATCGGGTGACCATACCGGGCGTATCTCAAACGCCGGGCTGCTGGTAAGCCTCTGGGGAGTACCGGAGTCGATCTCCTTGACGTAGATATCGGAGTTATCCTGGTTTTCGCCGTTCCAGTGGAAAGCCACTTGCGTGCCGGCCGGGGAAAAGCTGGGCGCCCCTTCGTTGCCGGGATAGGTGGTGAGCGGGACCACCTGCATGGGCTCTTGGGGCGGCTGGCTAGCCGGTTCGAAAACCCCGAGCCACGCGGCGCCAGCGACCAGCAGAGCGACGACCACGGCGGAGGCGGCCAGGTACCAGCCGGTTCGGCTGGCGGGCTTTTCAGAGGCCGTGCCGGCCGGGACCCGGCTTTCGCCCGACTGCCGCTCCTTCTGCAGCTCGCGCAGGTCGACCAGCAGCTCATCGACGTGCTGGTAGCGTTCCTCGGGGGCCTTCGCTAACGCTTTGTCGATGACTCTGTCGAGCGCGATCGGCACGCCGCTGCGCAATGCCGTCAACGGCTCCGGCTCTTCGTTCAGGATCGCGTAAGCCACGGCTTCCTGGCGGTCACCCTTGAAGGGAAGCTGGCCACTGACCATCTCGTAGAGCACCACACCGAGGGACCAGATGTCCGAACGCCGGTCAGCCGGCCGGCCTTCCGCCTGCTCGGGTGACATGTAGGTCGGCGTGCCGAGGCTGGCGCCGGTCTTGGTGATCTGGCTGTAGTCGCCGAGCTGCGCCAGCCCGAAGTCCATGATCTTGAGCTGGCCTTGGGCCGTCAGCATCAGATTGGCGCTCTTGATGTCACGGTGGGTGATGCTCTTTTCGTGCGCCGTCTGGAGCCCGCGGCCGGCTTGAATGGCAATGTCGAAAGCTTCGTCGAGCAGCAGCGGCCTCTCTTTGATTTTCTCCTTGATGCTCTGCCCTTCGATCCACTCCATCGCGATGAAGGAGATGCCATCGTCCTCGTCAATTTCATAGACGGTACAGATGTTGGGGTGATTGAGAGCGGCCGCCGCCTGGGCCTCTCGCAGGAAACGGATTTTCAGCTCTTCGTCTTCCAAAGCTTCCGCCCGAAGAAACTTCAAGGCGACGATTCGCTTGAGCTTGGTGTCTTCGGCTTTGTAGACGATGCCCATCCCGCCTCGGCCGAGTTCTTCGACGATTATGTAGTGGGAGATGGTTTTGCCTACCATGGCTTTGGGGTGCGAATGGCTATTGGCGCTTATGGTAGCGCAATTGCGCGAAAGGGGGTTGCCGAGGTTGCCGTCATGTTTTCGGCGTGTTTTCCGGCGGTTTTGGGTGGCTGTTTTTCGTGGGATTCTGTGTGTTTTTGTCGGTGACGGGCCGGCTGACCCGGGGGCGACACGGGTTTCGAGGTAATGCCAGCAAAGACATGTCGCCACGAATGGCGACACGGCACGTCTGGAGACGCGCGCCACGTCGCTTGTCCCCAGCCTTCTTGTTCCACGTCGCTTGTCCCCACATTTCTTGTTCTGACTGAGCGCGCAGGGGCGGAAACCGCTCGGTCGAAAACCCACGGGTTTTCATCTTTCTGGGTGGGCCGGAAGCCGACAGGGGCGGATCAGTCAGTAGAGGCAACCGCTTCCTCACGGTCGCGGCTCATATTGGGCCGCAGGCCCATGGACACTCCCTCACGGTCGCATCAGCACGACCGTGCAAGGACTCGCGGCGGCGGCGTCCGGAAAATGGCCGAACCGCTTCGCCAGATCGTCACCTAGTTGCGCTTGATTCTAATTGCCCGGCCGGAATCAGCCCGGAATCGTCCGAGCCGTGAAGCTATGATCCGTCGCCAAGCAGAGGTTGTTCAGCTTTCATTAGAATCTAACTAGTGGAAGGGAGGGGAATCCCGTGAAAATTACCGTTACGACACCAACCGGCAACATCGGCCGGGTACTGACCGAGAAGCTGCTGGCCAGCGACGCTGAGCTCACTTTGATCGCCCGTTCGGCTGAGAAAGTTGCCGGTTTCGCCCAGCGCGGCGCCCGCGTCATCCAAGGCTCACTGGCGGATGCCGGTCTCGTCCAGCAGGCCACCGAAAACGCCGACGCTCTGTTCTGGCTGACGCCGCCTGACTACGCCGCGGAGGATTTTCGCGCCTATCAAAACTCGCTCGGAGACGTGGCGGCGGGGGTCGCCCGTAGGCGCCCCGACATGCACGTGGTCCACCTTTCGAGCACGGGCGCGCACCTTGCCGAGGGTACCGGCCCGATCAAGGGACTCCACGACATCGAGCAGAAGCTCAACGCCGCGACGCAGCGGGTCACCCATCTGCGGCCCACCTATTTCATGGAGAACGTGCTGCCCAGCCTGCAAACCATCGCCGCCGACGGCGCGATCTTTTCGACGATTCCGCCGGAAGCGCGCCTCCAGCAGATCGCTACTCGGGACATCGCCGCCCCTGCCGCGGAGGCGCTGCTTGGGGACGCGCCCGCTTCGCCTCGGGTGCTCCACCTCCTCGGGCCCGAAGAGATCAGCTATGCCCGGGTGGCTTCAACTGTTTCCGAAGCCATCGGCAAACCTGTCGCACACGTGGTCATCGAAGCGGACCAGCTTCGCGGCGCCATGCTCGGCATGGGCATCTCCGCCGACATGGCTGAGCAGCTCCTGGAGCTGGAAGACGCTATCACCAAGGGCCTGGCGCCGCCCGAGGGCTCGACGGTGAGAACCACCGCCACCACGTTCGCCGCTTTCGCCCGGGAAGTGGTGGCGCCTGCGTACCGCCAGGCTGCCGGCGCGGCATCGGCTTAGCAGCGGCAACTGCTGCACGACGCCGCGCTTTCCTGTAACATCCATACCATGAAACGACGTACTCTGATCAGCACGACCGTGCAAGGACTCGCGGCGGCGGGCGCGGCGCCCCTGGCGGCAGCGTCCGGAAAATGGCCGAACCGCTTCGCCGAACATCTTCGCGATGACTTTCTGGGGCACTGGCGCAGCACCAGCGAATACTCGCTCGAAGTGCTCGAGGCCATGCCCGCCGAGCACTTCGGATTCAAGCCGAACGAAGAACAGCGCACCTTCGGTGAGCAGTTGGCGCATCTTGCCATCGCGAATGCGCACTATTTTGAACGCTTTGAAAAGGATGCGGTCGGGGCCCGTCCCGAACCCCCGGAAACGGTTACAAAAGATACGCTGCGCGAGTTTCTGACGAAGAGTTTCGGATACGTTGAGACCGTGCTGGCCAGCCTCACCGAGGAGGACTTCCTGCGGCGCGACGTTCGGATGGGCTTCCGCTCAGCAGCTCACACGGCGCAAGACGTCTTCTTGCGGGCCTACATGCACACGGCACATCACCGCGGGCAGATCGTCACCTACTTGCGCTTGAAGGGCATTACTCCGCCGAGCTGGCGATTCCCTCCCAACGGAGACGCGTCGCCCTGACATGCCACTCACGACAATGGCCTTTAGATTACTTTCACGGCACGGAGAAGTACATGAATCATTTTTCGTGGTTTTGTCTTGTTCCAGTAACGCGGACTAGCCGCAACCAAAACGGAGAGCGTGGCCGCTGGCGGATGAGGCGAGTCGGAGCGGCTAACCCCTCCCTCACGGTCGGGGCTCCGAGTCTGGCTGCCGAATTTTCCGCCAGGTTTTGCAGGAGTTTCACTACAGCGGTAATTATTGCTTTCGGTCTGCTGGGGAACGTTCCATCAGCGCACGGGGCGCGGCCCAACATTGTTTACATGATGGCCGACGACCTTGGGATCGGCGATGTTAAATGCTATGGCGGCGACCGCTGTCAGATTGAAACGCCGGCGCTCGACTCGCTGGCGCGGGACGGCATGATGTTCACCGACGCACACGCCGCCGCTTCGGTTTGCGTGCCGTCGCGGATGGCGATCATGACGGGACGCTACGCCTGGCGCTTCCAGACGCCGAGGGTGAACGGCCCTTGGGGGTTTTTAAATCCGAGAATCCCGACGGATCATTTCACGGTTGGCAATATGCTCCAGAAACTCGGCTACAGCACCGGCTACATCGGCAAGTGGCACTTGGGAACGCTGATGCAGACCACTGACGGCAAGAACCAGGGTCTGACGAATGTCGATTACGACCGGCCGCTGCGCATCGGCCCCGGGAATTATGGATTCGACTACAGTTTCATTCTGCCGGGCTCGCTCGACATGTACCCCTATGTCTTTGCCCGCAACGGACGATTCGCCGGCAATGTGACGGCTCAAAAAGGCTGGAGCGCATTCAATCGGGTCGGGCCGGCCGAGGAGGATTTCGAGGATTACAAGGTGCTCGACACTTTCGCGGGCGAGGCCGAGGAGTTTATCGCGCGGCAAGCCGCCCGGCAAGGGGAAGAAGCAGGCTCGGGCGGCGAACCCTTCTTCCTCTACTTTGCGTTGACCGCTCCGCACACTCCAACCAGCCCGAGTCCTCAATTCGAAGGGAAAAGCAAGCTGGGGCTCTATGGCGACTTTGTCTCGGAAACCGACCACACGATGGGACGGGTGCTAAAGGCACTCGAGAAGCACGGGCTAACGGGGAACACGCTTGTGATCGCAACCTCAGACCACGGCGCGGCGTCCTACGCCGGGAACATACGCAAGGCCACGTTCAACCAGATACGCGAGCTGGAAAAGCAGGGGCATTACTCGAGCGGCATTTATCGTGGCTACAAGTTCACGGTGTTTGAAGGCGGCCTGCGCGTGCCGCTGCTGGTGCGCTGGCCGGGCGTGGTCGAGCCGGGCTCGCGTTGCGCGGGACTGGTTGGACTCGTTGACCTGGCGGCCACGGTCGCGGACATACTGGATTACGACCTGCCGACGGAGGCCGCGCCTGATTCGACGAGTTTCCTGCCATTGCTCGAAGACCCCAAGCGTGAGGCCGCGCGAGAAACGCTGGTGATGCAGTCCCCGCTAGCCTTCGTGGTGCGGTACAGGAACTGGAAGCTGGCGCTGACTCCGGCCAGCGGCGCGCGCGGCCAATGGGGGAATACGCCCAAGCCCGAAACGGCTTGGCGGGCGGCGCTGGAGGAATTCGGCAAACAGCCCGAGCGCGGTGATTTTCGGCGCGCGCCATTCGTTCAGTTGTTCGACCTCGATGGGGACGTTCGCGAGACAACCAACCTCGCGGCGAAGCGCCCGGAGATTGTTGAAAAGATTTCGGCGATTCTCGACGAGCAGATTGCCAACGGACGGAGTACGCCGGGTGAAAAGTTGAAAAACGACGTGGCCGAAGTGAGGGTACACAGAAACGCCGCCAGATTCGGGCGGACACGATAGCGCTGAGAAGCGGGATTGGAAGCGCACAAGAGGCGAGGGGCGAAGAGGTCCACGGGGTGGACGGGATGGAGACGCGGCCGCTTTGGAGCGCGCTATGAAGCGCGGGCTTCCGCCCTCGGCGGAGCGTGGACTTCCGTCCACGCCTCTGTCGGGACGCTTGAAATGTTCTGTACTATTGTGAGCTTGGATATGAAAACTTCACTTAAGGGTCTGGCGGCCATGCTGCTGAGCGGTGCTCTGCTGTTTGCAGCGGTGGCCGCCCAAGCCGCCGAGCGGCCCTTGAACGTCATCGTCGTCCTTGTCGACGACTTGGGCTGGATGGACCTCTCTTGCCAGGGTTCGGATTTTTACCGCACTCCCAATATCGACAAGCTGGCCTCGGGCGGAATGCGGTTTACCGACGGCTACGCTGCTTGCGCCGTCTGCTCGCCTACTCGCGCGGCCCTCATGACAGGACGCTACCCGGCGCGGCTGGGCATCACCGACTGGATTCGCGCCGAGTTTCAGCTCAACGGGCGGCAGTGGCCCAATGTCAGAGACGCCCCGGGATTCCACGATGGCGGCAAAGCGCTGATCACTCCGGTCAACAACATGCTTCTGCCGCACAATGAGATCACCCTGGCCGAACTCGTCAAGCCGCTGGGCTATCGCAGCGCTTTCATCGGGAAGTGGCACCTGGGAGGAAAGGGACACCTGCCGACGGACCAGGGGTTCGATTTGAACTTCGGCGGATGGGACTACGGTCAGCCGCCATCCTACTTCGACCCCTACACGCTAGGCCGGCGGCTGCCGCAAGGCATCCCGACGCTGGCTCCCCGCAAGCCGGGCGAATACCTGACTGACCGCGAAGGCGACGAAGCGGCGGGCTTCATCCGCGCCAACAAGGACAAGCCTTTTTTGCTGTATTTGTCGCACTACGCGGTCCACACGCCGATTCAAGGCAAGAAGGATCTGGTCGCGAAGTACGAGGCGCTGCGGGACAGTAAGGGCCAAGACGACCCGGTGTATGCGGCCATGGTCCACAGTGTCGACGATGCCATGGGCCGACTGCTCGAAACCCTCGATGAATTAAAGCTGACCGACCGCACCCTGATCATCTTCACGGGTGACAACGGCGGGCTTGACCGCCAGGGCCGGCCGACCGAGAACGCTCCTCTGCGCAGCGGCAAAGGGTATGCCTACGAGGGCGGCATCCGGGTGCCGTGGATCGTTCGCTGGCCGGGCGTCACGAGGCCGGGCTCCCTATCCAAGGAACCCATCTCGAGCGTCGACCTGCTCCCGACCGTCGCGGCGGCACTGGGCACGCGGCCGCCGGTTGATCGTCCGATCGACGGCATTGACCTGCGCCCCGCCCTCGACGGACGCTTCCTGCCGGACCGTTCGCTCTACTGGCATTTCCCGCACTACCGGCATGGCCCCGGGCACGATCCTTATTCCATCATCCGTGAGGGCGACTGGAAGCTGATCAAGTTTTATGACCCGGAGAAACTGGAGCTTTACAATCTTGCCGATGATTTGGGGGAGGGGAACGACCTGGCGAAGAGCCAGCTGGGAAGAGCGGGGGCTTTGGAATCGAAGCTGATCGAGCACTTGAAAACCGCGGGTGCGCACCTGCCTCGGACGAATCTTCGCGAAAAGAGCGACTGATGTTCCCGGTCTCGAGATGGACGCCGATGTTCCGGGCAACGGCGGGCGAGCACCCAGAAAAATCCATATGAGCCAAAGCTTCCTTTCCGACAAGAATATTCCAGTCCGAGAGCGTCTGATTTTCGCTCTGGACGTGCCGACGGCCGCCGACGCGCGCCGCTTTGCCGGCCTGCTCGGACCCAGTGTTGAGTTCTACAAGATCGGCCTCGAGCTGTTTATGGCAGGGGGGTACTTCGAACTGCTCGACTGGCTCACGGAAAGAGGCAAGCGCGTTTTCGTCGATCTGAAGTTTTTCGACGTGCCTCAGACGGTGGGATCGGCGGTGCGGAGGCTCAACGGTCGGGGGGCGTCGTTCTGCACGGTCCATGGAAACCAGAACATCCTCCAGGCAGCGTGCGAAGCCAAGGACGACGTGCGGGTTTTGGCGGTTACCGTGCTCACCAGCCTCGACGAAGGCGACCTCGCCGATTTGGGTTTTCAGTGCAATCCGAAGGAGCTGGTACTCTCCCGCGCGCGCCGGGCGATTGAAGCCGGTTGTGACGGCGTGGTGTCCTCGGGTCTGGAAGCGCGGGAGCTGCGCGCCGAGCTGGGGGATCGTTTCTTGGTGATAACGCCTGGGATCCGGCCGGTGGCGAACGTGGACGACCAGAAACGCACGGTCAACGTTGAGCAGGCGTTTCAAAACGGAGCCGACTACATCGTCGTCGGACGTCCCATTAAAAACGCGCCGGATCCGCGCGAGGCGGCCGAGGCGATTCAGCGAACGATTGCCGGGGTGTTTGGCTCTTGACGCGCCGGTCTCTGCCTGTCACTGGGCCGCTGCTATAAGCACCTCTTCTTGCGCCCTTTAGTTTCCATCGCAAGGGCTAAACCCACCGCCTTTCAGGCGGTCAGCCTGGAGCGAGAGTTCTGAACAGAGCCGCTCCCGCAAGGGTGCGGTCCAGTCTGGCAGTGACGGTCTTGCGAGAGCGGCCCCGACGCACTGGCTACCCTTGACCGCACCCTTGCGGGCGCGGCTCTGTTTCGGCCCGGTCACGCTTCAGGCGACTTTCAGTCGCACGCGAACATGCGGGCTTTCAGCCGGCAGTTGTGCAGTTAGGCTCGGACGAACCATTCAACCTCGCTTATATCCGTAGAGCCAGCGCGCGGTGGAGTCTCCGATATTTCGCGCGGAATGCAGGGAGCCGGCGGGAACAAGAAGTTCTTCACCAGGTTTGGGACGGTGGATATTTCCTTCGATTTCAAACTCCATCGTTCCCTCGACCACCGTGACGACTTCGTCCGTGCGATGAGTGAAGTCCTCCCAGCGCTGCCCGGGAGGGTCGACCCACAGGTCACAACTGAATCCTCTCGACGCCCAACTTTCAGCCGTTCGTTCACGGTCTGCCATGGTCATGGTGAAGCGGCTTCCTCGCTCAAGGATAGTTTGCCAGCGAGGTTCGGCGGCGTCAAACCGAATCAGGCGCCGGCCGAAATGCGCTGACGGCCGGACTGCGTTACATGAGGCCGGATGTTGCGCTCCTCCACCATACCAACCGACGAATCGGTTGGCGGCAAGCGTGGACGCTCACGCCACGTTCGCTGCCCGCTCCTCCGCGTTAGCGACAATGGCTGCATGGCATACTCGCGGTTGGAAACGCTGATTTCGGGTCAGCAAGTGCAAGCACGAGTCAAAGAATTGGGAAGAAAGATCAGCGCCGACTACCCCTCGGATCCCGGCGATGAAGATTTGCGCTTGATCGCGGTTTTGTGCGGAGCCTTCGTTTTCCTGGCGGATCTGATTCGCGCGATCGACCGGAACGTGAGCGTCGATTTTCTCGGCGCCAACAGCTACGGCTCGTCCACAACGACGTCGGGAGAGGTGAAGATCAGCAAAGATCTGGACCACGAGATTGCCGGACTGGATGTTCTGCTGGTCGAGGATATCGTGGATACCGGACTCACGGTGAATTACCTCTGTCAGGTGCTTCAACAACGCCGTCCGCGGTCGCTGCGAGTGGTGACTCTGCTCGACAAACCAAGCCGCCGCATCAAGCCTGTTGAACTGGCCTACGTGGGGTTCGAGATTCCCGACCGGTTTGTAGTTGGCTACGGGCTCGACTACGCTCAGCGGTATCGGAATCTGCCAGGCATTTGCGTGCTGGAAGAAGATGATCTGGGTTGACGGGCTGCGTTCTTGTTCTTTTGGCACGCTTGCTTCGCCTATGATGCTAGGTTGACACGGCGAGCAAGCTGTTATCGGGTCGCGGCGTCCCAATGCGCGCTGGCGGCGATCGCGGCGCTTCTTTTTTCTTGCGGCCGGCCTTTTCCCATGGGTGCTGAAAACGATATCCACGCGGATTCTCGCAACGATCCGCATTCCTACGCCAACCCGGGCGAGATTCGGGTGACGCACGTCGCCCTCGATCTCGATGTGTCGTTCGAGGGCAAGACGCTGGCAGGCTCCGCGCTGCTTTCGATCGATCGGCTGGCGGCGGACACGAATCGTTTGGTTGTCGATACCCGCGACTTGACGATCCGGCGCGTCGAGGCGCGGGGCAGCCGCGGGGGCTTTTCGCCAACTGCCTTTGAACTGGGCGACAGCGATCCGATTCTGGGCGCGCCGCTCTCTATCTCGGTGCCCGCGGAGGCCGGCGCCGTGCGTGTTCACTACGCAACGAGTCCCGGAGCCTCGGGGCTACAATGGCTTGATCCGCCCCAGACCGCCGGGAAGCTTCAGCCGTTTCTGTTCACCCAATCGCAGGCTATTCACGCCCGAAGCTGGATTCCTTTGCAAGACAGCCCCGGCGTGCGTGTTACCTACACGGCGACGATTCGGACGCCGCCCGAGTTGCGCGCTGTGATGAGCGCCGAGCTGACCGCGGCCCCAAGCGGGACGCCGCCGGGAGAGCATCGCTTTGTGATGGAGCAGGCGATCCCTTCCTATTTGATTGCGCTAGCAGCCGGTGATCTTGTCTTTGAACCCATGAGCGAGCGGACCGGGGTTTGGGCCGAGCCAGCGGTTGTCAAGCGCGCCGCGCGCGAATTTGAAGACACCGAAAGCATGATGCAGGCCGTGGAGTCTCTCTACGGTTCTTATCGTTGGGGGCGCTACGATTTGCTGGTTCTGCCGCCCAGCTTCCCCTTCGGGGGGATGGAGAATCCGCGGCTTACGTTCGCGACACCGACAATCTTGGCGGGAGACAAGAGCCTGGTGTCGCTGGTAGCGCACGAGCTGGCTCACTCCTGGTCGGGGAATCTGGTGAGTAACGCTACTTGGCGCGATTTCTGGCTGAACGAAGGCTTTACGGTCTACGTCGAGAACCGTATCCAGGAAGCTGTGTTCGGCCGCGAACGGGCTGAGATGGAAGCCACTTTGGAAGTCCAAGAGCTGGAAGCGGAACTCGCGCGCCTTAAGCCCGCGGACCAGCTTCTGCATCTGGACCTGAGCGGACGTGATCCGGACGAGGGCTTCACGGCAGTGCCCTACATCAAGGGCATGCTTTTCTTGCTCAGCTTGGAGACAGTGGCCGGCAGACCGGCGTTCGACGCGTTCTTGCGAAGTTATTTCGACCACTTTGCTTTTCAGAGCATCACAACCGAAGACTTCTTGCAATACCTGGAAGAAACGCTGCTGAAAGAAAACCCGGCGATCGCCGAGCAGGTGCCCATCGCCCGGTGGATCAGCGAGCCAGGGCTGCCGGACGATTTCCCCCGCCCCGCGTCGGACGCTTTTTCGAAGGTACGGGAGGAGGCACAGCGCTGGTCAGCGGGCGAAGCCGCCTCGGGGGACATCGCGGCCCGGGAGTGGGTCACGCAACAGTGGCTTCACTTTTTGCGGGCGTTGCCCGACAACCTTGACGAAGCGAGGCTCCGGGAGCTGGACGAGGAGTTTGGGTTCAGCCGGAGCGGGAATTCAGAGATCCTGCATCAGTGGCTTTTGATTGCGGTTCGCAATGAGTTTGCCGACGTCAACGAAGAGCTGGAGCACTTTCTGACGACAGTAGGGCGCAGGAAGTTTCTCAAGCCTCTTTACGAAGAGCTGGTCAAGACGCCGGATGGACTCGCGCGCGCAACGAAGATCTATGACAAGGCAAAGGCAGGGTACCATCCGATCGCCGCCGCGACCATCGAGGATATTTTGCGCGGGGCGGAACAGTAGGCGTATCCCGCGAGAGTCATTTCGTTTGCTGTTGGTTTGGCGACGGGGCCCGGCTTGCCCGCGTCAAGAAATACCAAGGGGCGCCGCGCCCCAGGCTGCCGATCCGATTCCTCCTTCGCCGCGTGAGAATCGCGTTGTGAGAGGGTGCGCTCGTCGCTTCACCGCCCACTAGTGTAGTGCGCCAATAGTACCGCAACGATTTCGGTTGGGGAAGAGGGAAGCCCGTTGAAACGGGCTGACAAACCTTCAGCGGCAGGGCTTACCAGCCGTAAGACGACTGGCCCGCAAACACCCCGCCGCGTGAACGCGACTCAAATGGTCCGTATCACGCCGCTAACCCGCTTTTCTCACCACCTGACGGTCGAAGCACGCGATAGGCCCGCCATTACTTCGTTGCGCTTGCTCGCCGTGCTCACCGTACTGTCAAGTACGCCTCCGCTCGTCAAGCGGCGCGCGCCTCGTAGTGACGGGCCTCTCACGCACTTCGCCTCGCCACGTGGTGAGAAAAGCGGGCTAACAGGCGCGGAAGCGACTCACCATACGTTACGGTCTGATTGGCGCACTACACTAGAGACCGTCTATTAGCGGATTAGGGCATAAGCCCGAGTGACAAGAACAGAGCAGTCTTGCCTAAATAGAGATGTCTTGTCCGCGGCGTACCGGAAAGACGACGACGCGCCGCGAAAAAGCCGCCAACGAGTGACTTGCCGCGGAAGTTGATCCACTGAGGATTTCCCGTCTTGAGCAGCCCTTCCAAAGAATCTGGTTCCAAATCATCGAAGCGCAAGCCCGAGAGCTTCCCGCAGATGGTCGTCGATCTCACCTTTCGCTGCGTCCTGGTTTTCTTGGTGATGGAAGGATGCGCCAGCACCTGGGTTGTTGGGAGCCAGGTCGTCGACTATACGCGGACTTACATGGCCGAAACGTGGCGCTTTAACTTCGATCCCGACCTCGGCTGGGTCAGCAAGCCGAATCTGCGAATGGATGACGCCTTCGGGCCGGGAAAGCATCTTATCATCAACTCGCAGGGATATCGCTCCACGCGCGACTTTGATGAAAAGATTCCGGCGGGGAAAGTGAGAATCCTCTGCACAGGCGATTCTTTCGCCTGGGGCAACGGCGTCGGGAACGGTTCGACCTGGGTTGAGTTGCTCAGCCCCTTGGACCCTCGGGTCGAAGCCATCAACATGGGCCAGAATGGTTACGGCTTGGATCAGATCTATCTCCGTTACAAGCGCGACGGGGAACGCTTCGAGCACGACGTTCACGTGTTCTCGTTCATCGGCCTCGATTTCGACCGCATGCGAAACGCCGACTTTCTCGGCATGCCGAAACCCAAGCTGCGCCTGAATGGTCAAGCAATCGAGGTGGAAAACAGCCCCATTCCAGAACCATCCGATCTGAAAATCTGGTCGAGCAGGGCATCACGGTATTTGTTTGAGTTTCGCACCTTCCAACAGCTCATGAAGCTCTACGTCGGGGAGTACGCCACTCCTCCGCTAGGCGACCGAACCCTGCGCGAGGATACGGCGCTGAAAGACCTGATCCTCAGTGTATTTGAAGAGGTTGCCAAGCTTACCGCCGGCCGCAATGCCACCCTCGTCGCCGTCTACTTGCCCGTGTCGCAGGACTATGCCCGGGACGAACGCTTGGATGGGTGGCGCGCCGAGCTGCGCACGGAGCTGGACAAGCGGAACATCAACTTCGTCGATCTGATCGATTCACTTCGCGCGATGCCGCCGCCGCAAGCCGAAGCCCTCTTCATTCAATCGGAGGAGGTGCTGTACGAGGCGGGGCATTACAACGAGAGCGGCCACGAGCACTTCGCTTCCTTGATCTATCGGGAGCTCTGCGGTGTTCCCGAAATCGCCGAGAAGCTGTCGGCCTGCGGCTCGGAATGACGGCGGGCTCCGCGCGCTCGAGGATTGTTCCCGGGGGGCGCTAGTAACCCCGAAAAGAGTCTGCCTAAGAAGAACCGAGCCGCCTGAACGCCGCTTGCTTGAGTTCCGCCTCGAGAGTTTCAATCTTTCGCTGCAGCGCGCCGAGCGTTCGCCCCGTGAGCCGTTCAAAACCAGGGGCCTTTTCGTGGTGTTTCTTTTTGATATCCCGAAACGTGGCAAGTGCCTGTTCTTTCTATCCGGCGTCTAAGTACATCGCGCCAAGTTCGAGCTGGATGACGTAATTGCGCGGGAACTCATCCATCAGACCACTCAGGATCTCCGCGGCTTCCAGCGGCCTTTTCTCTCTCCGCAGCAGCAGAGCGAGCAAAGTGCGTGCCTCGTGCCGTGCGATCTTTCCTTCTTGCGCGACCTTCGCCACCCAAGCTTCTCCCTTCTTTTTGTCCCCTCGCATGCCTCCGAATGCGATCAAGATCTTTACCGGAAAGGGCAGGCTGCCGAGAACGTACTGGTGCACGCCGGCGATCAGATAGGCGTCCACGAAGTCCGGATGTTTCTTGCGAAGTTGCTTGCTGAAACTGTTGGCCCGGTTGGCGTGGCGCAAGGCGGCGAAATACGAGCGGTCGATCATGAAATCGTAATTGCCTTCGAGCGCAAAACTGTTGGAGAGAGCATACAGCAACATGGCGTCAGCGGAGCCGGCCTCGAGGCCCGACTCGGCGATTTCACGACCCTTGAACAAGACATCCCGAAAGTTTCGCCTGACACCCGGGTCGGGCTGTCTTTTCTCTTGATTGAGGAACTTGTTGTCGCCCCGAAACGCGCTGGACTCGAGCATGCCGAGGCGATGGAGTTCCTTGTAGAGAATGGCGGTCGCGACGTGGTTGTAAGTGGCCGGATCGTTGGGATCCGATTTCAACAGTTGGCGGTAATCGGCGATCGCCTCCTCATACTCAAGATTGAAGTAATGGTCGTGGCCTTGGCTGCGATAATCCGGGTCCGCCGCCAAAGCCAAGCTCGCCAATAGCAGCACGGGCAGGAGACGCCCGGCGGCACGGCGGCAAATGACGCTGGAGAGATGCAAGACCCCTGAAACCTCTTTCTCGCCGGCCCACGGCCGAAGCACGCCACGGACGCACGACCACGTCACTCGCGGCCTGGTGAAAAAGGGGACTATACCGCAGGCTACCGCACCGCGATAACTTCGCGGAGGCTGTCTCGTGTCAAGAAGAACTTTACGGAACGGAATGATCCGAACAGCCGCTCTAGGCTGCGGTTATTAAACGTCTGCTGAAGAGCTCTTTGCTGGCGGACTTGCAGCCTGAGGACTTGGGAGTCTTCTATCTGATAACGGTAGACACGCACCATCTCGCCCCGGCTTTGCGTGTGGAAGAAGGTGAGCAGGCTGCCGTTAGGGCTCAATATCTCTCCCAGCCAGGGAACCGCCAGATTAAGCAGATCGACGTCGAGGTGCTCGAGAGTGTCCCACGCGAGAATGGCGTCGAACTTATCAATGCTGTAGTTGAGATATTCGTCGATGAACTGCTGGGCGGTTTGGGGGTCGAACTGGCGGTCAGGGAGGTGCTCTTTACAGTAGTCAAAGTCAGCCAATAGATCCAAGGCATGGATCTTGCAACCGTGTTCGCTCAGAAAGTTCACGTTCGACTGAGTCAATCCGCCCAGGTCGAGGACTTCCAGATTCGGCCGGTCAGGGAAAGTATCGAAGAAATGGCTGAGCCCGTTGCTCTTGCGCCGGTAGGTCTCGGGCTGGTTGGGAGTCGGGGAAGGCAGCATCTTTGAGTTGGGACGCGGTTGAATCCGCTACCAGAGGTGAACTCTCACTGTGTGCCTGAAGCCGGTCAAGCAACGATGGATCTTCTCGCGGGACACGATCGGAACCAAATTGCCGGGACGGGCAAGGGACGCGGTTTCGGGCGACTGCTACGGCTTGGGGGCCGCTGGCGCGCTGGGCTTCTGCACCGCCGCCACGATCCGCGGAGTGCCCGGCCCCATTTGCCCTTGTGCCGCACCGGCCAGGCGCGCCGGGGCCGGTCCGCTCGCCGCATTCTGCCCCGGCTTGACGATGTCGATGCTGCCGCGAAAAACAGCGCCGTCCTCGATCACGATCCGGGCTGTCGACAAATCTCCCTCGAGCGAGCCTGTCTTGCGGATCTCGATCCTCTCGCCCGCTTTGACATTCCCCCGCAGACGCCCGAGGATCGTAATCGAACGGGCTGAAACGTCGGCGTGCACCTTGCCGTTGGGCCCCACGGTCAGACTGTTATCCTTTAGTGCGACCGTGCCTTCCACTTCGCCGTCGATATAGAGATCCTCGCTGCCCGTGATCTCGCCCTTCAACTTAAGTGATTTTCCTATTTGAGCCAAGTTTCGTCCCCGTTCTGGCCCGCCTGCCGCGCTCGACGCACCTGAACTCGCCGCCGCGGGCCGGGCCGGCGTCGCGGTTGCCGGCAAATCAGACGGTATTCCTGGTGTCGAAGCGAGTGGTGGCGCCGGATCCTCTTTTCTTCCCCACATGGCATTCCTCTGGAGTAAGGTGAAACTTCTATAGTACACCTGTTCACTTCACTTTTGGGGAACCATACCATGCCGGACGCGCCTGAACACCCTTTCCGAACGATCAGCTCTCGAGTCGCCTACGAGAACCCGTGGATTCAACTCCAAGAACATGAGGTGGAGGTTGTCGCCGACGGCCACAGGTTTCCATACTCATTCCTTTCTTCATCCGCATCCGTGATGGTTGTTGCGGTGACGCGGCTGGGCCACATTGTCTTAGTGAAGCAATACCGCTATCCGAGCAAAGAGTACGCCTATGAGCTGCCAGGCGGCGGATCCAAAGGTTTGAGCGTGCGGCAGGCCGCCCGCACGGAGCTTCGCGAAGAGACCGGCTATACGGCAAGACATTTGCGGAAGCTCGGCGATTACGTGGTCTATTGCGGCTTGTCGAACGAAGTCTGCCACGTTTTTCTGGCGCACGGACTTCGCCCCGGCAACGCCAAGCTTGAAAAGACCGAACACCTGACGGTTGAGTTGGTGGAGTACCGGCAACTGTTGAAAATGATCCGCGCGGGCGAGTTCCGGGACGGCATGGGACTGGCGGCGCTACGACTTGCGGAGCCTGAACTCGAGAGGCTGATCAAGGCGGGAACTCGCCCGAGGCGTCAACGCAAATAATCCTAAATCCGGCAGTTGGTGCTCTCTGAATTGTGCTAACTCTTTGAAGAGATGTCAGTTTACATCGAACGGAGGCTAACCCTGGAGGTGAAGATTTTCAACTGCTCCGCAGTTGCGCGTCCGTTTGATAAATATCTTTCTTTCAATACCTTACAACGGCAGATCACCGCCCGTAACTGCCGTTTTTAGGATAATCCAGGAATGACAACGGCGCCGGCTCTTTTGCGGCAGTGCGCCATTCTTCCGAGTTTTCATCCCGGCCACTGACGTGCATGCTGGACCCGCGGGGGCCGCGGTGGAGCGCCCTGCAAGTCCGAGGATAGCGTTAGTTGGGGCGATTCAGGGAGTCGGCTTCGCCGCCGGGCTGGCAGCGGCCTCGCCGGCGGAAGCGACGGGGTATTCCTTGTCGTACAGCTCGATGATGCTGTTGGTAATCAGTATCTCGTTGACCGCATAAAGGACAGGGCTTTGCGGCGAGGAAACATCCAAGACGATGGCAAAGCTGTTCTCTTTTGCATATTTGTCGATGACGGTCATCAGCTTGCCGCTAATGTCGCCCAAAGCCGATTGTTGCGCCTGGTTGAATTCCAATTGCGCATCCTCTGAATCCCGCTTCAGGTCGCGTTCCTTGTTCTGCAACTCTCGTCCCAGCTTGTTGCGAGCCTCATCGCTCATCGTGTTGGCGCCCCGCGAGAGCTGATCCCTCAGGCTTTGAATCTCGTTCTGAAGGCGGCCGAGTTTGTCCCGGGTCGGTCCGTACTTCCCCTGCAGATCTTTCGCCAGCTGCTGTCCCTCTAGGGTGCGCGTAATGGCGTCCTGGATGTTGATGATTGCAATCTTGGTGCTCACTGACGTCTGGCCGTAGGTTGTGGGCGAACCAGCGGCTAAACATAGCAATGCAGCGGCTGACAAAAGAACTCTGCTGTTCATGGGAACCCTCACGTGAAAAGGCGCGAAAAATCCTTCTCGTTCAGTCTAGCATAAGGCCCGGAGTGGGCTGGGAGGCAGAGTTGTCCAATGCAAGATGCTGAGGCATTACGCAAATGAGGACAGCAGGTCGAGTAATCCTCCCGCGTCCTGATCCGCAAAGGGTGACTCTAAAACGTCCGGCTGATCGTAAACCGGAAGGTCTTGGCTTTTTCAAAGAACGGAAGAGGTCGTCCAGTTGGTGCGACCGCGCCGATGAAGGAAGTCTGGTTGGGGAACATAGAGCGGTTTGCCACGATCGGCGGCCGCAGGAACGTCTCCACTCGCGATGGGTTGTAAGCCCAATAAAACCGGAAGGGCGCGTTGACTACCGGCATCATGACCTGAAGTTCGACTCCAGTCGACATGCGCATCTTCTGGGTCGCTGGGATGACACTGATGCTGTCCTCGAACCCGGCCTGCGGGAATTGAGCGTTCAACTGGTCGACGCGTCCCGGGTTGAGCTTCACTTGGTCTTTAAACAGTATCCTGTTGAATCCGACGTCGAAGAACGGCGCCACGGTCACGGGTCCGAATATCGGGATGCGGTATTCCAGGTTGTAGACCATGCGCGTATCCCCGCCCGGGAATACCAGCCGGAAGATCGGAATGGTGGTGGTAATGGGCACTTTCTCCTCCACGCCGTCGACAATCAACACTTGCTGCCTCAGAGTTCCGTCGCCGTTCAGAACCGGGACATTTGCCGTGTCGGGAATCCACGCCATCGGGCTGACGGAGAAGATTTCGAACCCCCGGATGTCATTTTCTCCACCCATGAACGACCGCCGGAACGGCGGCGGCACTTTGCCGCCGTAGCCGGTCAGCACCGAGAACAGCCCGCGCATGGCAAGGACGTTGCCCCTGGCGCTCATCTTCTTGAAGTACTTGGCTTCGACCACCGGCTGAATGAAGCGGGTGTTGCCGCCGATGCCGGCAATGCCGATATTGGCAAATAAACTCTTGCCGCTCGTTGGAGTGATCGGGTGGTTCACTGTGTTGTGGAAAAAGCCGGGTGTAATCTCACTTGTCGTGATGCCCTCCAGCGAGTTGGGCCCCGACACTCCCTGGAAGTTCAAGAAGGAGAACAAGTTTTCCGCCGAGCGGCTAAACGTTTTCAAATCACTTCTCTGATAGCTGTAGGTGAGGCTGAGGCGCGAAAAACTACGCTTCATCGGGTAGCTCGCGAACGTGGTAAACCCGGTGGTGTTCTGGCGATAGTCAAGAATGTTGTCGCGGCCCAGGCTTTCAAACAAATCAATGAGATTCGCTCCGCTGAAGATGGACGCCTCACGGGCTTGGTTGAAGTTGAAGCGGCGCGAAAAGACCGTGAATCCCGCCTGGATGGGGCGGTCAAACAGGTACGGCTCGGTGAAGCCGAACATGATCACTCGTTCGCGGCTGCCCAACTGAGTTTCAAACGTCAGCGTCTCGCCCAAGCCGAGGAAGTTGTTCGTCGAGTATCCGAAGCCGATAAAACTGCCGGCGAATCCCGAGACGCCGCCATTCAGGCTGATGGTGTTTCTCCCGCGCTCTTTGACATTCAGCGTCAAATCGACAAGTCCCTGGCGCGTGTCTCGTCTGATATCGGTGGATTCCTCGCCGGGGGGTCCGTCTTCACTTGATTTCAGCGGCTCGAAATAGCCCAACTGGTTGAGCCTGAGAAGGCTTAGATCCCACATGCGGGTGTTGAACATGTCGCCTTCGTCGAGCACCAGCTCGCGGCGAATCACCTTGTCGCGAGTGGTCGTGTTACCGGCGAAGTCAATGCGCCGAACGAAGAACTGCTTGCCCTCGTCGACCGTGATGTTCATGTCGATCTTAGGCGGGTCGTCATCATCCCGGAACTCGAAGTTGGGCTCCCCGACGAAATCGATGTAGCCGAATTCGCCGTAGAGCTTCTTCATGTTCTCCAGGCCCTTGCGCAGGCTCTCCACGTTGAAAATGGCGTTTTCGGGCATCTGAAAGACCGGTCCCAGCACGGCGTCCGGGGTGCGGAAAAGCTTGACGTCGGTAAAACTCAGCCGGCCGCGGCGGTACTGCGGTCCCTCCTCGAGAAAGACCTTGATGTCGGCTTTCTTCCCCTTCTTCTTCTTGAGCAGGGGGAGCGGGAACATCGAGCGGCCCTTGGCGTCCCGGATATTCAACTCATGGTCAATGACCGTGGCCCTGAAGTAGCCTTTTTGTTGGTAGGCGTTTCGCAGCCGCTCTTTGTCTTCCTCGAGCTTTCGGATGTCAAACGTTTTGGAGAACATCTTCTCCAAGATGAAGCTGTACGGGATCCCCATCGGCCGCAGGTTTTTCATGGCATGCCGCGCCGCCCCGTCCGACATCACGGTATTCCCCTCGATGTCGATTTTGCCCACTTTGACCTTGGGACCTTCCTCGACATTGAAAACGATCTCAATCGAAGATGGTGGTATCTGACGAACCTGAGGTTCGACTTTGGCGTACTGGCGGCCGCGTTCGCCGAGCAGTTCGCGCAGCACAATCACTGCCCGCTGCACTCGGGTGGGGTCATAGCGGCTTTCCACGGTTAGGCCGACACGCCGTTCCTTGAATCGCTCCAGGATGTCTGAAATCGTCGCCGACTTGTTGCCCTCGTAGCGGATAGTGCGAATCACTCTGCGCTCGACGACGACAAAACGAACAATCTTGCCGCGTTCGCCTTGCTCTACCTCCAGGCGCAAATCGTCGAAGAGTCCGGTGTTCCACAACACCATGAAATCGCGGCGAAGACTGGCTTCGTCGAAAACGTCGCCGGGCTTGCTGAAGATTCTAGCCAGCAGGCCGTCGCGCGAAATGCGGCGGGCGCCCCGGAACTCCACGTTCTCGATAATGTCCTGGCGGGGACCTCTCTCGGCGGCTGGCGTCTGCTCTTCCTGAACATCCTCGAAGGGAGAGGCAGGCTTCTGTTCTTCCGGAACGTCTTCAAACGGAGAAGCGGGCTTTTGCTCCTGGGTCTCGTCGGGAACGTCCTCGACCGCAGAGGCGGGCTTGTCTTGTCCGGTTTGCTGCGCCAGCAAGAAGGTCGATGCCGCGGCGCCGGGAACCGCCGGCGCCGCGGGCAAAGTCCGCCGCGTTTCCGAACTCTCCGTGTCGCCGGCTATGGGCCGGCCCTCCCGTGCCTGGGCGAGATTCACCAGGCACAGGGAAATCGCCGCAAGCGACTGCAAAATCGCTACAGGCAAATGTTTTACTCGGCGACTTCCGATGCCGGCCAAATTCGCTTTCCTCACAACTGACTGACTGGGCAAAAGGGTTAACTGGGTAACAGCGCTGTCCTGAACAAAAGAGTTAATCGGGTAACGGGGCCAAGCTGGGCAAAGTGTCGTCGTTGGGCAACAGGGTCGAGCCGGGCAACGGAGCTAGCCTGGCAACGAAGATTGATACGCACGCCATAAGCCGGCGGTTTCAACCCCACGGACGCCCCGAAGCAAGCAGTCCCCTTATTCTAGCGGAAACTTACTCAAAGTAAGCTTGCCGCTGTTGTAAAATTACATCCGCGCCGGCCGGTTGTGCGCCGGATAACGTTGACTCAGGGCGGCCACGCGGCTGAACCGGCGGTTCGCGCCTCAACTACTCCTTGAACTTCAACTGGAACTCGCCGACGTTGCCGTCGTAGGTCAGCCCATAGTGTTTGAGCTTGTGTTTGGCGGTGACTTGGAAATACAAGTACCCGCTCACGGTCTCCCGCGTTTCCCCGATCGGCAGCTCGAGCTGCTGCAGCCGTCCCAGCAGCGAGGTCGCTTCTCGTTCCTCGGCGCTTACCTTGATCTCCTGTGATGTCCCCCCGCCGGTGCCAAAAGCCCCCCCTTGTCCGCCAAGAGTCCGCGGGCGAGTCCCCGTCCCCGGAGCCCCGCCGATGATTACCGGATCGGTCTCTTGTGAGAATATGCCTCCCGACTTACTGGTCCGGCCGGCGCCCATCACCAGGACGGCGGTTCCCGCGATCTCTTCGGGGGACATGGCGGTCGAGCGCTCATTGGTGCGCCTGGAACGTACGATGAAATCGTCTCGCGACAGGACTACCCGCGAGTTGTAGAGCGGCCGCACGCGCATCTCCAGCAGTAAGTATTCCCGGTCGAAGTCCGTGCCCAGCAGGGACTTAATTTCGTTGGGGTCCAAGATAATCCGCGCCGAGATTTCCCCGTCGTCGAGTCTCGACCTCACCCACTGCCCGCTGGCCGGCCAGCAGCAAAGACCAGCCACCAAAAGCCCGGCGATCGATCCCGTTTTCCTCATAACTCCTCGCTGGTGCTGGACTCCTGCCAGTGATTATGGCACACAGCGGCGGGTGCGCTGGGTGATTGGACGAACACAATGCATGCGGACAAGACCAGCAAGTCCCTGCCACCAAGGATCGCGCGCAACGAAGCAGCAAGAAATTTTTTCGGGCCGATTCGATTCGGACAAGAGACAGACCTGTCCCTGGCGTTCCAGGCTCTGATCAGTTGCTTGCGGTACTATCGGTGCTGGGAGGCTTTTTTGACCAGCCAGGCACGCCTTTTACTTATTGCCGGAGCCGTTCTTGACACGCTCGGCGTCGCGCTGATTGCGCTGTCGTTCGTGCAGGAGACAGACACACTGTACGCCGGCCTTGTCTTGATGGCGGCGGGCTCAGTATTCTTTGTCCTTTGGGGTCGGCGAAACTCTCGGGACCTAGCCGGCGACACGGCCCCACAGTCAAGTGCTTCCACCAAAGGCTGGACGCCGGAGCGGGAGCTGACCCGGCCGCTGCCTCGCCAGGTTGTTCTGACGCCGGTGGGCCGCTGGAGAACTCTGCTGTGGATGCTGGCGCTGGCCGCCGCTGTGATCTACACCAACGTCATACCAGGGCGGGCGACTCCCAGGCAGGAGACCCTGCAGCGTTTCGGAGTTGAGGTGACGGGCGTCATCCATCGCAAAGAGTCGCGCTCGCACGACGGCGCCGCCACGGCGTATTACCTCTACTACAACTTCAAAGATGCAAACGGCAAAGGCGTGCGGGCTTCGGCCGCCGTCGGCGAACAGGTCTATTCTTCGTTCCAAGAAGGCGACTCGATTGAGATCACCTACTTGGCCGAAGACCCGTTCTTTCACGAAGCGAAGGGGTTTGGGGACCGCAGCGGTGCTCGCCCGCTCGGATATCCATGGGTGGCTCTGCTCACAATCGCGATCGTTGCGCTCGAGATACACCGAATCCGGCACAAACGTCTGGCGATGTACGGCAAAGCAGTCGCCGGAAATGTTACAAAGCTGACACGGCTGGGCGCTGCAACCGCCTATTCCGTCGAATGCACCGCGGGCGGCCGTCGGAGGAAGTTACGGGGTTCCGAGCGCAGGCCGGGTCTGCGGGTCGGCGACCCGGTTACCGTGCTCTACATGCCCGACAAGCCGCAGCACATTGTGTTGTATCGGCTCTGTCTCTACCGAGCCGGTTGAGTCTGCTCGCGCCCAGGTCACTATTGACTAAAGACAGTCCGAGGCACTGGACGATAACTGGACGGAATCCGATATGAACGAAGCGTCTGCCGTCAGGCTTCGTTCATATCGTTGTAACGCAAGCGACTAACTCCCTCGTCGCACGAGGCCCTTCCGGCCACGTCGCTTGCGTTACAACACTCAGATATCCCGACACCTAAGGTCGGACAGCGCTTTAACCCGTCCAGTTTGAAGGCCTTAGGCCTAATCTGACCGTGAAATCCTTCGGCCGATTCTACACAACTCGGGTGGCGCCGGCGCGGCGATTTGATGTCAGGCCGCTACGCTACGCCCAAGCGTGCTTGCTGCTGAATATCGCGCAAGAACGCTCGAAACAATTTGGAACGACGTGTGGCCGCAACTCAGCGGCGCAGCATTTTCTCATCGAAGGATGAGCCTGAAGACGGGGGTTGGGGCTTTTTGCGTAGCTGGGGCTCCTTTCTGGTTTTTTGGTTTTGATTTGGGAAGGGGAGAATCGTCGTCCGGGTTGTGGGAATGTGGGAATCGCGGAGCGATTTCCAAGGGCGGTGGGAAACGAAGGGAAACCTGGTTTTTGGTTTTCCTCGTTTTCCGCCGCCCGGCATTTCCACAGTCCTCTTCCTGCTGTTCAGCACGGCGTGTTCGCGGACCGGAAACTGGCAAACAGCTTCTGCTTGGCTTGTTGCATCCGGCGGGCCGCCGCCGTGTCGCTTTCGGCCTGGGCAATGCGGCCCAGAGCCTCAAGCGTGTGCCCTGGCTTGAGATAGCTGGCGGCCTCGGACAACTTCTCGAAAGATTCCCAAGGCGTCTGGTAGTGACGATACACCCGCTTCTGCTTGCCTTTGGCGTCGGTCTTGATCTCGGGCTGTCCGCAGGGCCGGTGGAAGTTCAAATAGGGATTGAAGTGTTGTTGGTAGAAGCGCTGGATGCGCCCGGCATGTGGCGCCGCGATGTGCGTATATCCCATGTGTTTGCGGATCACCGCGCCGTTTTTCGATTCCACCAAGCCGTTGTCATTGGAGTGCCGCGGACGCGACTTGGTCTGTTCGATCAGCAGCTTGTTCAATAACTTCTCCACCGTGCGATTGAGGAACTCGCTGCCGTTGTCGGAATGGAAGCCGCGGACACGAAAGGGAAACTGCTCGATCATGGCTTTCAGCAACGGCTCCAGCCAGGCTTCACTGATCGCGGGCATGGCGCCGACCACTTGCCACTGGGTGACTTCATCCACGGCATTGATGTGGTAGACGCCCTTGACGCCATCGCGGTCCCCTTGATGCACCGTATCCACTCGCGGAAAGCCGGGCCGGCCTTGCGGGTCGGGCCGGCGCCGCTCGCCGATCGACACCGCCGTGGGCCGGGTCTTGGTGAAATGCAGCCGCCGCTGGCGGTAGGCGCCGCGCCGCCGCAGGCGATAGATCTGGGCCACCGAGATCCCCGCCAGCCGCTCGTATTCGCGCTGCTGGTACTGCTGGTATTCCCGCTCGAGGATCTTGCGCGTGGCCGGGCCGCTGAGGGTTTCGTGGGCCTCGTCCACCGCCGCCAGCAGTTCGACGTCGGCGGGCGTGTACTTGCGGGCAAAGCGATGCCGCCGGTAGCGGGCGGGTCGGAGTTCTCCGCCCTGCCGGTAGTGCCGGATCAGCCGCGTGATTTGCGCCCGGCTGAGTCCGGTCATCTTGACCAGATACTGCCGCAGCAGCCCTTTGGCGGCGCGGTTCTGGCGGCTGTAGCCTTGCTGGCCAAGCGTGTGCGCCACCCAGGCGTAGATCTCGGCCCGCCCTTTGCCTTTGAATCGAATCTCCTCGCTGGAGTGGAGAAACTGCTGGATCTGTGGCAGGTTCAACTTGCTGGCGTTTTGCACGTGGACGGTCAATCCCCAGCATGCCCACTCCCCGACCCTTTAGGCTCATCTTGTGTGAGAAACAAACTCCTCGTTCAGGCTCATCTTGCATGAGACAAGACTGCGCTACTCAATGCTAACCGTTGTGGCACTATTGAGAGATGCTTTCGATGGTTTGCTGTCACTGCCGTTCTCCTCGCCCCCATAGGACTCTTTCCCACTGCTGCATTGGCACAGACGGCCTCGTTGGTTCTCCGCGAACTCAGGATCACGCCGCAGGGTGAGCAGCACTTCCGCTCATTCGCGGGAATTCCTCAGACTTTCATTCCCGGCGAAGAAAATAATTTTGTCGTAAACCCGCCCACGGATGCTGCCAATCGCCGGGCGAATGTGACGGCGGTTATCGGCTATACCTTCAACCTCGGACGCGAGACCGGAAACGGGGTCCTCTTCTCGTGCATTTTTACCCTGCCGGAGTTCCCCGATCAATCCGGCCTCGCCTTTGTGACTCGCCTCGGCGCGGGCGAGGCGTCCGGAAACGCTATCGCATTTACCCCCGCGGGTGGCGAGATGATTCTGTCGGAGGGAATCGAACGGGTGTACACGTTTGACTGCCGCATCCGCCCTGGAATCGGCGGCCCTGTTCTCGCGAAGCAGGAGATCGTAGTTAAGCAGACCTATAAGACCCTCGATACGATTCGCATCCTCAGCGTTGACCCGCCGCCGACGGAACCGCTGGCCCCCGAGACTCTGCAAACGTTCGTGGCCAAGGTTGAATACACGCGCGATGTTTTTCGCCTCGGCGGACATGCAATTCTTGTAGCCTCTGATGGTTCCGGAAATGAACTCATCCAGCGCACCGAGCGTCGCTCGAACGGCAGCGCGGATCTCGCTTTCGGTGATGGGCCCAATCCGGTCGAGATCGAGTTGACGCTAGCGGACGTTCCGATTCCCCTCGACGGTTTCGTGGTGCTCCACGCCGAGCAGGTCAATGGCAGGCAGTTCGCCGAGTTTAAATCGGCAGAGTTCGCGACTTACACGACTTCCGACCCGGTCATCTACGGGGAACCTCCTGGGGTCGATTTCTCGATTTGGCACATCGAGGCAATCCAGGTCGTGCAAGATGACGACAATCTGATCCCGCTGGTCGCCGACAAGAAGACGCTGCTACGCGTCTATGTAAGGACGCCGCCGCTACCCGATCAGCAAGAGGGTGAGGCCCTTCCCAGGTTGCTGCTCGACGTGGTCATGCGGAACGCCGGCGCCGAGCATCGTGTTAAGACTCGGGTGCTCCCACTGTACGCGCCGATGGGGGAGAAGCCAAGTGCAATCCGTCATCTCCGGGGTGCCGCCGCGGAGATTCCCGTTCCGCTTAGCCTGCTCTCGCCGGGAACCCTGGAGGTTGAAGCAACCGTGAACCTCGAAGGCGGTGAGCCTGTCGAGCCGGAGGCTGTAGTGGAAAACAATACGCTTCCTCAGGAATTTACCTTGCACGAGCGGGATACACTAGCGATCGGCTATATAGAAGTGGTTCGATGTCTTGAGCCCAAGAACCAAAAGGAGCCGTGCAAGACTAATGCATCGATGTCCCCCAGATTCCTCACAAAGGTATTTCCGGTCACACCGGGGCGGGGGCTCGCTTATATTCCCCTCGGCGGGGTGAATAACCCAAGTGCAACCGGCCTCTCGATCTTGCTGGAAGCCGCCGCCGCGGCGGCGAGCGGACTGGTGGATGTTATAGCGGTTTGGGCGCCGCCAATGGAAGATCTGGGGGTATCCAGTGACATTCTTTGGAGCTTAATTAATGGTCGTCGGTTTATGTTGATCCTCGATAGACCGCGAACATCAGTACAGAGGTCACAGAAGATTCTTGCGGCACGTGTGGCCGAGAAATTCTTGGGGGGGGGCCAAAGTGCACCTTGCACGAGTGCCGACGATGCTGATTTCAACGCGGTCGGCTGGGATTCTGATTCATCGTCGTTGCTGAACCTCGCCCTACAGAAAGATCTAACAATATCATGTGCCTTCCTTCGTTCGTCAAACCTGTGGATTAGTCCGTCGCGTTATGCTCGGTTGTTTCTACGTGACTTTACTTTGTTTCCTCCCACCGCGGGTGTGAAAGAGGAAACACCCGCAAAGCTTCAATCAATGGGCGAGCTGATGATCATTTCGGGCGAAGTCAATCAGGACGGCAGCGCGACGCTGGCGCCGTCTGTAAAGCTGACCGGACTGATGGGTGATGAGCTCTCGTCGCAGGGTCAGTACTGTCTCGACCTTGCCGGAGGGGGCGTCGATGGCTTGCGTCACTGTTTTACACCGGACTTTAGCGAAGTTTCGGCGCTGCCGTTCGCGTTCATCTTTCCGTATGACGCCGGCCTGTCAGGGGTCAGCTTGAGCCGGGATGGCGCCGAGATTGCATCGCTCCATGCTAGCCCTGGAGCGCCTGCCGTGGCAGTCACCGTCCCCGCTGCCGGGGCCCAGCTTGATGCCGCCAGCCCGGTCACCATCAGCTGGACGGCTTCCGATCCGGACGGCGATGAGCTGATCGCGTCGGTGTTTTACAGCTTCGACGGTGGGGCGGCCTGGCTCCCGTTACGCACTGGAATCGCCGCTGACTCGATGACGTTCGACGCTTCGACCATCCATGGCGGCGACAACGTGCACTTCCGTGTTTCGGTGAGCGACGGCCTGCGCTCGGCGGAGTCAAGCGCCGGCCCGCTGACGTTGCTCCAGCGTCCGGAAGTCAGCGTGCCGCGGACCGCGGATGCGGGTGAAAGCGCCGTTGGAATCTCGCGGCCGGTTTCGATTTTGGTCGAGGCATCCGGTACGGGCGTACTCCGTATCGAAGCGATTTCGTCCGATGACAGCGCCTTCGTTCCGGCTTCTTCGCTGCCGATCCAGCTAATAGCCGGCACGACGGGAGATATTCTGGTCGACTTCACCCCGCCGACTCCTGGCAATCACCAGGCCAGCTTGACTCTGACTACGAATGCACCGGGCAATGAGACGGTCCAGATTCAACTCGCCGGGGCAGGACTAGATCGCAATCAGGGAATCTTGGACGTGCCGAATGTCGATGAGGGACTTGGTTTTGGCGACGTAAACGAAGGCGAAACAGGGCGGATCTACTTTAGTTTGATTAATCGCGGTGAACTGCCGGTTAATGCCAGCGTCAGTGCCGGGGGCGACGGCTTTTCGCTTGGACCGCCGGTGGCAGCGCTTTCCCCGGCGAGTGCCGGGCAAGAGGCAATTGCTCTCGCGGCGAACGAGCAGAGGGATCTCGAAGTGCGGTTCGCGCCAACACGAACTGGAGACTTTGCCGGAACATTGCGGGTGACCAGCGATGCCGCGAATCTCGCCAGCCTGGATGTGCCGCTAAGCGGACGCGGCGTTGCGGCTTCGCTAGATCCCGTGATCAGCGCCGGTGGCATCGTTGACGCCGCGAGTTTTCAGGCCGCGCTCGCTCGCGGCGGAATCGCCTCTTTGTTTGGCTCCGGGTTGTCGCCAGCGATCGAGATCGCTTCGTCGGTCCCGCTTCCCACCAGCCTGAACGGCGTGGAGGTAAGAGTTGACGGCGTTCCGGCCCCGCTGTTCTTTGCCTCGGAGAGTCAAGTGAACTTCCAGATGCCGTTTGAAGCGCCGCTGAGCGGTTCGGTGAATGTTGTCGTGCGCAGCGGCGGTTTGGCGAGTTCGGTTGAAATGGCCGCGGTCCAGCCCTACGCGCCGGCCGTATTCGTAAACCCGGGAACCGGCGAGCCGGTCATTACAAGGCACCCCGGCGGAGAGCTGATTACCGCCGATGATCCTGCTCGTCCCGGTGACGTGCTCATCATTTTCGTAACCGGCATCGGTGACGTCGCCAATCCGCCCGCCAGTGGTTCGGCGACGCCGGCGTCCCCAATTCCGACCGCGCGCATGCCGCCGATGGTTACTGTTGGAGGAGCTGAGAGTCAGGTGTTCTTTGGCGGCCTGGCGCCATTCTTCGTCGGGCTCGGTCAAATCAACATTCAATTGCCGGATCCGTTGCCGGCCGCCGCCGCGCTGCGTAGCGGAGCCGCCCAGGGGGCCACCTTGCCGCTGGTCATTGCTTTCGGAGAAAGCCGCAGCCAGGCGGTCAACCTGCCGGTCGCTGGAGTGACCGTGCAGCCGGGTCGAATCGACGTCGGCCCGGTGGGACTCGACTTCGGTGACGTGAACGTCGGCCAGAGCGGGAACGGAACACTGACAGTCCGCAACGTCGGCGCGGGATCCCTGACGGTGAACTCGATCAGCACGGACAACGCGCGGTTTACGGTAGTCTCGCCGCCGACTCCGTTCACCGTCCCACCGGGAGCACAGCGGATGATCACACTGAGCTTCCAACCCACGGCTGTAGGCAGGGTGGATGCCTCGGCCTTGATCGGAAGCGACGACCCGCTCAACCCGGCCGTGACCATCCCGCTGCTCGGACACGGCGTCGGCGGCGCCTCGGCCGGAAGCCTCTCAGCCAGCACCACGAGCCTCGCTTTCGGCTCGGTGAGTCTGGGCCAAAGCGCGGATCTCCCGCTCACTCTCGGCAATACCGGCGACGCCGATTTGACGGTCAACGCCATCACAAGCAGTGATCCCCAATTCAGCACGGTATTTGCCGGGAGCCCGTCCGGAACCCCCTTTACGCTGGCGGCGGGCGCGCAACTGACCATCAGCGTGCGTTTTCAGCCCGGCTCGGCCGGCACGCACAACGCCACGCTGAGCGTGAGCAGCAACGATACGGCGTCGCCGATTGTGAACATTTCCCTGACCGGAGAAGGCGCCGGCGGAGGCGGGGGCGCTCCCAGCATCACCCTGAACTCGAACGCCGTCAGCTACGGCGGTGTCACCGTGGGCCGGACGAACGAGTTGACACTGATCGTCACGAATGGCGGCGGCGGCCCGCTGACGGTCGAATCCATCGCCAGCTCCGACCCGCAGTTCCGCGCGGCGGCTCCCGAGGCGCCGTTTATTGTTCCGGTGGGCGGGCGACAGAGTGTCAAAATCCACTTCACTCCGTCGTCGCTGGGCAGCCATTCCGGCACTCTGACATTTGCCAGCAACGATCCCGCGCAACCGGCTGTCGAGGTCGCCGTCAGCGGTAACGGCGTCGCGGGCCCGCACATTCAGTTCTCCGATAGTTTCGATCGCCCCGACGCCAGCTGCAGCCCGGCCCCGGCCGACAACGCTTTCGGCGGCGGCGGCCGCCACGGCTACCTGCCGCTTTTTATCTTGCGCGGCCGGCCGGCCGGAGCCCGTCTAGTGTCAGGCGCTTTAGAGAACCCTGGGATGAACTACGGCGGCGTGCAGTTTAGCGGCGATGAACAGCCCTGCTTCGGCGGCGAGGGAGAAAACATCGGACAGGACGCCAACATCCGCGTGGACCTGCTCGTGCCCGGCGACAACGACGGAAACATCACGCAGGCGGGGCCCTACTTCCGCACCAGGTCGGCGACGCCGGGCTCGTCGATCCTCGGCGGGATGTCGGCGGGCTATTGGGTGCAACTGCACAGCACGGGTCAGATCAAGCTCAAGCTGCTGAACCCGGAAGCCACCGTGGCCGCCACCCGCACACCCGCCGCTTTCGACAACACCGTGATGCATACAGTGGAAGTCTCCATGCGGCGCGACCGCTTGTGGGTGGCGCTGGACGGTGTCTTGCAGGTCTTCGATCAGGACGAAACGCGGGTCATCAGCGTCCCGATCCCGGCGGTTTGGGAGAGACCGCCGGCGGTGGGAGTGAACGAAGGCGCCGCCGGTATCGCCTTCGGAGCCGAGGACAACCCGAACCAAATCGGCGGCCAGCGAGCCGACAATCTGGTTGTCACCGATTACGAGTCCTTGACGGAATTGCCGTTGCAGGAGTAGCTTGCCGGCCGCAACTCCAGCAGACGGATACCTTTGCTGATTTCAAGTCACTTACATTGAAATTCCTCTTGGGATTCGTGTGTTCAACAGGTTGCATGAAAAAAGCCCGTCGACTCAGGATACAACCCTCTGCGTTTCGCGACAGCTAACCAATCCTCGCACCGCCAAGGCCCTGAGTCGAGTCGATGTTCGTCCTGTTCGGTGACGGGCTGCGGGGCTCCGATGGCTGAATTGCTGGATGCGAAATTATTTCTCGTTAGCTGTCCGGCGGCAGCGTCCTTCGTGGAATATTCGTAGCGGCATCTTTTCGCCGGGCTAGGCCTCCGGATACACCATCGTTAGCGGATCGGGCAGCGGGATCTGGTGGATTTCGCCGTCTTTCGCCAGCTTTTCGAACTTGTAATCGGGCTTGTCAGGATTCCCCTTGATCATCTCTTCCACGTTGCCGACAGCCAGGATGACAAACTGCTCCGGGTGAATGTACTTCTGGGCAACCCGCAAAACGTCGTCTCGCGTGACGGCGGCGATGCGGTCACGATATTTCTCCCAGTAGTCTTTCTCGCGCCCGGTATATTCATCGGAAGCGAAGGTACCGGCGACGATCGAGGCTGTCGCGAAGAAACGGGGAAAGATCTCGATGGTGTAGTTCTTCGCCGTGTCGAGTTCCTCGGCGGAAACCTTTTCGCTTTGCATCTTGTCGATCTCTTCCAGCACAATCGCCGCGGCTTGGGCTCATGCGGGGTTGCGCGATTGGAAGGAAGCCCGAAACGTGCCCGGGTAATAAGTTCCGGCGCGGAAACTCGAGCCGGCGCTGTAGGCGAGCCCTTCATCCGAACGCACCCTGGTCATGATGCGAGAAGTAAAGCCTCCGCCACCCAGGATCGAATTCATGATCCCCACGGCGAGGTGATCCGGGTTGTCTCGCTGGATGCCGATGTGCGCGATGGAAACGCGGGACTGGTTCACGTCGGATTTGTTGACCATATAGACGCCGGGTTTGGGTTTGTGGTCCGGCGCCGGCACTGCGGGAACTTCGGTCTTCTCCCCCGGCCAGCCGTCGGCAACAGCACTCGCCAACTTTGCCAGCATCTCCTTCGTTTCAAAATCTCCGGAGACGGAAAAGATAAGCGCCGAGGGATGGTAGTAGCGCTGATGCAGGCCGATCATTCGCTCGCGCGTGATCGACTCGATGGTGGCCTTCGTGGATTGTTGCGTGGAGAAATGATTGTCGCCGCGCAACAGCCTGGCGAACTCGCGGCCTTCTATGCCTCCCGTGCGGTCGTTACGGCGCTGCATGCCTTGCAGCCGTCGGCGGCGGGCCAGCTCCAGCCGCTCGGCCTCGAAGCCGGGGTTCTTCAGCATGTCGAAGTACATCTTCAGCGAAGCGTCGAGGTTTTGCTTGAGGCAGTCCAGACCGGCGCCCCCGGAAGTGCCCCCGACACTGCTGCTGATCTGACTTGCAAGAAACGCCGCCTCCTCGTCAAACTCACGAGCCGGCATGGTCTTGGTTCCGCCGGCGCGCATTTGGCTTCCGGTCATGGACGCCAGGCCGGCGTGCTCCTCGGGAACCAAGTAGCCGCCGGTCCGAATGGAGACCGAGAGATTGATGAGCGGCAACTGATGATCTTCCACCAAGTACGCCACCGCGCCATGGGGCAGCTCGTGCCGATACTGCCCGGCCTGGGGCGGATCAAACGTCAGCTTCGAATATTTCAGCTCACTGGGGTGCTTCGGCAAAGCGCTTTCAGCACTCCACAATCCCGCTGGAGCCGCCGCCGCGGCGGCCAATAACTTGAAGCAATCTCGTCGTCTCATTGCGAACCTCCCGGCCTTGCGCCGCCCCGGCCCCCCCGGCCCCCCCGGCCCCTGCCCGGCCGCGGCTCGGTGTTGCCGCCTTCCTTGGTGTAGTAAATCGCTACCGTGCGATTCTCCGGATGAAAATACTTTTTCGCGACGCGCTGGACGTCTTCTCTGGTCACCGCTTGGATGCGGTCGGAGAACTTATTGATGTTCTCCCAACTGCCAAGGGCGTCGTAGACCAGCAATTGAACCATCAGACTGAACTTGGAGCGCAGCCGCCGGAAGTCCCCGGCGAGCTGCTGATTCTTGACCTTCTGAATCTCCCGCTCGCTCACCAGGCTCTCTTTGAGCGCCTCCATCTCTTTATAGAGCGCCTGCTCGACTTCCTCCGGCGTGTGTCCTTCGCTGGCAACTCCTCCCAGCCCGAAATAGCCGTCGAATTTGAGCCCGGCGACCGAAGCGCTCGCTCCGGTCGCGATCTTCTGTTCGAGAACGAGCGATTCGGGGTATGCACTTGACTCCCGAGACCCCAACATATAGCATGCGGGGCTGTGGAGGACTACCCGCGGACGCTGGAGGAGTTTGAGGGGCGTTTTGCCACTGAGCAGGCGTGTCGCGAGTATCTGATGCAACTGCGCTGGCCACAGGGTTTTGTGTGTCCCCGCTGTGGAGGGCGGAGAGCTCGGCCCAGCCGGCGGGGCCTGCTGCGGTGTGGGCAATGCGATTATCAGGCTTCGGTGACGGCGGGCACGATTTTCCAGGACACGCGCCTGCCGCTGCGCACCTGGTTTCGGACCATGTGGTGGGTGACCAGCCAGAAAAACGGGGCGAGCGCACTGGGACTGCAAAGCATCTTGGGTCTGGGAAGCTACCGTACCGCCTGGGCGTTGCTGCACAAGCTGCGGCGCGCGATGGTGCGGCCCGGCCGAGAACGGCTCAGCGGTCGCGTGGAGGTCGACGAGACCTATGTGGGGGGCGCAGAAGAGGGACTGCGCGGACGGCAGACGCAGAAAAAAGCACTGGTAGCCATCGCCGCCGAGGAAGACGGTGCGGGGATGGGAAGGATCCGTATGAAGCGCATCCGCGGAGCGTCCAAGCAACAGCTGCACGGCTTCATCCAAGAGGCTGTCGAGCCCGACAGCACGATCCACACCGACGGCTGGGAAGGGTACGTCGGCCTGGAGGCGCTTGGCTATCGGCACGAGTACGACTTTCTGGCCGGTTCGAGCCAGTCGGCCTCCGAGCTGTTGCCCCACGTTCACCGGGTGGCTGCCCTGTTGAAGCGCTGGTTGATCGGGACGCACCAAGGCGCTGTGAGCCGTGAACACCTGGACTATTACCTGGATGAGTATACGTTTCGATTCAATCGACGACGCTCTCGTCACCGGGGAAAGCTCTTCTACCGGCTTGTACAACAGGCCGCGACCGTTGGGCCCACGACCTATTCAGAGATGGTCCAACACCTACGCGGCAGGCGGACCGGCCAACCACAAGATGTGGGGTAGTCGGGAGTGAAGTGCATACCCCGACGAGCGATTTGTAGAGTCTCCCCGTGCGGCCATTGAGAACTCCCGACAGCACGAGCAGCGCCGGCTCGTCCACATGGGCGTCGGCTGCTGTGTGATAGCGAATCTTCACCGTGGGGCGCGTATCGGCCTCCGCGGTCATACGCTTTTCAGCTAACTGCTCGACCTCGCGTGTCCGGACGGGCTCAACCGGGCGGGGGCTTTGCTTGAGCCGCCCGAAATAACGCTCAGCCAATTCGATTGCCTGCTCCGGCTCGAAATCGCCAACCAGCGCGGCGGTAAGGTTGTTGGGTGCGTAATAGACGGAAAAGAAGTCGAGCGCTTCCTCGCGCGTGATACCTTCGAGGTCGCTCGGCCATCCAATCACGGGCCAACTGTAGGGTGACGATTGCCAGAACATCGATTCGAACTGCTCGTCCAGCTTGCCGGTCGGCGTGGAGTCGACTCGCAGCCGACGCTCTTCGTGAACGACGTTGCGTTCACTGTAGAACTCCCGGAAGACAGGATTCGCGAGCCGGTCGGATTCCATCCAGAACCAAAGCTCCAACTTGTTCGACGGTACATTGATGAAATAGACCGTGTAATCGTTATCCGTCCCGGCGTTCATTCCGGAGCCGCCGGCGGTTTGGTAGATTCGGCTGAACTCATCTTTGACGATCAACTTGCGTTGCTGTTGGAGCAGCGTGTCGAACTCGCCGAGCAGCTCTTTGTGGCGGGCGCCGCAGTTCTCCGGCTTCTTGGGGTCGTCGACTAGCCCGCGCCGGTGCTTTTCGATGAGGTCTTCCTCTTCCTCGCGGATTTCTTTCTTCAAGGCGTCTAGCTTCTCGATCACCTGCAAGTCTTCTTCGATGTTGGAGGTCCCAATCGTGTGGGTGCCTTTGAACATCATGTGTTCGAAAAGATGGGCGACGCCGGTAACTCCGGGGCGTTCGTTGACCGAGCCTACCTTGGCAACCCAGCCACAAGCCACATTGGGGTCCCCCTTCTTTTGAACGAACAAGAACTTCATGCCGTTCTTGAGCATGTGGACTTGTGGTTCGACCCTTTGCGCGGAGGCGATGTCCAGGGTGAGACCGCCGATCGTCAGCAGAGCCGGCAAAATGAATAACGGCAAACGGAACAGTTGTTGGAGAGTTCGCATCGTTTTTCCTAGTCCAGGATTCTCTAGTTTACGACGAAGAAACTACAGGTCAGGGTAACGAACTTTGTGGAATAAGGCGGGGAGCCGCTTGATCAGCGCTCTCGGTGCTCCCTCGGGCACCGGCCGGGGCGGCCACGTTTCCGTTCTCCGGAGAAGTCTCCGGCGAAAAATGTACGAAACGAACCGATTATGTTTTATCCTTGTTGACACCTGAATTATGCACCGATTCGGCGTAGCCATCGCCGATGGAGTTGTGGCGGTAGCGGCAGTCGTGTCAACTCAGTGATTTAGCAAGTCGTCTTTTCCTCTGTTTCCCTCCCTGTTTGAGCCGCCTGCCAATCCCGGCGGGCAAAAGCGGGCGGGCAAGCGGCGTGTTCCCAGTACGTTGCGGCGAGTGCATGAAATTTTATGCATGGAGCGCCCCTCAACTCAGCGCACCCTCCACCACCGGCGCGAAGCTCGATCCCGGTGGCCCCATCGCCCGCAGCCGCCGCATCAGCCGTTCAAACAGGCCCTTTTCCTCATAATGATCGCTGTAGCTGACACCCGTTCTGCCGGCGTGCCGCCAGATCTTGGCCGCCACGAACAGAAAGCGCAGCCGCGCCGTCGCCAGGGTGGTGTGCCGCAGTGTCTCCACGCTGGCTTGGGCTTCGCGGTTGAACAGCAGCAGCCAGCAGTTGAGGTTGTAGGCCAGCATGGCCAGCTGAAAGTGATTGCGGTTCATGTCAAAGCGGCGCGAGGGATGGGCCGCCAGCCCGGCGTCGTTGTTGGCCTCCTTGATGAGGTTCTCGGCTGCGGCGCGCTGATTGTAAAACCACACCACCGCCGCGATCGGTTCGGCCAGGTTGGTGACAAACACGCGGTAGGTGTAAGCGCTGGTGGCAAACAGCTGGTATTGCTCGGCCGCGCCGGCCGCGGGTTCGTTTTCGTAACGCAGCGCCAGGAAACGACAGGCCCGCGCCCAGCCCTGCGGCTGGTAGAGGAATTCGCATTCCGCATCCGCATCGCTGTGGGGCGAGGGCTTCCAGGCCGCTTGCTGCAACTGCTCGACCAGCCGCCTGGTCTTGCGCGCCACGATGACGAACTGACAAGCCGCCTTTTCATAGGCCTCCACCGCCTCCCAGCAATAAAACCCGGAATCGGCCCGCGCCAGGATTTTCTTCACGCCGTGCGGCAAAGCCCGAAAGGCGCTCTCGAGGTGGGCGGCGATCTGCCGGCCCGTGGGCCGGTCGCCGTTGCGCAACCCGCCCATCAGGTATTCGCGCGTCTCGGCCAGGAAAGTCAGTATCGGCTGGTAGCTGCGCTTGCCCTTGTTCTTGGGGTTGTAACTCTTGCGCCCGCCCATCTGGCGGCCGTAGAGCGTGTGCACGGTGGTGTCGGTGTCCAGCGTCACCGTCTCCAATTTCACCTGGGCCGCGGCCCAGACTCGTTCCCGCAGCTGGCGCTGAATGGAAAGGATCTGCTTCGCCACGTTGAGGTGCAGCGAGGCCAGAAAGCGCCACAGCGTGGACTGCGGCGGCAGACGCGTCACTTGCAAGATGCCGGTCAAGATGGGGTCGCGGGCGATGAAGCGGAGTTGGTTCAGCCGCGCAAAGCCGACATAGAGGCCCAGCACGAGGGCCAGCACAAACTGGTAGAGGCTCATCACACGGGTGATTCGTTTGTTCGTGATGGTTTCTTCCAGCAGCGCCTGGAAGCCGAGTTTTTCGAGCAGGGTGGCGACGGGCAGCAAGCCGCCGTAGGGAGTCAGATTCTTGCCGCGGAAGTGATAAGGCGTGGCAGCCCCGATTTTATTGGGCCGCGGGGCCCTCGCGCCCCGGCCTTGTTTGACGGGCCTTCGGGAGCTATGCTGTTTTCGCTTGGTAACCATTTGGGTGACCTCCTTGGGGTTGACTGGCGAAGCTGAAATCTTTGCCAGCCTACCTTATTACCCCATGTTTTCGGGGGTCCCCCAAATGGCCCCTGGCGGCTCAGCCCTCCTCCGGTGCACCCCGCAGTGCATAATTCAGGTGACAGCAGGCAAGTTGTTGTCCTGCTCACCCCTGGAGGTGGTGATGGAACGAGTGCCGCGGCGCCTGCTGATTCTCTCCATCCTTTCCGGTCTTCTAGCCCCCGCGCTTTTAGCCGTCGATTACCTCGTCGTCTTCGACGAAAGCTCAACCGCACGCATCTATGATGCGAGCACATTTCAGCTATTGGGCGCCCCGATGGTGGGTCCGAATGGCATTCGCGCGTTCGGGATTTCCGACCCCACCAACCCCTCCGCTCTCTTGAAGATCTACGTCGTCACCCGGGATTCGGTCGTGATCTTGAGCCCCTCGCCGCCGTTCTCCGTTCTCGCAACCCGTTCCACCGCCGGCGAGGTAGACAGCGAGCAGAGGGCCATGCTCACGCGGGATGGGACGAAGCTTTTGATTTTCGTGGACGACTTTCTCCAGATCTTCGATACCCTCAACCCGACTCATCCCAGCGCCACGACATTGCAGTTGTCTTCCCCCATTACCGGCGTCGGCGTGAGAACTGATTCAAAGCGGGCATACGTTGCCGCCGATGGGACCACCACGGTTCGAATCCTCGGTTTGTCCTCGTCACCTCCCCAGTTCTTGGCGGGGCCGCTTGTCATGCCGCTCGAACCCAAATTCCTGGTAACCGCCCCCAACGGGTTTGCGATCTACGCCTTCGCCGAGGGCGCGGTTTTCGAGATCGACCCGTTCGCCAACACCGTCGGGCCGGAGATCAGCACTGGCTTGCCGGTCCCCACCTCCGTTGGATTCGATCCGGACGGCCCTATCGACACCGCGGTCTTACACCAGCCAGAATCGATTGTGCTCTACGACATGCCGAGCGCCGCGATCGGCAAGTCCTTTTTCCCGGCGAGCACGGTCCTCAAAGCCGTGTTGCCCGGACAAGGCCTGATCTATGTCTTGACCCAATTCAACGGCGTCCTTTTCAAGATCGATACCACCTGAATTATGCACAGATTCGGCGTAGCCATCGCCGATGGAGTTGTGGCGGTAGCGGCAGTCGTGTCAACTCAGTGATTTAGCAAGTCGTCTTTTCCTCTGTTTCCCTCCCTGTTTGAGCCGCCTGCCAATCCCGGCGGGCAAAAGCGGGCGGGCAAGCGGCGTGTTCCCAGTACGTTGCGGCGAGTGCATGAAATTTTATGCATGGAGCGCCCCTCAACTCAGCGCACCCTCCACCACCGGCGCGAAGCTCGATCCCGGTGGCCCCATCGCCCGCAGCCGCCGCATCAGCCGTTCAAACAGGCCCTTTTCCTCATAATGATCGCTGTAGCTGACACCCGTTCTGCCGGCGTGCCGCCAGATCTTGGCCGCCACGAACAGAAAGCGCAGCCGCGCCGTCGCCAGGGTGGTGTGCCGCAGTGTCTCCACGCTGGCTTGGGCTTCGCGGTTGAACAGCAGCAGCCAGCAGTTGAGGTTGTAGGCCAGCATGGCCAGCTGAAAGTGATTGCGGTTCATGTCAAAGCGGCGCGAGGGATGGGCCGCCAGCCCGGCGTCGTTGTTGGCCTCCTTGATGAGGTTCTCGGCTGCGGCGCGCTGATTGTAAAACCACACCACCGCCGCGATCGGTTCGGCCAGGTTGGTGACAAACACGCGGTAGGTGTAAGCGCTGGTGGCAAACAGCTGGTATTGCTCGGCCGCGCCGGCCGCGGGTTCGTTTTCGTAACGCAGCGCCAGGAAACGACAGGCCCGCGCCCAGCCCTGCGGCTGGTAGAGGAATTCGCATTCCGCATCCGCATCGCTGTGGGGCGAGGGCTTCCAGGCCGCTTGCTGCAACTGCTCGACCAGCCGCCTGGTCTTGCGCGCCACGATGACGAACTGACAAGCCGCCTTTTCATAGGCCTCCACCGCCTCCCAGCAATAAAACCCGGAATCGGCCCGCGCCAGGATTTTCTTCACGCCGTGCGGCAAAGCCCGAAAGGCGCTCTCGAGGTGGGCGGCGATCTGCCGGCCCGTGGGCCGGTCGCCGTTGCGCAACCCGCCCATCAGGTATTCGCGCGTCTCGGCCAGGAAAGTCAGTATCGGCTGGTAGCTGCGCTTGCCCTTGTTCTTGGGGTTGTAACTCTTGCGCCCGCCCATCTGGCGGCCGTAGAGCGTGTGCACGGTGGTGTCGGTGTCCAGCGTCACCGTCTCCAATTTCACCTGGGCCGCGGCCCAGACTCGTTCCCGCAGCTGGCGCTGAATGGAAAGGATCTGCTTCGCCACGTTGAGGTGCAGCGAGGCCAGAAAGCGCCACAGCGTGGACTGCGGCGGCAGACGCGTCACTTGCAAGATGCCGGTCAAGATGGGGTCGCGGGCGATGAAGCGGAGTTGGTTCAGCCGCGCAAAGCCGACATAGCGGCCCAGCACGAGGGCCAGCACAAACTGGTAGAGGCTCATCACACGGGTGATTCGTTTGTTCGTGATGGTTTCTTCCAGCAGCGCCTGGAAGCCGAGTTTTTCGAGCAGGGTGGCGACGGGCAGCAAGCCGCCGTAGGGAGTCAGATTCTTGCCGCGGAAGTGATAAGGCGTGGCAGCCCCGATTTTATTGGGCCGCGGGGCCCTCGCGCCCCGGCCTTGTTTGACGGGCCTTCGGGAGCTATGCTGTTTTCGCTTGGTAACCATTTGGGTGACCTCCTTGGGGTTGACTGGCGAAGCTGAAATCTTTGCCAGCCTACCTTATTACCCCATGTTTTCGGGGGTCCCCCAAATGGCCCCTGGCGGCTCAGCCCTCCTCCGGTGCACCCCGCAGTGCATAATTCAGGTACCAGCACGTCGATCCTCTCATCCGTCGATAACCCGGCGACAGGGTTCCCTTTCGGGGACCCGGCGGTGGACATAGAGGTTGGTCCTGGCGGCCAGAGTATGTACTTCGCATTCGGCGGAGGCGGCGCCATAGCGCAAATCGATGCCTCCGGCGTCAACCTGCTCGGTCAATTGAACCTTCCCACCGCGCCAACCGGCATTGAAGTTATCGCACCTCCGGGCGCATTCGGGACGTCGCTTGAAATCTACGGCGGCAATCGTCAGTTGGCGGAGGTCGGCGACGCCTTCGAGAAGCCGCTCGCCGTGCGGGTGCGGGGGCCTGATCTGAGGGAGGTCTTTCAGCAAGCGGTCAGCTTCAGCAGCGATACCCCTGGAGTCATCTTCAACCCTACGATCGCCTTCACGAATCTCTCCGGCGTCGCGGAAACGTTCGCGATACCGCCGGTAACCGATCCCTTCCAGATCCAGGCATCCATCCCGGATGACGAGTTCGTCACGTTCGACATGAACAGCAACGCACCCGGCGTGGATGGTCTTTCCAAGCTCGAAGGCGACTATCAATACATTCTCGAGGACACTCCCTTCGACATCCCGCTGGTCGTCGGCGCTCGCTCGGGAGGCGAACCTGTCGAGGATTTGGAGATTACGATTACCAGCCCTAGCTTGGCCGTAACCTGTCCCGGCCCGAAGGAAACCAATTCCGACGGGGAAGTCTCGTTCACCTGCACGGCGCATGACGTTTTCTTCAAATCAACCGTTGATCTGAAAGTAGAGGATGAGCTGGGGCGCGAACTGGAAGACCCCTTCCACGTCGCCGTGGTTCCGAGCGATGCGGAACTGCCCGGACCGGTACAACGGCTCTCGAGCCGCAACCTTAGCGGCGTGGTCGGACAGTTCCTGCCCGATGCCATACGCCTGCGCATCTCCGGCGGCACGGGGTTTCCCGTCGACAACCTCGGCGTGCGCTTCGAGTCCGACGAAGACGTCATCATCGACCCGCCACTTGCGGTGACCGATTCTCAGGGCTTCGCCCACGCCGACGTGACACTGGGATGCGGCTCGCGGACGATGATCATCGGCACCTTGAACGCGACCGGCGAACAGGAATTCGAGATCGGCATACGAACGAGCAGAGGCCCGGCGGCCTCCGTGACCAAGACCTCCGGCGATAACCAAACGGGTAATCCTGGCGAAGATCTCGCTCTTCCTTTAGTCGGGGTCGTCAAAGACATTTGCGGAACCCGCATTCCGGGGGCGCCGGTCGTGTGGGACGTCCAGCCTCCCGGCTCGGCGACTTTGCTGGGAGCCTTCGCGACAACGAACAACGTTGGGCAGGTCTCCGCGCGAGTGCGGCTCGGTAACACCTCGCAACGAGTGCTCGTCACGGCGCGGGTCGGTGACGCGGCCGCCACTTTCCGAATCGAGACGAACGTAACGACGACTCAGATTGTCGCCATTCAGGGCGATGGGCAGTCGGTTTTGGTCGGCCAGGAAGCGGCTATGCCGCTGGTTGTGGAAACCCGTAACAGCGATGGATCGCCGACCGGCGGAGTCTCCGTGACCTTCGCCGTGGTGGGAGGCTCCGCCACTTTGACGTCCCCGGAGACCGTATCCGGCAGCGACGGCAGGGCGTCGACCCGCGTTCGGGCCGGATCGGAAACGGAGATCGTAATTGTCGAGGCGCGGGCGGTGGGTCTGGTCATTCAATTCCGGCTCACTATTGTGGGGGAATTCCCATTCACCACCGCGCCAGGGTTTGTTAACGGCGCAAGCTTTCAGGCAGGTCTGGTACCGGGCAGCCTGGCGTCGATCTTTGGCAGCGGACTAACGCAAGGGTTGATCGGAGTGCTGGCGGCCGATAGCGCTCCCTTCCCGACGATGTTGGGGGGCGTCCGCGTCTTCGTTGCGGGCGTGGCGGCGCCGATGATCTCGATCGCCAATGTCAACGGTCAGGAACAACTGAACATCCAGGTTCCCGCAACCTTGTCGGCGCCGGGCACTGTTTCGGTCACGATTGACAACAACGGAGCGATCGCAACGATCTCCGGGATCCAGACGCTGGTCGTGCAGCCCGGGATCTTCCAAGTCACGCTTCCCGAGGGATTGTTTGCCGCGGCGCTGCATCCGAACTTCGAGTTCGTTAGCCCGACGAACAGGGCCAGTCCGGGTGCGGTGATTCTGTTGTTCGTGACCGGACTCGGACCCACCGATCCGCCGGTCGGAACCAATGTCCCCGGACCGGTACCGCCCGCGGTGACCCTCAACCAGCCTACTGTCACCATAGACGGAGTCGAGGCCGAAGTGCTGGGAAGCTTCTACGCGCCGTTTCAATACACGCTCTATCAGATCAATCTAGTGATACCGCCCGGGGCGGCCAGTGGCAATCTGATCATCCAGGTAAAGATAAACGGCGTTTTGAGCCAGGAGTTAGTGATCCCGGTAGGATAACCAGTCGGGACAAGCACTCTTGCTTGTCCCAGCCGCCGAAGGCGGCTAGCGGACCGACGCTGAAACCGCCGCCGCGCCACCCTGACGTGGCGCGCGTCTCCAGACGTGCCGTGTCGCCATTCCTGGCGACATTTGTTTTCGGCAAAGCCGGCCTGTTGGGCGAATCGCAAGCGCAGTACTCCGGTCGAGTGGCTCGCCGCTTTACTACCACTGCGCCTCCTGGTCCGCCTGTGTGACTAACTAGTTCTTCACCAGCCAGCCGCGGTTCCAAGGCTGCGCGAGCGTCGGATGATTGGCGTAGCGCTTCATCTTGAACTCCAGTTGCGCGCCCGTGCCGGGTTCCAGGTGGACTGTTACGTAGGCTGCGGCTAGTTCTTGCGATTTGCCGTTGTGGCGGACCCCCGTAAATTCGTGCTCGCCGTAGCCGCCCGCCTGCACTTGCACGTCGCGCGCTTCAATTTGGTTGACGTTGACCAAGGTCACCGTGACTGAGTCGGCGCTGAGTTTTTCGACGAGCGCGGCTACATCTCGCGGGAGCCCCGAGCGGCGCTGCTCGGGATCGAAATAGCGCAGGCGGCTGTTCAGCACCCAGATACGGCCGCCGGCGAAATAGCCGCCGAGGGTCAGCTGCGTGAGGGTTTCGGTGGTTGCCGGCACGACCCTCAGAAGAAAGTCCGCTAGCCGGGTGTCGGGCGAGGTCGGATCGTTGCGAATCCTCTCGACGCGCTCGCGGATGTGCTCGAAGTCCGCCGCCATGGCACGGGTGGGGTAATCCGGGTCGTTGCCTTCGAGAAAGCCGATCCAGCCTTGGTCAGTGGGGACGCGCTCCAGATCCTTACGGTCCATCGACCATAGGTAGATTTCCGTCAGGCGGTCGCTGAAGAGATTTCCCGTGTATTGATAAAACTCCGGCTTGCCGTTGTATTTGTAGCCGCGGGGGTCGCCGTACATTTGCGGCAGCAGAGTCTTGCCGTTCTCGACTTTCTTGTGTTCGTAGATGAGGTCGAGCTGCTTGCGCAAAACGTCTACATAGGACTGGTCGCCCGTCAGCAGCAAGGCGTTCGAAAAGCCGGCCCAAGACGCCGCGGTGAAGTAATTGCGGTGCGCGATCTGCTGCAGTTCGCCGTCGAAGATCGTAAAGTTCCAGCCGTAAGTGCCTTTCCACCATTGACCGTCGTGCTCGCCTCCGAGTTCACCGTCCAGGCCGATGTTCGAGGGAATCATGCCGCCTGTTTTCGCTGTCCGCTCCTTCCAGGCGTTCATGTAATCGAGGGTCCAGTCACGGTATTTTTTTTCGTGCGTGAGCGCGTAGCCGTTGAGGCCAAGCAAGGTGGCTCCCATATTCAGAAAGTTGTCCCCCACCGAATCGAGGTATTCCTCGCAATGGGCCAGCATGCGCGGATACCACTCGATTAGATCGAGCATCTTCTGGTCTCGCGCCGGATTGTGCAGCAGGTGGAAAGTGCCGGGCACGGGATCTCCCACCCAGTCATAGACGGTGGCCCTGCGCAACATGGGCCCCAGGCTGCCGTTCCAGATGCTTTTGATGATCTTCTTGTCGGGATCGTAGTTGGGCGCCTCGGGATCTTCATCCATATACATTGCGGCGAAGCGTTTCATGCGCCGGACCAGCAGCGGGTTCGTGGGCTCGGACAGTCCCCAAAGAAAGAACGCCCGCATGCCTTCGCCCGTATGAAACCAGTCGGACTGCGTGATGAATTCCTTGTGATAGGCGCCGTTCTTGGCGAGTTCGGTCAGCTCGGTGCGAAGTTCACCGTACTGCCGAATATGCCCTTCTTGACCTTTCTTGAACGCCTCCAGCACGGCATCGGAGCCGCCGAGCGCATGCAGTAGTGTCCAGTTGAAGAAGGTCTCGATAGCGTCGTCGGGACCGTCGAGTGTTCCCCAGCGAGGGGTGTGGAGCAGATAGCCGCGTTCATCGAGGTATTTCTCGGCAAACTCCTCGACTGCTCGCGAGTTGGCGTCGAGCAAGGCACGTTCCATCAGAGCCCAGCCGGGAGGCGGCATCGCGGAGTCGATGTGAATCGCCGGTTCGGCGTTTGCGGTCGAGTGAAAAGTAGTCAGTGCCAGAATGGCCGCATGGATCGTGAATCGGAAACGCATGGAATACCTCACGAGGTCTTGGCTTGTCCGCAACGGAGTCAGAGCGGACACTAGGCACTAAGGGTACAAAGTTCAGCGCCCAAGTGCCACTGTTGAACCGAGCCTTTGATCCCGCTCCCCGCCATCCAGATCGAGAAGCAGTTGGGGTGATGGTCGTGGCTCGCGGCTTCGTCGACGCGTTCGAGCTGGCCGAGCGGCGTGCGCTGCCGAGCCCGTAAGGCTGCCCAGGCGCCAATTGAAGGGCGGACGAACTGCGTGTGGCCGGCTGTCAGCATCAACATCACCGGACTGGCGTAGTGAGCGAAAGGCGCCTCTATCGCGCTACTCGGATTGCCGTTCGGATTTGGCAGGGAAGTCCTTTTGTTATAATCAGTTCCAACGTTGTCGCGCGCCTGGGGCGCCGCGCATGCGCTTTCGCGCTCGGCCCCGGCCATACCAGCCGGCTCCAGGCCGCAAAGGACTTCCCGTGGAGCACAAGAACCAGCGCGTCTCTTTAGTGGCGTCGAGCATTCTGTTTGTAGTGCTCGTGGCTCTGGCGTTCTGGCAGACTTCGCTTGATTTCGGAGAGTTTCGGCCCTCCGGCCGGGGCGAATCGATCGTCCTGTCGGCCATTTCGACGATCGTCGTCCTGGGGGTTTTCACGCTTGGATTCATCGTCTTCCGCAGCTTGCTGAAGCTCTATGTCGAGCGGCGCCAGAACCGTCTGGGATCGAAGATCAAAACGAAACTGGTGCTTGGCGCGCTGGCCCTGTCGATTGTTCCGGTTGTTTGTCTCGTCTTGTTTTCCTTCGCGATCTTGAACCGCACCCTGAACAAGTGGTTCGAGCAGCCTACGGTGCTGATTCAGAAGAACTCGGAAGAGCTGGTCGAACGCCTCAACGAGATCATGAAGCAGAAGATCGAGACCGACGCCGCCTGGATCGCCTCGATGCCCGAGGTTGTCGCGGCGCTCGGAGAGGGCGGCGGCGGCACGCTGTCGCCAGCGAGGCTTCGCGAACTGGGAATCAGCGTCAATGCCCATTACGTCGCCCTGCTGGGGGCGGGTGAAACGAAGCCGCTACTGGAGTTTCGTACGGGCGATCTGATTTCCGGACCGGTCGAGTGGCGCCTTGCTCCCGCTCAGCGCGGGGATTCAAGCGCCGGCGGAGTCGTCTCAAGAGTCGCTGCGGATTACATCTTCGCCGCCGCGCCAATACGGCACGAAGGGCAAGAGCTAGGGCGCGTCGTTGTCGAATGGCGCATCCCGCAAGACCTCCTCGACCGGCGTGCCGCGATGGAAAAGCAAGTGCGGCATTACGCGACGCTGCAAAGGGACCATCGTGAATATCGCTACCTCTATTCGGGAATACTGGCGCTGATCTCGGTATTCGTCCTGTTCGTGGCAACTTGGCTGGCGCTGTTTTTCTCCAAACAAATCATCGTCCCTATCGAAGCTCTGGTCGAGGCGACGGACGAGCTCTCCAGCGGGCACCTTGACTTCCGGGTAAGCACGCCCGCGATGGATGAGCTGGCGGCGCTGGTGCAGTCATTCAATCAAATGACCCAGCAGCTCGAGACTCACCGGCGGCGGCTCGAGGAGAGCAATCAGGATCTCGCCACGGCAAACACGGAACTCGACGCCAGACGCCGTTTCATTGACGCCATCCTCGAAAGCATCACGCCAGGCGTGATATCGGTTTCCGCCGAGGGTGACATTCAGAAGGTGAACTCCGGGCTCAGTCTGATTTTCGCGGAGCGGGAGATCCGCGCGGCCCGCCACCTTCGCGACCTGTTCTCGCAAGAGGACTACGAAGAAATCACCTACATGATGCACCGCGCCCGCCGCACGGGGCTGGCTAGCCGCGAGTTCGTCATCAAGCAAGAAGAGCGGATCTTCCACCTGTCGGTCACGATCTCGGCGCTCGAACGCGAGGCCGTGAAGGAGCCGCACGAACCGCCGGGATTTGTCATTGTTCTCGAGGACACCAGCGAACTGTTGCGCGCGCAGAAATCGGCCGCCTGGAATGAAGTCGCGCGCCGCGTCGCGCACGAAATCAAGAACCCTCTGACGCCGATCGCCCTGTCGGCGGAGCGAATGAGGCGCTTGCTGGACCGCTTTGGCGCGGCAACCAGCCCGAGCGAGCGCCGAGAAATCGAGGAGCGCTTCGAGAAATGCACCGAAACGATTGTGCGGGAAGTCCAAACGCTCGGCGCCCTGGTCGACGAATTCGCCCAGTTTTCACGATTCCCGGCCGCAACTCCCCAGGCCGCTGATCTGAACGATGTCGTCGGCGCGGCACTGGACGTCTTTCAAGGGCGGCTGGCCGGCATCCGGCTTGAGAAAGACCTGGGAACGAATTTGCCGCGGGTCTTTGTCGACCCCGACAAGTTCAAGAGAGTCGTCGTCAACCTCATCGACAACGCCGCGGAAGCGATCGAGGGTTCGCACGTGAGGGAAATCTTCATCGGCACCGCGCCGGGAGCGGTTTCCGACGCCGTCGAGCTGACCGTCGCCGATTCCGGCCCCGGCATTTCCGCGGAGGACAAAGAAAAGCTGTTCCTGCCCTATTTCTCCACCAAAAAGCGCGGTACCGGCCTCGGCCTCGCCATTGTGAATCGTATTCTCAGCGAACACCAAGCCACGATTCGCGTCGAGGACCGGCGGCCCACGGGAAGCCGCTTCATCATTGAGGTTCCAACCGCGGCCAGCCGGGTTCCGGCCACCAGCGGAGTCAGCGCGTGACGAGGAGGCGTGTACTCGTCGTCGACGATGAGCCCGGAATTCGCGAATCACTGATCGGGATTCTCGAGGATGAAGACTACGAGGCGGACGCTGTTGCCACGGGCGAGGAATGCCTCCAGAAACTGCAAACGAAAACATTTCATGTTGTCCTGCTCGACATCTGGCTGCCCGGCATGGATGGGCTGGAAACCCTCGATCGGATTCAGCAAGTCGATCCCTCGCGCCGCCCCGTGGTCGTGGTCATCTCGGGGCACGGCACAATTGAGACGGCCGTCAAGGCCACCAAGCTGGGAGCCCTGAATTTTCTCGAAAAACCGCTGTCGCTCGAGACGGTGACGCTCAGCGTGAAAAACGCCGTCGAGCGCCGCCGCCTGCTCGCCGAGAACGAGAACCTGCGGTCGCAAGTTCGATCCGACTACGACATCATCGGCGACAGCGTGCCCATGAAAGCCCTGCGCCAGCAGTTGGCGCTGATGGCTCCCACGAACGGCCGGATTTTGATCTTCGGCGAGAGTGGCGCCGGAAAGGAGCTCGTCGCCCGGGCGCTGCATTCCCAAAGTCTTCGATCCGACGGCCCCTTTGTGGAAGTCAACTGTGCCGCCATCCCCGAAGAACTTATTGAAAGCGAGCTGTTCGGACATGTTAAGGGCTCTTTCACCGGGGCACACGAGGACCAGGCCGGAAAATTCCAAAAAGCTGACGGCGGAACTCTTTTCCTCGATGAAGTCGGCGACATGAGTCTGAAGACTCAGGCCAAAGTGCTGCGCGTGCTCGAGGAACAGCGTTTTGAGCCCGTCGGGTCGGGGAAAACGATCCAGGTCGACGCCCGTGTGATCGCCGCGACAAACAAACACCTCGATGAGGAGATCGAGCGGGGGAATTTCCGGGAAGATCTGTTCTACCGGCTCAACGTCGTGCCGTTCTACGTGCCTCCGCTGCGCGACCGGCCGGAAGACATCCCAGTGCTGGCCGAACATTTTCTGCGTCAATTCAGCACTGCCTACGTGCGCAAGTTCAAGCGTCTCACACCGGAGGCAGGTGACGCTCTGGTTCGCCACCCTTGGCCCGGGAATGTGCGAGAACTGCGCAACCTCATGGAGCGGATTGTCATCCTGACTACACAGGGTGACGTGGGGGTCGGCGAATTAGGCTTGTCGAACAACCGCCGCCCGGGCGAATTTGACCGCGGACGCATGCCACGCTTCTCAAGTCTCGAGGAAGCTCGCAAGGCTTATGAGCGTGACTATGTGCTCAAGACCTTGGAACAACTCGGCGGCAATATGACGCGGACGGCGGAAGCTTTGGGATTGGAGCGCAGTCACCTCTACCGCAAGATGAAGGCGCTAGGGATCTCGCAGGCCGAATCATCCAAGCCGTTGAGCGGTTGAGCCGCTGAGCCGCCGATTTGTTGGACAACCCCGCACTACACTAGCTAGATTCCAGACGGTAATCCGAGCCCCAACAAGGACCCCGCCCGTCGTATCAGTGACGGCGCCCGTGATTTCTCCTAAGGTTTGGCCGGCAAGCGCTAGGGCCATGACCAAAATCAGCAGCAGTGAGCCTTAACGAAACTTTTTTCCTCCCACGTACACCGCGTGAATGGCCCGCGTGTTTCGGATGTCTCTCAGGGGATCGCGGTCGAGCACGACTAAGTCGGCAGCCTTGCCGGGTTCGATAGTCCCAAGCGCCGTCACGCCAAGTGCGTCAGCGGCGTTTCGAGAAAACGACTGGATAACCTGCATCGGGGTGAGGCCGGCTTGAACCATGAGTTCCATCTCCCAGTGCTCAAAGAACCCCGGGAACCGGCCGGGCTGGCCGGAGTCGGTGCCGAACCCGATGCGCACGCCGGCGTCCGCCAGCCGCTTGAGATTGCGCACATCCATGGCAAAGGCTTTCCGATGGAGATCCAGGTTCGGGTCCGACGCCTGCTTCTTCCGGAAGGCTCCGCTGGTCAACTCACGAATTACCTCCGGTGTGGCGCCCATGGTGAAAAACGGGTCCTTGAGCCACTCGGGGCCGGAAGCGTATGCGAACAGAGACCGCTCGCGGCTGATGGTTCCGACTGCCGTGACGTTGTTCTTCTTGAGCGACGCAATCAGATCGGCGTCCACCTCTTTGTCACGGATGCTGTGCGCGATCACATCGAGGCCGTCCCTCGCGAGACCTCGGGCGTCCTCCAAATCCCACAGATGCGCGAACACCTTCAGCCCGTGACGCCGTGCTTGCCGGATCGCGGCTCTCCAGATTTCAGGCGTGAGCTTCGGCAGGCTGCCGCGATTGTCGTCCACCCACATTTTCACGACATCCACGCGCATTTTCGCGAGCGAGTCGACGTAAGCCGCTGCTTCGGCGGCATCGGCCACCTCGTGGGCGAGTCCCTTTACGAAGGGCGCGATCGCCAGGGGATACCCGCTTTTCACGGAGAACCCCCTCCCGGCTGTGAAAACCCTGGCTCCTGAGAGCTTGCCGCGGCGCTGCTCGTCACGCACGGCGATCACCTGTTCGTTATCGTGACCGAGGCTGACAACGGTCGTCACCCCATAGCTCGCGTAAGTACGCAGATCGGATTCGATGTTCTCTCGGGTGTGGTGGCTCGCGTCGGCGATCAACCCCTTGGTGAGTCCAACGTGGGCGTGCAGGTTGATGATGCCAGGAATCAGGAATTTTCCGGTGAGATCGACGATGGATGCCCCAGCCGGGATCGTCAGGCCGGCAGCGGGTCCGACCGCTCGTATGGTTCCTCCTTCGATGAGAACCGTCGTATCGCTCAACCCCGGCTTTCCGGTACCGTCGATTACGGTAGCGTGTGCCAGCGCTGTAACCTGTGCCTGCACCGGCGAAAGTGTCAGGGCCACCAAAATCGAAATCATCCACACCCGAGTCGATGGTCCTGACACACAGCCCGGAGGGCACACCTTCCCCCGTTCGCGGCAGCCTTCACTCGGCTGAACATCCTGCCAAGGTTCGGTGGTCCGGCTGAACGGCCGCAGCAAAGCCATACATCCCTCCCTCAGTGTGTCTTGTGGCTAAAACAGGCGATTTTCGTTCCGCGGGACAGGCTGCTAGGGCGTGCCACCACGACCGCGCCTCACCACGCCAGCGCCTGCGCGCTCCACCCATGTACGGCATAGCGGCGGGGATCAGCGCCGGCTGCCAGCGAGCCGGTTTCCGGATCGAGCAGAATGCCGGCGCTCTTGCCCGTGCTCCACGGCGGCCTCACGGTAAGGCGGTGGCCACGGCGAACCAGTTCCGCGCGGACGCGAGGCGGTATGCGGCTTTCGACCTGGAGGTCGCCCGGATACATCGTGTGAGGGAAAGCCGAGGCCGGGAAGCTCCTGGTCGTCCAGCGCGGCGCTTCGATGGCCTGTTGCATGTTCATGCCGAATTCAACGATATTCAAAAACGTTTGAATCGTCCGCATGCATTGGTCGTCGCCGCCGGGGCTGCCCATCGCCAGAAACAGCTTGCTGTTTTTCAGCACCAGCGTCCCCTGCAAGGTGCTGCGCGGGCGCTTACCGGGTTCGAGCGCATTCGCGTGTCCCGGCACCATTGAAAAATAGTCGCCGCGGCAGTTGAAGATGAACCCCAGATTACCCATCACCACCTTGGTGCCGAAGCCGCTGTGCAAACTCGGGGTGAAGGAAACAGCATTGCGCTGCCGGTCAATCGCTGTGATGTAGCTGGTGTCTCCCTCGTGGTCACCATCGCCATCCAACCTCAGGTCGCGCGGCCGGTTCGACGGCTGGAACCCCGACATGTATTTCTCCGGCTCACCCGGGCGGAACTCCAGTGAGGCTTTCTCCGGGTCGATCAGCTTGCGCCGGTCGGCGGCGTATTGTTCCGACAACAGCCCTTCGTAGGGGATTTGGATGAAATCCATGTCACCCAGGTACGTGTCGCGGTCAGCCATGGCCATTTTCGCAACTTCGACCGATGTGTGGATGTAGTCGGCGCTGTTATGGCCCATGGCCCGGAGGTCGTAGCCCTCGATCAGGTTCAGCATGAACAATTCGGCGGGTCCCTGGCTGGCAGAGGGGTTCTTGTAGACATCATAGCCGCGGTAATTCATCGAGATCGGCTCTTCGACCTTGGCCGAGTACGAGGCGAAGTCTTCATAGCGGAACAGGCCGCCGTTTTCCTGAGAGAAAGCCGCCATCTCGCGGGCGATGTCGCCTTTGTAGAAGCGGTCACGGGCGGCGCGCAAGGCGGCTTCACGGCCCCGGCCCGCGGCCTGCTGCTCGGCCTCGACCAAGCGGCGCAGGGTGCTGGCCAGATCGGTATTTCGAAAAATCTCGCCCTCTTTCCACTTTTTACCGTTCGGGGCGTAAACGAGCGCCGTCGAGGGGTACTTGGTCAGGCGCTGAGAACTGAAGGCGAGGGTGTAGAAGCGTGATAAGGGATAACCCTTTTCGGCGAGTTCAATGGCTGGCGCGAGTACCTCGCCGAAGGTACTGGTGCCCCAACGCGAGAGCAGAATGTACCAGGCGTCCGGTTCTGTGCCGCGACCGTCAGGACGACCGCCACCATCGCCAAGAACACCGTCAGCCACCGGAACTTCGCCGTTCTTGTCGGCGCCGTCATTATCAATCCAATCGATTATGCAGCTTCAGCTGCAGTGTACTCGGCCGAATTTGGGCGTGCAACGTCGCAAATCAATGCGATGACGAAGGCTGGGACGAATGAATTCCACGGTGCTGTTTTTGAATTCCCGCGCAACTCTTCACTCGACGCCAAGGAATGGCGGCAATCCAGCGAGAAGAACCCCTTCGGCCCAGGAGAACTTCCACAGAGCGAAGACGGACTCGATCAGCCTCTGCCAATTGCCCTTGCAGAGGCGATGACCTTTCCAGCCGGAATCATTGATGTTCTCCAGCAGAAATTTTTCGATGAGGGCGCAGGGCGCCGCGGCCAGTACTATTGGCTACGTCGATAAGCATCTGAACCGCAAGCTGTTTGGGGCTATGCTAGGCCGGATCCGCAGGCTGCCCCTGCCCCGCGGGTAGCACCCCGATCGAAGGTGGAGCACCTCCGCGCGGTGTCGCCCCCAGGCGCGCCGCTTCGGTCATCAAATCGAGGATTCTCGGAGGCACCGGCGCCACTTTCCGCGTTGCCAGACTGACGACGATCATCATCACGGTCGAGCTCAGGAGCCCCGCCAGCATGGCATGAAGACCGGTCGCCGCGTCCAGCCCCCCCAACTGCCACAGGAAGGCTACTCCCGCGCCCGCCACCATCGAGGCGAGCGCTCCGGGGGTGTTGGCTCGCCGCCACCACACGGCGCAGACGTATGCGGGCAAGAAGGCGCTTCCTAACACCGAGGTGACGAAGACCACGATCCCGAAGACCGTCGGTGGCTGGATGAGGGCGATGAAGTAGCCGATTACGCCGATCACCAGAACCATCAGGCGAGACACCCAGACCATCTGGCCCTCCGAAGCGTTCGGATTGATGAAGCGCTCGTAGAGATCTCGGGCGGCGATCGATCCGGTCTGCAACAGCAGCGAGTCCGCGGTCGACATGATGGCGGCCATGATGGCGGCCATGACGACCCCCGTGGCCGCGGCCGGGAGGAGTTTCTCGGCGACCTCGAAGATTGCCATCTCCGGATCGGCGAGGTCCGGAACAATGATGATCGCCAGGATCCCTAGGAGATAGGGGGACGGAACGAAGAGCAAGTTCCAGACGGTCGCGTAGGCGCCCGCCAATCGCGCTGTTGCCGGACGTCGCATTGCCATATGCCGGGTGACGACGTGGGGCCACCCCATGTAGCCGACGGAAAAGATGAGCACCGCACCGAGAGCGATACCCCACTGGCCCTGGTACGCGAGGTCTCGGCCCCAGATGGAGAGCAATGAGGGCTCCAGGCCGGCGATGGCCCGATTGGCGGCGGACAGACCGCCCACCTCCATCAGTGCGGCGACCAGGATCCATAGGACGCCGACGAGCATCACGAGACTCTGAAAGAAATCGGTATAAGCCACCGCCAGATAGCCACCCAGGTAGGTATAGATGAGGATGAAGCCGACGGCCACCAGAAGGGTCAGGGAGTAGGGCATCCCGGTGACCAGGGCCATCCCCTTCCCGCCGGCGATGAATTGTGCCAGGACGTAGGCGCCCAGCAGAAACACCGTCAGGACCCCGGCGAACAGCCGGATGGCGGGGGACGGGTAGCGCTTTTCGAGATACTCGATCGGCGTCAGCGATCCGGTGAGTTGCGAGAGTTTCCGCATCCGCCGGCCGATTACGGAAAGATTGACGACACCGCCGCCGATGTCGCCGGCCGCGTACCATAGCGCCCAGTAACCCTCTGCGTAGCCGAGTGCACCCGCGCCCAGAAACATGAAGCCGCTCATCGACGTGCTCTGGAGTGTCAGCGCGGTGACGAGCGGCCCAAGCTTGCGCCCGCCCAAGAGATAGCCCTCGAGGTTCTGCCCCGCGCCCTTGCGCATTACCCAAACGCCGATCCCCAGGACGACAATGTAGTAGAGCACCAGAGAGGTGACGATCGTTAAGTTCAGGAAGCGTCCTCCGGTCTCTTCGTCGTCTGATCCCACTTCCGGGTCACCAGAAGAAAGATCACGGTGTATGCCACCCAGAGGAGCGGAAACCCCAGAATCAGCAGGGTGGTGCTCAGCGGAAGTTCAAACATTGCCTCGACCCGGAGAACTGGTCCTTTCGCCGGCAGGCCTTGTCCGACTCGGGTTCCTGTGTCGGCTCACGTCAGTGAAGGGGAGCGCGGATCTACGGCCTCGCGGATCAGTCTGGGCCTTCGGACATGCGCCGCGGCCACCACTCGCCGAGACCGTCCCCTGGACAACGGAGTACATCAAGATCTCAGCGCCCATGCTGGGCCCATTGTAGCGTCCAGAAAGCAGGAGCACCACGAGGTAGTGCTTGGATTGAGCACTGCCCCCCGCCAAGCCAGACTGATTCCGGCACGCTGGATCTTTAACGGTTAGAGATCTTCCGGGGCATCAGACGTATCCGGCTCATGAGGGACTCTGAGCAACCCTAGCTTAGCTAACCCAGTCTGATCCCTCCCTGCCCTCAGTTGGCTGAGATCTCTTTTTAAAGAATCACGCAGCCGAAACAGTCAGCCACCGGAACGTCGTGGGATTGGTCTTTCCTGCAAGTGCGGTCCTCATTGTTGTTCTTGTCGGCGCCATCAATACGAGTAAATCAAAACACAACTTCAGCTACAGAATAAGTACTTCAAGCCGAACGGCATTTCCTTCATGATTTGGCCAAATTGGTGACCCCGAACTGTCCAAAAACTCGATCGGGTCTCAAGTTGATGAGGGCGCTGCTCTTTGTCAGGCACTTTTTTCCGCATTGTCAAGTTCACGGCGGTCGGCGACAATCGTCCGATATGGGTTCCTCAAAAGACCTGAGAAGGACAATCCTCAAAGAGCCAGACGTCTATTCCCGGCACTTCTCGGCGTCGCGACTCTGTCTGGAACGGAGCCGTTCCGGTCACGCCAGCAGCTCCTGAATGACCTTTCCGCCGATGTCGGTGAGCCGGAAATCGCGGCCCTGAAATTTGAAGGTGAGCTTCGTGTGATCAAGGCCTAGCAGTTGCAAAATCGTGGCGTGAATGTCGTGCATGTCGATGCGATCGTCGACCTGTGTGAATCCCAGTTCGTCGGTTTCCCCGACCATTTGCCCCGGTCGGATGCCACCGCCGGCCATCCACATCGTGGACGCGTCGATGTGATGGTTGCGGCCGACCTTCTTCTCGTCCTCGTAGTTCTGGGCCATGGGGGTGCGGCCGAACTCGCCGCCCCAGACGACCAATGTTTCGTCGAGAAGCCCTCGTTGCTTCAGGTCGCTGATCAAAGCCGCGATAGGCCGGTCGATTTCTACGCAGACTTCGTCAAGGCGTTCCGCGATTTTACCATGATGGTCCCAATCCGCGTGATAAAGTTGCACAAATCGAGCACCCTGTTCTACAAGCCGGCGGGCCAGCAAACAATTATTTGCAAAAGAGCCAGCATCCGGTTCGACCCCATACATTTCCAGAGTCTTTTGACTCTCGCTGGAAAAGTCGATGAGTTCCGGACCGCTCGTTTGCATACGGAACGCCATTTCGTAGGAGGATATTCGCGTCGCAATCTCCGCATCACCGGTTTTCTCCAGGCGGGTCTTGTTGAGCTCGCGAAGCACGTCAAGAGTTTGTCCTTGCAGGCGTGCGGTCACCCCCTCCGGACTCGAAAGGTTCAAGATCGGGTCACCCGTAGACCGGAAGGCGACACCTTGATAGGTGCTCGGAAGAAAACCGCTTTCCCAATTCAGTGCACCCCCGCGGGGACCGCGGCCACCCGACTGCAAGACCACGAAGCCGGGCAATTCCCGCGACTCGCTGCCGAGGCCATAAGTCACCCAGGCACCCATGCTGGGCCGGCCAAACCGGGTGGAGCCGGTGTTGGCAAAGATCTTCGCGGGAGCGTGATTGAAGTTCTCCGTGGCAATTCCGGAGATGATCGCCAGGTCGTCGATCACCGATGCCGTGTGCGGCAGCAATTCCGAGACCCAAAGCCCGTTGCGCCCGTGACGTTTGAACTTCCGCCGGGTGCCGAATAGTTTCGGCACATCTTTGGCAAAACTGTCCATGAAGGCGAACCGCTTGCCTTTGAAGTAAGAGTCTGGGGTGGGCTTGCCGTCCCATTCCTGCAGCTTCGGCTTGTAGTCGAAGAGGTCTAACTGGCTCGGCCCTCCGGCCATGAACAAATAGATAATACTCTTGACTTTGGCGGGGAAATGGGGCTGCTTCGGCGCGCCAGGACTAGCGCCCTTCAATGTCTTGTTGGCGAAGATCGCACCGTCGGTGAGCAAAGAGGCGAGCGCTATTTTGCCCACGCCGACGCCACAACAGTTGAAGAATTGCCGACGAGTTTCCAGCAAAAGGCGCCGATCTCGGTTATGCATCGTGGCCTCCTTTTCAGGGGTGAGCTGGCACTCACTCCCTGGTTATGAACTCATCCAGGTTCAGGAGGACTCGCGACAGCGCGGTCCAAGCCGCCAGCTCCGCTAGTTCCCCCGGTTCTTGCGGGGCGTCCGCGACCAGCGATCTGGCCTCTTCCGGATGAGTCTGAAAATGGTCGAGTTGCGTGGCCAAGAATTGTTCCAAGGGTTCTTGTTCTTGCGGCTCGGGTTCTCGGGCCAGGGAGAGCAAGAAACCGTAGTCGATCCGTTTCCGATTGTCCGCCGGAGCTTCTCGCAGGATCCGGACTGCAAGAGCCTGCGCAAACTCAAAAAACGCCTGGGAGTTCAGCAGTGTCAAAGCTTGCAGAGGCGTGTTCGAGCGGGCACGTCGGGTGCAGGCGGCCGTCGAGTCCGGAGCATCGAACACCATCAGGCCGGGATAAGGGGCCGCACGCCAGAAAAACGTGTACATCCCCCGGCGGTAGCGGCCCGGACCCGTCTCGGCATGCCATTCCCGTTTGATCTGCGTTACCGACATCGCCCCCTTGGGTATCGGCGGGAAGACGCTGGGGCCGCCCACGACCGGCGTCAGCAGCCCGCTTGCGACCAGCGCCGCGTCGCGCACGACTTCTGCCTCTAGCCGCGCCCGCGTTTGCCGCCCGAGTAAGCGGTTGTTCGGATCCACGGTAGACAGCTCGGGCCGATACTCCGACGATTGCCGGTAGGTCGCCGAGGTCACGATCAAGCGGTGGATGGCCTTTTGGCTCCAGCCGCCGCGGACGAATTCCGTAGCGAGCCAGTCGAGCAGTTTGGGATGCGATGGCGTCTCCCCTTGGGTCCCAAAGTCGTTTTCCGTCGCCACCAACCCTCTCCCGAAGTAGTATTGCCACAGACGATTAACAGTGACACGAGCGGTGAGTGGGTTTTCCGGATCCACCAGCCAACGCGCGAGGTCAAGCCGGTTGGGGTATTCATGAGCTGAGCGCATCGCGGGCAGCACTGAAGGGACAGCGGGATACACCCTGACTCCTGTTCGCAAGAAGTCGCCGCCGAGGTGAATGTGAGTTTCCCGCGGCTGCGGCAATTCGCGCATGATCAGCGTGGAGGTGACCTTCGGCTCTTTGCGTTGCTGATCTCCCGGGACCGCCGGTCCAAGCCCGTGCCGCTCCAGCAGGGCGTCGCGATTTGCTTTGCGCTCTTGATAGCGGAGGTCTTGGGCCAGGAATGCCTTGTTGAGGATTTGTTTCTGCTTCTCGGTCCGCTCTTCGACCGGGAGCTTTAGGGCTTCCCGCGCGTCCGGCTGGAGCTTTTTGGGTTCTTCGTCCGCTAGCTCGCTTTCCCAGCGCTTCTGATTCGGCGCGATGGATGCCTCGTATTCCTCGAGTTCCTTGTCGAGCGCGGCCATCTGCGCACGGAACGCCTCGAGCCGGGCAGCTTCCTTGGGGGTCGGCAGCTCGAGAACAGGCTGTTCCACTTCCGAGCGGTCACGACCATTGGTCATCTCATCGATATTGTTGAAAAACGCGTAAAGCTGGTAGAACTCTCGCTGCGAAATCGGGTCGTATTTGTGGTCATGGCAGCGTGCGCATCCAAGGGTCAACCCCAGGAAGGCGCTTCCGGTCGTCGCGACGCGATCCACTACGGCCTCGACGCGGTATTGCTCGAAGTCTATGCCTCCTTCGAAGTTGAGCAGGGTGTTGCGATGAAATCCGGTTGCGGTCAATTGATCGACGGTCGGATTGGGCCGCAGATCCCCCGCGATCTGGTCGATGACGAACTGGTCGAAGGGCAGATCTTCGTTCAGCGCCTGGATCACCCAGTCGCGATAGAGCCAAATGTCACGAGGGGCATCGATGTTGTAGCCATTGGAATCGGCATAGCGAGCGACATCGAGCCAGTGTCGTCCCCATCGTTCTCCATAATGCGGCGAAGCCAACAGCCGGTCCACCAGCCGCTCGTAGGCCCCGGGAGCCGTGTCGGCCAGAAACTCCTCGATTTGTTTCGGGGAGGGTGGCAAACCGGTCAGGTCGAGGCAGACGCGCCGCGGCAGCACTCGTCTATCCGCTTCCGCCGAGGGCCTCAAACCTTCCTTCTCCAGCCGGGCCAGAACGAAGGAGTCGATGGCGTTGTTGACCCAGAGGGCGTTTTCCACCGCGGGAAGAGGATGGCGCTTAGGCGGCTGAGCGGCCCAATGATTCCAAGTGCTCCGGTCCGTGCGCTGGGCTTGGGCGGACTCGGGCCACGGCACACCCAGCTCGATCCAGCGTCTGAGGGTCGCGATCTGCTCGTCCCGCAAACGGCCCGGCGGCGGCATCTTCAGATCGCCATGCTGAGTGACCGCCTCGATCAACAGGTTTGCCGCCGGGTCGCCAGGCTTTACCGCCGGTCCGCGGTTGCCGCCCGCCAGGGTCGTATGACGGCTTTCCAGCGAGAGCTCGCTCGTGCGCAGCTTCTCGTTGTGGCAAGCCAAACAGTTGTCCCTCAGGATCGGACGGACCGAGGTTTCAAAAAAGGAGAGGTCTTGCTCGGTAAATGCCGGGGAAGAGTCCTGCTGGCCGGCCATGGGCACGCCAGCGACGAGCAGTAAGGCCGCAAGCGTTCGGCGCAACGAACAACCCTGAAGTCCCATGTTCGTTTTAGAAGTTACACCTTGTCCGAGGCGTTGTCAAGACAGACCCATATTGTAGTCCATTCCTTTGTAGCCCATTCCATCTTGCGTTTTGCCCCTGTCGGTGCTAGGGTTACGGTGGACTGGTGAGGAGTGCCCATGAAAACCCCCTTGATAATAATACGATTCTTGTTTTGCTTGCTTCTGCTAGCGCTGAACCTGGCTTGGACGGCGCCCCGGCCCAAAATCGTGGTCGGCGGTCTCACTGCCCAGAGACTCGCCGATCTCAAAGCGTCCGCTCCCGACGCAACTATCGTCGGGGTCGACAGCGCGGAGGCCGCTATGAAGGAGATAGCGGACGCCGACAGCTTGATCGGAATCGTCTCTCGGGAATTGGTCCAAGCCGGCAAGAAACTCCGCTGGGTCCAGACCGGAAGTGCCGGAGTCGAGCGCTACCGCTTCCCGGAAATGATCGACAGTGACATCGTCCTGACCAACTGCAAAATCCTGCAAGGACCCGAGATTGCGGATCATGCGATGGCCCTCCTGCTGGCGCTGACTCGGCGCCTGAATCACATCATTCCCGAGCAGCACAAGCAGGAATGGACCAGAGACCAATTCACGTCCGACGAGACTAAACCCATTGAGTTGACCGATCGAAGGGCTCTCATCATCGGACTTGGCGGCATTGGCACTCAGATAGCCCAGCGCGCCCATGCCTTTGGGATGAAGGTGGTCGCCGTGGACCCCAAGGACATCCCCATGACTTATTTCGTGGAAGCGGTCTACAAGCCCGACCGGCTGCATGAGCTCCTGCCCCAGGCCGACGTGGTGTTCAGTTCCGTGCCCCATACGCCGGAGAGTGAGGGAATGCTCGGGGACGCCGAGTTCGGCATGATGAAGAAGGGCGCCTATTTCATCAACGTCTCGCGCGGAAAGATCTATGACAACCGGGCTCTGGCGAAGGCGCTCGATTCGAGACATCTTGGCGGGGCGGGCGTGGACGTAACCGACCCGGAGCCGCTGCCCAAGGGACATCCGCTTTGGACGGTTCCCAACGTCATCATCACGCCCCACATCGCGGGCCAGTCACACAAGTCCTGGGACCGCCGCATGGCGGTTTATAAAGAGAACATCCAGCGCTTCATCAAGGGTCAACCCATGTTGAACGTCGTGGATAAGCAGAAGGGCTACTAACCAGGACCTGTCTCTGCTCGCGGTTGGCTCTTGCTGACCTGCCAGGGTAGAGGTCCCGGTGGCCTGACCTGTTGGCGCTTAAAGTTTGCGACAAGGAGTTTCGTCGCCTGGAGAATTGTGTGTCTTGCCTGGATCGCCGTCCTCCCCATTGCGGGGCAAGTGACGGCGCTTACCCGCGCCACCTTGATCGATGGCTCGGGCAAGCCTGTGATCGCGGAGGCGACCCGTATCACTTACGAGGTGAAGTCCTTGCCAAACCTAGCGGGAATTTCACGACACGGATTTAGAGCCCCAGGCGCGAGCCTGGGGGGCCATCGCACCAGCCCGAGGAGACCGTCCGCGGGCAAGCCGCCCCGTTTGGCTCCGCCCCGTCCGGATGCCTGATAGCCGCTAGTGGAACTCGGAGGGAGGTTTTCATGGCGAAATATTCGCGTGCTCAATTTCTAAAAGGGGGCGCAAAGCTGGCTGCGGCCTTGGGCGTCGGTTCCCTGCCCGGTTGTGGCGTCGGGAGCGAGACTGCCGAGGGAGATGCGGCAGCCGACTTGGTGCTTATCAATGGGCGCGTCTACACCGTGGACGAAGCCCAACCACGGGGCGAGGCGTTCGCAGTGAAAAACGGCCGCTTCCTTGCAGTGGGAAGTACCGATGAGATCCTAAATCTCGCCTCGCGAGACACCGCGGTGATCGACGCCGAAGGGATGACGGTCGCGCCCGGTTTCATTGACGCCCACTCCCATCCCGCGTCCGGCGGGGTTCGTGAGCTGGTCCAGGTCAACTTGGATCTGCGCAGCATCCCCGAGATCCAGAACGCTCTTCGAGAACGGGCGCGGACGAGTCCTCCCGGTGAATGGGTGCTCGGTTTTAAGTACGACGATACGAAGGTCCGGGAAGGTCGCAGAATCACCCGCGAAGATCTCGACGAGGCCGTCCCCGATCATCCAGTGAGGGTGTCGCACCGTGGCGGGCACGTCTCCTGGTACAACACCAAAGCCTTCGCCCAGGCGAAGATCACCGCGCGAACGCCGGATCCGCCGGGAGGCAGAATCTATAAGGATGAAGGCCAGCTAAACGGCATGCTGGCCGAAAGAGCAAACGCCTTGTTTCAAGGGCTGATACCGACACAAACCACGCGCGAGCAGCGCCAGGCCGGGGTGAAGCTGATTGGCGAGATGATGTCGGCGGCCGGCCTGACGTCCGTGCATGACGCGGGTTGCAGCAAGGACGCTGCCGTCGCGTATCAAGATGCTTATCACGCCGGCGAGATGCGTTTCCGCGTTTACATGATGCTCCGGGGCGACATCTTCCAGAGCACGAAACAAGCAGGCCTTTACACCGGGCTGGGCGACGAGTGGCTGCGAGTCGGTGGCGTGAAGTTCAGCGCCGACGGATCGGCCTCGACCCGCACGATGCGCATGAGCACTCCCTTCGTGGGCCGCCCGGACGACTACGGCATCCTCACCATGACCCAGCAGGAAATTCATGAGGCCGTCGAGGATGCGCATCGTCACCGGTTTCAGGTCGGCATCCATGCCAACGGCGATGTGACCATCGATATGGTGTTAAATGCGTACGAGCGGGTCCAGAAGCTGTGGCCGCGCCCCGACCCTCGCCATCGCATCGAGCATTGCTCGCTGGTCAACCCTGAGCTGCTGGCCCGCATCAAGGCCGTCGGCGCCATCCCCACGCCGTTCTACACCTACGTCCACTATCACGGCAACAAATGGGTGGAGTACGGGGAAGAGAAGATGCAGTCGATGTTTGCTCACCGCTGGTTTCTGGATGAGGGTATCCCCGTGGCCGGTGCGTCGGATTACGTTCCCGGGCCTTACGAGCCGCTCATGGCGATCCAGAGCATGGTGACGCGAAAGGACACCGAGGGCCGGGTCTGGGGGCCCAACCAGCGCATCAGCGTCGATGAGGCCATCCGCGTCTGCACCATCAACGGCGCGCGCGCTTCTTTCGAGGAACATGTCAAGGGTTCGATCGCGTCGGGGAAGTTCGCGGATTTCGTCATCCTGGCCGCCGACCCCCATGAGGTGGACCCTGATCAGATCAAGAACATCGAGGTGGTGAGAACCGTGGCCGGGGGGCGCACCATGCATCCGAAAACGGCTTGAAGCCGCGGATTCTTTCCTGCCCCCTTTTTTTCAGGATCGAACACCCTCGCCGCGGCAAACAGCCCCCGCGATCGGCCGGTCCGCCTCGCTATTGCGCCCAGACCTTGACCAGGTTATACCCCAATTTTTCCGAGGTGGGGACCATGAAATGTGAGGTTTGGTGAGGGATCAACACGATATCTCCCGGCCCAATCGCTGACTTCCGTGCTCCTTTCACTCCGCTGCCGCGAATCTCGCCGGGAACTTCTTCCTTGGGATCTGTAATTTCGCCGCCGAGATGAGCCGTGCCTGTTCCGGTGTGCATGAAATAGATATCGACGCAGCCGCGATGGGCTTCCCAGGGGCCGGCGTGACCTTTATAAATCACGTAATTTACCATCACGTTGCGCGCCGAATGCAGAGACTGATTGCTGTCGTGGTTTGCGAACGTAGCGTCTCGTTCCGAGCTTTTGACCACTTCGGGCATGGGTGAGGGTCCGCGGAACCGGCGGGTGGGGTGAGCCCCGGTGGGGAAAATCCTCACGGCGACATATTCGAAGCGGCCGCTTCCCGGATCCAACTGATACGCCGTTCCCCGCGGGAGATTCACGATGTCGCCCGCTCCTACCTCGTGGCGTCTCGGTGCTTTCAACCCGGAACCGCCAAACTCACCGGGCGCGGATTGCTCGGCGCCGACCAGTTCGTCGCTCATCAGAAGCAAAGCCTTGCCGCTGCGCACAAACCAGATCTCGTCGGCGTTCTTGTACATCTGATAGGGTCCGGGTTTCTTCTGCTGTACCTCGAACGTCAACGTGTACGTAGGTCCCTTGTGGACGACAGACGACTCTTGGGTGCGGGCAAAGATGGCGTCGATCTCCGAACTCTTCAACACATCCCGGATCTCGCCCGACGCCGAGGCAAAGGGATGAGCAAGTACGGCGAAGACTACTAGGTACCATCGCATAGTGCTGCCTCCAGTCGATCCCATCCATCGTACAACAGGGATGACTTGCACGGCCGATTTGCAAATTTCGAGGCAAGTGGGAACCGCGACCCTCGCTACGGGAGGTTCGAGCTGGTTTCGCGGGCAGCCCCTGTCATGGATGTCCCTAGTTATTAGTGCTCTCTGCCACCGCCTCGCCTGCTCAGGCGCAAGGACATTGCGAAGCGCCACAGCGCAGCCCCGATCAGCATGGCGTAAACCGGGACGTATTCCATCAGCCGGATTTCATCGTACTCTTGCCAGACTCCCAATAACTCGTAGCGAATCAAGATGTGATAGGACAGGCTCACCAGCGCCGTCCACAGCAGCAGCGCGGCATCCGGAAAGATCACGAGAAACGGGAGCAGCCAGCTCAGGTACCAGGGAAAGCAGTTGGCCGCCAGAAACAGCAGCAGCACGACCGCCCATTTCGCGGAGCGAACCAGCGACCATTGGTTTTCCTCCAGGCCGGGCGAATTGAAATTCGCCGCCTGAGTGCCTGCGGCTCCGGGACCCGTCCAGCCCCACTTCCCCAACAGGCTTCTCCCCCAGAGGTGATTCACCCAAAGCAAAACCAATCCGCCGGCCAGGAGCCGCTTGACCCACATCGTGCCGGCGTCGAAATCCTCATCGACGGCCCAATGGATCAGCGCATAAAGGCTGTCGTTGTTCCGCCAACCCCCGACGAATCCCGCCAAGATCTCCCCTACATTTGAAATGCCGTCCAGGTAGGGCCAGCTCGCGGCCAGCGCGATCGGGACAGCAACCAGCGAGGCCTGGCAGCGAAACCGCCAGCGCCCCGCTTCACGCTGAACCAGAAAGAAGGGAAACAGAATCACGGGCCAGAATTTCGTCAATGCCGCCAAGCTCAGCCAGCTCCATCCCCAAACCCAGCGTTGCTTGAGGGCGGCCGTCAAGGCCAAGACCATGAACAAAACCGCGAGGGTATCGTTGTGTCCCTGGGCCCAAAACTCCACGATCGTCAGCGGCGACCACAGGTAGATCAACAGCCACTGCCTGGGCAGGCCCATGGCCGCGAGCAGCCCTGCCAAGGCCATGGCGACCGCCAGCTCGAACAGCGCGAAAGGCGCCTTGAACCACCAAACTTGCTTTCGTTCATCGGGTTGGAGGGCCGACGCCAGCCGGTAGTAAGCAGCGTAGAACCGCTCGAGCACGGGCCCATAGACCGATGGCAAGTCTTTGCGGTTGACGCTTGGATAGGTGGCGTCGCGCAGTGACTCCCATCGGGGGGCCTGGGGGACTTCCGTGTAGGGGTTTCCGCCCGCTGCTTGCAGCTTGCCCTGCCAGCGATATCGGTTCAGGTCCTCGGAAAGCATCGGATCGAGCGGGAAGACCGTCAGCCGGAACAGAATTCCAGCGCCCCAGATCCATCCCATCCAGCGCCGGGGGAGAACGCCATCTCCACCCGAATTCGTGATAAGAAAGCAGCAGACTAGGTACAATAGTGAAACGAGAAGATAAGTAGTGATGAACTCCACGGCCTGCAGCTTGAAGTTCTCCAGCCGGTGCAGGCTCAGAAAGGCCGCTTCGAGAAGGACGGCGAGCGGCAGAAGTAGTCGGTAACGAGTGGTTGCCATCCCCGAGAAGGTGGCCGACAGTTGACTCCTGATCATGATCCCGGCTTTGTTTCCGCTCGCGATGCTTGAGACCGGGTCCGGTCTTCGCGGCTGGATGGAAGATCTTATGGCCGGAGTGCTGCCGAGCGTCTATCAGATTAGCTTGTTTGACTGGCTGCTGGTGGGGCTTTATCTCGCGACTATGGCAGTGCTGAGTTTATACGGACTGCACCGTTATCAGCTTGTTTACCTGTATCACAAATACAAGCGGAACACTCCCGGCGAGCCTGTACGCCGTTTCGAAAAACTGCCCCGAGTTACGGTTCAGTTGCCAATCTACAACGAGCAGTATGTTGTCGAGCAGCTTCTAGCATCTATTTGCCGGCTTGACTATCCCCGGGATCTGCTGCAGATCCAGTTGCTTGATGATTCGACAGACGAAACGCAGCCCGTGGCGCGCGCCGCTTGCCGCCGCCTAGCGGCGATGGGTCACCGGGTTGAGTACCTGCACCGGAATCATCGAACGGGTTACAAGGCAGGAGCATTACAGGCAGGGCTGGCGCGCGCGCGCGGAGAGTTGATCGCCATTTTCGATGCGGACTTCTCACCCGAAGCGGACTTTTTGCACAAGACCATTCACTACTTCACCGATCCAAAGGTCGGCATGGTGCAGGGGCGCTGGACCTATCGCAACCGCAACCACTCGCTGCTAACCAGGATTCAGGCGATCTTGCTTGACGGTCACTTCGTTTTCGAGCACGGAGCGCGGTCACGATCGGGCCGCTTCTTCAACTTCAACGGCACGGCCGGTGTTCTGCGAAGAACGATGATCGAGGATGCGGGCGGCTGGCAGTTCGAAACGCTCACGGAAGACACTGATCTCAGCTATCGCGCCCAACTCCGGGGCTGGAGATTTCTCTACCTGCCCCAGGTGGAAGTGCCCTCGGAACTTCCGGTCGATATGACTTCGTTTCAGGCACAGCAAGCACGCTGGGCCAAGGGGTTGATTCAAACAGCCAAGAAGATTTTGCCAGTGTTGCTGCGGTCGAACCAGTCGCTGAAGGTCAAGGCCGAGGCCTGCTTTCACCTGACCGCAAATATCTCCTACCCGTTGATGGTGGTCCTCTCGATTCTGCTTTTGCCGGCGATCGTCGTGCGCTACTACCATGGGAGCGGTCAGCTTCTTTACCTCGATATCCCCTTGTTTCTGGGGACATTCAGCTCGCTGTCGACTTTCTACGTCCTGAGCCAGAAGGAACTGTACCCGCGTCACTGGCGCCGGGCCGCCTTGATGCTGCCGGGGTTAATGGCCGTGGGGATTGGGCTAACGCTCACGAATGCCAAAGCCGTCATGGAGGCGCTGTTGGGGATCGCATCGCCTTTCCAGCGGACAGCAAAATACTCGGCCGATCAGAGCCGCGCCCGGCTGGCCCGAAGCAAATACCGAGTCCGCGGCGGCTGGCTGCCAACCGCTCACCTGGCCGCCGGAAGCTACTTCGGATTCTGCATCCTTTGTTGCCTGCTGATTGGCAACTGGGCGACGATGCCGTTTCTAGTGGTCTTCGTCCTGGGCTACTATTCCACCGGAGTGCTGATGCTGGTGCAGTCGCATCAGAACGACCCCGCTAGCGCCAATACTGTCGACTTAGAGCTTGCGAGCTCAGAGCCTTCGAGCCCAGCGCCGTTGAGCCGCGAAGCGGCGTAGGATCGTAGCCCAGGGTGCGAGAATCCTGGGAGCGTCGGATCTCATCCTGCAATCCAAGAACGATGCTTTCAGCGTCAGCAATGCGAAGCGGTCTCATTTCCCCAGGAGAACACGCTCTACATGCTATGCGCAATGACTCATGGATGTTATGTTTAGCAATGGTCAAGGAGACTCTGACATCCATGAAAGCTGCCCTGATTCTGCTTTCCGTGCTTTGTTTTGGTACCGCCGCGGTGACCGCGGAAACGCCGCGTCCCAACTTCCTGATTATCTTGGCTGACGATATGGGCTACTCAGACACTGGTTCCTATGGGGGAGAGATCGCCACGCCGAATCTCGACTCTCTGGCGAGGGGCGGGTTGCGCTTCACGGATTTCTACAACACCGCCCGCTGCTGGCCAACGCGCGGCGCACTGCTCACCGGCTACTACCCGCAACAGATCCGCCGCGACGGGATGCCCGGCGTCGATCACCGAAGCTTTGGCGGCCGCGGCGTCCGCCCAAAATGGGCGCGGCTCCTCCCGGAGCGCTTGCGGCAGCTCGGCTACCGATCCTATCACTCCGGGAAATGGCACGTGGACGGCAAGCCGACGGAGAACGGATTTGATCGCTCTTATGAGCCGAGGTCCGGGAACAACTTCTTCCGCGCCGTAGCCCACAAGAGCCACAACAGAGACGGCGGGCCGCTTTCGCCAGCCGAGCGCGGCGGCGAATACTACGGGACCATCGCCACGGCGGATCACGCCATCGAGTACTTGCGGGAGCACGCAGAGCAGTACGCGGACCGGCCTTTCTTTCAGTACCTGACTTTCCACGCCCCGCATTTCCCGCTGCACGCGCTCCCCGAAGACATTACTCGCTATCGCGATCGCTACCTTCAAGGCTGGGACCGGCTGCGGCGGGAGCGGCACACAAGGCAGAAAGAAATGGGCATCACCGGCGCCGCCCTATCACCCCTGGAACCGGACGTTGGCCCGCCCTACGATTTTCCCGATTCCATCGCTCAGCTTGGGTCCGGCGAGATCAATCGTCCCCTCCCCTGGAAGGATCTGACAGAACAACAGCGCCGGTTCCAAGCGACGAAGATGGCGATTCATGCCGCGATGATCGACCGCATGGACCGCGAAATCGGCCGCGTGCTCGACCAGCTTCGAGCGATGAAGGCGTTCGACAATACGGTGATCTTCTTTCTTTCCGACAACGGCGCGAGCGCCGAAATCATGGTGCGGGGAGAAGGCCACGATCCCGATGCGCCGATGGGCTCCGCGAAAACCTATCTCTGCCTCGGCCCGGGGTTCTCCGGCGCTGCCAATACACCGTTCCGCCGGCACAAGACCTGGGTGCACGAAGGCGGCATCTCCACGCCTTTCATCGTGCACTGGCCGAAAGGCATCGCCGCCAAGAACGAGCTGCGTTCCACCGCCGCCCACGTAATCGATATCGCGCCGACCGTGCTGGAGCTGGCCGGTTCCGATACCGTCGCTGACGCGGGTGGACGGCCAATTTCCGGACGCAGCCTCGTGAGCGTCTTCACCGGCGACGAGGGCGTCCTGCATGAGACCCTCTGGTTCTACCACGAAGGCAACCGCGCACTGCGCCAGGGCGATTGGAAGATTGTCCACACGGTCGGCGTTCGCAACCCTTGGCGGAGTGTCGCGGCGGAGGAGGATGCCAGGCCTGGGGACTGGGCGCTGTACGACCTCTCTACCGACCGCGCCGAGCAACACGACCTCTCCGCCAAACAACCAGACCGTGTACGCTCCATGGCCTCTCTGTGGGAGCGCTGGAAGGACAAGTTCATCCGGGAGGCCGGCGATCCACCCAGCGGAAACGGCGCACAGAATTGATTCGATGACACTGCCCCTTCGGGCGTCCTCGCTCACCGCGTGGTGAGAAATGCGAGCTAGGAGCCTGTCCCACAGAACGAAAATGGCCTTTTTGACTACAGCATCTTGTGTAAGGAAAACTCCAGCAGGGCCTTCACCACCGTGGCGTTTTCCGTAGCCCCTTGCCGCAGCCCCAGCACGGTTTTTCGCCCGTTGCAGCCGATCCCCAGCGCCACAATCATGTGCTGCCCGCGGAAGAGTTTGGCGTCAATGACGATCGCACACAACCGCAGATCGCCGAGGGGCCGCGTCAACAATTGTTCCAACTTTTTGCGGCTGGCCTGCACGAAATGCGCACTGACCGTGGACTTTTTCAGACCGCAGGCTTTGGCGAATTCCCGCACGACGGCTTCGTAGCCGCGCATCGAGCCATGCACCAGAGCTGCACTCCTTTCGCAAGCCAACCGCCCGGAAAGCCCCGCAAACCCTCAAATACGGGACACTTCACCCCAACAACCTCGACCGGCCGGAACCCGCGGGAATGCCCTCGCCGCGGGTATTTTAAGGCAGTTTCGCTGCACTCCCCCGGGCGAACTTCTGCCGCGGGCTGTTAGGCCGGCTTCTGGCGCTGGTTGAAGCTTTCGATGAAGTGGGTATCGTAGTTGCCCGCGGAAAAATCGGGGTCGGCCATGATCCGCTGGTGCAACGGAATGGAAGTGTGGATGCCTTCCACCACAAACAGGTCAAGCGCCCGCTGCATGCGCGTGATGGCTTCGGTGCGGTCGCGGCCGTGGGTAATGAGCTTGGCGACAAGCGAGTCATAGTAGGGAGGCACGAACCACCCCGAATAAGCCGCTGTATCGACTCGCACGCCGATTCCGCCGGGAAGAATGAGGTTCGAGATGCGGCCGGCCGAGGGGACAAAGGTTTCCGGGTTCTCGGCGTTGATGCGGCACTCGATGGCGTGTCCGCGGATCTCGATCTTTTCAGGAATGACCGCAGAAAGTCTCTCGCCGTCCGCCAGCAATATTTGACTCTTGACCAGGTCGACTCCCGTGATGGCTTCGGTGACGGGGTGCTCGACCTGGATGCGGGCGTTCATTTCAATGAAGTAAAGCTCGCCCTTTTCGTCCATGAGGAATTCCACGGTTCCGGCATTGGAGTAGCCGACTTCGGAGAGCGTGTCTTCGATCTTGGCGCAAAGATCTTTCCGGATGGAGCCGTCGAGGCGCGGGGATGGGCCTTCTTCCAGCAGTTTCTGGTGCCGCCTTTGAATCGAGCATTCGCGCTCGCCCAGCGCCACCACGTGCCCGTGATTGTCCCCCAGGACTTGGAATTCGATGTGCCTCGGCCTCTCAATGAACTTTTCGAGGTAGACATCAGAAGAGTGGAAACTCACCGCGGCTTCGTGCTGTGCTTGGTGAAAAAGCTCGGTGAGATCCTTGGAGCGGGAAACCACCCGCATGCCCCGCCCGCCGCCGCCGGCAGCCGCTTTGATGATCACGGGGTAGCCGATTTCGTCGGCGCAACGGCGCGCGTCGTCCACTGACTGAACGGGCTCCTCGGTTCCTGGAAGGATCGGCAGTCCCGCCTTCTTGACGACACGGCGCGCTTCCGCCTTGTCGCCCATCATGCGGGTCACCTCCGGCTTGGGGCCGATGAAGGTGATGCCGGACACCTCGCAAACTTCGGCGAAACTGGCGTCTTCGGCGAGAAAACCATACCCGGGGTGGATGGCGTCGGCGTCGGTAATCTCGGCGGCGCTGATGACCGAGGGGACGTTGAGATAGCTGTCCGTGCTTCGCGCCGGGCCAATGCAGAGCGCTTCATCGGCGTGCCGCACGTGCAGAGATGCGCGGTCGGGCTCGGAGTAGACGGCCACGGTGCGGATTCCGAGATCCTTGCAGGCCAAAATGACACGCAACGCGATTTCGCCTCGATTGGCAATCAGAAGCTTCCGAATCATCTTTTTGTTGGGTGCGACTTCTAGTGTTGGATACGGCTATTTGTCGGGCTTGATGGCGAACAATGCCTCGCCGAATTCGACCGGCTGCGCATTAGAGACGAACTTCTTCTCGATGACCCCCGCTGCTTCGGCTTCGATCTCATTCATCAGCTTCATTGCCTCGATGATGCAGAGAACCTGTCCGGCCGCCACGGTGTCACCGACTTCGACGAACGGCGGCGCGTCGGGGGAGGAGGCCTCATAGAAAGTCCCGATTATGGGAGCCGTGACCACGACTAAGTCCTCTTCTTCCGTCTTGCCGGGCTGGGATGCCGGAGCGGAAGCGGGGTCGGCGCCAGGGAGGGCAGGGGCGGCAGACTCGAGAGCCGGCGGCGCGGCGCCCGCGGGCAGAGCTGATGAAGAGACGACAACGTAGGGTTGGGGCCCTTGTTCGAGGCCCTGCGTCGTGTTACGCCGAATGCGGATTTTCCCTTCGCTCGACTCAACTTCCAGCTCGGCGATGTCCTTCTCCGTCACCACCTCAATGAGCGCTTTAATTTTTCTGAAATCCATGATTTGTAAATGCCGACCGGCGAGCTAACTATGAAAAGTCGGTCCATCACTTTGGGTTACAGGACCCGCAATTCGCGAGGAGTCTTTGTCAGCACTTCGCAACCATTCTTGGTTACGGCAACGACATCCTCAATTCGGACACCCCCGACTCCTTCCACGTAGGCGCCCGGTTCAATCGTGATGACCATGCCGGCGCGCAACCGCAGGTCCTCTTTCGGGCCTATGCGGGGCCGTTCATGAATCTCGAGACCAAGCCCATGCCCGGCGGAGTGACTGAACTCTTTCTCCAGCTTGAACTTCCGAAGCACTTGGCGGGCGCCGCGGTCGACCGTTCCCGCTCTGACTCCCGCCCTGACAGCGCCCACGGCGGCGAGCTGGGCTTCACGAACAGCTTCAAACAACTCACGCTGGCGCTGATCAACCTGCCCGAAACAGATCATGCGGGTCATATCGCTTGTGTAACCATCGAGTATAGCACCATGATCGACGACGATCAACGCATTTCGACGCAGATGGCTAGTATTTGGCTGAGCATGAGGAAGGGCGGACCGTTCTCCGGAGGCGGCTATCGTTTCAAACGCGGCGCGCTCGGCGCCGAGTTTTCGCATCTCGTATTCGATCTCGGACGCTAGCCGGGCTTCGGTCCAGCTTGGGCGGGCCTTGTGGCAGACGCGCTCAAAGGCGGCTGAATTCAGATCCACGGATGCACGAATCCGGTCTATCTCGTCGTCGTTCTTGATCATGCGGAGTTTTTCGACGAGTCTGTTCAGCGGTTGAAAGCGGCGGCCACGCAACTCGCCGCGAAGGTAGTGATAGGTGTCGAAGGAGATCCGATTCTGCTCAAATCCCAGCCGCCGAATGCGCCGCTTCTTGAAATCCCCGGCCAGTGCCGCAAGCACGCTTCCGGTGGATATCCGCACCTCCACTTCACGCGTTTGCCGGCGCGCCTGGATGTCATATCTCCCATCGGTGTAGAGCACGAGGGAATCCGGCGCCACTAGGAGATAGCCGCTGCTGCCGGTAAAGCCGGTCAGGTAGCGGATGTTCGCCATGCCGCAGACCAGCAAGAAGTTGTGTTCGGCGCGGGCGAGGAGCCGGCGCAGCCGCGCGACTCTAGCCAAGCGGGCCGCGAACGAGGCCGCTTTCGCCTTTATCTGTTCGTTGCTCATCGGGTCTGGTGGTTGCCTATTGGGCCGTGCTGGAAACCTGGATATCGAGGCCGCTCGAATGAGGAAGAACCAGCAGGTTCGGAAATCCTTCCACGTCCAGTACCAGGCGCGAGACCGGGGGATTGTCCTTGTACTGCCCGAGGCGAATGCGATGGACAAGAGGGTGTGAAATCTCCTGGCTCAGCCGATCCGCGGGCAACGCAAGCCACGTTCCTGGTACGTCGACAACGACTCGATTCGGGTTTTCGAGTCGAAACATGTAGTAGGTGGACCTCTCGCCGGTGATGAGCGAGAGGCGGAGAGCGCCGCCGCGCTGGGTGATCAGCACATCTCTCAACTTCGCGGCGCCCGGCGGAGGGGACAGCTTGGTCGCGGATTGTCGCGATTTCGCCTCCGACCGCGCGGCAGCGTCTTGCTTGGCTTTCGCGAACGCTCTCTGTTCCGGGGTCGGCGATGCTGCTAAGGTTGGCGGCGAGTCTTCCCCCGCGCCGCCGCTAGTTGTATCTTCATATCCGCCGGCGGAGGCGGAGCCGGCGGGCTGTACATTCGACGCGAGACTGGGGGACGCGGGATCGGCGGACGCGAGATCGGCGCCATCGGCCCCCGGCCGCGGGGCGGCAGCCGTGTTCTCTCCCCCATCAGCCTGCTCCGAATCCGACAGGCCGTAGTGCAGATGCAACATCGAAGCTCCCGCAACGAGCAGGATGACCGCCACCAAGACCTCGCGGCCCGAAATAAATGCAGAGCGGCCGCCAGGCAGCAGAGCGGACTGCAGACCGCCGCCCCGCTGTGTTCTCGGTCTGAGAAGATTCACTCGAATCATAGGTCTTCGAAACTCCGCAGGGCGAGTCCAACCGCAACGGTAAAAGCCGGTGCATGCTCGCGAATAAGACGGCCCGTATCGCTTGACGGAGAATAGCTCACGGTGCGGAAGGGGTCCAGTTCTTGCACGGGCAGGCCGAAACGATGCGCCAGGTTCTCAGCCATCATCTTTTCACGCGCACCGCCGCCGGACAAGTAAATCTGACCTATGCCATGAGGCTCCGCCGTTTTCTTGCTTAATCCCCAACATCCTTCCAGTGCCGCCGCCACCCGGTCCGGAAGGCTTTCGAGTCTCAGCGACATGCGGCGGTTCAGAGCCTCCGTTGCCTGATGAGATCCCATTAGGGCCTTTCCCCGCAGGAGGCACATGTTGAGCGAGCGCGCACCGATGTGGACCAGCAGAGAGGTCTGATCCGGCTTCGGCTCCGCGCTGTGAACAAACGCGTTCGCCAGCGCGCAGGCTTCCACGTCAACGATGAGCGGAGTCTTGCCCGCCAGCGTGACCGCTTCGCGCAACCATTCGACTTGCTCGGTCATGGTGCCGGCCCAGATGATTTCCCGCGGAGCGCCGGCGGGCGTTTCAATCGGTTCATAGTCCAGCACGACTGAATCGATCGAGCAGGGAAGGACCTTTTGCGCCGCTTCACGTGCAAAGGACAACAGGTCCCCGTCACGGTCCTCGGGCACCACTTCCAGCCGGAGGAAGACTTTCTCCCCGGCCGCGGCAACCGCGACGTTTCTCTGGCGGATGCCGAACGCGCGGAGCATCGAACGAACGTGATCCGCGACAGTAATGCTATCGGTGAAAACCCCGTCGGTCATGGCTGAGGCGGGGGTGCTCGCGATGGCTGCCTGCCGCACGGTGACTCGCCCATGGGGGCGGTGCAAGACGACCGCCTTCGTCTTCTCCGAGCCAATATCGAGCCCAACGAGCACCCGCTTGGGCCGAAAGGCGGTGATGCGCCGGAAGTGCTGCAAGCCGGTTTCGACTCGAGACCGGATTGAGTCCGGCCACCGCCGGCCGGGGGGCCCTTCGGTGTCTTGGTTCGGCTCCATCATGCGGGTCGCTGGCTTGGGGTCTCGGGCCGGCACATTTCCTAGCGCAGCCCGCGTTCCAAGTCTTGTGCCAGCAGGCGGGCGCGGTCGGCCAGATTCTTGGCAAGCGCAAGGTCCTGTTCCCGGGTCTCCCGTGCTTGGCGAACAAACGCCCGGATGCGCCTTACCGAGTTGACCTGGTCCACCGAGAGCGTGCGTTTGACGACGGCGGCCACACTCCTCTGAGCCGCATCCAGGCTGCGGTCAATGGTCTCATTCAGTTCCCTGCGCTGCTGGGTGGTCAGCACCTGCCCAAGCCTGGGGACCGGGCGGGCGGGCGGGCGCGCAGCCGGCGCGCCTCGGCCGACTCCCGCGTCGTTCACTTCCGCCGACCGTGCATCTTCGGTATCGGCTGGAGGCCCCGCGGGCAACCTCCCTGCCTCCCCCGCCAGCGGTGTTGGGCCTTCGGGAACTGCTCCCACTGGTATCGGCTGCGCCGGAGGCAGGCGGGCCGTCGTCTGCGGCTCGGAAACAGGCCCGGCGGATGGCTCAGGCGGCTGAGGCTGAGCCGCTACGGCCGGCCGCGGGGCCGGTGGGGCCGACGCGGCTTGTTTGCCACACGAAACAATAGATCCCGCTGCCAACAGTACGAGAAACACCGCCGCCGGGACGCCGGGGCAGGCCCAGCATCGAAACCTAGGCGGTCTTAGCGGAGTCCTGGTACTGAGCGATTGCAAGCATGTCCAGGCGATGAGATGGCTGTAACCAGGGAACATCATCGTGCAGCCTGCTGTGCCGGGCGACTGGACTGAACGTCCGAGAGACCTCTGGGGGACTCAGCCAATGCTTGCCGAGCCGGCTGACGACTCGTGATTGGCCGCTTCGGATACGTCGCGGTTACTCTCTTCGATAGCGGGAAATCGCAGTTGAAATTCCGTTCCTTCGCCTGAGCGGCTCGCGAAGTCAATTGTACCACCGTGGAGTTGCACAACCCGGAAAGTCATCGCCAATCCGATTCCCGATCCTCTGCTTTTTGTAGTGAAGTAGAGGTTGTAGATCTTGTTCCTCAGCTCCTGTGGGATACCGCCCCCTTGATCGCGTATGGTGACGAGGTACTCCCCGGATGCGAGCTCGGTCCGGATCTCCAGGCGTCCTCCCTTCTCCATCGCTTGAACACCGTTGACAACCACGTTGAGAATCGCCTGGATGAGGAGATCCCGGTCCCCCCGTATCGGAGCGCTCTTCAGCTCCGCCTGCAAGCCGACACGAACCTTCTGGCGACCCGCGTCGGGCTGTACAAGAGTGGTCACTTCTTGCAGCAACCTGACAAGATCGATACGCTCCATTTTGACGTCGACCGGCCGCGTGAAATCGAGGAGGCTCTTCACTACGCGGTCCAATCGCGTAATTTCGCGGCCGATGACCTCCATCTCGGCGGCGGCATCGGTTGACGATCCGTCCAGCTTGGTTTTGAGCACTTCAAGGTGCAGGGCAATCGAATTCAGCGGGTTCTTGATCTCATGCGCGGCTCCGCTCGTGAGGCGGCTGATCGATGCCAGCCGAGAAGCCACGTCGAGCTGCGATTCGATCTGCCGGCGGGGGTCGGCGTCGCGAAGCGTGACCATGGTTCCGCGGCGCGCATGGCTCCCGAAATCCTCGATAATCTCCACGCTCACCAATAGTTGGGCAGGCGCGGCGCCAGTCTGGTCAAGCGTGACCGGCCGGTCCGTGATGCCGCGGTTTAGATGGACGGCGCCCTGGACCAGCGCCCCCAAGGCGGTGGAGCTGGGAAAGATGTCGTCCATCGCGGCGCCCATCAGCTCCCAGCGTCCGCCTAGCAAGCGTTCGGCGGCCCGGCCGGCCATGATCAGGCGGTCATCGGGACCGAACAGAAGGACAGCTTCTTCCAGCCTCTGGAGCAATCGATTGATATTTGCCCGCAGATGAGCACGGCCTTCCCGTGCTCCGCGAAACTGTTCTCCCAGCACATTGAGCTTCGACTCAACGGCTGCCACCTCTTTCGCCCGGTCCGCCTTGGCCCCCTCTGAAGGCTGCGCGGCATCGGGGTCGTGCTCTCCCCGTGTGATGCGGTCCACGATTTCGCCGATCCGGGCCAGCGGGCGGAGAGCGATGTTCGATGCCACAATAGCCAGCGCGATTGACAGCAGCAACGCCAGTGACAGGACCACCGCGACATCGCGCAGACTGGGCAGAATCTGGCCGCGGAGCAGGACGGAGTTCAAGACCACGCGAACGGTAAATATGGTCTCTTGCTCCCCGCGAGCTCCCAGCGGTTTCCGGACTTCGTAGTCGCGGCTCCCGGCCAAGACCTCTTGAAGTTTTTCCCAAACCGGCTTGCTGTTAAATTCTTCGAAGCTGGGCCGTAACTGAACTTTTTGGCCTCGCAGGGACGGGAACGAGGCTGACAGAATTCGATCATTCTCACCGGTGACCAGGATCTCGACGATCACGGGGATGCTGCCGGTCAGCTTTTGCAGAAGAACAGCCAGACCCGCGTCCTGCTCGACAATCTCGCTCCAGACCTTTTTCAAGTCCTCCGAGGTCTCGGGGGGAGGCTGGTAATTGGCCATTTGTTCGTCGACGATCTGCAGGATAAGGCTATCGACCTGCATGCTACCAATCGTAGCCAGCTCCAGACCATATTGAAATCGGGATTCGACGACGCTGTGGACGTGGAGTGCCGATAGCGCTACCACAACCGTCACGACGAGCGCGACGATCGACAAGCGCAGCCGGTTCTTCAGAGACATCGTTTGCGGTCGCGAAGGCGGAACCAACCGCTTGCTGAGTTCGACTTCGGCGGCTCGTCAGCCGGCGGATTGGCCGCTCGACGCGTACTCCTTCAGCTTGTTGTGCAGCGTCTTGAGACTGACTTCCAGGATGCGCGCCGCGCGCGTCTTATTATTCCCGGTGTGCTCCAGCGTTTTCAGGATCAGCGCTTTTTCCGCGTCGTGGACCGTCGTGCCCACTTGCAGGTGAACCGCGCTGGGATCAGCCGTCTCGGTCTGTTGAACCGCCCGCGTGAAACCGCCAAAGCCGCCCACCAGGTGACTTGGCAAAATAGTCCCCTCACCCGACAGAATCACCGCTCTTTCCAGCACGTTACGAAGCTCCCGGACGTTACCCGGCCAGTTGTATCCCCGGAAGGTCTTGATGACGTCGGGATGGAAGTCGACCACGCGGCACTCGTGCTTCTTATTGAGGTTCTTGAGCAAGATTTCCGCGATCGGCAATAGGTCGTCCATTCGCTCACGCAAAGGGGGGAGATGGATATGGAAGACGTTGAGGCGGTAGTAAAGATCCTCGCGCAGGACGTTGTCCCTCAGAGCCTGTTCCATGTTCTTGTTGGTGGAAGCGATCACGCGCACGTCGACCTGAAGTTCCGAGGCGCCGCCCAGCCGGCGAACGCGGGAATCCTCCAGTACTCGCAGCAATTTGGCTTGCGTGCCGATCGGCATGTCGCCAATCTCGTCGAGCAACAGCGTGCCCCCGCTTGCCAGCTCGAAACAACCCAAGCGGCGCTGCACGGCTCCTGTAAAAGAGCCCTTCTCATGACCAAAAAGTTCGCTTTCCATCAAGGTCTCTGGAAGCGCGGCGCAGTTAATCGCCACAAACGGACCGTTCTTTCTCGGACTCAGATCATGAACGGCCCGGGCGACGAGTTCCTTACCCGTGCCGCTTTCGCCGGTAACAAGAACAGCAGCCTTGCTGGCGGCGACTTGGCGGGTCATCGAGAAGACCTCCCGCATCGCCGGCGAGACGCCGACCAGCCCGTCGAGCATTCCTTGATAGCTCAACTGACGGTGAAGAAGGTCCGTTTCCTCGGTAAGACGTCCCTGCGAAGCCGCTCTGTCGGTCAGCACCCTCAGCGCGCTGGCCTGGATGGGCTTTTCCAAGAACCAGAACGCCCCCAGGTCATGGACGGTTTTTACGGCGTTTTCGATGCTGCCGAACGCTGTCAGAACGATTGCCGCCGGATGGCTGCCTTGAACGCTCAACTGCCGAAGCAGCTCAAAGCCGTCCATGCGCGGCATGTTGAGGTCGGTGATGATGACGTGGGCCGAGAAGGAAGCCAGTTTTTCCAGGGCGTCCTGTCCATCGGATGCGGTTTCAACGGTAAATCCCCACGAAGAGACAAGGCTGGCCAGCCCCGCACGCTGGTCTGCTTCATCGTCAACGATCAGCACGCGCGACGGCGCCGGCTGCTCGGTTTCGCTCATCGCCTCTCCATTCTAGTGGACGTCGTAGTGGATGTATCGATTGACGCGCACCGGCGGCGAATGGATTCGGCGGAATGGCTGAAATCGAAATCGGGCGGCAGCCGAAAGAGCATCAAAAAATCGGGCTTTCTGTCCACAAGGCACCCGAAAAGAGGTATTTCGCGGCTCACTAGGCGGCCCGCCAGTGCCTCTGTCAACGCTGCACCGGCGATGTCGCCATCGCCGGCGCATGACTCGAGGTCAGCGTGGTTCGCTAAACTTTCGCCGCGGGGCTCTTTCATCCCCAACTCCCCGCCGGTTTATCGCGGCGCTTTCGGACAGCCCCTCTGTTCACGATGCCGCGGGTTCGGGATATGTCGAGTGATCGCCAGATCGGACAGGGAAGACTTTGGATCTACCGGGCCGAGACATGCTACGCTTGAAATCTCTTCCGTGACCCTAGCGCGGTCCGGCCGCGAACCTGGGTGGGCGCTGTCGCCGGCGGGCCGGTGGGCGCTGTCACCGAGGGCGCTGTCGCCGCGGGAACTCAAGGATGATGAAACGCAAATCGATGACTACCCACATTCGCTGCGCCTTTCTCGTGATCGTTTGCACGCTTCCGCTCCGCGGGCAGAGCTACAGTGTCCAAGAGTCGACAAGTTCGGACGCATCCAAGACGAAGCTGGTGCTGCTTCGCGACGAAGCGGCGGGCATCGAAGCGGCCATCGCCCCAGCCAAGGGCGGCGAGTTGAGCGGGCTGGCGGTTCGCTTTAAGGATCAATGGATCGAGACCCTCTACCTGGCCCGCGACTACTCGCCCCGGCAAGGCTGGACGGGCAAAGCTCCCTTCTTGTGGCCTGCCACGGGCCGCAACTTCCCGGAAGATCTGCGCCAGCGCCGCGCCGCCGGCGAGCGCTTCGACGGCGGGGCCTACAACTTCAAGGGCAAGCGATACAAGATGCCGATCCACGGCTTCGCCCGTGACCTGCCTTGGGAGCTCGAAACGCCCAACGCCGGCGCGGACGGGGCTCGAGCCAAGCTCTGGCTTACCGATAATGAGGAAACGCGCCGCTTCTATCCCTTCGGTTTTCGCCTGACGGTCGAATATCTCGTTGCGGATGGCCGCCTCGATATCTCCTACGAGATTCACGCCTCGGACGAAAACTCGGAAAAGATGATGTTCAGCATGGGCAACCACATCACGTTTCGGAATCCGCTGGTCGAGGGGTCCGATCCGGCTGAAGTCGTGTTAACCACCCCATCGACCATGGAAATCCTGAAGACCAGCTATGGAGTTCCCACCGATGAGACCAAAGGGCGTTCCCATGCGGACGGCGTCAAACTCGGTGATTTCGAGAAGCTTCGGGCTGTTTCACTCACGGGCTACTCCGGCGGGGAGCCCTACGTGCTTCTCCAAGACCCGCGGGGCCTGTCGATTCGCATGTCCCACGCCTCCGACAGAATTCCCGAGCAACCCGTCATTCTTTTCAATGTTTGGGGCGACGCGCTGGGAGGATTTATCAGCCCGGAGCCCTGGGTGGGTTTGCAGAACTCGCTGGTGCTCGGCAAGGGGCTGACGTATTTAGAGCCTGGCGAGGACTTTCACTGGAGGATCCGGATTACTCCCGCGGCCGAGTAGGTCAAAGTCACCAACCGGCGTGCCCGCCAATCTTTGGGGTGGCGCCCACGCGGGCCAGCCAGCCCGCATTTCTCACCGCCTGACGGGCGCAGCACGCGATAGGCCCGCCATTACATCGTTGCGCTTGCTCGCCGTACTGTCCGAGTACGCGTCTTTGATAAAGTGGGGGTCGTCAAGCGGCGCGCGCCTCGTACTGACGGGCCTCTCACGCACTTCGCCTCGCCACGCGGTGAGAAAAGCCAGCTAGAAAACCGCCTCCAAGATTTCGAAGCCGACTGAGGCACGGTAGGCGCTTGGGTCAGCCGTCGTCAGCCAGGCCTCGGCTACATAGCTGCCCTGGGGCAGAGGCCGGCCGGCTTGCTGTCCGAGCGGTATCTCGGCCGAAAAGGTTTTCTCTCCCGGACTTAGTTCAAGCGTGCCTGTCTCCTGGGTAAAGAGTCTCGTTGCCGACCAGCGATAGACAATTCGGCCGCTCGAATGGTGGATCACCAAATCGAACCGCTGCCCACTCGAAAAATCAAGCCGTAAAGGGAAATTCGTGGTATTGCGGATCGTCATGCGGGCCCGCATGAGCGGCACGGTCCGGTCGGGCGTCACCGGAGGCATCAGGTTTGGAATATAGACAGGTTGGTCGATCGAAAGACTGAACGACAGCGCGCTGGATCGAATGACTCGCGAGCCGACGCGGGCTTCCGTGAGAACCATCGAGCGCGGACCTGCGATTGTCGTTTCCGTGCGGCGGATGAGCCCAACATTGGGCGCGAAGACTTCCTCTTGAATTCCAGCGTCGGCGCAATTCGTCGCCCCATACCGAATCACCAGGGCATCGTTGAAATCGCCGGCTGGGACCGCGACGTCTGAATGCCGGAACGCCAGCTTGGCGGCTCCCAAACAGGGATGTGGCAGCTCCGGCATCCAGATCGTTCCCTCGGCCGCTCCGAAGTCATACCACAAGTGCTCGGTACCGGAATCAGGACGAAATTCCAGGAGCCGGCCCTGGCTGCCAGCGCGCACAAGCGCCGGCTGAGGCGTGAATCCCTCCAGCCGAAAATACTGTTGCCCGGCGGTTTCCACCGATTTGGTGACGCGCACGGTGACGGTTCCCGAGGCGGCGCGGCCTTCTATCGTGTAGGTCCATGAGTTTCCCACGGCAAGGGGAAAGTAGTTCGCGGGTCGGCGCAGTTGTAGTGTACGGCTGCGGGGCGGCAGTTGGGCGCGAGCCAACCCGGCGGCGCCAAGCAGCACAAGCGTTACAAGCGCCCAGGTGAGACTTCTTGAATGCATAGGGCTAGCCCCGGGCTAAATGCAATACACGTCACTTAAGACTTTTTGAGCCGCGAAGCGGCGCAGGATCGTAGCCCATGGGTGGAGCGAAGCGGAACCCTGGGTGAGAGACCCATCGACCGAAAAGCCCTGAAGGGGCGGAGGAAAACACGCGGCATGACTCCGATGACAGGGCCGGTTTTCACGCAAAAAATACAATGCATTAGGGCAAGCAACCAGGCGCCGAATTCCTTAAGTGACGTGCATTGGGCCTAAATGCGGACTTCCATTGCGTCATGGCAGCCCGCGGCCGCTTGAGGCGGCAAGACCGCTGGCAACCGAGGGTATCGTCGGCTAGGCCTGATAGTCATCATGGCAGGCGCTCATTCCTGGGCCCTCGCCCTATTCCAAGCACCCTATTCATAGATACGTGCCCGATGAGCCGCCGGATTCATCGATCTGGTTTCTTGACGAAAGCGTCAGAAGCGCTGCCCCACCGGGACGCAGGTGTAGTCACGCGCCAGAAGCTCCCTCAGCGACGCCGAAGTTCCTGAAACAACACCCCCTTACCCCGCAGGGGAACCCTCTACGGAGAGGTGAACATCCGCTACGAAAGTGGGAATGAGGAACAAAATTGGAGTTGGCGCCGCAAGTGGTTCGAATCAGCCGCAACGACCAGAGGTCATTGCGGGAGCTTCACGGGGATAAACGGTCCGGAAGGCGTCGAAACACCGGCGACGACGGCGACGACCGGCAAGTTACCATCCAGGGCGTTCGAGGGAACTTTAAACGACGAGTTGGTACAGGCCGGAGGCGATATTTCGACAGCTATCGATCCGGAGTAATCGCCAAGCCGTTGAACTGTAGGCTACTGAATGTTGACGGCTACCGTGTTGGCGGTTTTACCGTCGGCGGTTAGGACGATGTCCACTTCTCCGCCTCCGCCGAGGATCGCGGGCAGCGGGCCGATGTTGATCTGATCCAGACCCACAAACTCACCCTGCGGAACCGCCCCGAGCACGGGCACGTTCTGCCCTCCAACCGTGGCAGTGACTCCGTTCTGGAAACCGCGGAAGCCCGTCCCAAACAGCAGCAGAAACAACTGGCCGCTTTGCGGGCTGATGTCCAGCGGGACCGAGGCGCCCGTGGCGGGGTCGAACAGAAGCCCTGGCGTGCGCGAGTTGTCCGGGTTGACGCGCAGAAAGGAGGCGGCCGCGACTCCCGTGCCCCGTGAGTTGGCGGAGTAGACGCTCGGAGCCACGGCATCGATCTGGATCGCTCCCTCGATCACCGCGCCCGTTCCCGAGTTCACGCGGATTGTCGCCGCGCCGGGAGCGGTTCCCTGGGGGATAAGGTAATTGATCTGGCCGGCGGAAACGAAGAAAAGCGTAGCCGCGCGCGTAACGCCCTGGCTGTCGGTGACCTGCACGCTGGTGCCCAGCAGCTCGGTCGGCAGCGGTGTTTCCGTGGCCACGGCCGTTCCGGTGGCCAGACCCGAACCGAAGCCGGCGGCGATGACTTCGCCGGCGAGCGCCTGGCCGGGCGCGAAGCTCGCCGAGGAGACGCTGACGAACCGCGCTCCGCCTCCACCACCGCCGGCGGGTTGGACCGTGGCTTGTGTAGTGTAGATGCTGTCACCTGTCTGCAAGTTGTTGCCATTGGCGGCGTTTCCGGCGGCCGCGAAAACAATGGGGCCGATCGCACTAGCGGGCGCTGTCCAACTAAGTTCATAACTCGCTCCACCCAAGCCGCCTTTCGGGAACAAGTGCATGGGAAACTGGATGGTTGCCTCCGGGCACGGAACTGGCGCCGCTGTGTCGTCACGGATCTGCACGCTGTCCGAGGCACCCGAGAGGGAGAACCGGCCCGCCTGCAGGCAGCCGTCTTCGGTCCGAGCCGTCAGCTCAAATCCCCAGCGGACTTTGCTGGGATCAGAGACGGATACGACGACCGGCGCCGTCTCGCCCGGTTGATAGAGGTACTGGTTCACTGGCATGCCGTTGACCGATATCGAGACACTCCCCGGACCGGTGTTTAGCATGCCGCCGTGGCAGTCGCTTGTGGCGCAGCTTCTCTCACCGGGGAAAGGCCCCCCGGTCCTTCTGGGCTCAGGGCCGGTGACTTCGGAAAACAAGTAGAGGGGGAAGCAAATGATAGCGGTCAGAAGCAGGGTGAGCAGAACTCGATGTGATTGCATGTTCTAGGGCGTGTTAACACTAATTCACAAAAGCTGCTATACTGGTGATGTATGGAAATCACCGAGCAGCAATACCGCCGCATCGAGGCGGTCCTGCCGCGCCAGCGGGGCAACGTGAGCATGTCGAACCTCACGGTTTTGAATGCGATTTTGTACGTCGCCGAGCAGGGCTGCAAATGGCGCGGCTTGCCCAAACACTTCGGAAATTGGCACACCATTTACACCCGCATGAACCGCTGGTCCAAGAACGGCGTGCTCGACGCCGTCTTCGAGAAACTGCAGCGCGAGCAGCTGGTCCGCATCAAAATCGAAGCCGTGTCGATGGACTCGACCATCGTGAAGGTTCATCCCGACGGCGCCGGCGCGTTAAAAAAAACGGTCCGCAGGCGATCGGCAAATCCCGCGGCGGATGGACCACCAAGATTCATCTGGTTGCCGCAGATGCTCGAACGGCGATAACGTTCGCTCTCTCGCCCGGCCAAGCTCACGACGCCCCGCAGGGCCGCGAACTGCTGGGCGGCCTGGGGCCACTGCCCGAGCCGCTGCCGCTGCTCATGGACCGCGCCTATGAGGACGATCAGACACGCCAACTGGCTTTGGATTTCGGATGGATTCCCGTCGTGCCGCCCAAGCGCAGCCGCCTGGAGCCGTGGGAATACGACCGGGCGTTCTATCGCCGCCGCAACGAGGTGGAGAGGCTCTTCCGTAGGCTCAAGGGGTTCCGTCGTATCTTCTCCCGCTTCGACAAGCTCGACGTCATGTTCCTCGCTTTCCTCCACTTCGCCCTCATCGTCGAGGCCCTCCGTTTCGAGGCTCTACGTTAGTGTTAACACGCCCTAGTTTGAATCCTCTATTTATTGTGCCGTTTTTGACTTCGCCGACGAGCGCCATCCGCGGGCCAAAAGGGCAATGGGCGACTCGAGGCGCCCGAGAGGGACGCTTCGATCTCGCAGCGGCCCGGAGTCAAACCTCGTACACGCCCCGCGGAGTCCACTTCCGCCACCGACGGATTCGCCGATCGCCATTGCAGACCAGCGTTGGAAACCGCCGCACCATAATTGACGTTGCGCGCGCGCCTCCAGTTGCAGGGTGCTGCCGCTCAGCAGCCAATCCCGTGGTGCGGTCACCTCGATATATCGGACGGAAGCGTCGGCGCTCAACCGAACCGCCGGACCGGCCGACAGGAGAAGCACCAAGGGTACAAGGAACGCCCATGCGGTTTTCGAGTTCAACCGCACTTTGAGCCCGCATTCGTCGCCAAATTCCCGGTTGCGACTCTCGAAGACACGGTCCGTGCAGGGGCGGACCGCCGCGTCAGCCCGTTTATCGGGTTCACACAGCGTTCGCTGTGCATCTGAGGCGAAACGCCCGGCCGACGTTCCCGGGCGGGCGCCGCGGCCCGGCCCCGCGGCTCTGTAGCGAGAAGAGCGACCTGGGCTGCCGGCAGCGGTTGTGCTCCCGTGGAACCTTGGATCCCTTGGCATTGGAAATGACATTTCAGCGGCCCCGCGCCCGGCTCCGCGGGGGGATGCGACGCCGTGTCGTTGGAACGGGCGGAGCCGAAAGTGACTCTGCCTCGTAGACGGAGACCTGGTCGTTAACGTTCACAGCCGTGAAGTACAGACGCCCGTCGTCGCGCAGATCGACGCCCCTGTAATTCAGGAGAAGGTCCCCTGCCTCCGTCTCTTGGCCGGTGATGTGAACGATCCTTGCTCCATCCGGCGAGCGAAGAACCAAGGCCTCTCCTAATGGGGAACCGGCGACAAAGGCTATCTCACCGCGGCGGTTCACGTCGAACAGTCCCGCCAAGCCTGCCTCTGCAAGCTCCCCGGAGAACGCCGAAAATCTTGCCCTGGCCGAGATGGGGGAGTTTCTCGCCGCCAGCACCACCCTCAGCTTAGGACTCGTCAGGGAATAACATTTCCAGCCTGAAGGCTTCTCGGAAGGATGCTGTAGTTCCAGTCTCCATGAAATTCCTCTCGTCGCGGTTGCACCTCGTTGCCACGCCAGTTCTGAGTGATCGCCGAGAAGAAGCGCTGTTCAATCTTGTCCAAATCCTGCTGCAACTTCGGATCGCGTTCGATCGCCGCTGCCGCTGGTGGGCTGCCCAGCCCGCGTGAATTATTCCGTAATTGGCCATCGTTCCGTCCTCTGCCGGACCAGTTCTGAACGAATGACCGCGCACTCGGAAGCTATCGTTCCGCGCCCACTCGGGGACGGGTAGATCCACCCTTGTCGTTAGCGTCCACCAACGGCCGGAGCGCCGCGTCGGGATTCAGCCGCAACGCATGAAGTAGCGCGGCCGTCCTGTTGTTTCGGGTTATACTGAAACCAGCCGGAACTCGCCTTCCAGTGGAAGGTCCAAGGAGTTGGTGTGAAAGCGATGCAACGTAGATTGCCGCGACTGTTCGTTTTTTGGCTCCTGGTGACATGCTTTGCCAGTGCGCTGAGCCTCCGCGCGGCTCCCCAGCAGCCCGGTGATGTCTCCGCAACTCCCGATCGGGCCACGGCTTACTACCACTACGCGCTGGCGCATCTTTACGAGCAGCTCGCCGTTGAACACATGAACCGCGAGTATTTGCAGCGCTCGATTGATGAGTATGAAAAAGCAATCGAAGCGGACCCCAACGCCGATATCTTGCATCAAGGGCTGATTCAGCTTTATGCCCGGTCGAACCGCCTGGACGACGCCGTGGCCGAAGCCGATAAGGTCCTGAAACGCGATCCCGACAATGTGGAAGTCCTGAGTCTGATGGGGCAGATCTACAGCCGCTATGCCTTCGGGCGGCGGGGCGAGATCAATAAGGAACTCCTGAAAAGCGCGATTGAGAACTTCGAGAGAGTTCGCGAGATCGATAGCAGCGATAAGGAGTCATTGCTCCAACTCTCCAATCTCTACCGCGCGGCGGAAGAGAAGAAGAAAGCCGAGCAGGCCCTGAAGGATCTCCTGGAACTCGAACCGGATTCGTCGGAAGCGCTGGCCAGCCTGGCTTTCCTCTACCTGGACTCGGGCGACACCCAGGGCGCGATTGAAGCCCTCGAAAAGGTACAGGCCGCCGGCGATGCCAACCGCAATCAACTGACGGCGCTAGCCACGGCTTATGAACAAGCGGGCGAATTCCGCAAGGCCGCGGAGATCTTTGAAGAGCTGATCGGCCGCGGCGACAATCCGCTGCCGGCCCGCCGCGGTCTGGCCCATAATTTGGTCCTCTCCGGGCAATACGATAAAGCGCTCGAGCAGTACGAACTTCTCGTTGACGCGGATCCGAGGAACCCCGAAAACCACTTGCGGATGTCTCAAATCTACCGCGAGAAGAGGATGTACTCCGAAGCCAGAGACAGTCTGCTGAAGGCGGGGCAGCTTGCCCCCGATTCATTGGAAATCAAGTACAACTTGGTGCAGCTTCTCGAAGCCGAGGGGAAGACCGCTGATGCCACCGAGGCCATGCTGGCCCTGCTTGAGGCCACCGCGAAAGACGATTACTCGCCTCAGGAAACGCAGAACCGCGCGATGTTTCTGGAGCAGTTGGGCATTCTCTACCGGGCAGGGGAGGATTTCGTGAAAGCGGACAACGCCTTCAAGGAAATGGGCGAGATCGATTCCCGTTCCAAACCCCGCTCACTCGCGCACAGGATCGATGGCCACCGTTACGCGAAAGAACATGAGAAAGCGCGCGAACTTGCCAAACAGGCTCGTAAGGAATTCCCCGACAACCGCCCTCTGGCCATACTCTACTCGACGGTTTCGGCCGAATCGGGGGAGACGGAAAAAGGGGCCAAAATTCTCAAATCCCTGCTCGACGGCAGCCGCCGGGACCATCAGGTCTATCTCTCCTTGGTTCAGATCTATGAGAAAGGGAAGCGCTTCGACGAGGCGGTCAAGATTGCCGATAAAGCGTTTGAAAACTCCAAGTCGGAGCGGCAGAAGCTAACGGCGTTGTTTAGTTACGCATCCGTGCTAGAACGCGCCAAGCGGTTTGAAGAATCGGAGGAAAAATTCAGAGAGTTGCTTGCTCTGGACCCAAGCAACGCATCGGCGCTGAACTACCTTGGCTACATGCTCGCGGACCGCAACGAGCGGCTCGACGACGCTCACGATTATGTCCAAAAGGCGCTGGACCTCGATCCCGATAACGGCGCCTACCTCGACAGCCTGGGATGGGTCTACTATCGCCAAGAGAAGCTCGAGCTGGCCGAACGCTACTTGCGCCGTTCACTCGAACAATACAAGCATGACCCGACAGTACTTTCCCATCTGGGGGATGTCTACTTCAAGCTGGGCAAGCCAAACGAGGCCAAGGCTCATTGGGAACGCTCACTCCAAGAATGGCAAAAGAGTGCGCGATCGGATCGTGATCCCGTCGAGATTGCTAAACTTCGCAAGAAACTCTCTGAACTAGAGCCCGAGTTGTCCTCCAACACGAACAACAAGAAGAAAAAGCAGTAGCCGCCGCGCTCTCAGTGCCGCTGGGCGAAAAAGGGGGACTGCCACCCATTTCCGGCTTTCCAATCCATTTAAGAGTCAGCGCTTCGCCGAAAGGAAATTGGCTGGCTGTCCCCTTTTTCGCGTCCTCGGACTTGCACCACGGGCTGCTATCCGCGGCCTTAACCCATTCGACCGCAATTGCCGGACCTGCCTCCTCGCGTTCCTCCCCGCAATTGCTCCGGCGGCTCAACTGCTCAACAGGTCAACCGCTCAACGGACGCTGCTATGATTGTTCCTCCCCGCCTTGGTTCCGGCCCTAAGCGCAATACTGTTTACATAGAGCCTTCGAGCCCAGAGCCGTTAAGCCGCGAAGCGGCGCAGGATCGTGCCTCCTGCTCGTCCGCACCGACCCGGAACGCCCCCGGATGAGCCCAACTCAGGCTGGGATCTGGACAAGCTGCAAACCTCCCGTGGCAGCGGGGAAACCATCACAAAGAGCTTCGTCCCCGAAGCAGCGGAATCTGATCTTATCCTTTGCGCTTTGAGAGAGGGAGACGGCGTTCGGCTCGTTTTGCCCCGCGACCCGAAAGTCACCTCGCTCAAGACGCTGGACCCAACGCGAGCGCTCGCCGATGTGACTTTCGACCCGGCGCGGGCGGAAACAATTGGCGAGGGCGCGCTCGATGCACTCCAACAAACCCTCGACATCGCCGCGGTTGCACTCGCGGCTGAGATGGTGGGTGGCGCCGCGGAATTACTCGAAGTCACGGTGGCCTATGTGAAGGCGCGGCGGCAGTTCGGGCGGCCGGTCGGGAGCTTCCAGGCAGTCCAGCACCGGGCGGCTGACATGCTCATCAGCCTCGAGAAAGCGCGTTCGACGGCCTACTACGCAGCCATCGTCGCCGACGAGCAACCCGAACGATTGGCGCTGGCCTCCTCGATGGCGAAAGTGGCGGCCAACAAAGCGTACCGGTTTGCCAGCCAGCAAGCAATCCAGCTTCACGGAGGAATTGGGTTCACCTGGGAGCAAGACTTGCATTTCTATCTGAAACGGGCCAAGGCAAGCGAATTTTCTCTCGGAAGCACCCCCTGGCACGCCGAACGCATCGCAAAGGAACTGCGATTCTAGCCTGCGTTTTACCAGGCGGCGAGGCGAAATGGAGGCGAGGCGTCGCTGATTATTCTGATGCGTCGAAGCCGAGCCCGGCGCTATACTAGCTGTCGCCTTCCGCCTAAAAACTGCGACAGCCTAGTGCGACAGCCTAGTTGATCTCAGGGGCAGCGAACAACTACCATACGGTCGGGAGTGCTGAGCGCATTCCTTCTGGGCGCTAACCCACATGGGGCCCGCGGAACGGCGAAAGCACGATCTGACAGCCTCCAGAGAGGGAGATGGATGTACACTGGCTCGGGGCCGAGAAGCCAAAACTAATCCTGGGGTTAGATGAGGAGGTTAGGAGAAATGGAATTTCGCAGATATTCACTGGGAATAATGGTAGTGGCAGGCATGTTCATCACGGCTCCATTACTCGCTGACGCACTTCATGTTGCTGCTGAAAAGGGTGATATCGAACGGGTAAACTCGCTGATCGCGCACGGGGCGGACGTGAACGCTAAACGATTCGGTGGCACAACGGCCCTGATACTCGCCTCGGAGGAGGGCCATGGCGAGATCGTCAAAGCGCTGCTGACAAACGGGGCAGAGGTGAACGCTAAAGACGACAATGGCAAAACGGCCCTGATGCTAGCTTCATATCGGGGGTATGGAGACATCGTCAAGGCACTGCTGTTGAGCGGGGCGGAGGTGAACGCTAAAGAAGACAAAGGCTGGGAGGCCCTGCTCGTAGCCGCGTGGAAGGGTCATGGGGAGATCGTCAAGGCACTGCTGTTGAGCGGGGCGGAGGTGAACGCTAAAAACAACGATGGCAAAACGGCTCTGATCCTAGCCGCGGCCTCTGGCGATACCGCCATGCTCAAAACTCTTCTCGACTACGGGGCGGACCTGGAGTTGACATCGCGACTCGGCCACACGGCACTATCCTCAGCAAGGCTGAAAGGCCATCAGAAAATCGTTCAGCTGCTAACCGAGGCTGGATCAAGCACCGATGAAGGGTCAATCCCTGAGGAATTAGTCCGATCCGTTCAACAGAGACTGAGACAGCTAGATTACAACCCTGGGCCTATCGACGGCCAGATGGACGCGGAGACGGAAGGTGCCATCAGGGAGTTTCAGAAGGCCATGGGCTTGCCGGTCGACGGCGCAATATCCGAGCCACTGATCGATGCACTAAAGACAGGTGCCGTTATACTCGTCCTCGACCGCTCCGGTAAGGAGCGACGCCGGATCACCTGCAGTAAAGGTGAGAGCGCCTTCTTGGGTGAAGTGTTTGTGCCCTGCGGCGCGACATTTATTCAAGACGAGGGGGAGATTGGTGGAACAATTCGGCACTAGTAGTCCGTGGCACAAGTACCAATTTTAAGGCCCCAACAGGCTCAATGGGCGGTTGATTGGGACTTGGCCGATCAGCGGCCCGTCTGTCTGCATCGGCTTGTTAATCGCGGAGCCGGGCTTGCTCCAGAGTGTCACCTTCCCCCTTAAGTCGCGACAGCCCAGCACCTCATCTACCCATACCCCGTTGATTCTTGGCCCTATTGACAAGAAGGATTCCGACATTTTGTCGCAATCCTCTATAGATGGCGACAGACTTTTTACGTCTCGGGACCAGGCGGCATCTCCGTTCGCGCGCGCCGAATTCGTTCGTCAGTACGAGGCACGCACGACTTAGGAGGATGTCCAGAATTCCGTTGAAACGCGCGGCTCTCCAGAACTTGTAGTTTACGCCGCTTGGGCCTGGGCCGGAGGCGGCGGCGACAGTCTGCCGAGCTGGTCGAGTAATTTCGGCAAGTGCCGGTAGCCTTTGACCCGCCGGAAGCTTTTCTCGGCCAGCCACAGACCCGCGCCCACCCAACGCTCGCGCTGATCGCCTCCCCGCCAGCGCTTCACCCGGCCGCAGACGCGGTCCACCACCGAGAAGGCCGACTCGATCGGGTTCGTCGTCGCCAGCGTACAACGCAGCAGATCGTCGAGTCCGAGCCGGTGCACCGTCAGCGTTTCCTCTCTCCCCTCTTCGAGCGAACGCGCCGCCGACGGATTCAACTCCAGCAACTCGCGATGCAGCTTCTCCAAGGCCGCCTTGGCGTCCGCGCAGCTTGACATCGCATAAGCGTTCGCCATCTTGCGGTCCACCGATTCGCGGTATGGCTCCGGCAAATGGCCGGTCACGTTGCGGCGCTTGTGCATTTGACAGCGCTGGATCGGCGCCGTCTTGCCCGCGTGCTTACGGACCGCCTTCGTCAGCGCCTTCGCGCCGTCGAGCACATACAGCATCGGCGCCGAGAAATCGACGCCACGCCCGGCCAAATCCTCCAGCAATTCGCCCGCCACCGTGGTGTTCTCGCTCGCTCCCTGCCGCAGCCCCAGAACCGTTTTCGACCCGTCCATGGCCACTCCCAGCGCCGCCACCAGGTGCTGGCCCTTGAACTCAATGCCGTCGATGTAGATGACGCAGAGTTTGAGTTTATCGAGAGGGCGCTCTAAAAGTTCGCGCAGTTTCTCTCGGCTGGTGCGCACGAAATGCTCACTCACCGCTGACTTTTCGATGCCATAGGCGGCGGCAAACTCCCGCACGGCTTTCGAGTAATTCCGTGTCGAGAGCCCGAGCATGAGCTTGTCCCAAACGGCGTCGTCGAGCGGCTCGGAGCGGCGGAACAACGCATAGCTGCCCAGGGATTGTTCGTGGCCGTCGTCGCTGCGCAGCCGCGGCCGCTGAATGGGGACCTTCTGTCCATCGACGACGAGGAAGCCTTGCTCGCGGCCCCAGCGGTAGGGCTGCTCGGCTTGGCGCCGCTGGTAGTGCTCGCCAGCGAGCTGGCGCACTTCGTTGTCCATGATGAGCTGCATCAGCTCCAGGCCTGCCTGGCGCATCAGCTCGCCGACGCTTTGCTGCAGGGCGGCGGCGACTTCTTTGAGCGGCAGGTGCAGTTGCAGTTCCTGCCCGGATTCTTCGGCTTGCTTGTGGAATTGGCGAACGGCTTGTTCGCGGTCAATCTGGTATCGTTTCTTCATAGCGACTCTCCTTTTTCGAAAATGAAAAACATCACTCCGAGCCTAACGGCTCGGACTGGAGAGTCGCTACTTTCCACGAACTATCGGACATCCTCCGAGCTGCGTGAGAGGCGCCTCAGTACGAGGCGCGTTCGGCTTGACGCCAACCCCGCTGAATCAAAGACACATACTTGACGGTAGGTCGAAAACCCTCGGCAAGTGCAAACAAGGACTGCCGGGCCTCTCGCCTGCCTCGCCCGTCAGGCGCTGAGAAACCCGGGCTGACAAACTCGGTCACGGATTTTTGATAAAATTATTCCCTTTGTTTTCAACAGTTTTCTCCAGGAAGCGCCAGGCCGCCTCGAGACCGGCTTGCTATCCTAAAAAAGGGAAACCCAGCGATGAATCATTTTCCATGGGGAGGTGGCCGGCAGGCGATCCAGGCCCCCCCCGCCCGGCAAAAACCCCGATATCCTCTCATACACTCTCAAATCCTCTCATTGAAAAAATAACCGCTTATAAATGAACAACTTGCGCCCAAACCGCTCAAGTCCGTTGAGACTCTTTTACTAGCGAATACAAGGACGATGACAGCAAAAGAGACCAAATGGCGAACATTGAAAAAAATCCGCTTCATCGCTGGATGAAACAGGATCGCCTCCAGAATGCCCGAAAAGTTGCGCCGTGAGAAATGCAGGCTAAGCCTTCGGCGATGGGCATCAAGAGCCCTGCCGTCCGCCGCCAAACTCTTCAAGCAGCTTTTTAACCTTTTCGGCCGGCAAGATCAAGCGATCAAAACTCAGCGTGTGAAGAATGCAAAGGGCGAGGCCGAGGGGCCAACACCACTCGGTCGTTACCATTCATGACGACGTTCGTTGCCGCGAGCAGCCCCTGTCAGAGCCCGGAACGCAAGTGACGGGTCAGCCACCGCTTGACCGCTCACACAAAAAGAATCACTCGATCCCGCGCCAAGCGATCATCCCGGCCGCTTACCGTAGTCTTTGATCTTCGTTGGCTCGCCGTCAGCGAGCGCCGACTGGTGCGCCATGAGGCCGGGCAGGGTGTAGGCCACCGCTTCCCAAACATCGACTTCGGGATGCCGGTCTTCCACGATCGCTCGAATGAACTCCTGGGTGATGTGCACATGCGAGCCGGCGTGCCCGGTCTTGACATGCAGCTCCGGCGGAAGCAGATGCCAATACTTTTCTTGATTGTCGTCGGCCGGCTGAACGATGACCTTTGCCTCGGGAAGCCCCTTTCCGTCGTACGCGGTCGGGCCCGAGCGGTCAAAGTGCATCACGGTATCGGGATGCTTTTCGGCCTGGCGCCCCATGATGTAGGAAAACTTCTCGCCGTAAAACTGCGAGCGCTGCGCGAATCCGGCCGGGGCGCGCCAGAAGACCGAAATGCGGCAGCAGTGGCCGTTCGAGGTTTTGAAGAAGCCGGTGGTGTTCCAAAACGGGTTCTGGTAGCGGTTGGTTCGCAGGACTTCGTGGCCGTCTCCCCAGCCGATGGCCTGGACCTCACTCAAGCGCTCCCCGCTGACCGGGATGATCGCACTGGTTTGATGCGTGATGTACCACATCGGCGGCAGCCCGTGACGCCAGGTCGGCAGGCCGCGCTCGTCGTACTTCAGGCGAGGATGGTTGTGGTGGTACTCCGATTCAGAATAGAAGATATCTCCGAACTTGCCTTCCTGTGCCCAGCGGCGGCAGGTGATGATCTGAGGCCGGTAGTAGGTGGTCTCGGCCATCATGTATTTCATGCCGGTTTTCTGGACCGTTTCGATCAGCCGTTCCAGCTCTTCAACGGACAAACCGGCCGGAACCGCGCTGATGACGTGTTTGCCGGCCTCCATGGCTTCGGTGGCCATCCAGGCATGCAGCGGAGCCGGAGTGAAGACCCCAACGGCGTCGAGCTCGGGGTGTTTCAAGAACCGGCGAAAGTTCTCGTAGGTGTTGCCCGTGCGGTAGACCTCGCCAAGCGCCTGCAAGCGGTCCGGGCGAATGTCGCAGACCGCGCTGACCTCGCAATCGGGCTGCAGGTGCCATTGGAAGGTCGCCCCGAATCGCCCGCCGACAATTCCAATGCGGACTTTCTTGCCGTCTGGGCGCGGGCCGGGCGGCGCGGCGGCGGCTGTCGCCGCCGCCGCGCCAGCAGCCACGCCGCTCTGTTGCAGGAACGACCGCCGGGTCACTGCCGCCCGGCTAACTTGCTTAGACATAATGACCACCTCTTCTCCGGCGAAAATGGGGGACTGCCACCGATTTCCGTTCGCCGAACTGCTTCGTTCCCAACATCAGTGCGTGCGGAAATCGGCAGGCTGTCCCCTTTTTTCGCGTTCTCGGACTTCCACCACGGGCTGCTAAACTTCCAAGATCACGGGCAGGATCAGCGGCCGGCTCGATGTTTTGCGGTTGATATACCGCTTCAGGTCGCCGCGGATCTTCTCTTCCATCACGCCCCAGTCGGTTTTCTCTTCCTCCGAGGAATTTTCGATTGTCCGCGTAACCACCGCGCTCGCGCCCTCGAGCAGTTCCGCTCCGTCATCTCCCGCGACGAAGCCGCGAGTAATGATTTCGGGAGCGCTTTCGAGTTTACCGCTGTGGCCGTTCAGCGCCACGATCGGCACAAGCACGCCGAACTCCGACAGGTGCCGGCGGTCGCGGATGACGACCTCTTCGACGATCTCATCCCCCGTTCCGGAATCAATCAACACCCGCCCAACTGGGACGGAATCCCGGCGGCGGGCGCCTTCGGAATCGATCTCCAGGACGTTTCCGCTTTCCAAGAGAAAAGAGCCCTCGAGTCCTGAACCTTGCACCTCGGCTGCCAGGGAAAGATGCCGCGAGAGTTGGCGGTACTCCCCGTGCACGGGAACGAAGTACTTCGGCCGCAGCAGATTCAGCACCAGCTTCTGTTCTTCCTGGCAAGCGTGCCCGGAGACGTGTACGGGCGGGTTCATCGAGCCATAGACGACATTCGCGCCACGCCGGGCAAGGTGGTCCACCATGCGGAAGATGGCCTTCTCGTTGCCTGGAATCTGACGCGCGCTCAGCACCACCGTGTCATCTGATTCGATGACCGCGTGGCGGTGCTTGCCGACCGAAGCGCGGGAAAGCGCGGATAGAGGTTCGCCCTGGCTGCCGGAAATTACCACCGCCCTCCGCGAGCGCGGTAACTTGGCAAGGTCGCCGGGCCGAACAAGCAATCCGTCGGGAATATTCAGGCGGCCCAGGTCAAGCGCCAGCTCACTGATCTCGGAAATGCTGCGGCCAACGAAGGCGACCTTCCGCCCGGCCTGAAACGCCACATCGAGGATTTGCTGAATTCGATGGATCGCCGAAGAAAAGCAGGCGAAGTAAAGGCTGTTATCGGCGTGCGCAAAGATCTCTTCGAGCCGGGGCCGCACCGCTCGCTCAGAGAGCGTGTAGCCCTCCCTGTCGGAGTTCGTCGAATCCGACAGCAGCAGCAGCACGCCTCGCTTCCCATACTCGGCGAGCGTATGCAAATCGAACAGCGCGCCATCGACGGGTGTAGGGTCGATCTTGAAATCGGCGGTGTGAACAACGGCGCCAACCGGAGTTTGGATCCCCAGCATGGTGCAGTTCGGGACGCTGTGCGTGACGTTGATAAACTCCACTTCGAAGCAGCCGAGTTTGACCTTGTCCTTCGGCTGAACTTCATGGACGATCGGTGGTGTCTCGAGGTTGTGTTCCTCGATGCGGCGCCCCACCAGAGCCGCGGTGAAGCTGGTCATATAGAGGGGGATATCGAGCTGCGACAAGACATAGGCCGTAGCGCCAATATGGTCCTCGTGGCCGTGAGTGAGAATCAGTCCGCGAACATGCTCGCGGTTTTCGAGCAAGAAAGAAATATCGGGAACGACGACGTCGACTCCCAGCAGCTCGGTGCCGGGGAAAAGCGAGCCGGCGTCGATGACAATAATGTCGTCTCCGCAGCGAAGGGCCAGCATGTTCATGCCGAATTCGCCCAGCCCGCCGATAGGAATAATTTGCAGCTTGTGATCTGTCAGGGGAAAAGACCTCTCGCTGCCAGCGTAGCACAGGTGTTCGGAAAACTAGCTTTGGGCACTCTTCAGCAGAAGTAGCCAAAGCTTGACCGGAAGAATGCGTTTGGCGGCAGCCGCTTTAGAAGGTGATAGAGGAGAAGGACGGCACACGGTGCTGCCCCGGCTTCACGTTCACCCATGCCCGGCGGGATATAGATCGGGCACAATAGAACTTCGCGCCGCGGAACTGAGCGCGGGCGGCGGATGTGGCGTGAGCGTCCACGCTTGCCGCAAACCGATTCGTCGGTTTGTTCGGCCCAGTGTGCCCCATCCGGCTCAGGGAACCGAGTGCCCCCGGTCGGAGGACGCCTCGACGAATCGAGGCGCGGCAAACCTGGAGGTTCACGCCACGCCGCCGCTGAGGGCTCTGGCCCCGAGTCGGCCGCGGCACTGAGCGTGGACTTCCGTCCACGCCTCGGTCCGGCCGTTGGAGATTTTCTTACTTAGATGAGCACGCCCACCTTCGCGACTAGCTCCCAGGACGCTGAGGCTTTTTACGAAAGCTACGTTCAGCATCATGTTCCGTATCACCTCAGTCCGGCGGGTTTCAAGGGATGGATCCTCCGTTTTCTGCCCTACTGGTCGTGGCGAGAGTGGCGTTTCTGGAACCGCTACGTCCCTCGCGGGGGAGTGCTGCTCGACCTCGGTTGCGCACGCGGCCGGGAGGTTTTCGCCGAGCGTTCGAAAACCTCCGTCGGACTGGATATCGCGCCGACCGCGCTCCGGGATTGCGCTAAGTATTACCATCTGGCCACCAGGTCGAATCTGTTTCCAGTGCCGTTCCGTGATGGCAGCGTTGATTGTGTCGTGACGTCGCACGTGCTGGGCCATGTTCCGGCTGACCAGAAAGACGGCGTTCTGTCGGAAATCACCCGCGTGCTCAAGCCCGGCGGCAAGAGCATCCACGTTGTCGAAACCGACAGCTTGCACCCTCTGGTTACATTCGCCAAGCAGCGCCCGGATCTCTATCAGCGCTACTTCGTCGAGCCCGACGGCCATGTCGGTCTGGAGATGCCGTCGGCGGTTGTGAAGCGCTTCGAGCGCCATGGTCTGCGGCTCGTTCGCTGCTACAAAATGGATGCCGGGGTCTTTCATCCCCGGTTGATGCTCAAACACTTCGACAACGAGTTGCGGCGCTACTCGGCAAAGGTTGACCGCATGGTCCGGCTCAGCGCTTGGATGATGAATCGTCCCGTGGTATTGGCGCTGAGCGAAGTCCTGCTCGGTATCCATCACTATTCGATCGGTCAATGGATTTGCCCGCTGGAGCATGCGCAGTTTGTGGCGGTTGTCCTTGAAAAACCGGCTTGAAAGCAGACTTGATTTGACGCTGCAGCAACAGGATGACGGCCCGTGAAACTAGCGATCATCGGCCGCCGTCTGTGTGAGCCGCTCACCGGTGTCGGCCGCTATCTGGAGTACCTTCTGCAACACTGGGCGCGGGATTCGCGCTTCTCCCGTATTGTTGTTTTCACGCCCTCCGAGCCCAATCTTTCGACGAAGAACTTGGGCCCCGCGATTGAGCTGCGAGTCATTCCAAGCAGGTTGCCGCCGCTGCTTTGGGAGAACATCCTTCTGCCCCCCCTTTTGCCCCAAATGACGGGCGGCTTCGATCTGATCTTCGCGCCCTACACCTTGCCTTGGAGCCTGGCCGAGGGGGGCGTCGTTTCGAACCTGGGCATCTATGAGTCCCGGCCGGGTGACTTTTCACTCTCGGAACGGCTGAGGTCAACTCCGTTCTTTCACCACAGTTGCCGCCAGGCGCGGCTCGTGCTGGCAAACTCGGCGTCCACGCGTGATGATCTGGTTCGGTATTACGGAACTGACCCGTCGAAGATCCGGGTCGTTTACCCCGGAGTGGATCCGGAGTTCAGTCCCGCCAACGAAGGAATCGAATCGGAGAGTCCGGGGATGACGCCTGGCGGATTTGCTATTCCCGCCGCGCCGTTTTTCCTGTTCGTTGGGAAGCTTTCGCGCCGCCGTAATGTGCCGCTGCTGCTGGAATCGTTTCGACAGTTGAAGGAGCACGCAAAGTTGCCGCACGCCCTCGTCATCGTCGGACCTGATAGTTCAGGCGTGAACGTTGCCGATCGTGCCGCCGCCATGTCGATCGGCGGCTCGGTGGACTACCGGGCGTATGCCGGCAAGGCGGAGTTGATCGAGCTATACCGGGCGGCCACGGCGTTCGTCTTACCTACCCTGCATGAAGGTTTTTCGTTCACGGCTCTCGAGGCGATGGCGTGTGGAGCACCGGTTGTCATCTTTGATCATGCAGCTCTGGAACAAGGTGTCCGGGAGGCTGCCTTCGTGGTCGAGGACACGACAGCGGCGGGTCTTGGAATCGCTTTGCGGACCGTTGCTGAACAAGTTTCCTTGCGGGTGAAGCTCAGACAGACGGGTCTCGAATGTGCCGCGGGATTTAGCTGGCAAAAGACGGCTGACGAGACCGCCGCCGCGCTCGCCGGTGAACAGAGCCCCGAACGCAAGTGAGTGGTCAGCAAGTGAGCGAAGCCATCGGCATAGCCGGACTGAACGTGGATGAGACCCCGCCAGAGCAGTAACAGATAAGCTGCGGAAGGGCATGACTGCAAGCTAATCCCCCCCTCTCCGCAAGATTTCCTTGTCTTCCCTCATCGCGTCTGCCCCGGACGCTGCCTCCATCTCGATCTCTTGCCGCGCGTGCCAGACGACGCGGTCCACAATCTCTTGCAAGGGCAGGGAGGGGCGGTAGCCGGTCAAACGAACAAGTTTTTCTAGATTCGGGGTTCGCCGATTCATGTCCTCGAAACCGGGTTCGTAAGCTTCGTCGTAGGGAATCAGCTCGATCTCCGATCCGCTCCCGGTGCGGCTTTTGACAAGCTGAGCCAGCCCTTCAATCGTGGTCGTCTCGTCGCTGCCGACATTCACTACCTGCCCCACCGCTTGATCGGCCTCGACCAGCCTCAGGATCGCCTCCACGGTTTCGGTGACGTAGGCGAAGCAGCGCGTTTGTTGGCCGGTCCCGAACACTGTCAGCGGCTTGTCGTCCAGAGCCTGGCGTAGGAAGTTCGGCAGTACCATGCCATAACGGCCTGTCTGCCTTGGTCCCACGACATTAAAGAGCCGGCCGATCACCACGGGCAGCCGTTTTTCCTTCCAATAGGCCAGCGCCAAGAACTCGTCAATCGCCTTGGAGCAGGCGTAGGACCAGCGAGCGGCCGTTGTCGGCCCCAGGACCAAATCGGCGTCCTCGCTAAACGGAACCTGGCTGTTCTTCCCATACACCTCCGAGGTGGAGGCGATGAAGATGCGCTTACCCTTCCTGGCCGCCGCCTCCAAGACCAATTCCGTCGCGCCGATGTTGGTCTTGATCGTGTGCAGGGGACGTTCCACGATCAGACGCACGCCCACCGCCGCGGCCAGGTGAAAAATGACATCCGCTTGATCCACCAGTTCGGCAAGGACGCCACGATTCATGACGCTGTCAAATACACGGTGTTGTCTGCCATTGCCTTTCTCGCGCGGCAGGTTGCGAACGGCCCCAGTGCTCAAGTCGTCCAAGATGAAGACTTCATCGCCGCGTTCCAGCAGGGCCTCGGCCAAGTGCGATCCGATGAACCCCGCGCCTCCCGTGATCAGTGCCCGCATTTGAGTTAACTCTCTCCTGATGATTTCACTGCCGCAACAACCGCCCGCTTCACGTCCGGCCGTGAAGGTTGCCGCTCAGCCAAACCGTCATCCAGAGCTTCGACCGGGGCAGGAGTCGCGGCCTGTCGTGATAGTGGCCGAATCGTCTCAACCGCTGAAGCTGGAAACAGCGCCCGGAGCGCTTGCAGGACCAACGACAATCCGCTTTGCGGCAGAGCCAGCGGAGTCGGGAATCATTTATTCGCCAACAACACAAGTATCACGGCATCTCGCTCGTGCCGCAACTCCTCAACGGCGGTTTGTTGGATTTGGGAAAGGCCGCGGATCGGCAGCAGTGCCGCAAAATCGTACTCCCAAGCCTGTAGAAGGGGCAACCGTGCCGGCTCATTGACGTTGAATCGACGCGGCATGAGGTGACGCCGGAAACGATGACGGGGCGGACCAACGAGACGGGAGAACTAGCATCCCTAGTCCTTTGGACCAGGATTTCCATTTTGACCCTGGTACGGCGACAGTATACACCCGCGCTGCCCCGAATACCACGTCTTTCCGCGCTGAACCCTGCACATCACCTCCGCCGCTAGGCGCCAGGGCTCATCCATCCGCTCACAGACGTTGATTGAGCGGGCTGAACGGCGCTCCGGCCGACACTGCTCCTTGAAAAACTTTTTTGGAGCCGAAAACTGTTGATCCTCGCCCGGTCAACGCTACCCGCTCGGCAGCGGCAGCGCCCAGATCCTGTGCAGCATGTCAGCGAACAGCCGCCGGTTCAGATGCCCCTCGGCCAGCAGCAGCCAATAATACCGGGCGTGCTTGACCAGCCGACCGCCGGTCTTCATCAGCCGCTGTTGCAAGCTCGTCAGCGACCAGCTCTTGATCCTGTGCGGCAGCCCAAGCCGCCGCCACAAGTTGCCCAGGTTGTAGGCCAGCACGCTCAGTTGCAGTCGCACTTCGTTGGCCCGGAAGCGATGGCACGAAAGCCGCGTCCAGTGCGTGGCCTGTTTGCCTTCTTTGATCCACTGCTCGGCCGTGCCGCGCTTGTTGTAGAAGCGCACTACCGACCGGCTTGGCAAGCTCATGTTGGTCACGATAAATCCGACCCGCGGGAACAGCTCACCGAGATGATGCTCGACCTTGGCCACAATGCGTCGCGGCTTGGACCAACTCTGCGCCTGATAGCGGAAGCTCTTGTAGCGCACCAAGGGCTTGCGACCCGGCCTGCCCGGCGGGCGAAACAAGATGTCTTCGATCGCTAATTCCAAGCTCTTGTTGGCCGGAATGCGAATGGCGTACTGCACTCCGCGTTCCTCCGAAAACTCATAAATCTCCGGCTTGGCAAAGGCCGCATCGCCCCGGAAGGTGACCTGTTTGCCCGCAGCCTGTTGGCGCTCGATCTCGGGCAGCAGCAACTCGTTCCAGTCCTCAGCGCTGTGCACGTTGCCGGGACGCAGCTTGGCGGCCAGACAATCGCCGTGCTGGTTGAACAACAACAACGGGTGGTAGCAGACCGACTCGAAATGGCCGTTGTAGGCACTGCCCTCTTGCTGGCCGTGGACAGGGCTTTCGGTCGAATCCATGTCGAGAACGACGCGCTCGGAGTCGTCTTGCGTCTCGGCTTGCGCCACCAGCTCGCGGTTCACAGCCATCAGCCCCAGCAAGTTCTCCTCGCTCGCCAGCATCTCCGTCTCGAAGCTCTGCAGTCGCGAGGTCAGTGCCCCGCCGCGATCCCAGTTCTTCTGCGAGCCGATCAAGCGAAAGGTCGGATCGGCGGATACTCGCACGGCGTCATTGAGGTCCTCGTAGCCGGCCAGCCGAGAGTAGACTGACTGCCGCAGCAGATCGGCGAACGGGAACTTTTTGTTCGAGCCTTGCCGTGGGTCACTGAGATGTTCGTCGATCAGCTTCCCGAGCCCGAGTCGCTCGTCCAGCTCGCGGACGAGAATGAGCCCGCCATCGGAAGTGACGCGCGATCCTTGGAAATCGACTTTCAATAAGCCGTTGAAGCTTAGCTGGAACGGCTTGTTTTCTTTTTCACCCATTGGGTGTTGATCTCCTCAGCGCCTTGATTGCTTTTCAACCCGCATAAATAAAGGCGTCCGAGGTCACCCGATGGTTAGCAGAACCGAAACTAAAGTGGAAATCCGGGTTGGAATCAATCGGTGACAGTTTTATAGAGCTGGATCGCAGGTGTGGCTAGTGCTGCAGGAAGGGTATCGAAGACAGGTCGAATAAGAAACTTCGTTTCAATAACTTCCGGACAGACCGTTGTTTTTTTCTCCGTTACTATCGGGATCCCTATTCCTGCCGGATTGGCCGTAGTACGTCTACTCCCTCCCTAACAAATTTCCTGGAGACTCAAGGCGGAGACCTGACGGGCAAATCAGCCTACATCGGAATTGCGTCGTTACCCAAGATACCGTCCTTCTTCAGCGCAAACGGGCTCGACCTCGGATGGGCGCTTCCCATCAAGATCTAGATCAAGCAGGTGGACGTGACGGCCGGCGGACTGATGATTTCCAACCTGACTCTGGACGGCGCGGTGCCGGCGCAAGGCCAGGGGATCATTTTCAGCGGAGGCTTCAACTTCACAGGTGCGCAAGGAAGAGTCACCTACGAATCCGGCGACTGTCAGTTGGCGCGAAGTGCAAGGATTGAGGTCTCACTAAAGTCGAAGTCCAGCGCCAACACGGGCGTCTGCGAGTTTCGACTGGGCGGCGCCCCATTGAACTTTCCAGGAGCGGACCAGGGCAGGTTTAATGTGCCCGCGCTGGCTACCAACACAGTCTTGGCGCAAGACCTGGTCACGAGCGGCAACGGCACTGTCAGCGTGACTTTGATCGATCGGGACGGAAACCGTAGCAACATCGAGAACATCGACGTTCCGGCCGAGCCCGCCTCCGGTCAGTGCCCGGCGGGCGCCGCACCAAGGGTGGTCGCATTAGATCCCTTCAGTTGTCCTCTGTAGGAGTTCTTGAGTCGAATATCACTTCACGGCAGCCTTGGGGGAGACTACCGCGACGCCGGGCCCAAGTTCTCGTACCACTTGATGTTTTGAGTGGCGCCGCCGATCTGCACAATGTCCACCCGGCCGTCGCCGTTAATGTCGGCTACCGCGCATCCCGAAGCGGACATCCCAAGATGGTCGAGCTCTTCGTGACGCCACTCGGTCCCGCCGTCGTCCTGGGCGTAGAAAACGTGCGAACTGGCAATCTTGCCTCGCGCGCGGTCACCGGCAACGATATCATCGCGGCCGTCGCCGTTGAAGTCACCTACGCAAACCTCGTGTCCTTCCGTGAGCTGGTCGTAGATGATCCGGCGTTGCCAGCGGCCGGCCTTGTCTCGAACGTAGACGACGACCTCGTTTCCATGCCATGGCTCGACGGACGCGAGCATGCGCGTCTTGTTCAAGTACCCGACGGCGACATCGCTTGCGCCGGCCGTGGTGGGCAACTCTTTGTGTCCGCTTGACAACTGAGTGTTCTCCCAGCGGACCTGGCCGCCCTTTCCGACGGCGTCGTGCAGGGTGATGCCGTTGAATCCGGCTGTCAGCAGTTCTTCGGGCTTGTCTTCGTCCCACTGAACCACCCGGACACGGTGCAATACGCCGGTGAGCTGGTCGTCGATCAGCAGGCGCTCCCACTTGCCCTGAAGCTTCGCCGGAACGTGATAGTAGACCAGCGGCAAGCGGTCCTCGTACTTGGGCTTAAGCGCCTTGGCTCCGATCAGCGGTGCGTTGATCAGCTCTTTCTTGCCGTCACCGTCAATGTCGGCCCAGGCGACGTGGTGAGAGGTGGTAAGTTCATCGACGGGAATGGCCTTCCAAGGTTTGCGGGGATCACCTTGATGCTGAAGGAGCCAGACAAGCCCGCGGCTGTTGGCGGCGACCATGCTGAATTCGTTCTCAATGGAAAGTTCCGGGATGCCGTCACCGTCAATGTCATGAGCCGCCATGTTGACCAGCCCGGTCATGTCTTGAATCATGACGTGGCGTTCCCAGGAAGGGTTCTCGTACCAAGCCAGCTCTTTAATGCGAGAAGTCATCCCGATGACGTCGGGACGGCCATCCTTGTTCAGGTCGGTCGCGAGGACCGCGTAGCCGCCCGGAATGTCGGCTTCGATGACATGCGTTTGAAACTTGACCGGGGCGGAGGGGCTGCCGGCGCCGTAGAGCAAAGAGCAGCTCAGGAGAAGGGTTATCGAGAAGCGCATGCGGGAATGATAGCACCGAAGACCCGCAAGGCGCGACAAGCGGTCGCCCAGCTTGCGGGCGGCTTGTGCGGATGCTTCCAGCCGGTGGATGTGCGCATTTCCAATCCACGAATGCCCGGCCAGTTGTATAATTATGGCATCGGCACGGATACGCTTACCGGCGCCATGAACCCTGAGCCTCGGAGATCGTTCAGGTTCACCTCGTACCCTTCAAATGAACTGCTTGGCCGAGTTATCCGCGATTACCGCCGCGCTCTGGCGCCTGTGAGATTCTTCCCCCCATTGCTGACCGCGTGGCCGGCGACATTGCGGCTGCTGCTCGGCGTGTTGCTGATCTTCGGCGCCGCCAGCCCCCAAGAGGCGGAGCCGGGCTTGACGCTAACCGGTCAAGCGGTGAGTCCCGGCCCGGATGGCGAGAGCTTCGCCGTGCAGGGGGCCACGATGGAGCTGAGCTCGGTCTCCGAAGCCGCCGCCGAAGGGGCGGCGCCAGCCCTCGCCGAAACCGACCAAGTCGGGATTTTCCGGTTCAGGAATGTCGCCGAGGGTTGCTACATCGTGGTCGGGGAGACCGAGGGACTGCGGGGACAGAGCGACATCATTTGCCTTCCCTTGCCGCCAGACGCCGGCCGGATTATGGTGCGGATGGAAGTCAAAGTCGTTGTTCAGTCGGTCGAAGTAACTGCCTCAGTGATTGAAATCGACCCAACGGAAACTTCTTCCAAGGGATCGGTCGGAGTTTCCACGCTCTACAACGCGCCGAAAGCGAATCGCAGCTTCGAGGACGTGATGCCGCTGATTCCCGGCGTGCTGCGGGGCCCGTCCGGCGAAATCAACATGAACGGCGCGCGGGCGTCACAAAGCGGCATGCAGCTCAACGGAGCCGATGTGACCGACCCGGTCACGCGGACTGCTCAGATCACCTTGCCGATCGAAACCGTCTCGAGCGTCGAAGTTCTTTCGAGCCCCTACGACGCTCAATACGGCGGATTCACGGGGGCCATCTCAACGGTCGAGACGAAGCCTTCGAATTGGTCCAAGTACAAAGTGAGTTTGCAGAATTTTACGCCCCGCATACGCAGGCGAGACGGCGCCATCATGGGCATCGAATCGAGCACGCCGCGGTTCACCATCACGGGACCGATCAAGAAAGACAAACTTGCTTTTCTGCACTCGACTGAGTACCAGTTCGTGCGCGCCGATCAGGAAGACGCCAACCTGCCGCTGCTCGAAAGAGACACCGAGCGCGAGACTCTCAGCTCTTTCACTCAAATCGACGCCCGTCACTCGGAGAGCAACAACACCACCGTGACCTTGCTGTATTTCCCCGAGAAGCTGAACTTCTTCGGGCTGGACGCTTTCACGCCACAGAAGTCCACGCCCGACTTGCGGCGGCGAGGACGTTTGGGGACGCTGAGCAACACTCACCAGTTCGCTTCCGGCGCGTCGCTTTCGTCGCGGCTTTCCTATCAGGATTTAGATAACGATGTGAAGCCGCTGATCTTCGAGCCGGCGGAAATCGGACTGGAGCGCGCGCGGGGGGCCTTCTTCAACCGGCAGCGGCGGAATGCGGTTCGGCGCGCCTGGTCGGAGCGCTACAATTTCGCCCCGGTAGACGGCCTGGGAAGGCACCGGGTGAAGACCGGAGTGGCGGTGGCGGACGAAGACTATTACGGCGATCAGATTTTCAGTCCTGTTCGATGGCTGGGGATCGGGGACCGGCAGGTTTCGCGGACGGATTTCACGCCTGCCGCGGAGGTGCGCGCCGGGAAGACCGATTTCGCCGTCTTTGTGCAGGACAAGTGGGAAGTCTCTTCGGCCCTGACTTTGGATCTCGGCTTGAGGCTCGAACGCGATACCATCGCTTCGCGGTCGAATCCTTCCTACCGGGCGGGATTCGCGTATGCCATCGGGGAAGAAGCCAAGACCGTGATCCGGGGCGGGGCCGGCTTGTTTATCGACAGGGTGAGCCTCATCGTCCCGACATTTCTTCAGCTCCCTCAACGCACCGAGACGCGATACGGACCCGAGGGACAAATTACGTCAGAGCGTTTCTTTGACCACCGTTTCGGCGGCCCGATCCGAAACGCGCGGAGCCTGGGCTGGAGCCTGCAGCTCGACCGCGAGGTCATACCCGACCTTTTTTTGAGAGGCGGCTATCAACAACGGAGCACAACGGACAATTTCTTGATTGAGCCCGAAACGGAAGCCGGTCTCTTGCCCGCGGCCCTCAATCAAAATTATCTGACTCTTAACAACAACGGCCGGGACACCTACCGCGAGTGGCAGTTCACGGCTCGCTATCGGCTGCTCGGCAGCGGGCACATTACGGCCTCCTATGTTCGCTCTTCGGCGGTTGGCGATCTGAACGATCTGGGGTCGATCTACGGCCCCACGCCATCAGCTCTCATCCGGGCGAACGAGAGAGCGCCGCTGACCTTCGATGTGCCGAACCGATTTCTGGTCTGGACCGAGTTCCCCGTTCCTTGGGGATTGCGGGCGGTACCGGTCTTTGAGTTGCGCGATGGTTTTCCCTACTCAAATATTGACGAGAACCGCGATTTCGTGGGCGCGCGCAACCGGGCCGGCCGCTTCCCGCTCTACAAAAGCCTGGACATCCAGGTCACGAAACTGATCGAGGTGAAGTTGCGCGGCAAGAACCGGCGGTTCCGGGCGGGTCTGCGGCTCTTCAATCTCTTGAACACCTTCAACCCGCAGGACATACAGAACAATCTCGCCAGCCCGTTCCACGGAGTCTTCTATCGCGGCGTGAAGCGGAAGATCCGGGCCGTGTTCGAGTTGGGTTTCTAGCCGGCGGCCGGAAGCGGTAACCGCTTGCGAACTGCGATTCTTGCGAAATCCGGCAAGACCGCACCGAAGCACCATCGTCAAAAGCCTGAATGAAGGGTGAACGCGCCTAGCTGCAGCGAAGGGTGGGATGTCACTCCTTGAGTCGCGCGGCGTACTGCTCGGGTGGTAAGTCCGTGACAACGATGTTGATGAAACACCATTCGCCACCCACGTAGCTGAAGTGCCGCGTCAGGACGCGATACGATCTCGGTCCCGCTGCAGTTGGCCTCAGGCTCACGGAATCACCGACAGAAGGTAGCAGTATTAATTCACCCGCCTCGTATTCAAGTTCCTCAATCTGTGCGCCGTCCGGCCTCGCAGCGTCCAGGTCCTTGTACTGATACTGAAATCGGTATTTCATGTGCCGATGGTCCGTCATTCCCTCAGGCCCAGTCAAGACCGTTACCTGCCCTAAATTAGTTTTATATGGGTTTTTATATTATTTATATAGGTTTTACTAGTTTTTAGCGTATGTTTTGTCAAGAAGGGTGCTCAGAGTGATAAACTTCCTGCAACCATTTCTTGTGATGAAGTCTCGGAAGGCGACCACAGCGAGCCACAAGGCACTAGGTTTCAGTCTCGCGGTCCTGCTGCTAACAACAGCAAGAGTAGCGCCAGCTCAATCAACAGAAATCGAACGATTGCGGTTGGCGGCTGAGCAAGGGACTATGAGCCCCGAGGAAATGGGCACGCTGGGCTCCACTTACAGGTTTGGCCTACTGGGGGCACCAAAAGACTACAAGGAAGCAGCCAAATGGTACCGCAAAGCAGCCGAGCAGGGGGACGCCGATGCGCAATTCAGGCTGGGGGTGATGTATCACGAAGGCGAAGGCGTTTCCCAGGACTACACCGAGGCAGCTAAGTGGTCCCGCAAAGCAGCCGAGCAGGGGGACGCCAGTGCGCAGATCAACCTGGGGGTGATGTATCACCTGAATTATGCACAGATTCGGCGTAGCCATCGCCGATGGAGTTGTGGCGGTAGCGGCAGTCGTGTCAACTCAGTGATTTAGCAAGTCGTCTTTTCCTCTGTTTCCCTCCCTGTTTGAGCCGCCTGCCAATCCCGGCGGGCAAAAGCGGGCGGGCAAGCGGCGTGTTCCCAGTACGTTGCGGCGAGTGCATGAAATTTTATGCATGGAGCGCCCCTCAACTCAGCGCACCCTCCACCACCGGCGCGAAGCTCGATCCCGGTGGCCCCATCGCCCGCAGCCGCCGCATCAGCCGTTCAAACAGGCCCTTTTCCTCATAATGATCGCTGTAGCTGACACCCGTTCTGCCGGCGTGCCGCCAGATCTTGGCCGCCACGAACAGAAAGCGCAGCCGCGCCGTCGCCAGGGTGGTGTGCCGCAGTGTCTCCACGCTGGCTTGGGCTTCGCGGTTGAACAGCAGCAGCCAGCAGTTGAGGTTGTAGGCCAGCATGGCCAGCTGAAAGTGATTGCGGTTCATGTCAAAGCGGCGCGAGGGATGGGCCGCCAGCCCGGCGTCGTTGTTGGCCTCCTTGATGAGGTTCTCGGCTGCGGCGCGCTGATTGTAAAACCACACCACCGCCGCGATCGGTTCGGCCAGGTTGGTGACAAACACGCGGTAGGTGTAAGCGCTGGTGGCAAACAGCTGGTATTGCTCGGCCGCGCCGGCCGCGGGTTCGTTTTCGTAACGCAGCGCCAGGAAACGACAGGCCCGCGCCCAGCCCTGCGGCTGGTAGAGGAATTCGCATTCCGCATCCGCATCGCTGTGGGGCGAGGGCTTCCAGGCCGCTTGCTGCAACTGCTCGACCAGCCGCCTGGTCTTGCGCGCCACGATGACGAACTGACAAGCCGCCTTTTCATAGGCCTCCACCGCCTCCCAGCAATAAAACCCGGAATCGGCCCGCGCCAGGATTTTCTTCACGCCGTGCGGCAAAGCCCGAAAGGCGCTCTCGAGGTGGGCGGCGATCTGCCGGCCCGTGGGCCGGTCGCCGTTGCGCAACCCGCCCATCAGGTATTCGCGCGTCTCGGCCAGGAAAGTCAGTATCGGCTGGTAGCTGCGCTTGCCCTTGTTCTTGGGGTTGTAACTCTTGCGCCCGCCCATCTGGCGGCCGTAGAGCGTGTGCACGGTGGTGTCGGTGTCCAGCGTCACCGTCTCCAATTTCACCTGGGCCGCGGCCCAGACTCGTTCCCGCAGCTGGCGCTGAATGGAAAGGATCTGCTTCGCCACGTTGAGGTGCAGCGAGGCCAGAAAGCGCCACAGCGTGGACTGCGGCGGCAGACGCGTCACTTGCAAGATGCCGGTCAAGATGGGGTCGCGGGCGATGAAGCGGAGTTGGTTCAGCCGCGCAAAGCCGACATAGAGGCCCAGCACGAGGGCCAGCACAAACTGGTAGAGGCTCATCACACGGGTGATTCGTTTGTTCGTGATGGTTTCTTCCAGCAGCGCCTGGAAGCCGAGTTTTTCGAGCAGGGTGGCGACGGGCAGCAAGCCGCCGTAGGGAGTCAGATTCTTGCCGCGGAAGTGATAAGGCGTGGCAGCCCCGATTTTATTGGGCCGCGGGGCCCTCGCGCCCCGGCCTTGTTTGACGGGCCTTCGGGAGCTATGCTGTTTTCGCTTGGTAACCATTTGGGTGACCTCCTTGGGGTTGACTGGCGAAGCTGAAATCTTTGCCAGCCTACCTTATTACCCCATGTTTTCGGGGGTCCCCCAAATGGCCCCTGGCGGCTCAGCCCTCCTCCGGTGCACCCCGCAGTGCATAATTCAGGTATCACGAAGGTGAGGGCGTTTCCCAGGACTACACCGAGGCAGCCAAGTGGTCCCGCAAAGCAGCCGAGCAGGGGGACGCCGGTGCACAGTTCAACCTGGGGTGGATGTACGACGCAGGCGAAGGAGTTCCCCAGGATTACAAGGAAGCGTTGCGTTGGTACCGCAAAGCAGCCGAGCAGGGGTACGCCAGTGCGCAGAACAACCTGGGATTGATGTATCGCAACGGCGAAGGCGTTCCCCAGGATTATGTTGAAGCGCACAAGTGGTTCAACCTCGCTGCTTCACGAGTTACGGGAGAGGATGCCAATAAATATCGGAAGACTAGAGACCTCGTTGCCGAAAAAATGACCACCGCACAAATTGCCGAAGCCCAACGGCTCGCTCGGGAATGGAAGCCGAAGACGTGGGAGCAACTGAAGGACAAGTAGGTCTATGTGCGCTGTAAGTTAGCTTTGCCTGAGAACTGCGTTTGTCACAGGTGCAGCGACACGGGGCTTTCCGGCCACCCAGCACGTCCTTTTTCCGCCAATCCGCAATGTGAGCTTCCAATCCGCCGACGAAGGCGCATTTTTGGCGCGTCAGGTCGGGCACGGCGCCCCCCTGCAAAGTCCGGTGCGCATGCACAAATAGGCGACACCGGGCTGACGCCGTGGGCTATGATTGATTCTCCCCACTCAGGCGTAACCCCGCATGTCAGCCCTCACTGATCATTTCCGCGATCTCGGCGCGGGCCTTTCGCGCTTCACCGAGCGCTGGGCGCCGGACTCCTGGGTCATCTGCATGATGCTCACTGCGTGCGCTTTGGCCTTGGCCGTGTTGGGAGCGGGAGCCGGAATCGAGGATGCCGTGCTGGCCTGGGGCGGGGGCATGTGGAACCTGCTCGAGCTGGCCATGCAGTTCACCATCATCATGGTGGCCTCCCACGCCTGCGTGTCCTCGCGGCCGGTTTATCGGCTGATGGACCGGCTGGCGCGCACCCCGAATCCGGAAAAGCCGCTTCAGGCGATCGCACTGGCGGCGGGGTTTTCCCTTGCTACCGCCTACTTGAACTGGGCTTTTTGCCTGGTCGCCTCGGCGTTGTTCGTGCCGTTTGTTTGCCGCCATAACCCCAAGACCGACATCCGCGTTCTGATAGCCGCGGCTTACTTAGGACTGGGGACCGTATGGCATTGCGGGCTCTCGGGGTCGGCGCCTTTGATTCTCGCCACTCCCGGGAATCCGTTGATTGCGCCCGCCGAGGGCGAGCCCGTGCTGGGGCGGCTGATTCCTGTTACCGAGACGCTGTTCGCCACTTTCAATTTGGGCTATATGGTGGTGATCGCCGCGGCAGGGGTTTTGGCGGTTCTGGCGCTGCACCCGCGCCGGGGGGCGATTACTCTCTCCGGCGAGCAGATCGAAGCGATTCTTCCGAAACCACCCGAGGTCGAGTCAACAGTGGATACGCCGGCCGGACGAATGGACCGTTTTCCCGGCTGGATTATTTTGGCCGTTGTGCTGATCGCCTATCCCTTGGGCCACTCGATGCTGACGCGGGGGTTCGGCACGACTTGGACGATCAATGCCTACAACATGACTTTTCTCGTGGCGGCGCTGTTGCTGCACCGGCGGCCGGAGTCTTTCGTCCATGCCTGCCGCCAGGGCGTCGGGACGACCTGGGGGATCATCCTGCAATTCCCGTTCTACGCCGGGATTTTCGGCGTCATGAATAACACCGGCCTGGGGACTTGGCTGGGGGGCTTATTCGCGGAATTCGCGACGCCCCGCACTTACCCGCTGGTGGTTTACGTCTATTCGGCCATCATGAACCTGTTTGTCCCGTCGGCGGGCTCGAAATGGCTGATCGAAGCGCCTTACTTGATTCCGGCGGGCGAGAAGTTGGGCGTTTCGGTGACGACGGTCGTGCTGGCGTATGCCTATGGGGATTCGACGACGAACCTGATTCAGCCGTTTTGGGCGATTCCGATTCTGGCGGTGGCGAGGCTGCGGTTCGGCGAAGTGGTGGGGTATACGTTCCTGGTGGCCGTGGCGTGCTTCGCGGTAAGTGTGGTCGCGATGCTGCTGATTCCGCTGTCGCTGTAGGGAGGAGTTCTAGGGTGCCGGACGGCCCAGGTTTGCGGCTGCCGTCTCCATTCGGGAGCCGCATGATCCCGTCGCCTCGTCGCCGCTTTGCGGCGATGGACCGGCAAGAGTGCCGGTCTCTACCTTGTTCACTGGTCGGCCTGTTTTGTATTCGTGTTCAGCGATGCGGATACGCGGTACAATACCGCCCTGACGCCGGGGGCCGTGAATTCCACAGTGCAGGATGGTTGGCGGCCGCCCGCCGCAGAGCAGCAACGGAAGCTGCTTTTCCTTGTCCTGCTGGGCTGCGCCATCTATTGGCTGTGGCCGCGTCCTGAGGAAATCTCGCCGCAAGGCTGGCGGCTGTTCGCGATCTTTGCCTCCACCATCTGCGGGTTGATGTTGCGGCCGCTGCCGGTTGGCGTGCTGGTGCTGATCTCGCTGACCGTGTGCGCCTTGACCGGGGCGCTGGAGCTTCGCGAGGCTCTCAGCGGCTACGCCAATCCGGTGGTATGGCTGGTTCTGTCGGCGTTCTTCATTTCACGAGCGCTGATCAAGACCGGGCTGGCGCGCCGAATCGCGCTGTTTTTCGTGGGGGTTTTCGGGCGCAGCTCGATCGGCATTTCGTTCTCGCTGATCTTGAGCGACGTGACGCTGGCCATGATCATTCCCTCGAACACGGCCCGGGCCGGCGGCGTCATCCTGCCGATCGCACGCGGGCTGGCCGAGCTTTACGGTTCTCTGCCGGGCAAGACGGCCGGCTTGCTGGGCGCTTTTCTGATGACCTCGGTCTATCAGGGGGAGTGCGTGGCGGCGGCGATGTTTCTCACCGGCCACGCCGGCAACCCGCTCGTGGCGGACTTTGCGCGGGACATCACCGGGGTCGAAGTGAGCTGGGCGAGCTGGGCTCTGGTGGGGATCGTCCCGGGAATAGTGAGCATACTCGGCATTCCGTTTCTGGTCTCCAGACTAGTTCCGCTGGAGATCAAGAGCACGCCGAAAGCGGCCGAATTCGCCGCCAGTGAACTCGCCAAGATGGGGCCGGTCAATTTGGCTCAGAAGATTGTACTGGCCGTTTTCGTGCTGGTGTGCGGGTTGTGGCTGACAGCCCCTCTTCATGGGTTTAGCATCGCCCTGGTGGCGATGGGCGGCGCCTGCACGCTCTTTCTCAGCGGCGTCCTCACCTGGGAGGACGCCATCAGCGAACGCAACGCTTGGGATGTTTTCGTGTGGTACGGCGGGGTGGTGCGGCTGGGAGCGGCGCTGAACGACTATGGGGTCACCGAGGTTTTCGCGAAGTCGGTGGGCGGTTACTTGTCGGGTGTCGGGTGGGTGCTGCTGCTGGGGGCGACTCTGCTGATCTATTTCTACGCCCACTACGGATTCGCCAGCTCGACGATGCACCTGGTCTCTATGTTCCCGCCGTTCGTGGCGCTGCTGGTGGCGCGCGGCGCTCCGGCCGGGTTGGTCGTCTACGGATTTGCCTGTCTGGCGGGCCTGTCAGCCGGGTTGACGCACTACGGCACCGTGCCGGCGCCGATGTTTTTCGCGCAGGATTACGTTAGCCTCCGCGCCTGGTGGAAGGTGGGATTCGTGATATCGCTGTGGAACGTATTGGTTTGGTGCTCGATTGGGTTTGCTTGGTGGAAGGTGACGGGCATCTGGTAGGCATCTGTTGGGCAGACAAATTTCAAGCGATCCAACAGAGGCGTGGACGCAAGTCCACGCTCAAGCGCAGGCGCAAACCGCAGGCGCGGGCGCAAGCCCAGCCGCGGCTCTTGTGCCCCGGGGAAATCAAGTGGCAGCGGTGGCGGTGCTGGGAGCGGCCTTGTGGTCCTTGTAGCGCTTGCGGAAGCGCTCGACGCGGCCCGCCGTGTCAATCAGCTTCTGCTTTCCCGTGAAGAAGGGGTGGCAGTTGGAGCAGATTTCCACGTGGATGTCGCCTTTGTGCGTCGACCGGGTTTGGAAAGAATTCCCGCACGCACAGTTCACGGTGACCACATCGTAGGCGGGATGGATTTCGGCTTTCATCAGAACGTCCTTAGAATCAACTTAAGTTTCAGTCTAGCATGGCATCCCCGGAACGCAAAAGCTGAACGCTGCTGCCGATATGGAATTTGTGGAGCCGCGTCCAATGATCGAGAGAATGCTTCGTGATTCAAAACTCGTCAAGGGACTCGCGGATTGGTTGCTAAGAGGGATCTCCGCCCGCCTGGACTTCGTCGAGCAGGACTTGCGGCAAGTTCAGCAAGAAACAAGTCAGATCAAGCGACACCAGCGCAAACTAGCGAAGACCTTCGTCGAGGCGCGGGATCTGCGGGTCAGGCACGATGTTCTGCAAATGATCGCGCTTCGCAAGATGCACGCGCAGTTGCAAGACAGGCTGGGCCAGGCGTTTCCCGGTAAGCATTGCGAGGTCTGCGGGGGCGGGTTGATCTTTGAACGCGAATCTTCTGAAAACGCCTACTCATTGCGCTGTCCGAAGAAGTGCGGCAAGAAGCTGATGATGCCTGAAACGAATCTTCTGGAATCGATGCGGAAGGCCGCCGCTAAGTAGAGCCAGCCGGCGTGACATAGCTAGCAGGGGCAAGCGCCGGGCTGCAGCGCTCTAGTTCAGCGGCTTATTATGTTGACCCCAGTAACGGTAGTGGCGTTCCTTGCGGTGTTCCCGCCGCTCTTCGAGGATTCTTTCGTATTTCGCTTGCTGTTCCCGGCTCAACAGCAACATAACCTTTTCGACACGTTCCTGGCGAAGTGCTTCGAACTTCGGCTCTACTTCGTCTCGAATGTCGTGAAAGCCTTGTCCCACCGAGTCAAGGATCATCCGCATTTGTTCGACCTGGCCGGAACTGAGATCCAGTTCTTCCTTGAGTTTGACGGCCATGCGCTGCCGAAATTCCGCTGCTGTCTTGTGACGGGGGGTGTTTGCCTGCGCGATCTTGACTTCGTAAAACCAGTAGGAAACTACACCCAGGGCTAACCCGGCTAGAAAGACTGCTCCCAGGTAAATTGCGGCAACCCTCCTGGGCTGAATGCTCATCGGCTAGTCTCCGCGATAAGCACCACGAGTGCCTCCCCTTCGTCAAAAGAGTCCTCGGTCAAAGTGTCAACGTAGCTGCCCTCGCGAACATCCACGGAGGGGCTTCCATTGGGGAGCGATAAAACAGCCGCCAAGATGCATATGGCCATGACCGCCGCGCCCACCACACGAGTTGCCCATTGCCGCATGGGCCACACCCAACCCAACTGGCGCTCTACGTCGATCCGCGCCCAGATGGAAGGAATGAACTCCGGAGACGCATCCGGGTCACTGAAGGCGCCGCGGCAAGCAGCGAACAGCCGGTCCAGCCAAGCTTCGCGTTCGTCTTTCATCCTGCCCCTGTCGCGGAGTTTATCAGATCTCATGGCGCTTCTTCAATCGGTCATAAGCCTTCAGCACGCGTTTCCGGGCTCGAAACAATCTCACCTTCAACACATTCTCACTCACCCATATACCTCCCGGAGCTCCTTCAGCGATAAGCCCTGTAGTTCCTTCAGGCCTAGCCCGGATTTCTCATCGCGGGGTTGGCGGAAGGCCGCCTTTTGTGGCACAAACATAATGATTACAATATGTTTCAGCCAGCAAGAAAGCGACCCCTGCCATGACAGAGTGTACCCAAACCAGCTTCACCTTCGCCGACCATGGCCGCCGCCAGGTGGTAGCCCGTTTCGACGGCGGCATGATCACCTCCGACGGCGGCGCCATGCTGTTGCGCCAGACCGAACAGCGCAGCGGCATCGTGCGGCAGTTCGCCGCCTGCTTCCGTGATCACCGCCAGCCCGCGCAAGTCGAACACAGCGTGCGCGAGCTGGTCTCGCAGCGCGTCTACGGGCTGGCGCTGGGTTATGAGGACCTCAACGATCACGATCAGCTGCGCTCCGACCCGCTGCTGGCCCTGCTGAGCGGCAAACAAGACCTCGAAGGCAAGCAGCGCCGCCGAGCCCAAGACCGCGGCAAGGCGGGCGCCGGCAAGAGCACTCTCAACCGCCTGGAGTTGACCCCGGCCAAGGCCGGCGCGCAAAGCCGTTACAAGAAGATCGTTCTCGACACGGGCGCGGCCGACCGTCTGCTGACCTCGCTCTACATTCAATCGCAGCCGTGCCAGCCCGAGCGCATCGTGCTCGATCTCGACGCCACCGACGACGCGCTGCACGGCCGCCAAGAGGGGCGCTTTTTTCACGGCTACTACGGACACTATTGCTACCTGCCGCTCTACATTTTCGCCGGGGACCAGTTGCTGTGCGCGCGCCTGCGGCCGTCCAACATCGACGCCTCGGCGGGGTCGCTCGAAGAGGTCCGGCGCATCGTCGAACAACTGCGGCGGGTGTGGCCCGAGGTCGAGATCCTGCTGCGGGCCGACAGCGGTTTTTGCCGCGACGAGATCATGAGCTGGTGCGAGAACCAGGGCGTGGATTACGTGTTCGGACTGGCGAAAAACGAGCGTTTAGAGCGCCTGATCAAGAGACGGATGAAGCTGGCGCGGCGGCGTTTCGCCAAGAGGGGCAAGGCGGCCCGGGCGTTCGGGGATTTCCGCTACCGCACGCGAACCAGCTGGGCGCGGGGGCGCAGGGTGGTGGCCAAGGCGGAGTATCTGGCGAAGGGCGAAAACCCGCGTTTCGTGGTGACGTCGCTGACGCCCAAGCAAGCGGCGGCGCAACACTTATACGAGACGATCTACTGCGCCCGCGGAGAGATGGAGAACCGCATCAAGGAGCAGCAGCTGGGGCTGTTCGCCGACCGCACCTCGACCGCGCTATTGCGGTCGAATCAGATCCGCTTATATTTTTCATCGATCGGGTACTGTTTGCTGGAGACGCTGCGGCGGCTGGGGTTGGCGGGGACGAAGATGGCGCGGGCGCAATGCACGACGATCCGGCTGCGGTTGTTGAAGATCGGAGCGCGCATCCGGATCACGGCGCGCAAAGTGTGGATTTCGCTGGCGACGGGATACGCCTGGGCGGGGGTGTTCGCCCAAGCGTATGAGAATCTCGAACGGGGGGAGCCGCGGCGCTGCTGAAAACGGCAAGGCGAGTTCAAGTAATACTTGAAGCACACAGGGCTCGACAGGGGCGGCAATCGAGGTTTGCCCAAAAACAGACGAAAAACGCCTCGGCCAGGGTCGCGGACAGCATGCCGGGCCGTTTCTGCCCCACGGCGGCCCCGCTGAGAGGCGATGCCGCCTCAAGACCATGAAATCCCATCCCGCGCGCCCCGCCAACCCCGTTTTCGGGAATCGATGAGAAATGCGGGCTAGCAGGAGCCGATCGTCTTCGGAAACCTGGCCCATAAGAACATCCAGCGTTTCCCTGAGCTGCTGTTGGTTCTCGTGTTTCGCGCTCTCTTTGGACCCGGCCGCCGCATCCGCCACACTCAACTGCTCTTCGCTGAGATCGGCCATCCGAACCTCACCGCTTCGGCGCCGTTTCCGCAAATAGTCGTAGGCGGCGTTGACGGTCAACCGATAAAGCCAAGGCTCGAAGACCTCCGGAGCGCGCAACTGATCCAGCGAAAAATAGAGACGGACAAACACATCCTGGCCCACATCCTCGACATCCTCAGCACGGCTGATCAACCGAAAAATCGTCCCTAAGATCCTCTTTCGATAGGCTCGGATGATCTCATTGAACGCGCCGACGTCGCCCGACTGCGCACGCTTGATGAGCGAAGCTTCAACGAGCATTTAAATCTTAGGTTTCTGCCCACTGGCTTTGCCTCCGACAGCGGTCCCGCCGATCTCAGCCACTACCGTTCGGGCGCGGCAAAATATGTCTGCCACTCAACAGAAGGGGCGCATGAGCATACCCATAGGTTACGACATTTCCCTGCATCCTCCCTGAAAGATTAAGGGGGAAAAGAGGGCAGTGGGAATGTCCGGTGGTGACGACTAGACCGGGCGGATATTACGGTGAATGGCGTAGAGCGCCAGCTCCAATCGGTCTGACACGCCAAGCTTGTCGAAGATGTTGTGCAAGTGGTTTTTGACCGTTTGTTCACTGATGAACATACGCTCGGCGATTTCCTTGTTCTTGAACCCTTGAGCCACCAGGGCCACAATTTCACGCTCGCGATTACTCAATCGCGGCTTATCGCGTTCTCGCGGACCGAAATCGCCCGGGGAGGCGAACTGTCTCATCACCGCGGCGGTCGTCTTGGAATCCAGCCAAATCTCACCACCGTGGACCTTCCGGATGCTCTTGATCAGCAGTTCGGTGGCAGTCTGCTTGAGGACGATACCAGAGGTGCCGAACTTCATTGCCTGAAGGTACTCGCCTTCATCGTCGGACGCCGTCAGAACGATGATTTTCGTCTTCAGCTTCTGGTTTTGAATGCGCTGCAAGGCGGAAAGGCCGTCAAGCCCCGGCATCTTGAGGTCCAGCAGCAGGATATCGGGCTGTAGTTCGCGCACGAGGTCGAGCACCTCCGTGCCATTCTTCGCCTCACCTACTACTTCGAAGTCGGGCTCAAGAGAGAGCAGCCGGCGCAACCCGTCTCGGAAGATCGTGTGATCGTCCGCGAGGGCAATGTTTATTTTCTTTTCCGCGGAAGTGCCGACAGCGGCCTCTTGAGGGGTCGAAACACTTTCATCCGCTTCGGGCATGGGGGGGGGACACGACCTATTCCGGTCGCGCCGCAGACTCCTGCATCATATTCTAAGGTTCTATACGTACCGTGTCACCTGAATTATGCACTGCGGGGTGCACCGGAGGAGGGCTGAGCCGCCAGGGGCCATTTGGGGGACCCCCGAAAACATGGGGTAATAAGGTAGGCTGGCAAAGATTTCAGCTTCGCCAGTCAACCCCAAGGAGGTCACCCAAATGGTTACCAAGCGAAAACAGCATAGCTCCCGAAGGCCCGTCAAACAAGGCCGGGGCGCGAGGGCCCCGCGGCCCAATAAAATCGGGGCTGCCACGCCTTATCACTTCCGCGGCAAGAATCTGACTCCCTACGGCGGCTTGCTGCCCGTCGCCACCCTGCTCGAAAAACTCGGCTTCCAGGCGCTGCTGGAAGAAACCATCACGAACAAACGAATCACCCGTGTGATGAGCCTCTACCAGTTTGTGCTGGCCCTCGTGCTGGGCCTCTATGTCGGCTTTGCGCGGCTGAACCAACTCCGCTTCATCGCCCGCGACCCCATCTTGACCGGCATCTTGCAAGTGACGCGTCTGCCGCCGCAGTCCACGCTGTGGCGCTTTCTGGCCTCGCTGCACCTCAACGTGGCGAAGCAGATCCTTTCCATTCAGCGCCAGCTGCGGGAACGAGTCTGGGCCGCGGCCCAGGTGAAATTGGAGACGGTGACGCTGGACACCGACACCACCGTGCACACGCTCTACGGCCGCCAGATGGGCGGGCGCAAGAGTTACAACCCCAAGAACAAGGGCAAGCGCAGCTACCAGCCGATACTGACTTTCCTGGCCGAGACGCGCGAATACCTGATGGGCGGGTTGCGCAACGGCGACCGGCCCACGGGCCGGCAGATCGCCGCCCACCTCGAGAGCGCCTTTCGGGCTTTGCCGCACGGCGTGAAGAAAATCCTGGCGCGGGCCGATTCCGGGTTTTATTGCTGGGAGGCGGTGGAGGCCTATGAAAAGGCGGCTTGTCAGTTCGTCATCGTGGCGCGCAAGACCAGGCGGCTGGTCGAGCAGTTGCAGCAAGCGGCCTGGAAGCCCTCGCCCCACAGCGATGCGGATGCGGAATGCGAATTCCTCTACCAGCCGCAGGGCTGGGCGCGGGCCTGTCGTTTCCTGGCGCTGCGTTACGAAAACGAACCCGCGGCCGGCGCGGCCGAGCAATACCAGCTGTTTGCCACCAGCGCTTACACCTACCGCGTGTTTGTCACCAACCTGGCCGAACCGATCGCGGCGGTGGTGTGGTTTTACAATCAGCGCGCCGCAGCCGAGAACCTCATCAAGGAGGCCAACAACGACGCCGGGCTGGCGGCCCATCCCTCGCGCCGCTTTGACATGAACCGCAATCACTTTCAGCTGGCCATGCTGGCCTACAACCTCAACTGCTGGCTGCTGCTGTTCAACCGCGAAGCCCAAGCCAGCGTGGAGACACTGCGGCACACCACCCTGGCGACGGCGCGGCTGCGCTTTCTGTTCGTGGCGGCCAAGATCTGGCGGCACGCCGGCAGAACGGGTGTCAGCTACAGCGATCATTATGAGGAAAAGGGCCTGTTTGAACGGCTGATGCGGCGGCTGCGGGCGATGGGGCCACCGGGATCGAGCTTCGCGCCGGTGGTGGAGGGTGCGCTGAGTTGAGGGGCGCTCCATGCATAAAATTTCATGCACTCGCCGCAACGTACTGGGAACACGCCGCTTGCCCGCCCGCTTTTGCCCGCCGGGATTGGCAGGCGGCTCAAACAGGGAGGGAAACAGAGGAAAAGACGACTTGCTAAATCACTGAGTTGACACGACTGCCGCTACCGCCACAACTCCATCGGCGATGGCTACGCCGAATCTGTGCATAATTCAGGTGTCAATATGGTCCAAAACAACACTACCCGATACTGTTGCAGGTTTGGTGGCCGCGTAAACTTGCCGGTGATTTCGAACATAAACTTGTTTTCAATAACTTCGTCTGGCTTGTCTGCGAGTCGGCAAGCAGGTAGCGCCGCGGTCATCCCGCCAGATCGCTGTATGCGGGGTACCCGGAGATCCCGCTGGCGTGGACTACGGCGGAGACCACGGCCTGGGCCATGACGTCGGCGGCAACAGCGCCTACATAGCCGAGAGCTTGCCTGTCGATTTGCCGGCCACCGGTGCCGAGTGCGAAAACGGTGTCACCGTCGAATGGCATGTGCACGGGACGAATCGCCCGCGCCAGCCCGTCATGGGCCATTTGCGCAACCTTCGTCGCTTGGGACTGCGTCCAGGTGGCGTTGGTTGCCACGACGCCGATGGTGGTGTTTTGAGCTTCCCCCGGCTCGCCTAATCCATGTCCGTTGAGTATCCGCTCCATGCTGTTCGCGAGGGTCTTGCCGTCCTCGGTACGGGCGCCGGCCAGCAGGGCGCCTGTATCGGGATCGACGATGTCGCCAACAGCATTGACGACGGCAAGAGCCCCAACGACGAGGCCCCCCGGCAACTCGATCGAGGCGCTTCCCAACCCGCCTTTCATCGCCCGGCCGGGGCCGAGGAGTTTCCCCACGGTCGCACCGGCTCCGGCCCCGACGTTGCCTTGGGCAACCGGATCACTCGTCGCGGCTTGGGCGGCCTGGCGGCCGGATGAGGCGTCTGGCCGGATGCTGGGGTCACCGACACGCAAGTCGAACAGTATGGCCGCCGGGACGATAGGCACCACGGCAGGACCCACGCGGTACCCGATGCCCTTTTCTTCGAGGTAGCGCATCACTCCGTCCGCGGCCGCGAGCCCGTAGGCGCTGCCGCCGGAGAGCACCACCGCGTGGACTTGCTTGACGGACATTTCCGGGCGCAGCAAGTCGGTTTCCCGTGTCCCGGGACCGCCGCCGCGCACGTCCACGCCGGCGACCGCGCCTTCGCCGGTCAATACCACGGTGCAGCCGGTCGGGCGCTTGTCGTGCGTGAAGTGGCCTACTTGGATACCCGGAACGTCGGTAAGTGATCCACTAGGCATACGCTGGGGCTTTGCAAACGGCATTGCGCTTAGAGCATACACGGATAACGAGGATCCTACAAATCGGCGCCTTGACAAGTGGCATTTCATGGCCCCATTGTGGGGGAACGGGGGCGCTGGGCGCCAGCACTTACAAGACGCCCGCGAGAGTTGCTTTGGATTGGAATGCGGAACACGCTGATGTATAATGCCTTTAGTCTTGCCGGGGACTGAATTTCCCGATCCGAGGTAAACGATGAAGCAGCTCAGAAAATACAGTTTCGGCCGCGGGCTCGTCGTCTTGATTGCGCTGCTGGTCTCTTCGCGGCTCGTGGCACAGGACGTCAGCTACTTCAACGACATCAAGCCCATCATCCAGCGCTCATGCCAAGGTTGCCATCAAGCCGCCACAAAAATGGGTGGACTCGTGCTGACTGAGTACGACCAGATCGCCAAGGGAGGACAAAAGGGTCCGATTCTTGCTGCCGGCTCGCCTGACTCGAGCCGGGTTGTCGGCATGCTCGACGGAAAACTCGAACCATTGATGCCGATGGGGGGCAAGCCCCTTCCCGACGCGGAGATCGCACTGTTCCGGCTCTGGATCGAGCAGGGCGCGAAGGACGACACCCCGGCGTCGGAAAAAGGCCCGCAGGTTCCCGAAAAGCCTCCGGTCTACACCCAAGCCCCGCTGATTAGCGGACTTTCCTATTCTCCTGACGGCTCGCTGCTGGCCGTCGGTGCATACAAAGAGATCGTTCTGCTGAAGGCTGACGGCTCGGAGATCGTTGCCCGGCTGCTGGGAAAGTCCGAGCGCATCAACTCGCTCGCGTTCACACCGGACGGGACGAAACTCGTGGCGGTCGGCGGCGCGCCGGCGCGACACGGCGAGATCCAGGTCTGGGATGTAGCGTCGCGAAAGCTGCTGCGCTCGATTGATGTGACCACTGATACCGTCTTCGGCGGAGCCGTGTCACCCGACGGCAAGTACGTCTGCATCGGCGGCGCCGACAAGGGCGTTCGCGTCATCGAAATCGACACCGGAAAGGAACTGTTCAAAGCCGGGCATCACGAAGACTGGGTGCTGGATGCCGCTTTTGGAATCGACGGCAAACGCGTCGTGACCGTGGGCCGGGACCGCGCGGCGAAACTGGCCGACGCCAAGACCGGAGCCTTTCTCGAAAACGTCAATCTGCTGCGCGAGCAGCTCTTCGCTATCGAGCGCCATCCGCGTCGGGATTACGTCCTGATCGGAGGGCTGGACCGTGTTCCCTATCTCTACATGATGGACCGCCCGAGAGCCCTCAAAATTGCTGATGACTCAACCTTGGTACGGAAATTCGAAGAGCAGAAAGCGAATATTCTGGCGCTGGCATTCAGCCCCGACGGCAGCCGCATTGCGGTCGGCGGACTCAGCGACGAGGCGCCGATCTACAACACCGAGACCGGCGAACGCATGGCTACATGCAAGGGAGTGCCCCAGGGCATTTTCGTAATTCAATTCCACCCTAGCGGTGACAGGGTAGCGCTCGGCGGATTCGACGGCCACGTCCGTGTCTACAACCCAACCACCGGGGAATTGCTGAAAGACTTCGTGCCAGTGCCCATCACTCAGCAAGTAGCCTCGAATTAACCCCGCTCCGCGCCACGGGCCATTCAAGCAATCGCCTTCGCCAAGATCACCTCGGATGAAAAAGTGAACTGGCTTAGCTCCTTCCGCTCCACCATCCGCCAACCGGCTTCACGCAAATATGGCTCTGCGTTGACGGGCCGGCATCCGCCCATGAGCTTCGGGTGCAGGTCGTACAGCAACCCCCAGAACCGGTTGTACCAGCAGGCGCCGTGGGTCATGTCGGCCAGCACCAAGCGGCCGCCCGCTTTCGAGACGCGGCGCCACTCCCGTAGTACAGTGCCCAGCGACTCGTCCGGGATGATGTCAAGGATATAAGCTCCGACAACTGCGTCGAAGCAGCCGTCCTGATAGGGCAAAGCAAAGGCGCTCCCGATGTGAAGCCGGCCTTGCGCCGCGAGTTCCGGCATTTTCGCGGCGGCCCGGGCCAGCATGCCTCTGCTGATGTCGATCCCGACAGTGAGACCGGTCGCGTTCGCCGCCGCGATTTGGCGAAACAAACATCCTGTCCCAACGCCCACCTCGAGAATCGTTTCTCCCGGTGAGATGCCCGCCAGAGACAGGACTTCTTCGTGGGCGCGCGACTCGGTCAGCATGCCCCAAGGGTCGTAGCTAAAGGCCAGCCGATCATAGAGGCCGCGAATCTCGCTTTCAGACAGGTGCCGGCGCATGAACAATATCCTCTTTTCTACCAAGCAATCCGCTTGCCTTACCCGAGAGTTGCCAGCTCCCGCTCATTGTAAAGTGGGATGCTGCGGCTTCAACCTGCAGCGACAGGCCTTACCCGCAACTGAAGCCTATGGATATGATTTGTCGCGCCGTTTGGAGAGTCGAGACCCGCTTGAGCCCGCCCTTTGGCTCCGGGCGCGGACAATGTTGAGCAACTTCGCGGCGTCGAGGAAATTGAGCCACATGAGCCCCTGCCATGACCCGCTACCATAAACCCAGTGGCTCGCAAATCCCCATTCCTCCGGCAATGCCGCTGCACCCTCTTTTGCATTCCAATCCTCGTATCTTGTGGTGACGCCGTGGCTCCCTCGAAAGCCGGACAGGCCCAGCAACCGAACGCGGCGGCCACCCGACGCATCAATACGACGCTGCCTGGCGCCGGCGCCCCCAGCGATGAACTTGATGATCGGCTGCGGCAGGCTTGGGCAAAACGAGAACCGGGCTACAAACCGCGAACTCAACACCTGAATCCAGACGGCACTCCCAAATACACCAACCGCCTGTTCTTCGAGTCGAGCCCCTATCTGCTGCAGCACGCTCATAACCCGATGAACTGGCACGCCTGGGGCGACGAGGCTTTCGCCCAGGCGCGGGCGCTCGGCAGGCCCGTGCTGCTCAGCGTCGGTTATTCGACTTGCCACTGGTGTCACGTGATGGAAGAGGAATCGTTCGACGACGAAGAAATCGCCCGCTACATCAACGAAAACTACATTCCGATCAAAGTGGACCGTGAGGTGCGCCCAGACATTGACGCCATCTATATGAGCGCTGTCCAGGCCATGCGGGGCAGCGGCGGCTGGCCGATGACGCTGTGGCTGACGCCCGATCGTGAGCCGTTTTACGCGGGGACCTACTTCCCGGCTCGCGACGGCGACCGCGGGGCCAGCATGGGTTTTCTGACGCTCCTGGCCAAACTGAAAGACATCTACGACGACGATCCCGGCCGCATCACCAAGCAGACTCAAGACATCACGGCGGCCATCGGCCGCATGATGGAACCGCAGGCAGGAACCGAGACGCCAGGGCCGGAAGTCCTGCACGAGCTCGCGAGCTTCTACAAAGGCCGCTTTGACGAGGTAAATGGCGGGACCAAGGGCTCGCCGAAGTTTCCGAGTAGTTTGCCGATTCGCGGGCTGCTTCGCTACCACCGCCGGACCGGCGACGAACGCGCGCTCGAGATGGCCGAGCTGACGCTTGAAAAGATGGCCCGCGGGGGCATCTACGACCAGGCGGGCGGGGGATTTCACCGCTACTCGACCGACGAGCGCTGGCTTGTTCCGCATTTCGAAAAGATGCTCTACGATAACGCCCTGCTGGTGACGGCGTACTTGGAGGGATACCAGGCGACGGGCCGCGAGGATTTCGCCGCCGTGGCGCGAGACATCCTGCGATATGTGGAGCGCGACATGACTTCTCCCGAGGGCGCCTTCTATTCAGCCACCGACGCGGACAGCTTGAACCCGGAAGGCGATCGTGAGGAAGGCTGGTTCTTTACATGGACGCCCGCCGAAATTGCCGAGGTTTTGGGAGAAGAACGCGCCAAGGCAGTTGCGGCTTACTACGGAGTTTCAGAGAAAGGCAACTTCGAGGGCAGAAACATTCTCCATCGTCCGAAGGCGGCGGCCGAGGTTGCCGGCCGGCTTGGTTTGCCCCCGGAGAAGTTGCGGTCGCTGGTGAGTGAAGCGCGGGAAGAGCTGTACGCGGCAAGGGCCGGGCGTCCGCCGCCGTTGCGTGATGACAAGATCCTGACCGCCTGGAACGGACTGATGATTTCAGCCCACGCACAGGCAGCCCTCGTATTGGGTGACGCGCGCTATGCCCGCCGCGCCGAGAGGGCGGCCGCGTTCCTGTTGAAGAATCTGCGCCGGGACGGGCGGTTGCTGCGCAGCTACAAGTCGGGGCGGGCGCGGCACAACGCCTATCTGGACGACTACGCCTCCCTGATCGCCGCCCTGCTCGATCTCTATGAGGCTACAGGCAAGCCCGATTGGCTGCGAGAGGCGGTCGCTCTCGAAGACGTACTCGAAGAGCACTACCAGGACGAGGAGAACGGCGGCTTCTTCATGACCAGCGATGACCACGAAAAGCTGCTCGCTCGGGAGAAACCAAGTTACGACGGAGCGGAGCCTTCCGGCAATTCCGTGGCCGCGATGAATCTCGTTCGGCTGCACGAGTTCACGACCGAGGATCGTTACCGAAAAACGGCCGAGCGAGCGTTCCAGGCGTTCGATCCGATTCTCAAGAAGTCTCCGGCGGCGCTTTCCGAGATGCTGCTGGCTCTGGACTTCCAACTCGACACGGCGAAGGAAATTATCATCGTTACTCCCGCGTCTCGCGGGGAAGCGGAACCTTTCCTGGCGCGGCTCCGCAAGAGTTTCCTTCCAAACCGCGTACTCGCCGTTATCCCCGAACACGAACTGCCGGCTCACGCGAAATTAATTCCTCTCGTCGAAGGCAAGCGGGCGATCAAAGGCAAGCCGACCGCATATGTTTGCGAAAAAAGGGTTTGCGAGTTGCCGACGAGCGACCCTGAAGTGTTCGCGCGGCAAATCGCCAAAGTCGAACCGCTGTCGCCCGGGAAACTATAATCCCTGCTCGAACACTACGTCGACCGGGATCCCCGCGCTTGCGATTCGCCGCAGCTCCTCGCCCAGAACGGGTCCGGTCACTCCCATCTCAGCGATAAACTTCACCGTACCCTCGTAGTCGCCGTCGCCTTGCAAGCGCAGGATCTTCTCCGACAGGGCGCTGACCGCTTGCTCCATTGGGTCCAGGTTGACGGCGTAGGTCCCGGTCTGCTTGTCGCGGGAGAACGCGCCGGCCTGCTTGAAGAAGTTAAAGCGCAACAAGTTGGCGATGCCGTGAGCGCTGGAAGCTCCGAAGCGGATCGACCGAAATATCCCGGCTAGGAAGGTCACGTAATTGTCCATCAAGTCCGCGTCGCCCAGCTCGCCTTGCTCGTGGAGCTTCGTTACCATGTACAGCCCCAAGATGTCGGCTTTGCCTTCTTCAAGCGCGGACGAGTGCTCTTTGAGCGCGGCGCGAACCGTCTGCTTGCCGTCGAGGGTGTTCTTGATGCCGAGTCCATGGGCGACTTCGTGGAACATCGTGTTGGCGAAGAACGCGTCGAAGGTGACGTGCCGGCGCTGCGCGGGTTCGATCAGCAGGCCGGCGATCGGGATCAGAATCTTGTCGAACTTGGCGCGCATGGCGTTCTTGAGCTGCAGCCGCCGGGCGCCCATCTTGAGCTGAACCTCCTCGTCGTTGGGCAGGTTGATGGCGATAGTCTTCGAGCCGGCGTTGCAATCACCCGCGTAATAGATCACGTCGTAGGCATTGAGGTCGGAGTCCGTTCCCGGGTTCTCCTGCTTGTAAGCCTCGGGAACCGGCAGTCCCTTCTGGAGCGCCGGCAGGAAGGCGGCGTACTTCTCCAGGCGATCGCTCCACTCCTTGTCCTTGATCAAGACATAGGCCTCGAAGGCCGCCTTGTAACCGAACAGTTGATCTTCGTAGGTCTCGATGGGGCCGATGACGACATCGATAGTGTTGTCTTTCATCTCCATCCAGGCGAAGTCGCTGGGCTGGTAGTCGCCGCTGAGGAACGCTTCGGCGCGAAGCTCGAGATAGCGCTTGAAGCCGGCGTCCTCGGCCAGCGCCGCCGCCTGCTTCAATTTGGAGGAGGCTAGCTCGAGCGGTTCGCGAAAAGCTTCGTGGTAAGGCTGCGTGATCAGCTTGCCGCGCTCGTCTCGGCGGACAAGAGTGTAGAGGCCGCGCAAGGCCTTCGCGCGCTCGGGGGATTCGGCCGCGGCGGCTTCGAATTCCTCCTTGGTGATGTCCGCGGGATAGTAGTTCGCGCCGGGCGGTTTCGGGCCCGCGCCCTCGACGAACGGTTCATTGCCGGCCAGACGGTCCCAGGGCCCATAGTTGATCTCCGCGTAGCGGCGCACGCCGGGGTCGGAGATACCGGCCAGCAACCGGTCGAGATCGCCATAGGCTTGCTGCTGGAAAAGGCCGTCCATCAGATCGGCGGCTTCGATGAGAAGCGGAAGCATCCGCCGCTGGTTTTCCGAAAGGACCCTCAGGTCGCTTTCGAGCCGGAAGGAGGTGTAGTTGCGAAGCCGCTGCTGGATATCCATGGAGTTTTCGGGTGAGTAGCCCGGAGAGGATCCCGTGTCGCCGGTCTGGCAAGCTAATGAAAGCAGTATGAGCAGCAGGGCGGTCATCCGGGTTACTGGGCGCATAGTCGGGCTTGCGAACCGTGTGGTCTACGATTTAGGTTAGCAAGCAGGCCGACCATCCCAACGCCGATCCAAATTGGCGAATAACTTCGGCAGTCGGGGAAAAGCTCCAGGAAGGCCGTGGCGGGTGCTCTCGGCTGACTAGCGCCACCGGACCGTGCGGACTTGATTGGGCTCAGTCCTGCTCGCGGCCGCGGAACTCGGCGAACCAGTTTTGGACAATGTGGATAGAAGGCCGCTTCGCGTTCTCGTCTTCCACGTCTTCGATGACGACGAATCGCTGCCCGTCGGCGGAAACGTCGTACTTAAGTTCGCCGCCGCGGAGGCCGGGGTGGCGGAAGAGCGGTCTTGGCGGCCCCGTGGAGAAGTCTTCATTCATCGAAACGGCGGCCACCATGAGCGTATCTCCCTCAACATAGAACAGCTCGGAGCCGTCCTTTCTCCAGCGCGGTCGCCGACCTCCGCTTGCCGAGATCTGCCGCTTATCGGCGCCTTCCGGAAACTCCCGCGTGTAGATCTCCCTTCGGCCCGACTCATTGGAATGGTAAGCAACGAAGCGCCCATTGGGAGAAAGCCGTGCACTGCTCTCCGTGAAAGCAGTTTGCAGAAAGACGTGCGGTTCAAAGGCGGCGCCTTCCGATTTGCGCTGAAGATATCCAATATCGATTCCGGTCTGCCCGCCCGAGAACGAGTACATCAGAACAAGGCCATCGGCGGACCAGTCGCGCGGAAATTCGAGCTGGGGCGTATCCATCAGAAGGGTTGCTTGGCCGCTGCCGTCGGCTGCTCGGACGAACAGGTCCATGTTGCCGCGACGATTGGAACTGAATGCAATCTGCTTCCCCGAGGGCGACCACACAGGTAATTCTTCCCTCCCCGGGTCAAATGTCAAGCGAGTCTTCAGCGGGCGATCCGCGTCATGCACCCAGATGTCCTGGTCTCCGCCCTGCGTGGCGCCAACTGCCACGCGCCTGCCGTCAGGGGACAATTTCGGGTTTAACATCCCTTGTTGGGGCTGGCCCATCATGCCTAGCTTCTGGCCGGCCCGGTCGAACCAGGCGAGTTGCCGCGGCCTTAGACGCTCGAAGTCAACGGCTAGCAAGGCGCCGTCATCCGCGACGGTCGGATCAGCGAGGCCCTCCGCAACGCGGAACGGTTCCCCGGCTGCCCGCAACTTCTCGATCGAAAACGGCAAAGCCCACAATCCGCCCTCATGGGCATTCGTTTGGTAGACAATGTGTCCGGTCCGCGAGTAAACCGGGCACGCGCCGACAGCGAGCACCGTGAACTCACCCGTTTCCAGGTTCTTGACTGCAATCTCCTGATCGTTCACCGTCCCCACGCTGAAAACAATGGCGCGCGCTCCGGCATCGTCCGGCAAGAACGACGGATACCAGTTGCCGCGCCCGCGTTCGGTGATTTCAGGATCGAATAGCAGCTTGAGTTCTCCTCCCTGATCGGAGACTTCGAGAAGCCTCGGGGGGAATCCCGCACTGAATACAATCGAGCGGCCATCCGGGCTCCACGAACCCGAGCGATACTCATTCTGATACGCCGCGAGCGTGACCACCGAACCCCCTTCCGCAGGGACTTTCATCAGATGAGTGTCCGTGGCGAATCCGACGAACCGGCTGTCGGGTGACCAGAATAAACCCTGGTCACGGGCGCCTTCGGTTCCAGCCAGCTTTCGAGGCTCCTCGCGATCGATGTCACGGACCCAGAGCGCCGGTTCGTCTTCGATTCCGAGGTAAACGATGTGGTTGCCATTGGGTGAAATCGCAGCGCGCCCGCGAGTGCTATCTCGCGCCAAGGGATGGAGATTCTCCGGGGTGAAGGAAAACCGGCGCACGGCAAGTTCGGGAGTCTGCTCGCCGAAGCGAATAAAAGAGACAACGAAGAGCGCTATCAGCAGCACCGCCGAGACCACGGCAAGCAGGCGTTCTCGGGTTCGTGTTCCCCGCTGCACTGACTCAGTCCTGGCAGCTCTTGCCTGTCCACTAGGTTCACGCTCCTCGGAGCCGGCGACTGTTGCGGAAGCTGATTGTTTGCTCGCACCCGCGGCTGAGGTTCGCAGGATAGCCGACCTGCCCGACTCAATTCTCTTTTGAAGGGTCTTGAGGTCCACGGCCAGATCGCCCGCATCCTTGTAGCGCTCCTCGCGGTCCTTGGCCAGGCACTTGCCGATGAATACTTCCAGCTCCATCGGCACGCCGGCACGGACCCCAGTAATTGGTTCGTACTCCTCCTGGACGATCTCGTAGAGAAGCGCTTTGTCGTAAAGGCCCTTGAATGGCCTTTGCCCACAAACCATCTCATAAAGCACGCAACCCAGGGCCCAAATATCTGTGCGATGGTCTACCTCCATGCCCTGGATCTGCTCCGGTGACATGTAGGCTGCCGTGCCGACCGTAGTGTCGAGCAGGGTCAGCTTCGAGCCCTCCGTCAGCAGGGCCAGGCCGAAGTCCATCACCGTGACATGACCCTTTTCATCGACGATCACATTGCCGGGTTTGATATCTCTGTGGACGATCTTTTTCTCGTGCGCGGCCTCCAAGCCCCTAGCGATCTGCTGGGCAATGTCGAGAGCCTCGGCAATCTTGAGCGGTCCTTGTTCAATCTTCTTGTCGAGGCTTTCGCCTTCAATGAAGGCCATCGAGATGAAGGTCTCGCCATCCACCTCAGCGATCTCATACACGGGGCAAACGTTTGGGTGATGCAGGGAAGCAGCCGCCTTCGCTTCTCGGTGGAAACGTTTGTTGGCTTCTTCGTCTTGCAGCAGATGCGGAGCGAGGAACTTGAGAGCAACCGTGCGTTCGAGCTTGGTGTCCTCGGCTTTGTAGACGATCCCCATGCCGCCCCGGCCAAGCTCGGAGAGGATCTTGTAGTGGCTGATGGTGCGGCCTATCATGACGATCCGGTTGTACCGTGGTTCAGATAGATAATGGTAACAAGGCTTCCGTTGAGCTATCCAATCGTAGCACCACCAGCTCTTGATTCCAGAGGTGTGCTGCCTCTTCGACGAGCTTCTCAAGAACGTCAGGCAGCGATTAGATCGTCCAACGCGATTCTATCGACAGTTACCCCGGCGGCTGCTTGTCGAGTCCCGGCCCTCGGGAATCTTTTCACGACGCAGCGGCTCTGGGACTACCCGGAGCGAACGCTTGATGGGCTACGATCTGAGCGACAATTGGTCTCGGCGGGCTAGCTGCCACCCGATTTTTAGGCCCGGATTACGGCCGGCTACGACCTCTCGCTCTGCTCCGGGGCGGTAGAGGCCTGGGCGCCGACGACCTCCTGACGGCCTGAACCGCCGCGTCGGTCGGAACCGAGAGAGGAGTGCAGGGGGGAACGCCATCGCCATCGGCCAGCACATTCTGCATCATGCCTTGATCCTCATGAGAAAGCATGTGACAGTGCAGCACGTACTCCCCGTTATAGACGAGAAACCGGGAGTTGATCGTCAGCTTTCCCGGGTTTTCAAATGAGCCGGCCGGAACGCCCACCGTGTCCATCCACATCCAATTGAAAGGTTCATCAGCTCCATTCGGATCAATCTTGTGACCCACGAGTTGGAACGGATTCACGTGAATATGGAAGGGGTGCACTAGCTGGTTGGGAAAATTCGGTGGTTGCTTGTTCTCCAGGGTCCATTGCTGCGATGTGTTCAGCGGCACTGTGATATCGATCCGGTTGGGGTCATAGGGCTTCCCATTGATGTGGAATATTTGCGCTTGGGGAACCTCGAACGAGATGGGCGTCTGCCGAATCGTGTCTACATTTGTAATGGGCTGCAGATAGAACGGCCGCAGGCCCGGGATTACGGAAGGCAGTTCCTCGTCGAAGGTCGACTCGCGCACCTCGATAAAAGCAAGAACTTGCTGAGAGCCGGCAGATCCCCCGGCGGGAATCCCTGAGTTAGGATCGGTGGCGTCCGCCGGGTATTGGTCCTTCACCAGCTTATACTTCCCCTTGCCCCCTCGGGGGATATTGATCAGGAAGTCAGCCCGGTTGCCCGGCGCCATCAAGTGCTGCTCCACGGGCCGCGGCTTGAATCCGTAGAACGAAATGCCGTCCACGGCGATCAGGTGCATGGGAGTGTTGTTGCCCGGAGGGGGAATCGAATCGTCGCAGACAGCGCTGGGGTCGTCGCTGCACTTGACAAGACGGAGCTGCATGAGCCCGGTAGGCCACCCCGTGGCGTTGACAAACCGCCAACGCTGGGTTTGACCGGTCGACATCTGAAGCGTGGGCTTGCATAACCCATTGACAAAGAACCCCTTTGAGTGTTCGATGATTCCGCGGCCATAGACGAGCGTAGGGTTGATTTCGCCGCTCCGGTCAAAGATCAGCTGTTGCATCAGCCATACTTTATCCAGTTCCGCGGGAACGAGCTCCTGCCCGGCGGGTTCGCGGATGATGATTGCCCCGGCCATGCCGCTTGCCCCCTGAAAGGCGGTGGAGCCGTGCCGGTGGGCGTGATACCAGAAGGTGCCCGGCGCATGAAAATCCGGCAGGACGACGCAATGGCGATGGATGCACCCTGAAGGGACATCGACCAGCACGTCGTCCGATGAGAAGGCGAGATCCTGGCACATTTTTGGACCCGTGCAGACCGGTCTGCCCGACTTGTCGACACTGCAGGGCGACACCATGAGCCCGTGAGTATGGAGGTTGGTATGCGAGAAGCATCCGGGTTCGTTGTGAACCGCGGGATCGCATCTGTCGTTCGGTATCTGAAGTTCGTTGATCAGTTCGATATTCATCACGCTGCCGGGGTCGACGTAAAGCGAAGCCCCGGGAACGGCCTGGTTATACATCGGCGCCCGGCCGACGGATTCCTTCCCGTCGCAAACAACCCTCAATTCCGTGACCGCCACATTCATCTGATGGGACAGCTCACCATTCAGGGCTTCCACGCGCCGCGGTTGGCCAAACGGTGGAGAAGTCGAGGAGTCCCCTTGGTTGCCTGCGCCCCCCGGCAACTGGGGCGGTGCAGCCGGCGACTTGCACGATGTGATGACGGCCGCCGCGGCGCTCGTGCCGGCAACGAGAAGATGGCGCCGGCTCACCCTCGAACCCTTTTCCGTGAAGCGGTTCTTTGAGGTTGAATCGTCTCCCGCCTCCTGAATGTGACTGTCGGACGTTGGGTTGGAATCGTTCTGACTCATGTTGACCTCTCCTGGACAAGCCGGTCTCAGCGGCCTAACTCGTCTCGACAGAACCCCTCGCGACGCCATAGCCTGGCCGCCGGGCGGCGGGGCTTGATCACCCGCCACTTCACCAAAGACTTCTTAACTTCTAATCGCCCCCCCGAGCAACCATCGACCACGGAGGCGGCGGATCTTCGATCCTATGACCAGTCGTTGAGCAGTTGCGGCAACGACCTACAGTGAGTTCGTTATTCCCTCGCACCAGCCTCCTTGAGCAGTCGCACGACGGCAGTGTGCGCTTTGGTTGCCGCCAGCATCAAGGTGCTCTGGCCATCGCTGTTTTTGGCATTGACATCCGCTCCGTTGGCTAGCAAGGATCGAACGCAGTCGGCGTGCCCGTTTCTCGCCGCCAGCAGCAGGGGTGTCCATCCATTCTGGTCTCTCTCGTCGACGTCCGCGCCTTTGGCTAGTAGCGCTCCCACGCACTCGATGTGGCCGTTGCCCGCTGCAAGCATCAAAGCAGTCCGGCCGCTGTTGTCTTCCGCATTCACATCCGCGCCTGTCGTTAGTAAGGCTTGCAGGGTGGACCCCCGACCGTTATGTCCTGCCCACATCAAGGCTGACCACCCCTGCCGGTCTTTTGCATCCACATCCGCCCCATCAACCACCAATCTTTGCACGATGTCAGTCTGGCCTGAGGTCGCGGCCCAAATCAGGGCTGTGGCGCCCCCCCTCCGTTTCGCATTCACATTGGCGCCGTTCGCCAGTAAGGTTCGGACAACGCTAGCGTGGCCTGCCAGTGCCGCCAGCATTAGGGGTGTCCAACCATACGTGTCGGTGGCATTCACATCGGCGCCCTTGGCCAGCAGACTTTGCGCCCTATTGGAGGACCCGTTCATCGCTGCACTCCGCAACAGCTTGCCGAGGTCCGCGGGGGAGGCTGTGAGCGGCATCAGGAGAGCGAATAGCAGTAGGACCATGTGCTTCGGATACATCGCTCTTCTCTGATGACCAGGATGCCCCAAGACTCCCGTGCCCAGCATATATAGAAAGCCTTGCCGTTGCAACAAGTTTGTACGCCATACCCAAGCGGGTGCGCGACATAAATATGGGAGATCAGGCGGCGGTTGATCGGGCCTCCCAGTAGTCCTCGAACTTTCCGCTCATCCGGCAGCAGCGCAGAGCGATGATCGCGTTGGCGCCGCGCACGGTCCAAAACATACCGGAACGCTTGAGGCGTGAGCCGATCACGGTCTTGCAGCCGGCCTCGACCACCCCCGAGCCGACAAACAGACCTTGCTCGCGGAACCAGGGGTAGCGCATTCGTTCGGCGTTGCGTTCAAAGTAGTCTGCTTGGTTGGAGAGCAGGTGAGCCCGTTCTTCGCTCGTTGTGTGAAACTGGCGCAGGGTTTTCGCCAGGGCTTCGACCTTGCCCCGATCGAGCTTGTCCAACAGCCGCGCTGTCCAGCGTTTGCGGCCTCGCTCATCGTTGCCGAACAACTTCGCGGAAAGCTCCCAGAGGTGCTGCCGCGCATGGTAGAGATCGACGATCTGAACCGCGCCGGGGAAGTGCTGGTGGGCCAGGTTCCAGATCCAGAGGGCACCATCGCCAAGGATGACCTTCTTCTTCGCTCGGCTCCAGCCGCGGCGCCAGGCCTCGGTGTAGAGGCGCAGACCAAACTCCTCGGCCCCTTCGATGGCGGCGGTGTAGGTGGTGGAATCCTCGTCGCGGAGCGGCCGGCCTTGGTCGTCGGTCGCGGTTTGCGTAAAGAAGCAGCCTAGCTTGACCTCGCGGGTGCGCGGCGGCCGGCCTGGGGTTTTGCCGACGCGGCCCGCGGTCTCGGCCGCCACAACCGGCACGCCGGTGCCATCCATCTCGATGTAGAGCAGCGGCACGGCGGGGGTGCAAACTTCGGGCAGTTCCAGTTGCTTGGCCCGCTGGATTTCGGTTTGCTCGCGGCTGGCGATGTCGGCGCCCAGGGCTTCGGCTTGCCGTTCCACGGCCTTGGCAGTGACCTCCAGGCCGGCCAGCACCTCGAGTTGTTCGCGGCCCTGCTCGAAGGAGGTTTCGCTGCCTATCAGCGCCATCATGCGGCGCACCCCGGGCGAGCAGGCGGTGCGCACCACATCGAGTTCGGCGTCGCGCGGGCATTGTCCCCGCCGGCACTGCGGGCAGACGTAGTAGGCTCGCTCGAAGCAGACCTCTCCCACCACGGTGGTGAGTTGTTTGGGGCGCGTGTCGTGATAGGGGGCTTGAGCTCCGCAACCGCAGGGGACTTTGCGCGGCGCCGCCTCCGAGGACGACAGCAACTCGCTCAACAGCGCTGCTCCGGCGCGATGCATTGTCATCCGGGTGGCAGTCTCGACGGCCTCCAGATCCAGTTTGCCGCTCTTGCGCCAGCCGGTGAAGATCACCTCGAGCAGATGATTCACTTCTTGGGCGAGTTCGTGTTGGATCGTTCGCGCCGTTTTTTTTCCTGTGCTGTCAGCGTCTCGGCGAGCGGCCGCAACTGGCAGATTTTCTCATTGACGGCCAGCAGTTCTCGGCCCAGTTGTTGGCAGCGATGAAACTCGGCTACTTCCCGTTGTGCCTTCCGCAGCGCCTCCTCATTGGCAAAGCTCTCGGTGACCGTCTTCCCGTTCACATTGCGAGTGAGACGGTACTGGGGACCGTGACCGGGGTCATCGGGCTGGGCACAGTGACAGTTCGGTTTGCCGCAGCGACGAGTGAACGCCGAAACAGAGCCGCGGCGCATGTCCCCCAAGGTGGTGAACTGCTGGAGCAGCTGGCTGCGGTCCGCTTCCAGCTCTGACAGAGAAGTCGGCATGGTGAGCACCTCCTTATCTGAGCATAGTATAACGCTCAGACAAGGTGCTCAAAAAAGGGAATCTCCCCAACCCTCCACATTCATGTCGCGCACCCAGTACGGCTTGAAGTGCTCTAATACTACTGTGTTATAACATATGATAGCATAAGAATGTGCCGAACAAAACTTCGGCGCCAGGCGCACAACAAAAACGTCTCGCGGCTTATCTGGACAGCCTGGCGCTCGCCGCGGGACATGCCGACCGGATTGAGCCGCTGAAGGGCTATTGCCGGGGCCTGCTGCTGCCGCTGAAACGCAAAAGCGTCGAGCCGATGGCGGCCTGTCTGGCGCCCCATAACGTCCGCCGCACGCACCAGTCGCTGCACCATCTGGTCGCCGACTCGCCCTGGAGCGACCAGACTCTGCTGGCTCAGGTGCGCAGTTGGACCTTGCCGCTGATGAAGAAAAAAGAGCCTATCGTCGCCTGGGTCGTCGACGATACCGGCATCCCCAAAAAAGGCGCACACTCGGTCGGCGTCGCGCGGCAGTACCGCGGCCAGCTGGGCAAACAGGAAAACTGCCAAGTGGCGGTGAGCCTGTCGGCGGCCACCTGGCACAGCAGTTTGCCGCTCGCCTGGCGCCTCTACTTGCCCGAGAGTTGGGCGCGGGACCGCCGCCGCCGGCGCAAAGCGGGAGTGCCCGAGGAAGTTCGTTTCCAAACCAAACCGCAAATCGCGCTCGATCAGATTCGCCAAGCGCTCGAGCAGGAAGTCGAGCCGGGCGTGGTGCTGGCCGACGCGGCCTATGGCAATGACAGCGCGTTTCGGGCCGAGCTGCGCGAGATGAAGTTGGAGTACGTCGTCGGCATCCAGAGCACGACGAGCGTCTGGAAGCCAGGGGAAGGCCCTTTGCCGCCGCGGCAATACAAAGGGAAGGGGCGTCCGCCGAAGTTGTTGCGGCGCGGCGCCCAGCAGCCACTGGCGGTAAGGCAGCTGGCGCTGGGCTTGCCGCTGAAGGCCTGGCAGAAGCTGAGCTGGCGGCAGGGTGAGAAGCGCCAGCTGAGCTCGCGCTTTGCCGCGTTGCGGCTGCGTCCGGCAGATCGCGACTACGAGCGGCACGAAGCTTATCCCGAGCAATGGCTGCTGATCGAATGGCCCCGAAGGGAAGCGGAACCGACCAAGTACTGGCTGTCGAATCTGCCCGCGGCGACGAAGCTCCAAGACCTCGTCGCACTGGCCAAGCAGCGCTGGATCATCGAGCGGGATTATCAGGAACTCAAGCAAGAGCTGGGACTGAACCAATATGAGGGCCGAGGCTGGCGGGGATTTCACCATCACGGGACACTTTGTATCGCGGCGTATGGGTTCCTGGTGGGCGAGAGGAGCCGTTTTTCCCCCTCCGCGCGGGCCGGCCGGTTACGAATATCCCTGCCCGCGGCGTCTGCGCAGTTCCGCCCGCGCGGGGCGCCCGATACGGGCCGAGCGGCATAATCCGCAATCGATCGCCACGCTCTGCCGCCAGATCTCCCACCACCTGCTGCACCAACTCGACGCCTGCCATTATTGCGGCGCACCGTTTTATTAACACCTGAATTATGCACTGCGGCGTGGACCTGAGGAGGGCTGAGCCGCAAGGGACCATTGGGGACCCCCGAAAACATGGGGTAAAAAGGTAGGCTGGCAAAGATCCCAGCTTCGCCAGCCAACCCCAAGGAGGTCACCCACATGGCTACCAGACGAAAACAGCATAGCTCCCAAAGGCCCGTCCAACAAGGCCCAGCCGTGACGGCCTCGCGACCCAATAAAATCGGGGCTTCGACGCCTTACCACTTCCGCGGCAGGAAGCCGACTCCCTACGGCGGCTTGCTGCCGGTGGTCGGGAGGGCGCTGATCTGAGAGCCTGGCTATGCGCTATGCATAAAATTTTATGCACTAGCCGTAACACACTGGAAACACGTCACTTCCGAGCGAGGTTTTGACGACGCGGAATCTGGGCGGGAAGGGAAACCGGACACGGAGAAGTCAAAAGGCCAGTTGCCGAGCTACCACCTCACGACGACCGCCAACCCGCTACGAACGCAGCCACACTCGCAAAGTGAATCTGTGCATAATTCAGGTAACACAGTAGTAGTAGAAGCCCGTGGTGAAAGTAATACCAAGTACCTTACCAAAACAAATACGGCTCTTCCGGCTTTTTAGTGGCCGGGGGCCATATCGAGTCCTCCGCAGTGGAAGTAGATGGCGTTGATGAAGTTCTGTTGATTGCGGAAACCACGAGCCGTCGCCTTGACCCATTGAATCCTCGAATTCAACCCCTCACTGACCGCGTTCGTAATGCGATGTTTCAGATACGTCAGTATGTTATCGAGACGCGCTGCCAACATCCGCGCCACAGCAACCATCGGCGTCAACCGGATGCGGCGGGCCCAACCGAGCCATTGCTCGAAGAAAGTCCGCGCCGCCGATTCGCGGCGATAGTCGAACAGCCGCATCGCGGTCTCCTTCAAGGCCCACGCCCGCGCCGTCTTCAGGTCGCTTTCGCGCAGGACCCGAAACTCGCGCCAGGCGTCATCGGAAAAGTTCGCCGGATGCCGCAGCCAATCGTACTTCGTGCCGCTTAAACGCCCGTCGCCCGCTGCCCTCAGACGTTTGTTCTCCGCCCGCCGCACCTGATCCACGGCCTTGGATAGATGCGCCGCGATGTGATATTTGTCATAAATGATCTTTTTATCCGATTCGGGGAGATGCTCGCGCGTCGAGGCGACGTAGGGGTCCCACATGTCCATCGCGACGGCCTCGACGCCGCCCAGCTGTTCTTCGCTCAACGTCTCCCAGAAGCCGTCCAGGCTGGTCTGGCGCCGTCCTTCGGCGACGAACAACACGCGCGAGCGGTCGAGATCGTTGACAACGGTGAGGTAGCGATGGCGCTTACGAAAGCTCTTCTCGTCGACGCCCAGATGGGCGATCGGCTCGGCGCGGCGGCGCGCCAGCCCGCGCTGCACGGCGCGTTCGAGGATGCCGTGAATCTCGTCCCAGCTCAGTGCCAGCAGCTCGGCGACGCCTTGTTGGCTGGCTTCTTTCAGCCACGAGATCGCGAGAGCTTCAAACAGCACTGTGAAGCGGCTGGAGACCTCGGCCCAGGGCAGTCGCACCACCCGCGGCCCGTGCTCGGGGCAGTCGCTGCGCGGCGGCCGGGCATGCAGAATCGTGCGGTACTGGCAAGTGTCGAGATGACGCCAACAGCGCTCGGGTTGATGATCATGGAGCCCGCACTCGGCGCTGCACTCGGGACAGAACCAGCGCACTTGTTCATCGTGTTCGAGGAAGACATGGACTTCGCCGTCGGCCCGCTGCAACTCCACGCGTTCGACTTTCCAGGGACTCTCAATGCCTAAAATCTGGCGGTATAGCTCGCGGTCTTGCATCCCGCGAGCCTACCATCCCCGCCCTCCCGGCCACTAGAAAGCCGGAAGAGCCAAAAATACTTTGGTGTAGAATTGTTTATGGCCATGGGACGGCGCAACTGGCGGCAGCGGCAGAAGGAATTGTGGATCGTTGCCGCAGAGCCTGCTGATCGGTTACTTCGAAGGCATCGACGGCGAGCGCGGCATCGCTTGGCGCCTGGCCGATTCGATCTCGCTGCGGCGCTTTCTCGCCATCGAGCTCGACGAATCAACGCCCGGACGTTGCGTTTTCCACCAACCTTGCGTTTCACGGATGGGCTCGATTTCACGACGATACGTGCCGTGGCCTCCGAGAAAAGAGGGGTTCGGCTCCCAACAGTGTAATCACGCTTCGGGTGATAAGGGCGGCCCGGGCGCATCAGTGGTTGGCCGCCACCATCTTTCAGCAATCTCACTAGTTCTTTGACCGCTTGAACATTTTACGAAAACACATGTTCGTATCGAAATGTTTTGGGGCATACTTGAGACATGCCTCGACCCGCCCTGCGTATTGAAGTCTCCAAGAAAGATCAGGCAGCGCTGAAGAAGCTTTTGCGTGGCGGCATCGAACAGGTCCGCGTGGCGATGCGCGCCGTTGCGTTGTTGCGGCTCGCAGAAGGAATGGGCGCGCCGCAGATCGCCGAAGTCCTGCCCCTGACGCGGCAAGCCGTGCGCAATCTCGCCCGGCACTATCAGCAAGGCGGCCTCGAACGGGCGCTCTACGACAAGCAGCGGCCCGGTGCGGCAAGCTTGCTTGCGGCCAAACAACGCCAGCGCATCATCGCCATGGTCTGCAGCGATCCGCCGCAGGGCCGCGCCCGCTGGACGGTGCGGCTGGTGGCCGAAGAAGCTATCAAGCGAGGATTGGTCCCGCGCGTCGGCCGAGAGACCATCCGCATCTTGCTGCTCAGCCACGACCTCAAGCCGTGGCGGAAAAAAAATGTGGTGCGTTCCGGAACTCGATGAAGCTTACATCGCAGGCATGGAAGATGTGCTGGAAACCTATGAGAGACCCTGCAATCCAGCGCAGCCGGTTGTCTGCTTGGACGAGAAGCCGGTGAGGCTGCACGCCGACGTTCGTCCGCCGACGCCCGCCGCGCCGGGACGCGAGGCTCGTCAAGACAGCGAGTATGAACGCCGCGGAACCGCGAATGTCTTCTGCGCGGTCGAGCCCAAAGCGGGCCGCCACTTCACCTTCGTGACGCCGGACCGCTCGGGGGTGGAGTTTGCCAAGGCGCTGTTTGAGGTGGCGATGGCCTATCCCGAGGCGGAGACGATCCACTTGGTGATGGACAACCTCTCCACGCACAGCCGCAAGTCGCTGACGGATTTGTGCGGAGAGGAATTCGGCGGAGAGATCTGGGACGCCTTCACGCCGCACTACACGCCTGTCCATGGCAGTTGGCTGAATCAGGCGGAGATCGAGATTGGATTATTCTCGGGGCAATGTTTGGGCAAGCGGCGCATCGAAGATCTGGTGAAGCTGCGCCGCGAAGCGGCTGCCTGGAACCGCCGAGTCAACCGCGAAGGGGTTAAGATTGACTGGAGGTTCGATCGCAAAGCCGCGCGTAGAAAATTCGGCTACAAAAGACCACTTATCAAGCGGTCATAGAACTAGTGTATTCTATCCGGTGTGTGCGTTTCGGACAGGCCAGCTATAACCGTCACTTGACTTAGTGTATCTTGCTACGTGTGCTCCCCGCTACGACCCGTTACGAAATTGGACATCGACCATGAGCCGAAAAGACCCTAAAACCTACGCGTCGAAACCACTCGTAGACTTCCTGCAGATAATAGGCGTTTGTGCCTTCGCTGTCGCTCAGCCCATCTATGCCCTCATGTCGAAAAACGGGGAGTTCTTTGTCGCTCATCGCTCATCGCCATTGGATTTAGTTGTCCTGGCGGTGCTCCTAGCCCTAGGTGTTCCCACGGTGCTGATCCTCTTGAGTACCTGGCCCTTGCGCTCGGCCCTCGTGTTTGTCAGGCATTGCACACGGTCATTTTGCTGGCGCCGCTTACTCTCGCTCTTCTGCCTGTCCTGAACAAAATTCCCGCCGCCCCGGCTCCGGCAACGATTGGACTGTCCCTCTGTCTCGCGCAAAGCAGACCGTGAAGGCCTTTACTATAGGATTCATAAGAAAAAGGTGTTAAGGTTCATGGATTCAGCATGCTCAATTCTAGGTTTTCGAAATAAAGAGTGGCTCCCCAGCTATTAGTCGCACGGTCTCCCATGTAGGTTTTGAACACCAGTTCAGTTGTGCCATCGGCAACGTCGAAGGTTTTGTTGGCGACTCGCTCTTCCGAAGGCTGGTATTCTTCCTTAAGAACCTGTTTCACTAGGCCGTTCGCCCCTGCGAGCACAATCTCTAGGACCACTGGGAACTCGGACTCCGCCCGCAGTCGAATGCGCCCTTTTATGCGATAGAACCCAGCCTTCAACGCCAAACGAAGGCTGGTCGCAGTGCTACTGTCCGGAGAATGAGAGGCCATCTCAAACAGTTTCCCAGATCCGTCAACGGCGATGTAGGTCCAGGTCGGTTGACCGGGCCATTCAATGGTCGCAAAGGAGGCGTTATCAAGAATGTCTCTCGCGGTCAGCCGTCCGACAACCTCTGGAGCTTCGGGAATGTGAGCTTCCGAAGACAGATCCATGTATCCAGTATCAGGCAGCGCAAACACAAACAAAGAGTGTCCCGCCGCAATAGCAACCTGTTGCTTGCCTTCACTCAAGTAGGTAACGGGAGCTGCTCTTACGGCACCCCCGGTTTGAAACTCCCAGCGGTGTTCACCAGTGGCAGCATCGAGTGCAAAGAAATCGCCGTGCTCCGTTCCTCCAAACACTAACCCGCCCGCTGTCGAGAGCAGACCCTCCATGGACGGCGCAGGATATCTAAATTCCCACCGAATTCCCCCCGTTTCTGGCTGAAAAGCGCGTACCGCACCATAGTATTCATGACGACCAGGAGCAGTTTCCATTACCCCTCCCCAAAATCGAGCGCCCGGTTTGTACTGTACTTCGCGCTTGATGAACAGACCAGGATTCTCGCGGACAGCGACGTAGAAGAGACCGGTTTGAGGACTATAGCTTGGACTGTTCCAGTTCGTAGCGCTAGACGGCCACAATACCACACCCTGCTCGGTCGGAATCGCTTCAGGCCTGACGATCGGACGGCCGCGACGGTCCAGCCCTCTCGCCCAGGTTTGCCGCGCATACGCCTTCCCTAGCAGAAATTCCCCGGTCTCGCCATCAAGCACATAGTAGAATCCGTTGCGGTTCGCAAATAGGACGAGCTTCCGCCGTCGCCCATCAAAAAGCGTGTCGACCAGGACGGGAATTTGATTCGAATCCCAATCCCAGACACCGTGCGGCGTGAATTGAAAGTACCATTTCAGCTCGCCGGTGTCAGCGTTCAGAGCGACCACTGAATTCGTGTAAAGATTATCGCCGGGCCGACCATCACCGTTCCATACGGGACTCGGATTACCGACGCCCCAATAAATGAGGTTCAGCTCAGGATCGAAGGAGCCGGTCAGCCATGTTGGCCCTCCCCCGGTTCCCCAACTTTCACCATCCCAGCTTTCGCTGCCGGGCTCACCGGGCGCTGGAACCGTCCAAAACCGCCACACACGGTCGCCAGTAGCGACATCGTAAGCATCAAGGAACCCTCGGATCCCAAATTCTCCACCAGCAATCCCGACGATGACTTTATCCTTCACGACTAACGGGGCCGACGTGATGGAGTAGCCTTTCTTGTGATCCGCGACAACCACATCCCAGCGCACTGCACCGGTGCGTGCTTCAAGCGCCACAACATGCGCGTCGATCGTACCCATGAACAGCAGATCGCCGAGGATTGCTAACCCGCGGTTGATCCTGCCACAACACAAGGGTACGTGAGCTGCCGTTGGGTGCTCGTACCTCCAACGAGGACGTCCCGTTCGGGTGCTAAGCGCCACAACTTCGTTGTCAGGGAGAGTGACGTACATAATGCCGTCGATGACTATAGGTGAAGACTCAAAGAGTCCCCGGCTCCTAACTTGGTAGACCCAAAGAGGCCTCACATGATGGACGTTCTCCGTATTAATCTCAGTCAGAGCCGAATGACGATGGCTGCGATAGTCACCAGAATAAGTGAGCCAGTTCTCCGGCTCAGCCGGCGACACGAGAATCCGTTCGTAGCTGATCCCTGCTGCCTTGTCGCGTTGGCCCTTGTTTTCCGCCATCCTTCGTCTTAGGGGCCCGCTCCACCGAGCCTGTCCAAGCCTACGGAGATAAGTCACAACCCCCAAGATCTGTTCGTCGCTCAACTGAGTTTGAAACCCTGGCATTTCAGTACCTGGAATGCCCGACTTAATCAAATTATGTAACCCAACGTTGCTAGCTGCGCTGAGCCGCTCTGGATCGCTAAGTTTAGGCCCCGTGGCGCCGCCCCCCATCACGCCATGACAGCCTGCACAATGAGTCTCGTACAGGCGTTTCGCGGACCCCTGACTGCTGCTTGCAACAATTTGTTCGCGTAACAATGGGTGTAGCCACCCGTAGCGCTCAACCAGACCGATAGCTCCACCGACCAGCACTAAGACCGTCACCCCCCCTAACATCACTAGTCCCCTTCTGACTATTCCCTTCACCATTACTCACCTTCCCCGCAGCACATGTGTCTCGCTCCTAGCGTATCAGCCGCGGATTAAACAAACACTACGATGACAGCATCTTGCAACTAACTTGTCGGCTCATATCCGAGCCAGCGCACCTTCAGGCGTAATCATCCGCGCAGATGCTTGGGTAAACCTTCGGTCTTCGTCGGTACCCGTCGAAATGAGTGTAAAGCCATTCCGGCCATCGTCTGTCCTTTTGCAGTTCATCATCTAGTGTTACCTGAATTATGCACAGATTCACTTTGCGAGTGTGGCTGCGTTCGTAGCGGGTTGGCGGTCGTCGTGAGGTGGTAGTGGTAGCTCGGCAACTGGCCTTTTGGCTTCTCCGTGTCCGGTTTCCCTTCCCGCCCAGAATCCGCGTCGTCAAAACCTCGCTCGGAAGTGACGTGTTTCCAGTGCGTTACGGCTAGTGCATAAAATTTTATGCATAGCGCATAGCCAGGCTCTCAGATCAGCGCCCTCCCGACCACCGGCAGCAAGCCGCCGTAGGGAGTCGGCTTCCTGCCGCGGAAGTGGTAAGGCGTCGAAGCCCCGATTTTATTGGGCTGCGAGGCCGTCACGGCTGGGCCTTGTTGGACGGGCCTTTGGGAGCTATGCTGTTTTCGTCTGGTAACCATGTGGGTGACCTCCTTGGGGTTGGCTGGCGAAGCTGGGATCTTTGCCAGCCTACCTTTTTACCCCATGTTTTCGGGGGTTCCCAATGGTCCCTTGCGGCTCAGCCCTCCTCAGGTCCACGCCGCAGTGCATAATTCAGGTGTTACATGTGAAACTTTCTTTGCAACTACAAACAACTCTGGACCGAAGTGAGAATCTGGTAGAGTAGTAAAACCTCGAGACCTGCCGAGTTCCAACAAACTTCTTTCGTCCTCTCTCAGCAGTTCCGTATTTGTTGTGAACAAGGCGGCCTGAAAGCCACATGCATCGAGTAGCAACTCGACCTCGAAAGGAGTCCACTCTCTATTGTGCCGCTGATAAATAGAGCTAGGTTTTATCTCATTACATGTAGAAGGCGTCCTGCCAGCAAGGATGTTACCTGAATTATGCACAGATTCACTTTGCGAGTGTGGCTGCGTTCGTAGCGGGTTGGCGGTCGTCGTGAGGTGGTAGCTCGGCAACTGGTCTTTTGGCTTCTCCTTCCCCGGTTTCCCTTCCCGCCCAGATTCCGCGTCGTCAAAACCTCGCTCGGAAGTGACGTGTTTCCAGTGCGTTACGGCTAGTGCATAAAATTTTATGCATAGCGCATAGCCAGGCTCTCAGATCAGCGCCCTCCCGACCACCGGCAGAAAGCCGCCGTAGGGAGTCGGCTTCTTGCCGCGGAAGTGGTAAGGCGTCGAAGCCCCGATTTTATTGGGTCGCGAGGCCGTCACGGCTGGGCCTTGTTGGACGGGCCTTTGGGAGCTATGCTGTTTTCGTCTGGTAACCATGTGGGTGACCTCCTTGGGGTTGGCTGGCGAAGCTGGGATCTTTGCCAGCCTACCTTTTTACCCCATGTTTTCGGGGGTTCCCAATGGTCCCTTGCGGCTCAGCCCTCCTCAGGTCCACGCCGCAGTGCATAATTCAGGTGTTAAGCAACCGAAATGCTCCCAAGGCATTCGGAGTTGCTACCACAAGGCGCCCGTCGCTTTTCATCACCCGGTTAATTTCTAAGAGTGTCCATACGGGATCTACGATCAAATGTTCAAGGATATCGTTGAACAACACCTGAATTATGCACAGATTCACTTTGCGAGTGTGGCTGCGTTCGTAGCGGGTTGGCGGTCGTCGTGAGGTGGTAGCTCGGCAACTGGTCTTTTGGCTTCTCCGTGTCCGGTTTCCCTTCCCGCCCAGAATCCGCGTCGTCAAAACATCGCTCGGAAGTGACGTGTTTCCAGTGCGTTACGGCTAGTGCATAAAATTTTATGCATAGCGCATAGCCAGGCTCTCAGATCAGCGCCCTCCCGACCACCGGCAGCAAGCCGCCGTAGGGAGTCGGCTTCCTGCCGCGGAAGTGGTAAGGCGTCGAAGCCCCGATTTTATTGGGCTGCGAGGCCGTCACGGCTGGGCCTTGTTGGACGGGCCTTTGGGAGCTATGCTGTTTTCGTCTGGTAACCATGTGGGTGACCTCCTTGGGGTTGGCTGGCGAAGCTGGTATCTTTGCCAGCCTACCTTTTTACCCCATGTTTTCGGGGGTCACCAATGGCCCCTTGCGGCTCAGCCCTCCTCAGGTCCACGCCGCAGTGCATAATTCAGGCAACACGGTTCCGACTGATTCACTGTCACATGAAAATCTATCCTTATCGCACTCAAATTGATGAATGCGTATGGTGTAACCATCGTAGCGAAGTTCACCACCCTGCCTTTCGGCGATGGAATACGGGAACATGCCAGGCAGAAAGCGGCGAATGGCTGGGAAAAGGACACCCCAAGCTGACGCCACGTCTAAGGTTGGACCGGGAAAAGTCATGGACGAGCCAACCATGTTCCGAAAGATGCGCCATAGTCGAGGCATGTCGGCGTCAATGTACTGCTGTCGCGCGGGAGGGCCATTCCTGTATGCTTCACTGGCGCGCAGGCATAGTGCGAACTCCTGTTCGCTAATCCTTAGCTCCTGAAAAACAAGAGACCTCACAGAATCACCGCCTTCGCTACAGAAGGTGAGTTTATCACCTGAATTATGCACAGATTCACTTTGCGAGTGTGGCTGCGTTCGTAGCGGGTTGGCGGTCGTCGTGAGGTGGTAGCTCGGCAACTGGTCTTTTGGCTTCTCCGTCCCCGGTTTCCCTTCCCGCCCAGATTCCGCGTCGTCAAAACCTCGCTCGGAAGTGACGTGTTTCCAGTGCGTTACGGCTAGTGCATAAAATTTTATGCATAGCGCATAGCCAGGCTCTCAGATCAGCGCCCTCCCGACCACCGGCAGAAAGCCGCCGTAGGGAGTCGGCTTCTTGCCGCGGAAGTGGTAAGGCGTCGAAGCCCCGATTTTATTGGGTCGCGAGGCCGTCACGGCTGGGCCTTGTTGGACGGGCCTTTGGGAGCTATGCTGTTTTCGTCTGGTAACCATGTGGGTGACCTCCTTGGGGTTGGCTGGCGAAGCTGGGATCTTTGCCAGCCTACCTTTTTACCCCATGTTTTCGGGGGTTCCCAATGGTCCCTTGCGGCTCAGCCCTCCTCAGGTCCACGCCGCAGTGCATAATTCAGGTATCATAGCGGGGGCAAGCCCAGACGGTTGCTCTAGGAGTCTGTCCGAGAATTCATTTTCTTCTTGGAGAAAAACCAATAGTGGGCGATAATGGTTTATGGGTAAAACCTATCGGGCTTACCTTCCCGAGCAGAAGCTGCTGCTGCCTCCCAGTTTGCAGGATTGGCTGCCGGAAAGCCATCTCGTCTACTTCGTCAGCGACGTGGTCGATCAACTGGATTTGTCGGCCATCGAGAGCGTCTATGAAAAAGAATGGCGCGGTCAGCCGCCCTATCATCCGCGGCTGATGGTGAAGCTGCTGCTCTATGGCTACTGCCTGGGGGTGCGTTCCTCGCGCAAGATCGCCCAGCGTCTGGTCGAAGACGTGGCGTTTCGAGTGTTGGCGGCTGGCAACCAGCCCGACTTCCGCACCCTCTCGGATTTCCGCAAGATCCACCTCCCAGCGCTGGAACAACTCTTCCAACAGGTGTTGCGGCTGGCCTTGGAAGCAGGGGCGCTGAAGCTGGGGCGGGTGGCGCTGGACGGGACGAAGATGAAAGCCAACGCCTCCAAGCACAAGGCCATGAGCTGGGGGCGGATGAAGCAAGCCGAGAAGCGGATTCGGGAGGAAGTCAAGAGGATGCTGGCGGAGGCGGCGGAGGTCGATGCCGCCGAGGACGCCTGCTATGGGGCCGACAAGACGGGCCAGGATCTGCCCGAGGAGCTGCAGCGCCGGCAGACGCGGCTGGAAAAGATTCGGCAAGCCCAGAAAGCCCTCAAACTAAGGGCGCGAGACAAGGCGGCCGCCCAAGGCCAATCGGCCGAGCAAGTCGAGAAGGCCCAGCCGCGCGACAAGGATCAGTACAATTTCAGCGATCCGGAATCGCGCATCATGAAAGGCGGCGACGGGTTTCTGCAGGCCTACAATGCACAGGCGGCGGTGGAGAGCAGCTGTCAACTGATTGTCGGGCAGACGGTGACGCAAGCGGCGAACGATAAAGAGCCACTGACGCCGCTGCTGCAAGCGGTCGAGCAGCAGTCGGGACAGCGACCCGAGGAAGTGCTGGCCGACAGCGGCTACTGTTCGGAGAAGAACCTGGAATCTTTGGAAGCGCCCGAGAAGCCCGAGCAAAAGATCGACGCCTACATTGCCACCAACAGACAGAAGCGCGGAAGGCGGGCAGGAGCGCCGCCGCGCGGGCGGATACCGCGAGCAGCGACCCGAGTCGAGCGGATGCAGCGCAAGCTAGGCACCAAGGCCGGGGCGAAGATTTACGCCCAGCGCAAAGGGATCGTGGAGCCCCTATTCGGACAGATGAAACAGGCCCGCGGCATTCGCCAATTTCTCCTGCGCGGGTTCAAGAAAGTGCAGGGTGAATGGGCCCTGGTGTGCCTGACGCACAATATTTTGAAGATGCACACCCTCTGTTATGGATAGTTACGGACAGCAACCAGAAAAAGGGTGCCCGCGGCCTAGTTTGCGTTCTCAAAACAGCTCTTCGCGGTCCCTGCAGCCCGCTTTTGCAGCCCAGCGACCTTCGAGCCTCCCGCTCCAACTCCTCGCTGACCTCACCACCCGAATTTCCCGCCCCACCTGAACTATGTCAAGCTATGTCAAGCTGATACTCGGACAGACTCCTAGGGGTGCGCCAATCAGACCGTAACGTATGGCGAGTCGCTTCCGTGCCTGTTAATGGCGTGGTACGGGCCATTTGAGCCGCGTTCACGCGGCTTGGTGTTTCCAGGCCAGCGGTTTTACGGCTGGTAAGCCCCGCCGCTGAAGGTTTGTCAGCCCGTTTCAATTCAACGGGCGTCCCTCTTCCCCGACCGAAAATCTATATGTTGCGGTACTATTGGCGCACTACACTAGCGACTACCGCAACAGAGTCCCGACATTCACGGATCCGTTCCCGGCACTTTCTTGTAGGCGTAGACGTAGGTTGGGTTTTCTTCCGTGCCGGGTCTGCCGTCAGCGCCATGCCGATTCACGAACAAGTCCTCGACTGCCTCGGCCGTTTCCGGACTGTCTGTTCGTCGATACACCCAAAGCCCGCCGGATTCAACGACACGATGCTCTTGGAAGAGCCGCTCCTTTGGGTCTCGGCAAACTCCGACGTACCAAGCGGAGTAGCCTACTCCGGCCTTCATTATGTATTGCTTGAGGATCGATAGGAGTTGTTCGTTGCTCAGAGCGGGATCGCTCTTGCGAAGTGGAACTCGAGAGTGCTGCTTCGCCGACTTGGATACGCCTTTCTTGGTCGAGCCCCCGCGGACCCCGGCACGGATTACGGTTTGAGTAGAGGCGTTTTCCAAGCTCTTGCCGGATTCTCTCTGGGACGCGGCCCGGTTCTTGCGGCAGAGCATGATTTTGTCGATTGCCGTCGCGGCTTTCCGCACCACGATTTTCGCTGCGTTTCCCTTCAACAACTCGAGGGCCGGCAGAAATTTCTCATCTCTCGTCTCACCCATGGCCCAAGCGGCACTGGCACGGAAGGCGGCCTTGGAATGTGCCGCCATCCTGACCAACGCCTGTCTGCCATCTTTGTGTCCTCGTTTGTACAATCCAAGAGCAGCATTGGCGGCAACCCGGTTATTGGGATCTTCAAGCGCCTCGAGTAAAGCATCCGCAGCCCAGCCGGCACTGACCTTCCATAGGCCCTCTACCGCGTTCGCACGAATCCTCGAATCACTGTTTCGGAGAAAGACTTCCGCAAAGATGGCGCTTTGGCAAAACTTGCCGAAGATCAGAACAGCCTTCTGGCGAACTCTTTCGCTGCCGTGCTCCATAAGGGGTATTAGTAGTGGCAAAATCCGATTGTTCTCCGTGACATACCCGAGGATGTGGAGAATACGCTCTGCCTCCTGGATTGACGCGCCTTTGAGAGTCTTTGCCAGCAGGACGTCCAGATCAGAAATGTGAGGTCTCCAGACACAGGCAAGATGAACTGCTTCATCAATGTGCGGGCCTGCCGGATCCGTGAGCAGTTTCAGCAGATCGCCTTGAGTACGCAGGAATCGAACCAAATATCGCTCGGCCGGTCCGTCCCCGCCTCTGTTGAGGAACACTAAGGCGGCCTCACGGAAGCCCGCCGGATCTTCTTTGGCGAACTGACCGATAAACCGGCTACAAGCATCCCGCTGCTTCTCGAATCTGTCTAGCAGGCCGGTAAGCGTGGTTGCTTTCGACTCGCGGTCACTTCCAAGCGTGTGTGTCCCTAGCGGCAAAGGTCCTCCACAGAATGAGTATCGGCTGGTTTGTCAATCATCTGGCCGATGTTGTTGGGTTTTCCACGAAGGGAAGGCATGCGGTCACAGGAAGCGTTATTCCGACGCGCTGTTGAGGCCGTCGCCGTCAACCATGCGCAGTTCCGCAATCCCAACGGCGCGGTGGCGAACCGCAACTTCGGCCTGGTCAGTTCGGCTCGCGCGCCGCGGCTGATTCAGATGGGACTGAAAGTGATCTTCTAGCAGGGCGAGCGAGGGTTCAACGCAGGGGCGCGGCACGCCGCGCCCCCTAATCCTTGGGCCTGTGGCCAATCCCGCCGTCAAACTGGGCGCTGACCTGGCGGCCAAAATGCCTGGCGAACGAGAAGCGGGATTGGGTCACTGCTGTCCAAATTAGCTTGAACAGGCCCTGTTCTCGACGCGTAAGTTGTTGATTTTATTGGCCGGAGAGGGTCGAGGCAAAAACCAGGTTCCCGGTGGCCCCAGATGCTGTCCAGAATGTCGAGGCGGATTCAGCCGACCCCTGCTAACCGCCAAAGGCAGCCCAAAGGCCCGTCTGGAGCGGTTTCCGTGGCGCGACGGCCCGCTCTGCTCACCGGACCGGGCGCAGTGTGCTGTTCAAGTCAGCTTTCGACAAAGCTAATTTGGACAAGAGTGGGATTGGGTACACTCTGTAACCGGAGGGCTGCTTGTTTTCTGTGGCGCTAACGTTTTCTCCATAAATGTTTAATGCCACAACAGGCAGCTGAAATATCCGGGCTAGCAGTAAGAAACCACTCGCGGACCTCCGAAGGTGGATAAGTAGAGGTATAATCGCGTTGTCACCGGAGGCCAGAGGCGTATGCACTTCAAGCGTTCCGTCGTTTTTCCAATTCTGTTGATCGGCGTTCTCGCCTGTTCGCTAGGTGCACAGTCTATCCGGCCTTTGTCAGATTTCGGCGACAATACGCTCCAAGGTTGGAATTTGCTTGAGGGACAGAACGCCGTCCTTACGGTTCAGGCGACAGGTGGCCGTCCGGGTGGCTTCATGCGTGCCGAGGACACAGGCCGGGCAGGGATCCTAGTCGTCGCCCCCGATGAGTTCACCGGAGATCTCTCCCCGTTCTCCGGCATGCTTTGGGATCAATTCCTTTTCACGGGCAATCCGGCCGCGACGATTTCTACTTTCATCCATTTGGTCGGAAGCGATGGAACAACGTACCAAAGTCGTCGAGATGTCACCACCATCGACCGCTGGATCACAAGGTTTGCATCGCTGCAAAGTTCGCGAGATTGGGCCCTCGTGGAAAGCACCGGAGAAGCTCTGTTCTCGGACGTTGTCAGCAACGTTCAGATGCTCGCGGTTTCGATGGAGACATCCCCGCGAGCCGGTGTCGAATCCGGTATCGACAACATTCAGTTAGTCCCGGGCACCGCGCATAGTCAGCTAATGGGGCCATCGGACTATCTATGCTTCGACGCCGGTGCCACAAGGGCCTCGGGCGATTGCAACAACAAAGATAGTCCCTTCAAGAACGTACCGTTCGTCAACTTCTACCTCGATAACTTTGAAGACAAGGCGATCAACACGCTCGGCGTAACCGCCACGGCAGACTGTCCCGGTTACCCCCCGGAATTAGGTTGTCCGTTTTCCTCCATTCGCGGTTTCGCCGCGACTGGCACGGATTCCGTTGACGAGGATGACGGGGCTATTGATGGATCTGGTCAGACGACCGCCAGAGATCGTGGTCACGCTATGTGGTCCGCCACTCCGATCGAGTTCACCTTCGACGCCGATGCGCTTGGCGGTTTGCCCACTCATGCCGGGATCGTCTGGACAGACGGCGGCGCGACCGGAACGCTGGAAGCTTTCGATGCCGCCGGAGAGAGTATTGAAACGATCGCCGGCGTGGCCAACGACGGCGTCTTCACCGGTACCACCATCGACGATCGTTTCTTCGGTGCTATTCATCTAGCCGGCATCTCGAAGATCACGTTCGGCACAGGGTTCGCAATAGAAGTCGACCATCTCCAGTACGGCTCGGCCGTTGCGGTATCCGCCGCCGTGAACGCGGCAACCTTCGTCCACGACCCAGCAGTCGGTGGATTGGCGTCGTTATTCGGCTCGTTCCCGAGCGTACCCGTTCTTCTGGCACAGACGGTTGCTTCCGCGTTAGCTGGGGGCGGGGAAAACCAGGCTGGCGGCGTCTTGGCGCCTCTGCTATTCGTGACCAGTAATCAGATCAATCTGCAGGTCCCTTGGGAAGTTGATACAACTCAAGGTCCAGTCACGGTGGTGGTGACCGTGGACGGCATCTCGAGCGACCCGGTTGAAGTGCGGCTATCACCGCCGGCGCCGGGAATCTTCACTTTTGACTTCGGTCCGGGGCGAGCCATCGCCATCAATAATGCGGATGGGACCGTCGCGCAGCCCATCGGTTCGCTCGCGGGCGCCGGTATAACCACCAAGCCTGCCGCCGCGGGAGACGTGTTGGTGATTCTGGCTACTGGGCTGGGTCCCGTCATACCTGGAGGCGAAACCGGAGAAGACAGCATAGACGAACAAGGTGGCTTCGTTAGACGGGACACGACTCTCCAACCCAAGGTGTTCATCGGTGGAATCGAAGCGAACGTCATATTCTCGGGGCTATCGCCGCAGTTTGTAGGCGTCTATCAAGTAAATGTTTTTGTCCCTGAGGGTATCGACCCGAGCGATACGGCTCCGCTGGTAATCGAGGTAAACGGGGTTCGGAGCCGCGAAGATGTGACGATCGCCGTTTCTCCCTAGGCGAAGGCTCAGAATTGGATCAACCCGCATTTCTCACCACCTGACGGCCGAAGCACGCGATAGGCCCGCCATTACTTCGTTGCGCTTGCTCGCCGTGCTCAACGTACTGTCAAGTACGCCTCCGCTCGTCAAGCGGCGCGCGCCTCGTACTGACGGGCCTCTCACGCACTTCGCCTCGCCACCGGGTGAGAAAAGCGGGTTAAGTCTGTTGTCAAAGGCGGAATTTTTGCGGATCTGCTCACACCTGTTCACTCCGTCAGAGCCCCGACCGTCAGTGCCGACATATTGAAATTCGTGTCAAACGTGGCAGGAAATGCGAGAGCCAGAATGGAACCCCGACGGTCGGTACCTGCATAGTCAATTCTTGCCAATAGTGGCAGAATATTTTGGCGGAAGGGTCAGAGCCCCGAGCTGAGACGTGGCGTGAACCTCCAGGTTTGCCGCGCCTCGATTCGCCGGGCTTGCCGGACGGAAGGGCAGTCAGTTGCCTGAACCGGATAACGCGCCCTGGGGCCGAACAAACCGACGAATCGGTTTGCGGCAAGCGTGGACGCTCACGCCACGTCTGGCGCCCTGTTTGGTTGCGGCTGGTCCGCGTCAGGGAGGGGTTAGCCGCTTCGACGCGCCTCATCCGCTAGCGGCCGATTTTCGATTCTCCCAAAACGCTAAAATGAAAGTGCCGTGTCACTAGCCATCCTGCGCCAGATCAGCGGGGCTTTGAGGACCCTCAACCCAAACAAGGTCCGCGCCCTCGCTGAGCGTCCCGTAACGCTCGGGATCCTCGCCGCGGACGAGGCCTTTTTCGGGCGTGTCGTCTCGTTTCTGGTACCGGAAGGTTTATCCCAGGCCAAGGCCGCCGAAGCGGGCAGGCACATCTTGCGCGTGGCTTCCGAGGAGGACTTTGACCGCTGCCAGTTCGGTTTTGCCGAGCCCGGCCTGCCGCACCCGCGTCATTTTTACCCCTTCGATTGGCGAAACCCGGATGTTGCCGTCGAAACCGTGCTCAAAGAGCAGCAAGAGCTTTGGGTGCCCATCGCGCGCCGCTTTGTTGCGTTTCGCGATCCGGTCATCGAACGCATCATCTGGAAAGTCAGCAAGGAAAACGCCATGTTCACCGTCGCGACAGCGCTGCCGAACGTGATTCCAAGCATCGTCAGTCTGCCCTGGGCCATCGGCGAATTCGCATCCGACACGGCATTCCTGACGATGAACCAGGTCCGTATGGCGTTCTTGATCGCAGCGGCAAGCGACTCTGAGGTGGGCTATTCGAAGCAGCGCGCCCAGATTGCTTCGATCGTCGCGGCGGCTTTCGGCTGGCGCGCGGCCGCCCGCGAGCTGGTCTCGAAGATCCCCGCCGGAGGAGGCCTGCTCTCCAAGGGTTTGATTTCGTTCGCGGGCACCTACGTCGTCGGCAAAGGGCTCGACCGTCTGCTGCGCATCGGCCGCCATTTGACCCGCGAAGAAAAGAACCGCATGTACTTTGAAGCCTACGAGCGAGGGAAGGAAGTCGTCGGCGGCATCGTCGAGCGCTTTTCAGGCAGGGTCACCGCGGTTCGAAGCGTCTGATCGGCGGCGGTTCGAAATCCCCGTAGCACGGGGCTCGCGAAGACCCGCGGCCTTTGGATCTGTCGAGTTGCCCGCGATTGTCGGCGCGGTAACATAGGAGCAGGCATGAACCGGGTAACAGGCACGAACCAGCGGAATTCAAGGAGTCGATTTTCTTGTTTCTTTCATCTGTTATGACGCGACTTGCGGCCCGGGCCTGCTTTGTTGCCGTGGCTCTGGCATGCGCGGCGGCCCATGGTCAAGCCGAAGCGGTGGAGATCCTGCGGGGCCGCCTGGTAGCCGAGGCCGGACAAGCGCCGCCCGCAGGCAAGCCGCTCGTCTTGATCAGCTATCAACCGAGGGGAGACAACGGCAAGAAAGTCACCCTCGCCGGAGATGAGTTTTCCGAAGGCCAGTTGCGAGACCCCCGCCTGGCCGGCCGCGAGTGGGAGTTCGAGGGAAAGTTCGCCGCCGACGGCAACTTCACGATTTACAAGCTGTTCACTTTGAAAGAAGACAAACGGCATCGAGTCACCTACTATTGCGAGGTCTGCCACATCTACACCCACGAGCCCGGCCTCTGCATGTGTTGCCAGGACGAGACCGAGCTCCAGGAAATCGCTGAAGAATGATTCGATTCCGGCGCGCCGCGGCTTGGCTTCCAGTATTCATCTCCATGACTCTCCCGGCTCAGCCTTACTCCGCTCGCAAGACAACCGTGGACGGGGTTTCGGTCATCGAGTTGTCCGACGTCTCGCGGAACACAAGCGTCTCGATCGTTCCCTCGGTTGGCAACATCGCCTACCGCATGGACGTGAATGGCAAGAACGCTTTCTGGTTTCCCTTCGATTCGGTCAAGGATCTCGCCGCCAGCCCCAAGCTCTGCGGGAATCCGTTTCTGGCCCCTTGGGCGAACCGCCTCGACGAAGAAGCATTCTACGCCAATGGAAGGAAGTACCGGCTCAACCCCGGCCTGGACAACTATCGAAAGGACGGTAACCGCCAGCCGATTCACGGTCTGCTGCTCTATGCCTCGGCCTGGGAGGTTGTTTCGCTCAGCGCGAACAGCGAAAGCGCCCAGGTAACCAGCCGCCTGGAGTTTTCCCGCCACGCCGATTGGATGGCGCAATTTCCATTTGCCCACACCATCGAGATGACCTACCGGCTGCGCGGCGGCTCGCTGGAAGTGCATACCCGCATCGACAACATCGGCGCGCAAACGATGCCGCTTTCGGTGGGCTACCATCCCTACTTCCAGCTCCATGACGCCCCACGCGATGATTGGACCGTGCGGCTGGGCGCCGAGCGAGTCTGGACTCTGAGCGAAAAGCTGATCCCGACCGGCGAGACAAAGCCGATTCAAGACGTCCTGGGGGACGCGGCCAGCCTGTCGCTCAAGGGACTCTTTCTCGATCATGTGCTGGGCGGGCTAGTGCGTGACGATGAGGGTGGCGCGTCGTTTTCCGTTGAGGGCGCCCGGCAAAAAATCGAGGTCGTTTACGGGCCGAAATACCGCACCGCGGTTGTTTACGCGCCCACCGGCAAGGATCAAAACTTCATCTGCTTCGAGCCCATGAGCGGCATCACCAACGCCTTCAACCTCGCTCATCGCGGAATCTACAAAGACCTGCAAACCATTCCCGCGGGCCAGGCGTGGGAGGAGAGTTACTGGATCCGCCCCAGCGGGTTCTAGTCATCGCCGCGGAAGACTATTCCTATCCCGCCCAGGTTTCCCAAAGCGCGGACAACTCTTCGACCTTCTCCGGCATCCGGCCGGCCAGGTCGTGCAACTCCGTGCCGCCGGCTTCGATGTCGTAAAGCTCGCAGGGCTGATCACGCAAACCCACGAGCTTCCAATTGTCCTTCCGAATGGCCCTGCCGCTCATCAGGCAGGCGCGCGTCGGCACGACTTCTTGGACGATTCCTGGCGCCCTCCAGCCCTCAAAGTATGAGGTTGAAAAGTGTGGCTTTACGCTTTACAATGATAGTTGCGGATTCGCAACTTCGCCCACAAGGGTCTGAAGCGCCTATATTTTGAAGACGACTCGCGAGGGTTGCCGGCGGCCTCGGTTGACAAGTTGCGTAAGATCCTCGCCTTTCTTCAGGACATGCGAGACCCCAAGGAACTCCATTCTATCCAGGCCTGGCGAGTGCACCAGCTCAAGGGTGGCCGTAAGGGGATTTGGAGCGTCAGCGTCACCAGGAATTGGCGGGTCACTTTTGGTGTCGACACTGAAGAGGGTGAAATCTTTGATCTCAACTACGAGGACTACCATTGAGGCAGGAACCAACCATGCGCATGCTTAACCCTCCCCACCCGGGAGATTTCATTCGGACCGAGATTATCGAGCCCGTCGGGCTGACCGTGACGGCCGCGGCCGAGGTTCTCGGCGTGACCAGACCGGCATTTTCCAGCTTGCTGAACGGAAGGTCTTCTTTATCACCGGAAATGGCGCTGCGGATTGAAAAAGCCTTCGGCCCGACAATGGACACGCTGCTGCGGATGCAAACCTCCTACGATATTGCGCGGACACGTAAGCGAGAGAATCGCATTGTCGTCCAGCGTTATCGTCCCACGACAGCTTAATGGAGTTTGTCACGAGCCCATCCCATGAGTAACCGTCCGCTGTTTCTCAGTCTGCTAACGATCGTTGTTTTGGGGCACGCCCCAGCCCAGATTTCACAACAGGCGCGCGAGCTGCACGACAGCGCCCTGGTGTTCGACGCCCATGTCCACGTCATCAATCGCCAGTTTTATGAAGGCGGTGATATCGGGAATCGCTACCCGGATGGACACGTCGATTTACCTCGCATGAAAGAAGGAGGGCTGGACGCACTTTTCTTCACGATTTCTACGTCGGAGCGCTATTATCCCGGCCGCTACGAGACGAAGCAGGTGCTCCGGCTGATCGATTGGGCGCTGCGTCAAATCGAGAAAAACAACGATTCCATCGAGCTGGCGTTGAACGCCTCCGACATTGAACGAATCAACAAGGCCGGGAAGATCGCGGCGGTTCTCGACCTCGAAGGCGGCTTCGATCTGGACGGCGACCTGGGCGTGCTGAGAAGTCTCTATCGGCTGGGTCTGCGGTCCGCCCAGCTTCCGGCGCACAACTGGGCCAATGAATTTGCTGATTCCTGCTGCGCGCCGCACCGCTGGGGAGGCCTCAATGAGCACGGCCGCCGCGTCGTCCGCGAGATGAACCGGTTGGGGATGGTCATCAACATATCGCATGCCTCCGACGAAACGACCGAGCAGGCGATTGAAGTCAGCAGCGACCCGCTGGTGGCGACGCATCACGGGCTGCGAAGTTTCAATAACATCCCGCGGATCATGCCCGATCACTTGTTAAAGAAGCTGGCGGCTAAGGGCGGATTGATCGGCTTCCACATCGGCCATTCTTTTCATAGTCCGAAGTACCACGCCTGGAAAACCAAGCGCGCCGGCCGGGCGTTTTGGGACACAACATCGGTCGCCGACGAGGTGGCTGGCAAATCGATCACTGAAATTGACAAGATGTTCGCGAACAGCTATCCCTCGGTCGGTCCGATTCCTCCCGATGAGCTGTGGATGTCGGTGGATGATTGGCTCAATGTGGTGGACCGCGCGATTGAGCTGGTGGGAGAAGACCACGTGACGCTGGGAACCGATTTCGACGGCGCGCCGACTCCGCCGAGAGAGATCGCCGATATCAGCGACCTGCCGGTGATCACCCAAGCCATGCTCAAGCGCGGTTACTCGGAGGAAAGAATCCGCAAGTTCATGGGCGGGAATTTGATGCGCGTGTTTCGACAGGTGACGGAAAAATGAAGCACGGACAAGTAGAACACGGAGAAATTGAGCAATGACACTGGCAAGATTTTCGCTTTGTAGTTTGTTGTTGATTGCCGTGGCGGGGTTGCCCGCCGGACTCGCGGCCGAGAAGAAGTATCAAGACCCGGTGGTCTTCCAGCGCTCCGAGCTAAACGAGAAGACCGGCCAAACAGTCGTGGCGGGAAACATCTGGATAATGGAGGCGGACGGTTCCGGCTTGCGGCAGTTGACCCAGGGCAAGAAATACAAAGAACACGCGTCTTTCTACTCCGATCAGGAGCATGTTCTTTACGCCGAGTTTTCCGTCGAGAACTTTCAGCCCCACACCGAAGCGAAATTGATCAAGCACAACATTTACACCGGCAAACGCGAAGTCATTGCCGAGGAGGCCGGCTGTGCGCTGCACCATGCGAGTCTGTCGCCGATTGACGACCTGATCGCCTTCCACCACGAATGCGGCAAGGAGCTTTCGCAGCAGGTGGAGCTGGGCCCGGGAAGCTACCACGTGACTCTGCGCGCCACCAACGGCGTCCGCACCCGCGACGGCATCATCGCCATGCACGAAAAAAACCCTGGCGTGTCACCGCGAAAGGTTTCCCTGGCATACATCAAGGGCCACGGGCCGGGCAGTACGGCCCGCTTGCTAACCGGCGACGAAGTGCTGCATCGGAGGGCCGCGATTTCCACGGACGAAAAATGGCTCGCCTGGCAGACGAACATCGGCGGCGGGGAGGACGAAATCTACCTGGCCAAAATCGACGGTTCCCAAGCCCGTAACATCACGAAGGCCAAGGGCAACGACGGGCACCCCTGGTTTTCGCGAGACGGGAAGTGGATTGTCTTCGAGTCCGATCGCAGCGGACAGTGGGACATCTGGCGCATCAACCTCGAAACCGGCAAGCAGGAACAGCTCACCAACGGCGGCAAGAAGTACGTGAGTACGCGGGCTCGAATGTAGGGCGGGCTGAGACTCGGGTTCAGCCCCTCAGCCCGCAATCCAGGACATGTCGCCAGGAATGGCGACACGGCACGCAAGAATGCGCGCGCCACGTCGCGGGCTCGAATGCAGGTCAGCCGTCCGTCTCGACTTCCAACTCCCAGCGGCGGCACATTTCGGTCAGCTCTTCGACGATCTCGGGGTGGAATGCGCGAAGGTTGCGCACTTCCCGGGCATCTTCTTTCAGATTTGACAAGAACACCCGGTCATCGCCCTGAAGCTGGTATTTTTCTCCGAGCGCCAGGATGGGGTTGAGTACCAGCTTCCAGTCTCCCTTGCGCACGGCAACCTGGTCGTAGCGTTTCCAAAACAGGGCTCCGTGAGGAGACTTCGCGCCCTCGGTAATCATCGGCCAGAGATCTTTGCCATCGATGACGCGGTCATCTGGAATGTCCGCGCCGGCGAGTTTGGCAACAGTCGGAAAGATATCCATCGATGCCGCGGGCTCGCCGATAACAATGCCCTCCGGAACGACGCCGGGCCAGCTCACCGCCGCCGGCACTCGGATGCCGCCTTCAAACAGGCTGAACTTATACCCGCGGAAGGGTGTGTTGCGTCCGCCGAGACCGGCACGGTCCTCGATTGTCGCCCCGTTGTCGCTTTGGAAAATGACCAGCGTATTTTCGAGTTGCCCGGTACTCTTGAGGGTATCCATGATCTCGCCGATGCCGTCATCCATTGAGGCGATCATTGCGGCGTGCATGCGGCGCTCACGTTCCATGCCCGAGAAGCGCTTTAAGTATCGCCTCGGAGCATCCATCGGGTAGTGAGGCGAGTTGTAGGAAACGAACAGAAAGAATGGCGCCGCCTGCTCTCCGGCGGCGGAGTCGTCTTCGGAAACGCTGTCCTGAATGAACCGCTTCGACTCTCGCGTGATCACATCCGTCAGGTAGCTCCCCTGCTCGAAGACCTCTTCGCCGTTGCGGTAGAGGTCGTGAAAGGAGGGCAAACCGGCGCCCAGTCCCCAGTAGAAGCGGTGTGAGTAATAGTCGACGCAGCCCGACCGGAAACCATAGAACTCATCGAACCCGTGACTGTTGGGCAGGCTTTGCGGATGCGAGCCGAGATGCCATTTCCCGAAGCAGGCGGTCCGGTATCCGCGCTGCTTTAGCAGCTCCGCGAGGGTAACCTCACTGCCCTTGAGGCCCACGACATTGGGGGCTGAGTTGACCACGAACGGCACGCCGCAACGGTAGGGGTAGCGCCCGGTCAGCAAGGACGCCCGCGTCGGTGAACACATTGGCGCGTTGGCGTAGAAGCTCGTGAATCGCGCTCCTGAAGCCGCCAGAGCATCGATGTGAGGCGTTTGAACGTCCGTGGCTCCGTAGCAGCCGGCGTCTCCGTATCCCTGGTCGTCGCTCATGATGATGACGACGTTCGGCGGGCGTACACCTTGCTGAGCGCGGGTTGTGTTTCGACCAAGCGAGACGGCGCCCGCGGCAGCCATCGTCAGGAATCGCCGCCGGTCGAGATTTGAGAACAATGACATATTCACCAGGCCAGCCTTCACCTTCGCGGCCCGAGTAGACGATTAAACCACAATCCGCGGACGGAACCGCGGATGGCACGGATTCAAGCAAATCGTTGTTGAGTCTTCGAGAGAAGCCGGTGCCGACGCGGGCGGTGTATTCCACTCGGTCTGGGATACTAGGGTTTCCCCGACTGTTTGCCTAGGGTAGAGTCATTCGTGTTTAAGGTTGCGTCCCGGAGGCAATAAAACTAGTTTGAAATTAGGGATTCCATAGCGAGGTTGTAGTGCGTCCGAAGCTCAATTTTTTTCTGATAGCGTTTTTGAGTGTTTCGATCCTTCCGTGGTCTGGCTGCGACAGCTCGGCTACGGGGCCCGCCACGGTTGCCGATAGCATGACCCGGGCTCAATTGTCCGACGGGCGATACATTTCCTGGAAAGAGCACACCATTGACGACGAGGAACTAGGCGGCGGCATCCGTCTGCGCGGCGCGGATGGCTTGCAGATGGCGGACCTCGACAAGGACGGCCATATCGACATCATTTCCGTCCACGAAGACAGCAACCATGTACGCGTGGCGTTCGGTTTCGAGGACCTCGACGAATGGTTTCGGCTCTCGCTGGCCGAGGGCGCCGAAGCCGGTGCTCCCGAAGATGTGGCGATTGGCGACTTGAACCGCGACGGCTTTCCCGATGCCATCGTGGCTTGCGAGAAAGGCCACCTGCTCTACTTGCAGAACCCGGGCGGCGTCGTTCGTGGCTGGCGCTGGCACCGCGTGATCCCGGAAATTACGACGGGACGGGGCTCGTTCATCCGCGTTTTTTTTGCTGACTTGAACAACGACGGCAAGCTGGAGGTCGTTGCGGCCAACAAGGGGTCCAACCGCGGCGAGGAAGCTGCCGCGGCTAAGCCGCTGACGGAAATTTCTTGGTTTGAAGTTCCCGACGACCCGCTCGACGGCGGCGGCTGGCAAGAGCACGTTTTGACCGAGGTGGATACACCCATCAATTCCCAGCCGGTGGACCTGGATGGAGACGGAGACATTGACATCGTGGGCGGTTCCCGAGGCGAGCAGCGCATCTTTTGGTTCGAAAACCTCGGGGGGGAAGAGGGTGGCAAGGAGGGCGGGGAGGAGATCACTTTCCAGCAGCACCCGATCACGCTCCAAGGGGCGGACTCCGGCGCCGAGGGGCCGCTACGCACATCAGGATTCAACCTCGACTTCTTCGATTTCAATGCGGATGGCCGTCTCGATGTCGTCACCGTCGCGCTGGAACCGAAGGGCGCGGTGTTTTGGCTCGAACAGCCGGGCGATCCCGCTCAGCCCTGGCCCGTCCACCATGTCGGTACGATCGCTCCGGATCATGCCGCGGGAATAGCGATTGCCGATATCAACGCCGACGAACGGCCCGACGTTATCGTTGGAGGCTACAGCCGCGGGCCGCGTGACGAAGACGGCGAGGAAGTGACCGCGGCGGATCCTGTCGGGCGGATTGCCTGGTTCGAAAACCCCGAGGACGCGACGAAGGGCTGGGAACGGCACGACATCTCCCGCCGGCGGCGCGGCATGTTCGACGCCTTCATTCCAATGGATATCGATGACGACGGGGACATCGATTTCGTTGCGACGCGCGGCAACAGCGGCAACTATGACGGTGTGTTTTGGTTGCACCAGCTTTATTCCGAGGGACCGTCGAATGCTTTCACTCCCGCGCGAGAGCAAGAAAGCGAACCACTGCCTCTGCCTCCGGGTTAGGGGGTTCATCTACAGCGGACCGGTCGCAACCGAAACGGGGAAGCTGGCCAACCGTTCGGATGCCGCGTGTCGTAGCGGCGGACCCACTCACTGGCGTTCGGGGCTCTGAATCTGATCGTCGCGATAGAATTAGGGATTCGATTCCCGCACAGCCAATGAGTCTTTCCGACGAACGATTTTTTTTTTTGTCACCGGAGCCACCGGCTTCGTTGGAGCGGTTCTCGCCAGAAAGCTCGCCGATCTCGGATGTGATGTCCACCTGCTCGTGCGTGACAACGCGAACCGGTGGCGGCTTCGCGATGTCGAGAACGCCTTTACATTTCACCGCGGCGACTTGACGGACCTGGAAGGGCTTCGCAAGATTGTCTCGAACGTCCGGCCAACCGTGATCTATCATCTTGGCGTCCACGGTGCCTATCCGTTTCAGACCGACGCCGATGAGACGATTCTCACCAATGTGTTCGGGTCGTGGAATCTGCTCAAGGCCTGCTCGGATGTGGACTACAAGGTTTTCGTGAACACCGGCAGCTCGTCTGAATATGGCTCCAAGCCCCACGCCATGCGGGAGACCGACGTGCTCGAGCCCAACAGCTACTACGCCGTGGCGAAGTCGGCGCAGACGCTGGTTTGCCGGCACACCGCGCGGGTCGATAAACGTCCGATCAACACATTTCGCTTGTTCTCCGTCTACGGCCCCTACGAGGAACCGTCACGCCTCGTGCCTACGGTGATTCGGAATTGTCTCGAAGGCAGGGAATTGAAGATGGTTTCTCCCGAGACTGCAAGAGATTTCATTTACGTGGAGGATGTCGTCGACGCCTATTTGCGGATTGACGAACTGAGCCGGCATTGCGGTGAGGTCTTCAACATTGGCACGGGAATGCAATCGACTGTTCGTGACGTCGTCGAGGCTTCGGCGCGGGCGACCGAAGCGAGTCCGAAATTGAGCTGGGGAGCGATCCCCCATCGGCCCTGGGACACTGACACTTGGGTCGCTGATTGCACGAAGGTTCGGCGCATGTTGAAATGGACTGCCCGTACCGGCCTGGATCAGGGAATCGCCAAGACCGTGGAGTGGTTCCGCTCCGAGCCCTGTCAGCCAGGGGATTCCTCGCCTGCCCGGGCGGCTGTCCGATCCTGATCCACGCTGGGGTTCCTTCGTCCCGAGAAAATGACCGTCCCGTGAAAATGACCATACCAACCAGGCTGCGGGAAGGAGTCGAGGTTTTTAACCGCGACGCCGCGCGCGACCAAGGGTACGGCTATACAACGGACGATCAGCTCAGCAGCCGCTTGGCGACCCAGCGTTCGACCGATGTGATTTTGCAAACCGGTCAGTTCGCGGACCGCTCGGTACTTGACGTGGGCTGCGGCGATGGCTTCTACACCGTTCGCTACTGGGATCAGGGGAAACCTCGCCGCTTCACAGCGGTGGATGCGGCGGGTGAAGCCGTTCGCGTCGCCAGGCGGAGGGCCGCTGGCCGCGCCATTGATTTTTCAGTCGTTGACGGTACTCACTTGCCTTACCGTGACGACAGCTTCGACGTGGTCTTGTTGCAAAGCATTCTGCATCATGCGACGGATCCAGCAGCGTTGATTCGGGAAGGATTTCGCCTTGCCGCGCGTATCGTGATCCATGACCCGAACGGGAATAATTTCGGGTTAAAGATCATCGAGAAGACGTCCCGCTATCACATCGAGCACGGCGAGAGATCCTATTCGCCGCGGTTGCTACGGCGCTGGGTACGCGAAGCGTCGGGTGTCCCAATCAGCGAGCACTTCGCCGGTTTCGTCCCGATGTTTTGTCCGGATTGGATCGCCCGCTTGATGAAAGTGCTCGAGCCGCTGTTAGAGGCCACGCCTGGGTTGAGGGTACTGGGCTGCGCCGTCTATACGATGGTGGCGGAGCGAAAGGATCAGCCGGATCGTGCCTGAATCAGAACTCGTCGCGGCCGACGTGGCGCACGCCTCCGGCGTGCCGTGTTGGGCCTCCAGGGCCAACATAGACTAACTGAGAAGTCCAAGTGCCCGAAACAACCGACCTAGCTGCCATCGCGCGACGCATCCGGGCGTCGGTCCTGCGCATGGCCCACGACGGCAAAGCGCCCCACGTGGGCTCCGCCCTCTCGTCAGTAGACTTGCTGGTCGCCCTCTATTTTTCCGTGATGAAGAACGACCCGGCGGAACCGGACGCGCCGGAACGTGACCGCTTTGTCCTCAGCAAAGGTCATGGCTGCACGGCCCACTACGCCGCCCTTGCCGAACGCGGTTATTTCCCCAGCTCCGTCTTGAGTGAATATGCGCGGGATGGAGGCCGCCTGGCCGAACACCCTAGCCGGGATTCGGTTCCGGGAATCGATGTCGCCACGGGGTCTCTTGGTCATGGCCTGCCCATTGCCGCCGGAATGGCCCTCGCCGCCAAGATGAGAGACGAAAAGCACCGGACTTTCGCTCTATTGAGCGATGGCGAATGTCTCGAGGGCAGCGTCTGGGAAGCAGCGATCTTTGCATCGGCTCGTCAGCTCGACAATCTCGTTGCGATCGTGGATTTCAATCGCTGGTCCGCGATGGCTCGCACCGACACTCTTCTCGAGCCGCTAGCCGTTAAATGGACTGCGTTCGGGTGGCTGGCGATGGAGATCGACGGGCACAATCTTCGTGAGATCGTTGAGGCGCTGGTATCTGTTCCCGCCGTGCCGGGCCGTCCCACAGCCATCATCGCCCGCACGGTCAAAGGCAAAGGCGTCTCATTCATGGAGGACGATTTGGAGTGGCACTATCGCCCACCCAGCGCCGAGGATTTGGCTCGCGCCCTGGAAGAGATCGGCGCTGGCGGCCAAGGTTCGCCTGGCGGGCGGAGTCCAGTATGAGAAACGCCTTCATCCTCGGATTGACCGCGCTCGCGGGGCGCGATGATCGTGTCGTCCTGCTCACCGGCGATCTCGGCTACAAGATCTTTGACGATTTCGCGGCACGTTTTCCCGGGCGATTCATCAATGCGGGTGTCGCTGAACAGAACATGGTCGGCGTGGCCACTGGACTGGCCCTCGAGGGCTTGCGGCCGTTTGTGTATTCGATTGCCACGTTTGTCACCTTGCGGTGCTTCGAGCAGATCCGCGACGATGTTTGTTACAACGCCGTTGCGGTCACAATCGTGGGAGTGGGGGGAGGTTTCAGCTATGGCGCCAATGGGTCGACCCACCACGCGACCGAGGACATCGCTATCATGCGGACTCTTCCCAACATGAGGGTCGTCTGCCCTGGAGATCCGGTGGAGGCGGAGCTCGCGGTTGCGGCTGGCGCTTCTCTTGGAGGCCCTCTCTATCTGCGGCTCGGCCGCGCGGGCGACCCGGTTGTGCATCACGATCCGCCCAGCTTCGAAATCGGCACGGCGATCAAGGTTCGGGAAGGGACGGACAGTGCACTGGTTTCGACAGGCGGCATGCTGCCGGTGGCCGTGGCTGCCGCTGATTTGCTGGAAGCCGAAAACGTTTCCTGCCAGGTCATCAGCATGCACACCGTGAAACCACTCGATACGGCGGCGCTCGAAGTTTGTTGCAGGCAAACCAAGGCACTGTTCACGCTGGAAGAGCACAGCCGGCTCGGCGGCCTCGGGTCGGCGGTCGGCGAGTGGTTGTCCGATAGCGGCAAGTCCCGCAGATTGACCTGTTTCGGCACGGAGGATCAGTTCGCGGACACTACCGGGAGCCAGGCCTATCTGAGGCGGCGGCATGGTCTGAGCGCCGCACAAATCGCCCGAAAAGTGATAGAGAGGCTCGGAGAATAATCGTTGCTCACCGACAAGTTCGTCTCCGTCGTAATCGCCTGCTATCGTGACGCCGGAAGCGTGGGTGAGATGCACCGCCGGCTGGTCGAAGTCTTCAAGCGGGTCACGCCGAACTACGAGTTACTGTGGGTCAACGACAACAGCCCCGATAACGCCGAAGAGCTTCTAACTAAGATCGCCGCTTCCGATCCGCGAGTCACCGTCATCTCCCACAGTCGTAACTTTGGGTCGCAAATGGCCTTCACAAGTGGAATGCAGCAGTCGCTCGGCGAGGCCGTCATCCTCATGGACGGCGATCTGCAGGATCCTCCGGAAGTCATCCCCGACTTTGTGCGCGGCTGGCTGAAAGGTTACGACGTTGTCTACGGAGTACGGACGGCCCGGCGCGAGAACCGTTTGCTCGAAGCTGCCCGCAAAGTTTTCTATCGGCTCTATCGCCGCTTGTCGTATATCGACATGCCGCTCGATTCGGGTGATTTTTCGCTGATGAGCCGCCGGGTGGTCAATAGCTTGCTCGAAATGCCCGAGCGCGACCGGTTTCTGCGCGGGCTGCGGAGTTGGGTTGGCTATCGGCAGACGGGTGTCCCCTACGAGCGTGCCGGGCGCTTTGCGGGCGAGTCGACCAATTCATTTTGGGATAACATTCGCTGGGCCAAACGCGGGATTTTTTCGTTTTCCTATCAGCCTCTGGAGTTGATATCCGCCCTGGCATCGATCGTGACCGTGCTGGCCGCTGTTGCGATCGTGCTTTACATAGCCCGCTACTTTTCCAACCCCGACGCCCCCGCCGGTTTCATGACGCTGCTCGTGGCAATCTTGTTTCTGGGAGCCGTGCAGCTATTCAGCCTCAGCATCGTGGCGGAATACTTGGGCCGCGTTTTCGAAGAGGTGAAGCGGCGGCCTCGCTACATTGTTAGCGGGATTTTGAACAACCACAAGACCGACTCCGACTGGCCGGAACACTATCCGGTCCCCGAGAGTTTGCATGTCTTTCAAAAAACGAGAGAAAAGTAAGGCAAAGGACGCGAGAAAACCAGGGTGTGTCGAGTTTCGTGACAGAAAAATCCCGCGAAGAGGTCCAACGAGAACTCCACGACCTCGGCTGGTGGTACCAAGACTTCGAGCTGCCGAGCGGAGCGCGGACGGGAACCGGGCAGGAGCCGTCCTATCGCCCCGCGGAGCGCTGGGCGCTGATTGAGAGCCATATTCCCGCAGACCTGTCCGGCAAGACCGTGCTCGATGTCGGCGGCAATGCCGGGTACTTTTCGATCCAGATGAAGTTACGCGGGGCGGAGCGCTGCGTGCTAGTCGAGCCCTACCGCGAGTTTGCGGCGCAAGCAACGTTTGCCGCCGCTGAATTCGGAGTCGAACTGGAGGTCGTCAACGAAGACGTTCACACCTACTGCCTGACCACCGAGGAGCGGTTTGATTACGTGCTCTTCCTGGGGCTTTTCTATCACCTCAAATATCCGGTTTTGGTGCTGGACCGCCTGGCCGAGATGACCAAGGACCGAATCGTTTTTCATTCGTATTCGGTCGAAGCCGGGAGCGGCTCCGCCCCCGATCTCGAACGCGACCTCGACCGGGTGGACGACGCCCAGATAGACCAGAGCGACTTTCCGGCGATGAAGTTCATCGAACGCCGCTACAATGACGATCCGACAAACTGGTGGTTCCCGACTCACACCGCGCTGGAGCCGATGATTCGCAGCGCCGGCTTGAAAGTGGTCGCTCGTCCCCACGCTCAGTTGATCGTGGCCGGGCCGGAGCGCCCTCTCGGCAAGGTAGTTTACCCCAAACTCGTGTTCCCTCAGTACGCCAAGCCCGGCGGCCCGGTTCACCCGGGTCCGCAACGGGTGGACCCTGAACTTTGGAGAAAACTGCTGCAGAGCCGGGAACAGGAATCGTGACGATGGCTTTGTAGATGACGCAAGGCAGGCAAGGATGCCTGCCCCACATAACTCCTCGTGAAGATAACAATCGATACGGCAGCGCGGACGCTCACGACCGACGACGGTTCCGGTAGCCGCAGCCACGGCTTGTATACGAAGGAATCCTTTGAGCTGCTTTCTCGCGAGTGGCTGCGCGTCGGCTGGAGTCTCAGGCAGTACTTCACGTTTAGCTGGTTTGGCCGCCCGGTCGTGCAGCTTCCCGAAGATTTGATTCGGCTGCAAGAAGTCATCCATCAAATCAAACCGGACGTGATCATCGAGACGGGGATCTATCGCGGCGGCTCGCTCATGTTCTTGGCGACCCTTTGCAAGGCCGCCGAACGCGGGCGCGTGATCGGTATTGACGTAAAGATTCCCGGCGAGGAACGCGGCCTGATTGAAAGCCACGAACTCGCTCCGCTCATCACGCTGATCGAAGGGGATTCCGTGTCGGCGGGCGTGGTGCGACAGATTGCCGGCCTGATCCAGGATGGTGAAACGGTGCTGGTGATTCTCGATTCCAATCACACCAAGGCCCACGTGCTGGTCGAGCTGGAGCAGTATTCCCCTCTCGTGACAGCGGGCTCCTACATCGTGGTGACGGACGGCTTCATGAAAGACTTAGCGGACGTGCCAGGGGGCGAGCCGGAGTGGGCTCTTGACAATCCCGCGGCCGCGGCGGATGAGTTTGCGGCCAGCCATCCCGAGTTTGAAGCGGGTCAGCCCCCCTGGCTTTTCCATGACAGCGAGCTGACCGAGAATGTCACGTATTGGCCCAGCGGATGGCTGCGAAAGGTGGGCTAGACCGCAAACGGTCCGGCGAATTACAGCGTTATCCTGGAAGTATGAAAATTGCAGTCTCCATTCCGGATAGGATGGATCAGGTGTGCTCCGAATTCGATGAGCCGGTTGACGAGTTTGTTTCGGCCGCGGCCGCACGCATTCTGGCGCGAAGCGAGTGGTGATATCTCCTCCAATGACACCACAACGAATCGAACAGCAAATCGAGCAGCTTGGGCCGTGGTTCTACGAATTCGACCTGGGCGCGAACCGCCGTACGCGGTCGGAGCTTCCCGCCGACGTGACCGCGATTTTCCAGACCCGCCTGGAAATGGTGAACGCGGCCGTGGAAAGCCATTTTGGTTCGCGGCTCAGTGAAGTCAATTGCATCGACGTCGGCTGCCACGAAGGTTTTTACTCCATCGCCATGGCACGAAAAGGCGTGAAGCATGTCGCCGGCTATGATGTGCGGGAGCGCAATGTCGAGAAGGCCCGCTTTGTCGCCCAGGCGCTCGGCGTGACCAACGTCGAGTACCATCAGGGCAACTGCGAAGACCTCTCGGTCGAATCCGCCGGCCGGCATGACCTTTGCCTTTTCTTAGGACTCCTCTACCACCTCGAAAATCCAATGCTGTGCCTGCGGAACATCAGCGCGGTCACCAAAGAGATGTGCCTGGTCGAGACCCAGGTCGTCGAGGAGGTAGAGGGCGCTTCAGAATGGGGGGCGAAGGACTGGACCCGAGACTACCAAGGCGTGCTGGCCTTGATTGACGAGTCCAACGAATATTACGCTGAGAATGCCGAGACAGGCGCATCGCCCGTGGCGACGTGTCCTTCTCCGAAGGCGCTTACGTTCATGCTGCGGCAGGCTGGCTTTCGGCGCACGGAGTTTATCGATCCGCCGCCGGATGCCTATGAGCAGCACAAGCGCGGGAAACGGGTAGTCTGTGCCGCCTACAAGTGAATCTTCTTCCGCGGAAGCGGCTCCCCAAGCCGCGGCGGCCGCGTGGTGGCGCATCCTTGCCACTTTCGCCACGGTCAGTGCCGCTTACGTGCTGTGTCTTTGGGGCGCTTTCCCGGGTTACTTTGATCCGCTCTACCCTCTCCACAGCGACTTTTACTTTTCACCGGGGCTCAGCATTCGAAATCCCTCCTTGTGGGCTTACTTCGACTGGCCGCGCCCGATCGGCTACCTGACGGCGGATTTGCTGGGCCGGCTCGGACTGCAAGGTTTCATTGCCTCCTTGATCCTGATTACGCTTGTCAACGCGACCCTGACGCTGGAGCTGGTCCGTCGCGTGACCAACCGCAATATTCCCGTATTGTTGTCGGCGCTTTACTGTTTTTTGTTGTTCTCGCATCCGCAGTTCTACTTGAACTATATTCACGACACTCTGGCTACACTGTCATACCTTTATTTGATTGTGGGAATGCTCGGCTGGTACGCCTACCGGCGCCGGCCTTTGCGCCGATACTTGGCGATCTGTGTTGTGAGTTTTGCCTTGCTCGCCTTTACGAAAGAGACGTATTTCGTCTCGGCGGGATGCTTCTGGCTGGCTCAGGTTTTGTTGTGCCGGGATAAATTGCGAAAAACGGCGGCCGGCTTGCTCGTCTCACTTGTTGCCCTGGAGGGCAGCGGTTTGTACTTGAACTTAAACTCAACCGAGCCCTTTATCCAATTGGAAAACGAGTCCTCGAACCCCTACTACATGAACTTTGCTCCTTCATCACTGCTGCAGGTGTTCGGCTACTACGCCGCGCGTTTGTTCACGCCGACACTCGCCCTGGCTGCCTTCGCCGCACTAGCGCTGCTTTGGCGCCGGAAGGAGTCGTTGCTGGCGGCAGGATCCTTCGCGGCGGCGGGCCTCTGCGCCCTCCTGCCCCTGACCCCGCTGCCTCAGCACCTTGACCAGCAGTACGCCTGGACGCCGGCCGCACTGGTGCTTTGCCCCCTGCTATTTCTGGTGGTTTACCTGCGGCCAGGCTGGAACCGGCCGGCCGTGGCGCTGGCTGTGTCCCTGGTTGTGATTGTGCCTCTTACGGTATTTGCCAACGGGAAGGCCTATTCCGAAAATCGCTGGGCCACGGAACACGAACAAATCAATCGAAACATCATTGCCGCCTACCCGCGGCTAAAGTCACTGAACCCTTCGGACAAAAAGATCCTCGTCACGGGCTTGAAAACACCGGTTCATCCTTTCTTCGTCAGCTACTACGTGGAGAGAGAGTTCGGAACGGGACACGAATGGACAGTCACGATCCCGCGCTGGCGGGAGGAGGCCAGTGAACGCTCCGTCACGCTAGCCCGGCCGGAAAACATCACCGTGAGCGGCTTCGACCGGGCCTTTGCCTTCGATGATCAGGGTAAGCTGGCCGCCGAGTGGCCGCGTGAGGAATTATCGAGCCTTTCCAGCCCGGACGACCTGGCTATTTCAGACGCTGACCTCGTCTTGCACGCCGCTTTGAAACCGATTCATAAGGCGCTCGTTGAGAACCCCGATCAGTGGCACGAACGGCTCGCGGCCGGCATCATTTTCTGGGAATGGGGTCAACTCGAAAAGGCGAAGGGGCACCTAGAGGCCGCCGCCCGCTCCAACGGCTTCGAGAATCCCTATCCGCTGTTTTTCCTGGGACAGGTCAGCGAATGGCAAGGCAACCATGAGAAAGCGCGCGGCTACTACCAGCAGGCTATTGAGCGGGAAGGTGATTCTCCCAATCCTAGTTTCCGCGAAGCGCTTACTCAGCTCCAGCAGAAGCTGGCGGCGAAGGCCTCTCGGTAGCGCCGGTACGGCCCCCATCCACGGACCCTTTTCAAAGGGCTTCCGACGCTCAACGGACGGTGCGAGGGGCGGCGGGGGCGCAACTCCGCGGGTGCGGCCGCGTATCGGGGTTTGGTATGCTAAACGGCATCAAGCAGCACCAGGGTCGTCTTTCCTCCTTACATCTCGAAGTACCCGCCCCTCCTCTAGTTCATGACGATTGCGGACCTGCAGCATAAGAACATCACCGAACTCACGGCGGTTGCCCGCGAGCTCGAAATCTCGGGCGTCGGCACTCTGCGAAAACAGGAACTGATCTTCCGCATCCTGCAAGCACAAGCCGAAAAGGAGGGGCTGATCTTCGCCGAAGGAGTGCTCGAAAAGCTGCCGGAGGGTTTCGGATTCCTGCGCTCGCCCGACTACAACTACCTCCCCGGTCCGGATGACATCTACATCTCTCCGACCCAGATCCGGCGCTTTGATCTGCAGACCGGCGATACAATCTCCGGTCAGGTTCGGCCGCCAAAGTCGGGTGAAAACTACTTTGCCCTGGTCAAGGTTGACGCCGTCAATTTTGAGTCGACACAGGTGGCAAAAAATAAGATTCTGTTCGACAATCTGACACCTTACTACCCCAGTGAACGTGTCAAGCTGGAAACCACCAAGGAAAATCTCAGCGGCCGTGTGATGGACCTGCTGACTCCCATCGGCAAGGGACAGCGGGGTTTGATCGTTTCCCCGCCCCGGACCGGGAAGACGATGCTTTTGCAGTCGATCGCCAACTCGATCACGGCGAACCACCCCGACGTCACGCTGATCGTTCTGCTGATCGACGAGCGGCCGGAAGAAGTCACCGACATGCAGCGTTCGGTCAAAGGCGAGGTGATCAGCTCCACTTTTGATGAGCCCTACGTGCGCCACGTGCAAGTCGCTGAGATGGTCATCGAAAAGGCCAAACGATTGGTCGAGCACAAGCGTGATGTCGTAATTCTGCTCGATTCGATTACACGCCTGGCGCGGGCTTACAATACGATCGTTCCGCCTTCCGGGAAGATTCTCTCCGGCGGCGTCGACGCCAGCGCTTTGCAGCGGCCCAAGCGCTTTTTCGGCGCCGCGCGCAAGATCGAGGAAGGCGGATCTCTGACTATCATTGCGACGGCGCTGATCGACACCGGAAGCCGCATGGATGACGTGATCTTCGAGGAGTTCAAGGGCACGGGCAACATGGAGATTATTCTCGACCGCAAGCTCGTCGACAAGCGCGTGTTCCCCGCCATCGATATCCATCGCAGCGGCACCCGCAAAGAGGAACTGTTGCTCACGCCGGACGATTTGAGCCGCGTCTGGGTGCTGCGCAAAGTCCTCAGCCCGCTATCGGTGAACGAAGCGATGGAGCTGCTTCTCGGGCGCATGGGCAAGACCCGCAGCAACGCCGAATTCCTCGATTCGATGAAGAATTAGGCTTGAGCAGGACGTTTCGGCGATCCCGGCAACCGCTTGTCTGGCCTGTCGGCTTCGCGAGCGAAGCCCCGCGGCTCGAACCCGGCCTGCGGCGGCTGACGAAGCCGGCGTCCCAATCGACGAATCTCTGGACTGATGCTTATTTGGCGGCTTTCGCGTCAACAAGCGGGTTCAGCGTGGCAACTTTGGACAAGGGTTTCGCGGCTATGAGAGGCGCAGGAATCACGCTTCTCAACTGACTCCGCATCAGCTCCCTTGTGAGCGCGCCACTGGCCGTGGACCCTCGTCCTTCTTCGCCCGCAGCTCTTCCTCGAGTAGGGCGACCCGTTCATCCAAATTGGCCAAGGTTTGACCAACCGGATCGGGCAGTTGCCCATGCTCGAGCATGGCGTCTTCTTCCTCGGAGATCGCTACCCCCTTGATGGCAACAACGCGGCCCGGAATCCCGACCACCGTGGAATGGTCCGGCACCGAGCGCACGACGACCGAGCCTGCTCCAACCCGAACCCATTCTCCCAGCGTGATATTGCCCAGGATCTTGGCCCCCGACCCGACCACGACGTGGCTGCCTATTGTCGGGTGGCGTTTGCCCTTTTCGTGCCCGGTACCGCCTAGCGTGACTCCCTGGTAAATCAGAACATCGTCGCCGATTTCCGAGGTCTCTCCAATCACCACGCCCATGCCATGGTCGATGAAGAAACGACGCCCGATCTTAGCGCCGGGGTGGATTTCGATGCCCGTCAGCCAGCGAGCGACATGAGAGATCAGCCTGGCGATGACAAACAGCCGCCAGCGGTAGAGCCGATGGGCCAGGCAGTGCACCAGGATGGCGTGAACACCGGGATAGCACAACAGCACTTCAAAGACGCTCTTGGCCGCCGGGTCGTCGCGAAATACAGTTTGGATCTGTTCTCGTATGGCCCTGAACATAAAGGCCTCCTTGCTTGGTTCCCTGCTCGCTCGGTCTTTCGGATTCGTAATCGTTTTGGAAAGGGGCTACCCCATCGAATGCCGCGGCGAACGCTTCGGCAAACGCTCCGAAGCACCGCAACTTTGGCTTAACCGTGACGTCTGGGGCCGACGTAGACCGGCTTGCAAGGAAGTGCTCTTACGCAAGCCGCCGCTAGGCCGGCCTGATACAACAGCACTTGTTAACGAGAAGCATGGCGGGACTTTCCTTGATGCTAGGTCATGCTATTGGGGGAAGTCAAACGCTATTTCGCGCCACGTCGAGCGACGGATGCGCCTAATTCGAACTTGACGCCGCCGATCGGGTCAGGCCGCGCTGCGCTTCGGTGCTATTCTCCGCACGTTGATGCGGTCCGCGGTCTTTCTCGCCTGAGCCAGGTCGTACTGCATTTGCAAGCCAAGCCACACCTCGGGAGCGCTGCCGAAAGCCTTGGAAAGCCGTATGGACATTTCCGGGGAGACTCCGGACTTGCCGTTGACAAGGTTGTTCAGCGTCTGACGTTTGACTCCAAGGCGTTCCGCGGCTTCCGTAACAGTGAGTCCGAGCGGCTCAATACATTCCTGACGGACGATTCTTCCTGGGTGGGGCGGATTCTTCATCGTCATGGTTATTTCCCTAGTGATAGTCGGTCAAGTCAACGTCCAGGGCGTTTGCGTCCTCAAAGCGGAAGATCACGCGCCAATTGGCCCGGACAGTCACAGCCCAGAAACCTTTGAGGCCGCCTTTGAGGCGGTGTAGCCGAAAGCCGGACAAATTCATGTCTCCCGGCTTGCTGGAACGGTTCAGAACGGCGAGTATATTTTCGACTTTCTCTACGTGATCGGGTTGTATGCCTTTCGTTTCACCCTTCTCAAACAGCCGCTTCAGCCCCTTATGCCTGAAACCTTGAATCAACAACTCATGATGTCATGACAAGCGACTGTTGTCAATGTGCTCATCGCGCCGCCAAGGTTTCCGGCACGGACGGTTCAGATCCGCCACGAGTCTGCTAGGATGCTTTCCATGCCTTTACTCCACTCAGAAGGTTCTCGGGCTGGCGGCGTTCCGTTGCGGCTGTTGATCACCGCCATTTGCTTGTTCGGCGCCTGCACCGCCACGCTTGACGAGACGCGCCAAGCCACGGGCGTCCGAATCGGCGAAGTGACCGAAACGTCCGCGATTATATGGGCCAGGGTTACCGAGAAAGCCGGGCGGCGCACCGACGGAATTGTCCGCCGCAATAGAGCTGACAAGACAAATCCGGAACAGCTCAACCCGAACGATCTGGAGGGTTCGGTTCCCGGCGCCGAGGGACGCGTGCGCCTGCTCTACGGAACCGCGGAAAACCTCGAAGAGGCCGCGGAAATCGGCTGGCAGACCGTCAGCGCGGAGAACGATTTCACCCACCACTTCCGCCTGAGCGGACTCCAACCCGGCACGGTCTACTACTTCTCTACCGAGACCTCGAACCTGGACGGCTCCGAGCTTCACCAGCCCATGCGAGGGCAATTCGAGACGGCGCCGCCGGCCGATGAATACGCCGACATCACTTTCACCGTGATTACGGGGCAAGCCTACCGCGACGCCGACTATGAAGAGGGATTCATGGCCTACGACTCGATGGGTAAGTTAAATCCCAAGTTCATTGTTCCGACCGGTGACACGGTTTACTACGACAGCGACGACCCACTGGTCACCAGCATCGGCCTGGCGCGCTATCACTGGCATCGTCTCTACAGCTATCCCTCGCTGATCCGTTTTCATCGTCAGGTTTCAACCTACTGGGAAAAGGACGATCACGACTCCTATCACAACGACAATTGGCCCGGCCTTTCTCACGATTACATGGGAACGTTCAGTTGGGAGCAAGGCCTGCAGGTGTATGCCGAGCAGGCACCGATGGAGAAACCCTATCGCACGTTTCGCTGGGGGAAGGGTCTGCAAATCTGGGTCGTCGAAGGACGTGATTTCCGCTCGCCTAACCCCATGCCGGACGGCCCGGAAAAATCCATTTGGGGCGCCGAGCAGAAACAATGGCTGAAGGATACCCTGCTCGAAAGCAACGCGGACTGGAAAGTGCTCGTCTCTCCCACGCCGATTGTCGGACCCGATCGCACCAATAAGCACGACAATCACGCCAACGATGCCTTCACCCATGAGGGCAATGAGTTCCGCGGGTGGGTGCAAGAGAATCTTCCCGACAACTTCTTCATCGCCAACGGCGACCGGCACTGGCAGTACCATTCGGTGCACCCGGCGACAGGGGTCAATGAGTTTTCCTGCGGGCCCATTAGCGACCAGCATGCCGGAGGCTCACCGGGACATGATCCCGAGTACCATCGTTTTCACCGCGAAGAAGGCGGCTTCCTCTCGGTCAGCACGAAACGAGAGGGCGATCGCAGCACAATCGAGTTCGCCCTCCACGCCGTGGACGGCAGCGTGGTTTATCGCTACGGCAGGTCTCAGCCGGTGGAGCCCTAGGCGCCTGAAGCAATGCAGCCATCGCATCCGCCAAAGGGAGATTTTTCGATTGCTCCCTGATTCGGGCACAGTCGAAGTCTTTATTGGTGAGGCTCACAGCCCCGACCGCTAGCAGAGGTTCACATGCTACTCAGAGGACATGTCGTCGGTGGATGCAAACACTTTCGAGTCCGTATGACCGAGTATCGTGATGTCTTCACGAAAGTGACAGGGCAAGAACTCTTCCCCGGTACGTTGAACGTCAAAATTGCTTGTAAGATACCTGTCAAGGAGGATTTCCGGATAGAGGGTGCGGAGATCAACGAACCCAAGCAGGACCTCATTTTCGAGCGTTGCCGGATCAACGGGATCGACGCATTCAGAATCCGGCCGTATCATCTCAAGACGGGCTGCGGTGGCCATGGAGATGACACGCTTGAGATAGCCTGTTCCCAAAAGATTCCGGATGTCGAGATTGGGACGGAGGTTAAAGTCGAACCATTTTGGGAAAGAGGCGATTCTTCAGGTTAGGAGATCGACCGGTTCGGAACTGATCGCAGAGTTGTCCAATGCAAGATGATCCTGAAAGCGAGCAGGTTGCGGCACACTGCGGGTGAGTGCGAGTCACTATGCAGCATGCCGAACATCTCACATGAGCACTGACGATTCCCCTTCTCCGCCATGGGATCCGTTGGGCTATCGGACCGAACTGCGCCGGCGATCCGACTTCTACCCGCTCGGCTTTCACGTTCAACTTGCCACAAACTCAGAGCAGGTTCTTCTTGCCGCGAGCGAATGCTGGGCAGGATTCGAGAGGCGCTTTACGGAACCGCCTCTGCGTTTGCACGTGATTGTTTCTCCCGACAAAACAACCGCGGGCGGTGTTACGATCCGCGATAGCCCGCCCAGCCCTGAGTACCGCGCCAGCGGCCACCTGCTGGTGCTGGCGGCGGACCCGCGTCATTTCGCGGCATGTGATCTGGACTCGGGTTTTGCTTCCTGCTGGGTAACAGCTTCCGAAGTCCGCCGGGGAAAGTGGTTCCAGCACAACTACCTGGAAGGCTGCTGCTACGCCATGCTGACCCACCGCAGCGTGACGCCGATTCACGCCAGTTGCGTTGCCTATCAAGGAGTCGGCGCTCTGCTGTGCGGCGGATCGGGAGCGGGAAAGAGCTGTCTTGTCTATGCTTGTGCCAAGATCGGGCTCCAGTTTGTCAGTGACGCTGCATCCTACCTTGTCAGAGACAGTGACGACAACAGAGTCATGGGCATCCCCCGAACGCTAAAGCTGCGCCCATCCGCTGAGAAACTCTTTCCCGAACTTACCGGCCGGCGGCGCGGCGCCAACACCCGAGGGGACCCGGTCATCGAGATTCCAATGGAGCGGTCCGAGGGGATGACATCGCAAAACACCTGCAGCGCGGGGTACGTTGTGTTTTTGGACCGCCGGGACGGTTGCGAAATGGAGCTGCGTTCGATCGGGCCACGCCAGGCCATCGACAGGCTGGTGGAGGAGCTGCCGGTGTTCAGCGAAGGTGTTGTTCAGTCCCATATAGCGTCTCTTGAACAGCTCGTACGATCGGGGGCCTGCGTTCTCAGCTACGACGACCCGCGGGTTGCCGCGGACCGCATTCAACGGCTCATCAAAGAAGCGCTTTCGTAAGAACGGTTCGCGAGAATCCAGATTTCTCGTCCAATGAGGGACGCGGGATTACCGCTGACCCCAAAAATTTAATACGGCCGCACAGAGGCGTAGACGGAAGTCCACGCTCAAACGTGCTGAGCTCGCCGGCGGGACATGTCGCCAAGAATGGCGACGCGGCACGGCGGAGCCGTGCGCCAGTGTGCCCAGTACGGGCTGATTCTAGCAAGTTGCAACGTAGTTGTCGGAGCCGATGGGGGCAACCGTAGCCGAAGGCAAGGCGTAACCGCGAGGTGAAGCTGAAGAAAGCTGGAGGCAAACCTTCGACTGGGCGGCTTGGAGGCCGCGTGCGGGCGGCAAGCTAGCTGGCCTAGGTGAAGCCCGACACCCATCCAAGACGCACGAGGTAGACGCCGTGCCGGCCCGAAGGGAAAGAATCAGCACCTTACCTGGGGAGACCTGCTGGGTGAGAGCCGAGCAGGAGTCAGCAGAAGCCATCGTGGCTGGGCCGTGAGATTCGGTCCAGGCGAAGGGCGGAAGGACCAAGGAGCAACCCTAGAAGAGCGACTCTCGCAGAGCCGACAGAGACCCGCAGTCCCGGGCCGCAAGGCCCTCACCCGCTGGGGTGACGAGACAGGGGAGCAGGCCAAGGCAGAAGCGGTGGAGCCGCGGCGAGCCGCGGCCGGCGGTCGCGAGGCCGAGCGAGGCGAGACTCTCGACAGAAAGCGATGTACGACGATCTGATGGAACAAGTGGCGGCCGAAGAGAACCTGCGGCGGGCGCTGGCGGCGGTAAAACGCAACGGCGGCGCGGCGGGGATCGACGGCATGACCACGGATCAACTCGAATCCCACTTTCAACGTCACGGTGAGAAAATCCGGGCGAAGCTCGTGGCGGGAGGCTGGTCGCCAAGCCCTGTGCGGCGGGTAGAGATACCGCAGCCGAGCGGGGGCAAGCGGCGGCTGGGCATCCCGACGGTGAGGGACCGGCTGCTGCAGCAAGCGCTGCTGCAAGTATTGACGCCGATCTTTGAGCCTGGTTTTGGGAGCCGCTGTTCAGCGGGTCGAGCTGGGGATTTCGGCCGGGGCGGAGTGCGCACGATGCGGTGCGCGCGGCGCGGGGATATGTCCGGGAGGGCCGGGACTGGGTGGTGGACATGGACATCGCCAAGTTCTTCGACCACGTCAATCACGACATTCTGATGCGACGGATCGCGCCAGTGATCCGGGACAAAAGGATCTTAACCCGCATTTCTCATCGATTCCCGAAAACGGGGTTGGCGGGGCGCGCGGGATGGGATTTCATGGTCTTGAGGCGGCATCGCCTCTCGGCGGGGCCGCCGTGGGGCAGAAACGGCCCGGCATGCTGTCCGCGACCCTGGCCGAGGCGTTTTTCGTCTGTTTTTGGGCAAACCTCGATTGCCGCCCCTGTCGAGCCCTGTGTGCTTCAAGTATTACTTGAACTCGCCTTGCCGTTTTCAGCAGCGCCGCGGCTCCCCCCGTTCGAGATTCTCATACGCTTGGGCGAACACCCCCGCCCAGGCGTATCCCGTCGCCAGCGAAATCCACACTTTGCGCGCCGTGATCCGGATGCGCGCTCCGATCTTCAACAACCGCAGCCGGATCGTCGTGCATTGCGCCCGCGCCATCTTCGTCCCCGCCAACCCCAGCCGCCGCAGCGTCTCCAGCAAACAGTACCCGATCGATGAAAAATATAAGCGGATCTGATTCGACCGCAATAGCGCGGTCGAGGTGCGGTCGGCGAACAGCCCCAGCTGCTGCTCCTTGATGCGGTTCTCCATCTCTCCGCGGGCGCAGTAGATCGTCTCGTATAAGTGTTGCGCCGCCGCTTGCTTGGGCGTCAGCGACGTCACCACGAAACGCGGGTTTTCGCCCTTCGCCAGATACTCCGCCTTGGCCACCACCCTGCGCCCCCGCGCCCAGCTGGTTCGCGTGCGGTAGCGGAAATCCCCGAACGCCCGGGCCGCCTTGCCCCTCTTGGCGAAACGCCGCCGCGCCAGCTTCATCCGTCTCTTGATCAGGCGCTCTAAACGCTCGTTTTTCGCCAGTCCGAACACGTAATCCACGCCCTGGTTCTCGCACCAGCTCATGATCTCGTCGCGGCAAAAACCGCTGTCGGCCCGCAGCAGGATCTCGACCTCGGGCCACACCCGCCGCAGTTGTTCGACGATGCGCCGGACCTCTTCGAGCGACCCCGCCGAGGCGTCGATGTTGGACGGCCGCAGGCGCGCGCACAGCAACTGGTCCCCGGCGAAAATGTAGAGCGGCAGGTAGCAATAGTGTCCGTAGTAGCCGTGAAAAAAGCGCCCCTCTTGGCGGCCGTGCAGCGCGTCGTCGGTGGCGTCGAGATCGAGCACGATGCGCTCGGGCTGGCACGGCTGCGATTGAATGTAGAGCGAGGTCAGCAGACGGTCGGCCGCGCCCGTGTCGAGAACGATCTTCTTGTAACGGCTTTGCGCGCCGGCCTTGGCCGGGGTCAACTCCAGGCGGTTGAGAGTGCTCTTGCCGGCGCCCGCCTTGCCGCGGTCTTGGGCTCGGCGGCGCTGCTTGCCTTCGAGGTCTTGTTTGCCGCTCAGCAGGGCCAGCAGCGGGTCGGAGCGCAGCTGATCGTGATCGTTGAGGTCCTCATAACCCAGCGCCAGCCCGTAGACGCGCTGCGAGACCAGCTCGCGCACGCTGTGTTCGACTTGCGCGGGCTGGCGGTGATCACGGAAGCAGGCGGCGAACTGCCGCACGATGCCGCTGCGCTGTTCGGTCTGGCGCAACAGCATGGCGCCGCCGTCGGAGGTGATCATGCCGCCGTCGAAACGGGCTACCACCTGGCGGCGGCCATGGTCGGCGAAGGTGAAGCTGGTTTGGGTACACTCTGTCATGGCAGGGGTCGCTTTCTTGCTGGCTGAAACATATTGTAATCATTATGTTTGTGCCACAAAAGGCGGCCTTCCGCCAACCCCGCGATGAGAAATCCGGGTTAGAGGCGAATAGCAATCGGCTCGCGCATCATCTAAAAGCAAATAGCTTCCAGACCGGCGATCGGCTGGCGGTCTATTTAGCCAATTGTGTCGAACTGATCGAAGCGTACCTGGCTGCCATCAAGCTGGGTCTGATCTTCACCCCGATCAACGCGCTCTACCGCGAATGGGAAATCGGGCACATCCTTTCGGATTCCGAGCCGAGGGCGGTTCTGACGAATCGCAGCCTCTTGAGTTATCTCCCTTCGGGACAAGACGTTTTGCTGGTGGGGGAGCTTGCGCCCCGGCTTCAGGATCAGCCTAGTGAACGCCCCTCATGTCCCGCCACGGGTGACACCGTTGCGGTGCTCGTTTACACGTCCGGGACAACGGGCCGGCCCAAAGGGGCCGCTCTGACGCACAACAACCTCGCCATTAATGCCTTGACCCTCAACACTTGCTGGCGGCTGGCGCCGGGCGATCGGATGCTCTTGGCGCTGCCGCTGTTCCATATCAACGGCCTCGCCAACTGTCTGCACACCTGGCTGACCGCGGGGTTCCGCGTGCGGCTTCTCGAGCGCTTTCGGAAAGAGACGATTCTGGACGACTTCATGGATTTTCGACCGACATTTTTCTTCGGCTTTCCCACGATGTATACGCGTCTATTGGATGCCCCGGCCGGGGTCGCGAGAACGATAGGAGAGCGGACGCGATTGTTCGTTTCGGGTTCGGCCCCGCTGCCTTCGGACACCCTAAAGCAATTTCGCCGGCTTTACGGCCAGACCATTCTTGAGCGCTACGGCATGACCGAGACACTGGGGATCATGGCGAACCCGTATTCTGGCGAGCGCCGTCCGGGCACGGTTGGAAAGCCCCTGCCCGGGATTTCGATTCGGCTTTCCGAAGGGGACCGGGGCGAAGTTTTCGTCAAGGGACCTACGGTGTTTGCGGGCTACTGGCGCGACGACGAGGCCACCAAGGCGACGTTCACCTCTGATGGCTACTTTAGGACCGGAGATATAGCGGAGCGCGCCGCCGACGGCTACTACACGCTGGGAGGGAGGCGCAGCGACCTGATTATTTTCGGCGGATTCAATATCTACCCTCAAGAGATTGAAGATCTATTGAAGCAGCAGGCAGGGATTTCGGAGGCTGTCGTGGTCGGCGAACCGGATCCGATACGAGGCGAGCGTCCGGTCGCCTATTTGGTTGCGGATTCGGATGCACGGGTCGACGCACATGCTCTCCGAAAAGCCTGCCAGCAGAATCTAGCTTCCTACAAGACTCCATGTGACTTCCGTTTCGTGAAAGACCTGCCGAGAAATGCTCTGGGGAAAATTCAACGCCATCGATTGCGGACGACCGGCGACGGGCGGTAAGGGTCATTTTTCTTCCGGTGTTCTCTGCCGTTGTTTCGCCATGGACCTCCAACACCGCCGGGGCCGGATTCCTTGCGGTATGGCGATTTACCAAGAGTTACCGGAAATGGGCTATTCACTCTGCGGAGCCCTCGCTGGGCTACACTAACTGCACGCCCGCAGGCGCAGCGTTTCGCGGCCGACGTGGATGCCGTGGCGCTGCTGGAGATACTCCGCCGCCAGTGCCGGTCCAAAGCCGGCGTAGAGCGGTTTGGAGAGAATCGCGACGACTTGTTTTTCCACCTTGGCGCTGATCTTACGGTTGGAGGCGCGGCCCCGCGCCCCATGAATCACGGCCCGGTCGCCTTGGCTGCGCGGCGGGCCAGCAGCCGCCTCAACTGCCGTTCGCTGCGGCCGATCTGCTGGGCGGCCTGCTTTTGGGTGATCAGTTTCTTGTCGGCTTTGTTCAGCGCCACCAGCCGGTCGCGCTCTCGTTGTGTCATCAGTAGTTGTCCGTGTTTGCTCACCCCTCCAGGGTGACCTCGTCAATAGGACATGCTCCTGGCAGCGACAGATGCGATCCGCCACAGTTTCCTCGTAGCGCCGATTAGCAGTACAATCTCTTGAGCAGCCTGGTTGCCGAGATACAGCGTCCGAGCAGTATCACCGAGGTGGTCTGGATGCTGAAAACGGTCTTCCTCCAAGTGGTCAGGCGTCGTCCCATGCCACCCGTGTCCCGTTACCGCGGGTGGGTGCTGTTGCCGGTGCTTTCAACAGGGTGTGTCGTTCTGTTTTGTCCGCTGGACCGGGCCGCACTCGAATGCCGGACCGCCGGGGCCGAGGTGATCGCGAGTCCCGCTTGAGAACGATTGAAAAGAAACCCCATGGGAAAGCACGGAAACATCCAGCGCCAGGGCCTAACACGGCGAAACTCCTTTCACCGTCTGGCCGCTTTTCTCGCTGCTTCGCCCCTGCTCCACGCCCAGCAGGACGTCTTTCGAGATCACAGCCGGGTCCCCGGACTCGACGAACTCGTTACGGCCTTCGACTTTGAGTCCGTCTCTTACGAAAAGCTTCCGCGCCAGACCTACAACTACACAGCCCACGGCGGGGCCGGCGAGTTCACCGTCCGCCGCAACCGCGAAGCCTTCGACTGGGTCGAACTGATTCCCAGGGGAGTGGTGGACGTGAGCGCGGTCGATCCGGCGACCGAGATCCTGGGTGTCCCGATGGACTTCCCCATCATGATCGCGCCCACGGCGGGCCATCTCGCCCTGCATCCCGACGGAGAAGCAGGCACGCACGAAGGTTCCTCAGCCGCGGCCAATACTCCAATGATCGTCAGCCAAGGCGCCAGTCTGCCGATCGAAAAGATTGCCGAGGCGGGCGGCGGGCCGTTGTGGTATCAACTTTATCCTCGCCGGGAAATCGATCAAAACCGCGAGCGGCTCGATACTGCGCAGGCCGCGGGCTGTCAAGCGGTCGTCGTCACTATCGATCAACAGGCCGCTTACTACGAGCGGCGCCTGCACGACCGCAATCTTCTCGTCCGGGAAGGCGATGCCAACCGGCGTTCCTCCCGGAGGTCGCGTGCCGCGCGCCGAGGACGCTCCGAGCGCAATGCTTATCGCATCTCCACGGGAAGACTCTGGTACGAGTGGAAAATGTTCGACGAACTCCGCCCCTTGATCAGCGTGCCGCTGCTCGCCAAAGGCATTCTCACAGCCGCCGACGCCAGCCGCTGCGTGGAACACGGGCTCGACGGAATCGTCATTTCCAACCACGGTGGCCGCGGGCTCGACTATTCGCCCGCAAGTCTCGAGGTCCTGCCGGAAATCGCCGACGCCGTGGCCGGGCGCATCCCGGTACTGATCGACGGCGGCTTCCGCCGGGGTAGCGACATTCTCAAAGCCCTGGCGTTAGGGGCCGACGCCGTCTGCTTGGGCCGCGTGCCGCGATGGGGCCTGAGCGCATACGGCGCGCCGGGAGTACAGCGCGTCCTCGAAATCCTGCAGGCCGAGCTGCTGCTGGCCATGGCCCACACCGGCCGGCCCACGCGTTCGTCCATCGACCGAACGCTGGTAAGGACGGACTTCCCATGAGCACGCGCCCGATCAGCAGACGCCAAGCTCTGGCCGCCGTCGGCTCGTTCGCGGCCGGCGCTCCCCTGTTTCAGACGCAACTGTCACAGGCGCAGCAGGCGCCGCGCCTAAAAGGAGAGGCGCCGGGCCGCATCGCCCCCCACAACCAGCTCGTCAACACTCTGGAATTCGAAGCCATGGCCGGGCGCACGCTCGGCGGCGGCGCCTACGCCGCGATCACCGGAAGCGACCGCAAACCCTTCGACCGCATCACCTTCCGGCCGCGTTTGATGGTCAACACGATGGACCTCGATCTGAGCAGCGAGCTTTTCGGCGAAACGATGTTCGCGCCGATCCTGGTCGGTCCCACGTCGAATCAGAAACGATTTCACCCCGAGGGCGAGTTGGCGATGGCGCGAGGCGCGTCCGCCGCGAAAGCCGCCATGGTCGTCTCCAGCCGCTCCAGCTACCCGATCGAGGAGATCAGCGCCCAAGCGCGGACCCCTCTGTGGTATCAAATCTATCCGGAACCAGATGAAGCCGCCGTCATGACCCGCGTGCGGCAGGCCGTGAAGGCCGGCTGCAAAGCAGTGTGCATCACGGTCGGCACGCCCTATGCGTCCGCCGCTACGCTGGGCCGCCCCCGGCTCGGCGAACTTCCGGTGATGGCCAATCCGTCACTCGACTGGCCCTACATCGATCGCTTGCGCCAACAAATCGAAGTCCCCCTGCTGCTCAAAGGCATTATGAGCCCGGAAGAAGCCCGCACCGCGGTCGAAAAGGGCATTCAGGGCATTGTCGTCTCGAATCACGGCGGACGTTTCGTAACGGGCTTGGCGCAACCGCTGACCGTGCTCCCCGCCATCGCCGAGGCGGTAGGCACGAAAGTCCCTATCCTCATTGACGGAAGCTTCCGGCGAGGAAGCGACGTGCTGAAGGCCCTCGCCCTGGGAGCCCGCGCCGTCATGCTGGGCCGTCCGCCGCTCTGGGCCCTGGCAGCCTATGGGACCGACGGAGTCCAAACCCTTTTGGAGCTGCTGCAAACCGAACTGGCGAGCGACATGGTCATGTGCGGAACCGTCAACCTCGAAGCTGTCACCCGCGAGTTCGTGAAGGTTCATCGCCGCTGATCCCTACCTGGAATCACTTCGCCTGGTAGGTCTTGCTGAAGCCGCTACGGCTATTGAGCACCGTATAGTTGCCGTTGGTTTCTATCGTCACCTTGAGGTTATCTGGCTTGTATCGCGAGCACTACTGGGCCGTCCAGCCACCGTCGATAACGATGTCGGTTCCGGTAATGAATCCCGCGTCGTCGGAACTCAGGAACACCGCCAAGGCGCCGATCTCTTCGATCTTGCCCCAGCGGCCCAGCGGGATGCGGGAAACAAATTGCTGGTTGACGATTGGGTCGTTCATAATCGGCTGGTTCATTTCGGTCCCAAAGGGTCCGGGGCTAATGCCGTTCACGGTAATGCCGTGGGGCGCCAGCTCCAGCGCCAGGGCTTTGACCATTCCGAGCAACCCAAACTTCGTCGAGCTGTATCCAATTCGTTGAGGGAGCGAGACATGCGACATGATCGACGACATGTTGATGATCCGGCCCCAGCCTTTCTCTTTCATTCCCGGTACGAAAGCGCGACACATGAGAAAAGGACCGGTCAGATTGACAGCCACGATTTCGTTCCAATTGCTCAGAGTGAACTCTTCTACGTCTTTTCGTATATTGATGCCGGCGTTGTTGATCAGGATGTCACAGACGCCGAGGGTTGATTGGACTTGCCGGGCGATTTGAGCGACCCCGGCCTCGTCCGTGACATCGGCCACGATAACCTCCGCCCGCCCGCCGTTGACGCGAATTCCAGAGGCCACGGATTCCAGCAGATCCCGACTGCGGGCCACCAAGGCCACGGCCGCGCCGGCCTGGGCGAGCGCTTCAGCCATCTGCCGGCCAAGCCCTTTGCTGGCTCCCGTGATAACCGCTATATGACCTTCCAGCTTCGACATAGACAACACTCCCAGACTCTGAGCCGCGACCGTGAGGGGCTGCCTCGAACGGATCAATCGTCCGCCGGGGAGCCCGCTTGCTCACGCCCGGAGACTTCCGGCGCGGATTGATCCTTTCGAAATAACCGCTTGCTCACGCGCGCGGCTCCGGCAACGCAGCGGAGCCGCGACCGTGAGGGAGCAGTTGCCGCGCTCTCCCCTTTGGTTACGGCTCGTTCGCGTCCCGACAATGTAACACAACTGTTGACAATACGCTCGGGAGACAGCGATTTCGGAAGGCTCAACCCAGCAGCAGTATTTTGCCAGCCAGCAACGCCATGCCCGCGCAGAATCCAGCCAGAGCTTGATATTCGCGGTTTCGGATGTAAAGGGCCCACTGAAACGGCCGGCCCGTCCGGTATTGCGCTTTGAAACTTGGCCGAAACTTTTGCACGCGAGCTTCATAGTCGGCGTATTCGGGGAAAAGCTTGCGCAGATGGCTCTCTTCTTCCTCAACGACAGGCAGATAGAAAAGAAGGAAAAACGCCAGCATCAGCGCGCCGACTCCGATGTGGCTGGCGGCCACCGCGAAACCGAATCCGGCGATCAGGGTTCCCATGTAGAGGGGGTTGCGCAGGTGCGCGAACGGCCCCGATGTCGTCAGCCGCTGATTCTTTTCGAGATGGCCCGCCGCCCAACCGCGCAGAAACATTCCGGGCAGCGCCACCGAAGCGCCGAGGCCGAGAGATTGGATGGCGGGCTCTGACAGTACGACGAACAGCGCCGCGACAACGAAACCGGCCGTGACTCGAGTTCGCGCAACGGTCTCGGCGTAGCGCTTGGGAAACAACATGGACTAGAACATTCGCTCCTGGGGCCGCAGTGTACCGAATGACCCGACATTGGCGATCGAAAACGTAACGCGGATCTGATTGTCGTTTCGCGTTCGTCCGATGGCGAAGCGCCTCCACTCCGCGCTGAAACCGCAACAGTCGGTGTTGTAGGTGCTCTGGATCGCGGTATAGAGAAAAATGGCCTGGCGGTAGTCATAGATGTTGCTGACGGCGAAATTCCAGCCGCGCCGGTTGAAGTCTCCGATCCGCGCGATGGTGAAGAGCTGGTTGCTCGGCGGAGAGAGCACGGTAGGAGTGCGAACGGCGTTGTGCCCGATGGTGACGCTCCAGATGTTGCTGAGCCGGAAGTCCGCGTTGACGCTCGTATTGACCACTTTCCCCCGCAGAGGATCGTAATCGTAGCGCCACTCGAGCGCATAACGCCAGGCTGGCCGGATTCGGAACGTCGTCGCGATCGGGGAGTAGTTCCGTGCCTGGTCGGCGAAAGCGAAAGGCGTGAGGCCAATTGTCGACTGGAGGACGTTTCGGCGGTCCGAAACGATCGCCCCACCGAACTCTGGATCAAAATAGCGACGCTGGCGAACCTCCATTGTGAAGACTTCACGAACCCGGCCGGAGGCGTCCTTTGCATAGACCCGATTGATGAGTGACAACTCGGCTTCGTTGGTGTTGTTGACAAGATCAACATCGTCAAAACGAATCACCTCATTGAAGTCTTCGACACCGCCTACGAAACGGTAGCTCAATCTCGGCTCGATCACATGCTTGACCTTTTGACCCAGCCACTTGGGCCCATCGTAAACACGTTCGAGGGCGGGCGGAGCTATATCGAGGAAAGCCTCGCGAGTATTGCGGTAAAGGTTCGTGCCCACCAGTTGGCCGATCTCGTTCCGGCTCTGGCCATAAGAGGTGCTGCGCGCGCCCAGAGCCGGCGTAAAGTGAAACCCCTTCCAGTAGAACTTGCTTGTTAAGCGCGGATGGATGTCGCCGCGCTGAACGAAGCGGCGAGTTTGGAACAGCGGCTGAGTCCGGCTGACTAACCCGAAGGAACTGTCGAAGCTCAGCCAGAGCGGCACTGGACCATCCATAATCTGACGGTCGTGGCTGCCGAACTCGACACTCGGCAGCTTCCGGATAATTACGGTGTCGCCGGCCTCGACGCTTTGAAAGTTTTCATTGCGCAGGAAAGTGGCATTCAGGCTGAAGGTCGAAAAATTGTTCGTCACGTATCCAATCGAGCGAACCTGCGAGAATACGGCCTCGTTGAAACTCTGAGTAAATGCCTGCCGGAACTCGAGGGAGCTGAGGTAGTTGATTTCGGCCACGCCTCGAAAACCTCCCGGAAAAGCCGCTGACCCTCTCATGGTGAACGATCGGCCGCCCTGCTTGATGCGGCGACCGTCGTCCAGTTTGAGCCCGCGGTCCTTGACCCCGAAAAAGTAAGCATCGAAGTGGCTGTTCGCGGTCGGCCGCCCGCGCAGCCCGATCTGGCCGGCGACTCCGCGCTCGGTGTACAAAGTGCCGCCAATCGTGGCATCAAAACTTCGATTGATGGCCCAGTAGTAAGACTGCCCAAAGACCAAGCCGAATCGCGAGCTGTTGCCGACGTTGGGAGTCAGAAAGCCGCTCCCGCGGGGCAGCCGCTCCAGGGACTTCTTGAAAATGGGGAAGTAAAATATCGGCACCTTGCGCAGGCGGAGAACTCCGCCGTGAACCGTCGCTGATTTTCCCGGCACGATCTTTGTCCTGGGGGCCCTGAGAGTCCACCACGGGCTGTTGATGTCGCAGTTCGTCACGAAACCGTCGTGAACGGAGAAGTGCTCCGCCGTCTTATGCACCACCTTGCCATCGATATAGAACGGGTTGTCGGTGCTCAAGACGCGGGAACCGCCCTGACTAGCCGAACCCACTGTTCCGTGGACGTCGTAGAACGTTCCCGCTTCTGTCCGGGAGTTGTAGCTGATTTTCGACGCGTGCAAATCTTCCTGCCGCGCGGAGTTTCGAAAGCGCACGTCCCCGCGGGCCTCTACTTCGCCGCTGAGCTCGTTGTAATCGACCTCTTCGGCGGTAATGACGGATTCACCAAAGTGAATCTCGACGCTGCCCCTGAGGTATCGCATGGCGCCCACTGACTCCTGCGAAAACGCGCGGATTTCCGTACCGCCCGGCTGGGGAGACGGCAATGGCGGCTGAGAAAAAAGCACAGGCGCCTGCTGAGCCAGCGCATTCGCGGCGAGCAGAACGCCGGCCAACCCAAACCGCCGGAAAGACCCAAAGGAGGACTTGCGGGAAGCGAGACCCATAAAAGGGAACTGAGATTTGACCGTACCACGGGTGTCTGAGTGAAGCAACCGTTTGAGGCTCGCCCCTGCCCGACACAACAACACCAAAAAGACCGGATCGTTCACGAGTCCGGTCTACAATTTCGATCGGCTACGGAGTTTTGGCGAACGACACGCTGCTGTGGCCCTCTTCCAGTACATCGAGCCAGTGACTCCCCAACCGTGCCGACGAGCGTGGCGGAAGGAGTCGGGCTACCGCCAGCAGGCGCGCGTAGAGAACGGATTCTTCCGCTACAAGTCAGTGCTCGGAGGCAGCCTGCAGGCGAGGAACAGCAACGCGCAAGGGAGAGAGGCCACGATCGGGTGTCACATCCTCAACCGGATGGCCGAGCTCGGCCGGCCGAAGTCCTACGCCGTGGTGTCGTGAACGAGGGGTTGGGAAAGCGGCCCAACTCGCGCCGGGGTCGAATCGTGCAACCGCGCCCCTTCACGCTTTCGTTCAGTTCATCGCTGGAGAAGACGATCAACCGCCGGCTAAGTGTGCACTTCAACGCCGGCCCAATGCTCGACCAGCTTGATCGCCGAGCAGAAGTCTTCGTCGCCTTGGCCACGCGCGATGCTGGCGCCGAAAAGTTGATGCACGAGCGATGTCGACGGCAACGGCACGTTCAGTTCCTGGCCGGAATCGAGCATCAAGCCGATGTCTTTGTGCATCCACTTCAGCGGGAAAGTCGCCTCGAAGTCCCTCTTGAAAATGTAGGGCGCCTTGAAACTGATCAGGCCGGCCTTGGCGGCGCTCTTGTCAAGAATTTCGAACATCAACTCCGGCTTGACCCCTGCCTTGGTAGCCAGCACCATGCCTTCGATGAACCCCTGCATCATGTTGCAAAGCACCAGGTTCTGTGACAGTTTCGCGTGCAGCCCCATCCCCTGTTTGCCGCAGTAGAAGAGACTCTTGCCCATCGGCAGAAAGTATTCCCGGACGCTTTCAAACACCTTCTTGCGGCCGCCGACCATGAAGGTCAGCGTACCGCCCTGGGCCCCCGGCGTTGAGCCGGTGCAGGGCGCGTCGATGTAGTAGGCGCCTTTCTTCTCGAAAGCTTTCGCGATCCTGCGGGATACGGTCGGTGCGATCGTACTCGCGTCCACGACAACGCAGCCCTTTTTGACGCCTTCGATCACTCCGCCCGGGCCGAGCAGCACGTTCTCCGACATCGCGGAGTTGCCGACGCACAAGAACAGGCAGTCGGCGAACGCGCCGACTTCCTTCGGCGTCTTGCAGAAAACGGCATTCCGTCGTCTGCCCAGTTTTCGCGCCTTTGAAGCGGTGTGGCTCCACAACGCGACCTCATGCCCCGCGCCCAGCAGGTTGCGCGCCATGGGGTAGCCCATCAAGCCAAGTCCAAGAAATCCAAGTTTTGCCATAGTTTCTCCCGAAGTTCCCAATTGTACGCTTTCAAACGGCTGTGAGACAATGCCTACAAAGCTCCCCGCCGACGTGGCAGCAACTGGATGGACAACTTCGATCTGAAAAAGAGCCCGCCCGTGTGGCAGGCGGCGCAAGCTTCCGGCACCCGCCGGGCCACGGGCCAAATCTCACCCCGAGCAGGCTTGATTGATCGTCCAGGGAGACGGGAGTAAAAAACCGACTCGTAACTTGACAGGGGAAAGTCGCCTTGTAACAGCGCTTTCGGGGGCAACAGAGGGTAACAGTACCACCTATTAGAATCGATGACATACAGCGCCAGGCAACGCCGGGAAACCCGTCAATTGGGCAGACTGAACCTAGCTCTGTCTGTCAATCGTCTTGCACTGGGGCGAAACAGTACACTAACTCCATGCCCTCCCCGCCGCGGCTGTTCTTGATCGACACGTTCGGGCTGATCTTCCGGGCCTTTTATGGGCGGGCGAAGGCCGGCGCGCCGCTGATGCGAACGTCCTCGGGCATGCCGACCGAGGCGGTCTACATCTTCAGCAATATGATGCGAAAGCTGCTCGATGACCACAAGCCGGAGTACTTGGCGGCGGTCTGGGAGGGCGAAGGGCCGACATTCCGCGATGAGATTTTCGAGGACTACAAGGCAAACCGTGACGAGACTCCCGACGACTTGATTCGACAAATGCCCTATATCGACAAGCTCCTGCGGGCGAACAGGGTCCCGGTCCTCTCGGCGGCCGGTTACGAAGCCGACGACGTGATCGGTGCGCTGGCCCGGCAAGCGGCCGAACACGATGTGGACGTCTACATCGTCAGCAGTGACAAGGATCTCACGCAGTTGGTGAGGGATCGTGTTTACGTCATCAACCCGATGAAGAACGATCTGGTCTACGACAGCGCCAAGGTCGAAGAGGTCATGGGGGTCGAGCCCCATCAGATTGTTGATTTGCTCGCTTTGAAGGGTGATTCGGTGGACAACATCCCGGGCGCCCCCGGCATAGGTGACAAGGGCGCGCGCGGGCTGATCGGCGAGTACGGCAGCGTCGAGGCGGCCATGGAGCACGCCGCTGAAGTCAAACGCAAAACCTACCGGGAGAGCCTGCAGCAAAACCGTGAACAGATCTTGCTAAGCAAGAAACTCGCGACGATCGCCGTCGATGCCCCGGTTGCGCTGGATCTCGAAGCGCTGCGGGCGGCGGCTCCAGATACTGAAGCGCTGCGCACTCTCTACAAGGAACTCGAATTCAACAGCCAGCTCAGCCAGCTCGAAGTTCCCGAACCCGCGGCTGCGACCGAGCTGCGAAGTTTCTCGACCGCCGATGAATTTCATGATTGGCTGAGCAGTCTCGGCAGGGACCGGCCTGTTGCGATCGCGGTGGGACTCAGCGGTCCCGGCGAGATTGACGGCGGCAGAGCCGGCTTCTGCGTGGACGCCCAGCAAGCATGCCTGTTGCCGGCTCGCCTGCTCAGCGAGGCGAAACCGTTTCTCGAAGACCCCGAGCGCCCCAAGCGGGTTCACGATTCCAAGTCAGCGGCGAGGGTCCTTCAGGAGGCCGGGATCGTTCTCCAAGGAGTCGTTGACGACACCCTGCTGACTGCCTTCTTGACAAATGCCACGCGATCCGACTACTCGCTGGAAAAAACGGCGGCCCGGCGACTGGGCGTCCAGGTGGAACCAGATCCCGCCAGCGCGGCGGCGGTGACCCAGCGGCTTGGAGAAGCGCTCTCGAAAGAGATCGACGAGCTGCAACTGCGCAACCTCTACGAACAGATCGAGCTGCCGCTGGCGGTGGTTCTGGCGCGCATGGAGGGCGCGGGCGTCCTGCTCGACTGTGACGGGCTCGCGCGGCTCTCCGATCAACTGAAAGGCACGGCCGATTCGTTGGCGCGGGAGATCCATTCGCTTGCGGGTTCGACCTTCAATATCAACTCACCCAAACAGTTGGCCCATGTGCTGTTTGAGGACCTCTGCCTGCCCGCTCCCTGGCGCCGCGGCAAAACGAAAACACCTTCCACGGCGTCGGACGTGCTGCAGGGGCTGGCGGCGGACCATGAGATTGCCTCGAAGGTTCTCGACTATCGCCAGGTCACCAAGCTCAAGAACACCTACGTCGACGCCTTGCCGCTGCTCGTGAACCCTAAAACCGCCCGGCTTCACACGACCTTCAATCAAGCGGGTGCGGCAACCGGCCGCATATCCTCGGCGAATCCCAATCTGCAGAACATCCCGATCCGGACCGAGCTGGGACGCGAGATTCGGGCAGCCTTCATCTCGCGCCCGGGATGGAGTCTTCTCAAGGCCGACTATTCTCAAATCGAGCTGCGCATCTTGGCTCACATGTCAGGCGACAAGGTCTTGGTGGATGCCTTTCGAAAGGGTGAAGACATTCATACGCGCACGGCCGCCGAGGTCTTTCGCGTGCCGCCCTTGATGGTCGGAGCCGAAGAGCGGCGGCGCGCCAAAGCCGTCAATTTCGGCATTGTTTACGGTCTGAGCGCATTCGGGCTGGCGCAGCAACTGGGCATCCCGCGTTCGGATGCCGGCGATTACATCGATGCCTACTTCGAGCTTTACTCCGGCGTCAGGGCGTTCATCGACCGAACCATTGCGCAAGTCCGGAAAAGCGGCGCCACGCGGACGATGTTCGACAGGCTACGCCCCATTCCCGATATCCAGAGCAAGAACCCGAGCGCCCGCGGCTTCGCCGAACGGACAGCGGTCAACTCACCGATTCAGGGCTCCGCCGCCGACCTGATCAAGCTTGCCATGATTCGAGTCGACCAGCGCCTGAGAGAAGAAAAGCTGCGGGCGTTGATGCTGTTACAGGTTCACGACGAATTGCTGTTCGAGGCGCCCGAGGAAGAAATAGCCGCTGTCGCCAAGCTGGTCAAGCGCGAGATGGAGCGGGCACACGCGCTCGACGTGCCGCTGGTGGCCGAGGTCAAGGCCGGCAAGAACTGGCGCGACATGTCGACGCTGTAGGAGCTGGCTGCCGGGCTGGGCCGTCGCCGCTGGCGCCCCATGCAACGCTGAAATCCGGTGGCCGAGACTGACTTTGGCGAGCCAGGGCGGGCAGGGCGGCCCGCCCTTACCATTCCGTTCGGGAAGCTATTGAAACGCAACCGGTTTGAGCGTCAGATCGTTGTGGGACAAGAAGCCCAGATCGAGGCCGGATGCGGCGAAGCGGGTCCCGTCCGATATGACTCCCACACCCAGGATTCCGAACGGAAGTCCATCTTGCATCCCGCTGGCGGGAAGGCTCGAGAGAACCGCCGAGGGAACGCTGAATGACCCGGCGGAGACATCCTCCCGGCAGAAGAACACCGCCCCCGAGGCCGTTTCACCCTCGTCGACAACGGAAGTCCCGAAGATTCTCACGGTCCCGTTCTGACCGCCCCCGGCCCAGGTGACCGTGAGGTTGCTGGAACGCGGGACGCTGGTAATCGTGTCGCGATTCGTCCAATTGAGAGGTTCCGGAATGTCCAGGCTCACCGTGAAGGGACCAACGTCATTGCCTCCCGGACCGCTTACCGTGTAAGTCCCCGGTTCCAAGAAGCCCGGCAGGCTCTGGTTCACCGACGCAGCGGCAAGAGCTTTGGGGCCGGCTGTTAAGAAAGACGGGAAGGAGCCGGACAACGAGGCGCTGTAGTTCCCTATCGCGAGGCGCTGAATTTGCTTGGTTATTCCCATCGGCCCCGTCAGCGTCAGAGAGGGTCCGGCATCCAGCCCCGCCGGAACGATGGGATCAACCGACTGTGTGTTCGCCCCCTCAATCTGAAAGACGGTACATGCGCCGATTGTTGATATGTCCGCGAATCCTTGTGACTGCACCAGTTGAGTCAGGTTGAAATTCCAAAACGAAGCAAATGCCATGTCGGTTTTGATCTCAAAGGTTTGCGCGGGTAAGGGCCCGGAGAACGAGATGCTGGTGCGGGCCAGAGACACGTTTCCGACCTTCAAACCGCCATTCCTTTGCGCTGCTTCCAGCTCCGCCGCCGTGAATCCGCCGCTGCCGCTGGAGCAGGCCGCGCCTGACTGCGAAACCGGGAGCGTTGTGAAGTTGCTCGAGACCCCGTCGACCACCACGACGACCGGGACATAGCAGCCGTCGACGCTCTCGGGGGTCGCGAATCGGACTATGTCGAGTCCGGCACAGCAGCCCGAACGGCCGCGATAAACGATGGTCGCCGGTCTCCCGCCGACTAGAGCATTTTCAGGAATAATATAGATAACCCATGGGGGCTGCTCAGCATCGACGCTTTGGCTACGGCGAATGCATCTTCGGATACGGGCTATGTCATCATTGAAAATGCTCTAGCACTTGGACATCGACTCCCGAGAGGTCACCCGGCAGGGGCTTCTCTGCTTCGTCACCGCTCACCGCGCCCAAGCCGGTGCCCCACACGTCTATCAGCGCACCCGGCGCTGCTGAGTTCAGGACGGTTCTGACATTGGACTCGGGTGGCACGACCAATGGATCAGTGAAAACACCCGGGCCGCTGCCACCTTGATTGAGCGCGAAAATCCCGAAGCTATGGGCTACCACAGTGACCGGCAGGGGAGCGCTGGTCTGCCCGTTGAACGTTACGGTCAGCGTTCCGTCGCCCACGGGTGTATTGGAGGGTAGTATGACAGCGAGCTGGCTCGAAACGGTGAACAGCATGATGCAATCGAGAGTAGTTCCGCGTACGGTCACTTTGACCGAGGTCCCGGCGAGTTCGGTCGGAAGCGGGAAGGTGTTGCTTTGCGCAAGGGCCGCGGGTCCCATGTTCGACCCAAAGACTGAGAAAATACTGCCTTGAGCCAAGCTGCCATTCGGAAGCTCGGACCTGGCGAAACTGGCTGAATTGACGGCGCCAGCGGCATTCGGCTGCTGGGCGTTGCCGACGCTTGCGAACAGTATCAGTATCAGGATTAAAGTTGCGTGCATGAATGGACTCCTTTGTGACAGGTATGTGCGCCAGGGTCGATTGCGATGAGGTAACCAGATCCCACGAGCAGACTAGATGATACCGCGCACCTACCGCGAAACTCCAGTGTCGTGAACTGATCGTTTACGGATGATTCGTCGCATCCTGCATACCAACATTCGCTGGGCGTTTGCCATGCGCGGTGAACCCACCGACTGCGCCTTTCTTAAACCGGCTCTTCCAATGACAGGAAGAATGCTCCGACAGCAGACCGATGCGTTCGAACCCAAACGCTTCCACTCGATTTCCGAGGAGCGATCGATGATGTTGGACGCCATCACCCATCTGCCCGACCGGGTCGGCTGGTTGTGGTTCAAACATCTCTCCGCCGAGGCCCTCAAGATCACGACCGAGCACCTCGCGATGCCGCAGGGCGAGGATCTTAGCGCAGCAGTACATTCGATTCGCCGTGATAAAACGATCGGCCGGCGTCTGTCGCGTAGGCAGTACGAGGGCGGCATGGCCGAGCGGGATGCTCAGTGGAGGGAGCCGGAGTCGGGTGATCTGAGCGGGAAGTTCGAGCAGGCGTATGAGCTGAGGAGGGGAAAGTCGTTGTGAGGACGGTCGATGTGGTTTTGTTCGTGCTGGCAGTCCCGTGTTGTTGCTGAGGACGGTGTATCGAGTGATTGGTCGGGTTGTCTATTGGAGGATGCAGTATGTGGTGAGAATCAAGTGCCGCAGTTGTGGTCGGATGGTTTCACTCGTCGGGTTATGGCGTTGTAGTTGTGGGTTTACCTATCGAGGGCACTTGTTGCGGCGTTGTCCGGTCTGTCAGATGCTGCCTCGGATGGCGCGCTGCTTTCAGTGCGGTGCGACGGAGAAGTTGCCGGTTCCATGAGATTGACGAAACGTTGTCTTGATCTGTTCCAGCTGTTGCGGACGGCTCGCTGGTTAACGACCGCCCAAATCCACCGCCGTTTCTTTTCAGCGGCCAGCTTGGACGCGGCGCGGAAACGGCTTCGCAAACTGACTGATGCCGGTTACTTGGTTATCGTTCGACAAAACCGTCTGAGTGGGTGCTGGTTCACCTTGGGGAAGGAAGGGAAACGAATTCTAGAAGCTGACATCTGTGATGAAGTCCGCTTGGAACGCGTGCTCCGAAAACAGCGCGAGCATTTACTGGGCATCAACGACGTACGCATCTCCGCGGAGCTCACTTCGAATCTCTCCTACTTCCTTGCCTGTTGGGAGCTGCCGGGACTTGGCTGGGACCACGTGGTGATTCCTGATGCGGTGTTTTCGCTCGGCGGCAAGAAGGTAGTACTTGAATACGATCTTTGATGTTGCGCCGGCGGAAGAAACAAAGTACGGCTGGGTGCGCGACATAAATATGGGAGATCAGGCGGCGGTTGATCGGGCCTCCCAGTAGTCCTCGAACTTTCCGCTCATCCGGCAGCAGCGCAGAGCGATGATCGCGTTGGCGCCGCGCACGGTCCAAAACATACCGGAACGCTTGAGGCGTGAGCCGATCACGGTCTTGCAGCCGGCCTCGACCACCCCCGAGCCGACAAACAGACCTTGCTCGCGGAACCAGGGGTAGCGCATTCGTTCGGCGTTGCGTTCAAAGTAGTCTGCTTGGTTGGAGAGCAGGTGAGCCCGTTCTTCGCTCGTTGTGTGAAACTGGCGCAGGGTTTTCGCCAGGGCTTCGACCTTGCCCCGATCGAGCTTGTCCAACAGCCGCGCTGTCCAGCGTTTGCGGCCTCGCTCATCGTTGCCGAACAACTTCGCGGAAAGCTCCCAGAGGTGCTGCCGCGCATGGTAGAGATCGACGATCTGAACCGCGCCGGGGAAGTGCTGGTGGGCCAGGTTCCAGATCCAGAGGGCACCATCGCCAAGGATGACCTTCTTCTTCGCTCGGCTCCAGCCGCGGCGCCAGGCCTCGGTGTAGAGGCGCAGACCAAACTCCTCGGCCCCTTCGATGGCGGCGGTGTAGGTGGTGGAATCCTCGTCGCGGAGCGGCCGGCCTTGGTCGTCGGTCGCGGTTTGCGTAAAGAAGCAGCCTAGCTTGACCTCGCGGGTGCGCGGCGGCCGGCCTGGGGTTTTGCCGACGCGGCCCGCGGTCTCGGCCGCCACAACCGGCACGCCGGTGCCATCCATCTCGATGTAGAGCAGCGGCACGGCGGGGGTGCAAACTTCGGGCAGTTCCAGTTGCTTGGCCCGCTGGATTTCGGTTTGCTCGCGGCTGGCGATGTCGGCGCCCAGGGCTTCGGCTTGCCGTTCCACGGCCTTGGCAGTGACCTCCAGGCCGGCCAGCACCTCGAGTTGTTCGCGGCCCTGCTCGAAGGAGGTTTCGCTGCCTATCAGCGCCATCATGCGGCGCACCCCGGGCGAGCAGGCGGTGCGCACCACATCGAGTTCGGCGTCGCGCGGGCATTGTCCCCGCCGGCACTGCGGGCAGACGTAGTAGGCTCGCTCGAAGCAGACCTCTCCCACCACGGTGGTGAGTTGTTTGGGGCGCGTGTCGTGATAGGGGGCTTGAGCTCCGCAACCGCAGGGGACTTTGCGCGGCGCCGCCTCCGAGGACGACAGCAACTCGCTCAACAGCGCTGCTCCGGCGCGATGCATTGTCATCCGGGTGGCAGTCTCGACGGCCTCCAGATCCAGTTTGCCGCTCTTGCGCCAGCCGGTGAAGATCACCTCGAGCAGATGATTCACTTCTTGGGCGAGTTCGTGTTGGATCGTTCGCGCCGTTTTTTTTCCTGTGCTGTCAGCGTCTCGGCGAGCGGCCGCAACTGGCAGATTTTCTCATTGACGGCCAGCAGTTCTCGGCCCAGTTGTTGGCAGCGATGAAACTCGGCTACTTCCCGTTGTGCCTTCCGCAGCGCCTCCTCATTGGCAAAGCTCTCGGTGACCGTCTTCCCGTTCACATTGCGAGTGAGACGGTACTGGGGACCGTGACCGGGGTCATCGGGCTGGGCACAGTGACAGTTCGGTTTGCCGCAGCGACGAGTGAACGCCGAAACAGAGCCGCGGCGCATGTCCCCCAAGGTGGTGAACTGCTGGAGCAGCTGGCTGCGGTCCGCTTCCAGCTCTGACAGAGAAGTCGACATGGTGAGCACCTCCTTATCTGAGCATAGTATAACGCTCAGACAAGGTGCTCAAAAAAGGGAATCTCCCCAACCCTCCACATTCATGTCGCGCACCCGCCGCCGTGTGTCAAGCCTCGATAGAAATGTCCCCTCCGGTAGCTCGATAGAAATGTCCCCTGGTTGTGTTGTTCGTAAGTCCGTAAGAGAGAATCGTCGTCGGGGCTGTGGGAATGTGGGAATCGCTTTAGCGATTTCCAAGGGACGGTGGGAAGGGTGGGAAACCTGTCGTTGCGATGCGAACCCTCTGCGCTGTTCGCCGAGGTTTTCCACGCTTTCCATCCGGCCCGTCATTTCCATAGCCCTGCCTTTTTTATGTCGCCGCCACGCGCTTTTTCGACTTCAGCGATTTACGCCAGGGGTGGTCCGCCGCCGGCTTGGGCCGCTTCCGAGCCGCTCGTTGTTCCGGCTCTGGACGCGGCTGCCGCTGCGGCCCGACGATCTCTTCAAACGCCACCGCGCGGCTCTCGCAGGCCACCTGCAACTCGCCCTCGCGCGCTTGCTGCACGGTGACTCTCCCACCCGCTCCCAAGCCCTGATTGCGCTTCGGTTTCAACTGCGAAAAACGGTTCTCGAAACGTACCACCAGGTCGTTGGATACCACCCGCTCGGCCTCCAAGCAAAACACCCACTTCAAGTCCAGACGCTTCGATAAGCGCCGATGAAAGTCCGCTCCCGCCGACGGCTCACAGCAGAACTTGGCGTTGTGCTCTGGCAGATACTGCTCGTCCAGATAGCGCTTCGCCGCCTCGTAATCGGCAATGCCTTGGAGCCGCATCTTCTTCACCAGGCGGTCTTGATGGGTGCCGTGATGGCGCTCCACTCGGCCCTTCGCTTGCGGTGACGAAGCGGCGATGATGCCAATGCCGAGCTTGGCGCACATGCGTCCGAACTGCGTCTCGGGCTCGCTGCCTTCCAGCGCTTCACGCCACGTTGGCTGGCGCTTGTAGACGTTCTTCCAGTCGCAATACAACGCCTTCGGAACGCCGTATTGACGCACCCAGGCCTGGAGTAAATCGGCCGCCGCCCAAGTCGTTTCCTCGCTCGAGAAGCGGCACAGCGCCAGACCGCTCGCATCGTCGACGAAGTTCATCAGGCAACCTTTCCGCCCGCGGGCTTCGAGCCACTCGTGGTGCGAACCGTCGAGCTGGATCAGCTCGCCCAAGTGCGCTTTACGCTGCCGCCGCGAGCGATGCGGCTGGCGCTTGCGGCGGCGGCTCCACAGGCCCGCGGCGAGCATCCAGAGCCGCAATGTCCGCACCGATACTTGCAGATCGTGGTCCTTTCGCAAATGCTCGGCCGCCAGAGTAGACCCGCAGCGCTCGTGCGGTTCGCCGGAGTAGTGTTCGCGCACCAGTTGCAGCACTCGCTTGCGAACTTCCGCCGGCTTGGCGCGGTTCGATACCCGGCCCACGTTGGCGTGCTTCAATGCTTTTGTCCCTCCCGCGCTGTAGCGCCTCCAGATCCGCTTGCTCTGGCGATAACTGCAATCCAGCATCCGCGCCGCCTCGCTCAGCTTCAACTCGCCTCGCTTCACCCGGCCCAGCACCTCGCCTCGTCTCAATTCCTTGTCGTTCATCCATGTCCTCTCCAATCTAGGCTCCTCCTTCGGAGCCTTAGATTAGGGGACATTTCTATCGCCCTCTCATGGGGACATTATCATCGCCCTTCAACACTAGATTTGGTTACGTACGACCAGCCTTCAAGTTTCGAAACTTCCTCTAACGGCTAAGGGTTGTCACCTAGCAAGCTCTGCCCGCGGACTAGCGCCAGCCATCGATACTCTGTATTCGCGCATCAGCGTTGTGGGACCCTACTTTGCTATGATCGGGCGTTCGTTATGCCAGATCTGCCCCGTATTTCCGTTGTGATCCCGGTTCGAAATGAGCAGGGAAACGTCGAAGAACTGGCCCAGCAGCTCCACCACGAGCTGGTCCGCTGGTATGAAATCATCTTTGTCGATGACGGCAGCACGGACGACACGGCCCAGAAACTCACCGCGATGCACGATGCGGGCCGCCTGCGTGTCATTCGATTTCGCGCACCCTTCGGCAAGACAGCCGCTCTAATGGCCGGTTTCGCCGCGACGCGGGGTGAAATCGTTCTGACGCTCGACGGTGACCTGCAGGACGACCCGCGCGAAATTCCCCGCTTTCTGGAGCGGCTCGCCGCTGGCTTCGATCTCGTCAACGGATGGAAGAAAACCCGTCACGACCCGATCGCCAAGGTGCTGCCATCGCGGATCTTCAACTACTTCGTGCGGCAAACAACGGGGCTCTCCCTGCACGACATCAATTGCGGATTCAAGGCCTATCGAGGGGACTTGGCACGGTCGTTGCGGCTTTACGGGGAGATGCACCGCTTCATCCCCGCCATCGCGGCGGCGCAGGGTTATCGAATCGGCGAGATCCAGGTCGCGCACCACCCTCGCCGGCACGGGAGGTCAAAATACGGCTTCCTTCGGCTATTCAAGGGCTTTTTCGACCTGGGTACGGTGCTGTTGCTGACCAGGTTCGAAGAGCGCCCGGCGCACGGCTTCGGTTTTGCGGCGTTGGGCATGTTTGTGCTCGGCTTGATGTGTGCCGCACTGCTTGGTCCCGCCGTGGCGCTCGACCGCGTTCCCCTGTCTGTTCTCGCGGTAATGACCGGTGTCTGCTGGGTGGGAGCCGTGATTCTGATGGCTGCCGGCTGGGTTGCTGAAATCGTCCTGGCGAACGGGTCTCCAGCAGACAATTTGCCCTACTACTCCATCGAGGAGCAGCTTGATTAACCGGTTTTCTCGCCAGGTGGCGAGGCCAAGTGCGTAAGATGCCCGTCAGTACGAGGCGCGCGCCGCTTGACGCCCCTCACTCAATCAAAGACGCGTACTTGGACAGTACCGTGAGCACGGCGAGCAAGCAAGCGCAACGAAACAATGGCGGGCCAATCGCGTGCTCCTGCCCTCAGGTGGCGAGAAATGCGGGTTAACCGCGCCTTCCGGATCCTCAAGTTTCTGGTGCCTCTGGTCATCGCCTTTTTCATCGGGCGCGCAATCCACCGAAACTGGCAAGAAGTCCGCGCCGCGGATTGGACGTTTGACGGCGGTTACCTCTTTATTTCCGTCCTGCTAACGGTTGGCTGGTTCGCGCTGCGGCCTTATGTTTGGGCAGCGATCTTGGGAAGGTTCGGACACCCCATCTCCTACGGCGCGGCCTTTCGAATATTTCGGCAGGCGGAGCTGAGCCGCTACGTGCCTGGCACGGTTTGGCAGTACGTCAGCCGTGTCTATTTGGCCAGCCAATGGGGCGTGCCTGCCGCGGCAACCATGGCCGCAACCATCGTTGAAACCGTCTTGCTCGTGCTGGCCTCGATCCTGCCCGCCTTGCTGAATATTCGTGAGGCGCTCCCGCGCCTGGCTGGCATCCAACAGGTATTGCTGGTCGTCTTTCCCGTCGTGGCTCTGGCCGTTGTGCATCCGCGCGTGCTGAACTTGTGGGCGGGCTTCTTGGCTCGCCGCATGAAGCAACCCTATTCGAAACTCGAGATTGGATGGGGGGCCGTCGCCGGCATCTGTCTCACTTATTCCTTGATGTGGCTGGTGGTAGGACTCGGTGTCGGCTTCTTTGTACGCGGCGTGATTTCCATTCCTCTGACTGAAGTTCCAGTCGTGGGAAGCTACTATGCCGCAGCCTGGTTCATCGGGATTATCTCCGTTGTCGCGCCGGCGGGAATGGGCATTCGAGACGGCGCTTTCGGGTTGCTGTTGTCTCAAGCAATGCCTCTGGGAGCCGCGCTGACAATCGCCGTGGCTGTGCGCCTGTGGATGACTCTCCTCGAGCTTGTCTGGGCCGCCCTGGGCCTTTGGTTTTTTGACGCCCCTCATCACGAACCTGACGGGCAGTGATGAAACGGAGACTGTAAGGAACACGGTAGCAGCAAGATAATCCAGAGCGACATAGTCTCGGCCTGGGCCTGGACTCTCTTTGGCCGTGGTCGAACCTGGAATCGCTAATGGCCCGCGAGCGATCGTTAAGGAACGCACCGTTCCGTGCGAGCGTGGTCGAGGCCCCCAGCGCCTGCCTCAAACCGCGAGCCTCGAACGCGCCCGACGGTTTTGGGGTTGACAACCCGCTACTTTAAGGTGTAAACCCCGCGAAACCACGGGTTCTTATCCAATAGGCCGTCGCCCCTCGACCCCCTTAACCTACTCACTGGAGTGGGGCAATCTGCGCCTGCACGCGGCGATTTTATTTTCAGATTGTGTCTGACAGTTCAGCACGGAAATTACCGTGACTCGTTTGCCTGAGTTAATGAGCCCTGGGAGTTCGAACGGCGCCGGCATGTCCAAGGCGGCATCCGAATCCTCCTCTGCCCGCCCCGCCGATTTGACCTTTCACTCCTCGCTTCGCCCCATTAGTGCAACCTTGGCGGCTGTCTACGCTTTGGTAGCCGTTGTAGATTATTTCGCTCTTTCTTCGGTGGGCCTCACCGCAGCGGCCACGGTTTCATCTTTATTGTTCGGAGGATTACGTTTTTCGCTTGACTACGGCCGGGGCGTTCCAGCGCACCACAGTCACCGGGTGGGAGCCGGCTTGGCTCTGCTGTTGCTGCTCAACGGAGTCGTTCACGCCCTCGTAGTCCCGTCCCCTTGGCAAGCGGCTCACGTTGTCGTTTCGCTCGTGGGCGCCGGGTGTTTGTTTCTTTCCACGCGCTGGCTGGCCGCGGTCATCGCCGGCTCGATCGGCGTTTGGGCGGCGGTTTCGTGGTTCGCTCTGCCGCGCGACGAATGGATCGGTGTAGCCTTTCTCGTGTGGGGAGCATCCGTGGTTGGACTGGCGGCCCATCGGGTCAGGGTCAACGCTCGCCGCAAGATCGGGCTGGCCGAGCGGCGTTATCAGAACCGCGAACACTCCACCTTTGACCTTCTGGGCACGGCTATCGCCGTCGTCGATCGCTACGGGACTATGGTCAGCGCGAGTCAAGGCTGGCGGCAATCGCAAGACCTTCACCTCTTCGGCGCTTCTGGGAACGGATCAAGGCTCAACTACCTTAGCTCGCTTGACGAGGCAGCTTCAAACCACGTGGGTGAAGCCTCCGACATTGCTGCTGGAGTCCGAAAAGTTCTCTCCGGCCAGGAGCGCGAGTTCAGCTACGAGTACGCGCACCCCGCTACAGCGGGGAAGCGCTGGTTCGGGCTCCGGGCCGGCCGTCTCAAAGGTGTCGAAAAGGAACGCATCCTCGTGGTCGTCAATGACATAACGGCGCGAAAGGAGTCCGAAAAGCGTGCCCGAGAGTTTGAGCAGCGATACGCGCTCGCATTTCGAACCGCCAGCGGCGGCCTTTGGGATTGGGACCTCAAGAAAAAGGAGATTTACTTCTCGCCGCGCTGGAACACCATCCTAGGCTTTCGCGAAGGCGAGATCGGCAGGAACCCCGAGGAGTGGTTGAGCCAGATCCACGGCGGTGACGCCCGAACTCTGCTCGCCAAGCTTTCCGATCATTTGGACGGCAAGAGCGACGAGTTCGAAGGTGAGCACCGAATGAAGCACTCCGATGGCAGCTACCGCTGGATTCTGACCCGCGGAATTGCCATTCGGGATGAGCTTGGCAAACCCATCCGCATCGTCGGTTCTCAAATCGATATCACTGCCCGCAAACGGGCGGAAGACTTGAAGCAAGACGACTCACTCTACGACACCCTCACCGGCCTGCCTAACCGAAGCCATTTGCGACAGAACCTCAAGCGGGCCGCCGAAGAGACCGGGTCGAAAACAAATGTCCTCTATGCACTGCTCTATCTCGATATCGATCGCTTCCGGCTCGTCAACGACGGTTTGGGGCATACCGTCGGTGACCACCTTCTCATCGGCATCGCGGAGCGGCTGAAAAAGTGTCTGCGCCCCGGGGATTCAATCGCGCGGCTGGGCGGAGATGAGTTCGCCATTCTGCTCGAGAACTTGAATGATGTCTCTCAAGCGACCGAGGTCGCAAGCCGGATTCAGGTCGAGGTCGCCCGCCCATTCAAGGTCGGCGGCCAGGAAGTTTTCACAGCCGTGAGCATAGGAATCGCCATGGGGTCGTATGGCCGGGAAACCTCGGGGAACCTGCTCCGCAATGCCGACACGGCTTTGAATCAGGCCAAGACCCACGGGCGGGCTCGTTACGAGCTTTTCAACAACCACATGCATGCCGATGCCCTCAACCTGCTGAGCCTGGAGACAGCCCTGCAGCGCGCTCTGGAGCGCAAGGAATTCAAGGCTCACTACCAGCCGATCGTGGCGCTGGTTTCCGGGAGAATCATCGGCTGTGAAGCTCTCCTTCGCTGGAGCCACCCGGAAAAGGGCCTGGTTCCGCCGAGTGAGTTCATCCCCGTGGCCGAAGAAGCCGGCCTGATCAAAGACATCAGCGATTGGATCATGCGCGAAGCTTGCGGCCAAGCTGTGAAGTGGCGGCAATCGGGCTTGCCTCTCGTGCGAGTGGCGGTCAACATCTCTCCCGGACTGCTCAAGATGGAAGGCTTCGCCGCTTTCGTGACGAAGATCCTGCGGGAAACTGGCCTGGCTCCGGAACTGCTGCAGTTGGAGCTCACCGAAAGTGTCCTGATGGAGAGCGAGCCGGACACGATTCAACCACTGGTCGAGCTCTCTTCGAAAGGAATTCAAATTTCTCTCGATGACTTCGGGACCGGCTATTCGTCCCTCAGTCATCTTCAGAGGTTTCCCATCAGCAGCCTGAAGATTGACAAGTCGTTCATGCGCTACGTCGCGATCAACCCGGGCGACGCGGCGATTGCATCCGGTTTAATCGCCTTCGCTCACAACTTGAATCTTCGGATTGTCGCCGAAGGAGTCGAGTCGAACGATCAACTCGAATTTTGTATCTCTAAGAAGTGCGAGGAAGTCCAGGGGATCTTCATTAGCCCGCCGGTGGAAGCGGACGTTTTCGCGGCTCTGCTCGAAGAGAGTCAATCCAAGCAGGTTCTGGCTCTGGCCCAGGAAGCAAGCGGGTGACTCGTTCGGGCGGATGCGGTCCCCGTTTTTCCGCAGCCCCTGAGATCAGCGAATGCGTTCGAGATTGGCGTGGACCTGCCGCATTTTCAGCTTGAGGGGAGCCGTGTTGTTTGAGGTCGTGCTATTGGCTCAGTAAGGCGCGATCTGGGCGGCCTTGTCCGCGCCAACCGCGGACACTGAGCCAAAAACGACGCCAAACAGAATGGCTACGTGCAGGCGAAGTACCCGGCGCAATCTCATGTGCAGTTCTCTTGAGCGGGATTTCACGCTTGTGGGTTTTCGTCACTGCTGTCCCAATTAGCCGCGCGCTGCCAACGGTAGCGCCAACTGCTTCATCGCCGTCTCGGGCAATCCCGCTGGGGGCTCGACCGGGCCATCCAGCCACTTCCAGGCGCCGCGGTGCACGAATAAGTGCTGGCGCGGCGGCCCCGCCAGATTCGATAACGACCAGCCGAACGTCGCCCGCAACTGCAAATAGCGCGGCAGCAGCACCGCGGTCAGCGCCGTCCGGACCTGCCTGCGCAGGGCATTGCTGCCGCTGCCCGCAAAGGTGTTAACGCGCAGGTTCTGCTGCAAGCGCTTTGAAGAACAATCCCACCTGCCTGCGATCCTTGCAGAGCACCGCCAGCGTCGTCGTCCCCAGCTTGTGATGGTTGCTCGGAAACACCAAGCGCCCCTGCTCGGGATCGTCGATCTGCTGCGTCGACCACGACAACGCGCCGCGGCTGCACGGCGCGGCGGGATACGTGACGCCTCTGGATATGCTGGCCGGGCGCCAAGCCCAGATCCATGCCGCACGGGATCGCAAACTAGAGGCGGCGCGGCGGCAACGGCAACCGCGGCGGCAACAGACGGCCTCATCAACAGAGTTACCATGACACTGCCAGGTGAAACGGAAGCGGGCTCTCGAGGGATCGAACCATGCCCAGGGATAACCTGGCGGGCTCATCGAGACGATGACACGGCAGCGCGGGATTCGCCTCTCGCGCTGCCTCCCAACCTCATCGGATCGAAAGACCCCATGCCTTGAAAATCCCCGCCCGCAAGGGCGGCATCTACACTAACGGAAAACGCTTGCTCTCCCGTTCCGGCAGAACCAGGACAAAACCAGGCGGGCGCGAATGTTGAGAGCACTCGCTAACCCATGACGGAGCAGATTTTGAAATTGGCGTTGGGGCTGTTGCTCTTAATCGGGGTGGTGTACACGATTCTCGCCGCGACCATCGGCAGAGCCCGCCTCCTCGAACTCTGTTTCGGTCCGGCGCCGGTTCAGACGGTCGATTTCGGGAATCTGGTGCTGAAAAAAACTCCGAACCAGCACCTCATTTGCCCCCCGGACTTTTGCGCCGCGAAATCACACGCGGAAAGCCCGGTATTCAACGAGCCGGTTCAAAGCTTGCAACAAAAATGGTTCACTGTAGCAGAGCGGCAACCGCGCACGGAACTCGTCCATGGCGACCGAGAGAACCAGCGATATACGTTTCGGGCAAGAACGGCGGTCATCCACTTTCCCGACGACGTGACGGTGCAATTCATCGCGCTGGACGGCGAGCGGTCGACACTGGCCATCTACAGCAGCTCGAATTACGGATATTTCGATTTTGGAGTGAATCGCCGCCGCATCGAAAGCTGGTTGCGCGAGCTGGCTGCTTCTCCGTCCGGATAGGCTGTCCGCGGCATTCGTGCCGGGCAATCGCCCGCGACCGTGAGCACCAGCTAACTTGACTGATAATCCTCCCCACGGTCGCTACGCGCGCACGACTCATCCCAAGCCTTTAGCGTTTCTTTCATCGACCGCGCCACCTCGGGCCTCGCTTCGACGAGATTCTGCCGTTCGCCCGGGTCGATCGCGATATCGAAAAGCATGTCCTCGCCGCCGCGCGTTTCGTCAAGGTAGGAGAGAAACTTGTAGCGATTGCCAATGAGCGCGTGGTCGATTTGGCGATCCCGGCGGCAAACAAGAGAATTTTTCACGAATTTTGTAAACAATGTAAACAAATCAACCACGGAGTGCGTCTAACTCTAGATAGGATAGTTATGTGGAGTTGTCTTCAGAACCGATCCAGCTAATCGGTTAGCGGAACAATCCGCATGCTTTGTTCGTAAGTACAATGAGCGGGGCTTGCTCGCGGCCATCCCGCGGCTATGAAGGTGGTTGAGTAAAGCCGAGCGAGCGGAACGGACGCCTTCGCCTCCAGCGGCTGCTGATGAATCTCCGGTCGAAAGTCTATCTCTTTCTCGCCAGCCTCACTGCGGTGAGCGTCGGCGGATATTTCATTCAGCAGCAATACTTTAACGGCAAGAAAGCGGACGCCAGCAGCGAAGAGGCTAAGAAGAAAGCCGAACAGGACACCGTTCCCGTAGAGCTCTCCACCGCCACCTTGGGGCCGATATCGTCCTACCTGAGCTCCACGGCGAATCTGCGAGCGATGCGCGAAGTGCAAGTCGCCTCTCTGACCGCCGGAGTCGTGAGCACGCTCCACGTCGAGGAGGGTGACGTCGTCGGCAAGGGGGACCTGTTGTGCCGCCTCGATGATTCCGAGCTTCAGATCCGGCTGAAATTGGCTGAACAGCGCATGGCTCAGGCAAGATTGCAGCAAGAAAGGGCCAAAATCCGCCTGGAGCAAAGCGAAGTCCAGATCAAGAACACGAAACAGGAGCTGGATCGTCAGGAGACTGCCGGGAAGGAAGGTTTGGTCAGCGAACAGGTGGTGGCCGAAGTCCGCTACCGTCTGGATGACCTGCTTCACAACCAGCGCTCGGCGGATTCCGAGCAGCGCGAGTTCACACATCGCATCGCGGAGCTTGCCGCCGAGATCCAGCAAGTGAAATTGGAGATCTCTCGAGCCCGGATCACGGCTCCGTTTAGCGGCCATGTCACCGAGCGGACCGTGGAGCTGGGCCAAACGGTCCGTAATCTCGATGGACTCTTCAAGCTCGGCACCTTGTCACCCCTTTATGCGGACGTCCACTTGGCTGAGGGAGACGCTCAGTCCGTGCGCCCGAATCTGGAGGCGCGAGTGAGCCTTGGCTCGCGCGATTCGGAGCAGGTGACGGGCCGCGTCCTGCGAGTCAGTCCCGTGGTGGATGACTCCAGCGGCACGGTCAAGATAACGGTGGAACTCGGCCGCGCGGGGCCCGGCTTCAAGCCCGGCGCGTTTGTCAGAGTGGAGATTCTTACCGACGAGCGGGAGCAGGCCGTGCTGGTTCCCAAGCGAAGCCTGTTCGAAGAGGACAACGAAAGCTTCGTCTATGTCGGCGAGGATAACGTGGCGCGCAAGCAGAAGGTCGAACTGGGCTATCAGAGCGACACGGAGGTCGAAATCCGAAGCGGCGTTTCGGCGGGAGAGAGAGTCGTGGTCGCCGGCCAAGGCAATTTGACCGACGGCGCCAAGATTCGTGAAGTGTCCGGCTAACCTCCGAGCCGTGACCACCTAGCAAAACCCCATGACCGTCACAAGGATCGCCATTCGCCGGCCTGTCACGGTGTCGATGTTCGTGGTGGCGGTCATCCTGTTCGGGGTGGTCTCTCTGCAGCGCCTGGCCCTGAACCTGCTTCCCGACATCAGCTATCCCTCCTTAACGATTCAAACCGACTACGAAGACGCGGCGCCGGAAGAAATCGAAAACCTCATCACGCGGCCGATCGAAGAAGCCGTCGGGGTCATCTCCGGCCTGACCCGGCTCAGCTCCATTTCACGGCCGGGGCAGTCGGAAGTCGTGCTGGAGTTCGGCTGGGACACGAGCATGGATCTGGCCGGCATGGAGACCCGTGAAAAGCTCGACCTGATCGAATTTCCCGAGGACGCCGGCAAGCCGGTCATTCTCCGCTTCGACCCCTCGCACGACCCCATCATGCGGCTGCAGCTTTATGGCGATCTCAGCCTCAGCCGGCTGCGTTATTTGGCGGATCAGGACATCAAGAAGCGGCTCGAAGCAACCAGCGGAGTCGCCGCCGTAAAAGTCGTTGGCGGACGTGAAGAGCAAATCCGCATCGAGATCGACGAAAAACGCCTGGCTGAGCTGAACATCCCCATCACCGAAGTCACCAGCATCTTGCGGCAGGGCAATCTCAATCAGGCAGGCGGCAGCCTCTACGACCTCGATGCAAATTACCTGGTCCGCATGCTGAACGAATTCCGGTCCGTGGATGAGATTCGCGCCATGGTCATCCGTGACCGTGACGGCCGCGCCATTGCGCTCGGGGACATAGCGCAAGTCTGGAGGGGCACGAAAGACCGCCAAATCATCGTCCGCCTGAATGGCGCCGAAAGTGTTGAACTGGCGATCTACAAGGAAGGGGACGCCAACACCGTCAGCGTTTCAGCCGCCGTCCATCAGCGCCTGAAGGCGTTGCCGAAGGACAAGACGTTGCCGAAGGGCATCGAGTATCAAGTCGTTTTCGATCAGGCGGACTTCATCTCTCAGAGCGTCAACAATGTTCTTTCCGCCGCGGTCATCGGCGGAGCGCTGGCCACGATGATTCTGTTCCTGTTCCTGCGCCATCTGCGGAGCACGATCATCATCTGCCTCTCGATACCTATTTCGATCATGGCCACCTTCGCGGTCATGTACCAGACCGGCATCACGCTGAACATCATGTCGCTGGGAGGCGTGGCCCTCGGAGTCGGCATGCTCGTGGACAACTCGATCGTGGTTCTCGAGTCTGTCCACCGCCATCGCTCCCGTCAAAAGAACCTGTGGCAGGCCGTCTACGACGGCACGAGAGAAGTCGGCATGGCCGTTACGGCCTCGACGCTCACGACCGTGGCGGTGTTCGTGCCGCTGGTCTTCGTCGAGGGAGTCGCTGGGCAGCTTTTCCGGGATCAAGCTCTGACCATCACCTATTCTTTGCTGGCTTCACTGGCCGTGGCGTTGACCGTGATTCCGATGATACTGGCGCTACGGATTCGGCCGAAAACTCCCGAGGCCGGCACATCTCCGGCAGAGGCACCGAGCGCCAGCGCTGGTTCCGCCACGAAGCCGGCAGGGAACTTTTGGCATAAAGCTCTGATTCAGATCCGGGTGTTCACGCATTTCTTGCTCGTCGATACCGTACAGATCGTTCTGGGTGATCTGCGCCGTATCCTTCGCGCCCTTGGCAATGGGATCTTGAAGCTCCTGGAACCGGCCGTTCTGGCGCCTTTCGAAAGCTGGTTCCAGAAGGTGAGTGACGCTTATCCCGCTCTCTTGATTCGTTCGCTTGAGCACAAGACCGCGGTTGTGGCCATTGCCGCCGGGTTCGCCGCTCTGTCGGCGCTGGGATACCTGACGCTGGGCGCGGAACTGATTCCGCCGCTGACCCAGGGCGAGTTTTCTTTCGAAATCGAGCTTACCGAAGGCGCCCCTTTGGAGCGCACCGACCGCGTCCTCAGCGATCTGGAGGCCCACGCCGCCGCTTTGCCGGGAGTCGCAACGGTCTTTGCCAGCGTCGGCGGCAGCAATAAGAACCAGTTCTCCCGGCAAGCGATCGAACTAATCCGTGAAGAACTGGGCCGGCATCCGGAAACCCGCTTCACGTTCGCCCGCCCGACTTTATTCAGCTTCAAGACTCCGATCGAGGTCGAGATCTACAGCTTCGACTTAGAGAGCCAAAAGGCCGCGGCGGACTTGGTGATGGAGCGGCTGCGGCGGATTCAGGGCCTGCACGACATCACGACCACGACCGAGCTGGGCAATCCCGAGATCCAAATCCGATTCGACCGCGAACGGTTGGCGCGGCTCGGCCTGAACGAAAGCCGGATTTCAGAAGTGTTGCGCAACAAGATCCGCGGAGACGTCGCATCCCGATACCGCGACGGAGACAAGCAAATTGACATTCTTGTCCGTGCCCAGGAGTCCCAAAGAAGTAATGTCGATGATCTGCGCAATCTTCTGATTGTCGCCAACCAGGGCACGAACGCTTTCTCGCGGGGCCTCAACAACAGCGGGAGAAATCGGCCGGAACAGGGCCAGGACGGCTTCGATGCACAGGGCGGGCTCGGCGGCGAAATCAGGCGGCAGGGTGACGAGGCTGGACTGTCGCCGCGAGGCCAAGTTCCCGCACAGCGCGCTCCCATCCGCCTGGGCGCCATCGCGGACATTCAGCTTGCCCGCGGTCCCGCCGAGATTCATCGCATTCGGGGACAGCGAGCCGCTGTCGTTTCGGCCAACCTCAGCGGACGGGACCTGGGCAGCGTCGCCGCCGAAATCCGGGAGGAGCTGCGAGGTTTGCAAGGGAGTCTCCCGGTCGACAGCACTCTGGGCCTGGGCGGTCAGAACGAAGAACTGGAAACTTCCTATCAAAGCATTCGTTTCGCGATTCTGCTGGCCGTGTTCCTGGTCTATCTGGTGATGGCTTCGCAGTTTGAGTCGCTCATCCACCCGCTCATTATTCTTTTTACCGTGCCGCTGGCGATTATCGGCGTGATCCTGTCACTGGCCGTCACGCGCACCGACATCAGCGTGATGGTGTTGCTGGGAGCGATCATTCTCATCGGTATCGTTGTGAACAATGCCATCGTTTTGGTCGACTATACGAACCGCTTGCGGCGCGGCGGCATGACGAAAAGAGACGCGCTCGTGCGAGCGGGACAAGTCCGCTTCCGGCCGATCCTGATGACCACGATGACCACGGTCCTGGGGTTGATCCCGCTGGCTCTGGGATGGGGCGAGGGCTCGGAAGTGCGCGCGCCGATGGCGATCACCGTCATGGGAGGGCTGCTATTCTCGACCGTTCTGACGCTGATCTTCATCCCGGTGGTGTACGAGCTTATCGACCGGAAAGAGCTCGTTCCCTCCGGCGCTTCCGGCGAAGCGCCAGAGGGCGCCAGCGGCGGCGATCTGGAGTTTGAAAATGCATAGTCCGCTTTTCTCACGAACGGCGAGGCGCGACGTGGCGCGGGCCCCCAGGCCTGCCGCGCCGGCACTCCTGCCGGCGCTTGTGCTGCTCACCCAGCACCCAACATCGAACAGACACTGTGCTCGCCACGGCGAATCGAGCCGGAAGCATCCGAACGGCGCCGCTTGCTTCTATCGGCGCCGCCGCGGACCGTTCCAAACAAGCGTCGAGAAGAGTCTCGACGCGGCAGGCCTGGGGGCCCGCGCCACGTTGAGAAACGAGACCCAGCACTCAAGTGGCGAGAGATGCGGGCTAGAGGTTTGGCAAGCCCGTTTCAACGGGCTTCCCTCTTAGGGAGCTCCCCATGCCCCACTTCGAAGACGAAAGCACGCCCCAGCAAACAGCCGGCTCGGGGGAAAACTCGGCTGGGCCGCAAGCCGGTTCCGGGGCGCGGCTGGCTGATTTCTCGATCCGCTACCCCGTCACGATCTGCATGATCTTCATTTCTCTGCTGACGCTGGGACTGATCTCCGCGGTGAAGATCCCTCTCGTCCTGCTGCCCGATGTAGACTTCCCCTTTCTCAATGTGTGGGTTCCCTACCCCAACGCCACTCCCGCGCAGATTCAGGAATCCATCACCAAGCCGCTGGAGGAAGCCTTGGCCACCATTCAGGGCGTTCAGCGAATGAGCTCCCAATCGAGCGATGAGTACGCATCGGTGCAGCTCACGTTTGGCTTCGACAAAGACATCAACGTCGTGCGGTCGGAGGTCAGAGAGAAACTTGACCAGATTCGTGGCGAGCTGCCGGACGACGTGGAAAACATATGGATCCGGAATTTCAGCACCGACGATATCCCGGTCATCTTCGCCGCCGTCTCATCCACGCGCAACCTCAGATCGTCGTATGACTTCCTGGACCTGAAGTTCAAGAAACCACTCGAGCGTATCCCCGGCGTCGCCGAGGTCAATCTTTACGGAGTCGCGCGGCCGCAAATAGACATCGACCTGCGTGCCGACGATCTGAAACGCCACAACGTGCGTGTCGACCAGTTGTTCGGGCAGCTCCGCACGCTCACGACGAACCGCTCGCTGGGCCGGGTCAACGACGGCAGGACCCGTTATGACGCGGTTTCGCATGGGCGGATTTCCTCCATCGAGGAGATCAAGAACTTCCCGGTCGGAACGCGGGGGCTCCGGGTTGAAGATATTGCCGACGTGACTCTTGATACTCGTCCGCCCACCGGAGGCCGTCAGCTCAACGGCAACAGCAGCATCGGATTCGAGATCCGCAAGTCTTCAGACGCCAATACGGTCGATACCGTCAACCGCATCCAGGCCAAGCTCGACGAAATACAGCGCGACCCCGCCATGGCTGGCGTCCAGATGCGCGTTTTTCACGACGCGGGCAAGGAGATCACGAAATCACTCTCGGGACTTCTGTATGCCGGCTCGGTCGGAGCCCTGCTGGCGGTAGTTGTTCTGATCTTTTTCCTGCGGCGCTGGGGAGCGACGCTGGTGATCGCCTTGTCGATCCCGTTCTGCATTGTGGCTACAGTGGGCGTTCTCTACGTGACGGGCTACACGCTCAACACCCTGACCATGATGGGCCTCATGCTCTCGGCCGGCATGCTCGTGGATAACGCGGTCGTGGTCCTGGAATCCATCTATCAGAAGCTGGAGAAGGGAATGGATCGCGTCGAGGCGGCCCGTGAGGGCACCCAAGGAGTCCTCACCGCCGTGATCGCCGCAACCATGACTTCGATCATTATCTTCGTGCCGCTGATCTTCGGGGAAACGACCCAGTTCTCGGTCTTCTTCCGCAACTCCGGCGTCGCGATCATCTTCGCCTTGCTGGCTTCCCTGTTCACATCCTTGACGCTCATCCCGCTGGCCGTGGCCCGAGTGCTGAAAGTGGACCTCGGTGAGCGGCCTCGCTGGCAGCAGTGGCTGACCGGCCTGACGAGCCCCATCATCCTGCGTATCGGGCGCGTGCTCTTCAGACGCCGCAACAGCAATTTCTCGAAGATGCCAGCCGCGAGGCCGGCACGCCGCTCACTCACCGACCGCTACATCCAGCTCGTTCAGTGGCCGCTCCGGAACCGGGTCCTCGTCGGACTCCTTCTGGCGCCGGCTCTGATGGCTGGATCGATTTGGGTTTTGAAAGAGAAGGTGCCCGACAATACCCCAGACGCGCGAGAGATTTCCCGCCTTTTCATCAACTATGAGTTCTCCGAAAACTACCACTACGCCAAGATTCAGCGCGACTATGTGACTCCGGTCGACAGATTTCTGCTTCTCAACAAGGACCGCTTGAAAATCAACGACGTCTTCAGCTCCTACGGCAACGACCGCGGCCGCACGGATGTCTACTTCGATACCGATAATCTCTCGCTGGAAGAGATGAAAAGCATCCGCCAAACCATCACCGACGAGATCCCGGTCATACCCGGAGCGGAGATCAAGCCTGGGCGTCAGGAGGGAGCCGAAAACCAGGATTGGTTTAGCGCCAGCATCTATGGGGATGACCCCGAAGTGCTCGGTGCGCTGGCGTCGGAGGCTCGCCGCCGTTTGCTCGAGAACGGAGAATTCAATCGAGTCTCCACGGCGCTCGACCGAGCCCAAGAAGAATTACAGATCAAGCTGGACCGCGGCCTTGCCCGCAAATACGGAATCTCAGCCGAAACGGTCTCGCGTTTTCTTGGGATTGTTGTCCGCGCCAGCATGATCGGAAGCTACAGCACCCCTCAGGGCGAGGTCGAAGTCTGGGTGCGAATCCATCCGGATGATCTGCGGAATATCGGCGACCTGAAGTCGCTGGTCGTGGGCGCGGGACCGGGTGGAGAGGAAATCCTGTTGTCCCAAGTCGCCGACTTCAATATCGTTAAAACCCCTGCCAGGCTGCAGCGCGAGGACCGCCGCACCTACACCCGCATCAGCGCCTCCTTCGCCGGCGAAAAGCGAGAGGAAGGCCGCAAGGCCGTCCGCGAAGTGATGGACAGCCTCAGCTACCCGCAAGGCTACGGCTGGAGCTTCGGGTTCTGGACACTTCGCGAGGACAAGGACAACCAGGCCTTCATCTTCAACTTGCTGCTGGCGCTGTTCATGGTCTACTTCGTGATGGCCTCGCTGTTTGAATCCCTGGCTCACCCTCTGGCCATCATTATGTCTTTACCGTTCGCGGTGGTAGGCGTGGCCTGGTTCCTACTGCTGACCGGAACTCCATTCAACATGATGGCGATGATCGGAATGCTGGTGTTGATCGGCGTGGTCGTCAACAACGGGATTGTGCTGGTGGATCACATTAACAACTTGCGCCGCGAAGGGCGTCCAAGGCAGCAAGCCATTTTGGAGGGGTGCCGGGAACGCCTCCGCCCGATCTTGATGACTGCGGCCACGACCATCGTGGGCCTCATACCTCTGGCCTGGGGCGATGGTGGTCTGTTCGATATGAAATACTTCCCGATGGCCCGTACGGTCATGGGCGGCTTGATGGCGTCAACCGCTCTCACACTCATCGTGTTACCGACCTACTACACGCTATTCGACGACCTTGCCGTGTGGGTAAAGCGCATTTGGTTCGCGAGCGACCCCTCCAAGCTAAAACCAACATCCGAAACGATCGGCAACTAATGTAGTACGCCGGCCAGACTGCAACTCGACCCATCAACGGACGGTGGACCTGGAGGCCCAACGCGGCATGGCTGGAGCCGTGCGCCACGGCCTTACCTCGTCAGCGCCCCGTCAACTCCACAAGCCACAACGTCATCGAGGGCACGTAGGTGATCAGCAGCACCGCCGCCAGCAGGATCGCGACATACGGCAGCGTCGAGCGGTAAACCTCCGTCAGCGGCTTCTCAAACCGGAACGACGAGAGGAATAGATTCTCCCCCATCGGCGGCATCAGGTAACCCAGTTCCATGTTCGCCAGGAAAATAATTCCCAAATGCGTGGGATCAATACCGTAAGCCTGCGCCATCGGGTAGATCAGGGGCACGACCACAATGATGGCGGAGTAAATGTCCATCAGCGCGCCCACGATAATCAGAAACACGTTCAGCGCCAACAGAAACACCAGCGGGGATTCGATATGAGCTTGCACCCAGTCGAGCGCCTGCATGGGGACTTCGGCCAAGATCAGGTAGTTGGTGAACCCCAGCGCAACGCTCAGGATGATCATGAATCCGCCGACCAGCGTGGCGCACTCAACGAACACGCCAGGCAGTTCCCGCCGGAAGCTTAAATCGCGATGGACAAGACACCCGATGATCAGCGAATAGATCACGGTCAGGGCGGCGGCTTCCACAAGGGTCGTCAGCCCGCCAAAAAAGGTTCCCAAGATGACCACCGGTAGCAGCAGTTCCCACTTCGCTTCCCACACGGCCGCGGCCGCGGCGCCCATCTGAAAGGGCGTACGCCGGGCTCCATGGAACCATCCTTTCTGCGCCCCCCACGCCGCGACGCACAGCACCAGCAAGATCCCGGGCAGCAATCCGCCGATGAACAGCCGATCGATGGGCTCATTGGCGTAGTAGCCGTAGAGAATCACCGGCAGGCTGGGGAAGAACAGCAGCCCGATCGAACCCGACACAGTCACCAGTCCCACGGAGGTCCGCTCGGGGTAGCCCGCCCCAATGAGCACGGGCAGCAGCAGCCCGCCCATCGAAAGGATGGTGATCCCGGAAGCTCCGGTCAGCGGCGTGAAGAACGCGAGGACGCAAGTCGTGACAATCGCAAGCCCTCCCGGCATCCAACCGAACACCGCTGTGAACAGATTCATCAGCCGCTTGCTGGCCCCGCCTTCGGCAAGAATGTATCCACCCAGTGCGAAAAGCGGAATCGCGGGCAGCATCGGAGAAGAAGTAAGACGATACGTCTCCCCAGGCACCGCGTTGGCCGGCGAACCATCGTAGAAAAACAACAACAGCGCCGCTCCCGCGATCGCCGTGAAGATCGGCATTCCCAATGCCGTTGCCACCACGATGAGCAACCCCAGCGGCAACACCAGATCGATCTCTTCCAGCCCAGGGAGCAGCCCGAAGACTGCCGGCACGCCCAGCCCGAGCGCGGTCAGCAACTTGTCCCTCAGCCGCTCTCCGGAGTGCCAGATCAGACGGCCCGTCATCACGGCGAAGCAGACAGGCATGGCCGCCAGAAAAATCCACAGCGGGATCCCCCAGGCAACGACGTCACCAGCCTCGCGTTCGATTTGCAGCAGGTCCCAGCTCGCGAAAAACAGGCAGGATGTCACGCCTGCCGCAAGAGCTGATGTAGCGATCTTGGCGGCACGGCGAAACCGCTCGGGAAGAAAGCTTTGGGTGGAGAGCGCCAGGTGGCGGCCGGACCGCGAGGCAAGAGCCGCTCCGGCAAGTGCAATCCAAAGCGTCAGGTGCTGGACCAGCGGGATGGAGCCGGAGATGCTGTGCCCGAAAAGCTCCCGGGCAGCGACTTCCATCATCGGCAGCGCCGCCATTGCTGCCAGGATCGCGATCGAAATCGAGTTTTCGATCCGGCCCAAAGGTGTCGGTCGCGCGGTCTGCTCCATTCAAATGCCTAGTGAAATGCCTTGCGGAGGAGGATGGCTCGGAGACCAGAAGGTGACAGCCAGCCACAGCCGAAAGTTTCAGTGATTGACGACGACTTGAGTTTAGCGGTCAGTCCCCTTTGGACTTGCGGTATTCGTCGCGCAAACTCTTCACCTCATCGAATAAATCCGCCGGGCAATAGCTGCCGCGAAGCTTCGGGTAGATCGCCTCGACCTCCGACTGCCAGGCGTCGAGCGTGGCCTGATCGGGCACAATCACGTTGAGTCCTCGTTTCTTCATTTGCTCGATCGAGTCGGGCCCCAGCCTGCGGATTTCGTCGCGAAGCTTGGCGCCTGCCTCGCGTCCGGCCTGGAGCATCTCGTCCCGGTACTGCTCGGGGACGCGGTCCCAGGCTTGTTTGCTGACAACGACGCCCCCAATCAGAGGTGCGACCTTGAGGTCAAGCATGTTGGGAGCCTGCGTATAAGAGCGGTTGAACAACGCGAACAGCGGCGGCACATCGAAAGCATCGATCATGCCCGTCTGCAGTGACGTCAGCATGTCGGTAGCGGAAAGAGGAACGACGTTGAACCGAAACGATTTCCAGAGCTTTTCGGTATCGGCGTCGCCGGCCGACGTAAACAGCCGCATCCGCCGAATGTCATCGAGAGTTCGCGCGGGCTTCTTGGTGAAAAAGCGCACCCACCCTGCATCGGTCCAAAACAATACTTTGTGTCCGACTCCTTGAGACTCGATTCGCTGCTCCAGCTTCGGGATAATGCGGTCGCGGACATAATCGAGTTCTTCGTAGGAGCCGAACATCAGAGGAATCTGCAATGCCGCGACGCCTCCGTCGATGCGCGACAACCCGTTGGCGGACAACGCCACAGCCTGGATTCGGCCGGCCCGCACCTGCCGCACCATCTCGGTTTCGTCCCCCAGCACGCCGCCGGGATAGATGCGCAGGTCCACTTCGCCGTCCGAGATCCGCCGCCATTCTTGACGCAAGTAAAGCAGCGTGTCGTGCCAAGCCGAACCCTTCGGTACGATCGTGCCAAGCCGCAGGGTGGTCTTGCCTTGCAAAGGGACCGAAACCGCCCAGCACAGCGTGAGCAAAAGAAGCGAAGCGGTTCTTGCGGTCCGCCGGTTGGTCATGGTGTCTCTCCTGTAGGGGTTAGAGGTTCATCCTCCAAAATCAACTCGTCGATGCGGTCGAGCAGTCTTCGAGCCCGGCGATGGGCCAGCAGATTCACCAGCCGCCTCTCGGGAAACTCCTCGGGGTCGACGGCCAAGGCTTTGTTGACGAGAGAAGTAAACTCCGCCCGGTTTTGTTTGGGAACCGAGACGGCTTCGGCGTAGCCCAAATGCAGGCTGGCGCTCTTGCCTCCGGATAGCTGCAGGGCTCTGTCGTAGTGGTGTCGCATGGCGTCGTAGTCCGTGGCGCCGGGTTTGGTGGACTCCAGTTGAATCGCGAACTCGTGCAGGGCGCCGTCGTCCCAACTTGGGTCCAGCTCGATCGCCCGGTCGAGCAAGGCCTCTACTTCTGGCAGACGCGCCAGCATGGCCGCATCGTTTCTTGCAACCGAAATGGCGAGTCCCAGCGAGGCCGCTGTCCAATAGAGCAGGGGCACATCTTGGCGCTTCCTTTTCTTGTTGTCGACGACGCTAACCGCGGCCAAGGGGTCGGACACCAGCCGCGCGCCCAACTCCGGGTAGGACACCTCGAGGCCCCGCAGCCCATACCGAAAAGCCCGCAAGTACAAGCGCCGAGCCCGCGCCCGAAGCGCCCGCGCGCGGTCCAGGTCTTCGTCCTCGGCAACTTCGGCTTCCCAATCGACGTAGGCAAAAGAATAGAGGACGAACCCGCGGCTGGCCGTCAGCAGCAGGCCGCGATGCTTCGGCGACTCGGCCAGCAGTGTTTCAAGGAATTTGAGACCGAAAGGCAGCGCCGCCCCGACCAGTTCGATGTCCTCGTCGGTTTCATAGATAGACGGGCCGGAAGACAGCGCGTCACCGACCTTGTTAATAACGTACCTCTTGAGCGAGCAGCCCGCGCTGAGCAGGCAAGCCGCCAAAGCAATCGCAAGATGCTTATGTCGAAGCATAGGCAAGCTAAAGACCCAATGGCGATCTTGCACTGAAGCGCACCGCGGTTTTCCTCTTTCAGTATGCACTCGCCGCCTCCCTGCAGTCAGAGATTGTGCAACCTGTACGTCCCGTCCCGATCCCAAACATATGGGCGTGGAAGCCGGTCAGAGAACCCCGCACTCGAGACTTGGACCGCTCCTCCATCCGCGAAGCACGCCCCGTTTTCAAACCGGCGGCGGCCCCGGCCAGACTCAGCGCAAACTCAGATCGTGACGGACTCATCCGCGACGTTCCACTCTATCCTTCCCTTCAGCGGCAGTGCACGTATTCATGTCTGCCAGACTAGATCCAGAATCGAGAATAGTCAACGGCTTGCGTGCCACTTTCTGAACTGTCACAATCTTGTCGGCTGCCATGGGCCTCAACATTCGCATCAGCAAGGACAGCAACGTTCCGCTCCACGAGCAACTAGCGGCCCAGATCGTTCTGTTAATCGGCAGCGACAAGCTTAAGCCCGGCGACGCACTGCCGAGTTCTCGCGAGCTGGAGTCCTGGCTGGGAATTCATCGCAACACAGTCTCTCAGGCTTATCAGGACCCGATTCTGAACTTGCTGGTCGAGAAAAAGCAAGGGAAGCGCCTCTCTGTCCGGCGCCAGCGCGCTCGGGGTGGAGAGCCCATCGACAACCTAGTCGACTCGTTCTTAGTGAAGGCCCGGCAGTGCGGCTACACGCTGGAGCAGGTTTCTCGAAAGCTTCAACAGCGGATGATTGCGCCGCCGCTTGAGCGCGTTCTCGTGGTATCCGACGATGCCGGAATGCGCGTGTTGCTCCCCATCGAACTGAAACAGAGATTCGGTTGTCCGGTCGAAGCATGCACGGTAGAAGAGCTGGCGTCGGATACTGAACTCATGATTGGCGCCTTGGTTGTGAGTCCCCCAGGCCACATCCCGAAGATTGCGGAGCTGCTTTCGCCGGAGCGGCCGGCGATTCCGATCACATACTCCTCAGCAGACCCGCATCTCGATCTCATCCGTCGCCTCGAGCGGTCCTCGGTGATCGCTTTAGTTTCCATCAGCAAGTACTTCCTCAAAACGGCGCGAGCGGTGCTGGCGCCTGCCGCGGGACGGCGCCATTCGATGCGCGAGTACCTGTTGTCGGAGCACGAGGAGGATCTCCCGGGCGTTGCTGATCTAGTCTTTTGCGATCTGGCGGCATACAGAGCCGCACGACGGCAATTCACAAGCGCGAGAGTCGTCTCCCACCGCATGATCTCGGATCAGTGCATGGATCAAATCGGTTCTCTCCTGTCATGTTCCTCGGCGAAGGCCGCATCGTGATCCAAAGAGAAAAACCTCACGCAGTATCAGGCTCATGATTTCATTAAGACGGCAGGGCTCCACCACGAGGTTCTTCTTGTGGAGTTGCTATCTTGTAAGATCACGATTCTGGTAGCGGATTCAGTCAAGTTTTGCCGCGCAAACGGGCTCCGTTACTGGTGTCCCATATCCTTAAAAACGGGTGCCGAAGTGCCGCCAACAAATCATGAGCTGAACCAGAAACTGCTTGATCGGACTCGGGCAGGTTTCGAGAAAATCGACCTCGACCCCGAAATCAAGCAGTCCGCCCTGATTCATCTCGATGCTTGGCTCGCCCACGACAAGTTCGATGGGTTGCTCGATGGCCGGCCCGGCGACTACCGGCCGCTGCTCGAATGGATGATCACAAGCGAAAAGTTCGACCTCGTTCTGGACAGCTTTTACCAGGTGATGCCCTTCGGGACGGGAGGACGCCGCGGGCCGGTCGGTGTCGGCCCCAATCGCATAAACCCCTACACCATGGCTTCCTCCATTCAGGGGCATGTTCAATACCTGCGCGATTTGCTTCCCCACGATCCGAAGCAGAAAGCCCGGGAAATGAAGGTCGTTGTCGCCTACGATGTGCGGAAGTACGAGGATCTGCGGCAGCTCTATCCGCCTGACTTGCCGAATCCGGTGTTCGGTTTTTCCTCCAAGGATTTCGCTCACATTGCCGCGTCGGTCTACTGCGCGGGCGGCGTGGCGGTCTACATGCTGCCGGACGAACTGAATGATTACATCTCCACTCCCGAGCTGTCGTTCTTGATTCGGCGCCTGGGGGCCCATGGGGGGCTGAACGTCAGCGCTTCGCATAATCATCCGGATGACAACGGCGGCAAGTTCTACAACGGTAAGGGGGGGCAGGAGATTCCTCCCAACGACGAGCGCATGGTCAAGATCGTCGAGACCATCTCCGAAGTCGAAAGCATGCCGTACGCGGCGGCGCTTCAGACCGGCTTGATCCGCCCGATCACGCCGGAGCATCGCCAAGCGTATATCGATCTCAATCTCGCTCTGCGGCTGCGCGGCGAAGCCGGAGAGGCAAAGATCGTCTTCACGCCGCTGCACGGTACGGGACGCAATACGGTTGGCCGTTGCCTCCATGCCGCGGGGTTCGAGGAGGGCAAGCAATTCTTCACCGTCGAGGCGCAACGGGAGTACCGCGGGGATTTCGCGAACGTCAAGTTCCGCACGCCCAACCCGGAGGTCCCCGAGTCACTCGATCTGGCTGTCGAGGAAGCGAACCGCGTGGGCGCGGACGTCGCGCTAGCGACCGACCCCGACGCGGACCGCATCGGCGCGGCGGTGCGGCGCAACGGCGAGATGGTCTTTGTCACGGGCAACGAGCTGGCGATCATCCTGACCCGTTACCGGCTGGAGTCGCTCGAACGGGCGGGCAAGCTTCCCGCGGCGCCGCTGATCGTCAAGACACAGGTGACGACCGAATTGATGGCAACGATCGCCAGGAGCTTTGGCGCCCAAGTCATCGGTGACCTCTTGGTGGGATTTAAGTATGTGGGCGATGTCCTCGACCACCTGGAGCGCACCGGGAGGTTTGGCGAGCTGGAGGCCGGGTTGGACGATTTCGTTCTGGCTGCCGAGGAGAGCCACGGCCTGCTGCTCACACCAGAGATTCGCGATAAGGACGCAGCGGGCGCCGCGGTCGTTCTAGCCGAGTTGACGTCCGAGCTCAAGGAATCTGGTAAGACGCTTTACGACTATCTGATCGATACCTACAAGCGGTATGGTTACTGCCGCAACCTGCTGCGCTCGACGATCATGCAGGGTGCGGCCGGCACGGCGGCGATCAACAAGATTCAAGAGCTGCTCCGCAACAATCCGCCGTCATCGATCGGCGGCCTTGAAGTGCTGTCGGTCAGCGACTACTGGGACGAGAAGACGTTTGGCCCGTTCAAGTCGGAAACCGATCGCAGCTCGCGGAACCTGCTGACGATCAACCTGGAAGGGGGGCTGCGGGCGGTTATCCGTCCTTCCGGCACCGAGCCGAAGAACAAGGTATACATCGAAAAGACCTCGGAACCGGTCGGCGCGGAGGCCTCCGACGAAGAATTCGAAAAGATGCGCAGGGCGGTTGATGATGAGGTTCTCTCCTTTTCGAACGCCTTCATGGGGTCGATGCTCAAGCTGATCGATGTCGAGCTGCCCGCCTATGCACTGGAAATCTCGGACCTCGTCTCACTCGAAAACAAGCGGCATTTCGCCGAAAACTTCGTGTCCGGCTTTGATGAGCGCGCCAAGGCGGTTGTTGACGAAGAACTCGACGCGGAAACCGTCCAAACTTGGATCGACTCCGAACTCAAGAACTACGGCGCGGACGCCCGGCTTCTCGTGGCCCGGGCTATGCACGCGTGCCTAGCGGCCCGGCGTCAGCGAGAGCCGCAGAGAGAGTCCCTCCACGCTCTTCAAGAAAAGCTTTTCTTCAATTAACGCTCCCGGTAAACAGCGGCCCGGCAACTACCGCAAGTGGCAGCGTCAAGCCCTCACGGGTGGATGCCAGCTGGCCATCGGAGTTCGATTTCCGGCGTGGCTCATGCTCTTAGCGTGCCGCGCCGGGACTTGTCTCGGCGCCTGTTTGGGGAGCGGCGTCATAGCGGGATGAAGCTGGCGCCAAGGAAAGCCGGGCGCGAGATGACGCCTACAGTGTGGGAAGGGGCGATGCAAGAAATGCGGTCAGCTAAAAAAATGCCGCCAGCGGTTTCCTACCGCCGCCGAAGCATTTGCAGCGGAATGGGTGACAATGTGATCACCGCAACGCGCGGGGAAATCGTCTCGCGAACCGACCGAATCGTCTCGATCGTCCCATAGAGGATTAAGCCCCATGTGTCGTCGTTGCCCGAGACGGTGACGCGGCTGATGAGAGACGACTCACCGTTTTCTCCGAGAAAGCCGATTCCCCCTCGTTCCAGCCTGGAGTCTCTCCAATAGTCGACACCCCAGCCGTTGAGCAGCGTCGTTATCTGAGAGCCGCGAACCCGCATCGAAATCCGGTTAAAGTCGTCCTGGTTGGGGAGGTGCCCTGGGACCGGAATTCTCACCTTGGCCGCGGCCGCGGTTTCGACCAGCTTGAATGCGTAGTAATTCTGCATATCCTGGGCACGAACAGCCCAGCCGACGGCGGCTGTTTCAATTTTGGCGTCGAAATCAAATCGATAGCTTTCCAGGTTCAGGGTGTCCTCGCGCAACGCCATCCCGCTCACTCGGAACAGTCCGCCCGGATCGAACGTCATCGAGCCTTCGCTGATCCATTTTCCCGCTCCCTGTTCGAAGTCGTCGACAATAAAGAACGCGGCGCGTTCGCGGATTGGTTGCGTGAACGTGTTGAGCGCCACTTCGATTCTGGCCGCGGCGCCTTCGATGTGGTCGCTGAACCAATCCCGCCATGGAACGTTGAGAGTGCTGACGAAGACCGCGACCATGATGGCGACCATCGCCTGAGAGAAGCGCCGGCCAAGGAAGAACTGCTGAATCCTCCGCCAGGTGCGCAAGGAGCGCGTCCTGTCGGAGTCCCGAATCGCGATGGTTGAGTCGTAGAACGGATCGTCTTCCAGTTCGGGTTTTTCAGAAACGCTCAGGTCGTTTTCGACCGCCACTTCGGACAAGTCGCTGGCGAAAGGCCACAAAGTTGCTGCTGAGCCAGTCTTCAAGCTAGCGGCAGCGGGCGATGCATCATGGATCGCCATGGGCTGGATGGCTTCGCCGGCGCCCTTTGTTAGCTCGGCGACTGCCTCCTGCGTTACGGGAAGCTCAACCTCGGACCTGCTCTCGAACGGTATGCTCTTCATCTGGCCGGGCTGCAATAGATCGGCTTGGAGGAGGTCGCGAGCTTGCGGATCTTTTAGCAGGAAGGCGTCAGAGGTGAATGCTGGCTGCATTCCCTTCGGCTCGATGGCTCCAGTGTAGCCGCTTAGCGCCGCTACCGACTCGGGGCCAAGATGAAGCGGCGCTTCCGCCACGGAGGTCTTCAATTCCAAACCGGCGATGTGAGTGTACCCTGCGAGATCGGGTTGGACGAGTTTTAGGGGCTTTAGCTGGGTTATCCTGACAGCAGAAGGCCGCGACTGAACTGGGTTGAGCTGAGAGACGGAGATCGGCAGCGGAAGGCCCTCGCCAGCGACCGGGTCCATGCCGACTAAACTCCGGATCCTTGGAAGCGGTAGCGGCGACGGGAGCGTTGTTTCATGGAGCTTGGGAATCTTTTTGGGGCCAAGATCTTGGAAGCGGTAGCGGCGACGGGAGCGTTGTTTCATGGAGCTTTTGCCAGAACCGCTGAGGTGTGCCTTCGATGCCGAGATGAATGCCGCGGTGAGCGTCGGATTGCCGTCCCGAGCTGGGCCATTTTGGCCGTCAAATGAAGTCTGTCCGCCTGTTTTCATCTGGCCCCACCCGTCCGGTCACTCTTAAGTCCTCAACCTCCGAATCTCGGTCCCAGGACAAGTCTAGACTGGTGTTCTGATTGATGATACTGTTTATTGTCACCCGTATTCAATTAGTTAGACTCCGTACGCCGTTTAGTACTACCTGAATTATGCACAGATTCGGCGTAGCCATCGCCGATGGAGTTGTGGCGGTAGCGGCAGTCGTGTCAACTCAGTGATTTAGCAAGTCGTCTTTTCCTCTGTTTCCCTCCCTGTTTGAGCCGCCTGCCAATCCCGGCGGGCAAAAGCGGGCGGGCAAGCGGCGTGTTCCCAGTACGTTGCGGCGAGTGCATGAAATTTTATGCATGGAGCGCCCCTCAACTCAGCGCACCCTCCACCACCGGCGCGAAGCTCGATCCCGGTGGCCCCATCGCCCGCAGCCGCCGCATCAGCCGTTCAAACAGGCCCTTTTCCTCATAATGATCGCTGTAGCTGACACCCGTTCTGCCGGCGTGCCGCCAGATCTTGGCCGCCACGAACAGAAAGCGCAGCCGCGCCGTCGCCAGGGTGGTGTGCCGCAGTGTCTCCACGCTGGCTTGGGCTTCGCGGTTGAACAGCAGCAGCCAGCAGTTGAGGTTGTAGGCCAGCATGGCCAGCTGAAAGTGATTGCGGTTCATGTCAAAGCGGCGCGAGGGATGGGCCGCCAGCCCGGCGTCGTTGTTGGCCTCCTTGATGAGGTTCTCGGCTGCGGCGCGCTGATTGTAAAACCACACCACCGCCGCGATCGGTTCGGCCAGGTTGGTGACAAACACGCGGTAGGTGTAAGCGCTGGTGGCAAACAGCTGGTATTGCTCGGCCGCGCCGGCCGCGGGTTCGTTTTCGTAACGCAGCGCCAGGAAACGACAGGCCCGCGCCCAGCCCTGCGGCTGGTAGAGGAATTCGCATTCCGCATCCGCATCGCTGTGGGGCGAGGGCTTCCAGGCCGCTTGCTGCAACTGCTCGACCAGCCGCCTGGTCTTGCGCGCCACGATGACGAACTGACAAGCCGCCTTTTCATAGGCCTCCACCGCCTCCCAGCAATAAAACCCGGAATCGGCCCGCGCCAGGATTTTCTTCACGCCGTGCGGCAAAGCCCGAAAGGCGCTCTCGAGGTGGGCGGCGATCTGCCGGCCCGTGGGCCGGTCGCCGTTGCGCAACCCGCCCATCAGGTATTCGCGCGTCTCGGCCAGGAAAGTCAGTATCGGCTGGTAGCTGCGCTTGCCCTTGTTCTTGGGGTTGTAACTCTTGCGCCCGCCCATCTGGCGGCCGTAGAGCGTGTGCACGGTGGTGTCGGTGTCCAGCGTCACCGTCTCCAATTTCACCTGGGCCGCGGCCCAGACTCGTTCCCGCAGCTGGCGCTGAATGGAAAGGATCTGCTTCGCCACGTTGAGGTGCAGCGAGGCCAGAAAGCGCCACAGCGTGGACTGCGGCGGCAGACGCGTCACTTGCAAGATGCCGGTCAAGATGGGGTCGCGGGCGATGAAGCGGAGTTGGTTCAGCCGCGCAAAGCCGACATAGAGGCCCAGCACGAGGGCCAGCACAAACTGGTAGAGGCTCATCACACGGGTGATTCGTTTGTTCGTGATGGTTTCTTCCAGCAGCGCCTGGAAGCCGAGTTTTTCGAGCAGGGTGGCGACGGGCAGCAAGCCGCCGTAGGGAGTCAGATTCTTGCCGCGGAAGTGATAAGGCGTGGCAGCCCCGATTTTATTGGGCCGCGGGGCCCTCGCGCCCCGGCCTTGTTTGACGGGCCTTCGGGAGCTATGCTGTTTTCGCTTGGTAACCATTTGGGTGACCTCCTTGGGGTTGACTGGCGAAGCTGAAATCTTTGCCAGCCTACCTTATTACCCCATGTTTTCGGGGGTCCCCCAAATGGCCCCTGGCGGCTCAGCCCTCCTCCGGTGCACCCCGCAGTGCATAATTCAGGTACTATTGACCTAGTTCCCATGCCATTGATAGATTCGGCCTCAGAACCCTGCTTGGCGGCTTCGGGATGAGGACGATCAATCATGGATCTTGCATTCGCCAATGACGCTCTGTTTCTTCGTGGCTTGTCCCGCGGTCGAAATGGGGTCCCCTCTGACGGCTTCCGGCCCATTACTTCAGCGTGTTATACCCTTGTTTTATCAATCACAGCGGTTCAGGTTAGCGACTCAGTGAGTCTGTCTTTCCGGTAGAGGAGCCGCCGCTTTGGTTTTCGAATAAGAAAACGCCCCCTTTCCCGGCCACGGCGAAATCCAGGTCCCCATCTCCGTCGATATCAGCCACCGGAATCTGCATCCCTGTCCCAGCCCGGCCCCCGTAGTGGATCAAGTGCCGGGCCCATCCCCATGTTTCCCCGGTTTTTATTGTTTCGTACCAGTACAGCCCTAAAGGCTCACGTCCGCCGGGATCATGGCCGTTGTGCGCGAATAAACGCTTACCCGTGATCAGCTCAGGCCGCCCGTCACCGGTCAGATCGGCCATCGTCATTGCATGTGCCTGAGACCAAGCGTCGTCGATCATCTTCTTTTCCCAGCTTCGAGAGCCATCGCCGCCGCGAGTCTGCTTCATCCAAAAAACACCATAGTCATGGGCCATGCTGGTCACGATGTCATTGACGCCGTCCAGATCCACGTCATGGACGTACAGGAACCCCGCATTATCAACGTCAAAGTCCGGATGGTGCTCCCACGGCGCCTGGCGCGGATCTTCGGGAGCCTCTAGCCATCCCTTGGGCGTGAGGATGTCATTGCGCCCGTCACCGTTGACGTCACCTGAGCCGATGCCGTGGCCGTGGCTTTTGGGACTCACCTCGTGCTTGATCCATTTTGCGCCAGCGCCCTTTCCTTGGATCTCATACCAGGCGGTCACGCCATTCGGTCCCGCCATCTGGGGAAGCAACTCACGAGCCTTCCCGTCGTTGTCCATATCGACCAAAAAGGCGAACTCCACATTGGCGCCCCGGTCGATGAGATGCTCTTTCCAGACGCCGATGCCCTTGCCCGGGTTTTCAAACCATGCGATCCGCTTTGAACCCCAAGAAACACTTACGATGTCGGCCGCCCCGTCGCCATTGACATCGATTGGCAGATCGCTGAAGTTGTCAATATAGTTGTTGAAGAAGTTGAAAGAGCGGAACCGATGCTTGGTCCACTTGGGCCCTTCATACCAACTCTCACCCGCGACGATGTCAGTGTGGCCGTCCCCATTTAGGTCCGCGAGAGCGCACGTCTCATTTCGGCCCAGATCGAGGGTGTGCTTTCGAAACGGGATTTCATCCGACACCTGGGCGAGAGCGGGCGCGGTCAGTGCCCCCGCCAGCACAAAACGAGTTAAACCCTTCAGAACATTATCTAGCACGAACACCTCGACGTAACGCACGCATTCCTGCATGCCGTGTCGCCATTTCGCGGCGACGTGTCCCGGGCCAACCAAAGCTCGGGAAATGCAATCACTGTTAGAACCCACCGCGCAATCCGCGGACCCGATCCGGAGTTCACCTCGAAAATTTGGCAACCGCTCAGTCCCGCGGTTTGGTCACGCAGTGACTCTTGTACGCTTCTTTGAGCGTCATGGAAATCTCGTTGGGGTCGCGGCCCTCAATCTCGTGACGATGCAACATGTAGATGGGCTTGCCGTCCCGGAACAGCGCCACCGAAGGCGAAGAAGGCGGATACTCGGAGAGAATTTCCCGAACGCGCGCCACCGCCGCCACATCACCACCCGCGAACACGGTAGCTACCTTATCCGGACGCGGGCCGGATTCGAGTGACTTCAGCACACCGGGCCGGGCCGATCCGGCGGCGCATCCGCAAACGGAATTCACCACCATCAGAACGGTCCCGCTGCCGGGGCTCAGAAACTCATCCACCTGCTCGGGCGTGCGAGTCTCAATCACGCCGTTTTGCGAAAGCTCCGCCCTCATTGGGGCCGTAAATTGTTCTGGATAGACCATTGTTTGCTGCCCTCCCTTTCCCTTGGAAACATCTTACCAATAGTGGGATCGTGACCAACTCGTCCCTAATCCTTCCTGAGGCGCTGGAGGGCGTCCTCGGAACCGTCCGTAGCGCGGGCTCTACGAGCCCGGCGTCTGGAGTTTCTACAATTCAGGGGCTCGCCGCTCACCGAATAAGCCACGTTCACATGGCTTCGTGTTGCCAGTAGACCGGTCCTTTGAGGGCCTCTGACCAGCCCCCCCCCGAACCCTTTCCTCAGCCCGGTTTAACGGGCTTTCGTCCCAGCGCGCTCGAATCCTCCCCCAAATCGTCGGAAGCCCGTCCGCCGGTCACCGATTATCAAAAAAAAGTGCGGACCCATGTCTTCAATCACTTACACCCGGCCCCCACGGCCGGACCAGCCGAAAACCCGGCCTCCATCCGGTAAGCTGGGAGTGAAAGACCGGTAAGGAACAGATCACCGGACCAACGCGGCCGTTTCCAGAAAAATGAAACCAGCGCCCAAAGACGTGGAGCAAGCTCTCAGCTTGCCGTGCCAGCGCCCAGAGTTCGGCCTATCTGACGAGTTGGGCCTGTCTGACGAGTTGGGCCTGTCTGACGAATTAGGCCTTTCTGAAGAGTTGGGCCGCTCGGACGTGGCGCGCGCCTCCCGGCGGGCCGCGTCGGCCTCCGGGCCGGCGTTAACGCGGACGCAGCGTCCACTCCCGCCACCACTCAACCCCGCCGGCAAGCAGCCATCCAGAGCCCCAAACCTCCCCCAGTCCGTCTGGGCCCCCAGCGACCACACAGCCAAAGTCTGCCACAAAACCGACAATTTTGGCATGTTTCTGCCAACCCCCAACCTGCCCGCCTCTAAAAAAGTCATTGAAAACGAAGACACACCAGGATGACGCCGCCCACCAGCCCCCGGAAAGAACCCAAATTACCGATATACCTGCCAAAGTCTGCCATTCTCTGCCATGTTGTAAAGAAACTTTATACCCTCATCGCACAACCCCTGTTATTTCAACGGCTTAGCAAAGCCCTGATCGAGCCCCCTGGCCAGCGAATGGCAGACAGCACTGCCACCGGCAAAGCCGTTGCCGTCAGCCACTGAAATATAGAAACTCCAGGCGCGGGTCGCGGCTTTTCACTAAACTAACAAGAACCATGTCCTCGGTCGGCGACTCAGCGGCTAAAAGCACTACTCGAGAAGTACAAACAGCAAGGCTATAGTCGGCCGGCGTAGACGGCCCGGAGCGGCTCGCTCACATTGCACGACGTAGCCGCGCGCCGGTTCATCGCGTCCGCGGACAGAGGCTACAATGATCCCATGCTGTCAGACATAAAGCTTGCCGTGCTTGGAGCCGGGAATATCGGTGGGGCGTTGATTGAAGGCTTGCTGGAAACCGGCCAGATTCCCAGAGATTCGATTCGCGCGACCGTACTGGACGAAGCCGAGGCGGCGGACGCATCTTCACGGTTGAATATCCCGGTCGCCACAACAAGCAAAAACGCCGCGGTCGTGTCTGAAGCGGACGTCGTTGTCCTTAGCGTGAAGCCCAACCAGGTTGCCGAGGTCATCGGGGGGATTCGGGATGCAGTCAGCCCGCGCCACATTTTGGTTACGATTGCCGCGGCGGTCCCTTTGGCCGTGGTCGAGGGTGCGCTTGGAAAACCGGTCCCCGTGTTTCGGGTCATGCCCAATCTGGCGATGACGGTTCGCGAAAGCGCCACCGCCATCTGCGTGAACGACACCGCGACCCGCGAGCAGCGCGGGGTCGTCGAGGAGATATTTCGAACTGTCGGTTCGGTCACATTCGTCGCCGAAGAGATGATGCACGCCGTGACCGCGCTGTCGGGCAGCGGTCCGGCATTTGTTTGCACGGTGCTCGAAGGCCTCATTTCCGGGGCCGTGAAGGTTGGGCTGCCGCACGCGGTCGCCACGGAGCTGGCCGAACAGATGGTGCTCGGTGCAGCCAAACGTCTTCGCGAGGATGGCACGCCGCCGGCAGTCCTTCGAGACCGCGTCACGACTCCCGGCGGTACGACCATCGCTGGTCTCCACGAGCTGGAAAAGGGCCGGTTGAGGGCATCGTTGATGTCCGCCATCGAGGCGGCGGCGGCGCGTTCACAAGAAATCGAAGAGAATCTTCAGGCTGCTCCTCCGCGCCCGACCCAACCGCGGAGATAACTGCCATTGGGCGTCCGGCCACACGGTCGTCAGAGCCTCGATGACTGGAATCGTGGCGGGCTGTTGCCTCGGGCCGGCAGGTTTGAGCCGTCAGGGCCTGATCAACCAAATCAAGCGTTACGGCATGGAATGCGCGGTGCGATGAACATCAGTCCGCGCGGTTCCGCCGACAGTCTCACCAATCGTGCTTCTGTAAACATCCACCGCCTGAAAGACAGCGGGCTTAGACCTGACGATTGCACTAAACTTTATTAGGCGCGTCATTAAGTGCGAAATCCATGAATAGCCAAGAGTCTCAGGGTCCTTGCCTGCTCAGCGGGAGCGGAGCGGACGAAATAAGAATTGATCTGGTCACCGGGAGTGTCTGGAAAGTCGGACGTTCCCGGCAAAGTAATATCGTCTTGGACGACGAGATGGTCTCGCGCAGTCATGCCATGATCCGGCGAACCGGAGATGAGTTCTTGCTCATCGATCTGGGAAGCCGTAACGGAGCTTATCTCAACGGCCGGCGAGTCTCGGTGCCGGTCTACCTGAAAGACCAAGACAAAGTCACTTTTGGCGAGCACGAATTCACTTTCTCCTACCCAGAAGCAGTATCAAAGCAGGTGCGGACGAATTTGGAGGACACCCACCGGACCGAAGCCACTCAGGTGCTTTTCTCTTTGCAACAGATTACGGTCCTGGTAGTGGATATCAGAGATTTCACGGGTCTGTCGCAGCTCTTGGACGAAGCCAAGTTGGCGCAAACGATCGGGAGCTGGATCCGCCGGGCCGGCAGCATTCTTCAAGACGAAGGCAGTTGGGGCCAGAAGTACATTGGAGACGCCATTATGGCGGTTTGGGTCCATCAGAGCGGCGAATCCGACGCAGGCCCCATCTGCCACGCGTTTGCCGCCCTGTCCAAACTCGTCGAGGTTACTGCGGGATTGCAGGCGGAATTCGAACTTTCCCGGCCGGTTCAGATCGGCGCGGGGCTCAATACGGACAACGCTTCGATCGGCAATATCGGCTCCGGCGATTTCGCCGACTACACCGCTCTTGGAGACGGAGTCAACAAAACCTTTCGGCTTGAAACTGCCTCAAAACAGGCTGGCCGCGACCTGCTTCTGGGCCCCGCGACATTTGCCTATATCCAGAAAGCCGCGGGAGATCTTTTCGAAGAGAAAACGGTCGAGCTGAAAGGTTACGCGGATCCAGCGCCCGCCCACGCCTTGATGTATGAAAAGCTGCCTGAGGTGATCGAGCTGTTAAGGAAGGCCATGGAGAAGCAGAATGAATAAACCACGCAAACTTCAGGTGAGGTTCTGGGGCGTGCGCGGGTCCATCCCGACTCCCGTTGGACACAACTTGGGCTACGGGGGGAATACTGCCTGCATCGAGGTCCGTTACGGAGCCGAGCCGCCGCTAATTTTCGATGCCGGTACCGGGGCGCGGCGATTGTCCACCGCACTGCAGTAAGGAGGCAGCCGGCCGGCCGTTCTCCTCGAACATATTTCTCACGCACTTTCACTGGGATCACATTCAAGGTATCCCCTTCATGCCGGCCCTTTACTCGGCTTCAAGCCAGTTGACTTTCCATTCGGATCGCCCGCCCGAAACGCTCCGTGACACACTGAAGGGGCAAATGAGCAGCCCCTACTTTCCCGTACACATGCCGGAGGTGCTTGCCGAAGTGCGCCATCGCCAAATTAAGCCGCAAGGACTTGAATTCGGCAGCCTGACCGTAAAGCCGTTTCCGCTGTGCCACCCCGACGGAGCCGTGGGCTACCGCATCAATGCGCCAGGGGAATGCGTCGTCTATGCCAGCGACCACGAGCATGGTGAGGATCAATGCGATCGGGCTGTTCTGGAAAACGCTCAGGGCGCCGACATGCTGATCTATGATGCGCAATTCACCCCGCAAGAATATCCGTCCCGCACAGGTTGGGGACACGGCACCTGGCTGGAGGGCGCCAAAGTCGCTCGGCGGGCCGGGGCCGGCCAGCTCGTGCTGTTCCACCATGACCCCGGGCACGACGATGAGGCCATAGCCGCTATCGAGCGGGATGCACGCAGTGAGTTCGCCAACACAGTGGCCGCCAGGGAGGGCTAGTGCGTTTCCGGGGCAATGATCCGAACTTACCCCGCGGGTTTGATGGAAGTGCCCTGAATCGACCACAGTCTCAGATGGCCATGCAACGGCAACCAAGGGATTCAGTGCTGCCCGTTATGCTCAAAAGCTTTCTCATCCTTCTGGCCGCGCAGCTTTTCTGTGCCGCGCAACTGTGGCCCGCCGACCCCAACAGCCTTTCCCAAGAAGAAGCCGAGGCTGGCTGGCTCCTGCTTTTCGATGGCAAGACCACCGAAGGCTGGACCGGTCTTCACGGCAATCCTTTTCCAGAGGGTCATTGGGTGGTCGAGGACAATTGCCTCAAAACAGCCCCCGGCCCTTACCGCGCCGACATCATTACGGAGGAGATGTTCAACGACTTCGAGTTTTCCTACGAGTGGAAGGTTCCGCCCGGCGGGAACTCCGGCGTGAAGTACGAGCTGCTTAACTACGCCGGCGGAATCCCCACTTTTTTTCGAAACAGGGCGCTCCAGATGGCGGCCGCTTTGCTGGCCGCCTGGTTCCTCGTTCGATCCATGCGGCGTGGCGGGGGCCGGCCGAATCGCAACCGTTTCAGGCGAGCGGCAGTGATTGTTGTGCTTTTGGCCGTTTTGTCATGGATTGCCTACGACACGAATCGGAGCTATGAGTACCTTCACACAAAGGCACTCGGTTTCGAAATGCAAATGCTGGACAATTCCGGGCACCCGGACGGGCGGATACCGAATCACCAGGCAGGAGCGTTATACGACTTGATCGCTCCCGCGAGGGATATGGCCAAACCACCGGGTGAGTTCAACGAAGCCCACATTCTGGTTCTCGGCGCGCACGGCGAGCAATGGCTGAACGGCGTCAAGGTCGTGGAGTTTGAAATGGGGTCGCCCGACCTAGTTGAGCGAATCGCCGCCAGCAAATTCAATATCCTCGACGGATTCGGAATCAAGCGGTCAACTCCAATCGCCCTTCAGAACCACGGCCAGGAGGTCTGCTTCCGCAACCTCAAGATTCGGCCGCTTTGAGCCGCGGGACTTCACGATTCCACCTCCTTTCAGGCGCTAGTGGTTTAGGATAGAATTGAACGGGCCATCAAGTCCCCAGCAGCGGTGCTGCATGATCGGCAAAACCATCTCCCACTACAAGGTCACCGCCGAACTCGGCCGGGGCGGCATGGGTATCGTCTATAAGGCCGAAGACACGAAGTTGAAGCGCTCGGTCGCGCTGAAGTTTTTGGCGCCGCATCTGCTCGAAGACGAAGAGGCCCGCAAGCGCTTCGAACGGGAAGCTACGGCCGCCGCCGGACTCAGTCATCCCAACATTTGTACCGTCTATGAAATCAGCGAGGAGGGCGGCCGGACCTTCCTTGCCATGGAGTTCATCGAGGGCGAGGACCTCGACAACAAGATTGAACGCGGTCCCTTGTCGCTGAAGGAAGCTCTGGGCTTCGCGCGCCAAGTTGCCGACGGCCTTTCCGCTGCTCATGCCAACGGAGTTGTGCATCGCGACATCAAGCCGGGCAATTTGCTCGTGACTCCCGAAGGCCGCGTGAAGATCCTGGACTTCGGCTTGGCGCTGCTGACCGAAGGCTCCAAGCTGACCCAACTCGATACAACCCTCGGCACGGTCGCCTACATGTCACCCGAGCAGGCCCAGGGCGCCGAAGTCGACCACCGCACCGACATCTGGGCCCTGGGTTGCGTGCTCTACGAGATGGTTTGTGGGCAACGGCCGTTTAACCAGGATTTCCATTTTGGATCTTGGCCTCCTCGATTCTACGTTCCTTCTCTCTTGAACGCAAGCCTTTCTTGACCGCAGGTACGCACCGGGCCGGACCGAAGTGCTTCCACTAGCCCGCATTTCTCATCGATTCCCGAAAACGGGGTTGGCGGGGCGCGCGGGATGGGATTTCATGGTCTTGAGGCGGCATCGCCTCTCGGCGGGGCCGCCGTGGGGCAGAAACGGCCCGGCATGCTGTCCGCGACCCTGGCCGAGGCGTTTTTCGTCTGTTTTTGGGCAAACCTCGATTGCCGCCCCTGTCGAGCCCTGTGTGCTTCAAGTATTACTTGAACTCGCCTTGCCGTTTTCAGCAGCGCCGCGGCTCCCCCCGTTCGAGATTCTCATACGCTTGGGCGAACACCCCCGCCCAGGCGTATCCCGTCGCCAGCGAAATCCACACTTTGCGCGCCGTGATCCGGATGCGCGCTCCGATCTTCAACAACCGCAGCCGGATCGTCGTGCATTGCGCCCGCGCCATCTTCGTCCCCGCCAACCCCAGCCGCCGCAGCGTCTCCAGCAAACAGTACCCGATCGATGAAAAATATAAGCGGATCTGATTCGACCGCAATAGCGCGGTCGAGGTGCGGTCGGCGAACAGCCCCAGCTGCTGCTCCTTGATGCGGTTCTCCATCTCTCCGCGGGCGCAGTAGATCGTCTCGTATAAGTGTTGCGCCGCCGCTTGCTTGGGCGTCAGCGACGTCACCACGAAACGCGGGTTTTCGCCCTTCGCCAGATACTCCGCCTTGGCCACCACCCTGCGCCCCCGCGCCCAGCTGGTTCGCGTGCGGTAGCGGAAATCCCCGAACGCCCGGGCCGCCTTGCCCCTCTTGGCGAAACGCCGCCGCGCCAGCTTCATCCGTCTCTTGATCAGGCGCTCTAAACGCTCGTTTTTCGCCAGTCCGAACACGTAATCCACGCCCTGGTTCTCGCACCAGCTCATGATCTCGTCGCGGCAAAAACCGCTGTCGGCCCGCAGCAGGATCTCGACCTCGGGCCACACCCGCCGCAGTTGTTCGACGATGCGCCGGACCTCTTCGAGCGACCCCGCCGAGGCGTCGATGTTGGACGGCCGCAGGCGCGCGCACAGCAACTGGTCCCCGGCGAAAATGTAGAGCGGCAGGTAGCAATAGTGTCCGTAGTAGCCGTGAAAAAAGCGCCCCTCTTGGCGGCCGTGCAGCGCGTCGTCGGTGGCGTCGAGATCGAGCACGATGCGCTCGGGCTGGCACGGCTGCGATTGAATGTAGAGCGAGGTCAGCAGACGGTCGGCCGCGCCCGTGTCGAGAACGATCTTCTTGTAACGGCTTTGCGCGCCGGCCTTGGCCGGGGTCAACTCCAGGCGGTTGAGAGTGCTCTTGCCGGCGCCCGCCTTGCCGCGGTCTTGGGCTCGGCGGCGCTGCTTGCCTTCGAGGTCTTGTTTGCCGCTCAGCAGGGCCAGCAGCGGGTCGGAGCGCAGCTGATCGTGATCGTTGAGGTCCTCATAACCCAGCGCCAGCCCGTAGACGCGCTGCGAGACCAGCTCGCGCACGCTGTGTTCGACTTGCGCGGGCTGGCGGTGATCACGGAAGCAGGCGGCGAACTGCCGCACGATGCCGCTGCGCTGTTCGGTCTGGCGCAACAGCATGGCGCCGCCGTCGGAGGTGATCATGCCGCCGTCGAAACGGGCTACCACCTGGCGGCGGCCATGGTCGGCGAAGGTGAAGCTGGTTTGGGTACACTCTGTCATGGCAGGGGTCGCTTTCTTGCTGGCTGAAACATATTGTAATCATTATGTTTGTGCCACAAAAGGCGGCCTTCCGCCAACCCCGCGATGAGAAATCCGGGCTAGACCCTTTCGTTCTCCGAAGGGGACAATTCGTCGGTCGGAAGGCGGTTTTTCAGGCACTCCTCCGAGCTTCACTCCGCAGCATCCAGATTTCGCACTCGCGAGCGACCGTTCTACCCGCTCGGCAGCGGCAGCGCCCAGATCCTGTGCAGCATGTCAGCGAACAGCCGCCGGTTCAGATGCCCCTCGGCCAGCAGCAGCCAATAATACCGGGCGTGCTTGACCAGCCGACCGCCGGTCTTCATCAGCCGCTGTTGCAAGCTCGTCAGCGACCAGCTCTTGATCCTGTGCGGCAGCCCAAGCCGCCGCCACAAGTTGCCCAGGTTGTAGGCCAGCACGCTCAGTTGCAGTCGCACTTCGTTGGCCCGGAAGCGATGGCACGAAAGCCGCGTCCAGTGCGTGGCCTGTTTGCCTTCTTTGATCCACTGCTCGGCCGTGCCGCGCTTGTTGTAGAAGCGCACTACCGACCGGCTTGGCAAGCTCATGTTGGTCACGATAAATCCGACCCGCGGGAACAGCTCACCGAGATGATGCTCGACCTTGGCCACAATGCGTCGCGGCTTCGACCAACTCTGCGCCTGATAGCGGAAGCTCTTGTAGCGCACCAAGGGCTTGCGACCCGGCCTGCCCGGCGGGCGAAACAAGATGTCTTCGATCGCTAATTCCAAGCTCTTGTTGGCCGGAATGCGAATGGCGTACTGCACTCCGCGTTCCTCCGAAAACTCATAAATCTCCGGCTTGGCAAAGGCCGCATCGCCCCGGAAGGTGACCTGTTTGCCCGCAGCCTGTTGGCGCTCGATCTCGGGCAGCAGCAACTCGTTCCAGTCCTCAGCGCTGTGCACGTTGCCGGGACGCAGCTTGGCGGCCAGACAATCGCCGTGCTGGTTGAACAACAACAACGGGTGGTAGCAGACCGACTCGAAATGGCCGTTGTAGGCACTGCCCTCTTGCTGGCCGTGGACAGGGCTTTCGGTCGAATCCATGTCGAGAACGACGCGCTCGGAGTCGTCTTGCGTCTCGGCTTGCGCCACCAGCTCGCGGTTCACAGCCATCAGCCCCAGCAAGTTCTCCTCGCTCGCCAGCATCTCCGTCTCGAAGCTCTGCAGTCGCGAGGTCAGTGCCCCGCCGCGATCCCAGTTCTTCTGCGAGCCGATCAAGCGAAAGGTCGGATCGGCGGATACTCGCACGGCGTCATTGAGGTCCTCGTAGCCGGCCAGCCGAGAGTAGACTGACTGCCGCAGCAGATCGGCGAACGGGAACTTTTTGTTCGAGCCTTGCCGTGGGTCACTGAGATGTTCGTCGATCAGCTTCCCGAGCCCGAGTCGCTCGTCCAGCTCGCGGACGAGAATGAGCCCGCCATCGGAAGTGACGCGCGATCCTTGGAAATCGACTTTCAATAAGCCGTTGAAGCTTAGCTGGAACGGCTTGTTTTCTTTTTCACCCATTGGGTGTTGATCTCCTCAGCGCCTTGATTGCTTTTCAACCCGCATAAATAAAGGCGTCCGAGGTCACCCGATGGTTAGCAGAACCGAAACTAAAGTGGAAATCCGGGTTTAAAGGCCTCTACGACAAGGCGCTGCTCTACGAGATCGTTCACGAGGAGTATGAACCGATCACAAGTGTCCGCGCTGGGGTCCCGATGGAGCTGGAGTGGATCGTCGGCAAGTGTCTGGCCAAGGACCGCGAAGATCGCTACAACCACGCCGAAGACCTGATGCTCGACCTGCGGACTCTGGCCGAGAAGTTGAAATCGGGCAGATCGACAGTTCTGCGGACTGGTGTAGGGGCACAGCGTGCTGTGCCCGCACCGTCTCATGCAGTTGAGGCTGGGGCGCAGCACGCTGCGCCCCTACAAGGCTCGGCAGGGGTCGGCGTGCAACCGGGCCTTGCCTCGCAACAGACAGCGGCTCCGGTGGTCGCGTCGGAGGGGGTGGTCCCAAAGCGGCAGCTACGACTCCAGCAGGCCCTGTTCGCCACTAGCACTTTAGTGGCCCTGGCCCTTGCGTTCGTCCATTTCGGTGAGACGCCACCCGAATTGCCGGAGGCCCCGGTACGGCGCTTTTCTTTCGCACCGGAATCACTCTTGACGGCCGCGAATCGGGTCAGGATCTCCCCGAACGGCAAGCAAATTGTCTACATCGTCAGACGCGGTGAAGAGAGAAGTTTGTGGGTGCGCGACCTCGATCAGGAAGAGCCCCGCGAACTCGACGGCACGGAAGGAGCGGAGCGTCCTTTTTGGTCCGCCGACAGCCGCTGGATCGGTTTCGCCGCCAGCGGAGAGTTGAAAAAAATTCCCGCCAGGGGAGGCGCCGCCATTTTCCTTTGCGCGCTGCCGGGGCCCTTCTATCTCGGAGGCGCCTGGGACCCCGATGGAAGCCGCGTCGTCTTTGGCGCCGGCGCCGCCTTGCAATCTATCCTGTACGCGGTCCCCGACCGGGGCGGAGAGCCGTTACGCTTATTCGATTCAGAGGAATCTGGCTCCGTCGGTCAACCCCACTTCCTGCCGTCACGTGACGGGGCGCCGGGGATTGTCTTCAGTGCATATGTAGCTGCTTTCACGAACGCGAGGATCTTCGTCAGGAACCTGGAAACCGGGGAGTCGCAAATGCTGGCGGAAGGCCGCCGGCCGATTTACTCCCCCACCGGACACATTTTGTACGAGACCAGCGAACCCACCGGAGTGTGGGCTTTGCCGTTTTCACTGGAGACGTTGACAGCCGCCGGAGCCGCTTTCCCCATCGCTCGTAACGCGAGCGAACCGAGTGTGGCGGAGGACGGCACTCTCGTCTATGTTGACGATTTGCCGTTCGGTTTGAGTCAACTTGTTTGGCGTGGCCGCGACGGCATGAAACAGGGTACAATCGGCCGGCCGCAGCAACTCATCCGCATGCCGGCCTTGTCTCCTGACGGCCGGCGCGTGGCCGTCAGCGCTTTTGAAAACGGAAGTTTCGACATTTGGGTTCACGACGTCACACGCCCTATCAAGACCCGTATCAGTTTCGATGCGGCGGCGGAGTTTCGTCCGGCTTGGTCTCCCTCCGGCTCGCGGATTAGCTTCGATTCAGACCGCACCGGGAACGCGGACATTTTCATAAGGAATACGAACGGCAGCGGCGACGCTGCGCCGTTCGCGGCAACGCCTAGGGATGAATTCGCGTCAGACTGGCATCCGGACGGCAAACGTTTGATCTATCACGTCCGAGATCCGGAGACTCTTCGCGACATTTGGTATGCCGATCGTCGAGAGGATAACAGCAGTTCCGAGCCGGCGCCGTTCCTTGAAACTCCCTTTCAACAACAAACCGCGAAATTCTCGCCGGACGGCCGCTACGTGGCGTACATTTCGAGGGAAACAGGCCAGCGAGAAATCTTTGTGCGAGCGTTTCCGGTCGGCGAGGAAAAATGGCAGATCTCCGACGATGGGGGTGTACAGCCGCGCTGGAGAAGAGACGGGAAAGAGCTGTACTACGTGCAGCCGAGGCCGCGCCGTACGCTGGTGGCTGTTTCAGTAGCGCTGACGCCGAGCTTTTCTGTCGGGCCCGCGGCGCGCCTTTTCGAAGATCCCTTGTTCGGCGGCATAATCACGCCCCAATTACGACGTTTCCGCCGACGGGCAACGCTTCGTCACGGTCGAACGGCTGGAGGACCCCGAGCCCCGCCCGCCGCCAAAGATTCACGTGGTGGAGAACTGGTACGAAGAATTCCGCGGCCGCGAGCAGGACTAAGCCGCGGATCGAAGCACGTTGAAACGGGCTGAAGAAGGAGCCGTCGAGTGCGAGGCGCGCCCCCCGGACGAGGCGCGCGAATTCTTGCGTGCCGTGTCGCCATTCCTGGCGACCATCGCCTCGACACCCTGCGTTGAGCACGGTGAGCAAGCGCAACGAAGCACTGACGCGCCTCTCATGCACTTGGCTCCAATGCCTGGTGAGAAATTCGGCCCCTGGCGAAGACAAACCACGTGAACGTGGCTTCGGCGGCGTCCCGGAACGACCCAAAGGGGCGGAGACGAAACCGTTGCAGTGAATTGTTTCCCCGCCGTACGCCCGCCGGTGGTGACTTGGAGGGCCATCTCGCCGCCCGCTCGGACTTCTAGGCGGCGACTTCGACATAGTCGACGGACGAGGTCGGTTCCGGGATTGGCTCACCCAACTCCCGCATCACCTCGAAGTGGGCAGCCAAAGCGTCCTGGAAGTTTCGCCGCGTTTCTTCCCCGGTATCGCCAACCGCCGCGCAGCCGGGCACGTCCGGGGAATAAGCGGAGTATCCGGTATCGGTCTTTTCAATCACCAGCGCGTAACGCTTCGGACTCATTGCAAGCCTGCCTTCTCGAGTATAGCGTTCAGCGTACCTGGCGCCAGTTCCTTTCCCATATTGCGCGGTACGGTGATGACGTAGCGCTGCTCGGCGTGCTTGAAGTGCCGATGGCTTCCCTTGGAGCGAACTTCTATCCAGCCATGCTTTTCGAGCAACCGGATCATTTCCCGCATCTTCATCGGCATGACGCTCTATTCTAAGGGGTCACACAAACCAAGCCGAGAGGGTGTTCTGGCGCCTGCGCTCAGCCCCAATCCCCCATCCGCACAAAACCGCCAATCCAAAAATCTAGTCACGCTAGCGAAAGAATTTTAATCTCTTTAAAACCATACATTTAAAGAAAACAATCCCGAATTGCCATCCCGTCGCCTGCTAGCCTGAATATAAGGACCAGCACAATATGAGCAAACCACGCAGCGCCTACACCTCCAACGCCCGCCGCGACGGACTCACCCCCGGCCAAGAACGCGCCATCCAAGCCATGCTCACCGCGCGCTCCATCGCCGCCGCCGCGCGCCAGGCCGACGTCGGTCAAAGCACTCTGCGCCGCTGGCTCCGCGAGGACGACAACTTCCAAGAAAAACTGCGCCAGCTCCGTGAGGAAGCCCTCTCGCACGCCGCCCTGATGCTTCAGCAAGGTGCGGCCACAGCCGTCTGCATCATGCACGACCTTATCCAATCCGGGAAGCCCATCGATCCCGGACGAGTCTCGCTCATTCGCACTGCCATCGAATTCGCCTTCCGCGCAGCCATCTACTGCGACATCCTTGATCGCGTCAAGGCCCTCGAGAAGGCCCAGCGCCAAAACCAGCCCGCTGGCGGCAATCCGCGGCCAGCACCCGCCCCAACCCAAACCGGAGCCGCGCGCGTCAGCAAGCGGTTGCCGCTAGTTCGCGATCAGCCAGTGTGGAAGCAAAGCACTTCGCAAAGCCTCCAGACGCGAAAAGTGAATTTCCCGAGACCTGCTCGAACCTGCCCAAACCCCGCCGTCTCCGTCAGAGCCCAGAACGCAAGTGACGGGCCCAAACCGCCCCCACCCGCGGAATCCAGTGGCGCTCACTCGTCCGCGATAGGGTTTTGTCCCGTCTTTGTCGGGCGTCGCCATTTTCAGGGCTCGTTTTTGGGATCCGTCGGGTTGCTGGCCGCTTCTCTCACCACGCGGCGGGCCGAACTGCGTGAGAGGCGCATCGATGCGAGGCGCGGGCCGATTTGACGTGGCGCGCGCCTCCTGGCGGGCCGCGTCGGCCTCCGGGCCGACGTCGCCTCGACACACTACGGTGAACACGGCGAGCAAGCGCAACCCTCAGCCAAGATCACAATCTCGCTACCCTAGATGCTGGTTTGCCAATGAAAAACAAAGCGGATGTGACTCCGTGGTACGCAGGGATCAGCCGTTATCAGTGGCTGGTGCTGGCCGTGGCCTCGCTAGGCTGGGCTTTCGATGTCTTCGAGGGCCAAATATTCGTGGCCAGCATGAACGAGGCGATGCCGGAGCTGCTCCCGCCGCAAATCGCCGCGCTCGAGGATGCCGCGCGGAAAGGCTATCTGGCCTTCTACAACAACATTACGTTTGCTTCCTTCCTGCTGGGGGGCGCCATCGGAGGCGTCGCCTTCGGGATGCTCAGCGACCGCATCGGCCGCGCGCGCACGATGATCTTCACGATCGCCATGTACTCCGCATTTACGTTTGTCTCGGCTTTCTCGGAGACCTGGTGGCACATGGCGATATTCCGTTTCCTGGTGGCCATGGGCGTCGGCGGCGAGTGGGCGGTGGCGAGCGCGCTGGTAGCCGAGATGTTCCCGACGCGGGCGCGCGCCTGGTCCCTGGCAATCTTCCATGCGACAAGCGTCTTCGGAACCTTGATGGCCGTGGCCGCCGGCGCGTTCATCGTGGCTGACCGGGATATCGCCGAGTCCATTCCGTTGCTGGCGGGAATGGGTGTCAGTAGTTGGCGTTTGGGATTCGTGCTGGGGGCCGTGCCGGCCGTGCTGATCATCTTCGTCCGGCTCGTTCTTAAATCCGAGCCCGAGGCCTGGCAAAAGGCCCGGTCGCGGTCGAAGGAAGGCGAGAAAAGAAAGCTGGGCCGATTCGGAGACTTGTTTTCCCCGGAGCTGCGCCGGCACACTCTGGTCGGCGTAGGCCTGGCGGCGGTCGGGCTAGCCACGTTTTGGGGAGCGCACATCTACGGCAAGGATGTGTTGCGGCAGGCGGTGGAGACTCGCTACGTCGAGACGGACCGGTCGAACCTGCCAAGAGAAGAGATCCTGGAGGAGCGCTTCCGCGACATCAAACAGTGGGAAATGCTCGGGATGCTTCTGGTGACGACCGGCGGAGGTTTGGGTCTGCTGATGTTCGGGCCTCTCTCGGAACGGTTCGGCCGCCGCGGGGCCTTTCTGCTTTACCACGTGGCCGGCTTGGCGGCGGCGCTGGTGCTTTTTCAAACGCTTTCGGAAGTGAACCACTTATTGATCTTTCTGCCCGTTTTCGGCTTCTTGACCCTTGGTATGCACGCGGGCTACGCTGTGTATTTCCCCGAACTTTTCCCGACACGGCTTCGCGGCACCGGGGCTGGATTCTGTTTCAATACCGGCCGCATTCTGGCGGCTCCGATTCTCTTCCTGTCCGGCTGGATGCAGCGGGACATGGGGCTCTCGCTGCGGGATGCCGCATCGCTGCTGAGCTTGCTGTTTGTTTTGGGCGCAGCCCTGCTTGTGTTCGCGCGGGAGACGAAGGGCGAGGAACTGCCGGAGTGACGGCCCCTAGACCACTGCTTCGGCCAGCCGCCGGCCCGAGGTGGGAAACTCATCGACCTCGGCGCCCAGCGCCTCATTCGCTATCGTGCGGTAGAGGTCTCCGACCGTCCCGGTGACCTTCGAATGCCGGCCGGTGGCGAGCGAGCCGGCGTGACCGGCGACGATCATGGCGTGGCCGCTGTTTTTGTGGTCGTTGGCTTCGGCGTGTTCGTGGGCATAGACCAGGCAGCAGTTGTCGAGCAGGTTGCCGTCACCCTCCGGGGTTGCTTTCAATCTGGCGACGAGGTAGGCGAATTCTTCGACGTGCCAGCGGCAAATGTCCCGCATGATTTCCTGCTGGCGGGCCCGGTGGGAGCCGCCCAGGTGACTGTACTCGTGATGGCGGGCGAAGGAAAGACCCAGCCACGGGAAGCGGGCGAGACTCTGGCATTTGGTCAGCATGTAGGAGGCCACGCGCGTCTGCCCGGAAGCGAATGCGTGGACCAGCAGGTCGGTCTGCAGCTTGGCAATGCGCGGATAGTCTTTCGGGTCCCCGCCCAGCTCCGGCTCCTGGACCGTTTTGGCGTACTCGGAAGGCAAGTCGGCAATCGCCCGTTCCATGTCGCGAATCGAGCTGAGATACTCGTCTACCCGCCGCGCGTCTTCTCCGCCCAGCGAAGATTGCAGCCGGATGGTTTGCCGCGAGACCGCGTCCAGCACGCTGCGTTTGCGGTTGATCCAGCCATAGTCCTTGGCGCCGAACAGCCGGTCGAACAGCCGGTGCGGAATCATCTCGGGCGGCAAAGAGCGATCCTTCGCCGCCCAGCTCATGTTGCGCTGGATGCTGGTTCCGAACGACTCCTGGCACACCCCGATTTGAAGCGAACGAAAGCGCGTATCTTTGCCGATCCGCGCCGCGACGACCTGGTCGATCGAGGGTCCGCCCGCGCCTCTCCCGGTGAACTTGGTTCCCGAGACAAGCGCGCTCATCGAACGCTGGTGCGCGTTGCCTACTCCGGATGTCTTTGCGTTAGGGTTGTCCAGGCCCGAGATGACGTGGATATCGTTTCGAAAGCGCGCCAGCGGACTCAGACACGGGGTCAGGCCGTAGTCAGGGCCGGTTTCCAGTGGAATCCAATAACGCTCCGGGATGCCGTTGCCGTTGAACCACAAGACGAAGCGGGCCGCTTTCGCCCCGTTCGTCCGGCCCCCGACGTCGGCCGCGTAGGCCGTGCCGGCCGAGTTGAACATGCACGCCAGCGGAGGCAGCGGAATACTGATGATCGAACCCATCATCCCCGCGCCCCGCAAAAAGGTTCGTCGTGAGAGTGTGGTCTTTTTCACAGGTTCAACTCCCGCCCGCGCTCAGGAAGGCCTTGGACGTCACTAGTGCAATTATAAGCTCTTGGAATCGAAACCGCGAGTCCCGAAACTTAGCATAAGCGCGATCAATGGTTGCAGCATCGGCCGAGGTTTCGTGCCGGCCGAAGGCATACCGGAAAAGCTGTTTGGCCAGGCACTTGTGGCAGGTGGGGCTTTCGGCGAGAATTTGCCCCACTTCTTTCGCCGTGGAAAACTCCGCGTCAGGAAGACCGGCGATTTGTCCGCTTGTGTCGATCGCCAATTCGTGAGTTTCCGGTTTCGCTCCATCCCGCCGCTGCTGTCTTGTCGGGTTAATCGTCACGACCTGCTTCTCGCGCCGCCGGCCGGTTGTATCGAATTTCTCGAAACCGAAGCCGATTGGATCGACGAGCTTGTGGCAACTGTGACAGGACTCGTTGGTCGTGTGCATTTGCGTCAGCACTTCGCGGGTCGACAGCGGCTTGGCGCCGAATCTCAGCGGCGGCAGTGCCGCATTGATTCCTGGCGGCGGCGGCGGGACGGTTTGACACAGGAAATGCTCGCGAATGAAAAGCCCGCGCTCGGTCGGGGAAGTTTCGTCGGGTTTCCCGGTTTGCGCCAAGTACGTCCCGTGGCCCAAGACGCCGGCGCGGCTGAAATCGGCCGGGAATCGCACCAGGGCGAACGGGGCCGGGGGGGGCTCCAGCCCGTAAAGCTCGGTCAAAAAGTCATTCGCGAAGGTGAAATCGGCGTTGAAGAAACCCCGGAAATCCCGGCCGCCCCAGACGAAGTGACCGAACAGTCGCCTCGTCTCCTCCGTCATGCCTTCAGCGACTTGGGGAGTGAAATTCTTGTACTTGACCGCGTCTTTCACGGTTCCCAGTGCACGGTCAAAACGCAGCCATTGCGCCAGGAACCGGTCGAGCGTTCGCCGCGCTTGCGGGTCCCCCAGCATGCGGCGCGCCTGTTTTTCGACAGCTTCCGCCGTGGACAGCTCGCCGGCGTCGGCGGCGCGCAGCAGCTCATCATCGGGCGTCGTGTCCCACAGGAAGTAGGAAAGCCGCGACGCCACGTGGTATTGACGGCGTCCGGCGGAATCACCGCTTTCTACCAGGAACAGGAAGTCGGGCGCCTGCAGCATGGTCTCGACGACGAGCCGCGCACCCTGCTGGAAGTCGTCTTTGCTTCGCGCCTCACTCAGAAAAAGGGCGAGGAAATTGTCGTGCTCGTCTTCCGCTAACGGCCGGCGGAACGCTTTGAGTCCGAACTCACGAATGAACTTCGAGGCGCACGAGCGATCAGCCGCTTCGGCTGGCTCGCAAGCGATGAATCGGTTCGGGCCGCCGAAGCGAAAAGCGTCCCGCGCAAGTTTCTCCGCGGCGTTGCTATAAGCCTCCGCCAGCAACGGCGTGATGCTTTGCGCGGCGGCCTGGTTTTGATAACCGTTGACAAAGTCCTCCGCCGGGAAGCGAGCTGCCGGGCGAGTCTTGCTGCCGAGCAAGTCGCGGACCGTGTTGTTGTACTGGCTGTGCGTCAGCCTTCTCAGCGGAGCTTTCGGTATGGCGGAGGGCTGTTGCGAGCGCTCCCGGGCGAGCTGCTCAGCAGGCAATCGCGCCAGGTAGCGTATCCACTCCAGCAGTGATTGTTCCTCCGGGCTGCCGGGCTCGATCAAAGCCCCGCCCGTGTGCGGGATGCGATTCGTGGGTTTGCTGAGCAGGAGCGATTCTTGCGGGGCATTCCGGTCGACGACCGCCGCCAGGCTTATGCCAAACCTTCCTATCTGCTCCTGGGAAGCCGTTTCCGAAGGGAAATGAACCCGAGTTGCCGAAGCCACGCCCGATTCTTGATGACAAGCCCGGCAGTTCTTCTTCTCGAGAACCTGGTAAAGACCGTCCGCGAAATCCGGCGCCGGCGAAGCCGCGCACAAAGCGGCGGCACTTGCCAGCCAAACAAGCACTGGCCCCGCAATAACGAGCCGACTACGAGCCATTGTTCTCAGCGTACACAATCTTGGCAAATGGGCTGGGATCGGGTTCACTACTAACAGAGTGTTTGTGCCACATATGGCCAGGATTCGCCTCAGTTTTGGCTAGCGTGCGCGACCGCTTTCCCACTCCACCCAGATGGGGCTGGTCCAGGCGTACATGTTGTTCTTCTGCTTGACGCGAAGGTAGTAGTAGGAGGCGCGGCCGTCGGCGGGCGGCGGGCTCTGATCCACGTACTCGAACTCTTTCGTCATTCCGTTTCCCGCTGCCGCGTGCACGACACGGTGGTCCTTCACGATCTCGAGGCGGTCGAGTTCGGCGTCGCCCGTCACACGAACCTCGACCTTCACCGGTCCGCTCGCGGTCGTCTGTCCTCCCATGAAGGAACCGTGGACTCGGAAGTCGATCAGCATTCGGGCGCCGGTCGAAGCGAAGACGCGCTTACTTCGAATTGCATCGAAGACCCCTTCGCGAGTGAGCTCTTCCACGTAAGCGCCGGTGATTCCGAAGTCCTCGCCCGTACCGAGCCAGTGACTGTCTCCCGAGCCTACGAAACCGATGCGGTAGCCGCGGTCGAGGGCTTCCCAGACCGATTCGACCGGGCCTTGCTTCTTGAAGTTCGCGCCCTCTTCCCGCTGCTGCTGCCAAGCTGAAGTAATCTCGAAGACCGGCTGCAAGTCAGGGTCGTAACCGGTCCAGTTATTGTGATGCGGCTGGAGAATCACGTCCTGCCCGCGAAGCAGGGAAAAAAGCTTCCAGACCGTGTTCGAGGTCTTGGTGGTCGAGCGATAAAGCGGCCCGTTGTCGCCCAGGAAATACATAGCGCGATGGCCGCCCCGCTCGTCCTGGCTCTCGGTGGTCCATTCCCATCCGCTGAGCGCGGCGCGGCCGGGATGCTTGTTGTAAACGGCGGCGAGCGCCTGCGTTTCGGCCCATTCGGACTGCGTGAGGAAATCTGGCGTGAAGTCGTGGTTTGAGGACGCTACAAAATCCATTCCGGTCACGAAAAGACCGTGGGCATAGTACATATCGACGGTCCCGATGCCGTCGTTCTCCGTATGGCCGTGCATATCGCCCCAAGCGAGTTTCAATTCTTTGCCATCCAGAGTCAATGAGCGAGTCTCGCGTTCCACGTAGCGTCTGGGCTCAATGGCGGCGGGCGCGCTGCTTTCTTCGACGACCCGGGCAAACTTCATTTCGCGCTCGTCAAGATCAACGCGGTGACTGTAGATGTCAGATCCGAATCCTCCGGGGCGCTGCGTGATTTGGAAGTTCCAGAGGCGGTCGGCGATGTGCCGGCGGCGGGGGACCTCGTAAGCCATCCACAGGTTTCCTCGTTCGTCGTCGAGCGCCAGGGCCATCTGGTTCGCCAGCGGAACTTGGTACGGTCCGCGCCCGGACGCCCGCAGATCGGTCCCTTTCCGCACCGACGGCAATTGGAACGCGGTGTAGGGTGCTGGATCGTGGAAAATGAGCCGCGGCTCCGACCATTTGTTTTCGGAAAAAACGCGACCGCTGAATGAGACGCTCGACATCCGTCCGCCGCCGAGCCAGAGCAGCCACAGATCTCCGTTGGAGCGAGCCAGCAGTTGCGGATACCTTTCTTCGGAGATGGCGTGCGCGGCCCAGAAGCGCGAGTGCCGCGTAAGGCGTCCGGGCTCGGCGGCGCCGAAAGGCGACGGCGCCCAGCGCCACCCTCCGCCTTCTTGAACTTTGCCGAAGATGCTGCGGCCTTGATAGGCGAGGCGTCCGCCGATCGGAGTTTTCCGTTCCCAGGCGATCCAAGTTCCCCCGTCTGATGCACGGGCGAGAGTGGGGGCGGTGTCCCACAACGTTGACGTCGTCAGCCGCTCGTGACGGCCGCTCGAATCGCGTACATGAATGTCGTAATTGCCACCCCGCTCCTCATCCCAACCGACTACCCAGTTCCCCTCAGGCAAAGAGAGAAGATTCGGCCGAAAACAGCGGCCCTCGCCTTCGTCCAATTGCTGGGAGTCGCTCCATCGGCCGCCGTCGTGAACCCTGGCATGAAGCTCTATCCGAGGGGGGCTCAGCTTTCGAAAAACCGCCAGGAGGCTGCCGTTGTTCAGAGTCCGGGCACGGACTTCCAGCGTGCCGGAACTGTCAGGGATGCGCTCTTCCCGCGACCAGCGGCCCTTGGACCAGCGCCGTTCATAGGCCGCCCACTGGCCGTTGCGCCGCGCCGTCCACAGGACCCGAATGCCGTCACCGTCCGGCACGATCGTTGGTTTGTGATTGACGCCGGGCACTGCACTGACCATCTGCTCGTCCGACCAATCGCGCCCGTCAAACCAGCGGGCGACGACCGAATCTTCGCCGTCGTCGGGCCACAGCCACGCTTTGATGTCCGCGTTGTCGATCGGCCATTCCTTCGTCTTGGGACGGCAGGAAGACCAAGCGACCCAGATGCGGCCGCTTGGGTCGTGAGTGATTGCCGGGTACTCATCAGCCGCCAGGTGGTCAGGCGAGAGTTTGCTGGGGTGGCCGGCTAGGGGCGGCAGCCATTGCCGGGGAGGCTCGGCGCGCCGCTCCAGAAATTGCGCGGACGCAACGACGGCGGTGGCCGCGACAGCCATCAGGATTTCCAAGCAGAGCCTTCTCATGACGGCTTCACTCTATATGAAGGAGGCAGGGCTCATCAAGTATTCTTTTTATGGATCGTTACAACAGACAGCTTCCTGCTTACCGCTTCGGGGCAACAATGATATCCTCGGTGCAAACCATGCTGCGAGTGTTCTCATCGGCTGTATTGGCGGCCGCGATCGTTTCCGCCCAAAGCTCCACGCAAACCACGCTGCAAGACCCTCCCGCCGAGGCCAATGCCGCCTTTCTGTTCCGGCTGGGGCTGGATGACACCGAGGAATCTTCTTGGAACGGAAGCCTCTTCGCCGGCAACGGTGATCTGGTCCAACTCACCGGATACGAATTCCGCGTCGGCGACTTGATCCACCCGCCGCGGCGCTGGGAGGCACGCAGCCGCAAAGGTCACATCTCGCCGCCCCGGGCGATGTACGAGGAACACTTCAAGACCCCGTCCACCGGAACGATTCTTTCACCAAGTTTCCATGCTTATCTCAGGACCGGCCCGGCGACGAATGTTCGAGTGGAAACCGCACAAGGAGACTTCACTTTTCGGACCGCTGATGTTGCCATCGGCGCGACGAAACTCTTCCTCGACGAACGGGTCTCCGTCGAACACGTTGTCTTCCCAGTGCTGGTTGGGCGAGGCGGGTCTTACTCTGACTCTGAACGCCGCGGCGACTATGACTACCCCGCGATCGCCGTAACGAAAGACGGCGCCGCCTGGGTGAGCTGGCAAGGCTACAACGGAGAAGGCGACCATGTCTTCGCGGAAAAGATCACCTCCCAGGCGCGAATCGGCCCCGGCCGACGGCCTCACCAGGTGACGGCCGCGCCGGGGGATGTCTACCGCACAGCCATCGCCGCAGATTCCGAGGGCAAAATCTGGGTTGTCTGGTCCGAGCGCGTGAAAGACAACTGGGACTTGTTCGCCCGCGCCTATGACGGGCAGAGCTGGTCCTCCCCCGAAAGGCTCACGCGCTCGTCGCAGCCCGATACGCAGCACCGGCTTGCCGCCGGGCCCGACGGCAAGCTGCACCTGGTTTGGCAGGGGTATCGCGAGGGCCGTGCCGCTATCTTCCACCGAACCTACAACGCCGAAGAAGGCTGGGGCCGAGCCGAGCGAGTCTCGACGCCGGAAGCGGACAACTGCTGGGAACCGGCGCTGGCTGTCGACCCCAACGGAAACGTCTTCGTCGCCTGGGATCAGTACGGCCCGGATGGGTACGACATCTGGATGCGCCCCCAAATCAACGGGCGCTGGCGGGACCCGGTTCCCGTCGCGACGACGGCGCACTTTGAGGCGCACGTCTCGATGACGGCCGATCCGGCGGGGCGCGTTTGGCTGGCCTGGGATGAAGCGGGCGTCAACTGGGGGAAGGACTTCGGTTATCCGCGCGACATCACCCTGCCCGGAACCGGCCTTTACCAGTCGCGGCGCCTCAAGATGGCCGTCTGGGAGCAGGGCCGGCTGCGGCGGCCGGCGCGGAGCCTCCACGAGACACTGCCTCCAACAGGCGCGGACTTCCATGAACTCCCCGAGCTGGCCGCCGGCAAGTCCGGGCGCGTCTGGGCTTTCTTCCGGCATCGAACGCAGTTCGAAATCAACGTTCCCAACCGCACCCCCTCTCACTACGCGTTGTGGACGATTCAAGCTTCCTACTACGAGGGTTCAGCCTGGTCGCCCGTCATGACGCTTCCCTATAGCACCGGTCTAAACGACCAGCGGATGCGGGCGGCGGCTGGGCCGGACGGCGGCGTTGTGGCGGCTTGGCCCACCGACCGGCGCAACGTCAAGGAATTTGGAACCCTGCAACCCGATGTATTCCTCGGCCGGATGCCGCGCCCCCTTGGCTCGGCGCCACCGCCGGTCTTGGCGGATTACGAACAGGATGCCGTGGAAGCCTCCGTCGTTCATCCCAACGACGACGCCGACGTCGCCCGCATTCGCAACTACGTCTACGAGGTGAACGGCCGGCGTTACCGCATTTATCGCGGCGACATGCATCGCCACACCGAGTTCTCCTGGGACGGCTACAACGACGGGTCGCTGCAGGACGCCTATCGCTATGCGATCGATGCCGCGGGGCTCGATTACCTTGCCGTCACCGAACACATCTGGGGAGCGCGTCACGAATACGATTGGTGGCGCGTGCAGAAGGCGGTTGATCTGCATCGTGTCGGCACGCGGTTCACGCCGCTGTTCGGCTACGAGCGCTCGGTCACTTTTCCCAATGGCCACCGCAACATCATTTTTTCCTACCGCGGAGTGGAAGAATTTGACATCCAGGGGCACGAGCTTGCGCCCAGTTCTTACGACCGGCACGGAGCCGAGCGGCTGTTCGCTTATCTGCGCCGCTACAAGGGGATCTCGATGCCGCACACGAGCGGCACCAATATGGGAACGAACTGGCGCGACTGGGATTCCGAAGTCGAGCCGGTGGTCGAGATTTATCAGGGGGACCGCAACAGTTACGAAACCGCTGGCGGCTGGCGCAGTGCGGACCCGGACGATCCGCGCACGCAACATGGCGGCTACCAGCCGGAAGGCATGGTTTCCAATGCCTGGGCGAAGGGCTACCGGCTCGGCGTTCAAGCCAGCTCCGATCATATGGCGACGCACACTTCTTACGCCATGATCCTGGCGCCCGAGAACACCCGCGAGGCCCTGACCGGCGCCCTGCGCGCGCGCCACAGCTACGGCGCGACGGACAACATCATTTTGGACTTCCGCCTTGTCGCTGACGATCGCGAGTACCTGATGGGGGAGGAAGCGGAGTTGGCCGGCGTGCCCCGCTTCCGAATCCATGCGGAAGGCACGGCGCCCATCGCCGAAGCCGAGCTGATCAAGAACAATCAGGTGGTCTTTTCGCAACAGCCGAACCAGCAGGCGATCGACTTCGAATACCAGGACAACGAGGCGCCCGGCGAAGAAGCGGACTTCTACTACCTGCGAGTCCGCCAGTCGGACCAGGACAAGCAAATCGCCTGGAGTTCACCGATCTGGGTTCGCTCCAGGTAGGTCAGGGCGCTCAGTTTCCCGAGGATTACAACGGCCCGAAACCCGTAGCGCAGGGCTCGTAAGAGACCTGCGGCCTTTCGCTACGGACGTGTACCCAGCTCGTGAAAGCGTCCCAAAAAACGCAGGTCTCTACGAGCCCTGCGCTACGGGTTTCTCTGTCTTGGATGACATCTTTGGCCGCTTTTCGAAGTTCCGGTGGCACACGGAGCTTGTCGAAGTCAATTTCCACCTTTGCCTCCGGCGGGACTGGTCGCGTCGTTGTGTTCATCGCGGTCTTATTGAGTCTCGCATAATATAGAGTTAATCGAAGCAAAGAGAAGATTGTTTCCAGAAGGCAGTTATCAGGCGCGGTTTGCGGCGCATGCGGCGCAGCGCTCGACGGGCGCGCTGGTTCAGTTCCCCGTAGTCTTTCGGGCAGACGTTGGGCAGCTCGTGCTGTTTCCAATAGGCCCAGATGTACTCCACTGGATTCAGCTCCGGAGCATACGGCGGCAGGTACTCGGTTTCGATGTGGCCTTGAGAAAGCTCGATGAACTCCCGCACCAAGCGACTGCGGTGCGCTGGCAGCCGGTCCCAGATGATCAGCAACGGCGGCTCGATGTGGCGCACCAGCGCCTTGAGAAAGTCGATCACCTCCCACTGGCCGATCGCACCGGGATAGAGTCGGAAGTAGAAGTTGCGCAATGTCAGCCCCGCTGACACGGAAAGCTTGGCCCAGTTGAAGTTGAACTGCAGCACGGGCGTCTGGCCGCGGGGCGCCCAGGTACGACAACGATGCGGCTTCTGACTCAATCCGCTTTCGTCGATGAAGACAATCGTGCGGTTTTCTTTTCGGGCTTTTTTTTAATGGCCGGCCAAGTCTTGCGCTTCCAAGTGCGGATCGCCTCTTCGTTGCGCTCGCGGGCTTTGCCGACAGGGCGTTGCGGGCTCCAGTTGAGCGCCCGCAGGATCTTCCAGACATGGCCTTCGTGGTAGCGCACGCCGAACTCGTCGGCGATCAGACGAGCGACGCGCGGGCAGCTCCACAGCGGCGTCGGGAAGCCGTGGGCTTCGGGACCTTGGAGCAACAGCGACGCCAGACGCTCGAGCTGCGCGGCGTCTAACAGCGGCTTGCGTCCGGCACGCCCCGCCTGGCGCAACCCGGCTGCACCGCGCGCGCGGTACTCACCCACCCAACGGCTCACGCTTTGCTGCGCCGCTTTCACCCGCCGCGCCGCCTGAGACTGACTCCAATCCTCTTCCAGCACCAGCCGCACAGCCTCCAACCGTCGCTTCTCGAGAGCTTCAAAATCTCGTCGTACGCCTCTTGGGTTCCCCATGTTTATAAAGACGAGGGAACCTCCAAAAGGTTACTCTATATTATGCGGGATTCAGTAATGTGTTAACAAATCCGGCAGCAGGGCTCGTAAGAGACCTGCTGCTTTTTGTCAAAGCCGATCCGCGCGGTTCATCGGCAACAGCACCTGATCCATAGCAATCGGTCCTGTCCCTTCCGCATACCAGCGAGCGCTTGACCAGGGCCAGTTCAACGAATCGTCGGTGAGTCCCCAGTGCACCGGGTTCATGTGAATGTAATCAAACGCTTCGTCATACTCGCCGCGAGTTCGCACGGCCCGGTCATAGAATCGGCTCTGCCAGAACGCTTTTCCTCTGATCGGCTGGATTCGTCGCGAGGCGGCGATTTTGAAACGCATCATTACACTGGAAATCGTTGTTTCTTCCTGAGGGAACAAAATGGCGTGTACGTGATCAGGCATGAAGCAATAGGCACAGATTGCCACTGGGACGAGTTCGCGTACCCGGATGAGGCTTTCGGCGAGAAATTGGTATTCGGCGGCGGAAAACGAAGGTAGCCCTCGGCGCAGATTCGTCGTGACAAAGAAGAAACGCGAATGCAGAATCGGCCGCCGAAGGCGAGACATCGATAATTAGGATGGCAATTTTCGGTGTAAATTAGCAATAAAGGAAAGTAAAGGCCGCAGGTCTCTTCGAGCCCTGCGCTACGGGACTGCGCTACGAGGCCAAAATCTTTCAGGACAGCGCGTTCCGTTGACAATGTGCAACATTAGAGTCTGAGCCATGGAGATCACCAACATGAATCGCAGATATTTCCTCCGCTCCCTGGCTGCCGCTCCGCTGGCTGCCGCCGCCGGCCGGGCCGCGAAGACTTGGAGCCAAGGCGAGGATTGGCAGTGGGAGCATTACGGTGGTGATGCCGGGGCAAGCCGCTACGCACCGCTCGACCAGATCAATCAGTCGAACGTCAAGAACCTAAAAGTCGCCTGGGTGCATAAGTGCGGCGACCACTCAGTGCGGCCGCAGACGACGATTGAAACGACCCCGATCGTCGTCGACGGCGTCATGTATCTGCTGACGCCGCGCCTCAAGACCCAAGCGCTCGACGCCGCCACGGGCAAGCTGCTGTGGACCTTTGACCCGGCCGGCGGGGAGCGCAGCCGCCGGCCGCCAGGACAGGGCCGGGGGGTGTGCTACTGGCAAAACGAGGATGGATCGGTCAAGCGCGTTTTCTCGCCAGTGCGGGACAAGCTCTATTCGATCGACGCTAAAACCGGCCTGCTCGACCCGGCCTTCGGCGAAAAAGGCGTCCTCGACCTTTCCAAGAACTTCGACCACGACATGGAGGGCCTGAGGTTCAACCTGACGAGCCCGCCGGTGATCTACAAGAACATCCTCATGGTTGGAGGAGGAGGAGGAGAAGGCCCCCACCGCGCCGCTCCGGGCCACATCCGCGGCTATGACGTTCGCAGCGGCAAGCGGCTCTGGATCTTTCATACCGTGCCGCGCCCAGGCCAGTACGGCTACCGCACCTGGCCCGAGGACGCCTGGAAGCGTGTCGGCGGAACGAACAACTGGGCCGGCATGAGCCTGGACCGGGAGCGCGGCTGGCTTTTCGCTTCGACGGGCTCACCGGCTTTCGACTACTGGGGCGGCGACCGCAAGGGGCAGAACCTTTTCGGCAACTCCGTCCTGGCGCTCGACGCCGAGACGGGCAGGCGACACTGGCACTACCAGGTTGTTCATCACGACATTTGGGACTACGATTTGCCCGCGCAGCCGGCGCTGATCACCGTCCAGCGCAACGGGCGTCCGGTCGACGCGGTGGCGCAAGTGACCAAGCAAAGCTTCGTCTTCTTGCTGGACCGCGAGACCGGCCAGCCGCTTTTCCCCGTTGAGGAGATGGCCACTCCGCCGTCGAAGATCCCGGGCGAAGAACTGTGGCCCACCCAGCCCGTGCCGCTCAAGCCTCCGCCGCTGAGCCGCGTCAACTTCGCGCGCGGCGAGGTCACCGACATCGACCCCGAAACGCACAAGAAATTCCTGGAGCTGTGGGACAACACCGACGCCGGAATGATCTACGAACCGACGACGTTTCGAGGAACGTTCGTGCACCCCGGTTTCCGGGGCGGCGCGCTGTGGGGCGGCTGCTGCTTTGATCCGGTGAGGAATCTGCTGTTCGTCGGCACGGATGAGAATACCAACCGCATCACGCTGGCGCGGGGAGAAGCGGGCGAGCCCTTCGAATACAAGCTGAGTGAGCGCTGGAAGGCGCGCGACGACAATGGCTATCCAATCGTCAAGCCGCCCTGGGGTTACGTCACGGCGATCGACTGCGACAAAGGCGAGTTTCGCTGGCGGGTGGTCGATGGAGAGTACCCGGAGCTGACGGCCAAGGGAATCCCTAAGACCGGCACTCCGTCGCACGGCGGCTCGATTGCGACCCAGGGCGGGCTAGTTTTCATATCCGCCAGGTTCGACCGTAAAATGCGAGCGCTCGATTCGGACACGGGGAAAACGCTTTGGGAACACCAGCTCAACGCCGGCGGCTTCGCGACCCCTTGCACCTACCAAGTGAATGGCAAGCAATATGTGGTGATAGCGGCAGGCGGCGGCAAGGGCGACTCGCCCTCGGGAGACGAATATGTGGCGTTCGCGCTAGAAGAGCCGCGCGCGTAAGCAAGCGGTCGGCAGCCCGGAGCGCCCAAATGCGAAACGTTCAAGCAAGCGTTACTTAATTCCGACAGGAACCACCCGTGCCAAGACTTCTCACGCTAATCACACTAGCGGTGCTAGCCGTAACCCTCTCCCTGTGGGCGCAAAGCTCCCGCCCGCAAACCGGCTACGTCTCCCCCTCGGAAAGGCTCCCTTTGCCGCCACCCGAGCAACCCATCCCCTACAGCCACAAGGTGCACGTTGGCAAGGTGGGCCTCAAGTGCGCCGATTGTCACCAGGTCGATGCGGACGGCTTCATGATGGAGTACCCCCGCGAAGAAAAGTGCATGGCCTGCCACGCGGCGATCAAGACGGAGAGTCCCCATATCCAGAAACTAGCCGAGTTCGCCAAAGCCGGCAAGCGTGTTCCCTGGGTGCAGATCTATCGCGTACCTGACAACGTCTGGTTCGCCCACGAAACCCATTCGGCCGAGGCTGGCATCTCCTGCGAACAATGCCACGGGCCAGTGGCCGAGCGCGAACAGTTATTCAAAGAGAAGTCCATCAATATGGTGGCCTGCATGGACTGTCACACGAAACACAAGGCCCCCAATGATTGCAACCTGTGCCACGACCCGGGCTGAGAATCGAAAGGCCGGCCGCCCGCCCGGGCGAAAAAGGGTGGCCGGCATCCGCCAATCTTGGCGCGCTCACGCCCCCGTCGCTGAAAATGCGGAACGCCACGCGAGTACCGCGCTACAATCTAGCTGTCGAAAAGGATAGGATGCCGCGAGCTGGCCGGACTTTCTTGCGTTCGGTTCGAACAGTCCGCCATCGCCACACCGCCCCAACAAAGGTGAACACGATGCTAAGCCCAAGTAACAAAGGATGTCAATCGTGGAAGATTTCCGCCGTCGCTGCTACGGCAATCCTGCTCGCCCTGAGCAGCCTGCCAGGATCGGCAACCGCAGCCAGCGCAGCCCAGGAAATTGCCGCGGAGCCGGCCACGATGCCGCTGGTCTCCGAGGAACAAAGCCCAGTCCAGCAACTGCGCATCACCGAAACCGCTTACGCTGCCGTCCGTAAGCCGCCCGGCAAGGGACCTTTTCCCGCAGTCGTGTTTCTACACGGAGGGCTGGGCCAAAGCGAGATGGAGACGCTCGTGAAGAACGCGATCCATCAGCCGGCGCAGGCTCGCTTTCTGGCCTGGGGATACGTCACCGTCAATGCCACGCGCCGGGACATCCGGCGAGACCCCGAAGACCGGGGTGTTGTCAGCGACACGCTGGCGATCATCGAAGCAGTAAAGAAGATGCCCGATGTCAGCGCGGATAGCGTGGCTCTCTACGGGGGCAGCGGCGGCGGAACCCTCGCGCTCGAGCTTGCGGGTGAAGCGGATTTAGCAGCGGTGGTTGCCGGCGAGCCTGCAACGATCATCTACATGGGGATGTTTACGAAAGCGCACGTGATTGTGGACGCAAATGGGAAAGTCACTGGAGACCGCCGTTGGGACGTCATGAACGCCGACCCCAAGGCCCTCTACACCCCGGAGCTGCGCGCCCATACCCGGTCGAAGCTCGCGGAGATCGAATGCCCTGTGCTGATCCTGCACGGGGATCAGCACGCGCTTCGTAAGTTCAATCTCGGCGTATTCGTCCCCGAAATGAAGGCCATGAATAAGCCGGTCGAGGTGCGGATGTATGCGGGCGAGAGGCACGGCTTCTACTGGGGCCAGGGCGACAGTCCGGCGATGGCATTGAAGGCCAACCAGGATGCTGATGCGTTCTTGCGAAAGCACATCAAAGTTCAGCCTTCGCCACTGGATCCATCGAAATTGAAGCTGGTCGCGGTGACGGGCAGGCGAGCCGCTCGGGACGATTCACGCGATTGACCGCTGTTTCGAGGTGGCTGGATTCATGCATGCAAATCGTGTTTCCCGACGCGGCTTTCTCGCCGCCACGGCGGGGGCGCTTGCCACGTGCGCCCCAAGAGCAAATGTCGAGTCCCCTTCCGCGGACCCGGCGAAACAGCCCAATTTCCTCGTACTTGTCTCCGACCAGCAGCACTGGCAAGCGATCGGCGCGGTCGATTCCTGGTTCGACACGCCCAACCTCGATGCCCTCGCCGCCGACGGCGTGCTCATCGAAAACGCTTTCTGCACGACTCCGCAGTGTTCCCCCAGCCGCTCGTCGCTGATGACCGGCTGCTACCCTTCCCGCACCGGCGTGATGGGGAATGTCGGGGCCGCTGGCGGCGATCCCCTCAAGCAGCCGACCATCGGAGGGATGCTGCAGCGGGCGGGCTACACGACCGGCTATTTCGGCAAGTGGCACCTGGGCGGCGAACCCGAGGCCAACGCCGGCTGGGACGAGGAATCCAAAAGTTCGCGGGACCCTGATACGACCGCCAAGGGCATTGATTTTTTGCGCCGCCACGCCAATGGCGCCAAGCCCTTCGCTCTTTTCCTGAACTGGCTTGACCCGCACGACATCTACTACTTCAAGCGGGACAAAGGGGCGGATGATTCAGCGACCGCCCCGCTTCCCGAGTCCTGGCACAAGGAGACCTTCGCGAACAAACCGCCGATCCACAAGCAGTTCATGACCGAGGATCAGGGAACCATCATTTGGGAAGACGGCCAGCCCGACTGGGAGTGGTACCGCCACTTCTATCGCGCCAAGATCAAGCTATTCGACGACTACGTTGGGAAGGTCATCGCAGCGCTCAAGGAGAACGGGCTCTGGGACAACACGGTGATTGTTTCGACCTCCGATCACGGCGACATGGATACGCATCATCGCCTTATTTTCAAGGGCCCGTTCCTGTACGAGCACATGGTGCGTATTCCCGGCATCTTTCGCGTGCCGGAAGCGTTCGGGGGCGCCAACAGCCGCCGCGTCGCCGGCTTCCACACCGTGAATGTCGACATCGCGCCAACCCTGCTCGACCTGGCTGGCGTCCAGGGCCCCTCCTGCGACGGCCGCTCGCTCAAACCCTTGCTGACGGGAAATGAGATGCCGAATCGGGACTACGTCATCGGGCAGTATTATTCGAAGCAAAAGTGGGTGAATCCGATCCGGATGCTGCGCACCAGCGAGTTCAAATACAACCGCTACATCCTCCACGGAGAAGAGCTGTACGATCTCCGCAACGATCCACACGAACTGGTCAACCTGGCCGCTGATTCAAGCTACGGGGCGCGGAAGAAGGAACTGGGCGCCGAGCTCGACCGCTGGATCAAAGACAACGACGATCCGTTCTATTCCCTTCACTCAACAGACCGGCAAGGCAATGTGCTGCCAGGCTGACCCGCCTCTATTGCGGAGCTGCTTGATCGCGCTGCCTCGTCGCCGCGTTGCGGCGATCGACCGGCAAGATTGCCGGTCCTTGCAGCGGGTTGTTGGGCCACGCAGTGGATGGGCAGCACTTTGCAAGAGCCGAGATGAGTCTCGGCTCGGCAAGCTGAGAGCTTGCGCCACGGTTTCCTGGCGAGTGCTAGCCCGCATGTCTCACCAGCTTACGTCGCGCCCGGCGTTCTCTTTTTTGAGGTAATCCAGCAGAGGCTCGAAGTACTCGAGCATCGCCCGCGTGCTCACTTCCTCGCCGGTCTTCTCGCGGATGACCTCGCGCCAGTCACGCGTTGCGCCGAGGCTCAGCAACTCCCACAGGAATTTGCCAACCTCCTTGTTGCCGTAGTAATTGCAGTCATGCGGGTCCTGCTTCAGGATATTTTTGGCGATGTAAGTGTGAAGCTGGTATTTGAGGACAAACGCCATGGCGTAGTCGTAATATTGCGCCGGGTCGTCGCTGATGTGGGTCTTGGTGCAACCGTCACAGAACTCCTCGCCGCGCGGCTCCGGCGGCTCCACTCCCTGAAAGCGCCCAACGTATTCCCACCAGCGTTTGTTGAATTCGTCCGGCGAAAGATTCTCCTCGTAGAGGTCGTGCTCGAAGAACGACATCGTTCCCGCTGAAAACGGAATGAAGACCGCGGCTTCGTTCAGGGCTTCGTCGAGCAGCCACTGGATCTGGTCGATTTCTTGGTCTTCCGGCAAAAGGCCGATCTGTCTGAGATAGGCCGGCTGCCGCGCCGCAATGCCAATCAAATCGCCCACGGCTTCATGGAACGCCCGGTTGGCCCCTTCCCGCAATGTCAACGGGACATTCGGGTTCGAGTAGGCCATGTAGTAATAGATATGTCCCAGCTCGTGGTGGGATGTTTGGAACCAGCGATAGTTAGGTTCGACGCTCATCAGCGACCGCACGTCCTGCTCCAGATCGAGATGCCACGCGGAAGCGTGGGTGTTCTTGTTGCGCTTGTCTCCAGGCGGCAATTGGTAGAGATCCGATTTCTCCCAAAAGCTTTTCGGAAGCGCCGGCATGTCGAGCGAGGTGTAGAATCTCTCTCCCTGCTCGACGATCCATTCAGGCTCCTTGCCGGCGAATAAGGGATCGAGGTCCGCCGCTTCGGTCAGCCCGGGCCAAGCCTGGGCCCAGCGGTTGCCGATCCAGTGCGCCGGGATGCGCTTGGGCGGCGGCTGACCGTAACGCTCGGCCAGCTTATATTTCGCCCAGCAGTGGACTTGTTCGTAGAGTGGCTTTAACTCTTGCTGAAACTGCTCCATCAACTGCATCATCTCGGGGACGGCCATGCCGTAGTCGGCCACCTGCAGAGCGAAGAAGGAGTCGTAGCCCATCTCTTGGGCGACTTGATTCCGCAGATTAAGAAGTTCGATCAAGCCCGGCTTGAGGGCCGGTCCGACTTGCTTGGAAACTTCCCAGATGTTCTTCCGTTCGCGAATATCGCGCGACGAGCGGAGGATGTTGTCTATCTCGTTCGCGGTAATTGGCTTCAGGCATTTTTCGCCACGCCTTTCAACACAAAACTCGAAGGAGTCCAGAACAGCGCTTTGCTTGGCTTCTTGTTCAATGCGCCGGTTCACCACGCCGGGAATTGTTCCGGGGTACTGCGAGGCGGCAAGCAGGATTTTGTCGAGCTGCCTCCGGGTCAAGTCGTTTAGCTGGGCGCTTTGCGCGAGCAGCGCCTTGGTTTCTTCGATGACGTAGTTGCTCCCGGCGAAGGCGCCAAAAGCGCGGTCAGCGCCGATGCGCTCCCCGACATGCTGCTCGGTGACATCGGTGGAAGCCTTCCAGTTTGCATCTCCGGAGACGGCGTAAATCTTCTGCGCGATGCTGTTGTACATGGCAAGAAAACGGTCCGCGCGCTGCTGAGCGCTCTCTTCGCTTTGGCACGACCAAGAGCTCATACTGAGCGCAGCCGCGATGGCAGCGATTGCGATACAGACCTTTGTCGATCGTGGTTTCATATCAGACTATTCTAGCGGTTGAGAGAATCTTGACCGCGCAAAGAGCCGCAGCCGGAAGTCAGTGTTCTGATCACTGGAAACGTCTACTTAGACCGGATGTCGTACTCCACAAGCCGAACAAACCGATGAATCGGTTTGCGGCAAGCGTGGACGCTCACGCCACGACCGCCGCCGGATTACTCGCTCGATTCGGCGATCCGCTGCTTGTAAACCTCGCGGGCATGATCGTAGGCTTTGCGGGCTTGCTCTATGTCGGAAGCACGAGTGCGCGGCGCTTTCTGTGTCCAGCACTGATTGACCGCGGCCAGCAACCACTCGGCGCTGCGGCGCGAGGCTCGCACGGGCTTATCGCCGACCAGGGCGAAGATCGGATTGGTGTGCGACGAAGCCAGAATCCGCACGGCGATCCAACTGCTTTTCTTGATCGGCACATTGAACTCCAGGTCGTGGACTCGCCCGTCGGCCGGCAGATTTTTCGTTGCGACCGGCAAACCGTTGACGATCAGTTCCACCGGCACTTCACGCGTGCCGGGAATACGCGCCCGCTCGACGTGCCAGTAAGGTTTTTCGTCATAGCGCAGGTTGTGGAACTTCGGATCGGGAACCTCAGGGAGCATGGCCGCCGCCTTCAACTCGACGCGTGCGCTCTCCCCGCCGTGGAGACGGACCTCGCTGCCATTGGCGCCCAGCTCCACCCCATTGACCTTGAAGTCGATCAAATGGCTCATGCCGTCACTCACATAGTTGCGGCCATCGCGGATGCCCTCGATCCAGCCGCGATAGGTGAGCTTGTCCAGTTTGACGTAACTGCGGCCGAGCCCCACTTTCTCGTCGTAGATGCACGGGAAATCAGTCTCGCCGCTGATGCGAGCTCGGAAGCCCGCGTTGAGCGTGTGGTACCAAACGTTCAACTCCCAAATAGAAGGCGTATCGACAGCCGAGATGAAATCGACCGCGTCGTGCGTGACATCGACCACGTATTCATTCGCCCCGATGCCGTCGAACCCCGGCATTTCGTAATTAGGCAATTCATCGGTACGGACTTGCAGCCCCCATCCGGAATGACTGAATCCAACGATTCCACCCTGCGACTTGCCCCATTGCAGCACCGGCAAGTCCCATGACGGCCATTCTTCGACACGAGTTGTGTTGGGGTAGTCATCCTCTTTGACGCCGAGCAAGACTAAGTGTCCGGCGTGGCTCGATGGAAAGCCCGAGACCTCGACGTCGTAGTGCATCAGCCGTTCGGGTTTTGACAGGTCGTGGTCTTTTTGACCCTCGAAAAACTGCTTCTGGTAGTACCAAGAAGGCCCCCAGGTCAATACCGAGCCGATGTTCAAGTTCTCGCCCAGCACCTGGCGCATCATGTCTTCCGGGAGTACTCCTTCGGTCGGATTCTTGTAGTGAGAGCAACCCGAGGCGTGGATGTGGTGGTCGCCCGACCACCAGCCGTACTTCGACGGGTCAATCCAGCGCTGGAGCTGGATGGACAGCTCGCCGGGGCCATCTTGATCGACAGCGAATTCTTTCGTACGAGTAAAGAACTCGGGACCGCCGGAGGATTCCATCGTGTAATAGCCTTCCGGGAGGCGCACGTTTTCACCATCCGCGCGATAGACCTGGACCTGAAACGGGAAGTCGGGCGCCAGGCGCTTCGATGGGGCTGGATAGATGCGGCCCGCGCGGTCCTTGATGATGAAGCCGGCGATCGTCGGCTTGCCGTTCTCGTCTTTTACACGCAGCGTGACGGGCCGGGTCGGCTCGATGTTGAACAAGACTAGGATGTCGTTGCGGAAGCCGATGTCCTGCGTTCCCTGGCCGACGTTAAATGCGATTTTGGCGGAGCGCTGTCCGCTGTCGCGGCTGTAGATCGACAGGATTTGGTATTCGACGGCGAGTCCCGACAGGCGGGGCGCCATGGGCGGGCCGCTGTGGATCGAGATGTCGGCCCAGCGATCCTTGACATGCTGCTCGGTGAGTTCCATCGCGGGTTCTTTCTCACCGCGAGATTTCAAGTAGGTCGGTCCGCTGTTGGGGCTCTCCACTTCGAGCGGCGCGGTAACGCCCGCCTCGTTGACCACCTTCACTAGAAACAGGCGCGTCCCCTTTTCGACCAGCACGGGCTTGGCGTCGCCCTGAGTGACCTTGACGCGGCTCTCGGGGTTGATGCTGATGACGGCCAGGGCTTGGCGGTCGAGCAGCTCCTGGAGGCGGGCGACAGCGGCGGTTTCGTCCTCCATGGCGATGGCTTCGTTGATCCGGTCGTGAAGCGCGGCTGGAAACGGCTGACCCAGATAGTTCAGCGCGTCCTCCAAGCGGCGAACTTGCTGGGCCATCGGCTGGAGCGGCGCCGAAAGCTGGGCGAGAACGGGCGCGGCTAGCAGGCCGAGCATAAAACTGATGATCGCCGCTCGACAGAAGCCTGGAGCGAATCGCGTGCTGGTGTTTGTCATGGTCTCTCTCCTTGGCTCCCGAGATCACTTGATGCGGCGAGGACCCGCGAGAGCCTCTCCATTATATTGGGTTGAACTTGCCACGAACGGATGGGATTGTGGCCGCGGAGGCGTGCGGGTTTCGTTTCAATCAGCGGGACGAAACCCACCGCCTTTCAGGAGGTCAGTTTCTAGCAAGCGTTCGAAACAGAGCCGCACCCGCAAGGGTGCGGTTGAGAGCAGTGGATGCGCCAGGCTTCCCATCGCGATTCGGTACTGGCCGACTCGACCGCACCCTTGCGGGCGCGGCTCTGTTTCGGCTTTGCCTCTCACGTCAGAGGTCCTGTCTAAACGTAAAGGGATGGCGCCTTTAGACCCACTTGAGGGCGCCCTGCTTGAAGAGCCAGATGTAGCCCACAACCAGGATCAACAAAAAGACCAGCATCTCAATGAACCCGAATAATCCGAGCAGGTTGTACTGGATGGCCCAGGGGATCAGGAAGATCGTCTCCACATCGAAAATCACGAACAGGATGGCGACAAGGTAGAAGCGGATGGAGTAGCGTCCGCGCGTGTCCGTGTCGGAAGGGATGCCGCACTCGTAGGCCTCGAGCTTAACCTTGCTTGGCGCGCTGGGGCGCACCAGTTTCGCGGCCATGATCGTCACGATCGGAAACGCGGCGGCGATCGCAAGGAAAATCAGAATCGGGATGTAGCCTCGCGGCATAGCCATTCAATATAACACGGCGCGAAAAAAACGATACTCTCAGCTTCCAGCCTTTGACCTGAGGCAGTAGAGAACTCCATCCCGGGAGCCGATCAGCAGGCGGTTTCCGGTGATGGCCGCCGATGCCACGATATCTCCTCCGGCAGTGAATTTCCAAAGCAGACTCCCGTCGGCAAGGTTCAGCGCATAGAGATTTCCGTCGTTTGAGCCCACGTAAAGCACTTCACCAGCGAGTACAGGTGAAGAATCGACCCGTGACTTCGTGAGAAATTCCCAAACCAGCTCACCGGTCTCCGTGTCAATGGCGTGAATGCGTTTATCCCGGCCGCCTAGAACAGCTTTCCCCTGAGCAATCACCGGGGACGAATAAAAGGGTTGGCCGGACTTGGGGTGGTGATAGCGCCACACCACCTCGCCTTTTTTCCAGTCCACGCAGAGCACTTCGTTGCCGAAGCTTCCTACGTAGATGCGGTCTCCGACGAGAACTGGCGTTGCGGCGATGTAGTCGCCGAGCTCGATTTGGGAAACTTCCTCGCCATTGGCGACGTCGATGATGCGGAGCTTGCCGTCGCAGCCGGTAACGAAAGTCCGTCCGCCTCCGACCGCGGGGCTGCAGTGAACGCGATCCTCGGTTTCATAGCGCCATTTGATCTCTCCGGTCTTGGGATCGAAGTTATAGAGGTTGGCATCGTAGGAGCCGACCAGAACTCCGTCAGCCAAGCAATTTGGAGACGAGAGAATCTCCGCGCCAGTCTGCTTGAGCCAGCGGGCTTTGCCGGTTTCGATGTCCACGGCGTGAAAGTAGCCTTCCTCGTCGCCGAAGAAGACTGTCTTGCCGAGGACACAGCCGGAAGCGGGGACGCCGAGGTTCGCTTGGTAAACCCACTTACGCTTTCCAGTTTCGAGCTCCACGGCGTGGAACCTCCCGTCCATCTCCCCGAAGTAGACGACGCCCGAGACGACGATTGCAGTCGAGTCGATTCCACCGGGAGCCTCGTAGGTCCACTCGACTTCGAGTGGCGGAGGCAGGGGATTCGGAGCAATCGCGTTGCGGCTGGCATTGCCCAGAAACAGGGGCCAGTCCGCGGCGGGCGTTGAGACTAGGAAAGCGAGGGCAAGGAGGGTCAGGCGCAACATCACGGAAGACAGGACGCGATTTCGATGAAGAGCGTTTCTCAAAAGGCGTCTTAGCGGAGTTTGAAACAGTCCATTCATGAAAATCGAAGAAGGCGTGTCGAGCCGGAATTAGATTCCGATGGCGATGTCAGTGAAACATGAAAACGCGTTGCCACTGAAAATAGCGACGGGGACCGCCGCTCCGACAACGACCGGATTCGGGATCGTCACGTTAATCTGGTACAAACCAACGAAACCGGGTGCGGCGCCCGAAAACAACAGCGTTCCGGCCTCGCCGCCAAACAAGACCTGAATACTCGAGTCGGTCGTACGGCTGAACGGTTCGGCCTCAGGACCCGGTGCGCCGTCCGCAATCGGAGGATCGAGTGGACCTAGTCCCGTAAGGAAGATGACGACCGTTTCGCCCGCGGCGGCAGGTCGCGCCTCGCTCACCAACTTAAAGTCGTCTGAATGAACAACGGTTCCAGGTCCAAAGCCTGTTCCTTCCACCGAGAAAATTGCGGGACTGGTCTGGGCGACGGGCACAACGACCTCGTTCGAAGTCGTGCCATTGTTATTGAGAGCAATAGTGGCTAAAGTGCCGGACGTGGCGAACGGGACCTGCAAATTTACCTGGCCCCCCGACACGAACAGAAGCGGGGCCGCGACGCCGTTTATGGTCACGCTAACTCCTCCGAGAATTGTTGGCAGAGGTATCGCTTGCGCCTGTTCGACAGACGGCGCCAATCCGGAGCCAAAAAGTGAAATCAAGGTTCCCCCGGATACCGGGTAGGTCGGCGGCGCAAACGATGCCGCATTGACCACCCCAAGCGGCGAGAGGAACACTCCTTCCCCGGTGATGTCCGGCATGCGAATACCGAAGAAAATACCGTGCAGGCTGGATATGTCGTTCTGGGCCAGGACTTGGGCGCCGACGAGACCTCCCGGTTGTCCGTTAGCCGGAGCGCCAATCGCAACATTGCTAATCAGCGGATCTAGAAAAGCAGCAAGATTGCCGGTGCTGTCCGAATCCATTCGATAGAATTGGATCGCCCCGAAGTCAAGCGGCAGCCCGTCAAATTTCTGGCGTTGCGACACTGGAGCCGCCCCGTTTCCGTTTGCTCGAAGAGCGCCTGTGGCAGATGTGTAGCTGTTGACCAGCCCCTCCACATTGATGCCTACCTCCACCAGAATCTCGGCTATCCAGTAGCTTCCATTCCAACTGGCGTTATTCGCCGAGACACTGAAGTTTTTGACAGCTAGCAGGATCTCGCGCCTTCCGGCTCCAGTCGAAAACCCGATGAGATAGTTCCCGTCCGAGGAAACAAAGATGTCACGGTCACCCGTTGCCAGGCTCGCGCTTGAACCGAACGAGGCCGTCCCGGTTCCATCTCCGTTGAGCATATAGGTCGCATTCGTGATGTTTTGCTCGACGTTGACGTCTTGTGCGTTGACACCGTGACCGATTGCACTTGCCTCGGAGAAAGCCCCACTCCCATCGGCAGCCAATCTCAGAAACGCTGTTGTGAGAGCGGAATCGCTTCCGTTCGGTAGCGCCAAACTTGCTCCGGAATAGGCGCCATTCAATGTAGCGTTGCTGATCCCCGCATCAGGAGCTTTCACCGCTACGAAGAGATCATAGGAGTTGTCCGTTGCCTCGGTTGATGCTCCCAGCACCGCCTCGGACCCGGCGCCGATGCGGCCGTTGATCCGCAGCCCGTTTTCGATAGGGTTCGTCATGGTCAAGAAGGCGTTGGTTTGGACTGAGTATGTTCCAGCTCCTTCGGAGCTCTCAGGCAAACCAGTGCCCTGACCCAATCTGCCCTGAAACGTATACCCGCCATTGCCGTCGAAGGTGATGCTGCCGCCGAGATTGCGAGCGTCAGTCGCTTGCCCGCCGGCGGTTACCGAGGCCAACAAGTGAACAAAGTGGTATTTGCCGGTCAGCGAAGAGTTATCAAAGCCCTGAGCGGAAGCGAGAACAGGGAGCAGACTGGCGATCAAGAAGCGGCAAGAGAATTTCATTCGATGCACCGGAAGCCCGAATACCTCATAGAGAACAAAGTCGAGAACGTGGACTGACAAGGAACGGCATCTTGTAATCCGCGGGCTCTCGAAAGACGACCTCACGTCGAGAAGGAAGCGACACCAGTTCCTTATCGTAGCAATAGTGTAAACACCGAATATGCGGGCGAGTTGCGCAAGCTGTGGAATAGAATACGGTAGTGGTCACATCTTAGCGCCGGGCGGAGGGGCAATGGGCTGCGCCGTCGTTACGGACGTTGACACGCCGAGGCAACTCGCCGTACCAATTCGAAGATCGGCTTACGCCTGCAACTTTTGGCCGATCCGAGGGTTTATCGGAAAAGAGCAGCGAGCAAAGCCGCCACTTTTTTCGCTGCAAAGAAGTCCGCGTCCGTGCATCGAGGAGTCACGCAAATGAAGCGGTTTCAATACCTTACAGACGGCATGCTATGGGTTGTGCCGTGCTTGATGCTCGTCACGGTGCTGCCACAAACAGCTCCAGCACAAACCGGCGATCGAGAGGACGCCGCCTCCGACGTCGGCGTGCCACATGCCGAATGCACTTTTTTCGGTGAGAAGCGCGAGGAAATCCTGCGGGGGGGATTGGGTGCACAACTTCAACAGATGACCCAGCGTGCGTCCCTCACCTCCGCTGTCGTCGCTGCCTTGCCCGCACGGCGGCCCCCATCCCGGAGCCGTGCAGCCGGCCGGCAGGTAAATCTTCAAGGCGGGAACTCGGTAGACGACTTCATCTTCAATGCACTTCGTCTAAAAGGGATCCCGGCGGCTCCGCCAACGACCGATGCTGAGTTTCTGCGCCGCGTCACGCTCGATTTGACCGGACGTATTCCGGCGCCCAACGAAGTCGTAGTGTTCCTTGGGGACACCTCGCCGGACAAGAGGAAGACCGCGGTAGAGCGCTTGCTGGCATCACCTCAGTGGGCGGATCGATGGGCGATGTTCTTCGGAGACCTCTATCGCAACACGCTGCGAACGTCGCAAGTCAATCGGTATGTCGATGGGCGCGACGCTTTTCACCTTTATCTGCTCGGGTCCATGCAGCAGAACAAGCCGTACGATCAGATGGCGCGGGAGATTCTCGCTGCCGGCGGTCAGGCTTCGGGGCGAAGTTTTCCGGAGAGGTACGCCAGTTTCGCGGCCTACCAGGCGGCGCAGCGGGATTACAGCAGCTATCCCGTCAACGCCACTCCCGCTAGCTACATCGTCGGCGGCAGAACGACCGGCGGCCCGATCCACGACACCTATGACACCCTAGCGGCGTTCACAGCTCGTGACTTTCTCGGTATTACTCACATGGACTGCTTGTTATGCCACGACGGCGAGGGTCATCTGAATTCTCTCAGCGCCTGGGGAGAGCAGGCGACGCGACTCGAGGCATGGGGCCTGGCTTCTTTCTTTTCCCGCACCGGGCTGGTCCGGCCGCTCGTGCCGCCTCCCGATGAGCGGCGCCGTTTCCCGGCCCGTTATTGGATCGTCAGCGGCCGCCCTCGTGGCGGTTACCGTCTCAATACAACGACAGGCAATCGGCCTGAACGGCTGCCCGACGCCAATGGCGGCGCCGACCTGGTCACGCCTGCTTATCTGGCGGGCGGCAGAACCCCTGATCCGGGAGAGTCTTACCGCCAGGCACTGGGCAGGCTGCTTACGGCTGACAAACAGTTCGCCAGAGCTATCGTGAACTACATCTGGAAGGAATTCTTTTCCAGAGGCCTGGTCGACCCGCCTGATCAGTTCGATCTGGCGCGACTCGACGCAGCCAATCCTCCTGCTCAACCATGGACGGTCCAGCCATCACACCCGGAACTGCTTGACTTCCTTGCCGACGGGTTCGCCGGGAACGGCTTCGATCTCAAGTGGCTGATGCGGCAGATCACCAATTCCGACAGCTATCAGCTTTCTTCGCGCTACGAGGGAACTTGGAACCCGGCCTATGAGCCGACATTCGCGCGCTTCCAGGTTCGCCGATTGACCGCGGAGCAGATTCACGACGCGCTCGTCAGTTCCAGTGGAGTTCCAATTGGGTACCTGGTGTCACCGACGATCGGGGTCAAGGTGTTCGCAATGCAGTTCCCGGACGTTCAGTTCGTCCCGATTGAGCGCCGCCGCGGCGATCGAGCGAATAGCTTCGCCGCGATCACTACTCAGTTTCTTGACGATTTTTTCCGCGGCGACCGCGAGGAGACACGACGCAGCGGCGAAGCGAGCATCATGCAGGCTTTGCAATTGATGAACAGCCCCCTGGTAGTCACCCGCATTAATTACAGCCGCATGCACGGCAGCTTGGCCGCCGTTCTCGAGAATCCCGACGACGTGCTGGTGCAGTCTCTGTACTTGCTGGTTTTGAGCCGTCCGGCCACTCCTGACGAACTGGCGGCCGCGGTTGAGTTGATCTCAAGCGGAGATCGGCAACAAAACGCGGAGGATCTGATGTGGAGCCTCTACAACAAGGTGGATTTCATCTTTAACTACTGAGGACGAAAATGACCGAAAGCGAACGATTCAACAGACTCGTAACGAAGTATCCGCATCCCCACGTGAATTTCTTCGAGCGGCCTCAGTGGACAAGGCGAAATTTCTTCCGGTTGCTGGGCAGCGGGCTCACGGGATACTTCCTGGGCGGTCCAATGGCCCCGACTCTGCCGCGCGCCGAGGCGGCTGTAGACCCCAAAGGCACGGCCAAGCAGGTAATTTTCTTGTTCCTTCAGGGCGCTCCCAGCCCCATCGACACGTTCGACTTCAAGATGACGCCGGACACCCCAAGCGATTTCGGCCCGGAGACAGTCAACGGTATCCAATTCCCAGCCGGTCTGTTACCTAATACGGCTCAGCTTCTCGACAAAATCGCCATCATCCGCTCGGGGCTGTCGTGGGCACTGGCCCACAACTTAGCGCAGACCTGGTTTCAGATTGGGAGAAGCCCAATCTCGGCGACTGGGGGCATCGCACCTCACCTGGGAAGCGTAGTGGCTATTGAAAAAGAGCCCGAGCGGCGTCCCGATCAGATTTTCCCGGCTTTCATCGCCCTCAATGCGGAAAATACACCGGGATCAGGATACTTCCCGGTCTCGCTGGGCCCCTTCAAGACAAGACCTTCGATCGAGGGGCTAGCCCGCATTTCTCATCGATTCCCGAAAACGGGGTTGGCGGGGCGCGCGGGATGGGATTTCATGGTCTTGAGGCGGCATCGCCTCTCGGCGGGGCCGCCGTGGGGCAGAAACGGCCCGGCATGCTGTCCGCGACCCTGGCCGAGGCGTTTTTCGTCTGTTTTTGGGCAAACCTCGATTGCCGCCCCTGTCGAGCCCTGTGTGCTTCAAGTATTACTTGAACTCGCCTTGCCGTTTTCAGCAGCGCCGCGGCTCCCCCCGTTCGAGATTCTCATACGCTTGGGCGAACACCCCCGCCCAGGCGTATCCCGTCGCCAGCGAAATCCACACTTTGCGCGCCGTGATCCGGATGCGCGCTCCGATCTTCAACAACCGCAGCCGGATCGTCGTGCATTGCGCCCGCGCCATCTTCGTCCCCGCCAACCCCAGCCGCCGCAGCGTCTCCAGCAAACAGTACCCGATCGATGAAAAATATAAGCGGATCTGATTCGACCGCAATAGCGCGGTCGAGGTGCGGTCGGCGAACAGCCCCAGCTGCTGCTCCTTGATGCGGTTCTCCATCTCTCCGCGGGCGCAGTAGATCGTCTCGTATAAGTGTTGCGCCGCCGCTTGCTTGGGCGTCAGCGACGTCACCACGAAACGCGGGTTTTCGCCCTTCGCCAGATACTCCGCCTTGGCCACCACCCTGCGCCCCCGCGCCCAGCTGGTTCGCGTGCGGTAGCGGAAATCCCCGAACGCCCGGGCCGCCTTGCCCCTCTTGGCGAAACGCCGCCGCGCCAGCTTCATCCGTCTCTTGATCAGGCGCTCTAAACGCTCGTTTTTCGCCAGTCCGAACACGTAATCCACGCCCTGGTTCTCGCACCAGCTCATGATCTCGTCGCGGCAAAAACCGCTGTCGGCCCGCAGCAGGATCTCGACCTCGGGCCACACCCGCCGCAGTTGTTCGACGATGCGCCGGACCTCTTCGAGCGACCCCGCCGAGGCGTCGATGTTGGACGGCCGCAGGCGCGCGCACAGCAACTGGTCCCCGGCGAAAATGTAGAGCGGCAGGTAGCAATAGTGTCCGTAGTAGCCGTGAAAAAAGCGCCCCTCTTGGCGGCCGTGCAGCGCGTCGTCGGTGGCGTCGAGATCGAGCACGATGCGCTCGGGCTGGCACGGCTGCGATTGAATGTAGAGCGAGGTCAGCAGACGGTCGGCCGCGCCCGTGTCGAGAACGATCTTCTTGTAACGGCTTTGCGCGCCGGCCTTGGCCGGGGTCAACTCCAGGCGGTTGAGAGTGCTCTTGCCGGCGCCCGCCTTGCCGCGGTCTTGGGCTCGGCGGCGCTGCTTGCCTTCGAGGTCTTGTTTGCCGCTCAGCAGGGCCAGCAGCGGGTCGGAGCGCAGCTGATCGTGATCGTTGAGGTCCTCATAACCCAGCGCCAGCCCGTAGACGCGCTGCGAGACCAGCTCGCGCACGCTGTGTTCGACTTGCGCGGGCTGGCGGTGATCACGGAAGCAGGCGGCGAACTGCCGCACGATGCCGCTGCGCTGTTCGGTCTGGCGCAACAGCATGGCGCCGCCGTCGGAGGTGATCATGCCGCCGTCGAAACGGGCTACCACCTGGCGGCGGCCATGGTCGGCGAAGGTGAAGCTGGTTTGGGTACACTCTGTCATGGCAGGGGTCGCTTTCTTGCTGGCTGAAACATATTGTAATCATTATGTTTGTGCCACAAAAGGCGGCCTTCCGCCAACCCCGCGATGAGAAATCCGGGCTAGCGAGCACCCAGCACGCCGATGGCCGGGCTCGCTTCGAAAAGCGCTGGGATACCCTGCAACTCATCGACGCTCCGCTGCGTGGCCCCGACTCGGCAATCGGCTCCGCGGGGACGGGGATAGGCGGGTTTTACGAGAACGCCCGCAACATGATGTTCAATCCCGTCGTGTCCGAGGCCTTTAGCTTTACGGTAGAGGAGAGCCTGCGGTACGGCGACACCAGCTTCGGTGATGCCTGCGCCATCGCCAAGAAAATCGTTGCCGCCGATCAAGGCACGCGGTTTATCCAAGTCAACCACGGAGGCTGGGACCACCATTCCGCCATTTATGACCGAAACGAAGTCAACGGACAGGAGGCGGGCCGCAACCTCTATGCCCAGGGTTCCCAATTTGACAAAGGGTTCTCGGCTCTCATCAACGATCTGGAGGCCGACGGACTCCTCGACGAAACACTGGTAGTAGTTTCCGGCGAGTTTGGCCGCACGGTCGGACCCGTCACGAACGACCGGGCTGGCCGGGACCATAATCTGCAGATGTTCTACGTGCTGGCCGGCGGCGGCGTCAAAGGCGGGACGGTGATCGGCCAGACCGACCCCACGGGAGCGTTCACGATAGACCCGGGCTGGTCACGGGGCCGGAATGTGCGTCCCGAGGATATCGAGGGCACGATCTATTCGGCCATGGGCATTAACTGGACCACCATCCGCACGGACGATCCCCTGGGCCGAGGCTTCGAATATGTCCCGATGGCGAGTGAGGATGCCTACGGGCCAGTACACGAGCTGTGGGGATAGGCCACTGCTGTCCCGATTAACCCGCTCTTCTCACCACGTGGCGAGGCGAAGTGCGTGCGAGGCCCGTCAGTACGAGGCGCGTTCCGCTTTACGCCAACCTCGCTGAATCAAAGACGCATACTTGACGGTAGGTCGAAAACGGTCGGCAAGTGCAAAGAAGGACTACCGGGCCTCTCGCCTGCCTCGCCCTTCAGGCGCTGAGAAACCCGGGCTGACAAACTCGGTCACGGATTTTTGATAAGCTTATACCCTTTTTTTTCAACAGTTTTCTCCAGGAAGCGCCAGGCCGCCCGAGACCGGCTTGCTATCCTAAAAAAGGGAAACCCAGCGATGAATCATTTTCGATGTGGAGGTGGCCGGCAGGCGATCCAGGCCCCCCCGCCCGGCAAAAACCCCGAAACCCTCTCATATACTCTCAAATCCTCTCATTGAAAAAATTAACCGCCTATAAATGAACAACTTGCGCCCAAACCACTCAAGTCCGTTGAGACTCTTTTTCTAGCGAATACGAGCACCATGACAGCCAAAAAGACCAAATGGTGAACATTGACAAAAAATCCGTTTGATCGCTGGAGGAAACAGGATCGCCTCCAAAATGCCCGAAAAGTTGCGCCGTGAGAAATGCAGGCTAGTGGCTGCCCGGGGGTTGCAGCCGCTTGTTCGCTGCTGTCGGGCTTGCTACGACGCGGAGGAAAGGCAAGCGGCCGCCAGCTCGTCTTTGAGCGCTTCACACTTCGAGGGATCGAGTTTTTCACCGTCCGGACCAGCCAGGTAAAAGACGTCAATGGCGCGGTGACCCTGGGTGTCGATCAGAACGACTTCGATACTGCATTCATATTGTGAAAACTTGCTGACAAGATCAAAGAGAAGTCCGGTACGGTCTTCGGCGATCACGTGAAAGACCGTGGCGCTGGGCGATGATTCATTGTCGAAAGAAACTCTCGGCTGGACTCGCGCTTTCCGCTTGACGGCAAACGCCGGCCGGCGGCGGCCGACGAGCTGGCCGATGTCGCAGCGGCCTTCGGCGGCCTGCTTCAAGGCCTTCTTCAGACTGGAAACCTCGGAGGGATTGAGTTCCAGGGAACGCCGCGGATCGGAAACGACGAACGTATCGAGGACCATTCCCTTGGTGTTCGCGAACGCTTCCACTTTTTCGATATTGAGTCCCAGACTGGAAAAAGTAGCGCACAGCGAAGCGAACAGGAACGGCCGGTCATTCGTCACAACGACAACATCGTACAAGGAGTGCCGTTTGGAAACGCTCACAGCCGAACCAGTCGTTGCTAGTTTCCGGCTCAATTGAAACTGAGCGAAGATCTGATCGGAGGGCTGGGTACGAAGGTAACGCCGCGGAAAGCCTTCGAGAAACTCGGTGATTTCAGCTTTTTCCTCTTCAGAAGCTGCTTTTTCCAGCAAGGCTTCGGAGCGCCCGGCGTGAATACGGCGCTCTTCGAAGTCACGGCTGAGGCATCGATAAGACGAGATGTAGAGTTGCCAGAGAAGGTCCTTGCGCCAGTCCGTCATGGCCTTGGGATTTACGGCACCGATGTCGGCGAAGGTCATCAATGTGAGCGCCTTGAGCCTCTCCACGGCGCCGACAACGTCGCTGAACCGCTGGATCGTCTCGGGCTCGCTGATGTCGCGGCCTGTCATGGTTGACGACATCTCCAGGTGGTGACGGATGAGGAATAGCACAGTCTCTCGATCGCCTTCTTCCAACTGGATCCGGTCCATTGCCTTGGTGGCCAGCTCAACGCTGTGTTCGGAGTGGGCTCCTTTCGGCATGCCCTTACCGACATCGTGGAACAGCAGGGCGAAATAAAGCAGCTCAGGTTTTTCCAGCTCGGAGAGCAGTCTGGCATAACGTTCCGAGAGAGGATCACTGGGCGCGGAGAGATCGTGGAGGGTTTGGATCGTGACAAAGGTGTGTTCGTCGACCGTGTAGCGATGATAGAAATCACGAACGACCAGGCAGTCGATCAGCTCATATTCCGGAAATACAGCAAACAGTACTCCCGTCTCGCGCATCGCGGTTAGGGCTTCGTAGGCAAATGGCAACGAGAGAATCTCAGCAAGCACCGGCCAAAGAGGACCGCCGGAACTGGTCTGCCCGGTGATCGCTGGAAGCGCCTGTTCGACCCGCCTCTCGGTCTCGACCGAAAGCGGAATCCCATGCCGGGAGACAAAGGCAAACAGGTGCAGGGCAAGTTCAGGCTGGGTTGCGAGGGCCTGGCTGCTACTCAGGTAAAGACGGCCGCGCCGCACAACAAAATCGCTATTGGACAACCGGGACTTGCGGTCACGGAAAAGGGTGAACAACGATTGCCCGGCACCGGCCGATTCCTCCATCTGACGGCCGGCCAGGCGATAGATGACCCGCACATGCCGAAAATAGTCGCGCATCCACTCCGAGGTGTGCCGCGTCTTGCGGAAAGCCTTGCCCGCCCCTTCCTTCGCCACGGTTTCCTGAAGATCGAAAGACAGTTTGTTGTTGTCCCGCGAGTTGAAATAATGAAGGTAGCAACGCAAGGCGAACAGAAACTGCTTCGCGGACATGAGTTTGCCACGAGCTTCCGCGGGCAGAAACTCCTCACTTTCAGGCAGACGGACGGCCGACATATTTGTCAACTGGGAAATCCAGCAGGCCAGTTGGAGATCGCGCAGGCCGCCAGGAGTTTCCTTGACATCGGGCTCCAGGTGGTAGATCGTTTCTCCAGCAAGCGTGTGCCGGGTATGGGCCAGTTCCAGGAGGTTTCTTAACAAAGCCCTTTGCTCACGCAGATAGAAGCGCGGCAATTGGCGGTAGCGAAGCTCTTCGTAAAGGCTCTGATCGCCCCCGAGAAAGCGTGTATCGAGCAGGCTGATGTTGAGTTCCGCATTGTCGGGCGCGAGGCGGGCACACTCGGCCGGGGCGCGCACGGAGTGAGAGACCCTGAGCTTGGCGTCCCACAGTTGCGCTAGCAGTTGTGAGGTTTGCTCCCTGTAGGTCGCCGGCTGCCCGGGGTGTTCGACCAGCAGCAGCAGATCAACGTCAGAGTGGGGAAACAGTTGGGCTCTGCCGTAGCCGCCAACCGCTAGGAGAGCAACCCCCGAGCGTTCCGCGTCCGGAAAAGAGCCGGCAAAGCGGCCACGGACGATTTCATCGGTTGCAGCGGACCGCGCAGCCACATCACGCAGGCCATCACCGTCCGCGAAGAAGCTTGCCCGAATGTGATCGGGCAACTCCGCTTTTGCTGCAAACGGATCAGACATGGGAAAGCCGGCCTTGACCCGGAAACGGAGGAGTCCAAGACAAGCGAATCAGAAAAGGAGATCAACAGATTGCTGTACCTGATGCACCGAGCCCAATACTTAGGTTACCGCGAGTTGCCCACGTGAGGCCCAAGGCACCCGGCGCCCGCGCCGCATGGGCGGCGGCAGGGCGACCGGGCAGGGGCGCCGCCGCCGGCTAAAGCGCGGCGTCCCCGGTATCGTTGTTGCGGATGCGAATCGCTTGTTCCACCGAATAGACGAAGACCTTGCCGTCTCCAATCTTGCCGGTCCGGGCGGCGCCGATGATTGCCTCGGCGGTCTCCTGGACGTGTGCATCGTCGATGACCACCTCGACCTTCACCTTGGGGAGCAGGTCTACTTCATACTCTTGACCGCGATAAACCTCTTTGTGGCCCTTTTGGCGGCCGTGGCCCCGAACATCATAGATCGTCATGCCGTTGACACCAGCGGCCTTGAGGGCTTCTCGCACGTCATCAAGCTTGAATGGTTGAATAATCGCTTCAATTCTCTTCATTGGTATGCTCCTCCTTCATCAGCCTGCCAGGCTGTAGGCTTCTTCACCGTGTTGACTCAACTCCAAACCCTCGACTTCATCCTCTTCGGAGACGCACAGCCCAACGATGGCGCCGGTCAGCACTCAGGTTAGCAGCGCGCCTGACGTGTTGTTGATGAACTGCTCCGCGAGTCAGCCGCCTGGCGCTTCTTGCACCATGCTGTTGGCGAGATTGCTCGGCTTCATCGATTCACGCGAACAGCCTTGCCGTTTAGGCGACATACAGCAAAGGGTAACTCGCAAAGCGCGCCGACAGGTCGTCAGACTTCTATCGGTCGTGCATGGAATCGCCGGCATAGGCTTCCATTCCCATTTCGCTCAGATCGAGTCCGCGAAGTTCGTCTTCATGAGTGACTCGCAATCCCCAAACCTGCTTGATGATGCTCCACGCAATGAGCGAAAGCACCATGGTGAAGGCACCTACCGCCACCACGCCGACAAACTGCGCCCACAGCGACGTGAATCCGCCGCCGTAAAACAACCCGTCGGGACCTCCGCCAGGAGCGCTGGCGGTCGCGAACAGACCGATCGAAAGCGTTCCCCAAATACCGTTGACAAGGTGGACGGACAGTGCGCCAACGGGATCGTCGATCTTGAGGCGGTCAAAGCAAACCACGGCCGGGACGACGAGAAGGCCCGCGATTAAGCCGATAACGAGCGAAGCCCAGATGTCGACGAACGCACATGGCGCTGTAATCGCAACCAGACCCGCCAGTGCACCGTTGACGGTCATGCTGAAGTCCGGTTTTCCTAGCCAGACCCAAGCGAGGACCGTGGCACTCAACAGGCCCGCCGCGCAAGCCATGTTGGTTGTTACGACGACATGCGCGATGAAGCCCGGATCGGCCGCCATCGTGCTGCCAGGATTGAAACCGAACCAGCCCAGCCACAGAATCAATCCCCCCAGGAAAACCAGGGCCATGCTGTGTCCGGGAATCGGCCGCACCCCGCCGCTGGACTTATATTTCCCGGCGCGAGACCCTAACAATATGATCCCCGCCAGCCCAGCCCAGCCACCAACAGAATGGACGACAGTCGATCCCGCGAAATCCCAGAAACCGAAATCCGCCAGCCATCCCCCGCCCCAAATCCAATGTCCCGTGATCGGGTAGGAGATTCCGACGAGCACCAGCGTGAAAAGCATGTAGGATTTGTAGTGGATGCGTTCAGCCACGCAACCGGAGACAATCGTCGCGGCGGTGCCGGCAAACACAAGCTGGAAAAAGAACTTGGCGAGCAACGGCACGCCTGTCCAGGCAATGGAACCGTAGACGCCTTGGTAGGCGTCATTCGCGGCAGGGCTGTTGTCCGCCCCCCCCAAGAACCATCCGGTCAACCCGAGAAAAGGATTACCGTCCGCGAACATGATGGCGAATCCAACCATCCAAAACGCTATGGATGAAAGGCCGAAAACCACGAAATTCTTCCCCAGGATGTTGACCGCATTCTTGGCCCGGCAGAATCCAGCCTCAATGCAGCCGAATCCGGCGTTCATGAAGAACACCAGGAACCCGGCGATCAGCACCCAGAGTGTGTCCGCCGCCACCTTGAGGTCCGCGACGGCTTCCTCCGTACCTTGTGCCATTGCCGGCAGACACAACAGCAGACCTAACAATAACGGCGATAAAATCCGACCTTTCATTTCCAGACTCCTCTTCCGGTCTACACCGGGAATACCGCCGAACAGGCGTTCCAGCAGCAAGACACTTATCTTGCAACGGTTCAGCGGAGAAACCAAGAAGAACGTTTCTATGAGACCGATTGAAAAATTTTATCGGCTGGCGTGAAGCGCGGAGAAAAGAGAAGGAGTCTTCGAAAACCTTCACTTTGGGAGACGATGTCCCTGCAGCAGCAGTACGGCCCGAGCAGATCGCTCGCGGCTGGCGCTATGGCGCCAATTGAAAAATTCTATCGCGGAGTGTATTTTGGCGGCGCCCAAAGACGTGCGCTTGGCCTGCAAGAAGGAGCAGCCCGCCTAAGCGGCGAGGCCGGGCGGGAGGTCAAGCGGAGCAGTTCCCCGGCTATCATCGAGCCGCTTCTAGGCTGCGGGCAGGTGGCTCCATAACCGCTCGGAGGCCCTGCTGCAAGTTTCGCAGCGAAGAGACAAGTTCGCGTGTGTCAACTCGAACGTAGACGAACGAACCGAACAAGCACCGGATGTGGAGGGCGAAATAGACGCCGTAGAAAACCACCAATTGCCGCTGGGCTAGAGAGCTAAGCTCCCAGTTTCGGCTGCCGCGCGCCAACTGACGGCAGTAGCCGTGCAAAGCTCGGAAGTCGCCGCGGATCTGCCCCAAGTAAAGCCTAAGAACCTTCTGCCTATGCAGCCTCAGACGGCGGTCCATTTTGCGGCTGTACCCTTCCTGTTCATGCAGGAACTCGATATCCCGCGGAGTAAACAACCGAGCCATGGGCCGGTAGAATTCCTCGGCCGGCTTGTCCGCGACCGGCAGGGGAGCGACTGGGACCTTCTTGCCAGTGGACCGTAGCCGGCGCAAAGCCAACCCCAATCCGATAGCTACCAGAAACAGAAACGCAAGGAGAACCTCAAATGTTGTCATGACCGAAGTACCCTCAATAGAAGTTGATTCACACTCTCAAGCTGCCGGGTTAGATGCCCTGCCGTGCCTGATGCATTACCCACCGCGCTTCCGTTTCTTCATCAGGCCCCTCCCCTCCAACTCGGGCAAAAGCGAATGCGCCCGCTAGGCCCCATACGATGTAGAGGATTGGAACGAACGCCACAGCCGGGCGGCCCAGCCAAGTTCGACCGCCCACACAGTGGCCCAAATCCAGTTTGAAATTTCCATCAGATTCGTTCTGAACGAAATGAACCTTGATACAAAGTCCAACCAATTTTACCACATCCCAGGGTCAGTTATCGGCAAAAATTTTTTTACCCCAGAATTCGACGGGTGAACCTAAGCCGGGATCGGTGCGGTGGTCTCATTTGTCGCTGAGGCCGTGGCAGGTCAACCCCTCACAGCAGAGGCGGTTCCGCGGTGCCGTTCCGCCGCGCCAGGTCGAGCGCGAGGATATCGCCCACGTCTCGATTGCGTGCGTTAAGTAACTAGTATTGAAGGACTTGTAGCCGACACCCGGCCATTCGAGGGAGACCCAAGTTGTTGGCGCCCAGTTTGCTTATCCACCTCGTCGAAGAGAGCCATCTCGTTTTCAGCCAAATCCGCGGCTCATGGGGCTATCCTAAGTGTCTTTAGCTGCCGGAAGGCGATGTCATTCCCTTTCCGCGACTGAGTTCCGCTGTTCGGGTGAATGAGGTATTGTCGGTGCGGAAGGTCGATTGGGAAACGCGAGTTTCGCCAAACCGCGCCAAACCACAGGCAGTATGGCAATTTAGCGTGCATATTCTTGATTCGGCCAAAGAGTTGGCATTGCGAACGATGAAGCAGCCGGCGTGGGGAATCATTGTTGTGTTCGCAGCGCAAGGTTTGGGCCTAGGCGCGGACCCGCCTCGCTATGAAGACCACAACAAGCTTGGAGTTTCTACATTTCAGTGGCTGACGGCGGCGGGTTCGCCGGTGGCAGTGCTGTATGCCATTCGCTGGCCAGGGGGCTCGATAATCGTCTTGCTAAGCCATTGAAATGAAAGTGGTTGCGCGATGAGGTATAAAGTCTCTTTATAACATGGCAGAGAATGGCAGACTTTGGCAGATATATCCGTAATTTGGGCGGTTTCAGGGGACTGGTGACCAGCGTCAACTTATCATACGTTTGTTTTCAACCTGAATTATGCACTGCGGCGTGGACCTGAGGAGGGCTGAGCCGCAAGGGACCATTGGGAACCCCCGAAAACATGGGGTAAAAAGGTAGGCTGGCAAAGATACCAGCTTCGCCAGCCAACCCCAAGGAGGTCACCCACATGGTTACCAGACGAAAACAGCATAGCTCCCAAAGGCCCGTCCAACAAGGCCCAGCCGTGACGGCCTCGCAGCCCAATAAAATCGGGGCTTCGACGCCTTACCACTTCCGCGGCAGGAAGCCGACTCCCTACGGCGGCTTGCTGCCGGTGGTCGGGAGGGCGCTGATCTGAGAGCCTGGCTATGCGCTATGCATAAAATTTTATGCACTAGCCGTAACGCACTGGAAACACGTCACTTCCGAGCGAGGTTTTGACGACGCGGATTCTGGGCGGGAAGGGAAACCGGACACGGAGAAGCCAAAAGGCCAGTTGCCGAGCTACCACTACCACCTCACGACGACCGCCAACCCGCTACGAACGCAGCCACACTCGCAAAGTGAATCTGTGCATAATTCAGGTGGACACACTCAGGCGGTCTAGTTTTGCTCCGCCACCGGCGGCCTCAAACGGCCGCCATGTGGTCTATTTTCGCTCCGGCGATTACACCGGATGCTCTCCCGGATTCGATTTCTGATTTGGCCAGGTGATTGGGCTGCTTGGGAGACCTCATTTCCTCCTCGAGATATTGTCAAATGTTGTGGATGGGCCGAGGTCAGGCGGCGTTCTCCTGAACCATCAATCCATCCTTGAATTCCTTTCCATCTAAGACATGAACGATCACTTCTGACCCGTTCAGGCGTCGCCAGTGGCGTTCGGCCTGGCGGGCCAGCATGAAGACCATCGTCAACGAAGCTTCCCGGCTGCCGCAACCCTTCGTTCGTCGCTGCCGCAATCGGACCGTCGCAAAGGTGGATTCGATCGGATTCGTCGTCCGCAAGTGCCCCCAGTGCTCGGCCGGAAAGTCGTAGAAAGCCAGCAGCGCCTTGCGGTCTTTCTCCAGACACTCGACCGCTTTAGGAAACTTCTTCTCATATAAGTTTTTGAAACGGTCCAGGGCGGAACGTCCGCCAGGGCGCTGGGTCAGCACGTAGTCACCGTTCTTGACGACGTCGATTCGCATGATCTCGTCCGGGGCTTCGAATAATTTCGCAATGAGTGACAGAGGCCAAAAGCCAGCAAGATCCGAAAGGGCTCTAAGGGAAGTCGCGGAAATCAGGAGGTTGGGTGTTGAGCCAGAGAACCGCTCGCATTTCTATTCGTGGGGATGCGGGTCGGGCGTGACAGGCCAGAATGACAAATTGCGGTTGCAAGCCTTGCAGCAGGAAGACACGCCGGACCGCAAAGCCTTCGCCTTCCAAGTGGTTCAGCCGGATTTCCAGTTCGGAAAGGCCGTTAGCCTCATCGACGACCCAGGTTGGAGCTGTGGGATTGTTATCGGGGTTCTCAATTTTGGGATTCATCGTGGACTCCGTTTGGTTGGAGCCCACACGATTGGGAGAGAATAGGGGATAGCAGCCCTAACACGCTCACTTCGTGTGGGGTTGTAGGCCCTCGGGGGGGCCGCTGTGGTTGAACATTGCCAGCCGGCGGGCCAGCGTCTCAGTTGGCTTAGCTGCTCAGAATGCGATTTGTCCAAGCCTGCGGCAGTGGACGCTTAAAGCGTCCAGCGAACCTGGTTGCATGAATACGGCGGCTATAGCCGGACCATGTCTGCGCGTTGCGCGATGAATCGCCAGCCTGGAGGGGGGCCACGCCCGCGCTTGAGGCGCACGACTCGTAGTCTATGTGGACATTCGTGTGGACGTGACGTGGCAGGGAGGAGGGGGACACTCTGCAACTCATTGAAAACATTGGTGGGCGGTCCGAGACTCGAACTCGGGACCTCCTGCTTGTAAGGCAGGCGCTCTAACCAACTGAGCTAACCGCCCACGATGCGGTAGGGTCGAGAACTGGCGCGGTGGCCCGTCAGGACGCTGGCTTGGCTGTATCCGGGGTTTCCCCCTGCGTGCCCGTTTAGCCCTGTCCGTGGCTCCGTTTCCAGTTCCCGCCTCCTCGCACGCAGCGTGCGGATTTCCCGCACTACGCGCTCCTGCACACTTCGTGTCAAAGCTTATGGGACCTATTCACATGGCGCGACTACCGTGCACGACTGTCGGTAAGCCACCCGGTACTCACTAAAGAGCACCAGTGTCCGGTACAGCCAGGCCCGGCTCCATCGCTTCCACCCAAATCCCTGGCGCTGACGGGCTCTGCCCAGATGGCGCCGGATCTTCTTTTCTACCCAGTTTCGGATGTACGAGAAACAGCGGCTCGAATGGCCAATCGCAAAGTACTTCACCCAGCCGCGTAGAATCGGATTGATCGTTTCGATCAACCCGTTCAGCGACTGCGATCGAAAGCTTCGCAATATCTTCTTGAGCTTGCGCGGCAAAGCCGTCCGTTTCTTGCCCTTCGGCACATACAGCGGCATCCATCGTCCCCGCCTTGAGCGGATCCGACGAAACTCAAAACCGAGAAATCCAAAACTCTCTCCTTGCTCTAGCTCCACCCGGTGGCTCTTGTCCTCGTTCACCTCCACCTGCAGTTTGGCAAACTCCTCGCGTAGCCGTTTCTCCACCGCCTGCCGCAGCCAGCGCTGTCGTGGATGCGAGTCCACCAGAATCACCAAGTCATCAGCAAACCTGGCATACTCGACTCCCACCCACTGTCCCTGGCGGGTCACTTCTTTCGCCCTCTCCAGCATCTGGTCTACCTCGTTGAGGTACACGTTGCTGAGCAACGGCGAAATCACTCCGCCTTGCGGAACACCCTGCTTCCCCGACGCCTTCAGCAGCAACCGCAGCAGCCACAAAACCTCCTCGTCTCTCACTCGTCGCGCCACTTTCTCCAGCACGATATGATGCCGCACTGTGTCGAAGTAGGATCGCAAGTCGAGATCGATCACGTAGGTCTTGCCGCTAACAATCGCCTCCGTTACGCGCCGGATGGCAGCGTGCGCTGACTTCTTCGGCCGGTAGCCAAACGACCCTGCTTGAAAGTCGGCCTCGAAGATCGGTTCCAGGATCAGCTTCAGTGCTCCCTGGACCACCCGGTCCCGGATCGATGGAATCGAAAGCAGGCGTACTTTGCCCCCTTCCTTGGGAATCTCCACCTTCCGTGCCCGTTGAGGTTGATAGCTACGCTGCAGTAACTCCTTGCGAAGTTGTTCGAGAAATTCCTCCACACCCTCGGTTTCGATCGCCTCAAACCTCACCCCGTCAATTCCCGGAGCTCCGTTATTGCGCTTCGCCAGCCGATAGGCTTCCCGCAGGGTTTCCCGTTTGCAGACGCGCACATACAACCCCCAAAAGCGCCAAGTCGATTCAGCCTTCGCCTTGACGTATAGTCTTCGTCTCAGATCTTGCAGACTGCCGGACGCTTTTATCATTCGTCCCTGCCTCACTGTGTTGACCAAGACTTCATGTGCAGCAAGGTCCCTTCGCTCCACGGGCGTTACCCCGCTTCACCGCTACTACGGACCTATTGAGTCTCGCATAATATAGAGTTAATCGAAGCAAAGAGAAGATTGTTTCCAGAAGGCAGTTATCAGGCGCGGTTTGCGGCGCATGCGGCGCAGCGCTCGACGGGCGCGCTGGTTCAGTTCCCCGTAGTCTTTCGGGCAGACGTTGGGCAGCTCGTGCTGTTTCCAATAGGCCCAGATGTACTCCACTGGATTCAGCTCCGGAGCATACGGCGGCAGGTACTCGGTTTCGATGTGGCCTTGAGAAAGCTCGATGAACTCCCGCACCAAGCGACTGCGGTGCGCTGGCAGCCGGTCCCAGATGATCAGCAACGGCGGCTCGATGTGGCGCACCAGCGCCTTGAGAAAGTCGATCACCTCCCACTGGCCGATCGCACCGGGATAGAGTCGGAAGTAGAAGTTGCGCAATGTCAGCCCCGCTGACACGGAAAGCTTGGCCCAGTTGAAGTTGAACTGCAGCACGGGCGTCTGGCCGCGGGGCGCCCAGGTACGACAACGATGCGGCTTCTGACTCAATCCGCTTTCGTCGATGAAGACAATCGTGCGGTTTTCTTTTCGGGCTTTTTTTTAATGGCCGGCCAAGTCTTGCGCTTCCAAGTGCGGATCGCCTCTTCGTTGCGCTCGCGGGCTTTGCCGACAGGGCGTTGCGGGCTCCAGTTGAGCGCCCGCAGGATCTTCCAGACATGGCCTTCGTGGTAGCGCACGCCGAACTCGTCGGCGATCAGACGAGCGACGCGCGGGCAGCTCCACAGCGGCGTCGGGAAGCCGTGGGCTTCGGGACCTTGGAGCAACAGCGACGCCAGACGCTCGAGCTGCGCGGCGTCTAACAGCGGCTTGCGTCCGGCACGCCCCGCCTGGCGCAACCCGGCTGCACCGCGCGCGCGGTACTCACCCACCCAACGGCTCACGCTTTGCTGCGCCGCTTTCACCCGCCGCGCCGCCTGAGACTGACTCCAATCCTCTTCCAGCACCAGCCGCACAGCCTCCAACCGTCGCTTCTCGAGAGCTTCAAAATCTCGTCGTACGCCTCTTGGGTTCCCCATGTTTATAAAGACGAGGGAACCTCCAAAAGGTTACTCTATATTATGCGGGATTCAGTAGGAGTCTGTCCGAGTATCAGCTTGACATAGTTCAGGTGGGGCGGGAAATTCGGGTGGTGAGGTCAGCGAGGAGTTGGAGCGGGAGGCTCGAAGGTCGCTGGGCTGCAAAAGCGGGCTGCAGGGACCGCGAAGAGCTGTTTTGAGAACGCAAACTAGGCCGCGGGCACCCTTTTTCTGGTTGCTGTCCGTAACTATCCATAACAGAGGGTGTGCATCTTCAAAATATTGTGCGTCAGGCACACCAGGGCCCATTCACCCTGCACTTTCTTGAACCCGCGCAGGAGAAATTGGCGAATGCCGCGGGCCTGTTTCATCTGTCCGAATAGGGGCTCCACGATCCCTTTGCGCTGGGCGTAAATCTTCGCCCCGGCCTTGGTGCCTAGCTTGCGCTGCATCCGCTCGACTCGGGTCGCTGCTCGCGGTATCCGCCCGCGCGGCGGCGCTCCTGCCCGCCTTCCGCGCTTCTGTCTGTTGGTGGCAATGTAGGCGTCGATCTTTTGCTCGGGCTTCTCGGGCGCTTCCAAAGATTCCAGGTTCTTCTCCGAACAGTAGCCGCTGTCGGCCAGCACTTCCTCGGGTCGCTGTCCCGACTGCTGCTCGACCGCTTGCAGCAGCGGCGTCAGTGGCTCTTTATCGTTCGCCGCTTGCGTCACCGTCTGCCCGACAATCAGTTGACAGCTGCTCTCCACCGCCGCCTGTGCATTGTAGGCCTGCAGAAACCCGTCGCCGCCTTTCATGATGCGCGATTCCGGATCGCTGAAATTGTACTGATCCTTGTCGCGCGGCTGGGCCTTCTCGACTTGCTCGGCCGATTGGCCTTGGGCGGCCGCCTTGTCTCGCGCCCTTAGTTTGAGGGCTTTCTGGGCTTGCCGAATCTTTTCCAGCCGCGTCTGCCGGCGCTGCAGCTCCTCGGGCAGATCCTGGCCCGTCTTGTCGGCCCCATAGCAGGCGTCCTCGGCGGCATCGACCTCCGCCGCCTCCGCCAGCATCCTCTTGACTTCCTCCCGAATCCGCTTCTCGGCTTGCTTCATCCGCCCCCAGCTCATGGCCTTGTGCTTGGAGGCGTTGGCTTTCATCTTCGTCCCGTCCAGCGCCACCCGCCCCAGCTTCAGCGCCCCTGCTTCCAAGGCCAGCCGCAACACCTGTTGGAAGAGTTGTTCCAGCGCTGGGAGGTGGATCTTGCGGAAATCCGAGAGGGTGCGGAAGTCGGGCTGGTTGCCAGCCGCCAACACTCGAAACGCCACGTCTTCGACCAGACGCTGGGCGATCTTGCGCGAGGAACGCACCCCCAGGCAGTAGCCATAGAGCAGCAGCTTCACCATCAGCCGCGGATGATAGGGCGGCTGACCGCGCCATTCTTTTTCATAGACGCTCTCGATGGCCGACAAATCCAGTTGATCGACCACGTCGCTGACGAAGTAGACGAGATGGCTTTCCGGCAGCCAATCCTGCAAACTGGGAGGCAGCAGCAGCTTCTGCTCGGGAAGGTAAGCCCGATAGGTTTTACCCATAAACCATTATCGCCCACTATTGGTTTTTCTCCAAGAAGAAAATGAATTCTCGGACGGACTCCTAGCATGGATTGGCGAGGATGGCTTCCATTCGGTGTTGCGGCGCATAACACAGACAGCCCGGCACTCAAAGGCTGGGGCGACGAATGACAGGCTAGATCGAGGAACCCCTGGGGGCTGCGGAGGAAGCGAATGACACTCGAAGATAAATCGGTCATCGTGACGGGAGGCGCAAGCGGCATCGGGCGAGCACTTTGCCGCCGATTCGCCGCCGAGGGGGCTCGCGCCGTGGTCGTCGCTGACCGAGATGGCGAGGGCGCCAGCCAGGTAGCCAACGAGATCGGAGGCTCGGCGGCCACCGTCGACGTCAGCAACGAGAACGACATTCAAGATTTGGTGCAACAATCGATCGATCGCTACGGCTGTGTCGATCTGTTTTGCTCCAACGCCGGTATCTTTATTCCGGGCGGCGCGGCGGCGCCAGACGAAGAATGGGACCGGATTTGGAATGTCAACGTGAAGTCACACATCTACGCCGCGCGCGCCGTCGTGCCTCATATGCTCGAGCGGGGCGAGGGTTATTTGTTGAACACGGCGTCCGCCGCCGGATTGCTGTCGCAGATCGACTCGGCGCCTTATTCGGTAACAAAGCACGCTGCCGTTTCGCTGGCTGAGTGGCTGGCGATTAACTATGGGGACCGGGGCATCCGTGTTTCGTGCCTTTGTCCTCAGGGCGTGCTAACCAATATGCTGAGCGAGGGTGACAACACGGAGGTTGCCGCGTTCTTGCGTAAGACGGCGATCTCAGCCGAGGACTGCGCGGAATCCGTGGTAAACGGACTGGCCGAAGAGCGGTTCCTGATCCTCCCTCACCCTGAAGTTGAAGAATACTTCCGCCGCAAGTCGAGCGACTATGACCGCTGGCTAGGCGGGATGCAAAGACTCAAACGAAAAATGCATGGAAGCCGGTAGCTTTGAGTAGTCTTCGATCGCCGGACTCCGCATGGCCATGAACTCGCGGTGACTCCGGACATCAACGGCCTGGCCTCCCCGCTGACGTGGATCACGCCGAAGCCGTTCTTAGAAGCGCTAGAATACGATCAGGGACGCAAATGGCAACTATTCATTTGGATATGGACGAGGCGACTCTCGGCCGAGCTCAGCGTTTGGCGGACGCTTCGAACTGTAGCCTGGAAGATCTGCTGAGCAGGCTAATCGCGGAACTCCCTGATCAGGAGCAACCTGCGGATTCCATCCTTGGGCTAATGGCCGACGAACCTGAGTTGGTGGACGAAATCCTTGCCTCGGCAATGAAGATGCGGGAAGAGCGCCTGACACGCAGTGGACAAGTCACTCCTTGACACCGACATCTTTTCGGAAGTGATCAAGCGCGTAGATCACTCAGTCATCAAAAATGCTGAGGAGTACATCCAGACGTTTGGTGGTTACTCCATTTCTACGATCACCGTAATGGAGATGGTCAAGGGGCTTCACAAGGTCCGTCGCGAAGACCGCATTCGACAACTACTGTCCAGCCTAACCTTCGCTGAAATCTTGAATTTTGACCTGCGCTCCGCAGAGCTGGCTGGCCGGATCCATGGGGACTTGGAGAAACTGGGAAAAACCATAGGACGTGCCGATCCGATGATCGCCGCTATCGCGATGAACAAAGGGCTGACCCTCGTTACTGGAAACATAGCGCATTACGAGAGTATCCAAGCGCTTGGATACTCTCTCGTCCTGGACAACTGGCGAGAGTGAGATCACACCGCGAGCCACGCGCCCCATCGTCGCGTGATCCTTCCGTACGGCTCCACACACCCGGCGTCCCTGACGCGCGCTTTCGCGCATCCAACAGTAAATCATTGGGCTACAATGTGGGCATGTGGGGCAGAGTTCTGGCGGCGGGGACGTTGTTCGTGTTTTGTCTCCACGCCCAGATCACTCTCAACTACGGCCAGTTGCAAGAGTTGCTGCAATCCTCCGTGCGGCAGGGGCTCAGCGATAAAGAGGTCGCCAAATACTTAAAAGACCAAAAGCTTGACTTCGCTCTAACGGACCGCGTCATCGAAGAGTTCATTGGCTGGGGAATCGGTCCGCGAACGCTCAACGTGCTGCGCTCGATGAAACCTCTAACCGAGGGCTTGGCCGCGCCCGAAATCGAGAAGCCGCCGCCGAAATATCGCCAGCCGCCTCCCCCTTCCGAAGACGAGCAAGCCAGGATCATCGACGAGGCGCGGCGTACCGCCCTCGATTACACCGATGGGCTCCCGGATTTCGTCTGTCTCCAGATCACCCGCCGCTACCTTGATCCCAGCGGCCTCGAAATGGACTGGTTCAAGTACGACGAGATCAAGACTCGCGTCAGCTATTTCGAGCGGCACGAGAATTACGAAGTTCTCAGCGTCAATAACAAACTGACCGACCGCTCGATGCACGAACTAGGCGGGGCCACCAGCACGGGAGAATTCGGCAGCCTGCTGGCTCAGCTATTCGAGCCCTCCACGGCGACTCGGTTCAAATGGGCGCGCCACTCGCTTCTGCGCGGGCGCCACGTCTATGTCTTTCACCTCCAAGTGCCCAGAACCCGCTCCCGCTGGAGCCTTTCCTACCAGCCAACCGGCGAAACCATCATCACGGGTTATCAAGGTCTCGTCTACATCGACAAAGAAGCTGAGCGCGTCCTTCGTATCGTCACGTCCTCCTTTGACATCCCGACCGGCTTCCCGATCCAGGAGGCGCGAACCAGGCTGGACTATGACTACACAGAGATCGCCGGGCGCGAGTTCCTGCTGCCGTTGAAGGCGCAAGTCCGCATGAGGCAGGAGAAGAAATTGATCCGCAACGACGTGGAATTTCGCTTGTATCGAAAGTTCTCCGCCGAGGCGACAATTACCTTCGACGAGTTGGATGACATCGAGCCCTTGCCGGACGACGAGCCGCTCGAGTGACCCTCAGGCGCTCCTTCTCGCCGCATGGCAGCGTCCATCGTGGCGGGCTGGGCGGTCGGGCCCACGCTGCGAACCGAGCTGCCGCTGGCGGCGATCGAGCAGGCGCTGAGCCAACGCCAACCCGCGCCCGGTTGCTGCATCATGCCGGCCGCGGCTGGCAGTACGCATCCCAGCGCTACGAGCAGCGCCTGGGCCTCCGAGGAAGAGACAGCCTCGGATCATGAAACGAGTTTCGATCGACCAGTTTCCCCCTTCTGTCATTCCGCGGGATGCGATAGGCAACGAAGTCGTCGCTCTACGAAAGATCTTTCGAGAGTTGGGGTACAGGTCCCGAATCTTTGCCGAGGAGCAACACACTTTTCCCGGTTGCCATATCCATGATTGGCGACGCGTTGCTGTTCATGAGCGAGCATGAGGGTTTTGGGGTTCCTCTCGTCGAAGGCATGAACATGGACGTGCCGGTGATCGCGCACGCGGCCGCGACAGTCCCCGAAGTCCTGGGAGACGCGGGTGTGCTCTTCAAGACCAAGGGCTGGCCTTTGATGGCGGAAACCATCGCTCTTGTATCGTCGCACCCCTCCTCGAGGGAGTTGGTGCTGACTCGCCAGCGCGAGCGCCGGGAGGTTTTTGCGGCGCGGCGAGTCGCGCGGCAGTGGAGGCGGTTGAGCGAGCAAGCTATGTGACCGGCCGCGGGCCCATCGGCACTCCCTGACGCGGACGAGCCGCAGCCAAACAGGGCGCCAGACGTGGCGTGAGCGTCCACGCTTGCCGCAAACCGATTCGCCGGTTTGTTCGGCCCCAGGGAGCGTCATCCGGTTCAGGCAACTGACTGCCCTTCCGTCCGGCAACGCCTCGACGAATCGAGGCGCGGCAAACCTGGAGGTTCACGCCACGTCGCGGCTCGGGGCTCTGACCCTTCCGCCAAAATCTTCCGCCACTATTGGCAAGAATTTGACTATGCAGGTAGTGACGGTCGGAGTTTCCATTCTGGCTCTCGCATTTCCTGCCACGTTTGACACGAATTTCATGATGCAGCTACTCACGGTCACGGCACTGATCTTCCGGCCTTCGGGATTGCTCGTTCAGAACCACTGATGCGGCACGGCTGGGAGATTTGGTTAGAAGCGATTGTTAAGGTTACCGCCGATGAAAACGAGCTGTCGGGCAACGCTTTATAATCACAAGTTCACCGCGGCCCGCACTCTGAACCCGGCCGAGGGACCTCCATGAAGCTGCCCACCAAGGCTGTTCACGCCGGGGACCGCAAGAAGCTCGGTGACTACATCCCGGTGACGACGCCGATCTACAGCGCCTCCAGCTTTTTCTACGACGAAGTGGCGGAGCTGGACCGCGTGTTCGGCAACGAGAAGGAGGGGCAGAGTTACTCCCGCTATGGGAATCCGACGGTGGACGCGCTGGAGCAGCAAATGGCCGCGCTCGAAGGCGCTGATGTGGCGCTGGCGACCTCCTCCGGGATGGCGGCGATTCATCTCTCGCTGCTGGCCGCGCTGACCGACCGCCGCAAGTCGATCGTGGCGGCCAATGTTCTCTACGGCCAGACGATCTCGCTGCTGATGAACGTTCTGGAACCCAGCGGCGTCGAGGTGCGCTTCGCCGATCCCTGTGATCTGGATGCTTTCGAGGCCGCCGTCGCGGAGGCGAAACCGTCTTGCCTACTCATTGAGACGGTCTCGAACCCGATGATGCGAGTGCCCGCGCTCGACAACGTCGCCGAGATCGCGCGGCGGCACAACGCCCTGCTGGTGGTCGACTCGACATTCACCACGCCGGTCCTGATGCGGCCGCTCGGGCTCGGGGCGGACATCGTTGTCCATAGCGCCACCAAATATTTGTCGGGTCACGGAGATGTTCTGGGAGGCATCCTCGCCGCGGGCGAAGAGTTCCGGCAATCGTTGCAAGTGCTGGGGCGCACGCTCGGGATGAACCTGGGCCCCTTCGAAGCCTATCTGACGATGCGGGGCGTCAAGACGCTTCCTTTGCGGTTCGAAAAGCAGTGCCAAAACGCGGCTCTGGCGGCGGCATGGCTCAAGGCCCATCCGCGTATCGAGCGCACGTATTTTCCGGGCGATCCCGAGCACCCGGATCACGAAATCGCCGGGCGGCTGTTCGAGCGCGGGCAGGGGGGGGAGGAGCTCTACGGCGGGATGGTCAGCTTCGAGGTGGCCGGCGCCGGCAAGGCGGACGTTTTCGCCCTGATGGATCGGCTCAAACTGGTGGTCCGCGCAACCAGCCTGGGTGATGTTCATTCCATGGTGCTGCATCCGGCGATGAGTTCCCACCGCGATATTGCCCCCAAGCAACGCCAGCGCATGGGAATCGGGGACAACCTGCTGCGGCTGTCGCTGGGCATCGAGGCGCCGGAGGACGTCATCGCTGATTTGGAACAGGCACTGGGGGAGTAAGCCGTCAGAATCCCCAAAACGCAGTTTCTAGCGGTTCCAAATGAAGCTCGCCACGCTAGCCGTCCATGCCGGAGACCGCAAGCGGCTAGGCGAGTACGTTCCCGCCACGACGCCGATTTACGGGGCGTCCAGCTATGCCTATCCGCGGATGGAGCAGTTGGACCGGGTGTTCGAGGGCGAGGTTCCGGGTCAAGGCTATGCGCGCTACGGGAATCCGACTTGCGCCGCCCTCGAAGAGCAGGTCGCGGCGCTGGAGGGCGCGGACGCAGCCGTTGCGTCGGCGTCCGGCATGGCGGCGCTCTATGTGGCGTTGACGGCTGCTCTCACCGACCGCCGCAAGTCGATCGTAGCGGCGCATGCCCTGTTCGGCGAGACGTTTCGGCTGCTTTCCGCCGTGCTCGAGCCGGCCGGTGTCGAAACAAGATTCGCGGACTGCTGTGACTTGGAGGGCTTCGAGGCGGCCGTCGAGGAGCGAAAGCCGGGCTGCGTTCTGGTTGAATCCGTGTCGAACCCCATGCTGCGAGTTTCGCCGCTCGACAGGATCACCGAAATCGCCCGGCGGCATGGAGCGCTTGTCGTCGTCGATGCCACGTTTGTCACGCCGGTTTTGATGAGGCCGCTGAACCTCGGCGTCGACTTGGTCGTTCAAAGCGCCACGAAATACTTGGCCGGCCACGCCGACGTTTTGGGCGGCGTCATCGTCGCGAACGAACCATGGCGCGAGCTGTTGCTGGCGTTGACGCGCAACGCAGGCAGCAACCTCGGCGCCTTCGATGCCTACCTCACAATGCGAGGAATCAAGACCCTGCCCCTGCGGATCGAGCAGCAATGCCGCAATGCGCGGCACGTGGCGGAATCATTGGCGAAGCACCCGCGAGTTGGGCGCGTTCATTTCCCCGGCAGTCCGAATCATCCCGACCATGAAACCGCCCGCCGCCTGTTCCGCCCGGACACGAGCGGCCAGGCCATGTTTGGAGCCATGGTGAGTTTCGAAATCAAGGACGCGGGCAGGGAAGAGGTCTTCGCCTTTCTCGACCGCCTGGAGCTTGTCGTCTCATCCACAAGTTTGGGCGACGTGCACTCGCTCATCTCCTATCCGGCTATCAGCTCACATCGCAATCTCTCGCCCAAGCACCGGCAGCGTCTTGGGATAGGGGACAACTTGGTGCGATTGTCGCTGGGAATCGAATCGGCCGGCGATATCGAGGCTGACCTGGCACAGGCTCTGGAGCATTGACTCTCGGGCCGGTTCTTGCGAGGCTGACCCAAGCCCGCGAACTGCCGCCGCGGGCTGTTTTCGGGCTCAGCGCGCCGCCTTAACGTTCCAGCCCGCGGAAATCGTACACTTGAGAACCCCAATGTAATCGCCGCGACCCAAAGCGTACAGACTCCTAACCCGGATTTCTCATCGCGGGGTTGGCGGAAGGCCGCCTTTTGTGGCACAAACATAATGATTACAATATGTTTCAGCCAGCAAGAAAGCGACCCCTGCCATGACAGAGTGTACCCAAACCAGCTTCACCTTCGCCGACCATGGCCGCCGCCAGGTGGTAGCCCGTTTCGACGGCGGCATGATCACCTCCGACGGCGGCGCCATGCTGTTGCGCCAGACCGAACAGCGCAGCGGCATCGTGCGGCAGTTCGCCGCCTGCTTCCGTGATCACCGCCAGCCCGCGCAAGTCGAACACAGCGTGCGCGAGCTGGTCTCGCAGCGCGTCTACGGGCTGGCGCTGGGTTATGAGGACCTCAACGATCACGATCAGCTGCGCTCCGACCCGCTGCTGGCCCTGCTGAGCGGCAAACAAGACCTCGAAGGCAAGCAGCGCCGCCGAGCCCAAGACCGCGGCAAGGCGGGCGCCGGCAAGAGCACTCTCAACCGCCTGGAGTTGACCCCGGCCAAGGCCGGCGCGCAAAGCCGTTACAAGAAGATCGTTCTCGACACGGGCGCGGCCGACCGTCTGCTGACCTCGCTCTACATTCAATCGCAGCCGTGCCAGCCCGAGCGCATCGTGCTCGATCTCGACGCCACCGACGACGCGCTGCACGGCCGCCAAGAGGGGCGCTTTTTTCACGGCTACTACGGACACTATTGCTACCTGCCGCTCTACATTTTCGCCGGGGACCAGTTGCTGTGCGCGCGCCTGCGGCCGTCCAACATCGACGCCTCGGCGGGGTCGCTCGAAGAGGTCCGGCGCATCGTCGAACAACTGCGGCGGGTGTGGCCCGAGGTCGAGATCCTGCTGCGGGCCGACAGCGGTTTTTGCCGCGACGAGATCATGAGCTGGTGCGAGAACCAGGGCGTGGATTACGTGTTCGGACTGGCGAAAAACGAGCGTTTAGAGCGCCTGATCAAGAGACGGATGAAGCTGGCGCGGCGGCGTTTCGCCAAGAGGGGCAAGGCGGCCCGGGCGTTCGGGGATTTCCGCTACCGCACGCGAACCAGCTGGGCGCGGGGGCGCAGGGTGGTGGCCAAGGCGGAGTATCTGGCGAAGGGCGAAAACCCGCGTTTCGTGGTGACGTCGCTGACGCCCAAGCAAGCGGCGGCGCAACACTTATACGAGACGATCTACTGCGCCCGCGGAGAGATGGAGAACCGCATCAAGGAGCAGCAGCTGGGGCTGTTCGCCGACCGCACCTCGACCGCGCTATTGCGGTCGAATCAGATCCGCTTATATTTTTCATCGATCGGGTACTGTTTGCTGGAGACGCTGCGGCGGCTGGGGTTGGCGGGGACGAAGATGGCGCGGGCGCAATGCACGACGATCCGGCTGCGGTTGTTGAAGATCGGAGCGCGCATCCGGATCACGGCGCGCAAAGTGTGGATTTCGCTGGCGACGGGATACGCCTGGGCGGGGGTGTTCGCCCAAGCGTATGAGAATCTCGAACGGGGGGAGCCGCGGCGCTGCTGAAAACGGCAAGGCGAGTTCAAGTAATACTTGAAGCACACAGGGCTCGACAGGGGCGGCAATCGAGGTTTGCCCAAAAACAGACGAAAAACGCCTCGGCCAGGGTCGCGGACAGCATGCCGGGCCGTTTCTGCCCCACGGCGGCCCCGCCGAGAGGCGATGCCGCCTCAAGACCATGAAATCCCATCCCGCGCGCCCCGCCAACCCCGTTTTCGGGAATCGATGAGAAATGCGGGCTAAACCGGTCACGGAATTCAAGAGATGATAATCACCGCGTCCACCCACGGACTGTTGCGTTCTCTCAGGTTGAGCCCGGAAATAACCGATAAGTAGTGTGTCGGGTGTTGTGTGCAAGCTAACCCGCTTTTCTCACCACGTGGCGAGGCGAAGTGCGTGAGAGGCACGTCAGTACGAGGCGCGCGCCGCTTGACGAGCGGAGGCGTACTTGACAGTACGGTGAGCACGGCGAGCAAGCGCAACGAAGTAATGGCGGGCCTATCGCGTGCTTCGGCCGTCAGGTGGTGAGAAATGCGGGTTAACCCTCGTTTGATTTCCTTCGGCTCGATTTGGGGCCGCCGATCATGACGAAAGCGGGCGAGGACGAACTGTGCCCGCCGCCGGAAACCGCATCGGCGGAAGAGCCGCGCGGTTGGCCCGCTTTTTCGAAGACGCCTGACGAGAGCCACCCCTCGGAGCCCCACGGCCGATGGGACGCTTACCAGTCAGAGGTTACCCGCTTCGTTCGGACGGACTCGCCAGCGGCCCGCAAAGAGGCGAAGCTCTTGTTCGCGGAGATGGCGGCACAGCGCGTTCCAGTTGCCGAAGCGCTGGCTACCTGCAATCGCTGGCTCGCGCCGGTACTTCGATCAAGTAGCGGCGCCGAACGCAGCGCGGCGCTGGAATCATTCTCTGAGCTTATGGGCCTGCTCGGGGAAACGTTTGACTGGCGCGTGCAGGCCGAGGCCCGAGCTCATCTGCGGCTGGCTTCGGCCTATTCGCAAAAAACCCGGGAAGTCAACACGCTGCTCGACAGCTTGCCGGCCTTGGCCTTCCTTAAGGACGCGGAATTTCGCTATGTGGCCGTCAACCGGGTTTTTTGCGAGGCCCTGGGGCGTTCCGCCGCCGACGTGATTGCGAAGACGGACTTCGAGCTGTTTCCGGGGGCGGTGGCTACCCGCTTTGTCGAGCGGGACCGCCAGGTGATGGCCGGACGCCAGCCGATCCGCCACGAAGAAACCGTCGAGTTCGGCGGCGAAACCCGCACCGTCCTTGTCATCAAGGCGCCTGTTCTCGACCACGACAGCAAACCGACTGGCTTGATCGGAGTTGGTTTTGACATCACCGACCGCAAGCGCATGGAGCAAGAGCGCGTGCGTCTGGCCGCTGCACTGGAGTCCGCCGGCGAGGCCATCTTCATCACCGACACCCGGGGGAGTATCCAGTTTGTCAACCCGGCCTTTGAGCACCTCACCGGCTACACCCGAGCGGAAGCCATCGGCCGCAATCCACGCATTCTCAAGAGTGGCTGCCACGAAGCTGAGCTGTACCGGAGTTTGTGGAGAACGCTGCTTCGAGGCGAAGTATGGAAAGGGACGCTACGCAACAAGAGAAAAGACGGCTCCTTGTTCGACGTGGATCAAACCATCGCGCCTGTCCGCAATGGACAGGGCCGTGCGAGCGGATTCGTGGCGGTGATCCGCGATATCACCGAGCGCAAGCGGATGCTCCAGACGCTGCAGCAGGCGGTGATGGTCAAAAGCGAATTCACCTCGATGGTTTCGCACGAGTTGCGAACACCGCTCGCCGCCATCAAGGAAGCCATCGATGTCGTCGCGGACGGCACGGCGGGGGACGTCAACAAGCACCAGGCCGATTTTCTCGAGTTGGCGAAACGCAACGTTGACCGTCTGCACCGTCTCATCAATGACACGCTTGACTTCTCAAAGCTCGAACGCGGCGAGTTCCGCCTGGAGCTGGCCGAACACGAGCTCAACGCTCTAGTGTCCGAGATAGTCACCCAGCAGCGGCTCGCGGCAATAAAACAGCATTTGCGCCTGGAGTTCGCGCCCGACGACGAACTGCCGCCCATTCGCATGGACGCCGACCGCGTCAGCCAGGTCCTGATCAACCTCATCACCAACGCCATCCGCTATTGCGACAACGGCTGGATCGAGGTCAGCACCCAACGCCGGGGCTCGGAGGCCATTGTCAAGATTCAGGACAGCGGCCCAGGCATTCCGGCGGAGAAACTCGAGCATATATTCGAGGCCTTCATTCAGCTCAGCACGGGTCCGGGGCGGCGATCCGGCGGAACGGGTCTTGGCTTGGCGATTTGCAAGAAGATCGTCGAGCTGCATGGCGGCCGCATCTGGGTCGAATCCGAACTGGAGCGGGGCTCGGCATTCTACTTTGCGTTGCGTCTTTCCGAAGGCGACTCCAAACCGAGCCGTGACCGTGAGGGAGACGCCCGCTCGGGATCTTTCCCAATACCCGATGGAGCTGCCGCTACCCAAGCCGGCCAAACAGAGCCGGAACACCCAGCGGCCGGCAATCCAGCATGCAATACCAGTAAGTCCGTTTAAGGAGCAAACATGAAAAAGACAAGGGTGCTCATCGTTGACGACGAAGAGGATGCAATCGCCGCACTTCAGTTTCGGCTCGACGCCGCCGGCTATGATGTCGTAACCGCGAGCAATGGCGCCGAGGCATTGGCCGTCATCCAGAATTCCGATGTTGACCTGGTGCTGGCGGATTTCATGATGCCCGAGATCAATGGGCTGGAATTGACTCGTCTTGTCAAGTCGGATGCCAAATTGTTCGAAGTCAAGATCTTGTTGTTCTCGTGCAACACGGAGCCCGAATTCCGGCGCCGTGCCATTGAGCTTGGCGCAATCGATTACCTTGCCAAGACAGACGGCGCCAACTCGATCGTCTCCCGTGTCCGCGACGTGGTCAGCCCGGAACTACCCACGCCCGGACAAGACGATCCAGCATCCGCCGGGAGCGTCCGCGAAGCGGCGCTGCTGTTCCAGGTACGGGCGCTCGCCCAAAACTTGACCGATGTCTTGCACTTGGCGCAAATGGAAAAGGAGGTGCCGCAGCCGACGCAATACGCCATCGATTCAGCGAACCGGATCGCGGAAGACATGCTCAAGCTGGCAGACGCCGTCGAGGAGCTCGGGGCCGGAGCCCGGCCGGCGGAACAGGAGCAGCCCGCCCCGATTCCCGGTAGCGCCCGGTAGAAAATTATGGGCCCCTCCGCCGAAAAACCGAAGATCCTGATCGTGGACGACGAGGAAGACGTCGTGAAGCCCATCGCGTTTCGCCTTGACATTCAGGGGTTTGAAGTGTTGATGGAGCCCGACGGCGATCACGGCTTTCAAGCAGCCATCGCCGAGCTGCCGGACCTGATCCTGCTCGACATCATGATGCCCGGCATTGACGGGCTGACTCTGTGCCAGATTCTCAAACAGCGCGACGACACCTCCCATATTCCCATCATCATGCTGACCGCGAAAACCACGATGGGTGATGTCGAGAAAGCATTTGCCGCCAAGGCCGACGATTACGTCAGCAAACCGTTCGAATGGCAGGAGCTGTTCGGAAAGATCAATCGCTGCCTGGCCAATCGGCCCTTCCCAAATCCAGTCGCGTGAATCACAGCCTGGCCGAAACAGAGCCGCGCCCGCAAGGGTGCGGTCGGGGGTAGTCGGTGCGTCGGGGCCGCCATCGGAATGCGGTCACTGCCAGACTGGACCGCACCCTCGCGGGCGCGGCCCTGTTGAGAACCCTCGCTTGGAGGCCGGGGCATTCGTCTTGTCCGATAAACTACCTGCATGCGGATCGGACTACGCCTTCTCGTGCCGGGTGCGGCAATCGCAATCTTTTCGCTGGGTTGACTCGTTCGGCGCCGGCGCCACAGGCGGAAGCCGCCTCGGCAAATGCCCTCAGCTTCCGAATCACCTTCGGCGAACGACAGGAGATTCCCCGGGACTATTCAGGCTCCATCAGCCTCAGCTCGGGCGAGGTGGCGCGGCTCTCTCCCTGGAGATTCTTTGACGATGACGAAATTGACGGACGCAGCGGCTGGACCCTGAAGACGAAGCGCGCGCGGTTCGAAAGCCAGCCGGACCAAGCGCGGTTCATGTCGACTAGCGTGCAGATCGAAAACGTCGTGCCCGCGGGCATTGTCGCGACGGTGGATGCGCCGGCTAGCGCGACGGCGAAAATCAGTACCTCGCGGGGAGACTTTGATGTTCGTCTCAGCGAGCTGATATACGACCGAGTGCTTTCCTTCCTTGAAGGTGACGTCGTGGTCCAGCGTACGCCGGCCGCCAACCAGATATCGGAACCCTCGACGGTATCGGATGGAGAGCACTCCGACTATCCCTCGGTCACCACCGCCAATGACGGCGCTGTTTGGGTGGCCTGGCAAAGTTACCAGGACAAGGGCGACCACGTCTTTGCCCGCCATTCCACCGCGACCGGCTGGTCCAACACTTTTCGGCTGACGGACGAGAAAACCGACGTCTATCGAACAGCGATCGCGGCGGACATCCAAGGGCGGGTTTGGGTCGTCTGGTCCGAACGCAGCGGCCAGAAATGGGACCTTCACGCTCGCCGCCTCCAGGGGGGTGCCTGGACTTCTCGCCAGACGCTGACATCGGCAAATCATCCCAACATCTTCCACCGCATGGTGGCGGACTCCGCGGGCAACCTGCATCTCGTTGGGGGTGGCCAACAGCAAACAACTCGGGTCCCCATTTTGGCAGCACGTGGCTTATTGATACTCGCAGAATATAGTGTTGTTTTCGGACGCAGCGAATGCCTTGCCGGAGCGGGCGCAGCACGCTGCGCCCCTACACCGTATTTCGCGAGCATCAGTAGAATCGGGTGCTCAAGGCGCCGCAAATGGCGAATTCGGGCTCCGAAATGCTGGGGACAGCCAGCCGCAGCCAAATGGTTTACTGATGAACAAGGACTTGGAACTTGCCGCTTGTGGCAGGCCGAGCTTTTGTTGCGAGGTAGCCTGGCCTACAATTAGCGACTACTAGTGTAGTGCGCCAGTATTAGCGCACCATAAGATTTCCGTTTGAAAGAGGGAAGCCCGTTGAAACGGGCTGAAAGTCCCCGAGCGGCGGCGTCCACCAGCCGTAAACGGCTGGCCTAAGGAACACCAAGCCGCGTGAACGCGGCTCAAATCGCCCGCATCAAGGTACGCATGGGGCCGCACGTCGCCTCTCACTCCGCCGTCTGGCAAGCAAGCGAATCATCATAAGTTACGCTCTGATTGGCGCACACTAGCCTGCATTTCTCACGGCGCAACTTTTCGGGCATTCTGGAGGCGATCCTGTTTCATCCAGCGATCAAACGGGGTTTTTTCAATGTTCGCCCTTTGGTCTTTTTTGCTGTCATCGTCCTCGTATTCGCTAGCAAAAGAGTCTCAACGGACTTGAGCGGTTTGGGCACAAGTTGTTGATTTATAAGCGGTTAATTTTGCCAATGAGAGGATTTGAGAGTACATGAGAGGGTTTCGGGGTTTTTGCCGGGCGGGGGGGGCCTGGATCGCCTGCCGCTCACCTCCACATGGAAAATGATTCATCGCTGGGTTTCCCTTTTTTTAGGATAGCAAGCCGGCCTCGGGCGGCCTGGCGCTTCCTGGAGAAAACTGCTGAAAACAAAGGGAATAATTTTATCAAGAATCCGTGACCGAGTTTGTCAGCGCGGGTTTCTCAGCGCCTGACGGGCGAGGCAGGCGAGAGGCCCGGCAGTCCTTGTTTGCACTTGCCGACCGTTTTCGACCTACCGTCAAGTATGCGTCTTTGATTCAGCGGGGTTGGCGTCAAGCCGAACGCGCCTCGTACTGACGCGCCTCTCACGCAGCTCGTCACGTCACGTGGTGAGAAATGCAGGCTAGAGCCCTCGCGGCTCCATTTTGACAGCACGTGGCTTAGAATCGGGTGCTCAAGGCGCCGCAAATGGCGAATTCGGGCTCCTGGCCTCGAACACCCCGAACTCCTCTAACTGAGGCTGCCCCGGTTCCCGGGGCGGTTTACGAAGAGGTGACCGATGTTCGAATTTAGCCACGTTCTGGCGCGTTCGAACCCCTACAGACCTTCATCCAGTAGCTCTAGGCGAACCTTGTGCCCGGCGAGATCGAAGCTCACGCGAAGGACATCACCGGGATCCGCGCCAGTTCGCCGTAAAAACTGCCCATACCCCCAGCTCGATCCGTTTGGAGCAATGCGAACTGTACCACACGGAGAACCATCTTTGAACACTGCAGCGAACGACTGGCCGCAAATGTACGGCCTGATCGCCGCTGGAATGCCGATGACACAGTTGGATACCTCGCCAGGTAGAATCATCTCGAGTTGCGGGCCATTTTCTGTCCAGCCAACGAAGTCAACCCGACGGGTTCTCGGGCGTGCGGTGCCAATTCGGACAACTTCTACAACCACTGGGTCGGGTTGGAAGCCGCGCAATCCCCAGACGCCCAATGTCACCTGTCGGACAACTGGACACCCGCCCAAATAGGCATTAAACGTCGCCGAGGACATTCCTTTGGCAGAGCACTGTCCCCACAGGTCCTCGCGCCGTAGGATCCGCCCCTCAGCGTCGAGAAGAGTCTCAACGAAGATCTGTTCTCCCGGAGACAGCTCCGCACGCCAGTCGAGGGGTTCGACACTGCACGCGATGTCGTCAGCCACCGCGAATTCTGGATGGGCAGCAAGAAACGCCAATAGGACTTGCTGTGGTGGGGCCGTCAATCTCCATGTTCCGATTCCGCGATTCTGACGATGTTTGAAATGACGACGTACACCGTCTCGAAGCTGGCTGACTTGTATCTGGGGAGAGACCGACAGCATCTTACGCAGCACATTGCGAAGCCGATTTCGTTGTGGCTTGAGGTCTGGTATCCAAAACCAGTCGTCAACCAGAAACTGGAAATTTGCTCGAAGCGCTCTCAGGGCGAGCTTTGGGGTAAACGTGAGTTGTGCATGCTCTGCTTCGGCCAGAACCTCGTCAATATGGCTACTGCCCGAGGCTCCGGCCTGCCTTCGGGCCAACTTCAGCAAAGCGCTAAGTTCATCGCCTTCGATCTGCTGTGTGACGACCCAGAACTCTTGACCTACGGTGCGGACCTCCAGTTCCGTTTCTCGCCCACACTGGACCGCAACCGCCAAAATGCTGCGGGGATCCCACCCTCTCTCTGTTAGACCAGCTCGCCAAAGGGCCTGCCGTGCTTCACTCAAGGTGATCGGCGCATGCTCCAATAGAAAATCCAGGGCTCGGTCTAGAGCTGGCATGAAGATGCGGCGTAGTCCGAGCTTTGCTCGGATCGGTTTTTCTATCTGCCGTAGTCGTTCCCGTGTCACCCCCAGGGCCGCTCCTGCTTCTTGGAGCGTGCCCGGTTTCTCCCCAGCCCAACCGTATGGCCATGGCCGTGGCGCGATTGGGATGCCTGCCGCAAAGCAGCTCCAGGTAATGTCGGAGCGAGTCACCCAGGGAGGCGGCATCCAGCTCTTGCAGTCTCTGTTTGATCTGGGGAAGTGCGGCAAGGAGCGCTCGAGCGGCCGAAACACTCGACCCCCAACCACCTGCGGTGACGACCTGATCGATGCGCTCAAGAATCGTTCCGTACCCCGTTGCGGGCATGACATCGGCAAACCTCGGGTCGGCCTCGCTAACCTGGGACGCCCACGACTCGTCTAGGAGGGAGAACAGATCCTCCGTCTCCTGCTGTGAAAGCTCTACCGTGCGCGATTCCACGGCCTCAGGTGCGTTGGGCTTGACCGATGACCCAACTCCACTGCTCCAACCGGCCCTGTCCAGGAAGGCTTCGCCTACAGCTATTGCATCAACGATAGACAACACTCCCATGTTTTTCAGCTTGGCGAGTTCTCCGATCGTGATCCGTCCGAACACATCGGGGTTATCGAGGAGCCCAGCGACCTCCAGGCAAGTTCGTGTCCGATTGCGCCAAGGGAGACGGCGAAGGTTCACGCCGAAGACCCACGGTGCAGGGAACGCCCGGGCTAGAGCCACCGAAGGATCTGCCTCTTTGAGTAGGTTCGCTGTCCAGCTCAGCAATGGCTCCCGAAGGTATGCACTGGGTCGGGCTGGCGCCTTCCAAAGATTCTCTCCGGTCGATCCTTGCGGTAACTCGAGTTCTGCAAGAGACCACTCTGGAAGCTTGGCAGGTCCCCAAAGTTGAAACAGTGCGATGGGGAGAGGAGGTAATAAGCCCATCTCTGCTGACTGCCGCTCAGGTGCACTAGTCGTCTTCGGGGGTGCAGCGCAATCTTGATGCTCCTGCTCAGGCCCTTGGTTCGTCCTATCGAATTCGACGACGGCCTCTGCCGTTGAAGAGGCGTCGAGGACCGATAGCGCCCCCATGGCACGAATCCGAAAGAGATCGCCGAAAGTGACGTGGACAAGGTTTTCCGGGCGTATTAACAACCCGGCCCGTGAAAGACACGTCCAGGTTCGGACTCGCCACGGAATACCCTCCAGTCTCAAAGCGGACGGGAAAGCGTGTGGAAATGCCAGAAGCGACTCGATCTCAGTCCTGCGTGACGCCACACAGTGCTTCAGCCACCGTTGTAGTCGGGAAGTAAACTTGCTGGAATCTGTCAGGGCATCGGCATCGAGAGCGGCGAAGGTCGCGCCTGACGGAAGACCTAAATCGCTGACAACCCAGCCCGGCAATGGGTCCGCTTTCCAGTGGTCGCGCAGCGGACGAGGCAGGACAGGGGCTCCGGGTCGACCCCACGAGGCAACGGACTCATCGTGCCAAACGCCATCCATCTAGGTGATACCTGAATTATGCACAGATTCGGCGTAGCCATCGCCGATGGAGTTGTGGCGGTAGCGGCAGTCGTGTCAACTCAGTGATTTAGCAAGTCGTCTTTTCCTCTGTTTCCCTCCCTGTTTGAGCCGCCTGCCAATCCCGGCGGGCAAAAGCGGGCGGGCAAGCGGCGTGTTCCCAGTACGTTGCGGCGAGTGCATGAAATTTTATGCATGGAGCGCCCCTCAACTCAGCGCACCCTCCACCACCGGCGCGAAGCTCGATCCCGGTGGCCCCATCGCCCGCAGCCGCCGCATCAGCCGTTCAAACAGGCCCTTTTCCTCATAATGATCGCTGTAGCTGACACCCGTTCTGCCGGCGTGCCGCCAGATCTTGGCCGCCACGAACAGAAAGCGCAGCCGCGCCGTCGCCAGGGTGGTGTGCCGCAGTGTCTCCACGCTGGCTTGGGCTTCGCGGTTGAACAGCAGCAGCCAGCAGTTGAGGTTGTAGGCCAGCATGGCCAGCTGAAAGTGATTGCGGTTCATGTCAAAGCGGCGCGAGGGATGGGCCGCCAGCCCGGCGTCGTTGTTGGCCTCCTTGATGAGGTTCTCGGCTGCGGCGCGCTGATTGTAAAACCACACCACCGCCGCGATCGGTTCGGCCAGGTTGGTGACAAACACGCGGTAGGTGTAAGCGCTGGTGGCAAACAGCTGGTATTGCTCGGCCGCGCCGGCCGCGGGTTCGTTTTCGTAACGCAGCGCCAGGAAACGACAGGCCCGCGCCCAGCCCTGCGGCTGGTAGAGGAATTCGCATTCCGCATCCGCATCGCTGTGGGGCGAGGGCTTCCAGGCCGCTTGCTGCAACTGCTCGACCAGCCGCCTGGTCTTGCGCGCCACGATGACGAACTGACAAGCCGCCTTTTCATAGGCCTCCACCGCCTCCCAGCAATAAAACCCGGAATCGGCCCGCGCCAGGATTTTCTTCACGCCGTGCGGCAAAGCCCGAAAGGCGCTCTCGAGGTGGGCGGCGATCTGCCGGCCCGTGGGCCGGTCGCCGTTGCGCAACCCGCCCATCAGGTATTCGCGCGTCTCGGCCAGGAAAGTCAGTATCGGCTGGTAGCTGCGCTTGCCCTTGTTCTTGGGGTTGTAACTCTTGCGCCCGCCCATCTGGCGGCCGTAGAGCGTGTGCACGGTGGTGTCGGTGTCCAGCGTCACCGTCTCCAATTTCACCTGGGCCGCGGCCCAGACTCGTTCCCGCAGCTGGCGCTGAATGGAAAGGATCTGCTTCGCCACGTTGAGGTGCAGCGAGGCCAGAAAGCGCCACAGCGTGGACTGCGGCGGCAGACGCGTCACTTGCAAGATGCCGGTCAAGATGGGGTCGCGGGCGATGAAGCGGAGTTGGTTCAGCCGCGCAAAGCCGACATAGAGGCCCAGCACGAGGGCCAGCACAAACTGGTAGAGGCTCATCACACGGGTGATTCGTTTGTTCGTGATGGTTTCTTCCAGCAGCGCCTGGAAGCCGAGTTTTTCGAGCAGGGTGGCGACGGGCAGCAAGCCGCCGTAGGGAGTCAGATTCTTGCCGCGGAAGTGATAAGGCGTGGCAGCCCCGATTTTATTGGGCCGCGGGGCCCTCGCGCCCCGGCCTTGTTTGACGGGCCTTCGGGAGCTATGCTGTTTTCGCTTGGTAACCATTTGGGTGACCTCCTTGGGGTTGACTGGCGAAGCTGAAATCTTTGCCAGCCTACCTTATTACCCCATGTTTTCGGGGGTCCCCCAAATGGCCCCTGGCGGCTCAGCCCTCCTCCGGTGCACCCCGCAGTGCATAATTCAGGTGATAGAGTAAACGAGAATAGGGTACAACGTCAAAATGCATGTTTCTGGCAGCGCGACGACCAGGGTCGACCTGGTAACGCTCGCTCTTTACTTGTGCGAGGGTGACTCGAAGCTCGTCGACACTGAGGACGTAGCATCAAAGGCTCACGAGTTGAATCCCCAGTTTTTCCGCTGGCGCACGCGGGAGAGCAGATCAACCTGGAGCTAGTCCGGGTCTACCTGTCCGAAGCGAAGAAGAATCGCTTTACGTGGGTGGAGGGTGGCGGAAGAGCGGGCTGGAGCCTCACCTCGGGCGGGCGACAACGCGCCATCGAGCTTCAGAACGCGTTAGCGCCTCCAAAGACCCTTGCGGGTGCGCAAGGCCGTGCAGGTGCAGGGCGCGGTATCGCCGACTCGCGTCGGGCGATCGAGAGCAGACGCATCCGCTCGACACGGGCCTGGGAGATGTGGTCGCGGGGAACTGGTGAGATTGTTGCGCGCGACGCTGCGGCAGTCTTTCGTATTGATGTCTATTCAACGGGTCGTACACGGAATATGAAGATCAATCGTTTGCAGTCGCTGTTCCTAGAGATCGCTGAAATACGAGAATTCCTCACTGAGATGAGCCGATTATTGGAGTGACAAAGAGAGGTGCGACTTCTATGAAGCTCACAAGCCACGTAGGCCGGGACCTTCTTGCCACAGCGGCAACCTTTCACGACGAGGCAGCAGTTGTCTGGGAGTACGTCGTCAATAGCCTCCAGTATGTCGATCCTGGTGTCCGGCCGCGCGTGCAGGTCGAAGTGCGGCCGAGGCGCAAGGAGATCCAGATCAGCGACAACGGCCGCGGAATGTCAGCCGAAGATCTCCGACGCTTCTTCACGATGCACGCTGAGAACTTGGATCGAAAGCAAGGGCGCCTAGGACGCGGAAAGTTCGGTACAGGGAAGTCAGCAGCTTTCGGGGTCGCCCAGAGTCTGCAGATTGAGTCGCGCCGTGGCGGACTCCGAAACGTCGTCCAACTCGACCGTGAAATGGTTGATAGATCTTCCGGCGGAGACATCCCACTCAATTGGCTAGCTCGCGACGAGGCTGTCGAACTTCCTGATGGGACAACGGTCTTGATCAGCGGAATTCTGCTCAAGAAGATCGATCAGACCTCCATAATCGAATACGTCGAGAGGCATCTGCAGGTCTTCCGCGCTGTTGCTCCTGAGGTCGCCGTAGGGACTCACGTTTGCTCCTATCGTGAGCCAGCGGTTCGGGAGACTAGAACATTTCAGCCGTCGAGGAAACAATCACACCTGAATTATGCACAGATTCACTTTGCGAGTGTGGCTGCGTTCGTAGCGGGTTGGCGGTCGTCGTGAGGTGGTAGTGGTAGCTCGGCAACTGGCCTTTTGGCTTCTCCGTGTCCGGTTTCCCTTCCCGCCCAGAATCCGCGTCGTCAAAACCTCGCTCGGAAGTGACGTGTTTCCAGTGCGTTACGGCTAGTGCATAAAATTTTATGCATAGCGCATAGCCAGGCTCTCAGATCAGCGCCCTCCCGACCACCGGCAGCAAGCCGCCGTAGGGAGTCGGCTTCCTGCCGCGGAAGTGGTAAGGCGTCGAAGCCCCGATTTTATTGGGCTGCGAGGCCGTCACGGCTGGGCCTTGTTGGACGGGCCTTTGGGAGCTATGCTGTTTTCGTCTGGTAACCATGTGGGTGACCTCCTTGGGGTTGGCTGGCGAAGCTGGTATCTTTGCCAGCCTACCTTATTTACCCCATGTTTTCGGGGGTTCCCAATGGTCCCTTGCGGCTCAGCCCTCCTCAGGTCCACGCCGCAGTGCATAATTCAGGTCACAGCTTCTTGGTGATGTCCAACTGACAATTAACACTTCATCTAGCCCTCTGCGGGAGAACGATTGTGGGGTCTTGGTCACTGCTGGCCCCGGAGCCACGGTGGCACTCGAGAATGGCGGGGTCTGCCGCAAAGAGATGGGCAACTACCTCTTCGGCGAAATCGATGTCCCCCAATTGGATCTAAGCGATTCTCAGTTGGAGCCTTACGACTCGACACGGCGACTCAAGCTCAATCCCCAACATCCAGTCTCTCAAGTCTTGATTCCGTTTATCGCCTCCAAGCTTGACGAGGTTCGGCAGGGACTCGTCGCTCGGTATAAGGAAGAGCAGAAGAGTCGGGAATCTCGCCGACTGGCGCAAGAGGCAGCAAGAATTGCGAACGTTCTCAATAACGATTTTCGCTCGTTGCGGCAGCGACTCGACGAGATCCGGGTGGCTTCTTCGTCCCCTGGCCCGGCGGCTGCGACCTTTGGTGGATCGGGAAGTGGTGCTTCGGAGGAGAACCAGTGGGTAGAAGGCAGTCAGGAACCTGGTTTCGTTGAAGAGCCAAGCGCCGACGGCCGCATAACGGGCCGAGGTCGGAACCGAGCGGCGCCTGACGTGCCCCAAACAGGAAGACCGGACCTGTCCGGTAGCGCAGCGGTCGACCCGGTTGGTGGGAGCCAGGGGGTCCGGAAGCGACCGAGCGCCGGTTTCCAAGTAGCCTACCGACACCTTGGCGAAGAAGAGACGGATCGCTCAAGGTATGACGCAGCGACCCTAACGATCCTGATCAATCTCGATCACCCTTCGATTGGGGCGGCCCTCGAAGATTCGGGGGTGGACGGTGTCGCCTTCCGTAGACTTTCTTACGAGATCGCTTTTGCCGAGTACGCATTCTCCCTAGAGAACCACTTTCTCGAGCAGGACCCGGACAAGCCAGCTTCCGATGCCTTGTATGATGTTCGGGCTGCCTTGAATCGCGTCGCGGCGGCAGCGGCAGAGCTGTATCGCTGAAGCCAATGAAGGCAGATTCCTAGACCTGAAGATTCCGGAAGACGGCACGACGGGCTAATTGAGGTCCTTGCTACCGGCGCAGGATTTGCCTATTTGGCCGCCCTACGGCGACTGGCGGCGTGTGGTTTGGGCTAGGTCTAAGGTGCGCGCGGTCGGTGGCGATTGCGGTTGGCACTCGACAGTGGCGTTCGGCCCAGATAGGCGGGAGGCTATTCCACGACCGGGCTCTCGACTGCCGCCCAGTTCGAACCCTGAGTCTCTTCGCGGGTAACCGTCACAGGCAGGGTGTTCGATCCGTAGGTAGGCTCAGTAAACCACCCTCGCCTGAAGGCGTGGGCTTTGATGGGCGACTGAACTCGCCTAAAGACCTAGCCGGCGCTGTCATGGTATTTCTATCCGCGAGGCTGAGTTCGTCGTCGGTATCGTGCGTGCGTATTGTTGCGCCCCTCCGGGGCTTTCGCCTCGCGGGGGTTTTCACCCAGGGTTCCGCTTCGCTCCACCCTGGGCTATTCATCTGACGCCGCTTCCGCGGCTCAACGGCTCTAAAGTCGACAGTATTGAGGCTAACGCTCAATTGCTGGCTAGATACCCCTCCAGTTTTTGTTTACTGTCGCGCAGAATGGCGGGTAGGTCGTCAGCCGTACCGCCGATTTCGAAGATTAGGAGGCCTTGGTAGTTGGTCTTGCGGAGTTTCTTGATTAGACGCGGGTAGTCGATGAAGCCGTGAATCAGCGGCTTGTGTTCGGCCCAGGTGTCCGGCTCGATGTCGTGTACGTGAAAGTGAAACAGCTTCGGGCCTAGCCGGTCGATCAGTTCGTGGTTGATGTCGTTGTAGGCCTTGATGCCGGCCGGGGTTCCTTTCTCCCCAGGTTTGACATGGGCGAGCAGTTCGGTGTACTCCTTCTGGTGGCCCACGTCGATCGTGGCCCCGACGTGAGAGTGATCGATCTCCTCGATGAAGCGGACGAAATCGCGGACCGATTGCGGGTAGCCCGTCTCGATCGAGAGCCGGAAGCCGGCGCCCTTGGCAAAATCGCCCCAGCACCTAAGTTGGCGGACCATCAGCGGCCACGATTGCTCGAGCGAGAGATGCGCCGACCGCTGAGCGTGAATATTGGCCACTTCAGCTCCGAGGAAAGCCGTGGCTTCCAGCGCGATATCAATCTGGCGAGCCGAGAACTTAGCGATATTGTCGAACTGCGAAAAGTAGTGCAGGTCCGTCCACGGCACGTGGGTCGAGACGTAGCGGAAACCTTCAACCGCTTTCTTGAGCCTTTGCTTTTCCTCGGCGCTCAGGCGGTCGAACTGGAATCCGGGCGGCACGCCGGGGCGCGGCTCGATGGCTCCCATCGGCTGCATCTCGACGGTTTGAAATCCGAGTTTTTGGAGCGCCTCTATCGAGCGGTAAAGACCCCAGCCCGGGAAGTAGGTGTTCATTCCGATGATGGACGAGTCCAGGTTGCGAGCCGCTAGTTTGCCGGCTCCGGCGAGACAGCCAAGTCCGGCAAGTGATTGAAGCATGAAGCGGCGCCGGTTGGCGAGCATTTGGGTTACTCCTCCTTGTGGGGGTCTGGGGGTGGTTCCAGCTTCTTGGCTAGTTCGCGAATTTTCTTTTCGAGTTCAGGAAGCCGATTGAACACGGCGGCGCAGCGCAGCCAGCGGCGGTTCTCCATCGCGGGGTAGCCGGAGAGCTTCTGTCCCGAGGCTACGTCGCGTGGCACGCCGCTTTGGGCCGTGATGAGCACGTTGTCGCCGATGTTGAGGTGATTGACGAGCCCGACTTGGCCCGCGAATACGCAATTGTTTCCGATGGTGGTGCTGCCGGAAATACCGACTTGGGCGCACAAGATGGCGTTCTCTCCGACCTTGACGGCGTGGCCGACCTGGACTAGATTGTCGATTTTAGAACCGCGCTGAATGCGCGTTTCACCGACCGCCGCGCGATCGATGCAGGAGTTCGCCTGAATCTCGACGTCGTCTTCGATCACAACCTTGCCCGATTGGACGATCTTGTAATGGCTGCCGTCGGTTCGCTGAGCGAAGCCGTAACCATCCGAGCCGATGACGGCGCCATTTTGCACAATCACGCGGTCGCCGATTTCACAAAACTCCCGCACCGTCACATGGGAATGAGCGAGAAAGTCATTGCCGATTCGGACACCCTCATAGATCGCGACATGCGAATGGATGACGGCGTTGTTTCCGATGACGGCGCGTTCGCCAATCACTGCATAGGGCCCGATGCTGGCGTTGGGGCCGATGCTGGCCGACTCCGCGATGGTGGCGGCTGGGTGGATGCCGGTTTTGGGTTGAGGCGGCTGGTAGAAGAGCTCCAACGCACGGGCAAAGTCAAGGTAAGGGTTGTCCGAAACGAGGAAACCGATGGGCAGGTCCTCGACTTCGCTGGCGATAATGACCGCCGAGGCTTTCGTTTCCCGCAATAGGCGGGCGTAGCGGGGGTTCGACAAGAACGTCAACTCCCCAGGTCCGGCCTCTTCCAATCCAGCCACGGCAGTGATCTCGATGTCTCCGTCGCCGCTGAGCCGGCAGTCAAGACGCTCGGCGATTTCTTTCAACTTCATGTTGAGACGCGGCCCTGGTAGGCCGTGGCGCAAGTCCGGCTACGCGAAAAAAGGTGACAGCCAACCGATTTCAATACACTCGTCCTCATTGTTTCGGCGCGCGGCGGATCTGTTGCCGGCATCATGCGTTTGCTTCCTTCGCCCTTTCAGGGCTTTTACCCTTGAGGGGTTCCACCCAGGGTTCCGCTTCGCTCCACCCTGGGCTACAATCCCACGCCCCTTCAGGGCTCCCGGCTTGCGGGGCTTTCACGTTGCCTTGTGCTGACTTGCCCTTGTGCTGACTTGCTCTTGTGCTGACTTGCCTCTCACGCAGTCCGCCACGCCACTGGATGAGAAAAGCGGGCTGGTGAGCGCGGACTTCCGTCCGCGCCTCTGTCCGGGCGTCTGACACGTTCCGCGCCAATCGGCAAACACTTCCCGCGCTGTGTCTATGCCGAAGGTAGCATGACTTGGGTATACCACTTCAAGATATCATCGCCCCAGACGGCGACAATAATGCTGGCTGCCCCGAGGTAGCTTCCGAACGGCAACTCGTGTGTCCACTTCTTGCGTCCAATCATGATGATCAGGAGGCCCGTCAGCGCTCCCACGATCGAGCCCATCATGAGAATGGTGACCGCGGGGGCGAATCCCCAGAAGGCAGCGACCATCGTCATCATCTTCACATCGCCCAATCCGAGCCCTTCCACCTTTCGCACCCGAAAATAGGAAGCCCGCAGCACGAAAAGCAGCCCTCCGATAAACACGGCCGCAAAACCTGATGCGATCAAGGAAGCGATCCATTGCTCGGGTTTCTGTCCGGAGATCATCCACAGAATCCCAGTAAAGCGGTCCTCCACGGGCACGAAGGGGATGAGCGCGAACGCCAGCACGAGCCCGCCCAGCGTGATCTCATCCGGCAAAATGTAGTCGCTCAGGTCGGTGAAGATGAGAATCAGCATCATCGACGTAAACACGGCAATCTTGAAAGTCATCGGTTCGGCGCCGAAGCGGGCGAACAGGTAGGCGTAAAACAGCCCGTTCAGCAATTCAACAATCGGGTAGCGAATCGATATCGGCCCCGCGCAGTGACGGCAACGGCCTTTGAGCAGGAGATAGCTCAGGAGCGGGATGTTGTCCCGCCAGCCGATCATCTTGCCGCAATGAGGGCATTGCGAGCGCGGTTTGACAACCGACTCATCCCGCGGCCAGCGGTAGATGCAAACGTTGAGGAAGCTGCCGATGAGCAGGCCGAAGATAAAAGCGGCAAGTGGAATCACAGTGGGGAGTTTGAGGCCAGGGAAGCTGTGAAAAAATGCTGGGGACAGTCAACCGCGGCCTCCACGCGCGTTGATTCTAGGGAGCTTAGAGAAGGCCGCTTGTGACAGTCCCCGATTTTTTCACAGCTTCCAGCACGGCCCGGTAGACGTCTTCAGATTGACGGACCATTATAACATCGCTAAATCGTTCACTGACTTGCTGATAGGCCCGGCTGGCGCAGGCGGAAGCCAGGCCGCGGTCATGAGTCAGCCGCCTAATCTGGGAGCTAACATCCTCGAGACGGTTAGCGGCCAAAAGACCGGTCACGCCATGTTCCACGATTTCGGAAATTCCCCCGATGCGGCTGGCCACGACGGGCACTCCATGCGCCATGGCGAGCAAGATCGCTGATCCCAGACCTTCGCTTTGGGTCAAGTAGACAAAAAGATCCGCTTCTTCTAAATCCGCCGGCAAATCCGGCGACAAACGCAGCTTCACGCCAGCCTTCTCACAGCAGGCCTGGAGCAGCTCTCCCCCTTTCAGAGGATCGTCAATCGCCGGAGCGACCGCGAGCGCTGGTTCGGCGGGGCTTCGCGGCCGGGGGGACGGGCGGGGCAGGGAAGTGCCGTCATACACCACGACGACTTTTGAAGAGGGGATGCCGGCCTCGAGCAGCCGCTGCTTCACGTAATCAGAGACAGCGATGAATCGATCGGCCCGCGAGTACTTCCAGCGAGAAAGGAAACCGGAGCGCACCCCAAAGGCGACTCGCCTGGCCACGACCAGGGGTTTTCCGGGGCAAAGAACAGCCGCCAGCGTGTGTGCACGGGCATCGTGCGCGTGGATCAGCTCCGCCTTTCCGGCGGCGCGAACCAGATTCACGGCCGTGACTTCCACGCCATCCCAGCGGTCCAGCGTGGGGCCTCGCGCCAAGAGTGTCTGTTCGTGGCCGCGTTCCTTCAGCCCGTGCAGGAGCATCAGCAACTGCCGCTGCCCGCCGCGAAGAGAGCGCCCCGTGTCAACGTGCAGGATCCGCATCAGCGGGAACTCAACTCCATTGCTTTGACGTATTTGCTGAAAACGTAGAACGAGGCCATTGCCGCGATCACCAGGCCCTCAAAGCCGTCCAAGAACCCCAACTTCAGAAAATACGTGCGAAGAAAAGCCCAAGGGGGCGACATGAGCACGTTGCCCAAGTGCGCGCGTTTACCTTGTGAAATCATTTCCCTGGCGGCAAGTGTCGTGTAGCGATCGACGGTGTGGAGATGCTCCGCCAGCGACCGGCAGGTGTAGTGAAGCAGATCGCCGCTGAGCTCGCCTACCGTGCCGTCGACTGCGACCGACTCGTGCACGAGTCCGGCCCAGCGCGCCTTGCGGCGATCGTAGAAGCGGACCTTTGGATCCGGGTACCACCCGGAGTGGAGAATCCATTTCCCCATATATTGGGCTTTGCGGGGGAAGCGGTATCCGTCGTGGCTGGGCCCGGCTCGCTTGATTTGCTGGATCTGTTCGGCCAAACGGCCGCTGAGCGCTTCGTCGGCGTCGAGTGAAAGGATCCAGTCATGGCTGGCCGCCTCGTCGATGAAGTTCTTTTGCTCCGCGTAGCCGTCAAAGTCACGGCGCAGCACGCGGGCTCCATACTGCCCGGCGATCTCAACCGTGCGGTCCGTCGAACCCGAATCGAGAACGACAATCTCGTCACACCAGCGCAGCGAGTCGAGCGCGCGAGGCAGGTTCTCTTCTTCGTTCAGCGTAATGAGCGTGGCAGAGATCTTCACGGTGACTCGGACCCCGCGCCGGAATGCAGGAAGCAGCGTCTACGGTTTCATTATGTTCGCTGGAGGTGCAACAACTCAAAGCCTCAGCCAAGCCTCGGGAAGAAACGCGATGGCCCGCGGGGCAGGCGCCCCTATTCAGTTGCGGCGCAGGCAAAAGGATGTGTCCGGGGAACGCGAGATCAGATCGACTGCAAATCTTTTCCGGGCTTGAACCGGACCGCTTTCCCGGGGGGGATGAGCACTTCTTCGCCGGTCCTCGGATTGCGGCCGATACCGGTCTTACGCGGGCGAATATTGAAGACGCCGAACCCGCGCAGTTCGATTCGCTCGCCGCGCTCCATGGAGCGCTTCATGGTTTCAAAAACCGTCTCCACGGCGATCTCGGCTCTCGTCTTGCTCAGGCCCGTGCGATTGACCACTTCGTCTACGATGTCGTGCTTTACCATGTAGTTGTCTTTTGATGGCCGGGCAGCCATCTTACGAGGTCTATGCTAGGAGACGGTCCGGCCCTTTGTCAAGAAGCACTTGCAAGCATTTTCATGCTTTGGCCAGGTCACCGGCGGTGCCGGAAGATTTGTTCCGCTTATCAGCAAAAGACCCTTGACAGCAACTTTTTCGTGGTAACATAACGTCACGAACGAATGTGGGGCGGGTTGTTCCGCTCCCGAGAATTTGCTTGCTGGTTCCATCAGGATCAAGAGACGAGTGATGACACAAGGATTGCGCGCCTTTGGGCGCGGCAATCCTTTTTCTTTTATTGGACGCGATACGATTCCGGGTTTGGGTCCGGCACGTTCGCGGTTTGAGAAACGAAGCCAGCCAACAGGAGGATCCTATTAGAAGACCGTTTAGACCTTTCCGTCGGACCCGGAAAACCAACGTCAACGAATTCATCCGCGCTAGAGAGGTCCGCGTAGTATTTCCAGACGGCGTTCAAGAGGTGCTCGATACCCGAGACGCTATCCGCAAAGCAAAGGCGCAAGGCCTCGACCTGGTTCTGGTGTCCCCTACCGCCCGCCCGCCCGTTTGCAAAGTCATGGACTACGGCGAATACACCTACCAGGAGAAAAAGAAGAAGGCTGAAGCGAAGAAGAAGCAACATCGCATCGAGGTCAAGGAAGTCAAGTTCCGGCCGAATACCGACCTGCACGATTACGAGTTCAAGAAGAAGCACGCCGTGCGGTTTCTTGAAGAAGGGAACAAGGTCAAGGCGACCGTTTTCTTCCGGGGACGAGAGATCACCCACGCGAATTTGGGTGAAAAGCTGATCTATCGGCTGGCGGAAGACCTCGCCGAGTTAGGCGATGTCGAAGGCCGGCCCCGGCTCGAGGGACGCATGATGCACGTTATCATCGGCCCCAAGAAGAAGAAGTAGCCGCTAGCCGTGCCCGCGCCGGTGTGGCTTAGACGTTCGCCTTCGAGTCCACAAAGCTCAACAATCAGCAAGCCGAAGAACCGCTCTTTCCATGGCTTGCGCCACGCGCTCGTAATCGGCTTGACCAGAGAAACTGAGCGGTTTGCCAAATCGAACACGAACTGATCCGGGGTTGGGCCATTCGTGATGAAGGGAGTAGATCTCAAAAAGGCCGTCCAGGCGGATCGGAACAACCGGTACGCCGAGCCGCAGCGCCATGAGCCCGATGCCGCTTTTAAACGGCCGCATTCGGCCGTCGGGGGAGCGTTCTCCTTCCGGGAAAACGAGCGGGCAGAATCCTTCGTCTACTAGCTCGCCGGTGTAGCGCAACGCCCGCCGTGTCCCGCTCATCTTCTGAGGCAGCGGGTAGGCGTTCACCAGAAATGTCGCCAAGTAATACTGTCCGGCGATCTTCAGCGTCTCTTCGAAGCGGGTTTGCCGCCAGTCCCAGTAAGACAAAAAATAGTCCTGCGACATAGCCGGGGCCAGGCGGCGGCGCAGGCGCGGCGGCAGCGCGGCCAAGATGGCAATCGCGTCAAGATGGCTGTTGTGATTGGCCGCGAAGATCACCGGCGGTTTCACGTCCGCCAGGTGCTCGATTCCCTCGATAGAGAAGCTGACGAGCATCTGACGAAATATCGGCAGCGCCAGGCCTTCCAGTGCGATGCAGCGCATCCCGCGAACGAGAGCGGATCGATTCCAGCGAGGCAGCCGCGGCATCATCGCCGCTTTGGAACGCTTCGACGGGGCTGCTAGAGTCTCTGAGCCGGCGCCTTGGGCGAAGACAGCTTCCTCGACAGCCTTGACGGCCCGGCGGGACTCCGGCTGCTGGGCGCGGCGGACGACGGCTTGCAACTCGCCGACAGTTTCAATCGTGCTAAAGCGGGCTTCGTCGAGCTCGACACCACATTCGTTCTCCAATTGCGACATCAACTCGACACGCTCGAGCGACGATACTCCGAGATCCTCGGCAAGGCTCGCCTCATCACCAAGAGCATGATTTTTCCCCGCTGCAAGCCGAGCCAGCACGCCCGGCATGCCGGTTTTGGCGGGGAAGGTTCGCGGACTCACTTTGCCGCTGAGCTGCAGCGTGATGCGAGCCGCGACCTCGCCCCTCTTGACCTTGAAGGTGGAATCCGTTCGCGGGAAGTCGTCCTCGGGCCACAACGACCAGCTATTGATTCGCTGGTGCGCCTCCAGCTCCCGGTTGGCCGTCCCAATCAGCGTCTCGAGGCGGGCGAGGGGAACTCGCGGAATCAGGACAGCGTGGACCTTCTCGTCTCCGTTTTCGCGAACCGGCACGACCACGCTTTCCTTTACCTCCGGCAGCCGGTTCAAAACGGTTTCGATGTCGGAGGGGTAAACGTTGAGTCCGTCCGCGGTGACGATCATCTCTTTTAGCCGGCCTTTGTAGTAAAGCCTGCCTTGCTCATCGATCTCGCCCGCGTCCCCGGTGTGAAGCCAGCCGTCATCGAGCCCCGCATCCGTCAGACGGCCAGCCTCGAGATACTCCGTCACGACGCTGTCGCCGCGGACAAGGATTTCCCCGTCCGCGGCGATGCGAATCCGCTGGCCCTCAATCGCCTGCCCGATCGATCCGCGCCGCGTGCTCAGCGGATGGTTCATCGCCACGACCGGACTCGTCTCGGTCAATCCATAGCCCTGGACAACCACGAAACCCAACTGCCTCCAAAAACCCTCCAGTTCCGAATCCAGTTGCGCCCCCCCGACGACGAGAGCCCAGAACTTCCATCCCAGCGCTCCATGAACCTGGCGATGCTTCCACCACGACTCCGCCGCGCCGAGCACGCCTTGAAAGGCGCCTGCTTCAGCCCCGGTCTCGAAACGCCGCTCGATTTCATTGCGAAGGTTGCGCAACAGCCGAGGTACCGACACGAGAACCGAAACACGTTCCCGATGAATTGTCTCGATGATCGCCCCGGGGTTCAAAAGCTGCGTGAAAACAACCGCTCCTCCAAGCAGCGGAGGAATGTAAAGCCCCGCCGCCTGCCCGAACATGTGGCTTAAGGGAAGCAAGTTGAGGAACCGAAGCGGCTGAAAAGGCCGTGCCAGCCATCGCAGGCGGTTGATCTCCTTATGGATCGGAGTCAGATTGGCGCAAATGTTCTTGTGCCGGTGGACGACTCCCTTCGGTTCCCCCGTCGTCCCGGACGTAAAGACGATCTCGACAACGTCGTCTCGTGATATTGCGGAAGGCTCGAACCTCTCAACCGGCGCGGGCAAATCGGCGATGGTTCGGAACGACAGCTTATCGACCTCCAACTCCGTGGCATCGACTTCTTCGCCAAAAATCAGCAAGCGCCCGCGGACCTGCTGGTGAACACGGGCGAGGAATCGCGCGGATGAGTGAAAATCGATCGGCACAACCTCCACGCCCCGCGCCACGCACGCCCAAAAAACCGCCGTCCACTCCAGACGGTTTTCTCCCCAAACTAGTACGCGTTCGCCTTTGGAGATTCCGTTCGAGTCAAGGCAGGCGACAACCGCGCCAATGCGAGCCTCTAAATCGCGATAAGACGCCCGCCACGTGCGGTACCCGTTGTGAAACCGCAAGGCTTCCCGGTCCCCCAGCGTCCTGAACAGCGGCAGAAATTCAGCGAGCGTTTGCAAGAGAGCTGCTCCAAGCTATCGTGTGCAATTGTAGCGCCACCATTTGAGGCAATCCGAACCGGCATCCTCGCTTCCTGAGTTTGGGGGCGTATCATAGCTCCGCGAATTCACTTAGCCGCGCGGGTTTTTTCTCGTATGCCCCAATTTCTGAAGATTTGGACCTGCCGACTGTACTACCTTACAATTTGGATCTCCGTCGTGAAACTCAAGATTGATCACCACTCCGATTCCCCTGAACGTCACCGAGTCGATCTCTCGATTGACGATGGCAGCGGGGCAAAAGCCAGCGGGGAGTTTGATTTCTCGCTCACCCCCGCGGACCAAGAACGCCTGCGATGGTATTGGGAAGACTATTTGGACTATCCCATCGAACCCGCGAGCGATGAGGCCCGGGATGCCGAGCGGCGAATCGAGGAAGCCGGAACGGAGCTGTTTCAAGGGGTGTTTCGGGACAGCGCCGCCTCGCGGTTGTGGAGCAAGGTCCAGCCCAGACTGGCGAGTACGCGGATTGAGATCAGCGCTCCGGCCCCAAAAGGGAGTCCTCAAATTCCCTGGGAGCTGATGCGAGATCCGGCGACAGGCGCCGTTTTGTCAAGCGCCGCCGAGTCTTTCGTGCGCCTGCCGTCCGCCATCGAGGTTGACGCGGCTCCCATGGCAGGCAGGGGCGACTCGCTTCGCATCCTGACTCTTTTATCGCGCCCGCCCTGCAGCCCGGGTGATCCCTTCCGGTTTCCGTTGGCTCAGTTGCTCAAATTCCTCAACGCGGAGACACGGGAGAAAGTGCGGTTCAGCGTCCTGCGTCCGCCTACTTTCGGCCAACTCAGCAGCGTACTGCTGGAGGCAGAGGCGATAGGCGAACCGTATCACATCGTGCATATCGATGGATACGGCGTGTTCTCGGATGTTGACATGAACGGCGCCCCCGAGGAGATTCTGAACCACTACTGCGAACCTCAGTTCGCGGCAACGCTGCAGGGGCCTCATGGATACCTGGTTCTTGGGGACGCCACCGTCGACCAAAACTGTCATCTGATCGACGGTCAGTCTCTTGCCCAGGTGCTCAAGGAGGCGGGGGTTGGGATGCTGACGCTGGCCGTCGCTCCGCCGGTCCGGATGGATCTCACGCTGGAACCGATCGACCGTGACTTGACGGAAGGCACTGTTGTCGATGCCTTCCATTCGATCGCCCACGACGCGGCCAGTCACGGCGTAGCGGCGGTGCTGGCTCTGCCCTACGGCCTCGATCCCCGCGGCGCGGCGACAGCTTTAGGCCGTATTTATTGGGCTCTGGCACATGGAGAGACGGCCGGTGAAGCCGTAACGCGCGTGCGCAAGCAACTTCGTGATTTGCCTGAGCGGCAGGTGACCTACGGCCCGGTTCCTCTGCGGGACGCAGCCGTGCCCGTTATCTACGAGACGGCGCCACTTCGTTTGCTCGCTGGCAAGAGCAAGGGCTCAAGGGTTCAGTTGCCGCTGGAAGTCCTGTCGAAAGAGCAGGTTCGCGACGATTCCGGGATTCACGTCAAGCTTCCTCAGCCGCCCGTTGCCGGTTTCATAGGACGAGACGATACGATGCTGGCCCTGGATCGAATATTCAACACCCGCTCGGTGGCGCTGCTGAGCGGTGTCACCGGACAGGGAAAGACAGCGGCAGCCATCGAGTTTGCGCGGTGGTACGAGCAAACGTCTGGTTTTGACGGCGCCGTACTGTTTACGTCTTTTGACTACCATAAACGGCTTTCCTCCGTTCTAGACCAGATGGCCGCGGTCTTCGGTCAGGCACTCGAACAGGCCGGCTACCAATGGGCTACGCTGCCAGCCGAAGAGCGGCTCGATGTCTCGCTTCATGTGCTCAATCAAATCCCCGTTCTATGGATATGGGACAACGTCGGCCAACTGGAAGTGGAAGACGATGCCGGCCGATCCCCGTGGACACCGGAAGAGCGGGAGGAGTTGGCGAATTTCCTGCGGGTGGCTCGGGAAACCCAGGCCAAGTTCTTGCTGACTTCCCGGCCCGCCAGCCGCCGCTGGCTGGGCGGAATGCCGGCGACCCTGGATTTGCCTCCGCTGCCCATGCGTGAGAGGTTGCAGCTTGCACGGGCCTTGGCGGAAAAGGATGGGGCCTCGCTGAGCGACGTGGATGACTGGCGGCCGGTGCTCAAGTTTTCAGAAGGGAACCCTTTGGTGGTCCGCTGCCTGGTGGAGCGAATGGTTCACGAAGGCATCGAGACCGCATCGCAGGTTCGCGCATTTATTGAGAAGCTGAAGTCGAGAGCTTCAGCGGCGGGCGAGGACAATCAGGAAACCGCAGCCGTCGACGCGACTTTGGAAAACATTCTTTCTCAGGGCCTCAATCAAAATGAGCAGCGCATCGTCGCGTTGCTGCACCTGTTTCACAGTGTCGTAAACGTCCAGAGGCTCGCTGCCATGGGGGAAGGCGAGGAGTCGGCGGCCGCGCCGGGGATCCATGACCTGCGCGAGTTTCGCGAACTGAAAGAGGATGACCCCGGCTCAACGGTTCTCGACCGCATGGAGGCGTTGGGGCTTCTTGCGAATGAAGGCGACGGATTCTATTCGATCCAGTCCGCGCTGCCGCCGTTTCTGGAAAAGTTGTTTGACCGCCAATTCCCCGCCGAGGACGACACCAGAAAGGGAAAGAGCCTTTTTGCCTCTTTCAAAACGCTCTCACAAGCGGCGCCCGCCCCTCCTCCTTCCACCAAAGCTACTCGCGCCTACGTGCGCGCGGTTAGTGATTTTGGCCTCGAGCTGTTTGAGCGCTTCCGGGACGGCGATAGCGCGGTGGCGGGGGAACTTGCCGCCGACGAGGCAAACCTGCGGCACGCTTGCAACCTGGCGCGAAGATTCGAATGGTGGGATCTCATCGTTGGTTGCATACACGGACTGGGTGCGCTTTTCGAGGGAGAGGGCCGCATCGCGGAGTGGCAAGATTTCTTCGACGAGCTGATGAAGGAATGCGCGGATGAGGCCACGCAGGAACCTCTCGACGGCCGTGGCTTGTATTGGCGCGCCGTTGTCGAGCAAGGCGTGTACAGCGCGAAGCTAAGGCGGCGTTTGCATCACGCCGAGAAGCTGCAAAGACTTTGCCTGAATTGGGATAGGGAACAGGCGAACCCCTATCTGTCTGTAGCCGCGAACGAGCTGGAAGATTCCCAAAGAGCTGCGCTCGAGCGCTACGCGCTTTCGCTGTATCGAATGGGCGGCGTCGTTCGGCGGCAGGGTTTCCCGGAGCCGAATATCGACGAAGAGGCCGTGAATCTGCAAGAGCGTTTGGGCGAAAAGGAAACGGCCTCCCGATGGGCCTTTGAACTGGGACTGGAATATACCGATAACTCCGCGCTTCGCGACCTGCAGCAGGCGGAGCGCTGGCTTCAGCGCAGTCTTGAGTTGAAGGAAGAGGAAGACCGGCTTGGAAAAGGGGTCTGCTGCGCTGAACTAGGACGAGTGGCCTGGGAACGATTTGGAGAGGCCCGTAAAGCCAATCTACTGCAGGTGGAGCTGCTGCGGTTCCTCAATGACGCGCGGCAATACTACCTGCGAGCCATCGAAAACGATCCGCCGGACGACTGGGCGCACCTCGCCGCCCACAATCAGGAGTTGGGGCATATCTGCTTCGCTCTGGGCGATTTGGGCCGGGCGCTTCCCTACTATCGGGAATCCATCCGCTACTACGAGCGGGAAGGCGCCACCGAGCCAGTGGCCCAGATCCAGTTCACCCTCGCGCTGTCGCTGCGCGACGCGAATCGCATTGTCGAAGCCCGGAAGTTTGCCCAAGACGCCTGCGCCAACTTCAAGAAGATCCCCGATTGCGATCCGGAAATATTGAAGCGGGCCGAGCGAATCCTCGAGTCCATCGAGCAGAGGATTGGCGAGACTCGGCAGGCGAGGCTCGAGCAGCACTGAGTCCGCTTCCGCTAAACCGCACGATTGTGAGCGGGCAGCGACCGTTACTTGCAGAGCACGAGCCCGGCGCTTCCTGCGCAAATCGACTATTAGTTCAAGTCTACGGGCACGATCTCTGGACGTGAGTGATAGACTGTTTGCTGTCCTGAGTTTTGGTGCGCGATCAATCATGAAAAGTCAGAATCCAGCCCCTCGATCAGGTTCGACGCGCCGCGCGCTCTTGCGCGGCCTGGGAGGCTATGCCGGACTGGCGGCGATGCACGGTGGCTTGACGCCGGTTGTCGCGGCGGAGCCCCAAGCCGGCAAAATCAAGATCACTTCCGTCCATGCCTATCCGGTGCGCCTTTGGAAGCGAACAGCACAAGGCAGCAAGCCTGAGTTCACTTCCGACTTCGACCCCCGGCGTCGGCACTACCGCGGTCCTTTCGCTCAACTGGTCAGTGCCATCGTCGTCGTTATTAAAACGGACCAGGGCATCACTGGGTTCGGGCTCGGCGCCGGCGGACGCGTCGCCGCCGAGATCATTCACGGCCACCTGCGGCACCTGCTCGTGGGAACCAACCCGCTCAATGTCGAGCTGCTGTGGGACCAGATGTATACGTCCTCGAACGCCTATGGCCGGCGAGGCGTATTCGCCATGGCGTTGAGCGGAGTCGACAACGCCCTTTGGGACATCATCGGCAAACATGCGAGCCAGCCGGTCTACCGCCTGCTGGGAGGAACGACCAAAGGGAAAGTCCCGGCTTATTTCACCAGCGGGAATCCGGCCAGCGGGCTGGATCTCGGATTCCAGCATTTCAAGATGGGAATTCGCGACGGGCTCGACCAAGGCCGCGAGGGGATGAAGCGCATCGTGCGAACGCTCACCGAGGCGCGCCAGGCGATTGGGCCGGACTATTCGTTGATGATCGATTGCAGCTCGCGCTGGGATGACGTGAACTACACGCTCGAGATGGCACGGCGGCTGGAGGAAGTCAGGCTCTACTTTATCGAGGAGCCGCTTTCTCCCGACAATGTGATGGGCTACGCCAAGCTGGTCCGCGAGGTGCAAAGCACTCTGATCGCCAGCGGCGAGCACGAGTACACGCGGTTTGGGTTCGCCGATTTACTGCGCCACAATGCGGTCGAGATCTTGCAACCCGACATTAGCTGGTCGGGCGGCCTGACGTCGCTGCGCCGCATCGCCGCCATGGCAGCCGAACACTCGTTGCCGATCATTCCGCACCGCGGCGGCAGCCTGTTCGGGCTGAGCCTGGTGCTCGCGACGCCTAACTGTCCGCTAGCCGAAAGCTTCGGTACCGGAGATAACGGCACTGAGCTGATGCAGGCCATGACGGCGCGATTTGAGAACGGCTATTACTATCCACCCGAAAAACCGGGTTTCGGAACCGGGATCACCGAGAAGATGGTTCAAGAGCACAGCACGTAAAACGGGTGGGGCGAAAGGGCGCGGCGTCGCTTGTTTGTACTCGGAGCGCGGGCGCAAGATCCTTCTTTCGCAAGATTAGCCTTCGTCCGGCCAAGATCACGAGTCGGGTCAGTAACCTTTTCGCCGCGCACCAGGCCGAGTAGTCTACCGGCTCAAAGCTGAACGGGCCTTGCCAAGTGCTGCTTCTCCGCGACGATAAGTGGCACTCAAAGACCCCACTTGAGATTGTTATTCTTCCGATCCGACTGCCGCAAGCACTCCCTCCCTCGGCTTCTCACCAAATCGTTTATGATTGTCGATTCGGCGGGCTTTTACCGGGCCCATCAAAGGAGCACATTGTGTCTTCGAGATTCTTTCTCGCCGTAACGTGCCTCGCGCTAACTCTGTTCGGCGGACAGCTCCGCGGCGCCCAGCACGGCTTCCGCATCCTTTTCGGCGGGGGCGACGAAACGGTCGCCGACTGGAGCGGCAGCGTCTCCGCCGAAGCGGGCGCGGTCCAGATCATCGCCCAGCATCACTTCGGCGCGGGCGAAACCTACGACGACAGCAGTTGGAAGTGCGGCAATCAGTGGGACGGCCACTTGCAGATGGTGCCCCAATACGAAGCCACATTTCCACTCACGCGCTGGAAGGGCGTGGTCGTCGACGTCACCGGTTCCGAGCAAACCCGCGTCGTCATCAAGACCCGGCAGGGCACCGCGGAATTCCGCCCGGGGTCGGTTCGATATCAGGAAACCCTCGAGCTGCTCGACGGCAGGATCCGGGTCGAACGCGTGCCCGCGATGCAACTTCTCTCGGGCGAACGCGGCGATGACGACTACCCGGCAATGGCCGTGGGGCCCGGCGGGCGTGTCTGGGTAGCGTGGATCTCCTATCGCGACGACGCGGATGTGATCCACCTGCGCTCCTCAACGGATGGCGCCGAATGGAGTCCCAGCGAGCAAGTGACGCCCGAGCCGGGAGACTACTACCAGGTCGCTCTGGCGTCGACGAAAGCCGGTGAGGTGACGGTCGTTTGGTCGGCCATCGTCAACGGTGTCGTGAACCTCTACACCCGCGACTACGCCGGCGGCGCTTGGTCGGGAGTCCAGCGTCTGACCAGCGGGCTGGGTCCGGATACCTTCCCCCGGCTGGCCGCGGGGCCAACGGGCGATCTCTTCCTGGCATGGCAGTCCGGGGCGGCGGGGCACACCGACATTTCGATGAAGATTCGCCAAAACGGAAGCTGGGCCCCCGCGATCAAGATCACCGAAAACCCGGCCAGCGACTGGGAGCCCAGTATCGCCGTCAATTCACGAAACGAGGCGGCGGTTGTCTGGGACAGCTACCGCCACGGCAACTACGACATCTTCCTGCGGCGCTACGCTGGCGGCAAGCTGGGGCCGGTCGAGCGGCTGACTTCCAGTCCCGACTTCGAAGCCCATGTCAGCGCCGTCTACGATCAGCGCGGCCGACTATGGCTCGCCTGGGACAACGGCGGCCCCAACTGGGGCAAAGACCACTACGGCATCAAGGGGATCCACCGCGACGAAAGCGGGCTCTACTTCCATCGCCAGGTGCAGGTGCGCGTGCTCGATCGCGGGCGCATCAACGAACCCAAGCTTCCCATCGACCATCGCCTGCCCTCCGGTGCGATCACTGGAAGCTGGATGGCGCTCGGGTTGACAAGCTCGCGGCAAACCTTCACCGAGTACCCCATCCTGCAGGTCGACGGCAAGGGGCGCGTCTGGGCGATCCTGCGAACACGCACCCTGGGCCGCGCCAATCCGCCTACGGTGGCGGCGCGTTCCATCTTTCCTTACTGGAACTACCAAGTCACGATGTTTGACGGCCATGGCTGGACGCCGCCGGTCTGGATTCCGTTTTCCGACGGCCGCGACGAGCAGCGGCCCGCCGTAGCCGTCGACAAGAGCGGGGATCTGTGGATTGCGTCCCAAACCGACGGAAAAAGCTACCTGCCCGATGACCAGCGCTTTTGGCAGTACGACCTCTACGCCGGCAAAGTTGATCTGGATCAGGTACCGGGGAGCGCGATCGGCAGCGAATACCTCGTCGGCTCCAAGCACAACGCCGCGCCTGAACCCGTTAACGATGCCGAGCCCGCCAGCGAAAGTCCGCTGTGGAAGAACTACGCCATGGAGCTGGCCGGCCAAAAGTACACTCTCACCTGGGGAGACCTGCACCGCCACACCGACTTGTCGTTCGACGGCTACAGCGACGGCAGTCTCTACGACTGCTACCGCTACGCCATCGACGCGGCGAAGATGGACTTTCTGGGACCCTCCGAACACCTGCTTCCCGAAAAGGTCGACACGAACTACCTTTGGAGAATGGTCGACAAAGCGGTCGACATCTACAAGCTTCCGCGAACGTTCTACCCTCTGCTCAACTACGAACGCACCGTCGCCTACCCCGACGGGCATCGCAACATCGTCTCACGGTCGCGCGGTTTCAAGCCCATCCGCGTCAACCTGGGCTCAGGCGCCAACGGCATCGCCGAAGACGATATGTTGACGCTGTGGAAAGAGCTTCTCTCGGGCGAGAAACCCCGATCCTTCAGCATCCCTCACACAACGGCGACGCAGATGGGCACCGACTGGCGCTACAACAACGAGAAGGCCGAGCGGCTGGTCGAGATGTTCCAGGGCAACCGCGACTCCTACGAATACTTGGGCGCGCCCCGTGGAGCCGTCGCCGAAAAGATAGTCGTGGGCGGCTACATCAGTTCTGGCGAAATCCACCCCAAGGGCTTCATCTGGAACGCCCTCGCAAAGGGCTACAAGCTGGGATTCATCGCCAGCTCCGATCACCGTTCAACCCACATGTCCTACGCGGCGGTTTACACGCCCACCCGCGGCTATGACGATATTTGGGAATCCCTCTACGCCCGCCGCACCTATGCCGCGACGGACAACATCATCGTCGATTTCCAGTCACAGGGCTACGCCATGGGCGAGGAGTTTTCGACCGGCGAGCCGCCGCGCCTGGATGTCCGCATCATCGGCACCGATAAGATTCAGCAAGTCGACATCATCAAGGACAACACCTTCGCCTACACGGCTTATCCCGACGTCGAGGAGCTTTCGTTTTCCTACACCGATTCGGGAATTGAAGCCGGGACGCACTACTACTACGTGAGGGTCATTCAAGCCGACAACAACATGGCCTGGGGCAGCCCGATCTGGGTCAACTTCGAGTAGCCAACTAAGCCCGGGTTAGGACCAATGCAGTTCACTTACTGAGTTTCGCAAATTACGGTGATACATTCCGCGCTCGATGGGTAGGGGCACAGCGTGCCGCGCCCATCTGCACGCGTCACTATTTTGCAAAACTCGGTAGAGCCCTTGAGCCGCGAAGCGGCGCCGGATCGTAGCCCATGGGTGGAGCGAAGCGGAACCCTGGGTGCGAACTTCGAGGCGGGAGCCCCGCAGGGGCGCAGGAAAGCAAGCGCATGATGCTGACAACGGATCCGCCTTGCGCCGAAAGAAACACTACGGCTTGGGTAAGCAGCACGGTATTGGGAGGACAACGCTTTAGGTTCAACAAGCGGTCAGCTTCGCAATCACGGCGCCGGTAACGTCGGCGGTTGCCGCGCTTCCTCCCAGATCGGGCGTTAATGTCTCGCCATCTTCGAGCACCCCAGCCACGGCCTGCTCTACCGCGGCCGCGGCTTCCTTGAGCCCCAAGAAGTCCAGCATCATGGCGACGCTCAGAATCATCGCCAGCGGGTTCACGATTCCCTTGCCTTGGATATCGGGGGCCGACCCGTGCACGGGCTCAAACATGGATGGAGATCTTCGAGAAGGGTCTAGATTGGCGCTGGGGGCCAGACCGAGGCTTCCGGTAATCGCGGCGGAAAGGTCGCTGAGGATGTCACCGAACAGATTCGATCCGACTACGACGTCGAAGTCTTCCGGGCGCCGCACGAAGTGCAGAGTCGCTGCGTCAACCAGCAGCGATTCGGTCTCGATGTCGGGATAGTCTTTGGCCACGGCGGCAAAGGTCTCATCCCACAGCACCATGCTGTATCCCTGGGCGTTTGATTTCGTGATCGAAGTCAAGCGTTTGCGGTCGCGCCGCCGGGCCAAATCAAACGCCAAACGGACGATACGCTCGGTTCCGCGGCGAGTGAAAATCGACGTTTGCACGGCGACCTCCGACGGCAAGTCGCGGTAGACGAACCCGCCCGCCTGCGCGTACTCTCCTTCGGTGTTTTCGCGCACGATCACCATATCGATCGAACCACCCGCTTTCCCGGCCAGAGGGGAGGTCACGCCGCTATAAAGCTTGGCGGGCCTGACGCAGGCATATTGATCGAAAGCCCGGCGAATGGGCAGCAGCAACCCATTCAGCGTGACGTTGTCGGGCACGTCGGGGCACCCAACCGCCCCCAGCAGAATTGCGTCAAAGCGGCGAAGTTGCTCCACCCCGTCCGTCGGCATCATCTTTCCATGACGAAAATAGTGCTCCGTACTCCAGTCAAACTCCGTGCAGTGAAACTCGGCTTGGTAGCGCCCGGCAATCAAGTCCAGGACCCTCCGTCCCTCGGGCATCACCTCCAGGCCGACCCCGTCGCCCGGTATTACCGCTATCGAATGTGTTTGCATAACCGACTATTGTGGCATAGGCCCAGCGCGTGCAACCGCGGGCTCGAGTTGCTTTTGACGTGCCGCCGCGAGGGCACGGCGCCACCGCTTTTTCATGGCAAGGCTTGGGGCCAGAGCCCTTAAATAAACGGACTTTTCGGCGCGCCAACGACTCGCTGCGGGACGAACGGCGGTCTAGCGTGACTAGGTATTTCGAATACCGCTTTCCGCCAGAAACTGTTAGTGGCAAGGCCCGTCATCCAAAGCGGCCCGATCTGATCCGGACCGAATGGCGTGAAGCGTGGCAACGTCAGCAGAGAGATTGGCACTTTCTTGAAATAAGGAGATTCCAGCGATTCCAGCAGCCCCGCTGTCGAGGCATCGGCCCGCGTTATCCAGGGTTACGCCCCCCAAGGCAAGAACGGGCACTCTGACCGCCCGGGCAGCGTCTGTCAGCGCCGGCAGTCCCCGCGGGGCCCCGTACTTCATCTTGGAAACCGTTGGGAATACCGGGCCGAACACGATATAGTCGGCGCCTTCGGTTTCGGCGAGCCGAACCTCTTCCATGCTGTGGCAAGAGACTCCGATCAAGAAATCCGGGGGCGTGACCGAACGAATCCTCGACGGGGCGACGGCGTTGGATGGCAAGTGAACCCCGGCCGCCCCCGCGGCTAGTGCCACATCGACCCGCTCGTTCAATAAGATGCGAGTTCCCGCGGGGTTCGCCAAACTCAGGGCGCCTCGAGCGAGTTCGTAAAGCTCCCGGCTCGAAAGGTCTTTCTCGCGAATCTGGATTAAATCCACGCCCGCTTCCAGAGCGCGCCCGATCTGGCACGGGAGGTCATCCCTCAGGCCGCCGCGGCCGGTAATGTAGCAGAGGGTTACACCGTTGGAGGAGGAGGCCAAGGTGACTTGGTGGATCGGGTTCATCGTCCTACGGGAGATTATATTCGCTATTCTGGCCATGGCGTCGGCGCACTACTGGATTGAGACTCGTTTGCGGAGATGATCCATGGGAGAAATCACTCCGAATGCAGTGGCGGTGGAGGCTCTGCGGCGGCGTGCGTTCAGTGAAGGCGAGTCGGTAAAAACAATCTACGAATCAAGTGCTTGTAACTTTCTTGGTCTCGCTGGCATCCTTGATGTTGACAACAGTCCACTAATATTTAATAATGTGTGTATACTAAAATATAGGTAGTTCCCACAGGCAGCTTGTGCCTGTGCAGGGTACACCTCGCCGCGTGCGGCGGCGATGTAGATTAGGGAGGCTTCAGACAATGGCGATCATTGGTATCGATCTTGGAACGACAAATTCGGTTGTAGCCGTCATGCAGGCGGGCCAACCGACCGTCATTGCGAATCAGGAGGGCGGGCGAACCACTCCATCGGTTGTCGCTTTCGCAAAGAATGATGAGCGGCTTGTCGGTCAGGCGGCGAAACGGCAGGGTGTGACCAATCCCGAGAATACGATCTTCTCGATCAAGCGGTTCATGGGACGGCGTTCCGATGAAGTCGCGGAAGAGACGAAACTGGTTCCCTACAGCATCAGTAAAGGTGACGGCATGGTCAAGATTCAGGCGGCGGGTAAAGAGTATACGCCGCAGGAAATCTCGGCCATGATCCTGGGGAAGCTCAAGGCGGCGGCGGAGTCCTATCTCGGCGAAAAGGTGACGCAAGCAGTGGTCACGGTGCCGGCGTATTTCAACGACTCGCAGCGTCAGGCTACCAAGGACGCCGGCAAGATCGCCGGTCTGGAAGTAGACCGAATCATCAACGAGCCAACGGCTGCGGCTCTTGCCTACGGGCTCGATAAGAAGAAGAACGAGACCATCGCCGTCTACGACTTCGGGGGCGGCACGTTCGACATCTCGGTTCTTGAAGTTGGCGAGGGCGTCGTCGAAGTCAAGGCGACGAATGGAGACACCCACCTGGGCGGCGACAACATCGATCAGATGCTGATCGAGTGGATTATCGCGGAGTTCAAGCGCGATCAGAGCGTTGATCTCTCGGGCGACAACATGGCATTGCAACGTCTGAAGGAAGCGGCCGAGAAGGCCAAGATGGATCTTTCGACCTTGCTCGAGACCGAGATCAATCTGCCCTTCGTCACGGCGGATGCTTCCGGTCCGAAGCACTTGCAGTTGAAGCTCACGCGGGCGCGCCTCGAGCAGATGATGGAGCCCCTGTTGAAGCGCACCTTGGAGCCCTGCAAGCGGGCCCTGGCGGACGCCGACCTCACGCCCGGCCAGCTCGACGAGGTGGTGATGGTTGGCGGATCGACGCGGATCCCGCGGGTTCAGCAGTTAGTGAAAGAGCTGTTCGGCAAGGATCCGCACAAGGGTGTCAATCCTGACGAAGTCGTCGCCGTCGGCGCCGCCGTGCAGGGCGGCGTGCTGGCCGGAGACGTCAAGGACGTTTTGCTGCTCGACGTGACGCCTCTTTCGCTGGGGATCGAGACGCTGGGCGGTGTCTTTACTAAGCTCATTGAGCGGAACACCACGATCCCCACTCGCAAGAGCGAGATCTTTTCGACGGCATCCGACAACCAGACATCGGTCGAAATCAAGGTCTATCAAGGTGAGCGGTCGATGGCCGCCGACAATCGTTTGCTCGGTGTGTTCCAGTTGATCGGAATGCCCCCGGCGCCGCGCGGCATACCGCAGGTGGAGGTGACCTTTGACATCGACGCCAACGGCATTCTCAACGTGTCCGCTAAAGACAAGGCGACATCGAAGGAGCAAAAAATCACGATTACCAGCTCTTCCGGGCTGTCAAATGAAGAAGTAGACAAGATTGCCCAAGACGCCGAAAAACATGCCGCCGAAGATCGCGCGCGCCAGCAGGAAGTCGAAACGCGCAACCGCGCGGATGCCATGATCTACAGCACCGAGAAGACACTCAAGGAGCACCGCGACAAGATCAGCGACGAAGACGCCAAAACCATCGAGTCCGCTATCGAGAAAACGAAACAAGCGATACAGGGCAGCAATCATGACGAGATGAACAAGGCGGTCGAGGAATTGACGACAGCCAGCCACAAGCTGGCTGAAGCGATGTATAAGGCGACCGCCGCCGAGGCTCCCGTGGACGGCCAACCGGGCCCGGGCGGGGATGGCGCGGCCGCGGGCGAGGCGGACTCGGGAGACAAGGACAAGAAGGACGACGTCGTCGACGCCGAGTTCGTCGATGTGGATGACAAATCGAAGAGCTGAGGGTGTTAGACGGCCCGACGAAGGCCGCGCGCTCCGCCGAACACGCGGCGCTAAAGCCGGCGTACCTGGATGAGGAAGATTCGCCGTGACGACAACACAGCAGAAGGACTACTACAAGGTTCTTGGCGTGAAGCGCGGCGCCTCGTCCGACGAAATCCGCAAATCCTATCGCCGCCTGGCGCGCAAATACCATCCTGACGTCAATCCGGGGGACCAATCCGCCGAGGACCGCTTTAAGACCGTCCAAGAAGCCTACGACATCCTCAGCGACAAGAAGAAGCGTCAGATGTATGACGAGTTCGGCTTTTACTCCGACGCCGGGCCGTATGCGGGAGCCGGAGGGGGGGCGCGGCAGGGCGGTTTCGACTTCAGCGGCTTCGATTTTTCCAATTTCACCGCGGGGGGCGCGCGCGGGCCCCGCGGACAGGCCGGCAAGGAGAGCCGGGGCGGATTTTCCGATCTGTTTTCGCAGATTTTCCGGCAGGGTGACTCCGGTGGCAGTCCTGAGGCCATCGCCCGGCCTGGAGAAGATCTCGAATACACCGTTGACATCGGGTTCTGGGACGCCATCCGCGGCACGACGATTCGCCTGAGCATTTTTCGTCAGGAGAATTGCACGCAGTGCCGCGGTTTGGGCAACATTGCGTCCGGTTCAGCTCAATGCACGGAGTGCGGCGGCAGCGGCCAGGTAAACCAAACAGTCGGGGCCATGAGGTTCAACATCACCTGCCCGCGCTGTCAGGGCAGAGGACAGCTCCGGAATACGTGCTCCGCCTGCGGCAGCTCCGGCCGGGTTGGGCACAACGAGACGGTTGAAGTGCGGATTCCGGCCGGTGCGCAGACTGGGTCACGGTTGCGTGTTCCCGGCAAAGGAAACGCCGGACACCTGGGCGGAGCATCCGGTGATCTCTACATCGTCACCCGTGTCGGCTCTCATCCTTTCTTCGAGCGCAAGGCGGATGATATTCACATCGAAGCGCCGGTTACCATTCCAGAAGCCATTCTTGGCGGGAAGATCGAAGTGCCGACGATCGACGGCAAGGCTTTGCTGAAGATTCCTCCCAGCACGAATTCAGGAAAGACGTTCCGGCTGCGGGAAAAGGGAGTGCTGAACCGCCGCAGCCGCCGCCGCGGAGATCAGTTTGTTGAAGTGAAGATCGTCGTGCCCTCGATTGCCGACGAAGCTTCCAAAGAGCTGGCGCGTGAGTTCGCGAAAGTGAACCCCGAAGATCCGCGCGCCGAGCTGTGGAATCAGGAATAGAATGGCGAGGCGAAAGAAAACGGAGGGCGCCTACACCATTTCCGTGGTGGCGAATCAGTTTAGCGTGCATCCTCAGACGCTGCGGCTCTACGAGCGGGAAGGACTGCTGAAGCCGTCACGCACCGAAGGCAACACACGTCTCTATACCGAAGCCGACATGTCGCGGCTGGAGACGATACTTTCTCTGACCCGTGATCTTGGAGTCAATCTCGCCGGCGTGGAGATTGTTCTCAACATGCGCGAGAAGATGGAAGAGATGCAGCATCAAATGCAGGAGTTCGTCAGCTACGTGACCGAACAGATGGGCTCGCTGCCGCGGGAGCCTCCGGCGGCCTTCTCGCGATCGCTGGTCCCGCTGAAGCGGCCTCTTCCGGCGCGTGTCCGGCCTGCCTCCGCGAAGAAGGCGAAGACGGGCCGCTAGCGGCTGCTGAGAGGAATGGAACGGCGCCAATCGAGGCTTGATGGAACCGCCTGTTTGACCCCCTCGCCAAACGACTGATAAACTGAGTGTTTTTGCGACAGAGTTCGCGGTGAGACGATCCTGGAGGTCGTCCCCGCGAGCAGTGGGGAAAGCGAATGCCCAAGAGAACGTTTCAGCCGAATCGGCGCCGCCGCGCTAAAGTGCACGGATTCCGTGCCCGCATGAAAAGCCCTGGCGGGCGGAAGGTCTTGGCGAAGCGGCGGGCGAAGGGTCGGCATGTCCTCACCGTCAGCTCCGAGAGATAGGCCGGCGGAGCCAGTTCCAACCGGTTCGGCAAGTTTCCCCAAATCTCGGCGCCTCCGCGGCAGAGCCCAATTCCAGCGTATCTATCGCGAGGGCGTCCGCTGGACGAGTACCTTTTTTTCCGCTATTTCCAGACAAGCGGAAACAGGGGAGCCCGGCAAGACAGGACTGGCCGTCAGCCGCGCAATAGGCAATGCTGTTGTCCGTAATCGTGTCAAGAGACGTCTTCGAGAAGCGGTCCGCCGTAACCTCACCGAGCTCGCGGACGGTTGTGAGATCGTGCTGCAAGCCCGTCGTCCGATCATCGACTCCGCCTGGCCGGCCCTTGAAGCAGAAATACGCCATGCCTTCCAGCAAGCAGCCCGCCCAAACAGCCGGCGAGGACGCCATCGTGGGAGGCGATAGCTTCATCGCCCGCTTGGGCCGCAAACTGGTTGTCACCGCTCTGGTCGTGTACAAGGGCGGCATCTCACCGCTGTTTCCTTCTTTCTGCAAGTTCTATCCAACCTGCTCGGTATATGCCAAGGAGGCAGTCGAGCGGCACGGAGTGAGCCGGGGTCTATGGCTGGCCGCCAAGCGAGTGCTGCGCTGCCGGCCGTTTGCTCCCGGTGGCCACGATCCGGTTCCCGATGCCTGAAGAAAACGACGAGCAATTTGTCCAGAAACGGCTGCTGCTGGCTTGCGTGCTCTCGGCGGTGGCCATTGCGGCGTATGTCTATGTCGCGAATCTGACGGCTCCACCGAGGCCGCCGGCGCCGCAAGCCCAGGAGTCGGCGACAGAACAAGCCGCCCAGGGAACACCTCCCCCTGCCGCCTCGCCGGAACCGGCCGCTTCCGCGCCGTTCTCACCCGATGACCCGGCTGCCGCCCCGCCGCCCTCACCCGAAGAGCCGGCCGCTGAGCCGCAAGCCAAGGCCGACGACACCGAGCGCGAGATCGTCGTTGAAACTGATTCCTTCACGGTCACCTTTTCCAACCGCGGTGGTATTGTCACCAAGTGGGTGCTGAAGGACTATCAGAACGCGGCGGGCGAACCGCTCGACCTGGTCCACGAGGAGGGCGCTAAGGAGTTCGGCAAGCCTTTCCGGTTGGCCCTTCCAGGGGGAGAGCCGATTGCGGCTCTGGATGACGCCTTGTTTACCGTCAATCGCGGGATGGCGGTCCGGCAGGCGCCTGCAACGGTGGTCTTCGAGTATTCCGGCGGCGGCTACACGGCCACGAAGACGTTTCGTTTCGAGCGCGAGGGTTATCTGCTCGAAGTCGAGACAGAGCTGCTGGAAAGAGGCGCTCCGCGCTCGCACATGCTTACCTGGAACGGCGGATTCGGGGACACGGCCCAGCTCAACGATTACCTCAACAGCTCGACTTTTTACTATGATCCCGCCGACCAAGAGTTAACGAGGAATTTGGCCGGGGATGTCGAAGAAGAAGGGTCCGTGCACACCGGCTCCTATTCCTACGCTGGAATCGACGATCTGTTCTTTACGGCCGCCTTCCTGCCCGCCGGCGAGAGTTCGGAGCTTCGGCTGGAATCACGTGCAGTCCAGCTCGAAGCGGCGAACGGAGATGAAAAGCTACCTTTTGCCGCGATGGCGATCGGCGGCGGAGAAAAGAACCAGCTTCAGGCGTTCGTCGGCCCCAAGAAATTCCTGCTGCTCACCAGCATACGGCAGGAACTGGGAGAGATCGTTGATTTCGGATCCTACCTGGGGGTGCTTGCCAAACCGCTGTTCTTCATGCTGGTCTGGACCCACGACAACGTCGTCGCCAACTACGGCTGGGCGATCATCCTCGTCACCTTTGTGATCAACCTGGCCCTGTTTCCGTTGAAGTGGAAGGGTTCGGGTTCGATGAAAAAAATGCAGGCTCTGCAACCGTTGGTGAAGCAGATCAACGAGAAGTACAAGGGCCTGAAGATGAACGATCCAAAAAAGCAGAAACAGAACGAAGAGATGATGGCGCTCTACAAGAAGCACGGCGTCAATCCCATGGGCGGCTGTCTGCCGATGGTGATTCAACTGCCCTTCTTCATCTGCTTCTACCGCGTTCTTACCGTCGCCATTGAGATGCGCCAGGCTGAGTGGCTATGGGTCGCCGATCTCTCCCAACCGGAGCAGCTGGCGATTCGGGTCCTGCCGCTGGCAATGGTCGCCTCGCAGTTCTGGATGCAGAGTATGACGCCGACGCCTGGGGGCGACCCCACGCAGATGAAGCTCATGAAGTTCATGCCGCTCATGATGGGCTTCTTCTTCTACGGGTTTTCGAGCGGCCTGGTGTTATACTGGTTGACTAGCAATTTGGTCGGTGTAGGTCAGCAGGTTCTGCTCAATCGTCTCCCTTCGGACCCAATCGAGATTGAGCAGCCACAAAAACGAAGGAAAAAGAAGAAAAGCAGCTAGTGTATCCGGCTCTCTTCCGCTAAATAATGTCTTTTCAAGACTGGACGGCCGAGGCTATCGAACCCAAAATCGATGGCTTTGTGGAGCCACTGCTGAAGGCGGCCCAACTGGACCTGAACTACGCGCTGGAGTCCGGGGAGAACCTGCCAAACCGAAATCTCTTTTCTCCGGACTTGATCGTTAACTTTCAGGGCTCGGATACCGGCCTGCTGCTGGCCCAGCGCGGCGAGCTGTTGCTGGCGATCGAGCAGCTGACCCTGGAGGCTTTGCGCGTCCCGCACCGGGAACGGTACCGGCTCGTTTTCGACTGCCAGGACTATCGCGTGCTGCGCATCGAAGAGCTGCGGCTGAGCGCGGAGGCGGCTGCCGAGAAAGTCAAACAAGCGGGCGTTCCGTTCCGGTTTCAGCCCATGAGCTCGCGCGAGCGGCGCATCATCCACCTGGCGCTGCGCGATGATCCGGAAGTGAAATCCCTGTCGGAAGGCGTCGCTCCCCGCCGGCACACCGTTGTTTACCCGGCCGATCCAAAAGAACGACGCTAGCGGAGGTTGAACTTGCCTCCCGTTGAATCCCCGCCTGCGTCCCAGTCTCGTCCCCTTCTTCCCGAAGACACCATCGTCGCTCTTTCGACTCCGCCGGGCCGGGGAGGGCTGGGTGTAGTGCGCTTGTCGGGACCCGCCGCGGTGGCGATTACCGAACGCCTGATTCGCGGTGATTCCGGCAGAGGGAAGAAGTTCCCCGAGCCTCACCATGCCGCCGTCGCCGAGCTGGTCGACCAGGAAAATCGGGTCGTCGATCAGATCGTCGTTACATTCTTTCAGAAGCCCCATTCCTATACAGCCGAGGATGTTGTCGAGCTGTCTTGCCACGGTTCGCCGGTGGTGCTGTCATTCACGATTGAGAGAGCGATCGAGCTGGGGGCGCGGCTGGCCGAGCCCGGCGAGTTCACCCAGCGAGCCTTCCTGAACGGACGCATCGACTTAGCGCAGGCCGAAGCGGTTCGTGATTTGATCGAGGCCACGACCCTCTACCAGGCGCGCGTCGCCGTGCAGCAGGTCGAAGGAGCGCTCTCCCGCCGCCTCTCGCCGGTCAAGAAACAGCTCTGCGATCTTATCGCGCTGCTGGAAGCCGGAATCGATTTCGCCGAGGACGATATCAGTGTCGCCTCCAGCGGCCAAATCCTTTCGCGGCTTCGCCCGGTGATCGAGGGTGTTCGGAAGCTGACCGACAGCTTTCGTTTCGGAAAGGTTGTACGCGGCGGATTGACGCTGGCGATACTGGGCCGTCCGAATGTCGGCAAATCAAGCCTATTCAACAGCCTGCTGGAACAGGAGCGTGCGATCGTCACCGAGCTGCCCGGCACAACTCGCGACGCGGTGAGCGAAGTCGTTTCCATCCGCGGATTGCCGGTAAAACTGATTGATACCGCCGGCATCCGGCCGGCACGGGATGTCGCCGAATCCATGGGAGTCGAACGGAGCTACGAAGCTCTTGCCGACGCCGACCTGATTTTGGTTGTGATCGACCTGTCGGAGGACCTCGAAGCCACCGATAGAGAAATATGGTCGAAGGCCCGTGAGAGTGGCCGCGGCTTGCTCGTTGGCAACAAGAGTGATTTGCCCGCGAAAGCGCATCCCGGCGAAAAACTGCTGCGTGTCTCAGCGCTTACGGGAGAAGGCATCAGCGAGCTGCGAGAACAAATCCATGAGACGGTTTTGCCGAACAGCGGGGAGTTCCAAGAGGGCAGCTTCATCACCAATATCCGTCACGAAACCTTGCTCAAGGAGTCGCTGACTCAGCTAGAAAACGCGCAGGCCGCCGTGGACACTGCCGTGCCGCACGAGATGCTTTTGCTCGATCTCTACGGAGCGCTGCGGCCAATCGACCAGGTAACCGGAGCGACCACGGTAGAGGACATACTAGGCAACATCTTCTCAACCTTCTGCATTGGAAAGTGACGATAATAAGTCATGCAGGCAGTTATCCACGTCAGCTTCAAAAAGACCGTCCTTGATCCCCAAGGCCGCACCATCCGCTCCACGCTCAACGGGCTCGGCCACAAGAATGTCCTTGATGTGAGACAAGGCAAGTATTTCGAAGTGGAAATCGGCGACGAGACCCCGCCAGAAACCGCTCGGGAGCAGGTCGACAAGATCGCTCGCGAAGTTCTGGCGAATCCCGTTATCGAGGAGTATCGCATCGACTGGAAGAGCTGAGGCGCTATGTGCGGAATTGTAGGTTATATAGGGCCGAATGAGGCGGCGCCGATCATCATCGACAGTCTGCGCCGCCTGGAATATCGCGGCTATGATTCCGCCGGACTCGCGGTCAGCGCCAACGGAGAGGGCCTGGGCGTGCGCCGGGCCGCCGGCAAGCTCCGCAACCTCGAGGAAGCGCTGAGGCTCAACCCGCTCGCCGGCTCCTACGGCATTGGCCACACTCGCTGGGCCACCCACGGCCGGCCGACCGAAGAGAACGCGCACCCCCACCGCGATTCGACCGGCGATATTGTCGTTGTCCACAACGGAATCGTCGAGAACTACCTCCCGCTCAAGGCGGAACTCGAAGAGCAGGGGCACGAGTTTGTCACCGATACCGACACGGAAGTCATTGCGCATCTGATTGCGAAACATAGCGTCCCCGGCGTCGCCTTGGAAGAGGCCCTGCGCCGGGCGATTCGCCAGCTCCGGGGCGTGTTCGCTCTGGCCGCTGTTTCGAACCGTGATCCACGAAAGATTGTTGCCGCCCGGAGCGGTCCGCCGGCCGTCGTGGGACTGGGTGACAACGAGTACTTCGTGGCTTCCGACGTGCCCGCCATCCTGCATCACACTCGAGACATGTTTTTCCTGGCGGATGGCGACATAGCCGTGCTCACGGCGCGCGGTGTCCGTGTAATGGACTTTGAAGGCCGTCCCGTGAACCGCCCGGTGCGGCACATCCTGTGGGACCCCGTGATGGCGGAAAAAGGCGGCTACAAGCACTTCATGCTCAAAGAAGTCTTCGAGCAGCCGCGGGCGGTTCGCGACACCTTGCTCGGCCGCGTGGGCCGGGAAACCGGGCAGGTGTTCCTGGACGAGATGGAGATCACTCCCGAGGAGTGCGCCGCCATTGAACAAGTGCGGATTGTGGCTTGCGGCACTTCCTGGCACGCGGCGCTGGCGGGCAAGTTCATGATCGAGCATCTCGCCCAATTGCCCGTGGAAGTCGACTACGGCAGCGAGTTTCGCTATCGTGATCCGATTCTCAGTGACAAAACTCTGACCGTGCTGATCAGCCAGTCGGGCGAAACCGCCGACACGCTGGCTGCTCAGCGTGAAGCGATCAGCAAGGGATCGAAGACTCTGGCGATCTGCAACGTGCTCGGATCCATGCTGACTCGGGAGGCGACAGGCACCGTCTATACCCACGCCGGTCCCGAGATTGGGGTTGCCTCGACGAAGGCATTTACCGCTCAACTAGCGGCGCTGGCGATTCTTGCGCTTTACCTGGGCCAAACGAAGAAGAGAATCCCGCCGGCTTTGTCGAAGAACCTGGTTCAGGAGCTTCTCGCCGTCCCCAACAAACTGGAGGCGGTTCTCAACTGCGACGATCGATGCGAACAGTTGGCGCGAACCCTCTATCGCGCCGAGGACTTCTTGTTTCTCGGACGCGGAATTCACTATCCGATTGCTCTCGAGGGGGCCCTCAAGCTCAAGGAAATCTCCTACATTCACGCCGAGGGCTACCCGGCCGGCGAAATGAAGCACGGGCCCAACGCGCTGATCGATGAAGATCTGCCGGTGGTCGTGATCGCCACGCAAGATCCGGCCAGTGAAAGCAGTCGAGTCCGTTACGAAAAGACTCTCGCCAACATCAAGGAAGTCCAGGCGCGCCAGGGCCGCGTCGTGGCATTGGTGAACCAAGGCGACCGGACTTTACCGGCGCTGGTAGACGACGTCATCGAGATCCCAGCCGCCCCCGAGCTGCTGCTGCCGATTCTTGAGATCGTGCCGCTGCAACTGCTTGCCTACCATATCGGAGTGCTGCGCGGATGCGACGTCGATCAGCCGCGCAACCTGGCCAAATGCGTGACCGTCGAGTAGACCGCCACACGCGAGCCGTGACCGTAACCCGCTTTCCCTGCCGCCCGACGGGCGAAGCACGCGACAGGGCCCCATTACTTCGTTGCGCTTGCTGAGCGTACTCACCGTGCTGTGTCGAAGCAATGTCGCCATGAATCGCGACACGGCACGCAAGAATGCGCGCACCATGTCGGGGCGGCGAGCCTCGTACTGACGGGCCTATCACTCACTTCGCCTCGCCACGTGGTGAGTTAGCCTTCGACGCTCACGCCGCGCCAGAAAGCGATATGGTCTTTGATTTCCTTCGCGGCGTCCTTCGGTTCGGGGTAATACCATGCCGCCGCCGGGTTGCGTTTACCGTCAACTTCTATGTCGTGGTAGCTGGCGTCACCCTTCCAAGGGCAGTGTGAGCTTTCACTGCTGGATTTGAAGTATTCCCGGTTGACGGACTCAGTGGGAAAGTAGTAATTTCCCTCAACCTGAACGCAGTTGTCGCTTTCCGCCAGAACAGCCCCTTCCCAAGTCGCTTTAGGCATGGGTCTATTTTACTTGGAAAAGATACGTCGTCACACGTTTTGAATAACGCCGCCATCGGGCCGTGTCAGCGCCTTGGGACCCGCACGTCAAAGCGGGCGCCGATCTCGGCCAGCTCGCGGCAGGTCAGTTCCGGATCGAATCAGGCGCGGATCGGACATGGTTTTCCGTGCCGGCCAGTATCGGAAACACTGGCGAACGGGCAAGTCCTGAACAGCTTGGTCCGGCATCCCGCTGGCTCCGCCGGCCACCGGGACCAGCCGCGCCGGTATGCTAGCATGAAGCTGCTTTCAGGCAGCTCAAACAGACAATCCGGTTCAGAGGAGTACTGTCAATGAACTACTCTAGCGTTGAATCGCCGGTCGGCCGCATTCACATGCTGGCCAGCGAAAAGGGTTTGTCGGCGCTGTATTTCGACTCCCAAGTCGAAGCGATGGATCAACGTTTCCCGCGAGACTCGCGCCAACCAGGACACGGCAACCCGTGGCTGTTACGCGCCCAGGCATTTACTTACTGTTACTTCGCCGGTGACCTGGATTACGCCCCCGAAATCCCTCTCGACATCCAGGGAACACCAACTCAGCTCGCCGTTTGGAAGGCTCTGGGAACGATTCCGCCCGCCGAGACGCGCAGCTACCAGCAAGTCGCCGGCGAGGTGGGCAAGCCCCAGGCATCGCGGGCAATCGGCGCGGCCGTGGGGAAAAACCCGGTCAGCTTGCTCATCCCATGCCATCGCGTCGTTGGCTCAAACGGCAAGCTCACCGGTTACGCGGGCGGACTCGAGGTGAAGCGATTTCTGCTCGAGCATGAAAGAAAGTGTGCCCGCCAGGCAGCGTGAAGCGCAATGCTTCTTCGCCCGATGGAACAAAATGTCTTGGAAACGGCGCTATCGGCGCGCGAGACAAAATCTCAAGGCCAGGTCTGATTCAGCAGCTCCGCCAGCCTGACGCCCGCCTTGGCGAGTTGTTCCTCAATCACGGCGCGGGCTTGGCGCAAGTATTCATCACCGAGCACTTTGCTTTCCCCGGCGGGCAGGGCCCCATAGGCAACCTGGACGGCCGCCAAGTGTGATTCCCAGACCCAGTCCCGGAGCTGGCCTCGCAGCCATTCCTTCTTCTTCTCCGGCGTGATCCGCGCGCTGAGACGGTCCGCGAGCGCCAGCTCATCCTCGCCGGTCAGGCGGAGGATTCCCGTGTCCCAAACCTGGTGCAGATTCTTGTCTTCGCCGCGAAACTTCACCATGATTCCGTTCCCGCCGCGGTCCTCGAGATGGCCGGCGTGGAGAGGCTGGTGGAGGTCAGCCGTCAGATGAATCACGTACCGCGCGGCGTCGGTGATGTTGTCTTTACCTCGCAGAGCGAGCCGCGCAATGCCCACGAATTCGCGAATCTTGGCGGTCACGCAATCGTCCTGGGGACAATCACGTTCGGCCTTGAACGCGGTTGCCTGCGGAGGGATATTGATGTAGTGCCAGGGCGCCGTCTCGGGACGCTGCTCGCGGACCTCGTCCGCCCACATGGCCTGGTCGGCAAGTTGCATGTCCTTGCCGAAGTAGAACCGCAAACGGCCACGAGCCTTGGGGCCGAGATGCTGCTCCGCGATGCGGGCAATCACCCGATGGCCGAGAGGACCCCAGGCCCCGGCGGGAACCGAGCAAAGCAGCAAGAGAGCACAGCCGATTGACAGCCGCGAGAATCGGTGAATTCCCCCGCGAGAACGCGGAGGCGGGAAATAGGACATACCTTGTTACGATACTAAAGTGCTCGGAGCCGTATTCGATGGCAAGCGGTTTTGGGTTAGGTCATATCACTGAACGATGACAGTCCAGGAAATCGCCGACCTTCTCGAGGCCGGCGTCGAAGGCAATGGAACTCTCGAAGTGACGGCCTGCAACGCCGTCGAGCTGGCAACGGCGTCCGAGATCGCCTTCGTGGAGGGAGACAAGGCGGAAACAGTGGCGGCTGCGTCTCAGGCCGGCTGTTTGATGATAGCTCCCGATGTGGGACGGCCCGCCGACCGAACCGTGATCCGCATTGCGCAACCACGAAACGCGTTCGCCCGTGTTTTGAGGGCTTTGCACCCTCCCGAGCGGCCTGACGCTGGCATCCATCCGACCGCCGTTGTGGCTGATTCAGCTCAACTTGCGGAGGGTGTCTCGGTAGGACCCCATGCCGTTCTAGAAGACGGAGTCCGAGTTGGCGAAAACACCGTGATTGCGGCTGGGGTGACCGTCGGCCGCGGCTCCAGCTTAGGCAAAGACTGCCGGGTTCACGCTGGCGTGTTCATCTACGGCGGCGTCACGGCGGGGGACCGGGTCATTTTGCACTCCGGGTGCGTGCTGGGCGCCGACGGGTTTGGGTATGCGTTCGAACAAGACCACTACGAGAAGTTCCCGCAGATCGGTACGGTTGAAATCGGCAACGATGTGGAAATCGGCGCCAACGCCTGCATCGACCGGGGCGCGCTGGGAGCAACCGTGATCGGAGACGGCTCCAAGCTCGACAACATGGTCCACATTGGCCACAACTGCCGCCTGGGGAAACACGTCGTCATGGCCGCCCAGGTAGGGCTCTCCGGCGGGGTCATCGTCGGGGACTACGTCGTCATGGGCGGCCAGGCCGGTATCGGCGAGAAGGCGCATATCGGCGCCAAAGCCGTCATCGGCGGACAGTGCGGCATCCTCCCCTTTCGCAAGATTCAGCCGGGCGAAACACTTTGGGGCACGCCCTCCCGTCCGCTCCGCGAGCATCTGCGAAAGCTCGCGCTGGTGAACCGGCTGCCGAAGATCATGGCCGAGCTGAAAGAACTCAGAAAGGCCGCCGAAGCGGAGAAAGGGAAATGAAGCTCGTGATCATCGTCGGACACCGCCGCACGGCTCAACCGCTCAACGGCTCAACGGCTCAACGGAAATGAAACTCGTCGTCATCGGCGGACACAGCCGCGGCGTCGGCAAAACCTCGCTCGCCGCCGGGATCATTGCCGCCAGCCCGGAATTCCGCTGGACCGCCCTCAAGATCACGCAGTACGGCCACGGCGTTTGTTCGGCCAACGGACACGACTGCGACTGCGTCGTCGGCGACCCCGATTGCCCCTTCGCCATCACGCGGGAGATGGACCCGGACTCCGGCTCCGACACCTCCCGGTTTCTTAAAGCCGGCGCCGAGCGAGTCTACTGGGTGCGTACCCGGACCGGTCAGTTGGACCTCGCCATGCCGGAACTCAACCGCCTGCTGGCGGACCGCGAGTTCGTCATCATGGAGTCGAACAGTATTCTCGGATTTCTAAACCCGGATGTGTATCTTCCTGTCCTGCGTTTCGGAACCGAAGACTTCAAGCTCAGCAATCAGTTGTATTTCAACCGGGCAAGCGCCTACGCGGTCGTCGGAAAAAGCGCTGACGTCGCCGGATGGCCTGGCGTCGACTTGGCGCTGCTGCGAACCAGACCTGTGTTTGCAATTGAACCGCCGTCCTACTTTTCGGTTGAGGTCCTGGGTTTCTTGAAAAACCGCCTTGTTGAGAACGGGAGGACATGACGAGCCCGCGCTAGTTTGACCCGGCGCGATTCCGTTGAACCGGTAGAATAACCTTTGATGGACGGTGTTCTAATTCTCGACAAGCCCGCGGGCATTTCCTCCCACGGCGCGGTTCAAAAGTTGCGCCGCCTGACCGGCATCAAACGCATCGGCCACCTGGGCACGCTCGACCCCCTGGGCACCGGTGTTCTGCCGATGATCGTGGGCCGAGCCACCCGCCTGGCGCGGTTCTTCTTGCATCACGAGCGGACCTACGAGGCCGTGATCCGATTCGGCTTTTCCACCGATTCATACGACGCCGACGGCGAAGCAACTTCCGAGGCCAAGCAGATTATTCTCAGCCAGGAACAACTCAAAGACCTGCTGCCTCGCTTCACTGGAAAACTGATGCAGACGCCGCCGCCGATCTCCGCCAAGAAAATCGACGGCGTTCCGGCCTACAAGCTAACACGCAAGAACAAGCCGGTGCGTCTGGAGCCAGTCGAGATACACGTCTACGAATTCGAGCTGCTCGGAGTCCGAGGCGACCGGGCGGAGGTGCGCGTACGTTGCTCCACCGGAACTTACATGCGCTCGCTGGCGCACGAACTAGGACAGAAACTCGCTGTCGGCGCCCATGTCGAAAGCCTCCGCCGCACAGCCATGGGCGAGTTTACGGTTGAAAACGCTCACACGCTGGAAGAACTGGAAGGCCTGCGCGGTCAGGGGAATCTCGAAGATGCATTCCTGCGCGCTGAATCACTGCTTCCCGAAATACCGTCCGAGCGCGTGGACGACATAACCGCCGGGCGAATCGCCCACGGGAGAGACTTTCGCGTGTCCGCTTTCGGCAATCGGCAGGGCGCCAAGCTGGTCAAGGCGATTGCCCCCGACGGCCGCCTGCTGGCGATCGCGGAAGCCAAGCTGCCGCTGCTCTATCATCCGATCGTCGTTCTGTGAGGGCAGCGCGAATCGGCCGCTGGCTTGCGGTCAATTCGGCGTGGCGTACGCGTCCACGCGTGCCGCCTCCCGATTCTTCGGGAGGTAGCTTCGCCGGGGCGGGCTATTTCGTAAAGTGTTCCGCCGCCACGTTGACCCGCGACGCGTCAACCGATGCCTAGTTCGTCGGCCAGTTCCAGAGGCGTTCCACAGCGGCGGCAGATCATCGAGCGGCAGCTCGGACACACGAACGGTTCTGAAATCGCGCGAGAACATATCGGGCAGTAGTAGTCTTGAGAAGGAGAGTCCTCGTTGTGCGCTTCCTTCCCTAGGGAGCCTGACTCCGGGGAAACGGGCTGATGACAGTCCCTACACTGAACAGCCAGCGGCGAGTGGTCACGAGGCAACTGGGATGGATGAGGCACGGCCGACTGTTCTCATCATACGGCCAAACATCGCTCGATCAACCTCAGGCCAGTCAACCAAGGCCCTGTCAACCATCGGTCGGCCGTTTCAGCCCCCTGCCGCGGTTTTTCGGTTTCGTCCTCCCGCTCTTCGCTCTGCTAGCGGGTTGCGCACCCGAATCCGAGCCGCCGCCTCTGCCTGAAGCCTTCATCGCCCGCAACACAGTGGAGATCAGCAAAGAGCTGCTGCCGAATGCTCCGGTGGTGGCGACCTTGAAGCTCGGCACTCGCGTCGAGATCGCCGCCCGCCGCCGCCGTTTCGTCAAGGTTCGCACGACAAGCGGAGTCGAGGGCTGGACGCAGGACTCGAAGTTGATCACACCGGATATACGCGACCTGATGCGGCAACTGAGTGATCAGACGGCCGCCGATCCCGAGCAGGGCAGGGTTCATGCTCTGCAAACCCTCAACGTCCATCTCGAGCCGCAGCGCTGGTCGCCGACCATCTATCAGCTTCAGGAGGAGGAAGGCGCGCAACTGCTTCGCCACCAAGTCAGCCAGCGCCTGCCGAACCCGCCCGAGCCTGGAAAGCCGCCTCCGCCTCCAACCGGCCTCGACGATTGGTATCTGGTGCGGCTGTCGAACGGCCAGCCCGGCTGGGTTCTGACAACGGGCGTCTATTCCGGCATACCCGACGAGGTAAAACAGTATGCTGAACGGCGCAGGGTCATCTCCTACTTTCCGCTGGGCGAGGTGGAAGACCGCTCGGGCAACCCGAAGATGACTTGGCTATGGACGCAGGTCGGGCGAAGCAAGCAGCAGCACGATTTCGATTTGTATCGGGTCTTCATGTGGAGCCGAAGGCGCGGTGTATACCAAACGATCGGAATTGAACGCGGTCTCACCGGGTATCTGCCGGTGGTATTCCATCCGAAACTAGTGACCAAACGCGGTACGGGGCCGGGTTTCTCGATCACCGTCGAGAGGAAAGGCAAGCGCGCCAGCCGCACCTATGTTCTGATCAAGTATCGCGTCTATCGGGTCGCTGAAGAGCCAGCCCCCCCTCCGGCTGCTCCGATTCGCCTTACTCGCAAAGTGAAAAAGATAGAGCAACCGTCCACCCTGTTTGAGCGCGTTCTGAACTGGTGGAAGAAACGGAGTTCCATCTTGGGGTAGGAGCGCCGCTACCGCGCCAAGGCCATTAGGATCCGCCACGCCGGAGTTACAAAGAACAGCCCCACGCTCAGCGTCATCGACAGCGGCGCGAGCAACGCTGGCCAGGCGCGTTTGCGAACGCCGGCTAGCAGCACGAAAAGCAGCAGCGGTGAGACAGTACGCGCGAACCCGTACGCTTCCCTCAGGTAGTATGGGCTCCCCAGCACCAGCCCCAGGACACAGAACAATCCTACCGTGATACCCGCCGGATTCAGTGGCTGCTTCGAAATCCACCACAGGGCCAAGATAATGCTTAACAGCAAACCGAGCACCGCAAGCAGATCCACTGTTTGGAAGATCCATTCCTTCCAACCCGGCCCCGCGAACTCGCGAACCGTGAACATCCGCCGCACGATTCCCACCAGCGGCCAGGCAAAAACGTCAGGCAGCGCGCCGGGCTTCGCGTGCCGCCACACAAAGGCATACCATGCGAGTGCAGGCAGGGCCGCCGTGCTGCTCAAGATTGCCCGGCGGTACTGCTTCTCCAGCACCAAGTGCAGCACCAGACCGGCAATCAGAAGAATGCCCGTCTCGCGTGTCAAGAAAGCCAGCAGGGCGATCAGATAGGCCTTTTTCCAGGAGCTTGTTCCCGCGTAAAAAAGAAAGCCCGCGAAAAGGGCCGTGAGCGGGCCGGCCACGACCATGCGATCGATGGAAGTCAGCGTACCGGGCGCCAGAAGAAACAGCAGTCCCCAGGCCGGGCCGCGCCCATGCGAATGAAAGTACCGGCTGCACCAATAGACGCCCAAAGCCACAAAAGCCCAGACAACCGCGATATAGGCGCCATCAATCCACTCCGGGCGGCCGGTCCCCAGCAGGTGTGCCAGCCCCGGGACCAGGATTCGGCGGTAGCGGATACCGGCGACATCAATGAATTCCGCCAGGCCGCGGCGAAACAGCGGATCGTGCGCGATGTAGCGGTACCACATCCCGTCGTAGCCGTCTGTTTCGGCAAAAATGTAAGTGCCCGGGATCAGGCCGGGCGGCACCGCATAAGTGTCGCCGGTGTGGAACAGAGCGGTCCAGTTTCCGGAATAGTTGTAATGAACCGTAAGCGATTGCCACAGCAACACGAGCGCGGCTGCCGAGGCCGCGGCCAGCAGGCACGCGCTCGATGGCGTGGGTGAAATCAGCGCCGCCGCGTCTCTGGGGAGCCGGGGTCGCCGTGATTCCGGTGCCGGCGGGACAGGGTTGTCCATCAGGCCCTATCGTAGCGCGGACCCGCCACAATCAAGCACGGGCTTTTCCACTTTCGCTCCTCTTAAATTCAGCTCGGCCACGCATTTTTGTACGGTTTGATAGATTATCCAGATCATGCCGGCCCGTTATCGGCAAGCTGAGCTCGAAACTTTCACGCTGGGAGAAGGCGTTGCCTTGACGCATTCCAAGGTCTCTCACGCCGCGGAGACCCTCAGCCACGGCGACGCCCAATTGCTGCACCACTGCCGAACGTTCCGTACGCTCGAAAAGCACGCGCTGCAATGGTCTCGCGAGGTCAAGGTCCAGGGCTTGCGGGATCTCTCGAAGATTCGCATGCCCCGGTTCATGAGCGCAGCATTCGAATGGTTTCGAAACTATGCGGAGCGGCGCGGAGGTGAAATTGCCGTCGACGCCAAGCAGCTCGCCTCAGTGAAGGGACGGCTCGAGGCGCTTGCGGCAGCGGGCTTTCTGGTGTCTGACGAAGACCTCGTCCGCCAGTGCCAGCAGACACACGCGGGTCAGGCGGCGGATCCGCCGTCGGTGACCGCGCTGGGGATGGCGACTCGCGGCCGCGAGGAAATCCTGCGGCGCGGGATTGCTTCCTACCTTGACAACAGCAGGCAGTTCGGCAAACCCGTGGACTTCATCGTGGTCGACGACGCTCTGGAACCAGGCGCCCAGCAGCGTACCAGGGCCGTGCTGGAGGAGCTCAAAAAGGGCCAGGGCGCAACGTTTCGCTATGCCTCAAGGCGGGACCGTGAAGCGTTCGCGGATCAGATTGCGGCTTACTCCGGGCTGCCGGGAGATTTGATTCGCTTCGCCGTGCTGGGGCGGCAGCCCCATGACCGCACAACCGGCTCTTGCTACAACTCTCTGCTGCTCGACACGATAGGAAGCTGTTATGTGATCGCCGATGATGACACTCTCTGCCAAATCGCGGCTCCGCCTGAGCAGCACGGCGGCCTCGCGCTCACCTCGCGGTTCGATCCGACTGAATTCTGGTTCTATCGCGGCCGGCAGTCGGCATTCGACGCTCTCACAAAGGCTGATCAGGATTTCTTCGCCATCCACGAGTCCCTGCTGGGACGCGGAATTGGCGACTGCATGCCCGCGGTGGATGGCGCCGGCAGCCTTGATTTGGACAGCATGGCGCCCGCTTTTGACCGCAGGCTGCGGATGCTGGGAGGACGAGTCGCGGCGACCTCGGCCGGTATTGTCGGCGACTCCGGAATCGGCGGTACCGGATACCTGTCCGTCGGCCCGGCGTCGCGGCGCCGGCTGCTGACTTCCGAGCAGGATTACCTGGCGTTCGTCGAAAGCCGTCAGGTGGCGCGAGCCGTCACCAGGCCGACGATAAGCGAGGGGTTTCTCTGCATGGCCGGAAACCTCGGGCTCGATAATCGCCGCCTGTTGCCGCCCTTCATGCCGGTTCAGCGGGGTTCCGACGCGCTTTTCGGAATCACCCTGCGCAAGTGTTTCCGAGACGCCTACTTGGGCCACCTCCCATGGACCGTAAGGCACGACCCTCCCCATCAGCGAAAGCAGCCGCTGGAGGAGTTTATGAAGAACGCCGCGAAAGTGAGGTTTTCCGAAATCGTGCGTCACTTGATCCACGGTGCGCCGGAGGTTTCCGGCGGGGAGGACGGCCAGAACGGGCTGCGCCGGTTAGGCGCTCACCTGCAGCAAATCAGTTCGGGAAGCCTGGCGGATTTTGACGATACGGTCAAAACGTGCTTTTGGAGGCGCCATGGCGAAAGTTTTTCTGAAGCTTCGAAATATCGGCCTGATCCTGAAATACCGGACTATTACCAGGCCTGCCGCCAACAACACCGCCAAACTGTTCGCGGGGCGATCGTCAGTCCGAAATACTTCATTCCCCGCGACCTGCGGGACCTGGGAAGCGAAGAGGAAGTTCGCCGCATGGTCCAAAGTCTGGTTCACGACCAGGGGAGACTCTTGGAGCACTGGCCGGATATTGTCCAGGCCGCGCGCGAACTGCGCGAAAAAGGTGTCCGGCTGACCCGGCCCGTCTGACCGATTGCTGCATTCCGCTTCAGAGATGGGATGAGAAGGCTGGTCGCTGAGAGTCGAAAGCGCTGGGCTTTCGGCAGCAGCACACAGCTCGAACAAGAGAGTGCCGCGGAAATTGTTTTCTCAAAGGAGGCGACCATCAGCCGGGGCGCCGCTCAAGAGCCGAGGGCGTCAGCCCGCGGTCCTCGCCGATCGTTTCCCAAAGACGGCCGATCATATCCCCAGGACAGTCAGTCGGCTGCTGCTAACGTTCGGTGAAGTCGCGGATGTGGATGTCTTTGAAACGCATGCGCCCTTCCCCGCCGGAGTGGAGCTGCAGCGCAATGACGCCTTCGGTTGCTACAGGTGAAGGGTAGGTAAAGTCGAGCATTTGTACGCCGTTCAGGTAGGTCCGATATCGGTTGCCTTCGACCATGATCAGCATGTCGTTCCAGTCGTATGGTCGGATGACGGTCTCAAGCTCCGGAGCCGGCCAGGCGACCCAGCCTTTGCCGTCGCCGTAGATGCCGCCGGTGTGGCGTCCGATGTTGCGGTCGATTTCGATTTGGCGTCCGGCAGTGACCCTGGGGGTGTCGCCCTCGAAGGTGGTGTGAATATAAACGCCGCTGTTGCCGCCCGCTTCGCACTTGAAGCGAAGTGAGAAGTGGAAGTCTTTGTAGATTTTCTCTGTCGCCAGGTAGCCGTACTCGTCCGTGATGCCCGTGCCATGGATCGTACCGTCCTCGACCACCCACTTCTCTTTGCCGACTTTTCTCCAGCCGCTGAGATCCTTGCCGTTAAAGAGAGATTCCCATTGCGGAGTCAGAGTCTTGGGCCGGTTGCTCGGTTGCGAGAGCGACGGCTGAGGGTTGAGCAGCGCCAAGCCCAGGGATGCTAGCAGGGGCAGATTCAGAGTGAACGAAAAGCGCATGTTGATCTCCTTGGTGGAACAGGGGACGAAATGGCGTGTCGTTATAGTGTAACGATCCGGCTAGTGGAACGGTCCGACTCGACCCTGCCATAGCGCGGGGCTCGGAGAGACCCGCGGCTGGAGTTCTACATTCCGCGGACAGGGGGGACGAACCGCCCCGAGGTGGCGCGCGCCTCCCGGCGGGCCGTGTCGGCCTCCGGGCCGACGTAAGCGCGGACTTCCATCCGAGCCCCGCGCTACGGCAGGCTGGCAACAACTCGCGGTTGCGAATACCAGTTTATGGACGGGACAGGGCTACGGCGAGACGCCCAGCTGCTTCTTGATCCGCTGAACAACGCTGCGCGCTTGCTGGTGCAGCTTATTCGGCGAAGGATCGTACTCTTTGAGATAAGTCGACCACAGCACCGTGCGCGAGTGGATGTCGACTAAGAAGAGCGTACCGTGAGGACGGCCCATCGGCCTGTTCTTGGGGCGTTTGAAAGCTCCTCCGGCTTCGATGCTTTCATCAGCCGGGTCTTCCTCGTCGTCCTTCTCAGAGTCGTCGGGTTCGGGCAGCGGGAAAAGCTCATCCATGGCGGCGAGGAAAGGGGCATCGATTCGATCGGTCAACACGGCGTTGGCGAGCTTGGGATCGACGACGACATCGAACACCGACTCGGTCGTAATCTGCTCGGCCAGATATTGGTCAAACGACTTGGTCATCGGCCAAGTGTAAACCGAGTGGACGCCGCTCAAATCGGCCGCGAACGCGGAACTCACAAACAACAACCCACAAAGCCACGCTGGAAGAGCCATTTTTGATCGCCTGAAAATCATACCACTGGGCTTGGCGGCACGTGATCGTCGAACGGAAACGGTTGAGACACTCCGTGCCGTTCGGAATCGTTCTTGCACTCCGCCAATTCGCTGGCACGAGACCTCTGAAGTCTCGGTGTCACTAGTCTAGGACGGCTTGCGGGCCGGAAAAGACGAACTGACCCCGAGAAAGAAGCGAAGAAGCGAGAACAAAGCTCTGGCCGGCCGCTCTTCGCCAGCCGGAGGCGCTCCCCGCTCTGAAGTGGCGCGCGCCTCCCGGCGGGCAGCGTCGGCCTCCGGGCCGACGTCGCCTCGACACATCCGCGTTAGGAAGGTTCGTTGAGCCGCTCGATCTTAGCAGCCATGATGAAGTCACTTTCGGAGAGGCCGTCAATCTTGTGGGTCCACAAACGGATTCCGACTTTACCCCAAGCGAGGTAGATGTCTGGGTGATGACCCTGCTCCTCGGCCAACTCGCCGACCTTGTTGGTGAAGTCCAGAGCCTCGCGGAAGTTCTTGAACTCATACGTCCGGTCCAAGTGATGCTCTTCGACGACGTCCCAGCTCGGCGCCTGTTCGGCGAGCGGTCTGATCTCATCGGCGGTTAACGGCGGAACACCACCCCGGCACGGGATGCACGTCTTCTCAGCCAACTCCAGCATATTGAATCCTCTCTTGCTCGGTATCCTAGCAGGAGTGGTCCAGCGATGGTTTTTGGCGGTTCTGAGTGGTGCTGACTCCGTACGTCACGCCACTCAAGCCCAGTTAACCACATCAACGCTTGTTTGGCGGGCATTCGTGGCCGCCACTCCGGCACACTGCATTTCTCTTCAACTGCTCAGGCGACCCAGCCGATCCGTCTTTTCAGGTTTGCCCTATAATGAATGCAGGAACGGAGTCAGCAAGAACATGATCAACGTCACTCCCAAGGCGGTCGGCCGAATCCGCCAAATGCTTGAGGAGAAAAACATCGACGGCGCCCTGCGCTTGGGCGTGGTCGGTGGTGGCTGCTCCGGCCTGAGCTACAAGTTCAAGTTCGAGACCAAGCCTCGCCCAAACGACAATGTGTTTGAGGTCGATGGAGTCCAACTGGTCGTCGATCCCAAGAGCTACGAGTATCTCAACGGGATGACGCTTGACTTCACCGAATCCCTGATGGAACGGGCATTTGTATTTCAGAATCCCAATGCCGCCAGGAGTTGTGGCTGCGGCAAATCGTTCATCGTTTAGACTGCATGTAGACAGCATGCGAAACGGAATCAACTTCGAGACGTGGCACGACCACTTCAATCGTTTCGCGGGCGATCTGTATCCGGGCCGCTACACTTCCGACTATGTTCGGGACCTGGTCGAAGTGGGCAAAAAGGTCCGGGCTCTGGCGAAAGAAAAGGGCTCGCTGATCGTCGCGCACAACTATCAGTACCCCGAACTGCAGGAAGTCGCCGAAGAGGTTGGGGATTCGCTGGGTCTCAGCCGCTTTGTGGCCGAGCGCGAGCCGGAGAGAGTGGACTTTTGCGGCGTGTGGTTCATGGGCGAAACCGCGAAGACGATCCTGGGCGATCGCTCGAAAGTCTTCATGCCTGACAAGCCGGGGTGCTCGCTGGTTGCCTCGATCGACCATGGGCGGATCGACAATTGGATCTCGCACAACCCCGACGGCATCGTCGTCTCCTACATCAACACCGACGCGCGGACCAAGTCTATTAGCCACTACATCTGCACGTCGCGCAACGCCCCGCAAGTCCTCCAGCACGCCGCCGAGAAACATCCAGGCAAGCGTATTCTCTTCCTCCCTGACAAATATCTAGGGGCGGTTTCGTTGGCGCGGACGCAGGTCGACCGCAGTCTGGTCGACCTCTATGACGGTGCTTGCCACGTCCACGCCAAGATCGGCGAGCGCGCGCTCGAAGACGCGTTCGATCGGCACCCCGAGGCTGATTTGCTGATCCATCCCGAGTGCGGCTGTTCGTCCGCCTGCTTGGCGAAAACCCTCAGCGGTGCTTCCCCCTACAAGAAAGCTTACTTTCTCTCCACCGAAGGCATGCTGCGGCACGCCGAAACCGCGCCCGCCAAGGAGTTCATCGTCGGAACCGAGATGGGAATGCTCTACCGCCTGCGCAAAGCAGTCCCCGAAAAGACTTTCCACCCCGTCTCGCCCGACGCTGTTTGCGAGTACATGAAGATGAACACGATCGAGAAGCTGCTCGATTCGCTCGAGAACAACCGAGTCGAAGTTACCGTCGACAAGCAGATTCAGCAAAAAGCGCAAGCGGCCATCCAGCGCATGCTGGATATCCAATAGGGTCCGCCGGCACGCCGCGCTGCTCCAACAGATGACGCCTAATCGGTAAGAACCTCGGAGTCAGTGGCCTTCCAAGTGTCTAGCGAAAAAGCAAGGCCCTGGCGAAGCGTGGCAGAAAGTTAGGAAAGCGGGTACAGAGCCCCAGGCGCAAGCCTGGGGTCAAGTCCGCCAAGCTCAACAATCTTTCAAGAGCGCCCAATCCGCCCTGTTCGGTTCCGGCTGGTCTGCGTTACCGCAGTGCGCGGATACATTTAAAAGTAGCCATGACCACTCGCCAACTTCCGGCGAAGTAAACTGGGGGAGTGATCTGGAGGGCCATGAATGGCGGACTACTACAACGATGAGGACCTGCCGCGCTTTGGCGAGATGGGCAAGAACGCCCCCGAACTCTGGAAGAAATTTGAATCTTGGTATGGCGCGGTCTTCGCCGAAGGGGCCCTCACCGCGCGCGAAAAGAGCCTGATCGCGCTGGCTGTGGCGCACGCCGTGCAGTGTCCTTATTGCATCGACGCCTACACGCAGGAGTGCCTCGAAAAAGGTTCCAACCTCGATCAAATGACCGAAGCGGTCCACGTTGCGTCGGCCATTCGCGGCGGCGCCAGCCTTGTCCATGGCCTGCAGATGCGCAATGTCGCGGAAAAGTTGAGTATGTAATGGCCTCGGCGATCGGAAGCTTGCAAAGCCGGGATCATGAGCTGGCCTCGACTCACGAACAGCTTCGTGTGCTGAACTCTCCTCTATCCCAGCACAAGCCCTTCGCTGACACGCTGTCCGGCTCGGGCCTGCATCCGCTGACGGCTACAGGCATCGAGATCTTCCAGATCAACACAGGCAAGTTGTGCAACCAGACTTGCAAGCACTGTCACGTCGATGCCGGTCCGGATCGCACCGAGATCATGACTCGGGAAACGATGGAGCTGTGCCTGGAGGCGCTGGCACGCACCGATATTCCGACAGTCGACATCACGGGCGGGGCGCCGGAGCTGAATCCCCATTTCCGCTGGCTGGTGACGGAAATCAAGAAACTCGGCCGCCACGTGATGGACCGCTGCAATCTCAGTGTTCTGCTGCTGCCTTCCCAACGGGGCTTGGCGGAGTTTCTGGCCCAGAACCAAGTGGAAGTGATCGCCAGCCTGCCCTATTTCATCGCCGCCAGAACCGATGCTCAGCGTGGCGAGGGTGTCTTTGATAAGTCGATCGAAGCGCTGCGATTGCTGAACAGCTTGGGATACGGGAAGCGCCAAGCGAATTTGACGCTGAACCTGGTCTACAACCCCACCGGCGCTTTCCTTCCGCCGCCGCAAGCCAGCGTCGAAGCCGACTTCAAACGCGAACTTCTTGATCGCTACGGCGTGGTATTCAACTCGCTGTATACAATCACCAATTTGCCGATCAGCCGTTTTCTGGAATTCCTGCTCGAAACCGGCAACTACGGCCGCTACATGAACCGCCTGATTCAGGCCTACAACCCGCTGGCCGCGGCCGAAGTGATGTGCCGCAACACGATTTCGGTCGGCTGGGAAGGAACGCTTTACGACTGCGACTTCAACCAGATGCTGGACTTGCCGGTCTCGGGCGGCGCGCCCGCTCACATCCGCGACTTCGTGGCCGGTGCACTGGACAGCCGCCGCATTGTCACCGGGCAGCACTGCTACGGCTGCACGGCCGGCACGGGGTCGAGTTGCGGCGGGACCACGGTTTAGCGCCTTTGTTGTTGAATCCTTGCCCACCGCGGCAGAAAGTTCGGGAAGCAGAATCAGAGCCCCAGGCGCAAGCCTGGGCTCAAGCCCGCCAAGCCCAACAATCTTTCAAGAACGCGCCATCACGCTCTGTTCGCTCCCGGCTAGTCCGGCCCGATCTCACTTTTGCCGCGGGCCGCTAGCTTAGCTAATTAGAACGGGTTTGGGAGGGAAGCGGCTGTCGCTGATCCCGCCCGTCCGGTTCCGCATTCGCGTTGGCCGGGACGCACGGTTCAGCCTTTCCGAGGGACGAGGTTCCTCATAAAGCAGCTTCCCGGCAAAGCCGATTAATTTCCCAGAGACCGGGTCGAATGGTAAGCAGTTTTCCAAGGCCCCGGTCGAAACTCTGGGGAGTCACCGGAAACGGCATGATGGCCAGTCGGCACCTAAGGCGTCGGCCTGTCTCCCAACCCGCGCTGAGGAAGGCCGCTGAACGGCGGCACGGAACGAGACAGTGCTTGCTCGCGTTGCTGCTTCTCGTTAGCTGCTGCCTGAGCGCCGTACCGCCGGCTGCCGCGGCGCCCAGCGAAGAGGAAGTTACCCCCGCTCACGTCTATGCCCTGGTCGCGCTGTTCCGCGAGGAACTCGAGCTGGTCCGCGTGGAGATGGGGCGGCCCAAGGAACGACGTTCTCTGCTTCAAGTCCGCGGCGCGGCGCCTCGCGAAGTCTATTTCCAAGCGCTGGCGCTGTTCCAAGGGGTAAACCGCCTCTCGTTTGAGATGACGCGCTCGGAAATCCGCGAGCCAACAATCAACAAGGTGCGGATTCTGCCGGCCGACGTGTGGCACGTCGTGCACCTGGCTCTCGAGCGAATGCGCCACGTCGAGGAGAGCTTGGGACTCCGCCACACCCTGGACCTGCCGCCGATCGAGGCTGGCCGGACGCCTACCGACGTCTTTAAGTCGATCGTGCAAGCCGTGCGCCAATTGAACTTGCTTCTCGACAGACAGCTTTCCCCGTCTGACGTATTTCAGCAGGTCACCCGGGCTCTCGGCTACGCATCCGGTCTGCGGGCGAACTTCGCCGGCCGGCGCATGCCCGCCACGCCGCCGTTTGAGCGCGCCAAAACTCCCGCCCAGGTCTTTGGGAAATTGATCGACTGTTTCAGGCTGGTGCGGCGGATCGCCGCGGAATCCGGCGTCGGCGTCCTGGAGCTCAGCGTCCCTCGGGCGGAACTGGAGGCCGTCAGCTCAGCGGATGTTCACAGCATGGCATCGCTGCTGGTCTCGGAGTTGAGACACCTCCACACGAAGCTTCCCAATGCCCCTCCGCCGCGGCAGGCCTATTACCCCGGCAAGAAGCTCCCTTCGCATGTCTATCAGCGTGCCGGCCTGTTGGAAGCGCAATTGAAAGACATCGCGGCGCTCGCGAAAACACAGCCCGGCTGGCTCGCTCAAGGGCTGTGATGAAGCTGCCCGAAAACCTCCTGCCGTCTCTCTGGAAACCGCCGAACCAAGGGTTGCGGCACAAGCTTCTCCGTTCTCACCTGGGCGTGGCCGCCGTTGGGCTGGCGATCTTGCCGATCGCTCTGGTTTCGACCGTCTGGCTGCGTTCGAGGGTCGTGAGCATGGCGGAAATCGACGCTCCCCTGATGGAGGCGGTCCATAAGTTGCAGGCAGGCGGCCAACGGTCGCTGGCGGCGCTTCGTGGCTGGGTCACGCTCGGCGATCCCCGCTTTCCATTGGAACGCCGGCAGGCTTGGGAACGGGAAATTTATCCCGGCTTCGATCGAATGATCGAGCTGTGCCGTTATTCCGACGGGACGCTACCGAGGGAAGAGATGTCGGAACTGCGGCTTCTGCTGCATGAGTTGGAGGAATCCCAATGGTGGGTCGAAGATATCGCCCAAATCCCTGGGAACCGGCCCTTTGAAGTCACGCTGGATTTCCATATCGTGCCCATCGGCGATTCGATCTTCGACGCGGTCACCGCCATGATCGACGAGAAAAAGCATCTCGGCGCCAGCCCGGAGCGGAAGCCACGCTAGCGGTCCTCGCCGACTTCCGCGGTTTCTTTACGATGTGCCGTGCCTCGCTGACCGAGTTCGGCGCGACCGGAAGTCTTAACCGAAAGAGACAATTCGAGGAAACTCTCTCGCTGGCCCGGGACAGGCTGGATCGGCTTGTTTCGCTGCGGCGTCACTTGAACAGCCCGCAGCGTGACGCTCTGGGCGTTGTTGCACTCGAGTTTCGCGCTTTTGAAACGTATTCCCGGAACTCGGCCGGGCAAAGACTCTCCGGAGAAGCCAACATCGCCCACGGTTGGATGACCCTGGAAACAATCCCGCTCAGCAGCCGCGTCACCGTCACTCTCGACAACATCGCGGCGCGCGAGGCGGCGCGCGTCACGGCCGATGCCGCTGCAGCGGCCCGCCTCGGCAATTTTGCCTTCGTCGTCCTCATGCTGCTGATCGGCGCCATGGTTGCCGTCGCTTGGAAAGTGTCGGTCATCAACGCCACGCGCATCAGCGAGCCGCTACTGACGCTCGCCGCGGCGACGGGCAAACTGGCCCAAGGCAACCTGAAAGATGATGTCCCCGTGACCGGTTACGGCGAGTTGGCCCAGCTTACCACGGCATTCAACCGCATGCGCAACTCCCTGCTGCGGGCGGAGGAGACCGAAGGGAGGTCGAAGAAGGAGATCGCCCACGCACGTGACGAGGCTCTCGCCGCCTCCCGCATGAAGTCGGAGTTCCTCGCCAACATGAGCCATGAGCTGCGCACTCCCATGAACGGCGTGCTCGGCATGTCGGAGTTGCTGCGCGGGACTGAACTGACCCCGGAGCAGCGCGAGTACGCCGAGATCATCCATGAGTCCGGGCAGAACCGGCTGACGGTCATCAACGACATTCTTGACTTCTCCAAGATCGAAGCCGGCAAGTTGACAATCGAGGAGATCCCCTTTGACCTGCGCTCGGGCGTCGACGCGGTGGCCCGGCTGTTGACGACGCGCGCAGCGGAAAAAGGGCTCGAGGTCATCGTTCGCTACGATCCGCAAGCCCCCGTCCGGCTGGTCGGTGATGGAGGGCGCATCCGCCAAGTTCTCATAAATCTCGGAGGGAACGCCGTCAAGTTTACCGACCGCGGCCATGTGCTGATCGACGTGCGGTACGAAGGGGTTCGAGACGGCAAGGCACAGCTTCGCTTTCAAGTGCAAGACACCGGCATCGGCGTCCAGCCGGACAAGGCGGCGCATATCTTTGAGTAATTCACTCAGGCCGACGCCTCCACGACAAGGCTATTCGGCGGCACCGGACTCGGCCTGACGATCAGCCGGCGCTTAGTCGAGCTGATGGGCGGCTCCATCGGCATGGACAGCCAGCCTGGAGAGGGATCGACGTTCTGGTTTACCGTGTCGCTGGCCGTCGCCCCTGAAACCGTCGAGCCCGAGTTCGAGAGGCTCGCGCTGGTCGGTCTCCGCGTGCTGGTGGTCGACGACAACGCCGTTAACCGCCGTGTCATCGAGGAGCAGTTGCGCCGTTGCGGAACGGAGTGCGACACGGCCGCAAGCGGCGAGCAGGCCCTGCGGTCCCTGCAAAATGCCCGCGACGCGGGAAAACCTTACGCGCTGGCTTTGATCGACCACCACATGCCCGCCATGAACGGGGAAGATCTGGCTCGAGCCATTCAGGACGCCGGCCGGCTGCGCCAGGCGCCGATTCTTATTTTGCTGAGCTCGCTGAGCGACCTGGGAGACCGCGAGGCACTCCAGCGGCTTGGCTTTGTCGCCTCCGTCGTCAAACCCATTGACGCCGGCGAACTGATCGAGACAATAGCGCGCGCGTGTGCCGCGCGCCGCCGGGAATCAGCCCCCGCGACCCATCACTCCTCTTCCCCGCACTCCGCGCGCTCACCTCGCGGGCAACCGCCGCCCACTGCCTCCCGCGGCAAGATCCTGGTTGCCGAAGACAATATCGTCAACCAAAAAGTCGTCTCGCGCATGCTCGAAAGCCTCGGTTACGAGTGTGACATCGCCATTGACGGACGAGAGGCCACGGTCATGTTCGAAACCGGCTCCTACGATTTGGTCTTGATGGATTGCCACATGCCCGAAATGGACGGCTTTGAGGCCACCGGGGCAATTCGGCGTCTGCCCGGCCCGAGCAAGCCGATCGTCGCGCTGACAGCCAGCGCGTTGAAGGAAGACCGCGAACGCTGCATGGCCGCCGGCATGGATGATTTTCTCGCCAAACCCGTGTCTAGAGATGCCTTGGCCAGGGCCCTTGAACACTGGATCCGCAGCCCCAAGGCGCCCCAACCGGCGCCCGCCGAAGAGATCCGCGACGGCTAGCCCTGTTGCTCCCGCGCCGGTGGATCCACCGAGCAAGAGACCTAGCTCCCCAAAAAACACCAGCAGCAGCAAGCTGTCATGGTTCGCCACTGGTGGGGTGATCGCTCGGGCCGGACTCCGGCCTCCGTCGCTGCCAGACGGAACAAGCAAGATTGCCTGTGGCCGCCGGGTCATCGGCCCCAGGTTTGGCAACAATTGACAACTTTTGGCATAAAGCGTACACTCGGTCTATGGAGACGATGAACATCTCACTGCCAAACTCACTCAAGCAATTCGTCCAGGAGCAGGTTGCTGGTGGAGGCTATGGCAACGTCAGCGAATTCATACGCGAGTTAATACGTGAAGCGCAACGGCAGAAAGCAAGGAACAAGCTCGAGCAACTGCTCCTTGAAGGTCTCGAAAGCGGCGATCCGATCCCGGCGACTCCCGAATTCTGGGAGAAGATGCGCAACGAGCTGATTGAGCGCCATCAAACGCGAACCGACGCTCAGTGAGCCTCACCGTTGACATCCTGCCCGCGGCTCAAGCGGACATTAACAATCAGACCGGCTATTACGTCAAGGAAGCAGATATCGGCACGGCGCTTCGCTTTCTCGACGCAGTAGAAGGAACCTTCGAATTGCTCAAATCTCAGCCGCACATGGGAGCCCGCACCAAGCTGAGTCACCCCGCACTTGCCGGTTCTCGGTTCGTGCCGGTCAAGGGCTTCGAGAAAATTCTCGCGTTCTACAGGGCACAAGCTGGCTGCATCGACGTTATCAGAGTGATTCATAGCTCCAGGGATATCCCCAATCTGCTGTGAGATAAGAAATGCGCCGATGGAGTGACATCCTGAAGGACGATTCCACCCTCCTCATGGGGGTGCTGAATGTGACTCCCGATTCTTTTTCCGATGGCGGCCGGTTCCTTGGAGCCGGCGCCGCGGTGGAACACGCCAAGAAAATGGCCGCCGAGGGCGCCGATATCATCGACGTCGGCGGGCAAAGTACACGGCCCGGCGCCAAGCCTCTTACCGCCGAGGATGAGTTGGGCCGGATCAAGCCGGTCGTCCAAAGGCTTGTGTCGGAAGTCAGCGTGCCGATTTCCATCGACACCTTCCGGCCCGAGGTAGCGGAAGAATGCTTGCAACTCGGCGCCACGATCATCAACGATGTATGCGGATTGCGCGACCCTCGGATGATTGCCGTGGCGGCGCGTTATCAAGCGCCGGTGGTGTTGATGCACATGCTGGGCACGCCCCTAACCATGCAGCAGGAGATTTCCTATCAAGACGTCGTTGACGATCTCAAGACGTTCTTCCGCCAACGAACCCGCCAGGCCGCCGACGCAGGCGTGCGCGAAATCATGATCGATCCGGGTATCGGGTTTGGCAAAACGGCCGCTCACAACCTGCGGATTCTGGATCGCTTGGGTGAATTCAAGGATTTGGGATACCCGATTATGGTGGGGGCCTCTCGTAAATCCTTTATCGGCCAGATCACCGGCCTGCCGGTCGGGGATCGCCTGGAAGCCACAATCGCCGCAACGGTCGTGGCGGCGATGAACGGGGCCAGCGCCGTGCGGGTCCATGATGTTGCAGAATGCAAGCGAGCGCTCGAAATCACGGATGCCATCACGCGGGTCCGGCAATAAGGAAGATCACCAATAACGAAGATCAATGGACAGGATCATCCTCCAAGATATCGTCTGCCAGGCTAACGTGGGCGTGAGCGAACAGGAGCGCGCCAAGGAGCAAGCCGTCTTAGTCGAGGCCGAGCTATTCCTGGATCTAAAACCGGCCGGCAAGACAGACAGCCTGGCTCTCTCGGTTGACTACGTGGCCGTTCACCAAACCGTGAAAAAATCCGCCGAGGGGAGAAGCTACCAACTGCTCGAAACTCTGGTCGAAGATGCCGCGAAAGCCCTATTCGAGGCGTTTGCCGTCTCGCGAATCGTCGTCCGGGCGCGGAAACGAGATTTGAAGGGTCCGGACGGCCCGCTGCACGCAACCGTTGAAATTACCCGGCAGCGCGATGCGTGATGTCTATTTAGGGCTCGGCTCGAATCTGGGCGACAAGCGCGCCCATATCGTCCGCGCCGTGGAATTGCTGGGCGAAATCGCCCAAGTCCATCAAGTTTCTTCGCTGTTCAAGACCGAGCCGGTCGGCAACCCCGATCAAGACTGGTTTCTCAACTGCGCCGTCGAGATCGACACGGCCCTCGAGCCAAGGCGGCTTCTCGCCGCCACCCTGGCGATCGAAAGGAAATTAAAGCGAGTTCGCAAAATCAAGGACGGCCCGCGAACAATCGATATAGACATACTCTTCTACGGAAGCCGCGTTGTGGACGAAAGCGGCCTAACGATCCCCCACCCGCGCTTGCACCAGCGGCTGTTTGTTCTTGCTCCGCTGGAGGAGATTTGTCCCGGCTTCGCGCACCCGGTGCTAGAGCAGACCGTCCAGGAGCTGCTACTAGGGTTGGACGACCACTTGCACGACCAAGGGGCTGTTGAGAAGTTTGCGGACAGGTACAGTCTTGAGACACGACGGCGGAACCGGACCGTCTCTTGCCGGTAATATGAATAGACTGTCTTGTGGGCCTTCTGCTGCCGGTGAACTCGATGCGACAGATCAGCGCTTCGAAATTCAGAGAATAATGCCTCTCGCTATTGGACAACCTCCGTCCTGAGGGTGTGCTTGTTACCAAGCACGGCACACCTGTGGCCAAGCTGATTCCGATCACTTCCGATAGCGCGGGTCTGATCGGAAGCTTGAGGGGAAAGATAGAGATCAAGGGTGACATCCTCGCAACAGGCGTGCGGTGGAACTCCGAATCTTAACGCTCGTATCCGGACCTGCGCTCTTAGGGGGGAGGGACGCGGCAGTCCGGTGTAGCGCGCGCATTCTTGGGTGCCGTGTCGCCATTCGTGGCGACATAGCATAGACGGATCGACGCAGAGGCGCGGACTTAAGTCCGTGCTTGAGCGGCATCGCGCGGCTCGCCTCCCCAAAAGCCGGGTCCCATTCGGCTATGGTATTGCCCACCGGGCTGGCGTTTCCGAACAAACAACCCACCCGCTGCGTACTTGGAAGTAAGCATGCACAGACAAAACTTCATCGGACGACACCCGGCTTGCCCGAGGCGAACATCGAATCGAGGACACCTTCGACTCAGGAGCCGCTGGGGCTTGCCGCTGACTCTGCTGGCTGTTCTGGTGCTGATCTATGTTGTGCATTTGGCGGCGGGTCACTACCGCGATGCCTACACCGATGACGATCTGTATCGCTTGGCCGGGCTGCTGCAAGTCGAACCCGGGATGACCGTGGCCGAAATCGGTGCCGGAGCCGGCCGGGCCGCGGCCTTTATGGCGAACCAAGTCGGCTCCAGCGGCAAGGTTTTTGCGACCGAGATCGATGAAGACCGGCTGGAGGATATTCGGCGGAGCGCCACCGAGTCGGGTGTTCAAAATGTCACTGCCCTATTAGGAACCGCTCGGGAAACCAATCTGCCCGCTGCCTGCTGCGACGCCATTTTCCTGGTCAAGGTGTATCACCACTTCACCGAACCCGCCGCGATCAATCAGAGTCTATTCGAGTCCCTCAGGCCCGGCGGACGGCTGGCGGTGATCGACTTCCCGCCCAGCTTTTGGATGCTTTGGCTGGGGCGTCCCGACGGAGTTCCAGAAAATCGAGGCGGTCACGGCACGCCTCGGGAGATTCTGATCGAAGAGCTGCAGCAAGCCGGTTTCGTCATCGAGCAAGACATCGCGGACTGGTGGACCTGGCCGCAACGGCGCATCTGCGTTGTCGCCCGCAAACCGGATGCCGCCGCGGGATTCGGAGTTCAACAGTAGAGACGGCTCTCAGCCGGTCCTCCCGTTTGCGCTCGTCATGTAACACTCGTCAGGTAACAAGGGAAGCGCGTCGCCGCGACGTGGCGCGCGCATTGCTGTGTGCCGTGTCGCTATTCTTGGCGATATCGCGCCGAAAACGTCCGCTGCCAGCCGTCAGCGGCCTTTCGCGAACTTGCCATGCAGGCGCGGAACCGCAACTTCGCCCGGCGCCTCCAACCGTGGGCTGCCACCACGCCTCCTCTGGTATCATTTTTTTGATGGGGCCGCGGTGGCCCGCCCGGAGAATTGCCATGAAGGACGGACGTCGCTATTTAACAACACTGACCGCGGTCATGGCCGTGTCGCTCTGCCTGACTGGTTACACCGCGAACGCGGACGCCCCCACCGTCAAGCCCAACCCCAAGGATCAGCTCGATTATGTCTGGATTCCTCCGGGAACGTTCTGGATGGGTTGTACTCCGCACGATTCCGACTGCGAACAAATCGAGGAACCTCGCCACCAGGTCACGATCACGAAAGGGTTCTGGATGGGGCGCCACGAAGTGCCCATCCGCGCGTACAAGAAGTTCGCAAAAGCGGCGAAGCGGCAAATGCCGCCCAAACCCAGCGTCACCCCGTTCGGCGAACTTTCGGGCAAGGGGAAAATCAAACTTGGATCGAGGAACATCTCCAATGCCTTCGAGTCCGGACCCGGTAAGAAGGACGTTCGTCCCATCGTCGCCGTGACATTCGCGGAAGCGGAGGCCTACTGCAAATTCGCCGGCGGGCGGCTGCCCACCGAGGCCGAGTGGGAGTACGCGGCTCGCGGAGGCACCGACGCCGTCCGCTACCCGTGGGGCGACGAAATCAGCCATCACGACGCCAACTACGGAAACGCGGCGGGACGCGACCAGTGGCGCTACACGGCGCCGGTGAAGAGTTTTGACCCCAACGGCTTTGGTCTTTTCGATATGGCCGGCAACGTCTGGGAGTGGTGCTCGGATTGGGTTGACGGCAACTACTACCTCAACACGCCTGGGGAGGACCCTCCAGGCCCCGACAAAGGACCGGGCAAGACGATTCGGGGAGGTTCTTGGGGGTTCGGGCCGCGCTATCTGCGGGTGTCCACGCGGGCAATGGCGGACCCAGCCAGCCGCGGAGATGGGGTCGGGTTTCGCTGCGTCATTCCCGAGATGAAATGATGATAGCTAGTGTAGTGCGCCAATCAGACCGTAACGTATGGTGAGTCGCTTTCGTGCCTGTTGGCGCCGTGATAAGGAGCATTTGAGCCGCGTTGACGCGGCTTGGTGTTTCCAGGCCAGTCGTTTTACGGCTGGTAAGCCCTGCCGCCAAAGGTTTGTCAGCCCGTTTTAACGGGCTTCCCGCTTCCCTAACCGAAGTCTATATCTCGCGGCACTCTTGGCGCACTATGCGTGACCTGACTGGACCTGCGCGGACGGCAGCGTCAAGCACTTGTCCCTCAGGCCCTGGATCCAAACTGGCGCGAGTAGACTTCGGTGAACTTTGCTCCGAGCAGGAAAACTCGGAACGAATAAAACACCCACAACAGCACCAGAACCAGCGATCCAGCCGCTCCGTAGACCGAGGCAACACTGCTGCGCCCTAAATACACGCCGATCAGGTAGTTTCCGCCTGACGACAGCAAGGCCGTGACAGCGGCGCCGACCCAAACATCTCCCCAGGCGATTTCCGTCCGCGGCAGGAACTTGAACATCGCCGCAAAAACCAGGGTCATCAGAATGAACGTCGCGCCCAGCGTCAGCGCTCGAAGCGCCGGCGGCGGTACACGCAGCCATTGACCGGCCAGCTCTCCCAGCCCGCTCAATAAGGCATGCGCCGCCACGGCGAATCCAAGTACAGCGCCGATCAGTATCACCATCACGAACGCGACGATGCGGGTGTAGAGAAACCGGCGGATCACCCGGCCCGGCTTCGGGACGACGTTCCAAATTTCATTGAGAGCGTGGCGAAGTTCAGCGAACAGCACGCTGGCTCCGAACAACACCGTTGCAAGCCCGATGAGTGTCCCCGCGCTTCCCGAAAATTCACGGTTGGCCCGGTCTGCGATGGAGATGACGAAATCAGCCCCGCTGGCGCCGAGAAGGTTCTTAACCGCGGCAAAAGCTTCGTCCCGAGCCGCCGCTTCTCCGATTGCCCAGGAAGCCACCGAGATCACGATGATCAGGCCCGGAGCTATCGAGAAGAGCGCGTAGAAGGCTAGCGCGGCGGCAATGCGGGACTCTCGGTGAGTCCGCCAGCCAATGATGGCTTCCTTGACGAGGCCCCAAACCAGACCGCCGTATTGGGTCAGCAGGGGCGGGCGTTTTCCCTTTTTGGGCTGCCGGCCTGGTGGCCGCGGCTGAGTAGTCGAGTGGTGCGGCATACGTCGCGTTCTGGAGAATTCCCGGCAGCTCAGGTCCCGTGCGTCCCCGCGCCTAATCCAGTCGCGGCTGTGATGCAGCGGGGAATCCCAACCTCACTCACGCTCTCCGGGGACTCCCTGCTCCGGCGGCTTGTGGACGCTTCGCGGAGCGGCGATCCCCAAAGCTTTGCCGCCGCCGCTCCTCATTGTACTCACGTAGAAACCAGATCAGCTCCGCGGGGAAGTCCTAAAATGAAAGCATGCTACGCGATCCCAGCCTGATTCCTCTTTCGCACCAGCACCAGCATGGACTCGCTCTAGCCGTCCTCATCGAGCGCGGACTCAAAGCCGATCCCTCGCCGCGAAAAGCAACGGAGCTTTGCGGCAAAGTGGCCGACACGTTCGAGCTGGAACTGGTTCACCACTTCGAGGTCGAGGAGCAAGTGTTGTTCCCAGCCGTTCGCGACAGGCTGGCATCCGACGGGAACCCGTGTCAGCTCATAGATCAGCTCATCGCGCAGCACCGGGAAATGGAATCACTCGCCGCCCGTCTCGCCGCCGCCTCCGATAGCGAGCGAATTCCGCTGCTGAGGGAGTTCGGAGAACTGCTCAGCCGCCACATTCGCATCGAGGAACGCCAGCTGTTTCAGGAGGTGCAAGAAAAGCTGCCGCCGCAAGACCTGAGCGAGTTGGGAGCGCTAATCGACAGCCGCTTGCGGAAGGTCTGCCCGTTGAGCGGCAAGCTGCCTTGGGACATAGCGGCCGAAAGCCGGGGGGCCGTGTCATCCTAAGCGCCTAATCGCCCCTTCTTTGGAACTCGCAAAAGGGTACTTGAATAGCGCCTTGCCGCGTTGACATCAACGTTTGCGGGACCTAAACTGGCGAGTAGCACCCGTATCTGCGTATAAGAGGTTAGAGCATGCACTTCTCACCCCCTGACGGCGGCTCCAAACAGCAGGATTCGCGGAAGGGTTTCGGCCTGGCGATCCTGTGTCTCCTCGGCATCGTGATGGCCCCCCTGACGTTAGCGGCGGCTGACATTTCATTCTCCACGGACGTCCGTCCAATTCTCGAACAGAAGTGCCTAACGTGCCACGGTTCAGACACGCCGATGTCGAATCTCGACTTGCGCACGCGCGAGGGCATGCTCAAGGGCGGTGCTCGCGGCCCAGCGGTGATTCCCGGGGACGCATCGGAGAGCCGTGTTTACCTGCAGATCTCGGGCACCGAAGGGCCGGTTATGCCGATGGGGGGGGCGCTCAGCGACGACGAGATCCTTGCGCTCAAAGACTGGATCAACCAGGGCGCCAAATGGGATGTCGACAAGATCGGTGAGGGAGCACAGGCGGCCAAGGTTGCCGACACCAAAGCACACGAGAAAGCCGAGAAGATTTCAGCGGAGGACCGCAACTGGTGGGCTTTCCAGCAGCCAGTGCGGCATGCCAAGCCCAAAGTTGCCGATAAGCGATGGAACCGCAGTCCGGTTGACGCATTCATCAAAGCGAAACTGGAGGAGGAAGGACTGGTCCCCGCTCCCCGCGCCGGCAAGCGCACGCTGATTCGCAGGGCTTATCTTGATCTGCTGGGTTTGCTCCCGTCCCCGAGCGAAGTCGAAGCTTTCGTCAACGACAAATCACGTAACTCGTTCAAGAATCTGGTCGACCGCTTGCTCGCTTCTCCCCGCTACGGTGAACGCTGGGGCCGGCATTGGCTCGATGTCGCCCGCTACGCCGACAGCGGAGGGTATGAGCACGATTACGACTACCCCTACGCCTGGCGTTACCGCGATTACGTCATTCAGGCGCTCAATGACGACAAGCCCTATGACCAGTTCATCCGCGAGCAGCTCGCCGGTGATGAGCTGGACGAGGTCACATTCGAAACGTTGATTGCAACGGGCTTCAATCGAGTCGCTCCGACTGTCGGCTTTCGCGAAAAAGACAATCCGCAGTATCGCTACACCTATCTCGACGACATGATCGGCACCACTAGCCGGGCTTTCATGGGTCTGACGGTCAATTGCGCGCGCTGCCACGATCACAAGTTCGATCCGATCCTGCAGACGGATTATTACCAGATGATGGCGACGTTCTTCAGCTTCGTGAATTACGACTACCCGCTGGCCTCCCCTGAGGAAGTCGCCGCATACGAAGCCCGGAAGTCGGAAATCCAAGGCATGATTGACCCGCTGAAGGAGCGTATTTCAGAGATCGAGGCACCGTACAAAGACACCGCGTTCGAGAAACGGCTGAAGGATTTCCCCGAGGAAATTCAGATCGCGGTGCACACGCCCGAGGCGGAACGAACACCCGGCCAGAAACTATTGGCCGAGCAGGTGATCACCCTTCGTGCCCGCGCCGCCGACGTGGCGGAACTGCTGCCGGCGGCGGATCAAGAGGAAATGAAGAAGCTGAAAACCGAGATCGCGGCGCTCGAAAAGCGAATACCGGAAGATCTGCCCCGAGCCATGGGAATCAGCGACGGCGACTACCGCTTTGCGCCCGACGGCCGGGGAGACGAAAAACTTCCCGGCAAGGGCGACCGCGAGGACTTCGGCGTTACCGAGGGCAGTTTCCTGCCCGTAGCCGGCAAGCCCTATGTGCCTCCGCAAGCCTTCCTGCTGCCCGGCGGCGACTACCGGACGAAAGGCGAGGAGGTGCAACCGGGATTCGTGACGGTGCTGGCGCGGGGCGATGAGCCTACCCAAATTCCGCCCAAGAGCGGCCGTGTTTCATCGGGACGCCGCCGGGCGCTCGCTGAATGGATTGCTTCGGAAGACCATCCGCTGACGGCCCGCGTGATGGCCAACCGCATCTGGCATTTCCACTTTGGACGAGGCATCGTGACCACCCCGAGCAACTTCGGCCGCACGGGTCAGCCGCCTGTTTACCCCAAGCTGCTCGACTGGCTGGCGACCGAGTTTGTCCGCGGCGGCTGGAGCATCAAAGCCATGCACCGGCTGATCATGAATACGGAGAGCTACCAGATGGCCTCGAGCTTTTCGCACGAAGCCAACCAGAAGGCCGACGCGGCCGGCAAATTCCTGTGGCGATTCCCGCAACGCCGCCTCGAGGGAGAAGCGATTCGCGACGTGGTGCTCAACGCCAGCGGGAACCTGAACTTCGAGATGGGCGGCAAGCCCTTCTTCCCTCCTATTCCCAAGAGCGTGCGGCTGTCGTTCAACAAGGGCGAATGGTCGATGACCGAGGAAGGCCCCGATGTTTGGCGGCGGAGTATCTATTCCTACTGGAAACGCGGGCTCAAATACCCGATGTTCGAGGTGTTCGACCAGCCCGACCCGAACGTCACTTGCGAGCGCCGCGCCAGCACAACCGTCCCGACGCAAGCGCTGACCTTGCTCAATAACGAGTTCGTCTTGTTGCAGGCGAAACACTTTGCCGAACGCGTCGCCGAGGAGGCTGGAGAGGATCAGAAAGCTAGAGTCAGCGCCGCCTATGAAATCGCGCTCAGCCGCCCGCCCTCGGCGAAGGAACTCGACATGAACCTGTCGTTTCTGGCGAGCCAGAAGCGCTATCACGAAGGCCGAAACGACGCGGCTCCGGAGCTGGCCGCGCTGGTCGACCTGTGTGACGTCGTTTTGAATCTGAGCGAGTTTATCTACATCAACTAGGAACGCCATGCCTGAAAACCGCGAGCAGAATCCACTCACCCGCCTGTGCAGCGGGCGCAAAAAGCGGTTCATGTCTCGCCGCGACTTTCTGTTCGAGGCAGGCGAAGGCGTCAGCGGCGTCGCGCTGGCCGTGCTCATGGCGCGGGAAGGGCTGTTGGCCGCCGATCCGAGTTCCGGCGTGTCTGTGTGCGGAACCTCCGGCGACATTCAATCGCCGCTCGCTCCCAGAAACAGTCATTTCGAGCCCCGCGCCAAGGCCGTCATCTCGCTGTTTATGAGCGGCGGCGTCAGCCACGTCGACACCTTCGATCCCAAACCGATGCTGACGAAGTACCACGGCCAGCCGCTGACCGGCAAGGGCCGGGTGCGCGTTCGCCAAGGGTACCCCGGCCCGTTGATGAAGAGTCCGTTTGAGTTCAAGAAGTACGGCCAGAGCGGAATCGAAGTCTCGGAGCTGTTCCCGCACATCGGCGGCATGGTGGACGATATCGCCATGATCCGCTCGGGCAAGGGACGCTCGAACGACCATGTCGTCGCGCACTACGAGTGGAACACGGGCTCCTTGTTGATGGGCTTTCCGAGTGTCGGCTCCTGGGTGACTTACGGGCTGGGTTCCGAGAATCAAAACCTGCCCGGGTTTGTTGTTGTCTACGACCATCGCGGCGGTCCTTTTAGCGGGCCGGCGAATTGGGGAGCCGGCTTTTTGCCGGCGTCCTATCAGGGCACGGTCTTTCGTTCCGCCGGCGATCCGATTTTGGACTTGCGGCCCCCGGAAAAGTACGTCTCCGCCGAGCAGCAGCGGTCACGGCTTGACCACCTGGCCGTGCTCAACGAAGAGCACGCCAAGAAGTACCCGGGCAGCTCCGAGCTGGCGGCGCGGATCGCCTCCTATGAGCTGGCTTATCGCATGCAGGCCTGCGCGCCCGAGGCAGTGGACATCTCGACGGAAACCGAAGCGACGAAGCGCATCTACGGAATGGACGATCCTGTCACCGAGCCGTTCGGCAAGCAATGTTTGCTGGCCCGCCGCATGGTCGAGCGCGGAGTGCGTTTCGTGCAGCTCTACAATGGGGCGATCGTCCAGCAGAATGTCGACACTTGGGACGCCCACAGTAATCTCGTCGAGAACCACACGATGCATTCGCGCGAGGTCGACAAGCCGATCGCGGGCCTCATTCAGGATCTCAAGCAGCGCGGCATGCTCGACGAGACGCTGATCGTATGGCACAGCGAGTTCGGCCGCATGCCCATCTCGCAACGCGGAGTCGGCCGCGACCACAATCCGGGCGCCTTGACGCTATGGATGGCCGGAGCCGGAATCCAGGGCGGGCAGGTGATCGGATCGAGCGACGAGTTCGGCTACAAGGCCGCTGAACAGGTGGTCACCTACCACGACGTTCACGCCACGATGCTGCACCTGCTGGGCCTTGATCACAAGCGCCTCACCTACTACTTCAATGGCCGCGACATGCGCCTCACCGACGTCCACGGCGAGTTGATCCCGCAGATCGTGGCGTGACTGGCTGATCCGTTCCTACTGATCCGCGGCCAGTGAGTAGCGCACAATCCGCTCGTCGTTCCTGGTAATCAAGTGGCGGTTGGCATATGCGGGGTGCGACCAGTGCACCGCCTCTTTTTCGCGCCGGGTCCCCACCCGCGTGGTCGGTTTGATGATCGGGGTGCGGCTGATTTCCTCGTAACCATCCGGTGAAAGCTTGGCGATAATCAGATCGCCGCGGTCGTTGTTGATGAAGTAGCGGTCCTGGTGGCGCACGATGAAACCGGTAGCCCAGCGGGCGTTCTCGATCGTCACGTCCAGAGTTTCCCAAACTCGCTTGCCGGTTCTTGCGTCCAGGCAACGGAACTGGCCGTAGCTGCCGATGCCGTAAACGTAGTCGCCGTCGATCACCGGCGTCGAGATCACGGAATGAAGCCCGTCCGTGCTGATTTCGCTGTCGCTGTTTCCTTTCCAGACCAGCTCCGCCTGCGGCTTCTGCGGATCAAGACGGTAGAGCCGCGAGCCATTGTAGAAAGAACTGACGAGGAGCCTGCCGACGCTGAGGACCGGCGTGGCGAGGGTCATGCCGGACCGAATCTTGAAAGGCTGATGCCAATACGCCTTGCCGGTTTTCGGATCGAGCGATGTCACCGCTTGGGGATGCCAGATGATGAGCTGGCGCGCGCCGCCTGCCTCGAAAATCACCGGCTGGTTGTATCCCGGCTCCACTTCATCGGATAGCGCCCGCCACAGCTCCTTGCCCGTCATCTTGTCGAACGACACGACCTTGGCGTTGTTCGCGCCGCCTACCAGACAGATCAACTGTTTTCCGTCCACTAGCGGCGCTCCCGCTATGCCCCAGGTTGGCATCTCGGTGCCGTAATCCTTGACATAGTCCTTCTTCCAGATGACCGCACCCGTATTTGCGTTCAGGCAGTGCAGCATGCCCAATGCGCCGAGCGTGTAGACGCGGTCGCCGTCGACGGTCGGCGTGGCCCGGGGGCCGTAAGGATAGGCCAGCCCTCCGTACTCGACGTCCCACTCATGTGTCCAAACGGTTTCGCCGCTGTCCTCGCGCAGACAAAGGGCCCGCTCGACGCCTTTGCGGCCTTGCGTTCTCTCGTAGTCGGTGACGTAGACCATTCCATCGGCGACAGACGGCCCGGTATACCCTCCCCGGATCGGCTTGCTCCACACCGGCGTCAACCCCTCATCGGGGAACTTGTCAAGGATTCCTGTCTCCGTCCAGACACCTTCACGGCCCTTGCCCCGCCACTCCGGCCAGTCTTCGGCGTGCGCGGCGGGACTCGCGGCGAACAGGGCGAGAAGTGTCAGACAGCAGGTTCGGGAGATGTGCTGATGGATTTTCACGGAGGTCTCCTGTGTGAGACCCACTAGTCTAGCGAACCAGCGCCAGCGGCAAACGAGAGGCCGCGGGCCTTTTTCGAACTCTGGGCCGCAGGCGCTTGAATGATGCGGATTCCGGGGCAAGCCGATCAGCATTCCGACGCGAAGGCGATTACTGATCCGGCGCTTTCGGAATGGTGATCGGGACGTCGGAATCGGGTGGAAGAGACCGCCGGCCACTCCGTAACAGGAACGAGCCAGGCTCTCTCCGCAAGGGAGCGAGCGACGGTGGGCAATCCGGGGGCGCGATGCCCTCCACTGATGAGTGGAGGAAACATCGTGCCCCAACCGAGATTGTCCATGCGCAAGGTCAAAGAAATTCGCCGTCTACACTACGAGCTGAGGCTCGGGCAGCGTCAGATTCGCCCGCTGCTGCTCGATCTCTCGGAGCGCCGTCCACGACTACTTGAAGCGGGCCGAAACGCCGGTCTGCCATGGCCCCTGCCGCCTGACTGCGACGAGGCCAGCTCGAAGAGCGCTTGTTCGGCGGACGTGTGGCTCGGCCGCCCGGTCATCGCCGGGCCGAACCCGGCTACTACTCGGTTCCTTATCAGCTCGTGGGTCGGCGGAACTCAATAGACTCTAAGGAAGCCATCCTCACGTTGGAACGCAAATCGCGTAGTCAAAGCAAGCGCCGGGGCAGACCTCCGAAGCGGCTCCAGCAACCCGAAGCCAGGACAACCCACCGTAAGAAGAAATCCGCAAAGGGCTGATCGGGTCGGCGACGATCAAGGGGAACCTGACCGCTTCCGCCATCAGCGGCCCCAGCCCGGGTGGGCTGGGGTGGACGGATCATGGAACACACCATCACTCTTCCGAAGCCCGGCCTGTCTCAGCTCGACCTCCGGCAGGTGCGAACTTAAAAGATTTCACCTCCCTAGACTAAGAGTCGCAGGGATCGCCGGGGAAGCATCCGGGCTCTGGACTCCAGGGTTGCACGGCTGGGTCCGCACTCAGGGGTTGCACGGCTGGTGCCGCATTCAGACTGATCAAAGCCAGTTTACTAACCAGCGTGATGAATACTATCGCGTACTTAATCATAGTTCCTCCTGTATCCAGAGCCATGTGTTTCGGTCTGGAAGGGCAATGCTACAGCGAGAAGGGATCGTTCGAAGGACCGCAACATATTTTTTCTGGATACGGAACGAACCCGAAAGTGGGTTTTGTTGGAGGTCCGGGCTAAGTGAGATGCAGCTTCGGGTGGACGCATTGATCGCATCCGTGTCCCCGAGGAAGTCGAGTTGTGTGTGTCAAGTTCTGCAAAAACAAATTGAGATCTGGATGAATCCTCGGTTTGAACAGGTTGTTGGAGTGGGCGGCAGCCGGAGTGGAGTCACGGTGGAGCGACGTCCACCACCCGACTGGTTCACGAGTCGAGGTGGGAGATGGATTCCGTCGGTGAGCTTTACCCGCGCGCCCAGGATGCCGGTCGAGGATCCGATTCCGTTACTTTCACGACGGCACGGACTCCTTGCTGTTGGAGCCTCAGACGACGCACAATATGCGGTTCGTAGCCGGGCTACTGTCGCGGGAACGCAAGGTCTTTGGGGATGAACAGTCGCTCTATGGGTCGATAGACTTCTTTGACCGCGCGGCGGCTGATCGCGGACGGCGGAGCCACGGGGGAGTCCCCAGTGTAACGTCGCAAGGACCAAAGGGCGAGCCCCGGTCCAATTGCAACAAACAACATGAGCGTGAGAAGCAACCAAGCGTTGTCATGATCGCAGCACCCTCAAGAGAACCTCGTTGACATCCTCCAACCAGCGAGTGACGACACGGGCGGTGGCGGCGTCCGCGCCCCAGCCCGCTTCAGCATCTTCCGGGTGCTTCTCGCCCGCCAGGGAAAAAGTGAACGTGCCCGCCAGGACATATGCGATATAGAGACTGGCCGAGAGCAGGTCCTTTAGTCCTCTGAAGGTTGGCCCCAAATAATTGCGGAAGATCAACAAAACGGCTTGCGTGACGAAAATAAGACCGAAGACGCTGAACAAGAGGAGGATATTTCGAGGAACCACTAGCCGATAATAGACTCCAACAAAAGCCAGCAGGAAGCACACGCTGGCAAGGGCCAGAAAAACGCTGCGCTCCTGATGCATCCAGAACCTGCTCCACACCGCGGGTGTTCCGTCGCCGACGGGGTCCAGTATGATCATTCCGAGAATGACAACCGAGACCGCCCCCAGTGCGCCGTATGTCCCTAGTTCACCCAGCCGGCGCAGGCCCTTGTAAGGGGACAGCATACGGTTGTACCCCTCCATGACGACGCAAAACAGGAGCGTCCACAGGACGGGTTGCGTGGTCATCCACAGCCATGCGAACGCAGGTGAGTTCTGTCCCCAGACACGCATCGCGAGAAAGCTAGCGCTGGAATGCGCGGCGGAAAAAACCAGGTAGGTGGTCAGGAAAGGGTAGTTTCGGGCTATACCTAATTGCCACAGACGCGTGGCCCAACCAAGTTCCACCACCCAAACCGACGCCCAAATCCAGTTGTTCATTTCCATGGGCCTGACATCCCGTAGTAAGATCGAGACTACAACATTAACGCGAGTTTAGCACAAAATTGCTGCCGTATTCGCTAAAATTATTTATCGAGTAAAGCTGCCGCCAATCAGCACCACGCAGGATTGCTTCGCTCCGAAGCTGATCGCTGAGCCGCTTCTCTCCGCCTGTTCGAATCAGAAGGTCAACATCGGGCCAGGCTCGCTGAGTGAGCCGCCCACGCCAGCACCCGGGAAAACGCTTCTCTGGAAGGCCGCGGGGCTGGCCCAGCGTCCGTTTCCGCCCATGATGATGGCCACGTGGAAACTAGATTTATGTGAAATACCCGGTTGCGTAAAGTTTAAACCCAAATGTTTTACTTCTTCCGAACCGCTTCAATCAGTGATTCCATATGCTTCAGGTAGCGCTCGAAGGCGCGGCGGCCGGATGCATTCAACCGGTATTTGGTCTTGGGAACACGTCCTTCAAATATTTTCGTGCAGGTCACGTAGCCCGCTTCCTCCAGCTTTCTGGCGTGCACGCTGAGATTACCGTCGGTCACTTGCAGCAGCTTCTTGAGCTCGCTGTTCTTTTTTGTGCAAAGTAAATCCTTGTTTCATGGAACGTTGTTCAATGGGCCGTACCGTAACGCAGACCAGCCACAACCAGACAGGCACGGCCCCAATCTTGATCAGCCGTGGCCCAAATACATCAGCCAGCCCAGGCCGAAGATCGTGATCACGAAATAGCCAAAGACCTTGGCTCCGTAACGGATACGCTCCTGGTCGGAGTCGCGGCCGACAACGCCCAAGACAATCGACGTGAACAAGGCGAACAGCAAGGCCGCGAAGAAGTGGGATACAGAAAGGAACATCAGGACTTCTCGCCAACGGCGATCTCGAACGAGTCGATGATCGCCAGAATGTTCAACAAACCGGCACAAACAAGGAACTTCGTTCCATAGTCGGCAACCGCCGAAGCCGAGAGCTCCTGCTCGTATCCCAGCCACGTCGAGAGGAAGTACAACGAGCCGGTCGCGAGGTCGCCGATGTAGCCGCCCCAATTGACGATGGTTGTGAACAGGTCCCCGGTTTCAGGCTCGAACATGCGTCCGCGCATGAGCAAGCCGAAAATAAACATGCCGGCGATGGCGAACAGCAACAAGGCGCCGCGGTTCCAGCGCTTCAAGTAAAAGTGGCCGCCGCCCGGAAGCAGCCAAGCCAGCACGACGGGCGCCGCCCACACTTGCGGAGGGGGAATCCGTTTCTTCGTGATTTGCTTTTCGGCCATGGTTAGTTGCTTGGCGGGGTCGCTTTGCTGCAGCGGATTCTAATCTGAACTTATCACACCGGAGCCGAATCAGGCTGCGTGCGAATTTCCAGCCAAATCACAACGCCGGAACGAAGTTCTCTACGGTGCGTCTTCGGGTGAAACGGGTGTTTTGATTTGGGGCTCGAGGACGGCGATACGATCGACGGCTTGTCTGACCCTTTTCCCTCCCGATTCCAGCCGGACGAACTTGCGGAAAGCTTCGAGCGCGAGACTGGCTTGGCTGAGTTTGTCCCGCGACTGCGCCAATTTCCAGTAAGCGTCAGAAAAGTTCGGGTTCCAGCGGGTGGCCTCCAGGTAGCGGCCGGCCGCAGCCCGGTGGTTGCCCTTCTTGGCGTAAAAGTTGCCGACCTTGACTTCCTTTTTCGCTTGGATGGGGTTGAAGGCGTACTGCTTCTCGAGGAAAAGATCCTCGTCCTCGTCGACCAGGCCGCTGGGTATCTCCTCGGGCGGAGCTTCCCGCTCCCGCAACTGGCCGAAAGCCATTCCCGCGGCGCAAAGCAGAAGCAATACCCGAAACGCCCGCATACTTGAATTATATCTACTGGCAGGTGTTTCCAGTTTTGTGGTGCTCCCGACAACAGAGCCGCGGGCGCAAGCCCGCGGTCAAGCTCCCAAATGACCGGGCACCTACGACGTTGCCGCGGGTGCCGCGGATCTCGACCGCACCCTTGCGGGTGCGGCTCTGTTGGCGTCTTTGGCAGTCGCGCTCGCCCCTAGTTGAAAACCAACTCCCCGCGGCCGATAATCGTAGTCCGCCTTCAAATCAGACATCGTTTCGGAAACCGGGGAAACCGCCTTGAAAATCACTGATCTCAAAGTTCTGCAATCCCAAGGAGGCCACGCCAACTGGGTCTTCGTCAAGCTCTACACCAACACCGGTTTGACCGGTGTGGGCGAGTGCAGCATGGAGCGGCATCGCCTGGAGACGGTTCAGGCTCTCAAGTCGATGAAGGACTTCCTGGTCGGCAAGGACCCATTCCAAATCGAGCACATCTGGAACTCGCTTTACAAGCAGACCTTCTGGTTCGGCCAGCTCATCACACTCTGCGCCCTGAGCGGCGTGGAACAAGCACTGTGGGATATCAAGGGCAAAGAACTCGGGGTTCCCGTCCATGAATTTCTGGGCGGCAAGCTGCGCAACAAGGTCCGTGCCTACGCCAACGCCTGGGCTTTTTCGAAATCAGTCATCGATCATCGTCCGGAAGACACCCCGGAGATGGTCGCCCGCAACGCAGAAGAAATGGTGGCCAAAGGTTTCACGGCGATGAAATGGGACCCCTTCCGTTTTGGCGGTCAAGTGATCCCCAAAGAGGAGGAAAAGTACGCCATCGAGTGCGTCAAGACGGTCCGCGAAGCGGTCGGGCCCGATATCGACCTGATGATCGAATGCCACGGGCGCTTCAACATGTGGAGCGCGATCCGCATGGCTCAAAAGCTCGAGCCCTTCGACCCATTCTTCTACGAGGAGCCGATACCGCCCGATAATATCGACGCCATGGCGGAAGTTCAGCGCTCGATCAACTTGCCGATCGCGACCGGCGAACGGCTTTATACGCGCTGGGATTTCCGCGCTCTTTTTGAGAAGCACGCGGCCCGAATTATTCAGCCCGACGTCTGCCACGCCGGCGGCATTCTGGAGCTGAAGAAAATCGCGGCGATGGCGGAGACCTACTACATTTCCGTCCAGCCCCACAACTCCAACGGCCCCATCGCGACGCTCGCGAGTCTCCACTTGGATGCCTCGATTCCCAACTTCATCATTCAGGAGTTCTTCTACCCCTACCTCGAGCACTACAACGAGATCCTCACCGATCCCATCGTCTACGAAGGCGGCTACTTGAGGATTCCAACCGGTCCCGGCTTGGGCTCGGACATCAACGAGGAAGCAATCCTAAGACGCCCGCCCGTCGATCAGCCGCATGGGGCGAGCTGGATCGGGTCGTACTGGTAGATTTTTGACCGGGCCGATCGTATCGATGAAGCAGGCCCCGTGTTTCTCTACCCCTCCACCCAAACCGGGCTTGACCAAGTCTGATGCCCGTTCGCCTGCGTCACCCGAACGTAATACCAATCCGCGCGCCCCTTCCTGCCACGGTCGGCGTGGCGGAATTGCGCCTGAAACAGGTCGGGCGTGACGAGCCGCCCGGGTGAGAGCCGGCCGCTACTAGGCGAAGCCATCCGCGGGGGATAACCACAATTTGGAGAGCAACTCGAAACTGTACCAGGCCTGGAAACGGTCGTGCTGGTCCGCGGCCGTGGACGGCGTGGACGGCCCGGCAAGGTGGTGATATCAACCTCGCGGCTAATCAATTGCGCAAGAAGCGCCGATCATTCCATCGCGGTTATCGCACGCCTCGATGGTTGCCCAATCACGCAGCACGATTCTGGTCGTCGACGACGAAGAGGGCGTCCGCGACTACCTTGCCGAGGTCCTGCGCTTGGAAGGCTACGAGTGCCAGTGCTTCAGCGAGAGCCTTTCCGCGCTTGCCTATTTGGCGGGACGGAATGGGCCGGCCGATCTCGTGCTGGCTGACATTCGCATGCCCGGCATGAACGGAATTGACCTGCTTCGCGAGGTGAAATCGCGCCAACCCGAACTGCCCGTCATCCTCATCTCGGGGCTCTACGAACTTGCTCTGGCACTCGACGCGCTCGAAGCCGGCGCGGACGACTATCTGAAAAAGCCGGTTAAGCCAAGCGACGTTGTGACACTCGTCGGGAAATACCTGGAAAAAGACGCGCGCCGCCACGAGGAAGAATTTCGAGAAGCTCTTCGTCAGTTTCTTGATACGCGAGCAGCGAACGGAGAGGCTACGGAACCTCTCGCCGAAGTCTTTCGCATGCTGGGTTTCCGGCGTTATGAAACGTTCCAGCATTCGAAGCGCGTCGCGGCATATTCCCGGCTATTCGGTGAACACTGCGGCCTGACGGAGTCGGAACTGGGGCACCTCGAGCTGGGTGCGCTGCTGCACGATATTGGCAAGATCGGCATCCCGCGCAACGTGCTGCTGAAGCCTGAGTCCCTGACCGAGGAAGAATGGCGCGTGATGAAGACTCATCCTCAGATCGGATACGGATTGCTCTCCGAATTTCCGGCATTCGGTGAAGAGGCGCGTATTGTCCTGTCCCATCACGAGCGCTTCGATGGCAAGGGCTATCCGCGAGGCAAGCGCGGGAAAGAAATCCCGGCCGGGGCACGCATCTTCAGCATCGTGGACATGCTGGACGCCATCACTTCCGACCGCCCTTACCGGCCGGCACAGCCCCTCTCGAAAGCTCGAGAGGAAATCGAGAAGATGAGCGGCAGCCAGTTTGATCCCGGCCTGGTGGACGTCTTTGGGACAATCCCGGTGGAGAAGCTGCGCAAAGTTCGGCTAGTGTACCCGGACGAAGTCTCCTGATCAGCGGCCTCTCAGCGATCCTAATTCCAACCCAACGGGAAGGGAGTCACGATGCCAGGAATTCGAGCTCGGCTTCGACAAGCAAGCCCTCCTGTTGCCGGCGGGTGCGTATTCCTTCGAGATCGTGGTCTTGCTGCATCGCCCCGATCGCGCGGGCGGCTTCGCTCCATTGCTTCGTCTGCAGCGGCTGCCTGAGTACTTCCAGCGCGGAGTTGCCCGCGCCGCGATTATAAGCCAGCGACAACAGTACGGTCTGAACGGAGGGAGGCGTGTCTTCACGAACCAGCGAATCGAAGCGCCGCCGAATGCGGTCCCAGTAGGTTTTCGCCGCGTGCGGCATCACCTCGAGCGCCTGATCCGGGCTGATGCGAATCCCTTGAATGACCGGCGAGGCGTTGAGCGCGGCTCTTGCGCTTTCGCCCCGAATGCCGAAGACCCCTCGCAGAGCCTCCATCCGCGAGCTATCCACAATGGCCCCAAAGAGTTGTTCGATTAAGCCGGGCGAGGCGTGGCCCAAGTCGACGCCCGGGTCTAGCGTGACGCCGGATTCTCCTCCAGGCCAATAGGGCTTTCCGCGATGCCCTTCCTTCTCGTGGACCCAGTCCAGTTCTCCCTTGAACCGGTCGAGAATTCGTGCCACTCGTGCCGCCTCGGCGCCGGTGGCGGCTTCAAGATCATCTTCGAGCGCCGACCAGGTGGAACGGTCGACGATAGCGGTCTCGGCCACACCGTGATTCCGTTGAAACGCCTTGACCGCATTGGCGGTACCGGGCCCGAATTTTCCGTCAGCCGTCATCGGATGGCCTGCCTTGACCAAGCCAAGCTGAACGTTCTTCACAACACTGCCGAGCCAAATCCGGCCGCGAGCTAGTCCGTCATTTTGGCGAAGCAGCGCCTGAATCATGGTTTTCTCCTTTTTGCGCATTGAGTGTAGCATTTCGGTAGTTAACAGACGGCACGCTTGCGGTTCCGCCTGACAGTCGTGGAACAGTGCCTGGGCAAAAACTTGGCGGGGCGCCGTATGCCATTCGGGCGTCCATTGGGCTCGACCCCGGCCACGCTAAACAGTTGAAATAACAGCGGTTGCTTGATCGGGGTATAAAGTTTCGTTACAAGATGGCAGAGAATGGCAGATTTTGGCGGATATGTCGGCGATTTGGGCGATTTCGGGGGGCTGGTGATCGGAGTCAGCGTATAGTGTCTTTCTTTTCAACGACTTTTTTGATGGGGACGGCCCGACGGCTGGCAGAAGCGCGTCAGAAAAGGTGGTTTTATGGCCGGTTTCGTTGTTTTTATGGCAGGTTTCGTTGCTTTGTTGCCGCCGGTCCAGACGGGCCGGGGCAGATTTTGGGGCTCTTGATGGCTGTTTGCTGAGTGGTGCTGCTCGGGCGTTTGACTGCCGGCAGCCGCGGACTCTTCGTCCGCGCTGACGTCGGCCCGGAGGCCGACGCGGCCCGCCGGGAGGCGCGTGCCAGTGTGCCCAGCATGGGCTGATTCTAGCAGGATGAAACGATCCTGCCGGGACCGATGGAGGTAACCGTAGGGAACCGCGGAGCGGAAGTCGCGGGGCGCAAGCCGCGCGGTGAAAGCCGAAGGAAGCGGGGAACAAATACTTCGACTGTAGGAACACAAACCGGCAGAGAGGCCGCGTACGGGCGGTAAGCGTGCTGGCCACCGCGAACCCAAAATCCATACGAAGACGTGCGAGGTAGAGCCGGACGGCACGAAGGAACAGAATCAGCGCCTTACCTCATCTGGATTCTGGGCTTCGCCCGGGGGGAGAGCTCCTCCGTGAGAGCGGGGGGGAAGTCAGCAGACGCCGTAGTAGCCGAGAAGGCGGCTAACGCCGCTGGAGCGAAGGGCTGAAGGACCACCGAGCAAAGCTAGAGGAGCGACTGGCACAGCGTCGAAGAGGTTTCCCGGAGTCCCGGACCGCCAGGTCCTTCCCCGCTGGGGGAACGAGACGGGGCGCAGGCGAAGGCAGAAGCGGTGGAACCGCGGCGGGCCGGCGCAGGCGGGAACCAGAGCGTGAGCCGCGAGATTCCCGACGGAAAGTGATGCACGACGATCTGATGGAACAAGTGGCTGCCGCAGAGAACCCGCGGCGCGCGCTGGCGGCGGTGAAACGCAAAGTCCCGCAACAAACCACGGCGCGGCGGGGATCGACGCCATGACCAAGGATCAACTCGAATCCCACTTGCAAGGCCGCGGCGAAAAGATCCGGGCGAAACTGCTGGCGGGGCGCTGGACGCCGAGCCCGGTGCGGCGGGTAGAAATACCCAAACCGCACGGAGGCCAACGGCTGTGGGGCATCCCGACGGTGATGGACCGGCTATTGCAGCAAGCGTTGCTGCAAGTTTTGACGCCGATCTTCGAGCCTGGTTTTGGGAGCCGCTGTTCAGCGAGTCGAGCTACGGATTTCGGCCGGGGCGGAGCGCGCACGACGCGGTGCGAGCGGCGCAGGGATACGTCCGCGAGGGCAAGGACTGGGTGGTGGATATTGACATCGCCAAGTTCTCCGGCCACGTCCACCACGACATTCTGATGCGACGGATCGCGCAAGTGATTCGGGACAAAAGGATTTTAAGATTGATGGGCCGGTATTTGAGGGCCGGAGTACTGCTGAACGGGGTGCTGGTCAAAAGCGAGGAGGGCACGCCGCAAGGCGGGCCGCTGTCTCCATTGCTGGCGAACATCTACCTGGATGCGCTCGACCGGGAACTGGAGAACCGGGGGCTGAGCTTTTGTCGTTATGCCGATGACTGTAACGTATATGTGAGCAGCGAGGCGGCGGCGAAGCGGGTGCTGGCGGGGATTCAAAACTGGATCGAGCAACATCTGCGACTCGAAGTGAACGAGGCGAAGAGCGGGGCGGGGCGTCCCTGGGAGCGGAAGTTCCTGGGGTTTCGCATCAACCGACAGGGGCAGCGAGAAGTAGCGCCGCAAAGTGTCGAACGATTCAAGCAGAAAGTGCGAGAGATATGGCGCAGTTGCCGCGGTGTCACGAGTCGGGAATTACGCGGCGAGTGGCGGCGGTACGTGATCGGCTGGTGGGGTTATTACCGGCTGGCCGAGGACCGGCGCGCGATCTTCCGGCTGGAAGGCTGGATTCGGCGGCACATACGGAAATGCTTCTGGCTGCGCTGGCACAGTGTGCGGGGTCGCTGCCGCGCTTTGCGGTGCTTGGGCGTGCCCGAGTGGATGCTGCGCTATGTGCCGACGCGTCGTGGCGCTTGGTTCGTCGCGGCGCGGGCGATGATGCACACGGCCCTGTCCAAACGTAATTTGCAGCGTTACGGATTTGTGATGCCATCGGATCTCGCGGCCAGCAGGTAAGCCGCCGGGTCCAACCGCCGGATACGGAAAACCGTACGTCCGGTGGTGTGGGAGGGTGCCGGGGCGCAATCCCCGGGACCCGACCCGATCGGCAGAAAGGGCAAACTCGGGAGCGCGGACCTAAGCCCGTTGAAACGGGCTGACGTCAGGAGCACCGGAAAGGCTTGTCAACCGGCCCAAAAAGGACCGGCCTAAGGAAACCAAGCCACGTTAACGTGGCTCAGGCTACGGGCTGAAAGCGCTTGAAATGGAGAAGCTCCAGATGTCGCCGGGAATGGTGACATAGTGCTAGCATAGTGCTAGCAGCAGTAGTCCAATATGGCAACCCTGACCATCAGGAACGTACCGCCAGGCGTGGTCAAGTCGCTGAAGGCGATTGCGCGGAGAAGTCGGCGCTCCATGGAGGAAGAAGTTCGAGTACTCCTCGAAGGCTACGTCGCTGAGCGCCGCTCTGTCCTCAAACAAATTGAGGCAGCGTGGGAGACACAGGCCCGTCGGCCGACCGCGGAACAGGTAGAGGACTGGATCGGAGCCAGGCGCGGGTGAGAGCCGTCGTCGACACGAACGTTGTAGCGTACTTTCTGTTCGGTACCGAGCCCTTCGTTGACGAGACCCGCCGGTTCTGGGACGCGGTTCGCGAGCCGATCGCGCCGGCGCTGTGGGAGGCAGAGCTGGCCAGCGTCGTCTGGATGGCGATTCGCAGCGGCGTCATCGAGGCCCACGAGGGACCGAGGCGGCTGGACCTTGCGGCTCGTCTCGGCATCCACTCGGTACCGAGCAGGAAGCTTTGGCATGGGGCGGTTACTCGCGCCGTGCGGTCGGGGACCCCCGCTTACGACACCCTATTCGTCGAGCTTGCCGACCGCGAACGGCTTCCCCTGGCAACCTTCGATAGGAAGGTGCTCACTGCTTTCCCCGAGATTGCCAAACGTCCGGGCGCTCTTGCTGCGAGTTAGATTAGTGAAGGCAGACACAGCATACTTCTATTGACAAGTGTCGATCGACGCATTACACTCAACGGGTGATAAGGAGCTTCCATCATCGCGGCCTGAAGCGTTTTTTTGAGCACGGCGACCGCAGCCTGATCCGTCCCGATCTGCAAGCCCGGGTGGAAGCTATGCTCGCCCAGCTCGATGTCGCCAGCTCGCCCGAGGCGATGCGCATTCCCAACTACCGACTGCATGCGCTCAAAGGCGACCTGAAAGGTTATTGGTCGGTGACCGTGAAGACGAACTGGCGCATCATCTTCCGCTTTGAAGACGAGGACGTCTACGACGTGGAGCTGATCGATTACCACTAACGAAAGGAGAACCGCCATGCCTATGAAAAACCCGCCGCATCCCGGCAAAGTCGTGCGCGTTTCCTGTCTGGAGCCGCTTGGCCTGAGCGTCACCGAAGGGGCGAAGGTGCTCGGCGTTAGCCGCCAAGCGCTCTCAAACCTGGTCAATGGCCGTGCCGGCATGTCGGCCGAAATGGCGATACGGCTCGCCAAGGCCTTCGGTTCCACGACGGAAACCTGGATACGCCTGCAGGCCGCCTACGATGTCGCTCAGGCGCAAGCACGCGAGGACGAGATCAAGGTGGAGCGCTACGAGCCGCGGCCGGCGGCGTAGATAGGGCCACAAGTTTGGCCGGCTCACAGCCCGGAGGCGAAGTTGTGATGATGGCGGCCGTTGAGGGCGGCTTCGATGCTCATTGTTAGCGACAGGCGATCTTGGGCCCCCATCAGGCTGTAGATATTTCGCGTGGGGCTGAAGCCCTCGGGAATTTGCCCGTAAAACGTCAGCCTGCGCGGCGCCAGAAGGCCGGCCAGCTCGGGCAGATCGGTGTGGCGCAGGATGTCCAGAAAGATCGGCCCCTTGCGGTGGGTCGTGGGCGGGTCGATCAGCATCACTTCCGCGATGCGGTGATCGAGCAGGGCGGCGTAAAGCCCCAGGATGCCGGAAACGCCGATTCCAAGCGTCGCTATGGGAGTGTTCACGCCTTGCTCCCGGAGCAGCTCGACCGCGCGCAGCACGTCCCACAAGCGCATGGAATCGACCGTTCGGCCCACATGCATCCCGTTGCGAAGCGTGTCTTTCCAGAACTTTTTGCCCCACGAAACCTCCCCGATCCCTCGCGGGTAGACGATCATCAGCGGATTCGTTTTCAAACGGGTCACCGGACGGAGCGTGTCGCGCACGGCCTGGGCATCTTCTCCATCGGAGGCGATGTAGAGCAGGGCCGGTCCGGGAGTCTCGGCCGCCTTGCGGTAAAGCGCTTGAATCGGCATCCCCGGCTCGGATTCAAACTGCAGCGACTCAAAGCCCGAGGGCGCTTCGATCAGGCCCGGCCGAACATTCAGCGCCGAATGTGCCGCCGGAAACGACCGAAACAACGATTGCTTGCGCAGAACTTTTTGCAGCTCCTCGCGGCGCGCCTCCCACGCCTGCTTCGTTGCAAAGGAGCGCGGCTGGGGGTCGGGAATCAGCATGCGGTGGACCCGGTAATTCTGCGCGTCCTTGGGCGGACTCCCGGCGAACACCGCGAGCTGCTCGCCCGGCAGGTCGGTGTAGCTGAGATCAATCTCCCGCTCGGGAATTTGCTTCAGCCAGCGGTCGAACCACTTGACGGCTTCCCCGCGCAGCAGGTCGGAGTCTTTATGGCCGGTGTCGACGACCAGGTTTTTGAACTTCTCGCTTCCGCCGTAAGAGGCATAGAGTTTTCCGACCGTCCGCTCGAATTCTTCGTATCCGGGCACGGGGAAGAGCAGATCCCGCCGCCCGTGCATCATGTAGAGCGGGCGCGGAGCGATCAGCGCGCCCTGGTGCATCATGTCGTGCATGCGGCTGTTGATCAGGAACATGCAGTCGCAATGACGCCGCTGCGTGTCGGCCTCCACGTTGGCGGCGTAGGTGCTATTGCCCATCACCGGCACGGCGACCTTGATACGCGGCTCGACGGCGGCGGCGAACCAGCTCATGGCGGCGCCACCGGAGCGGCCCGTGATTCCGAAGCGGGTCTTGTCGACCTCGGGGCGCGTTTCGAGGTAATCAAGCGCCCGGATGACGTTCCAAACCTCGACCCCGGCCGGCGTGTAGCCGCGAGAGTACCAGTCATACATTTCGTTGTTGAGGATTCCGTGATGCAGAGCGAACGTCTCGGCGATTTGGATGGAATCGATGATCATCGCGACATAGCCATGGCGGGCGAAGGTGATCGGATGCCGCTGGTACATCACCTTGTTGCCGTGCGGCGAGTAGGCGTGGCCGCAGACATAGATCACGGCCGGCAAAGGGCCGTCGCGCTTCTTGGGTACGTACAGATTGGCCGTCACGAATACTTGCGGCATGCTCTCGAAGGCGATCTTCTCGATGGTGTATTCAGGCTGGCCGATCACGCCCGTGATTTGGACGTTGAGCGGCGTGCGGGGCGGCAATGGATCGAGGCCCAGCATCTGGAGGGTTTCTTTGCGGCGCTGCTCGCGGACTTTTTCCCAGTTGTCCTTCGATGAGATTTCTTGGGCCGCGGCGTCGGTGATGCGCCGCGCCTCGCGGATCAAGTATTCGGTGACTTGCTGCTTGCTCCGCAGCATTTGTTGGTAGGGGTTGGGTTTCTCCTGGGCGCGGAGCGGTATCACGAAGAGAAACAGAAGCAGGATGGTGGGGATCCGGCAACGCATTTGAGGCCACTATAGCGAAGTGCCACCCGGCGCGGCATGGGTGCGACGCTGCCGGCTTGCGCTACAATCGGGGCTTGAGCGGTTTCACTTTGTCCCGCGGACCGCGTTGTTGATTGGGTCAGCGAGCGAGCTGGGGGCTTTCGTTGGCCGATAAACGAATGTTCTCAGCGATCGAAAGGAGCAGCTATGCACAAACAAAAATTCCGGATCGCCGCCGTATGCGGGGCGATCGCCATCGCTTGTGGAGTCGGAATCGAGAGTTCGAACCAATCCACGGCCGCATCCGACGACCCGCTGGTGGAAGGGTTCCGGAAAGTAGCCATCGCGTCGGTTTCCGACGCCGTTGATCAGGTGACAGGCGAGCGGGGCTTCCTGAACCACGATATGCGGCCGGTGATTCCCGGGCGGCTGGCGGGGCGCGCCGTAACGGCCAAACTCGTGCCTGTATCGGAAGAGAAGTCCACGGCTCAGGGGGCGTTGAGCCACTCGGTGCAGATGATCGAGGAAGCCAACCCGGGTGATGTCGGCGTGATTGTGATCGAGGACGGCTTGAATATCGCCGCGGTCGGCGGCCTGATGATGACGACCGCCAAGGCGCGCGAAATGGCCGGCATGGTGCTCGACGGCGGCGCCCGTGACGTGGCCGAACTTCGCAATCTGGGGCTGCCGGTATACGCTCGCAGCTACACGCCGGCCACGGCGGTCGGCCGCTATATCAGCGTCTCAAAAAACGAGCCGGTCTTGTGCGCGGGGGTACTCATCAAACCAGGGGACATCATCGTCGCCGACGAGGATGGAGTCGTTCGTGTTCCAAAAGAGCACGCCGAAGAGGTGCTGAAGGTTTCCCAGGAGATTGATGAGAAGGAAAGCGCGATGGTGCCGATGATTCTGGATTTGAAGTCGCTGACCGAAGTGATCAAGAAGTACAATCGCATTTAGCCCCAATACTGTCGACTTAGCAGTTCCGCGGACGGTTGTTGTTGCATGGCGTGTGGTCTTTTTTCGGGCCTCGTTGAACGCCCGCCACACATCGCTCTCCACGGAGACGAACGGCCGGTTTGCTCCTCCGCCCTTTCAGGGCTTGCCCTGGACGGTTTTCGCACCCAGGGTTCCGCTTCGCTCCACCCTGGGCTACGATCCTGCGCCGCTTCGCGGCTCAACGGCGCGGGGGCTCGGAGAGACCCGCGGCCTTACGGCTCCGAAGACACGTAAAACGCGGGCCGCGGCATCGACTCAACCTTCTCGGGCATCCCCGATCTCAGTGAGCGCAGACATGCCTCCGCCGCCAGCAGCGTCGTGTAGCCGTCCCAGGCACTGGGGCCTTCCGCGCTGCCCCGCTGGACGCTTTCGACCCACTGCTGAATTTCCAAACGGTAGGCGGTATCGAAGCGCTCGAGCCAGTCGGCGTCAACCCGCTGGGCGCGCGCTTGATCGCGCCGGATGACCGCCCCGCGGGAAGGTTCCGTCCCGACAATGCCGTGCTCGCCCGTCACTTCGGCTCCGACCTCGTAGCCGTAGCGGGCGTTCATATTGACCTCGATGGCGGCCAGGCATCCTCCGCTCAAAACCAATTGGACTAGCTGGAGATCCAGCACTTCGCCTTCAGCAGCGGCGTTGGTTCTCCGTGTGCTTGCCCCGCGGATAAAGACCTCTTCGATTTCCTGACCCAAAAGCCATTGCGCCGAGTAGAGGTCGTGAATGCAGGAGTTGATGACGACCAATTCGCTGGTCACGCCGCGAAAGGGCTCCTTGTTGCGGTGCCAGCCTTTGAACAGAATGGGGCGGCCCACGGCCCCGGAGTCCAGCGCCTCTTTGACGGCGACATGGCGGGGGTCGTAGCGTCGCATGAAGCCGACCTGGACGAGGCGTTGCCCGAGCCGTGTCTCGGCATCAACGACGTTCTTCGCGTCGGTGGCCGTGGTTGCCAGAGGTTTCTCGCAGAGCACCGGCTTGTTTTGCCGTAAGCACTCCAGAGTAAGAACAGGGTGGGTGGGATCGGGCGAGGCGATTACAAGCGCCTGCACGGCATCGGCGCGGATCAGCTCCCCGGCGTCCTCGAAAACCCTGGCGCCGCCGCATTCGGCCGCGACTGAAGCGGCGCGGCCGGGATCGAGGTCCATGATCGCGGCGACTTTGGCCTGAGCCACGTGGTTGTGCAGATTCCGGGCGTGACGGGCGCCCATGCCTCCGGTGCCAATCACACCGACAGATAGACGCGAATCGCCGTTACTCATAGCTTGATTGAGCCGTCCCTGGTTTGCCAGGTTTGTTTAGCAGGTTTGTTCGGACGCTTTTGTTCAGGCGGCTTTCCGCGATCCGTCCGTAAGGACTCTGGTTGCCTGCGAGAACATTACGACAACTCCCGTAGCGCAGGGCTCGTAAGAGACCCGCGGCTTTTCGTTCTGTTCACCCGCCGGGTGCGGCCCGGTGAAAGGCCGCAGGTCTCTTACGAGCCCTGCGCTACGGGAGTTCGACAACAACCACGCATCGCAAAGTTCGCTTTACGGACGGATTGTGGGCTTAGTTCATCTAGCCAGGATTTCCATTTTGACCCTGGCACGGGCACAGTATACACCACGCCGCTCCGAACAACACGTCTTTCCCAGGCTGAACACTGCGCATCACCGTCACCGGTAGCCGCCAGCGCCTCGTCCCACCGTTCACAGACGTTGATTGAGCGGGTTGAACCCCGCTCCGGCCGAGCCTGTTCCCTGCAAAACGGTTTTGAGCCAAAAGCTGTTGATCCTCGCCCGGTCAAGGCTACCCGCTCGGCAGCGGCAGCGCCCAGATCCTGTGTAGCATGTCAGCGAACAGCCGCCGGTTCAGATGCCCCTCCGCCAGCAGCAACCAGTAGTAGCGGGCATGCTTGACCAGCCGCCCACCGGTCTTCATCAGCCGGTGCTGCAAGCTCGTTAGCGACCAGCTTTTGATTCGCTGCGGCAACCCCAGCCGCCGCCAGAGATTACCCAGGTTGTAGGCCAGCACGCTGAGTTGCAGGCGGACTTCGTTGGCCCGGAAACGATGGCATGACAGCCGTGTCCAGTGTGTCGCCTGTTTGCCTTCTTTGATCCACTGCTCGGCCGTCCCGCGCTTGTTGTAGAAACGCACCACTGAGCGACTTGGCAAGCTCATGTTCGTGACGATGAAGCCAATGCGGGGAAACAGCTCACCCAGATGATGCTCGACCTTGGCGACAACCCGTCGCGCCTTCGACCAGCTCGCGGCCTGATAGCGAAAACTCTTGTAGCGCACCAAGGGCTTGCGGGAGGGCCTTCCCGGTGGACGAAACAAGATGTCTTCGATCTCCAACTCCAGGCTCCTATTGGCCGGAATGCGAATGGCGTATTGCACTCCGCGTTCCTCGGAAGACTCATAAATCTCCGGCTTAGCAAAGGCCGCATCGCCCCGGAAGGTGACCTGTTTGGCCGCAGCCTGTTGGCGCTCGATCTCCGGCAGCAGCAACTCGTTCCAGTCCTCAGCACTGTGCACGTTGCCTGGACGCAGCTTCGCCGCCAGACAATCACCATGCTGGTTGAACAGCAATAGCGGGTGGTAGCAGACCGACTCGAAGTGCCCGTTGTAGGCACTGCCTTCCTGCTGTCCGTGAACCGGGCTCTCGGTCGAGTCCATGTCCAGCACAACGCGCTCGCAGTCGTCCGTCGTCTCAGCTTGCGCGACCAACTCGCGGTTCACCGCCATCAATCCCAGCAGATTCTCCTCACTCGCGAGCAGCCCTGTCTCGAAGCTCTGTAGCCGCGAGGTGAGCGCCCCGCCGCGATCCCAGTTCTTCTGCGAGCCGATCAAGCGAAAGGTCGGATCGGCGGATACTCGAACAGCGTCATTGAGGTCCTCGTAGCCGGCGAGTCGGCTGTAGACCGACTGCCGCAGCAGATCGGCCAGCGGGAACTTCTTGTTCAAGCCTTGTCGCGAGTCGCTGAGATGCTCCTCGATCAGCTTGCCGAGCCCGAGCCGTTCGTCCAACTCCCGAACCAGGATCAGCCCGCCGTCGGAAGTGACACGCGATCCTTGGAAATCGACTTTCAATAAGCCGTTGAAGCTTAGCTGGAACGGCTTGTTTTCTTTTTCACCCATTGGGTGTTGATCTCCTCAGCGCCTTGAGTGCTTTCCAACCCGCATCAATAAAGGCGTCCGAGGCCACCCGATGGTTAGCAGAATCGAAACTAAAGTGGAAATCCGGGTCTAGAAGCCGGCCCGTAATCGTGTCCGTAATCTGGTCCGTAATAATGAAAGACTGCAACGAGGAGACGATATGGAAGCGGTATCCAACTATATCAACGGCCGCTGGCAAACGGCGGCGCCCAGCGAGTTCTTGGACGTCGTCAACCCGGCCACCGCCGAAGTGCTCGCCCGCGTATCAGGGGACGGGGCGGCTGATGCCGACATAGCGGTTGAGGCGGCCAGTTCGGCATTCCGAGACTGGCGCCGCACGCCGCCCGAAGAGCGCATTCAATATCTTTTCAAGCTGAAGCAGCTTCTCGAAGATCACTTCGACGAAGTCGCGCGTGTCACCACCATGGAAAACGGCAAGACGCTCGCCGAATCGCGAGGCGAGCTGCGGCGCGGCATCGAGAACGTTGAGGTCGCCTGCGGCATCCCGACACTGATGCAGGGCTACAACCTGGAGGACGTCGCCCGCGGCATTGACGAGATGATGATCCGCCAGCCGCTGGGGGTTGTGGCCATCATCACGCCCTTCAACTTTCCTTCGATGATTCCACTGTGGTTTCTGCCCTACGCCATCGCCTGCGGCAACACGCTGATCGTGAAGCCGTCGGAGAAAGTTCCGCTCACGATGCGGAAGATGTTTGAGCTGATCGACCGGCTCGATCTGCCGGCGGGGGTGATCAACCTCGTCAACGGCGCGAAGGGAGCGGTGGACCGGCTGCTCGACCATCCGGATGTTCGCGCGATTAGTTTTGTTGGATCGACGCCGGTGGCGAGGTATATTTACGCCCGCGCGGCGGAAAACGGCAAGCGTGTCCAATGTCAGGGCGGAGCTAAGAATCACGTCGTTGTGTTGCCCGACGCTGATCTCGACACGACGACCCAGATCGTGGCGGACAGCGCATTTGGCTGTGCCGGACAGCGTTGCCTGGCGGTATCGGCGGCGATCACCGTGGGAGAAGCACGGAAGACCTTTCGCGATGCGATCGTCGATGCTGCCCGCTCGATTCAGGTGGGCTATGGGCTGGATGAGGGAACCGCGATGGGTCCCGTGATTAGCCCGGAAAGCAAAGCCCGCATCGAAGGCTGCATTGCGCAAGGAACCGGCGAAGGCGCGGTGGCGGTGCTGGACGGGCGGGGGTGCGAGGTCTCCGGGTACGAGCAGGGGAATTTTTTGCGGCCTACGGTTTTGGATGGAGTTTCGCCGGAAAGCGGACTGTCGAACACGGAGATTTTTGGTCCGGTTTTGAGTTTGGTGCACTCGGATTCGGTGGAAGACGCGATCGAGATTATTGCCAAGAATCCTTATGGCAATGCTTCGTCGATTTTTACGGGCAGCGGCGCGGCTGCGCGTAAGTTTCGGTATGAGGTGCCGACGGGGAATGTCGGCGTGAATATTGGCGTGGCGGCCCCAATGGCTTATTTCCCGTTTAGCGGCTGGAAGGATAGTTTTTTGGGGGTGCTGCACGGACAGGGGCGTGACGCCATTGAGTTTTATACGGATAAGAAGGTTGTTATTGAACGGTGGCCGAAGGACTGGTCGCGGAAGTTTTAGGCGATTCCAGCCCGCTAGTGGCAGGCCGCGAGGTTTTCGCCAAAAGTGGCGACGCGGCGGAACGCGGTTGACGACGAGCGGGACGAAAGCCCGTTGAAACGGGCTGAGGAACGAGTTCGGGCGGGGGCTTGTAAACCGGCCCTAAAAGGACCGGCCTAAGGAAACCAAGCCCCGTGAACGGGGCTCAGGCGACGCGGCAGGCCTGAGGGCCCGCGCCACGCCGGGTCGCGCAGTTCCGTGAGAACCGGCGAGGAGACACCTTACTCATTCATGAACGTCTTGGGCCTCGGGCGCGTCGCCGCTTCGCGACGATGGACCGGCAGGATTGCCGGTCGCTACGGGTTCTACTGGAAATTCTCGACCAGCATCAGGTCGGAGCCCAATTGGTCCCAGCGATCGTAAAGCAAGGTGCGGCCGTCGGGAGAAACGGTCAGGCCCGCGAAGGGCTGCACTCCCACGGGTAGTGCGGCTACGACAGACTCCCTTCCGGTTGATGGGTCCAACAAGTAGATGAAGTAGCGGAAGTCCACCCCTTCGGCGCCCCGGCGCATCAAGTATACCCCCTGAATTATGCACAGATTCACTTTGCGAGTGTGGCTGCGTTCGTAGCGGGTTGGCGGTCGTCGTGAGGTGGTAGCTCGGCAACTGGTCTTTTGGCTTCTCCGTCCCCGGTTTCCCTTCCCGCCCAGATTCCGCGTCGTCAAAACCTCGCTCGGAAGTGACGTGTTTCCAGTGCGTTACGGCTAGTGCATAAAATTTTATGCATAGCGCATAGCCAGGCTCTCAGATCAGCGCCCTCCCGACCACCGGCAGAAAGCCGCCGTAGGGAGTCGGCTTCTTGCCGCGGAAGTGGTAAGGCGTCGAAGCCCCGATTTTATTGGGTCGCGAGGCCGTCACGGCTGGGCCTTGTTGGACGGGCCTTTGGGAGCTATGCTGTTTTCGTCTGGTAACCATGTGGGTGACCTCCTTGGGGTTGGCTGGCGAAGCTGGGATCTTTGCCAGCCTACCTTTTTACCCCATGTTTTCGGGGGTCCCCAATGGTCCCTTGCGGCTCAGCCCTCCTCAGGTCCACGCCGCAGTGCATAATTCAGGTACCCCTCTGCTTGTGACTGTGAAAGGACGCCTACGCACTCCGCTGGCGACCCGCTCTGGTTCGCCGCCCGCCGCGGGCAGCCGCCAAAGATCAGCATCCTCGAAAGTTACTTTCGAAAAATACAGCCACTTGCCGTCGGGAGACTCGAACATCTGGATGGCCCCCCCGGTTCGCGTGACCTGTTGCGGTTCACCGCCGGCGGGGGAGACTTTCCAGATGTCCCTCCTGCCGCCGCGACGCGACCCGAAGTAAACCCACTGCCCGTCGCTCGACCAAGAGGCGATGTTGGCCGCGGCTGGGTCCTGGGTGAGCCGCAACGGCAGGCCTCCGGCCGTATTGACGACGTAGACCTCGTATTGGCCGTCCGTCACGGCGTCGAATACGACGCGGCGGCTATCCGGGGACCAGCGAGGCGAGCCCGCGGGTCTCGCTTCATCTACAAAGAGAGCCCTCAGGTTTGAACCGTCGGCGTCCGCGACCCAGATGCCCTTTGTCCCGGCGCGGCTCGTCTCGAACGCGATTTGGCGGCCGTCGGGGGAATACTGAGGATTGGCGTCATACAGGGTGGATGAAAGGATCTGGCGTTCCCTTCCTGTGGCTTGGCCGCCGCCAGCGAGTTCGATGCGCCAGATATTCCGGTCAATGCTCCGTTGTTCGTACACGAGCCGGCGGCCGTCCGGAAACACCGACGCGCAAGAGGCGTTGGAGCCGAGCGTCTCCAATTGTCTGGGCGCATCAGCCCCTGAAAGGGAAACCCTCCAGAGGCCTTGTGGGTCCACCGTTAACTGAGAGGCGAAGACGATCTCCGCACTGTCGGGTGTCCAGGTCGGGCACATTTCTTCGCCCGCGCGATCGATGCCCGCCAGTTGCGGCTCGCTGACGGGCGCTCCGTCAGATGAGAGCTCCACTGTGAATAAGCTCCCAGTCCCCAACACCCCCCTCGCGAATGCCAGGACCCGACCGTCAGGCGAGAGCGAGGGACTGAAGTCGCCTCGGCCTTCGGAACCGGAAGTGATCGTTTCTGTCTGGCCGTTGTCGAGGGAAACCCGGACCAGCCGAGGCGCGTCGCCCGGTCTATTGTGGGAAACAATCAGTGCTTTTCCGCTAGGTTCCCACGTCAGACCGCTTCGGCGGCCGAAGGAAACTGGCCGGACTCCTTCGATCACCCGCGCCGGGCCGCCGACGGCAGGCATGACCGCGAGCACGGATGTCCCCGCCGAGGCCCTGCGCACGAAAGCGATCGAGGTCCCGTCCGGTGACCAAGCCGGCCCCCTCTCGTCCTCTGGGGTGTTCGTCAGTTGCACCGGGTCCGTCGCGTCGAGATCCAGCGCGTAAATGTCGGCGGAGCCGTCCCCTTCGGGGTCCCAGCAGAAAGCGACGCGATTTCCGTCTGGTGAAACCGCCGGGAATGTTTCACTGCCCGGATAGCTCGTCAATGGCCGGACTCGGAAAGGCTCGCTTGGAGCCGGCTCACTCGGCCGCAGGCCCAGATACGCAGCAATGAGAACAACGGCGCCTGCGGCCGCAAAACCCGCGTACTTCACAGACGACGTCTTCTTGGCCGCGGCTTGCGCGGGCGGCCTAACCGCCGAAGCCGATTCCCGCGACCGCTTAAGAGCGCGCAAGTCAACGAGCATTTCCTCGACGTGCTGGTAGCGCTCGTCGCGGTCTTTCGACAATGCCTTGCCGGCGATGCACTCCAGCTCCTTTGGAACGGCGGCACGAACCGCTGTCAGGGGCTCCGCCTGCTCGTTCAGAATGGAGTAAACGACGGCCTGCTCGTACTCGCCCCGGAACGGCTGTTGGCCGGCGATCATCTCGTACAACACAACGCCGAGCGCCCAGATATCCGCGCGGCGATCGATCTTTTCTCCCGACGCCTGCTCCGGCGCCATGTAGGACATCGTGCCGAGCGTCGTGCCTTCTTTCGTGAGTTGGGTGTTGGCGTTCGCCAGGTGGGCCAGCCCGAAATCCATCAACTTCACCTGGCGCTCATGGCCGGTTTTCTCCGGCACGACCATGATGTTGGCGCTCTTGACGTCGCGGTGGACGATGTCATGCTCGTGGGCCGCGGCCAGACCTCTCGCCGCCTGAATGGCAATGTCGAGCGCGTCGTCGATCTTGAGCGGGCCGCTCTCTATTTTCGCCGCGAGCGTCTCGCCCTCGACAAACTCCATCGCGATGAAGGGTTGTCCGTCGGCCTCATCCACTTCATAGATGGTGCAGACGTTGGGATGGTTGAGCGCGGCGGCGGCTTGGGCCTCACGCTCGAAGCGAGCGCGCTGCTCTCCTTCGCCGATGGCCTCAAGGGGCAGGAACTTCAAAGCGACGGTGCGTTTGAGCTTGGTGTCCTCGGCCTTGTAGACGACACCCATGCCGCCTTTGCCGATCGGGGCGAGAATGCGCTAGTGGGAGAAGGTGCGGCCGATCATGACGGATTCCTGAAGGCTTGATTGTAGCGCAAATCCTGCTTGATGTTCTACGAAGCTAATTCGGTGCGCGAGGTCCATTATCGCGCGTCGCCGCTTCGCGACGATGGACCGGCAGGATTGCCGGCCGCTACGGGTTCTACTGGAAGTTCTCGACCAGCGTGGTCTTTTTTCGGGCCTCGTTGAATGCCCGCCACACATCGCTCTCCACGGAGACGAAGGGCCGGTTTGCTCCTGCGCCCCGTCCGGGGCTTACGCGGGATGGTATTCGCACCCAGGGTTCCGCTTCGCTCCACCCTGGGCTACGATCCTGCGCCGCTTCGCGGCTCGAAAGCGCTGGGCTCGAAAGCGCTGGGCTCTTAGGGCGGGATCTGATAGCATGAGCAGAAGTTGGAGCGGTGCTGGCCTCCGCTGTTCCAATGGGCATCGAACTCTGGGCGTTCGCACGAGGCTTGGGGGGCCATTCAAGCGAGAGGTTATGGGGTCCAGTTCGTTAACCCTTACAACAGAGCGCCAACAGCAGTGCTTCGAATCCATCCAGCGGCGCAAGCTGCCAAAGTTTTTCAAGAATTTGTTCGGAAGTTCCGAGCACGCAGTTGACTTCCTTCAGGCTTTTGCCAGGTATCGACTCCAACGGCCGGAGGACCCCTGGAGCCGCGACAAAGTCCTTCCGCGGATTCGGCAGCAGGCGCAGCGAATGAGTGCGCGGCGCTTCACGGACTTCGTGCAATGCGGACTCGCGCGGTGGCGCGCGGGATCGGCGGACCCCACTGTGTTGATTCTTCCACTCAGCTCATCGTCTGGAGATATTTCGAATGCAGTTCGGGTCTACAACCTGATTCTGGGTACCTCATTTTCACATGCTCCCGTGATAGGCACCTTCATGGAGGAATCGCTGATTCTTTTGGCGATGCTGATCGTGAGGCAGACCGACCTGCACAGCTGGCCACTGCTCGTTGAGGGCGTTCGCGAAGGGAGAGAGGCCGCCTGCGAGGCTTTCAGGAAAATGCTTGGCCTCTGGTTTTTTGTTGGAATTGCGCCGAAGTTCGTGGCTGTTTCCTCGTACGACTTTAGCTGGGCCGATGGCGATATGGGTGCGAAGAGGATGACAGACAAGCTCATTGTGTTCACGGATGATCCCCGTCATCCCCGGGAGAATCGGATTCCAGCGCCGGACGACTGTGTTTCGGTCTGCAATCGCCTTTACCGGGAGAGTCAACGCCGAATTGAACCCCGGAAGGAAGCGCTGCTCGACTTGGTATCGTGGTTCCAGGCCCGTCAAGAGGACTTTCGGGGTCTGGCTGCTGGTATGTGGCAAGACATTGAATCGGATGCCAAGTATGGATTGCGGCCGAACGGAAGAGATGTGCTGCGGATAGACGTTAAGGCGCTGCGCGACAATGGATACCGTTCCGTGCAGTTTTTCCCGCAGCCGGATTATCCTAAGGTTCGTGCCCGCCTGTGGATTGAAATGCAGGACTTGGGTGTCAGAATTTTCGTGGACCAAATGCTGGAACCCAACGCCGCCTTGATCACGCACAAGAGCCTGGAATCGCAAGGTTTCCAGCCGACACTCGCGGCAATTCAGGAGTTCATTGCCTTGCATGGCTTTTGGAGCATAACCACGGGCCTGAGCTTTCATGGTTCGGGTGGACGATCAGGAGGTGGAGGATATGGATTCGACAGAAAGTTCCTGGTGCGCCCACACTTCCGATCTCTCCCGGCGGGCTTTCATCCCACCGAGCGGGCTCTGAGGAGATCCGTTAAGACGTTTGGGTATATGCCGCCGCCGGGAAAGACCTTCGTCAAGAGCGATTTTGAAGAGGAAGAGGAAGCGGGCAAAACAGTTGGCCGTCCCGTGCTGACATACCGCGACGAGGACCTGGGATATACACAGTGAATCTTTGGGCGGTGGCCCTGGGACAGCAAGGGCGATCGTACGTGTACGCGCGGACTGTCGCGGGCGCACCTGAAGACTGGGCAGGGTCTATTCCAGGCGGGTCCGATCAGGGGGCTTCGCACGCACCGCTTTCACACCTCTTAGCCAGCTTATAGCGATACTTCGCGATCCAGCCATAGCCGGAGCGAGAGATCCACTTTAGGACCGGGACACGATACAGCCAAGCCACGAGTTTCCAACCGCTCAGGCGGCGCGCGATCTGGTACACCGCGTCAGCACCCACGTCGATTGAACCGTTGGGGTTGACCAGCCGCATGCCGGAGTTGAAATCGCCCCCGGCCAGCTTGGGAAACCGCTGCAGAAGTCCCTGGGACTGGCGCGGAACGTATTCGAAAACGCCAGCCGTGTCTCGCCGCTTCATCCTCCCGACCTGCTTCAGGCAGAACGGACACTCTCCATCGTAGACGACGACGGAGCGGGCTGGTTTTCCGCTGGTTTGCACCGCGGGCATCGCTTTTAGTGTAGCGCTTCGGTAGGGGGCGGCATTGCTCGCTCTGGCCTGCTGGGTGCCGACCGCGGCTGATCGCAAGGCTCAGGTTTTGGAACAGCTCTCTACACACGCTTCGCGGAGCGGGAATCGCTTGGCGGAACACAAGGCCTTGTGCTGTTGTGCCGGCCATTCCGACGCTAGCCCCAATGCACATCACTTAAGGAATTCGGCGCCTGGTTGCTTGCCCTAGTGCATTGTATTTTTTTGGGTGAAAACCGGCCCTGTCATCGGGGTCATGCCGCGTGTTTTCCTCCGCCCCTTCAGGGCTTTTCGGTCGATGGGTCTCTCACCCAGGGTTCCGCTTCGCTCCACCCATGGGCTACGATCCTGCGCCGCTTCGCGGCTCAAAAAGTCTTAAGTGACGTGTATTGACGCTAGCCCACATTTCTCACCACCTGACGGTCGAAGCACGTGATAGGCCCGCCATTACTTCGTTGCAATTGCTCGCCGTGCTCACCGTACTGTCAAGTACGCCTCCGCTCGTCAAGCGGCGCGCGCCTCGTACTGACGGGCCTCTCACGCACTTCGCCTCGCCACGTGGTGAGAAAAGCGGGCTGGGACAAACCGCGCGGGGACGCGGGCTTCGCCGCAAACGCCCGCGGATCAGCCTACCGCAAGCGTCGTCCCCGGTAGACGGTCACCGGTGACCCTTCGGCCAGAAACGCCGAGCTGGGCCGGCGCGAAAGCGGCTCAACGAACTCCGGCCCGTACAGATCGGCGGCCCAGACGTCTACGCTGGTGTCGGTGGTTTGCCAGATCCGCCAAGGCACGTGTTCGACGCGGTATTCAAGGGAGCTTCCGTCTGCTTGCGCCGTGTAGCCCCAGTAGTGCTCGGTGATGAACTCCTCCTCGGAACCTGGCTCGGCAGGCAAGGGCTCGCCGCCGCGCAGAACCCCGAGGTGATTCGACTTGCCGTTGAAATGCCAGGAGTAGCGGAACTCGTCTCCCGCGACGTGGTGGCGCATCGGCAACGAAACGTAGTTCTCGTTATAGAGCGTTCGGGCCACCCAGGCGATCGCCCAGCGAGGAACGATTTCCTTGATGAACACGACCCCCCGCCGCCACTCCTCCCCGGCCTTGTGGCGCACGTAGAAGCGAAGGTTGACCTCCTCGAAGTTGCGGTGGAACGGGATCGGAATCCCTTTTACTCGAGTCCTGAGAAACAGAAAGCCAACGAGGCTCACATAGGTTTTGCCATTCCAGAAGTCGATCTCGACGCCGGCAGGGACATGGGGGTGCAGGATGGCCGCATCGACTTCGTAGTTCAACATCACAAGCCAGCGCCACTCGGCTCTGAGGAAGGGGGCAGGATCAGGCATGTGCTAGGGTGTGGCGCGATCACTATACAGGGACTCGAGGTTCGCCTCGCAGACGCCAAATCGGGTCCGATTTTACCGTGATTCAGATAGATGGCGAGTCACCAGTTATCCGCCGGCGACACTCCTGCCTGAAAAGATTTTAGCGCAGGCAGGCGGCAAAAGGAGGCCGCCTACCCATGCATCAACCGACTCATCGACGTACACGTCACAGGAGGAAATCCCCGACCTTACCCGAACTAGGTTCGACATCGCTTCCGAAACCCAGACCAAGAAGCTCGAACGAGGGTGGGCGAAGTACCGCAAGCAGCAGGGGCTTGACCTCTACGGCAAGAACGGGTCAGCGAAACCGGCGGAATTGGGGTATCATCATCACTGACCGACCGAGTGGCGCGTACCAACGAGAAAATTTTACCGCTGACTGATAGCGGAACGGAAGGCGATACATCATGACTCGACGTGACTGCCTCAAACTCCTCGGTGCAACCCCCCTCGCCGCGCGCGCCGCCGAGCGGCACCCCAATTTCATCTTCATCTTCTGCGACGACCTGGGCTGGGGTGATCTGCCGGCCTACGGCCACCGGAACGTCGACGCTCACGGCGGCTGGATCGTTCGCGGCACCCTCAAAACCCCCCATCTCGACCGCATGGCCGAGGAAGGTACCCTGTTTACCCAATTCTATGTCGCCTCCGGCGTGTGCTCGCCCAGCCGCGCGGCCATCATGACCGGCAAATTCCCCGGCGAAGTGGGCATCCATGACTACCTGGCCAACGAGGAACTCAACAAGCGACGAGGCTGCGTCAACTACCTGGACCCCAAGATCCCCACGGTAACTCGTCTGCTCCAGGACGCCGGCTATGCCACGGCTCACTTCGGCAAATGGCACCTGGGTGGAGGCACGGGCGCGCCGCCGCCTCAGGAGTACGGCATCGACGTTTACAAGGACTGTCGCTCCGGCCCCGGCGGCCGAGTGACTTCAAGCGCACAAATCGCCGACGCCACGATCGACTTCATGGAACAGCACGAGGACCAGCCGTTCTACATCAACGCTTGGCTGTACGATCCTCACTCGCCGCTCCGTCCGACCGACGAGATGCTGGCGGAATACAAGGATCTCACGCCGCGCTGGGGCGAACACTACGGAGCGCTCCAGGTCTGGTACGCCGTGTTGAGCTATATCGACAAGCAGGTGGGCCGCATCCTCGACCGTCTCGACGACCTGGGCCTCGGCGAAAATACAATCGTGGTTTTTTCGAGCGACAACGGACCCGAATCCGGCCTTATCCCGTTCGTCTCGCACTACGGTAACGCCTCGTCGTCCGGACCGTTCCGCGGCCTCAAACGAAGTCTTTATGAAGGCGGCATCCGCGAGCCCTTCATCGTTCGCTGGAAAGGTCATACGCCGGCGAACCGCGTGGACCGCGACACCGTCTTCGGGGGAGCCGACTGGCTGCCGTCCGTCTGCAAGCTTGCCGGCATCGCGCCTCCGAAGAACATTCAGGGCGAAGACCTCTCGACCTCGTTCCGCGGTGAGTCTGTTGCCAGGACCAGACCTCTGATGTGGGAGAACCGCTTCCCCGTCTACGGACACGTTCTCGACAAGAGCCCGATTCTCGCGATCCGCGACGGGCGCTGGAAGCTCCTGATCAACCCCGACCGCAGCCGCGTGGAACTCTACGATATCCCCGCTGACCCGACCGAGATGAACAATCTCGCGGCACAGAAGCCGGAAGTCGTCGAGAAGCTTTCCGAGCAAGTACTGGCTTGGCAAAAAACCCTGCCGCCGGGCCCGATCGACCCAACTGCCGGCAAAGCCGACTACGTTTGGCCCGGCGCCCCAAACGAACGTTGAACGACTTGGCGCCCCAGTCGGCGTTTCATGTTATGCGCTTCAGTGATGCTGGCGAGAAGCATCTTGCGGCCTGTTCCCATTGGCGCTGGACGCCTTCTGGTTCAGTTGGACCGATCAAATCGGGACACGAGAGGGCCGAAATCCGCGATGCCGATGGCCGGTTTAGACGGCTCCTCGTCAGCGTGGGTCTCTGCGAGCAAGAATTTGTCTCGGTCGGCGGCGACACCGTGGAGACGCGGCCAGGCCCACCATTGCGGCACTTTTCTTGAGAAACCGCCGTCTACTCGGTTGCTTGTCGCGCATACGCGCTCCTCAAGACTGGTCTCGGGAGCGTATCAGCCCATTCCCACCCATCAACTATTCCGCGTGGATCGCAGTCCGTTACGGGCGGCGGTCCTTATCCGCCGAGCGGCAGCACGAACTTCCACCCTTCATGAAGCCGCTGTTGCAGCCGGCTGCGAGCGTCGGCACATCCGCAGATGACAGCGGTCTGTGCCTTGCACGCTTCGAGAACCGTCTTATAGGCAGCATCGACTTCGGGATGGTTCTTCTCGGTAGGCGCTGGCCCAAGACCGAGATCGATGCTCATGTCGCCTGGCACGACCATGATCGCGCTGACCGGAGCTTCGAGGATCTCTGTGATGTTCTTTACAGCTTCGCCTGATTCGATCAAAACCACCGCGAAAAGCTCCCCGTCAGGATTGAGGGGCCACACGTCGGCCCTGCGGTGATATTCCGCGGCGTCCGCCACGCCCCAAAGACGCACCGCTCTCGCCGGCCCCCACCCCCGCTCGCCGCGTGGCTCGGGCTGCGCCGAATCCCGCATTGGGGGGTAGCGCATGGCGCGCACCAGCCTGACAGCTTCTTCTTTGGTGTCAACGTGCGGTAGCACGATGCCGAAGCCGCCCAGATCCAACACCTGCTTGACGGCCCACCTGAAGTCCTCGTCGCCATCTTGCGGAATACGCACGATCGGCGTCAGCTTCAGCCGGCCGGTGGCATCGCGGTCCTGAGCCATCTCGGCCAGGATCGATTCCAGCCGCACGCCCGAGAACGGCGAGTGCTCCATGTCGATGAAGCGCCACTCCCGGTCGGCGACCGCAGGCCGTCCGTTTTCAAGTGCCTCGATGACTTTGTTTAGCCGGGTTCGCTCCTGCGCGCGACCCGGCTGCGGTGTGGTCAGCGCCCCAAAGCCGAGGACAAATCCGACGGTCAGAGTGAGACGTGGCCAGGTTGTCATCGAAGCACATGTCGAGTGTGTTTTTCTCATGGGATCTCCTACTCATTTCCCAGGCTCGCGCGGCCGCCACGGGATTTCCCGACGGAATCTCACCAGGGCCGTGACGCCTTCACGGTCAGAATCTGCCCCGACCTCCCATCGCGGATGCGGAGTTCACCGTCCGCGAGCTGGATGTCATCGACACCCTGGAACCCCTCCGGTGTCCGGGTCCAGAACAGCAGAAAGCTTGTCTCGATTTTCGACCTGGCCGGCAGCCAACGGTAGAGCAAAGTGTCGAACAACTTGTTCTGGGTGACGACCTCACGTCGTGGCAGATCGAACGCCTGGGTTCCGAACTCCAGACCCCGAGCCATCACTCCCTCAGGAGGATAGTACTCCCAAATCTGGAGCCAGGGGGACTCAGAACTCTTGAACACGTAACCGAAAAGCAAACGCTTGCCGGGGTTGAGCGCGGTGGCAAAAGCGTGATTCTTGGCGGGGTTCATGAGGTACCCGCTATGGTCCAGCGAGTTGGGGGACGAGGGAGTGACTCGCATATCCACAATCCCCCCGTCGACGCCCGGCGCCATGGGCCAGGTGAACTCTTTGCCCGCTGGCAGCCGGTGGGGCAGGCCGTCGAGAGACGTTTGGTCGGGCCGGGTCAGCGCCCGGTTCCGCGAGATATCGACTACGGTGACTCCCGGCTGCAAGAACGGAGATCCGATCGTGGCATGCTCGGTCCAGTGGATCGGCCGGTCGAAACTCAGGAGGTTCTCCAGGCTGCTTTGCACATAGACGACGTTCTCACCGTCTACGACCGTGAGAGTCCGTCTCAGCACTTCCTGTACCCGCGGCATGTGGACTGCTTGCACCAGCTCGGCGACCGCGCCGCGCTTGCTCGAAGACTCGGTGGTCCAGGGGAGCGCGTGCGCCTCGCCGTGGCCCGGTAGCCCCGCCTTGCTCTCGTCCTCTGAGGCGGGCCCAAAGCCGTCCACACAGACGAAGTGGCCGACATAGCCGGGCGCCCACATCGGCCGACCGGCTTCCCGAGCCGCTCGTATGGAATCCCACAAGGGGTTGATCTTCTCGGGATCGTCCCTGAGCGTCACACTTGCCAGGCCCCCTCCATCAGGGAGGACCGTCAACTCGAGCACGTCATTCGACAGGATTAAGGCTGGCCGACCCTGAAAATCGCCTTTTCGGAGGTGATCGCCTGAAGATTCGGCCGAGACCGAAAGAGTCGCCAGCGGCACAGCCGCAGCGATGGCTGCCAGAGTGAAGGCAATTGTGGCGAGCGCCGGTGATCGGAGAGGAGGTTTCCAAGAGCCCATCGAACTGTTCCGCGCGCCTGCCTCCTGAGCAAGTGGGCCAGTAAATCTCACACGTTTGGCTTGGTGTCGTGAGCTTCGCAGCTCGCAAGACTCATCACGCCATACTCTATCAACTCGCATCCCTCTGCCTCCTACCAGGCCGCCACGCAGCCGTCTTTGCGGGGGTCCGTGCCTCCCAGCAGCACGCCTGGCTCGCAGTCAATCTGAATGGCCTGGTAGCCGCCAAAGACGCCCGGCTTGCGGACGATCGGATGCCCCATGCGGCTGAGTTGGGTCACAGTCGTTGGGTCCACTCCGGACTCCAGGGTGATTGAGTGCGGTGGCCGCTTCCGCTTCTCGCGGAACCGCGCCTTTACTTCCTCGTCACCGAGCAGGTGAGCTGCCAGGAATTTCAGAGCGACAGGACGCTTGAGGTTCGTGTCTTCAGCCTTGTAAACTACACCCATGCCACCCCGACCGAGTTCGGCGGTGACCTTGTAGTGCGAGATGGTTCGGTCGATCATCGACGGTCAAATTGTACCGCTACCGGATTACTGGTGATTACAAGCCAACTCACCAGCTATCTGGCTCAGCCCATTCTAACTCGTTGGTTGGGGCGGGGTTCAGCTCTTCCGACGACGTGGAGGAGGCCTCTGATTGGCAGATTACTGGTGATTAGGGGATTAATCAACAGTTACCGGCCCACAAGCGCTATGTAGTTCGTTTCGGGGACTTAGTCCTGCTCGCGGTTGCGGAACTCTTCGAACCAGTTCTCGACCACCCTAATCACCGCTGGCTTCGGGTCGCCGACCCGCTCGATCATCACGAAGCGCTTGCCGTCCGCGGCGACATCGTAGTTAGGCACCGGCCAGCGGCGAACCAAGTTGGGCGACGAAAACAGCCTTGTCGCCGCCCCCATGGCAAACTCCGGCCGCGTTGTCACTTTGACCACGATAAGCGTGTCGCTCTCGACGTAGAACAACTCTGTCCCGTCGCGGCTCCAGCGCACCTGCATGCCCCCGTTGATGGAAACCTGTTCTTTGCCCGGCCCGCCGGGAAACGGCCTCACGTAAACTTCCCAACGGCCCGACTCGTTCGAGCAATAGGCGACGTACCGCCCATCGGGCGAGAACGTTCCCCACCATTCCCACGCATCGGTTTGCGTGTAGCGCGTCGGCTCGTAGCCGCTGCCATCCGCTTCTTGCTCCAGGTAACCTATGCCTGGGAAACCGGCGCCTGTGCACAGAAGCGACTTTCCGTCGGGCGACCAATCATGGGGCTCCCAATAGCCAATCGACGAATAGATCAATCGCGCCTCGCCGCTGCCGTCCGCCGGCATCATGAAGATGTCTTGGTTTCCGTTGCGCTGGGAAAAGAACGTCACGAACTTGCCGTCGGGCGTCCAAACCGCACGCGAGTCATAGGCCGGATGCATGGTGAGGCGGCGCTTCACGGGCCGCCCGACTTCGTGCAGCCATACGTCGTTGCCCGTCTCGTCTTCGACGCCCTCCACCCCCACCAACCTCCCGTCGGGCGAAAGCGACGGTACCTGTAAAGTGCGTTGCGGCTGGCCAATGTCCGCCAGTTTCTTACCGGCACGGTCCCACCAGCCCAACTGTTTTTGTCCACCGGCGTCCTCCAAGTACACCATTGTTCCGTCGGCGGCGAAACTTGGAGAAAAGCCGCTCGCGGCAATGGAGAATGCTTCTCCGGTTGCCTGGGACCGGTCCAGCGAGAACGGTATTGCCATCAGGCCAGGTGCATTGATGCTCGTCTGATAGACCAGGTGCCCGGTCGGAGAATACGCTGCCCGAGCGCCATCGCCCAAAAGAACACGCTGGTGTGAATCGAGGTCTTCGACAACCAAGCGGCTTTGCTGCTCGGACCCGAGCGAATACGCCAAAAGCCGCCGACCCTGGGTTGCGGGTAAGAACTCCGGGTATCGAACGCCCAGCGTTTCGTCCGGCCCCGTGGACTCAATCAGTAATTGAGGCTCACCACCGCTTGAGGAGACTTCGTAGAGTTTGTGAGGAAGCCCCGCGCTGAAAACAATCGAGGTTCCATCCGGGTTCCAGGTGTGGCCCGCAACGTTGGCGTATCCCCTGCGAGAGAAGTCGCAAATCTTTACGGCCGGGCCGCCGCGGACCGGAATTTTTCGCAGCTTCCAGTCGTGGCCCACGGAGATGAACCGGCCGTCTGGCGACCACCGCGGCCTCCCCTGGCCCCACCCAACCCCCAGGTCCCGCGCCTCGTCTTTCGCCAAGTTCCACAACCAAAGATTTCCACCCTCGGAGTCCCCGCGAGCAAAGTAAGCGATCGCGTCGCCGTTCGGTGAAATGCTCGCTCGCGCTCCTTCGCGAAGGGAGAACGGCAAATTGGAAGGGGCCAGGGTGAACCGGCGGAGTGGCGGTTGCGGCGCTTGCTCCACCGAGCGGCCCCATCGGCCTGCTACCGCTCCGGCAAGGACGCCAGCCAAGACGAGACCCGCGGCCACAGCCACTCGGCGGAAGGAAGACGCCCGTTGCGCCGGAGGGGCAAGCGCCGCCGCGGAGGGTCTTGGCAGGCTCTCGGACCCGAGTCCCTGGCTGACGGCTCGCAGATCGACGATCATCTCTTCGACGTGCTGGTAGCGCTCAGCCGGGTCCTTGGCAAGCGCCTTGCCGACAATGAACTCCAAATCCATCGGCAGGCCCGCCCGCAAAGCGGTGATGGGCTCGGGCTCCTGGTTGGAAATGGCATAGAGGACGGCCTCTTGGCGCTCGCCCTCAAACGGCAAGCGGCCAGTGACCATTTCGTAGATCACCACGCCCAGCGACCAGATATCCGTTCGGCGGTCGGTCGGCAAGCGTTGCGCCTGCTCGGGCGACATGTAAGCCGGCGTCCCCAGCATGGTTGTCGTCTTGGTCAGTTGGGAGCGCTCCGCAAGTTGCGCCAGACCGAAGTCCATAATCTTGACTTGGTCCTGCGGCGTGACCATCAGATTGGCGCTTTTGATGTCTCGGTGGACGACTCCCTTCTCGTGGGCGGCTTGCAGACCCTGGGAGGTTTGAATCGCGATGTCGAGCGCCTCTTCCAGCTTTAAAGGCCGCTCGGCAATTTTCTCCTTGACGGTCTGGCCTTCAAGAAAAGCCATCGCGATGAAGGTCTCACCTTCGACCTCATCGATTTCGTGGACGGTGCAAATATTGGGGTGATCGAGCGCGGCTGCTGCTTGAGCTTCTCGGAGAAAGCGTTCCTTGTGTTCCTCGTCTTCGAGAACGTCCGAGCGCAGGAACTTCAGAGCTACGGGGCGCTTGAGCTTCGAATCCTCGGCCTTGTACACGACCCCCATGCCGCCCCGGCCGACTTCGGAGAGGACCTTGTAGTGCGAGATCGTTTTGCCGACCATGGACAGTCCGATTTTATCGCGCTTCAGATAACTGGTGATTACAAGCCTTACCACCAGCTAACCAATCCTAGCACCGCCAAGGCCCTGAGTCGAGCCGGTTTTCGGCCTTTTCGGTGACGGCTGGGAAGTTCCCGACGGCTGATTGCTGAATGGGAAATTATTTCTCGACAGCTATCAACCGACCCTCATTCTCGGTGGCGCCTGCCAGAGTCTTGTTGCGCGTGATGGTTTGGCGGATCATCGGGTGCGTCCCAGACCCTCGCGCTAGCAGCCCATGCCGGCGTGGTTTGCCAATGACAGGGCCAATTCATGCGACGGCGAATGGGAGAACGAACCACGTTGAATTGAAATGGGCTGCCGGGTTGGGTGAGGAGCCGGATACTGGCCGGAAAACGGCCGACCTGAAACACCAAGCCGCGCGAACGCGGCTTGGTGAGAAATGCAGGCCAGCCACATCCGGACTGAACCATTTCCGCCTTCCTTGAGGTGCGTAGAAGGCAGCATTTTCTCATCGAAGGATGAGCCTGAAGACGGGGGTTGGGGCTTTTTGCGTAGCTGGGGCTCCTTTCTGGTTTTTTGGTTTTGATTTGGGAAGGGGAGAATCGTCGTCCGGGTTGTGGGAATGTGGGAATCGCGGAGCGATTTCCAAGGGCGGTGGGAAACGAAGGGAAACCTGGTTTTTGGTTTTCCTCGTTTTCCGCCGCCCGGCATTTCCACAGTCCTCTTCCTGCTGTTCAGCACGGCGTGTTCGCGGACCGGAAACTGGCAAACAGCTTCTGCTTGGCTTGTTGCATCCGGCGGGCCGCCGCCGTGTCGCTTTCGGCCTGGGCAATGCGGCCCAGAGCCTCAAGCGTGTGCCCTGGCTTGAGATAGCTGGCGGCCTCGGACAACTTCTCGAAAGATTCCCAAGGCGTCTGGTAGTGACGATACACCCGCTTCTGCTTGCCTTTGGCGTCGGTCTTGATCTCGGGCTGTCCGCAGGGCCGGTGGAAGTTCAAATAGGGATTGAAGTGTTGTTGGTAGAAGCGCTGGATGCGCCCGGCATGTGGCGCCGCGATGTGCGTATATCCCATGTGTTTGCGGATCACCGCGCCGTTTTTCGATTCCACCAAGCCGTTGTCATTGGAGTGCCGCGGACGCGACTTGGTCTGTTCGATCAGCAGCTTGTTCAATAACTTCTCCACCGTGCGATTGAGGAACTCGCTGCCGTTGTCGGAATGGAAGCCGCGGACACGAAAGGGAAACTGCTCGATCATGGCTTTCAGCAACGGCTCCAGCCAGGCTTCACTGATCGCGGGCGTGGCGCCGACCACTTGCCACTGGGTGACTTCATCCACGGCATTGATGTGGTAGACGCCCTTGACGCCATCGCGGTCCCCTTGATGCACCGTATCCACTCGCAGAAAGCCGGGCCGGCCTTGCGGGTCGGGCCGGCGCCGCTCGCCGATCGACACCGCCGTGGGCCGGGTCTTGGTGAAATGCAGCCGCCGCTGGCGGTAGGCGCCGCGCCGCCGCAGGCTAGCCAATTGGGACCAAAACGAGGTATATTAGCTATGGACATGCGCCGACTAGCGCTAGTACTGCTGTTCATTGCCCCGGCGGCGCCCGCCGTGGGCGCGGTAGCGCCCGCGGACTTTTTCGAAACGAGCATCCGGCCATTATTGGCCGAAAATTGCTTCTCGTGCCACGGCGACGCGGGGATGAGCGGGCTGCGGCTGGACTCACGCGCGGCAGTTCTCCGAGGCGGAACGCGCGGGCCGGCGGCCGTGCCGGGCGACCCGCAATCGAGCCTGCTGATTCAGGCGGTCAGCCACACCCTGGACAAGCTCAAGATGCCCCCAACCGGGCGGCTTTCCGACAGCCAGATCGCCTTGCTCGAAAAGTGGGTTCGCGAGGGCGCGCACTGGCCGGAAGCAGGTTCGCCGGAACGCTCAACAGGCAGTGAGTTTTGGTCATTCCAGCCAGTGCATTCACCGACACGGCCTATCGTCCGGCGACATTCCTGGCCCGGCACGGACGTCGACTATTTCATACTGTCCCGGCTGGAAGGCGAAGGCCTTGAGCCTGCCCCGCCGGCCGACAAGCGCACCCTCATCCGCCGGGCGACTTTCGACTTGACAGGGCTGCCGCCGACTCCCGGGGAGGCCGCTGCATTTCTGGCGGACAACGCGCCGGGGGCATTCGAGAAGGTTGTCGAACGGCTTCTCGGGTCCCCTCACTACGGCGAACGCTGGGGACGCCATTGGCTAGACCTGGCACGCTACGCCGACGGTGTGTCCGGTCCCTTCGTCGACACGCCGCTGACCAATGCTTATCGCTACCGCGATTGGGTCATCCAGGCGTTTAACCACGACATGCCCTATGACCGCTTTATCAAGGCCCAGCTCGCGGCTGACCTGCTGCCTGCCGCGGAGAAGGAAGAAAACCTCCCAGCGCTTGGTTTTCACGCCTTGCGCGGCAAGGATGACGACCGAGTCGACGTGACGGGCCGCGTCTTCCTGGGCCTGACTGTCGGCTGCGCCCAATGCCACGACCACAAGTTCGACCCGATTCCAACCCAGGATTTCTACTCTCTTCAGGCCGTCTTCAGCAACAGCAAGCCCTGGGAGTACCCGCTCGCGGGTGAGGACGCCGTTCGAGCCCACAAAGAAGGGAAACAAGCGGTTGCCGCCAAGAAGAGGGAGCTCGATGAATTCATCGAGGCGCAGTCGGATGGACTGGTCGATATCTTGATCAGTGGAACGAAAGACTACCTCATGGCCGCATGGAAGGTGAGCAACGGCGCGGACGTTCCATCCGCGGCGCGGGAAAGCGGCCTCGACCGCGAAACGCTCGAACGCTGGATCGATTACCTGAGCCTCACCGGCCGCGAACACCGCTACCTCGATGCCTGGGACGAGGCCAACAAGCAGGCCGCGGACAAAGCCGAGGCCGAGCGGCTCGCCGCTGAGTTCAGCGACGATTTACTCGCGATTCACCGCGAAAAACGTGCCATTGACGACCGCAACTACGTCAAGCTCGGCGGGCGCGAGGGTTCCCGAAGCCAGAAGGTCCTGCTAGCAACCAACTTGGAATTCATCGACCCGCTGAAGTGGTATCCGTGGAGGGACATTTGCTCGGAGCCGTTTAAGAAAGGCGGCTATCCGTTCAAGGGAGGAGTGCTCTACTACGGCTCCGAAGACGTCAAGCGGTTCCTGGGCGGCGCCTGGCGCACCCATTTCACGAGACTTGAAACGGAGCTGAAGACAAGCGAAGAAGCAGTGCCGCCCCCTTACCCGTTCATTCACGGTTATCGCGAGCCCGAGGAAATCGAAGAAGGCAGGGTGGCGATCCGCGGCGACGTCAAAAACCCGGGCGAACTCGCGCCGAGGCGGTTTCTGCGAGTGCTCAGCGAAGAGCCCCGGAAGGAATTCGAGAACGGCAGCGGCCGGCTGGCGCTGGCCGATGCCATCGCGTCCGCTGACAACCCCCTCACTTCGCGAGTCATGGTCAACCGCATCTGGCAACAACATTTCGGAAGAGGACTCGTGACCACCCCAAGCAACTTTGGCCAGCTCGGCGAGCGGCCCTCACATCCTGAGCTTCTCGACTACCTGGCGGCAAGGTTCGTCCAGAGCGGCTGGTCGATCAAAGCGATGCATCGCGAAATCATGCTGTCGGCGGCCTACCGGCTCAGCTCCCGGAATATCGAAACGAACAACGAGAGGGACGCTGATAATCGCCTCTTCTGGCGCGCGAACCTGCGTCCCAGACTGGATGCCGAATCCCTGCGGGACACGATGCTGGCCGTCGCCGGCAACCTCGACACCAAGCTGGGCGGACCACCCGAGCCTCTTACCGATGACAACGCGCGGCGGGCGGTCTACGCCAAGATCAGCCGCACAAGACCCGACCGCACAATGACGCTGTTCGACTTCCCCGACCCCAAGACCAGCGCTCCGAATCGGAGTACGACTCTGGGGCCTCTTCATCGGCTTTATTTCTTGAACAACAGTTTTGTCCTGCAACAGGCGCGCGTATTGGCGGAAAGATTGCAGCGCGAGGCGGGAGCAAACAACGAAGCGAAGATCGTACGGGCTTATAAGCTGCTTTATTCGCGTTCCCCGGAAGCCGCCGAGATAAAGCGGGCGCTCGAGTTCCTCGGAGCCAATGACGGGGACTGGCCGAAATACACGCAAATGCTGCTGGCCTCGGCGGAATTCACGTCGGTAAACTAGAGGCCGGGAGTTGTCGATGCGCTGGACTTGCCATCGGAAAGCAGCCGCCGCCGGTCTCAGCGCCGGTCTGGACCGCACCCTTGCGGGCGCGGCTCTGTTGGCGAACGAAGAGTAACGGAACCAGGGAGAGACGCCATGACCCGCAGAGAAGCACTCCGCATTATGGGAACCGGATTCGGGGCCGTCGGCCTGGCGAAAACCATGCAGGCGGCGCGCGGCCCGCTTCCGCAACCCCATTTTGCCCCCCGTGCCAAGCACGTCATCTTCCTTTATCTCAATGGGGGGCTTTCGCACGTCGATACTTTCGACCCCAAACCCGCACTCACTCAATACGACGGAAAGCCCATGCCCGGGGCGAAGATCAAAACCGACCGCGCCTCGGGCGGGCTGATGAAGTCGCCTTTCAGCTTCAAGAAGTACGGCGAGAGCGGCATCGAGGTCAGCAGCATTTTCGAGCAAGTCGGCCAGCGCATCGATGATTTCTGCGTGGTGCGGTCGATGAATTCGGAAAGCATCAATCACCTGCCGTCGATGCTGATCATGAATACCGGGCATGCGACGCGAGGCGGATCGAGGCCGTCGTTCGGCTCCTGGATCACCTACGGGCTGGGTTCGGAAAATGAGAATCTGCCCGGTTATGTCGTGCTCTGCCCCGGTCTGCCAACCGGCGGCGTGAGGCTGTGGTCATCGTCGTTCCTGCCCGCGTCCCATCAGGGCATCCATATCCGCAATGACGCCGAAGACCCGGCGGAACTGCTGCAGGACATCCAGAACAAGTTCATCACCAAGTCCGAACAGCAGCGCCAACTGGAACTGCTCGAAAAAATGAACAGCTCCTATCTCGATCGCATCGGATATCAGCCGGAACTGGAGTCCGCGATCGAGTCGATGGAAGTCGCTTTCCAGATGCAGACCGAAGCGCCCGAGGTCTTTGACACGAGCCGGGAACCCGAATCTGTTCGGCGGCGCTATGGCGAAAGTCAGTTTGGCCGGGGATGTCTGATGGCGCTGCGGCTTGTCGAAAAAGGGGTGCGGGTCGTGCAGGTCTACTATGGAGCCAGGCAGCCATGGGACAGTCACGACGACATCATGGTCCATGGCAAGCACGCCCGGCGCGCCGATCCTCCCATCGCCGCGCTGGTCGATGACCTCAAAGCCCGCGGACTGTTTGACGAAACGATCGTCATCGTCGGAACCGAGTTCGGCCGCACGCCGATGATCCAGAACAGCGGCACCGAAAAGGTCGGACGGGGCCGCGATCACAATCCTCCCGGCTACAGCATCTTGCTGGCCGGCGGCGGGATCAAGGGAGGCACTGTCTACGGATCAACCGATGAGTTCGGATACAAGGCCACAGAGAACCCGATGAGCCCGCACGATCTGCACGCAACGGTCCTTCACCAGCTCGGCCTCGACCACACCAAGCTGACCTACCGCTACAGCGGCCGCGACTTCCGCCTAACCGACGTTCACGGCCAGGTTATCCGCGACATCCTGGCCTGAGGCGCCGCTCGTCTTGCGAAGACCCTTGGATCGGTCGCGGCCATGACTTGATTCACGGCGGGCGGCGGGCTGCGCTACAATGCGGATCGTCCTCCCACTGCGATTCCATGGGACCATCCGTTTCTCTGTTCGTCACCTGCCTGGTTGACCAGCTCTTTCCCAAGGCCGGGCTCGCGATGGCCGACGTGCTGGAGCGGCTTGGCTACCGGATCGATTTTCGCGAGGCTCAGACCTGCTGCGGCCAGCCCGCGCTCAACTCCGGCTTCACTTCAGAAGCGCGAGATGTCGCGCGACACTTCTTGAAGGTTTTCGAGGACGCGGAATATGTTGTCGTGCCGTCGGGCTCGTGCTCGTCGATGATTCGGCATCATTTCGCGGACCTGTTTCGGAAGGATCCCGGCGCCCAAGCCGCCTCCCGGGCTCTGGCGTCACGGGTCTTCGAATTCTCGGAGTTTCTTGTCGAGGTCGCCAAGCAGGAAGACGTCGGGGCGCGCTTCGACGGCGCGGTCACCTACCACGATTCGTGTCACGCGCTGCGGGAACTCAAGATCAAGGACCAGCCGCGGCTGCTGCTGGGCAATGTCCGCGGGCTCGAGCTGCGCGAGATGCAGCCGGCCGAGGAGTGTTGCGGCTTCGGCGGAACTTTTTCGGTGAAGTTCGGTGAACTCTCCGGCGATATGCTCGATGGCAAGATCGAAGCGATCCGCAACACGGGCGCCGGCACGGTGGTGTCCATCGACCCGAGTTGCCTGATGCAGATCAGCGGCGGACTCCGGCGGCGCGGGCTGCCAATCCGGACGATGCATCTGGCCGAGGTCCTGGCCTCCCGCTAATCACCATGTCCGCCGGGTTCCACGAGAAAATCCACGTCGCCTTGAGCGACTTGGCCCTCCAAAACACCCTCCGTACCTCAACACAGCGGTTCATCGATAAACGCGGAGAAGCCGTCGCTGATCCGTTGCTGCCGGAGTATCAGGAGCTGCGGAGCTACGCCAACGAAGTCAAGAGGCACACGCTCGAGAACCTCGACTACTACCTGGAGCGGCTGGAATCGAAAGTGCAAGAGCGGGGCGGCAAGGTCCTTTGGTGCGCCGATGGAGAGTCGGCGACTTCCGCTGTCGTTTCAATCGCAAAAGAGAAGGGCATCCAGCTCGCGGTGAAATCGAAATCGATGCTCTCGGAGGAGATCGGGCTCAACGAGGCCCTCGAAAAGAACGGTCTCGAGCCGCTAGAAACCGATCTCGGGGAGTTCATTGTGCAATTGGCCGGAGAGCGTCCCTATCACATTGTGGCGCCCGCCCTGCACAAATCCCGCCACGATGTCGCGGACCTCTTCGCCGAAAAACTCGGGATGGAGCGAAATGATGATCCGGCCCGGTTGACCGCGGAGGCGCGGCGGGTGTTGCGGGCGAAATTCCTCGAAGCGGGAATGGGTATCAGCGGGGCGAACTTCGTGGTCGCCGAAAGCGGCGCCGTGGTGCTCGTTGAGAACGAGGGTAACATCCGGCTGACGACTTCCCTGCCCCGGATCCACATCGCCATCGCGGGTATTGAAAAGCTGATTCCTCGCGCTTCGGATCTCGCTGTGTTTCTGAAACTGCTGGGCCGCAGCGCTACGGGTCAGCCCCTCACCAGCTATACGTCTTTCCTTTCAGGCGCGCGGCGGCCTGGCGAGATGAGCGGCCCCGAGGAGTTCTACTTGCTGCTGCTCGACAACGGCCGCACGCGGATTCTCGCGGACCAGGAAAAGCGGCAGACGCTCTATTGCATCCGTTGCGGCGCGTGTGCGAACGTTTGTCCGGTCTACCGGCGGGTCGGCGGGCACACCTACCCGGGCGCTTACTCGGGGCCGATTGGGGCGATCTTGACTCCGCAGTTCCATGGCGCGGGGTACGAGCCGGCCTTGCCTTTCGCGTCGAGCTTGTGCGGCGCCTGCGCCGAGGTTTGCCCCGTGAAGATCGACATCCCCCGCATGTTGCTGGCTTTGCGCCGGGAAACCAAGAGGGCGGCGACTCGGGACTTGCCGACTCGGGTGGAAAAGTTCGGTTTCCGGATTTGGAGCTGGGTCATGCGCAGGCCGAGATTGTTCGAGCAGCTTGGTTTTCTTTCCAAGGCGGTGCTGCCGGCTCCGTCTGAAGATCAGTGGATCAAGTCGTTGCCGGGGCCGCTGAGCGAGTGGACCGGACAGCGCGACTTCCCTCCGCCCGCTGCGCGGAGCTTTCGTGAGCTGTGGCGGGCGAGAAGGCGGATGGGAGCCAGCGGCACAAATGGCGGGACACGCGGCAACCCCAACGAGCCGCGAGCCGGCCAGCGGACGACCCATGCCTGATCGCGAACACATTCTGCATCGAATCCGCAGCGGGCTGGGCCGGCATATCGATCAACCGTCCCCTGCTCCACCGCCGCCGCGTCTGGTTGCTCCGCCGATGGATCCCGAGCAGTGCATTCAGTTGCTGCTGGCAAATTTTCCCGGCGAGAGTTTTCGCGCGGGCTCTCCCGCTGAAGCGTGCCGACAGGTTGAGCAGATCGTTGCGGGGTGCTCGGCTGTCGCTTCCGCTGCCGCGGTGCTGCTCGACGCGGGCATCACCTCACTTCCAGGGGTGCGGTCGGGAATCACGGACCGGGCGGTACTGCGAGATGTGGCCGCTAACTCAGAAGTCGGCATCAGCAGCGCCGACTATGCTTTGGCCGACCCCGGAGCCCTGGTGCTTTTGTCTTCCTCCCACGAGGACCGGCTGATTTCCCTGCTGCCCTCGATCCACATCGCGGTCGTGCCTTCGCAAGCCATCGTCAGCGGGCTCGACGAGCTGTTCACGGTTCTGCCCGACCCGGCGGAGGTTTCCAGCTCCATGGTGTTGATCGCGGGACCCAGCCGCACCGGTGACATCGAGATGCAGCTTACGCTGGGAGTCCACGGGCCGCGTGAGATTTACCTCGTGATAGTGTGAAACTTGGCGGCCTGCCGGAAACCGTGATTGCTGGAATGCCGTCGAATAAATAGGGCAGGGCGGAGCTCTTGGATGGTGCTCGCTGAGCGTGGAGTTCCGTGGACGCCTCGATTTTCAATCACCTTCGAGGGAGATCCTTATTGGGGAATGGGCTGTTCGGATTCTTTCGCCCCATCCGGGGCTCCCGCCTTGAGGGGTTCTTAACCAGGGTTCCGCTTCGCTCCACCCTGGGCTTTTCATCTGACGCCGCTTCGCGGCTAGGCGACTCATCCGGATTCCGCTTCAGCGGCTCAAAGGCTCTAGGTGAACAGTATTAAGCTGAGGCCGGTTCCCAGACGCTTTTTCAACGGGCTTCTCGTTGCGGCAGCGTGCTCGGCCTTGTGGCTCGGGTCCGGCGTCCTCGAAGCTGCCTCGGGTTCGCTTCCCGGCGACTATCCCTCGGGTACCTACCCAGGACGCAATCTCACCGAGCTATTCCGCCATAAGCAGGAAGAGTCTCGCCGCCGAACGAAAAGAACCGCGCTATTCGCTTCCCAGGCGGCGCTTCGCCAAGATGCCGGTGAAATTGCCATTCTCGATGATTCGGGGGGGGTTGTCCTCAGGCCCAACGCATTCGATCTCAACGAGAGCAGTTTGATTTTCAGGCGGGTGGGCGATGCTTACGTGGCGGAACCAGCAGCCCTGGGCTTCGACCCGGATATAGAACGGCAAGCCATTCCGCTGGCACTGGGCGATGACGACGCGGAACGAGTTTCGCTGCCGTTCGCGTTCCCTTTCTTCGATCAGGCCTACTCGGAAGTGTTTGTCCACTCCGACGGCAATGTCACGTTTGAAGAACCCGAGGCGAGTTCCACCTCGAGAAGCTTTGCCCGGATGGTATCTGGGCCGCCCCGCATAGCCCCCTTGTTCACCGATCTTGACCCGAGCCAGTCTCAAGCCGCCGTAACCGCCCATTTGGCCGCCAACCGCGTCGTCGTTACTTGGCGTGATGTGCCTGAATTCAGGTTTGTCGGCACGGGCAGACGCCAGACGTTTCAGCTCGCGCTCCATCAGGACGGCCACATCGAGTTCCACTACGCCTCGATCAATCTCACCGACATCGTCGCCGGCCTTGTCCCGGGCCGCCTGCAAGGGGACACGGCGGCAGCGGACCTCTCAGACGGCGTGGCCGAGCCAGCCCCCGGCGGGCTGGCGGAAATCTTCACTCGCAGCACCGACATCGATACGGTTGCCGTCACGCAGCGGTTCTTTCGAAACCACGGCGACGCCTACGACTTCCTGGTGCTGTTCAACAACATGGGGCTTCAGGCGGGGCCGGGGTCTTTTGCCTTCGAATTAAACATCCGGAACGACGTCGATGGAATCGGCAGTCCGCAACCCGACGGGAATCCGATCTTCGACTTTGGAGCGACCTTTGGGTCGCCGGCCCGGCTGCAGAGCTATCTCAACATGGGACCGCTGGCGAACTATCCGGACGACCCAACCGCTCGCATCCCGATTCTGGGCCAGAACACAACGTTGTCCGTGCTGGGGCAAGAAGCCGGGCACCGCTTTCTGGTTTACACGCGATTCTTGGACCCCGCAACGGGACAACTCTCCAGCGCCCTTCTCGGGCGGCAGAACGCCCATTGGAGTTTTTTCTTCAACTCGGACGCTTCCGTAGAGGAAGGCAATCGCATCGTCGACAAGGGCATGGTGTCGCCTCGCTTTGAAACCACCGCCGCCGTGGAGAAATACGGTGAGCTGGATCAGTATGTGATGGGGCTTCGCCCGGCGGACGAAGTCCAGCCCTCTTTTTTGGTGGAGAACCCGTCAACCCCGCGCTCGGCTTCTTCACCGCCCGCCGCGGGGGTGACTTTCGATGGAAGCCGCAAAGACCTCACGGTCGAGATGATCGCTGACGCCGAGGGTGAGCGTTCACCGGACACCAGCGTCTCGCAGAAGGAATGGAGTTTCGCCTTTATTCTTCTGGTACCGGAAGGGAGCGCTCCGCCGGTTGCCGACATTGAGAAGATCAACCGCATCCGCACACAGTGGCAGGAGTTTTTCAGCCAAGCGGTGGATCAGCGCGGTTCAGCCCGAACAGACCTTGTCAATTTGTTGCATTTATCAACCTGGCCGGCGGCAGGGGTGCTGCAAGGTTTTCCCGCTGCGGCCACGGTCACAATCGATTCGCCGCTCCAAAGCGACCTGGAAGTGCTGTTGACGAGCGACAGTCCCGTGATCAGCGTGCCGCCGGTCGTCACGATCGCCGCCGGCTCTTTGGAGAAGTCTTTTGTCGTTACCGGGAACAGCCCGGGTACGGCCGAGCTGACGGCTCGGGTCGGACTGCCCGGATACGATGAGGCAAGGACGATCATCCAGGTAAGGAACCAGGCCGCGGACCTTAGCCTGGAAATCGAGTCGGGCAACAATCAGTCGGCTGGAGATGGCGGCACGCTGCCCCAACCGGTTGTGTTTCGGTTGCGAGACCGTAACAAGCTGCACTACGCGGGGATACCGATCGATATCGCGGCAAGTGGCGACAGCATCGCCACTCCCTCCCAAGCCGTGACGGATTTGACTGGCAGGGTCCGAGTCGAATGGCGACTAGCTACGGCTGGATCTGACAACTCACTAAGAGCGGAGATCCAGGGTATGCCTGCCGTGGGCTCAACCGCCAGCGCTGATTCGCCAGACCCACAACCTGTGTTTTCGAGGGCAGGCGTCGTCAACGCCGCCAGCTTCAACCTGGGAACTTCATCCGGGGAGACGGTTTTGACTCCCGGCGGACTATATTCCATCTTTGGGACGAGTTTGTCCGCCGGCACGGACTCGGCTAGTTTCCTGCCGCTTCCCAGACAGTTAGCTGGCACGACTGTCTCCATCAACGGAACTCTTGTTCCGCTGCTCCACGTATCACCTGGGCAAATCAACTTTCAAGCACCGTTCGAGCTGAATGGCTCGGCCGCGGAAGTCTTGGTGACTTCGGCGGCTGGATCTTCTGAAACTATCGCAGTTTCGATCACACAAACGCAGCCGGGCATTTTCTTCAATGCCGAAACCGGATCCGGCGCGATCTTGAACGTCGACGGGACTCCTGTAACCCAAAGAACACCCGGGCCGGGAGACTTTCTGCAGATCTTTGTCACCGGCCTGGGTGCTGTCGAGCCGGCCGGCCGGACAGGTTTGGCGGCTTCCCCATCCCCACTCTCCGTCACCTTATTGAGTCCGCAAGTTTTTATCGGAGGCCGCGAGGCATCGGTCGTGTTTAGCGGCCTTGCCCCCTTCTTCGCCGGCCTGTATCAGATCAACGTGCGGATTCCGGTGGAATTGCCGCCGGGAAGGTATACGCTGTCAGTAAGTGCGGGTGGTGTTCGCGGTAACGAGGTATCCTTAGAAGTGCGGTAGCCCGGCTGTGGAACACCTTGACAAACAACTGCCCGACGGTCGTCAACGCGCCACCGCTGCCGACAACCGAGTGCGCGAAGTCGACGAATTCTTCGCGGACATTGACCGCAGCCTGCCACCTGATACGCCAGTACTGTCACCGGAAGCGACAACCCGCGAAGGCATTTATGGAGACATCCTCGAACGCGCCTTCAACTTTTTCTTGTAGGGCATTCGGGCTCGGTGTTGTTAATACTGGCCCCGGGCCAGTATTAACCCTCCTACCTTTTCTGGCCGGGCTCGCTTCCCGGCGCGGATTTCGATCGGCGGTCCGCCCACAGCCAGAGAAAGCCACCCAGAATCGAGCCGAGGCCGGCCGCTTTGGCCAGCCACATTTCAGGCCCCCCATCGTAAACCAGCCTGACCCTACAAAGGCCTTCGCAGCGGGCGTCTATCGCCATCAGGCCCAGCTTGTCCCGCAGAATTCGGCGCGGCTCGCCGTTGACCCAGGCACGCCAGCCAGGATCATGGGACACCTGCACCGCGATGAATTGGTGCGGCCGCAGCTCGGCGGTGATCTCAGCTTCATGAGGGCTCTTCCAGCGGAACTCCGCGGCGGGTAATTCGGGGTTCTCCAGAGCGTTCACAAATGCTGTGATCGGTTCGACGTCCAGCGCGTTCTCCGGCTCTTTTTGAACCCGGTCCGCGGGTTGAATCACGTGAGCCAGCGAGGTTGAGCGGCGTGGCACTCCGTAGATCACGTCGTCGTTGTCGCGCCACAATTCCTCCAGCACCCCGTCGAATTTCTTGGCGTCGCGATAAGGCTTAAAAAACTCACGCGAGTTGGCTCCGCCAACGGCGATCGCATCAACCCCATAGGCCCGCAGCCAGGCTGTCCCAGGCTCGCCGGCGTCTTCATTGGCGAGGAGCCCGTGGGTAACCATGGGGATAGCGGGGTTTGAGATCCCCTGATCAAAGCCGCCTCCGAGCTGCGGATTGTCAGCAAATGCGTTCAACCAGAAGCTCCCGGAACCTGGCACGAATACTCGCCGGCCTGGGAGATTCTTGTCAAGCCAGTCGGCCACTTGATATTCGACCGTCGTTCGGATGTCAATTGGCCGGATCAGATTTCTTGAGTATTCACGATAGTTGCGCCATTGCACCGCAACCAGGCAGAAGCCCACCAACAAAGCGGCCAGGCGCGGACGGCGACTGGAGGCGGTGACGATTCTCTCGCAAGCGAAGGCAGCGACCAGACAAATCGCCATCTCCATCTCCAGGTTATAGCGCTCGGGCTGGGGGAAGATGTAGATGTCGAGCCACTCGCCAGAAAGCGCTTGGGCCGCCATCAAAAGAAAGAAGAACGCAGAGAACTGAACAACGGGGCGAGCCTCCGCTTTCCTCAGAAGAAGAGCGAGAATCGCCAATGCGGCTAAGGCGACCGCCAGATACACGATCTGACTCCGAGTAACGGGGTAGGTTCCCACAACGACTTGAGCGTTTCGACGAATGGCGAGCAACGTCGACGGCGGAATCCATGGCGAGGCCAGCGCGTAGGAAAGGATTCCGATACCCAGAGCGATCGCCCACGTTCGAAGCGATCCGGCGTAGCGGCTGAGCAAATAGGCAACGACCGCGGCGGCCAGCGCAAGTCCTGCCAGCCAGTTCGTTAAAACGACAGACGCCAGCGCAATCGCCGCGACATAAACGCGTACCGGACTTGGCTTTTTCAGAGCGGCGGAAAGGGCGACAATTGCCACCGGCAGCAGCGTCATCGCCGTTACGTGCGGCCCCTCGCCCCAGTACACGAGGGCCTGGAGCCGCCGGGGGCCGAGGCTGGTTCCCAGATCTTCCGCCACGGACGGCATCAGAATCGTGGATGGCGAAAAAAGCGAATACAGCAACGAGGCAACGAAACTTGCGGCGCGAGCACCGGAAAGCCGGCAGCTCATCCAAAACAGCGTGACCGGACCCAGGCAATACATAAGCGCGGTGACAGCATGGTAGGCAAGAGCGGCCGATACGCCCGCGACCCCGGCGAAAGCAGCCACCAACAAATGAAGTAGAGGCGGATAGCTGTTCTGATAGGGCATCCCGCCGTACCACAAGGGGAACCAGGTCAGGCCCCCGGGATTCTCCATCGCATATCGGCTGATCGATATGTAGGCGCCCTCAATCGACCCCATGTGCTGGGTGTACTCAACCGTGAAGAGTTCGTGACACAGGATTGCATTGAGAGCAAAAAGGCTCACGGCGCATGCTAGCGTTTGGAGGCTTGGCTTCGACACCGAAACGTGATTATCGATGATCGCCGCTGACCGAGGCAATTAGGCCGCACTGCCGCATTATCGATAGGCTCGGCGAGGCGGAGGCTGAGGCGACGTGCGCCTCGGGTTTGCCGAGCCTCGATTTGCCGAGGAGTCGCCGGCTGGGCGGTCTGCTGGCCGAGGCCGGACTCCGCGCACTGACGCCGAACAAACCGACGAATCGGTTTGCGGCAAGCGTGGACGCTCACGCCACGTCCGCCGGCCTGTTTGGTTGCGCCTTGTCAGCCTTAGGAGAGACCCGATCACCACGCCAGAGCGTAGGACTTGTCCCGGCGCGGGCTGGCGGCGCCGAACAGAACGCCACGCGCGGAATCGACCATCAGCGCCGTTGCATCTCCGGCGGACCAGGGGCTTGCCGGGCTTGCATTGTGCCCCATTTTTCGCAGAGCCGTGAAGACTTCGCCCGGCACACGGTTTTCCAGGCGCAACGAGCCGGGGCGCGAGCCGTGGCCTTGGAAGGAGCTGGGGAAGTCGTAGATCAGAAAATACGGCGCGTCGATGGCCTCTTGAATGTCCATGCCGAAATCGACGACGTTCAAGAGGAATTGCAGGTTGACTTGATCCTGCGCATCGCCCCCCGGAGTTCCCCAAGCGAGGTAGGGCTTGCCGTCCTTCACCGCGAGACTGGGCGTGAGAGTCGTGCGCGGGCGCTTCCTGGGCTCGAGGCGGTTGGCTTTGTCAGGATCCAGCCAAAAAGCCTGTCCGCGCGTGCCCAAGACAAAACCGAGTCCTTCGACAATCGGTGAGTGGCGAAACCAGCCGCCGCTGGGGGTAGCGGAGAACACGTTGCCTTCGGCATCGGCCACTCGCGTGCCGGTTGTCCCTTTTTCACCCGGCCGCAACTCGATCGACTCCGGAATGGGACCGTGGGCCATCTGTTTCGGATGGAACGGATACGGGTTGCCGGGCCGCATCTCCAGGGAGGGTTTCTTCAGGTCGATCAGCTTGCGCCTTTCAGCAGCGTACTCTTTCGACAGCAACCCGGCTTCCGGAACCCCCACGAAATCGGGGTCCGCGTAATACCACTCGCGGTCGGCGAAAGCCAGCTTCATAGCCTCGGCCAGAAGGTGAATGTAGGCCGGCGAGTTGTGACGCAGTTTTTTCAGGTCGTATCCTTCGAGGATGTTGAGCGCCTGCAACAGCACCGGGCCCTGGGACCAGAACCCGGCTTTGTAGACATCGATGCCGCGGTAGGTTGATTTCGCGGGCTCCTCGGCGCGCGCCTGGTATTGCGCGAAGTCTTCCTCGGAAAGCAGGCCGGCGGAAACGAAGCCGTTGGCGTCGCGCGACTTAAATTCCTTCTGGTAGCGCACGATTTCCGAGGCCATCTCTCCTTTGTAGAAGAGATCCCGGGCCGCTTTGAGGGCCGCGCCGCGCCCTTCGTCTTGGTGCGCTTGTTCGGCGGCAACCAGCCTTTGGAGTGTGCGCGCCAAGTCCTTTTGGATGAAAACGTCTCCGATCGCGGGAACCCGTCCAGCGGGCAGAAATACTTTTCCCGAGCTGGGCCACTGCTGACGGAACCGAGCTTCCTGTTCTTCGATGTGGCCCTTAAATTCGCCGTACATCGGGAAGCCTTCTTCGGCGAGTTCAATAGCAGGAGCCAGGACATCGGCCAAAGACAATGTCCCGTAGCGGTCCAGAGTCAGGATCAGCGAGTCGATGACCGATGGCACGACGGCGGGCAGGAACCCGTCGCCTGGGATCACGTCAATGTTGCGCTCCTTGAACCACTCGAGCGTCGCGGCGAGAGGAGCAAACCCGTGTCCGTTGATCGAGACAACCTTTTTTTCCTTGGCCAGGTAGAGCAGGATCGGAACCTCGCCGCCGATGCCGAAGCGGTCGAATTCCACGACCGCCTGCGCAAAGACGGTCGCGACGCCGGCGTCCGCTGCATTCCCGCCCTTGCGAAGCATCTCGAGCCCCGCCGCGCTCGCCTGGTGGTGCCCGGAAACAACCACGCCGCGCGTCCCCATGATGACGGGACGCGTCCCCGCGTAAAGGGAGGCGATCGTGACGCTCATAACCGCAAGGAGCTGTGAAGCTCGAAGCAAATTCCGCATAACCGCTAATCTCACGAAGCGATGGATGGTTTTCATACTGCCGCGAAGAATAGCAGAACCAGCCAGCCAATGCAGCGCCGGTGGTCCCGCGGAACAACTCTAGCAGTTGCCTCCGTCGGCCACCGGATGTATCCTAGGACCTGGCATAACTTTCATTTAAGGATCTCAGGAGGAGGAACGAATTATGGCTTCGAATCGAGGTGTCGCCTACATGGGGCCAGGAAATGTCGAGGTACAGTCCATTGATTTTCCGAAACTGGCGCTCGGCGACCGTAAGTGCCAGCACGGCGTAATTCTCAAAATCATTGCAACAAATATCTGCGGCAGCGACCAACATATGGTGCGGGGCAGGACAACCGCGCCGAGTGGCCTGATTCTCGGCCACGAGATCACGGGTGAGGTGATTGAGGCGGGAAGCGATGTCGAATTCATCAAGGTCGGTGACATCGTGTCGGTCCCGTTCAATATCGCCTGCGGCCGGTGCGTCTGTTGCAAGGAGCGCAAAACGGGCATTTGTTTGAATGTGAATCCGGCCCGCCCCGGGGCCGCCTACGGCTATGTCGACATGGGTGGCTGGGTCGGCGGTCAAGCCGAATACGTCATGTGCCCCTACGCGGACTTCAATCTCTTGAAGTTCCCGGATCGGGATCAGGCGATGGCAAAGATGCGAGACCTCACGCTGCTCTCGGACATCTTCCCCACCGGTTACCACGGGGCGGTCACCGCCGGAGTCACCACTGGATCCGTTGTCTACATTGCCGGTGCCGGACCGGTCGGTTTAGCCTCCGCCGCCTCATGTCACTTGCTGGGAGCCGCGGTAGTCATCGTGGGAGATATGATACCCGACAGATTGGCCCAAGCTCGTAGCTTCGGCTGCGAAACTGTCGACCTCTCGAAGGACGCGACACTGGAAGACCAGATAGCCGAAATCGCAGGTGAGCCCCTGGTGGATTGTGCCGTGGATTGCGTAGGCTTTGAAGCCCGCGGTCATGGCGCGGACAGTGCCGTCGAGCAACCCGCGACGGTGCTCAATTCACTGATGACGGTCACACGGGCGGGCGGCGCGCTGGGAATTCCGGGACTTTACGTGACCGAAGACCCAGGCGGTGTGGATGAAAACGCCAAGTACGGGCGGTTGAGCATCCGTATCGGCCTGGGGTGGGCAAAGTCCCACCAATTCACGACCGGCCAATGTCCGGTAATAAAGTACCATCGCCAACTGATGATGGCAATTCTGCACGACAAGGTTCAGATTGCCAAGGCCGTGAACGCAACGGTGATCACGCTCGACGATGCTCCCGACGGCTACAAAGACTTTGACAAGGGAGCCGCTAAGAAGTTCATACTTGACCCCCACGGCCTCCTCGGCGCGGCAGCCTAACCATGGAGTCCTGATGACGTGAGCCAGCGCGGACAGAGTTTTGCGCTGGCTCGCACCCGTCTCCTGCGTGTCTGAACGCACTTACTTTGTCCGGTTGTTGTTCTGGCCGCAAAGGTGGTCAACGTTTCCGGCCTATGTCGTTGGACTCGTTGCACGGTGGCACGCGGGCCGCTAGACATCTTCTCCTAATAGCCCTCCCAACAATACGAAGCTCACACCTGCCGGCGACGAATCGCTGGCATCCGCCCGCTCAATCTGCTGGAGAGAGCGACTACGGCCCCCACTCACGAAACCGGTGGCGGACATCCGAATAGCCCCGGCTACAGGCATACCTCACGGACTGGCGGTGCTGAAATTGCGTCTTCACGCAGCCGGGTGTGGGTGGGCGTCTTCAGGGTCCCACGTGGCAGCGTGCAACACGTCTTCGTTGTTCGTGGTGGCGGCCTCACTCGCTTCTTCAGCCTGGAAAAGACACAGGGCGCCGGTGATACCTCCCGCCAACACGGCGAAGGCCAGGATCAGCGGCGCTGCCATCAGCAAGACAGTGTCGGCAAAGCCCGATGAAAAAAGGGACGGTCCGGTCACGAAGAATCCGAAACCAGCCCCGAAGACGGCTCCAAGAGCTGTGGGTCGGGCCACGGAGTGCGTAGGTTGTATCTGATGCATGAATTTCTCCCTATGATTTAGGCGCCGCCCTCAACGTCACGCTTGAGCGGCGCGAGCGGATACTCACCTACTGGAGCGTGCAATTCAAGTGCCGCTTTGAAAGCGTTTTCCGCACCGGCCCGGCGAAACCTTCAGCGAGGGGCGTTTGCGGCCGGCGAATACTCCCGGACCAAGCTCAACACAGCGAAAGGATCGCTCTCCCGAGTCTCCAATGGTGGAAAACTCGTGGGTCCCGCACTTCGTCGCTGGTGGGTAATCAGGGTCGAGCGGGGGATTTGCCCCACCATGGGCCGGATCACGCATGTGACGGAGCCTCATTCCGCGACGCGCGAGAACCCGCTATGCGGTCGAGAAGTACAAATCGAAGGAAGTTCTCCGGCGAGTATGAACCGCTGTCGGCCCGGCTTCTTAGACCGAGTCCGCGGGCTGCCGCGATCCTTCTCCGTGAAGCCGTCAGTGACTTGTGAGCGAAGCTGGCCGATGCGAAGACACTTCTGGACCGCGGATCGAAGAGGAGGTCAGGCGAAGGTGAGAAACGTACACCCCAACGTAACCGCCCAGTGAAGGGCAACGAAGCGATAGACGAGGGACGGCGCCGCGCCGCTGCCCATTGCGGGCGTTCCTCAAGGGAGTCCGACACATGAAAAGGAAAGTTCTTCAATCCCTAGTTGCTATTCTCTTGCTCGCTGCAATGCCCGTCGCCATGGCGGAAGCCAAACCCGAACTCACCAAAGTGACGCTGGAAATCGACGGCCTCATCTGCAGCGCCTGCGTCGACACGGTCGAAGAGGCGCTCAAGGCGGTCGACGGCGTACGGGAAGCGGATGTCTCGCTCAGCGACTCGGAAGCCGTGGTGACCTTCGATTCCTCCAAGTGCAAAACGGATGATCTCATCAAAGCTCTCGAAAACGCTCAGGGGATGACCCTGTATGAAGCGCGAGTGAAAGAAGAGAAGAAGTAGCGCCGCTCGCGAGGGTGCATCGATCCGCGCGGTCTCGTTGAGAACTCGTCAATCCCTTGGGAAGAGCCGTCAGAAAACTCGCCGGCCAGGGCTCCTCACGGATTGTCGCGAGACATGAGGAAGGCAACACATCAGGAATGTTCCGATCCCGGTGTTGGCAACTTCATGGGGGCGTCCTGTGATGATGCCCGCGCTGGCCTCAATCGCCGGACTCAGACGATTTTCCGGGGGATTGAGGCGCTCCCACGAGGTGCGTACGCGATTCCGTCGATTGGGCCGTTGCACGCTGGCCACTCATCAGCGCGGGTTCCGCGGCTCTATTGGAATCGAGCGCCGGGCTCACGGGGACTCCAGCGAGACCTGGTTCGGTCATCGGTTCAGAAGCGGTTCGGTCCACTCCCGCCAGCCATTGAAAGGCATGCCTCATGTCTTCGAGGATGAGGTAGCTGGATGGCACGAGCACCAGCGTGATCGCCGTCGAAAAGATGACGCCGTAGGCTAGCGCGACGGCCATGGGGATGAGGAACTGCGCTTGAACTTCCGTCTCCAGCATGAGCGGCGTGATGCCGGCGGCGGTTGTCAGCGAAGTCAGGACGATCGCGCGAAAGCGAGCGGCGCCCGCTTCGCGAACGGCGTCCGCCAGTTTCTTGCCGGACGCTCGGAGAGTGTTGATGTAGGTCACCAGCACGAGACTGTCATTCACGACAATTCCCGTGAGCGCGATCAATCCGCACATCGACAGAATGCTCATGGACAGGCCCATGATGATGTGTCCCCAAACCGCTCCCACGATGCCGAACGGCACGGCCGTCATCACGATCAGGGGTTGAATGTAGGACTTAAACGGAATCGCCATCAGGGCATAGATGACGAACAACGCGACAACGAATCCTTTGGCCAGCGCGGCCATGGCTTCCATTTGCTCGCGCTGCTCGCCCTCAACGGTGTAATAAACGCCGGGATATTCAGCGATCAGAGGATCGAGGAAGTTCTCGCTCAGGTCAGCTGAAATATCATTCGCGCTGGCGACGGCGTCATCGACATCGGCGGTGATGTTTATGGCGCGGCGGCGATCAACCCGTTGAATACTCGCGAACCCGCGGCCCATCTCCGCCCTCGCGACCGTTGAGAACGGCACCTCGGAGCCGTCAGGCGTACGAATCCGCATCGCCTCGAGATCGCCGAGCGAGCGCCGGTTCTGTTCCGGGTACCTGACCATGACGCGAATGTCGTCACGGCCGCGCTGAATCCGCTGAGCCTCCTCGCCGTAAAATCCCTGGCGGACTTGCCGGGCCAAATCTTGCAACGACAAACCCAGCGACTCAGCGTTTGAGGTAATCGCCAGTTTGACCTCAGGCTTGCCTCCGCGAAAAGAGTCGGTGATGTCGAAAACGCCGGGATATTCAGCCAGTTTGGCCTTGGTCTTGGCGGCGATTTCGCGCAGCGTGTCCATGTCGTCGCTGGTGACCTGAACATTGAGCGCGCCGCCGCCGCCGATCAAGCTGGCAGTGAATTTCAGTTCGACGGCTCCAGCAATCGGCCCTGTCAGCTCGCGCCAGCGGCGGGCGACTTCAAGACTGCTCATCGCGCGCGCTTGCGACGGGGCGAGTTCGACCGCGACTTCCCCCAAATGGGCGCCGGCGGCCCGTGACTCGAAGTTTCCCATGTTTTGCCGGGCCATCGTTTGAAACGGCTGGTCACCGACAGAGGTGAGAACATGCCGAATCGTATCACCGCCTGTTTCTTTCTCGACTTCCGCCCGCAGCTTCATGGCGGCGTCTTCGATCACCCGGATGGCCTCGCCGGTGGTCCCGGCCGCGGTTTCGAGCGGCATCGTCAGCGAAGCGCTGACATAGTCGGCTTCCACTTGCGGAAAAAAGACGAATGCCACATATCCGCCGCCGACCAGTCCCAAGGTCAGCAGCAGCGTGGCAATCGCGATCGCCACGGTTAAGTAGCGCCACTCGAGGGCGACTTTGAGTGTTGGGCTATAGACGCGCTTGATGAACCACGCGAGCCCGTCTCCGAAGAAGTCAAAGAACCCGTCCCAAATCCGGATCAGAATGTTTCGCTTGACACGCTTCGCCTTTGGCTTGAAACGCGAAAGGTGATGGGGCAGCACAAGCTTCGATTCAATCAAGGAGAAAAACAGCGTCGGGATAATGATCAGCGGAATCACCCGCCAAATTTTTCCATTCCACCCGGGAACAAACAGCATCGGGGCAAAAGCGGCCATCGTGGTCAGGACACCGAAGATCACGGGCATGGCGACTCGATGCGTACCCTCCACGGCTCCGCGGACGCCGTGCATGCCGGCCTGTTGCCGCGCGAATATGCTTTCCCCCACGACAATCGCATCGTCGACGACGATACCCAGGACCAAAATGAAGGAGAACAGTGAGATCATATTGATCGAGACGCCTAAAATCGGCATCATGGCAATCGCGCCGAGGAATGAAATCGGGATCCCGATCGTCACCCATACCGCCAGCCGAAATCGCAAGAAAAGAGCGAGCACAACGAAGACGAGCAGCAGTCCGCTGCGGGCGTTGCGCAGCAGCAGGTCCATACGGCCGCTAAGGAACAGCGAGTTGTCCTGCCAGGTTGTGATCGTGATGCCTTCCGGTAAGCGTTGAGCCGCGTCCTTGACGTAGCCATGGACGGCGCCGGCTACGTCGAGAGCGTTTTGATCCCCGACGCGAAATACCCGCACCATCACGGTTGGTTCGCCGTCGAAGCGGGTCCACTGGTCGGTTTCCGCGAAGCCGTCAATGACTTCGGCTACGTCGCCGAGCACGAGTCTCGTGCCGTCGGATTTGGTCAGCAGAGTGAGGTTTTCAAACTCCGGGCCGCGATAGGCCTGACCCTTGGTTCGGAGCAGAATTTCGCCGGTCTGGGTCTTGACCGAGCCCCCAGGCAGGTCGAGCGACGAGCGCCGGATGGCATTCGCCAAATCGTCGAATGTCAGCCTGTGGCGGCGCATGGCTTCTTCCGAGACCTCGATGGAGATTTCGTAAGGGGGAACATTGACGATTTCCGCCTGGCTCACCTCCGGCAGTGAGATGAGATCCTCGCGCACTCGCTCGGCCAGTTTCTTGAGCGTCAGCTCGTCGGTGTCACCCGAGATCGAGACATTCAGGACCTGAAATCGGTTCGTGACTTCCTGAACCGTCGGCTTTTCGGTCTCCTCGGGAAACGTATCGATCGCGTCGACGCGGGCTTTGATGTCATCGAGCGCCTTTCGGAGGTCGTACCCCGGCAAGATTTCAACGGAAACAGTTCCTCCGCCCTCGGCGGCCATGGACCGTATCTGCTCGATTCCGTCGAGGTCTTGAATCGCTTCCTCGATTCGGACGCAGACGCCTTCCTCGACCTCTTCGGGCGCGGCTCCGCGGTAGGCCACGCTGATGCGGACCATGTCGGTAGCGAACTCGGGGAAGATTTCCTTCTTGATTGCCGGGATGGTCATCAGCCCGCCAATGATGATCACTACCATCACGAGGTTGGCTGCCACGCCGTTCCGCGCGAACCAGGAAATCACGCCTTTCTTCATCGAGGACCTCTTGAACGATTCGTTAGCTGGGAGTGCGGTTTTCACAGGCTATCCCGTTTTCTCAGCGGTTGTTTCTTCGAGAACACGAACTTTCATGCCATCGACCGCCGCTTCCACCACCGAGATTCCAACACGCTCGCCCGCCTCCAGCCCGGAGCGAATAATGACCTGATCGCTTTCTTTGCGCAAGATGTCGACTGTGCGGAACCGCAGCCGATTCTCCTTGTCAACCACCAACACCTGGTCCGCGCTCCGCAGAACGATCCGGGGCAATACGAAAACGCTGACAGCCATGTTGCCGTCAATCTCCGCTTCGACGAACATGCCAACCGCCAGTGGCGGCCGCCCCGGACGAGCCCTGCCGTAGGGGTCATCTACCTGCGCGATCGCCTGGACCATGCGGGTGCGCGGATCGATTTCACCTTCGGTGCGGACGATCCGTCCCTGCCAGCGATGCCGCTTGCCAGCGAAGTTGGCCATCAGGGTGACCCGCGGTCCGGCGGCGCGCTCTTTTTGGCCGCGATAGGCCAGCGGCAGGTTGACATAGGCCAGGTCCTTGTCAGGGATCGGCAGCCGGACCTCGGCGTAGTCCACCGAGTAAAGCCGCGCAATCGAGCTTCCTCTGGATACGAATTGGCCGACATCCACCCTTTTTTCACGCACGCGCCCGGCGTAGGGAGCTTTCACAACCGTACGCTCCAGATCGTATTCCGCCTGCTCGAATGCAGCTTCGGCGGAAGCCAGCATAGCCTCTGCTTCGGCGATCTGTGGCGCGCGCACCACCAGGGGAGGAGGTTCGCCTTGCCCCAGACTTTCCCACTCCATGCGCGCGACCGCTGCTTCTTCCTCTTCGGTTGCCAGCTTTAGTTCGGCTTGCGCGATCGCGGCTCGCGCTCGCACAACAGCCAGTTCGTACTCACGCCGATCGATCTTCAACAGAACCTCGCCGTCTTCAAAGAAGCCTCCGGCGGCCAGCGACTCCGAAATCATCATCACGCGCCCTTGACACCCCGGAAACTTCGGGCACCAGCTCGGTCTCGGTTCGAGGCGCTACCGTGCCTTCGGCGCGGACCTTGAGCCTTACGTTCTTTGGCTGGACAACAATAACCCGCACGGATGGCGGGGGAATCTCGACCACTTGAGTTTCTGGCGCCGGGCGGTTCTGGATCATCGTGAAGGCCGCGTACCAGCCGGCTGCGATCACAATGAGCGGCAGTAGGATCCTCAATGCTAGTCTCATAATCCGCTTACCTCCTGTGTTCCCGCCTGTTTCGGTTGCGGGTCGTCACGAGGAAGATCATCCACAGCGAAGCCGCCCCCTAGCGCCAGATGCAAGTCCACCCGGTTATCGAGCCGCAGCCGCCGGACCGTGAGCCACTGGCTTTCCGAATCGAGTGCGATTCTTTGAGAGGCGAGCACGGTAATAATGCCGGCCAGTCCGGCGCGGTAGCGTCTTTCGGCCTCGTCCCGGGCGCCTAGTGATTGCTTAGTTGCCGCCTCCAGAGCTGTTTCCTGGCCGGCCAGCAAGCTCTCGGCGGCGAGCGCCGACTCCACCTCGGCGTAGGCTCGAAGCATCGCCCCCTCATAACGCAACGCAACTTCGCGGGCACGGGCCTCATCGCGCTTGACGGCCCTCTTCAAGCGGCCGCGGTTATAGATCGGCTGCGTCAGACCAGCGAGCAGGCTCCAGGCCAGAAAGTTTCCGTCCAATAGATCGGTCAGACTACTGCTCGCGGTTCCTGCAGCCGTTGTCAGGGAAAAACGCGGCCGCAGCTCAGCCCTCGACTGATGGATACGGGCATCCGCCGCCAGTAATTCTCTCTCGACCGATACCAGGTCCGGCCGGCGGTGAACGAGTTCCGAAGGCAGGCCCGCCGGAACAGCTTCGGGAACTCGCGGCAAATCTTCCGCCAAGGCTTGCTCACCCGCCGGATAGTCCCCGAGCAGAATCTCCAACTGTCGAATCACCCGGCGAGACTGCTCTTGCCGCTGTTGCAGCAAGGCTTCGCCGCGCTGTATCTCCGTCAGCGCCAGCCGCAGGTCGAGCGACGGCCTCAAACCCCTTTGAAAACGCGCCCGGACTCGTTCGGCGGACGCCTCGTAACTTCTGAGCGAGGCTCGGGCCAGCCCAACTTGCCGTCGCGCCTCAATCGCCGCGAACCAGGCCTTTGCCACCTGCCCCGTTAAAGACAACCTCGCTGCGACCAGGTCCGCCTGCCTTGCCTGCGCGGTCGCCGCGGCCGCCAGCTTTCCGGCGTTGATTCGCCCCCAAACATCGGATTCCCAGGCGATGCCGAGAGAGACACCGGCGGAGTTGTAAGTGGTGCTGAGAACACTTCCCTCACGCCCGGGAATCGGCAGACCCACGAAATTCTGCCGCTGCCGGCCGCGGCTGAGGCTCAGGTCGCCCGAAGGCATCAAAGCAGCCCCCGCCATGCGAGCTTCGGCCTCGGCTGCCGATACGCGCGCGGCCGCCGCCCGCAAGTCGTGATTGAAGGTCAGGGCCCGCGTCACGGCGTGGTCAAGGCCGCCATCCCCGAAATAAGCCCACCAATCCGTTCCCTTGCTCGATGGCAGCGTTTCACCGCCCTGCCACACTTTGGGCGGAGCAACCGTGAAAGTTCGCTCAGGACGCTGCAACGAACGTGAGCACCCCGAGATCAAGACCAGCGAGCTGAGAACGAACAGGCCCCTGAGAGTCATGACTGCCCCTCGCTACTAGCACTGACCATTTCTCGTCCGTCTCTCTCCGCACTCAAAGATCTCTCGGAACTCTCGGACGGCGGCGCGGGTGTATTGAATCCGGCCGCCGCGTAGCTCACTAACTGCTCTATCGTCTCCTCGACATCCGAGGGATCACAAAGTCCGCCTGACATGCGTGCCAGCCGTTCGCTATCCACCATCGTGTGAATCATTCCTCCCACGGCAAAGTGAACCCGCCAAAAAATCTCCTTCCGTGACAAGTGGGGCAGCGCACGATGAAAGGCCGCCAAGAATCGCCCGAGCACTTCCCGGAACAGATCGTCGAACTCGGCCTGCATTTTGACGCTGACTTCACTCCAAAACCGGCCGCACAGGCGCATGAAAATGTGCCCGCGCTCTTTATCGTGACTGAGCCGAATCGCGGGAGAGAAAAAAGCGCGAAGCACATCCTCTATCGGCAGCGGCCCTTGACCCGCACGGGCCTCGCACTCATCCAGCAACATCAGCCGTTGCCGATTGACCGGCCTGATTCGCCGTCCGAAAACCTCTTTGATCAGCAGGTCCTTCGACCCATAGTGGTAATGAATAGCGGCGAGGTTCACCCCCGCCTCCGAGATGATTGTCCGTAGCGAAACGGCGTCGATGCCGTTTTCGGCAAAGAGCCTCTCGGCCGCATCAAGGATGAGTTCTTTGGTGTCGGTGGCCATGAGCTGAGCGTTTTGAATCAATCGACTGATTGATTCAATCGACTGTTTCAATTATACGTATGAATCAGTCGGACTTCAAGCCCCAGTCTTGTCTCATGCAAGATGAGCCTGAACGAGGAGTTTGTTTCTCACACAAGATGAGCCTAAAGGGTCGGGGAGTGGGCATGCTGGGGATTGACCGTCCACGTGCAAAACGCCAGCAAGTTGAACCTGCCACAGATCCAGCAGTTTCTCCACTCCAGCGAGGAGATTCGATTCAAAGGCAAAGGGCGGGCCGAGATCTACGCCTGGGTGGCGCACACGCTTGGCCAGCAAGGCTACAGCCGCCAGAACCGCGCCGCCAAAGGGCTGCTGCGGCAGTATCTGGTCAAGATGACCGGACTCAGCCGGGCGCAAATCACGCGGCTGATCCGGCACTACCGGCAGGGCCACTCTTGTCCAAATTAGCGTTTTGAATTCGTAAGCCGGGGAGGCGGAACCTCTGTTAGGTTGGGATTGGGTTCAGGCCTATGAACCAACCCGCCCGAGGAGGCCCCGCCATGAGTCAAGTATGCAGTATTTTCTCTCAATTGTTAAAGCTGTTCCCGCGTTCGGAGTTTGAACAGGCCGTCCGCCAGCATCGCGGGGAGCGCCACGCCCGCGGCTTCACTTGCTGGGGACAGTTCGTCGCCATGCTGTTCTGCCAGCTCGGCCGCGCCCAGTCGTTGCGTGAGATTTGCGGCGGTCTGGCGGCCAGCGAAGGCAAGCTGCGGCACCTGGGCTTGTCCGCCGCACCGCCGCGCTCGACGCTGGCCTACGCCAACCGGCAACGCCCTTGGCAGATCTACGAAACGGTCTTTCATCAACTGCTGGCGAAGTGCCGCGGCGCGGCGCCGGGCCACAAGTTCCGTTTCAAAAACAAGCTGCTGAGTCTGGACGCCAGCGTCATCGATCTGTGCGCCTCGCTGTTTGATTGGGCCCAGTTCCAGCGCACCAAGGGCGCCGTCAAGCTCCATCTGGTACTCGATCACGACGGCTACCTGCCCAGCTTCTGCGTGGTCACCGACGCCAAGACGCCCGACCTGGCGCCGGCCCGCAAAATGTCGTTCGACCGCGGCACGATCGTGGTCTTCGACCGCGGTTACAACGACTACGACTGGTTCGCCGAGCTGAGCGAGCGGGGCGTTTTCTTTGTCACACGATTGAAACGCGGGGCCAACTACGAGGTTCTCGAACAGCGCCCGTTGCCGCGCCGTCCCGGAGGCGTGCGCCGCGACGAAGTGATCTTCTTTCCCTCGCTGGCCGCCAGCGGCTCCGAGGTGGTGTTCCGCCGCATCGAATACTTCGACGCCAAGCAGCAGCGCACGCTCGTGTTCTTGACGAATCACCTGGGGTTGGCGGCCGCAACGATTGCCGCCATTTATCAAGACCGCTGGCAAGTGGAGCTGTTTTTCAAGGCTCTCAAGCAGAACTTGCGGGTGAAGACCTTCGTGGGCACCTCGGCGAACGCGCTGAAGATCCAGATCTGGACGGCGCTGATCGCGATCTTGCTGCTGCGGTACTTAAAGCTGCGGGCGCGTTGGGGCTGGAGCTTGTCCAATCTGGTCGCTTTGTTGCGGCAGCAGTTGTTTGTGCACCGCGAATTGTTCGCCTGGCTGGACGAACCGTTTCACCCGCCGCCGGGCAGCGAACCCGAGTCGCCACAGCAATTATTACTGGCGGGAATGGAGGCCTAATTGGGACAGCAGCATGATTTCTATCTTGTCCAAACCGGCAACCTGGTTCCCAGATCGGCCTCCTGGCGGGGCTTTCTGGCGTGTTTTCAGCAGCCGAGCCCGCTCCGCTCAGCTAATTTGGACAGCAGTGCGGCAGGGCGGAGAACTCCGACCCGCCCGCTACCGGCGGCATCGCTTTGCCCGCAAGTACACGCCCGCCGACGTCGAACTGCTGGCGGCGGTGGACGAGGCCCACGAAACCCTCAGCGGCCCGGCCACGCGCAAGATCCTCGAGCGGGAATACCAGCAGTACCAGCAGCGCGAATACGAGCGGCTGGCGGGGATCTCGGTGGCCCAGATCTATCGCCTGCGGCGGCGCGGCGCCTACCGCCAGCGGCGGCTGCATTTCACCAAGACCCGGCCCACGGCGGTGTCGAGCGGCGAGCGGCGCCGGCCCGACCCGCAAGGCCGGCCCGGCTTTCTGCGAGTGGATACGGTGCATCAAGGGGACCGCGATGGCGTCAAGGGCGTCTACCACATCAATGCCGTGGATGAAGTCACCCAGTGGCAAGTGGTCGGCGCCACGCCCGCGATCAGTGAAGCCTGGCTGGAGCCGTTGCTGAAAGCCATGATCGAGCAGTTTCCCTTTCGTGTCCGCGGCTTCCATTCCGACAACGGCAGCGAGTTCCTCAATCGCACGGTGGAGAAGTTATTGAACAAGCTGCTGATCGAACAGACCAAGTCGCGTCCGCGGCACTCCAATGACAACGGCTTGGTGGAATCGAAAAACGGCGCGGTGATCCGCAAACACATGGGATATACGCACATCGCGGCGCCACATGCCGGGCGCATCCAGCGCTTCTACCAACAACACTTCAATCCCTATTTGAACTTCCACCGGCCCTGCGGACAGCCCGAGATCAAGACCGACGCCAAAGGCAAGCAGAAGCGGGTGTATCGTCACTACCAGACGCCTTGGGAATCTTTCGAGAAGTTGTCCGAGGCCGCCAGCTATCTCAAGCCAGGGCACACGCTTGAGGCTCTGGGCCGCATTGCCCAGGCCGAAAGCGACACGGCGGCGGCCCGCCGGATGCAACAAGCCAAGCAGAAGCTGTTTGCCAGTTTCCGGTCCGCGAACACGCCGTGCTGAACAGCAGGAAGAGGACTGTGGAAATGCCGGGCGGCGGAAAACGAGGAAAACCAAAAACCAGGTTTCCCTTCGTTTCCCACCGCCCTTGGAAATCGCTCCGCGATTCCCACATTCCCACAACCCGGACGACGATTCTCCCCTTCCCAAATCAAAACCAAAAAACCAGAAAGGAGCCCCAGCTACGCAAAAAGCCCCAACCCCCGTCTTCAGGCTCATCCTTCGATGAGAAAATGCTGCCCCCTGACTCCAGAAACGGTGTTTAAGGACACACTTGCAATGCAGTAGGGTGTCGCCAGGAATTGCGGGACGTAGCAGGTGATTCGAAGGCAGAGGCTTCAACGCGGCTACGACGAATTGCGAGGGGTGACGTTGCGCCAGAAACTCAGAAGCGTGCCCGCAACGCGAACTGGATCTGTCGAGAGCTTTACTAGAGGATGATCCAGCTCGTAGCCGTCTCATACTCGGCCCTGAAACTTGAGATCAGGCGTCATTCGTCACCATCCAAAGCCGCTTGCACGACTACGAGGTCTCAACCATGCGGTGAATGGATCAACGCCGTCTCTACGTGGTGTGAGCATTTTCACCTGGGCCAGCTCCCCCCGTGGGTGATCTACCCCATCGGAACCGGCACTTTTCTCATGCTCTCGACGTTTATTTAGAGTATTTGGCGCCTTTGGTACCTGTATTGCAGACGCATCACCGTAATCCCTGTAGACGGCTCAACAAGCTCGCCAATCCAGCGAGCCATGCCGAAGACTGCTCATGTTCGAGAGATCACTTGAGCGTTTACGGAGGCCTCGACTTTGACGGATTCGATTGTTAAAAGAGTGCGTCACTGCCTTGGCGAAAGGATCCAGTCCGTGATGTCACGGAGGGCAGGGATTTGCAACTGCTTGGTCAGGAGTCCGTGATGAAAATCACAAAGCAAGTGACAGTGCCCGGTTTGAAGTCGTGGGATTTCTCCTTTATTAAGAACACTCAGATCCGCGAGGGCCACACCTTACAATTCCGGTTCGAGGCGTTCAACTTCACCAACACCGCGAACTGGAACTCACCCAGTAATAACATACGGAGTCCCCAGACATTTGGTGTGGTGACGACAGCGCGAACCATGCGCGAGCTGCAGCTCGGACTGAAGTACATCTTCTGATTCTGGGCTTTGAGAAAACTAAGAGAGGCGCCCAGGCCACCCGGCTGGCTGGTGCGCGAAGGAAGTATGATTGAGGCACGGTTAAGGCAGCCAGTTGGGCCCTGGGGAGTCTGATCCAGTATGAAGCTGAAGACGCGACGGGCTTTCTTGACGCAGACCGCGGTTGGGCCGCTGCTAAGTTGCTGCTTGGTCGAGGGCGGGGCGGAGTTGCTCGTTGCGCAAAGTCAACCGTCACGCCGCTACGATCTGCTAGTCAAGGGAGGCCAAGTCATTGACCCCTCGCAGGGGCTGTCGGCCGAGCGGGATGTTGCCATTTTGGGAAGCAAAATCGCTCGGATTGCAGAAAACATTCCCGAGGGCGAAGCCCGACACGTGCTTGATGCCAGGGGGAAGATTGTCACACCCGGACTAATTGATGTGCATGTCCACGTCTACGATGCAGTGACGGCGCTTGGTGTACCGGCCGATCCGAACTGTATCGCCAAGGGAGTGACTACCGTCGTGGATGCTGGATCATCGGGCGCCGACACCTTTCCTGGTCTCCGCAAGTACGTGATCGACAAGGTGGACACCCGCGTCTATGCGCTGTTGAACATTTCGGTCTTCGGGCTAGCAGCGAGGCAGGAACTGCTGGAGTTACGCTACTTAGATGTGCAGAGGGCCGTCCGCAGGATAGAGGAGCATCGTGACGTAATCCTCGGTATCAAGATACGTCTCTCGGCGAACATTACCGGGGATCACGACTTGAAAGCACTCGGTCTGGCGCGTGAAGCGGCGGACGCAGTGGGCTTGCCGTTAATGGTTCATATCGGGGATCCCTACTCCCCGCCTTCCGCGATTCTGCCCTCTCTCAAGAAGGGTGATGTGATCACACATTCATTCCGGGGTGACCTATTAGACAGGCGCGGCCGCATTTTGCCGGAAGTGCGGAAGGCAGTCGAACGTGGCGTGAACCTCGACGTTGGTCACGGGGCGGGCGGTTTTTCTTTCCGCACCGTTGAGAAATTTCGGGAGCAGGATATACTTCCGGGAACTATTTCAAGCGATCTCCACCAGGGCAACGTGAACGGTCCGGTCTTCGACTTGGCCACGACGCTTTCTAAGTTCCTGCTTGTCGGCTTGACTTTAGACCAGATCATCGAGCGCTCAACCACGAATCCCGCGCGCGTCTTCGGATTTCCTCAGGGCCTCGGCACTCTCCACGAGGGAGCCGCGGCAGACGTGTCAGTCTTCTCACTCGAGGAGGGGAGCTTTGAGTTTGTCGATACGCGCCAAGACAACAGGAGGGGAACCCGTAAGCTGGTTCCGTTTGGCACTGTAAAAGCAGGCAAAGTTTACAGCTCCGGCTCGGGCTCGGGCTCGGGCTGAAGTATATTTTCTATCGCGCGGCTCAACGTCGAGCGACTCTCCGCCCAGAGCGGAGACGGGAACGGCACAGTGTCAAAAAAGGGACAGCCACAAGCGGCACAATCCAGTACTATTGGAAAGAGTCGGGGACATTCCCGCGCACCACCGGTAGCGTCCTTGAGACGGATAGTATACGTGAGCAGGGAGAGTGTCCCTGGGATTTTTCGCGGCTGACCTGGGTGGAATGGGACCGCATTCCCCTGGGGCTTGGGTTGTGCTGCCAGGCGGTTAGAGCATGTCCAGCGAGGCCCGGCCGTCCGACAGCGACATCAAACTTCATGCGAGGGGATAGCCATGGCCTTTACTTCAGCAAACACCCGTGACCGACTCGAACGCAGGACCTTCTTACGATGGGGGCTTGTTGGGGCGGCGGGACTCGCCGCCTCCCGTGACAGGTTAGTTGCGGCTAGCCCCTTACCCGCACCGTGGCCCGTCGAAGGCGACGTGAGAATCACCAACGTGCGCTTGGTCAAAACGCGGCCGCGACGTCCGCGGCCCTCCTACAAGCCGGCGCCGGGATCTTACTGGGTGAACCGCACGGCCGCGCGTCCGATCGCGATCTACCCAAAATTCACGGGCAGAAGGGCGCGGGGTTCCAAGTGGATGCCTGACCCCGGGCGGATCTCCGGATTCACGGTTGAGATCGAGACCAACAAGGAAGGCCTCAAGGGCCACGGCCGCGGCGGCGCCGGCGGCGGCCCGATCGTCGAGGGCCACTTGAAGAAGCTGCTGGTCGGCGAGAACCCATTGGACATTGAATGGCTCTGGGACGTGATGTGGCGGTCGACACTGTGGTACGGCCGCGCGGGCGCCGTGGTTCACGCCATGAGCGGCGTCGATCTGGCGCTGTGGGACCTGGCTGGAAAGATCTGGGGAGTTCCTATTTACAAGCTGCTGGGGGGCAGGACCTGGGAGCGCATTCCCGCCTACGCCACCGGAAATGATGTTGAGCAGAGCGTGGAGTTTGGCTACAAGAAAGTCAAACTGGCTCTTCAGCACGGACCCGCGGACGGCCGCGAGGGCTTGAAAAAGAATGTCGAGCACGTCAAGCGCACTCGAGAGCTGCTCGGGCCGGATGGCGAAATCATGCTCGACTGCTGGATGGCGCTCACCGAGATCTACACCGTGCAGTTAGCCGAAGCGGTAGCGCCCTACCGCGTCTATTGGATGGAAGAAGTTCTTCCTCCCGATGAATATGAGGGTTTCGCCCGTCTGAATGAGCAAATCGAGACGACCTTTCTAGCTACCGGTGAACACGAATACACCCGCTACGGGTTTCGCAGGCTGCTCAACCATAACGCTGTCGACATCTGGCAGCCTGAAATCAAGTCCTGCGGCGGGATGACGGAGCTTCGCCACATTGGGTCCATGGCGCTTGCCAATAACATCCCTCTTTTTCCGCACGGAGGGGGTTCGGTGGAGTCAATCCACCATATGGTCACTCAGCCGCAACTGGCGTGGGCGGAGACGACGCTGCCCCCGCCGGGCGGTCCAGATAGCGTCTATAAGATTCATGAGGAAGAGCGTCATTTGACGCGTGGCCCGGAAGGCGTTTACGTGCAGCCCTCGGAGGAGCCTGGGGTTGGCTGGGACTTCATCGCAGTCGATTGAAGTCAGTGGCGGCAAACGAACACTGAATCAGAGTAAAGAGGACCCGCTCTAATGCAACGTCGTGACTTCTTGGCTCTCGCACCCATTGCTGCGGGGGCGGCTGTACCCGCCCGCTCGGCGGCGAACCCGCCGGTCGAGGACACCCTCAAGATTACTGGAGTTCGCATAGTCAACACCCGCCCGAAGCGCCCTGTTCCGGAGTATGAGCCGGCCCCCGGCTCGTGGTCGACGCACGGAGTCGAGGTAGCCAATCCAGTCTCGATCTATCCCAAATACAAGCCGAACCGGAGCTTGTTTCGTCCCGACAGGGACCATCCGCAAGTAGGAAGGTTCACCGTCGAGATCGAGACGGACAAGGGAATCAAAGGCTACGGTAACGGCGGGCCTGCCGGCGGGCCGATCGTCAAAGGCCACTTGACGAAACTGCTGCTCGGCGAAAACGCTCTGGACATCGAACGCATCTGGGACATCCTTTGGCGCTCGACGATGTCTTACGGGCGCAAAGGTGTTGTCATCAACGCGATCAGCGCCGTCGACGTCGCCCTTTGGGACATTGCCGGCAAGGCTTGGGGCTTGCCGGTTTGGCGCCTGCTCGGGGGCCGCATCCATGAGCGCATCCCCTGCTACTGCACCGGCAATGATTTCGAGCAGCACGCTGAATTCGGCTACACTCGGTTAAAGATCGCCCTGCCGCACGGGCCCGCGGATGGCCGCGAAGGCATCCGAAAAAACTTCGAGACCGCGAAACGCGCTCGCGAAGCCGTCGGACCCGAAGGCGACGTCATGATCGACTGCTGGATGGCCCTGACCGAACGCTACACCCTGGAGTTGGCCGAGGCGCTCGAGCCGCTCAACGTCTACTGGCTGGAAGAGTGCCTGCCTCCGGACGACTACGAAGGTTTCGGCCGTCTCCGGGAGCGGATCAAATCGACGCGCATCGTTACCGGCGAGCACGTGTACACGCGCTACGGCTTCCGGCGGCTGCTGGAGGTGAACGGAGCAGAGATCTGGCAGCCGGACGTGAAATGGTGCGGCGGGCTCACTGAGCTGCGCCGGATCGCCGCCCTGGCCGCCGCCTATGACATCCCTGTCATCCCGCACTCCGGCGGACGGGAAGACGCGGTTCACTTCATCTATGCGACTCCGAATAGCCCCTGGGCGGAGATGTTCATGCCGCCGCCTGGCGGGCCGGACGTGGTATACCGTCGGTATGAAGAAGACCTTAACCTCACCCGAGGTCCGGAAGGCGTCTATCGGCAACCGGCCGACGTCCCGGGGATCGGTTGGGACATCGAAGTCGTTGGGGAGGTATGAAGATGAGCGAATGGAGCCGTAGAGATATTCTGCGAGGCGGATCGGCCGCGTTGCTGAGCGCCGCCCTGCCGCCGTTCCTGCGGGCCCAGAAGCGGGCCACGACTTCGCGAGTGCGGATCACGAAGGTGGACAGCTACCGCATCCGCATCCCCCCGGACGAAGACCCTCCGGACCCGTTCAAAGTGTACGGCTATACCGTCAACGAGGTGCACACGGACGCCGGGATCACCGGGCGCTCGTTCGTGCGCGGAGACGCCCGTCTGATCGAGCGCTGGGCCAAGCCGACGCTGGAAGGCGAGGATCTCTTCGCGGTGGACCGGCATCTGCACCGGCTACAAATGCGGCGCGGCGAGTCGGGTGTGCAAGGCTGGTCCGGGGTCGAGCACGCGATGTGGGACGCCATCGGCAAGACGGCGAATCAGCCGGTGGCCCGTCTCTTGGGGGGCTATCGAGATCGTCTAAGGATCTACCGTACTTGCGTCTTTCCCGGCAAGCCGGACCAGTCGGACGTGAACTACGAGACGCAGGCCGAGTACGCGGTCCGGCTGAAGCAGGCCGGCTACACGGCAATGAAGGTCAGGGCGTGGAGACCGCGGCCGATGGACGACGTGGAGATGTTGGCGGTTGCGCGCAAAGCCGTGGGCGACGACTTCGAGATCATGTTTGACCGCACCGCCGTCCGGCCCGGCTGGGTTTGGGACTACGACACAGCCCTCCAGGTCGCTCGCGGCATGGAGAAGTACAACGCCCGCTGGCTCGAGGAGCCCTTCGACGGCCATGACCTGGAAGGCCCGGCCCGGCTTGCGGCCGAGGTGGACATCCCGATCACCGGCGGCGAGCTCGGGAAGAGCATCTACCAGTTCCTGGCCTTCCTGACTCACAAGACCTACGACGTGCTGCAGCCCGACACACGAATCTGCGGCGGCATCCTCAACGCCCGCAAGATCAGTATTCTTGCCGAGGCATTCCAGGTCCCCTGCATACAGCACGGAACGCAGGGCCTGTCACTGGCCGGCTATATCCAGGCCGGCTGCGCCATGCCGAACTGCGAGTACCAGGAGATGATCGGGCAGCCCAACCTTCCCGACGAGCAGTGGGAGCCAGCGCTGAAAGTGTTGCGGACGGATCACGTCTTCGAGATTCAAGACGGGTACGTCCGCTTGCCGGACCTCCCCGGCATCGGACTAGACGTCAATGAGGAGGCGATTCAGGAGTACCGTCAACATGCATGAAATCCCCGGATATGGACTGACCCGGAGGCAACTTCTGGCCGCCTCCGCTGCCGCCGCCACCACGCTCCTCGAACCCGTCAGGGCCTTGGCGGCAGCAGTGAAGCCTGTTCGCATCACCGCTGTCGATGTCTTTCCGATCGAGATTCCGATTCCACCAGAGGACGTGAAGCTTGGCAAAATGAACCGCTACGTCGTGGTCCGCATCGATACTGACGCCGGTGTGCGGGGCTATTCCTTCGCTGGGCCAGACGTGAAGATTCTCGATTCGCATATTCGCCCGGCTCTGGTAGGACAAGACCTTTTCGGCATGGAACGCCACCTGCAAAAGGGCTTGATGCGCTGGAATGGTACGGAGCATGCGATTTGGGACGCGATCGGGAAAATTGCTAAACGGCCGGTCTATCAGTTGTTGGGTGGCAGCAAACGGAGGGTCAAGCTTTACCTGACGACGGTTTGGTTTGGCAACGCTGACCAGTCTCACGTTTCCTACGACGAGCAAGCCAGGATGGCTGTCAAGTTCAAGCAGGCAGGGTTCAAGGGAATGAAGATCCGGGCTTGGCGTCCGAATCCTCTCGACGACGCCGAGGCCTGCCGGGTCATTCGTTCCGCCGTTGGTCCTGACTTTGCCATTATGTTTGACCGAACCGCTGAAGCACCGAAAAGAGTAGGGCAAAAAGTGTGGGACTACGAGACCGGTTTGCGAGTCGCCCGGGCTCTGGAGAAGAACGGCGCTTATTGGCTTGAAGAACCCTTTGCGAGACAGGATTTCATCACACCGGCTCGGCTTGCGCGCGAGATGGAGAATTTGCCGATCACGGGTGGTGAAGGATTCCTCGGGATTGAGCCATTCCAGAAGGCGCTGATGAACCGTACTTACGACATCGTTCAGCCCGAAAACCGCCGCACGGGTGGCATCCTTGTGTGCCGCAAAGTCGCCATTTTAGCTGAGGCATTTCATGTTCCCTGCATTCTGCATGGGACCATGGGGCTGATGCTTGCTGGAGCGCTCCAGGCCACCGCGGCAATCGGCGCCGAGTGGCAGGAGCTGGTTTTCATTCGCCCTCCGATGCTCCCTCAGGAAGTATGGAGCCCCGGGCTGCGGGTGTTGAACACGAAGGAAATGTACAAGGTGGAAGACGGTGAAGTTGAGGTCCCTGACCTTCCAGGCCTGGGCTTGGACATCAACGAGGACGCCCTCGAGAAATATCGGAAACGCCCTGCCTAGCCCAAAGCGAAGAGAACTCCTGGCAGGTATTTTATGATCTCCGGCATGCCGGATGAGGAGCGGAATCCGCCGAAACAACTGGCGCTTATCGCCGGGAGACACGCTGAAGTCTGAGTTGCCGATAACTACGAGTGGCTGATGGTCTGGACGCCAAGGAGAAGAGCTTTTGAGACGGCCGGAGTGCTTGGCGGCGGAGTAGTGCCAGATGAATCAGAGAGGAGATGCCATGGTTAACGAAACTCGAAGGGAATTCCTGGCGCTTTCAGGGCTTGCCTCGGCCGCGCTGCTTGGTCCGGTACGGGCCCTGGCCCAGGCAGTGAAACCCGTGCGGATACGGGACGTGGAGCTGTTCCGGCTCGACATCCCGGTTTCAAAGGCGGAGATCGAAATAAGCGAAAAAATAGGTTACGGGGTGAATCATGCGTTCCGGTCAACGTCCGGCGTGGTAAAGGTCGTGACCGATGCGGGTATCAACGGTTATTCTTTTGCCGGGGGCTATCCACTTGAGGTACTTCCCCAGTTACGAGAAATCCTCGTCGGCAAAGACCTGTTTGCGGTGCAACAGCATTTGAGGCAGGGCCTGGGTCAGTGGGGCGGGGCGGAGCACGCTGTTTGGGACGCCATCGGCAGGATTGCCCGGCAACCGGTCTACAAGCTGCTGGGAGGGACGAAGACCAGCATCAAAGCCTACCTGACCTTCGTGTGGCGAGACGGTCTGAACGGTGTTTCCTACCAGGACCAAGCCGAAATGGGACTGAAGGCCAAGCAAGCCGGATTCAAGGGAATGAAGATTCAGGCCTGGCGTCCTAACCCCACTGACGATGCGGATGCGTGCCGTGAAATTCGCGCCGCCGTGGGGCCTGATTTCGCGATCATGTTTGACCGCACGGCGCACGCTCCTAAACGAGTTGGCCAGAAGATCTGGGACTACGAGACCGGCCTGAAAGTGGCGCGCGCCATGGAGAAGCATAACGCCTATTGGCTGGAAGAGCCCTTCGCACGCGACGATTACAAGTCGCCCGCGCGGCTCGCCGCCGCGGTAGACATTCCCATCACGGGCGGCGAAGCCTACCGCTCGCTGGATCCCTTCCGGGAGTGTCTTCTCAACCGCACCTACGACATTCTGCAACCCGACGCGCGCAACGCCGGTGGGATCTTCATGTGCCGGAAAGTCGGAACCCTGGCCGAAGCGTTCAACGTACGCTGCGTTCTGCATGGGAACATGGGCCTGGGCTTGGCGGGGTGGCTACAGGCAAACTTGGCCATCGGATGCGAGTGGCAGGAGATGGCGCACATCAAACCCCCCTTGCTTCCCCAGCAACAGTGGGCGCCGGCGCTCAAGCTGCTGAAGAGCAAAGAAGTGTTTAAGATTCGCGACGGCGAGATCCTGGCGCCGGAGTATCCCGGACTCGGCCTCGACGTAGACGAAGACGCGCTCGAGGAATACCGCGTCTGACGGCAGCCGTAGGGGGCGGCCCCGGCCGGGCAACCTGTCGGACATACCTGACCGGACTACTGTAAGCAGAGTCAGCGACGAGCGAAGTCCCGCTCCGACTGCATGCCACGGGAGAAAGTATGGCCGCTGAGGAGAGCCGAATGCATGTAGTGTCACCTGAATTATGCACAGATTCACTTTGCGAGTGTGGCTGCGTTCGTAGCGGGTTGGCGGTCGTCGTGAGGTGGTAGCTCGGCAACTGGCCTTTTGACTTCTCCGTGTCCGGTTTCCCTTCCCGCCCAGAATCCGCGTCGTCAAAACCTCGCTCGGAAGTGACGTGTTTCCAGTGTGTTACGGCTAGTGCATAAAATTTTATGCATAGCGCATAGCCAGGCTCTCAGATCAGCGCCCTCCCGACCACCGGCAGCAAGCCGCCGTAGGGAGTCGGCTTCCTGCCGCGGAAGTGGTAAGGCGTCGAAGCCCCGATTTTATTGGGCCGCGAGGCCGTCACGGCTGGGCCTTGTTGGACGGGCCTTTGGGAGCTATGCTGTTTTCGTCTGGTAACCATGTGGGTGACCTCCTTGGGGTTGGCTGGCGAAGCTGGGATCTTTGCCAGCCTACCTTTTTACCCCATGTTTTCGGGGGTCCCCAATGGTCCCTTGCGGCTCAGCCCTCCTCAGGTCCACGCCGCAGTGCATAATTCAGGTGTCACAGTTTGAGAATCCGTTGGGCTAGAATCGAACGGCAGCCCATGCGACAATAGGGGCGTGCCTGACCGCCCAAGAAAAAGACGCCCCAGGGACGTTAGCCAGCGCGCCAAGCTGATCGTGGATATCGCGACCGGCGAGATTGAGGATAAGCCGGAAGACGAGGATAAGAACGCTGAAGCCGTCACCATGGGACGTCAAGGCGGCCTGAAAGGTGGCAAAGCCCGAGCGTTGGAGCTAACTGCGCAGCAGCGGCGGGCGATCGCCAAACATGCCGCTGAGGTACGCTGGCGAAAGAGCAGCTAGCGAACTGTAGTTTTTGGCGGTATGATTTGGATGGAGGCCCGGGCCGGATTCGAACCGGCGATTAAGCTCTTTGCTGGAGAGTGCCTTAACCGAACTTGGCTACCGGGCCTCTGACTTCACGCCGCAGTCGCCGCAAATAGCTCTTCCTCGACATCCTTAGTGAAGTCCAGGCTGACTTGAATCGCATGCTTCGGATTTCTATTTTCGTTATAGCTGTCAGCGTCAACCCTCAACTGAACACAATCGCCGACCACCTGTCTCCTCCTCTGCTGAAGGGCGGACTCCATGTGGGCACGATCGGCTGTGCGGATATCATCCCAGAGTCGTAGCTGCTTGCCGTCCTTCTCGATCCGAGCGGCATGCTTGGCCCTTACGCGCCTCCCTTGGGGGTCGGTGATGTACTCTTCACGCATGGCCTTCGCAAAGTCATCCGCACATTGCGAAATTAGTGCTGACGGATGGGGGTTCCATAGGCCGTTTCCGAATGCCCATTTTGCTAAGTCCTTGGCGGTGGCTGGCCAGGGCTGGTTGGCGGCCCTGTATTTGTCAACAAGTTCCTGCATCTGCTCGGTATAGCTCATTACGTCCCTCCTTAATCTTATGCAGCCGGAGCGACGTCACCCCAACCATCCGTAAGGGCTGTTGTCGTGATGCATGCCCGGACCTTCACTAACATCTCGCGGTTATGGGCATAGCTGATTTGTCCGCGATGTTGCAGTTGCCCCACAACCAGCCCTGGATGTACTCCGATCCTCCCCGCGAAACCTCGGATCTTCGTCTTCGAGAAAAAGGGGCGCACCCGCAACATGAAGTCTTGTAGTTCGTCCTGTGGGACCAAGAAAGACGTGGCGGCATGGTCCGCCCGTTGCTCCTCCTCCGGTCTGTCATCCTCCGTGAGCGCTTTGTCGATCTCGGAGTCAACAACTGCCCGGTCACGTTGTTTTACGTGCTCAAGCTCATGCAATAACGTGTGCCAAAACCAGTCGATCCTGTCATAGCGCAGGGTAAGAACGACCAGCGGAGACATCTTGTTTAGCCAGAGGCAAGCACCGTCAATCTTAGTCTTTGGTAGCTTCTCAACAACCATGAACCGAACTCCAGCCTCACGGAGGATACTCGGCACCTTCCGAATCTCTTCTGGGTGCGCTAACAGTCGATGCAACTTTCCCAATGCGATACCCAAGCGAGGAATCGATAGTTTCGGGCAGTCGATCAATTGAGCCATTTGCACCGCCCGATACAACCAGGCTTCTTCTTCTGGAGATACATCGTTGTAAGCCGAAGATTTTCTTGCCGCATGGGCAAGGTGCTTCGGCTCCCGACCTAAAGCGCTCAGTTTGTAGAAACTCTGGAAATCACGTTCAAGCTCCAGAACGTCATCGGTCTTGCGGATCCACCCACGCCTAACCATCTGCTGGATCGGAGCGCGAGAATACAGATCAGAGCGGCGCGCAATTGCATCATCACGATCAACCTTTGACAACTGGTAGCTGGCTTCCAGGTTCATCCATAAAGCCGCTCCCGTGCCAAAAGCCGCGCCAAGCCCTCTAGCGGTTTCGGGGGAGACTGAGCGCTTGCCGGTCACAAGGGCAGAGACCATAGCAGTATCACGACCCATGATCTCGGCAAGATCAGACTGGGTCCAGCCGCGCTCTTCCAGTTCCTCCCGGATAAACTCACCGGGTGGGAAAACTTCGGCTGGAACTCGTTCTGCCGTGGCCATTCGTTGCTCCTTTTCCTTCAGTGGTAGTCTTCGATGCTCAAGCCAGGATTTCCATTTTGACCCTGGCACGGGCACAGTATACACCACGCCGCTCCGAACAACACGTCTTTCCCAGGCTGAACACTGCGCATCACCGTCACCGGTAGCCGCCAGCGCCTCGTCCCACCGTTCACAGACGTTGATTGAGCGGGTTGAACCCCGCTCCGGCCGAGCCTGTTCCCTGCAAAACGGTTTTGAGCCAAAAGCTGTTGATCCTCGCCCGGTCAAGGCTACCCGCTCGGCAGCGGCAGCGCCCAGATCCTGTGTAGCATGTCAGCGAACAGCCGCCGGTTCAGATGCCCCTCCGCCAGCAGCAACCAGTAGTAGCGGGCATGCTTGACCAGCCGCCCACCGGTCTTCATCAGCCGGTGCTGCAAGCTCGTTAGCGACCAGCTTTTGATTCGCTGCGGCAACCCCAGCCGCCGCCAGAGATTACCCAGGTTGTAGGCCAGCACGCTGAGTTGCAGGCGGACTTCGTTGGCCCGGAAACGATGGCATGACAGCCGTGTCCAGTGTGTCGCCTGTTTGCCTTCTTTGATCCACTGCTCGGCCGTCCCGCGCTTGTTGTAGAAACGCACCACTGAGCGACTTGGCAAGCTCATGTTCGTGACGATGAAGCCAATGCGGGGAAACAGCTCACCCAGATGATGCTCGACCTTGGCGACAACCCGTCGCGCCTTCGACCAGCTCGCGGCCTGATAGCGAAAACTCTTGTAGCGCACCAAGGGCTTGCGGGAGGGCCTTCCCGGTGGACGAAACAAGATGTCTTCGATCTCCAACTCCAGGCTCCTATTGGCCGGAATGCGAATGGCGTATTGCACTCCGCGTTCCTCGGAAGACTCATAAATCTCCGGCTTAGCAAAGGCCGCATCGCCCCGGAAGGTGACCTGTTTGGCCGCAGCCTGTTGGCGCTCGATCTCCGGCAGCAGCAACTCGTTCCAGTCCTCAGCACTGTGCACGTTGCCTGGACGCAGCTTCGCCGCCAGACAATCACCATGCTGGTTGAACAGCAATAGCGGGTGGTAGCAGACCGACTCGAAGTGCCCGTTGTAGGCACTGCCTTCCTGCTGTCCGTGAACCGGGCTCTCGGTCGAGTCCATGTCCAGCACAACGCGCTCGCAGTCGTCCGTCGTCTCAGCTTGCGCGACCAACTCGCGGTTCACCGCCATCAATCCCAGCAGATTCTCCTCACTCGCGAGCAGCCCTGTCTCGAAGCTCTGTAGCCGCGAGGTGAGCGCCCCGCCGCGATCCCAGTTCTTCTGCGAGCCGATCAAGCGAAAGGTCGGATCGGCGGATACTCGAACAGCGTCATTGAGGTCCTCGTAGCCGGCGAGTCGGCTGTAGACCGACTGCCGCAGCAGATCGGCCAGCGGGAACTTCTTGTTCAAGCCTTGTCGCGAGTCGCTGAGATGCTCCTCGATCAGCTTGCCGAGCCCGAGCCGTTCGTCCAACTCCCGAACCAGGATCAGCCCGCCGTCGGAAGTGACACGCGATCCTTGGAAATCGACTTTCAATAAGCCGTTGAAGCTTAGCTGGAACGGCTTGTTTTCTTTTTCACCCATTGGGTGTTGATCTCCTCAGCGCCTTGAGTGCTTTCCAACCCGCATCAATAAAGGCGTCCGAGGCCACCCGATGGTTAGCAGAATCGAAACTAAAGTGGAAATCCGGGTCAAGATCTCGACAACTGTTTTTTCGCTCTTCTTCTCTAGCTTCACGATCAGCCGCCACTGGTCGTTTAGCTTCATCGAGTGTTGTTCTTTCCGGTCACCTTTTAGTTTCTCGAAATGGAGTGACTTCATTTCGTAGAAGGCCCGTTCATCGGCGGCTCCTCTGATATATTGCATGCGCTTCCGAAACGCCTTCACAACGGCACGCGAAAACCCGGCATCGAACTTGGCGTCCACTTCGAGCCGATCCAACGATGAGTCACGAAATACGACCTCCATCGGCTTTACTGGTACCAGTCTAGCGGATCGCCAACCCCTAGTCAATAGCAGATTTCGCATGATGCATATTGACCGATGCTGATTGGTCAAGCATAATGTTCAGTATGAACAGACTCAAGACAGCCAAACGAGTCCAGATTCTGTCGGCATTGGTGAAGGGGTGCAGCCTTCGATCAACGAGCCGTATGGCTGACGTGTCGATCAACACGGTCACGAAGTTGCTGGTTGATTTGGGTTTCGCATGCTCGAAGTATCAAGACCAGGCGATGCGTAACCTGCCATGCAAGCGGATTCAGTGTGACGAAATCTGGTCGTTCTGCTACTCGAAACAGAAAAACGTTCCGCTCAAGAAGCAAGGCGAGTTTGGCTACGGCGACGTCTGGACTTGGACTGCAATTTGTGCGGACACGAAGTTGATTCCCAGTTGGTTCACGGGGGATCGGGACGCAGGCAGCGCATGGGAGTTCATGAACGACCTAGCGCCCCGGCTAGCGCGTCGCGTACAGCTAACAACGGATGGCCTGAAGGTCTACCTGGATGCTGTGGATGATGCCTTTGGGGCGAACATCGACTATGCGATGCTGGTCAAGCTCTATGGCGAAGACAAGACACAGGAGCAGCGTTACAGTCCCCCGAAATGCAATGGCACGAAGCGGCGGACTGTTCAGGGCAATCCCGATGGCGATCACATCTCGACCAGTTACGTCGAGCGACAGAACTTGACGATGTGGATGGGCATGCGGCGATTCACGCGGTTGACGAATGCCTTGTCCAAAAAGGTCGAGAACCACGCCCACGCTATTGCCGTTCACTTCATGTACAACAATTTCGGGCGGATTCACAAATCGCTGCGGGTGACGCCCGCGATGGAAGCAAAAGTTTCGGACCACGTTTGGTCGCTCGAAGAAATCATCGGGCTCCTGGATTCAAACTGAGACACTACCCCCAATGAATCCCAATGAATGCAGATTGAGGCCGCTTTACTGTGATACGATGTAAACTGGTGGTTTTTTGCCGAACTGAGAGTACCAGGAGATGATTGGGCAGTCCAACCTTTCTGCAGAGCAGTGGGAGCCGGCGCTCAAGCTGCCGCGAACCGATCACGTCTTCCAAATTGAAGACGGGCACGTACGCCTTCCCGATCTCCCGGGCCTTGACGTTGACGAAGAGGCGGTGAAGGAGTATCGGGTGTGAGCTTCGCGGGAGCCGAATCGATGGGCTCTCCGGTGCGGCAAAAAAATGAGCCCGCCGACTCCGGGTCGGTGAGCTTAGTGCATCCTCAAAAGTTTGCCTCTCAAGAATCTTAAAGTGATTTGTGCCGAACCACATTTCTAATTATCAGAGAATCCCGCCTCGCTATCTCTCGCAAGGCCGGCTGGCTTGACTCATGATCGTCAACCGTTGTATCGTTAGGTAGCTGATTGACCACTATGGTTCACAGAATGGCTCAAACGCGCTTGGATCGGCGCTCGCACACGTTGAGAATTGGCGCGCTCTGGACCCTCGTCACTGCGATTCTCTTCGCGTCCGCACTGCCGGCGCCGGGACAGGATCAGGAGGGAGATGCGGAGGCCGCGGCGAGCCGGGACGCTCTACTGAAGACGTACTGTCTAGCATGTCACAACCACAGCTCCGGCTCTGGCGGCCTGTCGCTTGAGGACTTCTCCGCCAAGAATCCTGGGGCTCACCCGGACGTATGGGAGAAAGTTGCCCGGAAACTCTCGGCCGGGGAGATGCCGCCGCCGGGAATGCCGCGTCCAGGCAAAGCCACCCTCGAGTCGTTCACCGCTGGGCTGATCGCCGACCTGGATACCGCCGCCCAAGAGACGCCGCACGCGGGACGGCCGGTGATCCGGCGATTGAATCGCACCGAGTACACGAACGCGATTCGCGACCTACTCTCCATCGAGCTTCCGCTAGCGGATCAGTTGCCGCCAGATGGACAAGCCGCGGGCTTCGACAACATCGGTGACGCCCTGTCGATGTCGCCGCTGCTGCTCGAGCGGTACCTCAAGGTTGCGCGGAGGGTGAGCCAGCTCGCCGTGGGAGTGAGCGACCCTTCGCCGGTAACGGAGATTTTCCAGGCCACCGAGACGCAGGCGCTCTGGCAGGGCGCGGGCATGCCATTTGGCACGCGCGGCGGCATACGCGTGAGCTACTACTTCCCGTACGACGGCGAATACGACTTGCGGGCGTTTCTCGAAAGGCAGAGCCTGAATCCGAGGAAGGGGGTCCGGTTCTTTCGAACGCGAGTTTCGGTAAATGCCGGTCCGCACGCGGTGGTCGTGACGTTTCCCGACGAGTTTGCCGTGCGGGAAGGACCGGTCTTGAATGTCGGCGGGCCAGGCGGAACCCGACTGGGCGGGCCCCTGGACGTGCTTGGAACCGCTATCCGGCCAACCATCGACTTCCGCCTGGACGGCCGGCGCGTGAAGCTGTTTGAGATTGCCGGGATGAACGCCAGCGAGGCCGCCTTCGGCGGCCCGCCGGGACCGCCCACTCTGGGCAGGATCGAGATTGCCGGGCCATACAATGTGAGGGGCGTCAGCGAGACGCCCAGCCGGAAGCGGATTCTCATATGCGAACCCGCGGGCGCCGGAGACGAGGCGGCGTGCGCGTCCAAGATTCTTTCAGCCGTGGTACGGCGAGCCTTTCGGCGCGACGTCACGCCGGCGGATGTCCGGCCGTTTTTGGCCACCTACACCGCCACGCGTCAGAAACAAGGCTTCGAGTTCTCGCTTGCCGCCGCGCTACGGGACGTGCTGTTGGCGCCGGATTTCCTGTTTCGCCTCGAGTCCGACCCGCCAAGCGTTGCGCCGGGGAACGCGCATCTTGTGTCCGACTTTGAGCTGGCTTCGCGCCTGTCGTTCTTCTTGTGGAACAGCATTCCGGATGACGAGCTGCTCGATATGGCTGGCAATGGAAAGCTGAGGGATCCGGCGTTGTTGGATCGGGAGGTCCGGCGCATGCTTTCCGATCAGCGTGCCAGCACGCTGGTGGATAACTTTGCGGCGCAGTGGCTTGGGCTGCGAGGTCTAGAGGAGTTTCGGCCGGACCGCAAGGTGTATCCCGAATTCGATTCCTCGCTCAGAGGGGCGTTCCTGCGGGAGACCCGTCTGTTTATTCGCAGCGTGATCCGCGAAAACCGCAGCATTCTCGACTTGCTTGGGGCCGATTACACATACCTCAACGAGAGACTGGCCCGTAATTACGGGATTTCCGACGTAGTAGGTCCCGGCTTTCGTCGTGTCTCGCTGGCTGGCAATCCGGAGAGAGGCGGGCTGCTCGGCCAGGGCAGCATCCTCATGGTGACGTCTCATCCCGCCAAAACGTCACCCGTTCTGCGCGGCAAGTGGGTCCTTGACAATCTGCTGAATTCGCCGCCGCCGCCGCCGCCAGCGAACGTACCGGCGCTCGATGAAAGTTCCGGGGACGAGAAAAAACTGACCATGCGGGAACAAGTAGAACGCCACCGGGCCGACCCCGGGTGCGCTTCCTGCCACGCGCGGATCGATCCGCTTGGATTCGCGCTGGAGAACTTTGACGTCATCGGCAGATGGCGAACCCAGGACGAGGGCGCATCTATTGATCCCTCGGGGTCGCTGCCCAACGGTGCGACATTCTCCGGCCCGCGGGGGTTAAGGAATCTCCTGCTAAACCCTCCAGAAAGATTCGTGGGCGCCACGGTCGAGCGGCTGATGACCTACGCGCTCGGCCGGGAGCTGGGCGCGCGAGATCAGCCGACCGTTCGCCAGATCGTCCGAAGCACTGAAGCAGGGCGGTATCGATTTTCAGACTTGATCATCGCTATTGTAAGGAGTGTGCCCTTCCAGATGCGACAGACGCCAAATGGTTAGATAGAGGAGCCGCCAATGATCATCACGAAGAAACATCTTCCCCGCCGCACATTTCTGCGAGGTGCTGGCACCGCGCTGGCGCTTCCGCTGCTCGACGCCATGGTTCCGGCCATGTGCGCCGAGCGGCTGACCGCCGCTGCGCCGGTGCGCCGCCTGGGGTTCCTCTACTACCCGCTAGGCGTCGATCGGGACCGCTGGCGGCCGATTGGAGAAGGCCCGAGCTACCAGCTCAGCGAAGCATTGGCGCCGCTGGCCGGCCACAGGGAAAAGTTCCTCGTCCTGAGCGGACTGTCCTCCGACCCCGACCGCACGAAAGCCGGGTTCCACGATCGAGCGATGGCGTCGTTCATGACCGGTTGCGAGCCGACCGAAGGGAAGGTCCAAGTCGGTATTTCAGTGGACCAGGTGGCCGCACAGTCGTTGGGCAAGGAAACCCAGTTCGCTTCGCTTGAGCTTGCGACCGAAGACACCGGACGGTTGCCCGGGCCGGTTTTCAAGACTGCGACGAATCCCTTGCCGTTCGAGAAGAATCCGCGCTATGTCTTCGAGCGGCTGTTTGGCGAGGGCGGCCGCATTGATCCGGTCGCTTCCGCGGAGCGCCGCGCGGCCGACCGGAGCAGTCTTGACGCGGTAACCGAGCGTATCGCGGAGTTGAAAGCGCGGCTGGGCGTCGGCGACCGCCGAAAGCTGGACGAGTATGTCGATTCGATTCGCGACGTAGAGCGAAGGATTCAAGTGGCTATGAAGAAGCAGCCCGTGGATCTCCCTGACATGAGCCGGCCTCCCGGAATTCCGGATTCGTGGCCCGAGCACGTCAAGCTCATGTTCGATCTGCAGACGCTGGCCTTGCAGGCGGACCTGACCCGAGTCTGGACCTTCATGTATGCTCGTGAGGCGTCGTCGATGAGCTTCTCTCATTTGGGCGTCTCGATGGGGCATCACGAGATCTCGCATCACAACTTCGAGAAAGAAAAACTGGACGCACTTGCCAAGATCAATGTGAACCAATCCGAGCTTTTGGCCTATTTCTTGACTAAACTCGATTCGCTGAAGGAGGGGAACTCGACGCTGCTCGATCACTCGCTAATCATGTGCGGCAGCAGCCTGAGCGTCCCGACGAGCCACAGCCAGCGAGACCTGCCGATCATCGTGGCCGGCGGCGCGGCTGGGCGAGTCGCCGGCGGCCGCCACATCCGCTATCCCGGGGACACTACGCCTCTGACGAATCTTTATCTGACCATGCTCGACAAGGTAGGCGTGCCCACCGAGAAACTTGGCGACAGCAGCGGCAAACTGAACCGCTTGGAGGTATAGTGCGATGTCGGAAATCCTGAGCCTCATTCCGCGCATCTTGGCCGTGTGCGTCATTGTTGGCCCGAGCATCTTGACCGCCGTGTCGGACGAAGCGCTCATCGACGCCGCGCGGGGCGAAGACCCCGCGGCGGTCACGGCGCTGTTGGCCGAAGGGGCGGGCGTGAACACTCGCCAGGCTGACGGCGCAACAGCGCTTGCGTGGGCGGCGATGCGGAGCAATACCGACATCGCGGAGTTGCTGCTGAATGCCGGCGCGGACCCCGACCTTGCCAATGCGTTTGGGGTCGCTCCCCTGTCATTGGCGATTCAGAACGGTTCAGCGGCCATGGTACGGCTCTTGGTTGAGCACGGCGCCGATCCGAACGTTGCGCGAGAGAATGGCGAGACCGCCTTGATGACGGCTGTGCGCATGGGCCAGGTTAAGGTCATGAGGCTGCTGCTCGACCATGGCGCCGCCGTGAATGCACGTGAGAACAAGTTCGGCCAGACGGCTCTGATGTGGGCGGCCGGGAATCCAGATGCCGTGCGGCTCTTGGTGGACCGCGGGGCGGATGTTCGGGTCACAACAAAAACGTGGGACGTAAAGTATACGATCTACATCCCGACGACGTTTACGCTAGGAAAAACCGGGATCCCCTGGAATCATGAGGGAGACTACAGCAGCAAGAAAGGCGGCCAGAACGCACTGATCTTCGCCATTCAGAACCGCGATCTGGCGTCTGCCCGCGTGCTGCTGGACGCCGGTCTCGACGTCAATTCCATGGCGGCCGACGGGACCACGCCGCTGCTCGCGTCTCTGTACAACTGGGTCCCGCTTGACGGCACGTTTGTGCCGGGCCAGGGGGCGCCGGCCCGCGCGGGCAGCTCTCAGAAGTTCGGCGCGGACCTGGCCACGGCCCGGTTTCTTCTCGATCTTGGTGCGTCGGCGACGGGCGCTGACAGCGCCGGCTACACGCCGCTGCACGGGGCCGCCCTCGCGGTTGCTTGGGCGAGGAGAACCGCCGACAAAGGAAAAAGGGGAGCCTATCGGCGGTCCCCAGCGCTTCTTTCTCTCGGCCGGACGGACGGCGAGGCTTCAACGTTTAGCCCGGATGAAGCGTTGGAGGTTGTTCAACGTCTTCTTGACGCTGGGGCTGATCCGAACCAGCAGACGCTGTATCCAACCCCCGGTCCCGCTGGGGATGTCAGAATCAACCCGGCGCCGCCGGGATCTTCCGCATTCCATATTGCCGCGAACTCCGGCAGTTTAGCACTGGTCAAGATGCTGGCGGATCGGGGCGCTGATCCGAATCTACTGAGAAAAGACGGTCACACGCCTTTCTCCGTGGCGGTCGTGGCGGTCGACCTCCCGGTCGTGGAAGAGATGGTTGCTAGCGGCGCCGACCTGTCGGCCCGCTACGACCCGGACGATAAGATCCCCGACCCCAGTGAGTCCATCACCTTGTCCCGGCAGAGCCAGACCATCATGCACATCGCCGCGGCAAGACTCGCACCTGACCTCATCAAGAGTCTCCATTCGCGGGGTGCGCCCATTAACTGGAAGAACGATCAGGGTGAAACGCCGCTCGACCTCGCGGATCATCAGGAGCGGTTCCGGGAAGCGAGTGCACGGCAGCGCGCGGAGGACGACCCAGATCGCCTCCGCGCCGTCGTGCGGCCTACCGAGACGACGGATGTGATCAAGGAGCTACTCGCTCAACGCGCGGGTAACGCTCCCTTCGGCGCGTCTGCCGTCCGCGAGTAGCAGGCTACGCGCGAGCAATCCCCGGCTTGCCGGATCGGTTTTGGCGCCGCGCCGCCTTTTGGCCTATTTCTTGACTAAACTCGATTCGCTGAAGGAGGGGAACTCGACGCTGCTCGATCACTCGCTAATCATGTGCGGCAGCAGCCTGAGCGTCCCGACGAGCCACAGCCAGCGAGACCTGCCGATCATCGTGGCCGGCGGCGCGGCTGGGCGAGTCGCCGGCGGCCGCCACATCCGCTATCCCGGGGACACTACGCCTCTGACGAATCTTTATCTGACCATGCTCGACAAGGTAGGCGTGCCCACCGAGAAACTTGGCGACAGCAGCGGCAAACTGAACCGCTTGGAGGTATAGTGCGATGTCGGAAATCCTGAGCCTCATTCCGCGCATCTTGGCCGTGTGCGTCATTGTTGGCCCGAGCATCTTGACCGCCGTGTCGGACGAAGCGCTCATCGACGCCGCGCGGGGCGAAGACCCCGCGGCGGTCACGGCGCTGTTGGCCGAAGGGGCGGGCGTGAACACTCGCCAGGCTGACGGCGCAACAGCGCTTGCGTGGGCGGCGATGCGGAGCAATACCGACATCGCGGAGTTGCTGCTGAATGCCGGCGCGGACCCCGACCTTGCCAATGCGTTTGGGGTCGCTCCCCTGTCATTGGCGATTCAGAACGGTTCAGCGGCCATGGTACGGCTCTTGGTTGAGCACGGCGCCGATCCGAACGTTGCGCGAGAGAATGGCGAGACCGTCTTGATGACGGCTGTGCGCATGGGCCAGGTTAAGGTCATGAGGCTGCTGCTCGACCATGGCGCCGCCGTGAATGCACGTGAGAACAAGTTCGGCCAGACGGCTCTGATGTGGGCGGCCGGAAATCCAGATGCCGTGCGGCTCTTGGTGGACCGCGGGGCGGATGTTCGGGTCACAACAAGAACGTGGGACGTGAAGTATACGATCTACATCCCGTGGACGTTTACGCTCGGAAAAACCGGGATCCCCTGGAATCATGACGGAGACTACAGCAGCAAGAAAGGCGGCCAGAACGCACTGTTCTTCGCCGTTCAGAACCGCGATCTGGCGTCTGCCCGCGTGCTGCTGGACGCCGGTCTCGACGTCAATTCCATGGCGGCCGACGGGACCACGCCGCTGCTCGCGTCTCTGTACAAGTGGGTCCCGCTTGACGGCAAGTTTGTGCCGGCCAGGGGGCGCCGGCCCGCGAGCTCTCAGAAGTTCGGCGCGGACCTGGCCACGGCCCGGTTTCTTCTCGATCGTGGTGCGTCGGCGACGGGCGCTGACAGCGCCGGCTACACGCCGCTGCACGGGGCAGCCCTCGCGGTTGCTTGGGTGAGGAGAACCGCCGACAAAGGGAAAACGGGAGCCGATCGGCGGACCCCAGCGCTTCTTTCTCTCGGCCGGACGGACGGCGAGGCTTCAACGTTTAGCCCGGATGAAGCGTTGGAGGTTGTCCGACATCTTCTTGAAGCTGGGGCCGATCCGAACCAGCAGACGTTGTATCCAACCCCCGGTCCCGCGGGGGACGTCAGAATCAACCCGGCGCCGCCGGGATCTTCCGCATTCCATATTGCCGCGAACTCCGGTAGTGTAGCCCTGGTCAAGATGCTGGCGGATCGGGGTGCTGATCCGAATCTACTGAGAAAAGACGGTCACACGCCTTTCTCCGTGGCGGTCGTGGCGGTCGACCTCCCGGTCGTGGAAGAGATGGTTGCTCGCGGCGCCGACCTGTCGGCCCGCTACGACCCGCACGATAAGCTCCCCGACCCCAGTGAGTCCATCACCTTGTCCCGGCAGAGCCAGACCATCATGCACATCGCCGCGGCAAGACTCGCACCTGACCTCATCAAGAGTCTCCATTCGCGGGGTGCGCCCATTAACTGGAAGAACGATCAGGGTGAAACACCGCTCGACCTCGCGGATCATCAGGAGCGGTTCCGGGAAGCGAGTGCACGGCAGCGCGCGGAGGACGACCCAGATCGCCTCCGCGCCGTCGTGCGGCCTACCGAGACGACGGATGTGATCAAGGAGCTACTCGCTCAACGCGCGGGTAACGCTCCCTTCGGCGCGTCTGCCGTCCGCGAGTAGCAGGCTACGCCCGAGCAATCCCCGGCTTGCCGGATCGGTTTTGGATTACGTGACTCCAACATGGCTTTTCATGCGAATCAACGGCACGTGCGGGCTTCGGTCGGCGAGCGTTGCTGCCCACCCTGAATCGTCTCGACTCGGAACCTGCGTCATTCTCCAGGCCGGGCACAAACGCACACCGCCTGATAGATCCTTACGCTGCGGCGTTACGAGTGGGTAGCTTTTGACTATCGCAAGGAATCGGCGCCCGAGACCCGTGAATCCAGACGCATCCCCGACCCCAATGCAGATAATCTTGCAGCTGCTGGAAACACTCTGAAACAATCAGTTGCAACACGTTTCAATACGAAAGCCGTAACTCATTGAATTGAAACGTTAGTACTTGAAAATGGGCAACTTTCTGAACTGCGTGGAATCAGACTTCTAACCCTCAAGCTTGTCGCCCAACAAATCACGCAAGTACTTCCGTGACTCGGCGGCAACCTCAACCGGATGATCGTTGTGGCTGATTGCCTGCAGCGAGACTACGCCGCTGTAGCCTATCCTCTCCAGACTCTCGAAGGTCTCGCGAAAGTCCACTTCGCCCTTGCCGAGTTGCAGGTGGAGGTGCAGGCCCACGCCGCCACCGAAGCGATCCATGATGCGGTTTGTGCGAAAGGAATCCGAGAGGTGAACGTAGCTGAGAAGCTCACCCGCTTCTTCGATCACCCGGCGGATGCTATCGCCAAGGTAAAACGTGTGCGGCGTGCAGTGCAGGTAGCTGACGTTCTTCGACCCCAGGCAGCGAATGAGCTTCAGCGTGGAGGGGGCGTCCTCAAAAAAATCTCCGGGGTGAGGCTCGATGCTGAGATGGATGCCTGCATCCTCGAGCAGAGGCATCAGCTCGTCCATGGATTTGCGAAAGGCCCGCTCGCCTGCTTGGGGTTGGGCGACGTTGCCGGTCATCTCTGTTCCAACGTGTTTCAAACCCAGCCGCCGCACTCCGGTGATGGCTGTTTTCCACTCCTGGACCGCTTTGCTTCTCTTTTCTTCATCGTCATCGGCGATCCACCTCACCACGAAAGCCGATACCGGTTCAAGGCCCGCCGCGCTGATCTGGTGCAACAGACCCCGCGCTTCTTCCCCGGAATTTGCCGCCAGACGAACATGCCCCAGGCCCAGCTCAACACGGCGGTAGCCGGCGGTGCGAATGCGCTGGAACATCTCGCCCCGGTAGCGCCGGAACATGCTGGAGTGGGCGGCGAGCTGGAACCGCGGCGTAACCGCCCCTGCCGTGCCACGGGCGGCACTCTGGGCCCGCGCGGCGCCTGATGGCCGCGCGCCGGCGAGCGCGGCAGCGCCACCGGCCTGAAGAAATGTCCGCCGACTGGTTCCCATGTCAGATCTCACCCATTGTGACGCCTGCCCTCGAAGTTCAAGTGCTTCCCTTGAAACAGAAGTGTCGACTCGCTCGTCGGTTTCGTGCAAATAGCGGGCCGGAGAACATCATCAGTTTGCGCCGCGGGAGGGAAGTTTCACCGTTACACCCGGTCGAGGTTGTTGAAGATTTGCTCGATGTTGACGTTGATATAGTCTTCGAGGGGCGGCGGGTCTCCGAAGATTGGCCGGTATTTCTTGTTGTTCGTGATGAGGAAATCGCCGTAACCATCTGCTGTGATTGATTTCAGAGAAGAAGTGTTGATCGACCGCTGCAACTCGGCGAGGGCCTTGCCGCTGTTCTTGCCGGTAGCGACGCGCTCGGTGAGCTCTTCCAGGTATCCGCGGAAGTTGTTCAAACGGCGGCGGTCGGACTGCACCGGGCCATGTCCCGGCAGCAGGCGGTCAAAGCTCAGCTTGGCGACCGATCCGATCGTCGCCGGCCACTCCCTTGGATAGCCGTCGCCAATGTAGGGGAAGAAGCCGTGGACCAAATCCCCGGTCGCGATTAGTTTCTTTCGGGCGGAGTAGATCACAACGTCGCCGCCGGTGTGGCCGCGCCCGTGAAAGCTGAGTTCCAGCTCGTCATCGCCGTCCCGGATCACAAAGGATTTCTCGAATGTGATCGTGGGCAGCACCAGAGAAAAGTACTTCATCTCCTCGGCGTAGGCCTTGAGTTGCTCGATCTGGCCGTCGTGGAAGTCCCTTTCAGCGGAGCTGCCGGCGTCGCGGCGCTTCTTCTCTGCTTCTTCGATGAATCGGGGGACATCGTTCTCGATCTGCAGCTTGATACGCTTCTCGGTTTCGGCCGCGATCAGCCGCTTTGTGGGGACGCTCGAAATGATGTCGAGGTTCGGGAAAGCTTTCTGGTAAGCGGCGGCGCCTTGTGCGTGGTCCCAGTGGAAGTGCGTGTTGACAATGTAGCGCACCGGCTTGGTGCTGACCTCCCGCCGAAGCTGTGCGATCAAAGCGGCCGCGGCCGATGGCTTGGAGTGCGTGTCGGCAACGACGAGGTGCGTCGCGCTCTCGAAGATCGTGGCGTTGCAGTTTATCATCGCGGCCGGGCGGGCAACGGCCGAAAAGACACCCTCATCCACTTTTTGGATGTCGAATAGTTTTCGGGGCGCTTTAGCCGATTGGGCGCGGGCCACGGTGGCGCGAACGGCGCTCAGCTCGACCAGCGTGGCGCCGGCCCAAGTTCCTAGCAAGGACGCGAAAAAACCACGGCGCGTCTTGTGACTTCGTGGCTTATCGTGATGGTGATGGTGCATGGCGGGCTCCTGCAGTTGTTTATTCGAGAACATGTGGCTCTGCCCGAACGCTCTTAGAACTTCTAAAAACCACCCGATACAGAACTAAAGAATCTCATAGCGTCGTCAACACGTTCGGATCTGGTTGATCCTTTCGCTGGAACCGCTTGCTGACGCGCGCGGCTCATATCAGCCGCGCACACGCTTGCCGAGGTCCTGGATCATGGCGGCGCATTGAGCGCGCGCTTTAGCCAAACCCTCAGCCGTCGGATTACCCGACCTTACGTAGTCAATCACAACCTGCTCCGCGGCGGCAAACTCTTCACAGGAGCGGGCTACCGCCGAGGCTATCTCATGCGGAATCGTCGTGACGCCGTTGCAGTCGCCGTGGATGAGGTCGCCCGGGTGAACCGTGATACCTCCGACATTAACCGGTACGTTGAGGTCAACGAAGTGCGGGTAGCCGTGCGAGCAGATGGTCCCATCGGCAAAACACGGAAATCCGATGGCACGCACCTGATCGATATCCCGGGCCGCGCCGCTGGTGATCATCCCCGCCGCGCCAAATCCCTTATAGCAGGAGGTCATCACTTCGCCGAACGTGGCCGCGACGGGAGGGTCATCAAGGTCTTGAAAGACAACGACCACCGGTTGCGGCAATTCGGCGAATTGCTTGACCTGGGCGTCCAGAGCGGCGTAGACATTGCCACTCCGAGGCGGGGCCGCCGAGCGGAAAGTCGCTGTCGCGGCGTATCCGACCATCGGGGGCATTTCCGGGAAACAAGCTTGGATTCGCCCGTCCATGTAGCCGCCGGTTTGGGAGCGATATTTGAAGATCTCGATGACGTTGCAGATCGTCGGAGCATCGTTCATTCGCAGCAGCTCGAGGTCGGCTTCGGAGAGTTGTGGAATGTTCACTGATGATTCCTCTATGGCGGCTTGTGAATGCGTTCGCGCGGAGCACTCAATTGTACAACCTGCCACAGTCGTGCGTAGGGAACAGAATTGTCCCATACAAGATGAGCGCGGGGAGCGGGGCAAAGGGCTGTCACGGTTGCGCGGCGAGCGAGTGGAACGCAGTTTTGCTCATTTATATGAGACCGGCCGGATGCGGCGGACGCACTTGCGCGGCCACGAAAACATCTTGAAACGGCTGCTGCTTCACGGCGGCGCGTTCAACTAAACTTGTCGCTGCTGCTGAGGAAGGAGCTGGGAGCGGGCACGCTGCGCGGGCTGGCCGAAGCGAAAAAGGCCTTCGATTCGCTGTGGGAGGCTGTCAGGCGGCCGTTTTCGGCGCGCCGAACGCTTTGGCTTCGGCTGCGGACGCACCTGGCCCACGCCGCATTGAGGCTCGACTCGCCACCCCGCGTCTTGCGTCCCGCTCGCGCTGCTTGAAAACGGCCACAGGCTGGCTTCAGCCGGCTCCATCTCTTCCGAGCCTTGACCATGACCGAGCGGACCAGAGTTCATATTCCTCCAGCGGGACAACCCGACTCCTGCACATGGCGCTGACTCCAAAACGACAATAAAATTCTCGCCGCACCGCGCACAACCTGTATATATATATATGTATCTAGCAAAAGGGGGACAGAAACGATGACACAGCAGGCCGGGAACCGCTGGCGGTTTGTGATTGCCGCGCTCGTCATGCAGCTTTGCCTGGGCGCGCTCTACTCATGGAGTGTTTTCCGCGGCCCGCTGGAGACGCTTTACGGCTGGTCCAAGGAAACCAGCATCGCGCCTTTTCGCTATTCGTTGCTGTTCTTTACGCTGGCTATGGTCGTTGCCGGGTTCTGGCAGGACAAGAAGGGACCGAGGTTAGTCGGCAGCATCGGGGGCGCCCTGCTCGGGACGGGCTGCCTGCTGGCGGCTTTGATGGGCCATACGCCGCCCGGTCTGAATTTCGCCTACGGAATACTGGGCGGGTTGGGCATCGGATTCGCCTATGTCACCCCCATCGCAACCTGCGTGAAATGGTTCCCCGACAAACGCGGCATGGTGGTGGGGCTGGCCGTGATGGGGTTCGGCGCCGGCTCGCTCATCTTTGCTCCGCTGCTGGAGTCTCTGATCGGCGCCGATCCGGCGCGGTTCGCCGAGTCGATCCCCCGGACCTTCCTGGTGATGGCGGCCGTCTTCTACATTTTCGTCATCGGCGCCGCCCAGATCTACCGAACTCCGCCGCCGGGATGGAAACCCGCGGGCTGGGATCCGCCCGGCGGAGCCGCCGGTGACGCCAAGCAAGACTTCGCGCCCGGGGAGATGCTGCGCACCTGGCAGTTCTACGCACTGTGGGTCCTCTACGTTTTGGGCGCCTCGGTGGGCCTTGTCGCCATCGGGCAAGCCTCGCCGCTGATTCGCGAGATTGCGGCCGAGGGGGCGCTGCTCAGCGGCGGCGCCGCCTTGGGCGTGATGTCGTTCTTCAACGGCCTCGGGCGCCTTTCCTGGGGCGGGCTTTCCGACAAGATCGGCCGAAACCCAACCACGGTAGCGATGTATGCCGTCTACATCGTCGCCTGTCTGTTTCTGTTGAGGACCGCCGACAGCTTCTGGCCCGTGTTGATCGGCCTCTGCCTGGTGGGGTTTTCCTTCGGCGGCTACCTGGCGCTGCTGCCCTCCTTCACCGCGGACTACTATGGAGCCAAGAATGTCGGCGCCAACTACGGGATCATGTTCACCGCCTATGGGCTCACCGGGTATTTCGTGCCCGGCTATTTCGCGGGGATCATGGACGCCGCCCGGGAGAGCGGCGATTTGGCGGCAGGATACAATCAGGTCTACCTCACGCTGGCCGTGTTCGCCGTCGTCGGCGCCGTGCTGGCTCTCGTCGTCCGCAAACCGGTCCATCGCGGAAGTGCCTGAGCCGAGCCCGGCGCGTCACAACCCGTTCGCGGCAACTAAACATAACGTCATAAGTTATTGCGCATAGTATGCAGGGTGTGCTCTCATGGGGAAATGAGACCACTTCGCATTGCTGACGCTGAAAACATCGTTCTTGGATTGCAGGATGAGATCCGACGCTCCCTGGATTCCCGCTACGACCACCGCCTCCACGGCGTGCTGCTGGTGGCCCAAGGAATGACCTGCCCACAGGTGGCCAGGCTGCTGGGCGACGCACCACGGTCGGTGGAATATTGGGTGGGTCGTTTCGAGCAGAAAGGCTTGGCGGGCTTGCGCGAGGGAGAGCGGGCCGGGCGGCCCCCGCGGTTGAATGAGCAGCAGCTCGAAGAGATCAACGCTGCTCTTCGTCAGACGCCGCGGGAGGCAGGCCTGAGCGGAAATCTATGGGATGGCAAAACGTTGGCGGTCTGGATCGAGCAACAATACGGCATCACTGTGGGCGTGCGTCAGTGCCAGCGTCTGTTCCGGCAATTGGGCTTTCGGCTGCGCAAGCCGCGGCCCAAGATCGCTCGCGCCGACGAGGAACAGCAGAAGACGCATAAAAAAAACTCCAAGCGCTGATGGCCGACCCGGCCGTCGACCTTTGGGCCAGCGACGAAGTGCACTTTCAGCAGCACGGCTCGCGTTGTCGGATGTGGGTGCCTCCGGAGACGAAGGATCCCATCCTGCTGCATCATCCGACCCGGCGAAGCGTCGGATATTTTGGTGCCGTGCGACTACGCGATGGTCGGTTTTGGTCTTGTCGCGAGACGGGGAAATTCAATGCCGGGACCTTTTGGGAATTCATGAAGCAACTCCAGCAGGTGAGCCGCATTGGAGGGCGCCGCGTGGCGGTCATCGCTGACAACGCCAGGTACCACCATGCCCGACTGCACAAAGCGTGGCGCGAGGAAAACGCACCTGGCTTTGAGCTGGATTACTTGCCGCCCTACAGTCCCGAGTTGAATCCGATCGAGCGAGTCTGGAAGCTGACCCGGCGGCGTTGCCTGCACAACCGCTACTTTGCGACCCTGGAGGAAGTGATCGCAGCTGCGGAAGCCGAGTTTGCCACGTGGGGCCAGCCGAATGACACGCTGCGCCGACTATGCGCAATTAGTTAAGACGTTGTGTTTAGATCCACCAACCGCCAACCTATTTCTCTTAATCACTTCACAGGGCCGTGACCCTAACCTGTATTTCTCGCCAGGTGGCGAGGCGAAGTGCGTGAGAGGCCCGTCAAGACGAGGCGCGCGCCGCTTGGCGACCCTCATTCAATCAAAGACGCGTACTTGACCCTGCGTTGAGTACGGCGAGCAAGTGCAACGAAGTAATGGCGGGCCGATCACGTGCTTCGGCCGTCAGGTGGTGAGAAATGCGGTCTAGTTGTTCGCTTCCTCGAGAAAAGCGTGCGCGGAGCGGTAACCCAGAGTGCGCAGCGCCACGCCGAGTTTTTCGAGCGCCGTCTTGTGGATCTGCGAAACCCGGCTCTCGTTGACCCCCAGCTCGTTTCCGATCTGTTTCATGGTGCGCTCATAATCGTAGTAGAGCGTCACGACTCGCTGGTAGCGTGGCGGCAACGTCGAAATCGCCCGCTCCAGAATACTGCGCAGCTCGCGGTTGGCAAACACCTGGTCGGGTCGCCGTTCATTGGATTCGGTGGACTCAGCGAAGCTGCCGTGATCGGGGCGCTCCACGCGATGAGGCTGTCCGCTGCTCAGCCCGGCGTTGTAAAGCTCCGACTTCATCGTCCGGAATTGATCTTCCGTGACGCCCATTTCCTTGGCGACCTGAGCCTCGGTCGGCGCCTGCCCGAGCTTTTGGGCCAGCTTTTGGGTCTGAGCCTCAATCGACTTGAACCGCTTGCGCAGGTCCCGCGAGGCCCAATCCAGTTGCCGCAGGCTATCCAGAATGGCTCCACGGATGCGGTGCTTGGCGTAGAGGTGAAACACCACTTTCTTTTCGGGATTGTATTTGCTGACGGCGTCGAAAAGTCCCAGAATGCCGGCATGAATCAGGTCGTCTACTTCCACCTGAACCGGCAGATTGTCGCGAATGCGGTTGGCGATAGCCTTCACCAGCGGCAGGTGTTTTACGATGAGCGCGTCGCGCTCTTCTTTGTTTCGCGGGACCTGTGTTAAGGCTTCCCGCAAAGGGGCTGTGGCTTCCCGCGTAGGGGCTGTGGCAGTGGCCAAACTCGGCATAAAGGTCTAGTCCTCCAACTAGTCGAAGCATTTGGGATGAGCAACTGTTCGCTGGAACCTCAACCGGAAGCCGCCGACAGCCGATGAAACAAGTTGGCGGCCGGTCGTCGCTTTTCGTGGTGACTCAATGTTCGTTCGCTCCCGAGCGTTGCTCGCGTTGCCGGTATGCACCGCGGATGCCAATCCGGGACTGCCTCGTAAGTCGTTGTGAATACAGCATTAGGAGAGAGACGAAAAGGCGTCAGCCGTCAAAGTCTTGACATCAAGTGTCAGAGAAGCATACGTTCATCTGACCGCCAAGTCGTAAGCACTCGATGGACTGGCAGCGGGTGGCCGTTACGACCAGCCAGGGTTAGAACTAGGACACGCGGAGGCCCCATTGGAGGTCCTATGACCGCTAGTTTCAAATTGAAAAACCAGTCCCATATCGGAACGCCGCCATGGAGAGCCCCTAAGCCTCGGCAACTAAAGGAAATAGGACTCAAAGCCGTCGGCGCTGTAGGTTCATATAGGAATCGTTCATTGACGGCGAGGGCTGCAAGCCCGATTCGAATCAGTCGCAAGTCCCTTGTTTTCAACGTGTATAGAGTGCCGGTTGAGTTGGCCCCTTAGTTGCCATTAGGGATGCCACCGGGCAACAGTTCCGGCTTAATCATGGTCGCGAGATTGGTTAATCAAAAGGCAGGAAGTCGCCGGGTCATGCTCGTTACAGCGGACCCGGCAGGGCGCCGGGAGCTGGCGGCCGCTCTCGAGGTCAACGGCTTTCGAGTAGAGGTGGTCACCCGCTTCGAAGAGGCTTGTGCCAGAGTCACGATTCTGTCACCCGACCTAGTTTTGGCGGACATCAACACCTGGCGGGACCCCGACTTATCAAACAAGTGTCAAAAACTTGTTCGATGCTCCGAACAAGGGCCGGTCGCCGCCCCCGTGATCATCCTGGGCGGAATGGAGAGATTCGAGCTCACGGCGGAGTTGATGGAAGCAGGGGCCAGCGACTTCCTTACCGGCTCTTTCTCGCCGCAAGATTTGATTCGCCGTATCGAGATCGCTCTAGCCGCTTCCAAGCCTGCTCCCAGATCTGGCGGCGGTGGGCCGGCGCTGAAACCCAGCCGGGCAGGCAGGCCCGATACTGAGTTTGACGGCCGCTGGGCGGAGATACCGGGAGCAGACGCGCCTGTCAGCGAAATGACCGAGCCTTTCGACGGCATGCTGATCGGGCGCGGTCAGGCGTTCGCCAGCGTGGTCGGTCAGGTGCGCCTGGTGGCGCCAAAAAATACGACCGTGTTGATCATGGGCGAGACCGGCACCGGCAAGGAGCGGGTCGCCCGCGCGATTCACATGCTCAGCAACCGGGGTAACCGTGACATGGTATCGGTGAACTGCGGCGGAATCCCGCCCAATCTGCTCGAAGATGAATTCTTCGGCCACGTCAAGGGCGCTTTCACCGACGCCCATCAGGCTCGTATCGGCCGTTTCGAGCAGGCTCACCGCAGCACGATCTTTCTGGACGAGATCGGGGACTTGCCGCTCGAGTTACAGCCCAAGCTATTGCGAGTGCTGCAGGAGAGGGAGATTCATCCGGTGGGCGGAGTGGAAACGGTTCGCTTCGACGCCCGCATCGTGGCCGCTACCAACGTTGACCTGTGGTCGCGTGTCCAGGACGGCTTGTTTCGGGAGGACCTGTTCTACCGCATTAACGTTTTCCCCATCCATCTTCCGCCGCTGCGAGAACGGCGGGAAGACATCCCCTTGTTCATCTCATACTTCATGGACCGTTTCTGCCGCCGTGACGGACTTGCGCCGAAATGCCTTGACGAGGGCACTGAAGCCGATCTGGTGTCCCGCTCCTGGCCCGGCAACATAAGGGAACTCGAGAACGCGGTCGAGATTGCCGTGATTCGCTCGCAAGACCGCCGCGTTGCCGGGCTAGCCGACTTTCCTGAGCCGCGCCCAATTGTTCGCGGAGCCGCGGCTGCCTCCGCCGGCCCGGCCGGGGGCAACTTCAAAGAGATTGTGTCGCGGTTCGAGAGAGAGCTGATTGGTACGGTGCTCGAGCGAACCCAAGGGAACAAGACCCGCGCGGCGGAGATACTGCGTCTGAAGCGGACCACCCTGATCGAGAAGCTGAAAAAGCTGGACCGGGAACCCGATGCGGTCAGCGAAAGCTAGGTCTTTGACTGCCTGAAAGCGTGGCTGCTGCTCGCCGCGTTGGTTCCGAAAATCTACTGGGAGGCCTTCAACGGCGACGGCGCGCATGCGTTTGAGTCGATTCGTCTTCTATTTGTCCGGCCCCTGCCGTTTTGGGAATCCACAGCGGTAGCCACGGCGCGGTTTCCTGGGCTCACGACAATGCTGTTCGCCTTTCCGGGGTCCTGGTTCGTGCGGCTGTTCGGCGAGTTCGAAGCGGCCGCGCGGCTGCCTTTTCTGCTCTACCTGGTGGTTCTGTACGCGGGGGTCGTCGCCGTCGCCGAGCAAGGGAGGAAGCGCTTGCGCGCGGTCGATCGTGCACTTTTTGTGCTTCCCATGATCGCCTACGGCCTGGTGATGGCGTTTAGCGCCACCTATGATCCTTACTCAGCCGATATTGCCTTGCCCGCGACGATCGATACTTTGGTGTTGATCACGTTTCTGGGCGCGGTACTGGCGTTTCTGCGGTCGGAATGGATCCTGTTGTGCGGTTGGACGGCGCTAGCTTTTTTGGCCCAGCCCAACGCGATGCTGTTGCTCGTTCTCTGGGCGGCAGCGGCCGTGATGATCCAGCGCCCGCGTCCTTTGCGCCAAGCTCTGGGCATTGCGGGTACGTTGATCGCCTGTGCGGCCCTTTCCGCAACAGCCTCTTGGTGGACCGCCGTAGTGGGGGTGCCCGTCCCAGGCGGCGAGCATGCGGCCGGGAGTCTGTTCTCGAGAATCAACGACTTTCAACTCGCGGAATGGCTCTTGTTGCACCCATTGCGACGACCCGAGTATTTGCAGCGCTGGGTGTTTCTGATTATTCCTTGCGGCCTTGTGCCGGCCGCGGCGCTGTTCGACTGGAAACGCCTCGACCCGGCCGCCCGGGCACTGGCAGCCGTAGCGCTTGCCTATTTTGCGTTGTTCTATCTCCAAGCCCAAACAAATCTGCACTACTTCGCCCCGGTAATGGTCATTCCGCTTGTGGTGTTGGGCCGCGGTCAATGGCTCGTTGATCGGCCGGTGCGGCGTATTGTAGTTCCCGCGGCGGCCGTGGGCGGTGTATTTGGGGTACTTCTTTCGTTGCCCCAAACCGCTAAACCCGTGCTGGCCGCCCGCACGGTCGGGTCGACACTGCAGGTTCGCTTCGAGGGCTACGAGCGCATGAACCCCGATCTGTTCCAAGCACTCGACCTGTTCTCCAAGGTGCTGCCGGGCGGGTACGTTCCCGAAGTCAGCTACGGCGGCTCGCCGCTCGCCTGGAACTACTACGCCCAACAGGCAAAGGGCGAGAGCGCTGTCAACTACATCATTCAGCCGCTTCGAGCGCTGCCGCCCGGCGGCATGGCACTCAAGGCTCGGGACCGCAATGCGGCTGTCTACGTTGCGGATGAAGGAATACTGAGGTCTCATCTAGCGTTGCGGCCGGCCACGCCCGCCGGTGCTCGCTTGTACGCTCTCCCTCGGGAGACGATGTTCCCGCGCGAAGGCCCGCCGATCGAGCAGGTGCTGCTAGACGTGGCGAAACGTATCGGCTTGCGGCTGCGCTAACTAACTAAAGCCAATACCGTTCACTTAGGGCCTTCAAGCTTCGAGCCCAGAGCCGTTGAGCCGCGAAGCGGCGTAGGATCCTAGCCCAGGGTGGAGCGAAGCGGAACCCTGGGTGCGAAAACCATCCAGGGTAAGCCCTGAAAGGGCGGAGGAGCAAACCGGCCCGTAACGTCTCCGCGGAGAGCGATGTGCGCCGGGCGTTCAACGACGCCCAAGACAAGAACACACGTGCTGCAACAAAAACCGCCCGCGGAACTGCTAAGTGACGAGCATTGGCGCTAAAGCCCCGGCGACAATCGTCGCTTGGTGTCCGCTTGTCGTTCAAACCGGTGCCGCTGTCGAGGTTGCGGAGGACTCGGCTGAAGAGCCGTTGATACTTGTCGGCCTATCCGCGGCAAACAGCGCAATCAATAGAAAGGGGTAAAACCGCTCGACATACGTGCCGCCCCCATGGGTTCTCCAAAGTTGAGCCCCCGCGTACACATCCCGCCCGGAGTTGTCCCTGGCGCCAAGCGACGCCTGCGGGTGCTGGTGGTTGGCATCCCGACGATGGCGCAGGACGATTTGTTCTTCCCCGAAGAACCCGAGTGAGGGCCTACGGAATCCGCGGCGGTTCCCCGCCGCTCGTGACGTCACGGTCCGCCGGGGGGAGCTGATAGCCGTTGCGGTGGCGGTAGGTGATCCAGAAAAGACCGCCGATGATGGCCGCCGGGGGAACCGCCAGCATGATGATGCCGCGGTTGAGCGCCTCGATCGCCTCGGCCTTCTGAAATGAGGCGGTCTCCTTGCACATTGAGCATTGCGCCCAAAGCGAGCCGGAAAGCATAAACCCCAGCGCGGCCAGACCCGCCAGCCGTGCCACTCCTCCACCGTACTTTGAAAACCAGGACATGTCGATCCTCCCAAACAACGGCGCGCTAGTTCCCCAATTCCAAGATCCGATAACTGTCGGGGAAGAAGTAACCCACCATGATCAGCAAGCAGGTGACAAGCGGCACGACAAGAATCCACGACAACCCCGGCTTGTCGAACTTCAGGTGCATAAAGTACGCCATGATCATGCCCGCTTTCACAAGGGACAAGACCATCAGTATTGTGATCATCGCCACCTTGGCGAGCTGAATGTAGGCCAGAAAGACCTCAATCAAAGTCAAGACGAGGAGTGCGATCCACACCTTCATGAATAGGCCGGCGTGTGATTCCGCGTGTTCGCTCATGCTTTGCTCTCCCTCAATCGCGCTGCCCAATGGCAGCCGTGCGCGGTATGCCGCGCCCCAATTCTCGCTAGTTGACGTTCGTTGACAACAGATACACCAGCGGAAAGACGAACATCCAAACCAAGTCAACGAAATGCCAGTACAAGCCGCTCACCTCGACATCTTCCGCATCATACTTCCCCGACCCGAATCCAAGCGCGATGATGACAAGGTAGATGACGCCGATCGCGACGTGCGTCATGTGCAGCCCGGTCAGCGTAAAGAATGTCGCTCCAAACAAGGGCGTCCCGTAGGGGCTGCTGAACGGCCGCAATCCTTCGTGGATCAGGTGGTTCCACTCATAGGCGTGCAAGACGATGAAAATAACACCGCCGAGCGCGGTGGCCAGCGTCCATTTCTTCGCGGCGGCACGGTCACCCTTGGCCGCGGCGGAAACTCCGAAAACCATCGTCAAGCTGCTGGAAAGCAGCACCAGCGTCATAATGCTCGAAAAGATAATGGCTGGAAAAAAATCAAACGGTGTCGGCCAATCATTGGCGTTGCGGACATAGCAGTAGGCCACGAGCAGGGCGCCGAACGTCAGGGCGTCTGAAACAATGAAGAGCCACATCCCCAGCTTCTTGTGGCCAACGGCAAACGGAGACCCGCCTCCCGCCCAAGTCGCTTCCGCCGCCAAACCGGCGTGTGCATCCGACATCAATTACCTCCAAACCAACAACAAGACGAATAAGTAGACCCAAAGGCCGTCCATGAGATGCCAGTAGAGCGCCACGCCCTCGATGGCGGCTTCTTTCGTAGCCCAGGCGGTGGCGCGCCAAACGCGGAAAACCACGTAAGTCAGCGATAGCAGACCGCCGAACAAGTGCAAGCCGTGTCCCGCCGTGAGCACATAGAAGAACGAACTGCTCGGGTTTGTCGCCACATAGATGCCGCGGCCGGCAAGCTCGCTCCATCCGGCAAGCTGAGTAGCCAAGAAGCCCGCGCCCAGCATCGCTGTGACAGCCAGCCAGCGTTGCAAGCCAGCTTCCAAACCATCCCGCATGGCCCGCTTCGCTTTTTCGATCGAGATACTGCTCAGCAGCAGAACGGCCGTGCTCAGCCACAACACGCCAGGCAAATCAAATGCCTTCCAGTCATCGCCCAGGCCGCTGCGCACAACCAACGCGCTCGTGAGCGCCGCAAACACCATCACGATCCCGCCGAAGCCGACCCAGACGCCCAGTTTGTAGCGCTGCACCGCGGCCCCTGGATCCGAACCGTGAGGCCCCCCTCCTTCGCCGCCGCCCCCGCGCCTGCCGCCGCCACCGGCGCCCCGGCCATCGTCAAGCGGCGGGCTTTGGGTGAGCGTCCGCAGTTTCGGCTCTGGGGATGTGAGAACGTTTGCCATCGCTAGTGGTCTTGCGCGGGCGCGGCGTCCGGCGCATTGCACTGCATCACGAAGTCCCTTTCATTGCCGGGCACGCTGAACTCATAGGGGCCGTGATGCACGGTCGGGATCTTCCCCTCGAAATTGTCATGCGCCGGCGGCGTGGCGGTGACCCACTCCAGCGTCGTTGCCTCCCAGGGGTTCGGGTCTGTTGTCTTCTTACCCTTCAGCAAGCTCCAGATCAAGTTAAACAGGAACAAAAACTGTACCGTGATGGTCACCATGGCCGCCATCGTGATGAAATAATGCAGCTCGTCGGCGCCCGCCGCCGCCAAGTAGTCGACCGACGTCGTTTCGGCGTATCGCCTGGGGTGGGCGATAACTCCCAGGTAGTGCATCGGTCCGAAGATGGCGTAGACTCCGGTAAAGGTGATCCAGAAGTGGACCTTGCTAAGTCCCTCGTTCATGAACTTGCCGAACATCTTGGGGAACCAGAAGGTTATGGCGGCGAACATGCCGAAGATCGCCGCCACGCCCATGATCAGATGGAAGTGCGCGACCACGAAATAGGTGTCATGGAAGAACAGGTCGACCGTCGGCTGCCCCAAGAAGATACCGGTGATTCCGCCCGTGATGAACAGCGACACAAACCCGATCGAATAGAGCATGGGCGAGTGAAGGCGTATCTTGCCGCCCCACAACGTCCCTATCCAGTTGAACGTCTTGATGGCCGACGGCACCCCGATGACCATCGTCAATATCGAAAACACAAAGGCCGAATAGGGGCTCATGCCGCTTACGAACATGTGATGGCCCCAGACCATGAAGCCCAGCCCGCCAATGGCCAGAATCGCGTAAACCATCGCCTTATACCCAAAGACCGGCTTGCGGGCGAAGGTCGCGAGAATGTGCGAAGTCACTCCCATGCCCGGCAAAATCGCGATATAGACCTCCGGGTGCCCAAAGAACCAGAACAAGTGCTGCCACAAGATCGGCGATCCGCCCGTGTGATCGATGGCAATATCGTTGACAACCAGCCCGCCCGGAATGAAGAAGCTCGTCCCCGCCTGGCGATCCAGCAGCAGCAGCACTCCAGCAGAGAAAAGCACGCCAAACGCCAGCAGACCGAGAATTGCGGTAACGAACCAGGCCCACACCGTCAGCGGCAACCGCATCATCGTCAGGCCCTTGGCCCGCAACTGCAAGGTCGTCACGATGAAATTCAGCGCGCCCAGCAGCGATCCAACGCAGAAGAGCGCGATGCTCAAGATCCACAAGTCCTGGCCGTAGCCCGCAATTCCCGCCTCGTCCAGCGCGCTTAGGGGGGGGTAGGCCGTCCAGCCCGATATCGGCGCCCCGCCCTGCACGAAGAATGCGGCTACAAGCGTCAAAAAGGAAAGGAACGTGGTCCAGAACGACAGCATGTTCAGCCTGGGGAAGGCCATGTCGGCCGCCCCGATTTGAAGCGGCAGCACGTAGTTGCCGAACCCGCCCTGAGGAGCGGTCGTCAGCACCATGAAGACCATGATCGTGCCGTGCATGGTCAGCATCGCCAGATAGAACTCGGGCGTCATCACGCCGTCCGGGGCTCCCTCGGGAAACAGAGTTTCCAGCAAGCCGAACGACCTGCCGGGCCACACTAGCCTTAGGCGGACCAGCATGGACAGTCCCATGCCCAGGAAGGCGGCCACGATCGCCAGCAGAATGTATTGGATGCCGATGACCTTGTGGTCCAGGCTAAAGATGTATTTCCAGATGAAACTGGTCGGTACGGGATGCCGATGGACTTCGACATGCTCTGCGACTTCTGTCATAGATCAACTCTCTTCAAATTCCACTGAAGAATCTTGGCGGGCAATCCGTTCCCGGTCACTATTCAAGATAAGAGGCTTGCTCATCCAGCCAATTTTCGTAGGCCGCGGGTTCCATCACGTCGAGGAAGCTCGTCATCTCGTAATGTCCCAGGCCGCACAACTCCGCGCACACAATCTCGTAGGTCCCCGTCTTGTCCGCCTTGAACCGAAGTATTCCCGTGATGCCGGGCACCGTATCGAGCTTGATTCGCATCTCGGGCACGAAGAAATCGTGCAGCACGTCTTTGCTGCGCAACAGCAGCTCAATCTCGCGGTTCACCGGAACCGCCATGCGGGGCACGACGATGTCGTCTTTGCCGTCGGCATGATCGCGGTCCACTCCCAAGGGGTTGCCGAAGGCGTCATCGATCAGCTTGATATCAGTGGGCCCGAACTTGCCGTCCCGTCCGGGATAACGTATGTTCCACACAAACTGCTGGCCGACAACCTCGATGATGAGGCGGTCATCCGCCGGACGGGCGGTGGCGGCCTCGGTGAAACGGGCTTCGGCCCAGACCGTGTAACCCATGAAGGTCAGCCCGACGAAGAGCACTGTCGCGGCAGTGGTCCACAGCAGCTCCCAGCGGTCGTTTCCTCGAATGTGAGAGGCAGGCCCGGAACGTTTGCCTCCAAACTTGAAGATCGCGTATCCGAGCGCGAGCTGCGCCAAAAGGAAGATCAGGCCAGCGACCCACAGCGTCAAGTAATATTGAGCATCCACCAGGCGGGCGTGCTCGGTGATGGTGTCGGGGAGCGCCCACCAATCGGTAAAGAAAGGAACCGCAAGGGCGATAGCAATGAACGTGATAAGAAGACCTAACAGAAAAGCCATACAGGGACCCACTCCTCCACGGGGACCGGCCGCCACCGTTGCGATCGGCTACAAAACTGTTGCAGAAGCCCTCAGTCTAGCAATTCGCAAGGGACGTTTCCAAGCAAGACAGGAGAACAATTTTGTCAACCCGGCTGACCGGGCCCTCCGCGGCTTTTCGCCGCCGGCCATCGGCCCTTGGCGCTCAGAGTAAAGTTAACGAATCTAGTTCGATCGCGTGAAGCAGTCCACCACCAAGTTCCAAGGTGCTGTCGGATCAGGGGTCTGGACGACCGCTGTAATGGACAGAATAGGCCGCGTTATTCTTCCCTCGATCCAGTGATCCCCGCGGAAGTCGTCACACCGAAACTTCCGGAGGGCGAGTGCCGGACGGCGAACCGAATTGGCTGGAAGGACTTGCAGCATCACAACCTCACTACTCATGCCGCAGCGCCACCATCGGATCGACCTTCGTTGCGCGGCGGGCGGGGATGTAGCTGGCCAGGCATGCGGCGGTCATTAGAGCCAGAGCCACACCGGCGAAGGTGAGCAAGTCCATGGGCTGCACTCCGAAAAGCAAGCTGCCCAAGAATCGTGTTAACCCGGCTGCGATCAAAAGCCCGACCGCAACACCCACAGCAACCCTCGCGAGCCCTTGCTTAATCACTGCCGCCAGAACCTGCCTCCGCTCCGCTCCCAGGGCCATCCTCACTCCAATCTCCCGTGTCTGCATCCGCACCGAGTAACTGAGTAGGCCGTAGACTCCCGCCATCGCCAGCAGTAGGGACAATGCGGCGAGGGATCCCATCAGGATCATGGAGTAGTTCAGCTGCCAAACCGAGTCGCGAACCACATCATCGAGTCTACGCACCCAAGTCAATGCACCCTTTGGGTCCATTTCGTAGAAGGTCTTTCGAATCGCCGGAACGAGTGCCATGGGGTCTCCCGTGGTACGAATGGTCATTCCAGGCCCAGAACCAACCTCGGCTCCCGACCAATACAGAATCGGCGTCGGCGCTTCGTCCAAGCCATTTTGACGGATGTCGCCGACCACACCTACGACGATTGCCCACGGGCTATCGGATTCGGGTAATCCGCGCTTCAAATGCTTTCCAAGAGCGTCCTCTCCCGGCCAGCTACGGCGTGCGACCTCCTGGCTTACGATCACCACGGGGCGCGTGTCCTTGCGGTCCTGCGGCCCAAACCGCCGGCCACGTAAGAGAGGAATGCCTAGAACCTCAAAGTAGTTTCGATCTACGATCGCCTGCAGGGCTTCCGGAACTGCTTTGTTTCCGTCCGCGCCTTTGATCGTGAATGGCCGAAGTGAGAAGCGGGCGCTCATCACTTGCGTGGTTCCCATAGTCACTCCGACAACACCGGGAAACGCGCTCACTCTTCGGCAAAACTCCGTGCGGAAAGAGCTGAGCTGCTCGGTCCAATCCTTCCAGAATCCGTCCGAGGAAAGATCCCTGCTGTTCGTGTGAAGGACGACATAGTCGGGAGACATCCACGGCATTAGCACAAGTGCCCTGTCCGGCCGGAAACCTGGGCCGCGCTCGTACAGTCCGGCAAAGCTCCTCGCGAGCAGCGCGGCACCAACGACTAAGACGACCGCCAGTGCCACTTCAGTGATGACCAACATGTCCCGAAGTCTCCGGCTCCGGCGTCCACCCAGCGATCCTTTTCCCGAATCATTGAGCACGCCGTTCATGTTTGGTTTAGAGGCCCGCAATGCTGGGATCAGACTGAACAAGATCCCTGTCACCAGGGTTGCGCCGGTTCCGAACGCCACGACCCAAGAATCGACCCGGACCGCGTCCGCCTGCAAAATGTACCTTCCCCAGCTACCTCGGTCGGGAAGTTGAGTCTGAAAGTAGCCGACAATTCCGTAGGCCAGTGCCAGCCCGAGCAGTCCTCCCGCCAGAGAGAGAATCACGCTTTCCGTCAGGAACTGCCGCAACAGCCGCTGGCGGCTCGCACCCATGGCGCTGCGTAGCGCCATCTCTCTCTCCCTCGCCGAGGCTCTCACCATGAGCAGGTTGGCCACGTTGGAGCAAACAATCAGCAAGACAAATCCCACCGCACCCAGCAACAAGATCATCGCCGGCCTAATTTCGCCGGCCGTCTCCTCCGTGACGGGGACAATCTGAACATTCCAGTTGCGATTGGTGTCCGGGTACTCCTGGGCCAAGCGTTGGGAGATGACATCGGCCTGCGCCTGCGCCTGCTCCAATGAGACGCCGGGCTTCAGTCGGCCCATGACGCAGCATTGGAGCCGGCGGCGGCGGTCCCAGTTCCTCGATTTGCCCGGGTCAAAACGATAGGGCAGCAGGTAGTCGATGTCTCGTGCGTGGAGCACGAACCCGGGCTTCATCACGCCGATGATGGTGTGGGGAGTCTTCCAGATCACTAGCTCTTGGCCGGCAATGTCCGTCTCACCCGGGAAGAGGCGTTTCCAGAAGTCGTATTGCAGAATCATGACCTGCTCCGCCCCCGGCTGGTGGTCTTCCGGGAGGAAGCTCCGACCCAACAGCGGTTCTACCCCCAACAGCGGGAAGAGACCTGGCCCGGTAGTCAGCGTGGTGGGCATCATCCAGGACTCATCGCCACGTCTGGTGGCCCACGCACCGCTCCAGAAACGGACGATATGCTCAAAGACGTCCGACTGCTCAGTCCAGTCCTCGAATTCCGGCGCCGACATGCCCGTTCTCGACGAACGCCCTGTTCCATCGATATTCCGAAGCATGACCAGGCGGTCGGGCTCTTCGTAAGGAAGAGGCTGGATCAGGACCGCATTGACAATCGAAAAAACCGCAGTGCCGACGCCAATGCCCAGGGTTATGGTCAGCAGCACGGCCGCCGTGAAGCTCGGATTCTTGCGAAACGCCCGGAGAGCCAAGCGCAGGTCCTGACCGATGTTCCCGGCGAAGAAGGAAGTTTCCCGGCTCATTGAATCCTACTCGTGCCTTATTGCCGCCATGGGGTCCACGCTTGCCGCCCGGCGAGCTGGGAGGTAGGAGGCGAACAAGGCCGCCCCGAGTAGGACAGCGGCAACCGCTCCAAACGTCCACGGGTCCAGAGGCTCTACTTTGAACAGCAAGCTTCCGAGGAATCTCGTTAAACCCGCGGCGCCGGCGATCCCAACCACGACGCCGGCCCCGACCAGCGCTACCCCTTGCCGCAAGACCGACCTGAGAATTTGGCCGCTGTCAGCCCCGAGGGCCATTCGCAGGCCAATCTCTGCCGTCCGACGCCTGGTCATCTCACTCAGCACCCCGTACACACCCACCGCCGCAAGCAGCAGCGACAGACCCGCTAGGCCGCCGAGCATCAGCGTCGAGTAGTTAAGCTTCCAAGCCGAGTCCTGGACGAGGTGGTCCAGCGGACGGATGTCCTGGATGACCGCGTGCGGATCGACTTCGAGGATCGCCTCTCGCACGCCAGGAACGACGCTGAGCTCCTTGCTGTCGGTCTGCACGATCAGGTGGAACCCCCACGCCCCCACTTGCCGCAAGAGAGCGTAGGCGGACGACCGTCCAGGGGTGTCGACGCCTTCGTATCTGACATCGTCGACAACCCCGATCACCCGAACGCTCGGTCCCAACTTCCAGAAGTCAACCTCCGAGCCCACAACCCTTGCCCCGGCACCACAGTTTCTTACCGCTTGGCGACTCAGGACCACCACCGGTTGCGTCCCCATACGGTCCCAGGGCTGAAAAGCTCTTCCTTCCAACACCGGAATGCCCATCACAGAGAAGAAGTTGTCCGAAACGAGTTTCGGAATCACCGCGCAACCGTTGGGCGTCGCGGCAGACCTGGGCAGCCCGACCTCAGACGGTCTCGGGCCCATCGCCGGCAAGGCGCTGAGTGCGACGTCTCGAACGTGCGGTACAGAAAGCAGGCGCTCCCTGAGGGCTTGCGCGCGCAGCTGAGTGCGCGCGCCCAGTTCTCTCCCCAGCTCGTCGTTGTCGAGGTTTTCGCGGAGCTCCTGCAGGCGCTGTTCGCCCACCACCGGGCTCCACGAGACGGTCGCCTGCAGCCGGTTCTGACTCTGGAATCCCGGGCCCGTCTCATACAGGGTCAGCGTGCTGCGGATCAGCAGGCCAGCTCCGCAAACCAGCACAAAGGCGAGCGCTGTTTGCGCGACAACGAGCGAACCGTGCAGGACACGATCACGCACGCTGCCCCCGGCCGCCCGGGCCCCGCTCTGGAGACATGAGGCGAGATCAAGCCGGGATGCGCGCAAGGCGGGCGCGATGCCGAACACAAGACCCGCTAGGACGGTGATGCCAAGCGCGAAAACCAACGTCGTCCCATCAACTCTGATTGAATCGGCCTGCAATAGGAAGCCGCCAAATCCGCTGCGATCAGGCGTCAGGTCCTGAAAGAAAGCGACCATGAGCTGGGCGAGGCAGAAGCCGATCACGCCGCCGCCACCTGACAGAATCAGGCTCTCTGTTAGCAGTTGACGAACGAGCCTGGCGCGGCCCGCCCCAATCGCCGCACGCACGCCGATCTCTCGCCTCCTTGCCAAAGCCCGTCCCAGAAGCAGGTTCGCGACGTTCGCGCACACGATCAGCATGATGAAGGCGACCGCCCCGAAGAGCACGGCAAGCGCTGGCCGGACTTCTCCGGCCGATTCTTCCGAGAGGGGCAAGAGGTCGGCTTGCCGAGTCCCTTTCCTACTGTAGGCCGGGTATTGCTGTTTGAACTGCGAGGTCAGAACGTCTTGCTCAGCTTGCGCTTGTTCGATCGAGACCCCGTCTTCGAGTCTCGCAACGGCCCGGAACCAAGTGTGGCGGAACGGGCGATTCGTGTAGATACTGAGATCGACCGCCGTCAGATAGTCCACGCTACGCTTGGCAATGGCGAACCCGGGCGGCATGACCCCGACGATAGTGGCGTTGGAACTCCACATTCTGTATCGCTTTCCGACGACGGCGGGATCGGCGTTGAACAGCCTGCGCCAGATCCCGTCAAGAAGAATCACGGTGAGTTCGGCCCGAGGCAGATGATCCTGAGCATAGAAGCGTCGGCCCAGCGCGGGCTCCACGCCCAAGACGTCGAAAAACCCGTCGGACACCTGCAGGCCTTTGAGCCCACGCCGATCGGCTCCGACTTCGATCCTCCAGGTCGAGTTCCGATACACGGCTATGTTGCGTAGGGTGCTTGATCGCTCTCGCCTTGCAAGAAACTCGCCGGCACCCATCGAGTTGATGTTGAGCTCCGGCTTTCCTGAAAAGTTCGCCGCTATGGCGACGAGCCGGCTCGGGTCTTTGTACGGCAACGGCTCCAGCAAGACCGCGTTGACGATCGAAAAGATCGCTGTGCCGACACCAATGCCGAGAGCGAGAGTGGCGAGGACGGCGGCGGTGAAGCCGGGGCTCTTGGCCAGCGAACGGGCGCCGTAGCGCAGATCCTGCCGGAGCGTTTCCAGCCAGCCGAAGCCCCAGGCTTCCCGGCTCTGCTCCCGAGCGGTTACGAGACTGCCGAACTTGATCCGAGCCACGCGCCGCGCCTCCTCCGGCGACATCCCCCTCGCGATGTTTTCGTGGGTCTCAATTTCGATGTGGCTACGGGTCTCCTCCGCTAGGTCTTCGTATGCTGCGGGCAGATTGCGTAACCGCGAGAGCCGGAATCTAATTTGCCGAAACCAGTCCATTGCCACCTCTCTCTAACTAAGTCTCGTCCTTTGCCGGCCGCATAATTCGAGCCATTGCTTCGGTCAGCCGCTCCCATCTCGAAGACTCCACCGAGAGCTGTTTCTTTCCCGCGGCCGTCAGAGAGTAGTACTTGGCCTTGCGGTTGTTCTCCGACAAGCCCCACTTGGCCTTGATCCACCCCATCGCTTGCAGCCGTTGAAGCGCCGGATACAGAGAGCCATGGTCCACCTGCAGGACATCGTCGGAGGTCTTCTCGATCGAAGTGGCGATCCCGTGGCCGTGTACCGGGCCGAATAGCAGGGTGCGCAGGATGAGCATGTCGAGGGTTCCCTGAAGGATGTCCGTGCGGTTCGGGCCGGATTGTCTTCGTGTCATGGCTAGTGTGGTAGACGTTCTACTAGAACAATAGAGGATCTTGGGTAGATTGTCAACCAGAGATGTTCCTAGGGGGAAACCAGGGCGCGGGAGGGATGCCGGCCGCCCGGCGCCCCCCGCACGGATGCGTACGTGAGCGTCGACTCATGCGGCGCTTTCCTCGGATGGGTGGCGGCAGCGCAGGCCTACAACAGCATCCGCTCGGCACGCCGTCCGGCTCCTGGGACACGGCCTCATCGCCTCTGGTGTGTGGTCCGTGGGGGAAGAAAGCCAGCCGTTCCCAGCGGCTGGCCCTTCCCAATCCGCGAAATCCGCGAAATCTTTGAAACCAGTCACATAATTTTAAGATTTTTATTCCCTTTGATAACAACAGCATCCTTTCTCCGGCACCCGAAGACCCGCCCCCCGCCAGCTACCATGGAAGCAGAGAGAAAGTAATCGGAGACTCTCCCAAGAAAAGGCGGCGCCGTGTTGGGAGACCGCGGCACGACAAGGAAGCATCCCAGTGACACAAAAGTGGCACGGATCACCGCGTTTATGGCACGCAAATGGGGGGCAACCTGCCACGCTCAGAGGCGGAAAAGGGGGCTGAAAATCACGATGAAGGAGAATAAGTCATTTATTGTAAGCAACTTACGAATAACACCGCCACTCCACCCCCGGTCGAAAAACCATCAAAGCACCCGTAAGTCTGCCATTATCTGCCATTCTCTGCCAAATCCATAGCTAAGTCATAGAAACAACATAACTTACAAAGTGGCGCACTATGGCACACTATGGCACACTAGCGGCAAGTGATACCCTGGAAAATCAGCCGGCGTGAACGCCAGTCGGGTGCTGCAAGAGAAACAGGTCCTCAAAGGGAAAAAGCTGCGCGTGGGCACCACCGTTGGTGGCGGGCTGCATCGATCGCTCCCGCTCTTCGGCACTCCCGCCTCTGTGGCATTCTAGTTGTTACTCGCTGCGGGGCTCAGGCGGATGAAACTCGTCACTTGGAACGTCAACGGCATTCGGGCCGTCGCGCGGAAGGGCTTCTTCGAATGGCTCGATCGCGAGGCGCCGGACGTTCTTTGCTTGCAGGAGACCAAGGCCCATCCGGACCAGCTCGAGCCGGAGTTGGCGACTCCGGCCGGCTATCGGGCTGTCTACGATGCGGCTAAGAAGAAGGGCTATAGCGGAGTCTCTACTTGGATCCGCGGTGCCCAAAGCGATCTCCCGCGGCTTTTCGATCAGGATTCCAGCGGCGGCAACTGCCCTGCTCCGATCGGCGAAGCGCGGCACGGGTTGGGGATCGGCCGATTCGACTCCGAGGGCAGGGTGCTGGTAACCGAGTTCGAAGGTTTTGTCCTTGTGAATGCGTATTTTCCCAACAGCCAGCGGGACCTGGCCCGGCTGGACTACAAGGTCGATTTCTGCGACAGCATGCTGGGCTACTGCAATCGTCTGCGCCGCCGCGGCAAGCGCGTTGTGATTTGCGGCGACTTCAACATCGCCCACAAGGAGATTGATTTGGCGCGTCCCAAGGAAAACGTGGGGAACTCGGGATTTGTGCCCGAGGAGCGGGCTTGCTTGGATCGCTTCGTCGCCCGCGGTTATGTCGACGCCTTCCGTAAATTCCAGCCGCAACCCGGTCACTACACCTGGTGGAGCTACTTGTTCGATGCCCGCGCGAACAATGTGGGGTGGCGTATCGACTATTTCTTTGTGAGCGATGATCTGGCCGATGAAGTCGAAGATTGTTACATCCAGCCAGAGGTGATGGGGTCGGACCACTGCCCGGTGGTTTTGAAGCTGAAAAGTTAGCGAGGGCCGGGCAGCCTCCTCTGACCCAGAAGTCCATCCCGCGGAAGGCGCCTCCCTACTTCAGTCCAGCCTTGATTTCCCTCACCGTCTTCGCTTCGGGGAGCCCGCGGTAGAAGGGGTCCAGCGGGAAGCAGCCGGATATCAGCCCGGCGCGCGGCCCGGTTGTGCAATCGCTGAAGGTGCGGCACAGTTGCTTGGCCTCGATCGCTCCCTTCTCGAGCACGTCGCGCGGCAGGGTGGGATAGGCGAGGACCATCCGCCCCAAGCCAACCGTGTCGGTTCTGCCGCTGCGGACCGCCCATTGAGCGACATGCGGCAGATATTCCTGCAGGTAGGAATACGCCGTGCCGACGATCGCGACGTCCGGGAAGCGCTTTTTGATCTCCGCCGTAAACTCAATCTGCCGAGCGCAGCCGGCCAGCGGGTCTTCGGGCGGCTGGTAGCCGTCGGAGGGCGGAAACAGCGCCGGACGCTGGATGTGCGGATTGTAATAGGGGCTGCCGGCCGAGACGTTGACCATCCGAATGCCGAGGCCGCGGAGCAACTCGATGAATCGAGTCGCTTCGTCCAGTTGGTAGCGGAGCGGTTCGTCGCGCTTCGTCCCAAACCCATATTCGTAAGGGAGATGGCCGGAAAAGTCTTCCGGGATGCCGGGGCCCAGCTTCGAGCCTTCGCTCAACTCGGGGTCCGGCCGAAACGGAACAAAGTCGAATCCGCTGAGCCGCACCGCGATCGCCAGTTTCGTGCTCGCGCGGATTCCGGCCACCGTTTCGCTGAGAAACCGCGTACGGTTCTCGAATGAACCTCCGTAGCGGCCGGGGCGGGTGTAGGCGCTAAGGAACTCGTGTCCCAGGTAGCCGTGGCAGTGCTTTACGTCGACGAACTTTGCTCCACATTGCTCGGCAACCCGTGCCGCCGCGATAAAGCGTTCGATGATTCGGGCGATGTCGTCGTCGCTCAAGACGGGATAATCATCAGGCAGATGGAATTTGCGGTCGAGAATTGGATGGCGATAGAGAATCCGCGGCGCCGGACCCTTCTTCGTTGGCCGGCAGAAACGGCCTGAATGCGTCAGCTGGAACCCCACCAGCAGGTCGTCGGTTGTGCCGAAATCTTCACGGTGAGCGTCGACGAGTTCATCGTGCAGCCGCGCCAGACCGTCTTTGGTTTGCTCGTTGATGACGAGTTGGTTCGGGTTGGCGCGGGCGTCGTGCTCGACGGCCATGGCTTCGCCGCCCCAGATCCACTTGGCTCCGCTGCGGCCGAAATTACGCCAGCGCCGCCGCACCAATTCGCTGGGGCTGCCGTCTTCCTCGCCGTCCCAGCCTTCCATGGGGTGGATCACCCAGCGGTTGCCCACGCGAAAGCCGCCAACATGAAAACCGCCACCACGAAAACCATCGATATCGAGCGGTTGCGCCAGCGGTGACTCGGGCGCCTTGAGGATCTCGTCATCGCACTCGATCGCCAAGTTGAGGGCGGCGAGGCGCTCGCGAAAAGCCTCCACGGTTTTCATCGACGCTACTCTTGGATAACGAGAAGAAGAGGACACAGGCTATCGGTTCTAGGTGAGCGAGAGGGATCGGGAGACAGTCCCTGTGGCGCGGCTCCAACAGTTTATCATCGCGGCCGGAGTCTCTATGCCCATTTGCTCGGGGCATACTCCTCGAACTGCTGGATTTTGGGAAACTCGTCGATCCGGCCTCCGGACTCGATCGTCGCCAGGCAGCGGCGGGTTTCCTCCTCAATCGATGCCGTGCTGATGCCGCCCCACTCGGGCAGGTAGGCTTGGATTTTTTCCAGTCCTTTCCGCAACTGCCGCGTGGCCCCGATTGAATTGTCTTTTTGGTGGTGATAGAAGCCCACCGCAAAGTGGATTAGGCTTTGCAAGAACCACCTTTCCGGCTGGCGGGTCGGAGTCCAGACCTCCTCGAGCACTTCATGACATTCGAAAAACTCGCCGCGATTGAACAGCTCGATGCCGCGCCGGAACAGAGTTGGAGCGCCTTGTCCCATGCTAAACTTAACAGTTTACTTGGAGACGCCCCACCCGTTTGCGTCCCGATCCTGGACGGCTGGCAACAACGCCCGAGCGATGTTTCTCAACTCAGAGCGCAAGAAGCTCGAGCAATCCAAGCGCGAGGAGGGCCGTCTGCCGCCGGGGCAATATCTGACCTTGAAGTGGCCCGTGCTGCATGAAGGCCCCGTTCCCGCTTTCGACCCAGCGGCTTGGGCGCTGGAGGCCCGCGGCCTGGTGGGAACCCCGCTGCGGCTCAGTTGGGAGGAGTTCAAGCTGCTTCCGCGCAAGCGTGTGAAAGCTGATTTTCATTGCGTCACCTCCTGGAGCAAGTTCGACAACGAGTGGGAGGGGGTCCCTTTCTCGGTGATTGCCGGCATGGCGCGGCCCCGACCGGAAGCGAAATTCGCCATGGTCCGCGGTGAGAATGGGTACACCACGAACGTGCCGCTCGAAGATCTGATGAGGGAGGATGTATTGTTCGCCGACTGGCACGCTCCCGAGCCTCTCACGGCGGACCATGGCGCGCCGCTTCGGCTGGTCGTTCCGCATCTCTATGCTTGGAAAAGCGTCAAGTGGGTGAGAAATCTCGACTTCATGGCGCGGGACCGGGCGGGCTTCTGGGAACAGGTGGGTTATCATATGTATGGGGACCCTTTTCGCGAGGAGAGGTATCGAGGGTAGCCAACGCTGCCGTGGCCGCCGCAAAACACCGGTTGGCGGAGAAATGAAAACTGGTCCGAGAACCAATGGCCCGTAACCAAGCTACTAAAAAAACAGAACTTATCCAGAACGACGACTTGAAAATTCAGGTTTTCGAAGAGCTTGAATACGTTTGGGTTCGGCGGGGTAAGTTTTGGATGGGAGCCACCGAGGGGGATAAAGTAGCCGCCTACTCGGAGAATCCGCGCCATAGCGTCCGCCTCACTAAGGGTTTTTGGATGACGCGAGGCCCGGTGACCGTCGAGGCCTATCGGCGGTTCTGCAAGGCGATTCACAAGGAACTGCCCGAATACGCCGGCTTCAGGCAGGGAGATGACCACCCGGTCGTCAAGGTCAATTGGACCGACGCAGCCGCCTATTGCGAGTGGGTTGGAGGGCGCCTGCCGACCGAGGCCGAGTGGGAATACGCCGCGCGGGGCGGTGAGGATGGGAACAACTACCCCTGGGGCAACCGCATCAGCCCTAAGAAAGCGAACTATTACGGCAAAGGCCAAGTCTGGAAAGGCACCTCACCGGTGGGAAGCTTTCCTCCCAATGGATACGGCCTCTACGACATGGCTGGGAATGTTTGGGAATGGTGTGCCGATTGGTTTGAGGATAAGTACTACTCGAAGTCTCCCAGATCCGATCCCGAGGGCCCCCGCGAAAAAACCAACTCACGAGTCATTCGGGGCGGTTCGTGGGGCAGCAACGCGCGCTTTTTGAGGATCTCGGGACGAGCACGGGTTGGGCCGCAAATTCGGGGAAGCCTGCAGGGTTTCCGTTGTGTCCGTGAAGAAGGGGCCTCCACGGAAGTCAAGCCCGCGCGCACCCGCCGCAGAAACGCCGGCTGGTAGTTCCGCGGCTCTCTGGCGTCGCCGGCCCGGCACGTATCATGACCGTAATCCGTCGTAAGGCGTTCCGGGCTGCCTGCGAAACCAACTCGAAGCTCCCCTAGCGCAAGGCTCGCGGAGACCCGCGGCCTTTCGCAGCCTTTCACCCGACATTTGGGGGTGTTTCAATCCACCTTATACGCCGTGAGGCTGGCTGTTGACACATAGGCGACAACGTCCGTAGCGGTGCGGATCAAACAAAACTTCCCGTTGCCTTCAATCATCGTCACCTTCGTACCCGCTAGCAGCTCGCCGTCGGGACGCTTTGATTCCCCGGGGCCATCGAGGTAGTAACGCGTGTCGTCTCGAAGCCTGTGGGTGAACTGGGGGAGCGCGGACTCTCGAAACTTCCATTCGTCGGGCAACTGGACGACAAAGGCAACACCGGCGGGTTCAGGATGACTTTCGTTGACCAGCACAAGGCTTTCGTTTTCTTCGAACCAAGCCAGCCCTTCCCAGTTTGTCCCTTTCCACTCAGGCGGGGCGATGAGGTCAAGATCGAGAGGGGCTCCGATTGGTTTTCCGCCGCGTGAGAACCGCTGCAGCCAATGGTATTGGTATTCTCGCTCACCTTTCGAGTTGTGGGAACTAAGCAAGACAATGAAACCCCAAGTGCCATCGGCTTCGCGGCGCCAAACCAGATCCGGGGCGCGGAAGCGTTGCGCCCGAGGCGCCCTTCCTCTCGGTTGTGGCACCTGCAGCGCGGTAAAGTTAGGTGACAGAACGAGTATGCCGCTGTCACCAGGGTTGAGGGTGTGAAGAAGTACGATCGGGTGCAGCGCCAAGCGGCCGGCCTTTCGCTGTAGCTGTGCCGGCACGTGCTGGAATTCAGGGTATCCGCCCTCCCACAGTACGGCCACGCGGGAACTGCCGTCGGGCATGGCACGGACCGCCAAGCCCTCCAACCCGCGCTTGCCAAACTCGGCGAGCGGCGCATCGTAGCTGGCAACCACCCCCTCCGGACCAAACAGGGCTCGCAGCCGCTCGGAAAGCACGACAACCCGGCCGTCACCCAGCACTTCAATCGACTCCGTGTCGGTAATCATGCTGCCGTAGGGAAGCTGAATGCTTTCGAGCGCGCCAGGCTCGATCGGAATCAGCGGCCCTTTCCGTCCCCGAAGGGACAAGCGGAAGTAGGCGCCCCGGTGGCCGTCATCCACGATGAGCAGGTCGTCCCCGGAACGTACGACGCCGGACGCCTCGGCGATCGCGAAATTCTCAGCGGCCGGCGCCAAGTTCACGAACAGGCTGCAAAAAAGAGAGGTGAAAAGAATGGATAGGCGGATCGGCACAATAAAGGATTCCCAGCCACTCATATCTTATCGAAACACCCCATAAGAGGCTTCTGGGCCGGTCTTGGGTCCTGTATGGTTGACGAGATTTCGGCTTGCCGAGTTGCAGCCTAATACGATTGAGTGCCTGGTTCGGTTTCCGGGCGAACCAACCAGCAAGGTCCCGCCGGGGCTTGGCTCTTTACTGTTCGCTCGATTGTCGTAACGCCGCTGGCGAGGTAGGGTGGGCCGGCTGGTTCCGCCGAGCTGGAGCTCGACGGAGATGTTGGGCCTGGAGGCCCAACACGGCACGCCTGGAGGCGCGCGCACGTGTCAGCCGAGCGCTTTGCAGGCGGCGTTGTGGCTAACCTGCAGACCCGTTCTTGCCGATGAAAGAGAGATGCTCTCTGTCCTTTGTCCTGCCCTTTGTCGAGCGCTGGGGCTCGTGCTGATCGCGATCGCTGCCGCGGACGGTCTCTCAGCGCAACTCAAGGGCTTTCCGTGGGTCAATCGCAGCGACCCCAAAATCAACGCGGACGTATTTGTCGACGCCCCTCGGTTCAAACTGGCCTGCAAGGAAGTCGGGGTGTTCCCGTTCAGCGGGCCCGATCAAGGAGAACCGCAAGCATTTGCCTTTGCTACATTTCTTCGTCAAGCGCTTCTGATGCAAGGCGCCGCCGAAACGATCGCGGATATCCCGTCACTTCCCTGGGATGACATGCCTGCTTGGAAGCTTCGCGAGCTGACCGACGGGAAGAAGATATCGGCCGTCGCGAAGGATGGTGACGCCCGCCGCCTGGACCTTGTCGTTCTCGGCAGCGTGGACTCACTGTTTCGCAAGCCGTCGGGCGGCCTCGAAGCCCGGGTGACGATCCGCGTCGTCGATACGAGTGACGGAAAGATCTTGTGGTATGGAACCCGCCAAGCCGCCTGGATTCGCTACTTCCCCACGGAAGAGTGCCTTCTCCACATCGCCTGGTCGTTTGTCGATGGCTGGGCAGGGTCCGGGCGCTAGGCCCAACATCCAAAAACCGGCGCGATCGGTCACGTAAAAACGAAAAAACTTAAACTCTATTTTTTCAATAACTTACATCCACCCACCCGAGCCAAACGAATCGAAATCCCCAACCCCGCCTGCTACAATGGGAACGGAAAGCCGCCGACGAAGGGAACTTGAGGCGGTTCAAGAAAAGGTGGGAACAAGCGATGTGGCGCGCGTCTCCAGACGTGCCGTGTCGCCATTCCTGGCGACATGTCTTTACCGGCATCTCGCCCCCCTGTCGGCCCCGGGTCAGCCGGGCAGTCAGTGACAAAATAGACAGAATCAAACGAAAACCAGCCGCTTTGTCATGGAGTCTGACACCGGGAAGCCCCGTGCCATCAACTCAAACCATTGAAAACAAGAACACTATACGCCGACACAGCACGCCGGACAGTCAAAACGGCCAAGAATACCCCGAGAGCATGACAAAATCTGACATTCTCTGACATTGTTTATAGAAACTTTACACTTCAACCGACAACCTCTTTTGTTTCAATGACTTCTTGAGGCCATGAAAAACGGCCTGCCATGCCGGCAGGAAGAGCATGGCCGCTGCGCGCCATCCGTGTCCTCCTGGTTCCATCCCGAACAGAATACCACGGAAATGTTCTCAAGTGACGAGTATTGGGGCTATCCTTGCTTCGATAACCCGAGGTTCGTCAAAGTCTTCACGTCTTCCGGGTGAATGGCGCCATCCGGCGGCAAAGCAGTGTTCAGCAGGAGATTTGCGCCGTAGCCGGCTGCTTTCTTTTCAGCCGCCAGCACCTGCTCCAGGCCGCGGTGACGGCCATCGTGACGCCGGTCGTAACCCCATGCGCCTGGCTGCAGGGTGAACGCCACTTCCTTGGGCTTGTCACGGTTCAGAACCCATGCCGCCGCGGCTGGGGCGCCCCCCAGCGGGTTCTGGCCGGGCCGGCCGTCGTGCGTCGTGAAATCTTCCTGACCGTTGGCGCCTTCGCCGAATCCGATCAATACGCCGGGATGAGCTTCCCGCATACGCTCGTAGCTTTGCTCCATCATGAACAGATCGGGGCGGCTGTAATAGCCCATGACCGGGTACAACCACAAACCGGCGAGCGGCTCGTAGCGATAAAGGATTTCCGCTAGTTGCTCGTCGATGAACTTGAGGTAGAGAAGAAAATCTTCTTCTCGCTCGAGGCGGTACTCAGGCGGCGGCTCGCCGTAAGGGGGACGCGCATAGGGCCAGTCGAGCCGAACGCTGTCGCGCGGATAGAAATAGGGATGATTCCAATCGAGGGCGTAGGAGTAGGAAAGGAAAAGCCCCAAGCCTTTCGCCCGGCAGGCCTCGGCTATCTCGCCGACGAGGTCGCGCCGGGCCGGGGAATTCAAACTGCAAAAGTCCGTCGTGTTGGTGCGGAACAGGCAAAAGCCGTCCGGGGCGCGGGCGCTGAAGTTGATGTAGGCGGCTCCGGCTTCGAGCGCGAGATCGGTGATGCGCCCGGCGTCGAAGCGGTCCGCGTTGAAAGTTTCCTTGAGCTTGAGGTATTCGCCCGGCGGGATCTTATCGTCGAACTGCACGTAGTCGCCCCGTTCGATCTGAGCGTAGACGCCGTAGCGGAGCGACAAGCCCAGCTTGGCTTGCCGGAACCACTCGATAGCCGCTTGGCGGGGATCCGCGGCATAGGTGTCATGGTGGCCGGCGAGGAAGACCGGCGTCGCGCTTGCTGGGCGGTTTGGACTGCTGCACGCGGCGCCGCTGGCAAGGGCCGTCAGCGAACACAAGCCCGTATATTGAAGAAAATCCCTGCGGCTCGGCATTGAGTTTCGTGTCTCGTTTCTTGGACCCGAACGGGCTCGTCTCTGGATCCGAGACGACTCGATCGGGGAAAATGCGACCCCTCCCTTGCGGTCGGGGCTCTGACAGAGCCTACAGTATAATTGGGGCGCCCATGACAGAGCGAATCCAACCTCGAAGGCGAACTCATCTTGCAACGGCTGTGGTTCTTTTGGGCCTCTGTGGCGCTACGGTCTACGCCACGCGGCCGGCGCCGGCGCCGGAAGGGTTGCCCGATCCGGCGACGATGCGGCTCGACTATCGTCCCGGGGCTTATTTCCCGCCAGAGTTCCCGCTGCATGGCGAGGTGCGGCTGCTGAGTTCGCCCATCGTCGAGATGGGAAAGCGAACCCGCGTGAAAGTCGAGTACACGGTCGGGGATATGGCGATCGAAGAAGGCATGTCGATCGAGATCTTCAAGCATTTCACGAGCGACGTGGAGCAGTTTCAAGTCGCCGACCCCGAGGCGCCGGCCTATCTAGGGGCCGAAACCACGGCGGCCGGCGTGGAACTCCAGACGCGGATGTATACCAACTACTCTCTGCGCAACGACAACGGGGTGTTCCCTTATCGCCGCACAGCCGGCGTGATCGTCACCAAGGGCCGGCTGAGCGAGGGCAACAAAGTTATCTTTGATCTAGGTGGCCCAAAAGGCGTTCGCATGCAGTACTACTCGGAGAACCTTTTCAACTTCCGAATCGTCATCGTGAGGGCTGCCGACGGCAAGATTCTCGGGTATGGCGGCGACGCGATCATGAAGGTGATTGGAGGTTCGCTTGAAAAATTACGCGTCCAGGCGCCTTCGATTGTCGGCTTGGGAGAAAACTTCGACGTCGAGGTCGTGCCCCAAGACGCCTGGGGCTCTTTGGCGAGGAACGCCCAGGGGTTGAAGTTGAGTTTCGCTTCCGGCGGCGTCGCGGTCAGCGCGTTTGAGTACGATCCGGAATTATTGCACTACGTCGCGCGCAATGTCGTGGCGAACTCGCCTGGGGTTGTCCGGATTGACATCCAGACCGAAGACGGGGCATTCAAGGGCCGCGGTAACCCCGTGTGGGTAGAACGCCACCCGACACGGCGGGTTTACTACGGCGATCTGCACCAGCACACTTACCTGCACGACGGACGAGGCGTCTATGAGGAGCTGTATCTCTACGCCCGGAGGGAGGGCCTGCTGGACTTTGGAGCGCTGACGCCTCATCAGGGACCGCTCTCGGTTACCGGGCCGAGCTACCACCTGGATGGCGTCAGCAACCCGCGGGACAACTGGCCCGAGTTGGTTCGCGCAAACAAGATCATGAAGGGCTGGAAGGGGTTCGTGCCGATTCTGGGCTATGAATACAGCGTCGGCACAGCGGCGGGTGGGCACCACAACGTTTTCTACAAGGGTGACGAGGCGCCCACCGTGATGCACCTGGATCCGAACAACCCGCGGGCGCCGATCGCTCAGATGCTGCAGACCTTGAAACGTGTCGGTACGCCTTCGCTGGTGATTCCCCATGTCGGCGGGGGTCCCCCTGATTGGGAGCACCCGACGGATCCGCGAGTCGAGCGGCTGTATGAAATCGCCTCGGTTCACGGTGTCTTTGAAGAGTCCTATCAGAAGCATCTGGAGGCTGGTTTACGAATGGCCGCCAGCGCTTCGGGCGACACCCACACCGTCTCGTTCGGGAATGCCTATCCGGGCCTGATCTACACGATGACGAATCCGCTCACCGGCGTGTACGCCACCGCCAAGACCCGCGACGAGATCTGGGACGGCCTCGATCAGCGGCGCACGTTCGCGGCCACCGGCAATCAGCGCATCTTATTGGACTTCTCGGTCAACGAAGAACCCATGGGAGGCGAACTAGCGCGAGGGGAAGCGGTAGCTCGAATCCGCTCCAGAGTTTCCGGGACCGCGCCGCTGGTGCGTTTGGATCTTCTCAAGAACTCCAAAGTGATTCACTCGGTTTACCCCTCCAGAAACCGCGGTCGGCTGTTGCGCGTGAAGTGGGGCGACAACATCTACCAAAGACGCACGGTCCGGGCGATGGCCTCGGGCAGCGTGACGGCCTCGGAGGGGCGCCTCACGCTGAAGCAGCCCCTGCACTTGGATGTCGCGTTCGAGCATATTCGGCAGCAGGGCGATGCCATTTCCTGGCGTACGGCCGCGACTTCCAATGACCGCGAGGGGTTTCTCGCCGACCTCTCCCAGGTCACGGGCGATTCATTGCGTTTCGAGATTGAGGATCCTGATCTGGGTCCGATGAGCGTCGAGATCCCGCTCGAGACGCTGAACAGCGACGGCCATTTCGCCTGGCGCAGTCTTGGCAATGGCAGCGTCAATCACAGCTACATGAAAAAGATGGGCGTCGAGCCAGCGTTCTTCTTGGAATGCGAACTGGTCAACGCCGAGGGGCCCATGGATTTCGAGTTTTCCTACGATGACCGCACGGAGCTTGCGCCCGGCGACTACTACTATCTGCGGGTGGAACAGTTGGACACGAACCTGGCCTGGAGCAGTCCTGTCTGGGCTAATTGAGGGGCCGCGCATGTTTACGACACGAGCATCGGGCTTCGGTCGCCTCGACGCCCATGCCCATGCCCAGGATCACGGCTCACTCGCGGAGCTATCCGATCAGATAGGACGGCTATCCGCCACGATAGCGCCTGTACGCTTTTTACCCAAGGTCACAACGAGTCCAGGATCGGTCTTTCGATCTCATTTCGTTGAAATCAAATAACTTGTGGCCACCAGACGGCGGCGGCTGGGGCCGTTCGGCGGTTTGGCCCCCGCGATGCTTACTCTCTGGCTGAAATGAACTTACCGACGAAGCGAGGAGATCGAACAATGAAACGTAATTGGAAAACCAAGGGCTTGCTGCTGGCGGCGATGACCCTGCTCACAAGTCCGGCGCAGACGGTAGCGACCGCAAGTGTCGAATCAGATCGGAGCGCCCTGACACCAGAGCAGAAGGAAGAGTTCCTGCTGAACGCCAAGGTCATCAGCAGCAAGGAAATTGGCGTGGGGATCAACAACACCCGGCGGGCTACTCTCTCCGACGGGAAACTCACGCACGACGCGCACGTTCAGACCGTGGATATTCGTAAGCAGGAGTTCAAGACTCTGAACGGCATGGAACTCAATTTTCGCGACAGCTACAAGTACAACATCGCGGCCTATCGGCTCGACCGGCTGCTGGGGCTGAACATGCTGCCGGTGTCGGTGGAGCGCAAAGTGGGTGGTGACACCGCTTCCATGACGTGGTGGGTCGACGACGTGATGATGATGGAGCGGGACCGCTACAAAAAGAAGATACAAGTTCCGCCGCAGCGCAACGTGGCTTGGAACGACCAGATGTATCAGGTTCGGGTCTTTAATCAGTTGGTGTTCAACAACGATCCGAACCTGGGGAACCTGCTCATCACGAAAGACTGGACGATCCGCCTAGTCGACTATTCCCGTGCCTTTCGGACCCAGAAGAGCCTGAGAAACCCTGAAGACCTTGTTCGCTGTGACCGGCGGATCTACGATGCACTCCACGAGCTGAACGCAAGCGTTTTAAATCGGGAGTTGAGCGGCTACCTGAGCAAATGGGAGATTCGGGGAATTCTTGCACGGCGTGACAAGATTCTGGAAATCTTCGACGCAAAGATCGCGGCTAACGGCGAGGCGTCCGTGATCTGCGACAAGCCGGGACACTAAGTTCACCAACTGGGTTGGCGACAACGCGCAAAGGAGGATAAACGGACATGACGATACCCACACTCTGTTTGCTGACGCTTTCCTGCTCGCTGGCGGCTATGGCGGCTAGTCAGCCCCAGCCCGTTTTGACTTCCCAGGAGGCTGCCCGAAAGGTCTCTGAATACAACCAAGCTCAAGAGGTGATCGAAGCCTATTTCCCCAACGCGCTTTCCACCTCGCCGATCTTGATCAACTCCGCCGGACCGGCTCCGGTGAGCGAGCGTTGTCTTGCTTCTTGGCGTGCCGCTTTCGAAGAGCTGACGAATCTGAACTACCTTTCAGGCTTCCACGAAATTGATGATCAGCTCAGCATCAGCACCTCTCAACTCACGGCCCGGGGCCGCGAATTCTTGCGTCCTCTCACGCGCGGCAGCTCTTTTTGGGTCGTCACGGCGGCAACGGGGGAACCGGCGGACGATCCGGAGATCGGTCGGATAATTGGCGAGAAACGCAAACGCGTGTTTGTTGAGTTCCGAACCAAAACCACGGGGCCGTTCGCCGTTATGTGGCGGAATCGGCTCTTCAACTCCGAGTGCCGCGGGGAGGTCGAAGACGCCGAGATGTTCGACGATCAGGGCTTGATCGGTCACGCCCACTTCCGGTTTCGCAAGACGGGTTGGAAGGTGGAGCGGGTTCTGCCGGGGCGTCACGGTGGCGACGAATGACGTGCCAGCCGGGGGGTTAGCAACAAAGGGAGGAGCCGCTCCCGGCCGCGGCTAGGAAGTTTGCTTGGGCTTGAAGAATTTCATTTCGTGTTCGATCAGCTCCTCGGTGCGATTTCGTAGCATGCGGTCCAGGTCGCCAGCTCGATCGGGCTCTTTCGCGATGAGGTTGTTTTGCTCGCCTGGATCGTCGCGCAGGTTGTAAAGCTCTGGGCCATCCTTTATGAGCTTGCTGTCTTCTCTGGTTTTCGCCCCCTCCAGATAATAGTGGTAGCTCCACTCCTGGTGCCGGATGCTCAGTCCGCCGCGATAGTGGCAGCACACCGCGGAATCGCGAATTTTCTCTTTCTCCCCCAAGATGAGCGGCATGAGGCTCACCGACGACATCTCGGGCGGCGCCGGAATGCCAAGGTATTCAAGGATCGTTGCGGTGATGTCGGTTTGCTGCGTGTAGGAACCGACGCTCCCGACGCCTTTTCCGCCAGGCTCGCGGATCATCAGCATGGTTCGGGCCAGTTCTTCGTAGGGCCACGGGCGAACCTTGCGAACGATGCCGTGCTCCCCAAAGGGTTCACCGTGGTCCGACATCAGGATGATCAGCGAATTTTCGAAAAGCCCCATTCGCCGAAGCTCATCAAGAAAGTGGCCCACCCAGTCGTCGACAAACCGCACGACCGCGCCGTAAAGCGACATGACGTTCTTCACTTCCCGCTCGTCGAGGTAGCCTTCCACATCGCCAGGCGTAGGGAGAATCAACTTCGTGCCCTGGTAGTCAGGGGCAACCATCTTGAGATAGCGGTCGGGCGGGTCCCAGGGTTCGTGAGGACAGAAGGAATCGACCCACAGGAACAGGTTCTCTTTCTTCTTCTGGCGCTTCAGCCAGCCCAGCGCCTCGTTGATGACACGCGGCGTAAAGTGGTCGTCCTCGGACTTCCAGTCGTGGCGGTTGGTGAGGTAGGTCCGGAGCTGCTCGGCTTCGTTGGGATCGTCCGTGCGTCCTTTGTAGTAGGGCTCGATGTCAACCTGGATCGACGGGTCGCGAACGAAGGGGTCTCCCTCCTGACCGCGAATCCAAACCACGTCGTCAAAGCCGCGGTCAAACGCGTAGGCCGGCTTGTGCATGTGATAGACATCGGAGATCAGGGCCGAACGGAATCCCTGGCTCCACAGTATCTCCGACAGAAGCGGGTGATCCTCGGGGTAGAGCACTTGCCAGGGGCGAAACGGGTAGGTGAACTTGCCACTGAAAAGGCTCGTTCGAACGGGAACTGTCGGCAGGCCTTCCGGGTAGGAGTGCCTAAAGAATGTCGATTCGGCGGCGAATTTGTCCAGATTGGGGGTGGGGACTTTGGCGTTTCCGAACGCCCCGACGTGGTCCGCCCGCAGGCTGTCGAGCATGACGACAATGACGTTCTTGGGATCCCAATTGGTCCGCATCACGGGCCACCGGCCAGCCGGTCTGTAGACCTTTTCGCGTCCTGGCAGAGTGGCTCCGGCGTGCGGGTCGTCGCTGGTTCGCCGGGCGACCGGGGTTTTTGTATCCGATTCCGTCTCGGAGGCACAGCCGGTCAGGTGGGAACCGGCGGCCGCGCCCGTAGCGGCTGAGGACACCTTCAGAAAGTCGCGCCGGTTCGGCCTGTTCTTTTTCATGACGGAGTCTATGTTAGCGGGTTCGGCGCTACCGCGATTCCGCCTCGGGAATGGGACAGACCGCTACCGCGCTTGCTCGGGGCATCGTGTTACTGACCTGAGATGAAAAGGAGCGTGGTTTGCTTGCGGCCGGCAGGATTGCCGGTCACTACTCGGCAGAGACTTCGTGGAGGACGGCCTGAAATTTCACGCGCTGTTGATTGTCGAGAAGCACCAGAATGCGGTCGCGGCCTTCCGCTTTCATGTACTTGATCTTGCTCAGTAACTCGGCTTCCATCATGATGCATTCGTCCAAGACAGTTTTCACCTGGGTCACCTGACCGCCGTCGAGTTCCAGCTCTTCTTGCAATTGCTGGAGAGCGGTTTCAGAGTCATGCCAGCCAGCGGTGGGACCATGGGTGTGATCAGCCGGAGGCGGGTCTTGATACGCAAGGTTTCCAAGTATTCCTGATCCAGTACCAGCCAGAAATACCAGCAGCAGGACACCCAGCGCTTTTCCCTGACATGAATCCAGGCGCGGGCTTGACATGATCGTTACCTCTCCCCGATCATGCCGGCGAGCATGGAGCCGCGGTTGCGTTCCAGATCGGCGCTGAGACGCAGCCCGTAATCCGCCGACGGGGGTTCGGTGAGCAGTCTTTGCGCGATGTGCTGAGTAGCTTCCTCGGCCGGGCCGCCAGATGTCACGATATACCCGCCCAGCAACGCCAGCCACATCAAACTTCCGAACGCCAGCCGGCGGCCGAATGCCGGTTGCAAGAATACCGCCCAGAAAGGAATCTCGCGTTCGCTTTCGACTTGCTGCATCACCCGGGCGTAGAACGCCGGTTCCGGTTCCAAGATTTCGTCCTCGGGAAGGCGCAACTCTTTCAACAGTTCAGCGGACTCTTCAAACAGCGCCAGCTCTTCGGCTTCGGCTGGATTCCGCTTGAGATAGTCCTCGAACTCGGCCTGCTTTCGTGAAGGAAGAGTCCCCGAAAGGTAATCTTCTAATCGATTTCTCACGAACACCTTCATGACCTCTTCAACCTCGCCCCAAAAGACGCCCGTTATGCTGTTGCGGCCGCTTGGCGGCTCATCTTTGACGCTGCTTTCACCAGTTTTTGCCTAGCCCGAAATAATTTTACTTTAATCGTGTTCTGGTTGAGTCCCGTCATTTCGGCCAACTCCTGGACGCTGAGGCCGTGGACTTCCTTCTGTACTAGCAGCAGCCGTTCTTCTTCCGACACCTTCGAGAGCAGTCTCATCAAATAGTCCCGCCGCTCCACCTGGATGGAAATCAGCGGGGCTTTCTCGACGGCCAGCTCGGAGTTTTCCATCGTGCGGGTGTCGTCCTCGCCCAGATCACTTTCATAGACCAGCTTGCGAACTTTCTGTTTCCGCAAGTAGTCGTAGCATTCATTGACGGCGATCTTGTAGATCCAGGTGATGAGTGAAGAGCGAAAATCGAAGCCCTTGATGGAGAAGTAGATCTTAGTGAACACCTGCTGGGCGATATCCTCGGCATCGTTGCGATTTCGCACAATGCCGTAGATGATCGAGAAGACCTTCGAACGATGGCGTTCGACGATTTGGCGGAACGCCGTCTCGTCTCCAGCCTGCGTGCGCCGGACAATCTCAGCTTCTGGGGTGTCTCGGAACGCCACCTTCGCCCTCGTTGTCTGGGTGGCGGGCAATCTCAGGGCTGTTGCTGTCGCCGTGCTCATACGTCCTTTGGACGCAATGCCACCCCGTCTCGTTTCAACAATTACAGATCGCCAGCTCCCCAATCATGAATACGGACAAGCATCGCGTTTTGGTCCCATTTTGTCCGCGAAGCCGGCTAGAAGCCGTCCGGATCCATGTATAACCGTCTCGGCAGCCGGAAAGCCATAACTTGCTTCGTTGTAGCCAGTTAGTAACTGTATAGTAAAATCTTCCCCCATCGAAGCGGAAGAGTCAGAGTCCCGAGCCGCGACGTGGCGTGAACCTCCAGGTTTGCCGCGCCTCGAACCGTCGAGGCGTTGCCGGAAGGGCACTCGGTTGCCTGAGCCGGATGCCGCGCCCTGGGGCCGGACAAACCGACGAATCGGTTTGCGGCAAGCGTGGACGCTCACGCCACATCCGCCGCCCTCTCGGTCGCGGCTCGTCCACGTTAGGCTACAAAGTCAGCTTCCACGGCGGCCGATAGCGGCGGCTGAGATAGGTTTGCGCTTCCTTATTCGGAGTGGTTTCGGCTTTGGGGTCCCACTCAACCCGTTGCCGGCTTCGCAGGGAGACATTCCCTAACAGCGCCATCGACGTCGAGCGGTGGCCGATTTCGATATCGCTGATGGGCGGCTGGCGCGACTTCATCGAAGAGATGAAGTCCCGCCAATGGGAGTCGGTTGAATTGTTGACGTCTCTGCCCTGTTCGCGCACCATCAGCGCCTCCATATCGTAGCCGCGGGGATCGAGCCTCTTCATCTCGGGGACGATCTCATAGCGCTGGCGGTCGACGAACAGCGTTCCCTTCGAGCCGTGAAACGTGATGCCGTACCTGCGGTCAAACATCGACTGCCCGTTCGTGATGCGGTTTTCGTAGACACACACAAAGTTGGGGAACTCGTAGTTCGCCAGGATCACATCGGGTGTCTCGCGGTTGTCTTGGATCAGGAACTTACCGCCAACCGTGGAGATGACACTTGGCCCCTCCGCATCCATGGCCCAGAGAACGATGTCGAGCAGGTGAATGCCCCAGTCGGTCATCATGCCGCCGGCGTAGTCCCAAAACCAGCGGAAGTGCGAATAGTGATCGGGGTCCACGCCGAAACGGTTCTTGTTGAACGGGTGGTAAGGCGCCGGCCCCAGCCACATGTCCCAGTCAAGATCAGCCGGCGGATCGCTGTCAGGCGGATTCCCCATCTCGTCGGGGAGCTGGTTGCTGTAGTTCCACGCTCGGACAAACGCGATGTCACCAATCTTGCCGCCCCGGACCATCTCGACGACCTTTTGAAAGTGCTTCCCGGAACGCTGCTGGGTGCCGACCTGCACGATGCGGTTGTACTTGCGGGCGGCTTGGACCATCATGCGGCCTTCCTCGACGGCGACCGAGATGGGCTTTTCGACATAGACGTCTTTGCCGGCTTTACAAGCCTCGATGGCCATGTAGGCATGCCAGTGGTCGGGGGTGCAAATACAAATCGCGTCGATATCGGGAGCGGCGATCAGATCGCGGAAGTCAGCATAGACTTTGGCGTCCAGGACCATCTCCAAAGCCAGCTCCAAGTTCGGTTTGTAGACTTCCGAGAAAGCTACGACGTCGAGTTCTGGCTGCCTCAGGATCGAGGTCAGGTTATTACGGCCGCGTCTGCCCATGCCGATCATACCCAGGCGAAACTTCTTGGTGGCCTCGGCTCCGGCTAGCATGGCGGGTGCGGCTACAGCGGCAGCCGGCGCGGCGGCGGCTGTTTTCAGGAAGGAGCGTCTTGGAACGTTGCTGGAAGACATCGATACGGGTCCTTTTGGTTTCGTGAAGCTGGTTGGGTTTCGTAAAGACCGCGAAGCTGTCTAGTCTTTGTAAAGAGAACGATGCGGTGTAATGTACCAGACTAACGGAAAAGAAGGCGCCGGGGAAAGAGAACGAGCCAGCGCCGCGGACTTTTTGGAGCGATCCTCAGAACCCCGGGGCACGAGCCGGGCGGGCCTTGTGCTGATATCATGTTCGCCGACGGCGATCAACAGGTCCCTGTTTTGGTTTCGGCTAGTCTCTCTCTAACAAACTCAATTGGTTCAGGAAAGTTTCGCATCGAGAGACTGCTTCCGCCCTTTCCCAGGACCCCACTGAGCAACGGCAAGAGCTTTGCGGCTAATGGTTGTGAGCGGAAGCGACCCTAGCTCTTCCTGATTGACCCATCGATAACCTTTGCGGAACTTGCCCAAAAGCTTTGCTTGATAGACCACGCCCTTGTAGTCTCGGAACGTTATTGCGTGGCGGAATAGACCGAGCGGTTCACCCAGCCTGATGCCGGCGTGCTGGAAGCTTTCTCTGCCGAGCTTGCTGTCCGGAGCTTCGGGGAACTCCCAGAATCCTGGCATGACGGCGGTGCCGGGCGGGCGTTGCCTGACCAGCAAGCGGGCTCCTTTGGTGACGACCGCGACTGCCAGCTTTAGTCGCTTGTAGGCTGCCTTGCGGAGTTTGACGGGACGTTCGCTTTGTGTATCCCGATTTCTAGCGATACAGAATTCAGTGAGGGGGCAGACCAGGCATTGAGGCTTGCGGGGCGTGCAGACGGTTGCTCCCAGTTCCATCATTGCCTGATTGAAAGTGCCGCCGCTCCGAGGGCCGACAGTCTCGATGAGGGCTTGCGCCTGAGCTTGCAGGTCTGACTTGACGCTTGGGCGGGCGATGTCGCGATCGTCGTCGAACAGCCGTGTCAGCACTCGAATCACATTGCCGTCCAGCACGGCCCGCTTTTCGCCGCACGTGATGCTGGCGATCGCTGCCGCGGTGTAGTCTCCTATGCCCGGGAGCTTCCTGAGACCGCCATAATCGCGGGGGAATTGACCACCGTGTTCGGAGACGACTTCTTGCGCCGCGGCCTTCATTTGGCGAACGCGGCGGTAATAACCCAGGCCGCTCCAAACTCCGAGCAGATCTTGATCAGGTGCTTGGGCGAGACTATCGACGGTCGGGAATCTTTTCAAGAACCTCTCGTAGTAGGGGATGACGGCCGCCACGCGGGTCTGCTGCAGCATGACTTCCGAGACCCAGACGCGGTAGGGGTCTTTGGTGCGCCGCCAAGGGAGATCGCGCTTGTGGCGGCGGTACCACTTCAGTAACTCCTGGGCGAGCTTGCGACCCTGAGAACCTGTAGCGCGGGATTGCAAATTAGCCGGTTTCAGTCGCAACGCTAGACCTCGGGCGCTTCAAGCCGGCTTGGTTGTCACCGTACCTGGCAACGGCCCAAGTGCCGTCCTGGGGCCACACACAGCCCGCTACTCTCCGCTCAGAGTCGCCTTCAGATAGTCACGATTCATCTGTGAAATGAAGCTGACGCCGATCTCCTCCGGGCAAACCGCCTCACAGTCGTAGGTGTTCGTGCAGCTACCGAAACCCTCCGCATCCATAGCCGCCACCATGGCCCGCACGCGGCGATATCGCTCCGGCTGGCCTTGCGGCAAATGCGCCAGGTGGGCGACCTTAGCCGCGACAAACAAGGAGGCCGATGCATTCTTGCAGGCAGCCACGCAAGCACCGCAGCCGATGCAAGCGGCGGCGTCCATGGCAGTGTCCGCCTTCTGCTTGGGTACCGGGATTAGGTTGGCGTCCGGAGCACCTCCGGTATTGACCGAGACAAAACCCGCTGCTTGCAGGATCCGGTCGAAGGCGCCGCGATCGGTGACCAAGTCCCGGAGCACCGGGAAAGCCTTGGCGCGGAAGGGCTCGACCGTGATCGTGTCGCCGTCGCTGAACACGCGCATATAAAGCTGGCAAGTCGTGGTCGCGCCCTCCGGTCCGTGGGGTATGCCGTTGATCACCATCGAACACATGCCGCAAATCCCTTCGCGGCAGTCGTGGTCGAAGGCGACAGGCTCTTCGCCTTTCGCGATCAAGTCTTGGTTCAGAACGTCGAGCATTTCGACGAACGACATCTCGGGCACAACATCATGAACCTCGTAGGTCACGAGCTCACCTGCCGCCTGAGCGTTTTTCTGCCGCCAGATTCTCAGCGTAACCTTCATGATGAACCGCGTTCGCCAGTTACTTGTAACTCCGCGTCGCCAGCTTGACGTCCTCGAAATGGAGCAACTCCTTGTGCTGGAGAGGCTCTTTGTCCGGCCCCTGATATTCCCAGGCGGTCACATGCGAGAAGTTCTCGTCGTCGCGCACGGCCTCGGCGTCCTCCGTCTGGTACTCCTCGCGAAAATGTCCGCCGCAGGATTCTTCACGAGCGAGTGCGTCCCGGCACATCAGCTCGCCAAACTCCATGAAATCGGCGACGCGGCCGCCATATTCGAGAGCCATATTGAGTTCCTGGCCTTCGCCGGGAATCCGAACGTTGTTCCAAAATTCTTCGCGCAGCTCCGGGATTCGTTGCAACGCCTGTTTGAGGCCGCTAGCGTTGCGGGACATCCCGCAATTCTCCCACAGCAGCAGGCCCAGCTCCCGGTGGAACGAGTCGGCCGACCGTTTGCCGTTGATGTTGAGCAGCTTTTCAACCCGCTCGCGCACTTCCGCTTCCACCCGCTTGAATTCGGGGTTGCCGGCCGAGACGGCATCCAGCTTCCGGCTGGCCAGGTAGTGACCGATGGTGTGCGGCAGGATGAAGTAGCCGTCCGCGAGGCCCTGCATCAGTGCGCTTGCGCCTAAACGGTTCGCTCCGTGGTCGGAGAAGTTAGCTTCACCGATCACATGAAGCCCCGCAATCGTGCTCATCAGGCTGTAATCCACCCACAGACCGCCCATGGTGTAATGCACCGCCGGGTAGATTCTCATGGGAACCTGGTAGGGATCCTCCGACGCGATCTTTTGATACATGTGAAAAAGGTTGCCGTATCGCTGTTCGATGACGTCTTTGCCCAGACGCTGGATCGCTTCCGAGAAATCCAGGTACACGCCCTGACCCGTCGGCCCCGCGCCGCGCCCCTCGTCGCAGACCTCCTTGGCGCTGCGGGAGGAAATGTCGCGGGGCGCGAGGTTGCCGAAACTTGGGTACTTTCTTTCCAGGTAGTAATCGCGTTCATCCTCGCTGATCTCATTGGCGGGGCGCCGGTCGCCCTTGCGTTTGGATACCCATACCCGCCCATCGTTCCTCAGCGACTCGGACATCAGCGTCAGTTTCGACTGGTAATCGCCGCTATGCGGAATGCAGGTAGGGTGGATCTGTGTGAAGCAGGGGTTGGCGAAGGCAGCTCCGCGCAGGTACGCACGGTAACTAGCGGAGACATTGCTGCCCTTGGCATTGCTCGACAGATAAAACACATTGCTGTAACCTCCGGTGGCTAGGACCACGGCATGGGCAGCCCACGAGCGTATCTCCCCGCTTACTAAGTCACGTGTCACGATCCCTCGGGCGCGGCCATCCACAACGACCAAGTCCATCATTTCCGTACGGACGTGCATGCGGACGGCGCCTTCGCCGATCTGGCGGTTCAGCACCGAGACGGCGCCCAGGAGCAGCTGCTGCCCGGTCTGCCCGCGAGCGTAAAACGTGCGGGAGACAAGCGCGCCCCCAAACGACCGATTGGCGAGCAGTCCGCCATACTCGCGGGCGAAGGGCACGCCCTGGGCCACGCATTGATCAATGATGTTGTTACTAACCTGGGCCAGCCGGTAAACATTCGCTTCGCGGCTTCGAAAATCGCCGCCCTTGACAGTGTCATAGAAGAGCCGGTAAATCGAATCCCCGTCGTTGGGGTAATTCTTGGCGGCGTTTATACCACCCTGAGCGGCAATGCTGTGGGCCCTGCGAGCACTATCCTGGAAGCAAAAGCAGTCGACGCTATAGCCCAGCTCCGCTAACGTCGCAGCCGCCGAAGCGCCCGCCAGTCCGGATCCCACCACAATGACGTCAAACTTGCGCTTGTTCGCCGGGCTGACGAGCTTGATCTCGGCCATGTGCCGGTCCCACTTCTGCTCGAGGGGTCCGGAGGGGATTTTGGCGTCCAAGTTCATCGCTAGTTTGCGCCCTGGGCCGGCTCGATCAGCCCGAATAATGCCGATAAAGGGATCATGACGTTACCGATGACGACAATGACCGTGACCACGAGACCCAACCTTTCGATCAGCGGTGCGATCCATGGCCGGCTCAAGCCCATCGTCTGGAATAGACTCGCGACACCGTGGCTGAGGTGCAAACCCAGCAGGACCGTCGCCACGATGTAGGCGATCGAGACAATCGGCTGTTGAAAACCCAAAACCGTCATGGAATAGACGTCGTGACGGCCAACCGCGTCCTCCAGATGGAAGTGCTCAGGATGAGTGACTCCCATGGTGAAGTGCAGCAAGTGGTAGATGACAAACGACAGCAACACCAACCCGCTCATCACCATCGTGCGGGAGGAGAAGGTCGAGCGGACTGTTTTCTTGACAGCGTAGGGGGTGGGGCGCGCCTTACGGTTCGCGAGGCTCAGCTTCGTAATTCCCCAGACGTGAATGATAAGCGCCGCAAGTAAGCCGAATCGGGCCACCCAGAGCGGGCCAGGATTCGATTTGAGAAAAGCGGCGTAACTATTGATTGCCTCCGGGCCTAAGTAGATTTGCAGATTTCCCAGCATGTGAACGGTCACGAACAGAACCCATATCAGGCCCGTGACCGCCACCAAAAACTTTATCCCGACCGTGGACGACAGCCCACGCAGATAGCCCTTCATTTGGGGGGGAACTCCCGAAGGATTAACTTTGATTCTAACACCCGGCATATGAGTCACTAATCAGATTGGCCGCAACGACCGGAAAGGACGACAGCGGATTCAGCTACTGGCCAGCGTGCAGTTACCTGTGCGAAGAATTCCCGGCGCTAATGAGGAGACGCCGAGTGGAACGGCTACTCCAAGACAGGTTCAACCTGGTCTGCCGCCTCGGGTCGAATTTCGTGGCTGCTCATGATGAGCCGGGCACAGGCGTTCCAGCGAATGATGGCGAAATCGTCGCCCGCGGGCTGGATGGCTTCCGCCTTTTCGTACCAGTTCATCGCCTCCCTCAGGCCTTCGTAAGTAACAAATCCGGAGCGCGGGCCGCCCTGTTCGAGTCTGGCCTTCGCTCTGCGCTCACAGATGATCCCCGAGTAATAGGCTCGCTCATATTCGGTGCGCAAGCGGGGAAGCAGCTTGCGAGCCTCCTCCATCGCTCTGGCCACGCCCCGTCCCCCCATGGCGGAACCGACCTGGTCCGTCAAAGACAGCAGAAGGGCGATGAGCGCCTCGTGGTTTTCCGGCTCGACCCGCAGCACGTCGAGGCAAATGCTCTCCGCCTCGCGGGGCTCGTTCAAAAGCCGGTAGCGCTCAACTTTCTCCAGGGCCTCGGGAATGCTGCTTTTCGAGATCTCTTTGAGTCTGAATTCCACAGGGCCTCCTTTGCTGATCGCCCGCGGGGCATTGTTCCCCGGTCAGTGGATATTCCAAAGCAGGTAGCCCGCCCATGCCGTTCCGGCGACGGCGCCACCGTAGCAGAAAGTGAAGATCAATTCGTTCAAATGCTTGATCTGAAGGCCATCATAGAGTGTGAAGCGAAAGCGATGCGCCCAGTGGAAAAGCCCCAGAAAGCACAGCAGGAACAGATAAACACGGGTCAGCGGATGTTGAAGCAAGACCAGCAGCTTCTCGTATCCCGGAGGTTCCAGCCAGCCGAGAGGAAATGCGAGACCAAATAAGAATAGCTGGACCGGGACCAGTAAAGCCGCCATGACGCCGCCGGCGCTGAACAGTGACCAGAAAAAGGGTTCGTTCGACTTTTTCGGCATCATCCCCCCAACACAAACCACGCCACCGCGGCGGAAATCACCAACCACGCCACGTAGTTCGGCGCGGCGATCAGAAAGTCCGGAAGGCGCTTCCCGCCGATGCGGATCACCACCGCGCTTGGCGTCAGATTGAACCAGGTGATCGCGTGAAACACGACAAAAAGAAAACTGATTACGCTGAGGACAATGATGAGCGGACTCTCCAAACGATTCTCAAACTCCGCATAGGCCTGAGGGCCCAGGGTCAGGGCGCGGATCTGAAAAAGAGTGAGAACAACAAAGTAAGCAACGGAGACGCTGCTGAGCTCTCTGAGGATGAACCTAAAGTACGCCCAGCTGTGAAGCCACCAGTACGTCGACACTCGTTTGCGGTACCACCTGGGGTGATATTCGGTGTAGCCGCCCGCGGACCTCATTTCGCTCCCCAAGGCATCAGAACGGATTTAAACCAGTCCATCGTCGCCGTCAATTTGTATTGCTGAATGGCGCCGGCGGGATCAACGTTCTTGGGGCACACTTTCGTGCATTCTCCGACAAACGTACAGCCCCAGATGCCCTCCTCCTGGGAAAGAATCTCCAGGCGCTCCGCGGCCCCCTGGTCCCGGGAGTCCAGGTTGTAGCGTTGCGCCAAAGCGATAGCCGCCGGGCCCGTAAACTCGGGCTCGAGTCCGTACACCGGGCAAGCCGAATAGCACAACATGCAGTTGATGCACATGCTGAACTGCTTGAAAGTGTCGAGCTCTTGCGGTGTCTGAAGGTGCTCCCCTTCCGATAGTGGTTTCTCCTGTTCCCGAACGATCCACGGTTTTACCTTGTGGAGCTTCGCCAGAAAATCCGTGATGTCGACGACCAGATCCCGGACCACCGGAAAGTACCGCAGGGGCTCGACCCGGATGGGGCCTGGCGCGTAGCTATGCAGGAACGCCGCGCAGGTCAGGGTGGGTTCGCCGTTGATCATCATGCCGCAACTGCCGCAGACGCCCATGCGGCAAGACCAGCGGTAGGAGAGGGAACCGTCCAACTCGTTCTTAATGTGGTTCAGCGCGTCAAGAACGACCCACTCTTCACGCAACGGGACTTCGTATTGCTGAGTTCTAGGCTCGGTGTCGCTTTCCGGAGAGTAGCGGGTTACTTCGAGATTGATTGTTTCTGCCATGTTCGGCTACCTGGCGTGGTTGCCCAATCGGGGCGCCCGCCTCAATTTACAGCGGCCTCGCTGAGTCTCTGACGGACCCAACTCACATTCACTAGAACTTCGGCTTTAGCCCCGCCTGTTTGCATAATTCATTAGCGGTGATCCTGTCGATTGTTCGATGTCGTTTGATCGGTATTGTCTTATCGTTGTTCGTGTAAATCGAATGGTTGCCGCCTTCGCGCAGAAGGTGAAATCCATTTCCTTCGAAGTATTTGATGAGGTCGCGCCGTCGTACCGGCACTCATACCTCGACGGTTATCTGTTCCAGCAAGGCCCTCCCGGCCGGTATTTCTTTCTCTTGCTGCCGGTAAGCCTGGATCATTTCACGCACAGCGTCCTGGAGCATCTCGCGGCACTCTTCCAGCGTCGGTCCTTCAGTGATTACTTCAGGCCACTCTATCAGTTGACCTAAGTAGCCGGAGCTGATCTTTGTGTACTTGGCGGTGTAGTTGCTGATCATATAGGTCTTCTACCGATTGCCCGGCGCCAACACGAACTTCCTGCCGTTCGTATTTCAGTTTACAGTGCGGCCGCTGATTCGCAGAGCCGCCTATCTTCCGTAAACCCTTTCCCCCGGGGGCCACCGCGTGATCGTCACCGGCAGCAGTTCCACCTTTGACGAACCATCCTCTTGCCGCCTGATCAGCGAATGTCCCAAGAAGCCTTCGTCGTCGCGTTTGGGGAAGTCCGTGCGCTGGTGCGCGCCGCGAGACTCAGTCCGGTTCAAGGCGGACTGTACAACCGTCTCGGCGACGTCCAGCATGCAACCCAGCTCGAGCGCCGCGGTCCACTCGGTATTGAACGTACGGCTGTGATCGTGGACGGCGATCTTCCGGTAGCGCTCCTGCAACTCGCGCAGCTTATTCGCCGAGGCCTCGATCGACGAGCCCGTGCGGTAGATACCGCACCCTTCTTCCATTGTCTTCTGCATCTCCTCGCGAATGCCTGCTATCGATTCGGCGCCGTCAGTCTTGTTAAGATATTCCTGCTCCAGCCGCTTCTTTTCGTCCGCGGCCTGGGCCGCAATCGCGCTAGCGGACGGACTATCTCGCTCAGCGGCGTAGGCAGCGGCGGCCTTTCCGGCACGCGCGCCGAACACAAGCAACTCGGTCAGTGAGTTCGAGCCCAGGCGATTCGCTCCGTTGATGCTGACGCAGGCGGCCTCACCCGCCGCATAGAGTCCCTTCAACGGCGTCGCCCCATGGATATCGGTATGAACGCCCCCCATCACGTAATGAATCACCGGCCGCACGGGAATCAGATCCGTGATCGGGTCGATGCCCTGGTATTTCTTGCAGAGCTCACGGACGAAGGGAAGCCGGGTGTTGATCACCTTTTCTCCCAGGTGCCGCAAGTCGAGATGGACGACGTGGCCGTAGGGTCCTTCGATCGTACGCCCCCTCTCCCGCTCTTTTTCGAACGCCTGGGAGAGGCGGTCCCGCGGACCCAGCTCCATGCTCCGCAGAACGGGCTTCGGTTCGGGCTTGCCGAGGTCGTAGTCCTGAAGATAGCGATAGCCGTCTTTGTTGAGCAGGTAGCCGCCTTCCGAGCGCGACGCCTCGGTAATCAAGATTCCGGTAAACGGCAGCCCCGTCGGGTGATATTGGAAAAACTCCATATCCTTGAGGGGCGCGCCGGCGCGGAACGCCATGGCCATTCCGTCACCGTTTTTGATGCTGGCGTTGGTGGTGAAGGGGAATACTTTGCCGCAGCCGCCGGTGCAAATGATGACGGCCTTGGCCGAGATGGCCTGAATCCTTCCCGTCGCCATCTCGATGGCTACGACGCCGCCCGCGCGGCCATCGTCTACCAGCAATTTGGTCACGAACCATTCGTCATAACGGACGACCGACTCATACTTGAGGCTGGTCTGAAACAGCGTGTGCAGCATGTGGAACCCGGTTTTGTCGGCGGCAAACCAAGTACGCTTCTTTTTCATTCCGCCGAAGGAGCGAACGTTGACGCGCCCGTCCTCGCGCCGGCTCCAAGGGCAGCCCCAGTGCTCCAGGCGCACCATCTCCTGGGGGGCTTCCTGGACGAACGCCTCGACCGCGTCTTGGTCACACATCCAATCGCCGCCTGAGATCGTGTCGTAGGCGTGCTCGTCAAGGGTGTCGTCGTCCCCGATCACCGCGGCCGAGCCGCCCTCCGCCGAGACGGTGTGACTCCGCATCGGGTAGACCTTGGAGACAATCGCGACGCTCAGCTTGGGGTTGAATTCAGCGACGGCAATGGCCGCGCGGAGACCGGCTCCGCCGCCCCCGACGATGAGTACATCATGAGTAAGACTGTCCACGGGAATCTAAGATGATACGCCAGCGCTTGCCGCGGGTTCAAGCTCTCTGCTCGTTCGGCGATGAATTAGGGCAATCCGATGAAAACGGCAAGAGGTTGGACCCACCATAGGTCGCGCCTGCTGGTTTGTCCGAAACCACCGCCCTTGAGAGGTACGTCGATGGATGACATGGAAACAAGACTCCGTAGTTGTCTGGGGCAGACTCTTGCGATATCGAGGAAGCGTGGGAACAATCAACTGCCAGGAGCGATTGAGGAGCCGGTGAGCGTGAACACGGCCTTCCGCGGGAAGGTGTCATCTCGCGGCTGGTCCGCGATTCTCATCGAGCGGCGAAGCGCGAGGTGGCGCGCGCCTCCCGGCGGGCAGCGTCGGCCTCCGGGCCGACGTAAGCGCGGGCTCCCGTCCCTGCCGCGCCCGGGCTTCGTCCCACCGTCGCGACCGCACTTCTCGATTTTTCCTGGCCGAATTGGAAAGAATTCCCCCTTTGATAGACTGGATAGTCGATGTCCTACGACGTATTGATCATCGGCAGCGGACCGGGCGGATATGTGGCCGCGATCCGCGCGGCGCAGTACGGTCTGAAGGTCGGCGTCGTTGAGAAAAACGCCAAGCTGGGAGGCACGTGCCTGCACGTTGGATGCGTTCCAACCAAAGCTTTGCTGCACTTCGCGGAAGTCTATGAACAGACTCTTCACGCCGGGCGAATCGGGATCAAAACGAGCGGCGTCGAACTGGATTTCGAGCTCATGCAGCAGCGCAAGCGAGAGATCGTCGCGGGCCACGCCAAGGGCATCGAGTTCCTTTTCAAGAAGAACAAGATCGACCGGATTGCCGGGTTCGGAAAGCTGCTGGGGGGAGGAAGAGTCGAGGTTGCGAGCGCCGGCGGCCGGACCGAAATCAGCGCGCGGCACATCGTGCTGGCCACGGGCTCGGAGGCACGAACGATGCCGGGCTTGAGCGTCGCGCCGGATAAACTTCTCACCAACGTCGAGATATTGGAACTCTCCGAGGTTCCTCGCTCGCTGGCGATTATTGGCGCCGGAGCCGTGGGAGTCGAGTTTGCATCCATCTACGGTAGCTTTGGAAGCGAGGTAACGATACTCGAGGCTCTGCCCCGCATCGTCCCGCTTGAGGACGAGGAGATTTCCACTGAACTGGCGCGGGCTTTTCGCAGAAAAGGTATTCAGGCTCAGACTGGCGCGCAACTCGAGAAGGCGGAAGATGACGGTGGCCTCGTTCGTATCGAATTCACCGATAGCGAAGGAAAACAGCAGCAGCTTTCCGCGGAGAAGCTGCTGATCGCCGTGGGACGCAGCCCCAATACGGAAAAGATAGGGCTGGAGAACACGGCCGTCCAGACCGAGGGCGGTTTCATCCAGGTGAATGAGTGGATGGAAACGGCCGAGCCGGGAGTTCGCGCGATTGGCGACATCGTGGCCGGCTCGCCTCAACTCGCTCATGTAGCATCGATGGAGGGGCTGGTCGCGGCGGGCCATATGGCCGGAAAAGATGTGGACCCGATCAACTATTCGCAGAGCCCGTCAGCGGTTTACTGTGAGCCGCAAATTGGCAGCGTTGGCTTGACTGAAGCTCAGGCGCGGGAGCAGGGCCATGCGGTGAAAATCGGCAAGTTCAACTTTCGCGCCAACAGCAAGGCATCGATCCTGGGCCGCCACGGCGGATTTGTCAAAGTGGTGGCCGGGGAGAGTTCGAGCGAAATTCTGGGGGTCCACATCATCGGCCCGTCGGCGACGGAGTTGATCTCCGAGGCCGTGGTCGCGATGGCTTCCGAAGCGACGGTGGAGTCGATTACGTCGACCATTCATGCACACCCGACGCTGTCAGAAGCCGTGCAGGAGGCCTTCAACAGTGTCTACGGAATGGCGATCAATGCCTGACGCAGCCGGCGGGACTCAGCTAGACCAGGCGCGTTTGAGCGGGGTATCGCGGCCGCTTGAATCCGCGCCCGGACGTCTCCCCAATGGGTTTGCCTCAGCCGGTACCGGCTCGCGGAGCGCGCGGAGTCAAGAATCGGTCTGCCAATACCGCGACCTGGGGCTCATGCCGTTTGGCGCCACTTGGGATTTGCAGCAGGAGCTTGTCGCCCGCCGCAAGAGGGGCGAAATTCCCGACCAGTTGCTGTTTGTTGAACACCCGCACGTGATCACTCTGGGCCGCAACGCCAACCGTCAAAACGTGCTGGTGTCCGAAAGTGAACTGGAACGGCTGGGCATCGAGTTGTGCCCAACCGATCGCGGCGGGGACGTCACCTATCACGGACCCGGCCAGTTGGTGGTGTACCCGATCCTCGACCTAAGGAATTGGAAGCGCGACGTGGTTGCGTATGTCCGGGCGCTGGAGCAGGTGATCATCGAATCCGTCGCCGGGCTGGGGGTCCAGGCGGAGCCGCTGGCGGGCTGCACGGGAGTCTGGGTTGGCGAGGCGAAGCTAGCGGCGATTGGGGTTCATATCAGCCGCTGGGTTACGTCGCACGGAGTGGCCTTGAACGTGTCGCCGGAGATGGAATACTTCAACTGCATCGTGCCGTGCGGGATCCAGAAGCCGGTGACGTCTTTAGAATCCATCACCGGACGGGTGATCAGCTACAAGACGATCATTCCTCTCGTGGTTGAGAGCTTTTCCAAAGTATTCGAATGCCGAACAGAGCCCCGAACGCAAGTGAGGGGTCGCGAGTGAGCGGACAAGTCCGCCGAAGGTAAATAGAACCCCGAAGGGTTGGGTTGCGCTCTCCCCGCGACTATGGTTTGATCTTGAAAGCCCACTGCTCCAACATCGGCCCGCCCCCAAATCGTCGCGGGTTCTCATTGCACCCGGCTCAGAGGAACCAATGACAGACGTTCTCATGCCCCAAATGGGCGAAAGCATCGTCGAGGGTACCCTCACCAAGTGGCTCAAGAAGGTAGGAGAGCAGGTCGAACTGGACGAGCCCCTACTGGAAATCTCAACAGACAAAGTTGACGCGGAAGTTCCCGCGCCGGCGACGGGAATACTAGCAGAAATGTTGGTGCAGGAAGGCGAAACGGTCGAGATCAACACCGTAGTGGGAAGAATCGGCGACAGCGTCTCCACGAGCGAGCAACCAACCTCCCAGGCTATTGCTGATTCCAGCCTAGCCGCGGACGGGTCCAACGGCGACAACATCTCGGCCGCGGCGGCCCCTCCGCCGGAAGCGCCACAGGCAGTCGAACCTGCCCCCGAGGAGTCAACTCCCCTACGTTCATCACCGTTGGTGAAGCGGCTCGCAAGAGAGCACAACATCGACCTGCGGCAGATCAAGGGAACGGGTCAAGGCGGCCGAATCTCGAAGAAAGACATCGAGACGTATCTAGCGAGCCGCAAGGACGCAACCGACCCCGTGGCCGAAACCCCGGCTGCCGAGATTGCGGCGCCATCGACGGCCGTGCCGGCTGCGCTTGCGGCCGTTTTCCACTCGGCGCCGCACGCCCGTTTCGGTGACCACCGGGTCGAACCGCTCAGCATCATGCGCAAGCGAATCGCCGGGCACATGGCGATGACGAAACGCGTCGCGCCGCACGTCTCGACGATTCATCAATTCGACGTGACGGCTGTTGCGAACACTCGTGAAAAGGTCAAGGATCAGTTCCTGGAACGCCACCGAATCAAGCTCACCTACATGCCGTTCTTCTTGATGGCCGCTGCTTCGGCCCTCAAAGCCTTCCCGGCGGTCAATGCCTCGCTGGACGGCGATCAGGTGATCTACCACAACGACATCAACATCGCCATTGCGGTTGCGCTCGATTGGGGACTGGTTGCGCCGGTCATCCGAAACGCGGACCATAAAAGCACGATCGAGTTGCAGCGAGCCGTCACGGACCTTGCCTCCCGAGCCCGAAACAAGCAGCTCAAGCCGGAGGAGGTCCGCGAAGGCACCTTCTCCATTTCCAACTACGGCTCCTACGGCAGCCTGCTGGCGACGCCTGCCATCAACCAGCCCCAATCGGCGATCCTGGGACTCGGCGCGGTGCACAAAGCACCCATCGTCATTAACGACGCCATCGCGATTCGTTCGATCAGCTATGTGACCCTCACCTTCGACCACCGGCTGCTCGACGGCGCGCTGGCCGACGAGTTTCTCAACCACATGAAAAGCGTGATCGAGCATTGGGATGAAGCGGTCTTGTGACTCACCTCGGTACGCGGCTAGCTGGCCAGCTTGTGCGTGCGTTCTGTCGGCGGCACCAAAAACAGCGAGCGTTGGGCAGGCGCGTTGCGGGCGATCGAGCGCAGCTCCGGGTAGCGGTCTAGCAATTTCGGTGGTACCGAGACACGTTCGCCGGACACCATATCCATGAGCTGGAGGGCGTTGACTACCGCCTTGCCTTGGAAGTGATTGTTGGTCACGACATAGGTGGTTGTTGTCTGGCCAGCGATGTTTTGGACTCGCTGAGCCCACTTTTCCAACTGTGCCGGCGAATAGAGGTAGTTGTAGCGCGCCTGGACCGGAGTGAGTCCGTCTGTCCGGCCGGCTTTGTCCTGGAAATTGAACCATTCGTGGTAGTTTCGGCCGTGCAAGCGTACGTAACCGATCGAAGAGGTTGCGTAAGCCGTTGCCGGAAAGCAGTGGTGCAAATGAGGCTGGTCGATGTTGGCAAACCCGATTTCGTTCTCCCTCAGCACGCTGAGGGCCTCTTCTGAGTTCCAACTGGCGTGCCGTAGCTCGGCCACCAAGGGGTAGTCCCGGAATGTTTGTTTGACTCTTCGCAAGTATTGCTGGTTTTCCCGGCTGTAACGGAACGACCAGGGGAACTGCATCAGCAGGCATCCGAGACGCCCGTCTTCGACCAGTGGGGCAATGCCGTCGCAATAGTTGCGGACATCGTGCTTGTTCAGGATGCGTTCGTGGGTGAATACCCGGTAGAGCTTGGCGGTGAATTGGAAATCCTGGCGCCCCGCCACTTTGTCGACCCACAGTCGGGCAAGCTCCGGCCGCAAAGGGCGATAGAAAGACGTGTTGATTTCGATGACCGCAAAGTAGCGGGCGAGGTAAGCCGCTTCGTGGAAGCCGCGAGGGCGGGGAGATGGATAAACGACGCCCTTCCAGTCCTCATACGACCAGCCGGCGGGCCCTACTTTGATGTTGTTTCCCACGCTCGCGACCTTTCGCTTTTTCTTCGCCTACCTAAAGTATAGCCCGAGACAGGCATTCGGTCAAGTTTTTTTTGGAGCGCTTTTTTTGGAGCGCCACTTCGACTGCCGCAACATCGACTGCGCGGCGGAGCTTCCTGCTACTGATAGACTGCCGCGGGTTTGACACAGGACGGCAAGATTTCAGTTCCCTGCTTGAAGCCCCCGACATTGTCAAGGACTTTGGAGGAACCCGAGCCCTGGACCACGTGAACCTCTCGGCTCGCCCTCGACGGCAGAACCACCGAGGGCTGGTAATGCCGGCTGAATCATCACCGCCCGCCGAGCTATAATTAACCTGGAGATCTTCGCACAATCATGCCTACCAAAATCCGTCATCCGAGGCTATACGCAGCCTTTAGTGCCATGCTGCTGGCGTTACTCGGCGTTGGCCCCGCGTCAGCCGCGCCCAAAGACGAGAGCGGCCCGGCGGTTGAGTTCAACCGGGACATTCGGCCCATCCTCTCCGACAAGTGCTATACGTGCCATGGGCCCGACAAGTCGAAGAGGTTGAGCAACCTTCGTTTCGACAATGAAGAAAGCGCCAAGGCGGATCTGGGCGGGCGATTCGCGATTGTCCCCGGCAAGCCCGGCGAAAGCCAACTGGTCCAGCGTATCACGACGGACAACGAAGCGATCCGCATGCCGCCGATCCACTCGGGGAAGAAGCTGAGCGGTGAGGAAATTGATCTTTTCAAACGCTGGATCGCCGACGGTGCGCGGTGGCAAAAGCACTGGTCGTTCATCAGGCCGAAACGCCCCGAGCCTCCTGAAGTCAGCGACCCAAGCTGGCCGCGCAATCCGATTGACAGTTTCGTGCTGGCCCGGCTCGACCGGGAGAACCTGTCTGCTTCAGCGGAAACCGGCCGTGCGACACTCCTTCGGCGCGTGACTCTCGACCTGACCGGCTTGCCTCCGACGCTGGCGGAAATCGATGCCTTCCTCAATGACACTTCGCCGAATGCCTACGAGAAGGTCGTCGGCCGTCTGTTGAAATCTCCGCGCTATGGAGAGCGGATGGCGGTCCGCTGGCTGGACGCGGCCCGCTACGCCGACACCAACGGTTACCAGACCGACGCCGAGCGCTACATGTGGCGCTGGCGTGACTGGGTGATCGAGGCATTCAACAACAATATGCCCTTCGATCAGTTCACGATTGAGCAGATTGCCGGCGACATGCTTCCCAGCGCCACGCTGGAACAAAAGATTGCTAGCGGTTTCAATCGCAATCACCGCGGCAACGGCGAGGGCGGCATCATCGCCGAGGAGTACGCGGTCGAGTATGTGGTCGACCGGGTCGAAACGACTTCCACCGTATGGCTGGGGCTGACGATGGGATGCACGCGCTGCCACGACCACAAGTACGACCCCATCACGCAAAAGGAGTTCTACAAGCTCTTCGCCTATTTCAATAACATTCCCGAACGAGGCAATGCTTTCAAGTACGGCAACTCGCCGCCCTTCATTGAGGCCCCCACGCGCGAGCAGCAGCGGGAACTCAAGACGCTGGATAAGAATCTCGCGCTTGCCGAGAAATCGTTCAAGCGGTTCGAAGCCGGCCTGGATAGCGCCCAGAAGGATTGGGAGAAAGCGCTCACGGAGTCTTCGCGAGTTGATTGGTCGCTGCAGGACGGGCTGCTTGCGCACTATCCGCTGGATGGCAACCTGTCCGGGACCACGCCGGGTGCTTCCCGGGATGTGCGTCCCAAATTGCGCGATGGGTTGCCCGATTTTTCGGATGGGCGGTTAGGGCAGGCGGCAAGCTTCGACGGCAAACGATTCATCGAAGCCGGAGACATAGCGCCCTTCCGGTTTTACGAGAACTACACGCTCTCGGCGTGGATCTACCCGAGGGGCCCCAACGGCACGATTATTTCCCGCTCCAACGCCGTCCCGACCGAGGTGAAAGGGTGGGGGCTTTTCCTGAAAGACGGCAAGCTGCAGCTCAACATGGTGACGCGCTGGCTCGATGACTCGAGCCGCGTGGAAACCGCCGATCCGATCGGGCTCAATCAATGGCATCACGTTCTCGCTACCTACGACGGCTCTCTGCTCGCCGAAGGCAGCAAGATCTACGTGGATGGCAAGCCGGCCAAACGGAGGTTTGTTCTAGACGAGCTGAACCAGCCCTTCGGCGCGAAGGGGCCGTTGCGCATTGGCGCGGGCGACGGCGATCAGCCGCGCTTCGAGGGCCTGATCGACGACGTCCGCATCTATGACCGCGTGCTGCGCCCCGCGGAAGTTAGTGTCGTGGCAACGGCCGAATCACTGAGCGAAATCGCCAAAATAGCGGCCGCCGGCCGCACCCAAGCGGAGAAGGACAAGCTGCGGCTGGCGTTCCTCGACCAATATTCGCCTGAAGAGATTCAGGTGGCCTGGCAAGAGCTTGTGGGCCTCAGGAAGAAGCGGGAGCAGCTCGTCAAAAGTTTCCCGACGGTCATGGTCATGCAGGAGCGGGAGAATCGGCGCGACACGCATCTGCTGCTGCGCGGAGCCTACGACGCGCCCGGAGAGAAGGTAACGCCGGGGGTGCCCGCGGTTCTTCCTCCGATTCCCGAGAGCGCCTCGAATGACCGGCTGAGCTTTGCACGCTGGCTGGCCAGCCCCTCCAATCCGCTTACCGCGCGAGTCACCGTGAACCGTTTTTGGCAGATGCTTTTTGGCGTGGGCTTGGTCAAAACGGTGGAGGATTTCGGCTCTCAAGGGGAGTGGCCTGTTTACATGGACCTGCTCGACTGGCTCGCGGCCGAGTTTGCCGGCAGTGGCTGGGACGTCAAGGGCGTCATGAAGACGATCGTCATGAGCGCCACCTACCGACAGTCTTCAAGAGCGGACGCGGAGCTTTATCAGAGGGATCCAGAGAATCGCCTCATGGCGCGAGGGCCACGTTTTCGGCTGCCCGCGGAAGTGCTGCGCGACCAGGCGCTCGCAATCTCCGGGTTGCTGGTCGAAAAGGTCGGCGGACCGTCGGTGAAGCCCTATCAGCCCGCGGGGCTGTGGACGGAGCTGGCGGGCGGCAAAGGGTATCCGCAAGATCACGGCGACAAGCTCTACCGGCGGGGCCTCTACACCTTTTGGAAGCGCGCCGTGCCGCCGCCGGCCATGCTGAATTTCGACTCCGCCGGGCGTGAAGCCTGCACCGTCCGCGAAACCAGAACGAACACGCCGCTGCAAGCCCTGAATCTAATGAACGACGTGACCTTCGTCGAGTCCTCGCGGATGATGGCGGAGCGAATGATGACCGAGGGCGGCAGCACCCCCGCCGAGCGGGTGGCCTATGGCTATCGATTGGCGACGGCCCGGGAGCCGGGAGAGCGGCGGAGCGAGATTCTTGTCAACAGTTTTCAGCACCACCTGGATAACTTTGAAACCGATCGCAAGGCGGCGCTGGCTCTCGTCACGCAAGGGGAACATCCCCGCGGTCAAGAGCTGAACATTGCCGAACTGGCGTCTTACACGACGGTCGCGAGCTTGATCTTGAACTTGGACGAGACGATCACGAAGGAATAGTTTTCGCTGCGGCGGGAGTTTCTCGCTGCCCCCGCGACAGGGCGCGCCGCCGGCTGGGATGAAATCCTTGCTCCGAGGAAGTTTGGAACCCAAACTCGATTGGCCGGAGTTCGGCTAGTTCAGTTCAGCGGCAAAATTTAGATTCAGCGGAGGGATACCCATGAACCCGGAACTCGAACGTCAACTCCATATGACCAGGCGGCACTTCTTCGGCCGCTCCAGCGCCACCATCGGAACAGCGGTTCTGGCGAACTTGTTCAAGGATGAGCTTGGGGCGACGGCCGCGAAGTCTGCCGGTGACGACTCCTCGGCGGGCCTTCCCGGCCTGCCGCACTTCGCGCCCAAAGCCAAGCGAGTAATCTATCTGTTCCAGTCGGGGGCTCCGTCTCAGATGGACCTTTTCGACTACAAGCCCAATCTCAAGGACCGGCGAGCCAGCGAGCTGCCGGACTCGATCCGCCAGGGTCAGCGTCTGACCGGGATGACGGCTACCCAAACGAGCTTCCCCGTCGCGCCGACGATCTTTGACTTCAAGCAGCATGGTCAGTCGGGCGCCTGGATCAGCGAGCTGATGCCGAATCTCGCCAAAGTCTCCGACGAGCTGTGCTTCATCAAGACCATGAACACCACGGCGATCAACCACGACCCGGCGGTGACCTTTTTCCAAACCGGATTTCAGCTCGCCGGCCGGCCGAGCATCGGCGCCTGGCTCTCCTATGGCTTGGGGACCATGAACCAGGACCTGCCGTCCTTTGTTGTTATGATTTCGAGCGGCTCGGGACGACAGGGCCAGCCGCTTTATGACCGCCTGTGGGGCAGCGGTTTCTTGCCGACCCGCTATCAGGGAGTCAAGTTCCGCTCCGTGGGCGACCCGGTGCTTTACTTGTCGGACCCTCCGGGCATCAGCAAGCCCGCGCGGCGGCGTTTTCTCGATGACCTGGCGAAACTGAACCAGTTGTCACTGGAGGAATTCGGCGATCCTGAAATCGCCACCCGCATCTCGCAATATGAGATGGCCTACCGCATGCAGAGTTCGGTCCCGGAGCTGACCGATCTCTCCGGCGAGCCCGACAGCACGTTTGAGCTTTACGGCAGCGACGCGCGCAAGCCGGGAACTTTTGCCGCCAATTGCCTTTTGGCAAGGCGGCTGGCCGAGCGGGGCGTTCGCTTCATCCAGCTCTTCCACCGCGGCTGGGACCAGCACACCGAACTCCCCAAGGGCATCCGCAAGCAGTCCAAAGATACCGATCAGGGCACGGGCGCGCTGATTCAAGACCTCAAAGACCGCGGAATGCTCGAAGACACGCTGGTCGTTTGGGGCGGCGAGTTCGGCCGCACCGTCTACAGCCAGGGACGCCTCACCGAAGACGACTACGGCCGCGACCATCACCCGCGATGCTTCACAATCTTCATGGCGGGCGGCGGAGTCAAACCCGGCATGAGCTACGGCGAGACCGACGACTACTGCTACAACATCGCCAAAGACCCCGTCCACGTCCACGACCTGCACGCGACCATGATGCACCTGCTCGGCGTCGAGCACACCAAGCTCACCTTCAAATATCAGGGCCGGCACTTCCGCCTGACAGACGTGCATGGCAAAGTAGTGCAGAAGATTTTGGCCTAGTGTTGCTGACCGTATGTGTAAAACATAAGGATGCTCTGACCCTGGACGAGATGGGGGGCGAGGAACTTCGGCGCAACGGGGCGGTCTAAGGGACCACGCAAGAACAACTTTACAGTTGGGGCTTGATGGTGTAATTCCACTGGGGCAGAGTTTCATGGCGCTGCAGGCGGAGTGAGGCGATTTGTTCCGGGGTGGGCTTGCGGCCGCGAGGATAGTAGCGGCGATCCAGGTAAGCGGAGACGCGGAGCCCTGTTTGGGTCGTGGTCGTGCGGGCGTAATTGAGAATCTTCTGGTAGGAGAGAGTTGTCCAATGCAAGATGAGCCTGAAGGGGAGGAGTGTTTCCAACACAAGATGAGCCTGAAGATGAACAAGCCGGGTCAGGGCACAATGCGGGTGAATGCAAGTCACCATGCAGCATGCCGAACGTCTCACCCTGGCCGAGATGCGGGAGTTTCTCGACGCCAGCAGCAATCTCAGCTTCGCCGGCGCCGGCCGCAAGCAGATTTATGGCCGAGGATGTCCAGAATTCCGTTGAAACGCGCGGCTCTCCAGAACTTGTAGTTTACGCCGCTTGGGCCTGGGCCGGAGGCGGCGGCGACAGTCTGCCGAGCTGGTCGAGTAATTTCGGCAAGTGCCGGTAGCCTTTGACCCGCCGGAAGCTTTTCTCGGCCAGCCACAGACCCGCGCCCACCCAACGCTCGCGCTGATCGCCTCCCCGCCAGCGCTTCACCCGGCCGCAGACGCGGTCCACCACCGAGAAGGCCGACTCGATCGGGTTCGTCGTCGCCAGCGTACAACGCAGCAGATCGTCGAGTCCGAGCCGGTGCACCGTCAGCGTTTCCTCTCTCCCCTCTTCGAGCGAACGCGCCGCCGACGGATTCAACTCCAGCAACTCGCGATGCAGCTTCTCCAAGGCCGCCTTGGCGTCCGCGCAGCTTGACATCGCATAAGCGTTCGCCATCTTGCGGTCCACCGATTCGCGGTATGGCTCCGGCAAATGGCCGGTCACGTTGCGGCGCTTGTGCATTTGACAGCGCTGGATCGGCGCCGTCTTGCCCGCGTGCTTACGGACCGCCTTCGTCAGCGCCTTCGCGCCGTCGAGCACATACAGCATCGGCGCCGAGAAATCGACGCCACGCCCGGCCAAATCCTCCAGCAATTCGCCCGCCACCGTGGTGTTCTCGCTCGCTCCCTGCCGCAGCCCCAGAACCGTTTTCGACCCGTCCCTGGCCACTCCCAGCGCCGCCACCAGGTGCTGGCCCTTGAACTCAATGCCGTCGATGTAGATGACGCAGAGTTTGAGTTTATCGAGAGGGCGCTCTAAAAGTTCGCGCAGTTTCTCTCGGCTGGTGCGCACGAAATGCTCACTCACCGCTGACTTTTCGATGCCATAGGCGGCGGCAAACTCCCGCACGGCTTTCGAGTAATTCCGTGTCGAGAGCCCGAGCATGAGCTTGTCCCAAACGGCGTCGTCGAGCGGCTCGGAGCGGCGGAACAACGCATAGCTGCCCAGGGATTGTTCGTGGCCGTCGTCGCTGCGCAGCCGCGGCCGCTGAATGGGGACCTTCTGTCCATCGACGACGAGGAAGCCTTGCTCGCGGCCCCAGCGGTAGGGCTGCTCGGCTTGGCGCCGCTGGTAGTGCTCGCCAGCGAGCTGGCGCACTTCGTTGTCCATGATGAGCTGCATCAGCTCCAGGCCTGCCTGGCGCATCAGCTCGCCGACGCTTTGCTGCAGGGCGGCGGCGACTTCTTTGAGCGGCAGGTGCAGTTGCAGTTCCTGCCCGGATTCTTCGGCTTGCTTGTGGAATTGGCGAACGGCTTGTTCGCGGTCAATCTGGTATCGTTTCTTCATAGCGACTCTCCTTTTTCGAAAATGAAAAACATCACTCCGAGCCTAACGGCTCGGACTGGAGAGTCGCTACTTTCCACGAACTATCGGACATCCTCCTTTATGGCCTTCTCGAGGGCGCCTTGCGCGCCCAAAAGTACCTGGAGCTGTCGAAAAAGGACAAAGGAATCGTGCGCCGCTATCTCGTCAAGATCAGCGGACTCCGCAAAGCGCAAATCACCCGTTTGATCGCCCGCTGGCGCGAGCGCGGCGTCATCGAGCCGCGAGCCTCGCGGCGCCACCGCTTCCCACACCGTTATACGCCCGCCGATATCCAGCTGCTGGCCGAGACCGATGCCGCTCACGAAGGCCTCTCGGCTCCGGCCGTGCGCCGCATCCTGCAGCGCGAATTCAAGGTCCATCGCCAGGCCGAATACGAACGACTGGCCTCGATCTCGGCCTCTCATATCTACAACTTGCGGCGCACCCGGGCCTATCGCGAACACCATGTCCATCACACCAAGACGCGCGCCTCGGCGGTGAGCATCGGCGAGCGCCGCAAGCCCCAGCCGCGCGGCCAGCCCGGCCACTTGCGGGTCGACACGGTGCACCAGGGCGACACCGGCTCCCGCAAGGGGATCTACCACATCAACGCCGTCGACACGGTCACGCAATGGCAGGTGGTGGGCTGCTGCGAAACCATCTCCGAGGCTCATTTATTGCCAGTTTTAGAGGCGATACTGCATCAATTCCCCTTCCGTATCCGGGGCTTTCATTCCGACAACGGCTCGGAGTTTCTCAACTACAAGGTGCAGCAACTGTTGAACAAATTACTGGTCCCGGAGTTCACCAAGTCGCGGGCCAATCGCACCACCGACAACGCTTTGGTGGAAGGCAAAAACGGCGCGGTGGTACGCAAGCACATCGGACACGAACCGATCGCTGCCCGTCATGCCGGCCAGGTGCAGCGCTTTTACACGGCCGATTTCAACCCCTATTTGAACTATCACCGTCCCTGCGGATTCGCCACCATCGAGCTGAGCGACAACGGCAAGCGCCGCCGCCGTTACCGGCTCAACGACTATCGCACGCCGTACGAAAAACTGCTCTCGCTCAACGATTGGGAGAGCTGCCTGAAGGAAGGCGTCAGCGCGGCCAGACTCGAGCAACAGGCGCTGCGGATGAGCGACACCGAGTGCGCGCTACGGATGCAGCAACGCAAAAGAAAACTGCTGGACGCCTGCCGCGTGCGGCGCTAGAGCTGCCGCGCTGCTGGCAACAGCACTGCCCTCAGCGGGGCCTGACGGCCCCGGACTCGACGTTGAGGGGAGGGGAAAGGGGAAGCTCCAAGAAATCTTCGTGGTCGCGGCAAGAGTGTGCACAGCTTCCCCCTCCCCCTTGCCCCCCTCCCCTCTCGAAGCCCTCGATCCTCTCAGAAAGGAGATCCTCACCCTGCAGCCTGCCCTTTTCCGCCCGGACCGATTTCAGGCTCATCCTTAGGATTGGAAAATGCTTAGACCCCAAACTGCAACAAAACTCATCCGTTTGGAGGGGATCCCACATTCAGTTGATAGTTGGGAATGCAGTGGTTCTCGGCCCGGTTCCGGAACAACCGGGCGGGACCGAATTTTTCACGAAGGAGAACCGCCGATTGGCTTCACGACTCAGGCAAACGATGCGAACAGTACCGGTCGCGAAGCGACTAAGGCTCTGTCAAGAAATAAGTGAAATAAGTGGAGGCGGTTTTGGTTTATACTTGTGGTGGTGGTCAACCACGAAGACATCCAGCGTCGGTTCCGTTCTTTGTCACCCTTCCTCGACGAGCGGATGCGGCGTTTGGTGGCGGCGGCCGAGAGCGCGGCGATGGGGTACGGGGGAGTTTCAGCGGTGGCGCGTGCGACAGGCGTGTCCCGTCGAGCGATTAGCGAAGGCATCAAGGAACTGAGCCGGCAGAAAGCGCCGCGCCAGGCTCGATCCGCGGAGGTCCGAATTCGGCGCAAGGGTGGCGGACGAAAGAAGACCATCGACAAGGATCCAACGCTGTTGGAGGATCTAGACCGCTTGGTGGATCCGGCGACTCGGGGAGATCCTGAGTCCCCGCTGCGCTGGACGTGCAAGAGTGTGCGCAAGCTGGCAGAGCAACTGCGGCAGGAGGGCCACGCCGTCAGTTATCAGACCGTGGCCGAGCTGCTTCACGCCATGGGCTACAGCTTGCAGGCCAACCAGAAGACGCTGGAGGGAAGCCGGCATGCGGATCGGGATCAGCAGTTTGAATATATCAACCGTAAGGCGCGGCGTTATCCGCGGCAGGGCGAGCCGGTGATTTCGGTGGATACCAAGAAAAAGGAGCTGGTGGGCGATTTCAAGAACGCGGGGCGCGAATGGCAGCCGAAAAGCCAGCCGCAACAAGTTCGGGTTCACGACTTCGCAATCGGTGAGGCGGGCAAGGGCAAGGTGGCTCCCTATGGGGTCTACGACTTGGGGCGTAACGAAGGGTGGGTCAGTGTGGGGGTGGATCACGACACGGCGGCCTTTGCGGTCGAGAGCATTCGCCGCTGGTGGCGCTGGATGGGACGCCCGAGCTATCCGCAAGCGCGACAGCTGCTGATCACCGCCGATTCCGGCGGCAGCAACGGCGCACGGGTGCGCTTATGGAAATGGGAACTGCAGCAGCTAGCCGACGAAACCGGGCTGACAATCTCGGTCGCTCACTTCCCGCCGGGCACCAGCAAGTGGAACAAGATCGAACACCGTCTCTTCTCTTTCATTAGCCAGAACTGGCGTGGCAAGCCGCTGACCAGTCACGAGATCATCATCAACCTCATCGCCGCCACAACCACCACCACAGGTCTGGCAGTGAAAAGCAAACTCGACTCCAACATCTATCCCGCGGGGGTCAAGGTCAGCGATCAGCAGATGGCCCAACTCAAACTCCGCAGAGACCGGTTTCATGGCGACTGGAATTATAAACTCCTGCCTGAAGGTTGATATGCTTATTTGCTGACATACCCTAAGCTGACAGCTTCGCGCTCTGGAGCCTGCATTTCTCAACGCCTGCCGGTTTAAGCGGCATCTCCACCGTTACGTCATCCGGCCTACCGCGCGCCGGGACTTGACACCCCCTCGCGGATCATGCCCCAATCAAACAACAAATGGATTTCAAAACAATCGAGCTTCTTGAGCTGCCTGAGCTGTTCGCGGCACTGCGGCGATATCTGTCGAGCCCGCTGGGTGAGTGGCAGCTTCAAGAGGCCGAGAAGGAACCGCTGCTGGCATCCCGAGCCGAAGCCGAGGAGGCCCTCGCTGAGTTGGAAGAAGCGATTGACTGGCTCCGCGAAAATGAGGCGGCGATCCGGGACCGCGATGCTAAACCCGCTCCCCGTTTCCAGGGCCTGCGCGACGTTCGAGAGTCCTTGACCCGGCTGCCGGTTGAGGGCGCCGTTCTCGAAGCGCATGAAATCTATAGCATCCTCGAGCTATTGGAACGGGCGCTGGAAACACGTTCTCGCATAATCGCCGTCAGTAGCGTGCGGCCCAGACTCGCGGCCCGCGGCGACGGTTTGCATGAGTTTCGGCCTTTGTTGCGCCAGCTTGCCGGGAAAGTATTGGCGAACGGTGAAGTCGCCGACAGCGCCAGTCCGGCTTTGGCCCGGGTGCGCCGTCAGATCGAACAGCATCGCTTGTCGGTCCACCAATCGCTGGAACGCTTTGTTCGCACGCTCGATGAACAGGGAAGCCTTCAAGACGACTACGTGACGGTTCGCAATGGCCGCCTGGTTGTTCCCGTCAAAGCCAGCTCGAAATCGAGTGTGGAGGGTGTGATTCACAGTGCCAGCTCGACCGGGCAAACGGTTTTCATCGAGCCGATCGCAACGATCGATCTGAACAACCAGTTGGTTCGTTTGCTTGAAGAAGAACAGCGGGAAGTGTATCGCATACTGCTGGAAATGTGCGAACGGCTGCGGCAAGAAGCGCCAGCGATCGAGAGGGCGTTGCTCACGATGGCGCAACTGGAACTGCTCTTTGCAAAAGCGCGTTTCGGCCGCGAATTCGATTGCTGTGTTCCGGCGTTCAGTGATGACGAACAGGCTTTCATTTTGTTGAAGAACGCGCGTCACCCGCTGTTGCAAGATGTGCTTGGCAGGGACAAGCGAAAGGTCGTCCCGTTATCGCTCACGCTGGATCGCGGCAACCGCGTCTTGCTCATCAGCGGGCCGAATGCCGGCGGGAAAACGATTGTCCTCAAGACGGTCGGGTTGTCGTGTTTGATGGCGCAGGCGGGGTTGCCGATTCCCGCCGACGAGGCACGTGTGCCTTGGTTTGAGGAAGTGCTGGCTGACATCGGCGACTCCCAATCCATCGCTGAAAGCCTCAGCACTTTCTCTGCCCACATCGGCCGCATCAAGGAGATGATGGAGCGGGCGACGGCGCGGTCTCTGGTGCTTCTCGATGAACTGGGCGCGGCGACCGACCCCCATGAAGGGGGTGCTCTCGGTGTGGCGTTGGTCGATTATTTCCGGGAGCGGGGTGGGTTTACGATTGCTTCCACGCACTTGCCGGAACTGAAAGCCTACGCGGCCGGCAGTGACGGGGTGACCAACGCCTCGGTCGGCTTCGACGAAGAGACGCTTTCGCCGAACTACCGGCTGACCACGGGCATCCCAGGGCAGTCGGCGGGGCTCGATATGGCGCGTAAGTTCGGCCTTCCCGAATCTGTGGTCGAGCGGGCGCGGCAGGCGCTGGACCCGCGGCAAGCCGAGACGGTCGATTTCCTTCATCAGCTTCGCCGCCAAGTCGAGCAGTACGAATCGGCGACAAGCGATCTTCGCGAGGCGGAACGGAGCCTCGAAGAGCGGAAGAAGAAACTCGTCCAGGATTGGGACAGGCGCGAAAACGCCAAGTTGCGTGAACTCGAGCGACAGCTTGAAACCCGCTTTAAGCAGTTCGAGGTCGAGCACCAGGCCGCGCTCGACAAACTTGCCGAGCTGGGAGCCGGGCGGCGGACCCTAGCGGCAGCTCAGCAGCGGCAGGCCCGGCGGAAGCGAGAGCTGCGCGAGGATTTTCAGGCCGCCTCCGCAAAGACGCTGGGCCGAACGCCGGACAACGGGTTTTCCGAGAAGGGCCCCGAGCAGCTTGAAGAAGGTGCGCGCGTCCGCCTGAAGTTGGGAGCCACGGCCCGCGTGCTGCGGCGCATCTCCGACGGTCTATGGGAAGTGCAGGCCGGCCAGTTGCGGCTGCGCGTGTCGGCCACCGATATTGCCGGTGTATTGGAGCCGGATGACAAACCGGCGGCGGGTCTGCCCAGCCGAGTCACGCTGCACACCGCGGCCCGCTCGGCGTCGTCGCTATCGGAAATCAACGTGATTGGCCGGACGGCGGAGGAAGCCCGAGACGCGGTGGACAAGTTTCTGGACGATGCTGTCGTCGCTGATGTTGATCGCGTGCGAATTATTCACGGCCACGGCAAGAATATCTTGCGCAAAACACTCTGGCGGATGTTCGCCGGCCACCCTCAGGTCGAGCGCTACTACCAAGCCGAGCAGTATGAAGGCGGCGCGGGCGCGACGATTGTGGAAGTGCGGTCTTGAGTGGCAAGACGCACATCTGTCCAAGTGTCGAAAGGCGTCATGTCATGTGCGGGGCGGCACACGGTCCACCTTTTGTTCAGCGCGGATGTGGAGGCTGTCTGGCTCGGGTGTTCTGTCAAGATTGACGAAAAGATGCACGGAACGGCGTGTGATACCAGTTGCCGCCGCCGGACATCCTCATTCGGCTCCCGCCAAAAGGGACCAGACGGAAAGTTAGCAAGAAAGACGACGGGCTCGGTTATTCGCTGATCAACGGACAGCAAGCCCCGGCGGCTAGGGGGCGGCCGCGATACAATTGAGTGACTTTTAGATACAGCATCTCTGGACCGCGGCATCCATTCAAGCCGGCTGTCAGACTGCGGTTAGGCGGCGCACTATGTGGCCGGGGCCGGTCCGCGTGGAGCCGGCGTAGAATCGAAACTCCGCTAAAGCAGAATTCAATCATGAGCGTACTCGACCTTTTTCGACTCGACGGAAAAGTCGCCCTGGTGACAGGTTGCCGGCGGGGCATCGGCAAATCCATGGCTCTGGCACTGGCGGAAGCGGGCGCGGACATTGTCGGCGTCAGCGCTTCGATGGAAACAACTGGCAGCGGCGTCCAAAAGGAGGTCGAGTCAGCCGGCAGCCACTTTCGTGGCTACGCTTGCGACTTCTCTGAGCGCGAGACGCTTTATCGCTTTATCGAGCAGGCGAAGACCGACGTTCCGAATATCGACATTCTGGTTAACAATGCCGGCACGGTTCTGCGCAAGCCCGCGGCCGAACACCCGGATGAATACTGGGACAAAGTGCTCGACGTCAACCTCAACGCACAGTTCGTGCTGGCGCGGGAGTTCGGCAAAAAGATGATCCAGCGCGGCTCGGGCAAGATTATCTTCACCGCTTCGTTGCTGAGCTTTCAAGGGGGGATCACGGTTCCAGGTTACGCGGCGTCCAAAGGCGGGATCTCAACCCTGACCATGGCCCTGGCGAACGAATGGGCGTCTAAAGGCGTGAATGTGAACGCGATCGCTCCGGGCTACATACGAACCGACAATACCGAAGCGCTGCAAAAGGACCCCGACCGTAGCGCGGCGATCTTATCGCGCATCCCGGCAGGCCGCTGGGGTGAGCCGGACGACATCAAGGGAGCGGTTCTCTACCTGGCTTCGGAAGCGTCCGACTACGTCAACGGGACAACCTTGCTGGTCGATGGAGGCTGGATGGGGCGCTAATTGTCGACGGCTGGCGAGTGCAAGTGCCGGAAAATCTCAAATGATGAGCCGAAAGACAGTCGTGATCATCGCCCTCTGCCTTCTTGCTGCCTTCGCTTACCCGCTATTACGCATCCCGGCGGTACGATTCGTTTTGGGCTCTTTCGTATTGGGGCTGATCATGCTCTGGCTGTTGCAACCAGACAGGTTCACGAGGTTTCTTGCCGGCTTCAAGTCAGACAAAGAGCCCAAGCATTGGATTGACAGCATTTGAGTGATACTCGCGTGAAAGACCGCGGGGGTTTCGGGGCCCTGCGGGTGTTTGACAGCAACTCAGCCATGCCCTGCCGGGTCATCCTCCCAAACTCGTATGGTTTCGCTGCGGGAACTGCTCGACCCGCAAGATCGAGGAGCTTCAAAGAGATTGCTACGATGACACACCGCGGCTCAAGTAATTCTCTCTTGCCAAAGCAGCCAGAAACAGAAGGATCGCCAACGGAGGAACTATCCCCCACGGTGGCCCGAAGGCGGACGCAAAGTACGGAATCGGCACGAGAAGCAGCAGAGCCGCGAAGCGGGAAAGCTTGTCCTTGGAAGTGAAGATGACCACCCAAAGCGGCAGCAACAAGACTGCCGCATCGTATCGGAAAACGTGGGGAGCGCCCACGAGCGAACCGGCGACAGCCGCGGAAAACCACCTCCAGTAGGGCGCTCTCCAGGCGGCCAGGCCCACCAGGACCAGCACAACCGCGACCAGCCCGATCGAAAGCCCAATCGAAAGCCCGGGCGAAGAAATTTCAAAGTTGCGTCCGATCGTATGAACCGTGATCGCCAAACTTGGCACGGGCCACACACCCTCGACTTCGCCGGTCAGCAATAGGTCCACGTACTTCTGGGCCCCGCCGACGCCGCCCAGCAGCAGCGAAACGCCGACCTCCGCAATCGCGACCGCGGCGTAACCGAGAAACATCTTGGTTCGCCCCCGCAGCAGCATCACGAGAGGCGCCAAGAGAAGCAGGTGAAACTTGATGAGGGTGAGGGCGAGCACCGCTCCGCTCCAGACCGGTTTTCCGCGTTCCGCTAAAGCGTACGACATGACGGCAGCCGCCAGAATGAAGGTCCCGTCTTGGCCGCTCGTGATGCCGAGAGCACTGGGAAAGTAGATGGCCGCGAAAACCAGCGCATCCGCTCCGAAGCGCCGCCAGGCCCACCGCCAGCACGCCAGCAGTATCGCGGTATGGAGCAGAAGCCAGCACCAAAAAGCGCTCTCAAACGGAATGAGCGCCAGTGGAGTCAGCAGCGCCGCATAGAAAGCCGGCCGAACGAAGGGAACGACTTCCGTAATGCGAGGAACGAACTCTTGTTCCTTCCTCAACTGCACCTCGGGATCGTGAAGCTCGGCGAATTCTCCTTCCCGAGCCAGCGAGGCGCCGATGTAGAGGTTTAGGAAGTCGTGGTCGCGGGCGTCGAAGATGCCGCCCGCTCCCTGAGCCGCCCAAAATAACGCAAAAAGCGCCACGACCACAACGGTGCTGACAGAAAGGGGCGTCTTCGGCTGAGCCGTTTGCGTGCTTACAGACATGTGCGGCGTTGGGTTAGAGGGCCCCTGTTCGAAAACGGCCCGTCCCCTCGCGGTCCCCGTCACCTTGCGAGGGCGGAATCTTCTCCGAGAGTGCGCTCACGGCGTCTTTCATGCGGTCGAAGTTCACTCGATACACGCCGGTTGCCGCGTCGTTTCTGGCCTTATCGTAAATCATTCCGCGTCGCTCGGGCCCACCTTCGGCTTCTCGCCTCTGAAAGGATTGAAGTCAACGCCTTCGTCGTAGACGTCCACGCCTTCGGCGCGTTTGAGGGTGTTCACGATCCAATACGTGAGCGGCGTGGCGGCGGCCTCGTAGGCGACTTTGAAGAAATATCCGGTAAACATCAGGTTCAACATGGTCCGGAAGTCGTGAATTCCCACGAAGATTACGGTGATGACCACGACCGTATCGACGAACTGTCCAACAACTGTCGAGCCGACGGTGCGGGTCCACAGATATTTGCCCTGAGTAAGAATCTTCATCTTCGCCATCACAAACGCGTTGGCGAACTCTCCGCACCAGTAGGCGATCAGGCTGGCGGCAAGCACGCGCGGCACGAAGCCGAAGACTTTCTCAAAGGCCTCTTGGTTGTCGAATTCGGGCGCCGCCGGCAGGCTCGTGGTGATCTGCGCCATCAGCGCTAACAGAGCCGCCGAGAAGAATCCGATCCAGATGGCCCGGCGCGAGGCGCTATAACCGTAGACTTCCACGAAGATGTCGCCAAAAATGTAAGTAATGGGGAAAAGCACCTGCGCTCCGCTGATCAGGAACGGCCCGAACTCCATCGTCCCGATCGTGAAGGGACCGATGGCGCACAATTTTTGTGCTACGAGGTTCGAGACGAGCAAGACGACGACGAAGACATGAACCAGTAAGTCGTAATATCGAAACTGGTGGCGGCTGACGAGGGTTTTTGCCCAGGCGCCGGAAGGAGTTTGTGCCGTTTCTGACATCAAGCTCTAGAGTGTAACGGGACGAAGCGGTGGGGAACAAGCATCATTGCGTGTGATGACGTGGCGCACGGCTCCGGCGTGCCGCGTTGGGCCTCCAGGCCTACCGTCCGGCGCAAGGTCCGTGAGATTCAGAAGGCAAGAGTTCGGGTCCTATTGGCTCCCCATTCGCGGCCGGGCATCGGCGGCGGTCTCCAGGCAAAATGCGAGGACTTGCCGTGTTTGGCGGGGATCGATGATGGCGTCGGTGTGACCCCGGGCGGCCGACCATTTCGCATCGAGGCTTCTTTCGTAGTCAGCACGCGTGCGGTTCATTGCTTCTTCCAGCTCTTCACCAACCGGCTCGCCCGCTTGCTTCAGCCGCTCGAACTGCGTTCCGTATAAGGCCTGGACAGCGGATTCACCCTCCATCACGCCGACGCGCGCGGTAGGCCAACTGAAGATGAAGTCCGGGTCGAAGCCCTGCCCCGCCATGGCATAGTAGCCCGCGCCGCTGGCGTGATTCAGAGTCACCACGATCTTTGGAACGGTTGCACAGGCCATCGCCTCGACCATTTCCGCTCCGGCACGAATGATGCCGCTGTGCTCGGCTTCGGGGCCGACCATAAAACCTGTTACGTCCTGCAAATAGACCAGCGGCAACCCTTGACGGTTACAGGTCTCGACAAACTGTGAGACCTTACGGGCGCTCTCCGTGTAGATAATCGCTCCGATGCGCGTTTTCTTTCCGTGCCGGAGAAAACCCCTCCGATTGGCGATGAGCCCAACCGAACGCCCCTCGATCCGGGCATTCGCGCAGAGGATCTCGGTTGCGTAGTCAGCCATGAACTCGAGATAGTCCTCTTTATCGGCCACGCGAAAAACAATCTCTTGCATGTCGTAAGGCAAGCGGTGATCCGCCGGCAATACGGAATAGATTTCATCCTCGTCCAGCAACGGCGCCGGCGCTTCCGCCGCGGCGGACCTGGTATTGCGGGGCAGCGCGGCGACCATCTGGCGAATCATCTCGAGACAGGCGGCATCGTCCTTTGCTTTGTAGTGGGCCACGCCGCTCGACGCCGTATGGGTTGCCGCTCCTCCGAGCGTTTCGGCGTCGACCGATTTGCCGATCGCTCCCTTGACCAGATTGGGTCCGCCCAATCCCATGAAACTGGTCTTTTCGACCATGATCAGCACGTCGCTGAGAGCCGGCAGATAAGCCCCGCCGGCAATGCACTGTCCCATGACCGCCGCAATCTGTGGAACTTTCAGCGTGCGCCGCATCAGCGAATTGTTGTAGAAGATCCGCGCCCCGCCGTATTGCCCTGGAAAGATGCTTTCTTGAAACGGCAGGTTGATTCCCGCCGAGTCTACCAAGTAGATAATGGGGATACGGCAACGCATGGCCACTTCTTGCATGCGCACCATCTTCGGGACTGTCTCGGGCCACCACGAGCCCGCTTTCACTGTCGCGTCGTTGGCAACGATCGCAACCGGGCGTCCGGCGACTCTCCCCAGGCCCGTGACAACCCCGGCGGCGGGCGCCTTACCTTCGTAGCGGTCCCAAGCTACCAGCAGGCCAAACTCCAGGAAAAACGACTCTGGGTCGATGAGCTTGTCAACTCTCTCGCGGGCGGTCAGTTTTCCGGCCTTGTGCTGCTTGGCGATCCGTTCCGGCCCGCCGCCTTGGCGCAGGCGTTCTTCCAGCTCGAGCAACGGCTCCATCAGGGCGCGCATGTGCCCTTCCCTGGCGGTTCTCTCGCGAACGTCAGGCCGGTTGAGCCCGGACTGTGGCTTGAACGTTGCTTTCATGGCCTGGCACGCGATTGAGCCGCGTGCTCTCCGGATGGTATCACGGGCGCTCGCCAACGCTAGGACAGCCGCCACCATCGATTGTAAGATGAAGGGCGCGGCCGCGTTTGGCACAAGCTTGCCGCCGTCCGCTTGGATCTCAACAACACCATGAACGCGAGTCTTCAGCAGGCGACAAGCCGCCCATCAAGACCTTGCCGAATACGCTCGTCCCTCCAGGCGCTGCTGGCGGCCGCGGCGTTCGCTTCGTCGCTTTCGGCTCATGTGATGAGCATGAGCAACGGCGAACTCGAGGTATTGGGCGCCACCGCCACCTTCGAGCTGCGAATGCCGATTTACGAGATCGTCCACTTGGAGAACCCGGAGCCCGCGCTTCTCGGCGCGATTCGCCTCTACAGCCGCGGCGAAGAAGGCGAGCGCGTCGGCGGATCGTGTGAATCGCAAGAGAAGGACGGCTGGTACGTCTGCCGTTCGAAGTTCGAGTTCCCCGAGCCGGTTGACGTGCTCGATGTGGAATGCACGCTTGCCGGCGCGACGGTGCCGAATCACGTCCACGTGTTGCGGGCCAGGCGCGGCGAGGTGACCGAGCAGGCGGTGTTCGATTTCACTTTCACGCGCTCGACGATCAATTTTGTTCCGCCGACTGCAACCGAGGTCGCTTTCTCGGAAATCTGGACGGGCCTGACGCGTGTCATGGCCGGGCCGGCACAGATCCTGTTCGTGCTTGCACTCGTGCTCGCCGGACGCAGCCGCAAAGAACTGCTTTGGCTGGCCGCGGCCTTCATTCTCGCCGAATCGATTTCGGCGGTAGTCGTGAACGCCAAATCCTGGGAGCCTCCGGCGCGCTTTGTGGAGGCTGCCGCCGCGCTGACGGTGGCCTATCTCGCCGTGGAAATCCTGATGCTGCCGCAAGCCGGCTGCCGCTGGATGGTAGCGGCGGGCATGGGCGTCTTCCACGGATTCTATTTCGGAAGCTTTCTGCAGCAGTCCCAGATGGACTCTCTCTTTCTGCTAACCGGAGTAGCCTTGGGGGAGGGGCTGCTGCTGGTGGTTTTCGCGGTGTTGCTCAGCCGGCTCACGAGGGTTGCCGCCGCTCTAAAACCGGTTCAAGCCGGAGCCGGACTTCTGTTCGTCATCGGGATGGCCTGGTTCATCTTGCGCATGCGATCGTAGTTGGTCTCACCAGGTGGCGAGGCGAAGTGCGTGAGAGGAAAGTCAGTAAGAGGCGCGCGCCGCTCAGCGCGCGGAGACGTACTTGAACGGTACGGTGAGCACGGTGAGCAAGCGCTAGGTAGTGAAGACCACCGCCTGAAGGCGGTGGCTACGGTAAGGGCTCGTGTGCGCGCCCTGTGCCGCCGCCCGTTCCCGGCCGGAGCGTTCCAACAGAGGCCGGCCACGAGTTCATGCTTCGTGACGAGAGCGAATCGGCATGACCGGCCACGTCCATGCGGCAGCGAACTTGCCGCCTACTCAGACCGGAGCTAAGATGACTAATGAACCCAGCCAGGTGAGGGCGCCTTGGATTCAGCGCGGTCTGAATTCTTGTATTTGCGCGCGGCAGCCTGAATCGGCGAGCGGTGCGCGCTCGCCGTGAGACCCCGGTCTGATTGGCTGCCCGTGCTTTAGACGCAACTGCAAGGTTGGATGGGCCGCGCGGGCGCGACATCTGATTGGACCTTGCCGCGCGCCTTTAGCATCTTAGCGACGATCTAGGAACGATTTCCTCGCGGAAGGCTTGGAGGAGAAGCCATGTATTTGACTGATGAGTTTCGGCTGAAGATTGGGTTGGCGGAAATGCTCAAAGGCGGCGTCATCATGGACGTCACTAACGCCGAGCAAGCTGCCATCGCGGAAAAAGCGGGCGCGACAGCGGTGATGGCGCTCGAGCGCGTCCCGGCCGACATCCGCAAGGAGGGCGGCGTCGCGCGCATGGCCGCCATTTCGGTGATCCGGGAGATCATGAAGACCGTGAGCATTCCGGTCATGGCCAAGGTCCGCATCGGTCACTTCGCCGAAGCGCGAATCCTCGCCGCGCTCAAGGTCGACTACATCGACGAAAGCGAAGTCCTCACTCCCGCCGACGAAGAACATCACGTCGACAAGCGCGCCTTCAAGATTCCTTTCGTCTGCGGCGCCCGTAACTTAGGAGAAGCTCTTCGCCGCATCGGCGAAGGAGCCGCCCTGATTCGCACCAAGGGCGAGGCTGGATCGGGCAACATCGTCGAAGCGGTGCGGCACATGCGGACCATCCAAAAAGAAATGAAGCAGTTGACGGTTAAGTCGAAGGAAGAGCTGCCGGCGGCGGCCAAAGATCTTCAAGCGCCGCTCGAGCTGGTGGAATACGTGGCCGAGAACGGTAAGCTGCCCGTGCCGAACTTTTCCGCCGGAGGGATCGCGACTCCGGCCGACGCGTCCTTGGTCATGCACCTCGGGGCTGAGGCTGTGTTTGTCGGCTCCGGCATTTTTAAATCCGAAGACCCCGATCGCCGCGCCCGCGCGATTGTCAAGGCCGCGACGTATTACAACGATCCCGAGCAGTTGCTGGCGGCCTGCGAGGAGTTGGGCGAACCCATGCGCGGGCTCGACATCGCGCAGCTCGATGAATCTGAACTTCTCCAAACCCGTGGCTGGTAACGGCGTCGGGACGGGCCCGTCCGGCTTGTCCGCAATCAAGGTCGGCATTCTCGCTCTGCAAGGCGACTTCGAGGCCCACGGCCGGGTCGTCAAGGAACTCGGGGCCCAGCCGGTGTACGTCCGCCATGAGCGAGAACTGCGCGGTCTTGACGGGCTCATCATTCCCGGCGGAGAAACCACCACGATGCTGAAGCTGCTCCAGGACGAGGGGCTCTTCGACCCGGTCAGGCGATTCGCTGACCGTCACCCGGTGATGGGCACCTGCGCCGGCTCGATTCTCATGGCGAACGAAGTGGTGTCTCCGGCTCAAAACAGTTTCGGTTTGATGGATCTGACGGTCGAGCGCAATGCTTACGGCAGGCAGGCCGACAGCTCCATCCGGTCTATCGAGCCAACGCCGGAATTCGTGGAACGGACCGAATCCGGCAAACTAGAGGCAGTCTTCATTCGAGCGCCGATCATTCGCCACGTCGGAGAGGCGGCGACCGTATTGCTCAGGGACGGTTCGAATCCCATTCTGGTCGAGCAAGGGCGGCATCTGGCGGCGACGTTTCATCCCGAGTTGTCAAAAGATCGCCGGCTGCATGTACTCTTTCTCGATAAAATCCGATCCTCTGGATAGGGACCTTATTCGTGCAAATGCCTGCTCGCGTTCTTTTCATCTGCATCGGCAATTCCTGCCGCAGCCAAATGGCGGAGGGCTTCGCCCGGCATCATTACAGCGAACTCATGGAGGTCTCCAGCGCGGGGCTCTTCCCGGCGCCGATCGTACAGCCGGAAACCATTGCCGTGATGGCGGAGAAGGGCGTTTCGATTGAAGGTCAATCGCCGAAGCCGATTTCCGCCGTCGACTGGAAGTCAATGGACTTAGTCGTGAACATGAGCGGCATGCCCGTACTTCACGAGATGCCCGGTTTCGAAGGGCTCAACCTAATGTGGCTCGTTCAGGATCCCATCGGCCAATCGGACAAGGTCTACAACAAGGTGCGCGGCCGCATGGAAGAGTTGGTCGACGGCCTCGCGGAAACCCTCCGCACCCAACAGTCCCGAGCCGCCACCCGCTGATTTCACCTAGCGTTTACATTTTCAGGCGGCAGACGATTCCCACGTCGTCGCAGTACCACATCATGCCTTTCCAGATCGTCATGCCGTGAGGCAAGGGGTCGCTGTCGGCAAGCTGAATTTTCTCGACAATCTCACCAGTAGTCACATTGTGTTTGAAAAACGCGTTCTGGTTGCTGTCGGTGCACCAGAGCCATTCCCCTTCCCAGCCGATTCCGTGCGGGCGGTTGCCGGACGTGGGGAATTGATGCTCCACCACCCAGCGCTCGGGATCGATGCGATAAATCGTCCGCGAAGGAGGCACGGCGGCCCAGAGCTTGCCGTCGCGCCACTCCAGGCCGTGCGCGCCGGTGCCGGCGCGGGGTGCTGACGGCGCGGCGCGCGGCGGTTGCCGGCCGGGGGGCGGCGGCGATGCAAGCGGGCTGCGGCGCCCGGGTGCGTCGCCGGATCTTTGGTAAATCACCCCGGCTCCCGGCGTGAAATACTTGCGAATCGTCTTGCCCGTCTTGGCGTCCGAACGGATGACCGTGCGGTCATAGGTGGAGCCAATCCAAATCGCTTCTCCGTCAAAGGTCATTCCGCTGCCACGATCGGACTCGGTTTCGAGATCGCGCAACACTTTGCCGTTCTCGTAGCTCACCAAGTAAACGTGATTGTTGCCCTGGTCGAGAATCCATAAACCGTCGGTGCTCGCTTGCAATCCGTTGGGCTTGGGACCGGGCGAGTCAAAGACTTTTTCGACCTTCGCCGAGCGTGTCCTAATGCCATCGAGCGCGGGGATCGCGGCGACAAGAGCGAGAAAATTCCTTCGTCCGAGCATGGGGTCCTCCTAAGATGCTTTAGCCCTAGTATAGTTCTTCCGGGCCGTGGTTCGCTAACTGGCAAGGCGATGTCATCGGCGTGGAGAAAAGCTGGCGACAAGATGCCGGTGCTTCATGTTAGGCCGCGCGAGACGGGCTAGATGCGATTGATCAGGGTCGCCACGTAGGCCGCGCCGAAACCGTTGTCGATGTTGACGACCGAGACGTTGCTGGAACAACTGTTGAGCATGCCCAGCAGGGCCGCCAAGCCGTTGAAGCTGGCGCCGTAGCCGACGCTAGTGGGTACGGCGATTATCGGTAAGGCGACCAAACCTCCGACCGCGCTGGGAAGGGCCCCCTCCATTCCCGCGCAACAGATGATGACGCGGGCGCTCTTGAGGCGCTCGATGTTCGACAGCAAGCGGTGGATTCCCGCCACGCCGATGTCGTAGATGGTGTCGATCTCATTCCCCATCACCTCGGCAGTCACTCTTGCCTCTTCGGCTACGGGAAGATCCGCGGTGCCGGCGCAAATCACGGCGATCTTGCTCTTGCCGAGGATCTCCCGGTCACGCCAGACACGAATCGCGCCGCAACGAGCGAAATACTCGGCCTGCTGGTCGAGTTGCTTGATCTCCGCGGCCATCTCGGCATTAGCGCGCGTTACCAGCAGGTTCGGTGATCTTTCGAGCAGCCGCCGGGAGATCTCGCGCACCTCTTCCGTGGTCTTCCCCCGAGCCAGCACCACCTCGGGCATGCCGTGGCGCAGGGCGCGGTGATGGTCGACCTTGGCGAAGCCGAGGTCCTCGAACGGCATATGTTCGAGCTGCTCCAGAGCCTCACCTGGAGAAGACGTGCCGTCCTTGACTGCTTCCAGGAGTTCGCGTAGCTGCTTTTGATTCATCTACCGCGAGGATAGCTAAAATTTCAGGCTATCGCCAACTTTCAGTCCGCGGGCCGCTGCTTGGCCCCCTGCCAGTTCGAGCACGTATTGCGCCGGCGCGCCCTCGCCGTAGGTCGGACACTGGCTGGGATTACGGGAAGGGCAGGGTGGCGTGTCTTTGGAAATGTAGACGATGCGACGGCCGGCATCGATCCAGATGATGTCGAGCGGGATGAGGGTTTGAAACATATAGAACCCCCGCTGCTGCATGCTGGGAAAAACGAACAGCATGCCGCGATCGGCCGCGAGTTGAGTCCGGAACATCAGCCCCCGGGCCACTTGCTCGTCGGTGGTCGCGAGTTCGGCTTGGATTGTCGTTCCGTCAGGCAATCCGATCGGCGCGCCGGGCGAACCCGAATAAGTTCCGGAGTCCGATGCCGTCTCGCATGCTAAAAGACACACAAACAGCAGTGAAATACATAAGCGGTGGCAGTGTAACCGCCAGCTTCGGTTGACGCCGAAGCGTTTGGCGTTTGCCGACAAGACGATCATTCTCCTGGCGGAGGCACGACAACGTCTTCGTAGGGGTGCCGGGTCGTGATGGCATTCCCGTGAAGGAACACGTCGAGTGCTTGCTCATAAAGGTCTCGCGGTATCGCCGCGTCTCCCGCCCAGCACCCCAATTCCTGGTAGGCGGCGATCGTGGCGATGAGTACGTCCCGGTCCGAGTCCGGGAAAAATGAAGCTTCCTTGGCGGCGATCTCTTCAGGAGGGGCGAGCCTGACCCATTGGCGTGAGGCCCGAAACGCTCGCATGAACGCCCGGGCCCGATTGGTTCCGAGAAACTCGCGGGTTGCCAGCAAGCTGCTAAAGGCGACCGCGGGCATGGAAGCCCCGACCGAAGCGACCACGCGCCCCACGCCGTCGTGGTCCAACTGCTGAGGAACCGGACCTTGCTGGTGTACATAGGCAGCGCGGCCGGCCCGAAAAGCGGCGTCGATCTCCTCCACCGAACCCGCGTCTATAGATTGGATCCTGTCCCAGTCCACGCCCTGCTCATGAGCTGCGTACTGGAGCATCAACAGTGGCTGGTGTCCGTGATCGGCCAACAGCGTAGCGCCTTCCAGCTTCTTCCAGTGAAACTCCGGGTCCGGCTCCCTGGCGGCTAGAAAAAACCCGTCGCGGCGGTTGATTTGGGTGAAGTGGACCGGCAGACCGGTTTCCCCTTTCTCCATGGGTCCCCAATTTGAACCCACCGCCGACTGCATCACGTCCACCTCGCCGTCGCGCAGCAGGGTATGGGAACGCTGGCCGGGCTGCAAAACCTCGTAAGTGGCCTTGATTCCTTGTTCGAAAAGGAATCCGCCCGCGATGGTTGAAATCAGGGGACTATAGAATGCCGAGTGGCGCGAGACCATGATCCGAAGTGCATCATCTGGCATTGAACTCCACCTTGGTTAAGCTGCCCGTTTTCTGCATTCGCTGTTCGGGATGCGCGGAACGGTTTCTCGCGCAGCACCAAGGATAGTCACTGGGCCGAGCTGTGTCAATAGTAGCTGTTCTTGGCATTAACGGCCGCAATTAGCGGCCATGGCGGAAGGCTGAGAGTGAATTCCCGTACAACTGCTGACGCACCATGTTCTACTGTGAGTATCGTCGTGGACAAAGGAGGCAATCACATGAAGTCAGCCATAAGAAAACTACTCGACCGCCGCTCATTCATGAAAACAGCTTTGGGCACGGGCGGTGTCATCGCCGCGGGCAGCTTCCTGCGGGAATCGGATCTCGAAGCAGCCATGCAAAGCGTGAATCAAATGTCGCGGCCGTCGCAACTGAAGATCACCGACTTGCGCGTTGCGACCGTCAAAGATGCGCCGTTCCGTTGCCCGATCATCAAGGTTTACACCAATCAGGGGCTTATTGGGCTCGGTGAAGTTCGAGACGGGGCGAGCAAGAAGTACGCCCTGACACTCAAGAGCCGCATATTGGGCGAGAACCCCTGCAACGTCGATCGAATCTTTCGCAAGATCAAGCAGTTTGGCGGACATGCCCGGCAAGGTGGCGGGGTTTGCGGCGTCGAGATGGCGCTGTGGGATCTGGCGGGTAAGGCTTACAACGTTCCCGCCTACCAAATGCTGGGGGGCAAGTTTCGCGACAAGATCCGGCTTTACGCCGACACCCGGATGTCCCCCGACCCGGCCGTGTACGCCGAGCGGATGAAAGCCCGGCTCGACATGGGCTACACCTTTCTTAAGATGGACCTCGGTGTGCGGCTGGTCGAGGACAAGCCCGGCACGGTGAGCCGTCCGCTGGGACCGGTTTCCCGCTCGGAAGCCCGCAATGTGATGCACATGTTTACGGGCAGGGAGATCACCGAAAAAGGGGTTTCCATGATGGCGGACTATGTCGCCGAGGTCCGAGAGCGGATCGGCATGGAAGTTCCGCTCGCGGCCGACCACTTTGGTCACATCGGAGTGAACAGTTGCGTGCGCCTGGCAAGAGCCCTGGAGAAGTACAACATGGCCTGGCTCGAAGACATGATCCCTTGGCAGCATCCGAAACTCATGAAACAGATCACGGACGCGGTGGATATTCCGATCCTTACCGGTGAGGACATCTATCTAAAGGAAGACTTCGCGAAACTCGTCGACATGCATGCCGTCGACATTATCCATCCCGACCTGGCAACGTCGGGCGGGCTGCTGGAAACGAAGAAGATCGGCGACTTCGCCATGGAGGGAGGCGTTGCCATGGCCATGCATTTCGCGGGGACGCCGGTTTCCTTCATGGCGAACCTGCATTGCGCCGCCGCCACGGAAAACTTCCTGGCGCTCGAGAACCACTCCGTGGACGTCCCCTGGTGGGAAGACATGGTGACGGGTCCCGACAAGCCGCTCATCGAGAACGGCTTCGCCAAAGTGCCCGATGGGCCCGGTCTCGGTGTCGAGCTCGTTGACGAGGTTGTCCAGGAACACCTTTACGAGCCCGGGTATTTTGAGCCGACCCCGGAGTGGGACAAGAACCCGGGTAACGATCGCCTGTGGAGCCTCCACGCGCCTCCGCGCAAGAAAGCGATGCGGAGGCTTCTGGAAGCTGACGGCGGGCCCCTAAAGGAGACGCCAGCGAACGCCGCCAGCTAACCCCGGCGACTAACGCCAATACCGTTCACTTAGGGACTCTTGAGCCGTGAAGCGGCACAGGATCGTAGCCCAGGGTGAAGCGAAGCGGAACCCTGGGTGAGAAAATCATCAAGGGCAAGCCCCGGACGGGGCGCGGGAGCAAACCGGCCCGTTCGTCTCCGATTCGCCGGTCTGCTCATGCCGTCGGACTCACCGCGGGTCGCGAACCCGCCGCCGCTCCGCTGAGACCGAACGGCAGCCGCTTCGACAGACAGGCCGGGATCGGCGGGCAGCCGTATCTGCTCTTATTGATGCTAGCCATTCAAGGAAACGAAAACCATGGCCAAACAATACGAAGCAATCGTCATCGGAACAGGACAGGCCGGCCCGGCCCTGGCTGGAAAGCTCGCCGGCTCGGGAATGAAAGTAGCGGTCCTCGAGCGCAAGCAAGTCGGCGGCACCTGCGTGAACAACGGCTGCGTGCCGACGAAAACCCTTGTTGCCAGCGCCCGCGCCGCCTACGTGGCGCGAAGAAGCGGCGACTATGGCGTGGTCCTCGATGGTCCGGTTAGCGTCGACATGAAGAAGGTCAAAGAGCGCAAAGACAAGGTGGTCGCCCGCTCCAGCGGCGGCCTCAACCACTGGCTGACAACAATGGAGAACGCAACCTTCTATCAAGGCCACGGCCGCTTCGAGGGTCCTCATACCGTGCGGGTCGGCGACGAATTACTGCACGCCGAGAGAATCTTCATCAACGTCGGCTCGCGGGCTTCAGTGCCGCCCGTTCCTGGAATTCGTACTGTTCCCTGCCTGAACAACTCCAGCATGATGGACGTTGATTTCTTGCCCCGTCATTTACTCGTCCTAGGCGGCGGCTATATCGCACTGGAGTTCGGACAAATGTTCCGCCGCTTTGGCAGTGAGGTAACCATTATTCAGCGCGGAGAGCGGCTGCTTTCCCGTGAAGACGAAGATATTTCCGCCGCTGTGCGCGGAATTATTGAAAACGAGGGCGTCCGCGTTTGTACCAATACGGGGGACTTCCAAATCGAGAAAAAAGGGGAGGAAGTTGCGGTGCGAATGAACTGCCACGGGGAGCCCCTGGAGGTCGCCGGCTCACACTTGCTGGTCGCTACCGGGCGAACGCCCAACACACACGATCTTGGGCTCGACAAAGCCGGGATTGAAACCGATGCGCGCGGGTTCATCCAGGTCGACGATCAGTTGAGAACGAACGTCGAGGGAGTCTGGGCGATGGGCGAGTGCAACGGCAAGGGCGCCTTCACTCACACCGCCTACAACGACTTTGAGATCGTCGTGGCCAACCTTCTTGACAACGACCCCCGCCGCGTCAGCGACCGCATCTTCGCGTCGGCTTTATATATCGATCCGCCTCTGGGCCGCGTGGGCTTGACGGAGCGGCAAGTCCGGGAGTCGGGCGTCAAGGCGCTGAAAGCGACCCGGCCGATGAAGCACGTTGCACGCGCCGTGGAGAAGGGCGAAACCCAGGGCTTCATGAAAGTTCTAGTGGACGCTGAAACCAGCAGCATTCTGGGGGCTGCTGTCTTAGGCGTTGGAGGCGACGAGGTGATCCATTCGATCCTCGAAGTGATGTACGCCAAAGCGCCTTACACCGTCATGCAGCGGGCGGTACACATTCATCCCACGGTCACGGAGTTGATTCCGACCATGCTGGCTGATTTGGAACCGATGCAGTGAAGCCGGGCTAGGAAAACAATGAACAATCCCTGCCAGATCGGACTCGATATTCACAAGAAAAGCAGTAACCGCAGCGTCCGCTTCCCTCCCCCAGTTTTATGCCGCCCGGCCGGTGTCGCTGCTCAGGGAATCTTCCTGCCAACCGCGCGAGCCATCTCGGTGATCGCTTTCATCACGACCTTTTCTACACTGGGTGAAAACAAACCGACTCCCATGTAGAGGCCGCGGGTCTCGTAGCCGCCTTCCTCCAGCACCTTGGCGACCGGCAGATAGCCGTAGACTTCGTTGCAGTATCCGGCGACCCACAGGTTGAGCGGCCCCAGCTCTTGTTCGGCCATGACCGCGTATTCAACGAGCGTTTCGCCGCTGTAGCCGACCAGCGTCAGGTCGTCTCCGAATTGCCAAACGGCAAAGGGGGCTTCGTAGGTTTCCGGCAACACCTCGCCCCGCTCAAGCAGGGCCAGAGCCCGCTCCGTAAAAAAGCGCCGGTAGGAAGGAGCGTCCTTCGCCATCGCCTCGACTTGGGGCCGCGTGAGCTTCTGTAAGGGCAGGCTGACGCGGCGGAACTCGGTCCGGAGCGGCCCGCGAACCGGCTTCAACTCGCTATCGAGCACCCGAGAGACTTCGGTCCCCAACTCGTTGCCGTGCCTCTTGGCCAGCTCCAGAGTTCCGCGCGGGTTGGGGTTGGCATTTCCCGCGCAGCCGGTCATGAACATAGCTTGGACGCCGGGATGACTGGCCTCGATGCGGGCCTGGGCGAACCCGGCGTAATCGCCGCTGATTCGGAAATTCCGGCCCGTCAGCGTGGTGCAATGCGTAGCCGCGCCAAAGACAACCGCGCGAAGCTTCCCGGCTGCGGTGTCGACTCTCAATACCGGCACGGTGCGGTCGGCCAAGCCCCTTGGATTGGTCCCCAAGACAATCCCGCGGTCGGTGAATTCACGCCGATTCATCACAAACTTGGCAACACCCCAGCCCCAGGAGAGCTTGGCCGGTTCGAGACCGCGAAGCGCCCGCTGCGCCGCCTCGACGATCTTGTCTTCCAGTCCGGCGACATACTCTCGGATGCGCGCTCGATGGGCTTCCGGGAAAGACGACGCTCTCGAGACCGACACGTAGGGCCCTGCATGCGTATGCGAGCTGTTCAGCAGGATGTCCTTGCGATCGATCGAGTCCGACGTCTTCAGGCGGGCGCAGATCGCTTCGGCAATCTCGCGAGTAAAACCCAGCAAATCGGCGGTGATCAGCAAGGCGCGGTTGCCGTCGCTATCCTCGAGAGCCAAGGCTTTCGCGAACAGATCGGCGTCGACGCCCTCGGAAGGCTTGTCACGCGAAGCGTAGCCGGCCATTCGAATCGGCTTGTCGGGTGTGATCTTGACGGCGGCGAGGCCGACCTTCCAGCCGGTTTGAGCAACCAGGCCCGTCGTGCCAAAGGCTACCGATGATAAGAGCAGGATTGCGATTCGATAGGTTCTTGTTATGGAAAACATGATGGCTCCTTCCTGCGCTGGGTTGTCGTCGTCGGGGGCTTTCGACTTTGGCGCGGTCACCACGGCTCCTTACCTCTGAGCTTCCTGTAGTCGAAATCAGGATCGAAATCAATCTGGCCTTGCAGCTCCAGAATCTTTAGCTGTTCCCGACGCTGGACGTACTCTTCCAGAGCAGCCGTGACTGCTTCCTTCTTCGTCTTATGTTGGCCGATGCGCTTGGCCTGGTTGATCAACTTGTCGCTAATCGCTAGGTTAGTCGGCATGGGCACACCTCCGGTTCGACAGATTCACACACTGCCCTACACGGATGCTAACACCACATCGCCCGAGCGGGCACAATTGACTCGTTCGTCACTGCTGGAGCCGAGTGACCCTTGTGCCATAATCGTCTCGTAGGCAAAGGCCAAGCGAACCGGAGGTGTCCATCAAGTCCTCATTTCGGGTGCTGCCCGTAGCTGCGTTCGTCGCTGCGTGTTCGACTTTCCCTTCGTTCGCTCAAACCGCGCGGCAGATCGAATTCTTCGAAGCCAATGTCCGGTCGCTGCTGGTGGAGAAGTGCGCGGTTTGTCATGGCGAAAAGGTGAAGATGGCCGGCCTCGAGTTGACCTCGGCCGAAGGCTTCGCGATGGGCGTTGGAGGGAGGCCGATCGTGGAGCCGGGCGACCCGGCCGCGAGCCCCCTGATCCGGGCCGTCTCCTACCAGGAAAAGATCAAGATGCCGCCGAGCGGCAAGCTGCCGAAGGAGGAGATCGCGGCACTTGAGAAGTGGGTCGAGATGGGCGCGCCGTGGCCCCGTCTGGAACAGGCCGCTGACCGCGCGGCGGAAGGGCCGGAGGCTCCGACTAAGGCAACCGCCGATCCCACGAAAACAGATCACTGGGCTTTCCAGCCGGTCGCCGATCACGCACCGCCCACGGTGAAGAACTCCGCCTGGGCAAGGACCAGCATCGACCAGTTCATCCTGGCCAAACTCGAAGAGAAGGGACTCCAGCCCGCCGCACCCGCCGCCAAGTTGACCCTGCTGCGCCGCGCCAAGTTTGATTTGCACGGCCTGCCGCCGTCGCTCGATGAGATCGAAGAGTTTCTGGCGGACGAGTCGCCGCGCGCGTTTGCCAACCTGATCGAGCGGCTGCTGGCTTCTCCGCACTATGGGGAACGCTGGGGACGCCACTGGCTCGACGTGGCGCGCTACGCGGACTCGACCGGGGTCGACGAAGATAAACCCTACATCCATGCCTGGCGCTACCGGGACTACGTAATTGAGGCCTTCAATCGGGACCTCCCCTACGACCAGTTTGTGCGCGAGCAAATCGCTGGTGACTTGCTGCCTCCCCCACCCGGACAAGACGTCAACATCAACGGCATCGTCGCGACCGGTTTTTTGGCGCTTGGTCCGAAAGCCCTTGCCCAGCAGGACAAGGTCCAAATGGTCTACGACGTGGTGGATGAGCAGATCGACACCACATCGAAAGCGTTCCTGGGGCTGACGATCTCGTGTGCCCGCTGTCATGACCACAAGTTCGACCCCATTTTGACGAAGGACTATTACTCGCTGGCGTCGATCTTTGCCAGCACAGCCAGCTACGACGATCCGGAACACGATGGAGCCAGCTTCGTCGTCACACCGCTGGTGCGGAAGGATATCGGCGAGCGCTACCTCGAGCAGCAGAAAAAGATCCAAGGAACGCGGCGCGTCATCAGTACTCTCACGAGTGCGGGTCTCAGTGAGTACATCCTTAAGAACCTGGTTCCGCGGCTCGCCGAGTACATGATTGCCGCCCGAGGAGTCTATCAGGAAGGGCGCCCGCTCGATCAATCCGCCAAAAAAAACAACCTCGATCCAGAAAGGCTCGAAAAGTGGGTCGCCTACCTAAAACCCAGCTCCGAGCCGAGGGCACACCTTGACGCCTGGCGCCAAGCCGGCGCGGCCGAGCGGCGAGCTGTCGCCCAACGCTATCAGGACCTTTACGCGGAAGTCAGCCGCGAAAGAATGCATGGCACTCTCGCCTGGCTCAAGGCCGGGGAGCAGGATCTCGTGGAAGGGAAACGGGTTTCGACGAAGGAGCTTACCAGGCTGCGCCGCGATGCTTTTCATACCGAGGCAGGTGATGGGCCGTTTGAGATTGCCCGAGAGGAGCGCGAGAAGTTAGTGCCCGAGGAGTGGGCCAAGCGTATAGCTCCTCTGCGGGCGAGAATCGCTTATCTCGAAGCGAACGCTCCTCCGAAGCCCGCCATGGCTTGCTCGGTGGCCGAAGGCGAGCCGGTCGAGCAGGCGGTCTTTGTTCGGGGCCGCCACGGCAGTCCTGGAGACATCGTCCCGAAGGGCTTTCCCGTTGTGCTGGGTGGCTGGGATCAGCAACCGGTTACGCGGGGCAGCGGCCGCAAAGAACTGGCCGAGTTTCTCACGAGCGAAGACAACCCTCTTCCTCCCAGGGTCATGGCCAACCGCATTTGGACTTGGCACTTCGGCCAGGGCCTGGTGAGGACACCGAACAACTTCGGCACGGTCGGGGAACGGCCGACTCACCCCGAATTGCTCGACTACCTGGCGCGACGGTTCATCGATTCCGGATGGTCGGTCAAAACGATGCACCGCATGATCATGCTCTCCAGCACCTACCAGATGAGCAGCCATGTCTCCGAGGCGGCTTGGGAAGCGGACTCCTCGAACCGCTTGTGGTCACGGTTCGAACGTCGGCGCCTGATGCTCGAGGAAATACGTGACAGCTTTCTCGTTCTCTCCGGCGCGCTCGATACAACGATCGGCGGGAATGTCGAACCCAAGTCCGCGAACTACACCGAATTCCAGCGTAACAACCGCCGCGTCGATCCGGACGACACGACCCGGCGCAGCATTTATCTGCCTCTCCATCGAAACAAGCTTCCGACTCTGCTCAATCTGTTCGACTTCGGTGATGCCGCGACGAGTTCCGGAAAGCGCAGCCAAACAAACGTTGCGCCTCAGGCCCTTTACATGATGAACAGTCAGTTTGCCAACGGGCAGGCGAGGGGCTTCGCCAAACGGTTGCTCTCCGAAAACAAAGACGACGCGGAGCGAATCGAGAGAGCCTACCTGATGGCCCTCGCTCACAAGCCCGGCCCCGAGGAGATTGACATCGCTGAAAGTTACCTTCGCAACTACGCGCGACGGCAGACATCGAGCACGGACGCGCGCGGCGCTGCCTGGAAGAGTTTTTGTAAGATGTTGTTGGCGTCGAACGAATTCCATTACATCGACTGATGGAAACGCTCGGCTAGATGACGGAGTCATGATGATGGGGGCTAAACAGCCGATGAAGCCGCGGCGGGTACGGCACGACGCACTGCCCGCTCAGGAGATCTCGCGCCGTGCGTTGCTCCGCCAAACGGCCTGCGGATTCGGCAGTGTCGGCTTGGCGGCACTGTTGGCCGGCGAGAGTCTGCGGTCCGCATCCCTGCCCAAGGGCCCGCTTGCCCCGAAGCAGACGCACTTCGCTCCCCGCGCCAAACGCGTTATCTTTCTGTTCATGCACGGCGGTCCTTCGCACGTCGACACTTTCGACCCGAAACCGCGCCTCAGCCGCGATAACGGAAAGGCTGTGCCGTTCGAACGCTCGCTGACGTTCAACGAGGAGAATGCCGGCGGCCTCATGAAGTCACCGTGGGCCTTCAAGAAGTACGGCCAAAGCGGCATCGAGGTGAGCGACCTGTTCCCGCACATCGGCGGGCGGGTCGACGACCTGTGCATGATCCGCTCGATGGTCGGTGAAGGCGTCGACCACGGCGCGGCGATGCTGCAACTTTTCACGGGCACGTTTTCGTTTACTCGTCCCAGCATGGGCGCCTGGGCTCTTTACGGACTGGGAACGGAAAATCAAAGTCTGCCGGGATTCATCACTATCAAGCCCACGCTTTGGCAGGGCGGCGCGAAGCTCTTCAGTTCGAACTTCCTCCCAGGAGCCTATCAAGGCACGCCCATCGGCTTCTCGTTCATGAAAGTGGACGACATTCTCGGCGAGCCGATCGAACATCTGCGCTACAAGGGGCTAACGACCGACGAGCAGCGTTTCGAACTCGAGCTGCTTGAAAAGATGAACCGCCGCCATGCTCTGGAGCGCAAGTACGACGCCAACCTCGAGGCCCGCATTCAGTCTTTCGAGCTGGCTTTTCGGATGCAAATGGAAGCCCCCGAGGCCCTCGATGTCGACAAGGAATCGGAAGCGACCAAGAAACTCTACGGGCTCGATGACGAGATCACACGGGACTTCGGCTGGCAATGTTTGCTGGCACGGCGATTCGTCGAGCGCGGCGTGCGTTTCGTGCAGTGCTCCCACAGTGGCGTGGAGGAAAAGTGGGACCAGCACACCGAACTGGTCCGCATGCATTCCAAGCGCGCCAAGGAAGTCGACAAGCCGATAGCGGGCCTATTGAAGGACCTCAAGACCCGCGGGCTGCTCGACGACACACTGGTCGTCTGGGGAGGCGAATTCGGCCGTACACCGTTTGCCGAAAGCAACGACGGGCGGGACCACAACCCCTACGGCTACACGATGTGGATGGCGGGCGGCGGCGTCAAGCCGGGATTCGTTCATGGCGCCACGGATGAGTTCGGCTACCACGCCGTCGAAGACCGCATGCACATCCACGACCTGCACGCGACCATTCTGCACCTGCTCGGTCTGGACCACACCAAGCTGACTTACCACTACGGCGGCCGCGACCACCGTTTGACCGACGTCCACGGCAACGTGGCCCACAAGATCATCGCTTAAGGCAGGTCGTCGGCCTCGGCCGTGTGCTCTTCAAGGCAAAGCTCGACGACTTCTTGGAGGTTGGACCGGAGTTTGTCGAGCGTAGATCCCTGGGAATGGGCTCCGGGGAGCCCTGGAACGGTACCCACGTAAAGAGACGTATCGGGATCCCACTCAATGTAGGCTGTAAAACTCCTTGAATTCCGGGTGGCCACTTAGCTTATTGTAAGCCCGCCGCAGGGCATTGACTTGCGATTGCAATCGGCAGAATCGAGTCTATCGGATGTCACGTGGCAGGCAGAAATATCGGCCGGGGATCGGTAGTCTTCCGTCACCAGCCACCGTGCGGTTTACGGTACTCATTTACCAACAAAAGGCTGCCGTGGTTGAACCGCGGGCGTGGAGCGGAAGAGCTGCTCGGTTTCGCTGTTGAGCAACGTCCACAAACCGTAGACGCCGACGGCCGTGCCGATTGGGACGTTGAAAAGGTTTAACGCCGAGAGCACGATGGTGAGTATACGCGCCCACGGCCGAAACTTGAGCAGTCCGATGCCCGCGACGATCCCCGGAACGGCGCAGATGAGGACAAGAATAAACAAGCCCATCCCCACGATTCCAAGGATCGGGATCGCAACCGCAGCCTCCGGATCGTTGTGTGCCGAGATGCCGACTAAACCTGCGATGCCGCCGAACAACAACAGAATACCGAGGCCGATGAGGGCGGCCACGCCGCCGAAGACGATGTTCAAAATGGCGACGATCTTGACGTGGTCCCGCATAGGCGCCCTGGCGGCTTTATTCTAGCCGGTTCCGCGTGTCCGAACAACCTCGGCGACAAAGCGCAATTGCCGCGATTGGGGCCCTCCCCTAACGCGGCCAAGCGGCGATCAAGCAGGGGAGGGCGGCCACAGCCGGATGCCACGCGTCGAAGCGGCAGACCCTCCCTCACGGCCGGGGCTCCGAATCTGGTAGCGTCATTCGGCGGCTGGCGAGTTGTTTGCAGCCCCCGAGCCGTTGAGCGTCAGGGCCCCCCGATACAAGCAGTAAAGTCCCGCCATCTGGACCACGTGGTAGAGGTCGTTGTAGTTGAAGTGCTCATGGAGCGACCAGCCGCTCTGTTGGACCGCAAGGCCAGAGAGCGTTAGGATCACGGCTCTCCACAGCCAATTGTGGCCGGCCTTCTTCCGCAAAAGGTTGGTGACGAGGGGCCGCAGCACGGAGCCAACTCCGCAAGCGATCAGTAGAGCCGCGGAGGCCGCGATGGACCATACCGTCACGGCCCAGACCAGGCCCAGCCCTTGCCCCAGATAAAGTGCGAACCCGTGCGCCGTCCCACCGGCGAGAGCAGCGAGGGCAGTCACTAAGAACGCCGCCACCCACCACGGTATCGTGCCGCGCATGCCGGTCTTGCGATACAAGAAAACCGCGAGCGCCACTGACTGGATTGCGAGCAGGTAGTCCGTCAGCATTGTCATGAACTCGGTGACGTGAGGCTCGGTGATGTGGGGTTGTGTCATGAGCCCAGGGGTAACCGGCGGCCTCGCCTATCCAGGCGAGGGTTCCTTGTCGGCGCGGACGCCCGTGAACATCGCCGATCCAAGGGCGCCTCTGGCGGCCAGGACAAGCTGAATCTCTGGTCGTTACCGCGGCTGGGGGCGGCGGCTACGGCCCAGCGTGCAACCGGAATCGCTAGAGCCTTCCCAGCGGCCGGGCGTTTTCAGTGAGTTCTTTTACAAATGCCTCGGTGGTCTCGATCAGGTTAGTCACCAGGTCAGCATGCAGATCCTGGCGGTCGAAGCGCTCGCCGACGTCCTCGTCGAGGTCATACAAGGCCAGCGGTTTGAGATTGTCCGTTTGGCCCACACGTTCGACATGCAGCTTCCATTTGCCCCGGCGTACGGCGCGAATGTTCGGCGGCCGGCTGCGGCGGCTGCCCCCGAAGTAGTAGAAGTACTCATGCGGCGAGCGGGCGTTGGGCTGCCCGGAAAGCAACGGCCAAATATCTTTTCCGTCGATTGTACGGTCTTTGGGAGCTTGCGCGCCCGCTAACTTTGCGATGGTCGGCAGCAGATCCATATTGGCCACCGGTTCAGAGCTGACTTGCCCGAAGGGAATCTTTCCGGGCCAGCGGAATATCCCCGGCACTCGCATGCCGCCTTCCCAGTGCGTTCCCTTGCCGTTGCGCAGAGGCCCGGCCGATCCGCCGTCGACGCCGTACTGCAACCAGGGGCCGTTGTCGGAGGTGAAGCAAATCATGGTCTTGCCGTCGATACCCAACTCTTTCAACTTGGCGACAATGCGCCCGACACTCCAATCGATCTCTTCGACGACGTCGCCATAGAGTCCGCGAATGGAGTTGCCCGTGCGTTCCTCGTGGACGAAAAGAGGCACGTGCGGCATGGCGTGAGGCAAGTAGAGAAAGAAATCCCGGTCCTTGCTTTTCTCGATGAACTCAAGCGCCCGGTCCGTGTAACGAGTAGTGAGCTTGGTCTGGTCGGGATCGTGCTCGAGCACTTCGTCGTCTTCCATCAGCGGCAGCGGCTCGGGAAAGCCCTGCCCGTTCTCGACATCGTAGTAAGTGCCCTGGCCGGCGAAACGGGTATAGTCGGCCCGCTTGCGCGCCGCCTTCATGCGTTCATCCTCGTTGGGACGGATCGGCATCACCGGATGGTAGCGCCACATGTCATTCGAGTAAGGCAGGCCGAACCAGTGGTCGAAACCGTTGTGGTTCGGCAGAAAAGGGGTGGCGTGACCCAAGTGCCACTTGCCGATCATCATCGTGGAGTAGCCCTGGTCCTGGAGGATTTCGGCGATGGTGATTTCGTTGGGGTGAATACCGGTCTTGGTTGTCTTGGATCCGTGGTTGAAGGCCAGGCTCGAGCGCGGCGGGTAGCAGCCGGTCATCAGCGCGGCGCGCGACGGTCCGCAGAACGGCGCCGCATAGAAGCTCGTAAACCGCATGCCTTCCCGCGCCAGCCGGTCGATGTTTGGCGTGCGGATATCGGGCGACCCGTAGACCCCGAGGTCGCCCCATCCCTGGTCGTCAGTAAAGATGATGATGAAATTCGGCTTCTCGGACGGCTGCGCGAAAGCGCTGGCGACAAGCAAAAACATCAACCCGCAAATGCGAGAAATCATAGCACCCTCATTCCCTTGTATTGTATGGATCCGTGACAGGCACAGCGGCGTATCGAGCGCCCTGTCGAGGTCTGGTCACTCATCGGGGGGCGGCTCCAGCACATCCAATGCTTCGAAGAACTCTTCACGCTTCGTGAACTTTACCCGCGGCCGCCCACCCGGCATGCCCATCGCGGTTTCCAGCCTATCGATATCTTCCCATTGCTCGTAGGAAACGTAGCGCACTTCGCGGTCTTTGAGCAGCCTCTCGATGACTTGTGGGCTTGCATCTTTCGGCTCGCCGACCGAGCCTTCCTCCAGATCCGCCAGCATGGAGGCAACGGTTTCCTTGGCGTCGGCTCTGTTGGTGCCAATTAAGCCGGTCGGCCCTCGCTTGATCCAGCCGCTTACGTAGACGCCGGTCAAGTCTTGCCGGCCTTCCGGATCAACGACCCGCCCGCTGTCATTGGGAATTACACCACGGTCATCGAGGAATGGCAGCCCTGCAAGAGGGACTCCCTTGTAGCCCACCGAGCGCAGCACGAGACCGGCTTCGATCGTTTCGAACCGGCCTGTGGCTCGCGGCCGCATGGTCCCCTTGTCATCGCGGTAAAGCTCATTCTTGACAATCCGCACCGCACGCACTCGTCCGTTTTCGTCGCCGAGGATTTCAACGGGCGAGACGAGAAAGCGGATCGTAAGCTGTTTGGGCTTTTGCGGCGGTTGCTGGGCCGCGTACCGTTGCAAGACCTCGATCTTTCTGGCGATGATACGATCTGACTCGGCTACCGCCCGGCTGTCTTCGTCCAGCACCAACTCTTCCGGCAGCGTCCGAATCTCGGCGTCAGCCAGCTTGCCAAGCTCGGAAATCTCGGGACTCGTAAAAGCCGCTTGAGCAGGTCCGCGCCGCCCCAACAGATAGACGCGCTGCACGCCGCTATTCCGCAACGCCTCCAGCGCATCATCGGCGATATCGGTGATGCTAAGCTCTTCCGCGGTATGGCACAGCATGCGCGCAACATCGATAGCAACGTTCCCTACTCCAATCACGACGGCGGCCGGATGACTGAGATTAAAGTTGAGATTCGCGTAGTCGGGGTGGCCGTTGTACCACGCTACGAACTTCGTGGCCGGATAGCTTCCTTCCAGGTCCTCGCCCGGGATGTTGAGTCGGCGATCCGACTGAGCGCCGGTCGTGAAAGCAATCTGGTGATAGTGTGCCCGCAGATCGTCGATTGAAATGTCGGTGCTGTATTCCACGCCGCCGAAGAACCGGAAGCGCGGGTCCGCCGCCAGTTTGTCGTAAACCTGGATGACCGACTTGATTTTCTGATGATCGGGGGCAACTCCCAGCCGGACCAGCCCGAAAGGAGTCGGGAGCCGATCATACATGTCGACCTCGACAGCGAGGTCCTTCGCCTGAAACAGATGCTGAATCGTGTAGAAACCCGCGGGCCCAGAGCCAATCACGGCTACGCGAAGCGGGTTTCCTGATGTTCCCAGCGGACTCATAATCGGCTTACAACGGTAGCAGATGGGTTGGCGTCTTGGCTATGTTGGGCCTTGGGCACAATCCGTCCGTAAGGAGACAAATCGTTACGGACGGGTTTCGGCCTTGGGGATTAGAACCGCTCTAGTTCGGCGATCAGAGCGTCCAGGCCCTCATTGAGGTAGAGGTCCGTCAGTCGTTGCTCTTCGGGAGAAGGCGGGGTGACGTCGAGAAGCCGGGTCTTGTCGAGACTCTCGCGGCTGGGGATCCAAATGCTGTCGTCTTCAAAGAGAACGTGGCTGACGTAGCCGGTCATGCCCTTGATCGCGAATGTCGAGTCTCCGCTTCGCGAGCGGGGAGAGAAGACAAAGCGCTGCTGCGAACTTGTTGAAACCGACTGCCCAGGACCCAAGTCCACGCGGGAAGCCGGCCCCGGCAACGAGCCGGCGGCATAGCGTTTGTCATCCGCATCGTCCACGAGCCAGCCCATCTCGAAATACCGCACGGCTTTGGGCGAGCGGTTTCTTACCGTGACTTGCGGCGACCCGGAGGAACGGCCATCGACCATCGCGAAGCCGCCGAGCGCTTCAAGCGGCGACTCCGGGACATCCAGAAACGCCAGGGCAACCTGGTTCCCAGTCCGGGCGCGGGCCGCGGACGACAGCACGCGTCCGCCTCTTCCGGCGGGCCGGGCCTGCAAACGCGGGCGGTCCTGTTGCCGCTGGAAGCTGGCCAAGATCTCTTCGCGCAGTTTTTCTCTTCCGCCCGCCGCGAGGGCCGCTTTGAAATAAGCCCTGTCGCGGTCTGCTTCCATTTCCCAAACCATGAGACGGCGCCGCGAGTCGAGCTTGTCGGGACCGAAGAAATTAAGGCCGGAGACAAGGACCCCGTCCACGACCACGTTGACGAGTCCTTTCTCGGGTGCCGGAAGCGGACGCAACAATCGCAAGTTCAACCGAACTGGGAATGTTCCATCGGGCGCAACATTCAGGCTGGGCACTGCCACCGAAGCTTTGCCGCCGAGGGTTCCTTCTTGCGTGAAGACGGAGAAGCTGACGCTGCGAACCGCCGCTTTGCTGGTGTTGCGAACCGACAGAGTGCAACGCAGATCAATCACTAGCGCTCCGCCGCGGGAAACGATTTCGGTCTCAGCGGCGTCGATCGCGGCGATCGAGAGAGGCACTCCGGAGGGAACGGTCACGTTCACCGCCGAATCCGAAGTCACTCGGGCCTCGAACATCCCGGGCCGCTGGGCCGGAGCGTGCGAGATCCCGGCGCCAATCAGCGCCAGCACCGCGACCAAAGCTCTCTTATGGCAGATAGACATTAGTAATCGTAATTGTTCCCGTGGCGGAATCCAAAGCTCGAATCATCATGCCGCCGTCGGCCGCCACGCCGACTTCCGTGTTCGAATCATTCCATGCGGCGGGCAGGGCCGAGAACTGGTCGCCTTCGAACGCCTCGGCGTTCGATGCTCCGCCTCCCGATGCGAAGTCGCCCCTTTTCAGTTCAGCGGCTCGCTCACGGCCGCCTGCTTCTTGCCCGCGCCGGGATTCGGCGGGACCTTTGTTGACTGCCAGCGTGACGGCTTTCCGGGCTTCCGCGGCTCGCTTCAGTTGATCCCCTGGGTCCGCGGGAGCGTTCTTATCGACGCCCAAATCTGAACGTTCTTCTAGTGCAGCTCGCAGGCGTCCTCGAGGAGCGGATGCGGAGAGGTCGGCCTCTTCCACCTCATCCAGCACTGAAGTTGGCGACTGAGCTGGTTGTGATCGTGGCGATTCGCTGTCCCGCGATTGGACGTCTTGCTGTTGAGCGCTGAGCGCGCGTGATTCTCGATACGCGCCGGTCCGCCCGTCCTGGGGCGCGGGGGAAGATTCCTTTTTGAACGGAGCTTCGATTGACGCCGGGGCGGCCTTGGTGTCAGGCGCCACGCGGCGGAATTTCTCATTATTCGCCAGCCCGGTGTTCGCCAGCTCTGTGTTCGAGCGCGGGGTCGCTCCGGACTCGTCCGCGACGAGCGACGAACTGCCTTCAGCCGTGCCGCCAACTATTCGCGTGACCTTTGAGGGAGCTGCCGCCGCGGGGCCATCAGCGCGGCGCGAGCCACGCAAGGCGGAGGCAGCGGCTCTCTCGCCGGCGGTTGCCGTCACCTGCTTCGCCTTTTGGCCCGCGGACTCGCTAAGCAGTTGGCGGGCGGGCTCGGCGTCATCGAGGTCTTTGGCGGCATCGGCCTTCCGCGCGGATTGCTCTGCTCTCGAGCGGTGATCGGCGAAAGTCAACCGCGCCTCATCTTCGGCCGGGTCTTCGACCGGAGCTGGCGCTTCGTTTTGTCCCAGTTGCCGGTCACCCTCGACTCGCGAGGCGCCTTCGAGCGCGATCTTGTCAGAGAAAACGGCGCTTTCCGGCGCGGTCTCGACCAGTGGGAGTTGCTTGTAGACCACAAAGGCGCAAAGCGCGGTGGCGGAAACCACTCCTAAACGCCAAGCGGCGGGCCGCCGGAACCAGCCAGTCACGGAAACCGCTTCCGTTTCCGGCTCCGCCTGAGCAGCGGCCACTTTGATCTGGTGGGCGAGGGCTTGCCAGTCGACGGCGGGCAGTTCGGCTAGGTCGCTCAAATCGCTTTGCAGGTGAAAGAAATCCGAGACATCCGCTTGGCAGCGGGAGCACTTGTCGAGGTGCCTTTCAATGCGCCAGCGGGCAAGAGGTCCCAGCTCGCCACCGGCGAACAGCGCCAAGTCCGCCTCTCGCGGATGATGGAGAAAGAATGACCTCATCTCTTGCGCCCCTTGGCGTAGCGCCGAAACTTCACTCGCGCGTTGGCGATATGCGACCGCACCGTTGCCGGCGAGCAGCCCAGATGCCGAGCCACCTCGGAGGCCGGCAGTCCTTCGACATCCCGCAGGATGAGCGCCACCCGCTCGCGCTCGGAGAGCAGCCGTAACCCGTCCTCGATATAGGCGCGTTTTTCGCCGCGCAGAACCGCTTGCTCCGGATTCTCCGTTGGCGTTCGCGGGCTGTCGTCCAGCTCTTCGAACGTCACCCGCTTGCGGCGGCGCACGAAATCGAGGGCCGTGTTGACGGCAATGCGCCCCAGCCATTGGGAGGCCTTTTGGGCATCTTGCAATTGAGAGCGCCGGGTGAGCGCTTTGACGAACGCTTCCTGAGTCAGATCTTGAGCGTCGGGCACATTGCCCACAACCCGATAGATCAAGCGGAAGACCCGCTTCAAGTTCGCTTCGACGAACTCGTCGTCGCTCGAGCGGGCCGCTTCGGCCTCTACCGATGAGAAGCTCTCGGTCTCCATGGCCACCGATACCGCGACTGTCGGCATTTCCGCGTGCTGCGCCCTCTCAATAAAGATTGACGCCGAAGTCCGCGAAACGTGGAGGAATAAATCCGCCAGCGGTTCGCCGCGGAACTTCAGAGGGCAACACTGGGACGGTCACTTGCGCCGTCGCGGCAAAAATCACGCGTCTTTCCCGAGCTTAGCACCAGCGCCCTTGAGAAGGGCAGCATTCTCTGGCTCCTGAGACCCCGAAACTATTGGGAATAGACGGGGGGAATAGACGGGCATCGGGGGGTGCCGCGAGCGGCTTCGTGACACCGGGGCGGCCACCCCCGAATCTCCCGTTTGTCGGATGCGTACCTCATGGCGATGGACAGAAGCTGGCCACTGCCAGGTATCCGCTAAGATAGAGGCACACACACCTCTGGATGACATACCCGCTGGTTGCGCCGCTGGCGGCTCTGATGGCGGGCATTGCGGTCGCGCAATACGCAACTTTTAGTTTTCGGGAAACGCTGATTTCCATTACATTGCTGGCTGGCTTGGCCGTTTTCGCGCGGCGGGCCGCGGTGCTGCGCGCGGGGGCGCTCGCCTGTCTGGCGGGGTTCGCTTTAGCCGGCGCGCTGTTGGCATCTCTGCCTGATCGCCCGAACCCGCTGCTGATCTCCACGGTCATTGATCAGGAGCAGGAGCAGGAACTGGCTAATTTTGACGACCCGATTCGGCTCAGGGGATATGTTCGAATCCCGACCGAGCCGCTCGAGCTGGCCGATCAGTTTGTCCTGGAAGTCGAGTCTATCTTCGAGGACACTGCGGCGCGGGGCGGGGTCCGCGTGACGGTGCGGCGCAGGGAAGGAGATTCGCCCCTCAGGCTCGAGTACGGGCGGCGAATTGAGTTTCTGGGCCGCCTGCGTGCCCCTCGCAACTTTGGCAACCCGGGAAGCTTCGATCACGCGGGGTATCTGCAAAGGCAAGGCATTCATCTGTTGGCGACCGTGCGTCCGGGAACTCCAATTCATGACCTTGGAGACGGCGGCGGGACGGGCTGGGAGGCGGCGATGTGGAACGTTCGCCGCGCCGCCAAACGGCGGCTCGACATGCTGCTGTCTGGCGGGGCGGGGAAACCGCCGGGGACGCGCTCCGAAGCGGAGGCGATCCTGAAAGCAATGCTGCTCGGCGACCGCTCGTTGCTGGACCGTGAAACGACAACCCAGTTCCAGCGCGTGGGGACCTATCACGCCCTGGTGATCTCAGGCCTGCACGTGGGAGTGGTTGCGGCTGTGTTGCTCTTTGCGCTGAGGCTGGCGGCGGTCCCGCCACTGCCGCGCAACGCGGTCGCTCTGCTGGCTGTCATCTTCTATGCGCTGCTGGCCGGAGCGGGACTGCCGGTGGTGAGAGCGAGTTGGATGTTTGCCTTCCTGCTGGTGACCGTCCTGGTGTATCGCAAGCGCCGCGCTTTCAACGCCGTTGCGGGAGCGGCGCTCTGCTTTCTTGTATTCAAGCCGGGGCTGCTCTACGACGCAGGCTTCCAAATGTCTTTTCTGGCGGTGGGGCTGATCGCGGGGATCGCGATGCCTGTGCTGGAGATGACAGTTGAACCTTACCGCCAGGCGCTGACTGATATTTGGAATGAGGACCGGGATCTTCACGTCGAGGCAAAGGTGGCGCAACGCCGAGTCTCCCTGCGCATGCTGCTCAAGCCATTGCAGTCGATTACCGGCCTGCCGAAGCCTGTCCTCGGAGTTCTGGTCTGCGGGCCGCTTCGAGTGCTGGCTTGGATGGCCGCCTTGTGTGTCGTTTCACTGATTGTCCAAATCGGACTGGCGCTGCCGATGGCCGCGCACTTCCACCGTGTGACCTGGAGCGGCGTGCTGGCCAACTTGTGGGTCGTGCCGCTGCTCTTTGTCGCCGTGCCGTTGGGACTGCTCGGCCTGTTGGCAAATTCCCCGGCGGTGCTCGACGTTGCGCTGGCCGCGTCGCAAATGATCGTCGCCGTCGTTGAGTGGCACGCCGAGCACATGCCGGTGGACTTTCGTACGCCTCCACCTCCGGTTTGGCTGGGCGCCGCGTTCGGCGCCGCGCTTGGACTGCTGGCGATTTCGCTCGGGCGGCGAGAAGCGAGGAGGTGGCAGCTCGCTTCGGTCGGGCTTGTGGCGGGGCTGCTCATGCTGATCGTCTCGCACCCCTTCCCGCACGACTATTCACCCGGCCGGCTGGAGCTGACCGCCATCGATGTCGGCCAAGGCGAAGCGCTGTTGCTGGTTTTGCCCGACGGGAAGACCATGATGGTCGACGGGGGCGGATTCCCCGACTATGGCGGATCCGTTCGCTCGGCCTTCGATATCGGCGAGCATGTGGTTTCACCCTACTTATGGTCACGGTCGATTCAGAAGATCGATGTGCTGGCCGTGTCGCATCCCGACGCGGACCACGCGGGCGGAATTCCCGCGCTGCTGCGGAACTTTTCGGTGGGAGAGCTTTGGCTGGCGAAGGACCGTTTGCGCACCGAATACATCAATCTGGAACGCTTTGCCCGGCGGCGCGGAGCCGCCATTGTTGATCTTCGGCGCAACGATCGCCGCCTGGTGGGCGGAGTCGAGTTCGAGGTGCTGGGGCCGCCGGCCGCCCGCGACCGCCCGGGCGGGCGGGCGATTAGCAGTAATGACAGCTCTCTCGTTCTCGAGGCCCGATTCGGCAAACACCGTTTCCTGCTGACGGGTGATGTGGAAGAGCGGGGTGAATTGGAACTACTCAGCGCAAATGCTGTGATGCAGGTAGACGTTCTCAAGGTCGCGCATCACGGCAGCCGAACGTCGTCCCATCAGGCTTTTCTGGAACGGTTGCGGCCCACATTCGGAGTCATTTCCGCCGGCTTTCGAAATACCTACCGTCATCCGCACAAGGAAGTGCTCCATCGGCTCAGAGGCTCCGGCGTAACCATTCTCAGGACGGATTTGGAAGGCGCATCGACGGTATCGTCCGACGGTCGAAGGCTTTACGTAACGTCCTTCCGAAGCGACCGTTTGGGGCTGTGATCACGCTCGACGAAACGGCTGCGGTCACCGAGCGATGTTCGGCCGCGGAGTATCGCTGTTGGGTCCGCACTGGAGGAACGACTCGGGAGCCGCCGATATAATAACTCCACCGTGAGTTTTCGTCTCTTTCTCCCACTCCTTGTCGTGCTGGCGCTGCTCGGGTCGGCATCGGCTTACATCCGGAATCAGCGCATTCGGGGAGTCCCTCTCAGCCGGGCTGACTTCGAAAACATCCAGTTTGTGCTCCATGAGTCGACTGCCCCCGGACTCGCAAACCGAAACGGGGACACGGTCATCACCGCCGAAAGTCTGCCCGTGGCGACAATCTTGGCGGCCATGGAGAGCTGGAACCAGATCGACTCGTCGCTGGCGCGCTTCGCCGAGGTGCGGCCCGGCGGCCTGGAACCACGCAATGACGGCGTCCATGTGATCACCTTCGCCGATTCGCTGCAAACCCGGTCGCTGGTAGGAAGTGCCGTTGCGATTACGACGCTTTCCTCTCAAACGAACGGCGAGCTGACCGACACCGACATCATCTTCAACTCCTCTCTGCCTTTCTCGACGAATCTGGCCTCCCGATCGTTTGATATACAAGCCACTCTGACTCACGAGTTGGGCCACGCGCTCGGGCTTGATCATTCTAATGTCGCGGGCGCAACGATGTTCGCTCAGGTGGCGCGGGAGAACCGAGCCCTGGCGACGCTGACGGCGGATGACCGAGCGTTCGCGGCCGACATTTACCCGCGGCCGGGCACGGAGGCCGGGTTTGGGACGATCGAAGGAAGCGTTCGTCTGGAGGCGGGAGCCGGCGTGCGCGGAGCGGTCGTCAGCGCATTCGCCCCGGCGAGCACCACGGTGATTGGCGGGATCACGGGCAGCGACGGCAATTACCGGATTGGCAAAGCGCCCCCCGGGAATTACTTGGTCCATGCCGAGCCCCTGGACGGTCCCGCGCGGGCGGGCCAGCTTGGACCCGCGGGCAACGGAGCCAACCTGGCATTTCAAACGAACTTCTTCGGCGGGCGCGCCAGCCCCCGGAATGTAGCTGTCGTCGCCGGCGAGACGGCGCGGGCTGACATCGCGGTAACCGGCGCGGCCGGGACGATCAACATCGAGGGGGCTGGGGCCGCTCCGTTTCCAGGACCCGTTCGCAGCTTCGTCGGAGCCGAAATTGAAGCAGGCGCCGAGTTTACCATCGCTGTGTTTGGAACGGGCCTGGATAGCACTGAGATCACCGAGGCATCGCTCTCTTTCCTGGGCGCCCCGGCGCGGGTTATCGAAGGTTCTTTTGAGCGCGACTTCGTAACGTTCAGCGACGGGTCGCAATTCCCGCGCATCCAGTTTCGAGTGGAAGCGTCTTCGGACGCTCCGGCGGGGTTGCTGAGTCTGATGATCTCGACCGAAACGGAGGCGACAATTCTCTCCGGCGGGATCCGCGTGGTGCGGCCCGTGATGCCGCCGGTGTTTTCGTCCGAGGGCATTGTCAACGCCGCCAGCTTTCTCGAGGGTCCGCTCTCGCCGGGCGGGATTTTTTCGATTTTCGGCGAACACTTGGGACCTGAAAGCGAGCAAGGATCAGTAGGCCGGCTCAATCCGCTTAGCGGCAGTCTCATGAAGATGACTGGGGATACGATTGTGCTGGTGAACGGTGTCCCGGCGCCGTTGTTTTTCGCCAGGCAGGATCAGATCAACGCGCAGGCGCCATTCGAGATCGCGGGAGCTTCAACGGCGGAAATTGTGGTGAGCTACCGGCTCGTGCGAGGGACGCCGTCGACAGCGCCGGTCGCCGCCACGAACCCCGCCATGTTCACTTTCCCGGACGGCACGAGCGCCATCGCGCTCAACCAAGACGGGACCCTCAACTCGGCGGCGGATCCCGCCCCGAGAGGCAGCGTCGTTGCGGTCTTCGGTACCGGACAAGGGGTGGTCGAACCTGTGATTGAAACTGGGCAGCGGGCGGCGGCCGCGGAACCACTGAATCGGGTGACCAGCGCCTTCTCCGCAATGATCGGGGGCGTGGGATCCGAGGTGCTCTTCTCGGGTATGGCTCCAGGGTTCGTGGGGCTGGTACAGGTGAATGTCCTCGTACCGCTCGAGGTTGAGCCGGGACCTCAGACGCCCTTGAAGATAGACATCGGCGGCGTTTCGACCCAGCCAGGCTTGACGCTAGCGGTGGAGTAGGGAATCCGGGGCCAATCCGCCTTCGCATTGTTAACCGGACAATGCCGATGAATTTCCTAAGCGGACCCGCGCCCCGCACTCCAAGCATCCAGTTCGCCGCGCAGTTCTTCGAGCCGCGGCTGATAGGCCGGGTCGGCGGCCAGGTTACGAGCCTCGAGCGGGTCGGCGGCGAGGTCGTAAAGCTCTTCGGGCGGCCGGGGCAGCGGGTAGGGCTGACGCAGGACGTCCTCACCCATTTGACCCCAATTGCGAATGACCCGAGGCCAGATCAGGGGCTCCTCCCGCGTGAAGTTGCGAATCAGCTTGAAGCGCTCGCCGCGAACGGCGCTGAGATGGTTGCGCTCATGGTGCTCAGAGAAGACGTAGCGCCTCAGGGCCGCTGGGCGCCCGCTTAGGCGTGGAGAGAGGTCGACGCCCTGGCAGTGATCCGGCGCGGCGCCTCCGGCAAGTGACAACAGCGTCGGAGCCAGGTCGATGGTGGACGCCAGACCCGTATCGACCCGGCCGGCGCCGGAAACGCCGGGACCTCGAAAGACGAGGCTGGAGTGCGTCCCCCACTCGTAGAGCGAGAACTTCGCGCGGTGCATGGACGGACCGTGATCGGTCAGGTAGATGACGACCGTACGGTCGAGTTCGCCGGAGCGCTCCAGCGTGCTGAGCAAGTGGCCGATCTCCTGGTCCATCTTGCTGGTTTCGGACAGATACCGCGCGTAGTGCTCGCGCACTTGCGGTAGGTCCTTCAAATAGGGTGGCAGCAACTCCCCAGCCTCTTCGGGGGTATAGGGGAAATCGTCGTGCCGGCGGTAGGGCCGATGCGTGTGTGTGGGGCAGAAGTAAAGGCAGAAGGGCCGCTCGTGGCGGCGCTCGAGAAACTCGATGGACTGTTGGAGGTAGGAATCGGGACTGGGAAACGCATGGTCGAAACCATGGGCCGTCGGGCCGTCGGCCGACAGGTGCCACTTACGAGCCGCGGCGGTCTTGTAGCCAAGTTGCTTCAGTCCGCCGGCAAAGGTCCACAGTTCCCGCCGCATAGAGAGCTTCCCGGCCTCGGTGCCTTGAACCAGCCGCATCACGCCTGAGACGTGCGGGTAGAGTCCAGTGAGAACCGCTCCGCGGCCGGGACTGCACAGCGGCGCTGTCGTAAAGCAGTGCGTAAAGCGCACGCCGTCGCGGGCAAGCCGGTCGAGATTCGGCGTGCGGACGACCGGGTGGCCGTAACAGCCGAGATCATTCCAGCCATGGTCGTCCGCGACAATGACCAGCAGGTTCGGCGGCCTCGGCTGGGCGCGCAGGGCGACGGGGAGAACTCCGGCAAGCAATCGGCGACGAGTCACGGGATGGCCTCGCCCAATAGTGTGCCGTCCGGCGCCGCGTGTTGCAACCTCACCCTGACGCAGACCAGCCGCAACCAAAAAGGGCGGCAGACGTGGCGTGAGCGTCCACGCTTGCCGCAAACCGATTCGTCGGTTTGTTCGGCCCCAGGGAGCGTCATCCGGTTCAGGCAACTGAGTGCCCTTCCGTCCGGCAACGCCCGGCGAACCGGGGCGCGGGCGAACACGCTTGGGGTGGCGTATGATGTTTGACAACGAGGAACCTTAGCCGATGCGTTGCCTGATTGCCGTCTTTTTGACCGCCACAGCCGTGTTTGCCCAGCAACCTGAGCTTGCCCGGCGGATTCAGCACACCGATCCGTCCAAGTATGGGATCGCAAAGAACGTCCATGCCGGCGCGGGTGAAGTGCACTACATGCCGATCGTGGACGCTTACACCTTGAACTCGAACCTGCTATTTATCCATCGGGGCGTGGTTCAGCCAAAAAGCAGCATCGGTCACCACTTCCACAACCAAGCCGAGGAGATGTACCTAATCTTCGACAACCAAGCGGAATTCACCGTTGACGGACGGACTTCAATGCTCAAAGGGCCGGTGGGCGTGCCCCTCCGTATGGGCCACTCCCACGCCATCTATAACCCCAGCGACAAGCCCGTCCAGTTCATGAATATCTCCGTCGGCAACACGAAAGGAAAGCCCGCTGTTCTGGATTTTTTCAACCTGGATGACGACCGCGTGGGTGTGCCGCTGGACCCCAAACCGGTCTTCATGAACATCCAGTTGGAGAGAGAACGATTGAACCCCGTCCCAGGGCATCACGGAGGGAAGGGCGTCGTCCACTACCGCCGGGCGCTGCCGCCGGGGGTCTACAGCGGCGCCTGGGCGTATGTTGACCACCTGTTGCTGCCGTCGGGGACCTCGGAGGGGCGGCATCGTCACGCGGCAGTCGAAGAAGTCTACTACGTCATCAAAGGAAAGGGACTGGCGCGAATCAGGCCGAGATACGAGGGGTTCTCGGGGGCGGAGCGGAGGGAGGATACGCGCAAGAGAAATGAAATCACCCAGACGTCGGGCGCGGAACTGACGGCTCCAATAAGCGAAGGAGACGCTATCGCCATTCTTTTCCATGATGTCCACTCCTTTGTCGCGGACAGTGAGCAAGACTTGGAAATGCTCATCGTTGGTATTGTGCGAGAGAAGGGCAGGCTCGACACGGAAGTCGTGGAATAGCCGTGGGAATGAAACCCAAGAGGCCGCTCGACGGCGACGATCAGTCAATTGGCCGCATACTGAGCGAGAGTGACGCTGTTCGCCTTCTAGCAGACGCCTTGCCCGTGCGCGTCGCCTACGTCGATTCGGACCTAATCTATCGATTTAATAACCGAGCTTATGAAGAATGGTTCAACGTCGAAGGCGGGATGATCACTGGACAGCCCGTAAGCGATCTGTTAGGCGAGCCCGCTTTCGAAGCTAACCGGGAGCGCATGGAGAAGGCCCTGTCAGGCGAACGTGTGCAGTACGAAACGGAAGTCCGCTACCGGGACGGGAGAACGCAGCATGTTCGGGCGAGTTTCATCCCCGACATCCGAGAAAGCGGCGAAGTCAAGGGTTTCTTCGCTTTGATCGGAGATATTGTCAAATGTTGTGGATGGGCCGAGGTCAGGCGGCGTTCTCCTGAACCATCAATCCATCCTTGAATTCCTTTCCATCTAAGACATGAACGATCACTTCTGACCCGTTCAGGCGCCGCCAGTGGCGTTCGGCCTGGCGGGCCAGCATGAAGACCATCGTCAACGAAGCTTCCCGGCTGCCGCAACCCTTCGTTCGTCGCTGCCGCAATCGGACCGTCGCAAAGGTGGATTCGATCGGATTCGTCGTCCGCAAGTGCCCCCAGTGCTCGGCCGGAAAGTCGTAGAAAGCCAGCAGCGCCTTGCGGTCTTTCTCCAGACACTCGACCGCTTTAGGAAACTTCTTCTCATATAAGTTTTTGAAACGGTCCAGGGCTTTCTCCGCCGCCTGGCGGCTCTCCGCCAAATAGATGTCGCGCAGCGCCTGCTTGGCTTTGCCCTGCATGCTCCGCGGCAGCTTGTTGAGCACGTTGGCCGTCTTGTGGAGCCAGCAACGCTGCTCCCGGGTTGCCGGATAGACCTTGCGCAAGGCCGCCCAGAAGCCCAGCGCGCCGTCGCCTACCGCCAACTTCGGCTCCAGCTCGAGCCCCTGCCGTTTCAAGTCCTCGAGCAGCTCCCGCCACGACAGCTCGCTTTCGCGAAAGCCGTCGTGCACCGCCAGCAGCTGCTTGCGGCCGTCTTCGAGCGCTCCCATCACCACCAGCAAACACTGCCGTTCATCGTCCAGACGGACGTTCGAATAGATGCCGTCGGCCCAAATGTAAACAAAACGCTGGCCGCTGAGGTCGCGCTTCGACCAAGCCTCGTACTCGCGGCGCCAGACGTCTTTGAGACGCACCACCGTCGCCGCCGACAGGCCTGGAGCGTCGGGTCCCAGCAAGGCCTCCAGCGCCTCGCTGAAATCGCCCGTCGAGATTCCTTTCAGGTACAGCCACGGGATCAGTTCTTCGACGCTTTTCGTGCGCCGCAGGTAGGGCGGCAGAATCTCGGATGTGAAACGAAAGCGCCGGCCCTGCTCATCGACTCGGCGATCGTCGACCCGCGGCGCCTGGATCTTCAGCTGACCCGCGCCGCTGACAATGGTGCGCTGGCGGGCGTGACCGTTGCGCACCACCAGCCGCCGGCCGTCCTGGCCGACTTCGTGCTGATGCGCTTCGATGTAGGCGGCTACTTCGGCTTCCACGGCCTTGACGAGCATCTGGCGCGCTCCTTGGCGCAGCAGTTCATCCAAGGGCGAGTGTTGCTTTCCATCCATGACTTGGGGCTTGACTTGACTGCTGCTCTCAGCAGCTTCACACTGACTCATGGCGTATCCTCCTTGTTCCTTTCCAGGAAACGATTGAATTGATTCCTCAATCGTCAGGATACGCCGCCTTCCCTCAGCCCCTCATCCACAACTTTTGGTTATATCTCCTTTGATCGACGACATCACGGAAGCGAAGCAAGCTGACCGCCGTGCCCGAGACCTGTTCCTGGAGTCTGCCCCTGACGCCACTGTAATCGTCGACCACAACGCTGCAATAACGCTGATTAACAAACAAGCGGAACGATTGTTCGGATACAGCCGCGGCGAGTGGCTGGGGCAGCGCATCGAATTGTTGATTCCGGAAAGCGACCGAATCAAACATATCGAACACCATAAGGCGTACTTCGCTGACCCCGGAGTCCGGCCCATGGGAGAGGGTCTGGAACTATTCGGCCGGCGCAAGGACGGCAGTGAGTTTCCCGCCGAGATCAGCCTCAGCCCCATGCAAATCGATGACAGGCTGATGGTAGCCAGCGCCATCCGAGACGTTACCGCGCGAAAACGGACCGAGGCCCGGCTTAGGCAAAGCGAGTCTAGAAATCGCGCCCTTCTCGATGCAGTGCCAGACTTGATCTTGCGTCTCAGCCGGGAGGGCGTTTATCTGGACTTCGCGCCGGCAAAAGGATTCGAGTCGTACCGCCCTCGTGAAGATTTCTTGGGGAAACGCATCGATGACATCATGCCGCCGGAGGTCGCCCGGCAGTGGATCAACTATATCCGGCGGGCCCTGCAGACCAGCGAAACGCAGGTCTTCGAGTACGAGCTTGCGGTTGGCGGTGTGACGCGGTACTACGAGGTCCGGCTTGCAGTCTGTGAGCGAAATGAAATTACTGCAATCGTCCGGGATGTAACCGATCGCGTTGAGGCCCAAAAGGAAAAGGGGGAAATGGAAGCTCAACTGCGCCAGACTCAAAAGCTGGAAGCGATTGGCACGCTTGCGGGCGGCATCGCCCACGACTTCAACAATGTCCTCACTGCGATCATGGGCTTTTCCGCCCTGGTGGAAGAGGAGCTGCCGCAAAATAGTCCCCTCCGGGCGCATATGCGGCAAATACTAACCGCGAGTGAACGGGCGCGCGATCTAGTCAAGCAGATCCTCACGTTTGCCCGGCACGGGGAGCAACAGCGCAAACCGGTCGAGATCGCGTCCGTGGTTCGGGAGGCTCTCAGTCTAATGCGCGCGTCGGTTCCGGCCACCATCGAGATTCGGCAAGATATCGACGAACGGTGTGGAACTGTTTTGGCTGATCCGACCCAGATTCACCAAGTTGTTGTGAACCTTGTCACCTGAATTATGCACTGCGGCGTGGACCTGAGGAGGGCTGAGCCGCAAGGGACCATTGGGGACCCCCGAAAACATGGGGTAAAAAGGTAGGCTGGCAAAGATCCCAGCTTCGCCAGCCAACCCCAAGGAGGTCACCCACATGGTTACCAGACGAAAACAGCATAGCTCCCAAAGGCCCGTCCAACAAGGCCCAGCCGTGACGGCCTCGCGGCCCAATAAAATCGGGGCTTCGACGCCTTACCACTTCCGCGGCAGGAAGCCGACTCCCTACGGCGGCTTGCTGCCGGTGGTCGGGAGGGCGCTGATCTGAGAGCCTGGCTATGCGCTATGCATAAAATTTTATGCACTAGCCGTAACACACTGGAAACACGTCACTTCCGAGCGAGGTTTTGACGACGCGGATTCTGGGCGGGAAGGGAAACCGGACACGGAGAAGTCAAAAGGCCAGTTGCCGAGCTACCACCTCACGACGACCGCCAACCCGCTACGAACGCAGCCACACTCGCAAAGTGAATCTGTGCATAATTCAGGTGTCACGAATGCCTGCCAAGCCAAAGGCGATTCCGCCGGCATTGTGGAAGTTAGCCTTTGCCGGGTTGAAGCTGATTCTGCAATCACGAGAATACACTCCACCTTGCGAGGTGTTCCCCAAGTCCGCCTAACAGTCAGCGACACTGGCCGCGGCATGGATCGGCCGGTCCGAGAGCGCATATTTGAGCCCTTCTTCACAACCAAGGAATCGGGACGCGGCACCGGGCTGGGCCTATCCGTTGTACATGGCATCGTGACCGCTCACGGCGGGTGTATTACTTGTCGCGGCGAGGTTAGGAAAGGAAGCAGTTTTAGCGTCTATCTTCCTCGGCTCGACGAGAGAGTCGACCTGGGACCTGAGAAGACAGAAGCGGCGCCCAGTGGCACGGAAAACATTTTGTTTGTCGATGATGAAGCGGCAATTGCGCAGTTAGCTCAGGAGACTCTGCGGAAGGCGGGCTACCATGTCACGTCGTTGACGAGCAGCATGGAAGCCCTCCGTGTGTTCCAAGAGAATCCGAAGCGCTTCGACCTGGTGTTCTTGGATGTAACGATGCCGCGGATGACTGGCGTGGAGTTGGCGCGAGAGCTACTGAAGCTTCGGCCGGACGTGCCGGTCATCCTGGGTACGGGATTCAGTGAATTCATCACGGCGGAGGAAGCCAAGCGAATGGGTGTCCGGGAGTTTGTGATGAAGCCCTACAGACTCCAAGATCTCGGCAAAACGATTCGGCGCGTGTTGGATGAGGCGAAAGGATCGGCGAGCTAACCCTGAGCTAACCCGCATTTCTCCCCACCTGGCTACCAGCGTGGCTACCCCACTCTTGTCCAAATTAGCGTTTTGAATTCGTAAGCCGGGGAGGCGGAACCTCTGTTAGGTTGGGATTGGGTTCAGGCCTATGAACCAACCCGCCCGAGGAGGCCCCGCCATGAGTCAAGTATGCAGTATTTTCTCTCAATTGTTAAAGCTGTTCCCGCGTTCGGAGTTTGAACAGGCCGTCCGCCAGCATCGCGGGGAGCGCCACGCCCGCGGCTTCACTTGCTGGGGACAGTTCGTCGCCATGCTGTTCTGCCAGCTCGGCCGCGCCCAGTCGTTGCGTGAGATTTGCGGCGGTCTGGCGGCCAGCGAAGGCAAGCTGCGGCACCTGGGCTTGTCCGCCGCACCGCCGCGCTCGACGCTGGCCTACGCCAACCGGCAACGCCCTTGGCAGATCTACGAAACGGTCTTTCATCAACTGCTGGCGAAGTGCCGCGGCGCGGCGCCGGGCCACAAGTTCCGTTTCAAAAACAAGCTGCTGAGTCTGGACGCCAGCGTCATCGATCTGTGCGCCTCGCTGTTTGATTGGGCCCAGTTCCAGCGCACCAAGGGCGCCGTCAAGCTCCATCTGGTACTCGATCACGACGGCTACCTGCCCAGCTTCTGCGTGGTCACCGACGCCAAGACGCCCGACCTGGCGCCGGCCCGCAAAATGTCGTTCGACCGCGGCACGATCGTGGTCTTCGACCGCGGTTACAACGACTACGACTGGTTCGCCGAGCTGAGCGAGCGGGGCGTTTTCTTTGTCACACGATTGAAACGCGGGGCCAACTACGAGGTTCTCGAACAGCGCCCGTTGCCGCGCCGTCCCGGAGGCGTGCGCCGCGACGAAGTGATCTTCTTTCCCTCGCTGGCCGCCAGCGGCTCCGAGGTGGTGTTCCGCCGCATCGAATACTTCGACGCCAAGCAGCAGCGCACGCTCGTGTTCTTGACGAATCACCTGGGGTTGGCGGCCGCAACGATTGCCGCCATTTATCAAGACCGCTGGCAAGTGGAGCTGTTTTTCAAGGCTCTCAAGCAGAACTTGCGGGTGAAGACCTTCGTGGGCACCTCGGCGAACGCGCTGAAGATCCAGATCTGGACGGCGCTGATCGCGATCTTGCTGCTGCGGTACTTAAAGCTGCGGGCGCGTTGGGGCTGGAGCTTGTCCAATCTGGTCGCTTTGTTGCGGCAGCAGTTGTTTGTGCACCGCGAATTGTTCGCCTGGCTGGACGAACCGTTTCACCCGCCGCCGGGCAGCGAACCCGAGTCGCCACAGCAATTATTACTGGCGGGAATGGAGGCCTAATTGGGACAGCAGCATGATTTCTATCTTGTCCAAACCGGCAACCTGGTTCCCAGATCGGCCTCCTGGCGGGGCTTTCTGGCGTGTTTTCAGCAGCCGAACCCGCTCCGCTCAGCTAATTTGGACAGCAGTGTGGCTACCCAGGAGCTAGCGGCGAGGGCAAACTGAGCTGGAAGCTATTGAAACGAGTGGTGGGCCCTGCAGGATTTGAACCTGCGACCGACGGATTATGAGTCCGCGGGTAGGCCGTCTACTGCTTCCGCCGGGGTCTATCTTTCAATAACTTAGAGGTGTTGTCGTTCCAAATCGTCCACTGAGGTAGCCAGACAGTGGGCACGTAAACCACCACCGGAGCCCACCGAAGTACGGTCTGGCCGTCTGACGGCGAACGAAATAGCCAACCTCGTGGTTTCGCCGGAGCGCGGGTTCGACCAACTGCGCCACCCCGCCCTCCACGTACTCCGAGTTGAAGGATTCTCTCCTGATTCCACTGCGAGGTGTCCGGCTTTTCGCCGGTTCGGGCCTACAAGACCAGTAGAACATATCGTAGCGCATGGGGTTCTGAGTACTACATAGTGGGTGCCTCGCGAAGAAAACTCTTGACATCATCGACCGGTTTAGGGTAATTGTAATAAGGAGTAGAGTTGTTGGAGGCGTGAGGGTAAGTGGAAGGATAGCCTGGAATGGTGTTTAGGTTGGCCGGGATGCGTTTCGACCTTGCGGCGAGCGATGTCCGTGAGCGCATGCAGGGTGTTGAATCAGAATCCATACGTGTGCACGGTGTTAAGCTGAATGGTACAATCTACCCGGTGAAGCAAGTCATCTCCACGGCTTTCCGAATCTCAAAGGCTGACTTCAACAGCTTTCAGGCGCGCAGCATTCTCCAGCGGCTGGGCTTTGAGGTGACAGAGTAACTCTCAGGAATAGATCCCTAGTCTGGCTACAATTGGAGCCATAATTGCATGGAGTGTGTGGGGTAGCAGTATGCCAGCAACTATTGACACAACAACCTACGAGGACACAGGCATCAACACAGAGGCAGCCGATCGAGGTTTAGACGGGCTAGTCCAGCACATCAAACAAACATGGCCCACGGGGGAGGGAATCGGGAAAGTCCAGTTGGACATCGGTTACTTCGCCAATGTCATTGATATGGGCGGCACAGGGCTAGCCATCACGACTGATGGTGTGGGCTCTAAGGCCCTCGTCGCGCAGATGATGAACAAGTTCGACACCATTGGCATCGACTGCGTGGCCATGAACGTGAATGACTTGATATGCGTAGGCGCAAAACCGGTCTCGATGGTGGACTACATCGCGCTTCAAGACACCGACCCGAGAATGCTTGAGGAATTGGCCATTGGGCTGAAAGAGGGAGCAAGACAAGCGGGGATCTCCATCTCAGGCGGGGAAATAGCTCAATTGCCCGACATCGTAAAGGGATACGACGGCTGCATCGGGTTTGACATCGCAGGAATGGCTGTTGGCACGGTTCCGTTGGATAGGATTCTAATAGGTCAGGGCCTCCGTGAAGGCGACGTCGTGATCGGTGTCGAGAGTAACGGAGTTCACAGCAACGGGTTGACACTCGCCCGCCACGTCCTTTTTGAGCGCAGCGGGTTTACGGTTGACACGGAGCCTAGCGAGCTAGGTCGCACGATAGGAGAGGAGCTACTCAGGCCCACCAACATATACGTTCTTGACGCCCTCAAGCTGCTCGATGCCCGCATCGACGTCAAAGCTTTCATGCACATCACCAGTGACGGGTTCCTAAACCTCACTCGCGTCGCAGCGGAAGTTGGGTTCATGATAGACAATTTGCCAACGCCCCCTGCGATCTTTGACTTAATCAGCAAACGCGGGAACGTGCCTGACGAAGAGATGTTCAGAGTCTTCAACATGGGCGTGGGGTTCTGTGTGGTAGTTTCCGAATCAGAATTGGATGAAACGTTGTCTTTGTTGCAGACAGTTGGTCATCGTGCTTTCAGAATCGGGTATGTCATAGCAGATCCGGAACGACGTGTGAGAATTGAATCGAGAGGATTAGTCGGCAGAGGGAAACAGTTCTACAAGGTCTAGCCATTGCCTGAGAAGAAAACGGACCTTCAAATATTAGACCGCCTCCGGGATCAAATCGACCAACTGCAGAGCGAACCACCTTTAGGGCCCGCGTTTCAGATCTGGAGAGCAGCGGTTCTCAGATCTGTTGATGACATCTACGGCTCCAACTCGCGAGAGCGTTCTGAGTTCGAGCAGATACGGTTCAAAATCAGCCCTGCCCTGAAGGAGAAGACCCAGGACGCGATCGCAGCGCTTGGTGTGCCATCTCTGGAGACTGGCAACTATTACAAGGAGCGACTGCATGAGGCCAAGGAATTCCTCCTGGGGTTGATACTCGCCCTCCGCGCGTGACCCGCTCCCTTGACTTTACTTCTTGCATTCTAGAAGCGCCTTTTGTCGGTCCTGTGGGGCATGTTGTGGTCGGAACGCTTTCTCCGCAGCCACGGACCCATTCACAACTTGTTCCGAGTTGGACGTCATCATCTCGGAGCGGCCCATCATCGACTCCTGAGAGAGTGAGCTCTTACGGACTGCCTTCTTAGAATGTGGTGGGCCCTGCAGGATTTGAACCTGCGACCGACGGATTATGAGTCCGCGGCTCTAACCGCTGAGCTAAGGGCCCGGAGCTTTTCCCCGATTCTAGCATGCGGATCGAAAGCGGCTGTTCCACGGTTCCATTGCGGACAGACCCGATCCGCTCCATCACGCCTCACCTGAGCAGGTGACGTTTCTCGGACGATTGAGGCAGTCGCCGCGGGCCTCCCCGGCGCTATTGCCGGCGGGGCTCCGGCCCTAGGAGATGGGGCCGCATATAATATCGAGATGGCCTGCCCTCTTTGCGAAAAACGCAAGCCTAAACGCTATTGTCCCGCCAAGGGAGGGAAGATCTGCTCGCTCTGCTGCGGGATGGCAAGGGAGGTCACCATCGACTGCCCCTTCGACTGCCGTTATCTCGAGGAGAGCCGGGAGCGAGATTATCAAGGCAACCTCGATCCCAAGAACTTCCCGTACAAGGAAGTTCGGGTCGAGGAGCACTTTTTGACCGAGCACGCGGAATTGCTGAACGCGCTTGGACAGGCGGTCTTCGAAGGAACTGTTTCCGTGGCTGGGGCGGTGGATCGCGATGCTCAGCAGGCTCTCGAGGCGCAGATACAGACGCGCAAAACGTTGTCCAGCGGAATCCACTATGAAAGCCGGCCCGAGTCCCTCTATGCCCGCTCTGTCTACTCGGAACTTCGCGACACGATTCAAGCCTTTCAACAAGAGGAGACCGGCAAGTTCGGATTTGCGCGCACGCGTGATTCAGATATCTTCACGATCTTGGTGTTTCTCTATCGTATCGCTCTCGATCGAGACAACGGAAGGGCGCGCGGCAAGGCCTTTCTGGACTTTCTGCGGCTGCATTTCGGCGGCGTGGAGGAGCCCGAGCATAGCTTGATCGTGCCCGGTGTCTAGACCGACAAACTGCCCCGTATGGACGCCACAACCGCAATTCCCGGCCTAAGCGCCAATGCTAAACTGATCGTTTAGTGGAACCCTTGGAACAAGCCGGCGATGGCGTTGGGCTGGTTGTATTCGCTCACGGGTCGAGTGTTGCCGAGGCGAACGAGGCAGTGCGGCAAGTGGCGAGCGAGACAGCAAGGCGCTGCGGATTCTCGCTGTGGGAGCCGGCTTTCCTCGAACAGGCCGAGCCCGATCTAGTCGCGGCGGTTGGCCTGCTGGTTGCCAAGGGGGCCAAGAAGATCGTGGTCGCTCCCTACTTTCTGACCATGGGGATCCACCTTCAGAGAGACCTGCCGCGGATCGTGGAAGAGGCTTCGCGGGCGCACCCTCATGTCGAAGTAGCTTGTTGTCCGCCCCTGGACGGACATCCGGCGCTGGTGGAGATTTTGGCTGCGCGAGTCGCACAGGTGTTGGCGCCATGAGCGAGGACCGCAACCGGCCCGAAAGGCGAACAGCACGGCTTGTTCGCTCGGCAACGCTTGCGCCCGAAGTGGCGCGGATGGAGTTCGAGGTCGTCGCTCAACCGTCGTTTGACTTCCGGCCGGGACAGTACATAGGCATGATGCGGGAGCGGGAGGGAGAGCTAGTTCGCCGCTGCTACTCGATCGCTTCCGCCCCCAACGGCACGAATCGTTTCGAGTTGTGCGTCGGTGGAAGCTTCCTGGCTGAGCCGGAGCCGGGCATGTCGGTCGATCTGGAGGGGCCGGCGGGAAATTTTCTGCTGCGGAACCCGGTGCGAAAATCGGTTTTCTTGGCTCATGGGACTGGCATCGCGCCAATTCGCGCCATGTTGCACCACCTGTTCGCGGACGGGCAAGCAGCTCCGGAAGATCCGCCGATGACACTGATATTTGGCGCTCGGACACCGGAACGCCTATACTTTCGGGAGGAGTTTGAAAAGATCGAGCGGCGACATCCGAACTTCCAGTTTCGCCCCACCCTTAGCCAAGCGGGCAATGGCTGGAGCGGCTGCCGGGGCTACGCACAGGCTCATTTAGGAGAAGCGATCGGAAACGGCGACAGGGATGTGGACGTCTATTTCTGCGGGTGCCCCGAGATGGTTTCGGAAGTTCGCGCACAATTGCTCGAGCGCGGGTTTGACGAAGAAGCGATCATTCACGAGAAATACGGCTAGGCCGGAACCCAGCAGGATGCATTTGGCGCTCGCGAAAGGTGTCGCGTATAGCGGACTTGCTCCCCAGGCTTGCACCTGGGGCTCTGTTTTCCGCTTCCCAAGCTTTATGCCATACTCCGGCAAGGATTTCACTTGATAGGCGCCGAGGGTCACGGCTCGGAAGTCCTGGCAAAGAAAAACATTACGTAAAGGTATACAGCCATGAAGAAATTAGTGTTCCTCTCGGCGGTCTTCGCGCTCCAACTATTCATCGGGACGGCGGCCCTCAAGGCCGAGGCCAGCGTCGACGACGTGGGGAAGCAACTCAAAGCCCTGGGGGACCACGTAAATGCTCTGCTCGATCGCACCGATGAGGTTTATTGGCAGTTTAAGCCCACCGGATTCCGCCACTCCATCGGGGAAGAGATGGAGCACCTCGCGCTGGCCCATCAAGACCTGCAGGGCGTGTTCGTAAAAGCGCTCAAGAAGGGAGAGCAAGCCGAGAAGGCGGAGACTCTGTCGGGCAAGGAAGAGTTCTTGCGGGAGCGGATGCTGGATCCCGAGAACAAGGCGGAAAACTACAAGGTTAAAAACATCCTGCGGAGCAAAGCCGAGGTGGCCGAGTACTTCAAGACGGCACATCGCAAGGCTTTAGAAGTGATTCGATCCGTTCCCGATCCAAGCCTTTATGTTTACAGGCATCCTTCCAGCACATACGGGGAACTGACCGGTCTCCAATGGCTTTATTACCTGGTGTACCACGGTGAGCGGCATGCGATTTGGATCGAAAAAATGCTGGATCACCCCGAGTTCACGGGCGCGAAGAGCGGCAGCTAAGGGACGCTTTCCTTAGCGCGCGAAGTAACCCGCCCTTGCCCGAACTCTCACTCCCGGACGGTTCACTTTCACCTGCAGGGCGCGCCAAACGCCATCGAAGTTTTGGTTCTCCGGGTAGTAGGCCACGCCGTAGACGCTTCGCAGTTCCCGGCCCACTTGCGGGAAGACCGGCTCGAGGTCTCGTATCGAGAGAGCCGGGAACAACTTTCCGCCGGAAGCTTCGGCGAGTTGCCGCATATGCAAGCGGCCTTTCCGCGACCAGCCTCGTCCGAAGCGCTCGCCTGAACGCAAAAAGACTGGGTAGATCAGCGCGTTCATCTCGGCGGCGGCGCGAACCAGCTTCTTGAAGGAAACCCGTGAAGGCAGCTCCTGCTTGCTGACGCGATTGTCGATGCCGTCGCTAATGATGATGAGAGCATTGCGCTGGCCGGGCCGCGATTGCAAATCTTCGGCATAGGCCAGGGCGATCGTGTCGTAGAGCGGAGAAGCTCCGGAAACCTCGGGCAATCGTTCGATGACTTTCAGCAGTTCTTCGCGGGCGTCGGTGAGCCGCGAGACGACGTGGAAGACGCCGCCAGCGAGAGCGTACACCGCTACCCGGTCGTGCGGCCGGGCGAGTGCGATGAAGCCCCTGGCGGCTTCTTTCATTGCCGCGCGGTCTGGTCTGGTGCTGCCGCTGAGATCGAGCAGAATCGCCAGATTGAACGGAATATCATCCGAGCCGGCGAAAGTCACTTTCTGCGGCAATCCGTCTTCGACGATCTCGAAGTCTTCGGGACGAAGGTCCCCGACGGGGCGCCCGCCCGGTCCGTAGGCGGACACTACGAGATTTACCATCCTCACGTCCGAGCGAAAAACCGGATCCCCGGCGGACGCAATCGCCTTCCCGGCTTCGGGCAGTTTCGCCGCCAGCGGCTCGGGGCGCTTGGCGGGGCCTTCGAGGATCGAGTTGAGGATGCCCGGGGCCTGCCAGGGGAACTTGACCGGGGAGTCTGCGGGAATCTTAAAATCGGTCAGCTTGATTGCGGACGGGGAATCGGCTTTGATTCTGACTTGACGATAAGCCATGTTCCAGTCGGCCAGCCTGTCGCGCAGCGTCCAAATCGTGCGCGTGTCGCTGACCTCGATCTTTTTTTGCGTGAACTTGAAGCCCGGCGGAAGAATAATCTTGGGCGGCTTTTTCTCCGCGTCCAATCGAAACCGTGTCGCTCGCCAAGGAGCGGTAATCGCCAGCTCGCCGCTCTTCGTCTGCAAGTAAGCCCGCCGCACCATGCCGACGACGGCAATCGTGCCCTGTTCGGTGGTGGCGTCGAGGATGTAGTCGAACGGAAGCTGGATGTCTAGATCAATCGGCTCCTGATCCTGAGGTTCGCAGCGGACAAAGATGACGTTACCGTCGCGGGTGATCTTGATGTCGTCCTTCGTAACTTTGCGGTTGCTTCCTTCACCATGAATCCGCAGGCGGGCGCCGGTTGTTACCGTCACGTAGATTCCCCCGACAACGTTGTTGACGTTGAGGGTGGCGGCGCTCCCCGCAAGCTGCGCCGAAACCAGCAACAGGGGAGCAAGAATCGCTGAGGCGAATTTGGACATGGGCCGCCCGGAAACTTCCTTCATGCTACAACCGGGCTAGTTGGAGCGGCTGTGCTGTTGGCCACTGTCGTTCTATCGCCGGGTGCCTGGCACATCGACCTTCACTTTGAAGAGTGTCTTTCCGGCCGTGACGTACAGCGTCTTCAAGTCCGGGCCCCCGAAGGCGCAGTTCGTGATGGTGTCTTCCGGGATTGGAATGAAGTCCTTCAGCTTGCCCTCGGGCGTGATCACGTGGACCCCGCACTTGGTGTCCAGCGTTTCGCTCGTGCCGCGCCGGCGATGCAGCCCCGCCGCGACGTAGAGGTTGCCTTCGCTGTCGATGGTCATGCCGTCGCCGCTGCGTCCGCGATAGAAATTGTAGTGAACCCGCATGTTCGTCACCGTGCCGTCAGCCTGCAGATCGAAGGCGCGAATCATGCGGGCTCCCCCATCGGCGCCGTTGGCTTCGATCAGGTAGAGGGTCTTGTCGTCGGGGGATATCACGATTCCGTTGGGCTTTTCGGTGTCCGGTTCCTTGATGATTTGCGCGATGGTCCCGTCGGGATCGACGCGGTAGACAGCATGCACGGGGACTTGATCGGGGGCGACACTGCTTCCGGGCCTGTCGGTGAAGTAGATGCGCCCTTGGCTGTCGAGCGTCAGGTCGTTGGGTGAGTTGAGGCGCTTGCCTTCGAAGCGGTCGGCGATCACCTCGATCTTGCCGGTCGAGAGATCGGTCCGGGTCACCTGCGGTTTCCCCAATTTCGCGCTGCTCCCCTCACAGGCCAGCAAGCGCCATTGGTCGTCGAAGATCAATCCGTTGGCACGGTTGCTGGGCTGGCGGAATACGGTGACAGGGCCGTCGACGGGCAGCTTCATGATGCGGCTGTTGCTGGTGTCGGTGAAATAGACGTTGCCCTCTTGATCGACGGTCGGCCCCTCGGTGAAGGCGACGGTCGTGGCGACTTCGACCTGGGCGCTGGATGCAGCCGGCTCCGTGCTCGCTGCTGGCGGCGGCGGTGCGGAAGCGCAGCTCATCAGAATGCTCGATGCTACAATGGTCAACCCGGTCGTTCGAATCACTGATTCCTCCAATCGCAAACTCAGTGCGGCTCGCGAGTACAGTATACTCCGCGAGTGGTAGTGGCGACTGTGGCGCAAAATTTCATACGGCCGGACAGAGGCGCGGACGGAAGTCCGCGCTCCACGGGATCGGTTCTCCATCCCCTCAAACCCTGGAAACCCTCTTCGGTTGCGGCTCGTGCGCGTTAGTACGTGGATAGTCAAATGCTAGCGGCTCGTGGCGGAAAATTTCGGGAGGTGGGCCGGAACCCCGAGCCTCGACGTGGCGTGAACCTCCAGGTTTGCCGCGCCTCGATTCGTCGAGGCGTTGCGGGCCGGAAGAGCACTCGGTTGCCTGAGCGGGATGCCGCGCCCCGGGGCCGTACAAATCGGCGCATCGGTTTGTGGCAAGCGTGGACAATCACGCCACGTCCGGTCCCCTGTTTCGTTGCGGGCGGTCCTCGTTAGGAAATGGTTAGAAATGGGTGAAGATATGGCGGATGAAACGAAACCCCTGGTCGGGGTCGTCATGGGCAGCAAGTCCGATTGGGAAACGATGAAGCATGCCGACGAGATGCTGACGCGCTTTGGAGTGCCGCACGAGTGCAAGGTGATGTCGGCGCACCGGACTCCCGATATCACGACGGAGTACGCGTCCTCGGCGGAGGCCCGCGGCGTTCAGGTGCTGATCGCCGCCGCCGGCGGGGCTGCTCATCTGGCGGGTGTGGTCGCCGCCCACACGCTGGTGCCGGTTCTCGGAGTGCCGATTCAGAGCGCCGCGCTGAACGGATTGGATTCTCTGCTCGCGACAGTTCAGATGCCGGGCGGTATTCCCGTTGCGACGTTGGCCATTGGCAAGCCGGGGGCTGTCAATGCGGCTTTGATGGCTGTCCACATTCTTGCCAACAGCGACCCGCGGTTGCGAGAGAAGCTGCGGGCGTTTCGCAAAGAGCAAGCGGAAAAAGTGCGGCGGACAACACTGGAATAGCGCGACTGGAAGAACCAGTTTGTTCGAAGCCTGGGCGAGACCATCCTGACGGAAACTGATAAACTTCTAGGCGTAGGGACGAATTCGTGGAAGTCATGAAAATGTACGGGATGGGCAGAGAGAGCGCGTCTAACTCCAGCCGCCCTTCGCCCGCGCATTCCAGCACTCGTCCCCGTCAGAGCCCTTCCACCGGAATCACCCGCCCGCGGATACGCCGGATTCCCATCGGCATTATCATTAGCGGCCCCGGTTAAGGGCTTCTGGAAAAGGATTCAGAGGCCACTAGCCGGGGGAAGACAAACCGGCTAGTGGCCTTTTTGTTTTTGTGTTAGTCGTCCGCCCGAACAGAAAAGAGGATGTGCATCGCAGTCGCAATGCAAGTACCCTTGGCCTGCCTGCTTGGCCTCGCTGAAGGTTCGGCCCCGCGGAGGTGCGTTGAAATCCCATGAGTGAGCCGAAGTTCCAAAGAGCCCAATCCATCGTCAATTTCGCCGAGAGCGAGGCCTCGATTCAGCGCTTTTGGGATGAGCACCGGATCTTCGAGAAGAGCCTCGCCCAACGCAAGGGCGCGCCGAAGTTCATCTTTTACGAAGGGCCGCCGACAGCCAACGGCCTGCCTCATAACGGACACGTGCTCACGCGAGTGATCAAGGACATCTTCCTGCGATACCGCACCATGCGGGGCTTTTACGTCCCTCGCAAAGCCGGTTGGGACACGCACGGGCTGCCAGTCGAGGTCGAGGTCGAAAAAGAACTGGGCATCCACGGCAAGGCCGCCATTGAAGAGTACGGCGTCAAGGAATTCATTCTGCGCTGCATGCAGTCGGTGTTCCGCTACACCGAGCAATGGGAGCGCATGACCAGCCGTGTCGGCTTCTGGGTCGATCTCGACGATGCCTACGTCACCTATCACAAGAGCTATGTCGAGAGCGTCTGGTGGGCGCTTTCCGAGCTTTTTCGCAAAGGCTTGCTGTATCAAGGCCACAAGATTGTCTGGTGGTGGCCGCAGGGGGGGACGGCACTGTCCGCGGGCGAGGTGGGACTCGGTTACAAAGAAGTCGAAGACCCCGCCGTCTACGTGGCGCTGGAGCTGGAGGATGAACCTTCGACCTTCCTGCTGATCTGGACGACAACTCCCTGGACACTGCCTTCCAATCAATACGTGGCGGTGCGGGAAGACTACGACTACGTGCAGGTCCGGGACGGCGATCACCGCCTGATCATCGCCGCGGCACTGCGCGAAACGATTGCCGAAAAATTGGGCGCCAAAAAACTGGGCCGCGACCTTCCCGTGGAGAAGGAATTCAAGGGGAGCGCTCTGGTCGGACGGCGCTACAGGCCTCCGTTCGGCTACTTCCACGAACAGTACCGAGACCTCGAAGTCGAACGAAAAGACGGCTCCAAACAACCCGCCCTGTGGAGGGTGATAGCCGCCGACTTCGTCGAGCTCGACACCGGAACGGGGCTCGTCCATGAGTCCCCGGCCTTTGGCGAGGTCGACTATGACCTGTTCCGCAAGACCCGCGCGGAATACAAGAACGGCGACGAGATCCCCCTGCTGTGTCCCGTTACGCCGGAAGGCAAATTCACCGCCGAAACTCCTGATCTCGAAGGCATGTGGGTCAAGGACGCCGACCGCCACATCATCTCCAAACTCAGAGAGCAGGGCATCTTGCTGCACCGCGAGAACTATCGCCACGATTACCCTTTCTGCTGGCGGGCCGACGACGATCCGCTGATCCAGTACGCCCGCCCGGCCTGGTTCGTTCGCACGACCGAACGCATTCAAGACGCCATCAAGAACAACGAAAAGGTGAGCTGGCTGCCGGAACACATCGGCACGGGGCGCTTCGGTAATTTTCTGGCCAACAACGTCGACTGGACGTTGTCGCGCGAGCGCTATTGGGGCACGCCGCTCAACATCTGGATCAATGACGAAACGGGCAAGATGCAGGCTCCCGCATCCGCCGCCGAGATCGAGGCGAAGAACCCCCGCGCGTTCGATCATTTCCATCGCGACCGGAAGCAAAACCCAGAGCTTTCCGAGCATTTGATGGTCCACAAACCCTGGATCGATGAAGTGACCTGGACCGAGCCCGGCGAGCCCGGCGTCTACCGGCGCGTTCCCGACGTGATCGACTGCTGGTTCGACTCCGGGTGCATGCCGTTCGCGCAGCAGGGCTATCCGCATGAAGGCCGGCAGCGCTTCGAAGAAACCTTCCCGGCCGATTTCATCACCGAGGCGATTGACCAGACTCGCGGCTGGTTCTATTCGCTGCTGATGGTTTCCACATTGGTGTTTGACGAGGAGACTCAACAGCGCTACGGGCTCAAAAAGAAACGCGGCTTTCCACACCCCTACCGCACCTGCATTGTCCTGGGGCACGTGACCGATCCCGAGGGTAAGAAGGAGTCCAAATCGAAGGGCAACTACACGCCGCCGGAGGCCATTTTCGACCGCGTCGCGCAGCAGTTCGCCGTGGTCGGCAGCGAACAAGCCGGCATGAAGGTGGCGGACGGCGAGGTGTTGCTGGGCCGCGAGGAGATCGAGGCGCTGGACCTCCACCCGGGCGTCCAGGTGAAGCTTTTCGCAAACTCACGGGACGCGGCTAGCCTCGTGACCGTCCGCCAGGGTAAGCGGCTGCCTCGGCGCGTGGCGGTCTTGTCGTCCGCCGACTGCCAATCGCTCGGTCTCGGCAGCACTCCCAAAGGGCTGCACGTCGCGCCGAACGAAGTCGCGCGTCTGGCGGCCAACGAGCGAATCACCCTCGAGAGCACGACGGGTTCCGCGCCAGGGGCCGACGCTTTCCGCTGGTTCTTTTTCGCCGCCAATCCGCCCTGGTCATCGACGCGCCACTCACTGGGAAATGTTCGGACGCTGCAGAAGGAGTTTCCGCTCAAACTCCGCAATGTCTACTCCTTCTTCACGATCTACGCCAATATCGACGGGTTTGATCCGGTTACGGCAAAGGGGCGTCCCCTCAGCGAGAGGGCGCTGCTTGACCGCTGGATTCTTTCCGAGGCGGCGATCCTTGTGGGGCGGGTGAGGGGGTTGATGGACTCCTACCTCGCCTACGAAGCCGCGACCGAGCTTTCGAGTTTCGTGGAATCCCTGTCAAATTGGTACTTGCGCCGCAGCCGCCAGCGCTACTGGAAAAGCGAGAAGGACGCCGACAAGCAAGACGCCTACGCGACACTCTACGAGGCAATCGTGACGGTGACGAACCTGGCGGCTCCGTTTGTCCCCTTCATGGCGGAAGAAATTTACCAGAATCTGGTTCGGGGACCCTTCGGCGGCGAGCGGGCCGAGAGTGTTCACCTCCGCGATTACGCGGCCGCCGATGAGGCGGTGATCGACCACAAGCTGTCGCGGGAGATGGCGGCGGTGCGCAACATCGTGTCGCTGGGGTTGCGCGTGCGGACCGACCACAAACTGAAGGTCAGACAGCCGCTTTCGCGCGCCGAGGTCGTCTTGCCGGACGCGGGGCAGAGAGAAGCGCTGGCCAGCTATAGCAACCTGATCGCCGGGGAGCTGAACGTTCACGACGTTGTGTTTGTCGGCGGGGGTGAGGAACACGTGCGTTATCTCGTGCGGCCGAATTACCGGCGGCTCGGGCCGCGCTTGGGTAAGAAAATGCCGACCGCGAAGAAGGCCTTCCAGTCCCTGGACGCGGCCGAGCTGCGAAGGCAACTGCTCGACAACGGAACGGCTTCCATTGAGCTCGACGGGGAATCGCTCGCCCTGGAGGCCGAAGATGTCGAAGTCCTGGTGGAAGCCGCCGAGCATTACGCCGCGGCGGGTGATCGAACGACTGTTGTAGTTCTTCATTGCGAGCTGACCGCCGAGTTGCGTGACGAGGGGCTCTATCGCGAGCTGCTCCATCGCGTCCAAAACCTGCGCAAGGAGCTCGACGTCGAGTACACCGAGCGGATTCAGCTTTGGATCAGCGGTTCAGAACGGGTGCGGCGAATCCTCGAAGCCAGCCGCGATCATTTCATGAGCGAAGCGCTCTGCACATCGCTGACGACCGGCGGCGAGTCCCCCGAAGGCGGAGAGCGGCGCGAGGTAAGCGCCGACGGGGAAGAAGTTGTGGTGGTTTTGAAGCGGGGTTAAGGCCGCTTCAATTTACCGGCCCCGAGCAGGCCTTTCCTCTTCAGGATTGTAATGTAATCTTCGTGGGTAAGGGGACAATCACACAGGTCGCGGCATTGTCGCGATGTAATGAAAAGCTGCCTGGCGATGTAATCGTGAGATTGACTTTTCGAACTTCGTGAGATGCCAAACTGTGCGATGTATTTTCCCTCGTGCCGGAAGACCGCCAGATCGTGACGGCGCCCTTTCCGAATCTCAGCCCGGATCTTCTGGACGATTTTTCTGGCGTCAGCCTGAGTGAGCATGCGGGGTTGGTCTGGCAACAAACTCGCGCAGCACGGCAAGTTGTCGTTTGGGCTCGGGGCCGAGCCGGTCGGGGGGCTCCATCGACAGGGCGTCGAAAGTGTCCAGGATCAGGCTCTTTAGGTTGCGAAGAGCTTCCTCCTCGGTGTCACCAGAGGCATGGACGTTCGCATCAAAAAACCCGGCAGTGTAGCCAGTTTCATTAGGATGAATGACGACGACGATTTGACGCAATAAATCGTAAGGCTCGGGGGCAAAAGTTGTGATCGGCGCCCAGAGCCCCGTCGAGGCCGGCGGCGCGGCGTTTCCGATTTCAGACTGAAGTTCACCCATCAGAAAGATACGCGCCTATTTCACGGGATGCGCTCAACCCCGGCGCAAGGAAAGCTTCCAATCCGATCGTACCACGCGAACGCTTGGGCTCAGCCCAGCATCCGTTACGGCGCGCTGCCGCAGGCAAGCTTTGCCACGCGGCAAAGGGAAAGTACGGGCGCTACTTCAGGGGTGTTCCCTCGATCTTCTTGCCATTCGTCGTGAGGATCTGGAAATGGTGGATCCCGTGGTTGAGCTCGTCACGGTAGGACCAGACGATCTTCTTGTCGCGGGTCACCTCGGTCAGCTTGACTTCATTCGCCTTGGCTTGATAGCTCGTGACCACGGTGTTGCCGTTGGGCAACCGTTGCGCCCCGCAGAGCCCATTGAGCGGGTCAGCGGGTAGGTCGTCGTTCGATAGCTGCCAGGCAACCCTGCCCTCACCGTCGAATTCAAACATTCGATTTGCGCGCGTGGCTGTCACCAGCGAGGCGCCGCTCGGCAGACGAATTGCGGTGAACGGCCAATGCGGCGTTTGCGCCCGCCAGACAACCGTGCCGTCCCGGGTGTACTCGCGAACTTCCTTCTCGCCCATCTGCGGCACGAGATAGTTGCCGTTTCGCAGTTTGCGGGTCATGCGGCTTTGCAGGTGGATGTTTTCGGTCTGGCAGTCGAGCGGCAGCTCAAACCTTACTTTCCCGGAGCGGTCGAGCTCGCGGATGCGGGGCTGTCGGCCCGCCTCGGTCAGCAGAATTCCGCCGCCGGGCAAGGGCTGAGCCGTGTTGATTTCATCCTGTGCACCGTCGTGGCTGAAGACGACTTCGCCGTCCCGGGTCACCTCGAGAACGCGGCCACCGTGTTTGTCTTTGACGCGAGTGATGACCAGCAGGATGTTCCCGCTTGGCAGCACCCAGCCATCGCGCGTGTTCTCCGGCCACTCCCAGACGGTCTCGCCGTCTTCGGATTTGATATAGGTGTGCTGACCCAGGGCGAGAAACGAATGCTTGACGCCAAAATCCGCGCGCGCGGCGCCGCTGGTTTTTCGGGGGCCCATGAGTGCCGCGAAACTGCCGCCCGCTAGAAGGAACGAGCGCCGGCTTAAGGGGGCTTTGGTTGGGTTGTTTGTCATTGTCGGTGTTCCCATTGTCGCTTTTTTCTCCCTTCGCGAGTTTGACGACCCCCGCGTCGATGTTGAGAGGCCGTCGAACACCCGTCGTCATTCACGAGGGCTGACGCGGTGGCTGTCGCACTTGGCTAGCAGGCGGCTGAGCGCGTCGTGCTCTAGGAGTCTGTCTTTGTTCAATAAGAGGCGGGAGCCGGCGCGATCGAGCGTGGCGCGGATTATTCCAGGGATAGGCCTTGAGTTTCTGGTCCGTGTGATACTCAAGGAGCGAACCATGGATATCGTTGTTCTCGAGTGGCCACCGCTCTCGACGTGTTCCCGCGCGTGCCATTTGTCGCGGATGCCAATGCTGGTCAGTGAAAGGCGGCGCCCTCCGATATAGGGGTACGGCAGACAATTTATGGCTCACTATCTGGTTTCAGGCGCGGCGGGCTTTATCGCCTCGGCGGTTACGGCGCTTCTGCTTCGCGAAGGGCACACGGTTGTGGGCGTGGACAACCTAAACAACGCCTACGACGTTCAGCTCAAGCAGTGGAGGCTCGAGCGGCTGAAGAACCACGAGAGGATGTCGTTCGAGCGCTGCGACGTTAGCGACCGCGCGGCGGTCGAGGACGTTTGCGACCGCTCGGGGCCGTTCGACGCGGTGATTCACCTGGCCGCGAGGGCCGGCGTGCGGTACAGTGTCGAGAACCCCTGGGTCTATCTCGAAACGAACGCGGCCGGGACATTAAACCTGCTCGACGCCGGTCGCCGGAGAGGCCTGCACAAGTTCGTCTTGGCCTCAACGTCAAGCCTCTACGGGGCTCATAATGCGCTTCCATATTCGGAGTCAGCGGATACTTCGCGGCCGCTCTCGCCTTATGCCGCATCGAAGCAAGCGGCCGAGGCGCTGTGCCACGCCTATCATCATCTTTATGGGCTGGATGTGAGCATTCTGCGCTACTTCACGGTTTACGGCCCAGCGGGCCGCCCGGACATGAGCATCTTTCGGTTTATCCAATGGATTGCGGAAGGGCGCCCGGTAACGGTCTACGGAGACGGCACGCAATCCCGTGACTTCACCTATGTGGAGGATGTCGCCCGAGGCACGGCCGCGGCCTGCAAGCCGCTGGGTTACGAGGTCATCAATCTGGGTTCGGATCGGCCGGTGTCCATTGCGGACACCATCGCCCTGATCGAAAACCTTGTCGGGAAGCGGGCTGATATCCAGTACGAACCAGCCCACCGGGCGGATGTGCCAGCGACTTGGGCGGATATCGCGAAGGCGCGGCGGATGCTTGATTGGGCGCCCACGACCAAGCAGGAAGAAGGCCTGGAGCGTTCGTGAAGTGGTATTTGGAGAACCGGAGCTGGGCTGCGGGAGTTAAGACGAGGTGAGTTGATAGAGGGAGCGCTGTTCCTTAATTTGGCGGCTCGCCGGCACGGACTACCGCAAGTGCCGAATATGCCGTAGCTGCTGGTTCGTCGCCGCTTTGCGGCGAAGGACCGGCAAGATTGCCGGTCCCTACTGGAGTCGGCTAGATATCGAGGTTCTTTACATTTAGGGCGTTGTCGGCGATGAACTTACGGCGGGACTCGACATTCTCACCCATCAACGTGGAAAAGATCTCTTCACTCTCGACGGCGTCATCGATACGGACTTGCAGCAGCCGTCTCGTTTCAGCGTTCATTGTCGTATCCCACAACTGGTCGGCGTTCATCTCACCGAGCCCTTTGTAGCGCTGGATTGTGGCGTCCTTCATTCCGGCGCTTTTGACATGCCGCAGCAACGAGATGCTGTCATTGACCGTCACTTCCGACTTCTTGCCGACGACGCGGAAGGGGGGCTGGTTGAAGGGGGCGATTCGGCGCGACAGCGCTCGCAGGCGGCGGTATTCAGGCTGAGCCGCTAGTTCGATATTGATGAGGCGTTCGCCCTCGGTCGATTCCTTGAATGCGACCATCCAGGCCGAGTGCATCTCGTCAGGGAGCAGCTTGACGCTGAGATCCAGCTTCCTGAGGCGATCGGCCAGATCGCTCATCACCGCTCTGTCCTGATAGTCCTGCTTGCTGTCGAGCGTCAGCTTGACGTCGGCGAGAACGTCAATCACTTTGGGATTGCGCAAGCGCCGTTCAAGCTGCTGAAACATGATCGAGTATTCGTCCACGTCAAACAGGAACTTGCGCAGTTGCTCGTCGGCGATCACGCTGCCATTGGCGCCGTTGCTGCCGTACTCGATTTGCACGCCGTCGGTGGCCAGCCGGATGATCTCGCGGGCAAACTCTTTCTCGTCCTTGATGAAACGCTCGCCTCTGCCGCGCTTGATGCGATAGAGCGGCGGCTGAGCGATGTAGATGTGACCCTTGTCAACAAGCTGCCTCATCTGCCGGAAGAAGAAGGTCAGCAAGAGAGTGCGGATGTGGGAGCCGTCGACATCAGCGTCCGTCATCAGGATGACTTTGTGATAGCGCAGTTTGTTGATGTCGAAGTCCTCGGCTCCAATACCGGTTCCCAAGGCGGTGATCATGGCCCGCAGTTCGGTGTGCCCGAGCATTTTGTCATAGCGGGCCTTTTCGACGTTCAGGATCTTACCCCGAAGAGGCAGGATGGCTTGGTTGCGCCGGTCCCGCCCCTGTTTGGCGGTGCCGCCGGCCGATTCGCCCTCGACGATGAACAGCTCGGCTCGCTCGGGGTTTCGCTCCTGACAGTCAGCGAGCTTGCCAGGCAGTCCAGCGGAATCGAGCGCCCCTTTTCTACGGGTCAGGTCACGCGCCTTGCGGGCGGCTTCACGCGCCCGGGCAGCCTCAATTGCCTTCTGGACGATCCTCTTCGCCACCGAAGGATTTCGCTCAAAAAACTCACCCAGGCGGTCGTTCACTAACTGAACCATTTGCCCTTGAATGTCGCTGTTCAGCTTACCCTTGGTTTGCCCTTCGAACTGCGGCTGGGGAAGCTTCACGCTGATAACAGCGGTGAGGCCCTCGCGAACATCATCCCCTGTCAGATTCTCCTTGAGATCTCTGAATAGCTTTGCCTGCTGGCCATAGGCGTTGATCGTGCGGGTCAGCGCCGAGCGGAACCCGCTCAAGTGAGTGCCCCCATCAACGGTGTTTATGGTATTCGCGAAACTAAAGACCGACTCGGCGTAACTGTCGTTGTATTGGAGCGCTATCTCCGCCATTAGCACCTCGCCATCCTCCAGCGGCCGTTCACCTTCAAAGTGAATGGGCTTGGGGTGCAACGAGTTCTTGCCGCGGCTGAGGTACTCCACGAACTCAGCGATGCCGCCTTTGAAAAGGAACTCTTGCGGCTTGCGCTCGCCGCGTTCATCGATCAGGTTGATCTTCAGGCCGCCGTTGAGAAAGGCCATCTCTCGAAGACGTGTTGCCAGCGTATCGTAATTGAATTCAATAACGCTGAAGATTTCCAGGTCCGGCTTAAAAGTGATCTTCGTACCGGTCTTCCTGCCGGCTTTACCAGTCTTCTGCAAGGGCGCTTGCGGGATGCCCTTGCGGTACTCTTGCTCCCAAGTGAAGCCTTCGCGCCAGATTTCCAGCTCAAGCGTCTCCGCCAGAGCGTTGACGCAGCTCACCCCGACACCATGCAAGCCGCCCGAGACCTTGTACGTGTTCGAGTCGAACTTGCCACCGGCGTGCAGTTTGGTCATCACGACTTCCGTGGCCGAGACGCCTTCTTCGGCATGTATATCGACCGGGATCCCGCGGCCATCATCAACGACGGTGACGGAATTGTCAATGTGGACCGTGACGATAATCTCGCTGCAATACCCGGCCAGCGCTTCATCGACCGAATTGTCGACAACCTCATAGACCAGATGGTGCAGGCCAAGCGCACCGGTCGAGCCGATGTACATTGCTGGACGCAGCCGCACCGCCTCCAGCCCTTCGAGGACACGGATACTTTCCGCGTCGTAGCTGCTCTCAGTTGATGTTTGATTTTCCGCCATGCATTCTCTGTCTCAGACCCTCATCGGCATGATCACGTAACGATAGTCATAGCCGTCAGGGCTGGGAAGCAAACTCATCTGCCCAGCGCTCTCTTCGTTGAGGAATTCGAATTCCACGTTCTCCGTCTCGGCAACTCCAAGGAAGTCAAGCACGTACTGCGCATTGAACCCAATCTTGAGGGAATCGCCCGCATAGTCGACAGGTATTAACTCTTCACTCTCACCGACCTCCGACCCGCTTGAAGTCAGCTTCAGCTCTCCGGATTCAACCTCAAACCGAATCGCATGCGAACGCTCGTCAGCAAACTGCGAGACCCTGCGAATGGCTGCAACCGCTTCCTCCCGGTTTACGGCAACCTTAGTCCCCGGCTCACTCGGAAGCACCCTTTCATAATCGGGGAACTGCCCCGTCAGCTTCCGGGATATCAGTAAACGCCGCCCACAGCGGAAGAATAAATGGTTTTCGTCGCTGGCAAACTCGATTGCCATCGATTCACCAGCTTCAGCTGCCAGCTTCAACAACTCAGCCATCGCCTTGCGAGGCAGCAGAGAGCGCAACTCACCTTGCAAACCGTCAAATTGGTGGATGACTTCAATGTAGGCAAGCCTATGACCATCCGTTGTTACCATCACCAGCGATCCTTCTTTCAGGAGAAGCAACGACCCTGTTAGCGTGTAGCGCGACTCCTCACTGGCTACAGCAAAGATCGTCTTGCTGATGGCATTGGCTAGCAAAGAAGTAGGAATCTGCGTCAATACAGCCGGCATTCTCGGCAGCTCAGGGAAGTTCTCCCTTGACATGCCGGCGATTCGAGTCCGAGATCTGCCGCAAACAAGACTCACCGAATCATTGTCAAGAGACTTAACGGCCAACTCCGCGTCGGGAAGCAATCGGACATAATCCAAGAGTCGTCTTGCCGGCACCGTGGTGATCCCGCTCTTGCTGACAACGGCTGGGCATGAGGTCCGGATGCCAAGCTCCAAATCAGTTACGGTCAGCGAGAGCTCACCGTCCTGAGCTTCGATCAGGACATTCGACAAAACCGGAATTGTCGTCTTCCGCTCGATGACACCTTGGCCCAGGCTAAGTTCCTTGACCAGATCTGTTTTCTTAACAGTCAGTTCCATTGAATTAACTCAATCAACCATGTCTAAGCTGAGCCCAGGTGGAGCTCGGAGCCGCGACTAAGTGAACAGCTATACAACACTTGAATACCTGTACAAAGTAGTAATAGTAGCGCCTGTGAATCCGTGGAAAAACACCTAACTCATTGGCAACACTACAGGTTATCAGTAGGGCTCGTTGTGGAAAAAGTGTGTCCGCCTGTGCACAAATCAGCATGAATGCACCTTGATGCACAGGGTGGAAACATCGACAGGAGCTCGACTGTGGAAAACACTATTATATCTAACTGAATGTGTCAGTTAGCTTGTGGACGATTCTGTTTAAATCTTGATCGTGCTGGCGCAGGCGCTCGATCTTGTTTACTGAGTGCAGAACCGTGGTGTGGTGCTTTCCTCCAAAGGATTTTCCGATCTCCGGGAGTGACGCTCGGGTTAAGCTTTTGCATAGGTACATAGCTATCTGACGCGGAAGTGCAACCGCTTTGGCATTGCTGCGGGCGCACAATTGCTCAGGCTGGATGTCTAGCTCCTCGGCGACTGCCCGTTGAATCGCCGGGATGGTGACCTTCTTTGAACTCGTGCCCATGGACTGCAGGGCTTCCCGGGCCATCGATATGGTAATCTCCGCTCCAGTCAGCGATGAAAGGGCGGTGAGCCGGATGAGAGCTCCTTCCAGCTCGCGGAAATTGGATTTCACTTGTGTGGCGAGATAGCTTCGCACCGCCTCGGGAAGATTCACGCCTGACTGATCTGCCTTGCGATCGAGAATTGCCATCTTTGTTTCCAGGTCGGGAGGCTGAATGTCCGCCATCAGTCCCCACTCGAATCTCGACCGCAAACGGTCCACTAGGCCCGGAACCAGCTTAGGGGGGCGGTCGCTGGAGATGACGATCTGCTTCTGCATGTTATGCAATGCGTTGAAAGTGTGGAAGAACTCTTCCTGTGTCCCGTCTTTTCCTTGGAGGCTCTGAATATCGTCCACCAAGAGCGCGTCAGCCGCACGAAATCGTTCGTGGAACGAGCTGATGCAGTTGTAGCGCAACGAGCTAATCATCTCATTCATGAACTGTTCGCTTGAGACGTAGACGACCCGAAGCTTGGGGAAATTAGCCCGCAGGCCGCGCCCGATGGCGTGCATCAGGTGGGTCTTGCCCATGCCGACTCCGCCGTAGATATAGAGCGGGTTGTAGGACCGCGCGGGGTTCGTCGTGACGGCTGTAGCGGCGGCGTGGGCGAACTCATTACAAGAGCCAACGACGAAGGTATCAAATGAGTAGTTCGGGTTGAACAGGCTGTCCGGGACGCTGAAATCCAAACGCTGCTGCTGAGCTGCGGTCCGTGATAATGGGGCCTCGAGCCGCTTGACTCGTTCGGCGCCAAACTCGACGGATTCAAGCGCCATGGCTAAGCCGCGGGCTGTCGAGAGAATCTGCTCCCGGTACTCTTGCTCGAGCCATCTTCGTGCACTCGGGTTGGGTGCGATCAGATGCAGAGTCGAAGCTGAGTCGATGTGGCTGAAGCGGACCGGGGCGAGCCAGTTTTCATAGCTATCCCTGCTCACCTCGCCTTCCATGCGGTGAAGAATTTGCTGCCAAGCGTTCATATGTATCCTGTCCAGTCCAGGGCGGTGTTCAGCGCCTAGCCGGTGCAGTCTCCAGGTTGTAAAGAAAATCAATTAGGGGCTGAGGAATTGAACAACCCCTAAGAGGGAAATGCTAGTGTAGCACAGAATAGATACCTAAAGAAGAGCTAATTGACGACAAAAACGTGCCTGGAAACACTTGTTTTTAAAGGGGTTCTGCGACAGAAGCGCGCGAAAATGTTACGACAAAATAGGGAATATTGGTTTAGTTTGGGAACCGCTTAGTACTTCGTTCAGCGACCCCTGGCGATAGCCCTCAAGATCAAGAGTTACATACTTAAAACCGAGGTCCTTAAAGATCTTCGTGAGCTTTCTCGCCATCTTGAGGCTCAATGCACGAGGTAATTCGTCAGGCCCAAACTCGATTCGTACTAGTTCGCCGTGATACCGGACACGGTAGACGCTGAAGCCGAGTTGCTTCAATTCTTCTTCGCCGCGCTCGACAAGCTTGACGTTTTCGCGCGTGACCTCGGTACCGTAAGGGATGCGCGAGCTGAGGCAGGCCGCCGCCGGGCGGTCCCAAGTCGGCAGATTCTCGCGGCGCGACAGTTCGCGGATCTCTGCTTTGGTCAATTGAGCCTCGAGCAGCGGGGCGCGAACGCCGTGTTCTTGAGCGGCGCGGTGCCCGGGACGGAAGTCGCCCGTGTCGTCGACATTCACTCCGTAAACGATGTGCTCGAAGCCTAGCGAGTTGCCAATGTCCTTGAGGCGGGTGAATAATTCGTCCTTGCAGTGGAAGCAGCGGTTGGCATCGTTGCGAACGTAGTCTGGATTTTCAAACTCTTGTGTCTCGATGTACTGGTGCCGCAAATTGAACTGCCTGACGAAATCTTCCGCGTCTCTTTTGTGGGATTCCGGGATCGAAGCGGAGTCTGCGGTCACGGCGAGCGATCGATCGCCTAGCACTCTGCCCGCCGCCCAAGCAAGATACGCTGAGTCGGTCCCGCCGGAGTAGGCGACCATGACCCGATCCATCGAATAGAGGATGGCGAAGAGCTTTTCTTGCTTCTGCTCCGTCGCGGTGGGCATCCCTGACATTATATACCCATTGGAGCGCCTTCGACCGTCAGGTGGTAAGAAATGAGGGGTAGAATCAACCAGCAGGCAAGCGTAGCCGCGAAGGCGGCGCAATGGTCTGCCTCTAGCGCTGGCCGGACGAGAGGGAAGGGCCGCGGGCTTGTAGTCCAATCCCGTTGCCGCTCTAGCAGGGGACCGTCATGGAAAACACGGAAAAGATGATCTTCACGCCGAGCGCCGGTCCCACGCTTGGGGTTGAGTTGGAAGTGGCGTTGGTGGACGTCGAAACCATGGGACTGTCCAGTTCCATACAGCAGGTGCTCGATGGCCTGCCGAAACACCTTCACGGCCGCGTCAAGCCGGAACTGATGCAGTGCTATCTGGAGATCAACACGGAAGTTTGCCAGACGGTCTCCGAGGCAGAGGGCGACCTGCGGGAGAAGATCCGCGCGGTGGAAAAAGTGACCGATGAGGCAGGCTTGCTGTTGTACTGGACCGGCACGCATCCATTTTCCAACTGGCAGGACCAGCTACCAACTCCCGGCGAGCGCTACGCCCGGATGCTTGAGATCTTACAGGACATGGGACGGCGCTTCGTGGTGTTCGGACTCCATGTTCACGTGGGCGTGGACTCCGGAGACAAAGCCGTCATGATCTGCGAGCGCATCCTTCGGCACCTTCCAACGCTTTTGGCCATGAGCTGCAATAGCCCTTGGTGGAACAACCGGGTCACCGGTCTGCATTCGCATCGCTCAAAGATCATGGAAGGTCTGCCGACAGCCGGCTTGCCCGCGGCGATGCGCAACTGGAGCGAGTATGTGTGGTTGCTCAACCATTTAATGGAAACCGGATTCATCGGTTCCACCCGGGACATCTGGTGGGACGTCCGGCCCCATCATAAATTCGGGACCGTCGAGGTCCGCATCTGCGACATGCCGGGCTGCTTGGAGGATGCGCTGGCGCTGGCGGCCTTGATTCAGAGCTTGGTGCGGGCGCTTTCCGACCAGATCGACAGAGGGACTTACCAGCTCGACTGCCACCCGATGATGGTACAGCAAAACAAGTGGCGAGCTGCCCGCTATGGGCTGGACGCGCAACTGGTCGACTCGTTTACGTTTGAGTCCCGGTCGGCGAGGACGGCCGTCGTCGAGCTCGTCGAACTGCTGCGAGATACCGCCGAACAACTCGACTGCCTGACTTACCTGGAGCATGTTCGTGAGATGGCCGCCGGGCCCACCTGGGCGGAACGCCAGTTGCAGTTTCTAGACGAGACGGGAGATCCCAAGGAAGTCGTGAGACGAATGACGCGGATATCGCGCCTCGAACCTGACTAGCGCCTTGGTGCCCGTTCAGCGCATCGGGATCGAGAAAGTGCGGGTCATTCCGGATCCGGGGTGACCCTAGACTACAACTACTGAATCAGAACCCCCTGGCCGTCCGGCTTCTCGCTATCGCCGCCGTTCTCGGCCGATTCGGGGACCACGCAGGCGGCGGCGATCTCATCGTTATCCCCGAGGTTCACCAGCCGGACTCCCAGCGCGGAGCGTCCCGTGGCCCGGATCTTGTCCGACTCTATGCGGATGATCTTGCCGTTGCGCGTGATGATCATCAAGTCGTCCTCTTTCGTTACCGTCATGATCGAAATGACGTTGCCGTTTCGTTTCGACGTCTTGATATTGATGATGCCTTTCCCTCCCCGCGCCGTGAGACGGTATTGATCGAGCTTGGTGCGCTTCCCATAGCCGTACTCGGTCATGCTCAGAATCAGCATGTCTTCCAAGGCGGCGACCATGCCGACCACCCGGTCGTCACCGTTCAAGCGGATGGATCGCACGCCGCGAGCGGGCCGGCCCATGGCACGGACTGCTGACTCGTGAAAGCGTATCGCCTTGCCGCGGAGGGTCGCGATGAAGATATCGTGGTCGCCATCGGTCAGACGAGCTGAGATCAGCTCATCATCGGCGTCGAGCCCCAGCGCGATAATTCCCCGAGACATGGGCCGCTTGAAGACGCTGAGATCACACTTCTTGATGACGCCCTTGCGGGTTACCATCACGATGTTGCGGCCCTCGACGAACTCTTTGACCGGCAAGAAACCCTGTACCGTCTCGTCGGGCTGGAAGTTCAGCAAATTAACGATGTTCTTGCCGCGCCCGGTGATGCCGGCATCGGGAATGTCGTAGATCCGCAGCCAGTAGACGCGTCCCAGGTTCGTGAAGACAAGGAAGTAGGAGTGCGTCGATCCGATCATCAGGTGCTCGACGAAGTCCTCGCTGCGGGTGCCCATCCCGATGCGGCCACGCCCGCCGCGGGTTTGCTGGCGGTAGGTCGTTACGAGAGTCCGCTTGAGGTAACCGTTATGGGTGACCGTGATGGCAACATCTTCGTCCGCGATCAGGTCTTCCATCGACATCTGCGTCACCGGCGGGCCTATCTCGCTTCGGCGCTCGTCGGCGAACTTCTTTTTAATCTCCCTCAGCTCCTCGACGATGACTTTGCGGAGGACTTTGTCGGAGCCGAGGATTTCAAGGTAACCAGCAATCTTGCGCTGAATCTCCGCCAACTCGTCGATAATCTTGTCGCGCTCCATGGCGGTCAGCCGCTGGAGCTGCATCTCGATGATGGATTGCGCTTGCCGCTCGCTGAACTCAAAGCGGTCCATCAGCGCCTGCCTTGCCTCCGCCGGGCTCTTGGACTGCCGCACCAGCCGGATCACCTCGTCGAGATGGTCCAGAGCGATTTGGAAACCGAGCAGCACATGCTCCCGGTCGCGGGCTTTGCGCATGAAGTGGTTGGTCCGCCGCCTGACCACGTCGATGCGGTGCTCGATGAAGAGATTGAGGTACTGCAGCAGACCCAGCTCGCGCGGCTGGCCGTCGACGATGGCCAGCATGATCATGCCGTAACCGGTCTGCAGTTGAGTGTGTTTGAAGAGGTTGTTGAGAACGACCTCGGGCTGCTCTCCGCGCTTGAGTTCGTAGACGATCCGCATGCCCTGGCGGTCGCTTTCATCCCAGATGTTTGATATTCCCTCGATCTTCTTGTCGTTGACCAGAGCTGCCGTGTGCTCGATCAGCCTGGACTTGTTGACCTGGTAGGGAATTTCGGTAACGATGATTTGGCGGCGGCCTTGGGAGATGTCTTCGAAATTTGCCCGTGCACGGATGGTCATATGGCCGCGGCCGGTGCGGTAAGCATTGAGGATGCCTTCGCGGCCGCAGATGATTCCCCCGGTCGGGAGGTCGGGTCCCTGAACGATCTCGAGAATGGTCTCCAGCGGCGTTCGGGGGTGCTGGATGAGAGTTATGGCAGCGTCGACGATCTCACCGAGATTGTGCGGCGGAATGTTTGTCGCCATGCCAACGGCGATGCCGGTTGATCCGTTGACGAACAGGTTCGGAGCGGCCGCGGGCAGGCATTCCGGCTCTTCGCTGGTGTCGTCGTAGGTCGGCCGGTAGTCGACCGTATCCTGGTCGAGGTCGCGGAGCAGCGCCTCGGCCAGCGCCGTCAGGCGCGCTTCGGTGTAGCGCATGGCCGCCGGCGGATCGCCGTCTACCGACCCAAAGTTTCCCTGCCCGTCGACCAGCAGGCCGCGCATGGTGAACGGCTGGGCCATGCGCACCAGCGTGTCGTAGATCGACTGATCGCCGTGCGGATGGTAGTTGCCCATCACCTCGCCGACGATCTTTGCCGCCTTGCGGTAGCCGCGGTTGGAGCGCAGCCCGGCCTCGAGCATGCCGTAGAGAATACGCCGCTGGACCGGCTTAAGCCCGTCGCGCACGTCAGGCAGCGCGCGGCCGATGATCACGCTCATGGCGTAGTCGAGATAGGACTTCTTCATCTCGACTTCGATGTCGATCGGGATCAGATTGGCGGGCGGGGCGCCGTTGCCAAGCGGGAGTTGGGTGGGAGTATCCGGGGGTTGATCAGCCAACGAGACGTCCTTTCTTCAGGGGTGCTTCCAGGGAAGGTAAGTAGTTTATTTATTATAGCGTGGAGCGGGGGCCCAAGGCGGGGTTTGGAGGGCTTTTCGCGCCCGAAACTCGCTGATTTTTGGGGCAGCGAATTCAGCGCCGGTTAGGAGTTGGCCGCTGCGCCTGCGGTTACGGCTATGTTTGCCCGCTACGGAACCCAGCTAGTCGGCCTTGGCGGCCATCAAGCAGCCGCCATTCGCGTTAGCCAGGGCCGCGTTCCCAGTGGCGATCAGCTTCTTCATCGCCTTCCCGGCGTTCAACAGAAGGTCTTGCGCAAACTCCTTGTGTGCTTCTTTCAATACGCTGCCGAGGGGCCAGATATGGGGCCTGCGGGACAACGCCAAGGACTCGTATTGGACGAAGACTCCCTCGCTGCCGCCCAGTGTTGCCTCCTGAAAGCGCCAGTAGGAGCTGTGGCGCCACAGGAAGCCTGCGTTCCGATCGTCGTCGTCGCTCACAAACTCTTCGGATTCCTCGCCCGGCCTTGCGACTTGGCGAATCCGGGCCGCGGCCGTTCGGGCATGGGCGCGGCCCCCCTCCAGCCGGTAGCACTCCATGTCGTGCTCGGTGTCGAGCACGACACGGACGGTTAGCTTTCGGAATTCCAGCCGAAGCTTGAATCTCGACTGGTGTCCGTCGCGCTCGATGAGTTTGGAGTCGAGCACATAGGGCCGGTGAAAGCGCTGATAGCCGTCGTAGTCCATCGAGACCGCTCCGGCCAGTTGCAAGTCGGCGCGCGGCACGAACATCACGGCGAGCCAGTGGTGGATATAGCCGCCTGGGACCTCTGCATCGTTGCCGTTCAGCCGGTGGATCGGCACGTCTCCCCGCCGCAAGGCTCTCTCGATTGCCTGACGCCCGGGATGACGTTCCGCATTCATGCAGAGAAATGGTCCTTGTTCGGTTAACCCTCGATCGAGCCGAGCTTCGTTGGCGCTGACGTAGGCTTCAAAGGCTTGAAGCGTTTCTTCCGTCAGTTCGGCCGCGGCCAGGGGCAAGCAGGGGACGGCAAGGAATAGTAGCGCCGTCGCGAGAATTGCCCGCCGGGGCTGGATGCTGTGAGAAACGGCAAGCACTGGTCCCCAGCTTAGGCACGAAGGAATCGGATACGCAACCGCTGGACCGCTGCTGGAGATCCGCCGGGACAGCCACCCTTGCCCGTCGAGTGACGAGCCGCGAACCGGTGAAGCCGTCGAGCGTCACCGTGCAAGGGCTTCTTCCCCGGCGGAAACACCGGGAAGACACTCATCTTGCCGAAGCATCGCCGCGAACTCATCCGCGCTAACCGGCCGGCTGATGAGGAAGCCTTGGATTTCATCGCAGCCGTAGCGGCGAAGACGCGTGAGCTGGCTCTCGGTCTCGACCCCTTCGGCAACCACCTTGAGACGCAGGCCATGCGCCATGCTGATGATGGAGTCAGCAAGAGCTGCGGCGGTACCGTCGTTGGGTATGTCGGCGATAAAGGAGCGGTCAATTTTCAAGGTCCGGACTGGAAGTCTGCGCAGGTACGACAGAGAGGAGTAGCCCGTGCCGAAGTCGTCGAGCGCCAGCGGAATTCCCAGCAGCGACAACCCGTCCAAGCTTTCCGGGGTTGCATCCAGGGTCCCCATCAAGGCGCTTTCGGTGATTTCGAGCTGCAGCCACTGGGGATCGAGCCCTGTCTTGGTTAGGATATTCCGGACGCTTCTGAGAAACTCGGGCTGGCTGAGTTGCCGGGCGGAGACGTTGACGGACATCTTCACTGGGCGCCAGCCGGCGTCCTGCCACTCCTTGTTTTGACGACAGGCTTCTTCGAGCGCCCAGTTTCCAACGTCGGTGATCAGGCCGACTTCCTCGGCGATGGGGATGAATTCTCCTGGATAAACCAGTTCGCCGCGAGTCCGGCGCCAGCGGATCAGGGCTTCAGCGCCGCTGAGCCGTCCCGAATCCAGCCATACGATCGGCTGGTAAAGCAGCTCCAACTGTCCGTCCTCGACGGCTCTTCGCAACTCGTTTTGAAGGTTCCATCTTCTGGCGGCGCGCACGTGCATGTCTGAGTCAAAAACTTGGATCTCCCCCTTGCCCCGCGCCTTTGCTTTATACATAGCGATATCCGCGTTCCGAAGCAGCTCTTCGGGATCCTTGGCGTCGGCTCCGCTAAGTGCAATCCCGATGCTTGCCGTGGCATTGACTTGGTGACGGTCAAGCTGGAAAGTTGAAGCGACAGCGGCTTGAATTCTGGCAGCGATCTGCAGTGCCTGCGCTTCGTCCCAAAGGCCCCGCAATAACACGACGAACTCATCTCCGCCGACTCGGGCCACGATATCGCGGTCCCGAATTCTCTCCCTTAGCCTGCGCGCCACGTTTGCCAGCAACTGATCGCCCACAAGATGCCCGAGGCTGTCGTTGACATCCTTGAAGCGGTCCAGGTCGAGAAAGATAACGGCAAACAGATACCGCTCATTGTGCTGCTGGCGCCGCAACTCGCCCTGCAACCGCTCAAACAAATATTCGCGGTTCGGCAGGCCGGTAAGCCGGTCGTGGCTGGCGTCGTGCAACAAGCGCTCTTCGAAGTTCTTCAAAAGCTTGATGTCGACCATGGACCCGACCACCCGGCCTGGCTTTCCAGCTTCGTTCCGTATGGCACAGCCCCGGGTCAGTACCCAGCGGTAGTCCCCGTTGGCCTGCTGAATCCGATGCTCAGCCTCGAAATGCGCTGCCTTTCCGTAGAGGTGGGCCCAAAGCCGCTCCGTGACATCGTGCAAATCGTGGAAGTGGATCAAGTTGAGCCAGTCCTCGGAGCTCAGATCGAATTCTCGGTCCGTGTAGCCCAGCATTGACTTCCAGCGCGGTGAGAAGTAGAGCCGGTCGGTGGTGAGATCCCAATCCCACAGGCCATCCATCTGCCCCCTTGCCTCGAGTATGCTCGTCTTGCGGGCGGCGTCGCTGCCGGCGCTTTCCAGTTCGCCTAGATGCTGCTCTCTCATCGCCCGCACCTCTGCTAGATGTTCGGCGTGCAACTCCCCGTAGGTGCGGAGGCGGATGGCTTGAACCGCAAACGCAATAAGCGCGGCAACGATCAGGGCCACTCCGAAATGCAGCCAGCCCGCGTCGCGCGGGGCCATGAAAGCGGCAAGCGCCCAGCCTGCAACCGACGCGGCCAGCACCCCAGCCAGCCAGCGAGGGTTTAACAAGACACACCCGGACGTCATGGCGATCAGAATCACCACTGTGGCGCCCGCGGGTTCCGGGATCAAGAAAAGATGCAAAAGCGCGTTAAACAACGCGACCCCTGCGATGCCCGCGGCTAGCGGATGGGCTTGTTCCAGACGGATCCGGCCATGGCGGATTTCAGCGCGAAGCCGGATGTGGATTCCAGCCGAGACTACCGCCATGAGCGTCAAGACCGCGGTTTCGATAGGCTGGGTGTCCCACAGCGTCAGGCGCAACGCCCCGGTGATGACATACAGCGAGGCCAAACCCGGCACGAAGGCCTCGAGGGTTTCCAAGACAAAGCCGTCCAGCCTCGTTTGGAGGTTGTGGTCAGCGAGTTTGGGTCCGAGGATGCTCCTCATCACTGCCCCTCCGCGACGAACTCGAGTAACGCTTTCATCACAAGGAGATCCGCCGCTCCGCGCATCGAAACCAGGGGCCCGAACCGAAGAACGATCCGAAAGGGGACCCCAAAATCGTTATCGTCTGGATTGGGTGGGGTCTTAGCTGAATTCTAGGGTCCGCTACGCCACCAGAAGCGCCGGCGCCACGACCCGTGCCTCGTCAACTCTCCGCGGGCGGACCGGACGGGCAGTTTTGCGTGTCCGCCTTTGCCGGCGAGCCAAGAATAGGGCGGACGGAATCGTAGTCCGCGGAGAAGCCATCTATGTGGGTGGGTTCGCCGGGGTGGGCGCTGACCTCCCGAGTAATGGAGAGACGCCACACGTGGGCGCACGCCAGGATGCGCTTCGAGCGATAATGGAGGCCCATGCCCATCACACTGCTTCCCGCCAGCGGCGCCGAGGGCGCTGCTAACACGCTCGTCAGCTCTAAGACAAGGGGTTCATCGGCACTGACCCGGCGCGGATTTCTTGCCGCCGCCGGAACGGCTCTTGCCGCCAGCGCCTCAAACTCGTGCGGGGGCGGAAGCCCGAAGCGGGTCGTGCTGAGCTTCGACGACGCGGTCAAATCCCATCGAACATTCGTCGCGCCGCTGCTCAAGGACCTGGGGTTCCAAGCCACTTTTTTCGTCACCCACCGCTGGATGGACGACGCCGAGAACTTCATGTCCTGGGAGGACATCGCCGGGATTCATGAGATGGGCTTTGAGATCGGCAACCATAGTTGGACGCACTCGAACTTCTCGATCCCGAGGAACGCCGGCCGTTTGGAAGGTGAGCTGGCTCTTGTCGAAAACGCGCTGGAGAACGTCGGCGTGCCGCGCCCCGTGAGTTTCGCTTGGTGTGGCAACAACTTTGGTCCCGAGGCGCTGCAACGGCTGCGCGAAGTGGGCTACCGTTTCGCGCGCCGGGGCAAGGATCCGGAAGGACAACGGCGCACCCTCAAGCTCGGCGTCGCGTATGACCCGAGCCGGCATGACCCGTTGCTGATCCCGTCGACGGGGATCTCCATCCCGGACTGGGACCTTGACCACCTGCGCTCGGTCTTGGCGTTGGGCGAGCCCGGCGAGCTGCTGGTGCTGCAATTCCACGGGGTCCCCGACGTTGCCCATCCCTGGGTGCACACGAGCCCCGAGATGTTTCGTCAGTACATGGAGCTTCTGAAAAGTGAAGGCTACGAGACGCTGGCTGTTCGGGACCTGGAGCGCTTCATCGATCCTGCCGCATCGCTCCAAGACCCGCTGGCGGAGACACGCGTTCCCGAGCCTGAGCCCGGGCGGACCCTCGCCTTGCCGCTGGAAATCGAGGCGACGCGGGCGGACATCGAATATTGGATGGAAAATATGTTCCGCGACCACCGCTACACCCCAGCCGAGGCGGCATTGGTCAGCGGGCTTTCCGAGGACCAAGCCGCGCCCTACGCCGCGAAGTTCTCCGGGGTGCCGCCGGCCGGGGGCGTTCCATCCGCGGGCAGCCTCAAAGTCCGGCCTTACCCCGGCGGACGCCACCCGCGCATCGGTTTCCTCGAGGGCGCCATCGATCCCCAGCGAGGAACCAAGGCCAGCGTGTTCCTTCCCTGGGACCCCGCGCACTACGTCGTCGTCGATCTGCCCGAAGCGATCTTCAGCAACCTGGGCCTGCTCTATCTCGCGCACACGCACGTCCTGTCGATCTGGAATGACCAGAATGTTGTCATCGAGAACGTCGATTGGCAGCGGCTGGCCGATGGTGGTTTGCGGCATCAGTGGGAGCTGCCGAATCAGGTTGCCTTCGGAGCGGAGATCCGGCCGGCCGCGGACCGGGTCGACATGGAGTTGTGGCTGCGCAACGGCACCGAAGAGCCGCTGAACAAGCTGCGAACCCAAATCTGCGTGATGCTCAAAGGAGCCCCGGACTTCAACGAACAGACCCTCGACAACAAGATTTTCCGCGAACCCGTCGCCGCCGTGCGTTCCGAAGATGGCAACCGCTGGATCCTCACCGCCTGGCAGCGGACCGGCCGCGGTTGGGGCAACCTCCGCTGCCCCTGCTTCCACGCCAACCCGGTACTGCCCGACTGCGCTGCGGGCAAGACGGTGCGCGTCAAGGGAAGGCTGTGGTTCTACGAAGGGGACGATATCGAGGCCGAGATCACCCGCGCGGCGGCGGCGTTCAGCCGTGTGTAGGAGTCGTCACGGAGCCGTCACAACCGTTTTCGTCTTCATGAATACCCCGGGTCAAGCGCAATTGTGCGAATCGTCACACTTACAGCACGAGGTAAGGTGGTCTCGGTCCCTGGCGCTGTTGCTGGCCCGCGAAGCAGGTTCACAGGCGCGCGTCCTCGTGGACGCCGGGGAAAAGGATCTTTCAGCAGGGCGGCAAAGAAGATTTCTTCGCCGACGCACAAAGAATCCCGGCACAGCGCTCATCGCTGTGTGGAAGCGCCGGCCCATCGCGCCCGGACGCCCTCTTACGGCCCGCTGAGGTCGAGGGCCGTGATCCTCTCGCGGTCCCTCGCGTAGAGTGTCGTGCCGACCAGAGTGGGCACCGTCCAGCTTGTGGTCTCGAACAACTGAGTCTTGGAGTGCACCTGCAGCCCCTCGGGTGACAACCGCGCGAGAACTAAGGAGCCGTCTTCATCCATGATGATGGCCTTGCCGTCAGCATAGACCAGGCTGGACCGCCCGAATCCCCTTTCCCGCCACGCCAGCTCGCCGGTCTTGATGTCGACCGCTGTCAGGAACGCCGGTCCGAAGTCACCGCTGGAGCCGTAGACGTAGTCGCCGATCCGGATCGAGTTCGCGAACATAATCTTTAGCCGGCTGGTAAACCAGAGCTGCTCGACTTGAGTCCGCTCACCCTGCCTCGTTACACGAAGGACCCGGCTCCCCGTGTTGTATGCCGACGTGACGAACAACAAGTTGTCATCGCCCCAGACAGGCGTGCTGGTGTTCATGTCACCTTTGGTGTCATGTTCGTGCGACCACAGTATTTCGCCCGTATTCGGATCGAGCCCGTTAATCGTCTGACCGCCGACGACGACCAACTGCGTCTGACCGCCGACGTCGATGAGGATCGGCGCGGCCGCCGCCACGAGAAAATCGCCGCTCTTCCAGACGACAGACCCGTCGCTCCGCCGAAATGCCATGACGGCCTGGCCGTCGCCCCCAGCGCTGAGAATGATGGTGTCCTTGTAGGCGATCGGGCTGCAGGCATAGCCGGCTTTCACCGCGGGCCGGATCAGGGTAGGGGGTGCGCCGAAGTCGTTCACGAGGTCGTGCGACCAGATCAGCTTGCCGGTCGCCTTGTCAAAGGCATGAATCTGCTTGTTGGTGCCGGCGGTAAACACGCTGCCGCCCACGACGAGAGGGGTCGCATGCGGGCCCGCGCCAAACCTGAAGTTGAGGGGCTCAGAGGGGTACTCGTACTCCCAGAGCGTCTCGCCCGCGGCTGCATCAAGGGCGATGACGGACTCTTTCTCTTCCCAGGGTCCCGATCGTGACACTTCCTTCCCCGGCCGATACAGCGTGAAGAGACGGCCTTCGTCTACGACGATGCTGGAATGGCCCAACCCCAGGGGACGGCTCCAGAGCGCTCTGGGGCCCGTGTCCGGCCAGGCGTCGGCCAGCCCCACGGCATCGGAAAGGAAGTTCCGGTTCGGCCCGCCCCACTGCCGCCATTCACCTGTAGTGACGTAGGCGGCCGGGTCGCCGCTCTGCGTGCATCCAAGCGTGGCGCCCATCGCGCAGACCAGACCTGCCACACAGGCCAGAGCCAGTCCTGATGGCATGCGGCCGCAGCCAACGTTTGCATGATCTCGTTTCATAGTCCCGTTCGAGCCACGCAATAGTCTAACAAATTCACCCGTTGGGATCCCCCCGGCCTGCTCGATCTTCGGAGCTGGTACGCGATCCGTCCCCGTGGAGGCGCCCCATTGGCGCCGCAACGGGATGATGGGTTGACGATGAGTTGGCCCTGGCGGTGGACGCCGAAGATGCTGGAGTTAGCGGATCAAGTCTTAGCTATGCGCGGGAGCCCGATTCTGCCCGCGCGAGTCGTGTCATTCGTGGAATTCGGAGGCAGGCTCGCACGGCGTCTCGAGGACCGCATCCGCCAGGGTCATACCGATGGAGCGCACCTGGTCCGGCCCCGCTGCTCCGCCATGTCCGGACGAGTGCTCGCGCGGCAAGGCAATGCACGGCCGAGCACGTGCATTGTAGTCTACAAAGAGGAGGTGAATCGTGCGCTTTAGCAAACGCGGCCCGCGCATCAGGGCTATCCTTTCGGCCGGAGTGGTGCTGACGATCGTTTTATTGGGGGGCGCCTATTCGGCTTCGTCCGGTGAGATTGTCTTCAGCGACGTCCAGGAGCAGACTCGCCAGTTCATGGAATGGGAGAAGACGATCCGGCTGACTCCCCAACAAGAAGCCCTGAAGAAAGAGGCGCTCAGCGCGATTCCAGCCCCTTGTTGCAGCGACAACAACGCCTACACCTGCTGCTGTGCCTGCAATGTGTCGCGCACGATTTGGGGTCTTACGAACCACCTCATCACCCAGCAAGACGCCAGCCCCGAACAGATCCGCGCGAAGGTCACCGAGTGGATTGGGTTCGTCAACCCGCAAGGTTACAAGAGCGGCGACGCGTGCTACAGGGGCGGCTGCCGGCGGGCCTTTAAGCATGACGGCTGCGGGGGGATGAGCGCGAGTCACGTGGTGTACTGAGTGTAGTGACTCAATCGGTTCAGGGCTCAGGGTCTAATACTCAAGCTGAACCGTCAATTGAACCTGCCGCGCGTTCGCCGGCAACTCGGCCGTCCGCCTGCGGAACTCGCGGCCGGGCCGTGCTCCTGGCTCCTACCACGAAGTCGACATCACAATCCAAAACTTGGAGAAGAGACAAGAGTTGATCCACGGACTTGCGGTAGTTCGTCTGGTCCACAAGCCGATAGAATTGAGCCGCCGAGGTGCCGAGTCGCCGGATAATCTCTCTCTTCGAAAGGGGGCTGGCCGCGATGCGCTCTTGCGCCTCCAAGGTCAGCTTGTAGAGCAGCAGATCTCGCAAGTAGCCGGGGTCGCGGTTGTAGTCCAACACCTGCTCGATATGAACCGTTCCTTCGTTGCGTGACCGCAAAACATAGGTAAAGCCTTCCCTTCCTAGTTCCTTGTCAACGAAAACCTCCACTAGGGGGTCTTCCGGAGTGGGCGGCGGATCGGCCTTGGCATACGGAAAAGCTAAACTTGCGTGGGAGGTCGTCACTTCGAACGACTTCCTGCGATTGTTGAAGGTGACGGATCGAATCTTCACAGCAGACCTTCCCCTTCGAGTTCTTCGATCAGTTCGAGAATTTTCCTGGCGGCCTTTCCCTTCATGGTTTTCTTGTTCTCGAGGTCCCACTTCATCACGAGCTTGCCGTCCCGATAGACATGAACATGCCGAGGGGCGTGGTCGCCTTTCCAGGTGATGAAGATGTAGCCGCCCCGGCGAATCTTCCCCACACGCTAACGTTACCTTCTGAGGTAACACTTGTCAATGTCAGCCTGGTGGTTCGGAAACCCCGTTGCCGCTCCACCGAGTGCGGACTAGAGGTCCCTTATTATCATGAACTGCAATATGGGCCTGTTTCGATCGCCTTATTACAGTGAAACGCCGTTTTGCTTTAATATGGACCCGGGTAGGGGGCGATAGACTGCGGGATTCTCGGCGCGCCGCTAGCTGTGGCAGGCCGATCTCTGCTGGGAATGGCTCGCGTTCTTGCTGTTTAGATGCACCAAGACACCCGGCAGGCCGCGCGATAGGGCTATCCTAGTCCGATGGGGACTCGCGAACTTTCACGGCGTCTGGGGGCTTGGGATGCCGGGGCGATCGTTGTCGGCACGATCATTGGCTCGGGCATCTTCATTGTTCCCGGCTCGATCGCGCGTACGCTGCCGGCGGCCGACTGGATGCTCGGCATTTGGGTGGCCGCCGGCGCCTTGTCGCTTTGCGGCGCGCTGGCATTCGCCGAGCTGGGCGCGATGTTCCCCCACACGGGCGGCCAGTACGTTTACCTCCGTGAGGCCTACTCCCCGCTGTGGGCCTTCTTGTTCAGTTGGGTGTTGCTGCTGGTGGTGCGCTCCGGCGGGTCCGCTACGCTGGCAGTGGGGTTTTCGATTTACCTGAGCTACTTTATTCCTCTTTCGCCGCTTGGCGGACAGCTCGCCGCCGTGGGCGTCACGCTTGCCTTGACCTGGTTGAATTACCGCTCGGTTACCGGCGGGGCGGCCGTGCAGAAAACGACAACCGTCCTCAAAGTTGCCGGACTCTTGCTCGTCACCGGGGGCGCTCTGGCTTATCAAACCCAGCCGGCGGTTGAGACCGTCGCGTCCATGCCGGCTTGGGGGTTGAGTGAAATCGGCGTTGCCATGATCGCTTGCCTCTGGGCCTATAACGGCTGGTTTCAGGTAGGCTTCGTCGCGGGAGAGATTAAGGACCCGCACCGCAACCTGCCCCTCAGCCTCGGTCTGGGAGTCGGGGCGGTTATTGCGCTCTACATGCTGGCGAACGTTGCTTACCTCAATGTACTATCGCCGGACGAGATTGCCGCCACGGATCGCGTTGCGGCGCTGGTGGCCGAACGCTCCTTCGGATCCGCCGGGGGGACGATTGTCTCGCTCACCATACTCATTTCGATTCTCGGAGCGCTCAACGCCGGCATCCTCACCGGCCCGCGCGTCTACTTCGCGCAGGCTCGGGACGGGCTTTTTTTTCAGAAGTTCGGCGAGGTCTCGCGGTTTGAGACTCCCGGGCTGGCTGTTCTTCTGCAGGGCGTCTGGGCGGCAATCTTGTCGTTGATCGGCAGCTACCACTGGCTGTTTTCGTATGTCATGTTCGTCGCCTGGATCTTTTACGGACTGGCGGTGTTTGGGGTGATTATTCTTCGCGTAAAGCGGCCCGAGTTAGAGCGGCCTTATCGTATGTGGGGATATCCCGTGACACCGGCGTTGTTCGCTCTTGCTTCGGTTTGGCTTGTGGCGAATACTTTGGTGGCGACGCCTGGGCCTTCGCTGGCGGGATTGTTCCTGATTGCTAGCGGGATTCCGGTGTACTTCGGGTGGCGGCGGTTGGCGGGCTCGACGGCTAGGGGAGCGTGAATTCGCGAGCGGCAGTTGCCAACGCGGTCACGATTGTGGAGCCCCGCGCGTAAGCAAGGGGTATCTTCGTGAACCCCGGCGCCCCCCCGGCCAGGGAGTTTCGATTCGTGGTTCCGCGGCCTGGCCGCTTAGTCGCCCGGGGCGTCGGTGTTGGGCGGGATTTCGCCGGTCAGCGCGTTCATAAACGCTTCGAGATCGTCGCGGTCCTGGCGGGTGAGATGGTCAAGCTCCTTGAGATCCTTGTCGCGCCAGTCGTTGGAATTTCCAGCGCCGATGTAGAAGTCGACCACGTCCTTCAAGGTCGCCAGGCTGCCGTCATGCATGTACGGTGCCGAGAGAGCGGCGTTGCGCACCGTCGGGGTCTTGAATGCCCCCTTGTCCTCTTCGTTCTTGGTGACGTCGTGGCGTCCCATGTCGGTCGGATTGTCATCGTCGTCCAGGCCGACGCCTAGATTGTGAAACTTGTTGTCGGTGAAGAGCGCGTGGCCCTCTTGCATCGAATGGCAGACTTCGCAGTTGCCCTTCGCGGGATCCCGAAAGACTTCGAAACCGCGCTGGGCCGACTCATCCATGGCGTCCTCTTCTTTGCCATAGAACCATCGGTCGAAAGGAGAGTTGCCTGCGATGACCGTTCGCTCGAATGAGGCAATTGACTTGCCGGCTTTCTCGTAAGTGATGGGACCCGGCCCCCAGGCCTTTTCAAATTGCTCCACGTAGCTCAGGTCTTTGGAAAGATATTCCTCGACGGCCTCGAGCGTATTGGCCATCTCAATCGGATTCTGGACCGGACCGGCCGCCTGGTCTTCGAGGCTTGGGGAACGCCCGTCCCAGAACTGTACATCGAAGTAGGCGGCGTTGAGGACGACCGGGGCTTGGCGGCCGCCGCGCTGGCCTCCGACGCCGGCCGAGAACGGATCGGGGTCGCCGAAACCGGCCTCGGGGCGATGACACGATGCGCAGGCAATCGTTCCGTCCGAGGAGAGATTCTTGTCGTAGTAAAGCCGCCGGCCCAGCGCCACGGTGTCCGCGGTGGCGGGATTATCAGCCGGAATCGGGACCGGGGGAAGCCCCAAAGGCGCTTTGATATCTAATGCCTGGCCGACTGGCGTCGCCGGACCTGGGGGAGCTTCCGGCGGTGCTTCGCCGCAGGAAAGCCAAAGCGGCGCGCTCGCGAGCGCCGTGACGAGAATCCAGGCAGAAGTATTTCGTTTCATTTTCACCCCCCAGCCTGCGTGGCGCAGGCAAGATTACATGATCGTCGAGTCTGAGAAGATTGTCAACTAGCTAGCTTGGGTAAGGGAGGGATGGACTCAGTCCGTACTCGGAAGACCCACCCCCCCGTCGTCTCGTGACGGCGCGCCCCGGGGCCATATACTATCAACCCTCACTGGATCTTCTGTTCCGAGCCAACAACGTGTCCCAAAACAGCATCGACTACTTTCGTCGCTAGAAACCTCGCGTACTGATCCAAGCACGCTTGGATCCTTTCTCGATCCGTAGTGCTCAAGTTGCCTCAGGTGCGATGCTCACACCCCTGGCTCTCAAAGTATTTCACCGCTCGGAGATCAACTCCGAGCATCTGGGTGCACAGGTATTCGCCTTCCGCTGTGAAGAGCAGCGTCGCAAGGAAGACCTGCGTCGCAAGAAAGTACCGGCAGAGCGGCTCTGGGTGGAGGTTCGTCGCCTTCCTATAGGCATCCCTCCTCCAGGTTGGCGTGTTTTCGATTATTGGTCAGCGACGCCAACCCGGGGCTTCGCCTAAGCGCCCTTCAACCAAACCGTGACCGCTTGCACGCTTCCAGGCAGCAGGTGCAACCGGAGCTGGCCGCCTTCGACGCGAATCTCTGCTTTCCCCGGAACCACGGCCTGAGGGTTCTCCACGGTGTTCTCCTTTGGGCGCGCAGCGGGAGAGCTCCCGCCAGCGAACCAATAAAAGATCGTCGATTCAAGAGCACTGGTAGCCTCCAGGGCGCCGACCGCTCTAGTATTCGAAAAGGCGGCTGTTCGCTATGTTGACCAGATCTCGGGCGAGTTGATTCGGGGACCTTCTCAGCCGGTACTCGTCCGCGATGGCAAGGTTCGGCCGGATCTCGAAAGCTGCGGGCAGCATTTCCGCAAAGCCCTCCGAAGGCGCGATGAGCGCGTTCGGCGGATCTCCAAAACCGGCGGACCGGACCGTGTCCGTCGCAAGAATCGGCTTCCCGGCAAGCAGATAAAGATGACAGAGATCTTGCATATCCCCCAATCGGTCATGGCTCCCATGCAGGGGCGCCAACAACAGCCTCGCTTGCGATAGGTAGGCCAGCCGGCCGGATGGCGATTTGTCCTGTAAGTGAAGGATGTTCAGGGCCTTGACGGCAGTGCTCGCCGAGGCCGGCGAATCGCCGCCGTTGTTTTCTATCACGACGAATTGAACGTCTGGATATCTCTCGGCCGTGTCACGGAGGATCTGGGCGTCCAAAAACGTTTTCCCCGCCGGACCCACATAAAGCGCCAGCGGCTTCTCAAGCCCGGGAATCTCCGGAAGCGGATAGGAATTGTCCCTCGCCTTGAGAAACAACAACGACTCCTCTTGATAGGCAATCTTCGACGGTATCAACAGGGATGCGCGGCGTTGCTCGTCCTCCGTCAGCCGATTCAAGCATTCAGCCGAACCGCACAGCAGCCAGGATGATCCCTGGCCGGCGGGCCGGGGCCGGCTATCCGGATTCGCATCGGGCGGCAGCCACTGGAACCGGAATGCAACGCTGTCCGGGAAAGGTGGACCTTTGGCTTCCAATGACTGGGAATCGAGAAAAGAGACAAGAATGCGCTTCTGCCCTGCTCCGCCATCGCCTTTCCCGCTCTCCTCCGGAAGCCAAGCGCGCTCGAGTGGCAAGACCTCGGCAAACGGCAAATCTTCGCCAATGCCGTCAGGCAGCGAAGCCGAATACACTCTAACCCGATGCCCGTTCCCCTGAAGGGCCGCGGCAATCGCCGCAACCGTGTCTGGCGGAACCAAACAAGCCCCGTCGTAGAGAATGTCGGCCGCAAACGGGCGGCGAAAATACTTCTTTCGCTCCTTCTGCTCACCGAGCAGGGAAGAAATGTTCTCCGCAACAACAGTACGCCCGTACTTGGCGGTCAGTGACTCGCCGTGAACGCGGTAGCGGTACAGACATTCATCCGAATCTAGATGGCGAATGGTTCCGCACAGATGCATGCGCAGCCAGTAGTCGTAGTCCTCGGTTCCCAGCCGGGAACCGTCATAATCTCCAACGACGCCGGCCGCGGATCTCCGATACATGAAACAGGCGCCGATAAAGTTGTCTTCCGCCAACCCGAGAGTCTCGACCGACTCCGGCAGATCGAGCACATGCGAAGCATGAAGCCGTTGATTGTTCACCCTCAGATCCGAGCCGATGAGCGGTTCCGCCCGCTCATCCATGAGCTCTATGTTGGCGTACACCATGTCGCTTCCCGGATGGCGGAGCATAAAATCGGCAAGAGTCTCCACTGCCTCGCCATGCATGACATTGTCCGCTGATGTCCAGGTCAACAACTCGCCCTTCGCCAAGCGAAAACCGTGGTTCAGGGCCTGCGCCATCCCCTCGTGATCTTTGCGAATTACCCGCAGGCGCGGATCCCCGGCGAGTCCGTCAAGAACTGTCGCAAGGTCAGCGCTGGAACCATCATCGACTACAATCAGCTCGATTTCTTCGTAAGATTGGCCCAGGACACTCTGTATCGACTCCTCGAGAAACCCAGCCTGGTTCCAGACAGGCAAGACGACGCTCACGAGCGGCCGATAGGAGGGATAGCACCGGAGGCGGGTTAGTCCCGCTCCCGCTGACCCTGAAACGCGGGGGGTACCGCCCCCTGACTTTCCGGGCGTCTCGCTCCGCGACTTGTTTTTCTCTCCCAGCTTGACCAGGTCAGCCGACCCGAACTCGCGCGCGCCATGCGGGAATAGACGGCGATAAACGCGACGGTAAACCGGGCGAAAACGGGCGCGAACGCCCTCCGGTGTGATCCGCTGGACAAGGTCGAGAACCGCGTGCAGTTTCCTCCTGACAATGCGTCCCGGCTGCTTGTTGTGCAGTTGAATAGATAATTCGTCGCACTTCGCCTGGGAAGCGCGAAGCTGCTCTCTCAACTCACGAACCTCTTCGGTGAGGCGGCTAGTCTGCAATTGCTGGTGAGTCACCGGCTCGGTTCGATGTTGGGCCATCGGGGAGAGGTGCTGACCGTCTTTGGGCGCGGCCACGTTGCGCGAGATCCGCGAAATGACTTCGCGGCTTGAAGATCAGATATTGCTGGGATCCGCGTCCAGGCCGCCCAGTGTGACTTATCGGACAAATCCAGCTTGAAGACAAGGATATCAAATGTTTGGTGGCCTTCCGGCATTTCGCCACCGCGATTGCGGAGAGCAATCACGCGGCTACGTCGGGGTCTGTTCCCGGCGCGCTAGCTTCAGGGTGAGCCCGGCTAATACCGCGACTGCCAGCCCCAGGGCGACCCACAGAAGAGCCTGCTGGGCTCCGGCCTGGGTCCCGAGACGAGCCGCCGCGCTGAAGGCTGGGTTTTCGATCAAGGGTCCGGCGCTCGCATCGGAACTCTTCACCGCCAGCACGACGCTTCGCACGCGCTCCAACTCGTAGGTTGGAGCCGTCGCTTCCGGATTACCCAACAGCAGCGAATAGCCCCCCTCGGGGGCAACGAAATAAGCCTCGGGAAGCGGGAAGCTGCCTTCGATTCGGTCGAACGTCAAAGGAGCGTCGTCACCATCCTCGACGATGAGTTCGAGGGAATCGATTCTTCTTGGCTGGATCGGTATCACCAATGAGCGTGCCTCGCCCGCGCGCCGGACCAGACGGCCTTGCGCCAGAGCAACCGATTCCTCCCCGCGCTCCGAGTGCAATTTGGCCAAGAGCCGATAGCCGCGGTCAAAGAAAGGAAGCGAGGTCTCGAGCGCAAGTTCATCGATCTTCGCCGGCGCCGCGGGCAGACTCAGTTGGTAGGCCGACTTTCCATCCTTCGACTCCGTGTCCGAGACCTGCAATTCCATGCGGGAACTTCCCGCCCGCCCCTCTAGCAGATAGGCCCATTGCCGGGACTGGGCGTCGATGATGCGGAGGTCGGCCAGGTCTTCGCGGGCATGCACCAAGTCTTCCAATCCGAGCTGGACTCGAATGAGCCCTTCCTCCGACGGCGTGGCGTGAAGCTCACGTCGGTGGGTGTAGCCGCGCGCCTCGATCTCGGCTCCCGGCCGCATGGCGAAGGCGAGAATCGGCGAGGCGTCGAAACGCGGGTTTTCGGAAACTTCACCGAGGCGCGCGCCGGCGTAGAGTTTTTCACCATCGCCGCGAGTGCCATCCCACCCGGCGGGCAGCACGCTCCACAGCCGCTGGAGATCGTATCGGGGCCGGTAGGCGCGCCCGCCGCCGAAGAACAACGTGCCCGAGGGCTCGGTTGCGCCGCGGCCTTCGAGCGTGAAGAGCAAAGCCGGACGCCGCACGACCACGCTAAACGTCAGATCCTCGAGCGCCGGACTGTCACCGTTGTCGATCTCGACCCGCAGGCGGTCGCCCCGCGCCGCCGAGACCCGTACTTCCAAATCATCAACTGTCGCCAGAGCCGGAAACCGAAACACGATCCCTCCCCCAACCACCGAGTTGCTGCCGCCGGGCCCCTCGTCGCGAATCTCCACGGCGCGATTGAACGACCGGGTCGTGGTGGACACCTGAAGCAGGTCGGGAACGAGGCCGCGTGGCCGGGCCAGTTCGACGACGGTCTTGCGGTCCAGTTCTTGGCGGCTGATTTCCCTCAATTCAACGATCGCCCGCTCGCGTAAAACCGTGCGCGATGTTTCGAGATGAAATGCCGGCTCGAGAAAAACCCCGTCCTCTCCTTCGAGAGTTACCACGAGACGATTAGCCGTGCCGTCGGGCAGGCTCAGCCTGGTCTTCTCGCGGACAGGGTTGCGCAACCGGAACACCGAGCCGTTCTCCACGAGCTTGACCTTCGATCCATTGGGTTCCACCGCCGAAACTTCAACCCTCCGCACAAAGTTCGCCCGGCGGCTCTGGAAGACCAAGTCCCAGGCGCCCGTTTGAGAGCGCTCTTCCGGGAAGGACAGTTCGTATGTCTCCCGGCGAAGCGGCGGCCCGGTTGGACGCTCGATCGTTTGACGCTTCACCTCCAGCAGCTCGGGCGTGACTCGCTGCTCAACCTCAACTTCAGTTTCGACCGCCTTCTTGCTGTCGATCAGGTAAGGAACTTCTTTGCCCCCCGCGTCAACGATTCGCAAGTCGGAGAGATCCGGACGGCAGGCCGCGATGACATCCGGGGGCAACTCCAGCCGCGAGAGGCGGCTGTTGTCGGCAAAGACGTCAGCCTGAGAAGGGAAGAGTGTTCGAAGGTCCGCGGGCTGCGAAAGCGCCCGGGGAGAAACTGCCGCGGCAACCAACGACCACCACAATGCCAAAGCCACTTTGCGCACGTTTAGTCTCCTTTTGGCGAGCTTTCACTGCGTGAGTCCTTACCGAACACGAAGCGCTGGTAAGCAAGAGAGACGAGAATCAGACTGAAGGCAAGTCCCACTAGTGACGCTACGCGGTAGAGGTCCTCGAGTTCCCCAAGGTCGTGCAGAAATACTTTGCCGATCGTCAGCAGCAGGAAGGCCAAACTAATCCAGCGCAGGCCGGCGATGTGGCGGTTGACCCCGATCGCCAAAAGCAGCAGGGCGTAAAGCGCCCAAGCCAGCGACTGGCTGAGATCCCTTGCCGCCATATGCTCAAACGAGATCGTGAGCTGGGGCCCAGCCGAGAAGAAGTCGAAAATCGCCAGGTTGATCCAGACAAATACCACCAAAATGGCGGCCATGCCGCAAAGGATGGCGCCGACCGAATGGCCGCGCGAGTAGATGGCCGCTTCCCGCTCTGAGCTGCGTTCGACCTCGAGCCTGAAGAGGTTCCAAGCGCTGCCCAGCAGCGCCGCCGCCGGAACCAAATACGTGTACATCAGCCAGTTGATGAAGGGAAAACTGGAGCGCGGATGATAATGGACGATCTCCGGGTTCGCCACCAGCCGTATCGTGACAACCGCCAGCAGAGCCAGCGCGAAGTATTTCAGCCCGGTGTGATCCAGGCGCTTCCAGAGCGCGGTCAGCGCGAACCCTTGGATCGCCCAGCCCAGCGTGATCCATTCCTTGTCCAGTTGCAGCGGAATGGCAACACTGATGAACCCCATCGCGACAGCGGAGAACCATACCAGCCCGCGTTTGTGCATCGCGGGGTCCAGCAGTCCTTGCTTTTGGATACGGAAGGCCGCTCCGAGCGAGAGGGCCGCAAGAGCGACGGGTAGCAGACCAATCGCGGCGTCGCCGAAGCGGATTTCGTAAAGCTGTCTCAGGGCCAGGAACCAGGCGGGCCCGGCCAAGGCTGCCGCGTACCAGGCCCAGCGCTCGCCGCCGAAGCGGGTGCGGGTCAGCAAAGGCCACCAAGAGAACAACCCGACAGCAAGCAGTTGAAGCAGGAACGCGATCAGCGCGCCGTCCGGATTCGAGCTGAAACCGCGATACTCGGCGGTCCAGATGTTGTGCCCCAGCGCCAGCAGCGCCATTCCCGTGAAATACCATTTGCCCGACCGCAGGCACGTAGCAGCGAGTACAATCAGCAGCGCCAGCAAGATGGTCGTTGTCAGGTACAGGAGCGGGGACAACTTCGGCTCGAGTCCTTCCAGCATCAGAAACACCAGCACCGTTGCCGGAAAGATCGCGGCGGCGCGATTCGCCCAGACTTGCCTCCGGGCTTCCTTGAGAACAACCGCAAGACCCTGGAAAGCAACCGCGCACACCCCGAGGACGCCGAAATAAAGCGCCGCCGCCGGGAACCCCGGGGCGCCCCGGTGAGCCCCGTAGAAGAGTGAGAACCCCAGGCCGACACCCAGCGCCGCCAAGCCTAGCTTTTGCCGCCCCGAAGGTTCGACCGATTGCCGGATCAGCAGCGCCGCCAGGCCGATCCATCCGCAGAGCCATGGCCAAAACGGGACCGGGGACATTCGCGCCCACAGCGGCGTGAACACAAGCAAAGCCAGGAATCCGGCGGAGGTGATCAGCGGGCCGTGGGAGAAGGGCTGGTAGTCATCCCCGCCGCCGCGGCGCCAATCCAGTTCAAACAAGACATGGAACAGCAGCGCCAGGACTACGCACACGCCCACCGCTTCCCAAGCCAGCGCGGCGCTCCATTCCGCTTGCAGGCACCAGACCGCCACGACCGCCACGCTGCCCGAGGCCGAACCGGTCGAGAGCAGCGGGAAATCCTGAACGCGGCTCAGCCAGCCCGCAACCGCCGACAACAACAGCAGCAGAATACCGATCGGATAAAGGTGGGGAGTGAAGACGGCGTTGCCCGCGAAATAAAGCGCGAAGGCAAAAGGAAGCAAAACTCCGGCGGTTTGAGCCGGCTGCCAGGTTTCTCGTTCCTTCTCGTCTTCACTCCCGGCGCCTTGCAAGCGCCCCGCGATGGCATAGAAGAGACCGAACATGCCTAGAATCCCCAGTCCCAGCATGGCCCGCTCCGGCCCCATGCGGAGCACGATCCAGGTCAATTGATAAAACACCGTAGCGGCCAGACTAAGCCCCGCCAGGACAGGCCAGCCGCGCAACCGCGCCAGCGCGAACAACCCGGCGTTCAGCATTAAGATGTAGGCGAAAAGGCCGATCGGGTTGTCCTGGCCCGTCGAGAGAAGCAGCGGAGTGGCGAACCCCCCGATCAAGCCCAGCAGCGCCGTATCGCGCGCCCGGTAACGCCACGAAAGCATTCCGCAGGCGAGGGTCACCAGAATCATCAGTCCGTAGCCGAGGCTGCTCCCGATCAGCCCGTAAAGCACCCGCGCCGCCCATACTGACGCATAAAGAATGACGATGCCGGCCCCGGCCAGCGCGTTGGCCGTTGGACCGTAGCCGCGTTCCCGAAGCTTCTCGGCGCCGGCGACGCAGCCGATGCCCACGAGAAAACCCAGCGCAACCCGAACCGTGGGCGGGATCAGCTCGTGTTCGATCGCGTATTGCAGGAACAGGATACCCGCGAGTGCCATCACGATAGCGCCGAGCAGGGCGGCCCCGCGGATCCCGACCCACTGCTCCCAGTTTATGCCGCCGAGTCCGCCAAAGGGACCGCTCGGCGGCGTCTGGCCAGGAGCGGCGGGCGGAGGAGGCGGGCGATATCCAGCAATGCCCGGCGCGGGCGCTGACTCCGGCGCTTGATCGGGCGTTGACTCAACTCCCGTAGCGGCTGGACCCCCCGGCTGATCGGCCGGGGTGGCGGGTGGAGCCTGAGCAGCCGCGGGCGGGAATTGAGCAGCCGCGGGCGGAACGGGCGCTGCCGCCGCTGCGCCAGATTCCGCGGGCTGTTGAGGAGCGGCCTCGGCGGACTCTCCGGCCGCTTCCGCGTCTTCAGGCCGCGATACGCCTTCGCCGCCCGCGGCCCCCTTCAAGTCCGCGAGTTCACGCTCGAGTTCCCAAACGCGTCGCGGCAATGTCGACCGTAGCGCGTTCAGGTCGAAGCGCAGCTCATCGACAAGCACGCGATTCTTGCGAGCGCGTGCGTTGGCTCGGCTGAGGGCGATGGAGAAGCCCACGACTCCGCCCAAAATCAAGACGAAAAATAAGAAATCCACTTGGCGAGTCCATGGTAACACCGGGTTTCCGTAACAGAAGGCCCTCCCGAAGCTCCAGATTCAGAGCCCCGAACGCAAGTGAGTGGGTCCAAGCGAGGTGACGCAAGCTGTTCGCTTGCGGCAGCGACACTGGGGTCGACGCTACGCGGGCCGGTATTGGCCTTGGCGGCGGGCCCGGCAGCGGCTCCATTCAGAATCACCGGGGACAGCTTCCCGCGGACACAATGCACCGCGGGAGACCCACTCACTGGCGTTCGGGGCTCTGATTGCCCGTCGTCAGTCGGGCAGTTCCTGCTCGCTCGGCTCCGGCAGCTTGAAGCTAGCCACGAACCCCACCGCATAGCAAACAAACCCCACCAACCCCGCCGCATAAGCCAACTGCACGGGAGCACTGCCCCCAGGCATGTAGTTTTGCAGCGTCGTCGTTACCAGCGCCGCTGAGGTCCCGATCATACGGCCGCCGATATTGGCCGCGAAACTCTCTCCGGTCCCGCGCAGGTGCGTCGGGTAAACACGCGGCAGATAATTTCCCCAGAAGCTGAATTGCGCGACTGTCAGCAGTCCCACCAGCAGGATGCCCCAACTGAGCAGCGCTAAATTGTTGATGGAAGCGTAGAAGAACACAACCGGCAGGATGAACAGACCGGGAAGCTGAAAGATCCTTAGCAGCTTTCGCCGGGCAACAATGCGAACGGCCAGGACCGCCAGCGCGATCCGCCCCAGCAAGCCTCCAATTTCCTGAAAAGCTTGAACGCCGCTGATGGTCTGTTCCACCGCCGCTCTCGCCATCCCCGAAAGTTCCGCCAAACCGGGAACGATGCGGGGAATATGCTGGATCGCCCCGAACGCCGCGCCGTAGCTGCACGCGAACATCAAAGTGGTGATGATCGTCGTCGTTCGAAACTCGGGACGGAACAGCTCAGCCAGGCTCGGCCGCCGCAAAGTCCCCGCCGCCTTCTTCTTCGCCCAGACTGGTGACTCGGGCAGGAACGGCCGGATCAACATCAGCGGAATGGCGGGAATCACCCCCGAGATCAGCGTGTAGCGCCAGGCCTCGTGAGCACCGTGAATGGCCGGCAGCGAATCCCCGTAGGTCACAGCGATATAGTACGCCCCGGTAACCATCAATCCGCCAATCGAACCGAAGGCTTGCGTATAGCCCAGAACGGCCTCGCGCTGCTTCGGGTTGGGAAATAGTTCCGCCAGCCAGGCCACCGCCGCCACAAACTCCACGCAGACCCCGACAAACGTCGTGCAGCGGAACACGAGCAGCCATGCGGGGGAGGTCACAAAACCGGCCGCGCAGGCGGAAAAGGCGTAGAGCAGAATGCTCCAAACCAGCACCCGCCGCCTCCCCAGGCGGTCCGTCAGGTACCCTCCCAAAAGCCCGAAAACTCCTCCACAAACGGCGGGAAGGAAAAACAGCAACCCGACCCACTGACTAAACTCCGGCGTGCCCGGCCGGACTTCAGCCAACTCCAGCAGCGCCGGCCGCACGATCAGCGGCAGCATCAGCAGCTCGTAAATGTCGAACGCGAACCCTAAAGCGGCAACCCCGCAGATCACCCACTGGATCGGCGTCAAGCGCGGCCCCCGGCTGGTCTCAGACATCGTTGATCCTTCTCCCTAGCTGGTCTCTCGCCTCGAAAAGAGCCCGCGACAACCCGCCGGCCGCTAATCGAACCAATAGTGTAGCGCCCGAGTCTTCAGTCGCGACATCCATGATAGGTAACTGTCTGGGTCGATGCAGGTTCGGAGGGGCGCAGGAAAGCAAACGTATGATGCGGACGACGGATGCAGGCTTGCGCCGAATGAAAGATATTCAGTCCAAACGCCGGAGGGTCACATCACCCAGCGTGCCGTTGTCTGAGATGATGACGCGGGGTTGACCCGGCTGTTGGACCCAGACGTCCAGTAGCGCTTCACCCGCCGGAAGTTCGAACACCGCCGAAGCAGTTCCCGCGTTCAGCTCCTGACTCGTAACACTGTCGTTGACTTGGGCAAACATCGTCGCCGGGCCGGATTCGCCGCCGCGATTCACGTTGAACTCGTACTTCCCGCCGCGCTCGATTTCGACCACCCAGCCGGTTGGCTGCCCGTCCTTGTAGGTCGAATCCTGATAGCGGCACAGCAGCGTGGGCGCCTCCTCGTCAGAGCCTAAGTGGATCACGCCCGGAGTGAAGTCACGCGTGCCGCGGACATCGTCAAACCAAGCGTCGTAGCGCTCCCGCAGATTCGCCAGCACGTCGGGATGCCGACCAGCGAGATCTTCCTGCTCCCCCGGGTCGGCCTGGATGTCATAGAGCTCGAGCGGCGAATCAGCCGGCAACTGAAAGTTTTCGTCGGCGAAGCTGGTAGCCGACATCACCAGCTTGTAGCGGTCCGTGACCGCCGCCGCGTTCTGGTAGGGTTGCGGTGAAAGACCGCGGTGGCATTGAAAGAAAAGAGTGCGTTCAGGCCAGTCTTGAGCGCTCCCATCGACCAACGGCATCAGGCTGATCCCGTCGTACGCAATGTCTTCGGGAGGCGCCACGGCGGCTGCGTCAAGAACGGTCGGCGCCACGTCGATGTGCGCCGCGATGCGATCGATCCTCGCCGGCGTCTTCACGCGGCCCGGCCACTGCAAGAAACTCAAGGCGCGAATGCCGCCCTCATAGGCTTGTGCCTTGCGGCCCCTCAGCCCCGCGTTGTAGCGCTCTCCCGCCGGGCCGTTGTCGCTGATGAACATGACGATCGTGTCGTCGCGAAGATTCAGCTCATCCAGCTTGGCGGTCAGCCGGCCGAAGTTTTCGTCGATGTTCTCGACCATCCCGTAGACTTTCGCCGTTGGGTCATCGAGCCCCATCTCGGTGTAGCGGGAACTGTATTTCTCGTCCACGATCAACGGACTATGAGGTGCATTCGTCGGCAGGTAAATGAAAAAAGGTTCTTTCTGGTTGTCCTCAATGAAACTCAAGGCAGCATCGGGAAAAACATCCGTGCAATAGCCCTTCGCCTGAAATGCTTGCCCGTTGCGCCAAAGCAGCGGATCGAAATAACCGTTCGGCTTGTCGGGCGCCTGATCAATGCCGCCGGATTTGTGGACCAGCGACTCATCGAAGCCTTGATCCATTGGACGCATGGGGTAGTTGTCGCCCAGGTGCCACTTCCCGAAAATGCCGGTGCGATACCCAGCGTCGCGAAGAGTCTCGGCCAGGGTCACCTCGTCTCCGTGCATCTTCGCTCCGCCGCGCGAAGTATGGATGACGCCACTGCGGTAGTAGTAGCGTCCCGTCATCAGGCTGGCGCGGGTGGGCGCGCAAACCGGGCTCACGTAAAACCGCGTGAACTCGACTCCCTCTCGTGCGAAGCGATCGAGGTTCGGCGTCCTGATCTTGTCATTGCCGTGAACTCCGGCATCCCCGAACCCCTGATCGTCCGTGAGAATGAGGATCACATTGGGACGACGCTCGGCAGGGAGCCCGCCGCAAGCCACGCCGAACAGGGCTACGCCCACACAGAGCAGGGTGAGCAAAATCGGCGTCCATGGGGTGGAGCGGAGAGAGACGCGATGCTGATGAAGCGAGCGTGGACTTCCGTCCACGCCTCTGTCCGGCCGTGTGAGGCTTCCTGCCACCATCGCTATCGAGGACTACGTTCCGGACGACGATACCTGGCTGGCCGGCCCTGGCACGGCCTCGGTCAGCTCATCACCGAGAACCGAAGGACACCAGTGACGTTCGACACTTCGGGCTCCCAGTCCGTGCTGATAGGTATCGTAGCGGGCCAAGTTCGGCGAGGCAAGCCGCCGAACAACAGTAGGGGCGAGTACTCCTGCTTGTCCCAGCCGTCGCAGCAGGCTCGCCAAAAAACATGGCAGAATCAAAACTTCTCCACCCATGCCCCTTCGCGGCGTCATCTTCGATCTCGACGGTACGGTTGCCGACACGCTGCCGGTTTGCTTCGCGGCGTTTCGGGAAGTCTTCCAAGACGCCCTTGGCCGCGATTACAGCGACCAAGAAGTCCGGGCCATGTTCGGGCCCGCGGAAGAAGGAATCCTGCAGCGGTTAATCCCCCACGATTGGGAGCGGCGGCTGGAGCAGTACTTAGCCGCCTATCAGCGTTTGCACTCGCTGTGTCCCGAACCTTTCCCCGGTATGCGCGCGGCTATCGACACGCTTCGGCAACGAGACGTCCGGTTGGGGATTGTCACTGGCAAAGGACCACGAAGCGCGGCCATCTCGCTGCAAGAGTTGGGCTTGGATGGAATCTTCGAGCCGGTCCAGGCTGGCTCGCCAAACGGCGGTGTGAAGCCCGATGCCATGCGGCGGGTCCTCGATTCCTGGAGGCTGCCGCCAAACGAGGTGGCGTCCCTTGGCGACGCGCGGCCCGATATCGAGTCATCCCGTCAGTTGGGGATGACCTCGCTGGCGGCTGCCTGGGCCACTACCGCGAACTTTGAGATGCTCAGCGCTTTGGCGCCCGATGCGATCTTTCAGCAGGTTGAAGAGTTCCACGACTGGATCGCACTCCATACGCCGTGAGCGCCCCCCAGCCTCAATGCTGTTCACTTAGCGCCTGAGCCGCGAAGCGGCGCCGGATCGTAGCCCAAGGGTGGAGCGAAGCGGAACCCTGGGTTCGAAACCCATCGAGGGAAAAGCCCCGCAAGGGGCGCAGGAAAACAAACCTATGATTCCGACGATGATCGGGTTGCGCCGAATGAAGAACATCAACTTGAACAACCGAAGTCAGCCCCAAACCTCTAACTGAACAGTAGAGCCCCCCACCCCCCAAACACCGCCGTTGCACCGCACGCCTGTGGGGTGCTGTGCAGGCCTCTTGAACCCGTCGCAACGTTGTATCAAGAGGACCCGCTTCTGCACGAAACTCACGCGCCCTCCAAATGAGTCACGGATTTTTTTAAAAAGTATTCCGTTTGCTTTCAACGATCTAACGCGATCAAACCGGGAACGGCCCTGTCCGGTGAGCTATCCTAAAAGCAACGAAGCAAATGATGGAAAAGGGGTCATTATGGAAAAAGCTAACAGGCGAACTGGGCTCGCGAGGTCTCAAAAAAGCCCCAAACCCTGTAATTTTCTGTAGAATACTGCAATATCCATATGTAAGTGATTGAAAAATAACCACTTCCAAAAAACGGCCTCTTCCGGCTTACACCTAAAAGTCTTGATAGTAAACGTTGAAAGTGGTCCGAGAGCGACGGAAACACTCACAAACGGGACACTTTGCTCGAATGACGCCAGCCGCGGCCCGAGAACAAGCAACCCCCGGTACCGGTTGTCTTCGACGGCCGCCAGTTGCCGCGACACGGGCGCGCCGGTGAGATAGAATCTATCCCATGAAACGCCTCTGCATCCTCCTGGCCGCGCTCGTTGTTGCAGCGGCTCTCCCGGGTGGGCAGCTCCCCGACCGCGACCAGCGCAACGTTGTGATCCGCCACACCGACACCAAGTTCGAAATGCCCGAGTATCGCAGCTTGCGCCGCTGGAAGGAGCGGGCCGCGACCCTGCGCGAAGAGATTCTTTTTAGCGCCGGCCTGTTGCCGCTGCCTGAGAAGACGCCGCTCAACGCCCAAATCTTCGGCAAAATCGAACACGAAGACTACAGCATCGAGAAGGTGGTTCTGGAAACCTATCCGGGATTTTTTCTCGGAGGCAACCTCTACCGGCCCGTCGGCAAATCCGGCCGGCTGCCGGGCGTCGTCAATCCCCACGGACACTGGAGCTACGGACGCGTGGAGAATCAACCCCTCAATTCGATCCCCGGCCGCGGGATTAGCCTGGCGCGCCAAGGCTATGTCGCCTTCACCTACGACATGATTGGCTACAACGACACGGTTCCACAGATCCCCCACCGTTTCATCTGGGGAAAGAAAGCCCACATGTGGGGCGCCGGTATTCTGGGCACTCAGTTGTGGAACAGCATTCGCGCCGTGGACTTTCTCGCCTCGCTGCCCGATGTCGATCCGGAGCGGCTCGGAGCCACCGGCGCCTCCGGAGGCGGAACCCAGGTTTTCATCCTGGGCGCTGTTGACGATCGCATCAAGTTCTCAGCGCCGGTCAATATGATCTCCTCCATCATGCAGGGCGGCGACTACTGCGAGAACGCGCCCAACCTGCGGCTCAACGCGAACAACATGGAGATTGGAGCCATGATGGCGCCGCGCCCCATGATGATGATTTCGGCGACCGGCGACTGGACCAAGAACACTCCCCGCGTCGAGTACCCGGCCGTCAACTCGATTTACAAGCTCTACGGCGCGGAGGACGAACTGGAACAAACCCAGTTCGACTCACCGCACAACTACCACCAGGACAGCCGCGAAGCCGTCTATGCTTTCTTTGGCAAGAAGGTTTTGGGGGACAATGACTCCTCGCATTTCAAGGAGAAGGGTTTCCACGTTGACCAGCTCGGAGACCTGCTGAGCTACTGGGGGAGGCCGGCTCCGGAAACTCCCAAAGACGCCCCAAGCTTTATCGAAGGCCGAATCCGCGAGGCGGACGCCTGGATTGAATCTCTTCGCCCTCGCGACAGCGCCTCCTTGCAAAAGGCCCGTGAGGTATTCCGCAAATCGCTTTCGCTTTCGATCGCCGCGCGGCTGCCGGATGGCAACGAACTGGCGTCGGACCTGACCGATACGTTCCGCAACGGAGAAGTTCTGGTGATCGGACGGCGCAAGGAGGGCGACCGCATTCCGGCGGTGCTGTTGCGTCCCCGCCGCGCCCGTGCATCGGTCGCGCCTACCTTGATCGTGCATCCGGAAGGAACGGCCTGGACGCTCAGCTCATCGGAAAGCCTCGACGGGATGGTGCGGGCGCTGCTCGAACGCGGGGGCTCGGTTGGGGCGATCGATGTCTTTCAGACGGCGCGCGCACGCGACTCTCGTGATATCGCCGGGGCGGGGCGGGCGGCGAAAAAACACTTTACGACCTTCAACCGCACCGACTCCGCCAACCGAGTCCAGGACGTCCTCACCGCGATCACCTACTTCCGAACCCGCTTCAACGTTCGCGAGATCAACCTGGTCGGCATGGGCCAAGGCGGCGTCTGGTCGTTGTTCGCCCGGGCGCTGGCGGACGACGGCATTCGCTTGATTGGGGATCTCGGCCAGTTCGACGCCGCTAGCGATTCGGAATTCACAAACAAGTTGTTTATCCCGCACCTTCGCAAAGCCGGAGATTTCCGGGGGGCCTCGGTGCTGCTGGCGGGTCACAAAACGCTTTTGCACAACGTGAATGAAGCATTCCCCCGTGACTGGATCGAGGCAAGCTTTCTGGCCGCCGGGACCGAAGACATGCTCGAGTTGCAGCCCACGGCCTTGAGCGAGCAGGAGCTGATCGAAAGGATTGCACCCGGCAGAAGGCGGCGCTAGGTTTGTGCCGTCGAAGTTGCCGCCTGCGGGAGTAATATTCACACGATCGGACAGAGGCGCGGACGGGAGTCCGCGCTCCCTCATCGCGTCGCGTCTCCATCCCGTCAGCGAACTTCCTTCCACTCCGCCTCATCGAGCAAGCGCCGCAGTTCCTCCTTCGCCGCGCTCAAGTCGTCCGCAGCGGCGGGGTCGTCGATCAAGTTCTTCATCTCGTAGGGATCGAGATCGAGATCGTAGAGTTCGTCCATGTTTTCGAGATCGGTGTAGTGGATATATTTCCAGCGCTCGGTGCGCAGGGCCTGATATCCCATGGTCACGAGACGCGGCCAAACCGTGTCGGAAAAGTATTCGATCAGGACGGATTTCCGCCAGCCCGGCGCCGGCTCACCCTTGAGAAATGGTACGAGCGAATGCCCCTGGATATGCGAGGGGATCGCGGCGCCGCCTAACTCCAAGAGAGTTGGCGCCAGGTCGATGCTCAGCGCGAAGTCGTCCACCTCTCGCCCGGCCTCGATCAACTTCGGGTAGCGAACCGCCAGCGGCGTACGGGCGATTTCTTCGTACGCCAGGCGCCGCTCTTTGTTCAGCCCGTGCTCGCCGTAGAAATAGCCGTGATCGGCGGTGAAGACGATCACGGTGTTGGCGAGCTGTCCGCTGCTCTCGAGAGTTTCGAGTATCCGGCCGATGCCTTCGTCGGCCGCCGTGACCATGCGCAGCCGGTTGAGGATGATGTGATCCGGTGTCCCTGTATCCGGCCCCAGATCGGGAAGGCCCTCGATCTTGCGCTGAAGCGCCGGTTTTCCCTCCGCGTAGCTCTTGGTGTTGGGACGGCGCGGAACCTCCTCGCCGGCGTAAAGATCTTTGTGCCTCTCGGCGGGCAAGAAACCCCCGTCGGCCGGAATCGGAGAGATGCTGCCGTCGGCGTATTGGAAGATGTTCGGATGGACGGCCTTGTGAGAGAGGTAGAGCAGAAACGGTTTCTCATGCTGTTGAGAGATGAACTCCACGGCACGCTCGGAAAAGACGTCGGTGGCATAACCGGGGAGCGTCTTGGTCTCTCCGTTGTCGTTGACCTCGGGGTCGACGTAGCGGCCCTGCCCTTTGATGCTCAGCCAGTGGTCGAATCCCGGACGCCGCGTATCGTCGACGCCCATGTGCCACTTGCCGATGAAGGCCGTTTCGTAGCCGGAGTCCTGAAGAAGCTTCGGAAATGTGATCAATTGATGACTCTGCGCGCTGCGGTCGACATTGTCGATGATGCCGTGGGCGTGGGCGTACTGGCCCGTGAGAATGCTCGCCCGGTTGGGCGAGCAAAGCGGCGTGGCCGCGAATGAATTACGAAACTGCACGCCCTCGCGCGCGATTCGGTCGATGTGAGGCGTTTGAACGAACGGGTGTCCGGTGTAGCCGAGATCATCCCAGCGCACATCGTCCATGAGGATGAACAGCAAGTTGGGGCGCTCGTCTGGCGGCGGGCCTGTCTGGCACCCCGCCCACAAGGTGAGCAAGACAAGAACGATCAGAGCGCGCCCGTTTCGCAGCGGCATCATGAGAACCTCCGGTACCGATACATGGTAGCGCCAACTCCCCTCGGGGAGGCAAATCGGCCGAAGCACGCGAGAAGACCGCCATTACTTCGTTGCGCTTGCTCACCGTGCTCACCGTACTGTTCAAGTACGCGTCTTTGATTGAATGAGGGTCGTCAAGCGGCGCGAGCCTCGTACTGACGGGCCTCTCACGCACTTCGCCTCGCCACGTGGTGAGAAAAGCGGGCTACTATCGCGCTGCTTGCGCGAACAGGAAGTCGGGCGCGGCTACTGGGGGCGGAACTTCTGGACTCGCCTGCCGTTGACCTCGGCAACGTAGAGGGTTTGGTCGGGGCCGATAGCCATCAGATGAGGCAGCTCGATGTCGCCGGGCTTGCCCCAGGTCCCGGTGACGTTGCCTTTCATGTCGAGCTGGATCATCTTGTTGACGTCGCCCTCCGACACCAGCAAGTGCTCACCCACCACCTGGACGCCAAAGGGGTTGCCGAAGCCCGACCAGACGTCCGCGAGTTTCCCGTTGGGTTCGAAGACTTGAACTCGGTCGTTGCCGCGGTCGCCGACGTAGATGCGGTCACCGCCGTCGATAGCGATCGAATGGGCTAGCTGAAATTCCCCCGGGGCAGTGCCCTTCTTGCCCCACTCGGCGAGCCACTTCCCTTCGGCCGAAAGACGCACGATGCGGCCGTTGCCGGCGTCGGCGACGAAGATCTCGCCGGTCGAGCTGAAGACCAGATCGTCTGGCGAGCGGAAGTGTTTCTTATCCGCGCCGGGGACATCGAATTCACCCAGGGTCAGCAGCAGCTTGCCGTCCGGAGTGAACTTGCGGATCACGTGAGAGCCGTTGTCGGTGGTCCAGATGTTGCCGTCGCGGTCGGCCCGGAGGCCGTGGGCGACCTTGAACATACCGTCACCCCAGCCGTGCTTGTACTTCCCGGCGGAGTCGAAAACGAGAATCGGCGGCTCGCCCCGGTGCAGGACGTAAAGGCCACCGCGCGGGTCGAGGGTCACCGCTGAGACGGCGCCGAGTTCGACGGACGCGGGCATTTTGACGAACCCAACGGATCTGTAAGGGGCCTTGTCGGCCGCCCAGGCGAGAGTGGCTGAGGCTAGCAGGAGCGCCAAAAGCGCGGAGGAGAGCCGGCGGCTCACGGCGCGGCGGCTTGTTTGTGGCGCCTGGGTCCGGTTCCGGCAAGGATTGATTTGCTTAGGCAGACGGGGATGCCTATCCCCACTGGGCGGTTGCGTTTCAGGAGAGAGTTTCGGAGTGCGCGGCATATTGATCCTTTGTGATTGCAGTTTAGCGGAATGGAGAGGGCCGATGATTCGCTTGTCCCCACTTGACAATCTTCAGGTGCGCTTCGCACCGCCGCGCGTTAGGATGTCTCGGTACTGCTTGTGCAGGCGCTTTTGTTTGCGCCTGCTCTCTAACGCCGCCTGTTCGTCGACTTTGGTTTCTTGGTGCGCCAGCTCTTGCCGCAGCTTGAGGTAGCTGTCATAGCGGCGGCGGTCCAGCCCTCCCTCCGCGATAGCGGCCAGCACGGCGCAGCCGGCCTCGACCTCATGAAGGCAGTCGCGAAAACGGCACTCGCCGGTCAATGCGTCAATATCGGGAAACGTCTCGTCGGCCGGCTCGGTCCCGCCCCAAACCTGAACCTCGCGCAATCCTGGCAGGTCCATCAGCAGCCCGGCGCCCGGAATCGGAATAATCTCACGATGGCTCGTGGTGTGTACTCCGCGTCCGTCGCTCTCGCGGATTTCTTTTGTGGGCAGCCTCTCGTAACCAAGCAGGCGGTTCACAATCGTTGACTTCCCTACACCGGAGGAGCCAATCAGCGCGCCGGTTTCTCCAGGGCCGATCTGACTCCGCAGCTTCTCAACCCCCGCGCCCGTCCGGGCGCTGAGGGACAACACCGGCTGGCCGCCGGAAATTTCCGCGACCCTGGCGGCCCACGATGACGGACGCTCCACCAGGTCGGCTTTGTTGATCACGACCACGGCCCGGGCGCCGCCCTGGCGGACCATCAGCAGGTAGCGCTCGATCCTTCGAAGGTTGAAGTCGCGATCAGGATCGGTCACCACGAACACGACATCCACGTTGGAGGCGAGTATTTGTTCCTCCGAGGCCGTTCCGGGCTGCTGGCGGGAAAGCTTGGTCAGGCGGGGCAGCACGGCGTCAATCAACGCGCATCCAGGCAGCAGGGCGACCCAATCTCCCACGACGGGCCAGTCGTCGAGGCTGTCGGCGGTGTGGCGCAGCCTGCCGGACGCCTCGGCGTCCCGTTCTCCTTCCGGCGTCCAGACAAGAAAACCCTCCCGGTCGCGGCGGCAGACCCGTCCGGGAGAAAAGCCGCGCTGGCGGTAGGGATCAAAAGACTCGGAAAAAAACTGGTTCCAACCGAACTGCTCTAGTTGCATGGTCTCGTCCTCTCTCGCCCGTCAACCGGGCACGTCTTCCTCGATGAATGAAAGGGAAATGAAGACGCAAGCTGCCCCTGGCTCACGGCACGGAAATGCACAAGCGAGGCGCTTACGAATTGAGAACAAGGACTAGCAAAAATAACTCTGGCTTCAGTGTATCTGAATCAGGAGAGCACGATCGGCCGCGGCCCGCGTGTTCCGGGTGATTCGCGGCACGACTTTCATGCGTTCGTCGGGTCAGCGGCTAACGACGGCGGACATCACGCGCGACAAGAACTCGGGGAAGTATTCCGGCAAGTAGTTCAGGCGGGGCTTGGATCCAATGCGAACGACGACCATATCGAGACTTGGAATGATCCAGCAGGCTTGCTTGCCGTAGCCGGACATGAAGAACGTGTCTTTCGGAACCTTCGGCCCCAGCGCTTGCTGCGTGCGGTTGGTCCAAAATAGATAGCCATAGTAGTTCGGAGTGCTGGGGTCGGTGGCGAAGATCGAGGTCCGAAATGCCGCGTCTTTCAAGAACTCGGCCCGATCGGAGAGCATCGAAATCCGCTGAGCGCTGATGATCTGTTTCGGGCCGCGGCCGTCGTCCCAGACACCTTTTCGCAGCAACAGGTAAGCGACGCGCGCCAGGTCTCGTGCCGTGTAGCGAGCGCCCAAACCCGGACCGCCCGAGCTGCCCGTGTGCCCTTGGAAACTTGGCCACGCCACCTCAGGGCCGCCAATCGCGGCGTTAATCTCTTGGTTGAAGAAATCCCGCTCCGTTTTCCCGGTGACCTTCTCGATGATCAAACTCAGCAGGTCGACCGCGGCCGAGGAGTATTCCCAGACTTCGCCGGGGGGCGCCACCACTCGCCGAGTGACCACGGTATTCGCGTAAGCGTCCAGGTCGCCGTAGGGGCCGTCATAGGCTTCCAGCCCGGACGACATCGTCATCAGATGCCGAATCTTGATGCTCTTCCTCTCCGGCTCCTCCTCCGCCCAGGATTCGGGCAAATATCGGCAGGCATGGTCATCGATGCCGATGGAGGTCGAGAATCGGCCGCTATCACTCAGGTCGAATAACTTAGCCATGGCAACGGCAGTCAGAGACTTTGTGCAGGAAGCAATCCTCATTGGCCTCCGAGAAGTGGACCACTCAGCCGCAATCCAGCCACGCCGAACGACCAAAATACTGTCCCTTCCCACGTACCTTCGAGCGTAGTGCCAGGCTTCGTTCAAGCGGCCCCAATCCAGCCCCGTCTTTTCGAGAACCGCCGCTTGCTGGCCGGGCGTGGCGTCCGCGTTCGCCGAAACGAGAGTTCTCCAGCCCCCTTGGGCCGCGGACGGCGGGTAGTAAGCCTGTTGCGCTGACAGAGTTTGGGGAAGGACCTGGAGAAGATGGCCCGTCAGCAGCAAAGAAGCCAAAGTTCGAGCGCGCATTCTAGCCCCGGTACGGCCTTCGGGCGAACGGAAGAGAAACTTCATTTTGGCCTTCGGCCTGCTCGAAGTGCAAGCCCCCGACCGCGCATCGACCCCGCGTCTTGCCCGAACCATCTGCGGAATTCAAGCGCGAATGTCTGAACCTCCATGACCAGACCCGCTTGGGGACGGAATGACACGAAGCGATGAAGCCGCCTATGACTCTGGAAAGTCCGCCGCCCAAAAATCACGGGTGGCGGCTGATTTCTGTCATCATGGCATTGCAACAATTGATGCTTCGAACAACTAAATTGCTGCTCTTTTCATTGGCGATTTCAACCCTCTGGCGCAGCCCCGCATCATCGACCGCTTGGCGCTTGAACCTAAAAACGGTGGTTGAATAGGCGGTCCAGGGGGCAAGTGGTTGATACTGTGGTGGATGGCGAAACCACGACGCACAAAGCGGCTTCACCCGTTGGGGGAGCCCCAAAACGCAATCACAAAGCAGAGCAGTGGCAGCCGGGCGGTGGACACCTACGGCGGCAAGGTGCACCTGCGCTGGGACGCCGAGGCGGCGGTGACCGCCTACGGGCAGATGCCCTACTTCATCGAGTTCCTCAAAACCGCCGGGTTGTTCGACGACTGGGTCGCCGATTGTCCGCTCGACTACCGCAGCCCCAATGCGCCGGCGGAGCGCGACGTGTTGGGCACCCTGCTGCTGAGCCTGCTGGCCGGACATCGCCGCTATGCGCACATCAGCTCGATCCGCGGCGACGGGGTCAACCCGCGGTTGCTGGGGATGAGCAAGGTCGTCAGCGAAGACTCGGCGCGGCGGGCGTTTCAAGGGGCCGACGAGAAGGCCTGCGGCGACTGGCTGCGCGAGCATCCGCGGCGGAGCTACGAGGCGCTGCTGGAAGAGCCTTGGATCCTCGACGTCGACTCCAGCGTCAAGCCGCTCTACGGGCGCCAGCAGGGCGCCAAGCGCGGTTACAACCCGGGCAAGCCGGGTCGCCCTTCGCATGTCTATCACACTTACTTCGTGGCCAACCCGCGGCTGCTGCTGGAGGTGGAAATGCAGCCGGGCAACCAGACGGCGTCCTCGTATGCGCAGCCGGAGTTGTGGAAGTTTCTCGACGGCTTGGCGCCTGAGCAGCGGCCGGCGCTGCTGCGCGGCGATATCGGCTGGGGGACGGAGCGGATGATGCTGGGCGCCGAACAGCGCGAGCTTCCTTACTTATTCAAGTTGCGGCAGAGCCGGGGCGTGAAGGGACTGTTGGAGAGGCTGTTTCGCAGCGAGGAATGGGAGCCGGCGGGAAGAGGCTGGCAAGGGATTCGCACCGAGTTGCGGCTCCAAGGCTGGAGCCGGCCCCGGCCGCTGGTGGTGTTGCGGCGCCAGATTCGCAACGATCTGGCGCTCACTCAGCCCGACCCGGCTGCGCCGAAGCAATTGTCGCTGGGCTGGGCCGAGGTGGTCGACCACGGCGTGCTCTACGAGTACGCGCTGCTGGTGACCTCACTCGACGAGGAGGTGGCGACGATCGCGCAGCACTATCGCGAGCGGGCGGACGCGGAGAACAACTTTGACGAATTGAAGAACCAGTGGAGCTGGTCGGGTTTCACGACCCAGGACCTGCTGCGTTGTCAGGTGCTGGCGCGCATCGCGGCGCTGGTGTACAACTGGTGGACGCTGTTTACGCGGCTGGCGATCCCCGCCAAGCATGGCGAGGCGATCACGACGCGGCCGCTGCTGCTGCACGGCATTGCCCGGCGGACGCGCCATGGCCACCAAACGACCGTGACGATTACGAGCTTGCACGCCAGGGCGCGGCGGATGAAGGCGGCTTTGCAGCGGGCCAGCGCCTTTCTGCAATGGCTGCGAGCAACTGCGGAGCAGTTGACCCGAGCCCAACGCTGGCGACTGATCCTGAGCTGGATTTTCCGCCAATTCCTCCGCGGCAGAGTCCTCGGCGCCCCCTTGTATGTCACCGATGCGCCCTCCTAACTGCCGTTTTTAGGATGACCTGGACCGGAGTCTGCGCCTACTGCGGCCATGCGATTGGCTCCCAAGGCCCGCGCGGACCTAATTACTTAACGTAGTAATACTAGCTACCCTAGGGCTCGAACCCACCTGCTGCGCGAGCTTGATGTGACGTCCTACCTTTTCTGATCCGCCGCCTACGCCAGGGCTTCCTCGATCAGCTTGCCGCCGTTGATGGTGGCCCGTTCGGAGCGGCCGTTGTGGAGGTAGGTCAGGCTCATGTGGTCCAGGCCCAGCAGGTGCAGCATCGTGGCGTGTATGTCGTGGACGTGGTAAGGCTTGTCGACCGCGCGGAAACCGATCTCGTCGGTTGTTCCGATCGCCTGGCCACCCGTGATTCCAGCGCCGGCCATCCAAATCGTAAAGCCCCAGGGATTGTGGTCGCGCCCGTCTCCCTTTTCGTTGAAAGGCGTGCGGCCGAACTCGCCTCCCCAAACGACCAGCGTTTCATCCATCAGACCGCGAGCTTTGAGATCGGTCAAAAGTCCGGCGATCGGTTTGTCAGAGACCTGGCACCACTTGCCGTGGTTGCCTTCCATGTCGCGGTGGGCGTCCCAGCCGCTGCCGCTGCCGCAGTAGACTTCGACGAAACGAACGCCCCGCTCGACCAGGCGCCGCGCCATCAGGCAGTTGCCGCCGAACTTCGCGGTCATCTCATCGTCCATGCCGTAGAGTTTCCGCGTGGCTTCTGACTCCGCGTTCAAGTCGACCGCTTCCGGCGCCTCCGACTGCATGCGGTAGGCCAGCTCGTAGGATTGGATGCGGGCCTCGAGTTCGCTGTCGGCGGACTTACTCTCGGCGTGGTGCCGGTTGATGGACGCCAGGAAATCCAGCTTGCTGCGCTGCTGCTTGTTTCCCACCGTCTCGGGAAGGTCCAGATTGAGAATCGGCGGGCCCTCCTTTTGAAATGGCGTTCCCTGGTAGGTGGCCGGCAGGAACCCCGAACTCCAAGTCTTGGCGCCGCCCACGACATTCTTGTAGTCCTGCAGGATCACGAATGCCGGCAAGCTCTCGTTGGACGAACCCAGCCCATAGGTCGCCCACGACCCCAGCGAGGGCCGGCCGGCGAGGATCGAGCCCGTATTCATCTGGCTCACCGAGCCAACATGATTGAGGCCGTCGGCTTGGCAGGAACGGATCACCGCCAGCTCATCAGCGTGCCGCGCGATGTGCGGATACCAGTCCGACACCCACAAACCGCTCTCGCCATGCTGATTCCATTTGCGCTGGGTCGGCATGAGCGTGTTACCCGCGGTACCCATGGCGGTTATTGGGCGGCCAAAGGATTCCGGCATGGACTGCCCCGCAAGTTTGTCCAGCGCTGGTTTGGGATCGAACAGGTCGAGGTGGCTCGGCCCGCCTTCCATGAACAGCCAAATGATGGACTTGGCTTTGGCGGGATGGTGGGGCTGCTTGGCGGCCAGCGGGTTCAAGCTTTCCGTGGCCAGCGCTTGCGGTAACCAGCCCGAGTGATTCAGCAGGTGGCCCAGTGCGACCGCGCCCAAGCCGCTCCCGGCGCGGCTGAGAAATTCACGGCGGGAACGGACCGGCCGAATGTGGGGTTGTGGCGCTTGGGGCATTTTCCTGGCTCCTCAGGATTGCGATTGTCGTGCCGGCGGGCGCGGTGGCCCACCGTTGTTCCTAGTACTGAAAAACGAACTCATTCGAATTGAAAATCGAATGGCAAAAATCAACGAGCGCCGCCGCTTGGGCGGGTTTCAAGTTTTCGGCCATGACGGTTGGAAGCGCCAGCTTGGCTGCCTTATCGTCTTTGACTCCCCGCGCTTCGCGTTCAGCAATGACGCTGGCGTGGCGATCGAGAAACGTCAGGCCGGCATCCTTCTCCCAACCGTCCGGGGAGCGCGAATAGGCGATCCGATAGGCCCGCTCGATCTGAGCGCCGCGGTCGGCTCCGGCTTCATCGATGACTCTTCCCGCGAACGATTGCGCCCAATTCATGGTTTGCTCACTATTGAGGTAGGCCAAAGCCTGGGGCGCGGTTATGGTCACTTCCCGTCGCGCGCAGGTTGCGTGAGTATCGGGCATATCGTAAACCCGCAGCATGGGATAACGCGCGTTCCGCCTCACGAACACGTAAATGCTGCGGCGGTTTTGATCGGCGGGGTCCTCGGATAACTCCCACCCCCCGCGCGGTTCCGGCATGTTGCGAGGCAGCGGCGGAAAGACGCTCTTGCCGCCGATGGCCGGGTTCAGCAAGCCCGCGACTTTCAAGGCTGAATCGCGGATAACCTCCCCTTCCAGACGCCGCGGAGGATAGCGCCACAGCAGGCGATTGAAGGGGTCCTTCTGGTTCGATGTTTCTCGGAAATCCGAGCTTTGCTGATACGTCTCGGAAGTCATGATCAGCCGGTGCATCCGTTTCATGCTCCAGCCGCCACCGACGAACTCATCCGTCAGCCAGTCCAGCAGCTCGGGATGGGTCGGCCGCTCCCCCATCAGACCGAAGTCGCTGGGCGTCCCGACAATGCCTCTGCCGAAATGGTGCTGCCATAGGCGGTTCGCCATGACGCGGCCGGTGAGGGGATTCTCCGGGCTGGCCAGCCAGTTCGCCAATGCCGTCCGGCGGCCGGTCGAGTCCAGCCCCTCCGGAGGCGCAAACTTCGCCGGCGCCGGATCGAGGATCGAGAGAAACCCCGGCTGCACTTCTTCACCAGGGACAGCATAGTTGGCGACGCTCAGAATGTGAGTCAGCGGAGCTTGCTTGCCGAGGTCATAGATGCCCACGCCGACAGGAATTTCGCCGGGATGAAGGTGCTCGAAGCTCTCGATCTCTTTCTGCAAAGCCGCGTAGCGCTCTTTCTCCTCGTCACCGAGCTTGGCGATGAGGGCTTTTTCGCGAGTGACGAACTCCATCTGCCAGCGGAATTTCGCGTACATCTGGCGCTCGTAGGGAGTTTGCTCTTCCTTCGGCCGGCCCAACTGCTCCTGAATGTCGGGATGGTAGCGGAAGAAGCGCTCCTGGATGACTGCTTCGCGCCGCGGCTTGAGCATCGCTTCCATCCGGTCGCGAATCTCCCGCGTTGCTTCCTCCCAGGCGGAAAGCTTCTTCTTGTGCTCGGCGACTTTGTCTTCCGGCCACATCACGATGTTGTCGTTGGCTTTGGAGTTGGCGAAGAAAGCTTGCAGCCGATAGTAGTCGGCCTGCAGAATCGGATCAAACTTGTGATCGTGGCACTTGGCGCAGCCGTAGGTCATTCCCAAAAAGGTCTGTCCGACGGTGTCGGTGATATCTTGGAGTATTTCCTGCCGTCGCTGCCACAGGTTCGCGGCGTTGCTCTCGTCGGGATAGTTGCGGTTGAACCCAGTGGCTACGCGCGCCCAAACGTCGTCGGGCCACAGCTCGTCGCCGGCGATCTGTTCGCGTACGAAGCGGTCGTAAGGCTTGTCTTCGTTGAAAGCGTTGATGACATAGTCGCGATAGCGCCAGGCGTTGGGCCGGGTCTCGTCGGACTTGAATCCTTCGCTTTCGGCATAACGGGCCAGGTCGAGCCAGTGGCGTGCCCAGCGCTCGCCGTAGTGCGGGGATCGAAGCAGGCGATCGATGACCGTCTCGAACGCTTTCGGGGAGTTGTCGTTGACAAAGGCCGCCACTTCTTCCGGTGTTGGCGGCAGCCCGATGAGGTCGAGGGAGGCCCGGCGGATGAGCGTGATCTTGTCCGCTCGGGGAGCAATCTCGATACCTTTCTCGGCCAGCTTGGCGCCTACGAAAGAGTCGACGGGGTGTTGCCTGGCGCCCGGCACCCGCGGGCGCGTGACTTTCTGGAATGCCCAATACTCGCGCTGGCTCTGGCTGAACGGGTCGTTCGAGGGCGTTTCGTTCGAGGGCGCCGCTGCCGGAGCCGCGGAGGGCGGTGCGCCAACCACAAGCGACATCGCTACTCCGCACATCACACTAACGGTAACGAGCACCCGGATCGTGGTTGATCTTTGCATTTAGCCTCCTCAGGCGGCCAGTACGCAGCTAGACTACTTCCCTCATATAACCTAGCGCTCTCGAACGAGTAAAACAAGGTTATGCACGGTCTATCGGACAGATTCTTCAAAAGATGTCCTCGGAGGCAAAACGCCTGCGGCGGCTGCGACAGGCAGGATGGATTGTCTAACTGTTCCATTTTTGTAAGTTATTTGTTTTCTGTCCTACCCCCTGCAAAGTGCTCTTACCTCCTGAACTGGAGGCGCTCCAGATGTCGGCCGGATCGCAACAATGGGACGCCAGACCGGCCAGGAATGCGCTACACTTCGGCTCGCTTCCCGCGCATCCAAGTAGCCACGAAGGAGTGTGTGAGCAGAATACAGACGGGGTTGTCTCCAGAGTGGGTCATCGGCCTGGTCATGGGCCTACTTCTAGCCGTCGCCACGGCTGGCTGTTCTCCTTCGGAGCCCTCGACCGACGATCAGACCGCCGAGGCACCGAATCCGAGTGCCGCATTCGTTGATGACGAGCGCATCGTTCGGGTCGAGCAGGATGAGCCGGGAGCCTAGATCGCTTACGGACGCACCTACGAAGAGCAACGTTTCTCGACGCTGACCGAGATCAACCGCGGGACGATCAAGGACCTCGGCCTCGCCTGGACCAAGGAGATAGTGATCCGCCACCGCCTGCAATCCACGCCGCTCGTCGTTGACGGTGTGATGTACTACACCGATAGCTGGAGCTTTAGGAGTCAACGCGCACGTACGGATCCGTGCGGGGCTGTGTCAAGAAGACGCGCAAGCGTCATGCTGTACGAGAGATGAAGGTAGGCCCTTCGGAGCCGGCTTGCAGGAGCAGGCTTCAAATAGCCGTAAGCTGATTCAGTGAAAAGCTGCCGTCAGGTGGTGCGAAATGCAGGCTAGGTCCAATACACGTCACTTAAGACTTTTTGAGCCCCGAAGCGGCGCAGGATCGTAGCCCATGGGTGGAGCGAAGCGGAACCCTGGGTGAGAGACCCATCGACCGAAAAGCCCTGAAGGGGCGGAGGAAAACACTCGGCATGACTCCGATGACAGGGCCGGTTTTCACCCAAAAAAACCCAATGCACTAGGGCAAGCAACCAGGCGCCGAAATCCTTAAGTGACGTGCATTGAGGCTAGGTCCCGCGCGACGGCAAAACCCTTCTGTTTTTGAGCGCGCGTGGCGATCCTCTCATCACGGAGTGGGGGGCCCAAGGTTCTCGATCGACCGCCGTACTCCATCAGCCCTGGGCGAATCCGGATGGCGCCGCAAAAAGTCTCGCAGCTCCTTGATTGCTTCCGCAACCCGCCCCTGCTGCGCGTGAAGCTCCGCCAGAATCAACTGGGGATGCGAAAAATGCGAGGGGTCGAGCCGTTTAGCTTTCTCGAGATAGTCCAGTGCCCGGGCCGGGTCGGCGAGATAGAAATGATTCATCCCCATCTGCGAGTTTGCCAGCGCGCTTTGCGGTCTCGCCAGAACGGCGTACTGGTTGTAGGGCAAAGCGTCCTCGTGGCGGCCCATCGACAGCAATGTCCCTCCCAAGTTGACGGTGGGCTCGAACGAATCGTCGTCATGCTCTAACGCCGCCCGGAAGTACCGCTCGGCCTGTTCATACTCTGCTCGTTGGTAGGAGATGGTCCCGAGCAAATTCCAAGCCGCGACGAACTGCGGGGAGATTTGAACCGCCTTTCGTAACTCGGTGACCGCATCGTCCGCGCGGCCCTTCGCCAGCTTGTTCTGGGCCGCCTCCAACTGCCTCACAGCCTTGGGATCAATGCTCAGCACACGCGTGTCAACCGTGTTGTTGCGAAGCAGCGCCCGCTCACGTTCTCCTTTCGGGGGCTGAAAAGAAATCGTGATCTCGACACGCCCATTACCGCCGGCGAAACTTCGCGTCACCTCGACGGTCCGGCGAAACTCTCCTCTTCGCGGGTGAAAGATCGAGACGGTGTAGGTCCCGGCTGGAAGATTCCTGAACCGGAAGCGCCCCTTGCCATTGCTCAGGACCTGTTTCTGAAAGGGGTGCGTGGAACCGTAGAGCGCTACCGCTGCACGGATGGGAGGGTCGATACGTCCTCGAAGCTCGAGCGGTGAATCAGCGCTGGCAGCACCCGCCGCCAGGCAGGCGAGGCAAATCAGCGCGATCCGCATTGACACGTCGAATCGTACCGCGCGGCTTGCCCAGGCTTCAACAGCAGCTTGGCACCGCGGGCCGGGTGGCTCCATGGCAACTCGATGATTCGCGAACTAAGAGTGAGCCTCCGCCGGGCATCTCGGAGATTCTGGCCGGCGGGGTTTCGGTCACTCAGGAAACTTGAAATCGCTGTAGTGGAGTGTTTGCCGCTCCGCTCGCCGCCGGTCTTCGGCCTCCTCGTACGCAAGCAGCGATTCAACAATCTCGTCATAATCAATCGACTCCTCGGATGGCCCTTTCGCCGCGCTCTTTCGAGTCACACATCCGACAAAGAATACCCCAGCACTAACGAGAAGCGCGGTGGCCGCTTTCAGCTCCTCCGCACTCATTCCCAGCGATCGGCCGTCGTCGAGGAACGGTCCAAGCACCGAAGGAATGGCGAAAATCAGCACAAGGGCCAGCAATGCGAGGGCCCAGGTGGCGTCGCGCGCTCGCGCTCTTGGGGCTGGAGCTGATACCTGCGCGTTCGCGAGTCCGAGGGGTAGCAAAGGCGACATTACGTCTAAGCACCTTGAAGGTATATAACCATGGTAATACAGAACCATTACTGCCTATGTCAAGGAACACACTCTGCGACTCGGCTCAGAATCAAACGCTGACCGTCGGTTCGTCGCCTTCAGCGGCGTGGTAGATGCGCGGCTTGCCACATGCCCACATCGTGGGCAAGCTGCCTGCCATCTATGGCAATCCGGCTGGGCCCCGGCTCGAAAGGATTTTGATAGCGGCTTCGACTCGAAGCGCCCAGAGGTCGAGGACTGGTTGGAGAACCGTACAGAGGGCGAAATCAGCTTCGAACTGTGTTGTCCGCTTCTAGAACTGGACCCCGACTACACGCGGAAGCGCCTATTTCGCCCCCAGCCCGGAAACATCAGAACTCTCCGAAGGAGTAGCAGCACAAGAGTGAATAAGTCGAAGCCAACACGGCGCCAAGAGGACGTATCCAGGCGGCAACGATACGCAACCACCGCTACAGCGTGATTTTCTTCCCGTCCCTGGCAGATTCGTAGACGTTCAGGACAAGCTCGAGGGCGGCGTATCCCTCTTCTCCCGCACAAAGCGGCTTGCGGTGGTTGGTGATCGCGTCGCCGAAGTCGAGGAACTGGCGCTTGATCGGTTCGATGGAAATCGCCATCGGGTCGGCGGCCCCCGAGTCGAGGGCGGTGGCCACCGGCGCCTCTTCCCCACTGTCGCCTTCGACGTCCCAGGCAGTCAAGCGGTCCCCTTGGAGGATAGCGGACCCTTTTGTCCCGTGAAGCTCGATGCGCTCCGGATAGCCGGGGAAAACGGCCGTGGATGCTTGAATCACGCCGGTCGCACCGCTGGCGTAGCGAATTACGGCGTTGACCATGTCTTCCGACTCCATCCGGTGGGCGACAGCGAGTTGCCAGTTGGCGAAGATTTCTTTCACTGGCCCGGCGAAGTAGAGCAGCATGTCGGCGGTGTGGATGCCTTGGTTGATCAGCGCTCCTCCGCCCTCGACCGCCCAAGTCCCTTTGCCGGGATGGTCGTAGTAGGATTGCGGGCGGTGCCACTTGACGTAGCCGTCGGCCTCGATGATCCGCCCCAGGCGGCCATCCTCGATGGCTTTGATGAGAAAGGTGGTGGACTCATCGAAACGGTGCTGGCTGACGACGCCGAATCGCAGGTCGGCCGCCTTGGCCGAGTCGATCATTTCCTGGGCGGCGTCCAGGGTGAGTGCAATCGGCTTCTGCACCAGCACGTGTTTGCCGTGCGCTAGTGCTTGCTTCGCGATCCCAACGCGAGAGTCAGGGAAGGTGCACACGTCAACGTAGTCAACGTCCGGCCGCCGAGTCAGCTCCTCGAGAGTAGGGGCGAATTCGGCGCCGAACTTGTCGGCGAATTGACGGCCCTTTTCTTCGATGACATCCGATACCGCAACGAGGTTGTAACCGATCTCCTCGTACGACTCGGCATGTTTGTGAGCGATGGCGCCCGTTCCGACGAGTCCGACATTCATGGTGGTTGTTTCCTTCCTTATGGGGCCCCGCCGGCTATGGACTGCTCCGCCGCCGGCAAGAGTTTTGACAGCGCTTCCATGCTGCCGCTTGGTTTTGACTAAAGATAAAAAGGTCTCTTTATCTATAGTCCTGTCGCCGGTCGTCCTGGCTTCCCCGCCGCAGTCCCTTCTTGCCAATGTCACGGCGGAAATGCACACCCTCAAAGTGGATTTCCCGGACCGCCGCGTACGTGTTGGCGATGGCCGTGCTGAGGTCTTCCCCCGCGGCGGTAACGCCCAGCACACGCCCTCCGGCGGTGGCAATCTTGCCTTTTTGGAAACGCGTACCGGCGTGGAATACTTTGGCGCCCTTGGCCTCCGCGGAGGCAATGCCCGTGATCAGTCGCCCTTTGCCATAAGCCCCGGGATATCCCTGGGAGGCCAGTACAACGCAGGCTGTCGGCCCGTCGCTCCACGCGACGGACGCAGTGTCAAGCTCCCCGCGCGCCGCCGACAACAAAAGCCGCCCGAGGTCGCCCGTCATGCGGCACATCAGGGGCTGAGTTTCAGGGTCGCCCATGCGGACGTTGTATTCGAGAACCTTCGGCCCTTCGCGGGTCATCATCAGGCCGCAATAGAGAAAGCCGGTGAAAGGGTTGCCCATCTCCCGGATTCCGTTCAGCGTGGGCTCGACGATGGTACGAGTAACCGTGTCCCTCACGTCAGGGCCGAGAATGGCCGGATCGCAGTAAGCGCCCATCCCCCCGGTGTTGGGGCCTTCGTCATTGTCGAACGCGGGTTTATGATCCTGCGTGGGAGGAAAGTCGTAGAATCCGGCGCCGTCGCTCAGAGCGATGAAGCTGACTTCCTCTCCCGTTAGAAATTGTTCGACGAGAAAGCGGCGCCCGGCGCCGCCCGCCAACTCGCCCGATAGCAGCGCGGCAGCTGTGCGGCGCGCCTCGCTTTCGTCCTTGACGATGACCACACCCTTCCCGGCGGCAAGACCATCGGCTTTGAGCGCCACGGGATAACCAAATCGGGATAAGTTAGCGTCGAGGTCGGATTGGTTTGCGATAAGGGCGAATTCAGCAGTCGGAATCCCATGTCGCTGCATGAATTGCTTGGCGAAGATCTTGCTGCCCTCGAGTCGGGCGCCGTCAGTGGCGGGGCCGAGAATCGGCAAATGGCGGGAGCGAAATTCGTCGACGATGCCCGCCGCGAGCGGGGCTTCAGGCCCAATGACGGTAAGGTCAACCGTGAGGGACTCGGCGAGCGAAGCGATTTCTGAGTTGGAAGAGATGTCCGCTGGAACGCAAGAAAACTCCGCGGCCATGCCGGCATTTCCCGGCACACAGTAGACTTGGTTAACGCTGGCGGATTGGCCCAATCTCCACGAAAGAGCGTGTTCACGCCCTCCACTGCCAACAACTAATACCTTCATCGCGCCTTAGCCAACCGCCTTGCGTTCATTGCCCCGTGTTGATTGCCCCGTGTCGATTGCCTGGTTTCAGGGCGAATGCATAGAATAACAAGATAGCTGGTTTATTGGGTTTGGGATGGAGAAATTTACAGAACGGTACGACGTTGTCGTGGTCGGCGCCGGGCACGCTGGGTGCGAGGCATCCGTGGCAGCGGCGAAAATGGGTCTGCGTACAGCGTTGGTGACGCTGAATCTCGACTTGGTCGCGCAGATGTCGTGCAATCCCGCTGTTGGTGGGATCGCCAAGGGACATCTCGTCAGGGAGATCGACGCTCTCGGCGGCATCATGGGTGAAGTAACCGACGCCGTCGGGATCCAGTTTCGACTCTTAAATACCAGCCGGGGTCCGGCCGTGTGGTCGCCGCGGGCGCAGTGCGACAAGAAGCAATACCGCGTGAAGATGCGGCAGATGCTCGAGCAGCAACCCAACCTCGTGATCAAGCAAGCCGAGGTGATCGATTTAGTGGTGGAGGAGCTTCACCAACCCAGCCCTCATGCTGGGAGGAAGCGGGTCCGTGGCGTGCGGTTGCTCGATGGGCGGAGTATCCGCGCGGATGCGGTGATCATCACGACCGGGACCTTTCTCAACGGGCTGATTCATATTGGGGAAAGGACGTATCCGGCCGGGCGCAGCGGAGAACCGGCGTCCGTCATGCTGGGGGAGGTGCTCCGAGGTCTCGGATTTCGTTGCAGCCGGCTCAAGACCGGCACTCCTCCCCGACTCGATGGACGAACCATTGACTGGGACCGGTGTGAGGCACAGCCGGGAGATCCCGAACCAACGCCGTTTTCGTTCCGAACAGAGAGAATTGAACGCCCGCAGATAAGTTGCCATATTGCTTTCACGACAGAGGAAACCCACAAGATCTTGTCTGAGAACATCCATCGATCACCTTTATATAGTGGCCAGATCGAAGGGATTGGGCCTCGCTACTGTCCATCCATCGAGGACAAGGTAGTCAAGTTCCCGGACAAGGCGCGCCACCAGTTGTTTCTAGAACCCGAAGGGCTCGACACGAACGAGGTGTACGTCAACGGCATGTCGACGAGCATGCCGATCGATGTGCAGGCGGCGATGGTGGCGTCCGTCCCTGGTCTAGGACGCGCGGAGATGATCCGTCCCGGCTATGCCATCGAGTATGACTCGGTTGACGCAACCGAACTTCGTAACACATTGGAAACAAAGGATATAATGGGACTTTACCTGGCGGGTCAAATCAACGGGACTACAGGTTACGAGGAGGCGGCATGCCAGGGCTTGATGGCTGGAATCAATGCTGGCCGCTCGATTCAAGGCAACGCCCCCGTTGTTTTGGACCGTACCGCGGGATACATTGGAGTATTGATTGACGATTTGATCACCAAGGGAACGGATGAGCCATATCGCATGTTCACATCGAGGGCGGAGTTTCGGTTGCACCTGCGAATTGACAATGCGGATCGGCGGTTGACTCCTATTGGGCGCGAGGTGGGCCTTGTCGGCGAACAGGAGTGGCAGCGTTTCCTTAATCTTGAAGCCGACAGAGAGAAAGTAAGTCGATTTGTTCAGGAACATCGGCCTGTTGCTGGCGAAGCTCACTCGCCGCGGTTGCAACAGGCACTTGATGAATCGGCGCCGAATCGCCCGACTTTGCTTCAACTGCTGAAGCGGCCTCAGGTTAGGATTGATGATATGCTCGATTTGATTCGGCGGCAAACCCAAGTCAACCTTAGACTGCCTGAGTGGAAATCGATTGAGACAGAGATCAAGTACGAAGGGTATCTGAAACAACAAGAGAGGCACATCCAGCAGTTGCGGCGAGCCGAGGCTCGCAGGATTCCGGATGGGTTTGTTTTCGCTGGGATCCCCGGTCTTTCTACGGAAGTCGTTGAAAAGATGGAACGAATAAGCCCTGCGACTTTAGGCCAGGCGAGTCGCATTCCGGGCATAACACCGGCGGCTATTTCCATTCTGAACGTTTATTTGGATATGCGTCGGCGTCCGAGGATGAGTGCCTGAACCCCGTCAGGACTTCGAGGGGCTTCTCCAGCCGGTTTTGGTTAAACTCTCGCTGCAGCTCGCCACCGAGCAAATATTTAGCCTATCAAGGCATTATGATTTGCTCCAGCGCTGGAACCGCCAGATCAATCTTACATCGATACAAGCTCCCCAACAGATCGTTGAGAGGCATTTTGGTGAAGCCTTGTATCTGGCAAAGGTCATAGGCGTAGCCAGGAGCTTAGTAGATGTCGGCTCAGGAGCAGGCTTCCCGGGCCTTCCGTTTGCGGTAGCGCGTCCGGATGTGGAGGTGACACTCGTCGAATCAGTCTCAAAGAAGGCTACCTTTCTGAAGGAAGTTTCGCGCCCGTTAGCAAATGTCTCCGTTTACCACGGCAGGGTGGAGGATCTGCAAGAGTGCTTCGAATGGTCGACGACACGTGCTGTGGCGTTGCCAGATGTGTTTCTTCATCTGCTCCGTATCTCCACCCAGCTAGCGTTGCTCGTTTCGCGAGAAGAGGTGGCGAGGCTCGAGCAGGATAGGAGATTTGTTTGGGAGGGCTGTGTTAGCGTTCCCTGGAGTGAACAGCGGGTGATCTTGATTGGAAAGGCCAGCCCTGGAGCTTGAGATTGTTTCACGTGGAACAAAGTTCTTCCGGGATGTTTCACGTGGAACTTTTTTGGCCTCAATCCCCCATAGCTGTGATAAAGTGAGGCTTCCCCTGGGAGACCTCCGTTTGGCAAAAGTTATCGCGATCGCTAATCAGAAGGGTGGCGTTGGCAAAACGACCACCGCAATAAACCTTTCCGCATCGCTGGCTGCTGCCGATTGTCGGGTTCTCGTCGTTGATTGCGATCCTCAGGCTAACTCAACCAGCGGCCTAGGTTTCGGTTTCGATCCGGAGCGTCTAAACATCTATAGCCTTCTCATTGGAGAAGTTACGTCTCAAGACGCCTCTTACCGAACGCAGACAGAAGGCCTTTATCTAATCCCATCCACCAGGCATTTAGCTGGAGCGAACCTTGAGCTCGCCGATGTAGATGGGCGCGAAACAAGACTGCGAGACGCGATCCAGCTCGTGGTGGGGGATTACGACTATATTTTCTTGGACTGTCCTCCAGCTCTAGACCTGCTCACCTTAAATTGTCTCGTTGCAGCGGATTCTGTGTTGATACCGATTCAGTGTGAGTATTTCGCCCTGGAGGGAGTTTCAGCTCTGTTAGATACCATCGACCGGGTCCGGCAGCACATGAACCCAAACCTGACAATTGAAGGTGTGTTGCTCACAATGATTGACGAGCGGACAACGCTGACCAGGCAGGTTGCAACTGATCTGCGGGAGTTCTTTCGCGATGAAGTCTTCCAGACAGTCATCCCCAGAAATGTTCGCTTGGCGGAAGCCCCCAGTCACGGTAAGTCGATTATTGAATACGACTTACGTTCGAAAGGAGCAGAAAGTTATCTGAATCTGGCGCGGGAGATTCTCGCACGCAACCAGATCCGATCAACGAGTCAAGCGTCGAGTTAGCGAGTTCGATTCTGCCAGCAGCATCCAGCCCTAGACCGTCATGCAAGCAAAACCTAATCCGGCTGTATCGTCCAGAAAGGCCTTGGGCAGAAAGGCATTGGGTCGTGGTCTAGACGCCCTGCTGCCGACAAAACCTCAGATCGATTCATCCCCCGGGTCGGACACTTCAGGTTCGAGCGCCGAGGTCCGAGAGCTGCGGATCGATAGAATCGATCCGAACCCATACCAGCCGAGACGAAATTTCGATCAAAAGGCTTTACTGGAGCTCTCGCGGTCTATTCGCGTGGATGGCCTGGTGCAACCTATCCTTGTCCGCCCCGACGGTTCGAGGTTTGCACTCATTGTCGGAGAGCGCCGCTGGCGGGCCGCAAAAATTGCCGGGCTAGCGACGATTTCCGCAATTGTTCGCGGAATCGAGCCTGAACGTGTTCTTGAAGTCACCTTGGTTGAGAACATCCAACGGGAAGATTTGAACCCGATCGAGGTCGCGCGGGCTTTCGACCGCATGATCCAGGAGCTGCACCTTAGCCACGAGGAAGTTGCCACCCGCACTGGCAAGGACCGTTCCACGATCACCAATCTGCTCCGCCTACTGCGGCTACCCAGGGACGTCCAGCAGTTAATCGCGGAACGGCGTATTTCTGGCGGTCACGCCCGTGCGATCTTGGGACTCGAAGATGCCACCCAGCAAGTCGCCCTGGCCGAGAAAGCTGCCGCTCAGGGTCTGTCGGTCCGCCAGGTCGAGCGTACCGTCCGATCGCTCACCGAATCGAGGAAGTCCTCTGGCAAAACACAACAACTAGATCCCAACGTTGCCGCCGCCGTGGCGGAGTTGGAGCAGAGGCTCGGCACCAAGGTCAGGCTCATCCAGCAAGGCCGGAGCAAAGGCAAGATAGAATTGGAATATTACTCAGAGGAAGATTTGGAGCGCATTTACTCGACAATAATGGGTACCGGATAGTTTATACTATCTATGTAGTTTTTATGACCCTCAACCCTTCTCTTCCTTGTATGTAGTTGTAAATCAATCAGTTGAACATCCATCGGGGGACTCAACCGTCTCGACTATTGATTTGTGACTGAGGCTTGAATGCGCTCTAGCAACCCGGCGGCTCTCGCGGTTGCTATGTGGATAATTTTCTTGTCGTTTGCAATCCTTCTCAGGATGGGAATAAACTGGGCGGGCGAAACGATGCGGTTGTTTTCGAGAGAAATCTGAAACTGAAGCAGAGTCTTGTTAACCCCCAGGCGATCAAATCGCGCCGTCCTTGCCAGCGCAATCCGATGTCGTTCACTCTCGCCTACTTTGTTGAACCAAGCTAGAAGCGCGCGGGCCGCTGCATTGGAAGTGTAATTGAACTTCGTCTCCCCCGATACACCGTCCGCCCCTTCGTAACGAAAGGTCTTCTCGCCGGTAAAAGCCACTTTCGGGTTGCTGTCGACGTGAATTCGAAAGTAATCGAGCTCCTGGACGTGTTCGAGAATCTCCGCCAACTCCCCGGCGCCGATTTCAAACTCTAGCGGTTCCTCGTCCTCGGATTCTCGATAGGCGACTGCTCCCGAGGACTCGACAACCACATCAAAATAGGCCGGCACGCTGCCGGGAAACGAGCGGGAGAAGAATATTCGGTAATCACCTGAGTCGGCGGCTGCGGGGACGAGGGTTGCGGCGACCCAACAAATCCCAACCAGCATGCTGGTCAGTAGGGCTCGGCGTCCCCCACGCAAGCTAGGCACCCCGGACGCCTCCCGCAGCTATTGCAGCGCTGGCATGACTCACGTTCGCATGACAGATAGCCGCGGCAAGCGCATCCGAGGCGTCGAACGACCTCGTGGGCACCGCGGATCCGAGCAAGGAGGCAACCATCATTTGGACCTGCTTCTTGTCAGCCCGCCCGTATCCGACGACGCTGTCCTTGATTTCCAGAGGCGAATACTCCCCGACGGGTAATCCTGCTTCCGCCGCCGCCAACAACGTTACTCCGCGCACATGGGCGAGTTGCAATGCCGTTCTCACGTTCGTCGCGTAAAATACTTGTTCCACCGCCACGGCATCCGGCTCGTGCTGTTCCAACAGGTTCTTTATCCCGGAATAAATGTCTTTGAGACGCACGGGGAATGGGTCCTTTGTCGAAGTTTGAATCACCCCCGCCGCAACTAAGCGGTGCCGCCGCCCATCGCTGTCGATGATGCCGTAGCCGGTTCGCTGCGACCCGCAATCGATTCCAAATACTCGCAAACCACCGTCCTCTAGTTGGGAAAACACAGCACGGGTCAGAACGTGCCCCCCGCTACAGCGCACTCCACCACTAATAACGCTTACGAGCCGCCAAGGATCTTCGTTACGACCGATTGCGGCCGATGGACGCTAGCCCGCATTTCTCACCATTTGACGGCCGAAGCACGCAACAAGCCCGGGCTAGGCGGACAGCCGCTCCAGCTCGCTGTCGTCTATGTCGAAATTCGCATAGACGTTCTGAACATCATCGTGCTCTTCCATTGCTTCCATCATCCGCAAGACGGCCGCAGCCTGTTTGCCCTCGACCTTGACGGTATTCTGCGGAATCTGGGTGACCTCAGCGGTTGCCGGCGTAATACCCGCCTTCTCCAGTTCTTCGAGTACCGCATGATGAGCATCCGGTGACGAGATTACGGACCATGTCTCGCCGTCATCCGTCATATCATCGCCTCCCGCGCTGAGTACAATCTCAAGCAACTGCTCCTCGGTCGCAGCCTCTTTGGGAACAACGACATGGCTTTTCTTGTCGAACATCCAAGCGACGCAGCCGTTTTCTCCTAGGTTTCCCCCGTCCTTGGAAAAATGGAATCGCAGCTCGCTCACCGTGCGGTTTCGATTGTCAGTGACGACCTCGACAATGACGGCAACGCCAGCCGGCCCGTACCCCTCAAACGTGATTTCCTCGAAGGTCTCCCCTTCAAGCTGGCCCGTACCCCGCAAGATCGCTCTCTTAATGTTGTCCTGCGGCATACTTTGCCCCTTGGCGCTCGCGATCGCGCTGCGCAAACGGGGGTTCAGCTCCGGATCGCCCCCGCCTTCTCGGGCCGCGACCTGAATCTCCCTGATGAACCGCGTGAACAGCTTGCCGCGTTTTGCGTCTAGGGCAGCCTTCTTATGCTTAATGCTCGCCCACTTAGAATGGCCAGACATACGACAACCTCTCGACTACAATAAAACCATTTCCAGAATACCAGAAAGCCCGATTGCGGCACACGTGGAGGTGTTGCCAATGAGACGGATGCCGCTTCGCCCAGGCTGACTTGGAGGGCCTTAGCCTCGAGCCGCTGCTGGATGATCCCGGCCGTGCATGGAAACAGGCGGCTTTCAGCCAAGTGGAATACGAAGGCCGAATCTTCGGCAGGACCGTCCGCACGGACCGCTACCGCTACATCGAATGGAAAGGAGACGGAGGCGGCGAGGAGCTATACGACCACGACGAGGACCCCCGAGAGTTCACCAACCTTGCGGGCGACTCGGGGCACGCGGCAGTCCTCGAACGAATGCGGGGTATCTTGAAAGAGGGCTGGCGCGCGGGACTGCCAAGCGATGGCTAACAGCGGCTCAATTGGTCAAAGAGATCAACTGAAACAAAAGAGGTTAGCGGTTGTGGTATAAACTTTCTGTAAAAAATGTCAGGAAATGTCAGGAAATGTCATGCTGTAGGGCCCTTTTTAGGCGTTTGTCTTTGATGTCAACCTCTAGTTCTTTTGTTTTCAGTGGTTTTCTTGACGGCGACGGGCGGCCCAGTGGCAAACTCCGTGTCTCTGCGTTACGTTTTGGCAGGATTTGTGCAATCTGTTGTCCCTCACGCGGACCAGCCGGAAGCCGGGCGGGGAACGTTTGACTCGTGGAAAAGGTGGCGCGGACGGTGGAGTTGAACGTGGCCTCAGAGGCGGGCCGCGGCGGGCGACAGCAGTGTCGACGCGATGTCGCCACGAATGGCGACACGGAACTCCCCCGAACTCCCCGAAGTTTTTCCGCTGGTGTCATCTGCCTTGATTCTAGCGGATCGGGTGGGCGTGATTTCGGGGATTTTGGGATATCTTGTTGATTTTATGGGAGTAATTTTACGTGACCGAAAAACGGAAAAAGGGGAAATGTGCAGTTTGAGGGGCGGGGGCGAAGCGGAGGATTGATCCGTGGAGAAAGCGGGAAAGGGGCAAACGGTCGCGATAGGAATGCCGTGAGCAAGCGGGCTCCCCGGCGGACAATTGATCCGTTCGAGGCAACCGCTCCCTCACGGTCGCGGCTCCAACGCTGCGTTGCCGTAGAAAACGGGACAGCCTCAACGAAAGACGGCTGCGGGATGCCGGTCACCGGACGCCCCCGCACAGACGCGCTACGGGCTTGAATCGTTCCATCCGCGGAGTTCGGCCTCCGTTCCCGAACTCCCTGGGTTAACATGTGAGCATGGCGCTGTATCTCAAACCCGACGTCGAGAAACGCATAGAAGAGCAGATGGCCGCGGGTCAGTACAGCTCCGCCGACGAGCTTGTGACCGAGGCGTTGGACTTGCTCGAATCCCACAAACAAGCCGTGAGCGAAGAACTGGACCGCCGCTATGAAGAGATCAAGAGCGGCAACGTGAAACCGATGAACCCCGCGGAGGCCCGCAGCCGCTTGAAGGAGCATCACCAGGCTTTCCTGCAGCAGCGCTGATGTCCCGCTATGCGCTTCACCCTCAGGTCTGGGAGGACATCCGCGAGATCTGGGAGTTCATTGCACAGAACAACCCCAGGCCGCAAACCGGGTCGAAGACGAACTGTTCGAAGCCTTTGAGCTGCTGGCTGAACGCCCTGGGCTCGGCCATTTCCATCAAGACCTTACCAGTAAGCCGGTACGTTTTGGGGTGGTCCGGCGGCACCTCGTAGTGTACAAGCCCGATTCTGAGCCCCCGAACTCCCCGGTTTTCCCCCCTTGATAGACTAACTCACATAGCTGTGCTACGCGCCGTCCCTCTTCAAGTCCTGATATCATCTGATATAGTCCTTGACAAACTGTACTTCGGTTGATATCATTTGATCCAACGGCCGATGACTGATGTGTGTGTCGGAAAGGGAGCTGAGACGGCAGAAGAGCCTCGAAGTGGCCCGCCACCAACTCGTGGCGCTCGTTCGGAAGAAGAAGGCTCGCTTCGTCGAGTGGACCGCGCGGCAGCCAACCGAATGGAGGCCCTACGAGGTTCTGAACCCGGACACCGGACTACAATTCACAAGCTCCAGTGCCTGGGCCCTAATCGGAGATCTGCTGGAGCGCGGTCACCCGATGCAGGAGATCGTCCTCCGGAAACCGCCCGGAAAGCGAGCTTATGTTCTGATAGTCGAGCTTGATCCGGCGTACGCTCCGCTTTACATAAAGCTCCAATTGGGCAACGGAAAAGTCATTTGCCGGAGTTTCCACTACAGCGAAAAGACCCAACACTTCGATTCACCTGGAGGCAAAGCCAATGAGGAATAAGAGGCTCATCCAATTCCCGGCAGCCCGCGGCATTGAGTGCCCCCAATGCGATTCTACCGACGTGAAGCAGCGCCAGGAGCACGAGACATTTCGGTACGGCTCCGCTGACGAAGCCGTTGAGTTAGAAGCGACAGTGACCGTCTTAAGATGCCAAAATTGTGGCCTAGAGTACACCGATGACACTGCCGAAGACGCGAGGCACGAAGCAGTGTGTCGTCATCTAGGAGTTCTTACCCCAAGGGAAATGAAGGCGCTGCGCTCGAAACTTGGACTTAGCAGGATGGACTTCTCCCAGCTTACCGGGATAGGTTCCGCTTCACTTGCTAGATGGGAGAATGGCAACCTTATTCAGAACGCGGCTGCAGACAATCTCCTGTTTCTGCTTGAGTGGGCCGACAACGTAGCTCGGCTGCGGGGTCGGGCGTTTGGCGCTAATCACCCCCCCCCCGGACCGACACCCGCAGTCGGTGACATCTCAAGATTCAGACATCTATCTGACCCTAAACAATCCCTGAGCGAAGCGGCCTGTTTTCAGCTCCATCGGGCTTACGCATAGGAGGTCAACTGTGTACATTGTGACGTTCTACTCATTCAAGGGAGGCGCTGGTCGAACGATGGCGCTGGTTAACGTTGGCGTCCGCTTGGCCAAGACTGGTCGAAAGGTCTTACTTGTTGACTTCGACCTAGAGGCACCGGGAATCACAACCTTCGCGCTTCCCAGACCTCACGACCAGAGGAAGGGCGTAGTTGACTATTTGACCGACTACCTTGAAAGAGGCACGCCGCCGGCTCTAAGCGACTATGTGTACGAGTCAGGGCCGAAAGCCTCGGACCGCGGCGCCTTGTGGATCATGCCGGCTGGCGATCAAGATGCAGATTACGGACGACGGTTGAACTCATTGGATTGGCAAGACCTGTACCGGCACGGAGCAGGTTTCCTGTTGTTCGAGAATCTAAAGAGCCAGTGGCAGGCCGAGATCGAACCTGACTACGTTCTAATCGATTCACGCACGGGATACACGGACGTCGGCGGAATCTGTACTCGACAACTTCCCGATGCCGTTGTCGCGCTCTTTTTCCCGAATGAGCAAAACCTGAGGGGGCTAACTAGGGTGGTCCGAGACGTCCGAAGTGAGTCGAAGCCTCCGCGCAACAAGTCCATCCGCCTTCATTTTGTTAACGCCAATGTTCCCGATCTAGACGACGAGGATCAGATTCTCGCAAAACGCTTGGAAAGCTTCAAAGAAGCGCTTGGCTACAAGCGTCTCACAGCCACCATCCACCATTACAGCAGCCTAGCTCTGCTGAATCAGGTAATCTTCACCGAGGAGCGACCCAGAAGTCGGCTAGCACAGGAGTATAACTCGCTGGCAAAAGCTATTGCCAAAGAGAACCTCGAAGATCGAATCGGAGCGTTGGACTTCCTTAGGGAAATACAACCCTGGCGTATCTCGGGATTCGCCGAGGACCTTGAGGACAAGCTTACGCGGGTGAGAGATTTGCACCGCGAGGATCCGGACGTGCTTGTTCAACTTGCCCAGATTCGCCGGTTCCAGGGGCGCGGATCAGAAGAGCTCTCGGCATTGAACGAGGCCGGGCATAGTCGTGAACTTGAGTCTGACGTGTTGGTGCGGAGGGCGCAGCTACTCGCTGAACATGGTGACAAGAGTGCCGCTGTTGAGGACGTACGGAAATTACTAGACCGAACGACCGGAGGTCGATTTGAATTGTCCCCGGTGATAGCGCTGCTAAGGAAATTAGCGCCAGAGGACTTGCCCAAGCTTCCCTCTTCACCCGCGCTGAAGGCTGTTGAGCCGGAAGAAATTGATCGCGCCGTGGATGAAGAACTGCAATGGGACCGGAACTCGCTGATGGTGGCGGAGCGCCTATTGCGGACTTCACTAGATACACCAGGAATAAAAATCCTAAGAAAGGCCGACATCTTGAACAGCCTCGCTCTAATTTTTATCGGGAGTCAAAAGTACCGGGCCGCTCTTGACATTTGCTCGCGTTATCTTCATGAGACTGGTGAGCCGGACGCCCACTATCTGTTCAACTCTGCAATGGCTCATTGGGGTGAGAGTGGGCAAGTGCCTGTGTCAACTTTCAAAAAGCTCCTCGACTACAAGAGCGAGAAAGGCGATCACTCAAGCGGCTCGAACTACTACCAATGCTTGGCGATCGCGGCTTGGGCAACGAAGAATTTCGAGCTAGCTCAAGAGCTGATCGCAGCCTCGAAGCAGGCTATGGACCGCCGACAAATACCGGTATTTAGTGCTTGGCGCTACCTGAGGGTCATGCCTAAAGACTTCTACGAGGATCTCCAGGCGATCTTGCGTCTAGTCAATGGGGCTGATGAATTACCCGCGGTCTTTGACACCTGAATTATGCACTGCGGGGTGCACCGGAGGAGGGCTGAGCCGCCAGGGGCCATTTGGGGGACCCCCGAAAACATGGGGTAATAAGGTAGGCTGGCAAAGATTTCAGCTTCGCCAGTCAACCCCAAGGAGGTCACCCAAATGGTTACCAAGCGAAAACAGCATAGCTCCCGAAGGCCCGTCAAACAAGGCCGGGGCGCGAGGGCCCCGCGGCCCAATAAAATCGGGGCTGCCACGCCTTATCACTTCCGCGGCAAGAATCTGACTCCCTACGGCGGCTTGCTGCCCGTCGCCACCCTGCTCGAAAAACTCGGCTTCCAGGCGCTGCTGGAAGAAACCATCACGAACAAACGAATCACCCGTGTGATGAGCCTCTACCAGTTTGTGCTGGCCCTCGTGCTGGGCCGCTATGTCGGCTTTGCGCGGCTGAACCAACTCCGCTTCATCGCCCGCGACCCCATCTTGACCGGCATCTTGCAAGTGACGCGTCTGCCGCCGCAGTCCACGCTGTGGCGCTTTCTGGCCTCGCTGCACCTCAACGTGGCGAAGCAGATCCTTTCCATTCAGCGCCAGCTGCGGGAACGAGTCTGGGCCGCGGCCCAGGTGAAATTGGAGACGGTGACGCTGGACACCGACACCACCGTGCACACGCTCTACGGCCGCCAGATGGGCGGGCGCAAGAGTTACAACCCCAAGAACAAGGGCAAGCGCAGCTACCAGCCGATACTGACTTTCCTGGCCGAGACGCGCGAATACCTGATGGGCGGGTTGCGCAACGGCGACCGGCCCACGGGCCGGCAGATCGCCGCCCACCTCGAGAGCGCCTTTCGGGCTTTGCCGCACGGCGTGAAGAAAATCCTGGCGCGGGCCGATTCCGGGTTTTATTGCTGGGAGGCGGTGGAGGCCTATGAAAAGGCGGCTTGTCAGTTCGTCATCGTGGCGCGCAAGACCAGGCGGCTGGTCGAGCAGTTGCAGCAAGCGGCCTGGAAGCCCTCGCCCCACAGCGATGCGGATGCGGAATGCGAATTCCTCTACCAGCCGCAGGGCTGGGCGCGGGCCTGTCGTTTCCTGGCGCTGCGTTACGAAAACGAACCCGCGGCCGGCGCGGCCGAGCAATACCAGCTGTTTGCCACCAGCGCTTACACCTACCGCGTGTTTGTCACCAACCTGGCCGAACCGATCGCGGCGGTGGTGTGGTTTTACAATCAGCGCGCCGCAGCCGAGAACCTCATCAAGGAGGCCAACAACGACGCCGGGCTGGCGGCCCATCCCTCGCGCCGCTTTGACATGAACCGCAATCACTTTCAGCTGGCCATGCTGGCCTACAACCTCAACTGCTGGCTGCTGCTGTTCAACCGCGAAGCCCAAGCCAGCGTGGAGACACTGCGGCACACCACCCTGGCGACGGCGCGGCTGCGCTTTCTGTTCGTGGCGGCCAAGATCTGGCGGCACGCCGGCAGAACGGGTGTCAGCTACAGCGATCATTATGAGGAAAAGGGCCTGTTTGAACGGCTGATGCGGCGGCTGCGGGCGATGGGGCCACCGGGATCGAGCTTCGCGCCGGTGGTGGAGGGTGCGCTGAGTTGAGGGGCGCTCCATGCATAAAATTTCATGCACTCGCCGCAACGTACTGGGAACACGCCGCTTGCCCGCCCGCTTTTGCCCGCCGGGATTGGCAGGCGGCTCAAACAGGGAGGGAAACAGAGGAAAAGACGACTTGCTAAATCACTGAGTTGACACGACTGCCGCTACCGCCACAACTCCATCGGCGATGGCTACGCCGAATCTGTGCATAATTCAGGTGACATTCACAGTGCGGAGGATGTAAGTAGCGACACCCCTGCCACCCAGAACTCCTGGAGCCCCACACTCAAGCCGTTTGTGAACTAGGGCGGGAGGCAATTCGTCTAGGAGCTGGAGCAGCAAGTCGGAAGGCGGCTGCGCGAGGTTACCCGGGCCGCCCGCGCAAGCCAAGAAGCCAGGCGGCCCGCTTATCACCAAGCCGTTGGCTGATAGGTATGGGATGAAGGATATTCAAGTCACGCTTTACGATGTCTTCGGTTACATCTTTCCAGGTGCCACCTTTCTTGCGGCGATGTTCCTTGGATACTGGACCGCGTTCCTCCCACTAGACCAAGACCTGACGAAGCTCACAGGTGCCGGCTGGATTTTCGTCCTAATGGTTGCTTATGTATCGGGGCATCTCGTGCAGGCACTCGCCAATCTGGTCGCGCGACTGCGACCGTCGAACGTCGACTTGGTTCTGGATCCATCGACAGGGACCATCCCCACTGAGGTAGTGCAGGCTGCCCACGCAAGAGCACGCGCACTGATCGGTTCCCCCCAAGACGTCAACCTCGCCGCACAAACGGTCTTCGAGATCTGCGACCACTACGTACAGAAGGAGGGTGAAACGGCCACGCGTGACATGTATGTCTATCGGAAAGGATTCGAGGATGTCCAGAATTCCGTTGAAACGCGCGGCTCTCCAGAACTTGTAGTTTACGCCGCTTGGGCCTGGGCCGGAGGCGGCGGCGACAGTCTGCCGAGCTGGTCGAGTAATTTCGGCAAGTGCCGGTAGCCTTTGACCCGCCGGAAGCTTTTCTCGGCCAGCCACAGACCCGCGCCCACCCAACGCTCGCGCTGATCGCCTCCCCGCCAGCGCTTCACCCGGCCGCAGACGCGGTCCACCACCGAGAAGGCCGACTCGATCGGGTTCGTCGTCGCCAGCGTACAACGCAGCAGATCGTCGAGTCCGAGCCGGTGCACCGTCAGCGTTTCCTCTCTCCCCTCTTCGAGCGAACGCGCCGCCGACGGATTCAACTCCAGCAACTCGCGATGCAGCTTCTCCAAGGCCGCCTTGGCGTCCGCGCAGCTTGACATCGCATAAGCGTTCGCCATCTTGCGGTCCACCGATTCGCGGTATGGCTCCGGCAAATGGCCGGTCACGTTGCGGCGCTTGTGCATTTGACAGCGCTGGATCGGCGCCGTCTTGCCCGCGTGCTTACGGACCGCCTTCGTCAGCGCCTTCGCGCCGTCGAGCACATACAGCATCGGCGCCGAGAAATCGACGCCACGCCCGGCCAAATCCTCCAGCAATTCGCCCGCCACCGTGGTGTTCTCGCTCGCTCCCTGCCGCAGCCCCAGAACCGTTTTCGACCCGTCCCTGGCCACTCCCAGCGCCGCCACCAGGTGCTGGCCCTTGAACTCAATGCCGTCGATGTAGATGACGCAGAGTTTGAGTTTATCGAGAGGGCGCTCTAAAAGTTCGCGCAGTTTCTCTCGGCTGGTGCGCACGAAATGCTCACTCACCGCTGACTTTTCGATGCCATAGGCGGCGGCAAACTCCCGCACGGCTTTCGAGTAATTCCGTGTCGAGAGCCCGAGCATGAGCTTGTCCCAAACGGCGTCGTCGAGCGGCTCGGAGCGGCGGAACAACGCATAGCTGCCCAGGGATTGTTCGTGGCCGTCGTCGCTGCGCAGCCGCGGCCGCTGAATGGGGACCTTCTGTCCATCGACGACGAGGAAGCCTTGCTCGCGGCCCCAGCGGTAGGGCTGCTCGGCTTGGCGCCGCTGGTAGTGCTCGCCAGCGAGCTGGCGCACTTCGTTGTCCATGATGAGCTGCATCAGCTCCAGGCCTGCCTGGCGCATCAGCTCGCCGACGCTTTGCTGCAGGGCGGCGGCGACTTCTTTGAGCGGCAGGTGCAGTTGCAGTTCCTGCCCGGATTCTTCGGCTTGCTTGTGGAATTGGCGAACGGCTTGTTCGCGGTCAATCTGGTATCGTTTCTTCATAGCGACTCTCCTTTTTCGAAAATGAAAAACATCACTCCGAGCCTAACGGCTCGGACTGGAGAGTCGCTACTTTCCACGAACTATCGGACATCCTCAAGGATTCTACCGTGGAATGGCAGTCGCACTGCTTTCTCTTGCCCCTGCTCTGATTGCGCGCGCCTGCCTAATGGGCGCTTCAATCAATGCTTTCGGCATCGAACACAGGTTTACGGTCTCACAGCTCCTTGTCTTGGCCATTGCAAGTTCTATTTTCTCCCTCTTCTTTTTCCAACGGTACCGTCGCTTTGGTTCGTATTTGGTTAAGAACGCTGTGTACGGCGCCCTCGTCATCGAATCTAACAACAAGGAATGACTTCGCCTATGGGTACACTTTATCATCTCAACGTTGGTTGCGCAGATGCCAGTGTCATAAGAACTTCGAACGAAACGTTCTTGGTCGACTGTCATAACATTGGTGACTTTGCATACCTTCTCCCAAGCTCCAAACGACTAACGGGCGTCTTCGTAACGCACCAGCATATCGATCATTACTCCGGCCTTGAGTACCTCAGAAAGCAGGGATATACTACCTGAATTATGCACAGATTCACTTTGCGAGTGTGGCTGCGTTCGTAGCGGGTTGGCGGTCGTCGTGAGGTGGTAGCTCGGCAACTGGCCTTTTGACTTCTCCGTGTCCGGTTTCCCTTCCCGCCCAGAATCCGCGTCGTCAAAACCTCGCTCGGAAGTGACGTGTTTCCAGTGTGTTACGGCTAGTGCATAAAATTTTATGCATAGCGCATAGCCAGGCTCTCAGATCAGCGCCCTCCCGACCACCGGCAGCAAGCCGCCGTAGGGAGTCGGCTTCCTGCCGCGGAAGTGGTAAGGCGTCGAAGCCCCGATTTTATTGGGCCGCGAGGCCGTCACGGCTGGGCCTTGTTGGACGGGCCTTTGGGAGCTATGCTGTTTTCGTCTGGTAACCATGTGGGTGACCTCCTTGGGGTTGGCTGGCGAAGCTGGGATCTTTGCCAGCCTACCTTTTTACCCCATGTTTTCGGGGGTCCCCAATGGTCCCTTGCGGCTCAGCCCTCCTCAGGTCCACGCCGCAGTGCATAATTCAGGTACTATCGATTGCCTAATCTACAGCCCATACGAGCGCAGGCACGGTGACAATAGCCTGACGATTGAGGAATGGAACGAATTCAACGGTCATCGAGACTATTTCTCGAAAAAAGGAACCAACTTATACACACCGTACAAGCAGGACAGTTGGCAGAAAGCATGGTGGGAGTTGAATGGCCTGAAGTTCTGGATGCTCGGACCAATGAAGAGCATCGCTACGAGTGATACTCGCGAACTGCACGATGCCTCTCTCGTCTTTCGCGCGGATCTCAGTGCGCGAAAATGCACATTCACCGGTGACGCATCGGATACGAATCTCGAAAACGTCGCAACGATCGACCACATTTGTGACGACATACTGCACGCAAGCCACCACGCAAACCCACTGCTGTCCAAATTAGCTGAGCGGAGCGGGCTCGGCTGCTGAAAACACGCCAGAAAGCCCCGCCAGGAGGCCGATCTGGGAACCAGGTTGCCGGTTTGGACAAGATAGAAATCATGCTGCTGTCCCAATTAGGCCTCCATTCCCGCCAGTAATAATTGCTGTGGCGACTCGGGTTCGCTGCCCGGCGGCGGGTGAAACGGTTCGTCCAGCCAGGCGAACAATTCGCGGTGCACAAACAACTGCTGCCGCAACAAAGCGACCAGATTGGACAAGCTCCAGCCCCAACGCGCCCGCAGCTTTAAGTACCGCAGCAGCAAGATCGCGATCAGCGCCGTCCAGATCTGGATCTTCAGCGCGTTCGCCGAGGTGCCCACGAAGGTCTTCACCCGCAAGTTCTGCTTGAGAGCCTTGAAAAACAGCTCCACTTGCCAGCGGTCTTGATAAATGGCGGCAATCGTTGCGGCCGCCAACCCCAGGTGATTCGTCAAGAACACGAGCGTGCGCTGCTGCTTGGCGTCGAAGTATTCGATGCGGCGGAACACCACCTCGGAGCCGCTGGCGGCCAGCGAGGGAAAGAAGATCACTTCGTCGCGGCGCACGCCTCCGGGACGGCGCGGCAACGGGCGCTGTTCGAGAACCTCGTAGTTGGCCCCGCGTTTCAATCGTGTGACAAAGAAAACGCCCCGCTCGCTCAGCTCGGCGAACCAGTCGTAGTCGTTGTAACCGCGGTCGAAGACCACGATCGTGCCGCGGTCGAACGACATTTTGCGGGCCGGCGCCAGGTCGGGCGTCTTGGCGTCGGTGACCACGCAGAAGCTGGGCAGGTAGCCGTCGTGATCGAGTACCAGATGGAGCTTGACGGCGCCCTTGGTGCGCTGGAACTGGGCCCAATCAAACAGCGAGGCGCACAGATCGATGACGCTGGCGTCCAGACTCAGCAGCTTGTTTTTGAAACGGAACTTGTGGCCCGGCGCCGCGCCGCGGCACTTCGCCAGCAGTTGATGAAAGACCGTTTCGTAGATCTGCCAAGGGCGTTGCCGGTTGGCGTAGGCCAGCGTCGAGCGCGGCGGTGCGGCGGACAAGCCCAGGTGCCGCAGCTTGCCTTCGCTGGCCGCCAGACCGCCGCAAATCTCACGCAACGACTGGGCGCGGCCGAGCTGGCAGAACAGCATGGCGACGAACTGTCCCCAGCAAGTGAAGCCGCGGGCGTGGCGCTCCCCGCGATGCTGGCGGACGGCCTGTTCAAACTCCGAACGCGGGAACAGCTTTAACAATTGAGAGAAAATACTGCATACTTGACTCATGGCGGGGCCTCCTCGGGCGGGTTGGTTCATAGGCCTGAACCCAATCCCAACCTAACAGAGGTTCCGCCTCCCCGGCTTACGAATTCAAAACGCTAATTTGGACAAGAGTGACGCAAGCCTCAGTGGTGCTGAACTCAGCTTCATCAAGAAATGCAACGCGAGGTATACGGTCATTTCCACACAGAGTGGTGTCCACGAAAACGTCCCGCACCCAACGGCTCTGCGTAGATATCGAGACCACACTAGATCCAAAGTCTACAGGACCGATGAAGATGGGACGAGAAAGTGGGACTTCTAAAAAGGAACAAAAGGGGACTCAATTTCGGGGAACAAGCCTCGACGTTCGGCTCTGATACAGCCTTCGGAACCGTGAACCGGGACGGCCTCGGTTTTGACAGCGAAGCTCGGCTGACCGCCCAAGAAAGACGTGGCAAGCACGGCTGCACGAGCCGCCCATGGCTCGCAATTTAGGCTGTCCCGGGTTCCCTCGGTTTCCCTGTCCAATGACGACGTACGTCAAGTTCGTCGTACGTTAAATTCGACGCCGAAGCCCGGCTCGTAATTGAGGCTGTCCCGGTTTCCCGCGGTTTCCTGCGGTTCCTGCTGTTTCACCCCGGTTTCACGCCAATCGAGCGCATCTCGACAAGAAGCGAGCGGGCAGCATGACAGGTGGCTGGCGCACCCTCTACCAGCACTCTCTACCAACTGAGCTGCAGCAGAGAAACGCCAGCTCGCGGTAGTGGGAACTCGATCCGCAACCTTCCGTCTTTCACCCCGAGCCATTCGGGGGATGTCAGCAGCTCTAACTGTCCGGCGGCCTGCAAGCGGGCATATTGCTCCGCCGCCGGCTCTTGCGGAGAACTCATGCTCCGCCAAAGCGTGCAGGCGTTGCTGTGATGCTCGTCGATTCGATAATGCCGCCAGAGCACGCGCTGCGCTGAAGACGGCAGGCCTTCGACGATGGCCCGCGCAGCGGATCGAAAGTCCGTTGCAACGGGCTGAAGAAGGAGTTCGGGAGGGCTTTGTCAACCGGCCCCCTCACTATCGTTCGGGCCTCTGTTAACCTGCATTTCCGCCAGCTGACTACAGGTTAACCGCTGCCATGGACGCGCCTTTCCATCCCTTCCCAATGAGGGTCGCGCAGAGCCCGCTTGAGAATCTTCCCTGTTGCGCCTTTGGGCAGCTCGTCGCGAAACTCAACTGACTTTGGCGCCTTGAACGCGGCCAAGTGACCGCGCACGAAACCTCTCAACTCATCTTCCGTGGCGGATGCATCCGGCTTGAGGACCACAAAAGCAGCGGGAACTTCACCCCACTTTTCGTCCGGCACTCCGACAACCGCGACCTCGTAGACGGCGGCGTGGCCGGCTAGCACTTTCTCGATTTCGATCGACGAGATGTTCTCGCCGCCGCTGATAATGATGTCCTTCTTGCGGTCTACGATCAACAAGTAGTTTTCCTCGTCCCAGACGGCCATATCTCCCGAGTGCAGCCAGTTGTTCTCAATGGCTGCCGCCGTTGCCTCGGGTTCTCGCCAGTAGCCGTCCATGACGATGTCGCCGCGGAAGAGGATCTCCCCGACCGTTTCCCCATCCTTTGGAACGTTTTTCCCGTCCGGAGCCGCGACTCTTACCTCCACGCCGCCCAGGGCCGTTCCGGTCATCGCTTGCCGGCGAACCCGCTCACCCTCGCTAATATCTCCAAGTGTTTCCTTGACATGCGCTATCGCGGCCACCGGCGAAGTCTCGGTCATGCCGTATCCGGCAAACGCGCGGCACCCGAGCTTTTCCTCGATTTCGCCGATCAAGGCGGCCGACGGCGCGGCGCCTCCGACGAACACTTCTTGCAGACTGCTTAAGTCGTAGTCGCCGAGGCCGGGAAAGTTCACCATCGTGGTGGCCATCGTTGGAACCATCGAAAACGCGGTCACGCTCTCTCGTGCGATCAGCTCGCAAGCTTCAGCGGGGTCGAAACGCTTCACGATGACGTGGCGCCCCCCTGCAAAGGTGATCGTATGAGGCCGTCCCCAGCCGTTCGCGTGAAATAAGGGGATGGTGTGCATTTCGCACATCCGGTCCGCCGCGACATTGCCTGCACGGCGGCGCGCGCCGATGATGGCATAGAGCGCATGCAGATAGAGGGTACGGTGGCTGAGCATGACGCCTTTGGGACGTCCGGTGCTGCCGCTGGTATAAAAAAGCTCGGCCAGAGCGTTCTCATCGTAGGCCGTGAAGTCGACGGGTTCTGGCTTCGCCGCGGCGAGTAATTCTTCGTATGTCCGTGGATGGACCCAATCGGGCTGCCCATCGCGGGCCTCGAGAGCAACCCACTGGATCGCGGGCAGATTCTTGTGCAAAACATCGGCGAGCGGCTGGAACTCAGGATCAAACAGCACGATCTTCGAACCCGAGTGCTCCAGAATGTAGGTCTGCTCTTCCGGCGACAACCTCACGTTCAAGGAAAGCAGGACAGCTCGCGCGATCGGCACGCCGTAATAGGCTTCCAGCAATTGATGGCAATTGAAGCTCAGGGTGGCCACGCGGTCGCCGTCCTCTATGCCGAGATTCCGCAGCGCCGCCGCCAGCCGGCTCGAGCGGTCCAGCATTTCCGAGTAAGTCAGCCTTTTTTCACCGTCAACAATGCCAACTTTGCGGCCGTAGTTCTCAGCGGCCTCCAGCAAGAAACGGATCGGTGTCAGAGGGAGAATCATTGCCGTGTTTACTCTCCTGCAAGAGTCAATCCACCAGTTTGGCGGTGAACGACGCGCTCGTCAAGAGCCGCCGAGACTTCCAAGGAACCCTGCTCTTCAGCCCGCCCGAGGATCTGGCGCCGGAACGACAAGAAAAGCCGCGAAAGCGGCGAAAGAAGAACAGCCTAGGGCGTCAGCCCTAGGTGCAAAACCGATCCAGCAGAGAGCCCTGACAGGGCGACACCGAACAAAGTCGCCGCCAACCCGAGGAGCGCTCACAAAGGCCGCCCTCAATAGGTCGGCCGGGTGCGGACGGAAGTCCGCTTTGGGCCGCTCCGGAAACGCGCACCCGGTTCCATCACCGCATTGGCTTGCCAACGCGAGCCCTTCGCTCATCCCGGCGCGACGATGGCACGCTCGTGCCGGCAGTTGAACTCTAGCCCGTGGCAAAAGTGGCTGTTCTCAGGCGGCACGAGCGGGACGGAAGATGCGTTGGCCAATCTCGCTCAACTCAAGGCCCGGGAACGCAGTTTGGCCGACTTTGCCGTCGGGTCGGGGTGAATTCTTTGCGCGACGAAGAACAACCTTCAATTTCCTCCCGAAGAATCGGGAGGCGGCACGCGTGGGGCGAGCGGCCAGCCTGGCCTGGAGTATATAAGCGGATACTTCTCGTTTGCGAGACGCGACCCAGAGCGGACGACCCTGCGGAGGCGAGGCATTTGTGGAAGACCTCGAGCGCCGCCTCGGGCGCCGGCTTAATCTGCGGCAAGGCGGTCGGCCACCTTCCGCTGGGGACAGTCACCTGGTTTTCGCGGCAGCCGCGGGCGTATCCACAGACGTTGACAATAAAACCCAGCCCATGCCAATTTTTTTGGGAGCGGGATGCGCTCCCGAGGGATGCGGCGGGGGCAGCGGACTGTTTCCTGCTGGAGGAGTCTGCTCCCGGATCGCCTCCCAGGAGATCATGATACCTTGAGAATTCGCCGAAGTCCTTCACCTTCTGGGTCGTTCTTGACGACACACTTGTTGTCGAAGATCATCGTTGCCCGCTGCTCCGCAGTGAACGCCGGCCAATTCGGCAAGCCGCTATGGCTCGGATTGCCGCGGCGGGCAAAATTGACCCAGGCCTGACTCACTTTGGTGGAAAGGGCGAGGGCTTCCGGAAGCCCGCCGCTCAGGTTCAGGCACAGATCGGCGTTGTCAAATACAAACGTGATCTCGCAACTGTGGAACGTGCCCGGCCTGTCATCCAGCACCGGCGTTCGCCAGCCAAAAATATACTGGTAGGCTGGCGCGGCCCCGAGCGCGGCTTTACGCTCCGCCTGCGTGAAGGCGTTCTGGCGCGTGGACGCCACCGAGATCGCCGCCCATAGCCCGAACGGCGTCTCCTTGGGATACTCACGACGGTAAGCCTCAACAATCGCCGGGCTCTTGTGCCCGTACCGCTTCCTCAAACGCTCCATCAGCTGCTCGTTCGTCAGCGAGTCCACTTCCGGATTGTCCACGCCGTTCACGAATTCGTTCAGGTTGGTTCCAACCAGCAAGGGCACATTCGCCGAAATTGCTGGGGCGACCGGATCGAAGGGGTGATTCGGCAGAGCCTTCCCGTCGACCGTCGGGCTCCATCCGATTCGCCTGCCCGCCTCGCCGCGTGGCGTTCCCGGCGGCGGTCGGAGCTTGGCCAGTGCGGCTCGTCCGGCCAGAATGATCTTCTCGATTGGCGTCGCCTGGAGCCGATCGACTTGCGATGCGTTTAGGTTGAGCTCGCCGAGCACGGCCGCCGCGATCCTGGCCGAGTCCTCCGGCAGCCCCATCCGGAGCGAAGAGCCGCTCTGCACGATAGCGCGATGAAACAGCCCTTTCGCCGCGGGCATCGCCATCAGGGTGCCGACCTTTGCGCCTCCGCCGGACTGCCCGAAGATCGTAACGTTGTCCGGGTCCCCGCCAAAGTTCGAGATGTTGTCGCGAACCCACTCGAGCACCGCGACGATATCGAGCATCCCGACGTTCACCGAGCTCGCGTACTTAGTCTCGCCCAGTTGCGAGAGGTCCAGGTAGCCGAAGATGTTGAGGCGATGATTGTGGGTCACCAAAACGACGTCTCCGCGCTGAGCCAGATTCGTCCCCTCGTAGGCCAGCAAGCCATGGCCGGAATGGCCTGTGAAGCCCCCGCCGTGCATGTAGACCATGACCGGGCGTTTCTTGGAGCCGTTTATTTCGGGCGTGAAAACGTTGACCCTCAGACAGTCTTCGCCCGCGTTCGACCTCCCGTAGGAGCGGTAGAGCAGGAATGCGTCTTCGTCGTTCCCCGGCGAGTTGTCGCCGCCGTTCAGGTTCGGAATGTTGTTCGGACAGGCGGGCCCAAAGTTCATGGAACTACGGACCCCGGCCCAGGGCGTCGGCTTGGCCGGCGGCAGAAAGCGGCGAGACCCGCCGGCCGGAGCTCCATAGGGCACGCCCTTGTAGATGAAGACTCCATTGTGGTTATATCCGCGGATCTTTCCAGCCGTCGTTTCGACGATTCCTTTGCTATAGGATGCGACTACCGTGTTGTGCTTGCCACGAGGGGCGGCGCCTTCGTGAGCCTCGGCTACAGCCGGGTGTATAGTCGTGGCGGCTGTGGCCGTCGCCACGGTCGCTACCCGGCGGATCAAGGCCCGCCGGTCCATTCCTGCTGTTGGCTGTTTGCCGCGTGATTGTTTCATCGGTTATCCCTCAGGGCTCGCTTCCCGCCGGGGTCAAGGCAGACCAGATCCGCAAGGTTGTCAAGCAGAAAGCTCCCGCGCACCGTTACGCCGCGCTTTCCCCGCCCCACTCGCCCTACGCTGGACGCCCGGACTGCTTCCAGATAAGACTAGTCTAGTTCCCTTCGTCGCTTACTTCCTCGAGATCTCCCTCTTCGAGCAGCGGTGGCAGCTCTTGCGGCTTCCAGAGGCCCGCTTTTTCGGCTGTGTCCACGCCGTGAGCGGTGATTTCATAACGAGCGTTCTGTTCATGCCGTATCAAACCTTGCTCCCGCAGGTACCAGCAAGTGAACAGGAGATGCTCTCTGGGACAACCGAGCAACTGCTCGAATTCATTGGCCCTCATGCCGGGATGCTCAGGGTCTTCGATACGTTGCCGGTACAGGATCGAAAGCACACCCCAGCGCTTTCTTTTCTCGGCTTCCACGCCTTGCGCGGCCTTGCTGTCGTCAAAGATTTTCCAGCGCTTCGTGCGCTCGGCATGGTAGGAAATGTCGTACTTCGCCCGCTTTTCGGGATCACCCAACACATGATAAGCCTTGAGCAGCAACTGGAAAGCTTCAGAGTGTCCCGTTTCTTTGTTGTCGGGGTGGTAGAGGTGCGCCAGCATGCGATAAACACGCTGGATCGTTTCGAAAGAGGCGTTCGGGCTAATCTGCAACGCTTCGTAGTAATCGACGAACGAATCGTCCGAAGGCCGCGCGGCACTCTGGTCCGCGGTCTTGTCTGGATCGGCTTTGGTGTAGACACACCCGGCGCGAAAGCCGCCGCCACTGTAAATGCGGCAGTGCACGACGCGAGCAGACTGTTCGGGACCGCCGTTCTTCTTGAAAAAGGGGCCCCAGAGCGTGACAAGATTTCCGGCCTGAAGGGATGTTCGAATCGACAGACCTACTCCCGAGTCACTGAAGTCAACTATCGTGCCGCCCACGGCCTGCACGGCGCCCCCGCCCTGTTTCAAGCCGATCTGCACCGATGGCGCCTCGTCAGCCGCCTGCCGCGATCGTTGACGTCTGTCCTCACCAGGTAGCATCTGTCTAGAAGCTCTCCTCGTTCCCAGTATTGTGGCGGGTGTTGACCGTTCGTCTCAGCCCGGATCATCGCTATGGCAGATCCGTCTTCCCAGGTGCGGGAATCCGTACCGGAGGCATTGTGCTGCGTTTGAATATAACACGAAACCAAGGAAAACGAACAGAAATTGCGCGGCGGATTTGGGAGTGTTGGGTGACCTCTGGCCGTCTCATCAGCGCGCCTCAGGTTCTATCGCGAACTGCCGCGGCCCGCTTGTTGTTGGATACAAAACGGTTCGGCCAACGAACATCGGAGGGCAGTCCCTTTTTTTGTCCGAACGCACTTCTGCCGCGGCCCGCTAGGCCTCGGCTTCGAGCTTCTCCGAGAGTTCTTCCCACTGCTTTTCGCGGGTCTGAATACGGGCTTGGCGCCCTTCCATTTCCCTCGTGATCTCCTCCGCTTGCTGATGATTTCGGGACGCGCCGAGCCGAACTTCGAGTTCGGCGATCTCGGTTTCGAGGCGCGCGATTTCAGCCTCGAGCTCGGCGATCTGTTTGCGGGCCCGCTTGGCGAGAATGGGGTTCATACGCTTGCCGCGCTTGTTGGGATGCTCGGCGCCGTTGGACTCGCTCCCGGCCAACTGCAGCGCGCTCCGCAGAGCGTCACTAACGGAGGGGGCCGGTTTCCGCTGTGCCTGGGCTGCTTTCTTGCTCAAAGGCTTCCCCGATTTCGGAGGGACAAACTCGTCCTCGCTCGGCCTTCCTTCTTTTTCGGTTTGCCAGAGATAGTCCTCGTAGTTGCCCGCGTAGATCCTGACTTCTCCGCCGCCGATGGCATGGACTTGCGTGGCCAGCTTGTCGATGAAATAGCGGTCATGCGAGACGAAAACGATCGTGCCGCTGAAATCGAGCAGCGCCCGAAGCAGCACATCCTTGGCCCGCAGATCGAGATGGTTCGTCGGCTCGTCGAGCAGCATGAAGTTGCTCGGCCGCATCAGCATGCGGGCTAGCGCGTAGCGGTTTCGTTCCCCTCCCGACAAGACACCGATGGGCTTGAATACGTCGTCGCCCGAGAACAGAAAGCATCCCAGCACTGAGCGAATCTCGGTGTCGGAGCAGTTTGGAACGACCGACGCGATATCGTCGAATATGCACGCATCGGGGTCAAGTACCTTGTACTGGTCCTGCGCAAAATAATCGACTTCGACGTTGTGTCCCAACTCGCGCTCGCCGGCGCTGAGTTCGGCGCCGTCGGCGAGCAAGCGAATCAGAGTTGATTTGCCGGCGCCGTTGTGGCCGACAAGCGCGATGCGGCTTCCTTTTTCGATGCTGAGACTGACATCCCGGAACACTTCGTTCGCGCCATAGCTCTTTGCGGCGTGCTCGAGCCGCATGACAACACGCCCGCTGGCTTTCGGCTGAGGGAAGCGGAAATGGATCGTCGCTTCCTCATCAGGCACTTCGATGCGCTCCATCTTGTCAAGCACCCGGACGCGGCTTTGCACCTGGCGCGCTTTCGTGGCCGTGTAGCGGAAACGGTTGATGAAGGCTTCCAGACGCCGGATCTCGTCCCGTTGGTTCTTGTAGGCGGCCTGAATCTGCTCCAGGCGTTGCTTTTTGGCCGCTTCATATTTCGAATAGTTCCCCGTGTAAAAATGGACCTTCTTGTGCCAGATTTCTATGATTTTCTTAACGGTCGTGTCAATGAAATAACGGTCGTGCGAGATCAGCAAGCAGGCGTAGGGATAACTGGAGAGATAGCCTTCGAGCCAATTTCGGGCTTCCAAGTCGAGGTGGTTCGTCGGCTCGTCGAGCAGCAACAGGTTGGGCTTTTCGAGCAGCAGCTTGGCGAGGGCGATGCGCATCTGCCAGCCGCCGGAAAACTCTTCGGTCCGGCGCGGCCAGTCATTCTTGACGAACCCGAGTCCGGCGAGCACGGAGCCGGCCTGCGCTTCTTTCGTGTAGCCGTCCAGGGCCAGATATCGATCGTGAACCCACTGATATCGCTCCGCGACAGCGGCATACTCAGCGCCTTCGTGATCGAGCGTGCCCATCTTTTCCGTGAGTTCTTCCTGCTCTCGCTCGAGTGCCAGCGCCTCGTCGAACACGCTGAGGCACTCCTCGAAAACACTCCGCCCCGATAGGGTCAGGCCGTCTTGCGGCAGGTAGCCGACTCGCAAACTTCTTTGTTGAGTGATCGTTCCGCTGTCGAGCTGCTCGATCCCGGCCAGGATTTTCAGCAGCGTGGTTTTGCCGGTCCCGTTGCCGCCCACGATACCCACGCGTTCCTGCGGCGTGATCAGCCAATTGAGGTCCTCGAACAGGACCTTGGCGCCAAACCGCATGGACGCTCCCGTGAGCTGAATCATGATTTCAGTGTAGCGGGCGGCCTGGAAAGGAGCCGCCTAGTGTAGTGCGCCAATCAGACCGTAACGTATGGCGAGTCGCTTCCGTGCCTGTTAGCGGCGTGACACCGGCCATTGGAGCCGCGTTCACGCGGCTTGGGGTTTCCAGGCCAGTCGTTTTACGGCTGGTAATCCCCGGCCGCTGAAGGTTTGTCAGCCCGTTTCAACGGGCTTCCCTCTTCCCCAACCGAAATCTATACGTGGCGGTACTATTGGCGCACCGCACTAGGTGTGAAGAGCATCATGTGGGAAGGTGATTCTCCATTATCCGTTACCGTGACTTGACCTTTCGCTGACAGCGACCCAGCGCGGTGCGCCATCCGAGGGCGAAGGCTCCGTTGAGCAAGCCCCTGAACCGCCAGTGCTACAATTCGCTTAGAGAAGACATGTTTACGACTGAATGTCCCAAATGCGGCCGCGAGATTGACGTCGGTGAAACCGCTTGTCCGTATTGCGGCACGGGCGCGGAGGCGCAAACCGCTGACCGGCCCGCGCCCGCACGCCCTCCTCAGCGAGTGCCGCGGAGCCAGCCCGTTCAGCGCGTCCGGCGAGCCCCTCGAAAATCCGCTGCTTGGTCGATCCCGCCCCGTTTTTTAGCGATCTTGGCTGGGGTTTTCGTGGTAACGATTGGCGTCATCGTCTACTTCACAAACCCTGAGCTATTCGGCGATGGGCAAAAGCTGAAGCTCGAAAATGTGGGCGAGGGCAGCGAGGATTCAGGATTGGGCTCGGCCAGCGTGGGTGACCTGGAAGTAGCCGGCGTGCGCACCTGGTGGGACCAGGAAAGCGAGAAGCTGAAGGTCCGTGCCGTAGTTGTGAACCACGGCGACATACCCACGAATCATGTCGATCTAAAGGTGCATTTGAGATCACGGAACAGCCGCGCTTCGGCATCGCCGCTGGCGAGTTTCGACCTCCGTCTCGATGAGGAGCTGGGTCCCCTGCAATCGCGCGACATCGAAGCGGATCTGGCTTCGCTGGCACATCCATCGGCTCTGCCACCGTGGAACGAGATACGGATCGAGCTGGAAGAACAGTAGTCCATATGGTTTGATCCATTGGTTGGATCCATCTTCAGCCTGACCAGCGGGATAGATCTGTTATTCTGAACCTCTTACGTTCTCTAAATGCCCCGCAAGACCCTGTTTCTTAACCCCCCGTCGTTTGAAAACTTCGACGGAGGAGCGAGTTCTCGATGGCCGGCGACCCGCGAGATCGAGTCGTATTGGTATCCCGTTTGGCTTTGCTACCCGGCTGGGCTGCTTCCCGGCAGCAAAGTCGTCGACGCGCCGCCGCACAAGGTCACCCCGGCCCAGACGATCGAGATGGCGCGTGAGTTCGAGTTCCTTGTCCTGTTCACATCGACTCCGGGGTTCGACAACGATGTCGCGCTTGCCGAAAGGATGAAGGAGGCCAATCCTGAACTCAAGATCTGCTTTGTAGGCCCGCATGTCACGGTGCTTCCAGAGGAAAGCTTGGCCGCCAGCAAGGCGATCGACTTTGTCATCAGAAAAGAGTTTGATCACCCTGTCGTTGACTACGCCAACGGCACGGCGCTGCGCGACATTCCCAGCGCCAGCTTCCGCGAAAATGGGGGCTTCGTCCACAATCCGGAGGCGCGGCCGATTGATGACCTGGACGCATTGCCCTGGGTCACGAAGGTCTATAAACGGGATCTTGACTTCAAGCGCTACAACGTCCCTTTTCTGCTGCATCCATACCTGGCGTTCTATACGGAGCGGGGTTGTCCGGCTCTATGCACGTTTTGCCTGTGGCCGCAAACGTTGTCGGGGCACCGCTGGCGAACCCGCTCGGCGGAGGACGTGGCGGCGGAGGTGCACTGGACGCTGCGGAATTTCCCGGGCCTGAAGGAGATTTTTTTCGACGACGACACGTTCAACATCCGGAAGTCGCGAGTGATCGAACTGTGCGAGAAGCTGAAGCCGCTCAATTTCACGTGGTCCTGCACATCACGGGTAACGGTGGGCCACGAAACTCTGAAAGCCATGAAAGACGCCGGCTGCCGGCTTCTCATCGTCGGCTACGAGTCCGGCGATCCCCAGATCCTCAAGAACATCAAGAAAGGCGCCACGATCGAGCAAGCCGAGCGGTTTACCAAGAGCTGCAAGAAACTGGGTTTGCTGATTCATGGCGACTACATTGTCGGACTGCCGGGTGAAACACGGGAATCCATTCGCCGTACGATCGACTTCGCCAAGCGTATGGATACCGAGACGATACAAGTTTCGATCGCTCACCCCTACCCCGGCACCGAGTTCCACGACTATGTGCAGTCGAACAGCCTGATCACGCTTGACTCGATGACGGACGAGACGGGCCACCAACTGCCGAACATAACCTACGGCGAGCTGGATCAGCCCGAAATCCTCGAGTGGGTCGAACGCTTTTACGACGAGTATTACTTCCGTCCAAAAGTAGCTTGGAGAATTGTTCGCAAAGCCCTGTTCGATGGAACCGAGCGTCGGCGCCTCTACAAGGAAGCGAAGGAATACCTGTCGCTTCGGGCGAAGCGTCAGCGATTCGTCGCCGATCGGCGGCGTGACGATCAAGCGGCGTGACGGGTTAGGGCCAATACCTTTCACTGAGGGCCTTTCAAGCCGCGAAGCGGCGCAGGATCGTAGCCTAGGGTGGAGCGAAGCACAACCCTAGGTGCGCCCCCCCCGAATGGTCAAGCCCTGGAGGGGCGCGGGAGCAAACCGGCCCATTCGCCGCCGCCGCTGCTCACTCTTACGCCATGGACTTTGGCTTTTCGAACCTGACGCACGCACTCTTGCGTGCCGTGTCGCCCTGTCTGGCGGCACCCGCGGGAGGTGAAAACCACCGGATTCCTGCTGGTCGTCATCGTTGCCAATGCCCTCGGCAACGTGGTGTTGGGGTACGGCATGGAGCAGGTCGGCAGCATCGCTTCCTATTCGCCGGCGGACCTGATCTACTCCGGCTTTCAGGCGATGACCAACCCCTGGGTGCTCGCGGGCGTGAGCCTGCTGCTTCTGTTTTTCATTGCTCATGCCATTGTGTTGAGTTGGGCGGACCTGAGCTATGTCTTGCTGGTGACCTCGATTGGTTACGTGCTCGTCGCCGTGCTCAGTTGGGGATTTCTGGATGAAAAGATCTCTGAAATGAGATGGGCCGGGACTTTGCTGGTGACCCTGGGCGTGGCGCTGGCCGGTTCCACTCCGGTGTCCACCGTTGACAGGCCGGAAACGGGAGACGAGATTTGACCATCTTCCTGCTCACGCTGGTGATCGGCGGGACCGTGCTGGGTGACTTGCTCAAGGCCGCCGCCATGCGCCGCTTAGGCGAGATGAATAACTTTGGGCCACGCTCGCTGATCCGGAGCGCCGCGGCGCTGGCGCGAAACGCTTTTATCTGGCTTGCTATCGCGGGCTACGCGGTTTCGTTCTTCGCCTTCATGGCGCTGCTCTCCATCGAGGACGTGAGTTTCGCAGTGCCGGCGACAGCCGGAGCGTATGTCGTGGAAACTCTGCTGGCAAGGATTTTTCTCAAGGAGAGGATTTCAGCGCGCCGCTTCGCCGCGGCGGCCTTGGTTGCCTGCGGTGTTGTTCTAATTTCCTGGTAGCGGATCGTGGCTGAACTCGTCATCCATTTCCCCGCGGCAGCCCTGGGGCTCTTGCTGGTTTGCGCCACGGCCTGCTACCTCGGAGTCTGCTATTCGGCTTGGCGGTTCCGCCGCGGCCGCAACCACCACAGCTCCGAGGACGGCAATCCGATCGCCCTGCCGGCCCTCTCGGTACTAAAACCCGTAAGCGGCTCCGCGCCGGCTCTTTACGAAAACATTCGCGCGCACGCGCTTCAGGACTACCCCGAGTACGAGCTGTTGTTCGGCGTAAGTAGCGTAAGCGGCGGACGCGACCCGGCGGCTGAGGCCGTCCGCCGGCTTGCACGTGAATTTCCGCAACTGCGGATCGAACTGGTCGAGTGCGGATCTTCACCCGAGGGGAACCCGAAGGTTTTTGTTCTCGAGAAATTAGCGGCGCAAGCGCGCTATGACTTATTGCTCGTCAACGACAGCGATATCCGGGTGGGGAGTGGTTATTTCCGGCGCATCGTGAGTGATCTGTCTAGGGGCGGAGTGGGGCTGGTGAGCTGTCTCTATCGTGCCAAGCCCGGCGGAACCTTCCCATCCCTCATCGAGGCGTTGTGGATTTCGGCGGAATACCAAGGGCAAGTGCTGCTCGGAAGAAGCCTGCAAGGGATGCAATTCGCCTTGGGCGCCACCATGCTGCTGCGGCGCGGAGACCTGGCGCGCATTGGGGGCTTCCAGCGGATCAGACCCTTCCTGGCCGACGACTATGTGCTGGGGAACCTGATCGCAGGCAGTGGCCTGAATGTCGCTTTGTCAGGATATGCCGTTGAAACGCTTCTTCCGGCTGATTCTTGGAAGGCCGTGTGGCGCCATCTGTTGCGGTGGTCGCGCACGATTCGCGTCATGCGGCCATGGGGACACGCCGGACTGATCGTCACCCACGGCACGGTTTGGAGCCTCGCGGCGCTTGCGGTGGGGGGGGGCGCGGCGGTCTTGACGGCGTTGGCGTTCTGCTGCCTGACTTTGCGGTTTGCCGCTGCCTGGCTGGCGACCGATTGCGTGGACTCGCGAGAGGTAAAGCGAAGACTCTGGTTGCTGCCGCTGGCGGACCTTCTCGCTTTTCTCGTCTGGTTGTCCAGCTTCTTCGGGAGCCGTGTCTATTGGCACGGGAACCAGTTTCTGTTGGACCGCCGAGGGCGAATGACGCGGGTCGCTCAAGCTGAGCGACCGGCGGAGCTGACCGAAGAGGTTTGACTCGCGTCCGCTGGAGGAGGTGGCTGTCACGGAATTCCACACTGCCCGTTCGCTATCCTGTAGGGGCCTGGAGAAATGCCATGAAAAGCCGAATCGCAATCGCTGCCGCCTTGTTCGCCGTGATGTTTGGCTCGGCAGCCGTTGGCGCTGACCAGCCTCGCGAGCAGCTCTTTAACGGAAAGGACCTGACTGGCTGGAGCCACGCCGGCAAAGGCTCTTTCTCGATTGAGGACGGCGCGTTGAAAACAGAAGGCGGCATGGGTCTGCTCTGGTACGCGGAGGAGAAGATCGGCGACGCGATTATCCGGGTGGTTTACAAAGGTTCGAGGCCAAACGCTAATTCCGGCGTTTTCATTCGCATCCCGGAAAAGCCTCAGGACGCCTGGTTCCCCGTTCACCGCGGCTATGAGGTGCAGATCGCCGATGGAGGTGACGAGTTCCATCGCACCGGCGCGATTTATTCGATGTCGAGCGCTGAAGAGTTTTCCCCTTCGCGTTCCGGCTGGAACACGATGGAAATCAAGCTCGAAGGGCAGAAAACCGTCATCAGCGTGAACGGGAAGGTTGTCAACACTTTCGAAGGTTCGCAATCCGTCCCCGAACGAAAGAAATATTACGAACCCCAGCGCGGCCCCCGGCCTGACAGCGGATACATTGGCCTCCAGAACCACGACGAAGAATCGGTCGTTTGGTTCAAGGAGATCAGTGTTACGCCGTTGCCGATATGATCAAGCGCTTATTGGAGAAGCCGGCCACTACTTCGTTGCGCTTGATCGTGCCCGCGGGGCAAGGCTCACCGCTCGACGGTCGCAGGCTCAAAGCTGATTCTCAGACGCATGCCCTTCGCTTCAGCGATCCGGCGCAGGGTCTGAGTCGAAGGCTGAGCGCGGCCGCGGCGACTCCCATCAGCAGGCGCACGAGACAGTCGAGCACCTGGCGGGCGTGCTCCAGCAACTGGCCGAAAAGCTATCGCAACTCAGGGCTGAAAAGGAAACGCAGGATGTCTATGACGTGCGGCATCGCATCGACGGGGATCTCGCGGCAAACTTGCGCGCCTTCGCTGATCAAAGAGAAACGATCAGCGAGGCCTACAGCCTCCAGCTTTACGCCGAAGTCATGAATCGGTTTGCCGCGGGAGAACGCAATATTAACCGCGCCTCACCCGGGGGACTTTGAATTGACCGGCTCCTGCTTGCGGCGCTGACCGTAGCGCGACCGCTGGATCGAAGCTTGGCCGATTCACGTCGTCCCGCAGTGTCGAAGTTTCGCTCCCGGCGTAGATGACCTGCGCCATGGGTTCGACTTCGGACGTATCAATTTCGTTCAGCTTGTCGACGTAGGTCAGGATTTCCTCGAGGTCGCCGCGCCGCAGTCAACCACTCGTTCAATCGGAGGATCTGATCCGCAGAAAGGTCAATAAGCGATACAATCTTTCTATAGTGGACGGCCCAGACCAAACGATTCTCGGCGGGGCGAAGCCGGGATGATTTCATCAGCGGTCAGGCGCGGGTTTTGCGGGCTAGTTCTTGCCGCGGCAGGACTGGCGGGTGCGGTCTCAGATGAGGACGCCGCTTTCTTTGAGACCCGAGTGAGGCCGGTTCTGGCGGAACAGTGCTGGAGCTGCCACGGCTCGAAAATACAGCAGGCGGGGCTCCGCCTCGATTCGCGGGAAGCGGCGCTCGCGGGCGGCGGGCGCGGTCCCGCAGTCATCCCGGGCGATCCGGGTGCTAGCGTGTTGCTGCGGGCGCTGCGGCATGAGGGCCCCCAGATGCCGCTCGGGGGCAAGCTGTCCACCGGCAAGATCGCCGACTTCGCAAAGTGGATCGAAAACGGAGCTGTCTGGCCGTCGACGGAAGAGCCCGATGCGGACGCCGCCTCCATCGAAGAGCGCGCCCGGAAACACTGGGCGTTCCGGCCGGTAGGAACCGCCGAGCCCCCGGCGGTCCAGGACGAAGCTTGGGTGCTGAACGAAGCCGACGCGTTCATCCTCGCCAAGCTGGAAGGGGCAGGCTTTCGGCCGGCGCCTCAAGCTAGCCGGCGAACGCTGATTCGTCGCCTCGCCTTCGACCTAACCGGGCTACCGCCTCGCCCCGAAGAGGTGGAGGCGTTTGTCCATAGCCAATCTCCGGCCGCCTTTGTAGAATTGGTCGACCGGCTGCTCGATTCGGATCGCTTCGGGGAACACTGGGCGCGCCACTGGATGGACTGGGTACGCTACTGCGAGTCTCACGGTAGCCAGGGGGATTTCGGGCTTCCGATGGCTTGGCGGTACCGCGACTACCTGATTCGCGCGTTCAACTCCGGCGTTTCCTACGACCAGATGCTTCGCGAGTATCTGGCGGGGGACCTGCTCGAAAATCCGCGCATCGACGCGGCCGCCGGGCTCAATGAATCGATGCTGGGCCCGGGGAATCTGCGGATGGTCGAGTACGGATACGTTCCCGTCGATGCGCTCGATGATCAGGTTAAGGTCGTCGAGAATCAGATCGATGTGCTTTCGAAAGCCTTCCAAGGCCTGACCGTCTCGTGCGCGCGTTGTCACGACCACAAGTTCGACCCCATCACGCAGAAGGACTTTTACGCGCTCTACGGAGTTTTCGCCAGCAGCCGCCACGGGCTCGTCACCATCGACTCGCCGGAGCTGCTGGAAACCGGCCGCGGCCGTCTGGAGGAGTTGAGACAAGAGATCAAGAAGGGGCTTTCCGAGGCCTGGACCAAGCAGACGGCCGCATTCGCCTCATTGTTGAGGGAAGCGGACGGGGAGTTGGGAAGAAGCGACGATTCCAACTCTGAAGAAGGAGCGGATCGGGAGCAAGATCCGCGGCTGAAGACACTGCTGGGGGTGGTCGAGAGCAGCGAACTGAAAGAGGAAGACCCGCTGCAGCCTTGGCTTGCGGTCCGCGGGCTGGACGGCGACCACTTCCGCAGCGAGTGGAACTGCTTGCGCCAATACTGGTTCGCCGAAGCAGAAGCCCGGCGTAATCAGAACCAGCGGGTGTTTCAGCAAGCCTGGGACTTGAGCAAGCGGGGCGACTACGACAAATGGTTCCCGTATGGTCCGGGTGTGCCCGAAGGAGCCTCGCGGAACGGCGAGTTTCGTATCCTCCCCAAAGATGACCGAGTCATCGCCGGCTTGCTGCCCGCTGGAATCCACACCGGACTGGACACTCAGAAATACGGCGGCATTCTCGGGTCGCCGCGATTTCGCGTTTCAAGCGATTACATCAGTTTGCGGGTCAGCGGAGGCAACTTCGCATCGGCTCGCTTGGTGGTTGAGAATTATCCCATCGGCAATGGCGGCATTCATCCCGCCACGGAGCTGACCGGCGATCAGCCTCAGTGGATTCGTTTCGACACCGCCTACCGCAAGGGAGACAACGCCCACATCGAGTTTCAGACCCTGGACGACCGATCGCGGCCCTTCTGGTTCAACTCGCGCAAACCCGAGCGCAAGGCCCTCGAAGACGGGCGCTCGAACTTCGGTGTGATTGAAATTGTGTTCCATGACGGCAAGGAATCTCCGCAAGATGAGCCACTCGCGATGCTACACCTGCTCGACGGCCCCGCGCCGGAAAGTCTGGAGGATCTGGAAACGAGGTACAGCGGCCTCATCCGGGAGGCCGTCACGGCCTGGGCGGAGGGCACGCTTGACGCTCGCCAAACCGCCTTTCTGGACTCCTTCATCCGAGCTGGTCTCCTGCCGGCGGGGCTGGACGAGTTGCCGGACTTGCGTGCTCTTGTCGAAGAGTACCGGGCAACGGAGCACAAAGCGCCCATTCCTCGCCGGGCGCCTGGCGTGCTGCCGGGAACCAGCTTCGATCAGCCATTGTTCATCCGAGGCGATCACAAGAACCCGGGGGAGCCGGTCGAGCGGCGCTATCTGCAGTCTCTTGGGGGCAATCTGTTTCACTCGGGCGGCAGCGGCCGCCTGGAGCTGGCTCGAGCCTTGGCGAGCGCGGAGAATCCGCTAACAGCAAGGGTCCTGGTCAACCGTTTGTGGCACTACTTGTTTGGTCGGGGGATCGTCTCAACGGTCGACAACTTTGGCGCCGCGGGCGACAAGCCCTCCCATCCGGAATTGCTTGACTTCTTGTCCCGACGATTTGTCGACGGCGGCTGGTCGATCAAGGAGATGATCCGCTTCCTCGTGCTGTCGCGGGCTTATCAGATGGGCAGCGCTTCGTCCGCCGAGGCACACGCTGTAGATCCGGAGAATCGGCTCGTGCAGCATCAAAACATGCGGCGCTTGCCGGCCGAATCGATTCGCGATGCGATACTCAAGACGTCCGGCGATCTTGACCCGGCGATGTACGGTCCGAGTATCAATGTTTACTATGTGGGCAAAACCGAAGGGGGCGGACCGCGCGGTCCACTCGATGGCGACAGGAGGCGCAGCGTCTATCAGGCGGTCAAGCGCAATGCCCAGAACCCGTTTCTTGAAGTGTTCGACGCCCCCAAACCGTCCACGACGCGCGGCCGCAGAGATGTGACCAACATTCCGGCGCAGTCCCTCACCATGCTGAATGATCCGTTCGTCGTCGGCCAAGCAGCGAAGTGGGCGAACCGGGCATTGGCCGACGGCGCCATTTCTCCCAAAGACCGGGCTGTGCGAATGTTCCGGCGCGCCATCGGCCGCGGCCCGGAACCGCCGGAGATCGATCTGCTGATGACATCGCTGACCGCCTTCGCCGAGGAACATGGTCTCGCGGACACGGAATCGCTGGGCAGCCAGAACCTCTGGAAAGACTTCGCCCAATCGCTTTTCAACCTGAAGCAATTCATCTATCTCAAGTGAGCCTATCTCAAGTGAGTACGACGCCCGTCATCCCAGCCAATCGGACCCATCTGTCACGCCGCCAAATGCTGGCCCGCTGTTCCACGGGCTTCGGCTCGATGGCGCTAGCCTCGCTGCTGCCCGCGGCAGGACCGGAAACGCTGAAGAACGGGCGGCAACTGGACTTTCCCGCGAAGGCGAGGAACGTCATCTTCTGCTTCATGTCCGGGGGAGTCTCGCACGTCGATTCGCTGGACCCGAAGCCGCTGCTGAAGCAAGAAGCCGGCAATCCGATGCCGGTGGAGGTCAAGCCGACGATGTTCAACGACGTCGGCGGCGTCATGCCCAGCCCCTGGGAGTTTAAACGCTACGGGCAGAGCGGCATTGCTTTCAGCGAGCTATTTCCGCATATGGCCTCGTGCGCCGATGATCTGTGCGTCATTCGCAGCATGACGAGCACAGCCAACGAGCACGCCCAGGCGAACTACTTCATCCATACGGGCCATCCATTCCTCGGTCATCCGAGCGCCGGCTCTTGGACGACCTACGGCCTCGGCTCCGAGAGTGCGAACTTGCCGGGCTTTGTGGTGCTGGCGAGCGGGGGAATCCCGCTGGGCGGAGTGGGCATCTACGGCAACGGCTTTCTGCCGGCGGCGCATCAAGCGTCTTTTCTTTACCCGGAAGAGAAGGAAGCGCTCAACAACATCCGGCCGGCCGATCCCGACCCGCTTCAGAGGAAAAAGATCGAGCTCATCCGCGCGCTCGACGAGCGATATGCGGCCGAGGGGTTCCAAGAGCCGGCGATCGAGGCGGCGATTCGAAATTACGAAACGGCCTATCGCATGCAATCGGCGGTTCCGGATCTGTTGGATCTCAGCGGCGAGACGGCCGCCACGAAGAAACTATACGGGATGGACTCGCCCAATCCCGAGACCGCTGCCTACGGCAAAGAATGCTTGCTGGCTCGCAGGCTGGTCGAGCGCGGCGTCCGATTCATCGAGCTCACCTGCCTCATGCGCCCGACAAACAAAGGTCAGGTCGGCAACCCCTGGGACCAGCACGGCGAACTCCGCGAGGGACATTCCGAAATGGCGTTTCAGGTGGACCGGCCGATCGCCGGCCTGCTCAAAGACCTCAAGGCGCGCGGCATGCTCGACGAGACTCTCGTGATTTGGGCCGGTGAGTTTGGCCGCACGCCTTTCGCACAAGGGAAAGACGGCCGCGACCACAATCCCTTCGGGTTTAGCATCTGGCTTGCCGGTGGCGGAGTCAACCCCGGCTTCATTTACGGGTCCACAGACGAATACGGATACCATGTCGCCGAGAACCCGATGAGCGTCTACGACCTGTGGGCCACGGTCTTGCGCTTGCTCGGCGCCGATCACGAAAAGCTGACCTATCGTTTCGGAGGGCGCGATTTTCGGCTGTCCGACGTCTTCGGGCACGTGATCGATGAGATTCGCGCCTAACGCCGCAAGCGATAGGTCCGGCGTCACCGGCGCGGTCGATCCCAAGCGTTGGAGGGCAGCGGCGTGGAGATCGCGCACGTTCATCGCGACGAAGGCCGTCGGCAGCATCCTGAACCGTGAAGGAGGCGAGCCTCCCCAGCCGGACGACGAAAATCGGCGGCTGTACTGGGGGAAGATCGGGGGGGAGATCGGGGGGAGATCGGGGGGAGATCGGGGAGATCGGGGAGATCGGGGGAGATCGGGGACAGCTCCCGAACCTCGTGGGGCTGATGGATCTGATGGTGGATCTGATGGGGACAGTCACCGGGTTTTATTGTCAACTTTTGCGGAATCGCCCGCAGCAGCCGCGAGCCGCGAACTCCCCACCCAACGGCCGAACCGGCTACCCACACGCCACTTTGGCCCCAAAACACCGCCCCCCCAGAACCGCAAATCATCCCAACTCAGTCACGGATAAATTGTAAATATAGTCCCTTTGTTCTCAACAGGCTTGCCCACCGCCCGCAAGGAATCCCAAGATCGACTTGTTATCCTAAAAGCGACAAAACCAACACTGACTCAGTTGCAACTTAAAGGAGAGAACAACCATTCCACGGCCTCGCCGGGACCCAAAAGCCAGAAAGCCTCTCACAGACTCTCAAATACTCTCATTGAAAAAAGCCAACCCCTATAAATGAACAACTTACAACCAAACAGAAAAAGATCATTGAAGCTCTTTTGCTAACGAATACGATCGTTTGAGCGGCAAAGAGAGCAAATGTGAGTGAAGGCCGATTCGGAAATCGCGGCGGGCGAATAACCCGCAAGATGCAGCCTGTTTGACATACGTATGCGCGACCCCGCCGTCCACTCTCAACGAAGCGCTTGAGGCAATCGAGGCTCTCTTGGAGAGTGAGACGATTCGAGTTCTCACTCCTGGACACCGTTATCCGGCGCTGTTCGCGCGGGCCGTGCGTGAAGCCGACGCTCGCGGAAACCTCGCCTTTGACGCCCAGATCGCCGCGGTGTGCCGGGAGCAAGGCGTTTCACGCTTGCTTACATTGGACCGTGATTTTTCGCGCTTCGCCGGAATCGAGATCGCGGACTTGGAGGAGCCTTGATTCCGCGGGAGACTTTTCCTCGTGAGGACCCCTTGAGGACCTGTCCCTCTTGATTCGAAAAGCGAGAACCAAATCCTATTTATACTCGGGGGACAGTAAGGACAATGATAAACTGAGTCTCTTGACCGGGTAACCGCGGGAGGAAACCATGACCGAAAGAGAATTTTTCATCCAAAAGTGGTCCGAGGAATTGCCTTTGACCCTAGGCGTTTTTGAAGCGCTGCCGAGCGACAAACTCGACTACACACCGCACGAGAAATCACGCACGGCGCGTGCCATCGTGGGTCACCTGTTGGGCCACGTCGAAGATATGGTCGAACTGGCCGGCGCCGGGGGGACCATCAACCACCGCAACGAGCTGCCGTTCGCGGATATACCCGACGCGGTGGCGAAGTTCAGCGCCTCGAACAGCCGTTTCGAGGAGCTGCTGAAGGGCCTCGACGAAGAGACCTGGAGCACCACGAACAACAAGTTCAACCTCGATGGCCACACGCATTTCGAAGCCCCGCTGGGCTATACCGCCTGGCTCCTTTTACTCGACACGGTCCATCATCGCGGGCAGCTCAGCACCTACATTCGGCCCATGGGCGGGAAGCACCCCAACATTTACGGGCCCAGCGGCGACAGCGAAGAGTCGTAGTCCGTTGAAGGCGCCGAGCCGCTCTATCGCCTGTTGACGACGATTCTGGATCCGCGGCAGGCCCCAGCGGAAGAACTCGCCGCTCTCTACCCCGAGCGCTGGGAGATCGAAACGGCGCTAGCAGTCAATCCCCAGCCGGTCAGACACGGTCCATCAGTTTGAGAAGGGCCGTTAAAGACGCCTCGGTTGCTTTGGTCTTGCTGCCGTCTACCGTGTAGTGGGTTTCGAGAGAAAGGGTTTCCTCGTAGCCGGCTTTGAGAAGAGCGCGTAGTTGACCCAGGTGGTCGAACTCACCTTCCCCGACACCGCACCATTCCGTCTTGCCGCTTGGAAGATATCGGTAATCCCTCAAGTGCACATGGAAAATACGCGAAAGTCGAGCATGGCGTAACCCTTTGGGAAGGGGCTGCCGCCCATTTGAGCAGCGTTGTTGGGGTCCCAGGTGAGTCCGAAATTGTCGTCCGAAATCGCCTTCAGCATGCGGGCCGAATCCGTGGCCGTCGCCACATAGCTATGGCCGACATTCTCTAGCGCCAACCGCAAACCTCGGGCCTTGGCGCGGCGGGCGGACTCTTTCACGAGCTCGATGATACGCGGATAATTTGCCTCGTCGGGCTTGCCGTCGCGGGGGTATGTAAAACCGAAGGTCCTGATTCTGTCCGTTCCGAGAATCTCAGCCCGTTCCATGGCCCCCTCGAGCAGCGTCCACTGCTTGTCGATGACCTTTTGACCGTCGGCGTTGTCAGCCGGTACCGGAATCTTGAAAAAGCCCGTGTCAAGAATAGCTGTCTTCATGCCGTGCTCATCCAGCATCCGGCGGGCTTCATGGATCTTCCCGGCAGGCTGTGAGGTGTTGTACTTTCCCCAAACATTGCGAATCTCGGCGTAGCCCAGACCGAACCGTTGCAGGAACTGGATTGCCGTCAACAGGTCATTGTCGATTTCGTCCGTTGTGACGGCCAGGCGAAAGCGGGTCCGTTGCTCGCTAGGAAGAGCCTTGGCCATGGCGGCCGCAGCCGCGAGAGATAGGACGTCCGTCGGGTCTTTGCAGTCATAGCAGGATTATAGCTCGGCCGGCATTTTGCGAGACTACAGATCCGGGCGCGCGGGCGAGTCGTGCATCTTCCTGAAAATCGCCCGCGGCTGGTTTTCGGCCTTAAGGAGAACGCTTCGTTAGGGGCTATCGCTCGGCACGTTATCGTGACTTGCCGTCCGCTCCTTGGTCGTCCAGCTCCCGTTCTATTCTTTCCTTTAAAGCCTTGACTTGCTTCTGGAGGTAATCCGCCTGCTCTTGAAGTTGGTTGCGGGCTTCTTTGCTGAGTCGGGCTATCTTCTCCCGCAACTCCTTGGCCGCCATCTCCGTCTTTTCCGTCCGTTCGGCAAGATTCTCCTTGCCACTGCTTGACGCCTTGTTGGCCTCCCGCCGGATCCGCGCATACTCTTCTTGCAGGCCCTTCAAGCGTTTGTTCACTGCCTCGATAGCTTCGTCCGCCTGCTTGCGGGCCTGCTTGCGGGCCTGCTTCGTCTGCTTGTCTACCTTTCTCGATTCGAGCTGAATGGCGTCGCGGATGTCTTCATCCGTGAGGTCCGAGTAGTAGACGGCCGCCAATGCGGCCAGAATCAAGGCGACAGAAAACAGAAGAAAGCGCATGGGAAAGCCGTGCTGACTCTTCACTCATTATTTCAAACGGTTTGAAAATCGGCTCGCAGTCTTTCTGGAAGCCCAGCGGCCTCTCTTCCACAGCCGTTAGCGATGCTAAATCATCAGCGCTACTGAGAGATGCAGACTCCTGGCCCAAGTCTAGTCCAACGCCAGGCTCTCAGTGTCGTCCCGAAATTCCCGCAACGTTTTGGCGAGTATGCTCGCGCCGTTCGGATCTTGCCCGGGCTACTTTGCGCCGCACGCCACGCGGCTTCACGGGCTCAGAATGTGCTCGACCAGCCGCGCCTTGCGTTCGTAAAGCCCCTGCTCGAGTCCAACTCGATAGCTTGCCGGGTGCTTGAGTTGCTTGGTTTCCCGCGGCAGGCGAGCTAGCTGATCGTATGTCCGCTGACGCGAATCTTCGATGGAGGGGGTTTGGCGGACAGCCTCTCCCGCTCGCAGGACCGGAACCAGCAGATCCTCGCTCTCGGCTCCCGCGGCCACGGGCTTGGCTTCCGCCGGATTGGAATGGTCGATCATCGTCCAGTCCGTCGCGGGGGGTTCCAGTTCGTCATAGATTACGTCACAGAGAAAATTACCGTCTTTGGTGAAGCGGCGAGTTTGCAGCAGGCCAGGGTTCGAAGCCTTGGCTGGATCGTTCGATGTCTTGAGCTTGGGCTGCCAGGCGCCGGCTTCATCGCGGATCGCGGATAGCTTGTAGACGCCGCCTAGGGCGGGGTCATCGTAGGCGGTCGCCAGCTTCGTTCCAACGCCTAGGATCGCGATCGGAGCGCCCTGGTCATAAAGGCCGGCTATGGAGTGTTCGTCTAGATCGCCCGAGGCCACGATCTTTGTTTCGGGGAAACCGGCTTCGTCCAGCAAGCGGCGGGCGTCCACGCTGAGCGACGCCAGGTCGCCCGAGTCCAGGCGGACACCGAGCATTTCGTGACCTTGCTCGCGTAGCCAGCGGCCGGCCCGGATTGCGTTCTCGATGCCGCCGGCGGTGTCGTAGGTGTCCACGAGGAAAATGCAGTTGTTCGGCATGGCCTGGGCATAGGCTTGGAAGGACTCTTCCTCGGTGTCAAACGACATCACCCAACTGTGGGCGTGTGTCCCGGCAACGGGAATGCCGTAGAGCTTACCGGCGAGGACATTTGACGTGGCGTGACAGCCACCGACGTAGGCTGCCCGACTGGCCGCCAGCCCGCCGTTGATGCCCTGAGCGCGCCTGAGTCCGAACTCCAGCACGCGGTTGCCGCGGGCGGCCATACAGATGCGGGCGGCCTTTGTGGCGATAAGGGTTTGAAAGTTGATGATGTTTAACAGCGCGGTCTCGATCAGTTGGGCTTCGAGCAGCGGCCCTTTCACTCGAACGAGAGGTTCCTGGGGAAAGACAACCGTACCTTCCGGTACCGCGTCAATATCGCAGGTGAGTTTAAGCCGGGCGAGATCATCCAGAAAAGCCGTTTCGAAGAGCGGCTTGCCGTCGGCGCCCGTGAGGGTTTCAAGATAGCTCCTGTCGCTGTCGCTCAGATGAAATTCCCGAAGGAAGTCCAAGACCGGAGCGAGCCCGCAGGCAACGGTAAACCCTCCCCGGCAAGGGTTCCGGCGAAACGTCAGGTGGAAGGCCGCCTCCTGCTCGGCTTTGCCGCACTTCCAGTAGCCGCAGGCCATGGTGAGCTGGTACAGGTCGGTCAGAAGAAACAGGGAATCGGGTTGCAGCTTCGCCATGCTAGGTTCAGTCTAACTTTTCAAAGGTGGCGAAGATCGAGGAGCCCGTTGCGGTTGGGTAGCGAGGCTCGGCTAGCATGGAATCATGATGCTGCGAATATCTGGGGTTCGCCGGCTGGTCGGGCTGGTCATGCAGAGATGTAGCGCCTACGTTGCTTCAGCTTGCGGGCATGGACTACCGTGAATTCGAGGGTGTCGAGGGAAAGCCGATTTCCCTGATCGTGGGGAAATAGCCTTGACCACCGCGGAACTGGGAGCCCGGAAAGCCGGTAAAGTATCCACCCCGGCCAGGTATCCACCCAATGAACAGAGGCCGCCAGTGACCATCGCCGGCCACGAATCAGACCATGAGATCTTTCTCCAAATCCGATGAAATTCTTGCCCGCAACCGGCGCTATATTCCCGGCGGCATCTCCTCGACGAACCGGCACACGGCCCCCAACATCGCCTTCGTCAAAGGGAAGGGCTCACGCATCTGGGACGCTGACGGCAACGAGTACATCGATTACCACGGAGCGTTTTCGCCGCAAGTGCTTGGCTACCAGCATCCGGCCGTCAGCGAAGCCGTGTCGCGGGTGCTGGCGGAGGGCGCGGATCTGTTCGGCTCGGGACCGAGCGAGCTGGAAGGGTGGCTCGCGGAACGAATTAGCTCGAACATCGCCTGGGCCGACAAGACCGCTTTCTTTAACACCGGCAGCGAAGCCACCGCCGAGGCCATCCGGCTGGCCCGCGCCGCAACCTCCCGGGACCACATTATCGTGATGCAAGGGGGCTATAACGGCTGGCACAACGACGTGGCTTGCAACTTGTCGACGCCGCTGGAGCAGCTCGGCGCCCGCCGATCTCCCGGAGAATATGACTTCCATCCCATCAGCGCGGGAATCCCCGAGGCGCATCAAGAGTTAGTGCATCCGGTTAATTTCAACGACCCCGGCTCGGTTCGCTATGTCTGCGAACGTCACCCAGTGGCCGCGCTCATTACCGAACCCATTCTCCAAAACGTTGGACTCATCAAGCCGTTGCCCGGCTACCTGGAAGGGCTGCGCGAACTGGCCGGCGAATTCGGATTCCTTCTGATCTTCGACGAGGTGAAGACCGGCTTTCGGCATGCATTCGGCGGCTACGCCGAGCTCAGCGGCGTCAGCCCCGACCTGGCCGTCTACGGCAAGGCCATCGCCAACGGCTACCCGCTGGCCGCGATTGCGGGACGTTCCGAATGGATGGACTACTTCTTCCACGAAGACCCCGCGAAACGTGTCCTGCTGGCGGGAACCTACAACGCGCACCCGGTTCCCACCGCCGCCGCTCTGGCGACAACTCAAGTTCTTCTCGAGAACAAGGGAGCCATCTACGGACGCTTCGAAAGTCTTGGGGCTCAGGCCGAACAGGGGCTGGCCGAAGCGCTGTCCCAAGCCGGAATCACCGCAACGATCGCGAGGCAGGGCTCCGCGTTCGTGATCTATTTCATGGACCACGCCCCCACCGACTGGCATGACCTCGCCGCCAATCACGACTATGAGTTCGACGAACGCTTCCGGCGAGCCCTCATTGAAGAAGGCGTTTTCTTCTTCCCGTTGGCCACCAAACAGTGTTCGATCTCGGCGAGCCACAGCGAGCAAGACATCGATCAGACAGTCCGCGCCGCCAGCCGCGCGCTCAAGGGCATGCTCGCAAATGCCACTCCTCGAGAGCCCTAATTCGCAACGGAATCGTCAAGGATCTTCGTGGGCGGCAACCCGCGCGACACCAACCCGGCTGATCGTTCCCGGAGGGCCGGATTTCCACTGATTGCGCCAAAAGCAATTGAAGCGGCCGGTGCGTGCTGAGCCCCCCGTACCGAATGTTGCGGAAAGTGCCCCGCAGGCGACGGCTTTCGTTACTTTGGGGGTCACTTTACACGTTAAAGGGCGACTGTTTGAGTGCAATCCAGCGTTTCCGCCACAACGAGAAGTCCTTTTTTTTCAACACGTTGAGTTTGGTGATTGCAGGATTTTACAGAAAATGTAAGGGTTTGGGGATTTTTGGGCGTCCCGGGACGCGAAAAAAGGGGACAGCCACCCGATTTCCGCACTCCACTGGCATTGAAAACAAAGCAGTTCGGCGGGCGGAAATCGGTGGCAGTCCCCTTTTTTCGCCCGTGGCTTGATTCACCGCTATCAGCATTCAGCGTGCCGGGCCCCTTGGATTTTCGGCTTGGCTGCTGATAGTTGCTGAAAACACGGGGGATAAGCCTTGCTCCACATCATTCCCGCGAATCATTTTTGCCTTTCTTCGTTTTTGCGTTCTTTTCTTGAGAGGCCTCTCTTGCTCCGTTTTGCCGGCCATCGCCCGCTCCCTGACGGCAGCCACAAAGAGGAGGCTTGCATACGGTCCTTCGGTGGCGAAAGAAGCGGGGATGGCTTGCCGCGCGCCGCGCACCCAGTCCCTCGCGATCGGAGGGGTGGGGTTGGCGCTCAGGCTGACCCCCCACTTGCGTTTGGGGCTCTGATTGCTTTCACCTGAAGCCGCTTGCGGGGGATCACCCACGGCGGAGAGCAGCGCAAGACTGTCCCGGGAAGCTGTCGCGCTGGTCCGGCGGGATTCCTTCCGGCCGTTGCTCTCATTGTAAGGGGTGTGTCAAGCGGGAGAGTTGTCCAATGCAAGATGAGCCTGAATGCTGCGGGGCCTGGAAATTTTGGGGAAGGTGGTCCATTTCGATTCATGGGAAAACGCCATTTCATGCGAACTCCTCGAGCCAGTTTTGCGTGATGCGGATAACGAGCTTGCACTGCGCTTAGCTTGCAGCTCGGAACTTGTCGGCCTGGAACTGACTAGCATCGACGTAGTTCGCGTTGATTTCAATGAAGCCCTGCCACTTCTCGGGCAGGTCATCTTCTTCAAAGATCGCCGATACGGGACAGACTGGCACGCAGGCGCCACAGTCAATGCACTCCGTGGGGTCGATGTAGAGTTGCTGGACATCATCGAAACCTGGGCGGCCGTCATCATAGGTATCGCCCTGTTTCGGATGAATACAATCCACGGGGCAAGCGTCTACACAGGCCGTGTCTTTGATGCCGATGCAAGGTTCGGCGATAATATATGCCATTTTCTGACCTCCGTCCTCCGATTGAATGCCGTTCTCTTCAAAGAGAGAGTGCACCAAGATAAGGAGCCCATCGACTTAGCAGAAGGCCTTGGGGGCGCCGAGCACTCGAGCCTGATCCTGTCATTCCTTAGTACCGATCGCTGGCCCAGAAAGCCCAGTTCCGAAGAGCATGTACACGGTATTGCTTACCTTGGAGTTTCCGGCCGATAACGCGGCGGGCCTGCGGCCTCCTCCCAGATTCCCGCCGACAGGCCCTGGATACGTCGCAACCGATCCATCCACCCTCTCGCTCGCGCCACATCTTCTTGTAGCAGGTTCAGGAGAATTTAATCAACATCTTGGTTGCAAAACTTTACTATACTGATTTAGAGGCGGCTGCGTGAGCGAATGTACCAAGGTCCCCAGGGCTGAACCCGGCAAACAGGTGAGCCATTTCCTGCAAGGACGATCCGCCACGGACACCGTCCCTATTAGCACGAGCTGAGCAGCGGAACCTAGCGATGGTTAGCAGCATGAACACGTTGGAATCTCGGGAGGAGTCGACCAGGAAGGCCATTCTGCATTTTCTGAAAAGACGGGACGAGGCCGATGCAAAAGCGGTCGCCAAATTCTGTGGCCTCACAACCATGGCAGTTGGGCGGCATTTGTTAAAGCTCAAGGCCGACGGTCTGATCCAGACCCGATCGGAGCGGCGCTCGAGGGGTCGGCCGGCGGCCGTGCATTCGCTTACTGACGATGGGGATGGCCAATTCCCGAGAGACTATGCAGGTTTAGCCATCGATGTGCTGTCGAGCCTGGTTCAGCTCGGCGGCCAGGAGAAGGTCCGGCAGGTTTTTCGGAAGCGGCGCATCACCATGCAGGCTCGCTACCGATCACGCACGAAGGGGAAAAAATTCGATGAGCGGGTGCACGAGGTGGCGGACGTGCTAACGGAATGCGGTTACATGGCCGAGGTCGAGTCGTTGGGTCACGGGGAGTTGTTGCTAACGTTGTGCAACTGTGCCATTCGTGGTGTGGCCAAGCGTTTTCCGGAAACCTGTGATGAGGAATTGTGCCTGATCCGCAGCTTGGCGGACGGTAAGGTGACACGAGTTTCGCATCTGCTGGCCGGAGATCGCCATTGTTCTTATCGGATCTGTGCCAAAGGCCGTGTCAAGAGCAACTCGGGGCGCCAAGCCGAGGCAGGATGAAGATGACGTTTGATAAGTGGCACGATGATTTTTCTCGGTTCGCGGAGGACTTGTATCCCCGTCGATATTCACGGGACTACGTGAAGCTGCTGGCCGAAATGGGAGAGGAAGTGCGGAGGCTGGCGCGACAGAAACACTCTACCATCGTTGCGCACAACTACCAGTATCCGGAGCTGCAGGAGGTAGCCGAGACGGTGGGCGACTCACTGGGCCTGAGCGAATACGTCGCGAAGCGCAAGGCCCCTCGCGTAGATTTCTGCGGCGTGCTGTTTATGGGTGAAACCGCTAAGACGATCCTGGGAGACTCTTCGCGGGTCTACATGCCGGATCGGCCAGGATGTTCACTGGTAGCTTCGATCGATCACCGCCGAATCGACAACTGGCTTGCCCATAACCCCGACGGCGTCATCGTTTCGTACATCAACACCGACGCCCAGACCAAGGCCCGAAGTCATTACATCTGTACGTCTCGGAATGCAGCTCAGGTGCTTGAACACGCTGCCCAACGGCACCCTGGCCGGCGCATTCTATTCTTGCCCGACAAGTACTTGGGCGCAGTAGCGCTGTCCCAAACGGGCGTGGACCGCAGTCTGGTCGACCTGTACGACGGAGCCTGCCACGTTCACGCCAAGATCGGCGAGACGGCCTTGGAGGAGGCTTTTGACAGGCACCCGGATGCCGAGTTGCTGATCCACCCTGAATGTGGCTGTGCCTCAGCCTGCTTGTCGAAAACCGTGAGTGGTGCCTCACCGTACAAGAAGGCGTACTTCCTTTCAACCGAACAGATGTTGTGGCATGCGCAAAAGTCTCCCGGCAGCGAGTTCATCGTGGGAACTGAGAAGGGAATGCTATACCGCTTGCGCAAGCAGCTTCCTGGGAAAACGTTTTATCCCGTATCAGAGTCGGCGATCTGCGAATACATGAAGATGAACACCATGGAGAAGCTGCTCGATTCGCTCCGAAACGACCGGGTGGAGATCGAAGTTGATCCTGAAATTCAGATGCGGGCCCGGACGGCTATTCAGCAGATGCTAGCCATTCAATAGCCGGTCTTTGATGCGCAGGAAAGCCGACTCGTTAGTAACATTCAAGAGGAGAAAGAACATGGGAACCTTTGTGAAAGTCGCCGAGCAGGGAGGGATTGCGGAAAACTCGGGTAAGCTTGTCGAAGTCGAGGGCCGTGAAATCGCGCTGATTCGATCGGGCGATGAGTACTATGCGCTAGACAACACCTGCACGCATCGGGGCGGCCCGTTGGCGGAAGGGTTCGTTGAAGGTGGCGAGGTAAAGTGCCCGTGGCATGGAGCCCACTTCGATCTCAAGACGGGACAACCAATCGGGCCACCGGCAGCGCGAGGCGTTTCTACTTATGCAGTACGGGTGCAGGGGAACGATATTGAGATCGAAGTGTAACCTGTCTAGCCACGCCAGTGACAATGGAAAGGTTGCCTCTGCGATGCAATTTTGGCGAACCACAGGAGGAAAGAATGGAGATCAAACGCATCTCACCCGAAGAGGTCAAGGAGCTCCTGGAATCTGACGAAGGTTACATCTACCTCGACGTGCGAACGGTCCCGGAATTTGACGCTGGCCACGTGCCCGGCGCGAAGAACGTTCCTGTCATGGACCGCGATCCATATGGCCGCATGCAGTTCAATTCGGAGTTCGGCGAAATCGTCGAGGCGAACTTCGGAAAGGACGCCAAGTGCATCACGGGTTGTCAGAAAGGGGGTCGCTCGATGAAGGCGGTCGAGATCCTGCTGAGTGCCGGCTTCACTAATGTCGTCGACATGCGCGGCGGATACGATGGCGAGACGGACATGATGGGACAGATGATCTACCCGGGTTGGGCGCCCCGCGGACTTCCCACGGCAACGGAGAGCGATCCCAAAGAGCGCTACGAAAACTTGGCGAAGAAGACGGACTGAGCGAATTCCTTTTCATTGCCTTCCTCACCGCGTGATGCCCAACCGAGATACCCAAAAGAGCTGGGCGTACCATAACGCGACCAAGCACTCGTCTTGGAGTATTCGCAACAATCCCCACTACCTTGACTGGCCGAACCAGCCGATTCCGTTCAAGGTCTACAGCGATCTCGAACCAATCGCGTTGGCCCAAGACTTTTCCCATTCCGCGGTCCCTGCCCTAGCCGCAATCGGCGGGAGTGTGCAGCGGGTGGAAGCCGAGATCAAACCCACCCTCCGCCAACTCAGTCACCTGCTCTATTTCGCCGGCGGTATCACACGGCGCCGGAAATACGCCGCCGGCGAGATTCTATTTCGGGCGGCTGCTTGCACCGGGGCACTGTATGAGATCGAGCTGTACGTGGTCTGTGCTGACTTGGAAGAGTTGCCGGCCGGTGTCTACCATTGGAGCCCGAAAGAGTCGTCGTTGAGACGACTGCGACACGGCGATCATAGGGTCATCCTCAGCAAAGCGACGGCAGAGGAACCAGCCGTCATGTCGGCGGCGGTTGCGATCATTTGCACCGCCACTTACTGGCGAAACTCCTGGAAGTATCAATCTCGTACGTATCGCCATTTTGGCTGGGACAACGGAACATTACTCGCCAATCTATTTGCTCTTTCCGCGGCTCACGGCATACCGGCGACGCTGGTACAGGGGTTTGCCGATCGGGCCTTGAATCGGCTGCTGGACCTCGACACAGCGAAGGAGGTCAGTTTTTCCATCGTTACTTTGGGTGGCGGCTCACGGCCGGTCCCGCACGAGCCGAGTGATTTGCCGCGGCTCGGCTACCGTGTCGAGCCGCTTTCGAAGACGGAGGTTGACTACCCGCTGATGCGGGAAATGCATGAGTACTCGTCGCTGGCTGACAGTTCCGAGGTTGCCGCGTGGCGTGGCGCTCCTCCGTCGAAAGAAGTCCAGGAGCCCATTCGGAGTCTGATTCCGCTTCGGCCGCTGCTCGGAGACCGTCTCCCACCCGAGCCGATTGAGAAGGTAATTCAGCGTCGGGGGTCCACCCGGCAGTTTGATCGAAAGCCGATTTCGTTCGAGGAGTTGTCGACCATTCTGGAACGGGCGACGCGGGGTGTTTCCGCTGACTTTCTCGATCCATTCGGATCCCAACTCAACGACCTTTACCTGATTGTGAACGCAGTGCACGATTTAGCCCCTGGGTCCTACTTTTTTCACCGCGCGCAGCGGGCGCTCGAGTTACTCAGCGAAGGGGACTTCCGAGCCCAAGCGGGCTATCTTGGGCTGGAACAGGGCCTTCCGGCCGACGCATCCGTCGCCATCTTCTACCTGGCGGACTTGAAAGCGATCTTTGAGCGATTCGGAAACCGCGGCTACCGGGCCGTACAAACCGAAGCCGGCGTCATCGGGGGCAAGGTTTATCTTTCTGCTTACGCTCAGCGCTTGGGGGCCAGCGGGCTAACCTTCTACGACGATGACGTGGTCAAGTTTTTCTCACCTCACGCCGAGCGAAAGAGTGCGATCTTCTTGACGGCGGTGGGTAGGAGTGTAAGGAGGCGGAGCTGATCCGGCCTGTTCGGCGACCGTTTGCGGAGGCACTGAGGGCTGATTACCGGATGAGCATTTATTTCTCGTCAGCTATAGCTATCCATAGCTATCCGAAGCTATCCGACGGCGTCGCCCTACGCGGAAAATTCTAGCGTGGACTGCGGACAACTGTGCCAGCCCGCGCATGAAGCGGACGGGCCGCAACCAAACAGGGGAGTGTGTCAACACTGGCTGATCGCTAACTAACTAGCGGAAACCGCTTGCTGACGCGCGCGGCTCCGTCTACGGGCGCAGAGGGGCTAGAGGAATGACGAAGACCAAAGAGAATGACCAGCCGCTGGCGTTGTCCAGGAAGAGCTCGTTGCCGATGCGGTCGCCGGCGCGGGGCAAGCCGCTGGCCACGTAGTCGAGTGACGCCTCGAGCTCAATATTCCGCAGCCAGTTGCCATCGGGCAGCCAATTGAAAACGTTCGCGGCCGTATCGAGCTCAAAGTTCAACTTGTGAGTATAGGAGCCGGCATTGCCCGGCCTCTCAGCGGGGCTAATCTTATCCACGATGTCGAAATGGCTCCCGACCCAGCCCCCAGTGTCTTCGGGGCGAAGCCACTCAAGGTTCAGCTCTATCTCTACCTCGGGAGAATTGTCTCTGATCGAGGTCCTGCCCAAATCTTGTGCTGTTGCACCGGTGAAGGGGTTTTCCTCGCCGGATGCGAAAGGGATGAAGATCGTCTCGAAGGTGAAGCCGACTCGGGGAATCTCAGTTGGGATTTCCAGAGCAAGGACCGTTTCAAATACGACCTCGCGCTCCGCTCGCGTGACGCTGACCTGTTGATCACCTTCCATCTCCGCGACTCGGTGCGGGCTGAAGAGGCTTTCCACGGTGAAGGTTGGCTCGATCTTCAGCTCGGGCAAAGAAAAAAGCACTTGCCCAGCACGAGGATTAACGCCGTCCTGCTGAGAAAAGTTATTTGCAAGGATTCTCCTTTAGCCCCAATACTGTTTACTTAGTGCCATCGGGGCAGTTTTGTCTTGCCAAAGTCATGGTATTTCTATTGGCGAGGCTGAATTCGTCGTCGGAATCGAGCGTGTTACGCCCCTCCAGGGCTTTCGCCTCGTGGGGTTTTCACCCAGGGTTCCGCTTCGCTCCACCCTGGGCTATTCATCTGACGCCGCTTCGCGGCTTAAAAACTCTATCCGCGGCTTAGAAACTCGATCCGCGGCTTAAAGGCTCTATGCGCGACTTAAAAGCTCTGTGGGCAGCTCAACGGCTCTAAAGTCGACAGTATTGGGGCTAGCTGTAATCGCCGGAGCGAAAATAGACCACATGGCGGCCGTTTGAGGCCGCCGGTGGCGGAGCAAAACTAGACCGCCTGAGTGTGTCCATAAAACATTTGTGAGGCGTTTTGTGGCACACAGGAAGGATGTATCAAGTGGAGCTGTATGCTCAGGTGCGACGCAGTGTTTTTGTCGAGGGGATTAGCGAGAGGGAGGCGTCCAGGCGGTTCGGGCTGGCACGGGAAACCGTGCGCAAGATGCTGCGCTACGCTGTGCCGCCCGGCTACCGGCGCCAGCAGCCGGTGAGGCGACCGAAACTCGATCGCTTTACAGGCATCATCGATCAGATTCTCGAAGCCGATCAGACCCAGCCGAAGAAGCAACGCCACACCGCCAAACGGATCTTCGAGCGCTTACGCGACGAGCACGACTTCTCGGGCGGTTACACGATCGTCAAGGATTACGTCCGCGAGAAGAAGCTCGGCCAACAGGAGATGTTCGTGCCACTGGAGCATGCGCCCGGCGACGCACAGGCCGACTTCGGTGAAGCCTGGGTGGAAATCGCCGGGGTGGAGTCGAAAGCGCACTACCTGGTGATCGACCTGCCCCAAAGCGACGATGCGTTCGTACAAGCATTCCCGGCAGAGACGAGCGAAGCGTTCTGCGAAGGTCACAACGAAGCGTTCCGTTACTTCGGCGGCGTACCGCGGCGCATCGTCTACGACAACACGAAGCTGGCGGTGGCGCGGATCCTGGGCGACGGACGGCGCCAGAGAACAAAAGTTTTCAGCGAGCTGCAGTCGCACTACTTGTTCGAGGATCGTTTCGGGCGACCGGGCAAAGGCAACGACAAGGGGAAGGTGGAGGGGCTGGTGGGTTATGCGCGGCGAAACTTCTTCGTGCCGATCCCGCGCTTTTCCAGTTGGGAAGCGTTGAACCACTGGTTGGAGAAGAAGTGCATCGAGCGCCGCGAGCGACGGTTGCGAGGACATTCCGAGACCATCGGCGAGCGTTTCGAACGGGACCGCTCAGCGTTGTTGCCACTGCCTCTTGCCCCCTACGAAGCTTGCGACAAACGCACGACGCGGGTCACGTCAGTGTCTCTGGTGCGCTACCGCTCGAACGACTACTCGGTGCCGGTGGCTTACGGTCATCGCGAAGTGCTGGTCAAGGGTTATGTCGGGGAAGTCGTGATCAGTTGCGGCAGCGAGGAGATTGCTCGTCATCGCCGCAGCTACGAGCGGGAAGAGCTGATCTTCGATCCGTTGCACTACCTGGCGCTGCTGGAAAGAAAGACGAACGCACTGGATCAGGCAGCCCCACTGGCCGGCTGGGAGCTGCCTGCGGAGTTCGGGCGACTGCGGCGTTTGCTGGAGGCGCGTTTGGGCAAGCCGGGCAAACGCGAGTACGTGCAGGTGTTGCGTCTGCTCGAGGACTTCCGACTCGACGACGTCGCAGCCGCCGTACGGCAAGCCGGCGAGTTGGGGACGATCGGCTTCGACGCAGTCAAGCATCTGTTGCTGTGCCGCATCGAACAGCGGCCTCCACGACTGGATCTGACGAGCTATCCGCATCTGCCGGCAGCGGAAGTGACACAGACTTCGACGGCGGATTATCTGGCGTTGCTGGCGGTAGGAGCGCGGTGATGGCAAAGCCACAGGTTCTGCTTCAAGAGCATCTCAAGGCGCTGCGTTTGCCGACTTTCCTGCGTGAGTACAGCAAGCTCGCCCGACAGTGCGCCAGCGAGGGAGTCGATTATCCGCGCTATCTGTTGCGACTCAGTGAGCTGGAACTGCTCGACCGCGAGAGCCGTGCCACCGAACGGAGGATCAAAGCGGCGAAGTTTCCGGTCACGAAGAGCCTGGACAGCTTCGATTTTCTGGCACTGCCGTCGTTGAACAAGAACTTGGTGGTGGAGCTGGCGCGTTGTGAGTACATCGACCGCCAAGAGAACGTGTTGGCGTTGGGTAACTCGGGTACGGGCAAGACGCACGTCGCGCTGGCGTTGGGATTGGCGGCTTGTCAGCGGGGCTATCGCGTACGCTTCACGACGGCCGCCGCCTTGGTGAATGAATTGCTGGAAGCTCGCGATGAGAAGCAGCTCTTGCGGTTCCAGAAGCTGTTGGCGAAGCAGGATCTGCTGATTGTCGATGAGTTGGGCTATGTGCCGCTGTCTAAGACCGGAGCGGAGCTGCTATTCGAAGTGTTCAGTCAACGCTACGAGCGTGGTTCGACGCTGCTGACCTCGAATCTGCCGTTCAACGAATGGACCGAGATCCTGGGTTCGGAACGCATGACGGGCGCCCTGCTAGACCGGCTGACCCATCACGTTCATATCCTAGAGATGAACGGGGACAGTTATCGCCTGAAGCAAAGCAAACGAGCCCGCGCCTGATCGATGGTCTAACCGCGCTCCGTTCCGACTGATTCGGCTTTGCTCTCTCCCCCCAGGCTGCTCGCCGTTTTCGCGAGACGCCTTCCACTACGCCTCGGGCCGCCCTCACGGGCGTCCCCAGGCTCCGTTCCAGCCGCCCCACGAAAACGCTGAAAGAAACTGCCCCTCAGCCCACGAACGGTCTAGTTTTGCTCCGCCCCAGCGGTCTAATTTTCCACCGCCCTTGACAGCGCTCCTCAAGCAGATTGCGGGAATGGGGGCTTCTTGCCCCCTGAAACCAGTCTGGGGTGGGTTGCCGCAACTCGATTCGGACGGCCAGATTGAACCTCCCAAGTTTACCGCGGAAGAGCGACAGATTATCGACTTAAGAGAACCGCTCGCGGAGTTCTTGGTCGACACCAAGAGATTCATGACGGACTTTGGGAATCCAGGTCACAGGCAGCGGTTCCACGAAAATACTCTTGTCGACGTTGCCTTTCGCAACGGCTCTCCCGGACGCCGCGGCTACTCGAGAGACCATTGCTTGGCTGACCTCAGAAGCCTGCAGCTGCTGCTACACCAGCTCGGCGTCGACGGTGGTGGTAAGTCTCCTCCGGAATTCAGCGTTGGTGAAACGGCAAACACTGGTTTGCCGAAACCCGGCGCTGCGGATCGTCTTCCCACCGGCTGGGCGGCTGAGGCCAGCGTCCAGCAGCATTTCAGCGTGAAGGAACTCTCCGAGCTGTGGGGACTCAGCGAGCGCACCGTGCGCCGCTTGACCGAACACGAGCCTGGTGTCATCAGGATCCATCAGAGCGCTCGCGGCAAACGCTCCTATCGCAGAGTGCAAGTTCCTGCTTCGATTGCGGAACGGATTTATCGCAAGATCACCCGGCGGTAAGAATTGTCAAGCCACGCTCTGGGAGCCGCCGGCAATCACCTGCAGCTTGGGACGCTGTGATTGCCAGGCCCCGCGGACAGCCTCCTCGATCCGCGCTTGCCGCGCGCGGTTGAACTTCGCATAGTGCTTCTCGGTGACCTTGACGCTGGCGTGTCCCAGTAGCAGTGATACGGTCTCATGGGGACACCGGCGTTAAGATACTCGGCCGCAAACGTATGCCGAAAGCGGTGGGAACATGGTGGTCGGCACCAGCGGCGTGCCGATGGTTCAGCCCGCGAGTCAGCCCGCTGTAATAGCAACCCTCGTTTTTAGGATGAAGCATGCGACTGGGCAGAGGCTTCTTTTCCATTTCCGCCCGCTTGGCGAACGCCCCGAGGCCGGTTGCTCCGGTACGCCCGATCAGGGAAACCCAAGCCAACGTAGCGCGGGACCGAGATTGTCTGCGACCGACGAAAGCTATCTTGCAAAACGGCTCCAACACATCCCAGGCCAATGATTCACGTGCAGTCGGCGTGCAATGAATCCGCCGAATATGCCGGTTTTGCCAATCATGGCAATCGTAGAATGAGTAAGTTACGTCGAATCAACGCCATTCATAGTACGGCTCCCAGGCGCTGCCGTCCTCTTTGCGCTCCAGATACCAAAGGTCAGCCCCGGTTTCCGGATCGGTTAGCGCGTAGAGGATATACTTTCCATCGCGTGACCAGTCCGATACCCAATCCGCGTGTGGCGTGGCCAGCAGCACCTTGGCCTCCCCGCTGCCATCGGCCTGCCGGACAAAGATGTCCTGGTTGCCCGCTCGATTGGAAGAGAACGCCACCTCCTCTCCGCTAGGCGACCAAACGGTCCGGTACTCAATCGCCGGGGAAGTGCTCAGGCGAGTCCTCACCGCGCGGGCGATATTCCAAACCCACACGTCAACATTCGAGCCCTCCGTCGCCGCAACAGCCACGAGCCGCCCGTCCGGGGACAGCGCGGGGTCAACGCTATCCTGCTGCGCTTCCCCGATCTCTCCCGTTTTGTTGCCATCACGGTCGAGCCAAACAAGTTGCTCTTGTCCCCCGCCGGAGCTGTCGAGATAAACCAGCGTCCCATCGGCCGCAACCGTTGGGTCGCGGCTGTCCTCGGAGATGGGGAAGGCCTCACCCCCGGCTTTCAAGGTGTCCAGGGGAAAAGGCAACGCCCAAAGATCGGGGGTGGAGAAAGACGACTGGTACACAAGATGGCCGCTGGGCGAATAGAACGGAACCGCGCCCGGCCCCAGAAGCTCTTGCCGGCCGGTCTCCAAGTCTTTTAGCATTATGGTGGGCGCGGCCCCACCGGCTCGAAACACCAGGACACGGGCCCCGGCTTCGGACGGCAGGAAATGGGGCCGAGACATTGCTCCCGCCGACACTCCCGGCGACCCCTCGGACTCGCCCGGCGAGATCAGCAGGTTGGGAGTCCCTCCGCGGCCGGGGACTTCGTAGAGGACAAATTGGCTTCCGGAGCTGAAGACGATCACCTCGACGTCGGGGCTCCAGGTTCCCCCCCAAAAACGTCCGTTGGGCAGCTCGCAAAGCCGGATGGCGAGACCACCCTGAAGCGAGATCTTCTTAAGCTCTCCACTGGCGGCAAACCCGATGAAATCACTGCCAGGTGACCAGAACGGCCCGATAGCCCCTTCGGTACCGTCGATCGCCCGTGGTTGCCGCTGATCGAGATCCTGAATCCACAGCTTTCCCTCTGCACCCGCAGCCGTAAAGGCGATGTGCTTGCCGTTCGGTGAGATGGCGACATTGGTATTCCAGGGGGTGGTGCCGACACCTTCCGGCGGCGTAAAGGCAAATCGACGCAGGGGGGCTGGTTCCGCTGGAGCAGGGCCGCGCAACCACATAGCGAAGATCACGCCCAGAGCCGCCACTAACAGCACCGCGGCCGTAAAGAAGCCTGTTTTGTGCAGCCGTTGCCACCGTTCGATTTGACGGGCCGCCGATTCCGGCAGGACGTTGATCGTCACCGACCGCTTCAATTGCGTGTCTTCGGCCCGGTAGACGACGCTGTCTCCCACGGGGTCCAGGTCTTCGATGACGCGGTACTTGACGAGTGGGTGATCGTTTTGGGAAGGTTCGCCGGGCGCGGCAGGTCGTACTTCGGTCGCACGATGCCGCACCCCAACTCCAGTCCGCAGGATAGTCGATCCGCCTGACTTCAACTTCTCGGCCAGAGTCCGAAGGTCGAGCATCATGTCCTCGGCGTGGTTGTAGCGGTCTTCGCGGTCTTTCGCCAGACACTTGCCGACGATCCACTCCAGCTCCATCGGGACGCCCGTGCGCACGCTCGTCAGCGGTTCCGGCTCCTGGTTGACGATCTCGTAGACCAGCGCCTGATCGTAGACTCCCTGAAATGGCCGCTCGCCGCGGACCATTTCGTAGGTCACGCAGCCCAGCGCCCAGATGTCGGTGCGATAGTCAACCTCGATGCCTTGCGCCTGCTCGGGCGACATGTAGGCGACCGTGCCGACCGTCCCGTCGAGCACGGTCAGCTTGGAGCCTTCGGTCAGCAGCGCCAGGCCGAAGTCGAGGATTTTCACGCGGCCTTCGGGAGTCACGAGCAAATTGCCCGGCTTGATGTCGCGATGCACCACTCCTTTGGCGTGAGCGGCGGCCAGGCCATCGGCGACTTGGCGCGCGAAGCCCAGAGCTTCCTTCAGAGCCAAAGGACCGCGTTCAATCTTGTTGTCGAGGCCCTCGCCCTCGATGAACTCCATGACGAGGAAAGTCTGGCCGCCTTCCTCGCCGATCTCATAGACGGTGCAAATGTTGGGATGGCTGAGCCCGGCGGCGGCCTTTGCTTCTCTCTGGAAACGCTTGCGGGCCTCTTCGTCTTCGAGCAGATGCGGCGCCAGAAACTTGAGAGCAACCGTGCGGTCGAGCTTGGTGTCCTCGGCCTTGTAGACGATACCCATCCCGCCCCGGCCGAGCTCGGCGGTGACCTTGTAGTGCGAGATGGTTTGACCGACCATGCCGGTCCCGTGAGGCATGAGGAGATTGTACTCCTAACGCGGACGAGCCACAAGCAGACGAGCCACAAGCAATAGAGGGAGCTTGGCCGCTGGCCGATGAGGCGCGTCGAAGCGGCTACCCCCTCCGCGGACGAGCCGCAACCAAACAGGGCGCCAGACGTGGCGTGAGCGTCCACGCTTGCCGCAAACCGATTCGTCGGTTTGTTCGGCCCCAAGGCCCGTCATCCGGTTCAGGCAACTGACTGCCCTTCCGTCCGGCAACGCCTCGACGAATCGAGGCGCGGCAAACCTGGAGGTTCACGCCACGTCGCAGCTCGGGGCTCTGACCCTACCGCCCAAAACCTTTTTCGCTCTCGACTAAGACTACGATTGAGCTTGGGCTGATCCTACGCCCTGATCACGGTGCTCTTTTTGGAGCCCAAATTTCTCCATGCGATAGATGAGCGTTTTGCGGCTGATGTCCAGGTATTTTGCAGCACGGCTTTGATTCCAGTCGCACTTTGTCAACGCCTTGAGAATGAGTTCTTTCTCGACTCCCTCCAGGCTCACCCCCTGAGGTGGCAGTTCGAGGTGTAACTCGTCCAATGCCGGCCTCTGGCGGCCAAGGAAGTCGGGGAGGTCTCCGAGTGTGATTTCGTTGCCGCGGGTCAGAACAGTGATTCGCTCGACCACATTTTCGAGCTCCCGAACATTTCCGGGCCATCGGTAGGAGCAAAAGTAGGGAATCAGGGCCTCTGGGAGCGAGAGCTCGGTCCGTTGGTGCTTCTGTTTGCTCTTGAGGAAGAAATCTTGAAGCAGCACTGGTATATCTTCAGGACGGTCTCTGAGCGGTGGCAGCTCCAAAGGGATCACCGCCAGGCGGTAGTAAAGGTCCTCACGAAAAGTACCATCGTCGATCATCGCCCGCAAGTTTTGGTGCGTCGCCGCAATAATTCGGATGTCCACCGTGGTTGGGGAGCCCGCGCCGATCTTTTCGATCTCACCTTCTTGGATCAATCGGAGGAGCTTGACTTGCAACTCAGGTGGCATCTCGGCAATTTCGTCTAAGAACAAGGTGCCGCCGTCGGCTATTTCGACCTTGCCTTTTTTGTGGGCGACCGCTCCTGTGAACGAGCCTTTCAGATGACCGAAAAGCTCTGACTCGATCAAGTCCTTCGGAATCGCCCCGCAATTGATGACCACGAAAAACCGATCCTTACGGGAGCTGTTGAAGTGGATGGCTTTAGCCACCAATTCTTTGCCGGTGCCAGTCTCTCCCGTGATGAGTACGGTCGTGTCAGTTTGGGCCGCCCGGGCTGCTATGTCCAGCACATACAAAAGAGCATTCGACTCCCCCACGATAGACTCGAAGCCGTACTTCTTGTCCAGACTCTCCCGCAACACTCGGACCTCTTCTCTGAGAGCCTTGTGCTCTAGAGCGCGCTTCGCCAGGAAGGTTAGTTCGTCGGCATCGACCGGCTTCGTAATGTAGTCATAGGCGCCGATCTTCATCGCGCCGACCGCGTTTTCGACGGTGCCGAAGGCGGTTATGATCACGACCAAGGTCTCGGGATACTCCGCGCGCACCTTCTTTAGAACATCCAAGCCGCTCAGCCCCGGCATCTTGTAGTCGGTAATGACCAGGTCATACGGCGAGCGCCGCAGCAGGTCAAGACCTTCCCGGCCGTCCGCGGCCACGATGACCGCGTACCCGGCCTGCTCGAGCTGGACTTGTGTCACTCTCCTCAGGCTTTCGTCGTCGTCGATGACTAGGATCTTGCTGTGATTCATTGTGTTCACCCTTGACTCAAAGGAAGAATGACGGAGAACGTCATGCCTTTATCGGGATTCTTTGCGACGGTGATCCTCCCACGGTGCTGGGCTACAATTTGGTGGGTTACCGAGAGGCCCAGTCCGGTTCCATGCTCCTTGGTCGTGAAAAACGGGTCGAAGATCTTGTCGAGCAGATCCGGACTGAGACCCGGTCCCTGGTCGGTGACACGGATTTCCACCTCAGAGTTGTGCCGGCTTGCTGACAGGGTGACCTCACCGGGGCCGCTCATTGCCTGGATTGCGTTGAGGGCTAGGTTGAGAATGATCTGCTCGAGTTGTTCGGGGTCACACTCAAGCGGCGGCAGATCGCCATCTACTCTCTTGAGAACGGAGATTCCCTTTAGGTCGGCGGCATGAGCGACCAGATTGGTGACGCTTTCGATCTTCTGTCTGACATCCACTGCCCGATACCGCGGTTCACGAGGCCTTGCGAAGTTCAGTAGGTCCGTCAAGAGACCTTTCAGCCTGCGACACTCCTTGGCGATGATGCCTCGAAACTCTTGCCGTAACTCCTCAGCCGTATCCTCCTTGCCAAGCACGTTGACTGCCCCCTCGATGCTCGCTAGAGGGTTGCGGATCTCGTGAGCAAGTGAAGCCGCTAGCTGACCTACCCCGGCAAGGCGTTCCGCACGCCTAGCTCGCTCGAAGCTGTCTTTCAGTTCCTCGTAAACCTCGCTCAGTTCCTGAGTTGTGCGCTGGAGCTCGCGCGTCTTCTGGCGCTCCCGCTCCGCCAGCAAACCGGTGAGAACTCCCGCCAGCAAGAAGGCGCCGATCTCGGTGCCCTGGCTCATTGCGTACTCTGGGTTGACCCGCCACCACATGAAAATATGTGGGAGGTAAAGCACCGCGGAGACCGTCGCGGCGGCGAGCCCTCCGAGCCAACCAAAGTGGAGCGCAGCCAGAACGATCGGTACGTAGTAAAGATGTTGAAAAAGACTATGGAGGATGGCGACGGACCGAGGGGTGAGATAATGCCCCAGACTCACCAGGAGTATCGAGGCGGCCACCACAGCGGCTTGCCGCCAGCTAAAACCGGGCTTTTCGATTCTCACTTTGCCCCCTTTACCGGCACCCTTTCCGATAGGCTCGACGGATGTAATTCCGCTCGGGCCTCACGCTTGGCCTGCTCCATGTCTCCTTCAACCGCATCAGGCAGCCACGTTGCTGGTGGCGCCGAGATCTGGACACTTCCCTCAGTCTCATCAAAAAGTTAGCACGGCACGGGCCATTTTGAGCGGTTGCCAATGTTGTCGCTAATTGCTTGTTTTTCCGTCCCTTAGGGTACCAGTGGGGGCGGCCCAAATGAGGCAGGCTGCCCTAAATGAGGCACATAGGGCCGCAAATCGTCCACAAGACGCTGATTGAGGGGACACGGCTCACCCATGACAGAAGACGTTTGGTGGGAGTCTCCGCCCGGTTTTGTGTACGACGGAAGATACGTCACAACCCTGCTCCAGGCCAAACTCCCCATATTTCAGTCTGGTAGAGCTACCCGAAGAGACCTCTACAACAGAGGGACAGGTTCGCTGCTTCACCACAGGGCGAAAGCCGCGCTGCATTTGGCGATCGAGTTGCACCAGGCAAGCCGAAGCGCTCAGAGATGGGAGAATCTCACATGAAATTCTTGGTTGCACTGATTATTCTCTCCGTAGCAGCGATGAGTTGCGGTCAAGAAGGTGAGCCGAACTCTCGCAGTTTTACGAAGCGCGTGAATGACCAGCGCGCAAACGGCCAGCGCGTTACTGACCCGCGCGTTCCACCCTTCCACGAATCCGCCGAGGCCGCAATGCCGTTCCCCAAGACATTGAGTCCGTCTTGGATTGGGGCGCCTATCGCTAGAAGAGCATACGCAATCGCTCAGCAGATCCCTGGCGTGCTTGCCCAGCAGCCCTGCTATTGTTGGTGCGATCGCTACGGCCATGGCAGCTTACTCGATTGCCACAAGGACAAACATTCGGCCACTTGACTGGTCTGCATCAAGGAGGTCCTCCTTGCAGATCAATTGACTGAGATGGGAAAGAAGCCACGGGAGATTCGTGAAGCGATTATTCGGAAGGAATGGAAAAACGTGCCAGTTACAGGAGCCCGGAGGTAGGGTCATCACCAAGAACGCACATTCATCTTCACTGTGCTCTTTGGATTTGAAACCAAGAGGGAGGTTAGCATTCTGATGGAGGGTCATCGGATGATGTTGCGGATGTTGGCGATCGGCTGCTTTACCGTAGCCGCGTTTGCTCAATCCTTTGCAACAAACGGCGACAAGCAGCTAGCTGCCTTCGTGGAAGAGGCGCTCGACCGCAATCCAGCGGTTCGAGAATCGCTGGCCCGCTACCGGTCGGCGCTGCAGAGGATCCCACAGGTGAGCGCCTTGCCGGACCCCATGCTTGGGATCACGCAGTTCGCGCGGACGCCGGAGACACGAGTGGGGCCGCAGACCACAATGCTGAGCATCTCGCAGCGGTTCCCCTGGTTTGGCAAGCTCAGCGACCAAGGCAAGGTGGCAGCTAAAGAAGCTGCGTCCTTGGCGGAGATGCACGAGATGCGGAAAATCGAGGTGGTGCGGCAGGTTAAGTTGGCCTACTACGATCTGGCATACATCGACCGGGCCATCCGAATCACCGAACAAGACAAAGATCTGCTGGGCCTATACGAAACACTGGCTCAGGCGCGCTACGCCCAGGGTACAGGCCTGCAGCAAGCGGTGGTGAAGCTCCAGGCCGAAATCACCCGCGACCTGAACCGCTTGGAGGTGCTGCACAGGCAGCGCGTCGATGCCGAAGCGGCGCTCGACACTTTGCGGGATAAGCCGCCGGAAACGCCGATACCGCGGATCACGCTGGGGGCGAGGCCGGAAGTTGAGATTGACCTGGAGAGATTGTACGCCGCGGGACGCGAACTGCGGCCGGAAGTCCGAGCGGCGTTTCTTCAAATCGAGAAGAACGAGAAGAGGATTCACTTAGCGGAACGACAATACTGGCCGGATTTTACGGTGGGAGTGGGGTTCACCAACGTCAACCGCCGCGGCGACCTTCCCGGCATGATGAACCCTCCCCCGGGCAATGGCAAAGACATCTACAGCGTCACGGTCGGTGTGAACCTCCCTATTTTCCGCCGGAAATATGACGCGGGAGTTCTCGAGGCCACGGAAGCTTTCTTGGCGGCGCGAGAATCGTACCGCAATTCGGTCAACGCCGTGGAAGTCTCGATTCGTTCGGTTGGATTTCGCATTCAAACGATCCAAGATCAAATCTCCCTTTTCGAGAACCCGCTACTACCCCAGGCTGAGCAGGCGCTGCGATCGGCTGAGGCGGCCTATTCGACAGGCCAACTCGGAGTGCTGGACCTGCTGGACAGTGAACGGGTTTTACTGGAAGTCCAGTTAGCTCTTGCTCAGCTTCGCAGCGATTACATGAAGGCCCTGGCGGAGATGGAACGCGCCATCGGGGCTCCTTTTCCGGAGGTAAAGCCATGAAATCAAGATTCCAAACCGCGCTTTCGATTGCGGGTGGCGTCTTCCTTGGCACGGCCCTCTCCGCCGTGGTGATTTGGAATCCCGCCGGCTGGCCGTGGGCGGATCAGTTGGTAGGCCGTGACCAGGGCACGCGAGGCCAAGCGGTTGCGAAAGCGGTGAGCGGCCCAGCCGGGAAAATGGGCGCCGAGATGGAGTCCCGCGAGGGACATGCTGGCGGCGAGCTGAAAAAGGAGCGCAGGGTGAAGTACTGGCGAGCGCCCATGGACCCCAACTTCATCTCCGACCAGCCCGGCAAATCGCCCATGGGAATGGATCTGGTCCCGGTTTACGAAGACGAGGCCAGCGTCGAGGGCGGTGTTCGAGTTGACTCGAATTTCCTGCAGAATTTCGCCGTGCGCACAGCGGTGGTGGAGAAGGGTTCGATCCCGATTGAAATTCGAACCGTGGGGAGCCTCTCTCATAATCCAGAGAAGTTGTACTCGGTCAACACGAAGTTCACAGGCTGGATCGAGAAGTCCTATTACAACAACATCGGCGAGCACGTTCAGCGTGGGGACGTCTTATTCGAGATTTACAGCCCGGACCTGGTCACCACCCAGCAGGAGTACTTGGCGGCGCTCGTTTACCTCCAAAAGCTCTCTTCCTCAGGCTATCCGGACGCGGTCGATAGAGCTCGATCACTGTTGGAGGCCGCTCGCGAGCGACTGCGTTATTGGGACATTACCGAGGATCAAATCCGCGAGCTCGAAGAAATGCGTAAGGCGCGGCGAACATTGAAAATTCTGTCCCCAGCTTCAGGGTTCATCGTTGAGAAAATGACCGATTCTCTCGAGGGAATGCAGCTTACGCCCGGGATGACCGCCTACAAACTCGCGGACCACACCACGCTGTGGACGGAAGTGGAGCTGTACGAACACCAGATTCAACACCTCAGACTCGGGCAATCGGTTCGGGTGAAGGTGGATTCATTCCCTGACCGCACTTGGAGAGGACAAATCGTCCTTTTTGATCCCGCGGTGAATCCCCAGACCCGCACCCTCAAAGCCTACGTCGAAGTAGACAACAAGGACCTGAAGCTCCGGCCGCAAATGTATGCCAACATCCTCATTCGCCCTCCGGGCGTCTCCGGCGTGGTCAAGGTTCCGCAACAGGCCATCCTCCATAGCGGCGAGAGAAGCGTGGTGATTGTACAAAAAGAGAAGGGAGTGTTCGAGCCGAGGGAGGTGGAGCTTGGGCTTGCGGGGGACGGCTACCAGGCAGTGCGGAGCGGCTTACAGCCAGGCGAGATAATTGTGACTTCGTCTCAGTTTCTCATCGATTCCGAGAGCAATCTGAAGGCTGCGATCAGCCAAATGTTGGGCGAGCGTTCCAGTCACAAGAGCACACAGGAGGAGGGGGCGAAGCTTCCCATACAGCAGCACTGAGCGCTCGCTGCGAGGTTATCGGCAATGCTGGAGAAGATCATCGAATGGTCGATTCACAACCGCTTTCTCGTGATCCTGGCGACGCTCGGCATCGTCGGAGCGGGCGTCTACTCTGTTACCAACACCCCGCTCGACGCAATCCCGGACCTCTCTGACGTCCAGGTCATCATCTACACCGAATACGCCGGGCAGGCGCCGCGCATCGTCGAAGACCAGGTAACCTACCCGCTGACCACACAGATGCTGGCCGTTCCCTTCGCGAAATTCGTGCGCGGTTACTCTTTCTTCGGCTTTTCGCTCGTCTACATCATCTTCGAGGACGGTACGGACATGTACTGGGCGCGCAGCCGCGTGCTCGAATACCTCAATTTCGTTTCAGGCCGCCTGCCGCAAGGCGTGACGCCGACGCTCGGGCCGGATGCGACCGGCGTCGGTTGGGCCTTCATGTACGCGCTCAAGTCCGACCGCCACGATCTGAGCGAGCTGCGCTCGATCCAGGACTGGTTCCTCAAGTTCGAGTTGACGAGCGTCTCCGGCGTCTCCGAGGTGGCCAGCATCGGCGGCTTCGTCAGGCAGTACCAGATCACCGTCGACCCGAACAAGCTTCGCGCCTATAACATCTCAATCTCGAAGATACGCAACGCCGTCCAGATGAGCAACTCCGACGTGGGCGGCCGGGTGATCGAGGTCGCCGAGAAGGAGTTCATGATCCGCGGGCTCGGCTACATCGAGTCTCTCGACGACATTCGCCAAATCGCGCTCGGCGTGAACGCAAACGGCACGCCGATTCTGCTCGGAGACGTAGCCCGCGTCGGAATGGGCCCGGAAATCCGGCGCGGCCTTGCTGACTGGAACGGCGAGGGCGAGGTCGTCGGCGGGATCGTCATCGTCCGTTACGGCGCCGACACGCTGCGGGTCATCGCGGACGTCAAGGAGAAGCTCGACGAGGTCAAGGCGGGGCTTCCGGAAGGCGTCGAGATCGAAATCGCCTACGATCGCTCCGCCCTGATCAACCGCTCCATCGAAAGCCTGCAAGAGGCGCTCCTCCAGCAGTTCCTGATCGTCGGCTTGGTCTGCGTGCTTTTCCTGGCGCACTTCCGCAGCGGACTGGTGGCCATCATGACGCTGCCCGTCGGCGTGCTGATGGCGTTTATCGCCATGCACCTCCAGGGCCTCGGCATCAACATCATGTCGCTGGGCGGGATCGCCGTCGCCATCGGCACGATGGTGGACGCCGGCATCGTGATGGTCGAGAACGCTCACAAACACCTCGTGCGCGATCGGGGCAAGAAGGAGCATTGGCGGATCATTCTCGATTCCTCAAGAGAAGTCGGCCCTTCGCTGTTCTTCTCGCTGCTGGTGATTACGGTTTCCTTCATGCCGGTGTTCACGCTCGAGGCGCAGGAAGGCCGGCTGTTCAAGCCGCTGGCTTTCACCAAGACCTATTCGATGGCCGCGGCGGCCTTCTTGGCGATTACGCTCGTGCCGGTGCTGGTCGGCTACTGGGTGCGCGGAAAGATCGTGCCGGAAGAGCGCAACCCGATGAGCCGCCTGCTCGTTTTCGTCTATCGCCCCCTCCTTCAGACCGTGTTTCTGCTGCGCTGGCCGGTGCTGCTGGTCATGGTGCTGCTGCTGGCGGTGACGATGATCCCTTACGGGCAGCTCGGTTCGGAATTCATGCCCCCGTTGTGGGAGGGGGACCTGCTCTATATGCCGACGACTCTGCCGGGAATTTCGATCACGAAGGCGCGCGAGATCTTGCAGCAGACCGACAAGATTATCAAGACCTTTCCCGAGGTTCATCACGTCTTCGGCAAAATCGGCCGGGCGGAAACCGCAACCGACCCCGCCCCTCTCTCGATGGTCGAGACGACCATCATGCTCAAGCCCGAGAGCGAGTGGCGCGAAGGGATGACGCCGGACAAACTCATCGACGAGATGAACGCCGCCATCCAGATCCCGGGCCTGACCAACGCCTGGACGATGCCGATCAAGACCAGGATCGACATGCTCTCGACCGGTATCAAAACGCCGGTCGGCATCAAGATCGGCGGCCCGGACCTCAACGAACTCGAGCGCATCGGGAAAGAAGTCGAGAGTGTCATCCGCGACGTTCCCGGCACGTTGAGCGTCTACGCGGAGCGGGTGATGGGCGGCAACTACCTCGACTTCAAGATCGATCGCCGCGCGATTGCGCGCTACGGGCTCACCGTGGGCCAAGTGCAGGAGATCATCCAGACGGCCATCGGAGGCATGAACATCACCACCACGGTCGAGGGCCTGGAGCGCTATCCCGTCAATCTGCGCTACGCCCGCGAACTGCGCGACGACCTGCCGTCGTTGCGCGCCGTGCTGGTGCCAACTCCCGGCGGTCAGCAGATTCCGCTGGGCCAGCTCGCGCAGCTCAAATACGCCGTCGGTCCGCCCGGTATCAAAAGCGAAAACGCCAAGCCCAACGCCTGGATCTACGTCGACATTAGCAACATCGACGTCGGGACCTATGTGGAACGCGCCCAGAAGGTGGTAGCGGAGAAGATTCAGATCCCTCCCGGTTACACAATCGTCTGGAGCGGGCAATACGAGTACATGCAGCGCGCGCAGCAGCGGCTGATGTACGTCGTCCCGGTGACATTGGTTTTGATCTTCGTGATCATTTACCTGAGCACGGGCTCGATTGCCGAAACGGGCCTGGTGATGTTAGGGGTGCCGTTCGCCCTGATCGGGTCGGTCTGGTTGCTCTGGTGGCTTGACTACAACATGAGCGTCGCCGTCTGGGTCGGCGTCATCGCGCTTGCAGGCCTCTACGCTGAAACGGCGATCGTTCTTCTGCTCTATCTCGATCAATCCTATAAGGACTCGAAAGCCCAGGGCCTGATCACCGACCGCAACAGCCTGATTCAGGCCATCTATCGCGGCTCGGTCCAGCGCGTGCGCCCGATTTTGATGACGGTGGCGACGGACGTGATTGGGCTGCTGCCGATTATGTGGAGCACGGGAACCGGCTCCGACGTGATGAAGAGGATAGCGACCCCGCTGATCGGCGGCATTATGACCTCGGGATTCACGGTCCTGGTGATCTTTCCAGTCGTTTACTACTTGTGGCGAAGTCGCGGACTGCCGAAAGGTGAGCGTTTCACCGGCTTCCGCGAACTTGAGGAGACGTCATGATCCTGAGAAAGCTATTGTTGGTCTTGCTTCTACTGCCGGTCGTCGGCGCCGCGCAGACCTTTGAGGTGATCCACAAAAAACGATTTAGACCGGACGGGCGAGGCGAAATTCGCATTGCCGAGGACGCCATTGAGTTCAACGCCGCCAAGAAGAAGAACAGCCGCCGGTGGGCGTACGACGACATCCAGTATTTCGACCGAATCAGCGAGACCGAGTTCGTCATCCTCAGCTACGAGGACCAAAAGTGGAAGCTCGGCCGAGATCGCCAGTACCGCTTCACGCTGACGGGCGGAGAGCTGACCGATGCCTTGTTTGAACAGATCAGCCAACGAATCGGCCGTCCCGTGACCAACCGGGTGGTCCGCGACATCCCGGAGAAGCGGTACGAGCTTCCGGTGAAGCATCTGCACTCTCTCGGGGGGTGTGAAGGGCTGCTTACGTTCGCGGGAGACCACATCTATTACGCGACCGAACATCGCAAGGACGCCCGCGAATGGCGGGTCAGCCGCGACGTCGAGTCGGTATGGTCGATGAACCCCTACCAACTGGAACTGCACGTCTACGACAACAACCGGCGCGAGTTCAGTCGCACCCGGGTTTACAGGTTCGCCTTAAAAAAGCCGTTCGACCCCGAATTCTACAGGCGATTGAAATTGCAACTGTATGAACTTGAAGCAACCAACCGCGGGGTTGGTCCCTGAAAAAGCGAACGCCCATGGGTTCTGGCCGCATTTGGGGCAGATCGGCGAGAAATTCCTTTTGAAGTTGAGGCGGGTCAAGGCTGCGCTGCAGATGCGGCGAGCGTCAAGAAGTAGTTCACGCGGGAGAACGCGATGGCGGTTTCAGCTCTTGGACCAGGCCGCAAGCTAATTCAGACTTTCGCCAAGCTTAGGGACCGAAAAGCGCACAGCACAGGGAGGAAGAACCGTCACCTGCAAGATCGGAGCCAGCCCCACTGGGTGTCCAAGGACAACCACGGTTGGCATCCATTTGCTGTATCCCCACAGACCCAGCACTTGTGCGAGCCACTCTAAAAGGACGCTGGCCACAAAGCCGACCAGCAGCAGTGCCAACCATCCGTGCTGTTCCAGGCGCTTGAGGTTCGCCGCGCCAACGAGGAGACAAGCCGCAAAGACAACGCCAAGGACAATCAGCACATCACCGAAGATTGCGCCCCACATCCAGACCGTTGCCCTCCCCAGACCCCAATCCCACATGTCGTACAACACTGTACATTGAGCGAACTCCCAAACCATGTTAAGGAGAAAACCTTAGAGGGCAATGCACTTAACGGGGAGCGACGCGAAGTCCCGAAACATCAGTATTCACCGGCTTGCGCTAGCCTGATTGATAAGTAATCAGACGGACGTGCCTACATCAGAGGGCCGCGGAAGCCGGACGCTCATTCGATATGAACCGCCTGCTGACCAAAAGCCGCTTCAAGCTCGTCAAAGCTCATAAGCGTTCCCCCGTATTGGGCGACAAACTTCTCAGCATCCGTCCTTTCCACAAAGGCAAGAGTGCTGGGGGAGCAACGATCGAATTCCATAGGACTCACCCCCTTCACTTGGTCGAGCAACGCCTGCTGCCGCATGCAGAGATTTAATCTGCTCCCCACCACAACGTGAGCATCTTGTGGATCGATAGCTTGGCCCGATTCGTAATCTGTAAGTTCAATGATTCGGATCGCCTGGTCGGTCTGCTTGCGAGCTGTTAGGGCGCAGGCGGCGCAACAAAACGTTTGCGTTTGATCTCCCACCAATCCAACCACGCCAGAGTCGGCATGAAGAGGCCGGCCACACACGTCGCAGCTCTGCTCAGCCTGCGAACGAACCATCTGCCAGCCGCTATATCCAAGTGCCAGTCCGATAGCTATCAACAAAGCCAAACCGAAGCCCATCGATTTGCCGCTCATTTGAATGACCTCCTGACTCAAGCTCTGAGATGTGCGAACATCCACTTCGTTTCTACCTGAATTATGCACAGATTCACTTTGCGAGTGTGGCTGCGTTCGTAGCGGGTTGGCGGTCGTCGTGAGGTGGTAGCTCGGCAACTGGCCTTTTGACTTCTCCGTGTCCGGTTTCCCTTCCCGCCCAGAATCCGCGTCGTCAAAACCTCGCTCGGAAGTGACGTGTTTCCAGTGTGTTACGGCTAGTGCATAAAATTTTATGCATAGCGCATAGCCAGGCTCTCAGATCAGCGCCCTCCCGACCACCGGCAGCAAGCCGCCGTAGGGAGTCGGCTTCCTGCCGCGGAAGTGGTAAGGCGTCGAAGCCCCGATTTTATTGGGCCGCGAGGCCGTCACGGCTGGGCCTTGTTGGACGGGCCTTTGGGAGCTATGCTGTTTTCGTCTGGTAACCATGTGGGTGACCTCCTTGGGGTTGGCTGGCGAAGCTGGGATCTTTGCCAGCCTACCTTTTTACCCCATGTTTTCGGGGGTCCCCAATGGTCCCTTGCGGCTCAGCCCTCCTCAGGTCCACGCCGCAGTGCATAATTCAGGTTCTATATTCTCAAGACGCAGTAACTCTCCTATCATGCATCTCCTTGACCGAAGTCTGTCGCGCCAACAGGGACTCGCCCTGAGTGTACTGAAATCACCAAAATTTCGGCGAAGGATCAAGAGAGCAATCATGGGGCCATTGAATGTGTGCATGCCAGAAACCCATTTACGCTTGAATCGGGTGAACGCTGTCTCCCAAGATTCGATCGGATACTATACAGCTGATCTCTGGTTGGGACTTGTAGCTCTGGCTGCCCGGGTGTCGGAGAGCCGTAATTGGACGCGCTAGGCGAGCAGATTCCTCCGATACGCTCTCGAAGGACGAGGTGAAGCGGAAGCGCTCGGCAGTCGTCCCTTTAATCTTCAGCCGGCTTCGGCAGGGGAGTGGTGTCGCCGTCAGTCCAACCCAGCACCCAGCGCACTGCTTCGAGCCACATCTTCTGAATGTCGGGCCGGTCCCAAACCGCTTCGTCGTGTCCCAACACACAACTGAACACACGGCCCTTGCCCCACTCCCGCACCCAGGCGATCGCAAAGTCCTTGTCGGTCCGGGCGACGTTTTCCGCGTTCAAGTCAACCGTCGAGACATCGAGACTCATCAGAACGCGGACCTTTTCACGGGAGTATCGATCGAGTTGGTAGATCTCATCCGTTATCTCGAAGCTCTCGGGGAAGTGCTTCATGGCCGGGAATGCGCGGTCCTCAACCGTAATCCGAACCTTCTGATGCCAAGGATGTTTGTTGAACCAGCCGCCGACCATCTCGATGTACTCGGGCCAACTCCGGCGGAAGGTGTCCGTTGCGCTGTGTCCGGCGAGAAAACCCTTGCCGTCCTCGCGAACGAACGACATTAAATCAGCTTTTTGGTCGTCGCTCAGCGGCAGCTCGCCCTGCGTGTAGAACATCACCGCGTCGAAGTAGTCGAGGTTTTTCTTGTTGCCCCTCAGCGACTTTTTTGTGATCAACTCGGTGTCGGTGCGGAAGCGCACGTCGAACAAGCCGGACTCCTGCCCGATCTTCGCCAGCGTGTACATCCCGTGCGAAACCGAGTCGTGGGCAAAGAACTGACTCGCGCCAAGGAAGAGAATGTGCTTCTTCTCCGAGATCTGACCGGGAAGTAGCGAAGCGAATCCAACGCTCAGAGCGGCGACTACAATCCATCGAGTCATGCTGATTTTACCTCCAGCGCCCCTGCATGGCTGCAAGCACGGTTGCTATCTTGCCGCAGCCGGCTCGCCGCTCTTCAGCGGAAGCTCCGCGGCGAGGAAGCCCTCTTGGTGGCGGTGAGAGCGGCGATTCGCGCCAAGAACAGGCGGCGAGCTGACATGGCGTTCTCCTTCGCGAACTCTTTGATCAAACCTCTCGCGCGGCCTTGCCGTCCCAAGTGTAGGACTTGCCGGTCTTGATCGCGAGCAAAGCCAGCAAGGTCGGCAGCGTGGAGTTGAAGCCTAGGTCGATGTTCGCCACGGGCTGCTCCCTCGACTTCATGCAGTCGAGGAAATCGCGGACGTGGTCGCCAAGCGACGTGTTGATTGACGGATAGTCGTTCACGCCCTCGGTGTGGATGCTCTCGAACTTCGGTTCGGGACGAAACCGGCTCGTCCAGGACTCCACCGTAAAGCCCTCGCGGTCCACGTGGAGCGAACCGTTTTGACCGTACAGGTACGTGCCGTAAGGCTGGCCCCAGTTGGCGAACGTCATCACGAAATCGTCATATTCCCACTGGACGCTGATCGTGTCCGGGAGCCTCTCATCACTGGAGCGCCACAGGGTCTTGGCCACGGCCGATACCTTGAGCGGCTTCTGCGTGTCGGCGTGCAGGTACCACATCGCCACATCGAGCAAATGGATGCCCCAATCAGTGATGATCCCTCCGCCAAACTGCGGGAAGCGTCGCCAGTCACGCTGTTTGAGCTGGGAGTAGCCGCCGTGCTCGGCGGCTCCCACGCCCGACCACTGGCACGCCCCGCTCTTGATCGCGGCCTGCGAGCCCGGCAAGGACGTCTACTGCGAAAACCCGATCTCCAACGCGATCGAGCCGAGCCGCTGCACGTAGAACTGGGAGGCCTACTGCGAGCCGCGGTCGGAATGATGCACCAAACCGGGCGCTGACGACCGGGTCGAATACTGTTTCTTCCGCACAGCCGCGCGCGGGCGGGGAGCTTTGATCGAAGGCTGCTTAGCCATCGGTCCGCGCCTTGGTCCGCGCCTCGATCGACCGCGCGTGGGCTTCGAGGCCCTCCGCGCGGGCCAGCGTCACAATCGAAGGCCCTAAGCGGCGGAGGCCTTCGGGCGCCAACTTCTGGACGGAAATAATCTTCAAGTAATCCAGCACGGAGAGACCGCCGCGCAAGTGCGCCAAGCCACCGGTCGGCAGAACATGGTTGGGTCCGGAAATGTAGTCGCCGGCCGCTTCCGGGCTCCAGGGGCCGATGAAGACACTGCCCGCGCTCCTCACGTGCGGAAGAAGCGACTCATCGGGAATCGAGAGGTGCTCGGGCGCGAAGCGGTTCGAGATTTCCATCGCCTCGTCAAGAGAAGTTGTCAGGACCACGGCGCCGTTCTGGGCAATGGACTTGGAGGCGACCTCCTGAGTGGGAAGCGTCGAGAGCTGGCGTTCGACTTCCGCGGCGACTCTGCGCGCCACGAGCTTCGATGTCGTCAGCAGGATCGCGCTGGCGTCGAGGTCGTGCTCGGCCTGCGCCAGCATGTCAGCGGCCAGCAAACGGGGGTCGCCGTCGGAGGATGAGATGAGCAGGATCTCCGTCGGCCCCGCCACGAAATCGATTCCCACTTCGCCGGCCAGCAATTTCTTGGCGGCGGCAACGTAGATGTTGCCGGGACCGACGATGCGGTCGGCTCGGGGGACCGTTTCCGTGCCAAAAGCAAACGCGGCGATCGCCTGCGCGCCGCCCATGTGGAAGAAATTCGAAACGCCGAGAAGTCCGGCGGTCCCGAGCGTTTCCCGGGCGGGGTTTGGCGAGGCCACCGAGATCACCTCGACGCCGGCGACCTGCGCCGGCAGAACCGTCATCATCAGAGTGGAGGGCAGTGGATACCGTCCGCCGGGAATGTAGGCCGCAGCCGAGCGCAACGGCCGAACCAGTTGCCCTAGTTGCACGCCGGCCGCCAAATTCTTTTTCCAAGACTTCGGCATCTGACGCCGGGCGTAGCGGCGAATCTGGGCCGCAGCCAATTTAGCCGCGGCCCGGAAGTCTTTCGACAGCAAGCGCCTGGCCCTGTTGATTGCAGCGGGCGGGACGCGAACCGAGCCGGCCGTCAAACCGTCCAAGCGCTTGGCGTAGTCCAGCAACGCCTCGTCACCGCGATCTCGAACTGCTTCGAGGATCGGCCCGACAACGGCTTCGGCGTGCCCGAGACGCGCGGCACGGCGCGAAAACAAGCGCTCCAGCGCCTCCTTGTCGCTACTGGGGATGATTCTCAGCATCTGGTTACAGCGCCTGTTGCATCGTTCTGGCAGCGTTCACGGTAGCCGCCGCGGTGAGTGAGCGGGCTGGCTGGCCGGCCCTTGCCTGGTCCCCGACCAGGCGCGCCGCGCTAGCCCTTCGACTCGTAAACTTTGCCGGGGTCGTAAGCGCGCTCGGCGCTCTGTTTCCATGATCCGTCTTCGAAGCGGCGGTAGAAGCAACTGCGGAATCCATTATGGCAAACGCCCGGTCCAAGAGCCTCGGCTTTGATCAAAAGGCTGTCATCGTCGCAGTCGACCCGAATCTCTTTCGCCAGCAAATAATGTCCCGAGGTTGCCCCTTTGGTCCACAGCTCGTTGCGCGAACGGCTGAAGAAGGTCACTTTGCCGGTTTCGACCGTCTTGTTGAATGATTCCTCGTTCATGAAACCGACCATGAGGACTTCACCGTCGCTCACGTCCTGAACCACCGCCGGGATCAGCCCGCCCATTTTCGTGAAATCTAGATTCATTTGCGCCCCTAAAGAAAAAGCCCGCCCGGCTAAGGGCCGGCGGGCCAGGTCGAATCCCCCCCTCTCCGCAAGATTTCCTTGTCTTCCCTCATCGCGTCTCCCCCCGACGCTGCCTCCATCTCGATCTCTTGCCGCGCGTGCCAGACGACGCGGTCCACAATCTCCTGCAAGGGCAGGGAGGGGCGGTAGCCGGTCAAACGAACAAGTTTTTCTAGATTCGGGGTTCGCCGATTCATGTCCTCGAAACCGGGTTCGTAAGCTTCGTCGTAGGGAATCAGCTCGATCTCCGATCCGCTCCCGGTGCGGCTTTTGACAAGCTGAGCCAGCCCTTCAATCGTGGTCGTCTCGTCGCTGCCGACATTCACTACCTGCCCGACCGCTTGATCGGCCTCGACCAGCCTCAGGATCGCCTCCACGGTTTCGGTGACGTAGGCGAAGCAGCGCGTTTGTTGGCCGGTCCCGAACACTGTCAGCGGCTTGGCGTCCAGAGCCTGGCGTACGAAGTTCGGCAGCACCATGCCATAACGGCCTGTCTGCCTTGGTCCCACGACATTAAAGAGCCGGCCGATCACCACGGGCAGCCGTTTTTCCTTCCAATAGGCCAGCGCCAAGAACTCGTCAATCGCCTTGGAGCAGGCGTAGGACCAGCGAGCGGCCGTTGTCGGCCCCAGGACCAAATCGGCGTCCTCGCTAAACGGAACCTGGCTGTTCTTCCCATACACCTCCGAGGTGGAGGCGATGAAGATGCGCTTACCCTTCCTGGCCGCCGCCTCCAAGACCAATTCCGTCGCGCCGATGTTGGTCTTGATCGTGTGCAGGGGACGTTCCACGATCAGACGCACGCCCACCGCCGCGGCCAGGTGAAAAATGACATCCGCTTGATCCACCAGTTCGGCAAGGACGCCACGATTCATGACGCTGTCAAATACACGGTGTTGTCTGCCATTGCCTTTCTCGCGCGGCAGGTTGCGAACGGCCCCAGTGCTCAAGTCGTCCAAGATGAAGACTTCATCGCCGCGCTCCAGCAGGGCCTCGGCCAAGTGCGATCCGATGAACCCCGCGCCTCCCGTGATCAGTGCCCGCATTTGACTTAAGGAACTATTCGATGCTTCCCCGCAGCGCTCCAGCGGAGCATCCCAAATAGTACCATCTAGTAAATGTTATTTTGCGGCAATTCCTTAGTCGGGCTGTTGGAAGACAGCTACGGGTCGTGGGCCACTAGTTCGTGAGGTAATCTGAATCAAGGCCCGTCTAGCAATGGTCTGGACCGAGTAGATATTCCGTGACCGCTGAACGTCCAAGTTCTAAGACGCATTCTTCTGTTCTAACGGCCCTTCTCGTCGGTCTCAGCACAGGACTCTCCGTTGCCTTGCTAGATCTCGTCCTGGCGGCGAATACCCGCCCAATTGCACCGTCTTCCTGGGCGGCAAATTTTTTTCCGTTGTTGGGTTGCGCTCTAGCCTGTTTGGCCGCTTATGCGCTGGCTGCCCCGCTGTTGCTGGCTGCCCCGTGCCCATCAGGACTTGTGCAGCGCGACTCTGTCCTAGTGGCTGGAGCCGTGATTGTGTTGTTGCCCAGCGTCGTTTATCTAATAAATACAGCGGATTTGACGGGCCCCGGCGGGTCAAGGCGCGTCGCGGCAGGAATAACTCTGGGAGTAGTGTTTTTCCCGGTAGTCTGTTTGGCCTTCGAGAGCCTAACGCGTTTCCCACGCGCTCGCGGTGCCACCATCTACGCCTGCCTTTCAGGGCCCGTTTTCCTGGGGGAGGCTATCGTATTCCAATGGATTGGGCGGGAATGGTTATCCGGAGGTGGCGTGGCGGCGATACTCATACTGTTGCTCTTCGCGGTCGTCGCTTGCGGCACCTTCTGGTTTTTCGCCTGGTCGGCATCCTTCAAAAGGGTACTCACAGCGGTGGGTGCTTTGTGGATTGTCCTGCTTGCAGGGAGCGCGTGGGCCAAGTGGGGTTACTCAGTCGACACTCATGAACGGGCCCGCGGCAACCGGCCGCCAATTCGCTATATCGTCCTGCTGACTGTAGACACGCTCCGCCAAGACGCCCTATCGTGTTACGGAGGAGCGATCCCGACTCCCCATTTTGATGCTCTGGTCGAGGACTCCGTCCTGTTCACGAACGCGTACTCATCCGCGCCCTGGACATTGCCCTCTTTCGCAAGCATTTTGACAGGGGTTTCTCCTTGGGTGCACAGAACGACAAGGGGACGGCAAACCGTGCCCGCCGGCCTACCCACGCTAGCGCAACGTTTGGCCGAGTCTGGCTACCTGACTTCCGGAATCGGGAACAACTTTTATCTAACTCCGAGAGCGTCAGACAAACAGATTAGACTCAAAATCCATTGAACGGAGGATGAGTGATGAGTTTGTCTCGACGGAGATTCACGCAAGAATTCAAGTTGTCGGCAGTGGAACGGCTGCAGCAGGGCGCCTCGGCGGCCGAGGTCAGCCGGGCCTTTGAGATCAATCCCAACCTGCTGCACCGTTGGCGGCGGGAGTTTCGCCAAGGACCCGGCAACGCCTTCCCCGGCGAGGGGAAACGCCGCTGGGAAGAAACACCCACGGCGGAGCTGGAGCGCAAGGTCGGCCGGCAGACCATGGAGATCGATTTTTTAAAGGGGTGCTGGCAGCGCATCGAACAACAGCGGAAGCTGCAGGCATCGGCTGGAAAGCCGCTGTCAGCCACCAGATCCGGCAACAAGTCCAGGAGAAGCCGCCGATGAGCGTCCAACGGATGTGTCAGCTGGCGCAGCTGCCGCGCGCGACTTTCTACCGTTGGCAGCCTGAGAAGCAGGGGCCCGATGCAGACCTGGAACTGCGTGACACCATCCAGCGCATCGCAGTGGAGTTCCCCAGCTACGGGCGGCCGCGCATGACCGCCGAGTTGCGCCGCCGCGGCTGGGTGATCAATCCCAAGAAGGTGCAGCGCATTCTGCGGGAGGACAACCTGCTATGCCTGCGGCGCCGGAAATTCGTGCTGACGACCGACTCACGTCACTCGCTGGCCGTCTATCCCAATCTGGCCCGCGAGAGGGTCCTGAGCGGTCTGGACCAGCTCTGGGTGGCTGATATCACCTATATCCGGCTGCGCTGGGAGTTCGTCTACCTGGCCGTGATTCTGGATGCTTACTCGCGGCGGGTGGTCGGCTGGGCGCTGGAGGACACGCTGGAGGGGAAGCTGACGATCGCCGCGTTGCGGATGGCACTGCAGCGGCGACGTCCGGGTGCGGGGCTGCTGCATCACTCCGACCGCGGCGTGCAGTACGCCGCCAACGGCTACGTCGACTTATTGAAGCAGCACGAAATCACCATCAGCATGAGCCGCAAAGCCAACCCCTACGACAATGCCAAAGCGGAATCTTTCATGAAGACGCTGAAGTACGAAGAGGTCTACCGCTCGGAGTACCGCGATCTGGCCGAAGCGCGCGCTTCGATCGGGTGCTTTCTCGAGAAGGTGTACAACGAGAAGCGCTTGCATTCGGCTTTGGGCTATTGCCCGCCGGCGGAGTTCGAGCAGAACCTGCTTGCCCCGCCAGCGGTTCCGGCGGCAGTGGCGGAAGGAGTTTTCTGAGGCATGGGGAAATCTTTCGATCCGATAGGGCTGGCTGGCGGGATGCGGGACGCAGAGCTATTGAACTCTACGCCCCGCCCCATCGTCTCGATGAGTTTCCAGCTGGCTATTCCTTGGCGGGTTGCGCTCCCGCAGAGCCCGCCGCCGCTTCACCAGCCGGGAACCATTATGCAGCAAAGGGCCGCCGCTGGCCATCAAAAACCAGCGAACGGTCAACAGTGTCTAAACTATTTGTCTCACCCCAGGGGGCAAGCCCATTTCGCACCCAGGGTTCCGCTTCGCTCCACCCTAGGCTACGATCCTACGCCGCTTCGCGGCTCAACGGCTCTGGGCTCGAAGCTTGAAGGCCCTAAGTGAACGGTATTGGGCCTAGAAGACAAAGCCACGTGAACGCGGCTCGAATGGTCCGCATCACCGCCGAAACATCGGCATTTGGACGCCGCGAAGGTCTCCTCTACACCACTGACAGGCAATCGCGGTGAAGCGTCTCACGATTAGGTTGCAGTCTGGTTGGCGCGTGTTACGCTAGCGACGACTAACAAGGGGCAGGTTGGGTCTACTCGAGAACTCCCAGAACTTCGTCTTCCCTGATGATCAGCAACTCGTCGCCGTCCACCGTGATTTCGGTTCCGGCGTACTTGCCGATCAGCACTTTGTCTCCCGCTTTGACGTCGAGAGGGACGATGGTTCCGTCCTCGAGACGCTTGCCGTTGCCGACGGCGAGTATTTCTGCTTCTTGGGGTTTCTCTTTTGCGGAATCGGGGATGATGATGCCGCCTTGAATTTGCTCCCCTTCTTCGATTCGTTTCGCCACAAGGCGGTCATATAAAGGCTTTACTGTCACTTTCTCCTCCTACGTCCATTCGATTTCAGGATGCGGTTGTGGGGTGGCCGCTCAGGCAACGAGCGAAACAAGCGCAGAATAGGCAGGCTAACAAGGGGTGGCGGATACTGTCAAGCGCGCGCTGGGGGCCAAGGGGCCAAGCGAACGATGCAGGCGTAGTGAGAAAACCCGTCGGCCCCCGATCAGCGCCGTTTCCGGGAGCGCGTGAGCAACTCGTCGTCGGGCCAGGGAATCCACACGCCACCGACCTGGTCGCGCAGCTCATCGTTGCGCTTCCTCAACTGACGGACTAATTGGGAATACTGTGGCTTATCCACGAGATTGTGCTGCTCGTGGGGGTCGGCCTCGAGGTCGTAGACTTCCTCATACAGCGGGTCCTGCTCAATGTAGCGGGCGTATTTGTAACGCTGGGTGCGGATGCCCTCGTAATCGGCGATGGTCGGGTGGGTTCCCAGAAACTCGTGGAAGAAATCGGTCCGCCAGTCAGCAGGCGTCTCGCCGCGAATGATCGGCAGCAGGCCGCGGCCCTGCCATTCGGCCGGAGGCTCGAGACCGGCGTACTCTAGCAGGGTCGGAGCGATGTCCACGTTTAGCGCAAACTCCCGCGGCTTGGCGCCGCGCTTCGATTCCTCCAGCTTGGGGTCGTAGACAATCAGCGGCACGCGGATCGAAACCTCGTGCGGCTTCCACTTTCCGGCCCAGCCGCGGTCACCCAGGAAATAACCGTTGTCGCCCATCAGCATGATGACGGTGTCATCGGCCGCGCCAATCTCGTCGAGCGCCTGGCGCACGCGGCCGATGACGCGGTCGACGCCCGTAATCATGGCGTAGTAGCGCTTCGTCAGCAGTTGCCGCTTGCGCTCGTTGTCGAAGCGCCAGTACCAGCGGTGCCGGTTCATCGCCTCGAACTTCAGAAACGCCGGCTGCGAATCGAAAAAAGCGTAGTCGGAGAGGGGCGGCTTCGGGACCGTCAAGCCCTCATAGCGATCGATGACGCCGGGAGGCGCGATGTACTGATCCGGATTCCAATCCTCGGCATGCGGCGCGTTGAAGCTCAGTGACAAACAGAACGGCTTGTCGCGCGAGGTCGACCGCAGAAACTCGATGGCCTTTTCTCCGGCGATGTCGCTAAGATGACGCACGCCGCCATCGGGCTGCTTTCGCAGGTAGGGGTGGCGCAGCCGCTCATAAGAATCGAACATCTTATCGATGATGCCGTCGTTGACCGCGACGTGCCATTTGCCGACATAGCCGACTTGGTAGCCCGCTTCCCGCAAAAGGGTTGGGTAGGAAGACAGCATGAAGCGGTCGTCGATGCGCGGAGCACCGCCCGTGTAGCGGTTCGTCCGCTCCCAAGTCCCGGACAAGATCGAAGCGCGGCTGGCCATGCAGATGGGGGTGGTGACGTAGGCGCGTTCGAAGCGCACGCCCTGCTCGACGATGCGGTCCATCTCAGGCGTTTGCACACGGGGCGTCATGTTACCCATCATGTCCGCGCGCTGATCGTCGGTCAGGATGAAGATCAGGTTCGGGCGATTGGCGGAAAACAGCGCGGGCGCAAGCAAGAACAGAACTACAAGGAGACGTGACATGCGGACTATCTTAGCGCGGTAGAAAGACTGCGGGTTTTCTTTGTATCGCTTGTTCGGGAAGCGCCATGCGGTTCTGCTACGATGTGGCCGGAGGCGCACCATGATCAAAATCAGCGATTACTCCTTGAACTATTCCCGGCTGATTTCCGAAGGCCGCATGAGCATCGCGGGCTTTCTGGCCCACTGCCGCGAGCTGGACATCGAGGGCGCCAGCCTGCATGTTCGCAATCTTCCAGACTTGAGTACGGGGTATTTGAAAAAGATCCGGCGCGCTTACCTCGATCACGGGCTTTCGATTTCGATGTTCAGCGTGACGACGAACTTCGGCAACCCCGCCGAGTCGGCCCGCGCCGAGTTTGAAAAGGCGCTTGAGGCGATCCATGCCGCGATGCTCTTGGGAGCGCCGATTCTGCGGGTATTCGCGGGGAACCCGAAAAATGAACAAGACCGCGAAGCCGCTTTCCAAAGGGCCGCCGACGGCATTCGCAAGGTTTGCGGCGAGGCAGCCGAATGGGGTCTCCCTGTCGGCCTGCAAAACCACAACCATGTTCACCTTTGCCGCACTGGAGAGGACGTGCTCCGTTTCACGAAGCTGGTCGATCACCCCAACTTCACATTGATACTCGACACCGGACAGTACGCCGGCTCGAAGGGCGCCAGCGGGGAGGTTCCCGAGTCGTTGAAGGGTACCGACTTCATGGAGAGCATCCGCATCACGGCACCGCTGGCGCGGCACGTCCGGGTCAAGTTTTACCACCCCCGCGCGGACGGCTCCGAGCCCAATATCGACTACCGAAAGGTCTTTGATATCTTGCGCGGAGTCCACTATCACGGTTTCGTCGACATCGTCTACGAGCCGAATCGCTTCAAAGGCGATGACGTCAAGATGGCGGTTCCGCGGATCGTCGGCTTTCTGCGTTCACGGATTGCGGAGGGTTAGCCCGCATTTCTCATCGATTCCCGAAAACGGGGTTGGCGGGGCGCGCGGGATGGGATTTCATGGTCTTGAGGCGGCATCGCCTCTCGGCGGGGCCGCCGTGGGGCAGAAACGGCCCGGCATGCTGTCCGCGACCCTGGCCGAGGCGTTTTTCGTCTGTTTTTGGGCAAACCTCGATTGCCGCCCCTGTCGAGCCCTGTGTGCTTCAAGTATTACTTGAACTCGCCTTGCCGTTTTCAGCAGCGCCGCGGCTCCCCCCGTTCGAGATTCTCATACGCTTGGGCGAACACCCCCGCCCAGGCGTATCCCGTCGCCAGCGAAATCCACACTTTGCGCGCCGTGATCCGGATGCGCGCTCCGATCTTCAACAACCGCAGCCGGATCGTCGTGCATTGCGCCCGCGCCATCTTCGTCCCCGCCAACCCCAGCCGCCGCAGCGTCTCCAGCAAACAGTACCCGATCGATGAAAAATATAAGCGGATCTGATTCGACCGCAATAGCGCGGTCGAGGTGCGGTCGGCGAACAGCCCCAGCTGCTGCTCCTTGATGCGGTTCTCCATCTCTCCGCGGGCGCAGTAGATCGTCTCGTATAAGTGTTGCGCCGCCGCTTGCTTGGGCGTCAGCGACGTCACCACGAAACGCGGGTTTTCGCCCTTCGCCAGATACTCCGCCTTGGCCACCACCCTGCGCCCCCGCGCCCAGCTGGTTCGCGTGCGGTAGCGGAAATCCCCGAACGCCCGGGCCGCCTTGCCCCTCTTGGCGAAACGCCGCCGCGCCAGCTTCATCCGTCTCTTGATCAGGCGCTCTAAACGCTCGTTTTTCGCCAGTCCGAACACGTAATCCACGCCCTGGTTCTCGCACCAGCTCATGATCTCGTCGCGGCAAAAACCGCTGTCGGCCCGCAGCAGGATCTCGACCTCGGGCCACACCCGCCGCAGTTGTTCGACGATGCGCCGGACCTCTTCGAGCGACCCCGCCGAGGCGTCGATGTTGGACGGCCGCAGGCGCGCGCACAGCAACTGGTCCCCGGCGAAAATGTAGAGCGGCAGGTAGCAATAGTGTCCGTAGTAGCCGTGAAAAAAGCGCCCCTCTTGGCGGCCGTGCAGCGCGTCGTCGGTGGCGTCGAGATCGAGCACGATGCGCTCGGGCTGGCACGGCTGCGATTGAATGTAGAGCGAGGTCAGCAGACGGTCGGCCGCGCCCGTGTCGAGAACGATCTTCTTGTAACGGCTTTGCGCGCCGGCCTTGGCCGGGGTCAACTCCAGGCGGTTGAGAGTGCTCTTGCCGGCGCCCGCCTTGCCGCGGTCTTGGGCTCGGCGGCGCTGCTTGCCTTCGAGGTCTTGTTTGCCGCTCAGCAGGGCCAGCAGCGGGTCGGAGCGCAGCTGATCGTGATCGTTGAGGTCCTCATAACCCAGCGCCAGCCCGTAGACGCGCTGCGAGACCAGCTCGCGCACGCTGTGTTCGACTTGCGCGGGCTGGCGGTGATCACGGAAGCAGGCGGCGAACTGCCGCACGATGCCGCTGCGCTGTTCGGTCTGGCGCAACAGCATGGCGCCGCCGTCGGAGGTGATCATGCCGCCGTCGAAACAGGCTACCACCTGGCGGCGGCCATGGTCGGCGAAGGTGAAGCTGGTTTGGGTACACTCTGTCATGGCAGGGGTCGCTTTCTTGCTGGCTGAAACATATTGTAATCATTATGTTTGTGCCACAAAAGGCGGCCTTCCGCCAACCCCGCGATGAGAAATCCGGGCTAGCGAGCACCCATACGGACGGATTGCGGCTGGCGCCGGGGTTCGTGAACCTCATCTTGCTAGACTGTGGCGTAGCTTGCTCCGGAGAATCCGCCTTTGACCGATCAGCTCGACAAGCGCAACGAAGCCGTGGACGACGAGGACGAGTCCTCTCCGATCTTGGGCTCCTGGCCGCGCGCCTACACGGCGGTTCTGATTCATTTGGCGCTTTGGATCGTCGTCCTGTACGTGTTCACCGTCCGGTTTGATCTCCCGCAATGAGACCGTTTGACTGGCTCGTACTGGCGGTTTCCCTCGCCGGCATCATCGGGTACGGCTTGTACCGTTCCCGCGGCAGCGGTTCGGTGCGCGACTACCTTCTGGCGGGCAAGTCCATGCGCTGGTGGGTGATCGGGCTCTCCATCATGGCGACTCAGGCGAGCGCCATCACCTTCATCGGGACTACCGGGCAAGGCTACGCCGACGGCATTCGCTTCGTGCAGTTCTATTTCGGCTTGCCGATAGCGATGGTGATTATCGCGGCGGTGGCGGCGCCCATTTTCCACCGCTCGGGGGTTTACACCGCTTACGAGTATATCGAGAAGCGTTTCGACCGCAAGACCCGAATCCTTGCCAGCCTCATTTTCCTCATCCAGCGCGGCCTGGGAGTGGGGATAGCGCTCTATGCGCCCGCGGTCGTTCTTTCGATCATGGTCGGCTGGCCCGAGTGGGCGACGATCCTGACGATGGGCGTGCTCGTTGTCGGCTACACCTCGATCGGCGGCATCAAGGCGGTGATGTGGACCGACGCGCAGCAAATGACCGTCATGCTGCTGGGCATCGTCGCGGCTTTCCTCGCGGCCGTATTCACGCTGCCCTCCGATGTGTCGTTTGGCGACGCGCTCTATCTTGCCGGGACTTCAGGGAAGTTGCGGGCGGTCGATCTCTCCTTCGATTGGCAGAACCGCTACAACCTGTGGTCGGGACTTATCGGCGGCTCCTTCCTGGCGCTGGCCTATTTCGGATGCGACCAGTCGCAAGTACAGCGCTACTTGACGGGCAAGTCGATCCGCCATGTGCGTTTGAGCCTGCTGCTCAACTCGGTGGTCAAGGTTCCGCTGCAGTTTCTGATCTTGCTGACCGGCGCGATGGTCTTTTCGTTCTTCTTGTTCGAACAGCCTCCGCTGCTGTTCAACAGTGTCGAGCGGCGCGCGCTGGAAGAGTCGAACGATCCGGCCTACGCCTCGGTCCAGCAAAGATATGACCAGGCCTTCTCCGGCCGGCGGGAGGCGGCGCGGTCACTGCTGCGGGCGGAAACATCCAGCTCGCGAAGAGCCTATTTTGACGCGGAAGCCGATTTTCAGGTGGCGCGGCGGGAAGGCATCTCGCTCGCCGAACAGCGCAAGGGCGGTGCGGCCTACAACGACACGAACTATATTTTCTTGACCTTCGTGCTGAACTACCTTCCCGTCGGGCTGGTCGGCCTCATCATGGCGGCCGTTTTCGCCGCCGCGATGTCGAGCATTTCATCCGAGCTGAACTCGCTGGCGGCCGTCACGGTGATGGACCATTACCGAACCTACATCCGCAAACACGCCGACGATCGCCACTACCTCACGGTCTCGAGGATCGCGACCGCATTCTGGGGCCTCTACGCCATGGCCTTCGCCGGTTTTGCAGGACAACTCGGTTCGCTGATCGAGGCGGTTAACATTGTCGGGTCGCTCTTCTACGGCTCCATGCTGGGCGCGTTCGTGCTGGCCTTCGGCCCCTGGCGGGCCAACGGCAACGGGGCTTTCGCGGGCATGCTCGCGGGGTTGGCCGCCGTGGCTTGGACCAGCCGAAACACCGACATTTCCTTCCTCTGGTACAACCTGGTGGGCTGCGTCGTGACGGTGCTAGTTGGGTTGATCGTCAGCCGGGTCGGATGCGGCGACAGTATCCGTGGTCGAGTGCGCGGGCGCACCTGAGCGGCCGGGATGCGGAAACCTCCGGCCGGCCACATACCAGGCTCTTCCGGGCGCTTGACCGCAGGCTTCCGCCCGCGGCTCTGAAGTTGCTTTCTGCCGCGGCTTATCCATTCTGATGGCTCAGCCGTTGCACTTCGAGGGTTTTGAGTCGTTCGATGATGTCGTCGATGGCGGCGGGTGGTGGTTTGGGCAAGAATGTCCCGCCGGGCTGCTCTGAGGGCAGTCTGGAAGCTTTTCTGTTTCATCCAGCGATAAATGAATGCTTCACTCACATTTGCCCTCTTTGCCGCTCTATCGATCGTATTCGTTGGCAAAAGAGCTTCAATGGTCTTGTTCTGTTTGGTTGTAAGTTGTTCATTCATAAGGGGTTACTTTTTTCAATGAGAGTATTTGAGAGTCTGTGAGAGGTTTTCTGGCTTTTGGGTCCCGCCGAGGTTGTGGAATGGTTGTCCTCTGCTCTAAGTTGCGACTGAGTCATTGTTGGTTTTGTCGCTTTTAGGATAACAAGTCGATCTGGAGATTCCTTGCGGGCGGTGGGTAATCCTGCTGAATACAAAGGGACTATATTTTCAATTTATCCGTGACTGAGTTGGGGTAATTTGCGGTTTGGGGGGGGGGAGCGGTCTTTTGGGGCCAAAGTGGCGTGTCGGTAGCCGGTTCGGCCGTTGGGTGGGGAGTTCGCGGCTCGCGGCTGCTGCGGGCGATTCCGCAAAAGTTGACAATAAAACCCGGTGACTGTCCCCATCAGCCGGTCGTGTAGCCATACGGGCGGTCCGCAAGGCTGCCGGTCTTGGTCCAGCTCCGCGCTACACCTCACGGCGCTAAACTACGAATTGCATCTTGCACAAAGGCGCAACCATGAGCACTGAAATCGCGAGACTTCTAGAGCGCATAAATGAAGACGACTGGCGTCGGAAGACGGGTTTCAGCGAGGAAGTTCAAGAGACTCTTGAGAAGGTTTCCCGTCCACGCGTTTCCGACGAGGATGTCATTACCGCCTTAAACGATTGGCTTGCAAAGTATCAACCCTGCTTGTTCGGACGAATCGCAGCGAAACGCCGCTTGATCCATTACTGTCTCCTGAGGGAACAGGAACTTTGCGGCCCTGATGCGTTAATCAAAGAGAAAATTCAGGACGAGCGACGGACTTGGACTCGATTGGGTTTCGAAGGCAAGGTGAGTGGGTTTGTAATCGTGTTGCTCTCGCCCGGCTTGGCCACTGCCGTACCAAGCGCAACAGTGAAAGACATCGGATTGAGGATCTGCTCGCTCTACCTGCTTGATGAAGTCGAGACGGACCATGCTTGCCTCGACCGAATTTACCTCGAACAGCCCGGCAACGAAAGGAGTACTTGGGAATGGGCCACCGGAGTAAACTACTTCTCCGCTCAAGGAGACAAGCGTTGGTGGCAAGACCATAGAATTCCCGCCGGGATGGCTTTTTCCGTTAACTCCGTAGGACACATGGTCAAATCAGGACGTTTGGTCCGAGCCGTCAACGACTTGGAAGAGATAATGGGCACGGCAACTGGGGACTTCCGCAACCCCAAGGTAGATTCGTTGGAAAAAGCTCTTGAGCTAGCAATGCGGACGATTGATCTCGCGTCAATTGCGCCATCAGGGAGAGCCACCACATTGATTCCGCTTCCCGCGGAAACTCCAGATCTCCCAAAGTGCCCCATTGCGCTACCGAAACAGTTGATTGGAAGGAATTACTGTGAATACCTAGGCTATTACCACACTGACTTTACGATTCCTTCGGAATATTTCCAACCCGACGTTGTGCGTCCCAAGGATTCACTCAGTCACCAACTGGATTTCACCTACCTGTTCGATGACGCTCTGGACAATCCAGACTTTGACCTGATGGGTGCCGGCAGACGGATCCGGGACTCAGAGCTGGCTTCGCAACACACTGCTATTCATTCGCAAGACGACTACAGAGCGTTCAAGCGACTTCGAGGAATCGAGACGGAAGTATTGGTTGACGACATACCAAGGCTTCGAGAAGCCCTGAGTAGCTAGCTGAGCTAGAAAATGTGGTGGCACTCGTAAAGCTTAGACAATTCCTTCGCGATTCGTTCGGTGTTGCCCCGGGAATTCGACGTCTGAACCACAGCAAGGCAGTTGAGGTTCCGTTCGGTGCTTGTGGTGTCCAAGATGATATGGATTGGGTCAAAGTCGTTCGCTTCGACTTCCACGATCCCGAGGTAGCGCGAGAATGGCACAGAACTACAGAGCTTTTCGACAAGCTTGTGATTGCCTCCGTGATCACCGGCTAGCATCGACTCCACGTACGACTGCGGCCTGTTAATCCAGGACTGCCATGAAACGGTTGTTCTCGGAGCCTCAAGAACTGATTCCCTGTATATATGAATCTCCGTCAGGACTGTCACTGACCTGTATATTGATCGATCGCGGCCCTTCCAAGTTCCGCGAAAGACAGTCGTATCTTGTTGTGCATTGGAATCAGAATGTGCGTAAGAAGCCAGTCTTCCGGATCTCCGAAGCGGTGAGGGATGTGCAGGAGCAGAAGATCTTTGCTGCTTCTACGAATCTCGGCACGCAGATAGGGTCCGGCGCGGTCGTCATGTACATAGAGCCCGGCTAGTTGGCGAGCTTGATCATCAACGCGATTTCGCGCTCTACTTGACTGGTCCACCTTCATACCTGCCACTGCGACCGCATGGCGAATGCCACCTTGCGAGAGTAGCTCGATGATTAACACCGGTGAAATCCCGGACAGCACGGCTGAGTAAAGGAGGCCTCGTGAGACTTCAAAACTTCCCGCACGAAACAGGTTGGGCGCAAATCCAAGTGACCGGACCGCTTGGCACATTTGATCCAAGGATAGGCCATCTGAGGGCATAGCTCGACCGAAGGGCAATGCGTACTGCGAGGCACGCATTGTGATTTGTGCTGGTGTGGCCACCGTGCTTTCCTCGAGATCTCGAGCTCGCTGTAGCGAAGACCAAAGAGCCGTTGTAGCGCACGCGCTAACCCCCCTATCTTGCTGCTGAAACGCCAGTCCTCGTATCAGCAGCGGAATCCCAAGCAGGTGCGTCTCGTAATCACAAGCACAATCAAGTCTCCGACGGTATCTTTCATCTTTATGTGCGGGGAAGCAGCGCAATACGGTTCGTCCTACGGGGCACCCTCGCAGTGGTTTTATCACACTGAAACCACCTGAATTATGCACTGCGGGGTGCACCGGAGGAGGGCTGAGCCGCCAGGGGCCATTTGGGGGACCCCCGAAAACATGGGGTAATAAGGTAGGCTGGCAAAGATTTCAGCTTCGCCAGTCAACCCCAAGGAGGTCACCCAAATGGTTACCAAGCGAAAACAGCATAGCTCCCGAAGGCCCGTCAAACAAGGCCGGGGCGCGAGGGCCCCGCGGCCCAATAAAATCGGGGCTGCCACGCCTTATCACTTCCGCGGCAAGAATCTGACTCCCTACGGCGGCTTGCTGCCCGTCGCCACCCTGCTCGAAAAACTCGGCTTCCAGGCGCTGCTGGAAGAAACCATCACGAACAAACGAATCACCCGTGTGATGAGCCTCTACCAGTTTGTGCTGGCCCTCGTGCTGGGCCTCTATGTCGGCTTTGCGCGGCTGAACCAACTCCGCTTCATCGCCCGCGACCCCATCTTGACCGGCATCTTGCAAGTGACGCGTCTGCCGCCGCAGTCCACGCTGTGGCGCTTTCTGGCCTCGCTGCACCTCAACGTGGCGAAGCAGATCCTTTCCATTCAGCGCCAGCTGCGGGAACGAGTCTGGGCCGCGGCCCAGGTGAAATTGGAGACGGTGACGCTGGACACCGACACCACCGTGCACACGCTCTACGGCCGCCAGATGGGCGGGCGCAAGAGTTACAACCCCAAGAACAAGGGCAAGCGCAGCTACCAGCCGATACTGACTTTCCTGGCCGAGACGCGCGAATACCTGATGGGCGGGTTGCGCAACGGCGACCGGCCCACGGGCCGGCAGATCGCCGCCCACCTCGAGAGCGCCTTTCGGGCTTTGCCGCACGGCGTGAAGAAAATCCTGGCGCGGGCCGATTCCGGGTTTTATTGCTGGGAGGCGGTGGAGGCCTATGAAAAGGCGGCTTGTCAGTTCGTCATCGTGGCGCGCAAGACCAGGCGGCTGGTCGAGCAGTTGCAGCAAGCGGCCTGGAAGCCCTCGCCCCACAGCGATGCGGATGCGGAATGCGAATTCCTCTACCAGCCGCAGGGCTGGGCGCGGGCCTGTCGTTTCCTGGCGCTGCGTTACGAAAACGAACCCGCGGCCGGCGCGGCCGAGCAATACCAGCTGTTTGCCACCAGCGCTTACACCTACCGCGTGTTTGTCACCAACCTGGCCGAACCGATCGCGGCGGTGGTGTGGTTTTACAATCAGCGCGCCGCAGCCGAGAACCTCATCAAGGAGGCCAACAACGACGCCGGGCTGGCGGCCCATCCCTCGCGCCGCTTTGACATGAACCGCAATCACTTTCAGCTGGCCATGCTGGCCTACAACCTCAACTGCTGGCTGCTGCTGTTCAACCGCGAAGCCCAAGCCAGCGTGGAGACACTGCGGCACACCACCCTGGCGACGGCGCGGCTGCGCTTTCTGTTCGTGGCGGCCAAGATCTGGCGGCACGCCGGCAGAACGGGTGTCAGCTACAGCGATCATTATGAGGAAAAGGGCCTGTTTGAACGGCTGATGCGGCGGCTGCGGGCGATGGGGCCACCGGGATCGAGCTTCGCGCCGGTGGTGGAGGGTGCGCTGAGTTGAGGGGCGCTCCATGCATAAAATTTCATGCACTCGCCGCAACGTACTGGGAACACGCCGCTTGCCCGCCCGCTTTTGCCCGCCGGGATTGGCAGGCGGCTCAAACAGGGAGGGAAACAGAGGAAAAGACGACTTGCTAAATCACTGAGTTGACACGACTGCCGCTACCGCCACAACTCCATCGGCGATGGCTACGCCGAATCTGTGCATAATTCAGGTGGAATAGAAGACGCTATGGTCTTCCATGTAATCTCTGTCAATGTAGTGCTCTTCGACAACGACGGAACGGCATCCTAGATCCCGAACGTACTTCTCCACATACGCCAACTGGCGGTGCGTCTCGCCGGGGCTGGCGGTCAACGGCCCGTCCAGCCCGAGGATCTCAGCCAGGGTGCGATCGTCTACTGAAACGAACCTGATTTTTTGGGTCAGACGAGACACTTGGAGTTGACCGTCCGGCACGCTAGCGGGCCATCAGCCGCGAGCGTTAATGCGGATCGCGAAGTCATTCTCGTCCAAGCGTTCTGACAACTCAACTGCTTCGATGAGTGGGCGCGTCCTCTGTTCCCAGTATTTCCGAGTATCACCGACGCGCTGGTCTGTATCGGAACTCTTGGAGATTGAAGTCTTCCGCCTTGCAGCGGAAGATCCAATTTTGTGAGTAGTCTGTTGTCTCCGTTTAGCCATAGGATACTTTGCCGTCACTGTTGAGCCCCTTATGATGCCACAGTTCAACCAAGTAATGCTCTCTGTCGTTCGACCTAATCCAAATCCCATTTCTGCTTAAGCTTGATGATCGACGCACCACGGATCATCCATCGTTTTCGTGGCCCTGCTTTTTTGGCGTCAAGCTTGCCCCGTTTGCAATACCCTTTAATCGTAGCTTCAGTCACCTCAGCGTTCAGGAGATCTGTCGCCTCTCTGGCACTATACCAATGGTTAGGGTCCACGCTTGACATATGTACAACATATAGTATCACTGTGGAACCAGTCGGATCAATAGAAAAATATAGGAACCGATAGATTGACCACAATTTTCTTGTGGCTACCCTCGGACGATTCGGACGATTCGGGACGATTCGGGGACAGCTCCCGAACCTCGACGATACGGGGACGACGATTCCGCCAACTACTCCGGAATCGGCAGATCCAGCAGCAGCGCCCGAACAAACGGCACGGGCGGCGAACCGAACGACAGCGCCGTATCGTGATACCTCTTGTCCGAATACTCCGCGCCCCAAGCAGCCTTGGCCTCGTTTCGCATATCGAGGTGCTGCAAGAAACCGACGAAATAAGTCGAAAGCTGCGCCGACGTCAGTTTGTCAGTTGCGCGCGAACCCATTTCGCGGCGGCTTCCCGCTCTTCTTGGAAGGTGTCCTCGACCATCAGTTTCATGGCCTCATCCCGTGTCATCGACCCGGCGTGAATCGCCTGGTCCATTAGCGCGTTGGCGATTCCTCGCAGGTACCATTTCAGAACGACCAGGTGCATCAGCGGGTCCGAATCGAGGTAGCCGTGCTCGACCATGAGGTGCTCGGCATAAACCGCCCAACCCTCAATAAAGACACCGGAAGATAAGACGGCTCGCAATGTCGACGGATAGCGGTTCGAATGCGCGATCTGCAAATAGTGGCCCGGCATCGCCTCGTGAACGGTCAGGTTCTGCAAAGAAAACACGTTGTACTCGTGCAGAAATGATTTCACCTGCTGCTCGGTCCAGTCTTGCGGCTGGGGTTATCGGAGTCATGCCGCGTGTTTTCCTCCGCCCCTTCAGGGCTTTTCGGTCGATGGGTCTCTCACCCAGGGTTCCGCTTCGCTCCACCCATGGGCTACGATCCTGCGCCGCTTCGCGGCTCAAAAAGTCTTAAGTGACGTGTATTGGCCTTAGCTCCGACTCGGCCCGCCGCCGGATCTCCGCTCGCGTCATGCCGGAGTGGAGCCGAAACGCGCGCTTCTTGTCGAACGTTTCCGCTCCAATGCGGAAGCTCCCATCGGCCTTTGGCAACACTGTTTTTTCGAGCCACTGTTGGTGTTCGTCGATGGCGGCGCCGGCCGTCTTTATCGCTGCCCGAAGACGTTGAGGCGTTTGATCTTCAGGTCACCCCAGCGGCCCGCGCTATCGCGCCCACAACCCGTTCTTCCACCAACTCGTCGAGCGCTCGCCGGTGACCGCGCCGCCCTGCCCCGGGGTTGGCTGACGAGGTTGTGACAACGACGAGCTCAAGGTCCGGGACGACGAAAATGAATTGTCCGCCGTACCCCCAGGCGTAATAGGCCCGCTGGCCGGCCAGTTCCCGCATCCACCAGCCGTAACCGTAAAGCCGCTCGCTCCAGCGGGAGCGCGTGCGCGGAACAAGCGATGCCTGGACCCACTCCGCCGGAACGACCTGGCGGCCGTTGGCGCGGCCCTGATTGGCGTAGAGTTCGCCGAACGCCATCATCTGACGCGGCGTCATCTCCATGTCATTGCCGCCGAAGTAGATGCCCTGCGGATCGCGGGGCCACCTGGCGAGGGTCATGCCGAGTGGCTTGGCCAGCGCCTCGTTCGCGAATTTCCAAGTGCTGGCGCCGCTGGTTTTCGTCAGAATGGCGGAAAGCAGGTGGGTGTTGCCGGTGCTGTAGTGCATGCCGAACCCCGGCGCGCTCACCATCGGGCGGTTGAGAACGTGCCGCACCCAGTTGGAGCTTTGAATCCAGCGGCCGTAGTTGCGGTTGCTGGTGGGCTCCAAACCGGATCGCATTGTGAGAAGATCTTCAATCGTGATCTGCTGTTTGCGCTGATCCGCTTTGGCTCCCAGCAGCTCGGGGAAGAAAGTGGCGGCCGGCGTTTCGACGCTCGGTATGAGTCCGCGCTCGATGGCGATGCCGACAAGCGCTGATAGCACGCTTTTCGATGCCGACTTGATGTTGGCCGCCTGCTTGGAGTGCGCCCCGTTGAAATACCGCTCGAGGATCAATTCACCGTGATGGCTGACGAGCAGGCTCCGCAGGCGCGGCAGCATTTCGGCGGCCTCGATCGCTGGGTCCGGGGAAAATTCCGGAGGCGCGCTCCTGGGGGGAACTCCCGGGCGGCCCAGCTCGGCGGGTGTCAGCAAACCGGCAGCGAGCAACACCGCGCCCCAGTGTTTAAAGACTTGGTGCATCGGATAATATTGTACATTCCTACAGCGAACCAGCGGAGCTAATGATCAGGGCCGTGCTTGCGATGTCCTCAATGGAGAGCCGCTCCGAGGACCCGGGTTTTGGATACAATTGCCCGAGGCCCCGCAATCGGCCCGCCGTTGAACGGCAAGAAGACAGATGTGACTTAGGGGAGAACAAATGCAGCAGCGACTATTCAGCAGGGCCGGCTTCAGGGGTTTGCTCCTGAACGAACTGAACCGGGCTGAACGCTTGTCTGCAAGAACCGCAAACGAAAACCAGGAGGCTTATATGCACTCAAAGATGTATCGCGAAACTCGCGGTCGTTGGTCCCACGCTCGCTGGTCCCGCGGTCGTTGGTTCCAACTGATATCGGTTGGCGGTGTGTGCCTGGCCGCGGTGCTGGGTGCCTTGGCGTGCTCGGCGCCTGTCCACTACGACCTCATCCTCCGCAACGGGACGATCTACGATGGCAGCGGGTCGACGCCCATCGTTGGAGACCTAGCCATCCAGAACGACGCGATCGCCGCCATCGGTGATCTCTCCGGAGCCGCGGGCACATCGGAAATCGATGTCCAGGGACTAGCCGTCGCTCCCGGCTTCGTGAACATGATGTGCTGGGCCAACGAGTCGCTGATCGAAGACGGGCGTTCGCAAAGCGACATCCGGCAAGGAGTGACGCTCGAAATCCTCGGAGAGGGCAACTCGATGGGCCCGCTCAACGACGCCATGAAGACGCGGATGCGCGAGGGCCAGGGCGATATCCAATACGAGGTCGAATGGACGACGCTGGGCGAATACCTCGAATATCTCGAGAATCGGGGTGTTTCCCCCAACGTAGCCTCGTTCATCGGGGCCGCAACGCCGCGCACCTATGTCCTCGGTTACGAGGACCGCGCGCCGACACCGGAGGAACTCGGCCGCATGCGCGAACTCGTGCGCCAGGCGATGGAAGAAGGCGCCTTAGGCGTGGCGTCCTCGTTGATCTACCCGCCCGGCTTCTTCGCGAAAACCGATGAGCTGATCGAGCTTGCCAAGGTCGCCGCGGAGTACGACGGCATGTACATCTCGCACCTGCGAAACGAGGGCGGCAAGTTCCTCGAGGCTCTCGATGAACTCATCACGATCGCGCGCGAGGCCAATATCCGCGCCGAGGTTTACCACTTTAAGGCAGCGGGCCAGCAGAACTGGGGGAAGCTTGACGAGGCCATTGCGAAGATCGAAAAAGCCCGCGCCGGGGGTCTCGAAATCAGCGCCGACGCTTATACGTATGCGGCCGGCTCCACGGGGCTCAACGCCGCCATCCCGCCTTGGGTGCAGGAGGGCGGCTTCGACGCCTCTCTGGTTCGCATGAAGGATCCAGCCACCCGCAAGCGCATCGTGCGCGAGATGCTTGCACATAGCGACGAGTGGGAAAACATGTACCTCGGCGCCGGCACGCCCGACAACATTTTGCTTGTTGGTTTCAAGAATGAAAAGCTGAAGCCGCTGACCGGCAAGAGTCTCGCCGAAGTCGCCCGCATGCGAGGCAAGCCGCCAACCGAAACAGCGATGGACCTCATCATCGAGGACGGCAGCCGCGTCGGCACGGTCTATTTCACCATGTCGGAAGACAACGTCCGCAAGAAGCTCGCTTTGCCCTGGCTGAGCTTTTGTTCCGACTCACCTTCGCTTGCCACCGAGGGTGTTTTCTTGAAATCGAGCACTCACCCGCGCGCCTACGGCAGCTTCGCGAGGTTGTTGGGCAAATATGTGCGGGAAGAGAAGGTGATGCCGCTGGAAGAGGCGATTCGTAAGCTATCCGCCCTGCCTTGCCAAAACCTGAAGATCGACCGCCGCGGAATGCTCCAGGCGGGCTACTACGCGGACGTCGTCGTGTTTGACCCCGCGAAAATCCAAGACCACGCTACGTTTCGAAAACCGCACCAATACTCGACGGGCATGGTTCACGTCTTTGTCAACGGCGCGCACGTGCTGGAAAACGGCGAACATACCGGCGCTAAACCGGGAAGGTTCGTGCGCGGGCCGGGCTGGAAGGGTCAACAGAAACCGTAATACCGGCTCGTGTGTGAGAAAAGCGGGCCAGCACCGAAAGCTGCCCCACTTCTTGGTTTGCCCGCCGCAACAGCGCCCGCATGTAGGCAATACAATAAGCGCTCCCGGCCCGCCGGATGCCTTCATCGCCACTGAGTGCGGGAATATGATCAGGGACCACCGTCCCGCTAAAGCGGACTTCGCGCAGCGCTTTCATCACCTGGTACATGTCCATATAACCTTCGTCGGGGAAGGTCTCGACAAAGTTCGGCAGCGGCGAGCTGACGTTGCGGAAATGGATGCCCAGGATCTTGCCGCGGCCGCCGAAGTCGCGAATCATCCCAAAAACGTCCTTGCCCATCTTGTCGCCGCCCTCGGACCAGGTTCCCACGCAAAACGTCAATCCCCAGTGGGGGCTGCCCGGGCCTTCAATTTGCTCGGAAATCTCTTCGGCGCGGCGGTAGCCGTCGTAATGAACCAGGACTTTGGCGACGCCGTTCATCTTGCGAAGCGGCGGATCGTCCGGATGCAAAGCGAGCTTCACGCCGGCTTCTTTGGCGACCGGCAACACAGCCTTCATGAAGTACGTGTAATTCGCCCAAATTTCCTCCGCCGAATACTCTCGCTCGAAACGCTGCTTTTCTACTTTGTTTCGGAAATCGGACAGTCTGAACTCGCGGGCCACATAGCCGCGCGAAGTCTGCACCCGGTCCGTGGTGTAGGTGTTAGCGGGGTGAAAGTCGTAGCACGAGACTGGGATCCCAAGCTTGCCAAGGCCGCGCAAGAAGGTGTTGTAGGCGTCGATCTGTTCGTCGCGTCCGGGCCGGCCAAGCTGAACGTCGAGTGAGCGGTAAGCGTAGTGTACCGCCGAGAAGATCTTGATCCCGAAGCGCTCGAACCTTTGTTGCGTCTGGCGGATGTAATCGAATTCCGCCAGCTCGGGCGCGAAGTTGACCCGCGCCCAGCGCAGACCGATCTGCTTGAGAAACAGCAAATCGTCATCCGTGATGTCAGCTCTCAAGCGGCGGCAGAGCTTCGTATTGGCGGGATCGTGTTCCTCGATCACGCCACTTCCCGCGGCGCGAGAGATGGGCGGCATCGCCGCGGACAGACCGGCGGCCAGCGGCGCCCCAAGAAAATCCCTGCGGCGAGTAGACATAGCGTTTCCCCCCTTTCGGTGCGGTGGCTGAGTGAACCGAGGTCAGCTTAGCACAAAATCCGCGGGGGATTCGCGTGTCGTCATGGAGAACGCGGTATCGGGAACGAGGGGATGCTGTCAACGATCTGACTGCCCCCCTCGTCTTGTCCCCCACCCGCGGGGCCGACCCTCGGCTTGCAGCGGTCAGCCCTCGCTGTCGGCCCTTCAGCCTAGGGCAGAGACCGCTCGACATTGCCGGCGAAAACGTTGGTGTCGTTCGGTGATTCCCAGGCCGCCGTCTTGTAAACGATCGTGTTGTCGCGAATGACGTTATAGCCCGACGTCGGCACCAGGTTGATCCCCACGTTGAACCGGGAGAGAAGGTTGCCGGAGATGACGTCGCCACTCGGACCCATGGGATCGTCGGGAGTCGGGTTGTAGCAAATAGCGAAAATCCCGTTGTCGCCCCCGGTGATCGTGTTGTTGGCGACGCGGTTGCCGCCGCTCATTCCGCCCCGGACGAAAACTCCCAGGCCGACATTCGAAATATTCAGGTCCTCGACTTCCACGTTTCGGGATTGGGCGATCATCACGCCGATCTCGGGTGGCGGCGCGGATACGCCGATGTCTTGTCCGCGAATGTTGAGATCATTGAGTTTGACGTTGGAACTTCCCGCCACTCGTACTCCAATGAACATGTATCCAATGTGGCCGTTGCGGACCGTAACCGAACTAAACATAACGTCATAAGTTATTGCGCATAGTATGCAGGCTGTGCTCTCATGGGGAAATGAGACCACTTCGCATTGCTGACGCTGAAAACATCGTTCTTGGATTGCAGGATGAGATCCGACGCTCCCTGGATTCCCGCTACGACCACCGCCTCCACGGCGTGCTGCTGGTGGCCCAAGGAATGACCTGCCCACAGGTGGCCAGGCTGCTGGGCGACGCACCACGGTCGGTGGAATATTGGGTGGGTCGTTTCGAGCAGAAAGGCTTGGCGGGCTTGCGCGAGGGAGAGCGGGCCGGGCGGCCCCCGCGGTTGAATGAGCAGCAGCTCGAAGAGATCAACGCTGCTCTTCGTCAGACGCCGCGGGAGGCAGGCCTGAGCGGAAATCTATGGGATGGCAAAACGTTGGCGGTCTGGATCGAGCAACAATACGGCATCACTGTGGGCGTGCGTCAGTGCCAGCGTCTGTTCCGGCAATTGGGCTTTCGGCTGCGCAAGCCGCGGCCCAAGATCGCTCGCGCCGACGAGGAACAGCAGAAGACGCATAAAAAAAACTCCAAGCGCTGATGGCCGACCCGGCCGTCGACCTTTGGGCCAGCGACGAAGTGCACTTTCAGCAGCACGGCTCGCGTTGTCGGATGTGGGTGCCTCCGGAGACGAAGGATCCCATCCTGCTGCATCATCCGACCCGGCGAAGCGTCGGATATTTTGGTGCCGTGCGACTACGCGATGGTCGGTTTTGGTCTTGTCGCGAGACGGGGAAATTCAATGCCGGGACCTTTTGGGAATTCATGAAGCAACTCCAGCAGGTGAGCCGCATTGGAGGGCGCCGCGTGGCGGTCATCGCTGACAACGCCAGGTACCACCATGCCCGACTGCACAAAGCGTGGCGCGAGGAAAACGCACCTGGCTTTGAGCTGGATTACTTGCCGCCCTACAGTCCCGAGTTGAATCCGATCGAGCGAGTCTGGAAGCTGACCCGGCGGCGTTGCCTGCACAACCGCTACTTTGCGACCCTGGAGGAAGTGATCGCAGCTGCGGAAGCCGAGTTTGCCACGTGGGGCCAGCCGAATGACACGCTGCGCCGACTATGCGCAATTAGTTAAGACGTTATGTTTAGCTCCATCAATCAATACGCCCACGCCCTGGAGGTCTCCCGGCCCCGTGACTTGGTGGCCGTTTAAGTCGACCGTTACGCCGCTGGCAGTGATTTTGATCGCCGCGTCCGCGGTCGAGTTGGCGCTGAGTGTGATATCAGAGACCAGCACGTAGCTTCCTGCACTATCGATTACAGCCGGCCGGGGCCCGCTAATCGATGTCCGTCCCAACGTCTGAGCGGCAAGCGGCGAGGCGGCGAGTATCCCGCCGATGACCGCCGCCAGACACATGTTTCGTGGTTGATTGTGAATTTGCACAGTTTTCTCCTTCGTATCGTCCTAAGAAAAGTCCGCGGCCGTGGTTCGGCCTCAGATATGACAAGTCGCGTAAGATGGTGAGATCCCCCTCGCGAGGTGAGTGTTTTGTCACATTTCTCTCAGTCGCGTGGCGGGACAACGTCAGGCAGGCTGATTGCGCCGCATGCCGCAAAGGTTCGTCCTCCACGGAACCAATGTTTGGGGAGAAGCCAGACGGCGATCATCGGGAGTCTGGAATTGTACGAGAGGGTGCTGCTATTCGCCGCGTGCTTGCTGGCTTGTGGAGCAGTCACGCTCCGAGCTCAGGGGTCAAACTTCGCGGGAGCCCAGACCGGAATTTCAACGTTATCGGCCGATGGGCGCTCCATCATTACCGGAACGTCCACGTCTATTTCTCTCTACAAACCGGAAAACGGGCCAACATTTCAAGCGCTGTTTGGCCGGCATCTGAGCAACTATTTGAGTGTCCAAGCCACCTACGGGTGGAACCGAAATTCCCTCACGCTGACTTCTTCCCAGTCTTCTGAAGATCGCGGCGCTTTCTATGAACAGACCCGCGCGGCGGCCCAGCACGCGGCGGTTGGAGAATTATTGCTCTACTTTCGAAAGCAGCGGCGGTCCGTGCGTCCCTACCTGTCCTTCGGTGGCGGCGCGATTCACCTTGCCAGCAGCGAGAAAACGATCCGCGGCGTGATGGCGGAAGGTATCGCCGCTCCGAGCGGCTTTTCTTCCACCAAGCCGGCCATTCGCGTCGCCGTCGGAATTGACCTCTTCATCAAGGGAGGATGGGCCTTTCGGTTTACTTTCAGCGAGACCATTCGGGGAAATGCGATCAGTGCACAGCTCACCCCCGCCGGGCAACGCAACCTTGCCAACTTTCAAAACCTCTTCGGTTTCGTGAAGACGTTCTGATGAACCGGTGTCTCGAGATGGGCTTCGGGCGCGGCGCCAGGAGTGGTCCAGCACTCGAACCTTCCCAGTCTCGCCGGTTAGTTAGCTCTGTTTGAAACCTGCGTAGGGGCAATTCCCCCAATAAATCGGAGGATTGTCGAGCGCCTCCGCCAGCATCCGCGCATGGCAAACGCTGCAGCAGTTGAATGCTTGCGCCTTCGAGCCAGCCGTCGCGATTCGAACCAAGTGCTCGTGAACACACAGTCCCCGGCCGTCCGCGTAGGTGTCACGCAAGCCTAGCAGCGGCCCGGATTCCTGTTGGCGTCTGACTAATGCCGAATAAGCTCTGGCCTTCAACTTCGAGGGCGCGGCGGCGCTTTCCAATGCAGTGTCATCGAAAGCGCCGGCAAGGTCCTCGAAAAACCTTTCGTTCGGTTCGGAGCTATTCATCTTGCCACCTCCGTTTGAACTGACCTCTGGCGCGCGCCAGCATGCGCTCGATGGCCTTTACGGTTTTCCCGGCGCGCCGTGCCATCTCCTGAGCGCTACGGTGTTCCCAATACCTCCAGAGCAGTACCGCGCTGTACGCCTCGGGAAGTTGTTCGAGCACTCGTTTCGTTTTGCGTTCGAGACGGTCCCGATCGAGGTGTTTGTCGATCAGCGGCTCGACCGCCAGCTTCGTGTCCGACTCAGCTTCTTGGTCGGCGAGGGGCTCGGGGTCGCGAAGGCGGGCCCGGTAGTGGTCCTCTACTTTGTGCTTTGCGATACCAAGCAGCCAGGCTCGTAGCGAGGCCTGCCCTTGAAAAGCTCCCAGACTCTCCCATGCAGCCAAGAAAACCTCCTGGACCAGATCGTCAACGAGATCCGCGCGGGGAATCAGCCGGCGCGACAAATAGCTGTAGATCGGATCGGCATAGCGATTGACGAAGTCCGCGGTTGCCTTGCGGTCCTTGCGCAACACCGCCGCCGCCAGGCGAAGATCCTCGGAAACAGCAGCCGTCGGCCGGCTGGCCGGCGGGATAGTGGATCCAGTAGCAGTCAAGCGCGGGCTCACTCCTGCTGGTTTAGTCGTGGAAGCACCGTCAATCCCCCGGTTCGTTTGGGCATGCCAAGTGGGTTCCTTTACGAAAGCATTTTCACGGCGCGGAGCGACTCGACAGTTGACGTCGCGTTTGTCTGGGAGAAGGAAGCGAGCCGCGCTATCTCCTCGACTCAAAAACCCGCTACCGTGAACCGCAATTGCACGGTCTCGCGTGTTACTGATCTTTCCACCCGCTCGAAGCTATCCACCTCAAACGGCCGTCCAATCATGTTGCCCGCCAAGTCTTCGAGGATGGTTTCGACAATCAGCAAATAGTCGCCGGTCTTCCAAGGGTCGGCCGGTGTGAACGCCCAGCTTTTCTCTTGCGCCCCGACTTCCACCGAGCCTTCGATCGGCTTGCCGGCGGGTGTGGCCACCGTCAATACTCGCGCAAGCAGTGCTTGGTCAAGCGATTCAGGAAACTCAACCACAAATGGATCGCGAGTGGCGCCAGCGGGTGGCCGCGGCGTCCAGAGCCCAGTGTCGGGCGGCTCATGATCCGGCGGGCCCGCTCGGAAGCTCTTTTCAAAGCCCGCTTTGAGCGGAAGTCCAGCGGCGTCAGGCCAGCCGCGGTCGACGGCCAGCGTATAGCTCTTGCCCGCCTCCAGCGGCGGGCCGGCTTCGCGGTTGGGCAACAGGTCTCGCTTGACCCTGCCCGGATCGAAAAGCAGTGTCAACCGCTGTCCCGCGGCATCCCAAAGTTCCTCGCCGATCTCGAGAAACGGCAGCTCGACCGCTTGTCCATCGCCATCGAGCAGTTTCACTCGGGCGTAGGCTTCGCCGCGGCTCATCGGGGCCGAGAAATGTATATAGAACTTGAGTTGATTCTCGGGCAGCCGGTTCGCGGACGGGTAGATGTGCTGAACCGTGGTCGAGGGAGTAATCTTTAATTTCGGAATATCAAAGACAGCCCTGGCCCCCTCCGCTCCCGCGGCATAGCTTTCCGGAGTGAAAAACGCCCGGTACATGACACCGGGCTGAAGCGGGTAACGCGGCTCAAAAATAACCGTGCCGTCGTTGATTTGATAGGAACCCGACAGCGGCGGAACTTCACTCCGCGGAGAGCCGTTCTCGACAAAAACAGCAAAGAGCTTGTGCCAGTCATCCGCCTGAAAGGCCTCCGCTTTGGCCTCGATCGCCTGCGACCCTTCCCATCCCACAACCTTGAAGATGGTCCGTGTTGCTCCGCGGTCGAGCAGGATCGAGGGCTCCGCCAAAAGCAAGACCGGCGCCAGCAAGACTGCCGCGAGGACCACTCCCGCTAGACATCTTTGAAGCCGCGCCAACACTCCGGGCTGATGCCGGTGCGAGAATACGCGGCTCCCGATCCGATCACGGATCTGGCGAGCCCGGTACGGCAATTCGGTCATGGCAATTCGTTTATGTTGATACGTCCGCTTTCCATTCTTGCACCGCGAGGCTGGCGGACGCAGCGAGACTTCAGGGACCGGCGCGTTAGAGGTGTGTGATGTAACGCCCCGCGACTCGGAGCAGGGCGAACGTCAGACCACGGGCCGGCGAATCCGTCCGCGGCCAGGCTTTGCCGGCGGCCGTCCTTTTCTTGCCATTTTGACGATGAGATACGCCAGCCTCTGCGAATCGTGGCGCACGGCCTTGGCCTCGGCCAGAAGGTTTGCCGAGATCACCTGAACTCCCAAGGACTCGATCTCAGCCACATCGACGTCGACCGGCCTGGAGTTTTGTTTGGCGTATCGGCGGCGAACGGCCGCAGTGGGCTGTTGAGAGTTGACAACGACGTAGTCGATGAGCTGCTGTTTCGCATGATCATGTATCGCGCGGACGTGGTCCGCGGCAGTGTAACCCTCCGTCTCACCCGGCTGCCACATGATGTTGCAGATATAGATCTTGACAGCTTTCGATCGCGCGATGGCCTCGGGAACGCCTTGGACCAAGAGATTGGGAATGATGCTGGTATAAAGTGACCCGGGCCCGAACGTTATGGCATCTGCTTGCTCGATGGCGTCGAGTGACTCCGGGAGCGGCTCGCACTTTCTCGGCTTGAGCCGGATGGACTTGATTCGCTCGCGGGAACCGCTAATGCGAGTTTCCCCTGTTCGCGAGCGGCCGCTTTGGAGCTGCGCCTCGAGCTTGACGTTGGCGAGGGTCGAAGGAAAGATTCGGCCGCGGATCGCCAATACTTCGCTGGAGAGCTGAATGGCTTGGTGAAAGTCGCCGGTGACGTGTGTCAGCGCGGTCAGGAACAAGTTGCCGAAGCTGTGCCCCTCGAGCCCTTTCCCGTTTGAGAAGCGGTACTGAAACAGCCGCGAGAGTAGCGCTTCGTCCTCGGCGAGCGCCACCAGGCAGTTGCGGATGTCCCCTGGCGCGAGGATGTCGAAAGCCCGGCGCAGACGCCCTGAGCTGCCGCCGTCATCACTCACGGTGACAATCGCGGAAAGGTCGACGAGCGGAGCCTTGCCCTGCGGACGAACCGTGTGCAGCTTGAGGCCTTGGAGGAGGACAGACAGACCCGTACCTCCACCCAGCGCGACAATCCGCAACTCATGCTGAGCGGTGGGTTTGGCGGCCTTGTTTCGCGATCGCAAGCCGTCGGGCCTGAATCGTTTTCTCGAATCACCCCGACCGGCGGCGGGGCGGGATGCGGTTGGGTGATCCTTGGCGGGTTCCTTGGCTGCTGCCATCAGGGCTGGAGAAGCTCAGTGATCAGAGGATGTCTTACGATGCTGGAAAAGTCCGGGTCGTTGCGCGCCAGAAGCCGGTTTCTTCCGTTTAGCTCAATCGCTCTTTTCAAGTTCGCGGACGCCCCTTCGGCGTCCCCTGATAGGGCTCGCACAACCGCGAAGGCGTAATGCAGGTGATCACCATCGGGCGCCATCTTCAGAGCTTTTTGAAAGTGCTGCTCGGCTTCTTCCAACTGCCGGTCGTTCACCAGCTTGATTCCATAATTGTAGTAATCATCGACCGTCTTTAGCTTGACTTTATGAGACTCGATTTGTCGGCGGCAGATTCGCGTATGCACCTCGGCACGGTGTCGCAGGGTGGTATTCGGACCTTCCACAGCCTTCTTGAACCAGGGCAGCGCCATCTTGAATCTGCGGTTGTTGAAATGCCTGACAGCTTTGCCATAGTGCCCCGCCTGCTTCTCTGCCGCCTGTCTTTCCGCTGCTTTGAGCGCGGCTTGCGCGGCTGCCGCCTTCCTGGCAGCCGCTGAGTCGTCAGCACCTCTTCTTTGCTCCCTGGCGGCGGCCCGCCTGCGACTGGAGGCGGATTTGTCCGCGGCGTGAGCCGTCTTCTTCTCAACTTTCTCTGGCACGGCGCTAGTTAATGCGGTTTTCTTCGCCGCCCGCTTCGGCACTGCCTTCTTTCCCGCCGCCGTCTTAACGGCGGGTCGCTTCTTCGCAACGTGAGCCGCCTTTTTCTCAACTTTCTTTGGCACGGCTCTGGTTGATGCGGTTTTTTTCGCCGCGCGCTTCGGCGCTGCCTTCTTTCCCGCCACCGTCTTAATGGCAGGTCGCTTCTTCGCATTGTGAGCCGCCTTTTTCTCAACTTTCTTTGGCACGGCTCTGGTTGATGCGGTTTTTTTCGCCGCGCGCTTCGGCGCTGCCTTCTTTCCCGCCACCGTCTTAACGGCAGGTCGCTTCTTCGCGGCGTGAGCCGCCTTCTTCTCAACTTTCTTTGGCACGGCTCTGGTTGATGCGGTTTTCTTCGCCACGCGCTTCGGCGCTGCCCTCTTTCCCGCCACCGTCTTAACGGCGGATTGCTCCTTCGCGGCGGGTGACGCTGCCTTCTTTGTACTCTTCTTGGCTGCTTTTGGAGCGGCCTTGCGAATCGCCGGCCCGCTCTTTGCCGCGGCCTTGGACGCCTTCTTCTTGCTGGGCGCCCTCATCGGGGCTGCTGCTTTCGAAGCCGTGCGCTTCTTGCCTGTCGGCTTCGTCTTGCCGGAAGACACCTTTCTTTTTGAAGCCTGGACCGATTGGGTCTTCTTACTGCTCTTAGGTCCGGAACTTCTCGATTTGGCAGCTTTGTTCTTTGCGCGCTGTGACATCCAGGTGCCCTTGTGATAGTCTGCCGGCCAGCTCGGTGCCGCGCGACTGAATGAACTTCACCGGCGCGGAAGCAGGAGAGACCGGGGCACTCCCGCAGCGACGAGTCGCACAGGTTTATAGCAGATTCTGAAAGTTAAGGCAACTTAAGCCGATTGCGAACACCGCCGAAGTATGACTTGCGATCGAGCTGAGTCTATTAACTGTACAAAATAAAACATTTTACATGATGCAGGGCTTCCTGGAGCGGTAAGCTTCGTATCCGCGTCAAAGGTCGTTTCAAAATGGCTCGGTCGGCGCTCGGCGGCTCTACGCTGCTCTCAAGCTCTCTAACAGCGCGACGCCCTGCTGAATGTCAGCGCGCTGCGCGTCCCCAACAATCTCCCGCTCGATGGTCAACGGCCCGGTGTACCCAAACTCCTTGAGCTTTGCCACGAACCGGTCCATGCCTACGTCACCCTGACCCAGCGGCGTCTCCGAACCCCACTGCCCCGGTTCGGTGGGCCATTTAGCGTCCTTGCAGTGAACGCTGAGCAACGACTGCTGGACTACCTCCAAGGCAGCCAAGGGTTCGCCCGAGCCGTAAAGGATCATGTTGCCCGGGTCGAAATTCACGCCCAGGTTCGGACGATCGACGTCTTCGATAAACGCCTTCAGACACTCGGCCGGTTCCTGTCCGGTTTCGAGCGCGAACGTCTGGCCATTGCCCTCGCAGTAATCACACACGCGCCGAACCAAATCGCGGACAGCCAGATAGTCCGGGTCGGCAGCGTCTTCCGGAACGAACCCGATATGGGTCGCCATGCCCGGGATTCCTAAAGCTTTCGCGAAGTCACTGGCCTCGCAGGTTCGCGCTTCGCGCGCTTCCCGCGTTGCCGGCGGGATAAAGCCCACTGTGTCTTTCACGGTCGGGATGTCGGCATAGCCTTCCCCTTCGAAGCCTGGGAAGGCGGTGACGACCGTCAGCCCTTCATCCGCCAGCGCCTGCCGCCAAGCCTGGCGGGAAGCTTCACCCAGATCCGCACCGCCATGAATGCCGATCTGTCCGCATTTGACTCCGAGCTCGGCGACCATTCGCGCAATGTCGGCGGGCGGAGCATCGATGCCGAGTTCGCCTCCCGTCCAAAACATCACTCCAACCTGCAGCGGTTCAAGTTCGGCCATGGTTTCGCTCTCCGTATTCTTTAACAAGTAAGCTTCGCTCAAGTGCTCCCTTTGAAGTGACCGCCCAGGAAGTGAAATCCTTCTCAGCAACGGTGGAAAACTCCGGGACGACGCTCAGAGTTCCCGGCGTGAGTCGGGCGTCTCTTTGCCCAACACGCTACCCAACACGCTGAAACGGCTCCGCTCAGCAGTTCCCTGCTTGGTTCCGTTTCCTACAATTCAGGCTCAGACACTCTAAGCTCGGACAATTGTACCGCAGCGAGGTCTTCGAAGCCGCCCCGCGATTCGAGCCCGCCCAATATCCGCAAATTTCCGGTTTTGGCCGCATTCAGTCACGGATCGTTAAAGCTTTTGTCATCAATAGTTTATGAGTTTTTTAGCCCGAAGCCTCGAACGTCATCTTTTACACTGATGTCAGAAAGAGGAGGTTTCATGCTTCAACAGAATTGTTCCGCCGGGAACCCGTCCGCAACGATTCATTCGACCCTCACGGATCAAGGCCTGACCAAATCACAAGAGCGAGCCATTGCCGCGCTGCTCGAATCACGCTCGATTGAATCCGCCGCCCGCAGGGCCGGGGTCGAGCTAGCCAGCCTGCGCCGCTGGATGAGGGACGATGAGGGATTCCAAGCCAGGATGAGCGAGATCCGCCGCAAAGCCCACTCCGACATGAAGAAGCGGCTTCGCGAGGGCGCGCTCAAAGCCATCGATGACCTGATCGATCTTGTCACGGCCAAGAAGCTCGTCCCGCGAGGGAAGGCCTCGCTGATTCGCACGTTAGTTGAATTCGCCTTCCGCCCGCCGCGCTACTACAGCGACATCCAGGAGCGTCTTAGCGCTCTCGAAAATCGGAACCCGTCAGCGCGAAAAAGCCGCGGCAGCGGCGCCGGATCGTAGCCCATGGGTGGAGCGAAGCGGAACCCTGGGTCCGAAACCCCGCGAGGGGAAGCCCCGGACGGGGCGCGGGAAAACAACCGGATTCGTACGCCTCCGCGGCAGAGCTCTGTGTGGCGGGCGTACTTCACCCGCCGTCGATACGTCTGGCAAGCCGCTCGCGAACTTCAAAAGCTCTCTCGATTACCTCGGTTGTTCCAGGAGTGATAGCGTATTCATCGAGATCTCGGCGATCGACCCAGGCGGCCTCCGCCGCATCGTCCGCGGCTTGCAAAGCGCCCCCCGTCGGCTCGCACAGATAATCAATCAGGATGTAGTGATATTCGAGTTTCCCGGTAGCGTCGGGCAGGATGCGTTCCACGACTTCGACCCTTTCGAGTACCCGCACATCGAGACCCACCTCTTCGCGGACTTCGCGGCGGATCCCTTCTTCCAAGGTTTCGCCGAGTTGGAGAACGCCGCCGGGGATCGACCAGATTCCTTTTTGAGGTTCACCGCCACGACGCACGAGCAAGACTGTGTCGCCGTGGGTGATGATCGCACCGACGCCAACGACGGGCCGCGAAGGATAACGTCGAGACATTTGTCTCCCGATTGGAACACACGGGTTCGAAGCCGGCAAGGGCTAAGACCAATGCTGTTCACTTAGTGGTTTCGCGGACGGTTTTTGTTCGATGGCGGGCGGTATTGTATCGGGTGCCGTTGAACGCCCGCCGAGCATCGCTCTCCGCGGGGACGTACGGGCCGGTTTGCTCCCGAGCCCCGTCCGGGGCTTGGCCTGGATGGTTTTCGCAGCCAGGGTTCCGCTTCGCTCCACCCTGGGCTACGATCCCGCGCCGCTTCGCGGCTCAACGGCTCTGGGCTCGAAGCTCGAAGGCCCTAAGTGAACGGTATTGCGGCTAAGACTCAGTTAGCTCGTCGCCGCTTCCCGCAATGAACGGCACTTACCGCAGGATGAGCGCCCCCCGTCCGCGAAAACTACAGTCGCTTTCCGCGCATCTTCGGCATGGCGAGAGGTGCCGGGCGCATGGGCTCTTCTTTCTTGCCTAGCGGGGACCCGCAACGAGTACACACGTAATCGTAGGTCTCCTTATCCAGCAGCACGAGCAGCAACCGTTTCCGCACCGGCATCGCCGACTTGCATTTCGGGCAGTAGATCTGGCTGACTTCCAATTCTTCAAAGTCTTTCGTTTGACGCGTGGGTATCATGCTTGAACGGTAATCAACTCCTATTTTGGGTGGTTTAGAATGGATTGTCGCACAAGGCGCCCGGCGGACACGGGATTGCTGGGTCGTAAGTCTCACGGGGGCGAAGAACGCTTGGGGCGGCAGGTCAGTAACACGACTCCGCTTTGGTATGTCTCTGTGTCGATGAGTTGCAAGGTTCAGACTCGGTTGAAGAAGGGCAGTCAGTGGAACCCATGAACGTTTGAAAATGCCGCTCGAAGGCGAACTTACCGAACAGGAAATTGGCGACTTATTGAGTCTCGCATAATATAGAGTTAATCGAAGCAAAGAGAAGATTGTTTCCAGAAGGCAGTTATCAGGCGCGGTTTGCGGCGCATGCGGCGCAGCGCTCGACGGGCGCGCTGGTTCAGTTCCCCGTAGTCTTTCGGGCAGACGTTGGGCAGCTCGTGCTGTTTCCAATAGGCCCAGATGTACTCCACTGGATTCAGCTCCGGAGCATACGGCGGCAGGTACTCGGTTTCGATGTGGCCTTGAGAAAGCTCGATGAACTCCCGCACCAAGCGACTGCGGTGCGCTGGCAGCCGGTCCCAGATGATCAGCAACGGCGGCTCGATGTGGCGCACCAGCGCCTTGAGAAAGTCGATCACCTCCCACTGGCCGATCGCACCGGGATAGAGTCGGAAGTAGAAGTTGCGCAATGTCAGCCCCGCTGACACGGAAAGCTTGGCCCAGTTGAAGTTGAACTGCAGCACGGGCGTCTGGCCGCGGGGCGCCCAGGTACGACAACGATGCGGCTTCTGACTCAATCCGCTTTCGTCGATGAAGACAATCGTGCGGTTTTCTTTTCGGGCTTTTTTTTAATGGCCGGCCAAGTCTTGCGCTTCCAAGTGCGGATCGCCTCTTCGTTGCGCTCGCGGGCTTTGCCGACAGGGCGTTGCGGGCTCCAGTTGAGCGCCCGCAGGATCTTCCAGACATGGCCTTCGTGGTAGCGCACGCCGAACTCGTCGGCGATCAGACGAGCGACGCGCGGGCAGCTCCACAGCGGCGTCGGGAAGCCGTGGGCTTCGGGACCTTGGAGCAACAGCGACGCCAGACGCTCGAGCTGCGCGGCGTCTAACAGCGGCTTGCGTCCGGCACGCCCCGCCTGGCGCAACCCGGCTGCACTGCGCGCGCGGTACTCACCCACCCAACGGCTCACGCTTTGCTGCGCCGCTTTCACCCGCCGCGCCGCCTGAGACTGACTCCAATCCTCTTCCAGCACCAGCCGCACAGCCTCCAACCGTCGCTTCTCGAGAGCTTCAAAATCTCGTCGTACGCCTCTTGGGTTCCCCATGTTTATAAAGACGAGGGAACCTCCAAAAGGTTACTCTATATTATGCGGGATTCAGTAAGAACCTGGGTGAAAGCCGGCGACGCCGAGGGACCCGTCAAGGGTCCGCAAAGCCAAGCCCTACGGGACCGCCCTTGACTGCTCCCTCGCCATCGCGAAAACAGCACTCGGTTCAACAAGGCGAAAGGGCTCAAGAGCTTAGGGTATGTCAGCAAATAAGCATATCAACTTTCAGGCAGGAGTTTATAATTCCAGTCGCCATGAAACCGGTCTCTGCGGAGTTTGAGTTGGGCCATCTGCTGATCGCTGACCTTGACCCCCGCGGGATAGATGTTGGAGTCGAGTTTGCTTTTCACTGCCAGACCTGTGGTGGTGGTTGTGGCGGCGATGAGGTTGATGATGATCTCGTGACTGGTCAGCGGCTTGCCACGCCAGTTCTGGCTAATGAAAGAGAAGAGACGGTGTTCGATCTTGTTCCACTTGCTGGTGCCCGGCGGGAAGTGAGCGACCGAGATTGTCAGCCCGGTTTCGTCGGCTAGCTGCTGCAGTTCCCATTTCCATAAGCGCACCCGTGCGCCGTTGCTGCCGCCGGAATCGGCGGTGATCAGCAGCTGTCGCGCTTGCGGATAGCTCGGGCGTCCCATCCAGCGCCACCAGCGGCGAATGCTCTCGACCGCAAAGGCCGCCGTGTCGTGATCCACCCCCACACTGACCCACCCTTCGTTACGCCCCAAGTCGTAGACCCCATAGGGAGCCACCTTGCCCTTGCCCGCCTCACCGATTGCGAAGTCGTGAACCCGAACTTGTTGCGGCTGGCTTTTCGGCTGCCATTCGCGCCCCGCGTTCTTGAAATCGCCCACCAGCTCCTTTTTCTTGGTATCCACCGAAATCACCGGCTCGCCCTGCCGCGGATAACGCCGCGCCTTACGGTTGATATATTCAAACTGCTGATCCCGATCCGCATGCCGGCTTCCCTCCAGCGTCTTCTGGTTGGCCTGCAAGCTGTAGTCCATGGCGTGAAGCAGCTCGGCCACGGTCTGATAACTGACGGCGTGGCCCTCCTGCCGCAGTTGCTCTGCCAGCTTGCGCACACTCTTGCACGTCCAGCGCAGCGGGGACTCAGGATCTCCCCGAGTCGCCGGATCCACCAAGCGGTCTAGATCCTCCAACAGCGTTGGATCCTTGTCGATGGTCTTCTTTCGTCCGCCACCCTTGCGCCGAATTCGGACCTCCGCGGATCGAGCCTGGCGCGGCGCTTTCTGCCGGCTCAGTTCCTTGATGCCTTCGCTAATCGCTCGACGGGACACGCCTGTCGCACGCGCCACCGCTGAAACTCCCCCGTACCCCATCGCCGCGCTCTCGGCCGCCGCCACCAAACGCCGCATCCGCTCGTCGAGGAAGGGTGACAAAGAACGGAACCGACGCTGGATGTCTTCGTGGTTGACCACCACCACAAGTATAAAACAAAACCGCCTCCACTTATTTCACTTATTTCCTGACAGAGCCTTAGTGCATGAGGGGACATTTCTATTGCCTCTTGACGCCCGTGTTCCCTTTTGGAGTCTCCTTCTGGTAATGTTCTTAGAATGCGGCGGCCCGCGCGGACCGGCCGCGGAAAAAGGAGAAACACCATGCGAAGAGCCATTACCACTCTGTTCACCATCCTCGCGGCTAGTCTTTTTGCCGGGGCCGCCTTGGCAGGGCCCGCCGAGGTCCGGGATGGCACCGTAGCACGCTTGGCAACGCTTGAGAAAAAGTTCGTGGGCTTGGCGGAAGCCATGCCGCAAGGGAAATATAGCTGGCGCCCCGGGGACGGAGTGCGTTCAGTGAGCGAACTATTTCTGCACGTGGCTTCGGCCAACTACCGACTCCCGGAATCCATTGGAGCGGACATTCCCAGCGGTGTCGATGCCGGCGGGATGGAGAAATCGACGACGGACAAGGCCAAGATCGGCGCCCTGGTGAAGCAGTCATTCGCTCACATACGCGCGGCCGTGGCGAAGCTCTCCGACGCCGACATCGACAAGGCCATCAAACTATTCGGGCGAGACAACACTAACGGTGGCGCCATCATATTCATGACCGAACACCTCAGCGAGCACCTCGGCCAGTCCATCGCCTATGCGCGCGTGAACGGCGTCGTTCCGCCCTGGAGCCGATAGCCGCGCCGGCCTTGCGGGCGGGTTTCGGCTTACTGCCAGTAGACGACCTTTCGTTCGTCCGAGTCGCGGAATTCACCCGTCGCGATCAGTACCAGGTCGTAAATGGCGCCTATCGTAAACAGACCAAATGTAAAGAGCCACAAGATGCCCGTTCCCGTCTTGCCAACGTAGAAGCGGTGCCCGCCAAACACGCCGATGAAGACGCAGAGCAGCAGCGCGGCAAGACGATTGCTTTGTGAAGCGTTGGGAATGACAGGCCTCGGGGCCGGGGGCGGGGCCGGCGGAGGCTCCACGCCCGCCTCCCACCCGCAGGTGCGGCAGTAGCGGTCCTCGCCCGGCATCGAGCCACCGCAGCGCACGCAGTAGGAGGTCCCGGCGGCGGCGGCCCCCGAGCGGGCCTCGCGGTCTTGAGCTTCCCTTGACTCGGCCGAACTTAGTTGAGGTGCGCTACGTTCCGCAGTTCCGGAAGCATCCATCGGTTCGACGTTTTCTGAATCTTGTTCCGCCATGAGTAGTCTTGGTTCCTCAATTGAATCTACGAATTCGCGCCCAAAAAGTTCAGCGGGGAGGCGCCTCCCCCAGTTTCTGAAAAAAAAGCCAAGCGAGGCAGGCGGACGCGGAAAGCCGCGTAAACGCAGCTTTCCTACGCCGAACCAGCCGGAACCGAACAGGGCGGACTTGACCCCAGGCTTGCGCCTGGGGCTCTGTTGCTGCTTTCCAAACTTTCGCCATATTTGGCAAGGACGCAACAATAGAGGCACTAAGCCGGCGCGTTGCACGCTGAACGGCAATCAAACAGCAACCGCCTCGCCGCCTCTCTCCCGGGAAGTCCGCATCGCGAGAGTCACCCGTGTTGACAGGGCGGAATCTTCCGGGCGGCAATCGCGCGGCGGCTCCCCTTGCTCACACGCCTGGATGAACGCTTCCAGCTCACCCTGGAACCCGTCACCCTCCGGCAGCGGCGGCTCTTCTTGCGTGCCATCCGCCCGGTAGAGCTTGAGACGTTGAGAGACGGAGTGGAACTCGAGAACGCCGTCGTCTCCGACAATCGTGAACTCCATCGAGAAAGGATACTCTCCACGATTGTGCCAGCCACCGTCGACGGTCACGGTGGGGCCGTCTTTATACCGCAAGCGGCAATCGACGAGGTCGACGCCGCCTTCCAGGTCCTCGTGGCCGGCCGCCGAGACCGCATCGGGCTTCCCGAATAGGTAGACGCAATAGTCGAAGTCGTGAATCAGCAGATCAAAAGCGCCACCGCCGCTCCGCTCGCGGTCCCGCAACCATTTACTCCAAGCGGGCGCGGCGCAGCGGCGCCGGAAAGCGGCGGATCGCACAGTGCCGATCTCGCCGGCGTTCACCATGTCGCGCGCGGCCACGTAGTCAGGCCAAAACCGTATGACCTGGGCCACCATGAGCACTTTGCTGTTCGCGCCAGCCGCGGCGATCATGTTTTCGCACTCCCCGGCCGTCAGCCCCATCGGTTTCTCGACCAGCACGTGCTTTCCCGCGTTGAGAGCCGCGATGGCCCTCGAAGCATGCAAATACGTGGGAAGGCAAAGGTCAACCGCTTCCACGGCGGGGTCGCCGAAAAGCTCTTCGGCCGTGGCATACCGCTTGGCATCGCCGAAGTCCAGCTTGGCGCCCTGGACTTCGAGATTCCCGCCGATTCCACTCAAGTCGCCGGCGAGTTTCTTGGGATCACTGCTCGCGACGGCCGCCAACTCGGCGCGCCCGATTTTCTCGTACGCCTGCAAATGCGTACTGCCCATAAACCCAAGCCCCACTACCCCGATTTTCACCATGGATCTCCTCTTAAGCGCTTACTCGCCGACCCTCCCGGATAAGGCCGCGTCATAAAAAACGCCGCGCCGAGTTCCGCATCAAGAGCCCGCCAACCCGCAAGACGCGTACTACTTTATCCTATTCCCCATCAGCCATCGGCAACCCCGGAACCGCGAACCCAACGGCGGGGGCGGCATCCACGGCGCTCACTCAGCTCAAACTCCCGTGGCGCGCGGCTCAAACAGTTCCGCGGCCTTTCTGCTTCGTCGCATGGCTGTGCGAAACTGTTGAATCGAACCCCTGGAATCTCTGCCCGCTAATGCCGATCGTCGAACCAGGGCGTGTTGCGCTGTACAATAATATTGATTTACCGTAGAAGTCCTCGCAACTCAGGCCGCTTCGAGGAATTCTTGCAAAGTTCGCTTCGGCGGCAACGCCGAGGTCCCATTTCTCCGAACAGTTATCGCCCGCTCCAAGCCGTGCTTCGGCGGACAAAGATCCAGGCGAAATTGAGGCCCCGGGGATAGAGCCTGCAAGAACTACTCTCGGCCGCCTGGAGCGGCGAACGATGGACCCGACTTCAAGCAAACTCACTAGCCAAGGGAGACTTATTCATGAGTATCAACCTTTCCGCCCGCAAGATCGAGCACATGAAAGCGCTGTCGGATGACCGCGGCGTAATCGCCGCCGCGGCGATGGACCAGCGCGGCTCGCTGCAAAAATCCATCGCGGCGGCCAAAGGAATTTTGAAGGACGAAGTAACCGACGAAATGATGAGTGAATTCAAGACGGCGGTTTCGTCCGTGCTGACTCCCCACGCCAGCGCGATTCTGCTGGATCCTCAATGGGGGCTGGAAGCGGCCGAAGCGCGCTCGGAAAGAGCCGGCCTGCTGCTGTCCTACGAAAAGAGCGGCTACGACAACACGCAGCCCGGGCGGCGCGCGGACCTTCTGCCGGATGCCTCGGTCAAGCGGCTCGCCGACTTCGGGGCGGACGCGGTGAAGGTCCTGCTCTATTACACCCCGTTCGAAGATGCCGTCGTCAATGACGAAAAACACGCCTTCGTGGAGCGTGTCGGCGCCGAGTGTCTGGCCAACGACATTCCTTTCTTTCTCGAGTTCATTGGTTACGATCCGAACGGTGGAGACGAAAAAGGGCTTGAGTTTGCGAGAAAAAAGCCGGAAATCGTGACCCGTAGCATGCAGGAGTTCTCGAAAGAGGAATATCATGTCGATGTACTGAAAGTCGAGATCCCCGTGAATCTTGCGTTTGCCAGAGGGGCCGAGGTTCATACCGGCGAAACGGCCTATACGAAGGCACAAGCGCTCGAGGCCTATCGCGAGGCCGCGGAAGTTGCGCTCAGGCCCTTCATTTACCTCAGCGCCGGTGTCAGCAACGACCAATACACCGAATCGCTTCGATGGGCGGCCGAAGCCGGAGTTGACTTCGCCGGCGTGCTCTGTGGGCGTGCGACGTGGAAAGAGGGTATCCCCGTCTACGGCGAGAAGGGCGTCGCGGCGCTCGAGGACTGGCTCGCGGAGGACGGCGTCCGCAACATTGGCGCCGTGAACGATTGCCTCAAACAAGCCAAACCCTGGTGGACCATCTACGGCGCACAGGGCCCCAATGACTTGGTGGGTTGAATCGGCGCCTGGAGAGAATACGGGTTAGCCCGCGCTGTCTTCGGAACCTTCAAGAACAGCCGGAAGCGTCGCCTCGAAACGGTCCTCGATCAACCCCCGCATCTCGGTGACGACTTTCGGGTGGGCGGCGATGACATTGTTCTCTTCTTTGGGATCATTCTCGAGGTCGAATAACGCCGGACCCTTGCCGCGGTCGTCGCCGCGCCAGTTCTGGAAGTAGAGCCAGTCTCTGTCGCGAACCGCGCCGAAGTTCCCGTACCCGAAAAAGACCCGCTCGTGAAGCACGGCTTGCGGGTCGCCGACTTTCGGCCAAAAGGTTTGACCGTCCATTCCGGGAAGGCCGCCCATGCCGAGCAAAGAGAGCAGGGTCGGCATGTAATCGACCGCGCTGATGTAGCCGCTGACTCGGCTTCCCGCATACTTGGCGGTGTCTGGGTGCCGAATGATCAGCGGCAGGTTGGCCAATGCGGAGTTGGTCAGCCCGGGCGTCTTTTGAACGCAATCGAACTCACCCAGGTGCGTGCCGTGATCACTAAGGAAAAGGACAAGGGTGTCGTCGAGTAGTCCCAGCGATTCCACTTTCTGGAGAAACCTTCCGACCCAGGAGTCGACGTAGGTGACTTCGCCGGCGTAGAGGTCGCGAATGTAGGGGTAATCGTCACGGTGAAGTTTCCGTTCGGGTACATTGGGGTAGCCGAAAAGGTAGCGCTGGTAAGGCCATTCCGTACGATACATATCCGCGTAGCGCTTGGGAGGGTCCCAGGGCTCGTGCGGATCGAAGCTGTCGATCCACAGGAAGAAAGGTGTCTGCTGGGCGGAGTCGTCGAGCCAGCGCATGGCTTTCGTGAAAACCTGCGCGGCGAAATAGTCGTCTTCCTTGCCGCGGTCGAAATGCCGCGTATTCATCATGTATTGCCGCATGCCGTCCAGATAAGTCTCGCCGTGGTGATGCGGAGGCATGTGCTTTCTGGGGTCAAAGCCGGCGGCAGGGCCGCTGACCCAGGCATCCGTCTCCTGGCCGCGGATGAATTCGAACGAGTCGAAGCCCTGATGGAAGTTCATCCCCGGCTTGAAGTAGTGGAAGATGTCGGTGACGATGCCGGTGTGATAGCCCGCTTTTCGCAACACCGAGGCCAGCGTGACGTCATCTTCCCGCAGGGCCCGCCACCAGCCGTCTTTCTCATGCAAGTAGCCCCGCCCGGTGAAGAAGACCCGGCGGCAAGGCAGAGTCGGCAGCGCCTCCGCGTAACTGTTTTCAAAGACGATTGAATCTTTGGCGAAGTCGTCGAGGTTGGGTGTCTTCACGCGTGCCGACCCATAGGGGCCCAGGTGATCGAGCCGGGAAGTGTCGGCGCAGATGACGATCACGTTGAGGCCGTTGGACGCCGGCAGGGGACCATCCAGAGGCGTCGCGCGCTTCGCGCCGATGGCTGGAGCGCCGCCGGGCGGCGAGCCGCCTGAGCAGGCCGTCAGGGCGCCCGCGGCGCCAAGGGACGACAAGAACTGCCGCCGGTTCACCGGAAAATTGGATTCGTTCTGTTTCATCTCAGCCCGGATTCCCACTTTAGTTTCGATTCTGCTAACCATCGGGTGGCCTCGGACGCCTTTATTTATGCGGGTTGGAAAGCACTCAAGGCGCTGAGGAGATCAACACCCAATGGGTGAAAAAGAAAACAAACCGTTCCAGCTAAGCTTCAACGGCTTATTGAAAGTCGATTTCCAAGGATCGCGTGTCACTTCCGACGGCGGGCTGATCCTGGTCCGCGAGCTGGACGAGCGACTCGGACTCGGGAAGCTGATCGACGAACACCTCAGTGACCCACGGCAAGGCTTGAACAAGAAGTTCCCGCTGGCCGATCTGCTGCGGCAGTCAGTCTACTCTCGGCTGGCAGGCTACGAGGACCTCAATGACGCCGTCCGAGTGTCGGCTGACCCGACGTTTCGCTTGATCGGCTCGAAGAGGAACTGGGATCGCGGCGGGGCACTGACCTCGCGACTGCAGAGCTTCGAGACGGAGATGCTGGCGAGCGAGGAGAACTTGCTGGGGCTGATGGCTGTGAACCGCGAGCTGGTGGCGCAAGCCGAGACGCAAGACGACTCCGAGCGCGTCGTGCTCGACATGGATTCGACCGAAAGCCCTGTCCACGGCCAGCAAGAGGGCAGCGCCTACAACGGCCATTTCGAGTCGGTCTGCTACCACCCGCTGTTGTTGTTCAACCAGCATGGGGATTGCCTGGCGGCGAAGCTGCGTCCAGGCAACGTGCACAGCGCTGAGGACTGGAAGGAGTTGCTGCTGCCCGAGATCAAGCGCCAACAGGCTGCGGGCAAACAGGTCACCTTCCGGGGCGATGCGGCCTTTGCCAAGCCGGAGATTTATGAGTTTTCGGAGGAACGCGGAGTGCAGTACGCCATTCGCATTCCGGCCAACAAGAGCTTGGAATTGGCGATCGAAGACATCTTGTTTCGCCCGCCGGGCAGGCCGGGTCGCAAGCCCTTGGTGCGCTACAAGAGCTTCCGCTATCAGGCGGAGAGTTGGTCCAAGCCGCGACGCATCGTGGCCAAGGTCGAGCATCATCTCGGTGAGCTGTTCCCGCGGGTCGGATTTATCGTAACCAACATGAGCTTGCCAAGCCGGTCGGTGGTGCGCTTCTACAACAAGCGCGGCACGGCCGAGCAATGGATTAAAGAAGGCAAACAGGCCACGCACTGGACGCGGCTTTCGTGCCATCGCTTTCGGGCCAACGAAGTGCGACTGCAACTCAGCGTGCTGGCCTACAACCTGGGCAACTTGTGGCGGCGGCTCGGACTGCCGAACAGGATCAAGAGTTGGTCGCTCACGAGCTTGCAGCAGCGGCTGATGAAGACCGGCGGCCGGCTGGTCAAGCACGCGCGCTACTACTGGTTGCTGCTGGCCGAGGGGCATCTGAACCGGCGGCTGTTCGGTGACATGCTGCACAGGATCTGGGCGCTGCCGCTGCCGAGCGGGTAGCGTTACCTGGACGAGGATCAACAGTTTTTAGCTCCGAAAAGGCTTCGCAGGGAGCAGTGTCGGCCGGTGTGCCGTTCAGCCCGCTCCATCAACGTCTGTGAGCGGACGGACGGGCTTTGGGGCCTGCCGCCGGAGGTGATGTGCAGGGTTCAGCGCGGAAAGACGTGGTATTCGGGGCAGCGCGGGTGTACACTGTGACCGTGCCAGGGCCAAAATGGAAATCCTGGCTCAGTCCTAGAGCGAGGATTCGGGGCCGTTGTCATAGGTTGCGTCAGCTTGGCGCCGCCTGGGGTTTTGAATAGGGTATTAGTATGCCGCTTGTCAGCGATCGGTCCCTACTCCGCCGGCAAGTCGCCGCCCGCTACATCTTCGAGATGCAGAACATCTCGTCCTGGCTTCGCAGGAACAGATCGTCGCCCACCACAATTGGGGACGAGACGAACATCTCGTCACCCATGTGGTTCGCTGCCAGGGCTTCGTAAGTCTTCCCAAGCTTCAAGACGAAGACATCCCCACCCTCGCTGGCCAAATACAGCTTTCCATCGGCGGCAATCGGCGACGCCTTGAAACTCGCGACCCGAGGCAAGCGCTGCTGATGGTAGTAGATTTCACCCGTTGCGGCTTCGAATGCGCTGATCGTGCCGCGGTCGGTGAGGAAATAGAGGATACCGTCGTGCAAGACCGGCGAAGGCGTGTAGGAGTTGCCGCGCTGGTTGGTCCATTTGATGTACTCGGGATCGTCAGTCAGATCACCTTTGCCTCCGAGCTTGACGGCAAGCAGATTCGGGCTGCGGTGGCCCGTCATGAGAATCACCATGTCGTCGAGTTGAACCGGCGCCGGGATCGGGTTGGTGCCGAGTCCCGCCGCCTGCCAGATCAGCTCGCCCGTCTCCAGGTCGTAACTCCGCGCGGTCCTGCCTCCCACAACAACCTGTTTGCGGCCCGCGTGCTCCACGACAAGTGGTGGCGTCCAGGTGCTCGGCTCGTTGCGGTCCTGACGCCAGAGTTGCTCGCCATTACGCTTGTCCAGCGCCAGGATGAAGGACTGCGCTTCTTGATCACAGTTCAGCAGAAGCACATCGTTGTGGAGGACAGGCGCCGTTCCCTCGCCGAAGGCATGCCTCTTGTGGAGTTGGGCCGGCAGAGCCTTCTTCCACTTGAGATTGCCGTCGAGGTCGTAGGCGAAGATGCCGCGAGACCCGAAGTAGGCGTAGAGCATCTTGCCGTCCGTCACCGGGGAGTTGGAGGCGAAGCTGCCGTACTGGCGGTGGTGGCCCTCGTGAGGCGTGTCCACGAGTGCCGTTCGCTCCCAAATCTTCTTTCCGGTGTTGCGGTCGAGAGCCATCACAACAAACGCGTGCTCGCCGCTCGCAGTCTGGGATTCCGCGCGAACCGCCGTGGTCAAGAAGATACGATCACCCCAGACTACCGGCGTGGAGTGCCCCTTGCCGGGGACCTTCACCCGCCACTTCACGTTCTTGTTTTCGCCGAACTCAATCGGAGGGCTGCCGTGAAGCGAGACTCCGTTGGCATGCGGCCCCCGCCACTGCGGCCAATGCGCCCCCCCATCCTGTACCGGTTCGGCGGCCAAGGTCATGGCCGCAACCCACGCAAGAGAAACCACGCCAGCGAAATATTTCATCCGAAAATCTCCCCTCCTGCAACTAGGATAGAGCGATCATACTTTCCGTGCCGTGGCTACCATCACAGCCGCACGCCGATTTAAACTGAAACTCAGAACCCGCCTCCCCAACACTTTTCAATCGTGAAAGTAACAGGCGATCCCACCGCGAATCGGCCGCTTCAACAACACGTCCGTAAATCCGACCCCGGCGGTGAGCAGCCTCGCTATGCGTGCAACCGTTTCAAACCGAACGGCTCGAGGTTGCCGAAATCCGTGAGGTCCGATGTCGCCAGCTCAGCGTCGCTGCGAATCGCGACGGCGGCAACCATGCAATCAACCAGTGAGCCTCGCCGCCGTCCACCGAAATTGAACAAGCGCGCCGCCATGCTGGAGTCCCGCGACAAGAATGGAACCTGTTCTTGGACGATATGGGAGGCCAATTCGATTTCTCCCCGTTCGACGGGGCCGCAGAGGAACTCTGTCCAACTGAGGGCGCTCATCGCGATCGGCGTTTCGGTGCGCAACCACTCTCGGAGCAAACGGTCTTCCGGTGATCCTTTTAGCAGCCCCCGGATCAAGAAGCATGTATCGAGGTGAATCACTGCCTCGGCTCTTCACTGCGCAGCGAAGACGCACGCCGCTCCGTGCGGACACGGCGGCTCCACGCTTGAGCCTTGGCCGGGCTCAGGTTCAACGCTCTCTGCAACTCATCCAATGCGTCCAGCGGACTGGCGGCGGAGGGCAGTGTTTGAGCCGTGGTCCGGATAGCCCGCCGCAAGGCCTCGGACTTTGAGACACCCCAGTGACTTGCCATTTGTTCGAGGTCCCGGACCGTCTCGAGATCTAACGAGTAGGTGCCCTTGATCATTGGTATGGCCATATGTTTATTATATGGCCATAAACGAGGTTGGTCATTTTGTCCGATCGCGGGGGCCTTCCGAGTCGTTCGGTTCCCGGTGGCCGCCATAAGCGATAGCAGAGTCCTTGGTCCGCAGCGCCTCCTGCGTGCGCCGGGCGCTAAACTCTCCGTCAATCGGCTACAGTAAGCCCATGCCGCACTTCACCCATGAGCTTTCGGTCCGTACCCGCGGGAAGGGCTTCTATGAGATCACGCCCGAGGTGAGGCGTTGGACCGCCCGGCACGGGATTCAGCAGGGGCTGCTCACGTTGTTCTTGAGGCATACTTCGGCGTCGCTGCTGATTCAGGAGAATGCAGACCCTGATGTGGTTCGCGATTTGGAGACCTTCTTTAGCCGCCTGGTTCCCGAAGATTCGAGCCTGTATACGCACACGCTCGAAGGGCCGGATGACATGCCGGCGCACATTCGCGCCGCGCTGACACAAACCCATCTCGGCATTCCGATCATCGGCGGACGGGCAGTGCTGGGGACCTGGCAAGGAATCTACGTTTTCGAGCATCGCGCCAGCCCTCACCAGCGCAGTGTCGCCTTGCATGCGGCGGGCGAATGAAACGCGCTTGCGCGGCGTGAGCGCGGTGCGGTCTGGCAAAATGAATTTCCGGGGGACTCCAACGAATCCAGGCGTCGCGATCCTCCGGATGATCGCCCGATAGCCTACGGGACCCTGACGGGCCGAAAATCTCTTGAACGCCTTCTGGCGGAGCGATGAAGCTGTTACTCACAAACGATGACGGCGCCGACGCGCCCGGGATGACCGCTCTTCGCGAGGTCGCCGCGGCGATGGGCGACATCATCGTTGCCGCTCCGGCGGGAGCGATGTCGGGCTGCAGCCACAGCGCCACTACAGATCGTCCAATTCGGGTTATCGATCGGACCCCTGAGTTTCACGTCGTCGAGGGAACACCGGCTGACTGCGTTCGCGTGGCGCTGCACCGTTTCGCGGGGGAACTGGACTGGGTGCTCTCCGGCATCAACGACGGCGGCAATCTTGGTGTCGACGTCTATCACTCGGGCACTGTAGCCGCTGTTCGAGAAGCGGCGTTGCGGGGCGTCCCTGGGATCGCGATCTCGCACTACCACAATCGCCCTTTAGTGGAGAGGGACTGGGAGCGTGCCGTGCGCTGGGCCAAGCCCCTGGTTCGGCGGCTCATGGCTCGCGGTTGGACCGAAGGCGCCTACTGGAACATCAACTTCCCCAGCCTCGACCCTGATGCGGACGACCCGGAAGTGGTCTTTTGCCCGCTGGATCCGTCACCGCTTCCGTTGGACTTCGAGCAGGACGCCGATATGTTTCGTTACAACGGGCGGTATGCTCACCGCGAGCGTCTGCCGGGAACCGATGTCGATGTCTGCTTCGGGGGCGGGATCTCCGTGACACAAGTCTCGATTATGGAGCCGAGCCGCTGAGTGACCAAGAGGGCTGCGTCGGATGTGCTCTCAACGTCACGCAGCATTTTCGTCACTGTTTCGCGCATCGGCGCTCAGCGATCATCGAGGACCGGCCCATGCTCATTCGCCCGACGACGGCCGGGCCCGATATTTCTCGTAAAGCTGCAAGTGCTTGTTATCGGTCGAGGTCAACTGGCCGTTGATAAAGAGAAACTTCGTTTCCGTGCGAATCTCGAGAGGATCGCCGTTCGTCACGATCAGGTTGGCGATCTTACCTTCTTCAATGGTTCCCAGGCGGTCACCCAACCCGAGGATTTCCGCGGCTCGCAGCGTGACCGACTTCAATCCCTCCTCGTAAGGCAGACCGAAGGCCACCGCGGCCGCGGCTTGATACGGCAACGTTCGGGAGTTGGCCGAGTCGAAGGTGCCAAAGGCAAACAGCACACCAGCTTCGTGGAGTTTGGACGGCAGGGTATAGCGGTCGTCGTAGGGGTCGTCCTCGCGGGTTGGCAGCGCCTCGGTCTGACCCAGAATCACCGGGACCCCTTTCTCTTTGAGAAGGCCGGCCACCTTGTGTGACTCAATCCCCGACCCCAGAATCATCTTGAGATTGTGCTTGCCAGCGAACGCAACCGCGGCGCGAATCTGTCTGGCGCGGTCCGCCACGATCAGAACCGGCTGCTTCCCCTTGATGAGGGGGACGAGCGCTTCGAGCTTCGAGTCGGGTGAAGGGTCATTGCCGGAGCCTTTGGATTGACCGTAGTGCTTCGCGGCTTCCATCCAGCGTTCGATTTCGGCGACACGCTCCTCGTATTTCTTTTTCGCTTCCTTGAAGGACGGATCTTTCCCGTCTAAGCCGCGTTCGGGCTGAATCCGGGGCCAGTACAGCAGCATGGCGACGCCCGGCTCGATCTGCATCTGCTCCCACGTCCAGCCGTCCAGGTGAATCATGGATGCTTGCCCGGGAAAAGGCGCGCGGGGACGGCTTGCGGGGGCGACGACGGCATGAGTGATGCCGTTGGATCGAGTGACCGGGATGTGTTCGCTGGCCGGATGAACGGCGGTCACGGCTTTGAGATGGGGATTAAAATCGCCTTTCTCACCGAGATCACTGGTGACGCCGACCGCCCGGATCTCGGTCAACCCGAGCTGGCTAAACGCATCGATCATGCCGGGATAGACGTGCAACCCGCGGGCGTTGATCACCTTCGCGCCGCTGGGAATCGGCAAGTTGCGGCCGACACCGGCGATGCGACCGTCCTGGATCACGACCGTGCCGCGCTCGATCGCCTCGCCGGCCAGCGTGTGGATGGTGGCTCCGCGGATCGCGTACGTGGGGCTTTGCCCCTGAGCGAGCGCCGCCCCCCCGACGAAGATCAGCAGCCCGAGCAAGAGGCACGAGGTCCGCATTGCCCCGGCAAGACCGGCCGATCGGAGCTGGAGTCTCAACGTCATGGCCGTTCCTCGCCGCTAGCGGAAGGCGCGGGCTGCTTCTTCGCTTTGGCCGCCGCTTTCTTGCGTTTCGCTTCCGCTTCTTTCTCTTTGGATTGAAGGGCCTTCTTTTCTTCCGCGATGGCCTTTCGGCGCTTCCGGTCTTGCTCCTGATCGAAGTAGATCTTGCCGTCGATGAACGTGGTCACCACTTTGGCGTAGACGCTGAGGGGATGCTTGTCCCAAATCGCCAAGTCGGCGTCCTTGCCCGCTTCGATCGACCCGACGCGATGGTCGATTCCAAGCTGTTTGGCCGGGTTCAGCGTGATCAGCTTCAACGCTTCGTTCTCGGACAATCCGCCCCACTTGATGGTCTTGGCCGCTTCGCGATTCAGGTGGCGAACTTCCTCCCCGCTGTCGGAGTTGATCGACACCAGCACGCCGCGGCGGGTCATCAGCGCGGCGTTGTAGGGGATGGCGTCTTGCGCTTCGACTTTGTAGGTCCACCAGTCGGAAAACGTGGAAGCGCCGGCTCCGTGAGCAGCGATCTCGTCGGCCACCTTGTAGCCTTCGAGCACATGCTGCAGCGTGCGGATCCGGAACCCCAGTTCCTCGGCCAATCGCAGCAGCGCGATGATTTCGTCGGCGCGGTAGCAGTGCGCGTGCACCAGCCGCTTGCCCTCGAGAATCTCGACCAGGGGTTCGAGCTGCAAGTCGCGCCGGGGCGCCAGCGCCCTCTTGCCGGACGTTTCGTCGGCGTCGAACTCACGCCACTTCCGTTGGTAATCCTTGGCCTTCTGAAACGCCTGGCGGATGACGTCGATCACGCCGTGCCGCGTGCTTGGATGCGGCCGTTTTGAATCCCGTTTGGGATTTTCTCCCAGCGCGAACTTGATTCCAGGAGGCGCCCCTTTGAACAGAAGACCCTCGTGGTCCTTACCCCAGCGCATCTTGATGACCGTACACTGTCCGCCGATCGGGTTGGAGCTGCCGTGGAGGATGTTCGCCGTCGTCACGCCGCCGCTGAGAGCACGGTAAATGGTGATGTCCTCCGGCTTGAGGACGTCCTCTATGCTGACCATCGATGTGACCGGAACCCCGCTCTCATTGATGGCGTGGACGGCCATGTGCGAGTGACAGTCGATGATGCCTGGAAGCACATAACGGCCTTTGACGTCGATCACGCGGGCGCCTTCGGGAACGGAGAGGTTGCGTCCGACCGCGGCGATCTTTCCGTCACGAATGACGACGGACCCGTTTTCGATCGTGCCGTTACTCACGGTGAGGATCGTCCCGCCGCGAAGCACGGTCACTTCGGGTTGCTGACCATGGAGCGCGCCCGCACAGCCGCAAAGCATCACGGCATGGAGCAAAGTGATTGCGCGGTTCATTCCGGTTCCTCCGCTTCGTTTTTCTCATCCGGCTTCGATGATTCGGACGCGGGTATGTCGAACTTCTTCCCGTCGATGAACACGAATTTGCGGACGCACTTCTCGTCGAACAAGTCACCCTGGGTAACGAGAACGTTGGCGATCTTTCCAGCTTCGAGGCTGCCCAGGCGGTCGTCGACCCCAAATATTTCGGCCGCGCTAAGGGTAAGCGCCCGGATGCCTTGTTCGGCGGCAAGGCCTTGCGCGAGCGCTCTTCGGATGTTGGCGAAGACCTCACCGGGTTTTTGTTCGCCGCCCGTGTAGAAGGCGTAGCGCACTCCGGACTCGTCGAGCGCGGCGGGAGTTGAGGGAGCCCGATCTCTCAATCGTAACGTTCGGAGGCTTTCTTCTTCCTCTGGATCGGGGTCTTTCAGTTTGGCGGGCCAAGTCAGGTTCACCAGGACAGCTACTTTCGCGCCGGCAAGCTGCTCGGCGGCCCGATATCCTTCATGGCCCCCGTAGATCACTGTCTCGATGCCGCCGTGCTTGGCAATTCTCAGAGATCGATAGATCTCATCGAGGTCGTTGCCGGGAAGCATCACCGGCCGTCCAGCGGCCAAGAGCTGGCCGATAGGCTCGATTGCGCGGTCGTATGCGGGACGCTTGATGCCCCGTGGGGCCCTGCTGTAGATCGCCCTGGCTTGCCGATAATGCTCGACGTCGAGAAAAACCTGTTTGATGTAGGACACACGGCCCAGAAGCGAATTTGGGAATCCCACCGCGCCCCGCCTTGCCGGCATCTCGACCGACAGCGCGGCGCGGGGCTCGACGGTCATCTCGCCGCTTCGCTCGCCGGCGAGGTTGATCACCGAGGCCTGGCCTGAAAAAATGCCCCCCGAAGGCGTGCTGACGAGGGTCGTAAAGCCGCTGTTTCGCCAGGCTTCGATCCGTTTGTCCGCTGGGTCGAACAAGTCGGCCGCCACTTTCCAAGAGGTCGTCAGCGGGCGGTCTTGGGGGCCGCGCGGCATCGGCGGCTCGGCGCGCTCCTGATTGGAAGCGCCGCGCACCGGATCACTTCGTGGCGCGAAAGCAGCCGCGGGCAGCCCGACACCCGACTTTGCGTCGATCAGACCCGGGTAAACCGTCAATCCCGCGCCTTCGATCACCCAGGCATCCGGCGGAATCTCGGTGCCTGCCCCCACGGCCGCGATCAGGCCGTCCCGAATAACGAGCACGCCTCTTTCGATGACCGGGCCGGAGACGGTGACCAGGCGGGCGTCCCGAATGGCGTAGGCGCCGGGTCTTTTCGGGTCTTCCGCCTGCGTAGCGTGCGCCAACAGCAGCGAGCAACACAAGATGCGCGCGAACCTGAGTAACGGCTTCACCTCGGTAAGGGTAGCAAACTGGGAGTGGAGCGTTGCGCCAATCCTCGTCAAGATTCGTATCGCCGAGGGCGCCACGACTCAACCGAAAAATATTCGCATTGGACTGTGAATTCCGGCTCGGGCTAAGTTACTTCCTCAAAGAAATTCCCCATGACGCGGAATTTCTGGTAGCGGTCTTCGACCAGCTCATCGCCGCTCATATCCTTGAGCTCGGCCAGGGTGGCTTCGAGCGCTTCACCGAGTCGGGCCGCGGCTCCATCATAGTCCGCGTGGGCGCCGCCGCTGGGTTCGCCGACAACGCGGTCGACCAGCTTGAGCTCGAGTAGGTCCTGGGCGGTCAGCTTGAGGGCTTCGGCCGCCAGCTCCGCCTTGCTGGAGTCGTGCCACACGATGGCGGCGCAACTTTCAGGCGAGATGACACTGTAAACAGCGTTCTCGAGGATCAGCACGCGGTTGCCCACGCCCAGCGCCAAGGCTCCGCCGCTGCCTCCTTCCCCAATGCACGTCACGACAATCGGGACGGGCATCTGAGCCATCGAACGCAGGTTATTGGCGATCGCCTCGGCCTGGCCTCTCTCCTCGGCGTGGATTCCGGGGTAGGCGCCGGGTGTATCGAGGAAAGTAAAAATGGGACGCTTGAATTTGGCCGCCAATTGCATGACCCGCAGCGCCTTGCGATAGCCTTCGGGCTTGGGCATACCGAAATTACGATGCAGTTTCTGTTTCGTGTCACGGCCCTTCTGCTGGCCAATAACAACCACCGGCGCGCCCCGGAACAGGGCATATCCGGCCACGATCGCCGGGTCATCGCCAAACAGCCGGTCACCGTGGATCTCTTGAAAGCCGGTAAAGATCCTTGGGATGTAGTCGAGGGTGTGGGGCCGTTGCGGATGCCTCGCGAGCTGGACGCGTTCCCAAGCTGAGCGCTTGACCAGCTCTTTCGACTCCCCAGGTGGATTTCCCGCGTCAGCGATCAGCCGCTCCCGCTCTAGAATTCGGTCGCTGGCATTGGTGTCCATGGAATTGGTGGCGAGGCAGCTCAGTCGAGATGCTAGCCCTGTGACTGCTGCCCGGCGATCGTACGGGGGCTTATCGTACGAGGGTCAAGCAACGATTATCGCAACTCCGGGGAAGGATCGGGTTGAGACGGATTTGGCGGCGGGGTTTTGCCGCGTCCAAGCTGGCCGGATGTATTCGCTCCGAGCCCTGTGCCTAAGTGTAGTGCGCCAGTCATAGCGCGCCATGAGATTTCCGTTTGAAAGAGGGAAGCCCGTTGAAACGGGCTGAAAGTCCTCGAGCGGCGGCGTCCCCCAGCCGTAAACGGCTGGCCTAAGGAACACCAAGCAGCGTGAACGCGGCTCAAATCGCCTGCATCAGGGCGCGCATTGGGGCGCATGTGTTTCTCACCGCCTGACGGTCGAAGCACGCAGTGAGAAAAGCGGGCTAAGTGAACAGCATTGTACTCAGCCAGGCATGATTTCCACCGAGCCTGCGCCGCAGATTTCCTCTACGGAGTGGCGAAACTCACGATCCGCCCGAACCCTGTCCGGCACGTCGTAGGAGACTAAGAACTCCTTGCTCCGCAGCAGTCTCAGGCGAACATCGGTTTCGCCGGGCTTGCTCGCAAAGAGTTCGCGCAGACGCTTCGCCGTGCCGTTCCCGTTGCCGTGACCGTTTTGGGACCCAAGCCGGACGGTGATCGTGATCTGCTTGGGCAAGGATACGCGGGCGTTGTCGAGAGGAACGATCTCGTTCACCGCGACTTTGGGAGCGCTGTTCTCGTCGACCCGAACGCTTCCGCGCAGCAGAACCGCCTGGTCGTCAACCAGCAACGGTGACAGCTCCTCATAAGCGTTGGCGAAGACCAGCAGGTCAACGCTGCCTTTCAGATCTTCCAGCACAGCCGCCGCCCAGGGCCGGCCCTCGCGGTTGCGCTTGCGTGCGATGGAGGTCAGCAGCCCGCACAACGCCACATCGCTCCCCTGCTCCAAGCCTTCGAGCTTCGAGCTGTCCTCGGTGGACAGTTCGGCGATCTTCTCTTGATAGGCGTTCAGGGGATGGCCGGTGACGTAGAACCCAAGTATTTCCTTCTCGCCGGCCAGCTTGTCGCGCTCCGGCCATTCCGGAACTTCCGGCAGTTCGTCATGCGCACTCTCGGCCTTCTGCTGGAAGGCCGCGAATAATCCGTGCTGACCGGTGGCGCGGTCGCGCCAGGCGCGCTGCCCCAGCTCGATGGCGCGGTCCAGCCCCGAAACCAGTTGAGCGCGATGGCCCCCCAGCGAATCGAGCGCGCCGGCCTTGATGGCGCTTTCGAGCATTCGCTTATTGAGATACTTCCAATCGACGGACTCGGCGAGGTGAAACAGCGAACGGAATCCCCCCTCTGTTTCTCGGGCTTCGACCAGCGCCTTCACGGCCTTCTTCCCAAGGTTCTTAATGGCGCCGAAGCCGAAGCGGATGGCGGATTCTCCCGCCGGCCTGAAATTCCAGTCGCTGTAGTTGCAGTCCGGCGGCTGGATTTCGATTTTCATGTCCCGGCATTCGTTGATGAACTTCACCACCTTGTCGGTGTTGTTGGTTTCCGACGACAGCAGCGCCGCCATAAAGCAGACTGGATAGTGCGCTTTCAGGTAGGCCGTCACAAAAGCAATGAAGCCGTAGGCCGCCGAGTGCGATTTATTGAACCCGTAACCGGCGAACTGCTCCATCAACTCGAAAAGCTTGATGACCTTGCGCTTGGGATACCCTCGCTCCAAAGCGCCTTCGACAAAGCGCTCGCGCTGCGCGGCCATCTCGGAAGCCTTCTTCTTTCCCATCGCCCGCCGCAGCAGGTCGGCTTCTCCCAGCGAGTAACCAGCCACCAGGTTGGCGATCTGCATCACCTGCTCCTGGTAGACGATCACGCCGTAGGTTTCTTCCAATAGGTCCTTGAGAACGGGCAAGTCGTAAGTGACCGGTTTGCGCCCGTGCCGGCGGTCGATAAAATCGCTGACCATGCCGCCCTGGATGGGACCCGGACGGTAGAGAGCGTTGAGGGCGATCAGGTCCTCCAGCCGCTCGGGCTGATAGCGGCGCAAGATGTCGCGCATGCCCTCGGATTCAAACTGGAACACGCCGCTGCTCAAGCCGCGCGACAGAAGCGCGTAGGTATCTTTGTCGTCGAGCGGCAGCTCATGCGGCTGGATGTCGATTCCCTTGTCGCGCTTGATCAGCCGCAGGGCCTCTTCGATGACCGTGAGCGTGGTCAGTCCCAGAAAATCCATCTTGAGCAACGACAGCGTTTCGAGGCTCTTCATGTCGTACTGGGTGACGATCTCGTCTTTCGCCGTCTTGTAGAGCGGGACTAACTCTCTCAGGGGCCGCGGCGCGATGACCACTCCCGCCGCGTGGACCGACGGATTGCGCGACACCCCTTCCAGCCGCCGCGCGGTCTCCATCAGCTCGCCGACCCGCGGGTCTTCTTTCGCTTGTGCAGCCAGCGCCGGTTCCTGCTTGAGGGCGTCGGCTAGCTTGATGTTCAGGACGTTGGGGACGAGCTTCGTCAGGCGGTCGACGTCGGCGTAGGTCATATCCATCACGCGGCCAACGTCTTTGATGGCGGCCTTGGCCTGCAGCGTGTTGAAGGTGATGATCTGGGCCACCTGCTCGCGTCCGTATTTTTCCGTAACGTACTGGATGACCTCGCCGCGGCGGTGCATGCAGAAGTCGATGTCGATATCGGGCATGCTGACGCGCTCGGGGTTCAGAAAGCGCTCGAACAGCAGGCCATACCGCAGCGGATCGATGTCGGTGATCCGCATGGCGTAGGCCACGAGCGAGCCCGCCGCCGAGCCGCGCCCGGGACCGACCGGGATATCTTGCGAGCGGGCGAATCGCATGAAGTCCCACACGATCAGGAAGTAACCGCTGTACTTCATCTGCTGGATGATGCGAATCTCGTGGTCAAGGCGGTCGCTATACTCGGCCAGCTCGCTTCGCAGCAGGCCCTTGGCTCCGTGTGCTTCGAGCCGGACTTTTCGCTCTTCGAATCCCTGGCGCGCGACCCATTCAAAGTAAGTGTCCGCGGTGTGTCCCTGGGGCACCTCGAAGGCCGGAAAAGGATCATCGACCTTCTCCAGCTTCAGGTCGCATTGCTCCGAGATCTCCCAGGTGCGGTTGAGCGGGGCCTCGTCGCCGTCAAACAGCGCCAGCATCTCGTCCCTGGATTTGATGTAGAACTCGTCTGTCGTGAAGCGCATCCGGTTCGGGTCGCTGAGAGTCTTGCCGGTCTGGATGCACAGCAGCGATTCGTGCGCGCGGGCATCGTCTTTGGTGAGGTAGTGCGCGTCGTTGGTCGCTACCAGGGGAATGCCGCTTTCCTGACTCAGCCGAAACACTTGCGGCAGCAGCTTCTTATCGAGGTCCAGCCCGTGGTCTTGCACCTCGAGGTAAAAGTTCTCCTTCCCGAACATGTCGAGGTAGCTGTAGGCCAGCCGCCGGCCTTCGTCGTAGCCTTTCTCGAGCAGCGCCTCATTCAAATCGCCGCGCAGGCAGGCCGACAGGCAGATCAGGCCGTCGCTGCGCGAGGCCAGCAAATCCTTGTCGATACGCGGCTTGTAATAGAAACCCTCTAGGTAAGCCGTCGAAACCAGGTCGATTAGATTGCGATAGCCCTGAAGATTCTTGCACAGCAGTACCAGGTGGTTGTAGCGGTCGGTCTCGTTGCGGACCTTGTGCCCTTTTTGCGAGACGTAGACTTCGCAGCCGATGATCGGTTTGATGCCTTTGGCCTTGGCGGCTTCATAGAACTTAACGGCGCCGAACAGGTTGCCGTGGTCGGTTATCGCGACGGCCGGCATCTCCTGGCGCTCGGCCAAGTTCATCAGCTTCGGGATCGAACAGGCGCCGTCAAGAAGCGAATAATCGGTGTGGCAGTGGAGATGAATAAAGGGGGCGGGCATCGAAGTTCAGTATCAGTATAGGGAGGGCTGGGAGAGGGGTCAAACCCGGCCTGTTGGAACCCTGCAACCCGGAATCCCCTGGGAAACAGCATCCGGACGTCGTCAGCAAGATTGAACACTTGATGGAGACGGCCCGCACGGAGTCAAAGGAGTTTCCGGTGAAGAGCTGACTTCGCGCGCCGCGGCCGTTAGCCGGTGAGAAACGCGCAAACGTCCGGCTGCTATACTCCGAACAGCGGTCGCGCACCGCCAGAACGGAGCCATCTGCTTCGTTCGGAGCGCAACGCGAAAAAGCTGCCTCGCCATGGCCGCCGCACCTGACCAGCCCGGCTTTGAAGCTCTTTCCGGGAAGAAGTTCTCTTTCTACCCCGCCATCCGCAACATCGAGCACAACGAGTGGACTTTTGAGCGAGCCACTTGGGCGGAAGCTCTCGTCGTCAACATCCAGGGCGGGCAAGAAGTCTGGATCCCGCGCAACTATATCGGCAGTGTCAGCAGCGCGGACGAACCCGTGCTCATCGTCGGCTTGAACCCCGAACTCGAGTTCAAAGCCGGCGCCGTTTGGCCCCATCGCAAAACCGTCATCGAGATGCCCGCTCCGCGCGCGCCCCGGCCGCCGGATCCGGGGAAAATGCCTAGCGCTCCGGCGGGCGGCGTCCCCGCCACCTCGGAAACCGAGTCCAAAATGGGACGTTTCGTTGGGGGCGCGCTGGCGCTAGCGCTGGCAGCCTGTTTGATGCTGGTGGTCGTCGTTTCCGGCGGGTTTCCAAATCCACTGGAGTGGTTCTGGCGGGTTTCCACCGAGACCGCTGATCAGCGCTACCTGGGACTCAACAGCGCCGACGGATACCACGACACCCTCATCAAGGTTGGCAAACCCGAGAAGGAACAATGGCTCACCACGGAGGAAGCGCAAGTTCAGTTTCAATTGCTGTGGTATCCCAGCCGCTCTTACGCCGTCGTGATGCTGGGATCCACGCGCGGCGACACCCGTTACATCGGCACGATTCATGCCCCTTCCCGCCGGCTGCTCGATTCGGTGCGTTTGTCCGGCGGGGGTTCGACGGCATCGATGATTCGCAACTTGCCGGAATTCTAGACAGCAGACTCCGCCGGCTTGAGACTCTGCCTGCCGGCTCTAGACTCAGCCTGTTATGAGAAATCCCGAACCGCAATAACGCGGGCCTTGGCAACGCGCTCGGAATGTGCTCCACTGATACCATGCTGATCCGCCGGATTCCCCTTCTTGCCCTGCTCCTCGCCCTAGGCGCTTCGGCGCAGGTTCGCTTTACGCAAAGCGAGGGCCAAATTGTGATCGAGATCGACGGCCAGCCGTTCTCGACCTTCTACTTTGGCGGCGACGCGCCGAAACCCTATCTGCACCCTCTCCGCGCGGCCGACGGCACGATTGTGACGCGCGGCTATCCGATGGAGAATATTCCGGGCGAAAGACACGACCACCCGCATCACCGCGGCCTTTGGTTTACCCATGGAGATGTCAACGGCTACGATTTCTGGGGGAACGAATTCACTCAGAAGCCGCGATCCAAAAAAGGGATCGTTCGCATGACCCATATCCGGCACAAAGGCGGGAAGACCGGCGGAACAATCGCGGGCACATTCGAGTGGGCGAAGCCCGGCGGCGAGGTCTTGCTAACCGAAGAGCGCGAGATGGTTTTCCACTCCGGATCCGGCAATCGGCTCGTCGATTTCGACCTGACGCTCAGCGCCGGTTCAAAGGCCGTAAAGTTCGCGGACACGAAGGAGGGAACTTTCGCTGTCCGCCTGGCCACCGAGCTGGAGGAGAATCGGCCCGAGGTCACCGGGATCCCCAGAACCGGGCGCATTCTTTCCTCCACTGGCAAGGCCGGAGAAATGCAAGCTTGGGGAAAACCGGCCCCTTGGGTCGACTACAGCGGCTCGCTCAAGGGCAAGAAACTCGGCGTCGCCATCTTCGATCACCCCAGCAACCCGAAGCATCCCACGCATTGGCATGTCCGGGCCTACGGCTTGTTCGCGGCCAATATCTTCGGCGAGCACGATTTCTACCAAGACCCCTCGCGCGACGCCGGCATTACCGTCGAACCCGGCAAGTCCTTGCACTTTCTTTACCGCGTCGTGATCCACCCCGGCGACGCAAAGCAGGCGAACATCGCGAAGCTCTACGACAACTACGTGAAAGCCACCCAGTAGGGAGCGGCACTCTTGCCGGTCCTTCGCCGCGATGCGGCGACGCGGAAGTGGCCGGGAATGAGACGGCTTGGATCCAAAACCTGTCGTGACCCTCAGCGACCACACCCTGTAAGCGTGGCCGCAAGCCTCCTGTTCGGACCGCGGCCTAGCCCGCATTTCTCCGGAATAAGCAGCAAGGCTACCGTCAAACGCTACAATGCAACGGGTGGCCCATAATCCGGCCATCACCCTTCAACCGCCATGAAAAAACTGCTCGTCCTTTTGCTCGCCGCCGCCAGCCTGCTCGGCGCGGCGGAAAGGAAAATTATCATCACCGGGACGTCCCGCCACTGGTGGGCCCTTAGCGACGAGGCCTTGCGGAATTTCCGCGAAGCCGCTACCGGCGCCAAGATCGTCGTGGTCCGGCCCGGCGAGAACTTGGCCGCCGAGGTCGTTGACGCGGATGCTGTCGTCGGCGGCATCTCGCGCGATTTGTTTCCCACCGCGAAGAAACTCAAGTGGGTCCAAAGCTACAGCGCCGGCGTCGAGGCCTACGGCTGGCCGGAATTCCAGAACAGCGGCGTCGTGCTGACGAACTGCAAGATCGTTCAAGGGCCCACCATCGCCGACCATGCACTCGGCATGCTGCTGGCGCTGACGCGGGGCCTGAACCGCTACATCTCGGGACGCGCCAAAGAGGAATGGAATCGCGACCCCGAAGGTCTGACGGAGCTCAAGGACATGACGGCCGTTGTCATCGGTGTCGGCGGCATCGGATCTCGCATCGCTCAACGCGCCAGCGCTTTTGGTATGACGGTGATCGGCGTTGACCCGAAGGACATCCCGCCGAGTCCGTTCGTGAGCAGGATTGTCCGGCCCGATCGCCTCGACACCGTCCTGCCGCAAGCCGACGTCGTCTTCGTCGCCGCGCCGCATACACCGCAAAGCGAACACATGATGGGTCCGAAGCAGTTCGATTTGATGAAGCGGGGCGCCTTCTTCATCGCTGTCTCACGCGGAAAAGTCTATGACACGCCGGCCTTGGTGAAAGCCCTCGACAGCCGCAAGCTGGCCGGAGCCGGGCTCGACGTCACCGACCCCGAACCGCTTCCCAAGGGCCATGCCTTGTGGAAATTCGACAACGTCATCATCACGCCTCACGTCGCCTCGCAGTCACCAGGCTCCCGCAAGCGCCGCATCGCCGTAATCAGAGACAACATCGCCCGCTTCAGCCGCGGCGAGCCGCTGGTCAACGTAGTGGACAAGAAGAAGGGGTACTAGTGTAGTGCATCAATCAGACCGTAACGTATGGTGAGTCGCCTCCGGGCCTGTTAGCGGCGTGATACGGACCATTTGAGCCGCGTTCGCGCGGCTTGGTGTTTACAGGCCAGTCGTTTTACGGCTGGTAAGCCCTGCCGCTGAAGGTTGGTCAGCCCGTTTCAACGGGCTTCCCTCTCCACCACGGAAATCTATGAGTTGCGTTATTATTGGCGGACCACACTACCGCAACTGAGCGCAACTGGCCAACTACTTTCCTGACCCCCGCGGTACGTGCGTGGCGGCCAGCCGTTCAAGAAAGATTCATTGGTTCTGCAATTAATGGAACCCTACCGGTGTACTATTGCGTCCAACTCAACAGTTGCAAATCAGAACTTCGGAAAGTGGCCACGGACCGAACAATAGCAACGGATTCGCGATGAAAAGGAGGACGTCATGAAGAAAGTATTCCGTAATTTCGCACTCACCGTCGCTCTTGGCCTGGCCACACTGCCCGCCGCCGCGGCGAACCATACACAGCACCTGTCTCCGCTGGAGAAACAAGTCCGGCACGAGCTAGTCACCATGCCGTATTACAGTCTCTTCGACAATCTGGTTTTCAAAGTCGAGGGATCGAAAGTCACTTTGTCCGGTCAGACGATTCGGCCAACCATCAAGAGTTCCGCCGAACGCCTCGTGGCCAGACTCGAAGGCGTTGCTAACGTCGAGAACGAGATTGAGGTTCTTCCGGTTTCGTCCTACGACGACCGTTTGAGGCTGCGCCTTGCACGCGCCATCTACACCAACCCGGTGCTCGACCGCTTTGGACTGCGCTCGGTCCCGGGCATTCACATCATCGTCAGAAACGGCAACGTGACGCTCGAGGGCGTAGTGGCCAACGAAGCTCAGAAGAATGTCGCCTACCTGGAAGCGAACGGCGTGAGCGGGGCCTTTGCGGTGACCAACAACCTGCGCGTCGAAAATTCGAAGAAAGGATGACGCGCGTCCCCGCGCCGGCGGCGAACGCAGCGCAACTTCGGCCCAGACGGCCCTCGAAAGCGAGGCTGTCTGGGCTGCTTCTATTTCTTGGGAACAGTAGTGACAAGCACTCCTGCTTGTCCTAGCCGCCGCAGGCGGCTCGTTGGCTTTGGGACCGCGGAGAGCCGGCGAGTTGCCGGCAAGCTTTACTTGCCCTTCGCTCGTCGCCGCTTCGCGGCGAGGGACCGGCAAGATTGCCGGTCCCTACTTGGTTTCTAGCGCGGGTACGGGTGCCCCCGCAAAATCGTAAACGCCCTGTAGATCTGCTCCGCGAGAATAACCCTGGCCAGCTCATGTGGCAGCGTCATCTTTGAAAGTGAAATCAGGCGGTCCGCGCGGGCCCTGAACTCGTCGGAAAACCCCTCGGCGCCTCCCACGAAAAACGCCGTTTCTCGGGTGGTCTTCTCAAGAAAGGCCGCTAACTCCCGGGATGTCATCTGCTCCCCAGCAGGATCGACAACGACCTTCAAGACCTTTTCATAAGCCGCCGCGGCCTTCTCATCCTTCAGTTGCGCCATCTCGAACTGGCAGTAGCGCTTGATGCGGCCGGCGTACTCCTGGGCCAGCAGGTTGGCTTCCCGGTTGCGCGGCTTGCCGATGAAAAGCAGTTGAAGCTTCACGGCGTTTCTTGGGATAGCCCAGGCAGGAAGAGAAACGCTACGCTGCCTCGGGCACGGGAATTCTTGGGGCGTTCCTCCAGAGCCGCTCGAGGTCGTAATACTTTCGGGCCTCCGGCGAGAGGACGTGAACAACGAAGTCACCGTAGTCCATCAGAATCCATTCGGCATTCTGAAATCCCTCGATACCCGCGGCCCGGACGCCTTCTTGCTTGAGGGTTGTCCGGATCTCGTCGCTGATGGCCTGGTTTTGGCGGGTGTTCGATCCCGAGCAAACCACAAAAGTATCGGTGAAAGAGCTGACCTTGCCGATGTCGAGTACGACGATGTCGTCGGCTTTCTTCGATAGCGCGGCTTGAACCGCTATTTCCCACTCACTCATGCAAGGACGACGGATTACCCAACTATCTTACCCCTTCCGTCGCCGGGACGATAGAATTAAAGATCGTCATGTTGAGGCGCATGTTGAGCCGTATGCCAAGCTGGCTGACCAGAACCCTGTTCCTGCTTCTCGTTGCGGGTTGCGTCGCGGCTCTGCCGGGGGCCGATCCGATCGTCGCGAAAAACGAGCTGGAGCGGGTCAAGGCGCTGGTGAACGCCGGGGCTCTTCCCAGAAACGCATTGGCTAAGGCCCAGGACGACCTCGAAAAAGCAAAGTTGCAAGAAACGATCCGCAAAACGTTGCTCAACACCGAGTTGACCGAAGCCCGGATTCCCGAGATGTTGCGGGCGGTCACGGCCGTGCGCGACTCGGCCCGCGCCAAACTCGACGCCAGCCTGCGCCTGGTGGAAGAAGGCGCCCTGCCCGTCAACCCGCTCAAGGAGTTGAGAGAAGACACGGAGTTTGCTGAAAAGCAGTACGAGCTAGCCCACTCGCGGGCCAAGATCGTGAAGGAAATGGCCGCCATGGCGCGAGCCGAGCAGCGATTCAAGGAACTCGAAGAAGAGCAGCTGGCCTTCTATTCAGAGGGAAGCGTCACCTTTTGGGAACGGGACATGCCTTCGATCGACGCCATCTTCTTCCAGCAATTCGGTGTCTCTCTTCCGATCAGCGCTCAGGGGGGAACCGAGGTGCATCGCTCGATGGGATTCGATCACCGCGACCGGGTCGACGTCGCCGTGCATCCCGATGACGAAGAAGGCTTTTTCCTCATCAGCCTGCTCGAAACATGGGGTATCCCCTATATCGCCTTTCGAAGCTCGGTTCCGGGGCAGTCCACCGGAGCCCACGTCCATATCGGGCCCCGCAGCGAGCGCATCCCGCCTGAATAGGGGCAGTTCGATCAACGGGAGCCCTGCAAGCTCTCGATGTCGTTTGCATCCGTCCGCGGCCGAACGGGACGGCGCCTGAGCAACCGCCACTGTCAAGGGAGCTTGCGCCAGAGACCGTGGGCGGTTCCGCGGAAACTATGTCGGCATGCGTGAGTGCCTAGAAGCTATCTCATAAATGCCGAAGGAAAACGAGACAGCAAGAGTGTAGGCGCCACGCCTGGCGACATCGCCTCGGCACGGTAAGTTGAGCACGGCCAGCCAGCGAAACGAAGTAGTGGCGGGCCTGTCGCGTGCTTCGGCCGTCTGGTGGCGAGAAATACAGGCTAGAATGAGATCGACTCTCGTTAGTCTGCATGGAGGCCCCAAGATGCTGAGCCGCCGCGAAGCACTCCAAAACCTGGCTGCGTTCTTCCTGGCCTCGCCGTTGCTGCGGGCGCAAAGTTCCGCCTCCGGCGGCGGCGACCCGATGCTTGAGCTGGCCAACGTTTTCGATTTCGCCAAGTACGCCCAATCGAAACTAGACCCTGTCGCATGGGACTACATGGACGAAGGCAGCGAAGACGAAGCCGCGCTGCGCGACGCGCGGGAGGCCTTCAACCGTATCATCATCCGTCCGCGCTTTTTGACCGACGTTCACAAGATCAACGTTTCGACGAAGTTATTCGGGAAGGACCTGCCGCACCCTATCTTCATCGATCCCGCCGGAGGCAAGAACTGCTTCTATCCCAACGGCGAGGCCGAAGTCGCCAAAGCCGCGGGCGAGTCGAACACGCTGATGATCACCAACGGCGGCATCGACGATGTGCTCAGCTCCGGCCAAGGACCAAAGAACTGGTGGCAGGTGACCACCGGAGGGCAGTTCCGCACCGAGAACATGATGCTCAACTTCATCGAGCCGCTCGAAGACAAAGGCTGCGGCGGCATCTGCTTCACGGTGGACATCATGCATGTCTCCCACCGAGAACGCAGCATTCACAACAAGCTGATCCGCAGTTGGTGCGATACCGGCATCCCGCGCGATGCCCAGGGCAATTTGATCTACAAGCCAACGGACGAAGTTTGGCGCACTGGGAATTATCCTTCTCGTCCGTTCCCGACGCCGTCCTGGGAAACCGTCAAGCAACTGCGCGAACTCACCGACCTGCCGATCATCATCAAAGGAGTCCTCACGGCCGAAGATACCCAAAAAGCCGTCGAAGCGGGGATGTCGGCCGTTGTCGTCTCGAGCCACGGGGCGCGGCAGCTCGATCACGTCGGGGGCACGATTGAGGCGCTGCCGGAATGCGTGCAGGCGGCGGGCGGCAAGATCCCCGTTTTGATCGACGGCGGCTTCCGGCGGGGCACCGACATTTTGAAGGCTTTGGCGCTCGGCGCGGCTGCTGTTGGAGTGGCGCGTCCCTACCTTTGGGGGCTGGCGAGTTTCGGTCAAAGAGGCGTTGCGCGGGTGATGGAACTGCTTCGCACCGAATTAGCTCTCGATATGGGGATGTCAGGGGTTGCAAACATCACGGACATTGACCGAGAATTAGTGCGCATCCGTAAATAAGGAGGATAGCCACAATGTTGACCCGAAGAAGTCTATTAGCAGGACTCGCCACCGGCGGAACATTGCTAAGCAGCCGTGCTTCCGCCGCGGCCGCGCGGACGTTCGTCAGCGGCGACCACCAGTACCCCATTCGCATGCGTAAGAAAGTAGAGATTCTGTATCAGTCTCCCGAAGGTCACCCCAATGGCCTGGAGGCGACTCCGGAAGGCCTATGGGTGGGCGAGCAGATTTCCGATCGCGCTCATCTGCTGGATTTGGAGACCGGCAAGTCCCTGACCGCTTACGATACGCAGTCGTCCAACACCAGCGGACTCGCCTACGGCGGCGGTTTCCTTTGGATGGCGGCGAACGGCCCCGGGCAATTGCGCGAGCGGCGGCCGCATGACGTAGAGAAAGGCGGCCGAATCGTCAAGGTCGACGCCAAGACCGGCAAGCACGTGAAGAACTACCCCACTCCCAATGGGAAAGGTTTGCACGGCCTGATGTGGCATGACGACTCGCTGTGGATCACGCAGTTTGGACCCAACAAAATCTTGCGGTCCGACGCCGATTTGAATGTGAAGAGTTCGTTCCCGGTGCCGCTCGGCCGCGCGCACGGGTTAGGCTGGGACGGCGACGGCATCTGGAACATGTTTTCGAATGACTTCCGCATCTTGAAGTTCGATCCCGTCAGCGGCCAGGTCATCGAGGCTATCCAGCTCAACAGTGACGATCCCGACCCGCACGGCATGACCTGGTACCAGGGGAACCTGTATTACTGCGACGCCGGGATCGCGCCGGGGCACTCTGACAACAAGAGTAAATTCGCCGGATCGATCTGCCGCATTCACGTCTGATGCGGCGGCGCTACATTGGCGGGGGAATCGCCGTAGTGTTGTTGTGCGTCGGAGCGGCCGTCTCCGGCAAGGAAGATTCGGGCAAAATCATGCGCCCCGCCGATGGCGCCGCCCTCGCTTCCGGCGAAGTTGACATCGTGGCCACCGCGCCGGCGGGGAAGCTCCAACTCGACGGCGTGCCGCTGGTTGCGGAAGAACCCTTCCCCAACGTTTTTCATGCCTCGGCGAAGGCTGACCCGGGTCAGCATACCTTGGCGCTGATTTGGGAGGGGGGCCGCAAGCAAGTGAATTTCTTTGTCGGCGAGAACCCGCCGGCGGAGTACAAGCCCTTCTCCCAACACCCGCCATTGGCGGACGTCGAGTGCACGCAGTGTCACGACGTCAGCCGCCGCGGCCGTTTCCGTTTCAAAGGTGGCTGTTTCGACTGCCACCAGAAGCAAGACTTCACGAAAGTTCATCCCCACCCGGTGCACATTCTTCAGGATTGCGGCATGTGCCACAACGCCCACGGCTCGACCGTCAAAGCCCACATGATCCTGGCGAAAGAGCTGGCCTGCAAGCAATGTCATAACTGAACAGAGCACGGAACAGAGATGGGATGAGAAGGCTGGCCGCTGAGAGCCGAAAGCGCTGGGTTTTCGGCTCTCAGCACACAGCTCGAACAAGAGAGTGCCGCGGAAATTGTTTTCTCAAAGGAGGCGACCAGCCAGGAAGAAGAATAGCCAACAGCAGACCAAACGGCAGCAGAGCAAATCACAGCAGGCCTAAGTCTACTTGGCGTTGACAATGCCTACACCCTTGCAACCCAAAGTTTTAGTTCCCAAACGGATTTTCCCCGAGGCGATCGAGTGTCCGCGAGAAAAAGTAGAACTCGACTACAACGGCTCCGACAAGTAAGGATTCAGCAAGGGAGGCACGGCTCCAATGAAAGCGACCCTGCGCCAACTCTTCGCCTCAACCCTGGAACAGCTTTCGCTGGACAAAGTCATGCCAAGAAAGCTCGCCTCAAGCGGAGGGGTCCTCCAAATCGGGGAAGAGCGAATCGAGCTAGCCTCATTCCGGAAAATCATTGTCGTGGCAATCGGAAAGGCCGCCTACCAAATGGCCGAACAAACGGCCGAATTTCTAAGGCCTCACACAGTGTCCGGGATGATCGTCACCTCCGCAGCGCCCATCGGCCGCCTTACTAATTTCATGACGTACCAGGGCGGGCATCCCTATCCCAATGAACAGAGTGTCTGGTCAGCCAACGTAGCGCGCGAGCTTCTGAGCGGTCTCAAGCCCGATTACCTCGTTATCTATTTGCTGTCCGGAGGCGGATCGGCGATCTTCGAAAAACCCATCTCCGAAGAGATAACTCTTAAAGATAGTCGTGAGTTCTTCCGCCTGCTGGTCACTTGCGGCGCCAACATCGTCGAAATGAATGTTTTGCGGAAGCATTTTTCGGCGGTCAAGGGGGGGCGGCTGGCCGAGATCGCGCACCCGGCCAGGCAGTTGACTCTCTACGTATCGGATGTTCCAGCCGACCAGCCTTCGACCGTCGCTTCGGGTCCCACGATGCCGGACGAGTCCACGGTCGGCGATTGTTATGAGATTGCCGAGCGGCTGAAGATTAGGGACAGGCTCCCACAGTCCCTTCGGGTGATGTTCGACGAGCAAAGAATACCCGAAACCCCGAAGCCAGGTTCAGAAAAATTCGTTAACAGCTCCTGGCACTGCCTGCTAGGCAACCAAGACGGTCTTGATACGCTCGTTTCCGCCGCGCTGCTCGAAGGCTGGGTGGTTGACACGGATCTGTCCGTCGACGACTGGCCGCTCGAGAAGGCGGTGGACCATCTTCTCGCCCGCCTGGGAGCGCTGCGGCAAGAAAACCCCGGAAAGACGGCAGCGATTCTCACCGGAGGAGAACTAAGCTGCCCCGTGACCGGCGACGGCATGGGAGGCCGCAACCAAGCGTTCGTTCTCTCCTGCGCGAAACGAATCGCGGGACAAAACATCGCCGTCATCAGCGCGGGCACCGATGGAATTGACGGAAATTCACCCGCCGCCGGCGCCGTAGCTGACGGCGGAACCATCCAGCGCGCGAGAGATCTTGGAATGGACGCCGCCGGCTTCGAGCAACGTTCCGACTCTTACCACTTTTTCGAAAGGCTCGGCGGCCTGCTCATGACTGGGCCCACCGGAAACAACATTCGAGACCTCAGAGCCCTGGTGGCTTGGTAGAAGCCGTTCGTAGTCAGACGGCAAGGCTCTGATAGACTAAATTTTAGGGCTTTCTTGAAGACCTAATCGTCTCAATTGCCCAGCCGCCGCGAGGTCCAATTCCGAAAAGAATCCTTGATTCGACGACCGATTGGCGAGACTACATAAGGTCTGATTCCGAAACGTTTCTCTCGGGCGAGCAAGCATCTTCCGGCTCCACCGAGATGGATGCGGAACGGCAGTGAGTACCACCAAAAAGATCCTTCTTGCGACGCTCGCTGTTGTGGTGACGGCCGGAGCTTCCTATGGCGTTTACCGTTACACGCAACGAGGAGTCGTCGAGGTTCAGACCGGACGGGTCGTGCGCCAAGACCTGGTATCGGTTGTCACCGCTTCGGGCGAAATCAAGCCGCGCAACTACATCAACATCGGCGCCAACAGCATGGGACGCATCACCGACATTTACGTGCGGGAAGGTGATGTTGTCGAGAAGGGGCAGCGCCTCGCCAAGCTCGAAACCGTCCAGCCGGCGGCGGAGGTCGCTGCTCAGAAAGCTTCCTTGGAGTTGTTCAAAGCGGAACTCGCCGCCCGCAAAGCCGCCATTGAGGCCGCTGATGCGAACGAACTGACCCAGCAAGCGGCCCTGAAGCGCACCAGGGCGGAACTCCAACGAGCGCAGATCAATTTCAAACGCGCCAGCCAGTTGCTGGAGGAGCGGCTGATTGCGCGTCAGGATTACGATCAGAGGCGCGCCGACTTCGAGGCGGCCGTCGCGGTGGTGGAAGAGGCGCAAGCCCGGCTGGCGGAGCTCAAAGTGCAAAAAGGGCAGCTCATCGCCCAGCGCGAGTCGGCGCGGCGCCGCATTGAACAGGCCGATGCCCATCTTGTTCGGGCGAGCGATGTGCTCGAGAAACACTATTCCGTGTCACCGCTGGACGGGGTCGTGACCAACCTTCCCGTGCGCGTGGGGGAGACTGTCGTGCCCGGCATTCAAAACTCTTCGGCAAGCCTGGTCATGACCATCGCCGACATGTCCCTCATCACGGCCGAAGTGAAGGTTGACGAAACCGACATTGTCAGTGTCAAGCTCGGCCACCAAGCGCAAATCGCGATCGATGCCATCCCGAACCAGACTTTCACGGGGAGTGTCATCGAGATCGGCAACACCGCGATTTTGCGGACGACCGGCTTGGCGGCTTCACAAAGCAACGTTGCCAGCCAGGAGGCCAAGGACTTCAAGGTTGTCATCGCACTGGAGGTCCCGACCGCGGCCATTCGGCCGGGTATGTCCTGTACCTCTCGAATCACCACCGCGACTCGCAAGGCTGTCCTGACCTTGCCGATCCAAGCCCTGGCTGTGCGGCTGGCAAAGGATCTCGAAGTGCCGAACGACCCGAATAGCGCTCAGGCCGCGAGCACGGCCGAAGATCCGAAGAAGGAAGTGGAAGGAGTGTTCGTAGTAGAAGGAAGCAAGGTAGAATTCCGTCCCGTGGAGACGGGAATAACCGGATCGACGCACATTGCGGTGACGAAGGGCATCGGCGAAGGTGACGAGATTGTGACCGGCAGCTACAAGATTCTGCGAACCATCCGCTCCGGAGCACGCGTCAAGGTCGAAAACAATGAGGGTGACTCCTCGAGCTGGTGGTAAGCAGCATTCGGAGCCGCGCGCGTCTCGGGGCTGTCGATTGTACAGGTTCAGCAACAATTTGTCTTTTGACCCTCACCCCCAAAACCTTTCACGAAAATTGAACGTCTATGCAGGGTAGACCACATACGAAGAGATAGGGCCTAGCCCGAGGAATCGAATGGCGACAGCAACCGCAACCGACCTGCAAAAAGTTGGCGAACAGCTCCGCAAAGACGGCATCGTGATTCGCACGTTTGACCTGTGGAAGACCTATGTCATGGGCGACCAGGAGATTCACGCCGTGGAAGCGGTTGATTGCGAGATACACAAAGGCGAGTACGTTGCCATCATGGGGCCGTCCGGGTCGGGCAAGTCGACGCTGATGAATTTAATCGGCTGCCTCGACACTGCGTCCCGCGGTCAGTATTACATTGCGGGCCGGCTGGTCAGCGACCTGAATGACGATGAGCTGGCCCACATTCGGAACAAGGAAATCGGGTTCGTCTTCCAGACATTCAACCTGTTGCCGCGCCTGACCGCTCTTCAGAATGTCGAATTGCCGCTGGTCTACAGCGGGCTCCAGCCGGCCGACCGGCTCGAACTATCGCACAAAGCGATCGCCCACGTCGACCTGACCGAGCGCATGTACCATAAGCCGAACGAGCTTTCGGGAGGGCAGCGCCAGCGCGTTGCTATCGCACGAGCCCTGGTGAACTCGCCTTCGATCTTGCTGGCCGACGAACCTACCGGCAATCTTGACACTGCCACCGGAAACGAAATCATGGCCTTTTTCGATCTGCTCCATCAGCAAGGAAACACCATTATTCTGGTCACTCACGAGCCCGACATTGCCATGCACGCTCACCGAATCATCCAACTGCGCGACGGCCGAGTGGAAAAGGACGAAAAAATCAAGTAGCCTGCAATCCCGGCTCCGCCCCGGAACCTTACTACAACGAGTCTGAGGCTCGAACGGCGGTGACTGGCAGAATGCTGCCCTGCAAATCTCAAGTCGCCCGCCGCTATATGTGCTCCTACCGGGCAAATCCCGCCAAACAGCAGCAATTGAATAATGTGTCTCCCGCCGAAGATAATAATTGTTGACTCGGCCGGCGCCGTTAACCTAATGCGACTACTTACCGTACTTTGTTTATTCGTTCTTGCCGTATGCTTCGGCTGCTCGCGCGAGGAGCCGGCAGCTACTCCCGTTGCGGCGGAACAACCCGCTCCCGAAGAAGTCTTCTATGAACTGAACTTCGGCGAGAACATTGAGGCCTCGCGCCTGCTGCGAGGCTTCTACGACTCCGAAGGTCCTTGGCGCTGGACCGCGCGAGCCTTCTCCGGTTCGCTTGATCGTCCGAAGGCCGATTCGCCTTTGTACGTTGAACTCGACTTTGCTCTCGCCAAACCTCTCATGGACCAATTCCAGTCGGTAACCTTATCGGCGAGCGCCAACGGCCACAACGCCGGCAGCGAGACTTTTACCGCGGATGGACGCTACCTGTTTTCGAAGCTACTGCCTCCGGAGGCATTGACTTCGGATCGAATCCGCATCGATTTTGAACTCGACAAAGCCCAAAACCGGGGCGGGCAGGGAGGCCGTGAGCTGGGGCTTATTGCTGTTTCGCTTGCTCTGAAAGGGCGTGACGAGTCGACCGAATTTCTCAACGACCAGCTCAGCCGGGCCCAGCGGAGCTACCGCGAGATCATCCGCAAACGCGACCTAAAACTTAGCCTCGAAAAACAGAACGAGCTGATGAAGCTGTTCCATGAACTCGACGTTTGGGACAGCATGTGGTTCGACGGGATCAAGATCATCAAGAACCCCTGCGACCTGTGGATGATGCAGCAAATCATGCACGAAATCAAACCGGACTTCGTCGTCGAAACCGGCACCATGCGCGGCGGATCGGCACTTTATTGGGCGCATACGCTGAGCGGGCTCGGATTGGAGAATTCGAAGGTGCTCACCGTGGATGTGACCGATGAAGCACAGGAAGCCGCCGAGCGTCCGCTATGGAAGAAGCACGTCCAGTTTTTCCATGGGAGTTCCACCGACCCGGCGATCGTCGGGCGGATCGACCAAATCGTAAAAGGCAAGACTGTTCTGGTTGTCCTCGATTCCGACCACCGAATGAAGCACGTTCGTGAAGAGCTGCGGCTCTACTCCCCGCTCGTCAGCGCCGGAAGCTACATCGTTGTCGAGGATACGCATTACGACTCGGTTCCCACGCATCCGGAAAGAGGGCCCGGTCCGATGGCCGCCGTCAATGCTTTCCTGCGAGATGGGGGCGGCGAACTCTTCGAACAGGACGTCACCCGAGAGGCTATGGTCATGACTTTCAACCCCGGGGGCTGGCTCAGGAGAAAGATCAAGTAGCGATCGCGCCCGAATCAGACGCTGCTCGTAGCCCGGGCAAGCTAGCCATCCTTCTGGCAAGGGTGAAAATTCGCAGCAGCGGGATGCCGGTTGGGTTCTTAGCATGCCATGGCGCGGCGAAGATTTCCACCGATCCACAACGCCGACGAGCTGTGGAAGACTCTCCCACACCAAACAGCGACGTAAATAACTATGAGGGTGCAGCGAAGCGGAACCCTGGGTGAACCCCCTCGATGCGGCAGCCCCGGAAGGGGCGCGGGAAGACAAACGGGTGATGCGGACGACGGATGCAGGCCCGCGACGAAAGAAAGACTACGACCTGAGCGAGCGAGACCAGCCCCGAACCACTAAGGCGACAGTATTGGGGTTAGCCCCAGCGATTTGAGTTGAAACTGAATTAGGTCTGGCTCCGCGCCCCCAAACAAGCTCTCCGAGCACTCTCGACGACCTACCGGAGCACGGCTACGGTCGGATGGTGTCACGCAGTTCCAGGTCTGCATCGGGCCCCTGCTTCTCAGGCTGCCAACGGTAGAAAGTCGCGCGCGGCAGCTGCGCCAGCTGACACATCCGTTGGACGCTCATCGGCGGCTTCTCCTGGACTTGTTGCCAGATCTGGTGGCTGACAGCGGCTTTCCAGCCGATGCCTGCAGCTTCCGCTGTTGTTCGATGCGCTGCAAGCACCCCTTTAAAAAATCGATCTCCATGGTCTGCCGGCCGACCTTGCGCTCCAGCTCCGCCGTGGGTGTTTCTTCCCAGCGGCGTTTCCCCTCGCCGGGGAAGGCGTTGCCGGGTCCTTGGCGAAACTCCCGCCGCCAACGGTGCAGCAGGTTGGGATTGATCTCAAAGGCCCGGCTGACCTCGGCCGCCGAGGCGCCCTGCTGCAGCCGTTCCACTGCCGACAACTTGAATTCTTGCGTGAATCTCCGTCGAGACAAACTCATCACTCATCCTCCGTTCAATGGATTTTGAGTCTAATCTGTTTGTCTCACTTTGGGGGGCAAGTCCAAAAACCATCCAGGGTAAGCCCTGAAAGGGCGGAGGAGCAAACCGGCCCGTATCGTCTCCGCGGAGAGCGATGTGCGCCGGGCGTTCAACGACGCCCAAGACAAGAACACACGCGCTGCAAAAAAACCCGCTTGCGGAACTGCTAAGTAACGAGCATTGCTTCTAGGCCAGTCGTTTTACGGCTGCTAGGCGGACCCTGCCAGCCCAGGCTGGCAGCCCGTTTTCAACGGGCTTCAACCTCAGCAACGACCCCGCCGTGAAACGCTGGCTGAAGAGGTGTAACAGAGCCATCTTCGAGAGGCGGCGACAGAGCGCCGAAGTTGGCTGCGAAAATTTCACGCCTTCTTACGGTCTCGGTTCATTGGTGGTAGATAGACGCAAATAGATATTAAATCGAGTCAAAAGGAAGATCAATAGAGACTAATAGAGACACAAGCCCCATTCTCCTATTTCTTGACAGGAATAGTAGGGATTCTCTAGGATCAGGGTAGCAGTATGGCTGCAAAGCCTGGATTTCAGGCCGGGCAGGTGAAGGACTCGAACGTGCCAGTACAGTCCAAAGCAGCGGGCTCCCATACCGTCATCGACCGTATTGGGAATACGCCATTGATCCACATCCAGCGGCTTGCCGCCGGCCTGCCGGACGTGGAGATCTACGGTAAGGCCGAATACTTCAACCCCGGCGGCTCGGTCAAAGATCGTCCCGCCCTCAATATGATCCAGGACGGCGAGCGCAGCGGCAAGCTCACGCCCGACAAAGTGCTCATCGACTCCACCAGCGGCAACACCGGCATCGCCTACGCCATGATCGCCGCCGCCAGGGGCTACAAAGTAAAGCTGTTCCTGCCGGCAAACGCCTCGCGAGAGCGCAAAAGGATCCTAAAGGCCTATGGCGCCGAGACAGTTCTCACCGACGCCGGCGAGGGTTCCGACGGAGCCATTCGCGAATGCCAAGCCGAGTACCGCCGCAACCCGGAGAAGTACTTTTATCCAGATCAGTACGGCAATCCCGCGAATTGGCTAGCGCACTACGAGACGACCGGTCCGGAGATTCTAGCCCAGACCGAAAACCGCATTACCCATTTCGTCACGGGCCTGGGAACCAGCGGCACGTTTACGGGCGTGGGCCGTCGTTTGAAAGAACATTCCGGCGCCATCAAGCTAATCTCGATGCAGCCTTCATCGGGATTCCATGGCTTGGAAGGGCTCAAGCACATGCCGACCGCGATCGTGCCCGCCATCTACGATGAAACGCTAGCCGACGACAACATCTGGACCGAAACCGAAGACGCCCACGCCATGGTCAAGCGGCTGGCGCGTGAAGAGGGACTGCTCGTCGGCATTTCCTCGGGAGCGAACATGGTGGCGGCATTGAAGGTCGCGCGCCAGATCAAGAAGGGCGTCATCGTGACCGTGTTCTGTGACGCCGCCGACAAATACTTGAGCGAGCACTTCTGGGACGAGGATTGAACAGAGCCGCGCCCGCGAGGGTGCGGTCAAGGGTCGTGAGTACGTCGGGCCCTCACAGGAATGCGGGCGCCGCCAAGACTAGACCGCACCCTCGCGGGCGCGGCTCTGTTCAGCACCCTCGCTCGAAGATCATAGAGAAGGCGGCAGCGCAAGGTAAAGAACAAATGATCCGCATCGAACCAGTCGCATGGAAACGCATGGTCCAGCATGCCCGCGACACCTATCCGAACGAGTGCTGCGGGGCGATGCTGGGCAAGACTGAGGACGTCGCGAAGGTTGTCCGCCTCGGCGTGCCCATGCAGAATGCGCACGAGGGTTCTCAAACCGCTCGTTACGTCCTCAGAAACGAGGACCTGCTCGCCGCCGACGCCGAAGCTCGCAAGCGCGGCCTCGATCTGATCGGGATTTATCATTCGCACCCGGACTGCGACGCCTATTTTTCCGAGACAGACCTGAAAAATTCCTGCCCCTGGTATTCATTTGTTGTAATCTCGATCAAGCAGGGCGAATTCGATCACGCCAATAGCTGGCTGCCCGATCCCGATCAAACCAAGGCAGACAAAGAAGAACTAGATTACGGAGAAGCCGATGGCTAAGTTGATGATTCCCACTCCCTTGCGTCAGTTTGCTGGCGGCCAGGACACGGTCGAAGTCGAAGCTTCGACTGTTGGCGAAGCGCTCGATAAGCTGACCAGCCGGCACGCTGAGTTGCGCCGGCACCTGTTCAGCGATGAAGGCAAGTTGCGCAGCTTTGTCAACGTCTACATGAATGACGAAGACATTCGCTATCTCGACCGCGACAAGACCGCTGTCGGAGAGGGCGACACGATCAGTATTGTGCCGTCGATCGCTGGAGGCCGTCATGTCGGCTAACCCCATCGCGCCAGCGCAAGCCGTCGCGCTCAGCAACGACGAGATTCTGCGCTACAGCCGCCACCTCATCATGCCCGAGGTCGGCATGGAGGGTCAGCTCAAGCTCAAGCAAGCCAAAGTCCTGATGATCGGGGCCGGCGGGCTCGGCGCTCCCCTGGGCCTCTATCTAGCCGCCGCCGGCATCGGCAAGATCGGCATTGTCGACTTCGATGTCGTCGACATGACGAACTTGCAGCGCCAGGTCATCCACGGAACCGCCGATATCGGGCGTCCCAAACTCGACTCCGCCGCCGACCGCATGAGCGACATCAATCCTTACGTCGAGATCGAGAAGTACAACACTCGCTTGTCCAGCGAAAACGCCCTCGACATCTTCAAGGACTACGACATCGTCGTCGACGGCACCGATAATTTTCCGACGCGCTATCTCGTCAATGACGCTTGCGTGCTGCTGGGGAAACCCAACGCCTACGGTTCCATCTTCCGCTTTGAGGGTCAGGCAACGGTCTTCGGCTACCAGGACGGCCCCTGCTATCGTTGCCTCTATTCCGAGCCGCCGCCGCCCGGGCTCGTTCCCAGTTGCGCCGAGGGCGGCGTATTGGGAATCCTGCCGGCCATGATCGGCAGCATCCAGGCGACCGAGACGGTGAAGATCATTCTGGGCAAAGGCGAGACACTGAGCGGCCGCCTGGTTCTCTATGACGCTCTCAATATGAAGTTCCGCGAATTGAAGCTGCGGAGGAACCCCGACTGCCCGCTCTGCGGAGACCACCGGACGATCCACGAGCTGATCGACTACGAGCAGTTCTGCGGCATCTCGCGGCTAGCGGCGGAGCCCGAGCCCGAAACCGCGCTCAACGAATGGGAGATCGACCCGCGCGGGCTGAAGGCCAGACTGGACCGCGACGAGCGGGTCTTCATCCTCGATGTCCGCGAGCCGCACGAGTACCAGATCTGCTCGATCCCTGACTCGGTGCTGATCCCGCTGGGTGACCTGCCCAAGCGCGTCGGCGAACTGAACTCAGCCGACGACATCGTCATTCACTGCAAGTCCGGCATGCGTAGCGCCAAGGCAGTCAACTTTCTCAAGACAGTCGGCTTCACGAAATTGAAAAACTTGAAGGGCGGCATCCTAGCCTGGAGCGACGACGTCGACCCCACGGTCCCGAAATACTGAGCATCCCTCATTACCCTCTTGCTTGATTGGCGCTGCGGGAAGTCGCCCTCGCTCCATTTGGCTACCGGGGACTCCCGGATTGCGGTAAAATCCAATCGGTCGGGCAGACCGACACCCAGCCGGCAGCCGGCAACAGGAGCCACCATGACAGCAACAGCCAGCTTTACACGACGCGACTGCCTCACGCTTCTAGCGTCGGTCGCACTCACGAACACTCGGACCGTTCGCGCCGAGGACAAAAAGCCTCTCCGCGGCGCATTCATGATTCTGGCAACGCCCTACACCTCCACGAAAGCAATCGACTACGAAGACCTCGCCTCCGAAGTGCAGTTTCTCGACCGCTGCGAGGTTCAAGGCATGGTCTGGCCGCAAAACGCCAGCGACCTCAACTACCTGACGAAAGACGAGCGCATGCGCGGCATGGAGGTCATCGCCAAGGCAGCGAAAGGGCGCAAGCCAGCTCTGATGCTCGGAGTGCAAGGCGAAGACACGCCGTCGATGCTCGAATACGCCCGCTTGGCCGAGAAACTGGACCCCGACGCCGTGATCGCGATTCCTCCCAAGAAAGCGAAGTCGCTGGACGACTACCGTGAATACTACACCGAGCTGTGCAAGCTCGCGAAGCGTCCCGTGTTCATCCAGACGGCCGGCGGCGCTCCCGAAGTTGAGCCGACGGTCGATTTCATCGTTGAAATGGGCCGCAAGTTTTCGAACTTCGGCTACCTCAAAGAGGAATACAAGGACGTCAAAACCGCCATCGGCCGCATGAAGCAACTGGCTAAGCACCGTCCCGGCGCGATCAAGATCATTCTCGGAGCCAGCCGCGCCCGCGGATGGACTTATGAGATGCGATTGGGCATGGACGGCACCCTCACCGGTGGCCCAATGTACGCCGACGTGTACGGGCACATGTGGAACTTGCACCTGGAAGGGAAGCGCGATGAAGTGCGCGAGGTCTACAGCAAACTACTGCTGATGACCAACCTCGAACCACTCATACCCGGCCTGCGGTCCTACATGATGAAGCGGCGGGGTGTTTTCAAAACCACGGTCTCGCGGCGCGGCGACTATACCTTTTCACCCCAAGCCGTCGCGGAGATCGAGCACAATTTCGCGGCTCTAAAACCTTACCTGAAGGCATGAACGTTAGGCGCTTAGCGCGTGTGTGCCAAACGTGGCAGGAAATTCGGGAACCAGAATCAGAGCCGCGCGCGCAAGCAAGCGGTTTCCGCTTCCACGCGCCTCATCCGCCACCGGCCACGCCCCCCCCCTTTTGGTTGCGGCTTGTCCGCGTTACCGAACCCTACCTTGCGGTCCCGGTTCCGAATCCTTGCACCGAATTCTCCGCCAGTCTTGGTTAGGATTTCACTTCGCGGCGGACCCGCGGGGGTCGCCGACTCAGTCAACCGTTTCTTTCCACTGCTCCTCGAGCATCTTCGTGTACTCGCCCGAGGCGTAAAGCGTGAAGGGAAACTGCTCTTGCGGCAGAATCGGGTACTCCTTGGCGTCTCTCCAGCAGCTATAAGCGTAGTCGGCGTAGCGGTAGTACGAACGCAGGTAATCGGGTTGCAGCATGTCCTGCGGCGGGGGCTCGCAAAACTGATTGAAGATCCCAATGGAGCGGCCAAAGATGCGGGCGTATTCGATGACTCCCCAGAGCTTGAGTTTCTCAGCCACATCGTCGGGAGTCTGCTTGATCAGCAAGTGAGAAAAACTGGCTTCCGATATCCCTCGGCCGCTCAACGCCGGAGAGCGCCGGCAGGTGTCGATACATTGATCAATCCAGCGGAACACGTCCTTGCCGACATAGAACAACATGCGAAGCTCGGCGTAACGTCCTTCAAGAACGTGAAGTGCGAGTTCACGCTGCCGCCCCTCGGTCGTCGACCCTTCTTTCATCAGCGAAAGCGATGCTTTCGCGCTTTCCAGAACTTGGACGGTGGAAGACGACTCAGTAAAAGGGTGGAGGATAAGGTGCGGAAGCGAATGAACTCCGTCTAGTTCTAACTTTCTTGGCTGGGGCATGCGACTCCAAACACCATATCGACAAGCTTCCAGGGAACTTGGGGGGAGTGCCGCCCCTAGTGCGCAACGCCGCCCTCGAATCCGGATGCATCGGCGCTCCGTGAAACGAGGGATACCGCTGACCAGTATCGACCGACGCTCTTACTGGAGTCAAGCGAAAAGCCCAAATTTCAGTGGAACACCTGAGAAGAGCCGGGGAGTTCTACGGAGCGCCGGCGGTCCTGGCCCGTTTCGAAACGACGCGCCGCGAAGAGATCACGCCTGTGTTGAACCCAAGGATCGACAGGTTGCCGAAGAAGCGGCCGTGCTCCACCTTCATGCAGTGATCCATGACAACCTCAAGGCCGGCGTCGCGGGCCCGCTTCGCCGCCTCGTAGTTGATCACTCCGAACTGCATCCAGATGACCTTCGCGCCGATTTCAATCGCCTGTTCGACAATCGGCGGCACGGCCGGGGCGGGGCGGAAGATATCGACGACCTCCACGGGACCGGGGATGTCCGTCACGCTTGCGTAACAGGCCTTCCCCAGGATTTGTTTCTCGCGGGGGTTGACCGGAATCACGTTGTATCCCTCGAAAAGCAGATACTTGGCCGCGAAATGGCTGGGCCGGTAGGGATTCGACGAAAGCCCCACCATGGCGATATTCGAATAGCGCTCAAGTATCCGCAAGCGCTCCATGGGCGAGACCGCAAACTCGGTTTCGAGAACGGGCGAGTTGGCGGAGACACCGCCGGAAGCAAGACTGCAAACCAGGTTCTGGACGGGCATATGGATTCTCTCTCCGTGCCGCCGGACTTCATGAGAGCCGCGAACCGTAGCACTTGACAGCCAATTCCCAGCGGGGAACCAGACCGCCGGTCAGCTTTCCTCTGTATCCGCCGTGATCGTGACCGCCTGCCGCGATGCCTCCAGGGCGTTATCGAGGTCCCACAGCAAGTCCTCGACATCCTCCAGTCCCACCGACAGCCGGATCATGTCAGGCCTGACGCCGCAAGCCGCCAGGTCGTCTTCCGACAACTGCTGATGGGTCGTACTGGCCGGATGAATCACCAGGCTCTTGGCGTCGCCGACATTGGCGAGATGCGAGAACAGTTGTAAATTCTCGATGAACTCGCGCCCCGCTTCCAAGCCGCCTTTCACGCCAAACGTAAAGATCGAGCCGCAGCCTTTCGGCAGATACTTCTTCGCCAGTTCGTGATAGGGGCTGGACTCGAGCCCGGGATGGTTGACCCACCCCACGGCCGGGTGCTTTTCGAGATGCCGGGCGATCGCCAGCGCGTTGGCGCAGTGCCGCTCGACGCGCAAACCCAGCGTTTCCAGCCCCTGCAAGAACAGGAACGAGTTAAACGGAGCGATACAGGGTCCCAGATCGCGCAGGCCTTCGACCCGGCACTTGACGATGAAAGCCATCTCTCCAAACGTCTCCGCGAAGCGCAGGTTGTGGTAGCCCGGGCTGGGTTCGGTCAACTGCGGGAAATTGCCGCTGGTCCAATCGAACTTGCCGCTGTCGATGATGATGCCGCCGATACTCGTGCCGTGCCCGCCAATAAACTTCGTGGCCGAGTGCAGCACGATGTCGGCGCCGTGCTCGATCGGACGGCACAAGTAAGGCGAGGCAAAAGTATTGTCAATAATCAGCGGAATGTTGTGCTGGTGGGCAATCTCGGCGACGGCCTCAATGTCGACGACGTTCATGCGGGGGTTCGCGATCGTCTCGATGAAGAGCAACTTGGTCTTCGGAGTGATCGCTTTGCGGAAATTCTCCGGGTCGTCGGGATCAACAAAGGTCGTCTCAAAGCCCAGGCGCCGAAAGGTCACGTCGAACTGTGTATAGGTCCCCCCATAAAGCGTCGCCGAAGAAACCAATTCGTCGCCACTCTGGCAAAGGCTGCTGATCGTCAGGAACTGCGCGGCTTGACCACTGCTGGTCGCGAGACCTCCGATGCCGCCTTCGAGCGACGCCACGCGCTCCTCGAAGACCGACGTGGTCGGGTTCATGATGCGCGTGTAGATGTGCCCGAACTGCTGCAGGGCGAAAAGCGAAGCTGCGTGTTCGGTGTCCTCGAAAACGTAGGAAGTGGTCTGGTAGATCGGAACCGCCCTGGCTCCGGTAGCCGGATCCGGACGCTGGCCGGCATGCAAAGCGCGGGTGTTGAAGCCGAAGGCGTGCTCGGCGTCCTGTTTCGCCATAACGAACCATCGTAACGCGGCGAGCAGCCGGAGCGGTTAAGGCCAACCCGGCTCGCCCTGAATTCGTCCTGGCGGCGTCCTCGATTCCGGGGGTGGCGTTGGCTGGGCTTGACGCCGTTCTCCTGGCGGCGGTCTCGATTCCGGGGATGGGGCCGGGGTCGCCTCGGCGCCATTCTTCCCCGTTGGGGCCGATGACCATCCAGGGGTCGTTGCTGTCGCCGCCGTCGATCCACCAGAGATAGACCTCGGACGGGCTCGTCTCGCGGCGTTGCGCTACGAGATGTTCGACGCGCCGGCGGAGGCCGCGGAAGTAGAGAGCTGCTTCATCAGCGTTTCGATCATTGCCCGGTCTCCGGTTTGTCCGGCTTCGGGTCTTGATCGTTGCGCTCTTGGGCCCGGTTTTTGCGGTCGCTTTCCAGCGAGCGGACGACCCCGGCGAGGTCGCTGTGGGCATTCGAGCGGCAGTTCGTCGCGGTTGGGGCCGTCGGAGCTCAATCGTTGACGATGATTGTCCGCGGAGTACTGAGGCCTCCCCGACTCCTGAATGGCGCGATCTTTGCCTCGGTCCGGCAGTCCATGTACGTGGCTGAAACGCTGGTACGCCCGGCGCGATTCGAACGCGCGACCTCTTGCTCCGGAGGCAAGCACTCTATCCAGCTGAGCTACGGGCGCATCTTCTATGCTTATTGTCGCCTTCGCGCGTTCGAGCGTCAACTGATGCTGAGTTTCGGGCCGCTTTCCAATCAGCCCGAACAGGTGGCTGGTGGAACGGGTTTCCTCGGCGATTAGCCCGCTTTTCTCACCGCGTGGCGTGGCGAAGTGCGTGAGAGGCCCGTCAGTACGAGGCGCGCGCCACTTGACGACCCTCATTCAATCAGAGACGCGTACTTGACCCTACCGTGAGCACGGCGAGCAAGCGCAACGAACTAATGGCGGGCCTATCGTGTGCTTCGACCGTCAGGCGGTGAGAAATGCGGGTTAGCGCGGGGTTAGCCCGCTTTCCCGGCCAAGTTGGCCTGCGCTTCGGATGCCACTCCGGTTGAGCGGAATCTGGCTTCGATGGGAAAGGGATCAGGTTTCAGCCCTGCTTACAAGCCGGGCCAGGGCCGCGGAGCGCGGGCGATGCGTTGCGGCAAGCGTCCGCAATTTTTCTAACGAATGCGTGTTGGCGAGCCGATACTTCTTTGTGGGCAGTACTGTAGAGAGCGATGGGCATAAACATTCTGATCGTTGACGATTCCTCGGTCATGCGCAAGATTCTGGAAAGGAGTCTGCGGCAGGCCCGTCCCAACGGGATTGACCAAGTGGTCGAGGCTGGAGACGGAGCCGAGGCGCTGGAGAAGTTGGAGAATGACACGGTTGAAGTCGTGTTCTCCGACATCAACATGCCGAATGTGAACGGTTTGGATTTCCTCCGGCGCTTGAAGGAGACTCCCCAAAAAGATGTGCCGGTCATTATGGTCACAACCGAAGGGGGAGAAAAGACCGTGATGGAGGCGATCTCTTTGGGAGCAAAAGGGTTCATTCGGAAGCCCTTCACTCCTCAGCAAATGGAGACCACCTTAGCGAAAGTAATGCCTCCGTAGTAGAGAGCCCTCTCGCGAAGTCGGCAATATTGGGCTAGCTAGGACTCCCGTCAGCCATGCCAGTGGAAACTGCCATTGACACGAGTGTGATCGTTGCTGCTGTTCAGCAGGCCGCCGAAAGTGTCTTCTCGATGATGCTCGGTCTGCGGGTCGAGGTCCAGCCCCACCAGACGGTGGACCAGCCAGATCCCGTCAACGGGGTCGTCGCCCTGTTGGGGTTTACCGGACCCTGGGCCGGAACCGGGGTGCTGTACTGTGATGAACGGTTCGCTTGCAAGATCGGATCAGCCATGTTGATGACCGAAGTCACCGAGATCAACGGCGATGTGCTGGATGGGTTGGGCGAAGTCGCCAATATGATTCTCGGCAACTTGAAGGAGAGTCTTGAACCTCACACCGGCCCTCTTGGATTGAGCGTTCCCACGGTCGTCTACGGCAAGAATTTTTCAACCCGTTCCGCGATCAAAGCTGCATGGACTCTTGTGCCCTTCAAGTCAGGTGACGATGGGCGTTTTGAGGTTCGAGTCTGCATGCAGCAACGCCAGTAGTTTGGCTTGGAAAAGCCTCGGCCTTCAGACACAACTCTATCGACCGGTGAGGTCGTGTGAGAAAGCGGAACAATCCGCTATTCGACCGCAATCGTCACCGCCGGTGAATCGATTCCTCCAATCGAAATCGCCATGGGGACATTTTCCCCGCTTGGCGCCGAACTGGGAACCTCTGCATTGACCTGGTACAAACCCACAAAGCCCGGAGCCAGTCCCGCAAAGACCACGCGGGCTTGAGTTTCGCCGAGCGAAACAGCCGGCATCGTCAATGTCTCCGAGACTGGATTCGCGCTCGCCGCCGGCGCCGCTCGCCGGGGTAGTGCTAACACGTCCCAGGCCCGTCGCGAACAGTTCCAGGAATTCACCAATGAACCTAAAAACGGCAGTTAGGAGGGCGCATCGGTGACATACAAGGGGGCGCCGAGGACTCTGCCGCGGAGGAATTGGCGGAAAATCCAGCTCAGGATCAGTCGCCAGCGTTGGGCTCGGGTCAACTGCTCCGCAGTTGCTCGCAGCCATTGCAGAAAGGCGCTGGCCCGCTGCAAAGCTGCCTTCATCCGCCGCGCCCTGGCGTGCAAGCTCGTAATCGTCACGGTCGTTTGGTGGCCATGGCGCGTCCGCCGGGCAATGCCGTGCAGCAGCAGCGGCCGCGTCGTGATCGCCTCGCCATGCTTGGCGGGGATCGCCAGCCGCGTAAACAGCGTCCACCAGTTGTACACCAGCGCCGCGATGCGCGCCAGCACCTGACAACGCAGCAGGTCCTGGGTGGTGAATCCCGACCAGCTCCACTGGTTCTTCAATTCGTCAAAGTTGTTCTCCGCGTCCGCCCGCTCGCGATAGTGCTGCGCGATCGTCGCCACCTCCTCGTCGAGCGACGTCACCAGCACCGCGTACTCGTAGAGCACGCCGTGGTCCACGATCTCCGCCAGCCCCAACGAGAGCTGCTTCGGCGCAGCCGGGTCAGGCTGAGCGAGCGCCAGATCGTTGCGAATCTGCCGCCGCAACACCACCAGCGGACGGGGCCGGCTCCAGCCTTGGAGCATTAACTCCGTGCGGATCCCTTGCCAACCTTTGCCCGCTGGCTCCCATTCCTCGCTGCGAAACAGCCTCTCCAACAGTCCCTTCACGCCCCGGCTCTGCCGCAACTTGAATAAGTAAGGAAGCTCGCGCTGTTCGGCGCCCAGCATCATCCGCTCCGTCCCCCAGCCGATATCCCCGCGCAGCAGCGCCGGTTGTTGCTGGGGCTCCAAGCCGTCGATAAACTTCCACAACTCCGGCTGCGCGTACGACGCAGCCGTCTGGTTGCCCGGCTGCATTTCCACCTCCAGCACCAACCGCAGGTTGGCCACGAAGTAAGTGTGATAGACGTGCGAGGGACGACCCGGCTTGCCCGGGTTGTAACCGCGCTTGGCGCCCTGCTGGCGCCCGTAGAGCGGCTTGACGCTGGAGTCGACGTCGAGGATCCAGGGTTCTTCCAGCAGCGCCTCGTAGCTCCGCCGCGGATGCTCGCGCAGCCAGTCGCCGCAGGCCTTCTCGTCGGCCCCTTGAAACGCCCGCCGCGCCGAGTCTTCGCTGACGACCTTGCTCATCCCCAGCAACCGCGGGTTGACCCCGTCGCCGCGGATCGAGCTGATGTGCGCATAGCGGCGATGTCCGGCCAGCAGGCTCAGCAGCAGGGTGCCCAACACGTCGCGCTCCGCCGGCGCATTGGGGCTGCGGTAGTCGAGCGGACAATCGGCGACCCAGTCGTCGAACAACCCGGCGGTTTTGAGGAACTCGATGAAGTAGGGCATCTGCCCGTAGGCGGTCACCGCCGCCTCGGCGTCCCAGCGCAGGTGCACCTTGCCGCCGTAGGTGTCCACCGCCCGGCTGCCACTGCTCTGCTTTGTGATTGCGTTTTGGGGCTCCCCCAACGGGTGAAGCCGCTTTGTGCGTCGTGGTTTCGCCATCCACCACAGTATCAACCACTTGCCCCCTGGACCGCCTATTCAACCGCCGTTTTTAGGTTCAAGCCAACATCAAGATGACCGAACGCTACGCCGAACTGGCCAAACGACACATCTCGAAGACCGGCAACACGGCTCGGGAGATGTGGCGACTAATGGGAGAGGGGGCAGCCAAGGGCTCCGAGGCGGCTCATTGAGCCGTTTCGATGTTCCCGTATTGTTTCCCTCAAGTTGAAGGGAGCTCCTGGTGATCGCTAAGTTGTTGAAAACATGGTGGCCAGGGACGGAATTGAACCGCCGCCGCCAGCCTTTTCAGGGCTGGACTCGCCCATTCGTAACTAGGAGTCTATCCGAGTATCAGCTTGACATAGCTTGACATAGTTCAGGTGGGGCGGGAAATTCGGGTGGTGAGGTCAGCGAGGAGTTGGAGCGGGAGGCTCGAAGGTCGCTGGGCTGCAAAAGCGGGCTGCAGGGACCGCGAAGAGCTGTTTTGAGAACGCAAACTAGGCCGCGGGCACCCTTTTTCTGGTTGCTGTCCGTAACTATCCATAACAGAGGGTGTGCATCTTCAAAATATTGTGCGTCAGGCACACCAGGGCCCATTCACCCTGCACTTTCTTGAACCCGCGCAGGAGAAATTGGCGAATGCCGCGGGCCTGTTTCATCTGTCCGAATAGGGGCTCCACGATCCCTTTGCGCTGGGCGTAAATCTTCGCCCCGGCCTTGGTGCCTAGCTTGCGCTGCATCCGCTCGACTCGGGTCGCTGCTCGCGGTATCCGCCCGCGCGGCGGCGCTCCTGCCCGCCTTCCGCGCTTCTGTCTGTTGGTGGCAATGTAGGCGTCGATCTTTTGCTCGGGCTTCTCGGGCGCTTCCAAAGATTCCAGGTTCTTCTCCGAACAGTAGCCGCTGTCGGCCAGCACTTCCTCGGGTCGCTGTCCCGACTGCTGCTCGACCGCTTGCAGCAGCGGCGTCAGTTGCTCTTTATCGTTCGCCGCTTGCGTCACCGTCTGCCCGACAATCAGTTGACAGCTGCTCTCCACCGCCGCCTGTGCATTGTAGGCCTGCAGAAACCCGTCGCCGCCTTTCATGATGCGCGATTCCGGATCGCTGAAATTGTACTGATCCTTGTCGCGCGGCTGGGCCTTCTCGACTTGCTCGGCCGATTGGCCTTGGGCGGCCGCCTTGTCTCGCGCCCTTAGTTTGAGGGCTTTCTGGGCTTGCCGAATCTTTTCCAGCCGCGTCTGCCGGCGCTGCAGCTCCTCGGGCAGATCCTGGCCCGTCTTGTCGGCCCCATAGCAGGCGTCCTCGGCGGCATCGACCTCCGCCGCCTCCGCCAGCATCCTCTTGACTTCCTCCCGAATCCGCTTCTCGGCTTGCTTCATCCGCCCCCAGCTCATGGCCTTGTGCTTGGAGGCGTTGGCTTTCATCTTCGTCCCGTCCAGCGCCACCCGCCCCAGCTTCAGCGCCCCTGCTTCCAAGGCCAGCCGCAACACCTGTTGGAAGAGTTGTTCCAGCGCTGGGAGGTGGATCTTGCGGAAATCCGAGAGGGTGCGGAAGTCGGGCTGGTTGCCAGCCGCCAACACTCGAAACGCCACGTCTTCGACCAGACGCTGGGCGATCTTGCGCGAGGAACGCACCCCCAGGCAGTAGCCATAGAGCAGCAGCTTCACCATCAGCCGCGGATGATAGGGCGGCTGACCGCGCCATTCTTTTTCATAGACGCTCTCGATGGCCGACAAATCCAGTTGATCGACCACGTCGCTGACGAAGTAGACGAGATGGCTTTCCGGCAGCCAATCCTGCAAACTGCTCCCAGGTTATCGATTGCGCGGCGTTGCGACTCTGGCACGAACTGCTGGTAAATGTCCAGGGTCGTTGTTGCCCGAGAATGCCGGATCAGAGCCTGCGCATCCTTAATGTCCGTACCCGCCATCTTCAACCAAGTTGCAAAAGACCGCCTAAGCACCTGCCAATTCACCCAGCCGACGCCCAACTTCCTCGCCGCCGGTTTGATGTGCCGGACTAAGATGTTGTTGTCCCGCATCGGCAAGCCCTTGACCGGAGATTGGAACACCAGGTCGTCAGGACCGGCGGACTTCACGGCCGGATATCTCCGAACCGCCCGCCCTTAACCTCCACCGTCAGGGTTTTCAAACGCTGAATACGTTCGATCACCTTGGGAAGAACTGGGATCGTGGCATTACTGGCTTCGCTCTTGGGAGCACCCCAGTCGCCCCGGCAATAGCGTTCGTCGATGGTGATCGAATCGTCATGAACGTTACGCCACCGCAGCCCAATCAGCTCACTGATTCGCATACCCGTGTAGACCGCCACGAAAACCATGGTGGCGTAGGGCTCGGCAATCAGCGCCAACAACGCCGCGAACACAGCCGAGGTAATGTAGGGCTTCGACCGCTTCCCCTTTTTCGGGGGAGGCAGACGCAGGCCCTCGACAGGGTTCTTCACCAACAAACTGAATTTGACCGCCGAGCCCAGAATACTGGAGAGAACGTCTCGAATCTTGTCCCGCGATTCATGGGAAAGATCCTTCTTCGCGAGACCCGACAAGTATTTCTGCAACACCAGCGGTGTCAGGTCCCGCAGGCAGGAGTCACCGAAGGCCGGCATCAAGTAGATCTTGATGACACTGCCGTAGCGCTGCTGGGTACTGCTGGCGAACAACGGCATCACCGTAGGCTTGTACACTCCTTCCACGTAATCCTCGAACCTGGTTGCGGACCCGATGGTTTCGAGTCCTTGGTTAAGGGGCCGCAGGTACTCCGCGGCAATCTTTTTGGCTTCCCGCTCCGGTAAAGCCGCGGGCGCGATTTTGATTCTCTTCCTTTTTCTGATCCTCCTTCCGTTCTGAAATTCATCCTGCCAATACAGCAGGGTCCACCATTTGCCTCGCCGCTTGGGCGCAGGCTGCTGAAATCTCCGACGAGCCATCTTATCGAAACCTCCATTGGAGGGCTCATCAGAGTCTGCCTTGCCCAAGACCATAGCACGACCCGGGTTCGGCCGCGGTATCGAGTTGTGGTCAAGACTCAAGGCTAGATTCCTCTCAGTTCTTCACCCAAGGGGCTGGTGCCGCCGTAGTTTCGTCACGCTATCCCCGAACTCAAACTTTCCCGAAATGTCGGTCAACATAGTGTGGGTGTTATAGGAGTTAGGTCTCCTGACTTTTCGGGAAAGTTGTCTCAGCGGTATAGAACAGCACCAGGGCCGCGTCGGACAGGGCCCAATGTGTTGAGCTTCCTTGCTTCGATCGAGTCAAGATGCCGTGGACATGCAGATCCTCAAGAGTGCGGCGGGTCGTTTGAGTCGGGAGCAGCAGCGTCTCGGCGACGCTCTTGGTCGAGTGAGAACCTATCAGCTCTTTCAGCAGAAACTCGAAAGCGCCACGTCGATTCACGGGCATCGAGTCCATCCCAACCCTCTTGACAAGCGACCACGCCTCCTGAGGTTCGATGCCTACCGCGAGGATGCCGGCCAGAAGCTGTGCCAGAATCCTGGCGAGCCGACCAGGGGATTCAGACTCGGATATTTGCTCGATCTGCCTCGAATAGGTGTCTCGCTCAACCGAGCTGCGGCAGCGGGCAGCCAGAGTTGCTAGGGCTACGACTCCTTGCTTCAGCTCTGGAGTGAGAACTGGCATCTCCGAGGGCAACCTGAGTTGCTCGAAGAACTCGGTGACGACACTCGCCAACTCGCGACGCATCTCAGCTTCGCGGCCAGCGTGGGCAAGGGCTTGTTCGGCGAGCTTTTCTTCGTCGGCTGGGAGCATGGTTGTGTAACAATTTTTCTGTAGAATGTTCTGGCCTGATTGACTGGGTCATCGTTTGTTTCCACGATGGATTGATTCAAGACAAACCATCAACAAAGGAGACGAAACGATGACCCCTGATCACAGTGACACGATTGCGAAGCTGGTGCAAGAGCTGTTTCAGCAAAGAGACGGCGTCAAGCGCTTGCTCGAAGAGCTGCTGAACGCGGCGATGAGAGCGGAGATGACCGAACAACTGGGTGCGGAGCGGCACGAGCGCAACCCACGGCGGCAAGGCTGGCGCAATGGCGCCAAGCCCCGCAAGCTGAAGACTCGTGTGGGAGAACTAGAGCTGCGAGTGCCTCAGCTGCGCAATAGCGAGCCCTACCATCCGTCGATGTTTGCACGCTGGCAGCGCAGCGAGCGGGCTCTGCTGGTGGCCTGTGCCGAGATGTATTTCCAGGGCGTTTCGACCCGGCGGGTGCAGCAGGTGCTGGATGAAATGTGCGGCTGCGATGTCTCGGCGATGACGGTTTCGCGGCTGGCCGGCGAGCTGGATGAGAAGCTGGCGGAGTTCCGCGGGCGGCGTCTGGATCAGCACGAATACCCCTATCTGATGATTGACGCGCGTTATGAAAAAGTACGCCGGCAAGGGGGCATCCTCAGCGAGGCCGTGCTGGTGGTCACGGGGTTCAACGGGCAAGGGCAGCGTGAGATTTTAGACTGGCGCAACGGTGACAGCGAGTCGGAAGCCACTTGGGGAGAGCTGTTTCGGCAGCTCAACGAGCGCGGGTTGAGTGGGCTGCGGCTGATCGTCAGCGACGCCCATGGCGGCATCGTGGCAGCGCTGGGGAGGCACTTTCAAGGGGTGCGCTGGCAGCGTTGCCGGGTGCATTTCAAACGGGAGCTGGCACGCAAGGTGGCCCACCGGGAGTACCGCGAGGTGCTGAGTGAGCTGGCCGCTGTGTTCGCCGCCCGAGAAAAGGACGAGTGCTTGCGGCGCGGCGAGGAGATGGCCCAAAACTGGGAGACCCGGCGGCCGAAAGTGGCGGCGATGTTGCGGCACGGACTCGAGGATTGCCTGACGGTGCTGGATTTTCCCGAGGGCCATCGCCGCCGTCTGGGATCGACGAACATGCTGGAGCGGCTGATGAAGACGCTGAAGCAGCGCACGCGAGTGGTGGGAGTGTTTCCCAACCGGGCCTCGTGCGAGCGGCTGATCGGGGCGATTTTGCTGGAGCGGCACGAGCAGTGGCAACTGGAGTCGCGGCCCTACTTCAGCATGGAGAACGCCGATCTGGAGGAGCTGGGTCCGGCGGACCGGCAAGCAGCCTGAGAGCGCCGCCGCTGAGTCGGGACCTGCGGTCGCCCTACGGGCTCCCTGCGGCCCGACTCAGCGCAAACCTGAAATAGAGAGACAACGTGGGAACAAACAAATTTACAGAAACTTTGTTGCACTACTGAACGGGTGGCCCAAGTGCGCCGTGGCCTCTCCCCTTTTGCAGATCTGAAATCGCTTCCCCGAAGTGTCCGTCGGTCCATCACAATGTGGCGGCGGGCCGATGACGACCGGATTCCTAGTGACAACGCGACATATCGCTATCCGCGGACAAGTACTATGTGGTTCGTTCCGGGAGACTCAGTCCTGCTCGCGGTCGCGGACCCCTTCGTGCCAGTTTTCCACAAATGTGGATTCTCGGCAGGGCCGGATCGGCGTCCTCGTCGTCGGGTTCTTCAGGGAGTTCCTCAAACATCGGACCGTTTCCTCCGAGCCGCGACACTTCCGACGAGCCAGACGAAAGCTGCCACGCAAAGCCATGCGAAGGAATCGCCGATCCGAGAATAAACCGTCGTGACTCCTTCGGTCGGCACGTCGGAGACCATGACCGGTTCCTCAGCTGTGAAGTGGTCCATTCGAGCGAGCACTCGTCCCTGGTAATCGACTGCCGCGGAGAGGCCATCGTTCGTTTGGCGCACCAGCGAGAAGCCGTTCTCCACCGCCCGAACGGCGCTGACCCAGGTGTGGTATGGGTCGATCGGTTTCCAATCCCACGAGGGATTGATCGCGATGTCGATGTTCGCCCGGCCAGCCTGACGGATGAAGTCCGGGAAGCTGTAGTCGAAGCAGATCGCCGAGGTGATCTTTCCAAAAGGCGTGGCGAGTGTCGGCATGACGCCGTCGCCGGGCTCTGGAGGCTCGATGATCACCATCGTCTTGTGGTAGATGGACCGTACGGCGCCTTGTGGGTCGATCGTGACGGTCTTGTTTTCCGGTGGACGCTCTCCCGGATAGACGGTGTAGAGCGACATGAGCAGATAGACTTGCTCCTCGCTGGCGAGCTTCTTCCCGCGCTCGATCAGCGCCTCTTCGTGCTGCGTGTGCACGACCGCATTGGCCTCCGCCCAAAAAACCAGCTTGGCGCCTGCCCTGGCCTCCCGCCGGCTGCGGGAGAAGAGCGTGTCCTGGATGGCCAGGACCGGACCCTGATTATTCCGCAGGCTCTCATTGCTCTCGTCGGTCGTCATCGCGAAGTAGTTGCGGTTCGATCCTTCGGGGCTGACCGTGACCGACGCCATGCGAACGGTCCTTGCGGTCGGCGGCGACAGGGCCATCCTGGCCTGCCCGAGCAGCAGAACGGCAGCGAGCGAGCTGGCATGGATAGCGGCTCCCCGGCGAATCTTGCTCCAGGCGAAATCGAACTCCCAGGCCCAGTTCACGGTGGCCGCGAACCATGCCATCAGGAAGGTGATACCCCAGATGCCGGTGACCGACACGAGCTGGAGCAGAGATAGGTTGCGCGCCTGGGAGTAGGCGATCAGGTTCCACTGCCCTAGGGGATTGAGGGAATAGTGGATGTACTCCACCGTGACCCAGGCCACCGGCAGAACCAGAGTCGAAGCGAAGCCGCTCAGGCGATGAGCGAGCAAGCGGTCGATCAGAAAAGGAAGAAAGGTGATGGTCGCGCCGAGGAGGGTGATCAGCGCATAGAGCGGCGCCGGAACCGGAACCATGCCCGTCCAGCCGATCAGTGCCGCGCCGAAGGTACCGAGGTAGCCGAGCAGCAGCGCACCACCCGTCCTGCGGGTCCGCAAGAATCGGAGCATGAAGACAGGGGCCAACCATGCGGCGATGGGGATGATCCATCGACCGTTCGCAAAGACGAACAGTGCGGCGGCGATGGCTAGCCAGATATAGGGCTGGTGTCGAGCATGATTCTCGCTGGTTGGCTGACTCATCGTTTTTCCTCTTTTTGTCGTTGCGAGCGAGTCTCGGGCAGGCGACCAAACAACAGCAGGCCTGCGAATGCTCCGATTGCCAAGGCGATCGAGACGAAAGCCCACGTGGGTAAGATGCGGCGGAATCTCACCCTTCCCTTACGCGCTTCGATATAGCCCAGAGGCACCACCCGAAGTCCCGCGCCGAGCCTGCCTCCTTGTCCCGACACCTTTCCCGCGTCACCCGCACCACCCATTCCGAGGCTCGCACCTGCCACGGGGATCACGGTAGTTCCGTCCAGAATACTGGATTTTTGAGCTAGCGATTTGATGCTTATGGACCAAGGGGGGAAGATAAGGAGGATGTCGATGGATGGTGTTCGAGCCAGCTTGAACGTAAGGCTTAACGACAGGGCACTCGGGGGTGGGGGACGGAGGCAATACGAGTTCCTCGAACAATGGCGCACGAAGAACACAACAGGCTCCACAGCCATTGTCACGAGCACCGAGGGGCCGGCCCCTTGCAGAAAGCGGCTTAGGATATAACATGTTATATGTCGGCGGGACAAAGCAGATGAACGAGCCGGTGTGGTTCCCTGGAGCGCTGAAACTAGGCCTTGCTGGGCTGGCAGCGACGCTTTTGCTCTCTGTGCAGGTGAAGATACATGCACAGCAGAGTAATGCGGCCTCTGCGGGACCTTCCCCAACCTTGGGCCAGCGTCAATTCCTCGATCGCTATTGCGCGACCTGCCACAACCAGCGCCTGAAGACCGGCGGGCTGAGTCTGGAGCAGGTGGACGTGTCCAGGCCCGCGGCGCAACCCGAACTATGGGAGAAGGTGGTGCGCAAGCTGCACACGGGCCTCATGCCGCCTCCCCAAACGCTGCAGCCATCCGAGGCCGATCGCCGCGCGATATTGAAATGGCTGGAAACATCGCTCGATGCCGCGGCGGCCGCAAACTTGAATCCTGGCCGCACCGAAACGCTGCGACGCCTGACTCGCACCGAGTATCAGAACGCGATTCGGGACCTCCTGGCACGCGACATCGACGCCGCCTCGCTACTGCCGGCCGATGAGAGCGGTCACGGCTTCGACAACGTCATCGTCGGCGATCTGTCGGCGACGCTCCTGAACCGCTACATCTCAGCCGCCCAGAAAATCAGCCGCCTCGCGGTCGGGACCACGCAGTCTTTGCAGGGCGACATCATTCGAGTGGCTCCCGATCTCACACAGGAAGATCACTTGCCTGGGCTGCCGCTTGGCACGCGCGGTGGCTTGTCGACGTCCTATACGTTTCCCCAGGACGGCGAGTACGACATCCAGATCCTTCTCGCTCGCAATCTGACAGGAGCCGTCAGCGGGATGCGCTATGACCGTCCGCACGAGCTTCTGGTGCTACTCGACCGGGAGCCGGTCAAGACCTTCACGATCCAAAGACCGGCCAAAGGCGACGACTCACTGTTTAGGCAGGTCGCTGCGGTCGACAAGGATTTGAAAGCGCGCGTTGCCGTCAGCGCCGGTCCGCACAACCTCGCCGTCACCTTCGCCAAAGAGGGCTCATCGCTTACCGACACGCTCCGCCAGCCTACGGAAGCCCGCTTCAACGACAATCGATATCCGCGTACGGCGCCCGCCATCGACCAGGTTCTGGTGACCGGACCCTATGCGCCCAAAGGCCCCGGGGACACGCCGAGCCGACGGCGATTGTTTGTCTGCCAACCAGCCGGACCGGACAAGAGTCAGGAAGAAGAATGTGCGCGAGAGATTCTGTCGACGCTGATGCGGCGCGCCTATCGGCGGCCGATCGCCGAAGCGGAGGTCGACGGTCCGATGGCCTTCTATCGCGAGGGACGCGCCGAAGGCGATTTTGACGCTGGCATCGCCAAGGCACTGAGTGCTGTGCTCGCCAACGCGGGATTTCTGTTCCGCGTGGAAAGCGACCCCGAACGCGCACCGGCAAGCGGCGTCTACCGGGTCAGCAATCTCGATCTGGCGTCGCGATTGTCGTTTTTCCTGTGGAGCAGCATCCCGGACGATGAGTTGCTCGACGTGGCCCTTCAGGGCAAGCTGAGGCAACCGGAGGAGCTCGAGAAGCAGACGCGCAGGATGCTCGCCGATCGCCGCTCGATCAACCTCGCGACGAATTTCGCCGGACAGTGGCTGCGGCTGCGCAATATCGAGGCGGTCCTTCCAAGCGCCAATCTTTTTCGGGACTTCGACGACAACCTGCGGCAAGCCTTCCGAAAGGAAACCGAGCTTTTCTTCGACAGCGTGCTGCGCGAGGATCGCAGCGTTCTCAGTTTCATTCGGTCGGACTACACGTTCCTCAATGAACGCCTGGCGAAGCACTACGGAATTCCCGCCGTTTACGGAAGCCGGTTTCGCCGCGTGACGCTTGCCCCCGAAAGCGAGCGCGGCGGCCTGTTGCGGCAAGGCAGCGTGCTGTCGGTCACCTCGTATGCGACCCGGACATCGCCGGTACTGCGCGGAGTGTTCGTGCTGAGCAATATCTTGGGCGCGCCGCCTTCTCCTCCACCTCCGAACGTCCCGGCGCTCGACGAGAGCGCGGTGGTGGCCAACCTTCCGATGCGCGAGCGCCTGGCTGCACATCGCAGCAACGCCGTGTGCGCAAGCTGTCATCGTACGATTGATCCGGCGGGCTTCTCGCTTGAGAACTTCAATGCCGTGGGACAGTGGCGCGACCGGGAGGTAGGCGGGGAACTCGTCGATGCGTCGGGAACTCTCCCCGGCGCCGGGGAGTTCCGAGGGCCTGACGGGCTCGAAGACGCTCTGCTGGCCCGTCCGGAGTTGTTTGTCGCAACGCTGACGGAAAAACTTCTGACGTTCGCGCTCGGACGAGGCGTCGAGTACTACGACGCGCCGGCCGTTCGCAAGATTGTGAGAGACGCCGAGAAGGACGACTACCGGTTCTCTTCGCTTATTCTCGGGATTGTGAAGAGCATTCCGTTTCAAATGCGAAGCACTGAACGTAATGAATCGTCCGCGCCTCGTGCGATTGCAGAAAACTAATAAGAGCATAGGAGAGGGAGACCATGATATTTCTAACGAAGAAGGCGATTCCCAGGCGGACACTCCTGAAAAGCGCGCAGGCTGCTCTGGCCCTGCCTCTACTCGACGCCATGATCCCCGCTGCCACGGCGTGGGCCAAGACGCCCGCGAAGCCGGTGGCGAGGCTCGGCTTCGTGTTCGTCCCGATGGGGTGCGATCATTCGCGATGGACCCCGCCGGGCCAGGGAAGACTCGATGAGCTTCCCCCCATCCTCAGCTCGCTGGAGCCGGTCAAAGATCAGGTGACCGTCATCACCAATATGCGGTTACCGAATGCCTATCCGGGTACGCATGACACATCCAACTCGGCGTTTCTGAGCGCGGCGGTCGCCAAACACACCGAGAGCTCGGACTATTATCTGGGCACGACAGTCGACCAGATGGCGGCTGAGAAGATGGATACACAGCTGGCCTCGCTCCAACTCGCGATGGATTTGACCCCGCTCGCCGGTGTGTGCAACAACGGTTACGCCTGCGTCTATCAGAATTGCCTCTCATGGTCGTCGCCGACGACCCCGCTTCCGTCCGAGGCGCATCCACGCGTCGTCTTCGAGCGCCTGTTCGGCGAGGGCGGCAATGCGGCCGAGCGCCGCTCGGCGCTGCGCGATCGTGAAAGCCTGCTGGACTCGTTCACCGGGAGCATCGCGAAGATCAAAGGACAGGTGGGCGCTCCCGATCGCGTGCGCTTGGACCAATATCTCGAGAGCGTTCGTCAGGTCGAGCGTGAAATCGAGCGCGCCGAGCAAGCGGTAACCGAAGACAAGATGCCCGACATCGATCGGCCGGTAGGAGTCCCTGCGGCGTTCGCCGACCATGCCAAGCTCATGTACGACCTGCAGACTTTGGCCTTTCAGGCGGATATCACGCGTGTAGTCAGCTTCCAGTTCACGCGCGAGCACAACAATCGTACGTATCCGGAGATCGGCGTCCCGGATCCGCACCATCCAACCAGTCATCACGGCAACGATCCAGAAAAGGTATTGAAGATAGCGAAGATCAATACGTTCCATGTTTCGCTGTTTTCAGACTTCCTCCAGAGAATGAAAGCCACTCCCGATGGCGACGGCTCGCTCCTCGATCACTCGGTCTACCTGTACGGCAGCGGCATGGGTAATCCGAGCCTTCACGATCACGAAAACCTTCCGATCCTGGTGGCGGGCGGCGCTGCAACCGGCTTACAGGGCGGCCGGCATATTAAGTACGAGAAGGGAACGAACCTGGCCAACCTCCACCTCACGTTGCTCGATCGCGTTGGCATCCATATGGATTCGTTCATGGACAGCACTGGAAAAGTCGAAGACCTTTTCGAATTGACCGACGTAGCATAGGAGACGCATATATGCACTGGCGAAAAATCGGTGGAATCGTGCTCCTGGGGCTGGGTCTCTCGGGTTCCGCTGTCGCGGCGTCGCTCCCCGACGCCGCCGAACAACGCGACAAGGCTAGCGTTCGCACGCTCCTCCAGACCGGCGTCAACGTCAACGCCGCGCAGGTCGACGGGACCACTGCACTGCATTGGGCCGCGTATCACGATGATGCGGAGATGGTTGCGTTGCTCGTACGAGCGGGCGCCAATGTAAGCACTGTGAACCGCTACGGCGCGTCAGCGCTGGCGGAGGCCTGTACAAATGGCAACGCCGCAATTGTGAAGCTGCTGTTGGAGGCTGGCGCCGACGCGAACACCAACATGAAAGGCCGGGAGACCGTCCTCATGTTGGCTGCACGCTCCGGGAATGCTGAGACGGTGAAGGCGCTGCTCGCGCGCGGCGCCGACCCCAACCAGCGCGAGCGGCTCGACCAGACGGCCTTGATGTGGGCGGCGGCCGAGGGCCACGCCGCCGTCGTGCGCGCTCTGATCGAGGCTGGAGCCGACGTCAACGCCCGCCTCGATTCCGGGTTTACGCCGTTCTTCTTTGCCGTGCGCGAGGGCCACCTCGACGTCGTGCAGGCGTTTATCGAGGCGGGTATCGATGTGAATGCGATGATGCAGCCTGCGGAGAGCGGGGGCCGTCGGAGGAGAGCACGGGCCACGTGTCCGTTGCTACTCGCCGTCCAGAACGGCCACTTCGAGCTCGCGATTGCGCTGATCGACGCGGGTGCCGATCCGAACGATGTTCGGACCGGATTCACTGCCCTCCACATGATTCCCGGGGTGCGCAAGCCGGATTCAAACGACACCAACGATGGCGCGCCGCCGATGGGAGCGGGCCGACTCTCGAGCGCTGACTTTGTGCGCGAAATCGTGAAGCGCGGCGCGGATGTCAATTTCCGCCTGCCTAGAGGCACACGGGGGCTGCGCGGCACGTCCTCGCGCATCGCGACGGAGGGAGCGGCGGCGGCGCCGTTTCTCTTAGCCGCCGATCGCTCCGACGTTCCGCTGATGCGCCTGCTCCTGGAACTGGGCGCCGATCCCCTACTGCCGAACTTCAACAACACCACGCCGCTGATGGCTGCAGCCGGGGTCGGCACGACATCGCCGGACGAAGAGGCGGGCGAGGAAAGCGAAGCGCTGGAAGCTGTGAAGATGCTGCTCGATCTCGGCGCTGACATCAACACCGTGGACAACAATGGCGATACGGCTATGCACGGAGCCGCGTATAACACCTACCCGCTTGTCGCGAACCTGCTGGCTGAGCGTGGAGCCGATCCGCAAATCTGGAAGAACCCCAACAAAGCTGGCGGGACGCCACTATTCATCGCCGAAGGTTACGCCGATCGTACCCTGCAGCCCGATGCACGGACGATCGAAGCCATTACCAAGCTGATGCTCGCAGCAGGCATTTCGACAGAAGGCGAACGGCCGAAGATAGTTGATATCTACGAGAGGCCGTAGAGCCGCCCAAACCTCCCGAACTGACGAAGTGAGACGCCCGCCGTAGCGTCCAAATACTTGATCGCGTAGGGTCCAAATACTGAATCCCCCTTAATCGGAGGCCTCGCGCCCCAGGGCCGTCCGGAGCTTCGCAACCGCAAGCAGGACTAACCTTCTCACAATCAACCGTCTAGAGAGCCTTAAGCGGCAGCTGCTTTGGGGTATCCGGTTTCGCCAATGGATCGGCCTGGGTCGCTCAGGCCGCGCTCCCAAATCCTCGCTAACGTTAGGACCTTATCTGGAGGAACCCGGCGGGACAAGCTGCGAGCAAGGTCGACGATCGTGATCGCCGGGTTGCTTTGGATAAGGGCGTTTGAAGGAAGCCGCTGGGGCGGCGGACGCGTTCAGTCTGCGTCCAAGCTATGGGATTTGAATCGAGTTTCTTGGCCTCGGGGCAGGCGTTTGGAGTTGGCAAGACCGACGGACGAGCTGGAACGCCGCGTTGCTGGCGGTGGCCGAGGCTCGCAAGAGTGCTGTTTGGCGGAGATTCCGGCAGGTTCGGCGCTCGGATCCGAGTGGCAGACGCACTCCCGGCGCGCGCGTCGAAGGACACGCTGGCGTGACCGGCAGTTGGGTGGAGTTAGGACGTGTCAAAGTACTCCTGCTCCAGCTGCCAGGCGTCGAGTCGCTCGACCACGACCATCGCACCGCCACAGCTTGGACACGTCCAAGTGGCTGGAAGGCAAGTCGGGCCGGACGCCGAGGGTTTGGCTGTCGTCGCTTGGTTGGTTTCCAGTAGTTGTTGACATAGCGGCAACAACGCCCCACGTTTGCGGGCGGCGAGGAAGCCGAAGAAGCGGATACGAATGAAGCCGCGCGGCAGCACGTGCTGCAGGAACCTCCGAAGGAACTCTTCGGCCGTCAGCGTCATCAATCGTCGCTTGCTGCCGCGGGCGTAGTCTTTCCAGCGAAAGGTGACCTTGCCTTGGGCGAAAGCAACCAAGCGATGATTGGAGATCGCGACCCGGTGGGTGTAGCGGGCTAAGTAGTTGAGGACATACCGCGGCCCGCCGAAGGGAGGCTTGGCGTAAACGACCCAGTCCTGTTGGTGTAGCGAGCGCACGAACGAGCGGAACGCCTTTTCTTGCCGCAGAGGCTTCAGTTCGCCGGGCAAACAAAGTTCGTTGTTGCGGTAGGCTCGCTTCAGCCCAGCGACGAACTTGCCGCGAAAGACGCGGCTGAGCGCCTTCACCGGCAGAAAGAATCGATACCGTGGACGAACCCAGGCTTTGTGATCGGGCGAGAGACCACCCGCCGGAATCACACAGTGGAGGTGTGGATGGTGCATCAGATTCTGTCCCCAGCTATGCAGCACGCTGAGGAAGCCGATCTGGGCGCCGAGGTGCTTGGGATCAGCGGCGATTTCCAAAAGGCTGTCCGCACTGGCACGGAACAACAGGCCATAGAGAAGTCGCTTGTTGTGGAACATCAACTCCGCCAGCTGCCGCGGAACAGTGAAGACCACATGCACGTAGGAAACCGGCAGCAGCTCTTTCTCACGAGCGGCGAGCCATTTGTCCCGCGCGCCGGTCTGGCACTTGGGGCAATGGCGGTTGCGGCATGAGTTATACGAGATGGCCGCGGTGAAGCCACAGCGAGTGCAGCGGTCGCGATGTCCGCCCAGCGCCGCCGTACGACAGCGTTCGATGGCTGAGAGCACTTTCAAGTGCAGCCCGTTCAGCCGCGATCGATGTTGACGGATGAAGTCTTCGCCTGCCGCGCGAATGATATCGGCCACCTCGAGTGGCGGCCGTTTCACTTCTTCTTATGTAGCTTCTTGGATCGCTTGACTCTGTCAGGGCTGGAGAACTCCGCTTGGTCGATCGGCGTGCCGGCCGCCTTGAGATGGCGCTCGGATAGATGCAGATAGATCGACGTCGCCTTCAGCTCGGCGTGAGCAAGGAGCGCTTGTAGCGTTGGCAGATCGGCGCCCTGTTCGAGCAGATGTGTGGCGAAGCTGTGCCGCAGCAAATGAGGCCGAACGGGTTTGTCGATCCCCGCTCGTTCGGCCGCTTCCCGGCACGCTAGCCACAGCACCTTGGGGGTGATCGGCTTGTCGACTCGCCAGTTCCTGATCGTGCCGGGAAACAGATACGTCTTGGGCTTCATCCAGCGGTAGTACTCGCGTAGCGTATCGAGCAGTTTCGGGCTCAACGGGACAGACCGATCGCGGCCTCCTTTGCCGTGACGGATGTGGACGAGCATGCGCTCGCTGTCGATGTTCTCCACTTTCAGGTTGCACAGCTCCGCCCGCCGCATCCCGGTCGAGTAGAGCGTCATCAGCATGGCGCGATGAAACAGGTTGCTGGCCGACTCGATCAGCCGCACCGCTTCTTGTTGGGTCAGGATGATCGGCAGCTCTCGCGGCTTCTTCGGGTAGGGGAACTCCTCGACTGGATAGTTCCGCCTTAACGTTTTGCAGAAGAAGAACCGCAGGCCTGCTGTGTGGAGGCCGACGGTGCGGACGCCCATCTTCCTTGCCTTCAGCAAGTACACCTGGTAGGTCCGGATCTCGTCCAGGCCGAGCTGATCCGGCGGACGGCCGAAGTGCTTGGCGAAGCTCTCGACGGTGCCGAGGCAGTTCTTGATCGTGGTCTGAGCGTAGTTGCGACGCTGGAGTTCCTCCAGCATCTTCCTGCGTAATTGGGTCATTGGGACACCTCCTTCGTTGGTGTCCCAACCTTACTCCCAGCGTCCCGCCAATGCTGATGAACCCCTCACGCGTAGCGTCCGCCGCGCGAGCGGCTTAGTTCAAGAGACGCCCGAAATCTATCGTGGGAGGGCTCGCGTTCATCTGTGTCCCCCCTCACCTGCAGGCTCGCGTCCTTCGGGTCCGGCTCCACCGGTTCGAACCGATTCATCGACTACGGTGAGCTTGAACTGCCGCCCGACCTGGCGGGCGGGCAGGCCCTTGTGCTCGGTCCATCGGTAGATCCAGTCCTTCGCGACGTCTTCGACGGAGACCCAAGGTTCGGTGGCCATTGAACAATCTAACAGATGCACGGGCTCTCGGCGTTGGCTGCAAGCGCGCCAATATTTGGCCCGCCAGTCCAGGGCTTCCAGGGCTCGTGGGAACCCGATGACGGCGACCCATCCGCCGTTCCTGAGAAGACGGCTTACCGGGCTGCGACGGACCCCAGCGGCTCGCCGCGCTTAATGCCAACTGGGGTCGCAACTCCGGGGTTGCTACGCATCGCTCGCCACACAATTAGGGGATCGTCTGGAGTCACGTACGGGTTCCCCAACATTGGTGGACGAAAGCGCGTAAAACCCCAACGCTGCCGCGCGGCCTTTTGTCATGCGACGGGACGGTTGCATGCCTGCATGTCCTGCAACGCAGGCGTTGGTCGCGTGGGGATGAAAGCGACGCTAGAGCGCGAAGCTGCGAAGGAGAACACGCCGCACACTGCGCGCATGGCGCACGACCAGCTTCCGCCCGGCGTGTTGTGGTCGTCTGGACTAGCAACTCGATCGCGAGTGATTGGTTCATCGAAGAGGCGCAGGACGGCAAAGACCGCGACATCCTCTCACCGGTCCTTCTGGCGGCTCGTGCGCCGTCCACGCTGGGCGGCTTGTGCGTCGCTTCGTTGCTCGTGCGCCGTGGCTCGTGCGTCGCTTCGTTGCGGTCCACGCGCTCCGCGCCGCAGCATGGGCTCGTTGCGATGCGGGTCGATGTAGGCGGCGGCTTCTCGCGCTGCTTGAGGCTTCCGCGCTACGAACGCAGGTCTAAACTAACCTAACTCATTGATCCCTAGTGACTTAGAAGGAGTCACCACGAGCACTACTCGCTCCAAAAACCCGGCGTTATTGGAACGACTTTTGGGACATATTTAGTGGACACATCAAGAGGGCGAAAACACATAGATTTCTAGATAGAGGGATTTCTGGACAGTTCTGGGGGGGCCTGAGGGGACCGCGGCGTTGTCGCTCGTACGGCCTTGCTGTTGGGCTTGACCGTCATGCCGTCAGGGGAGGTCGACGTAGTACGGCTGCCCCTGCCCTTGTCATTCCGGTCATTTTATGCATATAGTTAAAACTATATGCCTCATACCCTCTTAGAACCGGGACACAAGAAGCATTTCACCTCGCAGGAGGCAGCGAAATTTCTTGGGATCAATAAAACAACCCTGCTTCGCTGGGAGCGGGAAAAAATCATCCCCGCCCCGGTCCGCATTCCGCATGGCGGTCAGCAATGGCGACGCTATACGGCCCAGCAGCTTCGACGAATCCATGACCGAATACGTCCGAGACCCGGACAGCAGCTGCCGCCGCTAACCCGCAACCCTGTTCGGATCTGGCGCAAAGATGAATTGCCGCAAGCCTACGAATCGCTTGTGAAAGGGTGTGAGAGGGCCCGGGAACGCGTTCTCTCCTGCCGACTCATTTTTGAGACCACAGGGCGCAATCGGTTCGTCACCGTCGCGCTGCCCGTTGCCGATCGCGATGACCCGGCGGGACGAGCAGAAAGCAAAACGAAAACCAATCGCGGCAAGAGTCTCGGGCGGGGCCGATGAAGGCGCCGGGTGACCGGCAGCCTGCCCTAGAGGAAGCACCGCCACGGCGGGAGAAAGGAGATCAAAAATGCCAAGCTATTTGAGGACAGGGCAAGCCGCGAGCGCGCTGGGGATTTCCCCTCACTACGTCCGAAAACTGTGCGAGGCGGGGCGGATAGAGGCGGAACAGACCGCTGGCGGACAGTACCGCATTCCGATCGCCGAGATTGAGCGGATCCAGGACAGCGGAGAGTTGCCTCTGATCCCGCATGGCCCCGGCGCCAATGCTCATCATCCCCCGACTCCCCGCAGCGAAACCAGCTACGACGAATTACCCGACCAGTCCGACGATGTTAAGACCTCGGGGGAAGAGGTAGTGATCACACGAAACAAGCTGGAGACGCGGAAGATCGAGAGAGATCTCGTCGAGGTCGAGAATTTTTTCGACGAACGCCAACGCCAGGAGCAACGGCGCGCGGCGCGACAACGGCAGGCCTGGCTCGATCGATGGCTCCAATATGCTTGCGAATTGTTGCCTCGCGGCGCCCCGAACGAAATCAAACTCGAGCTTGGGCAAGCTGTGCCCGATGCCCTCAAGCGCCGACGGCCGGATGAGCCGGCTTCTCTCACCCGACAGATCGTAGGGGCCGCTGTTTCCAAAGCCTTACGGCCTCATCAACAAGCCCAGGAAACAGAACGTGCGATCAGCGAGGCTTTGCAAGCACTGCCTGCAGGAGCAAAAGGCTTCTCCTTCTCACCTTCGTCTTGGGAGCTCAAGGCCCGACTCGAAACCGCGCAGGTCCTGGGAGCGCTTCCGGCAGCAGCGAGCTATGAACGGAAACTGGCGGCGGCGCGCGATGAGGCCGGCAAGATCGCCCAGCAATTCGAACGACAGCAAGCCCGGCGAGACCACGAGAGCACTTGCGAAGAGATTGCGAGGAAAGTGGACCTGCACGACGTCGCCGGCGAAGACGGAGAGCAAGCGCGTGAGACCGTTCGGCAGGAGCTTACTAAGTTCCCGGTAGGTACCCGCAGAGAGCAGCTCGAGAAGGCGAGAGAGCAGGTTCTCGAGCCCTTCCGACTCAAACAATTGCGCAGGACGTTGCCGAACGTTGGGCCTTTCGATCTCGGGTTGAATTCGACTGCGGAGGATCACGAACAGGCCGTACGGGCAATTGAGGAGGCATTCAAAGAGTTGCCCGCCGATGCAGATTGCGCCACGTTAAAAAGGGTTCAGCGGGAAGTCCTCGACGAGTGCAAAGAGGAAGTCGAGCAGCGGCGAATTTGCGAAGAGATTGCTCGTGATCCGTGGGCCTTGGTCGACATCGATAGCGAACACCGAGAGCAAGCGCGTGAGGCCGTGCGGCGGGAGCTTCTAAAGTTTCCGGGAGGGACCAGCAGGGAACAGCTCAAAAAGGCCAGCGATCGGGTCCTGGAGCCCTTCCGACTCAGGCGCTTACGCAGGACACTGGCGGAGTTCGGTCCTTTCGAGTCGTTCAGGTGGAATTTGGTTGGGGAGGATCGCAAAAACGCTCAAAGGGCTATTGCGGAAGCATTTGCAGAGCTCCCTGAGGATACCGGTCAGGAGGAGCTGGAAAGGGTGCGCAAAAAAGTCCTCGACGACCGCGAAGAAAAAAACAAAAAGCGCTCTGAGATTCAATCCAAGGTGCAATCCTCCTTGGGACACATTGACCGCTACCTGCGCGAAGAATACGAGTTTGAGAGCCCCAGCAAGCGGCTCCAAGAAGAGCAGGAACTGCGCCAAATCATCGAGCCCAAGTTAAGTGACGAACTGCAGGCCCGCGAGATGGATGATGAGGACAGCCGGGTGTTCATCGAGGAGCTGGTTGACGAAGAACCCGGCGAGGAGCAGGATCTGCAACAGTGACTGGAGGTTGCATCTTACGGCTATTCTTTGATGATCTTTTGACAAACGGGGTAGGGCTGGACGAAAAGATGGACGAAAAACTCATGAATCGTGGACGAAACATTTACTAATCGATGGTTCTTGGAGGAATGATCGACGAAATTACGGTTCGTGCCCGATCCGTGCCCGGTTTGTTCACGGTTCGTTGCCGAACAGCCTCAAATGCTCAAAGGTCACGCCTCGATTCCGGCCACCGAGCGCTACGGGAGGCCCCGGTTTGAAATGCTCTCTAAAGGGAGCTGTGCTCAAGCTGGTCGTCTTCAGGTTCCCGCTCGCAAGTCCAATAAATTGAGAGATTTCTAGGTCAAGCTCGCCCCGTTCCTCGCGGCGCAGCGCGCGGAGCAGGCGGGTGTAGTTCCGAAGCACCGTGGCGGTGGAGGGATGCTCGGGCCCAGCGCCTTTTCCCGGATGGTGAGGGCGCGCTGGTAGAGTGGCTCGGCTTCGGCGTAGCGCGCTTGTTCGTAGGCTTCGTAGCCGGCGGCGTTCAGCTCTTCCCAGCTCGCTGGCTGGGAGAATACCTGGGTAGATACCAGCGGCAGCCACAGAGCTGCGGCCGACCAGAAACGCTTTGACATGCCAGAGCCTCCTGGTTTTTACCGCGGAAAGCAAAGTAAACAAAATGACCGTTTTGTTGAATCGTACAAGACCGGCCTGTTTAGTTCAATCACCAGGTCTAAACCCACCGCCTTTGAGGCGGTCAGCTTCCAGCGGGTCTGGAAGAGAATGGGGGGATGGAAGAATATCGGCGAGGAGCACATTCGGTTTACGACATCAAGTATCACCTGATATGGATCACGAAATACCGCTACAAGGTGTTACGGGGCAGGGTGGCTGAGCGGGTGCGGGATCTGATTCGGCAGAGCTGTGAGGCGAGGGGAGTGGCGGTGATCCGGGGCGCGGTGTCGCCGGATCATGTGCACATGCTGGTTTCGGCTCCGCCGCAACTAGCGCCGTCGAAGCTGGTGCAGTAGCTGAAGGGGAGGTCGTCGCGGCGATTACAAGACGAGTTTGGAGAGTTGCGGAAGCGGTATTGGGGTCAGCATCTGTGGGCGCGCGGGTATTTTTGTGCGACGGTGGGCGCGGTCGACGAAGAAACGATCAAGAGATATATCGAGAGCCAGAAATGGGATGAGGATGGGGAGGGATTCAAGATCACAGCGCCCCCCAAGCCTTGAGCCGGCTGTGAGCCGGACAGCTTCAGGCGGCTTGAGCCGCAACACGACTTTCAGTCGTAAAGTAACCCACCGCCTTTCAGGCGGTGGATGTTTAGGGGGAGCTAGCGTCACCACTTGTGCTGAAACTCTTCGACCACATGCTCGGGCGAGAGGTTGAGGTAGATCTCGGTCGTCTGAAGCGTGTCATGCTTCAGCAGGCGCTGTAGCGCCGGCAGGGAGATCCCTTTCTGGATTGCCGTGACGGCAAAGGTGTGCCTCAGCACGTGAGGCCAGACGGTGCGGCTGATACGGGCGCGGTTAGCAAGACGCTTCAGAATCCTTCAGATCCTTTAGATTTTCCTTGCAGAGAAGAGGACCCCGGCCCCTCAGTTGGGGCTCCTTCCAGAAGGGAAAAGCAGCGGTCTTCCTCGCCCCGGCTCCCAGTGAGACGAACTGTGCTGCCTGCTTCAGACGGATTCACGTCACCGTTCAGGACGAGCTGAAGAGGGAAACTTGAACTTGGAGCCCCGGCGGGATAGAAACAGCCACTTCTGAGCTACCACATGGCGCCATTCTTTCACCTGGTCCTTGGTAGCAGGACCACCGTGGGCCTTCTTGAACCGCGATTCACATTGCTTCACCCGCTCGTAGACTTGGGCGGAGTCCCATTTCCTACTGACATCTCTGCGAACTCGGGTCCTCAGCCCGTGGCGGTTTAGTGCTTGCGCAATCTTCCCGCGCGCGTCGTAGACCTCAGCCTGTCTCAAAGCGTAGTAGGCCCCACAGATCCATTCCGTCAGATCGTCTTGCGAGCGAGCGTCAACAGGGCCCCCCACACCGAGACTGCCAGAACGGAGCCGATCGGCACGAAACAGCTCTTCGGCCCGGCGGGGGCGAGGGTTATCTTTCACACTGGCGAGGGCCCTCTCCACGTCAAACCAACTGAGGTAAGACGCCGCGTGTCGCTTCAGAAAGCGAACTGCCTGTTGCTTCTTGCTGATCTGGAAGGGAGCGACTTGAAAGATGGTTCCCCAGATCACATCCCCTAAGCGTTCGAGAAGGTGGCGGTCCTCACCGGGCTCCAAGCGCCAAGCCAGAGCGACGAGATAGCGTGCCACGGCCGCTCCTTCCAGCAACCGTATTTCAGCCGGTTTGCGGGCTACATCAGAGAATAGAAAGTCGAGGAAGGCGTTGACTTCGTCCTTCCTCAGGGCTGGCGTGGAATCCTTGGCAGTGCACTACTGTCGATCCAAGCTTCTTCGCTGGATGGGGGCATCGGGACCTCCAACTCTCTGTTGTAACTCCCTGGGGCCGGGCGGGCCACCTTCGTTAAGGTTGGATCAGTGCCCAGCTCTCTTTGCAGTTCTGTTCACGGCTCTGCTGAGACAGGATGCCTTTCAAAGAAAGAACGCGAGTGATTGCCCACATTAGCGATGACAACAAGGCCCGAGATCGGCTCTAATAGGAGCGTCGGTAAGCGGCTCCTGACGACGAGGGAGGCTGCTACGTACCTGGGTCTGGCCGCAGAAACGGTCTATAAAAAGGCTCGGCTTCGTGAGCTTCCCTCGGTCAAGGTTGGTCGATCGTTGCGGTTCGATCTGCAAGCGCTAGAGCGCTTTGTCGAACAACACACGATCAAAACCCTTGATTGAAAGGAGCACGCTACAAGTGTCTATTTACAAGTTAGGAGATCAGAAATGGAAAGTACGTTGGAGAGAAGCCGGGCATCACCGCAGCCTGACGGTCTACGGGCCGCGCGAGCTGGCCAAGAAGATCGAGCGGAAAAGGATGTCGGCCCGCGATGAGAACCGTCATCTCGACATCAAGAAGGAGGTTCACTTTCGGATGTCGGAACTGATCGACCGGTACGAGCAGCAGTACGGCAAAAAGAAGAAGTCCTACAGTCGGGAGAGAAGCATTCTCGAAGTGATCCGCACGGTCTTTCGGGGCCGGTTTGTGAGGGAAGTCGATGGTGCCGCGGTAGAGCGCTGGTATCACGACCTCACTGCTGTGCGGGGTCTGTGCCCGGGAACTGCTGTTCGTCACTTCAATGTCATGCATCACATGCTGGGGCGAGCAGCTACGGTGTGGACCAAAGACACCGGTCTTACCCGGAATCCTGCCGACGAGATAGAAATACGGCGACCGGATGATCAGCGTGATCGTTTTCTGTTGGCGGAAGAGCTTCCCCGCCTGAAGAAGGCTTTGGACGGGGAAGCTTTCGGACCGCACGGTGGCGACGAGTCGCCCTTCGCGCGGGTCATCAGTTGGGATCACTACCGGATGCGGCTGATCGTTCTTGCGGCTTTGACCACGGGGATGAGGCTGGGTGAAATCTTTGCCCTGTACTGGAGTGACCTTGACTACGGACATGGGTTGATCGCCGTTCGGTCGCACTTGAAGAACGGCAAGACACGCTATGTCCCAATGTCAAAGGAGTTGGCTGTGGAGTTTCGGCGCTTCCCGCAGGTGTTTGGAGAAGAGCGGATCTTTCCTCCCAAGCCGGGGGCGAAGAGTGGACGGCAGCGAGTGGACCGCAGCTTCAAGAGTGCCTTGAAGACGGCGGGAATCGAGTATTTCCGGTTCCACGACCTGCGTCACACTTTCGCGTCTTGGTACATGATGAACGGCGGGGACTTGTACGAACTCGCCAAGATTCTGGGCCACGCCAACATCAAGATGACCGAGCGGTACGCCAAACTAGCCAAGCAACACATCGCCAGGACCGGCAACACGGCCCGCGAGATGTGGCGCATGATGGAAAAGCGTGAGGGAGAAGGCTCGGAGCGGGTGGGCTGAGCCTTCTGGAATGTACCCTTATTGTTCCCCGCCTAAGTGAGGGAGTTCCTGGTAGCCTGTAAGTTGTTGAAAACATGGTGGCCAGGGGCAGAATTGAACTGCCGACGCCAGCCTTTTCAGGGCTGCGCTCTACCGACTGAGCTACCTGGCCGAGATTTCTCATTGTAGGGATCAGCCAGAGAAGCTGTCAATGCTGTCGCTGCCAAGTGATAATGTCCTAAAAGTGCCAAGTAGAAATGTCCTATTGACAGAGTCACCCTGGAAGGGTGAGCAACCAAGGACAGCTACTGATGACACAACGAGAGCGCGACCGGCTGGTGGTGCTGAACAAAGCCGACAAAAAGCTGATCACCCAAGAGCAGGCCGCCCAGCAAATTGGCCTCAGCGAACGGCAGTGCAGGCGGCTGCTGGCCAAGCTCCGCAGCGAAGGCGACCAGGCCGTAATCCATGCGGCGCTCGCTCGCTCGTCCAACCGCAGGATCAGCGCCACGGTAGAAAAACAAGCCGTTGCGATCCTCTCCCAAGCCGCATACGCGGGCTTCGGGCCGACCCTGGCGGCGGAGTATCTGCAGCAGCGCCACGGCATCCACGTCGGCCGCGAAACGCTGCGCCGCTGGATGGCCGCGGCCGGGCTGTGGAAACCCCGCCGGCGCAAGCCGGGACGGGCGCACCTGTGGCGTCCGCGGCGGCGTTGCCGCGGCGAGCTGGTGCAATGGGACACCTCCGAGCACGACTGGCTGGAAGGACGCGGCGAGAAGCTGTACTTGATCGGGATGATCGACGACGCCAGCAGCGAGTTGTTGGCGCGCTTCGTGCGGCACGACTCCAGCGAGGAGAACCGCCGTTTGCTGAAGACGTATCTGGAGAAAAACGGCCGTCCGGTGGCCTTTTACACCGACCGCGCCAGCCTGTTTGTGAACACACCCAAAAACAGCGCTGGCGAGGACCCCAAGACCTTGCCACGCACCCAGATCGGGCGGGCGCTCGAGGAGCTGGGAATCGACTCGATCACGGCCTATTCGCCGCAAGCCAAGGGCCGCGTCGAGCGCAGTTTCCGCACTGCCCAGGACCGGCTGGTGAAGGGCCTGCGGGTCGCCGAGGCCACCACGGTCAAGCAAGCCAACGCCTATCTGGAGAGCGAATTCCTGCCCTGGTGGAACGCCACGTTGCGGGTCACCCCGGCCCATCCCGACGAAGCTCACCGGGAGCTGGGACCCGAGCACGATCTGGACTCGGCGCTGAGCCACGTCGAGACCCGGCGGGTCGCCAACGACTACACGATTCGCTTCCAGGGAAAGCGCTATCAAATCGACGGCAAGGCGATTGTGCCCGGCCTGCGGGGCGGGAAGCTGCGGCTGGAGAGCCGTCTGGACGGCAACCTGGCGGCGCGCTTCGGCAAGCACGAACTGGCTCTGCGGCGGTGCCTAACGCGGCCCCAGTCCGGGGACTCCAAAAAGCAGACCGCTGCCACTGCGGCCGAGAAGGCTCCTCGTCAAGCTCCTCGCCGCAAGGGCAGCGACTGGATGGAGGGCTTCGATCTGAAAAAGAGCCGGCCGCTATGGCAGGCGGCACGAGCTTCCGGCGCCCGGCGGGCCGAGGCGCAAGCCGATGCGCAGGGCTAGCGGCCGCTGCCCAGCCAAAACTTCATTGGGAGCGCCGGGCAAACGGCGCCCGGCGGTCGTCGCGTTGTCTCAGCCCAAGGCCTCAGCTCCGAGCCTCCACCAAAGCAATCCTGCTGGCAAACACAGCAGCGGCTGGGAGCGGGCCGCATGGGAAAGCAGCACTCACGCCGAGCGTGACAGCCAACGGGTGCGCGCTTCCCACCGTGAAGGCGGGGCCCTGTTCGCAACTCCCAGCGCAGCAGGGCGGGATCGGAGAGCGTAGCAACACAAAACCCTCTGACGGGGAGGCCAGAGGGTCGTGTCGATCAGCCGATTGCTTCGGAGCCAGCCCCGTCGCCTCGGCCTTGGGCTCGCAGGACCGGCGCGACCCGGCCCCCGACAGCCACCACTCTACCACCGCCTCTCCAGCCACCCGGCCAAAACCGGACATTTCTACTCGGCAGCGAATAGGACATTTCTACTTGGCGTTGACATACCCAAGCGGGTGCGCGACATAAATATGGGAGATCAGGCGGCGGTTGATCGGGCCTCCCAGTAGTCCTCGAACTTTCCGCTCATCCGGCAGCAGCGCAGAGCGATGATCGCGTTGGCGCCGCGCACGGTCCAAAACATACCGGAACGCTTGAGGCGTGAGCCGATCACGGTCTTGCAGCCGGCCTCGACCACCCCCGAGCCGACAAACAGACCTTGCTCGCGGAACCAGGGGTAGCGCATTCGTTCGGCGTTGCGTTCAAAGTAGTCTGCTTGGTTGGAGAGCAGGTGAGCCCGTTCTTCGCTCGTTGTGTGAAACTGGCGCAGGGTTTTCGCCAGGGCTTCGACCTTGCCCCGATCGAGCTTGTCCAACAGCCGCGCTGTCCAGCGTTTGCGGCCTCGCTCATCGTTGCCGAACAACTTCGCGGAAAGCTCCCAGAGGTGCTGCCGCGCATGGTAGAGATCGACGATCTGAACCGCGCCGGGGAAGTGCTGGTGGGCCAGGTTCCAGATCCAGAGGGCACCATCGCCAAGGATGACCTTCTTCTTCGCTCGGCTCCAGCCGCGGCGCCAGGCCTCGGTGTAGAGGCGCAGACCAAACTCCTCGGCCCCTTCGATGGCGGCGGTGTAGGTGGTGGAATCCTCGTCGCGGAGCGGCCGGCCTTGGTCGTCGGTCGCGGTTTGCGTAAAGAAGCAGCCTAGCTTGACCTCGCGGGTGCGCGGCGGCCGGCCTGGGGTTTTGCCGACGCGGCCCGCGGTCTCGGCCGCCACAACCGGCACGCCGGTGCCATCCATCTCGATGTAGAGCAGCGGCACGGCGGGGGTGCAAACTTCGGGCAGTTCCAGTTGCTTGGCCCGCTGGATTTCGGTTTGCTCGCGGCTGGCGATGTCGGCGCCCAGGGCTTCGGCTTGCCGTTCCACGGCCTTGGCAGTGACCTCCAGGCCGGCCAGCACCTCGAGTTGTTCGCGGCCCTGCTCGAAGGAGGTTTCGCTGCCTATCAGCGCCATCATGCGGCGCACCCCGGGCGAGCAGGCGGTGCGCACCACATCGAGTTCGGCGTCGCGCGGGCATTGTCCCCGCCGGCACTGCGGGCAGACGTAGTAGGCTCGCTCGAAGCAGACCTCTCCCACCACGGTGGTGAGTTGTTTGGGGCGCGTGTCGTGATAGGGGGCTTGAGCTCCGCAACCGCAGGGGACTTTGCGCGGCGCCGCCTCCGAGGACGACAGCAACTCGCTCAACAGCGCTGCTCCGGCGCGATGCATTGTCATCCGGGTGGCAGTCTCGACGGCCTCCAGATCCAGTTTGCCGCTCTTGCGCCAGCCGGTGAAGATCACCTCGAGCAGATGATTCACTTCTTGGGCGAGTTCGTGTTGGATCGTTCGCGCCGTTTTTTTTCCTGTGCTGTCAGCGTCTCGGCGAGCGGCCGCAACTGGCAGATTTTCTCATTGACGGCCAGCAGTTCTCGGCCCAGTTGTTGGCAGCGATGAAACTCGGCTACTTCCCGTTGTGCCTTCCGCAGCGCCTCCTCATTGGCAAAGCTCTCGGTGACCGTCTTCCCGTTCACATTGCGAGTGAGACGGTACTGGGGACCGTGACCGGGGTCATCGGGCTGGGCACAGTGACAGTTCGGTTTGCCGCAGCGACGAGTGAACGCCGAAACAGAGCCGCGGCGCATGTCCCCCAAGGTGGTGAACTGCTGGAGCAGATGGCTGCGGTCCGCTTCCAGCTCTGACAGAGAAGTCGACATGGTGAGCACCTCCTTATCTGAGCATAGTATAACGCTCAGACAAGGTGCTCAAAAAAGGGAATCTCCCCAACCCTCCACATTTATGTCGCGCACCCGTTTCCGTGCCTTGCAACCGCTACAATGCTACATTGAAACAGAACATCATGACTCAGATGTTGCTGTTCGAGTCCCTCGATGGCGTATATGAGAGGGTCTTCCGCGAACTCAAACCGCGGACCCGCGTGCCCCGGTTTTCGATCGGTTTCCACCCCTACGCCAACCTAGACAGCAAGATCTCAATAGACGCTGAATGCGCCCACATCACCGTCAAACTGTCGGACCTATTGGAAAAAGGGCCGCCGTCGGTCCTTGAGGCGCTGAGTTACATCCTGCTCTCGAAGCTGTACCGCAAGCCAGTGCCTGCCAAGCACGACCGCAGCTACCGGGATTACGTGAACCGAGCCGACGTGAGATGCAAGGCTTTGTTAGTCCGGCAGGCTCGCGGGAGGAAGCCGCAACGATCCCCTAAAGGTGGTTTTTACGATTTGGACGAACTCTTCGACGGTCTGAATCAGCGATTCTTTGACGGACAGCTTGCGCGGCCGGTTCTTAGCTGGAGCCGCCGAGCCTCGCGCCGATCGCTGGGGTGCTATGACCCGGCCCACAACTCAATCGTGATCAGCAAGCTGTTCGATTCCGCTGTAATTCCCCGCTTCATGGTTGACTACATTCTCTACCACGAGATGCTGCACCTAAAATATCCCGCCGAGTATTGCTCGGTGCGGCGCTGCGTACATACCCGGCAATTCAAGGCCGAGGAACGAAGATTTCCGCGTTACACCGAGGCCATTCAACTCCTGAAGAGCATTTAGCCGGCGTCTTCCGCCTGCCCGGGAATTGTGCAAGCCCTCCATCGGAGACAATCGGAGACCGGCCTGGAACGACTACCGCGTATTGTTTCGGGAGTCCGTTGGGAAGCGCTTTGCAGCGCCTCGTTCAGGCGTAAGCAGCTCCGAATCCGGCGCCCCGAGGCGATATCCACGTGGCGTTTGTCCGATGCCACAACGCACTAATTTACCAGTGGGTTAGTGATTGTGTTTCGAGAGCGGCAACGATAAGTTTCTTTCGCTGCTGAACTAGGATAAGGCCCTGATTGTGGCCCCCGCGGCTTCAGCCGAAACTCCAAGATAGGGCTTTTCCGCGACGATCCCACGCCGCCAGCGGTTAGGCTTCCCGACAAACGATCGCTAACAGGGTTACCGGCTTGACAAACAACAAAACCTCCAAAAACCGTACTAACGACAAGCAAGAAAGTTCTCGGCCTGGTGTTGCCATGGAAGAGCCAGCGGAGCAACAATCTACTAACACAGACAATTCCGACGTTCCCGAGCAGTACCGGGCTCTCCAGGACAGTCAAATGGCAAACGATGATTCCTTGACCAAGCTCCGTGCGGATTTGGAGCAACAAAGCGTACTCAGCACCGAATTTCAATCCATGGTGGAAGAGAAACTGGACGAACTGACCAGCCCGGCGGAGCCCGGCGGCGATCTGAGCGAGAGACTCGCCGAACTCGAAGAGCGTTTGATGACGCTTGGCGCGGATGCTCGAGTTGACGCCATCATGCTGCGTGTCGCGGAACTCGAAAGAAAGTTCGGCCAAGGTACGCCGGACCCGCTCGTGAACGAAATCATTCACCGCTTGGCGGCGCTTGAAGGCACCCGGCCATCCGCCGCCGGAGACGATTCGCGGCTGGATGAAGTGGAGACTCAGCTAGTGGAGCTGGAGCAACTGCTGGAACAGGGAGTTCCGAGCGATCCCCGAACCGATGACGTGGTGCTGCGAATGGCCTCTCTTGAGAGCGCGCTGAAGAAACCGGCGGAAGACGCTCGAGTGCCGGATTTGACGGGACGCCTCGAAGCGATCGAAGAGACAACGGAAGAAATCAAGGCCGATCCGAAGGTGGAAGAGCTCACCACGCGTCTATCCGAGCTCGAAGCCGAAGCGGCCCGCAAAGAGGACCCGCGGTTTGCGGAGTTTTCCTCCAAACTCGATGAGTTGCAAACACTTGCCGATGAACCGGCCCTTGATCCTCGCCTTGACTCGGTTTTGACGCGGCTTGAAGGAGCGGAGGAGCAGCTTAGCAAACCTCCCGCTGATCCGCGCGTGGACGAGATCACTCCAAGGCTCGAAGAGCTGGACCGTAAAGCGAGCGAGGCCGAATCGGATACACGAGTGGATGACATCGTGACCCGATTGGACACGCTGGAAGAAAAAACGTCCCAGCCTGCCGAAGACTCCCGTGTTGGCGGACTGAGCGAACGATTGGAAACAGTCGAGACTCGCTTGCAAGAACCCGCGGCGGACGCCAGAGTGGACGGAGTTTTAGAAAGAATTGCCCAGGTCGAAGAAGCGGCTCGGATCCCGGCCTCCGACCCGCGCGTGGACTTGTTGAGTTCCCGGCTGGGGTCGGTTGAGGAACAGATCGCCGAGCCGGCGCCCGATCCGCGGGTCGACGATGTGCTCGAACGTCTCTCCACGGCCGAGGAGAAGGCAGAGAGCCTAACCTCCAGCGCGGACGAGGCAGCGACCCGCTTGTCCGGTTTGGAAGAGGCCGGCGAGAACACGGCTGATGCCGAACGAGTCGATGAGCTAAACGAGCGGGTGCGGGCACTCGAAAGCGCGGAGCCTCAACCAGCCTCAGATCCCCAAGTCGAAGACATTCTCCTGCGTATCGCGAAGGCGGAAGGGAATCTCCCCGCCGAAGACTTGGCGCAACGACTTTCCGCTGTCGAGGATGCCGTTGCCGAAAACGCCGAGACGCCTTCCGGGGATGCCAACGAAGAGGTGCTTGCGCGGCTCTCCGCGTTGGAGGAGAAGCCCGCTGATTTATCATCGGACCCGCGAGTGGACGAGATCATCTCGCGAGTTGCGGAACTTGAAGGCGAATCTTCCACTGCCGATCAGGACACCCGCCTCGACGGCGTCGTGGCGAGGCTCGAAGCATTCGAGGACAAGACACAAGAACTTGCTTCCAATTGGAAGCTGGACGAAGTGTCTGAGCGCTTATCGGCCATCGAGGAGCGTGCCGGGGAGCCCGACAGACGCGATTCACAATTCGAGGTCGCGCTAGAGCGTGTCTCTGCCGTGGAGCGCGACTTGCTGTCCCTGCCCTCCGAGCAGCGTTTCGATGAGCTCGTCGCCCGGATGGCGACCGTCGAGGTAAACACCGCGCAGTCGGCAACCGACTCACGCGTGGACGGTCTCTCGCGCCGCCTCGAATCGATCGAGTCTCACCCGGAGCAGTTAGAGGACCCAAACGTCGAAGATCTTTCAGCCAGAGTTGGGGCGATTGAAGAAAGCTCAGCCAAGCCGGCCGCCGATGACCGCATCGATGATGTGCTCTCACGCCTGGCGGTTTTGGAGGATGACGAAACGCCCGGCTCGGCATAGGATGTCACGGAGGTGACCGAGCGCCTTGAAGCGCTTGAACAGGCCTCCGGTCAAAACGACTCCGAGAGCCTAGCGGAGGTAAAGGAGCGCCTCGCCAGCCTCGAAGAGACTTCCGAACAACAAGCGTCCGATGCAAGAGTCGAAGAGATAGTGGAGCGGCTGGCCTCTCTGGAATCAAACACCGGAGAACCGGCTGGCGAAGTCAGCGAAATCAAGGCACGGATCAGTGACGTTGAGGCAAAGGTCGCGGGAACCGGCGTCTCTGAGCTGGATGCCCGGCTTGAGAGCATCGAGAACGCCGGTGGCAGCGCACCCGATCCTCGAGTAGGCAAGCTGCTCGCGCGAGTGGGCTCGCTCGAGCGGTCGAAGTCCGAAGGCGGCTCGGCGGGTGTTGCCGAGCTGGCCGCTCGCATTGAAAGGGCAGGCGGGGGGGAGAGTGATCCCAGAGTCACTGAAATCATCTCTCGTCTCTCCGTGCTTGAAAAGTCCGGTGTCCCTGTGTCCGATGGTTCAGGGGAAGCTCCGGAAGGTTTCGAAGATCTAGTGAATCGCGTTGCGGCTCTCGAAGACCGGGGCCCTGATGACAGTGGCCCGGCCGCTTCGTCCGCTGAATTGCAGGCTCGCTTCAAAGATATGGAACGGCGCTTGGGTGACGCGGAGAATTCCGGCGGCGGAAATATCAAGGCCTTGCTCGAGCAGGAAACGAATCGTTGGTCCAACTGGTCGCGCCAGACGGGAGATCAGATAAAGGAACTTCGACGCCAACTGCAGAAACTAAAGGACCGGGGCGGTGAAGAAGGTGCGGACGGCGCATCTCCCGATCTTGCCAAAGCGATTGGAAACAGCATTGGCGATGCCTTGGGTAAATCCGGCGACTTGAAAACCGTCCGAACGCTTCAAACGGCCATGGCGTTTGCGCTGGCGATGGTCTACCCCATCGTGATCTACCTCCTGTTCAAGCTGGCGGAATAGCAGCCGCTCCGGCCGTAACCGTCGGATCCGAAATCAGCGGGCAAAGGCGTCCGGCGGCCGTACCGGCTCCGCTGTCCCCCACTCCAGCGTGAGGCCGTTCCCCGCCTCCCCCCGCGACTCTCGACAGCTTACGCCCATGCTAGAGTTAGATTCGATTCTCTGTTCCCCGAGCAGCGAGTTTCCGGGCGAACGTGGATGACCCCCGTGAACGAAACAGCGCCTTCCCATGTATCCGACGCGGATTCCGTCGTGACACCGGAGAACGACTCATCGCCCGCGGAAGATGATGCCCGGGACGACTCTGTTTTCCGGGTCCGGCTTGAGAACTACGAAGGGCCGGTCGACCTCCTTCTTGACCTGATTCGCCGGCACAAGATCGACATCCACGACATCCCGATCGCCCAAATCACCCATCAATACCTGGAGTTCCTGCGCCGCGCCGGCGAGTTGAATATCAATTTGGGCGGCGAGTTCGTCTTCATGGCCGCGACGCTGATCCAGATCAAGTCGAAGATGCTGCTGCCCCGCGATCCCGCCATTCCCGGGCAACAGCAAGAAGATCCGCGGGAGGAGCTTGTTCAAAAGCTGCTCGAATACGAAACCTTCAAGCAGGCGTCACAGATGCTGCGCGAGAAGCGCCTGGTCGAGGAAAGCACCTGGTCGAACCCGCCGCTGCAAGCGTTCGTCGAGGAAGACGAAGATCCGGGTCTGGCGGTGTCCGTGTTCGATCTCGTCAAGACGTTTCAAGATGTGCTGGAGCGCGCCAAGAACCGGCCGAGCTACGAAGTTCCCGGCGGCGATGTCTCGGTCGAAAGCCGCATCACCTATCTGAAGAACCTGCTTCTCAGCGAAGACGAGCCCGTCTTGTTGCGAGAAGTCTTTGAACGGCAGCCTAGCCGCCGCGCCCTGATCGCCACATTCCTGGCCGTTCTCGAAATGGTTCGCATGCAAGCCATTCTGCTGCGCCAGAAAAAGTCGTTTGACGAAATCGCAATTCGAAAACATAAGATGTTTGACGTTGTATTCAGTGACGATCAGCCGTTGCTCACCGCCGAGGGAGACTATCAAGCGTGAGCGAGCAGCCGACATTGCCCGAACTACTTCCCGACGAAGCCCAGCGCCGCGCTTTGCTCGAAGCGATCGTCTACGTGGCCGAAGAACCACTGACGCTCGAGCAGATCGCCGGCGGGCTGCAATTGCCTCAGGAGGTGGTCAAGAACGATCTCGACGCGATGATCTCGGAGTACATACAACCAACTCGGGGCATTGAGATCCGGATGATTGCCGGCGGCTACAAAATGTCAACGAAGGCCGAGCATCACGAGGGCGTGCGGGGCTTTGTTAAGACCCTTCGCCCCAAGCTGAAACTCTCTTTGCCGGCGCTTGAGACCGTTGCTGTCATCGCCTACAAACAGCCCATCACCGTGCCCGAGATTCAAGCCATACGCGGCGTCAACGTAACCGGCGTCATCCACACTCTGCTGAACCGCAAACTGATCACTACGGCAGGCCGCAAGAAGGTCATCGGGAAACCGATGCTCTACCGCACAAGCAAAGAGTTCCTGATCCAGTTCGGACTCAAGGACCTCTCCGAGTTGCCCAGCCTGAAAGAGTTCGAGGAACTCAGCCGCGGCATTCTGGACGAGGGCGAAGAAGACGCTCCTCCGGAAGAGCACGCCGGGACGGACGAAGCGGCCCCCGGCGAGGCGACGGCAGCCGCTGAATCGGGAACGCCCGGCGAAGACGAGTCGGCAAACCAAGAGGCGTCACTCGAGGAAGCAGAGACCGCCGATGAAGCGACTGCGAAAGGCGTGCAGGACGCCGACGAGAAGGCCGATGACGCGCCAAGCCGCGACGACGTCGCCGAGATTGGCGAGGCGGCACGCAAGAATGCGTGAGCTACGTCCGGCTTACTGGATGTAGCCTAAACTTCTCAGCCGCCGAAGTTCGTCGTCCGAGAGGCCCTCGGTTGAGTCGGCTTCGGGCAGCGCGTTCTCCTCGGCCCATTTGCGCCAGGCCGTGAGGTCTTCCCCAAGTTGTTTGACGACGTCGGGGTGCTGGCCGGCGACGTTTGTTTGGTCGAGCGGATCTTTGGCGCGGTCGAACAGCTCGAACTCGGACCGGTTTTTGAAGCCCTGGGTATTGTGGATCAGCTTCCAGCCATCCTTGACGATGGAATATGCCTCTTCACCCTCGGGCGGATGGAAGGTCGCCCTTTCTGAATACGCGGGCTGCTGATTCCAGCCGCCGGCGGATTGAGCCGCATCAGCGACGCCGACCGCCGCCTGTTTGCCGCCCTCCACCCCAGCCAATAACGGAACCAAACTCTGGCCCTGTATGCCTTCGGGCGCCGCCAAGTGACTCAACTCCAGCAGGGTCGGCATCAGGTCGATGCTTCGGACCGTCTCGCTGATCGAAACTCCGGCGGGAATGACGCCCGGGTAACGCAGCACGAGCGGAACGTTCGTCAGCTCGCTGTAAACCCCACTACCGTGAAAGGTGCGGCCGTGGTCAAAGAACTCCTCCCCGTGGTCGCTGATGAAGGCGATCAGCGTTGTGTCCTCCATCCCAAGGCCTCGCAGGCGTTCGAGCACGCGGCCGAATTCGGCGTCCATCCCGCGTATCGAGCCGTCATACCAGTCCCTGTCGAACTTCGCGAATGCTTTCGCATCCAAGCCGGCTTTGTCGAGGGAGCTCTCGGTCACCTTGCCCATCCGCTGGATGTCGGCGAACTCGATAAAAGGGCGGGCCTTTGCTCTTTCCGCTTCGTGCGCATCTTTTTGGGAGGGGTCGCCCCAGAGGCTGTCGTAGGGGCGATAAGGCTCATACGGGTCATGCGGGTCGAACACGTGGAAGAAGATGAAGAAAGGCGTATCGGGGTGCTCCTCCAGCCAGGCTCCGAGGCGGTCGGCGTAGCTCCTCGCGGTTTTGCTGCGATAGCCCTGGTCATCGATCGAGCCCCGCTCATGGAGCTCTTCATAACCCTGATGCAGGTTGGTGTATTTGCCAGTGAAGGCAGTGGACGAAAACGATACGGTGGCGTAGCCGGCGTCACGGTAAACTTCCGCTAGCGTTTTTGCCGCCGCGGGCAGCCGGTCGGAGGACTTACGCACCCGGTGGGTCAGCGGATAGAGAGACGTCATGATCGAGGGGGCTGAGGCTTTCGTCCACGTGGCTTGCGAAATGTTGTCGAGAAACGTGAGTCCCTGGGATGCAAAGTGCCGCAGTTCCGGGGACGTCTCGCGCTCGTAACCGTAGAAATCCAGGTGGCCCTTCCGCAAAGTGTCCGCCATCATGAGAATGACGCCTCGGGGGGACTTGCCGGAGCCGAGCTGGACCGCTGGCGAGTGATCCGCGGCCGGTGTTCCTCCGCGGTTGCGAATCACGGGGCTGCCCCAGAAACCGATCGCTCCTTCCTGTTCCATGTCCAGTGAAAAAGACAAGGCGACTGTTTGCCCGGCATAGCCGGAGAGATCGACGGGGACGGACTCCCAGCGATGCGGCACGGTGACGGTTCGCTCGAGCAGCAGATCCCCTTCTGAATCCGAGCCGGGCTCGGATGCGGTGAGCCGGAAACGAACCGGGCCATCCTGAACCGTTCCCACGTTGAGGTCAAGCCAGGGATGACGTGGCAGCTCGACGTCGATCGTGACAACTTCGGGGGAGCGAGAGACGAGGGTCTCGCGGTAGATTTCCGACAAGCCCTGCCAACCGATTCCCGAGGGCACGCGGGCGAGATGTTCGCCTTGGGAGATAAGGTGGATGGATTCGATTTCAAACTCGGCCCCGGCGGCGTCGGTGGGCTGGAACAAGACCGTGTGGACCCCTGACATGACGACCGAGCGTTGCGGACGGACCGTGATGGTCTGCATGCTGTCGCCCGCCACAAGCGGGCTCGACATCGGCCAGTTGCGCGACTGCTGTCTTTTCACGAGCGCCTGAACGTCTTGGTCGGATCGTCCGCCCGCCAGGCCAAGGTTGGCCCCTTTGTCGACCCGCAATCGCAACTCGATCGAATGCAGCGAGTCCCGGCCTTCTCCCGGCTCCTGCTGCTGGACGTAGATAATCGGGGAATCATTTGTGGCGCGGCCCACCAGACGGCCGTCCCGAATGCGCAAACCGGCCACGCCGTGCCCCGCTTTCCAGCCAAGGTTCGCAGACGCTTGCGAGCTTCCCTCCCCGGAGGGCTCGCCGAAGTTCCAGGCGACGCCTTCGGGCGTGTTCACGCGCGCCGGCGCTCCCGTGACCAGCTCGGGGCGAAATTGATCCACCAGGCGAATCGCGACGGGATCGGATGAGCTGCCGCCGCAATTCGCGAGCAGCAACAGCAGGGAGCCGATCAGCAACCGCGAGCCGATGCGCGGGTTTCGCTTGTTGCCATGTTGCCGCGTCTCCAGGGAAATAGCGACTTGGTTTTTCATTTCTTTCTTGCTCCTATCCGAACGCGGACGAGCCGCAACCATAGAGGGGAGCTTGGCCGCTGTCGGATGAGGCGCGTCGAAGCGGCCAACCCCTCCCTCACGGTCGGGGCTCTGAGTCTAGGCTCCCGAATTTTCTGTCAGGACCCTTGCGGAATCGTCCAGGCGGTCTACACTACTTTAGCGAATTGGATCTTCCCGGCACTCGCAGACCTGTAAATTCTGGTCCTGGCAGAAGCGGCAGGAGGGCAGGATTGAGCGGATTTCAAGGATTCCGCCAGAGGGGTCCCTAAAAAATCCGCGGGAATCGGCTGTTGCTTTCTTGGCACGGCTGCGCTCTGTTCCAAACAGGCGTCGAGATGAGTCTCGACGCGGCAAGCTGAGAGCTTGCGCCACGTGCCGCTCGTTTGTTCTACTTAGCGGGCCGAGGCACCAAGTAAGGACCGGCACTCTTGCCGGTCCTTCGCCGCCAAGCGGCGATGTGGCGTAAAGAACGCACCTTCGCGAGCCGCCTGACGGCGGCTGGGACAAACAAGAGTGTTTGTCCCTACCGCAGTCATGCCACTCTTGAAGCGAGTTTCTCGGATTGCCCCTGTGTTGCTTCTTGCGGACTTGCTCGGGCGCTGCTGGGGGTGGACGGATTCGGTAGTTGCGGCGCTGCGACTCTGGGGGCTCCAGGGCTTGTTGGCTCGAGGGCCGGGGTTAGCTGGTGCTGGGCTTGCGAGTGCTCTGGCGCTGATGGGCGGGCTTCGGTTTCGGCGGGCTGCTGCTCCGGTTCCATGGCTTCAGCGGCGCGGCGGAGTTTTTGCGTGAGACGCAGTTGTTTCAATAAGCTGAGGTATTTTCGGGTTAGGCGCGATTCGTAGAGTGACAGCGTTAGCAGCACGGGGGTGTCACGGTCTCCCGCGACTACAGCGCCGAGTTCCTTGGTGCTCTGTTGGTAAGGGTCCGGTGGGGGGCTGTTCTGCTCGCCACGCTCCGCCTGCAGGCTCTGATTCTCGCCGTCATGGGCGGCTTGCACGCTTTGGGTCTGGTCGCCATGCTGTGCCTGCACTCTCTGGTTCAGCTTGCCAAGCTCGGCTTGTTTTCTCTGGGCGTAGAGTCTTTCTTTCTCGAGCTGGCTGGTGAGGGCGCCGGTTTCCAGGCGCACCAGGCGGCGCATCCTCCACTCGGTGCCGGCGATGTGGTGTACGAGACGGCGTTCGAAGTCACCGCGGGCTTCGAGTTCTTGCTCCAGGTCGGCAATTAATTGGAGAAATTCCTCGGGGTTTTCGCCGGGCAGCACGGCGTCGCGGGCGAACAGGCCGTGTTTGCGGGCGTTTTGGCTCGATCGGGCCTTGCCTTCGGAGGTTCGAGGTCCGGTGCTGCGTTTTGCGTTCTTGCGGAATGCTCTCTTTTGGAGTCGCGTGGCCATTTGTTTTTCTCTGTATTCAATGTTCGGGCGGGCCGCGCTGCCAGCCCGCCCGAAACCTCAACGCTTGCGCGGTTCCGAAATTTGCCTATCGCTCAACCACCTAGCTCTCTTCGGACCTCACGAGCAAGTTCGCTGTTTCTGGGATGCTTGATCAGCTCATCTGCCGGGAGCAGACTCAGATCAGCCAATTTCCGCGCCCTGCGAATGTGAACCCGCTGAGCCCCGTCGATAATGGTTTGGGCGACAGTCGGGCTATCCGAAGTCATCGCATCGAAGCCGCCGTCGAAGTCTTCCCCTTGATTGGCGTACCTCGGATGCTCCCGCAAGCTATTCGGGGATGTGGGTGAATCCGGGAAACGCCCCTGTTCGTTGCCGTCTTCGTTGCGGAAGAATCGAGGTTTGCCGAGACCGGCATTGACGTACATTTGTTCTTGAGGCACGTCCACACCATCAAGATAGGCTTCGATGTCATCCGTACGGTCCTGCCACCGTTGTGCGAAAGCCCGTGCCTCGTGATGGGTTAGGCCCCTTGCGCTGTCGGCGCGGCGTAGGATTTGGATCCCGTGCGTCAACTCTTTCAGTGCCTGTGTGGGTTCTACTTCCGTCATTTCGTTTTATCTCCCATGGCGCGGGGGTTGCCCGCGAATTTGTGTGGTGCTCGCCTGAGGGTTGCGTTCCTGATCGTGCGCTTCTTGCCTTCGGGGCTTCGCGGTCCGGTGCTGCGTTTTGCGTTTTTGTGGAACGCTCCCCTTTGGAGTCGCGTGGCCATTTGTTTTTCCTTTGTATTTAGGGTAGAGAACAGGCGGGGTTTTTCCAGGGTTGGCGGGGATCTTTGGAGGCTTCAAACGCCTGTGGATATTGGGTGAAAGTTTTTTTAGAAAATCCGTGACTGGATTGAGTGAAGGTGGGGTTTTGTGGGTTGGGAGAGGGGTTTCTTGAGGTGTCCGCGAGGACTGGGGGAATTGGGTTCGTTTTTTCGTTTATTGCGGGTTTGGTGATGGGAGGTCAGTTTGGGTTCGTTTTTTCATTTGCATGGGGCTCGTTATTAGATGGGAGAGTCCTGCCTCTACATCAAGAAGATCGAGCCAAAAGACGAGAAAGGGACCTATTCGTTCTCTAGCCCGCACAATCGGTCTAAGTGGCTTTGTTGGAGGATGTTAGGGGTTGTCGACTGCGGATTGTTGGTGGTTACGCGATATACCAACAGCAATGCGCTGGGGGGCGCTACACCGTTCGTTTTGTGGGGTCTTACTGCCGTCTAACGGCCCGTCCCGGCCGGCTATCTGGTGCGAGCGATCCGCCCTTAACCACCGGCTCGCCGTTGACCAGCACGTATAGGATTCCCTCCGAGGGAAGGGCTGGTTCTGTGTAGGTTGCACGGTCAATCACGGTTGCGGCATCGAAGATCGTGAGGTCCGCGTCGGCTCCGATAGCCAGACGTCCTTTGGTCCTCATAGCTGGAACATAGGCTTCCAGACGTCGAGCGGGCTCGATGGTCATGCGCCGCAACGCGTCCATGAGGGCAAGTACGCCTTCTTCACGCACGTACTTTCCTAGCACCTTGGCATAGGTGCCGGACGTGCGGGGGTGCGCTGGTGCTCCCCCGTCGCTGGCGATCATCGTCAACGGGTGCTCGATCGCCGTGCGCGTCATCTCCTCGGTGCGGGAGTGGCTGATCACCCGTCCGCCCTGCGCCCGATAGCGGGCAAAGCTCTCGCGAGTAAGGCGCTCCCCGGTCTCCGCCCATTGGTAAATTGGGAATCGGTCGTCGTTCCAGGACTCCCAATCGTCAAAAAGCGCAGACTCTATAGCCGTCATTCCCGCCTCGTAGGGATACGCCTCGGTGGTGAGGTCCTGACCGTCACTCCGAGCCTGCTCGATAATCTGGAGGTACTCGGCAGTTTCAGCACCGCCGGTCGAATTGACGTGGACCACGTGTAGAGAAGCGCCTGTGCTGGCGGCACCCTCGATAGCCTCTCTCAACCCGTCGATGCCCTCCCGCAAGTGGACGTGGGCTGACGCGCCGTGGTCGGCGGCGATCTGCAGCATGGACTCAAACTCAGCCCTAGTCGCGGCTGGAGTGTATGCTAGGCCAAGACCGACCGCAAGAGCTCCCTCCGCGAGACCTGCTTCAACCAGCCGCTCCATCTCGGCGACCTGTTCGGGGCTCGCAGGCTCTCTGCCGCCGGGGCCGCTGGGCAAGAACCTCCCGGAATCGCCCATCACCTTCATACGCACCGGAATATGCCCGACGCTGACTCCGTAGTTGAGGATCTGCCCTCCGGCGCGCTCCCTGTACCACGCTGAGACGTCCTCGACGCCGATCTCCAACTCGAATGCCGAGGTAATCCCGTCCTGAGCTTTTAGCGCGAAGGTTTCGTCCAACCGCGACGGATCCAGCAGATGTGCGTGTAGGTCGATGAATCCCGGGGCTACGACAAGTCCGGCGGCGTCGATCTGCTGATCTCCCTCAAGAGCGCTCTCGCTGATCACTGCAATCCTGCCGTTCCGAATGCCGACATTGCGAATTGCATCCAGACCCGACTCAGGATCCATCACCCGGCCATCCTGCACGACGAGGTCGTAGCGATCCTGGGCGGGCTCCGATGGGCCGCAAGCGGCCAGAGCTAGTGCCACAAGACCCACCACCGAACCGAGAAAAGCTCTTGACATGACTCGCCTCGCTGAATTGAGTTGCTGCACAACGACGTTGGCAGTGTAGTTCATTGGGAGTTGCGACAGCAATACCAGGCGGGGGCGATGAGCAACTTCATTTAGAGTGTGATAAAGATCGAGGCCGGTGACGAGTTGCTTCGTTCCAGACATTGGGGTGATTGAGTGCAGCGGCAAGCTTCCGCCTCCCTGCGGAAACGGGCTTTAATCTCTTCGTCACCGAGCAAATGACCAGCGAGAAACTTCAGGGCGACAGGACGTTTGAGGTTGGTGTCCTCCGCCTTGTACAGACACCCATCCCGCCCTCACCGAGCTTCTCGGTAATGCGGTAGTGCGAGATGGTCTGGCCGGCCACGACACGCCGATTCTAGCGCGCTTCAGATAGCTGTTGATTACAAGCCTTCCCACCAGCTAACCGATCGTAGCACAGCTATACCTTTATTGGATTCGGTTTTCCGTGCAGCCGACGAGCTTGTGAAGAGCCTTGGGCTGCCGTTAGTTGGACGGGAAAAAGTTTCTCAACAGCTATGCGAAGAACTCCCCCGTTCGCACCAATTTTTACGAAGGAAGAGCCTTCCTCTCCAGCTTTTTTACGAGTTCGTCGGGCGTCTGTGATGGCTTGGTTGGGTCGCTGTTTTTGGGCGAATGGCAGGGCCGAACGAGGCCTAGCCGCCCGCGGCGGCTAGGACAAGCAGGATTGCTTGTCCCTACGGCGAAGCTTCGGCCAGCTTCTTGCGTCGGCCGATGAGATTCAAGGTGTCATGCACCAGCCCGCGGGCTTGTATTTTTTGCACGAATCGCCGACTCGAATATAACCCCGGCCCGAAAAATCCGTACCCATGATCAGGCCATGGGGCTGATGGCTCAACTACTCCGTTGACCTAATTGAGTTACGTGGGGATGAGATCGCCAATCGCTGCTACTTGACTTGCGCGGATAGAGAATCCGTAGCGCTTTTGCGGGTCGGGCTCTCGCTCGATCGAATAGGCGCCGGGGCCGAAGACGGTGTCGAGTGCGGCCGTGATTCCTGGGCGGAGGTCCTGATCCGTGGCGTCGGTGTTGGGGCTGTCGAGACGGTCGTTGATGGCCAGCTCCCAAGAGCCTGGCTGGATTTTCAGGTCCGGGGGATATTCCGGCTCGGTGAGCAGGGGTTTGACGAGCGCGAGGCAGCGCTGGAAAGTCTCGGTGATTCGTTGCCCCACCGGGCCTGAGTAGTCCTGTTTGCCGCAATAGAGCAGTCCCGGGCCGGGATCGCCCAAGTCGATCGAGAAATTACCCTGCTTGCCGACGAGAACTACTCCGGCGCCCTTGGGCATGTGAGCGTAGTCGGCCAAATCGAACCAGCCGGCCGGGTTTTTGGCGTCGTTGCGCCAGCGCCCGAAGATTGCCAGGAAGGAGTCGACGCTGAAATCGGGCGGCGCGGTGGCGAGAAGCTTCACGTTGATTCGTTGCAGATCCATTTTTCGTTGGTGTTTCTGGAAAATGGTGGCGGTTTCTCAGCGGCAGCGCGGACTGGCCTCAATGCCTTTCACTTAGCGGCCGCGGGAACAGTGTTGCTTGCATGACGCGCCCGCTTGACATCGCGCCGCGCAGACACAGGAGCATCCGTTTGCCTTCTTCCGCCCCTTCCGGGGCTTGGCCTTGTAGGTTTTCCCGACCCAGGGTTCCGCTTCGCTCCACCCTGGGCTGATCTTCTGCCGCCGCTTCCGCGGCTCAGCGGCTCGGTTCCGGGTGAAACGCACTCTATCGCAGAGCCGGGTTAGGCCTGGCTGTACACCGACTGTGACTGCTCGATGAAAAGCGTTGCTTCCTCAACCCGTTGCCGCGCGCGCTCAGGAGTGAGGTCGTCCAAACCTTCTTCAACGGTCCGGAAAAAATTCTCCGCAAACGGCTTCCAGAAGTTGCCCGTGCCGTAAAAGTGGGTGCGGAATTCCTTCACGGTGTCGTATTTGTCGGAAAGTAAAAGCCCGCGCGTGAAAAGGATGCCGTCGGCCGCTTTCATGGTGGCCTCGAGAGACAGTCTCGCGGCCTCCTCGTGGTTGCCGTCATCGAGTGCCAGCGTGGCCTCGAAGTTCAGGCGGTCGGCGTCCTCCAGCATGAACTCGGCCTGGTCCACGACCGCGCCCGCGCACTCGCCGACGCCGACGTTCTTGGTGTACTCCCAAGGCTGGCGGCAATCGGAGTAGTAGTCGGGGTCTTCTTCGTAGGAGGGGAGAACGGCCAGCTCCTTCAACTCGTCTTTCAAACGGGCTTTACCTACACGGCCGACGACATCACTAAAAGTCTCTTCCCCTTGTTTTTCAGCGCTGTAAAATTCAGTCAGTTTTCGCACCGCCGCCGGGGCGTTCTTCGACGGCACCTTGCCAACAGCCAGCCCGTAAGACGACGCATTCCCCTTCGTGGCGCCACCAAGAAAGACTTGCACGACCGGGGCGATCTTGTTGCCCTTGCGCTGCACTGAACCGAAGAAGCCTATGTCGGCGATATGGTGCTGTCCGCAAGAATTAAAGCAGCCGCTGATTTTGATCTTCAGATCATCGCGTCCGGCAATGTCGGCCATGCCGTTGTTGAACTTCTCGTGTAGAACCGCCGCCAAGCCGCGGGATGAGGTGATGCCCAGCTTGCAGGAGTCAGTACCCGGGCAGGCCGTCACGTCGGCCAGCCGCCCGGCGCCGGCGGCGGCGAGATCAAGCGCCTTGAGTCCCTGGTAGAAAGCGGGCAAATCAGCATTCGGAACCCAGCGAACGAGAAGGTTCTGATCGACTGTCGTACGGACCGTGTCCTTCACATGTTGGTGGCAGAGGTTTGCCAACCCTCGCAACTGGTCGCCTGAGATATCGCCCAGCGGCAGGAACACCTCGACCATGGAATAGCCGTCTTGCTGCTGAGGCCTGGCGTTGATTTCCAGCCAGCGCAGCAGTTCTGGATCAGCGTTCTCCGGTACGACAAGCTCGGAACCGGGCTTCAACGGATCGTCCGCGTAAGTCTTCTCCGCGTTCTCGCATTCCTTCGTCCAGCGCTCGTCCACGGGGAGCTTCTGGCGCTCTTCGGCGACCAGCCGCATGAACTCTTCCATGCCTAGCTTGGCCACCAGGAACTTCATGCGCGCTTTGGCGCGGTTCGTCTTCTCCCCAAGCCGCGCGAAAACGCGCGCGATCGACTGCGCCAGCGGCAGCATCTCGCCGGCGGGCACAAACTCGCTGTAAAGCTTGGCCTGGTAAGGCAACGCCCCGAGACCTCCACCGAGAAAGACCTTGAAGCCGCGAACTTCGGTTCCGTCGATCTGCTTCGTCTTGGCGATCGCGCCGATGTCGTGCATGATGGCCAGCCCGCATGGGTGCTGCTCGCAACCCGAGTAGGCGATTTTGAACTTGCGGCCGAAATTTTGCGCGTCGGGGTGGCGCAACATGAAATAGGCCATCGCTTTGGCGTAGGGAGTTACGTCAAAAACTTCGTCGCGGCAGACGCCGGACTGCGGGCAGCAAGTGACGTTGCGGACGACATTGCCGCAGGCTTCCTTGGTAGTGATTCCGACCTCGGCCAGGCGCCGCATCAGGTTCGGCGTGTCGTTGATGTCGACGTAGTGGTACTGGATGTCCTGGCGGGTGGTGATGTGGCTGACGCCGTCGGCATATTCTTCCGACAAGTCGGCCAGGCGAATCATCTTCTCGCGGTCGAGCAGGCCCAGCGGAATTTTGATGCGAATCATCTGCACGCCTTCTTGCCGCTGGCCATAGACACCGTGGCGCAGGCGAAATTCGAGGAAGACTTTCTCGGGCATCTTGCCTGATTGCACGCGCTGAAGCTCGGTTTCGTAGACGTCGATTTCTTCCTTGACGGCGGGCGGCAGATGGGTCCAGCGGCCGCTGCCAATTTCCATCGCGGTGGTAGCCATGACCTCCTCCTAGAAGAACAGCGAAAACGATCTCTACTATTCAGATAGAGATTAAGTCCTTTGCCACATTATACCGATGGCCGACTTGGGGGTTCGACGGCGGGCGAAACTGTGAACAGAGTCGCGCCCGCGAGGGTGCGGTCAAGTCTGGCAGTGACCGAATTCCGATGGCGGCCTCGACGCACTAACTACCCTCGACCGCACCCTTGCGGGCGCGGCTCTGTCTCGGCCATCAGTCAGGGGTTCTTGGTGCTTTGCTGGTTCTTCCTGCCCCGCTTACCCAGCTCGATGGCTTCGAGGCCGCGAATCTTTCCACCCGCCAGCGAGAAGCGCACGGCCGTTCGCATGATGTGCCAGCCGAGGTGGCCGGCGGCTCCCGGGTTGATGTGGACGAGTCCGTTCTTCTCGTCCCGCATAACTTTGAGGATGTGAGAGTGCCCGCAGATGAACAGATCCGGCGAGTCCTGGGCAAGCGCCTGCCTGACGCGCTTGTCGTAGTTGCCCGGGTAGCCGCCGATGTGGGTGATCCATACGCTGACTCCTTCACATTCGAAGCGCTCGTGGAGTCTGAAGCAGCGGCGCAGGATGGCGCCGTCCACGTTTCCGCAGACGGCTTTGAGCGGCTTGAATGCGGCCAGCGTGTCGGCGAGTTCGATCGTTCCGATGTCGCCCGCATGCCAGATTTCGTCGCACTTCTCGAAGTACTGGAAGATGGCCGGGTCGAGGTATCCGTGGGTGTCGGAGATCAGGCCAATGCGCTTCATGGCGGTGCAAGTTGAAGTCTCTCATTATGCAGGCGGAGCAGCGCTCAACGCGAGAATGCTACCATCGACGGACACCAAATCGAGACTTCCCCGGAGACTCTGCTTTGGATACTCTGCTAACGCTTCATCAACAACTCAACAGCCTGGTTTGGGGACCACCGATGCTGGCTTTGCTGATTGGAGCCGGGCTTGTGCTGACCGTGGCGACCGGGGGGAGCAGTTCCGCAGATTTACCTTCGCGGTTCGGGAAGTACTGGGCAAGCTGTTTGTGAAGACCACGGGAGAAGGCACAGTCACGCCCTTTCAGGCACTCGCCACGTCGCTTGCATCGACGGTCGGCGTCGGCAACATAGCCGGCGTGTCGACCGCCATTTCGCTGGGCGGCCCGGGCGCGCTGTTTTGGATGTTTTTCTCGGGCGTTGTGGGGATGGCGACGAAGTTCTCCGAGATCGCCGTCGCCCTGCACTATCGCGAGCCGGACAGCGAGGGAACGCTGCGCGGCGGCGCGATGTACATCCTTTCAAAAGGGATGAAGATGCCGTGGCTGGGAACGATCTTTGCGTTGCTGACCGCGTGCGCCGCCCTTGGAATCGGCAACATGGTGCAGGCGAACTCGGTAGCGGATGTGGCCGAGGCCAGTTTCGGCGTGCCAGTGATGGTGACGGGCGCCGCCTTGGCCGCCGCGACCGCCTTGGTCGTGCTGGGCGGACTTCGCCGCATTGTCGAGGTATCGCAGGTCTTGGTGCCGCTGATGTGCATCCTTTATTTGCTGGGATGCCTTGTGATTCTGTTTTTGCACGCGGACGGCATCGTGGACTCGTTGCGGCTCGTCGTCAGTTCGGCTTTTCAAGGTCAGGCCGCGATCGGCGGTTTTGCAGGAGCTGGAGTGGCGGCGTCGGTTCGTTACGGTATTGCCCGCGGAATGTTTTCCAACGAAGCGGGTCTCGGCAGCGCTCCGATCATCCATAGCTCGGCCGTTACCGATCATCCGGCGAGGCAGGCCTGCTACGGTATTTTCGGGGTGTTCACCGACACTCTTGTGATTTCCATGCTGACCGGCTTGGTCGTTCTGACGACCGGCGTTTGGGAGACCGGCGAGACGGGCGCGGAGCTGGCGGCCGACGCTTTCGCGGCCGGCCTTCCGGGGGACTGGGGACACTATGTTGTCAGCGTCGCGGTCATTCTGTTCGCGTTTTCAACTGTGATTGGCTGGGCCTACTACGGAGAAACCGGAGCCACCTATCTGTTTGGGACGCGGGCGCAGTTGCCTTACCGGCTGCTCTGGATCGCTTTCGTTTTCATTGGCGCGACGGGAAGCTTGCGGGTCATCTGGGATGTTTCCGACACACTGAACGGACTGATGGCGCTTCCGAATTTGGTCGCGGTGCTGGGGTCGCTGGGGTTGCTGCGGAGGCTTGTGCGGGAGTTTTTCGCGGGGAATCCGGGCTAGTTGCGGCTCGGGCTCGTCCCGTTTAGCTCTCTCGATCCCGAACGCGTCTCGGGAGCTCCTCACCCGCATTTCTCACCGCCTGACGGTCGAAGCACGCGATAGGCCCGCCACTTCGTTCGTTGCGCTTGCTCGCCGTGCTCACCGTACTGTCAACTACGCGTCTGTGAATAAGTGGGGTCGCCAAACGGCGCGCGCCTCTTACTGACGGGCCTCTCATGCACTTTGCCTCGCCACCCGACGAGAAATGCGGGCCCAGCCGCCATCAGAGGTTTCAGCCCGGGAGTCGTGCTGCAAAAACGGGCAACAGAATAGGGAGTTCCAAATAGTGCTGTACGCGGGGCGGAGATCGTACCATAGTAAGTCAGCACCAAAAATCGAAGTCAGTGGAGTGAAGAGCAGAATGAAAGCTATCGTTACCGGCTCGGGAGGCCTCATCGGCTCCGAATGCGTCCGGTTGCTCGGCGAGGAAGGGTGGAAAGTCATCGGCATTGACAATGACATGCGTCGCCTCTTCTTTGGAGCGGAAGGGTCGACGAAAGCCACAGTCGAAGATCTGCGGCAACGGTATCCTCATTACAGGCATTTTTCAATCGACGTCGCGGACCGGAGCGCTGTTCGCGATCTGCTGCAGCAGGAACGGCCGCACTTCATCATTCACACCGCGGCACAGCCGTCGCACGATAAGGCGGCCGAGATTCCCTACCTGGACTTCGACGTCAACACGGTCGGGACGCACAACTTGCTGGTCGCCGCGCGCGATTACTGTCCGGAGTCGCCGTTCGTATTCACCAGCACGAACAAGGTTTATGGCGACCGGCCGAATCAGTTGCCGCTGATCGAGAAAGAAACCCGATTCGACTACGCGGATGGGCGCGAAGGCATCGATGAGACGATGTCGATCGACCAATGTTTACACTCGCCCTTCGGCGCTTCGAAAGCCGCTGCTGACCTGCTGTGCCAGGAGTTCGGCCTCTATTTTCAGATGCCGGTCGGTGTCTTCTGCGGCGGCTGCCTGACGGGTCCGCAACAGTCGGGAGTGGAGCTGCACGGCTACCTCAACTACATCGTCAAGTGCGCCGTGGAGGGTCGTCCGTACACGATCTTCGGCTACAAAGGGAAACAGGTTCGTGACCAGATCCACGCGCGTGACGTTGCGCGCCTTTTCCTAGGCTTTTTCAAGAGCCCGCGCCGCGGTGAAGTTTATAACCTGGGCGGAGGCCGGGACAACAGCATTTCGGTTCTCGAGACGATCGAGATGCTGGCCGCGCTTGGCTGCCAACTTTCCTACACGGTAAGCGAGAAGAACCGCAAGGGCGACCACCTCTGCTACATCAGCGACCTCGGCAAGATCCGGAGTCACTTCCCGGATTGGAAACTCGAATTCGATGTTCCGGCGATCATCGAACAGATTGTCAAACATCATCGGCGTCCAGCGGACGGATCCGGGAACCTCAGTTCGACCCGCGTTTGCCATGCCTGATCCGGGTTGCACCTCATTGCGGTCGCTTGGCGACCAGCGCAGATGGATCGTGATCGGCGCCTTCGCCGGGGGCTTCCTATTCGCCATAGTCAACGCGGCGATGAGCCCGTTTTGGTTCGACGAACTGGTTACCTTCTACGTGTCCAGGCTGGGAAGCCCAGTTGAGATTTGGGCCGCGATGGAACAGGCCGCCGATCCCCAGCCTCCGCTAGGCTACCTGCTCGCGGCGTGTTTTCAGCACCTGCTGGGAGAGACCGAACTTGCCACTAGGCTGCCGTCGTTGGTGGCGTTTGCCATCGCTACCTATGTATTTTTTGTGTGGATCGCGGAGAGAATCGGAGCCTTATACCTGAATTATGCACAGATTCGGCGTAGCCATCGCCGATGGAGTTGTGGCGGTAGCGGCAGTCGTGTCAACTCAGTGATTTAGCAAGTCGTCTTTTCCTCTGTTTCCCTCCCTGTTTGAGCCGCCTGCCAATCCCGGCGGGCAAAAGCGGGCGGGCAAGCGGCGTGTTCCCAGTACGTTGCGGCGAGTGCATGAAATTTTATGCATGGAGCGCCCCTCAACTCAGCGCACCCTCCACCACCGGCGCGAAGCTCGATCCCGGTGGCCCCATCGCCCGCAGCCGCCGCATCAGCCGTTCAAACAGGCCCTTTTCCTCATAATGATCGCTGTAGCTGACACCCGTTCTGCCGGCGTGCCGCCAGATCTTGGCCGCCACGAACAGAAAGCGCAGCCGCGCCGTCGCCAGGGTGGTGTGCCGCAGTGTCTCCACGCTGGCTTGGGCTTCGCGGTTGAACAGCAGCAGCCAGCAGTTGAGGTTGTAGGCCAGCATGGCCAGCTGAAAGTGATTGCGGTTCATGTCAAAGCGGCGCGAGGGATGGGCCGCCAGCCCGGCGTCGTTGTTGGCCTCCTTGATGAGGTTCTCGGCTGCGGCGCGCTGATTGTAAAACCACACCACCGCCGCGATCGGTTCGGCCAGGTTGGTGACAAACACGCGGTAGGTGTAAGCGCTGGTGGCAAACAGCTGGTATTGCTCGGCCGCGCCGGCCGCGGGTTCGTTTTCGTAACGCAGCGCCAGGAAACGACAGGCCCGCGCCCAGCCCTGCGGCTGGTAGAGGAATTCGCATTCCGCATCCGCATCGCTGTGGGGCGAGGGCTTCCAGGCCGCTTGCTGCAACTGCTCGACCAGCCGCCTGGTCTTGCGCGCCACGATGACGAACTGACAAGCCGCCTTTTCATAGGCCTCCACCGCCTCCCAGCAATAAAACCCGGAATCGGCCCGCGCCAGGATTTTCTTCACGCCGTGCGGCAAAGCCCGAAAGGCGCTCTCGAGGTGGGCGGCGATCTGCCGGCCCGTGGGCCGGTCGCCGTTGCGCAACCCGCCCATCAGGTATTCGCGCGTCTCGGCCAGGAAAGTCAGTATCGGCTGGTAGCTGCGCTTGCCCTTGTTCTTGGGGTTGTAACTCTTGCGCCCGCCCATCTGGCGGCCGTAGAGCGTGTGCACGGTGGTGTCGGTGTCCAGCGTCACCGTCTCCAATTTCACCTGGGCCGCGGCCCAGACTCGTTCCCGCAGCTGGCGCTGAATGGAAAGGATCTGCTTCGCCACGTTGAGGTGCAGCGAGGCCAGAAAGCGCCACAGCGTGGACTGCGGCGGCAGACGCGTCACTTGCAAGATGCCGGTCAAGATGGGGTCGCGGGCGATGAAGCGGAGTTGGTTCAGCCGCGCAAAGCCGACATAGAGGCCCAGCACGAGGGCCAGCACAAACTGGTAGAGGCTCATCACACGGGTGATTCGTTTGTTCGTGATGGTTTCTTCCAGCAGCGCCTGGAAGCCGAGTTTTTCGAGCAGGGTGGCGACGGGCAGCAAGCCGCCGTAGGGAGTCAGATTCTTGCCGCGGAAGTGATAAGGCGTGGCAGCCCCGATTTTATTGGGCCGCGGGGCCCTCGCGCCCCGGCCTTGTTTGACGGGCCTTCGGGAGCTATGCTGTTTTCGCTTGGTAACCATTTGGGTGACCTCCTTGGGGTTGACTGGCGAAGCTGAAATCTTTGCCAGCCTACCTTATTACCCCATGTTTTCGGGGGTCCCCCAAATGGCCCCTGGCGGCTCAGCCCTCCTCCGGTGCACCCCGCAGTGCATAATTCAGGTTATACGGCGTAATCGCCGCGGGGTATCTCTGGACGACCATCTTTTTCCAATACTCTTTTGAAGCCCGGCCTTACACGCTGCTGACGGCTTGCGCCGCACTATCGCTGTTGCTGTGGCGGCGGGCGAGCGAGGGCCAGAGGCGGCGAGGCGCTTTGCTGGGACTTTCGTGCGTGGTGGCTGCTGGCATGGCAAGCCACTACTACGCCATATTCTCGCTGTTCCCGGTCGGAGCCGGCGAGCTGGCGCGGACTTGGCGCCGCCGCAAGTTCGATGTGCCCGTGTGGCTCGCGCTCGCTAGCGGCGCCGCAACAGTCCTGCTGTACCTCCCGCTGATCGAGGCAGCCCGCGAAACCTACTCAACAGGGTTCTGGAGTCCGGTGAGGTGGGAAGACTTGATGACCTTCTACTTTATCTGTCTGTCTGCGTCCGGCATTTCGCTGCTGGCCTACCCATATTTGATTGCAGCCGCCTGGGATACCACCAAGACCTCACCCGTTAAGAAAACCGGAGACAGCTTTCCCTTGGAGGAGTCCGTCGCGATGTGGGCCCTGACGCTATCACCTCCACTCACTGCCCTGGCGGCGATGCTGACGACCGGGGCCTACGTAACTCGATACACGCTTCCGGCTTCCCTGGGACTGGCCTGGCTCTATGCCATTTTCGCCCACGGCTGCACTCAGAGGCGGCGACGTACAGCCTGGGTGGTAACCGGCATCGTAGCGGCGTCCTTTGTCGTTCAAGGTGTGATACGAGGCGCTGATCTCGTGACCGGATATATGCACGGCTTCCAAACCGGAAGTACTTTCGTGTCGATGGAAAAGCTAAAACTGGCGTCGCACCTGCCCATCGTGGTGACTGCACCCCTTGAGTATTTCGTCTTCCAGCACTACGCTCCCGAGCGCTGGCGGTCGCGCCTGGTCTACGTCAGCGACGCTGAAAGGTGCCTGCAAGTGGCCAATTTTAACACTCCAGATGTGGGCTTGAGTTTGTTCACGCAATGGGCGCCGTTACGAGTCGTGCAACGGTCCGAGTACTTGAGCCGCGGACAGGATTTCCTCGTACTGGATGTCAAGGGCGTCACTTGGTCTCCCGACTGCCGGAAATTCGACGCGAAAAACCTCGTCCGCCTAGAGGAGACAAATGAGTTCGTGCTGTACCGCTGGACGGCGTCACTTGAAGCCGGGCTCGTTGACGAGCCCCCGTTGCAAAGCAAACGGGGCGCCCCTTCAGGATCGTTTTGAGAAGATCCGAACGTTCGGTGAGCCCGCGGTAAAGATCCCCGGCCGTGGCCTTGGCTCCTCGCACGTCCCCGTGAATAAAGCGCACTCCAGCCGACTACAAGCGGGCCAAAATAATCTCGGAGCCGCGACGCCGCGGCCTATCGAGGGCGATCACTTCGCTCTCCGGGAAACCCTGCTTGACCGCGATTGCCGCGGCCGAGCCCACAAATCCGGCTCCACCGGTGACTAGAATACAGCGGTACATTGGAGATTGTTTAAAGGGGAATTATTCAGAGCGGGGCTCATTCACCGCTGCTATCCATTGACAGGACGTGGGTTCGAGACAGCTCCGAGACGCCGCCAAACACTGGATCTTGACGAGAGTAGTCTCCCCGTGAGAGATGTTTCTCAAGCCATAGGTAGAGTGTGACACCTGAATTATGCACAGATTCACTTTGCGAGTGTGGCTGCGTTCGTAGCGGGTTGGCGGTCGTCGTGAGGTGGTAGCTCGGCAACTGGCCTTTTGACTTCTCCGTGTCCGGTTTCCCTTCCCGCCCAGAATCCGCGTCGTCAAAACCTCGCTCGGAAGTGACGTGTTTCCAGTGTGTTACGGCTAGTGCATAAAATTTTATGCATAGCGCATAGCCAGGCTCTCAGATCAGCGCCCTCCCGACCACCGGCAGCAAGCCGCCGTAGGGAGTCGGCTTCCTGCCGCGGAAGTGGTAAGGCGTCGAAGCCCCGATTTTATTGGGCCGCGAGGCCGTCACGGCTGGGCCTTGTTGGACGGGCCTTTGGGAGCTATGCTGTTTTCGTCTGGTAACCATGTGGGTGACCTCCTTGGGGTTGGCTGGCGAAGCTGGGATCTTTGCCAGCCTACCTTTTTACCCCATGTTTTCGGGGGTCCCCAATGGTCCCTTGCGGCTCAGCCCTCCTCAGGTCCACGCCGCAGTGCATAATTCAGGTGACAAGAAGGTAGCGGCTTCCCATTTCCGGAATTTTCAGCCGCTCGCACGGACCGCATCCTAAATGGTAGTGCCAGTTTGACGTTCATGGGTAGACTGTACTACTCCGGGATCGCCTTAGGCCCTCTGAGTTTCCTACACTAAGCCAATTGTGCCGAAAGTTTGCCTGGTAGTCGCCGTCCAGGCGGCATGCATGCTTCTCGCTTTCGCGGAAGCTCGAGGCATCGGAGTCGAAAGCCCGGCGAGACGGCAGCAGTGGTTGCGCCACAAGAATAGGCAACAAGAGCAGCTACGGCAAGCGACCAGGCAGTGCGTTATGCCGTAGGACCAGCGACTAGACCGTATCCGCGTTCGCGGTACAATGAGGGGAATTTGGGTTCGCTGCCCCCCTTATGATTCTCGATACAGCACTTGCCAAGGTCTTCGGCACCAAGCACGAACGCGAAGTGAAGAAGATGCAGCCTGTCGTGGCTGCGATTAATGAGCTGGAATCCTGGCTCAAACAGTTTAGCGACGAGCAGTTGGCTGCAAAAACGCCCGAATTCAAAGAGCGGCTCGGCAAGGGTGAATCGCTCGATGACATCCTTCCAGAAGCTTTTGCGGTCTGCCGCGAAGCAGGGATACGGGTGCTGGGGATGCGGCACTACGATGTCCAGTTGATCGGCGGCATGGTGCTGCACCAGGGGCGCATCGCGGAGATGAAGACCGGCGAGGGGAAAACGCTGGTCGCGACTTTGGCGGCCTATCTCAATGCGCTGGAGGGGAAGGGCGTCCACATTATCACGGTGAATGACTACCTGGCGCGGCGCGACTCGGAATGGATGGGCAAGATCTATAGCTTCCTGGGGCTTTCGGTCGGAATCATCGTTCATGGCTTGACCGACATCCAGCGCCAGGAAGGTTACAACGCCGACATCACCTACGGCACGAATAACGAGTTTGGGTTCGATTATCTGCGCGACAACATGAAGTTCGAGCACACGAGTTGCGTGCAGAGGCCGCACCATTACTCGATCGTCGATGAGGTGGACTCGATTCTGGTCGATGAAGCCCGTACGCCGCTGATCATTTCCGGGCCGAGCGAGGAGTCGACGGACAAATACTACAAGGTCAACCGCATCATCCCGAAGCTCGAACAAGGCGAGGATATCCCAGGCGACGAGCCGCGCGACCACACTTATACAGGCGACTTCATCATCGACGAAAAGCATCGCACCGCGTTTCTCACCGAACAGGGCGCGGACAAGGTCGAGAAAGCCCTGGGCATTTCAAACATCAACGATTTCGCCAGCTTCGAGGTCAAGCACTGCGTGGAGCAGGCTCTGAAGGCCCACACGCTGTTCCAGCGGGACAAGGACTACGTGGTGAAAGACGGCCAGGTGGTGATTGTCGATGAGTTCACGGGACGCCTGATGCCGGGGCGGCGCTGGAGCGACGGGCTGCACCAGGCGGTCGAGTCCAAAGAGCGCGTCAAGATCGAGCGGGAGAATCAAACGCTGGCCACGATCACGTTCCAGAACTACTTCCGCATGTATAAGAAGCTGGCCGGCATGACGGGTACGGCGGACACCGAGGCGGCGGAATTCGGCAAGATCTACAAACTGGACGTGGTTGTCATCCCGACGAATCGGCCGCTGATCCGGACCGAGCATCCCGATGTCGTCTACCGCACCGAGCAAGAAAAATACCGCAACGCCGCGAAGGAAATTCAGGAATGCCAGGAGCGGGGACAGCCGGTTTTAGTGGGTACGATTTCCATTGAAAAATCGGAAACACTGTCGGCCATCTTGAAAAAGATGGGGGTCAAGCACGAAGTCCTCAACGCCAAGCAGCACGAGCGGGAGGCTCATATCGTGGCACAGGCCGGCAGCAAGGGCGCGGTGACGGTGTCGACCAACATGGCCGGCCGCGGGACCGACATCTTGTTGGGCGGTAATCCCGAGTTTCGTGCGCGGGAGTCGCTCCGCAAGAAAGGGAAGAACCCCGACCTGCTGCCGAAGGAAGAGTGGGGCGCGGTTTTGAAGGAGTTCAAGGCCCAGACGGACCTGGAGCACGATGAGGTCGTCGCGCTGGGCGGGCTGCACATCCTGGGGACCGAGCGTCACGAGGCGCGGCGAATCGACAATCAGCTTCGCGGGCGCGCCGGGCGTCAGGGCGACCCGGGCAGTTCGCGGTTCTACCTGTCTTTGCAGGACGATTTAATGCGCATCTTCGGCGGCGAGAAGATGCAGAACCTGATGCTCAAGTTGGGCATGGAAGAGGACATGCCGATCGAGTCCGGGCTCATCACCAAGCGCATCTCGGCGGCGCAAGAGGCGGTGGAGGCGCAAAACTTCGCGGCCCGCAAGCACCTGATCGAGTACGACGATGTGATGAACAAGCAGCGCGAGGCTGTTTACGGCATGCGCTCCAAGCTGCTCGAAGGCGGTGATCAGAAGGAGTATTTGATGGAGCTGGCCGGGGACTTGGCCGGCGATTTCGTGGATGCGCGTTGTCCTGACAAGACGCATCCCGACACTTGGGATTTGACAGGGCTGCGTACCGATATAGCCCGCCAATTCGGCGAGAAAATTGACGACCTGGAGCTGGAAGAGCTAGACCGCCTCGCCATTACGGATGCCATCACCGAGCGGCTGGTCAAGAACTACGAAAGGAAAGAGAGTGTGATCGGTTCCGAGCGGCTGCGCTACACCGAGCGCATGATCATGCTGCAGTTGCTCGACGGGCAGTGGAAAGACCATCTGCTCCAGATGGATCACCTCAAGGAGGGCATTGGGCTGCGCGGTTACGGCCAGCGCGACCCGCTTGTTGAGTACAAGAAAGAATCCTACGGGCTGTTTCAAGACTTGATGGGGCGCTTCGACGAAGAGACGATCAAGTTCCTGTTCAGCTTGCATGCGGTGGATCCGGAGCAGGCGCCGTCTGGTGACGACACGGCGCTCGGGCCGCGGGCGGTGGAATCGACAGGCCCCACGACAGTGGACACCAATTCTGGATCTTCACTGGAGGAGTTTACGAGGGATGTTCGCCGCAAGAAAGAGCGCGAACTCTCTCACGCGCGGATGGCGGGAGCGGGCGACGGCAGGGCTGAGGTGAAGCAAGTAATCCGCGGGCAGAAGATCGGCCGCAATGCACCTTGCCCGTGCGGCAGCGGCAAGAAGTATAAGAAGTGTCACGGCCGGGCTGCCTAGGCCGGTCGCCGACATCGCTTCACCGGCATGACCGAAACTTCCGGCTGGTCCACGGTGTCTAACGTCATAGGGCTCCCATGATCAGACTGATTCTAGCGTTGCTGTTGATGCAGTTGACGGCGACTGGCGCACTGCTGCCGGAAGCCCTCGGCGAGTTCGAGCGCGGGACGGTATCGGCGTTTGAGCCGCTGGAAAAGGATGTGTTCGCGGAGTTCGGCATGGAAGAGGGGGAGAAGGCGCGCTTTGCCACCGCTTCGGGTCAATCCGTGGAGATTTCCGCGGTTCGCTTCGGTGATGCGACTGGCGCCTTCGCCGCGTTCCATTGGTTGCGGCCGGCGCAAGGTCGGGAGGCGCCGTTTGGGGAACGCGCCATCCAAAACGGCGAGTCGACGCTGATCCATTTTGGCAACTACGTCATCCGAATGGACGGCTCGCTCCCGGTTGAAGAACACGTCGAGTTGATGCTCGCTTATCTGCCCCGCGTTCAGATCACGGCCGCGCCCCCGCTGGTGAACTATTTTCCGCCGGATCAACTAATCCCGAACTCGACACGCCATGTCCTCGGCCCCGTCGTTCTCGAAAAACTGACCCCCGAGATCCCTCCCTCGGTCGCGGCTTTTCACTATGGCGGCGAGGCCCACTACGGGCGCTACGACACGCCGTCGGGCGAGCACCAGATGCTGCTATTCAGCTATCCCACACCGCAGATTGCCAGGGGACAGATTGAAGAATTCAACAAACTGCGGAATGTCGTCGCCAAACGTGACGGACCGCTTATCGCGGTGGTGCTGGCGCCAAAGTCTGCTGATGAGGCGCAGCGTTTGCTGGCAAGAGTCCACTATGCCGCCGAGGTTACGCTGCACTATCGCGACCCGGTGCGCCACGACAACCTGGGCAATCTCATCCTCGACATTCTTATCTTCTGTGCAATTCTGTGCGTTCTGATGATTGTTGGGGGAACCATCGTGGCGGGCACCCGCTTGGCGGCCGGCCGATACGCCCCTAACTCCATCATTGCTCCACCCGCCGAATTCGACATGGTGAAGATGGACATCGAGAGGCGCTAGCCCGCATTTCCGACGGGGGAAAGCCCATGATAGACTGAAAAGAGAGGCTCATGGCCACGGAAAGCGGTCTTCTTCAGGCTTCGGAGATCCTAACGCCAATAGGCGGCCTCGGTGGCGACCAACTCCTTCAGGCTTACCGCAACATGTATCTCTCCCGGCGGCTCGATGACCGGGAGATCATCCTCAAGCGGCGCAATCAGATCTATTTCCAAGTCAGCGGGGCCGGGCACGAAGCTATCCAAACCGCCGCGGGAATGCTGCTGCGTCCAGGCCACGACTGGTTTTATCCTTACTATCGCGACCGGGCGCTTTGCCTGGCCTTGGGAGTGACACCGCTCGACATGCTGCTGCAAGCAGTCGGGGCGGGCTCTGACCCCGCTTCCGGCGGACGGCAGATGCCAACGCATTGGTCGAGCCCGCGGCTGAACGTTGTCACCACTTCGAGTCCCACCGGCACGCAGTTTTTGCAAGCGGCCGGGTGCGCGCATGCTGGCCGGTTTCGGGCCCGCCAGCTTGACCAGCAACCGCATGACCGAGGTCATCGCGAAGTGGTGCTCGCGTGCTCGGGCGACGGGGCGACGAGCGAAGGCGAGTTTTGGGAAGCGCTCAACGCCGCCTGCATTGAAAAGCTGCCCGTTTTGTTTCTGATCGAGGACAACGGTTACGCCATCTCGGTTCCTATCGAGGCACAAACAGCGGGCTCCAGCATCTCGCGCCTCGTGGGGTCGTTTCCTGGCTTGTCTGTCCACGAGGTCGACGGCCTCGACTTTCCGGCCAGCTATCAGACGGTGGAAGAGGCTATTCGGTACTGCCGGGGCGGGGAAGGGCCGGCGCTGGTTCACGCTCACACGATCCGTCCTTATGCACACTCGCTGTCCGACGACGAGTCACTGTACAAGCCGGAGGAGGAACGGAAGCGAGAAGCCGAGCGCGACCCAATTCGCAGGCTCGCCGAGCTGATCGAACACGAGGGCATCGCCGACGAACACACCATTTTCACAATCCACCATGAAGTGGACGACGAGATCCAGCAGGCAGTGGATGAAGCTCTCAAAGCGGCGCGTCCGCGGCGCGGTTCAGCGAAGCTCTACCTCTATTCCCCGGACGTCGATCCATCGTCAGCGGCGTTTGAAACCGAACCCGCCTTAAGCGGCAGGCCGAGGACTATGGTTGACTCCATCAACGCTTGTCTCCATGACGAGATGAAGCGAGATCCCCGCATCATCGTTTTCGGCGAGGACGTGGCGGACGTCACCCGGGAGCAGCATCTCGACAGCGTCAAAGGAAAAGGCGGCGTCTTCAAAGCGACGCTGGGCTTGCAACGGGAGTTCGGCAAGCGCCGGGTTTTCAACTCACCCATAGCAGAGGCAGCCATCGTCGGGCGCGCGATCGGCATGGCGATACGGGGATTGAAGCCGGTCGTGGAGATTCAATTCTTTGATTATATTTGGCCGGCCATGATGCAGATTCGGAGTGAGCTGGCAACCATCCGGTGGCGGTCGAATAACGGCTTTTCGGCGCCCCTGGTCATCCGAGTTCCGATCGGAGGCTACCTCGGCGGCGGGGCAATTTATCACAGCCAGTCCGGGGAAGTGCTGTTCACCCATATCCCTGGGTTACGCGTGGTTTTTCCCTCGAACGCGCGGGATGCCGCCGGGCTGCTTCGAACAGCGATTCGTTGCGACGACCCCGTTTTGTTTCTGGAGCATAAGAAGCTCTACCGAGAAATCTATAATCGCAGTGCTGATCCGGGACCCGACTACATGGTTCCCTTCGGCAAAGCCCGGCGGGTCAAGCAAGGCGAGGATCTGACGATCGTCACCTACGGCGCTCTGGTCCACCGTTCCTTGCAGGCCGCCGTGCAAATTGAGAAAAAACAGAATGTCTCGATTGAAGTACTGGATCTGCGAACCCTCAACCCATACGATTGGGACGCCATTGAGGAGTCCGTCGCGAAGACGAACCGTGTGATCGTGGCGCATGAGGACTGCCTGTCGTTCGGCTACGGGGCGGAGATCTCCGCGCGAATCGCCAGCGAGCTGTTTGACCGTTTGGACGCCCCCATCGGCCGCATCGGCGCCCAGGACACCTGGGTCGCCTACAACCCGCAAATGGAGCGCGAAATCCTGCCACAAGCCGAAGATGTCGAGCGCGAGATAGAGCGCCTGCTGCGGTATTAGGCGCCGCGTGTCCGACGCGGCGCACGCCGGCTCCAAAGTTGCTAGGGAGTGAATGAAATTCCGATCAGCGGAACGCGTCATCGCCCAGTCCCGCGCTGTTGAGCTTGACGAGCACGTTGAAGGTGACCAGGAATGTCGAGGCGGGATTGAGTTGGAAGCCGAAGGCAGCGTCGGCGAGGTTGAGGCTGTCTATCTGAAAGTCAGTGGTGGGCAATACGCGGCCGTCGGCTCCGGTGAACGTTCCCGGGATGGCGCCCTGGAGTGACCGCAGCCTATCTTCCGCTAAGATGCTGCCCTTATTTACTGGTCTCACCAAACGACCGCACTGCAGACCCGGAGATCGAGTGGGTCTTCGCAACCGTGCCGCTCACTGGTCAATTAACCCTGCGCAGGTAACCGTTGGGGTTAAAAGTCATTAAGAATTTCTCTTTACTTTTGTCTACTTCAAAATCACTATTCTCTTTCAAGAATTGCCCTAAGGCCTCCCCAGGTCCCGGACCGGAATAGGGCAGTATAGGATTGCCGTTCATATTACCGTCTTCTACAATAAGAAAAGATCCGGGTATCACGTACTTGTCGTAGATTCTCAGTTCCTCTAACACGTGCTTAGCCGATTGGTCTGAATCGAGGACGACCATAATTTTGTCCGTGGGTCTTAGGAGACTTTCGACTTCTCGGACGATTTCGTCCGAGGTGGAGGAACCCAGCAGATAAGTGACGCGGTCGTGAACAGGTCTATTTTCGCGTTTCGCGATATCTATTGTGATCACGCGCCCCTTTCCGATAAGGTCGAAAATGCTGGCTAGGTAGAGGGCGCTGCCTCCCTTATAAGTGCCTGCCTCGATAATTACATCCGGCTTTACGTCGTACAGAATCTCTTGGTAGACCAGAGATCGAGTCACTGCTGTCCAAATTAGCTGAGCGGAGCGGGTTCGGCTGCTGAAAACACGCCAGAAAGCCCCGCCAGGAGGCCGATCTGGGAACCAGGTTGCCGGTTTGGACAAGATAGAAATCATGCTGCTGTCCCAATTAGGCCTCCATTCCCGCCAGTAATAATTGCTGTGGCGACTCGGGTTCGCTGCCCGGCGGCGGGTGAAACGGTTCGTCCAGCCAGGCGAACAATTCGCGGTGCACAAACAACTGCTGCCGCAACAAAGCGACCAGATTGGACAAGCTCCAGCCCCAACGCGCCCGCAGCTTTAAGTACCGCAGCAGCAAGATCGCGATCAGCGCCGTCCAGATCTGGATCTTCAGCGCGTTCGCCGAGGTGCCCACGAAGGTCTTCACCCGCAAGTTCTGCTTGAGAGCCTTGAAAAACAGCTCCACTTGCCAGCGGTCTTGATAAATGGCGGCAATCGTTGCGGCCGCCAACCCCAGGTGATTCGTCAAGAACACGAGCGTGCGCTGCTGCTTGGCGTCGAAGTATTCGATGCGGCGGAACACCACCTCGGAGCCGCTGGCGGCCAGCGAGGGAAAGAAGATCACTTCGTCGCGGCGCACGCCTCCGGGACGGCGCGGCAACGGGCGCTGTTCGAGAACCTCGTAGTTGGCCCCGCGTTTCAATCGTGTGACAAAGAAAACGCCCCGCTCGCTCAGCTCGGCGAACCAGTCGTAGTCGTTGTAACCGCGGTCGAAGACCACGATCGTGCCGCGGTCGAACGACATTTTGCGGGCCGGCGCCAGGTCGGGCGTCTTGGCGTCGGTGACCACGCAGAAGCTGGGCAGGTAGCCGTCGTGATCGAGTACCAGATGGAGCTTGACGGCGCCCTTGGTGCGCTGGAACTGGGCCCAATCAAACAGCGAGGCGCACAGATCGATGACGCTGGCGTCCAGACTCAGCAGCTTGTTTTTGAAACGGAACTTGTGGCCCGGCGCCGCGCCGCGGCACTTCGCCAGCAGTTGATGAAAGACCGTTTCGTAGATCTGCCAAGGGCGTTGCCGGTTGGCGTAGGCCAGCGTCGAGCGCGGCGGTGCGGCGGACAAGCCCAGGTGCCGCAGCTTGCCTTCGCTGGCCGCCAGACCGCCGCAAATCTCACGCAACGACTGGGCGCGGCCGAGCTGGCAGAACAGCATGGCGACGAACTGTCCCCAGCAAGTGAAGCCGCGGGCGTGGCGCTCCCCGCGATGCTGGCGGACGGCCTGTTCAAACTCCGAACGCGGGAACAGCTTTAACAATTGAGAGAAAATACTGCATACTTGACTCATGGCGGGGCCTCCTCGGGCGGGTTGGTTCATAGGCCTGAACCCAATCCCAACCTAACAGAGGTTCCGCCTCCCCGGCTTACGAATTCAAAACGCTAATTTGGACAAGAGTGAGATCGAGTGGGCATTTCTGAACAGGGATCCCGAGCCAGCTAGTATTGTTGAGCCAGGTGTTACTCGAGTAATAATACAGTTTATGGAACGCGTTGACCGTGCCGTCGATGACCGGATCTACAGTGGATAAGTCTATAGATTTTGGAGCCGACATTCTGCCTACGGTAAAACCCACACTAGTAAATAGAATCACGAGTAAGAGAATCCACAACTCACGAGTAATTCTGGCCACAATTTTCATACGCCGTATTATACCACCTGAATTATGCACAGATTCGGCGTAGCCATCGCCGATGGAGTTGTGGCGGTAGCGGCAGTCGTGTCAACTCAGTGATTTAGCAAGTCGTCTTTTCCTCTGTTTCCCTCCCTGTTTGAGCCGCCTGCCAATCCCGGCGGGCAAAAGCGGGCGGGCAAGCGGCGTGTTCCCAGTACGTTGCGGCGAGTGCATGAAATTTTATGCATGGAGCGCCCCTCAACTCAGCGCACCCTCCACCACCGGCGCGAAGCTCGATCCCGGTGGCCCCATCGCCCGCAGCCGCCGCATCAGCCGTTCAAACAGGCCCTTTTCCTCATAATGATCGCTGTAGCTGACACCCGTTCTGCCGGCGTGCCGCCAGATCTTGGCCGCCACGAACAGAAAGCGCAGCCGCGCCGTCGCCAGGGTGGTGTGCCGCAGTGTCTCCACGCTGGCTTGGGCTTCGCGGTTGAACAGCAGCAGCCAGCAGTTGAGGTTGTAGGCCAGCATGGCCAGCTGAAAGTGATTGCGGTTCATGTCAAAGCGGCGCGAGGGATGGGCCGCCAGCCCGGCGTCGTTGTTGGCCTCCTTGATGAGGTTCTCGGCTGCGGCGCGCTGATTGTAAAACCACACCACCGCCGCGATCGGTTCGGCCAGGTTGGTGACAAACACGCGGTAGGTGTAAGCGCTGGTGGCAAACAGCTGGTATTGCTCGGCCGCGCCGGCCGCGGGTTCGTTTTCGTAACGCAGCGCCAGGAAACGACAGGCCCGCGCCCAGCCCTGCGGCTGGTAGAGGAATTCGCATTCCGCATCCGCATCGCTGTGGGGCGAGGGCTTCCAGGCCGCTTGCTGCAACTGCTCGACCAGCCGCCTGGTCTTGCGCGCCACGATGACGAACTGACAAGCCGCCTTTTCATAGGCCTCCACCGCCTCCCAGCAATAAAACCCGGAATCGGCCCGCGCCAGGATTTTCTTCACGCCGTGCGGCAAAGCCCGAAAGGCGCTCTCGAGGTGGGCGGCGATCTGCCGGCCCGTGGGCCGGTCGCCGTTGCGCAACCCGCCCATCAGGTATTCGCGCGTCTCGGCCAGGAAAGTCAGTATCGGCTGGTAGCTGCGCTTGCCCTTGTTCTTGGGGTTGTAACTCTTGCGCCCGCCCATCTGGCGGCCGTAGAGCGTGTGCACGGTGGTGTCGGTGTCCAGCGTCACCGTCTCCAATTTCACCTGGGCCGCGGCCCAGACTCGTTCCCGCAGCTGGCGCTGAATGGAAAGGATCTGCTTCGCCACGTTGAGGTGCAGCGAGGCCAGAAAGCGCCACAGCGTGGACTGCGGCGGCAGACGCGTCACTTGCAAGATGCCGGTCAAGATGGGGTCGCGGGCGATGAAGCGGAGTTGGTTCAGCCGCGCAAAGCCGACATAGAGGCCCAGCACGAGGGCCAGCACAAACTGGTAGAGGCTCATCACACGGGTGATTCGTTTGTTCGTGATGGTTTCTTCCAGCAGCGCCTGGAAGCCGAGTTTTTCGAGCAGGGTGGCGACGGGCAGCAAGCCGCCGTAGGGAGTCAGATTCTTGCCGCGGAAGTGATAAGGCGTGGCAGCCCCGATTTTATTGGGCCGCGGGGCCCTCGCGCCCCGGCCTTGTTTGACGGGCCTTCGGGAGCTATGCTGTTTTCGCTTGGTAACCATTTGGGTGACCTCCTTGGGGTTGACTGGCGAAGCTGAAATCTTTGCCAGCCTACCTTATTACCCCATGTTTTCGGGGGTCCCCCAAATGGCCCCTGGCGGCTCAGCCCTCCTCCGGTGCACCCCGCAGTGCATAATTCAGGTACCATGGGGTTTCTAGGGTTAGAACCTTCCGAATGGTTCTTGCCCTCCCGAGGGTTCTTGCCCTCCCGAGGGTTCTTGCCGTAGGGTGTTGCAGGCATAGGTGGATGTTAAGAATTAACGGCGAAGATTACCTAACCATCGCGGACGCTGCGGAACGGTTGGGAAATTCGACTAAGACTGTCCGAACATGGATTCGGAAGGGGGTTATCGACAACCCCCCCGTCGCGCCCTATGGGACACGAGAGGTTCAATATTTCACGGAAGCGTACTTGCGCAAGGCCGCTGAGGACGTAAAGAAGGCCCGGAAGGCCCGCCGCTTGGGACGCTCCCACAAGAAATCGTAGTTGCTACACTTGGAGGCCCTGGTTCGTGTAGACTCGGAGACCATGACGAAAACCTGTCAAGAAGATTGAAACCCCCAAGATGCGGTCAACACCTTGGGGGCGAATCTTCCTTGGCGAGCTGCGAGAGGCTCTTCTGAAAGGACGATCTTACCCTTTCAGTATAGCGTATCCCCGTACAGCACCCGTCAGGTTAGCCGACGTGCATCCGTGGACATAAGCTGTCGCTGACCGAAGATGGGCGGTAAAAACACCGGCTTGCGATGTTCTAGCAGTTCGCAGAGGACAGTGGGCCCTGAAAAAAGGGGTTTGGGATATGCCTAACGAGCATGATGAAAATGCGAATGCTACTACTACTCCGCAAGACCCGCCAGCAGGGCGGCCGGTAATGCAAGGAGAAGAGCCTCCCCCGTCTCCTCCCTCCTGGCGCTCTTGGTTTTTTCCAGTTATTTCAGGTGTAACACTTACCGTACTATTCGCTTATCTGGCGTGGGTTGGTCAAAACTTGGTAAATTTGAGGAGCGACGTTCTTGCGACAAAGGCTCTCGTTGAACCCAGCGGCCCGGTGTCGGTGACAAAACGCTTGCTGGACAACCAGGGGGCCATTAAGCGCTCAACCTATCATCTTGCGAGGCTTGTCAGAGCGCTTCACGAAACAATATCTGAACGAGAAATAATAGATCTATATACCGACGAGATTAACAATGAATTTAACGAAGTTGCTTCTCTTGTTAATCCATTAAAAGATCCACGCGTTGCTATTAAACCGAGCGAACAGGTCAAAGGAATGTACGCCTTTACCCTTCCTAAGGATGGGCCACCGTCCGAGGACGCGTTCGTCATGGCAGCTGGTCGGGTTACAGACGTCTTCGAATCCGAAGAAGACGACGGGATGTTCTGGACAGTAGAGATTACGGACGAGTTGGGTTATCGTTATCTATACGCTCACTTGGCTGAACGATCTTTAAACAACGGTGATCCTGTCAACGCGGATGTGGTTGTGGGGAAGGTGGCGAGGGCATCACCTGTGTGCGTTCGAGTTGGAGTCTACCCTCCTGGTGGCTCTGCACCGATCGATTTCCGTTCCCTGATTTCTGAGTGAGGACTCTTAGGGCTTTGAGTCAAGTTGCCCCATCAAAGCGCCCTTCAGCTTGAGCAACATCCTCTTGTCAGCGGTGTCCGATAGGTGTTTGTCGATGGAGGCCATCCCTATTCCGGAGACACACTTTCCGGCAGGGTCACAATCGATCCATTTTCGCGACTCGTCTTCCTCGCCATCCTCGAGTGCCCACACGCTGCCATCATCGCGGAAACCGTACTCAAGTGCGTTGCCCGTGCTCAAGTGTGCATAGCCCGTTAGGGTTCCGTAAACTTCCGTCGATCCATGCTGCCGGAGTACTTTGAAGTCTTCCTCCATGCTAGAGCCCGCTATGAGCCGCTCTGCGGACTCTCGAAGCTTCAAGCGTTCTGCAGAAGATTTCTCCCAAGGTGCGGCGCCACAACCCGACACCGTTAGCCAGACGGCCAGCAACGTCCCGGACAGAAGATGGCTGAAGGGCCACTTTGTGGGCTTTCTTTCCGACATGACCGCAACCTCCTTAGGACGCGCTTAGTCATTGATGTAACCTGAATTATGCACCGATTCGGCGTAGCCATCGCCGATGGAGTTGTGGCGGTAGCGGCAGTCGTGTCAACTCAGTGATTTAGCAAGTCGTCTTTTCCTCTGTTTCCCTCCCTGTTTGAGCCGCCTGCCAATCCCGGCGGGCAAAAGCGGGCGGGCAAGCGGCGTGTTCCCAGTACGTTGCGGCGAGTGCATGAAATTTTATGCATGGAGCGCCCCTCAACTCAGCGCACCCTCCACCACCGGCGCGAAGCTCGATCCCGGTGGCCCCATCGCCCGCAGCCGCCGCATCAGCCGTTCAAACAGGCCCTTTTCCTCATAATGATCGCTGTAGCTGACACCCGTTCTGCCGGCGTGCCGCCAGATCTTGGCCGCCACGAACAGAAAGCGCAGCCGCGCCGTCGCCAGGGTGGTGTGCCGCAGTGTCTCCACGCTGGCTTGGGCTTCGCGGTTGAACAGCAGCAGCCAGCAGTTGAGGTTGTAGGCCAGCATGGCCAGCTGAAAGTGATTGCGGTTCATGTCAAAGCGGCGCGAGGGATGGGCCGCCAGCCCGGCGTCGTTGTTGGCCTCCTTGATGAGGTTCTCGGCTGCGGCGCGCTGATTGTAAAACCACACCACCGCCGCGATCGGTTCGGCCAGGTTGGTGACAAACACGCGGTAGGTGTAAGCGCTGGTGGCAAACAGCTGGTATTGCTCGGCCGCGCCGGCCGCGGGTTCGTTTTCGTAACGCAGCGCCAGGAAACGACAGGCCCGCGCCCAGCCCTGCGGCTGGTAGAGGAATTCGCATTCCGCATCCGCATCGCTGTGGGGCGAGGGCTTCCAGGCCGCTTGCTGCAACTGCTCGACCAGCCGCCTGGTCTTGCGCGCCACGATGACGAACTGACAAGCCGCCTTTTCATAGGCCTCCACCGCCTCCCAGCAATAAAACCCGGAATCGGCCCGCGCCAGGATTTTCTTCACGCCGTGCGGCAAAGCCCGAAAGGCGCTCTCGAGGTGGGCGGCGATCTGCCGGCCCGTGGGCCGGTCGCCGTTGCGCAACCCGCCCATCAGGTATTCGCGCGTCTCGGCCAGGAAAGTCAGTATCGGCTGGTAGCTGCGCTTGCCCTTGTTCTTGGGGTTGTAACTCTTGCGCCCGCCCATCTGGCGGCCGTAGAGCGTGTGCACGGTGGTGTCGGTGTCCAGCGTCACCGTCTCCAATTTCACCTGGGCCGCGGCCCAGACTCGTTCCCGCAGCTGGCGCTGAATGGAAAGGATCTGCTTCGCCACGTTGAGGTGCAGCGAGGCCAGAAAGCGCCACAGCGTGGACTGCGGCGGCAGACGCGTCACTTGCAAGATGCCGGTCAAGATGGGGTCGCGGGCGATGAAGCGGAGTTGGTTCAGCCGCGCAAAGCCGACATAGAGGCCCAGCACGAGGGCCAGCACAAACTGGTAGAGGCTCATCACACGGGTGATTCGTTTGTTCGTGATGGTTTCTTCCAGCAGCGCCTGGAAGCCGAGTTTTTCGAGCAGGGTGGCGACGGGCAGCAAGCCGCCGTAGGGAGTCAGATTCTTGCCGCGGAAGTGATAAGGCGTGGCAGCCCCGATTTTATTGGGCCGCGGGGCCCTCGCGCCCCGGCCTTGTTTGACGGGCCTTCGGGAGCTATGCTGTTTTCGCTTGGTAACCATTTGGGTGACCTCCTTGGGGTTGACTGGCGAAGCTGAAATCTTTGCCAGCCTACCTTATTACCCCATGTTTTCGGGGGTCCCCCAAATGGCCCCTGGCGGCTCAGCCCTCCTCCGGTGCATCCCGCAGTGCATAATTCAGGTCTCATAGTCATCCTCCTTGCCTCTCTCAGTCTTCAGCCAGGACTTCCGTCTTTGGCCATCCTGCATTAGGTAGAGTAGCTAAGCGTCGGCTGCGGTGCGACGTGTTGGGCTCCTGCTTCGGGCCGCCCGAACGCTGCTCGCTCCCTCAATCGCTAACTATAATCGCTGATCAGATTGACAGATCACAAGAGCTCGCTCAAATATTTTACAACTGTTACACCGACTGTCTTCATTAAATTCTTCTGTGAGGGGACTCGACAGGCCGCGCAAGAAAGTGCGTTTCAGGCGGAGGTCGTCGGCGTCATAGACCTCGCCCACCGTGCCCCTCGCCGAGCTTGTCGAGGATCTTGTAGTGGCTGATGGTGGTGCCAACCATCGACGCCCAGATTGTACCGCTACCGGATTACTGGTGATTACAAGCCTTCCCGCCGGCTAACCAATCCTAACACGGCTAGACCTTTGATCGGATTCGGTTTTCCCCATCCGACGAGCTTGTGGAGGGCCTTCGGCTGCCCTCGTGTCTTAAAGGCCAGGCGCCGCCAAACTCGGACTTTCGGCCGAAACGAGCTATCCTGGAGCGAATGCGGGCTGAGCCGGAACCTTTCGCGCGCGACTATCCAGAGGGTCCGTCCGTGCGCGGGTACTTGCACGCCGCCGAAAAGCCCTCCAATGACGCGCTGGTTCTCACGCACGGCGCGGGCTCCAACTGTGGCGCGCCGCTACTCGTTGCCTTGGCGGAAGAGTTCGCCGAGGCCGGCGTGGCCACGCTGCGATGCGATCTGCCCTATCGCCAGTCGCGTCCCAAGGGACCACCCCATCGAGGCGACGCCAAACGGGACCGCGAGGGGCTCAGGAGAGCAGTCGAGGCGGTTCGTGAGTTCGTAACCGGCCGCGTCTTCCTCGGTGGCCAGTCCTATGGAGGCAGGCAAACCACGCTGCTGGCGGCCGAGGACTCGGCAGTCGCCGCCGGTCTGCTGCTGATCTCCTATCCATTGCACCCTCCGGGCAAGCCCGAAAGCCTGCGTACCGCTCATTTCCCGGACGTGCAAGTTCCCGTGTTCTTCGCGCACGGGTCGAAAGACGCTTTCGGCTCGCTCGACGAGATGCGCGACGCTTTGCCGCTGATTTCCGCTTCCCACGAGTTGTACGAAATCGACGGCGGCGGCCACGGGCTCATCAAGCGGGGAGCCGGGCAGGAGGCGATCCGCGGTCTGGCTTCCCGGATTCAGCAGGCGTTCGGGAGATTCGTGGGTTGAGTTTGATGTGATACCGGAGCGTGGAGGGCGCCGAACAAGCTGTGAGTGCCTGCATAGTCAAATCGCTGCCGACTATGGCGGAAAACTTCAGACGCCCGCAACAGAGATAAAATGAGGAGGCTCGTCATCGGCAGAGTGAGCTAAACTCCCCGCGAAGGGCTTCGCCGCCCTGCGGGCGGCGATCCCGGATGGTTTTCTGATCACAATCTGATCACTAGGAGATGACGAGCCATGAAGAACCATAGCAAAACTTTCAGGCAACTGTCACAGCAGAAATCGAAGCGGAAAATGATCGAGCAAGGCCTCAACGTCGTAGCCGGGGTCGACCTCGGCGACAAGCACAGCCACGTCTGCCTGATCAATCTCGACGGCGAAATCGTCGAGCGCAAGAAGCTGCACACCTCGCCGACGGCGTTCGAGCGCTACTTCGGCGGCTGGTCCCCGATGCGGCTGGTGCTCGAAGCGGCACCCACGCCAACTGGGTGTACCGCTTGCTCACCCGGCTCGGGCACGAGCCGCTAATGGCCGACACGCACCGCCTGGCGCTGATCACGCAGTCGCTGTCGAAGGACGACCGCACGGACGCCCAGCGGCTGGCCGAGTTGGGGCTGCGCCTGCCCGAGATGCTGAACGCCGTCGAGCCGTGTTCGCTGGCGATTCAATGCGACCGGGCCGTGCTGAAAGCACGCGAAACGCTGGTCGAGACCCGCACGAAACTGATCAACACCGTGCGCGGCGTCGTGAAAAGTTTCGGGGAGCGCTTGCCGGCTTCCAGCAGCGAGGCCTTCGTGAACAAAGCCCGCCCGCAAATCCCGGACGATCCGCGGGACGCGCTCAAGCCGCTGCTGGGCGTGATCCAGCACGTCAGCGACGAAATCCGCCGCTTTGACAAACGCATCGAGAAGCTGGGAGCGGAGAAATATCCGGCGACGAAGCGCTTGCGCTCGATCCGCGGGGTGGGGCCGGTCACCGCACTGGCGTTCGTGCTGAACCTGGACAACGATCCGCAACGGCTGCGGCGCAGCCGCGACGCCGGTCCGCGCATGGGGCTGCGGCCGAAGCGGCGCGATTCGGGCCAGCGCTCGCCCGAGCTGAGCATCACCAAAAGCGGCGACCGTATGTTGCGGCGACTGCTGGTGCAATGTTCGCAATACATTCTGGGACATCACGGGCAAGACTCGGAGCTGCGGCGCTGGGGACTGGGACTGGCGGCGCGGGGCGGCCCCAGCGCGAAGCGCAAAGCGGTCGTGGCGGTGGCGCGCAAACTGGCCGTGCTGCTGCACGTGCTGTGGCGCCAGCATACCCTAACCAACAACCTCTTTCGTTTCAGTCACTCGCCACTTTTGGCCATGGAGTACGGTGCGTGGAAACTGCAAGGCGCGGACGGCAGTTGCGCCCTCGACGCCGGAGGCTGCTAGCTTTTGGCGGCGGGAGACAACTGCTTGATCGCCGTCCAGCTTCCGTAAAGGGCGATCAGCGAGATCAGGAAGAGGATCATTCCCTGGTGGAGGTGTTCCATTCCATCGAACCTGTAAGAAGGCCGCGTGAAGGCGCAGACGAGCAATGACGAGACAAGCAGGTTCCACAGAAACATCAGCATGCGGGCAAGCTTGGAGCGCTTTCGGCTCAGCGCGACCGCAAGCAGGGCGAAGAGGGCCAGGCCAATGAGGGTTAGGGCCATGTTTTCGGGCTCGACGCCGGGGACGAGGTCGAAGTTGACGTCATGTCCCTCCAGCCAGCCAATGAACCCAACACCGAGCAGAAAGAGTGCGACACCCAGATTGAAGACAATGGCAAACAGGCGCAAGAGCCAGCGGATAAACTTCATCGATGAGACCTCGGATCGACGGGGATACGCCATTGTACAAGAACCGGCTTTGCCTCGCACGGCGGCGCCTATACTAGTCCGTATGAGGTTCGGTTGGCGGGTGGCCGCTCTGGCGCTGGCTGTCAGCACCCTGTCCGTCGCGGCGGAGAGGGAGCCGCGGGAGGTCTACCAGCAACGGCGCGAGGCGCTGGCAAGCAAGCATTCCGACGGCATCATCCTGCTGTTTGGCTACGGGGAGCGCGAGGCGCAGGACGTGCGCTCGCCTTTTCGGCAGGAGAGCAACTTTTACTATCTGACAGGCTGGAATGAGCCGGGCGCGGGCCTTTTGCTGCTTCCCCAAAACGAGTCCCGCGAGAAGTACCGGGAGATTCTTTTCTTGCCGGCCCGCGATGCTTCCGAAGAAGGCTGGAATGGCTCTCGGGCCGGCCCCGACAATCCCGAGATTCTGGGTCTCACGGGATTCTCTGATGTTCGCGACGTGGAGAGGCTACCCTCAGCCGTGAGCCGGGCGCTGGAGGACTACGGTTACGTGCGGTCCCTGCTGCCGGGTAAAGTCGGATTCGCCGACCAGCCGGAACCGGATCGCACGGAGCGGCTGGAGGAGCTTGCGCCGGGGTATTCCATTGGGGATGCGAGGCCGGCGATCACCGCCATGCGGGCGGTGAAGACGGAGGGAGAGGTCGGGTTCATCGAGCGAGCTATTGGGGCCACGGTCGCGGCGCATCGGGCGGCCTGGAGCAAGATTCGTCCGGGCGTCCACGAGTACGAAGTGAGCGGCGTGATGATCGGCAAGATGCTGGAGCTGGGCTGCTCGAGGGTTGCCTACGCTCCGATCGTCGGCGGCGGTCCGCGGGCGCTGATCCTGCACTACGTCGAGAATAGCGGCCGTTTGGAGAGTGGAGAGCTGGTACTGATGGACGTGGGAGGGGAATATAGCCATTACGCGGCGGACCTGACGCGGACCGTTCCCGTGAACGGCCGGTTTAGCGCCCGGCAGAAGGAACTCTACGAGATTGTTCTGGGCGCCACCGAGGCCGCGATCGCCGCGGTGAGGCCGGGCATGACTCTCGCGGGGCGGGGAAGTAACAGTTTGTATGACGTTGCGCTCGAGTACCTCGATTCGCACGGCAAGGACAAGGGCGGTGATTCCTTGGGGCGATATTTGAGGCACAGCATCGGCCATTACGTCGGCTTGGGCGTGCATGATCCCGGCAGTCCCCACAACCCGCTCAAGGCGGGGATGGTGATTGCGATCGAGTGCGGACTGTATATCCCGGAAGAGAAGATCGGCATTCGCATCGAAGATATGGTGCTGGTGACGAAGGACGGCGGGCGGGTGTTGAGCGGAGCACTGCCCCGGGGGGTTGAGGAGATCGAGGAGATTATGGCGGGTGACGGGCGACCGGAGTGACCCCGCTTTGCTGAGTTTCGAGGAACCGCTTTCCCCTACGGGCTGTCGCCCCGAGCGCCGAGCAGGCTGCTACTCTTCCGAGTAACCGTAGACGACGACGCCGATGACATCGTCGGCGGCCTTGAGGTCGAGGACCCAGTGTTCCATGTCGTCTTGCCAGATGTGGGCGGACTCGTCTCCATCGGGCAATTCGAGACGCATAATGGTCGGGTGGGGGTTGCCGGAGGAGTCCATACTCAGCTTCGTCAAGGTCTCGTACTCGTAGTTTTTGGCGGGGTCTTTGTCTGCTTCAACCGTAATCAGCAGGGCGAAATCACGGCTGGCGGCGACGCCCATGTGGTCTCCGTTTTCCGGATGCAACCCAAAGCGCATCGTGTACGCTCCGGGCTTGATGTTCTGCTCGCGGAAATCAGAACCCGTATCGGGGAAACGGACGACACCGAGAAGCGCTCCCTCGGGGATTGTGTCGAACCTTACCCCGAAGCCGCCCATCGTCTCACCTTCAAATGCGCTGGACCGCATCCAGAACTCGGCGGCTACCTTGCCGTCGGGTCCGGTGGCCGCCACGCCTTCGGACTGAAGCATGGAGCTGAGCGCTTCGGCAAGGCCCTCCGGTGGCGGGCTTCCGGCCGAGGCCTGGAAATCCGCGGCGGCCAGCGGGAGGCTGAAGGCCAATACCAGGAAAGTAACGATCGCGTGGAGTCTTGTGATTTTCATAACTCGTATCCTAATCCAGTTGACGGACCGTTGGCTCGAAGGGTTTCGCGGCAAAACCCCCTGTTTCGGGCCAGAGAAAGAGAACGGCAGGAAGCTGGCACACAGCTCCCTGCCGTCATGATAGAACTCTTCGCTCCGTCCGAGCGATGATCAGTCGGCGCTCACGGCGCCGCCGCCGAACGTTGCGAGGTAGGCGCTGCTGCGGCGGGGAGCGCTGAATATTACTCCCAGGCCCTGGCCGTCGAAGCGGTTTTCAAGCGCGAACGCCGGCATGGCGTGATCCAGTTCGACGAGGGGAGCATAGTAGATGTCGTCCAGATGGCAGAGAGAATCCGTGTCTTCAATCGCTCTGGTCTCGACGCGAACCAAATTGCCCGCCGTCAGCGTGGCGCGCCGGGCGTGAATATCGCCGTTGACGTCGAGGCTGATCGGGGCGACTTCGGTGCGAACCACATCGTTGAGCAGGTCGTTGCTGGCGCTCTTGGCGAAGGACGCGAGTGCTTCTCGCTGTTGCTCGGAAGCGCGCTGGTCGAAGATAAGCACCGATTTCACCGGGTAGGGGTTGCTGAAGGGATCACCCAAAGTCGAGCTTGCCCGGATGACGGCAACAATGCTCAACCCATCCAGCGGCACCCCGTTATAGGCGCCCTGGTCCACCTGCCAAGCCATGACGGCCAGGTCACCGCTAATCCCCAGTTCGGAGTTGGCGAAGCAATGGGATGCGTAAACCTCCGCGTTGCGGGCTTCGATGTAGCGGCCTTGTATTTCGCTTGCTCCGGCTAGCGCGGCTGTCGCGGCCAACAGGATTGCTACCAGACATGCAGTCTTGTTTTTCATTTTCCAATTCTCCGGTTGCTCCGATTCATTTAGTGCGGTTGCTCCGAGGCGCCCCCCGGAATCGGCAAATACTTTCCTATTCTACTACGTCTCCCGCGACGGCGGACGGCGCGGGCGCCTGTGCCAGCGCCGTATTCGTTGGCCACTGCCCTCAGGGTGGCCGATTGGACTGCTAGCCGCTTACCGCTCCCTCACGGTCGCGGCTCCGAGGCGCTACAAGCGGCTCCGAGACTACAGTTTTTCGTAGCACGAACGAGATGCCGTACACGTCTCCTCGTCGGCCACCTCGCTGTCGGGGCCGAGCGGGCTTTGAGTATAGACGCACCAATAGATGCGCGTGTTCGATTTCGGCACCGTCGGGTCGTCATCCGCATCGATGAACATGCCCTTCCAGCGAATGGCCTCACACTGATTCTCGAGAACCTTCAAGCCCGCGTTCCGCATCGCTAAGCACTCCCCGCAGCCACCTGGAGAATAGCCCGTTTGACGGCCACGCTGGCGAGCCGCGCCTTGTGGCTGTTCCGGCTCAGCGGAGTTGCCTTGGCAACGGCCGCCTCTCCCGCCGCCGCCGCGGTTTCTTCGCTGATGGAGTTGCCTTTGAGCGCCTGCTCGGCCTCGGGCGCGCGCCACGGCGTCGGAGCCACATGCCCCAGCACGACACGCGCGCTCTCGACATTGCTGCCGCTCATCTTGATGGAAACCGCTGCCGCCGCCAACGGCCAATCCATCAAATTCCGCTGGCGCACCTCGTATGTTGCGTTCGCGGAGGCGCCCCCCGGGATTACGATTTCGGTCAAGATCTCGTTGGGCTGAAGGCTGAGCTCCCTCTCGTTGCCGTTCGCCGGCGTGTGGAAGAGTTTCTCCACGGCCAGCTCACGGTCACCGCCCGGCGAGGCGATCTTTACTCTGGCGTCCAGGGCGATTAAAGCGGGCGCCAGGCACGACGCGCTGACAAAATACGCCGGCCCGCTGTTGCCCAAGATCGCATGGTATTGATTTTCACCGTTCGGAATGAGCGACTTGCCACTGGAATCCTGCCCCAGCAGCCCGAACCCATTGCGGAAATACCAGCAACGGGGCCGCTGGCAAAGCTCGCCGCCAACGGTTCCCATCGATCGCATTTGCCCGCCGCCAATTCCATCCGCCGCCTGAGCAAGGGATGCATACTGGCCGCGAACCTGCGGATTCGCCAGCAATTCATCGATCGTGACCAATGCGCCGATACGAAGCCCCTCACCCGAGGAACCGATGCCATGAAGATCAGCAAGGTTCTTCAAGCTGACAAGCCGTTTCGGGGTGTGGATCCGCTCCTTCATCAAGCTGAGCAGATCCGTGCCGCCAGCCAAAATGTCGGTTTCGCCCGCGCTGGACGAAAGAAGGTCAAGCGCTCCTTTCACAGTGTCCGGAGCTGCATATTCGAATGCCTGCATTACGCCATCCCTCCTTTTGCAAGAGCTGCCAGGACCTTGTCCGGGGTCACGGGCAGGGTTGGAACACGAACGCCGATTGCATTGAACACGGCGTTACCGATGGCGGCGCCGGGCGAAATCGCCGGAGGCTCGCCAAGGCCGATGACGCCGCGGTCATCGTAGTCGCCGGTCATCATGTGGACATCGAGTTCTCCGATGTCACCGATGCCGGCCAGCTTGTAGAACTCCATGTCGGCGTTGAGATACTGGCCGCTCGCCTGGTCGTAGATCCGCTCTTCGTAGAGAGCCCAGCAGATGCCCATGATCATTGAACCGTAGACCTGGCTTTCAGCCAGCTTGAGGTCGATAATCAAACCGCAATCCTGGACCGCGATCATCTTGTTCATGCTGACGATTCCGGTCTCGATGTCAACCGAAACATCAGCCATCTGGACGCCGCCCACGCCGCTGTCGGCGAGCTTGCCGCCGTCGCGGTCGGGCTGTTTGCCGCTTGCCATGACCGAGCGCGCACCGAGTTTCTTGCAGGCCGCTTTCCAGCTCAAGCGCTGATCACCGCCGCGGACGCTGATGTAGCCGTCTTTGGCGACCAGCCGTTCGGCGTCTACACCGAAAGCGGGAGCAACCACTTTTTTCAGCTCTGCCAGGGCGTCGACAGCGGCACGGCGAGTCGAGGACGAAACACCGCCCACGGTCGTGCTGCCCCCGGATGCACCGGAGGGCGGATACTTGCTGTCACCCATCTCGACCGTGACGGCTTCGACCGGCAAGCCCATGGTTTCGGCCAGCACGATGGCGATCACCGTGAGGGCGCCGGTACCGAGATCCTGACTGCCGAGAGCGGCAACGGCGCTGCCATCGGGGTGGATGGTGACCTCGCAATTGCTGTCATGCGGCCGCCCGCCCCAGGTGTGCATCGAGAAGCCCACGCCGCGTTTGACGGGACCGGCGGTCTTGTCTCCTGGAGGATGCCACCTGTTCTTCCAGGCGATCATGTCCGCCCCGATCGCCAGCTCCTTGCGGTAGACGTCGGGCCGCGCGGTCAGGCCGATGTTCTTGAGCACGAGATCCATGGGATCCATGTCCAGTTTCGCGGCCAGATCGGTGTAAGCGCCCCAGGTCAGCACGGCGGCTTGGGGGTGGTTGGGCGCGCGCCAGGCGCGCGCCGGCCCAGTGTTAGTCGCCACGCTGAGGTGCCGCACCTTGTGGTTCGGCGGCGGCATCACATAGGGCAATGGAGGAGCGCCGCGGCTGGTCACGCCGCCGGTCGACCAGGTTTCCGACTGGTAGGCGACCAAAGTGCCGTCTTTCTTGGCCGCGACCTTGATCTTGCCGTAGTCGGACGGGCGGCCGCCGGCCATTTGCAGCTCTTCGTCGCGGTCGAGCATCAACTTGACCGGGCGGCCCGCTTTCTTCGACAACTTGGCGCAGGAAACGCCCCATGAGTCGATGGCGAACTTGCTGCCGAAACCGCCGCCCATCACGGGAGTGATGACCCGAATCTGATTGGGACTGACGTTGCCAAGGCTCTCGTCGCGGGAAAGGTTTTTCGCCAGGTCCGCTCCGATGCGGCCGACCGCCTGTGTCGAGGCGTAGACGATGATTTCGTCGCCGCTCCAGTCCACAACCTGACCATGCGATTCCATGCAACAGTGCGTGATCGTCGGAAGACCGTAATAGCCTTCGTGGACTACGTCGGCCTGCGCGAAAGCCGTGTCGGGGTCGCCTTCGGTTTTGTCCGAAGCCGGTTTCACCGCCGAGCCCGCGTTTTCGATGTCCTCTTCCTTGACCAGGTGCGGCAAGACTTCGTAGTCAATCTTCACCGCGCGGACGGCGTCGCGCGCGATGTCTTCGGTATCGGCGGCAACCGCCGCGATTTCGGTCCCGACCCATTGCACCTCGGTGCCTTCACCCTTGATGATGTCGACGGCGCGGACGCCTTTGATTGCTTCCGCGGCGCTGGTATCGATCTTGGTGATGCGGGCGTGAGCATGCGGGCTGGTCACCAGCCTGGCAACCAGCATCCCGGGCAGGTTGCGGTCGTAGGCGTAAGTCGCCCGTCCGGTCACCTTGTCAGGTCCGTCGAGACGGCTGATATTTCCTCCAATGAGGCTGCGGTCTGCCGCGGCCGGCCAATCATAATTAGTCGCCACTGGCCCCTCCTCTCAACTCGCCGGCTGCGTCGAGCACGGCTTGGCGAACACCGACGTAGGTGCCGCAACGGCAGATGTTGCCGCTCAAGCCCTTTTCCACTTCCGCCATGGTCGGGTTGGAATTCTTGTCGAGAAACGCCTTGCAGGCGAGGACGAAACCCGGAGTGCAGAAACCGCACTGTTGGCCGTCGTTCTCGACAAAATGTTTCTGAATCGGGTGCAGATCATCGCCCGACGCCAGACCCTCGATGGTCTGGATGTCGCGCCCCTGCGCCTCAATCGCCAGCATCGAGCAAGCGTAGACGGGATTGCCGTCCACGATCACCGTGCAAGCTCCGCACGTAGAGCGGTCGCAAACCTTCTTCGCGCCCGTGTAGTCGAGATGATTGCGCAGCGCATCCAATAAGGTCACCCGCGGTTCCAGGCTGACCTTGTGAGCTTTCCCGTTAATTCTCAGACTCATCGAAACCGGGCCCGGCCCCACGACATGTTGGGCGGCCTTGGCCTCCTGAGTCAGAACTCCGGCGCCGACGGCGCCGCTACCAACGCCCACACCTTGCATAAAGGTGCGGCGGGAGAAGCCGTTTTTGCGCTGCTGAGTCTTGTCCTGACCTTCATTGGTCTTGTTCGAACTCACCAGACACCTTCCTTTCGCGGCAAAAAATCCGTCCGATCTCTCCGCAATCGATAATGACCGAACCATAACACTATATCAAAACGAGAGAGTCTGTAAACCCTCTCAACGTAAATGAAAACGCGAAAAAATTCGGGTTGGACGCCCGTCTCACTTTGGAAAAGCCAGTAAGGTACCGAGGAATACAGAGATTACCCCTCGGGCTCTCGGTGCTCAGCGGGTACCTCGCTCAACAGCCTCAATTGGAGTGTCGGGTTCAGTGCGACGTTACCGCTATTTCAGGGTGCCGCTCCGCGCGCGCGACGACGACGACGGCCCTCAGGCGCGTTCAGTGGTCCAGTAAGAAAAGCCCGCGCGCTCTCGCAGAAGAACGGCGTGCTCGACGCCGTCTTCGAGAAACTGCGGCGCGAGCAGCTGGGCCGCGAGCTGCTCGGCGGGCTGGGGCCACTGCCCGAGCCGCTGCCGCTGCTGATGGACCGCGCCTGGGAGTTCGATCAGACACGCCGGTGTACGCTCTTTTTGAGCTGTACAATTACGCGGCGGTACATGCTTGGAAATACCAGTACTCGGTGTCACCTGAATTTTTCCCGCTGGCGGTACGGCGGCGCGAGTTCGCCTTGGCGGCTGCGGTCATCTTGCTAAAGCCGATTCGGTCCAGTGTCGATCGAGCCATTGGTGCCTGACCTCTCGAGAAGTTCTCCCCGTGCGAGTGACCGTCCTCGCGTGCTGCACGTGCTTGGCGGCCTGGACCCCGGCGGGGTCGAAACATGGCTGCTGGAGCTGGCACGGCACGCCGACGGCTCGGGCTGGGCCTTTGACTTCTGCCTGCTGGGACCGGAGAAGGGCGCCTATGCCGATGAGCTGGAGCGGCGCGGTTCGCGGATCTGGCGCTGCCCCGTTCGGCGTCCGGAGCTGTTCACGCAGCGCTTGTATCGCCTGCTTCGCCGGACGCGGTATGACATCGTCCACAGTCATGTGCACTATTTCAGCGGCTGGGTCTTGCGGGTCGCCCGCGCGGCGGGAGTCCCGGTTCGGCTCGCGCACAGCCACAACTCGCACGATGGCGGTTCCCGAAACGGATTTCGCCTTGTCTACCGAAGCTGGATGAAGTCCCTGCTGAGCCGCTCCATGAGCCGGGGCCTGGCCTGTTCGGCCCCGGCCGCCGAGGCGCTGTTTGGAAAGGACCACAAGAAGAACCCGCGTGTGCGTCCCGCGCCTTATGGAATTGACCTGGAGAAATTTCGCCGTCTCCTTCCGGACCGCATCCAATTGCGAAACGAGTTCGGCGTTCCGGCCGGCGCGCCCGTGGTTGGCCATGTCGGCCGGCTCGAGCCACAGAAGAACCAAGACTTTCTTCTTGAAGTCGCCGCTGCCACGGCAACAGTCATGCCGCAAGCGCGATTTGTCATCGTTGGCGAAGGACGGCTGCGCGAACGGCTCGAAGCGAAGGCCGAACAACTCGGACTGCTCCCCCGAATTCGCTTCGCGGGCGAGCGCGCCGACGTATCCGAACTCATGGTCGGTTTGTTTGACGCCTTCTTGTTGCCGTCGCTGCACGAGGGGTTGCCGCTGGTGGCGCTCGAGGCCCAGGCGGCCGGACTGCCGTTGCTGATGTCCAGCCGCATTACCGAAGAGGCGGTCGTGCTGCCGCGCATCAGTCACCGTTACTCATTGAAGGCGGGTCCGTTGCATTGGGCGGTGGGACTCAGACGAATGCTGGAATCGAAGCGCTTGTCACCTTCCGAGGCCTGCCGGCGCCTCGCCGAGAAAGGTTTCGGTATCGGGACATCGCTCGAGAACCTGACAGCCAACTACGATGAGCTGGTCCGGACACTGTGTTCGTCCCGTCCTGAACACTCGCTTCGGGCCGAAGCCGTGTCCAGCAAGAGCTAGCCAAGGTGTTCACTCCGGGAGTCTCGCTTGCCGGCGCCGCGATCCTGCCCCGCCAGCCTGGCCGTATCCCCGGAACAACGATCGTTGTCACCGCCGCATTGCTTTCGGCCGCCGCGTTGTTGCTGTGGGTAGACGCGGCGCACAGTGACCGCGCCGCTTCCGTGGCGGCCGCGGCGGTTTGGGGGTTGTGCCTTGCCGTGAGCCTGCGGGCTCTGCGGCTGCACCCGCTGTCACCGGCGATGGTGTACTTGTACGTGTTCGGCGTATTCCATCTGGGTCTGGCCGTGCCCTGGAGTCTGGAATTGGACGTCGGCCGCGTACCGGCGTGGCTGATGCACAGCGGCCTGGAGCCGGCTCTGTCGCTCGTCATCCTGGCTCTGATGGCGTACCTCGCCGGCACTTCGCTAGCGGTGTGGAAATGGCCTTTGCGGAAACAGGCCGCGTCTGTCAACGTTCGCTATCACAACGCCGTGATTTCCCACTGTGGATTGGCAATCTTTCTGGGCGGGCTCGTGATGTTCCTCTGGGGAATGAGGTCTCTTGGTTTCGACCGGCTGCTCGGGGCGACCTATTTCGAGACTTACAAGCTCACCAATTGGTATGACCCGCGCTTCTTCGTGACGAGCCTCAACGTAGCGCCGATTGGACTCTATCTAATGGCCGCGGCAGCACCTTGGCGGCGGATCTTTCCGGTGCTGGTGATCGTCGCGATTTGGAGCAGTGTCATCTTTTGGCTGGGATTCCGGGGCTTCGGATTGATCCCGGTCATCACCGTGCTGGCGGTGATTCACAAGCGGGGATTCCGGCTGCCGAAACTGGTTTACATTGCCGCCGTCGCCGTCATGCTCTTCGTCATACCAATGATCACCGTACTCAGAGATGCACGCCTTGGAGAACGCTCGATCTCGGAAGAGGCCGGAGCCTGGCGCCCGCTGGCGGCGGTCACCGAGATGGGAGCCAGCCTGCGGCCCTTGGTCCACACGGTGCAATACATGGAAACCGAGAGCTTCCGTTGGGGCCGCACCTACTGGAGAGGCTTGCTGGCTGTGTTCCCGAACTTTTCTAGTGACTGGGCCGGCGGCTCCTATCTTCCGCTTGAAGAGCTGCCGCCGAGCCATTGGGTGACGAAACAAGCCGCGCCATGGAGTTACAATCACTTCGGAGGGCTGGGCTTCTCGGCCGTGGCCGAACCCTACATGAACTTTGGTACTGCCGGAGTGGTGCTCTATTTCGTGGCCTTGCCCGCTTTGCTCGTCTGGGCGGACCGTTTTGACTTTTCGCGGCCAACCAGGCTGGCGACGTGGGCGGTACTGCTAGGGCCACTGCTGTGGACAACCCGCAACAGCTTCGACAACTTCTTCCGCCCCGCGCTAGTGGGCTTGTTATGTGTGTTCCTCGCCAGGCTGGCCGCTAACTCCTTGGCTTCGATCCGCGCCAGTCGAGCGGCGTCGTAGCGTCGCCGCCGGCCGCTCAGTCTTGGGAGAGGACGCTGATTTCGCGGTTGTCGTCACCCATGTCGGTGATGTGAATTTCAATTCTCGGCCTGGGGATCTGGCCGGAGAACTTCTCGCCCCATTCGATCAATACGACGGCATTCTCATCCCATAAATCATCCAAGCCAAGAGTCTCGAACTCGGGGACGCGGTCCAGGCGGTATAGGTCGATGTGATAGACCTTCGGGTCACCTTCATATTCATGGACCAGTGAAAACGTCGGGCTCAGCACGTCTTCGGGCGGGCTGGCGCCCAGGCCACTGATCAGGCCCTTGGCCAGGGTGGTTTTTCCGGTTCCGAGGTCTCCGGCGAGCAGGACGATTTGCGGCGCTTGGATCTCCCGCGCCAGGCGGCGGCCGAGTTCCATCGTCTCTTCGGGAGAACGGGTGATCTCGGAGGGTTTTTTATCCACGGATTTCTTTCCACTGACTACGCGGACCACGCAAATTGGGAAAGCTGGATGATGCGAATCTGAGTCACTCGCGTAATCCGCGGATAGCCCGGGGGAGGCAGTTCAAAATGTCGGTCGCGAGCATCGATTGCTCGCTCCCTTCCTCGGCGGCTAGTTCGGCGGCAAGTCCGTGGAGATAGACAGCGGCCGCGACGACCCGTTCCGGAGGTTCGTCCGCGAACTGGGCCAGCAGCCCCGCGATCATTCCCGTGAGGATGTCGCCCGAGCCGCCGCTGGCCATTCCAGGGGTCCCGGTTGGATTGACAAGAACCCGGCCGTCGGGCGTCGCCGTCAGCGTGCGATCTCCTTTGAGCACTAGGCAGACGCCTCGCCGCTGGGCGAACTCGCGGGCGATCTCGACCCGGCGGTTTTGAATTTCGGCGACCGGAAGGCCCGTCAGCCGCGACATTTCGCCGGGGTGCGGAGTCAGGACCAGAACGCGGCCGTCGCCGCCCCAATCGCTTTCATCGGACGCCAGCGCGGTCAACCCGTCCGCGTCGACGACCATGGGCAGCCCGGCCTCTCGAACAATTCGCCGAACCAGTTCTTGATTCGCTGGTTTCGTTCCGATTCCCGGCCCCAGCGCAACGACTGTCGCGCGCTCCGTCCAGCTCGGCTGAAAGGCATCGGCCGGCATGGAGCCGTCATCCGCTTCAGGCACGGGTACGGTCATTAGCTCCGGAGTATGGGACACGATCGCCGCGGCCGCGCTCTCGGCGGTTGCCACGGTCACCAGGCCCGCACCCGCCCGCAGCGCCGAGGTTCCCGCCATCAGCACGGCGCCCGGCGTCGCCCTCGACCCTCCGATGACCAGAACATGTCCAAAGTCGCCTTTGTGGGCCGAGCGGTCCCTGGGGGCAAACAGCGGCGCGAAATCGGACGGCTCGGCCAGCGACAGCTTCAGATCCGGGTTGGATTCCAAAAGCGATGGGGCGGTTCCAATCGCCGCCACACGCAGATTCCCTACGGCTTCGCAATTCGGGGGGAAGATCTGGCTGACTTTCGGCGCCGTGAAGGTGACGGTGTGGGCAGCGCGAACGGCTTCGCCTTGGGGCTCTCCGCTGTCGGAAGGCAGCCCGGAAGGCATATCTACCGCCACAATCGAGGCATGCTGGAAGTTGGTGTTGAGGTCTCGAATGACTTCCAGGAACAGCCCTTCGGCCGGTCCGCGAAGCCCCGTGCCGAGGAGAGCATCGAGCACGATTGTCGCTGGCAGCAGCTTGGGGCGCAGTTGCCGCCATCCTTCGGAATCGTCCACCACGATCGGCTTGAAGTCGACCGCCCGCAGCATCTTGTAGTTAGCGGCCGCGTTGCCCTTCAACCGTTCGGGATCGCCAAACAGAACGACTTGCAGCTCGGTCGAAAGCCCGTTGATCACAAGGCGCCGGGCGACAACCAACCCGTCTCCGCCGTTGTTTCCCTTGCCGCACAGGATGACGATGCGCTGGGCGCTGAGAGGCGAGTATTTTTCGGCAAGGAATTCGTGGACTCGCAGGCCCGCGTTTTCCATCAACACCAGGCCTGTCATTCCGCGCTCTTCGATCGTGAGACGATCGATTGCGCGCATCTGAGCCGCGGTCAGGATCTTCCGCAACTAGGACTCCAATTCCAGTTCCAACTCCTTCAGTTTCGTTCGCTCTCCCATGACGATCAGCACGTCGCCCGGCTCAATCACGGACTTGCCGGAGGGATTGAACTGCATCTCCCCTCCGGGCTTAATAATGGCCATGACGATGGCACCGTGCTTCTGCTTAATACCGGATTCTTCGAGCGTCTTGGACGAGACGACACTGGACGCCGACACCTTGATCTGCTCGAACTCCAGTTCCAGGCCGGAGGAGCGGTGAAATGCGGAAGAGATATCGAGAAAGCTGGTGACGTGTGGCCGCAGCATCGACTGGGCAAGCCGGTGGCCAATAAAGGAGTAGGGGGTGAATACGGTGTTGGCGCCGGCGCGGCGAAGCTTTTCTTCCGCTTGCTCATTGGTGGCGCGAGCGGAGATCAACAGGTTCGGATTGAGGACGCGCGCCGACAAGGCCACGTATACGTTGTTCGCGTCGCTGGCGATGGCTGAGACCAGCTCCGCCGCAACGCCGATACCCGCCTCTCGCAAGGTCTCATCCTGCGTTGCATCCCCGACGATCGTCGGGATCTCCTGATCAATCGCCCACCGCGCTTTCTGGGGGCTGCTGTCGATCGCCACCACGCGCGCTCCGCTACGGAGCAATTCCTGCACGGCGCCGCGGCCGACACGCCCCAGTCCGCAAATGATGTAGTGATCGGAAAGCTTGGCAACCATGCGCCGACTTCGCCTGCGGCCGAAATAATCCGCTAGTTCCAACTTAACAACAAAATCACCCAAGATACCGATCGTGACGAAAATCACGGTGACGCCGGTGACGATCAAAATGGAAGCAAAAAGTCGGCCTTGCTGACTCAACGGGTGAATCTCTTGATAACCCACCGTCGACAAGGTGACGAGGGTCATATAAAAGCTGTCGAACCAGTCCCAACCTTCGACCCAGCGGAAGCCCGCCGTGCCAAAGATCAGCACGCCCGCCATCAGCGGAAACAGGAAGAGAATTTGACGCCCCTGCTTCATGAAAGCCTTCTCGCCACGAGCATGGTCATATCGTCCTGCAGAGTAGTTTCGCCTGTCCATTCGATGACTTCCTGCATGACGGCTTGAATGATTTCATCGATTGGGCGGTCAGCATGACGCAGCAGGGCTTCGATCAGGCGCTGCTCGCCGAACTCTTCTTCATAGGCGTTCTCCGGTTCGGTGACGCCATCCGTGTAGGCGACGAACAAGTCGCCGGCCTTGAGCTCGATCTTGCTGGACTCATACTGAGCGTCAGGGAAAGCGCCCGCTACAAGGCCGCTGACGTCAAGCAGTCGCACCTCGCCGCCGCGAATCAGGAAGGGCGGCAGGTGGCCGGCGTTGGTATAGACCAGGGCGCTTTCTTGTTCGTCGTAGCAGCCAAAAAACAGGGTCGCAAACTTGTCGGCCGCCGTGGCGGCGTACAGTTGCTGGTTGGCTCTTGCGACCAGTTCGGCGGTGGAAAGGGTCAGTTCCCCGTTACCGCGGGATAGCAAGGACAGTTGCGTCCGGACGATCGAATGCATACTGGCCATCACCAGAGCAGCGGAGATTCCCTTTCCCGAGACGTCGCCGAACGCCAGCGCCAGCCTAGTCGGCGAGAGTTCCACGTAGTCGAAAAAATCACCGGAGACTTCCTGAGCCGGCCGGCATACGCCCAGCACATCGAGGCTCTTAAGCCGAGGCAGCTCACGCGGAAAAAGCCGGGCCTGCACCTCGCATGCGATTTCCAGCTCGGCTTGAAGCCTCTGACGTTCGCGGGACTCCTCGATCAGGCGCTCGATTGACTCCGTCATGGCATTGAAGGAGTGGCCCAATTCCGTGAGCTGATCATCCCCTCGAATCGCCACGCGATGAGAAAAGTCGCTCTGGTTCACCCGTTGCGTTCCCAGGTAAAGTTCGTGGACGGCTCCGGTCATCGTTCGGGTCAAGGAAACAGCGACAATCAGCGAAATCACCACAGCCCCGCAAAACAGCCCCGCAAGCACGTAGCCCGCGATCTGAACCCGGCGGGCGACCTCCATCGATTGGCCGGCGAAGAGCAGGCGTCCCACGGCCGAATACCTCGAGCGCAAAGCGAAGACTGCTTCGAGCCGGGATTCGCCGCTCTCCCATGACAGCACCGGTATCAGCGCCGGCCAGCGAATCTCTCTATCCAGAGGACTCAGCGGAGGCGGCAACTGCTCGTCTCCCACCTGCCGGCCTCCACCGACTGTGTCCCCCCGGCCATCAACCAGGCGACGGCCGGCTCGCTTGAGAGCCCCCCCGCCGCTCAAGGGAGCAGTTGGGGCCATCCTTTCGACAATGCCAAGCCCCGGCAACAATCGCGCCAGATACTCCGCCGTCAGCGGCATCATCAGCAAGACGGAAGGCGAATCAGACGAGTATTGAGCGTGGCCGGCGAGATAGAGCTTTCCGTCACGCCTCAGCACGCCCTGAAATTTTTGGATGGTGCCGGGAAGCCTGCCATCAACAAGCCATGGGGGGAAGCCGGCCGGTCCCCGCGGTGTATCCACTCGCAACATGATTCCGGGGAAGCGCTGTGAGGCGTCGGAGATGAAACGGTCGACGGCCTCCCGGCGGCGGCCAGGCTCAGTCGCGCGAAGCTCCCAACCAAACGACGACGCCGCGGACTGCAGCGCCGTGGCGTGCTGGTCGAGATTGGATCTGACCATGTAGGCCGCCACCGGTCCGAACAGCAACACCAGGCCGAATCCGGCAAGCGTGACCGCCAGCGCCAGGGGTATCACGCCAACAAACAAGTAGACAGCGATCAGCCGATGGCGGACTCTCCACAAAAACCGGCGGATGAGGACATTTGTTCCGCGAATCGCGAACCGCGCGACCACGACCGACCCAATCGCGTAGATCGCTATTTGCAGCGCGACACGGACTTCGAGAACGAGTGGGGAGAGAGGCTCGACCGGCCACAGCAGCAGGTAGACCCCAACGAGCAGCAGCAGCGTCTGGTCCCAACGGCTGAGCTTTCGCAGTACGTCTCGCATGTTGCGCGGCGGGGATTGCGCCCCTCAGGGAAGCGCCAGTCTGACGGGTTGTCTTGTCTCGCTGCTAGTGTAGACCGCGTGCGCGATTTCAACAGCCCTCAATCCGGCAATGCCGTCCGCGATTGTAGCAGTGCCCTGGCCTGCCGCCAAGCGGACGAAATCCTGCAGCTCCTCGGTGAATGCCACGCGAACCGTCGATTTCCAGCCTTGAAGCTTTTCCCGCGCGAATACCCCGGGATAAAGGCTGTACTTGCGGCGGCGCATCGAACCCAGCTCGTCCAGATAAACCGCCATCGAGAACATTGGGGCATAGGAAGCACGGGCCATTCCGCGGTCGCCGTAGGCCTCGATGAAAAAGCGATAGCCACGCCATTCCGTCCAACTGGCTTGCAGTTGAGCGACTTTCCCGCTATCCGTGTGGAGCATCGCGAAACCGTTGTCTTCCGACCCCTCGAACTTCCAAACGTTTGCGGAGGCAGTGCCGTAGACTTCGGTGATTTCGCCCAGAATGTAGCGTACCAGGTCGATAATGTGGATGCCGTTATCCATCAAGGCGCCACCGCCGACGACCTCCTTGTCATGCACCCATGGTTCGCTGAATTCAGAAAGCCCGGCGTGCCCGGTGAACGCGCGGACATAGGAGATTTCGCCGATTCGGCCGCTGGCGACGGCTTCCTTGACGAACTGAATCGCGGGAAAGTAGCGCTGGCAGAAGCCCGTGGCGACGGTGCGCCTGGCTCCCCCGGCAGCGTCCAGCATACGCCGGCAGGCGCCGGGGTTGGGGCCAAGGGGCTTTTCACACAGGACATGTTTGCCTGCTTCAAGCGCGGCAATTGCGATCCGCTCGTGGCTGTCGGGAGGCGTCGAAATGATGACGGCTTCCACGTCTTCGCGGCGGACTAGCCCGGATTTCTCATCGCGGGGTTGGCGGAAGGCCGCCTTTTGTGGCACAAACATAATGATTACAATATGTTTCAGCCAGCAAGAAAGCGACCCCTGCCATGACAGAGTGTACCCAAACCAGCTTCACCTTCGCCGACCATGGCCGCCGCCAGGTGGTAGCCCGTTTCGACGGCGGCATGATCACCTCCGACGGCGGCGCCATGCTGTTGCGCCAGACCGAACAGCGCAGCGGCATCGTGCGGCAGTTCGCCGCCTGCTTCCGTGATCACCGCCAGCCCGCGCAAGTCGAACACAGCGTGCGCGAGCTGGTCTCGCAGCGCGTCTACGGGCTGGCGCTGGGTTATGAGGACCTCAACGATCACGATCAGCTGCGCTCCGACCCGCTGCTGGCCCTGCTGAGCGGCAAACAAGACCTCGAAGGCAAGCAGCGCCGCCGAGCCCAAGACCGCGGCAAGGCGGGCGCCGGCAAGAGCACTCTCAACCGCCTGGAGTTGACCCCGGCCAAGGCCGGCGCGCAAAGCCGTTACAAGAAGATCGTTCTCGACACGGGCGCGGCCGACCGTCTGCTGACCTCGCTCTACATTCAATCGCAGCCGTGCCAGCCCGAGCGCATCGTGCTCGATCTCGACGCCACCGACGACGCGCTGCACGGCCGCCAAGAGGGGCGCTTTTTTCACGGCTACTACGGACACTATTGCTACCTGCCGCTCTACATTTTCGCCGGGGACCAGTTGCTGTGCGCGCGCCTGCGGCCGTCCAACATCGACGCCTCGGCGGGGTCGCTCGAAGAGGTCCGGCGCATCGTCGAACAACTGCGGCGGGTGTGGCCCGAGGTCGAGATCCTGCTGCGGGCCGACAGCGGTTTTTGCCGCGACGAGATCATGAGCTGGTGCGAGAACCAGGGCGTGGATTACGTGTTCGGACTGGCGAAAAACGAGCGTTTAGAGCGCCTGATCAAGAGACGGATGAAGCTGGCGCGGCGGCGTTTCGCCAAGAGGGGCAAGGCGGCCCGGGCGTTCGGGGATTTCCGCTACCGCACGCGAACCAGCTGGGCGCGGGGGCGCAGGGTGGTGGCCAAGGCGGAGTATCTGGCGAAGGGCGAAAACCCGCGTTTCGTGGTGACGTCGCTGACGCCCAAGCAAGCGGCGGCGCAACACTTATACGAGACGATCTACTGCGCCCGCGGAGAGATGGAGAACCGCATCAAGGAGCAGCAGCTGGGGCTGTTCGCCGACCGCACCTCGACCGCGCTATTGCGGTCGAATCAGATCCGCTTATATTTTTCATCGATCGGGTACTGTTTGCTGGAGACGCTGCGGCGGCTGGGGTTGGCGGGGACGAAGATGGCGCGGGCGCAATGCACGACGATCCGGCTGCGGTTGTTGAAGATCGGAGCGCGCATCCGGATCACGGCGCGCAAAGTGTGGATTTCGCTGGCGACGGGATACGCCTGGGCGGGGGTGTTCGCCCAAGCGTATGAGAATCTCGAACGGGGGGAGCCGCGGCGCTGCTGAAAACGGCAAGGCGAGTTCAAGTAATACTTGAAGCACACAGGGCTCGACAGGGGCGGCAATCGAGGTTTGCCCAAAAACAGACGAAAAACGCCTCGGCCAGGGTCGCGGACAGCATGCCGGGCCGTTTCTGCCCCACGGCGGCCCCGCCGAGAGGCGATGCCGCCTCAAGACCATGAAATCCCATCCCGCGCGCCCCGCCAACCCCGTTTTCGGGAATCGATGAGAAATGCGGGCTAGTTCTTCGTAGTTGGCACAAACCGCCGCTTGAGCAGACGCGGCCAGGGAACGAGCGCGAGCAGCGTCGGCGTCGCTGACCGCGGTCAGTTCGCAACCCGCGGCACGGTGAATCGCTTTAGCGCGAACCCTGCCGATTTGGCCTGCGCCGATAAGTCCGAAGTTCATCTCAGATTCAGAGCCGCGACCGTCAGGGAGCGGTTAGCCGCTTCGGCGCGCCTCATCCGCTAGCGGCCACGCTCCCCCTTTCGGTGGCGGCTCGTCCGCGTTAGGATTACCCCCAAGCCGGGTAGCCGCCCCCTCGGATCAGGTTCGAGCCAAGCCGGTGACCACCGCAAAACCGGCCTGTCTCGCGGCCTCAGCCAGCTTCAAGTCGTAACAAACGAAGGGACGATCCCGGGGCCGCTCGCGGCACCAAGTAAGAGCGGCTGCCAACTGCAGCGAGTCCGCTGCCTTGAGTCCGTAAACGCCGGGCAGCGTCTCCGCCATGTCGCGCAGGGCGTTAGATGGACGCACCTCACGCCACGATGCTTTGAGGCGCTCCACACAGTCCACAGCGTTGTCGGAGTCAGCCTCCGTGATTCTTCCTTGTCGCGTCAGCCGGGATATCGCGCTTCTGATCTCGACTGGCGTTGTCCACGAAACTACCTGCGGTTCGTAGGTCTTCACGAGCTCTTCGGATGTTAGAGTGGCGGACTCTGAAACGCACAACGGCGCCAAAGCGCTACTGTCCCAGAATGCGGGTCTCACTTTCTTCTCGATCATCAACGACAGCTTGAGCGGCTACTTCGAGCGGTACGTCCGCGCGTGGAAGCGCCAAGAAAGTGTCGATGTCCAACTCCTTTTCCGGCAGCGAGATGATGCCATCAGCCGCCAGCTCCAGTTCTTCCGCGCTGAAATCGTTCGTGGCCGAGAGTGGAACAATCTTGGCGACCGGCCGGGCACGATCACGAATCAGAATCTCCTCTCCTGCCCGGACCTGGCGCAAGTAATGGCTCAGACGGTTCTTCAGCTCGGCGATGTTAACGGTCTGCATTGTGGCCCTCATAGCTATTATAGCCATTTCGCTGCGGGCCAAGCGTTTCAACATGGACTCACCCGACACCACAAGCGGCGTTAGACCGCCGTGGGGACCGGCAATCCTGCCGGTCTTCGCCGCGGAGCAGCGGCGTCTCCCGCCGGCGTCTCTTAGGGCAGTCTGGCGCCGGCCTTCCAAGGAACCCTGATCGAGCCGACCGGATGGAAGAGGAACCCCGTGCTTTAGCCTTGCCCGAGGATCTGGCGCCGGAACGACAAGAAAAGCCGCGAAAGCGGCGAAAGAAGAACAGCCTAGGGCGTCAGCCCTAGGTACAAAACCGAACCACCACAGAGCCCTGACAGGGCGACACCGAACAAAGTCGCCGCCAACCCGAGGAGCGTTCACAAAGGCCGGCCTGAATAGGGCGGCCGGGTGCGGACGAAAGTCCGCTTTGGGCCGCTCTGGAAACTCGCACCTGGTTCCTTCACCGCCTTGACTCGCGGACGCGAGCCCGCCACTCGGCCAAAAAACCGCTCGTCCCCAAAAGAACCGCAATTCACCCCAACTCATTCACGGATAAATTATAAATATAGTCCCTTTGTTTTCAACAGGCTTACCCAACGGCCGCAAGGAATCCCAAGATCGAGTTGTTATCCTAAAAACGACAAACCAAATGACTCATCTGCAACATAAAGGAAAAGGACGGCCAACCGGCAACCTCGCCGGCGGGCCCCAAAAGCCGGAAAACCTCTCAGCCACTCTCAAATACTCTCATTGAAAAAAGTAAACCCTTATAAATGAACAACTTACAACCAAACAAGACCATTGGGGCTCTTTTGCTAACGAATACGATCGATAGAGCGGCAAAGAGGGCAAATGTGAGGGAAAGTGCGATATCGCGTCTGATGCGCCAACTACTGATGCTCGCGAAATACGGTGTAGGGGCGCAGCGTGCTGCGCCCGCTCCGGCAAGGCATTCGCTGTGTCCGAAAACAACACTATATTCTGCGAGTATCAGTGAGAGCTAACGCGCCACATTGGGGCGACGAGTCCCCGATTGGGCGTTAGCCCCCAATACCGGTCACTTAGGGCCTTTGAGCTTCAGGCCGTTGAGCCGCGAAGCGGCGCAGGATCGTAGCCCAGGGTGGAGCGAAGCGGAACCCTGGGTGAAACCCCTCAAGGCGGGAGCCCTGAAAGGGCGCAGGAAACATGCCGCATGACTCCGATGACGGGGCCGGTTTTCACCTAAAAAATACAAGGCGCTTGAGCAAGCAATCAGGCGCCGAAATCGCTAAGTGACGTGCATGGCGTTAGCCCGCCGAAGGTGCTCTCGATAAGTTGTAATCTGTTTGGCGCACTACACTAGCACGACTTTGTGTTCCGTTGCTATTCGGAGGCCGGCGGAGGGGTTTCGTCGGTAGCCAGGCGGACTTGACGCGGCTGGCGCGTATTTCGAGAGAATAGACGGCTGGAGCCGCCATGCCGGAAGACCAAGCATACGCAAAAGCCCTCAAACGAATCGAAAAGGCAAGAAAGGCCCGCGATACTGAACTCGATCTCTCCGAGCTTGGTCTCAAAACCCTGCCGCCTGAGATCGGCCAACTCAGCAGCCTCAAGAAGCTGGACCTCCAGGACAATCAGTTGGCCACGCTGCCCGACTCGCTCGGCCAACTCAGCAGCCTCCAGTCGCTGGACCTCCACGGCAATCAGTTGGCCACGCTGCCCGACTCGCTCGGCCAACTCAGCAGCCTCCAGAGGCTGTTCCTCAACGGCAATCAGTTGGCCACCCTGCCCGACTCGCTGCTCAAGCTCACGAGTCTTCGTGTACTGCTGCTGCACGACAACCCCGCCCTGAAGCTGCCGCAAGCAGTTCTCGGCAAGAATGACTGGTACGAAGACGGAGCCGCCAAGCCCGCCGACATTCTCGACTACTACTTCGGCACGCTCAAAGCAGCGAAGCCACTACTGGAAGGCAAGCTCATCCTTGTCGGCCGTGGCGGCGTCGGCAAGACCTCTCTGGTGAAGCGTCTGGTCGACAACACCTTCGATCCCAAAGAAAAGATGACGGAAGGCATCCGCATCACCGAGTGGCCCGTCAAGCTCGGCCGCGCCGAAACAGCCCGCATGAACGTCTGGGACTTCGGCGGCCAGGAGATCATGCACTCGACGCACCAGTTTTTCCTGACCGAGCGCAGCCTTTACCTGGTGGTGCTCAATGGCCGCGACGGCCTCGAAGACGAAGACGCGCACTACTGGCTAAAAATGGTCGAGAGTTTTGGCGAGAGCTCGCCCGCGATCGTCGTGCTGAACAAGATCAACGGGACACCCTTCGAGCTGAACGAGCGCGACCTCAAGAAACGCTACCCGTTTATCAAGGCTTTCGTGAAGACGGACTGCGAGGGCCAACGCCCGCCGGGCATCGCGCAGTTACGGAAGCTGGTTCAAAAAGAAACCAATGCGCTGGAGGGCATCCGGGCGTCCTTCCCGGAAAGCTGGTTTGGCATCAAAGACCGGCTGGGCGAGATGGCCGAGAAAGGCGAGAATTATTTGCGCCCGGAAACCTACGCCGAGATCTGCGAGAAGCAAGGCGAGAGCGACCCGGAGAAGCAAAAGCAGCTTTCGCGCTTCCTGCACGTGCTGGGTATCGCGCTGAACTACGCCGAGGATGCCCGGCTCCGCCACGCGCACGTTCTCAGCCCTCACTGGGTGACGAACGGCATCTACAAAATTCTCAACGCCGAGACCGTACGAGAGAACCACGGCGACTTGCGGCTGGAGGACGTAGGCAAGATTCTGCCACCCAAAGAATATCCCGGCGACATGCAGAAGTATCTCTATGAGCTGATGCGCCGGTTCGAGCTTTGGTTCAGCTTCCCGGACGATGCCGAACACTATTTGATCCCGCAGTTGTTGCCGAAGCAGACTCCCGAGGCGGCCGACGACTTTGACCGCTCGGCGACGCTGGAGTTTGAGTACAACTATCCGGTGATGATGCCGGAAGGGTTGCTGCCTCGTTTCATCGTCCGGACCCATAGTTTGAGCACCGGGCAGCCGCGCTGGCGCTCGGGAGTGATCTTGCGGATGCGGGACAACCAGGCGCTGGTCTACGGGCACTTGTCCGAGCGGCGGGTGCGGATTTCGGTGTCGGGGCCGGAGGCGGGGCGCGAACGGCTGCTGTCGGTCATTCGATTCGACTTTGAGCATGTGCACAAAGAAATTTCCGGCCTTCAGGTCACCGAGCGGCTCGTCCCACAGGTCGCCAATATCGCGATTGCACACGACGAGCTGTTGGCGCTGGAGGCCGCGGGTGAGAAAGAGGTTGTCAGGTATGCCGGCGGCCAGGTCGTCAGGGCCTCGGTCACGCAGATGCTGAACCGCGTCGACCCGAAGGGCTTTCGTCACGAGCCGCCCGAGAGGGCCGCCGGCAAGCGCCTGCCGGAGCTGTTTTACAGCTATGCCCACGAGGATGAGCGGCACCTCAACCAGCTCCAAAAGCATTTGAATGCCCTGGTCATCGACAGGCTGATGTCCCATTGGTATGACCGCGACATCCCGCCGGGTGACGAGTGGGACCGCAAGATTGACGAACGCATCCGATCGGCGGACATTATTCTGCTGATCGTTAGCCCGTCCTTTCTGGCGTCAAAGTATATTCGCGAGAAGGAGCTGAAGATCGCGCTAAAGCGCCGCGAGGCCGGCGAGGCGCGAGTGATTCCGGTCATCCTCGAAAAGTGTTTGTGGGAGAGGAGGGCGGTGTTTAAGGGCTTCTCGAAGCTGCAAGCGCTGCCCAAAAACGCCAAGCCGGTGCGCAGCTGGGCGCCTCAGAGCGACGGCTGGTACGACGTTGCCGAAAAGCTCGAAGAGATTGTCGAGGACTTGAATAAGGAGCTGAAGAAAGCGCGGCGGCGGGGTAGCAGGCAGTCGCGGGGAAAACGTACGGGCCATCGTTGATACGATTACCGGGGCCCCGTTGAAGCGGAAATTCTCAAACCCGCTTTGCGGGGCAGCGGCGGCCGATACCTGCTCCAGCGACAGGTTGCCCGCGAACACCAGTCGGATCACGAAACCCAGCGCGCAAACGCTTGCTTGCCTGCATACCGCGCGTTGTCCCCAAGCTCAGCCTCGATTTGCAGCAGCCGGTTGTACTTCGCCACGCGGTCGCTGCGGCAAGCCGAGCCGGTCTTGATCTGGCCTCCTCCGGCTGCCACGGCCAGGTCGGCGATCGTGGTGTCTTCGGTCTCGCCGGAGCGGTGCGAGATGATGAAGGTGTAATTGTTCTGGCGGGCGATTTCGATGCATTCCAGAGTTTCGGTGACCGTCCCAATTTGATTCAGCTTAATCAGGATGGAATTGCCGAGCCCGTCGGCGATGCCCTTCTTGAATATCTCGGGATTGGTCACGAACAGATCGTCACCCACGAGCTGAATGCGGCCGCTCAGCTTGGCGCCTTCCGTCTTCCAGCCCTCGTGGTCGGTCTCGGAGAAACCGTCCTCCAGCGAAAGCAGCGGATAGCGGCCGATCCACTCAGACCACATCTCTCCAAGCTCCGCCGCCGTCTTGCGGCTGCCGTCGGACTGGCTAAACACATAAGCGCCGTCCTCGTAAAACTCGCTCGCGGCCGGGTCCATGGCGATGGCAATCTCGTCGCCCGGCTTGTAACCGGCCTTTTCGATCGCCTCGACCAGCAGTTCCATCGGCTCTTCGTTGGACTTCAGGCTGGGCGCGAAACCACCCTCGTCGCCCGTCGCGGTCCCATATCCCTTGGCCGTCAGGATGCCCTTCAAGGTATGGAACGTTTCCGTGGCGGCCCGCAAGGCGTCGCTGAAGGTGGGCAGGCCCAGCGGCAGAACCATGAACTCCTGAATATCCACGTTGTTGTCGGCATGCTGGCCGCCGTTGAGGATATTCAGCATGGGAACCGGCAGCGTATACTGCCGCCGATCGGCCAGCGAACGGTAGAGCGAAACTCCTTTTTCGGCGGCGGCGGCATGGGCCACGGCCATCGATACGCCGAGAATGGCGTTAGCCCCGAGCCGGCCTTTGTTGGGCGTGCCGTCCAGCTCGACGAGCTTGCGGTCCAGCGCGGCCTGATCGCCGGCCTCGAATCCCTTGAGCGCGCTGAGAATCTCGCCGTTTACGTTTTGGACAGCTTTTTGCACTCCCTTCCCGTTGAAGCGGCTCTTATCGCCGTCGCGCAGCTCAACCGCTTCGTAGATACCGGTCGAAGCGCCGGATGGGACCCGCGCCAGGCCCTGTGCGCCGCTGCCGAGCGTGGCCGCGACCTGAACCGTCGGGTTGCCGCGCGAATCAAGAATTTCGAGTGCTTGAAGATGAGTGATTTCCGGCATATTGGGCTATCTGGTTACCTGGCGCCCGTCTTGTTTCTTTGATGCCCCCAAGCAGGGCTTGCGTGGTTGTTGGGGTTTTACCGAGGGTTCCGCTTGAACGGCTGCGAAGCGGGCCGAGGGCGCGCTGATCAAACTGGAAAGCCAAGCCTACCGCCGGGCGGGAACTCCGGCCACGGGCAAGGCCCGGTGGACGCGGATCTGCTCGAAGAATTCGCTTGTGCGGAGGCTGTTTGCGGGGGAACCGCTTGCCGCTCCGCCTCCGATGGTGAGATCGGCGCTGGACACCTTCTCCCGGGGCGCCCCGCGCAGGAGCTGCCGGTCCCGAACGCCGATGATCGGGCGGCGCTTGTAGTCCGTTACGGTCTCGGCTCCGGTGGAAGCGTCCTTCTCCACGAAGAAGACCCCCTGCCACAGGCCGATCGTCGGGCCAAACACGCTGGACGTCTGGCTGTTCAGGAATAGGACCACTTTCTCGCCCTGCTGAAAGCGCGGGAAACCGGCGATGTAGAGGCGTTTGCCGTCCAGTTCGCCGCCGATCATGCGAAAGCTGTATTCCCGTCCGACCAGGGACGAAGGGAGCGCCTGCGAGACAGACAAAGTGACCTTGGAGAAAATGTAACCCGTCGCCGGGTCCTTGCCGGCGGTAATGCTGGTGACGCGCCCCGCCACGACGTGATGCGCCGATCGGCTCAGACGCGCGAAGTTGACCGGCAGCACGGTAGAAGCCGCGAGCGCACCGGCCAGCAGCAGAAATAGACTAGAACGTCGAATCGCCCGCATGCCGCGCTTACTCCTTCACCGAAACGAAGCCCAACTTGCCGCTTTCCACTCCGCCGACGCTCAATCGGATCGGCAATTGCCGGAAAAGCCCTGTCGGAATTTCGAGGTCCGTTTGGGCCAGCCCGGCGAAACCCGGCGTAAGACCCATAAAGAAAATCTTGGCGTCGAGCCCGCCAACTTCGGCTCCCGGCTCGCCCACGACGTGTGAAAGCGGGCTGAACGGCGCTGGGCGGCCGCTGGCGACCGGCGGGTCCACCGGCCCCTGCCCCGAGAAAAAGACGCTGACCTTGCTTCCTTGCTCGGCCGGGTTGTCCGGTGTATTCAAGGTAAAGTCCGAGTTCAAGACAACCGCCTGGTCGTTCTCGAGCAGAAACAGCTCCGGCGCCGCCGCCAAGAAATCGAACGGGATCGAGTCCGTCCGCCCAACCCCGGTGCGGACGATGAAGCCTCCGCGTCCGGTGGCGATTCCGAAAGGCACCTGTCCGTTGATCTGGTTCGGCGACACGAACAACAGCGGAGCCTCGACTGCGTTTACCAGCACTTTCGTTCCGCCCAAAGTCGTCGGAAGCGGGAAGGCGCCGGCCTGATCCGTCGATGCGCTCAGCCGTTCCCCAAACAGCGTAAACAAGGCCCCCGGGGCGAGCGACTGAGAGCTGAAGTTGGCGCCGTTGACGATGCCCTGCCGCGTCAGCTTGGGCTCGATGCCGGTCGCCGGCTTCGGCTCGATGTGAACCTCAACCTGAATAATGGCTGGCGGACCAGGCAAACTCTGCCCGATGCTGGCCGGGTTTGGATCGATGCTGGGAGGCAGAGTGCCCGGATCCGGACCGGGATCTTCGAGGGTCAAGGCCACAGTCGCGGTATGGTCTCCAGGTCCGAGCCTCGATGTATCGACCTCAATCTCGATCTGGCTATCCAGCGGGAAGTTGCCTTTCGGCGGCTTCACGCTTACCCAGCTTTGGCTGGGGTCGCTGAGCCATCGTCCTCCCCGAACGCCATAGATGTGTATTTCCTGCCCGAACGGCGCGGGCAGCCCTTCGGCTGACTCGAACCGGAGGGTTGATTCGGACTCAAAAATGCGAATTGCCGGCGCCGAACCATCCGGGTAGAGGAAGCGCGCGCCTTCGGTTTCGGCCGAAAAGAGATCGCGCCGAATCTCACCCAAGTCGACAATGGACTCCATCACCGTCGGACCTACCACGCAGTTGTCATTGTGCCCCAGCCCGATCACATGGCCCAGCTCGTGGATCAATACCGTAGCGAAGTCAATCTGGGCGTTGCTGGGCTGGGTCCAGAACGGGATATCGGGATTGAAAAATACATCAGAATCGGTGATCGCCCGGAAGCGGCTGTCGTCCTCGAAAATCAGCGTCACCGCGAGAATGGTTTGGTTGGCCGCGGTGCCCAACGGAATAGAGGGCACCTCGGGACAATTAAACTGAAAGCCGCAAGCAGCGATTGTCGTCTTCCCGTCTTCATCGCTGGGAGGCTCGTCGGTCAGGCCCACCGTGTCGAAACTCCAGGTGGAACCGGATATGCCATTCCACTTTTCGATGGTTTCCTGAATGACAGGGACCCAAATACGTTCAGTCGTCAGGAATTGCCCGTTGAACTTCTCGTCGATGAGGACCCGGAAATTGGAGTCCTCCTTGGGCCCGAACTCGTCAGGATAGCCGACAACCGTAAAGTCGCCGGGCTTGCAGGCTTCGACCGGAGGTTGCCCCAGTGTCTGTGCCCAAAGGCCCGATACGGAGCAAGAAGCGACGATGAGAACAGCGAAAATCAGTTGGGCTGGAGAGCCTCTTTTCGTGCTACGCATACAAGGGGGACTAAACATACGCTTCCACGCTAGATCGTAGCGTTCCACGCCAGGAAAAACTCTCCGGGATTCCCTCCAGAACACCAAGAGATTTGCCCTAGTGGCCGCCGCAACTCGCGAACGTGCTTCTCTTGAACTCTACCGAAGCTGGACCGCTTGTGTCTAGAGAGTTTTTTCCGTCAGCCCGGCGGCCCGTGAGCCCTCCAGCCGTAAGCCCCCGAGCCGTGAGCCCCCCAGCCGTGAGCCAATGATCCGTATACCGTTAACTCACCAACGCTGACAGTGAAGCCATTCGCCCTGGATCGGGCGGGCCTATCCGCCGTACTCGAAGTAAAGCAGCCTTACTCCCGCGTTAAATACGGGGTAGAATATTCGGCCGAACAAGTTCCAAGCGATGATCAGGCCGATAAGGCCGAAGCCCGGTTGCCGCATGAAAGCGATGAATTTCAAGGTCGCTCGCTCGCTCAGGAATAAGCCCACGGCGACGTGGCCGTCGAGCGGCGGCACGGGAAGCAGATTAAAGGACATCAGCAAAAGGTTTTGGGCGAACAGAATGCTGAGAAACGTTGCTACGGCCGCGGAAATCTCACCCGGCGCGCCGTCGACAACGCGAGTAAAACTGATGCCGCCGGGAAGAAACAAATACCCGGCGGCAATGCCGATGCGAATCGCAACCGCCGCCGCCACGGCCAGTATGAAGTTCGCGGCGGGCCCGGCCAGGGCCATCCAGGCGGCCCGGCGAGGATAGCGTTGCTGCCAGTAGGGGTCGTAGGGAGCGCTGGCCCAGCCAATCATCCAATGCGCCAACACAAGAGAGATGATTGGCACGAAAACGGTTCCGAAAGGTTCGCGCTGAATGTGCGGCACGGGATTCAGCGTGGCCTGACCACCCGCCGCCGCCGTGGAATCGCCTCCCCAATCGGCCACCAGCGCATGCGCGGCTTCATGGCACGTCAGCGACAGCAGAAACGCCACATACCACATGGGGGCGATCGCCAATAATTCTTCAGTAGACATGGACGGCTCGCGACCGGGGCCTCCGCGGTGACCGAATCCGACCCTTCGCGCGAATGCTTGGGACCGCTTGGTTCTCCCGGAGCCAAATCAGTGTATCAGGCCGCGAGATCCCGAGTCTCATTCCTGGCGACATAACGCCGAAACGTCGACGCAGAGGCGCGACCGGAAGTCCGCGCTAGCGTTAGGGCTATGCCCCAACCTCGCGTGGGGGATCAAGCACCCGCCGGTGACCCCGGCGACCGGCCGCCATACAGCGACGGCGCTCCGGCTGGACGCGTCTTCCATCTACGGTGGATCCACAGCCATTGTTCGGGGTGCTCGCGGATCACCTGCTCGAGCATGCGCTGGCAACGTTGCGTGTTCGAGAGAAGGTCGCGCTCCGCATCTCCAGTGGAGACCATTTCGAGCACGGGGTAAAACTTCAGCACATAGCGCTGCTCGGCTGAGTTCCACAGCGCAAAGCCCGGAATGACCGGCGCCCCAGTGCGCATGGCGATCTTGGCGAGGCCGCCGGTCGCGCTGGCTGGAATGCCGAAGAAGTCAACGAACAGACCGTCTTCACCGCTGACATTCTGATCGATGAGGATACCGACGGCCTCGTTGTCGCGCAGCGCTCGGAGCAGCGATCGCCCGAACTCCTGCTTGCCGATGGTGCGGTTTCCGCACAGCGTCCGGTAGCGCTCCAGCAGACGGTCGAGATAGGGATTGTCGAGTGTTCTCACCATTACGTGCATGGGATGGCCGAACAGCGCGTGCGAGGCCGCGCTGAGCTCCCAGTTGCCCAGGTGGGCCGTCATGAAAAGCACGCCCTTGCCCTTCTGGAGAGCCCGCTCGAAGTGCTCGAAGCCGTCGTAGCCGATCCACTCTCGAACATTCGCGGCACTGATGCGCGGCATTCTCGCGAGAGAAAGCAAGACGCGTCCCAGGCTGTCATAGACTCCCTGGATAATCTCGCCGCGCCGCTGGCCGCTGACATCCGGCAGCGCCATCTTGAGATTCCGCTCGGCTACGCGGCGCCAGTGAGGCGTCAAATAGTAGGTCAGGCGCAGAACCGCCGCGGACAAGCGCCGCGCCGCCGGCAGCGGCAGCCATTCGATCGCCTTGAGAATCGGCCAGGCCAGCGCGTACTCACCGGCGTTTCGGAACCATCCGTGCTTCGTCATCCAAACATCGGCGCCAGGAGGAGCAGGGTCCGCGGCGGGACCCAAGCCCCGAACCGTCGCCGGTCTTTACAGGTTAACGCCGACCGCGCATGGTGGGCACGAGAGAGGGGTTGAGACTGCGTCTGGGTCGTGACGAAGCGGATCTACTTTAGCGGAGTCGAAAGAACTCGGATGCTATCGACCAGTTGGTTGCCGCGTGGCGGCTTTGCCGATGGCAGTGCTGTATGCCATTCGTGCGTGCCGGGGTTCGATTGCGGCATTTCTAAACCGTTGAAATTACAGTGGTTGTGCGATGGGGTATAAAGTTTCTTTAAAAAAAGGCAGAGAATGGCGGGTTTTGGCAGATATATCCGCGATGTGGGCTGTTTCGGGGGCTGGTGGCCGGCGTCAACCTATTCGTGTCTTTGTTTTCCATGACTTTCTTAGAGGCGAGCGGGTTGGCGGTTGGCAGAAAGGCGTCTGATTCGCGGTTTTCTGGCAGACTTTGGCGGCGTTGCTGCCGCTGAGTAGGACTGGCGGGGGAGGTTTGGGGATCTGGATGGCTGCTCGCCGGCGGGGTTGCTCGGTGGCAGGCGCGGACTCTCGGTCCGCGCGAACGTCGGCCCGGAGGCCGACGCGGCCCGCCGGGAGGCGCGCGCCACCTCCGAGAGCTTGCGCCACGTCTTTGGGCGCTGGTTTCATTTTTGAGGGGCCCCCTCGGCTCCCTTGGTTTTACCTCGACAGCCGCACCCATGGGGAGCTCAAGCGCGGCTGCGAGCGGACGGTCTTCTTCCCGTTGCTGATTAGTGAGGACCGGCTGAAGCCGGTCCCTACTGGGCGAAGCCATCCGCGGAGGATGACCACAATGCGGCGAGCAACTCGAATCTGTCCAGGCCTGGAAACGGTCGCGTTGGTCCGGTGATCTGTTCCTTACCGGTCTTTCACTCGTAGCTTAGCAAATGGAGGTCGGGTTTTCGGCTCGTTTGGCTGCGGGGACGGGGGCTAAGTGTTTGAAAACATGGGGCTGTGAGTTTTTTTGATTATCCGTGACCGGCGGACGGGCCGGGACGAACACCGGCGCGGGACCGTATTCCGGCGGCGCCGAGCAACGCCGCCGAGATTTCGATGGCGCAACAGGGGGTGGTCAACAAGGAGCAGCAGCTCAATGCCGGGAAGAACGAACTGAGCAGGCTCCAAGGTTCTGGCTGCTTCGGTTAACCCAGCTCAGGCCTCTCCCGGTTCTCCGATCACGTTGTTGATTCATTACGAAGTGACAGGGCTTCCTCCCGGGGCGAGCTTCGAGGTCGCGGAGCGCCGCGTTCTGAAGCTGGGAGGCAAGGTGCTCACAAGTTTCGAAGAGAAACTGCCGCGCGCGTCGGGGTCCTACACCTCCACCCAGCAGATCGACGTCGCCGCGGGAATGTCCGCGGGAATCTACTCTTTCGAGGCTGAGGTCTCACTTGCCGGCGTCACCGCCGCGGGCACGGCGTTGTTTGAGATTCGATAGATGAAGATCGAGTGGCTTGCGGTGGCACGCCAGAGAGGGGCGCTCAATCTCAGCGTTCGACGAACAGTTCGGCATTCGTCGCGTCAAGGTAGTTCAACTGGCCGATGATGCTGCTGTACTTGAGCAGTTTTGCGTTCTCCAACAGTTCCTGGACAGAGTCCAGCGTCAACCGCACGCTGTAGACGTCCGCCCGCTCTGAGTAGCAGTAGCGCTGATAGCTGGGTGCGAGCGCCGCGAGCGCGGGTAGCAGAACGTCCCAGAAACTTCGCTTCTTGAGGAATCTCTTCTGGGAGGCCACATCGCGGGACAGGGAAACGGCGCCCCGGTGACCGCGCATCACGATGAGGCTGCATCTTTCGGCATCAAATGGACGCCCAGGATCGGGGTCCGGGAACTGGTCGAGACGGGCTGCCAGTTCCGGCCCGGTTGCCGTGATCGGCTCCCAGCGATAACGCGACGCGCCCGCGACGAACGTTCCTCGGGAAAGTATCTCCAAAATCCGTTTCGGATTTTTGCCGGTGACGACCAGAATCCGGTCGATCAACTCAGCGGCCGGCATGTCACGCCGGGCGACCGGAGTCATGCTGATGTACCCCGCCGCCTCGGAGCTGATCCTGGTTGGAATCGTTTCGGGAAGGGCCAAATCTCAATCTTGAGGGGACTGCCGTTTGCCAGTGCCGGTTCAGTTCACCATATTGATCTTGCGCAGCGCCTCGCTCAATTCAGGCTCCTCGAAGAACCGGAAGCGCTCGAGCGCCCGGCCATCCCGCAGCGCCACCGCGAAAGGGACATCTTCGAATGGAAATTTCTCCTTGAGCAGGCCGAGGTCGGATGACATCTTGACGTTCTTGAGTCCCGTGTCCTCAATGAACCCCGGTGCGATCTCGAAGTCCTGGGTCGGCACGCCGACCATCCGGGCCTTCCAGTCCAGTTCCGCCATGGCGATACCCGCATCCAGGCAATGAAGACAGGTTGGATTGAAGAAGAAGAGGAACACTCCGCCATCGCGCGGATTGAACTCTCCACCCTCGACCTGAATCACTTCGGGGACGTCGGATGCCGGCCCCGGTCCCAAGCGGTCCCAGGCGAGCGAGACTCCCGCGAATGCGCAAATTCCAGCTAACGTAAGCGCCGCTCCGCGCAGTCGCCTTGGCGCGGGCGCGAAAACCGCGGCGAGCGCCGCGATTGCCGCCATGATGCCGTCACCGATGAAGAACCCAGGTCCGACGGCGCGCTCGATCCAGGGGAAGCAACTGCAGTCCTCGCCTTGGAGAGCTTCGTAGTTGATCCCTACGTAGGCCATGAAGACCAACAGCAGTCCGAGCGAGAGATAGCCGCCCAGTTTTCTCCAGGCGGACCGCAACAACAGAACGCCGGCGAAGGTTTCCGTAACAGCCAGTGCGAGCGTGGCAGGCAGGCTGAGCGAGACGGGCACGAGCAGTTGGGTCAGCTTGACCTGAAAATCACTGATGTTGGCGAGCTTATACAGCCCCGCCACGAGCCACAGAAACGCCATGATGGCAGCCGCGGTCCAGCCCACCGCGTTCCGCCAGACGGGTGTCTGTTGCTCTCGCTCGTCCCGCGCGTCTATCAAGAGCCGTCTCCTCAATTAATTGTAGTTGCCGCGAGTTACGTCATTGTAGCCGTTTGCAAAGAAAGCTAGCAGCTAAGGGTATGTCAGCAAATAAGCATATCAACTTTCAGGCAGGAGTTTATAATTCCAGTCGCCATGAAACCGGTCTCTGCGGAGTTTGAGTTGGGCCATCTGCTGATCGCTGACCTTGACCCCCGCGGGATAGATGTTGGAGTCGAGTTTGCTTTTCACTGCCAGACCTGTGGTGGTGGTTGTGGCGGCGATGAGGTTGATGATGATCTCGTGACTGGTCAGCGGCTTGCCACGCCAGTTCTGGCTAATGAAAGAGAAGAGACGGTGTTCGATCTTGTTCCACTTGCTGGTGCCCGGCGGGAAGTGAGCGACCGAGATTGTCAGCCCGGTTTCGTCGGCTAGCTGCTGCAGTTCCCATTTCCATAAGCGCACCCGTGCGCCGTTGCTGCCGCCGGAATCGGCGGTGATCAGCAGCTGTCGCGCTTGCGGATAGCTCGGGCGTCCCATCCAGCGCCACCAGCGGCGAATGCTCTCGACCGCAAAGGCCGCCGTGTCGTGATCCACCCCCACACTGACCCACCCTTCGTTACGCCCCAAGTCGTAGACCCCATAGGGAGCCACCTTGCCCTTGCCCGCCTCACCGATTGCGAAGTCGTGAACCCGAACTTGTTGCGGCTGGCTTTTCGGCTGCCATTCGCGCCCCGCGTTCTTGAAATCGCCCACCAGCTCCTTTTTCTTGGTATCCACCGAAATCACCGGCTCGCCCTGCCGCGGATAACGCCGCGCCTTACGGTTGATATATTCAAACTGCTGATCCCGATCCGCATGCCGGCTTCCCTCCAGCGTCTTCTGGTTGGCCTGCAAGCTGTAGCCCATGGCGTGAAGCAGCTCGGCCACGGTCTGATAACTGACGGCGTGGCCCTCCTGCCGCAGTTGCTCTGCCAGCTTGCGCACACTCTTGCACGTCCAGCGCAGCGGGGACTCAGGATCTCCCCGAGTCGCCGGATCCACCAAGCGGTCTAGATCCTCCAACAGCGTTGGATCCTTGTCGATGGTCTTCTTTCGTCCGCCACCCTTGCGCCGAATTCGGACCTCCGCGGATCGAGCCTGGCGCGGCGCTTTCTGCCGGCTCAGTTCCTTGATGCCTTCGCTAATCGCTCGACGGGACACGCCTGTCGCACGCGCCACCGCTGAAACTCCCCCGTACCCCATCGCCGCGCTCTCGGCCGCCGCCACCAAACGCCGCATCCGCTCGTCGAGGAAGGGTGACAAAGAACGGAACCGACGCTGGATGTCTTCGTGGTTGACCACCACCACAAGTATAAACCAAAACCGCCTCCACTTATTTCACTTATTTCTTGACAGGGCCTAAGCAGATTTGTCAGACTCACCCGCGCGAACAAGCCCCGGCATTCCCGAGGTTCTTGGCGGCCCGCCTGTATGGCGCTTCGCCGGCTGTATGGGTCTTTCGTTTGACACTTTATTTCGGGCTGTGCTAAACACGTAGGTTCCTCTCGCGGGCGGAAGGCGCTGGTCTGTCTTCGATAAGCCCGCTGAGGTACAGTGATATATGGCTGACGAGAACAAGCCCGGCGGAGAGGGGACCGCTCCAAGCGGCGATTCCGCGGCGAAGCCCGCGGCAGGGGCGCCTTCGGAAGCAAGCGCGCCAGAATCCGCCGAAAAGCCCGCGGCGAAGCCGCCGCCAAAGCCTCCACCCAAGAAAAAGGCTCCCGCCGTGATGGAAGTGAGCCCTTGGGAGGGGCCGCTGGCGGATGCGCTCAAGGAGCGCTTTGGCGAGCAGATCAAGGAATTTCTAAGTTATCGGGGTCAGAACTTCCTGGCGGCCGAGCTGGGGGGGGTCCTCCCGATCATCGAGTACTTGAAGCTGGAGCAGGGTTTCGATTATCTGGTTGACATCACGGCGGTCGACTACCCGCAGAGGGAGAAAAGATTCGAACTCATCTGGATCCTTTACTCTTTCCCGCGGAACGAGCGGGTCCGCATCAAGGCGCATGTGGCGGAAGGCGAGAGTGCTCCAACCGCGGTCAACGCGCATCTCACAGCCGACTGGCTGGAGCGAGAGGTCTTTGACATGTTCGGCATTGCGTTTGAGGGCCATCCGAACATGAAACGGATTCTGCTGCCCGACGAATGGAAAGGCCACCCGCTGCGAAAGGACTACTCTATCCTGCAACAGGATCAGGATTGGGTGCGTGAAAACTTGCAGATAGAGAGCGCCCAATAATGCCAGAAGCAACCTTCCTCGAATCGAACGAAATGGTGCTCAACATGGGGCCCCAGCACCCCTCAACGCACGGGGTACTGCGTATCATCCTGAAGCTGGATGGGGAGAAGGTGCTGGGAACGGAGTGCGTCATCGGCTATCTCCACCGCGGGGTGGAGAAGATCGCCGAGAACCGCACGTATGTCATGTTCGCCCCTTACGTCGACCGCATGGACTACGTCGCGGCGGTCTCGAACGGACTGGGCTATTGCCACGCGGTCGAGACGATGGCGGGAATCGAGGTTCCCGAGCGCGCCCAGGTGGTGCGGGTCATTCTGGCGGAACTCAACCGTATCGCCAGCCACTTGCTGTGGCTGGGCACGCACGCCCTCGATATCGGCGCGATGACGCCGGTGTTCTATTGCTTCCGCGAACGGGAAGAGGTTCTTAAGATTTTCGAGAAGTACTGCGGGGCGCGCTTGACCACGCATGCCTTTCGCATCGGCGGGCTGCAGTACGAAACCTACAACGGTTTTGAGAAGGACTGCCTGGCGTTTTGTGACTGGTTCTTGCCCAAGGTTGACGAATACGAAGAGTTGCTGACGACCAACCGCATCTGGATAGGCCGCACGAAGGGCGTCGGCATCCTGAACGCGGACGAATGCAAGGAATATGGCGTGACGGGCCCGGTCCTGCGGGCCGCCGGAGTGGAGTGGGACCTTCGGAGAGCGCAGCCTTATAGCGGTTACGAGAATTACGAGTTCGACATTCCCACCCGCGAGGACGGTGACACCTACGACCGGTATCTGGTGCGGATAGAGGAGATGCGGCAATCGGCGCGCATCATCCGTCAGGGAGTGGAGAAGCTGGCCCCGGGCCGGATCAAGGGCAAAGTGTCGAAGGTTTTCAAGCCGCCCGTCGGCGAGGCTTATGCATCGATCGAGGCCCCCAAGGGCGAGCTGGGCTATTACGTCGTCAGTGACGGTTCGCTGCAGCCCTATCGGGTGAGGGTGCGGCCGCCCTCGTTCGTGAATTTGCAAGCGCTGGATCGCATGTGCCGGGGGTGTCTGGTGGCGGATGTTGTGGCGATTATCGGTACGATTGATATCGTGCTGGGCGAGGTGGATCGGTAGCCGCATGCGGTGTGCCGGTTCGCCGCGGCAAGCTAAGAGTTTGCTCCACTTTTAGACAAGGTTATTGATGGAAGAAATTCTAAACATCCCCTATGTCTTTCCGCTGATCGTCACTCTTTTGATTGTGGCGTTGTTTCCGTTGATGGCGGGCTACATCGTCTTGCTGGAGCGTAAGGTTTTGGCGGATATGCAGGTGCGGCTGGGACCCATGCGGGTGGGGCCTTACGGTTTCCTGCAGCCCCTTGCGGATGCCTTCAAGCTGCTGCTCAAGGAAGATATCATCCCGGCGGGTTCGGATAAATGGATTTTCTGGTTTGCGCCGGTATTGTCGACTTTCACCGCGTTGACAGCGTTCGCTGTCCTGCCGCTGAGTGATAAGTTTTTCGTGGCCGACGTGAATATCGGCATCCTGTTTGTTCTGGCGATGTCGTCGGTGGGCGTTTTGGGGCTGATCTTGGGCGGATGGTCTTCGAACAGCAAATACTCGCTTTTGGGCTCGCTGCGTTCGGCGGCGCAGATGGTCAGCTACGCGGTGCCTCTGGGGTTCTCCCTGATCGCCGGGCTGATGGTGGCCGGCACGCTGAGCATGCAAGGGATTGTCCTGGCGCAGTTCGAGCAGGGCGTCTGGATCGCGTTCGCGAACGGGGGCTTGATGCTGGTGCCTGCCGTGCTATTCATGATTTCGGCGATCGCCGAGACGAACCGTTCGCCGTTCGATCTGCCGGAGGCGGAGTCGGAGATCGTGGCTGGTTTCCACACTGAATACAGTGGTTTTCGGTTCGCGCTTTTCTTTCTGGCCGAGTATGCCAGCATCTTCGTCATCTCCTCGATCGGCGTCACGGTCTTTTGGGGCGGCTGGCTGAGGCCGTTTCCGAATGTCGAGTGGCTGGAGGTCGTGTTCAGCTACGGGTTCCCGATGCTCGTCTTCGCCATTTTGGGCCTGATGTGCGTCCGGGGTGTTTTGAAGCTGATGCTGATCGAGCAGAAAGCCGTCATGGCGGTGGTCGGCGGCGGCATGTTTGTGTTCGTTCTCTTGTTCGCGATCCCGTCAATGAATGTGCTGATCATCGGGCTGTTTTGGTTTCTATTCAAGGTCTTTGTGATCGTCTATAGCTTCATTTGGTTCCGGGGCACTTTCCCCAGGTTCCGCTACGATCAGCTCATGCACCTGGGGTGGACGTTCTTGATCCCGATCAGTATCGGAGCGCTGATCGTCAACTCGCTTGTCATGGTCCGGGAGGACATCATGCGCCTGTTTGGGTATTAGGCGCGTTTGAGGTAATCGCATGAGAGAGTTTCTCAAGACGGTCTTCTTGGTCGATTTGATGAAGGGTTTGTGGGTGACCCTAAGGAATCAGAACCCCGCCTACGTCTACACCGAGGAGTATCCCAGAGAGCGTCCGGCGGTCGCTGAGCGCTACCGGGGGGCGCCGCGGCTGAACGTGCATCCTGAAACGGAACAGACCCTGTGCATCGCATGTAACCTGTGTGCGCTAGCCTGCCCGGAACAGCTCATCGTAGTGGGCTCGCAGCGGAACCCGGAAACGCGGCGCAAGGATTTGACGCATTTTACTTATGACACTTCTCGCTGCATGTTTTGCGGCCTTTGTGAAGACGCCTGTCCGGTCGACGCGCTTGAATTGACGCAGGACTTCGAAATGGCTTCTTTCACTCGCGAAGGCGCCATCTGGGACCGCCAAATGCTGGAAGAGGGCCCGCTGCCGACACAATACAAATTCTGACTCAGGGGCCGATCGCCGGCCAGCGGCGTTTGCGGAGGCTTCTCGCGTTCGCCGCCCCGCCCAGGAAAATTTTTGATGTATGCTGTTAGACTCTCTAGGACCCCATAGAAAACCGCATTTCCCTAATGTTGCTTGATAGTCTCCTTTTCTACGCTTTCGCGGCCCTGGTCCTGCTGGGCGCGGTGCTGACCATTACCCTGCGCAACGTGGTCCATTGCGCGGTCTGGCTGATCGTGGCGCTGCTCGGTGTCGCGGGCTTGTTCTTGCTTCAGGGCGCTGAGTTCTTGGCGGGCGTGCAGGTGATCGTCTACATCGGCGGGATCATGGTGCTTTTCCTGTTTGTCATCATGCTCGTGCCGATCAGCGAAGAGCTGCGTCAGCGCCGATTCGCACAGCAGAAGTGGCTTGCCGTGATCGGGGCGGGCGTGCTTGCCCTGGAGTTCGGCATTCTGATTTCTCGCGGGGCGGGCGCCTTGGGACGGGGCGAAGCGGGTCCGCCGCCGGAGCTCGGCGACATCACCAGAAACTCCGAGGAAGTGGGCTATGTCTTGTTTTCCGAGTACCTGCTGGCGTTTGAACTGGCATCGATCCTGCTGCTGGTTGCCATTATCGGAGCGGTCGTCATGGCGAAGGTGAGAACCGAGTCGTAAAGAGGATGCCGGACAACGAACAGCCGCCGCCAGTCGCCGCGGAAAGTCACAGCGTAATTACATGATTCCCGTTACAACAGCGCACTACCTGATCCTCAGTACGACACTGCTGGTCATCGGCACGATTGGCGTACTGACAAGGCGGAATCTGCTGGTGATCCTGATGTCGATTGAGCTGATCTTGAACGCGGTCAACATCAACCTGGTGGCTTTTTCGAATCATCTGCAGAACGTAAACGGGCAGGTATTCGTGATTTTCGTGATCACAGCGGCGGCGGCCGAGGTCGCCGTGGGACTCGGCATCTTGATCGCTCTGTTTCGCAACAAGGAAACCGTGCATGCCGATGAGGTGGACATTCTGCGCTGGTGATTCAGCTCACCCCGGCGGCGGAATAACGGAAAGACGGATCGGAGCGACGGCTCAACGAAAAACGGCTCAACGTACATATGTTTCTTGACAACATTTGGCTGATTCCCATGTTCCCGCTTTGCGGGGCGCTGCTGATGCTGCTGTTCGGCCAGCGGCTGGACCCCCAGAGCGCGAATGGGCACGGCCACGAGCCGCCCGCCGGCAAAAAGCTGATCAGTCTGCTGTGCCCTGGCACGGTCCTGATCTCTTTTCTTTTCTCGCTGGGAGCGATCATCGAGCTTGGCGCCGAGGGACTTGCCTATAAGGAAGTGGTCGTCTTCACCTGGCTGGCGGGACTCAAGTCCGCTACCGCGTCGGGCGTGCTGGCGAGCTTCACCGCTGATTGGGGCTTCCTGCTCGATCCGCTCAGCTCGGTGATGCTGCTGGTCGTCACCGGAATCGGATTCCTGATTCACGTCTACTCTGTCGGCTACATGGCTCACGACGGCGGCTACTACCGCTTCTTCGGCTACCTCAACCTGTTCATCTTCTTCATGCTGATACTGGTGCTGGCCAACAACTATGTTTTGTTGTTCGTTGGCTGGGAAGGGGTTGGATTGTGCAGCTATTTGCTGATCGGCTTCTACTTCCGGAAGAAATCAGCGACCGATGCGGCCACCAAGGCGTTTCTGGTCAACCGCATTGGGGATGCCGCGTTCATCCTGGGCATGCTGCTGATTTTCACGACGCTGGGAACGCTGACGTTTACCGAGATCAAACCGGCTCTCGAGGCGGGCGGGTTTCAGCCCGAAACGGCCGCTTTCGGCGTGATGAGCGTTATCACCCTGCTGCTTTTTATTGGAGCAACCGGTAAGTCGGCGCAGCTTCCGCTCTACGTGTGGTTGCCTGACGCCATGGAGGGTCCGACCCCCGTATCGGCGCTGATCCACGCGGCGACCATGGTCACCGCCGGTGTCTATATGGTGGCCCGCTCAAGCGCCCTTTATGTGATGGCGCCGAAGACGATGGTGATCGTGGCTGTCGTAGGCGGGGTGACGGCCATCTTCGCCGCGACGATTGCCCTCGTCCAGAACGACATCAAGCGGGTGCTGGCGTATTCGACCATTAGCCAGCTCGGCTACATGTTTCTCGCTTGCGGCCTCGGTGCTTTCTGGGTTGGTATTTTTCATCTCTATACGCACGCCTTCTTCAAGGCTTTGTTGTTCCTGTGTTCCGGGTCGGTGATTCACTCGGTTTCAGGCGAACAAGACATGCGCAAGATGGGTGCGTTGAAAGACAAGATTCCCGTCACCTACCGGACGATGTGGATCGGCGCAATCGCGATTGCCGGGATTCCAGGTTTAGCGGGATTTTTCTCGAAGGATGAGATTCTGTGGCAAGCCTGGTCTTCGAATGGAGGCGATCTGCGCTGGCTCTGGGTGATCGGCTTCATCACGGCCGGGTTGACCGCGTTTTACATGTTCCGCCTGATTTACATGACGTTCCACGGAGTTTCGCGAGTCGAGCCCGAGGCGGCAAAGCACGTTCATGAGTCGCCGAAATCGATGACCGTGCCGCTGATGGTGCTGGCCGCGGGCAGCGTCCTCGCCGGCTGGATTGGAACTCCGGTGGTCTTCGGGCCTCTCCACGATGCACTGCCGAGCGTGGAGCATTGGCTCGAGCCGTCGATCACCGCCGTGGCCGCTGATCACGGCGATGAAGCGCATCACGACACGACCATGGAATGGGTGCTGATGTTCTGTTCGGTCGGGCTGGCGATCGGCGGGATCCTGTTTGCGCGCCGCATCTTTGACCGCCAGACGGAAGGTGATCCGATGCAGCGAATGCTGGGGGCCGGCGTTCATCGAGTGCTGCTGAACAAGTATTTCGTGGACGAGGCTTACAACGCGGCTTTCGTGGATGGTTTCGCCAAGGGCGGCGGCCAAAAGATGGCTGATTTCGACCTTGCCGTGATCGACGGCGGTGTCAACGGCGCGGGCTGGCTGACGCGCTTCAGTTCTCGATTGACTATATGGTGGGACACCTGGATCATCGACGGGGCGGTGCGGCTGACCGGTTTCTTTGTGAAGTTTTCGTCCTATCCGGTTCGCATGGTTCAGACGGGACTGGTGCAGAATTACGCGCTCGTTTTGGTGCTGGGGATCGTCGTGATCCTTGGCTACTACGTCTTTTGACGAATATGAACGGCGCGGGTTAAGCGTATATCGCCCCTGAAGATTTGGCCGGGGGTACGAACACAATGAGAGAACATATCCTTAGCATCGTCTGGCTCACCCCCTTGGTGGGGATGTTCCTGCTGATCCTCATCCCGAAAGAGAAAAAGGAACTGATTCGCCTGCTGGCCAACATCATCGGCTTCGTGGGCTTCCTGGTCTCTCTGCCTCTGGTCTTCTGGTTCGACATGTCGACGGCTGAGTTTCAGTTTGTCGAAAGGCTCGACTGGATTCCTTCCTTGGGCGCGCAGTATCACTTGGGGCTGGACGGCATCAGCCTGCTGCTGGTGATGCTGACGACCGTCATCGGGTTCCTGTCGATTCTCTGTTCGTGGTCGGCGATTCAAGACCGCACCAAAGAGTATTACGCCATGTTCCTGCTGCTGCAGGCGGGCATGCTGGGAGTGTTCTTCGCGGTTGACCTGTTTCTCTTCTATGTTTTCTGGGAGATCATGCTGGTGCCGATGTATTTCATCATCGGCATTTGGGGCGGCACGCGGCGGCTCTACGCGGCGATCAAGTTCTTCCTCTACACGCTGGCCGGCTCGGTGTTGATGCTGCTGGCCATCCTGGCGCTCTATTTCAAGCACATCGAGCAGTTCGGGTTCGCCAGCTTCGCGCTCGAAGACCTCATGAACGTTTCGATCATTCCGCTCGAGATGCAGATCTGGCTGTTCTGGGGATTCTTCATTGCGTTCGCCATCAAGGTTCCGATGTTCCCGTTCCATACTTGGCTGCCGGACGCCCACACCGAGGCTCCGACGGCGGGTTCGGTGATCCTGGCCGGCATCTTGTTGAAGATGGGGCTCTACGGGCTGGTGCGTTTCTCGATTCCCCTGTTTCCTCAAGCCGCCACGGCTGAGTCGACGGTTCAGATCATCGCCGTTCTCTCGATCATTGCGATCATCTACGGCGCTTTGGTGTCGTTGATGCAGAAGGACTGGAAGAAGCTGGTCGCCTACTCCTCGGTCAGTCACTTGGGTTTTTGCACGCTGGGCCTGATCGCGCTGAACCCCAACGGCATCGCCGGCGGCATGCTGCAAGGAATCAATCACGGCATCTCGACGCCTCTTCTCTTCTTGGTTGTCGGCATTGTTTACGAGCGGCGGCACACCCGCATGATCGCCGACTACGGGGGGCTCGCCAATCGCATGCCCGTCTACACCGTCATATTCGCCATCGCCATGCTGGCTTCGGCTGGTATGCCCGGGCTGAACGGCTTTATCGGCGAGTTTACGATCCTGCGCGGGGTGTTCGAGCAAAACGTCTACTGGGCGGGCTTCGCGGTCCTTGGTATTGTCCTTGGGGCAGCCTACTTGCTTTGGCTGTTCCAGCGCACGATGCTGGGACCGATCACCAACCCCGAGAACGAGAAACTGAATGATCTGAATCTAAGAGAGATCTGTGTGATGGTGCCTCTGATTCTGTGGTGCTTCTGGATCGGACTCTATCCCAAGCCGTATTTCGACATTCTCGAGAAGCCGGTTGCGAAGGTTGTCGAGCGCGTCCGGCCGGGATACTTTGAGAGGGCCGGGATTCCGAATCCGCTGGACGCGGGCGTGGCGAGGGCTGAGCTGACAACAGCGTGCATGGCAAAACCATGAACCTTTCTTTTACAGCGACCGACTTCTTCGCCTTGAAGCCGGTCATTCTGCTGTGCCTGTTCGGCCTGGGTATTTTGCTGACCGATTTTCTGATTCGGGACAGCCGTTACCGCTGGCTGAACGGAGTCACGGCGCTGATCGGTCAAGGTTTCGTCGCGTTCGCGGTTTGGCAACATCACGTTCATCTCAGCGAGGCGGGAAGAGACCTGGTCGCCTTAAGCGGTGCGCTGGTGGTTGACCAGTTCTCTATTTTCTTCAATTGGATCTTTATCGCCGCGACCATCCTCGCCATCCTGATCTCAGTCCGCTACCTCGAACACGAAGGCGAGCACCGCGGCGAATACTACGCGCTCATGCTGTTCGCGCAGGCCGGGATGGCGATTCTGGCGCAAGGAATGGAGCTGGTCACTCTGTTCATCGGTCTGGAACTGATGGCGCTGTCGTTCTACGTGATGGTCGGCTTTTTGCGCGACGACCGGCGATCGAATGAAGCCGCCATCAAGTACTTGCTGCTGGGCGCATTTTCCAGCGGCTTGATGGTCTACGGCTTTTCGCTGTTCTATGGCATCAGCGGATCGACACTGCTGCGGGAGATCGCCCGAGCGGTGGCTGAGCGCGGTCCCGCCGACCCAATCTTGATTTTGGCGATGGTGACGACGTCGGTAGGTCTGCTGTTCAAGATTTCGGCCGTGCCGTTTCACATGTGGGCGCCGGACGTTTACGAAGGGGCGCCGACTCCGATAACAGCCTATGTTTCAGTCGCCTCGAAGGCGGCATCCTTCGCGCTGTTGCTGCGGATCTTTTTGGTGCCGCTCTTCGATGCTCGCGAGCTTTGGATTCCTTTCCTTGGTGCGGTTGCTTTGGCGACGATGACCATCGGCAACATTGCGGCCGTTACGCAGACCAACCTAAAAAGGCTGCTCGCCTACAGCTCGATCTCTCACGCGGGCTATATTTTGCTGGGACTCGTGGCGGGCAACCAGACCGGGCTCAACGGAATCGCCGTCTACCTGCTGGTCTACTTGTTCATGAACTTCGGCGTCTTTGCCGTGATCACTGCTCTGCGCAGGGAAGGCGAAGCCGCCGAAGAGGTGGACGACCTCAGCGGGCTGATGGGCCGCAATCCAGGTTACGCGATCTTGATGCTGATTTTCATGCTGGCGCTGGCCGGCATCCCGCCGACCGCCGGCTTCTATGGCAAGTACTTCATCTTCCTGGGGCTGCTGGAGGCCCAGCAGTATCTTCTGGCGATCTTCGCCGCCCTCTACGTTGCGGTGGCCGCCTTCTACTACTTCCGCATTGTGAAGGTGATGTTCCTGACCGAAGGCCAGCAACAACCGGCCTCGCTGGTGCTGAGCCGCGGAATCACACTAACCGCCGTCGTGGCGGGAGTGCTGATGCTCGTGATCGGCCTCTACCCCGAGCCGTTCATCGGATTCGCCTCGGATTCCATCCGCCTGGCCATGCGCTGATTCGGGTTACGTGGCTTCGGGGCTGATTTCGCCTGCCCAAGTTATTGTATTTCTTGCGGAAGCTGGCTCCGTCATCAGGCTCATGCGTCTGTTTTCCTACGCCCCTTCCGGGGCTCCCGCCTCAAGTTTTCACCCAGGGTTCCGCTTCGCTTCACCCTGGGCTACGATCCTGCGCCGCTTCGCGGCTCAACGGCTCTGGGCTCGAAGCTTGAAGGCCCTAAGTGAACGGTACTGACCTTAATTAAGGTGTTATCGCCGTCTATCGGCGCAAACCGAGTATAGTAGGGGGCGAGATGCGTTTGAAGTGGAGCGCTTTCGGAACCGTTGTCGCGGTCGTCTTGGCGGCGGCTTCACCCGCCCGGGGCGGCCAGCGCGAGGAATTTTTTGAATCGAAAATCAGGCCGCTTCTATTGCAAGAGTGCGGCGGCTGCCATGGCGAGAAAGTCCAGATGGGCGGCATCCGCCTTACCGAGCGTGGTGCGTTCCATAGAGCCGGCGTCGTCATGGCCGGAGACGTGGAAGCAAGCCGGCTCGTGCAAGCCGTCCGCTATGGCGGCGCCATCAAGATGCCGCCCAGCGGCAAGCTGCAAGACGCCGAGGTCGAAGCGCTCGAGCGCTGGGTCGCCGAAGGCGCTCACTGGCCCGAGTTAGCGACACCGGCGGAGGTTCCTGGGCCGGGCGGATACTGGGCCTTCCAACCGGTCGCCAAGCCGCAGCCGCCCGCGGTCGGCAACGAAGCTTGGCCGCGTTCCGCCATCGACCGCTTCATCTTGGCCAAGCTCGAAGAAAAGCGTCTCACGCCGGCCGGCGACGCCGACAAATACACGCTGTTACGGCGCGCCACTCTCGACCTTACGGGCTTGTTGCCCACGCCGGCAGAGATCCAGTCTTTTGTCAACGACACCTCACCCGAGGCTTTTCAGAACGCCGTCGAATGTCTGCTTGACTCGCCTGCCTATGGCGAGCGTTGGGGCCGCCATTGGCTCGACGTGACCTACTACGCGGATACGACCGGCGTCGGCCGCCGCATCCCGCTCAAGCAAGCGTGGCGCTACCGCGACTACGTGGTGAATTCGTTCAACGCCGACAAGCCCTTCAACCGGTTTGTGCACGAACAAATCGCCGGCCCCGGCGCCTGGAAAAAGAAGGGCGGCGAGGAGAAGAGCGGCGAGGAGATCAGCGACGACGAGCGGGCGGCGACCGGATTTCTCGTGCTCGGTCCCTGGGCTTGGTTCTTGATGGACCGAACACAGTTGCGGATGGACGTCGCCGATCTTCAAATCGACCTGATCGGACGGACGCTGCTCGGTCTGACGCTGGGCTGCGCTCGCTGTCACGATCACAAGTTCGATGCGATTACAACGGAGGATTACTATGCCCTCGCGGGCATTTTTCGCAGCACCCGCACTCTCTCGAAAGACAGCCGGAGCGGTGGCGTCAACCTGATGCCGTTGCCGGTTGATGCCGCCGCGGCGCGCCGATATGCCGACGAGATGGAGAAATGGGAGAAGCGGGTCAGCGAGGCCGAGGCCGCCGACGAGAAATACGCCGAACAACAAGAAGAGATCGAGAAGCGCATCAAGAAGCTCGAGGACGATTACGAGGACCCCAACCAGAAAGCCGACCTCGAAGCCGCCCAGACCGAACTCGCCGGCGTTAAGAGCAAGCGCGGCTTCGCTCGGGACCGCCAAATAGCGGCCTTCACTCGCTACATGAAGCCCGCCCTGCCGCATGTCTACGCGGCCGCGGACATGGACTTCCCCGAGGACGCGCATCTCGCCATCCGCGGCGACGCGGGAAATCAGGGTGATCTTGTCAAGAGAGGTTTCCCCTCCGCCCTATCGTTTGCCGGGCCAGCGAAGATCAAGCCCCGCTCGAGCGGCCGCAAGGAATTAGCCGACTGGATCGTCGACGAGGGCAATCCGCTCACCGCCCGAGTCTACGTCAATCGCGTTTGGCGTCATCTTTTCGGGCGGGGAATCGTGGCCACGACGGACAACTTCGGAACCCGAGGCCAGCCGCCGACGCATCCCCAGCTTCTCGACTACCTCGCCGCCTACTTCGTCGAGAATGGCTGGTCGACGAAGAAGCTCATCCGCGAGATCGTGTTGAGCCGCAGCTATCAGCTCGCCGGCACGCCCGATCCGAAGGCCTACGAAGTCGACGCCGCGAACACTTTGCTGTGGCGAGCCAACCGCCGTCGCATTGAAGTCGAGGCTGTTCGCGACACCGTGCTGCAACTTAGTGGCCGCCTCGACCGCAGCCGCGGCGGCCCGTCGCTGCCGCTCACGGCGCAAAACGTGCATACGATCGCGCCTTTCTTCCTCGAGGAAGATTCCGTCATCGGCGACGACGTGAAGTTTCGCCGTACCGTCTATCAGCCCATTATGCGCGGCGGCCAGATGACCGACCTCGACATCCTCAACTTGTTCGATTTCGCCGATCCCGATCAGGTCGTCGGTGCGCGGGCGTCCACGACCGTGCCGACGCAGATGTTGTATTTGATGAATTCGCCGTTTCTCAAGACTCAGGCCGAACTGCTGGCCGAGCGCTTGGTGAACGACGACGCGCTCGATGAAGCCGGGCGCGTCAAACACGTTATCCTGCGGGCGTTAAGCCGTCCGGCCGGCGAACGCGACATCCAACAAGCCGGGCAGTTCGTGTCGGATTTCTCGGCGGCTCTTGCAAAGAGCGGCCGCGATGCCGGCGCCGCCGAACTTGAGGCGTGGACAAATTACTGTCACGCGATTTTCGTATCGAGCGAGTTTCTCTACAGGAGGTAGCCGCCGTGAAGCACCAATTCACTCCGACAGCCAGCCGCCGCGATTTCTTGCGCGGCCTGGGAGGCGGTTTCGGTTCCGTCGCTCTTTCCGCCATGGCGGCCGAACAATCCGCCGAAGCCGCGGCTTCCGCTGATCCGCTGGCTCCCAAACCGCCGCACTTCCCGCCCAAGGCGAAGCGAGTTATTTTGTTATGGATGCAGGGGGGCCCCTCGCAAATGGATCTGTTTGATCACAAGCCCCGGCTGCAAGAAGAAGCGGGCGAGCCCATTCCGTTCGCCATCGACGGCACGAAGGTCCGCTTTGAAGACAGCGCCAAGCTGTTGCCGCCGGTCTCTGAGTTGCGGCAAACCGGCGAGTCCGGCATGTGGGTGTCCGATCAACTGCCGCACCTTTCCAAAAAGGTCGATGAGCTGTGTTTTCTGCGGGCGATGTACACCGACAGCGCGGCTCACCCGGGCGCTATTCGGCTGTTTCAGACCGGTTCGCTGCAATTTGTCCGTCCCTCGATGGGGTCGTGGATTACTTACGGCCTGGGGACGGAGAATCAAAACTTGCCGGGCTTTGTCGTCATCAGCCCCATGCTCTACGGCGACGACGGCAGCCCGCTCCATTATTCGAATGTCTTCCTGCCGTCGATCTATCAGGGCACGCGCCTCGGAGATGCGCGAACGCCGGTCAAGGAGTCGAAGATCAGTTACCTCGGGAATCCCGATCTCGCGCCCGGCTTGCAGCGGCAGCACCTCGATCTCATTCAAGCCCGGAATCGGCTGGACATGGAGATGACTGGCGCGGACCCCAATATCGAGGGGTTGATTCAGTCCTACGAGTTGGCCTTCCGGATGCAGATGGAAGCACCGCAAGTCTTCGACGTCATGAATGAATCCAAGGCGACGCTCGACCTCTACGGGATCGGCGAGAAAGCCACGGATAATTTCGGGCGCAAGTGCCTGATGGCGCGGCGGCTGGCCGAAGCAGGCGTGCGCTATATCCAAGTCACCGACAACGGCTGGGATCACCACGCCAAGATTAACGATACGCTGCGCAAGAGCGCCAAGGGAATCGACAAACCGCTGGCGGGCTTTCTCACCGACTTGCGTGCCCGCGGGCTGCTCGATGACACGCTGGTGATCTGGACGGGCGAGTTCGGCCGCACGCCCTACAGCCAAATCGTGGGTAAGAGCACGAACCCGGGCCGCGACCACAACCCTTACTGCTGGACGATGTTCCTAGCCGGGGCCGGCGTCAAAGAGGGGACCATCTTCGGCGAAACCGATGAGTACGCCTGGCGGGGCGTCGACGAGCGGGTCCATGTTTACGACCTGCAAGCCACGATCCTGCATCTGCTCGGCCTCGACCACGAGAAACTCACCTACCGCTACTCGGGCCGCGACTTCCGGCTGACCGACGTCCACGGCCGCGTGGTGAAGGAAATTCTGACGTAGCGCGTCTTGCTTTCAGTGCCGGCGAGGATCGCGTTCGCTCAGAGATCAGGACCCGTCACTTGCGTTCCGGGCTCAGTCTCAAATTCGGCGGACACCAGCGGCTAGGGTTTTGAACCTGGCTTTGAACCTAGGACTAGTGTTCCTTGTGCGTGCAACCAGGGAATTCTGAAACGGCTGTGTTCCCCTGGTATTGGAGGTCTTCGTGGATTCCGATCTTAGATGTGTAGTAGCCGTCAATCGTGGTTCTCTTCAGTAATGGAAAGAAGCGGTCGAGAGCGGTAGTGGGATCTTGCTCGTTCGCGGCCATGGCGGAGACAACTTGGTCCAGTTCGCCGGTGTCGCAGCCGGATAACTCCTTGTTGAATCGCCGGTTGGTTTCTTCACCGGCGGCCGCGAGGCCTTCCCGCCAGCGTTGCTTTACGTCGTTATTCGCTTCTGACACCACGACGTCAATATAGACATTCACCTCCGCGGCATGCGCGCCGGGTGAGTGATCGTCCTCGGGGATGATGAGTTCGGTGAGCCGGTCGAGAACGTCCATCTGGGACGCTGAGAAAAATTGAGGCTGATAGGATGTGGCCGCCGCCGCTATGGAAACGAGACTCTGCTGGGATGCGGCGCTGGGCAAAAAGCCCGCTGCGATCAGTTTAAGTAGAAGCCTTCTCTCCATTGTTTTGATTCACTCCTTCTGGAATCCCCTTATGGGTCATGACGGCTTCGATGGCGGGCACGCCGCGTCAGGCCTCATACGGATTAGGCCACTTCTCCTTTTCGGAATGCCTCCGCCAGATGGTCGGCCATTCTCCATGAAAGCGCAATATTGGTGAGGGTCGGATTCTTCTCCGGGTAGTGCGGAAAAACCGACGCGTCCCCGATAAACAGATTGGGGACGTCATGAGAGCGGCCCGACGTATCCACAACGGATGTCTTGGGATCCCTGCCCATGCGAACCGTACCGACCCAGTGATTGAGGTCGATCACCAGCTTGCTCGCGTCGACCCTCCCGGGTGTCGAGATCACCTCGCCGCCTCCCGCTCGAATGATCTCTTCGCAAGTGCCTGCCATGTCCCGCGCCATGGCGATGTCGCTAGGCTCATAGTGCAGGTGGATGCGCGGCCTCGCCAGACCGTAGGCGTCAGGGCGGCTGGAATCGAGGTCCACGAATTTCTTCGGTGAAATCAGCAACGAGCCCTGCATATTCATCCCGGCGTTTCCGATGTTCCAGTCGCGAAGCTTGCGCTTGAACGAGACTCCGTATCCGGGAACGTCCTTGACCGCCAAACGGTGCGGCCGGATACCGGCGCCGCATTGAACTTGATAGGTCCCTTCGAAGTTGGGGTTCGGCTTGTCCCAATAGAGTCCGGTGAGAAGGCTGTGATAGTAGCCCGTGCCATCGTCATTAGAGTAGTCTCGTTTGACGGAGTCCGGAAAGAAGCCTTTCACCTGAATTATGCACAGATTCGGCGTAGCCATCGCCGATGGAGTTGTGGCGGTAGCGGCAGTCGTGTCAACTCAGTGATTTAGCAAGTCGTCTTTTCCTCTGTTTCCCTCCCTGTTTGAGCCGCCTGCCAATCCCGGCGGGCAAAAGCGGGCGGGCAAGCGGCGTGTTCCCAGTACGTTGCGGCGAGTGCATGAAATTTTATGCATGGAGCGCCCCTCAACTCAGCGCACCCTCCACCACCGGCGCGAAGCTCGATCCCGGTGGCCCCATCGCCCGCAGCCGCCGCATCAGCCGTTCAAACAGGCCCTTTTCCTCATAATGATCGCTGTAGCTGACACCCGTTCTGCCGGCGTGCCGCCAGATCTTGGCCGCCACGAACAGAAAGCGCAGCCGCGCCGTCGCCAGGGTGGTGTGCCGCAGTGTCTCCACGCTGGCTTGGGCTTCGCGGTTGAACAGCAGCAGCCAGCAGTTGAGGTTGTAGGCCAGCATGGCCAGCTGAAAGTGATTGCGGTTCATGTCAAAGCGGCGCGAGGGATGGGCCGCCAGCCCGGCGTCGTTGTTGGCCTCCTTGATGAGGTTCTCGGCTGCGGCGCGCTGATTGTAAAACCACACCACCGCCGCGATCGGTTCGGCCAGGTTGGTGACAAACACGCGGTAGGTGTAAGCGCTGGTGGCAAACAGCTGGTATTGCTCGGCCGCGCCGGCCGCGGGTTCGTTTTCGTAACGCAGCGCCAGGAAACGACAGGCCCGCGCCCAGCCCTGCGGCTGGTAGAGGAATTCGCATTCCGCATCCGCATCGCTGTGGGGCGAGGGCTTCCAGGCCGCTTGCTGCAACTGCTCGACCAGCCGCCTGGTCTTGCGCGCCACGATGACGAACTGACAAGCCGCCTTTTCATAGGCCTCCACCGCCTCCCAGCAATAAAACCCGGAATCGGCCCGCGCCAGGATTTTCTTCACGCCGTGCGGCAAAGCCCGAAAGGCGCTCTCGAGGTGGGCGGCGATCTGCCGGCCCGTGGGCCGGTCGCCGTTGCGCAACCCGCCCATCAGGTATTCGCGCGTCTCGGCCAGGAAAGTCAGTATCGGCTGGTAGCTGCGCTTGCCCTTGTTCTTGGGGTTGTAACTCTTGCGCCCGCCCATCTGGCGGCCGTAGAGCGTGTGCACGGTGGTGTCGGTGTCCAGCGTCACCGTCTCCAATTTCACCTGGGCCGCGGCCCAGACTCGTTCCCGCAGCTGGCGCTGAATGGAAAGGATCTGCTTCGCCACGTTGAGGTGCAGCGAGGCCAGAAAGCGCCACAGCGTGGACTGCGGCGGCAGACGCGTCACTTGCAAGATGCCGGTCAAGATGGGGTCGCGGGCGATGAAGCGGAGTTGGTTCAGCCGCGCAAAGCCGACATAGAGGCCCAGCACGAGGGCCAGCACAAACTGGTAGAGGCTCATCACACGGGTGATTCGTTTGTTCGTGATGGTTTCTTCCAGCAGCGCCTGGAAGCCGAGTTTTTCGAGCAGGGTGGCGACGGGCAGCAAGCCGCCGTAGGGAGTCAGATTCTTGCCGCGGAAGTGATAAGGCGTGGCAGCCCCGATTTTATTGGGCCGCGGGGCCCTCGCGCCCCGGCCTTGTTTGACGGGCCTTCGGGAGCTATGCTGTTTTCGCTTGGTAACCATTTGGGTGACCTCCTTGGGGTTGACTGGCGAAGCTGAAATCTTTGCCAGCCTACCTTATTACCCCATGTTTTCGGGGGTCCCCCAAATGGCCCCTGGCGGCTCAGCCCTCCTCCGGTGCACCCCGCAGTGCATAATTCAGGTACCACTCTTGTCCAAATTAGATTCTGCTACGGCAAATTGGACAGCATGAGCTTGCCGGGGGAACCTGGTTTTAGGTGAGCATAGCCTGACACTGAAAACTAGGGACTTAACCCGTCCAAAAGGGCATTGTCTGAGCTGTTTTGGACAGCAGTGGTATTATAAATGCTGTCGCGGATTGTTTGCAATGACGGCCGTGTACGGTCGGCGCCCAGATCCGTCCGTCCGCGTTTCGTCTCCCCGAGGCACCCATGTGGGATCTCTCCTGCCACGTGCTCACACTCTTCGGCGTGAAGACGTTCTCCTGCCCCAAGGGGAATTCCTCCCGCGGTCTCCGGGATACGGTTACCGGCAGGAGCCCCTGCCTCTTCGAAGGAGCACGTCCGCGCAGTGCAAAGAGTTCGCAAAGGCCGGATCGTCAAAATGTCGCCAGAATGGGAATCTCAAGCAGTTGAGACTCCCAAGATCAGCGAAAAGGCGCACGAAAGGCGATCTTGCAGGGGATCGTCTTGTGGGACGGTTGTGGCCTCACGTCGTTTACGACGATGCCAACTTATCGGCTCACGTCGCTGTTTGACTGCTGCGGCTCAGCACCGGGTTAGTGCGAAAGACGCGACCGTCACTTGCGACGTGCAGGGTGTACTCGTGCAGGCTTTGCGAAACTCGGGTGCGTTCCCTTGGGATGCCGATTGCGCCGGACAAAGCTTGGTTTCATTTCACTCACCGGCGTGGAACCGCAAAGTGCCTTTTGGATCGTGGACCCTGATAGGATATGAAGCACACGCCTGTAAACAGGGTTGCGACAATTGATGACCGCTACGCAAAGCAAGAAATCGTCTCTCACTCCCTATACATTCAAGCCCGGGGCTTTCAGCAGCCACACTCTTTTGCTCAACAGTTTTCCCGCCCACGGCGGCCGCTTACGGGTAGTGGACATTGGTGGAGGGGAAGGATATTTGAGTCGTCTTTTAGCGCAACGCCACTACTGCGTGGTCTGTGTGGCGGCGCCAGGCAGTGTCGCTGAGGACTTCCCGGAGAACGTAGAGATTGTGGAAGCTGACCTCGATTTTGAACGTCCGAAGCTAAAGGGCCTTTTCGACTATGCGATTTGCGGGGACATCTTGGAGCACTTGAGGAGTCCGGAATTGACCCTGTGTTGGATCCGAGACGAGCTTCCAGATCCGAGACGTGCTTGCGCCGGAGGGCAAGCTAGTTGCCTCTCTTCCCAATAGCGGCCACGCTTACGTACGGTTGAACGTGATGCTCGGGCGATTCCCTAAGCATGACCGGGGGCTGTTTGACCGAACACATCTGCGCTTCTATTCTCTCGCCGGCTGGAAGGAGTTGTTTGCTTCCTGTGGGTTCCGGATAGAAAGGCTTCGCACCACGGCTGTGCCCGTCGGCTTGGCCTTTCCACGCTGGCAGCACAGTCAAGTGGTGAGAGCGGCCGAGTGGCTAGCATTCGGGCTCGCGAACGTCTGGAAGACTCTCTTTGCCTATCAGTTCGTGGTTGTCGTACGACCCGTGTAACTATCAGGACGTGGCGGAACTTTCCAAGCGGCTGAAAGTTGTTGTGGTGATGCCGGCCTACAATGCCGCGAAGACCCTGCAGATGACGTACGCGGATCTGCCGCACGACCGGGTCGATTTAGTCATCGTCGTCGACGACGCAAGTAAGGACGAAACAGCCAAGATCGCCCGAAAGCTGGGGTTGACACTGTTCGTCCATAATCGGAACTACGGCTACGGAGCGAATCAAAAGACTTGTTACCGCGAAGCGCTCAGGGCGGGAGCCGACATCATCGTGATGGTTCACCCCGACTACCAATACGACCCCACATTGCTGCCGGAGGTGATTCGCCCAATCGAAGAAGGCAGAGCGGACATCGTCTTCGGCTCACGCCTGATGGGGATCCACCCCGTCAAGCAAGGCATGCCGTGGTGGAAATATGTTGCTAATCGCTTTTTGACCGCCCTCGAGAACCTGTTTTTCGGCATGACGCTGGCGGAATACCACACCGGCTATCGCGCTTACCGAAGGGAGATTCTAGAGCGTGTCAATTTCGAAATGGACTCCGATAAGTTCATCTTCGATCAGGAAATCGTCGCTCAGTTGGTGGCGCTGAAGGCGAGGTTCGTAGAGGTTCCCGTTCCAACCCGTTATTTTCGCGAAGCTTCGTCAGCCTCTTTCGGACAGAGTTGCTTGTACGGATTGTCTATCCTTCGCGTGGTGATTCAATTCGCTCTCCACAAGGCCGGGATCTACCACCAGCGTCGCTTTGACAGCTTAAGGATGCGCTATCGCACTGCCAGCGGATCTTCGACAGTGGAACCTGTGGCAGGTGAACGAAGGTCCGGACCGGACTAGTAGATCGCGCCCTCCTGGGAGGCAAGCCTGGGACCGGCGGACCGCATCGTAGTTGGGGTGCTCGGCGACTTCCGGCACCTATTGGACGCACCGGATGGCGGCGCCGGCATCGACCACCAATACGGCGCGTCTTTGGGATCTCCGAGAGATATAACCAAAAGTTGTGGATGAGCGGCTGAGGGAAGGCGGCGTATGCTGTCGATTGAGGAATCAATTCATGGGGCTATTTAGCTGACTCCAGCAAGCACCAGATATGCTGTGCACGGCGGCAGGTACCACCAAGAACGACCTGTTGGGCAGGACCCTGGGGGGCCGAGGGCGCCCAGACGCGCCGGCGCAAACGGAAGCGCCGTGGCAGGGTTTCTCGCGCTGGTGCCTCGCAGAGCGCCTCTAAAACCCACGAAACGGCATTCTGGATACAGCGATTCCAGTATATTCCAAAGGCCGACCACAACATGTTGGGGCTACTGGAGTCAACTAAATACCCTTATCAATTCAATCGTTTCCTGGAAAGGGACAAGGAGGATATGGCGGGAGCTGGAAACGGAGCCACGGAGCGGGCTAGTCCTGCTCCCGGCCGCGGAACTCTTCGTACCAATTCTGGACGATACGGATGGCCGTAGGCTCTTGATCCGTGCCCTCCATCGAGTCCGTCACCTCGACCGCCATCAGCGTATCGCGCTCGACTTAGAACAGTTCCTTACCGTTACGGCTTAAGCACGGCCGACAGCCGCGTGTTTCTGAAACTTGCTATTGCCCGTCACCGGAAGGAAACAGCCGCACCGGCGGCGGGCTCAATTGATCCCCCGCCAGCGGTCTAGGAGGGCTTTTAGGGTTTCTCCGGTGGGAGGGACGAACTTGGCGGGTTGCGGGCTGGCGACGTGGGCTGGCGACGTGCAGCGGCTGGCTGTCGCCGACTTCTCCCTGCCATCTTTTCATGACCGCCGTCAGCTCATCGATGCGCTGCCGCTGGTTCGAATCGCCGGAGAGGTCGTTGGTCTCATGCGGGTCGCGCCCCAAGTTGAACAGTTGCGTCTTGTCGATCCGCGGGAATCGGATTAGCTTATAGTCACCCTGCCGCACGGCGCGTTGCGAGTCCTTGTAGGCGAGGAGGACGCTGTCGCGGGTCTTGCCCGATTCGCCCTTCATCACTGGGGCGAAACTCTTTCCGTCGAGCCCGCTCGGGACCACGCCGTCGAGCAGATCGACCACCGACGGGTAGATGTCGTGCAAGTACACGAACGCGTCTGATCGACCCTTCGGTACGCCGGGCCCGGCTAGGATCAGCGGCGCCTTCATGCTGTGCTCGTATACGCTCTGCTTGCCGAAAAGCCCATGACTGCCGATCGCCAAGCCATGGTCGGACGAGAAGATGACGATCGTGTTGTCGAGGTCCACGGAGTCGAGCAGACGTCCTAGGTGACCATCCATGGCGGTGATGACCGCGTAGTAGTCATGCAGGTGCTTGCGAACCTCACTCTTCGTGCGTGGCCATGGCGCGAGCGTCTCATCGCGGACGATCATCTCGCCGTTGTCGAACGGCAGCTGCGGCAGGTAGTTCTTGGGCAGCGGGATCGTCGTACGCTTGTATAGCTTCATGTACTTGTCGAGCGCGACCCGCGGATCGTGCGGAACCGAGAACCGCTAGGTAGACGAAAAACGGCTTCGACGGGTCGCGATTCTTGACGAACTCGATGGCGTCGTCGACGATCTTCTTGCCCGGTTCCCCGATGATTCGTTCCTCTCGGTGGTTGACGTAGGCCGAGTGGTCGAACTTCTTGTGGATCAGCTTCGCCACGTTGCCAATCTTGCCGTGGTGATAGGTCTCGTACCCCAGCGCCTTCATCGAGTCGGCGAAATTGGCCTTGTTGCCGGAGGCGTAGTTGCGCCTATCCGTGCCACCGGCTTTGCCCGCGTGGCGGAAGTAAACCCGACCGCTAAGCAGCATATTCCGGCTGGGCAGACACACAGCGCCCTCGTTGCTTCCGAAGCAGTAGTTGTTGTTGAAAACGTAGCCGCGCTCGACCAGCGAGTCCAGCACAGGGGTTTGATGAATATGCGGGTTGCCGAGGGCTGAAATCGTGTCCGCGCGCTCGTCGTCGGTGAAGAAAAATAGCACATTCGGACGGTCCTGGCCAGCCAGGAGCAGCGGCACGGCAAAGGTGAGGATCGTGGTCTTGCGCATGGCGAACCTAGTCTACCCTGAATTGTTCACTATGCAGGTGCGCATAAATAAAGGGACATAAAGAGTCAACAAAAAGGCCTCAGGTAGGAGCGAATGACGACAGGGTGAGACTGCATCTCGCCGAAGACTCTTGTCAGCGTGGCCAGCAGTTCGGCTTCGCCCGCAAAGTAGCGATTGTGAGTTCCCGTGCGGCGCGTGTGCTGCCAGAGCCGCTCGGTGGGATTCAACTCCGGCGAGTACGGCGGCAGCTGGTGAACTTCCAGCCAGTGACGGTTGGACCGGAACCAGGCCCAGACCTCGGCATCCTTGTGGTAGGAAGCGTTGTCCTGGATCAGCATCGCCCCCTGGCGGCGATAGCGCCGCGCTAACTGTTTCAGGAATGCCAAGTAAGTCCCGGCGTTGAAGGCCGTGTCCCGGCGGTAGTGGAAGCGCGCGCGCCACAGTTCGATGGCGCCCAGGATCTTGACGCTTTTGCGCTGTCCCGTGACGGGGATTTCCGGCGGCCGGCCGACGCGGCTCCAAGTGGCATGCAAAGTCGAGTCCTGGCGGAAGCTGGCTTCGTCGGTGAAGATCAGCGCCCAGTTTTTCCGGCGGGCTTTTTTTTAAGGTTGGGATAGGTGCGGCGATGCCAGCGGTCCTGCTGGTCGGCGTCGGCGCGGGCCAGCACGCGGCGCGGCCGCTGCACCGAGAAGCCCAGCCCGTGCAGCAGTTTTCGCACGTGGCCCGGGTGATAGCGCACGCCGAATTCCTCCTCGATCACCCAGGCAATCATGGGCGAGGTCCAAAGGCCGCTGTCCAAGCCGTAGGCCACGGGACCACTATCGAGAATGTCCCCGAGCTGCTGCCGTTGAGCCGCAGTCAACCGTGGCGGCCTTCCTGAGCGGTAGCCTTCCAGCAAACCTTCGATGCCGTGCGCTTCATAGCGCGCCAACCACTCGGACACTTTCGAGCGGGGCGCTTTGAGAATCCCGGCCAACTCGCCGCTGGTGCGGCCTTCGGAGTTCAGCACCACCGCCTGCAGGCGTTTCGCCACACGGTAGGCCCCGTCTCGTTCGGCTTCTTTGCCGAGGCGCAGCAAGCGCTTATAGCGGCTCGGGTGTAATCGCAGCAATCGCGGACGCATGGCCACACCTCCTAAGAGAAGTATGCCACGTTCGTCCCTCTTATGTCTCCTTAATTATGCGCGCCTGTATAGCTGCTGGCGCACCCCTCCCGAAAGGGTCGTGGGCCCCGCGGCGGTATCTCGTAGCGGACCGTCTCGGGCTCGGGCAGTGGAACACAGCAACGATGCGTTCGAGCTTCGTATCCTCGACCTTGTGGACGACACCCATGCCGCCCCGGCCGAGTTCGAACAGAATCTTGTAATGGCTGATCGTGCGGCCGACCATGACGGTCAAGTTGTAGCGCTACCAGATACCTCGTGGAAAGTGTGTCCAGTGAAGGCTGGCATGTTCAGTGGGAGATAGTCCCACCGGGGTAAGAGTCAGAGTCCCGTAGCTTGGGTTGCATCCGTGTGGAGGAAACGAAGCCGATGAAGCCAACTGACAAAGCCGTCCTTGGGATGGTGAGCAAGTCACCGGGCCGTAACGTGAGTGAACCCACAGGTGGCCTCGAAAAGTTATAACCCCGGAGGCCGAGCCCTCTTTCCACGGGTGAAGGCAGCATGGGCTGGCGCAGACTGACTGCAGCGCCCGGTCACTCCGGCGGGGTGGTAGGGACAGCACGGTGACAAGGACATGCTAAGCAACTGGAGAAGCCCTCCTCGTCCCGTCGAGCAATCGACGGAGCAGGGAAGCCGTATAACCGGCGAAACCGGGAAGTCGGTGGAAGGCGAGAGGGTGGCGGCTAGGTCCGTAGTAGCGGTGAAGCGGGGTAACGCCCGTGGAGCGAAGGGACCTTGCTGCACATGAAGTCTTGGTCAACACAGTGAGGCAGGGGCGAATGATAAAAGCGTCCAGTAGTCCGCAGGACCTGAGACGAAGACTATACGTCAAGGCGAAGGCTGAATCGACTTGGCGCTTTTGGGGGTCGTATGTGCACGTCTGCAAACGGGAAACCCTGCGGGAAGCCTATCGGCTGGCGAAGCGCAATAACGGAGCTCCGGGAATTGACGGGGTGAGGTTTGAGGCGATCGAAACCGAGGGTGTGGAGGAATTTCGCCGTTGCTCAGTAACGTGTACCTCAACGAAGTAGACCAGATGCTGGAGAGGGCGAAAGAAGTGACCCGCCAGGGACAGTGGGTGGGAGTCGAGTATGCCAGGTTTGCTGATGACTTGGTGATTCTGGTGGACTCGCATCCACGACAGCGCTGGCTGCGGCAGGCGGTGGAGAAACGGCTACGCGAGGAGTTTGCCAAACTGCAGGTGGAGGTGAATGAGGACAAAAGCCACCGGGTGGAGCTAGAGCAAGGAGAGAGCTTTGGATTTCTCGGTTTTGAGTTTCGTCGGATCCGCTCAAGGCGGGGACGATGGATGCCGCTGTACGTGCCGAAAGGCAAGAAACGGATGGCTTTGCTCCGCAAGCTCAAGAAGATTTTCAGAAGCTTTCGATCGCAGTCGCTGAACGGGTTGATCGAAACGATCAATCCGATTCTACGCGGCTGGGTGAAGTACTTTGCGATCGGCCATTCGAGCCGCTGTTTCTCGTACATCCGAAACTGGGTAGAGAAGAAGATCCGGCGCCATCTGGGCAAAGCCCGTCAGCGCCAGGGATTTGGGTGGAAGCGATGGAGCCGGGCCTGGCTGTACCAGACACTGGGGCTCTTTGATGAGTACCGGGTGGCTTACCGACAGTCGTGCACGGTAGTCGCGCCATGTGAATAGGTCCCATAAGCTTTGACACGAAGTGTGCAGGAGCGCGTAGTGCGGGAAATCCGCACGCTGCGTGCGAGGAGGCGGGAACTGGAAACGGAGCCACGGACAAGGCTAAACGGGCACGCAGGGGGGAACCCCGGATACAGCCAAGCCAGTGTCCTGACGGGCCACCGCGCCAGTTCTCGACCCTACCAAGCCTTCCCACCAGCTAACCAATCCTAGCACCGCCAAGCCCCTGAGTCGAGTCGGTTTTCGCCTTTTTCGGCGCCGGCCAGGAAGGCTCTGACGGCGGATTGCTCATGGGGAAATTATTTCTCGACAGCTATCTGGCGACAGCCAGCCACACGGCCCGGTTGCGGCAACCGACATAGGAATTGGAGAACGGTTTCATCCTCAGATCATGCGGCAGCGGCCCCCCTTGGGACTTCATCAACCTGACAGTACCATTAAGTTGAAATGCGGGTTTGAAATCGCCTTTCGCTCTTACTCGCCGTCGAGCGAGAACGTGATCAGGACGTCTCCAACAGGAAGCGAAACGTGCTGCTTGCCCCTGCTGAGAAAGCTGATAGGGCTGGCGTACACCCGATCGTTGCCGAGGAAACGCCACAGGATTTTACCCGTCTTGGCATCCAGTGCAAATACATTGCCCTCCAGTGTCCCGCCGAAAACCACATTCCCCGCGGTGGACATCACTCCACCCCAGGGCGAGGAGACGACCAGGTGCTCCCATTTAATGGCGCCAGTGCCTGGCTCAATGCCGATTACCTTGCCCCAGCTTTCCTCCGGAGCAAACCGCGGCCGCCGCCGCCCGGACCGGCGGAACGCCCGCCTCCTCTGCCGCCAATCATCTTCTCCGCCACCGGGCTCCGTCGTGGGGAGGCGGGGAGGCCCCGACTTGGTGTAAATCCGGCGCTCTTCCCGGGCGAACACATAGAGCAGCCGCGTGATCGGGCTATAGCTGTGCGCCATCCAGTTGGAAGCGCCATCCACGCCGGGCCAAATGTGAGTGATCCCGTCTGGAGTCGGCTCATGGCCGGGGATCTCGATCGGCCGGCCGTGATCGTCGATTCCCTCGGCCCAAGTCTGCTTCACGTACGCCTTTGCCAGGAGGAACTCGCCGTTGCTCCGGTCCAGCACGTAGAAGAACCCGTTCCGGTTGGGCCAAAGTATCAGCTTTCTCGGTTGCCCCCGGAACTCCGCATCCAGCAAGATGGGAATCTGGGTGGCATCCCAGTCATGCAGGTCGTGAGGGGTGAATTGGAAGTGCCACTTCAGCTTGCCCGTGTCGGCATCCAATGCAATCACCGAGCTTGAGTACAGATTGTCGCCCTTGCGAAAATCAACGTTGTAATCGGGCCAGGGATTGCTGGTCCCCCAGTAGACGAGGTTCAACTCAGTGTCATAGGAGCCATTGTTCCAGGTGGAGGCGCCCCCGGTATTCCAGGAGTCGCCCGCCCACGTCCCGAAATTCGGCTCGCCCGGCTGGGGAATCGTATGGAACCGCCATACACGCTTGCCAGTCTCGGTGTCGTAGGCGTCGAGAAAGCCGCTTACACCCTTCTCGCCGCCCGCCATGCCGACAATCAGCTTGTCCTTCACGATCAGCGGGGCGCCGGAAGCCGCGTAGCCGCCTGCCGCGGTGTGGTCGAATATCTTGGTTTTCCACAACTCCCGCCCCGACTTCGCGTCCACGGCGACCACATGCATGTCCAGTGTGTTCATGAACAGGCGATCCCCGAGAATGGCCAGTCCCCGGTTGACACGACCGCAGCAGTTGAACGTCTGGGGCGGATTGCGATGGCTATAGGTCCACAGGGTGCGCCCCGTTTCGGCATCCAGCGCAAAGATGTCGTTCTCCGGCCGGGTGAGATACATAATGCCGTCCACCACCAGCGGCGTAGTCTCGAACTTCTCCTGATGCCGTCCCTGGAACAGCCACTTGACCTTCAGCCGGTTCACGTTTTCCGTGTTGATCTGATCCAGTCGGCTGAACCGCCAACCGTAGTATGTTCGTGAATACATCAGCCAGTTGCCCAGCTCTTTGTCGGAATTCAGCAGCCGCTCGAAAGTAACCGGGAGCCCCTGCCCGTTCAGCGGCATCGCCGCGGCAGCAACCACAACCAGAGCCATGCACCAAAGCTTTCGGGTTCTCATTGCCCCCATTGCGTCCCCTTCAAGTCAGCCAAGTAAGCCACCAGATCTTCGAGCTGATTCTCGCTCAAAACCAACTCATATCCCGCCATGAGCGATGGATTGTCACGCTGGATCTGCTTGAGATTGTGCTTTAGAAAGGATCGCGGATTGCCGCTGGTATCCCGGATCTGGATCGAGTAGTCGTCTTCGTTTAGCTGGATTCCGGCGACCGTCCGTCCGGCAGTCGTGATCAATCGAATTCCGCGGTAGTTAATGGGCAGATCCGCCTCGGGTTTTTCGATGGACTCCTTCAGAAACCGCGGCCCGCGCCGCCGCCCGACATCAGTTAGTTCCGGCCCCAGGATCCCGCCCTCACCGCTGATGATATGGCAGGAGGCACAGCCGATCTTCACATACACCGCCTTGCCAGCTACCGGATCACCGGGAGCCTCCTCGGATGGGGCCAAGCCGAGCCGCTTTACGAAGGCCACGATGCGCCACAAGTCGTCGTCGTCCTCTACCCGCGGGGGGTCCATCTCCGACCCCGGAATCCCGTTGCGGATCGTTCTAAACAGCTCGGCGTCGGAGCTGCCATGACGATACAGGCCGGTTGTCAGGTCAGCCCCGCGGCCGCCCTCGCCAAAGGCCCCGTGGCAATACGAGCAGTGCGTCTGGAAGAGCGCATCTCCCTTTTGGACGTCCCGCGGGGATTCAAACGGATTGTCTTGTGGCGCCGAAGTCCGATTCGGTCTACGCGGCTTTCGGACAGGTAAAGAAAGACGTTCAGCAGACCATCGCCGATGCGGTGCCGCTGCATCTTCGCAACGCGCCGACGAGCCTGATGAAGGAATTGGGGTATGGCGAAGGCTACCAGCACGCCCACCAGTTCGAAGACGCCGTGACCGGCATGGAGTGCTTGCCGCCGGCCCTGCGGGGGCGGCGTTACTACTTCCCGACCGATCGCGGGATTGAAAAGCGCATCGGCGAGCGCCTCGAAGAACTGCGGGGTAAGAAGAAAAGCCGCCTGAGGCGGCGAAAGAAGATAAGCCTAGGGCGCCAGCCCTAGGAAATGGAAGCGTTCCAAGAAAAGAGCCCTGAAAGAGCGACACCTTCGAATGACCGCCGTCCAGGAAAGTCGTCGCCTGTCCCGACTTTCCCGACTTTCCGGAGGCGGGTGGTGGTGTGGGCAAGAATGTCCCGCCGGGCTGCTCTTAGGGCAGTCTGGAAGCTTTCCTGTTTCATCCAGCGATAAATGGATGCTTCACTCACATTTGCTCTCTTTGCCGCTCTATCGATCGTATTCGTTAGTAAAAGAGCTTCAATGGTCTTTTTCTGTTTGGTTGTAAGTTGTTCATTCATAAGGGTTGACTTTTTTCAATGAGAGTATTTGAGAGTCTGTGAGAGGCTTTCTGGCTTTTGGGTCCCGCCGGGGCCGTGGAATGGTTGTCCTCTCCTTTAAGTTGCAACTGAGTCATTGTTGGTTTTGCCGCTTTTAGGATAACAAGCCGATCTTGGGATTCCTTGCGGGCGGCGGGTAATTCTGTTGAAAACAAAGGGACTATATTTTTAGATTATCCGTGACTGAGTTGGGGTGATTTGCGGTTCTTGGGGGGGGCGGTGTTTTGGGGCCAAAGTGGCTCGCCGGTAGCCGGTTCGGCCGTTGGGTGGGGAGATCGCTGGTAAGCGGTTCGTCGCCGCTTAGCGTACGAGCGTTGGGCATCCAGGGGCAGTCAAGGCTGTATCGGGTGAGGCCGGCCGGTATCATTTCGGACGCGAATGCTAGGACGGCGCGCTCCTCGGGTGGCCGCTGGCGCTACTGAAGGCGTTGAAGAACGTTTTGGGCGGCGGATTGCTGGGGAGTTGGGGATGTTTTGGTCGTGGTTCCCTTTCGCCCCTCGGTTGGCTTTGCCATGCGTCCATCGAAAAGTCGAGCCGCGACATGACGCGGTTTGAGGGCAGGGGACCTGCTTCTGCTAGAGCCCCGCGCCATCAACATAGTGCTATCATCCGATTCGTTCATGCTGCTGCCGAAGACCCCGAATCCGAACGACGAGCCCGTCTACTCCGACGCGCTGGGACACCATTCCCTGGCGTGTGCGATCGGCGATCGAATTTTGAAATGCGCTCCGCCCTACGTCGTTGGCGTCCAAGGACCTTGGGGTTCAGGGAAAACGAGTTTTCTCCGCAAGCTCTGGGCGTATCTTGGTGGCGATACGCCCCTGCCTGCTGACACGTTGCGCCGGTGGTTCGGCAAAGGTTGGCATCTGCGGAAGGACGTTCATCCTGTTTGGTTCAACCCCTGGCAGCACCAGTTCGAAGTCCATCCCATGTCCGCCCTGTTGCAAGAGATCCGCCGCAGTGTCGGCTTGACGACAAAATTCAAGCGCGAAGCGGCCAAACTCACCGATGTCACCGTCTACTCGGCGCTCAGTGTCCTCGGAGACCTGAGCAGTCTGCTGCCCAAAATAGACCCAAAGAAGATCATGGAACGAGGGCGGGAGTATGAGGCCGAGAGATTCGACACCCCCCTTTCCTCGCAGCGGTTCCAGGACTACTTTGAAGCCGCAATCCGTCAAGCCATAGGCAAAAACAAGCGCATGGTCATATTTATTGACGATCTCGACCGATGCGAAGGGAACACCGCTTACCGATTACTGGAATCGCTGAAACTCTACCTCAACGCCGCAAACTGTGTGTACGTCTTGGGTTTGGATCAGAAGCACCTTGAAGAGACTATAGCCGGGGTCTTCGCGGGAAAAGAGCAGCCGTGGCGGTTCCGTCCGCTGGCTCGAGAGTATCTCGGAAAGATGTTCCAGTGCCAGTTCTTGCTTCCGGCAACGCCTAAGATGTCGAAGTTCATCGGGGAAGTTCTGAACTTCGACAACGACGGATCCTTGAAGGGCATTCTGACGGCGCAATACGGAATGGACAAGATCGAGGATCTGATCGCCGAGTTGGACCGTAGCCTGCCGCATAACCCCCGAAAGGTTAAGGCCTTCGTAGCCTCCTGGAAGCTCTACGTCCGGCTTCTCGCGGATCAGGAAAAGGAGGCTCGACTGGAGACTGACCCTTGCCCTGAATTACCTCGCTCAGTTTGAGGAACCGCTGTACCGCAAGGTCGAAGAGGCTCCCGGCTTCTTTCAGGATGAGATTCTTGCCTTCTGTATGGGCAGGACGCCGACTCGCCGACCTCTGTTTGACGGCCTGGAACTCCCCTACACCAGCAGTTCCTCCCCCTCCGAACCGACTGCCGGCGCCGAATCCTTCGCCCCGAATCCCTCCGATTCTCCTGAATCGGAGGCAGGAGAGCCATCCCCGGCTGAGCGGGTCTTCTGGATTCGAGGGCTTATCCAGGCGCTGGACCGCGACAGTAAACTCGACCATGAGTCGGTTGAAAGAGCACCTTTTAAGATCTCGCGCGGTAGAGTGAAAAGCGAATGCCGGTGAAAACACTTTCCGCCCAGGAACTGGAGAACAAGTTTCGTTTGGCGGTCTCTTGGCGCAACGCACAGCTCGACTTCCTCGGGCTGCCCAGCTTTACGGAAGAGAAGCCCATCCCGCTGGAGGACATCTACGTCGCCGTACGCTTTTCTTGGGAGTCCCGGGGGGACAAAAGCCTCTACCTTGCTGACGCCCTCAAGCAGCACCGGCATCTCGTCGTGCTTGGCGGTCCCGGCTGTGGCAAGTCGACGCTTATTCAGATGATGGCGTATTCGTTCGGGAGAACGCAGCCGACCCCGCTGGCGAAGATGCTCGGGACTCGTATCCCGGTTCCAATCGTCCTTCGCGACTATCGAGTCAGTGGATGGTCCGAACCGGAGGACATGCTTCGCGATTTCATCGCAACCCTCGATTCCGAGATTCGCGACGCCGTCTCGGTCGACTGGCTGCTGCAGGTGCTGACAGAGGGCCGCGGGGCGCTGCTGATCGACGGAATCGACGAGGTCGGTTCGGCGGAACACCGCGGGCGATTGAGGGATCGGATTGTATTGCCCTTGCTCAAGCGGAGCATTGGAAGCCTAGCCGTGCTGACTAGCCGCATTGTGGGCTACGAGGAAGCGCCTTTCGACACGGGGCAGCGCATCGAGCCGGCCAGGGTGGAGTCGGGCTTGGCGGGAGACCCTCCGCGATCCCGCTCGCCGCAGGCCGCTCTGGGCGGCTCGGAGTTCATTCACTCCACGCATGCTGACGTCATCAGGGAGCAACCATCGCCCGAAGGCAGCGACGTAAGGCTGTCTAGCGACTTTGGAGCCACGGGTCGAGCGTACCTCCTTCCCTTCGGTGAGGACCAGATCGGGGAGTACATCCGCCGCTGGTACGACGCCCGCGAACCCAGAGCCGCCCGGAGGAAAGAGCGCGAAGAATCTCTCGTGCGGGGGGTTCTATCGAGCCCAAGGTTGAGCGACCTGGCATCCACGCCGGCGCTGCTGTCCCTGATGGCATTGGTGCATCGCGCTACGGGCCGGCTTCCTGAAGAGCGCCTGAGTGTCTACAACAAGATCGTGGAGGCCTACTTGGAGACGATTCAGCTCTATCGCCACCTGCCGGGCTTTAGTGCGTCGCTGGAACAGATGAAGCGCTGGCTGTCGAGCGTTGGGTACGAGATGCAGTGCCTGAGGGAAGAGGATGGTGGGATAGAGGCGAATTCCGATAAGGTTCTCGAGTGGTTGCGAGAAGAGGGTTGTGGGGAAACCGCGAAGGGTTTCCTCGAATACGTCTTGCGCAGGAGCGGCCTGTTGGTTCCCGCTGGTAAAGAGAGCCTTCGCTTCATGCACCTGTCCTTGCAGGAGTACTTCGCGGCGTTCCACATGCGAGGCTGGATCCGCGAGTTTGACCTTCTAATCGATCAGTGCTCGAGTAGAATCGCTTCGTCGACATGGCACGAGACCCTGGAGTTTGTGTTTGAGATGTTGGCGGAGTTCCCGGGCGCGGCAGAAGATTTGGCCCGTAACATCTCGAAGCGGACGAGTGGAACGGAAAGTGAACGAGGCGCCGCGGAGTTTTTCGTCCGGATGCAGGAGGGAGTCGCGACGGATCTGGGCTCGGCTCGAATCTTGTCTCATGCAAGATGAGCCTGAACGAGGAGTTTGTTTCTCACACAAGATGAGCCTAAAGGGTCGGGGAGTGGGCATGCTGGGGATTGACCGTCCACGTGCAAAACGCCAGCAAGTTGAACCTGCCACAGATCCAGCAGTTTCTCCACTCCAGCGAGGAGATTCGATTCAAAGGCAAAGGGCGGGCCGAGATCTACGCCTGGGTGGCGCACACGCTTGGCCAGCAAGGCTACAGCCGCCAGAACCGCGCCGCCAAAGGGCTGCTGCGGCAGTATCTGGTCAAGATGACCGGACTCAGCCGGGCGCAAATCACGCGGCTGATCCGGCACTACCGGCAGGGCGGAGAACTCCGACCCGCCCGCTACCGGCGGCATCGCTTTGCCCGCAAGTACACGCCCGCCGACGTCGAACTGCTGGCGGCGGTGGACGAGGCCCACGAAACCCTCAGCGGCCCGGCCACGCGCAAGATCCTCGAGCGGGAATACCAGCAGTACCAGCAGCGCGAATACGAGCGGCTGGCGGGGATCTCGGTGGCCCAGATCTATCGCCTGCGGCGGCGCGGCGCCTACCGCCAGCGGCGGCTGCATTTCACCAAGACCCGGCCCACGGCGGTGTCGATCGGCGAGCGGCGCCGGCCCGACCCGCAAGGCCGGCCCGGCTTTCTGCGAGTGGATACGGTGCATCAAGGGGACCGCGATGGCGTCAAGGGCGTCTACCACATCAATGCCGTGGATGAAGTCACCCAGTGGCAAGTGGTCGGCGCCACGCCCGCGATCAGTGAAGCCTGGCTGGAGCCGTTGCTGAAAGCCATGATCGAGCAGTTTCCCTTTCGTGTCCGCGGCTTCCATTCCGACAACGGCAGCGAGTTCCTCAATCGCACGGTGGAGAAGTTATTGAACAAGCTGCTGATCGAACAGACCAAGTCGCGTCCGCGGCACTCCAATGACAACGGCTTGGTGGAATCGAAAAACGGCGCGGTGATCCGCAAACACATGGGATATACGCACATCGCGGCGCCACATGCCGGGCGCATCCAGCGCTTCTACCAACAACACTTCAATCCCTATTTGAACTTCCACCGGCCCTGCGGACAGCCCGAGATCAAGACCGACGCCAAAGGCAAGCAGAAGCGGGTGTATCGTCACTACCAGACGCCTTGGGAATCTTTCGAGAAGTTGTCCGAGGCCGCCAGCTATCTCAAGCCAGGGCACACGCTTGAGGCTCTGGGCCGCATTGCCCAGGCCGAAAGCGACACGGCGGCGGCCCGCCGGATGCAACAAGCCAAGCAGAAGCTGTTTGCCAGTTTCCGGTCCGCGAACACGCCGTGCTGAACAGCAGGAAGAGGACTGTGGAAATGCCGGGCGGCGGAAAACGAGGAAAACCAAAAACCAGGTTTCCCTTCGTTTCCCACCGCCCTTGGAAATCGCTCCGCGATTCCCACATTCCCACAACCCGGACGACGATTCTCCCCTTCCCAAATCAAAACCAAAAAACCAGAAAGGAGCCCCAGCTACGCAAAAAGCCCCAACCCCCGTCTTCAGGCTCATCCTTCGATGAGAAAATGCTTCGACGTGATCGATCTTGTACTAGGAGCCCTATATCGCGGATTATCCTTGCGGTCTAGCAGAAGCGTTTTGGACTTCCTAGACAGGAACGAGGTGAATGTCCCGGCTTGGCTGAAAGATCGTGAGGAGACTCTCAGCAAGGAGGATCCTGTCGCGGCAGCCAAGGGACTGACCGGCTTCGGACGGCTGTATCGAAATCAAGGGCGCTACCAGGAAGCCGAGCCGCTCGTGAAGCGTGCTCTCGCCATCTACGAAAAGGCGCTGGGGTCCGACCACCCCAACGCCGCCAGCAGCCTCAACAACCTGGCAGTGCTCTACGTCAGCCAAGGTCGCTACGAGGAAGCCGAGCCGCTCCACCGGGGCGCCCTCGCCATCTACGAAAAGGCGCTGGGGCCCGACCACCCCGACACCGCCAGCAGTCTCAACAACCTGGCGGGGCTCTACAACAGCCAAGGCCGCTACGAGGAAGCCGAGCCGCTCTACCGGCGCGCCCTCGCCATCCGCGAAAAGGCCCTGGGGCCCGACCACCCCGACACCGCCAGCAGTCTCAACAACCTGGCGACAGTCTACGACAGCCAAGGCCGCTACGAGGAAGCTGAGCCGCTCTACAGGCGCGCCCTAGCCATCCGCGAAAAGGTCCTGGGGCCCGACCACCCCGACACCGCCAGCAGTCTCAACAACCTGGCGGTGCTCTATCGCCACCATGGGCGCTACGACCAAGCTGAGCGGCTCTACCGGCGTGCCCTCGCCATCCACGAAAAGGCGCTCGGGCCTGACCACCCCTACACCGCCACCAGCCTCAACAACCTGGCGGTGCTCTATCGCAGCCAAGGCCGGCACGAGGAAGCCGAGCAAGCCCTCGAGCGCTTCACGAACAACGCGGTCTCGTACACCGGGCTAGCGGAGACACTACGGGCGCAGAACAAGATGGAGGAGGCCGAAGCGGTCTACCGGCAAGCCCTCGAGCGCTTCCCGAACAACGCGGTTTCGTATACCGGGCTAGCGGAGACACTGCGGGCACAGAACAAGATGGAGGAGGCCGAAGCGGTCTACCGGCAAGCCCTTGAGCTCTTCCCGAACAACGCGGTTTCGTATACCGGGCTAGCGGAAACACTGCGGGCACAGAACAAGCTGGAGGAGGCCGAAGCGGTCTACCGGCAAGCCCTCGAGCTCTTCCCGAACAACGCGGTCTCGTACACCGGGCTAGCGGAGACACTGCGGGCACAGAACAAGCTGGAAGAGGCCGAAGCGGTCCACCGGCAAGCCCTCGAGCTCTTCCCGAACAACGCGGTCTCGCATACCGGGCTAGCGGAGACACTGCGGGCACAGAACAAGCTGGAGGAGGCCCAAGCGGTCTACCGGCAAGCCCTCGAGCTCTTCCCGAACAACGCGGTCTCGCATACCGGGCTAGCGGAGACACTGCGGGCACAGAACAAGCTGGAGGAGGCCCAAGCGGTCTACCGGCAAGCCCTCGAGCTCTTCCCGTACGAGGCGGTCTCGTACAGTGGGCTGGGGCAGACGCTGCGGGCTCAGAACAAGCTGGAGGAGGCCGAAGCGGTCTACCGGCAAGCCCTCGAGCTCTTCCCGTACGAGGCGGTCTCGTACAGCGGGCTGGGGCAGACGCTGCGGGCGCAGAACAAGCTGGAGGGGGCCGAAGCGGTCTACCGGAAAGCCCTCAAGCGCTTCCCTCAGAGAGCCGACATGCGCACCGGCTTAGAAAAGGTGCGCAGCCTGCTGGCTAGCACTGCACCTCCACTCGGCAAGAAGCCCTGAGGCTGGAGCACCCGAAAACAGTCCAGAGCCGATCGATCCTCTTGGCCCTCCCCCCATGGGTCGGGGCAGGATGACAAGCCGTCGAAGGCCAAGGGAGCAGAGCCCGCCAAGTCGCGACAGCCGGCCCGAAAGAACTCGAAAACCAAAGCGCTAAACGATCACCGCGCAAGGCTCGGGCCGGAGCAAACCGGTCGCTGGCGAACTCAAGTTCAATTTACACTCCCCCGAACTCCTGAAACTCCTGAGATCAACGGTTACGAGGCGATACGCTGGTGAACGATGGGACTTTGCGCAGGGGCCGCGGGAGTTTTCACATGCGGGCCGAGGCCTCGTGGAGGTCCACGGCTTTCTGGGCGTTGAGCCAGAATTCCGGGGTTGTTCGGAAGGCGGCGGGGAGTTTGAGCGCCATCTCGGCGGTCAGCGGGGTGCGGCCGTTCACGATTCGCACCCAGCAACCACGGAAGAGACGGAACCACTCGAATTGCGCCCGCTGGAAGCCCTTTAGTCGCCGAAAAACCGCGATACCCCGACGCTCCAATCCGCCCTCCGCACATCGCTCTCCGCGGAGACGGACAGGCCGGTTTGCTCCTACGCCCCGTCCGGGGCTTGCCCTGGATGGTTTTCGGACCCAGGGTTCCGCTTCGCTCCACCCATGGGCTATTGATCTGACGCCGCTTCGCGGCTCAACCGCTCTAACGCGGGCCGCCCGCGGCCAAAGAGGGTCCACGGGGCCGACTCGATGGAGACCGCGATGAAGCGCGGACTCCCGTCCGCGCCTCTGTCCGGCCGGGCACACCTCTGCGAAACGAGGGATGGATTATTTATCGGCATAGCACGCCTCCAGCGGATTCAACGCGACGGCCGGTCGCTTTGCAATCAGCATCCTGAGCCTGGCGCTTACATGCGGACCCGTCTCTACGCCGCGGGCCGCGGCTGGTAGCGCTCGACCTGGATCTGATCCTGGCGCTTGCGCGCTTGGGCCAGCTCGTAGGCTGTTTGCAGGCGCAGCCAGTGGTCGGCGTTGGACCATCCGGCTTTCTCCAGGCGGATCGCCATGTCCGGGGAGATTCCGGACTGGCCGTTGATCACGCGCGAGAGCGTATGGCGGGTGACGCCCAAGACCTTCGCGCCTTCGGTCACGCTGAGTTGCAGCGGCTCCAAGCAGGCGTCCTTGAGCGAACGGCCCGGATGCGGCGGGTTCTTCATGGGCATGGCGGTTGCTCCTATTGTTAGTGGTAGCCGGCCAGGCCGGCCTCATAAGCATCGCCATCCTCAAAGCTGAAAGTGATGCGCCAATTGCGGGAGATCGTCACGCTCCAGTAGCCCTTCAGGCTGCCCTTGAGCGGGTGGAGACGATAGCCCGGCAAATCGAGATCTCCAGGTTCTTGCGTTTTGTCCAGATGCAACAGCACGTCACTGATGCGGCCGGGCTGGCCGGCGCGGACCTTGCTGCCGTCGCCTTGCTCATAAAGCCGCTTCAGGCCCCGGTGTCGAAAACTCTCAATCATAGGGAACTGCAACATGCAACGTCTCACGTTGCAAGATCGGGGGTTCGGGGGGAATAACAGCCCGGCGAGGGCGAAGCGGAACCCCTGAGAGCCGCGGTCCTGAGGCCCCCGCTCAGCCCCCATCCCGCCAAAATGAAAAAACGAACCCAATCCCCCATCCGCACAAAACCATCAATCCAAAAACCAGTCACGCTAATTCAAGAAATATATTCTCTTTAAAACCATACATTTAAAGAAAGCCATCCCGAATTGCCCTCCCGCCGCCTGCTAGCCTGAATATAAGGACCAACCCGATATGAACAAATGTCGCTCCAACGTCCGCCGCGACCACCGGCTCAGCGGCTCAACGGCTCAACGGCTCAACGGATAAACGAAACATGAACAAATGTCGCTCCAACGTCCGCCGCAACGGACTCACTCCCGGCCAAGAACGCGCCATCCAAGCCCTGCTCACCGCGCGCTCCATCGCCGCCGCCGCGCGCCAGGCCGACGTCGGTCAAAGCACGCTGCGACGCTGGCTCCGCGAGGACGACAACTTCCAAGAAAAACTACGCCAGTTCCGCGAGGAAGCCCTCTCGCACGCCGCCCTGATGCTTCAGCAAGGCGTCGCCACAGCCGTCTGGATCATGTACGAACTCATCGAGTCCGATCGCCCCATCGAACCCGGACGAGTCACGCTCATCCGCACGGCCATCGAGTTCGCCTTCCGCGCGGCCGTCTACCGCGACATCATGGATCGCGTCAAAACTCTCGAAAAAGCTCAGCGCCAGCCCGCCGCCGGCAATCCCCGGCCAACATCAGCCCCAACCGATCCCCAAGACCGGGACGCTGCCCGCAACCGGCGGCCAGCACCGCCACCCCAGCAAAGCGCCTCGCAAAGCCCCCAGCCGCCGCAAGGGAATTTTCCGAGACCTGCTCGAACCTGCCCAAACCCCACCGTCAAGCGCAGCAGGAATTTTTCAAAATCTGCTCACACCTGCTCATGCCGCACCCCCGGAAGACCCCGAGTCCCGCGCTACGGGTGTGTTCAAGAAGGTCGGCAAAGGCCGCGGGTGGTTCCCCGGCCCCAAAACTGCATGCTATCTTGAGAATGCAAAGCATGTCGGGACAAGCTGACTTACCAGGCGTTGAGACGCCTCCTTCCTCTGCGGATCATCCAGTATCCAAACCAGCCGTCGGGGTGGCACGGACGCGCACGCCGCAATCTGCCCTTGGTGAACCCATCTACTGGTGGGTCCTGGTATTCATCTTCTGTTTGTTCCTGGCGGCGGGAGCGTATCACGAGGGAAAGGAAAAGCTGCTTTCGGGCGCAAATGATTTCGCGCCGGTCTACGCCGCGACAACCCTGGTCGGAACACCCGACATTTACAACCCGGACAAGATCCACGGGGTCATCGCGGAGGAATTTGGGCGAAGCAATCCCTCCTGGCGATTCACGAGGATGCCTTTTCACGCCGCCATTCTATCGCCTTTAGGCTGGTTTCCCTACCGCACGGCGTACGCCATTTATTTCGCTCTGCGGGTGGCCGTTGTGATTGCGTTTGTGGTTCTTTGGCGTATTCCGTCGCGCACGTATGCGGTGATTTTCACGCTGCTCTCGTTGCCGGTGTTTTTCTCCCTGCTGACCGGCCAGGATACGCTCTTCTTGCTGCTATGGATAGCGCTGGCGGTTCGCTGCCAGGGGCAAGGGAAACCATTTACGGCGGGTGTTTTCTTTTCCTTGTGCGCCATAAAGTTTCATCTCTTCATGTTGTTGCCGCTGCTGTTCATCGGCCAGCGCCGCTGGCGCATGTTTGGCGGCGCTGCCTCGGGCGGCCTGGTTTTGATGGCCATCTCATTTCTAGCCGCCGGAGCCCGCTGGCCGCTCGATTACTTCGCGACTCTGACCAATCCGGTGATCAATCCGGCCCCGGAGCTGATGGTCAATCTGCACGGTTTGTTCCAGGGAGTCAGCGGAGGCTCGGTGATCGAGCTGGTTTCCTGCCTGGCAGTCGCGGCTGCCGTTTGGCTGGTCATGAAGAAAGCAACGTTTTTGGAAGGCTTGGCTGTCGTGCTGGTCGGGGGGCTGCTGACCAGCTATCACACCTACACGGGCGATTGTGTCCTGCTTGTACCGGCCTGCTCGATCATCGTTTCGTCGATGGCGGACCACTGGACCGTTCCCTGGGTCGCCTTGGCGTTATTCCCGGCTCTCTACGCGATTCTTGTCGGCTCCACCTGGGCCTACGGGGTCCAGGCCGTTATCATTCTTCTGTTCTGCACCTCGGTCGCGCACCTGCTTCGCAGACCTTCACAACCGGCTGCCGTCCTCGCAATGGAATGAAGTGAACAGGATCAGGCCACCTCCCAGCCTGATTCGCCGCGCCCGCTTTTCGGTCAGTCCACCCTTATCCGCGCGGTTTCACGGTTCAGCGGTTCCAAACCAACGGTTCACAGTCTGCAAGACCGGCGCGGCTCATACGGCCTAGCTATAGCTAGTGTTGGGCTTGGGCCGGTGGTACGTATTCCGGCGGAAGTGCCGCGCCTTCACCGAAGAAGAATTGCTCCATCTGCTTGATGATCAACTCTTGGGCTTCCATTGTGCCGGGATTGAGCCGGTACTCGTTGATGATCATCTTGAGGTGCTCGGTCCACATCGCCCAAGCTTCTTGGGACACATTGTCGTAGATGCGCTGCCCCAGCTCTCCGTCAAACGGCGTTTCCGCCAGACCAGGCAACTCTTTGCCGAGCTTGAGACATTGGACCATTCGTTCCGCCATTGGTTTTCTCCGCGTCTTTCCATTCTAAGGGAACGCTGGCAACGTAGCAAGAAAGCAACTTTTTAGGCCTTGCGAGATACCCCGGCGCCATCGAAAGTCGCCATTTCCCTATACAGACGTATCGCTGAATCGACTAGCCCCATTGCCAACGCCGCACCCGTGCCCTCCCCGAGCCGCAGGTGTAAGTCGAGCAACGGCTGAACATCCAGGAACTGAAGCAGAGCTTGGTGGCCCCGCTCGGCCGACTGGTGCGAAAAAATCACGTAATCCTTCACGGCTTCGCATTGACATATCGCCAAAAGCGCGCCGGCGGAGGCGATAAAGCCATCGACGGCGATCGGAATTCTGAGCGATGCCGCTCCCAGGACAAACCCAGCAATTCCGCCGATCTCGAATCCGCCCACGGCGGCCAGGACGGCAACGGCATCCTCGGGGTCAGGTTTGTGCAGCTCCAGTGCTCGCTTCACGACATCCGCCTTGTGCCGTAGTTGGGTTTGGGTCACCCCTGTTCCTGTCCCTACGGCCTGGTCAGGCTCAGCTCCTGATATCGCTGCTATTGTGGCGGCGGCCGCGGTCGTGTTCCCAATGCCCATTTCACCGGCTCCGAGAAGACCATACTCAAGCCGCGCCGCCGCCAGGGCAAGATGGATCCCTGTCTCAAGACACTGAATCGCCTGCTCGCGCGTCATCGCGGCTTCATGCAGAAAGTTGCGGGTGCCGCGAGAAACTTTGCGGGAAACGACGGCTTCAACATCGTCGAGCGGGTGGTCCACGCCCATGTCCACGATCACCGGATCAATGTCGTACTGCCGGCAGAGCACATTGATTGCCGCGCCTCCATCCGCGAAATTCTTGACCATCTGGTAGGTGACTTCACGCGGATAGGCGCTGACACCCTCCGCCGTCACGCCATGGTCGGCGCAGAAGACAAACATCGCCTTGCGTGGAACCGGAAAGTCCGCTTCCCCTCTCGCCAAACCGTACTGCAAAGCTATTTCCTCGAGGCGGCCGAGACTCCCCGGAGGCTTGGTGAGGCGGTCGAGCCGCGCCCGAATCCGCTCAGCTAGCTGTGCGTTCTTGGCTGGCTTGATCCCGTCAAGCGTCTTCTTCAAGAGATCCATTTGTACGAGTATTAACAGGCTAGCAGCCGTTCGCGGTTCGGAGCGCCGGCATCCTCGCGCAGGCACCCCAAAAACCGCGCGCACGGGAGGGTCACTGACTGGCCCCGACGTCGCCCGCGTCACAAATCTGCCCAGGTGCAAGGAACCAGCGAGTATAATAGACCTCGCCCTGTGGCGGGTTGCTCCGACATTCAGCCCCAGCAGAGCGTGGACAGCGGATTCAGAGGTTCATACCACAATGAGTACTGCCCCGCCATACGCCGGACCGTCCAAACCCACCAACACCCGCTACTGGGTCATCTTCTGCGCTGCAACTCTGTCGGTCATCACCTATATCGATCGCGTGTCGATCTCACAGGCCGCGCCTTTGATTACCGAAGACCTGGGGTTAACAACTGTTCAAATGGGCTACGCGTTCTCCGCGTTCGGACTGGGGTACTTTCTGTTTCAAGTTCCCGGTGGCTGGATGAGTGACTGGATTGGCCCCCGCCGTGTCCTGGCAAGTATCGTTGTGTGGTGGTCGCTGTTCACGGCAGCGACGGGCTGGGCTTTCAGCCTGGGCACGCTCGTGGGTGCGAGATTCCTGTTTGGCGTGGGGCAGGGCGGCGTGTTTCCGGTTCTCACGAAAACCTTCACCACTTGGCTTCCCCAGCCCGAGCGTGCGAGGGCGCAAGGAATCATGTGGCTGAGCGCGCGCTGGGGCGGGGCGTTCTCTCCACTGCTGGTGTTTTCTCTTCTTCCGTATGTTTCCTGGCGGCGGGCATTTGAAATCTTTGGCGGGATCGGCGTCATTTGGACGGTATTTTTTTGGCGCTGGTACCGTGACAATCCTCGGGATCACAAGGGCCCGAACGAAGCCGAGCTGGCGCTGCTCGAAGAGGCGGCGGAAACAGCCTCGGGGCACGGCAATGTTCCTTGGGGGCGCTTCTTCCGTTCGGGAACGGTGTGGCTGTTGTGGGTGCAGTACTTTTGCATGGCCTACGGCTGGTATTTTTACATCACGTGGCTGCCGACCTACATTCAGGAAGCGCACGGGCAGACGATGGAACAGTCCGCGTTTCTTGCCGGGATGCCCTTGTTCTTCGGCGGGCTTGGGTCGCTGGTTTGCGGCTACTTGCTCACCTACCTGGACCGCAAGATGGGTGGTTCTCGGCAATCGCGCCGGTTCATGGGAGTGCTGGGATGCGCCGGGGCGGGCGCGTTGCTGATTGTCTCGGTCTACCTGAGCGAGCCGGTATGGGCGATGGTCGCCATGGGGCTCGCCTCATTTTCGAACGACCTCGCCATGCCCCCCTCCTGGGCCGCTTGCATGGATGTCGGCGGCAAGTACGCCGGCAGTCTTTCCGGTTCGATGAACATGGCCGGCAACATCGCGGGTTTCGTTTCGCCGACTATGGTCGCCTACATTTTGCTCTGGACCGGCCGCAACTGGATCATTACGTTCTATGTCTCGGCGGCGATTTACTTTATCGGCGCGGTGTGTTGGTTCTTTATTGACCCGGTGACACCGCTGGACCGGGCCGATGCGGGCGAAACGGCGTAGCCGGACCTAGCAGGGACGAGGAATCTTGTTTGTCCTACATTGTGGCGCCTGCCAAGTTCAGTCCCAGTCCCAATTCAGTCCCAATGATGTTTCGCGTCGACAGGTTTCACGAGCAGATTGGCGCCTAGCGCGAGTACGAGAAGGCCGGCCATCAAATACATCGTGGTGTTGTAGACCGTGCTGGAGGGGTCGACGGTCCCTGCCGGCACGATCGCCATCAGCTTGGCGATGGTGACCGTCTTCTGAGCCATCAGGGATTCGAGCTGACTGACCGGGGCCCCGAAGCTGGCGGCGAACAGCGCCGGGTCGATGCGGCCCGCCAGATCGCGGCCGGCGCTTTCGAGCGACCGTTCGCGTAGCGACGTAATCGCCAGCGGGCCGAGGACGCCGGCGGTACTCCAGGCCGTTAGCAGGCGGCCATGAATCCCGCCCACGAATTTCGAGCCGAAAAGGTCCGCCAGATAAGCCGGGATGGTCGCGAAGCCGCCGCCATACATGGTGAAAATCACCATCGTTGCGCCATAGAAATAGATTAGCCAGACTATCGCCGGCGAGGCGCTCACCTGTTCCGCAGAGTAGGGGATTGAGGCGTAGAGAACGGCGCCGAGCACGAAAAAGATGGTGTAAGTTGACTTGCGGCCGAGGTAGTCCGACGTACTCGCCCAGAAGAAGCGCCCGGCCATGTTGAAGACGCTGATCATCAGCACGTAAGTCGCCGCGAATCCGGCGTTGACAATCCCCGGCAGCGTGGAGCCGAAGATCTCGGTCATCATCGTCTTGGCGACGCCGAGGACTCCGATTCCAGCGGTGACGTTGAAGCAAAGCACGATCCACAGCAGGTAAAACTGCGGCGTCATCATCGCCTGGCCGATGCCGACGTTTCGCGAGCTGATCATCCTCTTCCGGGTCACCTCGGAAGTCGGAGGCTTCCAACCCTCGGGAAGCCAGCCATCAGCCGGAAGGCGATAGGAGAAGGCTGCTGCGAGCATGACGACAGAGTAGAGCGCACCGAGCGCCAGAAATGCCTCGGTCACGCCCGCCTGTCCCGTGCCGACGACATAGGCTCCTTGGGGGCCGGGGACAATCATCTGGCCCACTTCGTTGGCGCCAACAAGGACCACTTCGCGGAGTTCGGCTCCGATCCGGGCGAAACGCCTGCCGCCTTCCGTGACCAACTCCAGGCCGTCGGCGGGCCCCAAATACTCCGGCGCCCGGTAAAACGCGCGAATCAAGAATTCCTTCAGCGGAGCTCCAATCATGGCTCCGCCGCCGAAGCCCATAATGGCCATTCCCGAGGCCAGCCCGCGCCGGTCGGGAAACCATTTGATGAGAGTGCTGACCGGAGAAACGTAGCCCAGCCCCAGCCCGCAGCCGCCGATGACCCCATAGCCAAGGTAAAGCAGCCAGAGTTCGTGCAGATGAATCCCGAGGGCGGCGAAGACGAAGCCCCCTCCCCAGCACACCGCGGCCACGGAACCGACCGTGCGTGGTCCGACCTTTTCAAGCCACCTTCCCGCGAGTGCGGCGGATAGCCCTAGGAATACGATGGCGACGGTAAAGACCCAGACGACTTCCCGCAGCGACCAGTCGCCCGCCGCGCTGCCGACGACGCCTTGGATTTTGGTCAGCGCGGGGTTAAAAATGCTCCAGGCGTAGACCGAGCCGATCGAAAGATGAATGGCTACCGACGCCGGCGGCACCCGCCAGCGGTTGAAACCGGGGCCGGCGACGATGCTTTCCTTGGAGAACCAGCCCGGCATAGTGTGGCATTATACCGAGCACGGACCGGTTGCGAACAGCGCCTGTCCTCCAACCGGAACGGCCAGGTTTTTCCTCGCCGACCCCGGCGGTCTCAGGACCTTGTGCCGGACGCTGGGTTGGAGCCCGGTCTCGGGCCAGGCGAAGGGCCCATGGGTTCCGAACCCAAGGAGATCGCTCTAACTAGTTGACCGAGTAGAGTCGCTCGCGTTCGGTTCTTGGACATTGGCTGCCCTCAGTTACCCCATGCGCTTCAATCGAGGCGGTACCACCAGCGGCGGATATTCACCAGAACAACGGCCAAGACAACTACTTGAAACCAACCGCCGGCAAGAACCTGCTCCAGAAAGACCTGTCCAAAATTTACGTCCAGCGTCCGCCCGGAGACAACCCGCATGCCGCCCAGAACCAGCGTGGCTACCAGTGCGACGAAGCCCAGCGTGGACAACGCACGGGTCAGGTTCGAAATAAACGAAGATAACCCGCCTCGTAGTTTGGAATACTCGACAGCGGTTGAGTCCAAGAAACGTTGTGCTCGATAGAGGGCGCTCCAGCCCGCCTCAAACATCTGCTCCCACTGAATCCACTCCGCATCCCCGAGGAACGCTTGAGGAATCTTCTCGAGCAGTCTCTTCCGGGCCCGCTTTCCGGCGCTTTGAAGGTAGCGCCGGTACTCCTCGTGGTGATCAAGCTCGGGGTCCAGGCGCAGTGCGACCGTGTCGGTCAGCAGACTACCCCGAATCATCCGCAGAGTGTTCAGCCGCAGGGGGATGTTGAATTCCCGCGACAGGCGGAAGAAGCCGAGCCAGAGGTTGGCTGTCGTCCGCTCCCACCACGGAGAGTGGGAACTTCGGGCGGCGTAGAGATCCTGCCAGAAGACCGTCTCGCAGCGCTGGGCGAACTCGTGAGTCGAAACGGCCGGCAGCGGCTCGAGAAGGGCCAGCATGGCCTGGACCATCGCTCCGACATCGCCCCGGTTTTGGGCGTAAAGGAGCCGTCTCCAGATCACGCGCTCGCTTTCCGTAAAAGCCCCGCAGGCCCCAAAATCGATGAGAACAAGCTGGTTCCCGGGCAACACGAGGACGTTGCCCGGATGGAGGTCGGCGTGAAAGAACAGGGCCTCAAAGCCACCGAAACGGCTTACCCAGATCAGACGCTTGGCGACAACGTCTGGATCGATGCCCCTCTCGTGAAGAGCCTCCAGGGCAGCGTGGTCTTTGTTCTCCACGGCCGCGAGCAGCTCGGTCAGAAAGATCCCCGTCAAGAACTCGGTGACAAGCACTTCATGATTCGAGAGTTCGAAATATACGCGAGGCGAGGTGGCGAAGTCCAGCTCTGAATCAGGCGTGCTCTCGCGGAAAAGGTCCGTATAGCGCGCTTCTCGAACAAAATCGAGCTCTTCGAACAGCATTTGGCGCAGCTCGAAGACGAAGTGCTTCGTAAGGCCGGGCGGAAGCCAGAACGTCTCCAGCAGAGTCATCACCCAGGAGAGACCTCGAATGTCCGCCGCAAATTGCTTGCCGATGTTGGGGCGGCGCACTTTGATCGCCACGCGATCGCCGTTGGGAAGGAGGCCCTGATAAACGCAGGCGATCGAGGCGGAAGCGATCGGCTCCGGATCAAAAACCTCGAAGGCCTCCGAGAGCGGTTTCCCGGCGGCTTTTTCTATCGATTCAATGGCCTTGGGGACAGGGAAAGGGGGCGCGCTGTCCAGCAACTTCTCGAGTTCGTGTATGTACTCATAGGGCAACAGGTCCGAGCGGATCGAGAGTTGCTGCCCGATCTTTATGAAAGTCGGACCCGCTCCCTCCAGTATCCGCCGGAGGCGACGGGCGCGCCTATGGATACTATTGCGGCGACGTACAACGTCCCACGCGGCGCCGGCGGAGAATTGAATGGCAGCGCGGCCCCAAACGAAAAGCCTCAGGACGACCCGGATAATGCCGGCTCGGAAGACTTCCGTTTCACGACGGGGGGGACTGGAATACTTCCGCCAATCGATGCGCAGGCGCTGCGGGCGAGGTAAACGTGGATCGACACCCTCGGGCGGCGCCTCGAAGATCTTACCGCCTGGGCCCGGCAAAGGCCGCTGCGTACCGTCGGAGTTGGCGGACCGGCGATCTTGATGCCCGGTGGAGACCCGGCCTTCTTGCGGCTCGGTGGGGAGACGAGGATCGGCCATTCAGGACAGCGGCCGGCTCCCAAGGTTCGCCCGTCTATTTGTCGCGACCCGCATCGCCCTCGTCTTCGCCGGCTTTCTTTTCTTTCTTGTCAGCGTCATCTGCCCGGACAACCCGCCTGACCGACTTGCTCATGGAACGGGCGAATTCCCACGCCGCGTCGGAGTCCGTCGCTTTCGCGAGTTCATAAGGGGCCTTGCTCATCTCCTCCATCGCCCGGCCGAAACCAGCGGCACTGTTTTGGAAGAAATCTCGAGCCGCTCCGTCCTGCTTCTTTTCCGCTGATTTCTCGCTTTCTTCGTAGTAGGTCCGGATACCGTCGGCGAAACCTTTCGCGACGCGGTAGGAAGCCCGCGTGAAGCCGCGTTCCATTTGTTGGAACATTTTGGTCCCTTCGCTGTATTCCCGGTTCTCCGAAGCCGAGTCCGTGGGAGGGTTGGACGCTTCCTTTTCCTTCTGGGCCGACTCCGTGGAACTATTCTCGGACATGCCTATGCCTCCCGCGGTCCTGGGCCGAATGAACGACAAGTTAATTGTTACATACACGTCAAAGGCATTCAACCGAAATCAAGCGATCGAGGGAAGCAAAGCGCCGGCATGCCGAGTCTGCTACTGCATAAGACTGCTGACGTCTCCTTTCGCCTCGCTAAAATCGATCCGCGACAAGTTGTGCGCGTAGAGCGCCTCGATATGGTTGCTTTGAGCCTCTCGCAATCGTGCTTGTGCATGAACCACTTCCAAACTGTTCGTTACGCCGGCCCCGTAGCGGCGGCGCGCGCGCGCCAGCTCTTCTTCCGCGAGGCTGCGTCCCAGTTCCGCCACCTCGACTTGGCCTCTCGACAACTCCAGCCGCCGGATCGATTGTCTGACCTCGAGCTCCAGCTGATCCTCGATCCGTTTCCGGCGGAGCTCTTCGCTGCGGATCTTCGACTGCACCTCGGCCCGGCGGGAGGCCCGGCGGCCACCGTCGAACACCGGAAAGCGCATGGCAAACCCAACCGTGTGGGTAGCGACAGGACGATCCGTGTTCGTGTTCAGAGCGCCAAGGTCCGCGAATAAGGCGATGCTCGGTAGCCGTTCGGAGTGAATCGCGCGGTCGTTGAGCCGCTCCTTCTCAATCCGCCGAGCCTGGACCCGAATGTCATTGCGGGACTTCTTCGCCAGTTCGATTGACTCATCCAGGCTTTGAGAGCGGACCAAGTCCAGCTTGAGAGAGTCCGCTAGCTCCAGGCGCGTGTCGAGGGGCTGGCCTATTTCCGTGAGCAGCCTTAGCTCCGCGATCTCCTGCTCTGACTGCGCCGCCGAAAGGTGATACTCATCTCCGGCGAGCTGCGACCGGGCCCGCGTGACTTCGATGACAGCGCCCGTACCGGCAGCTTCTTGGCGTTCGGCGAAGCTCAGAAGAATCTTGGACAATTCGACGTTGGCTCGTGCTGTTTCGACGCGCTCGTTGTTGCGAAGCCCCAGGATGTACAGTCTAGCCACTTGAAGAGCCACTTGATCCAGCCGGTTCTCCCGCGCGGCTTCGGCTACGGATATTTGCGCCCGCGCCGCTTCGGCATGGCGTTTCGTGCCTGGGTCCAGCAAGTTGTACCGGGCTGTCACGCGGGCGTCGAACACGCTGAAGGGTCCGACCCGGCGCGGCAACATGAAACCGGACATCTCATCGGTTTCAATTTGGAACCCGATCGCCTGAGGATTCAAGGAGAGGTTTTGCTCGCTGACATGGCTCTCGATAACGGGTCGCCGCAGCGCCCTCGACCGGCTATGAAGGGCCTCCGCTAGGTGGACCGACTCCTGGGCCAGCCGCGCTCCTACGTTGCCCTCGGGGGAGAGCGCGATCTCAATAGCGCGCCGTAGCGTGAGCCTCAGGACGGGACGGCCGGCGTCTGAAACCTGTGCTGAAGATGGCATGGCGAGAGAAAAAGTGAAAAGTGCGAGGACGATTTCGATTCTGTACATATACTTCACCCTACGTGAGAGGTTATCGGGCCTGAAGCGGCTTCGTCGATCTTCCGTTTCACCCGGAGATCCGTCGATGCCAGCCAAGTTCAATATAGAATGACAGTTACGGAATGCGTTTCCAACAGAGTCGTGATCTGCCGGTGGCCCTCTTCCGTTCTTCGCCCTGGCTCAAGCGCATTTGCATCTTCCAGCTATCGCTTGCCTGCGTCTGTTTAACAGCTTGCCAAGAATACTTGGCCGAGCGTGAACCAACCCCGTCCGACGAGGTCTCGCCCGTGCAACCGGCGGGAGCGGAATCCGCCGTATCTTGCCGAGGCCGAATCGAGCCCAAAGACGGCGTCACGCGGCTCTCCGCGCCGTACTATGAAGGCCGGCCCGCGCTGGTTCGCGTGCTGCACGTGGAAGAAGGCGATTGGGTGGAGGCGGGCCAAATCATCGCGGTCTTGAATAGCAGGGAGACATTCGAGGCAAGGGTGCGTCAAAGAGAATCGCGGCTTCCCGTGCTGCGAACTCGGCTGGCGCAAGTAAAGGAAGGTCCTAAGCAGGGCGATGTCGCGGCGCAAAAAGCGGAGATCGGCCGTTGGCGGTCGGCGCTCGAGTTGGCTCAGGCCGAACACCGGCGATACCGCCGGCTCCACGAGACCCGGGATGTATCCGACTCACAACTTGACGGGAAGAGCAGGGTTGTACAAAACGCCGAGCGGATGCTGGAGCAAGCAACGGAGCGTCTAAACAGCCTTACCGACATACGCCGGAGTGACGTCGAACTGGCGGAGTCCGAGCTACAGGCGGCGATCAAGGAGGTCGAGCTGGCTCGAGCGGAACTCGAATTGGGCATTGTCCGGTCTCCGGCCAAGGCTCAGATTCTGACAATCCGGGCGAGGGAGGGCGAGGAAGTCGGGCTAAACGGTCTCCTTGATCTGGGGCGAACGGATCAAATGTACGTTGTCGCGGAGGTCTACGAGACGGACATAGTGAAAGTCCATGTGGGGGATCGCGCCACGATCAAAGGGGATATTCTCCCCGCTGAGCTGCGGGGAACGGTCGAAAAAATCGGCATGCAAATTGACAAAGGTGCGGTCCTGCCCTCGGATCCCGTCGAGTTTGCCGATGCCCGCATCGTCGAAGTCGAGATCCGTCTCGAGGAGAGCCGGCCGGTCGCCGGTCTCATTCATGGCAGAGTCGCCGTGACGATCCATCCATGAGCGCCGACGCCCCGTTGGCTTGGTTGCAACTGGCCAAACGTAAGGGCCGCCTCGTTGCCGCGGTTGCGGGGATCACTTTCGCCGGACTTCTGATGCTGGTGCACCTTGGCATTCAAGAGGCGCTTTTCGAGAGTGCCGTCCTGCTTCATCGAAAGCTCGATTCCGAGATTGTCCTTGTCAGTTCGCAGTACCAGATGCTCATCCGGAGTCACTACTTTACGGAGCGGCGGCTGCACCAATCTCTGGGCGTCGAGGGTGTCGAGTCGGCAGCCTCTCTCTACCTCGGTCTGGCGCCCTTTAAGAATCCCTGGAGCCGAAAAACCCGAGACATTCTCCTGATCGGTTTCGAGCCGAAGAAGGGAGTTCTTGACCTGGCGGGGGTTAACGCGAGGCTTGCGGAGATTCGTGAGCCCGGCACCGTCTTGTTTGACTCTCGGTCACGGCCCGAGTACGGTCCGGTGGCCGAAACGTTTCGGCAAAAAGGCAGCTTTCTGACGGAGGTCGCGTCGCGCCGAGTTCACCTGACCGGCCTGTTCGAGATGGGAACTTCTTTCGGTTTCGACGGCGCTTTGGTCACCAGTGATCTTAATTTTCTGCGCCTCTTTCCGGCTGCCAAGCCCGGACTTGTGGCTCTGGGACTGGTCAAACTGAAAGCGGACGCTGATCTGGAAGGCGTTCGCTCGCGTTTATTGAAGACGCTTCCAAACGATGTCAGGGTCCTGACCCGGCAAGAGTTCATCGATGCCGAGGTGGACTATTGGGCCAACAGCACTCCGATCGGTTTCAGCACCTTGATTGGCGTGATCATGGGCTGGATCGTTGGAGCGGTGATTGTCTATCAGATCCTGCAAAGCGATGTCTCCGACCATTTGGCCGAATACGCCACGCTGAAGGCGATGGGCTATCCCGATCGCTATTTGTTTGGGATTGTGATGCAAGAAGGACTCATTCTCTCGGTGCTGGGATTTCTGCCGTCCTTGCTTGCCAGCGAGGTCGTGTATCGCATCACTTATCAGGCGACTCTGTTACCGATCCACATGACCTTGGAGCGCGCCCTCATGGTCTATTCCTTCACGCTTGGGTTGTGCATTCTTTCAGCGGTGTTCGCGGCACGACAGATTCAGTCCGCCGATCCGGCTGAGATTTTTTGAGGGATACATGGAACCGGTCATTTCACTGCGAAACGTTAATTATTATTTCGGAACCGGCCCCTTGCGCAGTCAAGTGTTGTACGACATCTCGGCGGAGATTTTGCCCGGTGAAATTGTCCTGCTGACTGGGCCTTCCGGATCGGGCAAGACGACTCTTCTGACGCTGGCCGGGGCGCTCCGTACGGTAGAAGACGGCAGCGTCCGGGTGCTCGACAGGGAACTCAGGGGGGCGAAACAGTCGACTTTGGTGCGGGTGAGAGAGAATATCGGCTTCATCTTCCAGGCGCATAACTTACTTGGCGCCCTGACAGCTTGGCAAAACGTGAAGATGTCGCTGGGGCCGGCCAACAGGATGTCCCGGCGGGAAGTGCGGCGGAAGTGCATAGCGATGCTAGCCCGGATTTCTCATCGCGGGGTTGGCGGAAGGCCGCCTTTTGTGGCACAAACATAATGATTACAATATGTTTCAGCCAGCAAGAAAGCGACCCCTGCCATGACAGAGTGTACCCAAACCAGCTTCACCTTCGCCGACCATGGCCGCCGCCAGGTGGTAGCCCGTTTCGACGGCGGCATGATCACCTCCGACGGCGGCGCCATGCTGTTGCGCCAGACCGAACAGCGCAGCGGCATCGTGCGGCAGTTCGCCGCCTGCTTCCGTGATCACCGCCAGCCCGCGCAAGTCGAACACAGCGTGCGCGAGCTGGTCTCGCAGCGCGTCTACGGGCTGGCGCTGGGTTATGAGGACCTCAACGATCACGATCAGCTGCGCTCCGACCCGCTGCTGGCCCTGCTGAGCGGCAAACAAGACCTCGAAGGCAAGCAGCGCCGCCGAGCCCAAGACCGCGGCAAGGCGGGCGCCGGCAAGAGCACTCTCAACCGCCTGGAGTTGACCCCGGCCAAGGCCGGCGCGCAAAGCCGTTACAAGAAGATCGTTCTCGACACGGGCGCGGCCGACCGTCTGCTGACCTCGCTCTACATTCAATCGCAGCCGTGCCAGCCCGAGCGCATCGTGCTCGATCTCGACGCCACCGACGACGCGCTGCACGGCCGCCAAGAGGGGCGCTTTTTTCACGGCTACTACGGACACTATTGCTACCTGCCGCTCTACATTTTCGCCGGGGACCAGTTGCTGTGCGCGCGCCTGCGGCCGTCCAACATCGACGCCTCGGCGGGGTCGCTCGAAGAGGTCCGGCGCATCGTCGAACAACTGCGGCGGGTGTGGCCCGAGGTCGAGATCCTGCTGCGGGCCGACAGCGGTTTTTGCCGCGACGAGATCATGAGCTGGTGCGAGAACCAGGGCGTGGATTACGTGTTCGGACTGGCGAAAAACGAGCGTTTAGAGCGCCTGATCAAGAGACGGATGAAGCTGGCGCGGCGGCGTTTCGCCAAGAGGGGCAAGGCGGCCCGGGCGTTCGGGGATTTCCGCTACCGCACGCGAACCAGCTGGGCGCGGGGGCGCAGGGTGGTGGCCAAGGCGGAGTATCTGGCGAAGGGCGAAAACCCGCGTTTCGTGGTGACGTCGCTGACGCCCAAGCAAGCGGCGGCGCAACACTTATACGAGACGATCTACTGCGCCCGCGGAGAGATGGAGAACCGCATCAAGGAGCAGCAGCTGGGGCTGTTCGCCGACCGCACCTCGACCGCGCTATTGCGGTCGAATCAGATCCGCTTATATTTTTCATCGATCGGGTACTGTTTGCTGGAGACGCTGCGGCGGCTGGGGTTGGCGGGGACGAAGATGGCGCGGGCGCAATGCACGACGATCCGGCTGCGGTTGTTGAAGATCGGAGCGCGCATCCGGATCACGGCGCGCAAAGTGTGGATTTCGCTGGCGACGGGATACGCCTGGGCGGGGGTGTTCGCCCAAGCGTATGAGAATCTCGAACGGGGGGAGCCGCGGCGCTGCTGAAAACGGCAAGGCGAGTTCAAGTAATACTTGAAGCACACAGGGCTCGACAGGGGCGGCAATCGAGGTTTGCCCAAAAACAGACGAAAAACGCCTCGGCCAGGGTCGCGGACAGCATGCCGGGCCGTTTCTGCCCCACGGCGGCCCCGCCGAGAGGCGATGCCGCCTCAAGACCATGAAATCCCATCCCGCGCGCCCCGCCAACCCCGTTTTCGGGAATCGATGAGAAATGCGGGCTAGAGGTGGTCGGCCTGGGCGACCGAGTGAACTACTATCCGGAGCAGCTCTCCGGGGGGCAAAAACAGCGTGTGGCGATTGCGCGCGCTTTGGTCCGGCAGCCAAAGATTGTTTTGGCCGACGAGCCCACCGCATCGCTCGATCGAAAGTCCGGACGCGAGGTCGTTGAGCTGTTGCACAAGTTAGCGAAGCAGCAAAACTGTGCCATCCTACTGGTGACTCACGACAACAGAATTCTAGACATTGCCGACCGCATTCTCTCTCTGGAGGACGGTCGAATCATGTCCTTCGCCTCCGGAATGGCGGCGAACACGGGTCACCTGTTGACAGCACTATCCCGGCTGCGCAGGAAGGGCAGACTAGGCGAACATCTCCAGCTACTCTCAAAGACCCAATTCCTCGACACGCTGGAGCAGATGAGCTCGGAGTTCAAGCAATTCTTGCAGACGCTCGAGTTGGGCAATCGAGATGTCGTCGAAGCCCTTTTCGACGAGGTTCTTGAGGCGGTAACAGAGAAGATTCGAGACCTGTTGAATGCAGACCGCGGAACAATCTTCTTGGTCGACCGGGAAAACGAAATATTGAGATCCAAAATCGCACACGGCGGCGAGGGAAAGCCACTCGTGATCGACACCCCGCTCGGCACGGGAATCGCGAGTCGAGTGGCGAAGAGCGGCGAATCGATGAATATTGCGGACCCATACAGCCATCCCGATTTCAACCCGCAAATAGACCGTGAGACTGGGTATCGAACACGCAGCATTTTATGTATGCCCCTCCGCGACCGGAAGAAAAATCTTTTCGCGGTCGTCCAAATTTTGAACCGCAACGATGGAGAGCCGTTTGATCAACACGACGAGAAGAGTTTTTTGGAGTTCGAGGAGCCTCTAGGCGTCATCCTGGAAAGTTGCGCCCGGTTGGCGCCGCGCTCCGTGGGCGGCTTGGCGGCCTGACCACGCCGTACAGGAGCGGCGTCCTCCAGTTCTTCTCGCGCATCTTGTTTCTCGGCCTGCTCAGGTTTTTCCACTACGCAGGGCCGGGCGCCCACTCGGGATCGAACGCGGACACCAGTGTTGCCTTCCCTCTTATCAAACGAGGTCGGCACCCTGATCTCGCGATTTTTCGACGCTCAATAACCCGCCCCACCGATACCCCTTGTCTGCGCTCCGACTGACACCTCGTGATGCCCGCCAAAAGACTCGGGGCCAAGATGTACGTCCTTTCCCCTTTGGGGGCGCTGTAGTCCCAGCCAACTCGGAACGGGCAACCGAAGGCCTCTCGATAGAAAGCCATCGCTCGATCGCAGTCGTCAGCCGGAATGGAAAAGTGCGCGAGTCCAACCATCGGTCATTTTTTTCAGAGCGCCCCGCAGCTTGGTATTTAGCCTGGGCAACGCGGGAATCGCGGAGGGCGGCTGGCAAAACAACCCCCCGAATACCCAAATTGAACAAGCCTGGATTCTCGATGCAATCGCCCCTTGAACGGTGAAATCCGATAGCTGTCCTCTACCCGAAATCAAAAAGGACTGATCTGAACTCTCAACGACGGCTCCGTCGTCAACTCTCCCGTGTTCGGGTTCCGGAACACCCTGCGAGGCTCTGGAATCATGGCGCTCTCCATGCTCCTAGCCCATGTTTGTCATAGATCGCGGTATGTTGTTGAAACCATGGAGTTGGGTTTTCGGTTGTGCCACTACATGCGCGGTTTTTGGTCCGGGCCGCCGGGTGGGCGCCGGTCGCTGATGCCGAGTGCCTTGAGCACTCGCTGGGCTCGCCTGCTCCCCCGCGTCACCAGCCGTTTGCTTTCTCCTTGCGGCAATTCCAGGTCCAGCAGCCGCACCGTCGCCAGCGCTCCCAGCGCCTCCTCGGCCGACAGATCCAGTCCCGCCTGCTTGAGCTTCCTGCCGATGGCGGGTTGCAGCAGCGGCGCCAACGCCGCCACGAAGATGTGCGCCTCCACTCGCCGTTTCGTGTGATGATAGATCGGCCGCATCTCGAGCACGTCCGGGAGGTCGCGGAAAGCCTGCTCGACTTCCATCAAGTCCTGGTAGCGCTCCACCGCCTCGACCGGGGTCGGCTGCGGCCACTCGGTCTGGATCAGATACTTCCCCTCCAGCTCCTTCTCACGCTCGAAGTGCCCCGGATGCTCGTAGTAGCGAAACTGGCCGGCCTTGTACTCCCATCCAAAATAGCGCCAGCCGCGGTGCCGCTCGAGAATGCGCGCCGCCACCGCGCCCACCTTCTCCGGCACCTTGAGTTTACCCGCCGCCACCCGCTGCTGCAGCGCTTCCAGCTCCTCGCGCAGCGCCTCCATGGCCTTTTTCCGCTGCGCCTGTTCGTACTCCCTCCGCTGCTCGCTGTCCACCACAAACACCCGCACGCCCGCCTCGTCGCCGCCCACTTCCCGCACCCTGGTGCGCGGCGGGACGGCCTTCTCGCGGGCCCTAATCCCGGCCGGGCAATCTTGCCAGGGGCCTTGCGCCTGCTCGATGTAGCGCTGCACCTGCTCGTTGCGCCGCCGCTTGAGCCCCAGCAAATAGCCCTGCCCCCGCGAACGTATCCGGTCCAGATTCTCGCTCGTCATCATGCCGCGGCCGCCGACGAACACCACCCGCCGCAGGCCGAAGCGTTGCCGCAGGTCATCGAGCACCGGCTCGACCGTCTGGGCGTCGCGCAAGTTGCCGCGAAACACATGATGCGCGACCGGCCAGCCGTCGACCCGCACCACCCCGACCAAGACTTGGCGCCGGCGCGGTTTGCCGTCGCGCGAGCAGCCCTGCCGCGCCAGCCCGGCCGGCCCGCTGCCTTCGAAATACGCCGGGGTCAGATCGTAGAAAACCATCTCGGCGCGCAGTGAAAACAGATCGCGCAGCCTGAGGAACAGTTGCTTTTCGATGGTCGTTTTGTGCGCGGCCAGAGCGTCGAGGGTGCGATACCAGCCGTTGAGCTGGGCGTCTTGGACGCGCACTCGCGGGCGGCGGCTGCGGCGGCGCTCCTCGTCGTCGCGCCAGCCCGGCAGCCAGCGGCGGCCGCGGCGGTCGCAGACAAACTCAGTTTCCAGCCAGCGCGCCAGCCCGTGTTCACTCGTGGCTGCGCACAAGCGGTTGGCGACCAGCACCAGGGCGCGATCGGCCAGCCGTGCTTGGCCTCGCGGGGGAGGTCCTTCGAGGCGGTCGAGGATGTCTTCGAGGCCCAGTTGTTGCCAAACGTGGCGAAGCGCTAAAAGGCGTCCCCAGGCGGGGGCTTGTTCGGGGGGGGGCGGCGAGCCGCTCGGAGTCGACCCAGCGGCGGGGGCGATCGAGCAGCCGGAGGAGGGCGTCCAACTGGGCGCTGAGTTGGTCGCGGCGGCCCAGGCTGACGACGACCCGTTGGCGGCTGCGGCCCTTCTCATCGCGGTAGGACTCGACGAGCTGGACGTATTCATCGACTTTGGAAGGGGACGGCGGACGCGGGTGAGGCGCGGAAACTCCGCTCTCCTGTTTTCAACAACTTAGAGTTCGTTATTAAATAAATCACAGATCTACGAACGGTTGGCGAGGGTCGCTCTGGGGCGGATGGAGTAGTTCCATTCTCCATGAAATCGATGCCGTCGGAGCTGCACCTGGGCCATCTGTCGCTCCGACACCTGCACTTTCGTCGGGTAAGCGCCCGTATCGAGTTGGGCCTCGACCCGCAGGCCGCTTTGCGTGGTCGTGGAACCGATCAACTCCACAATCACTTCGTGGCTCACCAAGGGACGGCCGCGCCAGTTCATGCTGCTGTGGGATAACAAGCGGTGCTCGATCTTGTTCCATTTGCTGGTTCCGGGCGGCAGATGACACACCGTCACCTCCAGACCCGTGGCGTCGGCCAGGCTTTGCAGTTCCACCTTCCAGAGTTTCGTCCGATAGCCGTTGCTTCCGCCCGCGTCGGCGCAGATCAGCAACTGCTTCGCTTGGGGATAGAGAGCCGCGCCCAGGGCCCTCCACCAGCGGCGGATGCTTTCAACCGCAAAGCTGGCCGTGTCGTGGTCGCGTCCCACGTTGACCCACCCTAGATTGCGGCCCCCATCATAGATGCCGTAGGGGATCGCCTTGCCCACGCCGGCCTCGGGAAAATCATGAACATTCACCTTCTCGGGAGTTCCTTGGGGCTGCCATTCTCTCCCTCCATTGCGATATTCGGCGACCAACTCCTTCTTCTTCGTGTCCACCGAGATGACCGGCCGGCCCTTCACCAGAGCGTTGCGAACCTGTCGGTTGAGGTAGAGAAACTGTGCGTCTCGGTCCGGGTGGCTGGCCGCTTCCAGCGTTTTTGCATTGGCCTGCAGGCTGTAACCGAGTTGCCGTAACATTTCCGCGACCACCCGATGGCTTACCGCGAAACCTTGCTCGCTCAGCGCTGCTGCCAGTTGTCGCGTACTCTTGCAGGTCCATCGCAGGGGCGACATTGGGTCTCCCCGGGTCAGCGGATCGACCAACGATTCCAGTTCTTTCAGGATCGCCGGTGTACGCTCGACAATGCGCTTGCGACCCGCACCTGGCTTTCGCACTCGTTGGGGCGCTGCCGGACTGCCCTCCAATTCCTTGAGTCCCTGGTGCAGAGTGGAACGGCTCAAGCCCGAGGCCCTGGCCAGACGGGAGACTCCGCCGTAGCCGAAGAAGCGGGCATCCGCCGCCGCCGCCAGGCGTCGCTGTTTCTCATTGAGATGCTGAAACAAGATGGCATACTTCTGCTTCAAACGAGAGTCATCCTTCATGTCTCCATGATAAGGAAACCTCTGCTAGTTGTCCAAGTTATTTCGTAACGACCCCTAAGCGGCGAGCCTTTTCTCAAAAACCAGATCCCGTCCTCCCGTTTTTCCGACACCATGCAGCGGGCCATGGAGTTCTATCCATTGCCCAACCAGTCTGGGGGAGTCAACTACCGGAACCTCGTTCCCGTTCCCCGAGACGAGGATATGGCGCTGGGCAAGGTGGATCATGTATTCAGTGACAATAATCGGCTCAGCGTGCGTTACGTCTTCGAAGAAACCAATGAGACCGGTACCCTTCCACTGATTGCAGACTTTGGATCTATCGTTCCGACCAGGACTCAGAATGTCGTTATCGCTGGCACGCACACGTTCTCGCGACAATCTTCATGGACTTCCGTGTTTCTTGGAACCGCTCGTTTCTTGAGCAGCTAACGCCCCGCAACCTCGACGATAATGATGCCGACGTGCGGTCGGTTCTCAACATGATCATCCCCTCCAGTGCGGTTCCGGGCGCTATCGAAAACGGGTACCCGCGCATGGCGACCACTGGATTCGCCCCTCTCGGCGATCGCACCGGAGGTAGCCCCCTGTTGCAGCCGGACGATGGCTATTCCCTTAGTGGAGCTGGGACGGTGCTTAGGGGCAATCACAGGTTGAAAATGGGAGCCGAGTTTCGTCGCACCCGTTCGGTCCGTTTTCGAACTCAGGACAACAATGGCACCCTCAACTACCAGCCGAACAACGTTGCCGGCAGCGGAGAACCTTTCGCCGATTTCCTGCTCGGGCTCCCGCGCTCGACCCGGATCAACCTGACGCCGATGACGGTGGACATGCTCCAGACGTTTACCCACTTTTTCATTTCCGACGATTGGAACGTGACGCCCAAGCTGACGATGAATCTGGGCCTACGTTACGAGCTCGACTTCCCGCTAAACGAACCCTGCGGGCGTATTCCGTTTCTCAACCTCACGCCCCCGGGCTCGGTAATTGAAAATGAGCCAGGAGATCCCCTGTTCATCAGCGATTACAACAACTTTGCTCCGCGCATCGGCATCGCCTACCGACCCCTTGACAAGACCGTCATTCGGGCCGGGTACGGTGTTTTCTATTCCGAGGCTCCGTGACTTTTTCTCAACACGGCTGTGCTGAACCCTCCTGCCTTCGTGCTGCAGAACTTCTTTGCCACAAAGGAACAGGCACTTGTGGCGCATGATCCTTTCCCTCTGGGCCAAGCTGCCGTCGGGGGGGTGCCCGCCCCACGGGGTTTCCAGACGGACAGGCGCACACCCTACGTGCAGACTTGGTCGCTCAACATCCAGCGGAGCTTGTCCGACGATCTGGTGTTTGAGGTGGGGCACGTCGGAAACCACGGAGTTAAAATGTTCCGCAGAGTGCAACTAAACATACCTCTTCCGGGGCCGGGCAACATTCAAGCCCGACGGCCGCTACAGAACTTTGGTCCCATCAACAATTTCTATGTGGGGGACTCAAATAGCAACTACCACGGGCTCCAGGCCCGTCTGGAAAAGCGGTTTTCCGGTGGTTTGTCGTTCCTGGGGTCTTACACCTTCATGCGGGCGATCGACATCTCCGGGAAGGAACTGACCGGTGGCACCATCGATCCGAGGGACTTAAACCGCGATCGCAGCCTTTCCGATACCCACCTCAAGCATCGCCTCTCTGTTTCCTACGTCTACGAGCTGCGCTTCGGACCGGGTAAACGGTTTCTCAACACCGGCGGCGTTGCCGGACAGGTCCTGGGCGGCTGGCAACTGAGTGGCGTGACGGTTTATGAGTCCGGCCGGCCCTTGACGGCATCAGCCCCCGGCGGCAGGGGTAATGTCGGACTTGGGACGAGAGTCTAAGTTTCCGTCGCAGATCCGCTCTCGCGTTCGAGACGTCGACGACAACGAGTACATAAATTATGGGTTGGCTTGGGGTCCGCTGATTCTTGGTCATCGCCATCCCAAATTAGTGGAGGCCCTTTGCGGGCAGGTCACTCGCCCTCGTTTCTACGGTGCGCGGCAAGAACTCGAGTATCTCGTGGCGGAAAAGATCCAGGAAATTGTTCCCTGCGCCGAGCGCGTGACTTTCACGTCCAGCGGAAGTGAAGCAGTACAGCTTGCCCTCCGTTTAGCTTGTACGGGGCGCAATCTTGTTCTCAAGTTTGAAGGACACTACCACGGCTGGATGTACGTCTCGATCGTCCATACTGAAAGAGACGTTGCCGAGACCGTGGATGCGCTTGACCGAGTTTTCGAGCAAATCGCGTAAAGCACTTCTCGGTACCGGCGCGGTTTCAGGAGACAAGCTTCTTCATGGCCATTGCGATCGCTTCCATTCTTCAAGAAAGCAACACGTTCTCACCTGTAAAGACGCATTATGAGGATTTCTCAGCGGTTTTCGGCCAGCCGGCTCTCGAGAGGCACGAGGGCAATCTGACTGAGATGGGTGGTTTCATCCACGTACTACGCACCGCCGGGATTCCGATTGAGCCTATCTGTGCGGCTTGGGCTATCACTGCCAATCGGATGCTGAGGACTGATTTTCGTCGCCTGGTATCGGAATTTGCGGAGACGCTCAAGAAAGCGAAGCGACCCGAAGCCCTTCTGTTCGCCATGCATGGCGCGCAGACGGCTGCGGGCGTCGATGATGTGGAGGGGCATCTTCTGTCAACGGCTCGTAAGGTGCTCGGAGATGGAATACCGATCGTTGTGACACTGGACCTCCACGCTAACGTCACCGCGAAAATGGTAAAGCTCGCCGACGCAATCGCCGGCTACCACACCTACCCCCACGTCGACATGTATGAAACCGGCGCCAAGGCCGCCCGACTTGCTTTGCGCATTTTGTCGAGCGAGGTAAAGCCGGTGACGGCCTTTCGAAAACTTCCCTTAATTGTTCCAGCCGAAAATATGCAAACCACCCGTGGCCCGATGCACCGCCTTATCGAAAGGGCGAAATCTCTCGAAAAGGCGGGGAAGGCCGAGGCGGTCTCGGTGTTTGGCGTCCAGCCGTGGCTGGACATCAAGGAAATGGGCGGATCCGTCGTGGTTGTCGGAAACGGAGATCCCAAGGCCGCTGAGCGCCACTCCAGCAAGCTGGCGAGGCGCTTCTGGGACACCCGAAGAGAGTTTGATGTTCGCCTGACACCGGTTAGGGAGGCTATCCGCAAGGCCCAGCGAATCGACGGAGGCCCGGTAGTCCTGGCGGAGTCGTCCGACAGCACGGGCTCCGGCTCTCCGGGTGATAGTACAGGCGTGCTGAAGGAGCTGCTCGCCGCCAACCTCCGCGAGCCCTGCGCCATTTTTCTCGTTGATTCGGAAACCGTGGCGCGAGCGATCGAGGCGGGAGTAGGGAGAGCGGTGAGCATGCGGATCGGCGGAAAGTTTGACCGCAAGAACTCCAAGCCCGTAAAAGTAACCGGCTACGTACGGCTGATATCCGACGGCCGCTGGATCGCGCGTGGGCGTGGCTACAACACGGGCATTGAGACATCAATGGGCCGTACGGTGGTACTCGAAGTGGGCGCCGTGAAGATCCTGATTGCTGAACGCTCGGCGATGACAGTCGATCCCGAGCTGTTTCGTAGCCAGGGCATTGATCCCGTCCATATGAAGATCGTGGTAGTGAAGTCACCCAACGGATTCCGTGCTGCCTATGAGTCCATCGCGAAAGGAATCTTTATCGTGGACACCCCCGGCGTCAGCACGGCCAAACTCCGCTCCTTGCCTTTCCAGCGAGTACCCAGGCCGATCTATCCTCTTGATCCCGGGACACGGCTTGCGAGTAACGCTTGAGCTCCAAGTTGTACGCAGAGCGAGCTGCCCCGGCGAAAGGATTCACTATGAACTGTCGCGCAACATACCGGGTTCGTTTTTGGGGTGGCCAGCTGGCAATGAGAAGCGTTGAGCCCGACAGAGCTAATATTTACGTATCTGGTTCGTTTCCGTGGCTGAACCGGTTGATGCTCTGCCCGGCTCCGCCGCCGTACCTCTAAACCCTGCCAAGCAAGCGGTAAGGATTCGTCCATTCACCTCACCGGTGTAGATTGAAGTAACCGTGGCCCGATCGACCCGCATACGCTATACGATTGTCGTCCTGGCTCTGCTCATCGACATGATGAGTTACATGGACCGAGTGTGTATCTCGGTGGCCGCCCCGGCGATGCGCGATGAGTTTGGTTTCACGGCAACTGAAATGGGGTCGGTTTTCAGTATTTTTAGCCTGGCTTATTTTCTCTTCCTGACGCCGTGGGGGATGCTGGCTGACCGGTTTGGCGCCCGTGGAATTGTCACCCTGGCCATTTTCTGGTGGTCGGCATTCACGGCCCTTACCGGAGCAGCCTGGAGCTTAGTCTCGCTCTTGGCAATCCGATTTCTTTTTGGAGCAGTGGAAGCCGCCCTATCACCTTCGATTGCGTCGGCTTATAAACGTTGGATACCGGTCTCCGAACGAGCGACGGCGTTCGGGGCCTTCCTTAGCGGAGGGCGCATCGGTGGCGCCGCTACTCCGCCGATTGCAGCGTTCCTCGTAATTCAATACGGATGGCGGACGATGTTCCAGACGTTTGCCATCGTAGGAGTGGTTTGGGTTGGCCTGTGGTACTCATGGTTCCGGAACTACCCCAAGGAGCACGCATGGGTCAACGCGGAAGAACTGAAGCTGATCGAAGGCGAAGAGCAAGTGAAACCGGATAGACCCGCCGTAGGAGGCAAGGGACCCGGCTGGTCCCGGCTTCTCACTTCCCGCCCTCTCCTCCTGCTGCTGGCCGTGGCGTTCGGCTACACCTTCATGTGGCAGTTCTACATCACGTGGTTCCCAACATATCTCATCGAGAGCCGGGGCATGAGCTTGACGCAGGCAGCCGGATATGCCGGACTTCCCTTTGCGTTCGGCGTGGCGGCGAATTGGATAGGGGGGCTGCTGTCAGACGCCCTTAGCCGCAAGTACAGTCCGCGGCTCGGCAGGACCTCACTTGGTTTTTGCGCGCTCATCTTATCCGCCTTGACACTCTACGTTGGCCTTTACCTTCCCGATTCAAGCGCTGCCGCGATTGTGATTGCTCTCGCCGCTGGCTTCGGCGATCTGGCGCTGGGGGCGTTTTGGGCTTCTGCCGTCGCGATAGGGGGAGCAGCCGCGGGAGCGGTTTCCGGACTGATGAACTCCGCTTCCAATTTCGGCGGTTTCATCTCGCCCGTGCTGATGGGATGGATCTACGAGCGATGGAATAACTGGAACACAGTCCTGCTGGCCGGCGTTTTCACAAACACCGTCGCGGCGTTTTTGTGGCTTGGTGTAAATCGGCCCGCCAGCAGCAATCGTGCGTAGATTTACTCTAAGGCGAGGCGAGAGCCGCCAAACGGACTGAGGAAGAGGCATGCTGCCCCAGCCCTTCCGGGCGGCGCCCCGCAGGGGGTAATCCCCCGCGGAAATCCCTGCAATCGCGAACTTACGCGATTGACTAGACCGTCATGTGTGGAGAAACGGGGATCTTGGTTCTCTTAGCCACATAAATTGCTGAATTGTCATCGCTTCTGCATATCAAAGGCGGACCCTCGGCTAGCCGGCACAATACGGAGAACGCCGTGATGGCCGTGATGTGTAACGGAAGCAGCCAGCGAGCAGTATGCTAAAATATTGGCGTCGGGAGATGGGGGGAGACCCGATGTTGGGTGCTAACTAAATAGGGGTATCACATGAACTTATCGGCTCTCCAATGGGGCGTTTATTTCAGCGCCACACCGGCCATTCCGCAGGCCCCGGATTATCCCGCTTCTTCTCCACCCCAGCTTGAACCTGCTGCATCGCCTCCCAAAGGACCGGGTTGGGTGATGGGACTGTTGCTGATCCTTGCTGGCGGAGTGATCGGCACCCTCGCTTGGAACGTATCCCAGAATGGGCCGGCCGCTGCTCCAGGCTCAATGACAGCGGCGGTGCCCACGGCTCAGGCCATAATCGGCACTTTCGAGAACACTCTCCGCGTCGGCGGCACCATCGGCGCCAAGAGGTTCGGCGCGATACGGACGCCGCGGCTGCGGGGGCCGAGGGACGCCGGCCGGAGCGGCTTGACCCTGATGAACATGGCGGAAGGCGGCACCGTCGTCAAGGCCGGCGATGTCGTCTCTGAGTTTGAGATACGGTGGCTCCTCGACCACGTGGATGACCGCCAGTCCGATGTCGTGCAAGCCCGGTCCAATGTTGAGAAACGCCGGGCGGAGATCATGATCGAGCGGGAAACTCTTCGCCAAACGCTGAAGACCGCGGAAGCTGAGCGGGAAAAGGCAAAGCTGGACCTCCGCACCGCTGAAGTGCGCTCGGAAATCGAGGCCGCCATTCTGGAACTGGCCGTTCAGGAAACCGCGGCTTCCGCGGCTCAGCTCACCGAGGAAACCGAGATTAAGGCGGTCTCCCATACAGCCGATCTGCGCAGCATGGAAATTCTGGTCGAGAAAGACCGCTATCACCTCGAAAGACACGAGCGTGACCTGGAACGCTTGAATCTCAAGACGCCGGTTGGCGGGCTCGTCGTCATCGAGACGATCTATCGGGGCAACGCTCAGTTCGGACAAGTGCAGAGCGGAGACATGGTCAATCCGGGCACGTTCTTCATGCGCGTCGTGGATCTGTCAAAAATGGTCCTCTCCGGCAGCGTGAACCAAGTCGATGTGCAGTCGGTACACATGGGTCAGAAGTGCGAAGTTAGGCTGGACGCCTACCCGGACTTGGTTCTCTCGGGCCATGTCTCGAGCATGGGTGCGCTAGCCACTTCGGCGGGAGGTTCCCGCTTTCGGCGTGGCTCCAGCGGCAGTTTCGTGAAGGTCGTGTCCGTCGAGATAGCGATCGATGAGCCAGATGAAAGAGTCATCCCTGACTTGTCGGGAAGCGCGGACATCATATTCGAACGGCAAGAAAACGCTCTTCTTGTTCCCCGGTCGGCAATTCAGAAGAGTGACAGTGACGATGACAATGACGCGACCGTGTTTGTCAGGGCCGGCAATGACTTCGTGGAGCGGCCCGTCAAGCTCGGGAAGATGAGCAGCACGACGGCGATCGTGCTCGGGGGTCTTTCCGAAGGCGACGAAGTGGCTCTTCAGCGGCCTCCCCAGAAATCCGACACCTAGGGCGGACCACGGCAAGCTGACTTGGCGCATGCCCCCAAGCGTGCCGCGGGGCCCCGGGGCGAAAAGCCTCGTTCTCCCTGACCTGCCCGGCCGGGCGACTGTATCTGAGGAAAACCGCCAACACCAGCAGCGGCCGATATACTTGGAAATGCTGATGTCGAAGGCGGTCATCAGATATACCGGACTGCTCAGCGCCGCCCTGCTGCTGGGATTGCTGCTCGGATGGAGCCGCGCGGGCAGCCAACTCAACAACTCCGCTTACGACCTTCTTCTTCGCCTCTTTCCTCCTTCAGCCGGACCCTCTTCCTCGGTCATTCTCGGGATTGACGAACAAACCCTGAACGACTACGGGGGCTTATTGCGAATGCGCGAGCCGCTTGCGCGGGCCCTGGAGATCATCTCACGATTCCAGCCGGCGGCCATCGCAATCGACATTGTCCTTTCCGAGCCCGGAAACGAGGCGGAGAATCAGAAGCTGGAGCGAGCGCTTGAATCCCTTCCGAACGTCGTCCTCGCGACGCATTTGAGTTCCACCAGCATGAACTCAACGAGCGTCTTGGGACGGGGCGCATGGGAGGAGCCACTCGATCGATTTAGGAGACACGCCGCCGCGCTGGGCCATGTGCATGCGGATCCAGACAACGACGGTGTCAACCGGCGCGTTCTGCTAGCCAAGATCGGCGGGGCCAAGCGCCGCTGGGCGATGGCCCTCGAGGCCTACCGGCTTGGGTTGGGAGAAGACCGCATTCGCGAAACCGCGGCGGGCCTTGAGCTGGGCGAGGCCTTTGTCCCGGCCCCGCGGGTCAAAGACCGGCCCCTGCGCATTCGCTACGCCAACCCCGGCTCGCCGCTGGATCGCATCTCTGTCAAGGATGTAATCGAACAACCCGATGCAGCCGCTATCGTCAAGAATCGCGTGGTGTTTGTCGGGGTCAATGTGGTCGGCGGAATCGATCGTTACCTCATGACGCCGTATTCGTTCGGGATGGCGATGTCGGGAGTGGAAATCAACGCCAACGTCTACGAAACGCTGGCGCGCGGGGACTTTTTGCTGACGGTCGCCGAATCCACGGAACTAGCTGTCGTCCTGGCTTCGTGGGCTCTGATTGGTTTGATCTTCTGGAGGCTGACGGGCGTTCTTGCCGTCGTATCAGCGCTGCTCGTATTGATCGCGGTGCACTCGGCGCCGCTGTTCGCCTTTGCTTTTGGGTACGTCTTTCCCGTTGCGGCTTTGTCCGCCGTGAGCTGGTTCTCGGCATTGACCGGCGGAGCTTATCACTACCTCGTTGTGCGAAAGCAGCTCGGGCAGGCTGAATCGCAACGCGACCGCTACCAGCGCGCGGTCCACTACGTCACGCATGAACTGAGGACACCGCTGACGGCCATCCAGGGATCGAGCGAGTTGATCAGCCGCTATCCGCTGACGGAGGAAAAGCGCAAGGAGATCGCCGCCATGATCCACCGCGAGTCCAAGCGGCTGGGCCGCATGATGGAGACCTTTCTCAGCGTGGAGCGCCTCTCGGCTGGACAGCTCGAACTCGACTGCCAGGCAATCCCGCCCGGCGATCTTCTGGCCGTCTGTGTCGAGCGCTGCGGACCCGCCGCCGCTCGAAAGAAAATTCGCATCGACTACGTTCCCGAGGCAGTCGAGCCCTTGTGGGGAGACAAGGAATTCCTGGAATACGCCTGTTATAATCTGATAACGAACGCAGTCAAGTACTCGCCCGCTAGTACAACCATTACCGTCCGCGCCCGGCATGACACGGAGAAGGTCTATATTTCCGTGGAAGACAGCGGCTATGGCATGGACGAAACTGAAATCAAACAGATCTTCGGAAAGTTCTACCGTACCAAGAAAGCGCTGGAATCCGGCGTCGATGGCAGCGGGCTTGGTCTGGCTATTGTCGAAGAGATCGTCGTCCGGCACGGTGGCTCGATCGAGGTGGAAAGCCGCGTCAACCACGGTTCGCGTTTTATCCTTTCGCTGCCTGGCGCAAGGCGCCGAGACGCGCCGCGCATCTGATCAGCGCTTCCGCGACGGACCGAACTGATGAGCGAAAAACCCAAGATACTGTTTGTCGAGGACGACCCCTCGGTGATCCTGACCTTCCAAACCGGCCTCGAAGCCGAGGGCTATCCGGTGGAGGCGGTCAACTCAACCTCGGACGCGCTCAGGCGGCTGGCCAACGACGACTACCCCATCGTCATCACGGACATTTATCTGGACGAGCGAACAGGACTCGACGTCCTGCGTGCTTCGCAAGACTACAATCCCGGCTCGGCCGTCATCATGATCACCGGTCAGGGCACGATGGAAACCGTAATGGAGGCGACCCAGCGCGGGGCTTTCGACTATATCGCCAAGCCCTTTGATCTCACGCGGCTGCTCGCGGCCGTCGGGAAGGCCGAGAGTTTTCTGGCGGAAAAGACGGGCTCTCACGACAATGGCGAACCGCGCCCGGATACGGAGATGGTCGGCTCTTCCGCGGCCATGGTGGAGGTTTACAAGCTGATCTCGCGGGCGGCGCCCACCGATGCGCCGGTTTTGATCGAGGGCGAGTCGGGGACGGGCAAGGAACTCGTTGCTCGCTTGATTCACAAGAACAGTAAACGCCGCGACGGCCCGTTTGTCCCAGTCGATTGCGGATCGATTGCGGCGGGGATCATGGAGAGCGAGCTGTTCGGCAGCTTGCGAGGCGCCTTCACGGGCGCGGACCGTGATCGCCTGGGCCTTATCGAATCCGCCAAGGATGGGACCGTCTTTCTGGATGAGATTGCCGAGGTGGATACCGGGTTCCAGCTCAAGCTGCTGCGATTTCTCCAGGAGAAGGAGATTCGGCCGCTAGGGTCGCCGAGGAGCCGCAAGATCGATGTTCGCGTCGTCGCCGCAACGAACCGTGACCTGCGAACGCTCGTCGAGGAGGGAGAATTCCGCCAGGACTTGTGGTTTCGCCTGAATGTGATTCATGTTCGGCTGCCGCCTTTGCGCGAGAGGCGCGGCGATATTTCGATTCTGGCTCAGCACTTTTTGCAGCGCTTTAATGAGCGTTACCAGCGCAACGTCCGCTTGTCGCCGAGCGGACTCAAGTCCCTCGAAGAGCATGCCTGGCCCGGCAACGTGCGGCAGTTTCAGCATCTGCTCGAGCGGCTGACGATCCTGAGTTCGGTCGAAATCTTGGAAGCCGACGCGGTCGCGGAATCGTTAAGAACCCTCGAACCCCGGCGCAGGCCAGTCGAGTCATTGGCCGACGCCGAAGAGGACCAGATCCGCAAAGTCCTCGCCGCCACGGGAGGCAACAAAACCCGCGCCGCGCGGATTCTCCACATCGAGCGCAAGACCCTCTACCGCAAGCTCGAGCGCATGAAGCTGTAGACGAGCGAGGCGCCGCCGCCGGCCATGACAGCCGGGATCGGCATGTCGCGCCAAGCAACATAGCGCACGGCTCCGCTGCGCCATCCCATGCACGAGCGCGGGGCCGAGCCGCTAGCGCGCTTTTCGAATGATGGCCTGCCCGGGAAAGGCGGTCTTGGCCGCTCGGTCGAAAACCCACGGGTTTTCATCTTTCTGGGTGGGCCGGAAGCCGACAGAGGCAACCGCTTCCTCACGGTCGCGGCTCCGATTGGGCCGCAGGCCCATGGACACTCCCTCACGGTCGTGGCCTGGAAGGCACATCCTATGGCAGCGCGAAGGAGAGAACGTTGCCGCCGGCCGCGATCGCGACGTATTGGCGTCCTTTCATCATGTAGGTCATGGGTGAGGCCTTCCAAACGCTATTCGTTTCGAAGTGCCACAGCGTTGTTCCCGTCTTGGCGTCCAGAGCGGCGAACCCGCCACCGGTTTCGCCGTAGAAGACCAGGCCGCCGTCGGTTGAAAGGACGCCGGAATAGTTCGCTTCGGGGGGGCCGACCTGCGGTACTTCCCACGCGATCTTGCCGCTTTCAACATCAAGGGCTCGGAGGTATTTCTCGGGAGGGTCGGAAGGGTCGCGGAAACGCTGGTATCCTCCAAATTGGGACTGCCGGTAGATGTTGCAATCCTCCACCGCCATCACATAGAAGAGCCGCGTCGACGGATTGAACGCCGTCGAATACCAGTTCGTCGCGCCGCGCACGGCGGGGCAGCTTTTCGTTCCGAATCGGGTGGGATCGCTGCCCTCCAAAAGTTGCGGGACGCCTTTGGGGTCGATGCCGCTGGCCCAGGTCAGCTTTTCCACGAAGGGTGCGGCCAGGAGAAACTCGCCGCTGGTGCGGTCCAGAACGTAGTAGAAGCCATTGCGGTTGGCTTGCAAGAGAAGTTTGCGGTCGCGTCCCTGAAAGCGCGTGTCCACCAGCACGAGCGGCTCGGTGGCGTCCCAGTCGTGGAGATCGTGGGGAGTGAACTGGAAATGCCATTTCAGTTTTCCGGTCTTGACGTCCAGCGCGACAACGGAGTTCGTGTAGAGATTGACTCCGCCCCGCTCCCTGCCGTCGGTAGCGGGGAAAGGGTTGCCTGTCGGCCAGTAGAGCAGCTCCGTCTCGGGGTCATAGGAGCCAGTGAGCCAGGTGGCCCCGCCGCCTGCCTCCAGGGCGTTGCCCTGCCACGTCTCCGAAGCGGGCTCACCGCGTTCCGGTATGGTCCAAAAACGCCAGGCACGCTCGCCCGTGGTGACTTTGTAAGCGTCGAGAAAACCCCGGATTCCTCCGTCGCCGCCTCCGATGCCCGTGATGACCAGATCTCCGACCACCAGCGGAGCGCCGGTCGAGCCATATCGCCCCGGCTGAGTCGGCATGAGGACATCCCACATCAGCGCGCCGGTGATGCGGTTCAGGCAGATGAGGCGCGCGTCGTCCGTGTTGAAGAAGATGCGATCGCCCAGCATGGCGACGCCGCGGTTCGCGCCTAAAGCCGCATCGCCGGAAACCGTTCTCGCTGAAGCGCGCGGCCGCGAGTAACACCAAATCTCTCGCCCCGTGCGTGAGTCCAGCGCACAGACTTGATTCGGACCGGTAATAAACATGACCCCGTCGCTCACCAGGGGCGTCGTCTGCAGCAGCGGGTAGGGAATCGAATACGACCACTGAAGCTGTAATTGGCCGGCGTTCCGCGTATGGATCTGGTCCAGCGGGCTGTGCCGGTTGGAGCTGAAGTCGCCATTGTATGTTGGCCACTCTCCGCTCCTGGGGCTGGCGATCCGCTGCATCTCCTCGGACGAGGGAATATCCCGCGCGGTGGTCAGAGGACCTTCGCCTACGCCGCCAAGCCTGCTGAGATAGGCCAGCAGATCACGGCGTTGTTGCGGCGTGGCCTTCAGCGGCGGCATGAAAGAGATGTTCTCGGGGGAGATTTGCTCGTATTCGGTGTCGAGCAGAAGGTGAATACGCCCGTCGAAAGTCTGCAACTGCAAATCATGCTTGCCTTGACCGCGGGTGAATCCTCGGAGTGACGACCCATCCCGCAGGCGAACGCTGACCACGGCCCAGGGGTCCTGCGGGCACCAGGCCCAGCCAGGGCACGAAGCGGACGAACGGCTCCCCAGGCGCGAGCTGGGTTCATCGAGAACTTGCTCGAGATCGCGCAAGGTGAGCTGACGCCCGGCATCCGACAGGTCGGGGCCGTTTGTTTTCCCTCGCCCGGCGACCATGTGACAGGAGTCACAGCCGCCCTCGCCGAAAAAGAATTGCTCTCCGGCGGCGGAGTCTCCGGCGGGCGGGACATCGTAAGCGGAGGCGTTGAGAGCGTGTACCCAGCGCGTCAGCGGCCGTAGTTCGTCTTCCGGCAGTGGGAACGCCGGCATGCCGCCGGGCGTGCCCTTTCGGATCAGCTCCTGGATCTCGTCTTCGGAACGATTTCGCAGCTTTCGGCTGTCTGCCAAAGCGGGGCCCCGATCCGTGCCCGAAGCTGTTTCTCCATGGCAACTAGCGCAGAGTTCAGCAAACTGCTTTTCAGCGCCTATCGATGGCGCGGGAGATAGAAGTGAGTCCTGAGCAACCGCCAGCAACGTGAACGAAATAAGCCCAGCCAGGGCGGCTGTCAGCGGGTGAATCGATCGAGAATGCATGAAAGTCCAGGGTGCGATCTAAACCTTAATACTGTCCACTCAGTATCCCGATAGTCAAATGGTTCCCGATTGTGGCGGAAAATTTCAGACGACCGGACAGAGGCGCGAACGCAAGTCCGCGCTTCATCGGGGTCTCCATCCAGTCGACCCCGTGGACACTCTTTGGTTGCGGATCTTACTTCATCGACTAGAAACCATCTCACAAATTCGACGAGGATCGCAGGCGCTATCTTGACTCCCCGCGCGAGCAATGCCCGCGCGAAGAGCAGCACGCCGCCGGCGTGAATCCGATCTTCAATGGAACGCTCATCAGCGTTTCCTCCAATCAACTTGAATCCTTGCTAACTTGACTTCAGCGGGATCCACGGATCAACTCGGGAAAGTGAACTCTCTCCTTCTGTATTGGCGATGGAAGAGCCGGAAGCGTGACAGCCCATGGCAACTTGCAACGAGAATCCAGGATGTTAGGGCGGGACAACCCCTTGGCGCGCCGGGGGGGCACAGGGGTGTCTACCCTTGTAGCGGTCTAGTTCTTGCTTTAACCTGGCCACTAATTCCAGTTCCCGCGCTCGTTCCGCGACCGCCACGAACCGGCTTTGCCATGCGGCCGCTTCCTCACATCGGCCAAGCTCAGCCAATGCCAGCGCAACCGCCTCACCGTGCGTGAGGAGCTTTGTTGCATTGTAGGCGCGTGTCGCCAGCTCCAGCGCCCGCTCGCCGTCACGCAGGCCGGGATCCGGAGAGGCAGCCAAGAGCCGTGCCAACGCAACGGCCGTTCGCGCACGCTTGGGAAACCGGCGGTTAGCCTGCTCCAGAAGGTCCCGTGTTTCGCTATAGCGCTCTTTCCCGGCCAATAAATCCGCCAAGCTGATAAGCGATGCTTCGTCGTCCGGAGCGAGCTTGACCACGCGGGAAAAATACGGCAGGGCTTCGTCGTATCGCCCCACTTTTGTCAGCGACTTCGCTAATTCGCGGTTAGCTTCAAGGTCGTTCGGGTTGCCCTTGACGATCGACTCAAAATGTTCCACCGCCCGTGAGTGTTCTCCCTTCCGCACCATCATCGTGCCCGCGTTGAAATGAGCAGTCAAGTGCCGCGGATCCATACGCAATACGGCCAGGTACTGCTCCAACGCCTCCTCGGGGCGGTCTATTTTCGCAAGAGCCGTACCCAGATTCACGCGGGCTCGCGTGCTGTTGGAATCCGCTTCGACGGCCTTGGCAAACGCTTCTGCGGCTTCTTCAAAGCGCCCCGCGCCGAATGCAAGCCGGCCCCGAATCAAGTGCACTCGTTCTCCCTGGAGCAGGTCCTGCAGGCCATCGACCAGCGGATCCTCGGGCCGAACCCCGACAGGCCCCCGCAGTTTAAGATGCGCTCGTGCATTCTCCAGGTCGCCCAATCCTCGGTAAGCCATCGCCAGGGAATAGTGGATTCGATTGGCTTGAGAGGCTCTTTTTAGAGCGGCCTGGAAGTGCGGGATAGCCTCGGAGTAACGTCGTTCGGCAAGTGCCGCCTCACCCAATCCGTTGTGAGCGGCCGCGGAATCAGGAGCTGATTTCAATGCCCCCTGAAACTCCGCGCTGTCCCGGCGAGAAGTCCCGGTACCGCAATTGAAAAATACCACCTGAACGTCCTCAGCGGCCGACTGATTCAGCACACGTTCGGGTTGCGCAAGCTTGTCGCGAATGATTTGAGACGAGTGCACCTTGTTGCCGGATGCTTGAAGCCGTTCGCACAGGTAGTTGGCGTTGACGTCTGTTTCTGGTGTCCCGGTATCGCTCACCGTCACAATCGCAACAGGGCCTCGCCCGGCTGCCTTTTTCTTGTGTTCGCGGGCGCTAGGGGCCGACATCTCTCCGAACCCAAACGATCATTGTAGTACGCCGCCAACCATCAGAGGCTGGGGCAACGCCGCTGTGCAGCGCTAAGGTTGATGAAAGATGACAGCCATTTCCCACTAGCCGATGAGTCTACACGCGTTGGTGATCCCGGCGAGTTTCCCTGCACTCGTGGAGTCCGTCGCGGCATGTATCGGCGGCGGCTACGGACAATGCGCCGGTACGCCGGCTGAGGGGACGCAGCGCAGTCGACCCAACGCTAACGCTATCTCATCCTTTCCCAAGGCACCACCGGGCTGCCCGTCGCTCCGAATAGAGTTTTTGCCTGCCGCTGACACTATCTCAGCGGTTCGGCGGGGCGGGTGCCGGAAGCTCGCGCCGCCTTTCACGCAGTGATGCTCTTTTTCAGATCGAAGTTCGTCCGGGCCTCGTGCGAGCGGCTGATCGGGGCGATTTTGCTGGAGCGGCACGAGAAGTGGCAACTGGAGTCGCGGCCCTACTTCAGCATGGAGAACGCTGATCTGGAGGCGCCGGGGCCGGCGGTCCGGCAAGCAGCCTGAGAGCGCCGCCGCTGAGCCGGGCCCTGCGGTCGCCCCGCAGGCTCCCCGCGACCCGGCCCTCCGCAGCGACCACTCCACCACCGCCCCTCCAGCCGCCCGGCCCCAACCGGACATTTCTACTTGGCAGCGAACAGGACATTTCTACTTGGCGTTGACATCGTCGAGGCTACATTCAAGACGGCAGGGTGGCGTTCGACAATTCTCGGCGTGAAGTGGACCCAGGGATCATGTCGTGCCCGGCGATTCTCCAAGCGGGTCCGCTATTGGGAGAATTCAGCGTTCCCACAAGCGAGGGTGAGTGCGAAGCTCTTCAGAACAATCTGATCGGATCTGATGAATACTTTGAAGTCGGTAAAAGGGTCGTTCAAATCCTCGTCCCAGGGGCCCAAAATATCGTTGAAGTGCTCCAAAACAATTATGGACATTACTGGCTGCCGAAACTGGAGGACTGGGACTCCTGGCGCTATTCACTAGGCGCATCCCTCTCCCACGACGCCATCTCAGTCGCCACGAGCAGCGCCATCGCTCCGCCCCGATCATCTTTTCCAAGGATGGCCTTGCGATCGAGATAACGGCGCAGGCTTGTTTGCTTGCCCGTGCCGGTACAAACATCAACTAAATCGCCATTGGCCGCAACGCGGGTGCGAATGGCATACCAAGCGCGCTCGATGGCCTGGGCGTACTTGCTTCGATCCAGCCAGCCGAGACGAATGCCCCGAATCATCGAGAACGTGATCATGCAGGTGGAGGTCAGCTCCCGGTAGCTGCCGGGGAAATCAATCACCTGATGCCAAGCGCCGGTTGGATCCTGGTGCGGCAACAGCGCATCGAGGTGAGCCCTGTGAGCCTGAATCAGTTCCGCGCGGGCGGAGTGAGCGCGCGGCAGATAGCTCAAGCTCAGCGCCAACCCCAGCGCCGGAAAGCCGTTGCCGCGTCCCCAAGCAGCATCGCTGAGGGGAGAATTGCGGTAGAGGCCGTCCGGCCGCAGATCGAGTTTTCTGATGAACTTGACGTGCCTCAGCAGCATGTCGAAGTACTTCTCGTCACCTGTCAGCGCTCCCGTCTGAGCCAGGATGGGGCCGCCCATAAACACGGAATCGCTCATCTCGTTATGCAGGGGCATGGACTCGTTGGGCCGCCCGCGTTCATCGAAACCCATGTCGGCGGAAGCCCGGGCCAGCTCGATGTAGCGTTCTTCGGCGGTCACGCGAGCCAACTCTCCGAACACGAGATGTCCGGAAAGGTGGCTGCCGCTCGGTTTCTCCGGGAGCGCCGGCTTGTCACCGTTGAAGTAAGGAGCCACAATCGCTTTGACATCGTTCAGGTGCTTGGGATTTTTCGTCAGCTCCCACAGCCGAATGCGCCCGATCAGCGCAATCGCCGGAATATACACCACGTTGTCCAGTTGATGCCCGTAGTGGACCGCCAATTGTTCAGCAACTTCAATTGGCGTGCGATCGAGTCTGCGTTGCAGCTCTTCGCGGGCAGGTGACGGGTTGGCGAAGTCAGCTTTCTTCAGCCCTGCCAGAAGCGTCTGCAGAAATCCCGCGTCGCCGCGCGCGGCTTTGACCTGAATCGCCGGGACCGTTCCAGTCGCGCTGGGCGCTTGTTTGACGAGTTGGGAAACCAGCTCATCGGAACCGGGAAACGGCCGGCTTGGGCGCAGGATGTTCGCTACGCTTTTCAGGTTCGCGCCTTCGGGAATCAGCCAAGCCGTCTCCGAGCCCGAACGAACGTCAACGACCAGATCAGGTGCGTGCATCCCGATCCAGCGCCACAGATACTCGGCCTCCGGATTGGTTTCACTCTGGTAGGCATCACCCCGTGGAGGATACCCCCGCGTTGGGTCGCCGCCCGAAGCGTTCCCGGGCCCGGTTCCGTTCGCCCAGGCGTCCGGGTTGGCGACCGGAACCGCGGAAACAGCGAAGTCTTCTCGCAAGCGAGCCGCTTGCTCGGCTGTATCAAACCACTTGAGAGCCGCCACGGTTGTCCGCACCGAGCTGTCCGAGCCGTCCAATCCACCGATCAAGAGAATGCGGGTTTTGCGCGTGCCCAAATCCAGGTCATCCGCGCTGATCAGAGCCGGGATCTGTGTTTCGAGCCGCGTAACACCAATAACGGTCTTGATGGGCCTCGCAAACGCGGCCTCCTCGACAAGGCTAATGAGTTTTTCGGTGGTCGTCTGCGCGCTGAGAAGAAGAGCAGCAACAGCGCCTATCGAAAGTATTCGGCCGATAGCTGATGTACACATAAAGCTCTGAGTCCTCCTGCCAGCCCGAAAAAAACGAAGCGCGCCCTATCAACTCGCCACGACACCCCAAGATTGTACTGCGGCGCGCCGAGCGCGGCGCCCTGCAATTTAGGAATACAGCTTGCGGTATCGCCGCCGTCTGGGGCGCGACCAGATCAGCAGGGCTCCCGCCGCAAAGCCGCCAATGTGGGCCCACCAGGCGACGCCCCCCGTGGACGCCTCACCCAGTGTCATCGTTCCGCTCAGCAACTGAATCGCCAGCCAATAGAACAGCATGACAAACGCCGGTATTTCCACGGTCGTAAAGAACAGGAAGAACGGAATCAGCGTAACAATCCGGGCCATCGGAAACCGGATCACGTAAGCCCCCATGACACCCGCAATGGCGCCACTGGCCCCCACGGTCGGCACTGTCGAGGACGGGCCGGAAAAAATGTGGGCCAGCGACGCGATCACGCCGCAAGCAATGTAGAAAACCAAATAGGGGAAGTGGCCCAGCTCATCCTCCACGTTGTCGCCGAAAACCCACAGAAACCACATGTTGCCGATCAAGTGCAACCAGCCGCCATGAAGAAAGATCGATGTAAACAACGGCGCCACTCCCGCAATGAGCGGATACTCCCCGTTCACCGCCGCCAGCACGCGTGCCGGGACCGCCCCGTACGTCTGGATGAACAGTTCGCCGAGGTGGGCGGATTGCGACAGCAGCGCCGATTCATAGAGGAAAATGGCGCAATTGATCAGAATCAGGGTCAGAGTGACCCCGGGGAAGCTCCAGCGGGGTGCGTCATCGCGAAGAGGGATCATTGCGGCCTACGAGCCTGAAGAATCTTTCTCGAACTCTCTGTTCACGCGCCGTTCACCAGCGGCGATGAGCCGCCGGACGGCCTCCAGAGGTTGAATGCCTCCGCGGGCGCCCATGGCCTTGCAATTCAGGGCCGCCATGGCGTTGGAAAACTCGAGTGCGCGGTCCAGAGGATACTGCTCCAGCACGGCGTAGCAAAGGGCTCCGTGAAAAACATCCCCCGCGCCGGTCGTATCCACGCAGTTCACCACAAAGGCGGGCGAGTAGTGAAAACCATCGCCGGCAAGAGCCAGCGCTCCGTCCGCCCCCAGCGTCATGGCCGCCACCTTCATTCCGTATTCATCCTTGAGCATCTTGAGCGCCCGAAAAGGATCCGGCTCCCGGGTCCAGTTAGCCGGGAACTCCATGCTGGCGACCAGATAATCCACGTAGGGCATCACCCGGTCAAACCCGGGGTAGATCGTATCGACGTCGACCGACACCGGGATGCCGGCCTCGCTTGCAATGCGGGCGGCGTGCTCGACCGCGGCCGTGTCATGGCCGTCGATGTGCAGTATCCGGGCGCAAATGATTTGTTCGGGAGATATTTGCTCGGGATCAATTCTGAGGCAGTCGTCGCGGCTCCAAAAGACGGTCCGCTCACCCGTGGCTTGATCAATGATGATGTAGGCGGACTGGTTGGGACAATTTTTTCGGATCTGCACGTGCTCGATGTCCACGCCGCTTTCTTGCAAACTCTCCAACTGAATGCGCCCGCGTTCGTCGTCGCCGACCGACCCGATGTATTTGGAACGGAGTCCCAGCTTCTGGCACGTCACCACGGCACTGGCAACCTGTCCACCCGTGCTCATAATCTCGTTGTGAAAGGGAGCTTTGCCGCCATAGCGCGGCATGCGGGAAACGAGGATCAGAGTGTCCGTCGCGTTGAGGCCAACGCCGACGACATCAAACTCGCGGAGCATCCGTTCACTCTAGCGAAGGGACGGGAAAGTCGCAAACCAGGGGTATTTTGGGCCGATCTCAAAGCTCATTTGACAATACTTGACAACGGGCTTGACACGCCGACGACATACTGCCAAAGTTCTAGGAATCCTAAACCCCTGCGAGCGCCAAGGGTAGGTATTTCGTTGAATGGTCACCGGCAGCCGCTTCTGATACTATCGATCGAGACGAGAGTGTATCCTATGACACGTATTGTGCAATGTAGCTTGGTGTTCACGGTAGCAGCGGCGCTGCCAAGTTCCTTATCTGGACAAGCGATGATCGGCTACGGTATCAACGTCGCCCGCGCGGGCGCCGCGGGTGTCGCGAGCGGAGCCGGAGCCGCCGGTGTTTTCAGTAAATTGGGGTCCGTGACGAAACAGGCTGAGCAGCCGCCGAGTGGCGTCGCGCGCGGGCGCCAGCCTGAGTTCGGCGAGGACGACCTCAAACCTACCGTCATCAAGTTGAACACGGGATCCAAGTCCGGCGCCACGGCCACTTCGGGGAAAAGGAAGATGTCGAGCGGCGTAACCATCTCGGGCGTTCCCGCCTCAAGGGGCCGCTCGGCCGGCAGCCAAGCCGCTGCTGTGAGAGAAGTAGCACCGGTGAACTCCGAAACAGCCGACGCCGGCGAGGCATACGGCTATGGTTCCGCCGCTCCCGGCCCGTATCAGCCCGTATCCAGTGCCGGCTCGGCGGGTCGCCCCCGGGCAGTAGCACGACCCCAACCTGCTGAGAACGAGCCTTCGGTCGAGACCGCCGAAAACGAAATCCTGCCGGAAGCTCCAGCCGCCGCACCGGTTGGGTCATCTTCGAGCCGAGGCTCGGGATCCAGCGCTTCCAGCATCCTGACAGCTCCAAGAAACTCCATAGGCATTTCCGCCGGGCCGGTCTCCTTGTCCGGTGACGACGCTTCCCTCTCAGCGGAACTTGAAATTTCAGTTGGTGACGAAGTCGAGAAGATCATCGAGCGTTTCGGCAAACCGCTGATGGCTCTCAAGGGCATCAGTGGTCAGGACTACACCGAGAAGTACTTGTTCCGCACGGAGGACGGACTGCGGATTACCGTCCTAGCGGTGAATGGAACTGTCACAGCGGTGTTGGCCAGCGCCAAACCCCTCGCCGCTCGCGCCGCATTGCGGTAAAACGCATTCAGCTCGATCACGCCGAGTTGGCAAATCAGCGATAGCCGGGATCCAGTCATCGTTCGTGTCCCGCAATGAATAACCACCGCTTGAGCCGTGCAACCGGCGTTACAGCGCTTCCCGTTCCCTTCTATCACACCGAGGCCATTCGACACCGGAACTCGATTCGTCCTAGTCTTAGACTTTGGCGGCAGAAGCTATGCCTGAGCAAAGTCCGGCGGTCTACGACGCGATTGTGGTTGTTTCCTTCGGAGGTCCCGAGGGGCCTGACGATGTCATTCCATTTCTAGAAAACGTTCTGCGTGGGCGCAACGTGCCGCGCGAACGCATGCTGGAGGTCGCCGAGCACTACCACCATTTCGGTGGCAAGAGTCCGATCAATGCCCAAAACCGGGCCCTCATCTCGGCGCTTGAGTCTGAGCTGAAGCAGAACGGCCCGCGGATCCCTGTTTATTGGGGGAATCGCAACTGGTATCCGCTGCTCACGGACACGTTGCGTCAGATGGCGGAGGATGGCGTCGAGCGCGCGCTGGCGTTCGTCACCTCGGCTTGCAGCTCTTACTCGAGTTGCCGCCAGTATCTCGATAACATCGCGCGAGCCCGCGAAAACGTTGGAGCCAAGGCGCCTGTTGTCGACAAGCTCCGGGCGTTCTACAATCATCCGGGGTTCATCGGCCCTGTTGCCGAAAACGCACGAGCTGCCTTGGTGACCCTGAAAGGCGACTCGCCGGGGGAACCGGTCGAGCTGGTCTTTACAGCGCACAGCATCCCCATTTCGATGGCAGCCAATTGCCCCTATGTTGAGCAGCTCGAGGAAGCTTCCCGACTGGTTGCCGAGCGTTTGGGATACACGAATTGGAAGCTTGTCTACCAGAGCCGCAGCGGCCCGCCCTCCCAACCATGGCTGGAGCCCGATATCAGAGACTACCTCAGGAGCGTGCGCGAGTCCGGGCGCGCCGGCAAAGTGCTGGTCGTACCGATCGGATTCGTCTCCGACCACCTGGAGGTCCGGTACGATCTCGACACCGAGGCGCAACAGTTGTGTGATGAACTGGGACTCCGCATGGTGCGTTCGGCGACAGCAGGCAATGATCCCGCGTTCGTTCGGATGATCCGTGAATTGGTTCTCGAGCGTATCGAGGCAGACGCGAATCGCCGTGCGCTGGGCAGCTTAGGTCCCAGCCACGATCAGTGCCCAGCGGATTGCTGCCCTGCTCCCCAAAGGCCGTAGTTTCGGTACTTCTCGATAAGCCGCGTTCACGCGGCTTTGCCTTCTTAGGCCAGCCGTTTTACGGCTGGTATACCACACCGCTCAAGATTGGTCAGCCCGTTTCAACGGGCTTCTGCTCCCCAAGCGGCAACGCCTGGATGGCCGCCGTATTCGCAGCCGATACGGGGAGGGTCGCCACTCTTGTTCAGATCTTGCCCTGGTCAGACGACTACTACCAAAGAGGTTGGCAACACGAGTGCCGGCGAGAATCATCGGTTCACCGGGATGGATCATCCCAATAGGACTCCTGCTGCCTTGCTTCGTCTTGCTGGCCTACGGCTGGAGCATTTTCAACTCTCCGGCGTTCGGGTATCTTGCCGACCAGCCCTACCATCTTGCATTGGGTCAAGAATATGAACAAGCCTTGCAGGCGGGCGAGTTTCCGCCCCGCTGGGCCGCCGGGCTGAACGGTGGCCGCGGCGCGCCTACCTTCGTCGTCTATCCGCCGTTCTTTTCCATGCTGACCGCCGCTCTCATCAGCCTGGCGGACTCGCCGCGAAGTGCACTGCGCGCTGCTGTACTGATCACGGCTCTGGGCGGATTCTGGGCTGTCTTCTATCTCGCCCGGAGCAGGCTGTCCGCGGCCCGCGGCCTGCTGGCCGGAGCTTTGGCGCTGCTGCTGCCGGGAACCACAATGCTTGCGCTGGGCCGCGCGATGTATCCGAATTTCGCCGCCCTCGCGTGGGTCGCCCTAGCAGCGGGAGCGACGCAAAGGCTTTTATCCGGCGGACCGGTCCGCACGAGTCAGGCCGTTCTCGTCGTGGCGCTGTCGGGTCTGGTCTTGACCCACGCCTTGACGGCTTTCATGGCCGGCATCTTGCTGGTTGCCACGCTGCCTTTTCTTTGGCGCCGGCTTGAAAGGCGAGTGTTGCTCCGGGTTTGCGCGGCCGTGCCCGTGGCAATGGTCATCACTGCCTGGTATTGGATGCCGCTTCTGGAAGCCGGCTCCTACCTGCGCCTCGATTACTTGACCCGGAGCCACCCTTACCTTGAGAGCACCTTGTGGGGGCCGGCATCCGATTCGACCGCCTACGAACAGAATTGGACTTTCTTGAATCTGGTTGGCAAAGGTATCGTCGTCGCCCAATCGATCTTGTCGCTGTTTATCATTCTGGCCCTGAAGGACTCGGCGCGAGCCGATATCACGGAACAAGGCACGGCAAAGCCGGATTCCTCAGCGTGCCAATCACTCGTGTTCCTCGACCTGCTCCCTTGGATATCGGGCTTCGCGTTGTTGGCGGCAATCGATCCAGTAGCGCGGCTGTTGGTCGAGTTGCCCCGGTTCTCGATGGTTCAGTTTTCGTGGCGCTGGCAGATCTTCGTTTCCCTATGGTGCGCGGTCGGGCTGGCGTCACTCCCCAAGCGCCCGCTGTCGCTCATCGCGGCGGCTCTCGGCGGCGTCATTTTGCTGTTCTTCTCGCCGCTGCTGTCGCCGGTGGATGTTCGGCCCGCCGCCACCTCATCGACGCTCCCCCAGGAAATATCGAAAGACCAGCTCGACGCACTGGAGCCGTCTATCCGTGCCGCCTACGGGGCCAATGCGATTGAGTTGCGTCCCACCGGCTCCGACTCGGCCTACTACCTTCGGCCCCCTATGGGCGGGTGCGGGTGTTGGCCGGTCAGGCGGCGGTAACAGCCACGACCTTGCGGCCCGCGCGGCGCTTCTACACGGTCGAAGCCTCAAGTCCCTCTACCTTGCGGTTCGTTACGTATCATTGTCCCGGCTGGAGAGCGACACTCAACGGCGCCGGACATCCAATTGCCGTTGAGGCGGAGACCGGCCTGCAGCTCATCAACGTGCCTGCGGGTCTCCACCGTTTGGAGCTGAGCTATGAGGTTCGCTGGGGGTGGTAAGCCGCGGGTAACTCCACCCCGGTCCTGAGGAGAACACGAAAGTACATCGTGCTGCCTGCCAGCCTAGCCCGTGCTACGAACCGCCCAGCAGGTGATACGATCAGAATCAGTATGGAACTCACCATCCGCGTACACGTGAAAGAGCTCCCCGAAGGATTGTATCTAGCAACATCCGACGAATTGCCGGGTCTGGTCGCCCAGGGCCGCACGATAGCCGAAACGCTGGAGATTGCACGGGACGTCGCCAAAAAACTCATCGAAGCCCGGAGTGAGCGCGAGGGGTCGCTTTCCTTTCCAACGGCTCGCGATCAGCAGGATTTTACGATTGTCGTGGGGGCCTGATTGGGGCGGCTGGCCGGGTTTCGATACCGCGAGATCGCGCGCCGTCTGAGATCGCTAGGGTTCGAGTTCGATCGACAGGCCGCGGGCAGTCACGAAATCTGGTACAACGCCTCAAGCAGCCGATACACCACGGTGCCGAACCACTCGGGGGACATGCCCGAGGGAACGCTTCGAGCGCTACTCAAACAGGCCGGCGTTCATCCCAACGAGTTCCTCAAGCCGTAGGGTGAGCCGAGCGGGCAAACCTGCAACAATGACCTCTTGAGGCGCATCACGGTCGGCGATCTAGAGCTCTAACAACATCAACGGCAACATCAGCGTCAGCCATGCCAAGAAAATACACAGTTGTGATCGAAAGAGATGAGGATGGCTGGCTCGTGTCCGAGGTAGTCGGATTGCCGGGCTGCCACACCCAAGCCAAGACGATGGATGAGCTTCTCGCCAGGACGAGGGAAGCCATTCAAGCCTGCCTTCAAACCGATGAGCCCCCGGAGATTTCTGAAGAGTTTGTGGGAGTGCAGCAGATCGAGGTGTAGCTCTTGCCGAGACTGCCCCGGCTGACCGGCAAGGAGTTGGCCAAGATCGTTAAGAGACTTGGGTTCGTCCACAGCCACACAACGGGCAGCCACATGATGTACAAACATCCAGACGGCCGGCGAACCATAATACCCCATCATGGCGGGGAACAGATCGGACCCGGACTTCTAAACAAGATCATCAAGAAGGATCTTCGGATCACACGGGATGAGTTTCTGAAACACATCTAGGCGTCTCCCGTCAGAACACGAATGAACAGCGTACGCTCCCTATTCCACCGCCACCCCACTGGGATGGCTTCGAGGAAAATTCCAGCATGATAACATCGCGTTTACTCACGATCGTCGCCGCCATCGGCATCTGTTCTCTGACCGCCAGTTCCGCCGATTGGCCCCAGTGGCGCGGGCCCCAACGCACGGGCATCTCGCGGGAAACCGGTCTGCTCAAGCAGTGGCCCGCGGAAGGGCCGAAGCTGCTGTGGCAAGTCGACGACATCGGCGACGGCTACTCGACGCCATCGGTGGCCGGATCGCGGATCTACATCATGGGTAACCGCGGCATGAACAACGAGTTCGTGCAGGCCCTTTCAGTTGAAGACGGCAAGCCGGTCTGGTCGACCCGCCTCGGCAACGTCGGGAACGCCAGCCAGCGGCCTCCTTATCCCATGTCTCGTTCCACGCCGACGGTGGACGGCGACGTGCTCTATGCCCTGGGCTCCGACGGAGACCTCGTTTGCATTCAGCTAACCACCGGGGAGGTGCTCTGGCGCAAGAGCCTGCGCGGCGATTTCGGCGGCCTGCCCGGCAACTGGGCCTATTCCGAATCGCCGCTGATCGACGGTGACGTGCTGGTCGCCACGCCCGGCGGAAGTGAAGCGACCCTGGTGGCCCTGGAAAAGAAAACGGGCGCCGTGAAGTGGAAATCCGCCGTGCCCGGAGGCGACGCTGCCGCCTACGCTTCAGCTATCGTCACCGACGCCGCCGGCCGCAAGCAGTACGTGCAGTTCCTTGACAAGGGAATCGTTGGCGTCGACGCAAAGACAGGCGAGTTCCTATGGCGCTACGCCCGAACCAGCACCGGACCCGCCAACATTGCCAGTCCCATAGCTCACGACAGCCACGTCTACAGCACGAACTCCCGGCGCTTCGGGGGCGCGCTTGTCCAGTTGAAGGCCACGGCCGATGGAGTTTCGGCGGAAGAAGTCTATTTCGAGAGAGCCGTTCCCAACACGCTGGGCGGACAGATACTTCTCGATGGATACTTATACGGCACCAACCAGGAGGGCCTCGTTGCGGCCGAGTTCGCCAACGGCAAGGTCAGTTGGCAGGCCGAAGGCGGCCCCGGCTCGGTGCTCTACGCCGACGGCCATCTCTACGTTCACTGGGAAAGCGGCGGCGTAGCATTAGTCGAAGCGGTGCCCGGCGCATTCCGCGAAAAAGGCAGCTTCACGCCGCCGAATCCCCCGGAACATAAGCTCGGCCCCAGGGAGATGGCCTGGGCCTACCCAGTCGTCGCCAACGGCCGTCTCTATATCCGCGATCTCGGCACGCTCTGGTGCTACGACATCCGAGCCTCCAATTAGCCGGCCATCTCATTTCTTCAAGCGGACGCAAACCAGAGTGTCGGTGCTGCGCGCATAAAGAAGTCCGTTCGTAATGGCCGGATAAGCGCGCACGGTTCCTTGCAGAATCTGAGCTCGCGAAACGACTTGGAAGCTCGCCGGCGAAGCCTTTGCCAGCAGCAGTTCCCCATTCTCGCGAAGGATCAGAAGGCGATCACCCGCCCTCGTGATCGATCCGGCGCCAAAGCTCTCTTCACTCCATTGAACCTTGCCCGTGTTCAGCTCAATCGAGCGCAAACTCGGGCCATACTCTTGCCGGCCATGGAAGCCGTAGAGATAGCCGTCGTGATGAACGCTCGTCGAGTAGTGGTTCGTGAGGGAATCGTCGGACGACCAGACCCTTTCGAGTTCCCCGCCCTTCACATTCAGCAGAATCGCACCGACTCCATAGCTGGCTGAAAGGAAGATCCTGTCCCCGATCACCAATGGCGTCGCCGCGTTGGCCGAGGCGTTGCTGCGGGCTCGCCAGCGGTGCTGAAAGAAGATCTCGCCTGTCTTGGGATGGACCCCTAGCAACCCCGTCCGCGTAAAGAAAAGAACGTGCGGCTGGCCTCCAAACGTCGCGGCCACCGCCGAGGCGTGACTGGCGGGGTCATCGCTGGCTGTCCACAGAACACGGCCCGTATCCTTGTCGATCGCCGCCACGCCCGCGCCGTCCGCGCCACCTGCATTGAGGAAAAGACGCGTGCCCTCCACAAGCGGCGTGCCGGCCGCTCCGAAATATCCCTTTCGGACGCCAAACTCTTTGTGGGTGTCGAGGCTCCAGATCTTTCGTCCAGAAACGAACTGCAAGCAGTGCAGGACGCCCTGTGCGCCGAAGGTGTAAACTTGCCCGCCCACCACCACCGGACTGGCGCGCGGTCCCTCGTCAAAGCCGAAGTCGTCCCGGTAGGTCGTGGGATATTCGAACGACCAAATCTGCTTTCCCGTCTCTGCATCCAGCGCTTCAACAACTTCCTTGCCGCCTTCACGGTGGAAGAGGATCAAGCGGCCATTGGCGACGACGGGGTTGCTAAACCCTTGGCCCACCGGGCGCTCCCAAACCGTTGGCGGCCCCGAGGCCGGCCATTCCCCGGCCAGATCGTCGCCAAGGTAGACTCCGTCGCGATTCGGCCCCAAGAACTGCGTCCAGTCCGCGCCCGGAGCCGATGCTCCGAACAGACCCAGCGCTACGCACAAACACAAATATGGCGAAAGGCCTGGAAGCGCGAAAACGCTTGCGTTCGAATTCGGCTTGCTCCAGTTCATGATTCGGCGGCTTCCGGCCGGGCTGATCCTCGATGAGTCACTTCCGCGGCGGAATCGTAGCTTATCAAATCACGCTGGCAAAACCGTCAAACAGTCGCTTTATGCAGCGCTCGCTTGAGTTTATGAATCTCTCGGCGGACTTGTTTCAGTTCCTTTGGCGCATGTAGCGCCGCGGCGCGTTTCACCTTTAGCTCGCGGATCTGGGTTTTGATCGTTCTCTTGTTGATTCCAACGACTTCGTGGTGCTCGTGAGCGTCGATCCCGAGCGCTTTGCAGATCGCAAGCAGGAGTTGGTCCTTATGGAGCTGTGTGTAGCCTTGTACAGCCTCGTGGTCGATCTCCGAGGCGATCTTGCGCAGATCCCCCATTTTCGTGTGTTTCAGTTCCTCGTAGGTGTGGCTCATCGTTCCTCCGTTTGATCGCGAATCAGGCTGACTCACGGCGCATCGCGCGCCTATCCGGGTTCATTATTTGCGATTCATGGGTGCTCTGTCAAAGTCCGCTCTGGCAGGCGAATGCAATGCCGGGCCGGTACACTGGAAAGTCATGCGGGGGAAAGTCATGCAGGCCAGACCTCAACGGCCCCGCTGGGGACAGCACTTCTTGCGAGATCCCCGCATTCTCGACCGCATCGCGTCGAGTCTGGCGATTCAGCCGGGCGAATGGGTAGTCGAGATCGGCCCGGGCCGGGGCGCCTTGACCGAACGGCTGCTGTCAAGAGGCGCGCGTGTGCTGGCCATGGAGATCGACGATCAGCTTGTCAGCTATCTTAAGACTAAATTCAGTGAATCCAAGGCGATAGAAGTGATTCATGGAGACATACTTGAAGTCGATCTTGAAGAGTTGATCGGCGCGAGATCGAACGAAAGAATCGCAGTCACCGGCAATCTCCCCTACTACATCACCTCACCCATCATCCGCCGGATCTTCCAGGTTCACGAACGGGTATCGGCAGCGCTGCTGCTCGTTCAAAAGGAAGTAGCTGATCGCATCGTAGCCGGCAAAGGCACTCGGGACTACGCCTATTTGAGCGTCCTGTGCCAACTCTACGCCGACTCGAAGCTGCTGTTCCGCGTTCCGGCAAGCGCCTTTCAACCGCCGCCGAAGATCACTTCCGCGCTTGTTCAACTCGAGATGCGCGCCGGAGTCCGGCCCGACACCGAGTTCCTGAAATTTCTTCAGTTGTGTTTCCGGCAGCGGCGGAAGATGCTGCGCAACAACTTGTCCGGCGCTTTTGATCGCACGGCCCTGGGAGCGCTCGAAATAACGCGGCGCAGGGCACAGCAGCTAGACATCGAGGAACTGCGCAAACTCTGGCAAGAACTTCGCCCCGTCCAGCGGCCTTCCTCCGCCAACTTGCTTGATCGGCCTTGACAGGTCTGCTCCACTGGTAGGAATATGCCTCAAGCCCTCGGCGGCGCCCCTTGGAAGAAGCTGAATTCGGCCTGCGATAGAAACGACATCGTGGTCATCGCGGTTGCGGCCGTCATCTTCCTGGGCTGCGCCATGAGTCCGCCGGCGTTGATGGACGATGTCGACTCGGTGAACGCCACCATCGCTCGTAACATGCTGACATCGGGCGACTGGGTAACCGGGCGCCTCAACGGGGTCCTTTACGTCGACAAGGCGCCGCTCAATTACTGGCTGATGGCCGGCTCCTATGCGGTGTTCGGAATCCACGATTGGGCCGCCAGGATTCCGCTGGCGCTAGCGGCGATCGCTCTTTGTTGGGTAACGGCACGTTTCGGCCGCTGGGCGTTTTCGGCTCGGGCCGGGCTCTGCGCGGGCCTCGGGTTGGCAAGCTGTACCGGATTATTCTTGTTCACCCGCGTTCGCATCCCCGACGTTGCACTGACCCTCGCCGTGACCGCGGCGCTTTGGGGACTCGTGCGCGCGCTAGAGGACGATGAGCCCCATCCCCGCCGTTGGGCGCTCCTATTGGGCGCCAGCCTGGGCCTCGGAGTCCTCCTCAAAGGGATGATCGCGTTGGCGGTTCCGCTCGGGGCGGGTTTGCTCTACATGCTGGTGACCCGCCAGTTTTTCTCGATCCGCCCATGGAAGCGGCTGCATGTGCTCTGGACTTTGGGTGTTTTCTTGCTGATCGCGGCTCCCTGGCACATCCTGGCTGTTTTGCGGAATCCGCCGTACTTCGATTTCACCATGGCAAGCGGCCCTGGACAATACCGCGGTTTTTTTTGGCGATATTTCATCAATGAGCATCTGTTGCGGTATCTGGGTGCTCGCTTTCCCCGCGACTACAACACGGTGCCGCTCACGCAGTTCTGGTTGTCTCAATTGCTATGGATGTTCCCCTGGAGCGCCTTTTTCCCGGCCGCGGCCCGGCTCAGCTTCAAGCCCGCCGGCAGGCCCGGGAAGATACGGTTGCTGGCGCTGTGCTGGGCCGCGTTTGTGCTCGTCTTCTTTTCTTTCTCGACCAGTCAGGAATACTACACGATGCCCTGCTATCCGGCGTTCGCCCTGTTGATCGGATCGGCCGTCGCGGAAGGGGGCGGTTGGGATCGGCGAGGGGCCCAAGCGGTCTCGCTGACGGCCGCGGCCGGGTTCGTCGCGGTGATTGCCATTCTATTCGCCGTGCGAGACATCGCAACTCCGGGCGACATCTCGGCGGCCCTGACACAGAACCCCGATTCCTACACTCTTTCGCTGGGACACATGCAGGACTTGACCTTGTCCTCGTTCGCTTACCTGCGAGCGCCGCTCATGCTCGCCGGAGCGGCTTTTCTTCTCGGCGCAATCGGCTCCTGGCAGCGGCGCGAACGCTATCGTTTTGGAGCCATGGTGCTGATGATGGTGCTGTTCTTCCATGCCGCGCGCATCGCCCTGGTGGCGTTCGACCCCTATTTTTCCTCCAGGCAGTTGGCCGAGACGCTGCGCCGGGCGCCGCCAGGCACGTTCATTGCCGACGATCAGTATTATTCGTTCTCTTCGATCTTTTTCTACGCGAACCGTGAGGGGCTGCTGCTCAACGGCCGCAAGAACAACCTCGAGTATGGCTCCAACGAGCCCGGGGCTCCAGCCGTGTTCATTGATGACGTGGAATTCGCTGCCCGCTGGCGGAGCGACGAAAGGTACTACTTAGCCACGTTCGTGGACCAGCGTACACGCATCGAACGGTTAGCGGGCAAGGAGAAACTATTCCCCCTGCTAGAAAGTGGAGGAAAACTGCTGTTCACCAACAGAGCCGGAACGGAAGTGACGGGTCAGAACGCCAGTGACGGGTCATCACCAGTGTGCCTGCCCCAGCGAGACTCGTCTCAACACCAAAAGCCGCGAGCAGCCATCAAAAAACTCGCCGAATCTCATAAGCTTCATCCAATTTGTGTCGAAACGGTAAGAGAGCTCTCGTTTCGCTGCGCCGGCGATCAATGGGCCAAAACTAGCGGCACGCGCCCCCACGAAAGGAAGTGAGGCAAGCATGGGATTTGAAGACGATTCGGTAGACACCAAAACCATCCATCGGCAAGAACATTTACCCGTGACAGAGGAGCGTCGGCCAGCGGCCGCCGTCGGCCATCCGTCACAACGGAACAAGCGCGGCGTGGTCCTTATTCTCGCAGCCGTGGGTGCGGCCGCCATGGTAGGGATCCTGGGACTCGCCTTCGACCTGGGACGCATGCATGTCGCCAAAAGCGAGCTGCAGAACTACACCGACGCGGCGGCCATCAGCGCCGCATTGAAACTGGACGGGACCTCGGCCGGATTAACGCGCGCGACCACCTCGGCTATAAATGACGTCAACCAATGGAGCTTTGGCAGCGAGAGTGTCGGCAGCGTCACGGTGGGGTTTGCCCAGTCGCTGACTTCCGCGTATGTAGCCAACCCGGCTTCGGCGCCCGACTATCGCTTCGTCCAGGTTCAGACGCAACAAAACGTGCCCCTATTCTTCATGCCGCTTTTTCCGGGTGTTGGCTGGCAGCGTACGGTGGCTGCTTCCTCCATCGCGGGCCAGAAGTTCGAGACCAGCATGACGGACGGAGTCTTCCCCTATTCGCCGGACGCTCACGACCCGGCCGACCCGAACTTTGGATTCCTCCTTGGGCGGCACTACACGTTCAAGTGGGACAAATACAACGGCAACCCGAGTCAAACACAGTTCTACAGGCTTAGCAGCGACAACGTGAAGTTAGTCGGCTGCGAAGCCGATTTAGCCAATGCGGGATTCTAGCCCGGCGAGACTTCGGCCAGTCAGCGCGGCTATATCAACCTGAGCGACCGGCTTCCCATCGACAGCGGGGGCGGAGCAGCCCTGATCCGCAACGCAATCCTGACGAGAACTTCGTTTGAGCTTCCGATCGTGCCCTACTCCTACCACATCGACCCGGAGCCGGGACAGAAACAGACGGAACTAACCGCGATGGCTGACCGGGTTGCCGAGGACACGGACCCCGCCACTCCGACTTACTTCTCAACTCCGCAGACGGCTCCCAACACTCCTTCCATTGAAGATATGAAGACGCTGTATCGGACTTTCTACAACACCGTCGACCTGCCCCGCCCACCCAACGGCAACGGCCGCCGCATAGTTTTCGCCCCGGTCAATAATCCCAGCGCGGCAGGATTGGTGATTGGGTTTGCCGGCTTTTTTTTGCCGCCGGATCCGTGCGCCGATGTTACGCTTGGCGCCCATACCTATAGTCCGTGCTGCGGAGAGTACATCGGGGCAGTCACGGGCACGGGCGGCGGCGGAAGCGGTGGCGCCGGATCGGAAGCGGGCAGCTATCGCATTGTGCTGTTTCAGTGAGGCCTGACATGACTACGCCCAAAACGAAAAGACACCCGCTCCCCTCACAGCCTGGCTCGATCGGATCGGCCGCAATCGCCAGCTGCGCCCCAAAGAACAGCCCCCGCATGGCAAAATCGAAATCCCAACGTGGCAGCGCGATCATCGAGTTCGCCCTGGCATTTCCGGCCATCGTCATGATGATGGGAACGCTGTTCCAATTCGGCTACGGGTTCATGACCTACAACACGTTGCAGGGAGCCATCCGAAGCGGCGCCCGCTACGCCTCGATCGCCGACTTCGACGCTCCCAGTGGCATTGACTTCGAGACGAACGTAAAGAATGTCGTCGTCTATGGGATTCCCAACCCGGATTCAGACCCGCCCGTGGTCAGGGGCCTCACGACAAGCCACGTCATCGTTGACAGCAGCAATCAAGATGGCACCGGCATTCCGATCACGGTCAGCGTGAGCATTAGCGGATTTGAATTGTTTAAGGTCTTCAGTACCATCACGCTGACGAACAAGCCGAAGTCGACCTTCACGTTCATGGGGCAGTACAAGAGTCCCTGAGCTGGATTATCCTCGGGACTGAGCCTTCCATGTTTCGCGGGTCATGTTCCGCGGCCCATGTTTCGCGGCCCATGTTTCGCGGCCCATGTTCCGCCGGTCCGCATGCGGCGCGAAGCGCTCATCTTCCACCAAGGTGCGAACCGTACCCCCCTCAGTGCGATTCGCAAAGGGAAGTACAAACTCATCAAGCACTGGATGGCCGGCGGAGACTGCAACTATTGCGGAGAAAAGCTGCTCGAACTCTATGACCTCGGCAACGACCTGGGGGAAACAACGGACTTGTCCGGGCAGATGCCCGAGCTGACGGCCTCACTCCACGCTGAACTGATGGCTTTCCTCGATCAAGCGAACGCCGAAACGAAATCCACCGATCGGGTGGCCGACTACAATCTGTTGCTAAGGAAGCGCGGCATCTCCCCCGGCAACCCGACCATGATCGAACCCGAGTATGTGTCTCCTTTTACACAGGAGTAGTTACTGAACGCTACTGTCAGCCTGACGCCCGAGAGCGGTCCCCCGCTCCCAAGTCGCCTGGCGCGGGAGCTGTCGGCCGAGGAAGACAAGCTGGACGAAGCGACGAGCCGGGCGAAATGAATCACCAGCAGTACCGTACAAGCAATCTCATTGATGCCGAAGGTCGAATGAGAAGGCTATACCAGCCTCAACGAAACGTTCCAACCACGTCTTCCTTTGGGCATCGGTAAACCTTGGCCGACAAGGCAGGATTTAGACCTTTGGGAAGGCGCCGGTGAGCAGCCTTGGTCCCGGTCGGCCCAGCAGCGAATTAATCCAGTTTCGCTCGAAATCAGTCGATGAGCACGGCCAGGCGCTAGTGTAGTGCGCCAATAGTACCGCAACGTATAGATCTTGGTTGGGGAAGAGGGAAGCCCGTTGAAACGGGCTGACAACCTTCAGCGGCAGGGTTTACCAGTCGTAAAACGACTGGCCTGGAAACACCAAGCCGCGTGAACGCGGCTCAAATGGTCCGTATCACGCCGCTAACAGGCACGGAAGCGATTCACCATACGTTACGGTCTGATTGGCGCGCTACACTAGGATACCAAGCCGACCTGGGCTACTCATCGGTATGCGGCAACCTGTGGGGCAAGCTCTACCACGAGCACGGTCGCGGTAAGCTGGATTGGAAAGACCACCGCACCGAGGCAGTGTAGCCGGAGGAGTGGAACCGCTACAAAGATCCTCGCCGTCGGTGACCGCATCTGGACAGCGGTCAACGGCACGCTCTGCACCGCGATAAAGGATCCCGGGGGAGAACGCGCTGGCAAGATCGCTTTTCAGATCCACAGCGGCCCGCCCGAGACGGTTCGCTACCGCAATCCGACCCTGACCCGTCAGCCGAAGCTTACGCTGGCTGACTTGAACGAGCAGGAATTGAATTCACGTTTGACCGAACCTCTTGACCAAAAAAATAAGCATGCAATGCGACGACTAGCCGGCCTCATCCTTCTCTCTTGTATTTGTGTCGCGCGGGCATCGGCCCAAAGTGAAGATGACTGGCCGACATTCGGTCATGACCCGCAACGCAGCGGTTGGGCCAAGGGCGAACGCTCGCTCAGTCCGGGAAGTGTCTCGAAGCTCGAGTTGAAGTGGAAGACCAACGTCGAGAACAAAGGCCGACTGCTCTTTTCGCTTACCGCGCCCATCGTGGCTCTCAATGTGCCGACGGCCAACGGTGTTGCTGATGTCGCCTATACCGCCGGAACCGAGGGCGGCGTTTTCGCGATCGATTCGAAGACAGGCAAAATTCTCTGGGAGTGGAAACCCCGCACGTACGTCAACCCCAGCGAACTCGGTCTGCAAGGCAGCCTCTACTGCCCGAACACCGTCAGCGCCACGCCGACCTTCGACCGCCGCACGAACATCCTCTACACCATCGCCATCGACGGCGCGCTCTACGGGCTCGACATGGGCAGCGGCGAGGTCCGCTTCGGGCCCGTCCAATTCGTTGCGGCCTACTCGAAAGGCTGGAGCCTCAACCTCGTCGGAGACACCATCTACACAACGCTCGCGCAAGGCTGTGGTGGCGCGTTGTCGGGCATCTATTCGATGGACATCAGCGACCGCCATCACCCCGTCGTGCGCCAGCTTCTGCTCGGCAATACCACCCCCGGCGGCATCTGGGGACGCGGCGGTCCTATTATCGGCGAAGACGGCCGCGTCTACGGCTCGACGGCCGACGGGCCCTTCGACCCGGCGGCGGGAGACTAAAATTTTATGCACTAGCCGTAACGCACTGGAAACACGTCACTTCCGAGCGAGGTTTTGACGACGCGGAATCTGGGCGGGAAGGGAAACCGGGGACGGAGAAGCCAAAAGACCAGTTGCCGAGCTACCACCTCACGACGACCGCCAACCCGCTACGAACGCAGCCACACTCGCAAAGTGAATCTGTGCATAATTCAGGTTCAATACTGCCTTCATTTCGTTGTTCTTTTATGTGTTTCTTCTGGGTCCAATCACTATCTGGATTCCGCTGGGGTTCTCTTCGGGCATCGTCCTGTATGCCTACCTCATCATGCCGCGCCTGACCAAACACTTTGTGGCCAACAAACGCTATCCGGAGCTACTTGCGGAATCCACCGGAAACACTGCTGCACGTACGATTGCGGCAATCTTCATTCTCCTCAATCTCTGGTTGTTTATTTTCGCTGAGGTGCAGGGATTCCTCACCTTCCTGCGGGAGCTGCTCTCGGAAACCTCCCTGCTACCTGAATTATGCACTGCGGGGTGCACCGGAGGAGGGCTGAGCCGCCAGGGGCCATTTGGGGGACCCCCGAAAACATGGGGTAATAAGGTAGGCTGGCAAAGATTTCAGCTTCGCCAGTCAACCCCAAGGAGGTCACCCAAATGGTTACCAAGCGAAAACAGCATAGCTCCCGAAGGCCCGTCAAACAAGGCCGGGGCGCGAGGGCCCCGCGGCCCAATAAAATCGGGGCTGCCACGCCTTATCACTTCCGCGGCAAGAATCTGACTCCCTACGGCGGCTTGCTGCCCGTCGCCACCCTGCTCGAAAAACTCGGCTTCCAGGCGCTGCTGGAAGAAACCATCACGAACAAACGAATCACCCGTGTGATGAGCCTCTACCAGTTTGTGCTGGCCCTCGTGCTGGGCCTCTATGTCGGCTTTGCGCGGCTGAACCAACTCCGCTTCATCGCCCGCGACCCCATCTTGACCGGCATCTTGCAAGTGACGCGTCTGCCGCCGCAGTCCACGCTGTGGCGCTTTCTGGCCTCGCTGCACCTCAACGTGGCGAAGCAGATCCTTTCCATTCAGCGCCAGCTGCGGGAACGAGTCTGGGCCGCGGCCCAGGTGAAATTGGAGACGGTGACGCTGGACACCGACACCACCGTGCACACGCTCTACGGCCGCCAGATGGGCGGGCGCAAGAGTTACAACCCCAAGAACAAGGGCAAGCGCAGCTACCAGCCGATACTGACTTTCCTGGCCGAGACGCGCGAATACCTGATGGGCGGGTTGCGCAACGGCGACCGGCCCACGGGCCGGCAGATCGCCGCCCACCTCGAGAGCGCCTTTCGGGCTTTGCCGCACGGCGTGAAGAAAATCCTGGCGCGGGCCGATTCCGGGTTTTATTGCTGGGAGGCGGTGGAGGCCTATGAAAAGGCGGCTTGTCAGTTCGTCATCGTGGCGCGCAAGACCAGGCGGCTGGTCGAGCAGTTGCAGCAAGCGGCCTGGAAGCCCTCGCCCCACAGCGATGCGGATGCGGAATGCGAATTCCTCTACCAGCCGCAGGGCTGGGCGCGGGCCTGTCGTTTCCTGGCGCTGCGTTACGAAAACGAACCCGCGGCCGGCGCGGCCGAGCAATACCAGCTGTTTGCCACCAGCGCTTACACCTACCGCGTGTTTGTCACCAACCTGGCCGAACCGATCGCGGCGGTGGTGTGGTTTTACAATCAGCGCGCCGCAGCCGAGAACCTCATCAAGGAGGCCAACAACGACGCCGGGCTGGCGGCCCATCCCTCGCGCCGCTTTGACATGAACCGCAATCACTTTCAGCTGGCCATGCTGGCCTACAACCTCAACTGCTGGCTGCTGCTGTTCAACCGCGAAGCCCAAGCCAGCGTGGAGACACTGCGGCACACCACCCTGGCGACGGCGCGGCTGCGCTTTCTGTTCGTGGCGGCCAAGATCTGGCGGCACGCCGGCAGAACGGGTGTCAGCTACAGCGATCATTATGAGGAAAAGGGCCTGTTTGAACGGCTGATGCGGCGGCTGCGGGCGATGGGGCCACCGGGATCGAGCTTCGCGCCGGTGGTGGAGGGTGCGCTGAGTTGAGGGGCGCTCCATGCATAAAATTTCATGCACTCGCCGCAACGTACTGGGAACACGCCGCTTGCCCGCCCGCTTTTGCCCGCCGGGATTGGCAGGCGGCTCAAACAGGGAGGGAAACAGAGGAAAAGACGACTTGCTAAATCACTGAGTTGACACGACTGCCGCTACCGCCACAACTCCATCGGCGATGGCTACGCCGAATCTGTGCATAATTCAGGTGCTATGGTCTTTTCTGCCCGTGGCAATCGTCGGATTCGTGGCTTGGTATGTCGCGACCGGAGGATATCGAGCTGTGCTGGTGACGGATAGAACTCAGGTGCTCTTGGTTCGCCTTGGTGCCGTCTCGCTTCTACTCTTAATCTTCAGGCACCTCGCAGAAAACGACATATCGTCTAGCCGGCTCATTACGTTCTTTGATGTATCACTGTTGCTATCGAATCCGTCGCTCGTTCTGAATACAATGGTTGGCTTTGTTTTTGCACAGCTCTTGTACTATGACAATTGGCAACGCCTTTCGTTCTTTTACAACTCTCAGAGCAAGCTTACCGACGAGTTGGTTGGCGAGGTAACGACACGGCTCCAACGGAAGCTGGTAGGCGTTGCGTTCATGTTGGTAGTGCTCTACATGTGCCCGGTACTTCTTGGTGCGGCCCAGACGTTAGGTGGCGCGACACAAGGGTCCTACGGGCTCCTCGTCGCGTTCCTTCAGGATGCGTATTCCTCTTCCCCGCTGTGGGCTATACCACCTGAATTATGCACTGCGGGGTGCACCGGAGGAGGGCTGAGCCGCCAGGGGCCATTTGGGGGACCCCCGAAAACATGGGGTAATAAGGTAGGCTGGCAAAGATTTCAGCTTCGCCAGTCAACCCCAAGGAGGTCACCCAAATGGTTACCAAGCGAAAACAGCATAGCTCCCGAAGGCCCGTCAAACAAGGCCGGGGCGCGAGGGCCCCGCGGCCCAATAAAATCGGGGCTGCCACGCCTTATCACTTCCGCGGCAAGAATCTGACTCCCTACGGCGGCTTGCTGCCCGTCGCCACCCTGCTCGAAAAACTCGGCTTCCAGGCGCTGCTGGAAGAAACCATCACGAACAAACGAATCACCCGTGTGATGAGCCTCTACCAGTTTGTGCTGGCCCTCGTGCTGGGCCTCTATGTCGGCTTTGCGCGGCTGAACCAACTCCGCTTCATCGCCCGCGACCCCATCTTGACCGGCATCTTGCAAGTGACGCGTCTGCCGCCGCAGTCCACGCTGTGGCGCTTTCTGGCCTCGCTGCACCTCAACGTGGCGAAGCAGATCCTTTCCATTCAGCGCCAGCTGCGGGAACGAGTCTGGGCCGCGGCCCAGGTGAAATTGGAGACGGTGACGCTGGACACCGACACCACCGTGCACACGCTCTACGGCCGCCAGATGGGCGGGCGCAAGAGTTACAACCCCAAGAACAAGGGCAAGCGCAGCTACCAGCCGATACTGACTTTCCTGGCCGAGACGCGCGAATACCTGATGGGCGGGTTGCGCAACGGCGACCGGCCCACGGGCCGGCAGATCGCCGCCCACCTCGAGAGCGCCTTTCGGGCTTTGCCGCACGGCGTGAAGAAAATCCTGGCGCGGGCCGATTCCGGGTTTTATTGCTGGGAGGCGGTGGAGGCCTATGAAAAGGCGGCTTGTCAGTTCGTCATCGTGGCGCGCAAGACCAGGCGGCTGGTCGAGCAGTTGCAGCAAGCGGCCTGGAAGCCCTCGCCCCACAGCGATGCGGATGCGGAATGCGAATTCCTCTACCAGCCGCAGGGCTGGGCGCGGGCCTGTCGTTTCCTGGCGCTGCGTTACGAAAACGAACCCGCGGCCGGCGCGGCCGAGCAATACCAGCTGTTTGCCACCAGCGCTTACACCTACCGCGTGTTTGTCACCAACCTGGCCGAACCGATCGCGGCGGTGGTGTGGTTTTACAATCAGCGCGCCGCAGCCGAGAACCTCATCAAGGAGGCCAACAACGACGCCGGGCTGGCGGCCCATCCCTCGCGCCGCTTTGACATGAACCGCAATCACTTTCAGCTGGCCATGCTGGCCTACAACCTCAACTGCTGGCTGCTGCTGTTCAACCGCGAAGCCCAAGCCAGCGTGGAGACACTGCGGCACACCACCCTGGCGACGGCGCGGCTGCGCTTTCTGTTCGTGGCGGCCAAGATCTGGCGGCACGCCGGCAGAACGGGTGTCAGCTACAGCGATCATTATGAGGAAAAGGGCCTGTTTGAACGGCTGATGCGGCGGCTGCGGGCGATGGGGCCACCGGGATCGAGCTTCGCGCCGGTGGTGGAGGGTGCGCTGAGTTGAGGGGCGCTCCATGCATAAAATTTCATGCACTCGCCGCAACGTACTGGGAACACGCCGCTTGCCCGCCCGCTTTTGCCCGCCGGGATTGGCAGGCGGCTCAAACAGGGAGGGAAACAGAGGAAAAGACGACTTGCTAAATCACTGAGTTGACACGACTGCCGCTACCGCCACAACTCCATCGGCGATGGCTACGCCGAATCTGTGCATAATTCAGGTACCAGTTGTGCTGGTATTCCTTTTTTTTGTTAGCGCATTAATGTCGACCGCGGATACATACGTCATTGGTGGTGTCAATGTTATAGCGGAGGATCTACTGGGGTTCAACGTTGCTGTTAGAACTGGAGATGGCTCTACAAAAGATCTCCAGATAGTGCGGTTGCTCGCAGTTCTGTATACTCTCTCCATAGTGTTTGCTCTGTTCTGGAATATCAAGTTCACTAGTTTGTTCGACTATATGTTCTATTCGGCCAATGGATTTTTGGGACCACTTGCCGTGATCGTGCTCGACCGGCGCCTAAAGCTAGTTCCTGTCGTGCTGTGCTTAATAGGTGGGTTTGTTATCCCACTCCCGAATGTGGCAGAACTGTTGCCGGAATACATTTCGGCGGGCACCGCCGTTGTGCTGTGGTCGTCGGTTTTGGGTTTGGGTCTTAGTCAAGCGAGGTCGAGTATCTCAGATGGATAGTTTGGTCAACGTTCTTGACGTACGGTCTTACAATAACCAGGTGTTGATGGCGATCCTGTTCCTCCTGGTGTGGTGGCAGGGCATGGAGCACATTCTGAGCGACAATGGTGTGACCTGAATTATGCACAGATTCACTTTGCGAGTGTGGCTGCGTTCGTAGCGGGTTGGCGGTCGTCGTGAGGTGGTAGTGGTAGCTCGGCAACTGGCCTTTTGGCTTCTCCGTGTCCGGTTTCCCTTCCCGCCCAGAATCCGCGTCGTCAAAACCTCGCTCGGAAGTGACGTGTTTCCAGTGCGTTACGGCTAGTGCATAAAATTTTATGCATAGCGCATAGCCAGGCTCTCAGATCAGCGCCCTCCCGACCACCGGCAGCAAGCCGCCGTAGGGAGTCGGCTTCCTGCCGCGGAAGTGGTAAGGCGTCGAAGCCCCGATTTTATTGGGCTGCGAGGCCGTCACGGCTGGGCCTTGTTGGACGGGCCTTTGGGAGCTATGCTGTTTTCGTCTGGCAACCATGTGGGTGACCTCCTTGGGGTTGGCTGGCGAAGCTGGTATCTTTGCCAGCCTACCTTTTTACCCCATGTTTTCGGGGGTTCCCAATGGTCCCTTGCGGCTCAGCCCTCCTCAGGTCCACGCCGCAGTGCATAATTCAGGTGTGATTGGTCAGAAAACTGTGGCGATGGAGGAAGCGGTCGAGCACATCGAGGGCTTCCTGAAGACCACCAGCGATAAGACGAACTTTCGAAACCATTTGCGAACCATCTACGTCTTCAATAACGGACTGAAAGAGCAGAGACTCGTAGCGCGCGTGGTTTTCGACAGGGGTGTATTACATGAGCCTCGAAGCTCGTTTCTGCTTCCAGGCCTGTCGACGTTGTTTCTGCTAGTGCACATCGTGTTAGTGACATACTTCTTGACAGCTTCCCCGCTCTCGAGTCCAGAGGATGAGCGTTTCGCTCGGTTGGCTAAGGTATTTCAGATTGGGTCGCTCATATTTTTCGTGATAGCAGCGTTACATTTTGGTTTTGAGATTAACCCCGTATAGGATCTGTCCGGCAATGATGCGCCTACTTGACACTGCATTATCTCTCGGTTGTGCCGAGGAACTAGTTGAGCTGGAGAATTCGGTTTTTGGCGCAGAATACCAATACACAGTTGAAGAACTTGAACCGTGGCTTTTGAGTGCCAGCTATTTCTGCTACGCTGCGCAAGCCGGCTCGGGTACCGTGGGAACGGCATCGGCGTGCGTCGTGCAGGCTGCCAGCGCTGACGCGATGGCTAGCGGCTGCGTGGGCGAGCTGGAGCTTCAATTGTGCAACGCGGGCGCTCAAGGGTCAGTCGAGGTCTACTTTGCGTCCCTAATACCTGAATTATGCACAGATTCACTTTGCGAGTGTGGCTGCGTTCGTAGCGGGTTGGCGGTCGTCGTGAGGTGGTAGCTCGGCAACTGGCCTTTTGGCTTCTCCGTCCCCGGTTTCCCTTCCCGCCCAGAATCCGCGTCGTCAAAACCTCGCTCGGAAGTGACGTGTTTCCAGTGCGTTAGGGCTAGTGCATAAAATTTTATGCATAGCGCATAGCCAGGCTCTCAGATCAGCGCCCTCCCGACCACCGGCAGCAAGCCGCCGTAGGGAGTCGGCTTCCTGCCGCGGAAGTGGTAAGGCGTCGAAGCCCCGATTTTATTGGGCCGCGAGGCCGTCACGGCTGGGCCTTGTTGGACGGGCCTTTGGAAGCGATGCTGTTTTCGTCTGTAACCATGTGGGTGACCTCCTTGGGGTTGGCTGGCGAAGCTGGGATCTTTGCCAGCCTACCTTTTTACCCCATGTTTTCGGGGGTCCCCAATGGTCCCTTGCGGCTCAGCCCTCCTCAGGTCCACGCCGCAGTGCATAATTCAGGTAATATCGGACAGTGCTGAAGTCACACGACTTATGCTGGACGGTATCACCAATGAAATACGATCTTATCTGGAGTACCAACGTTTGAACGTCGACAATGTATTTGCCATCGGAGCGTCAGGGTCAGGGATACTGCATCTCGAAAGGTCTGGATTTGAGTTTTGTGGCCTCTATCGAAGAACGGAAGATCCGGTCTTCAGGTTAAGTGAAGCCGATCCGTCGCGGAGTTACCGCAGGGGGAAGCAGAACTATTATCGAAGGGTTTTGGGTAGCGGGGAGTGGAACTGGTCGGAGGCGGTAAGTTCAGAGCAAACTGCGGTCATGAGCGTTCCGCCTGGGCCGGCGATACGCATCCAGGACATGCGACGGCAGATGGGGACCTGGACGAAGTGGGGTGCATGAAACTGGGGAAGGCCCCAGATTAGCTCGTCAACGTCGCCGCCAGATCCTCCCTTGTCGGCTAGCGTTTACTGGTGGCCGGGAGAGCCGGTTGGGATTCCTCTCGACGCGAGAAGTCAAAGATGATTAAGGTGCCTGTCCCCCCTCGGCCTAGACTAGTAGGCACAATGGGCGAAACCCACCAGTTCACACGGGTAGACTTCCGTAGATTCAAGGCCTTCAAGGTCTTCACGCTGCATCTTCGTCACTTCAATATCTTAGTTGGCCCAAACAACGCTGGAAAATCAACCATCCTTGCTGCATTCCGGATTCTTGCCGCTGCGATGCGGAAGGCAAATCAACGGAAGCCCCAGCCGGTTGATGGACCAACAGGGCAGACGCTAGGATATATAGTCGACTTGACCCGGATTTCCACTTTAGTTTCGGTTCTGCTAACCATCGGGTGACCTCGGACGCCTTTATTTATGCGGGTTGAAAAGCAATCAAGGCGCTGAGGAGATCAACACCCAATGGGTGAAAAAGAAAACAAGCCGTTCCAGCTAAGCTTCAACGGCTTATTGAAAGTCGATTTCCAAGGATCGCGCGTCACTTCCGATGGCGGGCTCATTCTCGTCCGCGAGCTGGACGAGCGACTCGGGCTCGGGAAGCTGATCGACGAACATCTCAGTGACCCACGGCAAGGCTCGAACAAAAAGTTCCCGTTCGCCGATCTGCTGCGGCAGTCAGTCTACTCTCGGCTGGCCGGCTACGAGGACCTCAATGACGCCGTGCGAGTATCCGCCGATCCGACCTTTCGCTTGATCGGCTCGCAGAAGAACTGGGATCGCGGCGGGGCACTGACCTCGCGACTGCAGAGCTTCGAGACGGAGATGCTGGCGAGCGAGGAGAACTTGCTGGGGCTGATGGCTGTGAACCGCGAGCTGGTGGCGCAAGCCGAGACGCAAGACGACTCCGAGCGCGTCGTTCTCGACATGGATTCGACCGAAAGCCCTGTCCACGGCCAGCAAGAGGGCAGTGCCTACAACGGCCATTTCGAGTCGGTCTGCTACCACCCGTTGTTGTTGTTCAACCAGCACGGCGATTGTCTGGCCGCCAAGCTGCGTCCCGGCAACGTGCACAGCGCTGAGGACTGGAACGAGTTGCTGCTGCCCGAGATCGAGCGCCAACAGGCTGCGGGCAAACAGGTCACCTTCCGGGGCGATGCGGCCTTTGCCAAGCCGGAGATTTATGAGTTTTCGGAGGAACGCGGAGTGCAGTACGCCATTCGCATTCCGGCCAACAAGAGCTTGGAATTAGCGATCGAAGACATCTTGTTTCGCCCGCCGGGCAGGCCGGGTCGCAAGCCCTTGGTGCGCTACAAGAGCTTCCGCTATCAGGCGCAGAGTTGGTCGAAGCCGCGACGCATTGTGGCCAAGGTCGAGCATCATCTCGGTGAGCTGTTCCCGCGGGTCGGATTTATCGTGACCAACATGAGCTTGCCAAGCCGGTCGGTAGTGCGCTTCTACAACAAGCGCGGCACGGCCGAGCAGTGGATCAAAGAAGGCAAACAGGCCACGCACTGGACGCGGCTTTCGTGCCATCGCTTCCGGGCCAACGAAGTGCGACTGCAACTGAGCGTGCTGGCCTACAACCTGGGCAACTTGTGGCGGCGGCTTGGGCTGCCGCACAGGATCAAGAGCTGGTCGCTGACGAGCTTGCAACAGCGGCTGATGAAGACCGGCGGTCGGCTGGTCAAGCACGCCCGGTATTATTGGCTGCTGCTGGCCGAGGGGCATCTGAACCGGCGGCTGTTCGCTGACATGCTGCACAGGATCTGGGCGCTGCCGCTGCCGAGCGGGTAGCGTTGACCGGGCGAGGATCAACAGTTTTCGGCTCCAAAAAAGTTTTTCAAGGAGCAGTGTCGGCCGGAGCGCCGTTCAGCCCGCTCAATCAACGTCTGTGAGCGGATGGATGAGCCCTGGCGCCTAGCGGCGGAGGTGATGTGCAGGGTTCAGCGCGGAAAGACGTGGTATTCGGGGCAGCGCGGGTGTATACTGTCGCCGTACCAGGGTCAAAATGGAAATCCTGGTTGGATACCTGGTGGGAACCGGGACAAGCTCCTGGCTGTTCCAGTCAAGAGTGCCCTCAGACCAACCGCCCTACTTGGGCGGGTTTTTTGATCGCTGGAGCCCAGTTCCTGGAGTATGTTTGAATTTTGTCCGCTAAGCGGAGCTGTTCTGAAGCTGGTTGCCTTGGAGTGACCCTTTCTTTGGCGGACTAAATTCAGGGGAACAGGTCAGACGTCCTCGACCTAGCAGGATTCGGAAACCTCTTCAAGGAACTCCGGCTTCAGAGGGTACCGCCCAGATTGCTGCAAAAATATCCTTTTGCGATCCGCTGTAGAGCTAGTGCAGCGGCGGCATCAAGCGTAGCGTGCCACCGTAATTTTCGTCATCCACTCCGACGAAGTCTGGCGATCTCGCCTTGAGCGCTATCTCGATTGCAGAAGAGAACATCTTCTACAACTACGATGATTCAGAAGCCTCATCTGTCACCTTCTCACTGTCTAACAACAATAAACTGACGCTGTATTTCCCAGAGCAACAAGTTTGTTACTTGATCGCGGAGGACCCGACGAGGCGGATACTGACAGCGGCAGCCTTTCGGTCCCGGTTCAAGTGTCCCATCGGTTTTGTGCCAATCCTCGGTCCGGTTGACCACAATGAGAAGCTATACGAAAAAGAGGCCGCGCGGCTAGCCCTGTTCAACTATCGAGCAGCCCGAAACTTTCGCAACATCTGGTACCACTACTCAGAGCACTTCGACTCGTTTCGAACAATACTGCGCCAGACCTGGCCAGGGATGGATATCGAGCCGCCCAAGGTCGACATGTCCTACGATAAGCCCGTACTTCACATGTTCTGTCCAGAGGAACGCATTCCGAGAGAGATTGTCTGGGCGGGATTCGGTTTCCAAGTGTGGTGCCAGATGCTCACACACTTGGTTCAATCGAGTAGTGCTTCGCTGTTCCTCATCGACGAGCCAGACATTTACCTTCACGCGGACCTTCAGAGGCAACTGCTCGGTCTGCTTAGGAATCTCGGCCCCGATATCCTGATTGCGACGCACTCGACCGAAATCATAACGGAAGCCGAGACGGACGACATCATCTTGGTCAACAAACGACGACGGCACGCGCGGCGCATTAAGGATCCTGCAGAACTGGCCGAAGTCTTCACAATTCTCGGCTCTAACCTAAATCCAATACTCACGCAGTTGGCAAAAACCAGGCGAGTTGTGTTCGTCGAGGGCAAGGACTTCCAGGTCCTAGGCAGGTTCGCTAGGAAGCTCAATCTTGTCGGCGTAGGCAACCGCAGTAACTTCGCGGTGGTTCCCGTCGATGGATTCAATCCAGATCGCATTAGAAGTCTCAAGCGTGGGATGGAAACTACCCTCGGAGAAAGCATCGCTGCGGCCGCAATTCTAGACAGGGACTACAGATCAGACGAAGAGTGCAAGGGTCTTACAGCACGCTGCCAAGAATTCTGCGATCTAGTAGCTATCCATCGGTGCAAGGAGGTCGAAAACTTCCTACTGGTTCCTGCGGCGCTGGACCGTGCGGCGACACGTAGGATTGTCGACCGTTCTCGACGAACCAGTCAAGATGTTGTTTACTCTGACGATGCTGCGTCACTACTAGAAGACTTTGCATCTGACCAAAAAAGCTACGTAACCTCACAGTATCTTGCACGACGGCGACAGTATGAGCGCCGCAACTCGCCAGCGCAGGACGAGGCAGCTACCAATCAGGCCGCACTAGAAGAACTCGAATCTGACTGGGCGAAGGCAGACCGCCGCCGTGAACTCATCCCAGGAAAAGAAGCACTCGGGTTTCTCAACCAGTACTTGGATCAGAAGTATCATGTGAGCATTACCTCAACAGGGATTGTGGACGCGATGCGAGCTGACGAGATCCCCGCAGGAATGGTGCGACTACTTCAACAACTTACAGACTTCTCGTCAGTAGCGAGGCGAGTGAAAAACCACGCCCAGGCCGAGGCCGCCCCCGGCCCGCCTAACAAGACTGCTGCCCACTGACGCGATGCGGGCCGGTGGGCGGCTGCACTCCACTCCGTACCCAACCTAGGGCGTGCCGGATTGGCAATTCTCTCACTACGACGGAGTTGGCGGATTTCCTATATAGATCCGGCCTAGTCGGCTAGCGCTTACTTGCGGCCGGGAGAGCCGGTTGGGATTTCTCCCGAGTGACGTCCTACGGGAAGAATTCCTCTCGGGTGTTCTTCTGCATAGCCAAGCTGACCCACTACCACCTTGAAGGTACGGGGAACGCGATCGTGTCGAAACTGCCGCTCGGGTTTCTGTTGCATGGTGTGTCGTCTTGTTTTGGGCGTCGTTGAACGCCCGCCACATATCGCTCTCAGGGGAGACGTACGGGCCGGTTTGCTCCTGCGCCCCTTCCGGGGCTTGCCCTGGAGGGTTTTCGCACCCAGGGTTGCGCTTCGCTCCACCCTGGGCTACGATCCTGCGCCGCTTCGCGGCTCAAACGGCTCAGCGGCTCAAACGGCTCAGCGGTATTGAGGGCTCGGGGGCGGCTGAGCGCGCAGACGTAGTAACCGCTCCCTTACGGTCGCGGCTCAAGCGGCTATGGGCTCGAAACTCGAAGGCCCTCAGTGAACGGTATTGGGTTTAGCCGCATCCTAGGGCGTCCTGGCCGGGCACGGCGGGCCGGTTTGAAGTCTCGCTATTCCCGCGGGCGCCAGTACTCCCTCGGGGCCGGTGTCCTCCCGCGAGTGCGCAGTGTTTCCGCGCCCAACCGGTGTGCCCGTGGCCAGCCACAATCGCTCTCGACTCTTCGCGATCATCCGCCATCCTTTTCAATCCCTCGCGGTCATCCGCCAAACTTTGCAATCATCTGTAATACGGTGCGATGCTTCGTAATCCTTCACCATCGTTGGCACCTGAATTATGCACTGCGGGGTGCACCGGAGGAGGGCTGAGCCGCCAGGGGCCATTTGGGGGACCCCCGAAAACATGGGGTAATAAGGTAGGCTGGCAAAGATTTCAGCTTCGCCAGTCAACCCCAAGGAGGTCACCCAAATGGTTACCAAGCGAAAACAGCATAGCTCCCGAAGGCCCGTCAAACAAGGCCGGGGCGCGAGGGCCCCGCGGCCCAATAAAATCGGGGCTGCCACGCCTTATCACTTCCGCGGCAAGAATCTGACTCCCTACGGCGGCTTGCTGCCCGTCGCCACCCTGCTCGAAAAACTCGGCTTCCAGGCGCTGCTGGAAGAAACCATCACGAACAAACGAATCACCCGTGTGATGAGCCTCTACCAGTTTGTGCTGGCCCTCGTGCTGGGCCTCTATGTCGGCTTTGCGCGGCTGAACCAACTCCGCTTCATCGCCCGCGACCCCATCTTGACCGGCATCTTGCAAGTGACGCGTCTGCCGCCGCAGTCCACGCTGTGGCGCTTTCTGGCCTCGCTGCACCTCAACGTGGCGAAGCAGATCCTTTCCATTCAGCGCCAGCTGCGGGAACGAGTCTGGGCCGCGGCCCAGGTGAAATTGGAGACGGTGACGCTGGACACCGACACCACCGTGCACACGCTCTACGGCCGCCAGATGGGCGGGCGCAAGAGTTACAACCCCAAGAACAAGGGCAAGCGCAGCTACCAGCCGATACTGACTTTCCTGGCCGAGACGCGCGAATACCTGATGGGCGGGTTGCGCAACGGCGACCGGCCCACGGGCCGGCAGATCGCCGCCCACCTCGAGAGCGCCTTTCGGGCTTTGCCGCACGGCGTGAAGAAAATCCTGGCGCGGGCCGATTCCGGGTTTTATTGCTGGGAGGCGGTGGAGGCCTATGAAAAGGCGGCTTGTCAGTTCGTCATCGTGGCGCGCAAGACCAGGCGGCTGGTCGAGCAGTTGCAGCAAGCGGCCTGGAAGCCCTCGCCCCACAGCGATGCGGATGCGGAATGCGAATTCCTCTACCAGCCGCAGGGCTGGGCGCGGGCCTGTCGTTTCCTGGCGCTGCGTTACGAAAACGAACCCGCGGCCGGCGCGGCCGAGCAATACCAGCTGTTTGCCACCAGCGCTTACACCTACCGCGTGTTTGTCACCAACCTGGCCGAACCGATCGCGGCGGTGGTGTGGTTTTACAATCAGCGCGCCGCAGCCGAGAACCTCATCAAGGAGGCCAACAACGACGCCGGGCTGGCGGCCCATCCCTCGCGCCGCTTTGACATGAACCGCAATCACTTTCAGCTGGCCATGCTGGCCTACAACCTCAACTGCTGGCTGCTGCTGTTCAACCGCGAAGCCCAAGCCAGCGTGGAGACACTGCGGCACACCACCCTGGCGACGGCGCGGCTGCGCTTTCTGTTCGTGGCGGCCAAGATCTGGCGGCACGCCGGCAGAACGGGTGTCAGCTACAGCGATCATTATGAGGAAAAGGGCCTGTTTGAACGGCTGATGCGGCGGCTGCGGGCGATGGGGCCACCGGGATCGAGCTTCGCGCCGGTGGTGGAGGGTGCGCTGAGTTGAGGGGCGCTCCATGCATAAAATTTCATGCACTCGCCGCAACGTACTGGGAACACGCCGCTTGCCCGCCCGCTTTTGCCCGCCGGGATTGGCAGGCGGCTCAAACAGGGAGGGAAACAGAGGAAAAGACGACTTGCTAAATCACTGAGTTGACACGACTGCCGCTACCGCCACAACTCCATCGGCGATGGCTACGCCGAATCTGTGCATAATTCAGGTGGCAGGCTTCGCAAATCATTCACAATCCTTTGTATCCCTCGCAATCCTTGGCTGAATGACTTTCCTAACCCTCCGCTGAATGACCTTCCTGGACTGGCTCATCGTTGTCGTTGCTAACGGGCTCATCGTTGGCTATGGCTTGTACCTGGCTCGCGGCACTACCGATTCCTACGAGTGGTTTTTGGCGGCTAAGGGGTTGCCCTGGTGGATTGTCGGGCTGTCGATGTTCGCTACCGCTGTCGACAGTGGCGACTATGTGGCGGTTGTCGGCGGGGCGTATACCTTTGGGCTTTCGAACCTGACGACTTGGTGGCTCGGGATTCCGATTGGGTGGTTCGTTGTTTCCTACGTTGTCTTCTTGCCGCTTTATCGCAGCGGTATGTTCACTAACGCCGAGTATCTCCCCCCGTTCCGTCGCGATTCACGGTTTGCGGTTATTGAAGGGATTATAGCGCTTTGTGAGCCGATTTTGACATCCGCGGAGCGAGTAGTCGAAACCGAGGCGTGGAAGGCTGTCCACGCTCAAAGCTTCTGAGCGCGGTATCTGAGCGTGGACTTCCGTCCACGCCTCTGTTGCTGCGTTTCCAACGTTTTAGTGATTCGGTAAGTCATTTTATATCAATATCTTACCTGTTAATGACGAGTTGGCCCTGAGTTAGCTCCGAATGGATTGAGCTAGCGGCGGAATCGGCGGTGCTGATGCGGTGCTGATAAGGTACAGAGAAGCATGAGCCAAATCAGCCGCCGCAATGTCCTGCGAGCCGCGGGCGCCGGGCTGGCCAGCGCTTCGGTTGGTCCGTTTTTTCTTTATCCTCAAACACAGCAGGCGAACCTGCTATTCCTTTGTTCGGATCAGCATCAGACGGCTGCCTCGGGCTGTTACGGCCACGACGAAGTCCGCACGCCTCACATCGATGAGATCGCGGCCGACGGCGTGCGGTTTGACAGGACGTATTGCCAATCGCCGGTCTGTGTTCCCTCTCGGGGCTCGATCGTGACCGGCGTATATCCTCATTCGCACGGAGCGCGAATCCTGCAAGACCCGTTGCCCTCTGACGCGCGTACGGTGGCCCATTTTTTCAAAGACCACGGCTACGTCACGGGCGCTATCGGCAAGATGCACTTTGTCGACGAGAGCCGGAGGCATGGCTTTGATCATCGGCTGCACAATCGTGATTTCCTCAATCGGCTGACGAAGGCCGAGCAAGAGGCATTGCGCAAAGACCAGCGGGCCCCGGACGTCGTGGGCCGTCCCTCGCCCCTGCCCGCCCGGTATTTCCGTGACACCTACTACTCCGAGGAAACGGTCAAGTTTCTGCGCGAGAACCGGGACCGGCCATTCTGCTTGTGGTCATCGTTCTTCATGCCCCACACGCCCCTGGTTCCGATGAAAGAGTTCTTCGACCTCTATGATCCGGAGAAGCTCACGCTGCCCGAGCGCAGCGATCGCGAGCTTGAAGGCGGTTTCGAAGGCCACCTGATCCGGGCGAAGGAGCGCGGCTGGTACCAGCAGAGCGACGAGCAACTGCGCCGGTCAATGGCCGGCTACTACGGCAACATCAGCCAGATGGACAGCAATATCGGACGCGTCTTCGACACGCTGCGCGAGTTGGGACTCGACAAGAATACCGTTGTCGTCTACACGTCCGACCACGGCGAGATGGCGGGCGCTCACCGCATGTGGACCAAGCACAACATGTACGAGCAGTCGGTCAGCGTGCCGCTTATCGTGAGAATGCCCGATCGCATCGAGGCGGGCGTTTCGCGGCGGGAGATCATCGAACAGATCGACCTGTTCCCCACCCTGGCCGAGCTATGCGGGCTCGGGACTCCGCCTGGGATTCACGGCCGCGGGTTCGCGGCTTTGGTGCGCAACCAGGCTTTCGAGCAGCGAGAGTTCGCCTACTCGGAATACTATTTCTGTCGCCGTGTTTTTACTCGAGATGACCGCTATGTCGGCAAGCCGCCGATCCTGATGGTCCGCACCGATCGCTGGAAGTTGAATCATCTGAGCTGGGAGCGCTCGGAGCTGTTCGATCTGGAGAACGATCCCGGCGAGTTCCACAATGTGATCGATGACAGCGGCAACGCCGGGATTGTCAAGGAACTGACCGCGATCGCGGAACGGCTGTATTCGAGGTCCTGACGGGATTCGTCGGGGGAAGCGCGGACTGCTGTCCGCGCCTCTGTCTATGCGTGCCGGCTGTGGAGGGAGGGCCGGACACGGCTGAAGCCTGGCTGAGACGAAAGCCCGTTGAAACGGGCTGCGGCTTTAGTTCGGGAGGCGCTCTTCAACCGGCCCTAAAAGGACCGGCCTAGGGAAACCAAGCCACGCCCAGGCAGGTTTACCATAAGGTCGTAGTTGGAATTCCGCGCACGGGAGACTGGTACATATGGAGCGAAGGTTTTTTGTCTTCATTCTCTGTTTCTTTTCATTTGTGATCGCCGCCGCGGCCGCCGACACAGCCGCCTTTCTGGTGGTGGACTCCGAGCCCGCGGCGCCTGTACGCCACGGCTTGACAAAACTCGAGCAAGCTGTACGCGCCAAAGGAATCTCCTATCGCGAAGGCGCCAGCCTGGGAAATGCCCGCAGCGGACCGATCATCGTCGCGGGCCTCGGTAAGGGTTCGGGAGCCGCCGCCACGCTGATTCGGGACTTGGGAATCACGGCGCCGGTAAAGCCTGAGTCGCTTCTCATCCGCCACGCCGAATGGAAGGGCGCCAGCGTTCTGCTGATCACAGGGGCGGATGACCGGGGACTGATGTACGCCCTGCTCGATGTGGCCGACCGCATCGGATGGGCTGAAGATCCCGCCAAGCCGTTGAGCGAAGTCCGCGACATCGAAGAAAGTCCGGAAGTCGCCGAGCGCGGGCTTTCGATGTACACGATGCACAGGGCGCGCTTCGAGATTTTCTTCCACGACGAGACCTATTGGGCGAGCTACCTGGACATGCTGGCCAGCAACCGCTTCAATACATTTTCGCTGCTGTTGGGATATGAATCTTCCGGTTACCTCGCCCCCGCTTTCCCCTATTTTTTCGACACGGAAGGCTTTCCGCGGGTCAAGGCCGCGGGCGTCACGCCGGAGCAGCAGCAGCGCAACGTTCAAGCCCTCAACCGGCTGATCGAAATGGCCCATAACCGCGGCCTGAACTTTACGCTGGGCCTGTGGGACCACATCTATCGCGGCGATCACTACACGGACGGCGTCTGGGACTATCTGCCGGTCGAGCCGGTCAACGGGAAGAAATGGCCCGTCTCCGGCGTAACGAAAGAAAATCTGTCCGCTTATTCCAAAGCGGCGCTCGCCAAGTTTCTGCGGCTCGTTCCCGGCATCGACACGATTCAATTCCGCATGCACGGCGAATCGGGCCTGACGCGGGTCGAGATGAAGCAGTATTGGCGCGACATCTACGGCGTGATGAAGCAGCACGCGCCTGGCGTCCGTTTCGACGCCCGCGCGAAGGGCTACACGGACGACCTGATCGAGGACGCACTGGAGGTGGGGCTCAAGTTTCGCGTCGCCACCAAATACTGGGCCGAGCAGATGGGCATGCCCTTTCATCCCACGCACATCCAGCGCGGAAACCAGTTCGACCGCCGGCATGGCTACGCCGACCTGCTGCGTTATCCGCAAAAGTACAAGATGCTGTGGCGGCTGTGGACGAGCGGAACGTCGCGCATCCTGCCGTGGGGAGACCCTGATTACGTGCGGCGCTTCGTGGCGAGCACGCATCTCCACGACGGAGAAGGCTTCGAGGTGACCGCACCGCTGGCGACCAAGATGGCCTCCCGTCCGCACAACGAGAAACCTTTTGATTTACTCGCGCCGCGATACCAGTATTACGACTACGAGTTTGAGCGTTACTGGCACTTCTTCCAGCTATTTGGAAGGCTGGGTTACAACCCTGGCGCGCCTTCCGATATATGGGAGCGAGAATTCCAGCGGCGTTTTGGAAAGCAAGCCGCGCCCTTCGTCGAGCGTGCCTTGCACCGCGCCAGCCAGATTCTGCCCCGGATTATTGCTTTCTGCTTGCCGCCTGACAAGTTCCCCACGACCCGGGGATGGCCGGAAAAGCAACGCTGGGGAGACATTTGGCAGTACGCCAAAGCTACGCCCAGCGACACGCAGCAGTTTCTCAGCATTGGCGAAGCCGCCGATCTGCATCTGGCGGGCGGGGAGTCGGCGAAGATCCATCCTTTCGAAACCGCTGACTGGTTCGCCCAAGCTGCGGACGATGTCTTGAAGCTCGCGAGCGAAGCTGAACAGCACGCCCCTGCTGACGGCAGCTCGCGGCGCAACAAGGAATTCCGCTCGACGATGGTTGACCTGAAAATCCTTGCTAACCTGGCGCGCTATCACTCCGAGCGGGCGCGGTCGGCATTTCATTGGGCACTCTTCAAGAAATCCAATGACTTGAATCCACTCGACGTGGCGATCCAGCATGAAGCTGTGGCGGTTGCCGCCTGGGAGAAGATTGTCGAAGCCGCCGGCGACGTCTACGCCGAGAATCTGATGTTCGGCAGAGAGACCGATCAGCGAGGTTGGCCCGTCGAGTTAACCGGTCATTGGAAGACCGAGCTGATCGAACTCCAGCGCGGCCTGCAAGAGCTGAAAAACTTGCGCGAGGTGTTCGAACCCGACCGCTGGCGCGTCATCCGAAGGTTCGATTTCGAAGGTCACCGCGATGCAAGATATGAGCGTGCCGAACTCCGCAGCTCGTTTTCTATCGATCTGCCGAACGGGAATTATGAGTTGCGCTTCGGCGTAGGCAACGAGTTGCCGGATAGCCCGGGCTACGGCCCCATGTGGATTGAGGCGAACGGGGTTGACCGCACGGACACGTTTATCGTAGCCCCCGGCACACGCGAGGGGCGGCGCATGCCAACCACGGTGACCGACAACAAGCTGAACGTTGCTTTCAAAGCGACCACCGCCGGCCGCTGGCACGTCAGCAGTCTCAGCGTGCTCGGGGCGGGACCGCGAATTGCCCATGCTCCGATCCGAAGAATCAAGCCCGGGCAGGAGTTTACGCTTGGGGCCACGGTCAGCAGCGCGCCCATTGCCCGCGTTCGCGTCGGCTACGGGAATCAAGTGCGAGGCTTTCACTATCGCGAGATGGAGAAGCTCGACAGGCTGGTCTACCGCACCGTGATTCCGGGCGTGGCGAGTCCCGGCAAGATGAGCTATTTCATCGAAGCGGTGGATGAGCAGGGACGACGCGTGAGCTACCCGCCCGGCGGCGGCACGAGTTTCGCGACGATCATCGTTGGCAGCGATCACGAGGCGCCCACCGTCAGCCACCAGCCGATCCGCCGCGCCCGGCCCGGAGAACCCTTAACCGTTCGGACGGAAGTCCGCGACTCCTGCGGCGTCAAGTGGGTCCGCCTCCGCTATCGCAGCGTCAACCAGCACCAGGACTTCCGAACCCTCGCCATGCTGCCGACCGGCCGCCCGCATGAATACGAGGCGACTGTCCCCAGTGGGCACCTAGACCCGCAATGGAACTTCATGTACTTGATTGAGGTCATGGACCAAGCCGGCAACGGAAAGATCCACCCCGACCTCAACAAAGAAACCCCTTACGTAGTCGTGGATCTACACGATCAAGCGCCCGCCCCAACAGACGGATCCTGATCATCGCGGGCATTTGTCCACGCCCGGGATGGGGGCGCTGGATAGGTGTCGCCCTATATGTCAAACTATCGAAATTCGGCCGAGTGCGAGGACAACTATGTCGAGGGTTCAGTCTCGTGGAGAGGAAATGATCGCCGGGCACGGCTTTCAGGGTGTTCCGGTCAACAGTTTTGACGAGGCCGGCCGAAGGCAATTCGTTGCTCTCCTCAATCAAGGGCTGAACCCGGAGTCCAAGGTTCTCGAGATCGGCTGCGGGTGCCTGCGAGTCGCCTACTGGCTCATTCGTTTCCTTGATCGCGGCTGCTATTGCGGCATTGAACCGGTTCGCCAGCGAGTCGACAATGGGCGGGAGTATCTTTTCCACCCCGACGAACTGCAGTCCAAGCAGCCTCGGTTCGATTTCAACCACGATTTTGACACTTCCGTTTTCGGCGTCCAGTTCGACTTTTTCTTGGCGGGATCGATTTGGAGCCATGCCAGCAAGGACCACATTGAAGTGATGCTGGACGGCTTTCTCCGGGACTCCACCACGACGGGCATTTTTCTTACTTCCTATTTCCCCGCGGAGTCCCCAGACGAGGATTACCAGGGCGACTCCTGGGTTGGCACCAGTCACGAGTCGAACACTCCCGGGGTGATCCACCACTCGCTGGCGTGGATCGAAGCGCAGTGCGAGAAACGGCTGTTGAAGGTGCATCAGCTTCCTGGCGAGGCCTTCGACTCCCAATTCTGGCTTCTTGTCCAACGGGCGGGTATGCCTTAGGCGTCGCGCGATCCGAGAGAATATTCATACTGAGAGGAGGCCGAAAGGATGTCAAATTCAGACTTTCATCGAGTTCCAAGACATCGGAAAGGCAAGTCCAGGCGGCCCCGGCTTTGTCCAGATTGATGCGCATCTTGATCACAAACCTAACGCTGTCGTCGAGATCGGGCACGGAGATCGTGACCCGGGATCTGGCGCTGGGACTCAAGGCGCTCGGACACGAAGTTGTCGTATTCAGCCCGAGTCACGGCGGACTCGCTGAAGAAATCCGGGCGGCCTCGGCGACCGTCGTCAATCGCCTGGAGGAAATCGAAACCCCGCCCGACGTGATTCACGGGCATCATCACGTCGAAACCACGCAAGCGCTGCTGCGGTTTCCCAGCGTTCCCGCCATCTTCGTCTGCCATGACCGCAACAACTGGCATGACGCACCTCCGCTCTTGGATCAGGTTCGGCGATTTGCCGCGGTGGACCGAAACTGTCTGGAACGCTTGGTGCGGGAGGCAGGGGTGCCCGAATCGAAAACGCGCTTGATCTTCAACGCGGTCAACCTGCGCCGCTTCGCCCCGAGATCCGGTCTGCCCGCAACGCCGCGGAGGGCTTTGGTCTTCAGCAACTACGCCCGGGCGGACACCCATATCGAGGTCGTCCAGCACGCTTGCCGGCAGCTTAGCCTGTCACTGGACATCGTCGGTGCCGGCGTGGGGAACCCGACGGACAAACCCGAGGACATCCTGCGCTCCTACGATCTCGTCTTTGCCAAAGCCCGCTGCGCCTTGGAAGCGATGGCCGTCGGTAATGCCGTGGTCCTCTGCGACAGCAGCGGTCTCGGCCCCTTGGTGATTGCTCGGGAAGTCGCCGCGATGCGCGAGTGGAACTTCGGGAAGCGCTGCTTGCAACGACCGCTGAGCACGGGCTCCATCGTGAGCGAAATCCTCGCCTACGATCCCGCCGACGCGGCAAGGGTCAGCAAATGGATACGGGCGAACTCGAATCTCGACGACGCAATCTCCGAGTACGTCTCTCTCTACGAGGAGGTGATTCAAGAAGCCCGGCGCAATCCAGTTTCCGTTACGGCGCCACAGGTCCTCACATCGCTCGCACAAAGAATGGGCTCTCTGGAGCAGACTCTGCGCTCCGCCGAGACGCCGTTATTTATGCCGCCGTTGCCGCAACATGTCGGCCGACATCTCACCTTGAGAACAACTGGGGATCTTGCCTCGATCCCGGCCGGGGCAAGCAGAGAGCTCGAAGTGGAACTCAACAACGGCGCCTCTGAACGGCTCCTCAGCGGTCCTCCGTATCCCGTGTATTTTTCCTATCACTGGATCGACCCGGCATCCAAAAAGTGGATTGAGTTTGAGGGAGTGCGAACACCGTTCCGCTCTCCCGTCATGCCTCATTCCCGCTGCGTGCAGCCCGTGACCATCGTCGCGCCGCAACGTCCTGGGACGTTCTTACTCCGCTTGACTCTGGTACAGGAGGGGCTCTTCTGGTTGGATTCCTCAGCTCATCCCGTGCAGACTGAATGCCTCGTCGAGGTCACGGGGGCACATGCCTCCGCGGGTCCCGGCGCAGGGCTGCGGCTTGAACAAGCGGCTCAATGGTCGCCCATCGAGGTGCTCCGCGACGGGGCTTTCGTGAATCTCGGATTTCTGTCGGATCCTCAAGAGGGTATGTTGACCTTTGTCGAAGACCGGCGCTTCTTAGCCCAGCTCGACCGCGTCTCGGGGGTTTCGTGCGTGTTGACTACAGAAGCGCTGGCATCGTCGATTTCTCCCTCCATGGCCATCGCGATTGCCGAGAGTCCGCGGCAAGCGTTCTTTGAGACGCACAACTATCTCGCCTCTAGCCCGCATTTCTCATCGATTCCCGAAAACGGGGTTGGCGGGGCGCGCGGGATGGGATTTCATGGTCTTGAGGCGGCATCGCCTCTCGGCGGGGCCGCCGTGGGGCAGAAACGGCCCGGCATGCTGTCCGCGACCCTGGCCGAGGCGTTTTTCGTCTGTTTTTGGGCAAACCTCGATTGCCGCCCCTGTCGAGCCCTGTGTGCTTCAAGTATTACTTGAACTCGCCTTGCCGTTTTCAGCAGCGCCGCGGCTCCCCCCGTTCGAGATTCTCATACGCTTGGGCGAACACCCCCGCCCAGGCGTATCCCGTCGCCAGCGAAATCCACACTTTGCGCGCCGTGATCCGGATGCGCGCTCCGATCTTCAACAACCGCAGCCGGATCGTCGTGCATTGCGCCCGCGCCATCTTCGTCCCCGCCAACCCCAGCCGCCGCAGCGTCTCCAGCAAACAGTACCCGATCGATGAAAAATATAAGCGGATCTGATTCGACCGCAATAGCGCGGTCGAGGTGCGGTCGGCGAACAGCCCCAGCTGCTGCTCCTTGATGCGGTTCTCCATCTCTCCGCGGGCGCAGTAGATCGTCTCGTATAAGTGTTGCGCCGCCGCTTGCTTGGGCGTCAGCGACGTCACCACGAAACGCGGGTTTTCGCCCTTCGCCAGATACTCCGCCTTGGCCACCACCCTGCGCCCCCGCGCCCAGCTGGTTCGCGTGCGGTAGCGGAAATCCCCGAACGCCCGGGCCGCCTTGCCCCTCTTGGCGAAACGCCGCCGCGCCAGCTTCATCCGTCTCTTGATCAGGCGCTCTAAACGCTCGTTTTTCGCCAGTCCGAACACGTAATCCACGCCCTGGTTCTCGCACCAGCTCATGATCTCGTCGCGGCAAAAACCGCTGTCGGCCCGCAGCAGGATCTCGACCTCGGGCCACACCCGCCGCAGTTGTTCGACGATGCGCCGGACCTCTTCGAGCGACCCCGCCGAGGCGTCGATGTTGGACGGCCGCAGGCGCGCGCACAGCAACTGGTCCCCGGCGAAAATGTAGAGCGGCAGGTAGCAATAGTGTCCGTAGTAGCCGTGAAAAAAGCGCCCCTCTTGGCGGCCGTGCAGCGCGTCGTCGGTGGCGTCGAGATCGAGCACGATGCGCTCGGGCTGGCACGGCTGCGATTGAATGTAGAGCGAGGTCAGCAGACGGTCGGCCGCGCCCGTGTCGAGAACGATCTTCTTGTAACGGCTTTGCGCGCCGGCCTTGGCCGGGGTCAACTCCAGGCGGTTGAGAGTGCTCTTGCCGGCGCCCGCCTTGCCGCGGTCTTGGGCTCGGCGGCGCTGCTTGCCTTCGAGGTCTTGTTTGCCGCTCAGCAGGGCCAGCAGCGGGTCGGAGCGCAGCTGATCGTGATCGTTGAGGTCCTCATAACCCAGCGCCAGCCCGTAGACGCGCTGCGAGACCAGCTCGCGCACGCTGTGTTCGACTTGCGCGGGCTGGCGGTGATCACGGAAGCAGGCGGCGAACTGCCGCACGATGCCGCTGCGCTGTTCGGTCTGGCGCAACAGCATGGCGCCGCCGTCGGAGGTGATCATGCCGCCGTCGAAACGGGCTACCACCTGGCGGCGGCCATGGTCGGCGAAGGTGAAGCTGGTTTGGGTACACTCTGTCATGGCAGGGGTCGCTTTCTTGCTGGCTGAAACATATTGTAATCATTATGTTTGTGCCACAAAAGGCGGCCTTCCGCCAACCCCGCGATGAGAAATCCGGGCTAGTACGAACTTCTATTGGGAGGATTTTTCAACCGTCATCGATACCGCCGCGCGCATCCATGCCCGGAGCTTCATTGCGGACCGCAACGTTGTGATCGGCCCAGACGCCGTCGTAGAGGCCAACGCGACGATTCTGGAACGCACTGTCTTGGGTAAATCGGCGGTAGTGGCCGCTGGCGCGGTCGTCGGCGCGGAAGGGTTCCAATGCTCCCGCATCGGCGGGCTCACGGTGGACTTGATTCATGCCGGCGGGATCAGAATCGAGGAGGGAGCCCGCATCTTGGGCAATGCTGTCGTCGCTCGCGGCCTGTTTCGGCAGAACACGGTGATCGGCAAGGGAGCGCGAGTCGGCAATGTGGCCTACGTCTCTCACAACGCCAGAATTGGCCGATGCGCCTTCATCGGCCACGGCAGCGTGCTGAACGGGAATGTGACGGTCGGTGACGAGGCTTGGATCGGGCCTGGGGCGACAATCGTCAACGGGATTTCGATCGGAGAGCGCGCCGCGGTGAGCCTTGGATCGACGGTCATCCGGGACGTGCCTTCAGGTCACCGCGTTTCGGGCGGAATTGCACTCGAACACCGAAGAATGCTGCGCATGGCGGCGGCCATCAAGAAAACGCGATTCTGGCCAAATCAAGATTGACAAGCGACACCCCAAGGATCTTGGCGACATCTCCGAGCTTGCCAGCAGCATCCAGCAGCACGGCCTCTTCAATCCCATGGCCACATTTCCGCAAGCGGAATGTAAGACAAACTGAACGAATCGCCCAAATCGCCACCCCCGCGGCCCTGCAATTCCTTGCCAAGATGACGCGGAAATTCGAGTCCGCCCGGCGGGAACTGCTGCAAAATCGCATCGCTGGGCGAAAACCTTGCCACCCTTCTCGTTCGCCCGCGCAGGCTGGCGCCTAATCGAGAAGCACCGGGTAATCCGCGAAAGAACTCTATGTAATTCATTTCGCGTGACTGAGTCCGGCTCGCGGCCGCGAAACTCTTCGTACCGGTTGAGGGTCACCTACTGATGCTCGCGAAATACGGTGTAGGGGCGCAGCGTGCTGCGCCCGCTCCGGCAAGGCATTCGCTGTGTCCGAAAACAACACTATATTCTGCGAGTGTCAGTAGGCGGAGACCTTCCCCGGCCCAGCCGGACGGAGTTTGTTGTAGTCTTATGCAGATGCCACTTTCCGATGTATTCGAGATCAGGGCGGGCGTTCAAGAACGCTACGCCGACGTGCTGACGCCCAGAGCACTTGGCGTTCTCGCCGATTTGGCCGAACTGGACAACGACCGCAAGGCTCTGATGCAGGCCAGACTGGATCGCCGGCGCGGGCGAGCTCAGAACAGTGACAGGATCCAGTTCCTGGACCCTGAATCCACCATTCCTCGCACGGCGATCAAGGTCTCTGACGCTCGGGCAGGGCGGTTCACCGGGTCCGCCATCCCGGAAGACCTAAAGTGCCAGTGGATACAAGGGACCGGCCCGGCCGCTAAACCTCGGGCTCCGCTCCCAAACAGCATCCGCAACGTTGCCTACGCACTTCTTTCCGGCGCTGACGGCTGGATGTTTGACGGCGAGGACGCTCTGGGTCAGATCGAGACGATGTCGCTCGATAACCAGCGAAACCTTCGCCTGGCGTTCGCGAAGGACCCGGTCTTCTTGCAGGCGGCTGAAACCGTGGCAGGGCAAATGAACTCCTGGGCGGATGGTTTCTTCGGAAGGAAGATCGTCGAGGACTGGCGTAAGCAGCTCGATTTCACGACCAAAATCTTTCGGGCACGCGGACTGCATTTGGAGGATCGTCACATTCGAAACGCCGACGGCAGCGGCTTCTCGGCGTCGATTGTCGATGCCGCCCTCTACGTCGCCGCTAATCACGAGTCATTGGCGCGGCAGGGCGCCAGCCTGGTTTTCTATCTTCCGAAGATCCAGACGGCGGAGGAAGCCGCACTGTGGCATGACATTCTCAGCGGCGTGGAGTCCTGCCTGGGCTTGGAGGGGGGGGCGATCAAGGTTTATGTTCTGGTCGAGCAGATTGAGGCCTCGTTCCAGTTGATGGAGATTCGCGCGGCGCTTGGAAACCGGTTCGTGGGATTCAACACCGGCCGCTGGGATTACATCAACAGCGTCGGTGACGCAATGGCCTGGGATCCGAATTTCATCCACCCGAACATCGATGCCGTAACCATGACCTACGGCTACATGCGGAATTACGAGGACCGCGTGCGGCGGGCGACCAACACTCCCGACGAACAGGGCCAATACGCGCTCTGGCAGGGCGGCATGGAACCCAACATCCCGGTCGGTTCTGCAACGGGCGTCTCCGAGAGCATGAAGAAAGCGACTCTGGGCGCCGAACGCGAACAAAGAGAAGGGGCCAGCGGCAAGTGGGTGGCCCACTGGAAGATGGTGCATATCATCCGCCCGGTTTGGGAGAAAGCCGGTCAGCCGAACCAGGCGGGACGGCCGTTCCCGGCGTTGACGCACACGGATTCCGACGCGGACGGTTTGGTGCTTCTCGAGCCGGCTCCGCGAACGATTCGGGGGGCCAGGGACCTGATCAGCGTGGCCGTCCAATACGGCAACGCCTTCGAACAAGGATTCCAGGCGGCTGCGCTAAAACCCGCGGATTTCTTCGGCAACGAAGACGTTCTCTACCTCATGGAAGACATGGCAACAGGAGAGATCCGGCTCAGCATTCTTTGGGAATGGCTGCACAAGACGGGGACCCTCACGGCAGCGGACGAGGAAACCGGCGCCGAGGAAGGCGATCCGTTTACCGAAGAGATGTTCTCCAGGCTCCTCTCCGAAGAGTTCGCCAAGCTTCAACAAGCGAGGAACGTCGACGTTCATGACGACTCCAAGACCACGACACTGCCGGTCGCCAGAGTGGTTGTCGACGCTTACGTGAGGTGCGCCCAGAAGGCTCCCTGGATGGTTGATCTGCTAAACGTCAACCTAACCGTCGAGCAGGAGCAAACAGCACGGCAACGGACGCGCGACTTCCTGGAGCTGTTCGCGACGCAGGGCGTTCGCATTACAAAGAATCTCGATTTCGCGTCTGAGTAGGGCCCACCGCCGCGCGAAACACCCACCGGGACAGCAAAAATGGAAATCCTGGTTGGGACGATAATGCTAGGTTGGTAACGCCGTCGCCAACCTTCGCGCGTCTTCTACTGACGCACCTCTCACGTACTTTCGCTCGCCAGGTGGTGAGAAATGCAGGCTAGACTGCCCTGGCTCTACCTCCTGCTCGTAGCCGGCATCAACATCTTCATCGTTGGGGAGGCCTTCGTCACTGAGTCCACGGGCCATCTGCACTCTATGCACGGCTACTGGATGGCCATCGCCGACCGTGCCGGCCTGGATCGCCTCACCCCCCAATGGTGGCCGTACTGGGGCGGAGGCGGCCCGCTCGAATACACCTACGCCCCGCTCGTGCCCGTCTTGATGGCAGCTCTTTCGAACGCATTCGGCTACTCCTCGGCATTGGCCTTTAACCAGATCACGGGACTTGTCTACTGTCTCTTGCCGGTGGCTCTATTTGTCTTTGTTTGGCGTCTCCTCCGCGCCCCTGGGTGGGGATTGGCTGTTGCGCTAGCCTACTCGCTGCTCTCACCGACGGAATTGCTAGTCCCCGACGACGATTTGGGGCTCCAACAGTTGCTGCGAGCGCGCCGCCTTTATATTGCTTTCTCCTGGGACGAGACACCGCACTTGGTGGCGCTATTGCTTTTACCGATCGCGGCCTGGGCCTTCGTTCGCGCTCTGCGTTCGCGGTCGCTTCGTGACCACGTGCTCGCCGGTTTTCTGGCGGCGCTCATGATGCTCGCCAACATGCTAGGCGTGATTCTCACCGCGCTTCTGGTCATCACCGTTCCGCTGGCTCTCGAACGCCGAGTTCCGATGGCACGGTTCGCGCGCGCCTCGCTCATCGCCGGAGCCGCTTATGTTGCGATCTGCCCCCTGGTACCGCCGTCTCTCCTTCTCACGATTCAATACAACTCCGCGCGGAACGGAGAGGGCGGATGGTCCTCCGGATCGGCGGTCGCGTTGATTATCGTCGCAGTCGTCCTGCTGTTCGCCTGGCGCCTTGCAGCAAGATACCTGGAGGACTGGCCCGCCCGGTGGGTGGTCTTGTTCGCTGTTCCATCGATCCTCATTCCCGTGCTCGAACGCTACTGGGGCTTGCGCTTCCTTCCCCAACCCGGCCGCTACACGTTCGAAATGGAAATGACTCTGGCCATTCTCGCGGTTCTAGCCACACGTCCGTTGATCGATCGACTCCCGTACAAGGCCCGAATTCTGGTCGCCCTCCCGTTGCTGGTTCTTGCGGGCAGCCAAATAGTCTCACATCGGGCGCAGGCGCGGAATCAGACCAGGCACGTCGACATGACCGGCGCGATCGAATACCGCGTAGCGAGGTTCATGGACACGAATTCGCCCGGCGCGCGCATCATGACCGCCGGATCGCTCTGCCAGTGGTTCAACACGTTCACTGACACACCGCAGCTCGCCTGGCCGCACTACCCGTCCGCGCCGAACTGGATGCAGCAGATCGCCGACTTCACGATGCGAACCGACATGAACGCCGGCGAACGGGCGGCCGAGTACTCGATCCTTTGGATGAAGACGTTCGGCGTTCACGCTGTGGCTCTTGGCGGGCCGGACAGCCCCGAGACTTGGAAGGCTTTCGAACACCCCTACAAGTTCGACGGTGTCCTGGAGGAACTCTGGCGAGAAGACGACACGATGATCTATCGAATCCCTCGGCGTTCCCCCTCGCTGGCCCATGTAATGGAGCCCGATCGACTGGTCCAGCGTACCCCGATCCATGGTCTTGACACCGACGAAATAAGCCGATTCGTGGCAGCGCTGGACGCTCCCGATGCGCCTGCAGCTACATTTGAATGGCTTGACTCGAATACGGCAGCAATCCATGCGCGCGCGGAGGCCAACCAGGTCATATCGGTACAGGTAAACTACACCCCGGGCTGGAATGCCACGGCAAACGGTAACCAGGTTTCTGTGCGAAGCGACGCCATCGGTCTAATTGTCATCGAACCGAACTGTAGCGGAGATTGCGAAATCACCCTCGAATACGATGGAGGATTGGAAGCGAAACTCACTCGCGTCAGCAGCGCAACACTGTTGTTGGCGCTGGTAGTCTTCTTTTTCCGCGGCAGGCGTCCGGAGCCAGGCGCAGTGGTTTCCAAACGACCTAGCGAGAGCCGTAACGAACCATTTGCATTTTCAGGGCGAGCAAGTCGGGGAGATGCGCCGGAGGGAATCCGCTAGACCTCACCCTCAGCCTGCAGGGCGGTGATGGCGGTGGTGTAGTAGATGTCGTCCACTGACGAGCCGCGGGAGAGGTCATTGGCGGGTTTGTTAAGACCCTGCAAGAACGGCCCCAAGGAGATGCACCCTCCCAGCCGCTCGGCTAGCTTGTAGCCGATATTGGCTGCGTCCAGCGCCGGGAAAACCAGGACGTTGGCGCGTCCGGCTACCGGAGACCCCGGAGCTTTCGAACGGCCGACTTCTTCGACGAGCGCGGCGTCCGCCTGCAGTTCGCCGTCGACCGTGAGTCCCGGGGCGCGGACTTGTACGATGCGGTGAGCTTCAATCACTTTTTCGGCCATGGGGTGCGCCGCGCTGCCCTTGGTCGAAAACGACAGCAGCGCCACCTTCGGCGTGTCACTAAGAATCCGGCGGGCGTTCTCAGCCGTCGCGATTGCGATATCGGCGAGTTGATGGGCGGTTGGGTCGGGCACAACCGCGGGATCAGCAAAGACCATGACGCCGCGGGCACCCCATTCGGTGTCGCGGTGAACGAGCACCATGAAGCTGGAAACGAGGCGATAATCCGGGTGGACCCCAATACACTGGATCACGGCTCTCAAGGTCTCGGCCGTGGTATTGAGCGCGCCCCCGACGAGTCCGTCGACATCACCATTGGCTAGCATCAAAGATGCAAAGTAAAGCGGTCTCGAGACGATCTGGCGCGCTTCTTGTTCGGTCAGTCCTTTCGCCCGGCGGCGCTCGTAATAGATACTTGCGTAGGTCTCGCGCTTGTCCGAGGCCGCTGGATCGACAAAGCTCACGCCGGGGATGCTGTTGTTGCCGCTGATCAAAACGGGTTCGACGACCTTGTCCCGCGCCAGCCGTTCGGCGGCTACGCGAACCCTTTCGTCGTCGCCTTCAGGGAAAACGACACGCTTTTTCAACGGGCGGGCCCGGTCCGCGACGCTCTGGAGAAACGCAGACATTCTTTGATGTTACTCGATCCGGTCAGGGCTGAACACGGCCTATGGTTTTCTGGCGGCGATAGAGGATCTCAGTGAGGGGCAGGAAGTGGCTCGCCGCTCTCGCGAAGAAGGACCGGCAAGAGTGCCGGCCCCTACGGTTGGCCCGGAGATTCGAAGTGCTGATAGCCTTCCCGCCGGAGTGGGTGTTCGCCATCGCTGGTTTCGAGGACGATTGCTTCCCCTTCGCGGACGACCCCGATCGGAGTCAGTTCGAGACCGTCGAAGGTTTCGGGTACTTTGCGGTTCGGCGCGGCCGCGAACAACAGCTCGTAGTCCTCGCCTCCGTGGATCGCCTGATCAAGGGACGCACCGCGGAACCGGGGGATTTGGGAAGCGCGGATCGTGGCGCCAACGTGGCTCGCCCTCAGGAAGCGGCTGAGATCCGTCGAGAGGCCGTCGCTGAGGTCCATTGCGGCACGTACTCCGAGTTCGCCGGCCAGAAAGCGGCCCAGAGCGAGCCGCGGCTCGGGATAGAGGTGCCGGCGGGCGGCCGCTCCGCTGGTTCTGGCGCTAGCGCGCATGCGCTCGAAGCCAAGGGCCGAACCGCCGAGCCGCCCCGATACATACAGCGTGTCCCCGGCTTTGGCGCGACCGCGGAGTAACGCTTTGCCTCGCCGAACCGATCCGACGACCGTGACGTCGGTGCCGAAATGCTCGCCCCGGGCGATGTCGCCGCCGGCGAGCGGTATGTTCACTTTTCGGCTCAGGCGAAACAGGCCCTTGAAGAATCGCCCGCGCCAGCCGGGGGTCACCCAAGGTGGCACGCACAGTGACAAAAGAAAGCAGTGCGGCTCTCCCCCCATGGCCGCGATATCACTCAAACCACGTGCCAGACACTTGTGACCCAGCGCCTGAGCGGGATGCAAAGCCGGAAGAAAATGGGTACCCTCGATCACCTGGTCGGTCGTCAGCAGGAGTTCTCTGCCGGCCGGTGGATTGAAGATCGCGGCGTCATCTCCAATGCCCAGGCGAAGCGAGGCAGCAGGCGCCTTGCCCGCGTCCTTGAGGATTTCCTCTATGATGGTGTCTTCGATTGATCTCATGTCCTGGCATCTGCCACGAAGATGCCGCTTATGCCGGTACTAGGGTGCTTGACAGTGGCCCCGCAACCTTGATAGGGTCTTGGGCTTACGCTGCGTTTTAAGCGCCCCATCAGCTCGGCTGCTGAATTCCCCCCCTGCCGCTAGTTGGAGGATCGATTCGCGCCCAGGCGAGGTTTGTATGAGGGAGAATTACTTCATTGTAGTGCTGGCCCACTCTGTCCATGGGCGGATTCGGCGGCTTCACATCCCTCATTACGCAGTCCATGTTGCCTTGAGTCTACTTCTGTTCGCGACGATTGCGGGTATTGGACTGTTTTCCAGCTACGGCAGGATGTTCTTGAAAGTCTCCGCGCTAAATCAGTTGCGTGCCGAGAAAGATGCTCTCGAGCAGAAATACGGCCAATTGGTCGAGCTGGCGGAGCAGCGTGACATTCAGCTCGCGTCGCTCGGAAACTTGGCAACGGAAGTCTCGATCGCATTCGGGATCAAGCGGCAAGATGAATACTCTGATGACATGCTTGGCGCGCGGGCGCCGGCAGCGGACTATAGCGGTTCGCTCCAGCAGTTCGATTTCTTGCAGCAAGTTCGAGTTTCATCCGCCGCGGGCGGCTCACCCTGGAATTGGCTGGAAAACACGACTCCTTCGATTTGGCCGGTGCAAGGCCGGCTGAGCAGTTCGTTTGGCAAGAGGCTGGACCCGTTTCTCGGCAAGGGCGCGTTTCACCCCGGCGTGGATTTGACGGCCCCGCACGGCACCTCGGTGGTGGCAGCGGCTGATGGCGTTGTTTCCGAGAGCGGCTGGTCGGGCAGATACGGAAAGCGAGTTGTTATCCGCCATGGCCACAACGCTTTGTCGAGCAGCTATGCGCACCTGTCTGAGTACTATACGACCCCGGGACAGGTCGTTCGCCGTGGTGAGGTGATCGGCCGCGTGGGCCGGACCGGCAGAACGACCGCGCCTCATGTTCACTATGAGGTTCGTTATCGTGGCACGCCGGTGAACCCCTACAAGTATCTCCGCCGCACTAGTCCGCGGCGAGCCACGCTGACCTTGGCGGACTGATGTCTTGGTCCCCTCATTTCGTTTCCCAAGAGTAGAGAAGCGCGCCTGATTTCATTCGGCCCCAGCGGCGCGGCTTAGCCCCTTAGTGTGGTCGCCCCGCTCCCCTTTAGCGCTGGAGCCGAACGACGAGTTGGTTCGCTCGGGCGTCGACTTTGAATTTGAGACGCGCCTCCATATCGACGACGATCCGGGCAATCGCTGGTCGGCGCTTGAACTGCGCCCAGCGGACTCCTTTTACACCGAACTGATTTAACTTGGTGGAGCGGTTGCGGCCCGGTGTCTTCACGAGCGTGCCCGAAAGGTCAATCACCAGCCTGTGGGGCGCGCTCAGAACCATAGTCTTGTATTGCGCGGGCTTGTCAGTGGCGATCGCCACAATCACACCGCCACCCTCGGCTCGGATCTCGATGTTGTTGAGCGCGATAAGCCCTCCCGGCGCGGGTAGGGACGGTCTTGCTGGCGCCGGTCTTGTCGCGGGGCGGCTCTCGCTGATTTGAACTGCTTTCGGCTTCGATTCGAGCACGACGCGAAATGTGACGATATCGGGCTCTGCTTTTGGGCGTGAGCTTCCGCGGTTCCAGCAGCGCATGCTGTTCGGGTCGCTGCGATAGCCTCCCCCCCGCAGAACGCGAAACTCGCCCGTCGGGGGCCCTTTTGGGTTTACGGCGGGTGAGTGCTCGTAGTAGTCGGCGGAGTACCAGTCGGCTGTCCATTCCCAGAGGCCGTTGGCGCCGGCGATCATGCCGTAGCCGTTGGGCCGCTCGGCCGGGCGGAAGCTTTCGTCTTTCAGCTTGTCTTGAGGGACCGGCGGTTCGTCGCCCCAAGGGTATTTCTTGCCCGTCAGGCCGCCGCGGGCTGCCTTCTCCCATTCGGCCTCGGTGGCAAGCCGGTAGGGCTTGCCTGTTTCCCGGCTGAGCCAGCGGCAGTAGTCTTGGGCGGCCTGCCAACTGACGCTCGTGACGGGCGCTCGATCTCCGTCGCCGCCAGGGTTGCGGTGCTGGGGTTGAAACGCGCGAAACTCGCCGTTGGAAACCGGTCGCTTGCCGATCCGGAACTCGCCGATCTCGACCCGATGCGGAGGTTTTTCCCAGCTCGCCCCCTCTTCCGAACCCATCGAGAACGCTCCCGCGGGTACCTGGACGACTTCCGGAACGGGAAGGTCTGGCGGCGCGCCTCCCAGCCACGCGGCTGCCAGTATGATGCAGCAGAAGATTCCGCGAATCTTTATCAAACAAAGAGTTTATAACGCCGGGGCTGGTTCGCGAAAGTGGCTGTGGCAAGAACCGCAAGTCCTCGGAATAAATCACCTGGACAAATCAGGCGAACACCGGTAACGGCTGATCCTCAAGACGTGGCAGAGTCAAGCGAGAACACCCCTCTGTGATGCGGCGGCCACCCTGGACAATTCCTCTTGGAGATAAGACGAAGCGCCGTTTGTTTCTCTGCCTCCTCGTTCCGGCGTTATTGCATCCGGCTCAAGCGCAAGAATCGGCTTCGCCGGCTGATGAGGCTCTGAAGAACCAAGCTTCGTACAGTGGAAAAACACCAACACTGGCGTGGAAAGACCAGGCATGGAATAAGGCCCTCCAGCGCGGGCGGGCTTTGGCGGAGGAAGGCCGCTACTTCCAAGCGGAAAACTCGCTGGTTGAGGCCCTCAAGAAGGCGGAGAGGTTTGGTCTGAGCGATCCCCGTGTTGCGGCTTGCCTCAACGACCTGGCCCATTATTACCAAGCCCGCGGCAATCGTGAAGCGGCTGAGCCACTGTATCTGCGTACGATCAAGATCCTCGAATCGAGTCTCGGCCCCACACACGTCGAGACCGGCAATGCCTGGCTGAATCTTGCTGAGTTCTATCGTGGCGCTGACCGTTTCTCCGAGGCCGAGCCGGCCTACGAGCGCTGGATGCAGTCGCTCGAAACGAGTTTTGCGGCGAATCAGGCCTCGCTGATTTCCCCAATCAATAGCTTGGCGCTGATCTACTACCTGGAAGGCCGTTTTGAACCCTCGACCGGATTGCTCGAGAAATCGCTGTCCATCGCGGAGGAAACCTTCGGCGCCCGCCACGCCCAAACCGCGGATTGTCTGAACGATTTAGGAGTCGTCTACGCAGCCGGAGGCTGGCCCGCCGAGGCCGAGCGAATTCTGCGCCGGGCACTCGACATTCGAGAGGAGATCTTGGGCTCGGACGATCTGGCCGTAGCCCGAACGTTGTCCCACTTGGGCGAGGTCTATCGCTCGCGCCTGCACTTCGCCGAAGCGGAGGCGACACTCGGACGGTCGCTCTCGATCCGCGAGAAGCACGAAGCTTCGTGGTCCACTGAACTAGCTACGTTGCTCAACAATCTTGGGGAGACCTACCGGGTCCAGCGGCGGTTTGAGGAAGCCGAACAGCTCTTCAACCGGTCGCGGAAGATCTGGGAAACAGTCTCGGGGCCGGACCATCCAGAAACAGCCACGACCCTCCACAATCTGGCATCGCTGTACCGGGATCAGGGCCGTGCCGGCGAGGCGGCTCGATTGTTTCGACACTCGCTTGAAATATTCGATAAGACGCTTGGCCCCAGCCACCCAAAGTCGGTCATAACCCGCAATGCGTTCCGGCGTTTTCTGATAGATGCCGGGCGCGGCGGCGAGGCTTCCCGGCTGCAGGCGCAAATTGCGAGTTCCAACTAAGCCAGGGCTTGAAGGAGCGGCCGAACCCGGCGCTTCGGAACGGCAGGGGCGGCCAGCGACCGCCCGGGCGGGAGAGACATCCCGCCGATCAATCCGGCAGTTGGATCTTCAGGGTTGGCCCCATGTCGAAGGAGGGGGCTTTGCGGTTTTGGATCAGCTCCATTTGTTCTGACAGGGCGGTGATCAGCAACGGCATCGCAATGGTCGAATCGCAATAGCAATTGACCATTTGGGCCCCTTTGGCAAGTTTCCCCCAGCTCTGGGACTCTTCAAAGGTACATCCGGAGAGCCCGCCCCAGTGCGGCGCATCGGTGACGACTTGAATCCCGTAACGATGGCCGGTTTTGTTCTTATTCATTAAGATCGCCACCACTTCAGTTTGTTGAACGTAGTTCTTGGGAGTTCCGCCACCGAAATAGATCACCCCGGTTGCGGGGGAGTCGGCGACGACGTTGGTAATCTCCAGCACGTCGGCCATCATGTCGAAGATCAGCCGATTCTCGCCGCGGTGGCGGCTCTCGGCCACGCCGATTCCGATGGAACTGTCGCCAATGGCGGGACAGAATAGCGGAACCCCGGCCTTTGCCGCCGATGTCACGATGCCGTCTTCGGGGGCGTCCGCCAGTTCCTTTCCCAGCAAATAGAGGAACTCGCGGGTTGTATAGTGGTGCGACTGGTCGAGGCGCGAAGCAAAGCTTCCGATCCACAAGTCGTGCTCGCGGAACCTGACTTCGTCGGCGAGCACGTCATACATACGGTCCACCATATGATCACCCAGGCGTTCGTCGTCCATCTCGGCCGATCCCTGGTAGTGGTGGAAGCCTTTTGTCTCGTGGATGTCGTGAAAGAAGTTGGCCCCGGTCGATGCCAGAACATCGATCAGCCTGTTCTCGATCATGAAGCGAACCAAGCGCCGCATGCCCGCTGGCACCATGGCCCCGGATAGCCCCATCAGGATGGTGCATTCAGGATCCGCCAGCATCGCCTTCCAGACCTCGAACGCACGTCCCAACTGACGGCCCTGGAAGCCGGTTTTGACCATCCCTTCGAGTACAGCGGAAGCGCTTTTGTCCTCGCCAATCGAGAACGGCTGGGTTGGGTGGCTGAGAATCTCTTCTTTGGTGTGATGCATGGTTGCGTTTCGAATGGGCGCCGTGACCGGGAGTCTGGCACGGCAACGGGTCGGCTCCGCAAAGGTTGCTAAAGCATTATCGCGACTAACCGCGGGAACCTCACCCGCTTTTCTCACCACCTGACGGCCGAAGCGCGCGATAAGGCCGCCATTACTTCGTTGCGCTTGCTCACCGTGCTCACCGTACTGTTCAAGTACGCCTCGTTGGTTGAGTGGGGGCGCTGAGCGGCGCGCGCCTCGTACTGGCGGCCTTCTCAAGCACTTCGCCTCGCCACCTGGTGAGAAAGCGGGTTAAGACCCTTATAACTCTTTACGAAGGTTCAACGGGCACGTGGCTGCGTCCCAAGGGGGCTGGACGGGCCGAGGCACGCACTGGAGGTTCCGCCAAGGGCCATCGTAACAAAAGGCGGCTAGGCCTTGCGAATCGGGCGCGCCGATCCGACAATAGGGGCTTAGCGGCTCGACGGGACAGCAGCGGCAGATAGCCGAAGATGACGATGCGGTCGAAACAGTGGTATACCAAGCTGAGCAGGCCGCCAAACAGCCTCAAAAACGTTTCCATCGGTCCTCCTGGGCGTCTTGCCGTGGCAACAAGATCATCTAACAGGCGGGCCGATGGAATCAAAATTTCAAATATCTTTGGCTAGGGTTATGCCGAACGTCGTTGAGGAAATTCCTATCGAGTTGAAACCCGCGGCGGAGGCGGCGCTGGCCTGGATCAACCAGGAACGCGCTGCACAATTCAAGCTCACGGGGCTCGTGGACCCTGACAAGGCTATGGGCCAAGAAACAGGCCAGCCGATCGAGCTGGGGCTGGTCCTGTGCGAGGGCGACCTGTGTCGTCGCGAGCAGGTGCGGGTGGAGGCCAAGGGCCAAGGCTTCGAGGTCAGCGCGATCGAAGCCGAGACGTCGGTGATCCCGCCCCATCTCGACCCGCCGTTCGGTGTGCGACAGAGCTGGCTCGACGATCAACTTGGGAAGCACGCCTTCATCGTGCTCCTTTTCTATCGCGGGCTCTGGTGACCGCCCTGTCGCTCCGAGTTGCGGAGCTATGCAGAGTCCGGGGTTGTCGACGCGATCCGCGAAGCCGGTGGTGAAGTCTTCGGCGTAACGAGTGAGCCGCAGAGCCTCGCGACAGAGGCCGAGGAGACGTGGGAGATCGGTTTCCCTTCCGTCGGTGATCCCCATCACGAGATTCGGGGCGCCTGTCGAGCGCACGATTTCTTAGACCTATTCGCGAACGAAGACTACGGACATTTGAGGTCGAGGTCCTGGGCCGCCCATCCGAAGGGCTATTTCCAACCGGGCGTGTTGGCGCTCACGAATGAAGGCCGAGTGCTCTATCGGTGGCGATTGCGCCCGACGCGCAAGAATATGAGCGGCGCCGGCCAGCGCCCAACCCCTGGATACGTGTGGGCGCGGATGCAGCCGCGGCTGGCGGACGGCACCGATGACGCGGAGTTGGACGAGTCTCCTGAGTTCGCCAAGAAGGACCGGTGGTGGCCGTACAACGTCGCGATAATGCTGGCGCACGGTTGGTTCTTGCGTCTAAGAGCGTTCCCGCTCGGGCGTACCGGTGACAAGCCGTCCGCGAAACCTCAGAGAATGAAGTGGCGCATCGCCATTTTCGTCGGCGCTTGGATCGCGGCGTTCGCGCTCCTTCCGAGCGGTTGGGTGGCGCTGGGTCTGGCCGCCTGGGGAGCACTCGCATTCCCCGGGGTGGTGGAGATTCACCGACAGTTCCAGAACGTACCAAAAAACCGTGAACCCGACCCGGTTTGACGCTCAACCGCCCGGACGCCTCGCCGCTTATCCGCTGGGGAGGATGGCCTGGTATTTGGGGCCCAGGGAGGTAGTGAAACCTGGGTTAGAGGCAGATGAGCCGCTGGCCGGTGGGAGTTGGAAACAGAACGGCGCGGCCGTTGCGCGAGAGGCAGGGTGGTGGATCCCGGTACTCAATCTTTACTCAGTTTGCCAATGGTGAGGTTGAAGCTCTGCGACCAGCTGATTTCTGGTACCGACAAGAATTTGTTCCGAACCGAACGCGGATCGTCTTGATTAACAACGGCGAACAGGCCGCTAGTGGAGAACCGCGGTTTCTGGATGCAACAGGAGTGTTATCGGACATTCCAATTGGGGGAGAGGCCATGATCCCAAATTCCATCTGTGTTATGGTCGATCGGAAGTGGAAGATCTATGAATCCCGATGAGAAGAGAAAACTCGGCCGCACGGATGTAGAATTGACACAGTTCGGGTTCGGGGCAGCCTCGCTTGGGGACATCTTTGCTCTGGTAAGCGAGGAGGACACGCTGTCAACTCTGCAAACACTCTGGAAGCATGGTGTCCGCTACATCGATACGGCGCCCTTGTACGGATGGGGCCTCAGCGAGCACCGGGTGGGCAGCTTTCTCTATCAACAACCACGCCAGGAGTTTATTCTCTCCACAAAAGTGGGACGTGTTCTCAAAGCCCCTAAAGTTAAAGCTGGTTTTAAGTCGCCTCTCTTTTTGGGCGGACTTCCTAACGATTATGTCTTCGACTACAGCTTTGATGGGATCATGCGCTCCTTCGAAGACAGCCTGCAAAGGCTACGGCTAAACAGCATCGACCTGTTGGTGATTCACGACCTGGAGTTCGGTCACCACGGCGCGAAATTGCAGACCTACCGGGACCAGTTCTCCGACAGCGGCTGGCGGGCCGTCGAGAGGCTGCGCTCGACGGGAGAGGTCCGTGCTATTGGAGCCGGAGCCAATGAACTGGAAGTGATTCCCTATTTTTTAGAACAATTCGACCTCGATTTTTTCATCCTGGCGCGGCAATACACGCTGCTGGAGCAGGAAGCCCTGGACGAAGCACTGCCGATGTGCCAGGCACGCAATGTAGGGATCATCCTGGCGTCTGTTTTCAACTCAGGGATTCTGGTCACAGGCCCCGTCAAAGACGCGAAATATGTGTATGAGGATGCGCCTTCCGAGGTTTTTGAAAAGGTCTCGCGGATCGAGCAAGTTTGCCGTCGCCACAACGTGTCCTTGGCGGCTGCGGCAATTCAGTTTCCCCTGGCTCATCCCTGTGTGGCCAGTGTCATTCCCGGAGCGCTGCATCCGCGTCAAGTGGAAGAGGATCTAGACTATTTTCGAGAGGAGATTCCCTCAGCGCTGTGGGCGGAGCTCAAAGCCGAAGAACTCATTCGACCGGATGCTCCGACCCCTTAGGACTCGCACGCACGCCGGCCGCTGTCATTCCCCAGGCATCTCAAGCTTAGCTCCAAGGGACATTGCCACCGATGCCGTGTCATGGAATTCAGTCAGCTCGGCCCGCTGCGCGGGATACTTCGCGCTTACTCGCCTCATCAAATCTGGGTCAACTGGCATAGGGCCTTATTAGCGGTGGCGAGCGAACCTTAGTAGATGGGGTCAGCCGGGGTTGCGAGATCGTCTAGACGAGGTATGCTAAAAAATCAGCTGCTCTCCTGGTATCAGCGGGAGACTCACACAGGAGCGTACACGTGAGGACCTGGAGCCGAAGTGCGGGGGGGAGGCTCCACAGCAGTCTGCCGATATGGGAAGGTACATCCACGAGAAGATGAGAGGGTTTTCGGAGGAGCCTGAACTCGGGCAAGAGAACCTCGATTTACGGCCAAGAATAGGGAGGAAGGAACTATGAAGATGGCAGTTGGCAGTGACTCCGTTTCCAGTCTGACTCACGAGATCACCGCTTATCTGGAAAAGAAGGGCATTGAACTGATCCGTTGCGGCAGCCTGGCAGGAGAGGAGGCGGACTATGTGGATGCTGCCCGTGACGTAGCTGAAGCCGTAGGGGCCGGAAAATGCGAACAGGGGCTCATTTTTTGCAACACGGGGACCGGAGTCACCATTGTGGCGAACAAGGTCCCTGGAGTTCGAGCGGCCCTCTGCCCGGACAGCTTTTCCGCCAGGATCGCCCGACTGGCCAACAATGCTAACGTGATCGTGCTGGGGATGCGGTTGACCGGGGAGATGCACGCCAGGGAAATCGTGGACACCTGGCTGGCGACCGCTCCTTCCACGGAAGAGCGCCGGGTCAATTTCCACCGCAAGACGGACGAGTTGGATCGACATTACCGCAAGACCTCGTCCCCGATGGCCGAATGAGGTTCGCGGGACTCGGGGCAGGAATGGCAGAATGGCTCGACCTATCTAATGTCCAGTTTGACTCGACAGCCAACTCGACGAGGTTTTCTCAGGATGGCATGCGCCTCCCTGGGAACCGGTTTGGCTGCCACTCCCAAGGGTGTCCGCGAGACCGTCAACAGTTCAGAGAGCAACAGCGGAAGGAGTTCGCAAGCCATGCCCAACAAGACCCCGATTATCGATGCCCATGTCCATTGCTGGTCGCGCTGGCCAGAGACCATGCCCAAGGTTTTCGCCGCGGAGGACTACGGTTCGGTCAAATGGCTTTTGCACGAGATGCAGAAAGCGAGTGTCGACCGAGCCGTGATTGTATGCGCGGAAATTGCTCCCGGCATCGAAAGCAATCAGTATGCGGCAAAATGTCACAAGGAATACCCCGGCAAGTTCTACATCTTTGCCGACCTCGATTCCTTTTTCTGGCCCACGTACGGCAAGGAAGGTGCCGCGGACCGCCTCCGGAAATTGCTCGATAGCCAAAAAGTGCACGGGCTGAGCCAGTATTGGTTCGGGGCCTCGGAAGCAGAGCGCTTTTTGTCGAAAAATAATCTGTAAATGCTCGACCTTTGTGCGGAAAAGGGACTGCCTATTGAACTGGGGCCTAGTGTCACGCAGTTCGGCCTGATGGAGAAAGTTGTTGAACGGATCCAGGGCACGCCGATTCTCTTTAAGCACATGGGGATCCTCTCGCCTGAGATCAAGCCAACCAGCCCGGAGTATAAGAAGGTTCTTCAACTTGCACGCTATCCGAACGTTTACGCAAAAATCAGTGAGTTCATGAATACTGAAAGCCAGAAATTTGCTTTTCCCTACCGTAGAGGCTTGGAATTCTTCAGGGCACTCTATGAGGAATTCGGTCCTGACCGTCTCATTTGGGGCACCGACTGGCCCCTCTGTTATCTTCACGAGACATACCAGCAGGCCCTGGAAGTCGTGCGCAGCTATGCCGACTTCATCCCAGCCGACCAAATGCCGAAGATTCTAGGCGGTAATCTCCAACGATTGGTAGGAGATCCCTGAAAAATTTCCTTGGCGTCTGGATCGTGACGCGCGCACGGATTAACTACCTCGCCGAGTCTGTTTTGGATCCAAATGAGACCATCAAGGAAGGCTATCGCACGGTAAATGTGAGAACACGCGATGGGAATCGACCATCTTGATATCGTTACAATGTCGTAGTTCTAAGTACGATTGAGGAGACCGGAAAAGTTTTCGAAGGGACGGCTCTTTGATCGCTATCGGATAGAAACGAAGCGTGTGTCGTCTAGAGGGGGACATTTCTATTGGGCCTTGACAGGACCCTCAAGACGGACTTGCGAGGGCCTTGCGAGATAGATTACCATAGGAAGCGCGACGACGGTCTACCACGAGTCATCCGGGCGTGAGCGGTATGTAGTGTCTTAGTTCTACGTCCGGTCGTAGAGTTCACTGGAGGAAAGAGATTACTATGGATACCCGCAGGAATGCAATCGCAATGATGAGCACCGCTCTATTCGCGGCGGGAGCAGAGCCAGGTATAGCCAAGACGGCCCCCTGGATAAAGGGACTTGAAGACGCGCAACACCGCGAGCCGCCATTTGGAGAAGCACACATCTACTTCAAGGGCGAAACCGATCAGATGCGGCTCTTGGAACTGTTACGCGTGCGAATAAACCCCGGCCAGAGCCCGCACCCGCCGCACCAGCATCCTGAAGAAGAACTGCAGCTCGTGGTCGAGGGGGAGGGAGAGTTCGTGCTGGACGGCGAGGCTTCGTCCTGCTCTGCCGGGACCATGCTGTACGCGGCGCCAGGCCACTTGCACGGCATCAACAATACTGGCAGTGAGCCGTTAACCCTGCACGTCTTCAAGTGGCAACCGAAGTGAGGCCGGCCGCCGAAAGACTTGACAGGGTACAGGCCCCGCCCTTACGGGTCGCCTCGCCTCGGCACACCGGCCGGAAGGTCGGGATGTCAGACATCAAATTGAAAATGCGGGCTAAAACCAATTTTTGGCGCGTTGGCGAAGCATTTCGAGCCGCCGTGCGGATGGCGCGGGCGGAGTGGCTTCGGGGTCATAATTGGGATTCGGAATCGCCATCCCGGCGTCCATTTTCTTGAGCCAATCACCAATCATTGCACTCAGCTCCGCCACCTTCTGGGGCATCTCGCCAGCCAGATTCCTGGTTTCGCCAAGATCGCTTTTTAGATCATACAGCTCGATGCTGCCCTCGTGAAACTGGATCAGTTTGTAGTCCCCCTTGCGAATCGCCGTCGACGGAGGCGTCAGGCCGTAGTGGGAAAAATGCCATTACAGAGCTTCCCGCGGCCGGCGGGTCCCGCGCCCGGCCGAATTTATTGCAGCCCCGCCGACTCGGCCGCCTCACGAACCGCTGGTCTTGTGACGGATAGCGGCGGGTCACTGAGCCCTCAGCCCATCCACGTGGCGATCTCCGTCGCCAATTCGGGGCCGCGGTCCTCTTGAATGAAGTGCCCGGCTCCGGCCAGATCGGCGCGGACGGCCTGAGGGAAGATCGATTGCAGCGGCTCTCTCCAGCGTCCTGTGATTGGGTCGGAATCCCCCCAGGGCAAGAATACAGGGATGTCCGACGCTCGCAGTTTCTCAACTGCGCCGGCAGCCTCCCAAGCTCCGGGATGGTCCCGCCGGATAGGTACGAGACGTGGAAAGACCAGCGCCGCCGTCTGATGCGCCGCGCTTGGAAACGGAGCTCCATAGGCGGCCAATTCCGCGGGAGTGATCGAGTCCGCGCGCTTGACTAGCATGCGGCCGATCATTCGCGGCACGTCCATGAACCGGGCTCTTTGCGAGAACCGCCTCCATTTCAGGAACGCCGCCGTCGGCGCCGCGCCGCCGGCGCTGATGCCGGTATGCGTAGCGACCAGGCGCGCGAACCGTTCGCTGTTCTCCGCCAAAACGCGCAAGCCGATCAGACCTCCCCAGTCTTGGCAGACGAGGGTGATTCGTGAGAGATCGAGGCTCTCGATGAACTTTCGCACCCAGCGTACGTGTGAGCGATAGCTGTAGGCGTTCGGCGCTACGGGCTTGTCGGAGCGTCCGAAACCAATCAGGTCCGGCACGATCACACGGCCGAGTCCTGCCAGGGGAGCAATCATGTGCCGATAGAGGTAGCCCCAGGTGGGCTCGCCGTGAAGCATGAGGATGGGGTCGCCCGAGCCCGCCTCCACGTAAGCCATCCTGAGATCCTCGACTTCGACATAGCGGGGCTCGTAGTCATATCCGGGAAGATCGGCGAAACGCTCCTCGGGCGTTCGCAACACCGACCCTTGCGGCCACCCCGCTGACGTCTCGGCCCTCGCGGCGACCTTCGCGACCGCCTCCGAATCCAGGTCGGCGATGTCGGCGTACCAAAGATTGAACGTCATCAGATCACGATCGATCTCGTGTTCCGGAGGCCGCGGCTCGTAGCGATCCCAATGGCCGAACAGCGTTGCCGTGCTCGGTCGGCCACGCCCGAGATCGCCTAGCTCGATCGAGTAGAGATGATCATGATCCGAGCGCCAATAGAAACGCCCGGCGCGGCCGCCGACCGCTTTCTCAAGGGCTTCGGCGGCTTGAGGACGGAAATCCAGTTCTTCCTCAAAGACCAGCGGGTCGGGACGCAGGCGCTCAAGCTCTTTGAGATCGGGGTCAAGAAATTTCATGTCGAGATAGGTTCGCCAACCCAAAGTAGGGCGGGCATTCTGCCTGCCTCCGCGGACTGCAAGTCCGCGCTAGTCATCCAACCTCCGGTCCAAAAACTCGACGATCGCGGGAGCAATGTCGGGGCCGCGGTCGTCTTGGAGGAAGTGGCGGGCGTTTTCGAATAGGGTCGGGCCCTCGGCGTGGGGCAGTAGCTGCTGCATGCGCTCGCAGGTTTCCATCGTGAAAACCGGATCTTCGGGAGCCCACATCAGCGCGATCGGCGTAGCGGCCAACTCCGGGAGACGGGCCTCGATGGCCTTCATGTCTTGCCAGCCGCGGTCGCCTTCGGTCATCGGGATGGTTCGCGGCCAGGTCATGACCACGGCGTCGGACTCGCGCTCGTCATAGACGTGATGGTAGGCTCTCGCCTCCTGATGCGTCATGCCTCGAACCGTCAAGGCCGTCGCGCCGTGTTGTGAGAGCACTTGGTGACGTTTCATCAGGTACGGCCCGATCAGCGGCGCATGCCAGGTCGTCCAGGGCTTGGGAGAAAGATGGAACTTGCTGAGAGTTCCGGTGAAAAGCCAGGTGTTCATGAGGACCGCCGCCGCCAAGCGTTCGATGCGCTGGAGCGCCGCGCCCATTCCCTGCGGGCCGCCCCAGTCTTGCCCGACGATCACAAACCCACGCAAGTCAAGTTGATCGAGAAGGCTGACGAGGTCGGCGACATGGTGGGCGAACGTCAACGACGCGTCGTGGGGCGGATGGTCGGAGTAGCCGGCGCCGATCCAGTCCGGCGCGATCGCGCGATAGCCCGCGGCGGTTAAAGGCCCGATGAAGTCGCGGTAGAGAAAACCCCAGGTCGGGTTGCCCGAGAGCAATAGGACGGGCCGGCCGCCTCGCGGCCCCTCGTCGATATACGACATCCGTCTCCCGTTGACGAGGATTGAGTGCTGTTCCCAAGGGAACAGGGCCTCGAGCCAACCGGGACGCGTCTTGAGCATCGTGTCAGCGATTGTAGCAAGGCCGGGTCGGCTGGTATTGCCAGGAACTTGAGCGCGACGGCCCGCTTCAGCCCGATTCTACTAGTGTTTCTACTTCGGCCCCCGCTACCGGGTGCCGGCAGCTCTATTGCGGCGGGATAGGGCCGCGGCCCTATCCCGCTCCTGTGCTTCGTGACACTCCTATGACTTGGGTCTGGGGAGACCTTCTACCTCTCTGCGTGTTTGCCTTCCTAGGTCAGAACGTCAGCCGCAGGCCGAGCTGAATCACCCGCGGCCGCTGCGCGCCGGTGATCTGCGCGAAGGCGGCGCTGTTCACATTCATGGCCGGCGGATTGAAGCGCGCGGAATTGAAAGCGTTGAAAAACTCCGCGCGGAACTGGACTTTGACTTGCTCCGAGACAGGGAAGTTCTTGAACACGGACATGTCAAAGTTCCAGAACCCGGGACCAGACATGATGTCCCGCCCCGACGTTCCCAGCCGCCCAACTCCCGGCTGGGAGAAAGCGTTCGGGTTGAACCAGAACAAATCGCTATTGGAGCCTCCGAAATCATCTTCCGGCGTAATCGACTTTCCGTCGGCCGTCGTGAAAGAAGACTTGGAGTCGGTCCCGGTGAAATCGGCGCGCTGCGAGACAAAGGGAATCCCCGCGCGGTTGCTGGCCGTGATGCTCCGGTTCACGCCCGATTGGAACGAGGCAATGGTATTGAGCTGCCATCCTCCGACCACCAAATCCGCCGCCCGGCCCACCGAGTTCAGGTGCGCCTTGCCGCGGCCAAACGGCAATTCGTAGATAATGCTGGTGACGAATCGCTGGCGGATGTCGAAATCGGAAGAACCCTTGTCCAGCTGAAAGTTAGCCGGATTCAGGTTGGGCGTTCCGAACGATCCTCCCGAATCATCATCAATCGAGTGGCCCCAGCTATAGGCGCCCAACAAGGACACGCCCGAGGCGAAGCGGCGCTCCAGTTTCAAGTTGAGGGCGTTGAACGAGGATTTTCCCGCCGAGGTGGAGTACAGAACCCCAGTGATGCCGGGGAAGCGCCGCACTCCGGGAGTGGATTCGTAAAGAACCCCTGGCGTGACCGGGGCATCGCCGTTAAAGCGTTTCGACAGCCGTCGTCCCTGCAATCCCACATACGCTACTTCCGCCAGCCAGTTGGTTGCGAACGATTTCTGAATAGAGAAGCTCCACATGTACGAACGGGGCTTCTTGCCGTCGAGTTCGAGCGCGAAGGGGAACGAGCCCGGCGGCGTCTCGTAGTTCTCATCGATCGGGTCCAGCGCCACGAAGGGCAGCGTATTCACTCCGAACTCCGCCGGGGGCAACCCGCGGCCGGTGTAGACTTGGTTCTGCTGCGTGAACCCGGGCGGCGAGTTCGTGGTGAACTGCACCTCGTTCATCTGCGTCTGGTCATAATACATGCCCGCGCCGGCGCGAATCACCAGCGTGCGGTCGAATGAGGGGTTCCAGGCGATTCCCAGACGCGGCGCCCAGCCATTGAGGTCGCGGTCAATGATCGTGTCCTTGATCTGCCCCAGCGACGGGAATAGCTGCAGCCCCTTGTTCGTGGGATCGGAGTCGAAGTTGAACCCGTTGACGTGATCCAGCTCTTCGGCCAGCGGGGGCGACATGTACTCCCAGCGCAGGCCGATGTTGACGGTGAGTTCGGGCGTCACCTTCCAGTCATCCTGAATATAGATATGGCGGGCTAGAAGCGGAAATGCGTTTGGGTGGTTCCGAGCGCCCCGGACTGACGCTGCGGGAACCCGAGCAGGAAGTCGGCAACCGAGTGACCGCTTCCGTCAAGAGGGTCTCCATTTGCATCGAGAGCCGACGTAAAGACGGGGGCGAAGGCGAACGCGCCACGCGGGCTGTTGTCGGAATCGAGAAACATCCGTGACTGCCGAATTCCGCCGCCGAACTTGATGCTGTGGCTGCCCTTGACAACCGAAACGCTGTCACTGACCTCGTAATTGTTCATGACATTGCCCTGAGTCAGCCCGTCGCTGCCGATGCCGCCGAAGCCTTCCCACGAAACTCTGGGTACGCCCCAGTTGCGCTCTACGGTCGAAATATTCTTGATGCCGATTTCCGATGCAAGGTCGCTATCGACCACCACCTGCTGGCCGAACAACTGAGCGTAACTGTAGGAAGCCCGCAACACGTTGACGGTAGTGGGGGTAAGCGTCGAGGTCAACTGGATCATCGACTGGTTGCCCTCGGAGATCACCTGCCGCCCGCCCAGCGGGACGAGCGAAGCCGGCAACAGCGGCGCGTCTTGCCAGGAATAACGCCCGAATAACGAATGTTTGTTGCTGAGCAGCACGTCGCCGCGGATATTGATCTGATCGTCGTGGAGCTGTTCGACCGGCGTGCCGCTCAAGTTCACGCCCCCCACGGTGGGAGAGTTCGTGACGGGAATGAAGGGCATGAAATTCGTCGATATTTGGTTGATGCGCGACGCGGGGATCACGTTGTTCGGGAAAGGATCCCTGGTCTGTGCGCCTTCATTAAACGTGAGAGGGTCATGGATGATATTCTCGGCCTTGAAATCGCCTCCCAGCAGCGTCGTTGTGGGGAAGCGTCCGCGGCGAATGATGCCCAACTTCTGACGCAGCCCTTCGTAGTTCCCGAAAATGAATATCTTGTCTTTCTTGATCGGCCCGCCCGCGCTAAAGCCGAATTGGTTGCGCTTGAACGGCTCGGCTTCGGCGGAGAAGAAGTTCGAGGCGTCCAGCTTTTCGTTGCGCAAGAACTCATAGGCGCTGCCGTGCCACTGGTTTGCCCCCCCTTTCGTCGCCACATTGATGATGCCGGGACTGAAGCCAAACTCGGCCTGGAAGAAGTTTCGTTGAATCTTGAATTCCTGCACCGCATCCAGCGAAGGGTTCAACGCACTGCTGTCCAAATTAGCTTGAACAGGCCCTGTTCTCGACGCGTAAGTTGTTGATTTTATTGGCCGGAGAGGGTCGAGGCAAAAACCAGGTTCCCGGTGGCCCCAGATGCTGTCCAGAATGTCGAGGCGGATTCAGCCGACCCCTGCTAACCGCCAAAGGCAGCCCAAAGGCCCGTCTGGAGCGGTTTCCGTGGCGCGACGGCCCGCTCTGCTCACCGGACCGGGCGCAGTGTGCTGTTCAAGTCAGCTTTCGACAAAGCTAATTTGGACAAGAGTGGGTTCAACGAAGTGTCGCCGACTCTCGGGTTGCGAACCTCGATTCCGTCCAGCACGTAGCTGCTCGAGCTCTCGCGGTTTCCCCCAATCAAGATGCTGCGATCTTCCCGCTGCGTCGTGGCCGAAATGAAGCTGGCCGGGCCCTGGGAACGGGGAATCTGGGGCACCACGCCCGGCGAAAGTGAGCCCAGCGTCAAATAGTTGCGCCCGTTAAGCGGGAGTTCTTCGATCGCCCGCCGGGTAATCAACTGGCCCAGCGACGCCGTCTCCACATCTGTCAGCTGAGCCGCCTCCGCCGAGACGGTGATTTCCTCGGTCACTTGACCAATCTGAAGTGTAACGTTGACCACTTGGCGTTGAGCAATCGCCAATACGATGCTCTGAACAATGGCAGTCTGGAAGCCTGTGGTCGTAACAGTAATCTCGTATTCGCCCGGCGGCAACTGCGAGAAGACGTACTCGCCACTCGCCGATGTTTGACTCTGGCGTTCCTGCCCTGTAGCGAGAAACTTCAGCGCTACGTCGGCTCCAGGCACAACAGCACCGGTACCGTCGCCAATCGTTCCAGCAATCGCTGAAGTGCTCACCTGCGCGGCGAGCGGCGACACGGCCAAAACGAGGAAAACAGAGAAGACAACGAAGATCTTTCTAATGTGTGTTAACATACCAACCCCCTATTCTTTGTCTGTCGAAAGAAATACAGTTACGTTAGCGCATTTGTGAATCGCTTATTACACAGGCGACCCACATCCCTAAACCAGTACTTGACCCTATAGTAAGCATTCTACAACAGGCGGGAACAGCAAAAGTGTAAATTTTTTCCTCCGCCGCTTGGCGCCCCGTCTCTTAACCCGGATTCCCATTTTGGCTCTCCACGGCACAGCGCACCTGCAGGTACTTTTAATCGATTAGGTAGACTCCTGTCAAGTCGTTGATTATCGCTAAAGGTATCCTTGCTTACAAAGGAGAGATTTAACCGAAAGTTGTGGATGAGCGGCTGAGGGAAGGCGGCGTATCCCGACGCTTGAGGAATCAATTCAATCGTTTCCTGGATACACCCGCGCTGCCCCGAATACAGCTTTTTTTCGCTCCCCTGTAGGCGCCAGGCTCGTCCGTCCGCTGACAGACGTTGGTTGAGCGGACTGAACGGTGCTCCGGCCGACACTGCTCCCTGCGGAACCTTTTTGGAGCGAAAACTGTTGATCCTCGCCCTGGGCAACGCTACCCGCTCGGCAGCGGCAGCACCCAGATCCTATGGCGTGGCCTTTACACCCGCGGAACGGCCGCTAGGCTGCAGAGAAGGCGGCGGGCCGGCGCGGCGCTAACCAACGGGGGGGGAATCAATTGCGGAAGGCCAAGAAAAAACTAGCGGTTGCCGGAGGATGAATCGTTGCGCTCCTGGTTTGGCGCTTTGGGTTCCTTGTGTCTTGACTCAGGCGCTTGGAGATCCGAAAGGCCTTTCCCGAAGCTGCTCTGCCAGGGCGGGGTACCCTAAACTAGAGACTTGCCGGCTTTGACGGACAATCAGCTCGAACAGCTGGCGCGGCAACAGCTTGCTGACTACGACGCTCACCGCCCGGGCTCCGCGTTCGAAGACCCCAAGTTTATTTTGAGCGTCGACGATGCTTACCGGCTTCAGATACAGGTGGCAAAGCTCCGGGCGGCGCGGGGCGAGCAGGTCGCCGGCTACAAGGTGGGTTGCATCAGCCCCGAGGTCCGCACTCAACTCGGCGTCAAGAGCCCGGTGTTCGGCCACCTATTTGATTCCGAGCTGTTCCCGAGCGGTGTCAATCTCGATCCAAGACACTTTGAAGGCTTGGCGATTGAGGGCGAGCTTGCTGTTCGGTTGGCGCGAGACGTAGCTGGAACGGGTGACCTTGATCGATGCGGCTCCGCGCTAATCGCGTTGATCTTTCCTGTTATCGAGCTGCACAACCTTGTATTCCGTCGCGCAGCGCCGTCGGGCCCTGAGTTGATCGCGAACAATGCAATCCAAGCGGGGGTCGTTCTTCCTTCTGAAGAACACGTATCGGTGAGAAGAGCTATAGTCCGGCACTCGCTTGAAGTTCGCCGCAACGGCGAGAGCCTTGGCGTTGCTAGAGCGGAAGAGCTTCTTGCTGACGCACTAGCCAACCTCCGGTTGCTCGTCGAGCTCGTCGCCGAGTTCGGAATTCGTCTCGAGAAGGGGCAACTGCTGCTAACAGGCTCACCGCTCCCGCTGTATCGTGTGACGGGCGGGGATCGGGTTGAAGTCCACAGCTCGCACCTCGGGGAGGTTGTTGCATCGGTTGGGCACGAGCCCACCGCCGCGGGAAGCGCATCTTCGCAAGTTGGCCAGTGAGGAAAACACCCCGCACGGTTAGCCCGCTTTTCTCACCACGTGGCGAGGCGAAGTGCGTGAGAGGCGCGTTAGTACGAGGCGCGCGCCGCTTGACGACCCCCACTGAATCAAAGACGCGTACTCGGACAATACGGTGAGCACGGCGAGCAAGCGCAACGAAGTAATGGCGGGCCTCTCGCGTGCTTCGGCCGTCAGGTGGCGAGAAATGCGGGTTAGGTTCGTTGACCGTCTCCCGAGCCGGCCGGCACAATATGGGCGGTCCGCTGGCCCGCGTGCCGTTGATGTCTCAGAAACACCATGCCCAAGGAGCTATCCGTTCTGGAGCAGATCATCGTGCGCAAGTGCGCTAAGGTATTCCTATGCCAACCGTTCAAATAGAGATCCGTCAGATCAGCCCCGCAACGTCGGAGACCGTTATTCAGGTCGTGTGGCTCCCGCCGCCAAGGGAGGCGAGGGAGGTCCGTGTGGATCGTCCCGCCGCCAAGGGAGGCGATGACAACGGCCCGATGGGAGGGGAACTTATTCTTGCCGGTCTCGGTGGCTGCTTCATGAGCAACTTGCTGGCCGCGATTCGCGCCCGCGAGGCAGCGGTGACCAACGTGAGCACGGAGGTAACCGCCACTCTCGCTGAGCACCCATCCCGGTTCAGTGCCATCGACCTCCGAGTCTCCGCGGACTGCGACGATCATGAACTGCTCGAGAAGCTCGTGACCATCGCGGAGCGGGGCTGCATCGCCGCGAACACGCTTCGAGGCGGCGTGGATCTGACGGTGCGCGCCGTCCAGGCCAAACCGGCGGCAAGCGTCAGCGCGTAGGACGGAAATCGTCCAACCGGGCGATTTGCTCTGGCGATGCGTCGCTTCGGCTTTGCAATTCTATTGTTGGATAATCTCATTCCATGGCGGAGCCGTGCGTCCACGATGATGGGATGGATTGGAGGCGGGCCACGACCATGGCAGCAGCAGACACAATTGATTTGGATGCCGTCAGGCGAGAGCTCATCGAAGCGGGCGCTTACCTCGGCTCGCAGCGTTACCACATGGCGCTCGCGGGAAACATCAGTGCTCGTGTCGCCGAGGATAGCTTCCTCTGCCCGCGTCACGATGGTGGTTCAGCGTCATCGGCCTGTGCGCCTCGGCGAACGCGCTGAAGATCCAGATCTGGACGGCGCTGATCGCGATGTTGCTGCCGCGTTACCTAAAGCCGCGGGCGCGGTGGGGTTGGAGCCTGTCCAAGCGGGTCGCTCTGTTGCGGCAGCCGTTGTTTGTGCACCGCGATTGTTCGCCCGGCTGGACGAACCGTTTCACCCGCCCGCGGGCAGCGAGCCCGGGCCGCCGCGGCAATTATTACTCGCCGGAGTGGCGGTCTGATGGGGACAGCAGCATGATTTCTATCTTGTCCCAACTGGCAACCTGGTCCCGAGATCAGCCCTTGGGCGAAGCTTTCTCGCGTGTTTTCAGCAGCCGTCTCCGCTCCGCTAATTTGGACAGCCGTGGGTAGTGACCCAGACAGTTTACGTCAAGCAGCCCGCTACGCCGGGCCGCTGAGAGTTTTTCAATCGGGGCACGGAAGGTGGCTAAGAAAAGGCAAAGTGTCCCAAAACGGTCTTCCCTGAAGGATAGGGGAGCAGCGTGAGAGGCTGTAAGTTCTTGAAAAGATTGGTGCTGGAGGAGGGGGTCGAACCCTCATGGACCGTAAAGTCCGCGGGATTTTGAGTCCCGTGCGTCTGCCAGTTCCGCCACTCCAGCTCCTCTTAATTCAATAACTTACAAAACTCGAATTCGCCAGACTTGGAAAGTTGCCTTGTCACATGTCTTTTCAACTTCGGCAAGATGGCGATCGAGCTTCGTGGCAGCATGGTGCAAGTCCTTTTCGCTATCGATATTGTATCGATCAAAGACCGATCGTGTCTTCCATCCGCCAATCATCATGGCGACCCGTTCGGTCACCCCAGCCCGCGCCAAATTGCGAGCGACTGTGCGGCGCGGATCGTGAAACAGGTACTTCGGCTTATCCGTCTCCTCGTTCCAAAGGCCAGCGCGTTTGCTAGCTTCTTCCCAAGACCCCCCGAAAATCCTTGATCCGTTTTCCGTACCGGAAGAAAACCCACCGACACTCGGGCCAACGCTCGTCGCGCATCTGCCTCCGAAAGACGTGCATCTGGCAACACAGCAGCGTTTGAAAAGCTCATTGGTCACGCATGTGGTACCAGTTAAGAGGATCGAAGGCTGACGATATGCCATTGACAAGGAATTTTCGCGAGACGATTTGGGAGAAGGCACAGCGGAACCTCCGATTCCGCCGGGCGCTGTTGACCGAGGCAGTCGAGAATCTGCTCGCCGGCGATCTCGAGACGAGTAAGGGACTTCTTCGTGAATACATCAAGGCGACCATCGGCTACCGTGCCCTGAGCGAAGCGGTCGGCGCTCCGGAAAAGAGTCTCATTCGGATGTTCGGGCCCAAGGGGAACCCGCGAGCATCTCATCTATCGCGGGTGATCGAAGCCCTGCAGCGCCATGAGGACGTGCGGCTGAAAGTCAGCGTGGGCCACCGGGCTGCTGCGGCCTAAAAGGGTCCCGTTCGCGCGGGATCTGAAAAAGTCGTAGCCGTCTCCGACTTTCTCCCGCGCCGAATCACCGGGTTACTCGTGTGGCCCCCTTTGGAACCGAAAGATCGAGTCCCATCTGGTTGGCCACCATAAGCTGCATCATCTGGGCGAAGTCTGTTGTGCTCTTGTCGGTGTCTCCCGCGCCCCCGCCTCCCATAACCAAAGTGGGAACTTGACGTTGCGCGAAGGCGCCGGCCCAGAGCTGCTGCGCCCGCACGTAGGCGTCGAGCTTCTGCTTCAGAGCGCCGTCGGCCCGCAAGACCAGCCTCTTCCGCTCGGCCTCACCCTGCCCCAGCAGAATCTGCTCCTGCTTTTTTTCAGCAGACGCTTGGCGGTCAAGCTCCGCGACTTCAAGGCGCTGCCGCGCGCCCACGACGGCTCGAACCTTTTTCTCCTCTTCCTCGTACTTGGCCCGTGCCACGTTCGCCTTACCCTCTGCCTCGGCCATGAGCGCTTCTTGTTCCGCTTGTTGCGCCTTGGCTCGGGCGGTGGCGACCGCCATCAAGGCGGTTTGCTGCGTGCCGATCTGAGCCCGCACTTTTTCGGTGTAATCGAACAGCTTCACCTCAAAGTTCGCCAGAGTAATGCCGAGCCCTTGCAGCGGGTTGTGCTGGTAGACGGGGCCGCCCCCGGCCCGCGTTTTGATGATCTTGAAGGTTTTCGTCACTTCCTGTCCGGAAACGGGATCGGCCACCTTGCGGGTTTCTTCCTCGGTTTCATAGAGTCCGTTCTGAACCTGATCCCAGGCCCAGAAAACGAAGTCCGCGCGTTTCTCGGAGTAGGATTCCCGCGCCGACATGAGGTTGGCGGTGAGACGCAGTGCATTGCGGACAACCGGCAGGACCAGCTTCTGTTGCAGATCGATGTAGTCCATGTAGCCATAGGTGCGCACCAGGTCGATCGCTTGTTGCTCCGAGCTCGGCAGAATAATCCGCATGGTTCCCGACACGTCGCAGAGGGAACCGTCGTTAAAGCGGACCTCGATGCTGTTGTCGGCAATTTCTCCGCCTTCATCATCTTTCGTGAAGAAGACCAGGATTTCCATTTTGGATCTTGGCCTCCTCGATTCTACGTTCCTTCTCTCTTGAACGCAAGCCTTTCTTGACCGCAGGCACGCACCGGGCCGGACCGAAGTGCTTCCACTAGACCCTTTCGTTCTCCGAAGGGGACAATTCGTCGGTCGGAAGGCGGTTTTTCAGGCACTCCTCCGAGCTTCACTCCGCAGCATCCAGATTTCGCACTCGCGAGCGACCGTTCTACCCGCTCGGCAGCGGCAGCGCCCAGATCCTGTGCAGCATGTCACCGAACAGCCTGCGGTTCAGATGCCCCTCGGCCAGCAGCAGCCAGTAATACCGCGCGTGCTTGACCAGCCGACCGCCGGTCTTCATCAATCTGTGTTGCAAGCTCGTCAGCGACCAGCTCTTGATCCTGTGCGGCAGTCCCAGCCGCCGCCACAAGTTGCCCAGGTTGTAGGCCAGCACGCTGAGTTGCAGTCGCACTTCGTTGGCCCGAAAGCGATGGCACGAAAGCCGTGTCCAGTGCGTGGCCTGCTTGCCTTCTTTAACCAGGATTTCCATTTTGACCCTGGTACGGCGACAGTATACACCCGCGCTGCCCCGAATACCACGTCTTTCCGCGCTGAACCCTGCACATCACCTCCGCCGCTAGGCGCCAGGGCTCATCCATCCGCTCACAGACGTTGATTGAGCGGGCTGAACGGCGCTCCGGCCGACACTGCTCCTTGAAAAACTTTTTTGGAGCCGAAAACTGTTGATCCTCGCCCGGTCAACGCTACCCGCTCGGCAGCGGCAGCGCCCAGATCCTGTGCAGCATGTCAGCGAACAGCCGCCGGTTCAGATGCCCCTCGGCCAGCAGCAGCCAATAATACCGGGCGTGCTTGACCAGCCGACCGCCGGTCTTCATCAGCCGCTGTTGCAAGCTCGTCAGCGACCAGCTCTTGATCCTGTGCGGCAGCCCAAGCCGCCGCCACAAGTTGCCCAGGTTGTAGGCCAGCACGCTCAGTTGCAGTCGCACTTCGTTGGCCCGGAAGCGATGGCACGAAAGCCGCGTCCAGTGCGTGGCCTGTTTGCCTTCTTTGATCCACTGCTCGGCCGTGCCGCGCTTGTTGTAGAAGCGCACTACCGACCGGCTTGGCAAGCTCATGTTGGTCACGATAAATCCGACCCGCGGGAACAGCTCACCGAGATGATGCTCGACCTTGGCCACAATGCGTCGCGGCTTGGACCAACTCTGCGCCTGATAGCGGAAGCTCTTGTAGCGCACCAAGGGCTTGCGACCCGGCCTGCCCGGCGGGCGAAACAAGATGTCTTCGATCGCTAATTCCAAGCTCTTGTTGGCCGGAATGCGAATGGCGTACTGCACTCCGCGTTCCTCCGAAAACTCATAAATCTCCGGCTTGGCAAAGGCCGCATCGCCCCGGAAGGTGACCTGTTTGCCCGCAGCCTGTTGGCGCTCGATCTCGGGCAGCAGCAACTCGTTCCAGTCCTCAGCGCTGTGCACGTTGCCGGGACGCAGCTTGGCGGCCAGACAATCGCCGTGCTGGTTGAACAACAACAACGGGTGGTAGCAGACCGACTCGAAATGGCCGTTGTAGGCACTGCCCTCTTGCTGGCCGTGGACAGGGCTTTCGGTCGAATCCATGTCGAGAACGACGCGCTCGGAGTCGTCTTGCGTCTCGGCTTGCGCCACCAGCTCGCGGTTCACAGCCATCAGCCCCAGCAAGTTCTCCTCGCTCGCCAGCATCTCCGTCTCGAAGCTCTGCAGTCGCGAGGTCAGTGCCCCGCCGCGATCCCAGTTCTTCTGCGAGCCGATCAAGCGAAAGGTCGGATCGGCGGATACTCGCACGGCGTCATTGAGGTCCTCGTAGCCGGCCAGCCGAGAGTAGACTGACTGCCGCAGCAGATCGGCGAACGGGAACTTTTTGTTCGAGCCTTGCCGTGGGTCACTGAGATGTTCGTCGATCAGCTTCCCGAGCCCGAGTCGCTCGTCCAGCTCGCGGACGAGAATGAGCCCGCCATCGGAAGTGACGCGCGATCCTTGGAAATCGACTTTCAATAAGCCGTTGAAGCTTAGCTGGAACGGCTTGTTTTCTTTTTCACCCATTGGGTGTTGATCTCCTCAGCGCCTTGATTGCTTTTCAACCCGCATAAATAAAGGCGTCCGAGGTCACCCGATGGTTAGCAGAACCGAAACTAAAGTGGAAATCCGGGGAAGAAGGTCTGCGCTTTCGGCCAGATCTTAATGTCGCTGAACAACTTCATCCACATACCCGGTTCCATTTTGGCCTCCATGGCGCCCGTAACGACCATCTGTCTTACTTGGTAGGTACCGTTGGCAACGGTCTTGACAAGCCCTTTGCCGAAGATGACCGCCACGGCCAAGATGGCTCCCAGCGCCACGACTTTCATAAAGGGCGGGACTCCAAATAGGGCCCTTAGACCGGTGCCGGCGTGCTTGAGTCCTTGCAAACCGACCTCACGTACCTTTTGGGGGTCGAGCCCTCCGGTGCCGCCTGTATTCTGTTCGTCGAACATACCCATGATGATTTCCTCCTTTCGCTACAAGTTGTGCCTCTAATCAGGAAGACGTCAAACGCGGAGAAGTGGACCGCGGGGGATGTCTTTTTTGGGGAAGAGCCGCCGAAACCGAGACCCGAAAGCTGCCGGCGGGCATTGAGCGGGGAAAGCGTTTGCCCGGTTGGTCAGCCTGTAACCTTTAAGGCCCACCCGAAGTGGAGATAGGCCGCAGCGAGAATGACAGATACGGTGAACCAGATCTTGGCCCAGCGTGCGCTACGTTTCGCGGACAATTGCTCATGCGAGAGGGCATCCGCTCTGCTCCCAAACCAAAGGAGCGAGTCGGTCGCGGCGGCGAGAAACTGGTGGGAGCGGTTCCAAATCCGAGCTGCGTCTGAGCCAAGCTGGAAGTGAGCACAGCCTTCTTGGACCGTGCACGGGCCCAGGAGGAAGACCTCATTCCCGAACTCCTTGAGAATGTTCACTTCCCACGAGAGGTCCTCATACGAAGGGGACAGCCAGCCTCCTGGTGACGGCAAGCGCTCACGACCATAGTGCGAGATTACACGGTCGAGAGTTGCCATTTTCGATCTCCTATCTTCTCTTGCAAGGAGGTCAAGGGTTTCAGGATTCAAGTAGCGAGCGAATGTTGTCGTGTTGTTCTTGAATGTATCCCCGGTGGATTCCCTTCCTGGCCAGTAACAATAAGAATCACCATGTAATGCCTTGGCCGGTTCGAATGGATTGAAGGGGGCTAGGGCGAGCCCTGTACCATCGTCGACCGCCCACGGCACCCACCTGGAGTCCTCGATGTAATTCTTGTCGGGGGTTTCGTCATCACCAAAGTCATAGAATACGCGCACCTCATAGGCAACGCATGAGCTACTCGTGATCGGAGCCGTCAAACGTGTCGTCTCCCTTGGCACGACGCGGCCCTGCACCGCGGCACTCTTGTCCAAATTAGCGTTTTGAATTCGTAAGCCGGGGAGGCGGAACCTCTGTTAGGTTGGGATTGGGTTCAGGCCTATGAACCAACCCGCCCGAGGAGGCCCCGCCATGAGTCAAGTATGCAGTATTTTCTCTCAATTGTTAAAGCTGTTCCCGCGTTCGGAGTTTGAACAGGCCGTCCGCCAGCATCGCGGGGAGCGCCACGCCCGCGGCTTCACTTGCTGGGGACAGTTCGTCGCCATGCTGTTCTGCCAGCTCGGCCGCGCCCAGTCGTTGCGTGAGATTTGCGGCGGTCTGGCGGCCAGCGAAGGCAAGCTGCGGCACCTGGGCTTGTCCGCCGCACCGCCGCGCTCGACGCTGGCCTACGCCAACCGGCAACGCCCTTGGCAGATCTACGAAACGGTCTTTCATCAACTGCTGGCGAAGTGCCGCGGCGCGGCGCCGGGCCACAAGTTCCGTTTCAAAAACAAGCTGCTGAGTCTGGACGCCAGCGTCATCGATCTGTGCGCCTCGCTGTTTGATTGGGCCCAGTTCCAGCGCACCAAGGGCGCCGTCAAGCTCCATCTGGTACTCGATCACGACGGCTACCTGCCCAGCTTCTGCGTGGTCACCGACGCCAAGACGCCCGACCTGGCGCCGGCCCGCAAAATGTCGTTCGACCGCGGCACGATCGTGGTCTTCGACCGCGGTTACAACGACTACGACTGGTTCGCCGAGCTGAGCGAGCGGGGCGTTTTCTTTGTCACACGATTGAAACGCGGGGCCAACTACGAGGTTCTCGAACAGCGCCCGTTGCCGCGCCGTCCCGGAGGCGTGCGCCGCGACGAAGTGATCTTCTTTCCCTCGCTGGCCGCCAGCGGCTCCGAGGTGGTGTTCCGCCGCATCGAATACTTCGACGCCAAGCAGCAGCGCACGCTCGTGTTCTTGACGAATCACCTGGGGTTGGCGGCCGCAACGATTGCCGCCATTTATCAAGACCGCTGGCAAGTGGAGCTGTTTTTCAAGGCTCTCAAGCAGAACTTGCGGGTGAAGACCTTCGTGGGCACCTCGGCGAACGCGCTGAAGATCCAGATCTGGACGGCGCTGATCGCGATCTTGCTGCTGCGGTACTTAAAGCTGCGGGCGCGTTGGGGCTGGAGCTTGTCCAATCTGGTCGCTTTGTTGCGGCAGCAGTTGTTTGTGCACCGCGAATTGTTCGCCTGGCTGGACGAACCGTTTCACCCGCCGCCGGGCAGCGAACCCGAGTCGCCACAGCAATTATTACTGGCGGGAATGGAGGCCTAATTGGGACAGCAGCATGATTTCTATCTTGTCCAAACCGGCAACCTGGTTCCCAGATCGGCCTCCTGGCGGGGCTTTCTGGCGTGTTTTCAGCAGCCGAACCCGCTCCGCTCAGCTAATTTGGACAGCAGTGGCACCGCGGCATGGGTTGGGCTGGCAGGGTCAGTGCGGGCTGTGAAGGACTGGACCAGGTCGGCGACGGTAGTAACAGGGGTTTGATGAATCAGGCGGACGGCCCTGTCGTGTCGGGCCTTTGCCCGAAGCGTAAGGAGCGCCAGTAGCAGCGCGACAGCAGCACCCAGCACCACGAATCCCATGTGCCTCCTCCTATTCCGAGCAGTCTACAACTTGGACAAATACATTGCCATCTTCACCCGTCTTCCTTAAAGACTAGGACGACAGATGCGGGGAAACGAACCGGTGGGCCGGTGCAGATTTTCGAGACGCACGGTTTGAGGTCAACAGCGACACCCCAACGTAGGCCGAAAATGCCACGGCAGTTCCGGCGTACACTTCGTGCCAAGTTGTCCATCCGGCGGCTTTGCCGAAGTACCAGGCGATGACGGTGATCGAGCCGGCCAAGACGCAAGTCAGGGCGCCGGCCGAAGTGCCGCGTTTCCAGTAGAGCCCCAACACCAGCGTGGGCAGGAAACAGGCCGCGTAGAGCGACCCCGAAAACGCGGCGATCTGCACAATCCCAGCGAACGGATTCAGAACGGCCACCATACTTGCCAGTGACAGCACGACCACCCACAAGCGGGTTTGGCGTATGGCTTTTTGATCCTGGCCGTCCATGATGATTACGTCGCGGCTCATGGAACCCGCCGCCACCAGCAACACCGAATCAAGCGACGACATCGCGGCGGAGAGTAACACCAACAGGAAAAAGGAGCTGAGTCCGGGGCCGAGCACTTCGAACGTGCCCAACAGGTAAGGCATTACGTGATCGGAATCGGCTATGGCGCCGGCGGGAATCAGAGCATGTGCGAAGGCGCCGAGGGGTAACAGACATATGTAGGTAATCAGAATCAGTAGAGGCGTCACGACCCGAGCCACCCGCAGGGCCCCTTGATCCTTGAGGCCGTCAATGCGTGAAAGCTGCTTGGGATCGACCAGCATCTTCATCGCGCCGGCGATGGATAAGCCGAGAACGGCGGCTAAGGGCATGTTGCCCTGCCAAGACACTAGATTCGGATCCTGATCGCGGACGGTTTCCAAGATTGCTGTCAGCCCGCCGCCCCTGATGATCACGGCGACGAACAGTACGACGCTGCCAAAAGCCATCAGCAATCCCTGCACGGCATCGGTGAGGACGACGGAACGAAAGCCGCCCGCCAGGGTATATGTGGTCACCACCACGAAGATCGCCGCCGCGGCCAGGCGGTACTCCAGGCCGAGAAACTGTTGCAAGGCAAGCGCTGATGCCTTGTAAACGGCGACCAGGTAAACCCACGAGGCCAGGAAGATCACTAGCGCCGAAACCCGGCGCAGGGCGGGCGAGTCATACCGCCGCCCCAGAAATTCAGCCAGGGTTAGGGAGTGGTACTCCCGGGTCATGGTGAAAAAACGTGGCGCGACGACATACCAGGCGAAGTAGCACGAGGCAATGATCACGACGCCCTTGATGTACCAGATCAAGCCAACGTCCCAGCTCTTGCCGGCGTGCCCCACAAAACTGTTGGTGCTGACATAGGTTGCGTAGAAGGACAGGGCGATCACCCAGCCGCCCAGACCGCGTCCGGCGATCAAGTAGTCAGCCAGATTGTGGGTGCCCTTCTTACCAGCCCAGCAATGATGGGCCAGCATGGCCAAGTAGCCGGCCATCAAGAGTAATTGGAGCCAGTGTTCAGTGAGCCAAGTCATGTGTAGTCTCCTATTGGCTAGGACGCCACCTTGCGAATGACGGACCGCACGAAATGCAGATGGAACAAGATGAAACGGAGACCCGTGAAACAGCCGGCGAGTACGGCGCCCTGACGCCCCCAAAGGACCCGGCCGTCCCAGTCCGGCCAGAGGACAAGAAATCATCAATCACCGCGGTCCGTCTTCGGCCGGTTGTCGTCTTCTCCTGCAAGGCCTGCTCTTCCTCCGCGTCGGTCCCGCCGCTCCGGGGTATACTGTCCTCGTCCTGGGTTGGGGGATATGGATGCACAAGAACTGGCGGGCATCCTCCAGTAGATCGCTCTGCCGCAGCCTAGACTTGTACTGCGGTGAAAGCAGGCCGAAAGAGCCTAACCGATGAGCAAACAGCCCGATTCCGCACCTGATTCAGATCGGTTGGACCAAGTTCTCGCCGACTACATGGAAGAGGCCGAAGCATTCAAAGACAATCTCTCCGAGTTATGCGCTCTGCAAACGAAATACGTTGAGAAACATCCCGACCTGGCGACGCAGCTTCTCAAGCACTTCGAGAACGAAAACGTGGTTCTATCGGGCTTTGGCCGCATCCCCTGCCGCCTGGCGGATTTCGGCAGGTACACCGGCATCCGCTACATCGGCCACGGGGGGATGGGCGTTGTTTACAAGGCGTTTGATGAGGAGCTGAAGGTTCCGATCGCCCTCAAGGTGAGCTTGCCGGGTTCGCTGATGGCCGAAGCGTCGGTGGAACGTTTCCGCGTTGAAGCCCAGAGCATGGCGAAGTTGAAACATCCCAACATCGTGCGAGTTCACGACGTCGGGGAACACCAGGGCCGACCCTTCTTGAGCATGGAGTTGGCCGAGGGCGGAAACCTGGCCCAACATCGAGAGCGCTTTGCCGCGGATCAGCGGTCTGTTGCCAAGCTGATGGTGCAGGTGGCACGCGCGGTGCACCACGCGCACCAGCGCCGCATCCTGCACCGCGATCTAAAACCAGCGAACATCTTGCTGGATCCGGATGAAAACGAGAGCACGCAAGACAAACCCTACGTGACCGATTTCGGCCTGGCCCAGGAGATCGGCGCCGACGGTTTGCCGGCCAATACCGGCGGCCAGCTCAGCGAGGAGAGTCAGGTCTACAAGACGATCGCCGGCACGGCTGCGTACATGTCGCCCGAGCAGGCTGAAGGAAAAGACGCGACAACCCTGAGCGACGTGTACGGGCTTGGCGCGACCATGTATTCGCTGCAGACGGGCAAGTCTCCTTTTGGAGCCTCGACCGTGAAGGAAACGCTACGGCAGGTACGAGATCCGGGGCTAAAACCAAAGTCTCCGCGCACAATCGACCCTCGCGTGGACCGAACTCTGGAAGGCATTTGCCTCAAATGCTTGCGGCACGATCCCGACGAACGCTACCGTTCCGCCGAGGGACTGGCAAAAGACCTCGGCCGATGGTTGGACCACCGGCCCACCAGAGCAAGGCCCCTTTCTCGCTTGGGCCGTTCGCGGCTGTGGCGCCGCCGCAACCCTCTCGGCGTGGGGCTGGCGCTGATGATCCTAGCGTTTTTGACCTTGGCGGGCGTGATCATCGCCGACATCATCGCGGAGCCCGGCCGCGCCCTGGTCGCCCTTGCCCGCCAGAACGCTGAGACCCTCCAGCTTCGGCTGGAGCAGCTACGTCAGGCAGTCGGGACGGCGCGGGACCCGCGTCTCGGCGAACTTCTGACGCAACGAAACTTCACGGGCTTGCAAACGTTCATCGAGGAAACAGGGACCAGGCGAGTAGACCTAAACGGCGAATCCCCTTTCGAAAGCTGGTTCATCCTCGCTGATGCTGATGGAGAAATCGTGGCACGATGGCCGGAGCCCGCGCCTCTCCAGAAAGATAAAGATCGAAGGTTCCGGGACTACTATAAAGGTGCGCTACAGTTGGCGAAAACGGAAGGTGGAACACCTGTTTACGTCTCGCGGATCTACAAAGCCATTTCTGACGACCTCTACAAGTTTGGGATTTGCGCCGCTGTGCGAGACGGCGAAAAGATCGTTGGCGCCGTCGTGGCGTCGGTTACCACGAGTCCGCAGATGGGTCTGCCCGAGCTTGAGAGCGGAGAATTCACAACCGCTCTTCTCGCCCGCAAGGACTCGTTTTTCATTCCGGGAGAACCGAGGCTGCCGGACGGCGCTTCGGAATTTCTCGTCTTGCTTCACCCCGCCTACGAGCGTGGAACAGCGCCCGTCTGGATTTCAAGCGAGCAGGCCGAGACGATTCGAAAGAGCATCGCGGACAACTACATTGCGGAGAATTACCATGATCCTGTCGTCTCGCTGGGCGCTGGAGTTACCCAGAAGTACGGCGGCCGGTGGGTGGCCGGTTTCGCTCCCGTGGAAGGCTCTGAGTTCATTGTTGTAGTTCAGCGGCGATACAGCGAAACCATCCCAGCGGCCCTGTGGCCCTGGATTATGGCGTTGCTTGCCGCGTTCTTGGCAGTGGCAATCGTTTGGTTTGTCATGCCGCCGGCTACCTCCCGTCGATGATCCAGTGCATCGGACGCCCGGTTTCGATGCAACGGCTTCTTGATGAGTTCAGCCGCGAACCGGCGCGCTACCCGTTCCATAGTTTCATTAGCATCATTCCGCCTATTCCGGCTACAAAAACGGTGACAAGCATTCCGATCACGATTGTCCCTAAATTCTGCCAATATGGGCGACACTCGAGGACCGCTTTCGACGGATCAGAGGGATCATAGTGAACTTCGGCGGCTCGCCCGACCGGGTACCGCCGAACCATGTCTACCGCTTCGAACGGTACATTGCAAATCGCAAAGTCCCCGTAGCAAACTTGATCGCCAGAATATTCGATGCCGTTCACCACGTACCAGTAGCGGATATCCGGCGAGAAATACGTGCCTCCCCCTCCGTCCATGTCCGGCGGATCACATTCCTCTACGAGGTGCGAAGAAACGATTTGACCGAGAGTCGTAGGCCAGGCCTGACTGGCACGAGCGCGCTTGAGGTTACGCAGCCCCATCAGCATTAACACAATGCCGAATGAAAGGAAGAACGTGTATGCAATGTATTGAATAAACATTGATTCCCTTACTTACCCACTCGAAGGTCTTTCAGGTGCTCCCGCGCCGCGGCGGCGTTTTTCTACCTAGGCTTGACGCGTTACCCGCTAAATACACGGACGGTGATCTCAGTACGAATTAGGACGGCCTCACCCCCCCGATGCTCGTCCCGCGCTCCTCCCAGAGCATCTCAACTCTCGGGTCCGCCACCGTCGCCATCACGTAGTCACCGAACTCCGAGGTCGTCGCCCCGGTGCTGCACCCGGTCATCACCACCCGCCGCTCAAACTGTCCACAGATGTCGAGGGCCTTGTTCAGCTTTGATCCCATGTCCTTGAAGCCCAGATGCTCCAGCATCATCGCGCTTGCCCGTAGCAACGAGGTGGGATCGGCGTACTGCGTCAAGCCCTCTCGGACCATGCGGGGAGCCGTGCCGTGAACGGCCTCGAACATCGCGTACCGTTTGCCGATGTTGGCGCTGCCGGCCGTCCCGACGCCGCCCTGCAGCGCGGCAGCCTCGTCAGTGAGGATGTCGCCGTAGAGGTTCGGAAGCACCAGGACCTCGAACCGGCTTCGCTGCCTCGCGTCCAGCAAGTTGGCCGTCATGATGTCGATGTACCAACTGTCCCATTCGATCCGGGGGTAGCGCTCCGCCACCTGCCCGGCGATATCCAAGAACTTGCCGTCGGTGCGTTTGACGATGTTGGCCTTTGTAACAACGGTGACGCGCCTCTTGCCTGTTCGCTGAGCATGCGCGAAGGCGGCGTCAATGATGCGCTCCGAGCCCTGGTTCGTCGTGACCCTGAAGTCCACCGCCAAGTCAGACGTTACGTCGATTCCCTGGTTGCCTAGGGCGTAGAGGCCCTCGGTGTTCTCGCGAAAGAAGATCCAGTCCACGTCGTGGCTCGGGATGCGCACGGGGCGCACGTTGGCGAACAGGTCCAGCTTCTGGCGCATCAAGACATTGGCGCTCTCCAGGTTGGGCCAGCCGTCTCCCTTCTCCGGAGTGTGTGTGGGGCCTTTCAAGATGACGTGGCACTGCTTGATCGCTTCCAGAACGCCGTCGGGGATCGATTGCATCTTGGCCGCTCGGTCCTCGATGGTGAGCCCCTCGATGATTCGAAACTCCACTTTCCCGGACGCTACCTGGTCTCGAAGCAGGTAATCGAGAACTCGCTCCGTCTCCGCACTGATCGTCGGACCGATGCCGTCGCCCCCAATCATGCCTATGATGATCGGGCTGACCGAGGCGTAGTCGATCCAGTCGTCTTCCTGTTTCAGGCGTTGGACCCTTTCAAGCTGCTGCTGGAGGATCCGGCCAAAGTGCTCTTTGGCAGGCTGTATTGCTTCCATGGTGGTCACTGTCGACTCCTTTGGTCCGAAGTTGAAGGCTACAGAGAAGCCTTGATCTGTCTTTATCTGTCTTCAAGGACTAAGACGACAAACGTACGGGAATGAACCGCGATGACGGGAAGGAGCAGAATCAACTGAGCGACCGTTGGTGGTTTTTATCGTGAGGTGTTCTGGTGGGGGATTCCGAGGAACTGCAACTCGCTTTGTTGTGCTGTCTGTGCTGTCTGCAATTCGGATTCACTCGAGGTCTGTCAAGCTTTCACGGAGTTCACCGAGCCCGCGCCGCAACAAACCCGCCACGCTCGCTCGCGTGCGATTCATTTTCTCGGCGACCTCATTCACCGAGTAACCCACCAGGTGATGCAGTTCAACGGCCGTCCTTTGTTCTGCCGGAAGAGTTTCCAGAGCCTCGGCCAGGCGACGCTCCCTCTCGTGCCGCTCGGGATATTGGCTCGGGGACGTCAGGTTTCCGGCCAGCTTCTCAATGCGGTCCACCGAACCGCTCACCGCTCCGTGGATCGACTGCTCCAAACCTGCGTCGCGCTTCTTGCGGCCGAAGTGGCGGGCGACATCATAGAGCTGGTTCTCAAGAATCTTTCGCAGCCACGCCAATAACTCTCCGCGCGTCGTTCCCCGGAATTGGGGCAAAGCCTCGTGGGCCTGCAACAAGACGTCCTGCACAATGTCGGAGCCGCTCACCTTATGGGCGGCCGGACCTAGCGCCCGCAGGCCTCCGCGGGCCAAAAGGAGAAGAAAACTGCGGTACTGCTCAGGCTTGAGTTCGTTTGCCGTTTCCACCATGGTTGCGCCTCCTACCCTAGCAAGACGACAAACGCTCGAAAGTGAACCGAGGGGGAAGTTGGGGGCAGGAAGGCTACGATTTCCGGGGAAAAGTCGCGGGCAGCCTCATGAAGTTGTCAGCTCGACGCGCTTGCGGGGTTTCCGCTTGGTCACGCTCGACCCGCGGGTTCTCCCGAATTCATGGGGCGATTCGTTCTCAGGGACGCTTGTAGATTTGGCCGCTCTTCATGACGAACGATACATGCAGCGCGGAATAGTTAGGACGAAGAGGGAAACGATTCGGAGCAAACGCATGCCCGATTGTAGTTGAGTTTCCCGTGGCTGGTCTAATGTGAGTGGTTGATCGCCGTGCCATACACTGCGTTCGGCGATAATGAGCAAGATCACCTGTTCCGGCGTTATCTGACAACCCAAGCGACCATGCCCTGGCCGAGAATCACCTTCGCCCTTTTGTTCTGCATCTTTGGAGGGGCGGACCTCCAAGCCGCTCCGAGTTGGCAGTTGTCCGGGCGGCTCGACGCTGTCGTTCAGAAAGCAATTGACGACGGAACGATGCCCGGCGCGGTTGTTCTTGTCGGCCGCGGCGGCGAGATTCTCCACCGCAAGGCCTACGGGCTGAGAAGCATCGAGCCCATCCGTCAGCCGATGCAACTCGACACGATCTTCGACTGCGCTTCGCTGACCAAAGTGGTTGTTACCGCGCCCGCGGTCATGATGCTGGTCGAAGAAGGAAAGATTCGTCTCACCGACCGGGTGACAAAACACCTGCCGAATTTTTCGGGGGGGGAATCGCCGATCACGCTGCTTGAGCTGTTGACGCATTTTTCAGGTTTGCGGCCCGACTTGGACCTGGAGCCTGCCTGGAGCGGCTACGAAACCGGTATAGACAAGGCCTACGAGGAAGTCCCCGTCGCCCTTCCGGGGTCACAGTTTATCTACAGCGACATCAACTATCTTCTGCTTGCCGAGGTGGTTCGAAAGACGACCGGGCGGAGGATAGACGAATTCGCCGCAGAAAGGATCTTTGGGCCGCTCGGAATGACCGACACGCGCTTCCTTCCGCCGCCAGAGCTTCGGTCGAGAATCGCTCCAACCGAGAAGCTGCCCGACGGAACCTTACTGCACGGTGTCGTGCATGATCCCACGACGCGGTTCATGGGTGGAGTAGCGGGTCACGCCGGCATGTTCTCGACGGCGGACGATTTAAGCCGCTTCGTTCAAATGATGCTCAATGGCGGACGAATGCTGAATGAAGGACAAGCGGATAACGTGCGCATCTTGAGTCCGCTGGCCGTGGTGAAGATGACGACGCCCCAGTCCCCGCGGAACCATGCCGCGCTTCGCGGCTTGGGTTGGGACATTGATTCGCCCTACGCGTCCACGCGGGGCGATCTGTTTGCGGTGGGTTCCTACGGCCACACCGGCTACACCGGCACATCGATCTGGATCGACCCCGCCACGCGGACCTACGTCATTCTGATGACGAATCGTGTTCACCCGGCGGTCAGAACTTCCGTCGTGGATTTGCGCGGCAAAGTCGCCAGCATAGTCGCTGCTTCGCTCTCCGATGTTGACTTGGAGCAAGCCCGGCAGGCGAGCTGGCAGCGCGGCCGTGCTCCGGGGACGGCGCCCCGATCCCCCGGTGTCCGCGGGGCAACCGTGCTCAGCGGCCTCGATGTCTTGGTCGGAGAGAAATTCGCGCGTTTTTCGGGGAAACGGGTCGGGCTGATTACCAATCATACCGGCATCGATCGCCGCCGCCGCCGGAACATCGACTTGTTCTTCGAGGCGCCTGGGGTTACGCTGGCGGCAATTTTCAGCCCTGAACACGGCATCGCCGGCCGCGAGGATCACCGGGGTATCGCGGACGGGAAGGACGAGAAAACCGGCGTTGTCATCCACAGCTTATATCAAGGAGACCGCCGCCGCCCGACCGCGGCCATGCTGAGCGGCGTTGACGTGCTGGTCTACGACATTCAAGACGTAGGGGCTCGTTTCTACACCTACGCCACAACGATGGCCTATGCAATGGAAGAGGCGGCGAAACTGGGGATTCCGTTCTATGTTCTGGATCGCCCCAACCCCATCACCGGTATCACGGTCGAAGGCCCCATGCTCGATGAAGCCCACCGATCCTTCGTGGGCTACTTCTCAATGCCGGTTCGCCATGGGATGACGGTGGGTGAACTGGCGGAAATGTTCAACAAAGAACGGAAAATCGGCGCCCGGTTGGAAGTCGTTCGGATGGAAGGCTGGCGCCGCGGCCTTTGGTTTGACGAGACGAAACTTCCCTGGGTGGATCCGTCTCCCAACATTCGGGGTGTCGAACAAGCGCTGCTGTATCCCGGGATCGCCCTGCTCGAGGGGCTACCCAATTACTCGGTCGGCCGAGGAACCGATACACCCTTTTTGTTCGTCGGAGCGGACTGGATCGACGGCGCTACATTGGCCGATGACCTCAATAGCAGGAGGCTACAGGGTATCAGCTTCTATCCCGTACGCCGAACGCCGAAATCATCTCGCTTCGCGGGCACGCCGATCGAGGGGGTTCAGATCTCCGTGCTGGATCGAGACTCTGTTCGATCGACCCGGATTGGACTGGAAATCGCGGCGCAACTCCTGAAGTCCTACCCTGGGCGCATGAAAATGGAGCTGACGGCAAGGCTGGTCGGGCACGAGGCGACGCTCGCGGCCTTTTCGGAAGGACGAGCAGCGTCGTCCATTTGGTCAATGTGGCAAGCGCAACAGCGCTCTTTCTTGCGGATTCGGACCCGCTATCTGCTCTACTGACTCCGCTCCGCGCCCGCAACGAGTAAGGATCTCTCACTCGCGGCGCCCGAATCGCGAGCTGTCAAAAATGTTGTTGGGCCGCTTGGCTGCATTCCCCTTACTACCCCTAAGATTCGCGGCCCGTGACTCCAGCGCGGTTACGGCATCTCGGCCGTGTCAGTCTTCAGGCGATTTTCCTCGAGCTAACCGCCGGCTAGGCTGCTATCGCCCGAGCCTTGTTGGTACTTCCTAGAGGCCGGCCGCGCTTCCTTTCACCAGCCTGCTTCATCCATGAAGGTGGACGGCCCCGGCGCTTTCCGCGGCCACGCGCCAGCCGCTCGAGCGAGACGATGGCATCTTCAATCTGTTCTCTTTCCTGACGTAGTTCAACTAAAATCTTGTTCACATCCATAGTATCGATCTCCCTTTCCGAATCAAGATCATGGCGGATTTCCGGAATTTAACCAAGCCGCCCGCCATTTCAGGGAAATGCTGCCTTTGGCCGGACTCGTTCTGAAAACAGAACGATGGACCGCAACAAAACATGCCCATGAATAATTTTATAGCAAATTGAGGGCCCGGAGTCAACAAATTTGTTCTGGATTCAGAACAGAATGCGCTATTTTGTTGCGGCGAAGACCCAGCGGGGTCCCAAACTCAGGATGGAAGTGCGGCTTGGGGACCGGAACGGGATGAAAACAAAGCCGTGCCAACGACTGTCCGGATTCGCGGCATTCACCCAATTCATGCTTACTATTATGCCTCAAAGCGAGCCGGAAGAAAAGGGTTCGGCGCGCTTTTTCCAAAATTTGTAAAACGGAAACCCGAGAGCGATCAGCAGCAGGTCCGTGAGAGATTCGCGGGGCGATTTGAATAGTGTCATCACGACCAGAGATCCTGCCATGAAAACGAACAATGCAGGAACGATGGGATAGCCCAGAGTTCGATACGGCCGCTTCATATCAGGGCGTTTCGAGCGCAGCACGAATACGGACGCGGCCGTCATCCCGTAAAGAATCCAGCTCGCGAAAATGACGTACGTGAATAGTTGTTCGTAGCGTCCGGATAGCACTAGCAGAGCCGCCCAACTGCTTTGGGACAGGATGGCCACGTGCGGGGTCAGATAGCGCTCGTGGACGCGGCCTAAGGCCGTAAAAAAGAACTTATCCCGGGCCATGGCGTAGGGAACGCGGGCGCCGGAAAGAATCGATCCGTTGAGCGCTGCGAAAATCGAGATCATTGCCGCGAATGCCACGGCGTCGCGGCCCCCCTCACCGAGAAATCGCGAGGCCGCCTCGCTGGCCACCCGTTCGCTGGAAGCAACCGCGGCGGCGGGCAAAACGTAGAAGTAGGCAACATTGGTGACCAGGTAGATCAGCATAACCGCGACCACGCCTAAGATCAGCGCCCGCGGAATATTCCGGTGCGGATCGCGCACCTCGCCCGAGACCATTGTCACGTTATTCCAGCCGTCGTAAGCCCAGAGAGCTGCTACGAGCGCCGCAAAGAAGCCCGACAATCCGCCGGTGTGCTCCACCGTCGACACAAGATTGGCAGCCTTGCCGCCGCCGAGTATCGCGGCGAGGCCAACAATTGCCAAGATCAGCACGATTTTTAGAGCGGTGACGGCGGTTTGAACGCGCGCACCCAGCTTGACGCCGAAATAATTCAGCCAAGCCAGGCCAAAGATGAGGCCCATCGCGAGGATCTGACCGTATTGCACCACTAGCGGCGCTCCGCCTTCACCGAACGGAAGAGGAACGATGAAGAAAGTAGCCTCGAGGCCCGGCCAGAAGTTTGCAAGGTAAAGAAAAAAGGCCGTCGCGAGGGCAGCGATGCCGCCGCTTTTCGCTACCCAGAACTGTGTCCAGCCGTATAGGAAGCTCCACAGCGGCCCGTAGGCCTCCCGCAGGTAGACATATTCCCCGCCGGCATGGGGCATGGCGGCGCCCAGTTCCGCGTAGGTCAGAGCTCCGCCGAGGGAAAGCAGTCCCCCGACGGTGAACACCAGCAACACCATGGGGGCCGAGCCGACCTCGGAGGCCATGGTGGATGGAACCAGAAAGATGCCGCTCCCGATTATGGTCCCCACGACGATCGAGGCGGCTTCCCAACTGCCAAGGATGCGAAGGAGTTGTTTTGGGGAGTTTTCCGAAGGTGCTGGCACTGAATGAATTTCCACGACTCCAAACCGGCAAGAATGCAAAGGCGTTGGGACCCACGGCCGGCGGGCTGGGCATTCAGCCCGCCAAGGGTTACTAATCATCACACATCCGCCCATGACAGCGGCATGCCGTAACCGCAAACTGAAGCAGAGCCTCAGCCGGGAAGATCACCGTCGATGCCCCGTCAGATTGCCTTGCGGGCCTTGTTGCTCCCCAGACAACACACCGCCATGGCAATGGAGGTGGCGATCAATAGTTGCCATGGGAAGGACATCCTCAATGGCTGCCAGGCGGCAGGCGCCCATACACTCCAAACCTGGGGCTGGAGCAGCGTGACCGTGACGAATCCGGCAGCCAGAGCAAGGATTGCGCTCCCTCCGTTGCCGCGGGTGGTGAGGACAGCCGTCAAGAAAACCGCGGTCAGGCCCGAATAGGCGAAGGCCATTACGCTCAGCGCGAAATCGATCAGCGACTGATCAGCCGCCTGCTGCCAGTGGACGCAAGCCATCGCGAATCCGCCGAGCACCAGGCCCCATCCGGCCATGGCAAAGCGGCCGGCTCGGAGGTAATGACGCTCTCCCCGGTCAGGAAAGACGACGCGATACCAATCGTTGACAAACGAGGAGGCCATGGCAGTGAGGGCGGAATTCAAGCTGGACAGGCCGGCGGCGAACAGTCCCGCGATCATCAAGCCCGGCATCCCGGGCGGCATCTCTTTGAGAATGAACGACAGGAAGATCTGGCGGCTGTCGTCCACCGCATAGCCGGGCGCCGATGCACCCATCAAATCGGGACGCTGGTAGAAGATGTAGAGCAGCGACCCGATCGCCAAGAACAGGGCGATTACCGGGATGCCGGCAAGAATCGCGGCGATCACCGAGCGGCTGCCCTGGGCCGCGTTGCGGCAAGTCAGCACGCGCTGAGCAAGGTCGTGATCAGTGCCGTAGGCCCCGATGTTGAGCAGCGTCAGGCCGGTCAGCGCGGTAAGCAATGTGTAGTAGGACGAGGCGTCGAATCCCAGACCGCTCTGCGACAGATCCCAACCCGGATCGATCACGGTGAGTTTGGACGAAGCGCCCGCGCCGGGGCTGGAGAGCTCGGCGATGATCTCGCCCGCGGATAACGGGATCCGGTGCAGCAGAAGCATAGCCGCCACCACCGCCGCGCCGACGAAAACGACAGTCTGGATTACGTCGCTCCAGATCACGCTACGGACGCCGCCCGCCAGCGTATAGACGACCGCCACGACGGTGAGAGCGGCGATCGCCAGCCACAGATGCGATGTCTCGAGATCCCCGAACAGGATCAGCGACAGCGGCAGAGCCGCAATAAAGATTCGGGCGCCGCTTGCGAAAACGCGGCCAATCATGAAAGTCCAGCTCGAGGCGACTCGGGCATTGGCTCCGAAGCGCAGTTCGAGCAATTCATAGACTGTCACCACGCGATGGCGGTAGAAGGCGGGAACCAGCACGCCAGCTACAAAGACCGCGCCCAGGATCGCGCCGATGTTGATCGATAGATAGGTCCAGTCTCCGCGAAAAGACTGCTCGGGCGCGCCGATAAACGTCGCTGCCGAAAGAGAAGTGGCCAGAATCGACAGGGCCACGGCCCAAGCAGGCATCGCGCGGCCCCCCAGGAAGTAGTCCTCCGTACCTAGTTGTTTCTTGCGGCCTAACCAGAGGCCGCTCAACAAGAGGACTAGACCGTAGGAGCCTAGAGCGACCCAATCCAGGATGCCGAAGCTATGGTCACCTTGCAATCGGGCGCCTCAGTGACTTGCGGCTTGGTCCGCGGGCGGCAGGGGCGCCGGCAGCTCAGTGTCCGTTGACAAACAGCAGGCCTTTCGGGCCTCTAGCCCAAGAGTTGGATTTCGATCTGCTGCAACTGGATCGCCCGTATCCAAGATCACCGGCACGTCGGAGGCCAAGTGTCGTCGCGTACCCCCTTCCGCAATGAAACTCGTCGAAAGTAACGTGAAAGATCTGAACCGTCTAGTGAGTCGTCGGGAGCCAAGGTCGTGGTTCCGGGGTGGTCCGCGGCGATCACAAAACCGCTTTCCTGAGATGATAACGGTAATAAGATAGATGGCCATCAATCCAAGGTCGAGACCGCGGCGGGGCAACGGATAGCCCTCCGGAGAGACCAAGGATTGTATCAAACCTTTGAGAAACAGGGGACGGTCAGAATTGTCCAACCTGAATTATGCACAGATTCACTTTGCGAGTGTGGCTGCGTTCGTAGCGGGTTGGCGGTCGTCGTGAGGTGGTAGCTCGGCAACTGGCCTTTTGGCTTCTCCGTCCCCGGTTTCCCTTCCCGCCCAGAATCCGCGTCGTCAAAACCTCGCTCGGAAGTGACGTGTTTCCAGTGCGTTACGGCTAGTGCATAAAATTTTATGCATAGCGCATAGCCAGGCTCTCAGATCAGCGCCCTCCCGACCACCGGCAGCAAGCCGCCGTAGGGAGTCGGCTTCCTGCCGCGGAAGTGGTAAGGCGTCGAAGCCCCGATTTTATTGGGCCGCGAGGCCGTCACGGCTGGGCCTTGTTGGACGGGCCTTTGGAAGCGATGCTGTTTTCGTCTGTAACCATGTGGGTGACCTCCTTGGGGTTGGCTGGCGAAGCTGGGATCTTTGCCAGCCTACCTTTTTACCCCATGTTTTCGGGGGTCCCCAATGGTCCCTTGCGGCTCAGCCCTCCTCAGGTCCACGCCGCAGTGCATAATTCAGGTCCAATACAAGATGAGCCTGAAGATGAGCCGGCCGGGTCAGGGCACAATGCGGGTGAATGCAAGTCCCCCGGTCGGCTTGGTGTGGGTGAAGCGGAAGCCGGGGAAGCGGATGTGGCGGACGGGATTCTCCTTGCCGCACCCTCGTCCGTCATCGCTACCCGATGATTTGCAGATTTTGCGCCGTCATGGCCGGCGACAGCCTCGTCTTGAACTCGATCAGGCCAGCCGAAGCTGATGAGCCCGAATCTTGTCTTCTGGAACCGTGATGCCGAGGCCGGGCTTGTCAGGCACCGTAACGGTCACGCCCTTCATGTCAATCCCGTCCACCATCATGTCGGTGAGGAACTGCGGGCCGTTCAATTCTGGAGGCAACAAAAGATCGAGAGTGGAGTAAAGATGAATGGCCGCCATGAAGCTGACGCCGGCATCGGTCAAGCCGCTGCCGAGCAGCCCGATGCCGTTTGCCTCGGCCACGATGGCGCTCTTCTGGCAGTTCATTACACCGGCGCTTTTGGGTACCTTGAGCACAACCAGGTCAGCAGCGTCCAGACGCGCCATGCGGGCGACATCATAGGAGGAGAAGCAGCCTTCGTCAATCGCCAGCGGGTAGGGGCTCTTTTCACGGGCGCGCCGCAAACCAAGCCAGTCCTCGCTGCGTACAGGCTGCTCGAAACAGCGAATCTTGTCGAACTGAGTCAGCGCCCGGAAGAAACGCGCGAGAGCAATGGGCTTGTAAGACTGGTTGGCGTCGAGCCAAATCACGGCATCGGGCCGGGCTTCGGAAATGGCTTTCAGCCGCGCGATGTCCTTATCGGCATCGCCCGAGACCTTGACCTTGAAGCACCAGCAAGCCGGCCAGCGCTTGACCTCGTCCGCCATGGCCGCCGGTTCGTCGATGCTCACCGCGTAGCAGAGGTCGATCGTGTCATGAACCTTGCCGCCGAGCAAAGCGTGAAGGGGCAGGCCGGTGATCTTACCCGCCAAGTCAAGAAAAGCGATTTCGAGTGCGCTCTTCGCAAAGGGAGCCCCGTTACTGACGGCCGGGCGGATCTTGACGTCCATTTCCTTCCTTAGCGCGTTCAGCTCGAAAGGCGTCTTGTCGATCGCCAGCGGAGCCAGGTGGTGCCGCAGCGTTCCAGTCACGGCCTCCACGGTTTCGTAGCTCCAGCTCGGAACCGTGTTCGTCGCTCCCCAGCCGACCAATCCATCGGCGGTTTCCGCTCGCACGAAAACGTGCTGGCCGGGGACTCCCTTGCCGCCGACTTTCCCAACGCCGATATTGAATTCGGACTGGAACTCAACGGCAGTCGGCAATACTTCGATCTTCTTGATGCGAGCCCCTTTCGAGATGCTAGCGGACGCATGCTTTGTCAGCCCGGCCGCGAGAGCCAAGCCGCCGCCGGCGAACGCTTGTGTAAAGCCCCTTCGACTAGTTTTCATGATGGGATACTCCGTTGCGAAAGAAGGTCGAGACCGGCGCGGCTTTCCCAAATCGGAAGCCGGGGGTCACTGGATGACACGCGGGGGTGACACTCGTGGGTAACCCGTGCGTCAATCAAAGTCCCGGCCGAAGCAGCGACTCTGACATTACCTTATCTGATTCGTGCTGAAGGTTGGGGCAGGAGATGACTGAACCCCCTGTTACTCGGCATGCTACCCGGCTCGCGTTTTTCTTATGCCGTTGGGCGCGTAGAACGAAACCGCTCCAGAGACCGGCTTTCTTGAGAGTTGGGCTGGGCTCGCAAGAAACGAGTCAGCGCTCGGCCCGCGCCAAAATCGCCGCCCCGTGCCCCAACGAAACCGAAGACACGACCGAAGCCGTCGTCGTCGTCCGGTCGGATGGCGAATCGCGTCTGGGTTCAACCACTTGCATGCCCGACGAGGTGAACAACACCCGGCGCACCTGCCCGCGCGGCCCGATGGGGGGCATGGGTCTGCCGTTCAATACGACTGATAGTCCGCCCGCGTTTCCCACGAGCAACCGGACTGATTCATCCGCCTCAATGGAGCTTTGGTCGCCGCGCCGGAACGTTTTCTCCCAAACCCGTTTGCCGTCGGCCGTGGCGCGGACCCAAACCTTCTCGATCACCCGCAGGGTCACTTGAATTCCGGCATCGCTGGCGCCCTCATTAGAGGGAGGGCCTGTCGATGCCAGCGATGATTAACTTAAGCTTTGCCGGGCCGCCTCCAACCCGCCGTCATCGCCACTTTCGGCCGGCCAAACCCAGTACACCGCTGTTCCCAACAGCAACGCCAGGCACGCAGAGAGTACACTTGTCACTAGGCGGCGGTTGCGGCGATAGAGTTCCGCAACGTTCTCGGCGAACTCTGCTGGGTCGACCGGAATCCTGATTTTAAGCTTGCCCGGCTTGATGCCGAAATGTTCTTCTAGGTTGAGCTCTTGCGGGGGTGATAGGCGTTCGAATTCAGTGACTGTCCGTTCTTCATCCAGCCCAACGGCTTGCGCGTATTGCCGGACAAAGCTAGTTCTGAAAACGCCTCCTGGTAGCTGATCGAAGCGCTCGTGCTCGATTGCCTCAAGAAGACGCACGCCAATGCGAGTCGCTCTTGACATCTCTTCGAGTGAGATTCCACGCGACTCCCGTGCGCACCTAAGGTCTTCGCCGAAGTTTTGCATAGGAAGTGCTAGTACTGAATTCAATTAAGAATATACTATTCTGTCTGCGACGGCTGCCCGTGCTGCATAAAAATCAGAGCGCCAACAACTTAGGTAACAATGATTGAGGACCAGATTGGTTCCACTACCAACCCGCGCGCGCATGATCCGCTGGTCACGGTGGTCGTTGTCAATCGGGACCGCCGTGAATTGCTGCGGGCCTGCCTGCGATCCAGGCCGGCCCGGCTCGGCGCCACGCCCGCGCATAAAAATTGAAGCAACTTCGCGGTAACGGCAGCGAGTTCCTCAATCGCACAAGCAAGTTTACGAAAACGTAGAGTTTCCCTTTCGTGTCCGCGGCTTCCATTCCGACAACGGCAGCGGTCATTGTCGTGGATAACGGGTCGAGGGACCGTTCCGAAACAGTGACGCGTGAGAAGGAGTTTTCCCGGCTTCCGATACGCTTGATCAAGAACCTCAACAATCGTGGATTTTGCGCCGCGAACAATCAGGCTTTGCGATTTGCGCGGGGCGAATATGTGGCCCTGCTAAACAACGACGCGGAAGCGGACAAGGGTTGGCTGAAAGCGCTTGTCACGACCCTCGAAGCGAACCCCGAGTTCGGAATGGCCGCCTCGAAAATCCTCCTTCACGGTGATCGGAGCGTCATCGACAAAGCCGGCCACCTGATCTACCCCGACGGGCAAAACCGCGGGCGCGGAACGGGCGAGCAAGACAGGGGCCAATATGACCGGATGGAGGAGGCAGCTTGGCCGGATGGTTGCGCGGCCTTCTACCGGCGGGCCCTGTTTGAGCATGTCGGCGGTTTTGATGAGGACTTCTTCGCCTACGGGGACGATGCGGAGCTGGGGCTTAGGGCGCGCATCGCCGGCTGGCGATGTCTTTATGTCCCTTCGGCCCTCGCTTTTCATCACGGCGCCGCAACGCTGGGAGCTCATTCGGAACGGCGGTTGTTTCTGATTGAAAGAAACCGCTCCTGGCTGGCCGCCAAACTTTTTCCGTGGAGAGTGCTGTTGCTCAGCCCGCTCTATTTTTCGTTTCGGGTGCTGGCAACCGGCCTCGCGGCCGTATTGGGCCGGGGCGAGGCAAGCCAAGCTGTCTCTTCGATTTCCTTTTACGGGCTGCTAAAATGCATGCTCGCGGCAAACTTGGCCGCCATTACCGGATTACCCATGATGCTCAGAAAGAGGCGCACGATTGAGCCGCTGCGAAAGCTGTCTCCCGCGGCGGTAGGGAAAACCATCCGGAAATTCCAGATTCCTCTGGCGGACTTGGTCCTGAAGGCGCGATAAGTGGCGGATTCCAGCCCGCTTTTCTCACCGCGTGGCGAGGTGAAGTGCGTGAGAGCCCGTCAAAACGAGGCACGCTCCGCTTGGCGACCCCCACTTAATCAAAGACGCGTACTTGGACAGTACCGTGAGCACGGCGAGCAAGCGCAACGAAGTAATGGCGGGCCTATCGCGTGCTTCGGCCGTCAGGCGGTGAGAAATGCGGGCTAGCTACCCCGCCGGGCCCCAAGGCGGCGCGAATCGTTGCCCGCGGTGTGACGGCGAGTCCTATTTGATCCTATTTCGTGCTTCGGATCGCTTGTACGGAACCAAGGCCCGGCCCTTCCATGTCGTCGAGTGCGGCTCCTGCCGGTTGATGCGGCTCTACCCAACTCCCACAGCGGCTGAGGCGAGAAATTTCTACCCGGACAGTTACTGGTGGGAAGCTGACTCGTCGGTGTCCGGACGACTTGCGGAACTCTACCGGCAGTTCGTCCTTGGCGACCACGTTCGATTCATTACTGGCCATGGCAAGCTCCTAGCGCCCGTGCTCGACGTCGGTTGCGGTGGTGGCTCCCTCGTGCGGGCGTTGAGAAAACGCGGTGTCCGTGCGATTGGCCTCGACGTTTCACCAAAGGCGGCAAGCATGTCGCGGACTCAGGGACATTCCCTGGCGGTCTGTGGGGCTTTGCCGTTTGCCCCATTCGCGCCACATAGCTTCAGCGCCGTTACTCTTCTTCACGTCCTCGAACATGCGCCAGACCCGGCGGCTCTTCTGCTGGCGATTGATGACTTACTCGTCCCTGGCGGAAAGCTGATCGTCCAGGTTCCCAACGCGGACTGCTGGCAGTTTCTGCTGCTGGGGAAGCTCTGGAGCGGGCTTGACATGCCGAGGCACCTGATTCATTTCCGGGCCGGAGATTTGGAATCCTTGCTCGAGGGATGCGGGTTTACCATTCTCCGGCGGAAATTCTTTTCGCTGCGGGACAACCCGGCTAGTCTTGCCACGAGTCTATGTCCGCGCTTGGAGCCGGTTGTCCGCCGCGTGCGGGAGATCAACGAATCGAACTCCGTCCGTTTGCTCAAAGACGCTCTCTATGCGTCACTCGTCGTTGCGGCAATTCCATTGACATTAATCGAGGCCGCGAGTGGCGCGGGGGCGACGGTGATGTTCGAAGCAATGCGCACGGGGGAAGTGTAGGTGAGCGAGTTTCTGATGAGCGGAAGCACGCGGGGCCGACTGCGTGCATTTTGGAAACCTCAGCCCTTGCCAGGGCGCGAAGGTCTGGTCAGCGCGCTCCTCGTCCTGATGCTCAGTGGTGCGAGTTGCGCGGCTCAACCTCCGCCGGCGAACTTTCAGAAAGCAGGAGAGAGTGCTTTGCAGTGGGTCGAGCGCCTGGTGTCGCTGGGTCCCAGGCCCGCCGGAAGCCCGGCGCAGCAAAAGCAACAGGAAGTGATCTCCGGCGAACTGCGGTCGCTGGACCTGGAGGTTGCGGAGCACGACTTTGCCGCCCAGACTCCCAAAGGCAGTGTCCGCATGAAGAACATCATTGCGAAGCTGCCGGGGGAAGGAAACCGGGTCGTCGTAGTGTCAGGGCATTACGATACTTTTCACAGGCCCGGGTTGCATTTCGTTGGCGCCAACGATGGCGGCTCCTCCGCGGCCTTTCTTCTTGCGCTGGCTCGCGTGCTCGCCGCGCGCCCCCTCAAAGACAGCGTGTGGCTCGTGTTTCTTGACGGTGAAGAATCGTTCCTGAGCTGGCAAAACAACGACCACACCTACGGCAGCCGTCGGCTTGCCTCGCAATGGAGCTCCGATGGGACGGCGAGCCGCATCAAAGCGCTGCTGAACGTTGACATGATCGGGGACGAGAACCTGCGGCTCACCCCGGAGCAGTATTCAACCGGCTGGCTGAGGGAGCTGGTAGCGAGTACGGCAAGCAAGCTCGGTTACGGCTCGATTTTCGCTTTGCGGGGTCCTGCCTACATCGAGGACGATCATGTCCCATTTCTGAAGGCTGGAATCGATGCAGTGGACTTGATTGACTTTGACTACGGCCCCTCCAACAGCTATTGGCACACCGAAGAAGACACCCCCGACAAGCTCAGCGCCCAGAGCCTGGGAACCATGCTGCATATCATCACCGAGACTCTGCGAGAGTTGGAAGCGGTTCCCTAACCCATCGCGAACCGCACCTGCCTTTTACCGCGATTGCGGCTCGGCGCCGGACCGCTCCGTTACGGTCACGGCTCCGTTTGGATTCATCGCATCCACCTCGAAGACCTCGTGGATAATCCTCCCTTGCCGATCCGCAATCCCTCGCTTCAAGCGCGGTTCATATCCCAGCCGCCGCGCGGTCTGATAGAAAATCTCGCGCATTTGCGGAAACGGATTCGGCTGGTCCGCCGCGAAAAGCACAAACAGGCTTTCGGGTCTCGGTATCCACTGTTCCAGCTTTTCAAGCGGATCCTCGGGGCTGCGATGTGGCTGGGGCGCTTCCGCCAACGGCAGCCGGTCTTTCGAAAGAAGGCGCAGTTGCGAAAAAACCCCCCACTGCACGGCGACAACGTGCCGAGGCTGCTCTGATTCGAGATAGTCATGGAGTTCGTAGATCGCTTCGGACCAATCCGTGCTGCCGCCATATCTCAGCATGACGTCGTACTGCCGCAGCAGGCTGTTGAGGTTCACGAGCGTTAACACCGCCACGAAAATGGTGGCCGCTGCCGTGGCGGCAAGTGTTATCGAGAAGCGCTCACCCAGCCTTTGCGCGCCGGCCACGATTCCCGCGGCAAGAAAAATTTGCGGGAACGGATAAATGAGCGTAATGTGATGCACCGACCCAATCGACTGAATCGGAAACATCGCCGCCAGAGTGAATAGGCAAAACAACAGCGAAAACAGCAGGCCTTGGCGATGCCGAGACCCCAATGACAACGGCAGCAACAGCAATGCCAAGCCGAGTGCCGGAATCGTCCACGTGCGCTGGGCTTCTCTCCCCTGCGCGAAGCCCAGTGGCAGCCAGACCGGTGAATCCGCCTCGGAATCTGGTTCGTTGCCCGCGTTTTCGTTGGCCAGCCAATTGACCAAGGACGTTCCATCCAGCGAGTGATGAAGCATGTCGTACTTCGCCTTGTAGCGGTCTGTCTCTGTTACGAAACCGAGTGTGTTTGACGCAAGCGGAGCCCGAACGGTTGGGTACCACCAGAAGGGCAGAGAGCCGATGCCAAATGCGAGCAGGGCGGTCACTGCCCATTTGTTTCGCAAACCTTTGATCAAGTGGCGCGGAAAGACACACATGGTTGCCGCCGCCAGCCCGAACAGCAAGAACAGAAACGTGGCCTTATCGAATACCCCAATCCCAAACACCAGGAAGGCGGCGATGAGCTGCCACGCGGCGCCCTGATTGCCCCACCGCAGCACCAGCAGGCATCCCAGCATCAACAGCAGTCGTTGAATCACCACCGGGCCCCAGTCCAGACGAGTGGTGAGGACAAAGAGAGGGTCACTCGCGGCGAGCCAAGTCGCCGCCAAAGCGATCCGCCAGCCGAACGCGCGGCGGGCAAAACAAAACGTCAGCCACAGCGTCACCGCGCCCAACAAGAGAACAGGGATGCGTACCGACGCCGCCGAAGCCGGGACAACCGCCAGCACCGCCTTGTAAAGCCAGCCCTTGAGCGCCCCCAAATAGGGCATGATCAGCACGCAAACCGGATCTCCCAACACGCCTGTGTGCCAAATTCCGGCTCGAGACGGGTCCGAATAGGTCGCATGCACGAAAAGAGCCTCGTCATACTGCAGGCCGGGATATTCAATCCAAAGACCGCCCGCGAGCAGAAACACGAGCAGTGCCAAGGCGGCGAGGATCTTTGCCCAGCGGGGAGTGTTCATGTTTCTTAACGCGACGCGGAGGGTATGAACTTCTAGACCGTTTGTCTGTTGCCAGGCGTTTCGCCTCGAATGAGATCCTGGTAGGTTTCCCTTTGGCGGATGACTTGAAAACCGCTGCCCTGAACGAGAACTTCCGGCGGCCGCGGACGAGAGTTGTAGTTCGAGGCCTGGACGAAACCATAGGCGCCGGAGGTGCAGATGGCCAGCAGGTCGCCCGGCTTCGCATCGGCCATCTCACGGTCACGCGCCAGGAAATCGCCTGTCTCGCAGACCGGTCCGACAACATCGGCGACGATCGGCGAGCCGGGTCGCTTCCTCAGCGGGATGATCTCGTGGTGCGACTGATAGAGCGATGGCCGGATCAGGTCGTTCATTGCGGCGTCGACGATGACAAATTCCTTCTTGCCGGTTCGCTTGCGGTAGAGAACCTTTGACAGCAGCACGCCCGCTTGGCCCACGATCGAGCGGCCCGGCTCCAGCATCAGCCGCAGTTCCCTGCCCTGCAGAGCGCCGGCCAGCGCCTTTGCGTGCCCCTCGACCGATGGGGTGTTCTCACTGTCGCGGTAGGAGACAGCCAGCCCTCCGCCGAGATCCAAGTAGCGAATCCTTACCGCTACGTTGGGCAAGCTCTCCGCCAGATCAACAAGAGCTTCCAGCGCCGCGAGAAACGGCCCCGAGTCGAAGATTTGCGAACCGATGTGGCAGCTCACGCCCTCCAGACGCAGATGGGCGTTTGAAGCGAACTTTCGGTAAATCGCGAAAGCCTCGTCTAGTCCGACGCCAAACTTGTGCTCATGCAGTCCCGTGGCGATATAAGGATGCGTTTCGGCGTCAATATCGGGATTGACCCGCAGGGCAGCAGCGGGCCGAACACCGCGCTGTTTCGCGGTTTCCGCCAGCAGCGCCAGTTCGGGCTCCGACTCGCAATTGAAGTAGCCGACGCCGGACTCGAGCGCATAGTCGATCTCCGGGCGAGTCTTGCCAACTCCGGAGAAAACCACCTTGGACGGATCCCCTCCCGCCTCGATGACGCGGTAGAGCTCTCCGCCCGAGACGATGTCGAACCCCGCGCCTTCAGCAGCGAGGAGCGACAACACGCCAAGTGACGAATTGGCCTTGACGGCGTAGTGAACCTCGTGGGGGATATCTTTGAGGCTTTGGTCGTAGGCCCGGTAGTTGGAAACGATTGCGCTCCCGGAGTAGACGTAGCTGGGCGTGCCGACCTGTTCAGCGATGGCGGCGAGCGAGACGCCTTCGCAGAGCAAGTGATCTTGGCGGTAGTTGAATCCGAGAGTGGGCATGGTCACGGCAAGAAAAACCCAGGCAACGGCCCCAGAAAGGGCCGGTCATTGCCCGACCCCTACGTCGCTTTGACAACAATGACGGTGCGGTCGTCGCTGAGTTTGGAACTACCGGTAAAGCTTCGTACGCCTTCGAAAATTCTCGATAACAGCTCTTCCGCGGAGCGGCCTCCATGCTTTTCCACCAGAGCGGTCAAACCATGCTCGCCGAACTGCTCGCGGGACGAATTTTCTGACTCTGTAATCCCGTCAGACAACAAGACAACCGCGTCTCCAGGCTCAAGCGTCAAGGGATAACTCTCATAGCTCGACACTTCAAGCAACCCCAGGGGAATGCCCGAAACATCGATCGCTTCCACCTTGCCTTGGTGATAGAGCAGAGGCCTGGGCTGGCCGGCATTCGCCATCTCGAGGCTGCGTTTTTCCGGGTTCCAGCAGGCATAGAGCGATGTCAAGTAGCGCGCCTCAATCTTGCGGCTCAACAGGGCTCGGTTGGCACTGGCGAGCAAAGCCTTGGGAGACTTCTCTTTCGGCACCAGATTTCTCAACAAACCGCTGACCAATGCTCCGTAAAGAGCCGCCGCCGCGCCCTTGCCGCTGACATCACCGATCAAGATCCCCAGCGTCTTGTCGGGAAACGGAAAGAAGTCGTAGAGATCACCGCTGACTTCGGCGGCCGATTCGTTGCGGAACGCAATCTCAAGACCTTCAACGGCTGGACTTCTGTCGGGCAACAAATGCTTCTGCAGCTCGCGGGCGGCGCGCAAGTTACGGCTCAGCCGTTCCTGCCTCGTGACCACCTCGCCGTAGAGCCTGGCGTTTTCGATGGCCGTCGCCACCTGCGGAGCCAGCAAGGACAATACCCGGACATGTTCGCTGGTAAACGCATCCACCTGTTCGCTCTCGAGATCCAGGACTCCGATGACCTCGTCCCGCAGCATCAGGGGCACGGCTACCTCGGAGCGAATCCCCGCCACCATTGCCACGTAGCGCGGATCACGGTTGGTGTCACCTGCAAGAACCGGCGACCCTTGCCGGGCGGCGGCGCCGATGAGCCCCTTTCCGAGCGGCATGTTGTCCCACTGAATCCGCTGGTCGAACCGGACCCCGAAATAATGCTGGAGGAGCTGCGATTCTTTCTCCAGCAACAGGATGCTGAAAGCATCGTAAGGGATTTCCTTCCTTATCAGCGTGGAGACCTTCTGGAGCAGCTCTTCGAGGTCGAGGATGTGCGAAAACTTTTGGGCGATCTCCGAAAGCATTGTCAGCGTACGATTCTGCTTCACGGCCGCCCGGTAGAGGCACGCCGTGTCGATCGCCAGCGAGAAACGCGAGCCGATCAGCTCGAGCATGTTGCGTTCGTAGTCGCCGAACGCTCCAACTTGTGTCGATTGGAGATCGACTACTCCGACCAGCTTGCCGCGGGCGACCAGCGGCACCGAGATTTCGGATCGAACGCCGTCCACGGCCGCCAGATAGCGCGGATCATCCCGCACGTCATTGACGATGATGGTGCGCAACTCTTTCGCCGCGGAGCCGGTGAGGCCTTGTCCGATCTTGACCCGCAGGTTTCGCACCAATTTGGGCTGGTGACCGACAGCGGCGCGAATCCGCAGAACCTCCTCTCCTTCGCTTTTCAACAAGATCGCGAATATTTTGTAGTCGACGACCTTGCGTATCAGCTCGCGGAGAGCCTCGAGCAGCTCGTCGAGATCCGTGGTGTAATTGGCCGCAATCTCCGAGGCTTCGACGAGGATTTCGAGCGTTTCGGCCTTTTGCCGGATCGCGGCCGTGGATGGGGACGGCATGGTCTAACCCGCGCCCCCGGTTGGGATTCCTTTGGCTGACGCTTGTTCGACGATGCGGACGCCGGCCGAGGCCCCGATGCGCGTGGCGCCGGACCGCATCATCAGCTCCATGCGCTGATAGGAGTTGATGCCGCCGGCGGCCTTGATTCCCATCTCGCCGCCGACCACGCGGTGCAGGAGAGAGACATCCGCTGGATCGGCGCCGGCAGGGCCAAAACCGGTCGAGGTCTTGACAAAATCCGCCGCGGCCAGCTTGGCGAGCACGCAGGCGGTTATCTTTTGCTGCTCGCTGAGCGAGCCCATTTCGAGAATCACTTTCACCACGGCGCCGGCTTGGCGGGCAAGGTCCGCGAGACAGCGGATCTCCGTGAAAACCAGGTCTTCGTTGCCGGACTTCAGGGCTCCGGCATTGATGACCATGTCAAGTTCTTCGGCGCCCAACTTGAGAGCCTGCTCAGCTTCGGCGCACTTCACGGGCGTCAGTGAGGCTCCGTGCGGGAAACCGATCACGGTGCATGTTTTAACGGCTGAACCTTGCAGTTCCCGGACCGCTCTCGCCACCCAGGTGGGCTGAATGCAGACCGATGCGAAGCAGTTTTCTGCCGCCTCGGCGCAGAGCGCGATGATCTCGCCTTCGCAAACATCGGGCCGCAGCAGAGTGTGGTCGATGAGGCCGGCGATTCCCTCTTTCGGGGGCGCCCAATCGGGGCAAGCCAGGCCGGTTTCCGGAAGAACTTCGGGCAGCCGGCCAGACGTTCCGGCGCCATTCGCCGGGCGCTCGCAGCCGCACGCCCCCCCGGCCGGACCGGCGCCATTGGCAGGCGCGTGGCCCAATTTCGCGAGCAATTCGTCGCCAACCAGGCGGACGATTTCGTCGAGTTCGTGCTGTGTCATGGTGAGCCTCCGCGGCCCTCGCCCGCTCCAGGTTCAAATCCACCAAGGGGAGCCGCCGGACACACTGAAACCGAGGGAGTAGCGGAATTCCTAATTGTAGCGGACAGGGCTGGGAACGACTTGCCAAAGTTAGAAAATTGGAGAGTTTGTCATCCCGCGGGGTTGGCATTCAACCGGCTCCGCGACCGCATGCAGACGCTTCCACGAGCAATTCACTCGCTCTGGGGCGATGGGCTAGTGGATACGCGCACTCCGCTCACTCCACGGCCAGGGTCACCACGGGACTGGCTTGTCCCGCGATCGAAACCACGAGTTCGGCTTCCCCGGCGGGCAGGCCTGCCGGTACCACGGCATTGACCTGATACAGACTCGTAAAGCCCGGGGTCAGGCCCGCGAACAGTACATTTGCCGGGCGGCCTCCAATCGTTACCTTCACATCCTCCGCCGTCCGCGCCAAAGGCGAGGCGGGCGCCGGGTTCCCACTCGCAACCTCCGGGAACACCGCACCCAACCCCGTGCCGTAGATGATAATCGCATCGCCGGCCTTAACCGGCCTTGCCGGCGTCACGATCTGGAAATTCACGTTTTGAATCGAGCCAGGCCCACTGCCGGAAGCATTCCGCGTAAACACTCCCGGTCTCGCCGCGTTGACAAACACAGGTTCCGGCACCCCCAGACTGCCGGCGTCGGTGCGGCGAACCAGGAGCGGCAAGCTCTCGTTCAGGCGGTCCGTCAGCTCGAATGGAAGAACGGCGTTGACTTGGTCTTCCCGGGAGAACAGGATCGGCAGAGGTCGCCCGCCTAGAATGATTTGTGTCCCCGCCAGCTCGGTTGGCAGCGGGACGCTGCTTGCTGAGCGGCCCCCACCGCTGACGGACTCGCTCGACAGGTTGCTACCAAAGATCGAAACGATCGTTCCGGGTGCAAGCGGGTCTAGAACGAAGCTCGCTCCATGGACCACCCCTCCCGGCGCGACCCGCGGCGGCGGCGAGGAGTTCGGACTCACCGACAACGCTTGCGTGAGCCCTCCGCTGAAGCCAGCGGGGTCGGTGGCGGTTACAGTGACGACAGCCTTCGAGTCGGGGCCCACCGCCTCGGGTACATTCCAAGTCGCCGCCCACAGGCCCGAGCCCGAGTGCCCTAGCGCCAGACTCGGGGAAGCGATGTTGGTGAAGTCCACGACGACGGAGCCTTCGGTCATCTTGCCGGCGCAGTTGTCTACAACCTCCACCTCGATGCTGGCCGGCCAGCCGGCGGGAATCGGAGATGTTCCACCCAGAACCTTGAACACCGGAGCAACCTCCGTGCGAGAGCATCCGGCCTGAGACACGGGATTGGGTGGCTTGAGACTTGCCCCAGCTCCTGGGGAGACTACGAGCAGCACTTCCACGGTGCGGGTTAGCTCGCCATCGAATTGCAGCGTCAACAAGCCCCGATAGATACCCGCGCCCAGCCCTTCGGGCAGAACCTCGACACCAATGTTCGCAGGCTCACCAGGGCTGACAATTCCCTCCGCGGTTGTGGGCGACAGCCAGCCGTCTCCCGTCAACGTCAGCCCTCGCAAGGTGAAAGCGATCGAACGATTGGTTAGATTCGAAATCCGAAAACTCTGAGGGGAGGGCGCGGGGTCGGCGGGCGTTGAAGCGAAGATCAAACCCCTGGGATCAACGATGGGGCCAGGGTCCCGGTCTCCTTCGAGAAGATTCAGCACCACTGTCGTTAGCCGCGGCGAGTTAGCTGCATCGGGAGCCGTCACTTCCAGCAGACCGTAGTAGGCGCCTGGTGTCAGCCCTTGCGAGCGGATAGCGACATCCACCGTCGCGGGAACCGAGGGTTCGCTGGCACCCGTTAAGGGAGTTACGGTCAGCCAGTCTCCGCCCGACAGCGTATCCGATCCGACGTCCCAAGCCATCACACCCAACCCGTCGTTGAAAACATCCAGATTCTGGACGGGCACCGCGCCGCCTCCCGCGACAGCGGTGAATGTCAGTCCCTTTTGCGAGAGACGAAGCAACTGCGAACGGCTGCTGATCGCCATGGCCACGGGTACCCGATTGCAGGTGCGACACGCCTGCTGGCCGGCACTGTTCGCAGGGCTCGCGATCACGATCTCTCCTAAATAAGTATTGGGAGTCAAGCCTGCAGGGTTCGCCTCGACCGTCAATGTCACCGGCGCCTCAACAGTGACCTCTCCCGAAAGCGGCGAGACGGAAAGCCACGGGGTTGAAGACAGCCCGGCGGCATCGAGTTGAAAGCTCGCCGAGCCTCCGCCCTCATTCAAGACGAGAAACCTTTGGGCGGCCGCCGGAGATTGCTGGACAAAGGAATACGACAGGCGGCTGGGCCGCACGCTCAGCCGCGGCTCCAGCGAAACAATACCTGCCCCGCGCAATGCGACGGTGTGCGAGCACTCCGCAATCCCTTCATCTCTGGTATCGAAGAACGTAATGGTTCCTTCGACAAGACCCGCCTGGAACGGCGTAAAGAACAAAGACAGGTCCACTTCTGTTTCGGATATCCGCTCAAACGTTTCGAGAACATCAAACTCCTCAACACTGCGGTCGGCCCGGATCAGCAAGGCCGTTTCACTGCCTACAAGCCGAAGTGTTTGCAAAGACGATTGGGCGCCAAGGAGAACGGACCCGAAGTCGATCGCTGCCGGTGCGACGGAAACGATTTTGCAGGCCTGCTGCTGCTCCGCGACAATGCTGATCTCCCAGTTGTCGATGCCGCTGTTGCGGCTGTCGTCGTCCGGCAGCCCGGGGGACTCCCCGCTTGGCGGAAACTCGCTGACCGACGCAAAGCCGAATTGGATAGGTGGCGCGGTATCCGAGAAATTCGGTCGCCTCGGTCCATCTCCGGCGACTCGGGTAAAGTCTCGCGCTTCGAGACCGCTTCGGCCGAATGGAGTCCAGTCGAGCCTTGAGATATTGTCAACCGGCGGCCTATAGTAAGTGTCGTTTTGGAAGATCAGCAAGTAGTAGGTGGAGTCCCAAATCGTTCGCGATTCAAGGTTCTTGAGATCATAGCTGTGGCCGACGCTAGAGATGGGTCCTTGCTTTCGCGGGTCGTAGGTTGCACCCGCGTGCAAGTGAGCCACGTGGATCTCGCGGTCCCGCGATCCCGCCTCACCCACGTGGGCGATACGTCGGAAGGCCCCGGGGTTGCCGCCACGCGAGTCCTGCTCGGCGGTGATCTGGGCGGATCGGGTCTCATCTATGATGACGGTCGCCGTCCAATCTGAGTCGTTGAAGTCTTGGTCGGAAAAAGTGACGGTTTGTGCCGCTCCGTTGAGGCCCGTCAGCGCGAGTATGGCTACGATCCAGGCAACTTGTCGTTGATGTTGCATCATGGTTCCCCCCGTCGCGGCCCTGATTCCCCGCACCGACCCGAGATGAGGACCTACACTTTCTCGGGTACTACATACGGCTGGCGGTAGGAGCGGGTCAGCAGCTTGGAGGCCTGCGCGTCGCCGATGACGGTTTCCGTTTTCGAGTCGAAGCGGATGGTGCGGCCCACGCGGTAGGCGATGTTGCCCAGGTGCGCCAGGACCGACGATTTGTGTCCCTCTTCGACGCCGGCGTTGAGGTCGCCCGCGTTGCGGCTGCGGACGGCCTGGATGAAATTGTCGAAGTGCGGCTGATTGGCGATTTTGTCGGTTGGATCTTCGGCGTAGGGGCCGGGCTTCTTTTGCTTGCCCAAGTAGCTGTAATAAGCCGTGTAGTGCGGGAAGACGAGGTAGCCTTCTGATCCGTAGAAGATCAGCCCGGTGCAGATGCCGTGCGTCCCCCATTTGCCGCCGATTTCGGCTTCCGTGTTCGTGATCCAGGGCCGAATCTCGAACTCCAGCACCAGGCCGCGGCCCTCGTAACGGTAGGAGGCCGTCTGCATGTTCGGCGTTTCTTGATCGTCGTCGTGGATGAACTTTCCGCCCATCGACTGGATCGTGCCGGGGTGATCGTCGAGGCCGAGTCCCCAGCGCATCATGTCGAGCTGGTGAACGCCCTGATTGCCCAGCTCGCCATTGCCGTAGTCCCATAGCCAGTGGGTGCGGCGATGGAAGCGCAGCGGCGAGAACGGCTTCTTCGGAGCAGGTCCCGTCCACAAGTCGTAGTCCACCCCGGCGGGCACGGCCTCGGGCTTGTCCTTGCCGATCGGCGGACGCCATTTGTAGGCCAAGCCGCGGGCCAAATAAACGTCACCAATCAGACCTTCCTTGAGCCGGCGCATGCCCTCGATGATGTTCGGACTGCTGCGGTTTTGGGTGCCGTGCTGGACGATGCGGTTATACTTGCGGGCGGCCTCGACGGCCTTGCGTCCCTCAAAGACGTTGTGCGAAAGCGGCTTTTCGACGTAGACGTCCTTGCCGGCCTGGCAGGCCCACACCGTTGCCAGCGCGTGCCAATGGTTCGGTGTCGCGATGGTAACGGCGTCAATTTCGGGGTCGTCGAGAAGCTTGCGAAGATCGCTGTGGGTTTTGGGGCGGTTGCCGGAGAGCTTTTGGTACTCGCCGAGGCGTTCCTTGAGGACGGACTCGTCCACGTCGCACATGGCCGCCAGCTCGACATTCTGTTTTTGAAGATTGTGGATCGCTTGAATGTGGCTGCGGCCGCGGCCGCGAAGGCCGATAATGCCGACGCGGATGCGGTCATTCGGGCCGAGGCGGTTCGCGGCGATGGCCGGGGTTGGCAGCACGGAAGCGCCGGCCGCCACGGTCGCGGTTTTGCTCAGAAATTCTCTTCGATTGGCGCCTTTCATGAGTGCCTCTTTAGCTGCTTCGGTTAGGTGCGGTTCTCGGACATCGGTTTGGCTAGTTCTATTTTAGTTTGAATCGCCAGGTCGAAACCCACCGTCTTCAGACGCGGTCAGCTTGGAGCGAGGGTTCTGAACAGAGCCGCGCCCGAAAGGGCGCGGTCCAGTCTGGCAGCGACCGTATTGCGACGGCAGCCCCGGCGCCCTGACTACCCTCGACCGCACCCTTTCGGGCGCGGCTCTGTATCGGCCCGGGCCGCGCTTCAGGCAACTTTTCGCCGCACACGAACTTGCCGGCTTTCAGCGGGCCGGCAAGTCGGACGAGTCGATCAACTCGGGCCCGTCGCTTGCGCTCTGGGCTCTGTTCCGAACTGAATGCGCCGCGGCTTTGCCGTTGGCAGTGCTGTATGCCATTTGTTGGCCAGGGGGTTCGAGTCTACCTGCGCGAATCCGTTGAAATTAAAGTGGTTGTGCGATTAGGTGCAAAGTTTCTTTATGAAATAGCAGAGAATGGCAGGTTTTGGCAGACATATCCGCGATTTGGCCGGTTTCGGGGGGCTGGTGATCGGCGTCAACCTATAGTGTCCTTTTTTAACGACTTTCTTGGAGGCGGACGGGTTGGCGGTTGGCAAAAACGTGTCAGAATCGTCGGTTTTGTGGCAGACTTTGGCCGTGCTGTTGCCGCCGGGGAGGACGGGCTGGGGGAGGTTTGGGGATCTTGATGGCTGCTTGCTGGTGGGGCTGCTCGGGGCTCTCGTGAGCGGGGGAAATGTCGCCAAGAATGGCGACACGGCACGCAGGAATGCGTGCACCACGTCTTTGGTTGCTGGTGTCATTCTTGAGGGGCCCTCTCGGCAACTCGAAACTGTCCAGGCCTGGAAACGGCCGCGTTGGTCCGGTGATCTGTTCCTTACCGGTCGTTTCGTTACCGGTCTTTCACTCGTAGCTTACCAAATGAAGTTCGAGTTTTCGGCTCGTCCGGCCACGGGGACCGGGTGTAAGTGTATGAAGACATAGGTCCGTACGTTTTTTTGATTATCGGTGACCGGCGAGCCCCTGAAATGCAGAAACTCCAGGGCGCGGGTCGGAGAGACCCGCGGGCACTTCACGCGCGAGCCGCGGCGGGGCGAAAAACCGCGGGTCTCTCCGAGCGCCGCGCCACGGGGGGAGCGAGTGGGCCGAGGTGGTGCCGTCTCATCGACGGCCGGCGTCGAGGAGAACGGCGAGTGTTTGCTCGGCGGCACGCTGCCAGGTGCTGCGTTTGGCCTTTTCGAGTCCGCGGGCGACGATCCGCTCGCGGCAGCCCAGGTCTCCCAGCACCGTTTTCATCCCCTCGCGGATCGCCTCAGCTGAGGCCGGATCGAAGAACACGGCCGCGCCGTCAGCGATCTCGCGCAGCGGCGGGATGTCGGAGCAAGCCACGGGCAGCCCGGCCGCCATCGCTTCGAGTACCGGAATCCCAAAGCCCTCAAAGGTTGAAGGGAAAACCAATGCTTCGGCGAATTTGAACAGTGCCAGTAAAACCCGCCGGGGCTGCCATCCCAGCAGGTGAACGCGATCATCGAGGCCGGTCTGCCGCAGATGCCGCTGGACAGCCTTCCAAGATTTTCCTGGCAAACCGGCCACCACGAGATGCTCGATGAAACCATGTTCGGTGAGTTGCTGGTAGGCGTCCAATAGCCGTTCCCAGTTCTTGTGCGGGTGGACGGTGGATACCACCAGCAAATAGCGCTGGCGGGGAATTCCAGCCTCGGCGAGAAAGGCCTCCTCGTAGAACGGGTTGCCGCGCAGGCCCAAGAAGTCAGGTTCAACGCCGTGATGAATGGCCCGGACCTTGGACGCCGGCACGCCGTAGGCTGCAACGACGTCGCGTTTCGAGGCCTCTGAGGGCGTGATGAGCCAGTGAGAATGGCGAACGCCGGACCAGACCATCAAATCCCAGGCCAGGCGCTCGAGTGAGCCAAAATTGCCGGGCTGCTTCTTGTGCTGCAGGTCATGGATGACGGTGACCTTGCGGCCGCTCGTCAGCAGCGGCGCTGTAAAGCCCGGGGAAAACATCACGTCGAGGCGGCGCGACAACGCTTGCAGGGGAAGCACGGTCTGTTCCCAAAGCAGCCGCGCGGGACGAATGCGGGCAGGCAGGCGGGCCGCGACCGGCTGAAAATTCCGCGTCCGCGGACACAGGTCCTGGCCCGTTTCTCGATTCGTGAAAATGAAGTATTGGTTATGCTTGTCAATCGCCGCCAGCGCGGAAAGCAGATTCCGAATATAGATTTCGGTGCCCCCGACGCCGCCGGGGATCAGGTAGAGCGCGTTGACGCCGATTTTTAATGGGCGGGGCATGCAGATTGGGGCCGGCGGCTTGAATCGAGCGGTTGCCGACAGACCCGCTAGCACTCGAACGGATGGGATCCGCAGGGGAAACCACCATGATAGCTTTTGCTGCCGCTTCGACTAACCAAATGGACAAGTCGAGGCGGCGGGCGCTTGTCGCCGCCGGTTTGCGGCGATGGACCGGCTAACCCGCATTTCTCACCACGTGGCGTGACGAGCTGCGTGAGAGACGCGTCAGTACGAGGCGCGTTCGGCTTGACGCCAACCCCGCTGAATCAAAGACGCATACTTGACGGTAGGTCGAAAACGGCCGGCAAGTGCAAACAAGGTCTGCCGGGCCTCTCGCCTGCCTCGCCCGTCAGCCGCTGAGAAACCCGCGCTGACAAACTTCGGTCACGGATTTTTGATAAAATTATTCCCTTTGTTTTCAATAGTTTTATCCGGGAAGCGCCAGGCCGCCCGAGACCGGCTTGCTATCCTAAAAAAGGGAAACCCAGCGATGAATCATTTTCCATGTGGAGGTGACCGGCAGGCGATCCAGGCCCCCCCGCCCGGCAAAAACCCCGAAACCCTCTCATACACTCTCAAATCCTCTCATTGAAAAACTGAACCGCTTATAAATCAACAACTTGCGCCCAAACCACTCAAGTCCGTTGAGACTCTTTTGCTAGCGAATACGAGGACGATGACAGCAAAAAAGACCAAAGGGCGAACATTAAAAAAAATCCGCTTGATCGCTGGATGAAACAGGATCGCCTCCAGAATGCCCGAAAAGTTGCGCCGTGAGAAATGCAGGCTAAAGCCGGTCCCCACGGGGGCTGCTGGCGGAGGGATGTTAAGATCCTAGCTTGCTAGCCCCCCGCGCGTCGGTCATCATTCCTACTATTTCAGCCGGCGAAAAGCTGGCTCGTTGTCTTCACTCCTTGCGGAAGCAGACTTTCCGGGAGTTTGAGACGATCGTCGTCGACAATAGCGGGCGCGGGGCCGCGGCCGAGATTGCCGGCGCCTGCGGCGCAAAACTCATCGAGAACAACACCAACGTTGGCTTTGGCCGCGCCGTGAACCAGGGTATCGAGGCCTCCGAGAGTGAGTTCGTCTGCACGCTCAATGACGACGCTTACCCCGCGCCTGGGTGGCTGGAGAGTTTGGTCGGCGCTTGCGAAAAGCAGGACCGTGCAGGAATGTGCGCCTCGCAAATTCTTCTGAGGGATCAGCCGGGGCGGCTCGACTCCGCGGGACTTGACATCTATGGCGACGGGACCACGAAGCAGCGCGGGCGTGGCCGGCCCGGACATCCACCCGGCGAACCGAGCGAGGCCTTGATTCCGAGTGGCTGCGCGGCTCTTTACCGGCGCTCGATGCTGGACCAAGTCGGCCTCTTCGACGGCGACTACTTCCTCTATTGCGAGGACACGGATCTCGGCTTGAGGGGCCGCCTGGCGGGCTGGAATTGCCTCTATGTCCCGGGCGCCGCGGTCGAGCACGACTATTCATCGTCGGCCGGACGGGCATCGGCCGAAAAAGCTTACCTTGTGGAACGCAATCGCCTCTGCACGGTCATCAAAGTATTCCCGGTTTTCTTATGGCCGCTGGTCCCCTGGTATTCCGCCTGGCGATACGCCGCGCATCTGTCGGCGCTGATCCAGGGGCGGGGCTTAGCCTCGGAATTCGCCGCGGGCGGGGAAAAGTGGTGGCGTCTTGTGATAATAGTATTGTCTGCTCACTGGAGCGTCCTGCTCCAAGGAGCCAAGCTGCTTCGCAAGCGCCGCGCGGTCCAGCGCACCGCTGTCCTGAACGGGTGGTCTTTCTGGCGGCTCCTGAGGCGGCACTACACTAGGGCGAGCGAGATTGCGGCGCAGTAGGCGACCAAGACCGTGAGCCAAGACCTTGAGCCGAATCCGGCGGCGTGGGACGAGCAACGCCGTTTGCAAATTCTCAGCGATGAGCCCCCAGCGATGAGCAACGACACGTCATCTTTATTGGTAATCGTCCCGGCCTACAACGAAGAGGGCGCGATCAGTGGCGTGATCCGGTCCGTGCGAGAGGTGCTTCCCGGCGTGCGGATCATTGTGATTGACGACGGTTCCTGGGACAATACGGCACGTGTCGCGGAGCGCGGGGGGGCTGACGTGTTCCGGCTGCCTCATCATCTCGGGCTGGGCGGAGCCGTGCCGACGGGCTACCGCTTTGCGTTCGAGCACGATTACCAGCGAGTAGTGCGGGTTGACGGCGACGGTCAGCACAATCCGGCGGACATCAGGAAACTATTGGAGGCGATGGATCAGGGCGACTACGACATGGTCACCGGTTCCCGCTTTCTTGTGCCTAACGGTTACCCGACCCGGACGATGCGCCGCTTCGGCAGTCTCCTATTTTCGTGGATTCTGCGCCCAATTCTGGGAAAACGCATGACCGATCCAACATCCGGGTTTGTGGCCGTCAACCGCAAAGCCCTGGAGGTATTCAGCTTGAGCTTCCCGCTCGAATACCCGGAGATCGAGGCTCTGGTGGTGCTGAAGCGCAAGGAACTGCGATTCAGTGAAGTGCCTACCAACATGTTACCGAGGCGCAGCGGGCAATCGACGATCAACGGTTGGACGGCGGTCTATTATACCTGAATTATGCACTGCGGCGTGGACCTGAGGAGGGCTGAGCCGCAAGGGACCATTGGGAACCCCCGAAAACATGGGGTAAAAAGGTAGGCTGGCAAAGATCCCAGCTTCGCCAGCCAACCCCAAGGAGGTCACCCACATGGTTACCAGACGAAAACAGCATAGCTCCCAAAGGCCCGTCCAACAAGGCCCAGCCGTGACGGCCTCGCGACCCAATAAAATCGGGGCTTCGACGCCTTACCACTTCCGCGGCAAGAAGCCGACTCCCTACGGCGGCTTTCTGCCGGTGGTCGGGAGGGCGCTGATCTGAGAGCCTGGCTATGCGCTATGCATAAAATTTTATGCACTAGCCGTAACGCACTGGAAACACGTCACTTCCGAGCGAGGTTTTGACGACGCGGAATCTGGGCGGGAAGGGAAACCGGGGACGGAGAAGCCAAAAGACCAGTTGCCGAGCTACCACCTCACGACGACCGCCAACCCGCTACGAACGCAGCCACACTCGCAAAGTGAATCTGTGCATAATTCAGGTTATATGGTTCGCGTTTTGCTCGGTGTCTTTGTGAACGTCATCAAATACGAAAGCCGCTACCATACGGGGACGCGGGGCTAGCGCATGGAGCAAATCCGCATCGTCACGATCGTCTTCTGCCTGTTGCTGCTGCTTCAGATCGTGCGGTCGGTACGGCGGGAGCACATCCGGGTAGAGCACTCGATGGCGTGGTTCGGCGTGGCGGTGTTGCTGCTGGGTCTGTGCCTGTCTAAAACAGCTCTGGACTGGCTTTCCTCGATGCTGGGAATCTATGATTCCCCACTCGTATTGCTCGTTGTCGCCGGGGTGCTGTTCCTGTTTATCTTTTTCCGGTCTTCGATCCAAGTGTCCGGTTTGAAGGACCATAGTATCGTTTTGGCTCAAAAGATAGGCTTACTGGAGTGGGAACTGAAGCGTCAGGGAGTTGAGATCGCTCAAATGCGAGAGCAGCAGGCGCGGAAAGAGCGTCCAGATTCATCGGGAGCGGAGAAACGTGCGCATTCTCTATGACGGCACTCCCTTATTGATGCGCAGCGCGGGGGTCAAGAACTACCACCACTCGTTGCTGAAAAGTCTTATCCCCAACATTACCCCTCACCGGCTTAGTTTGTTTCCCTTCCTGCGGACGCTGGCGCCCAACAGAAACGATGCATCCAACTACTTGCGGCTGGCAACCTCGTGGCGGCTTGGAGCCGTGCTGGGCTCCAACTATCTCGGCTTTCCCCTAGCTGAGTTCGCCTCCAAGGGGGCGGATCTGTTTCACGCCACCCAGCATATTTGGAAACTGCCACGAGGCAAGTGCGTCACCTCGATGGTTCATGATGCCACTCCGTTCACCATGCCGGAATGCCACACGAAATCGAACATCCGGTACTTTCAGAAATTTGTCGGCGACACGCTCCACCGTCTGCATCGTATCCTCGTCCCTTCCAACGCGGTGAAAATGTACCTGGTCGAGGAATTGAGAGTTCCCGAGAGTAAGATCAGCATTGTGTACCACGGCGTGGAAGAGCGGTTTTTCGAGAGCAGCGCGTCCGCGCACCTTTTGGTCCGCCAAAAGTACAATTTACCGGACAAATATGTCCTTTTCGTCGGCACGCTTGAACCGCGCAAGAATATTGCGCGGCTCGTTGAGGCCTACTCTTCGATGCCGGAGGGACTGCGCCGGGAATATCCTCTCGTCCTGGCGGGCAGTTTAGGCTGGAAGTCGGGTGAGATCAAGCGCGCGCTTGCGAAAGCTCCGGAGGTTGTGGTTCTGGGACACGTGAAGCGCGCTCTGTTGCCGCAGATCTATCACGGGGCATCGCTCTTTGCGTTTCCTACCTTGTATGAAGGATTCGGATTACCTCTGCTAGAGGCGATGGCCGGCCGGTTGCCGATTGTTACCTCTAATATTGGGGCTGCTCCGGAGGTAGCTGGCGACAGTGCGATTCTCGTGGACCCTCTGAGCGTGGCCGAGATCGGCAACGCAATGGAGCGAATCCTGGGCAATGTGCAGATGTCGAGCGCTTTGGGCGGCGCCGGCCGCCAGCGGGCGCGAGCTTACACGTGGGAAAGGACGGCCGCTCAGACCAAAGCTTTCTTCGAGACGGCTTTGGGATCGCAACGGTAGAATTACATCCGTTCGCGATGAACAGGACTTGGGATCGATTAGCCCGCTTTTCTCACCGCGTGACGAGGCGAAGTGCGTGAGAGGCCCGTCAGTACGAGGCGCGCGCCGCTTGACGAGCGGAGGCGTACTTGACAGTACGTCGAGCACGGCGAGCAAGCGCAACGAAGTAATGGCGGGCCTATCGCGTGCTTCGACCGTCAGGCGGTGAGAAATGCGGGTTAGGTTTGGTTTCGGCGGCGGCCCTGCTGGGCCGTTAGGCCGGGCGTCACCCCGGGGGAAGATGCTTTGCAGAAGTCTGAGAATTAATCCTGGCTCAGAGGGGCTTCTTTGCTCGCCACTCCCTACGGCAAGTGCAACACGACCATTTTCGTCTCTGTCATCTCCTGTACCGCATACTTCGGCCCTTCTTTGCCGAAGCCGCTGTCTTTGAGGCCACCGTAGGGCATCAGATCGGCACGCCACTGCGAACCCCAGTTGATGTGCAAGTTGCCGGAATCGACTTCGCGCGCGAAGCGCATGGCGTTGTCCAGGTTCTCGGTGAAGATGGCGGCCGAGAGACCGTAGTTGGTCTGGTTTGCCAGCTCGATCGCCTCGTCCACCGAACCCACCGGGGTCAGGCCCACCGTGGGCCCGAAAACCTCGTCGCACGAGACCTTCATCTCGGGAGTGACGTCAGCCAGAATGCTGGGGGTCAGCAGCGCGCCTTCCCGCTCTCCTCCGCCGAGCAGGCGCGCTCCCTGCCCCGCTGCTTCTTGTATCCACTCGGCGACGCGCGCCGCATCGGACTCGCGGACCATCGGGCCGACCTTCGTCGCCTCATCCAGCGGGTCACCGGTCGTCAGGCTTTCGACTTTAGGTTTGAGGGCATCGATCAGGTCGCCGTAGACCGAGCTGTGGGGCAGAATCCGCTGGGCGCTGATGCACACCTGACCCGCGTTGGCGTAGCCGGTAACCGCGATGGCGCTCGCCGCCTTGTCGAGATCAGCATCAGAAAGAATGATGACCGGCGCGTTGCTGCCCAGCTCCATCGTAATTTTCTTGATGCCGGCGATACGGCAAATGTGCTCGCCGACGTCGCGGCTGCCGGTGAAAGTGATCTTGCGAACGCGCGGGTCGCTGCAAAGGATGTCGCCGATCTCCGCGCCCGAGCCGGTCAAGCATTGAATCGCCTGCGGCGGGAGTCCCGCGTCGAGAAGAAGCTGCGTGAACTTGAGCGCCACCAGCGGCGTGTCGGTCGCCGGCTTGAGAATGACGCTGTTGCCCCCCGCGATCGCCGGCCCAACCTTGTGGCAAACCAAGTTCAGCGGGAAATTGAAAGGCGTGATCGCCAGCACCACCCCGCAGGGCACCCGCAACGTGAATCCAAGCCGGTTGCCGGCGCCGGGCGCGCCGTCCAGCGGGACGACTTCAGAGCCCAGGCGCTTGGCTTCTTCGGCCGATCCGATGATCGTCTCAGCCGCCCTCGAGACCTCGAGTCTGGCCTCGCTGATCACCTTGCCCTCCTCGAGCGTGAGGGTGCGCGCCAAGTCCTCGAGACGCTCTTCCATCAGCTTGGCCGCCCGCATGAGAATGTGATAGCGGTCATAGCCGGGAATCTTGCGGATCACGCTCGCGCCTTCACTGGCATAGGCGAGCGCTCGCTCGACGTCGTCCGCCGTCGCCCGCGGTACGGTATCGATTTCCTCGTTGTTGTAAGGGTTGTTGACGGGAATCTTGTCCGCCCCGTCGACCCAACTGCCGGCTATGAGCATTTGCATGATTTATCCTCATCTGGACTGCGGGCGGACGGGCTGTCCGCATGAACAATTGTAGAGCATCGCAGCCGCGAAAGAGCTGAGTCAAGCCCGTCGCCGGCTCGGGTCTTGCGGGTCCCCGAGTTGACACCGTTTGGAACGCGTGCCACGGCCGGATTCACTTTCGCTATCAAGCGCGGAGACTATGCCTTTCGCGATGACTTCATTTTGAGGCGCCCCGGCGCGGCTGCCGTACGATCGAATTGGTGGGTTGTTGAACGCATGGAGCGCCGAAAGAGCCTATCGCTGTCTAAAAGTGCATCATTTTGTCTCGTGAAAGCGCCGATTGTCTCATGAAGGCGCCGCGCTAGCCCAACTGCATGGCCGCGGCCCCTGCACCGCTACGATGGAGTGAAGGAGACGCAACCGCATGACAACGCAATCTCGAGGGCAACACGCTTATGGCGCGGCGGGGAAACCGCCGGACATTCCAGAAACTTCCTACGCCGAGCAAGCCCGGACGCTCATCTACCTTGGCCGCGTGGGCACGCTTTCCACGCAGTCACGCAAGCAACCCGAGTTTCCCTTCGGGTCGGTCATGCCTTATGGCGCCGACGGCCAGGGCCGCCCCGTTTTTCTGATCAGCACCATGGCCATGCATACGCAGAACCTGGAAGCCGACCCCCGGGCGGCGTTGCTGGTCATGCATGACCCAGGCGCCGAGGACGTTTTGGGCTCCGGAAGGGTCACCGTCATGGGCCGGACCGGGCGAGTTCCCAACGATGACCTGGCGGCGGTGCGAGAACTCTACCTGGACGCCTATCCTAACGCGAAATATTGGGTGGATTTCGAAGATTTCGCGTTCTACCGCATGGACGTGATTGACCTCTATTACGTCGGCGGGTTCGGCGTCATGGGCTGGGTGACGGCCGAGGACTACCGCGCCGCCCAACCCGATCCGCTAGCCGACGACGCCGGCGGCATCATCAGCCATATGAATGCGGATCATTCTGATTCAATGGTTTTGCTCGCGAAAGCTCATGCTGGACTTGAAGCGGTCGAGGCTCAAATGACGGCAGTCGACCGGCTGGGTTTCCAAGTCCGGCTGAAGACGGCCGAAGGGATGAAGGGGGCGCGAATTGCCTTTGACCAGGAGGTTCGGTCGGCTCTGGAGACGCGAGAGGTCCTCGTGCGGATGGTGAAACGAGCCCGGGACACAGGAGGTTGAGACTCGCCCTTCAGAGATGGGATGAGAAGGCTGGCCGCTTCCGTCCGCAGGCCGACACAGAGAAAGCAGCACCGAAAAGCCAGGACCCCAACCAGCACAACGTCCGGGGATGGACGTATCAATCAAAGGGTGCGGATGGAAGCCCGGTCAAAGCAGGCTCCTCCAGCGGCGATCGGAATCGAGTCCGGCAACCAGGCTAAAGCCTCACCGAAACCCTCGCCGAACCCTTGCCCTTGACCGCGACCTACCTTCTGATGGAAGCCCGGAACGCCAGTGACGGGTCAAATCTTCGCGGCCATTAGCATTCCTCAGTTTGAGCAGCATGTCGCCGGTGTATTTTCTTGATGACCTTTTATCCCCGGCCGCTGACCCGTCACTTGCGTTCCGGGCTCTGACGGACCCTCTTACGCTTCTGTTTCCGCCGCTCCAACTCCGCTTCAGCCCAGGTTTGAAACTTTTCGTCCGAGTCGAAATACTGGTCGTACTCCAGGTCGTCGGTGAAGTATTCACAGGGTTCATCGGCGGAAGCTCCATACTCGCGGCAAATCTCCGGACGAGTCTCGTAGATCCCGCACATGTTGTCGGGTTGCAGATGCTTGCAGACGGTGCGCACTTCGATATACCAGTCTCCGTCCTGGACCCACACCACGATGCCCTCGTGCATCAGATACCAGCGGATCGTGTCGAAGTCTTTCGCGTTGGCCGGGCGGTCAATCTCGAAGGCGAAATACTTGCAGCATCGGGCCGTGCACAGGTGGCATGGCGGACCGTCGTCCGGGTTCGGCATGCGGGCACGGTTGGGGGCGGTTAACAGGGACAGGGCGACGAAATCGGGTGCGGTGGGGGGAGGGGCCTTGCCTCTCGGGGCGACCCTTGGCTTCACCGGTTTTACTCGTAACATCTGACTCCTTTACAACGGTCCACGCCGTTAGAGGAACGAAGAGTCTAGCACTTCCTCAATGAATGCTGAAGGCGGCCCCGTGATCGGGCCGCCGCGACCTCTGCAGAGCCGAATCCGGTGCGTATAATAAAAAAGTAGACAGAAAGTGCCGACTAACTGAGAGTTAAACAGTTGTCCAGCACCCGCCCGTCGGCACCTGGCCGCAAACCCAAGCGCGTATTCAACGCAGGCCGTGACAAGTGACTGGTTTGGGGTGGAGGCCTGGCCTTTGCCCCGCGGTTTCCCATGACTAACCGGGCTGATCGAACAAAACTGCTCCATGAACTGCTCGATGAGCGGATCGTCGTCATGGACGGCGCCATGGGAACGGCTGTCCATCAACACGATCTTCCGATCGATGAGTTTGGCGGCCCGGCGTTTGAGAACTGCAACGAAGTCCTCAACCAGCGGCGGCCCGACATTATTCTCGACATCCATTCGAGCTACCTGGAGGCCGGCGCCCACATCATCGAAACCAACTCGTTCAACGGCACTCCCGCCGACATGGGGGAGTTCGGCCTGAAAGAGCAGACCCAGGAGATCAATCGCGAGGCGGCGGCCCTGGCGCGTCAGGCGGCGGGGAAATACTCGACTCCCGAAAAGCCCCGTTTCGTGGCCGGCTCGATGGGGCCGACCAGAAAACCGATCACCCTCAACCCCGATCTGAGTTTCGAGTTTGTGATCGAGGAGTATCACACCCAGGCGCGGGGGCTGGCCGAGGGTGGCGCCGATATCCTGGTTCTCGAAACAGGGCAGGACACCCGCAACATCAAAGCGGGGCTGATTGCCATCCAGCGCGTCTTCGACGAGGCGGGCTACCGCTTGCCCATCATCGTGTCCGGAACCATCGAGCCCTCGGGGACCATGCTGGCCGGGCAGCCCGCCGACGCACTGGTTGCCTCGCTGGCGCACGTCAACTTGCTTTCGATCGGCCTCAACTGCGCCACTGGCCCCGAGTTCATGACCGACCACTTGCGCACGATCCATTCCATGGCGCAATCGCTGGTGCACTGCTATCCCAACGCCGGTCTGCCCGATGAGGAAGGCAGATTTCCCGAGACACCGGCCTCGCTGGCTTCCGCGCTCGAGCGTTTTGTTAACAATGGCTGGCTGAACCTGGTCGGAGGCTGTTGCGGAACCACCCCCGATCACATCCGGGCGATCGCGCGGATGGTCGAGGGCAGGGAGCCGCGGCGCCACCGGCCCGCTCGTAAAAGTTTCTACAGCGGACTCGATCTGGTCGAAGCGAACGAGGACAACCGGCCGCTGCTGGTCGGTGAGCGCACCAACGAAGTTGGCTCGCGCGCGTTCAAAAGGCTCATCTCTGGCGAGAAGTACGAGGAGGCCGCGGAAATCGCCCGCAGGCAAGTCCGCAACGGCGCCCAGATCATCGACATCAACCTCGAAAACCCCGACCGCGAAGAACTCGAAGACATCGACCGCTTCTACGCCGAGCTGGTCAAGAAGGCCATCAAAGCGCCCTTCATGATCGACTCAACGAGCGCCGCCGCTGTCGAGAAGGCGCTGACCTACTGTCAAGGCAAGAGCATCATCAATTCCATCAACTTCGAGGATGGCGAGGAGAAGTTCGATGTCGTTCTGCCCCTGGTGAAAAAGTACGGTGCGGCGGTCGTTATCGGCGCTATCGATGAAGACAAGCAGCAGGCGCAGGCCATCACCCGCGAACGCAAGCTCACGATCGCCCAGCGATCCCGCGATCTGTGCAGCGGGAAGTGGAGCATTCCGGAACAGGATTTGATCTTCGACCCGCTCGTGTTCCCCTGCGCCACCGGAGATAAAAACTACATCGGCAGCGCCGTAGAGACGATCGAGGGTGTCCGGCTGATCAAGCAAGAACTGCCGCTGTCGAAAACCATCCTCGGCGTCAGCAACATCAGCTTCGGTCTGCCCTCCGCCGCGCGCGAGGTCGTCAATTCGGTGTTCCTCTATCACGCCACCAAGGCGGGACTCGATCTAGCGATCGTCAATACCGAAAAGCTGGAGCGCTACGCTGCCATCCCCGAGGAAGAAAAGAAGCTCGCTGACGATCTCTTGTGGAACTACCCCGTTGATGGGTCCGGCGCTCCCAGGGATTACCGCGAGCAAACCGCCCAGCAGCGCGCCGCCATCAACCAGCACCACATCGCCAAGATCACCGCGCATTTTCGCGGGGCCCAGACGCGTGTCAAGAAGGTGATCGCCGACCTTCCGCTCGACGAGCGCCTCGCCAACTACATCATCGAAGGGACCAAGGAAGGCCTCGTGGCTGACCTGGACCTCAAACGCCAAGACGGCGTCCCGCCGCTCGACATCGTCAACGGCCCTCTAATGGACGGCATGAAAGAAGTCGGCCGCCTGTTCAACAACAACGAGCTGATCGTCGCCGAGGTGCTGCAGTCCGCTGAAGCGATGAAAGCCGCCGTCTCTCACCTCGAGCAATTCATGGAGAAGGCCGAGGGCTCCTCGAACGGCAAGATCATTCTTGCCACGGTCAAAGGCGATGTGCACGACATCGGGAAGAACCTGGTCGACATCATCCTCACCAACAATGGCTTTGAGGTGGTCAACCTCGGAATCAAAGTCCCTCCCGCAGATCTGATCAAAGCCTGCCGCGAGCATCAGCCCGACACGATCGGTCTTTCCGGCCTGCTGGTCAAGAGCGCTCAGCAAATGGTGATCACCGCGGGCGACCTTCGCCAGGCGGGCATCTCCGTGCCCCTGCTCGTTGGCGGGGCGGCGCTCAGCGACAAGTTTACGCGCGGAAAGATCGCCCCCAGCTACGCTCCGGATTCGGTCGTCTGCTACGCCAAGGACGCCATGAGCGGGCTAAGCCTGATGATCCGTCTGATGGACCCCGCCGAACGATCCGCCCTCGCCGAAGAGCGCGCGCCGGTTGCAGCCGCGCCCGCGCCGAAAAAGAAACTCGGAGTCGAGATGACCCAGCGCAGCTCGAAGGCGCGCCGAGAGCTGCCCCCTGTTCCGGCGCCCTATCGCGAGCGAATTGCCCGGGAAGTCCCTCAGTTGCAAGAGGTTTGGAGCTATATCAATCCTCAGATGCTCTACGTCAAGCACATGGGCTTCCGCGGGAACTTCGAGCGCTTGCTTGGGGAGCGTGACCCCAAGGCGATCGAGCTGAACGCCATCATGGAGGACGTCAAAGCCGAGGCTGCCGCTTTCATGAAGGTACGAGCCGTGTGGCAGTTCTTCGACGCCGACAGCACGGGCAACACCCTGCGCGTCTTTCTTCCAGGAGAGAAGCAGCCCCTGCACTCGTTTACCTTTCCAAGGCAGCGCCGCGAGGACGGGCTGTGTCTCGCCGACTACGTTCTGCCCGGCCATAACGGAACGCGGGATTCCATCGCGCTCTTCGCGGTCAGCTCGGGAGAGGGTATCCGCGAACGCTCCGAGCGCTACAAGCAAAACGGCGAATATCTTAAGTCGCACGCCGTACAAGCACTCGCGCTTGAAACGGCCGAGGCCTGCGCGGAATGGCTGCACCGGCGAATCCGCGAGGACTACGGTTTTCCCGACCCCGAAGGAATGACCATGCTCGACCGCTTCAAGGCCAACTACCGCACTCGGCGCTACAGTTTTGGCTACGCTGCCTGCCCTGCCCTCGAAGACCAGGAGGCGCTGTTTCGCCTGATTCGCCCCGAAGAAATCGGCATCCAGCTCACCGAAGGCTGCATGATGGATCCCGAAGCCAGCGTGAGCGCCCTTGTCTTCCCCCACCCCGACTGCAAGTATTTTGACGTGAACAACTGACGAGGCGGGCGGGCCCTGGGATTTTGACGCGCCTACTGGCGTTTCTTGAAAAGCGAATCCAGCAGGCCTTTCACCTTGTCGCCCACGATTCGCCCTATGTCGGGTGAAACTCTGGGGGAGTCCACTGTCCCTCTGATCTTGACGGGAATGCTCGCAACTGTTGTGCCCTCGCTGTTGGGCTGGCCGCCGAGCGTAGCGGCTAGCGCGCCCTGGATGGTCGTCTCCAGGTCGAAGTGAAGCTCCTTTTCGAAGGTGAGGTATCCCTGCCCGGTAACGTCGGAGGCCGGGCTGTGCAGCAGGATATTCGTCAGGTGAACCTGCTGATTTCGAATCTCGAAGTCACTCGATAGAGTCGTGAACTCAGTTTCGCCGGGCTCGGAGCTGTCGCCGCCAAGCAACTTGTCCGCGTGTTTCTGAATCGTGCCGAGGAGGTTGAACGCGCTGATCTCGCCTTCTTCGAGCGTGAGGTTGCCGGATCCGGCGAGTGAGTTGCGGATTTGGTCAGCGTCGGCGCCAGCGAAACGCACGCTGTACCGCGGCACGGCGACGGCGCCAGAAACCTTATCGCTTGCCGACGTCAGAGCGCTCATCATTTCGTTAATGTCGACGTCGTCGATTTTCCCGCTGCTTGACCCTTGAACTCTGCCGTTCGCATAAGAGAGCTTGGCTTGCCCGTTCCAAGTTCCTTCGCCAAGTGTCAGCGAGCCATCCGGGATGACCAGGTCGAAAGCGGGGTTAGTCATCATGCGCTTGACCGTGAGATTCAGCGGCGCTTCGCCGTTCAGCGGCAGGCGATGTTCGTCGCCAATCTCGAAATCGGAAAGCGTCAGCTTGCCATCCCCCTGGAAGGTTTTCATCAGATCTCCCTGCATCGTGGTTTCGAACGAGACGAGGCTGCCGCTGGGGGGATCGCGCAGCAGGTCGCCGAGATACTCTTCCCGCAAATCCGCCGGAATCTCCGAGGGAGCAATTTCGATGCTCAGCTCTCCCTGGGCCGGCAGCGACTGCGGTTCAAAGGGGCCGCCCCGGCCGCTGAATCGCACTTCAGACCGGCTGCCCCCGTAGAAAGACGCCTGTAGCGTCAGCTTGCAGGTCGCGTCGGGAGAAAAGTCGAGCAGCCGGAGATCAATATCCCCAATCAACAGCGTGGGCTTGCCGTTGTCCTTCGCTGCGTCGGCGTACCAGATCTCGCCTTGGTCGAGGTAGAAACCTTCGATGGCGAGCGCTCTGCCTTCCGAGCTTTCAGAAGCGGGTGCGGCCTCTTGAGAGGAACTGTTGGCAATGAGCGCGGCGGCAGCCTCGAGATTCGTCTTTCCCTGACGGCTTCGCTCAACTCGCAGCACGGGATTTCCCAGGGTGATGGAGAGAATCTCGATGCGGTCGCCGAACAAGGAGAAAAGCGCCACCTGAGTGGAAACTTCGCTTGCTTCCAGAAGGTTGGCGTCAGAAAAACCCTCCGGGTTGCCGATCGACACGTCGCGTAGCGCGATAGCCGGTTGAAACAAAAACCATTGCGCCAAGTCAAAATCGCCGTCACCGAAAGAGACGGGGATCGGGACCCGCGACTCCAACTGCTCGCGGATCGTGTCAGCCGACCCGGAGACCATCATTTGGATCGCGAGACCGCTGACCAGCATGATCGCCACGTAGGCGGCGGCCAATCCAGCAATGAGCTTCACAAGGGGTCTCATGGGCCTATGATACAGCAGCCGATTCGCCCAGTTTCGGATGTGACGCACGGATTCTTACGTACTGTGTCGCAATGGCGGGAGGCGACTAGCTTAGCTAAGCTAACATGGGGTCCTGCGCACGGTCGAGCAGATCACGAACCTGACGATGAAGGCTCGTGTTCCGGGTCGGACGGGCTGATTGGGCGTTGAACAGTGCCGGAAACGGCCTATACGATTTGAGCGGAGATTGAACTACGCGAAATCGTAGACTTCGGTTTCAATGACCCGAGCTGGCCTGCGTGACTCCCAGGCCGTCCGCTGCAGACGCTCGGTCACGGCGGGACTCAGGGTGACTTCTCCGCAGCGATCGCAGACGATTGCTGGAACGTTGTCAACCACGAGCAGTTTGTCGTCGAGCGGAAGAGTGTAGCGAATCCGCTGCTCACGTCGTTCGCCCCGGCCGCAGACTTCACAATTCATCGAATCCTCCTGACCCTGAAGTCGACCCATTCCTCCACGTCTGGTTCATACACAGTAATTATCTTAATCTTATATTCGGCCGGATGTGTGCACTGCACGTGAATGGGTCTGCCCCCGGATGTGAATCCGGAAATTAAACAACTTGGTCCGTACTTGTCACTTGGGTAATCCTCGATGATCTGACCTTGGCCGATCGGTTCCTTCTACCTCGTATCGCGATACACGTCTCAGAATGCTCTGATCGACCGCATGGAGCGAATATTCGTATACAACCGATTCGAATTTCCTTCGAATCTCATCGATCATCAAAGTGCTCTGAAGACCATCGGTGAGGGCTTTGCTAGGCCAGGATCTCTTTGATCACATGCCCATGCACGTCAGTCAACCGAAAATCGCGGCCGCCGTAGGCATAGGTGAGCTTCTCGTGATCGATCCCTAGCAGATGCAGGATGGTCGCGTGCAAATCGTGGAAGGTGAGGCGGTTTTCGATGGCGTGGTAGCCGTATTCATCCGTCTTGCCGAAGATCGTGCCGCCCTTGACGCCACCGCCGGCCAGCCACAGGCTGAAGCCCCAGGGGTTGTGGTCGCGTCCGTCGGAGCCTTGCGAGAACGGCGTGCGGCCAAATTCCCCGGAGAAGACGATCAGCGTCTGATCGAGCAGTCCGCGAGACTTGAGGTCCTTGATCAAACCGGCGACAGGCTGGTCGACTTGGAAGGCGTTCCAGCCGTGCCCCGCGATCAGCTCGCCGTGCTGATCCCAGGGGTTGCCTGGCTGGCGCCCTTTGCGGGTGAGCATCGTCAGTTCGATAAAGCGCACTCCGCGCTCGACCAGCCGCCGCGCCATCAGACACTGCCTGGCGTAAGCCGCCTTCTGAGGAATCTCGGAATCCATCCCGTAAAGCTTTTGGGTGGCTTCGGTCTCCCCGCTGAGGTCAACCAGCTCGGGGATCGCCGACTGCATACGGTAGGCAATCTCGTAGTTTCGAATGGCCGCCTCGACTTGCGGGTCGTTGCTGCTCTCCAGGAAGCCGGCGTCTATCTCGCCGATGAAGGCCAGACGTTTCCGCTGCAAGCGGTCGGATTCTTTGGGCCTCACGTTGGCCAGCGGCTCGTCGCGTTCGGGAAAGATGAACGATCCCTGATGGACGGCCGGCAGGAAGCCATTGCCGAACATGTTGATCCCGCCGAGCGGAATCCCTCCGCTGCCAAGCACGACAAAGCCGGGCAGGTCTTTTGACTCCGTACCTAAGCCGTAGGTCGTCCAAGCGCCCAGGCTCGGAAACCCGTTGAAGGGCTGGCCGGAATGGAAGAAAAAGTTGGCCTGGGCGTGCTCGTTGAAACGAGCCGTCATGGAGCGGATCACCGCCAGATCGTCGGCGCAGGAGCCGGTGTGAGGAAACAGGTCGCTGACTGGAAGGCCGCTTTCCCCGTAGTTGTTGAACTCCCAGGGGCTGGGGAAGATGTTGCCGTTGTCGTTGAACATCGTCCGCTCGAGCTTCATCGGCAGGGGCTGTCCGGCCTCCTTGGCCAGGCGGGGTTTTGGGTCAAAGGAGTCGACGTGCGAGACGCCGCCCGACATGTGGCAGAGGATGACGCTTTTCGCTTTGGGCTCGAAATGCGGCTTCTTCGGACTCAGGGGATTTCCGGCCGATTCCGCCAGGCCGGCATAAGCCTCGTCAGCCATGAGGCTGGAGAGCGCCAGCATTCCAAAGCCGGTCGAGCACCGTGTGAGCATCTCCCGGCGGCTGATCGGGCCGCGCGGTGGCCATCGATGGGACACGGGGTTTATTGGGTTCTTCATCACATTCTCACTGACTCACTGACTGACTCACTGACGGGCATTCTCACTGAAGATAGAGAAATTCCTTGAAGTTGAACATCGCTTGAGCGAAGTCTTGCCAAACTTGGGTGTTGCTGTTCATCTGGTCCGGCGGGATTCCATGCTCCCGGGCTAAAGACGCCAAGAAGGTCTGTGATTTATCGAGTTCCAGCGGTGAGGGCTTGCGGCCCAGCGCCGTCAGAAACATGTGCTCCAGGCGGTTCCCATTGGCAAGCGCGGGGTCGGCCAGCAGCGCCTCGGCCCATTTCGCCGCCTGCTCGATGACGAATGGGTCGTTCAACAGGGTGAGCGACTGCGCGGGAACGTTGGTGATGTCGCGCTGTCCGCGCGTGCTGGAAGGTTTGGGCGCGTCGAAGACCTCCAGAAACGGATTCGTCACGTTGCGCCGGATCTCGAGATAGACACTGCGCCGGCGGTCGCCATCGAGGGGACCCTTGTCCTTATCCCCTTTGGCCTTCCCGGAATCGTGCGTGTAGTAGGTCTTGATCGACGGCCCGTGCATGCTGAGATCAAGCTGTCCCGAAACCGCCAACACGGAGTCGCGGATGGATTCGGCTTCCAGGCGGCGGATCGGCATGTGCTGCAGAAACTCGTTGCCCGGGTCTGTCTTCGCGGCCGGCTCCGAGGGCCGGCTGTCCATTTGATACGCCCTTGTCATCACCAAGAACCGCACCAGGTCCTTGATCGACCAGCCGCGCCTGACAAAGCGCGAAGCCAGGTAGTCGAGCAACTCGGGGTGCGTCGGCTTCTTGCCCACTTTGCCGAAGTTGTCGACGGTGGAGACGATGCCGCGCCCAAACAAGTAGTGCCAGACGCGGTTGACCATCACGCGCGAGGTGAGCGGATTGTCCGGGTTGGCCACATCGCTGGCGAGACGCAGCCGCACCGCGCCGGGGTCTTCGTAGGGAACCTTCCCGAACGCTTCCAGAAAACCGCGCGGGACACGGTCGCCGGGATTCTTGTGGTTGCCGCGAATCAGCAACGGTCGATCGGGCGCACCTTCATCGAGGATGCCCGGAGCCCGCCGCGGAACCGGAACCTCCTCTTCGAGCCGGCGATACTCGGCGACCATCGGACGCAATTCTTCGAGCTTGTCAAGCGAGTTCGGCAAGAAGCCCTGGCGCACGAAATCGTCGAGGAAGGCGGCTTGCTTTTCGGTCAGCGTCCCTTCGCGCCAAGCGTTGATGGCTGCAAGCAACAGCCTGTGCAGACGATCGGCCAGCTCGGCGGCGGAACGCGGCGCTTCTCCCTCCAGCAAGTGAAGAATGGGCGCCATCTCCTCCTTGGGGGTTTCCTTGCCCTCGTGAAAGACAATGCGGCCGGCGCCGAAGAAAGAGCGGCCGCCGGGCTCGGGTTTGGGTCTCGGCTGGCGTTTGTTGTCGATGGGGTCGAGCGCGAAATTGGTCAGGTCGTCGAGAGTCGCGAACTCGATGTAGGCCTCAAACCCTTTCCAGAAGGTCGTATTCCAGCTATACCACTGCATGCGGTCTTTCTTGGGACTGTTCTTCTGGCCGTAGATCCCGGCACGAGGTACGGCGTAGTTCTCGACCATCAAACGGGCGAAGCTGAAGTTGCCCCCGAGCAGGCGCAGGCTGATTGAGTCGCTTTCGATCTTGAATCGCGGCGAGGAGAGAATGCCGTTGTGCTTGCGGCTCAGCAAATGCGTGTAAACGCCGGCCGGATAGACGCCGTTGATGACACGCTCGCCTTCCGTCTGAACCCAGAATTCACCAGGCCGGGAGGGCTGTTCAGGCAGGCCCACACCCCGCCTGAACCACTTCGAGTAATCGTCACCCGTCAAGTCCCAGACGAGCTCGAAGTTTTCTCGGTTGAACTTCTTGCGCTCGTCCGCTTCTTTTCGCCAGCGTTCGACCAAGCGGCTCCACCCATTGCTGAACTCTTCTCCCTGTTTCCCGGAGAGGGCTACCCATGCCGAAAGCGGGCTTTCGTCATCGCAGGCCGCGCGTTCGAGCGGAGCGTAAGAAGCCCCGGCGCCTTCCAAACGCGACGGAAGATGCTGCGCTTCCTTCTCCCACGAATCGGCGAGGTGGTTCTTGATTTGCTGCTTCAGGCCAGCCAGCCTGCTGCGATTCTTGTTGAGATGACCGGGGGAATCGATTGTCACCTGAATAGGCCGAGCCCCCGCGAAGATTCCGAAAAGCGAGTAGAAGTCTTTCTGGCTGATGGCGTCGAATTTGTGGTCGTGGCAGCGCGCGCAGGAAACCGTCAAGCCTTGAAAAGCCTTCGAAAACACGTCGATCTGGTTGTCCGTCCACTTGACGCGGTCCTCGAGGGGGTCCACGGGCTGGAAGCCGTGCTCGATCATCCTCATGTGAGCGGTTCCGATGAGGGACTCATTGATCCGGAGTTCTTCATTCCAGCGGGGATTCTCGAGCAAGTCGCCGGCGAGGTGTTCGCGAATCAACTGGTCGTAGGGAACATCATTGTTGAACGCCCGCACGAGATAGTCACGGTAGCGCCAAGCGAGAGGTACGTCCGGGTCTCCTTCGCTGCCATGGGATTCCGTATAGCGGACCAGATCCATCCAGCGCCGCGCCCAGCGTTCGCCGAAACGTGGCGAATGCAGCAGGCGATCGACGAGCCGCTCGTAGGCCCCCTCGGAATCATCGTGAACAAACGATTCGATTTGCCGCGGTGCTGGCGGCAACCCGGTTAGATCGAAAGAAAGTCTGCGAAACAGGATGTAGCGATTTGCAGGTTTCGCCGGCGAGAGTTCCTTTTCTTCCAGCTTGGCCAGCAGAAAGCGGTCGACCGGATGATCGGACCATCGCGAGTTGCTCGCGGCCGGCGGCGGCGAGCGCTTGAGTGGCTGCCATGCCCAGTGCTCGCGCTTGCGCGCCTCCAGGTCGAACTTGGGCTTGGGACCCGCCGCTTCCGGAGCCTGCTCTAGGGGCCAGGGAGCGCCGATCTCGACCCACTTGACGAACGAACTGATCTGCTCCTCGGGCAGCTTCCCGGTCGGCGGCATCTTGACGGCCGAGGCGTAGCGCAGTGCTTGGATCAAGCGGCTGGCCCCGGGGTCCCCAGGGACAACGGCGGGACCCGCGTCGCCGCCTTTCAGAATTCCAGCCAGGCTGTCGAGGCGCAGGTTGGCGAAGGGAGTTTTCGTCTGTGTGCTGTGGCACGAGTAGCAGTTGCCCGCCAGCGCGGGGCGAATCTTCGATTCAAAGAACTCGAGCTGCTCGGCGGTCGGTTGTTCAGCCGTGGCGGTCGAAATCGAGAGCCAGCCGGCCAAGAAAATACTGATCGAAACAGTAAAGAATGTTCGAGGAAGATGGGCTTCCGAATACGTCATGGCACACTCGTGCTTCATTCAGATTATACGCTAGAACGGCCTCTTTGATTGCTAAACCTGGTTCGTGGAAGACACGGGGGCGTTCAGGGCGACGGCCATGCGGAGTTTTGTAACAAGTAACAAGGGAGACTTGAGGATCTAGCCACGTTCGGAACGAGGACTTATCCGAACGCAGGGGCCGTGGGCGGAATTCTTGACCCGATTCGGAATCGAAGCGAAACCCGTTAGGCCGCGAGGTTGCGTCTCAGGGCCCAGGAGTGTATCCTCATCGGTGGACGGCAGCAGTCCTGTACGCTTTCGGACAGCGCGGAAGCCGCTTGGCTCGTTCAGCGTTGACTGCCGGAAGACTACGGGTGCTGCCTTCAAAACCGCTCTCGGGTTGCGCGAGGGCGGGATAGACTCTTTAGGAAGCCGCGGACACGAAAGGGAAACTGCTCGATCATGGCTTTCAGCAACGGCTCCAGCCAGGCTTCACTGAGGAAAGTACTATGAGAAAAACTCGAAGAGTCTGCGCGGTCTTTCTGTTCGCCGCCTTGGTTGCAACGTTTGGTTGCTCCTCGGCTCCACCCGAAGCAGTGAAGGCGGTTCCCGAAAAGAAGGCTGAAGCTCCCCCCCCGGAACCTGAACCGCTGACGGGTAAACATTACGTTCTGCTCGATACAACCAAGGGGAAAATCAAGCTCGAACTCGACGCGGATAAGGCGCCGAAGACGGTCGAAAACTTCCTGGGCTACGTCGATCGTAAATTCTACGACCACACGATCTTCCATAGGGTCATCAAGAATTACTTCATTCGGGCCGGTGGTTACGACGTGCGCTTGAAGAGGAAGGCAACCCGGGATCCGGTTGAGAGCGAATCAGACAACGGGCTGAAGAACGTGAAGGGCGCCGTTACCATGCACCGCGGAGAGGACCCCCAAAGCGCCAACAGCCAGTTCATGATCATCCTCAGGAGCAATCCCCGTTTGGACCGTGCCTATAAAAAGGGGGACGGCTTCGGATACACGGTCTTTGGAAAAGTCGTCGAAGGTATGGATGTTGCAATTAAGATCGGCGCGGAAAAGACCGTGCAAAGAGCTTCGGCCAAGAACGTGCCCGAAGTGCCGGTCTTCATCAAGACCATGAAACGTGTGGAGAATGAGGAAGGTGCTGGGGAGAGTTAGGCCGCCGCGAACATCGGACCCCAACCCCTTAACGATGATCGCCCGGGACTGCCGCGCCGCCGTCGCTCGATGACCCGGCGCTAGTGGACTCCGCTGGGTTCAAACTACACTGGGATCAGATGGTTCGAGAGCCCTGGAGAGCGTCCCTTCATGGCGGTCACAGCGGAGAGTTCTGCGAGCACGCGACAGGCCGCCTCCGCGAAGTCCTCGATGCCGCGGTTGCCGCCGGCTACCATACTTTCGGTGTCAGTGAACACGCTCCGCGCAGCGAGCGGCGCTTCCTCTACGATTCCGAAAAGGAAAAGGGGTTCACGGTCGGCCGGTTGCAGCGAGATTTTGAAGCCTATGCCGAAGCGGTTCAGGAACTCTCGGAGCAGTTCGCCGGAAGGCTCGTTGTGCTGCGGGGTTTCGAGGCCGAAGTCGTCCCCGCGCAAGGTTACCGGGAGGAGATGCTTGGGTACAGTCAGCGCTTTGGATTCGACTACATGGTGGGCTCGGTCCACTACGTCGATGAAATCTCGATAGACTCCGAACGAGCCGAGTTCGAACGCGCGCTGGAGGCATGCGGCGGGCTCGAAGCACTGGCCGTGCGCTACTACGAAATCGTAGCGGAGATGGTCGCCGCTCTGAAGCCGGATGTCGTCGGACACCTCGACTTGATCAGAAAGAACGCCGACCCGGACTTTTCACTCGACACGCCCAAAATCCGCCATGCCGCTGACCACGCGCTGGCAGCGGTTCGCGAGCACGCCTCGATCCTAGACCTCAACACGGCCGGCTACCGCAAGGGCCTTGGCAGTCCCTATCCCGCGCCGTGGCTGGTGGAACGGGCCAACGAAATGGGCATCCCCTTCTGTTTTGGTGATGACAGCCACGGTCCCAACCAAGTCGGCGCCGGCATGGACGAGGCCAGGCAATACCTGCTCGAGAATGGCGTCGCGGCCGTGACGGTAATGACTCGCCATGAGGGCGAGCTCGTCCGCCAAGTCGTTTCGCTCTGAAGCCCGGGCAGGATGATTCGCGGCCACGTTCTCCTCCGAGGCGCCGTCCTGCTCCGCGGCCCGATTCTCCTCCGAAAGCTAGTACTCCACTTCGACGAGAAAGAGGCCGCGGGCGGGCGCTGTCGGGCCGGCCGCCGAGCGCCGCTTTGATTTCAGAATCTGGCCGGCGCCGTCGGGGTTGAGATTTCCGCGGCCGACGTCCAGCAGGGTTCCCACGATATTGCGAACCATGCGATAGAGGAAACCGTTGCCGCGCACACGATAGATCAGGCAGTCTCCGTCTCTGTGCAGTTGTGAAGAGTAAATTGTGCGAACGGTGGTTTGCTTCTCTTCACCTCCCGCGGCGGCAAGCGAACGGAAGTCATGCGTTCCGGCAAACAGCGGCGCCGCTTGCTTCATGCTGTCTTCGTTCAGGGGGTAGGGATGAGGGTAGACATAGCGGCTGAGAAAAGGGGTACAGATTTCTTCGCGCCAAATTCGGTACTCGTAAGTCTTGGCCGCCGCCGAGCGGCGAGCATGAAAATCAGGCGCTGCTTCCTCCACGTGCAGCACGCGGATTGAATCCGGCAGCAAGTGGTTCATCGCCCGGGAAAGGTTTTCCGCTGGAATCGGATTGTTCAAGTTGAATGAAGCGACCTGTCCCAGAGCATGTACGCCGGCGTCGGTCCTGCCGGAACCGTGCGCGATGACCGGGGCGCCCTCGATCTCCGTGAGTACCGCTTGCACCGCGCCCTGTACGGTGATCTGATCGGGCTGCGCCTGCCAGCCGCAAAATTCCGTGCCGTCGTAGGCGAGAGTCATTTTAAGATTTGGCATAATCGCGCCGGCGTGCGGAGGGGCTCATGTGTTCCGGGGCATATGGCAACGGCCGGGTTCCCGGGCAGTGCTAGCATAACACCTGAATTATGCACAGATTCACTTTGCGAGTGTGGCTGCGTTCGTAGCGGGTTGGCGGTCGTCGTGAGGTGGTAGCTCGGCAACTGGCCTTTTGACTTCTCCGTGTCCGGTTTCCCTTCCCGCCCAGATTCCGCGTCGTCAAAACCTCGCTCGGAAGTGACGTGTTTCCAGTGTGTTACGGCTAGTGCATAAAATTTTATGCATAGCGCATAGCCAGGCTCTCAGATCAGCGCCCTCCCGACCACCGGCAGCAAGCCGCCGTAGGGAGTCGGCTTCCTGCCGCGGAAGTGGTAAGGCGTCGAAGCCCCGATTTTATTGGGCCGCGAGGCCGTCACGGCTGGGCCTTGTTGGACGGGCCTTTGGGAGCTATGCTGTTTTCGTCTGGTAACCATGTGGGTGACCTCCTTGGGGTTGGCTGGCGAAGCTGGGATCTTTGCCAGCCTACCTTTTTACCCCATGTTTTCGGGGGTCCCCAATGGTCCCTTGCGGCTCAGCCCTCCTCAGGTCCACGCCGCAGTGCATAATTCAGGTAACAAACAGTCCCGCTGATAGCCGATCCGCTCTTGCGCCGGCTTGCCGCCGCGGGTTGGCGGAACAGAGGCGAAGGTCGGTCATTTCCTCTGTTGCTGGAAATAGGATAGAGGGATTTAATCTCTATTCCGGAGTGTCCAATGTCTGCTGAGATTCCCGAGCAGTACCGAGACTTGTTCGACAAGAAAGCCTTCGCCAGTCTGGCGACGATTATGCCGAATGGCCAGCCCCAGGTGACGCCCGTATGGTGCGATTTCGACGGCTCGCACGTGATCGTCAATTCGGCCAAGGGGCGGCGGAAGGACCGGAACATGCGAAGTAACCCGCGAGTTAGCCTCGCCATTTCGGATCCCGACAATCCGTATCGCTACCTGGAAGTTAGGGGAGCGGTTGTCGAGATCACGGAGGAAGGCGCGGATGACCACATCGACAGCATGGCGAAAAAGTATATGGGCGTTGACAAATACCCCTATCGTCAGCCGGGCGAAGTGCGTGTGGTGTACAAGATCGAGCCCCAAAGATTCAGTTTTATGGGATGAGTTCCGAGCTGCCGCGCGCCAAAGGAATCATGACCGGCTGATGGTCCGTCTGTTCATCTGCCTGCTCGGCAAGTCGATTACCACCAGTGGCTCTCGCTAGGATGATTCAGAGGCTCCTGCCACCGGAATCGGCCGCTGGGCCTCGACAGTAAGCGGGTTGCGGGCAAAGACAAACTCCTCAACCGGCCGTCCTCCGATCACATGTTCCCGCAGTATCCGCTCGACGATGTTCGGGGTCGCCGAGTGATACCAGACGCCGTCGGGATAAACAACGGCGATGGGCCCCTGTTCGCAGACGCGCAGGCAGTTGACCTTGCTGCGATAAACACATCCGTCGCCCGAGGCGAGTCCAAGCTCGCCGAGGCGCTTCTTGAGATAGTCCCAGGCGCGGTTGGTAACTTCGCGAGAGGCGCATTTGGGCTTCGTCTGGTCGGCGCAAATCAGGATGTGACGAACGTAGCGTCCGGTTGGAACTCGTGGTTTTCCCGCGGATTCCTCAACGGCCGCGGTTGCTTCCGGAGTCCTTGGAGCCGCGCTTTCCGGCATGTCCGCGTATTATAGCGATTAGCGGCCGCGAAGCCAGACATCAAACACCAGCCGAGCAGAGTGACATCGTGGAGCAGGCATTGCTCGCGCCCGTCCCCCCTTAGTCTGACTGAGCTTTCCCCCAAGCAATCCCCTTCGCCGGTTCGCGGCAGCGCCGGCTCGCCGTCGTGTCTTCCCGACCCGATTTTGGGCCCCTGACCGCTCACTCGCCGCTGTGCGAATCTGCCCGCTCACGCCCCCTGCTCCTAACCAGCCCGTTTTCGAGCTACTTCCACCCTCTTGCACCAACTCGTCGCGGAATCGCTGTTCGTCCGGTTTCCGCCTAGACAACACCGTTGCTAAACTATAGTTCTGCCCGTCAACAACGGGGAATCACTAGATGGAGCCAAAGATGAAATTGCTGAAGATTTTTCTGCTTTCGGCATTGATGGCCGGCCTTATTCTGTCGCTGGGATGCGGGTCCTCCCCCGAGCCGGAATCCAAAGTCGAGGAGGCCGAGCCGGCCGCCGAGTCAGCCCCACCACCCAAGGAAGCCGAACCGGAAGCAGCGCCCGTGGAAACGGCGAAACTCGAGGTTCCGAAACCCGAGCCGCCAGCGCCGCCCAAACCCAAAGTCAAGGAGAAGCCCGTGGTTGTAATGGAAACCAGCAAGGGAACCATCAAGATCGAGCTGGACCAGGAGAGAGCGCCTGGTACCGTCGCGAACTTCCTGCAGTATGTTGACGACAAGTTCTATGACGGAACCATTTTTCACCGCGTCATGCCGAACTTCATGATTCAGGGCGGAGGATTCGGCCCGGACATGAACGAAAAGCCTCCCCGGGAGACGATCAAAAACGAAGCCACGAACGGGCTTGCCAACCTGCGCGGTACCATCGCCATGGCGAGACGTCCCGACCCCCACAGCGCGACCGCGCAGTTCTTCATCAACCACAAAACGAACCGGGCGCTGGACAAGGAACATTCCCGAGACGGATGGGGATATTGCGTCTTCGGAAAAGTGACCGAGGGCCTGGATGTCGTTGACGCGATCGCCCAAGTCCCGACCGGGAACAAGGGCTCGCATGGAAACGTCCCGATCGCCGAAGTGACCATCAAGACCGTTCGCCGCGAAGAGTAGCCAAAATCGGCCGCTCTCCCGGGGGTTAACATCGCGTGAGGGGCGGGGTTGGACGTTCTTGGCAGAGACGGGATTTCCATCCTCACAAGGGGCAACGATGGACCGTTGAAATTCGCGCTGCCTGACTTGGCGCAGCTGTGCCTGCCGCCTCCCGATTCTTCGGGAAGCAACCTCTAGCCCCCTCTTGCCCGCGCGAAACCGCCCGCAAGAAACCCCTCCCCGAGCCGTCTTGTCGCACAGGTGTCATAGATGACACCCCAGCCGTACCAGAAGTGGTATCTTAATCCCTAGAGGTTGAGTCATTTGACCCAACAGGCTTGTCACTCGAGCAGGCCGTTCGCACGTATTGGCAGTGGCCGCCTGAACTCAGCCGAAGAGCGTTTCGGTTGGCGAGGGTGGCCTTGTTTTGCGCTAATTTTATAGCGACTACTGAGACGACACTTACGAACAGAAAAGGAGTGGAAATTATGACCATGATGAAGACCCGTAAATTCTCACTCGCAGTTATGCTTCTATCGCTTGCGCTACCAGGATACGCGCAAACCGATACCGCCACGATCACCGGGCTGGTAACGGACCCTTCGGGGGCCGCCGTTGTCAACGCAACGATTGAGGCGACTAACCAGGCTACAGGTCTGGACTACACGACACGGAGTAACGAAGCCGGAAATTACGTGCTAACGGCCATGACGATTGGAACCTACGACTTGGCAGCCACAAGCGAAGGGTTCCAGACGCTTTTGCGGCCGAACGTCAATCTGAGCGCGGGCAGCCGCGTGCGCATCGATCTGCGGTTGCAGGTGGGTGCGGTCACCGAAACGGTGGAGGTCACCGCGGAAGTGCCTCTCCTGGAATCGGAAACGTCGAGCCTGGGGCAGGCGATCGAAAACAAGACCATCACACAGATGCCGCTCAACGGCCGCAACTACCAAGAACTGGCGATGCTCACCGCCGGCGTGCTTCCCAGCAGGTTCCAGAACTTCGTCGAAGACGCCTTCAGTGTCAACGGCGCCGGCTTTGATCAGAACGTGTTCACGCTTGACGGAGGAGACAACAACAACTACTTCAGCGGTGTTGTGGTGGCCTCGAACCAGGCTGTCAAACCCTCCATTGACGCGATCCAGGAATTCAAGATGGAGACCCACAACTACGGCGCCGAGTTCGGCCGCGGCGGCGGCGCGGTAGTCCAGGTGACGACGCGATCGGGAACCAACGAGTTTCACGGAGTGGCCTTTGAGTTCCTCCGCAACAACAAGCTCGACGCCAACAACTTCTTTAACAGCGGCCGGCCGAAACCGCCCTACCGTCAGAACCAGTTCGGCGCCACCTTCGGCGGACCGGTCATCAAGGACCGCATGTTCTTCTTTGGCAGCTACGAGGGTTTTCGCATCCGGGAGAAGCTCACCCGGACCAGCGTAGTTCCGACCCCCACACAGATCGGGGGCGACTTCGGTGGTGTCGCCGACATCTATGATTCGGCCACGCAGACGGCGGACGGCAACCGCACGCAATTCGCCAACAACGTTATCCCGGCAAGCCGCATGGACCCCATCGCATCCCGCCTGATTGAGCTCTATCCGGCGCCGAATCGTTCGGGGGTGAGAAACTTCTTGTTTAACACGTCGCGCAACCGCGACGACGAGAAGATCGACACGAAATTCGACTGGCGTGTCACCGACAACAACTCGGTCTTCGTTCGCTACAGCTACCTGCACTTCGACCGTTTGGAGCCTGGCAACCTCCCCCTGCCCGCCAGCGGCGGCAACACCGCCGTGCGCTTGTCCCGTGCCAACACCGGAGTCATCAACTGGACCTCCGTCATGGGCGGCGCCATGGTGAACGAGCTTCGTTTCGCCTACAACCGGCTGGTTGGCGGCATCGACACGCCGACCCGGGAGCAGCTCTGGAAAGAGTTCGGGTTCCTCGGGCTGTTCGACCGCGAGGACATTAAAGGGCTGCCCGTGTTCCGCCCGTCAGGCTACCAAAACATCGGAGATCGTAATTTCGCCCCCGACCCGCGCAAGCAGGACGTCCGCCAGTTGGTCGAGAGCTTTTCCTTCACCAAGGGCAAGCACTCGTTGAAGATGGGCGCCAGCATCCGTAACTTCATTCGCTGGTCGGGCATCACCAACTTCGCGCGCGGGCGCTTCGATTTCAATGGGCAGTTTACCCGCGCGGTGGCCGGTGTTGGAGGCGCGGGCGACTCAATAGCCGATGCGCTGCTGGGTCTGACCAGCAACACGCGCTTCAGCACGCCCGTAAACGTTCGGCGTCACGGCTATGCCTATGAGACCTACATTCAGGACAACTGGAAGGCCACGCCGAAGCTGACATTGAACCTGGGCCTTCGCTGGGAATACCAGTCTCCCTACACCGAACAAAACGATCGGGTGGCCAACTTTGTGATCGACCCGTCCGACTCCCGTTTCGGCACCCTTGTGGCGCCGACAAGCGGCACGGAGGGCCGAACATTTCGCAAGCGCGATTTCAACAACTGGGGACCGCGGATAGGATTCGCCTATCAGCTCACTCCGAAAACCGTGATTCGGGGTGGCTATGGGATTTTCTACGTCGCGGACTTTGTTCTGAACGCCACCCAATCCATTTACGCGAACCCGCCTTTCTACCTGGAGAAACAATTCCCGACGCAGACCGCCGCCTCTACTTCACGAATCGTCATTCGGGATGGCATCCCGGGTGACGCGCTGGATCCGACAGTGCTCGCGGGGCGTAACGTATTCGGGTCTTGGTATCCCTTCGACTCCCCGGTTGGTACGACGAACCAGTGGAACATTAACGTCCAGCGCACGCTGCCTGGCAATTCGCTGTTCTCGGTCGCTTACGTCGGCTCGAACACGGTCCAAAACGGGACCAACGCGAATCTGAACCAGCCGGAGCCGGGGCCCGGAGGAAATAATCCGCGGCGCTGGTTCCCCGGATTTTCAAACATCATCACCAGAGTTCCCATAGGGGGCGCCAACTATCAGGGACTGGAGGCGAAGTTCGAGCGGCGCTTCGCCCGGGGATTCTCGTTCTTGAGCGGATACACCTGGAGCAAGACTTTGGTCAAGCAACTTGGCCAAAGAACGAGCTTCTTCCATCTGGCTCCGGAGAAGACAACCTCGCGCCAGCACCTGCCACAGCGCTTATTCTTTGCGGGAGTCTGGGACCTGCCCTTCGGCAGTGGCCGCAAGTACGCCTCGCAAGGGGCGCTCTCGCGCATCATCGGCGGTTGGCAGATCTCTCCAATCTTCGAGGCGCAGCGGGGACTGCCCGTCAGCCCCGGCGTGGCCGGCAACCCGGCCAATACGACGGGCGGGCAGCGGCCGAACCGCATCGGCGATGGCAACTTGCCCCGCGGCGAGCGGACCCCGGAACGCTGGTTTGACGTGAGCGCCTTCACGGTCCCGGACCGTTTCACCTTTGGCAACTCGGCCGCCAACGTCATCGAAGGGCCGGGTTTAGTCAATCTCGATCTAATGATTTCGCGGACATTCCGCTTGCACGAGCGGATGTCGCTCGACTTCCGGACCGAGTTCTTCAACCTGTTCAACGAAGCCCACTTCAATTTCCCGAATGCGACCGTCAACCGGGCCGCCGGAGCAACAATCGGGAGCACCGCGCAGTGTTGCGGCGCGCGGCAGATCCAGTTCGGCATGAAGCTGATTTTCTAGCGGTTGGCGGTTTCCCATTCTGGGCCCTGGATCGGTTTTCGCCGAACCAGGGCCCCTTTTTGTCGCGATGAGATTCGGAGCCGCGACCGTCAGGGAGCGGTTAGCCGCTTCGACGCGCCTCAACCTCCAGCGGCCACGCTCCCCCTTTGGGTTGCGGCTCGTCCGCGTTAGGGGGGAACCGGTTAGCGCGAAACCGGGACAAGCAAAGCTATAGTAGTGAGAGTCGTGATGCGTATCCTGCTGTCTTGTTTATTCACAGTCGTCGGCCTGATGGCCCAAGGTTCAAGCGCTGAGCCCGGCACTCAGAACCCCTTCGACGGCGACCCCGAGGCCATCGAAGCGGGCCGCCAAACATTTGTCGAAACTTGCAGCGCTTGCCACGGCGTCAACGGAGAAGGCGGCCGCGGCCCGAGCTTGGTCGGGCCGTTTGTACGGCGTCTGTCAGACCAGCAGCTTTTCAACTCCGTTCAGAAAGGCGTCCCCGGTACCGACATGCCGCCGTTTCCCTTGGCCGACGAGAAGATCTGGCGAGTCTCGGCTTTCGTTCGGGGCCTGGCCGCGCCGGCCTTCGAGCACAACCTGCCCGGCGACCCAGGCGCCGGACGGGAGCTGTTTTTCGGCGCCGCCGGCTGCAGCGGTTGCCACATGATTCGAGGCCAGGGCGGACTCCTCGGTCCCGGCCTCTCCGACGCCGGGTCCCAGCGAACGCTCGGCCAGTTGCGAGAGGCGCTGCTGGACCCAAGCGCTCGTGTAGCCGATGGCTTTGAAGCGGTCGTTCTCAAGACCTCGAGCGGCCGAGAAACGAGGGGCATCGCCAAATATCGCACAAACTACTCGATGCGAGTGCTGGATGAAAGCGGTAAGATGCATGCCATCCGCGGCAAGGCTATCGAGCAAGTGCGTCTCGTGGGAAAATCGTGGATGCCGTCCGGCTATGGGGAGCGCCTAACCGAGGGACAAATTCAGGATCTGCTGGCTTTCCTAAGCCGTCAATCGATTCGTGGACGAAGCGATGAATAAGACCAATTTCACCAGCTCAAGGCGAGGACGCTGGCTCCGGATCGCCCCCCTTGCACTGCTGCTCGCGGCACCGCTCCTCGCCCAAGTGCAATACGAAGACATTGTCAAAGGCTCCGCGGACAATTGGCTGACCTACGCCGGCGACTACGCTTCGGTTCGCCACAGTCCGCTAAAGCAGATCCACCGCGGCAACGTTGGTTCGCTTGTTCCGAAGTGGGTCTATCACGTCGAGGGTGCCCGCAAGCTCGAGACCACCCCTTTGGTTTACGACGGCATCATGTACGCCACTCACACCAACGAGGTTCACGCTCTCGATGCGGTAACCGGCCGAAGGATTTGGCACTATCGCGCCGAGGGTGTCAGCAGCCGCCGACAGAACCGCGGCGTGGCGATCCTGGGCGACAGCGTTTTCTTGATTACCAGCGACACCCATCTGGTCGCCCTGCACCGCTTGAGCGGAGCGGTGCTGTGGGATACCGAGTTCGCGTCCTCCAAGGATGGCTATTTCTCGACCCTGGCTCCGCTGGCGGTAAAGAATCAGATCCTGGTTGGGGTCGGCGGCGGCGGCTCTGGCCAGCGAGGTTTCGTGGCGGCGATTTCCGCGGTGACCGGCGAAGAGTTGTGGCGCTTCTGGACCGTCCCGGCCAAGGGCGAACCGGGCTCGGAAACCTGGGGCGGCTTCCCGGCTGAGTGGAGCGGCGCGCCCACTTGGACGACCGGTTCTTACGACCCCGATTTGAACCTAATCTATTGGCCCACGGGCAACCCCTGGCCGGATTTCTACGGAGGCTTCCGCGAGGGAGACAACCTCTACTCCGACAGTGTCGTTGCGTTGGATGCCGACTCGGGTGAAATGAAATGGTATTTCCAGTTCACGCCGCACGACACCCACGACTGGGACGCGAATGAAACGCCGGTCCTGCTCGACGCCGAGTTTCAGGGCAAACAGCGCAAGCTGATGATCCAGGCCAACCGCAACGGGTTTTTCTACATTCTCGATCGGGCGACAGGCGAGTTCCTGCTGGCCAAGCCTTTTGTCGACAAACTCAACTGGGCGACGGGGGTGGACGAGAACGGCCGTCCGATCCTGGTGCCGGACATGGACCCGACTCCGGCAGGGGTGAGAGTCTGTCCCTCCGTGAGAGGCGCCTCGAACTGGATGTCCCCTTCCTATAACCCCGAAGCCGGCCTTTTCTATGTCGTCACTCTCGAGCAGTGCGACATCTACATCAGCTCGGCCAAGGAGCCGGTGCCCTCAAGCGGGTTCCGGGGAACAGGGCGGGAAATGATCCCTTCCGAGCCCGGCCAGATGTTGCTGCGCGCGCTGGACCCCACCAGCGGCGAGCTTCGCTGGGAGTACGAGATGACAGGGCCGGCAACGACCTGGGCCGGAACGATGTCGACCGCCGGGGGCTTGGTCTTTAGCGGCGACGACGACGGCAATCTCGTGGCGTTTGACGCCAAGACAGGCGAGAACCTGTGGCACTTCAACATGGGCCACACGCTCGCCGCCTCGCCCATCTCATTCAGTGCCGGGGGCCGCCAATACGTAACGATTGGCGCCCAAACCGATCTATTCACATTCGGGCTTTTCGAAGAGCCCGGCTCCGAGAATCCAAAGTAATCCTGACGCGGACGAGCCGCAACTAAACAGGGCGGCAGCCGTGGCGTGAGCGTCCACGCTTGCCGCAAACCGATTCGTCGGTTTGTTCGGCCCAGGTCGCGTCATCCGGGATCTGGCATTTCTGACCACACTAGTTCAACGAGCAGATTCCACCTCGCGAATGCGGATATTGCGGAACTTGATCCAGTTGAACTGATCATGGAGCTGCAAGCCGATCGGCCCTGTCTTGGGACGCTTCGGATCACCGGGGTGTTCGGCGACGAGCTGGCCGTTGAGACGCACGCGGATCACATCGTTGCGTGATTCGATGTCGAACGAATTCCACTCGCCGTCTTTTTGGACCCCGTCCTTGGCGGAAACGAACGTGTAGAGGCTGCCGCTGGGGCTCCTCGACCCGGCGCGGCCGCTGATCTGCACCTCATAGCCGTTGTGCGCGGGCGTTCTGGTGTAGTCGGCCGGGTGGGTCATGGCGTAGCGGCCGCGGGTGGGGTCGCGAAGCGAGATCCCGCTGTTGCCGTGAACACGGACCCAATACTCGGCGTGCAGATCATATTCGCCGTACTCCTTGACCGTGTAAAGCCATGCCTGCACTCCGGCCCAGCCCTCGAACTGCTGCTTGGTCACCGTCTCGGAGGACGCGAACAGCATATCGGCTGCTGGTTTGCGATACCCGGTGAGCGTGCCGTCTTCGCTGACGTGCCAGATGCCGTCGCCGAGTTGCTCCCAGCCTTCCAGCTTGGGGTTGATGAGGTCTTTCCACTCGGCGGCTTCGAGAGGAGGCGAAACGACAAGCGGCACGACACCGAGCAAGCAATAGAAAGTAATGAGCAAGCGCCAATGTTTCATATCCAGACCTTGGTTCGGAAGTTTATCCCCGTAAGCTTCTTGCAATCGAAGATTCTATCTCAATCCGAGACGGTTCGTCTGTTGATGAACTGCTGAGCACCGATTGGCCGGTTTACCTGGTGGCTTGCCGCTACGGGCGCTGGTTTGAGATCGTTTCGGAATTCATCGGGGGGCTTTCGAGCGCCGAGCAAGAGAGGATATTGGGCGGAACGGCTGTCGAGGTTTATCGGCTCTGAGTGATCGCCGCGCCGCGGGATTCAGCTCCGCATGCGCCATCATGGGGGCAGACCTCGATCGTTGGTTTGAGAGCCAGTCGCCACCACATCCCATGGAGCAACCGAACGATTACGCGCGTGCTGTCAATCTGCTACCCAGATCGCTGATCCTCCACCCCGAGTTCAAGTAAGAATTGAAAACTGAGAAGTTCCAATCCAATCCGACGGCGGCCACGTCGTACCTGTTCGATGTTGGACTTCGAATAGCCTACCTGCGTTCTATCAGGTCGCTGCGCAAGGGGGCGCCCCTGCCCGGAACTCCTCTGACGTTTCGTCTTCGTAGACCTTATGAGTAGGACGGGTCGCCAGAATCGTTCCGGCCCCCCAATTGGTTACGTTCCGGAAGACCTCGGAGCTGACGAAGTCCTCGAAATCTAGCCTCTCTTTCCACTCCGAGACAACGAGGTAAGAACGCGGGTTGAAGACGTCCTTCATCAAATGTGTCTTTAAGTGGCCCGGAGTCTGATTGAGCGCCTCAACCACCAGAGCGAACTTTTTTTCGAACGGCTCATCTTTGCCCTCAAGAACTTCATAGTTCATTCCTACGGTGACCATCAATTTCTCCTCTCAGTACATAGCACTGCCGCTTGAACCGCGAAGGACCGGCCGCTGCTCGATTTCTGCGGGCCCGCCGAACTGTAAGCCGGTTTCTGTACCCCGGCCAAGGCCGGGGTGGCAGCCATTCGTCTAGGTCCGCCATTGCTGGCGGACTCGAGCAACCTACCCGGAACTTCGGCTGCCGGCCGAAGCCGGAGAGCCGCGGGCGCGGCGGGTCACCGCTCGTTCCCTATTTGGTCTTGCTCCGCGTGGGGTTTACCCTGCCACCCCGGTTGCCCGAGGCGCGGTGCGCTCTTACCGCACCTTTTCACCCTTACCCCGGCGGCTGCCGGGGCGGTACGTTTTCTGTGGCACTATCCGTAAACTACCCTTTGAGAGTAGCCCCCCGGCCGTTAGCCGGCACGCTGCCCTGTGGAGACCGGACTTTCCTCCCCGCCGTTAGGCGCGGCGGCTGCCCGTTCGGCGGACCCAAGTTGATTCTAGCACTACACCTTTTGGCCGAATTCGGCCAGCCTATGATCCGTCCGCAACGTGTTCGGGCTGCCCGCGAACCAACGCGAACTTCCCGTAGCGCGGGGCTCGCAAGAGACCCGCGGCCTTTCGCTACTCGAAGATCGTTCCCACGGGTACAATATCGACGCTGCCGATGTCAAACTTGAATTTCCCGATCAGCTTGTCTTCATCGAGGATTTCTTTTGGTTTCGGAGAGACGTACTCGATCGTTGACGGCCTTCGGGAACTCAAAGCTTTCTTGAATCCTTGGGCGTCTTTGGTAATGACCACCACATCGAGATCATTCGATCGAAGGTGCTTGCGAATGGCCTGATTCACCCGCTCAACGCTCAGCTCTTGCAGCGCGTCCTTGAGGAATTCGTTGAAATCAGCGATGCCATAATACTTGCTATCGAGCGCATAGCCGAGCTGATCGCTTTGGGTTTGGGTAACGAGGTTGACGTACTTTGACAGGAAGAGCCGCGTCGACTCGAACTGTTCCTCCGACAACCCTTCTTTGACCAGCTTGTCGAGTTCGTGGAGAGCGATCCGCAAAGCGAACATGCCGTTCCGCGGCTCAACCGGACGAATCCAGATGTGAAAGATTTGCTGCCGCCGGCCCAAGTTCGGATCGGGCTGGAACTGAAACATGCCTCGCGGAAAATACTCGATATAGGCGTAGTCGCCATAGTTCATGCCGCGAACTTCCCGAATGCGCTGATAGAGGTGGCTCTTACTGGATCGATGCTGGCCCAGGTAGGACTGCACAAGCTTCAGCGCCGGCCAATCAGGGGAACTGCGGTTGACGTGGATAGCGAATCCCAGGGCAATGTGCGTGCCGCGAGTGTCTTTCTCGATGATCTTGATTCTGAGTTTTTCGGGGGCCTGCGGCGTCGGCAGCGCCACGGGCTCCGGCTTGCCCTCCGGCAGCTTGGAGAAATCGGCCGCTACCTTTTCGCCAAAGCCCTTGGGATAGCCGCCCGCCAGCCCGAGCACTACGTTGCCTGCCGTGTAGCGCTCCTGGTAGAAGCTCTTCAGGTCGCCGATGGTCAGCTTTTCGAGAGAGGCGACGGTTCCCGAGTTGTGCCAGCCGTAAGGGTGATTCTGATAAATCCGGGTATAGAGGAACTCCTTGCCCAGCTCCTCTTCGTTGTTGCCGCGGAGCTGAATCCTCAGAAAATTGACGACCTCGTCCTTGAGGCGCTGGAAATCGTCTTCACGCCAGCCGGGGTCGAGCAGCATCGAACGCACGATCCCGTAATAGCGATCGAGGTTTTCCGCGTGAGTGGTCCCCTCGAAGACGGTCATCTCCTTGTCAACTTGAGCACTCAGCGAAGCGGCCATGGGGAACAGAGCCTCGACGATTTCGTCATAGGCCATGTCTTTGCTGCCGCCTTTGCTCAGCATGGCGGCGGTTAGGGCGGCAACGCCTTGCTTGCCGGGCGGGTCGCTGGCCGCGCCGGCATGAAACAGAATCCGAAAAGTAACCAAGGGCGCCTCACTCTGAAGCGCGAGAATTTCTGGTGTTTCCGCTTGCAATGGGGCCCCCTCCGCGAGCAGGAGTGCCATGAGCAAGAAACTCGTCGTGAACTGACGGGTCATTTTCCACCCCCGGCTCCACCCCCGGCAGTCCCGTCCGATTGAGCGGCCGCGGGATCGAAGTTGAGCTTGACGATGGTTCGGCCGGTTTCGATGAATGTCCTTTGGGCAACCGCTTTCACGTCATCGGCGGTAACTCCGCGGTAGAGGGCGTAGCGCTTGTTGATCGTCTCGGGAGAATTGCGCAGGCCAAGGTAGTGGGCCAGCGTACCCGCGATGGCGCTGCTGCTGTCCATGCCGAGGGCGAACTGATAGCGAAGGTGAGATTTCACGGCCTCCAGTTGGTCCGCTGGGATCAGGTCTTTCCGAAGCGCCTCGCAGGTTTGGAGAATCTGCTCCCGCACGTAGTCCACGTCTTCGTCTTTCTTGACACGCGCCACCACGGAGAAAAGAAAAGGATCCCGATGATCGTAATACTCGGGGAACAGGGCGTCGACCTTCTGTTCTTCGATAACGAGCCGCTTGTAGAGCGCGGAATTTTCCGAGAAGGCGTGGTAGGCGATCACGTCGAGCACGGCTGAATCCACCACTCCATCGTCGTACGCCGCGGCATGAAACGAGACCGACAGGATGGGCAGTGTCGGCGCGTGGAACGCAATGTCCAGCTCCTTTGGTTCGGTCTGGGCAGGCTCGACCGGCATGTCCGGTTTGTAGTCGCCGCGCTGCCACTGGCCCCAATACTTCTCCACCAGCGGCCGGGTCTGCTCGGGGGTCACGTCGCCAACGATCGCAATGATCGTGTACTCGGGGCGATAGTAGCGGTCGAAGAACTTCAGGCCGTAGTCGTACATCTGGGGCATGTTCTCGACATCTTCCTCGAACCCCATCGTTGTGTGCTTGTAGGTATGTTTGCTGAATGCGGCGTTGCGCGTGACTTCGTCGAGCTTGCGCATGGGGCTGGCGAAGTTCTTGTTATATTCGCCCAGCACGGCGCGCGTTTCCGTCTTGAAATCGTCTTCGGAATAGCTGACGTTCTGGAAGCGGTCGGCTTCGAGTTCCAGGATCGGTTCCAAATCCTCTTTCGAAAAAAGGGCGTGGTAGACCGTCCGGTCATCGCTGGTGTAGGCGTTTGTCGAGGCTCCGGCGGCCTGCATGATCTCGTCCCACTTCTCGGCGGGGAATTTCTCGGTGCCGCGAAACATGAGGTGTTCAAACAGGTGAGCAAAACCGGAGCGGCCGGGTTCGATTTCGTTGCGCGAGCCCACCTGAACGACCGTGTAGAGCGCGACGATATTGGGGTACCCGGTGGTGACGGTGACCAAGCGCAAACCGTTCGGCAGATCGTCGATCTGGTGCGCGTAGGGAAAGATCTCGTCTTCCGGCGGCGGCGCGGCACAGCCGATCAGCAGCAACGCGACGGTAGGAACGAGAAGCTGTTTCCGGGAAGATCGTGGCATCGTCCGTATCCTTCATTGGATTCTAGCGTCTTCGGCGCAGGCAAAGCGCGTGTTCGAGGTGACGTGCCAATCCCCGGCATGGCCAAACGTTGCGCCGACAATCTTGGCGGCAGTCCCGCTGAACCGCGTTGCGTTCGCGCCGGCGTTGCCGACCGGGCCGTGTTCATCCGCCACTTCATTCGCCGCGAAGCGGCAGACGCGGGTGTTTGCTGGTTCACCCGTTCGCCAAAGCCCGACGTCGCTTTATTTTTTCTTCGGCTTGTGAACCTTGTGGCAGCCGCGGCAGCCTTTGCCGATCCCCGCGGTGGCCGTCTTCCATGCGTCCAGGTCCTTCGCCCCGGCGGCTTGCATCGATGCCTTCCCGGCGCTAACAACAGTCTTAGCTCCAGTTTCCCAAACGTCGTTCTTGATACGTCCGGCCATCAGTAGTAACTGCGAAGACTCGGCCAAGACTGAAGCGTAGGCTTTGGCATGCCTCCAGTCTCGTTCAGACTGCGGCCCGCCGGCCTTCATCATGGCGGCCAGCCTGTCCATGTTCGGTTTTTGCACGAGTTCCATGATGTCGTGCGTGGAGGCTACTTTCTCGTAGGTGTGCTCGGCGTAGAGGGCCCCCGCCAAGGCAACGACGATAACAACGATCCAAAGCCTATTCTTCATAGCTGCTTAGTCTCCTTTTCTGAATTGAAGCGAAATCATTCTCTCCCCCAAGACGATTCAACGCACGCATAATTTTGCGCTGGTTCGCTCGTTGGGAAAAACCGCTTGGTCAACTTCCCTCGAGGCCACTTTCAGCGGTCAGTCCGAAGTGTTCGCCGAATCAATCAGACGGCGCGTCTCCGCGATGAACTCGCCGATCGGCTTGGCTCCCAGATCCCCGCGCTTGCGGTGCCGCACCGCGACCGTGCCGGCCTCGGCTTCGCGGCCGCCGACCACCAGCATGTAGGGGATCTTTTGTAACTGCGCCTCGCGAATCTTGAAGTTGACCTTTTCACTTCGGGAATCGAGTTCCGTGCGGATGCCCGCGGCTCCGAGCTGATCGGCTACCTGTTGGGCGTACTCGTTCTGGCGATCGGTGATTGGCAGCACGATCGCCTGGACCGGAGCCAGCCACAGCGGGAAGGCCCCGGCGTAATGCTCGATGAGTACTCCAAAGAACCGCTCCACCGAACCCCACAGAGCGCGGTGAACCATGACGGGCTGATGAGCCTTGCCGTCTTGGGCGATGTATTCCAGCTTGAAGCGTTTCGGCAGATTGAAATCGAATTGCACCGTCGAGAGCTGCCAGGGACGCCCAATCGCATCGACCAGTTTGATGTCGATCTTGGGACCGTAGAAGGCCGCTTCGCCCGGCATCACCTTGGCTTCGATGCCGCGGTCTTTCAGCGCGCCGAAGAGTCCGTCTTCGGCCATCTTCCATTTTTCCGCCGAGCCTGCGTACTTGCCGCCCTGCCCGCCGTCCCAGGTCGACAGCTCAATCTCGAACTGGTCAAAGCCAAATGTCTTCAGCACGTCAAGCGCGAAGTCCACACACCCAACGACTTCGTCCTTGACTTGCTCGGGAGTGCAAAAAATATGCGCGTCGTCCTGCGTAAAGCCCCGCACCCGCATCAAGCCGTGCATCACTCCGGACCGCTCATAGCGGTAGACCGTGCCCAGCTCGCCGAGGCGGATCGGCAGGTCACGGTAGCTGCGCAAGCTGTTCTTGTAAATCAGAATGTGGAACGGGCAGTTCATCGGCCTGAGCTGGTAGGCCGAGTCGTCCAGCTCCATCGTCGAGAACATGTCTTCGGAGAAGAACTCGGCATGACCGGAGGTCTTCCACAGATCGTGCCGCGCGACGTGAGGCGTGTAGACCAGCCCGTAGCCCCGCTTGACGTATTCCTCCCGCAGCCAGTCTTCCATGAGCCGCCGAATCGTTCCACCCTTGGGGTGCCAGAAAATCAGTCCCGGACCGGCTTCTTCTTGAATGCTGTAGAGGTCCAGTTGCTTGCCCAGCTTGCGGTGGTCCCGCTTCTTGGCTTCCTCCAGCCGATGGAGGTGCGTATCGAGGTCCTTCTTGGAGAAGAACGACGTGCCGTAAATCCGCTGCAGCTTGGCGTTGCGCTCGTCGCCTTTCCAGTACGCTCCGGCCACCGACAGCAGCTTGAAGGCCTTGATGCGGCCCATGCTGGGGATGTGCGGACCGCGGCAGAAGTCGAGAAAGTGCTCGCCCGTCTTGTAAATCGAGATCCGGTCCCCTTCGGCTTTGTCCTCGATTAGCTCGCACTTCATTTCCTCGCCTTGCTGTTTGAACTTGGCGACGGTTTCTTCACGGGGCAGCCAGACGCGCTCGTTCGCTGGATCCCGCTTGACTATCTCGAGCATGCGTGCCTCGAGCTTTTCGAGGTCTTCCGGGGTGAAAGGCTTTTCCCTCTGGAAATCGTAGAAGAAGCCCAGCTCGGTCGGCGGCCCGATCCCGAGTTTAGTTTCCGGGTAAAGCTCCAGGACGGCGGCAGCCAGCAGGTGAGCGCTTGAGTGCCGGTAGACCTCCAATGCCTCTGGGTCGCGATCGGTCAGAATTTTCAGGCTGGTGTCGCTGTCCATGGGATGCGTGAGGTCGACCAGGTCGCCGTTTACCTGGGCCACCAGCGCGGCTTTCGCCAGCCGCGGGCCGATCGACTCGGCGATGGCCAGCGGCGTGGTCCCTTTCTCGGCGGTCTGCTCGGATCCATCCGGCAGAGTGACGCGAATTGATTCCATGGCAGTGGCTACTTGTTGACGGGAAAGGGAGCTGCCCGGCGGAAGCTACTTCTTCGAGGAGTCAGACGACGCTTTCGCCTTGGTTGAAGAGGAAGAGTCGCTTGTACCCTTCGTCTCGCTTTTCGTCTCGCTCTTGCTTTCGGCTTTTTTGCCGGACTTGCTATCGTCCTTGCCGTCTTTCGTGTCCGGCTTGCCGTCGCTCTCCGGCTTGCCGGAGCGGGCGTAGTCAGTCACGTACCAGCCCGTACCCTTGAACTGGATGGCGGGCGCCGACAGCAGCTTCTTGAGGACCCCTCCGCAATCATCGTGTTCGGTCAGCAGGGGATCAGAGAACTTCTGAATCTCCTCGAAGCGCACCCCGCACTTCTGGCATTCATACTCGTAAAGTGGCATGCTTTGATGGAATTTCCCCTGGAAACCTTACTTTCCCCGGATAACTTAGTATAACAGGGAAGCTCTAAGAGACCGCCTTGGGTCGCTGTCCGGACGGTCAGGGGAGGTCCGTGCCGCAACAGCATCCGGCATGGTTCCGGCGGCAACAATCGGGGGCTTCCCGCAAACCTTCGGCGAGGCATTCCTGAAGAAGAACGGGAGGTCCGTTTCACACCGCAAGCCACATGAGTTAGAATCTTGCCGTGGCGACTCTACCAGCCGCCGATACATTCGCGAGAGCGGAGGTTCGCCGGATACTGAAGATCACTGAGAACCGTCTGCGCTCCTGGGAGCGCTTGGGCCTTTGGGAGCCTCGTTCCGAATTCGGGTTTGCCGACCTGATTGCGCTCAAGGCGCTTCAAAAGCTGCGCGAGAACCGCATCCCCAACGAGCGCATCAAAAGATCACTCGCATCTCTGACCGAAAAGCTGTCCGGCATTGAACGGCCTCTCTGGGAGCTAAAGATCACCTCCGACGGCCGCAAGGTTGCCGTCGAGTTGCCTGGCGGCAAGATGGAAGCCCTCAGCGGGCAGATGCTCTTCAACTTTGAAGCGTCTTCGCTAAGGCCGGTCACGACACTCGAGAGGCAAGAGACTCGCCCGGAGGCCGGCAAGCTGCGCGAGGCCGAGCGCGTGTTTCGCCGCGGACTTGATTTGGAAAAGGCCGGCGAGCCCCCCGGCAAGGTGGTCGAAACCTACAAGGAGGCGCTGAAGCTCAACCCGAAGGCAGCGGGCGCCTGGGTGAACATTGGGACCATTTATTACCGTGAGGGCGACCTCCAGGAAGCCGAGCATTGCTACCGCGAGGCTTTGGAAGTTTCTCCCAACTATGCGCTGGCGCACTTCAATCTCGGCAACGTCTGCGAAGAAATAGACCGTCTAGCCGAGGCTGTCAATCACTACAAGATAGCGCTGCGCCTGCAATCGGATTACGCCGACGCTTACTACAACTTGGCCCTTGTGTACGAACGCCTGGGAGCGCCGATGCGGGCAGCGAAACAGTGGCAAGCTTACTTGCAATTGGACAGCGCGGGTCCCTGGGCCGGAATCGCGCGGCAACAATTGAGCAGCCTGCTGAAAATCACTCCTGGCGGCAAGGGCCCGGCACGCAAAAAGCCCCGCGACCGAAAGACTCAATGAACATAAGTCCGCGGTATTGGTGTTTACGGCAGGCGGCGAGTTTGGTGCCGGAGGGCGGACTCGAACCGCCGACCTAGGGATTATGAGGCCCTCGCTCTAACCACCTGAGCTACCCCGGCATGAACAGCAAGGTAAGAGTAATCTTATCCTATCGGCCGGTATTTTTCCTGTCAAACGAGTTTGACTTAACCGAAGACCCCGCCCGCTTACCGAACATTCCTCAACACCACGACTGCCAGCGGCGGCAGCGTCAGGTGCAGCGAGTACTGTCGGCCATGCTTCGGAGCGCTGGTTGCCTTGACCGATCCCTGGTTACCCTGGTCGCTCCCCCCATAGTGGACCGAATCGCTGTTGAGCACCTCCTGCCAGTAACCGCCGGCCGGCGCCCCGATCTGATAGTAGTACCTCGGCACCGGCGTAAAGTTGCAAACAAAAAGCAATTCGTTTCCCAGGTCGCGGGCGCGCCGCAGGAAACTCACTACGCTCGACTGCGCATCGTTGCAATCGATCCAGCTAAAGCCCTCGTGTTCGAAATCGACCTCGTACAATGCCGGCTCGTCCCGATAAAACCTGTTTAGATCCCGCACCCAGTGCTGCAGGCCCTGGTGCAAAGGCTCTTCCAGAACGTGCCATTCCAGGCTGTGGTCATGGTCCCATTCCGCCCGCTGTCCGAACTCGTCTCCCATGAACAGCAGCTTCTTCCCGCAGTGCCCGAACATGAAGCCGTAGAGCAAGCGCAGGTTGGCAAACTTCTGCCAGTCGTCACCCGGCATCTTGCCGATCATCGACTTCTTGCCGTGAACCACCTCGTCATGCGAAAACGGCAGCACGAAATTCTCCGAAAAAGCGTAAATCATGCTGAAGGTGATGTTGGAGTGGTGGTGGGCCCGGTGGACTGGATCGTGGGACATGTATTGCAGCATGTCGTTCATCCAGCCCATATTCCACTTGAACCCGAAGCCCAGCCCGCCTACGTGCGTCGGCCCGGAAACCATGCCCCACGCCGTCGACTCTTCCGCGATCGTCATGGCATCGGTGTACTCGACGTAAACCCGCTCGTTGAACTTGCGCAAGAAATCAATGGCCTCGATGTTTTCCCTGCCGCCATGCCGGTTGGGCAGCCACTCGCCGTCCTTGCGGCCGTAATCGAGGTAAAGCATCGAAGCGACCGCGTCGACCCGCAGTCCGTCAATGTGATATTTGTCCAGCCAAAATAGCGCATTCCCGATCAGAAAGTTCCTGACTTCCGAGCGCCCATAGTTGAAGATCAGCGTGCCCCACTCAGGATGCTGGCCCTGCCGCGGGTCGGCGTGTTCATAAAGATGCGTGCCGTCGAAAAACCCCAACCCGTGGCCGTCATTGGGGAAGTGAGCCGGGACCCAATCGATGATCACTCCGATGCCGTGCTGGTGGAGCGTATCGACCAGATACATGAAATCCTGGGGTGTCCCAAAGCGGCTCGTCGGAGCAAAATAGCCGACCGGTTGGTAGCCCCAGGAGCCGTCGAAAGGGTGCTCCGAGACTGGCATCAGCTCCACGTGAGTGAAGCCCATTTCGTTGACATAGCCGGCTAACAGCGGCGCCATCTCGCGATAACGCAGCCAGCGATTGCCATCTTCGGTGACACGCCGCCAAGACCCCAGGTGCACTTCATAGACCGAAATAGGGGCGTCGTGCGCATTGTGCCTCCCGCGATCCGCCATCCAGTCCGCGTCCCCCCAGCCGTACCCGGAAAGATCCCAGACCTTGGACGCCGTTTGCGGCCGAGTCTCGCTCGCGAACGCGTACGGATCGGCCTTATCGACGCGATACCCGTCGACGCGCGAAGCAATGTGGTATTTGTAAAGCGCTCCCTGCCCAACACCCGCGATAAAACACTCCCACACGCCCGCCTCGGAAGGTTTCATCGGGTGCGTTTCGGGGTTCCAGCCATTGAAGTCCCCGATGACCGAGACGCTTTCGGCGTTCGGCGCCCAAACGGCCAAGCGCGTCCCCGGCTCGCCGTTTAGCCTTGTGAGGTGCGCGCCGAGCTTCTCGTAGTTGCGATAGTGCGTGCCCTCGGCGAGCAGGTGCAAGTCGTAGTCAGTGAGAAAGGGGGATTCCATGCGTGCCCGCTGAAGTTGCTACCTTCACTTTCACAGACAGCAAGAGAGATAGCAACGCTTGAAGACCTCCGAACGCCCACAGCCCCGTGTCGCACGGTGCGCCACGTCCCTGTCATATTGCACGCCAACTTTTTCGATCCAGTGGAGATCGTTTGCGGATCTTTCAAAGCTTGGGCTTTACGGCTCCTTCCACGCAGCGAATTCAGATGGGTCTCAAGATCTGCTTCTACAACCTATCTCATATAGGGCCATGGACTGGAAGTGACGTCTGCCAGGGAGGCTCAGATGGGAACTGGAAGGACGCGATCTGGAGAAGTCAGGGCCACGTAGCCTGCTCGCGCCCCGGTCACTTTTGACTCAATGCATTCCGAGGCACGGGACGGTTACTGGACGGCAGGCGATTAATCAACAGTTGTCGGCCCACAGGCGCTATCTAGTTCGTTTCGGTGGACTTAGTCCTGCTCACCTTCTTTACTTGCCAATCGGTATCCATCATGATCAGACGGCCAGTTCTCTCAAGCTCTGCGACTGCGCATGGTCGCTGGGGTCCGGCTCCTGTTCGGCATGCAGGCCGCCGACCTATATCGCAAGCGCCCCCAGCAGAGTTGTCAGGGCCGTGCTCGCTTGAGGGCGCCTGCGATACAGCACTCAGGTTTTAGGCGATCCATCCGATCGGGACGGTCGCTCCTGGGCGGTCGCGGCTCCTAATCGCTGACCGCGATCGTCACGTCATCACGGCTCTTCTTGCCGCCGATTTCGATGATGAGAGGAACCGCGTCCCCTGTCGGAGCATCGGCGGGCACGGTAACGTTCACCTGATAAACCGCCACAAACTGCGGCGACATCCCGGCGAAAGCCACGGGCGCCTCGACGCCGCCTAACGTCACCTTGGGAACCGTCACCGTATCACGCCGCACGAAGTTCCCCTGATCGTCCAGGCTGTCGTCGCCGATGTCAATCGGCGGATTCGTGGGACCGAGACCGTTGGCGAAGATCGTCATGATTTCCCCGCGCCGAATCGGTTAGCTGCCGGGCAGCGAACCGACCGGCTGCGCCAATGCGCCGTCGACGGCGTCGAAGGCGATTGCGCGGCCGGCGCCGAAGTCGGCGGTGAAGATTCCCGGCGCGTGGTCGGACAGCTCGACTTGGACGGGATCGCTTTCGAGCCCGCTGTGCTTCACAACGATGGTCGCCGTTCTCGACCCTTGGCGGACCGAGCGTTCTTCTCGTAGCGGCGGCGCCTCCGCATCCCTGAGCATTTGGAAGTTCATCTGTCCGTTCGATCCGAAGAACAGCGGTGCCGGCACGCCGTCTACTTCGACCTGGGTGCCGTCCAACTCGGTTGGCAGCGGCACTGAGTTCGCGTTAGCGGGCATCCCGGGCATGAGGTTTTCGCCGAAAACCGAGACGATCGAGCCGGGCTGAAGCGGCGGCGACCGGAATGTCGCCCCGTCGACGATTCCGTTCCCGGGAACCTGGATATTGATCTGCGGCTCGTCGCAGAACATCGGTGGGGGAATGATCACGCTGATCGGATCGAGCAAGAAAACGAACAATGGAAGCACGCCGATGAGTTGATCACGTCCTGCCTCGGACAGCGGAACGCCCCCCGGCGAACCTCCTTCCAGCGGCCCCAGGAATCCCTTTACTTCCACCATCCCTTCGACGGGTCCGTTCGGGCAGTCGGCGGAGACGGGGATTGCGAAGCTATCCAGCGCATCCGCTCCGGTGACGCCCGCATCACCTTCGGCCTCGTAGACAAAGAAGTCGCCGGCGCCGACGGGGTCGTCGGGCGGAATCATGGTAAGGGGAGGATCATCGCAATCGTCGATCAGCGTCCCTCCGGAGAAGTCTTCGTCCGGATCGAGCACCGCCCGCAGCCAGAAGCCCGGCGTCGTCCGCGATTCGATGCAGGCGGGAAGGCTGACCGTCGCGTCGAGACCCGGAGGCAGGTCAATGCCCAGAATCAACCGCGTGCCGCTGCCGGCCGGGCTGAACGGGCCGCTGGGGTCGGGGAGGTAACCGCTTTCCGTGTCGTAAATAGCCAAGGGATCGTCCTGGGCGGGAATCCCCGGAAAGCCAGGCTCGGTTTCAAAGCGCTTGAGGAAAGTCCGCGGGTTGCCGGCTTCCGTGATGACAATCGTGCCCGGGCCGCCTTGCAGGGCTGGGAAGTGCTCCGCCTCGAAGGACACGAAGGGTCGGTTGGCAAGGGGAGGGTCGTCAAAGAAGGTCTGGTTGATTCCCTCCGTGAACTGCGCTCCGGTTACGATCGGCCCCTCGCGCAGCCTGGAAATGGCGCGAGCCCGGAGCCACCTCAGGGTGTAGGCTGTGGATATCCCTTGATAGGGTACGTCCTCAAAGCGCACAGCGCGGTTGAGGTTCGGATTCTGTTTGCCCTGGATGATTTTGCCCACCGGGGTTCCCTGCTCTGGGGACGACAGCTTCCCTTCACCCACCCCGGCGCTGGGCGGGCCGGTAACGACCAGCACGGCGTCGATGTCGTTCGGCCCCGGTCCGATCACGGGGTTGGCGACCTCGACGCTCAGGAAAATTTCGAGGTCGAAGGTGAGCAGAGTCTGCTCCGTGCCGCCGCCACACGTGAAAACGATACTCGGCATCAACTCGGCGACGCCCTTGCGGCGTACCGTGGACACCTCTATCGGCTCGCGGACGCAGTTGACTTGTTGCGCCGACGAAGGAAGGGAGGTCAGGCAACCCAAGACTCCCGCGGAAACGAAGAAGGCTATATTTCGCAAGGTCATGAAATAACTCCGAACGAGGGAGTAGTGTATCACCTGAATTATGCACTGCGGCGTGGACCTGAGGAGGGCTGAGCCGCAAGGGACCATTGGGGACCCCCGAAAACATGGGGTAAAAAGGTAGGCTGGCAAAGATCCCAGCTTCGCCAGCCAACCCCAAGGAGGTCACCCACATGGTTACCAGACGAAAACAGCATAGCTCCCAAAGGCCCGTCCAACAAGGCCCAGCCGTGACGGCCTCGCGGCCCAATAAAATCGGGGCTTCGACGCCTTACCACTTCCGCGGCAGGAAGCCGACTCCCTACGGCGGCTTGCTGCCGGTGGTCGGGAGGGCGCTGATCTGAGAGCCTGGCTATGCGCTATGCATAAAATTTTATGCACTAGCCGTAACACACTGGAAACACGTCACTTCCGAGCGAGGTTTTGACGACGCGGATTCTGGGCGGGAAGGGAAACCGGACACGGAGAAGTCAAAAGGCCAGTTGCCGAGCTACCACCTCACGACGACCGCCAACCCGCTACGAACGCAGCCACACTCGCAAAGTGAATCTGTGCATAATTCAGGTATCACCGTTGCCCACGAGGCGCGAGCTACGCCCGTGGAGCTGTCCGCGCGTGGAGCCTGCAACCAACTGATTTCAAGGGTGCGTAGTCACCCCAGGACCCTACGTCGCATAGCTGTCGGTAACAAGCCTTCCCGCTAGCTATCCGACCAGAATCCTGCTAGCCGCCTGATTGGGCTCGATTGCGGCCCGCTCGGCGAGCGATTTCGGACGCTCTGACAGCCGATTGCTAGATGGGAAGTTATTTCTCGTTAGCTATCCGACGGCGTCGCCCTTCGTGGGATATTCTAGCGTGGACTGCTGGCAAATGAGGTCCGCCTGCACATAAAGCATCCGACTCGCCGACGCCCCTGCCACAAAGCACAGGCCGCGATGTAACCGCAACCTCAGCATACCCGCGCCGCCCGCTGTCTGTTTCTGATGAGGGTTTATTTGTGAGATGGCTCCGAGCCGCTGAGAAGCGAATCAACAGTAGGGCCTTGGCCCGCGGATCGCGGATTGACCGCGGGCCGGCTGGCCGTTCCTCTTTTTCGCATGGAGCTTCGCTTTTACGGCCGCGAAGCAGATTCTCCGCCGCCGAGACGTGCCGGCTGGTAATTTTATCACTCCATCCAAGGGGCTAGACTTGTAAGAGCAAGATGTTTTCCGTTCATGTGTCCGCTATGCCATGAACCACTGGTTGCCTTCGAACTCGATGGCGTCGAAATCGATCGCTGTGTCGATTGTGGCGGCGTTTGGCTGGATGCCGGTGAGTTGGAGCTGATAGCCGGCCGGGCCGGAGCGCCGCCGGGCGAGATATCTCGCGCGCTCAGCGAAGCACGGGGCCGGCGGCACGGAACGCGGCGTTGCCCGCGCTGCCGCCGCAAGTTGCAGGTTGTTCAGGTAGAGGGATCATCCGTGGTTGAGCTGGACCGCTGCCCGGCCGGGCACGGATTGTGGCTGGATGCCGGTGAGATGGAGTCTTTGACCGGCGCGTTTGAAACAGGCGAAGAAGGCGCGGTGGCTTCGTTTTTCAGCGATTTTTACGGCAAGAAAACTGAAGCGGGCGGGTAGCCAGATCGGGCCGGCGCCGGATCGGGGCCGCTGACCTTTCAGAGGAGGAGTTCATGGTTAGTCTCATGTTTGTCTTGATCGTTCCGCTCGCGGTTATTGCGCTGGTCTTGCTGTGGTGCGTGGGAATGTATAACACGCTCGTCACAATGAAGAAGCGGGTTGAAAACGCTTGGGCGCAAATCGATGTTCAGCTTAAGCGCAGGCACGACCTGATCCCCAACCTCGTCGAAACGGTCAAAGGCTATGCCTCACACGAGAAAGAAACCCTTGAGAACGTTACGCGGGCGAGGTCGCAGGCGGTTTCCGCCCAAGGCGCCGGTCCCCAGGCGCAAGCGGAACAGGCGCTGACAGGCGCGCTGGGGCGGCTGATGCTGGTTGTCGAGCAGTATCCCGACCTGAAGGCCAACCAAAACTTCCTGGCGCTTCAGGAAGAGTTGACCTCCACCGAGAACAAAATCGGATTCTCGCGCCAGCACTACAACGACTCGGTGATGCAATACAACACGAAAACCGAGGTTGTGCCGACGAACATTATTGCCGGCATGTTCAATTTCAAAGAGATGGAGTTCTTCGAGATCCAAGACGAAGCCGTGCGCGAGGCGCCCCAGGTTTCGTTTTCCTGAGGCATGCAAGAAAAATCACGGAGCAGTCTAGCTCGCGGCGACACGGCGGGTTGATTCGTTCGGGATTCAGCCGGCGGCGCTCGTAGCAGCTCTGATCGATCGGCACGTCCCCTTGAAACAGGGACGCCCGCCTGACACCGGGGGCGAATAGTTCAAGCCGGACCGGGAGCTTTGCCGGTCTCTACTGATGTGGGAAGCCATCGCAGCCAATCGTCGCCGCTCCATCTCGCTGATTTCGCTGATGGGCGCGGTCCTGGTCACGTTCGGGGCTTGCCTGGGGCTTTACTATGGCACCGCGTATTCGGGGCCGGAGCCGTCCATCAAACAAATCCTTATCGCGGCCGGAGTTGGCGCGGGTATCGCGCTGGGGTTGTGGCTTGTGATGTGGCTGGTGGCCGTTTTTCAAGGCGATAGCTTGCTGTTGCGTTCGGCCGGGGCGCGGCGAGTTCAAAAAGTCCACCATCCGCGGCTATGGAACGTTGTCGAAGAGATGACGATCGCCGCCGGGCTTCCGCGGCAGCCCCGCATCTACGTTGTGGAAGACCACAGGCCGAATGCTTTCGCGGTGGGGAGGAAACCGGGAAAAGCTGCTGTCGCCGTCACGTCCGGTCTGCTACGCCTGCTGAATCGGGACGAGCTGCAAGGCGTCGTCGCGCACGAAATCGCTCACGTTAAAAATCTTGATATCCGGTTCATGACAATCGCCGCCGTGCTGGCGGGCACGGTGGAAATGATCAGCAGGGGGGTTCTGTGGGGTAGCTACCATGGGGCGGGCCGCAGGCGCAGCCGGTCGCGCGGTGGAGGAAACGCCTACCTGCTAGCGCTGGTGTTCGTCCTCGCGATCGTCTCGCCGATCTTGATTCGGCTGCTTTACATGGCCTGCTCCCGGCAGCGCGAATACCTTGCCGATGCCTCCGCGGCGCGCTTCACTCGTTTCCCCGACGGGCTGGCGGCGGCACTCGAGAAGCTGGCCGTCCAGAATCGGGATATTCCCTCGGGGCATGTGACAGGAGCACTGGCGCCGCTCTACATTGTGAACCCGCTGCAAGCCATCTCGGCCGCCGGCTGGTTCTCGACCCACCCTCCCACTGAATCCCGCATCAAGATTTTGCGGGGCATGGGCGGACGCGCCGGCTACGTTGATTATGAAGCCGCTTTTCGCAAGATTGAAGGGCAAAAGGCGCGGCTACGGGCGCTGGAGGCCGCCGCTCGGTCAGATCAGAGCGTGCGGGCGCGTTCTGCATCGCCGGCGGCTTCTGCATTGCCGGCGAGTTCTCCGTCAAAGGATACGGAGGGAACTGATTCGGGAGTGGCTCGAGCCCGTGAGGTAGCGGACCTGCTCGATCAGTTGGCGCTCTACACGCTGCTTCCGTGCGCCTGCGGGATGCGCATTAAAGCGCCGCCGGAGTTTCGCGGGGACCAGATCGAATGTCCTCGTTGCGAAAGGGTGAACTTCATGCCGAAGGCCGAATCTGTCTCGCGGCCGCGTGTTTCAGGTGAGTCCGGGGATGGCGACCGGCGCATCACCGGCGAAGCCCAGCCGGCTGGCGGGTCCAAGCTCGAATACACGCGGCGTGACGATGGATGGGATGCCTTCCGCTGTGCCTGCGGGCAAACCATTCAGCTCGGCCCCAACTTTCCACTCGACTACACGGTGTGCGCCAAGTGTGATCGCCGCATCGAGCTTCGCGGCCGAAAGTAGGCAACACGCAACAGTCCGGGCGTCGCGGGGTGTTAGTATTTTGGTAGCACTTTCGGGTTTAAGTAACTTTGGGTGGTAATGGGCCACAATTGCTCTGGTGTGTTTGAAGAATAATTGTGCGTTCCGTGTTTAGCCCGGAACTGAAACTTCTGTTGCAGCCAGATCGATCAAGAACATAGGAGAGAATCATGGTCCGCGGAATTCTAAAATCACGTGCGGTGATGGTCGCCGCGTTCACGATCAGCTTGACCCTCACCTGTTTCGCGCAGACTCCGGCCACGAAGAACGCTTGCCGGGACGTGCCGACACACAGCCGGCTCAAAGCCGCTTTGAAGAAAGGGCTGAGCAGCAGCCGTAACGGTGGTCTGAATAACAATATGTGGGGAACGGTGGTCAATCGGGACGGAATCGTTTGTGCCGTGGCGTTTACGGGTGTTGACCGTGGTGAGCAATGGCCCGGGAGCCGCGTCATTTCGGCGCAAAAGGCGAACACCGCGAATGCATTCATCTTACCCGCGGGAGTGCGCCGCGGGGCAGCCGGGCTGGCATTGTCGACGGCTAACCTTTATTCGGCGGTTCAGCCAGGGGGTTCGCTTTTCGGGTTGATCGAGAGCAACCCGGTGAATCTGCCCGCGGCCTACGGTGGCGACCCCGAACTCTATGGTCAGCCGAACGACCCAATGGTGGGGCAGCGAATCGGCGGCGTCAACACATTTGGAGGCGGGCTGGCCCTTTACTCGGAAAATGGCGATGTCGTGGGCGGAGTCGGCGTCAGCGGCGACTTCTCTTGCACCGATCACATCGTCGCCTGGAGGACTCGCGATGTCTTGGGGCTGGATCACGTGCCAACCGGGGTGAGCCCCAGCGGTGATGACAACATCATCATCGATACGGCCGTTGATCCGGATACGGGTCACACTGTCAGCGAAAGCGGCTGGGGCCACCCTGATTGCGGTTCCAAGGTGCTCTCCGACTCGCTCCCGGGACGTTTCAGGATTGGTCCCTGAGCTGGACCTGGGTTCGTCAGGTGAGAAGCCCTGGCGGCCACCGCCGCGGTCTTGGAAGGAAAGCCGGGACTACCGCTGCGGGAAGACTCTTTTGACTTTGCGAGGGATCTTCAGCCGCAAAGCAGACTCCTTCAGCGAAGGGTTCAACGTAATGTCCGTGTAGGTGTAAAGGCGATAGTCTCCGGGGTTCGGGCCGTAGAGTTTTTGCTGCACCGGCTGCCACTGGGTTGTCGAGATCCACATCTCCAGCCGCGACATGCTTTCGCGCATTTTCTCGGCCTTGGGGACCAACTCCAGTTTCACGGTGGCCTCTCCGGCTGCCTGTTCCTCCCCGGCGAGCTTGAGTTCATAGTGCTCGCTGAGGAACCGGCCGGCCGTGCCGAAGCCCAGCAACAACGCTTGTTCCAAAGCGTCCTTCGACTTCGACACGTCGTATTCCTCGACCGTCGCGATGCGGGGACGGTAGATCTCAACCTTTGTGCCTTGGATGGAAACGAAATAGGGGTAGGGCTTTTGAAACTCGATGAGGAGATTGACCTGCCCCTTCTTGTCCCTCAGGACTTTGATGATTCCCTCTTCCGTGCTCGTGTCTTCGACGATGTCGGTGTAGCTGACCCAACTGACCTGAGCTTGCATTCCCCGGTAGGCGTCGGAGGCACGGTCCATGTTCGCCAGCAGCGTATCGAGCTCGACCGCCAGGGCCGGCCACGACAGAAGGAAGAGCAGAAGAACGGGAAGGGTGCATCCCGCCGTGCATTCAGCTAAGTGTCGCATTCGTTTAAGGATGTGCGCGGATGATGCAAACTGTCTGGCAGCAGCCGATTCGGTTCGAGGTGACGCCGGGCGCACGCAGTGAGTTCTGAGTTTCTTCAAGCGGCGCCGAGCCCAGGTGAGAATCTGGCGCACTATCATAGGGACCCCGAAAACACGCTCAACGTTTCCCCGGATTTGGCATTCAGGGACGGGCGTAGACCAGGTAGGCTCGGATTTCCCCTTCCGAATCGGTCGAGGGGCGTTTATCGGTCACGCGAAGATTCTTCCCGGTTCGCTGGCGCAGCAGAGTCGCGAGTTTGTCGTCGATCTCATCGGCTGGGGTTTCATCGATGACGAAAGGCTCAACCCAAAACACCATCGTTTCAGGATGGTCCGATAGCGCTTCGATTTGTTGAACGCTAGGAGGCCGCGGCTGGTCGTCAAAGAATCCGCGAGGCGTCAAAAAGATGAAAAGAAGGATGGCAATCGCCAGCACATCGTACTGCCACGAACCCCTGCGGTACTCCCACAAGATGAGCGGCCGCACCGCGCGCCAGAATTTTCCGAACATGATGTCATTTTATCGTAGAATGAGTTGGGACGAAGTGGTACTTGCACAATGACTCAGGTCCGAAAAAAGATCAGCCGGTTCTTTCGGCTCGCGGCTCATACTCAGTTGTTGCCCATTCTCGAAAGTGGCGACGATCCGCTGATCGGTGGCCAGGCGGTCATCGAAGGAGTCATGATGCGGGCTCCTCATAGCTACTGCGTTACCGTACGAAGGCCCGACGGATCAACCGCTTCCGATCAGGGCTTGCTGGAGCGCCCGTCGGAAAAGCATAGGGTGCTCGGCTGGCCTGTCATCCGAGGCGTGGGAACCCTGGGGCAAGCCATGAGCCTCGGCATCAAGACCCTGCGTTTCTCGGCGAACCAGGCTCTGATCGAAGAAGGCGAACAACAGGATTCCGGTAGCGAAAAGAGCACAAAGGAAGACCCAAGAGAGGAAAAGAAGTCCAGTGAAATCTCAGGGTGGATGATGGCGCTGAACGTGATCTTCTCAATCGCTTTCTTTATCTTCCTCTACAAATTCGTCCCGCTCGTCATCACGACCCAGCTTCAAGAGTACAGCTCTTGGCTCTCCGGCAACATCGCGTTCAACCTCGTGGACGGCATCATTCGCTTGGCGATCTTCCTCACGTTTCTGGCCTTGATCTCCAGAATGGAAGACATTCGGCGAGTGTTTGAATACCACGGGGCCGAACACAAAGTCGTGTTTAACTACGAATCAGGGAAGCCGGTTGATATCGCCACTTCACAAGCGTTCACGACCTTCCACCCGCGTTGCGGAACTAGTTTTCTGATGGTCGTGATGCTGATCAGCATCGTGGTCTACTCGCTCATTCCGGTCGAAGGTTTCGCGCTCAGGTTCCTCATGCGGATTCTTCTGTTGCCAGTCATCGCCGGTATCAGCTATGAAGTCATTCGCTTCGCCGCCAAGCGCCAGGGAACCCTTTGGATGACTATGGTCGCCCCCGGCCTGTGGCTGCAGCGAATCACGACCAAGAACCCCGCCGACGATCAAGTCGAGATTTCCATCCAGTCGCTCGAGGCCGCCATGGCGCTCGAGAAAGAACAAACCGGCGAGCTGGTGATCGCTTAGCCCGCTTTTCTCAGTTTGCAGAGAAACGTGGCCAGCACAACATCTTGCCGGAGCTTCCCATGCAGGGACAAAAGAAATTAAACGAGCTAGTGGCTCGCTATGATCAGCTCAGCCAGGCCATGGCCGATCCCGACGTCATGGCCGATCAGGACCGCTATCAAAAAGCGGGCAAAGCCATGGCGGAAATCGGCGAAGTCGTCGACAAGTATCGGCAATGGAAACAACTGCAGTCCGAACTACAAGACACGCGCTCGATGCTCGAGGAGTCCGACCCTGAGATGGTCGCTCTCGCCGAGCAAGAGATCGCCGGCATCGGGGAGCGCGCCGCCCGTCTCGAGGCGGAAATCAAGATCCTGATGATCCCCAAGGATCCCGATGACGAGAAGGATGTTGTTCTCGAAGTCCGCGCCGGCACGGGCGGTGACGAGGCCACGTTGTTTGCCGCCCAGATCTTCCGCATGTACGGCCGTTTCGCCGAGGAACAGCACTGGAAGGTCGAGACGATTTCGTCGAGTCCCTCTGAGGTCGGCGGCTTCAAGGAAGTCATCGCGGTGGTGACGGGCAACCGCGTCTACAGCAAGATGAAGTACGAAAGCGGCGTCCACCGCGTGCAGCGCGTTCCCAAAACCGAAACCCAGGGCAGAATTCATACCTCCGCGGTGACCGTGGCCGTCATGCCCCAGGTCGATGAAGTCGAAGTCGAAATCGAGGCCAAGGACATTCGGGTGGATACCTTCTGCTCCTCCGGGCCCGGCGGCCAATCGGTCAATACCACCTACTCGGCGGTTCGCATCACCCACCTGCCCACCAACCTCGTCGTCAGTTGCCAGGACGAAAAGTCCCAGATCAAAAATAGGGCAAGGGCGATGCAGGTGCTGCGGTCGAGGCTCTACGAAATTGAGCGGGAAAAACAGCACGCCGAACAGGCCGAAGAGCGGCGCGGCATGGTGCGAAGCGGAGACCGAAGCGAGAAGATCCGCACCTACAATTTCCCGCAAAACCGCGTCACCGACCATCGGGTGTCGCTCACTTTGCACCAACTGGAAGGGGTGCTGGCCGGCAAGCTGCAGCCCTTCACCGATGCCCTGACCGAGCACTTCCGCCAGTTGGACTGAACTTGAATCGGCGCCGCGAACGGTAAGTGTGCGGTCCAGAGATGAACCCGCCCAGTGAAAGGGAACTAGCGCGAACCCAAGAAGCCGCGCTAGCAAATGCCGTCAAGGAAGCCGCCCAAGTTCTCGAACATGCCGGAGTCCCCGTTCCCCGCCTGACCGCCGAAGTCCTCCTCTGTCACGTACTCGAAGTCGGCAAGTCCTTCCTCTACGCCCATCCGGAACAGCGCTTGCAATCCGAACAATTGCAACGCCTGCGGGCCGGCGTGGAGCGCCGCTGCCGGGGCGAGCCCACGCAATACATCACGGGCGTTCAGGAATTTTACGGCCTCGATTTCATGGTCGCGCCTGGCGTCCTGATTCCGCGGCCTGAAACCGAGCACTTGGTCGAAGAAGCTCTCGCCCGCGCCCGAGGCGCTCAAACAATCCTCGACGTCGGCACGGGTTCAGGCTGCCTGGCCGTCGCGATCCAGAAAAACCTGCCGGCGGCAAAGGTCATTGCCAGCGAGCTGTCTCGCGACGCTCTGCGGATTGCCGCCGAGAATGCGCGATGCCTGCAATCCCCGGTGGAATTCGTGAGGGCCGACCTCATCGAGGCGTTTTCGGCCGCGTCCTTCGACATGGTGGTTTGCAATCCGCCCTATGTCCCCTTGGCCGATCTTCCCGGCCTGCAGCGAGAGCTGCGCTCGGAACCGAGCCTGGCCTTGTTCGGAGGCGAGGACGGTTTACAGGTCTACCAAAGGTTCACCAGCACCGTGGCCAGGATACTCAAGCCCGGCGGCTGGCTGCTGCTCGAACTCGGCTACAGAACCCGCCAGGCGGTGGAAGCCCTTCTCATGGGAGGGGACTGGCGCGAGCCCGCCGTCAAAGCCGATCTTGCCGGCATCGACCGCGTCCTGTCCGTCCAGCGGCGCTAACCAACTTCGCGTCCGCCCGCAACTGGCATTCGCAACCCTGAGTTCTTGCCAACCGCTCGTAGCGCGGGACAGTTTCCAGGATCGATCCAGACAGCCTCTTCAACAAACCGCTTGCTTACGCGCGCGGCTCCAAGATTGACGTTTGCTTCGAAACGCCGCTTATCGTGCCCGAGCCGCGCGCGTAAGCAAGCGGTCATTTCGGAGCCGCGCTGCCTCTTACGCAGGGGAACGCGACGATACGAACTGGCCGCAATTCACCAGGCGGTGGTTCTCAACCGCTTTCCCGCTGCCGACGGTGTGAAATAAGTCTTTTTGTATCAACAGATACTTCGTTGGAACCAGGCGTGCAACGCACTAGTGTGACGAACCGTCATAAGGAGCAGGCCATGAAAAAGCTAAGCAAATCCGGGATGTTGCTGGCGATCATCGCTGTTCTGACCCTGGTGCAGCCAGCCGCCGCACAAGACAAGTCCGAGCTGGGCGTGGCGCGCATCAGCCTGACCAATGGCGAGGTGACAACGCGCCGCGGCGACTCCGGCGACTGGGTCGAAGGACGCGTGAACCTGCCCCTGGTCGAGGGCGACAGCATTGCTACCGGCCGCGCTTCGCGGGCTGAGGTCCAGCTCGACTCGGCGAACTTCGTCCGTCTCAACGAGTCCGCGGAATTGTCAATGGCTCAGCTTGGCAACCGGCAATACCGAATCCAGGTGGTGCGGGGCATCGCGACTTATAGCGAACTGAAGGGCGGGGAGGCAGACGTTGACATTGAAACTCCCCATGTCTCCGTTCGTCCGCTCAAGCGCGGCAATTACCGCGTCGAGGTAACCGAAGCCGGTGAAACGATCGTCACCGTTCGCAGCGGCGAAGCCGAGATCGCTTCCCGCGAGGGCCGCGAGACACTCAAGAGCGGCCGCATGATGATCGTGCGCGGCACGACGGAAGAAGCCGAGTTCCAGCTCGCCAAGGCCACGCGCAGAGACGATTGGGACTACTGGAATGAGCGCCGCGACAAACAGCTCCAACAGTCGGTCAGCCGCCGTTATGTGAGCAGCGACATCTACGGTGTCGAGGACTTGGACGACCATGGACGCTGGCACTACGTCTCCGGCTACGGCTATAGCTGGTTTCCGAGCGTGTCAGCCGGATGGGCGCCCTACCGCCACGGACGCTGGAGCTACCTCGATTACTACGGCTGGTCCTGGGTCGGCTACGAGCCCTGGGGCTGGGCCCCCTACCATTACGGACGCTGGTACCAGCATGCGAACTATGGTTGGGGCTGGTACCCCGGTCACCGCTATCGCCGCCACTACTGGCGTCCGGCGCTTGTCGCCTTCTTCGGCTACAACAGCTACAGCGGTTTCAACTTCGGTCTGAATTTCGGATACGGGAATATCGGCTGGGTCCCGCTGGCGCCATATGAGCCCTACCACCCCTGGTACGGACACCGCTACGGCTACGGCCGAGGCGGCTACGGACGACGAGGCGGTGTTAATAACACCACGATCCACATCGACAACAGCACGAACATCTACACGAACTATCGAAACGCGCGCGCCCGCAACGGCGTGTCGCTCGTCGATGCCGAGAGTTTTTCCCAAGGGCGCGTCAATGCTCCGCGATCCCTGCGCGCGGCGGAGCTAAGGCGGGCTACGCTGATGCGCGGCCAGATCCCCGTGGTGCCGGCCCGCCAAAGTCAGGGAAGAGTCGTTCGGGCCTCGAACGCATCCGGGGCCGCCGGCACGGCGAGTTCCCTGCGCCGGTCGAGTTTCTTTTCCCGCCAGCCCTCCCGGCAACGGGTCGCCAGAACGTCCTTTGACCGGCAGCGCCAAAACATGACCCGCTCAGTTCGTGCCTTCGCGGACACGAACGGCAGACGCACGGCAACGGCAGGCAACGCCGGCGGCACTGGCCGGGGTGTCCGCGCAGCCGGTGCGGCAGGAGCCGCGGCTAGCGCCGGCGCCGCTCGTTCCTCGGGCGGAGTTCGCGCCGGAACCACGGGCTTTAGATCGACAGCTCTCGGTGGCGGGAGAGGATCGGATTCCGTACGCGCGGGCGGCATTCGATCAACGGCTCGAACCGCAAATACTCCTTCTCCTTCCGGGGCCGGGGCCGCCGAACGAGGCGGTGTCCGCGCCACCGGCGGAGCGGCTAGCCGCGCTGCATCCGGCCGCGTTCGGACAGCCGGGCAAAGCGGCCCGGGGAGTTCTGTACGAAATTCCGCCCAGCCCTCAAGCAGAGCAAGCGCCAGGGGCGGTCAGACCGCGCAGTGGCGGAGATTCGGACGCTCCCGAACAGGGGCAGTATCCGCCAATGGCAACTCGGGCCGGCCGTCGCCTAGTGCTCGTTCCGGCTCACCCCGGACGCTCGCCGCATCACCTTCTCGCGCGCGGGCGTCTCGATTGGGCGCGGGCTCTTCGGGACAAAGTTGGCGGCGCTTTAGCGGAAACTCCCGCATCCGCAGCTCTTCGGCACAGTCTCGCACCTCGCAGTCCCGCGTCTCGGGTTCGGCCCGAGCGCCCGGCAATGGAAGCAGAACAGGCAGCTTTACGTTGCCGAGGCCGGCTCAGGGCGGAACGAGCGGGACCACGGGTGGTGTTGCACCTCGAACAAGCTCCCGTGTTCGAACCAGCGGCGGATCTCGCGGATCGTCCTCGCCGCGGACGTTCTCGCTGCCGCGCCCGGTGGATGGTAACTCGGTGAGGCGCGGTGGAGGCGGCTTTGTACCCAGAAGCCGTTCGCGGGCAGCTCAGCCAGGCCGGTCAGGTGGAGGCAGCTCTGGAACGATCTCCCGGCCGGGAGTGCCATCGGCCAGCGGTGGCAGCCGCGGGTTTACTCCGAGGAGCAGCTCCCGCGCATCAAGTCCCAGAGCGTCGCGTTCCGGCGGCTCACGTTCCGGCGGCACGCGGAGCCTTGCCTCTCCCTCGGCCTCACGGTCCATACCCCGATCTCGGTCGGCCCAGTCACGGGTTGGTCCAACGAGGGGTAGCTCTTCACGAGTCAGCCCATCCGCGGGCCGGTCCCGCTCGTTTGGAGGATTTGGGGGAGGCTCGCGAGCGAGATCAGCGCCCCCGGCTCGTTCGAGCGGCGGTTTTGGGAGATCATCGGCTAGCCGAGCGCCGAGTATTCGATCGGGCGGTGGCGCCCGATCCGCCCCGTCCCGCAGCCGCGGCGGTTCAGTTAGCCGAAGCGGCGGCGCCTCGCGCGCGTCCGGCGGCAGCCGTTCATCCGGCCGAGGCAGCTTCGGCCGCCGCTAAGTATCCGCGCGTAAAGTAGGGACCGGCCTTCTGCCGGTCCGAGCTAGCGCGCGCCAACGCTTGCTCTGGCGCGGCTGGCCAACTCTTTCGCGAAGCAGCACACTCCCCCCTGAGACGGATGTGAAACGATGAACGTGTGAGGCCCTTTCTCGTGACCGCGCTGCTTGGCGTGCCGATCCTCTCGCTTGGGGCGTGCGGCGACAGCTCGCCGAAACTGGAGCGTATTTCTCTCCAAGAATGGGAGCAAGTCCGGCGCTCCTACCAGGGACAAGTGCTGGTCGTGAATGTTTGGGCAAGCTGGTGCCGGGCGTGCGTTGAGCTTTTCCCCTCGATCGTCGAGCTGCAGCGCGAGTACGAGCCTGCCGGAGCCCAGTTCGTTTCCCTCTGTCTGGATGATCTGGCTGAGCTGGAAGACGTTGGGAGGATTCAGGGCTTCCTGACAAGCGCTTTCGGGGACCCGCACGGAATAAGCTCCTATCACTACGCTTTCGAGGAAGATTTCGCTGATATCATCGATCGGCTCTCACTGCCGAGCCTCCCGGGGGTTCTGGTCTATGACGCCGCGGGGCAGCTTCGGCACAAGTTGTCTGGAGACGAGTTGAACAACGAAGTCAGTCCCGCTGACGTAGAGGATGCGATTGAGTCACTGATCGGGCCGATAGCCCGCACGTCGCCTCCCCACGTGGTGAGAAAAGCGGGCTGGGACCCGCATGATCGGCGGATTCGGCTGGCCGGCGCCTGTCGGCGTCCGGCGGGCTAGTCGCCAAGCCACTTGTAGCCGGATTCGATGGCGGATTCGAGGAAGCGCTGAATTCGTCGGCCCTGCTCGCTGTCGGACCCGCCTTCGAGCAGCTTTGTGGCGGGCAGAGCCGCCCCAAACCAGCCTTCGGTGTGCCACTCGCCGCCGCCCGACAGACGCGGCAACTCGGCGTCGTTGGGCACCGGATAGGGGCTTACATAGTAGTAGGGCTCGGGGTAGCTGCTGTCCCCCGGGGCCATGCCGATCCCGATCGAACGGACCTGCTCTGGGCTTTCGTGCGGATCGATCTTAATCAGCGCCGCGATGTCGAAATGGTGGGGCCAGCACCGTACATCGGAGGCGTTTTCCCTCCCAGAACTCACTCGGCGGAGGATGTGGTCGGCGTTTGAAAACCAGCGCGCCAGCTCCTCGAAAGCTTCCTTGGGCTCTCCGGAAATCGTTTCATCGACCGCAACCGGGTGAAATGGCAACTCGAAAGGCGGGGGCGCGATGGCATTCCTTGGCGGCTTCCCCGTAAACGTCTCGATGGCTGACGCGAGCCATTCGTAACCTTCGTGGAGCTTGCTCCCGCTCAGAGGGAAACTGTTCGCGGCTCTCCGGTCCGACTCCAAAAGCAGCAAGGTCAGGTCGGCAACGCGGATAGCCGCCTGGAAGGGCCGCTCTTCCGCCGTCTCATGGCTGACCAGCGCGCCGAGATCATCGGACCAGCCGAGGTTCGTGTGGCCGTCGTCGGACTCCGGCTCCAGCAAGAAGATGCCCACTGCCGCCGCGATCTGGGCGCAGTGATGCAGTTGCAGACGGGCGTCTGAAAGGCTTTCCGGAGGAGGATTTCCAAGTGTTCGCCAGGCATTCGTCATGGAACCTTTTCGCAAAAGCCGTTGGACCTGCCGAGTGCGCGCGAGAAAGCCTACCGCGCCGCCCGCGGCTGCCCTCCCGCGATCTTTACCTTCGCCTTGAACGGCGGCGGACTGAAGGGGATCTCTTTGTCCTCGCCGCCGATCACCGTGGATGAAGTCGTCAAGTCGATCTCAAACTCCCCGCTCGCGGCATCGGCCTCGACCTTGCAGGGTAAGCGAAACTCACTTTGGGTCCCCGGCACTTTGACGGTTTCGCAGGCAACACCGAGGGGAAGATTCTCGGCTTTCACTTCCACTTCGCGATCGAACCCCTCCTCGCGCCGGAGTTTCGCTGCCAGCTCGGTGGCGCCGCCTGGTTCAAGAGTCGTCACTTCCTCGGCGGGTTCGACTTCGTAGGCCCGGACAACATCAATCGTAATCGCCGGCGAGTAGATGGTTTCCTCCCGGCCATCGACTTTGATCTTCGCCGGGAGAACCACCTCGAACTTGCCCGGGCCCCAGCCCACTTGGCTGCCCAGCACGAAAACGCCTTTGTTGGGACTCTTCTTATCACGTTCCAGCCGCCGCGTGACCCGAACGTTGGGAGTGGACATCAGGCTGGTCCGCTGCGGCTTGCCGGCCATGGCCAGACCCTTCGAGCGTGTCGTGAACTCCCAGGGGATTTTCGTCGAGGTGCCCTGAATTAGCTTGATGTAGTGTGGCGCCATCAACTCCACGACCGCCGGCTGCTCTTTCACGACCATCGCGGGAAGATCGCTGCCGAGCCATGGGGCCACGTTGTCTCTCACGATTCTTTCGCCGACCCGGAACGTGACGTTCGTCTGCATTCCGGGCCCGCGCGCACGGCGGCGGATGAGCTTGCCCTCGACTTCCGCCTCCCCCCAGATTTCGAGGTTGGCCGTTTGCGGCCGCACTCCCGGCTTCGGCGTCAGCGTGAGAAAGCCCGTGGACGCCGCTAGCGACGCGCCTTGGTGTTCGTGGAAGGGAATGTGGCCTCCGTTCATAATGATGTCGCCGGGAAGGTTCGGGATTGAAAGCTTGATCGGACCCTTGTAACCCTGCCGGTCGGACCTCACCGTCACAAGGGCGCTGCCGCGAAGCGGGATGTTGACCTGCTGGGTCAGAATCGTGAGCGAGAAATCGGCCGACCGCCGATTCGCCACCAGACGGTAACCAAACAAATCACCCCCGCGGCCGAGCAAGTCCTCGACCTCAACCCGGATTTCGCCGACACCCTCGGGCGCCTCAAACGACATGTGCTGGTCGGCATTAGGGTCTTCGGCGACATCGAGGTTCGACAGCTTGTGGCGAACGCCGATTTCGCGGGTCGTGCCAAGTTTTTCGCCCTTCCCGTCATACAGTGTCAGTACGCCGTAAAGACTCGACGTCCCGAGCCGGGCGGCGCGCAACTGAACGTGCCACTTTTCGCCTTCCTTCACGCTGAATCTGTAGCTGTCGATCTCGCCCGGTTTCGAGATTCGGCCGTTGACCACCGTGCCGGATTGCAATTCACCGGTCCCCGTGGTTTCAGTCTCGATCACCTCCGGGTCGTCGCCGAGGGCCAGCCGCATCGGCAGCGCGCCAGCTTCACCCGGCACGCTGACGTAGCTGAATTCAGCGGCAGAATCCTCGGTTGCGAGATCAGCAGGCACTTTGACGGGTTTCTGCAGATTGCCTCCGAACAGCTCAATGCCGATGGTTTCTCCGCGCTGCCAGCCGAGCGGGAATAGGCCTTCCGCATAGCTATACTCGCCGATCTTGAGCCGGTAGAAGTCTTGTTGCTGCTTGCTGAATTTGGAGTCGTGAACCGCCACGAAGTACTCTCCGCCGCTGGCGAACTTGTGGTCGAGCCGGGCGTCGACACCAATTCCAGGAGCATCCTGATTCCACGCCAGCCGCTTTCCGGACACATCAAACAGCTCGATCGACGGATCAATCGCGGACCCGATCCGGCGGCACTCCACCTCCAGGACGAGATTTTGCCCGGCCGTTGCCGAGAAGCGGTAATAATCGCGGTCGGGACCAGGCAGTGTTCCGTTGACCGTGACTGGCGTGGTGACCGCTTGGGCGGTTTCCAGGTCGTCATTGAGCGGCTTGCCGGCGTCCGGGCCGGCCGCTTCGGTTTCCTTTTCAGCGGTTTCGGGGAAGGCGCCCACGCTGAACAACAGAACGTTCGAAAGACCTTCCTGGGTCTGGATGCGGATCGGATAAACACCCACCGCGGCATCGCCGCTGATTTCGAGCAGATACGGCAGCTCCTTGCCTTGACGGCTCATTTCCCTCGGAGGGGACAAAGGGGTGAGTGCGGCGGGAATCTTTGAGATGACCTGCGTGTCTTCGGTGAGCCCTTGACCGGCCAGTGTCAACTTGACCGCCGTGCCCCGCTGTCCGCCGATGGGATCGAGTTTTTCCAGAACCGGCGGAATAGCGAAAGCGGCCGTGGAAGTAAGCGCAAATAGTAGCGCGTAGCTGGTGATTCGCATGGTGCCCCCCTAACTGTAACTTGCAATAAAAATGTTAACAGATGGGCTGCACGGGAGGTGGACGGCTGGGAATCCAGTGAAGCCAGCCTCGGAACGGGTGGAACGGGTTTGGCAACTGCCTATGCAGTCTAGAATTCCAGTGACTCGATCAGGGTGGCCAACTCGCGCCGCTGATCGTCGGTTTGACGTTGCAGCTCGGTTCTGCCGTCCCGCAGGGTAACAAGCTGTCCCTCCTGCGCGGCGAGCTTGTCGGCGTATTCCATGACCCGCTGTTGCTGTCCCGTGACCGACCGCAAGGTCGAGATATTGCTGCGCAGCCGGCTTTGGTCTTGGACCATTTCGTTGAGCTGCTGGTCGAGGCGCTTGACCTGATTGTCGTTGTCCGCGATCTGGCGCTTCAAGTCCGCGATCTCGCGAAGTTTCTCGCGGCCGGCTTCGTCGAGTTGCTTGTTGACGACGTAGGAGAACAATTGATCGGGAGTGAGATTCGTGATCCCGATCTGCTCGGAGTAGACTCTCTCCTCGACGATCGGGAACTTTGTGGTCTCTCCCCCTTCCACATTGACCTCGAAGCGGTAGGCGTTGGCGGTTTTTCCCGCCGCCTTCATGCCAGCCAATTCGTAGTTCGGCCGTGCCGCGTGCTCGATAATCACGGTCTTAGCGTCCGAGTCCACGTTGCGAATCGTGAAGGTCTTCGTCTCCCTCAGCGCTCTGCGAAGCGTCATGATGCCGCGCCGGTAATGGAACTCTCCCTGCAGTTTGTTGGAGCTGTCAAACGCCGCTGTAATCCGCGTACCCAAGTCAACCGCGTAACTGATCAGCCGTTTGTCGCCCGACTTGATCGTTTCCATCAGAGCTTCTCCGGCATACGCGCCGGCGTCGTAGACCGTGATCGCGCCTCCGTCCATCGTGGCGCCGCTGGTGTTGTTCAGCTCCGCCGCGTTGAGCGGGTGCTGCGAGCCGTTCGCATGATCGTAGATCAAAAGCCGCCGGGCCTTGATACGTTCGCGTAAGAAAGGCAGCATGGCGGACTCGCCCTTGCGAATCGTTACAGGCTCTTCGATCTTGTACTCGAATAATTCACCGAGTTCCGCTCCCACCGCGGCCGCCGCGACCGTCGATGCCATTTGATCGCGTGTGAACCCGCCTCCTGCCATCCGCGCGGGCCCTGCGGCAGCGACACTTTGACGGTAAGAACGGTCACCCAGCATTGCGGTTTCCGCGAGTTCCTTCTTCGCAGGCCCGCTCATGATCCCGCCTATCACCCCGCCCATGGCCTTGTTCGCGGCGAAACGGTTATCCCGCCTTATTTGGTCGCCCGCCCGGGCAAGCTGCGCTTCTTCGCCTTCAATGACTCCGCCGTGTACGGTTGGCCGCCAAGCGCGGTCCTGGGCTAGTTGCACCACCGGACGGCTCAAATAGCGCGGCTCGTAAAGCTTGCTGATGAACGACACCGGCAACCCCGAGACCAGCGACATTTGCACGCCGGTCCAGTCCTCGCCGGTCGTGTTATCGACAATGGCCCAGCCTTCGAGCAGCGCTTCGTCGCCGCTGAAGACCAGCCGATAGCTGCTCTTCCAAATCGGAGTCGGGACAACGTAGCTGACGGCGACCTGGCTGGCGCCGCCGCTGGACTCGATGGTTACCGTGCGCTTGTCGAGGCTGCGAGATCGCGAGATGACTTCGAGGTAATCCCGAAATTGAGATTGCAGCTTCGAATCGACAAACCGCAGCCCGGCGGCCCCGGTCGGGTCAACGGTTTGCAACTCGCCGTTGTCCATGAACAGCATCAGCTCGATGCGCTCGGGTTGGCGGTCCGTCGCCGGACTCAAGCGCGAGCTGACGATGGCGCCCCGCACGGCTCCGCTGCTGAGGCGCAATTCTATCTGGGCTCCCTTGAACTGGTCGAGAATGTCGGCCAGAGTTATCTTGTTTCCGATGCGAAACGGAAACACCTCGAGCCGCTTCGAGAGCGGATCGCTCGAGTCGTAGCGAATTGCCGATACGCCTCCGCCGCCGCGCTTCTCGACAGTCAGCGACTTCAGCACGTCGTCCATTTCGGTGGCTTTGAACTGGAGCTGTGCCGTGTCGCCCGCGGGCACCGAACCCGACCTCTCGAAGAAGCCGATCCCATGTTTGTAGAGAACGACCTTGCTGACCGTCAGATCAGCAGCCCTTAGGCTGGGGATGGCAATTGCGAGAGCAGTTGCAACAAAAATGTAAGCGGCAAACGAGCGAATGCGCATTTTGTCCTCCACTAATTACATACGTCTCAACGTACCCAAACGTGCAAGTGGAATTTGTACTTATTACCCCAATTGAATTGTAACTACGGGGGTGTAGCTGGGCGAGAAGTGGCGCCGATGCGATCCGTGAACGCAACAAATCTGTTGTACAATGAGACGGTGACGAGCAACCAGTTCCAACGGTGGCTCGCCAAGCAGGGTTGCACGTTTGCTTCTGGAAAAGGTGGACACCTGATTGTCCGCGAGGGCGGACGCGCTTCTGTCATTCCGATACATGGCTCGAAGAAGGAGCTTGGCAAAGGGTTGGTGGAATCCGTCAAGAAGGACTTAGGGCTCAAGTAGGGGCGATCCTTATGGTCAAATATCCCGTCAAGTTGAAGCGCGACACGAACGGGTCGCTGTTGGTTGGTTTCCGTGACGTCCCTGAGGCTCACACGTTCGGAGAGGACGAGAGCGAAGCCCTGGAACGGGCCGCGGACGCGCTCGAAACCGCATTCATCCTTTACATCGAAGAGAAGCGCACGATTCCCCAGCCCTCGGAACTGAAGAAGGGCGAGAAGGCCGTTGTTCTGCCCGCGCTCAGCGAAGCCAAGATTACGCTCTACCAGGCGATGCGAGATGAGAAAGTCAGAAAATCCGAGCTGGCTCGGCGCTTGGGTTGGCACATGCCTCAGGTGGACAGGCTGCTCGATTTACGCCACCACTCCCGCCTCGATCAGCTCGAAGCGGCATTCGCCGCGCTCAACAAGCGTCTGACGGTACGAGTGGTTTCCGCCGCTTGACGTCCTGTTTCGGTAGTTCGATCACTCCGCGACGCAGTGGTATTGGCAGCGGCTCGCTTGGCGCCGCCTTAGCAGCAGCGAGCAGCCCAAAGTCAATCCCGCTCCAAACAGGATGCTGACCACTTTGCGAATGGCTTCGATCGGCATCACTCGGACGCGCGGGAAATTACGGCCGGAATCCCACGCTCTTGATCAAGAAGCCCAGCTCCAAGGGCTCCCAGTTACTCTCCCTGGTGGGTTCGATCTCAAGCGAGATTTCAGTGTTGCGGTCCCACGGGAGCGTTCCGGCGGCAACCGGCTTTTTGATCTCGTAAGCGCCCGCTTCGGCGTAGGTGAAGGCCCCCAAAGGTTCGCCGTTGACCCCCACTTTCAGAGTCACGCCGCCGGCTTTCTTCGCGACCGGCTCGGGCAGGGTGAATTCCAGTTGGAAGTTCAGATCCAAGAAGGGCGGGGCCAGAACCTGGACCACGCCTTTGCGGTCAACCCAGCGCTGTCCTTGCACATGAACCTCGCGGATACCCGATACGATGTAGCGGTCGGCATCGGGCCGGCTCATCCCAACCCAGGAGTCCAGCGCCGGCGGGTAGGGCGACACCCAGCGCTCCTCGGGTGGAGGCGGGTGGACCACCACTTCCCTCGAGCACCCGAAAAGCGCCGCCGCCGCGACGAAAGCCCCAACGAGCACATGCCGCCTGGCAGGCATAAGAACCGATTATGGCCTATCGGCGGGGCCCGTGCTCGTCAAATTGGGAGCACGCCCGGCGGGGCGGTCCCGGGACGCCGGTCAGTCAGTAACGGTACAGACCCAGAACATTCGTAATGAAACGCGGGATGTCGTTCAGTATGACGTACATCAACTCTTCAACGTAATAGGTAACGAATCCAAGCAGGCCCGAGTAGTAAAGTATCACCGCGAGTCCGATCGTGGGAACGGCAATCAGCAAGATCCTGTTTTTCGATGAGGTTTCGCTGGCCATTTCGCTCCTGTTAACATCGACGATTGAGGGTTCGCAATTTATGGCAAGAGTCTCGATAACAGCACCTTTCTTTCGTTTCTTGGTGATGCCCGGCCGCGGCATAGCACTGCATCGAGGCGACTTTTCTACAATTACGGCGGCCATCGAAGCAGCAAAGCCCGGGGATCGCATCCTCGTTCGCCCTGGCCTTTATCGAGAGGGTTTCGTGGTCGACAAGCCCTTGGAGATCATCGGCGACGGCAATCGGGACGACGTGGTTATAGAAGCGAAGGGGAAGGATGTCCTCATGTTTCAAACGACAATGGGACGCGTGGCTAACCTAACTTTTAGTCAAATGGTATCGGCTAACGCGAACGAAAGGGGAACAGAGCGAACCTTTCTCAGCAGAACCTCAGATGGCCTTCTCCACGCTTGAAAAACTCGCCCCGGACGCTCGCCAGCATCGTTGCCGCCACGCCTCGGTTTCCTCTCTCAAACGGCGATAAAAGGCTTCCCGGCGCGGCCGCAGAATGTCGTCGGCATAGCTGCGCGCCTTGGTCAGGTTGCGGAACGACATGGCGTCCAGGCGTTCAGGGGATGTGATGATATCGTGCAGCTTGCGTGCCAGCAGAAGCGGGTTATCCGGCGGCACTCGGCATTCGCCCGGCAGCAGTTCCGGGATTCCGCCGGCGTGAGTGCCCACTGCCGGCAACGCCCGCGCCATGGCCTCGATCATCGCCCGCGGGACGCCTTCTTGACGTGAAGCCAGCACGAACAAGTCCGCTTGATCCAGAGTTTGCCGCACGGCGTCCTTCGAGGCAAGCTGACCGGCAAACCGCACTCTTGAGCCCAGGCCGCGGCGCGCCGCCAGCGCTTCCAGCTCTCGGCGGCGCTGGCCTTCCCCGACGAAATCGAGTTGTAAATCAAGCCCCTTTTGCGTACACAAGGCCAAGGCCTCGATCAAGGTGTCGGGCCCCTTATAGAAGTGCTCCAGAGATCCAACCGTGACGAGCCGGAAGGGCTGCCGCGGCTCATTGCCGGCTCGAGGGTAGGTTCGAGGGTCTTGGACGAACGCCTCCTCCGGGAGTTCCACGCTTGAATAGTGGGTTGTGAAAGCTTCCGGGTTGGCCGCATAGCGGGCCTGCAACGCTGATGCGGTGACGTAGGAAACCCCGCGGGCCTGGCGGCATTGCCGGGCCAGCCGGCGTGTATAGTGCCACCGGAACAGCGGGCGCATGCGATGAGCGTGGCTGCCGGGAGCAAAGGTGTCCCAGGGATCCCCCACCACCTCGAGACCGAAAGGATGCCCCCTCTGGCGAAGGGCCCCCGCAACGCAGTTGGCGATTTGCGATGGAACGCGCAGGATCGCCGCGTCAGCGCCGCGCACCGCTTCGCGAGCGACTTGATACAGTCTCCAGCATTTCAGCAGGTACCGCGCGGGGCCCACATAGTAGGGCATCGGGAAGAAGGAAACCCCGGCTCCCCCGGCCCGGATCAGGCCCGGCTCGTCATCAGGCGCTTTCGAAACCCGCGCTTCGGAAATCCGGGCAACGACTCGTACGCTATCGAAAACACTCAGGTAGCGCGAAAAAAACGAGTAGCCGAAAGGCCCGCCGGTCCAAACCGTGCCGTCGGCCTTGTGCAAGAAACGGTGTTCGAGTACAACGGCGACCCTCATGCTGGCTCACGCATCGCGCACCGCCTCGAGGGCGTCACTCCTTCTGAATTCCTTTGTACTGAAGAACAATCTCGCGGTCAGATAGGCAAAGCCGGGCCTTCATCCCTAAAAAGTAGTAGGCCGAAGCCGCGTCCAGCGCACCCGGTTTGCGAATCAAATAGTAGTCCAGGTACTTAAGCCAGAACCCCGTCAGGCGCGCGAATGCGACTGCCAGGGCGCGCGCAGGCTTCGATTGCACGAAACTCAGAAGGAAATACTGATAGGCCCAAGCCAGCGCCATGCCCGGCCCGCAGGTCACGCCGCTCGCTACCTCTTCGAACTTCCGGAACAGCCGCCGCTGACCGACATGCGTAAAGCGGGAAAAGTCGTGCCCGGCCGCATGCACCTGCTGCATGAACGGCGTATCGGAATAGACCAGGCCCCGCACCTTCAACACGCGGTGAATCTCTTCGACACAGGCCGCCGGGTCCGCCACGTGTTCGAGCACTGCCTGCACGATCACGCCATCGAACGTTTCCTGTTCAAAAGGGATCTGGTGGGCGTCGCAAACCAGCGCCGTCCGCCGGCTCAGGTAGACGTCGGACTCGATGAATTCGATCGACTCATGGTTCAGAATCGTGCCGAGGCCGGCGCCAACAGTCGCGCCGCCAACAACGAGCACCTGGGGCTTCGCCGAGATGGCCAGCAGCATTTCAGCGAACTTGGCGTAGGCCTGTTTAGCGCCGATGTTTCTGCCAAGGCTTGGCAGCAGCGCGGCCGCCAGCCGCTTCGCTGTCACCGCGGGGCCACTCGGAGGCGGATTTGATTCTCGCTGGCCGCACTCTCCGAAGACGCTCAGACGCCGGTCGATCAGAATGGGGACGCCGCTGTTAACCGGAAACTCACGACGGCAAGCCGGGGCCTGGCAGCGGCAACGATCGCGGTCCAACTGCAGCTTTGACCGGCACGCGGGGCACCGCAGCCGCCTGATGACGCCCGCCGGCAGCCTGGGGCCTCCTGTCGTTGCCGTCTCTTTGGACATTGGTTCCACTTGTGCAACCAGAGGGAGTCCGCCGCCGCGAAGCGTCAGGCGCTCGACCCCCTTTAACGATCGGCGAATCAGAGGAATGGCCTTAGCCCAGCTTTGACCCGCATTTCTCACCACCTGACGGCCGAAGCGCGCGATTAGGCCCGCAATGCTCAGTGCGCCTTTTCGGCGCGGACACCCTGTGGGGGCAAGGAGCCCACCCATGTAGTTGTCGGTTAGCGTGGAAGCTGACTGTGCACGGCATGTCAGCGGAGCGAGACCGCGGTGCCGGAAGGGAGGCCCCGGCGGGTGGAGTTCGCAACTCCGCCGTCGACGGTGTAGCCGAGCACGAACGACTTTGCGCCTTTCGAAGTCACGCGAACGGCGAAACCAGTCATGTCGTCATCTCGGAAAAGGGTGTAGCCCGTGGCGGGAGGGGGGAGTTTTCGAACAGCCGTTTCGTTCAGTTTCATAGCTCGTACGCCCCGTGTCTGGCGGCTTATGTATGGTTCATGTACGAGTTTGTCGCTGTCTGTCGCTAACAGTAAATCACCAAGTGCTTTGAAGCCAACAGTTATTCAACAACTTCCGTATCCATGAAGTGGTAGCAGATCATGTGGCAGATGATCATGTGACCGTCTTCGATGCGGCCCATGTGGAGATCATTGACGTTGACGTCGAGCTTGACCAGGGGGCCGAGCTTGCCGCCATCCTTGCCGCTAAGCCCGATGGTGTAGCAACCGATTGAATTGGCGTACTCAATCGCGCGCAAGACATTTGGAGAGTTGCCGCTCCCGCTGATTGCCATGACCACGTCGTCCGGCTGGGCGAAGTTGCGAAGGGGCTCCGAGAACACGACATCGTAGCCAACGTCGTTCGAGTAGGCCGTTATCGTGGGAATTTGCTCGCTCAGCGCCATGATCTTGAAACGTTTCTCGCGGCCATAACTGGCGCCCTTGACCATGTCGCAAGCAAAGTGGTTCGCGGTCGCGGCGCTGCCGCCATTGCCACAGACAAAAATCTGCCGGCCTTTGTCCCGCGCCTCGCCCAGAACGCGAATCACCTGTTCGACCTTGTCCAGGGCAACAGTGTCGAGGGCGCCAAGAAGTCGCGTTTTGTAGTCGGCGGGAAAACTCATCGTTCAGCTCGCTGGCCGGACTCCAACGCTGTTCACTTGGACCCCTTGAACCGCGCAAGCGGCAACACCGGAGCCCCGACCGTGAGGGAGGGGTTGGCCGCAACCGCGCGCGGCGCCGCCCAAAGTATCTAGCTCGCCATGGACTGGGCGGCGGCGAGAACTTCGTCGGGGCGGGCTACGCCGGTGCCTTTCTTCATTATCGTAACGCTGGAAACGAGGCTGCCGAAACGAGCCGCGGCTTCAAAGTCCCCCGTCACACGAAGCGCCAGCGCCATTCCCGCGGCAAAACTGTCACCGGCCCCGCAAATGTCGACAGGCTTTTCCACCGGCACGGCGGGAATCTCTCTCGCACCGTTGTTTCCGACGAGTAAAGCTCCGTCGGCGCCTCGGGTGACCACAAGCGGCTTCGCTCCAAGAGTCTTCCTCAACCGCTCGTAGTCGACTTTTCCGAACAACTTGCGGCAAGCTTCGTTCGCCTCCGCGACGTTGGGTTTCGCCACGGCATTGCGAAACAGTTCGACGCGGTTCCGTGAATCCACGATAACTACCTTGTCGGGATTCCGCTCGGCCACGTCGCCAATCACCTCACGGAACGCTTCGGTGACGACTCCCCCTTCGGAAGTCTCGGCTTGATCGGAAACAACAACAACATCAAAATCCTTATAATTCAGGTGAAAATTAGTGATCAACTGATCCTCGACAACACCCGGCAGGGGCTTCACATTGATGAAGTCCAGCCGCGCTTTATCTTCCTCGCCGCTCCGATCATTAATCACTTTCGTATAGGTAAAGGTTTGGATGTCAGGCGAAGCAACCAGCAGCCGGTATTCAATGTCCCGGGCAGTCAAAGCCTGCTCCAGTTCGAATCCAAAACCGTCCTGTCCGATGGCCCCGAGCACGGCAACCCTGCCGGCGCCTAGCGCGGCCAAATTATTAGCGACGGTGCCCCCGGCGCCGGGAGTCACCTTGGTCTTGACAATGCCAACACGCGGGATGCCGGTTTCGCGGGAAAGGTCTGCCTCCTCCGGGTCGTAATGACACCAGCGGTCGAGACAAATGTCCCCGACGACCAAAACCCGGCAGTCTTTGAACTCGTGAATGAGCGCGGACCAGTTCATCTTTGCTTCCTCTCTAGAATAACCCGGCGGAGGGCCGGAACCGTCCGGCGATGATCACCACGGACGTAATAGCTCTCCCCGCCATCCGCGACCGTGCGAACCAGAATTGTCTTGTGCGGCCGGAAGTAATATCCCGGGCCGGTTTTCGGCAACTCCTTGTGAACGTCGCCTTGGATCGGCACAATGTCGAACACCGCGGTCGAGAAGTTGCGAATCACCCGTTGCTGCTGATGAGCTACGTTGCGAGCCATCGCAAGGGCTTTCAAGTAGACCTCCGGTCCCATGATGGCCGAACCGAAATTCAACATGACTCCGCCTTCCAGGTTCTCCACCGCGGCCGCAAAGATCAGAAAGTCGCGATAACTGGCGGTTCCCAGCGCCGCGCCGTCACAGTTTGGATGCTCGTGCGTGATGTCGTAGCCAATCCCGGCATGAACGGTTACAGGGACCGAAAGCCGGTACGCCGCCGCGAATATGCTCAAATCCTTGTGCGGGTAGCCGCTGTCCAGGATCATGCGGCCAATGTTTTCGCCGAGGCCGAGGTCCAGCTTCGCCGCTTGTTTCGCCCACTCGTTCAGCAAACCGGTTTCCCGCCACAAGCCAAACTCGCCGCTTTGGATATAGCGAGCCACGCTCTCCGTCGTGGCGCCTATCCGTGCCAGCTCGTAGTCGTGGATGGCGCCCGCCCCATTCATGGCTATATGTGTGATGAACCCGCGCTCGAGCAGGTCAATGACATGCCGCGAGACACCCATCTTGATGACATGAGCTCCCATCATCAAAATGCGCGCCGAACCTCGCCCGGATGCCGCCAGCAGGCGCTCCGCCACGGTTTCGAGATCCCGGTGATGGAAGTCCGCGCCGTTATCGGCCAGGGGCAGCACATAGCTGACATCCATGTCGTGACTGCGCTCCGCCAGGGGACGCAGCCGCAGCCGGGTTCGGTCAAAGATCGGATACTTCGATTTCATGATGGGAACAACGTTTGCATCAACTCATCGTGCGCGGAAAAGTTCGGGATGATCCAGTCGGCTCCGACGTCTATAAGCCGCTTGCGCTTGATCTCGTCGACGCGGGCACAGAGTGGTTCGTCCGTGGCAACACCGACGGCAACGCCCCCGACTTGCTTGACGTTTTGGATCTCTACGTACCCGTCACCAAACGCCAGAAACTCTTCTCCCGCAAAATCACTTTCGCTGATGATCTTGTCGACGAGTATTTTTTTCGAAAACCGCTGGTAGTCGTCTAGTGCTCCAAAGACCCGGTCCTCGAAATAAGAGTCGATTTGAAGCAGCCGCGCTTCCTCCCTCAAGTATGGCTGGTCGGTCCCGCTGGCCAGGTAGAGCTGCAGATCACGATCCCTGAGCGCTTCAAGCAGCCGCCGCGCCCCGGGAACGAGAAGCTCGTCCGGGGCGAACGTACCGTTCCGAAGGCCTCCTACCCGGTCTTTGATCTTGTCGCTGAGCCGGCTCAAGTACATGTGCTTGTATTCGAGAGGTTCCAGCGGTTGACCCCCGCGCCGGCGAATTTGGGCGGACAACTCGATCATCTGATAAATCGTCTGCTTCCCCGTGAGGCGGCCAACGTAGTCCTCGACTGTATCCGTGAGATCTTGCTCGGACTCGCCGGTTTTGAGTTCCAGCAGAAGTTCGACCATCATAGGGACCATGACGTCGACCCAGCCGGAACGGATCAGCGACATTGTCCCGTCGAAATCAAACAGCACCACCCGCGCACGGCTTGCGTCAAGCGTGGCGCCCCTACATTTCGATCGAATTTTGAACAGTCTCCATGTCTTGCACGGGGCGCAATACAAGCGGGCGAAGCCGCGGCCAAGGCGGGTTTGAATCGGACCACCCAGCAGCCCACGCTTGAAGCCTCGGCCTCGCGGGGCCGGCCAACCCCAAGATGCTGAGCTTGCGGGACGGCGAAGGACCCTGGCCCGAGTCAAGCCGTCAGGCCCAATTCTTGAAGGCACCCTCGCAACAGGAAAATCCCAGCCGAGACCGAAGAGCCTCTGACCGCTTCCGGCGGCTCCTCAAACTTGATCTCTACTGCTTCTCACCCCAGACACGAGCTTCGCACGAAAGCCTACCGGCTGTCGAGCGCCGCGCCTCGGGCCAGTGCCGGCCCATCGCGAAGTCCCACCGTCGGCATCAGGATTCGCGTTCTCCGATAGTAGAGATCGCCAAGTCTCGGGAAAAGATTAAGCGCCCTGACAACCGCCGAACCGGCTGATCGCCGGCACAACAGCCGCGAAGCGGCATTCCCCCACATCTGAGTCGCCCGGAAGCCCTGCCGCCACCAGGTTTCGTAGATCCCGCGGGCGCCCTCAAAGTCCATGTCCCCCCTCATCCATAGCCCTGTAACCTCGCCACACGCCCACCCGGAACGCAGCGCGGCGGCAACGCCAATGCCGAGAAACGGTGGCATCACGCCCGCGCTGTCTCCCGCCATGAAGACTCCCTTCACCACTTGCCGCTTTGGCCGAAACGGGATTTGACTGATCACCATCAAAGTTCCCTCGACAGGGTCAGCCCCGCTCATCCAGCGCGCAAAGCCCGGGTTGCCGCGCCCCACGGCTTCAAGCAACCGCGCGGGACTGCCGCCGCTTTCTTGAAGGGCCTTCTTGGTCGCCAGCAGGCAGACATTCGTTTGGCCGCCCTCGACCCCGACGACCCCGCAGTAGCCCCCACGAAACAGATAGAGATCCACGCGGTCCGCACGGGCCGCGTGGACCGCGCCACGAAAGTGACGCTTGACGCCGATGTAGGGGTTCGATCGCGTGACGAACTCCCTTCCAAGGATGCGGTCAATCGCGGACCGCTTGCCCCAGGCCCCGATCACCGCTTTCGAGTGGATCACGGTTTCCTGGGACTCGGCCGTCACTCGACTCCGATAGCCGTTCTGTTCGTTGCCGTCGATCGCAAGAACGATCGAGCCCATCATGGTCTGGGTTCCCAGCTCAACCGCGCGCTTCAGCAGAGTGGAATCAAGCGCCCGGCGGCTCAACCCAAGCCCCTCCCGGCCGAGAAGTAACTCGTAACGCGAGCCCGCCATTGTGTGCATTCGAAGGCGCCGAACCCTGCTGGGACCCAGGCTCGCAACCTGCCCGGAAACACCAAGCTCATCGAGCGACTCAAGGGCTTCTCCTGAAAGGAATTCACCGCAGAATCTTTGCGGAGATCCAGAAGCCTTGTCCACAAGCGTGACCTCGATACCCGCTTGACGCAGCGCAATCGCAGCCGCGCAGCCAGCCACGCCGGCGCCGATCACCAGAACGTTGGTTTCAGTCGAAGCCACGGTCACTCAGACGCCTTCTCAGCAACGATCGGGCCAGCAATGATCGTCATTCGATAGTAAATCCAGTCTATGTGAATGCGAGCTTGCCGGCAGCCCGCCTTGTCCAAAATCGCTCGCATTTCCACCCCAGTGTAGGCACGAAGCAATGACACCCTGCCATCGTGGCGGGTCAGAGGGCTGCGAGCCAGCAACGGAGTAGTCAGGCGAAAAAAGAGGCAGGGAACCCGATCGCGGACCAAATCGTTGAGAAGCACCGCTCCCCTGCACGCGCGGACGAACATGGGGATCATCTCCGACAGGGTCTCCGGCTTGAAGTGGTGCAGAAACAAAGTCGAAATCACGAAGTCGAAAGCATCCGCTCGAAACGGCAAGGAATTGGCGTCAGACCGCACAAGCTCGATCTCGGAATAGCCGGCGATGACGTGCCGCGCGATCCGCAGATGACGTGCGTTATTGTCGAGCGCAACAATGCGAACCGTCTTCCGATTGCGGCGGGCCCATCTGGCAATAGCGACAGGCGTGGTGGCCGCGCCCGATCCGACGTCCAGTATGCTGACCGGCTTCTCTCGGTCGAGGCGCCGTATTCGCTTGAACAGATACTTGCGGAGAAACGCCCCGCCGCCCAGCCAGCGATTGATGCGGGTCAGGTCACGGAGGCTTTGCGTTGCTTCGTCCAGTGAACCTTCGTTGAGATCGAGTAATTCTTCTTCATCGACCCGTTCGCGGATCGCTGTCCATCGGGATAAGAGGGGAATCATTACGCCACGCGCCTGTGGAGGTTCCCTTCCAAAGCAGACCACCTTTCCGTTCGCATGACGGTGCATCCCCAGCCGGGTCCGCGACAACGGCGTGGACCTCGGGACACTCGGTAGAATATCAGGGAATGCGCTGGTTCCTCTCGCGAAGCACGCCCGCCGTCGATCGGCTCTTGTTAGTCGAAAGCGGACCCCGAAGCGTCGCCGAGGCCGTTGTCCCGCGCATCAGGAAACTGTTTGGCGAGGACGTTCCGATTGACTTGTTGACCTGCCTTCGAACCGACCCCAAAGGCCTGACCAGCAACGGCGCCGTGCTGAACGCCAGCCAAAACCAAGACGCCCGGGCGTCCAAGGTGTGGCGTGTGATCGATTGTCCCGACACCGATTCTCGTTGGGAACTGCTGTGGCGCATTCGCTACGAGCGTCATTCCGTGACGGCAATCATCTGTGCGGGCAGCCCCATCATGATGCCCTGGAAACTGGCAACGCTCGCACTGCTGCCGTCAAAGTTTCTCATCATCAACGAGAACGCTGATTTCTTCTGGCTCGACCGCGGCCAATTCAGCGCACTCGCCAGCCTGCTAGCCCAGCGCGCCGGCTTGCAGCAGGACCTGGCCGTGCGAATCGTCGGACGCGCCATCCTATTCCCCTTGACCCTGATTTATTTGCTTGGATTCGCGGCCTGGGTGCATGGCAGAAGACTAGTCAGGACACGACTGGGCCGCTAGCTGGCCTCTGCTGACTTCTCCCCCGCTCTCACGAGGGAGATCTCCCCAGCTAAGGCGAGCTAATGCCGGTTCCGGTTTTGCGGCCGCCGCGGCAGCACCAGGACGGTCTACTCTTCGGGGACGAGAATCGAGGCTGTTTCCGGATTCGCCAGATGCAGGTAGAAGTCGGCTAGCAACCGCAACCGGCACAACCGGCGCACCGATTTGACGCTACCCCGAGCCCGACCCTATACTAAAAGTTGATCGGCCTGCTGGGCTTGGGTGATGTTGATGCCGGGAAGGGCAGAGGCGATGACAGAGTCCGTCGGCTGAGGCGTTGAGCCGCATCTTCCGTCTGAGCTATCATGTATAGGTCTGTCCGCGCTGGCGTAGCTCAGACTGGTAGAGCATCTGATTTGTAATCAGACGGTCGGGGGTTCGAATCCCTCCGCCAGCTCCAGTTGTCCGCGTAGCTGATTCAGGAACGATTCCAGGAAAAATCCTTAGGAGTGGCCTGGCGGTAAAACTCGAACGGTTTCGGCGGGAGTAACTCAATGGTAGAGTCACAGCCTTCCAAGCTGTTGGTTGCGGGTTCGATCCCCGTCTCCCGCTCCAGGCAGTACCTTCCTTAGGCTCGTGGGGCAGTGATGGGCCGATGTAGCTCAGTTGGTAGAGCGCGTCCTTGGTAAGGACGAGGTCACCGGTTCAAACCCGGTCATCGGCTCCAGCGAGCCGGACAGGCTGCCCCGCGACACCTGGCTCCGCGGTCACGACGTGGTGGCGAGCGAACAGGAACCCCCGTCAAGGAGAGTATTGAGTTTGTCAAGGAGAGTATTGAGTTAAGGACGGGTAGCCGAGTGGTCAAAGGCGGCAGACTGTAAATCTGCTGGACACAGTCCTACGGAGGTTCGAATCCTCCCCCGTCCACCACGACGCCTGTCCGCGCAAGACGCTGAAGAGCACGGCACGGGACCTCTGAACTACCGAGGTCCAAATCGGAGAACAAGCGATGGCGAAGGAGAAATTCGATCGCAGCATGCCGCACGTGAACGTGGGGACGATCGGCCATATTGACCATGGCAAGACGACCCTGACGGCGGCCATCACGAAAGTTTTGCAGAAATACGATTCCAGCGTGGCGTTCCGCTCGTTCGATTCGATCGACAACGCACCGGAAGAAAAGGCCCGCGGCATCACGATCGCCGTGGCGCACGTCGAGTACCGGACGTCGAACCGCCACTACGCGCATGTCGATTGTCCCGGCCACGCCGACTACATCAAGAACATGATCACCGGCGCGGCGCAGATGGACGGCGCCATTCTGGTCGTCGCCGCCACCGACGGTCCGATGCCGCAGACCCGCGAGCACATTCTGCTGGCGCGGCAGGTGGGCGTGCCCTACGTCGTGGTGTTTCTCAACAAGTGCGACGCGGTGGATGATCCCGAGCTGCTGGAGCTGGTGGAGATGGAAGTGCGCGAGCTGCTGTCGAGCTACGACTTCCCGGGCGATGACATTCCGGTCGTGCTGGGCTCGGCGCTGAAGGCGCTCGACGGCGACCCCGAAGCCGAGAAAGACATCGAGAAGCTGATGCAGGCGGTGGATGAATACATTCCAACGCCGAAGCGCGAGAAGGACAAGCCGTTCTTGATGCCGATCGAGGACATTTTCTCGATTTCAGGGCGCGGCACGGTGGTGACGGGGCGAATCGAGCGCGGCATCGTCAAGGTCGGCGAGGAAATGGAGATCGTCGGTTTCCGTGAGACGCAGAAGAAAGTGATCACGGGCGTGGAGATGTTCAAGAAGCTGCTGGACCAGGGCGAGGCGGGCGACAACGTGGGGCTGCTGGTGCGGGGCTTGGAGAAGGACGAAGTGGAGCGCGGCCAGGTGGTGGCGAAGCCCAAGTCGATCACGCCGCACACCAAATTCAAGGGCGAGGTGTACGTGCTGAAGAAGGACGAGGGCGGGCGGCACACGCCGTTCTTCAACGGCTACCGTCCGCAGTTTTATTTCCGCACGACGGACGTGACCGGGGTGGCGCAACTGCCGGAAGGGACCGAGATGGTGATGCCGGGCGACAACGTCGCCATGAGCGTGGAGCTGATCTCCCCGGTGGCGATGGAGAAGGGACTGCGCTTCGCCATCCGCGAAGGCAGCCGCACCATCGGCGCCGGCACGGTCGCGGAGATTATCGAGTAAGCGGAAAGAAACCGCGCGGCCGGTGAGACTGCTCAAGAAACGCCCGGCGCCGAGAGGGAAACGAGGAGATTGACGTGGCACGAGAGACCATCATTCTGGAATGCACGGAAACGAAGGACCGCAACTACACGACCACGAAGAACAAGAAGACGACTCGCGGACGCCTGGAGCTAAAGAAATATTGCCCGCGCCTGCGCAGGCACACTCTGCACCGGGAAACAAAGTAGCGGGGCGGCAAGTACGTTCTGACGCCCCGGTTCTTGTGAGTTCCACGGAGGTTAGGCATCGGCGGAACGAGTTCAGGGGCGTAGGTTCAACGGTAGACCAGCGGTCTCCAAAACCGCGAGTGGGGGTTCGAATCCCTCCGCCCCTGCCACATCTTGAGATGGCGGCGAAAAGCGGCAATGCAGCGGAAAGTGAGCAACTAAGCAAAGAGCGATTCTATGGCAACAGTAGCCAAGGCGAAGCAGGCATCACAGGGTGGTGTCATGGGTACGATCAGCGGGGTCAAGGATTGGCCTACCCGCTTCCGTAGCTATACGGACGGCTTGAAGCGGGAAATGCGCCTGGTGACCTGGCCCGGCAAGAAACAAGTTCAGGCGACCACCGGGGTCGTCCTGGTGACGGTTTTTATTTTTGCCTTTTACTTTGGCGTCGTCGATTATGTGCTGACCTACCTTCAGAACATACTCTACGACTATTTCATCGGCAGGTAACTTTAGGCAGGCGGTCCCGTGAGCGACATAGACAAACCGGCGGAACTCAGCGAATCCGGACAGGAAGAAGCGGCCATCGAGCAGCAAGCTGCCGCGGGGGCAGGCGAGGGCGAGCCTGAATCCGGGGAAACTCCCGGGGGCGAGGCGGTGGAGTCTGCTTCCGGGGAGAAGGGAACTTCGTTCGACGAGGAGACCGCGGAATTGCCTTCACCATTCGCGGCGACTATTCCCGGACCGGCGGTTTCTTCCGAGACGGACGCGGAAGTGTCCGTAGCTTTGCCGGCTGAAGCCAAGGGCGAGGCGGCGGGCGGGGCAGGGAAATCCTCAGAGTCCGCCGCGACAGAGCCCGGGGGGGCTGTCGAGGCCGAGCTGCAAGACGCGGCCGAGGAAGTAACCGCGGAAGCCGGCGAAGAGCCGGAAGGACCAGCGAAGGAAGTTGGCGCGGACGGGCCGAAAGCTGAGGCTGAGCCGGCCGCGGATGTGGTGCCAGGTACCGAGGCCGAACCGGCCGCGGAGGCCGAGCCTGCCGCGGAAGCCGAACCGGCCGCGGAGGCCGAGCCTGCCGCGGAAGCCGAGCCTGCCGCGGAAGCCGAACCGGCTGCGGAGGCGGAGGCTACCGTTGAAGCGCCGGCGCCCGAACCTGAAGAGGAAACTGAGGTCGTCGCGGAGACCGCACCCGAACCTCCCAAGCCGGCCGGAGTGCCGGGAATCGATTGGTACATCATCCACACTTACTCCGGATTCGAGAACAAGGTGAAAGAGAGCCTGCGCACGCGCGCGGACGCTTTCGGATTTAACGATCGCATCGGCGAGATCCTGATTCCAACCGAAGACGTTGTTGAGATGCGCAGCGGGAAAAAGGTCACGAGCAAGCGAATGCTGTATCCGGGCTATGTCTTGCTGCAACTCAAGATGGACGACGAGCTGTGGCACATAGTCAAGAACACGCCCCGCGTGACGGGTTTCGTGGGCAGCGGGCCGACACCGACTCCATTGACGGCGGACGAGGTGAACCAGATTCTCTACCGCCAGACGTCCTCGGTTGAAAGCCCGCGGCCCAAGTTGACGTTCGAGCGAAGCGACCGGGTCAAGATCATCGACGGGCCGTTCACGAACTTCACCGGCACCGTGGAGGAGGTCAATCCCGACCGCAACACGCTGAAGGTGATGGTCACGATTTTCGGACGAGGCACTCCGGTCGAGCTGGAGCATTTTCAAGTCGAGAGAGAGCGAATCTAGTCGCGCTCGGAGCGAAATATGGCAAAACGGATCACGGGGCAGATCAAGTTGCAGATCATGGCTGGGAAGGCTACGCCGGCGCCGCCGGTGGGGCCGGCCTTGGGGCAAGCGGGGGTCAACATCATGGACTTCTGCAAGGCGTTTAATGCCAAGACAGCGGAGAAGGAGCTGGAGGGACTGATCGTTCCGGTCGTCATCACCGTTTACCATGACCGCTCCTACTCGTTCATTACCAAGACTCCCCCGGCCGCGGTGTTGATCAAACGGGCGGCCAATCTGGCCAAGGGCTCCGGCGAGCCGAACCGTAACAAAGTCGGCCAGCTCACGCGGGCGCAAGTGGAAGAGATTGCCAAGAAGAAGATGGCCGACTTGAACAGCCACGATCTTGAGGCGGCCGTGCAGATCATTAGCGGGACCGCCCGCAGCATGGGAGTGCAAGTGGTTTGAGAGTTCTGGAAGCAAACTTTTTTCGGTCTTTGTAAACTGATACGGTTGGCACGGACCCAGTGGGAGGCCGCTCCGCGAGCGGCCGTCTGGACCAAGGGTGAACTATGGCGAAGAAGAGAGGCAAGAAGTACCTCGCTGTTCTTGAAAAGATTGAAGAAAAAGCCTACCCTCTCAGCGAGGCGATCCCGTTTTTAAAAGAGAACAAGTTCTGCGGGTTTGACGAGACGGTTGAAGTCCACATGAGCCTGGGGGTCAACCCAAAACACGCGGACCAGATGGTGCGCGGAACAATCGTGCTGCCCCATGGCCTGGGCAAATCGAAATGCGTGCTGGTCATTGCCAGCGGTGAGAAAGCGGCCGAGGCGGAAAAAGCCGGCGCGGACTTTGTTGGCGGGGAGGAGATGGTCAAGAAAATCCAGTCGGAGGGCTGGCTGGATTTTGATGCTGTCGTGGCCACACCCGACATGATGAAGTTTGTCGGCCGGCTCGGCCGGATTCTCGGTCCGCGGGGCCTGATGCCTAATCCCAAGACCGGCACCGTGACGATGGACGTCGCTCAAGCCGTGAACGAGATCAAAGCGGGTAAGGTGGAGTTTCGGGTCGACAAGGGAGCCGTGATTCACGCACCGGTCGGGAAGCTGAGTTTCAGCAACGAAAGGCTGACAGAGAATGCGACGGCGCTCATCCAGGCAGTGGTGAAGGCAAAACCCTCGGCAGCCAAGGGGCGTTACGTTCTGGGCACGAGCATTTGTTCGACCATGGGGCCGGCTTTGAAGCTCAACGTATCGGATTTGACCAGCTAAGGACTGCGGAGCCATGAAGCAGAAAACGAACAAAGACGCCGACCTAGAGCAAATCAAGAGCGATCTCGGGGAATATCCGACCGTGCTGATTTGCGCCTTCGAGGGGCTCAAGGTTGAGGAAGACTTTCAGCTTCGCAACCAGGTGCGTGAGGCCGGGGGGCGCTACCGGGTTATTCAGAACCGTCTGGCTCGGCTGGCGTCGAAAGGCACTCCTTTCGAGGAACCGCTGGCCGATCTGCGGGGCATGACGTCGCTTGCCTGCGCGGGTGAGGACCCGTTGAGTTTGGTCAAGACGCTGGTGGCCTACGCCAAGGAGCACCCGTCGTTCCAGTTCAAGTCCGGAGTGGTGGAAGGCCGCGTGCTTGACGTTGACGCGCTCAATCAGCTTGCGGCCATTCCGGGCAAAGAGGCGCTCTACGCCAAATTGCTGTTCTTGATCAACGCTCCGGCGCGGCAATTGGTGAGCGTGATCAATGCGCCGGCGCGCGATCTGGCGATCGTGATCGATCAAGGCGTCAAGGAAGAGAAGTTTTCAGCATAGCCCTGATCCGGACCCGAGACTTCCCCGCGGAGGTCGCCGCTGGTTCCGGAGTCAGGTCAGTTTTGTTCACCGGCCCCGTGCCGCTGACGTACTTTGATGTCAAAAAGGATATTCTCATAAGGAGCTAGATCAAAAATGGCGGATGTAAATGCAATTGCCGAATCGATTCAGGAGCTTACGCTGATGGAGGCCGCCGACCTCGTCAAGACGTTGGAGGAGAAGTTGGGCGTGTCGGCGGCGGCCGCGATGGCGATGCCCGCCGGGGGGGCCGGCCCCGCCGCCGAGGCTGTCGAAGAGCAAACCGAGTTCGACGTCATTCTGACGGGAATCGGCGGCAACAAGATCTCGGTGATCAAAGCGGTTCGCCAAGTCACCAGTCTCGGTCTCAAGGAGGCCAAAGACCTGGTGGACAACGCGCCCAAGCCAGTGAAGGAAGGCATCACCAAGGAAGAAGCCGAGGCCCTTCAGGCGAAGCTGACCGAAGCCGGCGCGACGGTCGAGCTGAAGTAGCGTTGCGTGGCCGGGAGCTGTATCGAGGCCGCCGCGGCGAATCGGCCGGTTTTTTTAAATCGGCCCGGTTGACAAATTGAACTTCGCGAGCATAGGTGTTATAATTTATCTGTCGGAGCCCGTGGACTCTTCGATACTCTTTTCCCACTTACCCGTTTCTAGAGGCTGCCTGTGTACGTGTGTCCGGTACTAGGAAGGTCGTTTCCGGAGTGCCTGCAAGCCGGGGGCTTCTGTGCCTTGCAGGCTGATGAGCCGGTCACGGCCGGGCGAAGGGGTGGAGTAACGCCGAATCCTCAATTTCTGGCACCCGGAGATCGATTCAACCCTTTCAAAACTCCGCTTCTGACGAAGCTTTGAGCGCACGCCAACTCTGACTAGGCGTGTCAAACGTGTTTAGCCCGTTTCTTTTATTGCGCTTTGCGATACCAATCTCGTCCTGCCGGATACCGCGGGCGAGTCCGGACCACTCGGGAGTTTGACCTACATGCCTTCGACTACTGCCAATGGTTTACAAGTCAATGTCAATGGTTCCCCCAGTCGGCGTCACGATTTTTCGCGGATTGTGACGGCGATTCCGATTCCGAATCTGATCGAAGTTCAGAAAAATTCCTACGAACGCTTCCTCCAAATGGACCACCTCCCCAGCGAACGGGACGACATCGGATTGCAGGCGGTGTTCAACTCGGTATTTCCGATCGGCGACTTTCGCGGTTTGAGCGAACTCGAGTTTGTGGAGTATTCGATCGGTGACTGGGAGTGCAAGTGCGGTCATTTGCGGGGCCTCCATCATCTGCGCTCGACGTGCGGGCGTTGCGGTTCGACGGTCAAGACCGACCCTTATGGCCCCAGCGAAATCACCTGCGGGCAGTGCGGCTCCTACAACCAGAACGTTGTCAATTTTTGCACGAAATGCGGTGATCCGGTTGGTCTCAAGCTCAAGTACGACGTGGATGAGTGCCAAGAGCGCGGCATGACTTTCGCCGCTCCGCTGAAAGTGACCATCCGCCTGACAATCTTTGAGAAAGATCCCGACACAGGGGCGAAGAGCATCCGGGACATCAAGGAGCAGGAGGTCTTCTTCGGGGAGATCCCCCTGATGACCGAGCGCGGCACCTTTATCATTAGCGGCACCGAGAGAGTGATTGTTTCTCAGTTGCACCGCTCCCCCGGAGTGTTTTTTGAGACCGCCAACCGCCGTTCGTACTTTCTCGGCAAGATCATCCCTTACCGCGGCAGTTGGGTGGAGTTTGAGTACGACGCGAAGAATCTTCTTTATGTCCGGATCGACCGTAAGCGGAAGTTTCTTGGAACGGTCTTTCTAAGAGCACTAGGCCTCAACACGGATGAAGACATTCTTCGCCGCTTCTACAAGGTCGACACAATTACGATTGACGGCAAACGTCTGTATCGTTCGATCTCGGAAAGTCTGGTCGGGACCCGGCTCACCGAAGCCGTGACGAACAAGAAGGGCGAGGTGATCGTACCCAAGGGGCGCAAGCTGACCCCGCACGTGCTCGGAGAAATTCAGAAAGCCAAGATTGAGCGGCTTCTAACATCCACGGCGGATCTGGAGGGAGCTTGTCTGATTGCGGACATCGTCGACCCGGAAAGCGGCGAGGTATTGGCTGAATCGAATAGCGAGATTACTCCCGAGAAGGTCGCCGCCCTGATGGACTCGCCGATCAATCAGTTAGAGGTATTTTACGCCGAGCGCGACGAGGTCGGCCTGGTTCTCTCGACGACCCTCAAGAAAGACACCGTCAAGACGCAGCAAGAGGCTCTGGTCGAGATTTACCGCAAGCTTCGGCCCGGCGACCCGCCCACTCTTGAAACCGCGACACAGCTCTTCAACGGGATGTTTTTCGACTCCAGAAAGTATGATTTCTCTCGAGTCGGGCGCATGAAATTCAACATCAAGCTGCATGACAGCATGGACGCAAGCTCACTCGACGAGAGGACGCTGAAGCCGGAGGATTTCTTCGCCACCATTGGATATTTGTTGAAGCTGCGCCGCAACATCGGCGCAGTCGACGACATTGACCATCTGGGCAATCGCCGGGTGCGCGCGGTCGGCGAGCTGCTCGAGTATCAATCCCGCATCGGTCTGGTGAGGATGGAGCGTGCCATCAAGGAGAAGATGTCCGTCTACCAGGAGATGGCGACGGCGATGCCTCACGACTTGGTGAACGCCAAGCCGGTGATGGCGGCGATCCGGGAATTCTTCGGATCGAGCCAGTTGTCGCAGTTCATGGACCAGACGAATCCGCTTTCCGAGATCACGCACAAACGAAGGCTTTCAGCCCTGGGGCCGGGTGGTCTGTCCAGGGAAAGAGCCGGCTTCGAGGTGAGGGACGTTCACCCGACCCACTACGGCCGCATTTGCCCGATTGAAACGCCTGAGGGGCCCAACATCGGCCTCATCAGTTCGCTTTCTTGCTTTGCTCAGATCAACGAGTACGGTTTCATCGAAAGCCCTTACCGCAGGGTGGCGAACGGAGTCGTGGTCAGTGAAGTGCGGGTTGTGAGCGGAGGCGACACGGAACTCAAACCAGGAGATGTTCTGACGCGCCGGGAAGCCGAGAAGGCGAACCGGGCGCTGGGGGCCCGCAAGCGGCGCGCCGAGTTCGACTCCTATTGCAACTATCTTTCCGCCTGGGAGGAAGATCGCTACGTGATCGCCCAGGCCAATATCGAAGTCGACGGCAAAGGAAGGATCGTGCCTGAGCTGGCGAACTGCCGGGTAGCGGGCGACTTCCAGCTCAAGCGCCGGGCCGAGATCGAGTACGTCGATGTGAGCCCGAAGCAGCTTGTTTCCGTGGCCGCCAGTCTGATTCCTTTCTTGGAGAACGACGACGCCAACCGCGCCCTGATGGGTTCGAACATGCAGCGCCAGGCCGTCCCGCTGCTGCGCGCGGACGCACCGCTGGTCGGCACGGGCATGGAAGAGGTCGCCGCTCACGATTCCGGCGCCGTTGTCCTGTGCCGCCGTGACGGCGCCGTGGATTCGGTCGACTCCGAGCGCATCATCGTGAGGGTGACTGGAGCCGGACACGAAGGCCAGATGTCACGCGAGGTCGGCGCCGATATTTACCAGCTCGTCAAGTTCAAACGGTCGAACCAGAACACCTGCGTCAACCAGAAACCGATCGTGAAGAAAGGCGACGCGGTGGTCAAAGGGCAAGTCCTGGCGGACGGACCTTGTACCTCAATGGGTGAGCTGGCCCTGGGACGCAACGTGCTCGTCGCCTTTATGTCCTGGCGCGGCTACAACTTTGAGGACGCCATTCTCGTCAGCGAGAAACTTGTCAAAGATGACTACTACACCTCGATCCACATCGAAGAGTTTGAGGTCGAGGCACGTGACACCAAGCTGGGCCCGGAAGAGATCACGCGCGACATCCCGAATATTTCGGAGAGCTTTCTCCGAAACCTCGATGACAGCGGCGTGATCCGAATCGGAGCGACGGTTCGTCCGGGCGACATCCTCGCAGGCAAGGTGACTCCCAAGGGGGAGACCCAGCTTACTCCGGAGGAGAAGCTGCTCCGTGCGATCTTCGGCGAGAAAGCCGGCGATGTGAAAGACGCCTCGCTGTACTGTCCGCCCGGGATCAGCGGTACGGTCGTGGACGCCAAGATCTTTTCGCGCAAGGGCCAGGAAAAGGACGAGCGCGCCAAAGCGATCGAGGCGACGACGGTGGCGCGGTTGCAGCGGAACCTCGATGACGAAAAGAGGATCCTTTACGACGAGCGCTCCAAGCGCTTGGCCGCGATGCTCGAAGGCAAGGTCGTTCAGGCCGACTTGCACGACGACCGCACCAATAAGAAGTTGCTCGAAAAGGGCGCTGCTCTGACCCGCGACATGCTCGAAAACCTGCGGGCCCGCGACTTGAAGCGGATGCGGATCAAGGAGAAGGATCCCGACCTGAACGAGCGTGTCGACGAAATCGAAGAGATGACCGTGCGCCAAATTCAGGTGCTCGAGAAGCTGACCGACGAACGCGTGGCGAAGCTCAAGAAGGGTGATGAGCTTTCCCCAGGCGTCATCAAGATGGTCAAGGTCTACTTGGCCATGAAGCGTAAGCTCTCGGTGGGCGACAAGATGGCGGGCCGCCACGGCAACAAGGGCGTGATCGCCCGCATCCTGCCCGAGGAAGATATGCCCTTCCTGCCCGACGGAACGCCTATTGAAATCGTGTTGAATCCCCTGGGCGTGCCTTCACGAATGAATGTGGGGCAGATCCTCGAGACTCACCTGGGCTGGGCCGCCGCGGCGCTGGGCGTCAAGTTCGCCTCGCCCGTGTTTGAAGGTCCTGGAGAAGCAGCCATCAAGGACCAGCTTAAAAAAGCCGGGCTCCCTACTTCCGGCAAATCGACCCTTTTCGATGGTCTGACTGGTGACGCCTTCGAACAAGAGGTGACCTGCGGCTACATTTACATGCTCAAGCTGTCGCACCTGGTCGACGACAAGATCCATGCCCGTTCCATCGGACCCTACTCGCTGATTACGCAGCAGCCTTTGGGCGGCAAAGCGCAATTCGGCGGACAGCGTTTCGGCGAAATGGAAGTGTGGGCTCTGGAAGCGTACGGCGCCGCTCACATCTTGCAGGAGTTGCTGACCGCTAAGTCGGATGACGTTCATGGCCGGGCGAAGATCTACGAGGCCATTGTGAAGGGCGAAGCGGCGCTGGAGCCCGGCATTCCGGAATCGTTTAATGTCTTGATCCGCGAGCTGCAATCGCTGTGTCTCGATGTGGAACTGATCAAAAAACAGCAAGACGTGATTCAAACGGCGCTGGCTGCTGACTAGCGCCGCGAAGACAACACCTAGCTCTTGAAAGACGCTTGGAACGGAGGCTACCTTGTATCGATCCAGTCCCTATGACCGTGCGAGTGCGATTGCCGAATTCGATAGTATCCGGATTGGCCTGGCATCTCCTGAAAAAATTCGGAGCTGGTCTCATGGCGAAGTGCTCAAGCCGGAGACGATCAATTACCGTACGTTTAAGCCGGAAAGAGACGGGCTATTTTGCGCCAAGATATTCGGTCCCACGACGGATTGGGAATGTCTTTGCGGCAAATATAAGCGAATGAAACACCGCGGGGTCATTTGTGACAAGTGCGGTGTTGAAGTCACGCTCAACCGCGTGCGCCGCGAGAGGCTCGCTCACATCGAACTGGCTTCACCTTGTTCCCATGTTTGGTTCTTCAAAGGCCTCCCGAGCCGCATTGGCCAGTTGCTGGATATCAGTTTGCGGGAACTGGAGCGGGTTCTCTACTTTGAGGCTTTCGTTGTCGTTGACCCGGGAGAGGTATCTGTCCTGACCGCCAGAGAGGTTCTCAGCGACGAACGGAAACGGCAACTCGATCAGGAATTTCCAGGCCAATTCGTGGCCATGATGGGCGCCGAGGGCATCAAGGAGCTGCTCAAGAAGATCGACCTCAACATCATGGCGAAAGAGCTTCGCGTCAAGATGAAAGAGGAGACTTCGCTTCAAAAGAAGCTCAAGTTCACGCGGCGGCTCAAGGTCGCCGAAGCTTTTCGCAAGTCGGGCAACAAGCCCGAGTGGATGGTTCTCGATGTAATTCCCGTCATTCCGCCCGAGCTTCGGCCGCTGGTTCCGCTCGATGGAGGCCGCTTCGCGACCTCCGACCTCAATGATCTCTACCGGCGGGTCATTAACCGCAACAACCGGCTAAAGAAACTCATGGAGCTGAGCGCTCCCGACGTCATCGTGCGCAATGAAAAGCGCATGCTGCAGGAGGCGGTGGATGCGCTGTTTGACAACGGCCGCCGCGGACACGTGCTTCGCGGCGCCAACAACAGGCCGCTCAAGTCTCTCTCCGATACGTTGAAGGGCAAGCAAGGCCGTTTCCGCCAGAACCTTCTCGGTAAGCGCGTCGATTATTCCGGACGGTCCGTGATTGTAGTCGGGCCCGAATTGAAGCTGCATCAGTGCGGCCTGCCCAAGCAGATGGCGATCGAGCTGTTCAAGCCGTTTATCTACCAGCGCCTGGAGCAGCGCGGGCACTGCACAACGATCAAACAAGCGAAAGAACTGGTCGAGCAGCAGGATGCGGTCGTCTGGGACATCTTGGAAGAGGTGATCAAAGATCATCCCGTTCTTCTCAACCGCGCGCCCACCCTGCACCGGCTCGGCATTCAGGCCTTCGAGCCTGTTTTGGTCGAGGGCAAGGCTATTAAGGTCCACCCGCTGGTGTGCACGGCCTTCAATGCGGATTTTGACGGGGATCAAATGGCGGTTCACATTCCGCTGTCGCCGGAAGCTCAGGTCGAGGCGGAAGTCTTGATGCTGAGCGCCAATAACATCCTTTCGCCGGCCAATGGCGCCCCGATCACCACGCCTTCGCAAGACATGGTGCTGGGCCTGTATTACCTCACCAAAGCGCGCCCCGGAGCCAAGGGCGAAGGACGCACCTTTGGAAGCACCGAAGAAGTGATCTTGGCGCTGGAGATGGGCGAAGTCGCGACGCTCACGCCTATCAAGCTCTACTACACCGGACGCGTGATTGACCTGGTCAACGCTTTCGATAACCAGAACATTCTCCATGCCGAGCCCGTCGAGTTCAAGAAGCAACACATGGACACGACGGTCGGCCGGGTCATTCTCAATGACCATGTACCGGACAGGATGCCTTTTATTAACGGTATCCTCAAGAAAAAAGGTCTGGCGCAACTGGTTCAGTACTGCTACCTTCAGTTCGGCCGTGAGCAGACCGTCACGATGCTCGACAAGTTGAAGGATCTGGGCTTTGAATACGCCACGAAGGCGGGAATCTCCATCGGTATTGACGACATGATTGTCCCGGCGGAAAAGGCCCGTCTGGTCAAGGGAGCGCAAAAGGAAGTCATGGCCGTTGAGCAGCAGTATCTCGACGGCGCCATCACGCACGGTGAGCGCTACAACAAGATCATTGAAATTTGGTCGAAGGTCACCGAGCGCGTCTCGGACGAGATGTTCGAAGCCATGGAGTCCCAAGACAACAGCGGAGCTGAGATCAACCCGATCTACATCATGGCCGACTCCGGGGCGCGCGGGTCGAAGCAGCAGATTCGCCAGTTGTCCGGTATGCGCGGGCTGATGGCCAAGCCGAGCGGCGAGATCATCGAGACGCCGATCACGGCGAATTTCCGTGAAGGTCTGAACGTGCTGCAGTACTTCATTTCAACGCACGGCGCGCGCAAGGGATTGGCCGATACGGCGCTGAAAACCGCCGATTCGGGCTACCTCACCCGCCGTCTTGTCGATGTGGCGCAGGACGTCATCATTACGGCGCTGGACTGCAATACGACCGAGGGCATCTTTGTCGAGCCGATCGTCGAGTCGGGAGAGATCATCGAATCCCTTCGAGACCGCATCGTGGGACGGGTTTCCCTCGAAGAGATCAAAGACTATGAAGGCGATACCATCGTCGAAGTCAACCAGGAGATCACCGAGGATCTGGCGGCGGCCATCCAAGCCGCCGGCATTGAGCGAGTCAATATCCGCTCGGTGCTGACCTGCGAAGCCGAACGCGGTGTTTGCCGCATGTGCTACGGGCGCAACTTGGCCACGGGACGCTTGGTCGAGCGTGGCGAGGCGGTCGGAGTGATTGCGGCTCAATCGATCGGGGAGCCCGGAACGCAGCTCACCATGCGGACGTTCCATATCGGCGGAACGGCCACGCGAGTCAGCGAACAGTCGACGCAAGATGCCAAGTCGGACGGGTTCGCGAAGTTCATCGGGATCACCACGGTTCGCAACAAATCCGGCGACCTGGTCGCCATGAACCGCAACGGCATCCTGGGCATTGTGGATGAACAAGGCCGCGAGAAAGAGCGCTATCAGGTGGTTTATGGCGCCAAGTTTCGCGTGGCGGACGGTGCCCCGGTTACCGCGAACCAAATCTTGCTGGAGTGGGATCCCTACACTTTCTCGATTCTGACCGAGGACGGTGGAAGGTGCCACTTCGTTGACTTGCAGGAAGGCGTTTCGCTGCAGGAGCAGGTAGACGAAGTGACCGGCATGTCGCAGTGGGTCGTGACGGACTCTCCCGACGAGAAGCGTCAGCCTCAGATCGAGATCCGCGGCGGCGGCGGGAAAACGATCCGGAAGTATCTGATTCCGACGAACGCCCACCTGATGGTTCGCGACGGAGACGACATCCACGATGGAGACGTGCTGGCGAAGATTCCTCGCGAGACGACGAAGACGAAGGACATTACCGGCGGTCTGCCTCGCGTGGTGGAATTGTTTGAAGCGCGGCGCCCCAAAGAAACAGCCGTCATCTCGGAAATTGACGGTGTCGTCCGCTATGGCGAAATCTCCAAGGGGCAGCGAAAAATCTCAGTCGTGGCCGAGAACGGCGATGAGCGCGAATATTCGTTGCCGCGCGGCGTGCACATCAATGTCCAGGAGGGAGATCGTGTCGAAGCAGGCGAGCCGCTGATGGACGGGCCGCGCGATCCGCACGACATCCTGGCGGTTCTCGGCGAAAAGGAACTGCAAAAGTATCTCGTCAACGAGATCCAAGAGGTCTACCGTTTGCAGGGTGTAAACATCAATGACAAGCACCTTGAAGTCATCGTTCGTCAGATGATGCGCTGGATCAAGGTGGAAGAGGTCGGTGACTCTGAATTTCTGCTCGAGCAAGTCGTGGATAAATTCAAATTCCAAACCATCAACGGCGCCTTGGGAACCAGCGGCGAAGAGCCTGCTATCGGACGGCCGCTGCTGATGGGAATCACCAAGGCGTCTCTGGCGACGGATTCGTTCATTTCCGCCGCCTCGTTCCAGGAGACGACGCGCGTTCTCACGGAAGCTTCGATCAGCGGCCGCGTGGATTATCTCCGCGGCCTCAAGGAGAACGTCATCGTCGGACGCCTGATTCCCGCCGGTACGGGTCTCGAGATTTATCGCCGTGCCAAAATTGTCGGCGAAGACGAGCCGGAAGAAATTGTTCCCGAAGTCGAATACCTCAGCGGTGTTCCCGGCTACGGTGACGAAACTCCCATCGAGTACCCCGCCGGACTGGCCGAGGAAGCTGTTCCCGAGACCCTGGCCCCTCCGCCTGAACCATCCTGAGACCCCTCTGACGGGACTCTGTCATGCTGCCGGTTGCAGGGCTTGTCCCCTGCCGAACCGGCCTTCGCCGAATGGCGAGCCGCCACGTGACGCTCTCGCCTAACGTGCGAAGTCGGGTGTTGCGGGCCAACACATCGGCGATACCACGTTGCCGGCCCGGCGCTACCCGCCCGCCGCGAGAGCTGGAATCGAAGACAGGGCCGTCAGTACGACGCGGCGCTGCCTGGCGCGGCTTCAGGGGCAACCGCACCAGGCCGCCGGGCCGTAGCGAACGACACCAACCCGGCGCCCTGTTTGTTCATCACAAGCGTGTGAAGCGGGTTGCCGCGCAAGCCGGCTCAGCGGGTGCGATACGATAAGTTGCACAGCCGTTCAGCCCATGGACTTTGCACAGCACGTCAAGTCATCCGTCGATATCGTCGGCGTGTTGGGGGAATACGTCCGTCTCCGCAAACAGGGACCCGATCGGTTTGTGGGACTGTGTCCTTTCCACACGGAAAAGACCCCTTCTTTCTCCGTTCATCAAGGCCTCCAGATCTACAAATGTTTCGGCTGCGGGAAGGGAGGCGACGTCTTTTCATTCTTGATGGAGTTACAGGGACTCAGCTTCTATGAGGCTTTGAAGACGCTCGCCGGGCAGCACGGCATTCCCATGCCGCGCCGCCAGATGGGAGAGCTTTCGGACGAAGAAAGCCGCCGCCGGACCGCCCTCTACCGAATGCACGAGATCGCGCAGGAGGTGTTTCAGAAACAGTTACAAAGTCCCCAGGGCGCGCCTGCTCTAGAGTACACCAGACGCCGCTCTCTCAGCGAAGAAGTCATCGCCGAATTCGGTCTTGGCTATGCTGCCGCCAGAAGCCGGCTGATCGATCACTTCCATCGCGAGGGCTTGCCGGACAAACACCTCGAGGAGTCCGGGTTGGTGTCGAAGAGCCGTGAAGGCACGGGATTCTACGACCGGTTCCGGGACCGTTTGACCTTTCCCATCAGCAACGAAAATGGCCGCATCGTGGCTTTCGGCGCACGGGCCCTGGCCGCGGGCCAGAAGCCGAAATATCTCAATTCCGCTGAAACGCCGATCTATAAGAAGAGTTCTATTCTCTACAATCTGCAACGCGCCAAGGTACCGATGCGGAAGGAGAATCGAGTCATCCTCGTGGAGGGTTACATGGATGTCATCGGCGTGCACGCGGCCGGATTCCCGTCCGTCGTGGCGTCCTGCGGGACATCCCTCGCAGCGGAGCAAGTGCGTGCCCTGCGACGTCACGTGGAGCTGGTCGTGATCAACTTCGATTCCGATTCGGCCGGCATGAGCGCCGCGCAACGTTCCATCGACCTTCTGCTCGAAGAGGGCTTGAGCGTGCGAGTGCTGACGCTGCCCGATGGCCTGGATCCGGCCGACTTTTGCCAAAAGCACGGTTCGGACGCTTACCGCGATCGTCTCGAAAACGCTCCGGACTACTACATTTGGCTGGCGGACTGCGCGCGTGAACAGTTTGACATGCACACCTCGGACGGCCGCGTGGGCGCGTTTCGGTTCCTCATGCCGTCAATCCATCTGCTTCCCGACAAACTGAAGCGGGCTTCGCTGGCCGACGAGCTGGCGAACCACCTGGCGATCCCGCCGGGTCTTGTATTGGAACAGTTCCGGCGGGCAGCCACCGAGCGCCGGTCCGCGCCTCTCGACGCTGCCACGACGGATGAGTTTTCGCCGGGAGAGAGCCTGCTGCTGAAACTCTTCTTGAAGTCCCCGGAGGCTCGCCAGGAAATGTTGAACGGCGTCGCTGAGATAGCGGCATCCGAGGATCTTCCGAGCGCCAAGATTTTCGAGGCGTTGAGGGTAGTCGAGTCATCCGAAGAACCGTTTCAGTACGCGGCTGTTGAAGGCCGCCTGGAAGAGAAGGATCGCAAACTTCTCTCGAAGATCGCCTTTGAAGAAGATGCCCACTCTTGTTCACTTGATGATGGACGACAAGCCCGCGGCGCACTGCGTGTGCGGAGTTGGGAGCGGCGCTATCGATCTGTTCGCAGACAAATTGCGGAGGCCGAAAAGTCGGGAGACCGCCGTGAAGCACTGCGGTTTCTTCAGCTCAAAACCAAGCTGGAACGCGAAAGAAGAGACAACGTTTTAGCGGCTGAAAAGGCCGCTGAAGTTGTCTAGAGATTTCAGAATGATGGTGCGGATAACAACCGAAAACTGTCGTGCCGGCAACTGTAAAACACTTACATGACATAGGATCGTAGGAGAAAATATCCGCTATCGCGCAACATGTTGCGGCCAATCGTGTTGCTATCTCAAAGGGCGTCCGCCGATGCAAAGATAAGGTGTTTCGCTCAGAATAGGCGTCCAGCAAGTACTACCCAGTTTGCCGCGATGTTGGCGTGGTGCTGTACCAAATTGTTGTAGAATGATAGCACCTTGTTGGGGAGCTGAACGAACGATCGGGCAAGTAGCGGCGAAACGGATCAAACCAGACCAGTCGAAGCCGGCTTCGGTGTTCTCAAGCGCGCCGATAGTTACCCGAACCAAGCGCACTGCGGGGCGCCTCTCAGATAAGTTGCCTCCACACGGCTAACCAAGCGTTGGATGAAGCCGGGGACCTTCGGGAACCAATAACAGTGGATTCAGAAACGAGCAAAAGTCTAAGAGGCGTCACCGAAGTGGAAAGATTGCTCGGCGACCACGATGCCCGGCAGCTTGAGACCATGCAAGAGGTGCCGACGGGCAGCGAAACGGACGAGACCGACTCCAGTCCGCCCGACACGGCCGAAGAGTCAGAGCTAAATCTTACTCCTGATGCCGCACCGAAAACGACAGACCCGGTGCGCATGTATTTGCGCGAGATGGGCGCGGCGCCGCTTTTGACCCGCGAGGGAGAAGTAGAGATCGCGCGCCGAATTGAAGGCGGCCGGATGGCGGCCCTAAAAGCCCTGTCGCGTTGTCCCCTCACGGTCCGTGAGCTAGGCTCGGTGAGAGATGAGCTGGCAACGGGCGGGCGTTCGATCCGGGACGTCGTCTCGCTCAATTTCGATGAAATCAACGAAGACTTGTTGAGCTCGAAGGCGCGGAACTTTGCTGAATCCGTCAATGACATAGCGCGGCTTCAAAAGAGCGGAGAAAAGGCCCGGCGCCGCCTGCGAGTGATTCCTCGCAACCAGAAACCCGTTGAAACTCGAAAGCTGGCGATGGAGCTGGCGCGGATTCGAATTCGCACCTCGAAGAAGGTTCGTGATCTTGAACTTTCCGATGATCAGAAAGACCGTTTGAATGGGCAAATTCAAAAGGTCGTTGACACCCTCAAAGCGCTCGAAAAGCCTCTTGCCCAGCACCAGCGTGATCTCGAACAACTGCCTCGCGGACGCGGTGACGAAGCCCACAAGCTTCGTACCGGGATTCGCGCTCTGCAGCAGAAGATCAATCACCTTGAAGACGATTCCGGTTGCGGCTCCAGCGAACTCAGAACGACTTTGCGCATTATCCGCAAGGCCCAGTCGAAGGCCGGGGTTGCCAAACGGGAACTGGTCGAAGCCAATCTTCGCCTTGTTGTTTCGATCGCAAAACGCTACGTGAACCGGGGGCTCCAGTTCCTCGACCTGATTCAAGAAGGCAATCTCGGGCTGATGAAGGCCGTCGACAAGTTCGAGTATCAGCGCGGATACAAATTTTCCACCTACGCGACCTGGTGGATCCGCCAGGCGGTCACTCGGGCGATCGCTGATCAGGCCCGAACGATTCGCATCCCGGTTCACATGATCGAGACGATCAACAAAGTCATCCGCACTTCCCGCAAACTCGTTCAAGAGCTGGGCCGTGAGCCCAGCAGCGAAGAGATTGCCGAACGCATGGACGTTCCGGTACCCAAGGTCCGTCGCGTTCTGAAAATTGCACAAGAGCCGATTTCAATCGAAACCCCCGTGGGTGAAGAAGAAGAATCGCACCTGGGCGACTTCATTGAAGATCAGCACCAACTCTCTCCCGCGGATGCGGTCATCAACCTCAACTTGCGCGCGCAAACCGGCCAAGTCCTCAAGTCTCTCAGCCTGCGGGAGGAAAAGGTCATCATGATGCGTTTCGGCCTGGAGGATGGCAGTGAGCACACCCTCGAGGAAGTCGGCCAGCGCTTCGCCGTGACTCGCGAGCGCATTCGCCAGATCGAAGCCAAGGCCTTGCGCAAACTGCGCCACCCAAGCCGCAGCCGCCGCCTCAAAGACTTTGTCGACAGCGAAGAGTAGCGGCCCCCTCGGAGAACCTCGCTCACCTCCACCCGGGCAGTTGTTTTTACACAGCGTCGCTTCCCTGCCCCGTGCTAGCATTGATTCTGATTGACGAACCAAAGTCACCAAAGCCATCGGCGCTGAGCCGCCCCGAACGGAGACGGATGGCCGGCGAGGCAAAATCCATTGATCAAGAGCTGCAACCGGATAAGGAGAGATGGCGACCGAAACCTATGACGTTTGCATCGTAGGCAGCGGACCCGGAGGTGGCATCGCCGCCTACGCGCTTGCGAAGGCCGGACTCAAGGTGGTCCTGGTGGAAGCCGGGCCCCGGCTGCGCGCTGGAATCGACTACGGCGGCCACGGATGGCCCTACGAATCTCCCACTCGCCACGTCTCGAATCTCTGGCGCGACCGCCACGAAAAGGACCATTTCACGCCGGTTGGCGACCGCCCCGGGCACGGCCTGATCCAGGCTCTTGGCGGACGTTCCCTCTGCTGGGCCGGCCATGCTCTGCGTTTCGGCCCGCTGGATTTCAAACACTGGCCGATCTCCTACGACGAGGTTGCCCCCTACTACAGCCGTGCCGAGAGGCTCATGGGGGTATACGGTTACAAAGACGGACTCTCGAACATTCCGGACGGCGAGTTTCTCAAGCCCGTCCCCATGCGTTGCCCCGAGGAGCAACTGCGAAAAGGAGTCCGGCGGCTCAAGGCTCAGGGCCGGCGCATGGAGTTCATCGCGCAACGCAAGGCCATGCTGACCGGGCCTCACTGGTCCAAGCGGGCTCCATGCCACTTTTGCGGACATTGCAGCGGCTGTGCGGTGGACGCCAAATATACGTCCGCCAATACCCCGATTCCGCTGGCGGCGGCAACCGGCAATCTGACTGTTTTCACGGAATCGATGATGACGCGTATCGTCATGGATGCCTCGGGGCGCCGTGTGTCGGGGATCGAATTCACCAAGCCCGACGGGAAAGTCGGACAGGTCCGCGCCAAAGCGCTGGTACTCTCTTGCAGCGCTGTCGAGACCGCCCGCCATCTTCTTCTCAACCAGACCGGCGAGTTCCCCGGCGGCCTCGCCAACAGCAGCGGGCAGGTCGGCCGCAACCTCACGAGTCACTACGGCATCACCGTGAAACCTGAATTATGCACTGCGGGGTGCACCGGAGGAGGGCTGAGCCGCCAGGGGCCATTTGGGGGACCCCCGAAAACATGGGGTAATAAGGTAGGCTGGCAAAGATTTCAGCTTCGCCAGTCAACCCCAAGGAGGTCACCCAAATGGTTACCAAGCGAAAACAGCATAGCTCCCGAAGGCCCGTCAAACAAGGCCGGGGCGCGAGGGCCCCGCGGCCCAATAAAATCGGGGCTGCCACGCCTTATCACTTCCGCGGCAAGAATCTGACTCCCTACGGCGGCTTGCTGCCCGTCGCCACCCTGCTCGAAAAACTCGGCTTCCAGGCGCTGCTGGAAGAAACCATCACGAACAAACGAATCACCCGTGTGATGAGCCTCTACCAGTTTGTGCTGGCCCTCGTGCTGGGCCTCTATGTCGGCTTTGCGCGGCTGAACCAACTCCGCTTCATCGCCCGCGACCCCATCTTGACCGGCATCTTGCAAGTGACGCGTCTGCCGCCGCAGTCCACGCTGTGGCGCTTTCTGGCCTCGCTGCACCTCAACGTGGCGAAGCAGATCCTTTCCATTCAGCGCCAGCTGCGGGAACGAGTCTGGGCCGCGGCCCAGGTGAAATTGGAGACGGTGACGCTGGACACCGACACCACCGTGCACACGCTCTACGGCCGCCAGATGGGCGGGCGCAAGAGTTACAACCCCAAGAACAAGGGCAAGCGCAGCTACCAGCCGATACTGACTTTCCTGGCCGAGACGCGCGAATACCTGATGGGCGGGTTGCGCAACGGCGACCGGCCCACGGGCCGGCAGATCGCCGCCCACCTCGAGAGCGCCTTTCGGGCTTTGCCGCACGGCGTGAAGAAAATCCTGGCGCGGGCCGATTCCGGGTTTTATTGCTGGGAGGCGGTGGAGGCCTATGAAAAGGCGGCTTGTCAGTTCGTCATCGTGGCGCGCAAGACCAGGCGGCTGGTCGAGCAGTTGCAGCAAGCGGCCTGGAAGCCCTCGCCCCACAGCGATGCGGATGCGGAATGCGAATTCCTCTACCAGCCGCAGGGCTGGGCGCGGGCCTGTCGTTTCCTGGCGCTGCGTTACGAAAACGAACCCGCGGCCGGCGCGGCCGAGCAATACCAGCTGTTTGCCACCAGCGCTTACACCTACCGCGTGTTTGTCACCAACCTGGCCGAACCGATCGCGGCGGTGGTGTGGTTTTACAATCAGCGCGCCGCAGCCGAGAACCTCATCAAGGAGGCCAACAACGACGCCGGGCTGGCGGCCCATCCCTCGCGCCGCTTTGACATGAACCGCAATCACTTTCAGCTGGCCATGCTGGCCTACAACCTCAACTGCTGGCTGCTGCTGTTCAACCGCGAAGCCCAAGCCAGCGTGGAGACACTGCGGCACACCACCCTGGCGACGGCGCGGCTGCGCTTTCTGTTCGTGGCGGCCAAGATCTGGCGGCACGCCGGCAGAACGGGTGTCAGCTACAGCGATCATTATGAGGAAAAGGGCCTGTTTGAACGGCTGATGCGGCGGCTGCGGGCGATGGGGCCACCGGGATCGAGCTTCGCGCCGGTGGTGGAGGGTGCGCTGAGTTGAGGGGCGCTCCATGCATAAAATTTCATGCACTCGCCGCAACGTACTGGGAACACGCCGCTTGCCCGCCCGCTTTTGCCCGCCGGGATTGGCAGGCGGCTCAAACAGGGAGGGAAACAGAGGAAAAGACGACTTGCTAAATCACTGAGTTGACACGACTGCCGCTACCGCCACAACTCCATCGGCGATGGCTACGCCGAATCGGTGCATAATTCAGGTGGTACACGCTACCTAGTATGAATGTCGAGCGCCGGTTCAAGAATTGATGAAAATGTTTCGGTTTGACTGCTAAGGCGGGCTCCAGGTGAGCATGACTGGATGGGGCCAGAAGTCAGCTCGGATTACCATAGCATAGTGTGGGACGGGACCGCAGCCTAGTAGAATGAGCGTACTTTCGGGGGAAAAAGGGCCACAAGCAGCGGTTTTTGTAGCTCAACCGACGGGTGATCGCACGAAACTGCCAACTTGCTCGAAGACGGTTCACACGGGTGTCCGCAGGTTCACTTCCCTGCCGCATCGGGATTCGACTTTTTCGTAGGAACAGCCGCAGGCTACACGTACGCTGAGGTCTCCAACACGGCCAGAGCAGTGAAACAGAATCACCCATAGTGTTTCAGCGGCGGCCCGGCTACTCCATTACGGTTGCATCACGACGACGCTCGTATGGGCGTCTTCGGCTTCCGGCGGTTTGGGCCGCACGGCAATCTCGACATCGCGGCCCAAAGCGTTCAGAAATTCGAACAGGCGGCCGAGAGAATAGTTGCCCGAGCGGCCGTTCATCAGTGCCGAGACATGCGGCTGCTGAATGCCAAGGATTTCGCCGGCTGCGGCTTGAGTCAGGCGGCGATCTTTGATGCTTCGGTAAATTTCCAGCATGAGCTCCGCTTTCAGTTCTTCACGGTCCGCGTGCCGGAATCCGAGGTCAGCGAAGACGTTGCTGCGGCTTTCTTCAATGCTTGTGTCGTTCGTTTTAGCTGCCGTTTTATCCGCCATCAGTTCTGTCTCCTGTTGTGGTCCTGCCGCGCTGCCTTGAGGTGGTGCTTGATCAGGTCGACGTCTTTTTTCCGTCTTCTTGCCTTGCTTTGCCTTCTTCTGGAAAGCGTGCAAGACGCAGGTCGTTGATCGAAAATTGGACGGTGTAGACGGCCCGGTACGTGTCGGTCTCAAACGGCGCGACGATTTCGAGAACTGACGCTCCCGGAAAACCCTTCAGCGCCTTAACCGAAGGGTACGTCTCGCCACATTGAGCAGCGCAGGGAGCCTGACCGATATCGCGCTGCACACCCCGGGGGAAGGTTTTTAAGTCCCGGCGGGCAGAGCCGACCCAGCGAACGGGCCTTACATCCGTATCCACCATTCAAGTATACAGATTCTCGTATACACGTCGGAGAGCAGAGGGACAGTCGCCTTGACCACACCTAAATCAAGTTCTCCGCGATTGAACGCAAGATCGCGAACACTCACCGAGACCAACAGTGACGTCGCTTGCAATTCCACGGAGATTTTGGGCCCCTCTGGCCTATTAAGGTGACTGTCCGAAAGCGCCGGGATAAACCGGCGGGGAGTAGGGGATGAAAGAGCCCCACGGCGAAAGTTTAGCCTAACGCGGACGAGCCGCAACCAAACAGGGTGCCAGACGTGGCGTGAGCGTCCACGCTTGCCGCAAACCGATTCGCCGGTTTGTTCGGCCCCAGGGCGCGTCATCCGGTTCAGGCAACTGACTGCCCTTCCGTGCGGCAACGCATCGACGAATCGAGGCGCGGCAAACCTGGAGGTTCACGCCACGCCGCGGCTCGGGGCTCTGACCCTTCCGCCAAAATCTTCCGCCACCAGGGGCGCGGCTTCAGAGTCATGATCCTCCTCGTTTTTCGGCTACGGGTCGGCCTTGACGTTGCGCCGCAGCCACGGCACCAGTTTGTCAAAGCTGAACGTCCCTGCTTCGTACAGCCCCGAGATGAAGGCGTATGCCTCTTCTGAGTCCGCGGTCAGTTGTGCGCCGTTGATCGCCAGAAACGTGTATGCCGCGGCAAAGGCCGTGCGCTTGTTGCCGTCGATGAACGGATGGTTCTGGGCGAGACTCTCCCACAGCGCGGCGGCTTCTTCAACGACATCGGCGTAGTAGCCGGTTTGCGGCCGATAGTGTGCCGCTTCCAGAAGACCGGCGTCCCGAACGCCTTGCGATCCGCCATAACGTTCAATCTGGTCCGTGTGAATGGCGAGGACTTCCGCCAGCGTGAGGTAGTCCGTCACTTCGCGAGCTTCTTGTAGAGCTCGCCGTACTTGTCATGACTGGCGAGATAGGCGGCCATGACGTGTGACCGGGGCCGGGACTGTTTTCGTTTTTCGATCAGGTCGGCAAGCGCTTCATCCACGAGCGCCTGAAGCTGGCGGCCTTCCTTCTCCGCGATCGTGCGGATAGAGGAGAGAATCTCGGTATTGACCTGGGTAGCGAATTTTTCACGGGTCTTGGACATGGCCACTTCTGCTCAAGTAACTCCACGGTATCATGACAAATCATGATACGTCAAGAAACTTCTTTGGCGGCCCTCCGCCAGCTTCAGAGGGGCAGAGGGATAGTCACCTTGGAACACAGGTAAGTCAAGTTCTCCGCGATTGAACGTCAGGCCGCGAACACTCACCGAGACCAACAGTGACGGCGGTTGCGATTCCACGGGGGTTTTGGGCCCTTCTGGCCTGTTCAGGTGAGTGTTCCTCGATCCCCCGGGAAAATCTCCCGCGAGCATCAGCAGAATTTCTGCTGCAACACCATTACCCATAGTGTTGCAGCGCCCGGCCAGTTGAGGTGGCCGGGTGCGCCGGGCGAACTACCGGTGGGCTTCGTAGTAGGCGCGCAAAATGGCGTTGATCCGGCTCTGGTAGCCCTTGCCCTGGCCCTTTAGCCAGCCCAGAACGTCGGCGTCCAGCCGGATCGTTAGCTGCTTTTTTCCGGGCGGGGTCACGACCCGCGCATCCCGAAAAAATGCCTCATCCAGTTCCGGGATATCACTGTAATCGATATCCTTGTCGCCCATTGCGTCAAGACGCTTCAAGTCGCTCTTTGTACGTTTTTTGCTCACGGCTATTGGCCTTTCTCATCGAAATAATCCGTGTGTTCTCGCCGCGTGGCGTGTGCGCAATGACCACGGTGCGACCCTCAAGCCGGCCCAGTGTGACAAAGCGCGGCTCGCCGTAGTCGTAACGCGTATCTTCAAACGTCACGCACTCCCCGGAGAACACGGTTTCTGCATCTTCAAAGCTCAAGCCGTGGTCGCTGAAGTTAGTCTGCTTCTTTTCTTCGTCCCACTCAAACACGGACTATGAGCCTTTCATATGTAACTACAAGTGTAACTACAAACCGGCTTCTTGTCAAGGTTCTTGTATTCGCTTTTTATTCGCTATAATTGAGGACTTGTTTTGCGGTCCGAACCCAGACCCTGGGAATGCTACCGCGCCAAGTCTCGGCGAAGCGGCTTGTCGTCAAGAAGGCCAAACGGCTGGGTGGAGAATATCGCGTCCAAACCCACGCCGGCGCGACTGCCCCAGGCAGAGCCAACCCAGCGAACGGGCCTTACATCCGTATCCATATCAAACCGCAAATTCCCGAAACCCGCCGTTCGAGTCACGGATTTTAAAATAATTTAACCCCTCCAAAATCAACCATTTAACATTTTCCTCCCGAAAATAGCCCTCCGCAATCTGCTAGCGTACGAGCAAAGGGCGGCGAGCGCCGCCCCGTCTGGACCGTGGCGAATTCATGTGCCGCGATTTGCGGGTTCGGTGTGGCTCCGAAACCCGGCGAATCGCCTACCGCCCAGGCGGCTTGTTCGGCGGCGGCGCGGGGCGGACTGGTACGCCAAAGGCGGAATGTATGAAGACCATCCTGAACACAGATTGGCTCAACCGGCTTACAGCCCGAATTCCGCCGCCCTGGGCGGAAGATCTCAGTCCAGCGACGGCGTCGTGCGATGTCGGGATAACGCAGCCAGCGGAGTCCCTGCCCCGAAATTCCGCCCTGTGGAGCGCCTTGTTCCCGGCCCCCTCCGAATTAGCGGTTTGGCGCCAAATTTGGCGCTTACATTATAAGGAACGCGCGCGTGACGCAAATCCGCTAATTTCCGCTAACCCGCTTTTCTCGCAACGTGGCGAGACGTGGCGCGCGTCTCCAGACGTGCCGTGTCGCCATTCGTGGCGACATGTCTTTGCTGGCACTGCCACGAAGCCCGGGAATCAGCAAAAAAACGGCGTCGCCGCCTGCGCGGCGAACGGCCGGCAAGAGTGCCGGTCCCTGCCGAGCCACCCGAACCTGTCGAGGGAGTGCGGAGGCTTCTACAACAGATGTGCTTAACGCTTGAGGCGTGACAGCCGGGAGAACAGGTCGTTGAAGACTGCATCGCGGTCGACGTTGGTCGCCACCCGAATGTTGTGGCGGCCAGAGGCTCTTTCCCAATGCATGTCATCGGTCAACACAGGGCTCGGCACGATTTCGGAGGGGACCCACTCCGGGTTGTTCAGCCAAGCCACTGCTGAGATATCCCAGATGACTTTGGACCAAGGGAACCCTTCGTTCTGGCCCTGCCTGTTCATGCGCACGGCGAAATACTGGAGGAACTGCCCGTACAGATAGTCCCCAAGCCGCGAGCGCCCGCGCAGGTGCTGTTCCAGCTCGGGGATTGTCGTCCGTAAGTGTTCAGCGACGTTCTTGGTCGGGATCTGAACGAGCGGCACACCGCTGTCGAACAGGACCTGTGAAGCGATCACATCCTGCCGCAGGTTGAACTCACTCGCCGAAGGGCGGTACTGTGGCGTCCCTCCCAGCCAGACCACCACGATCTTCTCTTTGATCTTCGGCTCCATGAGGATGGCCGACGAGACGTTTACCGGGCTGCCGATGGTCAAAACATAAAGGGGTCCGTCGCCGGGTTTTAACGCCTTCTCGATCAGATCTCGGGCCGCGGGGCTGTCGACTGGCCTGTCCTTCTGTTCGAAGAAGCGGTCCGAGCCGCGGTGCGCGACGCTCTTATCGACATGACTGAAAAAATTGAGCAGCCGCAGGATCTCCTCGTAGCTCTTTTCCATTCCCTGCGCGGCGGACGTTGAGCGATTGTTGACAAACGGCGCGGCGTAGATCGCCTCCACCGACATTCGCTCTGGAGAGAGCAAGCTGTAGGCGACCGCGTACTGGTCGTCGATCTCGTTGTAGGTGTCCGTGTCGAGTACGACTCGCACTCGACCCGGCCCGGGGATCGCGAGAAGGCGATCGAGGCCGGCCGTCTGGGCCTGCGCGGAAGCGCCGAGTACGCTGGCGGCGGCTTGGATGAACTGACGGCGTGTTGGCATAGCGAGCGATTGTACCACGTGGCAATCGGGAGGGGCTGAACGTCCGCAGCCAGCCCCGAAGGCGCCGATGTCTGGAATTGACAGCGCGCCACGGGGCACCTCCCGTTGATCCAACGGTTGATCCGTCGGCCTGGCCGTCAGTTGTCGTCGAGCGGTGCAGCCCCCACTTGCGCCGCCGCCATCCGGAGTCCCTCCAGCGTGGCCGTACTGAGCGGAATTCCCTCCCGCCTGTACTCTTCCCCGGTTTCCGCCTCGATTTCACCGGGGACGTAGATCCTTTCGACGCCTTCGGCTCGGCGGCTGTTTTGGAACTGCTGGATGATTCCGTCTACACGCTTTTTGAAGGTCTCACTGTCCCCGAAAGCCGCGATCCGAATCGCGATGAACAGATGTCCGTCGTGGCCCGGTTTGGCCCCTTCTTTCAAGCTTCCCAGTTCGGTGCCAAAGGCCGCGCCCGAAAGCACGGCCGTGAGGATGCCCATGACCAGCGCCAAGCCGGTTCCCTTGAACTCCCCGATTGGCTGGATTAGTCCCTCCACGGCGGTGGCCGCGTCCGTTGTCGGCCGCCCCTCCGAATCGAAAGCCCAGTGGCTTGGAATCGGGAGCCCTTTCTGGGCATAAACGCGGATCTTTCCGTGCGCCGAAGCCGCGAACGCGCCGTCGTAGACGATGGGACGCTCTTTGCCGGCGGGAATGGCCACGGCCAGCGGGTTCATGCCCAGGATCTTGTCGAGCCCTCCCCAGGGCGCCATGGTTGGCAGAGCGTTCGTTGACGCCAGCCCGATCATGTCCCCGGAAAGCGCCTGAGTGGCGTAGTAGGCCATGGCGCCACAGTGGTTGCTGCCGCCCACCGACGCTACGGCGACCTGCGTCGTTTTGGCGCGTTCCAGCGCCTGCCGCATGGCGAAGTTGGCCGCGATCTGGCCCATGCTGTTGCCGCCGTCGACCAGCAGCGCGGCCCCGGAATCGCGCGCCACTCGCGGCTCTCCCTTGGGATCAACTCCGCCGCCGGTGAGTTTCTTCGCGTACTCGGGCACGCGCAGCACCCCGTGGGAGTGCACACCCCGCAGGTCGGCTGTCACGAGCGTGTCGGCCAGCAGCGCGGCGTCTTTCGCGGACATGCCGCAACAGCCAAAGACTTCGCTGACGAATCGCTGTAGCGGCTCCGCGGCCACCCGGCGGTCTTGGCCGCTACTGGGATAGGCGCTCATGGGGTTCCCGAAAGAACTGTTGCGTTTGGCGGAGGTGACCTGGGATTTGACCCACTCACTTGACCCACTCACTTGCGTTCGGGGCTCTGATTCGGCATCACGGGCTTGCCTTCTGGAGTGCGGGGGCTAGGCTGGCGTAACAGCGCTTCGCCGCTGCCACGGCATCATATCCCGCTTGTCCGTGGATTTGGCCGCTTACCTCCACGACCACGGCGCCGCTGTACCCTAGGCTCCGGATGAGCCTGAAATACTCGGCGTAGTCGACCCGGCCCTCCCCGGGAAGCAGGAACTTCACGTTGCCGGGTCCACCCGCTGAATCCTTAACGTGAATGAAGACCGAGTCAGCCAGCAGCGCCCGGGCGGTTTGCTCCAGATCATAGCCGCGCAACTCGTAATGGCTGTAGTCGTAGACCAGCTTGATCCAGGGACTGCTGACCTGATCGAGCAGCCAGCGCGCTCCCTCGGGCGTGTGCAGCGCCCCTCCGACGTGGGGCTTGACCGCGAAGATCGTCCGCGAGGTTTCAGCGGCTTTCGCCCAATCGTAAAGCCGTTCGGCCATGCGGTGCTTCACCTGCTCCCACTGAGCGGGCTTGCCGCCCAAGGTCGTCTCGATAACGGGCGGCTGATCAGGCGAGAGCGCGTGCGCCAGTTCGCCCGCGGCCTTGAGCCTTTCCAGATTCCGGCTGTGTTCGGCCTCGCCCGCAAGCAGCGAGAGATGCTCCATGAGTGCCGGCAACGCCAGGTTCAGCTCAACCAGCAATCCGCGGATATCACGGCGATCGCCCGCCGACAACGACTTCGGCTCGGCCGGCCACCCTGGGTTGAGCACCAGCTCCACCGCCTCGTAGCCGATTTCCGCGCAGGTCCGAAGCGCTGTTTCGGTTGCGAGGCTGCGCATGCCATAGAGGCTGAAGCCCAATTGGATTCGCTTTTCGCGGGGACTTGCGGGAAGCGGGCCCGGGGCTAGTCCGCTGATCCATGGCAGCGAGCCGCCCGCCGCCGTCAGAACGGCGTTGCGAATGAAGCGGCGCCTGGCAATTCTGCTCATCGCGTAGTCTCGGAGCGACGCGAGCATTGTAGCGTGTTCGTTTAGAGCCGCGATTCGGCGGCAGCGCAATTCGCCCGTAAGGGTGCTTGGTTGTCTGCAAGAGGTTTTTGAAACACTCGTAGCGCAGGGCTGCTAGATTACGAGTTCAGCACCGCGAACAAACGAAATATGGCAGATCACCAAATTCACGGAATCATCCCTCCCATGGTCACCCCTTTCGACTCGGACGGGAAGGTCGACGAAGCGCTGCATCGCGACGATGTCCGCTATATGCTTGGCGCGAGCGTACACGGGCTGGCCGTTTGCGGAAGCACCGGTGAAGGTCACACGGTCACCACGGGCGAGACCCGCACGATTACCGCCGCGACGATCGAGGAGGTTGGAGGCCGCATCCCCGTCGTCACCGGGATCATCACCAACAGTACCCAAGCAGCGATCGAACGCGCCAAGGCGGTCGCCGACCTCGGTGTCGCCGCCCTGCAGGTCACGCCGGTCCATTACCTGTTTCGGCCCGACGACGAGGCCATGGTTCGCCACTTTGACTGCTTGTCACAGGCAACTGGAATCCCGGTGATCATTTACAACGTCGTACCGTGGTCTTATCTCTCGCCTCAACTGCTGGTCCGCATTCTGCGCGAAGCCGGCGGTGTGATCGGTGTCAAGCAAAGCGCCAGTGACATGAAAGCGCTGGCCGATTTGCTGGTTCTTACCGATGATGAGCAACTCCGGAGCAAAGGCGTGCGGATCCTCTCGGCCGTCGATGCTCTGCTCTACCCCTCTTTTTCCTTGGGAGCGCACGGCGCCGTCGCCGCGATTCTCACCGCCGCCCCGGAATGGTGCGTCGAGCTGTGGGAGGCGGTTCAGGCGGGAAATCACTACCGCGCGCGCGAGCTGCACACCGTGCTGCTGCGGCTGTGGAACGCGATTGACGCTCCCAACCTGCCCGCCAACGTCAAGACCGCGATGAAACTGCAGGGTCGCCAAGGAGGTCTGCCGCGGGCGCCGATGCCGGTAAGCTCGCCCGAACAGACCGAGGCAATTCGCCAAGCCCTCGCGGCCGTCCCCGAGCTGTCGCCAGCGTAACTGAAGATGTTCGAACCGCCGCGCAAGAAACGAATCAAGCCGGACGAAAAAATCGTCCTGCGGTTAACCAGACGCCAATGCGATTTGATCATCAACGAGACCTTTTCACCTAGTGAGTTGACGGGCCGGTTGAGACTGGGAATTGTCGGGAAGAAACCTGTGTATCGATTCACACTGGGCGAGCTCGACGAGTTGATGGGCTACGTGGCCGCGGAGGCAAACCACACGCCCAACCGCAAGCTTGAGAAGGAACTCCTCGATATCTTCGGCCGCATCGAGCAGCTCCTATACGCCTATACCGACGAGGATTGATTCAGCTCTGGAATCCTCGGGCTGATTTTTTTGGCCACCGCAGCCGCGGTTCCCCGCGGGTCATCGACGCCTCCGCAAGAACTTCTCCCTGCCCACCGAACGCTATAATGAGCGGTGTATGGACCAGTCCAGCGTATTCTGGCTGCGGGTTACTTTGCTGCTGTATTCATTGGGCTTATGGCATTCGCTCGTGACGGTGGTCAGACGCCGGCAGCGCATGTTCAAGCTGGCGCTGGGATCGATTACTCTTGGCGCTGTTCTCCACCTTGTTTCGATCGTCGAGCAAGCCATGGCGATGGGACGTTTCCCGGTCGTCACTTTGCACCAAATGGCGTCTCTGATCGGGTTCCTGATTACCTGTACGTTTCTTCTGGCCTATTGGCGCTACAAGCATGAAAGTCTTGCGGTTTTCGTTTTTCCGATAGTCTTTTTGCTCACCCTGGTCGCCAGCCTGGGCACACCGGTCGATGGCTGGGGCGGGCAGACACTGGGTAAGTGGTGGCTGTCCATTCATGTATTGCTGATCTTGCTCGGCTTCGCGGCTCTGTTCTTCACGTTCATCGCGGGCGTGATGTACATCATTCAGGAGAAGGAACTCAAATCGAAGCGGCCTCGGGCGTTCTACTACCGCTTGCCGCCGCTGGGCGCGCTGGACGACATGGCCTACCGCACGCTGGCCGTGGGATTCGTGCTGTTCACGCTGGGGCTGATTGCGGGCAGCTTTTGGGCCTTTGTCCAATGGGGAGCCAATTGGATCGTCGATCCCACCATTGCGCTGGCCTTTCTGACTTGGGCGATCTATCTGGCGCTGGTCTTCAGCCGTTTGGCGATTGGCTGGAGAGGCCGTAAAGCCGCCTACTTCTCGATCATCGGGTTTTGCTGCGCGGCGATGACCTGGATCGTCAATAGCGGAGTTCACTCTTTTACGTTGCCGTAACCGACCATGAGCGTTCTGTTGCTTGGACTCAGCCATAAGACCGCGCCCATCGAGGTGCGCGAACGGCTGGCCCTGCCCGAAGGCGCCGGCGGTGAACTTGCCGGCGAGCTGGCGCAAAGGCGCGGGATTTCCGAAGCCATGGTGTTGTCGACCTGCAACCGGGTCGAATTCTTGGTGCGCGGTGATTCCGGGCACGATCCGGCGGAAGAAGTGTACTCCTTCTTGGCCGAGACCCCGCGCGTCGCGATCGAAGAAGCTTCGCCCTTTTTCTACCGCTACCTGGATGAAGACGCGATTCGGCACTTGTTTCGCGTCGCCTCGAGCCTCGACTCCATGGTCGTCGGCGAACCGCAGATTTTGGGGCAAGTCAAGGAAGCCTATGCCGCCGCCAAAGCGTCCGGCGCGGTGCGCGGCCGGCTCGACCTGATCGTCAACAACGCTTTCCGGGTGGCGCGGCGTGTCCGCAACGAGACCGGCATTGGGCATCTCGCGGTCTCGATCAGCTACGTGGCGGTCGAGCTGGCTCGCAAGATCTTCGGCGATTTGAAGGGCCGCTCGATCCTGCTGATCGGCGCCGGAAAAATGTCGGAGCTGGGGGCCAAGCACTTGCAAAACGCAGGCGCCAGCAACATCCGTGTCACCAACCGGACCTATGAGCGCGCCGTCGAGATGGCCCGGTCGTTCAACGGCACGGCGGTGCCGTTCGATCGCCTGCTGGAGGTGCTCACTCAAGTTGATATCGTTATCTCCTCCACCGGCTCGCCGAGCTTCATTTTGAACAAGGAGACCGCCCGAGGCGTCATTGCCGCCCGCAAGAACAAGCCGATTTTCTTCGTCGACATCGCCGTGCCGCGGGACATCGATCCCGAGGTCAATTCCATCGACAACATGTTCGTCTATGACATCGACGACCTGCGCCAGGTCGCCGACGCCAACTTGCGGCAGCGCCAGCGAGAAGCCGATCAAGCCGAGCGCATTGTCGAAGAAGAAGTTGGCAAGATGGTACACCGCCTCAAGACCCACGAGGTGGCGCCAACAATTGTGTCGTTGCAATCCGAGCTCGACGAGTTGCGCCGGGGGGAGATTCAGCGCTTCCGGTCCAAACTGGGAACCCTCGATCCGCAACAAGAAAAAGCTCTCGAAGCCCTGACGCGAAGCATCGTCAACAAGATCGCCCATGCGCCCATCACCGAAATGAAGAAGCTGGCCAGTCATCCCGACGGCCTGCATTTCGTCGAGTTCGTCAAGCGCGCATTCAACCTGAAAAAGTGAAGCCCGTCACGATAGGAACCCGAGGCTCGAAGCTCGCCCTCTGGCAAGCCCACTGGATCGAACGGCAACTCAAAGACCGCGACATCCGCACCCGAATCGAAATCATCAAGACCACCGGCGACCAGATCACCGATGTCGCCCTGGCCAAGGTTGGCTCTGAAACCGGTCTGAAAGGAGTCTTTACCAAGGAAATCGAGGAAGCGCTGATCGGCGGCTCCATCGATCTGGCGGTCCATAGTCTGAAAGACCTCCCGACCGAGCTGGACTCGCGTCTGGCGGTGACAGTCATCCCTCAACGCGCCGACCCCCGCGACGCCCTCGCGGGCATGACCCTGGCAGAGCTGCCGAAAGGCGCAAGGGTCGGAACCAGTTCCCCGCGCCGTGCCGCCCAAATGCGCCACCTGCGCCCTGACGTCGAAGTCGAAGACATCCGCGGCAACGTCGACACCCGGCTGCGAAAACTCGACGAAGGCCGCTACGACGCCATCCTGCTGGCCTCGGCGGGACTGCATCGTCTGGGATGGCAGGATCGTATCGCCGAAATCCTCGAGCCCGAAGTGATGCTCCCAGCAGTCGGCCAGGGAGCGCTGGGAATCGAGACCCGCGCTAGCGACAATGCCGTCAACGAACTGCTTTCCCCATTGGACGATCCCCAGACGCGCATAGCCGTCAGCGCCGAACGCGCTCTGCTGGCGGCGCTGGGCGGCGGCTGTCAGGTCCCACTCGGCGCCTTGGCCGTCTTAGAAGGAGAGCGGCTCAGCCTGCTGGGAGTGGTTGTCAGCCAGGACGGCAAGCAAACAGTCAGGGTCGCTCTGACGGGCGCATCAAATGCTCCGGAAGCGCTCGGTCAGGCGGCAGCAACTCAGCTTCTCGGCCGGGGAGCAAGGGACTTGATCAGCGCCGCGGGCGGATGAAGTCAAGTCCTGATTAGGGGCGTGGCTGATTTGCGGGCAGTTTCATACGGACGCTGACCCCTCACTGGCGTTCGGGGCTCTGAATGTTGTACGGACACCCTCTTACCAAGCGGTTCCGAGAGTCAAGCGAATACTCCAAACCTGCCAGTACCGCGCACTTTGGTATAAGTGACTAGTTTGAGGCGTCGCCGGCAAGCGGCCCTGCCCAAGAGAACAACGGAGAGTCTAATGGATCGATTCGCGGGAAAGAGCGCTCTTGTCACGGGAGCATCCACTGGCATCGGGAGGGCAATTGCTGTCCGCCTTGCCCAGGAAGGCGCCAACGTCGCCATCAACTACAACCGCAGCAAGGGCGAAGCCGAGAAAACCGCCGCGCAGGTGCGTCAGGCTAACGAAGAAAAAGGGCGGTCCGACGCCAAGCACGTCGTGATCCAGACCGATGTCTCACAAGAAGATCAAGTGCGAGCAATGTTCGAAAAGACGTTATCCGCGTTCGGACGGCTGGACATTTTGATCAATAACGCCGGAATTCTGTGGTCCAGCCCCAGCCACGAGTTGCCCGCGGCCGACTTCGATCGCGTCGTCGGCGTCAATCTTCGCGGGGCCTTCCTTTGTTGCCGCGAGGCGATCGCCCACTTTTTATCTCGTGAGGGAGGCGGGGTCATCGTGAACAACTCGAGCGTCCACGAGATCATTCCCAAGCCGGCCTATCTCAGTTATTCGATCAGCAAAGGTGGAATGGAGAACCTGACCAAGTCGCTGGCGCTCGAATACGCTGACCAAAGCATCCGGGTCAACGCCGTCGGGCCAGGAGCGATCGAGACCCCCATCAATGCTGCCTGGATCGATGATCCCGAAAAGCGAGCCGGCGTAGAGAGCCACATTCCCATGGGCCGCGCCGGCAAGCCGGAAGAGATGGCCGCGGTGTTTGCGTTTCTCGCTTCCGAGGAATCGTCTTACATTACCGGCCAGACGATTTTCGCCTGCGGCGGCCTCACTCTCTATCCGGAATTCAAGGCGGATTGGTCCACTGGCAATTAGAATCGACACAGCCCGGCTAACGCGCCGATGGGCGGATTGTATGGTGGAGATTTAGCCTACTTAGCCGCTTTTCTGCGAGCCGCCCAGTATTTCTTCATTCGCGCGGAAACCGCTTGCTTTTGTTCCGCACTCATTTTGCGCTGGCCCCTTCTCTTTTTACGTGGAGTGGCGGCAGCCGCGCCTTCGGTACCACCGCTTCGCGGCCTGCGGCCTCTTCTGGGCGAGCCTCTCTGCAAAATGGCTATTGCTTCGTTTAGGCGGTCCCTTTCGGCGATTAACAACTCAAGTACATCTGTCATAGCTCCCAATGCTAACATAGGGTTCCCAGCGGGCGCCACAGAAAATTAGGACCTCTATGAATTTTTTGACGGGGAGGGGAAATGGAGACAAAGAAACTAGCGCATACTGATCTGGAAGTTTCGAAAGTCTGCATGGGGACGATGACCTTTGGCTCTCAAACAGATGAAGCAGTTGCCGAAACCATGGTGGATCGATGCCTCGAAGCAGGCGTCAATTTCTTTGATACGGCCAATGTTTACAACCAGGGCAAATCGGAGGAGATCGTCGGGAGGATATTCCGCGGGAAAAGAGACAGGGTGATCCTAGCCAGCAAAGTCCGCGGATTGATGAAAGAGTATCCGCCCTACGGCGGGCTTTCACGCCAGGCAGTCCAACGAGCCATTGACGAGAGCCTGCGGCGGCTCCAAACCGACTACCTCGATATCTATTACTTGCATCAGCCGGATTATGAAACTCCGATTGAAGAAACCCTCGAGGTGATGGAAGACCTGAGAGCCGCGGGCAAATTCCGGTATCTGGCTACTTCAAACTATAGTGCCTGGCAAGTATGCGAGATTGCCTGGATCCGTGAAAAAAGAGGTTGCCAAGCTCCCTGGATCTCCCAGCCGATGTATAACATGCTCGCGCGCGGAATCGAGCAAGAGTACCTTTCTTTTACACAGCGTTTTGAAGTAAGCAATATATGCTATAACCCGCTTGCCGGCGGGCTGTTGAGCGGTAAACAGAATTTCCAAAGCGGGCCCCTGCCCGGAACCCGCTTCGATGGCAATCAGATGTATCTGAACCGCTATTGGAACGCTGACCACTTCGAAGCGGTCGAGAGCCTCAAGGAGATAGCACGACGCGCGGGCAGAAGCCTGCCGGAACTGGCCCTCGCGTGGGTGGCCCAGCAGGCGGGCGTGGATTCAGTCATACTGGGCGCCTCGAAACTCGAGCACCTCGAGGCCAACCTGCGCGCTGTCGAGGGACCGCCCCTCGATCAGTCCGTCCTCGATGCATGTGACAAGGTCTGGGAGAAGTTGAAAGGGAGCACCCCGCAATACAATCGCTAGTCCCCGCCGGACACCGCGAAACCATGCGTTCAGGAATGACTTGGCCGGTGCCTGACCAGCCGTGAAAAAATGGGGACTTAGCGAGCGCCGCCGCCGCGAGTCCCGAGGAATCAATCCCTTGCGCCGGCGCGAAATGGACTGCCCCAATTTTTCACAACCCCTGACCCTCATGGCTTCGAAGATTCCGCGGCCGGCCCCTACTTTTCGACGCCTTTTTGTAATCTCACGATCCCAGGCGCCGTCTCTGCTAAGCAGGGGACGCTCCCGGATTCGACCCTGCTAAGGTAAATCATTGACACGGAAACGCCGGAATTAAGCCATGAAGTTCGGCCAAATCATTCGCCCCGGGTTTGCTTTGCTTCTGGCCGTTTTGCTGCTGGCGGGCGTCTCCGCGGCGGCGAAAGATACCTGGACAGGGGTTGACCGCATCGTTGCTGTTGGAGATGTCCATGGCGACTACGAGCAGTTTGTCAAGCTTCTGCGTTCCGCCGGCCTCATCGACGACAACGAGGAGTGGGCGGGAGGCCAAACCCACCTCGTGCAAACCGGAGATATCCCCGACCGCGGGGCCGATTCTCGCAAGGTGATGGACCTGCTGATGAAACTGGAGAAGCAGGCCAAGAAGGCCAGAGGCTATGTTCACGCACTAATCGGAAACCACGAAGCGATGAATATGTATGGCGACCTGCGGTATGTTCACCCCGGAGAGTACTCCGCTTTCAAGAATCCGAAATCGGCCGAAACACGCCAGAAATACTACAAACAGCACGTCAATGACGTGAAACAAAACCCGCCGCCCGATGGCGTTCCTGAGTTTGGCCCCGCCCATCGCCGAGCGTGGGAGAGAGACAACCGGCTGGGCTCGTTCGAGCACCGCATCGCGTTCAGTGCGGCGGGGAGTTATGGAAGATGGATACTGAAACACAACGCCGTCATTCAGATCAACGACACGATTTTCCTGCATGGCGGCATCGGGCCGAAGTTCGCCTCCACGAGTATCGGCGACATGAATAGGCAGGTGCTGGCGGAGTTGCGGGACTTCAGCAAATTGACGGGAGGGATCGTTGTGGATCAGGAAGGTCCGCTCTGGTATCGGGGTCTGGCATTGAATGACGCGAGAACCGAGACGGCTCACCTGGAGGCAGTTCTCCAGCAGCATCAGGCGAAACGAATCGTGATGGGTCACACGGTCACCGAGGGCGCCGTCATGCCCCGGCTTGAAGGGCGTGCCGTCTTTATCGATGTGGGCCTGAGCAGGCACTATGGCGGCCGACTGGCGTGCCTCTTGCTTGAAGGGGGCGTGGCCTACGCGCTCCACCGCGGAAAGAAGATACCGTTGCCGGCGGATGACAGCCCGTCCAGCCTGCTCAGCTACATGAAGAAGGCCGCCGAAGCCGACCCCAAGCCTTCTCCATTGCAAAAGAAAATCCAGCAGCTTCAGACCGTTGAGCCGTTGAGCCGTTGAGCTGTTGAGCCGCGAAGCGGCGCGGGATCGTAGCCCAAGGGTGGAGCGAAGCGAAACCCCGGATGGGAAAACCATCCTGGGTGCAAAAACCATCAACGACAAGCCCCGGTCGGGGCGTAGGAGCGAACCGGCCCGTTCGTCTCCGCGGAGTGCGATGCGCCGCGGGCGTTTGGGCGGGCTAACTAAGCGATCACCGACAATAGCCGGCCGGCTGAAATAGAGCTTTCTTGTTGGAAGCTTGCTGCCTGTGAATCGCGGTGACGCTGGTTCATCTCTTCTTGTTTCTCCGCCGCCAACTCCTGCCGAGCGGCCTGTTCCATCCGCGAGGCCTGCGACGCCACGGCACGATCTTGCCCCGAAGGATTAGACGGCGCGTTGGCGGCCGCGCGAATCTGTTGCGCTTTCTGAATCGTCGCTTGCGGGTTGCCGGCGACGGGTGACGTGTCAATGCTGACCTCGCCTCCGACCGCGTACTGTTGCTTGTCCGGACCCGTCACGAATGTAAACGACACCCCGCGAGCCAACCCGGCCGCGGCCGCGAGATGCGCTTGTTCGTGCGCCCTGACCTCACGGTCGGTCCGGGTCAGCTCAGCCACGACCCGGCGTTCCTCGGGCGTCAGCCCGTCTGGGGATGATTGTTCAGGGGCTTGGGGCGCCTGAGACTGCTGCTTGTCCGCTGAAGGACCACCGCGGGCCCCGCGGATTCCTCCGGCGCTATTCCTGGCGCTCTCGAAGTTTGTTGCGAAGAGTGCGGAGCTGGAAACAGACGAAACCATGAAACGCGTCAGACCTGTCTGGATCTCTCTATCGGCCGCGAGCAAGCCGTGCTAAGCGCTTTTTTTCGCCGCCTCCTTCAATTTGTGAATACCCGCGGCACGCCATGTGCGTCCCCTGCGCGCGATATTTGTCTAAAATTCAACAGTCCGGTCTTCAATTTCGATCGGCTACGGAGTTTTGGCGAAGGACAAACCGAGGCCTTCCCTGCCGTCTGGACTTCCACCGCCAGAAAAGACGGAACCCTTGGCGGTGCCATCGAACGAGGGTGTCCGGCTTGACTCACACGCCGACATCCCATGGTGAATCAATGAGTTGTCGCCCGGACGGAGTTTTTGCGGAGCACAGGATTCGCAGGAAACGGACGAGACGGAGTTGCCCGAATCATCACAGTTTCTGCATGCGGACGATCCCTTTGCCTTCTTGGACGTAGATAATTCGATCCGCGGGAACGTCCTTCAGGATCTCACGCTTGCCATTTGGCCAGCGGATCGTTAGCTCATCGGCTTTCGCCTCCCCACCCAGTCCGAAATGGAGACGCAGATCGTTCACCGAGTAATAGCTGGACTGACTCTGCACTTCTTGCGCTTGAAGTCTCGAACCTGATTTAACATCCACTCTCGCTCCGATCGCGGTACGGTTCGATTCGACCCCGATGAGCTTCACCTTCAGCCAATGATGACTCGTTTTGACGTCAGCGCGGATCAGTGACGGTGGCTCATTCATGTTCATGACCAAGATGTCCATGTCGCCGTCGTTGTCGAAATCCCCGAAAGCACAGCCGCGGCTGGAGTGCGGCGTGGAGAGGCCGGGGCCGCACTGTTCGGTGATATTGACGAAAGTTCCGTCGCGCATATTTCTAAACAAAAATCGCGGCCCGCGGTAGGGATATCGCGGGTTGAATTGCTCAACGCGCGGGTAGAGGTTTCCGACGGAATAAAAGAGGTCCGGCCAACTGTCGTTGTCAAAGTCAACCAGCCCGGCTCCCCATTGGATGTGCTGGGTCATCGCATGGAGACCAGCCGCCACCGACATATCGGTAAAGCTGCCTGCGCCATCGTTTCGGTAAAGGGCCGGCATTTCGTCGGCAAACAAGGTCTTGACGATGTCTAGCTTGCCGTCTCCGTCGTAGTCGGCGACAGAAAGCCCCATGCCGGCCTGCTCGCGCCCGTCCTCGCTGTAGGCTACGCCGGTCTCGACTGCGATGTCCGTGAAAGTGCCGTCGTGGTTATTGCGATAGAGAATGCTGGGGGTTGAATCGCACGCCACGTAGATATCAGGCCAGCCGTCCTCGTCAACATCCGTGACGACCGCGGTCATCCCGTAGTAGCCGCTTGGGCTGTGGATGCCTGCTTGCTTGCTGACATCAGTAAACGTGCCGTCACCGTTGTTGCGATAGAGGTAGTTTTTGGATCCCCTCATGCCGCGGGGTCCACAGTACACGGGTACGCCCTTCCAGTTGCAGTTGCTTCCTTGGCCCGGAAGGGGAAGTTTATCGAGATCGACCTCCACGTAATTCGACACAAACAAGTCCAGGTAACCATCCCGGTCATAGTCGATGAACGTTGCGCCTGTGTTCCAGCGGTCGGGGAAGTGGCCCAGGCCGGCGTCCGTGGTGACGTCGCTGAATGTACCGTCACCATTGTTGTGGTACCTGAATTATGCACAGATTCACTTTGCGAGTGTGGCTGCGTTCGTAGCGGGTTGGCGGTCGTCGTGAGGTGGTAGCTCGGCAACTGGCCTTTTGACTTCTCCGTGTCCGGTTTCCCTTCCCGCCCAGAATCCGCGTCGTCAAAACCTCGCTCGGAAGTGACGTGTTTCCAGTGTGTTACGGCTAGTGCATAAAATTTTATGCATAGCGCATAGCCAGGCTCTCAGATCAGCGCCCTCCCGACCACCGGCAGCAAGCCGCCGTAGGGAGTCGGCTTCCTGCCGCGGAAGTGGTAAGGCGTCGAAGCCCCGATTTTATTGGGCCGCGAGGCCGTCACGGCTGGGCCTTGTTGGACGGGCCTTTGGGAGCTATGCTGTTTTCGTCTGGTAACCATGTGGGTGACCTCCTTGGGGTTGGCTGGCGAAGCTGGGATCTTTGCCAGCCTACCTTTTTACCCCATGTTTTCGGGGGTCCCCAATGGTCCCTTGCGGCTCAGCCCTCCTCAGGTCCACGCCGCAGTGCATAATTCAGGTGGTAGAGAACATTCTGTCCCCAGTAGGTGACAAAAAGATCATCGTTGCCGTCGTTATCGTAATCCCCAATGCAAACGCTGTTCGCCCAACCGGAGTGAACAAGACCCGCCTCTTTCGTAACGTCGGTGAACGTGCCGTCGCGGTTGTTCTTATAAAGCCGGTTGGTCGGCTCCTTCCCGGCCGGAAACCCTTCGATACGGGATCCGTTCAGGACGAAGATGTCCAGCCACCCGTCGTTGTCGTAGTCGTAGAAGGCCACTCCACAGCCGTTGGCCTCGACGATGTACTTCACCTTTTCAGCCCCGCCGTAGTAAATGGTGTGGTTCAGCCCGGCTTGCTTGGCAATATCAACAAACCCCACACCATAGGGCGGCAGTGGTTCGGACGGCGAAGCTCCCCACAGCCAGCCACTTGGGGGCCATCCGGCCGCCAAGCCCGCGCCCGCGAGCTTCAAGAAACTCCGCCGAGTCGTCGCCATGATCAGTCTTTGTGGTTGTCGCGGCTTTTACGTTCGGTAATTCCCTTGCCTTCGGTGATCGTGATGAACTGGTTGATCGCGACGTCTTCGATCTTTTCTCGGGACTCCGGGTAGGGCCAGTCGATGGTGATCCGCTCGACGATTTTCGCGCTTCCGAGTCCAAAATGGAGGCGAAAATCACTGTGGGACATGAAGCTCGAACCCGAGCGGACTTCTTGTACCATTTCACGTCCCCCGGCCGTCACGGCCACCCTTGCCCCGATCGCGCTGCGGTTCGACTGTACGCCGGCCAGCTTCACGGAAAGGAAGCCCCCTGATGCTTCGGTATCGTTCCTCAAGAGGCTGGGGGGCTCATTCATATTGTTGACGAAAGCATCGATGTCACCGTCGTTGTCGTAGTCCCCAAGCGCGAGGCCGCGGCTGGAGTGCGGCTCCAATACGCCGGTTTCACTGGATACCGTGACACTCTCGAGCTTCTCTCCACCAAGGTTGCGATAAAGAAGCCGGCGTTGTTTATAGGGGTTGTTTGGAACCAGCGGTTCGATCTCCGGATAGACGTGCCCGTTCACCACAAAAATATCGGGCCAGGTGTCGCGGTCGTAGTCGAGAAATCCGACTCCCCAACCCATATAATTCGTGCTGATGCCGACTCCGTAGGGATAGACTCGATCTTCGAACGAATCGTCACCGTTGTTCAAGTAGATACTGGATGTTTCCGCGATGAAGTTCGTCTTCACCAAGTCGAGATTCCCATCTCCATCAATATCACCCGCCGCGGACCCCATCCCTGCTTGCACCTTTCCGTTTTCGTCGAAGGAGACACCAGCGAACACCCCGACATCTTCAAATGTTCCGTCTCCTTGATTGTGAAAGAGAATGCTGGCTTGCGAATCGACGGCTACATAGATGTCGAGCCGGCCATCGCGGTTGTAGTCGAGGGTTGTCACCGAGAGCGAATAGCGGTTTTCAACACTGGCGACACCTGATTGCCGAGAGACGTCCTTGAACTTGCCGCCGCCCAGATTTCGGTACAGCTCGTTGACTTCGCCGGGAAGTCCGCGAGGGCCGCACAACACGGGCTGTCCCTGCCACCGGCACGTCGGGGCGCTCCCCCGGGGCGGGATTCTTGCCTTGTCGAACACAATATAGTTCGCCACAAATAGGTCAAGCGAACCGTCCCGAGCGTAGTCGAGAAAAGCACAGCCGGTTGACCATCTGTTTGCTCCCGAGATGCCTGACCGCTCGGTGACGTCGTCGAACCGACCGGTGCCGGTGTTGCGATAGAGGTGGTTCTGGCCGAAGAAGGTTACAAACAGATCGTCGAACCCGTCATTGTCGATGTCGCCGACGCAGACCCCTTGTCCCCAACCAGCACTTCGCAGGCCGGCCTCGTCCGTGACCGTCGTGAATGTGCCGTCGCGATTGTTTCGGTAGAGCTGATTGCTGGGTTGGTTGCCGGATGGAAAGCTTTCCAACGTGCTTCCCGTCACGAAGAACGCGTCGAGATAGCCGTCCCGGTCAAAGTCAAGCAGCGCCACGCCTCCACCCAAGATCTCGATAATGTAGTCCTTTTGGTCTTCGCGGCCGCAGTAGAAGGTGTGGGTAAGGCCTGCTTCCGAAGCAATATCAGTGAATATTGGTGCCGCACCGAACATGTTGGCCCCGAGCAGCAGGGTGCAGCCAAGGCAGATAGTGGTTCTTAAATGCCGCAATGGATACTCGGCTTGCTTGGGTGAAGACGCGTCTCAAGACCCGCCCGCCCGCGTCTGCACTATAGGCGACGCCCTTCAGCGAGGGCGGTCGGCTTCTACTTCCCGCTGGCGCAGCCTCTGAATCTGCTCGACGCGCTTCCGGCGGTCCTCTTCTTCGTTGGCTTTGAATAGCCGGAATTCCTCTTGGGCCAGGTCTGTCCTGCCCAATTGGCGGTAGATCCTCGCCAGGACGTAATGGACACGATTCAGGGTGGGATCGATTCGAAGCGCCTCCTGATACTCCAAAAGCGCTTCATCCCGTTTACCCAGCAGCTCATACGCCCGGCCGAGGTCAGTCCGAACGTCCGGATCTTCCGAATCAGCCGCGGCAATCTCTCGCAGATACGGTAAGGCCTTTTCCGCGTCCCGAAGCTGAACATGGATCCGTCCCAAGCGCTTCTTTGCCGCGCTGGAATAAGGATTAATTTCCAGCTCTCGCAGGCACTCTTGGAGCGCCTCTTTGAATCGGGAATTCCAGAGATAGTAGTCCGCGAGATCGATGCGAATCTGCGTGTCGGACGGACAGCCGTCAATCGCCGAGAGAAACTCGTCCTCCGCCTCGGCCTTTTCCTGAGCCGCGAGGTTCTTTGCCTTTACCAAGTGGGCTCGGCAGGAATCGGGATGCTCGCGGACCAGCTCTGTGAAGTACTCGATCGAAAGCTGGCGGAAAACCTCGGCCCGGAGCGTCTGTACGGCCTGCATCGAGTGCGCCACGATGGCGGGTCTTTCCAGCACTTCCCCGGCTTTTTGATAGTCGTCGAGCCAAATATGAGTGTTAGCTTCCAGATAGTCGCGAACCCATGCATCCTCGGCTTCGACGACTTCAAGTGCCTGTAACCCCTGCTGAAACCGGCCCTCGGAAAGGTGCGTGACTGCCGCCTTCCATTTGCCGGTTTTGTCGGCCCCTAACTGCTCTCGCAGCCGGCCGTTTACGTCACGCGTTACCATGGGGAGAAGAGGTGGTTCCTCCCGCCTCACCTCAGGGAGCGAACGCAGAATCCCTTCGAAGTCCACTTTGGTGCCGATCTCCGCCACCTGTTCTTTGGGAAGCATCTGCCTGTCGATCGGAGTCCTCGGCACATTGGGCATCAGTTCCCAATAGCGTTCGAGCGCCAGGCGGGACGGCTCGTCTAATCCCAGGACAGCAAGCATCCTCGCCAAGGGGAAGAAGATCGATGCGTTCATGGGATCAAGCTCAGCCGATTCGAGATATTTGATTGCAGCGACCTGGTAGCCTTGCTGGTTTTCAAAGAGCTTAGCAGCGGCGAGGTGCGTGTCCTTCGATTCCGGATGCTTTTCCGTCTGCTCGTTCACGATTCGTTCCGCAAGCTTTAGATAGCTGCTGGCGATTAGGTAGAGCAAAGTCGCCTTGTCCGCGCCAGGAAGGGACAAAGCCTCGTTGAACGATTTGATCGCTTGGTCGTATCGGAGGAACACCATGTAAGCGTGTCCCAATGCGGTTGCGCTTTCGGCGCTTGCCTGGCTCTGGTGTGCTGACTCCAGGTGCGGCAGCGCCTTCTTTGGGCTCTCGATATTGAAGTAGGAGATACCGAGGAAGAGATGGCTCCCGATCATGCCCGGATCGAGCTTGAGACCTTTTTCGAATGCGCCGATGGCCTTTTCGTACGCGCGCTGCTGGTATTGGACCAGTCCCAGGTTTTGGTAGACGCGAGGCAGGGCCGCCGGGTAGTTTTCGAGGATGAGCTCGTACTCGGAGGCGGCCTTGGCGAGCTCTTTAGAAGCTTCGAAGCGTTTCTCGGCTCGGAAATGATCTTCGATGAAAGCGCGGTCTTCCGACCCCAGAGGGCCACTCTGTGGCGCGGCAAATAGCGGCGCCGCGAGCAACACGATGGCTGTCCACTTCACTCTCGCTTTCGCTGCCATCATGTCTGACATCCAGAATCTCTCAAGAGCCGGACCAACAGAGTATCTCGAACCACGGGCCGCTTATCCGCCCCCCCGGTCTTCCACTCGGATCCAATGATCGCTGAACAGCGAATGGCGCATGACACGTTCTTTGGGCATGTGGCAAGTCGAGCACCCGGTGTCGCCGACGGGACAAACCGCGGCTTCTTTCCTGGCTGCAGGATCGTGACAATTCTGACAGGCCGCATCATAGCTCCGGGCTTCGTCAGCAACATCGACGTGCGGGTCATGACAGGTCGTGCATTTCAGCTCGCCGAAACTCTCGTTAAAGCAACGGCTCAGGACAATTCGCTGACTCGGGAATCGGACTCTGTGCGGCGTATTCTCAAGCAACCGCAGTGTGTCGAAATCGTTGTCTTGGGGAGGCGTGCCGTGGCAGGCGCCGCACATCTGTATCTGCGGAAACCCCTCCATCCGGCCGGGATGAAAGATGTGTTTCCCCGCCGACTCGCCGTTACGAACGGCCACGATGTGCTCGGCCCCTGGGCCGTGGCAGCGCTCGCAGCGCACACCCATCTCGTTGCGGGCCGGTGCCTGGCGCACTCGATCGTAGCCCGTTGTATGACAGCCAAAGCACTCGGAGACCTGCTTCTGGGTCAACTTTCGTCCCAAACTCTCGCGCGCGGTCTTGGGGTCGCGTTTGGAAGCGCCGGTCGTGAAATCGATACCTTGGAGGCTGGCGTACCAGGTCAGCCGGCTTTCGACCAACTGGCCGTCATCGGTGCGGGCGATGGGCGTGATGCCCTTTACACCGCTGCCGAAAGCCTATTCAAGTACGGCCAGACCCTGATCTGAATTCTTGCGCGACTGCAATTGGATTTCCCCGCCGGAATCCAACTGAAGAAGCAGGGTCGAATCGGAAGCACGGTCCCACCGTTCGACCGGAAGCGAGGAAGTCAGTTGCGGAACTTCCTTCGCCGGGCGCAGCGACTGCGCGTGGTGGCTCCCCTGCTGGCGGCTGTAGATTTCGGCATGGCAACTTTTGCAGGCCTGGGACGCCGCGTACGCCGACTCGTGCTGCCAGAAGCGGAGCGGGTCCGTCAAGAATGCTTGGGCCTTCAAGGACGGAACGAGAGTCGCGGTAGCGATCACTATCAGGGTCTGGATCACTAGCACTAGTACGAGTATATACCTCGGATCCTAGGTCCGCTCGTTGTCAAGGGCAACGTGTCGCGGGCGAGGAACAACCCGTTTCAACTGCGTCGCGGTGCACAACCAGAGGCCTGCCCAACTGACCAGGAACACCGGACCTAAGAGAACCTAAAAAATGAACCAGGCCTGGCGATTCATTGAATCGCGAGGCCTGGTCTAGTTGTTGAACTGAAACGCCGGGCCGGGACCAGCAAAAACGCCGGCCCCTACCAGCTCGGCACCATGCCGCCTACCATTGAATCCGCATTCGAAGCTGAATCGACCGCCCCCCCCCTTTCGGCTGTTCGACGACGATTTTCCCGAATGACGAACTGGTGATATTGTTGCCGAACCTGCCGGCTATCCAGCGGTGGCGATTCAAGCAGTTGAAGCAGTCCGCCCCGAGCAGAATGTTCACGCGCTCGGTGATCGGGATCTGCTTGAGCAGACTGAAGCTCTCCCGGAAGTTCGGACACTGGCGCGCCTCTTGATCGACTTCCGGCGCGTTGCCTTCCACGAAGTCTCCCGGAGGAACCCAGGCCACCGGCCGGTTAGAAAGCTCCTGGCTCGGATTGCCGGCGTTCAAAATGAAATCTCGCGACGGATCACCAAAAACCATATCGCCGCAGGAGATGTTGCTTCGCCACTGTGCGCCATCCGGACGGTTGGCTAAGTTCCTGACGCCGCCGGGAATACCCACGGAAAGCCCGCCGCTGGTCGAGAGCGGGAAGCCGTTGACATACTCGTGGATGCCGGCAACTGTCCATCCGCCCAGCGCATATTTGCTGAATCCGCCGCCGCCGCCATACTTCTTGCCGGGGCCGAACGGCAGATCGTAGGAGTAGTTCAACACAACCCGGTGCGTCGTGTCGTAGCGATTGATCCTCTTATCCAGTCTGCGGTTGTAAGCGTTTCGGGTGTTGCTGCCAAACGCCCCCGGCGCCCAGTCGACGTCCCCCAGTTGCTTGGCGAGCGTCCAGTGTCCCAGGAACGACAAGCCGTTCGAGTAGCGCCTCGTCGCTTTCAGCATGAAGGAGTTGAAGTTCATCCCCGTGTTGATCCCCGCATCGTTGGAAATATTCCCATACTGCGGCCACCGGCGCAAGGCACGGTGCAACGGCAGGTCCGCCGGAAATTCAGGATACGGCTGGGCGAACCCCGCGGCCAGTACGTCGGGATGCGTGATGGGCAGGTTCAGCAGCGGACCCAAGCTCCAGTACTGCGGCGCCAGATCATTGATGCGCTCATGGTCGGAGTTATTCCGGCCCATATTCGAATAAACAGTCGCTTCCATCACCCAGTCGCCGAACTGACGCTGGAAGCCGGCGGTGAGGAAATACAGCACGGGAGGAACACCAATTGTGTTCGGATTCATCCAATTCGTGAGGTTTTGATTGTTCAAGAACGTCGGATCAATAAAAGGAGGCGTGCCGAGCAGATTCGAGGGGAAGGGGTTGTCCCATTGGAAGTAGGTATCTTCGGGGGCATTCTTGGGCGGCGGGTTGCCGCGGGCTTCGTAGCCGGTGCGGGGGACGAATCTCACGTTGGTATTCTGGATCGCCATATACTGAATGCCCCCACCCGCTCGAAACACCAGCTTGTCGGTGATTTGGTAGGCGAGCCCGGCTCGCGGACCGAAGGCGCCCCACGTGGGGTGGCCGGCGCGAGTCCTGCCGTTCGCGCCTGGCGCCGTACCGAAGTAGTCCACCGCTCCACTGAATCCAGTCACCCCCGGATTCTCTGCGTTCTCATCGAAGCCCGCAAATTGGCCGTCCAATTCAGAAAAGGGCATCTGGACGTCCCAGCGAACACCGAAGTTGACGGTCAGCTTCGGGGTGACCTTCCAGTCATCCTGAACGAACAAGGCATGGTAGGCTTCCCGCTCCCGCAAGTCGAGGCCCGCCGCGGTACCCACGAAGTTCGGCAGGCCCAGGTAGAAGTCAGCCAGGTGGAACCCTCCGGCGCCGTCTGTATTCCTGGTTTCGCTGCCGAGGTTCCCTTCCGACACCCCAAAGAGGTAAGTGCCGGCCGCCCCGACAGTCAAGCCGCCTGAGGCGCCGCCTTGGTCGAAGCGATTGACTTTCCAGTGCTGGCCCTGGTAACCGAACTTAAGGGTGTGGTTCCCCTTGTTCCATAGCACGCTGTAAGCCCAGTTCGTGATCAGTCTCGTCTCGTTATTCGCAGGGGAGTTGGCACAGATGCTTACACCGAAAGTTGCTGCACGGGCCAGTTGAATCCAGGGACAATCGAGAGGATGGCCATCTCGCCGAACAGTTCTTTCCCGTCCTCGGCGAGCGGGCCGTGGAAAATCTCGCCGTGCCGCCGGAACTGTTCCGGGCTCAAATCCTTGGTGCGGTAGACCTGCTCGGAGATGACACCCCAGTCGTTGGGGTCCCGCGGCAGATCACCGAACTTGGAGTCGTTGCGGACGGGCACAACAGGGCCGAACATGTCGTAGCTCATCCAGGCGCCTTCCATGAACCAATAAATAAGGAAGCGCGGTTCGGCCGCTTCTTTGGCGTGGTCCTTGACGGCGCCGGTCAGGGAGGGGCTGAGCGAACTGTGCCCGCCGCTGAGAACGTAACTAAAAAAGTCGCCGGCGGCAAGCCCGCCAGCGGCTTGTCCCGACGTTTTGAGGAACTTTCTGCGATTCACGACGGACTCCGTTGCGGCCGGGGTGGCCGATGCTTACGCCAAGTCCTCTCAATTATAAGCCCTCTTGGCGCGGACAACAATTGCATCTGATGATTCGGCGGGGTTCCGGTGTCACCCTTCCGCGGCTCCATGATGTCCGGCGTCCGTTTCCCGGCTCATGCGGCAGCCTCATGACCGACCGACCCCGCCGCCAAGAAGCGATTCATCGTTTCAATGATGCGCTGAGCGACCGGGCGATCCAGACCGCGCAGGTCTCGGAGCGCTTGGGCACTCCACTCAATGGATTTCACTTGAGGCCGAATTCCTCAAGAACTTGATCGTGCGGGACGCCTCTGCCGCGGTTTCCATCGAACCATTCACGAGCTTGAGCAACTGCCTGCCGCTCGTCTTCCGTTTCGGGCTCGTCATCGATCGGCGCCCGGGCGAGCGCTTGATCGGCGGGGTGAAGAAGAGCCTTCTTTATGGCGTGCTCAACAAACTCCTCGGCGCTTTCGAACTCTCCGCGGTCCACCCGTTCGCGAATGATTCTCTCTTGTTCCGCGCTGAGTATTACCGTGACGCCGCCCATGTTTTTTACTCTAACATCGGGATAGTGTGAGGACAATCGTGTATATCCTCAATGTTCGAGGCCCATCCTTTTCTGCAGCTGCCTATACCGAGGGTCCGGCCGCAAATCGTCAAACATGGGAGCTTGAATCCAGACGGGGAGATAGTAGCGCTCGTCGGCGGCACGGTCCAACCATTCAAAAGCTTGGTCTTTTTCCCCCAGGCCGGCGTGGATGACTGCCAGACCTAACGCCTGATACCCCGGGTCCATCTGGTCGGCTTGTGCCTTGAATTGCTCAAGCACATCTCGTGCCTCGCTGACTTTGCCAGCCCTCGCGTAAGCGTAAGCAGTGGACGGCTGTGGCCCGCGAGCAATATTGCCACCACCAACAGCAAGGGACGTTTGCATCGCCTCGACAGCCTCAGCGTACATTCCTTTGGCGATGAGCGGAGCAGCGAGCCCACGCCAGGCTTCACCAAAGCCAGGGTCCAACTCCGTCGCGTAACGAAACTCCGCAATGGCTGCGTCCCATTGCCGATCAGCGTGCAACATCCACCCCACAAAGGCAGTTTGCAGGAGGGTAAGCGGGTCGAGTTCTCGCGCTGTTCTCGCCGCTTCGACCGCCTTGGAGTTTCGGCCGGTGATCAACAAATAGTCAGCGTACTCGTGATACGCGTCCGCCAGGTTCGGATCCAGTGCGATTGCATGGGTCAAAGCCTGCTCTGCCGCCGGCCAGTCCCACTCCTGTTTTCGTAGCCTTCCCAAAGCTACGTGAGATTCGGCGAGGCGGTCATTCAGCTCAAGCGCTCGCATGGTAGCCTGCTTCGCTTTTTCCTCCTGGCCTAAAAGCTGGTAGCATCGCGCAAGAACCACGTAAGCCAAGGCATAGTTTGGGTCCAACTCTACTGCCCGTTCAAAACTGCCGAGCGCGTTTCTATAGCTTTCGATGGTCAATTTGTTCATCTGGTAGCGGCTCGCCAGAACAAGCTGATAGGCCTTTAGATTTGCCGTCCCCCCCTCTTCCAGCCGCTCGATCTCGGTCGGCGTAAGCTCGGCCTGCAAGGCCCTCGCGATCGTCTGTGCCACCTCGCTCTGGATGCCGAAGATGTCGATTAGATCGCGGTCGTAGGTTGACGACCAAAGAGTTTCGTCGGTGCCCGCGTCAACGAGCTGAGTGACAGTCCGTACGCGGTCGCCCGAGCGGCGCACGCTGCCTTCCAGGACACTCGACACACCGAGTTCATCAGCGATCTGTCGCAAGCCCTTGTCCGTGTTCTTGTACTGCCCTGACGAGGTGCGTGAGATAACCTTGAGCCCGCTGATCTTTGAGAGGTGAGAGATGATGTCGTCCGTCACTCCCTCACTGAAGTATTCGTTCTCCTCGCCACCGCCGACGTTTTGAAGCGGCAGAACGGCGATGGACGGTCGCTCCGTCGAAATGGAACTTTCTTTACCCGTGGTGATCGGTTCGTATCCGGTTTGCGTGCCGAAGTAACCGAGCACTGCGATTAGAGCCAGCAGGGCGACAGCCAGCCCCAAGTAGACAGGCTGGACGTGTCGCTGCTTGTCTGGTGGGACCTGGTCGCTGGAAGGGTGGGGCTCGGAGGCTTCGGGCTCGTCTGCTTCACTCACGGAGTGCGCTTGTGGCTGTGGCGACGGGGACGCAGGCCCGGATATAGGCCCTAGCGCCGACGCACCCAGTCGTTCCACCGGAGCGATGAACCGGTAGCCTTGCGCGGCACCGTTTCGACGAATCGCGGGCTCGCCGCCGAGTCGCCCAGCACTTCGCGAATGCTGTTGACCGCTGCGTTCAGGCTGTGGTCGAAGTCGACGAAGGTGCCGTCGGGCCAGAGTCTGTCTCGCAACTCCTCGCGTGTGACGACCTCGCCGGGGCGTTCCAGCAGCTCGGTTAGGACCTGAAAAGCCTGGTCCCGCAGCCTGATCTTGACGCCGCTCTTGCGCAGCTCGCCAGAGCGCAGATCCGCCTCGAAAACCCCGAATCGGACAACGCGATCATCTGGCGATTTCTTGGGCATATCGGCAGCCCTCGGAAGCCTGCGGGCATTATATCACCGAAATTCTATTTCCTCGGCCATGTATTACTCGAAATAAACAACTTCAAAATGAACGAGTTGCGCGTTGAGAAACGATTGCGCTCCCTTGCATCTTTCATTGAGCTGCTGTGCATTGAGGTAGCGGCTGATCCGAACCATTCTCGGTCTCAAAGGAGACCGAGAAATGGTCAGATTAAGCAAAAATCACATCGCTGTTGCAACTCTGTTGAGTTCGAGTTTCATGGGCATGAGTTCGATAGGGATTTCGCGCTCCCACGCTGCCGAGATAAACTCGACGCCCCCCGCGCTCACCGTGAACATTTACAACCACGCTCAAGCCCCCGAGACGACCCTGTCGGTGGCCAGGGCCGAAGCCGCACGGATCTTGCGGAACGCCGGTATCGAAACCAGGTGGACGCACTGTGCGACCGAGCCCGAGCTGATCCCCCAATATCCGGATTGCGTGCTGCCTGGTCCCGCGAGCTTGGTACTGAGAATCATTCCCCGGTCGATGGCGCGGCCGAAGCCCTCCGGCCCAGCCGCGTTCGGGGTGGCGTTGGTCCCCAAAGACGGCTCGTTCGGCGTTTTCGCCAGCGTCTACATCGAAGCCGTGGCCGCCATCGCGGGAGACGACGAGGCCCTTGGGGCGCGCATGCTCGGCCACCTGATGTCGCATGAGCTGGGACACCTGCTGCTGGGCCAGCAAAGCCACTCGCGGAGGGGGATTATGCGGGCTGACTGGCTTGAAAAAGACCTGCAAGCCGCCCGGACAGGGAAGGTTTCTTTTCACCGCGCGGCAGGCAAGCAAGATACGGGGAGCCGTTCTGCGGCGCTCAGAGCGTCTGGAGGCTAGGATTCGAACGGCTCAGCCGTGAATTCTAACACGGTCTCCCCCGCCCAACAGGCGGGGCCGGTCACGCTATTTTAAATCTTTATTCCCTTTATTATCAACATCGTCATCCGATAAAACCTTAAAATACTTGACACCGCTGCTACACTGCGAATAGAAACCGGTAAGGATATACATCACCGGGCCAACCCGGCCGTCTGGCCTGGTTGGTCCGCATCCCGCCACTTCCGCCAGCGATAGAACGTCTGCTCGCTGACGCCTAGTTTGCGGCACGTCGCCGGTACCGTCTTGCCTCCCGCTAGCTCTACTTCGGCCTCCCGCAGTTTGTGGATGATCTGTTCGCTCGTGTAGCGCTTCCTTGCCATACCCTGCCTCCTTTGATCAGCCCGAACTCTTCGGATTCTCTCTCAGAGTACGGATCTGTTTTTTGGGGTCCGGTCACCCCGTGACGTGAGTGACCTGCCCCCAGAGTCCAACTCGACTCTCATTCTGGTTGACCCCGTAACCCAGGGGGAGGGCAGCCGAGCGCCGCGGAGGGGGCAGCGTTTCCGACATGTCCGGTTTGAGAGAGGGTTCTCACTCGTCATTCTGTGCAAAACGCCAGCGACGAGAGTGCAAAGTGCATTCTGCACACAGTTGCACATTTTGCCCTCGTTTGGTTTAACCTGAATTATGCACTGCGGGGTGCACCGGAGGAGGGCTGAGCCGCCAGGGGCCATTTGGGGGACCCCCGAAAACATGGGGTAATAAGGTAGGCTGGCAAAGATTTCAGCTTCGCCAGTCAACCCCAAGGAGGTCACCCAAATGGTTACCAAGCGAAAACAGCATAGCTCCCGAAGGCCCGTCAAACAAGGCCGGGGCGCGAGGGCCCCGCGGCCCAATAAAATCGGGGCTGCCACGCCTTATCACTTCCGCGGCAAGAATCTGACTCCCTACGGCGGCTTGCTGCCCGTCGCCACCCTGCTCGAAAAACTCGGCTTCCAGGCGCTGCTGGAAGAAACCATCACGAACAAACGAATCACCCGTGTGATGAGCCTCTACCAGTTTGTGCTGGCCCTCGTGCTGGGCCTCTATGTCGGCTTTGCGCGGCTGAACCAACTCCGCTTCATCGCCCGCGACCCCATCTTGACCGGCATCTTGCAAGTGACGCGTCTGCCGCCGCAGTCCACGCTGTGGCGCTTTCTGGCCTCGCTGCACCTCAACGTGGCGAAGCAGATCCTTTCCATTCAGCGCCAGCTGCGGGAACGAGTCTGGGCCGCGGCCCAGGTGAAATTGGAGACGGTGACGCTGGACACCGACACCACCGTGCACACGCTCTACGGCCGCCAGATGGGCGGGCGCAAGAGTTACAACCCCAAGAACAAGGGCAAGCGCAGCTACCAGCCGATACTGACTTTCCTGGCCGAGACGCGCGAATACCTGATGGGCGGGTTGCGCAACGGCGACCGGCCCACGGGCCGGCAGATCGCCGCCCACCTCGAGAGCGCCTTTCGGGCTTTGCCGCACGGCGTGAAGAAAATCCTGGCGCGGGCCGATTCCGGGTTTTATTGCTGGGAGGCGGTGGAGGCCTATGAAAAGGCGGCTTGTCAGTTCGTCATCGTGGCGCGCAAGACCAGGCGGCTGGTCGAGCAGTTGCAGCAAGCGGCCTGGAAGCCCTCGCCCCACAGCGATGCGGATGCGGAATGCGAATTCCTCTACCAGCCGCAGGGCTGGGCGCGGGCCTGTCGTTTCCTGGCGCTGCGTTACGAAAACGAACCCGCGGCCGGCGCGGCCGAGCAATACCAGCTGTTTGCCACCAGCGCTTACACCTACCGCGTGTTTGTCACCAACCTGGCCGAACCGATCGCGGCGGTGGTGTGGTTTTACAATCAGCGCGCCGCAGCCGAGAACCTCATCAAGGAGGCCAACAACGACGCCGGGCTGGCGGCCCATCCCTCGCGCCGCTTTGACATGAACCGCAATCACTTTCAGCTGGCCATGCTGGCCTACAACCTCAACTGCTGGCTGCTGCTGTTCAACCGCGAAGCCCAAGCCAGCGTGGAGACACTGCGGCACACCACCCTGGCGACGGCGCGGCTGCGCTTTCTGTTCGTGGCGGCCAAGATCTGGCGGCACGCCGGCAGAACGGGTGTCAGCTACAGCGATCATTATGAGGAAAAGGGCCTGTTTGAACGGCTGATGCGGCGGCTGCGGGCGATGGGGCCACCGGGATCGAGCTTCGCGCCGGTGGTGGAGGGTGCGCTGAGTTGAGGGGCGCTCCATGCATAAAATTTCATGCACTCGCCGCAACGTACTGGGAACACGCCGCTTGCCCGCCCGCTTTTGCCCGCCGGGATTGGCAGGCGGCTCAAACAGGGAGGGAAACAGAGGAAAAGACGACTTGCTAAATCACTGAGTTGACACGACTGCCGCTACCGCCACAACTCCATCGGCGATGGCTACGCCGAATCTGTGCATAATTCAGGAACCAAGGTATCCTGTCTTCGAAAACTCTGCGCACCTGCGTCTAAAACCCTCTTTGTCTGCACCGTAATTTTGGCGCAGTCGCCGAAGCTCAGACCTAAGGTGGCTTAACTCACAGTTGAAAAAGTGGAGGCGACGACAAGAGTTGGGGTAGGGATAGAGATTCTTGGAACCTGAATTATGCACTGCGGGGTGCACCGGAGGAGGGCTGAGCCGCCAGGGGCCATTTGGGGGACCCCCGAAAACATGGGGTAATAAGGTAGGCTGGCAAAGATTTCAGCTTCGCCAGTCAACCCCAAGGAGGTCACCCAAATGGTTACCAAGCGAAAACAGCATAGCTCCCGAAGGCCCGTCAAACAAGGCCGGGGCGCGAGGGCCCCGCGGCCCAATAAAATCGGGGCTGCCACGCCTTATCACTTCCGCGGCAAGAATCTGACTCCCTACGGCGGCTTGCTGCCCGTCGCCACCCTGCTCGAAAAACTCGGCTTCCAGGCGCTGCTGGAAGAAACCATCACGAACAAACGAATCACCCGTGTGATGAGCCTCTACCAGTTTGTGCTGGCCCTCGTGCTGGGCCTCTATGTCGGCTTTGCGCGGCTGAACCAACTCCGCTTCATCGCCCGCGACCCCATCTTGACCGGCATCTTGCAAGTGACGCGTCTGTCGCCGCAGTCCACGCTGTGGCGCTTTCTGGCCTCGCTGCACCTCAACGTGGCGAAGCAGATCCTTTCCATTCAGCGCCAGCTGCGGGAACGAGTCTGGGCCGCGGCCCAGGTGAAATTGGAGACGGTGACGCTGGACACCGACACCACCGTGCACACGCTCTACGGCCGCCAGATGGGCGGGCGCAAGAGTTACAACCCCAAGAACAAGGGCAAGCGCAGCTACCAGCCGATACTGACTTTCCTGGCCGAGACGCGCGAATACCTGATGGGCGGGTTGCGCAACGGCGACCGGCCCACGGGCCGGCAGATCGCCGCCCACCTCGAGAGCGCCTTTCGGGCTTTGCCGCACGGCGTGAAGAAAATCCTGGCGCGGGCCGATTCCGGGTTTTATTGCTGGGAGGCGGTGGAGGCCTATGAAAAGGCGGCTTGTCAGTTCGTCATCGTGGCGCGCAAGACCAGGCGGCTGGTCGAGCAGTTGCAGCAAGCGGCCTGGAAGCCCTCGCCCCACAGCGATGCGGATGCGGAATGCGAATTCCTCTACCAGCCGCAGGGCTGGGCGCGGGCCTGTCGTTTCCTGGCGCTGCGTTACGAAAACGAACCCGCGGCCGGCGCGGCCGAGCAATACCAGCTGTTTGCCACCAGCGCTTACACCTACCGCGTGTTTGTCACCAACCTGGCCGAACCGATCGCGGCGGTGGTGTGGTTTTACAATCAGCGCGCCGCAGCCGAGAACCTCATCAAGGAGGCCAACAACGACGCCGGGCTGGCGGCCCATCCCTCGCGCCGCTTTGACATGAACCGCAATCACTTTCAGCTGGCCATGCTGGCCTACAACCTCAACTGCTGGCTGCTGCTGTTCAACCGCGAAGCCCAAGCCAGCGTGGAGACACTGCGGCACACCACCCTGGCGACGGCGCGGCTGCGCTTTCTGTTCGTGGCGGCCAAGATCTGGCGGCACGCCGGCAGAACGGGTGTCAGCTACAGCGATCATTATGAGGAAAAGGGCCTGTTTGAACGGCTGATGCGGCGGCTGCGGGCGATGGGGCCACCGGGATCGAGCTTCGCGCCGGTGGTGGAGGGTGCGCTGAGTTGAGGGGCGCTCCATGCATAAAATTTCATGCACTCGCCGCAACGTACTGGGAACACGCCGCTTGCCCGCCCGCTTTTGCCCGCCGGGATTGGCAGGCGGCTCAAACAGGGAGGGAAACAGAGGAAAAGACGACTTGCTAAATCACTGAGTTGACACGACTGCCGCTACCGCCACAACTCCATCGGCGTAGGCTACGCCGAATCGGTGCATAATTCAGGTTTAATATAGCAAGCTGCACCGTCGGCTGGCAGATGCGACCTCGACGACAAATCGTAGACGATCTAAGGGCTCAGCTTTCCTTGATATTCGAACCGGCTGGGGAGTCGCAGTTCGCCAATAGGACCTCGATTCGAGAAGATTCCGTGATTGACGAACTCGGTGAGCTTCTGAAACGGATTCCCCCAAACGCACCCATCTACCTACTCGATTGCTGCTGTGGTGCGGCACGGCTGGCTAAGTTCATACGCGACTCAGGCGTTGGTATTTCAAGGGTCTGCTACCAAGGGATAGACGCCGACCGGGATGCAGTTTCAAAAGCTCGAGCTGATAAAACATCCGGCGACTTCGACGGGTTTCAAGAGTTCGACGTACGTCAGCGAGAACTATCCGATCTTTCGGGCTACGAACTTGGCTCATACCACCTCATTACTATCAACAATGCCATTCACGAGATTAAAGCAAGCCAGTTACCTGACCTGATCTGCTCTCTGTACGAACTTCTTGCTCCAGAATTCGGCAGGCTCTGCATCATAGATCTTGAAGAGCTCCCAGAAACAACCCTCGAGCCCTGGGCTATAACCTATGAATCACGCGAGATGCAGCATTTGATTGAGTCGTCTGGATGTCGTGCTGATTGCCACGTCCATTTCAAAGATGTCGTGACCTTTCGTCTTGTGTTGGATCATTGCGAGATCAGGCCCTCCAAAATGCGCATGCGTGAAGAACTTCTAGGCCTATTGGTCAAGAAACGCAACAAGCTGTTAGATTCTCTTCCCGCTTGGCCGTTTGAATCCGGAACCGACTGCTTCCAACTCGTGCGAGCCGTATTCAGGATCGTAGCTCTGCAACGTGAGGTCCGGGAGCTAGAGAAGGTATGCAAAAAGAAGGACGCGAAGAGCGAGACAAATCAAATATGACACGAGCAGCGCGGGTAGTAGATGAAGATGCAGTGGTCCGCTGTGCTCGCGCACATGCGGCGGCCTGCGCGCTAAGCCTGGCCGAACCAACTCTCAGTGGGATCGCCAAAGCAGCTCGATGCAGCAGGAACTCGGTTAGAGGCTATCTAGACGAGGCCGTGAGAAGGGGCTATATCGAGCTCCGACTCAATCTCCCCAAGAATCAGAAGCTGAGTTGGGATCTAAAACAAATGTATGGTTTGGATCGCGCCATCATTCCTCATACACAGACTAGATGGCATGACCAAGAATCGATAAGAGCTGCGCTGGCTCTCGAACTGGTTCGATGCTTTGAGACGTTGTGCCAAGACATCAACAAAGAACGACCACTAGTCTCTACCATTCGAATCGGAATCGACGGTGGTCAAACCCTCTACTCATTCGCTCAGCATGCGAATCATCTCCGTCTCCCGCCTCTTACCTATGAGATCGTACCTCTCTTGTTCGGTCCTTTGGAAGGTTCTCGATATAGCGCTTCGGTTATCGCCGCCCTGATGGCCGCCAAACTGGAGTTGGCGGAACTGAGGGTTGCCGTTAAGGACACTTTCAAGATTTCGAAGAAACGCCTCGAAATTGTCGGAGAACATCGCCGTCGCATCGAGCTCCTTGTGGATATGCCTAAAGACGCAATAGCACCAGAGTTGAATATCGTCCTTGTAGGCTTAGGTTCACCAAGAGCTGGTTTGATGAAGCGAGAACTCGAGTTGGCTGGCGGAAACAAATCCCATTTTGGAGATATTTGTAACTTAGGTTACGACGCCAACGGTCGTCCCGTTGACGCTCTGTCTCGCGCGCGCGCTGTTCTGCTTTCCCTGCGCGATCTACAAACTTTGACGACCAAGGCGGCAACTCCTGTGGTCGTCGCCGCTGGGGGACGAGACAAGGTAGAGGCGATACATGTTGCACTAAAATGCCATTACGTCTCGATTCTAATTACCGACGAAGAAACAGCTCAATACCTTTTGGGCAATCGCCATGAGTAGTCGGGGAAAAGTTGTGTGCGTAACCCCGCATGCCGCGATAGATTACGTGATCACGACCGGACGAGTACGACTAGGATCGACAATACGCGCAAGCGATAGCCGACGTTTTGCGGCCGGCAAAGGGAATTGCGTTGCAGTCGGAGTGGCCGCTCTGGGCTGCGAAGTTACGGCGACTGGATTTGTTGGCCGAGACGATAGAGAAGTATTCAGTAACCTAGTAGACGAAAATGTTCAAACAGAGTTCGTGTCAACACTTGGCCACACTAGAACTAACGTTACTGTGATAGAGAGTGATGCGAGCCGAGAAACGCACTTTCAGACAATCGGGTTTTCGCTTGCTCCACATGATGAAGGGGCCCTTCTCGCAAAGATGCGATCTTGTATCGCACCAACAGACGTCGTTGTTGTCTCCGGTAGCCTTCCCCCCGGCGCGAGCCCAGACTTGATGAAGCGACTGGTTGAGACAGCTAAGGCTAAATGTGCCTATGTCATCCTGGATTCTAGCGGCGAGGCGGTTGTCAATGGAGTGTCGGCAGCACCTCAGATGATTAAGCCCAATTTGGAGGAATTATCATTTATCAGCAAGAAGAGTTTGGCTGCCGAGGATGAAGTAGCAGTTGTCGATGCCGCCAGGGCACTACTGTCGAGTGGAGTTCAGAGAGTTGTCGTATCCATGGGTCGAGACGGGGTTCTCGTGTTAGACGGCAATAGTCCGAAAGTGTGGAGAGCGCGGATTACAGGGGATCTGCCACGAAAAACTGCCGGAGTTGGCTCTGGTGATGCTCTCGTTGCTGGATTTGCCTCCTCTATTGTGTTTGGAAATGAACTCGAAGAATCTATTTCAATTGGAGTCGCATGTGGTGCAGCGAATCTACTGACTAGGGCTCCTGGAAGATTCTTATCCGACGACGTCTTGAAGCTCCGATCTCAAGTTCAGTTCCTTTGATTCCGGTCAGAGCCATTGGACATCGTCTCCGACTCGCAGAGGCCCGCGCGTAGGCTGGCCATATGCCAGAGAAGAGGGTCCCACGGCAGATAGAGTTGGAGCCGGGGCTGGCCACTAGCTAACTCACTGAACGGCGCGCAGGCCGTACTGCATCTCGGAAGACGAGCTAGCCAAAAAACGCGCTCTTCCGGGTTTGTAGTGGGTCGGGATGTCGGCTCCAGGCGACAGCTGCCGCCGAGCGGCTGAAGGACGCCAGCGTGATGGGCCGGCGAAAGGGTCGCCATGGAAGGCTGTAGTTGTCTGAGTCCGTTCCGCTTGTCCCCTTTCCCTCCTATAAGTTATCCGCCTCAGATCGGCCCGGAGAGGTCCGGGGCGCGCCCAGGGCGCGGCGTAGCGAACCCTTGACCGCGAGGACCGATCTGGGACCGTCTCCGCACAGGGAAAGGGGGCTTCGGCCCGCTCCCGCCCCATCGACCCACTCTAAACTCAGAAGAGCCAAAAAACGAAAAGCCCCGGTAGCCGGGGACTTTCAGTGGCGGTGAGGGTGGGATTCGAACCGAACTACGGACTTTGTTGTCTCTAGGTTACTGATTCTTACGGCAGCGAAAGAGACTCAAAAGGCTCGCTGCCAGGATGGCCATACCCTAGCCCCAATGCTCGTCACTTAGCAGTTCCGCGGACGGATTTTGTTGCATGCCGTGTGGTCTTGTTTCGGGCCTCGTTGAACGCCCGCCCCGCATCGCACTCCGCGCAGACGAACGGGCCGGTTTGCTCCTCCGCCCTTTCAGGGCTTACCCCAATGCACGTCACTTAAGGAATTCGGCGCCTGGTTGCTTGCCCTAGTGCATTGTATTTTTTTGGGTGAAAACCGGCCCTGTCATCGGAGTCATGCCGCGTGTTTTCCTCCGCCCCTTCAGGGCTTTTCGGTCGATGGGTCTCTCACCCAGGGTTCCGCTTCGCTCCACCCATGGGCTACGATCCTGCGCCGCTTCGCGGCTCAACGGCTCTGGGCTCGAAGCTCGAAGGCCCTAAGTGAACCGAGATGCCTCACTGGTAATGAAGACCACTGCAGGCGCACGAGAAACGGCGGGGAGGACTTCGGTGCGCCAGTTCTCAGCGTATCGAATGTCCTCGGTGTCCACCCAGGTGGGGTGACCAGCCTCGGCGAGGGCGCCGCTGAGCCAGTCGGCTAGATCCTTGTTCGCCGCAGAATAGGGTACAAACACCTCGCCGCTTGGGTGATCACCCTTCTGGAGCTGCTCCATGTCCTTCCTCCAAGGAGAATAGATCGATCCGTCGAGGCTCTTGCGGCGTTGAAGTCCTTGGCTCGTTCGCGGGGGATCATAGCCGGCGTGCGTTTTGCCGCGCACCGGAAATTCTCGACAAGTTTTCTCGCGTCGCCACCCATCACGCCACCATCCCAGTCCACTCGATTGAAGTCTTACCCACGATTCAATCCCGGAATCCCCGGAACGCATTCGCCAGCCAAACGAAGTCCTTCCGGAGCGTCGTGGCAAGGCCCAGCCAAAGAGCACCGATGATGCCAAAGCCGACCGCTAAGAGCGGGTCTCCGTTACCTTTGGAATAGCTATCGAGCAGGTATACGCAAACTGAAACCGCCCCAGCCACGAACAGAAACGAAACCGCGAGTAGCCGCAGGATCGCGGCCCACCGATTGGTTCTCTGCCGTAGCTCGGTGCGGTCTTCGTCGGCGCGAGCCTGTTCCTTTTCGGCTTGCGCCTCAGCTTCCGCGTCTTCGATCAGTCGATTAACTTGATCCTGCGCTGTCTTATCAAAACCATTCATTTGAGTTCTTCTCCGTTCGTCATATTCCCCAGCCAAATGCGATGATCGTCTGCCCAGTCATACGCTTCTGCCGCTCCTCTAGCTGCTCAATCAGCCCCCGGATGTGCGCCTCCGCTGATTGGCGCGAGAAGCGGGCGCGGTGGGGTCTGCTCTGGCGCTCACTCATATCTCGTGGCCTCCGGTCGCTGCTGGGTGTCCGCTCGCGTCCACGACGCACCGCCAAACCAGCCTTTGTCCACCAGCGGGCGGCTTCGCTCTGTCAGCGCCGCCCATCTTGCCCTCGCCGCTTCGCGCTCTTCCGGGGTGAGCTTGCTCGCGTGGGAGCGTCTGCTTTTCGGTGTTGGTTCCATCCCGTCACCCCCTGGAAGTCGAGCACCTTCTGCTCGGCCCTTGTGCAAAGCTGCTGCACGTTCTGCTTGGAGCAACGCAACCCCTTGGCAATGCTCACGAGTGAGAGCCCGTCTTTATGGCGCCGCACAAATGCAGTCCATTGCCTTTCGGTGACGTTGGGCGGTTTGCTGTCGGGAATGCCACCTTCCCAACGGCTCCCGAGTTGTCCCTTTGGTCTCGGCTTCACCCCGGCTTCGACTAACGCCGTTCTAGCTTCTGACTCGTCTTCATAGGAGCCGATTGTGATCAGAAGCAAGACGCTTGAGTTCTTGTAGCTTCGCTATCCGCTCGTCAATTATTGAGATTGTCCTGGCTTGACGGGTGTTCATGACGCACCTCCGCTCGCGTACCAGTACAAAAAACTGACACAAACACTGACACAAAGGCCCACACGGGGACCATTTAGCTGGCATGTTCCCCGGGTACTGACCTGTTGATTTGTAAGGGAGTTAAGGCGTGGTTGCGGGGGAAGGATTTGAACCTTCGACCTTTGGGTTATGAGCCCAACGAGCTACCAGACTGCTCCACCCCGCACTTCTATCGTAGCGAAGAACCCGGATATCGTCAATGAACGTGGCGGAAATGGGTGGAGCTGGCCGGATTTGGGTGTGCCCTGCATTATCAACGATTGGGTCGGCGATGGTGGAAAACTCGGGTTCGTGGCTGCCGGATCCCATGGCCGTGTTTTTCAATTCGAATCACTGGAGGCCGAATCAGAGATGGGAATGGCAGTGACACGTCCCGGCTCTGCCCGGGGAACATGGCCATGGCGCGGATCAAGGCGGCGTGGCCCGTCACTGGCGTTCTGGGCTCTGTATCCGTGAAGAGCGCCAGCCGCTGACCCGCCGGCCGCTATCGCTCCCGCGGCTTGTTCTGCTATCTTGAACAAGCATTGCACGTTGTTAGCGAAGACCATTCGATCAATCGGGACCGCCGCGAGCGCGTCAAGTACATCGGCTTCACGGCATTCGTCGGGCTGCTGCTGCTGCTGAACGCGACGGATCTGTTCGCGACGATCTCCATTCCTCTCACCGGCATCGCCATCGATACGGCGATTCTGCTGACGTTTCTCGCGGGCTACAAAACCTTCTACAACACCATCGGCTCATTGATGGAGAAGAAGATCTCCGCCGATTTGGCGATCTGCTTCGCCGCGCTGGCCGCCCTCACGGTAGGCGAATATCTCGTTGCGGCGGAGGCGATGTTCATCATGCTGGTCGGCGAAGGCTTGGAGGCCTATGCCGCCGGCCGGACAGAAGCCGCGATCCATCGCTTTGTCGAGCAGTTGCCTCACAAGGCGATCCTGCTGTGTGACGGCGAGGAGACCGAAGTGGCGGTGGAGGAGCTGGTTCCCGGCGACGTCATCGTGATTCGCGCCGGAGAGCGGATCGCCGCCGACGGCCTGGTCCAGAGCGGACAGTCGAGCGTGGATGAGAGTCCGATCACCGGCGAATCGGTGCCGCGCGACAAGGGCGAAGGGGAAGAGGTCTACGCGGGGACTGTCAACGGCCACGGCCTGCTGCATGTGCGGGTGACCAGCGCGGGCGAGGACTCCACGATCGCCCGGGTCGTCAAGCTGGTGCGGGAGGCGAAGAAGCATCGGGCGCCCGTCGTTCGGGATGCTGACCGCTACGCGCAATATTTTCTGCCGGCTCTGTTGCTGGCGGCCGGCGGGACCTACTACCTGACCTCGGACTGGATGCGGACCGTTGCGGTTCTGATCGTCGGCTGCCCGTGCGCGCTGATTTTGGCTACGCCGGCGGCCATGGTCGCGGCGATCGGCGGCCTGGCGAGGCGGGGAATTCTGGTTCGCGGCGGGGCGATACTTCAGTCGGGGGCGAAGGCCGACACGGTCGTGTTCGACAAAACGGGCACGCTGACGTCGGGGCGTTTTCAGATCGTCAAGATTCTCACGACGGGCGGGCGCCCGGAAACCGAAGTCCTCTCGCTTTGCGCCTCGGCGGAGAGCGGATCGGACCATCCTCTAGCGAAGGTGATCGTCGAAAGCGCCCGCGAACGCAAGATTCCCTTTGAACTCTCGGATGACGCGCGCGTGGTTCCCGGAAGAGGCGCGGAGTGTCATGTCAACGGAACGGTCATCCGGGCGGGCAATCAGGCTTTTCTGGCGGACCACGGTATCGGGGGGGCCCAAGCGTTTCTCGATGAAACCGACAAGGCGGGCGCCACGGCTGTGCTGGTGGCGGCCGATGGCGACTTAGCGGGAGCAATTCTGTTGCGCGATTCACCGCGCGAAGGAGCGGCGCGCGCGGTTCATGAGATCGAGCATCTCGGAATCACCAATATCATCCTGCTGACCGGCGATCGGCGCCGGGCCGCCGAAGCGATCGCGCGCGAGGTGGGCATCTCGCACGTCGAATCGGAACTTCTGCCCGAGCAAAAGCTCGACCGCGTGCGGCAGTTGCAGGCGCAAGGCAGGTCCGTAATCATGGTCGGGGACGGCGTCAACGACGCTCCGGCTTTGGCGGCTGCGAACGTCGGGGTCGCCGTGGCGGGCTCGGGAGCAGACATTGCCGCTGAAGCCGCCGATGTCGTCGATCTGAACAAGTCACTCGAAAAGCTGCCTCGCCTGATCGAAGTCAGCCGCCGGGCCGTGACCATCGTCTGGCAAAACATCATCATTTTCGCGGGCTTGGTCAACGTCATCGCTATCCTCGCGGCGGGAAAAGGCCTGCTCGGTCCGATTGGCGCCGCCATCACGCACCAGATTGCTTCCTTGCTGGTGATGGTCAATTCGGTCCGTTTGCTGAAGGTGGAGCGGCCGCGCGGCACTCGCTCATGGTATGGGCGCCTCAGCGGCCGGCTGGGCCTGCCCCAGCTCTGGGATCGCCTGCTCCACGGGATGGGGCGGCTGGATCCGGCCGCGGGTTTTGCCTGGATCTGGGAACGCCGGGTCAAGCTGCTCAAGCCGGCGGCGGCGGCGGCTGTCGCCATCTGGATACTGAGCGGGTTCTACACCGTGCCGCCGGAAGAAGTCGGCATCATCGAGCGCTTCGGACGAAAAGTGTTGCCGAATAAGGAGCCCGGCCTGCATTTCAAGCTGCCGGCTCCGATCGACCGCTTGTATCGCGTCAAAGCGAAGCAAGTGCGCGTCCTCGAAATCGGGTTCCGAGTGTCGGAAGGCGCGGGCTTCACCGAGCCGCCAGCTTATGAGTGGAACGTGCAGCACCGCGGCGGGCGAATGGAGTTCAAGCCCGAGGAATCGCTCATGCTCACCGGCGACCAGAACATGGTGGAGATGCATGTGGTTGTCCACTACGATCTCGATGAGCCGGGGGACTTCGTGTTTGAGCAATTCGATGCGGAAACGACGCTGCGGGTAGCCGCGGAGTCATCCCTGCAGATGATCGTCAACTCCACGTCCCTTGACGACCTGCTGACGATTCGCCGGCGCGACATCGAGAAAATGACCAAGGCGGAACTCCAACGACGGCTGACTCGCTACCGTACGGGCGTGCGGGTCTTGCATGTGCGCCTTCAGGACGTCCATCCCTCGGTGGAGGTAGTAGACGCCTTTCGCGAAGTCGCCAGCGCGCTGGAAGAAAAGATCCGCATGATCAACGAGGCCGAGGGTTATCGCAACGAGAGGGTGGCGCTGGCGCGCGGGCAAGCAGAAGCGCAAATTCAGCTTGCCGAGGCCTACAAGGTTCGGCGGGCCAACCGCGCTTCGGGAGACGCCTCGCGATTCGTGCAACTCGAGCAGGCCTCGCGGGCGGCGCCGCAAACGACGCGAATGAGGCTTTACTTGGAGACGATGGAAGAAGTTCTTCCGAAGCGCAAGAAGTTGATCCTGGACTCAAACAGCGGGGGACGCCGAAACCTTTTCTCGATTGAAGAGGGAGTGATCCTGGCGCCGCCCGGAGGCTCGATGCGACAGCCACCGTTGCCCATGCCGCTGCCGGGAGAGGAAGACTAATGCAGGACCACATAAGTCACGGACACGATCACCATCACGATGATGGCCACTCCCACGATCATGACCACGGGCAGGGAGACCATGGCAATCCGCGGCCGCCGCGGGACTGGGACGCCATGCGGCGGAAGTATGCTCCCTATCTGGGTGTTCTCGTTGTGGCGTGGGCGCTTTACTCGACGTTCTTCACCGTTGCCGAGACCGAATTCGTCTTGGTGACACAGTTTGGAAGGCCGGTTGGGACAGTCACCGAGGCGGGTCTTCACGTCAAGTGGCCCTATCAATCCGCCACGTACTTTGACCGGCGTCTGCGGGTCTACAACCCGCGGCCTTCGGAATTTCTGACCCGGGACAAGAAAAATCTCGTGGTTGAGAGCTACGTGCTGTGGCAGATCGACGATCCCGAGGCTTTCGTCCAAACCGTGGGAGACGAAGTCGCGGCGGAGATGCGGCTGCATGACATCACCTGGGCTGGGCTGGCGGCGGCGCTGGGGAACCACGATCTGGATGCCATTGTTTCTCCTGACCCGGAAAAGCTCCAGGCGCAACAAATGCTCGACGAGCTGACCGAGCAGACCGGAACCCGTGCTCTGGAACAGTACGGCATCCGGGTAGTGGATGTGAGAATCAAGCGGCTCAACCTTCCCGAGCAGAACAAGCAAAGTGTCTATGCCCGCATGCGGGCCGAGCGCGAAAGAATCGCGCGGCAGTATCGGGCTGAGGGAGAGGAACAAGCCTTGGGTATCCGCGCCGACGCGGACCGCCAGCGAGAGGAAACGCTTTCGCTGGCCTACAAGCAAGCCGAACAGACCAAGGGCGAGGGTGATGCCGAAGCCGCCCGCGTCTACGGACGGGCCTACTCGCGAAATCCGCAATTTTATAAACTCGTCCGAACGCTCGAGGCCTACAAAAAAGCGCTCGATGAACAGACGACCGTAATCTTGAGCTCGGACTCGGAGCTGCTGCGGTTATTGACCCGCGGCCCGTGAGATTAGGAATCGAATGAGCGTAACCGTAGAAACGCCACTAGCGACCGAACCGGCTCCATCGGCCGGGCCGCCGGCCCGCGAGCAGCCGCCGCCGGCGAGCGCTGTTCCGCAGTATCGCGGACGGATGGTCATTGGCGCCACCTACGTGCTATGGCTGCTCACGGGAATCTACCTCATCCCCGCCGACGAGCAAGCCGTGGTTACCGTTTTCGGCGCTGTCAGTGAAGAGCGCGTGATGCCCGGGATCCACTACACCTGGCCGTATCCGATCGGGCAGGTGTACAAGCTGAAGGTGCGCCAGCTCCAGCGGACGGTCATCGGCGGGGATCCGGCGGATGCCGTGCTAGGCAGGGTCGAGCCGTTGCGCTCGCAGTTCCTTACGGGAGATCAAAACATCATCAACGTCCGGACGGTCGCGCAGTACAGCGTGGCGACTCCGGCGGACTATCTGTTCAGAGCCGATGATGTCGCGAGAGCCGTCGAAGTAGCCGTCGAAACCGAACTCGGGCGCCAAATCGCGTCGCGAGTCGTGGATGACGTCCTGACAACAGAGAAGGTGGCGATTCAAGAAACCGTTCGGCAGCGGGCACAGCAGTTGATCGACGGCTATGGGCTGGGCGTGGTCCTTTCCACCGTCAACATCGAACAGATTTCTCCCCCGCCCGAGGCCGCCGATGCGTTTCGCGACGTGGCCAGCGCCCGCGCCGATTCCGCCCGCATCGTCAACGAAGCCGAGGGCTATGCGAATGACATTATTCCGCGCGCGCGGGGGGAAGCACGCCAGCTCATCGAAGCCTCGCTTGCCTACAAGGAACGCAAGACCAATGAAGCCGAGGGAGACGCCTCTCGCTTTACCCAGCTCGCCGCCGAATATGAAAGGAACCCCGAAGTCACTCGCAACCGCCTCTACATCGAGACTCTCGAGGAGATCTTGCCCCGGCTCAAGAAAACGATCGTCGACGGCCAGGGGAACCTCGATCTCACAATCGTTCGCCGGAGTTCCCCGCCGGGAGAAGGCTCGGCGAGCACGGGAACGTCCAACCAGAGTCCCGGCCGGCCATGACGAAAGATGCCAAGACGCGTGCCGCTACGATCGTCGTCATCGCCGCCGCCTTGGTAGTCTTGATCGGCCAGAAATACGATTGGAAGTTTGCCGGCCTGGAGGGCGTTTCCAATTGGTCGTCCCGTCAAGCCAAAAAGGAAGCGGAGCCGCGCGACACCATCTATCGAATGCTCGATGCTGCCCGTGACGGGGATGGAGACGCCTATATCGCGTGCTATAGCGGCCAGATGGAGCGAATGCTGACGCAAAGCCGGAGCGAAATGACTCCGGAAGGCTTTTCGCGATATCTGACCGAACGCAACCGTGAGATAAAAGGAATCGCGATTTCCGAACCCGAGACGCTTTCGGAAAGCGCAGTCAAAGCTCGAGTCGAGTACGTTTACGCGGACCGCAACGAAGCGCAGCACTTCTATCTGGATAAGCTGCCGGAAGGGTGGAAGATTTCCCGAATCGACGCGGCGGTTCGAGTAGAGACACTAGTGCCCTACGGCACGCCTGTCTATTGAGGTGCTTGAGCGAAGGAGTTTCGCGGGGGGCAACCAGCCTCCGCGCTAAGAGCCCGGCTCTGAGCTAAGCCTTCTTGCGGGCTTTTTTCGCGGCCTTCTTTGGCGCTTTCTTCGCCCGTTTTTTCGGGGCCGCTTTGGCTTCCGCTTCCTGCCTTAGCTGTTGCAACAACTTCGGGGGGCGGCCTCGCCGCTTCCCTGTCTGCAGACTATCCAGTGCAAGAATCAACTTGTCGATTCTCTCCAGCTCTTTTCGTAATTCGCCAATAATTTCAATGACGTCCATGTTACACCATACTCCTCGTGCTAATAAACGTAACGGAAGGGCGCGAGGGTCTCAAACTAGATGGTTCTCCAGGCTGACGTTTCCTAAACGACGAAACCCCGCAGTCTACAGGACACATTCTAGCTTCAGCCATGGAGACACCCCAGGCAGATCGGCGTGGTCTCCAGCCATGTAGAATTATGCCGCTATTTCCAGCGAAACGAAGCCGATTGATCTCTCCGAGAATCGCTTGCCGAAGCCGGTATTATATCATCCTGAGGCGAGCCATCACAGCATGAAGAATGTTGATACCTGAATTATGCACAGATTCACTTTGCGAGTGTGGCTGCGTTCGTAGCGGGTTGGCGGTCGTCGTGAGGTGGTAGCTCGGCAACTGGCCTTTTGACTTCTCCGTGTCCGGTTTCCCTTCCCGCCCAGAATCCGCGTCGTCAAAACCTCGCTCGGAAGTGACGTGTTTCCAGTGTGTTACGGCTAGTGCATAAAATTTTATGCATAGCGCATAGCCAGGCTCTCAGATCAGCGCCCTCCCGACCACCGGCAGCAAGCCGCCGTAGGGAGTCGGCTTCCTGCCGCGGAAGTGGTAAGGCGTCGAAGCCCCGATTTTATTGGGCCGCGAGGCCGTCACGGCTGGGCCTTGTTGGACGGGCCTTTGGGAGCTATGCTGTTTTCGTCTGGTAACCATGTGGGTGACCTCCTTGGGGTTGGCTGGCGAAGCTGGTATCTTTGCCAGCCTACCTTTTTACCCCATGTTTTCGGGGGTCCCCAATGGTCCCTTGCGGCTCAGCCCTCCTCAGGTCCACGCCGCAGTGCATAATTCAGGTGATAGGTTCTTGTCGGCTTTGGTTACTGGGGATCAGGCGGCCAAGCTTGTTGCCGTCTTTCGTTTCTGGATCAGCGCGAAGCAGCACGCTGGGACTCGTCAGCGACACCACGTCCCCGCTTTAGAAGCTGACTCGAAGCAACTAGAGTATCCACGTCAGGCAAAGATAGGCGGCCACAAAGGAAAACAAGACGCCGTCCAGGCGGTCTAGCATGCCTCCGTGCCCCGGCAAGATGGCGCCGCTGTCCTTTACTTGCGCTCCTCGCTTCAGGGCTGACTCGGCAAGATCGCCAAACTGTGCGGCTATGTTGATCGATGCCGCGAGCAGCACCACCTCGAGGAGATGCAGCTCAACAGGCTGGAAATAGTGCAAGTAAGCAGCGCCAACCGATATCGCGGCCGCAGCTGATGCGAGGGCCCCCTCCCATGTCTTGTTAGGGCTGATCCGGGGGGCCAGCTTGTGACGGCCGAAGGCGCGCCCAGCGTAGTAGGCCGCCGCGTCCCCAACCCAGTTCACAACCAGGACCAGAAACAGCCAGTGCGGGCTGGCTGCATGAATTTCGCGAGCAAGAGCGAACGGTCCTCCGATGTAGATCACTCCGAGCAAGGTCGATGCAACGCCCGTGAGCGAACTTTCCAGGGTCCGTTCCCTCTGCAGAGACAGCAACATCAGGGCCACGGCAAGCACCACGAAGAAAGCGGGCTGCGGCAGGTCCGTTGAGACAACCAGCAGCACGCCCGCCGCATACCCGACAAGCCGAAACGGATGCATTTGCAGCGAATCCGCGATTCCGTAGAACTCATGCAGGCACAGCAGCACCGCCAGCGCCATCACGCACAGCACGCCCCACAGCGGCGCGTAAAAAACGACAACCGTGACGACGGGGATGAGCAGGAGGGCCGTCAGGACCCGTTTCATTCGGAGTACTTGACCAATCGGGACGTATCGTTGAGATCGGGCGGGGAATCACTGGAAGCCGATCCCTGCCCGGCGGGCACCAGTTCGGTGGCTGGATTGGGTTCGTCTTCTGTCGCGCCCAAGCCGCCGTAACGCCGCTCGCGCTTTTGATAGTCGAGAATCGCTTCCAGCAAATCTGTTGTTTTGAAGTCCGGCCACAGTTTATCCGTCACCCAGATCTCGGCGTAGGCGATCTGCCAAAGCAAGAAATTGCTTACGCGCAACTCGCCGGAAGTTCGAATGAGCAGATCGGGGTCCGGCAGTCCGGCAGTATAGAGTTCAGCGCTGAAGGTGCTTTCGGTGACACTGAAGACTTCTTTGGACTGCCGAGCCCGTTTCAACAAGGTATTGACGGCATCGACCAGCTCGGCCCTTCCGCCGTAGTTCAGCGCGACATTCAGCCGCAGCCCGGTGTTGGCGGCGGTCTCAACGATCGCAGAGTCCAGGTCGTCCTGAACCGCAGCGGGGAGCTCGTCCACCCGGCCGATAACTTGAAAACGGACATTATTGCGCTTTAGATCGGGAAGTTCCTGATGCAAATAATGGCGCAGCAACGCCCAAAGGGTCCGAACCTCCGAGCGGGGGCGCTTCCAATTCTCGACCGAGAAGGCGTAGATGGTCAGGGCATCGACGCCCAGCCGGCAACAGGCCTCGATCATCTCCCGGACTGGGCGGACTCCGGCGCGATGACCAGCAACGCGCGGCAGGCGCCGCCGCTTGGCCCATCGGCCGTTGCCATCCATGATGACCGCGATGTGCCTCGGCAGGCGCTTTGGGTCCAGCTCGGCGGCAAGCGCGGCCTCCGGACGATTCGGATTTGCCCACTCCAGAAAGGCCTTCATTCGATTACTGATTATCCTACAACGAGCGTCGCGTTGCCGTCCAGGAGAACAACACGCGGCCCCTAGCAGCCGCCCCACCGCTGGGCGCCGGGAAGCGGTATCGACAGCAGGTCGAACACGCGCTCCACGCTGCTATCAACGATATCCTCCAGCGTTGCTGGCCGGTTATAGAACGCGGGCATCGGTGGAGCGAGGATCACCCCCATCTCCGCCAGGGAAACCATCGTCCTGAGATGGCCTAAGTGGAGAGGCGTTTCCCGAACCATGAGTATCAATGGTCTGCGTTCCTTGAGGGTAACGTCCGCGGCTCGGACCAGGAGATTGTCCGCCACGCCAGTTGCGATCGCGGACATCGTACGAATCGAGCAGGGGGCAATCACCATCCCCTGGGTGAGAAACGATCCGCTTGCGACCGTAGCCCCAATCTCTTCATTGGAATGCCAGGCGGATGCCAAGGCTTTGATTTGGTTGAGAGTCTTTCCCGTTTCCTGGTAAAGTGTCTTCTCGGCCGGACGGGTGACGATCAGGTGGGTTTCGACCTCTTCCGCCTGCTGCAGGCGTTCGAGCAGCCGCACTCCATAGATGGCGCCGCTCGCCCCGCTCAGCCCGACAACGATCCGAATCATCTTGACCCTCCAGTGCTATTCCCGAACAAGACGTAACCTGTTGTTCTGAATTCAGAACATTTTTTCGGTTGCCTGGTTTACCAAAAGCTGTAAACACTCTATAATCACAAGTTGATAGGCGCTCATGTGCGCTCTTTGAGGATGCATGGACTCCGGCCTCAAACTAAAGCGAGTCCGTGAAAAGTTGGGCCTCCGCTACCGCCAGGTCGAGCAGGCCAGTAACCTGATAGCAAAAAAACATCGTAACCTGGACTACGTCATTGGTCTCAGTCGGCTGGCGGACATTGAGAATAAAGGCGTTATACCGGGCCTGCATCGTTTCTACAGCCTTTGCGCCATCTACCGGCTGGATCTGACGGAAGTGCTGCAGTGGTACGGCATCGACGTTTCCAAAATCTTCGAAGACAGCCAAACCGTTGAGCCGAGCAATACTCACCTGATCCATACCCGCGACGGCGCCCATGGAAGCGTGCAATTGCCTATTCGCCTGGAGCCCGGCGTTGACTTTCGTCGAACCACCTACTTAAGCCGCATGATTCAGCAGTGGGGCAAGGTCCCGCTGGGCCTGCTGGACTCCTTGGACATCGAGGAGTACCGGTATGGCTTCATCGGCGCCGAGGACTACCTGATGTATCCTCTGTTGCGCCCCGGTTCGCTGGTTCAAATCGATCACTCTCGGTCAAAGATCCGCAACAGCGGATGGACCAACGAGTTCGAACGCCCAGTCTACTTCTTCGAGCTTCGCGACGGCTACGCCTGTTCTTGGTGCAATGTGAGCGATCGTCATCTCATCTTACAACCCCACCCCGGCTCACCTTGTGAACCGCTCGTTCTGGCCTATCCGGCCGACGTTGATGTGATCGGGCAGGTTGTGGGGGTAGCCATGCACCTGGAAACGAAGCCGCTCGAGGCCAGAATCAAGCGGAGAACGATGGGCCGGGTGGCTCCTGTCTCGTCAGTTCGTTCCGCAGAATCTCCAAGATCAGTTCCAAGTCGGTGATATAGAGTAATCGCTCGGCCTCGCGGGTTCCTGCCGGAATGAGATTGCGGTAGGGAGTCAGCGTTAACCACGTTTCCAGAACGACCTGCCGTTCGCCCTCGATTGACCGCAAGTGCTCTTCCAGGTCCTGCCGTTGCAGCTCGAGCGGATAGTTGAGCCATTCGGCGAAAACCTGCTCATGACTGGACCGCAAAACGCGGTCAGCCTCTTCATCGGAATAGCGCTGAGCCAAGCCGAAGTGCTGATAGTAGCCGGAGTTTTCTTTCCTTAGACCAGCCAGGTAAGCGACTCGCCCAAACGTCGTAGGGATCTGAGAGAGCGTTTTACACCAGACATCGTGCATCGCACGCTCTCGCTCGGTCTCGGTCGAGTCGCCCAAAGTCCCTCCCTGGGTGTGAACTCGCTGTCCACTACCCTTCAATTCTATCCGACTACAGCCTAGGCGCGCTCCCACTCGATGTCGCTAACGGCAGCCACCTCGAGCGGCGAATTGAATATAACAAGATTATAAATTTTTTTTACGTTTTCGGAACACCGTTCGACGAAGATTGTTGTTTTGGAGCCGATCTGCAAACAAGAAGAAGTCGGCCATGTTCAGGCATGGCCTCCCATGCCGTCAGAGCCATACGCGCTCTTCGATGCCAAAGCGCTTCTGGATTTCTTCCAGCGGCACCCCCTTGGTTTCCGGCATGACCCTCAGCACCCACAACAACTGCAGCACCATCATGACCGCATAGAAAGTGAATACATGCCCGCCGGAGACTTCCGCAACGACGGGGAAGCTCCAGGAGATCAAGGCAGCCATGACCCAGTGGGTAGAGCTGCCCAGCGCTTGACCCCGAGCGCGGACACGGTTCGGGAAAATTTCACTGAGGAAGACCCAGATCACCGCTCCTTGCCCGAAGGCGTGCGACGCGATGAAACCTAGCAGGCTCGCTCCCTGTGTTGATGGAATTGACTGTCCAGCATCTCACATTGCCCCGGTGAGCAGACCAACAACCTGATCGAGGCGCGGGACCTCGCCCAATGCGCACCGCTGCGCGGCGGCTGAGGCGAACCGCAGGGCGTCGAGTTCTTCCCGGCCTTGAGCTAATGCTAGCGCGAAGGCGCCGTGGAACACATCACCCGCGCCGGTGGAGTCCACGACCTTGACCTGGAACGCGGACATACGTTCGTTCGCGCAGGCGACTCCCTTCTCGCCCAGCGTGACCGCGCCCCAAGTTCCCAGCCTCTCGACTTGAGTCAATAGGCCTTCCACGCCTCCATTCGACTCGGCCATATCCTCGTCGGCGATGGCATGGGTCGCAAGACGCGCCAATTCCCACACCTTTGGCAAGTCCAGGTCAAAGTCGAGAACAACCGGAATTCCCCGCTCCCGCGCCTGTTCAGCCAGCCGCAGGCCGCCTTCGGGCCAGCGCCCGTCGATCAGCAGGGCGTCAGCGGAGTCAATGGCGTCCGGGGGGAGCCACGCAGCATCGGCGGGAAGGCCTTCCCCCCAATACGGAAACAGAAAACGCTCACCGTCGGGCCGGATGAATACTTCGCAGCGCGGACTCGTGCATCCGCCGAACGCCCGAAAGCCCCGGGTGTCGACTCCGTCCGCCCGCAGCATGGCCGCCACTTGGTCTCCGGTGGCATCGTCGCCGCGCCGCCCCCATAAGGACGCTTTCCCTCCTAACCGGGCCACCGCCACGGCCCCGACACCTGCCGGGCCGCCGAGAGCGTCTTGGCGCTGGTGAACTCGCTCGCGCCGCCGGTCGGGCGGAAAGCGCTCAACGAACAGGCGGTTGTCTAGACAGCCCATCCCGATGCACGCAACGCTTGCGCGGCTTGCGTCAGTGGTCGTCATCACGGAAACTTCGCGCCACTCAACTACAGTATCCCGCCGGCTTCACTTGGGCGGAAGTGATTCCGCGAACTTCAGGGCTCGCTCGACCCAGCAGCGAAGATCGTGGCCGGACTCGTAACCCGCGGGCTCGACGTAGACCATGCTTTTGAGGGGCTTTCCAGTAAAATCCATCGGGCGCGTGTTGGCCTCGCGCAACGCTGTCTCGGCCCTGCGTTGCCCAGGCGCAGCACCAGGTAGTCGGTGCTAACGCCACAGCACATGTGGCCGTTGGCCATGAACGCCACCCCGCCAAACATCTTTCGTTCGGTGATCCCCTTGCGCCGTTTGAGCAAAGCGCGAGTCCGCGCGGCAAGATCTTCGTTGCAGGGCATCTGTTTGCTCCATCCGCGAGCGGCTAGGAGATCTGATCGCTGACGGGCAGCCCGTTGGAGGTCGGAGCAATCGTGGCAGCCAGGTCGAACATACCCGCCAACTCGCGGAGGTCATCGACAAGGATTTCCGGCTGATGCTGTTCGAATGTTTCGGGCTGCAGTCCGTAAGTCACGCCGCACGAAATCACGCCCGCGTTGCGTGCTGTCTGGACATCGACGGCGCTGTCACCCACCATGATGCTCCTCTCGGGAGACGTTGTCAGCTCTGCCATCAAGAGATTTAGCCCGTATGGATCGGGCTTTTTCGTGTCAAAGCTGTTGCCTCCGTAGGTTCGCAGGAAGTGGCCGCCAAGGCCCAGTCTCTCAATGAGAAGGCGGCTGAACCGGACCGGCTTGTTCGTCAGCACGGCCATCCGCTTGCCGGCGTCCAGAAGTTCATCGAGCGCACTTTGCACGCCTGGGTAAAGGCGTGTGTTGTCGAGCATGTGCTCTTTGTAGTGCTCGTAGAAGAAATCGAGCGATTGCCCGGCCTGTTCGTCCGAGGCGCCGGGGCCCAGTGCCCTGCGGATGAGTGTCGGCGCCCCATTACCGACGTAGGAATAAATAAGCTCATGTTCCAGCGGACCCTTACCGGCGTGCCCCCGGGCGGCGTTGACGGCGAGGGCCAGATCGAGCTTGGAATCGATCAAAGTGCCATCCAGATCGAAAACGAACAGGTCCATTTGCATGATTTTTCAGTGTATCAGCATCACCGCGAATCTCAGACCAGCCAGCCCGCGTGGTGAGCAATGCCCCGCGAGAAACCTCGGCGCGCGGGCCGGGGACGAACCGGAGAATCGGCTTGCGGTAAGCCTGGGGGCTCGCGCCGCAGTGGATGCCTGGGCCACTATTGCGAAGTAGGATGAATAGAGATGCGGGCGTCCCCGCTGGCCGGTGAACATTGAACAACAATCCAGTCCAAGATCCCGCGCGCTTCCGCGCCGCCATCAACGGCTTTGATGCGGCGAACCGCGAGGATCCCAATCGGGAAGCCTGCCAAGGGAAGACCTATCCGAAGGAACTCCTTTACGCGGAACGCATGACCGCATGGCTCGGCAGGATTGCACCCGAGGCCCCCGAAATCGTTCAGTTGGCGGTCCGAGCGCAGCACATCGAGCGCTGGAAGATTCCGCGAAGCGACTATCCCAAAGACCGCCAGGGCTACCGGAAGTGGCGAGTGGAACTAAACAAGTTTCACGCCGAGAGAGCCGGCCGAATCTTGGTTCAGGCGGATTACGATGACGAGAGCATTGCCCGCGTCCAATCTCTGCTCCGCAAGGAACACCTCAAGACCGACCCCGATTGCCAGTTGCTCGAAGACGTGATCTGCCTCGTCTTTCTCGAGTTCTATTTTCGAGACTTCGCCGAAGAGCACGACGAAGAGAAGCTCGTCAACATTCTGCGGCGAACTTGGAAGAAGATGTCGGAACAAGGGCACGAGGCAGCGCTCCAGTTGAAGTTGCCGCCGCGCCTCGCCCGGCTTGTAGAGAAGGCGGTATCGGGCTGAACCAACCGTCGTGCGGGATGCGAACCTGTCCAACGTGGCAGAAATTCGGAAAAGAGGAACAGAACTCCAGGCGTAAGCCTGGGGTCAAGCCCGCCGAGGCCAACATTTTTTCAGGAGTGCCAATCTGCCCTGTTCGGTTTCGGCTAGGGTCCCATGAATGTTGAATCGAGATTGGCGAACAGGGAGAGCAAAGCCGGACCCGCGGTGATGAGAAACAAAGACGGCATGATGAGGAAAAAGATGGGGAACACGAGCTTGACCCCGACCTTGTGAGCCAGTTCTTCGGCTCGATGGCGGCGCCGGATTCGCATATAGCGGGCCTGTGTCCGCAGCACTTTCGAAACACTGGTGCCGAAACGGTCGGCCTGAATCAGCAACGACGTCAGCTTGCGCACCTCGGGCTCGCGCGTACGGATAGATAAGTTGCGCAGAGCTTCCGAGCGGTTCGTGCCCGCTTGGATCTCCAACTGGAAGACTGAAATCTCATCGTGGATGTCCGGGTGAGCCCGGCGCAGATCTCGCGCCGTGTCGGAAAGCGCTTGTTCCAGCGTGAGTCCGCTCTCGACGGAGATGACCAGCAGATCGAGCAAGTCAGGCAAGCCCTCGTTGATCCGCTTGCGCCGCTTGGTGATTCGCCTTTGCAGATACCAGTCAGGAATGCGATACGCCACCACACAGGTAATCACGACCACCGGAATCAGAGTGAAAATATCCGGGTTGATGGAAAAAACCAGGCTCACAAACAACAGGGGGAACAGAGCGAAACAAATCGCTTTCGCTCCGTAGAATACGATTGGCGCCGTTTCGTCCCGGATGCCGGCGGTGATCAAGTCGCGGCGCAATTCTCGCTGGTCACCCGGCAGCGCAACCGCCTGCCCGACGGAATACGACAGGCGCGCCCACTCCGGCAGATCGGCGGCCGGCTCCAAATCCTCCGGCACGGCCGCGGCGCCGGCCGGGCTGGCGTAGCTGGTGGAGAGCCCGCGGTTCCAAACCCAGTAGCTGATGCCCGCCGCAAGCGACATCATGGCGATGAAGAATGTCACCGTGGCTGCAAGAACCATATCCGCTTAAACCTTTATATCCGCAATCTTTTTGATCACGAAATAGGCGGCTACTTGGCCGCACATCGCCAGAAAAAGCAGCGTCTTTCCGAGAGGGTGCTCGAGCAGGATCGAGAAGTACTTTTCATTCACGAACATCAGCACGCAACCGACAACGATCGGCAGGAGACTGAGAATCGCGGCGGTCAATCGTCCATGCGCTGTCATGGCATGGACCTGGCCTTTCAGAGTGGAGCGCTCTCGAATTGTTTCCGAAAGTGTGTCCAGAAGATCATGGAGGTTGCCGCCGGTGCGAGCCTGGGTCGTCACCGCCGAGACGAAGAACTGGATGTCCACGGTCGGCAGGCGCTCCGCTAGATTGTTGAGGGCGCCGTTGATCGGCAGGCCCAGGTTATATTCATCGACGGTTTTACGCAGCTCGTTCGAGAGCGGCGGGTCCGTTTCTTCCGCCAGCAGTTCCAGCGACATCGGCAGCGAGTGTCCCGCCACGAGCGCGCGGGACAGGAAGTCCAGTGCTTCGGGAAGGGCCTCCTCCACCGCCCGGAGCCGCAGCCGGCGTTTTCGCCGAATGTAGAAGAGCGGCGTTGCCGCCGCGGCCGCGGCGCAGATCCAGGCGCCGAAATACGGAATTAAATCAAGCCGCAACAGGACGTTAAGAGTGATCGTCCCCATGACAAGCATCATGAGAATGACACGGCCGACGGACCATTCGATGTCGGCTTCCGCTAGAGACTTTTTGAGTCCTTGCACATGACGCAGCCGCTTGAGTACCGCCGCGAAAACCGAGAGGGTACTGAGCACTTCATTGCGAAGAAGTCCGGACTGGGCTTGCTCGCCCTCGCGCTTCTCGCGAAGCCAGCTTTCGAGGAAGGACCAGGCCGCCGCGGCAATACCGCCAGCCATGACAAAGATAACCAGGAAGATGACGATGCAGGCGGCGATCTGAATCATGAGTCCTTCTCCGGCTGAAGAATTGATTCGGGCAGTGATGCCTGGCTCCTCTGAAGCCGCTCCCATACCAGAGGTTTGTCGCCGGCCGGTTGAAACCGTCCGGTAACAACGCCCTCGGGGGAAACACCCAGATTCTCGAAGACAAAAATGTTGCGCAAGTCGATCTCGCCGTCGTGTATGCCCGCCGACTCGGCAATCTGTGTAATGCGCCGCGTCCCGTCACTCAGCCGGGACATCTGGACATAGAGATGGATCGCGGCCGCAATCTGCTTGCGGATCGACGCGACGGAAATGTTGGAGTTGGCCAGATTCACCATCAACTCCAGCCGGCTGACGGCGTCGTCGCAACTGTTGGCGTGAATCGTCGCCAGCGAGCCGTCGTGGCCGGTGTTCATCGCCTGAAGCATGTCCAGAACCTCGTCTCCGCGAACCTCGCCCACGATGATTCGGTCCGGCCGCATGCGAAGGCTGTTGATGAGAAGTTGCCGCTGCCGGATCGCACCCTCGCCTTCCAGGTTCGGGGGCCTGGTTTCCATCGCGGCAACGTGCTCTTGCTGCAATTGCAACTCCGCTGTGTCCTCAATGGTGACGATGCGTTCATCCGCTCCCGCAAACGACGAGAGGACGTTTAACAGAGTCGTTTTTCCGCTTCCCGTCCCTCCGGCGATCAGAATGTTCAACCGGGAACGGACACACGCTCCCAGAAAGTCCATCATTTTCTCGCTGCTTGAACCCAAACGGACTAGATCTTGAGCGGAGATTCGTTCCCGAGAGAACCTGCGGATCGACAACAAAGGCCCTTTTACGGCAACGGGAGGGATGACCGCGTTGACGCGGGAACCGTCCGGCAAGCGGCAGTCCACCATCGGGGAAGATTCGTCGATGCGGCGCCCTGCCTGGCCCACGATCTTCTGGATGATTCGCTGCAAGTGTGCGTTGTCTTTGAAACGAACGGGCGTCTTTTCGAGCTTGCCCCGGCGTTCCACATGCACCAGATCAGGCGTTGTCACCAAGATGTCGGAAACGGTTGGATCCGCCATCAATGGCTCCAGCGGTCCGAGACCGAAAACCTCGTTGAGAACTTCGTCAATGACTCGTTCTTTCTGATCGTCGGCGAGCCGCGGGTCTTCCTCGGCCACTAAAGCCGACACGGCGGAACGCACCTCGTTGCGAACTCTGGGAGCGTCGATCTCCGCCAGCCGCTCGAGGTTGATTCGCTCGAGAAGCCGGCGGTGCAGCCGGTGCTTGAGCTCCATCAGTTCCGGCTGCGGATTCGCGGGAGCTTCGTTCTCCCCGAGGGAGGGCTCGTTACCGGCGGGACTGGAAATTGATGTCGCCATAGGAACAGATCCCGGCTCTATTGGCTCGGTGACAACCCCGCGGCATCACTCTTCGAGCCGCCGGCGGAGGAGATCTCGCCGGTTCGCGCTTTGACCGGGGTCTTCGGCTTTGCAGTCTTCGACGCACCCGAGCCGCGCCGCCTGGCGGCCGCTCCCGGACCGCTTCGGCGGAGGACGTCGCTCAAGCGGCTTCCACTGCTTTCTTCGATCCCGTCGTCAAGAGGATTTCTGAGAGCCAGGCGAATGAAACCGGCGTGATCGGCCGTGTTGAGCATCTCTGAATCTTGGGCGTCAACGAGCAGAGTCGCGACCGGTTTCGGGCCACCCCGGCTCCCGGGCGTCTGATCGTAACCGGTTGTGAGCACTTCTACGTTCTGCAGGATCGTTTTCATGGTGACCTGGCTATTGCCGGCGGACGGCCGGGCCGTGGCCATCAGAACGTCCACCCGGTCTCCTGGCTCGAAGACCTGTGTCACGCCGGCGAACTCTGTCACGTGAACCGAGACGGCTCTCATCCCAAGCCGGATACGCGCTGACAGGAACGCCTGACTGTCGAGCAGCACGAGGGATTCGGTCAGTGCGGCCCCCTCGCTAATGTCACGCTTGACAAGATTTCCCAGCGCCGCCTTAGGATCGGTCAGCGCCCCCGCCGGCAGTTCGGGGCCGGACCAAGAAGCTTCGGCGATATCCGCCGGCCTCAACTCTTGTCCCCGTCTCAAGTCATGAGCGGCAACCACGACGGAATGTTGCGCGGCCCTGCCGCCGTCCTCTCCCGGCGTGGATATCATTTGATAGAAAAAATACGTCGAACCGGCCGCGGCCAGGAATGCGACGCCGATCACGATCACCAGCTTTTTGTTCATAGACACCCCAGTGGAAGGGATCCCGCACGGTATAGCAACATGATCAGCTCACCTTTCTCAGCTGCCAACCCACGTGCATGGTTCGGCCATTCTTCACCGTTCTCCACGACAAGACATCTCGGCTTAGCAATGTATCCTTATCGTCCTTTGCAAGGCCGGTCTTGCGCGGATTATGGCCGCGCGGAGCCGGGCTTCTTCGGCAGCAACCTGCACTTCCCCTCTTGACTGTAGGCAAGATCTCGCAGCCGCGGTAATCCGCTATTCACACTAACCGCTGAGCGTATTTGTGCTTATCCGTTGAGCCGTTGAGTGGTTGAGCCGTTTGCACCCGTTGCCCGGCCGCTCCGTTCCGCACACTGTTCAGTTGATTTGTTGTACGATTGCCTGGTCGTGGCTGCCAGCCGTCGGCGGGACGGCCCTAGAACCACTGGGCGAAACAACCACGACGGGGCTCAACCGCTCAGCGGCTCAACGGTTCCACCGCCCGGATGCGGCTGCACCGTAGCGCGCCAAATATGTTTCCCTTGCATGTCGACATAACCTCGCCGCAGCCAGTCACGCAACGTAACGGTTTGCTTGCCGGCCTCGAAGTGTCCGTCGAACTCCACCGTCCCGATCTCGCGCTGCTCGGGAGCTATGCGGTAGAGAGGGACCACCCTTTTCTTCGTCGCCGGGCGGGAGTCGGGTTCCTGCTCGGCTTGATCTTCCTTGTCCGGAGCTGCTTTTGCCTTGGCCGCTTCTGGATGCTCGACTAAGAATCGGTTCCAGGTCGCGGTTCTGCGAATGTCTCCCCGGGTGGAAAGCTTGAGAAGGGTGGAGAACGTCGTGACCGAGGTCTCCAGCAAGTTGTACCCGCCGTCCCGATCGTCGACTTCCAGCGGCTGGATCGGACAGAGAGGTTCCAGCTCGAGCGAAATGACATGAGTGGCCCCGGCATCAATCGCAATGTGGACCGGGCTGTTGTTGAGGACGCCGCCGTCGACAAAAAAATGGCGAACCTCGTGCCTTCCGTCCGGGCCATAAATGCCCAACTCTTGGGCGGGAAACGCACCCGGAACGGCAGTTGATCCCAGGATGCATCGCAGAAAGTTCTCCGAAAGCGTGAACAGAGCACGTTTGTCCTGGCGGTACCGTCTTGCCAGCTCGCCGCCCCCATCCAGTTGAACGGCCAGCCAGCCGAGCTTCACCAAACGTTGATACGTGTCGGGGCGAACGAGTGTAAACAGGCAGTCGCTGCCGAGTGAGACGTTGGTGGCCGTGAACATCAGCTCCGGCAGCTCGTTCTGGCGGTCGTACCAAGATTTCACGATCTCGCGACTTAACACCCGTGCTTGATCGACCGTTTTCCCGCGAGACTCAAAGCGCGGCCGTTCCAGATCACCATCCGGTCCCGTGTTGGCCAATAGTCTGAGCAAAGGCACATCGCGAAACAAGCTGAACCGAAAACTTCGAATCAGCAGCGCCGCGATCGCGATCATCCCCAGCAAGGAACAGAAACCCAGCACCGCGAAGTGCAGGGGATGATTGGCCGTGAAACCCCAGTCCGGTGGCCCGCCGGGCAGCCAACGGTCCGCGCCCAAAGCCAGCGACATCCACACCAGCAGAAACGGGTTGAGCACGATGATCAATCCGGCAACCAGTGCACCCATGCCCCACTTCATCCAGCGATCGCCAACTCCCCGGCTGGCCAGATCCACAATCCATCCCCGGCGGCCCGCGACCCAGGTTGAGGTCCGCTTATCACGGTCAAGATAGGACCAAATCGAAGCGATGAAGGTTGAGTACGGCTGGCGCATCTCGGGATCTTGGCTCATCTGGGGATTCGCTTTACCCAGCCGTTCCAGAAAAGCCCCATAGGCGTTGAGTGCTCCCGCCGACGTCCCCACCAGCAGGTCGATCTCGATGCCGCGTTCCTTGAGGCGCACCAGCAGCGCCTCCAACACCCCCGCGCTGTAGGCCCCAGCCGCGCCACCGCCGCTGATTGCCAGCGCGATCTTCCGGCGCTCGGGAGCGATTGCCGCTTCTCTCCATGACCCCTGCTCGAAAACTAGTTCGTGATCGAGGTCGCGGGCCAGCCCCTCCATGTCCAGGTACTCGGGACGTAGAATCCTGGGTGTTTCCGGTGCCGCTTTGTCCGATGCCGCACCGCGGCCTAGTCCCAACAGCGAAGACAGGCTACCGTACTTGGCCATGAGATCTCGAACCCGTCGCCTCACCGGCGTGACTTCCGGTGTTTCAGAGCAATCTCCGCCGCCGGGATCCGAGACGGTCACCGATTCAACCGCCGACTGGGCCTGTTCAGAGCCAGCCCCCGCCACGCCGGGAGTTTGTTCTCTCTTAAACATACTTTAGACGCAAGCCCCCCGGCGGTGGTGACAAAAACGTCTTGCCACGACCGGACGGATCACGGAGTTCGGTCCATCCATTCAATCGACGCTGGATCTGGATCAACTTAGGGCTTCATATCCAGCGTGGAGATTCGGGCAGAACCAGGGCGGAAGCACCGACGGTTTCGTTCGAGGAGCCGAACGCTGCAGTGCGCCCGATCAACCGGGAGTCCGCTCACGGCCCAAAGTCCTTCCATTGCCATTCAATCAAAAGTTTTTATGGACAAAATAGCGGCCTGGAAATCCGCGTCTCCTGTGTTACCATCGATGCTCTCGGCTAGGGGGAGCAGGTAGTCGTGTGCCGCGACACCTGAGAGTGACGATGGCTACCAAGCGAAGTCCCGAAGAAGTTCTGCGGTTCGCCAAAGAGAACGAAGCGCAAATGCTCGATCTGCGTTTCGCGGATCTGCCCGGTCTGTGGCAGCACGTGACCTTTCCCATTGCCCAGCTAACCCTGGACAAGTTTGAAGAAGGCTTCGGGTTCGACGGTTCCAGCATCCGCGGCTGGCAGGCAATTAGCGAAAGCGACATGCTGATCGTCCCCGACCCGAATACGGCGATGATGGATCCGTTCACCGACGTCCCGACGCTGGTGATGATCACCGATATAGCCGATCCGGTCACCAAGCAGCACTATGAACGCGACCCGCGCTGGATCGCCGCCAAGGCCGAGCAATACCTCAAATACTCCGGGATTGGAGACGTGGCTTACTTCGGCGCCGAGGCGGAGTTCTTCATTTTCGACAACATCCGCTTCGACCAGTCCTACAACTACGGTTTCTATTACATCGACGCCGAGGAAGGCCGCTGGAACTCCAGCCGCGAGAACGACAATCTCGGCTACCGGCCCCGTTACAAGGAAGGCTATTTCCCCGTACCGCCGACGGACCACCACCAGAACATCCGCACCGAAATGGTCACCACCATGCAGAAGTGCGGTTTGGAGATCGAGTGCCACCACCACGAGGTCGCCAGCGGCGGACAAGGCGAGATCGATCAAAAGTACGATTCGCTCGTCAATGCGGCGGACAACCTGATGACCTACAAATACGTTGTCCGCAATGTGGCCTTTCGTCACGGGCGGACAGTCACCTTCATGCCCAAGCCATTGTGGAATGACAATGGCAGCGGCATGCACGTTCACCAAAGTCTGTGGAATGACGGCAACGCGTTGTTCGGAGGCGATCAGTACGCCGGACTCAGCGAAACCGCCCTCTACTACATCGGCGGGCTGTTGAAGCACGCGGCTGCGATCGTCGCCTTCGCGGCTCCGACCACCAACAGCTACAAGCGCCTGGTGCCTGGATTCGAAGCTCCGGTGAACTTGGCCTACTCGCGCCGCAACCGCTCCGCCGCTTGCCGCATCCCGATGTATTCGAGCGATCCCAAGACGAAGCGCGTGGAATTCCGTCCGCCGGACCCGGCCGCCAACCCCTATCTGGCTTTCGCCGCCATGCTCATGGCGGGCCTTGACGGAATTCAAAACAAGATCGACCCGGGTGAACCGCTCGACAAAGATATCTACGACCTCTCGCCGGAGGAGCTTCAACAAGTCCCCTCGCTGCCCTCCTCGCTCGAGGGCGCGCTCGAGGCCTTGGAACGTGATCATGAGTTTTTGACCCGCCGGGATGTCTTCGCTGAAGAAGTGATTGAGACCTGGATTGACTACAAGATGAAGAGCGAGGTGAATGAGGTGGGGCAGCGCCCCCACCCCTACGAGTTTGCACTGTATTACGACGTTTAGGATCGAGCTACGCTGTCTGCCGGTGTCTCTAAGGTTTTCTTCTGAGAAGGCAGTCATCGCTTGCTAATATGAAAGACCGTCTCTTGCGCGGCCGGGCTTCCCTGCCCCGGCCGCGCGGGGACAATCTACTGCCCGAGCGCTATTCCATGGCCGTCTGGGCCGGGCTTCACGCGGGGCGCAATCAAACAACGTACTTTCGATCAAAGGAGACAAGATGGCTAAAACGCCAGAGGATGTACTGAAGCTAGCCGAAGAATCAGGCGCCCAGATTATTGATTTCAGGTTTATCGACCTGCCCGGGGTTTGGCAACACTTTTCGATACCAGCCACCGAATTCGACGCCGACATGTTTACCGACGGCCTGGGGTTCGACGGTTCGAGCATTCGCGGGTTCCAGCAGATTCAAGAAAGCGACATGCTGCTGATGCCCGACCCCACCACGGCCTACATGGACCCGTTGCGGACGCATTCCACCCTGAGCATCATTTGCAACGTCGAGGATCCTCTCACGCGCCAGCCCTACTCCCGAGATCCCAGGTACATCGCTCAAAAAGCGGAGTCGTACCTGAAGGGCTCCGGCATCGCCGACACCAGCTACTGGGGTCCGGAGCCGGAATTCTACATCTTTAACGATGTCAAATATGGCCAGTCGGCGAACAGCGGGTTCTACTCCGTCGATTCTTCGGAAGGTATATGGAACGCCGGCGCCAGCGAACCCGGCGGCAACCTCGCCTACAAGATACGCCACAAAGAGGGCTACTTCCCCGTTCCGCCGGCCGACAGCATGCAGGACGTGCGCAGCGAAATGGCGCTCGCCATGAAGGCCTTTGACGTCAGGGTCGAAGTGCATCACCACGAAGTGGGAACCGCCGGCCAGGCCGAGATCGATATGCGGTTCGACTCGCTGACCTCGATGGCCGACAGCGTCATGTACTACAAGTACGTCATCCGCAACGTGGCGAAGAAGAACAATCTGTCGGTCACCTTCATGCCGAAACCGATCTTTGGGGACAACGGTTCGGGCATGCATGTCCATCAGAGCTTGTGGAAGGGCGATACGAACGTGTTCTTCGATGAGTCGGGATACGCCTTGCTGAGCGAAACCGCGATGCATTACATTGGCGGCATTCTTAAGCACACGCCGTCGCTGCTGGCGTTTACCAATCCCACGACGAACTCCTACCGCCGTCTTGTGCCCGGCTTCGAGGCGCCGGTGAACCTGGCCTACTCCATGCGCAACCGCTCCGCCTGCGTGCGCATTCCGGTCTACTCGAAGAGCCCCGGAGCCAAGCGGATGGAGTTCCGCTGTCCGGATCCGTGCTGCAACCCCTACTTGGCCTTCCCGGCGATGCTGATGGCCGGTCTCGACGGCGTCATCAACAAGATCGATCCCGGCTCCCCGATGGATAAGGATCTCTACGATCTCGAGCCGGAACAAAAGGCTCAACTCAAGCAAACGCCCGGCTCGCTAGGAGAAGTGCTCGATAACCTCGAAGCCGACCATGAGTGGCTGCTTCGCGGCGACGTCTTCACCCAGGACGTGATCGACACCTGGATCAGCTACAAACGCGACAACGAGCTAGCCGAGGTGAACCTGCGCCCCGTGCCGCACGAGTTCTACCTCTACTACGACCTCTAGCCCAGGGCTAGGCTGCGGCTGGTTGATATGGGGCCCGCCAAGCGGGTCCCATCGTCCGCCTTTTTCCAGGCGATCGCCGGGGCGGGCCACCTTGGCAGCCCCGGTGAGCCACGTTCACGAGGCTTGGTTTCTTAGGCCGGTCCTTTTAGGGCCGGTCGCGAACAGACTGCTCTGGTACAGGTCTTCTATGCCCGTTTTAACGGGCTTTTGACCATCCCGGACTTGTATGGGTACTGGTCTCCGTCCATCCGCTGGCGTTAGAATGAGTACGTGGAAATAAATATCCATTGGGCCAAGAGTCAGTTCTCAAAACTGATCGAACGAGTTCGATCGAGCGGACGACGCGTCATTGCGAAAGCCGGCAAGGCGCCTGCCGGGTCAGTTCCCATCGAGCCAGCCTCTCGACGGGAATTCGGCAGTGCAAAGGGCCAAATCACGTTTCGCGAAGGGTGGGACGCGCCCATGACCCGCGAAGAGCTGTCGGATTTCCTTGCCGAATGACGGTCCCTTCCAGCCCAGCCTGGCGCTATCGTCCCAGCGGCAGCACCCAACAAAGGTTTTGCACGGGAGACTGACGCTTGATCGACGTCGGCCAGACATTCCAGCAAACCGAGATCTTTCTTACCGGAGCCAATGGCTTCGTCGGCAAGATTATCCTCGCTCTGTTGCTGGACCGCTATCCCGGCTTGAAACACCTGCACGTTTTGATCCGGCCGCGGCGGAATCTCAGCGTGAATGAGCGTTTCGAGAAAGAGGTTCTCTGCTCCCCCGCGCTTGAGCGAGTCGTTGCCGGGTATCCCAAGCAAGCCCTGACCAAAAAGATCACCGTTTGGAGCGGCGACGCCAGCCTCCCCAACAGCGGTCTCGGCGAGTCCGAAGTCGAGTCTCTCGCAGGGCGCATCGGCCTGATTCTCAATTGCGCCGGGCTCGTCGAATTCTTTCCTCCGCTGGACGATTCACTGCGGGCCAACGTCGATAGTGTCGAGCAGCTCGCGGCGCTCGCGAAGCGTCTCGGCGCCAAGCTACTGCATGTCTCGACGTGCTATGTGGCAGGCGCCGCGGATGGCCTTGTGGAAGAAACCGAGCCGATTCCGGGGTTCTACCCGCGGCGCAAAGGTCCCTCGGATCACGCCTTCGACCACGGGGCCGAGATAGCTGACTGCCGAGAAAAGGTTCAGCGGATCCGCGAAGCCTCGCAAGACAGCAAGAACGGTCAGGCAGGTTCGCAGGCCGTCGCCAGCCGCCTCACGGAGTTGGGAAAGCAGCGTGCCAGACGCTGGGGATGGGTGAACACCTATAGCTACACCAAAAGCCTCGGCGAGCAGGTGCTTGCATCCGGGCGCGGGCTCGACTATGCGATTGTTCGCCCGGGGATCGTCGAAAGCTCCCTGCGCTTCCCATTCCCCGGATGGGTGGAGGGCGGCCGCACCGCCGCGCCGCTGGTGTTGATGGCGATGAGCGGATTGAAGGACTGGCCGGTGCGCCGCGAGATGCCGCTCGAAGTCGTCCCGGTTGACCTCGTTGCCGCCGCCATCCTGATCACCGGCGCCCTGCTGCTTCACGGTGAGCAGCGGCAGGTCTGCCAGCTTGCCACGGCCGATACAAATCCCCTCGGCTTGGGATGGCTCGTCGAACTGCTCGACGACGAGGCCCGCCGTGCCTCGAAGAACGGCAGGCGAGGTTCGCCGTGGTGGCTCGATCCCGTCGGCCGGTTGCGTTTTCATTCCCAGGAAAGCGCCCGCCAGCGCCGCGCGAAACTGCAGCGGCGCGTGGATCGCGCGGAAGCGGCGGCGGCGATCTTAGAAGGAATTTTGAATCGAACCGGACTCCCGGGAAAACGGAAGTTGCAGGCCGCCAGGACTTCTCTGAGGACCCTCGGCTTGCAACTTGGCTTCCGCCAGCAGACCCTCGAGCAATACCTGCCTTTCATTCTGCATCACCGCTACGTTTTCGAATCCCAAAACATTCGCGAAGCAGTGAACCGGATCTCCGAGGAAGACCGCGCCCGCCTCCCGTGGAATCCCGAGCAAATCGACTGGAACACCTATTGGCGCCAAAATCAAATCCAGGGCATCAAGCGCTGGGTCGAGCCCGAAGCCGTGCGCCAATGGTCGTTCAAAATTTAGACAACAGCGCCAGGCCCTAATCCCCTTAACTGGTGCAGTGGGCCATTCAGACCGTAACGTGGCGCGCGCCTCCCGGCGGGCCGCGTCGGCCTCCGGGCCGACGTCGCCTCGACACAGTGCGTTCAGCACCGCGAGCAAGCGCAACGAAGTAATGGCGGGCCTGTCGCGTGCTTGGGCCGTCAGGTGGTGAGAAATGCCGTTTAGCGGCGTGATACGGGCCATTTGAACCGCGTTCACGCGGTTTGGTGTGTTTCCAGGCCAGTCGTTTTACGACTGGTAAGCCCTGCCGCTCAAGGTTTGTCAGCCCGTTTTCATTGAAACGGGCTTCCCTCTTCCCCAACCGAAATCCATACGTTGCGGTACGATTGGCGCACAACACTAGCGTATGAATTTTCGGGTTTGCCGGGGTGATCGGGTGGTGACCTGGTGCTCGCGATGCCGGTAGCATGCCGCTCCGGATGGTGCTTGCGTTCATTTTCAGCACGCTGCTGACGATGTCGTTTGGGGCTTCCGAATTGATGATTCGTGTTGATCAACCCTCTGCCGTTGAGGAGAATCTATCCAGATCAGGGTCCCACGCTCGTCGAACCAATGGACGAGAAGGAGATCTTTTCATTCCCTAGCCTGGCGAAATCAGTCTAAGTGACATGGTTGGAGTATGTTACGAACCAACGACTGCTGATTCCTGGTGGTTACGGGATTTACCAACAGCTTTCCGCAGACAGCCGCTATGTAGTTCGTTCAAGAGACTTATTCCTGCTCGCGGTCGGGGAACTCTTCGTGCCAGTTTTGGACGATGTGAACCGCCCTCTCTTCTGGCTCATCCTCATAGCCGACCGGCTCGATGAGCACGAATCGCTGTCCGTCAGCCGAGACGTCATACGCAGGCAGCGTTCCCGTTGGGTTCAAGTAACGACTCTCGAACAGTCGAGTGATCTCCCCGACCTCAACCTCTCTCCGGCGCTCCCTTGAGCCAGCATCAGCTTGTTGTCCTCGACAAAGAACAGCTCTTGGCCGTCGCGGTTCCAAACCGCGTCACGCCCGCCGTTCCGCGAAACCTGGACCCTCGCGCCTCCCTCGGGAAAGGGTCGTGGGGGTCGTTTGGGGCTTCCTCCTGTTGAAGGGCGATGATAATGTCCCCATGAGAGGGCGATAGAAATGTCCCCTAATCTAAGGCTCCGAAGGAGGAGCCTAGATTGGAGAGGACATGGATGAACGACAAGGAATTGAGACGAGGCGAGGTGCTGGGCCGGGTGAAGCGAGGCGAGTTGAAGCTGAGCGAGGCGGCGCGGATGCTGGATTGCAGTTATCGCCAGAGCAAGCGGATCTGGAGGCGCTACAGCGCGGGAGGGACAAAAGCATTGAAGCACGCCAACGTGGGCCGGGTATCGAACCGCGCCAAGCCGGCGGAAGTTCGCAAGCGAGTGCTGCAACTGGTGCGCGAACACTACTCCGGCGAACCGCACGAGCGCTGCGGGCCTACTCTGGCGGCCGAGCATTTGCGAAAGGACCACGATCTGCAAGTATCGGTGCGGACACTGCGGCTCTGGATGGTGCTTACCGGGGACATGGTGAACAAAACATACCGGCTACATGGTGAACAACTTTTCAGGGGAAACATGGAGAGACGACAATGTTTCCATGCCTTGGGAAGAAACACACGCCATGGATCAACGTATGAAGTTCATCTTGGATTGGAAAGCCGGTCTGGAGTCGAAGACCGAGCTTTGCCGCCGCTACGGCATGCAACGCCGCATCGGCTACAAATGGGTCCAGCGCTACCAGCGCGAGGGCCCCGCAGGGCTCGGGGACCTCTCGCGGGCGCCGCTCCATCACCCGCAACAGATCAGGCCCGAGCGGGTCGCCCGCATTCTCGATATCCGCGCCGCGCACCCGCTGTGGGGCGCACCAAAGATCCGCGCCGTGATGCGGCGTGAGCAGCCTCAACAACAGCCGCCAGCCGCCTCGACGATCGGCGAGATCCTGCGTCAGGAAGGGCTCACGCGGCCACGCAAGAAACGCCGCCGCACACCGCCCTACAGCGAACCTCTGGCACACGCCAAAGAGCCCAACGATGTCGTCTCGATCGACTTCAAGGGCTGGTTCCCGTGCCGCGATGGCAGTCGCATCGATCCGCTGACCCTGGTCGACAATGCCAGCCGCTACGCGCTGTGCTGCCAAGCCGTCGATGCCTGCAACTTCGTGCAGGTACGCAGGGTGCTCGAGGCGGTGTTTCTCCAATACGGGCTGCCGCGCGCCATCCGCAGCGACAACGGCGCGCCGTTTGCGAGCCGTGCCATCAAGGGTTTGAGCCGCTTGAGCGTGTGGTGGCTGAGGCTGGGCATCGAGGTGGAGCGCATTCCCCCGGCGACGCCCAGCGCCAACGGCCGCCAGGAGCGTTTTCATCGTACGCTGAAGCAACACACGGCCGATCCGCCGGCGGCCAATCGGCGAGCGCAACAGCGAGCCTTTGAAAGCTTTTGTTGCGAGTACAACGAGCAGCGGCCGCACCAGGCGTTGGGCCAGCAAGTGCCGGCCAGTCTCTATCGCCCCTCGGATCGTGCTTATCCGTCGCAGCTGCCTGAGATCGAGTATCCGTCGAGCTTTCCGCGGCGCCAGGTGGGCAAGCGCGGCGAGATCTACTGGCGCGGGGCGCGGATCTTCGTCAGCGAGCTGCTCTACGGGGAACCGCTGGGGCTCGAGGCGATCGCCGACGGGGTCTATCGGGTCTGGTTCTGCTCGTTGCAGCTGGGCACGTTCGACGAGCGCCGCGGCCCCTCCGGGCCGGCTTCGCCGGTTCCCAACGGCTGTGAAGCATCGAGCAGCTCTGAACCCCGGGCAGTTCTGAAGCACCGAGCAACCCGGAATCAACCAACAACTCTGAATCAACCAACAACTCTGAATCAACCAACAACTCTGAATCAACCTTGACAACACCAACGAAAGGAGGCAATCTGTTCACTATGTCGCCGGTATAAAGTGTTCACTATGTCGCGGGTAGCACAATCCCGCGCCGCTTCGCGGCTCAACGGCCCTGGGTTCGAAGGCTCTGAGCTCGAAAGTTCTAAGTCGACAGTATTGGGGCTAGCAAACGGGATTGCCGGAACGCGGCCGCAGGCTACGCTACAAGAAAGCACCGATACTTCCTTGGTCGGATCGCGTTCAGTTTCTCACCTTCGCGCGTTTGCCGTGGCTGGGCACAGCTGATGAGATATTTCCGTCCAACAATCGGGTTCCTGAGCCCCTCAGCACCCCGCAAGCGGTACAATCGCAGTGTCGTGTTCCCGACATCTATCCGCCAAGCGGTACAATCTAGCCGTCGATGACCGGCACCACCATCAGCCACTACAAGATCCTGTCCAAGCCCGGCGAAGGCGGGATGGGCGTGGTCTACAAGGCCGAAGACACCCAACTCAGGCGCACCGTCGCCCTGAAGTTCCTCTCTCGTGAGAGATTGGGGGACGAGGAAGTCAAAGCCCGACTCCTCCGCGAAGCTCGACGATAATGGGAGACCCGAATTACACTGCCGGAAGTTTCGTAACAGCAGGGGGGGCGGCTTGAGGGTTGACAGGAAGTGACGCTCACCAACGAGCAAGAGGAAAGAATTCGGCGTTCACTCGCTTCGCTTGAGATCGAAGTGCCATCGTGGGCCTTTGCGAATACGGGCACGCGTTTCGGCAAGTTCTTAGACCCCGGCGCCGCGACGACCCTATCGGAGAAGCTGAGCGACGCTGGACAGGTGCATAAGTTAACCGGTTCGAGCCCCCGTGTTGCCGTCCATGTGCTGTGGGATCTCCCCAACGGAGAAGTGGGCGCTTTTGCTCTCGCCGCGGCGGCGCAGAGCTTTGGCGTCCAGGTGGGATCCATCAACCCGAACGTCTTCGAAGGGCAGGAATACAAGCACGGTTCCCTGGGAAACGGGGACCCCGAAGTTCGCCAAAGGGCTCTGGACCATATCTTGGAGTGCGTCCGTATCGGGCAGGCCTGCGGCAGCCGCGACGTCTCGTTGTGGTTCGGAGATGGCTCGAATTACCCGGGCACGGCCAATATCCGTCACCGCCGCAGGTGGTTTTCTCAGGGTCTGCGGAGGGCGCACGAGGCTCTTTCGAAGGATCAGCGGCTGCTGGTGGAATACAAGCCGTTTGAGCCGGCCTTTTACCACACCGACATCGCGGATTGGGGCATGGCGCTGTTGCTGGCCCGCGAAGCAGGTTCGCGGGCGCGGGTCCTCGTGGACACCGGACATCACTATCAAGCGCAAAACGTCGAGCAAATTGTCGCTTGGCTGCTCGAAGAGGAGATGCTGGGAGGATTTCACTTCAACGACCGCCGATATGCCGACGACGACTTGACGCTGGGGTCGATCGACCCTTATCAGGTTTTTCGGATCTTTCACGAGCTCCATAGCTTTGCGCACGAACGGGGCGCCGCGCCCGACATTGCCTACATGGTCGACCAGTCACACAATCTGAAGCCCAAGGTTGCCGAGATGATTCAGACGGTGATGACCGCTCAGGAGCTCTACGCCAAGGCGGCCTTGGTTGACCACGAAAAGTTACAGAAGCGTCAGGCTCAGCAAGACTTGATCGGGGCGGAGGAGATCCTCAAGCGAGCGTTTCACAGCGACGTCGTGCCGGCCCTCCAGGGCTGGCGGCGCTCGCGCGGATTGCCCGAGGACCCGCTCGAGGCCTTCCTCGCCAGCGGCTATCGTGAACAGGTCGTCGAAGAGCGCGCCGAGAAGAACCGGGCCTCCGGAGGTTCCTACGCCTGAGAAGTCAAGCCGGGAAGGCGACGTCAACCCGCTCGGCGCCGGCTCCATCGAAATGGAGTCATGGAAACAGAGAAATAGAATGCGGCACGCGGCTGTCGTGAATCTTGATGCCCGGGACACGGCTGCGTCCGAGTTGCATCGGCGAACGCGGCCACTGATCATTTTCCAGCCGTCTAGCTGCTGGCGGAGTTCGCGCAGTGCTGGCGAATCAGCGTTGACGCATGCGCGCGCCCGCGGCCAACAAGTGACGGACTTCCCCAAAGGGGTGTATGATGTGCGGTTCCGAGCCGCTTCGTCCGCGAACAGGAATCTAGCGGGCGTGTGGCGGAAGAGAGCGCCCTATGCACCCTATTGGAATTCTGCTGATCGCAATCGCGGTCGTTTTCCTGCTGATCATTCGGCTCAAGATCAACGCCTTCGTGGCGCTGATTTCCGCCGCGATCGTTATCGGCTTTCTTGCCCCTGAAGTCGCCCTTACCGACATCATCAAAGAAGTCGGAGAGCGTTTTGGCAGTGTCGTCGGCCGCATCGGCATCGCGATTGCGATGGCGGCGATCATCGGCCAGTGTTTGATGGAAAGCGGTGCGGCCGACCGGATCACGCGGAGCTTCGTTGCTTTTCTGGGCGAAAAGTATTCTTCCCTCTCTTTGGTCGTAAGCGGCTATGTGCTCGCGGTCCCTGTGTTCTCCGACACGGTCTTTTACCTGCTGATCCCGCTGGCGCGAGCGATGAGCGTCCGCCTGGGCGGCAAGCACTTTGTGCTTTACGCCCTCGCCATCAGCGCCGGGGGGACCGCGACGCACCACTTTGTTCCTCCAACGCCGGGGCCACTGGCCATGGCGGCTACTTTGAACATCGACCTCGGCGTGGTGATTCTGGTCGGGTTGTGCGTCGCCGCCCCGGCATCCTTTTTCGGCTGGCTCTACGCCGTCTTTATCGACCGTAAACTCAACATCCCGGTCCGCGAAGCCCCGGGGCTGTCCTTGGAAGAACTGGAGCGAATCGCCACGCGGTCCGAGGAAGAATTGCCCGGATTCTGGGTTTCGATGACTCCGATTCTGCTGCCGGTCGCGCTGATCGCCTCGAATACGATCGTCAACACCGTGGCGCCGGAATCCGAGCTGGCCCCGCTGACTGCGTTTTTGGGGAATCCGAGCGTTGCCCTGCTGCTGGCGGCGGTTTCGGCGGCGTGGGTGCTGACGAAGCAAAAGGGGTTGACATTGAAGCAGTTGTCGAAGCCGATCGAGGGAGCGATATCGAGCGCGGGCGTGATCATTCTCATCACGGCGGGCGGCGGCGCTTTTGGGGGAATGCTGGTGCTGGCCGGAGTGGGAGACGCCGTCGGCGGCTTGGCCGAGGGCGCCGGCGTGTCGCTGCTGGTGCTGGGTTTCTTGCTCGCGGCTCTATTCAAGGTGGCTCAAGGCTCGGGAACGGTCTGCATGATTACGGTTTCGTCGATCATGGCGCCGATGCTCGCCGCCAGTCCGCCCCCCTATCACGCGGTCTATGTCCTGATGGCAGTCGGGTCTGGCGCTCAAGTCGGCGCCTGGATGAACGACAGCGGCTTTTGGGTTTACCGCACCATGACCGGACTCACCGAGATCGAGTCACTGAAGACCAAGAGCGCGATGCTGGTCGTGATGGGGTTCGCCGGCTTTCTGACGACGCTGCTGATGAGCTGGTTGCTGCCACTGGTGTAGGGCGGCCGAGTGGGGCTCGCACACACGGGTGACGGTTCGGTTTCATCGGGAAGGCATTGTATCCGCCCGCTCCCGCGCCCCATCCGGGGCTTGGCTTTGTGGGGTGTTCACCCTGGGTTCCGCTTCGCTCCACCCAGGGCTACGATCCCGCGCCGCTTCGCGGCTCAAGAGCTCTGGGCTCGAAGACTCCTAAGTAAACAGTATTGGGGTGAGGTGCTACACTCTGTTCACTGTAAACTTGTGATATTTGCCTTGCAGTAAGAGAAGTACATCATGAAAATCCACCACACTCCGGTTGGGCGAAAAGCCTGGTTTCAGATCATCATCCTTGCTGTTGCTGCTTTGGGATTCCTTGGTTGCGGCCAGCCGGCGGAGGAAGCCTTCACGCCTCCGAACATCATTCTGGTCATGACGGATGATCAGGGCTGGGGGCAAGTCGGCTCCCATGGCAACGAGATGATCAACACGCCCCATCTCGATCGCCTGGCCTCGGAGAGCGTGGAATTCACGCGCTTTTACGTGTCGCCGGTATGCGCGCCTACCCGCGCCAGCCTGATGACGGGGCGATACAACTACCGCACCGGGGTTGTCGACACGTATCTGGGCCGGGCCATGATGCACGGCGATGAGGTGACTCTCGCCGAGATGCTGGGCGACGCCGGCTACCGCACCGGAATCTTCGGCAAATGGCATCTCGGTGACAACTACCCGCTGCGAGCCATCGATCAAGGATTCCAGCAGGCGCTGATTCACAAGGGCGGAGGCATCGGTCAGCCGTCAGACCCGCCCGAGACGAGCTATTTCGATCCGATCTTGCAGCACAACGGAGAACAGAAGCAGTTCCAGGGATATTGCACCGACATTTTCTTCGATGCCGCCATGCGCTTCGTCGAGCTGAACCGCGATCAGCCGTTCTTCATCTACATTCCGACCAACGCCCCGCATTCCCCCTACGACGTGCCGGACTCCTATATCGAACCCTACCGAGCCAAGGGTCTGAACGACAAGGACGCGCGCATCTACGGCATGATCACGAACATCGACGACAACATGGGCAAGCTGGCGGCCAAGCTCGATGAGCTGGACCTGGCGGCGAACACGATTCTGATCTTCATGACCGACAACGGCCCTACCACGCGGCGTTTCACCGCGGGCCTTCGCGATCAGAAGACGAGCACGTACGACGGCGGCATCCGTGTGCCTTTTTTCCTGCGATGGCCCTCCGAGTTGCAGGCGGCGAAGGTCGATCACATTGGCGCGCATATCGACGTGGCCCCCACGCTGCTTGAGGCGGCGCGAGTCGGGGCGCCCGCCTCCGCGGAATTCGACGGCGTGAGTTTGATGCCGCTGTTGCGCGGCGACTCGGCCGGGTGGCCCGAGCGGACGATCTTCATTCAGTCTCACCGCGGCAACGAGCCGCAACTCTACCGCAACTTCGCCGCGGTCAGCCAGAAATATAAGCTGGTGCAGCCGCTGAGCTTTCGCGAGCCCGCGCCACCAGACACTCCATTACAGCTTTATGACCTGGAGTCTGATCCGGGTGAGCAAAACGACTTGGCTGGCGAGCGGGCCGAAGTTCTGGCGGATCTCAAGAAACAGTACGAAGACTGGTTCGAAGACGTGTCGGCGAGCCGCGGCTACGACCCGCCCAAGATCTTCCTCGGAACTGAATACGAAAACCCCGTGATTCTGACCCGCCAGGATTGGCGTATGGTGGGGCGCGACGGCTGGGAGGACGGTTACCTCGGGTACTGGGAGGTCGATGTCAAGTCCGCGGGAAAATACGATATTCGATTCCGGTTTACAAAACAAGAGCGCGCCGGAAGGGCCGAGTTCAAGCTGGGGGACGTTGAGCTGAGCAAGCCGTTCACGCGGGAGGGCGAATCGGTGACTTTTTCGGATGTTGCGCTTGAAGCAGGTCCCGGAACGCTGGAAGCGCGGCTGATCAGCGGCGGCAAAACCGCCGGCGTCAATTATGTGGACGTGAGCAAGCTTTAGGCCGCGGAGCAGTGCCGGCTCGGAAAGCTACTACCTAACCCGGACCAGCCGTAACCAAATAGGGCACGTTGGGCATTCTCGAACGGTGTTGCGTTTGGCGGACTTGACCCCAGGCTTGCGCCTGGGGCTCTGTTGCTGCTTTCCCGGGACTCAACACCAAAAGCGCTAAGTAAAGAGGATTACCCGCGTCCATGACAAGACCAGCCATCGACCGCCGAGAGTTTCTGCAAAGCTTCGGAGCCGCCGCACTTCTGGCTTCGAGTTGCGGCAGCGCACCGTCCCCGACTGGTGAAAGCGCCGCTCCCAAACAGCCCAACATCATCCTCATCATGGCCGACGACATGGGGTTCTCCGACATCGGCTGCTACGGCGGCGAGATCTCAACTCCGAACCTGGACCGGCTGGCCGAGGATGTCCAGAATTCCGTTGAAACGCGCGGCTCTCCAGAACTTGTAGTTTACGCCGCTTGGGCCTGGGCCGGAGGCGGCGGCGACAGTCTGCCGAGCTGGTCGAGTAATTTCGGCAAGTGCCGGTAGCCTTTGACCCGCCGGAAGCTTTTCTCGGCCAGCCACAGACCCGCGCCCACCCAACGCTCGCGCTGATCGCCTCCCCGCCAGCGCTTCACCCGGCCGCAGACGCGGTCCACCACCGAGAAGGCCGACTCGATCGGGTTCGTCGTCGCCAGCGTACAACGCAGCAGATCGTCGAGTCCGAGCCGGTGCATCGTCAGCGTTTCCTCTCTCCCCTCTTCGAGCGAACGCGCCGCCGACGGATTCAACTCCAGCAACTCGCGATGCAGCTTCTCCAAGGCCGCCTTGGCGTCCGCGCAGCTTGACATCGCATAAGCGTTCGCCATCTTGCGGTCCACCGATTCGCGGTATGGCTCCGGCAAATGGCCGGTCACGTTGCGGCGCTTGTGCATTTGACAGCGCTGGATCGGCGCCGTCTTGCCCGCGTGCTTACGGACCGCCTTCGTCAGCGCCTTCGCGCCGTCGAGCACATACAGCATCGGCGCCGAGAAATCGACGCCACGCCCGGCCAAATCCTCCAGCAATTCGCCCGCCACCGTGGTGTTCTCGCTCGCTCCCTGCCGCAGCCCCAGAACCGTTTTCGACCCGTCCCTGGCCACTCCCAGCGCCGCCACCAGGTGCTGGCCCTTGAACTCAATGCCGTCGATGTAGATGACGCAGAGTTTGAGTTTATCGAGAGGGCGCTCTAAAAGTTCGCGCAGTTTCTCTCGGCTGGTGCGCACGAAATGCTCACTCACCGCTGACTTTTCGATGCCATAGGCGGCGGCAAACTCCCGCACGGCTTTCGAGTAATTCCGTGTCGAGAGCCCGAGCATGAGCTTGTCCCAAACGGCGTCGTCGAGCGGCTCGGAGCGGCGGAACAACGCATAGCTGCCCAGGGATTGTTCGTGGCCGTCGTCGCTGCGCAGCCGCGGCCGCTGAATGGGGACCTTCTGTCCATCGACGACGAGGAAGCCTTGCTCGCGGCCCCAGCGGTAGGGCTGCTCGGCTTGGCGCCGCTGGTAGTGCTCGCCAGCGAGCTGGCGCACTTCGTTGTCCATGATGAGCTGCATCAGCTCCAGGCCTGCCTGGCGCATCAGCTCGCCGACGCTTTGCTGCAGGGCGGCGGCGACTTCTTTGAGCGGCAGGTGCAGTTGCCGTTCCTGCCCGGATTCTTCGGCTTGCTTGTGGAATTGGCGAACGGCTTGTTCGCGGTCAATCTGGTATCGTTTCTTCATAGCGACTCTCCTTTTTCGAAAATGAAAAACATCACTCCGAGCCTAACGGCTCGGACTGGAGAGTCGCTACTTTCCACGAACTATCGGACATCCTCGGCTGGCCGAGCGGGGCATTCGCTTTACTCACTTCTACAACACGGCACGCTGCTGCCCGACCCGAGCGTCACTCCTGACGGGTCTCTACGCGCACCAGGCCGGGATCGGGCACATGGTCAGTGATCGCGGAGTCCCTTCCTATCAGGGATACCTCAACAACCAGTGCGTCACGATTGCCGAGGCGCTCAAGCCAGGCGGATACACCACGCTCATGTCCGGCAAATGGCATGTCGGCGAACAGCGGCCTCACTGGCCCACCGACCGGGGCTTCGATCGCTGCTACGGGCTGATTAGCGGCGGCAGCAACTACTTCAAGCTTGACGGCGCGCGGCAAATGGCCGTGGACGATGAACCGTTTACGCCCGCTGAAGGCTTCTACATGACCGACGCTTTCTCGGACAACGCCGTGAAGTTCATCGCCGAGCATGCTGAAGACGAAAGCAGCCGGGACAAGCCGTTTTTTCTCTACGTTCCCTATACCGCGCCTCACTGGCCGCTGCACGCCTGGCCGGAAGACATCGCCAAGTACCAAGGGAAATACATGGCGGGCTGGGACGCGCTCCGGAAAGAACGGCACGCACGCATGATCAAGATGGGGCTGGTCGACGAGAGCTGGCCGATGACTCCCCGCGACATGGACGCCCCGGCTTGGGAAGACGCCGGGGACAAGGAACTAGAGGACTTGAAGATGGCGGTCTACGCCGCTCAGATCGACGGCATGGATCAGGGCATCGGCAAGATTCTCGACAAGCTGCGTGAAGCCGGCGCCGAAGAGAATACGCTGGTCATGTTCCTGGCCGACAACGGGGGTTGCGCCGAGGAGATCGACATTCCGAAGGGCACGCCTCGCAATACCTGGGGCGATCCGGACGCGCCTCCGGGTCCCGCCACATCATTCGACAGTTACGGCCTGCCGTGGGCCAATGCCAGCAACACGCCATTCCGGCTTTACAAGCATTGGGTGCATGAAGGCGGAATCGCCTCTCCGCTGATTTGCCGCTGGCCCACGGGCATCAAACAGAGCGGCGCGATCACCCATGAACCGGGTCACGTGATTGATCTGATGGCGACTTGCCTTGACATTGCCGGAGTGGACTACCCTGACACCTACAACGGCAACCGCATCAAGCCGCTGGAGGGCAAGAGCCTCCGCCCGGTCTTTGAAAGCGGCAGGCGCCAGGGACACGAAGCCATTTACTGGGAACACGAGGGCAACCGCGCTGTCCGGCAAGGGCAATGGAAGCTGGTCTCGCGTTACGAGGGAGACCAAGCCAAACACGGTGATTGGGAGCTCTACGATTTAGAAGCCGACCGGACGGAAACGGACGACCTTTCGAAAGAGCAGCCTGACAAACTAAAGCAACTTGCCACGCTGTACGAGCGATGGGCCGGCCGAGCCGAGGTTGTGCCTTGGGATGAGCTGAACCGGGCATCCGGGTGATGCCGCACTGGCGGCCGTTTGATGTGACATTAAGCATTGTTTGGGGGCACTGGCCGGCTCGTCGCGACACACGTTCGGCTGCCGCTTGCCCATAAGGCCCCGCCGGGCAGTCGTATGAAGTTCGGGTCGCCGATTTTTTACTTCATCTTGTGGAACTTCCAGCTCGTGATCGGCTAACTGCCGCCGAACCAATAACCGAGTGCGGCGCCCAAGATCAAGAAAACAACACCGGTGATAACAAGAGCTATTGGCACGGGCATCCGCGCCTTTTGCCCCGCGGGCTGGCCTGGTTCAAGAGTTGCTCGTCCTTCCACAGTCTCAACGTGCTGCTCCTTTGCATCTCGAACAGATGGTTCTGGCGAACCCGGCGTACGTTGCGGTTTCTCCACACCATGCGGCAGCTCTCCCTCCGCTTGAGAGGCCGTCGCAAGCCTCGAGCGATGCTCGGTGACTTCCCGAGTTTTCCGCGCCTCCAATGCCTTGCACAGTCGCCGCAAGTCCACCAGCAGATCGTCGGCGTGCTGGTAGCGCTCGGCGGGAGCCTTGGCCAGCGCTTTAGCGAGGATGCGGTCCAGCTCCAGCGGCAATCCTGCCCGTCTGCCAGTGACCGGTTCGTGGGGCTCGTTGATGATGTCGTAGATGATGACTTGCTCATATTCGGCGTCGAACGGCAACTCTCCCGCCAGCATCTCGTAAAGCACGAAACCGAGGGACCAGACATCGGAACGCCTGTCCGCCGTCTGACCTTGGGCTTGCTCGGGGGACATATAAACCGGCGTCCCGAGAGTCGTCCCCGACTTGGTGAGCTTGCTGCGGTCAGCGAGATAGGCCAGCCCGAAGTCGGTGATCTTGGGCTCCCCTTTGGGAGTGACCATGATGTTGGCGCTCTTGATATCGCGGTGGACGGTCTTGTGTTCGTGAGCTTCCTGCAGGCCCCGCGCGATGCCGGCCGCAATATCGAGAGCTTCTTCCAGCTTCAGCAGCCCGGAGGCGATCTTGTCTTTCAGGGTCTGGCCCTCAATGTAGGCCATCACGATGAAAATCCGGCCATCAAACTCGTCGATCTCGTGAACGGCGCAGATGTTAGGGTGATCCAGTGCCGCCGCAGCCTGCGCCTCACGCAGAAAACGCTCCTTTTCGCTGCTGTCACCGAGCACGTGGGAGGCGAGAAACTTGAGGGCGACGGGGCGCTTGAGTTTCGTGTCCTCGGCCTTGTAGACGATACCCATCGCTCCCTCGCCGAGTCTTTCGGTGATGCGGTAATGCGAGATGGTTCGGCCGATCATGGCGCGCCAAGGAAGCTAGCGCAGATTATATCGCTTCTAACTTCGCCGAAGGCGAGAAAAGAACCCAGGAAAACTGGGGCCGACTTGAAATTGCCCTTGGGGCAGACTGTAGCGGAGAGCTTGCCGTCGCCGCTTCGCGGCGATGGACCGGCAGGATTGCCGGCCCCTACTGAGCACCGAGTGACGACCACGGCACGGCTAGCGCGCTATTGTTCTCGTTGGACTGGAATGAAAGCGTTGTCCTGCGTTTGCGAACCGGCAATCGAGGCAATGACTTCCTGGTTGCCATCTCCCACCGTGGGCACGCGAATCACAACCTGAACGGCTCCCGCGAAAGAGGTCAGGCCCGCGAAAAAAACCGTCGCCCGCAGCCCGCCAACTGTCACCGTCACTTCGTCGGCGAGTTCCGCGATTGCCGTAGGAATCATGCCCGAGGGGACTTTCGGATCCGTCGGTCCGAATCCTGTCCCGAAGAGCTGAATGATGTCCCCGGGTTTGGCCGGCCGAATCTCCAGTCCGTTGGGTAAGGGGGCTCCCCCGAATAAGTCGGTGGGGCCCACGAACGCGGAGCCGTCGTTCTGAACCGCCGCCAAGAATCCTCGACCTCGACCAAACCCAAAGAAGCCGGGCGCTCTCTCCAGTAGCTGAATGACGGTCTTCTGGCTCAGCCCGTCGGCATTCGAGATTTCGACCTCGATGCCGTCTCCGAGAGCATCGTCATCGGGAGAGATGAAGTTGACCTGGTCCTGGACATTGAAATCCAATCCCTTGAGAACGAACGCGATTGCGGCTTTCTTGCCGTTGACCTTTACTTCCACCCCTCCAAGCTCAGTGGGAGCGATGCATCGGGGAACAGCCTCGGTGCAACCGTCACCTTCCCGGAAAAAGTTATCCCATCTCAACGTTTCCGGAACGGCCCCGTTGCCTGTGAACAGGGAAAGGAATGTGTCGGGAGCGAGTCCCTCTGGCCCAAAAGTGCCGTGCGTGACGGAGAGCGTCATCGTCTGGCCTTGAGGTAAACCGGTCGCGAACTTGGTCGAAAACAGCGAGGCGATCGATGTCCTGGCGCCCCCTTGCGTAGCCGCCGCGGTGGCTGCCATCACCAACTGGGCCGTCGTGGCGTCCGACGCATAAGCGCCGGAAGCGCTGAACAGACCCATTGCAACAGCGAGGCACAGCGGAAAAGTTCGTCTCATACGGTTCACTTAGTCTGAATGATATCCGAAAACGGTGGCGGAAGGGAAGGTATTCTCTTGTAACTTTGTGTGGTTGCCGACCAGTGTCAAAGCGCAGTTCAGCGCTTCGCAGACCTAGTTGCTCGGGTGGACTGAGGTTCTCTCTCTGGCCGAAGACCAGGCCGAAGACCCGCTCCCTCGCGTGCCAGAAAAACAATCCTACCGAGCCGCGGCGGCGCTGGCCGCGCTGGCCGCTATGGCCGGCACAAGCTATTGTGAAGTAGTTCTCTCCTTCGGGCGGGTTCCGGACGTCCCGCGCGGTAGTGCTTCGCGGTGTCGCTCGCGGGTGTATCATACGGCTATCAAGAATCAAAGGCGGGGCCCATGACAACCACAAAACGACGAGACTTTCTTGCCACGGCCACGGCCGCCGCCGGTTACACCGCGACGGCCTTCGGCTACCCGGCCAACGAAACCATCAACATCGGCTGCATCGGCACTGGCGGACGTGCTCGCAGGCTGATGAAAACGATGGAGACAGTCCCCGGCACACGCTTGGGGGCTGTTTGCGACATCTGGGAGGAGCACCTGAAACTCGCCCAAGAAATCGCCGACCCCAAAGCATTCGCCACCAAGAACTACCACGAGGTTCTCGAACGCAGCGACATCGACGCCGTGCTCATCGGAGCGCCCGATCACTGGCATGTCCCGATGACGATCGACGCCTGCCAAGCCGGCAAGGACGTCTATGTCGAGAAACCTCTCACGCACGAAATATCCGAGGGAGCAGCCGTCATCCGCGCTCAAAACGAAAGCAAGCGGATCGTTCAGGTCGGCATGCAACAACGCAGCATGCCGCAGTTCCTCGAGGGGCTCGAGATTATCAAGTCCGGCGTGCTCGGCAAGATTCACAAAGTGCACTTGACATGGAACCGCAACGCGATCCTTCGGCAGCGGCCCACCCCGGAAATCGATCCCAATACGGTCGGCTGGAAGCAGTTTCTGGGCAACGCCAAAGAGCAACCGTTCGATCCGCTGCGATTCAGAAACTGGCGCTGGTTTTGGGACTTCGGAGGAGGCATCCTGACGGACTTGATGGTCCACTACATAGACGTTGCCAACTGGTATCTCGGCCTCGATCACCCCGAGACGGCCAGCACGATTGGCGACACTTTCCTGTACCCCCAGTGGGAAACTCCCGATACTATCCAGACGTTGCTGCGCTACCCGGACCAGCAGGTCCAGATCTATTTCGAGGGAACCTTCATCAACGCCCGTAACGCCGCCATGCTCGAGTTCATGGGAAGCGAAGCGACGCTTTACCTCGATCGCGGGCGCTACGAGATCCACCCCGAGCGGGGCCGCACGATCGATTACAAGGAGGGCATCCTCGGGTCGAATCCGCGTGGCGCCGATTTCGATGTCGATGGCGGTCTGGCCCATCTTCAAAACTGGGTGGATTGCATGCGAACCCGCAAGACCCCCAACGCGCCCGCCGAGGCCGGAGTCGCCGCCGCCAGCGGGGCGCACCTGGGCAACCTCGCCTTCCGTACCGGCCGCGTAGCATCGTGGGACGCCGCTGCCTGAGCGCCCGGAACTGGGCCGCGCGCGTCAGCAAGCGGTCCAGCGATGAGCTTTCAGCAGCAAGAGGAGGCCGGCGCGCGCAAAGCGTTCCCGTCGTCCACCGGCGCCAAGTTTCAGGTCAACTCGGGTTTTCCAGATCCCGGAAACGGAAGCGCTTTTCTGTCGGTTCCACTGGCTCGCCGTCGAGTTCCGCGTAGGGATAGATGAAGTAGTTGAGCGGTTCGCCGGCTTGGCTGGGGTCCAGCCGTATGTCACGCCCCGTGGTAAATTGCACGCGGTGTTCGTCAAGAGCCCCGAAGAAATAATCTTTGCGCGCCGGATCTTTCCATGCATCGGAGGCGTCGACCGGAATCCAGCCGATGCCGTCAACATGGAACGCCGCCCAGCAATGGTAGCCGGGGATGCTGCCCCGCTTCTCGTTCCGCGGCAAGGGGAAGCCGATTTCGAAACGAGCCGGGATGCCCGCCGCGCGCATCATGCCGATAAACAAGGCATGAAAATCGGTGCAGTTGCCTTTCTTGGCGTCGCAAGCATAGATAGCGTCGCCTCGCCCCCAGCCTTCGCCGCTTTTGTCATAGGCCATCGTGGAGACGACGTAGTCGTAAACCTTGCGCGCCTTGGCGAGCGGGCTCTTGACGCCGGCCGTGTGTTGCTTCGATAGATCGCCGATGATGCCGTCCAGGGGAACTAGACGGTTCGGCTGAAGGAATTTCTCGTACTTGTCAGCAGCGTAAACTGCCCCCGCCGAGGCCGATGAACCGCGATCGAAGTCAACTTCGTGCTCCTTCCGCGTAATCTGAAACTCGACTGTCACTGACAGCGGCCAGGGGTAACCGCGGCGGTCAAATTCGATGTAGGCGTAGCGGTTTCCGAAGACACTCTCTTCGCGCTGCTCGTAACCAACTGGGCTGACGACCTTCAGATCATGGATCTCTTGGGCGGGTCCTTCCTTGGGTAAGGGAACCCAGATCCGGTACTGCTCGCCGCCTTTCGGGATGGAGGGAAACAACACTTGATAGTGAAACTCGAAAGTGCGAGACTTGGCCGCGGGAGCATCCGAAGAGCACGCAAGCGTCAAAACGACAGCAACAAGTAGTGCGAGCAACGAGACGCCACGGCGCGGAGGAACGCCCGTTTTCGAGAAGAATGTGAGCATCATTGGATCGGCGGACACCGTGCGCCTGTTGATCCTGCTGGCCAGCGCTTTCATTGCGGTGCGAGGAGACCGGATCTCAAGGTGACGCGCTGGGTACGAGCTATCATAACAGTAGTGGCTTCGGATCGCGAAATCGTTCTCAAAACCCGCGTCTTGAGGGGCGGGCAGACTCCATTCGAAGACGCCGATTGGAGCAGCTATACGATGGAGGAGCGGATCAATGCTGTCTGGGAGCTGACCCGCGCCTGCCTCGCCTGGCAGGTGGAAGACCCGAGTGCTCTCCGACTTGATAAGTCCGTGACCCGCGTCATTCGTGCGCGACGTTGAATTTCTGGTCGTCGGCGCTCATGCCCTTGCGGCGCATGGTCAGTTGTGCGCGACGAAGGACTTGGACGTCTGGGGCCGTCCAGACGCGGAGAATGCCGGCCGGGTCATCCGGGTGCGAAATGGGCGCCGGGCGTCACGGCCTCCGATGGGTTAGCGGCGGCTGAGCTTTTGAGGTTCCACGGTCAAGGCCAGCGCCATCGAGGCCCAGCTTGTTCCCGCGGCTGAAATCCATTGATCCTGGCCATAGGGGAAACCGCTTTCAAAGTAGGGTTGCAGCGGCAGGGCTCGCGTCTTTACATGCCAGGAGCCATCGGTCGCTTGTGTCCGCAGCAGATAGCGAACTCCTTTTTGATAGACCGCATCGCCGGTGTCCATGCCGCCCGCCACATGGAGTGCATAAAGCGCCTCGCCGGTAGCGTAGGCGTCGCTGCCCATCGTCGGGAGTTGCGAGAAACCTCCATCGGCGCGTTGCGTCGCCGCCAGCCATTTCACAGCCTTTTCGATGACGCTGCCATCGCCACCCGCCCATTTCAGTCCGAGCAGTTGGAAGGCGCGCTGCTGCGTATTGAGCGGTTTCGCGGCCTCGAGCCATCTTGCGGCCAGCGCCAGCCGTTTTCGCGTGCCGGCCTGTTCTACTTCGGGCGAGTAAACCTTCAGGGCTTTGACGGTCAAGGCGGTTGTAATGAAATCGTCGGCGGTGAGCGGGGGCCGGTTGCCGCGGCCGCTGGCCCAGTAGCCTTCTTTCTCCTGAATCCTCTTGAGGTAGTGAACGAGCGAGTCGGTGTATTCATCGGGCGGGCGGCGCGTGGCCGCATACCCGAAGAGTTCGTACAGGACGCCGCTGCCAATGACCGCATGGTTCATGGCCCGCTCGGGGCTGCGTTCCAGCGCTTCCAGCGGGATCTGTGCAATCGTTTTCGGAGCCTTGATTCCCCGTTCGCGCGCCAGCGCGGCGGCCGCCGCGGGCAGATTCTGGTTATGGCAGGAATTGCAGCCGCCCCGCTTGATGAAGTTGGGGCTCTGCATTTCGAGCAACGCGATAGCGGCTTCCACCGCTTCCGCCGGAGAACGATCGCTGGCAAGCTCGGGAACGGCGACGACGCCGCCGCTGTTGCGTTTTTCTTCCGAGACGCCGAGCAGGCGGGCGACCTCGCTGTCGCCGCGTTTTCCCGCCAGGCTGCGCGGCGTCTCTTCCGGACCGGAGACACCATGACCGGAGACGTCCGTCTTGGCGCCCTTCTCCAGCAGCATCCGAACCGTTGGAGCGGACATCGACTCCGACATCGCGGCAAACAGCAGCGGCGAGTGGCCTTGATAGTCCTGGATGTTCACTTCGGCGCCTTCTTCGAGCAGAAGCTTGACAACGTCCTCGGCTCCTCTCGACGCGGCTCCGAAAAGCGCTGTCTGGTTGCGCTTCGTCTTGGCGTTCACGTCGGCGCCGTGCTTCAGCAGCAACTTGACGGCTTCGGGGTTGCGGCTGGCGGCGGCAGCCATCAGCGCTACGGCTCCACTACCGGCGACGGCCAGCGGATCGGCTTTCTTCGCCAGTAACAATTCCATTGCTTCCACGTTGCCAGCGCCGGCGGCGGACATCAACGGTGTCTGCCCGTTGATGCTGGCAATGTTGGGATTGGCGCCTTTCTCCAGCAGCAGCTTTAGCGGAGCGATGTCGAAACGCTGCATCGCCGCCAGGCTCAGGGGCGTACGCTCCCTCTCGGTTTTGGCGTTGATGTCCGCACCGCGGGTGAGAAGAAGGCGAATTCTTTCGATGTCGCTCACGGCCCAGTGCAGGGGCGTGGAGTTCCGATCGTTGCGCGCATCGACTTCCGCGCCCGCCTCGATCAGCCGTTTCATCGTTTCCAGCGTGCCGAAGCCCGCGGCATGGTGAAGAGGCGTGGAACCGCCGCTGTCCCGACCGTTGACGTGTTCCGGCGCGGATTTCACGATTCCCTTCACGGACGCGATCTCGTGCTTCCGTACCGCATCGATCAATTCGCGGACTTTGGGATCGACTGGCTTGCGGGGCTTGGCGACCTCGAAATCCACGTCGCCGAACTCGGCGCCCTGATCGATCCACGCGCGCAGGATGCCGATCTGCTCCGCTTCCAGAGGTCCGGTCGGCGGCATCTGCATTCCTCCATCACCGCTTACCAGTCTCTTGATCAACTTACTTTCGGCGCCATTGCCCCGGACGATGACGGGGCCGTAGTCACCGCCCCGCAAGGCGTTTTGACGCTTGTCGAGGCGTAATCCGGCTTGTTGTTGTTTTTCTCCGTGACAGGAGTGGCACTTCGCGGCCAGGAGAGGACGCACGTGCTGGTCGAAGTCCACCGTGATGTCCGCGGCAGGCGGCAACTCTCCCGCGGCTGTGAGCCCGATCGGTAGCACGAGCAGCAAAGCAGCGATTGCAAAGTTAGCAATTCCAGGGCTGCTGATCTTCATCTCGATGTTTCCTCCAGAGGCCGGGATTCTGATGTTCGACCACCCAAGTATACATTCGCCCGCTCGTTGAGACAAGGACTTTTTAGCGCAGGCGCAGGCCGATATCGGACATTTTCTAGCGTTCATTTATAATGGCAAGCGCCTGCACTCGGCGCTGGGTTATCGCCTGCCCGAGGAGTTTGAGGCGGCCTTCGCAGCCGAGCAGGCGGCAGCGGCGAGCTTAACAACAAGATGAGCAAGACCCGCAGCAATGCGGAGTTCCTTGCTTCGATGACGGCTTGAGGAAGACAGCCGGACCCTGGTACTTTCGCAACCGCAACGCGGACGCAACACAGCGGGGCCGGTTTCCTATAGAATGGCTTCTGGCCGTGCGATGAAGAAGCTGAGTCTGGCTAATGTGATTCCGAGTTTGCTGCTTCTGTCCGTCAGTCTTTTTGCCCAACGCTCGCCAGCCTCTCAAAACCCCAATCTCCTCATCTTAATGGCCGATGATTTGGGCTGGAACGATGTCGGCTATCACGGCAGCGAAATTAACACGCCCAACATCGACCGTCTCGTCAGGGAAGGTGTCGAACTCGACCGCTTCTATGCCTACACCGTTTGCAGCCCGACCCGCACGGCATTGATGACGGGCCGCTCCCCGGTCTCCATCGGCATAGTCAACGCGGTGCGCGGCTTCGGCGACGGGCTTCCGGCAGACGAACACTTAATGCCGGAGTCTTTCAAGGCTGCGGGGTACCAAACTTTTATCGCCGGCAAATGGCACCTCGGCTCGGACCACGTAAAGTATTTCCCTCAAAACCGGGGCTTCGATTATTTCTATGGCCATCTTGGGGGGAACCTGGATTATTACACTCATGTTTATGGCGGCCGTCTAGACTGGCAGAGAAACGGTCTGACTGTACGCGAGCCCGGTTACACCACCGATCTGATCGTGCGTGAAACGGTTCAATGGCTGGAAGGACGTGACAAGGAGAAACCAGTCTTTCTGTTTCTCTCTTTCAATGCTCCGCACTTCCCCCTGGCGGCGCCGCCTGAGTCCATTGCTAAATACGAGCACCTCCCAGATCAGAACAGGCGCACATTCGCCGCCGCGGTAGATGCGATGGATCTGGCAATCGGAAAAGTTCTCGCCACGTTGGACGGCCAAGGCATGAGCGATAATACCCTCGTTCTCTGGCTTAGCGACAACGGGGCCGTCCCTCGGTTCGGCGGCAGCAATGTTCCGCTGCGGGGCATTAAGAAAGACGTATTCGAGGGGGGAATCCGGGTCCCCGCGGCGATGAAGTGGCCGGGGATGATCGAGGCCGGGACCAAGTCGCGCTTGATGATTACGGCCCATGACCTGTTCCCTACTTTGGCGGCAGCGTGCGGAGTTAAGCCCAAGAACACGAAGCCGTTTTACGGAGAAAATCTCTGGCCCGCCATCAGGGAGGGGAGAGTCGAACCTCGTGGTGACGTTCTGATCGGCGATGAGGATTCGTGGGCCGTTTTTCACGGGGAATGGAAGTACGTGAGCTTGATTGAACCGAAAACCGGGAAGACGGAAGGAGCACTGTTTCGGATTCTGGAAGACCCTTACGAGAAGAACGATGTCTCGACGGAGCATCCTGAACTCGCCCAGCGCCTGCAATCCCTAGTCGATACATTTCCGAAGAAGAACCTCATCGAGGGTGTGCCACGGCCTCCCAATTCTTACACGGAGAACCCCCAGCTACAGCCAGCGGCAGAGGCGGCGGCGCGGTAAAAACCGGTGTCCGCCACAACTGCCCGCTCAGACAGTCCTTCGTTGATTCAGAATAAGGAGGGGCGGCACATGAGCAACCTGGTGGAGACGATCGACGAGATCGTTGGCGAAACGGCCGGCATCCTCAAACTCAAACCCAACTACGTCAGCCGCTACTACATGGACCACGCCCGCCTGGGGCTGAACGAAGAACCCGGAGGCACCTTCGAAGCCGGGGTCAACCGCTGGATTCCCGAGCGCTGGATCGCCTCCACCGCCCTAGCCGCCCATCCCAACCCGGCGCCCGGCGAAGGTTTGAGCTTTCTCGACGTCCCTGGAGATCCCATCACCTTGAAGGACGCCATCACCGCGCGACCCGAAGCGATCCTGGGCCCCGCGCTGGCCGAACGCTACGCCCCCATGTTCCCGGTGCTCAACAAGATTCTCGACCCGCACCATCCCATCGTTTTTCATTTCCACGCCCGCGACGAGGACGTGCAAAACTTCCCCCAATACTTCGGCCGCCACAAACTGGGCAAAGAGGAAGCCTACTACTTCCTGCCCCGCCCGAAGGGTCCCGTACCCTACACGCACCTCGGTCTCCACCCCGGCGTCACGCGCGATGACCTGAGCCGCGCCGTGGAGAGGGGCGGCGACCACGCTCTGGAGCTTTCACCGGTCGCCCCGCAGAAGTTCGAGGAAGGAATGTATGTGCCATCCGGCGTGCCGCACCGCCCCGGGACGGCCCTGACACTTGAAATCCAGCAGCCCTCCGACATTTCGCTTCATCTGGACTGGTACTTCATGGGTAAAAGGAAAACCCCCGAGCAGACTCACCCAGGTTTCGAGAGCATCGAGGAATCCCTGCAATTCGTCGACTTCGAGCGGGCCGCGGCCCCAGGTGTCATGGAGAAGAACTACCTGATCCCCGAGCTGATCGAGGAAACCCGTCAGCCCGGCCAGGGAGAAGAACACTGGATCTTCCCGCCGCGAATGACCCCGAAGTTCAGCGGCAAACGCGTACGCGTCACCGGGACATTCGAGATGACTGAGCAATCCCCCTACGCCCTGCTGGTCTGGAGCGGTCAAGGCCAACTCAATGGGATCCCGATCGCGGCAGGCGACGAATTCCTGGTGACCCACCCGGCAGCCGTCATGCCCCAGCACTTGAAGAGTGAAGGCGGCGAAACGCTCGAGGTCTTCAAGCTGTTCCCACCTGGCAAGTAGCTTACCGTCTTCGCCAGCCGTTCGGCTGGATTAACCCCAATCCTGTCGACTTAGTAGTTCCGCGGACGGATTTTGTTGCATGCCGTGTGGTCTTGTTTCGGGTCTCGTTGAACGCCCGCCCCGCATCGCACTCCGCGCAGACGAACGGGCCGGTTTGCTCCTACGCCCCGTCCGGAGCTTACCCGGGATGGTTTTCGCACCCAGGGTTCCGCTTCGCTCCACCCTGGGCTACGATCCTGCGCCGCTTCGCGGCTGGACGGCTCTGGGCCCGACGGTTCTAAGCTCAAAAGCTCTAAGTGGACAGTATTGGGATTAGCCCGCATTTCTCAGTGCGCCTTTTCGGCGCGGACACCCTGTGGGAGGAAGGAGCCCACCTATGTAGTTGTCGGTAAGCATGGAAGCTGACGAGCGGCTTGGCCGGGTAACTGGCCAGGCGGAAGCCTCGTGACAAAGTCTGGGGAAAGCCGGGCGAGCAAGCTGGCAGGCCGTAACGCGCAGTAAGCCTGAGCAGGCCTCGAAAGGGAAATCGCGGACGCCGACCCGCCTGAGATACGGGGAAGGCCGCACGGACCGGGAAGCAACCGACATTTGCACCGGTCCGGTCCGCCGGGGTAGTGGGCACGGCATGTCAGCCAAGGGAGACCGCGGTGCAGGAAGGGAGACCCCGGCGGGTGGAGCTCGCAACTCCGCCGTCCTCGGAAAGGAGGGCGGACCCGGCGGGGAGTCGGACAGGGCCATGGTAGCGAAGAAGCCGGGTAACTGCGGTGGAGCGAAGGGCCCTGCCTTCCGGCACGCTTTGGAAGCAGAACAGGTCAGGTGATTGGCATGAGTCTGAAAACGCCGGAAAAGATCGGAAATCTGCGGAAGAAGCTTTATCTCAAAGCGAAGCAGGAGCCGAACTTCCGCTTCTATCAGTTGTGGGACAAGGTCTGGCGCAGTGACATTCTCGAGCACGCCTACCGGTTGGCGAAATCCAACGGAGGCAAGCCGGGAGTGGACGGCGTGACGTTTGAACAGATCGAATCCGGGGACTGGACGGAGTGGTTGCGAAGCTTGCAACAAGACTTGCGTTCGAAGAGCTACCGGCCTCAGCCGGTGCGGCGGGTGATGATTCCCAAGCCTGGCGGCGGCCAGCGGCCGCTCGGGATTCCGACCATTCGGGACCGCGTGGCGCAGACCGCTCTCAAGCTGGTGATCGAGCCGATCTTCGAGGCGGACTTGGACCCGGAGGCCTATGGCTACCGGCCGAAACGGAGCGCGCTCGACGCGGTCCGGAGAGTGCATCAACTGCTGTGTGAAGGCTACACCGATGTAGTCGACGCCGATTTGTCGAAGTACTTTGATACGATTCCGCACGCCGAGCTGCTGCAGTGCGTGGCGCGGCGCATTTCGGGCCGACAAGTCTTAACTGTCATCAAAAGGTGGCTGAAGACGCCGGTCGAAGAGCGGGATGAAAACGGGAAACGGCGGATGACGGGCGGCAAGCGAAGCCGCTGCGGCACCCCACAAGGTGGCGTCATTAGCCCGTTGCTGGCCAATCTGTACATGAACCGTTTTCTGAAGTACTGGCGGCGGACGGGGAAGGGAAGCGAGTTTCGGGCCGTGATCGTTAACTACGCGGATGACTTCGTGATTCTCAGCCGCGGTTGCGCGGCGGAGGCGCTGCAGTTCACCGCGCGGACGATGGAGCGGATCGGGCTGACCCTGAACCAGGAGAAGACGAAGTTGGTGAAGGCCAACCAGGAGCGGTTTGACTTTCTGGGATACACGTTCGGGCCGCACCGTTTCAAGAAGGATGGTCATTGGTATTTGGGAGCGAGTCCGTCGAGGAAGAGCGTGGCGCGGCTGAGACGGAAGGTGCGCGAGGTGTTGCGTCCGGCTGAAGTGGGGCGCTGGGAGGAGGTCCGAGGCCGTCTCAACCGAGTGTTGGCGGGCTGGTCGAATTACTTTTCCCACGGGACCCGGTTGATGGCGTACCGGGCGGTGAACAACCACGTGCGCGAGCGAGTGCGAGGATTTTTGCGGAGGCGGAAGAAGGTGTCGTCGCGTGGCACCCGGCAGTTCAGCGACCAGGTGGTGTTTGGCAAGTTGGGCGTGGTACGCCTGCGCCGGATACACCTGGGACCGCCGCCCGCGACAGCTTGAGGGATGAAGCCGGTCGGAGAGCCGGATGCGGGAAATCCGCACGTCCGGTTCGATGAGCGGGGACGGGAAACGGGACCACGACGCCCCAGGCGTCCAGAGCACCCGCGCCCGTCCTCGACTCTACCCACCTGACGGACGAAGCACGTAGTGAGAAAAGCGGGTTAAGGCATTCCAATGGCATGCTTGCAGAATTCGATTCAAGAAAGCTCTGGTGGTTGCTGAAGAAAAGCAGGGTATCCCTGTGGCATTTGGCCAGATTTCTGGAAACAATTGCAACCATTTTTGCCGTGTGAAATTTGGTTTCAGGTCTTGCAGCCCGAGGTCGGCAATGACGGCGGAGTTCTCGAAAGCTATCAGATGGCGGTCTTGGCTGACAGCTACGGTGTCCGGATGGCGCCGCACGGCTGGGCCGCATCGGCTGAGGGCGGTCAGACCGGAAGTCCCAACCGCGGGATGGGCGTCTGATGGAAGGACCGGCGGGATAGGGCGCGATATAGTAGGAAAGATCGTGTTCTTTTCGCGCACAGTCCTGGTTTTCGCGCTGCTGACACCCCTGCCCTCGATAGCGGAGATCCCTTCGCCGGAGTCGCATTTCGGCCACCGCATGGGCGCCGACCGCGAGCTGGTCGAGTGGGAGAGCGTCGTCGGGTACTTCCAGCGGCTCGACCGTGCCAGCGATCAAGTCCGGGTACAAGAACTCGGCAAGAGCACCGAGGGCCGCCCGTTCATTTTGGTGACGGTCGCCAGCCCGGAAACAATCGAAAACCTGGATCATCACCAAAGGGTTCAGGCGCGGCTCGCCGATCCCCGCCGAACCACGCCCGAGCAAGCGGAAGCTCTCATCGGCGAGGGCAAAACCGTTGTGCTCATCACCTGCTCGATTCATTCCACTGAAGTCGGCTCCACGCACACCGCCATCGAATTCGTCTACAAATTGCTCAGCGAAGACACGCCTCGCCACCGGGCCATTTTGAGAGACACGATCTTCCTGCTCATCCCCTCGCTCAACCCGGACGGGGTCGACAAAGTGGCCGCCTGGTACAAGAAGTTCCTTGGGACACGCTACGAAGGCGCACCGATGGCCGAGCTTTATCACAAGTACACCGGCCACGATAACAACCGCGATTGGTACATGTTCACGCAGGTGGAGACGCGCCTGACGGTGGAGCAGGTGCATAATGTCTGGCGGCCTCAGATCGTCTACGACGTTCATCAAATGGGAGGCCGCGGCGCCCGCATGTTCGTTCCGCCCTGGATGGACCCGATCGAGCCGAACATTGACCCGCTGATTGTTCAACAGGTCAACAATCTGGGCACGGCGATGGCGGTCGACCTGACCTCCGCCGGCAAAAAGGGCGTCGTGGTCAATGGAATCTACGACTACTTCACTCCGGCGCGTCACTACCAGAGCTACCACGGCGGCTTGCGGATTTTGAGCGAAACGGCGAGCGCCCGTTACGCTTCGCCCATCAAAGTTCCCTTCGCTTCATTGGAAGTCCGCGGACGCGGCTACAACGCCAAGAGCGCGAGCTGGAATTACGTCGAGCCCTGGCCCGGAGGTGAGTGGACGCTACGCGACATTGTCGACTATCAGCTCGTGACCTTTGAGTCGTGTCTTTACAACGCGGCGCTTCACCGCCGGGACCTGCTGCAAAACTTCTATCGCATCGGTGAGCGGGCCTTGCGGCGCGACACGCCGTTCGCTTTCGTGATCCCGCGCGAGCAACACGACAGCAGCGCGGTCGAACGCTTGTTAGGAACGCTTTCGTTCGGAATGGTTGAGATCGAGCAGGCGGAAGACGATTTCCTCGCCGGCGGGCAGCGCTTCGAGGCGGGCGACTTCGTGATTCGGATGGCGCAGCCTTACGCGGCCTTCGCCAAAACATTACTGGAGAGCCAGCAGTACCCTGATCTGCGCGAAACCCCCGGCGGCCCCCCCCGGCGGCCCTACGACGTTACGGCTCATTCGCTGCCGCTGCTTCAGGGTGTTGATGTCGTGGAAGTAGAGGAATCCTTCGACGCCGAGCTGGTTCCTCGGGTCAAGGCCGGGCCGAAGGCCGGTCACCTAGAGGACGCTGACTTACTGGCCCTCTCACCGGCCGCGGGCGATTCTTGGAAGGCGGTCAACCGCCTGCTGGACGCTGACGCGCCCGTCTACCGGGATGAAACCAGCGGAGTCTTCTACATTCCCCGCGAGGGTCCGGCCGAAGCGTTGCTGCCGCAGCTTGCCCGAGAGCTGGGACTTGACTTTACGGCAGCCGATACCCGTGCCAGCGAGCATCGGCGGCTGCGGACTCCCCGCGTTGGTTTGTACCGCGGGCATGTGCCCATCATGGATGAGGGCTGGACGCGTTGGGTGCTGGAACACTACGAATTTCCTTATCAGAACCTCACCAACGAGCGTATTCAGCAGGGGGAACTGAATGACGAGTTTGATGTGGTCATCCTGCCCGACACCAAGCCCAGCACGCTCCATGCCGGGTTCATCCAGGGCGCCCTCTACGACGGCGCCGAGGCGCCACCCGACTACACCGGCGGAATCGAAGACACCGGCGCGGCCGCTCTTCGCCGCTTTGCCAGCGACGGAGGGACGATCCTTGCTTTGAACAAGGCGTCGGTCTACGCCATCGAGCGGCTGGATGCGGGCACGCGGAATGTCCTCAGCGGCCTCGGAGACCAGGAATTCTACGCGCCCGGGTCCTTGCTCAACGTCAGCGTCGACACGTCACACCCGCTTTGCTTTGGGATGAGGCCGCGGGAAGCGGTTTGGTTTGAGAGCGGCCCGGCATTTGAAAACGGGAGCGGCGGCAACGGCGAATCTTCGCATGCCGTGCTGACCTATCCGCGGCGCAACCTGCTGGCCTCGGGCTGGCTGCTGGGCGAGAAGCATCTGTCGAACCGGGCCGCTGTCCTGGACGTCCCTATCGGGCGCGGCCACCTCGTGCTGATGGGAATCCGTCCGCAATATCGCGCCCAGTCGAACGCCACTTTCAAGATGTTGTTCAACGGACTCTTCTACCACGAGAATCGCTGATTGGCGCCTTGCGCCGCCGTGAAAGACCGCGGTGGCTCCGGACTGCAACAACCGGCGGATCGCAGCTTCCCGTGAACTACTTCAATTACTTCACTGAAATCGAGGAGCATTTCCAGCGGGCGCGGCAGACGGGTACGTTTTTGCTGTCTCCGCTGGACTGGACTTTGATCGAGGTTTGGAAGGACTCGGGAGTCCCCTTGGAAGCCGTCCTCAAGGGCATCGACCGGGCGTTCGAGAAATGGCACACCCGCAAACGCCGGACGCGCATGGTAAACGCACTGGCTTACTGCAGCCAGGAAGTGCTGAGCGCCGCGCGCGAGATGTCCGGCGAGCCGGAGCCACAGAGTAAAAAGGCTCAGGCCGCCTTCAGCAGCGGTGAGCTGGCCGAGTTCTTTCGCGCCAACGCCGCGCTGGTTCGGCAAGCGGCGAGGAACGCGAACCCGGCGGCGGGCAACGTGTTTCTGGGGACGGCCGAGTCGCTCGAACAGTTGGCTGCGGCAAGCGAGGCCGGGGAGTTGCCCGATCTCGAGTCGCTGGAACAACGTCTCACCGTGATGGAAGAGCGTCTCATCGCCGCCGTGACGCAACAGCTCGACGAGAGCGAGATGCTCGCGGCGCGCCAGGAGATGGACCGGGCGCTGGCGCCTTATCGCGGCAAGATGACGGCCGCCCAGCTTTCGCTGCTCGAAAAGCAATTCCTGCAACGAAAGTGTTTCGAAGCCGCCGGGCTGCCTCGGTTGAGTCTTTTTTATCTGAAGTAGGGCGCGCTAAACCCGTACCTCGAATCCACCGTCACCGCGGATCACATCGCCGTCCCACTCGATCGCCTCGATCGGCTTCTCGGACTGGGCGATGAACAAGCAATACTCAACCGTCACCTTTGAACGCGCGCCAATCCAGCGGTAGCAACGCTCGCCGAACAGAGTTCCGCGGTCAACCATCTTGTCGCGAGGCTCGGGCATCGGCGAGGCGCCGAACTCCATTCCGCGGGTGAACGCGTTCCCGTTCCAGGGGGCGTGCTTGCGGTTGTAGTTCTCCTCCCAAATCCCGATCCAGGGGAAGTCGTCGCGCTTCCAAATGTAGCCGAAAACCGTCTTTACGTCGGGATTGAAAGCCGTGAAATAAGCTTGTTCGACCGAAGGGCTCATCAGGTGAGTCGTGAACGCGCCCGAGGCGTCGGTGTCAACCGTGACCCGCAGGTCGGAGTAGCCGCCGCCGGCCAGAGGCGCCATCGGCCACTGAAACTCGGCGCCGATGACGAAACGGTCTTTGCCCTCGGCGAATTCCTCTTCAAGAACTTTTGACGCAGTGGCCGGCATGTGTATCACCGTCTTTCCCTTGGCCAGGAACGGCGGCCCCAAAGTGGCGTGCTGGGTCCAGCCCACGGGCCGGTCGATGTCGGTCAGGTTTTCAGCCGTTTCGGTAACGACAACCGCCTGCGCGTCGGGCGCCAGCCGCAGCACGCGCTCCAGGCGCATCTCGGCCTTGGGCAGATTCGCCACGGCTCGCAGCTCACCTCTTTTCTGTTCCACCTCCCAGTTGACGACGGATGCTTCGCCGTGAACAGTTAGCCCGGCCGCCGCCTCGGCCTTGGTCGGCGGGCCGAAAAAGTCAAAGCACAGGTTGTGTCCGACGATGCCGCAAAGCAAACCCGCTTCGGGGCCGGTCCCGTATTCCGGATGTTTTCGCGGATCGTAATCGGCCGGCTCGATGGTCTGCCACGGAGGAATCCACAGCGCGTTGACCGCATTGGACTTGAGCACAAGCTGGGCGATGTGGCCTCCGCCGGGCAGCAGCGTCAGGTAGACCTGATCGTTTTGGAGTTGAACGGAAAGGCGGTGATTGATCGACATGAGAACCTCGCGAACATAGCGGCGGCAGCCCGCCGCAAATCATATTTTGACGCAATGAAGGATAACATGGCGGCGACTCAAAACCAAGTCCGCGGGCAGTCCGCTGGATTCACGGTCGCGGGACCCGGCTGAAGCAAACAGAGCCGCGCCCACAAGGGTGCGGTCGAGGGTAGTCACTGCGTCGGGGCTGCCATCGGAATGCGGTCAATGCCAGACTCGACCGCACCCTTGCGGGCGCGGCTCTGTTAAATTACCACTTGATTCGCGCCGCCCCAGAGTGTACCTTGGAGCCATGGCATCACGCAGTCTAAACAAAGTTATGTTAATCGGGCATCTTGGTAAAGATGCCGAAACGCGGCACACCCAGAGCGGAACAGCCGTCACCAATTTCACACTGGCTACTTCTTGGCGAACGAAAAACCAGCAGACCGGCGAGTGGAGGGAAGAAACCGACTGGCACGACATCGTCATGTGGCGGGCGGAGAACGTAGCTGCCTACCTGCAAAAAGGGAAACAGGTCTTCATTGAGGGGCGCCTGCAGACACGCAGTTGGGAGGACCAAAGCGGCAACAAGCGCTACAAGACCGAAGTGGTGGCCGACAATCTGATCTTGCTCAGCAGCCGCGGCGGTGACGCCGACGGCCCCCCGCCCAGCTCAGAGCGTGACGTTGCGCCGCCGCAGCCGCAGCAGTCCGCCGCGGGAGCTTCGGCGGGCGGAGAAAGCCCTGCTCCTGAGCAAGGCATCACCGACGACGACGTGCCGTTCTAGAGTGGCGCGGCTTGCGTACACGCTCGCTCAATGAGTGCTCTGCCGCCACAATGCCAACGACTCATGACCCTCACGACTGCTAGCTCACGGGGGCTTTTGAGCCAGTGAAATAGAGTCGAAGAGATGTTACGCCAGTACGTCGGGGCGGCAATGTGCCGCGCCCACTACGAAATCCTCTCTGACGACGGGTCATACTACGGCGAAGTTCCCGGTTTTGAAGGAGTTTTTGCGAACGCAGAGACGCTCGAAGCATGTCGCGAACAATTAGAGGAGGTGCTCGAAGACTGGATCCTGTTAGGGATTTCCGAGCACGTGACCTAAGCGGAACTTGTGATCCCTCGTTGTATCCTGAGGATTGTCCGTCCTCCGCTTGCAAAACGTCAGCAAGAAATACCAAGCTGACAACGAAATTATTCTTGCCCTCGACAGCATCTCGCTGGAGGTTTCCGAGGGCGAGTTTGTCGCGCTCGTGGGGCGCAGCGGGTGCGGAAAAACGACCCTGCTGAACCTTGCGGGCGCCATGGACTTTCCTTCCTCAGGGCGCGTTTTCCTCGACAATACTGAAACTTCCACGCTCGATGACACCGGCCTCACGAAGATCCGCCGGAAGAAAGTCGGCTTCATCTTCCAGTTCTTTAATTTGCTCCCGACGCTGAGCGCTATCGAGAACGTTGAGCTTCCTTTGATGCTAGCCGGCGCGACATCCTGCCGGCACGACGCGATGGAAAGCCTGCGATGGGTGGAAATGGGCGAATACGCACAACGGCTGCCCCATCAGCTTTCCGGCGGGCAAATGCAGCGGGTCGCGATTGCCCGCGCTCTGGTCCATTCTCCGAAAGTGCTTCTCGCCGACGAGCCGATCGGGAATCTGGACACCGCCAGCGCTGATGTCGTCATGCAACTGCTCCGGCGAACCGCCGGCGAACGAAAGATGACCATCCTGATGGCGACTCATAGCAACGAAGCCGCAGCCGTCGCGGACACCGTAATCCATCTCCGCGACGGGCACATCGAGCGGATTGAGCGCAACTCTATTCGGCGGAACTAGCATCCAATGGCCTCGCTGATTCTGTTTTCGCGACTCATGGTCCGTCCGCTGTGGCGTGAGCCCCTGCGAACCATGCTGACCGTATTTGCGGTTGCGCTGGGCGTGTCGGTCGTAGTGGCAATCGAACTGGCGGGCGAGGCGGCCACGGGCTCTTTTCGTTCGTCGCTCGAATCGTTGACCGGCGACGCTGACTTCGAAATCAGCGCGGTGGGCGGGCTCGACGAACAGCTTCTAGGCGAGCTCGCGGCATTGCCCTACCCAATCCGAGTCGCTCCGCGTATCGAGGGGTTCGCGGCCGTTCCAGGCCAGCGGCGAAGCGTCGCCGTGGTGGGACTCGACCTGGTGGGCGACACGTCGATCGACCGCACGCTTTGGCGCCGATCGTTCGAGCCGGACGCACTGACTAACGGCAATTCGATTTGGGTAGGCCGGCGGGTCGCTGGCAAGCGGGGCGAGACCCTTCGGCTGACGATCAACGGCGAGACGCGTGAGTTTACTGTCCGAGGGGTGCTCGCCTCTGAAGGGCTTTCGGGGCTCACGCGCGAAGATCTCGTCGTGATGGATATCGCTACCGCCCAGCGAGTCTTCTCGCGCCATGGTTTACTCGACCGCATCGAAGTGCGCCTGCCAAAAGCCGATGACGGAACGGATTGGGAGGCGCGGCTGCGCCAGGTGCTGCCCGCGGGGGTTACGATCCGCCGCCGGGGCGCGCGAACCGATGAAAACCGCAAGATGCTGAGCGCTTTTCGCTGGAACTTGCGGGTCCTCAGCTACATTTCCCTGGTGGTCGGGGCATTTCTGATCTACTACACGATCTCGGTCTCGGTGGTTCGGCGGCAGAAGGAGATCGGCATTCTGCGCGCCCTGGGGACGACGCGCTTCGGCGTCCTCGCCGCTTTCCTCGCCGAGGCTGGTTTTTTCGGAGTTTTGGGAACGCTTCTCGGACTGGCATTGGGCCGGGTCATGGCGAACGGGGCCGTGGAGCTGATGGGGGCCACGGTGCGGGCCCTCTACGTCAGCAGCACTCCGGGTGAAATCCAGTTTACCTATTGGACTTTTGTCGCCGCGGGGCTGGCCGGGATTGGGATCACCCTGCTGGCGGCGCTGGCGCCCGCGCGAGAAGCCGCCCGCGTCCCGCCGACGGACGCCATGGCGAGTGGCCGCCGCCATTACGTGGCGCGATTGAAGGTGGGGCGGGATCTTGCCTGGGGTGCGCTTTTGGCGGGCGCGGGTTTGGCGGCATCGCTCGCGCCAGCGGTCGGGGGCAAGCCGCTGTTTGGATATCTCGCGGCGCTGCTGCTCATTGCCGGAGCCGCGCTGGCGACTCCCGCGCTTGTCACCTGGTTGATTCGCTTTACCTCGGGCGTAGTGGAACGACTGATGGGAGTCGAAGGGTTGCTGGCTTCGCGCAGCTTGCTGGGCTCGCTGGCCCGCACTGGGGTGCTCGTCTCAACTCTTTCAACCGCCGTGGCCATGATGGTCAGCGTCGGCATCATGGTAGGCAGCTTTCGCGACACGGTCGCGGTATGGCTGGAAAACCGCCTGGTCGCGGACCTCTATCTGCGGCCGGCCGGCCCCGCGGGCATTGACAGCCATCCGACGCTCGATCCCGATATCGCTGATCGAATCGAAGCCCTTGACGAAGTCGCCGCCGTGGACCGGTTTCGCGCGTACTCGATCAGCTACAACGGACTCCCCGCCACGCTCGGCGCCGGCCAGACCCGCGTTTTTTCTCGCGCCAGCAGCCTGCGTTTTCTTTCTGGCAACCACGAACGCATCATGACCTTGCTTCCCACTGGAGACTACGTAGTCATTAGCGAGCCCTTCGCTTACAAGCACAACCTTGGCGTTGGCGACACGATCCAACTTCCGCTGCGCGGCCGTGTGGTTCATTTCGAAGTGATCGGCGTCTACTACGACTATGCGAACGAACGAGGGTATGTCATCGCCGACCGTGAGGTCTTGCTCAAACACTTGCCGGATCCCGCGCCGAGCAATTTGGCCATCTACGTGAAACCCGGAATCGATCCGGCCCAAGCGCGACAGGCGATCGAAGGTATCACCGCCGGGCGCAACCTTTTTGTCGCGGGCAATCGGCGGCTTCGTGAAGCGGCAATGCAGGTCTTCGACCGCACGTTTGCTATTACCTACGCGCTGGAGGCGGTTGCGATTCTAGTTGCGATTATGGGAATGGCCGGTGCCCTGATCGCGCTGGTGATCGACCGCCGCCGCGAGATCGCGGTCCTGCGATTTCTGGGGGCGGCCGGCGGGCAGGTGCGGCGGCTTATCCTAGTCGAGTCGGGACTGCTGGGATTAATGGCAAACGTTCTAGGCCTGGCGCTTGGAACCTTGCTTTCGCTGATTCTGATCTACGTCATCAACAAGCAATCGTTTGGCTGGACGATTCAATTTCACTGGCCGGTGACGCTGCTGTTCTCGGCTCTCAGTTTGATCTATCTGGCGGCGATCCTTGCCGGACTTTATCCAGCGCGTGTCGCGGCACGCCTGAATCCGATCGAAGTCGTGCATGAGGAGTGAACGTGAGCGGAGGTGTGAGGCAAGATCGCGGCGAGATGCCAACGGGGGTGTCGTGTCGGGTCACCGAAGTTCTGACCAATGATCGAGCCAATTCACGGACACCAGGTCTTCCGGGTCGCCGACTATGCAGTCCCGTTTCCTGAGTCGGCTCAACTTCGACTTGGGTTTTTCGGGGACAATTCTCAGCACCTTGCCCTTGCGCTCAACTTCTATCGGGATGCCGGACTCCAGTACTTCGTCGAGAATTGTGTAAATGTTCTCGCGCAACATTGAAGCGGAAACTCTCATAACTCTTCTTCCAATTCGAAGTCTAACACCTGGATGTCAATGTCCCTTCTTGGCCCCATTCCTGGTCTTCGGTCGTGGTTCACTGTCGAACTACACTATCTAGTTGCACCGGAATCATGAAGTCCAGCCAAATTCAAGTTCTTCGGACAGACGAACAGTTCGAAAAATACGAGGATTTTCCAAAAGAAGTCTACCGCGGCGATCCCTGCTGGGCGCCTCGTCCCCCGGGGCAATTGGTCAGTCTCATCAGCGGACGAGCGGCACGCTGTCAGACGCTGGAACTGCAGCCTTTTTGGGCCGAATCCGATGGGCGAATCGTGGCAACCGCGACAGCCGTCATCGACCACGAATACAATCGGCGCTGGCGGGAAACGCTGGGCCACCTGACGTCTTTCGAGGCTTTGCCGGATAGCGGCTTGGCCTCGCGGCAATTGCTGGAAGCGGCCGCCGAGTGGTTTCGCGCCCATGACTGCACGGCCATTCGAGCCTCGTATCTGGGCGGATGGCAACTGCCGCTGACCATCGACGGCTACGGCGTCCCGCCTAGCGCTTTTCATGGATACAATCCGCCCTACTATCACAGCTATTTAAAAAACTCGGATTTCCAAACAGAAAAAGGCATGGTTGAGTACCAGTTGCGGCTCACGGCCGAGCTTGCGGAATCGCACCGCCGGATCGTGGCGCGGGTGGAAGGGAATGGCACCCGGTTTCGCTGCTGGGATGCCGATCGCCTCGAAGAGGAAGCCGCGCTCTACGGGCGGGTCATGAACGAATCGTTTTCCCAGCACTGGGGCATGATGGCATTTCCCGGCGCTCACTTCAAGGGCCTCGCTGGAAAGCGCGCTGTCGTGCCTGAGTTCCAGATCTTCGCGGAAGCTGGCGGACAAGTCGTGGGCGTAGTCTCTTCGCCGCCGAACGTCAACCAGGCGCTGCTGGCGGCGCGCCGGGGCGGTTTCGGCACGGCTTCTCCCGAATATGTTCAGGCTTGGGAAAAGATCGATCACGGGATACTGCTAACGATCGGCGTCGAGAAGGAGTTTCGGGGCCGCGGAATCGCGGCCGCATTGGCCGCGAAGAGTTACTTGGCCATGTACGAGCACGGCTACAAGCGGGCAAGCTATACGCCCGTGCTCGACGACAACTGGGCGTCGCGCCGAACAGCGGAGAAAGTCGGCGGCCGCGTCGCGCGCAATTACGTGATCTACCGCCGGGATCTGTAGTCGGCAATTGGACGATGGACAAAAGGAAAGTAGACAGCGGAAAGCACGGCACTTGTGATAGCGATGCTCTTGTTTGGACAAGCAGGATTGCTTGTCTCTGCAGGTGCGCGCTTTTCACTGGAGCCGTATTGGCTCTGCTGGCGTGCGCAGGCTCCGCGGCCGCCTTTGACACGGCCCGGCCCGGATACGACTACGCCTTCCCGCGTGACCATTTCAGCCACCCCGATTTCCAAACCGAGTGGTGGTACTACACCGGCAACGTATTCACCGCCGACGGGCGCCGTTTCGGATTCGAACTGACTTTCTTTCGTGTGGGCGCCGAACGCGAAACCGAGCCGGCGTCAAAGTGGGATATCAGCGACCTCTACATGGCGCACTTGACACTGAGCGACATCGAAAACGGCGAGTTCTACAAGGCTGAACGGCTGAACCGCACGGGCCCCGGGCTTGCCGGAGCCGACCCCGGCACAGCCCGCATCTGGAATGGCAATTGGCAAGTGCAGTGGCTTGAACCAGCAGAGCAGGGAGGCCGCCAGAAACTGCAGGCGGTCGATGAAGCATTCTCTCTCGACTTTGAGCTTGAGTCCGCCAAGCCCCCCGTGATCCACGGACGCGACGGCATCAGCCGGAAGTCAGCTCGAGACGGCGCCGCCTCCCACTACATCTCGCTGACGCGGCTCCATGTCGCCGGCAGCGTGCGGCTGCATGGTCAAGACCATACGGTGACGGGAAGCGCCTGGATGGACCATGAGTTTTTTACTCATGATATGGATCCCAACCAAGCCGGCTGGGATTGGATGAGCATCCAGCTCGATGACGAGACCGACCTCATGCTCTACCGCATGCGGCGCAACGACGGTACGACCGATCCCTATTCTTCAGGGACGCTTGTTGATGCGCGGGGCCGGGTCACCCACCTTGACGCCGCGGATATCGTGATGCAGCCGGGTAAGACCTGGACCAGCCCCGATACGGGCGGCAGCTACCCGATCGAATGGAAGGTCGCCGTCCCCAAACTCGGAATCGCACTCGACTGCCGGACACCGCTTTCTGGCCAAGAAGTCGTCAGCCCCCGGCAAATAGGTCCCAACTACTGGGAAGGAGCCGTTGACTACGAAGGCATGTTCGGAGACAAAAAAGTCAAGGGAGTCGGATATCTCGAAATGACCGGCTACGACAAACGGCTCGTCCTCAGCGAAACCATCCATTGATGGCTGGCCAGGTACGGGAACCCGCTGCTTACTCCTAGGCGCTGCCGATGCCTCGAAGCAACCGCGCGGGCAGGGTGACCACGGTCCACAGAAAGTCGAAAACGCCGCCCACGACAATCCCGACCAGGCGAAACGGCAGCAGCAGCAGCCAAACAATCGGATAGAGCAACAAGGCGAACAGAGCAAGCGGCCAGCAGAGGATAAAAAGAATCAGCCAGAGTAGAAACTTGACCACCGCAGTCTCCTTTGTTCGAAGGGTTGCCCTCTATCCCTATATACGAAATTGGCCGTGAAAAGTTCGGCTGCAAACCGCGGACTTGCGTTCCGCTGCAACTGCGGATTTGCGTTCCGGTGCGACCGCGGACTGCCGTCCGCGGCTCCGTCCGGCCATGAATAACATTTTCGGCCGGGGGCTACCGCAGGGGGTTTTCGTACCAGATGACACCCAGGTTTTCCCGCTCTTCGCAGGTGAGGACATCGAGGTCTCCGTCGCCGTCGAGGTCCAGCAGTTTCACCAGGTCGAACTTGATGCCTTGGGGGCCGCTGATGGGGTGGCCGTCCCAGATCGCGTCCGTCGCGGCCTTGCGATAGGACATCCACATCACACCGGCTTTGCCGTCGAAGGCGTTTTCGCACGAAAAGACGATGTCCGGCTTGCCGTCCAGGTCGATGTCACCCACGGCGACCGACTTGCCGGTACCGGTATGGGGAGGCAGCTCGATCGTGTACGTTTCCCAGCTTGCTGGTGAAAACTTCGTTCTGCGGTGGTAGCGAAGCGGTCCGCCGCTAACGGCAATCAGCACATCGTCGAGCCAGTCGCGGTCCAGGTCGGCGATGGTCAGAAACATGGCTTCATATTCACCGGCCGGCCCGATTCGCCGTTCCTTCCAATCCGCGCTCACGGCGTGCTCGGCGCCCGGATTCTCAAGCCACAGGGCGCCTCGCCTGGGACCCATGCGGTCCGACGCCACGACGTCAAGGTCGCCGTCGCCATCCATGTCGAAGGGCAGCAGCGACATGATCCAGCCAGCCTCGTAAAGCGGACGCCACTTCCACCCCGCCAAATCCCGCGGGTTTTCCGGAGCCTGGAACCAGCCGATCTTCGCGCCCTTGTCCTTCGCGCCCGCCACCAGATCGGTGCCATGGTTGCCGTCGATCCGCATCGGCAGGGCGAACATCCAGCGCGCCAAATCCACCGACGCCGGCAGCGCTTCGGTCTTCCAGGCAGCCTTATCGAGGTAGCGGTCTTTGCTCTTCGGCCCCCAGTGGACAAACATCTTCCGCACCTCTCCCTCGGTGGAGCTGACGACATCCATCGAGCCGTCACCGTCGAGGTCGGCGAACACGGCGTCTTCGGGCTGGCCGACGTCGCCCACATTGACCGTGGGCCAGGGCTCCCTGGCACGGGCGGCACCGGGGTTGAGGTAAACGCGAATCTTGCCGCCCTCCTCCCAGCCGGTGGTGATGTCTTCGAGCCCGTCGCCGTTGACGTCGGCCAGGCGCACGCCGTCGGCGCCTTGGGAGGAGTTGTCGATCGTATGGCGGGCCCAAGGCCGCTCAAACACTGTTTTCGGGGGAGACGCCGCGATCGCCAGCCCGGCAAGCGAGGCCGCAACGAGAAACAAGGCCGCTTGCCGCGGTCCACGGTTCATCGTCAGTCGGTTCTCGCGCGTCACGGAGACGAAACTCTAGTCGTCTAGTCGTCGCTAACTGGTCGCGGGTCACCCTTCAAGTAGCCCAGCGAGGCCAGGAAAATGTCCATCCGCCGCACGGTGTCGCGAAAGGCTTCACGGTCTCGGCTGTAGTTGAAGAAACCGTGCTTGGCGCCGTCGTAACCGACCAGCTCACAGCGGTTGCCCTGCCGCTTCATCTCTTCGGTGAACCACGCGGCGGTTTCGTAGGGAACAGTGGTGTCCGCCTTGCCGTGGAAGATGATCGCCGGCGGCGTCCCCGATTCGACGTGATGACGTGATGATAGGGAGACATGGACTCCGGCTCGGCCCCCGTCCTCTCCTTGAGTTGAGCGATCTGTTCGGCCGTCAGCTCGTTCTTGCCCGGAATGGGAGCCCGCACCAGCGCCGGATTGAAGAGCACGAGCGCGTTTGGCTTGGCGCTGATCGACAGATCATCCGCCGGGTCATCATGTCCCGGAAGCGTCGCGGTCGCCGCGGCCAAATGTCCGCCGGCCGAGCCGCCGCCGGCGGCGATGCGGTCGGGATCGATGCCGAGCCGTTTTGCATTCTTGCGCATCCAGCGAATGGCTGATTTGGCGTCCGCGACGCACTTGTTGGCTTTGACTCCGTGCCGATTCAGAACACGGTAGTCAGCCGTGATCGCCACCATGCCGCGCGAGGCCAGATAATGACTGTGCCGCCAGAACTGGCTGGGGTTGCCGCTGCGCCAGCCGCCGCCAAAGAAAAACACAATCGCCGGAGCATTGTCGCCTGCCTTGTGGCCTTCGGGCGTGTAGATCCAAAGCTTCATGTCCACGCCGCCGGCGGACTTGTACGTCTCCACCCGCGCCCCGGGCAAGTCCGGCGGGTAATTCGTGCCCTGAGCAAAAACAGAACACGCGAACATGACCGGCAGCAGAACCATCTGAATTCTCATCCTCATCTCAAGCCTCCCTGGCTTTCCAATGGCCATAGGCATTATAGATCGTAATGGCACAAGTGAAATCCGGGTTTTCGCTACGCTTGACGCATTAGACATCCGCCGCCGAATGTGCTCCAATGCCGGTGAAGGAGTTTCCCATGCTTGATCGACGGCATTTCCTCACCGCCACGGCCGCGGCCGCCGCGGCTGGCTTTCTCCCCGAGAAGTCGCAAATTCTCAAGGCCATGCCGGCTGCTGAAAGCGAGTTCGGCAAGGTCAAGGTCACCGACGTCAAAACCGCCTCCGTGATGATCAAATACCCGGCGCATCTCGTCAAGGTCGAGACCGATTCGGGGCTCTATGGCATCGGCGAGGCTTTCAACCGCGACGGCGTCCTGGACCACATCCGGCATCTCAAGGAGACCGTCATTGGACAGGACCCCCTCCAAGTCGACTACCTCTACCAGCGCATGGCCGAGCTGAAGCTGGGTCACGGCTCCTGGACCGGCACCATCTCTTCCTCCATTTCAGGCATCGAGATGGCGCTATGGGACCTGGCGGGCAAGATCCTCAAAGTGCCGGTCTATGTTCTGCTCGGCGGCAAGTTTCGCGACAAGCTGCTGCTTTATCACGACACCGGCTCGCCGAAAACGGCCGACCCTGGCCCGTGGGTGGAAGAGGCCGAGAAAACCCTCGAATTCGGCTTCCGCGCGACGAAGTTCGACCTCGACTGGGAGAGCCGCACCCAGGCGCTGGCGGGGCGTCCCTATCAGTTCCGCGGCGATATGTGGAACCGCGGCATCTCGATCGTCGAGATGAAGCAGTGGGTTAAGATCCTCGAAGCCATTCGCGAGCGCATCGGGCCTGACTTCCCGCTGGCGATCGACCTGCACTTCAACTACAATATGGCCGATTCGATGCGCTTCGTTCAGATGATCGAAGACCTCAACATCTGGTTCATCGAGGACCCGATTCCGCCGCAAAACGCCGACGCCATGGCGCGTTTCACGCGTGCCAGCAAAGTGCCGACAGCGACGGGCGAGAATCTCTACACGCGCCACACGTTCCGCGACTTCATCGAGAAGCAGGCTTGCGACATCATCCAGCCCGACCCGCAAAAGGTCGGCGGACTGCTCGAGACCAAAAAGATCGCCGACTGGGCGGACCTCTACTACATCACGATGGCCTGCCACAACATGTGTACCCCGGTCGGGACGATGGGCAACGGACACGCCTGCGCGTCGATCCGCTCGTTCGTGACGCTGGAGTCCGACAGCGTCGAGCTGCCGCACTGGCAAGACATTGTGCAGCACGACGGCTCGTTCTACAAGGACGGGTATTTGGAGATGCCCAACAAGCCGGGGCTGGGGATTGAGCTGAACGACGAAGTCTGCCGCCGTTACTTAGCCGAAGGCTCGGGCTATTTCGAGTAGCATCTGTCTCGTCGAATCCCAGCCGTTCGTCGCCAGCAACCGGACGGAGTTGCGGCATACGGAAGCGCCGGCCCCGACGTGGCGTGAACCTCCAGGTTTGCCGCGCCTCGATTCGTCGAGGTGTTGTTGGCCGGGGGCGCCCGCTCGCCATAAGACGGATGCGGCGGCCGGCACCGAACAAACCGACGAATCGGTTTGCGGCAAGCGTGGACGCTCACACCACGTCAATGGCCCTGTTCATTTCTGGCTCGCCAGCAGCTCCGTTCCACTCAACCTACCCACCCAACCGCTCCTGATTTTGCCGCACCGTCTGGGTATTAACCCCGCATGCTGCGTGCCGCTGAAGAAAACAGCGATCCGCCTCCAGCGGCTAGGACAAGCAAGATTGCTTGTCCCCGCCGGCTTCCGCATCGCTCTTCCGAGTTGGCCTGCTACCCTGGAAAGTCGTTTCGACACCTGAATCACGACGAACACCCGTGGCCCGAAACTATCGACCTTCGGCCTTTTCCCTGCTGATCCCTGGCATTTTGCTTGCCGCGACGGGCGTTGGCGCGGGCGATCTGTTGACCGCGAGCATGGCCGGCTCCGAGGTCGGATTGGCCGTTTTGTGGGCCGTCCTCGCCGGAGCAATCCTGAAATGGACGCTCAGCGAAGGAATCGCTCGCTGGCAACTGGCCACCGGAACAACTCTTCTCGAAGGTTGGGCAAGACAGCTCGGCGCCTGGATTCATTGGATCTTCCTGGTCTATCTCGTCTTATTCGCGTTTGCGGCCGGCGGAGCTTTGGTCACCGCCTGCGGCGTCGCGGGCGCGGGGCTTCTGCCCTTGGGTGACGCCGACTCTTCCAAGATCATTTGGGGGATCATTCATTCGCTCGTGGGGCTGGCGCTGGTTTGGCTGGGCAGCTTCCGGCTGTTCGAGCTGGTGATGTCGGTTTGCGTCGGGATCATGTTCGTCACCGTAGTCCTCACCGCCATTCTGATTCAGCCGGACTGGTTCGCGGTGGCGCGGGGGTTCGTCCCCTCCATCCCCGCTGGCGGGACGACTTGGATTCTGGCGACTTTGGGCGGCGTCGGAGGGACGGTGACGCTTCTTTCCTACGGCTACTGGATTCAAGAAGAAGGGCGGCGAGGATTCGAAGACGTCCGCACCTGCCGCCTCGATCTGCTCTTCAGCCAAGCGGCCACGGCACTGTTCGGAGTGGCTGTTGTGATCATCGGATCGCGTGTGCGGCTCGAAGGCCAGGGGGCGTCCATCGCGCTTCAGCTAGCCGATCAGTTGACACAAGTCATCGGACCGGCCGGAAAATGGATTTTCCTGTTTGGCTTCTGGAGCGCGGTTTTTTCCAGCCTGCTGGGTGTGTGGCAGAGTCTTCCGTATATGTTTGCTGACTTTTTGGAGTTGCGGCGCTCGCCCAGCAGCGGAGTTCGCCGCACCACCGATCTGCGCGCCACCAAAGCCTATCGTGCCAGCCTGGTCGTCATCGCGATCGCGCCTTTGATACTGCTGCTCTCGCCTGTTCTCCTAATCCAGCTTGCCTACGGCGTGATCGGGGCGATGTTCCTGACGTTGCTGGCGTTGACTTTGCTGATCATGAACAACCGCCGCCGCTGGGTGGGCACGGATTTCCTCAGCCCCAAACTCGTGAACGTTCTGTTGGCCATCGCGCTGGCGTTTTTCTCTTATGTAGGCGGGGCGGCTATTTATTCACGCTTGCAATAGGTCATCGTATGGAAGCCGCCGCGAAAAGTTGTCGCACGGAAGTCCAACCGCTTTGATCGCCGCGGTGAGTCGAGATAATGTAGGGTTGACCGCCCCAAACGGCGGAGGATGGCCAATTTTAATGGAGAGGAGCTAGAGCCATGGCTGAACCACAAGTCCCCTTGATCACGGAAACGAATCAGGCCGCGGAAGAGACAGACAACCTGACCCGTGACGCTCACGCGCACTGCCTCTTTCCCATGACGTCGAAGGAGCAGCTCGAGCAAGAGGGCCTCCGCATCTACACCCGCGGCGACGGGGTCGAGCTCACTGACATCAACGGCAAGACCTATCTCGACATGATCTCCGCCCACACTCGCGCCAATACGCTGGGCTATGGAAATGAGGAAATCGCCCGCGCCGTTCATGAGCAGCTCTCCACGCTGCACTATGTGGGGACGCGCAACAACCTGGCTGTGCCGACCATCCACCTCGCCAACAAACTGGCTCAATTGACGCCCGGAAAACTCTCCAAGACCATGTTCGTCAGCGGCGGCTCCGAGGCAGTCGAAACAGCCTTCAAGCTCGCCAAGCAATACCACCTTAACCGCGGAGCCAAACCGCGGGCCCACAAGATCATCTCTCGCTGGAACGCCTATCACGGCTCCACCATGGGATCGCTCGGGGCCAGCGACTGGCTCGACGTGCGGCATGTCTCTGAACCCGCCGTGCCCGGGCATTCTCACATCCCCGCCCCAACCTGCTATCGCAATCCATTTGGCGCGGAGGCGGAAGCCTACGCCGAGTTTTGCGCGGCCTATCTCGAACAGCAGATCCAGCACGAAGGCCCCGAACACGTAGCCGCCTTCATCGCCGAAGCGGTCATGCAGGCCAACGGCGTGCAGATCCCGCCGAAGAGTTACTTACAGCGAGTGCAGGAAATCTGCAACAAGCATGAAGTTCTCTTCATCGTCGATGAGGTCATCACCGGGTTCGGCCGGACAGGCGAGTGGTTCGCCCACCAACACTTCGGCATCGAGCCGGACATCATGACGCTAGCGAAGGCACTCACGGCCGGTTACGCCCCCATGGGAGCCGTCATGGCAAAGGCCGAAATCGCCGATGCGCTCGACATCTTCCTCCATTTGCACACGTTCAGCGGCCACCTGGCGGCGGTGGCGGCGGCGAATACCACGATCGCTATTTGCGAACGCGAGAATTTGATCACCCGTGCCCGCGATAACGGCGCGTACTTCCTCGATGCTCTGAAAATGGAGCTGGAGAAGCATCCGATCGTCGGCCAAGTGCGCGGTCTCGGTATGTGGCTGGCCGTCGATTTCACTGCTGACAAGGCTACCAAGGCGGCTTTCGCCGACGATACCGTGAAACAGATCGTCAAGCGCATGCGAGAGCTGGGCGTTCTGGTGAATGCGGCTGGAACGGCCTTCGAGATGGCGCCTCCGTTGATCACGCCTCGGGACGCTCTGGACCGGACGGTGAAGGTCGCCGCCCGGGCGATTGACGAGGTCGCACGGGAGCGCAGCCTTGTCTAAGACAACGGGAGAGGATTGTCTTGTGCCTCGATGTCGCCGCGCCGATCTGAGTCTCCCGCCTGCGCTTCACACGGGTGAGCCGCATCCAAACAGGGCGGCGGACGTGGCGTGATACGTGGCGTGAGCGTCCACGCTTGCCGCAAACCGATTTGTCGGTTTGTTAGGCCATCGGGCGAGGTATCTGGTTTAGGCAGCCGCGTGCCCCAGCCGGCAGCGGCGTGCTCCAGCCGGCAACGCCCGGCGAATCGAGGCGCGGCAAACCTGGAGGTTCACGCCACCTCAAGCAGCTCGCCGCGCCAATCCTTCGGCCGAAATCTTCTGCCGCCATTGCCGGGGATTTGATGATTTTTGGTAGCCATCTTGCCTGAATCCCCACATCCCTTCGTTCGGCATCCGCACCGAAGCTTCCTTCGCCTGACGACGCCGCTGCTTTTCTCGCTCATCGCCGAACCGTTGACGGGACTGGTCGATACGGTCTTCGTCGCACGCTTGGGCGTGGCGCCGCTGGCGGGACTCGGAGTCGGCGCGGCGGTGCTGTCGAGCCTGTTCTGGGTATTCAATTTCCTGGGAGTGGGGACTCAGACCGAGGTTGCCCAAAGTGAAGGCGCCGGCGACCGGCCGCGCGCCAGCCTGGTGAATGCACAGGCATTGCTGCTCAGCGGCATCTTCGGTGTACTTCTATGCGTGCTCGGGCTTCTCCTGCTGGATCCCATTGTTCGGGCGATGGGCGCCGTGGGCGAATTGCTCGCCCCGGCAAAAGACTATATGGCCGTGCGGCTGTTCGGAGCCCCCGCGGTGCTGATCACGGTGGCGGCATTCGGGACACTCCGCGGCCTGCTGGACATGCGCGCTCCCTTGTGGATCGCCGTTGCCGTCAACGTCCTCAACATCGCCCTCGACCCCATCCTGATTTTCGGCTTCGGGCCTGTGCCGCCGATGGGTGTCGCCGGCGCGGCTGCCGCCAGCGTAGTCAGCCAATGGCTCGGCGCCATCGCCGCCGTGATGGTCTGCCTCCATCGGCTCGGGTTCCCATCTCGTCTGCGATTGCGCGAACTGCGAGGATTCATGCATGTCGGCTGGGAACTGTTTCTGCGAACCGCCTCCCTGAACCTCTTCATGCTGCTGACGACGCGGGCGGCAACCGAGGCCGGTGCGAACGAAGGTGCGGCTCATCAGGCGATTCGGCAGGTCTGGGCTTTCACTGCGCTCTTCCTGGATGCGTTCGCCATTGCCGGACAGAGCCTCGTGGGCTATTTCAGGGGCGCCGGGGATTTACCTCAGTGCCGCCGCGTCGCCAAGGTCGTCTGCCAGTGGAGCCTCCTCGGAGGATGCATCTTGGCGGCGGTAATGACATTTGGGAGCAGCCTGGCGGCCACCGCGCTCCTGCCGCTCGGTGCGCGGCCCGTGTTTTTCCCCGCCTGGAGGGTCGCGGCCATCACACAGCCCTTGAACGCCTTGGCGTTCGGGACCGACGGTGTTCATTGGGGCATGTCGGATTTCCGATACCTGCGAAACGCGGTGATCGCGGCGGGTGCCATCGGCGTGCTCGGACTCCTGTGGACCGGCCGAACGGCGCCATCCGCGCTAACCTCGATCTGGCTAGTGATCGCCGTCTGGATCGCGGTCCGTGCCGCGTTCGGCATTCTGCGGATCTGGCCAGGAGTCGGGTCGGCGCCGCTAGCGAAGCGCTGATCGACCGATCGCGGATAGCAGAAATAGGGCCAACAGAAACCAATCCCGCCGCTCTGGCGATCGGGTCGGGTACCTCCCACACCACCGGACGTACGGTTATCCGTATCCGGCGGTTGGACCCGGCGGCTTACCTGCTGGCCGCGAGATCCGATGGCATCACGAATCCGTAACGCTGCAAATTACGTTTTGACAGGGCCGTGTGCATCATCGCCCGCGCCGCGGCGAACCAAGCGTCTCGACGCGTCGGCACGTAGCGCACCTCCACTCGGGCACGCCCCAGCGCCGCCAGGCGCGGCAGCGACCCCGCACGTCGCCGTGGCGTCGAAAGTGGGATACGAGTTGGCCGGTGGTCATGGCGTCGATGCCCGCCGCGCCGCGGCAGGCGGCCTACGATCTCAAGAAACTGCGCGACAAGAGCCTGGTGGAGAAGATCGGATCTTCCCACCGCTATCAGGCGACCCGCACCCGACTGCAAAAGGACATAGTGTTCCCCGTCACTGGACCCGGACCCGGAGATCCGTAAAGCGGTACTCGTATTCCCAAACGTGCTGTCCGCCTAGGGTCAGCCCCTCTGCTTGGAAGGTACTGAATGTCTCGGGCTCGAGGAAGACACTAACCTCCGCGCGACCGGGCGGAGGCGCAAACGTCTCGGAGAATCCCCATGAAAGCTTTGCGTCCGTGGCATGCACAGTGGTCATGTGCCAGGCTCGGGGATACGGACTTCCAACTCGCACTATCAGCTTCATTCTCACAACGCTTCCGGACTGTGCTCCCGTCCACTCGGCGAGGACCGGCCCATTCCTCGGAATAACCGTCCCCGGGGGAACGTTGGTCGTCAGATCGATCGGGGGCGGCATCTCCACTATGGTTTCGAACGCCCCGACATCGGCTCCTCCGGTTGCCGAAACGCGATAGGTCCCGCCCGCGATCGCCCCCTCGGGAAGCGCCGCGCGATAGCTGACTCCCTCGCTGTCCTGGGCGGGGGCCACTTCGATAGGGCCGAAACCAGGCCCCTCGACCGTGAGGACCCCAGCGTCCAAACCTTCGTCCTGAAACTGCGGGCAGGAGAAGGACCGGTAGGTTTCCAGCGGTGGCGCATTGACGAGCGCAACGTTGGGGTCGGGGGGCAGACGCTCGAAGGGCGGGTCAAACCGCAGTGTGGCGTTGCGGTTGCGGACCAAGCGAATTCGCAGCTCTTCGGTTTCCGAGGAGCCGTCTTCGGAGAATAGAAACGTATGTTTCCATTTGATTATTGCCAGGCTGTTCGGGGGGGGGATCCACGCAGGCTCCGCCACCCCGTCTGATGCTGAGCGCGACTGTCTGACTGCGAAGCGGTCCGTCACCGAGATTGATCTCAAGCGGGGTCGCACAGCCCTCCCTCGCGCCCCCCGGTATTTGAACGTTGTACCGGTCGACGCCCACGAGCCCGGGCGCCCGGCCGGCGAAGGTCGGCTGTAGTGACGATCCGTTGATTGGTGGAAGGTCGATATAGACGCCAGGCACAGAGCTGAATTTCCTTGCATTCGGCGGAGCGGGCTCCCCGTCTGGGGGTGTCGGAAAAAGGCGGCTGTCGGGTGACCCGGCCAAGCAACCTAGGCCCGTGCCAAAGATGCTGATAAAATCCCCAGGCGAAACCGCGTTCTCCGGGCTATTGATGGACACATTTCCATCCGAAGCCACGTTCAAGATCGCCCCTTGTCCGCACCCGCTGGCGTCCAGAGTGAAGACGCCGTAGGCCACCCGGTTCATGACGACTTCCACCGGGTCGCTTTCGCCGCTGGACGTCTTGACAACTAGTGTAGTGTCCAACAAATAACTGGACAAGTCGCCTGGTTTATCGTATCCTGGGGTATGGCTTCCCTCTGCGAACTTTCGCCCTCCGAGCAGCAGCAGCTGCGGCAATGGATCGGCGCCCATGGCACCCCTCAGCAGGTGGCGCTACGCTGCCGAATCGTGCTGGCTTCGAGCCAGGGTCTCTCCGATGTCGCCATCGCCAAGCAGTTGTCTGTCAACCGCAAAACCGTCATTCTGTGGCGTCAGCGCTTTGACCAACAGCGACTCGACGGTCTGTGGGAGATTTCCCCCGGACGCGGGCGCAAGCCCACCTATGACATCGACAAGATCAGCGCCATTGTGGACGCCACCCTGCAAACCAAGCCCAAGGGAATGACGCATTGGAGTTGCCGCACGCTGGCCAAAAACCAGGGAGTCAGCAAGTCCACCATCCACAACATCTGGCGAGCCCACAACCTCAAGCCCCACCGTGTGAAGACCTTTAAGCTGTCGCGCGATCCGAAGTTCCTGGACAAATTGACCGACGTGGTCGGGCTGTACTTGAATCCGCCCCAACAGGCGGTCGTGTTGTGCGTGGACGAGAAGAGTCAGATTCAGGCTCTGGATCGGACGCAGCCGGGCTTGCCGCTCAAGAAGGGGCGCTGCGGGACCATGACCCATGACTACAAGCGCAACGGCACGACGACACTATTCGCCGCCCTGGAGACCTTGCAGGGCAAAGTGATTGGCCAATGCTTTCCGCGCCACCGGCATCAGGAGTTTCTGAAGTTCTTGCGCACGCTCGACAAGGAGTTCCCCGGCGACGTGCCGCTGCATTTAATCCTGGACAACTATGGGACGCATAAACACGAGAAGGTGCGGGGCTGGTTGCAGCGCCACCCGCGCTTTGAGACGCACTTTGTGCCGACCAGTTCCAGTTGGCTGAACCTGGTCGAGCGTTGGTTCGGCGAACTGACTCAGAAGGCGATCCGGCGCGGGGCATTCGGCAGCGTGGGGGAGCTCAAGGACTGCATTGAGGAATTCCTGAGGGTCTGGAACCAGGAGCCGAAACCCTTCGTTTGGACGGCGACGGTGGAGTCGATCACGGAGAAACTTTCGCGCTGCCGACGCACCTTGGAGCAGATTCAGCCCGGCTGCAGCAGCCCGCGGCCCAGAAAACGGAAGAAGAAATAACTGTCCATTTATTTCATGGACACTACACTAGCGGATCCCTGCGGAAGCCACAATCGCCGATGAGTATCTGCAAGTTGATCTGCCCCGGGGATACGAAGAACAGCGGCGCTTGGGCGTCACCGATCGTCACCGACGTACCGGCTAGCTCGCGTGGCAGCGGCAACTCGTCAGCCGCAGCCGTGGTGGCAGCCAGGTTCTCGCCAAACACCGAGGCAATCGAACCGGGGGCGACGGCTCTATCGAGCTCTAGGCGAGTCGTTGTCGGACGTAGAGTTGTCGAGCCCGCTAGGAATGCGGGTCATGACTGAAGTGATGAAAAGGAGTTATGGACATGACGGAGCAAGGGTGCTCGCCGACTGGCAGGGAGCCGGTCAGACTTTCTTTTTCGAGGGATGATCCCCAGGCGATTGCCGACTATTACGAAGATTGGGCCGTCCCTTGCGGTCAGATTGGCCCGACCCAGATTCACCTCGGTTACACGTTTGTTGACGTTCTCCAGGTGGCGGCCCGCTATCTCGTGCAGATGGGGTCAGAAAGGCAATGGAGGACGATTGGGCCGGATCGGGGCTGACGGTACGCGAGTACCTGCGGGAGCGGTTCGGCGTAGTCACTGCTCGTGCCGATGTCCGTCAGGTGCGGCGGGACACTCGGTGGCTTCGGGGATTGTTGGCGGAGGCGGCTGCGTCAGGGCCGGTTAGTGCCAAAGGAGGGTAGGGACAAGATTCTCAAATCAGTTCCTTGCATCATCGCCCTGTATCGGTCCACACTTGAAGCCGCTTTCCTCCAGACGCCGCAGCAGAAGTGACACAAGTGACAAGTGATCTAGACATCGATCTGGAGAGTCGGGAAGCGACACTTCATGCCCACGGGGATTTCTGACTGCGAGAACGGACCGGCGAATATGAACTGAAACCCCTTTTGTTCGTCGCATTCGCTGGTATTCGACAACGGGGTTAGTTGGATTACAGGCGACGACTCCGGAAACACCTGCATCATGAGATTAAACCCCGACTTGTCGATCCCCGAATGACGCTGCACCTCTGGAGAGTCTTGTCGAGGAACTTGAAAGCCTCGAAGGTTGCTTGAGAATAATGGCCGTTGTCGAAAAGATCACGAACTATGTCAGGAATTCCTGGATGAACGTCTCTCTCGTCAAACGGATGGAGGCCGCCGCTGGGCTCAGATCGCGCCTCTGTCAATCTGTGGGCGCGACGTACGACCGATTCAAACTGACCAATGCCGTCAGTCATTCAAGAGGTTCTCCCGAATGCTCTTGAAAATTCGATCGTATGTTTCCTGATCACCATCCGCAGGAAGGTTGATCTCGATTCTAACCGTTAATCCTACCTTTGACGCCATCGAACTGTTAGATACTTTGGCAATTTTGCCCTTTGTAACTGGTGCCACCTTTGTTGCCGCTTCCTTCTTGACCTTCGTCGCTGCAGCGACCTTCTTCGTGCCGGGCTTCCGAGTCTTGACCTTACGAATCTCCGCATGGCCGGCAAATGCAGCCAGATACTGGAAAGTTCTTGCCTGTAGCTTTCCCACGAGCTCCGTCGTTTGGTCGGATGAGCGGAAGAAAGTAATCAGGGCCGATTTGTCGAGATCCCAAGCTGCGTCACCATGCAGCTCAAAGAGATCGGAGTACGCGGTCTGCACGATCGAAGCAAAATCTTTCGCAAAAGCGTCGTCATCGTGTTTCGAGAAGGCCGTCCCTGCCGTTTCGGTCTTCTTACCACCTGAATTATGCACTGCGGGGTGCACCGGAGGAGGGCTGAGCCGCCAGGGGCCATTTGGGGGACCCCCGAAAACATGGGGTAATAAGGTAGGCTGGCAAAGATTTCAGCTTCGCCAGTCAACCCCAAGGAGGTCACCCAAATGGTTACCAAGCGAAAACAGCATAGCTCCCGAAGGCCCGTCAAACAAGGCCGGGGCGCGAGGGCCCCGCGGCCCAATAAAATCGGGGCTGCCACGCCTTATCACTTCCGCGGCAAGAATCTGACTCCCTACGGCGGCTTGCTGCCCGTCGCCACCCTGCTCGAAAAACTCGGCTTCCAGGCGCTGCTGGAAGAAACCATCACGAACAAACGAATCACCCGTGTGATGAGCCTCTACCAGTTTGTGCTGGCCCTCGTGCTGGGCCTCTATGTCGGCTTTGCGCGGCTGAACCAACTCCGCTTCATCGCCCGCGACCCCATCTTGACCGGCATCTTGCAAGTGACGCGTCTGCCGCCGCAGTCCACGCTGTGGCGCTTTCTGGCCTCGCTGCACCTCAACGTGGCGAAGCAGATCCTTTCCATTCAGCGCCAGCTGCGGGAACGAGTCTGGGCCGCGGCCCAGGTGAAATTGGAGACGGTGACGCTGGACACCGACACCACCGTGCACACGCTCTACGGCCGCCAGATGGGCGGGCGCAAGAGTTACAACCCCAAGAACAAGGGCAAGCGCAGCTACCAGCCGATACTGACTTTCCTGGCCGAGACGCGCGAATACCTGATGGGCGGGTTGCGCAACGGCGACCGGCCCACGGGCCGGCAGATCGCCGCCCACCTCGAGAGCGCCTTTCGGGCTTTGCCGCACGGCGTGAAGAAAATCCTGGCGCGGGCCGATTCCGGGTTTTATTGCTGGGAGGCGGTGGAGGCCTATGAAAAGGCGGCTTGTCAGTTCGTCATCGTGGCGCGCAAGACCAGGCGGCTGGTCGAGCAGTTGCAGCAAGCGGCCTGGAAGCCCTCGCCCCACAGCGATGCGGATGCGGAATGCGAATTCCTCTACCAGCCGCAGGGCTGGGCGCGGGCCTGTCGTTTCCTGGCGCTGCGTTACGAAAACGAACCCGCGGCCGGCGCGGCCGAGCAATACCAGCTGTTTGCCACCAGCGCTTACACCTACCGCGTGTTTGTCACCAACCTGGCCGAACCGATCGCGGCGGTGGTGTGGTTTTACAATCAGCGCGCCGCAGCCGAGAACCTCATCAAGGAGGCCAACAACGACGCCGGGCTGGCGGCCCATCCCTCGCGCCGCTTTGACATGAACCGCAATCACTTTCAGCTGGCCATGCTGGCCTACAACCTCAACTGCTGGCTGCTGCTGTTCAACCGCGAAGCCCAAGCCAGCGTGGAGACACTGCGGCACACCACCCTGGCGACGGCGCGGCTGCGCTTTCTGTTCGTGGCGGCCAAGATCTGGCGGCACGCCGGCAGAACGGGTGTCAGCTACAGCGATCATTATGAGGAAAAGGGCCTGTTTGAACGGCTGATGCGGCGGCTGCGGGCGATGGGGCCACCGGGATCGAGCTTCGCGCCGGTGGTGGAGGGTGCGCTGAGTTGAGGGGCGCTCCATGCATAAAATTTCATGCACTCGCCGCAACGTACTGGGAACACGCCGCTTGCCCGCCCGCTTTTGCCCGCCGGGATTGGCAGGCGGCTCAAACAGGGAGGGAAACAGAGGAAAAGACGACTTGCTAAATCACTGAGTTGACACGACTGCCGCTACCGCCACAACTCCATCGGCGATGGCTACGCCGAATCGGTGCATAATTCAGGTACCATCCTCCCCAATGAGGCCGAGGTACCGAAGCACGTTGAGAACGTAGCTTTCATTTTTTGGTGCGTAGCCCAGCTTCTTCAGAGTTTCGGCAGTGACAGTAGGCGGGAGCGAACTCCGGAAATGATTGATCGCTTTCGCCAATCCTCCGGGTGCGGGAACGTATGGATGTTTGTCTGCCATGTGTCTATGTTTCCTCTCGCGTCACCTGATCCCTGCTGGCAGGTCTAAAGACGAAAGCACCACTGTGGGGCAGGGGATTCGAGCCAGGTGCGCTGCATGTCCTCGACATTATGTCACACAGATCCCTCCTAAAACGGCGTAGCGTTTACCGATCCGTCCACGCCGGTGCTCGCCGAGACGACGCGACGACAGATGTCCTGCCGAACTCGCATTCGCCTGGGCGATCGGGCCGGTTGAGGTCCTTCGGAACCTCAGAGAAGGGCTAGAACACCGCTGTGATCGGGGAGTGTGGTTAGCGCTAGAGCGCAAACGTCCGAGTGCGCCGCAGACTCGAAGGTTGCAAGCTGGCCAATCTCACCACGCCGATCACTGTGTCCCACACCTTACCCCATCCCAAGCCACAGGAGTGGCTCCTAGCCCACGAGAGGTAACGAACCTGAGCCGGGACGGGACAGGCGTGGGCTTGGCAACCGGACGCCCAGGTCGATCCACAAAACGGTCTAGACCGGGTTTCAGAGCACCGAAAACGCCCCCAAACCGTTCAGCAGACCATTCGGTAGAGGTCTCGACGCGCGAAATCGAGAGCTCTGAAATCGGCTTTCGCAAGGCTTTCGCAAACTTTTACTTTTTCGGGGGAGATCACGAAACTCCAATAAACAATGGTGGGCGCGCCCAGACTCGAACTGGGGACCTCCTGCGTGTGAAGCAGGCGCTCTAACCAACTGAGCTACGCGCCCAACGGACTGCTTCATTGATTCTAAACCACCTCTGAATTCCTGTTCCGTCGGCAAATCGTTAAAACCGGCTCGGATTGTATCAAAACTGTATCAAAACCCTGCTCCTCCCCTGCCCGACGGTTCAACCGCCGGAGCGCTTCGTGTTTCATCTGCAACTTCATCGGCGAATACTTCTTGAACACCTTAGCATCACTATGTCGGAGGCGCTGGGTCACCCAGTCGTCTGCCACGCCCCCCGTGCTTGAACGGGTGGCGTACGTCGAGCGAAGATCATAAATCCGGAAGTACGGGACGCCCGCGCGTTCCAACGTTGTGCGCCAGATCTTCTTGAAGCTCCCCTGATAGCCACGCGTATTCCGACTGCTCGCAAACAACCACGGCCCCGGCCCTGCGATCGCGAGCTGGTCGCGGAACGCCTCCACCGCCAAGTCCGTCAGCGGCACCTCCGCCACACCCTCTGGCGTTTTCGAGTCGGACACCCCGCTCACTGCGTTTGCCAGGTCGACCTGATCTTTCCGCATCGGCGCAAGCTCCTTGTAGACCCGCAATCCGGTTTCCGTGATGATCCGGATTACGTTCCGCAAGTACGGGGATGCATGGAACTCGATCCGCTGCCGCTCCGACCACGGCATGTAATGCGACCCAAACAACCCCCCTGAAACCCCGCTCTAAGTTATGGAGCCAGATATTGGTGAGGCCGACCAATGCCAAATAGACTGTTCTCACGGCGCAAATTCCTGGCGATGGCAGGGGCGCTCGCAATTCCTTCGGTGAGGCCGCCGCTTCGAGCCGCAGCCCCGCTTTTTGAGGCAATCCCACCCACCTCAAGCGGAATTCGCTTTGTGCACGAGAATGCGAGGTCGCCCGAACGTTATCTTCCATAGACCGTCGGGCCAGGCTGCGCCTTCCTAGACTACGACAACGATAGCTGCATGGACATTTATCTAGTGAACAGCGGTGCCCGCGATTTTTGCAAGCCGGATCAACCACTCAAGAACGCTCTTTACAAGAACAATCGCGACGGCACCTTTACGGACGTTACAGATCAGGCCGGTGTCGCCGGCGGAACATTCGGCATGGGAGTCGCCGCTGGCGATTACGACAACGATGGTTATCCCGACCTTTTCGTGACCGCTTACGGCCGCTCTATCCTCTACCACAACAATGAGGACGGAACTTTTACCGATGTCACCGAAAAATCTGGTGTGGCGGCGCCCGGCTGGACGACAAGCGCCGTCTGGCTTGCCTATGACAATGACGGATATCCATGGGGGCATGCGGTTTGGCGACCCGCTCGATTCGTCAGCACGTCGTTGCTGTGATAGCCCTTGCCGGCCACCACTTCTTGCAGCCCCCGCCGAGACAGTTACTCGTTCGCCTCGCGGTTTCTTTGTAAAGTACTTTGTGTATTTTGTACTTTTACCACGGGCTGTTATGGCGGCTACGGACGACCCAAAGCAAGCGCGGCCGGCCGGCTTGCGGCGCCGGCCGGGGAACTCTACTGTAAGGGCATGATCACCGCCAGCAATTGCGTAGTCACGAAACCAGTGATACCCATGATGACCAGCATCGGCGTCCACGTCTTGAGCGCTTCCATTTCCGTTAGCCCCGACATTTGCTTGTAGACCCAGAAGCCGCTGTCATTCATCCAAGACCCGACGAGCGAACCGCAACCGATGGCACAAGCGACGTACACGGTGTGAAAGGGCTGCGGAGCGGAAATAACGAGCGGCGCCATGATCGACGAGACCGTAATCATGGCGACGGTGCCGGAACCCTGAGCCACCTTGAGCAAGCCCCCGAGCAGAAAGCTCAGCAGCAACATCGGGATCCCGAACTCTTGCGACAAATCGCCGATCGATTTACCCACGTCGGCTTTGACGAGCATGCCGCCGAAGGCGCCGCCGCCAGCGGTAATCAGAATGATCAGGCCGCCGCTGGCCAGGGCGGTTTCGACTGGTTTGGCTAACTCCGCCAAGGTATACCCTTTTTGCGAGGCAAGAAGATAAAGCGAAATCGCGGCGGAAACCAGCAAGGCAAAATTCGGATTGCCGAGAAAGCCCGTGACGCTAGTGAGCTCACTTCCCTTGGCGACCGCGTTGGCGACAGTGTTCGAGGTGATGAAGAGAACTGGCAAGGCAATCGGCAGCATGGACATGAAAAAGCTAGGGAGCTGTTTTTCGTCGCGCGAGGCAAGGTCTTCGAGTTCAGTGAGGGTGAGTCCCGGCGTCTCGCGCAGTGGAATGTCCAGCGCCTTGTCGCGGTTCACTGCAAAAAGCCAGCCGACGATTGACATTGGCACCGCGATCACGGCGCCAACGAGAATCATTACGCCGAGGTCAATATTCAACGCCGCGGCCATGGCTAGAGGGCCGGGCGTCGGCGGAACCATGCTGTGCGTCACCGCGCCCCCCGCGCAGATCGCCATCAGGAACAGCAAGTAGTTTTTCCCCGTACGGATGCGCATCGCCCGGGCCAGGGGGACTAGAAGATAGAAGACCGTATCGAAAAAGACCGGGACCGAGAGCACGTAGCCGCTTGAAAGCAGTGACAGCGAGGCATTCTTTTCTCCCAGCGCCCGAACGAACACACGCGTGATTTTGTCCGCCGCGCCGCTCTCCATCAGGCACTGGCCGATCAAGGCGGCCAAGGCGATGACGATCCCGATACTTCCGCACACACGGCCAAACGTTGCGGCAACCTCGGGCATTACATCTCCGAGCGAGACCTTCGAAGACAACAAGCCGACAGCGGTCGCAGCGGTAACGAGTGCTATGAAGGCGTTGATCTTAAGCCGAATAATGAGGAGGAAGACGATCGCTATGGCAATCAGCAGAACGAGAATTGGGTGGAGTTCCATGGGATGGCATTATTGCGGATTCACCTGCCTCGTGTCTACCATGCTCCATGGCCTTCAAAATCCCGGCGGAGAGGGCAAGAGCTGTTCTTGGAACTAGCCCGTATTTCTCACCGCCTGACGGTCGAAGCACGCGATAGGTCCGCCATCACTTCGTTGCGCTTGCTCGCCGTGCTCACCGTACTGTCACGTACGCCTCCGCCCGTCAAGCGGCGCGCGCCTCGTACTGACGGGCCTTGCACGCGCTTCGCCTCGCCACGCGGTGAGAAAAGCGGGCCAGCGAACGGGGCAGGCCGAGGACGGACCAAGGGCAACCCAGCCTCAAATTCCGCGGGCAAAAGCGGGGTCATGTACCTCCACGGAAAAACTTGAACGGGATGCCGGCCGCTGCCGCCAGGAACCGCTCTCCGATCAATCGCCCGCCACGGGTTGGTCCCGTGTTTTCGAGGCAGTGCTGCTCGCCGTGCCGTTGACGGCGGACGCTCCCGTGCCGACGGACGCTCCCGTGCCGGCGGACGCTTCCGTGGCGGCGGCGTGACCGGTGGCCGCGGACAGAACTTTGAGGGGATTGTTCTTGTCGGCCTCGGCGTCACGGCTTGTGCCGTAGATGTTAAAGGGCTGATTGTCGTTGATTCTGGCCAGGTCCTCGAGTTTCATCTTGCGATGTTTGGGAATCAGCCGTGCCGGGCGGATCTCGGTATCATTGTCCTTGTCCCAGTTGAGGTGGAGGTGCTTGGAGACTTTCTCTTCCGGGACGCCGGCGAATCGCATGGCCGGCCATTTGAATTGCTTCCCGTGGACCCAGCGGCCGCGGGTGTGGTAGAAGATCTTCGTGCCCCAGCGGAAGTAGAACCGGGCGCGGTCACTCATTTCGCCAAAGTCGCCGCTTTGCTTCCAGGCGGTCATGACGAACTCCCACTGCAACTGTGTCAGGGCCTTGGCTTTCAAAGCCTTGCTTTCGGCCATGCGCGTGTCCTCGAGAGGAGTAAAAATCGATGGCACGTAGAGGACCTTGTACTTCTTGAGCCGGTGCAGCAGATCAAGCGTCTGGCGGAGATCGTCCTCGGTTTCCTCTGGCAGGCCGACGATGAAGGTGCAGACCGGGAACCAATTGTTCTCGTTGAGGATTCTGATGCCCTCGACGACGATTTCCGGCCAATCACGAATGTCGAAGGGGAGCGATTTTGCCGACATCGTCAAGGCTGCCAAGCGAGGAGAGCCGGTTTCGATCCCGATGAGCGGGGCCAGAAAGCGCTTGTCGGGGTGAGTCGAGAAGCGGTTCTGCAAAGCACTCTTGGGCAGCAGAATCTTCGACATCTCCTTGACGAGATGAGGGTTGACCACCGCCGGAGCGATCGTTGCGTGCGAGAGCGGCAAATAGTCGACTCCAGGAACGTTGGCGATGCTTTCGTACAAGTTAAGGATCTTGTCGGCGTTCGGGATATAGAACGGCGCCGCCGCTCCGTACATGAAGACGTCTTCCGAGACTGGAAAAATGATGCGCCCGCCGTTGCTCGTGTTTGCCTTCACCGATTCGATGAGTTGTTCTGGCGGAACCGAAATTCGCGTTTCCAGCGTCGGCGAGCAAAAAGCGCACTGGCGACCGCAACCACGGTTCATCTCGACGATGCCGTAGGTCGAACGCTTTTTCGGGATCATAAGTTGTTCAATCGTGGGTTCGGGAGCCTGCACGACTGAGGGCAGCTCTTCACCGGCTTCAGCCTTTTGAAACAATTCAAGCGCCACGCCCTCGGCCCGTCCGTTGATCACGCAGCTCACTCCAAGACGAGTGGCCGAGTCGGTCTTGTCAATTTGCCAAGCCCCGGCACCGCCGACGATGACCTTGGGCCGATGTCTCTGGATCGCTGGATGAAGATAGATGCGTTCACTCTCGGCGGCATTGATCGGTCTAGCCGTACTGCCGAAAATATTGCTGTAGACGCCCGTCGAGAAGGCTGTCCCGATCGGGTTGTGCGCCCCTACTCCGACCGCTATTGTCTTGGGCCCGACGAACTTATCCAAGTCGTCTGGATAGCATACGGCAACGTCATCACGGGAGTAGTGCGTTAGGAGAATTTCCTCGACCACCCTAACACCGTAAGGGATGACCTTAGCCGTACCGTCCGGGCATCGGGGCTGATCGAACTTGTCCTTATACAAGAACCGCGGCACATATCGTGCTGGAAGCGACGCGTACACCATTTGCTTCCAGGGGCTAAACTCCTCCTCCGTGCTCTCGGTGTCGGGCGCGGTGAGGACGAACTTCACCCCCTGCGGATCATATGCCATAGTTTTCCCTCCCGAAAACCTTTGATTGTAGCGTGTTTGGAGATGGAATAGAGTAAATTCGCGATGGGCAAGATCGATCCGGGACTCTATTCGCAGTCCAGAACAGCGAGGGGCGGCTTGGTTCAGGTTCGATTCCAAGTTTAAGCCACCCGGCACGGGAACAAGACCGGGTTCGCGACTCGATTCGAGAGGCCGGAGGAGCCGGGCGGGTGAAACTCCAGCTTTCAATCTCTATCTCAGCCACTAGGGATCGATCCTACCAGAAGCATGTGGTTGTGACGACTGGGAAAACTACTAGGTTTTCCAGGAAGCACTTCGTGGGACAGCGACGAATTTCAGGGCGCAATTCTTAGTGGTGATGAGATCATTTCACGGCAAGACATATTGGCTGAGATATTCCCTATGTGCTCTAACGCAACGGCCCCCTGGCAGGTAGTGATGCGTCGCCGAGCGTGGCGGATTGATGAAAAACTGCGGCAAAACATGGCGCGGTTCGATTCAAAGCACGGATGTCGCGATTTGCCGCTTGAATCAGGCAAGGGGTTCGCTTAAGCTTCGGGTTGCAGCCAGAAATTAGGAGGATTACGGGATGCCAGACCGAGATCATCAAGCGACCCACGCAACCGCCGAAACCCCCTTGCAGGGTTGGAAGGAGATCTCTTCGTATTTGGAACGGGACGCACGGACTGCTCAGCGCTGGGAGGCATCGGCGGGATTGCCCGTGCGCCGCCACGGCGGCTCAGTCGGCAGCGTCTATGCGTATCCCAGTGAGATCGAGGCCTGGAGGACATCACATCCCGCCAAGGCGGACTCGAAAGCGGAAGAATCCACCCCCAGAAGGGCGGGCCGCCCGGGCCGGCGGTTGATTCCGGGGCTTGCGGTTGCTGGGGTCATCGTCCTGGCGTTTCTCGCGATTCGCTTCGGCCCCGTGCTCAACCCTCCTTCACCCTTTGCACAAGCTGCTGAGGACGGGCTCCGCGCGGAATTGATTTGGCCCGAAGCCATGGGGGTCAGCCCACAGGGTTCTGTGTCACCAGACGGTAAGTTTGTGACGTTCGTCGATTGGATGGACGAAGGAAATCTGGCAATACGGAACCTCGGCACTGGCGAAAACCGGAGGCTCACCCACACGGCAAACGCCGTTAGCGGCTCTGGAAATAGTCCCACATACGCCATGAATTCGCGAATCTCTCCAGACGGCAACCGAGTAGTCTACACTTGGGCCCACCCCAGCTCTGCCGGCGAGACTGGCGAGATCCGACTCCTGCCGTTGGACGGCGATCCAGGAGAGCCCCGCACCGTGTGGAGTCCCGCGGACGGCAGTTTTGCATCCGTTCAGGACTGGTTCCCTGGCGGCGATCGCGTGGCAGCGGTACTCACCAGGGATAATGCCCATCAGATTGTCACAGTGTCCCTGGCTGATGGCGGGGTGCGGCAGATTCGTTCCATTGACTGGGGCGAGCGTCCCGCAGTGCGCGTGTCGCCCGATGGGCGATATCTGGCCTACAGCCGGACGCCGTCGCGCGAGATCACGGAAAGAGACATCTTCCTCGTGGCAGTGGACGGCCAGTCCGAATCCGCCATCGTGAAACATGCCGCGAGTGACGAAGTGGTGGCTTGGAGCCCGGACGGCGGCCATCTTCTTTTCAACAGCGACAGGAGCGGTCAGCCCGGGCTCTGGGCGCAGCGAGTGAATCAAGGAACACCGGCGGGCGAACCGGTGCTGGTCATGTCTAACCTGGACGTTGGTAGGGGGATGGGCACCACTCGCGATGGCACACTCCACTATCCGGTGAGAGTGTCGCGCCGGCGTCTGAAAATCGCTGAGATCGACATGAAGACCGGCAAGCTCCTGCGGCAGCCAATCAACCCGATCGAACGGTTCGTCGGCGGCAACAGTAAAGGCGTCTTTTCTCCCGACGGCGACGAGCTGGCTTACATTTCTGAGCGCCGGGGATGGAATCGACGTGTGATTGTCATTCGCTCACTCGCAACCGGAGAAGAGCGAGACCTCGCGCATCGGTTGAGTTGGGTCTGGGGCCTCACTTGGCAGCCTGACGGCAAGCGTCTGCGGGTCGTGGGCGACAACCTGAACGGCTTTTTTAGTGTCGATGCGGCTACCAGCGAGGCGAAGTTTATCGTAGCCGGTCCTGACATGGGGGCTCCGGTATGGACGCCGGACGGGAAGCGCATCTTGCACCGCAACTACCACGATGAATCGCTTCATTCCTACAGCTTGGCGGACGGTTCAGTCGAGACCATTCCAGGCGACTTCGGAGATGCATACAGATTCAGCCTGTCTCCAGACGGTCGCCAGATCGCAACAATCCATGGGAGAACCGAGATCCGGCTACATCCGGTGGAAGGCGGCGACGGCCGCGTGTTGTCGAGCGCCGATGAACATCAGCAATTCGGGCGTTGGACGGTTTGGACGCCCGACGGCAAGGCGCTGCTAGTGCTCAAAGGCGCGTTCCAGACTGGCAAGGATCTGTGGACGCTTTGGATCATCCCAGTGGACGGGTCACCTCCCATAGAGACGGAGCTGCAGCATGAGCTGGCCAACGCGGGCGCCGTGCCGCTTGACATCCACCCGGATGGGAGGCGCGTGGTCTACGCTGCCGGCGGATATTTCAGGCAATTCTGGGCGTTGTATGATCTCCCATTTGGGCAGTGGGAACAAGCTGCGGAGTAGCTGAATATGTGGAATCGCATGTTAGCCGAAGCCGTGGTTATCGCGGTACAAACGTTGATCCTCATCGGTCTGTGCGCGACCATCGGTGTGTCGGGGCCCGACCGCAAGGCAGAAGCGGAATCTGACCGACCGCTCGGGCTTGATCTTTACCAACCGGACCGAGCGGGCAATCCCGCAACACCAACCAAGGTCAGGCTTGGCGGGCAACCGTTTCGAGAGTGGCTGCTCTCGCGCGACCGCCGCTCGCTTGCCTGCGCTGATTGCGATCAGCCTAGGCGCGCCTTCGCCTACGGTTCGCGCTAGTCACCCGGGTCGGCTGGTAAACCTCTCCGGCACCGCTTGGAACAGCCGACGTGCGTCGTCTTGAAGGCCTCGCCCGCACACCATCCACACGGACAACAAACAAACTCTTGCCGTCCGCCATTGCGCCTCCTCGACTGAACCAGCCGGGCCCTCCGTGAAGCGTGCCGCCGGTGATACGGGGACGTTATGCGCTATCTTCAATTAGTGTGCATTCGTTGTTAGGAACCGTTTCGTTTAGAGACCGCGCCCGCGCCATGAAGAACCTGCTTCTCGTGGAGCAGCACATTTCAGAAAGCGAGCTGCGAACTCTGCAGTTGCTTTTGCGGCAAAGCCCTGATCCCGACAGCGCCGTTCACTACCTTGAGCGCTTCCTTGTGGAAGGCGGGGCCACGGTGGACTCCCTTTTCCGGTCCAAGAACCGGCTTCCGGCCTTGCTCACGATTTTTTCCCACAGCCATTCACTGACGGAAACGCTGTTCCGGTACCCGCAACTTCTGGACTGGGCCCTGGACTCTCAAAAGCTTTATCGCGTCCTGTCCGCCGAGGAATTGAGGGCCGATCTGGGCTGGTTGTCTCCTGACTTGGATCACTCGGAGGCGGCGCGTTCCCTGGCCAGATTCAAGAAGATGCACCTTTTGCGGATCTCTCTCCGAGATCTGCTCGGATTGGCCACTTTGGCCGAGGTGACACTGGAGCTGTCAAACCTCGCGGATGCTCTGCTGCAGGGAGCCCAAGAGTACCTCCATCAGCAGTTAATCCGCAGATTCGGAAGACCCCTCACCGGAGCGGATGACGGACCCATTGAATCTCAGTTCGTCATCCTGGCGATGGGCAAGCTTGGAGGGCGGGAGTTGAACTACAGCTCCGACATCGATCTGATTTTCTTGTATACGGGAGACGGCGAAACAGCCGGGCCTGTCAAGATTCCCGTTCGGGAGTTGTTCATCCAAACGGCTCAGGAGCTGACCAGACTGTTGTCTCAAATGACTCCCGAGGGGCCATGTTACCGCGTGGACTTGAGACTCAGGCCGGAAGGGACGTCGGGAGAAGTCGCCCTGCCCTTGTCAGCAGCGGTCAGGTACTATCACCACCGGGCACGTGACTGGGAACTTCAAGCGCTTATCAAGGCTCGGGCGGTGGCGGGCGACCGCGCACTAGGGAAGAAGCTCTTGCAGATCATCGAGCCGCTGATCTATCAGACGACCACCGACTTTTCCACGATCGAACGGCTCTCGCAAACCCGCGACCGGATCCGCCGGAAGCTGTCAAACCGGCGTACCGCCGGGCTCGATGTGAAGCTGAGCCGGGGAGGAATCCGGGATATCGAGTTTCTCGTCCAATGCATGCAACGGCTTTATGGCGGGCGGAATCCCTGGGTTCGCAGCGGGGGAACACTCTTTAGTCTCCATCGCCTGAGGGATAAGGGGTATTTGTCTCCCCAGGATTGCTCGCGGTTACAGTCCGCTTACACCTATCTGAGAACTCTCGAACACCGGCTCCAGATGGATCACGATCGCCAGACTCATACGATTCCGCCGGACGAGCGATCGCTTCAAGTCCTGGCAAGCAAGATGGATGGCCTTGATCCCTCCCGAAGGGACGATGGGCTGATCGGCCAAGTAAAAGGCCATTTCGTGGATGTCATTGAAATCTATGACCGGGTTATCGGAGCCCAGTCACCAGGGGCCATTGGCCCTGCTTCCGGGCCGGGACGGCGGCAGGTAAGCAGTCACAGCGCCGCTCCCGCGCCAGCACATAGCTGGGAAACACAGCTTCGTCACCTTGAGCGGCAGTCACCTAAGCTCGCCGAAGCCGTGCGTAATACAAAGATCCGTCACGGGCGAAAGCACTTTGAGCACTTTTTGAACAAGTTCATATCTTCCCCGCCGCTTCTGGCTCTTTTCGAACGGAGCCCGGAGCTGATGGCTTGTGTCGGTGACTTGTTTGAGCATAGTCCGCACCTGGCTGAGCATCTCATTCGGCACCCGGAAGATACCGCGGAGCTGAAACCGGTGGTTGAGGCCCGCGCATCTCAAGCTCCCGCCGAGAGTCGCGGCCCGCGAGCCGGCAGCACTGCAGTCAACGGCGGCGGCTTCGACGACTACCCCGCGATCGATGGCTTTATCGAATCTTCCGAGTTGGCCGCCGATTTGCCCGCGGCTCTGCGGCGCTTCTACCTGCGGCGGATGTTCAAGATCCAGGCCGAAAGCATTTATGGGCGAGATCCCATATTCACGACTCTCGCGAAAACGAGCCGGCTGGCGGAGTGGGTTATTCGAGCGGGATTCGAGATTGCGATTCGCGAGGTTTCTCGAACATCCGGTATCCAGCGGCCCAAAGCTCCAATGCAGATTGTCGCTCTGGGCCGGCTGGGAATGGGGGAGTTCGATCTGGGTTCGGATGCCGACCTTGTCTTCGTCATCACGGATGAGGGGATTGCTGACCGGGCTTGGTGGCACGAGGTGGCGGAGCGCCTGATTGACATCATCAGCAGCTACACCCAGCAGGGTGTGCTCTTTACGATTGACAGCCGCCTTCGTCCCATGGGCCGGGATGGGGAGCTGATTCAGACCGAGTCTCGCTACATGAAGTACTTCACCGAGCAAGCCGAGCCTTGGGAAGCGATTACCTACATGAAGGCCCGTACGATCGCCGGTGACATCGGCCGTGGAACGTCGTTCCTCAATGAGTTGCAGACTGTCGATTGGGAGCGCTTTGGCACAAGCCGCGATACCGCGGGCAAGCTGATGGAAATGCGCGAAAAGCTCGAACGCGCTCAGGGGCCGAGCCACCCGATCAAAGCGGGCGCGGGGGGCTACTATGACATCGACTTCATTCTGATGTCTCTCCGCCTCAAGGACGCCGGCCTCTTTTTCTCGTCGCTCAACACCCCCGCGAGGATTGGGATCATTCGCACGAGGGGCGGCCTCACCGCGACACAGGTCGACCGTCTGTGGCGCGCCGCGGTCATCTTCCGTTCCCTGGACCACGCGATTCGCCTAGCAGCCGGACCCTCGTCCCACAAGCTTCCCACGTCCGCATCACAGCTAGAGATCGTGGCGGAACTTCTGGGCCGCTGGAGTCCCCTGAAACCGACTCCGGCGCTGTTAGCCGGCATGGTGGATGAATTGCGGCGGAATACGCGGCAGCTATTTCAAGAGATCTTCAGCAAGCTCACGAGCTGACCGCGCGGAGGTAGCCCGTGGTGCAAATCCGGCGACTCGGAAAAAGGGTACAGCCACGGCTAGCCGGGACTACTGAATGACTGGATTGCTGAGTATGAGGGCAACCAGGTTATAGACGATCAGGCAAGCGAAAAATACGTTGACCTTACGGAGCAGCTTCTCCCGGGAGCGGTACAGACAGAAAAGCGCCAGGAGCACGGCGCCACCCTTCAGCATGAATAAAGCCCAAATTGGATGTGGCCCCTCTCGGATGGCCCATCGGACAATCGGGTTGGATTCGCCGACCCCGTGCATCATAAAGGCAATCGTCGTCAAAATATCCAGGAGTTGAAGGTAGATGAACTCCGTCAGGGTTGCCATATGCCGCCTTTTGACCGCCTAAGGTGTCTAACCTAGGTACCTGGACTAGACCCCGATATACCTAGGACTTTTATCCTAGCATGCTCTAGGTCTTCTGTCTACTGAAAAACTCCCTGAATCGACTGAAATTCAGCCTGGAATCGTTCAGCCAGCTCCGGGAGGCCGTCGATGAGGCCAATCCGCTCAAACGCTTCTTCTGGTCGCGGCGGCGGCCGCTTGGCGGACGAGACGATTTCCAGGCCGTAAAAACGGACATACAGGTCGGCCGCATGGACCAGGTCGGCGAGTGTCGTATCAGCGTCGCCGTTCGGCGGGCAGGCGCCTGGATCATGGTGATGCGCGGCCGCTGTTTGAACTACTTCAGATAGCTTCCACTTTTCAAGGACCACGGCAGAGAGTTCCGAGTGACTCACTCCGAGGAGTTCTCGCTCGGAATCTTCGAACTCGCGGCCGCTGTTTTCCCAATGTTCAATGAGGGGCGGGAACATCTCCGGTATCGTGTTGATAATGAGCAGCTTCCCCACGTCATGAAACAACCCGGCCGCGAACGCCGCCTCGATATCTTGGGACTTCGTGTAGTGCGCCAAGAACTGAGTCATGATGGCGCACCCGAGAGCATGCTGAGAGTATTGGGAACTCAGTTTGCGTGAGGATGGCCTCGGCTTTACGAGCATGCGGCGCATGGAGAATGCAAGGGCCAGATTGCGCAACGTCTGAAAACCCAAAAGGGTCACCGCGTGGCGGATCGATGAAACGCGACTCTGCAGTCCGTAGTAGGCGGAATTCACGCACCGAAGGACGTTGCCGCTGAGAACGCCATCCTTCTCGATGAGCGCCGAGATCTGGCCGGCCGATGAATTAGCGTCGTTCATCACCTTCAATAGCTGATTGAGAACCGTCGGCAGCGGTGGCAAGGTTTCCACCGACGACAACAACTTCTTGCGGTAGTCGCTCGGCCGCGGAGTCGTCTTTTCCCGCGGGACCAGCGTTTGAGGATAGCGGTAGAGGGACAACTCGAAACTCCTGAACATGCTATCGGCAGACGGGCTGAAATCCTGCGACTGCCGCCTGCCTGTCGCGGGCTGTTCTTGAGCCAGTACTCAGTGGGGCTTCGAGCCGAACAGTGTGACTCAACGAGAGTGAGGACTTGGTCCGACGGAACGCCCCATCCGGGGCTCCCGCCTCGAGGGGTTCTTACCGAGGGTTCCGCTTCGCGCCACCCGGAGCTGCTATGCGACGCCGCGGGCGCGCCTCAAAAACTCGCATTGAACAGTATTGGGGCTAGAGCGGAGCAACGATCCACGGGAATTGATCAATGAACTGATAGCCCAACTGGCTGTGCATGAAGTAAAGCGCGCCGGCCGTCACCAGCGCCAAGATCAGCAGAGCGACAAGGATGATCTGGACCCACGGGATCTTACCCCTCTCTCGCTTCAGAACCAGCAGGTAACTTGCGCCAATTCCGACATAGAACAGCAAGATCATCGGCGCCGCGAACAGGATCATGTTGAACACGTCGGGTGTCGGAGTGATGACGGCGGCCAAGATGAAGATGATCAGAATAGCGTAGCGGACATTGCCCAGCAAGAAGGTCGGGTTCACGATCCGCAGCAGCGTCAGGAAAAAGATCAGTACCGGCATCTGGAATACGACACCGAGACCTAGTTCCACCATCACAAACGTGCTGAAATAGGAGCTGATCGTGATCATTGGCTGAATATCGATCTCGCAACCGATCCCAATCAGGAAGGCCAAAGCAAATCTGAGGACCACAAAATACCCGAAGAACCCGCCGAGAACAAACAAGCCGGCAATACAAAAGATGAACGGCCGGGCCCAGCCGCGTTCCCGCTGGTAAAGGCCTGGCGCGATGAAACCCCAGGCTTGGTAGACGAGCCAAGGCGAGGCGACGAAGACTGCCGCCAGCAACGGTACCTTCAGATAAATCAGATTGAATTGTTCGGAAGGCGTGATCGCCACGAGTTTCAGCGGTGCATCAAACTGACAGACGCCCTCGAGCATTTCGAACGCTCGCTTGACCGGCTCAATCATCCAGCCGACCAGATGCGTCGCGAACAGCAGGCAAAAAGCGTAGGCGACACCGAGTCCGATGAGAGCTTGGATAATTCTCGTTCGGAGCTCCTCGAGGTGGTTCAAGAACGACATGCGAACCATCCCTTCCTCGTCCGAGTCGTCCTCGTCGTCGGGGGGCGGGGGGGGCGGCGTGCCCCCGGTAGTGGCTACCGCAGTCGTTTCGCTCTTCGATTCCGAGTCCGAATGGTCGTCGTACTCGTCATCGTATGGGTCGTCGTAGTAACTCGCGCTCTTGGCCGCTTCGGATTCGGTTTTCGCGGAATCCGTTGTCTGCTCGGGGCCTGAAGTTGAAGAAGGATCTCCGGCGTCTGACGGCGTTTCGATGGAAGGGTCACCCTGTGACTGATCGGCTGGGGCATCCGCCGGGGCATTATCCGCGGGCTCGCTATCAGCGGCGATATCGGGTGTTTCTTCGATTTCGTCCGGGCCCTGCCCCGCCGTGGAATCCTTTACGTCCTCATCGGCGGCCGCCCCGGATTCGGGTGCGGCGGACTGGGGCCGGGACTCATCTCCCCCTAGTGGTTGCTCCCCATCGGCCGTTTCGGAAACGCGCCCCTGTTCAGGCTTCGTGTTGTCCTTCGAATCTTCCGGCGAAGCCGCGCCGTCCTCGGGGGGTTTTTGGTCGTCCGAACTCATCTAGAAATACTTGGGCTCAAAAACTCACTAGAGCCGCATCGGCAGCTTGGAGAACCCGCGGGGACAAGCACTCTTGTCTGTCCTCGCCTGGTCAGCGCACAGCCTTGGCGCGCCCCGCCTGCCGGGCGCTCGAAGCTCGCGCCGAACCGAGATTCTCAGCGACCTGTCAAGTCGTTTTTACTTCCGCGGCGTCCGTACTCTTGTCGACTGTGGAAGGAGCCTCGTCTGGAGGCGTCCCGTCATTGGAGGCGGCGGATGCCTTTGCATCATTGCCGTTGGTGGAGGCCTTGGCGGTGTCGATGTCCTGGCTGGCTGGGGCGGAGGAAGTGCTGCTCGAAGACTTGTCCTCGTACGGCGTCTGGTCGTAGTCGGAGTAATAGTCGTCTTCACCGTCGTCGTCGTAGTTACTCGTATCGAGGTCTTTCTTAACCTCCTGGGTAACCTTTTTCACTTCCTTGTTCACTTCTTGGCTCTCCCTCTCGATCGAGTCCATCTCCCGCTGGAAGGTGTTCCGCAGATCGTTGGACGCGCGACGAAACTCCGCCATGCTTTTGCCGAAGGTCTTCCCGAGCTGAGGAAGCTTCTTCGGCCCGAAGATCAACAACGCCATCACGAAGATGAAAATCAGTTCTGGAACGCCGAGAGGACCCATGCCAAATTCAGACGGCCAAACCGTCAGTTTTGATGATAGCGGCGGTCCGGGCGGCAGTCAACTGGATAGAGTACGCGGGGCAGTGGGTCGGCAGCGGTTAGCCGAGCCGGAAGGTCCGTGAAGTGCGGGTTGATAAGCTACGATAGGGCAGGAGAGGTAACTGGATGAGAACCTCGCGGAGAGAATGGATGAAAAACAACATAGGTATGGCGGCTATCGCCCCCACTGTATTGGCCCCGCAACGCGCCCGTGCCTACAGCGTGGATGAGGTCGAGAAACGCCTGAAGTCCGGCAGGGGAATTCAGGATGTGACGAAGCACGACCTCCCGACACCCGCGCTCCTGGTTGACCTGGATGCGCTGGAGGCGAACATCGCCGGCATGGCCGAGCACGCCAAGAAGTCTTCCGTCCATCTGCGTCCCCATGCCAAGACGCACAAGTGCGCCGAGATCGCCCGAAGACAGGTGGGTGCTGGAGCGATCGGCTGCTGCACGGCAACGATCCATGAGGCTGAGCAGATGGCCGCCGCCGGAATCGGCGGAATCCTGATTACGTCCGAGCTGGCCGGGCCAAACAAGATGGCGCGTCTGGTGAGGCTGACTCGGCGGCACGCGGACACGATGGCGGTCGTGGATAATCCCGAGCACGCCAGGCAGCTTAGCGAGGCGGCGCGGGCCGCGAAAGTGGATCTCAACATCATGGTCGATATCGACCCGGTGGGCCGCCGCACGGGAGCTACCCCCGGCAAGACCGCCGTGGCGCTGGCGAAGACGATTGACAAACTCCCGGGGCTCAAACTGCGGGGGGTACACGGCTATTCCGGCGCTTCATCGCACGTGGAAGGCTGGGACGCTCGCAAGGATCATTCGGAGACCTATATGACTCCCGTGATCGACAGCTTCCAGCAGATGCAACGTGACGGGCTACCGGCCGAGATCATGTCGGGTGCCAGCACCGGTACATACAACATCGTTACCGGCTTCGATGGCATGACGGAACTGCAGGTTGGCTCCTACGTTTTCATGGATGTCGACTACCGCCGAATCGGCGGGAAGAGCGGACAAGTCTACGAGGATTTCAGGCCGGCGCTGACCGTTCTTGCGACGGTGATCAGCAAAAACCACGATGACCGCGCCACGCTCGACTCCGGATTGAAGGCCTTCGCGACAGACCGCGAATTTGGGCCGGAGGTCATTGGTTACGAGGGCGTGAGTTACCGCTTCGGAGGCGACGAGCACGGTATTTTGACCCTGGACAATCCCAGCAAGCCGATCCGCCTCGGAGATAAGATCGAGCTGATCGTGCCCCATTGCGACCCCAACGTAAATCTCTACGACCGCATGTACTGCACGCGAGGGGACCGAGTGGTCGAGACGTGGAAGGTGACGGCTCGGGGCCACGTGTAAGCCCCGGCTGATCGGGTCGGGATCGTCGCTGGTCCAGCGAGCCTCAAGTGATGTCGAGTTCCCAAGGCCGGGTGCTAAGCTAAGAGCGATGGACATCGAAAAAGCAATGCAGTTCATCGTGGAGCGCCAAGCCCAAACCGAGGCGATTCTCCAGCGGACCGCCGAAGAACACAAGCAGGCCGCCGAAGAACACAAGCGGCTCGAGGCAAGCCACGTTCGTCTTGGCGAAAACTTGATCACGCTGACGGATATCGTGCGTCAGGTCGTCGAAGCTCAGCAGCGTCACGAAGAACAATTCCAGCGTCACCGCGAAGAGGACGAGGCGTTCCACCGTGAAGTCGATGAACGTTTCAAAGCCCTCATTAAGATGATGGACGACTGGATCCGCAGCCAGCGAAACGGCAATGGCGCTTCTTAGTCGCTAAGCTCGCCACCACACTCGGCTCCGAAGCCATGTTGCCGTCATGGATCTTGAGTATCGAAAACTGATCCAGAAGGCACGCGCTGCCCGGTCTTACGCGGTCGCTAACTTTTCCAATTTCCCGGTCGGCACCGCCTTGGAGACCCAGGACGGGCGGATTTTCACGGGATGCAATATCGAAAACGCGACGTATGGACTGACAATTTGCGCCGAGCGCGTGGCAGTGTTCAAGGCACTATCCGAAGGCTGTCGCGAGTTTACGCGGATTGCCGTGGTTACCGACAGCGACAAGCTGACACCGCCTTGCGGAGCGTGCCGCCAAGTGCTGTGGGAGTTTTGCGGCGACATCGAGGTCATTCTGGCTGACCTGAAGGACAACGCGGATTTGATCAAACTCGGCGAGCTGTTTCCGCGGCCATTCGATGCTTCGTTTCTTTAAGGGAGGCCCGCTGGGGCGCGGCAGAGTCGGAGTTCTGCCCGGGGCTTTCAATCCCGTCACCAATGCACACATTGCGCTGGCGAAGGTTTCGATCGAACAACATCGCCTCGATCAGATTATTTTCCTGCTGCCGGAAGTCTTCCCTCATAAAGCGTACATCAGCGCCTCTTTCGAGGAGCGCCTTGCGTTGCTAAAGGCGGCTCTATCGGGCGAGCTCCGCTGCGCGATTGCTTCATCGGATCGGGGGTTGTTTATTGAAATCGCCAATGCCGTTCGGGACGATTATGGGCCCGGCGTCGATATCTATCTGATTTGCGGCCTGGACGCCGCCGAGCGAATCGTCAACTGGGACTACGGCGACGGCCCGGACTTCGCTGAGCAGCTTCGGCGGTTTCAGATGTTGGTCGGGTCGAGAGGGGAGGGCTACCACATTCCGGCGCGCTATCAGGAGCGTGTCCACTGTGTCGAGCTGCCGCTCCGGCTGAGTAAAGTCTCGGCAACAGCGGTGAGGCAAGCCGTCATTCGGAGTGAGGCTTGGGAGCACTTAGTGCCCGCAGCGGTTGCTGATGAGATTGTGAGAAGGAAGCTGTACCATACTTAGCGGGTCGGCGTCGAGTTCGCGCTATCGGCAATTCAATCGGCGCGGGGCTACTTGCGATGAATCGGAGCCGAGCGGTGTCAGCCGCGACTCCCTGAAGCGCCGTTAGCGTCTTCGGGTATTACCGCCACGAGGTTGGGTCTGCTGCTGGTTGGGGAAGCCCGGTATCCCGGGAACTTGACCGGGGAGTTGCTGCCGAGACCCACCCCTGCGCTGGTATGCGCCTGGAACGCTGGGAAATGGATTACCTGGTTGCGCTCCGTAGGGCTGCCCGGACTGCGGTTGCCCATATCCGGGCCGTCCGCGCTGGGCGCCGCCCTGCCGCTGGCTTCGGCCAGGCTGATTGAAGCCAGGTAAATTTGGCGAGGGGTTGCGCGTTGGGTTATTCGGGTCGTAACCGCTTGAGCCGGGCTGGAGGTTGCGGTAAGGCGAGCGGCGGCCACCGGGCCGATCGTTGGGATCTGGACGACGCTGAGTACCTGGGCCTTGCTGGGCGCCCGGCTGGCCAAAAGTGGGATAGCCCGGCGGGTAGGCGTTGCCACCCTGGGCGCCGGCCGAGCCAGGAAAGCCACCAGCGGCGCCGGGAGTGATGCTCAGGTTCGGATTGGCGCTCATCCCGGGCTGGCCGACTGGCATGCCTCCACCCATCCCGGCCATACCTCCCATGCCCGCCATCGCAAGGGCTTGCGCCTTCCGATGGTCGAAGACGAATTCCCATTCGTTATAGTAGTCGCGCCCCTCGTAGACTTTGACACCCCTTTCTTCGACTTTGCTGGCGACTCCCGCAATGCCGCCTGTCATGCCGGGACCGGAACCCTGCATCTGCTGCCGCCTGTTTCCTTGGAGACCGGCCAATCCACCGGGGCGCGGCTGCGTCAGCAGATTGCCGATGATGCTGGCAGCTTGGCTGCCGGCGCCCCCCGGACCGAATCCCATCGGCTGGCCCCCGGCGGCGCCCCCGAATCCTCCCCGTTGATTGCGGCCTGACTGGTTGAAGCCTGCCCCTCCGGATCCCAACTGTCCTCGTTGTCCGCGGTTCGCCGCCAAGCTCCGCCCACCGATTCCACTTCCTCGTTGGCCGTAGGCTCCCGATTGACCCTGTGCGCCCGAACGCCGCTGACCGGCCCCTGGCGGAACTTGGCTGGGGAGGGTACGCGAGTAGTCCGGATACTGCGCCTGGTTTGGATCGGTGGAGCCGTCCGGCTGACCATCGTTTCCAACAGCATTGGGGTCGTTTGGGTCACTGGCGCCCGGCTGGCCGCGCGCTCCAACCAGACCCGGTATCGCCGGGGCTGCCGACTGCCGCACGGCGCGTGCCCGGTCAGCTCCCCGAAACCTGCCATCGGGTGACGTGTAACTCCGCGGCTGTCCGGAATTCGGGTCATATGGCCGGCTTGGATCGTAGGGCTGGTTGGGGTTGTATGGTTGGCTGGGGTTGTACGCTCCGGCTTGCTGATAAGCTTGCCCGGGCTGATAGCCCCCCGTTTGATTAAAGAGCGCGGATTGCCCTCCCATCGCCGAAGCTGGCCGTGCTCCTCCAAATCCGCCCTGGGATCCGCGTTGTCCCGCGAGTTGCCCTTGTTCCGGGTCTTCTTGGTCGTAAATCAGCGAATCCTTGAATCGCCCGTCCGGACCAATGTGGATCAGCCGCCATTCGTCCTCGCCTGTCAGGGGGTCCTTATAGCGGCGTCGCAAATAGCGAACTCCATTGGTGTCCTCCAAGTCGTCGAGTTCTTCCGGATACTTTTGGTGCTTGCGGAAGTAAAGCTCGATCGCGCGTTTATACTGTTCGCCGCGATAGATGAGTTTCTCTTCCCGGACACGCTGCGCCTGCATCGCGGCGCGCGGAAGAAGAACGGCCACCTGGATTGCGATCGCGGCACTGGCGAACAGCAGCGCAAGAAGGACGAAGCCTTGCTGGCCTTCCCGCCTAGGGTTGCGGCCTGTCGGGTGTTTCCGCCCCATGGGGTGCTCCAGGCTCATCGTAGCACTATTGTTTCAGACCGCCGCCGCTGGCCTGCAAGTTTCAGCTTTCCTCCAAAGGCAGCGTTTGTTCGGCCTTGAACTGCATATCCTCGATGACGATCGAGTTGACTCCGATGCGCACGATGCGGTATCGCTTCTCGAAAATGTCGCCTTCCGTGGCGATGAAAACTTCCTCTTCCTCCCCCAATAAAAAGGCTCGTTTTCGGGTGTCTTTGGAGGAGTTGGCAAAGCCATAGTACTTCCACTTGATCGGGGGAGCTTTGGGTGTCTTCACTTGTGGCTTTGGATTTGGAGGCCCTGGGGCGGATTTCGATGCCGCTTCCTTAGTGCGTTTTGCGGCTTCCGCCAGCTCCTCCGCGGTCGGCCCCTCGACCTTCTTCGGCTTGCGCTCGCCGAACCGGAAGATATTGCGCTCGACGCCGCCAAATTCAACCGCTCGCACCTTGGCGAGTAAGTCCGTGTGCAAGGTCGGATCCACCGTCATCGGATCCAGCGGCTCTCCGGAACCATCTCCCGAGCCGAAACTCGGGCGGAAGGTTTGACCCCTCGCCCGGCGGGAAGTTGGACGCTGGCGCCGGGCCGTCTTTCGCTGCGAAGCAGTGGCGGCTCTCGATGCCGCCGGCCGGCGCGCCGCCGGGCGCGGTTCCGAGCCCGAGAAAAACTGGGTGTAGACCGTCAGACAAGCGATAGCTCCCAAGACCCCCAAAAGGATCACTTTATTCTTTTCAGCGCCTAGCTTCATAAGTCACGCACGAAAGTATCGATACGCATGGTTACCTGGAGTTCGGAGGAATCGGAACGCGGACTGGCGCCCAGCGACTCGATAATCAGGAACCGCTCGGAACGGTCGATGCGATTCAGAAAGTTGACCAGTTTTTCGTACTCCCCGCGAAAGTTGGCGTTGATGCTGACGATGCCGTACTGGTCCGTTCCATCGATGGGCTCCATGTCATAGACGCGGTCGCGATCTTGGATGCCGGCCTCGGCCGCCGCTCCGTCGAGTTCGGTTACCAAGGTCGAGAATGTGACACGGCGTTCGATCGTAATCTGATTGAGCAGTTCGTCCCCGGCCGTGCGGGCTTTCTCGACTTTCCCGGCTACGATGCGCAGTTCTTCGAGCCCTTCCTCTTTTTGCTCCAGTTGCCGCTGGCCGGCCTCGATTCGAGCCAAGGTTTCCTGTTCACGAGCATCGAGCGGGCTCACGGCGAAGACGTAGAACAGTACGTCGAACGCGGCCAGAACGCCCAGAGCGGCCAGCACCTGGACTCTCGTTATGCGGCGCAAGATCGAGCGCGCCGCTCCCGAGGTTGTCGCCGGGCTAGAGTTGCTGGTCATAACTCACCGATAGCTGAAAACGAAACAGGGGCTGGTTCTCGCTGGGGGGCGAACTGCCCCGCAGGTCCGGGGACGCAAAGATGTCGGATTGTTCAAGCGCCTTCAGGAACTCGATGAAGTCCGCTGGGGTTTCCGCGCCGACCTGCATGTCGAGGTGAACCATGCTTTCCAGCGTTACTTCCGGCCGAATCTGCATCACCTGAACCCTGGGCGGCAGCACCACTTCCAGGTCAGCGAACGTTCGTGTCCATGAGATTCCCTTGCGCTGGAGCAGTTGATTCAGAAAGAGAGAACGCTCCAGGACAATGCTATTGGCTGGATCCTGAAGCATGCTCCGCAAGCCGCTCTCCTCCCCATTCAAAGTCCTTAGTTGAGCTTGCAGTTGCTTTTCCCGAGCCACTAGTGTCGGAGGCAGCTCATGCTCCTGAACGTAGACCGCCAAAAGGGCTCCTGCCACGAAAACGAGAACCGCTCCCGACACTCCCGCCAGCAGCCAAAAGAGCCGTGTCCGCTTGAAGGGCCGGCTCGCGAGATTGAGTTCCGCTCTCACTTTGATAAGTTCTAGAAATCCGTCAGTACTTCTTCAACCGCTCAGCTAATTGACGCTCAAGTAGCCCCAGATGCCCGCGTCCTGGGATTCAACTAGATCGCCTTGAGGTGACCGCAGAGGTTCCACCTCGCATCCGAGCTCGGGGGGCAGCAGCCGAAGGGCCGCCGGCAGCAGCTCTCCGAAGCCACACAGCACAACTTTCGAGACCGGAGCGCCCAAGTTGTCCGCGATGAAAACGAACGTCGGGTAGAGATCTCCGACCATCTCGTCGATGGCGGCTTCGGCCGCTAAATCGGTGTCCGCCGCCAACTCGATGGTGCGAACGAGCGGCACGCCTCCGCTGGAGAGCACGACCATCGTCATGGACCTGGAAGCCAGCTTCACAAACAGCGTCATACCGCCGTCGGGAACCAGGTTCATGGCGGAGGGAGTCGAAAGGGACACGAATCCTGGCTCCAACCCCGCTTTCCTGAGCGGCGCTTCATACTGCTCGACGACACTAGGCAGCATTGCCGCAACCAGCGCGAAAGACCCCGCCCCTGCCTTATGCACTTGGTACGCCATGCGCGCGGTTTCCACGTCAAAAGGCAGAGTTTTTTTCAGCCGGAAGCGAATCAATTGCAGCCGCTCCTTTTGATCGCCCGGAAGGTTGTTGAAATCGAGAACCGTAAGGCGAGCGGAAGCGTCGGGCACGATCAGCGCTGTATCGGGACGCTTGGCCGGTCCCAATTCGGTCTTTACCTGGTTTACGGCTTCGTCAAGCTGCTCCGGTTTCGAAATATTGTGCTTGGCCGGAGTAGGTTCGACGACACCCGGATCCAAAGCACGGCAGGCGCGGGCCTCGGTCTCAAACGTCTTGGCGTTGCGGCGCACGCCCGCCACTCCCTGGCGGCTAATCTCGAAAACCAGCAAGGGCGGTGGGTCTTGAAATAGGTACTTGAGCCGCATGGCTGATCCGTTGAGCTGTTGAGCCGTTGTTCGTTGAGCGGTTGCTCTCTTGCTCCTCCGATTGTTCCCTGACTCCGCTGCGTTCGCTTCCGCGCCGCTGCCCCTTCCGCGAGATTTCCGTCTTGTCCGCTGCTGCTACTCGATAAACGTAACCTTGTTAATCTCACGCAGGGTTGTGATACCGAGACGGACCTTTTCGACCGCGGACTCCCGCAGCGAGGCCATGCCTTCTTCGCGGGCGGCACGGCTAATCTCCGAGGAGGGTTTCTTGTCGAGAATTAACTCCCGAATTCGGTCCGACATATCAAGCAATTCGTGGATCGCCGTGCGGCCACGATAGCCGGTGCCGGCGCACTCGATGCACCCTTCTCCCTCGGCGAAGTCGAAGTCCCGCCACTCATCGTCCTTGAGCCCGCCTTCCTCCAGCACGTCTTCGGGATACCGCACTCCCACCTTGCAGTGCTCGCAGATGATTCGCACCAAGCGCTGGGCCAGAATGCAATTCAGCGCCGACACAAAATTGTAGGCTTCGACACCCATATTCAAGAACCGGCCCAGGACATCGACGACGTTGTTGGCGTGGACCGTAGTGAACACTAGATGTCCGGTAAGCGCGGATTGGATGGCAATCTGGGCGGTTTCGGTGTCCCGGATCTCGCCGACCATGATCTTGTCGGGGTCGTGACGCAGAATCGAGCGCAAGCCGCGCGCGAAAGTGAGCCCTTTTTTCTCGTGGACTGGAATCTGCGTGATGCCCTTGATTTGGTATTCGACGGGGTCCTCGATCGTGATGATCTTGTCTTCGTCGCTTTTAATCTCGCTCAACGCGGCGTAGAGCGTGGTCGTCTTGCCGCTTCCCGTCGGACCCGTGACCAGCACCATTCCGTAAGGTTCCTGAATGTAGCGCCGGAATTTACGCTTGCCGTCCTCGGAGAAACCAACGACTTCGAGCGAGAGCTCGTGGAACTTCTCGCTCATCGACTCCTTGTCCAGTATGCGGAGCACCGCGTCTTCGCCGTGAATGGTCGGCATGATCGAGACGCGGAAGTCGATTTGCCGCCCTTTGTAGCGGATTCGGAAGCGTCCGTCTTGGGGAACACGGTTCTCGGCAATGTCGAGTTCCGACATCACCTTGATGCGGGAAAGGATGGTCTGGTGCCAGTCCTTCGAGATCGGCGGCATGGCGTAGTGCAACACGCCGTCAATGCGGTACTTGACCGCGACCTCGCTGTTGCGGGTTTCGATGTGGATGTCGCTGGCCCGCCGCTCCAGGGCGTTGAAGATCGTCGTGTCGACCAGCCGAATGACGGGGCTGATGTCTTCGTCCGTTGTCAGCTTCTCGATCGAAAGAGTCTCGTCGCCCTCCCCGTCGTCGCGGACGACGTCGAGCACGAAGTCGCCCGTGACTTCCTCGAGCACTCGCTGCGACTGCTCGGTCTTCTTTAGCAGGTCGTCGATCTGCGAAAGTGTTGCTACCTTGATACGAATCTTTTTGCCGAGCAGCAGCGAGATTTCATCGAGGGCGGGTAGCTGGCCCGGGTCGGCGATCGCGATTTCGAGCGCGCCATTTTGCGCCGCTACTGGTACGAAGCTGTGGCGGAACATCAGCTCGACCGGTATCGAGCGGAACAGGTCGGCATCGATATGGACGTCGGCCAGGTTGATAAACGAGTAGCGATAGCGCGCGGCTAAAGCTCGCGCATCTTGCTCTTCCACTTCGGGTTCGGCTCCCGGCAGTTGTTCGGACGTGGCCATTTACGTTGATCCGTTGTTCTGCTTATCCGTTGATCCGTTCTTCCGTTGCCGCGACGCCGCGGCTTTGATCGCGGGACAACGGCGTAATGTTCCTCATCCGATTCTCTCGGCCAAGCTAAAGATGGGCAAATAAAGAGAGATCAGCACGAACGCCACGAAGATTCCCATGAAGATCATGATCGCCGGCTCGATCAGCGACATCACCGCGGCCATGTTCGTGCTGACATCGTCATCGAAGAACTCCGCGACAGAATTCAACATCGCCGGCAAAGAGCCGGTGGACTCGCCCACGTGGATCATCTCGATAGCAAGCGATGGGAAAATACCGGCGGCGATCATTCCCTTTGACAAGGATTGTCCTTCCTTCACCATTTGCCGGGCTCCGGCCATCGCTTCCCGCAGCAAGCGGGACCCAATCGACTGGCCAGTCGTTTCGAGCGCGTCCATGAGCGGAATCCCTCCCGCGAGAAGAGTGCTCAGGAGACGAGACATTTGCGAAACTTGATACTTGATCCAGATTTGGCCGAAGTACGGCACCTTCAGCTTGAACCGGTCCAGGGAGTTGCGAACGGTTTCCGAACGGGCCCAGACGACAAGCACCGCAAGCAGTGCTGTCCCGGCAACGCTGATCAGCAGGAAATTCTCGCTCATCGTGACGCCGATCGCCACCAGCAACTGGGTCATGTAGGGCAATTCCGCCCCCATGCTGTCGTACAAGTTTCCAAACTCCGGAACAACGAACGTAATCAGGAAAGTCACGAGCACGAATACGAGAGTGACCAGCACGCAGGGATAGATCAGAGCAACCATGATCTTCTTGCGCACCGAGAGAGACAGTTTTTGGTACTGCACATAGCGGTCAATCACTTCCGCTAAGCTTCCGCTCCTTTCTCCGGCCATGAGCGACGTCGTGTAGATCAGTGGAAACGCTCCTCGGGAGCGAAATGCCTCCGAAAGCGTTGTCCCAGTCTGAACCTGCGCGCGGACAGCCTCCAGGTGCTCGGCGAGGCGTTGATTCTTGGTGTTTTGGCCCAGCAATTCGAGCGATTTGAGGATGGGCAGGCCGGCGCGGATGAGCGTGACGAACTGTTGGTTGAAGATGACAAACTGCTCGAGGTTCAAGCGCCGCCCTCGCCGCTGAACGCCATCGAGTTTCAAATCGGCGAGGGACCGGTGAGCCTTGACGGAATAGACCAAGAACCCTTTTTCCGCGTAGCGCCGCCGCAGCTCTTCTTCCGTTTCAGCCGTTTCGACCTGTTGCTGAACACTGCCCTGGGCGTCAGCGTATTTGCACACGAACTCGGCCATCAACGATCCCCTTTCCCCCTCGGGCCGTCGATGAAGTCCGCCCCCTCCGGAGGCTGGAAAACGAACAGGGCCGGATCGAGCGCCGTGTTTACTTGCTCATCCTCGAAACGGAAGACTGTCACCGACTCATCCTGCCCGAAGACCTTCAAGCCGAGAAGACGGTAGTCCTCCGGGTCGTAACGGAATTCGACGTGAGTGTAGGCTTCCTTGCCGCTGCGGCCATCGGCGATCAATACCGCTTGATCGCCGGCGTCCGAGAGCCGGAGATTATCGAACTGACGGCGCAGGCGGAGCCGTCCCAGCAAGAACGATAAAGGGGCCCGCAGATCACCTGTCTCCGACGGCTTGACCTGACGGACTTGATTTGCCCTGGGGTTATACATGTGGAGCATTTCACCGTCGCCAACCAGCAGCTTGCCCTCGGGCCGGGTGTAGTCCCAGCGCATTTTCGAGGGCCGCAGCAGATAGAGCGTCCCTTCTTCGGTTAACGGCGGCCGTGCCACGAATCGCATCGTTTGCTGGAAGCGTATTCTGAGCGTAGCCAAGCTGTTATAGCGGCGCTCGATGCGCGAAACAACCGTGCCCAGCTTAGCCGGCTCGGCATGGAGGAGCGGCCCGAGCAGGGTTGGCGCGATCAGCAACGCGCGCACACCGCCGCTCAGCCGTAGAACCACATAAGTTATGACGCGGCAACCAAGCCCAGCGTTGATAGGAAGTTCAACCAGAACCCCCACCCCAACCGATACCACCGCCGGGGAGGCGCCCGATCGCATACACGGCACGGGGACTCCAACCGAGACGGAGAATCTCAAGTACTAGGAAGCGCGTGCTGCTCGGGCTTGCGCCGCGGAGCGAGTTTCGGATTTGACCATCTTCTTCAAGGGCGCTGCTGCCGAGAGGCGCTTGACCTGGTCCGACATGCAGACGGAAATCATGGGCTGATTCGCATTGCTGAGGATGTTGACGATTTGGCTATGGTCGTTCTCGATGTACACGTTCTTGCCGTCGGTGAGCAGGTGACTCTCACCTCCGTTCCGCAGGGAATCTAGGAGACCGTTCCCCAATTCCTTATTCAGATACTTCAGCACGAGCCGAATCTTGCGAAGGGAAATGCCTTTGCGGCGTAGCTCGCTGATGAGCGAAACTTCCATCACCTCGTGGAGCTGGTAGAGGCGCTTGTGCCCGCGTTGAATCGGGCTGACGACGCCTTGTTCGTCCCACCATTGAAGCTGGCGCAGGCTGACTCCCGTTATGCGAGTCACATCCTGGCTGCTGAATGTTTCAGCGGGGGGTTTGCTGTCAGGAGTGCGAGTTTTCTTTTGTTTCAACATCGTGAATCCGGTTGGTTGCAGAAGAACGAGAACTCTGAAATTGTACGACAACTGGAACCGGTCTGGATAGCCGCCTACATCTCACTGAAATAAAAGCTGCTTACCCTCCGCCCACGAAATGAACGACCTCTACGCTGGCGCCACCCGGGATCTTCGTCGCCGCCCAACTGCCGCGAGGAACAATAGAGCGATCCAGCTCGACTGCCACCCGGTCGATCTTCAGCTCAAGTTGCTCCAGCAGCGACGATACCGTAGCACCCGGGCCAACTTGGAATTCCTCACCATTGAGCTTGATGACCGCCATGGAACTTTTGGGATGCTGGTGCCGCACTGTGCGTAATAGTCGAATTGGAGTGCGCGCCCGCTACTCCATTATAGGCGAGTCGAGGAAATGTGCAACGAAGGAGGAACCCTTAGAACTCGTTGCGAAAATAAAGCCTCGCACTGGGAATAAAACCTTAGGATGAATTTGCAGTTTTCGGTCTTCCGCTAGCGCGATTTCAGCCGGCCGAGGCGGACGCGATGCAGAAGTTGAAGGGCCAAAGGGTTGCGTGGTAGAACTCGAGCTGGAATTCCCCAACGCGGCGGTAGAGTTGCTCAGCCCCGGCATAGTCCTCCGCGCTCCGAGGCGGCGAGCCCTTGAATTGCGATGCCTGCCCTTACCGGGACGAAAACCCCGACTGCGACAACCGCGGGCTGGATGCCAGTTTGGACTCCGCCAGCAAGGCAACTCAGTTCACCCGCGGCAACTAACCCGCACTGCTCGCTACCTGGCTCGAACGAGCCGCAACAGCACGGCGCAGCGGACGTGGCGTGGGCGTCCACGCTTGCCGCGAACCGATTCTTCGGTTTGTTCGGTCCCCCGGGCGCGCATCCGGCCCAGTGCAATCCTTCAGACGTTATAATCTGCTGAATGGCTGCTTCGCCAGTTCACCCGCATGATCTCGAAATTGAAGACTTGCGTCTGTTTCGAGGCAGCGACCTGGCTAGTTTGCTCGAAGAGCAGTGCGCCCGCTGGGACAAGGAGTTCCACTGGGACTTCAGCCCTTCAAGAGACCTCATCCAGCGCTACGTCGATATGCGAAACCTCTACGGTTTCGCCTTGATGAAGCACGGACGGCCGATCGGATATAGCTTCTACATTCAAGAAGACCGCAAAGCGCTCATCGGCGACCTTTTCATCTCCGCCGAACATCGCTCCGAACAGGCCGAGCGTTTCCTGTTCCACAGCATTGTCAAGTCCGCGGTGATGTGTCCAGGCGTGCGCCGGATCGAGGGTCAGTTGTTGACGCTGTCTTTTCATCCGGCGGATGAGATCATCTATGGCCGCGGACTGCAGGTATTCGAGCGGTATTTCATGTTGTGGCTGGATGTTGCCCAATCTCTCGAGCCCCGGCTCACGCTGCCCCATCTGCAATACCTGCCTTGGTCGGATCACCATCTCGAAAGTGCCGCCCATCTCATCGCCGGGGCTTATCGCAACCATGTCGACAGCCTCATTAATGATCAGTATCGAAGCTATTCCGGGGCCCGGCGGTTCCTTTACAACACGTCGCAGCACCCCGGCTGCGGTCTCTTTTTTCGCCGCGCCGCTCTCGTGGCCAGCTATCCAGCCTCCGGTGAGTTATGCGGCGTGTGCCTCGGGAGTCTCGTCAAAGACAACGTCGGTCACATCACCCAACTCTGCGTCGCTCCGCACCTGAGCGGGCAGGGGATCGGCTACGAGCTGCTGCGGCGGTCTATCGGGTCGTTCCGCAACCATGGGTGCGAAGGAGTGAGCCTCACCGTCACGGGCGTGAACCAGGGAGCCATCAACTTGTACGAGCGGGCCGGCTTCCGCACCATTCGAAAGTTCAACGCATTCGTCTGGGAAGCAAGTTGAGCCGATTCGCGCTTATGAGAGGTGAGAGTAAGGCTGTAGCCGGCGTTTTTGGACTGGTTGCGTTGGCCGCCATCGCTCTCGCGTTCCTCAATCAATGGCTTCTGTTCGGAATCTTGACATGGCTGATGATGGCTCTCGCGATGGCCATCGGTTTCGGGCCTGAATACCGCCGTGCGCCAATTTTGGCCGCCATCATAGGCATCTTCCTCGCCTACTCGGCTCTGTTGCTGCTGCTTGCGGGGCTCGATGACCCTAGCGGAGAACCGCGGCTCATTCTCGGTTTCCCCGCCGCCACGGCCGTTCTCGTGTTCGGGATTTGGCCGATCGGCGTCATGGCCGGTTTGCTCTACGGGCTGGTGTTTCAGCGGTCCGTTTTGCCCGAGGAAAAACTGCGCGCGTTTATCCGCAAGTTTGGACGTTCGGAGTCCGGCCGCTAATGCCTGTCTCGCAATCCCCGACGATCATAGCCTGTGTGCTGGTGTATCTCGCCGCCTGTTTGCTGGTAGGCGTCTGGGCGATGAAGAGAACGCACACCATCGCCGATTATCTCGTCGCCGGCAGGACGCTCGGCCCCTTCGTCGTCGTCATCGCCGCCATGTCGAGCATCATGAGCGGTTTCGGGTTTGTCGGGGGGCCGGGCCTGGTGTTCGAGTCGGGCTCCAGCTCACTTTGGATGACTTTCCCGTCGACCTTTAGCTTCGCTCTCTCTTGGATCTTGGTGGGAAAGCGGCTGCGATTGCTCTCGGAGGTCCGAGAAATACTGACACTTCCCGACGCGGTCGAAGCGCGCTACGGGGGACGCTGGCCGCGGCTGATGATGTCGATTGCGATTCTGTTGGGCGTGCTGGGGTACCTGGGGACCCAGGTGCTGGCCATCGGAATGGTGCTGGTCGCCGTGTTCGGCGTGAAGCTCCCGGTGGCGTTGATGATTGGCCTGAGCGTGCTTGCCTTCTACAGCGTTGCCGGCGGAATCCTCGCGGGCGTTTACACGGACCTGTTTCAGGGACTGCTGATGATGGTCTCCGCGCTGGCGGTTCTCTATTACGCGCTCAGTGCGGGCGGGGGCATGTCCCAGATCAGCACGACTCTTTGGGAGATGGATCCTGAGTTCATCGGGCCCTGGGGAACGCGCGGCTCGATGACGTCGCTGAGCTGGTACATGCTGTTTGTCATCGGAGCCGTGGGGCAGCCGCACGCGATCACGAAATTTCTCATGTTGCGTGATATTCGCCAGTTGAGGTGGGGAGCTCTGCTGACGGGCTGCTGTTACGCAGTGCTGAGCTTGCTGTGGATGAGCGTCGGATTCTCGATGCGCGCTCTCGTGGCCGGCGGCATTCAAGGGCCACTGGACTCGCCTGACCTTGCCGCCCCGGTTTTTCTTCTCAACTACACTCCGGAGCTGCTCGCCGGCATGGTGTTCGCCGGGTTGCTGGCGGCGATCATGTCCACCTCCGACAGCTTTCTCAACATCGGGGCGGCGGCAATCGTGCGCGATATTCCGATCGCTTGGCGCGGGCGGCCGATTGCCAACCAGCTCTTGTGGACCCGTGTGGCTACCGGAGTGCTGCTGGTGGCTTCCGCCTTGTTCGCGCTCTATATGGAGAACCTGATTGCGCTGCTGGGCACGTTCGGGTGGGGGACGTTCGCCGCGGCAATCGTACCCAGTGTCGCGATCGGACTGAACTGGAAACGCGCCACCGCCTCGGCGTGTGTTCTCTCCATCGGAATCAGCATTGTGCTGAACTTCGCTCTGGAGCTATCCGCGCGGCACGGCATCTACGTATTGCCCCACGGAATGGCGGTGGGGTGTTTTTCGCTGCTTGTGTCGATCGTGGTCTTCGTCGGTGTTTCGTGGTTCTCCGGCGAAGAGGGCGAAGAAAAGCTCGCGCCGGACGTCAAAGCGGCGATGGAAGTGTAGCCAGTGCCCGGAGCAACACAGGCGCCGGCAAGAGTGCCGGCGCGGCAAGCTGAGAGCTTGCGCCACATCGCGCCTCGCGGTTCTTGAGAATGCAGTCCAACTTTTTGGTCGATTCGTGCTCATACAGCCTCTGCTACAATCTCGGCAGTTCTTCGATTGACGGAGCAATCCATGCGTCACCTGGTATCGTTGTTTCTTCTCGCGGCCGTCGTTCTGCCCGCCCAGAACACGTCTGCTGTTTATCAATCCGCTGACCGGCCTCGCGCGCTGGCGCTGATTGGCGACCGCTACCACAGCCCGGTCCATATCCGCGACGGCATGGCGCCGGCTTTCTTGCGAGAAAACATCCCCGTTGTCTTCATCGAGAACGACAAGTCGCTGACCGCCGAGGCGTTGAAAGCTTTCGACTTGCTGGTTATCTACAAAGACGGCATGATCTGGCCCAACGGCTTCGAACAGCCTCACGTCAAATGGATGACCGAGGACCAGCAACAAGCCATCTGGGACTTCGTCCACAACGGCGGCGCTTTCCTGGCCATGCACAATTCGCACGGGATCTATCCGCCCGGCGGGCTCTACTACAAGCTGTTTGGGGGCGACTACGGCGGCCACCCGCCACCAGCCACTTTCACGGTGCGGGTCGAGGACAAGAATCACCCGATTACGCAAGGCGTGGAAGACTACGAGATCTTCGACGAGCAGCACACCAGCAAATACTATTTGGACCGCCAGCATCTGCTGCTGCGAAACATCGCACGCGACAATAAGGCCGCGCCCGCGGGCTGGTGGCGCGAGCTGGACAAGGGCCGCTTCGTCTACCTCTCGCCCGGACACACGCCCGAGGGGCTCGGCCATCAAATGACGCAACGGCTCATGAGGAACTCACTGCGCTGGCTGCTGCGCCTGGACGAGTAGAGGGCTCTTCCCCATATCGGCCAAGCACATCGGGGTGGAAACCGCTCCCTCACGGTCACGGCTCAATCGCCGGAGCCGCGCGCGTCAGCAACCGGTTGGCTGCTACGGATTGATCCGCTCGCTTGTGGCAACCGATTGATCCGTTCGCGGCAACCCCTCCCTCACGGTTGCGGCTCTGATTCTGCGTTTGTCAAATCTCCGCGATGGTTGGCAAGGATTCGACAAGCGCGGCACTAACGCGGCAACGGCCACTCCTCCGAATCCGTGCGGGCGGTTTTGAAGTACTGCTCAAACTCTTTGATGACGGCGGCGTTGCTGGCGGCGACGTTGTTCTTCTCGCCCGGATCGTTTGAGAGGTCGTAGAGTTCCAGGGGCGCATCGCCCTTGATGCGCACGGCCTTCCAGTCACCCCGGCGGGCGGACTGTTGAAAAGTCCGGGAGCGGATCTGTTCCCAGTAAAGAAAGCGCTTGCTTGAATCTTGCGATTTCCCCAGCAGGGTCGGCAAGACACTAACGCCATCAAGTCCCCGGGGCGGTTCGGCGCCCGCCAGCGCCGCCGCCGTCGGCAAGAAGTCGGCGAAGTACCAAGCCGCGGTGCTGTTGGTCTTGCCCGCCGGCATGCGGACCGTGCCCCGCTTGACCGGGGCGGTGGCAGCGGCAGTTGGACTTGCCGCAACGCCCGGAAGTGTTGGTGATCGATCCGGGACGCGGATCGCCCAGTTGGCCGATCTGGCGAATGATCTCGGCGCGCTGTTGTTGTAAACGCTCGAGGGAATCAGACATAGAAGCGGCCTCCTCCTTCCTGGTGTAAAACATACGCAAGGATTTGGCCACAACCAAGAGCCTGCTCCAATGCTCACTTCCATGTCGCACACCCCTGCGTAGGTAACATCTAATGTAGCTGAAAGTCCTCCTGTACCTTCTGGCGCTCTCTATCGCGCCCCTCGCTGCCGCTGGTTCTGTCGCGGCAGAAACGGCGAATGCGCCAAATCCGGGGTACCAAGGCCCAGATGGGCCCGCCGCCGGACGCGCCGCTGCCGGGCAAGACCCTGCGACGGCTCATCCGTAGCGGGGCACCGGGGTCCATGGGGCCTGACACGTTCCTGCTGGAGCAGACGTTTTTGTCCGAGCCGAAGATATATTGAACGCGGGCGCCGTGGCTGGCGGCTACTCGGGCCGTGGATTCAGCGCTCAGCCAGTTCGGCCGGCAGACGAGGACAAAACCGCGCAAGTCCTATAAACCGGCCGTTTGCGTCACGTAGCACTAGAAAAATATTCCCTGTGTTTTCAACAAATTCGCCTGCTCAGGGATTGACACTCGCAATTCGTCCGCTATGCTGATAGCGGTGAATCAATCGGATGACAAACAATCATCCACAAACCAATGAAAAGGCGAGCTGGGCTCTGCCAGGCCAAAAAATCTCCAAACCCTTACATTTTCTGTAGAATACTGCAATGAGCGCTTGCAGTTAACTGAAACAAAATGACTTACGCGCCCACCCCAAATTCATGCCACAGCGCCTAGTGTCGAGCTTTAACGTGCATAGTGCTCCAAAAGCCAAGGAAGTCCCCGAGAACAGGCCACTTTGCCCCACTAAGCGGTACCCCGAAGCGGCGAAGCTCCCGTAACCAACATGCCGACTGACCCCTTTCTCGATCAAGTGCGCGCGGAGGCCCAGGACCGCAACCGGGCGCTGCGGTTCACCTTGGACCACTTCCGCGCCGACACGGGGACGATCCATGAACTCGGCTCCGATGGCGTCCTCCACCTCACGGCCTGGACCGAGGGCATTCCCGATCACCTGCTCCCTCTGATCCGAGATGTACCGGTGGGCAAAGGCATCGCCGGCCTGGCTGTCGAGCGCAAAGAACCGGTCGATATGTGCAACTTGCAGACCGACGACAGCGGCAGGGCTCGCCCAAAGGCCCGTGAGACCGGTGTCAAAGGGTCAATCTGTGTTCCAATGATGTCTGATGACCGCGCCGTGGGCGCCCTGGGGATTGGCGCCCTCGAAGAAAGAGAGTTTCGCGAAGACGAGGTCGAACTCTTGATGGCGGTTGGACGCGTGTTGGTGGAGAATTCCTAGCCGCCGGCTGCGGGGCAGCTTCGGCTGAGGAGCCAGCCCACCCTGGGGAGGGATTGTGTTTTCATGTCGTTCGTATCTGTTGACAGTCTAACCACCGACAGGCCGTTTATTTTCTTGAATCCAAACGACAACGTCGTGGTCGCCCGGGTTCCGCTTTCCGCCGGACTCAAGGCAGCCGCGGGGGACCGCGAGATCGAGGTGCATCAGAGCATCGGCGCCGGGCACAAGGTTGCGATCACTGAGATCCCGAAAGGCGCGGCCGTCTTCAAATATGGCGAGAACATCGGCACGGCCAGCCGGGACATCCACGCCGGCGACCTGGTCCATGAGCACAACTTGCAGTTCGACTTGCAGCAGCGCGAATTCGAGTTTTCGACCGCGCTGAATGATCTCTCCGATATCCCGCTGCTGCCCGAGCGCACTTTCATGGGCTATCCGCGGGCAGACGGACGAGCCGGTACCCGCAACTATGTCGCCATCGTCGGCACCGTGAATTGTTCCGCCTACGCCGCCCAGCAGGTTCAGGACGCTTTCCGCAATGAGTCTTTCGAGGGAACCGGCATCGACGGCGTGGTCTGTTTTCCTCACCAGGACGGCTGTGGCCAAGCCGAGGGTGATGACATGCAGCAATTGCGCCGCACCCTCGACGGGCTGGCGGATCATCCCAACGTCGCCGCCGCCGTTGTCCTCGGGCTGGGCTGCGAAGTGAACCAGGTGAGCTACTATCTGCGGCCCGAGGTCAGCGGCAACGGCAGGGCCCCGCGGCGCGGGTTGACTCTCCAGGAAAGCGGCGGGACGAAGCGCGGGGTCGCCGACAGCGTCAAGGCCGTCTGGGAGCTGATCGAGGAAGTCGGCGGCCAGCAGCGTGTCGCGTGTCCGGCTTCGAAGCTGGTCGCGGCGTTGGAGTGCGGCGGCTCGGACGGTTTTTCGGGGATCACCTCCAACCCCGGCGTCGGCCGCTTTTCCGATTTATTGGTCAAGCAAGGCGGCACGGTCTGCCTTGCCGAAACGACGGAAATCCACGGCGCCGAGCACCTGCTGACCCGCCGCGCGGCCACTCGCGAGGTGGGCGAGCGGCTGCTGGAACTCGTCGAATGGTACAAGCGATACGTCGCCGGATTCCCTAATGCTCCAACGTTTGACGGCAACCCGTCGCCCGGCAACAAAGCCGGCGGCATCACGAATATTGTCGAGAAGTCTCTCGGAGCCGCGGCCAAGGGCGGCACGTCCAATCTGACCGGCGTCTATGATTACGCCGAGCGCATCGACAAAACCGGCTTCGTCTTCATGAACACTCCGGGCTACGACGCTCCCTCGGTGGCGGGCATGGCCGCCGGCGGCTGCAACGTGTGTCTGTTCACCACGGGCCGCGGCAGTTGCTTCGGATTCCCGACGGTTCCGGTCGTCAAGATCGCCTCCAACTCGGCCACCGGGCAATTCCTGGATGAAGACATGGACATCAACGCCGGCACGATTGCCGACGGGAGCGAGGACCTTTCCACTCTCGGCAAGAGAATGTACCACTTTGTCCTGGAAGTGGCCTCCGGACGCAAGACCTTCAGCGAGGAGCTGGGTCACGGAGAGTTCGTGACCTGGCGCATCGGCCCGGTGCTGTAGGGGCCAGGGTTCCAGTTAGAATGAAACCGCGGCGCTTACCGGCCGGTCCACCGCCGTCCCGCGAAAGAACGCCGTACCGGCTGGCCAATTTCGAGCGCATTCGGCATCGCAGCGAGGCGTATTGGGGCCTCAACCTAATTTTCGGCAAGCGCCCAAGGTGTTGAAACGGTTTGCGAACCAGGTTTTTGGGCCTGCCCCACTTCTCGCCGATCAACTTGCAACGCCCGCGGCCCCGCCCGCGTAGATATCATTAGTGCGATGAAAGTTCTGTTGTGCCTTCTGGCGCTCTCGATCGCGCCCCTGGTTGCCGCTGCCGAATCGGCCACGAAGAACGAAGCCCCGCCGCTGACTCCGGGACAGATCATCTCCCGGGCCGTCCAACACGCCGACTGGTTGCGGGAGCAGAAGCTCGAGCAGAAATTCACTTTCATGGAATTGGCCATCCGGGAGGAACTGACGAAGGATGGCGGCATCAAGACGCGTGACGTGCGCCGCTCCAAGATGTACCCGGTGGAAGGCGTTCTCCACGGCCGTGTGATCGAGCGGAATGGTCAGCCTCTCTCGGCGGAAGAACAGGAGGCGGAAGACCGCAGAGAGCAAGACTTGCGCCGCCGAATCGCCAGCGGTGAAATAGAGGAAAAGAAGGACCAGAATCGCATCGAATTCGACCAGGAGCTCATCGGACGCTATCGGGTTACGCTAGCCGAGAAGAAAATCATCGATGGCCGCTCGACGCATGTCATCACCTTCGAGCCCAAGAGCGGCCGGCTGCCGATCCGAAAGCGCATCGACTACGCGCTCAACAAGTCGGGGGGGAAGATTTTTATTGACGCCGAGACCTTCGAAGTTGCGCGGGTGGAGTTCCGGCTGATCGAGCCTGTCGGGCTGTGGTGGGGACTGCTGGGCAAACTTCGCCGGGCAGAAGGCAGCATCGCAAGAAAGCGGCTGGAGGACGGCTACTGGGCTCCCACCGAGTTCAACATGTACCTGAACATGAGGATCCTTTTCAGCAATAAGCACTACCGCAGACAGTCGCAGTGGTCCGATCACCGTCCCTGGACCGAACCATCGGAAAAGCCTCCAGCCGGGGACTCGAACTAGAAGTTATCTCATAAACCCCAGCAGCAGGATACGCAGAGGCGAGGTGGAGCATTCTAGGTTCCGGCGGCTGCGGCTTCGACGCAATCAAGGGGAACCCCGTGGCGGAGGCCGGTGAGCCCCTGGTACCGCTGAGCGCGCGTTGAAAAGCCCGCGGCGATATCAAGGGAAACTTTACCGAATCTTTAACTTAACTTGAACGTAACTTTAGGGGGTGTTCAGGGGGTAGGCTAGAATCGCCTTAGGCGGGTGATCTCCATGCCGAAGGTGTCAGTGCCGAAACTCGCTATGAGGCCGCCGCACCGGCTCTTACTCATCTTCGCTTCCACTATTCTCGTACCTGGAATTCTGCTGGCCTTCTTCGGATTGAGGGCGCTGGTTCAAGAAAGCCGGCTGGTTGATCAGCAGATTCGTGAGAGGCTGCAGGGAGCGGGGCAAACCGCGGCCCGTCGGCTGGAGCGGGAGCTATCGGAATGGCAGCAAGCTATCTTCCAACTTGGCCAATCCGGTGCAACCGATCCCGCACTCTGGCCAGCCCGGGTGCGCCTGGCGACACAGCAACCTGGCTCGGCCGTAGTCCTGTTGGGAGAAAAGGATCGAGTTCAGGCTTTCCCACCGGGACAGTTGCCCTACATCCTACCACCCGCCCCAGCCCCATCTTCGTCTGTCAGTCGGGCCACGCCCGGCGTCTTGGGCCCAGGCCGAGTTGGCCGAGTTACGCGAGAAAAACTATGAAAAGGCCATAAGGCTCTACCGGAGCTTCCTTGGTTCCGCAAAGCGTTCCGAGCGGGTCATCCTCTTGCACCGCGTAGCCAGATGCTTGCGAAAGGCCGACCGACAGCCGGAAGCCCTCCGCGCTTTCCACGTTCTGAAGAAGGAGCCCAGCACTCTCGTCGGTTTGCTTCCCTCGGATTTGCTCGCGCTTTACGAAATCTCCTTGCTGGAGCATGAACTGGGCGACTCGGCGAAGCGGTCCGGCATGCCCTTGCAGCTCTATCGCAACCTGGTCGGCGGCCACTGGGCGCTGGAGAAGTCCAGTTATCTTTTCTACTCCGAAAGCACCCTGGCGATTCTTGGGCCCAGCGAGGAATTGGCGCGTCTGAAGCAGACAGAAAAGAGGAAGCTGGCCCTAGGCCGTGCCGTGGAGCGTTTCCTTGATGAGCCTCGGGCGTTTTTGGCGGAGCAGGAGTACACCTGCCTGGCCTTGTGGCGATCGGAGCCCTTCGCCGCCATTCTTCTGGCGGAGCCCTTTCTGCGATCCCACGTCTGGCCGGCGGCGTTCAATGGCCCCGGGGATCAGGATCCGCGGTTTTCCTTGCTCACTCCCGGCGGCCGGCTCCTGTTCGGCATACCGCCACCCAGCCAAGAACTGCCCAGCCAAGAACTGTTCGTCACGCAGACCATTCAAAGCGCGGGCCTGCTTTTGCGGCTGCAAATCTGGCCCCGCGACGCCGACGCCCTCTATGCCAATGTCAATCGCCGCCGCAACTTCTACTTCGGCATGATGGGCGTCGTGGTCGCTCTGCTCGTCTTTGGCGGCTACCTGACGGTCCGCACCGTCAAAACGGAGCTGGCGATGGCACAGTCGAAATCCGAGTTTGTCTCCACGGTTTCCCATGAGTTCCGCTCCCCTCTCACCGGCATTCACCAGTTGGCCGAAATGCTCAAGGATGGGCGCGTCAAGGACGAGCAGCGCCGCCAGCGCTACTACGAGATGATCGTGAGCGAGAGTCGGCGTCTGCGGCGGCTGGTGGAAAACGTGCTCGATTTCTCTCGCATCGAAGAAGGCCGCAAAAAGTACGATCTCGAACCGTTTGAGCCCACACCCTGGCTGCGGGAAAGGGTCGAAGAATTTCAGGCCGAAGTCGGCGGAGCCGGAGTCACGATCGCGGCGAGCATCCCCGACGGCTTGCCCCTGGTGCTGGGTGACCGCGAGGCACTCAGCACGGCGCTGCACAATCTGCTGGACAACGCGGTCAAATACTCGCCCGATTCGAAGACGGTCTGGATCGAGACGACAACCAACGGCCATAGTCTTTCTATCGCGGTGCGGGACCAGGGCGTCGGAATCCGCGACAAAGACAAGCAGCACATCTTTGAAAAGTTTTACCGCGGCGGTGAGCTCGTGCGGCAGGTTAAAGGCGTGGGGCTGGGCCTGATTCTGGTGAAGCGTATCGTAACCGCCCACGGTGGCTCGGTGGATTTTGAGAGCCGGCCGGGCGAGGGCAGCACCTTCACCATCCACCTGAGGGTTGGGAGCTGAGCGGATGGCGCGCATACTGCTGGTGGAAGACGAACCGGCGATCGCCGCCGGAGTGCAGGACGATCTCGAGCTGGAAGGCTACGACGTGGAGCTGGTGACCGACGGCGCCGCGGCCGCCGAAAAGGGGATTCAGGGCCAATTCGATCTGATCCTGCTCGACGTGATGCTCCCGAAAAAGGACGGCTTCACCGTTTGCCGCGAGCTGCGTGCGGCCGGCGTGCGCACGCCTGTCATCATGCTCACCGCCCGCGGCCAGGAGGTCGACAAAGTCCTGGGCCTCGAGCTGGGTGCTGATGATTACGTCACCAAGCCGTTCAGCCGGCGCGAACTCCAGGCACGCGTCAAGGCGGCCCTGCGCCGCGGCGCGCCAACCGCCGATCAGCCGGCCCAGATCTACGAGTTCGATGACATCAAGATCGACTTGGAGCGTTTCGAGGCGTGGCGCGCCGGCCGGCGCATTGACCTCACCGCAATCGAGTTCAAGCTCCTCCGCGCTTTTCTCGCCCACCGCGGCAAGGTGCTCACGATCGACGACTTGAGCCGGCAGGCCTGGGGAGAAGACGTCTTCCTGTCAGACCGCGTCATTTACACGCACATGAACAACCTGCGGAAGAAAATCGAGGTTGATCCGCAAAACCCGCGCCACTTGATCACCGTGCGCGGCGTCGGCTACCGCTTTGATTCTTGACCCAAACTTTACCGCGGCTTGACTCACCGCGAGGCGCGAATCCGTAGGCTTGGAATCGGGAGGCAGAATCCAATGAAACGACGAGCGATTGCAAGTCTGGTATTCGGCGCGTTCCTGGTAGTGGGCGCCGCTCAGCAGCGAAGCGGCACGCCGGAGGCTCTGCTCGGGCGCGCCATTCATCAGGAAGAGGCGGAGGGCGACCTGGAAGCCGCCATCGCCACTTACAAGGAATTCCTCGCCCAGTACAGTGACAACCGCCCGCTGGCGGCGAAGGCGCAGTTCCGGCTCGGCGCTTCCTACGAAAAGCTCGGCAGGGTCGAAACCCGCAAAGCTTATGAGCGCGTTCTCGCCGACTACGCCGACCAAACCGGGCTCGTGACGCAAGCGCGGGCGAGGCTTGCGGCGCTTGACGCCGCCGCTGCCAACCAAGGCTCGGGTGTGACGATTCGCAAATTAGACATAACGGGTCCGACCCCGTGGAGTGTCAGTGCCGACGGCCTCTATCTTGGCGCCACCAACTTCGCGACTTTCAACCCCGCGGTGATCGATCTGGTCAAGGGTCAAAGCCGCGACCTCACCGACTACGCAAACCAGCCGGGTGAGAGAGGATTTTCCCAATACGGCGCGATCTCGCGCGACGGAAAGCAGATCGCCTTTTGGCACTACAAGTATGGATCCGTGGAGGGGAACCTACGAGTTGTCGGCACGAACGGCAAGGGCGAGCGTACCCTGTACCGGTCCAAAGACACCGTCTCGTGGGGAATCCCGGACGATTGGTCGCCGGACGGAAAGCACGTTGTAGTGCAACAAGACGACGGAGTCGCTTTTGCGCTCGTCTCCGTGGCTGACGGTTCGGTGCGCGTGATAAAGAGTGACGAACCTGTCCGGCGCTACCGGCCCAAGATTGTGTTCTCGCCGGACGGGCGGTACCTCGCCTATGACTATCCTCCACGAAAGGAAGTTGTCCACGGCGACATTTTCATCCTGCCATTAAACGGAGGCCGTGAAGTTGCGGTGGCTGCTCATCCCGCTCAAGATACCTTCCTCGGCTGGACGCCGGACGGCAATATCCTCTTCACCAGTGACCGGACCGGCAGCATGGGCTTGCATCGAGTCAAGGTGACAAACGGCAGGCAGGCAGGCGAGCCCGAGTTGTTAAGGCCGAACATTGGACCGATCGTGCCGCTTGGAATCACCCGAAGCGGCGCCCTCTACTACGGCCAAAGGTCTGACCTCCGGAAAGCGCACGTAGCCTCTCTTGATTTCAAGACCGGCAAACTCACCGCTCCTCCGCGACGTTTGACCGAGCGCTTCAGTAATTCCACCGCAAATCCTGCTTGGTCGGTGGACGGCCGGCAGTTGGCCTACATTCACCCGCGGGACGATGGAGCCCCAAGCACTCTCATCATTCGGCCGGCCGGCGGCGGTGAGGAGCGCGCGATTCTGCCGGCGGTCCGGATCAGCGAAGGAACTCGGATGCGCTGGCACGAGGACGGCAAATCCCTGCTCGCCTTGGGCGCCGGCGAAACCGAGAGCGGTCTTTACCGCATCGACGCAAAGACCGGGGAGACTGCTCTGCTCATGGAGATGTCGAATGTCGCCTTTTGGGCGACGGCCGATTGGACGCCCGACGGAAAGTCGGTGTTTCTGTTGAAGAACGGTGCGATCATTCGGCGGGATCTGGTTTCCGGCGAAGAAAAGATCCTCTACGGACCTGCACCTGAAATGAGGGCCCTTCCCTCCACCGTCCGCCTAACGCGGAATCTGCGAGTTTCCCCGGACGGGCAGCAACTGGTCTTCATGGAACGTCGTTCCGCGGAAGACGGGCAGCACGTCCTGCGCTTGCTTTCCATCAAGGGAGGTGAAATCCGTGACCTTTTCGCGCCCAGCGACGACGCCGGACGGCTCCTCACCATAGAGCAGCGATTGGCTTGGGCGCCGGACGGGCGCCACATACTCTTCTTTACGCGAATGCCGGCAAACGAGCCCCGTGCCTCCCAACTGTGGATTGTCCCCACAAATGGGGGTAAGGCACGCAAGGCGGAGTTGACGATCCAAGGCGGACCGCGCGAATTGAACATCCACCCGGACGGTAAGCGCATCGTATTCTCCACCAACGAACGGAAGACCGATTACTGGGCGATGGAAAACTTCCTGCCGCACGATTGAGCAGCCGGAAATCCACGTGGCGAGTGGCAGCTTGGCATTCCGGACGCTTGCTCCTGCTCCCCCACGGAACACGACGTTTTGGATACGCGTTTGAATGAAACGAAGGTCCGGAAGGTGTCTTCTTACGAGGCGGAGGAGACCTAACCAAAGTGTACCGCCTACTCGGCCGAAAACTGACAGCTCCCATGCCACGAAAGATAAATGACATGACAAAAACGCTCGCTCTCATTGCTGCTCTCGTGCTTCAAGCGGGGGCGGCCGCACAGCCAGTCTATGATCTCCTGCTCAAGGGCGGGCATGTGATCGATCCTCGCAACGAGATTGACGAGCCGCTCGACCTGGGCATCGCAAACGGAAAGGTTGCGCATCTCGCCGGTAACATTCCGTCACGGGAAGCCAAGAAAGTAGTTGACGTCAGCGGCCTGTACGTTGTTCCCGGGCTGGTCGACATCCATGTGCACGTCTACCTGAGCGGCTATGCGGACGGTTGGGGCGTTAATCCAGACAGTTTTACCTTCCGAAGCGGCGTCACAACCGTAGTGGACGCGGGAGCGTCGGGATGGCGTAACTTCGCCGACTTGAAGGACAGAGTGATAGACCGTTCGAAAACGCGTGTCCTAGCCATGTTGAACAACGTCGGTCACGGCATGGGGGATAAGACCGAACAAAACAGGGATGACATGGATCCTCGGGCCACGGCGCGCGTCGCCTTGCAGTATCCGGATTTGATCGTCGGGATCAAGACCGCTCACTTCGAAGGCCCGGAGTGGGTCGCCGTCGACCGAGCCGTCGAGGCAGGAAGACTGACCGGCCTTCCTGTCATGGTCGATTTCGGACGCCTCCAGCCGGAACGTCCCTATCAGGAACTTGTGCTCAAACATTTGCGGCCTGGCGACATATCAACTCATATGTACGGATTCGGCGTGCCGATTCTGGACGACGAAGGCAAAGTGCTGCCGTACCTATTCGAGGCTCGCGACCGCGGCGTGAAGTTCGACGTCGGGCATGGAGGCGGCAGCTTTCATTGGGGGCAGGCCGTTCCCGCGATCCGCCAGGGCTGGATGCCTGATTCCATCTCAACCGACCTTCACAGGTTCAGCATGAACTGGGGGATGAAGGACATGCTGAACGTGATGTCCAAGATTCTCAACCAAGGGGTTTCGCTCCGCGACGTGATCCAGATGTCGACGGCCAACCCAGCGGCTCAGATTAAACGTGACGACCTCGGTCATCTCGGCGTCGGCGCCGGCGCGGATGTCGCGGTCATCCGCGTTGAGCATGGGCGTTTCGGGTTCCTCGATGTGCACAACAAACGGGTGAGTGGAACAAAGCGGCTCGTGTGCGAGCTGACGTTGCGGGACGGGGCGAGGGCCTGGGATCTCAATGGGCTGGCGGGTGAGGACTGGCCCTCCCCATGAAACACGTATCGAAAACCGGCTGGAGTCCGCGGACTGCCGATTAGAGCTGGAACCCAGCCCCGGTTGGATCAGCCTATGAACATGGAGTGACCATGATGATTCGACCGACCATAATCCGGTCAACCGCGATAGGGTGTCTCGTCGGATGCCTTTGGCTAGCCCACACTCAGCAGCCTCCACAGGAGTCTCTGCGAATCAAACGCGTGCGCGGAGATCTCTACTTGATTTCGACCCTAGGGGGTCCGAATAGGCTCTCCTTTTCCAGGGCAGGAATGGTCGCAGCCTACGTGACGGATGAGGGAGTCATCCTGATTGACAACCGGTACGACAAGGACGTGCCGGAGATTCTCGACCAGCTTGCTACTGTCACGGACAAGCCAGTGCGCTACGTGATCAATACACACCACCACTTGGATCACTCTGGCGGAAATGGCAGGCTCATCGAGCGGGCCGAAGTCATTGCTCACGCTAACGCCCGAGCACGCATGATCGAATCCAACGTCCGGCTCGCCAAACAGGGTGGTAAGGAGGAGTTCGCTCTGCCCCGCATGACCTTCACGGAAGAGGCTGCGATCACCCTCGGAGGCAAGGAGGTTCGGCTTTACTACTTCGGGCGAGGTCACACAGATGGCGATATCGTCGTTTACTTTCCGGCGGAGAAAGTAGTTCACATGGGCGATCTTTTCGCGGCATCCCGGGGATTCTTTATCGACGCCGGCTCTGGCGGAAGCGGGCGGGAATGGGGGGCGACGCTAGGGCGGGCGCTGGATCTCGATTTCGACACGGTCATCCGCGGGCACGTGGACGTCACGACCCGCGAAGATCTGGTTCGGCACCGAGACAAGTTCCTTGCGGTCAACGGCAAGCTGGAGCGTCTGATTGGAGAAGGGGTGCCACGCGATGAAATACTCGATCGCATCAATCTGGACGACATCCTCTATTGGAGCGTCGAACAGAGCGGGACCCGATACCATATTCTGCTGATGTATGACGAGCTGGTTGCCGGGCTGTAGTCGCGGCCCATCAAACAGCGTGCTGCAAGCGTCAGAGAGCGACCGACCTTCACGCGCGCGGATGTCGCGGTCATCCGCGTTGAGCATGGGCGTTTCGGGTTCCTCGATGTGCACAACAAACGGGTGAGTGGAACAAAGCGGCTCGTGTGCGAGCTGACGTTGCGGGACGGGGCGAGGGCCTGGGATCTCAATGGGCTGGCGGGTGAGGACTGGCCCTCCCCATGAAACACGTATCGAAAACCGGCTGGAGTCCGCGGACTTCCGACTGGAGCTGGGGTTCCACCACCCTCGACCGCACCCTTTCGGGCGCGGGTTCTGTTTCATCCGGAAAGGTGGCGGCCCGCCCACTCATAGCGGTGCTTCAGCCACCGCGATTGAATTGAAGGCTAAACGACTAGCATGCAGTCCCCGTAAGAATAGAAACGGTAGTTCTCACGCACCGCGTGCGCGTAAGCGTCGAGGGTCAACTCCCGCCCGGCGAAAGCGCAAACCAGCATCAGCAGCGTCGAGCGGGGCAGGTGGAAGTTCGTCAGCAGGGCGTCCACGGCCTGAAACTCGTACCCAGGGAGAATGAACAGGTTCGTCTCGCCCGCCGCCGCTTCGAATCTTCCTGAAGCAGAGCTGCGTCTGGTGTGCTCCAGGACACGGACCGTCGTCGTTCCGATCGCCACGGCGCGTCCGGCGGTGTTTAGCTGCTCGGCGGCGGCGGCGCTGATTTCGTAAGACTCCGCGTGCATGGGATGGTCTTCGGCTTGCTCCACGCGTACCGGCTGAAACGTGCCGAGGCCGACATGCAGGGTGACCTCGACCCTCTGAACATGGCGCTGCTCGAGCTGCGAAAGGACCTCCCCGGTAAAATGCAGGCCCGCGGTGGGCGCGGCGACGGAACCGGTTTGGCTGGCGTAGACGGTTTGGTAGCGTTCGCGATCAGCCAAATCATCGGATCGCTTGATGTAAGGGGGCAGCGGCATGTGCCCGGTCGCATCGAGCCAGCGGGGAAAGTCTTCCGGGTGCGCGGAGAACTCGACGACGCGCAGGCCGAACTCTCCACGCGAGACGATCGTGGCCGTGACACCCCCGGGGAAATGAATGACTTCGGCGACCCTCATCTTGCGGCCGGGGCGAACCAGGGCCTCCCAGCGTACAGGGTCCTGGTTGACCTGTTTGAGCAGCATGAGCTGGACGAGGCCGCTGGTGTCTTTCTTGGAGGTAGTTGCGTGGACTCCCTCGCGGCGCCCGAACACCCTCGCGGGCAGCACGCGCGAGTTGTTGACGACGAGGCGATCACCTTTTTGAAGATAACCGGGGAAGTCTCGAAAACCGCGATCTTGCCATGTTCCGGTCGTGCGGTCGACGACCAGCATGCGGCCGGCGGAGCGGTCGGCCAGCGGTGTCTGGGCGATGCGTTGTTCGGGAAGATCGTAGTCGAAGTCCGAAACCAGCACGACTCGTGGCGGCCGCCCTTTTGACGTATCCTGGATCATTGACCGAGCCCGCTCGAGATCGGCTCAATCCGTGAGAACCTCTTGGCCCTTGGGGCCGCAGCACATCTCATCTTTGGGCTCTACTGTACGCTCCACCGGAATCCCGGCCTTTTTTAATCTATCCTGAAACCCGTCCCGCCATCCCGGCGATAGTGCCTTGATACGAACGGCCTTCTTGCAATCCTCCAGATTGTCCCGATCAAAGTAGTATAGGTGGCATATCTTCCGAACACTCATTGCTTCCGGGTCTTTCTTGACAAGCTCGATGCTATCGTCCGCGCCTACGCTACCTTCTTCAAGTACACGGAAGTAAAAGCCGACGAGGCAACTCTGGAGGAACTTCTTGGGGAAATGAGGGTCCTCCATCTTGATTCCGAGCCGGTAGCAAGGGACGCGTGGCTGGGTCACCTCAACGAGGGCATCGCCGACGCGAAAAACATCACCCACATGGATTTCTTCTTCGTGCATGCCCTCGACGGTGAAGTTCTCTCCGAACTGTGGAAACCTGAAGTCGTTTCGACCGAGCTCGCGTCCCCAATGTTCGTAGTTTTCAAGTGTGTAGACGCAGACCGCCTTGAAGGGGCCGCCGTGACCCCGAAGATCTATTTGGCGGTCGCCGTCGAGATTCAGCGTCCGAAGCATGACCCGGCCGCTCACCGGTTCTTTGAAGATGCCGGTGGTTACGGTCTTGCCCATGTAGGGAACCTCTGTCCCCATGGAGACACTTACCGCAAGTAGTTTCATGGCAGCGAATATTCCCTTTCGGAGGCCGAGGGCGGGCTCCGACGTTGCGCGCTACGGCCCGGCAGCGGCGGCCTTCTTGGGACGTCCCGTGCGGTTCAGCACGCCCTCATTGTTGCACGGTTCGCGGATCAAATCTTGTTCGTCTGGGATTGCAGAAACCCGCGAACTTTTTCGTCGATCTCGTCGCGGACTCGCGTGAATACCTTCATGCGCTCCTCGTCGCTTCCTTGGGCGCCGGCCGGGTCTTCGAAGCTCCAGTGGAGAGACTGAGTTGTGGCGGGAAAAGCGGGGCAGGTTTCGCGGGCGTTGTCGCAGACCGTGATGACGTGGGTGAATTGCTGGCCGACGAGCGAGTCAACGTGCTTGGATAATTGCGTAGAAATGTCGATGCCGATTTCGTCCATGGCGCGGACGGCTAGCGGGTTCAGGCCGGCCGGACGGGTTCCGGCGCTAGTGATTTCGAAGCGGCCGCCGGCTTGGTGGCGCAACAGGCCTTCGGCCATTTGGCTGCGGCACGAGTTCCCGGTGCAGAGGAAGAGGACTTTGGGTTTGGTCATGTAATCGTGACCGGCGCCAATACTACGGCAACTTTCTGGCTTTCCGCTGTTGAGAGGGGAAGCCCGTCGAAACGGGCTGACGCAGCTTGAGCGGTGCGGGCCACCGGCCGTAAAACGACCGGCCTAAGAAAACAGAAGCCGCGTGAACGCGGCTTGTGCCAAGCCAAGAACGCTTGGCGCTAGCGGCGGCTAGCCGCTTATCAGGTCGCGGCGGCGGGGGCGCAGGTTGCTGAAGTCGGCTCCGGAGATGACGTAATACCAGTCGGCGAAGCGGTTCTGCAGTTCGCGGGCCAAGTCTTTGCCTTTTTCATCGGGCTCTTTGCCTTCCTCGGCGTATTGCTTGGCGCGGGCGTCGCTGTGGTTGACCGTGATGAACAGGTAACGCCGCACCTCTTCCGCCGCCTGCGGTTGGTCTTCCGTGGCTTCCTCGCTTCCAGCGGCAGCGGGGCCGCCGGATGCGATTTCGCCAAACCGCAGGGTGTATTGCAATCCGTTCGCTGTCTCGACGATGATCTCTCCCTCGTTTGAAAACAGTTGCTGGTTGGCGGTAACAAAAAAGCCTTTTTGGCGCAACGACATGACCGAGTCCATCGAGAGCTGAATGCCTTGCCGTGTCTTGAGGTCACGGGTGAGATTCGCCGGCTTGGGCTGAACATCGACGATTCGCAAATTGTCGAGAGCGCTGACGAGGGCGTCCGTCTTGCTTTCCTTGGGGCTGCCGCGCCCGCTCATGATCCACTTGTCGGCCTTTTTCGTGAGGGTTAACTTCTCGACGTTCTCCAGGGTTCCTCTCTGCTCGTTGATGGAGTAACTGTTGACGGAGACCTTTCGGATGTCGGCTGTGGACAGTTTCAGCAAGTCCGTCTCGATCCAGTCCTTGAATTCGGCCGAAATATCGGCGTCGGTCTTGACGGCATAGGTTCGGCGCTGGCCGGGCACGCGCATATAACGATATCCGGGCTTGCCCGCGACCGTCCTTCCGACGACGAAATCAGCCAGCACGTCGCCGTTTTCGTCACGCAAGGTGACGCGTTTGCCGCGCCCGGCGAGGCTGGTCACTTTTGGGTCAATCGGATCGACGACGCCATATTCGGAGTGATCCTCGATGCGGCCGGAAACCGTGATGTCCCGGCGCAGCTCCATTAGCGCCGCCGAGGTCTTGGCCAGCCGGTCTTCGGCGTCGGCCGGGTAGTTATGGTGTGACGGGATCGCCCACTTGTTGTCCTTAAATTCGACTTTGAGCGGGCGGGCGGTCGCGGTGGCTTCGTTGTAATCGATGACTTCGATGGCTTTGGGCGCCAAAGCGTTGCTAAACCCGGCGAAAAAGGGTTCGCCTTGATCGTCGAAGATCTCCGGTGTAATCGTCCCGGGGTCGACGACGACAGAGGCCACGCCGAGCACGGCGGCGGCCGCGCAAAAGATCAGGGTCTTGTTTAACTCATTCATGAGGCTGCTGCCTTTTTCTTAACGCGGACAAGACGCAACCAAACGGGGAGCGTCGCCGGCGTCGGATGAGTCGCGTTGAAGCGGCTAACCGCTCCCTTGTATGTGGGAATCTAGGGTAAGAGGCGAGCGAGGAGCCGGTGGCAACCGGCTCCTCGTGACGCGGCGTTAGCTCGACCGTGCTCCCTAGGGCTTCGAGCCCGTCCGTCAGCTGGAGCAGCGCCGCGTGCCTCGGCCGAAGAACCCGAATAGTCGCCAGGGCCCCAGAGCCCGTATCTACAAGGAAGGGTGTTCCGACCATGTCTATAGATTCTACAACCGTTACCGTTGGCATCGATATTTCGAAAGAATATGTCGATTTTTTTGTCCTCAACAGAAAAGAAAACCCCAGCGGCCGCAGGCCGCGGCGGGTCAAGGATCTCGCCGTGTTGGCAGCTGAACTAGCGGAATTCGAGCCGCAATTGGTGGTGATCGAAGCTACCGGAGGCCTCGAACTGATGCTCTGGGCGGCATTGGAGAGCGCCGGATTGACGGTGGCCGTGGTGAATCCTAAACGCGTCCGCGACTTCGCGCGCTCGCTGGGATTGCTGGCCAAGACCGATAAACTCGACGCTGGCGTATTGGCGCGCTTCGGCGAACTGTTGCGGCCGGCGCCGACACGCTTGCCCAGTTCTGCGACGCGCGCCTTGCGCGAGTTGCTGCGGCATCTCGACTCTCTGGTTGTGATGCGAGCCCAACAGCGCACCCGCAAACGGCAACTCGAAAGTACCGTCGTGTTGGAAAGTGTCGAGCGTGTGATCGCTTCACTCAGTGAGGAGATCGGCCGGCTTGAAGAGCAAGTCGAACAAGCCTTGCGCGAGCTGCCCGGCGAGCGTGAGCGAGCCGCGCAGCTGCGCACGGCGCCGGGCGTGGGTCCCAAGACCGCATGGGCTTTGGTGGCCGAACTGCCCGAGCTGGGACAACTGACCGGAAAAGAAGTTGGGGCGATAACCGGGCTAGCGCCTGTCGCCCGTGAAAGCGGCAAGTACCGTGGACGCCGCGCCATAGCCGGCGGTCGAGGCCGCGTCCGGAAAGCGTTGTACATGGCGGCGCGAGCCGCCGTTCGTTGCGACCCGCACATGGCGGCATTTCGGCAGAGACTACTTGCCGCCGGCAAGCCCAAACAGGTCGCACTCATCGCCGTCGCCCGCAAACTCATCGTCGCCCTCAACGCCATGATCCGTGACAATCGGACGTGGATTCCACAAAGTGCTTGACATAGTCGCTGACGGTCGCGGCTCCGAATCTGGTTTCCGAATTTTCCGCCACGCGGGGCAAGAATATCAAGTAGAACGTACTGAACCATGCCTATCATTTTTTCTTAATCAAGCGATCAGCAGAAACCCCGAGCGTCTCTTTGCGCAGCCTTCGCAGCGACACGAAGACGAACAACGCGAAGGCCGGAATCGGCGGAATGGCGACCGCCAGTACCTTGATCGTGTTCTGGATCGTCCGAATCGAGGCTTCCATGTCGGCGCGGGTGTTTTCGATCCGCCGTTGCTTTTCGTCCTCGATATTCGCGCGCGCCACTTGGAGGCGGCGGTTCTCGACGTTTTGCTGATTGGAGATCATGATGCGCTTAGTTTGTGCGTCGAGGTCGGTTCGCGTGCGCAGCTCCTCGACCGCGCTATCGAGACGCGCCTGCGCTTCTTTGAGGCGATCTTCCGCCACGGATTCGGCTTCTTGGGTGTCTTTGAGCCGGGCGTCTTCGTAAACTTTGGTCCTGGCCTCGACGGCTTCCAGCGTGCGGTGCTTGCGGCGGCGCTTGCGGAGCGCGATGAAAGACTCATCCCCGGCGAGCTGGTCGACAGCGTTGAGCAAGAACGAAACGTTGTCGAAGTTGAGGTTCTCAACTCCCCGGCGGCGCAACTCGAAGAACTGTTCGCCCATCATGTCAACGTCCGCGATGACGATGGCGTTGACCGGGTTTTCGTCTGATTTTCCCTTGACTCGCGCGGCCATCACGTAGCTATTTTCATCGGGCTCGTGGGGCAAGTTCGTCGCCAACTGGATTCCGAACAGCGAGCGCTGCACCAGCCTCATCCACATGAGCTGGTTGGAGTCGGCGCCGGTCTCGAGCAAGGGTGAAAACTCGACCTTGTCTTCGTCTTTTGGCTTGAGAACTCCGCCGTAAAGCAGAACGACTTCCTGCAAGCCGGAAGATACGGGCTGATCCGGATTGAACGGGTTTTCCGCTCCGCTCCCTGCTCCGATAAAGACAAGCTCGGGCGGCAGGTTCCCGAACTGAGGGTGCGGGTTGTAGCGATCCCACACGATTTGATTGACGTTCCAGTCGATTCCCAGAGCATCCATCAGCGGCGTGAGATTGGCCGGCGCGGGGGGCGGCGGAGCTCCGCGACTGAAGGGGTTGGCAGGTATCTGCTGCGGCGACATTTCAATGCTGAACGCCGGAAGCGGGTCGACCAGCAGCAGAAGCGGCTTGCCCGCTTGGGCGTACTCGGTGAGGCGGTCGGCTTGCTCTTGCGGGAGAGTGTGCGGCAATGCCGCCATCAGGGCGTCCAGATCTTCCGGGTAGTCGGTTCCCGGCTGCACCTGGACCACCTCGTACTGCTTTCGCAATTCAGCGACGATCGACCAGTCCGGTGTCTGGCGTTTCGACTCGAAATCGAATCCGCCGAACAGTTTGGCCTGCGTCTGCAGTACACCGATTTTCTTGCGCTGGGCGCGGGAGACCACGCGCACCGAGCGCATCAGCTCGTATTCGACAGGCAGCCCGAGGTCAAAGAACGGAATCACGAATTCTTCCGAGCCGCTGCTGAAGGCAATGCCCAGGTAGATTTCGTTCGCCGTACCGGCGCTCTGCTCCCAAGGCGGCAGCGACCGCGCGTTGATGTTGTAGCGTTCCTGGGCCTCACGCGCTTCCGGCGTGTATTTTTCGGTCATGACGACGCGCGAGTGGACGCGGTTCCCGCCCATGGCGTCAAACTCACGCAGCAGCGTGATGATATTGTTCCGCGTCTGCAGGTAGCCGCGCGGCACGTCCGGGCTCAAGTAAGCCTGGATGAACACGGGACGCTCGGGGTCGATGCTGTCGATGAGTTCGCCCGTGTCGCTGGAAAGTGAGTGGATCTGCTCGGCGGTGACATCGAAACGGCCTCCGAGACGGCTGCAAAGCACGGTGAGACTCGCCACGATGACTACCAGCGCGACGCTCCGCACAGCGTAGTGACGGCCGAGCGAAACGGCGTTCTTGCCGGTGGGCCAATGTCTGCGGCCTAGCAGAGCTATGTTGAGGTATAGCATCGCCAGCGCAAACGTCACGAAGTAAAGCACCGACGAGAAGGACACCACGCCGGACGCCAAATCCAGAAACTGTTCGGTGAACGAAAGGCCTTGGGCCAGCCGCTGCAAACCGCCGCTCAAGATGACTCCCGCGTGATCAATGAAAACCGGAATCGCGCAGAGCACGGCTCCCACAATGAAGGCGACCGTCAGGTTTTCGGTCAACAGCGAGGCCAGCATCCCCAAAGCCAGCAGGGCCGCCCCCATCAACCAGTAGCCGAAATACGTGGAGATGATCAGTCCCAGGTCCGGGCTGCCAAGCCACAGCAGCACGATGACATGGCTAAAGGAAAACAGCAGCGCGACCGTGTAAATCGCCAGAGCAGCCAGATACTTCCCGATGACGATCTCGTGATCTTCCGCCGGCAGCGTCAGCAGAAGTTCATCCGTGCCGTTGCGCTTCTCCTCCGCCCACAGCGACATCGTGATGGCGGGAATCAGAAACACCAGCAAGTAGGGAAAGAACCGGTTGAGCTGATCGAGGTTGGCGAGGTTGTTCGTGAAGAACGCTTCCTGCCAGAAAGCGGCGATGGCGCTGAGAAAAACGAAAAGCGTGATAAATACGTAGCCCGTGGGGCTGCTGAAATAACTGAAAAGCTCGCGCTTCAGGATAGCCTTTGGCAATCGCCAGCGGTCATTCATGAGGCGTTCTCCTCTGTCGTTTTCTTGCTTTCATCCGTCGAATCCGGAGCTGCCGGCGCCGCGCCTTCCGATGGGGCCGGATCCCCGGCGGCCGGACCTGATGGGGCGGCAGTCCCAGGCGGGGAGTCACCGGAAGCCTCGGCCCCCGGCGGGGACGCCGAGCCCGTTGCAGCCGGCTCTGTCGCCGCGAAACCTGCCGTCGTGACGCCAGATACCGCCGTGACCGGTTCAACGGCGTCAACTTCCGGGGTCTGGGCCGCGCCCCCGGTCAGCCGGTAAAAAGCGTCCTCCAGTGATTCTCCGGCGGCCATCTCATCCGGTGTTCCGTCGAAAACAATGCGGCCTTCATCGATCAGGATCACGTGGTCGGCGACCGCCTTCACCTCTTGCAAGATGTGCGTCGAGATCAAGATCGTTTTCGTTTCGCCCAGTTCCCGAATCAGTTCACGCACGTCGCGGATCTGGTTGGGGTCGAGCCCGCTGGTAGGCTCGTCCATGATCAGGATGTCGGGCTCATGCAGCAGCGCCTGCGCCATGCCAACCCGTTGCCGGTAGCCTTTGGACAGCTTATAGATGCTCTTGTCGACGACCGCCTGCAGATTGCATTGGTCGATGACGGCGTCAATACGGCCCCCTAGGGCTCCGTTTGCCAGCCCGCGCGCCTCGCCGAAGAAGCGCAATAACTCGTTCGGAGTCATCTCCGGATAGAGAGGGCCGTTTTCCGGCAGGTAACCGACCCTCGCGGCCGCCTCGATCCGGTGTGTGGCGACATCCATGCCGGCAATGCGAGCTTCACCCGCGCTGGGAGCCAAATATCCCGTCAAGACCCTCAAAGTAGTGGATTTGCCCGCGCCGTTCGGTCCCAGGAAGGCAGCCACCTGACCACCACGAACCGAAAAAGAAATATCCCGGATCGCGGCAAACGTGTCGTAGAACTTACTCAGGCCGACAGCCTCGATCATCGGGGCGCTATCTGTGTTCAGCATCGTTTTACCTATTCAATTGTTCATTGGGCTCGCTCCAATGAGCGCAAGCAGCCCGTGGCAAAAGTGTGCTCGGGCGAAAAAAGGGGACTGCCACCAATTTCCGCTTCTCCAATCCATTCAATAATCAGCGCATTGTCGAAAGGAAATTGGCTGGCTGTCCCCTTTTTTCGCGTCCTCGGACTTGCACCACGGGCCGCCAGGAGCGAAGGTGGACTTACCCTGCCGCCTCGAGCGCGCCACTACCGGCCGGTGTTGCGGCCGGCCTGCCCACGACGGCACTTCTACTAATCTACAGAATATTCAGCCTCAGCTCAACATCGGCCAGTGACAGATCGTGGCCCGGATGTTGCTGATATCATACAACAGTCGGCGGCAAGCGCCCCCTGGCGTCCGCCGAGGAAGTGGTTGCCGATTGTGTGAAGGTGTGGTGGCATTCATGTTATGCGTCCTGTAAGTCATTTGCAATCAACACCTCAGCCTGGGCAACGATTTTAGGGCGGAACTTTTCTCGGTCCGACTTCGAAGTATTCAAGAGCGGTTTCGGCGTTGCCGGACAGTGGCATCCCTCGCTGCTTCGCACATAGCCGGGAGGGGCCCGAAAAAAATATCCAAAAAAAGTGGCCCCCTTTTGGCCCGGCTTCCGCTTTAGCTTACGTAAGCGGTGATTTGTGCCCCGATGTGCGCGGATCTCGCTGCAAGAGTAAAGGGGAGAAGCAGTGAAAGAAACAGGTACCGTGAAATGGTTCAGTGCGCCAAAGGGTTACGGATTCATCCTCCGGCCTAGTGGGGAGGAGGTATTTGTCCACTACTCCGCCATTGAGATGGAAGGTTACCGCAAGCTCGAGGAAGGGGCAGAAGTAGAGTTCGAGCTCAAGGAGGGCCCCAAGGGCCTGCAAGCTCTCGAAGTTGTTCGCGTCCAGCCGCGGCCGGACGGGACGGCGCCGGGGCAGCCGCCCCTGTCGAGGGAGATTGCGCCAGAGACGACGGACGGCTCCGGGGAAACTATGGCAGCTTCCGGGGGCGCTTAGAGGCTGTCTCACAAATGCCGAAGGAAAATGAGACAGCAAGAGTGTGGGCGGACTGCTGACCTCAACCGTACGCCGCAACTCTCTCGTGGTTGGGTAGGCCGATAGGTAAACCTGCCCCGCTAGAGAGAATCAATTCTGATCAGGGCCCCTACGCTCGGCCTGCCAAGCAGTACAAATTCGAACGGGCGTTGCCCGAATGCTCAAGAGGCACTTGTTAAGTCCGGCAGCTTACTCACCGCGACGTAGAACACCATGCACAAAAGCAAGCCGCCTGGTTAGCTCCGCAATCAGCTCCACCGCGGCTGCAATATTGGCAGTGTCCACCGCAGTGGCCTCGGAGAGGCTGGTCAGGTTGCGCAATTGCGTTACCTCGGTGCTCCCCAACTGGCCCCGCATAAGCCCAGGCGGGTTCGATCTCGAGTGCAGGTTGAGGTAGAAACTCTGCGGATTCTCCAAGATAGCCTTGACGATGTCCAGCTCCATGGGGCTGGTCAGCTCCACCTGAGGTGGCGTGATCGCTCCGCCTTTAGCCCCATCAATCGGGGTCATACGCGAGCTAATGACAACCGGCCCATTTTGATTCGGTAGGCCTCTGTGAATATGCATCGCTCGCAGGTCTTGGGGCTCGTCGAGAAAGTACCGGACATTGAAATTGACGAAAGCCTTTACGATTTCACCACTGTTGTGATCGCGCAAAGCGTGGATCGCAACATTCCCCGTAGCCATCGCGAATTCGCCTCCGACCTCCACCGGGGGTATCTCATTGCCCGGCATCATAGAGGCGAACAAGTAAGTCGACTGCAGGGTTTGGCCCGACAGCGCGAGCGGCAATATCATCACCGCCAAGAAAACAGCACAAAAGTGTCTCACCTGAATTATGCACAGATTCGGCGTAGCCATCGCCGATGGAGTTGTGGCGGTAGCGGCAGTCGTGTCAACTCAGTGATTTAGCAAGTCGTCTTTTCCTCTGTTTCCCTCCCTGTTTGAGCCGCCTGCCAATCCCGGCGGGCAAAAGCGGGCGGGCAAGCGGCGTGTTCCCAGTACGTTGCGGCGAGTGCATGAAATTTTATGCATGGAGCGCCCCTCAACTCAGCGCACCCTCCACCACCGGCGCGAAGCTCGATCCCGGTGGCCCCATCGCCCGCAGCCGCCGCATCAGCCGTTCAAACAGGCCCTTTTCCTCATAATGATCGCTGTAGCTGACACCCGTTCTGCCGGCGTGCCGCCAGATCTTGGCCGCCACGAACAGAAAGCGCAGCCGCGCCGTCGCCAGGGTGGTGTGCCGCAGTGTCTCCACGCTGGCTTGGGCTTCGCGGTTGAACAGCAGCAGCCAGCAGTTGAGGTTGTAGGCCAGCATGGCCAGCTGAAAGTGATTGCGGTTCATGTCAAAGCGGCGCGAGGGATGGGCCGCCAGCCCGGCGTCGTTGTTGGCCTCCTTGATGAGGTTCTCGGCTGCGGCGCGCTGATTGTAAAACCACACCACCGCCGCGATCGGTTCGGCCAGGTTGGTGACAAACACGCGGTAGGTGTAAGCGCTGGTGGCAAACAGCTGGTATTGCTCGGCCGCGCCGGCCGCGGGTTCGTTTTCGTAACGCAGCGCCAGGAAACGACAGGCCCGCGCCCAGCCCTGCGGCTGGTAGAGGAATTCGCATTCCGCATCCGCATCGCTGTGGGGCGAGGGCTTCCAGGCCGCTTGCTGCAACTGCTCGACCAGCCGCCTGGTCTTGCGCGCCACGATGACGAACTGACAAGCCGCCTTTTCATAGGCCTCCACCGCCTCCCAGCAATAAAACCCGGAATCGGCCCGCGCCAGGATTTTCTTCACGCCGTGCGGCAAAGCCCGAAAGGCGCTCTCGAGGTGGGCGGCGATCTGCCGGCCCGTGGGCCGGTCGCCGTTGCGCAACCCGCCCATCAGGTATTCGCGCGTCTCGGCCAGGAAAGTCAGTATCGGCTGGTAGCTGCGCTTGCCCTTGTTCTTGGGGTTGTAACTCTTGCGCCCGCCCATCTGGCGGCCGTAGAGCGTGTGCACGGTGGTGTCGGTGTCCAGCGTCACCGTCTCCAATTTCACCTGGGCCGCGGCCCAGACTCGTTCCCGCAGCTGGCGCTGAATGGAAAGGATCTGCTTCGCCACGTTGAGGTGCAGCGAGGCCAGAAAGCGCCACAGCGTGGACTGCGGCGGCAGACGCGTCACTTGCAAGATGCCGGTCAAGATGGGGTCGCGGGCGATGAAGCGGAGTTGGTTCAGCCGCGCAAAGCCGACATAGAGGCCCAGCACGAGGGCCAGCACAAACTGGTAGAGGCTCATCACACGGGTGATTCGTTTGTTCGTGATGGTTTCTTCCAGCAGCGCCTGGAAGCCGAGTTTTTCGAGCAGGGTGGCGACGGGCAGCAAGCCGCCGTAGGGAGTCAGATTCTTGCCGCGGAAGTGATAAGGCGTGGCAGCCCCGATTTTATTGGGCCGCGGGGCCCTCGCGCCCCGGCCTTGTTTGACGGGCCTTCGGGAGCTATGCTGTTTTCGCTTGGTAACCATTTGGGTGACCTCCTTGGGGTTGACTGGCGAAGCTGAAATCTTTGCCAGCCTACCTTATTACCCCATGTTTTCGGGGGTCCCCCAAATGGCCCCTGGCGGCTCAGCCCTCCTCCGGTGCACCCCGCAGTGCATAATTCAGGTGTAAAGTAGCCGTTTGGTTGCCTGCCGATAGTAGGTTTCCCAATATCGATACTGCAACCAAATGGCCAAGATCGTTAAGGCTCGAATCACCCGAGCAGTCCGGACTAAATTGCCCATGAGCCCCCCAGTTCTCCCGTTCTACGACCAGTCGTAGCGCTACAACCCGCACCTAGGGTGGGTGAATTACCCCAGCACAGCTCTTATCGACTGAACATCGATACTTTTTAGTAGACGATAAAGTATGTTATCGTCTAGTAATGTGACGCGCCTCCGAGAACGAACGTTTCACATTCCTCAATGACGCTGGCAGCTACTGGTTGGACGAATGACAGACAGCAAATCTTTGCCGTTGATTGTCAGTAATGTTCTGAGCGATACAGCACTGGCCATCCTTCGCCGTGCCGGCAGCAATGCGCTGCTCGCAGCAGACAAGTTCTTCCGTGTGACGACCAACAACTTGCACACGCTCCGCGCCTACAGCCGATGTGTGGGATGTTTTCTCTCCTGGTGTGAGGAGCAAGGTCTAGAACTCGTCCAGATCACGCCCGGTGTAGCCGGGCAGTATTTCGCCGAGCTGAAAGGCAGTGTGTCCACCAAGAACCAGGCTCTCGCTGCCTTGCGGCACTTCTTTGACATCCTGGTGACGTGTCACGCCCTGGGCCTCAACCCGTTATCTTCTGTACGCGGTCTCAAGCACAGCTTAGTGGAAGGCAAGACGCCCGCTATCGGCGTCGCGCAGGCACGCACTCTTCTGTGCTCGATCAACGTCTCACATGTTGTCGGCCTGCGCGACCGTGCCATCCTCGGCGTTCTTGCCTATACTGGTGCCCGTATCGGGGCAATCGCCCGCCTTCGCCGCGGCGACTTGTCCGACTACGGCACGGAGCGGGCCTTGCGATTCGCCGAAAGAACCAGCAATACACGAGAGATTCCTGTCCGGCGTGATCTGGATACTTGGCTGACTTCCTACCTGGAAGAGGCCTCGATTGACCGAAACCTCAGAGCCGCACCGCTTTTTCTCGCGGCCGAGGGCAAGCGGAAACGACTGTTGGAACGACCTATGACCGCACACTCAATGCGCCAGATGCTCAAGCGCCGTCTCGCAGACGCCGGCCTGCCGGCCCTCTACAGTCCGCACAGCTTTCGTGTGGCTGTAGTGACCGACCTACTCAACCAGGATGTGCCCCTAGAAGACGTGCAGTATCTAGCTGGGCACGCAAACTCGAAGACGACGCAAATCTACCCCCGCCGCCGTCGTCAGGTTACCCGCAGCATCGTGGAGCGGATTTCGATTTAGCCAAACTCGATGAGTGAATCTGAGGATCATCTGCTCAAACTTCGCTAGTGAGCCGCGCAGACATGTCAAGAAATCCGACTTAGGCCGACTTAGACCCTACTCTTTAATCGGGCCACTCACCTTCTCCAAATCCAAGGTGCTTCCCGCTTTTCAAATCATGATCCTCCCGACCTCGTCGAGCGACACCTCATCCTCGCGGCGGTCATAGAGCCCGGTCGTCCGAGCCGACTCGTGGTTGGCCATCCGTTGGGCCACCTCGACCTGCCCACCATTCTTCAAGTAGTTGGTGATGCCCGTGCCGCGGAAGGTGTGGGGAAACCGGAGAAACCGGGACAGCCTCAGTTTCCAGTTTCAATACTTCCGAGAGTACGGCTACGACGGTGCCAGCCGCCTTCAGAAGATCAAAGAACATCGCTTTGACCTCGCTACGCTGATCCGGACGGGTGCGCTCCGGCCGGCGGATTCCCTATCCTCGTCTCGGCGCAAGGCCGGCCCAGCGGCCTTGCGGGGCCTGGGGCGGGCAAGAAAACCAACCGTTCCCAACGGCTGGTTCCATCCCAATCCGCTCATGCCTCCTATTGCCTCCTATAGTAGGCTCAATAGGCTCGTTTAGCCGATTTCGGCTAGCCGGCTTTGAACGAATCACGGAGGGAACTACGGTTATGAGACCCATTGTCATGACACTGTTGCTGGGCGCGGCGACGCTCTCGGCGGAAACGATCAACTTCGACTCGAGCGCCGCCGGTTCGGCGCCCGCTGGCTGGTCGCTCGCCCTGACCCTCGCCCTGACCCTCGCAATGACCCATGACGGCGGCGCTCCGAAATGGGAAACCTTGAAGGACCCCACGGCGCCCAGTTCGCCCAATGTCCTGGCACAGACTTCGAACGATCCGACGAACGGCCGCTTCCCCCTGGCGATCCTCGATGCCGTGACGACTGCCAGCGGCAAGGTGAGCGTGAAGTTCCGGCCCATCTCCGGAGAGGTGGACCAGGCCGGAGGGCTCGTCTGGCGATACAAGGACAAGAACAACTACTACGTCGTCCGGGCCAACGCGCTCGAAAACAACGTCGTTCTCTATAAGGTGGAGGGCGGCAAGCGTTCCTCGCTGGCTCCGAAAGGCGCCGCCGCCAAGACGTACGGTGTCAAACATAGGGTCCCTTCCGGCGCCTGGAGCACGCTCGGCGTGGCCTTCGACGGCAGTCTGTTCACCGTCTACTTCGACGGAAAGAAGCTGTACGAGGTGGAGGACAACACTTTTGGGGAGGCTGGAAAGGTCGGAATCTGGACCAAGGCCGACAGCGTGACGAATTTTGATGACTTTCAGGTCAGCGTGAAATGAGAGCCCTGACAAAACGGCGCGTGTTGGCGGGGCGCGCGTAAGCAAGCGGTTTGCTCGAATCGATTGATCTACTCGCAATAACCACTCCCTCACGGTCGTGGCTCCAACGTCAAACCCGGAGGGACCGCTATGCATTGAAACAGTCACCCCTCTGCGCTCCCCGGGTCTCCCAGAATTGAGGCGCACGGCAAGGGGCGGACACGCACCTTAGCTGCGATCCGCCGCTTGACAGCTTATGCAGGCCCAACTTATCATTCACTCCAGTGCCTGTCCCCAGACTCCTCGCCAGACTCCTCGCGCTTGCACCGCTCGTCACCGCCGCCTCGCTGTTCGCCCAAGCGCCGCTCTCACTCGATAGCGCTCAATCGCTCACCTTCTCCCGCATCTGGTACTCCGACGACAGCTCTCCCTCCGCGCCGCCCGTGGCGAGTGCCCAGGCGACGGTCTCGGTAGATCCCCGCGAGGTCTTCGCGCTTGCCCGCGAGGCCTGGGCGCCTGACTCGCTGCTCCATGCGTACCTCAACATCTGGGTCGCCGACCGCTGGATCGTCCAGAACCGCGTTCTCGACGAGGTTGCTCTGGCCGCCTTGGAAGGCCGCCCGCCCGGCGAGCCGGGCACTGGCGATTTCGTTTACTCCTACACGTTCAGGCTGGAGGGCACGCTGCCGGGCGAGCCGGTCCTCGGCGATACGGAATCCCTCGAAGCTTATGCCGAGGTCCGGGTATCGCCGGGCGGAGCCGCTGGCCCGCCCACGCTGTTCGCCCATGTCGTTGAGGCGGAGGTCCGTCCTCTGACTTGCTTCGACCCCGACGACGATCTGCTCGACGCGTTAGACGACGATGACGACGGCGAGCCGCCCGCGTTTCCCGACAGCGACCCCGCCGTGCCCGCCTTACCGCCCGAGAAAGTCCCCGAGCGAGTCGAGCATGTCACGCAAGCCGCGGGCAACCTGCAAGCCGCTAAGAACCAGTGCGGTCCGATGGCGGTCGCGAACAGTCTGGCCTATCTCGACGAGCGTTTCGAACTCGGCGTGCCCCACGAGCACAAACAAGGGCAAGGGACCGGCGGCGACGACTCGCTCGTCGGCGAGCTCGACCGTGCTACCGGGCGCGGCGTGACCGATCGCGCCAACGGCGATCCTCTGCGGGGCGACAGTCTGGTCCGCGGCAAATTCAAGTACCTGGCAGACAACGGCCTCAACGATCGCCTCGCCCATGAGCATCGCGGACTCCTCGTTGACGAGTTTGGGGATAGCGGCGACTTCACCGCCCACGGCAGCACATCGGTCAGGACGGGAGCACGGGAGGACATTACGTGGGAGTGGCTGTGCGACCGGCTGAAGGCCGGCGCCGATGTCGAGATCGAGTTCGTCACCAACCGCTCGCGGGACCGTATCGGCACCCACATGGTCCGCGTCATCGGCTGCGGCGAAGAAGGCGAGGACCCCGACAAAAAGCGCTGGATTCGCTACGTCGACGATAGCGTGCAAGGGGACGACACGAACAAGCTCTCTGTCACCGAAACCTACGTGACCCAGGCCGCCGACGGCCGTCTGAAGATTTTTCCCTACGGGGAAATTTTTTCGCGATGGCCGAGACCGAAAAGCCCGCTGATGATTCACTGCCGCGCATGCCGGCGACCGGCCGCGAGTTCCTCGTTGACGCGGGCTCTTTCGGCCAAAAGGCCGATTTCTTCTCGGCCGGCTCGATCGCCACGATCTTCGGACGCTTCCCCGTAACCGCGTTAGCGGCCGCCCGGGTCGAACAAGCCGTGCCCCTGCCGACGTCTCTCAACGGTGTCGAGGTGTGGGTCGACGGCCGCATGGCGCCACTGTTCTTCGCCGGCGAAGGCCAGATCAACTTCCAAATCCCGGCCGAGACCCGCCGGGGCGCCGCATCGCTCGTCGTCTACGCCAGCGGCCTGCCGTCCGAGATCATCACCGTCGGCATTGCCGGCGCCAACCCGTCAATTTTCACGATCCCTGACGAGATCGCGGGCCCCAATCGCGGAGCCGTGCAGAACCAGGATTTCTCGCTCAACACGCCCGCTAATCCGGCCCCGCCCGGTGGCGTGCTGATCGTCTACTTCAGCGGCGGCGGCGAACTCGACCCGCCGATCGCCTCCGGTCAGCCCGCGCCAGCCGACCCGCTCGCCCGGTTGGCCAACCCCGCGCTGGTCACGGTCGGCGGCGTCTCAGCCGAAACGCTTTTCGCCGGCGCCACGCCTGACTTCGCCGGTCTGCTTCAGACCAACTTACTGCTGCCGGAAGACCTCCCGGCCGGCGAGCACACACTGACAATCGAGATCGAAGGATCAGTCAGCAACGGCATCGTAGTCAGCGTGGGAGAATAGCCCACAAATTCGCACCCGCCAACCACGGGATAGACGGAACCACTCGAATTGCACCCGGGAACACCCCGAATCACTGCAAGAACTCCAATCCCCCCGCACCCGAATCCGCCCGTCCGCGCCGCCCCGCCAGAGCCCCCTATCCCCCCAAAATTCCAACAGCCCAAATCCAGTCACGGATTTTGAAATAAATTATCTCCCTTGTTTTCAACAGATTCTCCCGATAGCGCCGAAAATGCCGGACCTCGATTTGCTACGCTGAGACCAGTGGATCAGACGATGAAAAATCGTCAGCATGCAAGAAACGATCAGAAGAATTGGGCTCTGCGGACCCTAAAAACGCTGAAACCCTTACATTTTCTGTAAAAAACTGCAATTAGCATAGTTAACTTATTGATAGCAAACAACTTACAGAAACAGCCTCCGCTGAGCCATGCACCAGAGCTGCACTCCATTCGCAAGCCAACCGCCCGGAAAGTCCCGCAAGCCCTCAAATACGGGACACCTTACCCCAACAACCTCGACCGGCCGGAACCCTCAGGAATGCCTCGCCGCGGGTGTTGGACAGGAACCAGGAGCTGGAACCACCAGGCCCCGCGGAGTCGCGGGCGAGCGAAGATAGTGAATCTCCGCGCAACTTTTGCCCGCAACTTTTGCCGCAACTTTTCATGGCTACTAGGGTTCATACCAGTGTGGGAGTAACGGCTGCCTTGGAGCAAGACGCCATATTAATGCTCCGAGTCAAGGAGGGGGACGGGCAGAGCTTCGAACTGTTGCTCCAAAAGTACCGTTTGCCTCTGGTGAACTATCTGAATCGCATGATCCAGAATCAGCCCATCGCCGAAGAGCTGTCGCAGGAAGTTTTCCTGAGGGTGTATCGGGCGCGCGGCTCCTAACGAGCCGACGGCGAAGTTCACGACCTGGCTGTTTCGCATTGCGACTCACCTGGCGCTGAACTCGATACGGGACCGCCGTCACGAGCGCGCTCACCGCGCCATCGCGGATGCGTCCGGGGACCGACAGCCAATCGAGCTGGTGGATCAGCGGTTCAACCGCGAGCAAGAAATGCTGGCGGACACCCGCTTGCGGATCGTGCGCGACGCCATCGCGGATTTGCCCGAGAAGCAGCGGGCGGCGGTGCTGATGCACAAATACGAAGAGCTGGACTACGCCCGGATCGGCGAAGTGCTGGGGTGTTCGGTTTCAGCAGTGAAGTCGTTGTTGTTTCGGGCCTACGAGATGCTCAGGGCCAGGCTTGCCCACCTGGCCGAAGGCCAAAAGGCTCGCTGCAAATGAAGGGTTGGAAGAGGCTAAGAGAGAGGTGTCATGACCCGCGAACAAGCGCTGGAGATGATAACAAATCCGCGCGGCGGGCCTCCGGAGGGGACTCCCGCGTATCGGGAGTTGATGAGCTATCTGGAGAGTTCGCCCGAATGCAAAGCCGCCTATAGGGAACAGCAGGCGGTCTGGGAGTCGCTCGATCTGTGGGAGGAGGTGGAACCTTCCGCGGGTTTCGACCGGCGGCTCTTCGACGAAATCGAAAAGCAGCAGGCGATCGGGTCGTGGTTTGCGAGGCTGGCCGGCAACTGGCGGCCGAGTTTCGCCGTGGGACTGGCGGGGCTGGTGCTGGCGGCGGCTACGGTTTTGCAGCGGCAGCCGGACGCCGCGGTGAACACCGGTTTGATCGTCGCCGAGGATGCCGAATATGCCGAGGAGTTACACAGAGCGCTCGACGATATCGAGATGCTGGCTGAGTTCGACTTGCTGCCGTTGGGGGGCTAGTACGTGGCAGAAAGTTCGGGAACCAGAATCGGAGCCGCGACCGTTAGGGAGCGGTTTGCCGCTTCGACGCGCGGCGCCCGACAGCGGACACGGTCCCCGTTTGGGCTGTGGCACGGTCGCGTTAGAGTAGGGCTACTGCGATGACCATAAAGTCTATCGTTGGATACATGAGCCTGGCAGCTTGGTTGGTTGCGGGCCTTGTGTCGGCGCCGCTGGTCGGATCCGCACAGGCGCAGGGGGGCCGTGCGGCCAAGCAGGCTCTCAAAAGAGGCGCGCCAAGCAAGCGCGGCGCGCGTCAAGGGATTGTTCGCCAGTCGCCGCGGCCGCGTGTTCCTCGTTCAGCGGCAGATCCAGGGCGGCGGAATACGGGTTCCGGCATGATCGAGCGGCTGATGAGGATGCCGGCCCCGCGGCGCCACCGGTTCCTGCATGACAACCCGCGCTTCCAGCGGCTGCCTCAGCCGCAGCGCCAAAGAATTCAGCAACGCCTGCGGGAATTCGATCGCATGCCGCCCAGACAACGCGAGCTGCTGCTTGAGCGCTATGAGTTATTCGGACAGCTATCGCCGCGAGAGCAGCAGCGAGCCCGCGGCATCTATCAACGCTGGAGGCAAGTGCCGGCCGGCCGCCGCAAAGAGCTGATGACGGAGTTCCAACAGTTGCGGCAAGCGACGCCGGATGCCCGCCGGGAGCGGCTCGCGGCTCCCGAGTTCGGCGAGCGATACAGCCAGTCCGAGCAGAGGCTGCTGAACGATATCAGCGGCCTGCTCCCGGCCAAGCCGGTGGACTGACAGCCGCCACGCCTTTTAGCCGGAGCCCTGCCGGACTCGCGCCGCCGGCACAAGAGACACATCGTCAATCCAGACCGTGCCCCCGATCTTGTTATCGAACTTTAACGAGGGCCACCGAACGATCCAGACTTCGACCAGCTCGGTTCCGGGAGGAATCGTGAAGTGCTTCTCAACCCTCGTCCAGCCGGATGTGCCGGATACATGCGCCGTGCGGACATCGAGACGGCGCCAATTGTTCGGGTCGAAGATGCGAAAGCCGATGCCCTGATCGGTCGTGAGATGGTTGGGGCGCACTCGGGCCCGAAAACGGTGGCGGCCAGGACGCACAACGGCCTGTTGTCTAACGTGGCTGTAGTTGAGGTTCGCTTGGCCGTCAAAATCCAGCCGCAGAGACCAAGCAGCGTCCCCGTCCGGATGCCTTTCCCGGGCCGCGCCGCCGTGGTCGGTCTGGTAGATTCGCCAGTCGAGCGGGCTGCCGGAAAATTCCCGGTCAAATCCCCCATTGAACAGGTTGTTTCCACTACCTTCGGGGCCATGTGCGGTTTCCATGAAGGCAGTCTGCACCGAGATGGCATGCCTGTACCGCCCGCGGCCGAGCAGCGATGAAACAGACTCGCCTAGCAGGTCAGGCTCGGCTAGGGAGTGAGCTTGCAGCCATTCCCAGGCTTCGTTCAACAGAGCGTCGGGATCCGGATGCTGGCGGAGACCGCTCCCCGGCCGCATCAAGAATCGGAAAAATGTGCGAGCGGCCGGCCCTTCCGGGGGAATGCCGTACCGCAGGATGTCCGTCAAGCTGCCGCCCATTCGCAGGTACTGATGGAAGATCACTTCGTCGAAGTCGCGGAAGGCCGTCAGGCAGCGCGCGCCAAGTTCCAGCACGGCTTGCCGCTCGCCGACCATGAAGTGAAAGTTCGCCGCTCGAAGCAGGATGGACGGTATATAGGGTCCCTGGCGGACAGCCTGGCGAAAACAGTACCGGGCGTCCTGTTCGAGACCGGCTTGCAAGTTCGCCTCCCCCAAATCGCTCCATCGATACGGAGAAGCGGGATCCCTCCGCAGTGCTTCCTGGAAGGCGGGCAGCGCGGATGGAACTCCCTCCGAGAGAGGCTGCCAAGCGATATTGCGAGCTTGAGCCCGCAGGCGGTCGCCGCAGGGAAGAAAACGGCAGGCAGCGGAATCAGCCGCGCCGTTGCTTGCGGTCTTGGCGTCGAAGATGAGAGCCGCCGCCGAATACGCGACTAGCAGGACCCCGAGGGTAACCGGAAACAGACGCTTGGCCATACGTAAGCTTGCCATGGGCGCCAAGTCCAAACCGGGAGTACGCTCTCGCGAAAATGGAGACTGCCTATCCGAGGCAACCGCAATATCGACAAGAAGACTGCCGGAATAGCGGCGCCAGGAACCGACTCGGGCAACCCTACTGAACCACATTGCGTTCGCGGGAGAGTTCTAGACGCAGGCGGGCTCCTCTCTGGACCGCTTGCTTACGCGCGCGGCTCGGATTTGCATCCGGCGCACCACCGCTTTTGGTGCTGAAAGCGGCGACGGGTTACACTCGATGCGCGGGACCTGAAGCGAGACTCGGCTCTGGCTCGTCCGGGTCAGGGAGCGGACCACCGAATGAGAAACTGGCCGGCGGAGCTTAGCGTTCTCAAGACAAGATTCTCAGACTGAAAAGGTTGTCAGCGCAACGCAGTCCCCGCCGGACCACTTTTTTCCTGACCGAACTCTCCGAGAGTGCGCGGGCTTTTCTTACTGGACGACTGAACGCGCCTGAGGGCCGTTGTTGTCGTCACCTGTGAATCCCACTACCGCACCGGTCGTGGCAGCGGCGCCAATGCCAACGGCGAGAGCGACACTCCCCGCGTGAGAGAGCGAGCCGATCGTCCATCCGGCGGTGCTCCCGGCGGTGGCGGCGGCTCGGCGCTTGCGATCCTTGTCATCATCATCATCATCCGTTTTCTTTGGAGCTGGCGCGGGCATGGCATAGGACCCGGCTGGGACAAGGAGCGGAGCGGCTCCCAAACCGCTGATCAAGACATCGCCCCGATGAGCGGCGACGAGGACTTGGCCCTCCCGATCAGCGACAACAAACCAATTCCGCGTGCCGTGATCCTTGGCGCTCACGGCATAGTGGCGCAATCGGACCGGAAGTTTATCCGACCCCACGGCACCTTTCTGCAAGCTCACATGGTCTTCAGCAACGGTGACCTTTGAGTTCTTCCGAACCTCAATCCGGCCCATGGCCGCCGAAGAGATCAGCGCCGAGCCTTCGCCATCAGTTGAGATCTGATCACCGGCCAAAACGGGCCACGATCGGACCCCTGTTGCTTGCAGGGAAGCGGTGCCGACTTTGACCTCCCCAGTACTGGTCATCGTAGCGATTGGCTGGGTGGTTATTGGCTTGCTCAATGGAGAAGCCGCCTGAGACACAACTACCGCCGCGGCGGCAAGAATGGAAAACCTTGACAAAGAACAGAACATGCAATTACCTCCGAAGTTTAGTTATCGTCACGAAGGGACCCAAGATTTACAGTCGCCGCGAAAAATCAATCCAAAGACGTCTAACCTTGTTGTCGGGCCGTCACGCCGGGAACTTGATCATCCCAGCGTCCCTACCCTAAGGCACCAAGCGGACGGCTGCCTGACCCGCTCCATCAACTCACGGAGCATCGGGCAGCGCCCCCTTTCGGCCGGCGGAAAGCAGCGGGAGCGCCGAAGCAATGCCGAGGACCCAGGCGAACTGCATCGAGTTGACCGGGATATACAGATTGAAGTCAACCACGCTGTGGATCCCGATGGCTACCAGCGAGCCAACGCAGGCCAGCGAAACAGGCTAGAATTGATCCGGCAATTTGCGGCGGACCGTAATCACTCCAGCAAGAATGCCGGCGACAAGCCAAAGGCCGCTCAGCAGACCAAACGGCCCCAGCTCCGCCAGCAACTGCAAGTAGTCGTTGTGCGCATAGTCGTCGGTCACGTGCGGCCACGATCTCTTGAACTGGTAGAAGGCCGACTGGTAGGCTCCGAATCCGCAGCCCAAAATAGGATAGGCGCGGACCAGATCGAGCGTCTCGCTCCATAGCGAAACTCGGCCCTCACTCAGCAACCCGTCCGTCGTGGCAACCCCCGCGTAGCGGGCGATAAAACCGTCAGGCAACAGAAGAAAAAAGGCCGCCGCGAGGAACAGGATCACTGCCAATGCAGCGGCGATCCTGGCCCTGCTCACGCCGCGGGCAGTGAGCGCGAGCGCCGCCATCACGGCGATCGAAATCAAAGCAGCCGGGAAACCCGCCCGCGAAAAGGAACACAACAACCCCGCGAAGATGAGGGCCGCCCCGATGACGCCCGCGGCAGCCTTTGCTGTCAACACACCGCCGGGAGGCCCGGCTGAGCGAATTCGCGTCAGCAGAACGGCAACAATAGCAAGCGAGAACGGCAGGGAAAGCTCCAGCATGCCGGCCAGATGGTTGTGGTTGACGTAGGTCCCGGAGACCCCCAGACCCGAGGGCTGGACAGCCGTCTGAATCACCGCGAGCAGCCCTTCCAACGAGGCGACAAGCACAAGGGGAACCGCAACCATGCAGCTCTTGCGCCTCAAGCGCCAGGTCAACTCCCGCGCCAGCAGCAGCGTCGCGATACAGCCGAGAAAACGCAGCAGATGGAACACGGTCTTGGACGGAGTCAGGCTGGCGGAAGACCAGCCGGGCGAAGCGGCGGCAAGGGAGTTCCGCAACTCGGCACGCGCCGGAGAGGCGCTCTCCAGCAGCGGCGCCGGCAGAGGGACTAGTTGCAGAACCATGACGCCCAGTAGCAGCAGGAGTGGCAGCGAGGTCCATCTCGGCGGCGCCGGGGCCAAGTCGCTCTGGGGCGTGCGAAGCCAGTAAAGCAGGGTAAGAGCGCCGACGGCGAGCAGGCAGTAAAGCCAATCGCGTTCGGCCGTGGCCCCTTTCTGGAACACTGCAAAGGACCAGATCAGCGCTAGCCCCGCCAGATAACCAAGCCAGCCTGAGCGGCCGTGGCTCCGCTCTTGGCGGGAGTGCTGGCGCAATCGCGTGCGACTCGGCATGTCCGAAGACTGGAAAGTGTTTCGGGCGCGCAAAGCGGCGGGACGCCCAAAAGTCGGCGCGGCCGCTAGGCAACGTGGAGGTTGGAAAAAAGCGTAGCGAGGAAGAACTCTATTCTTGGGTATCCCCGTGAACGGAGCCGGCTATCAGACGGGGACACTTTGCTTAAGGGGAGAGGGACCGGCCCGGCCCATGGCTATGTAGTCGCAGCCGGCAAGCTGAACCGTCGCGGGGTCGAGCAGGTTACGTCCGTCCAAGATAAGCGGCCGCGTCATGACGCGGCGCAATCGTTTTAAGTCCAGTTCGAGAAACTCAGGCCAGTCGGTCAGCAGCAAGACCGCATCAGCTCCCTCGGCAGCCTCCAGAGCCGAGGAGCAGAGCCGCATTGCGGGCAGCCGTTCGGCGGCGGCGGGCATCGCCTGGGGGTCATAAGCACGGACCGAAGCTCCCTCCTCGAGCAATCGCTCGACGACGGCCAGCGCCGGAGAGAACCTCAGATCGTCGGTGTGCGCTTTGAACGCCAGGCCCCAAACAGCTACGGTTTTGTCCTTGATGATCCACAGAGCCTCGCGAAGCTTCCCGAGAAAGACTTCCAGTTGGTTTAGATTGACCCTTTCGACTTCTCGCAGCAGGCCAAAGTCACAGCCGTTGTCCTCAGCCATGCGGATGAAAGCCTGCAAGTCCTTCGGGAAACAGAAGCCGCCGAAGCCGATTCCCGCCCGCAGGAACTCCGCGCCGATACGCGGGTCGTAACCCATGCCCTGGGCCACTTTTTCTATGTCCCCGCCAACCTGATCGCACAAATTGGCGACTGTGTTGATGTAGGAAATCTTCATCGCCAAGAAGGAGTTGGAGGCGTGTTTGATGAGTTCGGCGCTGCTGCGGTTGGTCACAACCAGCGGGATTTTCCGTATGTCCTGATGCTGCGCGGATGGCAGGCGCCACGCGAAATCCTGGCTTAGGATGGGCTCATAGACGGCCCGAAGCAGCGTTTCCGCGCGTTCGCTTTCGACACCCAGAACAATACGCGCGGGATGCAGGAAATCGGCCACCGCCGTGCCCTCGCTGAGAAACTCCGGATTCGAGGCCACCTCAAACTCAGCGCCGCCACGCTGATACAGTTGCAGGGTTTGTTCGATGCGAGTCCCGGTCAAGGCGGGAACCGTACTTTTCTCGACGACCAGCTTGTCGCTGCTTGCCAATTCCGCAATCTCGCGGCTGACCCGCTCGACCGCGGACAGGTCAGGCTGTCCGGTAGGGAACGGCGGCGTTCCGACACACAAAAAAAGCACCTGGCCGTGATCGACTCCTTCTTGAAGACTCGCCGTGAAACGCAGGCGCGATTTCTTCCTGTTTCGCTCCAGCAGGTCATCGAGGTGTGGCTCGAAAAACGGCAGCCGCCCCTGTTGCAGCGCGCCGATCTTGGCAGTGTCGCTATCGACACATACGACCTGATGGCCGATCTCGGCAAAGCACAGGCCGGCAACCAGCCCTACGTGTCCGGTGCCAATGACGGTCAGATTCATTCTTCCCACTATAACCAATTCATGCCAGAAAACCACTGCCGGGTATCGGGGGGGCCATCGCGCTTCCCGGCGCGTCGTTGCCGGCCGGAAAGCCGCCCTCTGCGTGTGGGGCCGAATGCGGCTAACGTCAGGAACTCCCCGTCACCGCGGCCTCGGCCACCCCAAGCCGGCCGCTGCGGCGCAGTTGATCGCTGATCCAAGTGTAGGTCACGGCGAGTCCCTCCTCGAGAGAAATCGAGGGCTGCCAGCCGAGAACCTGTTGCAAACGTTGATTGTCGCTGTTGCGGCCTCGAACCCCTTGGGGCTTGGAAAGATCGTGGGTTTTGAAGATGGTCTTGCCGGCAATCGCCGCTACCCGCTCGACCAGCTCGTTGATGCTGACCATGACGTCGGTCCCCAGATTGAGGGGGTCGCAATGATCTGATCGCATGAGGCGGCAAATGCCTTCCACGCAATCTTCGATATAGCAGAAAGATCGGGTTTGGGCGCCGTCGCCCCAAACTTCGATGGCGTCTCCGTCGCCGGCCATAGCAACCTTGCGGCAGATGGCGGCAGGCGATTTTTCCCTCCCTCCGTCATAGCTGCCAAGCGGCCCATAGATGTTGTGGAAGCGAACGACGCGAGTCTCCAGCCCGAAATCCTCCTGGTAGTGGCGGCACACGCGCTCCATATAGAGCTTTTCCCAACCATAGCCATCCTCGGCGTCGGCCGGGTAGGCGTCCTCTTCCTTCAGGGGCGTCACGGCCGGGCTTTTCTGGAGATAACCGGGGTAGACACAAGCGCTGGAAGTGTAGAGGTAGCGCCGGACGCCGTGAATGCGGGCGGCTTCAATGGTGTGCAGATTGATCAGCGTATTGTCCCGCACGATGGCGCCTTTGTTGGTTTCGATAAAACCAATGCCTCCCATGTTGGCCGCCAAGGCGTAGACTTCCTCGACCCCGCGGGTGGCTTGCAGACAATTGTCGAAGCGTCGAAGATCGAGGATCTCAAACTCATCGGCGGCCGTTGGCTCGTATTCGGGGTGCTTGATATCGACCCCTCGCACCCAAAAGCCGCGCTCGACTAACGACTTTGTCAGATAATGTCCGATAAAACCGCCTGCCCCGGTTACCAGGACTCTTGTCCGTGCTGGTGTACTCATTTGTCCTCCATTTTGCCGTGCTGGAAGTTGCATGAAGTGCGCCGTCTGGCTGTGAGCTGTCCGCCCTAAGACTTGCAGCCGGCGGGAAACTCTGCCGGCGGCGGCGGCGCGAGGCTCTGTCGGCCGCCGGGTCGTTCTTCGAGAAGGCGCTGCCGCCCCCGATCCCCGCTCGAAGACGTTAGCGATACTTGAGGATGCCGGCTTTCTGCATCGCCCAAAGGGGCAGAAACAACGGTGTCTCCAGGATGTAGCGTCTCCACAGTCTCCCCGGTTCCATGGCTAGCCGGAAGAGCCACTCCAAACCGGCCCGCTGCATCCAGCCCGGCGCTTGTTTGACCCGCCCGGCGTGAAAATCGAATGCCGCGCCGACACCGAGCATCACCATCCCCGGGAGCTTATGGCGATGCTCGGCCATCCAGATTTCCTGCTTCGGAGTGCTGATCCCGACAAAAACAATATCGGCGCCGGAGTCCAAAATCATGCGGCTGCACTCGGCGTCTTCGGCGGCCGTGAGCACCCGAAACGGCGGCGAATACGATCCGGCGAGAGTCAGGCCGGGGAACCGTTTCTTGAGTCGCTGGCAGAGGATGGGCAGGGTCTCGGGAAGGCCGCCGTAGAGAAAGATCCGATGGTCGAGCCGCGCCGCCTGCTCGCAGAGCTTCAACATGACAGTGGGCCCATAAACCCGGCTTTGCCCGGCTACGCCGAACGAGCGAAGCGCCCAAACAACGGGCATGCCGTCGGGTGTTGCGATGTCGGCGCCGTTCAGGACAGCCCGGAAGCGGGCGTTTCGCACGGCGGTTACGATGCCGTGAACCGAGGTCACCGTGACGTAACGCCCTGGGGGCAAAGCCTCGGAGCTGGAGCAAAGCCTGGAGGCCCGGCGCTGCTCGACCCACCGCCGGCAGGCGTCGGTGACACCCTCGTAGGTGGTGGCGCTGATGTCAACTCCCACCACGCACTGCTTCGGCGGGAGGAGTTCCGCGGTAGCGGCCATTGTTACCTCACGTAACCTGTTGTTGTTAAGGACTGTTGCCAAGGACTGTTGCTGAACTTAGGTTTGCAGCCGCACCGCAATTAGAGATTTGGTTAGGCCGAGCATGCGTTCACGAAGTATGATTGCATCAGGGAACAAGGTTCTCATGTCCGCCCACGTGAGCAGTTGTATACCGTCAGCAAACTGTTCTGCCTCGTGCATGGAGGGCCGGTTCAACCATCCCCAGACACTCCAGTTGCGAATCAACCCCTTGTGCCATCTTTTCGGCAAGAAGTGAATGAGCGGAGCGAGGTAGTGGGGTTCGACGAGGAACCAGCGGTTAGGGGTCTGAATGTAGTAGCCCTTCCCCACTCTACGGATCTCGTTCGCGAACGCTTGGATGTCGCTGTCGTCTCCGACGTGCTCGATTACGGAATTGCTGTAGACAATGTCGAAGGATCTGGCACTAAAAGGCAGACACCGAGCATTGCGGCTACGTAGCGCGTTCCGTTAGCAGGTGACCGATTGAACCCGAGATTCAGAATCGTGAGTCGCGGGTCGCAAGATGCCAGGGCCCAGTTGAACTCGCTCCCCCCGTTGTCCAGAACTCGAGTTTGGCTGGTGACGTTAAATAGACCCTGGAACTGAGCCATTCTCTTTTTTCGAAAATACCCCGAGACAACAGCGTAAATGGAATGAATGTTTCGGGGGAACGCCACTAGGTACTGCTTCGGCGGCGCAAGATCGACGGTTGGACTCATCCGTGGCATTCCTCAGGCCCGAACTTCCGCCGCCTCAAACGACCGCAGGCGGGCGGGGATCGCGCTCCCCCGCCTCTCCATCGCGAAGCGATAGGTCCGCATCAACATCTCGAAGTTGCACTCGGGCGTGTAGCGGCCCAAGTACTCCCGGCGAGCATTGCCGCCGAGGCGATCAGCAAGCTCGCCGCTGGCCAGCAGATCGTTCAGCGCCGCGGCGAGGGCCCGTTCGTCGCCGGCGTGGAACTTGAGGCCGGTTTGGCCGTGGTCTACGATCTCTCCCGGCGCCCCGCGGTTCGACACCACCGCCGGGCGGCCGGCAGCGAAAGCCTCGACAATCGGGCGGCCGAAGGTCTCGTAGGCAAGGGAAGGCAAAACAACGGCGCGCGCCGCCTGAACCATTTGCTGCGCTTCCGCCCGCGATCTGCGTCCCGCGAAGCTGACTCGGGGTTCAGCCAGACCGAGCGCCGCCGCGCGGCGCTCGAGGCCCGCCCGCTCGTCTCCCTCACCGACGATCATCAGCCGTCCGCGGCGTCCGAGATCACCCAGCTTCCAAGCGGCCAGCAGCACCTCCAGCCCTTTCTCCGCCGACAGGCGTCCCAAGTAGACGATGCGGTCCGACGCTGAAGGAGGCGGGGGCGGCGTGGCGGGGCTTTCGACGCAATTCGGTTTGACAAAGATGCGCTCGGGCGAGAGGCCGCTCTTGATAAAGCGGGACCGCGAGTGTTCGCTGTTTGTGAGAAATGCGTCGACGTCACGTTCCCAAGTCCCTCGCAGGCGGTTGTGGACGATCATGCGCCCGACCGCGGCCGATGCGATCAGCGAGTCCCGGTAACAGCGGCGAACCACACCCCGCCAGGGGAGCTTGCCCAGACAGTCTTCGCAGACTTGACCGTTGCGAAGCAGCAGCCCATTGGTGCAGACAAGGCGGTAGTTTCGCAGCGCCTGGACCGTCGGAACACCAGCCGCGCGACAAGCGGCGTGAACCGAAGGCGTCAGCCGCATCCAGAAGTTTTGCACGTGCGCGACGTCGGGCTGGTGTTGCACGCAGAGCCGCCTGGCATGCTCATAGGAGGCCCGTGACCAGGCCGATTGCCAGCCCAACCGGAGGTTCTCCGCCCAGCCGCTTCCTTCAGCAGCATCGTTATCGTAGTCGACTCCCACGACCTCAACTCCATGGGCGCGAAGCGCCGCGGCTTCCTGTTCGGTCGAGAGGTTTTCACCGCTAAGCTGGCGGTAGCGGTTGTGAAACATCAGTACTTTCATGAGGAGAAGTTCTCGGCCAGACGCGGCTGCGGCGACCAGGATGGCTGCCGGGGGCGTGCGGCAACGGCGGGCCGGCCTTGATAGGCCACCGATCGCCCGCTGGCAAAGCCCAGCGCGAACCAAAACCAGATGCCCAACACTGGCCCTTCCATCAGCACGCCAAAGGAGCCATTCCCCCACGTAGTAATCAACATCAGCAGCCAGAAGGCGATTTCCTCCCGCCGGGCCGGAGGGTAAGCCTTCGGCGCCACTCCCCCTCGCCAGGCCCGCCTGAACAGGCCGCCCAGACCGAGCGTGAGAATAACCGTCCAAATGGCAAACCCGACCAGGCCCATGCGCGCCAGCACGCTGAGATTAACGTTGTGGGGTGCTCGTACCGGCCAAGCCGAGTATTCGTTGTCGATCAGGTAGGGGTTGTAGACCCCTAAGCTCTCCCCGAAACCGAGACCGAACAGCGGGTTGCGGGCGAACAACTCCTCGAGGAGTCGCTGCCACCAGGTCAGCCGCCAATAGACCGAGCCTTCGCTGCTTCCCAGGGAAATGTCCTGGAAGCGGCTCAAATACCCGACCTCGCCGATTTCAAGCCCCGAAACCGTCACCACGAGAATCAGTGCCAGAACAGCCACAGCCATCAAGCGGGAGAGCCTCCGCGACATTCGCACGGGCCGGAAGTTGCGCAGATTCAGGGCCAGAACGCACACAATCGCCAGTGCCAAGCCGACTTTGACGCCGCGGCCGTAAGAAATTGCAACGAGGACAAAACCGAGCAGTGCAGTGGCACGCAACAAGTGTTCCCCTAACCGTGACCCCGCTCGAAGGCGGGCACACAGAACGATGATCGACCCCAAGGCCATGTGCTGCATCAACTCACTGTGCGAACTTGCCAGCACCGGTGTCTCCCGCCAGGGGATGACCGGCGAAAGCCGCGAGAGGGCGTTTCCCGATAGCGTCTCGCACACGCCCCACAACAAAGCCGCCACCCAGAAGCCGCAAACCGTCCGCCAAACCTTCCGCGAGAGGTTTTGACCCCGGGCGATGTTGAGCCCCACAAAGTAGAAACCCGCGTAGTACCAAACCGCGGCGTCGCGCCAGGCATCCAGACCCCACCGCGGAAACGAAATGACGGTTAGCACCGCTCCGTAAGCCATGAACAGCAAAATGGCGCCCGAGAGCCCGCGCAAATGGCGGTTACCCAGACCGCTCACCCCCCGGCGGTGAATAACCCAACCCAGCGCCAGCGCCAGAACGATTTCACCCCAATAAATCGGCGGGTAGCCCAAATAGGTCGGGCCCTTGCCGAAAATGGTGACGGCTCCCAGATAAGCCAGCAAGAGGGTGACCGCCAGGGGGAGCCTCTCCGCTTTCTTTTTGGCGCGGCCCCGAGAAGGAAGTGATGAAACCATGGAGGATGTAAACTTCTTCGGCCGTAACTTGTTCAGCAAAACCTGTCTTCGCTTTTCAATCTCTCGTAGTGCGCAATGTCCCGCTGCTTAAAGGCCCTGGCCGGGTGACCGCCCGCGATACCGTATTTCGGTATGTCCTTGAGCACGACACTGCCGGCTTGAATAATGGCCCCCTCTCCAATCCTCACCGGGCCGATGACAATCACCCGGGACCCCAGCCAAACGTTGTCCTCGATGGTGACGTCGTGGGGAATACATCGATCCGCGTCATAGGGCAGGGCCCGGCCGTTGTCATAGTCGTGATTCTGCGAGATAATCAGGCAGCCGGTTCCGCAATGAAAATTGCTGCCGATCGTCACCGCTCCGGCACCGGTGACCTCCAGGCCATTAAAGTGCACATTGCTTTTGAGCACGGTGTGTTTTGTGACCCGGCTTCGAAACGCCACCCGGAGGGGAGGCGTGTAACCGCGGCAACTGATCTTCACATCGAGGGCGTAAAAGTAGCTCAGCACCTTGCGAGACAGAGTCCGTCCCGTCTTCAGGCAATGTCGTAACCCGCTGTTCATAAAGCCGCGTCTCCCGCCCCGGGCAGGCGCTTATGCCTCGGAGGCACCGGATGGGCTCCGCTGCCGGACAGAAGAGGATGGCTGCTCCAAAATCCCGTCGCGTCTCAGAGCCGCTATCCAAGGCATCGGATGAATTCGGCAGGACAACCACCATGCGAGCAAAAAGAAAGTGCACCAAGAGGCGGCGCTCGCGTAAGCCGCGCCGATCGCGCCGTACCTGCCGATCCACAAGTAGTTCAGGCAGATATTGAGCAGAGCGTTGCCCAGGGTGAGGCAACTTAAGAGATAGGTTTTCTTCTCGTAAAAGATGTAATTACCAACAAAGAAGTAGAAGCAGTTGAACAGACTGCCCAGCGCGATCCAAACCGCGTAGCGCTGGGAGCCGGCGAAAGTCTCGGAAACAAAATGGCCGAAAATCAGCGGCATCACCGCCAGCAGGACCACGAACGCCAGCACGAGCACTCCCGCGATGAGGTAGGTTTGGCGCACCAACCGGACGCGGCCTTGGGCGTCGATCGAGCCGAGCCGCCCGAAAAGATAAGGCGCCCAGGCTTGATTCACCGAAGTCCCCACCAGTAATAGCGCCGAGCCGATCTGAAACCCGACCGCATAAGCTCCCACGGCCGCGGCTCCGACCATCGCCGAGAGCAGAAAGCGGTCTCCGAGCGCCATCAGCGAGCCGCCCAGCGAGTGAGGAACCAAGAGCAGAGAAAACCGGGCGACGTCGACAAAGTGTTGGCGCCGGATCCGGCGGCTCAAATAGCCGAACTTGTAGAGCGCCGCCAGCCCAACCGCCGAGAACACGAGATAGGAGAGAAAAATACCGTACACGCGGCCCGGCCAGCCCCAACCAAGAACCACCACTCCCAACAAAGACAGCACGATGTTGAGAGCGGCCAATCCAAGGCTGAACCCCGCATAAGCCAGCGGCTGGCGCCGCGCCTGATAGAGCCGCAAGACGACATTCGGCAGCAGTTGGACCAGACCGAACGCCGGAATCGCGACGACCCACCAAACGGGTATCTCGGTAGCCGCCGAGATGAACTTCGCGGCCGCGGCCAGCAGGGCGGCCAGCAAAGCAGTCGTCGCCAGCGGGGCCAGCAGAGCCGTGGAGAGATAGCTGGGCAACTGTTCCCGCTGGCAGCGGAAGTAGGCGATGCTGACCGCGGCATCGACGTTCATCGGCGTCAGAGGCAAGACGAACTGTACCAGTGCCTGGAAAAGAGCCAGCACGCCGTATTCGGCGGGCGTTAAGTAAGCCGTGAGCAAAGGCAGCAACAGAAACGGGATGCCAAGCCGCAGCACATTGGTGACGAGGTAAACCGAAACCGACTGGAACAGGGTCCCGCTGTCTTTGTCGATCCATGAGGCTGTCGGAAGTTTGGTCACGCACGTGGACGTGTAAACGGTTGCCTAGGCGATCGATGGGCGTTGAGATCAAAGAGTCCCGCATCGTCAGTGATTTTTAGATATAACGATGACGGAAAGTGCTGGGTCGAGTACTCGCTTGCCGATAGGTTGCGGACTCTCATGCCATCTTCATGAGGTTGTGGCCGGTATTCCGGAAATACCTCTCGCAGCACGGCGCCGCGGTCGTAGTAAAGCTGAGAGAGGCAGAAAATGATATGGGCGCGACTGTTGAACAGAAGAAATGCACGGAGAATCGACGTCTCCGACCAGTGCTGGAAGGTCTGCAACACGTTGCGCTGGTAGTCGTAGGGCAGGTAGATATCGTGGAAGTGGACAACTACCCCAGGCCTAAGACGGGGTAGAACTTCGAGAACCAGATAGTTCACGTCACTTCCAGGCTTGACCGTATGGGATGAGTCGATGAACAAGAAGTCACCCTCGCCGAGCCCGGCAAAAATTTCGGTCGGGATCGTTTGCACCTTCGATTCGATAAGCGTTATGCCAGGGGTCCGTGCAAGCCGCCGTGACGGGTAAGGCTCCACGCACCTGACTACAGCCCTCGGCGCTCCCTCGCACTCGTTCAGCGCCAACGCAGCCAACATACAATGCGTGGAAACGCCGGAGCCGACCTCAATGACCTTTCCGGGCTTGAAATGACGGATGACGCCATGCAACGCCTGGGCTTCAACATACCCATAACCGGGGCCATAATGTTGGGCGACCGCCTCCCGATAGGTTTGATTGCCAAGAAACTCACTCTGGTAAGGCAAGCAAATTTCAAGGAGGTTTTTTACCTGCTCTTCAACGTCAACACGCAGCCCGGGCAACTCAGACTTCCTGGCCCACTCGTTCTTAGTACGTCCCAGTTCAATGATGTCCACCACCGGCGAATAGTAATGGATGGGCAGGATGGCCAGATTACATCGGTTGGCCAGCCTGTGAAGCCAAAAAAAGACTCCCTTCAAAAGACGCTTGAGTGCGGTCGAAACGCGGCTCACCTGGAGGAAATCGGCGGACGCGGGATTAGCTGCGTATTCCGGGCTCATCCGATCACCATTTCGACGCCGATCGAGTTCTTGGAGGCAATGGAGTTAATGATCCCCCGCCTGGAAAGCTCCTGAACAGTTTTCGAGTCGTCAAACTTCCTCCGGCGAAGCCCACTGGCGCCTTGATCTCCGGTTGTTCAACGCGATCCGCATCAGACAATCCATCACGTAACTGAAACGTCCCGTCAGGGACTCCAGCCTGGCCGGGCTGGAGGGCTCGTTTCCTTTCGCCGGGCGTCCGCTGTTGGACCGAACCGGCGATGATCGCCGGCAGGTATCCGCTAATAGGCCCGCACGAACTCGAAATTGCCCGCCGTACAGGACTCATAGTGGCTATGAAGTCCCTCGATCTCGCCGCGGATCGCCGGGCTGCAGCCTGCCGGGTCGATGTAGAGCGCCTTAATTCGAGTCCGCTCCCCGCAAAGGACCCGGCAACTGTCCAGGGCGGAGCTGAAAAAACCGGCAATCACCCGCGGCACGCTCACGGACAAAGACAAGCGGCACTCAATGGGCATCGTCGACTCCCGCACCCGAATGCCGAACCGCGACTCGATCTTTCTCAGCTTCGCCGCCTTCTCCAGACGATGCGCCATGTAGAGAAGCGAAGATCGGCCCAGGTGTTTGAGCGCGCGCTCAAGATGATCCAAGTAGACGTCTTCTCTCATTTGGTCTTTGTCGGGCGTCGCGTCCCCCAGCAGAAACGTCTCGTCGCTTCGGCCCGCCTGACTCAGCCGGCTTCGCAGATACGCGTACGTATTGGGAACGACCGTCGTTCGATCGTCAGCGCCGAGATCGTAAATCGTGAAGAACGTCAGCTCGTCGACGAGCGAGCGATTCATTCCGCACAGATGCGTCTTGGCCAGATGTTTGACGCGCCCGCCGAATGAATTTGGCATGAGGTGACAAGGGACGGCTGGGTCGCGCCGCGAGCGGCTAATCAGCAGCGTTGAATTACCGTCGTCGAGCACGACCACTTTTGAGCTGCTGACGGTGTGCGCGAAATGGCGCATCAAGTCATCGGCGTAGTCTCCGACGAACAGATACTCGGTACGCGCGGTCGAGCGAGCGACGGCGTTGACTTCGTCGAACCGCCGCTTCCACGAGCGAAAGGTTCCCCCGGTCTGGTTGATCGTGTGGATGCGGGCCCAATCGGTTTGTTTCAGCATGTCCCCGGTTTGGCGGTTATTGGCCGGAGACGCCGAATGCAGCCAGACGAGTTGACATTCCCCGCCGGCAAGCTTGAAGTGATGCCGTGCCTCGATGGCGTTGAGCGCCTGCAACGGTGTGGCGATGAGAAAAACGGCGTTCCCTCCGGACCGTTTTTCCTTGAGTGACCCGAAGCCTCGCGGCTGGATTTCCGCCGTGGCAGTGCGTGATTCCTCTACCAGCAAGTCCGCCCTCCATCGACCACCAGATTGGCGCCCGTCATGTAAGAAGAAGCATCGGAAACCAGAAAAGCCACCGCCGCTTTGTACTCGTCAGGCGAAGCCATGCGCCCCAGCGGAATGCGGCTGGCCAGCCGTTCGACGAATGCGGGATCTTGGCCGTTATAGACCCCGCCGGGGCAGATGGAGTTGACGCGAACCCCTTTTTCGGCCCAATAGGTGGCCAGATAGCGCGTCAACCCGAGCAGTCCCGCCTTGGTCACCGAGTAGCTGACCGGCTTGACGGGCTGCGACTCCTCGGGAAGCTCCGGCTGACGGTAGATCCGTTGATCGGGTGCGATCAGAGCCATGTCGGAGGCAACGTTGAGGATCACCCCATGTCCCCGCCGGGCTATCTCGCCTCCGATGATTTGGCTGCACAAAAAAGCGCCGGTCAGCCCGACTTCGAGATCGGCGCGCCAGGCCTCGAGAGAGAAGTTCTCAAGACGCGTGGCGCGGCCGCCGGCCAGCCCCGGCCCCGACACTTGCGGGTTGTTGGCGGCATTGTTGATCAAGATGTCCACGCGGCCGAAAGATTCAAGCGTCAGGGTGAGTGCGCGCGCAATCGCTTCTGGATCGGTCACGTCGGCCCCGAAACCCAGCGCCGGAGTGCCGCGGACTGCTGAGAGTTCCGCGGCTCGCTCGTTCGCTTTTTCGCCGTCGAGGTCGAGGAACACCACCGTGCCGCCCAACTCCGCGATGGCCTCGGCATGCTTGCCGCCCAACAAGCCCGCCGCACCGGTGATCATCGCCACGCGCGCGGTCAGATCAAAGGCGTCCCTCACCGCGGACGAAGCTGCGATCGCCGCGGTTGTTATCGGCGTGGCTCTTATCGTCGATTCAGGCGCTAGCGTCGGCATGTTTTCCAGTCGGCTGCGAGATCCAGAGGTCTTCGGCCAGCTCCATCAGAGCATGGCCGATCGTGATGTGCGCTTCTTGAATGCGGGCCGTGGTTGCGGACGGAACAACAAGGGCGTAATCGCAGTGAGCCAGCGCCCGGCCGCCGTCGCCGCCCAGCAGTCCGATCGTCGTCAGCCCTTTGCGGCGGGCCGCCGCGAGCGCGCGAACAATGTTCTCGGAATTTCCCGATGTGGTAATCCCGACAAGCGCGTCGCCGGCGCGCCCCAGCGCCTCCACCATACGTTCGTAATAGAGCTTGAAGTCGTAGTCGTTGCCGCAAGCGGTCAGAGAGGACGTGTCCATGGCCAGCGCGATGGCGGGCAACGCCTGCCGGTCGATGTGGGGACGCAGCCGCACCAGCAGCTCGGCCGCCAGGTGCTGCGCGTCGGCCGCCGAGCCGCCGTTGCCGCACAACAGCAGCTTGCGGCCTCGCAGCAGGGTTTGATAAATCACCCCAGCCGTTGCGGCGATCGCCTCCGCCTGAGTCCGGGCAATCTCTTGCTTGAGGCTCGCCGAGTCTTCGAGCGCGCGCCGCACGCGAGCCGCCGGATCGGCCGCATCGCCGGCGCTTGGTTCAACCAAAACTTCGTGTCTGTCCGCCATCAATCACCATGGCCGCGCCGGTGATGAACGAGGCCCTCTCGGAAGCCAAGAACACCACCGCGTCGGCAATCTCTTCGGGTTTCGCGAAACGCTGCAAGGGCACCTCATCGCGAATGTAGTCGGCGTAGAACTGAGGCTTCCGCGACAGTTTCCGCTCCCATCCTCCGCCGGGGAAAAGTACGTTACCGGGCACAACGGCGTTGACCCGGACGCCGTCGGGTCCGACCAGCCGCGACCAGCTCTTCACCGCGCTTCCCAGCGCCGCCTTCGCCGCTCCGTAGGGAATCGGCGCCCCAATCGCCTCCACCCCGGCGATGGAGGAAATCATGACCAGGTTGCCGCGGCGAGCGACCAGGTGCGGCAGCGCCGCCGCGGCCAATTGCACGCCGCCGAGCAGGTTCAAGTTCAACACCGACTCCCAGTCGTTGCGCGCCAGCTCCCAGCCCGGCCGCGCCTCGCCGCTGCCCACATTCGCCACCACCACGTCGATGCCTTCAAAAGTCTCCAGCGCGGTTCCCAGCGCCCGCCGGGTCTCACTTTCATTCGTAAGGTCGGCTTGCACCGCCAGGACGCGATCCGCCGGCGCTTCGGCGCCGAGCAAGCCGGCGGCCGCGGCGAGCGAATCCGAATCACGGCCCGTCACCACGACCCGCGCGCCTTCCCGCAAGAAAGCCTGAGCGATGGCAAAGCCGATGCCTCGGCTCGACCCGGCAATGAAGGCCACGCGACGATCGAGACCTAATTCCACGCCGCCCCTCGCAGCGGCATTTCGATGCCGCTGAGCTGCTGCTCGCAAAATCGCCGGTTCCGCACAGCTAGCTCCACTTCGCTGATGGAATCGTCGCGGGCTGTCTGCAGGATGAACGGCCCTCGGAACGCCGTTTCCCGAATCAGCCGAAAACAAAGCGGAAAGTCGGCGTCTCCGGTCCCCAACGCGACCGTACCCCCGCCGCCAAGACGGTCCTTGACGTGAACGCTCCCCAGCCAGCGGCTTATCAACCCCAGCTCCACGGTCGGGTCACGGCCCAGTGAAGCGCTGTTGCCGATATCGTAGTTGGCCCGCACCAGCGGATGGGAAAGGCGGCTGAGCAGGGAGACCAACTGCTCGGGGGGTAAATCGGTTTCCAGGTGAAGTTCGACCCCGCTGCGCTCGATCGCCGGCGTAAGCTCACTCAGAAGGCGGGCTAGCGTTTGACACTCGTCGGCGGATTGAAGCGAGGAGGAATCCACAAACGGCAGAATAATGTAGCGGACCCCGAGCTTGGCCGAGCGGGCCAGCAGCCATTTCAGCCTCTCGATGCTTTCAAGATCCGCTGAGCCGTCAGCCTCGATCAGGCGTTTCGTCATGAAATAGTCGGCGCAGATGGAGAGCACCGCCACGCCCCAGCGCTCCGAAAGCCGCAGGATTTCGTCGATCCCCTCGTCGCTCGCCAGCGGATTCGCCGCTTCCTGGTCATTCTCATCAACGTCATGTATCCACTCGATGCAGTCCAGACCTGCTTGCGAGGCAAGGGGAAACTCCTCCCGCCAGCGCGATCCTGGAAACGCTTGAATCCCCCCCCCGGGCGGAGGCAGCAGCCTTCCTTGCATGATTCCGACGAAATTCGAAGCGTTCACGGCATGGACCTGTCAAACATGGGAAATCTTTCGCACGGGTCGATCGAGTGGCGGAGCCCAGATTCGGCTCATCTCACACCGCTACCTGAGCACTTCAACCAGCTCGACGGGAGTTCCGTCCGGGTCCTGGCAGAAGGCAACCTTGGCGCGGCCGTCGGGCGCTCGTTGCGGCGCGGAGTTAAACCGAACCCCTTGCCGTGAGAGCCGGCCGAACGCTGCATCCAGGTTTTCCACCGTAAACGCAACATGTGCCGGGCCTAGGGAACAGATGGTCCGCGGCTGCGGGGATTCGTCGGGATGCGATTCGAATTCAAGCAGCTCGACTAGAGCGGAGCCGTTCTCAGCCGCCATCTTGACCGTATGCACGCGCACATTGGGCAGCGCCAGCATTTGTTCGAGATATGCACCCGACTCGGCCATGGAACTGACGATCCTGAGGCCCAAAAGGTCCCGGTAAAAAAGCAGCGACCTCTCCATATCCCGGACGACGATCCCGAAATGGCGCAGAGCTTTCATGCATGCGCCTCCCGGGCCAGGGACGCTTGGATCGACTCGGCCAGCACGTCCAGACCCTCCTCGAGCGCTTCTCGGGTGATGCACAGCGGCGGCGCCAGCTTGATCGACTCCCGGCCGGTATGAACCAGCAGCAGGCCGCGCCGCATGGCGTGCCAGCAGACCTCCGTGCTCAGATCCACCAAGGGCCGTCCGCCGGGATCAAGGAAGTGGACGGCGGCAAGCAGCCCCTTGCCCATCACATAGCGAACATGCGCCGGAAACTGCTCCCGAATGGCGCCCAGCCGCTGTTGCAATACCTCGCCCAGCCGCCGCGAATTTTCAACAAGCCCGTCCTCGAGAAGCGCCTGCAGATTCGCGAGTCCCGCCGCGCACGCCAGCGGGTTGGCCGAATGAGTGGAGCTCATCGACCCGATCTCGGGAAGATCCATGACCTCGGCGCTGCCCAAGACGATCGAAAGCGGCACTCCCGATGAAGCGCCCTTGCCGCAGCAGAGCAGATCGGGCTCCACGCCGTAGTGCAGGTAGCCGAACAGTTTGCCGCAGCGGCCAAAACCGGCTTGCATCTCGTCAAAGGCGACCAGCAGCCCATTCTCTCGCGCGAAGGCCGTCAATTCCTGAACAAACTCGGAGGGGTAAAAAATGGCGCCCCATCCTTGAAAGGATTCCAGCATGAAGCCGCACAGGTCGGCGGCCGGGTCCAGTTGGTGACGATCGAGGAGCGCCGCCATGTGGTGCTGGAAAAACCGGCGCGGGTTGCTGAGGGCCTCTTCGCGCCAGGGATAGGGAAAAGGGAGATGGTGGATGTTGGGGTCCTGGTAGCCGATCCACTCTTTTTGTGAAGGATCATGGCTCAGCATTTGCGCCCCCAGGGTGCGGCCGTGCCAGTTCCCTTCCAAAGTGACAACACCCGGCCGTTTCTTTCCCTGCTCGGCGCCCCAGAGCCGCATCAGCTTCAAGGCGCATTCGGTCGCTTCGGTCCCGGCCGAGAGCAGAAAAGCCTTCTCGAACCGCGCAGCTGTCACCTGGATCAACAACCGCAGGTAGTCCCGTCGAACTTCGGTCGCATAGGTATAGGAATGGAGAAGGGGCTTCTCCAGTTGCTCCCGCAGAGCCTTTACGATCCTGGGGTGGCCGTGCCCCGCGTTTGCCGCAAAGATCGTGGAGGTAAAGTCGATCCAGCGGTTGCCCCAGGCGTCATGGACTTGAAAACCCTGTGCCCGGTCCCAAACGACCGGCAATTGTCCGTGCATGGCACGGGATTCGTACTTCCCCAAATCCTCCAGAATGGGGATCGATTCCGGAACGGGAATGGGGGTGGCGATCCGGCGGAACTTGGTCTCCACCCTCGGTGCCTCGGCCGGTTCAAGGGAGAACTGATGCCCTGACATTCGCTCTTGCTCTCCCCCCGCCTTATCCTGTTGCGAGCTGGACGGTTGGCCGCCCGTAGTGCCGGGCCGGGTCCGCCTCCCAATACTGTTGAAGAGGATGGCCCTTGTTTTCGACCACATAGTCGAGGTAGGCGAAATCTTCCGGTGTGTCTATCTCGACCGCTGCCGGTGTGACGACGGCTAGGATGAAAGGGCCGTGGAGACTCTCCTGCCGGCTCACGAAGCCGGTCCGAATGATGTCGACGTATCCGTTGGGATGGTAGGCCGCCGGAAAAGCTTGGCGCGGCAGGTTGTAATATTCCGGTCTGGGATCGCCCGGGAAAAGACCTGTCAGAAATCCGTTCTTGATCGCCATCATTTTTTGCGGCGGCTCCGGCAGCTCGTGGACCGAGCGCAGGGAGGTGGCCTTTTTATTCCGTCGGATCAACTCAATCGCCTTCTGGATCAAAACCGGATCTCGCAGCGGCGTCGTCGGCCGAAGGTGAACAAGCAAGTCCGGCCTGCGACCCTCATTGCTTTGAAACCAGTCGAGCGCGTGGCGAATAAAATCAATGTCAGACGAGGTGTCGCGGGCAAGCCGGGCCGGCCGCAGAAAGGGAACTTCGGCGCCGTAACTCGCCGCAACCGCGGCGATTTCGGAACAGTCGGTTGACACCACTACTCGATCAATCGCTTGGCAGAGCCGTGCCGCCGCGATCGCGTAAGCGATCAAGGGACGGCCCCCGACAAGCTTGATGTTTTTCTTGGGCACGCCCTTTGACCCGCCCCGGGCCGGGATGAGCGCGCAGACGGTTCGCCGGCTCAATGCGGATCTCCTCAATTTCAACTACAACTTCAACTTCGAGTTAGCTCGGCTGGCGAAGTCTTTGAACTCAAACCGATAAGACCTCGCCCACGAGAAATGCAGGGGCATGTCGCGCCCTACGCCAAGCATGCGTTGCATGCGTCCTCAAACTGGATGCTTTGGTCCGGTTGTCACCCCGATCAGACGACTACGGGCCGGGCTTTCGGCCCACGCCTAGCAGCATCACTTCCTTGGAAAAACGGATCAGTTTGTTCGTGCTGTCCGGCCACGGGGCCGACCGGTAGGGCCGGTAAGGCAGGGGCAAGGCCGCGACCGTCCATGCGATGGGTTTCAAAAAGGGGAAGCGCCACAAGAAAGGCAATTGGTAAAAATGTGAAGCCTCCACGCACTCAAAGCCCGCAATGGTGAGAGCATCGGCAAGGGAGGGGGCCGTGAAAGGACTGACATGGGTGTGGTCAATATAGAAGGGTCCCCAGTAGGTATGCTCCCAGCTCGGCGTCATGATCACGGCCGTGCCGCCGGGCCGTAGCGCTTCCAAGGCTTTCGAAAGCAAACAAGAGGGATTGTTCATGTGCTCGACGACCGACTTGCTGAACACAAAGTCAAACGAGCCGGGCGGGAAAGGCAGAGGATCGCTTTCCAGCTCCGCGATCTCGACCGGGTAATTCCCGGCCAGCCCGGGCGCCGCGGGAGAGACGTCCACACCGGCCACGTCGAAACCGAGCCGGGCGAAAACGTCCAGGTGGTCTCCGCGCCCGCACCCAAGATCCAGCAGCCGGCCCGGCTCACCGTATACCGAATCCAGCAGCCACTTGCCGAGCAGATGAGGATACGACCCCTTGGGCGCCCGCGCTGTTGAATAAGTGACCTCCAGATAAGAGGGTCCGGCAAGCACCGGCCCGGCGTTGTGAGATGCGCCTCCATTCACGGGCTTGGTTTCCGTTGTCGTCATCGTCTCCCCTGGTTCTTCATTGCTCGCTGAGGTCGTCGTCACGATACGCATCCGTCGCGCGCCCTCCAAAAGGTCCACGCCGGCCGTTCCCTGGAGCCGACTCTTTGCGGAAAAACCTCGACGAAGAGCTTCCTCACCGCGCCCGCGCCAGTGCGGCCCGGGCCTCCTGATAGTGGGGGTCCTGGTAGTAGCGGAGTTTTCGGGAGTTGACCTGTTCGGTTTCGGTAATTCGTTTGACTCCGTCTCCCAGGATCGTGGGAATAGAGCGAATGTAGCCCACCATCAGTTCCAGTCCGCGCTTTTCAAGCGACGCCGCCTGGTCGCTGCCGTACATCGAGCGATCGAGGGTGATGTGGCGCTCGACGGCGACGGCGCCCAACATCGCGGCGAAAACAGCCCCGCTCACGCCCGCCTCATGTCCGCTGTAGCCTACCGGACAGCGGTAGCGGCGGCGCAGCTCCCCGATCACGCGAAGATTCAGCGACGCCTCGCCGGCCGGATACTCCCCCACGCAATGCATCGGAACGAAAGGACATTGCCGCCGCCGGAAAATCTCGACCGCCTGGTCGATTTCCTCGTAAGAGCTCATCGCCGTCGAAACAAAGGTGACCTTTCGTTCCTCGGCGACGGTCTCGAGGAACTTATGATGCCCGATCATGGCCGAGGCGATTTTGTTGTGGCGCAGGTTGTAGGAGCGCAGGAAAACCTGGCTCGGGAGATCCCACGCCGAGGCGAACCACTCAATTCCGGCCCGCCCGCAGTAAGCGTCAATTTCGTCATACTCGGCGCGGCCAAACTCCAGGGCCTGCTTCTGATCCCTTTGCGTCGTCCCCCAAGGACTCTCGCGAGGAGAGTCCAAAAACTCCGCGGTATAGACGATGTCGATCGTCCGCTTCTGAAATTTCACCGCGTCGCATCCGGCGGCCTTGGCGACGTCGATGAGTTGCTTGGCAAGATCGAGGCTGCCGTTATGGTTGATTCCGATTTCGGCGATGATGAACATCTCTCGCGCCTCGAGCCGCGGCTCCAAGCGGTCTTCTAGTGCCGTGAAACTGAACTCTTCCGCCATGATGGATCTCCTTTGATGGACGTAAACTCGCCTGGTGTGATAACTCGGCTGGGATAACTACGGATATAGGGCGCCGGACGGCCCCGCGAGAGCTAACGCGCCCCCGCCCGCTGACAATGACAAAGGGAGAGCCGGGGCGCCTTCCGTCAGTGCAACTTCTTCTGAACAACCACCCGCAGATACTCCCCGGACAGTCCCCTCTCGATCCCCATCAATCGCCGCCGGGCGCGGCCCCGCCACGCCTTCCAAAGCCGGCGCGCGCTCCCCAACGCGGCCGGCCCGAAAGATGTTTCCACGAAGCTCTTCAGTCGAGCCTTGAGAGCCGCGGCGTCCCCCGCGATCAGCGACGAGTCGTCCTTGCGAGCCCCGAAGGTGGCCAGGTGGACGACGCGGCCGCCGGCCGCCTCGATGATGTCTCGCAGAGTTCGGGGGGTGAAGAAGAACAGATGCATCCTGCCTCGCTCGCCGGATTGGATCCAGTTCCCAACCGTAGCCGAATCCTCGTTGGGAACCTCGATCAGCAGGGCCCCCCGGCCGGAAAGCGAGCCGCAAAGCGCGGACAGAAAAAAACGCGGCTGCGGCACGTGCTCGAGAACATGAGAGGCGACAATCACATCGAAAGCTTGTCCCGCCAGCCGCTCCGCCTGGAAGAGCGTTCCATGCAGCACGGCCGCCGGCGGAAGCCGCTTCCGGGCCGCCGTCCTCATCGTGTCGTCCGGTTCAAAGCCTGTCAGGGACTGCGTAAATCCGGCGCAGGCTTTGAGAAACGAGCCGGCGGAACACCCTACGTCGAGAATCCGAGCCCTGCTCAATTGGGTCGGGGAATGGCGCCTCAGAAATGCCAACTGCGCCTCCGCCCGGCAGTCCAGATTCCCGAGGTAGTCTTTGTCGGGCTCCTCCCCGCGAATCCGGCGGTACGTCCCCCGGTACGCCGAGACCAGAACCCACAACGCCAAAATGGCTGAGACAGGGGGCGCCGCCAGGGCCAGCGCCTGCCGGCTCAGCGCTTGTTCCAGGACGCCGTTGAGCGCCAGCCGCAGCTCGAAGGTAAGCAGCCAGGCCGCCACCAAAGCCAGCGACTCGACAAGGAACTGGAGCACTCGATAGCGGCGCCGGAAGACAACGTGCCCCGCAAATGGGCGGGCGCCGCCGACGCTACTTGGCGGTACGGTGTAAGAACTCGTATACGGAACATCGACGGACTGGATGTTGACCTCAGGCATAAGAATTTGACAATCGGAACTTGGAGTGCCCCGGGGCGGCCTTACCAGCGGCCGGCGGGTTTCGGTGCGTGGCTAGACAACCGGGGGAGTATCGCGCCCCGCGCAGGGAGAGTGCCGGCTAGGTCGCCTTTTCTTGACTCTCTTCTTCGGTTCGAGTAGTAATAGTCGTAGTAGCGATAGCTGTCGTAGTAGCCGTAACCATTGGTCTTCGGATCCCAGGAATTGAGAATCGTCCCCAGCAGACACGTGCCGTCCTCGAGGAATCGTTCCGCGGCGGCCTTCGCTGTCCCGCGCGTGGTCCGCCCGGCTCGCAGCACGAGAATCACCGCGTCCGCCATCTGCCCCAAAACCCGCGCGTCCGAGATCTGCATCATCGGGGGCGTATCGATCAGCACCGAGTCGAATTCCTCGCGTGCGCGCCGCAGCAACTCGGAGGTGCGCGGTGAGTGCAGCAGATTCGGAATGCTGTGAGTCGGCGTGCCGCTGGGCAACACATGGAGGCCGGGAACCTGAGTCTTGACCGCAAAGTCTTCGAGTGAGACGCCCTGGTCCAGCGCGCCCGCGCCCCGCAAAAGGTCACTAAGCCCCCATTGATTGGGAACGCCGAACACTTTGTGAACCCTCGGTTTGCGCATGTCGGCGTCGATCAGCAACACCTTGCGGTTGATTTCCGCCAGGCAGATGGCAAGATTGGTCACAACCGTTGTCTTCCCTTCCCCCGGACTCGGGCTGGTGACGACCAGCAGGCGCGGGTGGGCGCCGTTCTGTCCGGTGAAAAGAATGGAAGTCAGGGCGGCACGAAACGATTCGGCTACCAAGGTGGGCTTCTGCTGCCAGGCCGTCAGCTCCACGATTTCGCCCGAGCCGTCGTCGGTTCCCTTGGCGCCCGGTTCGATGAGGATCGAAGACGATGGCTGGCTTTTGCGTCTTTTCCCGGCAGCCAGCTTGCGGCCTCCCTTCGACCGCTGAACCGAATCGGCAAGGCCGGCGGGAATGATTCCCAACTCGGGAACGTGCAGATAGTTTGTCGAATCTCCGGGCTGCCGGAGCGTCCGGTCGGCCCGGTCGGAGATGAACACGAAGGCGAGGCCGAGAAAAATCCCGCCGAGCAGCCCGAGGGCGGAATTCACCGCGTGATTGGGCTTGTGCGCCCTGCGCGGAGGCTTGGCCGGGTCGATCACGCGAATGTTGCTCGCCCGCATGGTGGCCGCGAACCCCGCTTCCTTGACCCGCTGCAAGAGATTGTCGTAGATCTGACGATTCGTCTCCACCTCGCGCTTATAGATGTTGTATTGGATGGCTTTGCTGCCCTGCTCGGAGACGAGTTGCGCCTGGATGGCGTAATCTTGTTCGAGCAGCTTCTCGCGCCGCAGCACCGTTTCATATTCGTTGCGGATTCGGTCCAGCACGTTGGAGCGTTCGGTTTTGATGGCCTTCTCGAGCTCTTCGATCTGCACGCGCACGCCGCGGAACTTGAAATGCGAAGGCGTGAAGACGGAGTTGATCTGGGCCAATTCCCTCCGAAGATCCGTCAGACGCACTTGGTAGCCCCGCAAAGGACCGTTGTCGAGGATGCCGGGCAGGGCGTCGGGCTCCCCCTCCCCCGCCAGCTCAAAGCGGGATTGCGTCGAGATACGGTCGGCCTGCGCTTTGGAGAGTTCGGCTTGAAGCTGGCGGAGTTTTTCCTCGGAGACACTGTCCTTCTCGGAGGTGAACAACAATCCGCTGACACGGGCGTAGCTCTGCAGCCTTTCTTCTGATTTCTCGAGCTTGATCCGCAACTCACCGAGCTGCCGGGTCAACCACACGCCGCTGCGCTGAGCGGACTTCCAGCGGGCCTCCAAGTTGTTCTCGATGAACGTCTCGGCCAGCGTATTCGCGAAATCAGCGGCCAGCCGCGGGTCGGGCCAGTCCGAGAAGATCTCGACGATCCTGGTTTTTCGCGAGGGCTCCACATGAAAGTTTTGAGAGGCGATTTCAATGGCGCGCTCCAGGGGCGGAACTTCCGCGGCCGGCGGCAGTCCGAGAGCTTTTTGCCAGGCCGATAGCCGTCCCGCCCGATAGGCGAACTCGGGCCGCTCGTGGAGCTTGAGCTTCTCGACGACCTTCGTCAGCAGGGACTCGCTCTCAAGGACCTTCACCTGAGTGGAAATGTCGAACTCGGTGGCGTAGCGGCTCGTGGCGGTAGTGGGGCTCACTTCGCGGAGGTTCAGATAGTTCTCGTTGAAAGTCTCGATCTCCAGGGTCGTGCGGCCCTGGTAAATTGGAGTCTGGGGCAGACTGAACAAGAAGCCGGCCAGAGCGCCCAGAAGCGCCGCGATGAGGACCGTAGCCTTGTTGCGCCAGAGAGTTCTTCCGTAATCGAAAAGACCCTCCGAATCCGCCTGTTCGAGGTGATCCTCCCCGATCGGGTCGGCGTATTTCATCCGAGACGCCGGGGGAGTCTCCTCGTGGACGCGGCGAATCGCCAGACTGGAGCCTGAGTCGCCGTTTGGTCCGTGTGTATGTTCCATATTTATCTTTCGCTGAACCGCCGTTCGTCCCAATCAGCGCCCGACGCGCCAGATCATCATCCCGGTACCCATGCTCACGCCGGCTTCGGCCACCCGCCGAATCGCCACCTTTCCTCCGCTGTTGGGCACGAAAAGAATGTCCTCGCGCTCAAGCGGCACATCCAGCGAAGCTCCCGCCATGATGTCGTTGAGATTGACGGCGATTTCGACCCGCTGGGCGCCCGCCTCGGCACGACGGAGAATCTTGGTGGCCTTCCTCTTCGCGGTGGCCCGCAGACCGCCGGCGAGAGCCAGCGCCTGCAGCACCGTAATGCTCTCCCGCTCGTTGAGTACGAAGCCCCCGGAACGGTGAACGCCTCCGATGACGTAGACCATCTCGGCGCGGGGAACCGAAATTACATCGTGCGGCATGATGAGAACGTTTTCGGCGGGATTGCGGGCCTCCATCACTGCTTGCAAGTTGACCTCGGCCGTGCTGAATTGCCCGCTGGAGTCAGACTCAGCGCCGGCAAGCGGGATCACTCCCCACTCGATGCGCCGTGTGATCTTGAGCTCATGGCCGGCGTCTCCACGGAGCCCGCCGGCGAGGGAAAGCATCTCGATCAGCGTTTTGCGGCCTTCCAGTTGGTGAACACCGGGCTTGTTGACCGCGCCGATCACCGAGACCGGCTGACTGCGGAAGTGGCTGATTCCCACCGATACGCGCGGTTCGCGGACGTAGAATCTCAGCCGTTCAACGAGCTCGGCTTCCAACTGTTCAAGATTCCGGCCCGCCACCCGAACCCTTCCAATCAGCGGCAGACTTACGAAACCCCCCAGGTCGACCCGCAACGCTTCAGTGGAGACTTGCTCGGCCTCCATAGTCTTCACCGTAATCTCGTCGCCAGGACCTAATATGTAGGCGGACCTGGTGGCGTCCGTTTCGGGATTCGCTGACGGCTCAGCGGAGCCGAGCGCGGCCGGTCCTGTCTCGAAAGTCGGCGCCGCCGGCAGGTCTTGAGCGCGGACCGCGCCGATCCGCGCTAACGAAAGCACACTCAGCAACAGCCCTATTTGTAGTCCCTGTTTCATTCTTAACTCCTTAACTCCTGCCCTAACTCCCGCAGCCCTAACTCCCGCTGCGTGATCCCGCTACGGCTCGGCCGTTCTAGTCCGGTCTCAATCGCGGTGATAGCTCGTGTCTCAGACGTCTCGCACTCAAGCCGAGGACGAAACAGGGTGAACTCGGGCACAGCTCACGCTGTCTGAGTCCCATCCGGCCTTCGATCGAAGGTTCAGTTGAACTCAAGCAGCGGCGAGACTCGGCTCTTCACCGCTGAATGACAAAAGGAATATCGTCGGAGGCTTCAAAGAGGATTAGAGAGAAATTCCTACTCACGTTTGCCGCGGGGGAATATGCCTTACACGTTCGACAACACCGCTGCTTCCGAGATTGGAACTAGAATCAAGTCCGCTCCAGAACGGACCCGTCGCGAGAGGATAGACAGTTCAGGCGCACGGGGGTTCTTGCCTGCCGGCAGGCCTTACTCGCCCACCGACATTCGTCAAGCAGCGCTGGCCGCTCGCCGCGCCGATGGCGAGGACAACTTCGGCGCCGTCCCCGCTCAACTCCGACGAGCGATCAAGCGGCGGCGCCGGCCGCGAGCGCATTTTCGCGAAACGTACCTATACTGAACCCATGAAAGCCCTCCAGCCGTTCTGGGGAAGGCGCGTGGTGTTGCCGGCGCTAGCGTGTTTTCTCGGCTTCACGGCCTGCCGTGTCAGCGATCAGGACGAGGCCGCGCTTTTGTTCAGTCAACTGCCCGGCAATCAAGCCATGCAGCTCTATCTCGACGTCGAGCGCTTGCGGTCCTCACCCGGGCTCGCCGAAATCATCGACGCCAAACCCGACGACGCCAGCATGTTCCCTCAAATCAACAGAGAGCTTGGGGTAAATGTCTGGAGGGATGTGGACAGTTTGGCGGGGTCGCTGGGCACCGGCGCCTTGACGCTAGCCGTCTCCGGCAACTTCCGCCAGGGGAGGATCCAGCAGCATCTCTCTGATAAAGGAGCCAAGTGCGCCACCTTTCTCGGAAGCCCGGAGTGCGTTCAGGAGTCCGCGGGCGCGAATTACATCGTCTGGCTGGGACCTGCTCATCAGAATTTCCTGGCGGCGTCAAGCGGACCTTCAGTGGAAAGCATTCGGGAACTACGACGTAACCGGGACCCTAACTATGTATCGCTGGCGTCGGAGATGCGGGCCAGTATGGGGAACAGCGACTTCTTGTGGATCGGAATCGACGCGCGGAGGCTCGAAGTCGCGATGCGTTCTCCTCCCGAGGATTGGATCAATCTCAGCCTGCTTGCCAACGCCCTGCGGCACGCACATCGAGCCGTGGCGACGGCAGGGCCAGGCGCGGACGGGCGGATCGAGTTCCACCTGCGGGCGTTGTGTTCTTCAGCGGAGGAAGCCGAGAGCCAGTCGGCCCTGCTCAAGGGACTGTTCAGTTTCGCGGCGGCGGCGCTCGACGCGGGAGGGGGAGAGAAACCGGCGGAGAATAGCTGGAGTGCGTTTCTCCGTTCCGCGGAAGTGTCGGCTGTCGAGTCGCGAGCCGAAGCCAGAATGCTGCTCGGAGCTGAGCGGCTGACGCAGTTGCTGGCTCTCCGTTGAGACGAAGTCAGGCTTTCCAGGCGCGTGAAAAAATCGGCCTGCTAGGTATCGGCTCTGGCGAACGGCCATTCACCCTGCTGCTTCGCCGCCACCAAGAACACCACCGCCCCCAGCGCCAGCGTCCCGAGTCCGAACAAGATAAAGTAGACTCCCAGCGACAGGAACACATACGTATAGCCGATCAGCGAGACCAGGGCGGGCAGAGGATACAGCCACATCTTGAACGGACGCTCAATGTCCTTGCGATGGGCGCGGATCAGAAACAGCGCCACGGTGTGGCCGATGAACTGAATGAGGATACGGGCGGCCATCAGAGCTTTGATCACCGCCTCCAGGCTCAAGAAACTCGCCGCGACGCAGCCGCAGCCGATCAGCACCAAAGAGCGGTGAGGAAACTCCATGGTCGGGTGCAGCTCGCCGAGCCAGCGGAAAAAGACTCCGTCCTTCGCGGCCGCATAGGGCACGCGCGAATAGCCCAGCAGCAGCGCGAAGATCGAGCCGAAGGCGGTCACCACAACCATTCCCGCCAGCAGCTTGCCCGCCCAAGCTCCGTAGATCACCTCGACAAACGTTGCGCCCAAGAACTGGGATCCGATCGCTTCCCGCCACGGGATGACTCCGATAAAGCCGAACGAAATGGCGACGTCGATCACGGTAACGCCGAGAATCGAGAACACTACCGCGCGGGGAATCGTACGGCCTGGATTCTTGATCTCCGCTCCCAAGTAGCAGACTTGGTAATAGCCTAGAAACAGGTAGAGTACTTCCGCCGTTCCTTGTCCCAACCCCTGAATGAATCCAAGGTCAATCTTGAATGCATCAGCCGGCAAGTCGAAGGCGAGCGCCGCGTTGAAGTTCCAGATACCGGAAAGGATCACCCACCCGGTCGTGACCAGCATGACGATCCAAAGCCCGAGCATGATCTTGGCGATGTCGGCGATACGGCGGTAAAGCACGAAGATCAGAAAAATCCCGATGCCGGCCGCGGTGAACTTCATCTGCAAGGCCGTCATGGCCGGCCAAAAAACCTTCAGGTAATAGACAAGACCGATGTTGCCTGTCGCGATCTCGAGCGGCCCCGCGAAAAGCACCTGCCAAACAAACAAAAACGCCAGCATGCGCCCCCAGCGATGCGGGCCGAATCCTTCGCGCAGGAACACATAGGTGCCGCCGGACGCCGGCAGGGCGGCCCCTAGTTCCGCGACGACCAGTCCGTCCGCCAGAGCGATGATGGTTCCCACCAGCCAAGCGAGGTAAGCTTGCGGCCCCATCAACGTCGCCAAAATCAGCGGAATCGTGATGAACGGCCCGATCCCCACCATGTTCGACATGTTGATCGTGGTCGCATTCAGCACGCCCAATCGGCGCTGCAGTTGAGGAGCGGGTGTGTTCGGCATGGTTCGATTCTTACAGATTGGCTGTTCGGTGAGTGCAACGTCGTGATCAAGGATCCGCAGGCGCGGATTCAAGAGGAAGCCAGCAAGCGGGACAAACTAATCGGCGAACTTCAACAGCGCCTGCACCAGCAAACGGAGCAGCAGGAATCAACCAGTCGCGGTTATGGGAAGATAGCGCATTATGTCTCACATGCTTCGCGAGATCGAGCAGCAGCCGGAAGTGCTGGCACGCACATTCGATCGCGAGATTGAACACTTCAAGCAATTCCGAAACAGGATGCAGCGAAACCCGCCGTCGCTCGTCGTCCTGGTGGCGCGCGGCACTTCTGACAACGCCGCGTTATTCGGCCGTTACCTGCTGGAAGTTTTGGCGGGAATTCCGGTTTCGCTGGCGGCGCCCTCGGTGACCACGCTCTACGGAGCGAAAATCCGCTGGAACAACGCTCTCGTCGTCGGGATTTCTCAATCCGGCGAGTCGACCGACGCAAACATGTTTCTCGATGCCGCTCGCCGGCAGGGAGCATTGACGATCGGTATCACCAATCGAGCCGGAAGCTCGATCACTCGTCTCGTCGATGAAGTTTTCCAGGTTCGCGCGGGCCGCGAAAAGAGCGTCGCGGCGACAAAGACCTACACCGGGCAACTCCTCATGCTGTATCTTCTGGCGTACGCGCTGGGAGCGCCGATCGCGCCAAGCTACGTGCGGCGCCTTGCCGGCATTACGGATCGCGTTCTCAAGCAAAAGGACGACGTGGAAGCGCTATCGGACCGCTACCGTTTCATGAGCGAAGCCGTCGTCGTGGGAAGGGGTTTCAACTACGCGAACGCCTTCGAGTTTTCGCTCAAGCTCATGGAAACATGCTATGTCGTGGCCGAACGTTTTTCCGGGGCGGATTTTCTTCACGGTCCGATCGCCCTGGTGGAACGCGCTTTCCCTGTTTTCCTGTTTGCGCCTCCAGGACCGACTCATCCCGGAACCGTCGAGATGTGCGGGAAACTGCGCCAACTGGAAGCCGAAACCATCGTCATCTCCTCCACCTCCGACGCTCGAGTGCGGGCAGCGGCCACGAGGGAGATTACGATTCCAGGCAAAATACCAGCTCCCCCGAATTGTCCCGAGGACGTACTGACTCCCATTCCCTACATTGTCCCGGCGCAGTTGTTCGCCGCCTTCCTGGCCCGACAAAAGGGTCTCGATCCGGACCGGCCTAGAACGCTAAGCAAGATCACGAAAACGATTTGACCGTCGACGGACCGGGCAGGCAAACACGACCAGCGGCGGGACGGTTGGGGTGGAACGCGTCCTGGACAACCCGCTGAACGATGCGGACGGAGCAACCGGGCGAGCTAAAACTGCTTCCCTTTGAGCAGACCATAGCCCATGCTAAACAGTCCGGCGAACATCATGCCGACCATCCAGCTTCGAGGCATGATGTCCTCGTAGTAGAAGGTACAGAAGACCCATGCGATGGTAATGAAGGAGCCAAGCAAGAACATAATGGTCCTCAGGCGCGAATGTTTCTATAGTGTACGGGCGCGCCGCTATAGTCAAGTCCTGTTTTCACCTTGGTACGGCTGTAATGATGAGTACCATCGTACTCGGTAGGCACCGCAACCCGTCAAGGATTGCTGTAAGGCATTCGGCGTACGGATGCGGCGGGGAGGAGAATATATGCCTTCACACTCAAGCCCGGGGCTTCGGCGAGGCAGTCTTGGCCGGCCGGCGAAAATAGGTGATTCCCGGTAGGACATTCAATCAGCCGCGGTTGGGGTGAACTCGGCCGCGAGGGCGGAAAAAAATCTCCTCGTCATCATTTTCGAGGTCATATCGAGCAATCGCTGACCTACGGCGGCGATCATACCCCCCACTTTCACTTCGCCTTCATAGCTGACGACGGTCTCGGAATCGCCGGCGGGCTCCAGTTTCAGTTGTCCGCTGCCGTTGATAAATCCTACCTTACCGCTACCCGAGACACGCAGCCGGTAAGAACTGGGCGGTTGCTGGTCTTCTAGCGAGACCTTTCCGTCGAACAGACCCTGAATGCTGGCCAGAGCCAGCTTCATTCGCATCTTGTATTGATCGTCCCCAAGCGATTCGAGCGACTCGCAACCGGGAAGAGTACGAGCCAGCACCTCGGGATCCAGCAAAGCGTCCCAAACTCTTTCTCGAGGCGCCGGAAGCGTGTACTGGCCCTTGATTGTCACTAAGCCAGCCCAGCCGCCGCGGCGATGGCGCGCCGCGCAAACACGGATGCAAGATGGGCGCGGTAATCAGCCGAGGCATGCAGGTCGGAGAGAGCGTCGACTCCTTGCGCCGCCGATCGAGCGGCGGCGGCAATTGAATCAGCGTTCGCTGGCTGGCCTTCGAGCGCGCTTTCGACGCTCTTTGCCCGATAGGCCTTCGAGCCCACGCCGGTCAGAGCCACCCGCGCAAAGGAAACATTGCCATCGCTGACGCCTATGCGCGCGGCCGCCGCCACGACGGCATAGCCGGAAGCCGGCTGTTCGATCGTTTGGTAGGACGTTCCAACCCCGGATTGCTCCACCGGAACCTCGATTTCGGTAATGATTTCTCCAGGCTCGAGCGCGGTCGTCAAGCCATCGACGATGAAGTCGTCGAGCGCGAGAACCCGTTCGCCGTTCGTGCCCGCCACCTTCACCTTGGCGTCGAGTGCTTGAAGAACCGCGGGATAGTCCGCGGCGGGGTCCGCGTGAGCGACGCTGCCGCCGATCGTGCCGCGGTTGCGAACCTGGACATCGCCAATGCTGGCCGCCGCTTGAGGAAGCAACGGACACTTCTCTTTCAGCAGGTCCGACGATTCGACTTGCTGATGTGTCGTCATCGCACCGATGCGGATGTTGCCATTGTCCTCGGCAATGAAGTGCAGGTCAGCGATTCCAGCGAGGTCGACGACTTGGGACGGAACGACCAGCCGCAATTTCAGAATCGGGATCAGACTCTGCCCGCCGGCGAGCACTTTGCTCTCGGGGTCGTCGGCTAAAAGCTGCAGAGCGTCCGAGAGCGTATCGGGCGCGGAATAGTCAAAACTGGCGGGGATCACGATTGGCTCCTTTCGTTGATAAGGTTCCAGACTTTTTGAGGGGTCATGGGGATGTCGAGATGATCGACGCCCAGCGGGGAGAGGGCGTCAACCACGGCGTTCACAAAGGCAGGAAGAGAACCGATGGTTCCCGCCTCTCCGACGCCCTTGACACCCAGGGGGTTGACCGGGGACGGCGTGACCGTTCGATCTGACTCGATCCACGGCATGTGGTGCGCTTTGGGAATCGCATAGTCCATGAAAGTTCCCGTGAGAAGCTGGCCGTCCTCGTTGTAAACCACTTCTTCAAGGAAGGCCGGACCCAGGCCTTGAGCGACGCCGCCGTGAAGTTGTCCGTCGACCAGCATCGGGTTAATGACATTGCCGATGTCGTCAACGGCGATGTAACGAAGGATTTCCACCTGGCCCGTGTCGCGGTCAATCTCGACGGTCGCGATATGAGCGCCGAACGGGAAGGCAAAGTTCGCGGGTTCAAAGAATCGTGTCGCTGAAATGCCGGGCTCGGCGCCGGGTGGAAGATTTTGCGCGAGCGCGGCTTCGAGCGCCAAGTCTTGGAAGGTGAGGGTCTTTTCCGTCTCGCCGGAGGAAAATACGCCGTCGTCGAACGTGATGCTGTCCGCAGACACTCCCATCATGTGCGCGGCGTACTTGCGGGCTTTGCTGACAATATCCTCCAGCGCCAGGTGAACGGCGGTCCCGCCGATCGCCATACCGCGGCTTCCAAACGTGCCGACTCCGAAGTGAACCTTGGCCGTGTCACCGTGAATGACCACGATGTCATCCATCGAGATGCCCAGATGATCGGCCGCCATTTGCGCGTAGGCCGTCTCTCCTCCCTGGCCGTGCGGGGAGGAGCCACTCATAATCGTGACCTTCCCGGTTGCTTCGACTCGAACCGTGGCGCTCTCCCAACCGCCGGCCGGCAATGCGGCCGAAGGACCGAAAGCGCAAAGCTCGCCGTAGGTTGAAATCCCGATGCCAAGCAGCCGGCCTTCGCTGCGGGCCTCTTCTTGCTCCTTCAGGAAGTCCTGGTAGCCAATCTTGTCGAGCGCAAGGTTAAAGGCTTTGGCATAGTCGCCGCTGTCGTAGCTGAGCCCCGTGGCGGTGGCAAAAGGAAACTCGCTCGCCTCCGGGAAATTCTTCAGACGTATTTCCGCCGGGTCAATGCCGAGCGTGTCCGCCATCTTGTCGACGATGCGCTCCACGACACAGGTCGCCTCAGGCCGCCCGGCGCCGCGATAGAGATCGGTCGGCGCGCGGTTCGTGAAGACGCCCGTCAGGTCCGCCGAGAAGTTCCCTATCTTGTACAAGCCGGGGATCATCAGGACCGAGAGCGTCGGAATGATGGGCGTGAGGAGCTGGTGGTGGCCTCCGATATCCTGCAGGATTTTGAACTTGATTCCCGTAAAGGTGCCGTCGTTTTTCGCCGCTAGTTCCACATGATCAATGTGGCCGCGTCCGTGAGCGACTACTTGGATGCTTTCCCGCCGTGTTTCGATCCACTTGATTGCCTTCTTGAGGTCCATCGCCGCGAAGCAAGCAAGAGCCTCTTCAGCCCAGACGTTACACTTGCTGCCAAAAGCGCCGCCGACCTCGGGCGCGATCACGCGAACATGGTTTTCCGGCAGGTTGAGCTGTAACGCGAGTTGCGTTTTCAAAAGGTGAGGAATCTGCGTGGACGAGTAGAGCACCAGCTCCTTCAGGCCCTCGTCCCACTCAGCCACGACGCCGCGGGTTTCAATCGGCGAGGGCGCCAAGCGCGGAACCGTAATTCGCTGGCTAACGACGACGTCGGCCTCGGCAAAAGCCTTCTCGACGTCGCCACCGTCCTGGTGATAGGTAAACGCGATGTTGTCCGGATATTCCGGGTGAACCCGAACCGAACCTTCCTCCAGGGCCTTCTCGGGATCCGAAACGTGGTCGGTCGGTTCGTAATCGACCTCGATCAGGTCCACGGCGTCCTGCGCAACGTAGCGGTCCGTCGCGACAACCGCCGCTACTGCGTGGCCGACGAAGTAGACGCGATCCTGCGCCAGGATGGCGTGGTGAGGCACTCGAAGAGTGGGCATCGAGCCGGCACAGGGTACCGGGCCGACGTCCTTCACGTCCTCCCCGGTATAGACCGCTCGAACTCCCGGCAGCGCCGCCGCCTTTTCGATTGAAATGCTCGAAATCTTTGCCGCCGCATGCGGGCTTCGCAGAACCGCCGCGTAGAGCATGCCCTCGCGCTTGATGTCGTCGACGTAAGTAGCAGTGCCGGTAATCAGCCGCGGATCTTCGGTGCGCCGGACGCGCTGTCCGACGTAAGCCTTTCGTGGTGTCGTTGTTGTGGTCGCCATCGCCTATCCCTCCTCCGCCATCGCTTTGGCGGCCGATTCGACGGCCTTCACGATATGCTGGTACCCGGTGCAGCGGCACAGGTTTCCGTCAATCCCGTGCCGAATCTCATCCCTGGAAGGGTCGGGGTTGTCGTTCAAAAGCTGCTGGACCGACATCATCATGCCCGGCGTACAGAACCCGCACTGCAGGCCATGCTCGTTCCAGAAACCTTCCTGAATCGCGTGCATATCACCGTTCTGGGCCAGGCCTTCGACTGTCTCGACGCTCTTGCCATCGGCTTGAACCGCTAAGACCGTGCAAGACTTGACCGAGCGGCCTTCCAGCATCACCGTGCAGGCGCCGCAGACGGACGACTCACAACCGATATGCGTGCCGGTCAGCCCGAGCTTTTCCCGTAGAAGATGCACAAGGAGCATGCGCGGCTCGACTGAACGCTCATGTTCCTGTCCATTGACAGTAACTTTGATGGTCTTTTCCATGAAATCCAGACTCCTCGCGTGCCAGATCATGATGACCGAACGGCGGCTGAAGAGTCAAGAGGCGAGGCGCCGTCTTGGTGACATGACTTCGACAAGTAGAGACAGAGGCGCGGACGGAAGTCCGCGCTTCCGCCGGTCTCCAAGCCCCCCCATAACGAAGGTTGACGACAGCTCTAAGCTGCCAACGCCGCCCTAGGAATGGGCCTGAGAGAGCGGCTGACTCAGGCCAGCTCGGGCGAACCGGCCCTGCCAGTCGCCGAACCACGCTTCGAACTCACCCGCCCCTTGGAGCTGTTTCTCGGACGGCGGGAACGGCAAAGCCGCGTCGAAGAGTCCCCGAGTCCGCGCGATCAACTTCAACGCCGCCGGGTAAGGAGCGAAATCCAGCCGGGAAATCAACTCATTGAAGAGATCCGCCGCCTTCTCGAAACTTTCGGTGTCGCCGTTTTGAGAGGTTTCGAAGAGCTTTACCACGATTTCCGGCATCACGCTTGATGGTCCGGAAATGACCGCATCGAGCAAGCCCCGGCGCAGCGCTTCACCCAGCACTTTGTCATGCCCAAGAATGCGGCAAGCGCGGAGATCGTCCCGGGCCGTCAACATTTCGAGCGCGTCGAGACTGCCGCTGGAATCTTTGACTCCAACGATGTTGGGGACTGACTCGATCAGCCGCACGATCGTCTCCGGCTCAACGGGGCTGCAGAACGCCGCCAGATTGTAAATGAGAAGGGGGCCGGAGATGCGCTCCGCGGCGGCACGGTAGAAAGCTTCCAGGTCGGGTTGGCCATAGCGATAGAAATGCGGCGGCGGCAGCAAGACCGCGTCGGCTTCCAGCGCGAAGGCGTGTGCGGCAAGATCGGCCGAGTCGGCCAGCCGCATCGCCCCGGCCGACGCGATCAAGGCGCCGCGGCCGCGGTTGGCCGCCGCTGCCTGGGCGAACAGAGCTTTGCGTTCGGCCACGGAGAGGTCAGCATATTCGCCGGTCCCGCCGGCAACAACGACCCCGGCCACGCCGCTTTCGAGCACGAAGTTGATATTTCGTTCGAAGCCCGCTGCGTCGATCGTTCCATCCAGTTTACGGGGAGTCAAAAGCGCCGCGAAGGCGCCATGAAAAGAGGGATGCACGGGAAAAACGTTTGGGTAAATCATCGCGGTTTGGATACGCCGCTGCAAATGCGCTAAACAGACTATTGTGCGATGACCCGCACTGAAAAGCAGACCCTGGGCTGTTCCGGCAGCGCGCGTGGGGCCATTTTCCTGGGAGCCAATCCGCGAGAAGTTGCGCGCCGCGCCGGATCAAGTTTCGAGCCGCTTGACAATCGTTACCAAGTCAACGATTCGGGTCCGCCTATGAGGAGTGCCAACACTCGTAACAGGTTCTCTCACAATGTTGACTGCGTGCACTTCGTGGCCCGTCGCCAGTTCGTGGTCTTCTATCACGCTTAGCAACTCCTTGCCCAATGCCAGGTCTCGTTCCCATTTGATACTCATGACGGACCTCCTTTGATACTACTCAAACCGGCGCGGCGAACACTCCATCGGCGCACCGGCAAAGTGAACTCCATCCCGCGGCATTCTCCGGTCTTGGTGTTCCGGCTTGCGGAGCACCCTGCCTGGAAACCGGGCTCGCCACATTGGACGAATGAAAGCTTACCAGGTGGAGCCTTACCGGGTGAGCCCTACAATGATACGACGTTTTTTTGTCAGATGCTTCGGGCTCGTCCCGAGGCCCCAACAAAGCCGTCACGGGCAACCCTTGCCGCGGTGTTCAACGTGTAGCGTTCAACCCACGTTCCATGGGCGAGCAGGGCTCTGGCTGCTTCCCGCAAACGCTACGTTCCGGCGTGCCGCGGAATGGCTAGGCGCAAATTTCTCGGCCCCGACTTCGCTAAGATGAATCCAACAGAACAACGGAAACACGTACAACGAAGCAACGGACGCTCAGGAGTGAACATGAGAACGCGTGCCTTAGTCCTTACGTGCACCGCGGCTTTAGCCGCAACCATCCTGCTCGAAAAAGGTCCGCTCCTACCAGCCGGGGCCGCGCCACCGGAACCGGCGCCGGCACGAATCGATTTCAATCGCCAGATTCGCCCGCTTCTCTCCGACAAGTGCTTTGCCTGTCACGGGCCTGACGAGGGACAACGGCAAGCCAAACTGCGCTTGGACACTAAAGAGGGAGCCTTCGCCGATCGTGGCGGCTATCAAGTCATCGTCCCGGGCGACCGCTCGAAAAGCAGGCTTTTCCAGCGAATCAGTCACGAACAGGAAGTCGCCCGCATGCCGCCGCCGACAGCGGACCGCCAGTTGAGTCAGCAGGAAGTCGGCCTGCTCGGCCGCTGGATCGATCAGGGCGCGGACTGGCGAACGCATTGGGCATATGTGGCTCCTAAGCGGCCTCCCCTGCCGCAAGTCAGCAACGCGGACTGGCCCCGCAATGGGATCGACCACTTCATTCTGGCGCGGCTCGACCGGGAGGGCCTCGAGCCGTCACCACCCGCCGCGAAAGCCACCTTGCTGCGCCGGGTCACGTTGGATTTGACCGGGCTGCCGCCGGCGCCGGAGGAGATCGACTCGTTTCTGGCCGATGGAGCCCCGAATGCCTACGAAAAGCGCGTGGACCGGCTTCTAGAGTCGCCCCACCATGGCGAGCGCATGGCGATGCAGTGGCTGGACCTGGCCCGCTACGCCGACACGCACGGCTATCACATCGACAGCGAACGCCACATGTGGCACTGGCGTGACTGGGTGATCGGCGCCTTCAATCGCAACATGCCGTTTGACCAGTTCACCATTGAGCAGCTTGCGGGCGATCTGTTGCCGAATCCGGCCAAAGAACAACTGGTCGCTACCGGCTTCAACCGCAATCACATGATCAACTTCGAGGGCGGCGCTATTCCAGAGGAATATCAAACCGAGTACGTCATTGACCGTCTGGAGACGACGGCCACCGTTTGGATGGCGTCCACGGTAGGCTGCTCACGCTGCCACGATCACAAATACGATCCCTTCAAGCAGCGCGAGTTCTATCAATTCTATGCGTTCTTCAACGGCATCCCCGAAAAGGGCCTAGACGGTTATACTGGCAACGCCATGCCGATGCTGGCGTTGCCCTCCGAAGACCAGCAGCAGCGGCTTGAGCAGCTCGAGCGCAACATCGCGGAAACCGAACAGAAACTCCCCGAGGACGAGCTGTCGAACTTGGAATCTGACTGGCAACACAATGCGCTGTCAACCGTACCGCCGCCTCCAAACGGCGGGATGGTTTCGCATTACAAATTCGAAAACGATTTGTCGGATGCGCTGGATAAGAGCCGCCGCGGCGAGACGGTTCGGGGTGATGTGACGTATGACTCCGGGCAGGTTCACATAGCCGCCGGTTTTACTGGAGAGACCCGCGCGACGCTTGGCAACAGCGGCGATTTCGATACAGGAGATGCGTTCTCCATTGCGTTTTGGGTCAATGCCGCCAGTTCAACTCCAATGGCTCTGCTTCATAAGGTCGAAGACGCCGAAAACCGCCGGGGCTGGGAGATTGCGGTTGATGAAGCGAAACTCATCGGCTACCGCAAGAGGGGCCATCATCTGATCGTCCGCCTCGCGCACCGCTGGCCCGGCAACGCGATCGAACTGAAGACATTGAAAAAGATCGTGCAAGGTGCGTGGCATCAGATCTCGCTGAATTACGACGGATCGGGCAAGGCCGCCGGACTGCAAGTCTTCGTCGATGGGAAGATCGAGCCCACCGAGATCACTCGTGACGGATTGACGGGTTCGATTCGGACGGCGGCATTGCTTGGCGCCGGTGATAAGAAGATCGCGGGCCCGTTGAAGGGCAGTCTCGACGAACTGCGGTTCTACGACCGAGTACTCAGCGAAGACGAGATCGATCGGCTGACCACGCACCACCCCATTCGCGCCTTGGTCGCCGAGCCGCTGGAAGGCTGTCCTGAGTTCGTTTGGCGCGAGAAGAAAGACGAGGAGGACTACGACCAGAGCAAAAAGGACAAGGCCGCCAAGAAAGCCGGGGCCTGCCGCCAGCGGCACGGGAAGCTGCGGGCCTACTACCTCACGCACGTGGCTCCCCAACGTTTGCGGGACTTCTATACGAAGCTAAAAAAACTCGATAGAGAGAAGGCCGGGCTCGAGAAAGAGATCCCCAACACGATGGTCATGCGCGAAGCAAGAAACCCGCGCGAAACTTTCGTGCTGGGGCGGGGCGATTACCGTAATCAGAAGGACAAGGTCCAGCCGGGCGTGCCTGCCGTTTTGCCGCCTTTGCCCAGCGGCGCGCCAGCGAACCGTCTCGGCTTCGCGCAGTGGCTCGTCAGTCCCTCTCATCCGCTCACGGCTCGTGTCACGGTCAATCGCTACTGGCAGATGTATTTCGGAACCGGCATTATCCGCACCTCGGAGGACTTCGGCTCCCAAGGCGAAGCTCCCAGCCACCCCCAATTGCTTGACTGGCTGGCGACCGAGTTTATCCGCACCGGCTGGGACATCAAGGCGATGCAGAAACTGATCGTGACCTCAGCCGCCTATCGTCAGTCCTCCAAGATCACGCCTGAGCTGAACGAAGAGGATCCAGCAAATCGCCTGCTCGCCCGCGGACCCCGCTTCCGTCTTCCGGCAGAGCTGATTCGTGACAACGCCCTCGCTGTCAGCGGGCTGCTCGGCAAGGACATTGGCGGGCCAAGCGTTTATCCCTACCAGCCGCCCGGGCTATGGGAAGACATGGCTTTCGGCGACAACTTTTCGGCCCAGACCTACGTCCCCAGTACCGGCAAGGACCTCTACCGCCGCGGCCTGTACACGTTCTGGAAGCGCACCGTACCGCCCGCGGCCCTCGCTACCTTCGACGCTCCCGACCGCGAAAAATGCATCACACGCCGCGCCCGCACCAATACGCCTCTTCAAGCACTGGCGCTGATGAACGACACCACCTATGTCGAGGCGTCCCGCGCACTTGCCGAAATGATGATCAAAGAAGCCGGGGACGATGCGGCGAAGCGCGTCGAATACGCTTTTCGGCGAGCGACAGCCCGCCATCCCTCGTCCGAGGAAGTGGAAGTGCTGTTGGCACTCGCCCGCGAGCAGCAACAGGACTACCGCCGCGACCCCGCCGCGGCGAAGCGTCTGCTCGGCGTCGGCGATTCTCAATACGACTCGAGCCTCGACCCCGCCGAGTTCGCCGCCTGGACAACGGTAGCCAGCACGATTCTGAACCTGGACGAAACCATCACGAAGGAGTGAGACTCCGATTCCGGGTGATCAAGCGCGCAAACGTCTGGAAGACCATTCGATAATAGAAAGATGAACGCGGAACCCAAGCAGGCCCTTCGCGATCTGGTGGAGAAGCTGCCCGATCCAGAAGTTCCGGCCGCGCTGAGATTTCTCGAGTTTCTTTGCGATCACGTAGATCAAGAACCATTGACTCCCGAGGATCTGGAGGCCGTGGCGCAGGGCCGAGAAGATATCCGTATGGGCAGAAGTCAATCGCTTAGCGAGCTGAAAGTGGAACTCGGTTTGTCAGCTACGAGTTAGCAAAGTTGGCAGGCAAGTGACCGGAACAGGCCAATGCTGACTCTGCTCGTACTCCGTCACACCAAACCTGAAAACACCGCCGCTTCCGGCCGCGACCACGACCGGCCGCTCTCGGATCGAGGCAAACAGGATGCGGCGCTCATCGGGCGCTATCTCTCGGCGGTCGATCTGCGGCCCGACTCCGTCATTACCTCCTCGGCGTTGCGGGCACGCTCGACCGTGGATATCGCGGCCGAGTCCGGCGGTTGGCAGTGTCCTATCCGCGCAACCGGCGCCCTCTACGACACCGTACCGGGCGTTGCGCTCGACGAAATTCAAGCCGAGCCCGATACAACGACACTTCTTCTTATCTCGGGTCACGAACCAACCTGGTCAGCGCTCGCGAGTCTCCTCATTGGCGGCGGCTCCATGCATTTCTCGGCGGGAGGGCTGGCGTGCATCGAGTTTCCTGTCCAACATTGGAGAGACGTCCAGCCTTCCCGCGGACAGTTGGCATGGCTGATTACGCCAAGCGTGCCGCGAAAAATAGGGTTTGTCGAATAGCCAGCCCGGCCAGTTTCTCGACTGGTCAAGAGCGGTTTCCGCAATGGCTGCCGCCGCAAATGCTATCTTGAATTCTTCGTCCCGTAACAAGTCCCGTCTCAGTAGCTGACCAGTTTCGTTATGACCTCCGGCATCCCTGTGCAGAATCCCGCTCCCTCGCTCATCGACTTCCGCAACATCACCGTCATCCGGGGCGCCAAGAAAGCGCTGGACGGGCTCACTCTTTCGATCGCCATCGGCGGGCACGTGGCTATTGTCGGCCCGAACGGCTCCGGCAAGTCGACCCTCATCAAGACCATCATGAGGGAGTGCTATCCCCTGGTGAGAGATGACGCCTCGCTGACGATCTTCGGTAAGGACCACTGGCGGCTTTTCGATCTCCGGCCCCTGCTCGGCATCGTCTCGCCTGACTGGGTTCAGCTCTGCACGCGAGACATAACCGGACGAGAAGCCATCTTGTCCGGGTTCTTCAGCAGCACCGAGATTTGGCCCCACAACAAGGTCACCCGGCCCATGGAGGAGAAAGCCGGGGAAGTGCTGCGCCTGCTCGAGATCGGGCGCCTGGCCGGGCGGCGAACATCCGAAATGTCGAGCGGCGAAATCCGCCGGATTCTGATTGGCCGTGCCCTGGTTCACGATCCCAAAGCACTCATCCTCGATGAACCCACCGCCAGCCTCGACCTGCGCGCCGTGCATGAGCTGCGCGAAATCTTGCGCAAGATCGCGCGGGCGGGCACGACCCTTGTCCTGGTCACTCACAACCTTCCCGATATCATTCCCGAGATCGGCCGCATCGTGCTCATGAAAGACGGCAAGATCTTTCACGATGGCGCCAAGGAAGAAATCCTGGCTTCTGGGCCGCTTTCGGAACTGTTCGAAATGCCCGTGGAGGTCGTACGGCGCAATGGCTACTTCAGTTTGGTGTGAAACAGAGCTGAAGAATAGCCCTGATTCCACGATTCCGCGTATGATTAGAACATATGGAATCCCCAGTCGTCGCCTACAGCGTCAGACTCCAAGCTTGGTTCCGCAGAGATGGGCTGGAGTGGCTTGTCTGGTGCCCGGCCATCGACGTCATGACCCAGGCTCGAACCAAGAAGCGAGCTTTAGAAGCACTCAGAGAGGCTGTTGAGCTTTGGTTTGAGTCGTGCATCGAACGTGGCGTGCTTGATGCGGCACTGAAGGAAGTCGGCTTCACCAAGGTCCCGCCTGATGAAGAAACCGCTGATTGGGTCAACTTCGTCGACGTCGTAAGGGAACCAGTCTCCCAACCCAACACGCAGAAGAGGATATCGTTTTCTCTCGGTCAGCATAAAGGGTCTGACTACATTGAGGGAATCATCCCCGCGTATATTGCCGCCCAGCAGCTAGGGGACGCTGCTCGTGCGCGCGGTTAAATGGAGGGAACTCGTCAAGGTTTGTGAAGGGGAGGGCTGTCAGTTCGACCGGCAACGGGGCGACCACTACATCATGACGAAACCGGGGTTAAGCCGCCCCATCGTAATTCCCAGGAAGCGTGAACTGAAGGAAGACATCATCCTTAGCATCGCCAAAACCCTCGGGCTGACTCGAAAACAGATCCTTGAACGCCTAGGCTCAGGCTGAGTGGTCAACCTTGAATCGCCGTTCCACCCGAAGACCCCACGATCGAGATTCGAGCCGCCGCTATAATAGTTTCAAAATGTGGTGCTGTTTGCCTGGAACGGATCGCCTGGAACAAAAGGCCGTCTCGCGCGAGGGAGCAATCGATGAATTTCCACGAAGCCGAACGCTTGATGATGACGAGGCGCCAGCTACTGGGCCGCGGCAGCACCGGCATTGGCGTCGCCGCGCTGGCATCGCTGCTCAACCCGGAACTGCTTGCCAACCCGGCCCTCGACCCCATGGGCCGGCCGATCAATCCCAAAACAGGCGGGCTGGCCGAGCTGCCGCATTTCGAACCCAAAGCCAAACGCGTTATTTTCTTGCACCAGTCGGGCGCTCCATCACAGATCGACTTGTTCGACTACAAGCCCAAACTGAAGGACTTCCATGGATCCGATCTCCCCGACTCGGTGCGCCAGGGCCAGCGCATCACCGGGATGACTTCCGGCCAGGATTCCTTCCCCGTGGCGTCCTCGGTTTTCAACTTTCAGCGTCACGGCCAGACCGGAACGTACCTCAGCGAGCTTCTCCCCCACCACGCCAAGATCGTCGATGACATCTCGATCATCAAGACGATCCATACCGACGCCATCAACCACGACCCGGCGATCACCTTCATCCAAACCGGCAGCCAGCAGCCCGGACGCCCCAGTTTGGGCGCCTGGCTCAGCTATGGGCTGGGCAGCGAGACCCGGGAGTTGCCTGCCTATGTTGTGCTGGTTTCGCAAAAAGTCTCGAAGAACAACGCCCAGCCGCTGTTCTCACGGTTATGGGGCAGCGCTTTTCTGCCCTCGCGTTATCAGGGCATCAAGTTTCGCTCCAGCGGCGACCCGGTGCTGTATCTCTCCGACCCGCCCGGAGTCGGCAAGAAAACACGCCGCCGCATGCTCGACAGCCTGCAAAAGCTCAACATGCTCAAGGCTGAGGAATCAGGCGACCCCGAGATCAACACCCGCATTACCCAGTACGAGATGGCCTACAAGATGCAGACCTCGGTCCCCGAGTTGATGGATCTCTCGAAGGAGCCCGACCACATCTTTGACCTCTACGGTCCGGACTCGCGCCGGCCCGGAACCTATGCCGCCAATTGCCTGCTGGCACGCCGCCTGGCGGAGCGTGATGTGCGATTCGTGCAGCTTTACATGCGAGGCTGGGACCAGCACGGCGACTTGCCGCGCGACATCGCCCTCCAGGCGAAAGCCACCGATCAGGCCTCGGCCGCCCTCATCCTCGACCTTAAACAGCGCGGGATGCTTGATGACACTCTGGTTGTCTGGGGCGGCGAGTTCGGCCGCACCGTCTATTGCCAGGGCAAGCTAACGAGGACCAACTACGGCCGGGACCACCATCCGCGCTGCTTCACCATGTGGATGGCGGGCGGAGGCATCAAGCGCGGTTTCTCGCTCGGCGAGACCGACGATTACTCTTACAACATCGTCAAAGACCCGGTCCATATTCACGACCTGCAAGCCACGATCCTGCACTGCCTGGGCGTCGACCACAAGAAGCTGACCTTCAAGTTCCAAGGACGCCACTTTCGTCTCACCGATGTGCACGGCAACCTGGTCGACCAGGTACTGGCTTAGCAGCCGCGCCGGAAGCGTCTCGGCTCTCTCTGAAAACCAGCAGGGACCGGACCGAGGTGTCGTTTCGGGGCGTCGGGGTGATTCTCTCCGGACCGTTCCTGCCGACGGGCGGACAGGCCGAGGTGTTCTTGGATGGGGAGTCGATGGGGCGAATAGACAGTTATCAAGACGGCGACAGGAACCCCAAGCGAAGCGAATCCCTCTGGCATCGGTTCGGGTTGCCTCCCGGAGAACACACCCTGTAAGGTAGTTGTTCTGGGCGAACCGATGTTTGACTCGCCGGGCAGTGACGTCTCGATCGAGTCCCTGATCGTGTTTGAGGCCCAATGACTCCGACGCATAGCTATGCCGGGCGCGAACCACGCGCTCTCTCCGGCGCGGTTTGGAATCCGATCGCCGCGCCGAATCGTCGGCGGTCTTTGTTGCTCTCCGTGTTGCTCTCAGTGACCGGCTTGTTCATCGCGGCGGGGCCGAGCCCGGCCCAAGAAGCCGCCGCTCAGCCCAAGATCAAGACCCTGATCGTCGACGGGTTCAGCAATCATGACTGGCGCAAGACGACGGCTTTCATCGACGCGACGCTCGCCGAGACTGGCATGTTCGAGGTCGCGGTCACGACTTCGCCCGGCGAATGGGAAAACCCTGCTTAGCAGGTTGTCTCACTTCAGGGGTCCACTGCGATATAGTAGCTTGGTCCCCGGGGCCACCAGGTAAGTTGACGATGTCGTTTACCGGCCTCATACAGCAACTGGCCGCTCCCCAAGAAAACGAAGAGTTGTGCCTTAGCGGCCGTCCAGGGTTGCTTCGACCAGCCCTGAAGTTCGACGCTCGAGTTTTTGGACATACGGGTAGTTCGCCGGTCCGTTACAATGCCTTCGCCAATGGACGTCCGTAGTCTGCTTCGTGTCGCCGGGCCACTCGCCATCACGGCGAGCGCTTACCTGGCGTGCGCCCTGCGGGCGCAATCGCCCGAACAAGGGCAGGAACTCTTTGACCGGCACTGCGTCGTCTGCCATGGTGCCTTCGCCGAAGGAGGGTCAGCCCCTGATCTTACAAATCCCCGTTGGCAGCAGGAGCGAACCGACGAGCAACTCGAATCCGCCATCAGTAGCGGCATGGCGGAAACCGCAATGCCTGGGTTCGCCCAACGGATCGATACCGGTGGGCGCCGGTCCCTCGTGGCACTGATACGGAGCTTTGCCGGCAAGGCGATCCAGCCCGCAACAGATGAGCAAATACCGGACATCCACGTGGCCTCCGAACGTCTGCTCGGAGCCGATCAAGACACTAGTAGCTGGCTGATGTACGGGCTGGACTATGGTCAGAACCGCTACAGCCGCCTCGCGGACGTCGATCGATCGAACGTACAAAACCTTGTTCCCGTTTGGGCCTTCCAGACCGGCGTGCGTGACGGACTGACCGGCATGCCACTCGTTGTCGATGGCGTCATCTTTCTCACCACGGCCTGGAATCACGTTTTCGCCATCGACGCCCGCACGGGAGCGGAACTCTGGCACTACCAGCGGCGTCTCCCGCCCACCGAAGAGATGAGCTACTGCTGTGGTCCCAGCAACCGCGGCGTCGCGATTCGCGAAGGTCTGCTTTACATGACCACCCTCGACGCACACCTCGTTGCGCTCGAAGCGAAGACCGGCCGGGTCGAGTGGGACATCGAACTCGGCAAAGGCGCGGACAATCTGAACGCCAAGCAGCCACCGCTTGTGGTCGGCGACCGGCTGTTCGTTGGGATCGCCGGCGGGGACCGGGCCAGCCGCGGATTCATCGACGCCTATCACGCCGAGACCGGCGAAAGGCTATGGCGCTTTTACACCGTCCCTGGTCCGGGCGAACCCGGCCACGAAACCTGGAGCGAGGATTCCTGGAAAACAGGCGGGGCCGCCCCGTGGATGCACGGGACCTACGACCCCGAGTTGAATCTCATCTATTGGAGTGTCGGGCAGCCGTTTCCGGCCTACGACGGCGACGCCCGCCAAGGCGACAACCTCTACTCCAACTCCGTCGTTGCCCTTCAGCCGGAAACCGGCAAGCTGAAATGGCACTACCAGTTCACACCCCATGGCATGTGGGACTACGACGGCGTCACCGAGACGATTCCGATCGCCATCCGCCATGAAGGCAAGGTGAAGAAAGCCATCGTTCACGCCGACCGCAACGGTTACTTCTATGCGATCGATCGGACGAACGGCGAGTTTTTGTTCGCGAAGCCCTTCGTTCGCGTGACCTGGAGCACGGGCTTCACTCCGGACGGGCGCCCGATCCTGAATTCCGGCGCCATACCCTCCTACGAGGGAGTCGAGGTCTGCCCCGGCGCGGCGGGGGGCAAGCAGTGGACCGGCATGGCCTACAGCCCGCGCACCCACCGGGTCTACCTGCCTGTGATCGAAAACTGCGCCGTGTTCTATAACTACGGCGTCAAAGCCAGGGAACAGGGACTGCCGCCGGGGCCGAGCGGCTTCAAGTACATTCCCGGCGAAGCGTTCGGGAAAGTGATGGCCATCGATCCCGATACCGGGGAAGCCGATTGGGAAGTGCGAACCCGGTCACCGATGTCGGCATCGATGCTGGCCACGGCGGGCGGACTGGTGTTCACTGGTGATGCGGAAGGCAACCTGCTCGCCTACGACGATGAAAGTGGTGAGCTGCTGTGGTCGTTCCAAACCGGCTCGGGCATCCGCAGCGGTCCCGTCACGTATCGGCTCGGCGGGGTGCAGTACATTGCCGTGGCGTCAGGCATGGGCGGAGCCGTGGGGGGATATACGGGTCCGGGAGCGCCGTGGCTCCGCGATTATCGCGGTGGAGGAGCCCTCTTTGTCTTTCGGCTATTTGAGCCAGGCGCGTCGAAGCGGTTCGATGGCGGAGCTGGGCTGGCGCCCGCCAACTGATCGCGACCGCGGGGGCTCAGCCCCTTGTCATTCGCCAAAATTACGTAGCCGTTTAGATTGAAGAGCTTGCACCCAAGCTCACTTGACAGCCGAGTCCGCTGTTCGGACACTCTGGTAGCAGTGCTTTGGTGCACTCCCGTTGGCCCACGACGCAAAGCAGGTCGCCTATCTCACGGCAGCCACTTGCTTGCTGAACCGCACGCGGCCATCTCTTGCCCCATGTAAGGATTCGACACCGACTCGGATTGCTGCACCCATTTCCGGTATCCCTTCGCCATCGGGCATTCGAACACGTAGCGGCCGTTGGCCAACTCCGGATGGCCGGCGAGCCATGACACAACATGCCTGCTGACTTCGCCAAACGCCTCTCGCGCGGCCACAAGGTCGAGAGATGCCCTGCCCGCACCCTCGTCCGCGGCGCTCACGAGCCGCTCCAGATGAGCCGCTGCCGCACCTGAGTAAGACGTTGCGGTCTCGCGCGCTGCTTCCGCAACATTTTCGAAGTCAGCGGCGGACACTTCCTGGTCGTTCGCCAGGCGCGATCTTAACCCTTCGTAAGCTGCCAAGAGTTGCTGGGCGGAGGCTGGTGACTGATCACTCTTAGCCCCCAACCCTTCAGAACTCCGTGGCGCCTGTTGGCTGCATCCGATGAGCACGGCAGCCACCAACCCAACTAAAACTGAAATTATGATGCGCATAGTATTCCTCTCCTAATTTGTTGAAGTGGTTCCTGATTCTTTGTCTGGTTGCCACGCTGAGCGATAACCGGCCAGGCCCAGCCGGGATTCGCTCGCTTCTGAGTATAAGCTGTGCCAAACCGACCGGTAGTCCTCAGGTGACAGACGCTCCTTCAGATCAAAGTTGTAGGTTTCGGCATAGGTCGTTAATCGGAAATGGAACGGGTCCATTGTTCCGATCGTTTCGATGTCCGCGTGGACCCAGGTTCTTGAGTGCTTCCGGTTCATGCTGTGGAACCGGATAGCGTCCCTGTCAAAACGAAGGGTCCCGTCGCACCCGCCCAACACGTGACGGTGATAGGCCGGAATCCCGCCGGCGCCCTCTTGGATTCCATAAGCGCCGGCCACGGGCCGCTCCAGTCGTTCCGCAAGGAACTCCGCGAGAGCCTCGCCCGTGGTTCCCTCAAGAATCTTGAACTGGTACAGGCGCGGGCGCGCGAGGCGTTTCTTCGCTCGTTCATAAGTAAAAAGCCGCACCTTCTGGGGATTGGACACGTCCGCTTTACGGATGTCCTCAAACGAAAAGTCTAGAAGCGTTTTCTCGTTTTCGCTTCGGTAGTGAACACCGCTGGCGTCGATCGTCAGCACCCCCGCTTCACTTCCCAGGAGCTTGTCCCGCCTCACCTCATAGCGGAACGCGCCGCGAGCCAAGGGTCCGGCGACAACCGCTACCAACACAAGTACAACAACTCTACACATGAGAAGTCTCCCGTTGAGCCCGTCGGACCTCGAATCCCCGCCAGATCTGGTAAATCGGCGGGTACACCACCAACTCCATCAGGAACGACGTCAGGATTCCGCCGACCATCGGCGCGGCGATCCGTCGCATAACGTCTGACCCCGTTCCCTCCGACCACATGATCGGCACAAGCGCAATGAACGTCGTTGCAACCGTCATCACTTTGGGCCGCACACGTTTTACAGCGCCTTCGATGATTGCCTCCTTGAGGTCTCCCATCGATCTCATCAGGCCTTTCTTTTTTCGGTCGTCGTAAGCCAAGTCGAGGTAGAGCAGCATGAACACCCCGGTTTCAGCATCAACGCCGAGCAGGGCGATCAGTCCGACCCAAACGGCGACGCTCATGTTGTAGCCGAGCCAGTACAGCAGCCAGATGGCTCCGATGGCGGAGAAGGGCACCGCCAGCAGGACGATGGCCGTCTTCATGCCGGACCCCGTGTTCAGGTACAGCAGCACGATGATGATAAACAGCGTCAGCGGGAGAATCACCTTCAGGTGTTCGCGCGTCCGCAGCAGGTATTTGTACTGGCCCGCCCATTCAATCCGATACCCGGGAGGCAGCGTCACGTTTTCGCGGACGACTTGCTGAGCCTGGTGGATGTAGCCTTCATAGTCCTTGTGCTCCACGTCGACAAACACGTAACCGACAATCTGCCCGTTCTCGTTGCGAATCTGCGGAGGACCCTTGCTGTAACGGATGTCCGCGACGAGGGACATCGGTATATGGGCCCCAGCCGGCGTGGCGACCAGCACGTTGCGCAGCTTCTCAACGTCGTCCCGGAACTCGCGCAGGTACCGGACGTTGATGGGGTAACGCTCACGCCCCTCGACCGTCTGGGCGATGTTCTTTCCGCCGATCGCCGTCTCGATTACGTCTTCCACGTCGCCGACGGTCAGTCCATATCGTGCCGCTGCTTCGCGGCGAATGTCGAAATCAACGTAATATCCCCCTGTCACACGCTCGGCGAAGACACTGCGCGTTCCCGGAACTTTCCGCAACGCCTCTTCAATCTCCACGGCGATCTCTTCGATCGTCGCTAGCTCGGGCCCGAAGACCTTGATCCCGAGGTTGCTGCGCATTCCCGTGGCTAACATTTCCGTACGGGTCTGCACCGGCATCCACCAGATGTTCGCCATGCCCGGGAACCGAACATGCGGACCCATGTCGGCCACCAACTCGTCCCAGGTCATGGGTCGGACCTCCGGCCAGAGCTTGCCCAGCCATCCCTTTAGCCAATCCGGAGCCCAACTCGAGTACCATCGTTGCTGCTCGACCTGCCTCCATTCGTCTTGCGGCTTGAGCAGGATCGTCGTTTCCACCATGCTCAGCGGCGCCGGGTCCGTAGGAGTGCGCGCTCGGCCGATCTTGCCGAACACACTCTCGACCTCGGGAAACTGCGCCAAGATCTTGTCCTGGGTTTGGAGAATCCGAGTGGCCTCGGTGATCGGCATCCCCGGAACCGCCGTTGGCATGAACAAGATGGACCCTTCGTTCAGGGGCGGCATGAACTCGGAGCCGAGCCTCTGATAGATCGGAACGGTCAGCGCCACAGCCACAACGGCAAGCGCAATGACGGCCCAACGGAATCGAAGAGCGAACTCCACAACCGGCCGGTACGCAGCGATCAGCGGCCGACTGAGAGGATGCCTCTCCTCGGGATAGATCTTGCCTACCCAGACGGCATTCACGATTCGGGCCAGCCACCTGGGACGAAACGAAAATGGTTCCACTCGTGTGACCAAGGTGATCAGCGCCGGCATAAGCGTGATGGCCAGCACCGCCGCAAACGCCATCGAGAAGTTCTTCGTGAACGCCAGCGGCTTAAACAGCCGCCCCTCTTGAGCCACGAGGGTGAAGATCGGCAAGAACGAGACGGCGATCACCAGCAGCGAGAAGAAGCTCGGTCCGGCCACCTCCTTCACTGCCTGGATGACCAGCGGCTCGTACGGTTCCTTCCGGCCCTCGGCGTCCCAGTACTCCAGTTTCTTGCGAACCTGTTCAACGACTACGATGGCGGCATCCACGAGCACGCCGATGGCGATGGCGATTCCGCCCAACGACATGATGTTCGCCGTCAGGTTCATGTAGTACATCGGGATGAACGAGAGGACGACGGCGATCGGGATCACAATGATCGGCAGCAGCGCACTTGGAATGTGCAACAGAAAGAGAACGATGATGATGCTGACAATGGCGATCTCTTCCTTGAGCGTGTCCTCGAGCGTCGCAATCGACCGGTTGATAAGGTCCGAACGGTCATAAGTCGTCACGACCTTCACCCCTGATGGAAGAGACGCTTCGACTTCCTGAAGCCGTTGTTTGACTCGATCGATCACCTCCAGGGCGTTTTCGCCATACCTCATGACGACGATTCCGCCCACCACTTCGCCTTTTCCGTTGAGCTCGGCCAAGCCGCGCCGGATGTCCGGCCCCAGCGTGACGTGTCCCAGGTCCCGGATGTAGATCGGGGTCCCTTGCCCGTCGCTGCCCACGGGAATGCTCTCGATATCCCGAGGGGACTGGATGTAGCCTCGTCCCCGCACGAAGTATTCCGTCGCGGCAATTTCCAGTACACGTCCGCCGACATCGTTGTTGCTGCGGCGGATGGCGTCGATGACACGGCGAATCGGTACGTTGTAACCACGAAGCTTGTTTGGGTCGAGGTTGACCTGATACTGCTTGACGTAGCCGCCGACACTAGCGACCTCCGCGACGCCGGGCACCGCTTGCAGCCAGTAGCGCAGATACCAGTCTTGAAAGCTGCGCAGCTCTTGCAGGTTGTGTTGCCCGGTCTCGTCCACGAGGGCGTACTGGTAGACCCAACCGACACCGGTAGCGTCGGGCCCTAACGTCGGCGTGACACCCTCAGGGAGGTTTCCCAGCATGCTTTGCATGTATTCGAGGACGCGGCTTCGGGCCCAATACATGTCCGTGCCGTCCTCGAAGATCACGTAAACGAACGACAGCCCAAAGAACGATTGCCCTCGAACAAACTGCACCTTGGGCGCGGCCAGCAGTGACGTAACGATGGGGTAGGTGATTTGGTCTTCGACCAAGTCCGGGCTGCGTCCCTGCCATTCCGTGAAGACGATCACTTGCACATCCGAGAGATCGGGGATCGCGTCCAGCGAGATGTTGTAGATGGCCCACCCGCCCCAAGCCGTCAGGAAGCCGGCCAACAGGAGGACAAGAAAACGGTTTCGGGCGCAGTAGTCGATGATGGCGTTGATCACGGCTGTGGATCTCCTTCCCAGTTCGCGATCACGCCTTGGACCTTGCTTTCGGCGTCAATCAGAAAGTTCCCGGCAACAACGATCTTCTCGCCGGCCTTCAGACCCTTCAGAACCGCGTAGTAGTCGCCGGCGCGTCCGCCTAGTTGCACTTGACGCAATTCCATGCGCCCTTCGCCGTGATCCACGAAAACGATGTCCCGCTCGCCGGTCCGCAGAACGGCGCTTTCGGGGACCGCAATGACTGTGCGGCTCGGCACATTGAGCTTTACGTCCGAGTACATGCCGGGCTTCAGAGTAAGATCTTCGTTCGGGAACTCCAAACGCACTCTCAGCGTGCGCGTCTGCTCCATCACGTGAGGCTCGATGTAGGTGACCTTCCCAAAGAACCGCCGTCCCGGATAGCTTTCGACCGTCATCGAGGCGTGCTGTCCGAGGCGCGCGAGCGAAATGTCGTTTTCGTAGATTTCAACGTGAACCCACACAGAGGAATGGTCGGCGATCGTGTAGATCTCCGTGCCTGGTTCGACCCGCATGTTCTCGAAAGCGTTCCGGTGGGTTACGTGGCCTTCCGCCGGCGAGTGGACCACGAGGTCTTTCCGCACCTCACCGGTTCGAGCGAGTTTCTCGATCTGATCTTCGGAAATGTCCCACAGCAGCAAACGTCGCCGAGCGGCTTTCAAGAGCGAACGGGCCCCGCCGGAGACTTCTTGGATGGCGTGATCGCCGAGCGTTGATTGGGCCTTGACCGCGAGCAGATACTCCTCTTGCGTCGAAACCAACTCCGGACTGTAGACCGTGAACAGCGGCTCGCCTTTGCGCACATGCTGCCAGGTGTAATCGACGAAAACCTTATTGATCCATCCGCTGAACTTCGTGTGGACGTGTGTGATGCGCCGCTCATCCAGGCTGACCCGCCCGATCGTCGAGATCGTGCGGTCGAGCCTGCGCGTGGCCACGGCGTCGGTGCGAACTCCGATCATTTGCTGCCGCCGCGGATCGACGGTGAACAACGACTTCTCGGGAACCGCCGGTGCGGACTCGGTCGTGCGCCCCTCTCCCGCGCCTCCAGATTCCTTGCGGACAGGGACCAGATCCATCGCGCAAATAGGACACTTCCCGGGCTCCTTCATCTTCACGGAAGGATGCATCGTGCAGGTCCAGTACTTGATCTCGCCTTCTTCGTTCGTAACCGGTTGCAAGTCGTGCTCGTGTTTCGTCGCAGCCACCTGCTTTTTGACCGCAACCAGATCCATGGCGCAGATGGGGCATTTGGCGGGGCCCTTCATCTTCACGGAGGGGTGCATGGTGCAGGTCCAGTATTCGATTTCGCCCCCGTCAGCCTTCACCGGTTGGAGGTCATGCTCATGCAGAGGAGCGTTCACTGGGTGGCCGCTCCGCCCCAAACGCCACCCGAGGCCGAAGGCAGCGGCGATCGAAACCGCCGCCAACGCTGTGATCAGAACTGTTCGTTTGCGGGTCATCGTCGTCTCCCTTCAAGGAATAAGCGTCTTGCCAATCACGGGTTCCATGCGAGCCAGCGCTTGCTGGTACGAGGCGAGCTGCTTGTAGTACTGCAATTCGTAATCGAGGAGAATTGTGGCGGCGCTGATCAGGGTGAGAAAGTCCGCGGAGCCGACCTCGTAGGCTGAGATCGCGGACTCCAGGGCAAGCGTCGCCTGCGGAATAATCGCCGTCTTGTAGAGCGATCCAAGCCGGTCAGCAGCACGGGCCATCAAATAATGGTCTTTGATCTGGAACAGCAGGTCACGCCTTCTGGCCTGGTACGTATGCCGAGCTTCGACTAGCTTCGAGGCAGCCTCCTCCACGCCCAGACGTTGCTTGCGCCAGAAGTAGAGCGGGATTTTCGCCTCGAACGCCGCGACGTAGTAGTCCCGGAACATCGATCCGGTGTGCTGCCACTCAACGCCCACGCGGAAGTCCGGCCGGTAACCCTTTCGAGACAGGTTGAGAGCGGCCGCGTTCCGGCTCACCTCGTGCTCCTGAGCCCGCAAAGCCGGTGAATGCTGTTGGGCCTGCTGATACAGTCCCGTCAGCTCCGTTGGAAACGGAGCTTGTTCCAGCTCCTCTGGCGGCCCTAGCGGGTCGTCGGGTGACCGGTCAAGCAGCGTGTTGATCGCCGCCGCGGCACTGTCTCGCCCTTGCCGGAACACCTCCTCCCGGTCCCGCAACAGGGTTAGTTCCAGTTGGGCCCGTAGGATGTCCTGCTGAGTTCCTTTTCCGACGGCGTATCGTGCTTCGGCGATCTCGACGAACTTCGCCAGCAAATCGCGGTCCTTCGCCACGGTCTCCAAAGCTTTCGCGAAGTAGTAGTAGTCGTAGTAGTGCAGCTTGACCTGCGACAAGACGTCGAGTTCAAGCTGCTGGTAGCGTTGCTTCTCAGCCCGCGCCTCCTCCAGAGCCACGTTCTTCCTCAGCTTCAGCTTGCCGGGGAAGGGGATCTCCTGAGAGACACCGAGGCTCACGAAAGCAAAATTGCTCGTATTGAGCGTCGAGGCCGGCCGGCCGACACCGAAGTTCCGCACCGATACCCGGGGATCGGGCAGCGTCCCCTCTTGCGAGGGGCGTTTTGTCGCCGCCTCCCATCGGGCTCTCGCGGCCTTGAGTTGCGGATTGCTGAAACGAGCCTCTTCCAGTAGCCGGTCGAGCCGGGCAGGCTTCCCTTGGTGCTGCCCGAAGACAGGCGCTTCTTGCAGAAGAAGCGTCAATGCGACGCAGTAGCAACGAGCTCTGAACATTCACTCCTCCCATGAATCAGTGTCACCGGACGCAGGCAGATGCCCGCGCCGAATTCAAGACGCACTAACCTTCTGAGGGAGTGTTCTAAACGAGAAGGACGGAGTTTTTGATGTGAAGATCGACCTGACCGTCATCGCGGGACCGGAAGTCCCACTGGAGCGACGTTCGGCTTATCCCTGTGATGACAAGTGGAGTTGACAACTTCTGGAGAAGTGTCGCTTGTGTACCCGCCTTCTTGAGAGAAATCTGCTCACGAGCCGGTTCGGAGTTGGTCTCGCCCGTGTCCTCGTGGCAGCGAAGCCGGCAACACGACGAGGCGTAGGCGTCTCCGGCTTTACCCAGGTTGCAACACGACTGGCTGCAACGCTCACCCTCAACCAGGTCGGCCTCGGAGTACGCCAGCAGAAAGCCTTCGCCGTTCAGCCCAACAAGGGCCACGAGCGTAGCGAACGCGAGAAATCTGCTGAATCTGGGCACTACTAGAAATAGTTTAGCAGAGCCTGCGAATGTGCTCGGACTTCAAGCCAACTCACCAGTTATCCGCCGGCGACACTCCTTCCTGGAAAGATTCTAGCGTAGGCAGGCGGCCAAGGAGGCCGCCTACCCATGAATCAACCGACTCATCGACGTACACGTCCCAGGAGGAAATCCCCGACCTTACCCGAACTAGAGCAGGCCAAGGCTGCTGTCCTCAACAGCCTCGCCTCCCTGCAATCTCGCCGTTCATACCGCCGTGCGATGAAAGAATTCATCGCCTGGTACTGCTCCGAGCCTCGACTGGCCCTGAACCGCTCCGTCGTGCTTCGCTACCGCTTGCGACTGGAGAACATGCGTCTCGCAGCCGGCACGATCAATGTTCGTCTGGCTGCGGTTCGTCGTCTCGCTACCGAAGCCGCTGACAGCGGCCTGCTCAGCGCGGACCTCATCGCCGGCATTCGACGGGTGCGCGGCGTCAAGCAGTTAGGTCGCCGTATCGGAAACTGGCTCACCCCGAAAGCGGGGCAGCACTTGCTCAGTGCCGTGCGAACCGACAGTCTTCGCGGCAACAGAGACGCGGCGATGCTGGGGTTGTTAATCGGCTGCGGACTGCGGCGCTCGGAAGTCGTCGAATTGAACGTCGATCAGATCCAACAGCGGGAGGAACACTGGGTGATCCTCGACCTCATCGGCAAGGGAGGCCACGTGCGTACCGTCCCTATGCCGGGCTGGGTCAAAGACGCCGTGGACGAGTGGGTCTGCTCAGCGGAGATCACAGAAGGCCGGCTGTTTAGGGCCATACGCAAGAATGGCGTCCTGTGGGGCCACGGGTTAACGCAGAATGTGGTCTGGTACGTCGTCAAGGAGTGTGCCAAGCGAGCGGGGATTCACAATCTGGCCCCTCACGATCTGCGCAGGAGCTGCGCTCGGCTCTGTCATGAATCGGGAGGAGAGTTGGAACAGATCCAGTTTCTGCTCGGTCACGCCTCGGTGCTGACGACGGAACGTTACATCGGCTGCAAGCAACGGCTCAGCCGGGCTGTAAATGACCGGATTGCGCTCCGTGCTGTGAGCGCCCCCAGTAGGGATCCGGCTGCGCCCACGGTGGAAGCAATCAGACATCCGAGGCAGACTGATCGGCGGCCGGTTGCTCGCCGAGAAGAGCGGGTAGTAAAGTTGATACCGATGGCCAAGTACAGACAAAGACTGCCCCAGCTCGATGGCGATGTCTTCGTTACCGACGGGGGTATTGAAACGTCGCTGATCTTTCATGAAGGGCTGCAGCTACCCGACTTTGCGGCGTTCGACTTGTTGAAGGGCGACAAGGGTATCGAAGCGCTCCGAAAGTACTATCGCAGCTACGGAGAGATCGCCCGAAAATTCGCCGTCGGATTCATCATCGAGAGCGCTACTTGGCGAGCGAATCCCGATTGGGGACGCAAGCTCGGCTACTGCGAGGAGGCGCTCGCGGAGGCCAACCGCAAGGCGATCGAACTCTGTCGCGAAATTCGTGAGGAATTCGAGACTCCGAATGTCAGGACGGTCATCAGCGGGTGCATCGGGCCACGGGGTGACGGATACAGCCCGGACTCCCTGATGAGCGAACGGGAAGCCGAGGACTACCATCGAACGCAAGCAGAAATCTTCCGCGACTCGGACGCCGACGTGATCAGCGCTATGACCATGACGTATCCCAAAGAAGCGATCGGCGTGACGCGGGCCGCGCAGTCGGTGGGTATGCCAGCTGTCATTTCCTTCACGGTCGAGACAGACGGCAGATTGCCCAACGGAAGAACGTTGGAGCAAGCGATCCGGCAGGTTGACGAGGCCACCGGCGAAGGGCCAGCTTACTACATGATCAACTGTGCCCATCCGACCCATTTCAGGAACGCCTGGCCTGCCGGCGCGGCGTGGGTCGAGAGGATTCGCGGCCTACGCGCGAACGCCTCGACGAAGAGCCATGCTGAGCTAGACGAGGCCGAAGAGTTGGACGAAGGTGATCCGACGGAGTTGGCTGCGCAATACCGCGAGCTCAAGCGAGCGTTTCGGCAATTGAACGTGTTCGGCGGCTGCTGCGGGACGGATCATCGGCACGTCGAGGCGATTTGCCAGGCGTGCGTCGGATGAAGGTTTGATCGGTAAGTTAGCGCCGCTGCCGCTTGCTCTTCGCGAAGGAAGCGGTCTGTGTAGTCTCCGTCTCCGGTGCCGTGAGGAGTTAGGAGGGGTTCCTCATCGATCGGGCCGGGATTCAGGAGCGTGCTGGATGACCTTCAGCAGCTCTTTGCCTGGCTTGAAGAACGCAACCTTCTTCGGGCCGACGACAACTTGCTCGCCAGTCCTTGGATTGCGCGCTATGCGGCCGCCGCGTTGACGGGTGGCAAAGGTCCCGAACCGCCGGAAACTAGCAATCGTTGATTCGTGGTGGTTACGGGATTTACCATTAGCTATCCGCCGGACAAACGCTAAGTAGTTCGTTTCGGGGGATTTATGTAGCACTACTCCAGGTTTTTGCTGCTGCGGCTTTTGTGGTTTGTTGGCCGCAGCCGGGACATTATTACTGCTGCGCGCGGCACGCTCGACAGCTTCGAGACATTGTGTAGGTCGCGACCCCTCTCCGCCTTCGCTTCGTGACAGGAAAGAACTCCTTGAGTTCAAGCCAGTTCTCTCCGCAACGGATGCAGCGACGCGTCTTGCCATTCATCCCTTGCCGCTTCATCCGCCACTGCAGTTTCTGGAGTGTCCTCCTTCGTTCCACTCGCCACTTCTTCCATCGTGCACGGGTTCGGCGAATGAATTCTTGACGGAGTTCCTCGGCACGTTGCCGATAACGCTCCGAGTTTCTCGCCTCCTGCCACGACAGTTGCTGCTTCATTCGACGGCGATACGCTGTGACCGTCTTCGGGGAAATCTTGAACTTCTCAGCCACGTCCGCACTCGCCAGGTTGCTTCCCTCTGCCTGAAGGAACTCTGCAAGGGCTGCCTTTTCCTCAACGTCCAGCCGGTGGGCTGCACGGGCGGCTTCCCGTCGCCGGGGATCACCCAAACCCTGACGCCTCATCTGCTGGCTGATGGAATCCTTGCTGCGGCCTGTCAGCAGTCCCGCCTGTACAAGCCCAGTGGCGCCCAATCGATAGAAGTTCGTGTAGTCACGCAGCGAGCGGATCTCTCTGATTGTCCACAGCCGCAGGCTTCGCTTTGAGTCCTGACCGAGCAGCCCTGCCTCACGCAGTCGCTGTCGTTGCTGATTGACCGCTGCTTGGGATCTGGCTCGGATGCGAATCTGAGGCAAACGGTTGCCCTGTTTGACTTGACGGATTAGAGATTGGTTTTCAGGCCGCGTCCATTTCTTGCTTGGCATCACGCATTCTCCGCCGTCCCGTCGAACCTGCTCCTGCTATGCAGAATCGACTCGAACAGCACTTTGCCGCGCCGCTACATAAACCGAGCCCGTCCTGATGCGTCAAAGCACCCAACAAGGCGTGTCCTTATTAGGCTCTAGCGAATAGGGCGGGCTGTCCCTTTTTTAGTAGCACCCGGGTTGCCAAACTCTGGGGCAGACGCCTTCCGTCCAGCAATCCGGTTCAAGGCCATGATAACTCATTGGACAGGAAGGGTTTCAGCTCTCACTACAACGCGGAGGAGGGCCTCTGACGGCGGATTACTGGTGGTTACGCGATTAATCAACAGTTATCGGCCCACAGGCGCTATCTAGTTCGTTTCGGGGGACTTAGTGGAGTGAACCCCAGAAGTGAGACAAGATAAAGTGGGACAGAATTCAGCGAATGGAGAAGGAGATCCAGATGGGGAGAAGGAAACAGCGCTCGTATGAGGCGAGATTCAAGGAAGCAGCGGTGCGCCGCATGCTTGACGGGGAGAGCATCATGAGGTTGAGCCGCGAGCTCGACGTAGCGCGGGCGGTGTTGTATCGCTGGCGCGACACCTATCGGGCCGAGGGCCTGGCAGGTCTCCAACGGCGGCACGGGCGGCCGCGACCCGGACAGCAAGTGGTGAGCTTGAAGTCGCCTGATCCCGCCGCCGAGCGGATCGCGGAACTTGAACGTCTGGTCGGCAAGCAAGCGGCGGAATTGGATTTTTTCGAACGAGCCTTCGGCGCCTTGAATCTCGCGAGGCCGAGCAGCGACGCTCGAACCGCGAGCAGCTCTACGCGGTTATCAACGAAATCCGCGCCGAAGGCCGACTCAGCATCGAACAAACTTGCGAACTCGCGGGGGTGAGCCGAGTGGGATATTACCGCCAATTAGCCCGCGTCAAACCCGCGGAAGCGGACATCGAATTGCGCGATCGGATTCAACGCATTACGCTTTCCAATCGCCGCTACGGCTATCGCCGGGTGAGCGCCGAACTGCGTCGGCAAGGCTTCACCGTGAACCACAAGAAGGTCCTGCGTCTGATGCGCAACGACAACCTGTTGGCAATTCGCAAGCGCCGCTATGTGTTGACGACGGACTCGGACCAGCAGCGCGCGGCCTATCCGAATTGGGCCAAAACTCTACAAGTTGACGGCATCGACCAGCTTTGGCAAGCCGACATCACCTACGTGCGCATGCGTCGCTCGTTCGTCTACCTGGCGGTCGTGATGGATTCCTACTCGCGGCGGGTGCTGGGCTGGGAATTGGGCCCTTCACTCGAAGCGATCTTGGCGGTGAATGCGTTGCGCCAAGCGATCGAGTTACGGCGGCCCAAGCCGGGGCTGGTGCATCATTCCGATCAAGGGGTCCAATATGTCTCGCGGGCATACGTCGGGCTGCTGGAACAATGTGGCGCGCTGATCTCGATGAGCCGGCGTGGAAATCCTTACGACGACGCGCGCGTAGAGAGTTTTATGAAGACGCTCAAGAGCGAGGAGGTGAACCTACAGACGTACCAATCGATGGACGAAGCAAGGGCTTCGATCGCGGATTTCATCGACGCGGCCTGCAACCAACGGCGATTGCATTCGTCGCTGGGATATCAACCGCCGGCGGAGTTCGAGGCATCGTTGCCGCCGTGCGAAGAGCTCAGAAATCCGAGCTTTGAGTTTTCCGAGGCATGAGACAATCTATCGAGACATCGCTGGCGCCCGGAGCGGGACACATGTCCCGCCCCGAGGCTCATCGTCTCGATGAGTTGTCGACCGGGTATTCCTTGGCGGGTTGCTCTCCAGCAGCGCCTGCCTCCGCTTTCCCGGCTGTTTCAGAGTTTGCAATAGTGTCGCTCGAAAGTCTACAATCTTTCAGCGAACGGTTACTGTCTCACTTTGTCGCTGTCTCAGCCTAGGGGTGCATGCCATAGTCCTGCTCGCGGTCGCGGGACTCTTCGTACCAGTTTGTCCTGATCGTGATGGTATCGCCCGAGCCAGCCATTTTGTTCAGCAAGTCGTTCGCTTGGCAGTCCACCTACTTCGGCGCTTTCTCCTGGATCGCCTTGGCGCGGACTTCCATATCAGTCGCCTCGGCACCTCGGTTCATGTGGCGCAGGAGCTTGGCGTAATTCTCCAGGCTCGCGGCCACGTGGGGGTGCTCGGGTCCCAGGGCTTCCTCCCGGATCGCCAGCGAGCACTGGTAGAGCAGCTCGGCCTCGGCGTACTTGCCTTGGGTTTGGTATTGCTTCGCCCGGTTGTTGAGGCTCGTGGCCCGCTGAGTGCGCCGTAACCAAGGGATCAAACGCGGGCCAACCCTCCTAGAGTCACGTATCGCCTGGGCCAGCTCACTCTGATGTTCTTTCACCCAACGTAGTCTCTTGAACTCTCGCAGGAGCTTCTTCAATGCCGCCCCGCTGCGCTCCCAGGGGCCTCTGCGCAGCTGCTCACAGCCCGACACCACGGAACGCAGTGGTCGGACTTGAAGCAGAAGGGGAAGGGCTTTGACTTCAGCTTCGGACAGGGGCTCCTCCGCCTGGTAGGCAGCTAGAAAGGCTGTTACCTGCGCCAGATCCAGGTCGAAGCTCTCGCCGGACCACCGACACAGATTCTTGATGGCGATGGCTACATCTAAGGCCCGGACGTCCCTGGAGCAGCTGTCGAAGTCCAGCACGGCAACCAGATCATCCTCCTGGAACAGGAGGTTTGCCCGTCTCAAACTGCCGTGAATGACTGACCTGCGCAGCCGGTCCGAGACGGGCCAGGCTAGGGCTTGCTCCAGGTGCCCTAAGCACGCTACTGCGTAGCGCCGAGCCTCCTCCAGTGCCCGTTCTCCCGCAGGCAGCGAGAGCACGGGGGTCTTGCCGGTGCTCTGCAACCACTGGACCAAGTCTTGACGGCCGTCCCGCTGGTCTCCGGCATCGCGATAGGACTGCATGAGGCGGTGATATAAAGCTAGACCATGACCAGAGGCCACCAAATGAGGCCAGTGTCTCCGGCGAAAAGGTTTTCCTTCGATGTAAGGAGTGAGGGTGCAAAGGCGGCCGCTTACTACAGCCCACGTGTCCCCCGAACGCGATGGCCAGGGAGTGGCCACGGGGAAGCCTCGGTTCGCCAAGTGACGTAGAACTCGATGTTCAAAGGTCAGCGCCTCTAGGGAGTGGGCACTGCGGGAGACGCGCAACACGGAGTGGCCTGAACTGGTTTTCACCAGGTAGTTCTCATTGGTGTAGCTCCGCAGCTCTTTCAGGGAGACTGCATCGCCTAGCGCGTAGCAGCTCAGAATGTCTGATAGCTCTGCTGTGTGCTTCACAGATCTCTCTAGAGAACCCTAAATTGTAAACACCTAGACCACACCAATCCCGCCCTCACCAAGCTTGGACAGGATTTTGTATTACGAGATGGTTCGGCCCGACCATGACAGCCCGATTCCACCGTGATTCAGATACCTGGTGATTACAACCCGGATTTCCACTTTAGTTTCGGTTCTGCTAACCATCGGGTGGCCTCGGACGCCTTTATTGATGCGGGTTGGAAAGCACTCAAGGCGCTGAGGAGATCAACACCCAATGGGTGAAAAAGAAAACAAGCCGTTCCAGCTAAGCTTCAACGGCTTATTGAAAGTCGATTTCCAAGGATCGCGTGTCACTTCCGATGGCGGGCTCATTCTCGTCCGCGAGCTGGACGAACGACTCGGGCTCGGGAAGCTGATCGAGGAACATCTCAGTGACCCACGGCAAGGCTTGAACAAGAAGTTCCCGCTGGCCGATCTGCTGCGGCAGTCAGTCTACTCTCGGCTGGCAGGCTACGAGGACCTCAACGACGCCGTCCGAGTGTCGGCTGACCCGACGTTTCGCTTGATCGGCTCGAAGAGGAACTGGGATCGCGGCGGGGCACTGACCTCGCGACTGCAGAGCTTCGAGACGGAGATGCTGGCGAGCGAGGAGAACTTGCTGGGGCTGATGGCTGTGAACCGCGAGCTGGTGGCGCAAGCCGAGACGCAAGACGACTCCGAGCGCGTCGTTCTCGACATGGACTCGACCGAAAGCCTTGTCCACGGCCAGCAAGAGGGCAGTGCTTACAACGGCCATTTCGAGTCGGTCTGCTACCACCCGCTGTTGTTGTTCAACCAGCATGGGGATTGCCTGGCGGCGAAGCTGCGTCCAGGCAACGTGCACAGCGCTGAGGACTGGAAGGAGTTGCTGCTGCCCGAGATCAAGCGCCAACAGGCCGCGGGCAAACAGGTCACCTTCCGGGGCGATGCGGCCTTTGCTAAGCCGGAGATTTATGAGTTTTCGGAGGAACGCGGAGTGCAGTACGCCATTCGCATTCCGGCCAACAAGAGCTTGGAATTGGCGATCGAAGACATCCTGTTTCGGCCGCCGGGCAGGCCCTCCCGGAAGCCCTTGGTGCGCTACAAGAGCTTCCGCTATCAGGCGGAGAGTTGGTCCAAGCCGCGACGCATCGTGGCCAAGGTCGAGCATCATCTCGGTGAGCTGTTCCCGCGCGTCGGTTTTATCGTGACGAACATGACGTTGCCGAGTCGGTCTGTTGTGCGCTTCTACAACAAGCGCGGCACGGCCGAGCAATGGATTAAAGAAGGCAAGCAGGCCACGCACTGGACACGGCTTTCGTGCCATCGCTTTCGGGCCAACGAAGTGCGACTGCAACTCAGCGTGCTGGCCTACAACCTGGGCAACTTGTGGCGGCGGCTGGGACTGCCGCACAGGATCAAGAGCTGGTCGCTGACGAGCTTGCAACACAGATTGATGAAGACCGGCGGTCGGCTGGTCAAGCACGCGCGGTATTACTGGCTGCTGCTGGCCGAGGGGCATCTGAACCGCAGGCTGTTCGGTGACATGCTGCACAGGATCTGGGCGCTGCCGCTGCCGAGCGGGTAGAACGGTCGCTCGCGAGTGCGAAATCTGGATGCTGCGGAGTGAAGCTCGGAGGAGTGCCTGAAAAACCGCCTTCCGACCGACGAATTGTCCCCTTCGGAGAACGAAAGGGTCTAGTGGAAGCACTTCGGTCCGGCCCGGTGCGTGCCTGCGGTCAAGAAAGGCTTGCGTTCAAGAGAGAAGGAACGTAGAATCGAGGAGGCCAAGATCCAAAATGGAAATCCTGGTACAAGCCTTCCCACCAGCAATCCGGCTCAAGGCCATGGTAACTCAATAGACGAGGGGTTTGCAGCTCTTCCGATGACGCGGAGAAGGGGCTCCGACCGCAGATTACTGGTGGTTACGGGATCAATCAAGCCCGGATTTCCACTTTAGTTTCGATTCTGCTAACCATCGGGTGGCCTCGGACGCCTTTATTGATGCGGGTTGGAAAGCACTCAAGGCGCTGAGGAGATCAACACCCAATGGGTGAAAAAGAAAACAAGCCGTTCCAGCTAAGCTTCAACGGCTTATTGAAAGTCGATTTCCAAGGATCGCGTGTCACTTCCGACGGCGGGCTGATCCTGGTTCGGGAGTTGGACGAACGGCTCGGGCTCGGCAAGCTGATCGAGGAGCATCTCAGCGACTCGCGACAAGGCTTGAACAAGAAGTTCCCGCTGGCCGATCTGCTGCGGCAGTCGGTCTACAGCCGACTCGCCGGCTACGAGGACCTCAATGACGCTGTTCGAGTATCCGCCGATCCGACCTTTCGCTTGATCGGCTCGCAGAAGAACTGGGATCGCGGCGGGGCGCTCACCTCGCGGCTACAGAGCTTCGAGACAGGGCTGCTCGCGAGTGAGGAGAATCTGCTGGGATTGATGGCGGTGAACCGCGAGTTGGTCGCGCAAGCTGAGACGACGGACGACTGCGAGCGCGTTGTGCTGGACATGGACTCGACCGAGAGCCCGGTTCACGGACAGCAGGAAGGCAGTGCCTACAACGGGCACTTCGAGTCGGTCTGCTACCACCCGCTATTGCTGTTCAACCAGCATGGTGATTGTCTGGCGGCGAAGCTGCGTCCAGGCAACGTGCACAGTGCTGAGGACTGGAACGAGTTGCTGCTGCCGGAGATCGAGCGCCAACAGGCTGCGGCCAAACAGGTCACCTTCCGGGGCGATGCGGCCTTTGCTAAGCCGGAGATTTATGAGTCTTCCGAGGAACGCGGAGTGCAATACGCCATTCGCATTCCGGCCAATAGGAGCCTGGAGTTGGAGATCGAAGACATCTTGTTTCGTCCACCGGGAAGGCCCTCCCGCAAGCCCTTGGTGCGCTACAAGAGTTTTCGCTATCAGGCCGCGAGCTGGTCGAAGGCGCGACGGGTTGTCGCCAAGGTCGAGCATCATCTGGGTGAGCTGTTTCCCCGCATTGGCTTCATCGTCACGAACATGAGCTTGCCAAGTCGCTCAGTGGTGCGTTTCTACAACAAGCGCGGGACGGCCGAGCAGTGGATCAAAGAAGGCAAACAGGCGACACACTGGACACGGCTGTCATGCCATCGTTTCCGGGCCAACGAAGTCCGCCTGCAACTCAGCGTGCTGGCCTACAACCTGGGTAATCTCTGGCGGCGGCTGGGGTTGCCGCAGCGAATCAAAAGCTGGTCGCTAACGAGCTTGCAGCACCGGCTGATGAAGACCGGTGGGCGGCTGGTCAAGCATGCCCGCTACTACTGGTTGCTGCTGGCGGAGGGGCATCTGAACCGGCGGCTGTTCGCTGACATGCTACACAGGATCTGGGCGCTGCCGCTGCCGAGCGGGTAGCCTTGACCGGGCGAGGATCAACAGCTTTTGGCTCAAAACCGTTTTGCAGGGAACAGGCTCGGCCGGAGCGGGGTTCAACCCGCTCAATCAACGTCTGTGAACGGTGGGACGAGGCGCTGGCGGCTACCGGTGACGGTGATGCGCAGTGTTCAGCCTGGGAAAGACGTGTTGTTCGGAGCGGCGTGGTGTATACTGTGCCCGTGCCAGGGTCAAAATGGAAATCCTGGTCAAGAGCGCCGGGATAAACCGGCATGTTGTTGGGAATGAAAGAGTCCTACAAGGAAGGAGGTAGCGAATCCACCTTGACCCCGAGTCTTGCGGCGGGCATCGCGAGGTGTCAGTCGAAGCGTAGACAGGGGCATCGGCGGGCCGGGCTATTGAGCTTCGAAAAATCCGTTTCAGGGTGCCGACCTCGTTTGATAGATGGGAAGGCAACACGGGTGTCCGCGTTCAATCGCGAGTGGACGTCCGGCCCTGCGTAGTCGAGGAACCTGAGCACGCCGAGAAACAACATGCGCGAGAACCGGGAGACCTCTGCAACGTCTCGATCGAAGAGGGTTGAGACCGGTCCGAGAAGGCGCTAAGCCGTACGAAGGGCTTCGCCTCTTCGTAATTGATCCGAGCGAGGAGCCGTATGCGTTAGTAGCGCGAGTACGGATCTGCGCGGGGGGTGCCGGGTGACCGGTATCCCTACCGCGATCAGTTATCGGCCCACAGGCGCTATCTAGTTCGTTTTGGTGGACTTTAGTCGAGGGTTTTCTCCCCTCCAGAGGCTTTCCTTTGGAGTTTGCTGGCTCGGAGTGGAGTTCGCTGACGAATTCGCTGTATGTATCGGCCCCGCGGGCGGCCCGGTCGACGACGCTGCCGGTAAGTCCCAGGCGGTGAAAACGGTGATAGTGGCGGACGCTCTCGACTAGTTCAGCCGTGAGAGGGGGATTGGCGCCCGGCGTAAAGCCTTTTGTGGAGCGCGGGATGAAGCGGGTGTCGTTGGCGACCGTCAGCATGGGATGGTTGTCGAGCATCCGCTGGAACAGCGTGGTACCCGGGCGCGGACACCCCACGACAAAGACGTAGCACGAAGGTCCGTGGGGCGCTTGAGTTCTTCAGTCGCTTCAGCGGACATTGCCAAGGCTGTTCGTGGCATGTGCGTGAGTCTCTGATTCAGATCAGAAATAGTAGGTGAGACCGGGACGGAAGAAGAAGGCCTTAGAGGGAGCGCCGACGAATGCCGGCCCGGGAAAGAAGACGCCCATCAGAAGAGTGATGTCGATATTGCGGATCTTTCGAATGCCGAGGACCACGTCGAACTCGGTACCCAGCCGGGGGTCACGGCCGCGCGGACGTACGGTCAACTCGGTGTCCCCGATTTTCTTCGACGCGACGACTTGACGGTAGGCGTGATAGGCGAAGTTCAGCGACCAGCTCTCCGAGGGTCGGATGCCGTAGTCTAGTGTTTGGATCTTGAGGTTGTTCAGCTCCGGTTCGAGCAAGACACCGTAGTAACGGTAGCGCTTGAGGCCGTTATAGCGATAGCTGTTGTCTTGCAGATTCGTTTGCCTAAAGTTGCCGTCGATGCCGTCGCTGAAATCCTTGTCGCCTGACCCGTAGGCATAACCAAGCGACAGCGTTTGGTTGAGCGGAAGCTTGGGGAAGCGGTAGCTGCCTCCCAGGTCGAAGGCGTGGCCGCGCAGCAAACGGTTTTCCCGGCGTCCCATCATGCGAGCCAATTCGCCCCAGTAGGAAAGCCTTCTCGTGATCCTTCCGCGCGAGCTCATGCCGAACCAAATGGGATCTTCGTCGCGCCCCGAGGTGTCATTGCGCTTCATGAAGTACCCGGAGAGATATCGCTTGCCTGGCAGCCTGTACTGCGCATAGGTCGTCAGATAGAGCTGCCGGTCGCTCGATCCGCCCTCTCCGAAGAGACTTTTGGCGACCGACATCTCTACTTTTAGTTTCTTCCTTGTGTAGTGGAGCCTGACGGCGTCCAAGCGCTCGTCGTAGAGAAATTCGCGTTTGTCGCGAAAGCGCTGGCGTCCTACCTGGAGCCCAAGCGAGCGATGGAAGAAATTCCCCCAGTAGAAGAACCCCTCGCGCAACCGGAACTCCGTTCGGCCTTGCTCGCCGGGGTTATTGCCAAAATAACCGGAATGGTTGAAGTCAATTCGGGCGTAGGCCTCGGAATACTCTCCGACAGGGGCGGAGACTTCCAGCCGCGTGCTAGGCCGCATCCAGTCGTCGGAATCGGGTTCGTCCGGAGCTAAACATAACGTCTTAACTAATTGCGCATAGTCGGCGCAGCGTGTCATTCGGCTGGCCCCACGTGGCAAACTCGGCTTCCGCAGCTGCGATCACTTCCTCCAGGGTCGCAAAGTAGCGGTTGTGCAGGCAACGCCGCCGGGTCAGCTTCCAGACTCGCTCGATCGGATTCAACTCGGGACTGTAGGGCGGCAAGTAATCCAGCTCAAAGCCAGGTGCGTTTTCCTCGCGCCACGCTTTGTGCAGTCGGGCATGGTGGTACCTGGCGTTGTCAGCGATGACCGCCACGCGGCGCCCTCCAATGCGGCTCACCTGCTGGAGTTGCTTCATGAATTCCCAAAAGGTCCCGGCATTGAATTTCCCCGTCTCGCGACAAGACCAAAACCGACCATCGCGTAGTCGCACGGCACCAAAATATCCGACGCTTCGCCGGGTCGGATGATGCAGCAGGATGGGATCCTTCGTCTCCGGAGGCACCCACATCCGACAACGCGAGCCGTGCTGCTGAAAGTGCACTTCGTCGCTGGCCCAAAGGTCGACGGCCGGGTCGGCCATCAGCGCTTGGAGTTTTTTTTATGCGTCTTCTGCTGTTCCTCGTCGGCGCGAGCGATCTTGGGCCGCGGCTTGCGCAGCCGAAAGCCCAATTGCCGGAACAGACGCTGGCACTGACGCACGCCCACAGTGATGCCGTATTGTTGCTCGATCCAGACCGCCAACGTTTTGCCATCCCATAGATTTCCGCTCAGGCCTGCCTCCCGCGGCGTCTGACGAAGAGCAGCGTTGATCTCTTCGAGCTGCTGCTCATTCAACCGCGGGGGCCGCCCGGCCCGCTCTCCCTCGCGCAAGCCCGCCAAGCCTTTCTGCTCGAAACGACCCACCCAATATTCCACCGACCGTGGTGCGTCGCCCAGCAGCCTGGCCACCTGTGGGCAGGTCATTCCTTGGGCCACCAGCAGCACGCCGTGGAGGCGGTGGTCGTAGCGGGAATCCAGGGAGCGTCGGATCTCATCCTGCAATCCAAGAACGATGTTTTCAGCGTCAGCAATGCGAAGTGGTCTCATTTCCCCATGAGAGCACAGCCTGCATACTATGCGCAATAACTTATGACGTTATGTTTAGATCCAGATTGCGGGAGCTTTTGAGTCCCATGTTGACCTTTCCTCCGAGGTAAACGTTGCCGATGCGGATCGGATCGGGATGCTGCGAGTCATCATCGCGGCGGATGCGGCGCCCCTCGCCGTCGTCGGTGTAGTCGCCCTGGACGAAGCTGAAGTTCTTGTACTCGGTTTTGCCGTCGACCTTGATGTTCATCGAGAGCAATTCGATTTCGGAATTGCGGACCGAAATCCGTTCGATCGGCGCGGAGATTTCGAAATCGAGATCGGTGGCTTTTTCGTAGATGCGGACGGTGCGTGCTTTGATGAAACCGTCTTTCATACGCTTCGCTTTGACTTTGACGCGCACCTGATCCCGCAGCTCGGAGACCTCTCGCGGCTTTCGGTCGCTGCCTTCAAACTTCGTTTTCTTGTACAGCAAGATGCGAGCCGGTCCAACCGAGAAGGTTCCGGACTGCAAGTCAAGTCCGGTTATGGGCCCTTCGACCTCGAATTCGTCATCCTCCTCGATTAGTTCGATTTCGTCCGCGACGAGTTTTCGGCCCTGGAAGTTCTTGCCTTCGATCTTGACCCTTTGTCCCACAAGCAGATTGGCGAGGGGTTCACGCACCCGCCGGGGGCGGCTCGGCTTGGCGGGCTGGATGATCGGGGCGGGCGCGATCAGAGGGGCGGGACTCGGCGTGGCGGCCATGAGAACTTCTTCGAATCTTGGCGGGGCGGCGTCGAGAGCGGGGGCGGCGATTCCTAAACCAGTCAGTCCGGGCGGGTCCATCGCCGCGGGCTGGGTATGTGAAAGCGGCGAACCGGTAAAGCGTTCCACGGTTGAATCTACAGTTGCCGGCGCGTTGCCGCCCATCGCGGCCTGGCGGCCATGGCTTGGCAGTGTGTTTGGCGCGGAAACGCTGAAAGCGCCGGCGTTCCTGTCGCTTCTCTCGGTCAAAACTGGTTGAGGAATTTTCCGCACGGCTGCGAGAAGGACCTCTTGTCCGCCGGGCTGGAGCGGACCGACCCCGTGAAGGGGCCCCTCCGGCCGGGCCAGAGCCGTGGGCGCCGGCGAGTGAGCCGTGGCTGGACCTGGCAGGCGAAATCGTTGTATGGGCAGCGCAATGAGCCGATTCGGCAACTGAGAGGCGGCAAGAAGAACTTCCATACCGGTCTCGGGCTGCGGGGCACAGCAGTCAGGTGCGGACGGCAGGGAGGGGCCGGCATCAACCAATGTCAGGAATCGCGGTGGAGAAACGGCTCCTGAAGAGGACGGCATTTGATAGCGGACAGGCGGCTCATGAGAGACTTTTTCCAACCCTTCGGTGTTGTTCACATGAGGGCTGCGCATTCCTGCCGCAGCTTGGGGGACAGGCGGTGGTGCTGTGTCAGAGGGCGCTTGAATCGCGGTGCGCCATTCCACAACCACCGAGCGCCGATGCAGAGTGACCTGAGGCTCCACATCGGCATCCGTGTCGAGGTCGAAAATGATTCGGGTATTGCCAAACCCATCTTCGGCGACACGAACAAAGCGAACGGGCGGTTTGTCGACCGTCATGAGCCGCCGTTCGAAGCTGGGGGCCACTGTAGTGTTCCGAAGTTCCAGGCGCCATTGCGAGGGAATCGCTCCTTCTCTTGTTTCGAGCTGAGGGGCCGCGTCGAAACGCAAGACAACCCGCGTGGAGCCGGGCCGGGCGGAAAGATCAATCGCGCTCAACTGAGACGGGAACCCTCTGCTCGCGGAGGCCCCGGCCCAGCAAGGTGCGGCGAGCAAGCCGACGAGGGCCAGCAGTCTTGCAGCCTTTGCGGGCCGTGTGGTCATTCCGCGAAAACTCCTGTCAGGTTGCCTGGTGTGTCTTCCAGCCTCGGTGGAGCCCCGTCGAGAGGGCCAGCGAAAAATCGGGGACAACCCACTTCACGCCGGTGAGGTCTATTGCTTCGCTGGGGGCTTGCGACGGCGGCGCCTGGGACAGGACCCGTTTCTGGCAGCCCTAGAGCGAGCGAATCTACCCTGGAGATTGCGTTTCCGGCCGCTGAGAACTCAGACTCGCATTCGTTCAGCGCGGTTTCGGCGGCGCCTAGCAGCCTTGCTCCAATGAGAGCCCCTTCCGAACGGAGCCGGTATTTGCATGCCAGCCTGAAATACGTGGTCGCCAGGTAGAACCCCAGCCGAATCGAGTTGGGTGGCGGTTCCGAGCCAGACCGCAAGTATTCGGTCAAAAAGGCGTGTTGCCAGCGCCTAACCTGTGCGGAGGAAGCTTGTCCTTGAAGGCTCCTCAAATACAGGTGAACCTGGAAATTGGCGATGTCAATCTCGCGGTGTCCGCCGGTGAGTCCGTCTAGATCAATGAGGGCGATGCGGTCTCCATCGATCAATAGCTGTCTGTCGTAAAAGTCTCGATGCACTGGGACAGGCGCGGCCCCCGGCAACTCGCTGGCGAGATCGCGAATTCTGGATAGGCTCGGCTCGAAGCCTGCACTTGCGTAACCCAACCGAGCCAGACGCCCGTGGGCCGCGGAGATGGCTTTCATCTCATCTTCGGGCCCGTGATGTTCCTCCACCTCGAGCGAGCTATTGTGCAGCACGGCAACTGAGCGGGCAGCCGCGGCCATCGGTTCTTCTGTAGCCTCTCCGTCCTGGAGCAGCTCGCGAAGCGTACGGCCAGCCGCCTCTTCCTGCACCACCATTTGCCACTTGGGAAGATAGGCGAGAGGGCGAGGCGTGATGAGAGAGCTGTCACCCTGTTCGGTGAAAAGCGACGCAACATCCAGCATGGAGTGGTAGAGTTTTTCGCCCCTGTCGCGGCGAAAGGTCTTCGCATACACCGACACTCCCGCATCTTTCGCATCACAAAAGGTGTAGCGAAGCTGGCATCGCTTCATGGGTACGTGCCGGACGGCCTCGACACGACAGTGCGGGAGTGACGCCAGTTCATTCAGCAGCGGTCCTCCCTGATTGGAAAGGCGCTCTCAAACGGTTTCCGGGTTGGCGGCGTCAGCCAGGTGGGAGATCTTCGTGTCCAAAGGGAACGGATAGATCAGTAACTTTTCGCTCGCTGAACGCCAAACGAGCTGAGGCGCGACTGGGTCCCATTTCCCGACAGCCCGCGCCATTTTGTCAATGCGAACAGCCGCTTTGTCGAATTTTGAATCCGAGAAGTGATGGGCGACGAGAAAACGCGTTTGAGCAACTCCGCCGGCAGTCGGCGACAAGTGCAAGCGATAGACAACAAGCCAGTTGTCTCGCAGGAGGACGTCGCGCACTGTCAGATCGAAATGAGAGTTCCGACGCTGCCGAAACAACGGCAAGTGGTCCACGAAATAAGACCGCGCCGTCGTTGGATACAGGAAGGTTCTCAGCATGGCGGCTTCCCTGTGGCAGCCCAGGCCTGACTAGACACTGCTTCGACCCCGCTGGGCGAATCCGGAACCAACTTGCGAAACGGCAGCCGGCTTCGATCCGATGTATTCGTACGGTCCCCCGACCGGAGCCGTGTCTTCACATTCTGGCTCCCCTTCACATTACGCAGACCGCAATGCTTCGCGCACACGCGTAGTCGGCCCTCGTCGGAACTCTTTTTCTCCCAGCCCTGAGGGACCATTTCATGGAAAAACACTCCCTCGACGATGTCCTTCAGCGGTACTTGCTTGGCGTTGATCGAGTCTTTTCCGTTGGGAAGCCGGTCGATCAGGCGCCACATCTCCGGCAAGCCTTTCGGGCGTAGATGCCGGAGCTCCCGCGCACGGATCGAATCGTCCAGGATCGGAAGCTGACTGGCCAAGTGCGTCATCTCCTCGGGTTCGGCCGGCCCTCGCAACGGATAGAGTGTGGCGGTCCAGCAGCATGGCAGGACGAGCCCCTCGGCGCTGACGTAGACCTTCTTCGAACTCGCCGCCTTGCATGCGATAGGCGTCTCCTCGAGAAAGGACTTTGCAGCCTGGCGATCGGCATAGACCTGGAGGAATGCATCGTTCCGATACCGTCGGTCCTCCGGCATTTCCAGAAAATATTCGAGCTTTCCCTCACGATCCAAGACGGGTGAGAAGGGCGTGTCGCTCCAGCTCTTCAAGAAGCGTCCGGTTCGCTTGACAGTGAACATTTCAAAACCGAGGCTGCGGGCCAAGGCTTGAGCTTCTTCGACCTGGTGCTCGTTGTGACGAAACACGACGTAATCCCATTCGGCGTGGCCTCCCGCGCCAATGAAAGCCCTGACGCTTTCCATGACTTTCTCCCAATGCGTCCCCCGCCGGTAGAGATGATTGGTGTCGGCCAGCCCGTCGATCCCAAAAGTGCAGACGTCCACGACGCTTGCCAATCGCTGCCACCATTCCGGCTTCCTTCCACTTCCGTTCGTGTGCATGCCCAGACGAACCCGAGAGTTGCACGCCCGGAAATACTCGAAGACTTCGAGGGTGTCCCGCGCCACCATCGGGTCGCCGTAGGTGCCGGACATAAACAGGACCTTCAGTTGATTGACAAAATCTTCGGGGAAGATCTTCTGGACATCTTCGAGCGTCAATTCCACCTGAGGGAGTAGTTGATGGCTTATGGGTTTGCCGAAGAAGTTCCGCGAACATTGAGGGCAGCTGGCATTGCACTTTGACGTTATCTCGAGATGCACTTTCTTGATGTCCGCATAGCTATACATACGAAGCCTCCTTCCAGATAGAGGGGGACGCCGGCGGGGTTTGAGCAGCTCCGCCGGCAGCAGGTGACAGGTGCAGGGGGTAGACAACGACCCATTCGTCTCGCAACAGGACGTCGCGCACCGTCGGATCGAAATGCGAGTTTCCACGCTGCCGAAACAACGGCAAGTGGTCCACGAAATCGGACCACGCCGTCGTACGATCCAGGAAGTTTCTCAGCATGGCGGCCTCCTCGCAACAGCCCAAGCCTGATCAAGCACTGCCTGGACACGGCTGGGCCAGTCCGGAACGAACTTGCGAAATGGCAGCACCGCCAGCTTGAACAGGCAGGTGCTCAAGTGCCAGCGAAGAATCCTGACCGGAATCGACTGTTCGGAGGCAACTTGGTATGCTTCCACGAACTGACTACAGATCCAATCGCCACGAGAGCCATCGAGATCTCCCTGCACGGCAAGCAGTTTGACGTGGGCACAGAAATTAGCGATGTCTTCGACGGGGTCGCCCACCCCCAGCTCATCCAGATCGAGGAACTTCGTCACGCCGCGGTGGAGCAGGATCTGGTCGTAGTAGAAGTCTCCATGAATCAAAGTTCGCGCGCCGCGGGCGGCCGGGACCGATGCTTCGAGTTCATCGGCCAGCTCCGACGCCGAACTTGAACCGCCGGCCAAGAACTCAACCGCCAGCCTCGCGCGACGAACATCCTCGACTCCACGTGCGCGGAGAGGGGCGGCCGGCGGTGGCGCCAGAGTGTGCCAGTGGGCCAGCGCCGCGGCTGCCGTCTTGATCGCCGCGAGCAGAGCGGCTTGCGGCTTCCAAAAGAATCGTTGCAAGGGCTTGCCGCGCTCGCCGTAAAGCAGCACCACTCGCCGCCCCGCGCTATAGCCAAGGCAGCGAGGAACCCGAACCTTCGAAGCATCCGTATCGCTGAAGTACCGATGCCACTGCGGCGTCCGGACACCTTCACCATGAGCATAAAAACGCGCGTAAAACGCCCTCTCATCGTTCTCCCGTGGGGTACGGTAGACGCCGCGCATGACACAGCGACGCTCAGGCTTATATCGAATCGGTTCCCAACCTCCCCACTGCTCAACGAACCGGCTCCTCCTGGATTCGCGAACGGCCCGAGCGAGGACTTCCCCGGCTTGTTCGGGGTCGCTAGCCATCCCGAGAGCCGGCATCTCGAGATCAAGGGGAAATCGCATCAACGCCATGCGGCGCCGCGGGTCATAAGCGGTCACACGCGACGGGTCGGAGGCTTTGAGGTCCGGTTCGTCGGCGAATAGCTTGGCGTAGGCCCAAAGTGGCGGGCCGCTCTCCTGGCGGCATTCATACAACACGATGCAGTTGGTGCCGGGCTTATAGCGAACGTAGGCAACCCGGACGTCCCTTTCCGTCAGCGACTCGGAAAACGGTAAGAGACCGAGGTCCATCATGCGGCCGACATCGAGTGCCGTCTCCAACTGCGGCAGCCGGGGGTCGGCGGGAACTGCCGGGGCGCTTGAGATCGTTACCGGAGGGGCGCTGGTCATTGCACGACTCCTCGCGGGACGGGCCCAAAGAAGCTTTCCAGATTGCCCGAGCCGAATTGGTTTTCAGCGAGCGCTCGGAAATGCCCTTGTGCTTGAAAAAGTTCTTGAGGCGGGCCGGCCTCGACAACTCGTCCCGCGCTCATCACAATCGCCAGATCGGCGTTCAGAACGGTCGAAATTCGGTGGGCGATGACAAACGCCGTTCGGTCTCGCAATAAGCTCTCGAGGCCTTTGAGAATGAGTGCCTCCGACGGCGGGTCGATGCCCGTCATCGGCTCGTCCAGGACGACGATCGGGGTGTTCCGCAACAGTGCCCGCGCGATCGCAATCCGCTGCCGCTGGCCGCCGGAAAGCCTGACTCCGCGCTCGCCGATGGCGGTGTCGTACCCATCGGGCAACTGTTCGATGAACTCCTCGGCCTGCGCCAGGCGCACCGCCCGCAAGAGCTGTTTCTCGCTGGCTGAGGGGTTCCCAAAGGTGATGTTCTCGCGAATCGAGGAGCCAAACAGAACCGGGTCCTGCGGCATCACGGTCACCTGGTCGCGCAATGACGCCAGGGTGTAGCGGCGGATGTCGACCCCGTCGATCAGGACCGCTCCTTTCGCCGGATCGTAAAGCCGTGGCACGAGCGAGATTAGAGTGGATTTTCCGGCGCCGCTGTGGCCCAGCAACGTCACCGTTGTCCCGGCGGGGATGCGGAGAGCAACGTGGTGCAGCACGGTTTGGCCGGCTTCGTATTGGAAGCTGACGTCGCGATACTCGACCTCCCCGCGGAAGTTGGGCGCCTCGATCGCGTCCGGGGCGTCCTGGATCTCCACTTCGGTTTGGAAGATTTCCATGATCCGCTCGGCGGCGACCACGGCCTTGGCTGCTTGCACGCTGACGTTCGCGATCTTCCGGATGGGCCTGTACAGGCTTTTGAGATAGGCAAGAAACACCAACAGATCACCAGGCGTGAGCACTCCGGAGACGACCTGCCGCACGCCCCACCACAACACCAGGCAAGTGCCGACCGCAGTGACCATCTCGACGCCGCGCAGCAGCTTCCCCTTACTGCGCAGAGCCCGCATGTCGGCTTTCAGGCTGGCACGGCTTTGCTGGCGGAAGCGGTGTTGCTCCTGCTCTTCGCTGGAATAGAGCTGAACTTCCTGAATCGCCGCAAGGGTCTCGCTGAACAGTGACGCCACTCTGCCTTCCCGCTCGAGGCGCTTGCGAGTGAAGCTGCGGATCTGCCCCGTGAAATGGGCGATCAGCAAGAAAAGCAGCGGAAACAAAAGCAGACTCAGCAGCGTCATCCGCCAATCGAGCGCCAGCATCACGGCGATCAAGGCCGCCACGAGAATGCAGTCGCCCGCCAGTTGGACCGCGGATTGGCTGAGGAAATCCCGCAGTTGGGTGACTTCCTTGATCATGCGGCTCAGCAAGTCCCCGGACAGGCTGCGATTGTGGAACCCCAGCGAAAGCCGTTGAATATGGTTGTAGAGGCGCAGCCGAATCGTGTAGATCATCTGCTGGCCCGCGCCGCCAGCAAGTATTAACTGCAGGTATTGAAAGCTTCCCTGAAGGGCCGCGATGACGATCACGGCGCCGCACGCCCACAACAGAATCGTCATGCGGTCGTACCCGAGCAAGAAGTCGAGCCCGGCGTTCGTCTTCGCCTCGGGCATCAGGACGAAATCAAATATCACCTTGAGCGGCCACGGACGCGCCAACTGCATCGCGATAGCGCAGATCAAGCACACCCCGGCGGCGCTGAGCTTGCCCCAGTGCTGCCGCACGTACTTGAGGAAGAACAGGACGATGGCCAGCGTCGAGTTTTCCGCGTAACGCCAGCGGGCTCGCCCGCGTTTCGCGGACGCGGCTGCGTCTTGCTTCTTCCGCTGTTTCTCCCTAGTTTGCATAGGCGCCGACGACTGGACTCTCGACGGTTTGACTCTGAGGCGCGGCCGCTGGCCCAGAGGCTAGGGCGGCGCCGGATACGGTCTCCAGCACCGACCGAACGCGGCGCTCCCAGCCATGGTGCTGGAACGCTTCTCGGCGCGCGGCGAGGCCGAGCTGCTGGCGTAAATTCGGGTTCGCGCGAAGCAGCCGAATGGATTCTGTAAGCTCTTCCGTGCTGCCGGGTTCTGCCAGCAGCCCCGTCTGACCGTGCCGTATGACTTCCGCGACCTGGCCTATTCGGGATGCCACGATCGCGCGCCCGGCGGCCATGTATTCGAACAATTTCAGTGGCGAGAAGTAGAAATCATCCAGAGTGGGGTAGGGGGCGGTTGCCGTATCCATGCGCTCCAGCAAGCCTGGAATTGATGTCTTCTCGACGCCGCCGCTAATCTCGACGAGATGGGACAGTCCGTTCTCGCGGGCATAATCCTCGATCCATGAGCGCCGCGGGCCGTCCCCGACGATGAGCAAGCGATAGTCGGGAGACTCTTGTGCCAATCGCCGAAAGGCTTTCATTAAGGTTTCGAGCCCGTGCCACGGCTTGAGACTGCCGACGAATCCGATGGTGAAGCCGTCCTTCGGTCGCGCCGGCGTGACCCGCGAGAAAAGATCCAGGTCAACGCCATTGGGAACGACGACTGTCGCCCCCTTGCGGCGAGAGCGGTTGACCACGTAGTCAGCCACCCGCTGGGAGACGCCGACCACCACGGTGGCTGCCCGAAAAACAAGTTCCTCGATCGCCCGCGCCGCGGGTTCCAAATGCAGCGAGCGATAGTTTTTCTGCTCAACGAGCAACGGACTGTTGACCTCGAGAACAAACGGTACGCGGTGGCGCCCGGCAAACTCGAGCGCTCCAAAACTCCACAGCGAATAGCGCTCATGGATCACGTCAAACGGGGCCTCGGCGTGCGCCTGCTCGAGTGTGTTGCGCAGAACTTCGTTTTGATCAAGGGAGGTAATCTCGGCCGCAAGCCGCGTGGGAAGCTGCTCCGGCTGCCGCGGTGTCTGGATCTTGTGCACGGGAAACGGCAGCAAAACCGAGGATTTCCCGACTCGTGAGCAGAAGACTTCGACCTCATGCCCCAGGCTGCGGGCGGCGGCGATGAATTCCCGAACGTGGTTCGAGGCTCCCTTGTGTCCCAACAAAGGTATGCCTCGGTCCAGACAAACGTAGCCGATTCTCACGCTGTCATGGCCTCCCCGGCTACCCCGGAATACTCCGGTTTTGGCGCTGTGAGACCCTCGCGAAACAGCGACGCAACTTGGCCGGCGCTTGTCCGCAGATTGAAGAGCCGTTCGGCCTTATGGCGGCCTGCTCGGCCACAGGCGGCTTGCAGCTCGGGGTCGCCCAGCAAGCGATCCATGGCCTCCGCCAGTCCGAGGCTGTCGCGTTGCGGCGCGATCAGACCGGTTTCGCCGTGATCGACGATTTCAGTCACTCCGCTCAAGTCGCTCGAGACCACTGGACGCCCCAGCGCCATCGCTTCAATCATCACGGTTGGAAGCGCGTCCTGATTGCCGTCCTCAGCCACGATGCAGGGCAGCGCCAGCATGACGCCGCGAGTGATGGCCGCCATCACCGCGTCACTCGATAGCGGGCCGGTTAGCGAAACGATGCCGGTGAGGCCGAGTTCGGCGACCTGCTGGCGTAGCGGCTGTTCCTTGTCGCCTCCGCCGATGATCGTGCAGCGGAAATCGCGGCCGCGGTCCTTGAGCAAGCGGCAAGCTTCAATCAGGTACGGGAAACCCTTTTTCTCAACGAGCCGGCCGACGGAGACAATCTCGGGCGGCTGGGTTCTCGGCGGCGGCTGAGGGCGGAAGCGGTCCAGGTCAATGCCGTTGTAGATCCGCCGAATCTTTCCGTGGGAGGCCGGGCTGCACTCCTCGAGCCGGGCGACGTTGTAGTCGGTCACCGTGACGGCGAACTTCGACCGCTCCAGCGCGTCCGCCAGCACTTCTTCGTTGACCGACTGGTGATAAATATCTTTGGCGTGAGCTGTGAAGCTAAAATCGACACCTGACAGCATGTGCGCCAGCACTGTGGTCCGCGTCGCCAGGCTGGCGAAGTGCGCGTGAAGATGTTGAATTCCCCGGCGCCGTGTCAGGGCGGCTAGCCCGGATTTCTCATCGCGGGGTTGGCGGAAGGCCGCCTTTTGTGGCACAAACATAATGATTACAATATGTTTCAGCCAGCAAGAAAGCGACCCCTGCCATGACAGAGTGTACCCAAACCAGCTTCACCTTCGCCGACCATGGCCGCCGCCAGGTGGTAGCCCGTTTCGACGGCGGCATGATCACCTCCGACGGCGGCGCCATGCTGTTGCGCCAGACCGAACAGCGCAGCGGCATCGTGCGGCAGTTCGCCGCCTGCTTCCGTGATCACCGCCAGCCCGCGCAAGTCGAACACAGCGTGCGCGAGCTGGTCTCGCAGCGCGTCTACGGGCTGGCGCTGGGTTATGAGGACCTCAACGATCACGATCAGCTGCGCTCCGACCCGCTGCTGGCCCTGCTGAGCGGCAAACAAGACCTCGAAGGCAAGCAGCGCCGCCGAGCCCAAGACCGCGGCAAGGCGGGCGCCGGCAAGAGCACTCTCAACCGCCTGGAGTTGACCCCGGCCAAGGCCGGCGCGCAAAGCCGTTACAAGAAGATCGTTCTCGACACGGGCGCGGCCGACCGTCTGCTGACCTCGCTCTACATTCAATCGCAGCCGTGCCAGCCCGAGCGCATCGTGCTCGATCTCGACGCCACCGACGACGCGCTGCACGGCCGCCAAGAGGGGCGCTTTTTTCACGGCTACTACGGACACTATTGCTACCTGCCGCTCTACATTTTCGCCGGGGACCAGTTGCTGTGCGCGCGCCTGCGGCCGTCCAACATCGACGCCTCGGCGGGGTCGCTCGAAGAGGTCCGGCGCATCGTCGAACAACTGCGGCGGGTGTGGCCCGAGGTCGAGATCCTGCTGCGGGCCGACAGCGGTTTTTGCCGCGACGAGATCATGAGCTGGTGCGAGAACCAGGGCGTGGATTACGTGTTCGGACTGGCGAAAAACGAGCGTTTAGAGCGCCTGATCAAGAGACGGATGAAGCTGGCGCGGCGGCGTTTCGCCAAGAGGGGCAAGGCGGCCCGGGCGTTCGGGGATTTCCGCTACCGCACGCGAACCAGCTGGGCGCGGGGGCGCAGGGTGGTGGCCAAGGCGGAGTATCTGGCGAAGGGCGAAAACCCGCGTTTCGTGGTGACGTCGCTGACGCCCAAGCAAGCGGCGGCGCAACACTTATACGAGACGATCTACTGCGCCCGCGGAGAGATGGAGAACCGCATCAAGGAGCAGCAGCTGGGGCTGTTCGCCGACCGCACCTCGACCGCGCTATTGCGGTCGAATCAGATCCGCTTATATTTTTCATCGATCGGGTACTGTTTGCTGGAGACGCTGCGGCGGCTGGGGTTGGCGGGGACGAAGATGGCGCGGGCGCAATGCACGACGATCCGGCTGCGGTTGTTGAAGATCGGAGCGCGCATCCGGATCACGGCGCGCAAAGTGTGGATTTCGCTGGCGACGGGATACGCCTGGGCGGGGGTGTTCGCCCAAGCGTATGAGAATCTCGAACGGGGGGAGCCGCGGCGCTGCTGAAAACGGCAAGGCGAGTTCAAGTAATACTTGAAGCACACAGGGCTCGACAGGGGCGGCAATCGAGGTTTGCCCAAAAACAGACGAAAAACGCCTCGGCCAGGGTCGCGGACAGCATGCCGGGCCGTTTCTGCCCCACGGCGGCCCCGCCGAGAGGCGATGCCGCCTCAAGACCATGAAATCCCATCCCGCGCGCCCCGCCAACCCCGTTTTCGGGAATCGATGAGAAATGCGGGCTAACAAACGCTCCCCCTAAGTTTGCGCCGGGCAGCGACCTTCGCTGGACGGGAGGCGGCCTTCTCGGTCCTGAGCCTTGAAAAGAACTAACTTCTTTAGTTGGAGGGTGGTACGAGCAATCAGCCGCCGATTGCTGGTGGTTACGCGATTAATCAACAGTTATCGGCCCACGGGCGCTATCTAGTTCGTTTCGGGGGACTTAGTCTCGCTCGTTCGTGCGCCCGCAGTTCCTTCGCTAAGCCAATCGCTGCCCTCCGCGCGGCCGAATCAATTGCTCGAAGAGAACTGGGGCGAGCACAAGGTTCAGGACGGTGGAAGTGAAGAGTCCGCCTACGATGACTACGGCCATCGGGTGCTCGATTTCGTAGCCGGGTTGATTTCCCGCCACGATGATCGGAAGCAACGCGAGTGTGGTCGTGAGCGCGGTCATCAGAATGGGCGCCAGACGTTCTTCCGAACCTCGTAAGATCAACTCGCGGCTGAACGGGACGCCCTCTTCTTGCTCCAGATGGCGATAGTGGCTGACCAACATGATCCCGTTGCGAGCCGCAATTCCAATCACCGTCACGAAGCCGACCAGTGATCCCAGTGACAACACGCCTCCGCTCAGAAACGCAATCCATACGGCACCCACTAGTGCAAACGGGAGACTCAGGGTGAGCAGCAGGGCGATGCGCGTCGACTGGAAGTCCGAATAGAGGATCAGCACAATGCCAAGCAGGCTGAGTCCGGACAACGTGTAGAGCCGGTTCCGCGCCTCCTGGCGAGCGGCGTACTCGCCGAGGATCTCCGGGTGATAGCCGCGGTCATAGTCCACGGCGAGCACTGCCGTTTCGATGTCACGCGCTACAGCGCCGAGATCGCGGCCGCGGACGTTGCAACTGATGTCGATCTTGCGGGAACCGTTTTCGCGGCTGATCTCGTTCGGCGTCGGTGCGATGCGGATCTCCGCCACGTCTCGCAACGGGATGTTTGCGCCGGAGGGCGTGGCCAGTCGCAACTGCTGCAAGGACCGAACATCACGACGTGCGCCGACCTGGCCCCACACCGTCACATCGAAGATTTTCTGCTCGTCATAGATCTCGCCGACCTTGAGCCCCTGGATGACCGTGGCGACGCTGGTACGGATTTGCCCTGAACTAAGCCCGAATCGGCGCGCGGCGTCCTGGCGCACCTCAACCTCGATGTGAGGGATCAGCGTCTGCTGTTCGACCTGAAGGTCGGCGATTCCGTCAACGCCCTCGATCGCGCGGGCGACATCCTGGGCTTTCGAGCGGAGCACGTCCAGCTCATCTCCGTAGAGACGCACGACGATCGAGCCGCTGCCGCCCGTCAGCACCTCCTTGATGCGTTCCTTGAGATAGGTGAGCACGTCGCTATAAAGACCCGGGTAGCCGTCGACGACTTCCTGGATCTTCGCCACTGTTTCTTTGTAGGCGACTGATGGATCAAGACTGATCCATAGCTCGGTGAAGTTTGGGCCGACGACTTCGTCGGCGACCTCGGCGCGTCCGATGTGGGCTCCGAAGTTGCGGACGCCCGGAATCGCACGCAGTTCCTTGCTGACGCGGATCGTGATGCGGTCCATCGCCTCGATCGAAGTGCCGGGCTTTTCGACCCAGTGCATGAGGAAGTCGTATTCTTGAAAGCTCGGCAGGAATTCCTCGCCCAAGAAAGGCGCCGCCACGGCCGTCGCCACAAGCAAGATCGCCAGAGCGGCCACGCAGAGGCGAGGCCGGTCGAGAAACGCCGGCAGAATCGCGCGGTAGGTGCGGCGCAGCGAACGCGTCAGCGCGGGTTCGCTGCGTTTTGCCGGGGCGCCCGGGAGCAGGATCAACGCCAACGCGGGCGTGACCGTCAGCGCGACGAATAGCGAAGCGGCGACGGCCAAAATGTAGCTGCTCGCCAGCGGCCGGAAGAACGCGCCGGAAAGGCCTTCGAGCAGGAACACCGGCACGAAGACGAGCACCACGATCAGGCTGGCGAACACCACCGCGCTGCGAACTTCGAGCGACGCCTTCAGCACGACCTGGAACGCCGATTCCGGACTGTCCAGCCCGCGGTTGAGACGCAGCCGCCGGTTGATGTTCTCGACGTCAATGATGGCGTCATCGACGACCTCGCCCAGCGCGATCGCCAGTCCGGCAAGCACCATGACGTTAATCGTGGCCCCTTGCAGGTAGATGATCACCGCCGCAGTGACGAGCGACAGCGGAATCGCTGTCAGGCTGATCACGGCCGTGCGCCACTCGAACAGGAACGCAATCAGGACGGCGGCGACGAGCAAACACCCCCACCAAAGAGCCTGCTGCAGATTGTCGAGCGACATCTCGATGAACGTTGCCGGCCGGAAGATCGTCGAATCGACGGCGACACCGGCCAAGGCGGGCCTCAACGTTTGGAGAGCCGCTTCGACTTCGCGTGTGACATCGAGTGTGTTCCCCGTGGGCTGCTTTTCAACAATCAGTAGGATGCCCCGACCGTCATTGATGATGGCGTTGCCGATCGGCGGCGGGAAGCCCTCGACGACGTTCGCCACTTTCCCCAACTCGAGAGGAGCGCCGTTGCGGTATGCGACGGGAACGCGCCGCAAGTCCGAAGCCCCGTCGACCGTTGGCAGGTGCCGCACGGGAAGGCGTTGGTTCGGCGTATCGATGAATCCGCCTGCGGCGGGGAGAACCGCTTCTCGCGTCGTTCGAACGACATCATCCAGCGTGACGTTGTGGTCGCGTAGCCGCTCGGGTTCGACCAGCACCTGAATCTGGCGGTCCCGTTGGCCCCAGATCGCAACATTGGCGACACCAGGCGCCGCCATCAGCCGCGGGCGGATGGTCCAGCGCGCCAGGGTGCTTAGCTCCACTTGGGTGAGTTCTTCCGAAGACAGGCCGATCTTCAGCACGCGGCTGGTCGCCGACAGCGGCTGCAAAATGATCGGCGTATTGGAAACGGACGGCAGTTGGCCCGCGAGCGTTGTCAGCCGTTCCTGAACGAGTTGACGCGCCTGCAGCAAGTCCGTCCCGCGCTCGAAGAACAACACGACGGACGACAGGCCGAGAACGCTCTTCGAGCGCATGACGTCGACGCCCAAAATCCCGTTCAGTGCGTTCTCAATCGGGACAGTGATGAGGCTTTCAACCTCGGTGGCCGAAAGTCCGGGTCCTTCGGTTTGGATCTCGACGCGCGGCGGCGCAAACTCGGGGAAAACGTCAAGCGGCGCCTGCCTGACGGCCCGAATGCCGATGACCATCAGCAGGATGGACGCCGCGACCACGGCGACCCTCAACCGCAGCGCCGTACGGACCAGCCAGGTCATCCTACTTGCCGCCTCCGAATTCCGTGCCGAACAACTCGGCCGCCCCGGCAGTGACGACCTCGGTTCCTGCCGGAGGCCCCGCGACAAGGCAAGCCGCGTCGCCAACGACTCGCTCAATCGAGATGCGTCGGCGTGCGAATACCAAGGGCTCGATTTGCTCGTAGACCCAGGCACCACCGTTTATGTCGTAGAGAACCGATTCCCAGGGCACCTGCAGGCACTCATCCTTCGATCGGGTTGGAATGGAGACTCCGAGGCGCTCGCCGGGACGTAAGGTCAGGCTCGCATTCCGCAGAACGTAGAACAGGTCGCTGGTCGAAGCGAGCGGGTCGGCCGAAGGCGGGGCCGTAGCCGGCTGAGCCGCGCGTCCGCGATCCGAGGCGGGAGCGTTGAGGGGCTTGACACGAGCGGCGGCACTGCGGTCGAGATTCGCAACGTCGCCGGAGTAGACGGGCGCGCGAACCCATACCGGATCGAGCCGGGCGATCTGAAACAGGGGTGATCCGGCGGGGACCATCTGGCCGGGCGCTGCCATGACCCGCTGCAGTACTCCGCTCTCTGGCGACACAACTTGGACCTGGACGTCAGCCTCAAGCGGCGCGGTTTCGATCTGGTCAAGCCTCGCTTGCGCCGCCTCGACGGCCGTGAGAGCGATGCGCCCGGCTTCTTCCGCATCTTGAAGGGCGCGCTCGCTGCCGACTTTATCGGAAAGCATCCGTCTGGCGCGCGAGGTTCGCTTTTTCGCGGCCTCCAGCCTCGTCTGGGCCGCCTGTAGCTCGGCTTTCGCGTTTACCTTGAGGTCACGCGGCACTGTCAGCAGAGGCTTGATCGCAAACAGCGGCTGTCCGTTTTGAACTTGCTCTCCCGGCTGCGGCAGCGGACCTTTCACCAGCAGCATGCCCGAGACCGGTGCTGACACGACAAAGAGTTGATTCGGGGGCACGACCACCTCGCCCGCCACGTCGTAGAACGACGGCGCCGAACCGGTCGTCACGGTCTCCGTCTCGATACCGAGCCGCTCGGCCGCCTTCGCCGTCAGCGTCACACGCACGAGGTCCGCTTCGCCCGCCGTGTGGCTTTCTACCTTGGCCGGAGCAACCTTTGGGGCGACCGCTCCCACCTCGGAATCGCCGCATCCCGCCGCACAACAAAGCAATACCCCGCCTGCAAGCGAGCGTAGTCTCAACGAAATCAAAGCTTCCTCCCAACGGCGCGATCCAACTCCGCCCGAGCCCGTGCGACGGCGGCTTCTGCAACCGCTTCGCGCAACCGGAGATCGAGGAGCGGACGCTTGGCACTTTGCAGGTCGAGATAGGCGATGTCTCCAGCTTCGTATGCCTTCCCCGAAAGGGCGAGTGTCTGCTCCGCGACCGGTATCAATTCACGTCGTAGGCGTTGCAGCGACGCTGCGACCTGCGACAAGCGCGCGGCCGCCGCTGCCGTCTCCGATTCGACTTGGGCGCGAAGAGCCGCCAATTGCAGGGCCGCTTGCTCTAACTCCGCCTCCGCCCGGGAGATTCGCCCTTGCCCGCGGTTAAACAGCGGGATCTCCATCGCGAGACCCGGCCCAGTCTTGATGCCGGAGTCGCCGATGCCTTTACTGCTGAGCATCGGGGCCACACGGGCGAACGTCGTCGACTTTTGCCAGCCCAACCGCTGTCCGGCACCTTCCACTGCTAGTTCGGCTGCGCGCAGGTCAGGCCGCGAACGTGATGCGATCGCCAAGAGTTCGTCGGCCGCCGGCTGTGCTCGCGGTGTCGCGTCACTGTCGGCGGGATCGAGCGCTACTGTCGTCGACGGCAGTCCGGCCAGCAGGCGCAATCGTTGCCAAGCGACGGGACGTTCTTGCTCCAGTTGCACCGCCGTGTCACGAGCCGTCAGCGCCCGAAGACGAGAGAGCTGCAGGTCCAGTTCCCCGATATCTCCAGCGGCCAAGCGTTTGGCGTCGAGCTCCGCGATCTCCTCGGCGAGGTCCGCCACCCCGGAGGCCCGCTTCGCCTGCGCCTCAAACATGCGGTAGTCCGCATACGCTAGGCGTGTGTCGCGCACTAGGTCGAGTCCGTTCTGCACAAGTTGCTCAGCGACGCTTTGAAGATTCAGTTCGGCGGCTGCCATTCGCTTCGGTCGCTGCCACAGCGCTTCGATAGGGGCGATCAGGAGGAACTCGAAAGGCTTAGAGCCAAGCCCCACCAGCATCTGGAAGCTGGGGTTTACCAACAGGCCGGCTTCGAGCAATTCCGCTTGCGCGAGACCAAGATCGGCAAGCGTCGCCTGCAATGCGGCGTTATTCCAGAGCGCTAGGCTGACCGCTTCCTCTTCGGTGAGGCCGTCGGTCAGGTCCACGTTCCGCGGAAATCGCCTGGAGGTAACGTCAGGCGACCTCTCACTCGCCAAGCCATGCCCGAGCCGCTCCTCGATGGCTCGGGACACTTCGCCGCGATCGGCCCCGGCCGCGGCGCCAACAACGAAAACGAAAAGCAGTGCTACTCGCGAAGAAGGATGCTGCATGGCGGCTCCGGTGCCCTATTATCCCCGCTACCGACTCCTGTAGGACACCCTGGCGTGGATTTCCGGTCGTCCAGTTGCTGAGAGACTTTGGGCCCGGCGTCGAACTTGCCCCATCGTCTAGAGGAGCTATGTTCCCGGACACTCGGCGCGACCGGCTCCTCTGGCAAGCGGCTGCGCGCCGAAGGTGGGTGCAATCGTGGCGGACGATACCATTAGGTCATCTAGGTCATCAGTTAGCTGGTGATAACAAGCCTTACCACCAGCTAACCAATCGTAGCACCGCTAAGCCCCTGAGTCGAGTCGGTTTTCACCGGCTCTGGCCGCCTAAGGAGGTAGTGTCGATGGCCGATTGCTGGTGGTAATGAAATTTCTCAGTAGCTATTCTGTGCTGGATTTTGAGCCTCCCCGAAAACCAGCCCGGCAGAGGTTCCGCAGATGACCTCCCCAGCCGCTAGGGTTTACAGATGGCGTAGCGGCGGATGGGTTGGATTAGGCCCTACCGAAAACCTCCCTGGAATCCGCCGCCAGCAACGGGCGAAACAAGGGGCTTAAGTGGAATCTCCAAGGCCTCCCTAAAACGGGTTTTGGCAGGGGGCTCGGCGCTCGACGGCTCTGTGGGTCCCTACCCCAACCCGCCGAAGTTAGCGAGGAGCTGCATGGAGAGGCTCATCAACGAGTTGCGCTCAAACGAGAGCATTGCTCCGACGAAGTTGGTACCGAGATAGCGCAAGCTGTCGCAAGCCTTCAAGCTCACCAGGTGGTTCATGTGTGGCTTGAGGCTGGCGGTTACTACCGCTGGACTATTTGGGAACCTGAGTGTTTTTATGTCCGAATCAACGACAGACAACAAGCGGCCTAAGGAAAAAGAAACCGAAAAGGTGCCGGCCAAAAAGGTCGATCCCGAATCGTCTAAAGCCGCTGGCGAGCTCGCAAAGGCCGAATCGGAGGATAGCAAGAAAAAACCGGCGAAGCTTCTTGAAGCGGCTCCTAAGCGCGAAGAAGAGCCCCCAAAAAGACGGAGGAAAAGTCAAAACGCCTTCAGACTCGTCCAGCGGTTTCTCATGTGTTGCGTGAAGAAAGCCGGGACCGAAAAACCGAAAAATCTAGGGACCGACCCTCAACCCTTTTGATTTTGAGTAGGCCTGCCGAAACCGTCGCTGCCTTCAGCGCACGGAAGAGCAAAGCCACGCAAGGCGCTTGCGTCCCCGCTCCGTGATTTGATAGAGGAGTCGCCCCTGGGCGTCTCGCGCCCGTTCCAGCAGGCCGAACAGGGCTAAGCGCGCCAGATACGTGTACCCGCGCCTCACCGGTTTGACGTCGGCGAGCCTGGCCCAGGTTCGCACGTTCATCCAAGTATCGAAATCTGCGAAAACCTGCAGGGCCCGTTTTTTCGCTGCGTTATGTCGAGCTCTCATTTCTTTTCATCAGTTTTGCAAACCGGACTTATTTTTATGGTACAGGATGTGCGTCGAATATGATTTCTTAAGCTTCGTACGTTTTATGTTCCACTCAGAAGAAGACAGCATCAACTAGCAGTCCCACACCTATGTCTATGGATGTGCAACAACAACCACCAAGTTCATCCTGGGAGATCTTGATGCCCTGGATGTAGTTTAAAAGGTCTGTGAGCTTTCCAAGGGCCTACAGTAATGGTCCAGTCAGTAGAAACCCTCGATTGAGTTTGGTCACGAGCGTTGGTTACCGGCTTGTCCGACCCGGCTCCAGATACGTGACCCGCTCTAAAAGTTTTACGGTGTCAAACGCCATCTCTTCAAGTTCGGACTCTGATTTGACGCAAACTATCTTCCCTTCTGCGCTGAGTTCATCCGCCCGAGTCCGGGCCCGCGAGGAACTGTAGAAGGGGCCTACAGTCGGCTCCCATTGGTCCCCCGTTTTTTCGGAAATGTTCTCACCCAAGTAATAAGCTGGCAAGTCGTACATCTTGCGATAGTATTCGGCCGTTCGCGTGTCGGGAAGCGACTTCGAGGGAGTTTTGGAGCATCGGTCCAATGAGGTTCTCCAACTGATTTCAGGTACACCGGCCATAGCATTGGCGATCCGCCTAGGAGGTAGGCGCGCAGCTGCTCTCCACCCCTCCTCGTCCCAATCTCCAGCCAGCGCCGTAATAACAGTTTGCTTCAGTGGTTTCCTGACGAAGTTTGGACTGCGAAGAAACTCCAGCAGTGCATCGGTATTCCTGAGCATGCGAGCTTCATAGGGCCGCCGGTATTTGATCGGGTTGGCATAGCGCCCCAACACCCGGAGAAGATCCTTTGGGTTGTTCGCCCCCAGAACCGCAGATACAGCCTCCGGCCAAATGCTTTCCAGCCATAGCACGAACTCGTCGCGATTGTAGAAAAGCTCGGTGTCGCCGATCTTCTTGCGCGTGCCAGGCTTCTTTCTCTGCCCAAGACCGGGTGACTCAAGTGATCCGAACGACCATCCTTCCAGATCCTCGACCCGTCTCTCCAGCCCCTCAAGCCTAGTTTCGACACTTTGGAGGATTTGTCGGACAGTCTTCTTGGGAGGCTTGACATTTTTCTTCGCCGTGAATTCCTTCGCCTTTTGGGCCTCTCTCCGCATATTGAAACTCCTTTCTTTAAGCTCTCCGTGAGTTGATCCTGGAGCTCCCTCGCAACCGGTTGACTTTCTTCAAAAATGCCACAGAATGAGATTGTAGTCACTTCTAGAGATCTCTAAAGGGTACATGACATGTCAAGTAAGAAAGAAAAGTGCCAGCCAAGCCCGTTGGAGGAGTTACTCGGGATTGATGCCAGAGCTGAGGAAAAGGGAATCGATAGTGAGGTACTTAAGCCCGCCATGCATCAGCTCGGCACTACCAAATGTCCCGTGTGTAACCACGCCGTTGCTGTGTTTCTGACGAAGACCTCACGCCCCTTTATCAACTGCGGGTTTTGCTCCGCGCGGTTGTTCTACAACGGGCGCGAATCCATCCGCCTGCTCAAGAGTAAGTTGAGGCCCACGAGGAGGTAGCGAACGGCGTGAAAGAACCAGGCACGGACCATTGGGTAAGCCGGGCAACCAAGCTCGATGCTCGCGCCGCAACCATGGAGTTTCGCCACCGGGGTTGGTCAGCCGCCCCGATTACGCGAGGCGAGAAGACGCGCCGTTCGGAGCGCAACAGCGCCCTACTGCACTGCGTTCCAAGTATCGGTGATCACGATTTCACCCTTTTCTCCGCGAATAGCGGCTCTCTCAGACTTTCGATGGGCCAGCGCGTGCGGTCTGCATTCCAAGTCCGGGCAACGTCTGTGCCCATTGACGACCCGGCGGCCGGAGGCAGACCTACACCCATAACACTTGGTCGAAAACCAAGGGCTGGCCCGCCCACTATAGACACCCCTGAGCGAAGCGAAGGGGTGTCCTCCGGCCAAAAAAGGGCTAGGGGGTGTAGGGGGACGAAGTCCCCCACGCTCAGTTGCCGGCCCTGTCTAATAGCCGGCAACCTGCGTCACCAGTGACGAGGTGAGCCTCGATCGAGGTCTTGAACGTTTGTGATAGACAAGATCGACGTCAGAGTACCAGCGCAGACTCCTTACTCCAGGGGGTTCGGGAGCCTGTACGGTGAACTTCGGCGCAGTCCGGATGACCCCTTCCGGGATTCGCGCCACTATGGGGCGGTCGCTGACCTCCGGCCATATGGTTACGAGGCAATTCTCCATGCGCATTGCAAGCCACTCTTGTCCAAATTAGCGTTTTGAATTCGTAAGCCGGGGAGGCGGAACCTCTGTTAGGTTGGGATTGGGTTCAGGCCTATGAACCAACCCGCCCGAGGAGGCCCCGCCATGAGTCAAGTATGCAGTATTTTCTCTCAATTGTTAAAGCTGTTCCCGCGTTCGGAGTTTGAACAGGCCGTCCGCCAGCATCGCGGGGAGCGCCACGCCCGCGGCTTCACTTGCTGGGGACAGTTCGTCGCCATGCTGTTCTGCCAGCTCGGCCGCGCCCAGTCGTTGCGTGAGATTTGCGGCGGTCTGGCGGCCAGCGAAGGCAAGCTGCGGCACCTGGGCTTGTCCGCCGCACCGCCGCGCTCGACGCTGGCCTACGCCAACCGGCAACGCCCTTGGCAGATCTACGAAACGGTCTTTCATCAACTGCTGGCGAAGTGCCGCGGCGCGGCGCCGGGCCACAAGTTCCGTTTCAAAAACAAGCTGCTGAGTCTGGACGCCAGCGTCATCGATCTGTGCGCCTCGCTGTTTGATTGGGCCCAGTTCCAGCGCACCAAGGGCGCCGTCAAGCTCCATCTGGTACTCGATCACGACGGCTACCTGCCCAGCTTCTGCGTGGTCACCGACGCCAAGACGCCCGACCTGGCGCCGGCCCGCAAAATGTCGTTCGACCGCGGCACGATCGTGGTCTTCGACCGCGGTTACAACGACTACGACTGGTTCGCCGAGCTGAGCGAGCGGGGCGTTTTCTTTGTCACACGATTGAAACGCGGGGCCAACTACGAGGTTCTCGAACAGCGCCCGTTGCCGCGCCGTCCCGGAGGCGTGCGCCGCGACGAAGTGATCTTCTTTCCCTCGCTGGCCGCCAGCGGCTCCGAGGTGGTGTTCCGCCGCATCGAATACTTCGACGCCAAGCAGCAGCGCACGCTCGTGTTCTTGACGAATCACCTGGGGTTGGCGGCCGCAACGATTGCCGCCATTTATCAAGACCGCTGGCAAGTGGAGCTGTTTTTCAAGGCTCTCAAGCAGAACTTGCGGGTGAAGACCTTCGTGGGCACCTCGGCGAACGCGCTGAAGATCCAGATCTGGACGGCGCTGATCGCGATCTTGCTGCTGCGGTACTTAAAGCTGCGGGCGCGTTGGGGCTGGAGCTTGTCCAATCTGGTCGCTTTGTTGCGGCAGCAGTTGTTTGTGCACCGCGAATTGTTCGCCTGGCTGGACGAACCGTTTCACCCGCCGCCGGGCAGCGAACCCGAGTCGCCACAGCAATTATTACTGGCGGGAATGGAGGCCTAATTGGGACAGCAGCATGATTTCTATCTTGTCCAAACCGGCAACCTGGTTCCCAGATCGGCCTCCTGGCGGGGCTTTCTGGCGTGTTTTCAGCAGCCGAACCCGCTCCGCTCAGCTAATTTGGACAGCAGTGATTGCAAGCATGGTCGGAAGGGCAATCACAAGCTTGAACTACTGGACACAGGAAGCATGACGTATCCCCGCATGCGGACCGAGATCGAGCGACTGTTTGCCGTACACGCGAATACGCTCCCGCTGATGCGCATCGATTTGGCCGCTGACGTTCGAGATGTGCCTGTTTCCTGGTTTATGCACCATGTGCGAGCACGCTATAAACGATCGGTGGCCGACATAGGCAAGACCGAGTATTCGCGAATGGGAAAGGCTGAGGTCGAGACCCTGTACCTGGGCAAGCGCCCGAACTGCTTTCGGATTTACAACAAGATCGCCGAGTCGCAACAACAATACCAGCGGCTGAAGAGGCGCAAGGCTGACGCCGACCTTCCCTCTTTCGAGTCGCTTTACGGCTACTCGGAGTCAGATGTCCTGACCAGGGTGGAGCGGCAGATTGGCGGCGGTCAGGTTCCAAGCTCCATCGAAAAATTCGGCCAGCTTGTGGGCATAGCGGACTTCGACCCCTTTGAACGTCTTGAAGTTGTTCCGAACGGGATACCCGAGCCAGACCCCCGAGACTACGAGTTGAACTTCTACTTGCGGGGTATGGGGCTTCGAACCTGCATTGAGAGGGAAGGTATCCACCGAACTAAGAGCTGGTTGAACAAGAAATCGACTCGGAATGCGAGCAGGATCTTGAAGAAGCACAAGGACCTTATTCCGCACAGTGAACACGAGCTAGATGCTGGACAGATTCGTGAGATTTACAGAGAGTCTGTCAGAAGGCAATTGGCCGCTTGAAGGACATTCCCTCGGAAGGGAGTTGATTCATCGGCTGTCGATGAGCAATCCAGGTTGGGTTCGATAACGATGGGCGACAATCCCAAATCTGCCGAGATTCCTGCTCTCCTCACAGAGGCGGAGGTAGCCCAACATTTGGGCAAAAGCCGGGAGACCCTTCGGAAGTGGCGAGCCAAGGGTGAAGGCCCTCCCTACATCAGAATCGGCCAAACGATCTATTATGGGCAAGAAGAATTCGCCAACTGGCTGAGGAGACGCCTAGATGACAAGCAAAGCACGGGGAATGAGAGTTCGAGGCAAGGGCGGAGTGGATCGTTGGGCCTATCGCTTCAAGGTGCGCGGCCAAACCTACGCGAAGACCACCGATTTAAAGGCCACCGTATCAAACCAGGCCGCCGCAATTGCTCTGATGGAGGCCCATCGGAAACAGGTGGTGGAGGGAACGGCCCGTCGGGTCATCTCGTTCAATGAGGCCGTAGAGATGTTCATGAGATGGTCTGCAATGGAGCACCGGGATCACCCCAATACAGCCCGGCGGCAGCAAGTCAGCCTCAACGTGATCAAGGCCGTCTTTGGGGATCGCTCACTGGACTCGATCACAGCAGGCGACCTCGAAGAACTAAAGAGCTGGAGACGGGAGAACCTGATCCGTGAGGTCACAATCCGTCACGACATCCATGCTCTAAGCCAGCTCATGCAGTACGGCCAGCGTAAGGGTTGGGTAGAGAAAAACGTTGTGCGGGAGATCAAGATCCCGAGTGACAACGAATCTCGCAACGACCGTGTCCTCATCCGGAGTGAGGAGGTGGCTTATTTCAAGACGGCCACACCAGGTGCGCCAGTTCACGATGTCACCAAGCTGATGCGCCTTCAGGGGCTTAGACCAGCCGAAGCGCTTGCTCTTGCGAAACAAGATTTGAACCTCGAAGCTCGCACTCTCTCCGTGCATCGGTCGCTGGATAGCTCTGGCAGAGTGACACTGGTCAAGAGCAAAGCGTCACGCCGAACTCTCGATTTGGCAGATGAGTCAGTCGCAATTCTCGGTCGGCGCATGGCCGGGAGCGGACCTTGGATCTTCCCCGGAAAGAAGCCGGGCAGGCCCTACACGTACTCCGGGTTGGTTGGTGCCCATGACCGAGTTCTTGAGCGCGTAGGATTCGCGGTGGATATTTATAGCTTCCGGCACACATTCGCAACCGACCTCTATCGGCACACGAAGGACATGGCGCTGGTGGCAAAGGTGCTGGGTCATGCAAACATGCGGACCGTCCAGCGCTACGTGCACTTGAGCCAGGAAGAGGTAAGCGAAGGGGTGAAGCAATTCCACCAGGCGCTTCTCCGGCGGGAAACCTTGGACAGCGAAGAGGTACAGTGAAGATGAACGCAGCTTTGGTCACTCTCTGTGGTCACTTTTTGGTCACTTTTGTTGACCAAAGATTCCCACAGGGGTCCGGGGATGACCGGAGATTACCAGATTCGACCTTCAAGGCCATTGGGTGAAGTCTTTTAAAATAAGTGAAATGCAGAGAAATCAACAGCTTAGGGTGGAGGCGCGGGTGGGAATCGAACCCACGAATAAAGGTTTTGCAGACCTCTGCCTTACCACTTGGCTACCGCGCCTGAGAAACCTGCTCTTCCCAGCTGTCCGCTGAGGTGTTCCCGCCGATCAGCAACGAGGTCAGGGTTGCTTGTCCGGCACCGCTGAAAATAAAGGCCCTGCTCCCAATCGGGTTAGGGCCGACGCCGGTTGAAACTGGAGCGGGAGACGGGATTCGAACCCGCGACATCGACCTTGGCAAGGTCGCACTCTACCAACTGAGTTACTCCCGCTTCGATCCTTTTGATTCTATGTTGCACCTTGATCTGGTGTCAATTGCGCCACTCCGTTTTTGTCAAGAGGCGACAGAAATGTCCCCTTGGTTTGTTGTTTGTAAGTTTGTAAGCAAGAATCGTCGTCGGGGCTGTGGGAATGTGGGAATCGCTTTGGCGATTTCCAAGGGACGGTGGGAAGGTTGGGAAATCTCTCGTTGCGATGCGAACCCTCTTCGCTGTTCGCCGAGACCCAACCTTTACCGGGACAGTACATAGGCATGATGCAGAAGCGGGAGTCCAGCGAACGGCAACCTGTCCCTTATTTGCTGGCCTCACCGAACGACCGCACTGCAATGGATGCCCGGCATCAGCCGATCACGACGAAACCTCCAGCAGCGCAGGCAAAGGTTTCGCTGCAAGTGGAGCGCGGGCGAAGGTCTCCCCGCGAGCCGGCCCGCTGCACTTCCCCCACGCCCAAGGGCGCGTGACGCCCTCAACGCCATTGCCCGCTTCAGGGCCGCTGGGTCGAGCCGTCCAGGCGCCGCTGTTCACCGCGGTTGCGGCCCTGCGCCGCATAGGGATACTTGGCCGCTTCGTTCTCGTCGACGTCAATCCCCAGGCCGGGCTTGTCGTTCGAATACATGTAGCCGCCGCAAAGCTCCGGTGCGCCGGGGAACACCTCGCGCACGGCGTCCGAGAAGTAGTTCTGCTCCTGGATGCCGAAGTTCGTCGCCACCAGGTCGAGGTGCATGTTGACGGCATGTCCGACCGCCGACACGTTGCCCGGGCCGTGCCAGGCCGTCCGGACATTGAAGAACTCGCAACAAGAGGCGATTTTGCGCGCCATGTTGAGCCCGCCCACGGCGGAAATGTGACAGCGCACGAAATCAATCAACCGTTCAGCGACCAGCGGCAACCACTCATTGCGGTTGACGAACAGCTCACCCATCGCCAGCGCCGTCGAAGTCTGCTGGCGCATGATCTTGAACCACCCCACATCTTCGGGCGCAAATGGGTCTTCCAGAAAGAACAACCGATAGGGCTCGAGCAGCTTCGCCAGTTGCAGTGCTTGCGCCGGGGACGTTCGTTCGTGAACATCGTGCAGCAACTCGACGTCGTAGCCGATCTTCGATCGCAGGTACTCGAACATCTTGAGCGTGGTATTGACGTAAGGCGTCGGCTCATAGACCGGCGACGGCCGCACGCCGTCGGGACGCATCCTGCGGACGGCGTCCGACGTGCCGGCTCTGGCCCCGTAGCCCGAGAAACCCGAAGTTGCGACCTGCACCCGCACATGGCGGTAGCCCTGCTCCATCCACTCGCGCACGCGGTCTTCCAGCTCTTCGAAGCTGCCCGCGCTGGCGTGTGCATACAGAGGAACCGCCGCGCGCGCCTTGCCGCCAAGAAGCTGGTACACCGGCACGCCCAAGCACTTGCCGAGAATGTCCCACAACGCCCCGTCGATTCCGCTGAGCGCGTTGTTCAGCGTTACACCGCTGCGGAAATAGGAGGCCAGGTAGATGCTCTGCCAGATGTCCTCGATCTCGTCGCAGTTGCGCCCCAAGATGAACGGCTTAATGTGCTTCTCAATCGCCGCCGTCACGGCATAGGGCCGCTCTTGGTGCGTCGCGCAACCCACTCCATACAAGCCGGGCTCGCTGGTTTGAACCTTGACAATGACCAACTGGCTGCCCGCCGGCTGCGTCATGATCACCTTGATGTCTTTGATCGTCAGCGGTGGCATGCCACGCCGCGCGGCCGATTGCGCTGCTCCTAGCGGTCCGGCGCTAGCGAGAATCCCGCCGCCCGCCGCCGCCATGGTTGTCAAAACCGTGCGTCGATTCATGTTCTTCACCTCGTTCCATGAAGCCCAAACCTCGCTTCCGCCCGAGTCACTATATCACTTGCCTGACGGCCACGCACGCAGCTCGGCGCGGTTAGCCAAACTCCGTAACCGGGTCCGCCCGTGCGCCCCCGTTGCACCCACGCCTCCGACGGTCACCCCGCCGCTGGGAGCACTAAATCGTCGCGGTGATCTCGCCCAGCTTCTTGGTGAGCAACTGATTCTCGCGATAGTCAATCGGGATGACGACCAAGCTGGGTCCTCCCTCCTGGAAGGCTTTCTCCAGCGTATCTTTCAATTCCACACTGCGCTCGACGCGGTGGCCCTGCCAGCCGAAGGAATGCGCCAGTTCGAGCCAGTCGGGATTTCCGAAGGCCAGCTCCGTACTGCGCCCGAACTGGTTTTCCTGTTTCCAGGCGATGAGCCCGTAGCCGCCGTCCTCCCAGAGCAAGACAACCAGATTGCTGTTCAAGCGCCGCGCGGTCTCCATTTCTTGCACGTTCATCAGAAAGCCGCCATCGCCGGCGATCGCCAGAATACGCCGATCGGGAAATACAAGATTCGCCGCGATCGCGCCCGGCAGCGCGAAACCCATCGAGCAAAAACCATTCGGAATCAGGCAGGTGTTCGGCTCGTGGCAATGGTAGTGCCGCGCGATCCACATCTTGTGCGCTCTATCTCCGGAATCGTGTTGGGATGCAGAATGCTGGTAGCCCACTTCGTGACCGGCGCGAACATCGCCACCACGTCCATGATTTGGTGCGATTCTTTGTGCAACCGTTGCGAGGAGCCCTGCCCGGTCAGCACCAGCATGGGAGCCCGATCCATGTTGGAATCAGCCACGCCGGTGATGAGATTGGCCGCCCCCGGCCCCAGCGTGCCCAGACAGCCTGCCGGATTCCCCGTGAGACGCCCGTAAACCTCGGCCATGAAGGCCGCCCCTTGCTCGTGCCGGGTGAGAATGAACCGGATCTTGTCGGACTCCGCCAGCGACATGACGAAATCCGCGTTCTCCTCCCCAGGCACGCCGAAGATGTACTCGATGCCTTCTTCTTCCAGACATTTGACAAATAGATCGGAGGTTTTCATTTGAAGGAACGATGTCCGTTGCCCGCGAAACTTTGGGCTTCAGTTTAGCAAGACCCTGGACCTGTCATCCTATAAGACGAAACTGGCTCTTTGGGGAAGGTCGGGGGGCAGTCGGGACGGGGAAGTTGAGATTGCCACCACTTTGCTGAGGGCCGCTCCGCTGTCACCCCGCGGCGGCTGCCAGCTAGCCCTGTGATACGATGGCTTTGGGTTCTTTTATTGGAGCGCGCATTGCTAAAGCTGAGTTCGTTTTTCGCCATTTTTCTATTGGTTTCGACCGGCCTGGGTGCGTCCGATCCCAACCTGAACTGGCCGCAGTGGCGCGGACCGCATTCAAACGGCACGAGCACGACGGCCAAGGATCTGCCGGTCACCTGGAGCCAGACGGAAAACGTCGCCTGGCGCGTCAAGCTGCCGAGCTGGAGCGCGGCCACGCCGATCATCTGGGAAGACGTCGTGCTGGTCACGTCGGCCGAAGAAGGCTTCGGCGCGCGAGGCTCGGGTTCGAGCGGCAAAATACTGTTGCTGGCCGTCAACCGCCAGGACGGATCCATTCTTTGGCGGAGGGAAACGGGCAGCGGCAACCGCTTCCAGCAAAAGCAAAACATGGCTTCACCTTCACCGGTGACCGACGGAACCCACATCTGGGTGATGACCGGCACCGGCACGCTCACCTGTTTCGATTTCGAAGGCAACCAAGTTTGGCAGCGCAATATTCAAGAGGACTACGGCCGCTTCGGCCTCAATCACGGATACGCTTCCTCGCCCCTGCTGTTCGAGGACCGGCTTTACATACAAGTGCTCCACGGAATGACGACGGATGACCCTTCCTATGTTTTCGCCGTGGACCGGGCCAGCGGCAAAACGGTGTGGAAGGTGAATCGCTGGACCGACGCACAGAACGAGTCGCCCGACAACTATTCGACCCCTCTGATTGCCGATGTGGACGGCAAGAAGCAGTTGGTTGTCTCCGGTGGCGATTACGTAACGGGCCACGATCTGGAGAGCGGCAAAGAGCTTTGGCGCATGAGCGGGTTTAACCCCGGCGGACAGCAGTTCTATCGCACGATTGCGTCGTCGGTTTTGCTCGATGGCGTGATCTACACAACGAGCACCCGGGGACGGCCGTTCATCGCTTTTCGGGCCGGTGGCTCCGGCGATATCAGCAAGACGAATCTTGTGTGGCGGAATAACCTGGGCGCTGATGTCCCGACGCCGACCACCGACGGGAAACGCATCTACGTGCTGGGAGATAAGGGCATCGTTGTCGCGCTGGACGCGAAATCGGGCAAGGTGATTTGGGATCGCCAGCGCATCGAGCCTGGCATCTATAGCTCATCGCCAACGGTGGCCGACGGGAAGATCTACGCCACGAGTGAGGACGGCACGACAACAGTTCTCCAAGCGGGAGACGAATTCAAGGTTCTGGCGACCAACAAGCTGGACAGCCATACTTTGGCAAGTCCCGCGGCGGCCGGGAATCAGCTTTTCATACGAACAGCCGATTACCTCTACTGTTTGCGGAAGCAGTAAGGCGCGGGTTGCGTTCCCCATGGCGGCCGGGGAGTAGCGGTTCCCTCAAATGTTGGGCCACCAGCCTGACCTCAGCGTGCGCCACGTCGGGACGCTGCGGCATCCCGATACCACCCGCGCTCTAGCCCCTCCGAAAAAAGGCGAAAAAGGGGCGGGCGTGTTTGTTTCGGCCGTTGCCTATGAGATAATAGGAATCCTTCCTGGAGACCCCTGTGATGTCGGAGATCCGTCTAGGTGACATCATTGACGACCACTGCACGAAGTGCCGTATGCTGACGAACCATTCCATCATGGCGATCGTCAACGGCGAGCCCGCCAAGGTGCAATGCCGCACCTGTTACCACGAGCACAACTACCGGCACGGCAAGGGGGGGACCAAAAAAAAGCCCAGCAAGAAAGCCGACCTTTTTGACGCGGTACTTTCAAAGGTGAAGGGCGCCCCTCCCCCCGATTGAGCTGTCTCCGAACGGCGGCCGGAAGTAGCTCACAGCCTGCTGCCGAAAGATCGTTCAGAGGGTTGGAATTTTCTCTCCGCAGGCGCGCCTTCCTAGCTTCACGGTTCTGATTCCGCCTGTTTTGGTGCAAGGTTCATGGAGCCGCAATCGGCGCTCCCAGCAACTCATCCGGAATCCCGAAGGCGTCGACTAGCGCCACGGCGTCAGGTCTCAGATCGGCGCAGAGTTTGTTGACCTGCGTCCGGATGGCTTTGGATTTGCCGCTCGATAGATAACCGCTTTCCTGGAACCAGCCGCGATCGGCTTCGAGCCGCGAGAGGGCGAAAAGCCCGCGGACCGATTGCAGAGAGTCTCGCAACGATTCGGGCTGGCATGCCGCCACAGCCTTGATGAACTGTTCCAGCACGACTCGTTCGACATGCGCGTGAGCCGTTGAAAGCAGGTGATCCTGGCAGTCGTTGAAGGCATGGTAAGAATCCTGACCTTCCTGAATTCGATGTCTCAGCCGGGCCGCCGCGGACCGCAGCAGGCTCTCCTCGCGATAACGGAACGCCGCCAGGTGAAATTCCGCATCGAGGAGGTGACTTTCATCGGTCAGCCTCGTCACGACCGGGTTCAGCTCCGTCAGGGCCGTGCCGGCCCGCCGGCCGAGATACTTGAGCAGGGTGAACGGCCGGAAATCCTCGAATTGGCGGCGATATTCAGTCAATAGACCCTTGGCCACCAGCAGCATCAGCACGGTATTGTCTCCCTCGAACGTTGCGAAGATGTCGGTGTCGGCTTTGAGAGCGGCGAAGCGATTGACGGCAAGGTAGCCTTGCCCGCCGCAGCATTCCCGCGCTGTTTGGAGAGTTTCGATGTTGTGCCAAGTGCTATAGGCCTTCAGGCCCGCGGCGAGAACCTCGACTTCGCGTTCGTCTTGTTCGGAGCGTTCAGCAAATCGGCGGCCCAATTGCCGCAGCGCAAAGTGGAGCGCATAGGTGGCAGCCAGTGGCGGCATCAGCCGGCGCTGATGAGATCGATAGTCGAGCAGACGGAATTCTTGCCCGCCTTCGGGTCCGAACTGCCGGCGCTGTTCTCCATAACGAATGGCGATGGCAAGCCCGGACTTGCTTGCACTCAAGGCGGCGAGCGCGATGCTCACTCGGCCCGCCACCAAGGCGCTCAGCATGGTGAAGAAACGCCGTGAGGGACTGGGAATGCTGCTCGAGTACTCGCCGTCCGAACTCACGTCGGCAAAGCGGTTGAGCAAGTTCTCGCGGGGGACGCGCACATGGTCGAACCAGATCCGGCCGTTGTCGACGCCGTTGAGTCCGAGTTTTTCACCGCAATCCTCGATACGCACACCGTCACGGACACTACCGTCCTTGTCTCGAATTGGGACTAGCAGGGCGTGAACTCCGTGCCGCTCGCCTCTGACGAAAAGCTGCGCAAACACCGTTGCCAGGCGGCCGTGGCAGGCGGCGTTCCCGATGTATTCCTTGCGGGCTGACTCGCCGGGGGTGACGATCTCAAACTCTTCGGACTCTGGACGGTAATGCGCCTCGGTTTCGATGTCATAAACGTTGGAGCCGTGCCCCAGTTCGGTCATGGCGAAGCAGCCCGGCAGTTCAAGGGTCCCGGTATCGGCCAAATAGCGGCGGTGGTGACGCTCGGTTCCCAGCATCAGGATGCTTCCGCCAAAGAGACCGAACTGAACTCCGAACTTGATGAGCAAGCTCAGATCGTGGAATGCCAAGGTTTCAAACACGGCAAGGAACTTGCCCATGTCGCCGGAGCCGCCAAAGGCCACGGGGAAATTGAGAGCGCCAAAACCATGGCCGGCCAGAACCCGGCACCAGCGATATACCTGTTCCCGGTAGGAGGCAGTGCCGAGCCCATAGACGTGCTGAAATCTTGGGTGCCGGAGGACGGCTCTTACCTGCTCGCGAACTTCCTGATGCGGGCCATCCAGCAGCCGCAACAGCGCTTCGGTATCAATGCCGCCGCCAACACGGCCGCCGTCAAGCGGAGGCGAGTGCTGCTCCAGAAGCCGATCGGAAACCTCGGCTCCCACAACGCCAAGAGTTTCTTCGATCTCGGCCAGAGCCCGGCGTACTTCCGCGGTTGGCCGCTCCTGGGCGCCTTTGTCAGCGGCCTGGGCCAATTCCACCCCAAGTTCGACCAGCGAGCGGCGCTGGTCAGGAGCCAGATCCGAACCCAGCGCCCGGATCGTTTGCAACAGTGACTGAAGCTGGTTTGGAGTAGGCGGGGCTTCCGGACGCAGCCAAGATAGCAGCGCCTCGTGAGCGCCCTCCTCAGGCCAAGACTGCTCGGCCAGCTTTGCTTGGATGCTTTCGATTTCGGCTTGTGTCAATTCTCCATCCGCCCAAGCGACATAGAGCAGCGGCAGAAACGGCAGGGCCGCCGGATAGGAGCAGAGTTGACTAGCATCGGCGGGTCTTGCGGTTGGCTCCGAGTCTGCCGCCTGTGTCATAAGAGAGAAATCCCTATTTGGTGGACGTGCTCTGAAAAGGATACATCGGCCTGGAGCGGCCGGGCCAGCAGCAGGCGCAAGGCATGTGCCTCATGGGACGGGTACCAGAAGGCTCGCAGCGGCAAATCAAGGGAGAAAAACGGAATTTCGACCGTGTCTTCGCGCTTGCGGTCCGGCTCGGTTTCATGGGTGGGCGGGGCGCCTGCGCGCAAGACGTCCCGGAAACTGGCGCGGGTTAGACTGCTCGAATGCCGTGCTTGATAGCGTATTGAGCCAGCTCTACACGCCCCGATACCCCGAGTTTGCCCGTGATTTGGTGGAGATGGTTTTTTACTGTTTGCTCGCTGACAAAAAGCGATTCGGCCATCTGTCCGTTCGTGAACCCTTGGGCGACAAGCGCAATTACTTCACGCTGGCGGGCTGTCAGCCTCACATCAGCGGTGCTTGAACCGCCAAAGCTCTTCATGATGGCGGCCGTCATTCCTCCGTCGAGCCAAAGCTCTCCGTTGTGTACGCGGCGGATGCTGGCCGTCAGAAGCTCTGTCGCCATCTGCTTGAGCACGACAGCCGACGCGCCATAACCTACAGCGCGAACGTGCTGGTCGGAGTCCTCTGAAGCGGTGAGTACAATAATTTTCGTGTTGAACCTCTCCATCCGCAGACGGCGCAGCGTCGTGTGGCCGTCCAGGCTCGGCATGCTGAGGTCCAGCACGAGGATATCGGGCTTGTATTCTTTGAGCACGTCGATGACCTGTCCGCCGTCGTTTGCTTCCGCCACAACCGCCAAGTCGGGCTCGAGTGAAAGCAACTGGCGCACGCCGTCACGGAAGACTGGGTGATCGTCGGCAAGTGCGATTCGGATCGTCGGTTGTGAACTCATTGGTTTTCAGCTTTACCGTATTTCGCTCGACGGCCGCTAAAACTTTCTGGACACAGACCGTCGCTTCTCATATGTTGCGGCCCTGCCGTCTCATTCGTCTATAGGCCAGCAGTACCGGTCAAGTAGTGAAATAACCCTTCCACCTGGTGGCCGCATCGTACCACTCGCTTCTAGTTAGAATGCTTTATGACTCAGACCTGATGGACCCTACGACCAACGCAGGACGAGCTCTCGGCGGCGGGACCGCCCAGGCTGTTCAGGAATAAACGGCTACGGGCAGGCAACAGGAGCATCCCGGCGACACGGCCCTCGACGCCTAGCCCGCTTTCTCACCACGTGGCGAGGCGAAGTGCGTGAGAGGCCCGTCAGTACGAGGCGCGCGCCGCTTGACGACCCTCATTCAATCAAAGACGCGTACCTTTACAGTACGGTGAGCACGGCGAGCAAGTGCAACGAAGTAGTGGCGGGCCTATCGCGTGCTTCGGCCGTCAGGTGGTGAGAAATGCGGGCTGGGGTGATGCATTGCCGGCGGCTTGCAGTTCCTGCTGCGGCAGCGACGAGAAGGCGGCCCAGCCGAAGCCCATGCCGGTGTCGCGGAGCAGTGGAGCCGGGTTAGATTAGAGAACTTGACTCGCGAGGCTGCAGATCCATAACGGGATTATTGTGTCACTTCCCCGATCAAATCCGCGACGTCGCCGACCGGGCTCCATACGTCGCAGCCGAGAGCGTACAGCAACGCCTGACAGGCTTCCGTCATCTTCTCGGGTCCGAGTTTCCCTACACGGCGCCCTAAGTTTCGCTGCCCAACCGTGACAAGGTTGTAAAAGTTTACAGCACACCTCTTCTTCATTCCGTCTTCGACGTCGAGGACAATCTCGGAAGGTACTCCCCGCACGGAGGAAGTGATCGGGGCGATCGTTACTTTCGAAAGATGGCGGATCGTGCCGTGACGGGTGAGCACGAGAACCGGGCGCTTCTTTCCGGCCCCAGGGTACTGGTATATGCGGATATCACCCCGTTCTATTCGGGCGGCCATACGGCCACCTCCTCCCACCCTTGTAGATCTTCATCTTCGGAATCGGGGAACCGCTCGTAGCCCTCGCGTTCCAGGCGCTCGAGTTCTTGATAGTGAAGTTTCTTCAGATGCTCGCGAAGTGCGTTCCGCATCAAGGCGGAGCGGTTCACCTTGGTCCGCTGGGCGAAATGGTCGGCGGCCTTTAGAAGATTTTCGTCGATGACGACTTGGATTGTGCGCATATATGTGGAATCTACTCCTCAGTATACTCCACAGTCCACCCGGTAACACCCAACCTGCTTGAATCGGCGGATCAGGTATCCGTGCCAATCTGCTTGAGTCCGCTGAGCGTTTACACTACCACGGCGGGATTCACCAGCTTGCCGATCCGTGGCGCCTCGATTGTGACGATGTCTCCGGGAGCCAGCGCCGCTTCTTGCGTAACGATAATTCCGGTACCCGTGAGGACCACGGTGGCGGCGGGGACCGGGTTGCTCTGCATCAAGCAGTCGATGAGGTCCTCGATCTTTCGGCGCAGTTTGTTGGTCGAAACAGATCCTTCAAAGGTCGTCTGGCTGCCGCGTGTGATGCGGCAAGTCATGTCGAGATCATAAGGGTCGGGGATCTCGTCGGGGGTCACGATCACGGGCCCAAGCGAGCAGCAGGCGGCGTAGACTTTCGACTGCGGAAGATAGAGCGGATTCTCGCGCTCGATATCCCAGGCGGAAACGTCGTTGCCGATGGTGTAGCCGAGCAGTTTTCCTTGGCTATTGATGATGACGGCCAGCTCGGGCTCGGGGGCGGTGAATTTCGAATCGGAGCGGATGCCGATGGGCTCGCCGGGGCCGACACAGACCCGATCCGTCCCTTTGAAGAAGATCTCGGGCCGGTGGTTTTGGTCATGCACGTAGCTGTAAAAGCCTTCGCGCGTGCCATGTTCAGCGTCCCGAAACTCGGCGCTTGGAGCGTAGGTGCAACCGCAGGCCCACACCTCCGCCGGATGGATCGGGATGACCGCCTCGCTGCTCACTGTTTCCGAAGAGGCCAGCTCGGAAGCCACGCCGGCCAGCTCACGGTTTTCGCCTTCGGCCTTTTCGATGAGGGAGGCCAGGGTGTGTCCGAGGATTGGCCGGAAGCCGCCGTTTTCGGCGATGGCGGCGGTAATGGCTCCTAAAGAATCTCGGATTTGGGCTAGTTTCATGAGGGACCTCGTTCGTGTGGACCATTGCGGGCTCCGAGAGCCGGAAAGTTTCGGTCATCCAACGCCGACGCGCCGGAACCAGAACTGGGAGCGTCGCTGCTTCGGATGAGGCGCGTCGAAGCAGCTAACCGCTCCCTCACGGTCGCGGCTCCGAGTCTGGCTCCTGAATTTTCCGCCACGTTTCGTACGAATTTCACAATAGAGCTGCATCAATACTTGAGATACACGGTCTTGTGGTCGGTGTAGAAGTCCAAGGCCGCGGGTCCCTGCTCCTTTGGTCCGAAGCTGGAATCCTTGGTGCCGCCGAACGGCAACTGGTACTCGACGCCCGCGCTCGGCAGATTCACCGTCAGCAGACCGGCTTCGATCTTCTCAACATACTCAAAAATGCGCGACACGTTCGTGGTCTGTATCGACGCCGAGAGCCCGAAGGCAACGTTGTTCGCTACCTCGATCGCATGGTCGAAGTCACGCGCCCGCATGACGGCCAGCACCGGTCCGAAGACCTCCTCCTGGGCGATCCGCATATTTTCCTCGACGCCCGTGAAGATGGTTGGTTCGAAAAAATATCCTTTGTCGTAACCATCTCCCGTGAGGCGGTTGCCGCCGACTTCCAGCTTGGCGCCCTCGTTCTTGGCGATATCAACGTAGCGGATGTTCGTGTCGAGCTGAGCCTGGTCGATGGCGGGCCCCATATCAACGCCGGCTTCGAGGCCGTTCCCGACTTTGAGCGCTTTCGTCTTTGCAATGAGCGCCGCCAGAAATTCGTCGTAGATGCCGTCTTCGACAATGACGCGGCTGGTGGCGGTACACTTCTGGCCGGTGGAGGCGAAGGCGGCGTTGACGGTGTTCCCGACCGCAGCGCCTAAATCGGCATCCGCTAGCACGATGGTCGGATTCTTGCCACCCATCTCGAGCTGAATGCGCAGCCGCCGTTCCGACGCCTTTGCGTGCAACCAGTTGCCGACATCGCACGAACCCGTGAAGGAAACGGCCTTCAGGGGCTTGGCGCCGACGAGAGCTTCACCTAGTTCGCTTCCGGACCCGGCCACGAAATTCACCACGCCTTTGGGGATGCCGGCTTCGTGGCATGCCTCCGCGATCCGCCATCCGCTCAGCGGCGCGGCCGAGGCCGGTTTGAGCACGACAGTGTTGCCGGCGATCAGGGCCGGCGCCAGCTTCCAGGCCGGAATGGCGCTGGGGAAGTTCCACGGTGTCACGAGTCCGACGACGCCGATCGGCTTGCGAATCGAATACATGAAAACGCGGTCTCGTTCGGAAGGAACCAAGATGCCGGGTATGCGCGAGCCTTCACCGCCGAAGTAGCGGAAGATGTTGATCGAGCGCATGGTCTCGCCCTTGGCCTCGGGACGCGTCTTGCCTTCCTCGCGAGTCATTTCCTCGGCAAGCTGATCGAGGCGGTCTTCAAGAATTTGCGCCACTTTAAACAAGTAATTGCCGCGCGCCGGACCGGTCATCGCCGACCACTCTCCTAAAGCCTCCTGGGCGGCATCCGCCGCCGCGGTAACGTCGGCCGGGGAGCCTTTCGCAAACGCCCCGACGACCTCGCCGGTGTCGGCGGGATTACGGTTCTCAAAGGTCGCGTCTCCGCCAACCCATTCTCCGTTGATGTAGTTCGAATAAGTTTTCGTGTCGCTCATAGTTCGTTCCTTCTTGCGGCAACTAGCCGACAATGTCCAATTAATTATCTTCGCACGTTCAATTCGCGCGCTCGGGTTTTGCCCTGATCAGATGCAGGATCAGCCGAAACGGTAGGGGATTCCGAACTCAGATTGAGCCCGGGGATGGCACTACCGAGCCAGCGGCTCTAGACTCTTCGGAACGCCTGAAAAACGGTGGATTTAGATCCGGCGATTGAAACTAAATCCGCCGGGTGGGCGGCAGATCGGGTAGTGGGCCCCCCCGATTCCTTCGAGCCCGGGATCGCATCTGAAAGCCCCGCGCCCCGCCGCGGGTTAAGAACGTTCTAGACATTCGGTCGTGCCAGGTGAGTTTTTCTTCGTCCGCAAGGGACCATGCAAATCCCAGCCCTAGCGTAGCGCTGCTCAGAACAAGCCCCAGTGCACGGGCAGCCTTGTGGGCGCCGCTCGGCTCTTGCCCATGGAAGTTCAACAGCCGCAGTCCAACCCACATCATGCCCGGGGTTTGACCGAAGTGTCCGACATAGAAGACCCAGTAGAAGGCCAGCAGGACGAAGGACGTGATTGCCAGAGTCCGGAACCCCTGCTTGTCAGGGTGCAAGGAACCACCCAGCCAATGGAATACAGCCAGAAACGCACCGAGCGCGACCACAACCATTGCCAAATCGAGCACGCCGGCCACTGCCCGAATCTGCAGCGGAGCAACAGTGGCTTCGCATTGCACTCCCCCGGACCGCCGGCGAACTGGCCCAGGCAGGCGATCGGCTGCGATCGGCGTCCCGAAGGCGCCCGCGCTTACACCGGGGGGCGGCAAAGCCTGGCCGCCAGTAGCAGACTCAGCGGCATGTTCGCGGCGCACTGCTGGTATGGAGGGAAGTTCCGCTGCTCTCGCTTCGCCCAGCCTCGCCAGCGGGGCATGAACAGAGCGGCGCGCCGACTGAGCAGGGGGTTGCCGGCCGGCAGTGGCCTGATCGATTGCGATCACATTCGGCAAGGGCTGGCTCGGGGTCTCGTCGAAAGGAGCCGGCGCATGTGGATCGAACTCGTCGCCCCGCTGCTTGTCCCGGTACTCATCGAGCCTGCGGCTGATCTCGTGGCGCCAGGCACGAGCCGCAGTGCCGGAGCGCCGCTCGAGGGGCAGCGGCGCCGGCGGGGTCTCAAGCCCCGTGCGCTTCCAAGAGCTATCCGAGCTCAACCCGGCCAGCCGGCCGCAGTGTGTACAACGCTGCTCGTCGTCGTCGTTCCAATGACCGCACGCGCCGCAGATCATATTTGCTCGAAGTCTAGCTCGACGTCCCGTACAAAGCGCCTGCTAACGGAGTTACTTCCGGTCACACACTTTTATCGGAGGCAGCGGACTGCCACTTCAGGGGGTTCGAAAGAATCTCTCTTACGCGCAACGTCTTTCAGGCAGGCCACTTGTGTCGCCAATGTCCTTAAAACATTCTACCGCAAAAATGTTGTTATCAGCCAAATGGGAATCGCGTTTCGAGCTCCGGCCCCTCCGCCTAGCTAAAACCGGGGACTCAGGACAATTATCGCTCAACCCTTTTGCCATAAGTTGTACACCTCCGCCACGCTGTGGTAATTTGAGAGTTAAGGCTTGCCGAAGCCGCCTGATCGGCGTCACTCCCATTCCCCAAGGTACGTCCACTTCGACCGAGCGTCTCGCGTAGTTTTACGGCTGAAACCGCCCGGCGGGGATAGATCTCAATTATGGCTCTGGCTGTAGCAAATAGATACGCCCAAGCACTAGCCGATGTCGTCAGCAAGCCGGGGACCGGCGCCGAACCCAAGTTGGCAATTGGGCAGCTTGTGCGATTCCAAGAGCTTCTCGAAGTATCCAGGCCTTTGCGCCGTGTTCTCGCCTCACCTGCCGTCACGCCCGCGAACAAAAGGGCTCTCGTCGCCACCTTATGTGAACGGCTCGAAATCGCGGTTGTCGTACGCAACTTTCTCTACGTTGTCATCGACCACCGCCGAATGCCGTTTCTAGGCGAGATGATCGGGGCGTTTCAGGAGTGGCTGGATGATCAAGCCGGAGTAGCGCAGTTGCTGGTGACGACAGCCCAGCCGATCGGCGAGCAACAGCAAAGCGCTTTCATTGAAAAGTTCAGCAAGGTCACCGGAAGCACCGTCGTCGCGGAATTCGGCGTCTCTTCGGATCTGGTCGGGGGCGCGACCGTGCGCCACGCATCCACCCTATTCGACGGCTCGCTTCGCGCCCAGTTGAAGGCTTTAGACCGCGCCATCGCAGGAGAATCTTAAGTCCATGGCTCAGATCAGTGCGGATGAAATCTCGAAGTTGATTCGAGAACAAATTGAGAATTACGATACCGCGGTTGAAGTGGCGGAGACCGGTTCGATCATCTCGCTCGGTGACGGCATTGCGCGTCTCCATGGCCTGGAAAAGGTCATGGCCGGCGAAATGCTCGAGTTTCCCCACAACGTGGCCGGTATCGCCATGAACTTGGAGGAAGACCAAGTCGGCGCAGTCTTGTTGGGGGAGTATCAGGAGCTAAAGGAAGGAGATGAAGTCCGCCGCACCGGACGCATCGTCTCCGTGCCCGTGGGCGAGGCTTTGATCGGACGCGTGGTGGACTCGCTCGGACGTCCCATTGATGGAAAGGGGCCGATTCAGACCGAACATTACTTACCCGTTGAGCGGCTGGCGCCCGGCGTGATCGACCGCAGCCCAGTCAAAGAGCCCGTGCAGACTGGCCTGAAAGCCATCGACGCCATGATTCCAGTGGGCCGCGGGCAGCGCGAGCTGATCATCGGCGATCGCCAGACGGGCAAGACCGCCATCGCCGTCGACACGATCATCAATCAAAAGGGCGGCGACATGATCTGCGTCTACGTCGCTATCGGGCAGAAACGATCGACCGTTGCGCACTTGATCAAGACGCTGGAAAACTACGGCGCCATGGAGTATTCGGTGGTCGTGGTGGCTTCGGCATCCGACCCGGCGCCGATGCAGTTTCTCGCTCCTTACGCGGGCTGCGCGATCGGCGAGTATTTCCGCGACAACGGACAGCACGCTCTTTGCATTTACGACGATCTCTCCAAGCACGCCGCGGCCTACCGCGAGATTTCACTGCTGCTGCGGCGGCCTCCGGGACGCGAAGCCTTCCCCGGAGATGTTTTCTACCTTCACAGCCGCTTGCTGGAGAGAGGCGCCAAACTCAACGACGAGCACGGCGGCGGGTCGCTCACGGCGCTGCCCTTCATCGAAACGCAAGCGGGTGACGTTTCAGCCTACATTCCGACGAACGTCATCTCGATCACTGACGGCCAGATCTACCTGCAATCGGATCTATTCAACGCCAACGTTCGCCCGGCGGTGGATGTCGGCATCTCGGTCAGCCGCGTCGGCGGCAACGCTCAGATCAAAGCGATGAAGCAGGTCGCTGGGACGCTTCGACTCGATCTGGCGCAATACCGCGCGCTGGCGGCGTTCGCGCAGTTCGGCTCCGATCTCGACAAGGCTTCCCAGCAGCAATTGCGGCGCGGCGAGCGGCTGGTCGAAATTCTCAAGCAAAAGCAATACGCCCCGGTGTCGGTTGAAAAGCAGGTCATGATCATCTTCGCCGGCACGAACGGCTACCTCGATGACCTGCCGGTTTCACAGTGCCGCGACTTCGAGATCGAGCTTTACGATCACTTGGACCGCCAGCAGGACAGCGTCCTCGCCAAGATCCGTGAGCGTAAGGCGCTCGACGACGAGCTGACGGAGGAAATCAAGTCGGCCCTCGCCGAGTTCAAGGAACGTTTCGTCTCCCGTCACAGCCAAGAGGCCGTCGCGAGCTAGATGCCGAGCTTGATTGATTTGCGGCGGCGCATCCGCTCCGTCAAGAACACGCAACAGATCACCAAGGCCATGAAGATGGTCTCGGCGGCCAAGCTTCGGCGCGCTCATGAAAAAGTTTTGGCGGCGCGGCCCTACGCTTCTTTGTTAACCGAGATGCTCGGCAGCATCCTTGGCAATCAAGCCGAAGACGCACCGGCGCTGAACCACCCGTTGCTGGCGCGCCGGGAAGAAAAGCGAATCCTGCTGCTGCTGCTCTCCGGCGACAAGGGCCTCTGCGGGGCGTTCAACAGCAATGCGCTCAAGGCATCACAGCGGTTTCTAGGGGAGCACTCCGATGCCAGCGTCGAGTTTGAGCTGATCGGCCGCCGCGGGGCGGATTTTTATCGCCGCCGTGAAGTCTCGGTCGCCGGAGAGTGGATCAATGTTTTCAGCAATGTCGATTTTAATGTTGCGCGAGAAATCAGCCGCAAGGTGATGGACCGGTTTGTGGCCGCCGAGATCGACGCCGTCTATCTGATCTACAACGAATTCAAAAGCGTGCTCTCGCAAACGATCGTGGTGAAGCGAATGCTGCCCGTGAAGATACTCGAATCGGCGGGCGGTTCGCGGGAGTACATCTATGAGCAGAAGCCGGAGGAGATTTTCCGGACATTGCTGCCGAAGTACGTAGAGACGAACATCTACCAGGCGATGGTGGAGTCGGGCGCCGCCGAGCATGCCGCCCGCATGACAGCCATGGAATCGGCCACCCGCAACGCCGATGAGATGATCGAAAAGCTAACGCTGCACCTGAACCGAGTGCGCCAGGCCAGTATCACCACGGAGCTGATTGAAGTCGTGACCGGAGCGCAAGCGCTCGAATAGCAGCTCAGAGCCGCGACCGTGAGGGAGCGGTTTCCGCTGTGAAGCGATGATCCGGCAGCGGCCAAACGCTTCCCGCCGCATAAAGCCCAGCCCAACCAGGAAACAAACATGTCGACAACAGGCAAAGTCATCAAAGTAGCCGGCCCCGCTATTGACCTGCAATTCAGCGAAGGGCGCCTCCCGAAAATTTTCAACGCCATCCGCATAACGAGCGAGGGGTTCGACGTTCCCGACCCGATCGATATCATCTGCGAAGTGCAACAGCACATCGGAGAAAGCCGCGTGCGGACAGTCGCCATGCAGCCGACCGAAGGGCTCGTGCGCGGGATGCCGGCCGAAGACCTGGGCGAGCCGATCACCGTCCCCGTAGGACCGCAAACCCTGGGCCGCGTCCTCAACGTTCTCGGCGAGCCGGTCGACAAGAAGGGTCCGGTCGAAACCGAGAAGCGCCACCCGATTCACCGCTCGGCGCCGACGCTCGAAGAGCAGTCCACCGAGCTCGAGATGCTCGAAACCGGCATTAAGGTCATCGACCTGCTCGAGCCCTACCAGAAGGGCGGCAAAATCGGCCTGTTCGGCGGCGCCGGCGTCGGCAAGACCGTCATCATCATGGAGCTGATCAAGAACATTGCGACCGAACACGGCGGCGTTTCCGTGTTCGCGGGCGTGGGGGAGCGCACCCGCGAAGGCAATGATCTCTGGCTCGAAATGCAGGAGTCGAAAGTCATCGATCCCGATGATTGGCGGAAATCGAAATGCGCTCTGATCTACGGCCAGATGACCGAACCGCCGGGCGCGCGCCTTCGCGTCGGACTGACCGGCCTGACGGTCGCGGAGTACTTCCGCGACGATGAAGGCCAGGACGTGCTGCTGTTCATCGACAACATCTTCCGTTTTACGCAGGCGGGTTCGGAGGTGTCGGCGCTGCTGGGCCGCATGCCCTCCGCCGTGGGATACCAGCCCAACCTGGCGACGGAGATGGGCGAACTCGAGGAGCGCATCACTTCGACGAATAAGGGTTCGATTACCTCCGTGCAGGCGATTTACGTGCCGGCCGACGATTACACCGATCCCGCTCCCGCCACGACGTTCGCTCACTTGGACGCCACAACGAACCTTTCCCGCGAGATCGCCTCTCTCGGCATCTATCCGGCCGTCGATCCGCTGGCGTCCACCTCGCGAATTCTCGATCCCAACGTCGTCGGAGCCGAACACTACGATACGGCACAGGCCGTCAAACAGGTGCTGCAACGCTATAAAGAGCTGCAAGACATCATCGCCATTCTCGGCGTGGAAGAGCTTTCCGAGGAAGACAAGCTGGCCGTGTCACGGGCGCGCAAGATCCAGCGCTTCCTTTCGCAACCGTTCTTCGTGGCCGAACAGTTCACGGGGATGCCCGGGAAGTATGTCCGTGTAGCAGACACGATTCGGGGCTTCCAAGAGATCGTCGATGGCAAGCATGACGGCCTGCCGGAGCAGGCGTTTTATCTTGTCGGCACGATTGAGGAAGCGATTGAGAAAGCGGACCGTCTCGAGAAGGCGGCCTAACGATGGCCGGCAAACTCACCCTTGACGTGGCTGTTCCCGAGAAGCGGATGCTCTCGGAGGAAGTGGACGAAGTGCAGGTCCCCGCCGCCGATGGCTCCCTCGGCATCCTGCCCGGTCACGCGCCGCTCATGACACAGCTAGGCAGCGGCGTGCTTTCCTACCAAGCGGCGGGGCAAACCCGTTACATGGCCTTGACCGGCGGCGTCATGGAAGTTCTCCCCGACCACGTGCGCATCCTCGCCGATACAGCCGAGTGGGCGGACGAAGTCGACATCAAGAGAGCCGAAGAAGCGCGCCGCCGCGCCAACGACATGCTGCAAAGCCACGAAATGGAGATCGACGCCGAGCGGGCCACCCGCGCCATCCGGCGAGCCGAGGCGCGGCTCGAAGCCACCAAGCGCCAGCACTCTAGCTAGCAGCCGCTGACCCGCGGAAATTTCAGACGGCCGGACAGAGGCGCGGACGCAAGTCCGCGCTTGATCGGGGTCGCGTCTTCCCGTTGAGCCGCGTTCACGCCGCTTGATGTTTCTAGGCCAGTCGTTTACGGCTGGTATGCCCCCACCGCCCAAGGTTTGTCAGCCCCTTTTCAACGGGCTTCACTTCTTCCCAATGGGAATCTTGATATTGCGTGCGCTGTCATTGGCGCACTGCGGTAGCCAAACATCGGCGCCCCAGGGCAACCCACCTGCATCGGTCTGAGAGATGTAGCTACGTTGCTAAAATATAGCTGCATGATCACGGTTCCATGCAGGGAACTCAAGAACCGGCTAGGTAAGTACCTGCGGATGGTCCGCGAGGGCCAACCCGTCGAGATCACCGACCGCGGCCACCCGATCGCTTGCATTCTTCCGTTGCCCTCTGCTGCGGGGCCGCCCGGCGAGTTGTTGAAGGTCCTGGCAAAAGGGCACATCCGTCCGGGCTCTGGGATGCCGCTTGGACATCGTCGCCCAGCGGTCATGAAACCGGGCAAATCCGTGGTCCAAATGATATCTGAAGAGCGCCGCTGATGCTTTACTTGGATTCGTCCGCCTTGGCGAAGCTGTATTTGGCCGAACCGGAAAGCGAGGCTGTTTCCGAGCTGGTCAAGAATCACGAAGCAGGCCTATTTACCAGCCGCTTGACCTACACCGAACTGATTTCGGTTCTTAGCAGAAGCCATCGGGAAGGGCGGATCTCCGCGCGGGTTTACACCGGAAAGAAAAGCGCGTTTTGAGCGACTGGACCGTACTCCAGGTGGTTGAGCTGACAGAGCAGGTTCTCGAGCCCGCGGCCGATCTGATCGAGCGTCACCGGCTGCGAGGCGCGGATGCGGTGCATCTGTGTTCCGCGTTATGGCTGGATCTTCCAGACTTTGCTTGCTTCGATGCGAGGCTGTCCGCCGGGGCTCAAGCCGAGGGCCTTCGAATAGTGCCCTCGGGTTGACGCGAAGGCAACCGGCACAAAGATAAACAGATGAAACTGCTCATTCGCGAAGCCCGCCCAAACGACGCCGAGGCCGCCCGCCGTAAGGGCTACGAGAAGATTTTCACCTTTATCAGGGCGGACAACCCGGCCGCACTGGCAACCTACGAGAAGCAAGGATTTTCGGTTGTCGGCATCGCCCGGAAACACGCCAAACTGGCGGGAAAATACGTTGACGAAGTTCTCATAGAGAGGTTGCTTTAATCGTGGACCTGCCGCGGCACAGTGGTGAAAGGGGGCGTTCGCTACTCAGCCTAGCGCATGGGGTATTATGGGTGCTGTCCAATAGGAGGTCTTCCTCGACTGTCTCGGACTGCTCGACTGTCTCGGACTGCTCGACTGTCTCAGACTGATTGTTGGCCAGGGAAGTCCGCAAACAACGACTCCCAAAACACTTGCCGGATCAGAGAGCTATATGAAACGACTGCCATCACTACTAGCGCTGGGGATTTGCCTCGGCTTACTGAGCCACTGCGGCGGGGACAGCGACACACAACCCGAAAGCTCTTCACCCGAAACCGCGTCGCTCCCACCGCGAACCTCTGCCTGGGTCTACGTTACCAACGAGGCGTCCGGGGACATGAGCGTCATCGACTCCGCCACGAACGAAGTCATCGCGACTGCTCCGCTGGGTAAGCGGCCCCGCGGCATACAGTTCAGCCCGGACAAGAAAACGCTCTACGTCGCTCTCAGCGGTTCTCCCTTTGCCGGCCCCGATGTGGACAGAGATACGTTGCCTCCCGCCGATAAGACCGCCGACGGAATCGGCGTCTTCGATATCGAGCAGAACAAGCTCATCAAGATACTGGACGGAGGGTCCGATCCCGAGCAGATGGCTGTCAGCGCCGATGGGACCAAACTCTACGTCGCTAACGAGGACGTGGGGCTGGCGAGTATCGTCGATATTGCCTCCAACAAAGTCATCCAAACGATTCCGGTCGGTGACGAGCCCGAAGGCGTGGGAATCAGCCCCGATGGGAAAACCGTCTATGTCACTTCCGAAGACGACGCCGAAATCTTCGTCATCGACACGGAAACCGACACTCTCACGAAGAGCTTCAAAGTGGGACTGCGGCCCCGCGTCGTTGCTTTTTTGCCGGACGGCTCGCGGGCCTATATCACGGCGGAGAGAGGGGAATCCATAGCGGTCGTCGATACGGCCAACCACCAGGTGATCGAGACGATCCAAGTGACCGGGAGCCCGGCAAGACCGATGGGCATCGCCGTTGCACCGGATGGAAAGAAGATATTCGTCACCATGGGACGGGGCAAGACGGTTGCGGTGATCGACACTGCCACCAACGAAGTCACCGGCTACTTCGAAGTGGGCCTGCGGCCTTGGGGCATTGCCATCACTCCCGATGGCAAGACTCTCTACACCGCGAACGGCCCCTCGAACGACGTCTCGGTTATCGATGTCGAGACCCAGGAGGTCGTAAAGAAAATCCAGGTAGGGGAGCGCCCCTGGGGAGTCGCCATTTTGCCATAGCGCAAACGTATCCTGGTCGAGAAAAGGTCGGTTTACACCACGTTTTTGCGGGTTCTTGCCACAGGCCGCCCATCGCCTCAAATCGCAAGCTACTGGAAAAAAATCCTTTAGACGTCAACCTCACGGTGAGACGACCCAAATTAGCCGACAATCTGACATCTTCTGCCATTTATTACATAACCTTTATGCTGAGTCGCGCAATCGGCTTTATTTCAGGCACTTTCGTTTGTGCTTCTGAACGGGAAAGTGGCTGCCAATACCTGCTCCAGTGACAGGTTGCTGCGAGCCGCCGGTATCGGCGGCAGTGGAACTTTTACCGATGGAGCGATCGCGAAGGGCAGCGCCAGACTAGGGCCCGCTTCGCAACACAACATCCGCTCGGCCAGTAGACAATCACGACAGTTACGGTTCTTCGATTAGCGGGACAAGCCAGTTCGCACCGTTTCATCTACGCAGCGCGGACATACGCGAAAGGACGCAACGGGTTTACTTCATGAGTTTTAAATGATTACTTTACATTTCTTCATCGCGATGTTAAAATCAATCGCGATAAAAAATGTATTTTGTCGCAAACTGCAAAGACGGAGTAAAATGCGCACTCGACAAACTGCCAACCGGATCCTCGTTGTGGATGACGATGAGATGATCCGCCGAGTCGTTGGGCTCGTGCTGCAAAGAGAGGGCTATCACGTGGATCTCGCGTCTACTGCCCAAGAGGCGATGAACTCGGCGATCAACGAGTCGCCGTCCTTGATCATTCTTGACGTCTCGCTTCCGGACAAGAGTGGATTGGAAGTGTGCCAGGAGCTGCGTTCCTGGTACCAGGGCCCGGTCGTTATGTTATCCGGAAACGGCGAAGAATTGATGGTGATCGATGCTCTTGACGCCGGAGCGGACGACTACTTGACCAAGCCTTTTCGCCCTAGCGAACTAATGGCGCGCATCCGCGCGCTGTTCCGGCGGTATCAATCCCATCAGAATGGCCCTAGCGTGATCGAAGCCGGTGATTTTCGGGTCGACTTGGCCCGGCGAAGGGTGGTACGAGAGGGACGCGACATCCGGCTCACGCGAACCGAGTTCGATATCCTGATCCTGCTGGCTGAAAACGTGGAACACGTGGTGACTTCGAAAATGATTCTCGATCGTGTTTGGGGACTCACGCGCGGGGACTATATGCAAACCTTGCGGGTGCACATGGGGCACCTTCGTAAGAAGATCGAGCCTGATCCGGGATCGCCGAAGTACATACTGACCGAGCCCTGCGTCGGGTACCGCTTGGCGGTTCCGCAACCCGTCCTCCATAGGGTTGCAAGCTAAGCTGTCTTCTCGCCGGACGGCACGCGAAGCTGAATACAAACTTCGTTGCCAAATGCCGGGAAGATTGCCGCCAGAAACTGGTTGAAACGGACCCACGATTGGTAATTTTCCAGGCGGCTGCCGGTCCAGCGAAGGATATGTGAACCGGCGAAGATCTCCACTTCCAGTCCGAACTGGGCGGCCAGCCGTTTCCACATTCGCGGATGGAAGGCGGTGACGTGCTGCCCAAGCTGCCGTTTTCCCGCCCGCAGTTCGCGGTTGTAGCGCCGCTGATAGTATGCCGCCACGGGCTTCGGCAGCACTGGAGAGCCCACCAGCAAGACTCCGCCCGGTTTTAGAACCCGCATCACTTCGCCGAGTGTGTCTTGCGGGTTCCTGAGGTGCTCGAGAATATGTGAGCAAACGATGATGTCAGCCGAGTCGCCGGCGAGTGGTATTGACTGCTCGAGATTGCATTCGTGAAGTTCGTCATACCCGGCGGCCACCACGTGCTGATTAGCGACGTTGCGGTCCAGTCCGATCCAGTGGGCGTCAGGCACGGGCGGTGCGAGACTTCTCAGTAATCCAATTTCAGAACCGATGTCGACAATGGTAGGCCCCCGGCCAAGGCGCCGAGCCTCATCGAGAATCCCTTGATAAACCCACCAGTAGCGCAGCACCCGGAATGGGTACTTCGTCCGCTTGGCGCCTTCTCGCAGCGGAAGCGCCTCCATCGGCGCGTGAAAATCTTCCATGGGAGCCAGTGGCCACGAGAGCAGTTGAAATCGGCGGCTGGCTCTTTGTTGCATAAGACGTGTCCGATTCCCAAATCAGGAAATTCCTGAACGTCACAACAAGCACGTCCAGGGGGACCTCCGATTTTAGCCGCTTGCTGATGGGATTGTCGGCGCTCGGCTCTTGAGCTGATGATTTTAGCGCCTGAAAGCGGGCCGGGATGAAGACAGCTCAACGGTCATCTGAAGCTCTGAGCACGAAATGGCTACGCCGGGTTGCCTCCGATGATCGGGACATGAATCACGGTCACGGCGTCCTCGGCGAGCGCCGCGCCGAGGGCCTGTGAGATTTCGTCCGGGCTCTCGGCACGGACACCTCGGGCTCCGAAGGCTTCAGCGAGCTTCGCGAAGTCAATCGGACCCAGCGAACTGGTAACCGCTTCGCCAAAGTCTCGAATGTGCCCAGCCTCGGTGATCCCCCACGCCTCGTCGTCCGCGACAATCACGACGAAAGGCAACCCTTGCCGCACAGCGCACTCAATCTCCGCCGGGGTGAAAGTGAACGAGCCATCTCCCGACAGCAGAATGACCGGACGGTCGGGGTAGACCAAGCGAGCCGCCATGGCGCCGGGGAGCCCCCAGCCGACCACGCCGCTGCGGCCGCAGGTGAGCCAGTGGCTGGGATATCGGTCGGTCAGCAATTGGTGCGCCCACTGTCCGATGCTGCCGCCATCGATGAGAAATACCGCATCGCCGGTCAGCACGGTGCGCAGTGCGTCGACGACGTGGATGGCGTGGAGCCCGTCTCCGGCCTGCCCGGTCCCGCGCTGTCGCACCGACTCCCGGAACTCCTCGCGTCTTTTGCTGGCGGCGGACAGCCAGTCTCGGTGTACCTTTCCGCCGGCGTCTTCGTATGCTTCGGTGAAGTCATCCCATCCAATATTCACTTGAATGACTCGAGCGCTGTCGTGAAGGGAGCCGGGCTGCAGGAATCCCACCCGGTGGTCGGCGCTTGCCCCGGCCATGATGATCAGGTCCGCTTCCGAGAGCAGAGCGGGCCCGCCCGTCGCCGCGCCGAGCACCCCGGCGAAACTCTCCATCCGGCGGTCAACACAACCACGGTCCCAAATGGGAACTTGAACCGGCACCGAAAACTTTTCAGCGAACGCTACAAGCGCCTCCGCTTCGCCCGCGTAATAGACGCCGCTGCCGGCGACGATCAGCGGCCGTTCCGCATTGGCCAGCAGTTGAGCCGAGTCGTCGAGGTCTTCACCCGCCTCCATGGTTGTCATCACCGATGGGGCCGGCCGGATCAGATCCTGCTCGGCCACTTCGGCGTTTTGGACGTCTATCGGGAAAGTGAGATGAACCGGTCCCGGCGGCAGCGAGACCGCCGCCCGCCAAGCTTCATCGAGAATCTGCAGCGTACGTTCCGGGTAATCAATGACTCGCGCGTATTTCGTTGCGGGAGCCGCCAGCGCAACTTGGTCGAGATCTTGGAAATGCCCCATCTCCGCCGTTCGGTGGCTGCCGGAACCGCTGACGAGAATCATGGGCGCGCCGTCGAAGTGCGCGTTGAGCACACCGGTCATTGCATTCGCGTGCGCAACTCCGCTCGAAACAGCGGCGACGCCCGGCCTGCGCGTGAGCCGGCCATGTACCTCGGCCATGTAAGCCGCCGCCTGCTCATTGCGCGTGTCGATGAGCCGCAGGCCGGCTTGTTCGGCGGCAAAGTCGAGCGGGTCGAGTCCGTGACCACAAAGCGTCGAGATCCAATCGACACCCCGGTCTTGGAGCCCTTTGACAAACCATTCAACGGCTTTCATGGCGCCTCCAGCAAAATGGGCAGCAGGACAACAGCGTAGCATCGGCGATAGCAGTCTTGGGCGAGAGCAGCCTTGGTTTGGAAAATGCTCCGTGTGCTCCTACTCCGCCATGGGTGGCGCGGCGCAATGCGGAATTGCCGGTCAAGCGGCCCGCCGCCGCCGTTATGGAATGTGGCCTGCCTAAATTCACACGTCGTCACTTTTTTGCCCGAGGCGCGGCCGCGGCCGCAACCCAGATTGCTTGCGAACGGGACAATCAAGCGCAGTCTCCTGCGGTCGCCTCCAAGCAAGTGGATACCCCCTTGACTTCAAGCGTTCAGGCAAGACGTTGACTTCGGGCTACGCCCAGTAGGTGCGGTCCAGGCTGCGATATTGAACCGCTTCAGCGAGGTGGGAGACGTTGATGGTTTGCTCGCCTCCCAAGTCGCAAATCGTCCGCGCCACTTTCAGGATGCGGTCGTGCGCGCGGGCGGAGAGCCCCATGCGCTGCACGGCCACTTCGAGAGTTTTCTCGCCGGCGTCGTCCAGCCGGCAGTGTTCCCGAACCAGCTTCGAGGGCATCCGGGCGTTGGCGAAACCGCGGGCCATTTGAACTTGGCGGGCTGTCTCGACACGGCCCTGAATGTCGGCGGAGCACTCCGCTGTCCCCTCGGAGCGCAGTTCGCGGTATTTGACTGGAGGCACTTCGACATGGATGTCGATGCGGTCGAGCAGCGGTCCGCTGATCTTCGAAACGTAGCGCTGGATCATGGCCGGCGAGCAGCGGCACTCACGGTTGGGGTCTCCGAAGTATCCGCAAGGACATGGGTTCATCGCCGAAACGAGCATGAACGAAGAGGGAAACGTGAGGCTGAGGTTACAGCGGGCGATCGTGATGGCGCCGTCCTCGAGGGGCTGGCGCAGCAGCTCGAGAACGTTGCGGGGGAATTCCGGAAACTCGTCGAGAAACAGCACGCCGTTGTGAGCAAAACTGACCTCGCCCGGACGAGGCATCCCAACGCCCCCGCCGACCAGACCAGCGTTTGAGATGCTGTGGTGCGGCGCACGGAACGGCCGTCTTTCGAGAAGGCCCTGGTTGGACTCCAGCACGCCCGCCACGCTATGCACTTTCGTCGTCTCGAGCGCCTCCGTGAAAGTCAGCTTGGGCAGGATTCCTGGCAGCCGCTTGGCGAGCATCGTCTTGCCCGAGCCCGGCGGGCCCACCATCAGGATGTTGTGCCCCCCGGCGGCGGCGATTTCCAGTGATCTTTTGGCCGTCTCCTGACCCTTGACATCCCGGAAATCATGTGCCGCAATGGACGCGGGCACGCTCTGGCCGTTGCCGTTGGCCTTCACGGGAATCCGGGACCCCGCGTTCTCGAGCAGATCAACCACTTCTCTCAAGTGTTTGACCCCAAAAACGTTTACTCCCTCGACGACGGCGGCTTCGGCGGCGTTCTCGATGGGAAGAATGACGTTGGGAACACCTGAGTCCCTGGCGCAAACCGCAACCGGCAAGGCGCCCCGGATGGGCCGCAGCCCGCCGTCGAGCGATAGTTCACCAAGGATCAGGAAGTCTTCCATGCCTTCGGTCGAGATGGTTCCCATGGCCCCCATGATTCCCAGCGCCATGGGCAGGTCGAACCCGGCGCCTTCCTTGCGAAGATTGGCGGGCGCCAGATTGACCGTGATCGCCTTGTTGGGATAACCGAATCCGGTGTTAATCAGCGAAGACCTGATCCGCTCGCGGCTCTCGCGCACGGCGGTATCCGGGAGGCCCACGGTGATGAAGTCCTTGGCGTCGCCCATGTACATGTCGACTTCCACGTCGATCAGCAGCGCATCTACACCGTAAATGGCCGCGCTACGAGTCTTGAACAGAGGCATAGGTTCCTTTTGCGGCTGAATCTAGAGCCGGCGGAATCGCTCCCCGGCGGACTGCTTGCTTGTGGCGCGCCCGCGGGCGCCGGTCTGTTGGCCTTACGGTTTTGTTGACGAGGACCACATCAAAGCTGACCAAATCCACAGCAGCACAACGATCAGCACGAGCGCGACAAAATATTGGATCATACCTGTTAGCCGGACGAATCCTAGGCTAATCCGGCGGTTTAACGAATCAATTTGGAGAAATTGGGGAGGCCGAAGCTAGGCCCCGAGGCAGGCTCACAGCGGAGGAGTAACGCCCTATTATACAACCCGGAGCTTACCGCTCTACCAGGGGCAGGAAGTATTGCGTTCCTTGAACGGGGCGGCTCAGCTCGGCCAGGAGCTCTTCCAGGTCTTCCGCCCTGTGAACAAAGTCGGATTTACTGGTGTCGACGACCAGCACGTCAGAGGACTTATAGTGCGCGAAAAAGTGCTCATAGGCGCGGACGACTTCTTGGATGTATTCATCGGAGATGTGAGCTTCGGATGCAACGTTCTTGCGGCCGATCCGCTCTCGCAGAACCGCCGGCGCGGCCTTTAGGTACACCACCAGATCGGGCGACGGCAACTGCTCTTTGAATTGGCGATAGTAGCGGTCGTAAACGGCCACTTCGTCGTCGCTGAGGTTGATGTAGGCGAACAGCTTGTCCTTTTCAAATAGGTAATCGGCTACCACGGGGGTGCGGGCGCGCTCGATTTCAGCTTCCCGCAATTGGTGGAAGCGGGCGATCAGGAAGTACATCTGTGCCCGGAACGCGGTACCGCTGTCTCCCCGGTAGAAGCTTTCGAGGAAGGGATTGCTTTCCGAGTCCAACAGGGGCTTGGCGTGGATGCGGTCGGCGAGAGCTTGCGCCAGACTGCTTTTGCCGACCCGCAAGGGCCCTTCAATTGCTATGTAGCGTGCGGCGCTCATATGCGGGGTGTGATTTCTGTTCGGATCATTTCAGCAACTATAGCAGTGGTGATGGTGAGGGCATGACCGGAGCTGTCGGGCGTTTTTACTCAAAGAGATAGAACCGTTCCCTCACGGTCACGGCTCCATCAAAACCGCAGGCTCGCTTGCGGACCTTGCGGCAACTCGATCTTGAAGTACTCGAACGCCAGCCGCGTGCCGACGCGCCCGCGGGGGGTTCGGTCCAGAAAACCCAGTTGCATCAAATACGGTTCGTAGACTTCCTCAATGGTATTGGCGTCTTCGCCGATCGAGGCGGCGATCGTGTTGAGGCCCACCGGCCCGCCGGCGTATTTGCCAAGGATGGTTCGCATCACTTTCTGGTCTACTTCGTCGAGACCGAAGGGGTCGACTTCGAGCAAATCCAAAGCGGTTTGAGTCACCGGCCGGGCAATCCTGCCGTCTCCCCGAACTTGCGAATAGTCGCGAACCCGTCTCAGCAAACGGTTGGCGACCCTGGGAGTGCCGCGGCTCCGCTTGGCGATTTCCTCCGCGCCACCGTCGTCGATTTCAACGCCCAGCAAGCGGGCGGAGCGGAAGACTATCTCAGTCAGCTCGGCGACGCCGTAGGGATTCAACCGCAAGGTGAGCCCGAAGCGGCTGCGCAAGGGGCCGCTGATCAGCCCGGCGCGGGTGGTCGCTCCAATCGCGGTGAAGGGCGAGAGCGGAATGGAATGCGTGCGCGCTCCGGGACCGCTGCCGACCATCAGATCGACGCGGAAGTCTTCCAGGGCCGAGTAGAGCATCTCTTCGACGTCGGGGAACAGGCGGTGAACCTCGTCGACAAAGAAAACCTGCCGCGGTACGAGCGTTGTCAGAGTCCCGGTAAGGTCAAGCTTTTTCTGCAGAACCGGTCCCGACGTCAGATCGATCGAGACACCGAGTTCGTTTGCAATTATCGTTGCCAGCGTCGTCTTGCCCAAACCCGGCGGCCCATAGAGCAGCACATGATCCATCGCCTCGCCCCGGCCTTTGGCGGCCTCGATCGCAATGCTGAGCACCTCTTTGAGTTTGGGTTGCCCGACAAACTCGCTCAACTGTTGAGGACGCAGGCTGAGGTCAAACTGCTGGTCCTCTTCCTGGGCCGCGGTCGAGACGATGCGTGCTTCCGGCATGAAAATTTAACCGCACATCAGCGGGACATCAGGTCCAGCGAACGCCGAAACAGGGACTCGAATTCCAGGACATCCGCGGCGGACTTCTCCCTCAGCGCTTTGCCGACGGCTTTCTGGGCGGCATCGCGCGTGCAGCCCAGGTTGAGCAGCGCGGAGATGACCTCTTGCTGTGTCGCGTCGTCCGTGCCGGGCTGGGCTGCCATCTCGTCGCTGGAGATCGCCGGCCCCAGCTTCTCGCGCAGCTCGAGTACCATTCTCTCACCAGTCTTCTTGCCTATGCCCGGAATTCGCGTCAGCCGGGCGACATCACCGGACCGAATGGCCGTGCTGAGTTCGTCCGCCGGCAAGCCCGAAAGAATCGTAACCGCCAGGCGGGCCCCGATCCCGCTGACGGTGATCAGTTGTTCAAAGATCGCCTTTTCGCCGCGCGTGGCAAATCCGAACAAGGCCAGCGCGTCTTCGCGAACATGGGTATGAATGTGGAGGGACGCCTCCGCGCCGGTCTGGCCTAGCTGAGAATAGGTGGATACGGGAATCGTCACCGCATAGCCGACGCCGCCGACGTCAATGATGACGAGGTTCGGCTGCTTGTCGGCCAGCTTTCCCCGCAGATGGGCGATCATTCAGGCTGTTGAGTTGGGCCGCAACGTAAGGCCAAATTATGGCAACCCTCCGGGGGAGTGTCAAGCGCGGCAGGGGGTCCGCGCGGCAGCGTTAAGATAAAGGGACTTTTCCCTGAATTCCAGTGCAACAGATGAACCGGCGCATCAGAGGAGGCCTAAATGGCCCTTCGTAGGGTTTTTGTCGACTCGATCGCCCAAGGCGTATCACGAGTAGAGGGTGAACGGGCGCACCACCTCCATCGCGTTGCGCGGCTGACGGTTGGGGAAAAAGTCGAAATTTCAGACCAGAAGCGGGTTTTCCACGCGGTAGTCAAAAGGTCGCGGGCGGACCTGGTTGAATTCGATGTCCGGCGGAAGTTGGAGGCGCCGGGGCAGGGAATTGCTGTTGTCCTGATGCTACCGATCATCAAGTTTGCTCGTTTCGAGTGGGCGATCGAGAAGGCGACGGAGCTGGGGGTTCAGACGATCGTGCCGGTTGTCGCTGAAAGAAGTGACCGGCGGCTGCTGGCGGGAGCCATGAAGCGCGCGGGGCGTTGGCGGAAGATTGCCTTCGAGGCCGCCCAGCAGTCCCGCCGGCTTTCGCCGCCGGAGATCGAAAATCAGATGGAGTTCCGCGAGGCGATCGTGAAATATCAGGCTCCGGTCCGGTTATTCTGCGACACTGATTCGCTGCCTTTGAGCCAGGTGCTCGCCGAGTGCCAATTCGAGACACAGGCGCAACCAGCGGCACTGCTGGCCGTCGGCCCGGAAGGTGGCTGGTCGGACGAAGAGCGCCAAGCGGCGAGCGAGGCCGCGCTCACTCCGGTTTCACTGGGACCGCTGATTCTCCGGACGGAAACGGCTGCACTGGCGGCGCTGACTTGTCTAACCACGGCTGCGATGATTCGAGCGCCCGAGCAGGTCGCATGAAGCTTCCGATCTACATGGACAACCATGCCACGACACGGGTGGACCCTCGCGTGGTGGAAGCGATGCTACCCTACTTTACCGAGACGTTTGGCAATGCGGCGAGCCGCAACCACGTCTTCGGGTGGCGTGCCGAAGAGACCGTCGCGGTGGCTAGGCGGCAAGTGGCGGACCTGATCGGCGCTTCGCCGCGCGAAATCGTTTTCACCAGCGGCGCTACCGAGTCCGACAACGCGGCCATCAAGGGGGTGGCCGAGGCAAGTGAAGGGCGAGGCAATCACATCGTCACCTGCGCCACGGAACATAAAGCTGTTTTGGACTGCTGCGGGCGTCTGGAGAAAAGAGGGTACCGGGTGAGTTACCTTCCAGTCCTCTCCGATGGTCTCGTGCGGCCGGAGGCCGTGAGGCGAGCGCTGACCGACAAGACGGTTCTGGTCTCCATCATGTACGCCAACAACGAGATCGGAACCCTCCAGCCGATTTCCCACATTGGACGGATCGCGCGCGAGCACCAGATTCCCTTTCACGTCGATGCCGCCCAGGCCGCCGGCAAGATTCCGGTGGATGTCGAGAAAGACAACATCGACTTGATGTCATTTACCGCGCACAAAATGTACGGTCCGAAAGGAATTGGAGCCCTGTACGTTCGCCGCCGCGGTTCTCGCGTGCGGCTCAGCGCTCAAATGGATGGTGGCGGCCACGAGCGCGGCTTGCGGTCGGGAACGTTGAATGTCCCCGGCATTGTTGGATTCGGCAAGGCTTGCGCGTTGTGCGCGGAGTCAAGGGAACAGGAGGACCCGCGGCTTGGAGGCTTGCGTGACCGTCTCATGGACGGGATCATGCAAGCTCTCGACGGAGTGTCGGTGAACGGCGGTCTTGACCACCGTCTTGCTAACAATCTGAATCTGAGCTTTGCGGGAGTGGATGGTGAATCGCTGCTGCTGGGACTCGATGACGTGGCGGTGTCGAGCGGGTCCGCCTGCACGACCGATACTGCCGAGCCGAGCCACGTCTTGAGGGCGCTGGGGATCAAGCCGGAATTAGCGCATGCTTCCATCCGGTTCGGACTGGGGCGTTTCAACACTACTGAAGAGGTTGATTATGCCGCCGCCAAGGTCGTGGATGTTGTCAACCGCTTGAGAAAACTGGCTTCGGTCTAGCCCCCGAACCGAGTTTGTATCTGCTTAGTCGAATCGTTGTCGATTGTGACAGAGCATCTCAGATGACCGGACAGAGGCGCGGACGCAAGTCCGCGCTCCATAGAGGTTCCCCGGCCCTGCGGACCCTCTTTGATCGCCACTCGTCCGCGTTGGATTCGGTGTAGCCTCCACGCACGAAAACAACCCTATATTGGCAGCCCTGGGAGGCGTAGAACAGTCCGGCGAAAAAGCGACTGTGGCGGCGCGCACAACTCGTCAAAACCGATAGCCCCGGAGTGGGCCCGCTTGCGATACACTCTTGGGTCGGAATCAATCCTGCTCAAAGTGAGCGTTCGTTGCAAAATGGTCGCCCGGCCTGGACCGGCATCTTTGGGGCTGACGTGTTTAACCATATAACCTGAATTATGCACTGCGGCGTGGACCTGAGGAGGGCTGAGCCGCAAGGGACCATTGGGAACCCCCGAAAACATGGGGTAAATAAGGTAGGCTGGCAAAGATCCCAGCTTCGCCAGCCAACCCCAAGGAGGTCACCCACATGGTTACCAGACGAAAACAGCATAGCTCCCAAAGGCCCGTCCAACAAGGCCCAGCCGTGACGGCCTCGCGACCCAATAAAATCGGGGCTTCGACGCCTTACCACTTCCGCGGCAAGAAGCCGACTCCCTACGGCGGCTTTCTGCCGGTGGTCGGGAGGGCGCTGATCTGAGAGCCTGGCTATGCGCTATGCATAAAATTTTATGCACTAGCCGTAACGCACTGGAAACACGTCACTTCCGAGCGAGGTTTTGACGACGCGGAATCTGGGCGGGAAGGGAAACCGGGGACGGAGAAGCCAAAAGACCAGTTGCCGAGCTACCACCTCACGACGACCGCCAACCCGCTACGAACGCAGCCACACTCGCAAAGTGAATCTGTGCATAATTCAGGTATAAGAAAACTTCCGGTACTCTTCCTTCTCAGTCTGCTGCCTGTGGTGCACGGCGCGCCGTACATCTTTGTATTTCATGGAGATACGGTCACGGCGAGCGTTTACGATTCGGAGACACTCGAACTCGTCGGCACGCCATTGGTGGGACGCCGCGCTTCTCTCGCTTTCGGCGTCACGGGCAAACAGACCGCCAACGCGTTTGAAAAATTCTATATTGTCACCCGCAACTCCGTGGTCATATTAAACAGCGACTTTTCGGTTCGCGGAACGGTGTTTCTGGAGGGGGCCGTGCCCGCAACCCAGAGCGCGGCAACGCTCTCGCCCGACGGCACGCGCTTGTTGATTGCGTCGGGCGATCAGGTTGTCATTCTGGACACTTCGGAAGACTTGATTCTGGCGTCGGTTGAGCTTAGCTCCACGCCGACGGGCGTTGCTGTTGACGGACGCTCGAACCGCGCCTACATCATCTCGTCAGAGTCCAGGTGGGTCCGCGTTCTCGATCTGGATAGTAACCAGCTCGAAGACATGGCGCTGGAGATGCCTTCACTGCCGGCGACAATTGCGTCATCCGCTGACGGCTCGGGCGTCTATATAACCAGCCAGCGCTCGATCTATCAAATCGATGAACAAGTAGAGGGTTTCTTGAAGCCGATTCTCGCAACGGCGCCCCAATTCAACTCGGCAGACCCCGAATCTAGCTCAACAAGCAAGGTGGCGTCGGGCGACAGCGGCCGGACTCTCGGAGGGGATGTGAAACTCCCGGATTCGGCCTATCTGAGGGGGGGTGCATCGATCGACAAGCTGCTCCTCGCCCGGGGTGATAAATTTTTCATGCGCGCCGGCGGGGATTTGCTTCAAGGCATCCTAAGTCCCGGCGGAGCAACTTCGCTGATTACGAATCCTGAGAACGGTCAGCCATTCAACTCGGGTGGCGCCGATATAGCTGCTTCACCGGACGGCCGAATGATCTTCGTGGCCGAAAGCTCGCCGCGGCGGCTGGCCAAGATTGACACTTCAGGCGAGCGGCCGGTGGAAGAAGTGATTCTCGCCTCCAAGCCGACCGCGGTTGCGTTGACGGCGCCTCCCATAGCGCAAGCGGGCACTCTTGAAAAATTTTCCGGCGATGGTCAGACGGTTCAGTCGGGGTCTGCTTATTCTCTTGTCGCTCGGGCGCTGGATGACGACGATGATCCGGAAGCGGGGGTTTTCGTCTTCGTCGATTTCACCACTCCGGTCAGTCTCTGTTCGAGTCCCTCCGTGCCGACTGATTCCAACGGTCTGGTGACCATTTCGTGCACCGGGGCAGTCGTGACGGTCCCAACCGCTGTAACCATTCTGACGAGAGACAGCGAAGGAAGAATACCCTCACCGCCGTTCTCGGTTGTCATCGTACCGCCGGCTCCTGTTCCCAGCGGCCTGCAAAAGAAGTCCGGGGACGGGCAGGTCGTGGCCGAGAATACATCGTTTTCTGCTTCTCTCGTAGTGACTGATTTTGTGAGCACAGTGCCCCAAGAGGGGGAATCGCTGACGGTGACAACGTCGCCGAGCGGGGTGGCATCGTGTGTGGCGGCCGGCCTGATCGATACCCAGGGCCTTGGCACGATCAACTGTACGGCCCTCTCTGTTGCGGAAACAACGGTGGTCCAAATCTCGGTCAGCGATAGCCTAGGGCAGAGCCTGGCGCATCCGTTCAACGCCACGGTAACCGACACCTCGACGCCGACCAGCGGTCTGACCAAGGTTTCTGGGGATAGTCAGACCGTGGTGCAAAACACCTCGTTCGCACAGCCACTCGTCGTGTCGAAGCGCCTCGGAGGTGTGCCGCAGTCCGGAGTCCCGCTCACGATTTCAACTTCGCCATCCGGTGTTTTGTCTTGTACAACAAACAACATCTCCACCGACATCAACGGGCTGGCCAGCATCTCATGCTCCGCGCTCAGCGTCAGCAGTATCACCACGGCGCAAATCTTCGTCAGCGACGACCAAGGCGATAGTCTGGATCAGCCATTCAGCGCCACGATTCTGCCGTTCGTTCCCACCGACGAAGGCTTGACCAAAGTGTCGGGGGATGAGCAAATCGTCCCGCAAAACGGTTCCCTGCCCGCACCGCTCGTCGTTAGCGCGGTTTTGAACGGAACGCCTCAACCCAGCCTGCAGCTCACCGTCACCAGTTCCAACGTATTCGTACTGTTCTGCCCGGCCAGCGTGTTTACGAACACCAGCGGACTGGCGTCGATTTCGTGCAGCGCTGGCCCGGTTGCCACGGCGGTCTCGATTCTTGTCACAGTGCGGGACGCCTCGAGTCGCTCGGTCACATTCTCCGTCACGGTTGTTCCAACGAACCCGGCCGATGTGAAGAACATCCTCGTCTTGAGCGACCAAAGCATAGAAGGACTGGTTGGAGAGACGCTGCCGGACCCGATCAGGGTGAGGGCGCTCGACGCGGAGTCTATGCCGGTCACCGGAGTGGCCGTATTCTTTTCCTCGACGAAAGACGTTATGTTTGATCCCCCGGTGGCGGTGACCAACTTGAGCGGACAGGCGGAAACCCTGGTAACACTGGGCTGTTTCAGGGGCTCGGGCAATATCCGTATCGGAGTGGATCCCGACGTCTCCAAAGCCACGGTCACGTTCCAGGCCAGCACTGGACCGCCTTCTCTAATAACGAAGACGAACGGGGACAACCAATCCGGAGCGCCGGTCGAGCGCCTCAGCGGGGCGGCGCTCGTCGTGACGGTGAGCGATGTTTGTGGCAACGCTGCCCAGGGTCAAAGCGTCTCGTGGTCGGTCAGTCCTCCCGAGGCGGCAACGCTGACAAACGTCATTGGCACTACCGACAGCCGGGGCCGGTCCTCGGTGATCGTGCAACTTGGCAATCGCCCGGGCCCGTTCACGGTCACGGCCATTTCGGGTGGCTTGTCGGCGACATTCAACCTGTCGGTGAACGTGATCGCGACCCGATTGGTCTTGATTTCGGGAGACAACCAAACCGTCGCGCTTGGTCAAGCTGCTCTCCAGCCGCTTGTCGTGGAAGCGCGGGACGCTCAAAACCGGGCGGTTCCAGGCGTTCCAGTGATTTTCGCCGTGACGCAAGGGTCTGGAACGGTATCCGCCAGCGGGACGGTCGTGACAAACTCCGTCGGCCAGGCGCAAACGTTCCTGACCGCCGGCGCTCAACTGGGGACCATTCGCGTGGTGGCCAGCGGCGCCGGAGACACATTCACCTTCACCATAAACACGATTGGGCGCGCGCCTAGCGTGACGGCGCTCGGATTCGTCAACGGCGCGAGTTTTCGGCAAGGCTGGGTGCCGGGAAGCCTCGGCACGATCTTCGGCGTTGGTCTGATGGAAGGGATCAGCGGGGTCGTTCAGGCTGGACGGCTTCCTTTCCCGACTATTCTGCGTGGCGTGCGAGTGATCGTCAACGGCATCAGCGCGCCGATTCTCTCCATAGCGAATGTCAACGGGCAGGAGCAAGTAAGCATCCAAGTGCCCTTTGGGATTCCCGCGCCGGGGGTGACCGTGGTGGTCCTTGAAAACAACGGATCACGAACCACCGTGACCGGAGTGCCGCTGTTCGCGGTGCAGCCGGGGATATTCGAGTTCACCGCGAGCGGCGTGCGGTTGGCAGCCGTGTTGCACGCCAACTTCGAGGTTGTGACTCCGGCGAATCCAGCTCGTCCAGGCGAGATTGTTCTGCTGTTCCTGACGGGGCTGGGAGTGACGAATCCCGCGGTCGGCACAAACTTTCTCGGCCCGGCGACTCCCGCCACAAGTGTTGTTCAACCGGTTGTCGGTATTGATGATGCCGGTGTCGAGGTCATTGGATCTTTCTATGCTCCGGGGCTGCTGACGGTGTTCCAGATCAATCTGCGGATTGCGGATAACGCCAAATCCGGGAATCGAAAGCTATCCGTTAGCGCCGCGGGTGTGTCCAGTCAGAATACCTTGATTCCGATCGGGCCATAATTTCCGGGAGGGCGTATGGTAGCTGAAGGAAGCCATCGGCGAGAAGGCGGTTTTCGCCAGGCTGTCTCAAAAACCACGCTGTCTCAAAAAAAGGTGGCGCAACAGCCCCCGGACGTGCTTAGCTGGGATATAGAATTCCTCATGACACGGATACATAATCTGGTGAACTTTGTCGCCAGCCGCGACACGAAGCTCGCGGATGTGCTTCGTGACTGGTCGCCTCCTCGCCCCGTGAGAATCTGGATGGTCAGCTCGTCCCGCGCCGGAGATGGCTGGCTTTGGGCGGCTCTGGGGATTCCAATCCTGTGGTATGGCGGCGAGCAGCGTTATCGAGTTTTGGCGGTCCTCGCCGTGGCGGTCCTGACTGAGATTGGACTGTTCAGTTTGCTGAAGCGGGTTGCCGTACGAAAGCGGCCCTGCGCCATTCAGGCTTTCACTTGGTTCCCGAAACTGCCGCCGGACCACTTCTCGTTTCCTTCGGGCCACTCGATGACAGCGTTCGCCGTGACGGTTCCGCTGTCGCTGTTCTATCCCTCCTGCATGTATGGTTTGTTCTTCTGCGCCGCCAGTGTCGCCACATCGCGAGTGATGCTGGGCATGCATTTCCTCAGCGACGTGGTGGCCGGGGCGGCGATTGGCGCCGGCATCGGTTACATGGCTTACTCGCTTGCCGTGTAGGCGGGCGGCGGAATTCGAGAACCGGGCTCTCGTCGACGTGGCGCACCGCTCCACCGTGCCGTGTTGGGCCTCCAGGCCCACCATCTCCGTCAGTCAGCCTTTGACTCATCTGGTCGTTTAGAATATCTGTATTCTTTGGCAAAGTATCCCCATGACCCAGTTCCGAAACTTATCCCTCAATCTGTTGCGCATCATTTCCGGCTTTCTCTTGCTCCAGCACGGCCTGCAAAAGTTGTTCGGCCTGCTGGGACGTGACGCCGTGGCGTTGATGTCTCGGTCGGGAGCCGCCGGGACGCTGGAGTTCTTCGGCGGGATTGCGATGATCGTCGGACTGGGGACCCAGCCAGTTGCCTTCATCCTGTCCGGCCTGCTCGCGTTCGCCTATTTCATAGGGCACGCCTCCGATGGCTTTTGGCCCATCCAGAATCGTGGAGAACTGGCGGTCCTGTTTTCATTCGTCTTTCTATTCCTGTCGGGCAATGGCGGTGGAGACTTTTCGATAGACGGCTGGCTGCGTCGCCGGGCGGAGAATTCAGAGACTCGGGCCGGCTAGGCTTGTGGCTCGCAACTCAGCCTGACGCCTCGCTGCAGCCCCTGGCGCAACGGACTCCCGCGCGTGCTTTTTTAGTTCCACGGCTCAACTGCTCAACGGACTTACCCGTGTTTTCTCAGCTCCAGCTTGGCGACCGTTTCGCGGTGTACTTCGTCGGGGCCGTCGGCCAGCCGCAGGGTTCGAGCGTTCGCCCAGGCCGCCGCGAGCCCGAAATCCTGGCAGACGCCGGCTCCTCCGTGAGCCTGCACCGCCCGGTCCAGCACCCGCAAGGCCATATTCGGCGCGATCACCTTGATCATGGCGATTTCCGCCCGTGCCGCCTTGCTGCCCGCCGTATCCATCATGTAGGCGGCTTTGAAAACCAAAAGCCGGGCCTGTTCGATCTCGATGCGGGAGTTGGCGATGTCGGCCCGAAGCGCTCCTTGTTCGGCCAGGGGCTTGCCGAAGGCAACCCTCGATTTGGCCCGCCGGCACATCGCTTCGAGCGCCCGCTCCGCCACGCCGATCAGCCTCATGCAATGGTGAATCCGCCCCGGGCCTAGCCGGCCCTGCGCAATTTCAAACCCGCGACCTTCCCCCAGAAGCATGTTCGACGCCGGCACTCGCGCATTCTCGAAAGTCATCTCGGCATGGCCGTGCGGAGCGTCGTCGTAGCCGTAGACCGTAAGCGTGCGCTTGATCGTGACGCCGGGAGCATCGAGAGGAACGAGAATCATCGACTGCTGTTTGTGTCTGAGTGCGCTGGGGTCGGTCTTGCCCATGAAGATCGAAATCTTGCAGCGTGAGTCAGCAGCGCCCGACGTCCACCACTTGTGGCCGTTGATCACGTACTCATCACCGTCGCGCACAATGCTGGCTTGAATGTTGGTGGCGTCGGAGGAAGCCACATTCGGCTCGGTCATCGAAAAGCACGACCGTATCTCGCCGGCCAGCAGCGGTTTGAGCCAGCGCTCTTTGTGCTCCTCGGTGCCGTAGCGCGCCAGCACTTCCATGTTGCCCGTGTCGGGAGCCGAGCAGTTGAACGCTTCCGGAGCAATCGGCGAACGCCCCATGATTTCGCAGAGCGGAGCGTACTCCAAATTGGTGAGCCCGGCCCCATGCTCGCTGTCCGGCAAGAACAAGTTCCAGAGTCCCGCGGCCCGTCCCTTCGCTTTCAACTCATCCATGAGGGGCGGAACCGCCCAGCGGTCCCCCTGGGCCACTTGTTCCGAGTGGGTCTTCTCGTTCGGATAGATGTGTTCCTCCATGAACGCCTTGATTCTTTGTTGGAGGTCCTTGACCTTGTCGGAGAATTCGAAATTCATGAGTGGTTTACCTCGGCGGATCCGTTTTTGAAGGTGATCATTCTAGCTTAGACCGGGATCGAGCGGACACGCCCGTAGTCCGTCGGCGATCGTATGTCGTTGCCGGTGAAACCGTGTCCGGCCACCCGTAGCGCGGCCCTCGAAGAGACCCATAGCATTTCTACTTCCAAACCGACCCAAGCTTCCACATTTTCAACTCCACGATTCGCGCGCTGCCGCCGTTCGAGTAGAGTGAAATGCCTTGGCTGGAGGGTTTCGGGAAAATACGATCCGTGATGGCCACGCGGCCCTCCCCCGCGAAAACTTCAACAGAGGAGCGGTCAACGAGGATGTGGAGATTCACGCGCCCGTCCTCCGCCCGGAGCCTCGCACTGTGGCGGCCCGCGAACGTCTCGTCAAAGCCGGCTTCCCCCGATTTGTTGCGGTCGACGTAAACCTCCGCCGGGTCGGCGGTATAGCCAACCAGAGTTTCTTCACCCTCGCCTTGGCGCAGGCGGAAGCCGGCCTCATCCGCCGGGCCCAGCTCGATCTCCGCTTGAATCTCGAGCGCGTCTCCGCCAGACTTCCGCCGCGCGATCTCGCGATTGGCGGCCTCAACCGAGACGTTGACAAGCTGCAGCTCCTCCCCCCGCAGGCTCTCGATTTCGCGAACCGGCCGCTGGGTCAGGCGCAGCCCTTCCCGAAAGCGCCGCAGGGTCAGCTCCCGCGGGATCGACTGGGCTCCCCGCCACGGACTGGTCGGAATCTTGCGGGCATACATCCAGTTGTTGATCCAGCCGATGAGAATACGGCGGCCGTCTTTCGCCGGGACGTCCGAATAACTCTGAGAGGCATAATAATCCCGCCCCCAGTCGAGTCATAGCGACGTTTCGGGCGGATTGTCGTTACGGAACGTCCTCCCGTCAAATTCACCGACGAAATACTGGCAACCCGAGCCCTGCCATGGATGCCCCCGGCCCGAGTCCACTTGAAAGATCCACTTGGCGCCCCCCGGCTCGCCTTCGACCGGCAACTCGAACAGATCGGGACATTCCCAGTTGGCGACCGGATAAGCGCCCGCCGGGCCGAAGTCGCTCAAGTGCTCCCAGGCCTTCAAGTCAGGCGAGCCGTAGAAGCGCACCTTCCGCCGATCGGCGAGAACAACGGCCATGACCCACTTCTTCGTCTGCCGATGCCAAAAGACCTTGGGGTCCCGAAACGCGGCTTCGTCAATATCGATGACCGGATTGCCGGAGTATTTCGTCCAGGTGCGGCCGCGGTCAAGGCTGTAAGCGATCGACTGGTGCTGGTCGCTCTCGGTGCGGCTGGTGTAAATGGCGACCAGGGGAGGCTTGCCGCCGCGGCCGAATCCGCTGGTGTTGTCCTTGTCAACGACCGCGCTCCCCGAATAAATCATGAAGCCGTCTTCTTCGGGCAGCGCGACCTCGAGGTGTTTCCAGCGCAGCAAATCGGTGCTGACGGCGTGTCCCCAACTCATATGTCCCCACAAATCACCGAAGGGGTTGTACTGGTAAAACAGGTGCCATTCGCCGTCGTGGTAGACCAGGCCGTTGGGGTCGTTGGTCCAGTTGATCTTGGGAGTGAAGTGGAATTGCGGCCGGTACGGTTCGTCGTAGGTCGCCTGTTGCGCGGCCAGGATCGCGGCGAGAATGGGCAGTGTCATCAAGAGCAGCTTCGTTTTCATACGGTTTTTCCTATTTGGTTCTGGAATGCACGGATCGCGGTGACCCATGATCAGCGGCGACGCCTCGCTGAGGTCTGAAGACGTGACGCTGTCCCTATTCGATGTTCACGGTCACCACATTAGCTGGCAGCCCGTCTACGGTTAGTGTGACATCAACCTCTCCCCGACCAGAAAGGGAACGTGGCAGAGGCCCCAAATTCACCTGGTCGAGCCCAACGAACTGTCCTTGGGGCAGGGCGCCCAGGACCGGGACGCTTTCTCCGCCGACTTCCGCCCCGACCTCCAAAGTAAACCCGCGAATGCCAGTTCCGAATAGAAGCAAGGAAAGTTGGTCACCCTCCGCGCCGAGATCGATTGGAATCGAAACACGTGTATCGGGATCAAAGGTCAAAGCCTGACTGCGAGAGCCGTCCGAATCAACACGTAAGAACGAAGCCGCGGCGGGCCCCTGGCCACTGGCGTCCGCGGAAAACAGAGCCGGCGCGACCGAATTGATCTGAACGGTCCCAGAAGCCACCTCTTGACCGCTCACTTCCACGGACACCTTGGCGAGCCCGGCCGCTGTTCCCTCGGGCATTAAGTAGTTGATCTGTCCCGCCGAGACAAAGAAAAGAGGTGCGAGCCGAAAGCCTCCGGTACTGTCGGTGACACGGACGCTCGTGCCGGCTAGCACTGTCGGCAAGGGCAGCGAAGTCGCAACTGCGGGTTGCGTCCCGCCACCGGAAGAGGGCGCTGATGTAATTAGGGTCAACACTCGATTGCCATCTGGGGCCCCACGTACGATAATTGGTATGGGTGTCCTGGCAGCGTCACCGCCGGGTTCCGCCCATCGTTCGGTCGCCGGGCTGGACCCGCCACTAATGGGAGTTCTTTTGTGAAACGAAGCGGAGGCGATGATACTCTACGGTGCTCGTTCTGTCACAAGACCCAGGAAGTCGTTGGCAAGCTGATCTCGACCCCGGGCGACTACCCCAAGGCCTACATTTGCGACGAATGCGTTGCTGTTTGCAATTCGATCCTTGAGGACGACAAGCCGGAGTCTTCCGGCCCCAACGCTTTTACCCTCCTTAAACCCCAAGAGCTGAAGGAGCGTCTCGACCAATACGTCGTCGGACAGAACTCCGCCAAAAAGAAGCTGGCTGTCGCCGTCTATAACCACTACAAGCGCGTTTTCATGAACAAGCAGCGCGGCAGCAGCGATGTCGAGCTGCAGAAGTCGAACATCCTGATGATCGGCCCCACCGGCACGGGCAAGACGCTGCTCGCCCAGACTCTGGCGAGGATCCTTGACGTTCCGTTCGCCATCGCCGATGCCACGACTCTGACCGAAGCAGGTTACGTCGGCGAGGACGTGGAAAACATCATCCTGAAGTTGCTGCAATCCGCCGATGGAGATGTTCAGAGGGCGCAGCAGGGAATCATCTACATCGACGAGATCGACAAACTGAGCCGGAAGGATGAAAACGCTTCCATCACTCGCGATGTTTCGGGCGAGGGCGTGCAGCAGGCGCTGCTGAAGATCCTCGAAGGCACTGTCGCTAACGTTCCCCCGCAAGGAGGCCGCAAGCATCCTCACCAAGAGTTTACGCCGGTCGATACGACGAACATCCTTTTCATCTGCGGTGGTGCGTTCGTCGGGCTGGAAAAGATCGTGGCCCGGCGCTTGGACCAGCGTGTCGTCGGCTTCCGCGCGTCGGCGAAACCAGACAATGGAACCGGCGAGACGGTAGCGATCGACGGCGAGAGGGACCTGGGCTTGCTGGGGCAAGTTCAGCCGCAGGATTTGATACGCCACGGCTTCATTCCCGAGTTTGTGGGCCGCTTGCCGGTCAACGCGGCGCTGGGCGAGCTGGACCAGAAGGCTCTCGTCGAGATTCTTTCGCGGCCGAAGAATTGTTTAGTGCGGCAGTACCAGAAGCTTTTCGAGTACGAAAACGTGCGCCTGCGGTTGGAGCAGGACGCACTCGAAGCAATCGCGAATCTGGCGCTGGAACGAAAGGTCGGCGCCCGCGGCTTGCGGATGATCATGGAAGAGATGATGCTCGACCTGATGTACTATCTGCCGTCCTACAAACGCGTCAAGGAATATGTCGTCACCAGGCAAATGGTCGAAGACCACAAAGTGCACTTGACGGTTCTCGACAAAGCCGGCTAGCCCTCAATCCCCGCCGATCGGCTACAATCAAATTGCCAGCCTGAATACGCCTGGAGAACCAGACACAGCTTATGCCGTCAGCGAAGGAAAAGTCCTTGACCCAGCGACTCCCGATGATGCCGATCCGGGACGTCGTGATCTTCCCTCACATGATGAGTCCGTTCGTGGTGGGGCGGGAATCCAGCGTCAGGGCTTTGGAATACGCTTTGGCGACGGACAAGAAGATCTTCTTGGCGACCCAGCACGACGCCTCGATCGACGACCCCACGCCGGATCAAATTTTCCAAGTCGGCTCCATCGTCAACATCGTTCAAAGCCTCAAGCTGCCCGACGGCAATATCAAGGTGCTCGTGGAAGGCCTGGAGCGTGCCCGCATTTTGTCGATCACCTTGGAGGAAGGCTTCCATCGTGCAACCGTCAAGAAAGCGGTTCAAAGCATCGAGGAGAGTCCGCAAATCGAAGCTTTGATCGGGCGCGCGACGTCTCTGTTTGAGCAGTACGTCAAGCAAAGTCAAAACCTCAACTACGAGACCATGATCGCCGCCGTGCGGGTGGACGATCCCAGCAAGCTGGCGGACACCATCGGCGCGAATCTGCAGTTGACGATTCCCGAAAAACAGGATTTGCTCGAAATTTTCGATCCTGTTGAGCGCCTCACGCGTATCGCGGAGGTGCTCGATATCGAGATCGAGAAACTCAGCGTGGATCGCACGGTTCAGGGCCGCGTCAAGCGGCAGATGGAAAAGGCCCAGAAAGAGTACTACCTCAACGAAAAGATCAAGGCCATCCAAAAAGAGCTGGGCCGGGGCGAGAAAAGCGAGTTCGACGAGCTGCGCGCCAAGATCGAAGAAGCGGGGATGAAGAAGGACGCCCACGACAAGGCGATGACCGAACTCCGGCGCTTGGAGAATATGCCGCCGATGTCGGCCGAGTCGACCGTCTCGCGCAACTACATCGATTGGTTGCTGGCCGTTCCGTGGAAGAAGAAATCGCGCGAGATCCGGGATCTCGAGTTCGCGCAGAAGGTTCTCAATACGGACCACTACGGTCTCGAGAAGATCAAGGACCGCATTCTCGAGTTCCTTGCCGTGCGCCGCCTGGTCAAGGATCCGCGCGGGTCGATTCTCTGCTTCGTGGGGCCTCCCGGCGTGGGCAAGACTTCGTTGGGGAAATCCGTTGCCAGGGCGACGGGCCGCAAGTTCATTCGCATGTCGCTCGGCGGCGTCCGGGACGAAGCCGAAATTCGCGGACATCGCCGGACCTACATCGGCGCCTTGCCTGGACAGATCATGCAGATGATGAAGAAAGCGGGCACGCGCAACCCGGTCTTCATGCTGGATGAGCTCGACAAGATGTCGACGGACTTCCGCGGCGACCCGTCGGCGGCGCTGATGGAAGTGCTTGATCCCGAACAGAATCACATGTTCGTGGATCACTACCTCGATGTGGAATACGACCTCAGCAAGGTTTTCTTCATCGCCACGGCCAACGTGTTGCACACATTGCCCCCGGCGCTGCAAGACAGGCTGGAAATTATTCGCCTCAGCGGATATACCGAGCACGAGAAGGTCGAGATCGCCAAGCGGCACCTGGTGAGTAAGCAGCTTAGCGCGAACGGGCTGAAGGATTCAGACCTCGAGTTCAGCGACAAGGGCCTGGTCCGCCTCGTTCAGGAGTACACACGCGAAGCCGGTGTCCGGAATCTGGAACGCGAGATAGGCAGCACCTGCCGCAAAGTGGCCCGCAACGTGGTCTGCCGCAAGAAGGACGAGAAGAAAGAGAAAACGGTCATTGATAACGAGAACCTTCAAGACTTCTTGGGGATCCCCAAATACCGCGACCTCGGGGCTGAAAAGAAGAACGAGATCGGCGCCGCGGTGGGGCTGGCCTGGACCGAACTCGGCGGCCAGTTGCTCAGCATCGAAGCTACGCTCATGGACGGCAAGGGAAAGCTGACCATGACTGGCAAGCTGGGCGACGTAATGCAGGAGTCCGCGCAAGCCGCAATGAGCTATATTCGTTCGCGCTCGCAGCAGTTCGGGCTGCCGAAGGATTTCTATCGCCATCTCGATGTTCACATTCATATCCCGGAAGGAGCTATCCCGAAGGATGGCCCCTCGGCGGGAATCACGCTGACAACGACACTCGCGAGCGCGCTGGCTCGCGTGCCGGTTCGCGGCGATATTGCCATGACGGGTGAGATTACACTGCGCGGCAAGGTCTTGCCGATCGGCGGGTTGAAAGAAAAGCTGTTGGCTGCCCATCGTAACGGCATCTTTGAGGTCGTTATACCCAAGGAAAACGAAAAGGACTTGCCTGATATTCCCGAGAATATCCGCGAAGCGATGAAATTGCACTTTGTCGAGCACATGGACGAGGTGTTGATGATAGCATTAGAAAGACCCATCGAAGCTCTGACCGCCGTTCAGCCGCCGCCGGAGACAACCCGGCCGAGCGCGGAGGAAGGTCAGAAGGTAACGCACTAGTTGCCCGGTGATCTCGTACGTTACGGCTCGGACAATAGGTTGAGCGGGCCTAGAGCGCCATAGCCGGTCATGTCCGCCGAGTTTGTTGCAAGCGCACCGGACGCTTCTCAATTTCCCCGCGACGGATTACCGGAAATTGCCTTTGTCGGTCGGAGTAATGTTGGGAAGTCGAGTCTGCTGAATACGCTGCTTCGAGGACAGAAGCGCAAGTCGGGCTCGGCGCCGATTGATCGTAAACAGCTTGCCCAAGTCAGCCGCACCCCCGGACGCACCCGGACAATCAATTTCTACCGCATCGATCAGGCATTCTACTTCGCCGACCTTCCGGGCTATGGGTATGCGAAGATTTCGCGGCAGGTGATGGCCGAATGGCGAAAGTTAGCTGATAGCTACTTGGAAAAGCGCCCCCAACTGCGGTTGGTCGTGATGATCATTGACGTACGGCACGGAGCCTCGCCGCTCGACGTCCAGATGGCCGATTGGCTGCTGGCAAACGGTCAGCCCTTTCTGGCGGTCGCATCCAAGGCGGACAAGCTTAAGTCGTCTGAACGAAGAAAGATCGTGAGTTCCATCGAGAAAGATTTTCGCCCCATTCTGCCGTTCTCGTCGAAGACCGGCGAGGGCGCCGGATCGCTCTGGACCAGCATCCGGGAAGCTCTGACCAGCTAATTCTCACCGAGACAACGGACAACATCATTCGGTGACCCGTCACCGGTTCTCAACCAAACCCACCCACCTATTTTTCCATCCTGAGGAGATCATGGCATCCCGCACACAAGAATCATCCCGCACGAAAGAAGAAGCGCCGACTTTGAATTTGGCGGCTCTCAAGGAAAAAAACATCACCCAACTCAGCGAGCTTGCCAAGGAGCTCAACATTGACGGCACGGCCGGACTGCGCAAGCAGGAGTTGATTTTCCGGATCTTGCAGGGGCAAGCCGAAAAAAGCGGCCTTATTTTTTCCGAAGGCGTGCTGGAAACCCTGCCGGAAGGGTTTGGTTTCTTGCGCGCCCCGGAATACAACTACCTGCCGGGCCCCGACGACATCTATGTCTCGCCGTCTCAGATCCGGCGCTTTGACCTGCGCACCGGAGACACGATTTCCGGCCAGGTTCGTCCTCCCAAAAGCGGCGAGCGTTACTTTGCTCTCATCAAGGTCGAAGCCATCAACTTTGAGCCGCCCGAGGCTTCGAAGAACAAGAGTTTCTTCGACAACCTGACGCCGCTCTACCCCGAAAGCCGCATTCCTCTCGAGACCACCAAGGACAACCCCAGCGGCCGCGTGATGGACCTGCTGACGCCGATCGGCAAGGGACAGCGCGGCTTGATCGTCTCGCCGCCCCGCACCGGCAAGACCATGCTGTTGCAGTCGATCGCCAACTCGATCACGGCCAACAGCCCGGAGGTCGTGCTGATCGTTCTGCTGATCGACGAACGTCCCGAGGAAGTCACCGACATGCAGCGCTCGGTCAAGGGCGAGATCATCAGCTCGACATTCGATGAGCCGGCCACCCGGCACGTCCAGGTAGCCGAGATGGTGATCGAAAAGGCCAAGCGTCTGGTCGAGCACAAGCGCGACGTTGTCATCCTGCTGGACTCGATCACGCGACTGGCGCGCGCCTACAACACGATCGTTCCGCCTTCGGGCAAGATTCTTTCCGGTGGCGTGGACTCCAACGCTCTGCAGCGCCCCAAACGCTTCTTCGGCGCCGCCCGCAACATCGAAGAGGGCGGCTCGCTCACCATCGTTGCCACGGCGCTGATTGATACGGGAAGCCGCATGGACGACGTGATTTTCGAAGAGTTCAAGGGTACCGGCAACTTGGAAATCCACCTCGACCGCAAGATGGTCGACAAGCGCGTCTTCCCGGCCATCGACATCAACCGCAGCGGAACCCGCAAAGAAGAGCTGCTGTTGACGCCCGAGGAACTGAACCGCGTTTGGGTCCTGCGCCGGGTCCTCAGTCAGATGTCGGCGGTGGACACGATGGAGTTGCTGCTCAACAAGATCAACAAGACCCGCAGCAATGCAGAGTTCCTTGCTTCGATGACGAACTGAGGAAGACAGTCCGGCCCCGGCACTTTCGCAACCGCAACGCAGACGCAACACGGCGGGACGGGTTTTCTATAGAATGGCTTCTGGCCGTGAGATGAAGAAGCTGAGTCTGGCTAACGTGATTCCGAGTTTGCTGCTTCTGTCCGTCAGTCTTTTTGCCCAACGCTCGCCAGCCCCTCAAAACCCCAATCTCCTCATCTTAATGGCCGATGATTTGGGCTGGAACGATGTCAGCTATCACGGCAGCGAAATTAGCACGCCCAACATCGACCGTCTCGTCAGGGAAGGCGTCGAACTCGACCGCTTCTATGTCTACCCCGTTTGCAGCCCGACCCGCACGGCATTTTGAAGGTTTGGGCCGTGATGAGGGGCCGCTCCCCGGTCTCCATCGGCATAGTCAACGCGGTGCGCGGCTTCTTGACGAGCGGAGACGTACTTGACCCTACGTTGAGCACGGCGAGCAAGCGCAACGAAGTAGTGGCGGTCTTGTCGCGTGCTTCGACCGTCAAGTGGTGAGGCGAAGTGCGTGGGAGGCCCGTCAGTACGCGGTGCGCGGCCGCTTGACGAGCGGAGGCGTACTTGACCCTACGTTGAGCACGGCGAGCAAGTGCAACGAAGTAATGGCGGGCCTATCGCGTGCTTCGCCCGTCAGGTGGTGAGAAATGCGGGCTAGTTAGCCTCCCTCGCACTGCCTGCCGTGTGAACGTCAGCGCATCCAGGCGCCAGCCTGCCAGTCTATCCCACGGCCCGTTCGGCGGACGTACGCAGCGGCCTCCTTCAGCACGACCGGGACCTTGTCAGTCCCCCTTCCCCTCTCCGCTGCGAACCAGATAGACAGCAATCCGCGCGCGCATGTTCGGCAACCATCGAATTCGACGGTCGCCTTGAAGAAAATACGACTGCTCGATCGTGAGTCCCAGCCCCGCAAGTGTTTCTTCAAAGTCGACGATCGTCACGAAGTGAATGTTCGGCGAGTCGTACCACTCGTAGGGCAGGTGGCGGGTCTTCGGCGCTCTTCCCGATGTCATCAGAGAGAAGGGCACGCTCCAGTGGGCAAAGTTCGGGAAGGCGACGATCAAGCGGTCCGCTACTCTCGCCATTTCGCGAAGGACGTTACGCGGACGGTGCGTTTCTTGAATGGTCTGGCTGAGAACGACGTAGTCGAAGCACCTATCGGGGTAGTCAGCGAGGCCCTGGTCGATATCGCCCTGAAAAACCGACAGGCCGTGCGCCACGCACTTGCGCACTTTCTCGGGTGAGATCTCAACGCCGCGGGCCTGAACGTCCTTGCGGTCGACCAGCCAGGCCAAGAGGTCGCCCTCTCCACAGCCCAGATCGAGAACCTTCGCGCCGCTCGTGACCATCTCCCCGATGATTTTGTAATCTCCGCGCCCCAGCACTTCGGGAACGACGGCGCTCAGAGTAGCCTCGAGAGTTGCCATACAAACTCAATTATAGAAAAGAAAACCGCTTATCCTGCCGGCGAACGCGCCCCCGCTCGGGAATTACGCCGGCCGCCTTTCCGCCGGCCGAAGTTTCTTATAAGTGTTCTCAAGGAAGTGCTTTATCAGTTCCGTCAACTCGCCGGCTTCCAAGAGAAACGCGTCATGACCGTGGTTCGACGGCAGCTCGACATACGCCACGTCGAGGTTCCGGCCGCGAAGGGTGCTGACGATTTGCTGCGACTGATAGCTGGGGTAGAGCCAGTCCGAGGTGAAGCTTACCACCAAAAAGCGGGCCGCTGAGCGAGCGAGTGCATCACCCAGAGATCCGTAGCCGGCGCTGAGATCGATCGAATCCATCGCGCGAGTGATCGTCAGATACGAGTTAGCGTCGAAGCGGCTGACGAATTGCCCGCCACGGTATCGCAGATAGCTTTCCACCTCGAACAGCCCGGCGAACTCGTCTTCGGTGCCGCCGGCGTTGCGCCGCCGCCTTCCAAATTTTTCGCGCATCGACTCGTCACTCATGTAGGTGATGTGTCCGACCATGCGCGCGACGGCCAGCCCGCGCTGCGGTCCCAGCCCGGGGTAGTAGTCCCCCCCCTTCCAATCGGGGTCGGCCATGATCGACTGGCGGCCCACCTCGTTAAACGCGATTTGTTGAGCGGAGTGTTGCAGGGTTGTGGCGATCGGGATCGCCGACGCAACTTGATCGGGGTAGTCGACCACCCATTGCAGCACCTGCATGCCGCCCATCGATCCGCCCGCTACCGAAAGAAGCCGCTTGATACCCAGATGGTCGACGAGCATCTTCTGCAAACGCGCCATGTCGGCTATCGTTACGAACGGAAAGCTTGACCCGTAAGGTCTGCCTGTTGCAGGGTTAAGGGAACACGGTCCAGTCGTCCCCCGGCATCCGCCGAGCACGTTCGAAGAGATCACACAATAGCGATCCGTGTCAAAGCCCTTGCCGGCGCCGACCATGTTGTCCCACCAGCCCGGTTTGCCGTCCTCTTCACTAATGCCGGCAGCGTGCGCGTCACCGGAAAAGGCGTGCTCGATCAGAATGGCATTGCCGCGGTCGTTGTTGAGTTCCCCGTAGGTTTCGTAGGCGACCTCCACCGGCGAAAGGGTGTCCCCGGAGTCGAGGGTGATCGAGTCGAATTCGACCTTGTGGATCTTGACTACCATGCCGGACTAGGGGCGCTCAGCGTAAGCGAGCGTCACTTTCAGAATACTGGACGCTTCCGCGTGTTTGGGGGATGAAATCGGAGTGGCGGGTTCGGCCCGCATTCATCTGTAACACCGGCTGATGGGAAAAAAAGTGGCAGCCCGTTCACGAGCTGCCCCTTAGTTCGTTTGAGGCCGAGAACTTCCAGATTGCTGCCCGGCCGTGCCCGCCGTCCTTCCACTGCGTAAAACAAAGCAGCTTGCTGGAGCGGCTCGCCACTCGACTTATTTTTTCTTCTTGGTGGCTTTCTTCTTAGCGACTTTTTTCTTTGGCGCAGCCTTCTTCTTGGCTGCCTTCTTCGGGGCCGCCTTCTTGGCTGCCTTCTTCGGGGCCGCCTTCTTGGCTGCCTTCTTCGGAGCCGCCTTCTTCGCTGCCTTCTTCGGGACTGCCTTCTTCTTGGCTGCCTTCTTCGGAGCTGCCTTCTTCGGAGCTGCCTTCTTCGCTGCCTTCTTCGGGGCCGCCTTCTTCTTGGCTGCCTTCTTGGCTGCTTTCTTGGCCATGGTTTTATTTACCTCACTGTTTAGGATTCAACTTCGGGGGCTCGGAAGCTGCCAGTTGCTGCGCGTGTCGCGGCAATGTTCTCCCTGCACCCACTACATTGATCATCATAAATGTTTTAACACGTCTAGCCTCGTTCTCCAAATATTTTTTGTGTTTTTGTTTTGAAAAGTTCCTTGCCCACAGGTGTTTCGTGCACCGCGAATTGATGTGAGTGGCATCAGAGCCTTTATTTATAGGGGTTCGGGGGCTGCTCGCGACGAACAATTCGCGCTTGAACCGTTTTGACGACGCGCATGCGGCTGGCCGCGCGCGCGGCGCGAGATGGTTCATTCAGTTCGTTGTGCAATTCCCGCGCGTCACGCGATCCGCGGTCGCGACTACGACCAGGAGAGCCTTTTCCCGTCTTTGCAATTGCACCCTCGAGGTCGTCTCTGCAGTTGGCCGGCTGCTCCCGCCACATGCACCCCGCCTGAGCGGCGAGCGCGGACCGCGGCGTCCGGCCAGCGTCGGAATGTGTGGCGGCGGAACAATACTCGGCATGCAACCAACCTCCCGAGGGTGCCTGGGAAGGCTGTTGCTGCTGCGTGAAGATTGGCACTTATCAGGAATCAGTGCGATCACGCGAAGGCTTCGCCATCACGCGGTTGTGCACGAATAAGCTTTGCTTTGCTCTCGCCAATTGAGCTACCTTCAAAGATATGAAGTTGTTTTCGCGCGGATCTGTATGTGCATTGCTTCTCTGGAGCGTCCTCTTGCCCGCCGCTCGGGCGCAGGATCTTGCAAGTTTCGAGAAGGCCGTCACCGAATTCACACTGGACAACGGGATGCACTTCATCGTCCTTGAGCGCCACAATGCGCCCGTAGTTTCGTTCAACACCTACGCCAACGCCGGCAGCGCGGACGACCCGTCCGGCCTCACCGGTCTTGCTCACATGTTCGAGCATATGGCCTTCAAAGGCACGCCCAAGATCGGCTCCACGGACTACGACAAAGAGCAGCGAGCGCTCGACGCGGTCGATCAGGCTTACGACGCTCTCCAAGGCGAGCGCCGCAAAGGACTCCGCGCCGGCGAAAAACGGCTCACCGAACTCGAAGGAGAATTCGATCAAGCCGTCGAGGAAGCCGCCAAGCTGGCCAACAGCAGCGAATACACGCGCATCATCGAAGAGAACGGCGGCACGGGCTTGAACGCGGGAACTTCCCTTGACTCGACTGTCTACTTCAACCGTCTGCCTTCCAACCGAACCGAGCTTTGGTTCTATCTCGAGTCGGAACGCTTTCTGCGTCCGGTTTTTCGTGACTTTTACAAGGAGCGGGACGTTGTCCGCGAAGAGCGGCGCATGCGCACGGAATCCAATCCGCTGGGCCGGCTGATCGAGGCGTTTCTGGCAGCCGCCTACCAGGCCCATCCCTATGGCCGGCCGGGCGTGGGCTGGGCAAGCGATATCAGCACCCTCAGCGTCGAGGACGCCCGGCGGTTTTTCAAAAGATACTACGGCCCCGGCAACTTGACGGTCGCCATCGCGGGCGACGTCGACCCGAAGCAAATGCGGCAATGGGCGGAAGCGTACTTTGGACGCCTTCCGAAGCGGCCACTCCCTCCTCCGGTGCGGACCCAGGAACCCGAACAACAAGGGGAGCGCCGCATTGAAGTCATCTCGGAATCGCAGCCTACGGTAATCGTCGGCTACAAGAAACCATCCCATCACCACGCCGACCGGGCCGTGTTCGACGTGATATCGAGCGTCCTCAGCAGCGGCCGCACAAGCTGGCTCTACAAAGATTTGGTGCGCGACAAGCAGATCGCCCTATTCGCCGGCGGTTTCCCCAATTTTCCCGGCAGCAAATACACTTCCCTGTTTCTCTTCTTCGCTCTGCCGACCGCCGGGCACACCGTCGAAGAAAATGAACAGGCGATGTATGAAGTGATTGACCGGATGAAGAATGAGCCGGTGGACGAAGCCACCCTCGAGATGGTGAAGACGAAAGCCAGAGCGAGCTTGATTCAACAGCTCGACAATCCTGTCGGGTTGGCCTCTCAGCTAACAAGCAATCACGCCAACTTCGGCGATTGGCGCCAGATGTTTCGCCAACTCGACGAAATCAAGCGGGTGACCGCGAATGACGTTCAGCGCGTCGCGAAGCAATATTTCCTGCGCGGCAAACGTACCGTCACCTACTCCGTCCAGCCGGAGCAGGACGACGCCGGCGAGGGGGAACAATGATCGGGAGGAAAAAGTTGAGACCAGCAAAATTGAGACGAGCAACAATCTTGGTATTCACGCTGCTGCTTTCGGCAGCCGTTTCGGCGCAGCAGCCCGCCTCTTCGCACGAGGAGATCGCCAAACGTTACCCGCCCTTGCGCGAGGTGGAAATCCCGGAAGTCGCCTCTCACACTCTTCCCAACGGCATCGAGTTGTACTTGCTGGAAGATCGCTCGCTTCCCGTCATCAGCGGCTCGGCTTCCATTCGGACCGGAAATCTTTTCGATCCGCCCGACAAGATTGGACTCGCCGGAATTACGGGATCGGCCTGGAGACTCGGCGGCACTGAATCGATGACAGGCGAGGAGCTCGACGAAAAACTCGAAAGCATGGCGGCATCCGTCGAAGCAGGGATTGGAGAAACCAGTGGTCAGGTCAGCTTCTGGACGCTCAGTGAAAACTTCGACCCGGTGCTGGCCATATTCAGCGACGTCTTGACCAGCCCGGCTTTTCGGCGGGACAAGATTGATTTCACTCTGCAACAAGCTCGAAGCGCGATCGCGCGCCGCAATGACGATGCCGCGGGCATCGCCGGCCGCGAGTTTCGCAACCTGGCCTACGGCGCCGATACGCCCTACGGATGGCAGATCGAGTACGAGCATCTGGATCGCATCCAAAAGGCTGACCTCGAAGCTTTTTACAAACGCTATGTATTTCCCGCCAACGTCAAGATGGCGATCTACGGCGACTTCTCGGCCGCGGACATGAAAGCCAAAATCGAGAAGGCTTTCACGGACTGGGACGCCAAGCAACCGGCCGTCCCTTCTTTCCCAGAGGTGCCGAAAAAGCCCGCGGGCGGCGTGTTTTTGGTCGAGAAGAACGACGTCAACCAATCGAGCATCCGCATCGGCCATCTGGGAGGTCTGTTGAAAGACGAGGATTACCCCGCGCTCAGAGTCATGAGCACGATTCTTGGCGGAGGATTTCAAAGCCGCCTGTTCCAGCAAGTCCGCGGCAACCTGGGGCTGGCTTACCAGGCCGGGGCTTCCTGGGGCGCGCAGTATGGCCACCCCGGCATCTTCACGATATCGATCGGTACGAAGTCGGAGTCAACCGTCCAGGCGATCGAGGCCGCCTTGAAAGAAGTCGAACGCATGCGTTCGGAGCCCGTCACCGGGGAAGAACTGCGCACCGCCAAGGATTCGGTGCTGAACAGCTTTGTCTTCAACTTCGAGACGCCTCGCAAGACTCTGGACCGGCTGATGGTCTATCGCTATTGGGGATACCCGCGGGATTTCATTTTCCAGTTCAAGGAAAAGATCGCGGTGGTCACGAGACAAGACGTCCAGCGCGTGGCGGAAAAATATCTGCGTCCGAACGATCTGAAATTCGTCGTCGTCGGCAAGGCCGCCGATTTTGACAAGCCCCTCGACAGCCTCGGCAGGGAAGTCACCAAGCTGGACATTACCATTCCCGAACCAAAACAAGCTCTATCCAAGGCCAGTGAAGACACGCTCGAAAAGGGCCGGGCGATTCTCGCGAAAGCTCTCGAGGCCGCCGGAGGCGCCGAGAAGCTGGCGGCGGTAAAAGACGTGACCAAGAAGGGCAAGCTCGCCATGGGCCCCATGTCGCTTGAGCAAACCACGCAGATCATCGTCCCCGATGTCTTCCGGCAAGAGAATCGCATGCCCTTCGGAGCCATGACGGTGTTCCTCCACCGGGACAGCGGCTGGGTGAGCACTCCGCAAGGCCAGGGCCCCATGCCCGAACCGCAAGTCAAAGAAGTGCGAGCTGCGTTATTTCGTATGACGGAGACGCTGCTGCTGAGCGCCGGCCAGCCCGGGCGAACAGTGAACTTCGTCCAGCAGGACCAAGCCGGGGGCAAAACCGCCGACGTCATCGAGATCTCTTCAACGGACGCGGGCTCGATCCGATTGTGGGTGGACTCTGAGAGTGGCGGCGTGCTCAAGTCGGTTCACCAAGGTTCGGCGGCGGGCGGCGGACCGGCGCGGATCGAGCAAATCTACTCTGACTACCGTGAGGTCGACGGCATCCGGATACCCTTCGAGACGCAAGTCAACCAAAACGGAAAAGAATTCGCGGTCCTAACCTTGACCGAAGTCATCTACAACAGCAGCCTCGACGCCGAAACTCTCTCCAAGCCTTGATCCGCGGCCTCCTGCTGCCCCTCTGCCCGAGGACTACACGCTAGCGCCGCAACGGCACACAAGGTAAGCAGGATTTACGCCCGGATTTGGCACTTGCTTCCGCGAGACCCGAACGCCTATCCTACAACGTGATTGGAAGTCTTATGCCAAACGATTGCTTGAATCGACTCAGAATCCATGGGCTGGCCCTGTTGCTGTGCTGCTCAGTTCCGGCTGTTGCGCAACTACAGGGCGTGGTCGACATCCACGTACACTCGGCGCCTGACTCGGGCCCGCGCAACGTCGACGCGATCGAGGCGGCCCGCATCGCCCGGCGTCACGGGGTGCGCGCCATTCTTCTCAAGAATCACTATACGCACACGGCTTCGCTGGCATACATCGTAAGGCGGGCCGTGCCGGGCGTCGAGGTCTACGGCGGGATCGCTCTCAACCGCAGCGTGGGCGGAATCAACCCGATCGCCGTCGAACACATGGCGCGGACCACCGGACGCTTCGGCCGCGTGGTTTGGATGCCGACGTTCGACTCCGAGCATTACACGCGGACGCTGGAGCCGAATCCCAACTTTGTCCCGATCAGCCGCGGCGGCGAACTGCTACCCGAGGTCAAGGAAGTACTGGCCGTGATGGCTCGTGAAGGCCTGGCCTTGGCGACCGGCCATTCGAGCCCGGAAGAATCGCTGCTGCTAGTGCGCGCGGCGAAAGAGGCGGGAATCGGCCGCGTGGTGGTGACGCACCCGATGCTGCCGCCGGTCGGGATGAGCACCGAACAGCAGAAAGAAGCAGCAAGCCTGGGAGCCTTGTTGGAGTACCCCTTCAATGCCACGCTTCCGGGCGGCGACATTGAGATCGGGGACTTGGTAAAAACGTTGCGGGCAGTCGGCGTCGAGCACGCCATCCTGTCAAGCGACCTCGGACAAGTATTGAACCCGATTCATACCGATGGGCTGCTGGCCTATTTCCAGCAACTCAAGCAGCACGGGTTCACCGCAGCCGAGATCGACCGAATGGCCAAAAGGAACCCGGCCATCTTTCTCGGAATAGAGTGAGTTCAGGCCGGCACTCGATTTTCTTGTCCAGGCTCTGACCCTCAAGGAAAGCCATCGAGATGAAGGTCTCGCCGTCCATCTCGGCAATTTCATACACCGGGCGGATATTTGGATGATGTAAAGCTACCGCCAGCGCCAAGTAGAAATGTCCTATTCCGCGCCGAATAGAAATGTCCTACTGGGGCCGGGAGGCTGGGAAGTTGGTGCTGGAGTGATGGCCGTTGAGGACCGTTGAGGACAGAATACCGCCCTGCTCTCCTCAGCACTCTCTTGTTCGCGCTGTGTGCTGCTGCCGAGAGCCCAGCGCTTTCGGATCTCAGCGACCAGCCTTCTCATCCCATCTCTGATGGCGTACGCGAATCGTCATCAGGCCGTCAAGCTCAGCACCAACTGCTCCATGATGAGACGGTCGCTGGGCCGTTCGCGCCGCAGGTCGCGGTCCGCTTGCGAAAGTTGGGTCACGGCGGTTTCGAGTTGCTGTTGCGAAAAGTGACGTCCGATGTCGAGGACTTGCCGCGCCCTCGCCGGCCAAATCCGTATTCCATGGCGATTGAAAAGCTGCGTGACCTGGTTGGCGTTTCGCGCCCTATCTTCCTTGGCGGCGAGCGCTTGCCGGAATAGCGAAGCGATCAGGCTGATCTGCATGGGCCACGAAGTGCCCGTCCGGGCGAGCGTGTCGAGAACGTCAAGCGCTCGCAATCGGTCGCCTTTGGAGAGGGCTTCGGAAAACTCAAACACGCCCCTTTGCCGCGCCTCGGGAATGAGTAGTTCGATTTGCTTGCCCGTGATCTCGCCCTCCGGGCCGGCATACAAGGCGAGTTTTTCCAGCTCTCCCGCCAAGCGCGCCATATCGCTCCCGAGGGTATCGACCAATTCCCTCAGCAAGGCCGGGGCGATCCTGACCTTCAACTGCTTCGCGAGGGCAGCGGCCGTCTTGAGGGCCTCGGAAGAAGTGAGCCTGACCAGCTCCACGATCTCGACGGATCTGGAAAAGGCCCGGACCACGCGGTCAATGCGGGACTTGTCGTCACGGTTTCCCCAGTCGTAGCGAGCCGACTCGAGCAGCAGCACCACTCCCGGGGAGGGGTTGCCGGCGTAGGCGGCCAAGGCATCGAACTCCTTTGCCGCCTTGGGGTTCTTGGTTACCGCGGTCCCGCGCGGCAGAACCGCTTCCGCGCTGGTCCCGACGATCACTCTCGCCGAGGCAAACAAAGACAGCGTGCGAGCCTCATCGATCAGCCTGCTCAAAGGCTGTTCGGAGAGATCGATCTCGATGAGTCCCTCGGGAGCGCCGGCTTCGACCGCCGCGTCGCCCAGCGCGGCCCGGATGAGAGTGCGGCGGCAGCGGTCACGATAGAAAAGCTCGTTGCCCAGCAGCAGATAGGCCGGGCTCAGGGGGGGCTTTTCGATCTGGCGGAGAAATTGCTTGGGCGTCATGCTGACTTGCTTTAGATTAACGGAATGACTGCAACGGGAGGGTGGCTTTTAAAACCACACCCGCGCGTCGTGTGACCGCGGCCGGCGACGACGAACTCCGGTACTCACCTGTCCTGGTCTCCCCAAGTGTGCCGATCACGGCCCACTCTGCCACGATCGGGTCTATGGAAGAGGAGGCGACGGTTCGCCAAAAGTTTCCCCTGCAGGCCCCGGCAAGACGCCGGACGGTGCGGTCTGTTGACGGTATACAATGGTGTCTCAAGGGAGGGTATACCGTGTTCTCTTTCCTCAACCGTGCGAGCCTTTTACTCTTGGCAAGTGCGGCGTTGTTTGCTCAACAACCCGCCTCGTCCGTGGCCGCCGCCCCCCCCTGGACTACTCCTTTTTCAAAGAAAGAGTGCAGCCCATCTTCCTCAAGAAGCGTCCGGGGCACGCGCGCTGCGTGACTTGCCACCGGCATCGCAGTCCGCCCTTGCAAGAGTTCACGCCGGGAGCCGTCAATTGGGACGACGAGCAGTCGCGCCAGAACTTTGAAGTCTGGAAGCTGTTCGTCGTGCCGGGGGATCCAATGAAGAGCCCTCTGCTGCTGCATCCGCTGCTGGAGGCGGCGGGTGGCGACCGCTTCCATGCGGGCGGTAAGCACTGGAAATCGCAGAGCGATCCAGAATGGCAAACGCTGTCGGCGTGGGTGCGCGGCCAGACCCATGGAGGTTCCAGATGATGATCCGCGCGATGCTCGGAACACTTGTGGTGGCAACGTCGCTGACCGCGGGCGTCGTCCGCGTTCTCCAGACGAACGCCGCCGGCGACAACATTCATGTGATCGACCCCGCAACCAACAAAGTGGTCGGGTTGATCGAGGATATCGAGGTGCCGCACGGCATCACGATCGCTCCCGACGGAAGCCGCATTTACGTCACCAATGAATCGCTGACGACGCTGGACGTGGTGGACGCCAAGACCCTCAAGGTCTTCAAGCGGATTCCGTTGAGCGGCCGCCCCAATAACGTCGCCGTGGCGAAGGACGGCGCGCAAGTCTACGTTGGGATAGCGGAGGCCCCAGGCGCAGTGGATGTCATCGATACCGCGGCGCTGACGAACGTGAAGAGCATTCCCGTCCAGGGCCGAATACACAACGTCTATGTGACCCCGGACGGCAAGCATGCGGTCGCCGGGTCGATTCCGGCGCGGAGGATCAGCGTCATCGATACTTCCACCAATACCGTTGCCTGGACGCTGACGCTGAGCGCCGGCATCCGGCCGATGGCTTTTACGACGAATCCAGACGGGTCGACGAAAGATATCATCGTCCAGCTCTCCGATTTCCACGGGTTCGCGGTGGTCGATTTTGCGGCGCGCACCGAGACCCGGCGAATCACGCTTCCTGACCCGGCCGGGTCACGAGAAGGAAACGAACGTCCTGCAGGGGTCGCCCTCGCACGGGCTGGCCATTACGCCGGACGGGAAGATGCTGTGGGCCACCAGCAAGTATTACCACTGCGTGGTTGCCTACTCGCTGCCGGATTACAAGATGCTGAAGGTGGTGGATGTCGGCCCTCACCCGGATTGGCTCACCATCACGCCGGACGGCAAGAGTCTTTATGTGGCCGTCGCCGGGGCGGATGAAACGGTCGTGGTGGACAACAAGACGATGAAGGTCGTCGAGAAAATTCCGGTCGGCTACGTGCCGAAGCGGAACATCGCCGGGATGCTGAGCATGGACTAACGGATTGCGAGATCTGGTAGGCCCAACCAAATTGGCGATTGCGCCCGAATCACGGCCACTCGCACATGACAGGTTGTGGAAGAGCGAGCGACAATCCGTCCACTTGAAGCTGAAATCGGGCTGAGTTTTTTTTGAGTATGTTACGAACCAACAACCGCTGATTGGTCGCGGTGGGGATGCCGGTCGCCCGGCACCGCCGAGTAGCCCCGGGGAATTGCACCCCGAGGCTCTCACAGAACCGGGGTCAAGCCTCTCGACTACACAACACTGGCCGCAGCGGGCTCGGCCGGTGAAATTGAGGCATATTTCGGCGCCGCCCGCGGTCTCCAACCCCCAAGGTTCCCGATTTCGTCATATCACATAAGGCCAAAACAGGACGGCGGTCGACTGAAAGCAGGGCTTTGCGCGGGCTCTCTACGTTGCTGTCCCCCGTAGAATAGCTTTATGACTCTGATCTTCTTACTGTTAGCCGTGGCGGCCGGATGTTTGCTTCCAGTGCAGGCTGGGGTGAACGCGTCGCTGCGGCTGGCGCTGAATCATCCCGTCCTTGCCGCGATTACCAATTTTGCGGTTGGGCTCAGCGTGCTGCTGAGCTATGCGGCGGCTACGCAAACCCGGCTGCCCGCCGCCTCTCAGCTCGCAATGGCGCCCTGGTGGTGCTGGGTCGGAGGCTGCATGGGCGCGCTGCTGGTGCTCTCGGGGGTGACACTGGCGCACCGCCTGGGGGCGGTGACTTTCGCGGCGTGCATCATTCTCGGCCAGTTGACCGCGTCGGTTATCGTCGATCACTTTGGCTGGGTCGGATTCCAAGAGCACTCCATCAGCCTGCAGCGGGCCGCCGGACTGTTTCTTTTAGCCACCGGAGTCTATCTCATTCATCGCTCTTGATTCATTGGATTGTCCAGCTCCGCGGGTTTCGTTACGCCGCCGGGCCTGGACTCGCATCGAGAAACGCTCACCTGCTTTCTTATCGTCTTGAGCGTCTTCTCGGACAGGCGGGGCAGCGCTCGCAGCTCCTCCACCTGCCGGAACGGCCCGTTCTTCTGACGCATGCGGACAATCATCTCTGCCCGCGCTCGTCCGATGCCCGGCACCTTCTCTAGTTCTTCCACCGTGACCTTGTTGATGTTAACGAGGCAAGTGTCCCGACGTTCATCCGTCTGAGCTTGGCTGGGTTTCAGAAGCGCTCCCAGCACCACCAGGATCAAGAGGCTGTTCGCTATCCAGAAACGAGAATGCGGAATCGTCCCTGTGGAGAACCGCCAGCGTGCCCTTAGCCACATGGCGGTAGGTGCGAGCCAGTTTGGCATCGTCCCCGCGCAACATTTGGAGATGTCTTCGTACTGCTGCGGTGTTGCCCTGCAATAGCGGGCCCGGCCGGCTGTCGCGTCCGGAACGTTCATAGTCTTCCAGCGAAACCTCGAGCAACCGTTTGATCGCTCCAAGAGCGCGCTTGCGGGAGAACCTGCCTTTCACCATCTGTCCGACCGCCGCCTCGAGCAATCCCGTGCAAAAATCCGCTACGAGAGTTGTAGCGATCGAGTGATGAATTTTGTCTTCCGGGCAGACGACTTGGAATTCTCCGCCAAATGCCTGAATCAACTTGCGCGCAACGTTGACCGCCGACGAGTTCCCTTCGACTGCAAAGTGAATTCCGGCTAGACTGACCGGCCGCCTCTGAAACACATAGAGCGGGTAAATCGAACCCACGGAAGCCCCACGCTTTCCGAGCGGCTCCAAAACAGAACTGTCGAATATTCCGCTGCTGTGAAAAACGACCTTCTTTTTCCATGAAAACTCCGTCTTGGAGAGACGTAACGCGGTCTCCTCAACGGCGGCGTCGGGAACCGTGATCAGAATTACCCGGCACGCGGCAAAGTCCTCGGGACCGGCGGTGGGAGAGCCCCGGCGCATCACGCGAACCGCGCGACGCGCCGAAGTCAAGCTGCTGGACAGAACCGGCCCCAGGAGAAAGGATTCCGCCGGTAACAGCTCCGCGAACACGCGCCCAACTCTTCCGGGCCCTACCAGCCCGACTTCGGTCACGAGATCCCCCAGGGCATCCCAGCTAAGTTTGCTTCCGTCGATACAAGGCCCAACCGGACGCGAGGACTCGGTGTGTCCTCTACCCGGTTTCACGGGCGGAAGCGATCTAGAAGCCCCAATTCTACAACAAGGGGGCACCCCGGTGAAAATTGTTTATATTTTGTTAAGTATTTGTCTCAACTTTTCGATCCCTGCCGAATTTTGTCACCAAAATCTTCTCGGCTGAGTGTTGAGGGGCGATCCCGCGCGCGTGGACCACGCGGGCCGTTTCCGCGGCCAGCTAACCTGCATTTCTCACGGCGCAACTTTTCGGGCATTCTGGAGGCGATCCTGTTTCATCCAGCGATCAAACGGATTTTTTTCAATGTTCGCCCTTTGGTCTTTTTTGCTGTCATCGTCCTCGTATTCGCTAGCAAAAGAGTCTCAACGGACTTGAGCGGTTTGGGCGCAAGTTGTTCATTTATAAGCGGTTGGGTTTTTCAATGAGAGGATTTGAGAGTGTATGAGAGGATTTCGGGGTTTTTGCCGGGCGGGGGGGCCTGGATCGCCTGCCGGCCACCTCCACATGGAAAATGATTCATTGCTGGGTTTCCCTGTTTTAGGATAGCAAGCCGGTCTCGGGCGGCCTGGCGCTTCCTGGATAAAACTGTTGAAAACAAAAGGGGAATAATTTTACCAAAAATCCGTGACCGAGTTTGTGAGCCCGCATTTCTCACCGCCTGACGGTCGAAGCACGCGATAGGCCCGCCATTACTTCGTTGCGCTTGCTCGCCGTACTCAACGTACTGTCACGTACGCCTCCGTTCGTCAAGCGGCGCGCGCCTCGTACTGACGCGCCTCTCACGCACTTCGCCTCGCCACGCGGTGAGAAAAGCGGGCTAACACTTTCCTCTTCCTGGCGGTTCTGCCGCTTTTGCTTCTACGGTTCGGCGGGTGGGTCAATCGGAATCGTCATTCCGGGCTGACTGCGCACGCCACCGACCTCGACAACCACTTCAACGTCGCCGATGGGAGAGTCTTCGCTCAGCAGCAGGTTGACTTGGTAAAGGCCAGCCAGGCCGGGGGCCTGCCCCGCGTAGAAAACTAGATGGCCGGGAACTGCGGCCTCGTTCAACCAGACCTTGGAGGGAAGAATCAGCCAGGCCGCGAAATTGGGGAGTTCACCGTCAAACACACTCGGGGCTGTCGGCCCGAAACCAGTCGCCCAAAGCACGATCAGCTCGCCTGGATGGGCCGGCGTCGCGCCCTCGGGGTTCTCCCGGCCAACCGGACTGAAATCTTGATGGGTCACGGCCGCTCGGAGAGGCCCCTCGACGAAACTCGACGGCCAGGCAAACAGCCCTGGCGAGACCGCGCGAACCTCGACCATCTCGGCGTTGCTCAGCAGATTCTGGCGGTTTACCCGCAGCATCCAGTTTCCGGGAAGTATCGGAGTAGGTAATTGAGCGTTGATTTGTCCCGGCGAGACGAAGAACAAGGGAGCCGGCAAACCCCCTATCGAAACGGTTACCCCAGCCAGCGAATGCGGCAGACGGCCTTTCACGAGGTCGCCAGGACGAACCTCGCGAGTTCGCAGCGACAGGTCCCGGCCGAAGATCGAAATGATGCCGTTGGGCGCGACAAAATTATCCGGAGCAGGACGGAAACTGGCCCCGTTGACGACGCCTCCGACGAAAATGTTGGGTGCGTAGCGGCGCCCTATTTCGGCGCCGAACACCGTCGGCGCCGCGGCCAGCCAAGCGGCCAGCCCGAGGACGAGATAGGCCATCGACCGGTGCTCACCACTATTCTAACTCAGCAGCGCAGCGCCTCGGGCACGAAACCAAACTGCCCCAAGGCGCGCCCAGGGACGACCGCTACCAGAAATCACCCGCCTGCCGCCGAACCCTGTCTCCGTGAGCCCGCATTGCTTCGTAGCTGTCCTGGGCGGGAGCGCGCCAGTCGCCCAGCAACGAGAGAGCGTGTTTCAGTTCCGCGCGATCACCGGGAGCAGCCAGCGCCACGGCCACGTCCGGGTTCGCCAGACAGAAACGATAACATTCAGCCGCGCTCGGCGGCTCGAATCCTCCCGGATAATCGGAAGTCGCTTTTAGCAAGGCGCTCCAGCGCAGCCCCGTAAAAGTCACGACTGGCATGGACCTCTTTCGAGTAATGGGAAAGACATCGCTTTCAGCTCCCCGGTGGGCAGCGTTATATCGGATCATCAGCATGTCGAGGCGGCACTGTTCGTCGAACGGATTCACGTCAGCACCCGTCTCTGCCCCGCTTGAGGGCCTACTTGTCTCCGCCCATCCCGCCGCCAAGTCCCGTTGGTGGCTCGTCAGCCCGATCATCTTGAGAGCGCCCGAACGTTTGCGGGCGGCCAGCACCTCCCAAGCACCGCCCGGGCCCGTAATCTCACCCCATTCAGCTTCGGACTCCACGTAGTAGAACGTTGCGATGTCAAGGTAGCCGGTACCCAGTTGATCGAGAATCCAGCTAAATTCTTGTTCGGCCTCATCCGCGGCGCGGGACTTGAATTGCACGGCGACTACTACGTCGTTTCGCTGCCGGCCGAGTCCGGCGACGGCCCGCGACATGCCGTCGGGTTTACCGCACCAGTTGAGATACCGCAGTCCGTTTTCGATCGCGTGTTCGACATCGGCGCGGCGCAAGTGCGTGTTTCCGCGGGTGGCCAGCCCCAGGCGGCATACAGGCGGAAATCCCGGTCCCAGGTGAATAATTCTTTCCATCCGTGTAGCGAAAGTTTAGTGAGGCATTGTAGTATAGCGGCGACGATTCTTGATTTTCCTTCAGCGAGGTACAGCTTGCGAAGCCGAAATCGCCGCCGACCCAGCGCCGATGAATGCAAGGATTGCCACTAGCCCGGGAGGTTGCGATGAGAGAGCGAATCATTACCACACGACGGTCTTTCCTGCGCCGCTCGGCCGCGTCTGCTGCTGCGGTAGCGGCCGCGTGGCGGGGTCTTGCGGGTGTACCGCTCTCCGCGCAGAGCCGTGATGCGGATGCAGCCGCTCTCAAAATCCGCCGCATCGATCCCTACGTCCTGCGCATCGGCGGCCGAGAAAACATAGTCTGCGTTCGGGTGGAAACCGAAGAGGGAATCCACGGCTGGGGCGAAGGAACCACCCCACCCAACGTGGCGCCGGTCGTGGCGCAGATCCAGTCGTTTCGCAAACTGCTAATCGGTGAAAGCGCCTGGGACATCGAGAAACTTTGGCGCCGAATGTATATCGTCGAAGAAAACTCTCTCGGCGGAACGCTCTACGCCGCCATCAGCGCCATCGACATCGCGCTGTGGGACATTGTCGCCAAGAGGCTCAACGTTCCTGTCTATAAACTGCTGGGAGGCAAGATCCACGACCGCTTGCGGATCTACACCAGCTACCCCTGGGGCAATATTCCGCGCACGCGCGAGGCCTATCGCGAACGAACGAAAGAATTGATGGAACGCGGCGCGACGGCGGGCAAGTACGATCCCTTCGGCGGCTATCCCGGACCCGACCGCCAGTTGTCGACTGCCGTCCTCAACGAAGTTCGGGAGATGATCGCCGGCATCCGCGAAGGCGGACCCAACTTCGACATTTGCGTCGAGGCCCACGGCAAATTCAACATCGCCACGGCCGGGCGTATCGTCAAGATGCTCCAGCCCTTTGATCCGTTTTTCTTGGAGGAACCCGTTCCCCCTGAAAACGTCGACGCGATGGCGGCGTTGCAGGCTTCGACGAACATTCCCATCGCCGCGGGTGAAGGCGTGCAAGGACACTTCGGCTACCGCGAGCTTCTGGAGAAACAATCCGCCCGCATCTGGCAGCCCGACGTGGCCCGCGCCGGCGGCCTTACGTCCATGCGAAAAATCGCCGCTCTGGCCGACACGGGCTACATCGGGGTAGCCCCCCACAATCCCAACGGGCCGGTCTGCACCGCCGCCAGCATGCACTTCGCGGCGGCGACTCCCAACTTCCTGATCATGGAAGAAGGCAACCGTGAAACCGGGCAGTACAACGACATTTTCGACGGTGGCTGGAAGACGAACTTCGCCTACTGGACGGCGCCCGAAAGCCCGGGACTAGGAGTTGACTTTTCAGCGCGGTTCCTGCGGGAATACGAAATCAAGCTGTAGGGGCGCGGCGCCCGTGGCCGAAACAAAGTGGATCGCCCGGGAGTGGCAGGGTCCGTTCGATTTGTCTGACTTGCCTTGAACGCGGGCGTGAGCCCGAATCCTAAGCGAAGATCCCCATACCCTTCAGCTTGCGCACCAACTCGGACCGCCTGTCCCCATCGCGCAACTCCAAGATCGTGTCGGTAACGCGATCGGCTTTCCCGCCCGAAACCGCTAAAACCCGGGCCGCCGTTTCCGCGTCCGGACAGCGGATCAACACCGCGGAATGGACCGTAATCCTGCGGCAGGCGCCGACCCAGCCCAAGATCTCACGATTCACATTGTTCGGAATGTCTTTCGAACAATAGAGGCCGAGTATCTCGAAGACCGATTCAGCGGTCAGCCCGGCGGCGGCGGCCTTCATTACCGAGCTTTTCGTGATCTTGAACAGCAAGCCAACGTGGCTGCCGCGGCGTTCCGCAAAGCGTGAAATCTCTACCTCCGCCAGCGGACGCGGTCCTAGAAAGACAACTTCGAAGTTCGGCTGCACGATAACTTCGCCGCCTGCCGCTTCCTCCAGCTCGAAGTCGCCGGCAAGGCCCAGCAAATACCGGCCCGCGTCGGACAAGCCCAGACACAACGAGCCGTCCGCGGAATGCCCCACTGTTGCCGCGCCCATCGGCAAGAGCCGGGCGCGCAAGATGTTCCACAGCAGACCGAGCCAAGAGTCCTCCATCTCCTCGGAAGTAGCATCGTAGAAGTAGCGCGGGCCAAAGGTCCCCTGAACCTTCCCTCCCGCCTCGGCGTGTTCCAGAAGCGGATTGCCGCACCGAGAATGATAGTCGGAGAAGTTGTTGAAGTCTACGAATGAGCGGGCCGGCAGCGAGGCATATTGCTCCTTCGCGGCACGGATCACTTTCCGGAACAGCTTTTGATCAGAAAGAGAAATTTGAGAAACCAGCAACGATGGATCATCGTAGTAATAGTCCGATGACTTTCTAAGTCTCTCGGTCGCTTCCCGGACTGAGTCGAGCATCCGCCGGAGCCGTGTCTTCGCCCGCAGTTCCAGCCACTCCAACCCCTTCTTGGTGGTCTCGATCCTCAAGTCCTTCCCGGTCACCCCCATCTGTTGTACGAGCCCCAAGTGCTGGACATGATAGAGCGCGTCTCCGACCCGTGACCCCCTGTCGAGTTGAAACCCTTCCTCAACCCAAGCCGGAATGCCGGAAATACTCCCCTCCAAAGTCTTCTGCGCTTTCGCAAACAACTGATGATCGCCCGCTTTCACGCGGAAGGGTTCGGCCCCGGCCGACACCAGCAAGGTCGTCATATCGTGGATCAGCAGCGGAGCCTGGAAAGTGTTCGTTGCCTCGACCGCCGCGGGCGGAGTTGGAAGTTTTCGGTTGAGACGCTGGATGATACGCGGCCAAACACCCAGAACCGCATCACGGTGTTTGGATTCGAGCCAGGGATAGAGAAGCAGATAACGGAAACAGCTCATCAAGGCCGCATCCAAAACGCCTGAGTCGCAGCCCTCATAACGGCTCGTCAGTTCTTGAAACGGGATGGCCCCGGCGTGCGCCAGGCAATCGCCAACAAGCCTTTGGCTCATGGCGAACACTTCCGGCAATTCGAAGTAGGACTCACGGTGGGAGCGAACTACGTGATGCTTGATCCATTCGCTGTGTTTCGCTCTCACGAATTCCTCCAGCCACTGAACCCTGCTCACCCGTCTGTAGATCGCGTCGTAGTCGTCGTACCACTGCCCGGTCAGGTTGGCCAGTGAGTTTCTTTCCTCATAGGTGAAGTAATTCGAAAGGTAAGTTTCAAAGACCTGTTTCGATCCGCTTTCGAGGCTGTTGTTGTTCTCCAGAGCCCGTATCACGCGCAAGAAGTTCTTGGCGTCTTGGTTTAGCAGCAGTCTTTTCCCATTCGCGCTAGGGCGCAGAATATTGGCTTGAAGCAGGACGTCGTGATGCTCCCGGAGTTCGAAATTGATCTGCTCGGCGGAGGGAGCAGAGGGGCTCACCAGCATGCCGCGAGCGGCGGAGGGAACCAGTGCCCAGCCCTCCATGTCAGCCAAAAAGGCCAGCCAGTTGATCTCCAGGACTTTCATCTGACGAGTTGGGGGCCGGTGAGTTCTTCCGAGTCAACGATCGAATAATTGTAGCCTTGTTCGCACAGGAAGAGTTGCCGCTTGAGCGCGAAGTCCTGCTCGACGGTGTCGCGAGTCACGATGGTGTAAAAGTGAGCCTGATTGGCGCCTTCTTTGGGGCGCAGAATTCGGCCCAGCCGCTGCGCTTCTTCCTGGCGCGAACCGAAAGTGCCAGAGATCTGAATGGCAACCGAAGCGTCCGGCAGGTCAACCGCAAAATTGGCGATTTTGGAAACCGCCAAGACTCGCAGGCGGCCCTCGCGGAATTCGGCGAAGACTTCGTCGCGCTTTCGCTGCGGCGTCTGGCCCGTCAGAATGGGAACGCCCAAGGGTTCGGCCAGCTTCTTGAGCTGGTCAAGATACATTCCGATGATGAGGACCAGATCATCGGGATGCTGGTTGAGAATGTAGCGTACGACGTCAATTTTGTGCTCGTTCTCGGCGGCGAGCCTGAACTGGGCGCGGCGCTCGGCGATCGCATACGGCATACGTTCGGCCTCGGGCAGAGGAATCCGGACCTCGGTGCAACTGGCCTTGGCGATCCAGCCCTGCTCCTCCAAGACTTTCCATGGCACGTCGGCTTTCTTCGGGCCGATCAAGGCAAAGACATCATCCTCGTGCCCGTCTTCGCGGACCAGCGTCGCCGTCAGTCCCAGCCGCCGGCGCGCCTGCAGCCCCGCGGTGACCCGGAAGATCGGCGCCGGCAGCAAATGAACTTCGTCATAGACGATCAGCCCCCAGTCGCGGCCGTTGAACAGCTCCATGTGACGGAATTCAGCTTCTCGATCCTGACGCCAGGTCATGATCTGGTAGGTGGCGAGTGTTACCGGCCGGATCTGTTTCCGCAAACCGCTGTACTCGCCGATCTGGTCTTCCGTCAGCGTGGTTTTCTCCAGCAACTCCCGGATCCACTGGCGGCTGGCGGTCACGCTGGTGGTCAATATCAGCGTGGACGTTTGCAGTCTCGCCATGCAGCCCATGGCGACGATCGTCTTGCCGGCGCCGCAGGGAAGCGTGATGACGCCGGACCCGCCTTTGCTGCCCCCGGCCGCATGAAACGCATCGGCGGCTTGCACTTGGTAATGCCGCAGCTCGAAGGGCCGCCCGTCCCCCAAATCCGCTCGCAGTTCGAACGCCAGCCTTTCGCCCTCGACGTAGCCGGCCAGGTCTTCGACCGGGAATCCAACCTTGATGAGGGCCTGTTTGATCTCTCCGCGCGCGTGTACCCGAACCCGGAACGCCTGGCTGGAGATGCGTTCCACAAGCAAAGGCGCGACGGCTTTGTGCCTGGATACCTGCTCGGCAAGGACGGCATCGTCCGCCTCGAGAACAAGATCTTCTCCGTTGCGAGAGAGTTGCAGCCTGCCGTAGCGAAGAGCCCAGTCGCGAATTTCCGTTTCAACGTTTGAAGGAACGGGATACTTCGAAAAACCCCGCAGCGCCTCGCTGATTTCCTCGATACGGGTCCCGGCGGCGCAGGCATTCCAAATCGACAGCGGCGTCACGCGGTAGGTGTGAATATGTTCAGGGGCCTTGATCAGCTCCGCGAAACGAACGAGCTGATCCCGCGCCGCGCCGTACGCCGGACTATCCACTTCAACGAGGATGGTGTGGTCACTCTGAACGACCAGGGGGTTCTCGGGGTTGTAATGAGTCATGGACATGAAGGTCGTTCCACTACCTAACTAATTTTGGCGGCGAAAGGGCGATCGGCCGCCAGCCGGAAACTGTCACGAGACCACTGCACTTTCTCCTCCGCGGCTTCTCCTCTTACAACGGGAACCAGACTAGCCGCCGGACGCCCGCTCCGCCGCCCACCGCGAGAATGTCTTACCTTCAGCGGCAAGCTGTTTTAGCAGCGGCGAGGGCTCCCACCACGGACCATGCTGGACATGGAATTCGCTTACGCGGGAGCACACCTTGTCGAGGCCGATCGTATCCGCGTACCACATCGGCCCGCCGCGATAAGCGGGGAAACCGTAACCGTTGAGATAGATGATGTCGATGTCCACCGGCCGCAACGCCATGCCTTCCTCGAGACGCTTGGCCCCAACATTCACAAGCGCGTAGATCGTCCGCTCGACGATTTCTTCGCGGCTGATTGCTCGCTGCTGAATCCCGGCTTCTCCCGTGATTTCCCGGATCATCTTCGTGACTTCAGGATCATCGAGGCGCTCGCGGTTGTCCCCGTAGCGATAGTATCCGGCTCCGGTCTTCTGCCCGTAGCGCCCTAGTTCGCAAAGCCTGTCCGAGAGCAAAGGCCGCCGGGCGCCCGCGGGGTAAGCTTGGGGGTTTTCCTTGCGAATCCGCCATCCGACGTCGAGCCCGGCCAGATCGCCCGTCGCCAGTGGGCCCATCGCCATTCCAAAGTCGTAGAGCGCCTCGTCGATGGCCGCAATCGTCGCACCCTCTTCGGCGAGAAACTGCGCCTCGCGGCCGTAGGCGTGGAACATGCTGTTGCCGACAAAGCCGAAGCAGTTCCCGACCAGTACGCCGACCTTTCGCAACCTCTTCGCCAGCGCCATCGACGATGCGATGACTTTGTCGCTGGTCGCCTTGCCGCGAACAATCTCGAGCAGCCTCATCACATTCGCGGGACTGAAGAAGTGATGTCCGATAACCTGCTCGGGACGCGACGTCACCGCGGCAATCTCGTCGATGTTCAGCGTCGATGTGTTGGAGGCCAAGATGGCATCAGGCTTGGCGATCTTATCGAGTTCCGCGAAGACATCTTTTTTCGGCTGCATGTTCTCGAAGATGGCTTCGACCACGATATCGACTTCTTCAAAACCGTCGAATGTTAACTGTGGTTGAAGCATCGCCAGCCGCTGCTCAACATACTCGGACTTAAATCGCCCCCGCTTTACCGAGCGTTCGTAGTTCTTTCGAATTGTCGCCAGGCCGCGGTCCAGCGCTTCTTGCGTCGCTTCTGTGAGAATCACGGGAATCCCGGCGTTGAGATACGCCATGGCGATTCCGCCGCCCATGGTCCCCGCGCCGACGATGCCGGCCTTGTTTATCTCGAAAATGGGCGCGTCTTTCGGAATGCCCGGGATCTTGCGCACTTCCCGCTCTCCAAAGAACGCATGAATCAACCCCTTGGATTGATCGGAGTGAAGACACTCGGTAAAAAGCTCTGCTTCGCGCTTGACGCCCTCATCGAAGGGCAGCTTCGTCGCGGCTTCGACTGCTTCGATGGCTTTGAGCGGGGCCATCATGCCGCGCCTTTTCTTGCGGACCGTCTCGCGAATGGCGGCGAAGATCGGTGCATTTGTCGCCTCATCGCCAAGCCGGTCTGTTCTTTCACTGGCTCTCGGCGGCGGCCCGGGTTGGGCCCCCGCTTCGCGCGCAAACGCTACCGCGCCCGCCAGCAGATCACCTTGCGTCTTACCCTCGACAATACGGTCGATAATGCCATCTTCGATATTCGCGGCAACCGGGTCGCCGAGCGCGCACATCTCAGCCGCCTTGGCCACGCCCGCCAGTCTCGGCAGCCGCTGGGTACCGGCCGCCCCAGGGATAATACCCAGCTTCACCTCGGGCTGGCCGATCTTCGCCGATGCAATGGCGACCCGATAGTGGCAAGCCTGGGCTACCTCCAGCCCCCCTCCAAGCGCCGTTCCGTGAAGCGCGGCGACCACCGGCTTCGGACATCCTTCGAGCACCCCCAGCAATGGGTGAAGCCCATCGCCACGCTCTTTCCGCCCCGACGTAATTTTTCCGAACTCCTTGATGTCGGCCCCCGCGATAAACGTGCGGCCTCCGCCGATCAAAACAAAGGCGTCGATCGCATCGTCGTCCTGGTTTCCCCGGATCGCTTCCTGGATACCCTCGGGAACACCCGGGCTGAGAGCATTTACCGGCGGATTATTAACGGTGATCACACCCACCGATCCGTCGCGGGTGAAGAGGATGAGGTCGCTCATGCTGGCCGTCTCCTTGATCGACAAAACAAGGGGAAAGCCTAGTCTAGCGCAACAAGCGAGACAGACGAACTCGCCGTCCTTCCGGTCCCTCCAGGCCTACCCACAAGTGGTCTGTCGAGCCTATCTCATGAACGGCATCGACAAGCCTTGATCTTCAGGGACGCGCTCGCGAAGGTTGCGGAAGCGCCGCTGGTTGACGGTTTCCTGGAAGCGCGGGCTAGGGAGCTTCGAGTTCCTTAAGCGTCTTGCCACCCTTGCTCCTCCAAGCGAGCAGTCCGTTCGCCGATCCTCCTTGCACAACGGTTGCCGCCGCACTGGGGCTACCAAACCCAGCATCGCGGGTGAACTTCAGATGCCCTCCGTCTTCGACCAATGTTCCATCTTCGGTCAATCTTTTTCGTGTCGCGAGTATATACGGGTTGTTCTTGGCAGACGCACGCTCCTTGAGAACCGCGTGCGAGCCCTTTAGCACGACAAAGCCCGTTGGGCTGACATGACCAGTGGCCTTCAGTCCTTTGATCTTGCAGACGAGAATCTGCTTTTCAGCATGGCCACCTCGCGTCGACCTAATTGGCAGCAGCTCGACAAGATTGACTCGGAGGTGCCGGTCACGCCGCGCGTTGCTCATCTTGACCAGAGCGTAGAAAAGCTCCTGGTCGGTCTCGGCCTGGATGACTTCGTCGCGATATGCGCGCATCGCGGCCTCGACGTCGAGACCAAGCTTCCTGTTCTTGATTTCCGAAAAGGCCTCCCGTTCCAGCGTCTTGGTAATCAGATACTCAAACAGGGCTTCCCGATCTTCCGGCGTACTGACATCCCCAAACCCGTGACTGGCGAAAAGCGTAAGTACACACCAGGCAGCGGCAACACTGCGGGGCTTCCTGAGCTGTAAGCAGGCCTTGACCCCGGTTGTAGTAGCGTACGTGCAAAAAGACACCTCCGACATGAAACGCCCCGTCATGGCCCGATTCTATCGCAGCCGGAGTTGCTTTGAGCAAAGCCTCGACGCACTCTGAGCCGGGAGTGAACACAGGCTCTCATCGGCTGGGAGTGGAATTCATTAAGGGGTCAGTCCGATTGTAGCGCTACGAGGTAACTGGCGCTAACCTGCGTTGAACACAACTTCGCGGCAAAGCCGCGAAGTGGATCACTGCACTATAGTCAGCACCGTGGTGGTTGCAGCGAAGTGGTGGCTTAGTGCGCTATAATCGGCACCGTGGGTGGCGGACGTGCGAGTTCCCTTGCTTTCTCTTTCGTTGAGTCCCAACCGCCACCAGTAAGTTGCTTATTTCAAGGCACTTACATTGAAATTCCTCTTGGGATTCGCGTGTTCAACAGCTTGTATCAGAAAGGCCCGGCGACTTAGCTCAGGCGGCTCTCCAGGAAGGTTTTTCCCGCCGGGTTCTTCCGATACAACCCTCTGCGTTATCGCCAGGGATCCGCGAACCGGTAGAATCGAGCTGTCGTGATCGGCCAGACCCGCAGAACCCTCTCCGCCCAACTCAGCGCGGGGCTCGTCGCTTCGGCGGCCCTGGGATCGCCTCATCATCGACACTCATCTCGAGTTCGTCGATGAATACTGCGACTTCTATACTGACGCCGACCGCGAGATGCTGCTCGGCAAGAACGCCCTGAGGATTTGGAAGTTCCCTGAGGCGGATTCTGGTCTGTAAGGGGTGCGCTAAAAAAATGGCCTCTCGAAAACGCTCTTCCGGAGTTCTGATCTCGGTGCTCGTGGGCTTAGCCGCGACGCATTACTTCATCTATCGGGTTGGCACGCACCGTGGGCGCGCTCGGGCCGAAAGCTGGATCTACGCCGGCAGGAATGCGCGCAATCAGTGGGTTGAGTATGTGAGGCCGCTGGAAGATCTGCTTGGCCGACTTGGCCTCGATCCAGGCGTGCTGGAAATGGCCGGACATCCCACGTACCACTCGCAGTGGGGGCAAGACCGGTGGGTGGCCGAGAAAGTATTCCCCGGAGTCAAGGATGGCTACTTCGTCGACGTTGGGAGCGGGCACGGAATCAAGGACTCAAACACCAAGGCATTGGAAGCCCTGGGGTGGAGTGGCGTTTGCGTCGATCCATTTCCACAGAGTATGGAGACCCGCAGATGTGAGGTTTTCGCTACTTCGCCAGCAGTTGATGAAAGACCGTTTCGTAGATCTGCCAAGGGCGTTGCCGGTTGGCGTAGGCCAGCGTCGAGCGCGGCTGGGCACATCGTCTCCTTCACACGCGCGGGGCATCTGGGCGGCATCCGTGATCATTTGAATCTCTGGGCATCGGATAAGCGTTTGGCCGGGGCAGAAACCGTCGATCTGACCACCACAACGATGGACGAAATCCTAGAGAGAGAGCGCAAGCCCCAAAATACCTGCACTACGTCAGTCTTGATGTCGAAGGCGCCGAGTACGAAGTACTGCAAGCTCTTGATTTTGCCAAGTACCAGGTAGGCGCTTTGACCGTCGAGCACAATTTTGAAGAACGCAAAAGAAGTCGGATCCGGGAGTACCTCAAGAAACGCGGCTATCGGCTTGCCATGTCAATGAAGTACGACGACTGGTACTTGCCGGCGTGGGGCCCTGACATCAATGCCGGCGGGGTCGTGGACGCCGTGCAGTTCTCTCCCACCGTGGTCCCCGGGGAAATCGCGGCACTGTTCGGTGCTGAGCTTGCGGACGGGCCCGAATCCGCGGCCGACTCACCTCTCCCTCTAGAACTACAAGGAGCGCGCGTGTTCGTGGACGGCCAGGCTGCCCTACTGTTGTTTGTCTCGAAGCGTCAGATCAACTTCCAGGTTCCGTATGGCGTCGGGGAAGAAGGAACGGCCGAGGTGGTCGTGTGGCACAACGGCTTTTATAGCGTGGCTGAGTCGGTCGGCGTGGGTAGCCCACGCACCGCGCCTGTTCAGTAACGCTGCTACTCGACCGAGAACCTCACTCGGCCTGGCGACACGTTGATTCTATTTGGCAACGGCTTAGGGAACTTAGCGAACCTGACCCCGAGATCACCCCCCCGCGAGTGGTCTTCGAGGCCCCCGACTTCGTGAACACAAAGGGGATCTCTTCCTGGGTCTCCTCCGACGGCGAGCGTATCTACTATGTGCGTCGCAGCGACCGAGCGTTTCGACCACCACGAAGCGTTGTCCGTCGGGGGTGACGTCATACTGCTGGCCTCGGCCCTCGAACCCCGGTCTGTCTTCGAACAGCGGCCGGGCGGCGCCAGGTGAGAACGCCGGGTTGGTGCGTCGCCGCGCCAGCGCAGTAGCATGTCCCGCGCGGCTCGTAATACAAGAAACAAGGAGGCAGCGAATCCTTTCCGAGAATGGCAATTGGACGGTTTGGCTTTGCGCAACAACCCCAAAGCCCGACAGCCCTAGTTGTTGATTCTAGTCAATGATGAAGTTTTGGCTACACACAAGTACCCGACGCGGCCGCAGTGCGAAAACCGTTGCATAGCGGCCGAGGATCGGCTATCCTATCCGTTCCGGGACGGTCAAGAAGGAAATCCTGGTGAAGTCGCTATCTCGCGAGCGACCTTGTGGGTTGGAATGTCTGCGGCTGCTGGCGGCTGTTTTCGGGGATTTCATGGGTGTGAGCGTAGCCGCGGGAACTACTAACCTTGAGTAGCGGGAATGGGGAAGCTAATGGCGTTGTTTCGGTCCGAACCGCTCTATGTTCCTGTCTTGCTGCTCTCAGGGGCGGCGCTCGCGCTGTCGCAGCCGGTCATCACGAGCATTGGCGGCGAAACCCTCGTTGAGCCCGTGGTCGCTCCCCTTTCCACTAGTTCCATCGAACAACAATCGATCACGGTCGTTTCAGCAGCCAACTTTAGGCCCGGCAGCCTGGCTGCGGAAATGATTGTGAGCGGATTCTCCAACGCTCTGCCGTTGGTCTTTGCCCCAGTCGAGGAACTGCCCCTGCCAACGGTGTTACAGGGCACAAAGGTTGTGGTCACCGATAGCGCCGGGGCGGCGCGCGACGCTCTACTTTTCGGGATCTTTAACGGACCGACGTTTAGTGGCCAGGTCAACTTTCTCATTCCAGCAATGACGGCTCTGGGGAAGGCCACAGTAAGCCTGGAAGTCGATGGTCAAGCGGTTGCATCGGGGATGGTGGAGATTGCCGCCGTCGCCCCCGGCATATTCACAGCCCGTTCCAGCGGGGTTGGAGTCGCGGCCGCGCTGTTCGTTAGGGTCTTCGCCTCCGGCGAGCGGCAACAAGGTCTCATCTTTGACCCAGCGAGGCGGCAGGCGATTTCGCTCGACCTGGGTGATGAAGGAGATCGGCTCTTCCTGTCGCTCTTCGGCACAGGCATGCGCGGAAGCGCCGCGGCGGGCGCGCAGCAGGCAGCTGTTGATGTCGCTGCGGAGGTCCACGGTGTGCCCACCGACGTTCTGGCAGTTGCGGAGTCGCCCGAATTCGCCGGGCTTGATCAGGTTGCGATCGGGCCGGTCAACCGCGATCTGCTATCGGGCAAGGGCGAGGTTGATGTCGAGCTGTGGTTCAACGGGGTATCGACGGGATTGGTCACGGCGGCGTTTGGGGGTGAGGTGATCACGCCGTCGCCCGAAATCACAGATGTAAGACCGGCAGGTCTGATTGTAGGGCGGACGTTCTCCCTCACGCTGACGGGGAGCGGTCTGATGCCGATCAATCGCGTCGACTTGCTCCCCGACATCGACTTCACGATCACAAATATCGCGGGCGCAGGCACGGTGGCGACATTTGACGCCATGGTCGGAGCTGACGCGGCGACCGGCGCGCGCACTCTTGCGGTCGTGACGCCCAACGGGCGCTCGAACCGCCACGGCGTAGAGGTTTTCGAAGCGGCGGGCGGAGGGGCCGACCCGGTGATTTCGAATCTCATCATCGTAGCTTGGAGTCAGATGAGCGAATTCTACTTCATGAGCGCTTTGTTTGATTGGCAAGACCCCGACGGCGATCTCACTTGGCATGGGGACATCAAAACCAGCGCGAGGGTCGAAGTACGTCTCACGGGGACCGACGGAGAGTGCGTGTTTTTCATGGGCGGACCGAACGTTCTGAACTTCCCTGGGGTTACGATGTCACAGCGTCCCGTAGCGCCGGTGGCTATGGCTGGGCAGGCTCCGATACAAGCCGGTTTGGCTATGGCAAGCGTGACGCTTGTTGATGCGGCTCAGAACCGCAGCGATACGCTGACAGTCACGACCGCACAACCCGTTCCGGGCGCGTGTGACCCGAACGACCCGATCGTTCTCACAACTGCCTCCGTTGACTTTCCGAACCGTTAGCAGTTCCCGGAAGTCAGGGCGGAGACAAGTAGTGAAAACGATCGCTTTCTGGCCGTGACCGGACCAAGAACGCGAGGCTAGCTCGATTCGCCATGGCCGCCAGGGTTTAGTTGAGTTGGTCAAAATCGGTTCGCAGAGTTCCGCGGCCGCGGTCCGTGGTCGTACGGCGTGGAAGGTACGGGCTTCGTTGGGGGATTCACCGACAGGTTTCCGGCCCGCTCGGCGACCGTTTGCGGCCATACAGTCGGCGTTCCGCTGATCTGGCCCGATGCCTGTGGTAGCTTCCCCGTCACCAGACCGAAGCGCCCTCCGATGCCGAGAGGTCTGGCTTCCCCGACGCCTTGCTCCAGGCTTAACAACTGCAAGCCGTCGCACAAAATTCTCACACTCGCCGGCAGCTAAAATAGGTAGCAGATCAATGCGCATCCTTCTCTATCCGCTGCTCGCACTCGGTCTATTCGGCGCCGGCCGGCCTCAGTTTCGTGGTCCCAACGGCTCCGGACTGTGCCCTTCCTGCGGGCAACCGCCAACCAAGTTTGGGCCTCAACAGAACGTTCTGTGGAAGACAGAGCTGCCGCCAGGGAAGTCCTCCCCCGTGCTGGCGGGAGATGGCATTTTTCTCACCGCTTCCGAGGGCGATGATTTGATTACGATGCGCCTGAGCCGCAGCACCGGGAAGGTTCAATGGCGACGATCCGTCCGCGCTGCCAGGCGCGCAGCCCAGCACACCCTCAATCACCGCGCGGCGCCCACCGCGGCATGGATGCACGTTTGCAGCGCTTCTTCAGGAGTTCGCCGAATCTATCCTTCTCCGGCTGACGGACCGACAAGGTTGAGAAAGTCCCCCGATCCAGCCGGCGAGAGCGGCACACCAGCGGCGCTCCGCTCAGCCGGATAATCCTGCCGTGCCACGATGATGATAGGTGAGTTTTGCTTTACAGGGGGCGCTTGAAACTGTCGCCCCCGTGGCTTGGGCAGGAGACAATCGATCATTCCCCGACAGCCGCCTCGGAACGGGCGCCACGCATGAACTACGACCTTGTCATCATCGGCGGCGGCATCAACGGCTGTGCCCTGGCGCGTATGGCCGCGGTCAACGGTTTTTCTGTTGCCTTGCTCGAGAAAAACGACTTCGGCTCGGGGGTCACCAGCCGCTCGACGCGCTTGATCCACGGTGGTCTGCGCTATCTCGAAAACGGGCGCATCGGATTGGTCAAGAAATCCCTCAACGACCGCCAGACGCTTCTCAGGGAGTACCCGGGACAGGTAAAGCCCCAAGCATTCCTCATACCGGTCTATAAGTCCGACTCACGCCGGCCTTTTTACATTTCAATAGGTCTTCAAATCTACAAGTGGCTGGCGGGCGACCCGCAGCTCGCTGAGTTCCAGCGCTTATCGGCTCAGGAGGTCAGCGCTCTGGCGCCCGCCCTTGACACCAGAGATCTGTTGGCGGGCTTTCTCTATCGCGACTGCCAGGCGGTTTATCCGGAGCGCCTGTCGCTGGAAATGGCTCTGCAAGCCGAGGAGGCGGGCGCCGAGATTCACAACCATGCCGCGGTGGACGGGTTTCTCATTGAATCCAGGCGGGTCGAGGGAGTGAGGGTGACGGGCTTGGAGGGCAGGCCCACGCTGCGAGCCCGGCTCGTCATCAACGCAGCGGGGCCTTGGGTCGACAAGGTGCGGTCGGCACTTCCTGAATCGACCCGGAAGCCACTCGTCACCAGACTCAACGGGACGCATATTGTGGTGAGACCCTTCGCCGGGGCTGCCTCGAGCGCCGTCTATCACGAAGCACGTTCGGACCGCCGACCATTTTTCGTCATACCGTGGCGCGGATTGTCCCTTATTGGCACCACCGAGACTCCTTTTAGCGGTGACCCCGATCGCGTGATTCCGGCCGAACGGGAAATCGCGTACCTTCTTGAGGAAGCGAATGGCCTTTTCCCCGGCGCGCGTTTAACTCGCGAGTCCGTGCTCTACGCGTACGCGGGTTCACGGCCTCTTTTGCACGGCCGCGGCGGGAGCATGAATGCGGCTTCCCGCGACCATTCGATCTACGATCACGAAAAGGAAGAAGGTCTCAGGGGCCTGCTAACCCTGCTGGGAGGCAAGTTGACGACTGCTCCCTCCTTTGCTCGGGAGGTTCTCACGGCCGCCTCAAAGAAGCTAGGCGCCCCCCCCCCCGCCAGCCGAGAAAAACCGTCTCACTTCAAGGAGTCAGTCCGCGGCTCGCTGAGCTTTACGGCCCGCGAGCGCAGCGAGTCGCCGGCTTCATTCAACAACTCCCCGATGGATCATCGCCGGCTGTCAAAGAAGCGGAAACAACCGTGGGCGAGATCGTCCATGCAGTCGAGCACGAAAAGGCGAGAACGCTCGGCGACATCATGTTCCGGCGCACGGGGCTGGCGTTCGACCCGGCCCACAACTCATCTTGGCCTCGGCGGATCGCCGAGATCGCCTCGCGCTCGCGGAGCTGGACCCAAACTGACGTCGGCCAGGTGGTCGCCGAGTATCAGCACGAGCGCGAGAAATTTCTCTTCGGATCCACGCCGGAGCGAGACGTATCGGCGGAATCTGAATCCAAATTCGTGTAACCGCGCGGCGATCACATTGGACGCTTGCCACGAAAACAGCGGTTCGTCAAGACAGCTTTTTCGCTACTTTGATGGGGTGTCGGGCGCATCTCCTATGGTATGATCTTATTCTTGAATTTGAGAGGTGTAGTCGGCAGATGAACCTAGAGAAAAAGCAAGTGAATCTGGGCCAGTTCGCGGCCCGAGCCGTGGCGGACTTTGAGAGAAAGGTGGGAGCGATCCCGAGCTCGCCATTCTTGGCGCAAAAACTGGTCCGGCCGCTGCCCATCGAGAACGCTAAGCGTGTCGTTGAGTTGGGAGCCGGCAAGGGTGGCATCACTCAACTGCTGCTGAACCGGATGCCGGCTGACAGCCGCTTGATCGCCATCGAGATCGATCCCGAGTTAGCTCAACACCTCCAACGCAGATTCTCTGACCCCCGCCTGGAAGTGATCAACGCCTGCGCAGGATCAGCCCGTGAGGAGCTGCGTCGCAGAGGCTGGGAGCGAGTGGACGTCGCCGTCGCCTCGGTTGCTTTCGGCTTTCTCAGCGACTCGAAAATCCACGAGATTTTTTCCGCCGTCAAGCCATTGCTCGACGAGGACAGCATTTTTACCCTTTATCAATATGCGCACCGTATGAAGATGCTGGAAGGACGTTTCTCCTACTTTGACATCAGCCGGCTGCTCGATCAGCACTTCCCCAAGATCGAGCGTCGGGCGTTCTGGCCCAATTTTCCTCCCGCGTTCATCTTTGATTGCCGCATGTGACATCAAGCGCCCGCTGGCTTTTGCACGTTTCGAGTTTTCCCGGTTCAGTTGCATCCGGCTGGGCACTGGCTGGGGCAACTTGTGCCCGGCGCGGAAGTCTTCTATCCTGACGGCGATGTCATTTCGCAAGGTTTCCGCACTACTCGCATGGGCGCTTCTCTTCACGGGCTGTCAGTCGCCGGAAGGCCCCTTCCCCTCGCGTGAACTCAAACTGATCGTCCAGGCCTCGCCCGGCGGGCTTTCCGATTCCGTCTCGCGCATCATGGCGAGTCTCAGCGAGGCGGACCTTGGCGTGCCGATCGTCTGCGAGAACAAGCCGGGAGCCAGCGGAGCGCTGGCGTTTTCCTACGTCACGCGGCGCCCGCCTGACGGCTATACGCTGGGTCACGCTCCCGTGGAGATAGCGATGGTGCGGTCGCTGGGCTACGCGGACATCGGCCCGGATGACATGGACCTGATTTGCCTCGTCCAGAAATCTCCGCCCGTATTGGTCGTGCGGTCCGAGGCGCCGTGGAAGAGCTTCGAGGAGTTCCTGAATGCGGCCCGCGAGCAGCCGGGCGGCCTCATCATGGCCAACTCCGGCACGGGTTCGATTTGGCATTTCAACACCCTGCTGATGGAAAAGTACGCTGATTTTCGCGTCACGCATGTGCCTTACTCGGGCTCCTCGGGCTCGCTGGCTTCGCTGCTGGGAGGCCACGTGGACGCGGTGATTTCCGGAGCCGGCGAAGCGGTGGCCAACGTGCAAGCGGGACGCCTGAGGCCCCTTATTGTTCTAGCCGAAGACCGCTCGCGGCTTTATCCCGATGTGCCGACGACGCATGAACTTGGTTATCCCTTCGGCGCGCCGGCTTGGGGCGGCTTCTACGGCTCGAAAGGTATCCCGGAAGATGTGAAAGCTCGGCTGCAAAAAGCGTTCCGAAAGGCCTATGACAGCCCCGAATGGAAAAAGCTGTGCAGGGAACGAGGCATGGAACCGGTGTTCCTCGACAGCGAGGCGTTCCGCCAATTCGCCCTGGAACAGGCGGACTTCTTCAGTGAAGAGATACCGAAGCTGCTGACTATGAACCGCTAAGGGCGCGAGAGATGGTTCGTGGCGCTTTGATCCTGTAGCCGGCAGAGAACCATCTCTCGCGACAACTAAACTAACTGATCGGTAGTGTCCTATGAGCGTTGGGACACGACCAACCCATCGCGCGTCTTCGGCCAGCGCGTGTATTCTGGTAGTTGCGGCGAATTCACCGCCGTCAGGAAGGTCAATGGCCAGCACACCCTCCACAGCTTCGGACCGCGGAATCACAACCGGCGCCGACCCGCTTGCGCTAGAGCTGCCCCAGTGCAAAAGGGGAATCGGAATCGTCATTCAGTCCCCGGATTCGAAAGATCTGATCCAAGGCGTGCGGATCAAGCCCTTTTCCGTGTGGCCGGACGATCGAGGTTACTTTCTCGAAGTCACGCGAATCAAGGAAGGCTTGCCCGCGGACTTTCCCCCGGATTCAACACAGGTGTCCGCCGCGCTGAGCTACCCGGGAACGATCAAGGCCTTGCACTATCATCTGCACCAAACCGATTTGTGGGTTCCGGCCCAGGGGATGTTTCAGGTGGCGCTGGTGGACCTCAGGTCCGAATCGGAAACCTTCGGCGTCCGCAATACCATCTACGTGGGGGAGCTGCGGCCCTGGCAAATTCTGATCCCGCCCGGTGTAGGGCACGGCTACAAGGTGATTGGATCGAGTCCCGGAATGCTGATTTACGTGACCGACCGCTTCTACAACCCCGCTGACGAAGGACGCATCCCCTACGACGATCCCGGAATCGCCTACGACTGGGAGACGCAGCACAAATGAAGCTTTTTGTGACGGGCGGAGCCGGCTTCATCGGGTCCGCTTTCGTCAGGCTCGCGCTTGAGGCCGGCTCGGCGACCGACGTCCTCAACTTCGATGCCCTCACCTACGCCGGCAATCTCGAGAACCTTGCCGCGGTTGCCGACAACCCGCGCTACCAATTCGTGAAGGGAAATATTTGCGACGCCGCCGCGGTCGATCGCACAATCGCTGATTTCAAGCCCGACGCGATCCTGCACTTCGCCGCTGAGTCGCACGTCGACCGCGCGATTCTTTCGCCTAAGCCTGTCGTGGATACGAACTTCATCGGTACGTTCAACCTTCTCGAAGCCGCGCGCAACCACAAGACGCCGCGTTTTCTGCAAGTTTCGACCGACGAAGTTTACGGCAGCATCGATGCCCCAGCCGAGGCTGACGAGGGGTTCCCTTTGCGGCCTAGCAGCGCCTACTCCGCGTCGAAAGCGGGGGCCGACCTGCTGGCGCTTTCCTACGTGACGACCTACAAGCTCGACGTCGTCGTGACCCGTGCCTCGAACAACTACGGCCCCTATCAGTTCCCCGAAAAGCTAATTCCACTGATGATTTCGAACGCTCTCGAGGACAGCCCGCTGCCGATCTACGGGGACGGTCTGCAGGTGCGCGACTGGCTTTACGTGGACGATCACTGCCGCGCCATCCGGGCGGTGCTCGAGAAGGGCCGGGCAGGAGAGGTGTACAACATCGGCGGCAACCGGGCCCTGCCGAATATCGAGGTGGTGCGCAAGATCCTGGCGGCGACCGGCAAGCCGGAGAGCCTGTTGAAAACCGTGGAAGACCGGCCCGGCCACGACCGCCGCTATGCCATTAGCAGCGAAAAGATCCTGACGGAAACGGGCTGGGTCCCGAAAGTCGAGTTCGAGCAAGGCCTAGCCGAGTCCGTGGCCTGGTACATGCGGAATTCCGGCTGGGTGTCGCATGTTCGTTCCGGTGAATACGAGAACTACTACGAACGCAATTACGGCCGCCGGGAAGCGGAGCTGAAGCGCATCGTTAACTAGCTGTTCCAAACGTGCGCTGGGGCCTGCCCTCCATGGGATCTGCCGTCGGCTGACTGCGAGAAGGGGTCGGAGAGTTGCCGCGGCAAGCCGGCCCGCAACTCAGGCAACTCGTCTTGGAGCACGAAGTCCAACATTTGGCCGCCGACAAACACCGTCCCGATAACGCCCGCCGCCGCTATCGCTGGGGCTCGGAGTCGGGCTACTGCCTGATCGACGGACAAAAAGTTCCCCCCGACAGGCCGCCGGGTTTTTTGATCAACTTCTAAACTGTCGATCTCGTCCGGCTAACGCCGCTTGAGAGTTGGCCGCTCGTCCTCGTCCTCCGCGCCGGCGTCAGGATCGACGTCATCGGACTCAACCGTGCCTCCTGAAGGCGTTCGCCGCAAGCGTGGGCGGTTCGGATCTTCGCGAGCTTCCTTCCCGCGCCTTGTCAGCGACGTCAGACGATCCTTCACGTCGAGGAATTCCGACGTGCTGACAACGTATTCGGACTTGTTGGGCAGCAGACTGTTGATCGTCTTCTGGGTTTTTGTGATGCGGTCCCCGTGAGGCGGGTGGCTGCGGAACAGCTTGGCCATCGTTCCGGGTTTCCGTTTTTCATCCGCTTGCATCTTCTCGAAGAAGTCGACGAACGCCGTTGGGTCGTAACCGGCTTTGTACATGTACTGCAAACCGAGAAAATCGGCTTCGCTCTCGAACTTCCTCGAAAAACGGAGAAACCCGAGCGGAATCGCAAAACCCGCCGCTTGCCGGATGCCGTAGCCGGTCCAGCCGCCCATGAAGATCAGTGGAATCGTCGCCAGATTGATCACCTGGCCGCGAGTGGCCTGCCTTGTACCGTGCCGCGCGGCGACGTGGGCGATCTCGTGGGCCATGACTCCCGCCAGCTCGGCTTCGCTTTCCGCCCTGAGCAGCAGCCCGGAGTGGACGAAGAAGAACCCACCAGGCAGAGCAAACGCGTTGATCTCCCGGCTGTCGATCAGCTTGATCGTGAAAGGCACCTTCGCGTCGGAGTTGCGGACCAGGTTCTGGCCGACGCGGTTGACGTACTCAGCCACGATCGGGTCGTCGACGATCTTGGCGTGGCGTTCGATGTCCTGAGCAATAGACTTGCCAAGAGCAATCTCCTTCTCGATGGAATAGAAGTTCATGCCCTTGCCGACATCCCGGTCGCCGATCGCTTCAACGTCCTGCTTCTTGTTCTTGGGCTTCTTTTTCTTCGTTGAATCGGTCTTGGCGGCCAGCATCAGCGGCATCGTCAGAGCCAGTACAAGCAGCCAAGCAACCGATCGTTTGCGGGTTCTCATCGATTCCTCCGGTTAATACAGAGCAACGGATGATACAAAACAGCCGGGCCGGAACAGGGCAAGCGCTGCTCCGAGCCATCTTTAGTATATACCCTGTCTTGACTGGGGTACACTTTGACAGACCGGCTCAACCAGCGTTTGTCCGATAACTCACCAACATGCGGCCACTTTCCTACTATCGAAGCGAGTTCCCAGTCACAAAAAGTTACATCTATCTCAATCACGCATCGGTCTCCCCGCTGCCCCGCCGCGTCGCTTCGGCCATGCAAGATCTCGCCGAGGACGCCACGCAACACGGCACGGTCCACTATCGGCAGTGGATGGCCACAATCGAAGCTTTGCGCCAGTCCTCCGCCCGGCTCATCGGCGCGTCAGCCGATGAAATCGCCATCACAAAGAACACATCGGAAGGTTTGGCCATTGTCGCCAATGGAATTGACTGGCGCCCGGGGGACGTCGTCGCGGGGGTCCAGGGCGAGTTCCCGGCGAACTGCCTCCCTTGGCTTCAGCTCGAGCGCCAAGGCGTCGAGCTCCGCTGGATCGAACAGCGCCAGGGCCGCATCGATCTTGACGACATCGACCGCGCATGCAAAGGCGCCCGCCTGCTAGCGATCAGTTTTGTTCAATACCTCAGCGGTTTCCGCGTGGATCTCGATGCCGTGGGCGAAATCTGCCGCCGCCGCGGCTGCCTGCTCGTCGTCGATGCGGTGCAAGGTTTGGGCCCGTTCCCGGTGGATGTCAAAAAGAGCGGCATCCACGCCCTTTCCGCCAGCGGGCACAAGTGGCTGCTCGGCCCCGAGGGTTGCGGCATCTGCTTTATCGACCGCGACCTGATTCCTCACGTGCGGCCGGTCGAGTTTGGCTGGACCAATGTGGCCGGCTGGCGCAAATATAGCCTCGATCCGGAACTTTGTCCCGGAGCGGCCCGCTACGAATGCGGCACCTTGAACACCATTGGCTGCCACGGCCTGCGGCCGGCGATTGAATTGTTCTTGGAAGCCGGAGTCGGCCGAATCGCCGCGCGCATCCATGGCCTGGCTGGCCAAATCGTGGAGGGGGCAACCGCCAAGGGCTACGAGATCATGACGCCGAGAGACGAACAGTCCGGCTCGGGAATCGTCTGCCTCCGCAAGCAGGGCCTCGACTCCGAAGCGATCGTGCGGGAACTTGCCAAAAAGAAGGTCATCGTGGCGCCCCGTTTCGGCTGGGTCCGCGCTTCCCCTCACTTTTACGCCAACGAGGACGATATTGCCCGATTCGTGGAGCTACTGCCCTGATTCGGCGGCCTCGGGTTCTTCGGGTTTCGGTCCCCGCGAAGGGAGCGTTTCGAGGACCAGCCTCTGTAGAGGGGGTAGCGCCTCAAACGAAGCGTTCAAGGAGCTGCCGCGGATAAATCCTTTTTCATCGCGCCCTCCGGTGTACATCGCCATCAGCGCATCACCGAAGTCCGTACCCTTGGTGAACTTCGGCGGCTCAGCGAAAGCAATGACCTTGAGCGTGTCCGTCAGCCGCTCGACCCAAATTCTGGCCACTCTCTTGGCGTCGATGTCGCCGGCCAGAGCTAAATCCTCCGGCGTCATTTGGATGAGCACTTCTTTCCCGGTGCCGTCTGCCTCCGCTAGCGCGATTGCAGGCAGTTGACCCTTTTCGTTATCGATGCTGAGTGACTTCCCGCGCTCGCCAACGGCTCGGTCAACAGACCGCTGGACGCTGTCGACCAGTTTCTGGGCCCGCGCCGCTCCCCCGCCGCCCTCCAACGGATCGTTGACCATGAACACAGCAATTTGGTTCAGCTTGATCGCGATTGGGACGCCGGAAGTCCGCCCCTCGTTAGGCAGCAGAATGTAGGACACCTCCGGAACCGGCAAATCGAGTTCAATGCTGCCGCTCTCGAGAAGCGTCACAACGACCCCAATCGTGATGACCAGCACTATCGTGGCCACGGTCACCGGACGCTTGAGAATGGCCTGAAATGTGGCTCCCTTGGCGCGGTCGGCGAACGTGAACTCGGTGCCGTCCTGCTCGGGAGGCCGCGGGCCTGCTTCTGTGTTCATATACAGGTAGAAGGAATTCCTGGGATCTAAGTTTCATCTCATTGTACAGAAGGGCCCAAATCAGGGCCATTCCTTCAACGGAGAACGCATGCGGCCAATCAAAGTCGAGCGTCATCTCGCGCTGGGAAGACCCTACAACCCGGGCATGGGCCGGCAGTCGCTCGACCCTGAGCCCTACTGGCACGCGTTGGGCGCCCAAGTTCGCGAGACCGAAGCCTTGGGATTCGACACTCTCGTGACGCCCGAAGTCACCTTCGACCCCTTCATGGCCTTGGCGGTCGCCGCCCAGGAGCCATCGAAGATCGAGCTGGCAACCGGCATCGCGCTGGCGTTCCCCCGCAGTCCCACCACGGTCGCCTATTCGGCATGGGACCTACAGCGCATGTCGCAAGGACGCTTCGTTCTGGGCTTGGGCTCCCAAGTCAAGGGCCACATCGAGCGCCGCTTTGGCGTGGAGTGGCTGCCCGCGGCGCCGCGCATGAAGGACTATGTCCAAGCCCTGCGCGCGGTTTGGCGCTGCTGGCAAGACCGCGCGCCGCTGCGCCACGAAGGCAAGTACTACAACCTGAGCCTGATGATCCCCACCTTCACACCGCCGCCGCAGAAGCCCGAACACGCTCGTATCCCCATTCACATCGCCGCCGTCAATGAGGCCATGCTGCGAGTTACCGGCGAAGTGGCCGATGGGGTTCGCCTGCACGGCATCGTCACCCGCCAGTATATGGATCAGGTCGCCTTCCCCAACTTGAAGGCCGGAGCTGACCGCGCCGGCCGCTCTCTCGAGGAGCTAGACGTCACCGGCGGCGCCTTCGTCGTCACGGGCAAGGATCAGGCCGAAATCGAGCAATCGTTCGAAAACGCCCGAAAGACAATTGCCTTCTACGGCTCCACGCGCACCTATCGCCTGCCCTTCGAGCTGGGAGGATGGACCGACCAGCAGGCCCAGCTCCACGAGTTATCCGTTCGCGGCGAATGGGACCAGATGGCCTCGCTGGTGACCGACGAGATTGCCGAGGCGTTCTGCGTCGTGGGCCGCCACGAGGAAATCGCCGCGAAAATGAAGCTGCGTCTGGCCGGCTGCACGCGCTTCGCGCTCGACATCCCCACCGAAACCGAAGAGCAGCGGGGAATCTGCCGCGAGATCGTCGAAGACCTCCACCGCCCAGCGTAGGAGGGGCCTCCGGCCCTCCGGCCCGCCGAGGGGTCCTGAGATTGCGCAGCTATCCGCCGTGGCCCCATCATGAACTGAACAACGCGGTATCCTGTTGTACGAGGAACCATGACCGGCACGACCATCTCCCACTACATAGTCACCGGGAAACTCGGCGAGGGCGGGATGGGTATCGTCTACAAAGCCGAGGACACCAAACTCGAACGTCCGGTCGCCTTGAAATTCCTAGCCCCGCACCTTCTTTCCAACGAAGAAGCCAAGAAACGCTTCATCCGTGAAGCGAAGGCCGCCGCGGCGCTCGACCATCCCAACATCTGCACGCTCTACGAAATTGATGAGGCTAACGGCCGCACCTTCATGGCCATGGCCTATCTCGAAGGACGGACGCTGGAGCAGCAGATCAGTGAAGGTCCGCTGCGGATCGAAGACGCCCTCGACATCGGCGCGCAAATCGCGAAGGGCTTGCAGAAGGCGCACGGCAAGGGCATCTATCACCGCGACATCAAGCCGTCCAACCTGTTCCTGGTTGACGAGGGCCCCAAAGAGCGCCTGGTGAAGATCATGGACTTCGGGCTGGCGCACCTCGTCGACCAGTCCAAGCTCACGCTGAAGGACACGGCGCTGGGGACACCCGCTTACATGTCCCCCGAGCAGGCGCAAGGCGTACCGGTGGACCAGCGTACGGATATCTGGTCGCTGGGCGTTGTCCTCTATGAGATGGTCGTGGCCCAGATGCCGTTCAAGGGCGAGTATCAGCAGGCGGTCTTCTACACGATCCTGAATGTTGACCACGAGCCGCTCACTGGCATCCGGGCCGGCGTTCCGATGGATCTGGAATTCATCGTCTCCAAGTGCCTGGCCAAGGGCGCCGCCCAGCGTTATCAGAGCGCCAAGGACTTGATCATCGACCTGGCGGCGTTGCGCGAAAAGCTAGCCTCGGCGAAATCGGCGATTGCGCGCAAAGCGTCGCCCAGCCCAGTAGGGACCGGCACTCTTGCCGGTCCAACCCAGCCGCCACCGGAACCAGAGCCAGCGGTGAGCGCAAGCCACCCCGAGCCCCCCGGATCAGGCTCCGAATCCCGGCCAGACCGGGCTCGACCCGAGCACCGCCCCGTGGCGCACGGCTCCAGCCGTGCCGCGTTGGGCCTCTGGCCCACCGTCCGGCGTGCGCTCCTGAGTTCCCCTGCCACTACCTGGCAGCGTTTGCCCTGGGCCGTTGCTGCTCTGGCCATCGCTACTGCGGTAACCCTCGCCGTCATCCACTTCGCTCTCGAAACACGGCCCCCGCCCCGTTCGATCCTCTCGAGCATAGTGCCGCCGGAAGAGGTCAGCCGAATCGACGACTTGGCGCTCTCGCCGGACGGCGAGTGGCTGGTGTTCGCGGGCATGACCGCTGAGGGTGCAACTCAGCTCTATCTGCGCCGACTGGACAGCCCCGACACTCGCTCACTTGACGGCACCGAAGGGGTCACCTACCCCTTCTGGTCGCCGGACAGCCGCTTCATCGGGTTCTTTGCCGATGGGAAGCTCAAGAAGACCGGCATTAGCGGCGGCTCTCCCTTCACGCTGGCCGATGCTCCCGCGGGCCGCGGCGGCGCCTGGAGCGGCGATGGCGTGATTGTGTTTGCTCCCGGTATAGGTGACCCGCTTCATCGCGTCTCGGCGGGCGGCGGCCCGGTCAGCATGGTTACGGAACTCGACGCCGAACGAAACCAAGGATCACATCGTTGGCCTTGGTTTCTGCCCGACGGGAGGCGCTTTCTCTTTTTCGGGAGCCAGAGCGGAACCCCCGATGGGAGTTCCGAGGTCTACGTGGGTTCCCTCGAGGGAACGTCAATAAAGACGCTCATGCGGTCCCAGGGGAGCGCGATCTATAGCAGCGGAAATTTGCTGTTTGCGCGCCAAAATACGCTCATGGCCCAAGCATTTGACCCGGAAACCGCGACGCTCAAAGGCGAACCCCGGCCGTTGCGCGAGCCGGTGTCGAACACATTTCTTGCGAAGGGGATGTTCTCTGTCTCGGAAGACGGAAGACTGGCTTACCCGTCGGGAAGCGCTCTTGGGATCTCCCGCATGACTTGGTACGACAGGACAGGCCGGCGTCTTCGAACCGTCGGAGAACCGGCTTCGTTCCTAAGCATTGCCATTTCCCCCGACGGGGGAATCGTTGCGGCGGCCGTTCAGCACGAGGCATCGGGAGCGAATATTTGGCTCTACGACCTTGCCCGAAATCTTCGAACGCGCTTTACTTTCGTCCCGGAATTCGATTTGACCCCTTCGTGGTCGCCGGACGGCACGCAGATTGCTTTCGCATCCAACCGGAGGGGTGGCTTCGACGTTTTTCGGAAGACGGTTTCCGGACTCGAAGAGGCGGAACTGCTGGTTGATAATTTTGGGGTGGACATGCCTCGTGGCTGGTCACCGGAGGGGAGTTCGCTGCTATTCATGTCCCTCGACACGAAGACATTGGACGATCTCTGGGTCTTGCCACTCAGGGCCGCCGATGGCGGAACGGAACCGGCGCCCGAGCCCTACCTTCGCACCGAGTCCAACGAGCGGGACGGCCGGTTCTCACCCGACGGGAGTTGGGTGGCTTATGCGTCGGACGAGTCGGGCCGGTTCGAAATCTACGTCGCGCCGTTTCCGGGGGCGACAGGAAAAGTTCAGGTCTCTACCGGAGGTGGAGAGTATCCGATCTGGCGAGCCGACGGCAAGGAGATCTTCTACCGAACTCAGGACGGATCGATCATGGCTGCCGGGGTCGAAGCCGCCAACTCCAACTTCCGCGTCGGTGCCGTCCGTCGCCTGTTTCAAGTCAGTCTGTCGAGCGAGGGTGCTGGCTACCAGCGAAAATACGACGTCACCGCGGATGGTCAGGAGTTTCTCGTGCTCGAGGTCCCCGAGAGCGAAGCGAAGCCGGTGATCATGCTCGATTCAAACTGGCCGGCGCGCCTGTCCGAATAGCCGAAACAGCAAAGCGCACCGAAATATCCACGGTCTCATTCAGCTTATGGCATACTCCGATCTCCGCGAATTCATCCAGGCCCTCGAAAAAGCTGGCGAGCTGAAGCGTGTTACCGCCGAAGTCGACCCCATCCTCGAGATCACCGAACTAGCCGACCGTGCCGTCAAGAGTGGCGGGCCGGCCTTGCTGTTCGAAAATCCCAAGGGCTACGACATCCCGGTGCTGATCAACGCCTTCGCCGGGATGCGCCACATGGAGATCGCGCTTCAGGTCGGCTCGGTGGATGAGATCGCCGGGCGCATCGCCGAGTATCTCGAAATGAAAACGCCGCAAGGCTTGATGGGCAAGCTCAAGATGCTGCCCAAGCTGGCGGAGATGGGCTCGTTCTTCCCCCGCGAAGTCAAAACAGGACCCGTCAAGCAAATCATCAAGAAGGAAAACTTCTCGCTGTTCGATTACCCGGTCCTGCAATGCTGGCCCGATGATGGCGGGCGCTTTATCACGCTGCCGCTGGTCTTCTCCCGCAACCCGGTGACGGGCAAGCGCAACGCCGGTGTATATCGTTTGCAAATCTACGATGAGCGCACCACCGGCATGCACTGGCAGACCCACAAACAAGGCGCCGAGCACTACCGCCGCAGGTTGCAAGAGGGCCCGCGCGACGGCATCGGCGAAGGCAAGGAAGATCGCATGGAGGTCGCCGTCGCCATCGGCGCCGATCCGGCCACGATGTTTTCGGGAATCCTGCCGCTGCCCCCCGATCTCGACGAGATGCTCTTCGCCGGATTCCTGCGGTCCAAACCCGTCGAGATGGTTAAGTGCGAAACGGTCGACCTCGAAGTTCCCGCGAATGCCGAGATCGTTCTCGAGGGTTACGTGACTCTAGGTGAGCTGCGCACCGAGGGGCCGTTCGGCGACCACACCGGATTCTACTCGCTCGAGGACGAATTCCCGGTCTTCCACGTCACCTGCGTCACCCAGCGCGAAAAACCCATCTACGCCACGACAATCGTCGGCCCTCCTCCGATGGAGGACTACTACATGGGCAAGGCGATCGAGCGGGCTTTCCTGCCGCTGATGCGCATGCAGATTCCAGAGCTGGTGGACATCAACATGCCCGCCGAAGGCATTTTCCACAACTTGATGATCCTGTCGATTCGCAAGTCCTACCCGCTGCAAGCGCGCAAAGTGATGAGCGCCATCTGGGGACTGGGGCAGGCCATGTTCACGAAATGCATTGTCGTCGTGGACCACGATGTGAACGTCCAAGACCTCAGCGAAGTGGCCTGGAAAGCTCTCAACAACATCGACCCCGAGCGCGATATCCAGTTCGTGATGGGACCGATCGATCAGCTTGACCACTCCAGCCGGCTGCCGAATTACGGCTCGAAGATGGGCATCGACGCCACCCGTAAATGGCCCGAAGAAGGCTTCAAGCGCCCCTGGCCCGGCCTCATCGAAATGAACGAAGAGGTGAAAAAGCGAGTGGACGGAATTTGGGAGCAACTCGGCATTGGCGGGAAGCGGTCGTAGAAACGGCCATCGGCTCTCGCGAGTGTAGTGCGCCAATCAGACCGTAACGTATGGCGAGTCGCTTCCGTGCCTGATAGCGGCGTGATACGGACCATTTGAGCCGCGTTCACGCGGGTTTGGTGTGTTTCCAGGCCAGTCGTTTTACGGCTGGTAAGCCCTGCCGCTCTAAGGTTGGTCAGCCCGTTTCAACGGGCTTCCCTCTTCCCCAACCGAAATCTATACGTTGCCGTACTATTGGCGCACGACACTAGGCTCGCTTGTCTGAATCAATCGGCCGGTTGCTGGACAGTGTAACTGTACTCCGTCAACGTTCCGCTCCAGAAATCATGCTAGCAATTTCGGGTGGCGTGGCTCGGAAGCGAATCCCAAGAGGAAGCCCCAAGAACAAACAGAAACCAAACACCGCAAGCCGACGCCTTTTGAATCAATTGGCGTAGGCTAAAGGCTAGGCACGGGAGGGGACAACATCGGGGGAATGGCAAAGCTCGCCCTTTCAGGCGTAGTGCTCGCTTGTTGCGGCATTGCGCCGGCCGCCCAGTCCACCGGAGCCAAGACCGCCGCAAAGTTGGCTGCCGCGACGCCCGTGGCCGCGAATTCGGCGAATTCGGCCAATCCGGCCAGTCCGTCGGCGGCGGATTCGGCGAACCCGGCCGAGCCGGCAGCCGCCCCGCCCGAACCGGCCGGCGCTGCCCAGCCGGCAGCCGCCTCCAGCGACCGCACCACTCTCAACCTGCTCGGGGAGGTTGACAGCGACTCCGGCGAGTCGCGCCGCAACGAAAACGTCCGCTTGACTTTGATCGACAACAACGTCCTCAAAGAACTGAACCAGCGCATGGGGACGACGGCGACCATCTTCAAGGAATTCAACGCCGAGCAGAATTTCTTCGGCAAGGAATTTGGCGGACAACCCAGTCAGCCGCTCCATCTGAGGCCTTTGCGGGTGTCCGGCGTCCACGGCGAGCTTTACTGGGGACACAACAATAGTCTCTTCAGCGCCAGGTCGTTCTTTCAGGTTGGGGAAGTTCAGCCGGCGCGCTCCAACGACTATGGGTTTTCGTTCGGCTCGCGGCTGGGAAAGAACACGAATCTCACGCTGAACGGCAGCCAGCGCAAGCTGCGCGGCCAAGTCAACGGAAATGTGCTGGTTCCGGCGGCGGACGAGCGGACCCCGCTGACCAGCGATCCGGCCACGCTTGCCATCGTCGAGGCGATCTTGGGCGCCTATCCCGCCGAGCTGCCGAACCGCACGGACATCAATCCCCGGGCGCTGAACACCAATGCCCCGCAGAACATCGATAACGACCGTCTGGGGGTTGTTCTCGACCACGCCTGGAACGAGGATCGCGTTTCGGCGAGCTACAACCTGACGCTGCAAAACGTGGAGGCTTTTCAGCTCGTGAACGGGCAAAATCCCGACACCACAACGAAAAGTCATCGCGCCCGGCTGACTTGGAGCCGGGGATGGACCCCGTCCACCACGACCGACGTGACCGCCGGGTACGACCGCATCGGATCACTGATCGTGCCGGAAGAGACCTCGATCGGCCCGTTCTTTTTGTTCGGCCGGATACTGCAGTCGATCGGGCCCAGCAGCAGCTTTCCGATCAACCGCGCGCAGAACATGTTCCGCTATGCCGCCCGCGTGCGGCACACCCGGGGCAAACATCTTCTGAGGGCAGGCTCGGAGCTCCTTCGGCGCCAAGTCAACGGTTTCGAGAGCAACAATCATCGCGGAACGTTTCAGTTCAGGAGAGACTTTGGGCGAGACCCGCTGGAGAATCTTGCGATGGGAACGCCCAGCTCCTACCGCTTAGCGATCGGCGACGCCCACCGCGGGTTCCGCAATTGGGATATGCAGTTTTTCGCGGGAGACGATTGGAAGGTCAATGCGAATCTCACTCTCAACTTCGGGCTGCGTTACCGGCCGGTCACATCGGCGACGGAAGTCAACGGACTCAGCGACGTTCCCTACGATTGCGATTGCAACAACCTGGCTCCGCGCTTCGGCTTCGCCTACCGTTTGAACGACACCTGGGGCGTCATTCGCGGCGCCTATGGGATCCATTACGGCGAAATCTTCCCGGCAACGTTCATGCAGTCGCGCTTCAATCCGCCCGAAATTCTGTCGATCGACATCCCGGTGCCGGATTTGGCGAATCCCCTGGCGGGTCTTGACGAATCGGACCTGAGCCCGGACTCGCGCAGCAACATAAGGGTTCTCGACCCGGAGCTGGCTTCGCCTTATTCGCACCAGTACAACTTTAGCTGGGAGCTGAAGCCGTTCAACGACTGGACGGTGGAACTCGGTTACGTTGGGAGCCGCTCGCACAAACTGCTGATGGCTTGGTATCTGAACCGGGCGCGGCCCGTGGAGGGGATTGAGCAAATTTCGCAAACAGTCAACGAGCGCAGGCCCGATCCAAGATTCTTCGAAGTCCTGCGGGTTCTCAACGGCTCGCGGGGCTACTTCGACGCCGCCAAAGTGACCCTGCGCATTCCGCGCTGGCAGGGGCTGACGGTCGATGCGTCTTATTGGTTCAGCAAGGCGATCGACTTGGGGTCGGACTACACGAACACGGCCTGGGGTCGCGATGCCCGCGGGAGCCGCGGACCCAGCGAACTCAACGTCCAAGGACAAATGAGAGGCCTGAGCAATTTCGACCAGCCTCACGCCATGCTTTGGCGGCTCAACTACGAAACGCCCACTCTTGGCGGGCCGAACAGCTTCTGGCGCAAGATCTTCGGCCGCTGGCAGTTCAGTTCGATCGCTCTGCTCAAGTCCGGCACGCCGTTTTCGCTGCGCGCCGGCTCGGACGCTCCGGGTGTCGGCAACGTTGACGGGGCTTCGGGCGACCGCCCGAACGTCATCGACCCGGCGGTGCTCGGCAGGACCATCGACCATCCCGATACTTCGGTCGAACGCCTGCCGGCTTCGGCGTTCTCGCTTATGCTGCCGACCGATGCGGTCGGCAACATCGGGCGAAACACCTTCCGCAAAGACGGGGTTTGGAACGTCAATGCGGGGCTGTCCCGGGTATTCATTCTTGGCGGCGACCGTTCCGTGCTGTTCCGGGTTGAATCGCTGAACCTCCTCAATCACGCCCAATTCGCCGAACCCGGGGAGTCACTCAGTGAGAATAACTTCGCGCAAATCACGAACACCCTCAACGACGGGCGGGCCTTCCAGTTCACCTTGCAACTGCGGTTCTGAGGCAAAGAGAATCGGCCTTCGCCGCTGCCGAGCCTAGGATTTCAACCCGCGTTCTTCTTACTTTTCTTGCCCTTCTCCTTCGGATCCTCTTCCGGCTCCGTCAGCTTGAAGAAAATCTCTACGCGCGTAATGACCTCGACCGCGCGGCCGTTGAGTTTCGTCGGCCGATAGCGCCACTGCCGAACGGCTTCCACCGCGCTCTTAGCCAGCAATGGGGCGCCGCTCAGCACCTTCACCTGTTGCATGAGCCCCCCGGCGCTGATGACCGCTTCCAACTCAACGCGGCCCGTGATGTCCTGCTCGATCGCTTCGATCGGGTAAACGGGCGAGACTTGGTGAATCAATCGCGCCTTCTGCACCAGTCCGCCGACGCGCACCCGGACCGGCGGCGGCACGCTCTCCAGCGACGCGAGCTGTTGAGTGACGCCGAGAACCCCGTCCGCGAAGCCATCGGAGGATTCCCCGTAAATACCGCGGCCTTGTGGAACCAGCAACGCTCTCGTGGAAAAGGGAGCCAGCGAGTCATCAAGAATCGCCACTTGTTCAGGAGTGACGTTCGGCTGATGCAGCACCGCGTTGAAGCGTTTGGGCGGTGGCGGTGTTTCATCCTTCAGCTTGACGCTACGAACCGGTGCGGGAGGCGGGGGGGGCAGGAGCAACAATGCGCGACCCAGCCACTCTCCGGCCGGAAGCTCATAGGTGTAGATCAGCGGCATCAGGATCGCAATGCAGACGGCACAGCACTGCGCGATAAGTGAAGCGAAGACGGCCCACGGCTTTACCCTACGCGCTTCGTCTTCTATCAGAACGTGGTCGAACACAATAGGGATTACGACGCCGGCGGCACCGCCAAATCCGCGATCACAGCGCGCGGAATACCCCCCAGCGATTGCTCGTCTTCAATTCTCACCATCTGACGGTCGAAGCGGACGCCAGCGCCCCAGGCAAGCTCACAGCAGCACCGAGTCCAGAGGCTCGTCTTCAGCCGGGGAACGATGGCGGGTTGCAGGCCGCGGTCCGTCCTCCAGGTGTGTCCGCAGATCTTGGCGTGAATCGTCAAAAAAGTCATGTACGAGCCGGTCCAGGGCCAGCTCGAGTGCGTCTTGGCGCTGCAAGACGGGCTTGTAGACATAGCTGCGGCTTTGCTTGCCGCGGGAGACCGCGCCCTTCTTGGCGAGGCGATCAAGCAAGGTCATCACCGTCGTATAGGCCAAGGGCCGCGTGGGACGCATCCGCTGCCGGACCTGGGAGACTGTGCCTTCTTCTAAAGCCCACAAAGACTTCATGGCCTCGAGTTCGAGTGGAGGCAGAAGCTTGGCGGGTTTGGAGCCGGGGACAGAGGCGGTCATCAAGCACTCAAGGTTGACCCAAATATTAACTCACGATGACTGATCGGCGCCGGGCGATAGCCGGCGTTTGCCCGTTCAAGCGCCCAATCGAGGGGGAACGTTACTTCCCTTTCGGTTCTTCCTTCAGAGCCGACTGGAGCCGCTCTCCAAACAAGGACTGCGGCCGCGGCGGACGAGGCGTCTTGGCCGCTAAGGCGCCGGGCTCGCCCTCGCCGTCCGACGCGGAGGCCTTCTCTTCACCGTCCAGAAAGCGTTCCTTTTTCAGCAATGCCCTTTCGAGCGACCGGTTGTAAGGAGTCCAATCCTTATCGTTCTGGTCCGCGCCGACCGATGCCCTCATGCTTTCGAGCTTCGAATCCATGTCGTCCAGATAGTGCAGCAATAACGCTTCGGGGAACGAGGGCAGCTTCGGCGAGCCGAACTCGTATTTGCCGTGATGGCTCAAGATCATGTGTTCCACCAGCGTCTTGAGCTTGGGCGGGAAACCGTCAAGCGCGCTGCATTTCCTGTCCACCAGCCGTAACATAATCGAGATGTGGCCGAGCAACTGCCCCTCGTCCGTGTAGTCGAAAGTGCGCTCGTAGCTCAGCTCGTAAATCTTTCCCAAATCGTGAAGGACGACGCCCGTTTGCAGCAGCTCCACATCGATAAAGGGATAGTTCGAGGCGGTCAGCCGCGCCAGGTTGAGCAACGACATGATGTGCTCGAGCAACCCGCCCACGAAAGCGTGATGGAGCGTCTTGGCCGCCGGAGCGACCTTCAGCCGCGACGCAATCTCTTCATCATCGAGAAAAGCGTTGAGCAGCGCTTTCAAGTGAGTATTTCCAAACCCTTCGACGGCCGCCCGCAACTCACTGAACATCTCATCGATGTTCCTCTCGGTGTGCGGCAAATAATCCGCCAGCTCAATCTCGGATTCATCAGCCCGGCGCAGCCGCTGAATTGTTATCTGTGGCTTGAGGCGATAGATCTGGACGAAACCGCTGACCTTGACGAAGTCCGACTGCTCGAAGGCGTTGACCACACCCTCAATGTCGTCCCACATTTTGGCGTCAAGCTGCCCGGTCCGGTCCGAGAGATTGAGAGCCAGGTAGGGTTCGCCCGACTTCTTTAGCCGGACGTCCTTCGTCCGCACCAAGAAAAAGTCAGTGACGGTCTCGTTGGGCTGGAGATCGTTGACAAAGCGTGTTTTGGCGGGCATGATTGACTCGCGGGTGGCGCCGCGCCGGCGGTTCACGGCTCACCGTTCACGAAATCGGCGTCTGATGTTGGAGATTGCCCGCGGCGAGCAGGGTGAACGAAACACTAGTCGTCCGCTTCTTTCTCTTTTTTCTTATCCTTGTCCTTGTCCCCGCCGCCGGGAAGCGGAATTACCCAAAGCAAGCGGCGCTTCTTCTTTTTCCGCAGCACCTCTTCCCGCGTTGTTGTCACCGGCACCAGTTTGGCCGGGTCACTCCATGCGGTGTCCTTGCCAGGCGCAGCCGAGTTGTCGATATACCCGGGACGAATCTCGATATAGGCATCCTCGCGCAGCTTGGTCATGTACTCGCGAACGGCGGGCTGGAATTTCGGGCCCGTGAGCCGGTTGCGAATCTCATCTTGAGCTTCCTCCATGGTCGCCTGTCCTTCTCGGAACTTGTCTTCGACTCGCAGAATCAGCAAGCCGTTGCCGGTCTCGATCAAATCCGAGATGAAGCCCTTGTTGGCCGCGAAAACCACATCCTCGATCTCTTTGCGAAGTTGTCCCCGCCGCCAAATTCCAATGTCGCCTCCCGCGGCCGCTGTTTCCTCGTTTTCGGAGTGCCGCTTCGCCATTTCCCGGAAAGGTTCACCTTTCTGCACGCGCTTATGGACATCCTCGGCCTTCTTCTTTGCCGCTTCGAGTTCCTCTCCTGTCTTAGCCTCTGTCGAAATGAAGATTTCTAGAAGATGAATGCCCTCTGAGCGCACAAACTCCTCTTTGTGCTCTTCGTAGTAGGCCTCGATATCCGCGCGGGGAATAACGATTCTCGATCCGACCTCTTGCCCCATGACCGATTGCGAGAGAAAGTTGTTGCGTATGCGGTCCATTAGGTCCTCGACCGGTTGGCCGGTTTCCTCCATAACCCAGTTTTCGAACTCGTCGACCGTCTTGATTTTGTACTGCCGCATGATTTCGTCCCGCTGCCGCAGCACCTGCCCCTCCACGCTGATGTTGAGATCCTTGGCGCGCTGTATCATCAAGCGATGGTCGATCAAATCACGCAGAATGTTAGGTTCCCGTTGTTTCGATTGCTGGGCTTTCTGCTCATCGGTGAGCTGCTCGTCGCGGTCGATCTCCGCGCGCACCTCTCGGATGCTGGCGTCGTATTCCGAGCGCAGGACGACGTCGCCGTTCACCTTGGCGATGATCTCTTCCAGGATCACAATATCAGCCGATGCCGGGATCGCCGCGAGCACGGCAACAGCTAACGGCAGGATGGCGAGGAAAACAGTCTTGATTCTCATGGCGAAAAGGGCCTACGCGGTCACAGGGAGCGGCAGCCGGCTGCTCCGGTATCCCACAACTCTCCTTACGTTACTATCTTCGCATCAGCGCCGCCACCCGGGTTCGCGGTTTCCGAACACGATCACTGCCGCCAGGTGAAGTGGCCCCCTAAACCCAATACCGTTCACTTAGGGCCTTCAAGCTTCGAGCCCAGAGCCGTTGAGCCGCGAAGCGGCGTAGGATCGTAGCCTAGGGTGGAGCGAAGCGGAACCCTGGGTGCGAAAACCATCCAGGGTAAGCCCTGAAAGGGCGGAGGAGCAAACCGGCCCGTAACGTCTCCGCGGAGAGCGATGTGCGCCGGGCGTTCAACGACGCCCAAGACAAGAACACACGCGCTGCAACAAAAACCGCCCGCGGAACTGCTAAGTGACGAGCATTGCCCCTAAACAGCAGGGGCCGGCAATCCTGCCGGTCCTTCACCGGGAAGCGGCGGCGAGCCTTGTTCGCGAAGCGGCGACGTCCGCCGGAATGCGTGTCTGGGCCGTCACGGCGCGAAAGTCTCTGAAACCGGCCGCCGCTCGCGCGGAGTCCCACAAGTAGAGGCACTGTGTGGAATAGGCAAAGCAATCAGTTGCCCAGTCGGCGATGCGATAGAATCTGACCAGGGTCGAAGCGTCTTGCCGCGGCCCGCGGAGACGGAAAGGAAAACCACGATGGAAGACGCTGTTATCGTCAATGCCCTCAGAACCGCCGTAGGCAAAGCGCCGCGAGGCGCCTTGCGGACTACACGTCCAGACGACATGGCCGCTAAGGTCATCGCTGCTCTTCTCGAGAGCGCCCCCCAATTGGACACCAACGAGATCGACGACGTGATCCTCGGCTGCGCCATCCCCGAAGCCGAGCAGGGGGCCAACATGGCGCGCATCGTGGCGCTCCGCGCGGGGCTGCCCGATACGGTTGCTGGGATGACCGTCAACCGATTCTGCAGCTCGGGGCTGCAGTCGATCGCCCTGGCTGCCGAACGTATTCGTGGCGGCGGAGCGCGGGTGATCATCGCCGGAGGCGCCGAATCGATGAGCTTGATTCCGAGGGGCGGACATAACCCGGCCCCCAACCCGGCCCTGATGGAAACCATGCCGCAGGTCTACATCAGTATGGGATTAACCGCCGAGAACGTTGTCAAGAAATACGGCATTTCAAGGCGCCGGCAGGACGAGTTCTCTTACGGCAGTCACAAGAAGGCTCTGGCGGCGCAAGAAGCTGGCAACTTCGACGACGAGCTCGTTCCGCTTGACGTGGAGTTCGTCTATGCCGGCAACGGGACGGCCAAGACTCAGAAACTTCGCTTCGAGAAAGACGAAGGTGTTCGCGCGGACACGAATCTCGAAAAACTGGCGGCGCTCAAGCCGGTTTTTCATGCAAGCGGCACGGTAACCGCCGGTAATTCTTCGCAGACGAGTGATGGCTCCGCGGTTGCCCTGGTGATGGCGGAAAGCAAGGCAAAAGAGCTGGGCTTGAAGCCGAAGGCGCGCTTCGTGAGCTTCGCGGCCGGCGGGGTTCCGCCCGAGATCATGGGTATCGGTCCCGTTGTCGCGATTCCGAAGGCCCTCGCTATAGCCGGGCTCAGCCTCGATGACATCGGCCTGATTGAGCTAAACGAGGCCTTTGCCGGACAGGCCCTGGCGGTAATGAAAGAGGCGGGCCTGAACCCGGAGATCACCAACGTGAACGGCGGCGCGGTTGCTCTCGGTCACCCGCTGGGAGCAACGGGGGCGAAGCTCACCGCGACAATTTTGAACGAGATGGAGCGCCGCCAGGTCCGCTACGGCATGGTCACGATGTGCGTGGGCGGCGGCCAGGGCGCGGCGGGAATCTTCGAAAGGATTTGAGAACGGCCAACGGCCGGGAAAGCGCGTGACGATTCAAGAACGTGACGACCGAACGTAACAGAGCCGCGCCCGCGAGGGTGCGGTCCAGCATAGACGGTGCGGCTGGCTCGTGGGAAAGCGGTCACTGCCAGACTGGACCGCACCCTCGCGGGCGCGGCTCTGTTCAAAACCCTTGCTCGAAGCTGATCGCCTGAGAGGCGGTGGGTTTAGACCTGGCAATGGAAACTGAAGAAGGGAGTTGATCATGGCAACGCTTACGTCTCCACCAATCCCAGCCGTCGCCGCTCCGGCGGGTGGCGGCTTCCTCATCGAGGACCGCAAGCCGTCCGATGTTTTCACTCCCGAGGACTTCACCGAAGAGCAGCAACAGGTCGCCGCGACGGCCGAACGATTTATGACCGACGAAGTCCTGCCCGTTGCCGGGCAGTGCGAGCACAAAGACCCGGCCCTCATGCAGGGCTTGCTCGGGAAAGCGGCGGAACTGGGGTTCTTGGGCGTTCTTGTCCCCGAGAAATACGACGGCCTGGAACTGGACCTGACGACGCAGATGATCATCTGCGAACAGCTTGGCCGCTATGCTTCTTTCTCCACGACGTATGGCGCTCATTCCGGCATCGGGACCTTGCCGCTGGTTTTCTTTGGCACGCATGAGCAAAAGCGGCGATACCTGCCCGCCATGGTGAGCGGCGAACGAATAGCGGCTTACTGCCTGAGTGAGTCTCAGGCCGGAAGCGACGCGCTGGCGGCTCGCACCCGCGCCGAGCTGTCTCCCGACGGCAGCCATTACATTCTCAACGGCGAGAAGATGTGGATTTCCAACGGCGGCTGGGCCGACCTCTACACGGTTTTCGCCAAAGTCGGCGGCGAGAAGTTCAGCGCCTTCCTGGTGGAGCGCGGCATGCCCGGCGTCACCGCCGGAGCGGAAGAGAACAAGATGGGCATCCGGGGCAGTTCGACGACTCCGCTGACTCTCGAAAACGTCGCGGTCCCGGTGGAGAACTTGCTGGGTGAAGTCGGCCGTGGTCACATCATCGCTTTCAACATCTTGAACCTGGGCCGTCTCAAACTCGCTCTCGCCTGCGTTGGCGGCGGCAAGGACGTGCTCGCCGAGTCGATCCGCTATGCCAAGCAGCGCCAAGCCTTCGGGCGGTCCATTGCCGAGTTCGGCTTGATCCAGCACAAGATCGCCGAAATGGCGATTCGCCTGTTTGCCGCGGAATCGATGGCCTACCGCATCCCCGGAATGATCGACTCGCGGCTGGCGGGTTTTTCTTGGGATGACGACAACGCCGCTCAGACTGCCTTAAAAGCGGTGGAAGAATACGCCATCGAGTGCGCCATGGCGAAGGTCTATTGCTCGGAGGCGCTCGACTATATTGCGGACGAAGGCGTGCAGATCCACGGAGGCTACGGCTTCCACCAAGACTACATGGTCGAGCGGGCTTACCGCGATTCCCGCATCAACCGCATTTTCGAAGGGACGAACGAAATCAACCGTTTGCTCACGACAGGCATGCTCTTGAAGAGAGTGGCTCAGGGGCGGCTGGATTTGATGTCCGCCGTGCAGGGCATAATAGGTGAGCTGGCGGCCGGTGGCGGGACCGATGGAGGGGCTGGCGGCGAGGAAGTGTCGCCGGAAAGGGGTGCGCTTTCAAGGGCGAAGAAGGCCACCTTGCTCACCGCCGGTGTCGCTTATCAGCGGTTTGGAGACAAGCTTGAGTCCGAACAGGAAGTGACCGCGGCGATCAGCGACATGGTGACGGCGGTGTTCGCGGCCGAATCCGCTTTGCTGAGAGCCGAAAAGCTCCAAGCGAATGGACGGGGCGAGCAGGCCGGCGAGATGGTGACAGTTCTGTTCCATGACGCGCTGGCCTCGATTCAGCAACGGGCCGGCCTGGTTATGAATGCTTGTGGCGAGGGTTCCGCTCTTCAGAAAAACCTGGCGGGAGTGCGCAAGCTGACTCGCGCCGATGCGGTCAACACCGTCGCATTGCGCCGGCGGATTGCCGGGCGGCTGCTTGCAGCGGAAAAGTTCATCGTGTGAGCGTGATATCCGGCGAACAAGGTGATTCGGGTTTGACGCCGGGACAGCCACTGCCAGAACAGCAGACCGAGGCCCAGCAGGCCGAGCCGCAACAAGGGGAGCCGCCGCCGCGGCGAATCGTCATTGCCATCGGTCTCCCTGGGGCCGGGAAGTCGACCTGGTTCCGGAAGCGCTCCGTCCAGCCGATCTCAAGTGATGATCTGCGCGTCTTATTAGCCGACGACGTCGACGAGCAAGGTTATCAGGAGGACATTTTTCAGGCCGTAAGATTCCTTCTGGAGCTGCGCCTTCGGATGGGCCACCCAGTTACCCACATCGACGCGACAAACCTGCTGGCGTCACACCGCCGTGACTTCATTGAAATCGGGCAGCGGCACAATTGCCGAATCGAGGCGTTGTTTTTCGACGTGCCGCTCGATATCTGTCTCAAACGGAATACCGGCCGCAACCGGCGCGTTCCCGAGGATGTGATGCGAGTGATGGCCCAAGCCATGGATCGACCCACCCTGGAGGAGGGCTTCCATCGGATCACGATCGTCCGAACCAACGGAGAGGTGGCCGGAGAGGCGGCCGGCTCGTAAACCATCACGCGAAATTCTAACTTCCAGTGATCTCATCCAACAAGTCAAAGAACTCAGGGAAGGACACCGACGCGGCTTGCGCATTTTGGATCACCGATGGCCCATCCGCGCACAAAGCGGCCACAGCGAAAGCCATGGCGATGCGGTGGTCGCCGAACGAGTCGAGTTTCGCGGCGCGAAAACGTTGGCGGCCGGCGATCTTCATGCCGTCGCCGTAAACTTCAACTTCGATTCCCATCCGTCGAAGGTTGTCGGCGACCGTCTTGATGCGGTCTGTCTCTTTGACTCGCAGCTCGGCCGCGTCGCGGATCGTCAGGCCCCGCCGGCTGGCCGCTCCCAGTACGGCAAGCATGGGTATTTCATCAATCACCCCCGCCGTGGTGGCGCCTTCGATCACGCCTCCGGCGAGAGGAGGCTCGGTTCCGCCAGCCTCGGACCGCACTTCAATATCGCCCGCCGGCTCGCCGCTCGAAGCCGCGCCGCGCGTGATCTTCAGATCGGCTCCCATGCCGCGCAGGACATCCAGCAAGGCCGCCCTCGTCGGATTCAAGCCCACGCCTTCGAGGGTGACGTGCGACCCGGGCACCAACAAGCCTGCCGCGATAAAAAACGCCGCCGAGGAAAGATCCGCCGGCACGCGAAGCTGCTGTCCTCTCAGGTGCGCCCCTCCAGCGATGCTAATCGACAGCCCATCCACTTGGAGGTCCGCCCCAAACTCTCGAAGAGCGATTTCGGAGTGGTTGCGCGTAGCGAGCGGGTCATGAACGGTTGTTCTCCCGCCGGCGAACATTCCGGCAAACAGAACCGCCGTTTTCACCTGCGCGCTCGCGACGGGTAAGTGGTACTCGATCGGCCGCAAATTACCGCCCCGGATTTTCAGCGGAGGACGCCCTCCGTCTTGCGCCCCGATAGAGACGCCCATTTGTTCCAACGGCCCAATAATCCGCGCCATCGGACGCGTGGACAGCGATTCATCACCGCCGATCTCGCATTCAAAAGACTGCCCGGCCAGTATCCCAGAAAGCATTCGGATGGTCGATCCCGAGTTGCCTGCGTCAAGGGGTTCACGGGGCGCCGAAAGGCCGCCGGGGCCCACCCCATCGATCACCACGCGATCGCCGGAACGCTCTATCGGCACGCCCATTGCCCGCAAGCAGTCAAGCGTCGAGCCGCAGTCGGCGCCACTGGAATAATTGTCAATCTCGGTGCGGCCCTCGGCCACCGCCGCCAGCATGGCATATCGGTGTGAAATCGACTTATCACCGGGCAACAGGAGAGTTCCGCGAACACGAGAAGCCGGTGAAATCGTGCGATCCATAGGTTCTCATTATGGCAGCGGGGGGTGATTCTGAATGTGCCGGCGTTACCCCACATCCGGGTCCGACAGCTTGAAGACGCCCATCGCGAGAGCGTTCACAAACTCCACGTCGCCCTCCAGAAAGTCGAAAGACGGCATCCGCTCGACCGTCTCCCAGCGCACTTCAGCAAAGTGCCCGTAGTCGGGTTCACCCCGGTATTCGACAACCGTGAAGAAAACCAGTTGAATTTGCTTGCGGCCGGGGTATTGGAACCGATAGCGCGTGATCTCGTCGCCGATGACTGCCTGAATGCCGAGTTCCTCGGCCAGCTCGCGGCGCAAGCAGGCCGCGAGTGTCTCGCCGGGCTCGAGTTTTCCTCCCGGGAACTCCCATTTGCCGGGGTGATCTTGATCGGCGCGGCGGCGGCAGATGAGGATGCGTTCCTGACGTTGAATGAGCGCGGCGGCAACGGTGGTCATGGTTTTTGGCGGGTATGCGGAGGAGCTTGGGAGTGTCGGGAAACTGTCCTCCAGAAACCGTAGCGCGGGGCTCGAAGAGACCCGCGGGCTGCGGCTCCACCCGGCAAGGAAACGAACTGCCAAAAGCCGCGGCTCTCTTCGAGCCCCGCGCTACGGTTTCTGGAGCCGATTGGCACACTCGCCGCGGCGGCATACAGTCCGGATCGGTCGCGGGTCCCCGAGGTGTATTGTGCTAAATTAAGGATGCAAACGGCAGGAATGCCTGCGACCCCGAATCGCACCGCGGAGAGGTGGCTGAGAGGTCGAAAGCAGCGGTTTGCTAAACCGTCGTGGGGTTTAAAGCTCTACCGGGGGTTCGAATCCCCCCCTCTCCGCCAAATTTATTTAACCCTCCTGATTCGTGAGCTATCCGTCTAGAACTAGCGGTATTCCCGCATACGTTGAAAACCGCCCCGCCGAAACCGTAGTGGATTTTCCCGCAACTCGTGAAAAGCGGACGAAGCCCTTTCCGGCCTAATAGATCTGCTGGGTAACGGCCTCGCGATTCTCCGGCGGCAATACGCCTTGGGCTAGCATCACTTTCAGGATTGCGTCTATGGTTACGGGCGAAGGTTTGAAGTTTCCGAAGCGGTAGCCATCCGCGATCGATAGCGGCGTCCAGCCGTGCTTGTTTTTCCGGTTCCAGATTTCGATTTCGGCGCCTTTTTCGGCTAGGAGTTCGACGACTTTCGGGAGGTTCTTGTAGGCTGCGCCGTGCATGGCGGTCTCGCCGTTGTTGTTGACCGCATTGATGTCGGCGCCGAGATCCAAAGCCGCTTGCACCGCCTCCAATACTTCGGGTTCGGTTCCAGCGTCCTCGCCGGGTGAACGCGTTCCGAGGCCGGCGGCGGCCATCAGGGGTGTGCTGTTGTCTTTGTTCGTTAGCAGCGGATCGGCGCCTAGCGCGGCCAGCGCGCGCATCAACTCGGCGTCCGCGGATTGAGCCGCCAGCATGAAGGGGGTCGCGCCCAGCTTGTTCAGGCGTGTGTTGCCCAGATTGACTTTCTGCGTCATCCTGGCGTTCAAATTCGCTCCATGCGCCACAATCTTCTTAAGGAACTCGATATTACTCATGTTGCCGGAGCCCTCGGGAGGCGGATCGTTGTCCCCGACACCCGGCTTGCGGACACGGGCAATCGCGTGCAGTACGGTGTAGCCCGGCAGGCCGGCATTCGGGTCCGCGTCGGCTTCCAGCAGGCTGGCCGCAAGCTCGTAATGAGCGTTTGCGGCCGCCAAGAGTAACACGCTGGCGCCAAACGGCGGCGCTCCTCCGTAGCCACGAGCCTGGCTAGGAACTCCCCGCGGGGGCCGTATGGTATCGTTCGCATCCGCCCCTGCGTTAAGCAGGACCCGAGCCACGCCGATGCGTCCTTCCCGCGCGGCAAACATCAGCGGCGTGAACCCGGACGCCAGACGCGCATGGACATCGGCTCCGGCCTGGATGAGTTCCTCGACAACCTCTGTGTGACCTTCGGCGGCGGCCCACATCAGAGCCGTCTGTCCGCGGCGGGTTTCCTTGGCGTGAACATCGGCTCCGCGGGAGAGCAGCGCCTTCACGACCGCGGCCTTGCCCGTGCGCGCGGCGGTCATCAAGGCGCTTTCCCCGCCGCGAAGGGCGGTGTTGGGGTCGGCTCCGGCTTCGAGGAACAGCCCGGCCATTGCCGCGTTTCCGTTGGTACAGGCGAGCGAGAGCGGCGTCACGCCGTAGCGGTTGGCAACTGTCACGCTGGCGCCGGCTTCGAGCAGGAGTTTTACGGTTTCCAGATCATCGCGGTAGGCCGCCCAGTGCAGCGCCGTCATGCCATCGACCTGGGGCGCGTTGACGTCGGCGCCTTGTTCGAGCAGGGCGCGAATGTTCGCTGTGTCGCGCTCTTCCGCGGCGTCGGCCAGCCGGGCGGGAGACGGAGCCGCGGCAAGGCTCACGGCCGACAGCAGCAGCGCTATCCACGGGCCGAGCTGTTTCAAACGCATTTCGATGGTCTCCTGATATCGGCGGCGCTTGGTACGGTCCCCAATTTGCACAGCCCCTTGGATTAGTCCCCGTGACTCATACAGAAAGTGGCTGCAGCAGTTCATCCACCTTACCCCGGCTGTCGGCGAAGGAGTCCAGGCGGACTCCGACTTTGTCGAGCAGCGTCAGGTGAAGATTGGCCAGCGGAGCCGGTTGCGCGTACTTGATGTGCCGGCCTCCCTTCATCTTGCCTGCTCCGCCGCCGGCGACTAGAATCGGCAGGTTCACGTGGTCATGCACGTTGGGATTGCCCATGCCGCTGCCATACAGGTAGAGCGAATGGTCGAGCAGCGTGCCGTTGCCCTCGCGCGTGGACTTCAGCTTTTCGAGGAAATAGGCGAACAGCGACACATGGAACTGGTTGATCTTGGCCACCTTGGCAATCTTCTCCGGATTGTTGCCGTGGTGCGTGAGCGGGTGATGCGGCTCGGAAATTCCAGCCTCGGGATAGGTTCGCGTGCTGGCCTCGCGGGCAAGCTGGAACGTGATCACCCGGGTTACATCGCCCTGCAGCGCCAGCACCTGCAAATCGAACATCAGCCGCGCGTGGTCGGCGTAGGCGGCCGGCACGCCCACCGGACGATCGAGATCGGGCAAACGCTTGTCCGCCGTGTCGGCCTCGGCTCTTTGAATGCGGCGCTCGACTTCGCGGATGGTATCGAGATACTGGCTGACCTTGTTGCGGTCGTCCGGGCCAAGCTTTCTCTGCAGGCGCGCCACATCTTCGCTGACCCAGTCGAGAAGGCTGGCCCTGCGGCGCAGCGCGGCGCGGCGGTCTTCGACGCTGCCTCCCTCGCCGAAAAGGCGTTCGAAAACGATCCGCGGGTGAGCCTCGGCCGGCAGCGGCGTCGTGGGGGACGACCACGACAGATTGTTCTGGTAGACGCAGGCATAGCCGTTGTCGCACTGGCCCACGGTCTTGAGCAGATCCATCGCAAGCTCAAGCGATGGCAACTGCGTTTCCTGGCCGATTTGTTTGGCGGCGATCTGATCGACGGTCGTGCCCAGGTGGTAGTCAGTGCTTTCGGTCCACTTTGCCTTGGCGGCGCTGAGGAAGCCGGCGTTCGAGGTCGCATGGGTCCCGGGATAGGAGTTCTTGAGCTCCATGTTGGTGAGGACCGTGATGTGATCCGCCACGGGGGCGAGCGGGCTTAGACTGGGAGAAAGTTCAGTCAGGTCGCTCTCCCGAGGAGGAGTCCAGCGCGAGATGTCGGATCCCATCGGTATGTAGACAAAACCCAGTCGGCGCACTGGATTGGCCGGAGTGGAGGCCAGGGCGGTCATGGAGGGAACCATCGCGTCCAGCAAGGGCAACGCCAGCGTGACCCCCATGCCTCGCAGAAACGTCCTCCGCGGGAGAGCCTTCTTGGTGATGATCATCGTGACCTCCTCATCTGAAACGGCGTACTGGCGGTTATTCCTAGGATAAGCGAAGAGAAGCGGAAATCCCTCGCCCGCGCCTCTCGTACGACCTTGCGGATCGCCGGCGCGTCGTAGGGCTCGACTCCGCGGCCCAGCGCGAAAGTGAGAAGCTTTTCGGCAACGGTGCCAACGAAAATCTCCGGGCGGCGCAGCAAAGCCTGCTCCAGACCGGACACACCCACGAACTTGCTGCCGTCGGGAAGGCTCCCGGAAGCGTCGATGGGCGCGCTGCCGTCGGCGGTCCGCCAGCGGCCCACGGCGTCAAAGTTTTCGAGCGGGAACCCCACCGGGTCCATCAGGTTGTGGCAATTGGCGCAGACCGGATTTTCGCGGTGCTCAGCCAGCCGCTCGCGGACCGAAAGATGCCCCGCGATCGTTTTGTCCTTCAGTGCCGGAACGTTGGGTAACGGCGGGGGCGGCGGAATGCCAAGAATATTTTCCAGCACCCACTTACCGCGAATCACCGGCGAGGTCCGGGTGGCATAGGACGTCACCGTGAGAACGCTTCCCTGGCGCAACAGGCCGCCCCGCACGCTGTCCTCGCCAAGCGAGACGCGCCGGAAGCGGCTGCCGTATATATTCTGGATTCCGTAATGTTTGGCGAGGCGCTCGTTCAAGAACGTGTAGTCCGCCTTGAGCAAGCCCAGCACGCTGCGGTCCTCGCGCAGGATACTCTCGAAGAAGAGCTCGGTTTCCCGCCGCAAGGCCTGCCGCAGATTGTCATCGAAGTCCGGGAACAAACGCATGTCCGGTCTCGCCGATGCCAGGTTGCGCAGGTAGAGCCACTGCGAGGCGAAGTTGCTCACCAGCGTGCTGGAACGGGGATCCGCCAGCATTCGTTTCACCTGCTGTTCAAGCACCGCGGGCTTCTTGAGTTCACCCCGAACGGCCGCCTCGAGCAGCTCGTCGTCGGGAATGCTGCTCCACAGGAAGAAGGAAAGGCGCGACGCCAGACTCACGTCGCTGAGGCGATAGGTCGTATTCGCGGCCACGCCGTCAGGGTCTTGTTCGACGCGAAACAGGAATTCCGGGCTTACCAGTACCGCCGACAAAGCCATTTCGATTCCCGCGTCGAAACCTCCCGTCGGGCCTGCCTGCGCGCGCGCTTCGCGGTAGAACTTCAGCGGCCTTTCGAGATCCTCGCCGCTTACGGGCCGGCGATAGGCCCGCCGCATCAGCGTTGCAAGGATGCGCTTGGCGCAGCCTTCTTCCTCGTTCGGGCCCGCTGGCCGGCAGACAAAAATGCGGCGGCGGCTGGGGGTGTCCCCGGCGCCTTTGGCGGCGTAGGGGCCGATGATGGAGATCGAGAACAGCGCCGGCTGGATTCGAGGATGCCGGTAAAAATTAAAGTGCGCTTGGTAGGGCTGGCGCTCGGTCTCGAGCAGCGCCGAAGGTTTCTTTAGAAACGCCACGCCGAGCGTGTGCGGACCAGCTTTGACCGGAACGCGTAACCTGAGATGCCGGTCCGCTGTATGATGGTCGTCGCCGCGCGGCGGCGGTTTCACGGTGAATAGCCGCACCCGCTCTCGATCCAATAGCAGCTCTATCTCGTGGGGTTCGCGCAGGCCCTCGATGTGCTCGTTTCGGTCCCGCGAAAGTCGCAGCTCGATGTCATACTCGGCGTCGAGCGGGAACGTATAAGGAACCACTGCTCCGCCGCGGGTGCCGAGCGGAAGCCCCTCCAAGTGTTCCTCTTGGGTGAGGTCCGGAGGCATGCGAATCGTGTCGCCGCCCGGAGAACGGCTGGGCAGCCCGACCGCCAGCCGGCTGATCTTCTCCGCCGCTGAAATATAGCGGTCTAACAATGTTGGAGAGAGATCCCCCACAGTCACGTTGTCAAAACCGTGGCTCGACTCATCGGCGGGAAGCAGGGAGGCAACCTCGACATCGAGCGCGAGCAGGTCGCGGATGGCGTTCTGATATTCGGTTCGATTGAGCCGCCGGAAGGTATCGGTACGGCCGGGATTGGGGTGCGACGCGGCGGCGCTATCAAGTAACGCCTCCAGCGACGAGATCACCATGTCGTAGGTGTGCTCGTCCGGCCTGGGCATTCCGGCCGGCGGCATCTGACGCGCGCGCAGCCGGCGGACGACTTTTTCCCAAACATCCGGGTGCCTGCCCGCGTCTTCCAAGCCAATGACGTCGAGAGCCAGCCCGGCCGTTTTGACCGTGCTGTTGTGGCAGGAGATGCAGTATTGATTGACGGCGGCGCGCTCAGGTGAGACCACCCGCTCGGGAGAAACCGCCGACTGTGACCCACCGGCAGACGATTGCTGCGCCCTGCCTACGCCGATGGACACACCCGCAGCGCACAGCAACGCCACCCAACAGCACATCCAAAGCACCCATCGGCTCATGGGATTCAGGCCTCCAGCGAACATACACATGTTACCAAGGACAAAGCCGTTGGCGCTCTTTGCGTTTTTGCGAGAACGAGGCTTGTTACGCAGGCGCGCAAAGGCCGCAAAGAAACCGTGGAGATTCAGAGGTCCCTCTGACTCTTTCTCTGGGTGATACGTAATCTGAGGGCCTGTCTTTTTGGCTCCAAAGCGCTCCGGCCACGTCCAATTTTTTGGCTCGGATACAAGCTGCGGGCAGGAGTGCCGGGTCGTCCGAGCAAGATCAAACAGCAGGCGGCCGCCACTAGCCAAAATTACGAAGCTGTCCCCAGTTCCCCGCCCGGGGACAGGACCGCGTGCGGCGGGCAGCACGGCGCGGGGTTTGCCGTCACCCATCCGAGGTAAGAGCCGCATGAGTCGACGCCCACGCACGGATCTGTGCGGGGGGGGCCGCGCGACCGGCATCCCTGCCGCGACCCGCTTCCCCATCGATTTTCCTGTCCACGATCGCGACTTTCCAAAATATGGGATAATTACTGGGAAATTATCCGTGCAATTAAGAGACTCTTTTGGGCGATGATAGAGGGGCTCCAACTTCGATGAGCTGGTCAATAGTGGCTGCGGTGCTTCTCGGAACTGGCGGATTGTTGGTCGCCTCCAAAGTGCGGCGTAAGACACATGGGCAGCGAAGGACAACGAGTGAGAATTCCGCGGAAGCAGAAGATCCTGGTTCGGGGCAACTCGAAGTCGCCTCACCTTCGCCGACTCACAAGAAGGTCCCGCCAGCTAAGCTTGTCGCTGCCAAGTGAAAATGTCCTATTGTGCCAAGTAGAAATGTCCTATTGACAGAGTCACCCTGGAAGGGTGAGCAGGCGCGAGCTTCCGGTGCCCACCGGGGAGATACACCCGCCGATACGCTGAGTTAACCGGGCGCGGCTAAACCCAAAATTCGATTCGGCTCCGAGACTTCACCAAAGCAATCCCGCCCACAAACACGGACGCACCGGTGAGCTGGCCGAATGGGTCAGCCGCACTCACTCGCAGCGTTATGCCCAACCGGCGGGTGCCTCGCCACGGCGCTCCAGCCAGCCGGCCAAAACCGGACATTTCTACTCGGCAGCGAATAGGACATTTCTACTTGGCACCTTTAGGACATTATCACTTGGCAGCGACACCCGCCAACCAACTTATTGATTCAAAGACGGTTGTATGCTACAATTTCATTCTCGTTTGGTAACCGGGGTGGCTAGCCGTAACTCGCGGGTGGCTGACAAAGAAAATCTCATTGGAGATGTCATGCTTGGCGCTGAAGTGGCGCCAACTATAACAGGGCGCGGAAGAACAAGCCTCTGTCCGCGAGCCAGTTGATTCTTTCGGACGGCTAGCAAAAAAAGTTGTCACGCATCCAAAATAAATGCAACCACCACGGGGTGGGTAACATCTATATCTATTTCAACAACGTAATCATGGAAGGAGGTTGGCGATGACGAAAAGAGAAAGCGACAAGATCAGAAACCAGTTGCTCGCCAAGCTATCAGAGGTGACCGGCGGCGCTTCCCGTCGCGAGGGGCTAATCGCGGAACGGTCGAACGATCCGATGGACCAAATGCAGTCACGGATTGATCTGGACTTGGCCGTGACGGCTATCAACACGAATTTCGAAACCAAGAAGGCAATTGAGACGGCGCTCGACCTGCTCACGGCAGGCGACTATGGCACTTGCCAAGATTGCGGCGATCCGATCAATCCCAAGCGGCTGCAGGCGATTCCGTGGACTGCGCTTTGTATCCATTGCCGCGAGGCCCAGGACGCGGATCGGAGAATGCGCGCCGACGCCGCGCTTGCTGCCTAAGCGTCTCCAAGAACAATCACAACCGATTCCCCAAGGAGCGGGCCGTTAAGCCGCTCCTGGCCTGCATTTCTCACCACCTGACGGTCAAAGCACGCAGTAGGCCCGCCATTACTTCGTTGCGGGCTGCTAGCCCTGTGCTTCGTCCGAGCAAGTCTAACGAAGCCCTTCCACCAAATAGAGGTCCGAGATGTTTCGCCCGTAGCTGTAACCTGAATTATGCACTGCGGCGTGGACCTGAGGAGGGCTGAGCCGCAAGGGACCATTGGGAACCCCCGAAAACATGGGGTAAAAAGGTAGGCTGGCAAAGATCCCAGCTTCGCCAGCCAACCCCAAGGAGGTCACCCACATGGTTACCAGACGAAAACAGCATAGCTCCCAAAGGCCCGTCCAACAAGGCCCAGCCGTGACGGCCTCGCGACCCAATAAAATCGGGGCTTCGACGCCTTACCACTTCCGCGGCAAGAAGCCGACTCCCTACGGCGGCTTTCTGCCGGTGGTCGGGAGGGCGCTGATCTGAGAGCCTGGCTATGCGCTATGCATAAAATTTTATGCACTAGCCGTAACGCACTGGAAACACGTCACTTCCGAGCGAGGTTTTGACGACGCGGAATCTGGGCGGGAAGGGAAACCGGGGACGGAGAAGCCAAAAGACCAGTTGCCGAGCTACCACCTCACGACGACCGCCAACCCGCTACGAACGCAGCCACACTCGCAAAGTGAATCTGTGCATAATTCAGGTGTAACAGTAGGACTGTTCGTCGGCCGAGATCTGGATTGCCCAAAGTTCGTACACGCCGACCGTGTCAGCAGGTGCAAGGGTTTTCCAGAGAGATCTCTTCCCCGTGGAGAGGTCCACCCTGTAGACGCTTGCCGGCACTTCAGGGTCAGCCATCAAGAAGATCGAGCGGCCGTCGGCGCTCCACGCGACGAAATCGTCTCGCGGCTCGACGCCGGGGATTTCTCGCTCCTCGCCGCCCTCTATCGGGAACAACGACGGGGGGCCGTCCGCCTCCGCGGCAATCCATTCGCCGCTCGGGGAGACCGCCTTATGCGCCAGCCCAAAGCGGTATCCCTCCGGCGTGATGGGCCGGGGCTCGCCGCCATCGATATCTTGGATGTAACAGCGGACGCCGTGACCTGATGCGCTGCCCGCAAAGACAATTTGCCGGCCGTCGGGCATCCAATCCATCGCCTCGTAGTTGCGAATGCCGTCGTTTTTGATCCGTACGGGCTCTCCGGCGCCGGTAGGGAGCAGAACGATCTCCGGGTGAGGCTCCACAGACATCGTCAGGGCCATGCTTCCTTCCGGAGACAGAGCGAAGGCTTGACCGCGGCCCAGGCGCACCGCCGGCTCGCCCGAGGTTTTTCGCAAGTACACACCCCAGCGTTCCAGGCCACCTCCTTCCCCGAACTCCGTGAACAGGATTGTTTTACCGTTGGGGCTCATATCGTCCACTTCCGAGGCGTCAAACCAAGAAAGCTCCCGCTCCGATGTCTGCCCGGGCGCCAGGCAGTTGATACCGGACCGGAAATTGACACGGTTCACCAACGCGCGTCCGTCCTCGGAGAGATCGAACAGCCGCAGATCGACGGGAACGCGCTGAACAACCCGCCCGGCCCCCGAGGGCGCCACGGCGCGTATCGTCTGGCCTCCCATGTAGCCTGATTCATACCAGACCTCATCCGCATCAGAGGACCACGCAAGAACAACGTTATCCCCGCTAGCGGGGGCGGCGAGAACGGTCTTGTCTCCGTTCTTGTCGATCGTCGCAATTCGCCAAGCGCCCCCGAATCCGGAGGGACGTTCGGAAAAGGCGATCCGGCCGTCCCTCGGCGAAATCCGAAAACTCGCTATTCGATCGGGCGTTTCGTAGAGTACCTTCCCGACGGGCGACTCAAGACGCGTTCGGCCCTCGATCATCCGGGCAACACCCAACTGACCGTCCGGCGTCCAGTCCGCGAACAGCACGTCTCTCAACACTTCACGCGGCGCTCCGCCGGCCAAGGAAGCCTGCAAAAGAGTGGCGGGATGGTTTTGGTTCCCGGCTGCAAAAGAAGCCGACAGATGCCAGGGTGGCCGAAGCGCCAGGGCCATCTCGCCGGTTTTCGATATCGCCAGGATGTCTGCATCTTGGATGTTCAGCGACCGCGACTCCGAGCTTTCCGGGCGTGTCGAAAAGAGCTCCCGGCGGCCGCCGTCCCAAGCCGCGCTGTAGACGATCGTGTTGCCACCGGGAGCAAACCGAGCTGAGGTGACCGTTCCGCGGCGGAAGGTAAGCCGCTTATAAGTCGGAATCGGCGTGGGTTCAGCGGCGAACCGTGTGCCCGTAACAAAGGCGGCCGCGAGCAAAATAAGCAGGCCGGCCGCGGTAAGAAGCACGGCCATGGCGCGTCTTGGTTTCGCTGCCGGGGTCGGGGGGGCCGGGTACTCTCGCGTGCGGGTGCGAGTTCCGCCAACCGCCGACTCATTCCATTGGACCGGGCCCGCCAAGCCACGTTGTACAGCCCTCAAATCCACGGCCAACTCGTCCACATGCTGGTAGCGCTCGCCGGGCTCTTTCGCCATCGCCTTGCTGACGATGCGGTCGAGTTCCACGGGGACATCGACGCGCTGGGCGGTCAGCGGCTCGGGTTCTTCGTGGACGATCGAGTACGCTACCGCCTCCTCGCGCTCAGCCTCGAAGGGCAAGCGGCCGCTGACCATCTCGTAAATCACTACTCCGAGAGACCAGATGTCGGTGCGGCGGTCGGTGGGCTGCCGCCGCGCTTGCTCGGGAGACATATAGGCTGGGGTGCCCAGGATGGTTGCGGTCTTGGTGAGTTTTGATCGGTCAGTCAACTGCGCCAGGCCAAAGTCCATGATCTTGACCGGGCCGTCCTCGGTCAGCATCAAGTTGGCGGGTTTGATGTCTCGGTGAACGATCTCTTTCTGGGGCGCTGCCTTCAAGCCTTGAGCGGTCTGGATGGCAATGTCCAAGGCTTCATCCAGTTTGAGCGGGCGCTCGGCGATCTTGTCCTTCAGCGTTTGGCCTTCGAGGTAGGCCATGGCGAGGAAGGTTTGCCCGTCAACCTCGTCAATCTCGTAGATAGGACAAATGTTCTGGTGATCCAGGCGAGCGGCCGCCTTCGCTTCCCGCAGGAAGCGGGCCTTGTGTTCGGGGTCTTCGATGGCGTGCGCGGCCAGGAACTTCAGCGCAACGGGCCGCTCCAGCTTGGTGTCCTCGGCTTTGTAAACGACACCCATCCCGCCCCGGCCGAGTTCGGTGGTGACCTTGTAGTGCGAGATGGTTTCGCCGATCATGGTTCCCCGTGCAATAGGATACCGCGTTGTTCAGTTGTAGGGATCGGCACTCCTGCCGGTCCAACCCAGCCGCCGGCGATCGGGTCGGGTACCGGGGATTCCGCCCCGGGACTCTGGGAAACCTGTTGCACGCTGTGCCAGTCGCTCCTCTGGCTTTGCGCCGTAGGGGCCTAGCGTGCTACGCCCGCTATGCGATTCTGAGATTGCGGGTGCTCGAGACCCTTAAGGCTGGCTATCGTTTCATCAACAAACGCCCGATCAGTCACAACCCTTTCCGCCAAATGTTTTCAACAACTTAGCCAGAAAATACCCCAAGAAACTTGACAGCGCCTGGTACACTGAGACCGGCTAAGAACACGGATCAACGGCCACCTCAGAAACCGGCGGCGACGACCTCACATGTCTGTCAACTGTCAACTCATGCCAAACACGGCGGAAAGTTCGGAAAGCAAGAACAGAGCCCCGAACGCAAGTGAGGGGTCAAGTCCGCCAAGCCCAACAATATTTCAAGAGCGCCGAATCTGCCCTGTTCGGTTCCGGCTGCTCCGCGCGAAGGACAAAAAACATACAAATCCGTGCGAAAAATTGCCACATTTCCACGGAGTTTGCCACTGGGCCGCCCACCGCCCTCAAGTCAAACCACTCTAAACAAAAACACTAGACCTTGACATCAAAGCCGAGACGCCCAAATCGCGCTATAGTGTGACATTTTAGGACATTTTAGGACATTTTTTAGAAAATCTTTATACCCCAACCGCCAACCTCTTTTGATTCAATCACTTCCATCGCCGCCACGCCAGCCCTCCGCCGCGAAAGAAAAAGCTGGTTTACCGAGCGCTTAGATCGGCGCGATATTGGAGCAGAATGGTCTCGTTCTGCTCGATCATCCTCGCTCCTTTTTGGATAAGCTTCCCCGCTTCCGCTTGGCCCAGCGCCTTGGTCAGCGGGTTCGGTTCGTCGAAGGCAGCCCAATTGTCGACCAGCGTGACGACAGCCCAGGTGCGAACGCTGTCGCCGGCAAAGATCCGGCTCACATACACTCCGTCCACTTTCGCCTTCTTTAGCGCCGGGATATAGTCGTCCCTGAGGTAGGCGGTATACGGCTGGCGTTGACCAGGACCGTTGGTCCGAAGCCGCAGGATCGCGAGGTTCGGCTTGCGCCCTTCCTTGGCGGGAATCGAGAGCGCCGGCATTCTTCGCAAGGTCAGCACCTGTCGATCGCCGACGCATTGATTAACACGACTGATCCACTGCTGGAAACCGGCCACTCCCAGCGGGTCCGGTGGAGGCTCGTCGTTGCCGCCCAGCTTCGAGACGCGAGTCACGATGTAGTAGGTGTCGACGTCCCCGCGAACGACTTTCCAAATTTCCCGTCCGGTGAGACCAGCCTTCTTAATGGCTTCGTTGCGTTGCTGTTGAAGCTGCTCCCATTCGGCCGCCTTGTCGGGTCTGACTTCAATCACCCTGACATTGCTCCATCCGGCTTCATCATCCTGAGCTAGCGCCGATGGCGGAGCCAGACTCAACAAGAGCCCAGCCACGGCGACCAAAAGCATTGTTCTGTTTAGCCAAGTCATGTTCTTCCTCCCTCCTGTATGTCGAGGTGCGGAATTGAAGACGCACCCCACACATGTATTAAGGCGTAAGAATCGCCGCTACGGGGCCAAACCGTGCGGCGCAGAAGTTGCTGCCGCAAGCGTGCTGTGTTAGGTGTGATTACGGGCGTGCCGGCTGAGTGGCTTGTTTCTTGGCGGCTTCTTCGGCGGCTTTGTCGTCGGCGCGGGCGCCCTTGAGCATGGTGAGCATGCTGTAATTGCCTTCGTGGCAGGCGTACTCATAGATCGGCTCGGGGTTCTTCTTCATCGGTACGGACACGGACCAGGGTTTGGTGAACGACTCCGGATCGTCGATCGTGAATTCGTAGAGCAGTGTGTCCGCGTCGACGCGGGTGAAACGCTCCCTCAGATGCATGCCCCTTCCGGATCCATAGAAGGGGTTCTTATCCGTGAAGTTCCTGGTCTCGACGACCAGCGTGTCGCCTTCCCAATGGCCACGCGAGTCGCCCTTCCACTGGCGGATGTTTTCCGGGACATGCGGACTTCCGTCGAGAGGGACGATGCGCGTGTCGTGGACCATCTCGACAAGCAGCGCGACGGATTCGGGGGTCTGGAAAATCTGCACGTTATTGTTATAGCCGCCGGGCCTCATGGGCGGTCCGGCATTGAACCCCGTGAGGCAGCGCTCGTACGGGCCTCGGTCTTCCGGACCGTGAGCGGGACGCTCCATGGCTGCTTTGCGGGCGTCTGCTCTCCTTTTTCCTGGCGCCGTCAGGGGAGGGATTCGGCCGTCGGGCGGGTCGACAATCAGGGAGGTTCGTTTGTCCTCGATGAGGCTTTTTCCGTAGTCCAGCCAGAAATTATTGTATGCTTTGGCGACGTCTCGCGCCGCCTCCGAGGGGCGGTTATCGTTGTTGCGGCGTATGAGTAGTTGCTCTTGAAGTTCGGCGGCTTCCTCGGTGTTCAGGACTTCCTTGTCCCCAACTTCCTTGGGACGCTCCAAAGGCGTAATGGTTCGGAAGTCCCATATACCGCGCAGGTCGGGTTGGCCCCAAGATGTTCGCGGTGTCGGCGGGTCGGCGGCGCTGGCTTGCGGAGTTGGCGCGGCTGCGGCCGCCAGAACGATTAGTGAGACAAGAGAATATCTCATCGGGCTCAAGGCGGCGCACGGCGGCGGGTGAAAAATCCACGAACGGTTTCGACGGCGTGGTGTTTTGCTTGGCCAGGCAGGAGTGCCTGTCGTTAGGGGTTTCGTGCGGCGTTGACTACCGGGAAATGGATGACTCATCGGAATCCTCCCGTGCTCTGGTCGCGTTGGGGATGCGCCGGCTCGGCGTCTTACGGGACTGCTGGTTCGCTTGAACCTTTCTTCGCGGCCTCCTCGGCGGCCTTGTCTTCGGCGCGGGCGCCTTCCAGCATGGTGAGCATGGCGTAATTCCCTTCGTGACAGGCATACTCAAACATCGGCGCGTCGGTCTTCTTCATGGGAATTGCCGCGGTCCAGGGTTTCGTGAAAGACTCGGGATCATCGATCGTGTATTCGTAGCGGATTCTTTCAGGACCCACGCGGGTAAAGCGCTCGGTGAGACGCATGTTCTTGCCGGATCCTCGAAAAGTCGTTTTGTCGGTGAAATTGGCCGACTCGACAACCAGGGTATTACCTTCCCAGTGGCCGCGCGCATCCCCTCTCCACTGACGAATGTCTTCCGGCGGATGCGGACGTCCGTCCAGCGGGACAATGCGGGAGTCGTTGACCATCTCGATCAGCAGCACCGCGTAGCCGGGAGTTTGGAAGATGTGGACATTGTTGTTGTAGGCGCTCGGGGTGTAGGGCGGTCCGGCGTTGAATCCAAGGAGGCAGCGCTCGGCCACGCCGCGGTCCACCGGGCTGTGGGCGGGACGCGCCCTGTCTGCCCGAATTTTGTCGTATCTTTTCTGAGCGAGGGGTGTCAGCGAAGGAATTCTTCCATCCGGCGGATCAACAATCAGTGACGTTCGCTTGTCCTCGGTGAGCTTGTCTCCGTAGTCCCACCAGAACTGGTTGTAGGCGTTCCTGATGTCCTCTCGAACCGTCAGGCCGTCCGTGGTCCGGCGGTCTTTATTGCGTTGCTTGAGTGTCTTGGTCGCGAATTCCGCGGCTTCCTGGTCACTAAGAATGTCCTTCCCCGATAGCTCCTTGGGGCGTTCCAGGGGCGTGATCGTGCGGAAATCCCAGACTCCCCGCAGGTCGGGCTCGCCCCAGGCTGTTTTTGGCGGGGTCCAAGTGTCCGTCTTGGCGGCGGGGACCGCGTCGGCGGCCCAGACCGGCGCCGCGAGCGTGAGTGAGATCAGGACCCTCGAAAGAAATCGAATGCTCATCTCGTGCCTCCCGCCTCATTCGCTGGTTTTCTTGCGAAGATGCCCGTACATCAGTTCCTCGGCGAATTCCACGCACTTGAATTCCAGCAGTTGCACGTTCTTTTCCAGCCGCCGGTAAAGGGGCATGCTGATCTTCCAAGGACGCGTAAACACCTTCGCATCCTCGATCGTGGCCTCGTACATCAGAGCGTTGGGGCTGATCGGCGTATAGCGCTCGGTCACGTGCAAAGCGTCACTGTGGAAATTCCCGGAGCTGTCGAACCAAGTCTGGTCCACGGAACTCGTCACGTCAACGACCAGCGTTTCCCCCTCCCAATGGCCGCGTGAGTGCCCCATCCAGGTGTCGACGGGACTCTCGAAGTCCGGCCGGCTCATGTAGATGACGCGGCTGGCGCTGGCAAACTCGTAGGCGATCAAGATGTGCTCGGGCGTCTGCACGATTTGAAACGGAAAGGGCAAATACGTGGCGCGCGGTATGCCCGGCATGTAGCACTTGATCGCCGGATCGAGTTCGACCCACTTTTCGCGGTTCTCGTTCCTCTTCTTGAGGGCCTCGGGCTGGTAAGGGATCTCGCCGCCTTCGACGATTCCCAGTCCGCCCGGAATCGCACCAAGCGCGCCAAGCTTGACAATGGCCCCGTGGCGCGCGGCATGGCCCTCGATGTCCCAGTGGGCGGACCCCAGAGCTTGCCAAATACCGTTCAGGTTCGGGTTGCCGTCGGGCGTGCGCTCGGCCTTGTACTCCGGGGGAGGAGCGGCCGCCGATCTGGTGTTGGGCAAGACAAGCGCCACGATAGCAGCCGCAACACCAGCTAAAATCACGCCTCTGAACCGATTTCGCATGTGAATCAATCTCCTCTCCAGGCCCGCCGGACAGGACGCCGTCGAGAGTCTCCTGTCCCCGCAACGGGCATCAGTCAACGGGCGGCCGGCATTCTTCTACCCAGTAAGGGATATACACCGGCATGAATTCAATGTCAAGTGTAGCTCGTACGCGGGAAAGATTTGCGACAAGCAAAAGCAATCGTCATCACATATAATCGTTTCGCGGTCCGCGGCGAAGATCGACGCCCGAGCTGCCCGCTTGACGCACCGGTTGGAGGCCATTCGGTCACTCCGACTGGAGGAGTCTTTCTCTCCACAAGGAACACCTATGAAGAAGATAAGCTTCCCTGCCTTGTCCACTCCGAGCCTGGCTGCTCTCGCCGTCGGCCTTTGCCTTGGTGAACTCGCCCCCGCACTGGAGCGGCCGGACGTCGAATTCAAGATCTTCCAATTCCCGGCAAACGCCATCCCGCGTATTGACGGCGAGACTGGCGACTGGGAGATCGTCCCGGATTCCTACGCCATCGGCTCCGGCCAGCTTGCCGACACAGCCATGGGGAAAGGCACGAACATCGACCGCGCGAGCCTCGACGTCAAGGTCAAGGTCGGCTGGGTCAAAGGGATCAATCAGCTCTATGTCCTCTACGAGGCCTACGACAATTACTGGGATTTCGCGCAGGCGGGGAGGCACAACGACATCTTCGAACTCGTCGTGGACGGTGATCTCTCCGGGGGGCCTCTGATTAAGCGCCTGCACCCTTACGACAAGCTCGACCCGATGGCGGCGCACTTCCTGTTCCATGGCGTTCACGCGCAAAACTACCACATCATGACGCCGCACGAAGGGCAGGATTGGGCGTTCGTCTGGGGCAGCCAGCCATGGATCAAGGATCTGCCCTGGGGCAACGCGGCCTATTCTTACGACTTCAAACCGGGCGAGAGCGGGAAACTGATTCTGGAGTTCTGGATCACGCCCTTCGACTATGCCCCGCCGGACCCCGCTCGGGCCGTCGTCTCAAAGCTCGAAGAAAACGAGGTCATCGGCATGTCGTGGTCGATCCTCGATTACGACGACGTCAACAAGAGGGAATATGAAGGCTTTTGGAACCTCTCTCACAAGCAAACGATGTATGGCGACGCCAGCGACTTAGTCGCGTTTCGCCTGATGCCGCTCGAAGAGCGTTTTCGTAAAGCGATCGAAGCACGCTGGCAGTTTCAAGTGCTCGACATGAACCGCCGCTTGGTGGCGTTCCAAGACATGTCCCACGGCGACATCAACTCCTGGAAGTGGGACTTCGGCGATGGAGAGACTTCCGCCGATCAGCATCCCCTTCACAGCTACGAGAAAGCGGGCGAGTACGTCGTCACGCTCTACATCGAAGGCCCGGCGGGCAAGGCGCGCCACACAAAAGTGCGTTCCGTGGCAGTGAAGTGATTCTTGGGCGCTTTCGGCGGCGCCCACTCTCTACAGCCGCGCCCGACCGGGGAAAGCAGCCCTCTACTCGGTCTTGCTATCGCCGCCAACGAAATTCAGGAAGTCCTTCCACGGAACCGCCCGCCCATGGATCGGTGCGATGGTGGAGATATCCAGCCCTATTTGTTGCACGTTATTGTAGAAACTCCTGTTGGTCGCGCTGGGGCTAGCCGGAGGCGGCTCGTTCGCGGCGGGCGGATCGTAAAGGTCCGCTTCAATGATGATTTTCTCTTTGGGCAGATAAGCCATCAGCATGCCCTCGACGTGTGAATTGAGACCCTGGACGTAGTAGATGTCCATCATTCGCTCTCCGTCGCTGATGACGTATTTTTCATCGACGTCTTCCATCGTGTACCCTTCCGAGATTTCGGTCGGCGGATAGAGCGAAACCATGTCGGGCTCGAGCGTCCGGGGGACATAGTTCAACAGTTCGGTTTCGTAGAAAACGCGGTTGCGCTGGTGCGTAATGACCGTCGCTCCAATGTGGAGGTAGGTTCGCAGTCCGCCCAAATGGTCGTAGTGGGCATGCGTGTTGACGACGAAGCGGATCGGCTTGTTGGGAACGAGCTTGACGATGGCTTCGATGACCGCCAGCGAGCGTTTCTCGTCGAGCGGCGCCTCAACGACCGCTACGAATTTGTCGAACTCGACGGCCACGCTGTTGTGTGACGAGCCGCCTAGAAGCCACACTCCTTCGGCCAGCTTTTGCGGTTCCACCTCGGTCGGAGAGACGTTCGCTCTTCGCACCGAGCCGGGAACAGCGGCCGCTTCGCACACGTTCGGCTGAATCTTGTCGAACGTGCCGCCAAAGCCGTTGTGTCCGCCACTGATGACCGGGATCTGCCGCTCGTCGTCCCATCCATCGTGATGGTGCCAGCCAGCGGGAAACTGGACGCCATCGATCTCCTGCCACTGGGTGTATTCGTGCTCGTAGTTCATGTCCCCGAGGACAGGATGCGGCACCCAGGTTTGTATCCTTTGGATCAGATTTTGACTGTTGATCGTGGCGTTGACTCGGTACTTGCCCAGCACGGTGGCCGAGACGACGGTTAACTTCTCGATTCCGCCGGTGGTGGCCCCGTCGCGGCCGCTCTCGGCCATCTCCCAGCGCCAAATGGCGGTGGGGTTGGCGCCCGGCTGCATCGCCGCTTTGACGAAGCCCGGCGGGTTGAGCCAGATATCGAGCTGCCATAGCTCGGCATTGGCCGGCGCTGGAATCGGGGCGGCTCCCTTTCCGTCCAGATGCCAGGCGTAGTTGCCGCTGACCGCGAACGTTTGCCGCTCCCTCTGCTGAAGCGGGGTTCCTCCCAGCCAGCCGGTGCCGTACTTCCATGAGCGAGGGTTCATCCCCGGTTTGCGGTCGAACTGCTCGACCGACGACCTGCTCGCGTAATTGATGGTGCGGGTGTAGTTGGCCAATGGCTCGCCCCTCGGCCAGTCGGTGTCCTGCGTAATGTTCTGGCCCACCTTACCGGCGTAGCCAGTACCAGAAATCGTGATGCAGTTGAGCATGTCGGCGCCCATCGCCTTGGCGGCGGCCCGCAGAATGGGTACGGGGTCAACATGACCTGGAGCGGGCTGCTGGCCTGCCGCCGGCCCGCTCGCCAGCAGCAGTAGCGGAAAGAGAACCAATGCTTTGCTTACCATGACTCCTCCTGGTCACTTGACTCTGGGTTACTCAACTCTGGTTCAGCAACATCACAGTCGGAACGTGACGAAGAAATAGTTCCTCCATCGATCCGCACTCGAACCGCCGCCGTTTGAACCCTCGCGTGTCATAGTAGCGTGCCTGGGTCAGCGCTGCATTCACTTCGCTATCGAGCGCTGGCCGGCGGAGAATTGCGCGATGGCCTTGTCGTCCGCGATCCGCTCGAAACAGCCAAATGAGCGGTCCGGTACTGCCTTCCTGAAAGTGGGGTTCTGGAAACCGTCGAGCTTCGGCACAGCCTGGTTGAAATCTCGGCCATCTGGCAGTAGAATAAGTGCTAAATGGCCAACCATACCGCACCCCCCCAGATTCAGGAGATTCTGGGGGGCAAGCAGACGCTTGGAGAAAGGGTGCTGAACGAGCAGGACCTGATCGAGATTGTGCGGTCAGGCCTGCCTCACGCAGCCCTCGAATCGGTTCTAGATTTGCTGGGACTGTCTGTCGACGTTGTTTCCGCGTCACTTTCGCTCCCCAAACGCACCTTGGCGCGCCGAAAAAAGCAGGAGCGGCTGACCGCGGCGGAGTCTGACCGGCTGCTCCGCTTGGCGCGCGTAGCCGCGGCCGCTGTTGGCGTGTTTGGCGATCCGCACAAGGCGTCGGCGTGGCTGCAGAAGCCCAATCGGGCTTTGGGTAAGGCAACGCCGCTCTCGCGGATGGATACCGATGTCGGCGTGCGCCAGGTCGAGCGTGTCCTTGGGCGCATCGAGCACGGTGTTTTCAGTTGATCCAGGTCTGGCGCATCTGCGCGCGCCGGCACGCCCGTGGCTCCCTCGCAGGGGAGGGGGCGCGGCTTTACGGAGGACGCTGGAATCCCCCAGGGGTGGCCGTGGTTTATACCGCCGCCACGCTGTCGCTGGCTGCTTTGGAGCTGTTCGTAAACCTGGACCCTGACAATCTGCCGCCTGACCTTGTCTCAATCGGTGCGACGATGCCCGACGACATTCCCATGGAATCCATTTCGATTGACCGGCTGCCGTCACGCTGGAGGGAATACCCCGCGCCCGAGCATCTTCAGGAGATCGGTGCGGCTTGGGCCGCAAAAGCGAGAACGGCGGTACTGTCGGTGCCGTCGGCTGTCATTCCGCGAGAGCGCGATTTCCTTCTCAATCCGGCGCATCCGGGGTTCTCGAGAATCCAAGTCGGCCGCTCTCAACGATTTCGGTTCGACCCGCGAATGGCGAAGTGAGTCTTGATCCCGCTTACCGGTGGCAGCTCGGGAAACAAAGGATTTAGATGGTGAGGCGGGAGGGACTCGAACCCTCGGCCCACGGCTTAAAAGGCCGTTGCTCTACCGACTGAGCTACCGCCCCGAACAGCAGGATTTAGTTTATCGTATCACCCAAGTCTCAACGCGGTGTCACGTGTGGCAAGACGAAGTCCGGTCGCCACGCACCGCTTGAAACCCGCGGTCGGCTGGCTCCCGCTAGTCCAGTTCTTTTACCGCGATGTTGCGGAATCGGTGATAGCCGTTTTCGACCCAGCGTTTGCCGCCGTGGACTTGCACGGCGATCATGCCGTCTTCGGCGCCCCCGGCGGCGTGATTGGCGGTGTCTTGAAAATCGGTGATCTTCTTTCCGTTGAGCCAAACCGTGATATGCGGCGGATTGCCCTCCATCCGGGCCCGGATGGCGTTCCAATCTTCTTTCTTCCAGACATCCTCCCATCCCTGGGAAGGAGTCCTCTCGACCCCTTCGAGCCGTTCGCCGTAAATGCCTCCGATGTTGCCCCCCTCCAGGTAGTCGAGCATGACCTGGTAAGTCTGGCCGGCGGCATTCGAGCGCAAGAACAGCCCGCCGTCGCAGCCAAAGTCGGGCTTGATTTCGAGGTAGACTTCAAAGTCTTTGTAGCGTTTGTCGGTCAGCAAGACGCCGCCATTGCCGGCCGGGCTTTGGCGGCCGGTCAAATCCCCTTCAAGAACCCGCCATTCGCGAGTGTTGCCGTGGTGATTCGTCATGCTGACGTGCCACCCGGCGAGGTTGGCGCCGTTAAAGATAGACGTAAAGCCGGCGGGAATCTTTCCCGCATGCTCGTCACTCGCGAGCGGGACAACGAGCAACAGCATGCTAATGAACAAAGCGGCTTTTCGCATGTGGCGGACTCCTGCGAGCTAGCGTAACACAGCGATCGCCAGACCTGACAGACCTGGCTAAGCTCAGCCACGTAAGGCCGGGCGAGGCCGGCTTCATGCAACTCCGATCTTCAGCACGTCATTGGCGTACTTGACCGCTTGCTCGACGTCGCGGCGCTCCTGATCGATGAGAAATTGCTTGAATTCCGGGCTGCTGGCGGCGGCGGCGGCGGGTCCAGGTGGAACGTGGGTATATTCGGCGCCGCGGCGGGCCAGGTTCTCGAAGCCCGCGAAAACCCAAGCCGGGACGTCGCGATAGTTGTTCCAAAAGTCGGGCTCGCGGTAGTTGAACAATCGCGGCCTGCGAAAGTTAATGATCTCCAGTGAAAACGGCTTGCCGGGACACAGTTCCGTGAAGCGCTTGGCCCAGCCCTCGATGTTGACGTTGCCCTCGCCCATCGTGACCCACTGTGAGGCGGCGCCGTTTGGCGTCTCCCAAACCGCCGAGTCGCGAACCCCCGTTGTCACGCAATAGGGAGCCAAGGTTTCAAGGGTGTGCAGCGGGTCTTCGAGCGTCCAGGTGGCGTTGCCGGGATCAATCAAGGCGCCGACGTAGTCTTCACCCGCCTCTTCAATAAGCATCTTGAGTTGCCCGGCCTGCAGGTCGCCGGCATGATTCTCGACGGCGATCTTGAGCCCCATGTCAAGCGCTTCGCCGCGCACCGATTTACAGGACGCGACTGTATTTTCAATGTGGGCTTCAATAGGAAGGGAGCCTTCGCGATCCCTGGAGCTTCCCAGATAGCACCGAACAAGCGGCGAACCCAGCTTCTTCGCCACTCCAAACATCCGCAGGAGCTGCTCACGCGGGGTGCCGTCGCCTTTATCAAAGCGGGTCGAGCTGGGGCAAATCGATCCAAAACCGACTTCGATGCCGAGGCCCAGCTCGTCGGCGCGGGCCTTGACTTTCTCTAGATGGGCGTCGTCCAGGCCGCCCAAGAATTTGGGCTCCGAGAAATGGACGATTCTCACGCCAAGACCCGCGGCGTAGTCCAGCAGTTGAAAAGCGCTCCATCCCTGGGACCGCAGGCTGAACAAATCCAAACCTAGCGTCGCCGGCGGCGGCCCGGCTGCCGCTACGGAACCGGCCGCCGAACTTGCCGTGGCAGCCGAAGAGCCAGTCAAGCCGCTGCCGGCGGCCATCAGGAATCGGCGACGATTGACGTCCACCGCGGAGACGGAAGAGGCGTACATAACAGGCACATCGTAGCGGATTCTACTCGCGGCCGTTAGATTCTAAAAAAGGCGCTCTCCACGAGCGCTAGCGCGCTAGCGGTGGATTCCCGAAAAACTTCCGCAATGATCCGGAGCCCGCGCGTGGCCAGGCCGCTGTCACCGAACGTGCATTGGCTCACACGCCGCGGTCTCCCTGGCAGGGTTCATGGCCTTGGCGGTAAGAGACAAGCAGCCACTCCGCGTCGTTCGGCTCACTTGGCTCATGCGGCTCACTTGGCTCATGCGGCTCTCGCTCGCGGCGCTGAAGGATGTAAGTGTTTTCGTCGCTGGCGACAATCTTGAAGTAGGAGCTGCCCGGCGCGTACCAGCGGTCCACGATGCGCGTGACATCGAGTGTTCTCTCTCCCAGCGTGATGCGAACAGGCCGTTCGTCGGCCTTGTAGCCGGAATAAGTCTGAACCCGAAGCATCACCGGGCGGCTCCTTTCATTGACCTCGCGCCATTGGCCTCGTGCCGTTGGCCTCTCGAACGATCTAACAAGAATTTTACATCTCGACGTTAACGTTCTGGGTTGGTCATGCGTCGAATCAGGTGAAGGACGAAATGAAGCGCTCGGCCACAGTTCTGATTATCCCGGTGCTCTCTCTGCTGCTGGCCGGGGTCTTCGCGCCGCAATCAAGCGCTCCCGCCGTGGCCACCCCGCGCGGCCCCCGGACCGCGACCGGCTGGGTGTTTTACCTGGTCAATACAGTGACGAGAAATCCTTGGGCCGAGATGTCGGCACGTCGACTCCGCGACAGGATGAAACCCGCGGACCCCTCTCCGGCGTTCGAGTCCATTCTCACGGACTAGCCTGGTAGCCGAGGCCGCTCCGTGTCGGCCCTTGACGCCGCTCGCAAGTTCAACGGCAACGATTGCTCTACAACCAGGCCCCCACAACACCCTCTGATAAGATGAGTGTCTTCGAATGCCCTCCCCTTCAGTAGTCGTTCTCGGCGCGGGTCCCGCCGGTTTGACGGCGGCCTACGAGCTGGCCAAAGCAGGCGTCACGAGCACCGTTCTGGAAAGCGACGATGTGGTTGGCGGCCTCTCACGCACCGCGGAGTACAAAGGCTACCGCTTCGACATTGGCGGCCACCGCTTCTTCACCAAGGTCACGGCGGTCGAAGAGCTGTGGATCGAGATCTTGGGCGATGATCTGCTGACCCGGCCCAGGCTCTCCCGGATCTACTACAAGGGCAAGTTTTTCTCCTACCCGCTCAAGCCTTTCAACGCGCTGTTTGGATTGGGAATTTTGGAAACCACCCGGTGCGTCGCCAGCTACGGCTGGGCGCGGTTGTTTCCGCGGCGGCCCGAGGAGGACTTCGCTACCTGGGTGACGAACCGCTTTGGAAAACGGTTATTCGAAGTCTTCTTCAAAACATACACCGAAAAGGTTTGGGGAATCCCCTGCTCGCGGATTCAAGCGGAGTGGGCGGCGCAGCGAATCAAAGGTTTATCGCTGACGACAGCCCTCAAAAACGCCCTGATCGGCGACCGGTCCGTCAGCAAACAAGACGCAGTCAAGACGCTCATCAACGAGTTTCTGTATCCGCGTCATGGCCCCGGGATGATGTGGGAGAAAGCTCAAGAGCTGGTCGAAGGCATGGGGTCTCGCGTGCTGATGGAGCAACCGGTCAACCGCGTTCGATGGTCCCAAGGCAAGGTCGATGCGGTAGAGGCCGGTGGTCAAACTTACGAGGCCGAGCATTTCATCAGCAGCGTTGCGATTCGCGATCTCATCGAGAGCTTCGAACCGGCCCCGCCTCAAAACGTAATCGCCGCCGCCCGGCGGCTGAAGTACCGCGACTTCCTGACCGTGGCGCTGATGGTTCGCGTCGAATCTCTGTTCCCAGACAATTGGATTTATATCCACGAGCCTGGCGTCAAACTGGGCCGTCTGCAGAATTTCAAGAACTGGAGTCCCGAGATGGTTCCGGACCCCGCCATGACGGGGCTGGGGCTGGAGTACTTTTGCTCCGAAGGTGATGAAATCTGGAGCCTGGCCGACGAAGAGCTGATCGAGCTGGGGAAGCGTGAGATCGTGGAGCTGGGCTTTACCGATGCGGCTGACATCACCGACGGCACCGTGGTTCGCATGAAGAAGGCGTACCCGATTTACGATCGCGACTATGCGCCGGCGCTCGAGGAGATCCGCGAGTTTCTGGCAACCCTGCCGAACCTGCAGCTTGTCGGGCGCAACGGCATGCACCGCTACAACAACCAGGATCACTCGATGCTGACCGCCATGCTTGCCGCCCGCAACGTTCTCGGGGCAAAGCACGACCTCTGGCAGGTGAACGTCGATGAGGAATACCACGAACAGGGCCGGGAGATTAAGCTCGAAGACGTTCGCGCCCTCGACTCGACGCAACCCTTAGTCCCCCGCAAGCTGGCCGACTAAGAACGGGGCGGAAGCGCATCTTGGCGAGCCGCCTTCGGCGGTAGGGCGAGTGCGCGATTTCTTCTCTCCACGGGCTATTCCCAATACTGTTTAGTTCGAGGTTTGGGGGCTGAGTTCGGTTGTTCAAGTTGATGTTCTTCATTCGGCGCAACCCGATCATCATCGGAATAATAGGTTTGTTTTCCCGCGCCCCTTCAGGGCTTCTCCCTCGATGGGTTTCGGACCCAGGGTTCCGCTTCGCTCCACCCTTGGGCTACGATCCTGCGCCGCTTCGCGGCTCAAAGACACTAAGTGAACAGCATTGGACCTAGCCCGCATTTCTCACCACCTGACGGCCGAAGCACGCGATAAGGCCGCCATTACTTCGTTGCGCTTGCTCGCCGTGCTCAACGTACTGTCAAGTACGCCTCCGCTCGTCAAGCGGCGCGCGCCTCGTACTGACGGCCTTGCTGAGGAATTCCCGCGGGGTTGGTTTCCGAAAAGCCCGTTTTCCAGGTACCAGCACAGCCTTGCGCTCGGGTCGAGACTGTTCCCTGCAAAACGTTTTGAGCCAAAAGCTGTTGATCCTCGACTGCGTGACGCTACCCGCTCGGCAGCGGCAGCGCCCAGATCCTCCGCAGATTAGCTAAACACGCCCGCGACGGGACTGCCGTGGTCAGTGATCGGAACCGGCCGCTTACCGGAGTAGAGCACTTTCTCGGGATCGATTCCGAGCGCGGCGTGAACCGTGGCGTGGAAATCGGGGACGGTGATGGGCTTGGTTACAGCATTCTGGCCAAGCTCGTCGGTCTCGCCGATGGCCTGGCCGGTGCGAAGGCCGCCGCCCGCCAACAAACAGCTAAACGCAACGGACTGGTGGCCGCGTCCGCCGAGGCTATCGAACTCGGGAGGACGGCCGAACTCGGTTGCCACCACGATGAGTGTCCTGTCGAGGATCTTGAGCTTTTCGAGATCTTCGATCAGCGTCGCCATGCCTTTGTCGAAATCCTGAATGAGCAGGTGCTGCTTCAGGATTCCTTGCTGGTGAACGTCCCACCCGGAGCCGTTGAGGAAGTTGAGATTGAAGGACACCTCGACGAAGCGCACACCCGCGTGAACCAGCCGCCGCGCCAGCAAACAGCGCTGGCCAAATTCACCGCCGTACAATTCTCGTACCGAACTGGATTCCTTGTCGAGGTTGAAGACATTCATGAAGCGCGGTCCCGCCATACGGAAGCCCTGCTCGTTGACGTCAATCTGCGATTGAACCGTCGGATCTCCGGGGCGGCCGGCTTTGTAGTTCTCACGCAAGAAGCCCAGCAGCTTTTCACGCCTTTGCTGGCGGGAGTCGTTGACGTCGGGGGCACGAGTCAGCCCGCCCGGTCCCGTTTCGGTTTGGGTCAGGTAGACATAACCGTGCTTGGCGCCCAAGAAGCCGGGATCCCGCATGATGTTGGGATATCCCATGACGACGTACGCCGGAACATCGTCCGACTTTGACCCCAGCTCGTGAGAGACGATCGAACCCATCGACGGGTATTGAATCGTGCCACTGGGCTTGCGGCCCGTGTGCATCAGGTTTGACGCGGCGCCGTGCTGGTTGACGATGTCGTGACTGACGGTGCGCAGGATGATCGAGCGGTCCATCAGCTTGGCTGTGCGCGGCATGTGCTCGCAGACGCGCACCCCGGGCACGGACGTCGGGATGGAGTCATAGTAAGAACCCGGCTTCCCGTTGCCGTCCGTTCGAACCTTGGGGTCCAGCGTATCGATGTGCCCGGCGCCGCCTCCCAGCCAGAGGAGAATACAAGAATCGGCTTTGCCACGCAGAGGCGCGGCAACCTTTCGCGCAGCCCCGAATGCCGTTCCCGTTGCGCCCAAGCCAGCGATCGCAGCGGACTTGATTAGATCCCGTCGTGTTCCGTTCCACTTATTCATGATCGTGATCCGTCCCTTGATAGATCGTCAAAACTTTCGAACACCGTCCGCGCCCGCAACAGAGCCGCGCCCGCAAGGGTGCGGTCATGTCTGCTAGCGGCCGTGTTCGCGGCTGGAATCCCGTTGTCCCCAGTTCTCTCGACCGCACCCTTGCGGGCGCGGCTCTGTTAAGGCAGCAACTTAAATTCCGGCGAGTTCACCAGCGCCCAAAGCGCGTCTTCAAAACGTTCCCGGTACTCCGGCTTCAAAGTCTCGGTCGGGTCGTCTCCCATGCGAACCTTGCGCTCCTCTTCCATCCGGATGAGAGTCGCTTTGGAATCCATATGACTGGCCCAAGAAACGCGGCTGTCCGTCTTGTTGGAGTCGTCAACTTCCGAAAGAACGGCGCCCTCCACCTTGCGGTCATCGTAGACCGGCCGCAAGTAGTCGGCGAATACTTCGCTCTCCTGATCCGTCGGCGGACGCGAAAGGACCCGCAGATAGGCCTCGCGAATAAGATCCTCCAGAGGACGATCATCGAGTGACAATCTGGTAAATACGCTGTCGTCGGAGAGCCGCGTAATGCGCGTCCCCATGGCGCCATTCGCCAGCATCAGCGTTTGCATCGGCGATGGCCCGTCGTCCCGGTCCGTGGCCGGGTTTTGGCGTGACTGCCTCCAGCCGAACGTGGTGAGCATGTCGACAAGCGCCTGTGCCCGAGGAAGCGCCAAGGACGGGCGGTCGCGTTCGTTGGAAAGGGCCGTCAGCTCCCAGGCACGCCGCGGAATCCCCATATTGAGGAACTGGCGCAAAGGCCGGTCCCCGGGCGGATTCAAGTTCAACGGCTCGCAATCGAGGTTCTTTCCCACGCTGAGATGCGCCGAGTCGATCACTTGCTCCGCCGACATGCGGCGCCGCAGGGGCCCGGCAAAGAGCGTGTGCCGCGCGCTGCCCGGGTCGGAGGCTTGCGGGTCCGGCTTGCGCTGGTAGGCGTTCGAGGAAAAGATCAGGCGGGCCATGTGCTTGGGGTCGTAGCCGCCTTCCATCACTTCCCTTGCCAGGTAGCTCAGCAACGCGGGGTGAGACGGTTCGGCCCGCGACCAGTCGTGCGCCGGCTCTACCAGCCCGCGCCCCATGTAGCGCTTCCACATACGGTTGGCCAGGACTTGCGTGAAACGCTCGTTCCGCGGCGCAACCGTCAAAGTGGCCAGCAAGTGGCGGCTTGGAACCGAGGTGTTGCTCGGCGGCTCGGCAAGAGTTGTCTCGTTGATCAGATTCCGGAACGGCCAGTGCGGATCAATGTTATCTCCCGGCTTGAGGGAAATCTTGACGTAGGGCTTGCGCGCACCTTCCCGGATTGGCACCGTGCTCGACTCGGGAAGCTCCAGCGGCTTGCCTTCGAGCATGGCCGCGATATTGAAAAGGTCCTTTTGCTTGAAAGGATGGAATGGCGCGTCATGGCACCTGGCGCACGACAGTTTGCGGGCAAGAAACGCTTGTGAGATGACATCCGCCTTCGCCGCCATCGGGGCATCGTTGAGGCTGGCCATGCCGAACGCTCGCGGCATGCCTTTGTACAGACTGCCTTCCATTTCAATCAGCTCGGTAGCCATCCGATCGAAAGGAACGCCGTCGCTGAAGACTTGGTGAATCCACCAGCGGAAGGGCCCCGTGTTGTTGAGGTCCGGTTTGAGGATGCCGGGATTCTCCGCCAGCACATCCTGCCAATAGGGAACCCAGTTGTCGGCCCAGCCTGGATGATTCAGCAAACGCTCGATGGCCCGTTGCCGGCGTGTTTCGGGCGGATCGGCCAAGTAGGCCGTAATCTCGGCCGGAGTCGGGATTACGCCGATCGTGTCCAGCGACAACCTGCGCAAGAACCCGAGATCCGAGGTCAGCGGCATGGGCTCGACGCCCGCGTCTTCGAGCTTGGCCACAATGAAACGGTCGATGTCATTGCGCACGGCCTGCTGGGAGGCAACCTCGGGAACTGCCACCTCGGGCTGGGTCTTCAGCCACTCGCGAACTTGGCGGTGCCGCACACTCCAAGCCGTCTCGACTTCGTCGTCGATTGCCCGCCGGCGATCGATGTCCCCAGCCCCGTGGCGCGCGACCACACTGGCCTCGTAGGTTCGCCATTCTTTGTCGGTAAGTAACGGAGCGCTGTCGCCGCCCAGCAGGCGGTCCATTTCACCAGGCCGTGCGTAGCTCACCGACAGCTCGGACGCGTCGGGTACCAGGCCGTACCCGCCCACGACGGCGAATAAGGTGAAGATGTGAGGAGCGCCGTCCAATTCGACCGAAGCCACGGCGTCCTTATGCGGGTAGTAGGCAGGCCGCCGCTGCGAATCGTCGTACTCGACCTCTGGCGGAAGCGGGTCGTTGCTCGATTGATTGGGTTTTTGCGGCTCGGTTACCGCCACCACCTTGCCGTCGACCTCGAGCCGCGAAGCCCCCTTCGAGCGCAGCCGGAACTGATAGCTTCCGGCCGGCAGCGCCCGCTCGATGGTGGCCTTCAGGACGAACGGCTCGGTGTAGTCCAGCGCTAGGCCGTTCTTTGAGAACTTCGTCGGAATACGCGGGAACCCGAACGCCGACTCGGTGTAGCGAATCGAAGGCTTCAGACCGCTGAGATCGATGTCGTCAGCGGTGTGCTGGGCGTACTTCTTGTTGTAACCCTCTCCAGGATTTTCCGGCTGGGGCGGTTCTGGCAGGTTTTCATACAACTCGACCTCGACCGGTCCCGTTCCCTCCAACGCTGGGCTGGCGGCCCACCCCGCCATCACCAGCGTGAGGCCGACTAGCGGCGTCAACACACCATTGAATCGTCGCCGGAATGGCGGCCGCCGATTGAAATCGAGGAGCATCATTCCCATTTACGTCACCTCGCGAACTTCACGACTACGCTGCACTTTGGATACACTCCCGCCGACAAACTGGTCCGTTTACATTATTCAGCATCTTGACAGATATTACAAGGTTTAATAAACCGTTTCTAAACCCTCAAGTAGTTGTGAACGGAAGGCGGGCCGAAATCACAAAACCCGGCAGTGGGCTCACGGTTTCGTACGAGGAGGTTATTGAAGGCGAGGCCCCACCAGGGCAAGGGGCGACTACGACAGCCCCCAGCTCCGTCCCGCTGGCCGGCTATTTGGCCGCTAACCATCGAACGGCGTTTTCGACGATTTTGAGGGGATACTTCTGCTTGAAGATCGGGTAGGTCTCGTGCCCCGGGCGGAAGTAAAATACCTTGCCCTCGCCGAGGGTCCACACCATACCGCCGCGGAACCAGCCGCCGGTTCTCCATTTCTCTTGAAAAATCACGGCATCGGGATCAGGCACGTGGAAAGGTTCGTCGTACATTTCCGACTCGGGGATTTCGAACGTTGCCGGAATGCCTTTGGCGATCGGATGGCCGGGTTGCAGCATGGTCACCTTGCTGGGTTTCCCATCGGCCCGAACTCCAGGGAAGACGCAGTTCGGCAGATCGACTCGCACCTGCCGCACTCCGTTCCCGCGCTTGAAGGCGTAATAGGCGGGCGTCACTAGTGAGTCGTAGGTCGGAGGCATCCGTCCCGGCACGGCGACAAACTCGAACTTCGTCCCGGGATCGGGATAGCGGCGGCGCGCGTCCGCTCGAGTGCGCTCGGCCATCGCTTCCATGAAAGGGCTGCTCCAGTGGGCCGCATGAAGGGCGATGAGCGACAGTTTGCCCGCTTTGATCCGCTCCACGATGTTTAGGCTGATCTCGGCCGCAAGCTCCCCGTGGCGGCGGTGTCCCCACCAGACCAGGACATCGGTTTCGTCGAGCGATTTGGCGGTGATGCCCTGATTGGCGTCGTCGAGGCGGGCCGAGCGAACCTCGAAGCCCGGCTGTTTCTTCAGATAAGCAGCGATTTCGTTGCCGAGGAAATTGTCATAGGCCTGGGCTTGTTCGGGCTGTTGCTCATCCCAGACAAGGACTCGTACAGGGCTGGGCTGGGCGCCCAAATGCGAGACGACACACGCGCCGATTAGGACGGCGGCGATGCCATGGGGGAAATGAGAGAGTTTTCTGATCATATCGATAGTCCTCTACCCTTGGTGAACGGATCGGAGACAGTGTATCACGGGGTCAGAAGAGCGGGAATGCGATCAGCGACTTGGCATAATGAAACACTACCTGCTCATGGCTATCGCGAACCGACCACGCCCGGTTGTCCTCACCATCATGGATGGCTGGGGAGAGAACCCCAGTCCCGAAAACAATGCCGTTGCGATGGCTCGCACGCCGAACTTCGACCGGCTGCGGCGCGAGTATCCTCATACTCTGATTCGGACGGACGGACCCTTCGTTGGGCTCCCCGAAGGCCAGATGGGCAACAGCGAGGTCGGGCACCTCAACATTGGCGCGGGACGCATCGTCAAGATGGACGTCACTCGTATCGATGACATGATCGCGAGCGGCGAGTTCTCTTCAAACGAAGTGCTCAGGGCCGCCATGGCGCACGGGCGGCCGCGGCGGCTGCACCTGATGGGACTCGTTAGCCCTGGCGGCGTTCACTCGCATACGAATCACCTTTACGCGCTGCTCGAGATGGCGAAGAGGGAAGGCGCCGGGCGCGTCTACGTTCACTGCTTTACCGATGGCCGCGACGTGCCGCCCGAGACCGGCGCCGGCTACATTGGCGAGCTGGGAGCCAAGATGCGGGAAATTGGCATCGGCCGCATTGCCACGATTTCGGGACGCTACTACGCCATGGATCGCGACCGCCGCTGGGAGCGCGTCGAGCGGGCTTTTCGGGCCATGGTTGTTGGGGAAGGCGCCAAAGCCTCCGAGCCCGCGGGAGCCATGCGGGCATCTTATGCGGGCGGCGTGACGGATGAGTTCGTCGAACCGGCCGTTCTGGTCGACGATCGGGGTGAGCCCGTCGGCAGCATTCAGGATGAGGACGCTGTTATCTTCTTCAACTTTCGGGCCGACCGCGCACGGCAGATCTCCATCGCCTTGAACGGCGCGGCGTTGAACGATCCCGGGCTAGAGCAGCCGGCGCGTTCGCTGGCGCCGAAAAACCTGCACTACGTCACGATGACGCGGTACGAGCGAAACTACCCGTTCCCTAATGTGCTGCCACCGCACAGGCCCGAGCGGATTCTCGGCGAGATCTGCGCGGAGCACGGCCTGAGCAACCTGCGGACAGCCGAGACCGAGAAGTATCCACACGTCACTTATTTCTTCAATGGGGGCGCTGAAAAGCCCTTCGAGGGCGAAGCGAGGGAGATGGTTGCTTCGCCCAAGGTCGCCACTTACGATTTGCAGCCGGAAATGAGCGCGGCCGGCGTTTGCGATGTCGTGGTGAAAGGGATTGAGAGCGAGGCGTTTGATCTGATCGTCGTCAACTTCGCCAACGGCGACATGGTGGGGCATACCGGCGTCATCCCCGCCGCCGTCAAGGCGATTGAAACGGTAGACGAATGCCTGGGGCGAATTCACGAACCTCTGAGGCGGCAGGGTGGAGCATGGATCGTCACGGCGGACCACGGCAACGCGGATCTGCTGGTCGATCCCGAAACCGGCGAGCCGCATACCTATCACACGACGTTCCCGGTGCCCTTGGTTGTTGTGAGCGAGTTTCAAGGGAAGCTCAGAGAAGGCGGATCGCTGAGGGACATTGCACCGACTATTTTGGGTTTGCTGGGTGTCGAACAGCCTGAGGAAATGACCGGGCAGGACTTGCGGACCGCGCCCTAGCCCCAATACCGCCTGGTCATGAGAAAATCTCAGCCGGCCGGACAGAGGCGTGGACGGAAGTCCAAGGGGTGTACTGCAAAGGTGAGCCCGCTGAATCCACCCACCCCGTAGCAAAATGACCAGCCGACCGAAAGACCGTCGTCGGGCCAAGAATCAACCGAATCACGGAGCAACGCACCATGCCCTTCGGACGATACTACGAAGAATTTGAAGCCGGCCAAGTCTTCAAACACTGGCCCGGACGCACGATTAGCGAGGCCGATGACACCTGGTTCAGCTTGCTGACGATGAATCAGAATCCGCTTCACATCGACGCGCACTACGCCAGCCAGTTGCAGCATGGGCAGCGCCTGGTGGTTGGGCCGCTCGTTTTCAGCATTGTTGTCGGGATGAGCGTCGCCGATATCAGCGGCCGCGCGATCGCCAATCTCGAGTATCAAGAGATCAAGCACGTCGCGCCTGTCTTTCATGGAGACACGATTTACGCCGAAAGCCGTATTCTTGACATGCGCGAGTCGAAAACGAAGCCGGATCGCGGGCTGATCTACGTCGAGTCGAGGGGGTTCAATCAGCGGGATGAAACCGTGCTCACGCTGAAACGGACGGTATTGGTGCCCAAGAGGCCGGGTTGAGCGGCTCACGCCGGCAGGATTGTCCGCTCTCGATCGCAGGCTCCGATTTGTGAACCTGCCGCACACTGTGTTAGCTTGACGGGTTACGGTTTGAAACGAGGAGATTCGATGGAAGCGCTTGGAATGGTCGAAACCAAAGGTTTGACCGCTGCGATCGAGGCGGCTGACGCCATGGTCAAAGCGGCGAACGTGGTGCTGCAAGGGAAAGAGTATATCGGAGCCGGGTTCGTCTTGGTAACCGTGCGCGGGGACGTCGGCGCCGTCAAGGCAGCAACGGACGCCGGGGCCGCCGCCGCGCGGCGAGTCGGTGAGCTGGTCAGTGTACACGTCATTGCGCGCCCCCACGACGAAGCCGAAAAGGTCATCCCGAAAACCGGGGTCAAGGGCAAGTAAGGCCGCTTTTCCGAGCCGTGACCGCCAAAACTGGCGGGGAAATCGGGACGAACATTCAGAGCCGTGACCGTTAGGAAGCGGCCCACTGGACTATTCTTCGCGGTCTTCACGGTTCGGGGAGCCAACGGCCGATCACGCTTCCGGTTCTGAGTTTCCACCCTATCGAACGTCCAGATGTTGGAAGACAAAGACCTCAAGTCCGTTCAGGAAGTCCGGACAAAGATCGCCCTCGCGTATGAGGCGTCCCAGAAGTACCGGACTTACACCCAGGAGCAGGTTGACCAAATCATCGACCGCGTCGCGGCCGTCGCTCGCGCCAACTGTGAGCGCCTCGCGAAAATGGCCGTCGAGGAAACTGGATATGGCAACGTCCGAGACAAGGTTGCCAAGAACCTGCTGAACTCCGACCTGTTGCACAAGGCGATCCGGCCCATGAAAACGGCCGGAATCATTCGCGAGGACCGCGAGAACGGCATCATCGAGATTGCCGAGCCGGTTGGCGTTGTTGGGGCCATCTTGCCTACGACGAACCCCACGTCGACGGCTTTTTTTAAGATCCTGATTTGCCTGAAAGCGCGCAATGCGATCGTTATCAGTCCCCACCCGAGGGCGGTGCGATGCACTTGCGAAACGGCCGGGCTGCTGGCGAAAGCGGCGGAAGAAGCCGGGGCGCCGCAAGGCATCGTGCAATGCCTGAACGAGGCGACGATCCAGGGCACCGGCGAGCTGATGAAGCACCGGCGGACCGGGGTGATTCTGTCGACCGGAGGCGCGGGCATCGTTCGCGCGGCTTACTCGAGCGGAACACCGGCGCTGGGCGTGGGGCCTGGCAATGTAGCGGTCTTGCTCGAGGCGTCCGCCGATGTTGATCAGGCGATCGCCGCCGTCGTCGAGGGCAAGTCTTTCGACTACGGCACGGTTTGTTCGAGCGAGCAGACGGTAGTCGCCGAAGCCACCAGCCGCGACCGTGTTTTGGCGGCGCTCAAGGCCAACAAAGCGTATCTCTGTGACGCGCAGCAGTCGCTGGCGCTTCAGAAGCTGCTGATTGCTCCCAACTTCGGCATCAATCCTGACTGCGTGGGGCAGGCGCCCGCCAAGATCGCCGAGATGGCGGGGTTCAGCGTTCCGGCCGACTCCAGCATTCTGGCCGTCGAGCTGGAAGGCGTCGGGCGCGACTACCCGATGTCGGCTGAAAAGCTCTCGCCGGTGCTGACCGTCTATTTCGTGCGCGATTTCCAGGAAAGCCTCGATGCTTGCGAGACGATACTGAACTTCGGGGGACGCGGGCACACCTGCGTGATTCATTCGAAAAATGACGAGCGCATTCTCGAGTTTGGCCTGAGGATGCCGGCCTTCCGCGTGCTGGTGAACACGCCCGCGCCGCAGGGTTCGACCGGCATTACGACGAATGTCCTGCCGTCGATGACACTGGGCTGTGGAGCAATCGCCGGCAACATCACCAGTGACAACGTCGGCCCGATGCACTTGATTAACATCAAGCGCATTGCCTACCACGTGCGCGATGCTGAATCCGCATTCGAAAGCCCGGAAGCGCAAGCCTATTTCGCCGGACGGCCTATCCCAGGCGCAGCCGCGGCGCAACCTTCCGTGACGATGAGTCCGCCTTCTTTAGCGGGAACAGGGCAGTCGCGGATCAGTGATGCCGTCGGACGCTACCTGGCGCAACGTGGTCTCCCGGCTCCGGCCAAGCCGACTGTGGCGGGAGGAACCGCGCCGGTGACACTGGCCGCGATCGCCAATCCCGCGGCGTCCGTCGTCGACCAGTTTTTGTCGAAGCGGCGCGGGGGAGCGGCTCTTGCCACATCGCCAGGCTCAGCGACGGGGGGGGCCGCGCCCGCGAATCGAAACACAGCCGCTGCAACCGCGGAGTCTTCTCCAGCCCCGCCGGCTCCGCCTGTCGTGGTTGTGCCGTTTGTCAGCGAAGATGACGTGCGGCAGGCGATTCTAAAAGAGCAGAAAATCTACATCGACGCGAGCACGATCGTGACGCCCGCTGCCCGCGACCTCGGGGACGCTCGCGGTGTTCTGGTGCGGACCAATTAGTGCCCGTATAGTCAAATCGTCGCCGATCATGGCAAGAAAATTGCAAATGGCCGGACAAAGGCGTGGACGGAAGTCCACGCTCAAGCGAGGCGAGGCAGGAAACCCGATTCAGAGCCGTGACCGTGAGGGAGCGGTTAGCCGCTTCGCCGCGCCTCATCCGCCCGCCGCGACCCGATGAAACGTTGGGAATACCGCCAATTCGCTCCAGCCGAGGCGGACCGGCTTCAAGCGGAGCATGGTATCAGCCGCCTTTTGGCAGTGCTGTTGGTACAGCGTGGCATCAGCGATCCCGAGCAGGCCGGCCGCTTTCTCCAGCCGAGCCTTTCGCATCTTCACGATCCCTATCGCATGCAGGGAATGCGGCAAGCGGTTGAGCGGCTCCGGCGGGCCATCGCGAATCAAGAACGCATTCTCATCTATGGCGACTATGACGTGGACGGCACAACGTCGGTCGTGGTGCTTCGCAAGGCGATCGAGCTGGCCGGGGGCGAAGCGGACTTTCACGTACCGCACCGCGTCAAGGAAGGCTACGGCATGCGCCGGGAGGTCATCGAGCAAGCCTCCCGCGACCAGGTTCGCCTGCTCATCAGCGTTGACACGGGCATTCGCGAGAGTGGGGTCGTCGATCGGGCCAATGAACTGGGGATCGATTGCATTATCACCGATCACCACCTGCCGGAGTCGGCGGTTCCCCGGGCGCTGGCGGTGCTCAACCCAAACCAGCCTGGGTGCGGCTACCCGGACAAGAACCTGTGCGGGGTCGGAGTCGCCTTCAAACTGGCGCAAGCGCTTCTTGCGGGCCTCGAGTGGCCGCCCGCGAAGCTGGAACGAGTTCTGGAGTCGATGCTGAAGATCGTCGCCATCGGTACGATTGCCGACGTCGTGCCGCTGCTTGGCGAGAATCGCGTTTTCTCCAAAATCGGACTTGCCGGGCTGCGGGAACCTCGTAATATCGGGCTACAGGCTTTGCTGGGCGTTGCCGGTTTCTCACGGGCGAAGCTGCCCAGCGCCGGAGACGTGGCTTTCCGTGTCGCCCCCCGCCTCAACGCCGCCGGCCGCATGGATACGGCTCGCGACGTGATCGAATTGTTCACCACTCCCGACGCGGACCGGGCCGCGGCCATCGCTCAAAAACTGAACGGGCTTAACAGCGACCGCCAGCGCGCTGAACAGGAAATCGCCAGCGAGATTATCGAGCGGCTGCGAGAGATCCCCCCACCGAGCGCGGCGCCTTTTATTGTCGAAGCGGGCGAGGGCTGGCATGCGGGCGTGATCGGGATTGTCGCCAGCCGGATTGTGGAGCGCTTTCATCGTCCCACGCTGGTACTGAGTTGCAACTCCGATGAGGGCTTGGCGACGGGGTCGGGCCGGAGTATCCGGGCCTTTCATCTGCTGGAGGCGCTGGAGTCCGCGGCGGATCTGTTCGTTCGCTTCGGCGGCCACCGCCAAGCCGCCGGCTGCACGCTGGAGATCGATCGCATTGACGAGCTGCGGCAGCGCCTCAATTCCCATGCGGGGGAGGTCCTCAAAGCCGCCGATTTCATCCCCACGTTGCAGCTTGATGCGGAGTTGCCCTTCCGCTCGATTCATGACCAGACGATGGCCGAGCTGGCACAATTGGCTCCACACGGGTTGGCCAACCCATCCCCGCGCTTTTCCACTCCGAATGTTCGGCTGGCGGCCGATCCCAGGATCATAAAGGAAAGGCACCTCAAGCTGAGGGTCGAAAACGAAAGCATGACCTTTGACGCCATCGGCTGGCGAATGGCGGAACGGGCGAGGGGACTTCGCCGCGACACGCGCCTTGACGCCGCCTATACCATTGAAGCCGACGAATACAACGGCGGCTGGCAGTTGGTGCTCGAAGACTTTCGCGAAGCAAGAGGCGTTCCGATGGCAGCGAATTCCGCCGGATGATGTTCTTGCCAAAAGTGGCGGAAAGCACGGAAACGAAACTCAGAGTCGCGCGCGTCAGCAAGCGGTTGACGCAATTGAATAATCGCCCGCCAGGGAAACCCAAAAACTCGAGCGCGCCGTGCTGTGGATCGATCCGTGCGAAATAACCGCTTGCTGATGCGCGCGGCTCCAGCGATGCGCCGCGGGCGTTCATGGATACCCTAGAGAAGGCGACACGCCATCATCCACAATGAAGCGGATCGCGATTGTCGGCGGCGGCATCTCGGGCCTCTCGGCGGCCTACTATCTGGCGAAGGCGGGGCACGACTGCACTTTGATTGAGGCGCAGCCGCGGCTTGGCGGCGTGATCCAAACCGAGCAGGTCGACGGCTGCGTTATCGAGGCTGGTCCCGACAGCTTCATCGCCCAAAAGCCCTGGGCGATGGATTTGATCCGGGAGTTGGGTATCGAAGATCAGGTCATCGGGTCAAACGATCATTTGCGCAAGACGTTTGTTTTGCGGGGAGGCCGCTTGATTCCCTTGCCTGATGGTGTTCAGTTCATGGCGCCGACGAAAGTGATGCCGATGATCACGACGCCGCTGCTGGGGTTTCGGTCGAAAGCCAAGATGGCGATGGAGTGGTTCCGGCGGCCGGCGGAGGTGAGCCGTGACCGCTCGGTCGCGGAGTTTGTGAAAGAACACTACGGCTCCGAGGTCAATGAGTATTTGGCCCAGCCGATGCTGGCCGGCGTCTACGGAGGGTCTCCCGAAAAGCTCAGTGTGAATAGCGTCTTGCCACGGTTTGTGGAACTGGAGAGGCGCTACGGCAGTGTGGGCCGCGGGCTCCTCCGGGCCATGTCGCGATCACAAAGCGGCAAAGCAGCGGGAAGCCCCAACAGCGGCCCGCGGTCGCTGTTTCTGAGTTTGCGCGGGGGCATGCAGCAACTGACCGGCACTCTCTCCGAACGGCTCGATGGCCGGGTGCGCGTTGTCACAGCGGCCGTAGGCACGATAGAAGGAAGACCGGGCGCTTTTCAACTCAAGACGGGCGGCGACACGATCTCGGCGGACGAAGTCGTGCTGGCGACACGCGCCTACCAGGCAGCCGAGCTACTTCAGCAAATGGACTCGCGCCTGGCCGATCTGCTGGCGGGCATCCGCTACACTTCGTCGGTTACGGTGAACTTGCTCTATGCTCGGCCGCCTTTCGAGCACGGGCTCGAGGGTTTCGGTTTTCTCATCCCAAGAGCCGAGCAGCGGCTGCTCACCGCCTGCACCTGGGTGAACACCAAGTTCCCACACCGGGCAACGGCGGATCGCGCTGTCTTGCGAAGTTTTCTCTCGGGCCGGGAAGCAGAGCAGGCCTCTTCCTCCCCGGATGCCGAGGTTGCCAATCTGGCGCATCAAGAACTGAGTCAACTGATGCATTTCAGCACTGAGCCGGCAACGCAGCGCGTCTACCGCTGGGAACGCGCCATGGCGCAGTACGAGGTGGGCCATCAGAAGTGCATCGAGGAAGTCGAGTCGCGGCTGGCCAACCTGCCCGGCTTGCATCTGAGCGGCAATGCCTTTGCAGGCATCGGCATCCCGGACTGCATCCGCCGAAGCAAGATGGTCGCGGAGCTGATTGGGCCCTAACCGCCGATCGGGTCGGGTACCGGGGATTGCGCCCCGGCACCCTCCCACACCACCGGACGTACGGTTTTCCGTATCCGGCGGTTGGACCCGGCGGCTTACCTGCTGGCCGCGAGATCCGATGGCATCACGAATCCATAACGCTGCAAATTGCGTTTCGACAGGGCCGTGTGCATCATCGCCCGCGCCGCGACGAACCAAGCGCCTCGACGCGTCGGCACATAGCGCAGCATCCGCTCGGGCACGCCCAAGCACCGCAAGGCGCGGCAGCGACCCCGCACACTGTGCCAGCGCAGCCAGAAGCATTTCCGTATGTGCCGCCGAATCCAGCCTTCCAGCCGAAAGATCGCGCGCCGTTCCTCGGCCAGCCGGTAATAACCCCACCAGCCGATCACGTACCGCCGCCACTCGTCGCGTAATTCCCGACTCGTGATACCGCGGCAACTGCGCCATATCTCTCGCACCTTCTGCTTGAATCGCTCGACACTTTGCGGAGCCACTTCTCGTTGCCCCCGCCGGTTGATGCGAAACCCCAGAAACTTGCGCTCCCAGGGACGCCCCGCCCCGCTTTTCGCCTCGTTCACTTCGAGTCGCAGATGTTGCTCGATCCAGTTCCAGATCCCCGCCAGCACTCGCTTCGCCGCCGCCTCGCTGCTAACATATACGTTACAGTCATCGGCGTAACGGCAGAAGCTCAGCCCCCGGTTCTCCAGTTCCCGATCGAGCGCATCCAGGTAGATGTTCGCCAGCAAAGGAGACAGCGGCCCGCCCTGCGGCGTGCCCTCCTCGCTTTTGACCAGCACCCCGTTCAGCAGTACTCCGGCCCTCAAATACCGACCTATCAATCTTAAGATCCTTTTGTCCCGAATCACTGGCGCGATCCGTCGCATCAGAATGTCGTGGTTGACGTGGTCGAAGAACTTGGCGATGTCAATATCCACCACCCAGTCCTGGCCCTCGCGGACGTATCCCTGCGCCGCTCGCACCGCCTCGTGCGCGCTCCGCCCCGGCCGAAATCCGTAGCTGGACTCGCTGAACATCGGTTCCAAGATCGGCGTCAAAACTTGCAGCAACGCTTGCCGCAGCAGCCGGTCCATCACCGTCGGGATGCCCAACAGCCGTTGGCCTCCGTGCGGTTTGGGTATCTCTACCCGCCGCACCGGGCTCGGCGTCCAGCGCCCCGCCAGCAGTTTCGCCCGGATCTTCTCACCGTGGCGTGCATAGTGGGATTCGAGTTGGTCGGTGGTCATGCCGTCGATGCCCGCCGCGCCGCGGTTGCGTTTTACCGCCCCCAGCGCACGCCGCACGTTCTCTTCGGCCGCCACTTGTTCCATCAGATCGTCGTGCATCACTTTCTGTCGGGAGTCTCGCGGCTCACGCTCGGGTTCCCGCCAGCGTCGGCCCGCCGCGGTTCGACCGCTTCTGCCTTCGCCTGCTCCCCGTCTCGTTCCCCCAGCGGGGAAGGACCTGGCGGTCCGGGACTCCGGGAAACCTCTTCGACGCTGTGCCAGTCGCTCCTCTAGCTTTGCTCCTTGGCCCTTCAGCCCTTCGCTCCAGCGGCGTTAGCCGCCTTCTCGGCTACTACGGCGTCTGCTGACTTCTCCCCCGCTCTCACGGGGGAGCTCTCCCCAGGTAAGGCGCTGATTCTGTTCCTTCGTGCCGTCCGGCTCTACCTCGCACGTCTTCGTATGGATTTTGGGCTTCGCGGTGGCCAGCACGCTTACCGCCCGTACGCGGCCTCTCTGCCGGTTTGTGTTCCTACAGTCGAAGTATTTGTTCCCCGCTTCCTTCGGCTTTCACCGTGCGGCTTGAGCCCCCCGACTTCCGCTCTGCGGTTCCCTACGGTTACCTCCATCGGTCCCGGCAGGATCGTTTCATCCTGCTAGAATCAGCCCATGCTGGGCACACTGGCGCACGTCTCCAGACGTGCCGTGTCGCCATTCTTGGCGACATGTCTTCCCGCCAAACCGGCGCCCGTGCCGCCCCATCAAAACGTGAGGCCAAAGGCGCTGACCAGCCCGTAGTCGTTGCGCTGAACAGGCAGGGGCGGGGCGCTATCGAAGCGGTCAAACAAGCTGAGGCTCCAGGTAAGCTGGCTCAGCAGCGGGACCCGCATTGTGCTGTCGTACTCGATCCTGTACCTCCCCGACTGTGTCAGGTTCGGGTAGAATCTCGCGTCGGTACTGAGTTCCACCCGTCCGAACAGCAAGCTTTTCCATTCAATCTGGCCCAGGGCTTCGCCGGACGAAAGGTCCACACCGTCTTGGAATCGCTCCTTGGTGAACGTTAATCCCCCTCTGATCGACAGTTCCGTATTCTTGTTCTTGACCAGGCGCCAACCGAGCCCGCCGCCCGTGATGGTCCGCAGATCGAGTTGCTGCCGGTCATTCCGCTCCAGCCCCGCGAGGAGAAAGGCCAGCGCTCGCTCGCCGAGGAAGCGGTCGTAGCGGCCGTTGATGGCATGACGGCTCGTTGAAGGAGCGTCGTCTTGGCGGCTAAAGATGGAACTGGCGGTTACCTGGGCTTTGTACTTTTCCCGGGCGTAGTCCCCCCGAATGCCCAGCGACGACTGAGTCAGATCCGCGTTGCCTCGCGTGAAGCTGTATCCGGCATCGATCGCCCCGTCCAGCCGCCGCCAGAAACTCGGAGGTTCCCCGTCGCTGAGTGGTACGAGCCCCGTCACTTCGGCGGGCGGGATGCTTTCTCTCTCGGCATCCGTGACAACCTCCAGCGTGTGCGGTGATCGCCGAAGCGTTCCCGTGTATCGTCTGCCCGACTGGGTCAGAATCTCGAACTGCTGATCCGTGTCCAACTCCCGAACCTTGTCCCAGTCGATCTGAACCGTTCCGGCGTAGTCTGTTTTCAGAGCGAGTTTTCCCTTATCAAGGCTTGAGATTTCTCCTGTCAAACGGTCTCCATTGGAGAGCACGACGGTGGCAGGATGGAGTTGATTTGCGGCGCCGATCGCGATGGTGACGACAAGGGCGAGCCTAAGAGCGAAGGTGCTGCCGACGACATACATCTAGTAAATCCTCCAGATTCGAAACCGGCACGCGGAACCCTTTGCAGGCCGGGGGTTTGGGCTGACTTACAAGTCTGCCATAGCAATTGGCGGTGCGTGGTGAGACGGGGCCCGCAACGAACGTGCGGACCCGCGGACAGGGAAATCAGGCCGCTGGCTGTTCGCGGATGGTCACGGCCCGGTTCGGGGTTTCGGACAATAAGAAAGCCCCGGCTCCTGGTGGAAGCCGGGGCATGTTGGTGATAGAGCTATTCGGTCGAACTCAGAACGAGTAGCGCAAACTCAACTGGATGTTGCGCTCGGAATCCTTGCTGGTGACTTTTCCGAACGTCGCGCTGGTCGGGTTGCGCTCCGGCTCCAGGAAAGCCGGGTAGTTGGGGAAGTTGAAGAACTCGGCGCGGAAGGTCAGCTTCTGCTTCTCGGTGATGCCGAACACTTTGAACACGCCCAGGTTCCAATTCTGGAAGCCGGGCGAGGTGAGCGAATTGCGCGGCTGGCCGCTGGCAAAGGTTCCCGCCGCCGGCTCACTGAAGACCGCGGGGTCGAAATAGAAGTTGCTGTCCGAGGCGCCCTCGGAGAACTTCCGGTCGCCGCGGGAGAGATCCGGATCGCCGGTCAGATTCCACGGCTGGGCCGCGTTGCCGCTGCCGCTGCCGGCGTAGTCGTTGCCCCGCGTGACCGAGCGCCGGCGGCCGGTCTGGAACTGCGCCACGCCGCTCAACGCCCACCCGCCGGCCAGCTTTCCGGCCAGCGAGTTATTGTTTCGCAGGAAAGGTATCTCCCACACCCAGTTGACCACCGCCGCGTGCCGCGTATCGAAATCAGAGGGACCCCAGAAGATCGAATCGTCGAAAGGGTTCCAGATCGAATCGCGGCGCCCCGAGGCGTTGTCTTCGCTCTTGGAGAACGTGTAGGCGATCCCGTAGCTGAGACCGCTGGTGAAGCGCCGGGTGACGTCGAGCTGCAGGCTGTTGTACTCGGAGCGTGCCGCGTTCTCGCCCAGATTGAGGAAGGCGAAGCCCTTGAACGGCCGCATGAAGTTCGTATTGATACCATCGTTGGCGGGATCGTTGCGCGTGCCGATCGGCAGCGCGTTCAGCTCGCGGACGCGCTCCATATGAATCCCGGCGCGGCCGACGTAAGAGACCTCGACGGTCGTGTTGAACCCGATCTCGCGCTGCACGGCGACGTTCCAGTTCCAGGCTTCCGGGATCTTATACACCGGATCCATCGTCATGAAGAACTGGGGGAACGCCGTCTGGCCGCCCCCGCCCGGATTGTCGACGAGGCCGTTCGAGAGCGACGCCATCGGCTGGAACGGCGGATTGCCTCCCAGGAAGATGTTGTCGGCCACGCCCGGCCGCGAGAAGAAACGCCCTCCTCCGGCGCGGATCACCGTCTTCGAGGTAACCTTATAGGCCAAGCCGACGCGCGGCATGATGTTGCCCTTCTGGTACTGGCCAACATAGTTATTGCCGCCCGAGAACAGGTGATCGAACTCACCGCTGTCGGCGATGGCAACGCGCCCGCGCGCGGCGTCCGGCCAGCTTTTGCCCGGAATGAAAACGCCGTTGAAGCGGTCGCCGCTGATAACGTTACCCGTACTGGGATCCTGCACGGCGGCCTTAGAGGGATCGTAAAGGTTCGGGTCGAAGGCGGCCATGTTGCGCCACACACTGGTGTAGTACGGTGTGACGAACATGTGGCGGTAGCCCAGTTCGACCGTCAGCCGGTCGCTGGCGCGCCAGGAGTCCTGCACGAAGTAGGAGATCTGCGTGCTGCGGTAGGGCGTGTAGGCGCGAGTGCCGATCTCGGCGTAGGTCGAGTACAGGCCCAACGCCGCGTTAGCTACGGCCAGGCCGGATCCGCCGCTGCGCTCGTCGGTGAAAGCGAAGCGGCCGTTCTGGTTGTTCGTGCCGCCCGGCACCCCGGAGGTGTTGATCTGGTCGAAATCATTCTGCCCCTGTTTGCTCCACATGGCGCCGAACTTGAAGGTATGGTTGCCGCGGACCACTGACAGGTTGTTGGCGATCTGGTAGACAGGGCCGGTCGAACTGGCCGGATACGGCCCGCCGTCGATCTGGGTGAAGCCGCCGGCGATAGCTGTCGTCGGAATCTTGATGTCAATCTCCTTCGGATCGGCAAAGACGTAGGGATAGTCGATGCCAAACTTGCCGCGATCGAAGCGCAGCCCTTCCCTCTGGATGTCGATGAAGACGCGATCGACGCTCGCCGTAGCGAGGAACTCGTTCACGACCGTCGGACTGACGGTCCAGATGTAGTTGAGCGAGGCCGTTTTGTTGGGACGGTCCCAGTCGGTCACGGCGCGGTCGAAACCCCCGCGGAAAGCGTCCAGGCGCTTAAAGTTGTAGTTCTGGAAGCGGAAGCGGTAGGAGTGCCGGTCGGTCGGGTTGAAGTCGATTCCGATCGTCTCCTTGCGCTGGTTCGTGGGCTGCGGACGGGTCTGGAAGAAGTTGTCACTCCCGATGAGGAAGCCGGGAGTCGGCTCCGGATAGGACCTAAGCAGTCCGGTTCCGTTAGAGCTCAGCCGTGACGACGGAATGATGTTGTTGGCGAAGGGCTGGCCCGTGTCAGGGTCGTTGACGACCTCGACGTTGCTAAAGAAGGGATTTGGCCCCAGCGTTGCGCTAAAATCGCCGTTGCGCATCGCCAGCGACGGAACAGTTTGGAACGAACTCAGCTCGCGGCGCCGGCGGGCCCACTCCTGCCCCCAGGAGAAAAACAGCTTGTCTTTGCCGGTGTTCAACATGCCAGGGATGAACACCGGGCCGCTGATGTTGTAGCCAAACTGGTTGAACCTTTGCGCCTCGCGATCTTGGCCGCCGGCGTTACGACGCCAGTCGTTGGCGTCGAGTTTGTTGTTGCGGAAGAACTCGTAGACGTTGCCGTGGAAGTCGCGCTGGCCGCCCTTGGTGATGATGCGGATCTGGCCGCCCGAGGAGCGCCCGTACTCCGCCTTGAAGTTGGCCGTCAGGATCTGAATTTCTTGCACCTGGTCGACATCGACCGCGCCGATGGCGGTGCCGTTGGCGCGGGTGCGGGTGGCGACGGCGCCATCATGAGTGATCAGGTTGTCCTGGGTGCGCGAGCCGTTCATCGAGTAGCCGCCCGAGGTCATGTTGAAGTTGAAGCTGACCATCGAAGCGGTGCGCCGCACGCCGGGCTTGAGCAGCGCCAGCAACACCGGGTTGCGCCCGTTGAGGATGATATTGTCGATCTGCTGCTTCTCGACCGTCCGGCCGACCGTGGCCGTCTCGGTCTGCACGCCACCCGCCTGTGCGACGACCTCGATGGTCTCCGCGATGTCGCCGACTTGAAGGATGGCGTCGATGGTCAGCGGGATGGCGGCGTCCAACTTGTTGTTGGAGCTGACGAAACGTTTGAAGCCGGGAAACTCCGCCGTTACGGTGTAGAATCCGGGTGGCATAGTAGGAACCACGTAGTAGCCGGACTCGTTCGTGACGACAGTCCGTGCGAGGCCGGTGGTTTCGTTGGTGACGATGACAGTGGTCCCGGGAACAACGGCTTCGGATGAGTCCTTGACGAAGCCGGAGATCTGGGCCGTGTCAGACTGCGCATAAACAACAGTGGTGCACATTGAGAACATCACCGCCAGTAATAGCACTGGCAGACATGCCGAACGAAAATAGCGCATCGTTTTCTCTCCTTTAATGTGTTTCGCGAAGGATACAAGCCAACCACGGCTTGGTATCGCGGATTTCAACCCCAACCAATTGTTTCGAAGCCGACTCCCGCGACGTTCGCTCGGACATGGGCCCCGCTACAAGTGGTCACATACAGGCATTCTTCCTGCACGTTTGATACCACACGCCCCCCGGTGCGAAGACTCATTCCCGCGGCTAGTTAAAACCGTGAAACAAAAGAGGAACTGAAACCTGGCAGTCAGGCTGGCCAAACCAGTGACTCTTCTGTGTGCACAGGGCATGGGGTATATCACCGGGTATATCACCCATATCACCCTACGGCCCGGCCGCGCCCTACTTGCCCCTTGACACCTGAATTATGCACAGATTCACTTTGCGAGTGTGGCTGCGTTCGTAGCGGGTTGGCGGTCGTCGTGAGGTGGTAGCTCGGCAACTGGCCTTTTGACTTCTCCGTGTCCGGTTTCCCTTCCCGCCCAGATTCCGCGTCGTCAAAACCTCGCTCGGAAGTGACGTGTTTCCAGTGTGTTACGGCTAGTGCATAAAATTTTATGCATAGCGCATAGCCAGGCTCTCAGATCAGCGCCCTCCCGACCACCGGCAGCAAGCCGCCGTAGGGAGTCGGCTTCCTGCCGCGGAAGTGGTAAGGCGTCGAAGCCCCGATTTTATTGGGCCGCGAGGCCGTCACGGCTGGGCCTTGTTGGACGGGCCTTTGGGAGCTATGCTGTTTTCGTCTGGTAACCATGTGGGTGACCTCCTTGGGGTTGGCTGGCGAAGCTGGGATCTTTGCCAGCCTACCTTTTTACCCCATGTTTTCGGGGGTCCCCAATGGTCCCTTGCGGCTCAGCCCTCCTCAGGTCCACGCCGCAGTGCATAATTCAGGTGACACGTTCGTAGCATTCTAATTCTCTTATCCAATATTGCGAGTCACTCTTGTCCAGATTAGAATTTCCTCACGGTTCTTTGGACAGCAAACGCGCAGGCGGGGAGGGCGAGGTAGCGCCGCTACAAGTGCCAAAAGGCCCAGTAAAAGGCAGTTTTTGGGCAATGCGAGCCATACCAGACCAGGTGAGCCGACTGAGCAGCTCCGCAATTCGGACAGCACTAGCCAGTTGGGGAGACCTGGTTTAGCCGGGGAGTGGTCTCATATTGAAAACTGAAGACTTAACCTATCCAATAGGGTGCTTTCAGCGCTAATTTGGACAGCAGTGATTTAGAGTACAACTGTATGCGATGCGGGCATTTTCCGTCACTGCCTGTGCGTCGAGTGCCTGATATCCGGCAGGTAGGAACTCCGTTTGGACCTTTTGAGAACTTCGCATAGCGAGGCTCTTTCCTTTTGAAGCCGGCGGCTATCTGTCAACTACCACGAACAGTGGGCCAATTAACCCATGGACCCGTGGTAAATGCCAAAGACTCACACCTCGGATCGATAATTGGAACAGCTTGCGTGGCAAGAGGTACTGTAGGGCTAGCAGCCCGCCGCGTTCAGCCTGGTCACTAAATTGCTACTAGATGGGTGGAGCCGGTTGGTAGTGTAATTCGGATGCTACTCAGCGGCCCGGGAACGTGTGCCATGCTTTCAACCAGGCTCGTCGAACTCACTGAGAGTTACTCGGATCAAATCACCAAGACGCTGCTCGATCAGGTGAAAGATGAACGCGCGGCTGTCGAAGTTCAACCAGCTTCCCAGCTCCGAGCTACTCAGTCGCTTTCAAGAGCGGACACCCTTGATCCAAGCGGCACTTGCCCCTTTTAGTGGATGCATCCGCATCAGCGAAATGATGCATCCGGCTCATTGTCTGTTGAGTGAATTGTGATGTCTAAGCCCGGATTTCCACTTTAGTTTCGGTTCTGCTAACCATCGGGTGGCCTCGGACGCCTTTATTTATGAGGGTTGGAAAGCACTCAAGGCGCTGAGGAGATCAACACCCAATGGGTGAAAAAGAAAACAAACCGTTCCAGCTAAGCTTCAACGGCTTATTGAAAGTCGATTTCCAAGGATCGCGCGTCACTTCCGACGGCGGGCTCATTTTGGTCCGCGAGCTGGACGAACGGCTCGGGCTCGGGAAACTGATCGAGGAGCATCTCAGCGACTCGCGGCAAGGCTTGAACAAGAAGTTCCCGTTCGCCGATCTGCTGCGGCAGTCAGTCTACTCTCGGCTGGCAGGCTACGAGGACCTCAACGATGCCGTCCGAGTGTCGGCTGACCCGACGTTTCGCTTGATCGGCTCGAAGAGGAACTGGGATCGCGGCGGGGCCTTGACCTCGACGCTGCATGGCTTTGAGACAGAGATGCTGGCGAGCGAGGAGAACTTGCTGGGGCTGATGGCTGTGAACCGCGAGCTGGTGGCGCAAGCCGAGACGCAAGACGACTCCGAGCGCGTCGTTCTCGACATGGACTCGACCGAAAGCCCTGTCCACGGCCAGCAAGAGGGCAGTGCCTACAACGGGCACTTCGAGTCGGTCTGCTACCACCCGTTGTTGTTGTTCAACCAGCATGGTGATTGTCTGGCGGCAAAGCTGCGGCCGGGCAACGTGCACAGCGCCAAGGACTGCAACGAGTTGCTGCTGCCCGAGATCGAGCGCCAACAGGCCGCGGGCAAGCAGGTCACCTTCCGGGGCGATGCGGCCTTTGCCAAGCCGGAGATTTATGAGTCTTCGGAAGAACGCGGAGTGCGGTACGCCATTCGCATTCCGGCCAACAAGAGCTTGGAATTGGCGATCGAAGACATCCTGTTTCGGCCGCCGGGCAGGCCGGGTCGCAAGCCCTTGGTGCGCTACAAGAGCTTCCGCTATCAGGCTGAGAGTTGGTCCAAGCCGCGACGCATCGTGGCCAAGGTCGAGCATCATCTCGGTGAGCTGTTCCCGCGCGTCGGCTTTATCGTGACGAACATGACGTTGCCGAGTCGGTCTGTGGTGCGCTTCTACAACAAGCGCGGCACGGCCGAGCAATGGATTAAAGAAGGCAAGCAGGCCACGCACTGGACGCGGCTGTCGTGCCATCGCTTCCGGGCGAACGAGGTGCGACTGCAACTCAGCGTGCTGGCCTACAATCTGGGCAACTTGTGGCGACGGCTGGGACTGCCGCACAGGATCAAGAGCTGGTCGCTGACGAGCTTGCAGCGGCGGCTGATGAAGACCGGCGGGCGGCTGGTCAAGCATGCCCGCTACTACTGGTTGCTGCTGGCGGAGGGGCATCTGAACCGGCGGCTGTTCGGTGACATGCTGCACAGGATCTGGGCACTGCCGCTGCCGAGCGGGTAGCGTTGCCTGGACGAGGATCAACAGTTTTTGGCTCCGAAAAGGTTTCGCAGGGAGCAGTGTCGGTCGGTGCGCCGTTCAGCCCGCTCCATCAACGTCTATGAGCGGACGGACGGGCTTTGGGGCCTGCCGCCGGAGCTGATGTGCAGGGTTCAGCGCGGAAAGACGTGGTATTCGGGCAGCGCGGGTGTATACTGTCGCCGTACCAGGGTCAAAATGGAAATGCTGGCTAAAACCTTGAAACAAAAGAGGAACTGAAACCTGGGAGTCAGGCTGGCCAAATCAGTGACGCTTCTGCCTGCACAGGGCGTGAGGTATATCACGGGGTATATCACCGGGTATATCACCCATATCACCCTACGGCCCGGCCGCGCCCTCCTTGCCCCTTGACACGTTCGTGGCATTCTAATTCTCTCATCCAATATTGCGAGTCACTCTTGTCCAGATTAGAATTTCCTCACGGTTCTTTGGACAGCAAACGCGCAGGCGGGGAGGGCGAGGTAGCGCCGCTACAAGTGCCACAAGGCTCAGTAAAAGGCAGTTTTTGGGCAATTCGAGCCATACCAGACCAGGTGAGCCGACTGAGCAGCTCCGCAATTCGGACAGCACTAGCCAGTTGGGGAGACCTGGTTTAGCCCACTCTTGTCCAAATTAGCTTTGTCGAAAGCTGACTTGAACAGCACACTGCGCCCGGTCCGGTGAGCAGAGCGGGCCGTCGCGCCACGGAAACCGCTCCAGACGGGCCTTTGGGCTGCCTTTGGCGGTTAGCAGGGGTCGGCTGAATCCGCCTCGACATTCTGGACAGCATCTGGGGCCACCGGGAACCTGGTTTTTGCCTCGACCCTCTCCGGCCAATAAAATCAACAACTTACGCGTCGAGAACAGGGCCTGTTCAAGCTAATTTGGACAGCAGTGGGTTTAGCCGGGGAGTGGTCTCATATTGAAAACGAGGATGTCCAGAATTCCGTTGAAACGCGCGGCTCTCCAGAACTTGTAGTTTACGCCGCTTGGGCCTGGGCCGGAGGCGGCGGCGACAGTCTGCCGAGCTGGTCGAGTAATTTCGGCAAGTGCCGGTAGCCTTTGACCCGCCGGAAGCTTTTCTCGGCCAGCCACAGACCCGCGCCCACCCAACGCTCGCGCTGATCGCCTCCCCGCCAGCGCTTCACCCGGCCGCAGACGCGGTCCACCACCGAGAAGGCCGACTCGATCGGATTCGTCGTCGCCAGCGTACAACGCAGCAGATCGTCGAGTCCGAGCCGGTGCACCGTCAGCGTTTCCTCTCTCCCCTCTTCGAGCGAACGCGCCGCCGACGGATTCAACTCCAGCAACTCGCGATGCAGCTTCTCCAAGGCCGCCTTGGCGTCCGCGCAGCTTGACATCGCATAAGCGTTCGCCATCTTGCGGTCCACCGATTCGCGGTATGGCTCCGGCAAATGGCCGGTCACGTTGCGGCGCTTGTGCATTTGACAGCGCTGGATCGGCGCCGTCTTGCCCGCGTGCTTACGGACCGCCTTCGTCAGCGCCTTCGCGCCGTCGAGCACATACAGCATCGGCGCCGAGAAATCGACGCCACGCCCGGCCAAATCCTCCAGCAATTCGCCCGCCACCGTGGTGTTCTCGCTCGCTCCCTGCCGCAGCCCCAGAACCGTTTTCGACCCGTCCATGGCCACTCCCAGCGCCGCCACCAGGTGCTGGCCCTTGAACTCAATGCCGTCGATGTAGATGACGCAGAGTTTGAGTTTATCGAGAGGGCGCTCTAAAAGTTCGCGCAGTTTCTCTCGGCTGGTGCGCACGAAATGCTCACTCACCGCTGACTTTTCGATGCCATAGGCGGCGGCAAACTCCCGCACGGCTTTCGAGTAATTCCGTGTCGAGAGCCCGAGCATGAGCTTGTCCCAAACGGCGTCGTCGAGCGGCTCGGAGCGGCGGAACAACGCATAGCTGCCCAGGGATTGTTCGTGGCCGTCGTCGCTGCGCAGCCGCGGCCGCTGAATGGGGACCTTCTGTCCATCGACGACGAGGAAGCCTTGCTCGCGGCCCCAGCGGTAGGGCTGCTCGGCTTGGCGCCGCTGGTAGTGCTCGCCAGCGAGCTGGCGCACTTCGTTGTCCATGATGAGCTGCATCAGCTCCAGGCCTGCCTGGCGCATCAGCTCGCCGACGCTTTGCTGCAGGGCGGCGGCGACTTCTTTGAGCGGCAGGTGCAGTTGCAGTTCCTGCCCGGATTCTTCGGCTTGCTTGTGGAATTGGCGAACGGCTTGTTCGCGGTCAATCTGGTATCGTTTCTTCATAGCGACTCTCCTTTTTCGAAAATGAAAAACATCACTCCGAGCCTAACGGCTCGGACTGGAGAGTCGCTACTTTCCACGAACTATCGGACATCCTCCAGCTTGCGTGGCAAGAGGTACTGTAGGGCTATACGGGTGCGCATAAATAAAGGGACATAAAGAGTCAACAAAAAGGCCTCAGGTAGGAGCGAATGACGACAGGGTGAGACTGCATCTCGCCGAAGACTCTTGTCAGCGTGGCCAGCAGTTCGGCTTCGCCCGCAAAGTAGCGATTGTGAGTTCCCGTGCGGCGCGTGTGCTGCCAGAGCCGCTCGGTGGGATTCAACTCCGGCGAGTACGGCGGCAGCTGGTGAACTTCCAGCCAGTGACGGTTGGACCGGAACCAGGCCCAGACCTCGGCATCCTTGTGGTAGGAAGCGTTGTCCTGGATCAGCATCGCCCCCTGGCGGCGATAGCGCCGCGCTAACTGTTTCAGGAATGCCAAGTAAGTCCCGGCGTTGAAGGCCGTGTCCCGGCGGTAGTGGAAGCGCGCGCGCCACAGTTCGATGGCGCCCAGGATCTTGACGCTTTTGCGCTGTCCCGTGACGGGGATTTCCGGCGGCCGGCCGACGCGGCTCCAAGTGGCATGCAAAGTCGAGTCCTGGCGGAAGCTGGCTTCGTCGGTGAAGATCAGCGCCCAGTTTTTCCGGCGGGCTTTTTTTTAAGGTTGGGATAGGTGCGGCGATGCCAGCGGTCCTGCTGGTCGGCGTCGGCGCGGGCCAGCACGCGGCGCGGCCGCTGCACCGAGAAGCCCAGCCCGTGCAGCAGTTTTCGCACGTGGCCCGGGTGATAGCGCACGCCGAATTCCTCCTCGATCACCCAGGCAATCATGGGCGAGGTCCAAAGGCCGCTGTCCAAGCCGTAGGCCACGGGACCACTATCGAGAATGTCCCCGAGCTGCTGCCGTTGAGCCGCAGTCAACCGTGGCGGCCTTCCTGAGCGGTAGCCTTCCAGCAAACCTTCGATGCCGTGCGCTTCATAGCGCGCCAACCACTCGGACACTTTCGAGCGGGGCGCTTTGAGAATCCCGGCCAACTCGCCGCTGGTGCGGCCTTCGGAGTTCAGCACCACTGCCTGCAGGCGTTTCGCCACACGGTAGGCCCCGTCTCGTTCGGCTTCTTTGCCGAGGCGCAGCAAGCGCTTATAGCGGCTCGGGTGTAATCGCAGCAATCGCGGACGCATGGCCACACCTCCTAAGAGAAGTATGCCACGTTCGTCCCTCTTATGTCTCCTTAATTATGCGCGCCTGTATAGTATGAATGTACTATTCAGCACTGGTCAATTCGATTCTCTATCCTGTCCCTCGCCAAGGCGCTGTCATGTTAAGTGATTTCGGAGGGACCAAGCCACCATATGCAGTATTCAGACGCGGTCTCGCTACCCATACCTTTGGGCCGTCTCAGCCTGTGAAGCGTTAACTTGACAATGCCGGCTGATGGTAGTGCCAATCACGACACGCCAATTCTACCCTGTTGCCGATTGGTGTTGGTAACAAGCCTTACCACCAGCAATCCGGTTCAAGGCCATGATAACTCAATAGACGAGGGGTTTTCAGCTCTTCCGGCGACGCGGAGAAGACCTCTGACGGCGGATAGGTGGTGGGAATAAATTTCTCAGTGGCTATTCGCGGACGGGCGCTAGGTAGTTCGTTAGAGGGTCTTATTGAGTCTCGCATAATATAGAGTTAATTGAAGCAAAGAGAAGATTGTTTCCAGAAGGCAGTTATCAGGCGCGGTTTGCGGCGCATGCGGCGCAGCGCTCGACGGGCGCGCTGGTTCAGTTCCCCGTAGTCTTTCGGGCAGACGTTGGGCAGCTCGTGCTGTTTCCAATAGGCCCAGATGTACTCCACTGGATTCAGCTCCGGAGCATACGGCGGCAGGTACTCGGTTTCGATGTGGCCTTGAGAAAGCTCGATGAACTCCCGCACCAAGCGACTGCGGTGCGCTGGCAGCCGGTCCCAGATGATCAGCAACGGCGGCTCGATGTGGCGCACCAGCGCCTTGAGAAAGTCGATCACCTCCCACTGGCCGATCGCACCGGGATAGAGTCGGAAGTAGAAGTTGCGCAATGTCAGCCCCGCTGACACGGAAAGCTTGGCCCAGTTGAAGTTGAACTGCAGCACGGGCGTCTGGCCGCGGGGCGCCCAGGTACGACAACGATGCGGCTTCTGACTCAATCCGCTTTCGTCGATGAAGACAATCGTGCGGTTTTCTTTTCGGGCTTTTTTTTAATGGCCGGCCAAGTCTTGCGCTTCCAAGTGCGGATCGCCTCTTCGTTGCGCTCGCGGGCTTTGCCGACAGGGCGTTGCGGGCTCCAGTTGAGCGCCCGCAGGATCTTCCAGACATGGCCTTCGTGGTAGCGCACGCCGAACTCGTCGGCGATCAGACGAGCGACGCGCGGGCAGCTCCACAGCGGCGTCGGGAAGCCGTGGGCTTCGGGACCTTGGAGCAACAGCGACGCCAGACGCTCGAGCTGCGCGGCGTCTAACAGCGGCTTGCGTCCGGCACGCCCCGCCTGGCGCAACCCGGCTGCACCGCGCGCGCGGTACTCACCCACCCAACGGCTCACGCTTTGCTGCGCCGCTTTCACCCGCCGCGCCGCCTGAGACTGACTCCAATCCTCTTCCAGCACCAGCCGCACAGCCTCCAACCGTCGCTTCTCGAGAGCTTCAAAATCTCGTCGTACGCCTCTTGGGTTCCCCATGTTTATAAAGACGAGGGAACCTCCAAAAGGTTACTCTATATTATGCGGGATTCAGTAGTTGCAGAAGTAACGATTATAAGGTTTCGTCTATCTAATCCATCTTCATATCGGTAAACCGTGTGGTTACACCTGAATTATGCACTGCGGCGTGGACCTGAGGAGGGCTGAGCCGCAAGGGACCATTGGGGACCCCCGAAAACATGGGGTAAAAAGGTAGGCTGGCAAAGATACCAGCTTCGCCAGCCAACCCCAAGGAGGTCACCCACATGGTTACCAGACGAAAACAGCATAGCTCCCAAAGGCCCGTCCAACAAGGCCCAGCCGTGACGGCCTCGCGGCCCAATAAAATCGGGGCTTCGACGCCTTACCACTTCCGCGGCAGGAAGCCGACTCCCTACGGCGGCTTGCTGCCGGTGGTCGGGAGGGCGCTGATCTGAGAGCCTGGCTATGCGCTATGCATAAAATTTTATGCACTAGCCGTAACACACTGGAAACACGTCACTTCCGAGCGAGGTTTTGACGACGCGGATTCTGGGCGGGAAGGGAAACCGGACACGGAGAAGTCAAAAGGCCAGTTGCCGAGCTACCACCTCACGACGACCGCCAACCCGCTACGAACGCAGCCACACTCGCAAAGTGAATCTGTGCATAATTCAGGTTACAAGAGCTTGTGGATACGAACACGTGCCGGGCGGGTCAATCAATATAATGCTTTTTTAGGCAACTAAGTACTAGCATCACGGTCCACGTTCAAGATTACGTAGGCCTTTCGACTAAACAATTTAAGATCACAGAGCAAACCGCCGGACACATCTTCCGACAAGCCGGTGTGGAGATCATCTGGCTCGACTTCTCTCCAGGGATGGCGGAGACGCTGAGTCCGGGCACGCTGGTTTTGAGGATCTTCCCCGAGTCGATGGCACGCTGCATCGATGGCTCGCCAAAGGCGCTTGGAGCTGCTCATCTAGATGCTGTCGGAGGCCACGGAACTTTGGCAACCATTTTCTTCTACCGCGTTCAGAAGCTGGCCAACAGTGTGTGGAGAGCCATTACCCGGGGGTCCCGAATTTTCGGAGGGCCCCAAATTTACGGGGGGACTCGCGTCGCTCGCCTACTCGGCAGTGTCATGGCACATGAACTCGCGCACCTGCTTGGAAACAGCCACACACCTTCGGGAATCATGCGCTACCCATGGCGCTCAGTGGAGATATACGAAGCAACCAAAGGAACTTTGGACTTCAGATCCGTGGAAGTGGAGCGAATCCGCGACCAAGTGAAGGACCGCCTCTATGCGGCAGGTGATGGTGACTAAAGAATAAAGTTGAGCATCGGTGCGCTCGACGAAACGGGCGAACGTGTTTGGCGCTTCCAAACGGTCGAGCACGATGTCTGGGACGCGACCTGCCCGCTCCTTCAGATTACACCCTAGCCCGATACCGTTCACATCGGGCAATTCCGCGAGGCGCCAAAGGGAACAGCATTGGAGCTAGCCCAGTTGCCGCACGATCGAAAAGGTTGTCATTACTAGCATGACCACCGACGTCAACCAGAGAGCAAGAGTGATCCAGCCCTTCGGTAGTATTGCCTTCGGCAGGTGGCGATAGCGCAGATACACGGTAGAGAAGGCAACCACCGGCAGCAGCATCGCCTCAACCGCGCCCGTGATCTTTACCATCACCACCGGTTCCTCCACGTAAAAGAAAAAGGCCGTGGGTACGAGCATGAAAAAAACGACAAATACCCTCGTATAGGTTAAGCGAAGAGCATAATTTTTCTTGTCGTAAGCTCCAAGAAGAGCCAATATATCGGCCAGCATTCGGCTGCGGGCAGCCGTTCCTCCAAAGACAGTTGAGTAGAAAACGGCCGCCGCTCCCAGCAGAAAAACGTAACGCGACCAGTCTCCCAGCGTTTCGGTATACATGCTCGACAGCGTGCCGACCATCTCGCTCCCTTGTGGCATCACGCCCATGCCGCGCAGCACGCCCGCGCCCAGCAGATAGAAAGCCACGGTCGTGAACGTATAGATAAACATGGCATTGACAACATCGAAGCCCATCACGCGGATCCAGCCCCGGGCGCGCTCACGCCAAGCGCCGCTGTCATCCCGAGGGCCCGTGAATCGCGCGTACCCTTTTTCGAGGCACCAGTATGGATAGATCGATAACTCGCTGGCCCCGACTCCGGTTATCCCGAACACGGCGACAGCGGTCAGGAACCCTCCTTCCGGCAAATGAAACGACAGGCCTTCGATTACTTGAGCCCAGGAGAAATACTCCGGCTGGCCCAACAGGTATCCCGCCGAAATCACGGTCATGACAGTGAAGCCAACCACCAGGACGATGGAAAACTTCTCCACCAGTTCGTAGCGTCCCACCACCAGCAGGGCTACCGTCACAACGTTGATGACCCAGATCCAGGCTTTGATGGGAACGCCTGGAACCATCGTGTTGAGAACCTCCGAGATCGCTCCCAGCATTCCGCCGATGCCGAACATCACCAGGATTTGGGCCACGAACCACGTCCAAACAACCCAAGAGACCCCGAGGCGCGGCCCCGGAACGCGGTTGAACGCTTCGAGCGAAGTCTCTCCCGTGGCGATCGTATAGCGCCCCAGCTCGTTTTGGACAACGATCTTGATGACGCAACTGACCAGAATCAGCCACAGCAGCGTGTATCCGTTTTCGGCCCCGAGTACGGTGGTGGCGATCAGCTCGCCGGACCCCACGATGGTTCCCGCCAAGATGAGCCCCGGGCCGATCTTTCGACAGGTGGCCACAAACGAGGTGGGGGGCGGCTCGATGCCTTCCGCCCGCAACTCGTAGGGATCTCGGAGAATAGCGTCGGGCATGGCACGCATGCTATCCAAGTCAAGGGCGGAAGTTCAAGGCGAGGTCGAGACCCCGTAGCGGCTTATCCCCTCCACCCGGAACGAGTCAATCATCGCACTGACGCTGTTTTGTTGCTCGCCGGTGCGGCATGGTTATAAACTGTGCCCAAGGGGACTTCGGGCGGTTGTCCGCCCTTCGAGAAATCTATGTGGAACCGACTATCTCTACCCGTTGCGCTTTCTGGGTTCACCCTGATCGCCTCACTGCTTTTCGCCGCCTCCTGCTCCGCTCCCAGCCCGCGGCCTGAGACCGTTGCAGTTCAAGAAACGCCCGAACAGAAAGAACAGCGCATGGCCTGGTACAAAGAAGCCAAGTTCGGCATGTTCATCCACTGGGGGCCGTACTCCGCCCTCGCCGGAGAATGGAAAGGAAAGAAGGTAGAGGTCGGTGATATCGCCGAGTGGATTATGCAGAGGCTCCAGATCCCCCGCGATGAGTACCGCGAAATGGCAAGGAACTTCAATCCGGTCGAGTTCGATGCGGAGGCGATCGTTCGCCTGGCCAAAGATGCGGGGATGCGTTACCTGATCTTCACCTCCAAACATCACGACGGTTTCGCCATGTACCACTCGAACCTCAGCAAATACAACATCATCGACTGGACACCCTACGACAGCGATCCTCTCCGGGAGCTGGCCGCGGAGTGCCGCACGGAAGGAATCCGCTTCGGGTTCTACTACTCCCACCGCGAAGACTGGGACGAGCCTTTTGCCTACGGCAACACTTGGGACTTCGAATTCGATCCCGAGAAGGATCTCGAGACATTCGAGGAAAAGTACCTCGAAACCAAAGCGAAACCGCAACTTCGCGAGCTGCTCACGAACTACGGTCCGATCGATCTGGTCTGGTTCGATCGGGGTATCTATACACAAGACCAGGCACGCGATTTCGCCCGGATCGTGCGAGGCCTGCAGCCGCAGTGCATCATCAACGGGCGCATCGGCAATTACGGCAAAGAGCTGCTGGGCGATTACCAAAACTTGAGCGACAACGGCATGCCCCCGGGCGGCATCGAGGAGTATTGGGAGACCCCGCAGACGCTTAACCATACGTGGGGGTTCAGTAAGTTTGACACCGAATGGAAATCAACCGCCGAAGTGGTTCGTCGGCTGGTAGAGATTGTCAGCAAGGGTGGAAACTATCTGCTCAACATCGGTCCCGATGGTTTGGGACGGGTTCCCCAGGCGTCGGTCGACACGCTGACCGGCGTGGGGAAGTGGGTCCGTGCGAACGGAGAGAGCGTTTACGGAACAAGCCCGAGCCCGTTTCCCGAGATCGAGTGGGGCTACTGCACTGTCAAAGGCAGCACGCTCTATCTGCACGTCTTCGACTGGCCGAAGAACGGGCTGCTGCAACTGAAGGGCCTGCGCAACAAAGTGATCCAGGTTGCGACGCTCGACAATCGAGAGCAAGCACTCTCCTTCAAGCAGGAAGCTGGTGTCGTGGAAATCAACGTTCCGTCCGAGCCATTGGACCCCATCAACTCCGTTTTGGTCATGGAGATCGAGGGAACCGCCGAGGTCAGCCCGGCCGTCGTGACTCAGCGAGAGGACGGCGGATACGCTCTCGATTTTCTGTCAGCCGTCACACAGGGGAGCGCGGTCAAGCGCTTCAACCGTGAAGGCGAATGGCATATTTCGAAATGGACCGAGCCCAGCGACGGAATCACCTGGCACGTCGACGTCGCGAGACCAGGTGAATTCGAAGTCAAGATCACCTACGCGGCCAATCAAGGATGGGCGGGTCAGGGTTACATCATCGAAGCCGGCGGAACGCAACTGGACGCAAACGTCGAGAGAACCGGCGACTGGTATGAGTACCAGACCTTCTCGCCCGGCACAATTGCCCTGACCCAGGCGGGCGAGCACACGGTGCGTATCCTCCCGAAAACCACGGTGCCGGAAAACCTCATGTATTTCAAGGAAATGGAGCTGGTCGCTGTGAACCAGTAGGGGCCGGCAATCCTGCCGGTCCATCGCCGCGAAGCGGCGAAGCGCAAGGATGGCTGTTCAACGTCGTTCGGGCAGAAATGTACGAGCTCCAGCCCCAGGGCTAAGTCCCCGGGCCAGAGCAACCATATTCTACGAACAAGATCCTCTCAGCCGCCGGGCCAGAATCTGCATCTCCGCCAGCTCAGCCAAATCCAGCTTGCCCGTATAGATCGCCATGCCCAGCGCCGCATGGATGCCGAGCCGGTTCAGTTCTTCAATTTCTTCGACCGTCGTTACGCCGCCCGCGGCCGTCAGCTCATGGCTCGTTGCCTGCCGCAGGGCCCGGTACCACTCGAGGTCCGTTCCCTCGAGCATGCCCTCCTTGTCGACATAAGTGCACAGGAAACCGCCGCAGTAGGGTTCGAGCTGATGGATCACCTCGACGGCTGTCAGTTCCGTCGCTTGCCGCCAACCCTTGACGACGATCTTGCCACCTTTGGAATCCAGCGCCAAGATGATGCGGTCCCGGCCAACCCCAGCGATGAGTTCCGCGAGAAATCTTTCGTTGATGCCATTCCCCGAGAAAGCGGCCGTGCCAACGATGACCTTCGACGCTCCCCCGTCAAGGAGTCTCCGAGCCCTGTCGAGGGACCGAACACCGCCCCCCACGCGCGTTACGGCACGCGCGGCCAGTTCACGGACAATAGGGTCGTTCGAGCCCTTTCCCAGCGCTGCGTCGAGATCGATGACCTGAATCTCGGGGAAGGCGGAAAACTTCTCGAGCATCACGAGCGGCTGCTCGCCTTCGAGCGCCTTCTCACGGCCCTGAATGAGCTGGACGACTTTGCCGTCCATCAAGTCGATGCAGGGGATGATCATAGCTACATCTTCTCGAAATCAGCCCCCACTAGGTGAGCCGCTGGAGAAAACGGGATCACGGCCGCACTGAAACGGCCGGCCGCGCTCTTTCCGGGAAGCCCCTTGAACGACGCCGCCATCAAGGAACGAGACAGGGTGCGCGCGGCATCCGCTCCCTTCCCGCCAGCCAAGCAAATTTGACACGGCGCCCTGTTCCGTGTTTCTATTGCGGGCGCGGCAGGATTTGTGGAGCCGTCCCTATCGGCGCTGTAATCCTTACCGCGCGCCATCACAAGGAGTTCAACAATGGATCGACGACAGTTCATGACAACCGGCGCCGCGGCTGCCGGAACCGCTGCGCTGGCAAGCTGCGGAGATGCGCAAGACCCGGCCGGCTCCGAGGCCCCGCAAGGAAGGCAGCGCCTCGGCAAGCCCGTCCAGATGCACGTCGGGACGCAGCGCGGTCCGACCAACGTCGAGCTGCTGCAGTTCTTCAAACGCCACGGAGTCAATCACTGCTGCGGCTATCCGCCTAATCCCGGCGAGCGCGGCTACTGGACCGTCGAGGACGTCGTTAAGACCCGCGAGCTGTGCGAAAGCGAAGGCGTCGAGCTGCCGATGGTCGCCCTGCCGTTTTTAAGCTCCAGCCATATCGACCGCGAAAAGCGCGGCGCCATCATGCTGGCCGACGATCCCGAGCGCGAGCGCGACATCGACCACATCCACAAGATGATTGAAGCCTGCGCCAAGGCAGGCGTGCCGGCGATGAAATACAACATGAGTTTGCTCGGAGTCTTGCGGACCGAGCGCACGCCCGGACGGGGCGGCTCCAGCTACAGCACCTGGCGGCTGGCGGAGGCCAAGCCCGATCCTCCGCTCACCCGCGCCGGCAAGCTGGAAGAAGATGCCTGTTGGGAGAGGATCACCTATTTCCTAGAGAAGGTCATTCCGGTCTGTAACGAATTCAAGATCCGGGCCGCCTGCCATCCCCACGACCCGGGAGTGCCTCCCGAGGGCTATCAGGGCATTCCCCGCGTCCTGGGCACTCCGCAAGGGCTGGAGCGGTTTGTCAACATCCAGGAAAGTCCCTATCACGGGCTCAACCTGTGTTTGGGAACCACCTCGGAGATGCTGCAGGACCCGCGCAACGAGATTCATGACGTCATCCGCGGTTTGGGCGGGCAGAAGAAAATCTTCAACATCCACTTCCGAAACATTCGCGGCAAGCGAGACGACTTCCAGGAGGTCTACCCAGACGAAGGCGACATGGACATGCTGCAAGTGGCGCTGACGCTCTACGAAGTCGATTACCCCTATATGCTGATGCCCGACCACATGCCGCGTCACCCGGACGACGCCAACGGAAGGCAAGGCTTCGCCTACTCCTTCGGCTACATCAAGGGGCTGCTGCAAGCCGTCGAGAGGTGGGGCTGATTCAGCGCCCCGCACCCCATCCGTAACCTGCCGGCCGCCGCGGCGGAACTAGATCTTAGAGGTTGTGCGGCTTCGTCTGCCTCTTGACTTCTTATCTAAACCGTCGTACCGTCCAATCATATGGCCACTCAGACATCCGTTCTCGGCACACAGCCGCGGGCAGACGACCTGCGCGAACACTTGCGTTTCTATTACGGGCAGCACCTGAAGAAGAGTTCCGACCTGAGCCAGAAAGCGTGTTGCACCGACGAGACCGAAAAGCGCCACGCCGGCATACTCAAGCTGATTCCCAATGAAGTGAAGGAGCGGCATTACGGTTGCGGTTGCCCAATCCCGGAAGATGATTTGACCGGGCTCAGTGTGCTGGACCTGGGCTCGGGAGCCGGCGTTGACGCCTTCATCGTCTCCCATAAGGTGGGCGCGACCGGCTTCGTCCATGGAATTGACATGACGGACGAGCAGTTGGAAGTCGCCAACCGCCATGCCACCCAGGTGGCCGCCAAGTTCGGATTTAACGGTCCGAATACGGCCTTCCACAAGGGCTTCATCGAAGTAGCGGACGCCATCCCGGACGACAGCATTGACCTGGTGATTTCTGATTGCGTGATCAACCTCTCGCCCAGAAAGGACTTGGTCTTTCAGACGATCCAGCGCGTTCTGCGCGAGGGAGGCGAGTTCTACATCTCCGACATCGCGGCCGACCGGCGCGTGCCGAAGTCAATCAGCGAGGACCCGGAGATGATCGCCGAGTGTCTCGGCGGCGCTCAGTACGAACACGACTGGTTCGACACGATGTAAGGATGCGGGGTTTGGCGATCCGCGGATCGTCCGGCGCCGCGTGGTTCAAAGCGAAGCCAAGGGGGAGCCGATTATGTTTTCCTCGCTGACCGTGCGGGGTTTCAAGTTTGGAAACCCGCTGGACCGCCGCTGCGAGGACTTCGGGCAGACCGCCACCTATCTAGGGAACTGCACGGAGTGCCCAGCGCGCTTCGTGCTGGATGATCATCACATCTTTGAAGCCCACAGGCCCAGCGCGGTCTGCCGCAACTCCGCGCGGATGCTATCGGAGACGCGGCTGGGCCGTTATTTCCGCGTGACCGAGCCGATCAAGCACTTTGGCTTGTTCCCCTGCGGACCGGAGCCGGCGGGGGCTGAAGGAGCGGCGGCGGGTGGTAGCTGCTGCTAGTAGTCCTTACGTCCCGATCACTCCCCGATGCAGTGCAGCATGTGCTGCCAAAATTCTTTGCCTTCAATCTCTTTTCGCGTCGTTCCGGGTTCTCCTTCTTCCCATGTGATGACGACCGTCATTTGAAGCTCGGCTCCACAATCGCAGAGGAGCTTGTGCTTGACGCGTTTTTGCTGTTGTGCCATAGACCTTCCGTCTCTCCGTGAAGACTTTAAGGGTGGAGCGAAGACACTCCTTGTTCGAGTTCGTGAAGTGTCCGGATTTCCGTGTCGCTCAGGGCGCGGCGGAAGAAAGACACCTCGTCGAAGAGCCCTACGTAGTTGACTCCGAGCCGGATGGCCGCCCGGTTGAGATCCCAGGTGAAAGGCTCGGAGATACCTTGGCTCACTCCCCTTAACTCGCCGTCGAGGTAGAGCTTGGCCGCCCCGCTTTCGGTGTTGAGGCCGGTGTGGGTGATCACGACGTGGGTCCACCTGCCGCGCTCGAATGGCGGGCGGTTGACCACGATTAGACGCTTTTGAAAATTGGGATTATCGTCCGGAGCAAGATTGTCAGGATTCCAAATCTCCAAATCCCCGAAAACACCAAGGCGAAACTGCCGAGGGTTTTCCTTTGTGAAATCGACCCACAGCGCGGCATCGTTGTACGCTGCATGCGTCACCTGGATCGGATCGCAGAATCCCGGCTCCAAGTCAACGGAGGGGTCGAGGCTCAGCCAGAACGAAACCGTGCCGCTCCAGTCGCTGTCGGTATAGGCAACGTTGTCCCGAGCCCGGTAAAAGAGCGCGGTCGTATTCTTCTTCTTGAAAAGCAGCGCGTCACCGTAACGGCCCTCCCCGGCAGCGATCTCGATTTCAGGCGAGGCGATGCCCGGCGTCGCTTGATACTGATCCTCGTAAGACGGGGCGGTGTGGATTCGCCGCTCGCCGGCGCCGAAGTCCGCGTCGGCGCCGTTGTCAAACGACGCGTGGAAGGTCAGCGCTTCGGCGATAGCCGCCGAGGCTGGATCGCGGTCTGGCGCGTTGTCGCCGGCGCTTTCATCACTCCCGCCCGATGAACAACCGCTTGCCAGCAATGCCCACAAAACAAGGGCCAACGCAAAGCGTCCGCCGTCACTAGATGCAGATCCGACACTCAACTCATGCCATCTCATAATCAGTTAGTTTAGCGTGCCGCGCTCGGCTCGGTCAGATTGACTCAAACACGACTTCGAGCCCATTCGCCGAGTCGGGCGCCTTGGGACATTCTCATTGCCTCCTTTTCTCCGAAGTCCTACAATCAAACGATGAGCCTTCGCATCGCCGATCGCGAATTTCAGTCCCGCTTGATTGTCGGCACCGGCAAGTACGCCAGCTTCCAGCAGATGAAGCGCTGCCACGAGCTTTCCGGAACCGATTTCGTGACGCTCGCGGTCCGCCGCGTCAATCTCACCGACCGCTCGAAAGAGTCGTTGATCGACTACATCGACCGGAAAAAAATCGCCATCCTTCCCAATACGGCGGCTTGTTATACCGCGGATGAGGCCATTCGCACCGCTCGCATGGCCCGCGAAGTCGGGCTCTCTAACTGGATCAAGCTGGAAGTGATCGGCGACCAAAAGACGCTATTCCCGGACAACGAAGGCCTGCTCGAAGCGACTCGCGTCCTGGTCAAGGAAGGCTTCGTCGTTCTTCCCTATACCAACGACGACCTCGTTAACGCACTCAAGCTGATCGACGCCGGGGCAGCCGCCATTATGCCGCTGGCGGCGCCAATCGGTTCCGGACTCGGCATCCAGAACGAGGCCAACCTGCGTATCCTCCGCGAAATGATCACAAGCGTGCCCCTGATCGTCGACGCAGGCGTCGGGACGGCCTCCGATGCCGCCCGTGCCATGGAGCTCGGCGCTGACGGCGTGCTAATGAACACAGCGATCGCCGAGGCTGAAGATCCGGAAAAGATGGCCGTCGCGATGAAGCTCGGAGTCGAGGCAGGCCGTTTGGCCTACGAATCCGGACGCATGGAGAAGAGGCTCTACGCCTCCGCGAGCAGCCCTTTGCAAGGCGTGGTGCGCTGAGCGGTTGAGCCGTTGAGCCGTTGATCCGTCGCTCGCGGGTGTCATCTAAGCCAGCTACATGTTCTTATGGGCGGGGTTGTGCCGCTCCGTCGTGGCAATCGCTAGTAGGCCTTGTCCTCGCGCGGCCAGCGCCCTCTGCCGGAGCACAACGGGCGAAGCGTTCATGGAACCGCGCAGCAGCTCAGCAGCTCAACGGATCAACCGCTCAACGGATCTTACTTCTTTTCGGGAACGTCGATGACTGTCTGGCGGCCGGTCGCCCAGCGGAGTTCCTCGCGCGCGATCCTCTCCACTTCTCGGCCGCCGGGACCGAGGTCTTCGATCAGACCCTCTATCGCGGCATTCTCCTGCCGCAGGGCTTCGATCTTCGCTTCAAGCGCCCGCTCCTGCTCCCAAGACTGGCTGACTTCCATGAAGCGCTCATGCACGGAAAGGCCATAAAGCGTAACGCCCGCAATCGCTACGACGGCGAGGCCAACCAGACGAATGCGGGTGAGCTTTCGATCCATGATTTTCTCCAGTATAATCCAATGCCAGTCCTGCCCCCTCGGGGAGACCACCGAGAACGGCGCTTGTTGTGGCTGAGAGCCGCCGAGCGAAGTTGTGGAAGATTGCTTGATGCCTGACCAGCCATGACTCACCGGCCCTGACACACCAGCCATAACCAGGAGGTCCTTCTAGATGACAGACAAAGTTATCGCCTACACAACCTGCGACGATCCGGAGGAGGCCGAGAAGCTCGCGCGTCACCTAGTCGAGGAGCGCTTGGCCGCCTGCGTGAGCGTTGTGCCGGCCGTGAAGTCCTACTATCGCTGGAAGGGCAGCATCGAGAGCGACGACGAGATTCTGCTGATGATCAAGACTTCGAGAGACTTGGTCGATGCCCTGCGGCAGCAGCTAGAGAAGCTCCATAGCTACGACTTGCCGGAGCTGATCGTCACGCCGATTGTTGACGGATCCCCGAATTACCTGGCTTGGCTCGAAAGGGAACTGGCGGGGCATTGAGATTCCCAGTCGTGAGGGCGGGGACTTTTGACAGTTTGCCTTTTTCGGAAGCCTCGCCAAACAAACTCATCTGCTGCTGGCCGGCCAGCTCGGGCTCATACCGCAGCGGCGAGGAAGCCAAACCGTGCACCTCCCGAATCTTCTCGATCCTCTCCCGCAAATACTCCACATATGCCCCACCGAGATAAGCGCTCCCCTCGTAACGCGAACGGTAGCGCGCCACGAGTTCAGGGAAGTTTTTTTCTAGAAACGGAAAAAACTGCTTCTTTGCGCAAGGCATGAGAAACAGTGGGCCTCCGTCGAAAAAACCGGCCCCGGCAACTTTGGCGGCGCGGGCGACCGCACTCAGGTTTTCTTCCGTATCGGTGATCAGCGGCATCACTGGGTTCGCGAAAACCCCGACCGGCACCCCGACCGCGGCGAGTTTGCGGACTGCCTCGAGACGAAGGTCCGGACGCGGCGCCCGCGGCTCCAGCTTGCGGGCCAACTCCCGATCGAGCGTTGTGACCGTCATGTTTACGTGCAGCACGTTGGATCGGCTCACTTCGAGCAGCAAATCGATGTCCCTGACCACCAAATCCGACTTGGTCGTAAGCGAAAGATCCCTGCCCTCCTGTTGGGCGAACACTTCGAGCAATGCCTTCGTCACCCCGTATCGCCGCTCGGCGGGCTGATAAGGGTCGGTTGCTGTTCCGATCGCGATCGCGCCTTTGCGATGCTTCCGCAGGTCTTCGCGCAGCACCCGGGCGGCATCCGCTTTGGCGTAGATCTTCTCTTCGAAAAGCCGGCCGTCATCGAGACCCATGAACTCGTGGGTGTAGCGCGCGTAGCAGTATTTGCAGCCAAACTCGCAACCCCTATAGGGGTTGATCGTCCAGGTGAAAGGCAATTTGGTATTGCTGCAGCGGTTAAGAATACTGCGTGTCGGCAGCTCGAAATACTCGACTTTCGATTTAGCGGCAAGCCGCTCGCTTCGAGCGGCCAAACGCGCGATCCCAATGAGCTTGTTGGAAGTCTGCGAGGGGGAAAGCACGTATCTATATTCGCTTTTTCTTCGCCTATTGTCAAGGGCCGAAGTGAATCTCGAATTTGCGCTGGACGCGAGCGCTGACGGGACGCTCAAACGACCTTCTTTTCTCACAGGACTCGCGAGTTGCGGTATGATTGGCGGGCCTCAACAGCAAGCAGAGAGCACGCTCAACCCGAACTCATAGCTCGCGAATCAAGGATATCGAAAGAAGCCGTCTTCAACGAACCTCGTCCTTCCACGCATCGAGAGGCAACCAGAATGCTCGGTGCGCCCAAGAAGGGTTCCGGTGGGAGGTGCGCTAGCTCGTCAGCGAGCTATCCTTATTATTGTCAGTTTCAATCCCGTAGTGCGATGATAAGGTAAAGTCCGTCCCAGCCCTCTCGGGGCGTCCGCATTGGGCTGCGCTCATCAGCCTTCCCTAGCAGGAGTTTCAGTATGGATAGCTTCGGCGCTCGCGCCACAATCTCCGTTGCCGACCGTGCCTACGAATTTTTCAGCATCACCTCCGCGGGAGGCGGCAACGTATCACGGCTCCCTTTTTCGCTCAAGATTCTGCTGGAAAACCTGCTCCGTTTCGAAGACGGAACGACCGTCACCGCCGAGGACATCAAGGCCCTGGCCGGTTGGGATCCCCAAGCCGCGCCCAGTACCGAAATCGCCTTCCGCCCGGCCCGGGTCCTGATGCAGGACTTCACCGGTGTCCCGGCTATTGTCGACCTGGCCGCGATGCGCGAAGCCATGAAGGCTCTGGGCGGCAATCCGTCGCGTATCAACCCGCTTCAGCCGGCCGAGCTGGTCATCGATCACTCGGTGCAGGTGGACCGCTCCGGCACCGCCCAGTCATTCCAGCTCAACACCGAACTCGAGTTCATGCGCAACCGCGAACGCTACCAGTTCCTCAAATGGGGGCAGAAGGCGTTCAGCAACTTCAAAGTCGTCCCTCCAGGCACGGGCATCGTCCACCAGATTAATCTCGAATACCTGGCGCCTGTCGTCTCTACGCAAGCGTCGAACGGCGTCACGCGGGCCTTTCCCGACACGCTGGTCGGGACGGACTCCCACACCACCATGATCAACGGCATCGGCGTCCTCGGCTGGGGGGTGGGCGGAATCGAGGCCGAGGCCGCGATGCTGGGGCAGCCAATCTCGATGCTCATCCCGCAAGTGGTCGGCTTCAAGCTGACTGGCAAACTCGCCGAAGGCGCGACGGCAACCGACTTGGTGCTCACTGTCGTCGAGATGCTGCGCAAGAAAGGGGTCGTCGGGAAGTTCGTCGAATTTTACGGGGACGGGCTTTCCGAGCTGCCGCTGGCTGACCGCGCCACGATCGCGAACATGGCGCCGGAGTACGGCGCAACCTGCGGCATCTTTCCGATCGATGAGGAGACGCTCGCTTACCTGCGTCTGAGCGGACGCTCGGATGAGCAAGTCGCCCTGGTCGAGGCCTATGCCAAGGAGCAGGGAATGTTTCGCGAGGAGGGCGCCGAGGCCGTCTATTCCGGCACGCTCGAACTGGACGTATCCGAGGTCGAGCCGAGCTTGGCGGGGCCGCGAAGGCCGCAAGACCGGGTCGCGCTCAAAAACGCCAAATCTTCCTACCGCGGTGCTCTCGATGAGATCCTCGCGAGGCGTGAACCCGCCGCCGCTGGATCGGGTGGCGGCGGGTCCAGCGCCGTGGCAGTCGAACCACAAACCGCAGTCAAGCTCAGCATCAACGGCACGGAGCACGAACTTCGCCATGGCGCGGTCGTGATTGCCGCTATCACCAGTTGCACGAACACATCCAACCCGGCCGTGATGATCGCCGCCGGCCTGGTCGCCAAACGGGCCGTTGAGCGCGGCTTGCAAGTCAAGCCATGGGTCAAGACCAGCTTGGCGCCCGGTTCCAAAGTCGTCACGGAGTACCTGCGAAAGTCGGGCCTGGCCGAGTACCTCGACATGACCGGATTTAACCTGGTGGGCTACGGTTGCACGACCTGCATCGGGAATTCCGGACCCTTGCCCGAGGAAGTATCCAGGGCGATTCGCGAGGGCGATCTGGTGGTGGCGTCCGTCCTCTCCGGCAACCGCAATTTCGAAGGTCGCGTGCATCAGGAGGTGCGCATGAATTATCTGGCCTCGCCGCCCCTAGTCGTGGCCTATGCGCTGGCCGGAACCATGGATACCGGCGTCGCCACCGAGCCGCTGGGCGATGACCTGGAAGGCAACCCTGTCTTCCTGAAAGACCTTTGGCCCTCCCAGCAAGAAGTCCAGGACATCATTCAATCCACCGTTAAGTCGGAAATGTTCCGCGACAGCTACGCCAATGTCTTCACGGGCGACAGCCAGTGGAGGGCACTCGATGCTCCCGACGATGACCTGTTCGACTGGGACGGCAGTTCGACCTACGTACGGCGGCCGCCTTATTTCGTCGAGATGGGCCCCGACCCCGATCCTGTGAGCGACATCCGGGGCGCGCGAGTGCTCGCTTTACTGGGCGACAGCGTCACGACGGATCACATCTCTCCCGCCGGGGCGATCAAAGCGGATAGTCCGGCTGGCGCTTACCTGATCGAAAACGGCGTCGAACCGAGCGACTTCAACTCCTACGGGTCGCGCCGCGGCAACCACGAAGTGATGATGCGGGGAACGTTCGCTAACATCCGGCTCCGCAACCGCCTGGCTCCCGGAACTGAAGGCGGCTGGACACAGCACCTGCCCGGCGGCGAGCAGATGAGCATCTACAATGCCGCCATGAAGTATCGTCAAGAGGGTACGGCTCTGATCGTAATCGCCGGAAAAGAGTACGGCTCGGGATCTTCGCGGGACTGGGCCGCCAAGGGTCCCAGTCTATTGGGAGTCCGCGCGGCGATTGCTGAAAGTTACGAACGCATCCACCGCTCGAACTTGATCGGCATGGGGGTGCTGCCCCTGCAGTTCAAGCCTGACGAGAACCCGGAATCGCTGGGCTTGAGCGGCCGCGAAGTTTACGACATCGAGGGCCTCGGGGACGGCTCCGCCAAGGAAGTGACGGTTACCGCGACACCCGACGGAGGAGACCCCGTTACCTTCCAAGCCACCGTCCGTATCGACACTCCGCAGGAAGTGCTCTACTACCAAAACGGCGGCATCTTGCAATACGTGCTGCGGCAAATGGCCGACCGCTGAGCGGTCGCATAACATCGAAACGCAGGCGCAGAGGCGCGGACGGAAGTCCGCGCTCGCAATGGCGCCAGTTTTTTTGGGCTTCATCTAGAGGCATGACCCTCGCTCAACTGCTCTTGAAGACGCGCCGGATCGAACGCGCATTTTTCAACCGTCCAGCAGCGCAAGTGGCCCGCGGCCTGTTGGGGAATTACGTCATCCACCGGCTGGGCGGATGCGAGCTGGCGGGCAGGATCGTCGAAACCGAAGCTTATCTTGGAGCGGGTGACCGGGCCGCTCATTTCGCGCGCGGCGTTACCGAGAGAACCCGAGTCATCTTCGGTCCGCCGGGACACGCTTACGTCTACTTAAGCTACGGGATGCACGAATGCCTCAACCTGGTGGCCGAGCCTGACGGACAACCCGGCTGCGTGCTAATCCGGGCTCTCGAACCGGTTTGCGGAATCGAGGAGATGCAACGGCGGCGGCCAAAGGCGAAGCGCTTGCGCGATCTGGCGTCGGGACCCGGCAAGCTGACCCAGGCGATGGGAATCACACGGGAACACTACGGCGCGGACGTGACCCGGGGGCCTCTGCGGGTGCGCCAGCCGAAGGTCCCGGAAGCATTTGAGATTCAGACCGCGGTCCGTATCGGAATCTCTGTCAGCCAGGAACTGCATCTGCGGTTTCTTATCAAGGGAAACCCGCACGTGAGTGTGCGGTAACCCATCTGGACCGCTTGCTCACGCGCACGGCCCGGGGCCGGTTTCTAGGTTGTGCACACCGGGCGCGGGTGGCTGGCTTCGTATTGGGCGACCGCGGCCGCTTGCTTCTGCAAGTAGCCCAGTTGATCGACGCCCTCCAGCAGACACTGCTTCGAAAACTCGTCGATGGGGAATTCGACTTCGCGGCCACTGGGGAGCCGCAGGGCTTGGCGCTGCAAGTCGACCTGCACCTGGACCGCGGCATCGCTCTCGACGGCCGCGAACAGCTCGGCATGCGTCGCGTCGTCCACGGCGACGGGTAGCAGCCCGTTCTTCAAGCAGTTGTTGCAGAAAATGTCGGCGAACGACGTGCTGATGACCGCACGAAAGCCGTACCCCAGCAGCGCCCAAGGAGCGTGTTCACGCGAGCTGCCGCAACCGAAGTTGTCACCGGCGAGAAGGACGTTCGCTCCCTTCACTCGCGATTGATTCAGGATGAAATCGGGCTTGGGTTCCCCTGACTCGTCGTAACGCCAGTCGTGAAACAAATCGTCGCCGAGGCCCTGTTTGTCGATGGTCTTCAAAAAACGGGCGGGGATGATTTGGTCCGTGTCGATATCTTTGGCCGGCAGGGGAACCATGCTTCCCGTGAAGGTGCTGATGGGCATTCCGTTTCTCCGTTGACTCTCCGTTGATCGGTTGAGCAGTTGAGCAGTTGAGCCGTTTCTCCGTCGATCTGCTGTTCCGTTGGTTTGATGTTCCGTTGAGCGGATGCTCCGTCGTCCCGCAGCCCGGTCGCGGCGACACGGGCGCCGACCGGATGAGCAGGACAAAGCCTGCTAGTGAATTCCAAAACCGAGCGGAACAACCCGCCCCACAAAATGCATCCGCGGGCGGATGACACCCGCGAACCAAGGCTCAACCGCTCATTGGCCAAACGGCTCAGCGGCTCAGCGGCTCAACAGCTCAACGGATCAGGAACTCACATCATCGTCCGAACGTCGGCGATGGCGCCACGGATGGCACTGGCCGCGGCCGTCATCGGACTGGCCAAGAAGGTTCTCCCGCCTTTGCCCTGGCGACCCTCGAAGTTCCGGTTGCTCGTGCTGACGCAGTATTGGCCGGGATCGAGCTGGTCGCCGTTCATGGCGATACACATGCTGCAGCCGGCTTCGCGCCACTCCGCTCCGGCCGCCCGGAAGATCTCCGGCAGCTTCTCCTGTTCAGCCTGCTTCTTGATCTTCTCCGACCCCGGTACCACCAGCACCCTGACCTTTGGATCGATCTTGCGGCCCTTGAATAGTTCCGCTGCCTGACGCAGGTCCGAGATTCGGGAATTCGTGCAGCTCCCGATAAAGACGACATCGATCGGGTGACCCAGCAGCGGTTTGCCTGCCTCGAGTTGCATGTAGTCGAGAGCCTTTTGAATCGCCGCGCCTTGACCTGAGTCACCCAGCAAAGCAGGTTCGGGGACGGGCTGCGAGATCGCCACGCCCATGCCCGGGTGCGTGCCGTAGGTGATCATGGGCTCCAGTTCGGTGACATCCATAGTCACGCTCCTGTCGTAGACAGCGCCCTCGTCGGTTGGAAGCTGCTTCCAGCGCGCAACCGCCTGATCCCAGCCCTCGCCTTTCGCCACGCGCGGCCGACCGGCAAGATATTCGATCGTCGTATCGTCGGGCGCCACCATTCCCGCTCGCGCCCCGGCCTCGATCGACATGTTACACACGGTCATCCGCGCTTCCATCGAAAGCGACTCAATGGCGCTTCCCCTGTATTCGAGAACGTGGCCCGTGCCCCCGCCGACACCGATTTTTGCGATCAGGGCGAGAATCAAATCCTTCGCCACGACACCCCTGGGCAGAGCGCCCTCGAATCTGATCTCATAGGTCTTCGCCTTGTTTTGCAGCAAGCACTGCGTGGCCAGAACATGTTCGACTTCAGTTGTCCCGATGCCGAAGGCCAGCGCGCCGAACGCGCCGTGGGTCGAGGTATGGCTGTCGCCGCAAACCAGCGTCAGGCCGGGCTGCGTGAGTCCCAGTTCCGGTCCGATGATGTGGAGGATGCCTTGGTTCTCGTCGCCGATGTCGAACAGCGGTACGCCAAACTCCTTGCAGTTGATACGGAGCTGATCGACCTGCCTGGCGGCGATGGGATCGACGATCGGAAGAGTGCGGTCGGTCGTTGGGATGCTGTGATCCATCGTGGCGACCGTGCAGTCGGGCCGCCGAACCCCAATGCCGCGGTCACGAAGCCCCTGAAAAGCTTGCGGCGAAGTCACCTCGTGGATCAGATGCAGATCGATAAACAGGACCGCCGGACAGCCCGGCTCATGGGTGACGACGTGCTCGTCCCAGATTTTCTCGTAGAGTGTGCGTGGCTGGCTCACGGTAGCCTCGATGCTTCAGTTTAACAATTGGGCCGGCGGCGCCGGATTGCCCTGCTCCGCCATCATTCCGCATCCGGGCCAGCCTGGGTCGGCGCCCGATCCGGCCACGCCACACCGGCAAGCTTCGCCACCTCCTGCTGCGCGCGCTCAATCAGGTCCTTGGCGTCTCGATTGGTAAGCCCCGTCGTGGCGATCGGTGCGCCGACCCGCAGCTCCGCCCGCCCCGGATGCAAGTGTGACGAGCTGGGAGACAAGATGTCTCGCGTCCCCACCAGGGCCATCGGAACGATCGGGACTCCGGCTTGAATCGCGATATAAGCCGCCCCTGGCTTGAACCGCCGCATGACGGGCTGGCGGGTTCTTCCGCCCTCCGGGAACAGCAAGATCGAGATCCCCTTGCGAACCCGGCCGGCGGCTTCCCCAATATTGCGCGCCGCGGCCCGGGGGCTTTCGCGGCTCACCGGGATATGACCTGCACGGTTCAGGTGCCAGCCAAGAAACGGAATTTTCCACAGATTATCCCGCGCCAGAATCCGAAATTCCCGCGGCATACTGGCGAACATCACCGGGGTATCGATCAGACTGAAGTGATTCGAGCAGAACACGCAGGGCTGCTGGGGATCGAGCTTCTCCGCGCCGAGCACGCCAACCCTGACCATGCAGATGTGAAGAACCATCCGCGCCCAGGCTACCGCGACCCGGTGCTGTAGCCGGCCGCTTGAATCAAACAACGAAGCCACGAGTGAAATGCTGCCCATGACGAACACGGACAGTCCGATCAACGGACACATCCAGAGGACTGATCGAAGATGGCTCAGCACGCTATTTGGTTGCTCCAAAGTTCCCTAAGCTGTTATCCGTCTGCGGACCTAAACGCCTGTGCCCGCGCTTGTCACTCGTGAACCAGCCTTTTAGCACACTGTAGCCGTGGGCCGCATCCGGCCGCTCGAAGCGGCACTGCAGGAAAGGCGCCGCGGCAAACAATGTGCGACCTCTTGCCGCTGCGCTAGAATCAACAGTAGTCCTTCGTCCCCTCCCCCGGACCTCGACCCGCCGCGCCTGAAGAGGCCGCCGCTCGGGCCGGATTTCTTCAAAATGGGTTTGGAACGAAGCTCCGTTTCGCGAAGTTTGGCCCGTAGCGCTGCGCGGGCTACAGGCTTGAGCGGAATCTACCCCGCGTGGGGGCAACGGAAAACTGGTTTGCGCACACAAATAATCGAAATCGACGCGGAATCCGCCGGGCCCGAAGCCATCGCCAGCGCAGCCGAAGCGATCACCGCTGGCAAGGTCGTCGCAATTCCGACCGACACCTTGTACGTGCTCATAGCCGACCCTTTTAATTTGAAGGCCGTTTCGTCCGTGTTTCAAGCCAAAGGCAGAGAATCTCATCGCTCACTGCCGATTCTTGTGACCTCCTTGCTGATGGCCGAGGACTACGCAACTAACTTGACGGCCCGCTTCTACCTGCTGGCGAGGCACTTCTGGCCAGGGCCGCTCACGATCATTGTTCCCGCTACTTCGAAGTTGCCGTTAAGGGTGACTGGCAACACAGGCAGGCTGGCCCTGCGTCACAGTGCCGCCGCGGTCCCCAATCAGTTGATTGAAATGCTCGGCATGCCGGTGATTGCGACAAGTGCAAACCGCTCGGGCAGCCCCACCTGCCGCAGCGGCATCGACGTTTTCGGCATCATGGATGGCCGCGTGGATCTGGTTCTCGATGCCGGGCTGATCAGCGGCCCGGGCGCCACGACCGTGGATATTACCGAACCCGACTGGAAACTGATTCGCGAAGGCGCCATTCCGCGAGCAGGGCTCGATGATTGTTTACAAGAGTAAAATCCCGGACCAACAGCGTCGACTCCGTGTGTCGGGTCGGCCGTCGGAATGCGGTCACTGCCAGACTGGACCGCACCCTTGCGGGCGCGGCTCTGTTGAGAACCCTCGCTTGAAGCTGACCGCCTGAAAGACGGTGGGTTTGGACCTGGTGATTGAACTAGGCTAATCCTTCCGTTCTTAGCGAACAGCGCTACCCATCTCGACTCCTGGAGGGATTTGCACTACTGAGCCACTCACGTCGGACACTACTTGGCTGCCGCTGTCTCGTCCGGTTCCATCAGGCAACTGCGCGAACGGTTCGACCGCGTCCGGGGGCTCCGTCTGGGCATGGTAAGAATCATCTCGCCGACACTGGGCGGTCTGAGGACGGACCGTTGGCGCGTTCTGGGGCCCGGCGTGGAGAGAATACCGCCCGCCGGAGCCGGTGGTGAATTTCGGGTTCTCGGAAGGTCTGATCTGCCATTGAAACCCGGCGTTCGAAACACATCTGAATCGCCGACTGAGTCCAGCGGACCCGCACCAACAAACTGACCCGCCGCTAGCAATGGCAGAGCAGCGACTAAAGCGACGATTCTGAATAGCGACATAAGATCCTCCATTCGAGTCAAAACGCTGCCGGCCCGGCAAGCCGTTGCACCGGGTGACTTGCCGTGTCAGCCCACTCGAACTCACTAGCAATCGGGTCGCCAATCCACAAGTCTTCGCAAGTCGTTTTGAATGAGAACCTTGATTTTCTCATGCCCTGGTGGAAATCCACCACCCGCGCGTTGCCAGCCACCAGACTGCCGCTACCCGAATCTTTGCTAACCTGACGGGGCGATGGAGGATCAACGGCCGCGGAAGCCCCGGGCAGGGGAACTTGCGCCCCTCTACCTTGGCACCTGCGCTTTCACGGCTCGTGGCTGGGAGGGCTCGTTCTATCCCCGGGGACTGGCGTCCGCGGATTATCTCCACTTCTACGCCAAGGAGTTCGACAGCGTGGAGGTGGACTCGACTTTCTACCGCGTCCCAAGCGCCAACGCGATTCGCTCCTGGTATCACCGCACGCCGCCCCATTTCCGAATCGCGGCCAAATTCCCGCGCGTTATCACCCACCAGAAGTGTTTAGTGGGCTGCCGCGGCGAGTTGAAAGAGTTCCTCACCGCGATGGAGGGCCTCGGCGAAAAGCTCGGTCCGTTGCTTCTCCAGTTTCCCTACTACAATCGTAAAGCCTTTGACGGCCCGGGTCCCTTTCTGCTGCGATTGAGTTCCTTTCTTCGAGAGTTGCCAAAGCAGTTTCGCATCGCGGTCGAGATCCGAAACAAACGGTGGATTCAGCCGCGCTTGGCCGGTCTGCTTCGGAAGCACGGCGTTGCCTTGGCTCTTACCGACCATGCTTGGATGCAGCGTCCCACCGAGGTTGGCGAAAAAGTCGATCCCATCACGGCCGACTTCAGCTACATTCGCTGGCTTGGGGACCGTCACGCCATGGAAGAAATCACCCAGACTTGGGACAAAGTCCTGCTCGATAGAAGCGATGACCTGCGGGAATGGGTCGGCATCTGCCGTCCCCTGCGCCAGCGAGGGGTAACGATCTACGGCTACGTGAACAACCACTACAGCGGCCACTCCCCGGCAACCGTCCGAACGCTACTGAAAGAGCTGGACGGTCGAGAGAGCCGGCGGACCGAGCGGCCGAAGATGGCAACGTTATTTGAAATGTAGCGACTGCGCGTCTGCCGGGCACGGTCAAGGAATCGGGCGCACGCTACTCCATGGCACGCGGGTGCTAGAGTGACTTGTTTGGAACTGGTCCGCTTTTCACGCGAATCGCTCCGGACCCGTCAACCCGCCCTCCATCCACCATGCATTTCAACGAATACATTGGAATTCGAGTTCTTGAACGGCACGACGACGGCGTGACTGTCGAATGCCCTGTTCGCGAGGAGTTCATGAACGGCGCCGGCGTCGTCCATGGAGGCGTGGCGGCAACCGTGGCCGATTCCGCCATGGGAATCGCTCTTTGGCGGCAGTTGGAACGTAAATACAACATCGCCACGATCGAGATGAAGATCAACTACCTGCGGCCCATCGTGGGGGGCACGATCGTGGCCCGCGCTCACGTCATCAAGACAGGGAAAAGAGTGTGTGTCGGGCGCGTGGATGTCTTTGACGGCGATAAGAATGCAATTGCCGTCGCCCTGGTGACCTACGCTATCTTGTCCCCGGCGTGAGCCTGAGTGAGCCAGCGCCGCCGATACCGTCTTCTCCACGGCCACTTCGGAGACGCTACGCTCCCGGGGGTGCTTCGCGAAAGGTCGCCTCGGCGAACGTAAACAACTGAGATTGTCTGAGTTCGTAACGCCGGAACTCCTCGAAATAATAATGCCGCGCTAACTGCAGGCCCAAACATGGCTCCGTAGCCGTGGTGCCGCCCTTCCGGCGATTCGCTGGCACCACCGACAGGCTGATGATCGTGTTACCGAGAAATCCGTCACGAAAGTCGCAGAAGATATCCTGAACGTTGCGGAACTTCGTGTGGACGAGCTGGTTGTAGGGATGAAATGGCTCGTTCCCGTCTTGGTAATTGTAGTGAGCGAAATCGATGCCGACTTCAAACAATCCGGTGCAGCTCTGACCGCGGTCTTCATCGATTTCATCACTGGAGATGATGTTGATTCGTTTCATAAAGCCGTCGTGAAAACCATTGAAGTAGTCGAGAGCCTTGGCTGCCTCTGCCGCGGATGAAATCAGGAAGCTCGATGGCTCAGTCATTCGGGCCGTCACCTGTTCGTGGAAACGATGGTTCCAAGAGCAGCAAGATCCGATCTGGACAGGTACATCCTGAATTGTTCATCTCCGGCGTATCAGCGCAAACTAAGCCTCTACTCCGCTGGAGTCAAAACAACGTTGCGGTAATAGACAGGCCCGTGGTCGCCTTGCAGCAAAATAGGCCCGGGCGCCGCTTCATTGCTGTCGATCGCCCCGCCAGTGATGCCGTCAATAAGCTTACCGTCGATCACTTTCCGGCCATTGAGAACGATCGTTACGCGGTATCCGATAATCGTTGCGTCGAGCGAATTCCACTCGCCCGCGGGCTTGACCGCGTTGACCGTGGGCGCGATATAGCCGTAGATCCCGCCGTTGCCCCGAGAGTGAGGCGGGAGTCCATATTGATCCACGACCTGCATCTCGTAGCGCCCCCGCAGGTAGATACCGCTATTGCTGCCCTTGGGGACCTTGTATTCGGCGTGCAGCTTGAAGTCCCTAAACGTGCTCGTTGTGCGCAAGTTGGCGCCGGTGTCTTTATTCGTGAGGACGCCGTCGTTCGCCCTCCATTGGCTGGAACGCCGGCCCGGCATGGGTTGCCAGCCGCCGAGGTCCTTCCCGTTGAATATGTGGATCGGATTGCCCCAGGTGACTTCGCGGCCGGAGCCCTCCGAGCGGTCCGGAGCCCGCGCACCCCTCCACTCAAACGGCCTTCCCCGGGAGTCGCTGCCGGTTCCCGCGAGCTTGCCCTCCACGAGCCGTCCTGTCAAGGTGGGCCATTTGCGGTTCGAAGGCCGTTGCCGTTCGGGGTTGTCGTCGAGCATAACAACATTCAGTTCGTTCCCCTCGATAACCACTTTCGTGGGCATGGCATGGCCGGAGCGGGAAAGAAGCCGGCCCGTCCAGCCGGAGCCTTTCTTGGTGACTTCCAGCCAAGACGCGTACTCCCGGTTCTGAGCTTTTTCCGTTAAATCCCACCTGCCCTCGAAGCCGCCTGCCGCGAAAATCGCCCCGGCCGAAAGCAGAAGAATACCTATTGGGGAAAGAATCTTTCTGATTCCACTGGCAATCATATTTCGCTCCTCGCCGTCATCGCTGAAAATCTCGCCGCCTGCTCGCCTTTCGATCTCGGTTCGGCCGCGGTCATCCCTTCTTCACTACAGTGCTTTCAAGCACGGCCTTGGTCAGCATCACGCCTTTCTTGTCCTGCTCCCAGGTTTGTGCCGCCGACAGTTGGGATTCCGTCCGCCCCCGCTGACCAGACCGGCGGCCGTAGCTCGACTCGATTCCCCAGAAACCGTGATAGCCGGCCTGCTGGGCGATCCCAATCAGTCTCTTCAGATCCCAGCCTGGGTGCGTTTCTTCCGGCGTCCAGGAGGCCTTCACCGATACACCCAGAGCATACGGCATCAGCTTGCGCGTTCCTTCGTAGCGATCGTCCCCCTCGTTGAAATTGCCGAAATCCGGCAGCGTCCCAAAGCGAGGATCACCCACCTTTTTCATCAGCGACGCCAGTAGATCGGCATCGGACGACGCCCCGCCATGGTTCTCGATCAGAACATTCAGGCCGGAGTCCTTGGCGTAATCGAGCAAGTCCTGAAACGATTCGGCCGCCCGGCTGACCAAATCCGCGTCCTGCTTCCACTCTCGCAGGCCGCCCCGCATGTTACAGCGAATCGCATGGCAGCCAAGATAGTGAGCAATGTCGACCCACTTGCGATGGGCCACCGCGGCCTGCATGCGCTCTTGCCGGTCGAGAGCAGCCGTATCGCCTTCGCCGTCGACCATGATGAGAACGGAAGTGACGCCGTGGTCGGCGCAGTTCCGTTTCAACTGCTGCAGATACCGGATCGTGGGGTTTTCGAAGAACGTGTTGACGTACTCCAGCCCGTTGATCCCCAGCTCCCCGCGCAAGATCCGCGGCAAGTCAAGATTCTTCCACTTGCCCGCCCGGAAGCTGCGAACCAGCGACCAGCTCGCCAGCGAAATATCGTCCTTCGGCGATTGAGCCGCGGCTGCCGCCGTGGCGAGGAGAGGAGTGCTCAAGAAACTGCGTCGTGTCTGAAACATGGAGTTTTCCTCGACACACGGATCTTATCTCATCTGAAAGGCGAGCTTCAAACGTGTTTGTCAGAGCCGCTCCCGCAAGGGTGCGGTCCAGTCTGGCAGTGACCGTATCGCGATGGCGGACCCGACGCACTGGGTACGCTCGACCGCACCCTCGCGGGCGCGGCTCTGTTCCGGCCCGGTCACGCTTCAGGCGGTAGTTGTTCAGCTAACCGCTGAGCTGAAGGTAGACCGCGCCCAGCACAACCAGCAGCATCACCGACGAAGTCGTCCACAACGCCAAATAGAGACTCCGCGAAGGCGCGATCGTCCGCGGCAAGTGATGCCGCAGCAAATAGATCGTGCAGAAGCCAAGGATGGGCAACAGAACCGCTTGCGTGATTCCGCCGACCTTGACCATCACGACCGGCTCCCGGATGAAGTAAAAAGTGATGCAGGGACCAATCAAGAATGCGATCAGGGCTCGGTTCACGTAGCGGGTTCGCTGAACGTAATCGGTCCTGTCGAACAAACCGGCGAGCCCAAGAAAATCCGCTGTCAAACGGCTATAGGCCGCGGTCAAGGCGAACACCGTCGAGTAAAGGACAGCCACCGCCCCGATCAGAAACAGCGGCATGGACCAGGCCCCGAGAGTCTCGCTGTACATCCTGGACAGGGAACGAATCGTGTCCGCCCCCTGAGGAATCGTCTGGAAACCATGCAGCACCCCTGCCCCCAGCAGGAAGAAAGCCACGGTCGAGAACGTATAGACAAAAAGCGACAAAACAACATCCAGGCCCATGACGCCGACCCAGCCACGGGCACGCTTTCGCCAAGCTTCGCTTCCGTCGTTCGGCCCGGTGAACCGCGCGTAGCCCTTCTCGATGCACCAGTAGGGATAGGTCGCCAGCTCGGCCGCCCCGACGCCGGTGGCTCCGAAAACCGTCAGCGCCGTTGAAAGGCCCCCGGAAGGAAGCCGAAACCGCAGTCCATCCGCGATGTCCGGCCAGGAAAGCAGGTCGGGGCGCTTCAGCAGCAAAAACATGCCGGCCACCGTCATTGCGGTGAGGGCTCCGACAAGAATAAGTGACGCCTTTTCGATCAGCCCATAGCGGCCAAAGTAAAGCAGACAGAGCGTCACCACACCCACCGAGGGGACCCAAAAATCGATGGGGACAGCGGGTGCGACCAGATGCATCACTTCGGCGATCGCTCCGAACATCCCTCCAATGGAAAACATCAGCGAGCCCACCATGATCAGCCAAAGCCAAATGATCCAACTGACACGGACTCGCGGCCCGGGGATCTTGTTGAGCGCTTCGAGCGTTGTCGCGCCGGTCCCGATTGTAAATCGGCCCAGCTCGTGCTGCACCACGACCTTGACCGCGCAACTCAGCAGAATCAGCCAAAGCAGTACATAGCCGGTCTCGGCTCCCAGCACCGTTGTGACGATCAGCTCGCCGGAACCAACGACAGTCGCGGCCAGGATCAACCCCGGCCCAACATGGCGCAGCGCCCCGGCCAGCGTTCGGGGTGGGTTCCGGACAGCGGAGACGTCGAGCTTATAGGGATCGGCTTCAGTTTGAGGCACAAGGCAAAAGTTCAGAGGAAACGGATCAGACCACGGCGAAGCACGCGCCCATTCGCCGGGCGAGCCCTCCAACCAGCTTCTAAACTACCAGGTCCAGGTGGGTGCTTAGTTAGCCGATACGCGCTTTGCATCCACGGACTGACTGGTAGTGGGTCAGTTTGGAGGCCAATCCTGGATCGCTTCCGGATGACCGACGATTCGGGAATTCAGGATCTTTAGTCTACCCCGCGCCGTGGGGGCAGGTGGCAAGCTCTCTCACCTCAGCGCTCAATCTCCAGCGGGCGAGCCTAACGCTCTTTGTTGAAGTTGACGGTCTTTGGCATGTACTCTATTTGTCCACTATATTAGGACGGCAGGTCAGCAAAACGAACCCGAAATCGACAATCAGAAAAACTCATGCGCTACAAGACCCTGGTCGCACGCATTTTCGAGAACAAGCAGTTCGAGTCACAAGCTCGCAGCCAGGGGCTGGCGGAGCTGGCCAAACTCACCGGCGTCGAGCGCTACAGCGCGCGCGACATGACCGCCGAACACGCCGCCGGCGTGATCGCCGTGATCGCCGACTCGGCGCTGTTTCATCGGAGTTTCTACGAAGCGGCCAAGGACCTGCGCATCATCGCGCGCTGGGGTGTCGGCTACGACAAGGTCAATGTTGACATAGCGACCGAGCACGGCGTCCTCGTTACCATCGCGCCGGTGCACATGGACACTGTCGCCGAATACACCATCGCCCAATGGCTTGCGACGCTCAAGCGGGTCTATACTCTCAACCGGCTCTCTCACGGCGGAGACTTCTCGATCATCCGCACCTACGATGCGCAGCGGTCCACCCTGGGGCTCTACGGGTTTGGACGCATCGGACAGCAGGTGGCGATGCGCGCGCGGCCCCTGCTCGGGGAGCAAGGCCGGCTCCTAGTCTATGACGTAAGGCCGGACATCGCTGAACTGGCCCGCAAGTTCGGGGCTGAGACAGTCGAGAGTCCGCTCGAGCTGTTCCGGGAATGCGATACCGTTTCTCTGCACGTCTTGGGCGACGAGACGATCGTCGGCTATGACGAACTCCGTGCCATGCGGCCGCACGCATCGCTGATCAATCCCTCGCGCGGCAACCTCGTCGATGACCAGGCGGTCCACCGCGCCATCGTTGAGGAACGGCTATGCTACTACGTGGTCGACGATCCGGTAAACGGCCCGCGCGAGATCCACCAGGGCCATCCGCGCATTATTTGTACCAACCACAACGGCGGAATCACGGTCGAGTCGACCATCCGGCTGGACCTCCAGACTTTCGAGCAGGTCACCGACGCCATCGAAGGCCGCAAGCCCAACTACATCCTCAACCCGGAGGTGCTCGATCACCCCCGTGTCGTCTCGATGCTGCGGGGGTTTCCGCGGCAAAGCTGATCGATGCAAGCGCGGACGAAGGAAGGACACGACACATGACGAACCCAATTCGGGAGACCCTGGCGGCCGGCGAGCCCAGCATCGGCTCTTGGCTCAATCTGGCCTCGCCGCTGGCGGCGGAGGTGATGGCCGCCGCCGGCTATGGCTGGCTGGCGGTCGACGCCGAGCACACCTACTACGACATGGAATTGATCGCCCACACGATTCGGGCCATTGAGGCGCGCGGGGCGATCCCTCTGGTGCGGTCCTGGGACCACGACCCGGTCACGATCGCGCGGCTGCTGGATGCGGGAGCCTGGGGCCTGGTCTTTCCGCACATCAGCACGCCGGAGCAGGCCGAGGGCATCGTCCGCGCGATGCGCTATCCGCCGGCCGGCACGCGCTCAGCCGGCACGGGCCGCTGCCAGACGATCTCGCCTGACTACCGAAAATTGGCCAACGACCTGATCCTGTGCATTCCCCAAATTGAGGACCTCGAGGGGATCGAGAACACCGAAGCGATCGCCCGGGTGAAAGGCGTCGATGTGGGATTCCTGGGGCCGGCTGACTTGGCCCTGTCGATGGGGGTGGAACCAGGGCACCCCGATCACGAAGCCGCGCTGCAGCGCTTCCGTGAAGGCTGCAAGCGCGCCGGCGTCCCCTCCGGCATACCCGTCTCGGACGGCGCCAGCGCTCGCCGCCGCATCGAGGAGGGCTTTCAGTTCATCGACCTCAGCAACGACATGCATTTCCTCGCGGCCGCCGCCGGCCAGGCGCTGTCGGACGCTCAAAGGTGAACCGCGAATCGGGAAAAGCCGGAAAGCTGCGCCGGTGTCGCCGGTACCAGTGCCACTGGCAATGAACTCGCCCGGACCGATATACTTGGAGGATTGCTCGCCGAATGCGGGCACGCCGCTGTTTTCGCGCGAGAAGTTCAGCGCCGCGAACAGCGCTGGATCTGAAATCCTCATTCTTTGTCAGGGAGAACCATCAACATGAAAAGAAAGATTCACTGGAAGACTCTAACAGCTGTGACCGCCGCCCTCGCGATTTTCGCGGCGGGCGCATTGTTCGGTCACGGGACGAAGCCCCATAGCGTGATCCACGTCGTCACCGTCAAATGGAACGACGATGCCTCCGAAGAGCAGATCGCCAAGGCCCTCGAAGGTGTCGGAACCATAGCAGAGACCTACGACGGCGTAACGCGGGTATGGACCCGTTCGATCAAGGCGCAGGGCGGAGAATCAGGCGTGACCGCCGCCTTCGTAATGGAGTTCAAAGACGAGCAAGCCTTGAAGGACTACGCCGGCAGCGACGCCCAGAAAAAATGGTATGAAGTATACCTTCCCGTCCGTGAATTGAGCCGCACGTTCGATATTACGAACTGAACGACTGTAACAGAGCCGCGCCCGCAAGGGTGCGGCCGGGAGTAGCGGGCGCCCTATTGATGGCCCCGCCTAATTGTCGAGCGCGGGACTGCACACCCTTGGGCGGAAAGTACAGACCCCTGGGGGCCGCGATCGCCCGGTGGGGAGCTAGCGGAAGTTAGCGGATTTCGTTCACGCGCGCGTTCCTTATATTGCAAACCCCAGATTTGGCGCCAAACCGCTAGTTGTACGTACGCCGCCGCCGCCATTTTTCGTGTATTCGTCGCGGTGATTCGCGCCATTTTCTGGAGACTCGAATAGTCTGCCCCCTCTCTTGCTCAAATGCCTATACCCTCTCTTGCTGCCTTTTTGTTGTGAGAGGCGCCTCTTGCTCCCGTTGATCGAACCTCGCAGCCGCCTCCAAAAGAAGCGTAAAAAGCGGCTGCTAGCGGATGGTCTTCTTGCTCGGCAGTTTTGGACGAACGCGAGCGTCGACATGAGTGTCGACGCGGCAAGCTGAGAGCTTGCGCCACGTCAGGCTGCGCACCCCCATTGAGAGTTCGCGCTGCTGACGCGTCCACGGTGGACCGGCAGGATTGCCGGTCCCTACTATGCCGGCACGAATGCCGACACGGCACGCTGCAAGCGTGCGCCACGTCTGGCCGGCGAAACTGCCGGCCTTTGCTGAGTTAGAAGCCATCCGCGGTGGATGACCACAAATTTCGGAGAGCAACTCGAAACTGTCCCGGCCGGGAAACGGTCGTGTTGGTCCGGCGATCTATGTCCTTTCCGGTTTCTAATCGCAGTGTACCAGGCGGTGTCAAGTGTTTCGGGGGGTTTTCTATATGCCTGGCATGCACCCCTAGGCTGAGAGAGCGACAAAGTGAGACAGTAACCGTTCGCTGAAAGTGGAGTGAACCCCAGAAGTGAGACAAGATAAAGTGGGACAGAATTCAGCGGGCGGCGTTCGAAGCATCGTTGCCGGCATACGAACAGCTCAGAAATCCGAGCTTTGAGTTTTCCGAGGCATGAGACAATCTATCGAGACATCGCTTGCACCCGGAGCGGGACACATGTCCCGCCCCGAGGCTCATCGTCTCGATGAGTTGTCGGCCGGGTATTCCTTGGCGGGTTGCTCTCCAGCAGCGCCCGCCTCCGCTTTCCCGGCTGTTGCAGAGTTTTGCAATAGTGTCGCTCGAAAGTCTACAATCTTTCAGCGAACGGTTACTGTCTCACTTTGTCGCTGTCTCAGCCTAGGGGTGCATACCAATAGCCCTGCTCGCGGTCGCGGAACTCGGCGGACCAGTTCTGCACTAATTGAACCTTCGGCGGGGAGGCATCTGCCTCTGGGTCGGGTGTAACGAGCAGAAAGCGATTGCCGTCGGAAGCGACCGCGTAGGTAGGCCGGCCTACGCGGGCTTGCATGCTCGTGTCTGTCGCTTGCTGCGCTGATGATCCCTGACGTTGGGGTTGAATTCGGCATCCGGGCCTGACGATGATCCTCGACTCTCCTCGCACTTCAATCTAAACGGCTACATAGTTTTGGCGAAGGACAGGTTGCACAAGTGTTTACACAAGTAGCTTGACATCAACGGACCGATACCCTATCTTGGCGTATAAGTTGATGGGTGGCGCAGGTTTTCCGGCACACATCCGGCATGGCACGTCGGTGGCTTTGCGGTGCGCCTGCGGATCGTTCGAGTTGATTCCCTGTCCGATGTCTGCCATTCTGTCAAAGCCCCATGGAGTTTGGCGGCGGCCGAAGGGGCTTTTAACCGTCAAGAAGAGAATTCTGACGGCACGGTCCCGGTACTGCTAAGAGTTCATCGCGAGCATGGTATGATTTTTTGCCTGGTGGGTTTTGTCGTGCCGGCTCACAGGGCCGAGCAACTTCTTTAACCCGGAAAAAGGATCAAAGGATGCCAAAAGTAGATAGAGAGTTTAACAAAGACGGCGACTTCCTCGTCGACTATGAAGAGAAAGTATTTGACCTGAATTATGCACTGCGGCGTGGACCTGAGGAGGGCTGAGCCGCAAGGGACCATTGGGAACCCCCGAAAACATGGGGTAAAAAGGTAGGCTGGCAAAGATACCAGCTTCGCCAGCCAACCCCAAGGAGGTCACCCACATGGTTACCAGACGAAAACAGCATAGCTCCCAAAGGCCCGTCCAACAAGGCCCAGCCGTGACGGCCTCGCAGCCCAATAAAATCGGGGCTTCGACGCCTTACCACTTCCGCGGCAGGAAGCCGACTCCCTACGGCGGCTTGCTGCCGGTGGTCGGGAGGGCGCTGATCTGAGAGCCTGGCTATGCGCTATGCATAAAATTTTATGCACTAGCCGTAACGCACTGGAAACACGTCACTTCCGAGCGAGGTTTTGACGACGCGGATTCTGGGCGGGAAGGGAAACCGGACACGGAGAAGCCAAAAGGCCAGTTGCCGAGCTACCACTACCACCTCACGACGACCGCCAACCCGCTACGAACGCAGCCACACTCGCAAAGTGAATCTGTGCATAATTCAGGTTTGAGGATGTGCAGGCCGAGGACGGTCAAAAGGCGCTGGTCACTTTCCATACAATAGCGTTCGAAGGATCCATATCGATCGTCAACACCTTGACCGCCACCCGCCTGCTGAGAAAAGGATTCGAGACATCGATCCTGCTTTATGGGCCCGGCGTGACGATGGGGTTTCAGCGCGGCTTCCCGACACTGGGGGACGAAGCCTTCCCCGGCCACCTCTTCGTGAACCAGCGCCTCAAGAAGTTCATGTCGGAGGGCGGGAAAATCTACGGTTGCCGTTTTTCGACGCAGGCTCTTTACGGACAAACGGAAAAGGCCTTCATCGAAGGCATCATTCCGATCAACCCGCTCGATGTGCTCGACATTATCCTGCTGCACAAGCGGGATGACGCCGTGATCATCAATTCCTGGACCGTCTAGACCGATGCGCCGGATCAAGGCAGCGGCGATTCAAATCTCTCCTGACCTAGAGAGCTGCGCCGGCACCGTCGAGAAGGTTGTCTCGGCCGTGTCGGCCGCGGCACGGGAAGGGGCCGAGATCGCGGTGTTTCCGGAGACGTTCGTTCCCTACTATCCCTACTTCTCGTTCGTCATGCCGCCCGCGCTCGCCGGCAAAGAGCATATGCGGCTTTACGAAGAGGCCGTCGAGGTGCCTGGTCCGGTGACCGAGACCTTCGCGGAGGCGGCCCGGCGTCACGGGATGGTGCTGGTGATCGGAGTCAACGAGCGGGACCACGGCACGTTGTACAATTGCCAGCTCGTCTTTGACGCCGACGGGAAGCTGGTTCTCAAACGCAGGAAGATCACCCCTTCCTACCATGAACGCATGATCTGGGGGCAGGGGGACGGCAGCGGCTTCGAAGTGGTGGAGACGCGTGTTGGACGGGTCGGTGCTCTGGCCTGCTGGGAACACTACAATCCGCTGGCCCGCTTTGCCCTGATGGCACAGCACGAGGAGATCCACTGCGCGCACTTTCCCGGTTCAATGGTCGGTCCGGTCTTCGCCGAGCAAATTGAGGTGACGATTCGCCACCATGCCCTGGAGGCGGGCTGCTTCGTTGTGAATGCAACCGGCTGGCTGACCCGGGAGCAGATCGCCAGCATCACGCCCGATCCCAAGCTGCAAAAGACCCTTCAGTCCGGTTGCTGCACGGCCATCGTCTCGCCCGAAGGAACGCATCTCTGCTCTCCCATCAAGGAAGGAGAGGGGATGGCGCTGGCGGAGCTCGATCCGTCACTCATCACGAAGCGCAAGCGGATGCTGGACTCTGTCGGGCATTACGCCCGCCCGGATCTGTTTCAGCTCGAAATCGATCGGACGCCGCGACGGCACGTCTCGCTTCGAGGCGCCGCGCACGCCGAAGGAGCCAGGGCGGACAACGGTCTCCAAGCAGAAAACGAACATGGCAAGCCTGAGCGATTTCCAGTCGACAATGGTCAGGCGGCGGCAGAAGCTCATCACTGAGCTTCAGTCTCGCGGACTAAGATTCGAGTCGCCCGCCAGCGGAGCGTCGAGCCGCCGTGGCGGCGCCGGTCCATCTGATCACAAGGCGATTACCGTCATGGGCACGACCGTGATGGTACCGGTTCACACCCATACGGCAAGCGATTCGCCGTTTTCAGCGAGGCCGGTCGACCACACCCGTCACGCGCAACTGTTTCGCGGCGGCGAGGAGGTGGGCATGGTGACGTTTCCTCCCCAGCCGAAGTTCTATGCCCTGCGGACAGAAGATGGCATCCCCTACTGGAAGATCGCGCAGCTCCACGCGCGGGACGTGCTGGCAACCACCGTGTTGCAGAATTGCGTTCGATATCCTGACTCCAGCACTCGTTGCCAATTTTGCGCCATTGGCGAATCGTTGCGCGCCGGGCGTACGATTGCCAGCAAGTCGCCGCAGCAATTGGCCGAAGTTACCGAAGCTGCCCAGCGTCTCGACGGCATCGAGCACGTGGTCATGACAACCGGCACGCCTCCGACGCCCGACCGCGGGGCCGCGGTGCTCAGCGACTGCGCGGCCGCCATCACCCAGCGCACCCAGATTCCGATCCAAGCGCAGTGCGAGCCCCCCACAAGCTTCGATTGGTTCCGCCGGTTGCGCGACTCGGGCGTGACCTCACTCGGCATGCATTTGGAAGCTTTCGATCCCGAGGTGCGCGCGCGCATCATGCCCGGCAAAGCCGAAATCCCGCTGGATGACTACATGAAGGCGTATGAGGCGGCGGTCCCTGTTTTCGGAAGGGGCGAGGTGAGTACCTACGTGCTGGCGGGGTTGGGAGATTCCAGGCAAACGCTGCTGGAGGGTTGCCGCAAGCTGATCGACATCGGGGTCTATCCGTTTGTCGTACCTTTCGTTCCTGTCACCGGGACCCCCTTGGAACACCATGCATCGCCGAGCAGCGACTTCATGGTCTCCGTGCTGCAACCCCTAGGAGAAATGCTCAAGGCGGCGGACATGACTTCGGATCGCATCAAGGCGGGGTGCGGGAAATGCGGGGCCTGCTCCCCGCTTTCCACCTTCGAGATCTAGCGGAGGAGCGAATGGACATGCTTCAAGTGGACGCGGGTCAGGCCGGCTTTCCCCTCTTGACGCCCGTATTCCAGCCGCGAGATTTTGTTTTCAAGATTGCTCGAACCCCGGCCGAACTCGACGGGTTCTGGCGGCTGCGGCAAGCCGTTTTTTGCGAGGAGCAGAAGATCTTTCAAGGAACGGATGAGGACGAATACGACCGCGCCATGATTCCGATCGTGTCGCTGTCGCTCGTGATGGGCATGGAAGATGAGGTGGTGGGCGTTGTCCGCATCGATGAGCGGGAGCCCGGAGTGTGGTGGGGAAGCCGGCTGGGAGTGCGCCGCAACTTTCGCAATTTGCGTCGTTTGAGTTCCAGCGTCCCGATCCGCAATCGTCAACCGGACTTCTATGGCGGGCGCTCCATCGGGGCGGGATTGATTTACAAAGCCGTGTCCGCGGCGCAGGCGCTGGGCTGCCGGACATTTCTCGCTCACGTGCAGCAACAGAACGCTGCCTTCTTTAAAAGACTGCATTGGAAGCCGCTTGGCGAGGTCGATCTTTACGGAGTCACTCACGTCAAGATGGAGGCGAATCTCGACTTCTATCCTCCCGCAGAGCACGACGTCGCCCCTCACCGTGTAGCCTAGACCAGTGTGTCGCGATTCGAGGATATTATTGAATTTCTCCGCGGTTCGGCCGCCATTGGGGACAAGCTGAAAATCCGAAGGGCCTACTCGCCTGCTCTGGAGGCCGCGCAAGGGGCGGCTCAATTGGGCGACGATTGTGCCGCTATGCCGGATCCTTCCGGGGGTTTCTTGTTGCTGGCGGCCGAGGGGTTGCTGCAGAGCTTCGTTGCCGACGACCCCTGGTTCGCGGGCTATAGCGCGGTGATGGTGAACATCAGTGATGTCTGCGCAATGGGTGGCCGGCCTCTCGCCGTGGTCGACGTTCTCTGGACCCCGGACCACGAAACGGCACAACCGGTGTGGCAGGGAATGACAGCCGCTGCGCGGGACTATGGCGTCCCGATCGTGGGCGGTCACACGACGATTACCCGCGAGCCCGGTCCGGTCTTCTTGGCGGCCTCCATTGTGGGCAAGGCGAACGTCCTGCTGACCAGTTTCGATGCGCGCCCGGGCGACGAGCTGTTGATGGTGGTAGACCTCAATGCCCGCTACCAAGCCGGCAAGCCGTTCTGGAACGCCAGCGTGGGCGCGCCGCCAGAGAGGCTGCGCGAAAACATCGAATTATTGCCTCGCATCGCCGAGAGCCACTGGTGCCAAGCGGCGAAAGACATCAGCAACGGAGGGGTCATTGGGACCCTGCTCATGTTGTTGGAGTGCTCGCGCGTGGGAGCGACCCTCGACCTGGGGGCGTTGCCGATGCCCCCGGGCGTTGAAGTGGAGAAATGGCTCATCAGCTTCCCGAGCTTCGGGTACCTGTTGAGCGTGCCCCGCGGAAACCGAGACCGTGTGATCGACCTGTTCACTCGTCACCAGCTTTGCTGCAAGGTTGTGGGTGAGATCACGGCCGGCGAAGCACTCGATCTTCAACTGGACGGCGAGTCTCGCGTTTTTTGGCGGCAAGAACGTCGAGCGGAAAATCATGCCTGAGGTCTATTTTCAGATTCAGTGGCCGGATGGCGAAATTACACGATGTTATTCGCCTTCGGCCATCGTGGAAGAGTATTTTAAGGCGGGCACGGCGTTGACCGTCGGCGAACTCATGAGCAAAAGCTCTGAGGCCCTCGGCAAGGCAAGCGACAGGGTGGAGGCTAAGTTCGGTTTTCAATGCACGAGCGCCGCCGCGCAACTGGAGGCAATCCTCTCTCGCGCCCGGAGTTTTCAGGCCGACGAGCCGGTGCGGGTTTTGAGCGTCGAACGGGCCGGATGAACCAGCCCATGTGCGCACCCGAGGAGCTGGCGAAATCCGGCGACTCGCTTCGTTCCGGCGGCGCCTGGGAGAGCAATTGTCAGCGTTTAAAGTGAAGGAGGACTGCTTCGGCATGAACAAGCACTATGCAGTAATCGTAATCGGAGGTGGTCAGGCCGGCCTGGCCATGAGCTACAACCTGAAACAAGGGAACGTGGATCATCTGGTGTTTCAAAAGAACCGCATCGGGCATGCCTGGCGCAGCGAACGCTGGGATTCCTTCTGCCTGGTCACGCCCAACTGGCAGTGCCGCCTTCCCAGCTTTCCCTAGCAAGGCGACGACTCACACGGTTTCATGGAGAAAGATGAAATCGTGAAGTATGTCGAGGACTACGCCAACTCGTTCGATGCCCCGGTGAAAGAGGGTGTCGAGGTTTCCCGAGTTCGGCAAAGTGAAACCGCGGAGGTTTTTGAAATCTCATCGTCGCTGGGCGACTGCACGGCGGATCAGGTGGTGATTGCAACAGGCGCTTACCACCGGCCGAACGTGCCGCGGGCCGCCGAACGGCTTCCCGATCGCATCATGCAACTGCACTCCTCGGAGTACCGCAACCCCCAATCTTTGCCCCAGGGCAGCGTACTGATCGTGGGCACGGGTCAGTCTGGCTGCCAGATCGCCGAAGATCTGCACTTCGCCGGCCGGCAGGTCCACCTCTCGGTCGGCAACGCCCCCCGATCTCCGCGGCTGTACCGCGGCAAGGACGTGGTCGCTTGGCTCGAGGAGATGGGCTATTACGATTTGCCGATTGATGAACATCCGAAGAAAGACACCGTCCGAACCAAGACGAATCACTATGTCACGGGCCGTGACGGCGGACGCTAGATTGATCTGCGGAAACTGGCTCTGGAGGGCATGCGGCTCTACGGGCGGTTCAATGACATCCGCGACGGCTATCTCAAGTTTGGAAACGACCTGAAGGAAAACCTCGATCACGCGGACGAAGTGGCTGAAAGCATCAAGACCAGTATCGACAACTACATCAAGGAGAACCAGATCGACACCCCAAAGGAAACTCCTTATGTGCCCGTCTGGGAGCCCTCGAACCCGCTTCTCGAACTCGGCTGCGGCGAGGCCGGCATCACCGCCATCGTGTGGTGCACGGGGTTTAAGCCGGATTTCAGTTGGATCGAGATTCCGGTGTTCGATGGAAAAGGCTACCCCGGTCACAAACGAGGCGTCACCGGCGTGCGGGGACTGTACTTCTTGGGGCTTCCTTGGCTGTACACCTGGGGCTCCGGCAGGTTTTCGGGAATTGCCCAGGACGCCGCTCACGTGGCCGATCGCATCGCGTTGAATCTGAGAGCGCGTCAGCCCCGAGCGGCGGGCCGGCTCAACGTAGGCGCCATCGGCTCTTAGGAACGCGAGTTCGAAAGCGAGGGGCGCCTCAACCCGTCAAATCGGAACGCGAGATGGACGAGAAGAGCGATACAGACTTGAGATGTCCCGATTGGCCATGGGCAGACTCTCGGAGTTCTGGCTGCTTAAGGAAATAGGTTGCTGGCACTGGGAGCACGTCTTTCCCCAATCCCCGGAATCGCATCTCATCACCAAGGATGCACTCTCGATCGATGCGCAGAGGAGGAGGAAAGGCACTGACACGTCCGTTCGACAAGGCGATCAACTCCCCCTACGCTTAGCCCTATGATATTGTCCTTCCACCAATCGACAGTTTCCCGAGTTGGGCTTCATCCGAAAGGAACTTGAGCGCGACAAGGTGTCGCAGCTTCTCGTCCTCAGTCTTGCACGTCCCGCCCATCCCGCCCCGGCCGAGTTCGGAGAGGACCTTCGTAATGGGAGATCGTTTGGCCGACCATAAACAGGGAGATTGTACCGCTACCGGATACCTGGTGATTACAAGCCTTACCACCAGCTATCTGGCTCAGCCCATTCTAACTCATTGGACGGGGCGGGGTTTAGCTCTTCCGACGACGGGGAGGAGGGCCTCAGGCAGGCGTTAGGTGGTGGTAACGATATTTTCCCAGACAGCTATCCGACGACTCTCATTCTCGGTGGCACCTTCCAGAGTCTTGTTGTGCGTGATGGTTTAGGCCGATCATCGGGTGGGTCCCAGACCCTGAGCAAATTGATGAGTTCCGCAGATAGATCCACCCTTGTCGGCAAGGGTTGAACCAGCTACCTGGATCAAGGCTTCGCCGTCAGGGGAGGACCTGGCAGCCGCGTGTGGAGGCCCACCTCGCCGACCGGACTACGAGGCAGTTCTATGAGTAAGACGTTGGGCGGCCAACTGATTAGCAGAGACGATGTGTACAGGTCCCAGAGGACCTTTTCAAGCTAGCGTCAGACAGGCCGAGGCTTGGTCTAAGTCTCGTACCGATTTGCACTGCCCATCCGCCGATTTTTTGTGCGGGCGTTGGCGAAACCGCAGGGCATTTGAACTTGGCGGGCTGCTTCGCGACCAGCCTTCTCATCCCATTTCTGATGCTACGTTTCGAACTTTCCGCCATGTTTGGCAAGAGTTCAACAATAGAGGCGCTACGGCGACGACTCCTTCTTCCTTTTGCGCAGCAGCGGCAACAGCAACGAGAGCAGCGTCGCCACCAAGAAGAACAACGCAATCGGCCGGGTTAGTGTCCCGAACCAATCACCGCGGCTCAAGATCAGCGCCCGCCGCAAGTTGGACTCCATCATGGGCCCGAGAATCAGCCCCAACACCAGCGGCCCCAAGGGAATCGACGCCTTGCGAAACAGGAACCCCAGCAGCCCCGCCACGAACATCACCCAGACGTCGACCACGGCGTTGTTCAAGGCATAGGATCCGACCGTCCCGAAGAGCACGATTCCGGCCCACAACCAGGCGTTCGGCAGCCGCAGCAAACGGGCGAGCGGCCGCGCGCCCAGCAACCCAATCACCATCATCGCCAGCGCCGCGAATACCATCAGGCACACAATGCTGAACACAAAGACCCGATGGTCCCGAAACAGCAGAGGACCCGGCTGGATGCCGTGAATCAGCAGCGCCCCGATTAAGACCGCGGACGGCGCGTCCCCCGGAATCCCCAGTGTCAGCATCGTCGTCATGGCCCCGCCGATAGCGGCGTTACACGAAGAGCAACTCGCCGCCAGGCCTTCGATCGACCCCTTGCCGAAATTCTCTTTATTCGGCGACATTCGCCGCGCCTGCTCCCATGCAATCACCGAGCCGATGTCGCCACCGGCCGCCGGCACCGCGCCGACAAGCGTCCCCACTCCGGCGCCGGTCAGCATCCCCGGCAGCATCTTTTTCCATTCGGCGGCTTTAGGCCAGATGCGTCCCAACGCCGAGGGCGGCTTGTCCAGCTTCAAGTGCCGCTCCGAGATTTGAGTCAGCACCTCGGCCAGCCCAAAAAGCCCGATCATCACCGGCACAAACGAAATACCGTCCAGAAACTCCGAGTGTCCATAGGTGAAGCGCGGATACGCTGTCATGGGATCGAGCCCGACGGTTGCCAGCGCCAGCCCCAGCATTCCGGCCAGCATGCCTTTGATCACCTGCCTGCCCGACACTCCGGCCATCAAGCTGATGCCGAACAGCGCCAGCCCGAAATATTCGGCGGGTCCGAATCTCAAAGCAAACGCCGCGATCGGGAAGGCGGCCACCGCCAGAAAGAAAATGCTCGTGAGCTGCCCGATGGCCGAGAGCAGCGCGTTGATGCCGAGCGCCAAACCGGCCTGGCCCTTTTTCGCCATGGGATAGCCGTCCCATGAAGTGGCGATCGACGCGGGCGTGCCCGGAACGTTGATCAGAATCGCCGGGATGCCGCCTCCAGGGATCGCGCCGCCGTAGATGCCGAGCAGCATCGCCAGCCCTTCTTCGGCGGACAGCCAAAACGTGAGCGGGGTCAGCACCGCCACGCCCATGGTCGCCGTCAACCCCGGAAGAGAACCGAAGACGGCTCCCAGTGCTACGCCAATGCCGAGAAACCCCAGAACCTTCCACTGAAGGACCGCCAGCAGTCCTTCGATCAGATCAGCGCCCATGCCTATGGCTCCCCATTCGGTTCACTACTTCCCCTCCCCAGGTCCTGCTCCTGCTCCGCCGGATTTGCGCTCCGGGTCTTATTCCCCGGGGTGCTTCCCTGGGCTTACTCCGGGACTTTACTCCCTGGAATTTACTCCAACGACACGCGCAGTCCCACCTGAAAAGCCGCGGTCACCGTGATCGTCAACACGGAGGCGACAGCGATACTGGCTTTCCAGCGCTGACCCAGAAATTTCAGGAACAGGGCCAGAAAAACTCCCGTCCGAAGAGCGAACAGCCCAGTACCCCAAAGCGCGAGATAGACAAACGTCAGACCGATGGCGCCGACAATGGCAGCGCGGTTTTCGATCAGGAACTGGGCCGCCTCGCCCGCTGAATCGGCGGCATTCGGACGGACGGCCTGCAACAGCAGCGTTCCAGCCAGCAGCAGCACGACCGCGCCAATCACCCGCGGGAAAAAACCGGGGCCCGGCAGACCGCCCAGCCCGTCAGGCAATCCGGAAGAAGCGGCGACCAAGAATCCGCCCAGGGCGATGAAGCAAACGGCGACAACAAGATTTGTACGGTTCATGGATGGACTCACCAGCCGATCGCGAAGCTCTCGGACGAAGCGAACGACTCAAGCGCGTGCTAGGCACAATACTGTTTACTTAGTGGCATCGGGGCAGTTTTCTCTTACCGAAGTCATGGTCTTCCTATCGGCGAGGCTGAGTTCGTTGCCGGGATTGCTCGTGTGTATTGTTACGCCCCTCCGGGGCTTTCGCCTCGTGGGGTTTTTCACCCAGGGTTCCGCTTCGCTCTACCCTGGGCTATTCATCTGACGCCGCTTCCGCGGCTCAACGGCTCTAAAGTCGACAGTATTGGGGCTAGCCCGCATTTCCCACCACCTGACGGCCGAAGCACGCGAGAGGCCCGCCGTGCTCACCGTACTGTGCCGGGCGATGTCGCCAGGAATGGCGACACGGCACGCAAGAATGCGCGCGCCACGCCGGCATTGCGGCCGGGCGACAATTACTCGACCCGCCGCATCTTCCACTCTCGGCGCTGACCGTCGGCGGAGTGGCTGTCACGAATCGTCAGACTGTCGCCGTCCAGATCAAACTCAGTGTGCACCGTACGGCCTACGTAAAAGGCCGACAGGGTCAGCACGGCGGTGCGGATCAGTTCGCCGCCTTCAATTCGATATTTGTAAAAGCCGGCGCCGATCGGCTGCTGGCTCATGACTTCCTCGGCCGTCATGTCCGAAAGAGACTTTTTGATTATCTTGCGGTCCTTCCCGGTCAAGATAATCATCTCGTGCGATTCGGTGTACATGTGGTATTCGGTATTTTTCGGCTGGACCTTGCCGGTGGTCAGATTCGTGATGGAGATGACTTCCCAAAGTCCTTCGAGCGGGGACGCAGCCGGTTCCGCGCCGAGATGGGCGGCTGGCAGCAGCGCCGCCATCGCCGCTGCAACAATCGAGGTTCGTAGTTTCACAATCGCTCTCCTGATGATTCACGAATGTTCGTGACACGCATTGTACAATTTCATGAACCGGACCGCTCGATTCTCCTGCCTAAACCGTCCTGAGCCAATCCTAAGCCACCGTCTCGGCCAGCCGCGTCCTGTGGTTGTCCCAGGCGAGTATGCAGAGAAACGCAAAGATCGTCAAGGCGGGTATTACCGTCCAAGGGGGCCCGAACAGAAACGAGAGAAACGGCAGGGGCACGGCCAAGGTGGCCGCGATCACCCGCAAGATAGGATTGTCCGAGCGGAACAGGACCAGCCAGATCGGCAGCAGCAAAATCGCCGCGTCGTAGGCATAAGCGTGCGGCGTGATGAGAACGCTGCCCAGCAACGCAACCGAGAGCCAGCGCCACAACGAAACTTGCCGGGCGCCAAAGACCGTGATTGCCGCCACCAGGGCGATCAGCAGCGCGGGCGCCCAAGGAGAGTGCAGTCCCAGGTTGGCCGCCACGCTCTGAATATTGATCATCAGCTCCGGAGCCGGAGAAAGCCATTCTAAATCGTCGCGCCGCAGAAGGCTGGCGTACTTCTCCACGCCGCCGAAACCGCCCAAGACCAAAAAGACGCCCAACGCGACAATACCGGCCGTACAATATCCGGCGAAGATCCTGAATCTTTTTTGGATAAGAACGACAACCGGCAGCAAGAAAAACAAGTGAAACTTGATCAGCCCCAGGCCCAGAACCAGGCCGCTCCAATAGTCACGCTTTCGCTCCGCCAGCAGGTAGGCGCCAATGCCAATCGCCAGAAGAAAAACGCAATCCTGTGCATTGGTGACGCCGGCAGCCGTTGGAAAATAGATGGCGCCGAAGATCATCGCGTCCCAGCCGAAGTATCGGCCGGCCCAAGCCCAGCACCCGAACAGCAGCACCGTCTGAAAAACAATCCAAGCCCAGAAGGCCGCTCCAAACGGCAGAACCGAGAGAGGGGCCAGGATCAGCGCGTAGTAGCTCGGCCGGATGAACGGAATGACATCTTCGTTGGCCGGCGCAAGGGATTTTTGTATCAGCCTTTGCGCGTCGAGATCATAGAGCTCTTCCGCCTGAGCTTGTCTGACCAGAGTCGCTCCGGTGTAGAAGCTCAAAAAGTCGTGATGGCGGGCTCTTTGATAGGTCAAAGCACCTTGGACGACCCAAAAGATCGACAGCACGACGACGAAGACGAGGGTCCCGAGCGGGAGACGGCTAGGACCGGAAGAGGCGGCGGGCGGCGGCATGGAACGGGGGCGGCAAAGACCCGCCGAAAGGATCAAGCTGCCTGAGTGACTGCGTCAGTTCGCGCGCGGGACGAGAGGTGTCGCAAGCAGCGGCCTTGACCTGACCGCAGCCCCTCGGGCCGCGGCTCTGCTTCAAGAATCGGCTACCAGGGCATTTTTCGTTTGGTGAAACGGCGGCCTTTGTCCGCCGTTTCCGGCGAGGCGCCGGCTCCGATCATGATGCCCTCTTTCAGTATTTCTACTACGTCGTTCTCGCGAACGCCGTTGAGGAAGGCTATCTTGTTCTTTTTGCAGGCATCACGAACCCGCGCCCGCGCCGCGCGCATCACCGGATGCAGCGACTTGTTGGGACCGTGGCCGTCGGGAAGGGTGAGAGAAATACCCATGTCGCCCGGACCCCATTCGGCGAATCCAATCCCGGGAACGGCGGTCACCTTTTCGGCGTTGGCGAGCGCGTGCTTGTCTTCGACCTTCAAGCCAAGCAGGAATTCTCCGTCAGGATTGAGCGGCCAAGGGTCGGCCGTCCGCATGTATTCATCACGCGAAATGCCCCAGATCCCAGACGCGAAACCCTGACTGCCGTTGCCGAGCAGCCCTTCGCCAAGTTCCGGAACCACGGGTTTGGCGTTCGGATAACGCGCCGCCCGCACCATCCACTTGATCGCCTCCGGCTCGCGAGCATGGCAAAGAAGGATGCCGTGAATACCACAGCACAGCGCTTGCTGGACCACCCAGAAATTGGCCCTCATATGCATCTCGTCGATTCCCAGCACGGGAAGCGTGGCGATGACGGCCGGGGTGCGGTGACCGCTCTTGGTCGGACCTCCGTCGACCAAGCCTCGCATGAATCCACGCAGCGCCGTAAAGTCGAGCGCACCGTGTTCCATTTCATAGTTGAGATAATCGGCGTGCGTTTGGGCAGCTTTCTTGCCCTCTTCGTAACCGCCACGTCCGCCGCCGTAATAAATCGGCTGGCCGGCCGCCAGCAGCTCGACGGCCTTATTGACGCGTTTCGGTGTGTAGGACGAGGTCTTGGCGGCGCTAGCCACAGCCGCGGCCGCCAGGGGAGTTGCGAGAAATTCTTTGCGGGTCATGGTAGAACCATATACCCATCGCGGTGGCCACGTCAAGGACTCGATTTGGACGCCAAGAGAGTCTAACCCTTACCTCGGACCAATCGCCTCGCGGCCGCCTGGATCACCACGCAGCCCGGCCTTGCGATGGCTTGCCAGATGCGCCTGCTGTCTGCTCGATCTCGAACGAGCAAAGGTTCGGCGCTGGCAAATTCTAATGTCTTTACCTTAGTGCGATCGGTACGCATGCTCCATTACCAAGCGGCAAACGCACCACGCACAATGACGTTAGAGGTATGCTTGGCGTGTTATACAGGCTGGCCGGACGTCTCCGCCGATTGGTGCGTGACCAGTATGGTCAGGACCTGGTCGAATACGCACTCCTGGTGGGATTTCTAGCTGTTTCCGCGGGAGCCTTTATACCAGGTGTTGCTGACCCCATCAACTTCATCTGGGTCAAGATTAGTTATTTGCTCTCCCCAGAATGTATGGGCGCTCCTGGTAACCCTAGCTCAAACGGCTGCGGCCCCGCCACGACGCCCGGCGGCTTTCTGTAGGACGCGATGCCACTATACCGGCAGCTTCATCAGCCATAGCAACCTCAGCCTGCGTTGGCTGTCAGCGCACTTTTAGCGCGCAACCCGATTCTACCACAGCATTTTCATCACCGCCACGGCCGCCGCCTTGAGCTGCCCGCTTAGCTCGACGATGGCGTCTTGGGTAGCGAGGCTGACGAAGTAGTTGCGGCTGCTGATAAAGGGCAATCCCGTCAAGTGGGACAGTCGCTTGGCGACGCGCGGGCCGAATTCGGGGTGGGCGTTGACGCCGGTGCCGATCGCCGTGCCTCCCAGTGCGAGCGCGGAAATGCGGGGCAGCGAGGCGCGGATGCGCGCGATGGATTGCTCCACCTGGCCGCTCCAGCCGCTCATTTCCTGGCTTAGGCGAATGGGCAGGGCGTCCATCAGGTGAGTGCGGCCCGTCTTGACGACGTGGTCGACCGTTTCGGCTTTGCGATCGATCGTATCCCGCAAGTGTTCGAGGCCCGGGATAAGCGTTTCGGCGACTTCAAGATACGCGCTGACGTGGATGGCCGTCGGGATCACGTCGTTGCTGCTTTGCCCCATGTTGACGTGATCGTTCGGGTGCACCTTCCGCCCGAGCTTCCGGGTCGCCAGCGTGGCGATCACCTCGTTGGTGTTCATGTTGGTGCTGGTCCCCGATCCGGTTTGGAAAATGTCGAGCGGAAAGTGAGCGTCGTGGTCACCACGCTCGACTTCCTTGGCCGCTTCCTGGATGGCCGCGGCCATGCCGGCTTCCATCAGACCCAAATCTTGGTTGACGGCGGCAGCAGCTCCTTTGATCAAGCCAAGGGCTTTTACGAACGTCCGTGGGAAACGCAGGCCGCTAATCGGAAAGTTCTCCACGGCTCGCTGCGTCTGCGCACCGTAGAGTGCATCGGCGGGGACACGAACTTCGCCCATGCTGTCTTTTTCAATGCGATAATCTTGCTCTGCCATAGAGCGTTATTATCCCAGAGAGGCTGGAGATTTACGAACGAGGCCGACTTCAGCGGCGATGGAAAACCGGATGTCTCCGGCGTCGGAGGACGGGAGGCGCTGATTGCGAAGTGGAGCGCCGACGGGGAGTGGCTATGCGCGCGTAGGGCGTCGCCGCCTGATTTCGGGGGCGTGCGTGTGAGGTCAAGCGCGCCGGGGTGGAACACAGCCACCGAAGGCGAGGTTGATCGAAATGGAGACGTCTCGTGGCGAGCTCTGCCCTGGGTACGGCGAGGAACTCAGACTTCGACATGTTCCTGGCCGCCTATGGGCCAGAGGGAAACCTCCAGTGGGTGCGAACGCTTTCGGAGTATCCCTATTCGCTAAAGGAGCTGTCACAGCCGCACGTCGACCGCACGTTCGGATTATCGCCCTCCCTGGGAACATCATAGAGTTCTCCTGTTTGGCAGCGTCGGCGGCCTCTCACCTCCGTTCTTTGATTCGACGACAGGTGACCCCTCGCTGATCATGTCTTCAATTGCGCGCTCCTCCTCTGACGTAATTGGCAGATTCTCACCTCCCGTCCCAGCGTCTTGAACCTCGAGCTGGGATGGGTCGGCGGGCTCCTGGCCCTTCTCCGCCTTATTCTTCTTACCGCTTGGAATTTTCAGCTCGTCGCTCCGAAACGCCATTAGAACCACCCCACCTCTAGCCGCTCAGAGCTTTTGCACGCAGTAGTCAGTCGGCTTGTCAGTGGGGACTCTGGTCGAACCCGAGGACGGCGCGAGATCGACTATCGAAACCGCCACGGGCTACAGTTCGATCTCGATATCATTCCCTTCTACGCGTACTGGGTAAGCCGTCACACCTCGCGCTGCCGGCGGCCGGGTTGGTTGTCCGGTCTTGAGATCGAAGTGGGCTCCGTGCCACGGGCACTCCACCTCGCCACCTTCAACGAACCCTTCCGCCAACGGGCCGCCCCGATGCGTGCAGGTGTTGTCCAGGGCATAGTAAGCATCACCGTCACGCAGCAAGGCGACCTGACGACCCTGGACTTCGATGAGCTTACCAGTGTTCCCTGCGATCTCCTCTTGCTCGGCTACTTTCACGAAGGTTCCCATGTTCTTTCTCCTCCTGAATGTTACTAACGAGTCGGCTTTCCTACGCATCGAGGACCGGCTATTGAATGGCTAGCATCTGCTGAATAGCCGTCCGGGCCCGCATTTGAATTTCGGGATCAACTTCGATCTCCACCCGGTCGTTTCGGAGCGAATCCAGCAGCTTTTCCATGGTGTTCATCTTCATGTATTCGCAAATCGCCGACTCTGATACGGGATAAAACGTTTTTCCAGGAAGCTGCTTGCGCAACCGGTATAGCATTCCCTTCTCAGTGCCCACGATGAACTCGCTGCATCGGGAATTTCCGGCATGCCACAGCATCTGTTCGGTTGACAGAAAGTAGGCCTTCTTGTACGGAAGGGCGCCGCTCAACGTCTTGGACAGACACGAGGACGCACAGCCACATTCGGGGTGAATCAGCAGCTCGGCGTCAGGGTGAGCATCAAACGCCTCTTCCAAGGCCGTCTCGCCGATCTTGGCGTGTACGTGGCAGGCTCCGTCGTACAGGTCGACCAGACTGCGGTCCACGCCCGTTTGGGACAGCGCCACTGCGCCCAAGTACTTGTCGGGCAAGAACAGAATGCGCCGGCCCGGGTGGCACTGGGCCGCGTGTTCAAGCACCTGAGCTGCATTCCGAGAAGTGCAGATGTAATGACTTCGGGCCTTGGTCTGGGCGTCGGTGTTGATGTACGAAACGATGACGCCGTCGGGGTTATGGGCAACCCAGTTGTCGATTCGGCGGTGATCGATCGAAGCTACCAGAGAACATCCTGGCCGATCCGGCATGTAGACCCGCGAAGAGTCTCCCAGGATCGTCTTAGCGGTTTCACCCATAAACAGCACGCCGCAGAAATCGACGCGAGGGGCTTTGCGTTTCGCGACGTATTCGCTCAGGCCGAGTGAGTCGCCCACCGTCTCGGCTACCTCCTGCAGCTCCGGATACTGGTAGTTGTGCGCAACGATGATAGAGTTTTTCTGTCGCGCCAGCCTCCGCACTTCCTCTCCCATTTCAGTCAGGAGCTTCACGTAGTCCCGTGAATAGCGGCCGGGATACAAGTCCTCCGCGAACCGAGAAAAATCATCGTGCCACTTATCAAACGTCATCTCATCCTGACCCCGTTTCGCGCCCCGAGTCGCCCTTGACGCGGCCCTTGGCACAGATCCGATAAGAACAATGGCGATCTCCGGTCAGCAGATGCGAAACTCGTGTCACCTTACCGCCCGCCAAGCTGCGGATCAGACGCAATTCCTCATCACAGGTTTCCGGAAAACGCTTGGCTACATCGCGAATGGCACAGTTGCACAACGTTAGCAAGAACTCTCCGTGACCCAACCACTCGACCTCGGCCATGTAACCGCATTCGGTTAGCACGTCCGCCACTTCGTGCACCCGCTCTTCGAAGTTTTTCCCTTCTGTGCGTGATCTGTAGCGAGCCTGCATGGCGGTGCGCCGCTTCCGAAAAACCTGCCTGACCTTCTCCTGGCCGTCGAGCTGAACCAGGCTCGACAGCACATCGATGGCTAAACCTGCATAGTCTCTCGGGAATTGGCCATCTCCATCGCCAGTCAGCGAGTGCACGGCCGCCGGCCTACCCCTGGAGCGCCGCTTCGATCGGGTCTGGATCAAACCGTCGGCCTTGAGCTTTAACAAATGCCGACCAACTGCCATGGTGGTGAGGCCACAGAATTTGGCGACCGCTTTTGCATCGGCCTCGCCCCGTCTTTTCAGGAAACGCAGAATGGCCTTGCTGGTCGACTCCTCTCGCGATTCCAAAGTGTCCATGTCGTCAGCCATTGGTTGGGGTCGCGGCTCAACCGCCGTTCGAGTTCTTTGGGAACTGGTAGGCCCCAATCTCGCCACCCGGGATCTGGGTCCGGACGATGAGCGCATATCGCCTGGTCGGTTTTCGCAAGGGCGTTTCGGTCATCCTGTGGCCGACCTTCTTGACCCTTTTCGGCGCTGAGAGTCCGGTGGGTTTGCCCCGGGCGAGCTTCTCTGCTTCATGTCCCCAGCCATTATACTAAACTTCATAAGTATCTATGTTGATTAAATGCCAGGAACCTGCTACAAGGGAGGCTGAGGAGCGGGTCCCGCCGCAGAGCCTGGGACCGGAGGATCCATCTGTCTTGCAAGAGTCGGCCTGGAAGGAAGAGCACGATGAAGACCCCTGGTTGGGACCGCCGGAAGAAGCGTCTCCGCCAGAGGACAGCGTACACTTGTACCTCAAGGAAATGGGTGCGGTGCCCCTGCTGAATCGGGAAGGCGAGGTGCGGCTGGCGAGACGCATGGAGGGCGGCAATCGACGAGTAAAGAAGACGCTCTCGCGAACTCCTTGGCTTTGGAAAAAGTTACTTCGACTCGACGAAGAGCTGAGCGAGAACCAACGGGGCCTCCGTTCCCTTCTCGTTCTCGAAACCGGGGACGGTTCTCTGTCGGCGAGGAAACGCGCGCAGGCAGGGCTCCACAAGAAGCTTATTCTGGTCGCCAGATTGGTTCGAGAGTTCGAGACACTGGCCGCTCGGAAGCACAGCAGTTCGCATGCCGGCGTCGCCGTTCGCCGCAGAGGCGTCTGTCGCCGGGCAAGGTGCAAAGTCGCGATATCGCGCGCCATTCGGGACATTCCCTTCCACCCGGATGCTTGGAGGGGATTTGCGGTCGAGTTCCTAGACACGGCACAGGAACTCCTCGGCGCTGAGAAGCAACGGGCGAGGTGTCCACAGGGTAGAGACAGGGGTGTCGGCGACGGGAAACTTGGCAAGATCAGCCGGCGCCGAGCTGAGATCGGCATAACGGCGGCGGAGATCCAGTGCACCCAGCAGCAGATCCGGGCGGGCCAGGCCCAGACCGAACGGGCCAAGACGGCCCTGGTCGAGGCGAACCTACGTCTGGTCATCTCGGTCGCCAAGAAATACGTGAATCGAGGCTTGCATTTGCTGGATCTAGTCCAAGAAGGCAATATCGGGCTGATGCGCGCCGCCGAGAAGTTTGATTACCACCGAGGCTTCAAGTTCTCGACGTACGCCTACTGGTGGATCCGCCAGGCTGTGACCCGCGCCCTGGCGGATCAGTCCCGACAGGTGCGTCTTCCCGTCCATATAAACGAGCATCTCAACAAGTTCGTGCGGGCTGTACGGCAGCTCGAGAAGGAGCTGGGCCATGCGCCAACCAATCAAGAAATCGCGCAGCGAATGGAGGTGACAGTCAAGAGTGTGGAAACGCTGCGTGGAGTTTCCCGGTCCCCCCTCTCGCTGGAAACTCCGGTGGGGCGGGATGGCCAGGGAGCCCTCGGCGACTTGCTCGAAGATCGCCGCCTGTCCTCCCCGACCGAGCAGGTCGTGGCTTCCGACTTGGGGGCTAAAACCGCCCAGGTGCTGGCAAGGCTTTCGCCCAAGGAGGAGAAAGTGATCCGCATGCGGTTTGGGATCGGTTGTGACGACGAGCACACGCTGGAAGAAATTGGCCGCGAATTCGGGCTGACCCGGGAACGCGTTCGTCAGATCGAGGCCAATGCGTTGGAAGGGCTACGCGACTCCAGGCGGGCTCCGCTGTTGCGGCAGTTACTCGCGTCGAAATCGTGAGAGCGCCTTTGGGAGAGGCACCGCTGAGATTCGGTGCCTTCACGGAGGCGCAGCAAACCGAAGTCGGCCCAGGAACGGTTGTTGAAACGAAACGAGACTAAAACCTGAGAAGGGGGGCAGAAAATGGCATATATTATCGCCGAACCTTGCATCGGCACCAAAGACACGGCCTGTGTAGACGCTTGCCCTGTGGATTGTATTCATCCGAATCAGGGCGCGACCTATGATGACGGCCGCCCAGGTTTCGATGATGTCCCGCAACTCTATATTGATCCAACCGAGTGCATCGACTGCGGGGCGTGTGTGCCGGTGTGTCCGGTCGAGGCGATCTTCGACGAAGCGGATCTACCGGAGAAATGGCAGCACTTTGTTGAGATCAATGCGAACTATGTCGATGCCGGGCAGTTCCAGGCTGACAAGTTCCGAGCGGAAGGCTAAGCGCAGATGATCTCCTATAAAATCGCTCTGGGTGTCGCCATCATCGCCGTGATCATGGTCTACGGAACCATGGATTTGGCTGAGGTGGTGTGGGGCAGATGATTGGCCGCTGGATCCCTTTCTGGGGCATCCTAGCCCAGCCCGTGGCCTCCGCTACGATCAGCTCATGAAACTGGGCTGGAGGGGGCTGTTCCCAATTTCGGTCGTCAACGTCGTGGTGACAGCCGTGGTCCTGATCCTTCTCGGGGAGACGCCGTAATGGCCGTAAAGGTTGTCCGCAGGCCGGAGCTGACTTTCTGGGAGAAGACCTACCTCCCCCAGATCATTAGCGGCCTCAAGATCACCTCCTCGCACTTCTTCCGAAACCTCTTTCTCCACACGGCCCACCTCTTGGGCCGTTTCAAGCACCTTCCCGCCTCGGTCACCATCCAGTATCCCGAGGAGCTCAGGCCCCTCATGTCGAGGTTCCGCAGCCGCCACCGGCTCACTGTGCGCGAGGATGGCACCCCGCGCTGCGTGGGGTGCATGCTCTGCGAGACGGTCTGCCCGGCCAAGTGCATTACCATCGTGCCCGGGGAGCATCCCGACCCCAACGTCGAGAAGTACCCGGTTCGCTTCGACATCGATCTGGGGGTTTGCGTCTATTGCGGGTACTGTGTCGAGGTATGCCCCGAGGACGCGATCCGGATGGACACAGGAATCCTCGACCTGGCGGCCTACTCAAGGGAGGCCATGCGGCTTGACATCCACGAGCTGATGGACCCTGCGCTGCGTAAACCGCTCAGCGACTGCAGCCTGAAGTTCCCCCACAAGTGTGAGCCAACCGGCGGAGAGATGAAGGGCAGCTGGGACGGCCTCGACGGGGCATAGGGCAAGTCCACTAAGACATGAGGAGCATTGCGGCTACCTTGAATTCACAGGTGTGCAAGAGTACTCTAGGCCAGCAACAAGAGCCCGATCGTAAATCCTGGTGGAGCAAAACCTTTCAGCCTGGATCAACAAAAAGGCTCGCGCTGGACATTTGTCACGAGAGGGTATAGTGAAGATCCAGTTTGTCAATCCCCATAACGGCGCCAACATGTACGCGGCCCCGAAGTTCTTCCGCTACACCGCGACACCAATTACGCCTACACCAACCACCTGCTGGCAGTCGCCTACGAGAAGTCTTTCGTCCACGGTGTTGTGGCCGTGCTGCCATGTCATTGGATCTACTGGGAAGTCGGCAAAGAGCTCCAGAAGGGCGGCTCAACGCAGCGGGATTATCAGAGGTGGATCGATCAATACTCCAGCGACGAGTTCGGGCATGCAGTTGAGCAGGTGCTTGAGATGATTAAATACGGAAGCAAAGGGCTTGAGTGCGCAAGCCCGTAAGGAGCTAAAGGAGATCTTCCGGACCCCCACCCGGTACGAGTGGATGTTCTGGACTTAACGGTGACCGAAGGGTCATACTTAATACGTTCTTGTGATGGCGGCGGGTTCGACGCTGTTTTAGCCTGAGCGCCCGAGAGAGTGCAGAAACCAAAATGGAGGGAGTTTCATATGCAGCCTTTGTATGATCCGGAAGCAGTGCGGCCGATGTGGGAGGAGCTGGCGCAATGTGGCGTCACACCGCTCAAGGCCGCTGCAGATGTTGATGAGGCTCTTGGCAAGCCTGGAACCACGCTTATTGTCGTAAACTCCGTCTGCGGCTGTGCGGCCGGAGGCGCCCGACCCGGGGTCACCCAGGCGCTGCAGGCCGCTGTCATCCCGGATCACTTGACCACGGTTTTTGCGGGGGTGGATATGGAGGCGACCCAACGCGCGCGCGAGCGCATGCCGGAGGTTGCGCCATCGTCGCCGTCCGTCGCCCTGTTCAAGGACGGCGCGCTTGTCTACGCGCTGGAGCGTCGGCACATCGAGCGCATGACGCCTGATGAGATCGCCGGAGAGCTTGAGAAGGCTTACCGTCAGCATTGCACCCGCAAGGGGCCGTCCGTACCCGCCGATGTGTACGGGCAGGTAGTGCACGCGCGGCAGTGTGGATCGCAGATCCCAAGCTTTAGAGGCTGATACGGGACCGTCGGAAAAGAAAAAAGACGCAGGGCCCACGCAGGCCCGTACACTATTCGTAAGTCATGGATTCTGTGTCCCTCAGCTCAGGTGGATGCATCGACAGCCTCGTTCATTTGCAGGGGCCTAAGCCCGCACCACCACCTCCGCCTGTTCCGGGTCCCCCTCTACCCGATCGTCGTCCGTCCCCTCCCCCCGAGCGCCCTACACTTCGGGCCGCTGCCTAACCTTGATTCTTCACAGAGTTCCGTGCCCCGAGCAGGACTAAGTCCCTCGAAACGAACCAGATAGCGCCTGTGGGCCGATAACTGTTGATTAATCCCGTAACCACCAGTAATCGGCGGTCTCCAGCCTGCAACATACTCCAACAAAAGCAGTTATCCCGATTCAGAGCTTAACGGAACTCGATGGCTTTCTCATGTTTCTCGGTTGTTTGGCGATCCGTCGAGACCCGGAAGTAGAGAGCGTCCATTCGTCCACCCCCTAGCGAAAGTGACCAAAGGGTGAACTCTCCTAACTCGGAAATCGGTGTAGGTACCTGATTTGCCGGGGGTTTGGCGTTATAAGGCAAAGGTCTGCAAAACCTTTATTCGTGGGTTCGATTCCCACCCGCGCCTCCACCCTTAAATCCTTTCTTTTCAACCCAGTGTGCTGATTCTAGCGCACTTAACCCAGTGTGTTTCCCGTGCGCCGAGACACCATTCGTTCGCATGGGAATCCACTGGTTTGCATGAATCACTGGGCAGTTTCTACGGCAGAACTAGGGCAGTCCAGTGGAGAGGAGAAAAGTGATGATGCACTGGAAAAGCATCAAGGGTCCCGATTCGCTAATGCCGCCGCCGGTGCACAGAGAGCTGTTCTATGTCGACGGGGGAACGTTAGTGGCTGTCTCCGTCTCGACCGGTCCGAGCTTCTCGGCAGGCTGGGTACCGCGCCTGTTTGAGCATGCGAGTTTGAGAGCAGGGTTGACATGTCCCGGACACGACGTCTCACCCGACGGTCGGCGGTTCATCTTAGCCGGGCAAGTGGGGCCAGAAGCCCTCGATCCCTCGATCCGCGCGGTCGAGAACTGGTTCCCCGAGGTTCGCAAGCGCCAGAAAGAGGAGGTGCGCCTGAACGGTCGGCGTGTATAACACACGGCTAGAAGTACGAATCTGGTCGCTTGCGGCACTTCTAGAAACGTACGGTCCACCTCGGCGAGATTCGTCAAAAACTCCCCACATCTGGGCGAGGACGGAAGTTGTTTTGTTTTCAGACGACACAATTGGTCAATAAGCCTATCCAAGAATGGTCCATTAAAAGCCGGGTTTTTGGAGTGTACCCTCTTTCGTCTCGTCACGACAAGGGCCGTTCTCTCCAAGAACCGCCTCTCGGAGCTGAAGGAACCTTACTTTCCGAGAAGAGGACTTTTTGAGCACTGGCGTTTCAAAACCGGCGTATTCTTCCACCACGATCTGTTGATAGGGCGAGTCGAAGCGCTCGAGCTCCAGCCAACGCCAAAAGGCCTGTGTCCAACGCCGCTTGCCCTCGTAGCTGCGAGAGTGCCGCAGCAGAAACCCGCTCAGCCGCTGGCGCAGTTGCTTGTCGTGGATCTTCATGTCCTCGCGCGCCCGGCTCAAGTCCCGCACTGCCTCCTGTGCGGCGTCGGGAATCCACACAGCCGTCAACTCCCCGGCACGATCCAGCCGCGCCAGATTGAGGCCGTCTCGCCGGTCAGTCTTGACTCGTTCTCCTGGCTTGCGCGGAATCAGCGCCGGTGCCACCACCACGCAGGCGTAGCCGGCCTTGATCAGTTGCCGATACAGTCCGTACCCGCGGGGCCCAGCCTCGTAGCAAAACCGCAGCCGCTCGTCTGGTCCGCCTAGTCGCGCCAGCAGTCGTCGCACCGCCTCGGGACGGTTCTTAATCTCGGCCCAACAACGTGGCTCCCCACCAGCGCCGTCCGCGACTGCGACCGCAATCGTTTCCTTGTGGACATCCAGTCCAATGTACTTGCTAAACTTCGTCATGACCTGTCCTCCTCGATGCGGTTCTGCGCATCTGTTTTCACGTCAAAGCGTAATCCGCGACAGACGCGGATGGACAGGTCACTCCATCTTCTCTATCCTGCGGCGGTACAATTGGGCGTCGTGATCGGCCAGACCATTTCGTACTGCCGCACCACCGATGAAGTTCGGTGAAGGTGGAATCGATGAGTCAGGCCGAGGACGTCACCCTTTTGCGGATTGCCGTGTCGCATTGTGTGCAGAACGGCTGCTATGACCCAAAAGCGATTGCGACGACTCTTCGCGGCCTCTACTATTGGTCTCGCACTCCTTGTGGCCTTGGGTGTTTGGGTCTCCCAGCAGTTCCCGGCTCTCACCAACGGACCCAAGTCCAGTACCGAGATTCTAGAAGGGTTGTTCAAGACTCCTGCCCAGATGGTGGCGCAGCCCCAGGCGTATATCTTTGAGCACGTCAACCGGTCCGCCGTTGAGCTATTTATCCGAGCCTGTGATCTGCCCTCCGACGTCGAGGGCCGATTGCTGGATCTGGTTCGCGGCGAGCGCTTTGAAGAAGTAACGGTTCCTTTCATCTTCTTCGCCTACGAGCTCTACGGCGCTCCGGCGGGAGCCCAAGTACACACGGTCGGCGATTTGGCCTATGCGGAGGCGATCGAGCCCGAGCAGGATGGCGAAGACCGACCCGGTCTTTCGGCGCTGGTGCGGCGATCGCTGAGTCTCAGAAGGCACGTTTCTCGGGGGCTTCGACTCTTCGATGCGCTGTTCCTGCAGGCGAAGCCTGGAACGATAGAGCGAGACTTGCCCCCGCGAGACCGCTACGACGACACGACCTACAAACATATCCAACAGCTCGTGCACGAAGCGGCCGACGATTTTCTGGTTCCCGTGGACGGTGCCCTGGACAAAGAAACCGAGGAGAACGAATACAGAGAGATTCTCGAAGAACTCCTCAACGACGACGAGAGGCTCGGTGAGTTTGTGGAGTTTTTCACGGATTTCATACGCCAGCAGTCTGACAGTTGGCTGGAATCATTTGTGCAGCGACAGCAACGCAAGCAGGCCCGGCTGGACTGGATGCAAGACCGTATTAATCGCAACCGGTATTACGAAATCGCTGATTACGCGCGCGGCCGGTCCGCGCGAAAAATGGTCGTCCATATTGTAGTGGACGGCCTGCAGGGCAAGCTGCTCGAAGGATTGGTCCAACTTTCCAGCGGTGAGAGGGAAGGACCTGGCGCAGGCTACCTCACGGAGTTGGTTCGTCTTCATCAATCGGCGGCGATGGATCCTTCTCGGTACGGCCCCGACACAAAACCTCCCTTGGGACAGGACATTGTCGAGCTCGTGCAAAACGCCCCGAACCGGCCGGACTACCTGGAGAATTTTAAAAAATATGTATTTGCTTCCCGGGCGCCGGCGGTTACTGTCGCCGTGGCAACGGTCGATACGCCGAGCATCTCGGTCCGGAACCTGCCAATCATCAAGACCGGCCATGCGGTGGCTGGGCGTTTCGGTACTGGGATTCCTAACTTTTCATATCTCGATCGAGCGTCGGGCCGCGGCTGGTACTTCTGGGGCAGCGACGTGTTGCACATGAGACGAATCGTAGGAAACCACGAGGACGAAATCCCTCAAGGAAAGAAGCGTCCCGAGGGGCCGGGGGCGCGCACCCTCTTCGAACGGCTCTGGCGCTACAACACTGTCAGTTCAATGGCGACGGTAGATACCGGGGCGCTGGAGAAAATCGCCGCGGAGGTCGGAATGCCGATCGGCGAAGTACAACGCAATTACATCGAAAAAGTGCTTGTGCTGAGCTTTCGACAGCGGGCTCGAATGGAACAGGAGCTCAACGAACGGCGGCGCTGGCTCCAGGACCATCGCGGCCTCAGCTACAGCTTTCTTGGGTCGTTGACGTACGATTCGGTCGACCTGAGAACTTTTCACGACTACTCGCGCTTCTTGGCTGAGCACGAGGATGAAGGACTCCCCGATTACTTGTTTTGGTACAACCCCTGGCCCGATCACTTCGCACATTCCGAAGGTCCGTATTCGGATCCCATCATAGGTTTTGAAGGCGAGTACGATCGGCTGGATTTTTATCTGGGCAAATTGATTGAAGTCTACGAGTCGGTTAAGACAGCGGACGGGCGTGCCAACTATGCCGACCGCACGCTATTCGGGTTGGTAAGCGATCATGGGCTGGTCTACACGCCGCGGCTGGTTTCGACCGACCAACTTCTCTTCGACGCGATGCGCGCCGAGGGCATCCGGATCAGCTACCAAAAGCTGACCCATGACGAGGGTGGCCTGCCCGCGATCCATGGACGCCGTAACATCAAGTCCACGCGTCCTCTTGATGCTGTTGTTGGCTCCACGGCGGCGGGGTCCTACATCATCGATCTGTTCGACATCAAGGGGTTACAAGGGGACGACGCAGCCTGGCAGCGGCATCCCGGCTATCACGCGTTGCGCAGCCATCGGCTCCTCAGCGGCCAGACAATTGACTGGATCGACCAAATCAAGAGTCGTCTGAAGGACACAATGGACCTCGCGCTCATACGGGAATATAGTCCCGGCGCAGACGAGCGTTGGCCCGCGGAGATCGAGTCGGTGGTTCGCATCATCACCCCGAACCGCGGCGAGGCCCGCGTTTACCGCATCCGAAAGTGCGATGACAAGACCGGCGATAGGGTTCTTTACCGCTATGAGGTTCTTGGTGAGCAGGACCCGCTCGACCTGGTGGCCGGCGTCCGTGAGTATTTGATTCCTCCGGACGGCCGCTCTGTCGAGCAGCTTCGCGAGGCGATTCGGGAGTGCATGGAAGCAGCGGAGGGTTGCGAAGACCATAGGTGGCAGGGGCTGCTATCCACAACGCTCCGCCCAGACGTGGTCTACCAGTTTTCTCACCTCTACCATTCCAATCGCGCCGGCACCATCAACGTGTTTCCGTTGCGGCATGTCGGCATGAACTCCGACGTGAACGGACGACACGCGGGGGAAGCGTTTGGCGAGAAGAACGGCACGCAGCTTTACTTCGGAGCCCGGTTGAAACATGCGTCCCTGCAGACTGCCCGAAACGGTTCTCTGCCGGTAACTCTCTACCATTGGTTTATTGGGAACGAACGCTTCTATGACAGCGAGAGCGAAGTGAGCCCTGCCGAGCAGTTCGGCTATCCATCGCTGATGGATGAACCGGCGTTCGAATCCATCCGCTAGCTGCGCCCAATACCGGCCCTCGGACAACTTTGCACATCTGGAGGAAAACCGCGGGAATAGGTCGCCCTACACTCCTGCGTAGATCGGGACATGCGCTACTGACGCATAGGGGTTGCGATGACTCTATCCACTGCGTGAAGTTCGTCTAGAACTGGCACGAAGAGTTCCGCGGCCGCCAGCAAGACTATGGTATGCACCCCTAGGCTGAGACAGCGACAAAGTGAGACAGTAACCGTTCGCTGAAAGATTGTAGACTTTCGAGCGACACTATTGCAAAACTCTGCAACAGCCGGGAAAGCGGAGGCGGGCGCTGCTGGAGAGCAACCCGCCAAGGAATACCCGGCCGACAACTCATCGAGACGATGAGCCTCGGGGCGGGACATGTGTCCCGCTCCGGGTGCAAGCGATGTCTCGATAGATTGTCTCATGCCTCGGAAAACTCAAAGCTCGGATTTCTGAGCTGTTCGGATGCCGGCAACGATGCTTCGAACGCCGCCCGCTGAATTCTGTCCCACTTTATCTTGTCTCACTTCTGGGGTTCACTCCACTAAGTCCCTTGAATCTAACTACATAGCGCCCGTCCGCGGATTACTGTCGGGAAATCCCCTAACCACCGGCAATCCGTAGCCTTGATTGCGTAACTTATTCCGAAAAAATAACTTAACCTGATTACAGAAGCTGATAAACGAGGATTCACCGTCGCCCGGCTTTTGGTTAAATCCAGACCTGCTGGAGCCGCACGCACTCCGTCATCGCGGGGCCGAGGTCGTCCAATGCATTCGCAGACCCAAAACTGTGACAATGATAGCCCAGCCGGTAACTCCGATGACGCGCCTAGCCCTGTACCTCTCGCTCGCCTGCGCTGTAGTCGTCGGCTGCGGGGCTCAACAATCTGAATCGCCCGCGGACCGGCCCCCGAACTTCATCGTAATTTTCGCCGACGACCTCGGTTACGGCGATTTGGGTTGCTACGGCTCGGAGAAGAACCGCACGCCGCGTCTCGACCGGATGGCTGCCGAGGGAATCCGCTTCACCGATTTCTACGCCACAGCCCCCTTCTGCAGTCCTTCCCGCTCGTCGATCCTGACCGGACGATATCCCGTCCGGGCCGGGGTTCCGAACGTGCTCTTCCCGACCGAGAAGACCGGGCTCGATCCCGACGAGATCACTATCGCCGAGATGCTCGCGCCCGCGGGCTACGCCACCGCTGCGATTGGAAAGTGGCACTTGGGCTACCCCGAGCCCTTCCGCGCCCACCGTCAAGGTTTCGATTTCTTCTTCGGACTCCCTTATTCCAATGACATGCACAAGAAGCCCGACGACGAACAGATGCGGGCCCAGCACGGGCTATGGGAGATCCCTCTTCTCGACAACGACGAGGTCGTCGAGGCGCCGCCGGTGCAGGAAACCCTCACGCAACGCTATACGGCCCGCGTGATCGAGTTCATTCGGGTCAACCGCGAGCGGCCGTTCTTCCTCTATCTCCCGCACACGTTTCCGCACAACCCGGTCTACGCTTCGGAAGAATTCCACGGGCGCTCCGAGCACGGGCTCTACGCTGACTCGGTCGAGGAGATCGACTGGAGTACGGGACAGATCCTGGACCTGCTCGACGAGCTGGCGATTGCCGAGCGCACGATGGTCGTCTTCACATCGGACAACGGCCCCACTCGGGCGGCCCCTGTGGCACGCTTCGGGATCCATGCCGGCAGCGGCGACGCCGGTCCGCTACGGGGATTCAAGGGGAATACCTTTGAAGGCGGCATGCGCGTTCCCGCTATCTTTAGGCTTCCCGGCGCCATCCCGGCGGGTCGCACAACGAACGAAGTCGCCTCGATCCTCGATCTGCTCCCGACTATCGCCGAGCTGGCCGGCGTCGAGCCGCCGAAAGACCGCGTCATCGACGGCCGCTCCATCGCGGGCCTGCTGCGCGGCGAAACCGAGGAACTCGAGGAGCGCCCGTTCTTCTACTACTTTGGCCACCAACTCCAGGCCGTCCGCTTAGGCCGCTGGAAGTTGTTTTTGCAGATCGACAACTATCCTTCCAGGCCGATTTCACTGTGGTACGAAATGCTCGACGATCTCTTCGAGCGGCACTACCGGCTTTGGCCGCAGCCCGAGCTCTACGATCTCGAAGCCGACATCGGGGAAGCGACGGACGTTGCGGCGGAGCATCCCGACGTGGTTGAGCGGCTCACCGTGATCGCACGAGAGTTCGACCTGCGGATGCAACAAGACAAACGAGACGCGCCCGTGCTCACCGAAGAAATCGCGGGAAAGTACGAGCGGAAATAAGAGTTTGGTCCTGCCTCGGCGTAGATAATTTTTAACATGTTAAAGTTCTTACTCATTCTTCTCCTTACTCTGTTCTCTCCTGCTCTGTTGCGGTCGGAATCCTGCTCCGCGATTCAAGAGGCGGGGACTGCTGTCAGATCCTGGCAGGCACGACGTGCTGTTCCGATGCTGATAGCAAGCCTTGAGGCGATCTGGGACCAGCTGAGGCCCTCCTTGCGCAGCTTGACGCCTTCTGTGCGGTTGAAGATTAGTCGTGGTCTTCCGACGGACTTGCCCGAAGCTAGTGCTCTGGCTTGACCGGCCTTGATTGCCTCCGACCGCTCCTCATTTTCCATCTCCGCGAACCATGCCTGGATCGCCCACAGGAGTTTTCCCATCGTTGGGGCAGTGCGTGGCGCGGCGTATTTCGGACTGAGGGAGGAAGCCGGTCGGAGAGCTGGATGCGGAAAATCGGCAAGTCCGGTTCGATGAGCGGGGACCGGAAACGGGACCGACACGCCCCAGGCGTCCAGAGCACCCGCGCCCGTCCTCGACTCTACCCAGCTGGCGAGGCGAAGTGCGTGAGAGGCCTGTCAGTACGAGGCTCGCGCCGACATTCAAGCGTTATTTGAAATTGCTGTAGGGGCCGGCACGACTCCATTCGTCCACGCTGAGCGCGTCGGAATCCCACACAATTTTGCCTTCCCGCACGGTCAAGACACAGCGAAGGTTCTTGTCCCCGATGTGTTTGCCGCGCCCGGAATCGAGAAAAGCGAAGCGTCCCCGTTCGAGCTTCAACACGGCGATGTCGGCCACGGCACCTTCATCCAGCGTGCCCAGCTCGGTGCGCCGAATCGCCTTCGCGGAGTTCACGGTCGTTCTCTCGATCACCTGCTCGAGCGTCATGCCGATGTTTAAGAACTTCGACATCACGTTCGTCAAAGTGGCCCTTGGCAGCATGATGCTGTTTTTGTGGATGTCGGTCGAGATCGTGTCGGGCAGGAATCCCTGGCGGATGGCCGGCACGGCAATGCGAAACCAGAAACTGCCCGCGCCGTGGCCGACATCAAAAAGGATGCCGCGCCGCCGCGCCTTCCACATGTAGTCTTGCACCTTATTGTTCTCATCGATTTGCGGCGTCAGGCGTCCGTAGAAATGGGTGTGAATGGCGCCCGGCTGCATGTGTTCGAGGATCAGCTCTTCATAGCCCCTGCCGGGCTTGGGGTGAAAATCGACCATCAGAACCGTATTGCTCATCTCGGCGGCCTTGACGGCGCGGTCGACGGCCTCCCAATCCGCCGGCTGGTAATGCGCTGTCTTGATTCCAACGATGGTGTCGGGATGCTTGCGGACCATGCGCACGGCGGCTTCGACGTCCATTTCACTGACGTCGTTCTCAGGCCCTCCTTCGTCGCTGCCGTACATCCCGGCTCCCACAATGTTGAGCAACGCCAGCACGCGAGTTTGCGCTTTGTCGATTGTCTTCTCTTTGAATGCCTCGAAACCCTTCCAACCGGATGTGCCGGCATCCACCGCGGTCGTAACTCCGTTGCGTAAGCAGTTGTGGTCCGGATTCAGGCTGAGCCACGGACCGAACACATCGAAGTGCGAATGCAAGTCGATCAGGCCCGGCGTGACGTAGTAATCGCCGACATCGACGACCTGCTTCGCGCCGACCGAGGGAATGTGGCGGGCAACCCGTGCAATGCGGCCATCGGCGACGGCAATGTCAAAGCGGCCGTTGCGGCCGTTTTTGACGTCGATCACGTGGCCGTTCTTGAGCAGCAAGTCGTAGATCGGCGGGGCCTCGGTTGTTGCCGCCCGCGGAAAGGCCGCCAAGACTCCCGCCAGCAGGAGCGCGCGCCACAGCTGGGGCGTCTTAAGGAATCCGCTCATACTTGCCTGCCTCCTGCCATAAAGGGAAGCCGCGCCCTTCTTCGTCGAACACCAGCTCTCCACCTCGAACCGTCAAGACGCAACGCAGTCTCTCGGCCGCCATCAGCTTTTTGCCCCAACTGTCTCGCAGGGGAAAAATTCCATCTTCGAGCCGGAACACGGCGACATCCGCCTCGCGCCCTTCCCCCAGCGTTCCTAGCTCCGGATACTTGTGGATCGCCTTGGCCGGGTTGACCGTCGAGCGCATGATGGCGTCGTTGAGTCCCATCCCGAGCGCCATCATTTTGGTGATGCAGTTCGCCATGTCGGCTTGCGGCTTCATGATGCTGCTGGCATGCAGGTCGGTGCTGATCGTATCCGGCTTGAACCCCTGCGCCAGCGCTTTGGTCGCCACCGGCCACAAGAAGCTGCCGCCGCCATGTCCCATGTCAAACAGCACGCCGCGTCTTTGCGCCTCCCAAATATAGGGCTGCACTTCGCCGGTCAGCCGGTTGACGAGTTCTACTTGCCGGTCATTGAAGGTGTGCGTGTGCAAGTCACCGGGGCGCATCTTATCGAGCACCTTTTGGCGCGTCGTGCGTCCGGTGCTGGTGAAGATTGTGTCGTCGATGATCACGGGGGTGTTCGACAGCTCGCCCGCCTTGATGGCGCGTTCGATCGCCGTCCAGCCCCTGCCCCCGAAATGCGCCGTCTTGATGCCGACAATCAAGTCACGGTACTGCTTAATCTTGGCCGCCGTCTTTTCAGGGTCCATGTCGTCGATGTTGCTCTCATAGCTCTCCCCGAGCATGCCGTGACCGACGATGTTGATGAAGCAAAGAACGCGGGTCTTCACGCGGTCGACGATCTTTTCCTTGAAGTCCTCGAAAGTGCGCCACCCGGAACCGCCGCAGTCGACAACCGTGGTCGTCCCCGCCAGCAGCGCCGTGTCGTCCGGGTAGATGCTGCCACTGTAGCCGTAGACATGCGCGTGCAGGTCGATCAGGCCCGGCGCGACATAGAGGCCCGCGACATCAATCGCCTTTTTCCCCTGGCCGGCCGGAATGTTCTCGGAGACGCTGATGATCCGGCCGTCCTTGATTCCCACATCCAGAACGCCGTTGACCTCGTTTCCAGGATCGATAACGTGCCCGCCCTTCAAAATCAGATCGTATTGCTGGGCCGCGAGCGGTGACAGGCCCAGCAAGAGAATGACGAACAACAAACGCAGCATCGCTAAGACCTCTGAGTCAGGATTTCTTTGACACGACCGGCAACGATGACGTCTTCGCCTGGTCGCAGCATCCACATCGAGATGCGGAGCTGGCCCTCGCCGATGCGCGACACGGCGATCGGGGGATCGCCCGCCCGCAACTTCTCGAGGGCATCCTGGGAGCTGGTCCCCGCGGCGGATTCGTCCCAGGTAACCATCACGTGCGGGACGTGGTTCGCGAGGTCCGGGACGTGTTTTTCGCAAGTGACGTTCGATGCTTCGCTCAGGGCCTCGATCACGCGGGCGGCGCGCTGGTCCAGCTCGCGGCGCTCGGCTTCGTGGTCGACCTTCAGATAGCGCTCGACGGCGGCGACCAGACCCGCGATCTCTTCCTTGCCGACCTTCATTCCACGCCCGATGCCTCCGTTGGGGCTGATGGTCTTGCGGGCCGCCTCGGTTAGGTCACGCCGGCCCAGCAACAGACCGGAACCCTGCGGGCCCAGCAGCCCTTTGCCGCCGGAGAAGATCACCATGTCGAATCCCTCCTCGACGTAGGCGTGAAGGCGTTCCGCGGGCGGGACATCGGCCGCCGCGTCGTTCAGCGTCGGGATGCCGTTGGCCTTCGCGACTTCGATAAACTCGGCGCGTTTGACTTGACCGTCCGGGTCGGCCTTGTTGAGGAAAAACATCATCGCGGTGCGGTCGTTAATTGCCTGCTCCATCTCCTGGCGGTTTTCTACCCAAACGGTCTTTGTGCCGACGAGATGCATTTGCGCTTCATAACCGCTGCGATGCGCCTTCTGCTGGATGATTTCGTTCTTCATGCCGGTCGTATCGGGCAGCGACCGGAGTTTTTCGTCGTCTCCCCGGGTCACGGCGGCCGCCGTGCCGCAGGTAATGGCCGACGCGGCGCCGCATGAGATCATCGCTCCGGGGACGCCAATCAGCTTCGCAATGTGATCGCCGGCTTTCTGCTGCAGCTCGCGAAACGGCACAAAGTGCTTCGACGCCGCGACCATGGCATCGATAACTTCCGGCGGCATGATGGAGCCTCCCAGATTGGTTACGGTCCCGACGCCGTTGATGACCGGTGTGATACCTAAGCGGGAATAGAGCTCCTGGGATGACGAACGCTCTTGTAACTCAGCGCTGCCGCCGCACGAGGATGCGGCTGCCGCGGCGGCAACAGCGCCGCTGGCGAGCACCTGGCGGCGGGAGATGGGGTTGGACATAAGGGCCTCCTTGAATGGGCTAGGTCTAGTTTGCCACGAAACTTCTCGCCCGTGCACGCGGAACTTGCCTATAATCGATGGCGTTGGGATGGGGAGGCTTTTCAAATGCTTGCTACACGACGTGGATGGCTCCGAGGCGCCTGGGCTGGTTCGCTGAGCGGACTAGTCCCGTTTTCAGCCGTAGCGGCGAGGCCTCGGAAATCGGTGTACGAAAAACTCGGCTTGCGGCCGCTCATCAACTTTCAGGGGACGCATACGACGATTGGAGCTTCCAAGCAGTGGCCCGAGCTTTTCGAGGCACAAGCGGAAGCGGCCCGCGAGTATGTCGTCCTGGAGGAACTTCAAGAAGCAATCGGGGATCGTCTTGCCGCGCTGATGGGAACAGAAGCGGCCATGGTGTCGACCGGCGCCGCTGGAGCGATCGCGATCGGAACCTACGCCTGCATTGCCGGGAATGACCGCGAAAAGATCAAGCGCCTGCCCAACATGGACGGCATGAAAAACGAGGTGATCATCCAGAAGATTCACCGCATCTCCTACGATCATGCCGTTCGCGGATCGGGCGCGAAGATCGTCGAGGTGGAAACGCTTGACGATCTGAAGCGCGCCATCAACCCCAGCACGGCCATGATGTACTTCTTGCCCGGCAACACCAACGACCGCGAGTGGGGAGACGACTGGATCTCGCTCGATGAGACGCTGAAAGTCACCAAGCCCGCCGGTGTCCCGGTGCTGGCCGACTGCGCGAATCTGCTGCCTCCTTGGGACAACATTCCCAAGATCGCTAAGTCCGGCATTGACCTGTTGGCGCTTTCCGGCGGCAAGCATATGCGCGGGCCGCAGTGTTCGGGAATTCTCGCGGGCCCCAAGAGCCTGATCCGGTCCGCCTGGCTTAACTCCAACCCGCACTCGGACTCGAACGGGCGTCCGATGAAAGTCGGACGTGAGGAAATGGTCGCGCTTTGGCTGGCGTGCGAGAAGTATGCCGCTCTTGACTTCAAGCAGATCGACAAAGAGAGCGAACGGCAAGCTGCCCGGCTCGCCCGGGAGCTGAAGAAGATCCCAGGGATGAGGGTTTCGAAAGCGCCGTTCTCGCGGATGCGCCGCGTTCACCGCGTGGTCGCTTCATGGGATGAGCAGGCGCGCGGCCTCACCGCGGCACAGGTCAGTGAACAGCTCATGGAAGGCGAGCCGCGGATCGCCACCGGGCTTGCAAAAACGCGGGGCATCCAGTTCACCGTGTTTATGAATGAACCCGGCGAGGAGAAGCTTGCCGCCGAACGCATGCGCGGGATTTTCGGATAGGAAGCTCAGTCCCTGTTTTTCAGCACCCCGCAAGGATTTGTGCCAAGTCCGTCACGGGTCATTGAGAAAGAACCCTGCCTGCAGGAGATCCCATATGAGGATTGTCAGTCTCACGCTTACGCTTGCCGCTTGCTGCCTGGCCCAAAGCTCCTTTCATGAAGACGCCTTCGTTATGGATGCGCATGTCCATGTCATGAGCCGGCAACTGCTGGAAGGCCTCGACATTGGCGACCGGCTGGCCGACGGCCACGTAGACCTTCCGCGGCTGAAGGAGGGCGGCCTCGATGCCGTATTCTTTTCCGTTTACACGCCCGAGGCATACTATCCGGCGCGTCACGAGGTGAAGAATGCGTTCCGGGTGGTCTCGCTGGCGGTCGAGCAGATCGAGAAGAACAGCGGCGCGATCGAGCTGGCGCTGACGGCGCCGGATATCGAGAGGATCGCGCGCTCGGGAAAGATCGCGGCGTTCCTCGACCTCGAAGGCCCCTTCGATATCGACGGGGACTTACACATCCTGAGAGCGCTCTATCGCCTCGGCCTGCGCTCGGCGCAACTCACCGCGCACAACTACACCAACAACTTCGCTGACTCCTGCTGCGACGTGCCGAAATGGGACGGGTTGAACGACCACGGCAGAGCCGTTGTCCGCGAGATGAACCGGCTCGGAATGATCATCAACGTGGCGCACGGCTCGAACGAAACCATCCTGCAGACGGTCGCCGCGAGCGAAGACCCGGTCATCTACACCCACGGGGGATTCCGCCATTTCGCTAACATTACGCGCTGTATCAGCGACGAGGCGGCCAAGGCCGTCGCCTCCAAGGGCGGCGTCATTGCGCTGCAGTTCGGAAACTCGTTCAACAATCCGAAGTATTTCCGCTGGCGGTTTAACGGTCCGCTAGTGGCGGACATCTCGAAGAAACTCGGCCGCTATAAGGAAATGTCAATCGAGGAGGTTGACCGCGGAGTCGCGAAGCGCCTTCCGTTTGTGAACAAGGTGGAAACGCCGGCGGAATACCGCATGGACATGGACCAGCTCGCCCGCGTCATCGACTACGGCGTCAAGCTGGTTGGGGAGGACCACATCGGCCTCGGCTCGGACTTCGACGGCGGCCCGCTGCTGGCCAAGGAAATGGAAGATGCAAGCGACTATCCCGAAGTGACGAAGGCGCTGCAAAGGCTTGGCTACAGCGAGAGCCGCATGCGGAAAATTCTCGGGGAAAACCTGTTGCGAGTGATCCGGCGGGTAACGGAGCGGTGATTGGGCCGGACATCGCGCTTTTCCCGAAGATGAATTCGGTCTACACGCAGTACTTCAAGCAGAACCACATGGCGCGCACGACGGTCGCCATAGCCAGCCTCGCCGGCAAGGCGCGAATCGAGATCACCGTAACGGCTCGAAAGCAGGGCTGAACGCTTGGCAAACGCGCGCCGGCCAAGGTCCGCATCGCCCCCAGGCGGACGTTGCCGTCACGCCTACGGCGCCCAGGCGATCATCTCGATCTCGACCTTTGTTTTGGAGTCGGGAAACTCGACGCCGATCGCGGAGCGCGACGGGCGCACGGGGCCTTTGAAGAATTCGGCGTAGACCTTGTTCATGGCCGGTTTCTCAACCTTGATGTCCGCCATAAAAACAACCACTTTGAAAACGTTCTCAAGAGACGTGCCGGCGGCTTCCAGACCCTTTTTGTGCTTTTCGAGGATTGCGCGTGTCTGCTCCTCGATGGTGCCGCCGAAATCACCTGCGGCAACCCCGGTGAGTCCGGAGGTGAAGACCAGATTGCCGACCCGCAGTCCGGCCGGTGTCTTTTCGATCTTGCCGCCAGCGGCCTTGGAAGGAACGGCAAGCGCTAGTGCAGCCATGCCGGCCAAGCCTCCCGTGGCCGCGGCTTCACGCAGAAAGTTTCTTCTCTGTTCATCTTGTCGAGGCATACGAATCTCCTTCTCCTTCTTGGGACGGAATCGCCGTCCTCACTCGTCGTCCTCACCAAAGCGGGACCGCGTACTGTCGCGCGTTCAGCCGCGCCGCAATTCTTCTCGCAAGCGCCGGCCGACGATCTTGTCGTCCCCGTCTTGCATCATCCATACGCCGACGCTGATGTCTTCTTTCGCTCCGGGACGTAACTCGATATTCGGTTCGCCCGCGCTCATCCGCTCGTGAACCTGTCGCGGCGTCACGCCGAGCTTATCGTGATCCCACATCACGAGGAGGTGCGGGACCATGTTCGCGAGCTCGGGGACGAACACTTCGGTCCTGACAGTCTTGACTTTTCTTGCCTCCTTCGCGATCTGCTCGCAGCGGCGCTGCCACTCCTTCCACTCAGCCTTGTGGTCTCGCTTGAGGTAGAGTTCGAGAGCGGCGACCATGCCGACGATCTCTTCCTTGTTGACCTTGTTACTTCGGCACAGCGAGTTGGAGTTCGGCGAATTGTTCATCACGGCGGCTTCGATCAAATCCTTGCGGCCGAGCAGCAGCCCCGCTGACTGTGGTCCGCGAAGACCTTTTCCGCCGGAGAAGGCAACTAAGTCAAAACCTAATTTCGTAAAGCGGAAAAGATTGTCGACCGGCGGCACATCGGCGGCGGCATCGATCAGCGTGGGGATATCGTGCTTCTTGCCCAGCCCGGCAAATTCGTCCCATTCGATCTGTCCTTTCTTGCCGGCGGAATTGAGGAAGAACATCATTGCCGTGCGGTGGTTGACAGCGCGTTCCAGCTCCTGTCTGGTCTCTACTTCGATGAGCTGTGTGCCGGCGTTGCGCACCGCGTGGTCATAGCCGTTGCGGTGGGTTTTCTGGATGATGACTTCGTTCTTCATCCCGTGGGTATCGGGGATACGAGTGATCTTTTGCGGGTCCTTGCCGGCAACGCAAGCCGCGGTTGCCAGCGAAAGAGCTGAGGCGCAGCCCGCGCTGACGACCGCCGCTTCGCACTCGAGCAGCTCGGCAATGCGCTTGCCGGCGGCCAGGTGAAGTTCGTCGAGCCGCACGTACTTCGTCGATGCCTCGCGAATCGCTTCCACCACCTCCGAGGGCATAAGCGAAGCAGTCAGCCGGGTGTAGGTGCCGGCGGCGTTGATGATTGGGGTGACCCCCAGGTCCGCGATGACATCGCGTGCCTGTGAAGAACCTCGCGCCGGCCCGGCGGCCGCGGGCAGAATGCCGCCAATGAATGGAACACTGCCGAGCGCCGAAAGAAACGAGCGCCGGTTCGGTGACTTTCCTAGCATGGTGAACCTCCTGGTCGTTGCTGCCTGAAAAAATTGGACAGTCCGCTTCGCGCCGGCGCGGCGTTTCATTCCGCTAGACTTTTGCCTCGAGACTTTTGCCTCGAGACTTTCGCCGTGAGACTTTCGCCGTGAAACTTTCGTCAGCGCTGGGGACGGCCCCTCTTTTCTCGGCCGCCTAGTCAACATAGGCGATACAGTCGATCTGCAAAAGCTGGCCCGAACGCCGGAAGCCCGTGGCACCGAAGTAAGAGCGCACCGGTTTGGGGTCACTGAAGAACTCGTTGTAGGCATCGTTCATGCCCGGCCAATTCTTCTCCGGGTCGACGAGCGAGACCTGAACCTTGAGCACGTTCTCCATGGATGAGCCGGCGCGTCCCAGTGATTCCTTCATGATCGTCAGCGCGTCCCGTGTTTGCTGCTGGACGTCGCCGGGCCCATCGGGCCGGCGGCTCGGGTACCAGCCTCCAATGCCGCCCAGAAACAGCAGATGGCCGGAACGAATCGGTCCTCCGGCTTTTCCCTTCTTGGGCTCCCAGGATTCCGCCGCCGCGGCGGATGAGGCGCCGGCCAAACCGAGAGCCGCAACCGCGAGGGCTTGTCTGCGGGAGCCGGGTTTGCCTTGATCCGCCATCTTCAATCTCCTAACGCGGCCGAGCCGCAACCAATAAGGGGGAACGTGGCCGCTGCCGGATGAGGCGCGTCCTAGCGGCTAACCGCTCCCTGACGGTCGCGGCTCTGAGTTTCGTTCCCGCATTTTCTGCTGCGTTTGGCGCGAATTTCATGATGCAGGCACCTATACAGGGAAAAGCCGGGTTGCTTCACGAAGCCCTCCTACCCCGTCTTTCCGGACTTGACTGGGTCGCGGGGCATGGCCGCTCCTTGGACGTGCCGGACGGCTGTCCATGTTCCGTTTGGGTATTCGCCCAAGTCGAGTTCCCCTTCCATGCGGTCTCCGTCAACCCGCCCGGAAAACCGATAGCCGAGCCTTGACCCTTCGATCCGTAGCACGCTTTGGAATGCGACTTTGTCTCCGTCGATGCTTCCCTTGATAGGACCGCGCGTAAGCGAGCCGGCATGCGTGCCGGTAAGGTGATTTCCATCCGCTTCCAAGAAAAGTACGTGATCCGCCTCGCCCACGGCAAACTTCACATGGACGTCCCAGCGGCCTGAGACGAGGGTCTTTGGCCGGGCGGGCTCGTTCTTGCGTGCTTTTGGCGCGCTTCGAAAGATCTCGTGCAAGCGGCCGGCCACGACTTTGTATTCACCGGGCTTGAGGGCCACGGGCCGGAAACGGAAAGAGTATCCTTCACCGCTGGCGTGTGTCTGAATGGCCGGTTCGCCATCGAGCAACAGGTCGTGCAATTCACCCGCCGTCAGGCCTACGCGGCCGGGGTCCCAGGAAATGTTCATCGTCGGGAAGGGACCGCCCCGGCTCGGACCCGCCACTTCGGCCGACACGCCGGGAACGCGTGTAATGACCTTCGTGATGTGCGCGTACCATTCTTTCCACTCCCGATACTCGGCCTCGATATCACGCTTGTTGACCCACGTTTCGACGGCGGCGACCATCCCGACAATCTCTTCTTTGCTGACCTTCATCGGCCGTCCAAAAGCGTGGTGCGGAGCGCTATTGGCGAAGGCGGCGCGCACCAGATCTTCGCGGCCCAGCAACAGGCCGGCCGTTTGCGGCCCCCGCAGGATCTTTCCGCCGCTGTAGCAAACCAGGTCGGCACCCGCCTTGAGATAGGGGTTTGGAACAACCGGATAGTCCGCGGCGGCGTCGACCAAGATCGGAACTCCCGCCTTCCTGGCGTGAGGCGCTATCTCCTCCAGACCGAGGCGAACCTTATCGAACCGGTTGCCGAGGATCATCACCAGCGCGGTCCGGTAGTTGAGCGCCGCCTTGAACTCCTCGAGCGCGTCAACCTGCACGGTCTTGACGCCAACCATCCGCACGGAATGGTCGTAGGCGTTCCGCGAGGTCGCCGGCATGATGACCTCGTTTTTGAGGCCGCTCAGGTCGGGCAACTGTTGCATTCGCTCCGGGTCGGTGCCGGCGACGCAGGCAGCACTCGCATGCGTCAGGGCGCCAGCCGCGCCGGAGGAAACCATTCCCCAGGGGACTTGGAGCAATTCCGAGATGCGCTTGCCCGCGGCTTCCATCAGTTGGTCGAGGTTGACGTGGTAATGGGAGGCTTGCTCAATCGCCTCGATCACCTCCGGCAGCAAGCGCGATCCGCCGTTAATGGTTACCGTCGCCGTGCAATTGATGAATGGCTTGACGCCGATCCGGGTGTAGACGTCCGGCCTCGTCTCGACTAGTGGCGCACCATGCGCGGGGACAGCGGATGCGTCAGCCAGCAGAGCCGCGACCGCCGGGCTGCATCCGAGGAACGCGCGCCGATTCAACCGCGAAAAACTTTTGGCCATCCGGACCACCTCCTATGCTCCATGCCAGCCTTCGATTATATTGTCCATCACTGGCGCCCACGACGCCACACCCCCGAGCCGGAAAGCTGCCGTTTTCCAGGAAAATTCCCGCGCCGGCGGGATCCCCGCGACAAGCGAATCCCGGCAAGACTTCCCCCGGCGCCACTTCCCGATGCTCGGCTAATGGCGGTAGCATGTAGCCATGAAAATCCAAGTTCTCTCCGCAATCGTGATCGCATGCGCGCTGGGCGTTCACTCCTGGTCGCAAGACCCGGAGCCCAAACGCATCAACAAAGCCATCGGCCTTCTCTCGCAAGACCAACCGATCTACTATTTCACCGAGGGCCGGGGAGGCAGCCAGGGAGGTTTCAAGGAAGGACTGCGCTTGGCGAAGACCTGGGCCGACCTGATCATCTACGAGATGGAGTTCGGCGCCTATGACGTCACCGAGCTTCGCGAGTTTATGGCCGGACTGGTCCAAGGCGGGCCGACCCCGAGCGGCCATCGCACCCCGTCGGTTCAGGTCGTTTTGCCCTTCAGCGGATTGGACGTTGCCACCGTACGCGCCAATCACTGGGTTGTGCAGCAAGTTCTCGCGGCGGGCGTCCACGGAGTGACGCTGTGCCATGCGCGAGATCCCGCCGCCGTTCGCGAGTTTGTTCGGCTGGCGCGGTTCCCGCACCATCGCCAGGCGGTTGACGATGGCCCGCTGCCGGAGGGACTGCGCGGCAATGGCGGGCAGCTCCACGCGTCACAGGTCTGGGGCATTTCGCCGAAGGAGTACATGCGAAGGGCCGACGTCTGGCCGCTGAACCCTGACGGCGAGATCTTGCTGGGGCTCAAGATCGAAGACCGCTACGCCCTGGAGAACTCCGAGAAGAGCGCGGCGACGCCCGGCATTGGCTACGCCGAATGGGGTCCGGGAGATATGGGACTATCGCTGGGATTCCCGGAAATACACGATCCCCCGTACGAGCCGAAGGTGGCGGCCGCCCGGCTGCGCGTGCTGAATGCCTGCAAAGCCGCTGGTATTGCTTTTCTTGACGTGATGACGCCCGGCAATGTCGAACAACGAATCCGGGAGGGTGTGCGCATCGGGGCGACGCGCTACGAGGAAGCTGCCGCACGGGGCCGCCGCTTTAGCAAGCGCCCCCAGCCGTGGTAGGCTGTCGTATGCCAAGCGGCGAACGGCAAAATAGCGAGGCTCCCGGCACCGCGAATCTCGGTGCGCTGGGTTCGCGGGCGTTACGGGATCGCGCGGCGCTTGCCCGGGAGATATGCATGCTTCGGCTGGCCGGAATGAGCATCGCTTATGACGAGGCGGCACGGCTGCCTCTGATCATGCATTGCCCCTCACTGCTTCCCCAGGGCGTTGTCTGGCGTTCCGGCGCAAGCCTGACCAGCCTGATGCCGACGATCATGCACGCGGCGAATATTTACGGAAGGATGGGTGTGAACTATACGGCCCAAAGCCTGCTGCCCGACATCAAGGCCAGCCGCGACGAGTGGCGGCGAACGATTGTCATCCAGAACATCTGCCAAAAAGGAATCGATGGGGTGCTCTACGGGGAGAGGGCTCTGCGGACCGAGCGCTGGAAGCTCATCCTCCGTAAGTTTGAAGCGAGTCCAAGCAAGCGCGCGGATGAGCTCTATGACATGCGCGAGGATCCCGGGGAGACGAGGAATCTCTACGCCTCGCGCGGCAACGTCGTCGGGCGGTTGGCCACGCAACTGCGCGGCTGGGGTGAAGAGCAGGGGGACGCACTGGCGGTCGAGCTGGGCCGCCGCTCCGAAGACGGGTAGATCGTCTCGCCCCTGAAATCGTCCGGGTCCCGTATCTTGAGTACCTGCAGCTTGAGATTCGTACCAAACGTGGCAGAAAATTCGGGAACCAGATTCGGAGCCCCGACCGTGAGGGAGGGGTGAGCCGCTTCGACGCGCCTCATCCGCCAGCGGCCAAGCTCCCCCCCTTTTGGTTGCGGCTCGTCCGCGTCAAGACTCACAAAGCGGCTTAATGATCCGCTGGAATCACCGGCAAGACGATGTGCGACGGCCGCGCGGCCGTGTGGTAAACCGTCTGGTTCGCGACCTTGACGGCGCCGCTCGTACCGAACGGTTCTCCTGTATTGGGGTTGCGGTCGAACTGCGGAAAGTGACTGCTGGTCACGTCCACCCGGATACGATGGCCCTTTTGGAAAGCGACCGCCGTGCCCACCAGGTCGATTTCCAACTCATGGGCTTTGTCCGGCTCGAGCGGCTTCGGGCTGGACAGCCCCTCGCGGTAACGGGTGCGCAGGATGCCTTCCGCCATGTTGATGGCGCGGCCGTCGGGATAGACGTCCACCAGCTTCGCGACGAAATCCGTGTCAATCGCATCGGAGGAAGCGTGGAGCACTACCTTGACGGGACCCGCGATTTCAACTTCCTCTTCAAGGAAATCGGAGGTATAGACCAGCACGTCGTGGCGGCGTTCCACCGGGGTCTGGTCGCGCGGTCCCGCCGGAGTCGGCGTGCCGCAGCAGTTGTTGCCCCCCAGGCTGGGGACGGGGTTATCCGGGTCATAGCGGTAAGAGTCCGCCGGTCCGCTGCCGCTGGGTTTGTCCCAGGAAAGGCGGCCGTCCCCGCGATAACTGTTGGCCTTCCCCCGGCTGTGGAAGTACATCTTCTTGTACTGCGTCCGCGCCAGCGGATACTCGTTCTCAAACCGCCACTCGTTGCGGCCCATCACAAAGATTTTCACCGGCGGCTCATCGGATAAACCGTTGTCGGCGCCCTTGAGCCAGTAGTCATACCAGCGCAACTGCACCGCCATCTCGTCGATCAAGGCGTGCTCGCCGAAGTCCAAGTCGCCGGTCTTTCTTGACGGCCCATGCCCCCAGGGCCCGATGATCATGTGGCTCTTCTCGCGAGCCGTTTTGGTCTTGCCCTTCTTGCTGACGCCCATGTATCCGCGCAACGTTCCCTGCGAAAAGATGTCAAACCAGCCGCCTTGGGTGTGAATCGGAATCCCGATCTCGTCGAACACTTCCTCCACGTTGATCTTCTTCCAGTAGTCGTCATAATCAGGGTGCGCCAGCCAGTCCTTGTAGAACTGGGCGTCGCGGCCGACCAGCGGCTGCATGGTGTTCAGGGGCAGGTGGCCGAGAACTTTGTCATAGCTGACGTTTTCGGGGCCGGCGGCCATCGTGTGAGGACCAGTGTTTTGCATGATGCGTGATTCCTGCCGCACCGCGCCCCAGCCAAAGTTGAATGACAAGCGCCAGCCGCCGTTGAGGGTAATCCAGTCGTGGTAGAGGCTTGTCGAGGCGACGTCGGGATAGATCGTCACCAGCGACGGAGGTTTGGACATGGCCGCCCGCCACTGGACGTGCCCCAAATACGACCCGCCCTGCATGGCGACCTTGCCGTTCGACCAAGGCTGCTTGGCGGCCCACTCGATCGTGTCGTAGCCGTCCTCGATATCGTCGCGAAAGGGCTCCCACTTGCCCTCGGACTCGTGGCGGCCGCGAACGTCCTGGTAGACGAACACATAGCCCCGCCGGGCGAAATAGACCGCCCCCGCATAGGAGCTTGGATAACGCTCCGTGCTGTAGGGAGTGCGTGAGACCAGCACCGGGTACTTGCCGTCGCCGGCCGGACGGTACACATCGGCATACAAGGTAACGCCGTCCCTCATGGGTACCGGCACGCGGTTGTCCATCTGGATGTCGTTGCGCGGCGGGGGCGTGGTGGGGAACGAATATTTCTGGTGAGAATCAGCCAGGGCGGATCCCGCCAATAAGCTGACCGTTGCGACGAAACTGGCGATACCTGGGAGAGGTTGCATAACTGACTCCAAGTACGTTGACGGTAGTTGATATTTTACACTGGCTTGCTGAATTCATCGGCAAGCTGGCGACGGTTGTCGTTCGCCGGAGCGTCCGCCGGATAACGGGCGCCGGATAGCGGGCGCCGATTTCGCTTACTCTACTTTGGCGCCTCCCAAGTACACTGCGTGGATCGTCCGGCTGTTGCGAATGTTCTCCAAGGGATTCTTGTTGAGCACGACGAGATCGGCGGCCTTGCCCTTCTCCAGCGTGCCGAATTCTTTGCCGACCCCAAGCGCCTCGGCGGCATTTTTCGAGAAGGACTGAATAATCTGCATCGGAGTCAGGCCCGCCATCGACATCAGCTCCATCTCGCGGTGTTCGAAGTAACCGATGAAGCGTCCGGGAGGGCCGGTGTCCGTGCCGAAGCCGATCCGCACGCCGGCGTCGGAGAGCTTCTTTAGGTTGGTCATGGCCATGCTCAAGTCTCTTTGGTAGGTCTCGCGTTCCGGGTCTTTCTTCTGGGCTTCGCTGAGCTGAGTTCGCACGGCGTCGATGACTTCGGGCGTCGTGCCTTGCTTGAAGAAGGGATCGTTGAGCCACGGCGGCCGGTCGGCGTAAACGAAAGTCGACTGTTCGCGGGTTAGCGTCGCTACGGCGGTGACGTTGTTCATCTTGAGCAGGGAGATCATTTCATCATCGACTACCTGGTCGCGGATACTGTGCGCCATTACGTCGAGCCCCGCCTTGACGAGCCCCTTTGCATCTTCCAGCTCGTACAAGTGAGCAAAGGCCTTGAGACCCCGCTTATGAGCCTGGCTGATGATAGCGCCGTAGACCGCTGGCGAAAGTTTGTCTACCGTGTCGTGGTGATCATCGACCCACATCTTGATGACGTCCGCCTTGCGGTTCGCCAAGCGGTTGACCCAGGCCTTGGCCTGTGCGGCGCTGGCTACCTCTTGCGCGACGCCCTTCACTCCGGGCGCGTGCGTGGGGTAACCGCCCAACGTTGTAAAGCCCTGCAAGGCGGTAAAGACGCGCGCGCCACTGAGCTTTCCGCGGCGCTGGTCATTGCGAATCTTGATGATCAAGTCGTTGTCGGTGCCCATGCTGGTTGTCGTGGTCACGCCGTAGCTGGCGTAGAGCCTCAATTGGGCCTCCGCGTTTTCGCGCGTGTAATTTTTCATGTCTTGTGAAAGGCCCTTGACCATTCCCACGTGGCCGTGCAAGTTGATGATGCCCGGCATGATCGTCTTGCCGCTCAAATCAACCACCTGGGCTGATTTCGGCGCTTTGACACTCGACGATGGGCCAATATCCCGGATCTTGCCATCCGCGATTACGATCGTCGCATCGGGAATCGGAGCGCCGCCGGCGCCGTCAATGACCGTTGCATGTTGGAGGACGGTGACCTGCGCCGAAAGCGTGAGCGCGGCCAACAAGAAGGCAGTCGAACATTTCCGCATGAAACACCTCGATCAGATGGATTATCTTGAGAACACTCAAGGTAGCACAGCTAACCTGGATGTCGAACCGGGTTACGAATGGGGGGCCGTTCCCGGGTAATTTGTTGGAGAGGCAAGAGTGCCTGTCCCTGCTGAGCCGGCTGAGAGCCGCCGGTCCACGGAACACGTCAGATGCGATGGAAGGCCCTGAGGATCTCTTTCATCTCATACTTCAGCGCAACCGGGCGACCGTGCGGACACGTCATCGGGCAATCGGTCTTCGCCAGCTCGTCGAGAAGGTAACGAATTTTCGCGTCGTCCAGCGGCGTGTTCACCTTGATGGCGGCGTGGCAGGCGATTGTGGCGGCGACCCGCCGCTGCATGTCGTCCAACGAAAGCGCTCGCAGCTCTCGTTCGGGCGTGTCAAGTATTTCGTGGATGAGAACCTCAACTTGCCGCGGCGATAGTGCCGCCGGCGCTGCTTTGACGGCGATCGTGCGATGACCGAAGGGTTCGAGGTCAAATCCATTGGCGCGGAACTCATCCTCGATTTGAGTGAAGGTGATTTCTTGTTCGGGTCGCAGCGTGATAATAATCGGCATCAGCAGCCGTTGCGATTCAACTTGGCCTCGGGAGCGTTGCTTGAGCACTTTCTCAAAAAGAATCCGCTCGTGGACGACGTGCTGGTCGAGGATCCAGAGTCCGTCGGAGCCGCTGGCGACGATGAAGCTTTCTTTGATCTGCCCCAGCGGCCGGAGGGAGCCCACATTCGCCATGGAGTCCGTGCGCTCTTCCACCAGCGGGGCGCGGCTATGCAGGTTTTCTTCAACCGCAAGTTCCTTGATCCCGGCCGGAGGCGTGGCGGAATACCCTGGATCTTCCGAGCCGGCGGTCCCTTCCTGGCCGGACTCAATCGGTTCTCGAACCGCTTCGGCGGCCGGGTCAGCCACGGCGGGAACGCTGAACTCGATAGGCGGCGCTGAAAAGTCCAGGCGCTCGCGTGGCCCCATGGGCGGCTTTAAGATTCCCTCCGAAGGCATCGAGGCATCGTCTTGGCCGAGGCGCAGACTCGTCTCGGAGAAAGGCAGCGAAACCGCCGGCTGCGGGGTGGGCCGATGGCTTCCCGCCGGCAATGTGAAAGTCGAGACCGGTTTCGATTCAATGAGCTGTTCTCGAATCGAGTCTCTTACAAAATCGTGAACAAAAGACTGATGCCGAAAGCGAACTTCCGTCTTCGATGGGTGGACGTTAACATCGACTTCTTCGCAGGCCATGTCCAGAAACAGCAGGGCAAACGGAAAGTTTCCCGGCGGAATCAGATTGTGATATGCGCCTGAGATCGCATGCAGCAACAGCCGGTCGCGAATCAGCCTGCGATTGACGAAGATGTAGATCGAGTTGCGGTTCAGCTTCTGGACTTGCGGTGTTGAGACAAAGCCGCTGAGCTGAAACCGGTGCCGCCGGCTTTGTGAGGCGCCCGAACGCGCTGCTTCGACCGCGCGCGTCGCCGGCACCGGTGATGCCGCAACATCGAGTTCCCGTTCGCGCGGCGCCAGCTCGACAAGCGAATCGAGCGTGCCGGCCCCAAATACTTGATAGACACGCTCGCGCAACTCTTTGACCGGGGTTGCATTCAGCAACTCGCCCTTTTCGTGCGCCAGGTGGAACGACTTGTCGATATGCGCCAGGCTGTAGTGCGTCACGAGCGAGGCGATATGAGCCAGCTCCGTCTTCTCCGTGCGCAGGAACTTGCGGCGGGCCGGGACGTTGTAGAAAAGGTTCTGTACCGTGACCGTCGTCCCGCGCGGCAGGGCGGCCTCGTCCACATGGAGCATCTTGCCCCCGGCGATCTCGACACGCGTTCCGGTGGGTTCATCGTCGCAGGCAGTCTCCAGGACGAGCCGGGAAACACTGGCAATCGAAGGGAGCGCCTCGCCCCGGAATCCGAGCGTTGAAATCGACAGCAAGTCCCCGACTTCGCGCAGCTTGCTCGTGGCATGGCGCTCGAACGCCAGCATGGCATCGTCACGGCCCATTCCGATGCCATCGTCGGCGATGCGGATCAGCCGCTTGCCGCCCGCTTCCAGCTCGATACGCAGACGCGTGGCCTGGGCATCCAATGCGTTTTCGAGCAGCTCTTTCGCGACCGAAGCGGGCCTCTCAACAACTTCGCCCGCGGCGATCTTGTTGGCGACGATGTCGGTGAGGACTCTAATTCGGCCCATGTAACAATCCAGGAGAGATTGGAAACAGCCTACGCGGCAGTTTCCACCAGCGGCAAGCAAACAGCAGACAAGCCGTGCTTACCGCCAGGCAGCGGGTTACAGCGAACTGAACATATCCGCGAGAGGGACGCGAATTTCTGGTGATGAAGTCTTCAATGTGCCCTCGGCTTCGACCGTCCCATGGCGGGTGCAACTCCACGCCCGGCGTTCCCGCGGATCGATCAGCCAGACGTAAGGAACGCCAAATGACAAGTAGTCGTCGACACGACGTTTCATCCGCGCCTGACTATCATCGTTGGACAGGATTTCAATGCACAAGAACGGGGGCGTCGTGAAGATCGGTTCTGTCGGCTTGGCGCCGGCCACGACAGTAATATCCGGAACTCTGAATCTGTCCTTCGAAACTTGCACTCGCTGTCCCGGGAAAACATGGACACCCAATTTCCGGCGCACTGATCCAAGGTGGATGATGAGTTCCGCTTGCAGCACGCTGTGATCCCTCTCGCCCAAGTTTCGCTCCAGTACAACGCAGCCGACATACTCACGGTCGGGGCGGTACGTTGTCGTCAAATACTCGGTCACGGATGCCAGCGTACCGCTACTCATGGTTTTAGAATACACGGATTTAGAATACACGCAAACCTGCGCTTGGGGCCGATAATCTTATGGATCGTCCGTAAGGTGTTCAGGGTTTCCCGCGAAAGCAGCTCGAATCTCCCGTAGCGCGGGTCTCGGAGAGACCCGCGGCCCCTCGCCTCGCCGTCCAAACAGTCCGGGATCTGTCATCATGAAGACTCTGGATCTCCGTCGAGCCCTCGTGAGTCTTCAGGCCACTGAAGACTGGGCAACCCCTTTCATTCCCAGCAAGATTGATGGGAGCTGATGCTAACCTTCCCTGGACTCCTGCGCCGTAACCGCAACTACCGCCGGATGTGGATCAGCCAGTTTGTCAGCGAAGTCGGCGACAATTTCAACACCATTGCGGTTTTCAGCCTGGTGCTGGAAAACACCCGGTCCGGGGCGGCTGTCAGCGGCGTGATGCTGGCGCGGGCGGTCGCCATGATCACCGCGGGCCCGGTCGCCGGCGTCATCCTGGACCGCCTGAACCGCCAGCACGTTCTCATTGCGAGCACGGTCGCGCGCGCTCTCGTCGCGGCATGCTTTGTCTTCACTGTTGACCGTACGGACCTCTGGCTGATCTACGCCCTCAGCGGAATGCTGATGTTTGTTTCTCCTTTTTTCAACAGCGGGAGGACGGCGATCTTGCCCACCATCGCCAGCCCGGAGGAGCTGCATACAGCGAACGCCCTGACGCAAACCACGCGCTACGCGACCGTGACCGTTGGCACGATGCTCGGCGGCCTCAGCACGGCGGCGCTGGGTTACGAGTCAGCGTTCCTGCTCAACGCGGCTTCGCTGCTGTTCTCGGCTTGGATGATCTCGCGGCTGCGCCTCACCCAAGGCAGCTTCCGGGCTCAAAGAAAAGCGCTGACGGAAGCGGATGTCGCGCGGCCCTGGCACGACTATAAAGAAGGCCTGCGTTATCTCAAATCAGTGCCGCTCATGCTGGCCATTTGTCTGGTTCACGTCGGCTGGGCCACGGGCGGCGGAGCGGCGCAGATCCTCTTTAGTTTGTTCGGGGAAGTAGTGTTTGAGCGTGGCCCCGCCGGCATCGGCATGATGTGGAGCTCCGCCGGCGTGGGACTCGTGATCGGGGGCTCGCTGGCACACCGAATCGGGCCCAAGCTGCAGTTCGAGAACTACAAGAAACTGCTGATCGCGGCTTTCGCGGTCCACGGCGGCTCCTACATTCTGTTTAGCCAGGCCCCTCATTTTTTGGCGGCTCTCCTCTTCATAGCGGTGTCGCGCGCCGCCTGGGGGGTCGCCACGGTCCTCAACTTAAACCAAATGCTGGTGCACGTCCCTGACAGCTACCGCGGCCGTGTTTTCTCGACGATCGAATCGATGACTTGGGGATACGATGACGCTGTCGCTGGCCGTGGCCGGTTTTGCTTCCGACGCTTACGGCCCGCGCGTCATTGGCGCTTGCGCGGGCATGCTCAGTTCCTTGACCGCAATCGGCTGGGGTTGGGCGCATTGGCGTGGCAAGCTCGTCGAGCCCGCGGTCGAGGGCATTGATCCCGACGATCTCGAGGTCGATCGCATGCCGCGAGTGTAGTTCTGACGAAAGGTTTTCGCGTAGCGGCGGAGCGTGTGGCTGCTTGACGAGAATCTGACGCCTCTCCAAGATTCACCCGTCGTCGGCCCGTTTTGTGGTAAACGTGTTTCATGCTTGTCCGCCGATCGTTATTGCTTGCCACGGTCCTCGGTTCACTGATCGTCGCGGCCTCGTGCCAGCGCGAGAGCACGAAAAAGGTGATCGGCGTGGTTCCCAAAGGGACGAACCACATCTTTTGGCAAACCGTGCATGCCGGCGCGCTGGCGGCCGCGGATGAGTTCGACCTCGAAATCATTTGGAATGCACCCCAGCTCGAGGTAGACACCTCCCGGCAGATCACGATCGTCGAAAACTTGATCACCAGGCGTGTCGATGGGATCGTCCTTGCTCCCGTCGAGGAAGACGCGCTGGTCGGGGTCGTGGAACGCGCCGTCAGCGAAGGCATCCCCGTTGCGATCTTTGATTCGGGCATCAAGACCGACAAGATCATCTCTTATGTCGCCACCAACAACTACGATGCCGGCGTGATGGCGGCGCGCCGCATGGGAAAAATCCTCGGAGGAAAGGGCAAGATCGGCGTGATCGGTTTCATGCCCGGAAGCGCCTCGACGATGGATCGCGAGGCCGGCTTCAATGACACCATCGCCAAAGAATATCCTCTGATCAAGAACCTGGGAGTGCGCTTCCCGATGGCCGACCGCGCCAAAGCCCTGGCCGAAGCGGAGAACATGATGACGGCCAATCCCGACTTGGCCGGGTTGTTCGCTGACAACGAATCGAGCACCGATGGGACGGTCCGCGCCGTCAAACAGAGGAACGCCGTCGGGAAGGTCAAGATCGTGGGGTTCGACGCATCGAAGGAACTGGTGGACGAACTCAAAGCCGGCGCGATCGACTCGATCGTGATCCAGGACCCCTTCAAAATGGGCTACGAGAGCACCAAAGCAGTGGCGCTCCACTTGAGCGGAGAGGAGCCTGTGCGCGAGATCGATTCCGGAGCGTACCTGGTGCTGCCAGAGAACGTTGACACACCCGAGATGCACGAGCGGCTTTTCCCCGACATCGCGAAGTGGCTGCGCCGTTGATTCGCGCCGCATGCGGCAGTGGCGGCACGGCCCCATTGGGTTCCGGTTCGTCCGCGTCAGGGAGAGGCCGGCCGACTGTTCCTCGCACTGTCCTTTCACAGCTCGCCGAGCGGGGATCTTCTACCTGGTCCGCAACCCGCAGCCGATGCGGGAGCGGCCGCTCGCTGGCGAGAATGCTTCTCAAGACCCCTTGCTACAATCAGAAACTATGCTCAAGCTCGAAAACTGCCGGGAGCGGCAGACCCGGCTGCTGAGGCTGATGGAAGGCCAGCAGCTCGACTTGGCGATTCTTTCGAGTCCAAAGACGATCTACTACTTTTCAGGCGCACTTGTTCAACCTCAGAGTCCCCACGCCTTTCTGCTCGCCTCATCAGGTAAGAGTGTCCTCATCACGCACTCGCCAATCGGAATGTCGTCTGAGCCTCCGGCCTCGGCCGCCGGCGAGACGGAGCTTTACGACTGGCACAGTATCGAAAAAGACGTTACGCCCACGACCTGGGACCAAGACGTTGCCGCCCGCGTTCGTGACGCCGCCGAACGCATCTTGCCGGGAGGCGGAGCGATTGCAATTGAGTTCGAGTCGGCCAGCCACGGCGTGGGCGCGGCCCTGAGCGAGTGGAACGGCAACCCGCCTGCTAACTTAACCCCTGAAATCGACCAAATGCGGCGTCAAAAGGACCCCGACGAAATCGAGTGTATACGGCAGACGGTGGCGCTGGCCGAAGCCGGGCTCGCCGCAGTCAAAGAGCGTCTGGAAGCCGGCATGACCGAGTACAAGGCCTACACGATCTATTACCAGGCCATGGTTGCCAAGGCCGAGACCTCGGTCTTGCTAAACGGTGACTTCGCGAGCGGCGCCCGCGCCGTCCGCGGTGGCGGCCCCCCGAGCAACCGCCGTGTTCAGCTCGGTGATCTGTTCATTTTCGACACGTCCCCGGCTTATCAGGGATATCCGTGCGACTTCACGCGAACGTTCGTTGTTGGCCGCCCGACCCAGTTACAGCAAGACGCTTGGGGCCACGTCTTGGAGGCGCACGACATCGCCCGCAAGGCAATCCGTCCCGGCGTGCCCGCCAAGCAGATCTATCACGAGATCAAAGACCACCTCGACAAGTTTGAGCCCGCCAAGGGATCGTTCTGGCACCACGCGGGGCACGGTCTGGGTATGAGCGGCTGGGAGATCCCGTGGCTTACGCCCGGCAGCGAACATGTGATTCAAGACCGCGAGGTTCTGGCCTGCGAACCGGCTCTCTACGCCTCCGAGTTGCAAGGCGGCATCCGGCTCGAACATGACTACCTCGTCACGCCGGAGGGTGCGATCGCGCTCGATCACTTTCCGATGGAACTGACGTGATGGAAGTTGCCCACCGAAGTTTCTAAACTAGAGCTAACACCTTCCGACACTCATCGCCAAAATGGTTACGCTACCCGAGATTGAGGTCTTCGATATTGTCCTCGGATTGGCCTCGGCCGTTCTGTTCGTTCTGGCTCTTTTCTACATCGCCCGGTCAAAGCTCGGCCCCAGCCTCACCCTGGCGCAACCCCATTCCCGCGATGACCCGGCGCCCCTGTTCCAGCAGTTAGCGGTCCAGGAGACCGCGCGCGGGCTCAGCTTCATCGCGTCGCTGTTCCTTCACATGTTGGGGATCGCGCTCGTACCCTGGTTCGGGGTTATGTTTCCCGACGCACTCGTGCCCCAATACTCTTTGAAAGAACTGGTGCTGCTGGAATACCGAATCCCCGACATACCGCTGGTCACTCCGGGTGATATTGAGGAGCTAACCAAGGAAAACAAAGCAGAGCCCGAAGAGAAGCCCGCGCCACCGTCGCGGATAACCGTGGAGTCCGAGTCGGCCGCGAAAGCGAAGGCTGCTGCCGAGTCCGCGCCGGAACCCGCTCTCAAGCTCGCCTCCAAGGAACAGAGAGAAGTTTTTCGGCCGACCTTCAAAGTTGTCTTGCCCGAAATTGCGCCGAGCGACCCGGCGCTTCGGGACGTAATCCTGCAACCGGACTTGGCATTGGAGTTCCCGCCTGACTATGCGCCGCGGCTTCCGCCGGTGCTCGCGTGGACCCCGAATCCGAGGGAACTCGAAAACGCACAGATTGTCGATCCCGGATACAAAGTTCCCGACACGGTGGACCGCTGGGAGTTGCCAGACACCGAGCCGGGGTTGGTTGCGCCAAACACCCAAACTTCGCTGGCCGACTTACAAATGAATCCCAGCCCCGTAGTCATCGAAGACCCGGCTTTGCCCATGCCAACGGCCGCGGTGTCACCGCTCCAGGGCGTAGCGCCTCCGCTGGAACCGCTGCCTCAATTGCCAGTCCTCTCCGAGGGTGACAGCTCGACCGCCCTCGTCGCTCTCAGTCAAGAACCGAACCCGTTGAGCCCTACATTCTTGCTAGAGATGGGGCTTCGCCTGGGAACGATTGACAATTCGGTGGATGTGCCTCCCGGGTCCGCCGACGACTCTTCGGAAGGGACGTCCGCCGCCGCCGTCGAAGGTGAGCTGGCGTCGGTGTCGGATTCCGTCGTCGAAGGGGGCGAGGCGGACGGAGTAGATGCCGAAGGAGCCGACGACGGTTCGGAGACGGCCGAAACGCTGGCCGCCGCGCCGAATGCCGTGGGAGGCCCGGACGCCGAAGGCGATCCTTCGACGGAAACCGCTGCCGTGGCGGAGGCGGACGATCCGGAGGCGGACGGCAGCGCGCTTGAAGTTGCCGAGAACACCGTCGGCGAGGGCTTAGGCAGTGGAGAAGCCGACGGCCCGGCGGATTCCCAGCAGGCCGACGCCAGTGATGCGGGATCAGAGGATTTGGAAACCGAAGTCGCCTCAGCTTCCGGCGGTGATCCTTCAGGAACTGATTCCGCGGAGGAATCCGGAACCGGCGGGGGAGACGCAAAAACAGACCTTAAACCGCTTCCGCGCCGACAGTACGGTATTATCCTCGTTTCCAGCGCCCAGACGAGCTTTCAGGATATGGACGGTGTACTCAAGGGGAGTCCAATCTACACCGTGCATATCGATGTGCCGGAGGCCCCCCGAAGGTGGACGCTCCAGTTCTGTATCCCCGACTCGAAAACCCGGCGGCTTGACGTCTCGAGCGGTGTTATCCGCATCACGCCGCGCAAGAAAGTGGCGCCGCCGTTTCCCCGCGAGAAGAAAGCGTTGCATCTCGAAAAGGTAAGGGACCCGAACTTGCAGCGCCCCTCCAGCGTCATGGTTTATGCCACGGTCGATGAGGAAGGCGCCATCGGGAACCTCAAAGTGGTGCGAGGAGCCGACCCGCAAACCGACAACACGATTCTGGCTCACTTGCGATCTTGGGAATTCCTGCCCGCCTTTCGAGGCGAGGAACCAATCCTGGTCGAAGCCCTGTTCGGAATTCCGCTCCCCTAGCGGCCGGGAAAGTTCGAGAAGCAGCGACAGAGCCGCGGGCGGAAGCCTGCGGTCAAGTCCGCCAAACGCAAGATCCGTAATACGTGAAGAATCCGCCCTTCACGGTTGAGACTGTTCCCGCGCTAGGTAGAAGGCGAACGTAGAGCGGCTCAGCGGCCGGTCAGTGACCCTTCCGCCGACCGTTCATCGATTTGCCGCCACGGCCTGTCCGCAAATTCGGCCCGTGCCACTATTTGACGGTCTCATCAGCTCCTCGATAGACTGAAGAAGGCTGTTCGTCGCAGCCTTCCTTCCTACGGACGTCCCTATCGTCTAGCCTGGCCTAGGACACCGCCCTTTCACGGCGGCAACGCGGGTTCGAATCCCGCTGGGGACGCCAAATCCTTTCAAGATCGACTGTCAAGCAGAAAATGTGTGTCCAACCCCGCCACATACAACACCCGATACACAACACGCGAGTACAAGACCCGAGTAGTGGACCCGCCGGCGGCTTTACTGCTACACTCCACGGAACCATCTATTCGTCGTGCCATAGCCCTTTTCGTGGTGCTATCGCCGCGACTCAGCGATCACGAAGAACCTTATCGAAGACAGGAGTGAAGCAGTGAATCGACCAGCGTTTGTCCGCGGGTGCCTTACGGTCTTGCTGGTCTCGATCTTGCTGGCGAACACAAGCTGTTCGCAGCCGGATACGACCCAGCAATTGTCGCGCCCCCCCAACGTAATCCTTGTCATGACGGACGATCAAGGCTACGGCGACATCGGGGCGCTCGGCAATACCATGATCGAGACACCGAACATCGACCGCTTTCATTCCGAGAGCGTTCGGCTCACGAACTTTCACGTCGACCCCACTTGCTCCCCAACCAGGTCGGCGCTATTGAGCGGACGTTATTCAACCCGCACGGGTGTGTGGCACACCATCATGGGGCGCTCCATCATGAACACCAGCGAGCTCACCATGGCGGAAGTTTTCGCCGCCAACGGCTACCGCACGGGAATGTACGGGAAATGGCACCTCGGAGATAACTACCCCAGCCGGCCCCAGGATCAGGGTTTCCAGGAGACCTTTTACAACGGAGGCGGCGGCGTTGGGCAGGGACCTGACTACTGGGGGAACGACTACTTCGACGACACCTATTTCCGCGACGGCAAGCCCGAAAAGGTCAGCGGATATTGCACCGACGTTTGGTTCGACAACGCGCTCGGCTTCATCGAGAAAAACAAGGACCAGCCGTTCTTCGTCTATCTGCCGACCAACGCGGCGCACGGCCCCTTCAACGTCGCGGAAAAGTACTCCAAGCCTTACCTCGACAAAGGCGTGCCCCAAACCATGGCGAAATTTTACGGCATGATCACCAACATCGACGAGAACATGGGCCGCCTGATGACTCGCCTGACGGAACTGGGGCTGGAGGACAATACCATTCTCATCTTTGCGACCGACAATGGCACCGCCGCCGGAATAACGCCGCGGCAAGGAGAAGAAGGAACCTGGCAGGGTTTCAACGCCGGCATGCGCGGAAACAAGGGTTCCGAGTATGAAGGCGGACATCGCGTGCCGTTCTTCGTCCGCTGGCCGGCCGGCGGTCTCGTCGGCGGGCGCGACGTGGATCAACTGACGGCGCACATCGACATCCTGCCAACTTTCATTGATCTTGCCGGCCTCACCAAGCCGGAAGGTCCCGCGATCGATGGAACCAGCCTGGCCCCGATCCTAAGAGGCGATACGCAAGCTCTGCGGGATCGAACTTTATTTGTCCACTCGCAACGCATCCCCTATCCAGAGAAATGGCGCAAGTCGGCCGTGATGACCGAGCGCTGGCGGCTGATCAACGGCGCCGAACTCTACGATCTCAAGGCCGATCCAGAGCAAGAGAACGATGTAGCCGCCGAGCACAACGATGTTGTCGGGCAGCTTCGCGGCGCCTACGAAAGCTGGTGGAGCAGTCTTTCGACCGTCTTTGATGAAGATGTGCGAATTGCCGTAGGGGCCGAGCAAGAGCCCCGAACCCAGCTTCACGCCCATGACTGGCATTCGGAAGAAACGTCGCCGTGGAACCAGACTCATCTTCGGCAGGGCCTTGTCAACAACGGCCCCTGGAGCCTCGACGTGAAGCGCGCCGGAGATTACGAGATCACCTTGAGGCGCTGGCCCGAGCACGTCAATGAGTCCATCGAGGCCACGAAAGCTCGCCTGAAAGTCGGAGGCTTCGACGAGAGCCGGTCCTTGCCCGCCGACGCCACCGAAACTACGTTCCAAGTAACGCTGGAAGAGGGTCCCGCGAGCTTGCAGACTTGGCTAACGCTTGCCGACGGCCGAACCCGCGGCGCATACTTCGTGTATTTGAAGCACCTATAGGGGCAGCCGCCAGTAGAGACCGGCAATCCTGCCGGTCTCTCGCCGCGAAGCGGCGACGACAAGCTCTGCGCAACTGACCGATTACATTCGCGGAAGCAAGGACCGGCCTTGCTGTTCAAGTTTCGCCCTTTTGACGTGGGGCACGCATTCTTGCGTGCCGTGTCGCCATTGCAGGCGACATAGTGGCGCGGACAATCCTGTCCGCGCTCGGCAGGCATTCCTGTTACCCGGGCAAGACCGGTCCTCCAGTCGTGCGGGGCCTCCCTCGGGCAACAAAACCACCTGTTCCAAGGCTGGCCTCCCTCCAATCCCCAAAATTTCCAAATCAGTCACGGATATTAAAAAGGAATTATGTCCTGTGTTTTCAGCACATCTGACCCGCCCAGAAGCGCCCAGCGGAAAAACGCCCCCAACTCCTACGCTATCCTGATAGCAGTGAATCAATATAGCAGTGAATCAATCGAATCACAAACGATCATGGACAGTCAAAGAAAAGGCGAACTGCACTATCCCTGGACCCAAGAATCCCAAAACCCTGCAGTTTTCTGCAAAAAACTGCAATCGACGTCAGGAAATACTGAAACAAAACGACTTACGCGACACCCCGAAACACACACCAAACCGCGTAGAGTCGCCCTTTAACGTACATAGTACTCCAAAAGCCGCGCCAGCCACCACGAAAAGGCCACCTTGCCGCACGCAACCGGAATCCGGCCCTGAACCAACCATCAGCCCGGCTGCGACAACAGACCATTTGCGGGACCGGCGAGCCGTGTGCTCCAATTCTAAGAGGACCGTGGCTGCGCTCACGGCGGCGGACGGAGGTAGATGAATGCGCTCAATCCCGGGACTTGCCCTAGTCGTCTTCTTGTCGTTTCTGAATCTTGCCCCGGCTCAACTGGCCGTCACCGAACTCACCGCGCGGACGGACCCGGCCGGCGCCCGGGTGCGCCCTCTCGAAAGCCTCGTCATTCAGGCGCGGGCCTATGGAGAGGTCAATCAGGGTGACGGAAGTGAAGCGGAAAAAGTCCGCCTGCAACGCAACGGCGCCCGCTTCGAGTTGAAGGATTCGAAAGGCGGCTGGTTGTCCAAGCCCTTCCGCTTCCAGGGCAAGGACGATGAGTCTTTCTATCAAGAGCGCGGCAGCGGACTGGGGGCGATCTTGTTGGGACGGGCCACCGGAAGCTTCGTGCTCCAGGACGCGGTTCTCTACACGGCTGCCGAAAAGACGGGCCGCTACGTTGTCGAGGTGAACCTCGACGGGAAGACGGCTTCGGTTGAAATCGAGGTGACGCTAGACGCGCCTTTCCTCCATCCGCGAGAGAGAACGAGCTTCGGGCAAGAGGTGCCATCCAGCGACCCCTATCGCAAGCTGGCGGAGCACTATGCCCCCTTCGTGGCGGAAGAAACGTGGTTCCAGCCCAAGAGCGACTACCTGGCGCGGTTCGACTTCGACGGCGACTGGCGGGGCGACAACAATTGGGAACGCGCCGAAGTCGGCTCCTCACAAGCTTATGTGCACTACGCCACGATGGAGACTGACACGCACTGGTTCCTGATCTACAACTTTTTTCACCCGCGCGACTATTCCGACAGGTGCGTCGCGGGTACCTGCCACGAGAATGACAACGAAGGACTGATTCTGACCATTGCCAAGGACGGCTCCGCCTACGGGCGCCTGCAGACGATGGAGACGCTGGCTCACAACAACATCTATTCCTACCGGAACGACCCCCAAGTCAAGAAGGGCGTCCACGGTTTCGACGGCAAGGTGGAACTCCGCGACGGTTCTCATCCGGTCATTTTCATCGAATCAGGCGGGCACGGGGTCTATGGCTCGAAGGGCGGTCACTCCCGGTATTCCCTTTCGAGAGATGAGTTTTCGACCGGGACGGGCGTGACCTACTCGTACAAAGGCAAGGCGGAGCGGCCAAAGCACCCGAACGACCGCAACGTGGGCTATGAGTTGCTGCCGATCTACGAGCATTGGTGGCTCAGAGCGCACGAGGGATCGGGGGACGGCGACCGTGCTTTCGACGCCTATTACGCCTACCAGCCCTACGGCGGCAGGCCGCGTCCCAGAGAGGCGCGGATCGCGGGCTCGTTCCTCGGGCGCAAGCACGGCTCCAACAAGGCCAAACCGTTCTGGGGCTGGCACGACAGCCGCACCAGGAAGAGGAAAGTTGTCGCCACCGGCCAGTGGGGACTCGACCCAGCCTATTCGGTATCTCAAAACCTGCGCTTCCCGGGCCGGTTTTCACGGCAATACATTTACAACCCCTACCTCGGAATCGGCTCGCCCCGCGCGCTGGACCCCGTGTCGAGCCCGGTGTCCGCGGCTTCGCCGCCGCGCGTGCGATCATCTGTTCCAGAGCGCGTGGCCGGCGGCCAATCGGACCGGAATGAGGCGGGCGCCGGCCTCAAAGCTTTCCAGGCCCCGCGCAGCAAGGATTACGACTCCCGCTCCAAGCGGGGGCAGTTCGATATCCGCATGCATGTGGATGGAGAAGTCGACTTCTTCGTCCAAGCGGATACGATCCGCTACCGGGTTCTCAGCGGACGTCCCCCCGAGGACGATGGTTCCGAACACAGCCAGCCGATCCCGCGAGTGACGTTCCACCGCTTCGAGCTGGAAAAGAAAGACGGCAGAGGGCAAATCACGCTTGTGGAGCCCCCGTCAACGGCCAACAATTTCACGGCGCATTTCAAGATCTCGGACCCCAAGGGTTCCGACGACCGCTATCACGCGCGGCTGCGATGGGAAGCGGGTGAAGCCGTTGCGGCGGCGCCGCGGAGCGAGCCGGTATCGATTCCTGAGGTGTCTCCACCTGTGGCGTCTCCACGAGGGCCTTCGACCGCGCTGCCCACCTTGCCGGAGGACCCTCGCGCTGCCCCAAGCGAGCCAGCGCCCGCCGCAACCCCGCGCCGAAGCCGTGTCCTGTCGAAGCACATGGAGGCGATTCTGCGCGGTCCTCGAACCGAAACCCCAACTCCCGCGGAAGCCCCTCAGTCCCAGGCGCCGGCCAAGATCGATCTGCCCGGCGTTGGGATCTTTTCGGACGACAACGACCCCAGCCGCTACAACGATGCGGACGATGGTGTGTTCGAGTTTCGGGGACGGGTTGACGGCACGGTTCGCATCCGGATTCGCGGTGACCGGGTTCTCGCGGAAAGCACGGGAGGGCGGCCGCTCGAGGTCGAGCGCTTCTCGTTTACGCAGCCGGTGCCTTCCTCGCGAGTAGGCGATATGGGCGTCGAGAGAAAGGATGGCCGAGGCCAGGTCGTTCTGCTGGAGAGGCCCTGGGAGGGCAATCACTTCATGGCCGTCGTGGAGATCTCCGACCCCAAGAGCGGCGACGACCGGTATCATTTTCGGCTGACGTGGAAGAAGTAGTGGCGGGGCCGGCGTTTCGAACCTGCGATAGGACAGTTAATGCTGGCCCGGGGCGTCAGCCCCGCGGCCGGAGTTTCTACATTTCAGGGGCTTGATGTTTCATACGGGGAGTGCGCTTCTCGATGCTCAACTTCGCGCTGTCCGGCGGCTCCGCAAAGATTCTCCCGCGGCTCGCTCCCTTACGCCTTTCCGTCTGTCTCAGGTTAATATGGCTTGTTCGGTCTCGACGGCATCGAGCGACAGCTCGACCCCGGCACGGCAAACAACGAGAACCTTTACGCTCTCACCGAGGCCGAGCTTAACGACCTGGGAATCCGCATTCTGCCGACGTCGTTAAACGAAGCTCCCGACTGCCTCGAACAAGACGAAGTCGTCAAAGTGGCTTTGGACGAGACCTGCGCCGACTACTATATCGGCGTCAAGCGGGAAGAGTGGCGCGAGTATCACCGCGGCGTCAGCCAGTGGGAACTCGACAACTACCTCAACGTGTATTAGCGGATCAGGCTTCTTTCGCCTGCTTGGTCTCGCGCTCGCGAAATACATAGGCGCGCGTCGCCGCGTACCACGCGTCCAGCCCCTCGTCGAGCGCCTTGCGGGCGGCTTCGGCGTCGCGGGATTGAAGCGCCTTGAGGAGGGGAAGGTGAGAGACGGCATCCCGCATCAAATCCTCGCTCGAATGGGAAGAAATGCGGATCGAGGTGAGGCCCCGAAGAGGCAGAAAAATGCGGCGCAACGCAGCTTGCAGGAACTCATTATCAGAGGTTCTCCAAATTGCCTCGTGCCACGAAAAATCCGTCTGCAAGAACAGACCAATATCCATTGCGCGAACGGCGTCTTCCATTTGTCTATAAAGCTGTTCCAGATGGACAAGCTGTTCGTCCGAAGCCAGACGGCAAGCTTCCTCGACGGCAAACCCTTCCAAGACTTCGCGCAGGCGGAAAATTTGCTCGATTTCCTCCGGTGTTAGCTTGATCACGAAAGTGGCGGCATTCGGTTTTTTCGTAACCAGGCCCTCGCTCTCAAGCTGAATCAAGGCTTCGCGGACGGCCGTTAGGCTGGAACCGAAAAGAGTCGCCAGCTTGCGCTCGACGATTCTTTCTCCTTCTGTTAAGGACCCGTTCAGGATTGCTTCTCGAAATTTATCGGCGATACGCAATCGCAGTGTGTTGGATTCAAGCTTCTCAAAGACCATAAGTCTTTTGTGTTCTAGGGGTTAAGTATAGCAGAGCGTGGTATCCGCAATGCTTGCTGGCGGTGGGTGCGCGAGACAGATGTGGAGAGTTGATGACATCTCTTTTTTGTCGCCGGAAACCTAGCTTGTCGATACGCTCGGTCAAGGAGGTCACCAGCTCATGCCGCAGTCTTTGCCCGCACTGGATGGAAAACCAACGTGCCCAGATTCAACAACGGATTGCCCAACTGGGCGACATGCGTGCCGGTTCGATCAGCACCACCGGAGGCCGCCGTGGCAATCCGCGCTGTCATGGTCGGCAGCCGCAACCGCCAACCAGGCTCGAAACAGCCCGCCATCGGAGCTTCAGGGATGCAAGGCAGGTAAACCCTACGCCGTCAGGATCTAGCAGCCCGGTGCGAGCCCCCCCGGCACTGATCGATTGACGATACTCGATAATTCCAACAGTCGAGCGTGGAGGAAAACCAAGTGTACTTGGGCGAGGGTGCTCAGTCCTGTCATTCCCTCTAGAATCGTATGAATGTTTTGGGGCTCCCGCAGGACAGAGTCGGTTAGTCAAAGATTGGATGTCCCGAGCAGCGGTGGGGTGCTGCGTGCTGAGGCCGAGCCCGGCTTAACTGAGTAACGGGTCGTCTCGACTAACCGTAGTCGCTTATCGCCCTGGTTGTAACGTCCGTATCGAACCTGACGGGACACTCGTCTTCTCCCTAAACCGCTCTTCCCATTGTTGATTGAGACCGGGAGGTCCCGGCAGATGGGTGCGATAGCTCACTGCAATCTCGCCGAGATCCATGGCCTCGAACACTGCATCAAGATGACCCTTTGAGAGCAGATGGTCGGAAGGTTGCTGTTAAAGGCGTAGGGGTGAGGCATGCCTCACCCCTACCCGGGAAGTCGTTCGACGTCGCAGTAGTATGCTCCGCGCGTCGAACCGTCAGCCCGGTCGAACCAGGTCCAAAGCTTCGCTGAGCCCTCTTCAAGCTCCGCTTCGAACCGCACAGAACGCGCCCCGTCCGGAATCGACTGTCGTCCCTCGAACGGGCCGATCTTCAGCCGCGCCTCGGCCCCCTCGATGGCGTACTCGGCTTCGGGAGGCCGCTCCATCAAAGTGAAGGAGTACTTGCCGGACTTCGCCACGTTCACCGCCCAAAAGCTGTCGCCCTCGTAGTTGCGCACCTCTTCAGGGTTCTGCATCACGGCCTGGTTCGGCGGCCCGCCCTTGGGGCGCCAGTCGAAGCTGGTCAGTCGAGATGGGTTCCCGCCGTCCGCGCCGATCGGGATCTCGACGTACTCGGTCGCAGGTTCGGAAACTTCTCTCCACCAGGCATCGTACGCCCTTCGCAAGCGCTCCACTTCTTCCGGGTGTTCGGCAGAGACGTCGTTTGCTTGCCCCAGGTCGGTCTTGATGTCGTAGAGCTCCTTGCCGTCGACGAGTCGCCACTGTTCATCGAGCACGCAACTATTGAGGAACGGCTTGGGCTTGTCCATCTGCCGCACGCCCTCATAGGTGAACTGCGAATGCTGCGTGAAATGGATGCGGCCGTCCGCCCATCCGTGCTCGTTGCGCAGCAGAGGCACGAGGCTGCGACCGTCAAACTCGATCGGCTTAGGCAACTTGAGCCCGGCGAGCTCGATCAGCGTCGGCGTGACGTCGATGTTGGTGGTCAAACGCTCTATGTCAAGGCCACCGCCGATGCCGCCGGCCGGCCATTGTATGAAGAACGGGACACGATGACCGCCGTCGTATTTCGAACCTTTTCTGGCGCGCATCCCCGCCGGGTGCCCCTTCCATTCCCCTGCGTCGGAGAGGCCCGCGGCGGTGCCGTTGTCGGTCATGAAGATGAAGATAGTGTTGTCGGTGAGGTCCAACTCGTCGAGCCTCGAGCGGAAGGCGCCGAGGTTCTCGTCGATGTTCTCGATCATCCCGTAGAAGGCGGCCATCCTCTCGGGGACGCCTCTTTCGAGGTAGGGCCTGCTGTAGCGCTCGTCGACAAAGTACGGCGCGTGGGGGGCGTTGAGCGGGAAGTAGGCGAAGAACGGCGAGTCGCGGTGTTTCTCGATCCACTCGAGGCCTTCCCGGAAGAACACGTCGGTGCAGTAGCCCTGGTATTGCTCGACGACGTTGTTGTGAGAATACCGATCGTCGAAGTAGTCGTTGCCCCAAGCATCGGCGGCTTGGGTGGCACCGCCGCTCCAGCAGACGACGGTTTCGTCGAACCCGCGCTCATTGGGTCGGAAGGGGAAGTTGTCGCCAAGGTGCCACTTGCCGAACAGGCCAGTCGCATAACCGTTCTGTTTCAGGATCTCGGCTAGGGTCCTCTCTTCAGGCCGGAGGATTGAGCGTCCGGCAAAGGCGGCTGTAACGCCGCAGCGGTAGGCATAGCGTCCGGTCAGCAGCCCCGCGCGGGTGGGCGCGCAGAGCGGGTCGACATGGAAGTCGGTGAAGCGCACGCTCTCGGCGTGGAACTGGTCCATGTTGGGCGTGTTGATGACCGGGTTGCCGTGGCAGCCAAGATCGCCGTAGCCTTGGTCATCGGTGATGACGAGGACGATGTTCGGCTTTTGAGAGGCGGGCGCATTTTGCGAACAAGCCGAAAGCAAGAGCGACGTAGCGCCAACCTGACCAAGGAAGTTTCGTCGCGATGGTACGGGATTGGCCATAGGCGTGGACATGATACACCCCGGATCTTTCATATCTCCTGTCGACCTTTACCTCAAACCGAAACAATACACGTTGGAATCATAATCCACCGTGTAGATCCGGCTGCCTGCAATCGCCAACCCGCTGAAGTGCACGAAGGTGCTCATGGCGTCGCCGCTGTTGTAGAGGGGCTTTCCGGTGCGGGCATCGAGCGCGTGCAGCACCGCGTTGTTCGTTTGGGTCAGACGCGCTCCGGCGGCCTTCGTCCGTGCCTGACCGCTCTGGTCGGGATTTTCGCCTGTCTCCAGAACAAACACCAGTCCATTAGCGATGGCAACCGGATCGGGCACCCGGTAGTTTTCCGAGACCCAGGCGGCTTCGGCGACGGGCTTTCCGGTTGCGCCATCAGCAACGATCTTGAACGCCATCACGCTGCCGTCGGTGACCTCGCCGTGCGTGACGGGGAACTTCGGCGCTGCCTTCGACACCGGACCGTACACAGGGACGTAGATCCACCTTTCGCCGTCGTCGGCACGCCAAGTCGAGATCCCGCCCCAAATGCCGCGCGAGGTAGACGCTTTTTCGTCGTTGCCGAGGCGAATGCCGTCCATCAAAGGCGTCTGATGATCTTTGCCGCCCAACGAAGAGGCGTCATGTAAATAAAGGACACCCTCCTTCGCGCCGCTGGCGAGCACGTTGTAGTCTCGCCAACCGAACCAGGCCGGGCTTGCCCCGCCGTAGTCAAGGTCCTCGCGCCAAAGCTCGAACCAATTGTTGGGCACGAAGTAATCGACCAGATCAAGCGTGTCGAGCGAAGCCGCGACGACGGCGTTTGAATATGCATAGCGCATAGCCAGGCTCTCAGATCAGCGCCCTCCCGACCACCGGCAGAAAGCCGCCGTAGGGAGTCGGCTTCTTGCCGCGGAAGTGGTAAGGCGTCGAAGCCCCGATTTTATTGGGTCGCGAGGCCGTCACGGCTGGGCCTTGTTGGACGGGCCTTTGGGAGCTATGCTGTTTTCGTCTGGTAACCATGTGGGTGACCTCCTTGGGGTTGGCTGGCGAAGCTGGGATCTTTGCCAGCCTACCTTTTTACCCCATGTTTTCGGGGGTTCCCAATGGTCCCTTGCGGCTCAGCCCTCCTCAGGTCCACGCCGCAGTGCATAATTCAGGTTGAATGTAGCGTTCGTTGCCTCAAAGGTTCTTCCAAAGGAATCGATTGTAGAGTCAGGCGGGAATGAAAAATAGTCGCCGAGTGTGGTAATCTGCCGCTGGGCCCGGCGGGCGATTAGGCCCAGGTAGACGAAGTAGGCGGCAAGAACGATTGTGAGGACAAGAGGCATGGCTATTTGGTTAGTCTAAGCGGGTCGAAAGGGCGAGTCGCACGGGACCGTCGAGACGAGACGAAATTGCTAACTCAATTTGGCTGGGAGGAACCCACCGAGGCTTTATTGCAGGTGAGCGGAATCTGAACGGCGTGACCTGGAACGTCATTTTGGGGTCCGAAAGACGTCTAGCGCAGGTTGTGCTACGGTATGCCGGGGAGCGTTTTCGTGCGGTCCCTGTGACGGCTGGTTTCATTTCTCGGCTGCAGGTACTAATGTGTCGTTTTTTGATGTCTCGCCGCTCCTAGAATAGCCCAGTGCGCGGCTGTGATGCAACGATTGTAGGAACGCTGTCAAAATTGGAAAAGTCGGGAAAGGTCGGGGACAGGCAACTACTTTCCGGATGGTCGTGAACAGCCCGCGACGCGATTCTGTCACGCGGAACCAGCAGCAGCGCTGGAAGAGTCCGCTTGTTCCGCTGAATCTTGATCCCCCAGTATGGCTTGACCTTTTACCGCCCACGAAATACCGAAGGCGGTCAACGCGGCCGATTCAAGCCAAAAGGCCGGGTTCCACGCTTCCACGGCTCCTGCAACCTCCTGTGATACAAGGCCCAGAGCCCTGACCCCGCCCAGAATACCGATTAAAGCGATCGAAGCGAGAATCATATAGCCTGCCCCCCGATAAACCCTGTCCCTGTTTTGCTTCTCGGGAGATCGTCGGCCCGGGTCCGATTTCGTAAACAGGACCAGCGAGAAATACGCCAGCGTGAGGAAGAGCAACGCCGCAAACACGACGTGGACACTGCCGGTAAACGTCCCGGGTAGATCGATGCCGCCTGACGGTTCCGTAGGAAACAGCGCCACCAGGATCGCGCACACGCCCGCCAAGTTGCCTACTCTGTAACCTGAATTATGCACTGCGGCGTGGACCTGAGGAGGGCTGAGCCGCAAGGGACCATTGGGAACCCCCGAAAACATGGGGTAAAAAGGTAGGCTGGCAAAGATCCCAGCTTCGCCAGCCAACCCCAAGGAGGTCACCCACATGGTTACCAGACGAAAACAGCATAGCTCCCAAAGGCCCGTCCAACAAGGCCCAGCCGTGACGGCCTCGCGACCCAATAAAATCGGGGCTTCGACGCCTTACCACTTCCGCGGCAAGAAGCCGACTCCCTACGGCGGCTTTCTGCCGGTGGTCGGGAGGGCGCTGATCTGAGAGCCTGGCTATGCGCTATGCATAAAATTTTATGCACTAGCCGTAACGCACTGGAAACACGTCACTTCCGAGCGAGGTTTTGACGACGCGGAATCTGGGCGGGAAGGGAAACCGGGGACGGAGAAGCCAAAAGACCAGTTGCCGAGCTACCACCTCACGACGACCGCCAACCCGCTACGAACGCAGCCACACTCGCAAAGTGAATCTGTGCATAATTCAGGTGTCATCGTTGTCGTCAATGCCTTTCGTGTAACCCCTATATGCGCAAAAGAACACGCCGATCGCGCAAAGCGTACCGACGAAGACGTTCCCCATCCCGGTGTGATAGTAAGCGCTTACCGATGACTGCATGCGCGTCCCGAACAAGATGAGAGCGCCGAGCCACAGGACGAGGGGCAAAAATGTGCCTAGCAAACCAATCGCTTTCCTGAGCGCCAGGAACGACCACACGAGCGTGTCTGAGTTATTCGACGAGGCTTGCACGGAAACCTCCCGCATCGAAATCATGATCCAAAGGCAAACGCCACCGGCGCCACCGCGGACTTCTCGGCCACCGCGCGGTTCAACATGCGGGCCCGCGCCAAGTTGGTCGTGGCGCCCTGCCGTCCGCCCTGCGCGGTCCTAATGTGGTAACCGTCTCCCGTGAACCGTTGCATCGCACGAGGGGGAGCCTTTTTTTATAAACGCGTGTTCTGTCGAGATTTCGGGCCAACGGGACTAGAGACCGAACGGACCGAAAGGACAGGAAGGTGTGAAAAAATCGGGGACTGCCACAAGCGGCCGGTCTCAAGTCCTTCTTTATCAGTGAAACTCTTGGCCGCGGCTGGCTGTCCCAAGTATTTTTTCACGCCTTCCAGGCGCTTGAATCATCTTTGACACCGCGCGTCATTGTTTCTTCCGGTCGCCTTCGCCATCCAGCAACTTGGGGTGCCCGGGCCGCACGATCCCAAAAAAACACCCTCTCGGTCACGGAGTCCAAAGACAAGTATCCCCTTTGTTGTCAACAGTTGATCCGACAAAGGAGTTGACATTCAGAATTCGTCCGCTATCCTGATAGCGGTGAATGAAAAGGATGAATCAAAAGGATGACAGGCGATCATGCGCACCGGCAGGCGCAAAGGCGAATGGGGCCCTGCAAGAGCAAAATCCCGATATCCTCTCAGATCCTAGTAAATGCTCTCATTCTAAATTTCTCATCCTTTAAAATCAATAACTTACGCCAATTCAGCAAATTCCGGATGCTACCCAGATGACCACGATTTAAGGGGGAAAGTCAGTGAATTGGCGCCGTTAGCTTGCTTTTGTCACCGCCTAGTGTAGTGCGCCAATCAGACCGTAACTTATGGCGAGTCGGTTCCTTGACAGTAGGCAGGAGCGAGACGGACCAAGTGGCCCAAGTCTGTACCGTGATGCGGGCGGTTTGAGCCGCGTTCAGGCGGCTTGGTGTTCCTTAGGCCAGCCGTTTACGGCTGGTAGACGGCGCTCTCAGGGACTTTCAGCCCGTTTCAACGGGCTTCCCTCTGTCGAACGGAAATCTTATGGTGCGCTATTACTGGCGCAGTACACTAGCGAGACGACCGGAGAAGCCTGACTCATTCTGCTTTCCCGCACCGTTTTGGCCAAAGGTCAAGCCCGAATCAGGCAAGAAAAGCACCCGAAAACTGCAATCTTCGAGAGCCAGCAGGGGCGGGACACCGAGACCGCCGGGCGGCTCGCCGGTTCCCGAGTAATGTACGGTCAGCATGGACCTCGTGCTCGCGCCTCGCCGGGGGTCTGCTATCCTATCCGCTGCCAGGACGGCCAAAAAGGAAATCTTGGCTACGGGAAGACGCACTCATGTCCTGGAAAAGGATCCTCCGAACGGGCCAGATTTGAGACGGGGCGGGAACCTGGTCCGCCACATCGTGATCCTGACGCTCTAACTCCCTTGCCGATCCAAGACAGCAGCGGCTCTTGTGCTTGTGTAGATCCATCGCTAGAGCTTCTGTCCGAGCGGCGGGCTGGAGTTACCCTTCATCCGCCTTGTCGACGATACCCATCCCGCCTTCGCCGAGCTTCTCGGTGATTAGCTAATGCGAGATGGTTTGGCCAATCATGGCCTGAATCTAGCCTGAGGAGATTGTACCGCCGCAGCATAGGTGGTGATGACAAGCGTGTTCCACATGCTCACCCTCCACTTCTCAATCCTGCGACGCAAGGCCTCACAGCGAATGATTTCTCCTCGCTCGCCTCGCTCGAAAGATCGCCTCTTGAATTTCCAACAACACTACGAGGAAATCGCTAACCTTTTCCAATGGGCCTCGACGACCCTTCGCCCAGTACACGTGCCCCCGGCAAGAGAGTTCTCACACGAATCGTACGTCCGTGGCTTTCGAGATCCGCGAGTGCTGCCGGAAGACCGCTCGCTTTTTCGGAAAGTCGGTGCGGTAGTGGCAGCCGCGGCTTTCCTCGCGGGCGAGTGCGCAACGCGTAATCAGTGAGGCGAGCTGGAACATGTTATCGGCTTCGAAGCCCCGGCGGCTATTCCGCGCTAGTCCTTTCTCAAACGCCGGGCGCAGTCTTTCGAGTTCGTCGAGGCCTTGCTTGAGACCTTCTCCTGAGCGGATGATCCCGATGTGCCGCCACGTGAGTTGGCGCAGCAGGAAAACGGCATTGGCAGGAAGGGACTGGGGAGGAAGCATTTGGGGTATTGCCGGCTTCAGTCGCGGCGCCCCTGCGTGTTTGCGGATCTTGCGACCTGCCCGCGCGCCGTAAACAATGCCTTCGAGCAATGAATTACTGGCAAGCCGGTTGGCGCCGTGGACACCGGTGCAGGTTGCTTCGCCCGCGGTAAAGAGACGGGGAACGGTCGTCGCGCCATGGGAGTCAGTATAGACGCCCCCCATTGCATAGTGCGCGGCCGGGTGAACCGGGACCGGCTGCTTGGTCAGGTCCACGCCGTAGTGGAGGCAGGTTTCGTAAATGCGTGGAAAGCGGCGGGGGATAAACTCAGCGTCCAAATGCCGGAGGTCAAGGTAAACGGCGCCCGGAATGCGGTGAAGCTCGGCAACGATCGCGCGCGAGACGACATCGCGGGGGGACAGTTCTTCCTGCTCGCTGTCGCGGCGCATGAAGCGTTCGCCCTTTTCGTTGCGGAGATAGGCTCCTTCCCCTCGCAGCGCCTCGGAAAGCAAAAACCGCGGTGCGCCCTCGAGGAACAGCGCAGTCGGATGGAACTGGATCATCTCCATGTCGGCGATTTCCGCCCCTGCACGGTAGGCCATCGCCATGCCGTCGCCGGTCGCCACGTCAGGGTTGGTGGTTTCCCGGTAGACACAGCCGACCCCGCCGGTCGCCAGCAGCACCGCATGCGAAATAATCGGGACGCAGCGGCGGTCCCGGTCACTCCAAGCGAGGGCACCGCAAACCTCTCCATCGGCGGCAAGCAGGTCGACAACCGCCGAATAGCTCTGGAATTCGATGTTTTCGATCGTGCGAGCCTTCTGAAACAGGGTGCGCGCGATCTCACGCCCGGTCGAGTCACCATGGGCATGGAGGACGCGCCGCCGGCTATGCGCTCCCTCTCTCGTGAAGGCCAGACGAGGGCCTTCGCGATCGAACTCGGCGCCCCAGTCGATGAGTTTTTGGATCTCTTCGGGTCCGTGTTCGACTAGGGTGCGAACGGCTTCCGGGTCACAGAGACCGTCACCCGTTTTGATCGTGTCCCTTTGGTGAAGGCTGACGCGGTCATCGTCGCTGAGGGCCACCGCGATACCACCCTGGGCGTATTCCGACGCTGACTCGGTCAGGCGGTCTTTGGTCAGGACCAGAACGCGCCCGGCTTCAGAGGCTTCGATGGCGGCTCGAAGACCGGCCACGCCGGCGCCAACGATGAGAAAGTCGGTTTCCACGGGGGCTTTCGAGTTTTATCAGGTGGTTTTCGTCCGGCTGCGTCCGGGTGTGAGGCGCGTTCCGATCGTAACACTGCCACGCTCTTGATCGCAGGGGGGTGTTCTACGCCATCGAGCAGCTTCTGGAGGACGTCAAGCGCGGTTCGATAGTGGGAACGGGATTTGGTTTGCCCCCATTGTTCGGCCAGCAAGGGCTGGACAACTGCCCGTGCGACTGTGTACTGCCATTACAGAAAGCTGCAACCGGAAGGTTCAGCTTGGGGGCGAGTCCGGCGCTCGCAACGCTGCCCGCCAGAGGCCGGGAGCCGCGATTCCGTAAACGAGTACCGTAGGGACAAGCAATCTTGCTTGTCCTAGCCGCCGCGGGCGGCTCGCCGGTTCCCGAGTAAGTACGGTCAGCATGGACCTCGTGCTCGCGCGTCGCCGGTTCAGCGAAAAAAGCTAGCAACCCGCGGCAGAAGTATGCACGGGCGAAAATGGGGGACTGCCACCGATTGCCGCTTCTCCAGGTTTCTGGCCCCTCCAGGGGCCGTAAGCAGTTTCAGGGTTTGGGATTCTGGGTGCGAAACCGCAACAGCTATCCAGTACCACCCGCCCGTCCAGGCTTGATTGGCCTCAATCCCGGGGGCGGCGCGGGTGTATACTGTGGCCCTGCCAGGGCCGGTTGTGGCCGGGCACGGAGGCTGCGGGTGACGAAAACTGCTTTGTCGTTAATGATCCTTCTGATCGCTCCAGCGGGAACTCCCGCCCAATCCTCGGAAGACTCTTGGGACAACCTCCGGCAGTTGCGTCCCGGCCAAAGAATCGAAGTTGTTGACATGAAGCTGAATTCACGGCAAGGGGCCTTCACCGGGTATTCCGAGGAAGCGATCTCGCTGCGCACGGAGCAGGGTGAAGTCGCGATTCCTCGCGCCGACGTCCTCAGCGTGAAGAATCGGAAAAGCTCCCACCGTGGCCGGAATGCACTGCTTGGACTTGTGATCGGTGCGGCGGGTGGACTCGCGATCGGCGCTGTGGCGGGCGCGGCCTATCACGAGGAAGGGGAAACCGGCGTTTTCGTCTTGGTATTCACGCCGATCGGGGCGGGCGTTGGAGCCGGGCTTGGAGCCGCGCTGCCGGCGGGCAAGGTGACGGTCTACCGGGCCAAGAATCGGAGCCGTCCTTAAAATGGGAAGTTGCGCGTTGCTTCCTTCAAATCCGCGGACGAGCACTATGTAGTCCGTTTCGTGGGGCTTCATCCTGTTCGCGATCAGCGGAACGTTTCGCGCCGCCTTCGCGTCATACTGAACGCACTCCGATGATGCGATTCCATCGTAGTCTGACAGCAGCTTCCGCTCTGGCGTTTTCAGTTGTGATAGCCTTTGCCGCTGACAAGCCCAGCGTGTTTGTGACCGGTGCAAATTTCCTTCAGGTTAAGAGTTCGAGTGGCGAGGCGAGCGTTTCAGGCGCCGCCGATGCCACTGTCGCAAAGGGCATCAAACTGTTTCGCAAGGGATGCCCGTCCGTGGAAGTCACCACGCAACAAGACAAAGCGGACTACATCGTAGGTGTGACGAATAGCGGATCAGGTGCAGCGAGGAGAGGAAGAAGGGTAGAAGTTTTCACGCCTGAGGGCGCGGTGGTCTTCGCCAGTTTAACACGCCGCTTGAAGAATGCTGTCAAGGACGCATGTGGAGCGATCACGAAGGGACGCTTCCCTCATCGAATGCTGCCGCGCCCGCGGTTGCACTCGCCTATTGTCCACAATGACCAAGATCGTGGAGCGAGCGAGCACCGGCTTGAGCTTCCACTATTCCAGCAAAACGATCGTCGCTGAGAAGATCTCTCATGACGTCAGTCGCCGCTTCGTCAGACCCGCAGTAATGTGCGGTCAGCATCGACCCCGTGCTCGCGCCTCGCCGGTTCGGTGAACAAAGCTAGATGCGGTAGGGCACACGCACATCCGGGGCAGCTTCGGGAAAGTCCTTGGTGTTTCTCGTTACGAGCAACGCGCCGTTGGTCTTGGCGCTGGCCCAAATGATCGCGTCAGGCAAGCGAAGATTCCTGTCGCGTCGAATTCCAACGGCCTCTTCGCTCACTCGCTGATCGATGGGGACCAGTTCGAAGCGACGCAGAAACCGCCGCACGCGCTCCTCCTCTTCCGGGTGCTGAGCGCCAACCAGGACCTCCATCCACGTGATGGGGCTGATCAGCGCGGACTCGTGGAGTCTGATTTCGCGGCGGGCTGCCTTGACGCCGCTTAGATAGTCAATGAGGATGTTCGTGTCGAAAACAACTTTCACCGTGACCACTCAGCGCGCAGTTTTCTCTGATAGGCAACACCATCGATTTTGCGTTTCCGCCACATTCCGAAAGCATCATCTTCGGTATCGTCCTCTTGGTCGTTCAGGTAAGAGGCAACAGCCCTTCGGACCGCTTCGGCGCGGGAAATCCCTTCCCGGTGACAAACCGAAGCGAGGGAGTCCAACTGCTCGTCGGGAATGTCAACGATTGTGCGCATAGTTATCTGATATCGTCATCAGTTGTCACCAGTATAACAGGCGGCGTCTGGGGGGTTTGCCGGGCCGCGGAGAGGCACGGAGAGACGCCACGCAGCGAAAGGCCGCGGGGTCTCTCTCGAGCCCCGGGCTACAGGCGGTTTACGAGAGCCTTCGGCGAAAATGGGGGACTGCCACCGATTTCCATTCACCGAACTGCTTTTCTTCCAACACCAGTGCCTGGTGAAATCGGTTGGCTGTCCCCTCTTTTCGCGTAGTGGGACTTGCGCCCCGGACGCTATGGTACTCGCGTCACCGGGTACCGGCCTTGGTTCGCACTCGGTTTTCGTACCACACGACGTTCTTGCTGTTTTGACCGGCGATGAGAACGTCGAGGTCGCCGTCCGCATCCATGTCGACGAGACGGATGTCGTAGGCGGCCTGGTCCTCGAAGATATGGTGCGTCGTGAAGTTGCCCTTGCCGTCGTTCTCAAACCAGGCGGCGATGAAACTGTCCTTGGCGCAGGAGGCGGCGTCGATGTCGCCGTCGTTGTCGATGTCGCCGATCGCCAGATCATGAGGGCCTTCCAGGTCAGCGTTGATCTCGTGGAGCGTGAAGCCGGGCGCTTCGAACCACAGCACGCCTTTGCCGTGGCCGCGGGTGGCGATGAAGTCCGTCTTGCCGTCGCCGTTCAGCTCGGCCATGAGGATGTTCGTGGCCCCTTCCTGGCCGGTTGCCAGGACGTGCTTTTTCCACGGGACGCTGCCGTCGGCGGGTTGTTCCCACCAGGCGAACCAATTGCCGTCCGGTGGAACCTTGGCGGCGCTGGCGGCGTCGGTCTTGCCGTCGCCGTTGACGTCGCCGAGCCCGAGGTAATGGCTCAAGCCAGGCGCGTCACGGTCGGCAAAAACGTGCCGCTCCCAGCGCTCGGCTTGGCGCGGGTTGGCCGGCGCCTTCCACCACACGAGTGACTCGGGGTGGGGCGTGTCTATCGGCTGGGCGCTGTTGCCCGCCAGGTCGAGCTTGCCGTCGCCATCGACATCGCCGGTGATCAGCCCGTGCGTGCCGTTGACGGCGTCGTCGATCAGGTGGAAAGTCCATGAATCTTGGGCCGGGTTCTCGGGACGCTCCAGCCAAAAGATGGGTCCGGGAGAGTAGACCGCTCCGATGAAGTCGGGGTCGCCGTCCGCGTCGACGTCCATGACTTCGCTGTGGATCAGGTTGCGGGGCGGATCGGCGGCGTCGATGATGACTTCGGTCCAGTCCGGCGCGACGTAAAGCCGCGTCTTGCCGTCGCCGTTCGAGATGACGTCGGCCAACCCGTCACCCGTGAAGTCAGCGGCAACGGCCGTCTGGTTCATGTAGCCTTCGGCGACGACGTGGCGGGGCCAAAAAGCGTTTTCGGCATTGGTGCGGGCTGCCGACGCCGTGACAGGCTCTTCGGACGAGCAGGAGTAGAGGGAAATGGTAAGAGCAGCGACAACCAGCGGGAGTCTGAATTTTTGGGTTCTCATGGAAGCGTCCTTTCGGCCTATGGAAACAAGATACCATGACCCGGACAGCGTGGAGTTAGCTATATCCGTTAGCGTGGCCCGCGGAACCGGGGCACGGAGCCACACGAAGCGGCGAATCGGTTGGCTGCAGGCACGAACGTATGCGCGACATCGCTTCGCGCAGGCCAGACCTTCAGATGACAGGCCAAGCAGCCGACTAGTAGTTGAATTTTACGCCGAGCAACTCTTCAACTTCCCCAGTCGGCGTCATGTCGATCGCATCCCAGGGGCAGCCGTCCAGAAACGTATCGTCCGGCCCCTTACTGATGCATTTCTTGCAGCCGATGCAGAGTTGATAATCGACCTCGATGCGGCCGAAAGGAGGATGGTCCTCGTCCGGCACCCAAAACATGCACTCCGCCACCGGACAATAGATAATACAGACGGGAGAACCAGCGCAGCCGGTACAGCACTCGTTGATGACCGCGAGTTCCTTGGGCATTTTCTTGCGGGGGTTGGACAGCCCATCGGACCAGGGCTCCATTTTCGCCAGCCCAAGGTCGACGGCTTCAAGATTCTGTACGGTCACGGCCATTCGATTTCTCTCCGAAACAACATTCTATCAGACACTTGGATCAACGCGGCCGGGCCGTGGGCGCCACCGGTTGCCACCCAAATCGGCTGATTGCCAGGGCTGAGAACGGCGCGATCCTGGGCGTGCAGTTCCGCTTCGAGTCGTTCAACGTCACCAACACGCCGCGCTTCGGGCAACCCAACGGCGCCATGCCGCGGGCTGCCACCGGCATCATCAACCGTGCTGATGAGCCGCGGCGGATTCAGGTCGGTCTGAAGTACGTTTTTTGAGAGTGGTAAGCGCGGACATCTGATTCTATAATCAAGTCAGCGCTTTGAGTGTTTCGTCCATCATACTCGGCATCTTGTTCGCGGGTTCGTCCGCCTTGGCGCAGACGAACACCGTTTCTCCGGCGCAGCTCGAGTTCTTCGAAAAGCAGGTTCGGCCGGTCCTGGTCCAAAACTGCCATTCGTGCCACAGCGATCAGGCGAGAACGGTCTTTGGCAATCTCAAATTGGATAGCCGCGCCGGAGTGGAGCGCGGCGGCCATTCAGGACCGGTGGTCGCTCCGGGCGATCCTGACAGTAGCCGGTTGATTCACGCAATCCGCTATGACTCCGGTCTGGTTGGCATGCCACCGACGGGCAAGCTTCCGGACCGCCAGATTGAAGCGCTGGCCGAATGGGTGCGCATGGGCGCGCCTTGGCCACAGCGGAAGGCAGCCATGGTCACCGCGGAGGCGCGGTCCGCGGGGCGCCGCAAGGATCACTGGGCCTGGCAGGCCGTCAAGAAGCAAGAACCGCCGGAAACCGGCAACAGCGAGTGGCCGCGCGGTGCGATTGATCGTTTCATCCTCGCCAAGCTGGAGGAAAACAGACTTTCACCGGGCAAAGATGCCGACCGTTACACGACGCTACGCCGCGTGGCATTGGACTTAACGGGGCTGCCTCCCACGCCCGAGAGCATCGAAGCGTTCGCGGGCGACTCTTCCCCTGTAGCGCTTGAAAGTGTTGTCGACCGGCTGCTCGCCTCGCCGGAGTTCGGTGAGCGCTGGGGGCGCCACTGGCTCGATCTTTCAGGCTACGCCGACAACCTCGGAATCGGCCGCCGCATACCTTCGCGGCACGCCTGGCGTTATCGCGACTACGTGATCGGCGCCTTCAACAGCGACAAGCCTTACGACCAATTCGTTCGCGAACAAATCGCTGGAGATGTTCTCGAATTCAAAGACGACCTGCAACGCCGCGAGCAAATCGTCGCCACCGGTTTCCTGGCCATCGGTCCCTGGGCGCTGGTGGATGGAGACAAGACGCAGCTCCGCATGGATGTTGTCGACAACCAGATCGACACGCTTGGGCGCGCGGTGTTGGGTCTGACGCTAGGCTGCGCCCGCTGCCACGATCACAAGTTCGATCCCGTCCCGCACAGCGACTACTACGCACTCGCGGGCATCTTCATGAGCACGAAAACGCTCGAGGCGCGGATGTCGGGCGTCTTCAGCGGCGTTTACCGGGCGACCCTTCCCGAAACGCCGGAGGAGTTGATTGCCCGCGCCGAGGCGCTCAAGCGATGGCAGCCCGATTACGACACGGCGAAGGCCAAGCACGAGCAGGCCGCGGCGGAGAGGGACCGGCTCAAAGAAAAGTTCGAAGCCGCCAAGAAGGCCGGCCCTGATTCAGACGAAACGAAAGAGCTGGCCTCAAAGCTTGGCGAGGCCAGTAAGAAGGCCGGCGAGCTGAAGAACGAAGCCGGCCGGCTGCTCTACTACCAAAAGCCCACGCCGCCCATGGCGCTGGCGCTAGCCGACCGGCCCGTCCCCGAAAACGCGAGGATCAACCTGGCGGGGAATCCCCACATGCTGGGCGAGGAAGTCCCGCGGGGCTTTCTTTCGGTCGCCGCGACGGAGGAGCCGGTAAAATTCGCGAATCGGCGGCTGCTGGGAATCAGCTTCCAGAAGAGCAGCGGCAGATTCGAGCTGGCCGGCTGGCTCAGCAATCCCGAGAACCCGCTCACTGCCCGCGTGATGGTGAACCGCATCTGGCATCACCTTTTCGGCGCCGGCATCGTGCGCACCGTGGACAACTTCGGATTGCAAGGCGAACTCCCCTCGCACCCCGAGCTGCTCGATTACCTCGCAAGCCGCTTCGTTGAGCTGGATTGGTCGGTGAAGAAGCTGATCCGAGAGATTGTCCTCTCGAGAACCTATCAGCTCGCGGCCAATCACAACGCTGAAGCGGCTGAGGCGGACCCCGAGAATCGCCTGCTGTGGCGTGCCAACCGGCGGCGGCTGGAAGCCGAGGCCATACGGGACGCCGTGCTGCTGATCAGTGGTGCGCTTGACCGCCGCCGCGGAGGGATGACCCTGCCGCTCGACACACCGGGCAGCGTCCGGGTTGTGCAGCCTCCTTTCATGGACGCCGAGGTCGAGTTGGGAGAGAGCCGCCGCTACCGCCGCACCGTCTACTTGCCGACGCTGCGCAAATCGCAGCTCAACGATCTTGATCTGCTCAACCTGTTCGACTTTCCAGATCCGAATACGGTCACCGGCCGCCGCGATGTCACGACCGTACCGACCCAAGCGCTCTACCTGATGAACTCGCCATTCCTCAAGGAGCAGTCGGAGCTGGCGGCGGGTGCTCTGCTCGAGAAGCGCGGCGTCTCCGACAGCGAACGCGTCGCGGCGTTCCTGCTGCGGGCGCTGGGACGTCCCGCCGGCACAGCCGAGGTCGAACGAGCGCTGGCGTTCCTTCAGGAAACCGAACGGGAATTAGGCCGGGAGACGGCCTGGGCGCGCTACTGTCACGCCGTGTTCGTCTGCAACGAGTTTATTTTTAGAAGTTAGACTTCGGAGATCCTATGACACGTCGCGAGATGCTCAAGAAATCAGGATGCGGATTCGGCGCTCTCGCGCTGAACGCGATGCTCACTGAGCAGTCCGCCGCCAAACCCAATCCATTGGCCGCCAAGCCGCCACACTACGCCGCGCGCGCCAAGCGGGTCATCTTCCTGTGGATGCAGGGCGGGCCCTCGCAGATGGACTTGTTTGACTACAAGCCCCGCTTGGCCAAGGAAAGCGGTGACCGGCTGCCCTACGAGATGCCCTCGAACCGCAGCATGGTGGGCGTTGCCTACTCCAGGCTGATGGGCCCCATTTCGGACTTTGAACGCCGGGGCGAGTCCGGCTTGTCGATCACCGACATGCTGCCGCACCTGGGTGACCATGCCGACGACCTCTGCGTGCTGCTCGGCATGGAAGCCGACAGTGAAGCCCATGCCCCAGCGGTGCGCCAGCTTCATACCGGTGCAACCCAGCTTGTTCGGCCGTCGATCGGATCCTGGGTTTCCTACGGACTCGGCACGGAGAACCAGAATCTTCCCGCATTTCTGACGATCGCGCCCAACATCATTGGTGACGGGGGCAGCGTGCAGCTTTACGGCAGCGGGTTTCTGCCGGCTGTGTATCAGGGAACGGCTCTGGGTAGTGCGGGGAACGGCGGCGCGAAGAACGCCAGCATCCGCTATTTGCAGGACGATTCGATCAGTCCGCGAATGCAGCGGAAGCAGTTGGACTTTCTCCAGCAGATGAACCGCGCTCATCTCGCTAAGCTGGAGACGGATCGCCAAATGGAGGGCCTCATTGAGTCCTTCGAACTCGCCTTCCGCATGCAGGCCGAAGCGCCGGATCTGATCGACTTGGAGAATGAATCGCCGGCGACGCGCCAGATTTACGGGATCGGCGAGAAGGAGACGGACAATTTCGGACGGCAGTGTCTGATGGCGCGGCGCTTTGCCGAAGCCGGGGTGCGATTCATCCAGATCACCGACCCAGGCTGGGACAGCCATGCGAAAATTCTCAAAGCCCACCCTAAACGCTGCAAGGCCGTCGACAAGCCCATCGCGGGCCTGATCAAAGACCTCAAGGCGCGAGGCCTGTTCGATGACACATTGCTGGTATGGTCGGGCGAGTTCGGCCGTACGCCGCACTTCCAAGACCTAGACGACGGCAAGGGCAGCATGGACACCTACGGCCGCGGCCACAACCCCTACGGCTTTTGCGCCTGGATGGCGGGAGGGGGTATCCGCGGCGGGATGACTTTTGGCAAGTCAGACGAGTACGGTTTTCGCGCCGTCGAAGACAAGGTTCATATTCATGACCTGCACGCAACGATCTTGCACCTGCTCGGTCTCGATCATGAGCGTCTGACCTACCGCTACAGCGGACGCGACTTCCGGTTGACGGATGTCTACGGGCGAGTCGTCCATGAAATCATCGCCTGAGTCACAGGTGACGCAGAAAGATGCACCTAGTGAATGATTACGGCCGCCGGCCGCGAGTGGCGACCGGGCAAGCAGCGGGTGGGTTGCTGGCGATTGTAATGGCCGCTTCCGCGGGCGCGCAATCGGCGGATCCGTTTGATGCGGAGATCCGGCCGCTGCTCGAGCAGAACTGCTTGCCGTGCCACGGGCCCGGCAGCCGCATGAGCGGCTTGACGGTGACCTCGCTCGAAGGCCTGCTGGCGGGCGGCGCGCGTCATGGCTCGGCGATCACGCCGGGGCATGCGGATCAAAGCGTTCTCGTCCGAGTACTGAAGGGCGAGCTGACGCCCCAGATGCCGATGGGCAAGCCGCCGCTGCCGGACAAGCAGATCGAGGCGATTTCCACTTGGATCGAGGAGTATCGACCGGCCGAAACCGCCGAAGCCGGGGCCTGGAATCCGTTCAAGAAGCCCGAGCTGGCGGCGCCGCCGGAAGTACGGCAAGAGTCGTGGGTCCGCAATTCGCTTGACCGCTTCATTCTGGCCCGCCTCGAAGCCGCGGGAATCAAGCCGGCGCCCGAGGCCGGCAAGCGCGTGCTGCTGCGGCGACTCTACTTTGATCTGGTGGGCGAACCTCCGGCGCCGGAGGAGGCCGAGGCCTTTCTTTCGGACGAAAGTCCGCGGGCTTATGAGCGGCTGGCCGGCCGTCTGCTCGACGACCCGCGCTACGGCGAGCGCTGGGGCCGCCACTGGCTCGACTTGGCGCGATACGCCGACTCCACCGGGGGCGAAGCCAACCGCGAACTCTATTACGTCTGGCGCTACCGCGACTACGTCGTGGACGCCTTCAACGACGACAAACCCTACAACCAGTTTGTGAAGGAGCAGCTTGCGGCTGACGAGTTCGCCCCGCGTGATCCGGACAAACTCGTTGCGACAGGTTTCTTGCGCTTGGGCGCGCCCCGGCAAAGCCAGATTCGCCGGGTCGCCCGGCAGCACCACCTCAGCGAACTCAGCGGCACGACAGCCTCGGTTTTCCTAGGCCTGAGCCTCGGTTGCGCGGAATGTCACGACCATAAGTACGACCCGATCCCGACGAAAGATTTCTACCGCTTTCAGGCATTTTTCTTGCCGATCGAGAACAAGACGGTCGACTCGGAATTCACCGACAAGCCGACGCGGGTCTTGGCCGAGGCCGGACGCCAGGCCGCCGAGGAACGGCTGAAACAGGCGCGGAAGGGGTATGAGGAACACGAGACCGGGTTGCTGGCCAAGCTCCGGGGCGTTCTTCGGAAAGAGGGGAAGGACCCCGCCGAAGCGGATGCAGCGGCCCTCCGGGCGCGCTTGACGAATGCCATTGCGAACGGCGTCGTTCCCAGGGACGAACCGAATTTCACGCTCGAGGAGAAGACCGAATACATCCGGCGGCTCGGCTTCATCGACGGTTTTCGCGGCGGCCGCGACATGGGTGTCTATCGTCGTCAGGTGGAGCGGCATTTGCCGAAAGTGCATGCGGTCGGCAACGTCGGTGAGAGCTCCGCCCGGCCCGGGCTGCCTGTTCAGTTTGTTCGCATCCGGGGCGATGTGGATAATTTGGGCGAGCGGGTTCTCCCGGGCTTTCTCAGCGCCATTACAGGCGGGTTTGACGATGTGGAAATGCCGACCGACGCACTCGGCAACATCAACCGCTGGAGGTTGCCGCTCGCCGAGTGGATCGCCAGTCCCGAAAACCCGCTGACCGCCAGAGTCATGGTGAACCGCATCTGGCAGCAACATTTTGGACGAGGCATCGTGGCGACGCCAAGCAATTTCGGGGCCAATGGCGCCCGCCCCACTCACCCGGAGCTGCTCGACTGGCTGGCGCTGAAGTTCATCGAAACCGGCTGGAGCATCAAGGCCATGCACCGGCTGATGCTGAGCTCCGCGGCCTATCGGCAGAGTTCTTCCGGAGTCCCGGAGGAGGCGCTGAAGGCCGACCCCGGCAACCGTCTGCTCTCCCGCATGCCGCGCCGCCGTCTCGAAGGCGAAGTGATCCGCGACAGCATTCTTGCCGTCAGTGGCCGCCTGAACCGGACCCGCCGCGGCCCGGGTGTCTACCCGCGGCTTCCCGAGGCGATGAAGGATCAGATGTACGTCAAGAATTGGCCCGCTTGGGAGCCCAGCGGCGGTCCCGACTCGCGCCGCCGTTCGATCTACGTCTTCCAGCGCCGCCAGCTTGCGTTGCCGCTGCTCGAGATGCTGGACGCCCCGGTCCCGCAAACCTCTTCCGAGCGGCGAGTGGTATCGACGACAGCCCTGCAGTCGCTGGCCTTGCTCAACGGCCGCCTGGTCGCGGAGGAGTCCGAGCATTTCGCCGCCCGCTTGCGCCGGGAAGCTGGGGAGGAGCCGCAGCGGCAGATCCGCCGCGGATTCCAGCTTGCCTTCTCGCGGGAACCATCCAACGAGGAACTGCTGCGGTATCATGATTTCGTTCGAACCGAAGGGGCTGAAGGCCTCGTCTCCATCTGCCGAGTGTTGCTCAACTCGAACGAGTTCGCCTATGTTGACTAACCTCCCTACGCAGCCGTTGCCGTCACGCCGCCAGATGCTGCGTCAGAGCTTCAACGGCCTGGGCGGTCTTGCACTGGCGTCGTTGCTCAGCGGCGATCTCGCGGCGGCTGCGTCATCGAACCCGCTTGCCCCGAAAAAACCGCACCACGCAGCCAAGGCGAAAAACTGCATCTTCCTGTTCATGTCGGGAGGCGTCAGCCAAGTTGACACTTTCGAGAACAAGCCGGCGCTCGCAAAGATCGCGGGCGAGCGCATGCCTCTGCTGCCCGGTTTGGCGACGCAGCTTGAGGCCTATGTGAAATCCGACGTCGTTGCGGTACCGAGCCCGTTCGAGTTTCGCCGCTACGGCGATTCCGGCCGCGAGATGACGACGCTGTTCGAACACCTGGGCGGGGTTGCGGACGAGTTGGCCTTCGTCCACGGCATCGAGGTGGGTTCGCCGCTGCACTCGGCGGCGACGATGCACATGACGACCGGCTCGGTCTTTGCCGGCAGTCCTTCGGTGGGCGCTTGGGTCGCCTACGGTTTGGGCAGCGAGAACGAGAACCTGCCCGGCTACATGGTGCTGCACGACCGGCGCGGCGGACCGGTCAACGGGGCCGCCGCCTGGCAGAGCGGCTATCTTCCCGCGGCCTATCAAGGGACGCTGCTGCGCGGTTCCGGTCCGCCGATCCTGAACCTGGAGTCCTCGGGCGGTGTCTCTCGGGGACGCACCCGGCGTGAACTGGATCTGCTGCGCTGGAGCAACGAGCGGCATGCCGCCGAGCGCGCCCTGCCCGACGAGCTCGAAGCTCGCATCGCCGCCTACGAGCTGGCCTATCGCATGCAGACTCATGCGCCCGAAATCGTTGACATCTCAAATGAGCCCGAGACGATTCGCGGACTCTACGGGCTGGACGATCCCATCACGGAGCCATTTGGCCGCCAATGCCTCCTCGCGCGCCGGCTCGTCGAAAAGGGCGTGCGCTATTCCCTGCTGGTCCACGGCTGGGAGAACGGCGTCTATAGCTGGGATCACCACAAGGAAATCAAGGAGCTGCTGCCCGCCCGCATCAGCGAGGTCGACCGGCCGATTGCGGCGCTGATCCGGGATCTGGGGGATCGCGGGCTGCTCGATGAAACTCTGATCGTATTCACCACCGAGATGAGCCGCACGCCGTTCATCGCGCGCAAGGCTTATGGCAACCGCGCCGGACGGGATCACCACCGGCATTCCATGGTGAGCTGGTTTGCGGGCGCCGGCGTCAAAGGCGGGTCAACCGCCGGCGCCACGGACGAGTTCAGCTTGAGTTGCGCCGAAGAACCGATCCACGTGCGCGATCTCCACGCCACGGTGCTCCATCTGATGGGTCTTGACCCCGACGCGCTGACCTATCTCCACGAAGGCCGCTACAAGCGCCTGACCGACATCGGCGGACGTGTCCTCGACGAAATCCTGGCGTGACGCGGGAAATCAGCTGACATGTCAAGGCGCTGCAATGCAAGCGCCCGTAATCGTGGCCGGACGAATCCGGCCCAGTTGCTTCCCGCCCATTTACTTCTTCGATGCCGAGAAGAAGAGAACCCAGCGAAGATGGGCTAGCCCGGATTTCTCATCGCGGGGTTGGCGGAAGGCCGCCTTTTGTGGCACAAACATAATGATTACAATATGTTTCAGCCAGCAAGAAAGCGACCCCTGCCATGACAGAGTGTACCCAAACCAGCTTCACCTTCGCCGACCATGGCCGCCGCCAGGTGGTAGCCCGTTTCGACGGCGGCATGATCACCTCCGACGGCGGCGCCATGCTGTTGCGCCAGACCGAACAGCGCAGCGGCATCGTGCGGCAGTTCGCCGCCTGCTTCCGTGATCACCGCCAGCCCGCGCAAGTCGAACACAGCGTGCGCGAGCTGGTCTCGCAGCGCGTCTACGGGCTGGCGCTGGGTTATGAGGACCTCAACGATCACGATCAGCTGCGCTCCGACCCGCTGCTGGCCCTGCTGAGCGGCAAACAAGACCTCGAAGGCAAGCAGCGCCGCCGAGCCCAAGACCGCGGCAAGGCGGGCGCCGGCAAGAGCACTCTCAACCGCCTGGAGTTGACCCCGGCCAAGGCCGGCGCGCAAAGCCGTTACAAGAAGATCGTTCTCGACACGGGCGCGGCCGACCGTCTGCTGACCTCGCTCTACATTCAATCGCAGCCGTGCCAGCCCGAGCGCATCGTGCTCGATCTCGACGCCACCGACGACGCGCTGCACGGCCGCCAAGAGGGGCGCTTTTTTCACGGCTACTACGGACACTATTGCTACCTGCCGCTCTACATTTTCGCCGGGGACCAGTTGCTGTGCGCGCGCCTGCGGCCGTCCAACATCGACGCCTCGGCGGGGTCGCTCGAAGAGGTCCGGCGCATCGTCGAACAACTGCGGCGGGTGTGGCCCGAGGTCGAGATCCTGCTGCGGGCCGACAGCGGTTTTTGCCGCGACGAGATCATGAGCTGGTGCGAGAACCAGGGCGTGGATTACGTGTTCGGACTGGCGAAAAACGAGCGTTTAGAGCGCCTGATCAAGAGACGGATGAAGCTGGCGCGGCGGCGTTTCGCCAAGAGGGGCAAGGCGGCCCGGGCGTTCGGGGATTTCCGCTACCGCACGCGAACCAGCTGGGCGCGGGGGCGCAGGGTGGTGGCCAAGGCGGAGTATCTGGCGAAGGGCGAAAACCCGCGTTTCGTGGTGACGTCGCTGACGCCCAAGCAAGCGGCGGCGCAACACTTATACGAGACGATCTACTGCGCCCGCGGAGAGATGGAGAACCGCATCAAGGAGCAGCAGCTGGGGCTGTTCGCCGACCGCACCTCGACCGCGCTATTGCGGTCGAATCAGATCCGCTTATATTTTTCATCGATCGGGTACTGTTTGCTGGAGACGCTGCGGCGGCTGGGGTTGGCGGGGACGAAGATGGCGCGGGCGCAATGCACGACGATCCGGCTGCGGTTGTTGAAGATCGGAGCGCGCATCCGGATCACGGCGCGCAAAGTGTGGATTTCGCTGGCGACGGGATACGCCTGGGCGGGGGTGTTCGCCCAAGCGTATGAGAATCTCGAACGGGGGGAGCCGCGGCGCTGCTGAAAACGGCAAGGCGAGTTCAAGTAATACTTGAAGCACACAGGGCTCGACAGGGGCGGCAATCGAGGTTTGCCCAAAAACAGACGAAAAACGCCTCGGCCAGGGTCGCGGACAGCATGCCGGGCCGTTTCTGCCCCACGGCGGCCCCGCCGAGAGGCGATGCCGCCTCAAGACCATGAAATCCCATCCCGCGCGCCCCGCCAACCCCGTTTTCGGGAATCGATGAGAAATGCGGGCTAGCCCATTTTGACTGCCTACTCGTCGAGGCCGAACACGTAGAGCGCGTGGCCGGCGGCGATAGCGACATGCTGCTTGCCGTCCACCGCGTAGCTGATCGGGTTAGAGTACATCCTTCCTCCGGTTTGGAATTGCCACAAAGGCTTTCCCGACTGGCTGTCCAGCGCGAAGAAATCGCCTTCGGCGGCGGACCCGAACACCAGGCCTCCCGCGGTCGAAAGCAGGCCGGCCCTGGGCGGCTGGTGGAGGCGAAACGCCCACTTCAGTTTGGCGGTTTCAGGCTCAAAAGCCCGGATCTCCGCGTAGGATTCTTCGCCGGGAATGTTCCGCGCGCCGCCCGCGTTGTAGAGTGTGCCGGCCTTATAGATCGCTTCTCCCATGTGGAAGATGTGACCTTTCTCCATGACCGTAACGTAGAAGAGATGATCGGTCGGGCTGTAGGTCGGGCTGAACCAATTCGTTGCGCCGGCCACGGAGGGGTAAACCAGCGTCCCCTCGACCGTCGGGGTGGTGCCCGGCAAGCGCATCGGGCGGCCGTGATCGTCCAGCCCTTCCGCCCAGGTTTGTTTGGCGTAGGCTTTCCCCAATAGAAACTCGCCGCTTTCGCGATCGAGCACATAGTAGAACGCGTTGCGATTAGCGAACAGCACCAGCTTGCGCTTCTCTCCCCGCACGGTTCCGTCGATGAGGACCGGGATTTGTGTCGCGTCCCAGTCATGAACATCGTGGGGCGTGAACTGGAAATGCCACTTCAATTTTCCCGTGCCGGCGTCCAGCGCAATCAGTGAATCCGAATACAAGTTGTCACCCTCGCGAACCTCGCCGTTCCAATCCGGACCAGGATTTCCCGTGCCCCAATAGATCAGGTTCAGGTCAGGATCGTAGGAACCCGTGACCCAGGTGGTCGCCGCCCCGCGCTTCCAACTGTCTCCGGCCCAGGTTTCGTTGCCGGGCTCACCGGGGCCCGGGACGGTCCAAAAGCGCCATGCCCGCTTGCCGGTCTCGGCGTCATAGGCATCTAAAAAACCGCGAACACCGTACTCGCCGCCCGCGATGCCGACGATGATCTTGTCTTTGACGGCCAGCGGCGCGACCGTGACCGACTGCCCGATCTTGTAGTCGTCCACTACGACATCCCATCGGACCAACCCGCTTTTCGCATCGAGAGCCACCAAGTGCGCGTCCAGCGTCCCCAGATAGACCGTGTCTCCGAGCACAGCCACGCCTCGATTGACTTCTCCGCAACAGACGGGAATGTCCTTCGGCAGCGTACGTTTGTATTGCCACAGGGAGCGGCCGGTTCGCGTGTCGAGCGCCGTCACATCGCTGGGCGGCTCGGAGATGTACATGACGCCGTCGACGACGATCGGGGTTGTCTCGAAATTGTGGAGCGTGTTGATCTGATAGGTCCACAGAGGCTTGAGCTCGGCAACGTTGCCTCGATGGATGAGCTTGAGCGGCGAGTGGCGATGGGACGAGTAGTTGCCCGAGTAGGTCAGCCAGTTGTGCGGTTCGGCTTCGGCTCGAAGGATCTGCTCGAAGCGAACCTGCGCGCCGAGGGTGGAAGTAAGGGTCAGTGCCAGAATCAGAAATCTCATGAGCCTCCTCGCTCAGAGGCCAAGAATGAGATGAGGTCGTCGATCTCGGCCGTGGTCAACGTTTCTGAGTATGCCGGCATCGAGGACTCACCCTTGTGTTTGTTTAGCTCGGCAAGGTCCTGCTTGCGGAGAGAATGGAGTGTTTCAGAGAAGTCGCGAAGCTGAATGGTGAAGGCGTCCTCGTTCAAACGAATGCCGCGGATTCGCCGGCCGTCCTTTCCAACTACACTCACCATCAAGAAGCCCTCGGGAAACGCCGCCGCGGGCTCGATCAAGGATTGCCGCAGATAGGCGAGGCTGCGGCGGGCGCCGATGCCTGTCAGGTCGGTTCCATGACGTCCGCCTTCGCCGTCGAGCCAGTGGCACGCCGCACAGTTGCCCTTGCCGTAGTAGACTTCCTCGCCAGTTTTCGTGTCGCCAGGCAAAGGCTCGGGCTTGGTTTGGCCCAAAGATTCGACGTAGGCGGCGATCTTCCAGATCTCGCGGTCGTGTAACTGCCATCCCCCCGGCATCTCGGTTCCTTCGATGCCAAGATCGATGACGAGGAATAGTGACTGGGGGCCGGTCGCGTGACGGAGCTTGGGGCGGGCCAGATTCGGGCCGCGCGCCCCGCCCCCTTCCGGGCCATGGCAGCCCCCGCAGTGGCCCTGAAATAGCAGCTTTCCCTGGGCAATCTCCTCGGCTGTTACTTGGGGCCGCGGGGGAATCGGCGCATCGCGCTGGACTTGCGCCGGCAGCAAGGCGGCTGCGAGCGCACCGAGCAACAGTCTCATCCTCATCAAATCCCTCCAACGCATTGAGTGGCCTCGTCCGCGGCATTGTCAATACCTGCCGAACTCGGACCAGGTTCCATTGCGAACCACATCTGACGAAATGGGCTCGGCTCCAAAGCAGGCGAAGTCGCCTTCGAAGATTGTACCGCCGAACGGTGGGGTCGTGTTGTAGCCAGGGCCGCCGTGCCCCGTGCTGACGGTGGATCGGACCCAAGGAGTCTCTCCCGAAAGCGCCGGGATAAACCGGCGGGGAGTTGGGGATGAAAGAGCCCCACAGTGAAGGAGTAGCGATCCACGCTGACCTCGAGTCATGCGCCAGCGTGTGGGCGGGCTACGCGAGGAAGTAAGACAATGATTCCGCGCATGACGCGTGAGAGGTAGTCGCGCCGGTTGGAATGAAGAAGAATCGCTGTACTCTTTGCAAAACGTCGTTGGGTTTTCGTCCCAGCAGATCGCAGCACAGTTCAAAGTTGAAGCCATCCGTTGTCCGGCCGAGAAACCAGTTCAAGGCATCTTCTCGCGAACGCTTCGGACCACGTGTCAGATCCTCCAGAGCCTGAATCAAGACCGCACCCGCGAGCCTTTGTAGCGCCGGATCAAGAACGTTCTCTTTCGGAATCATGAATCTCGTTGATGTCATTGCCATGCGTCATTCCATGCTTGCAACTTCGACAGCAGGAAGAAATGGAACCTTCGTACCGATCTTCACTACGGACACTCTCTTAATGGATGTGTAAGGCTTGCGGTGTCAGCTAGTAGTTTTGCAACGACAAAAAAGGGATTTTAGACCGATTCAGGCAATCGGTGAGGGCTCCGAACGTGTATTTGAGTCAACTATAGTAGGCTTCAGAGCAACACAAGTACAGAAGGACTGACGAAGCTGGGTCGTGGCGGCAGCGCGGACGCTCGGACCTTAGAAGGTGCGGCGCGTAAATCGGATCGCGGGGTTTGCCGATCGCCGTGAGTCATAGGCCATGTGGGCAATTGACCGATCAGCCGAAAAATGCTTGCAAAAGGACAGAACACGTCCAATCATGCTGTAGAGGAGGCGAATCGTGAGAAGGCCTTTGACCTTGGCTAGGCTCGCCGTGTCCTAGCTAGGAGCCCGTCCGAGTATCAGCTTGGCGCAGTTTTTTTGTGCTGGATTGAATTTCCGGCGGGAGATTCACTCGTTCCTCAAAGGCAGGGCTCGGGCGGTCGGATTGCTTGCGCATCCGCTTGCGTGGCGCCCTTTCCAGGGCTTGTTCACTCTTGCGGATGGCGCGGATTCGTACGGCGATTCGTTGTTTCCCGCCACTACCCAAACTTGCCAGGAGGCCGTCTTCCCCGCCCGCTGCAACTTCTTGAGTGCCTGGAGTAACGGAAAAGGACGTCCCTGTTTATCCCGCAAGCGCAAAAACGCCGGATGGAGACGGACGCAGACGTCGGTTTGCCGAGCGACCAGCGCCGCGATGCCCGCGGCGTGAGTGTAGCCTGCGCCGGCCAGCACCAGCTCGCGGGGATGAAAGTGAATGCGGCCCGGTTTTTCGCCCCTGTTTTCGCCTCGGGTTGGGCTCAACTCGAAATGACCCCAATGGACCCCGTGTGGTGCTGGTTGGCAGCGGCTTGGACCTGACACACGCCCTGGCGGCGGAGTTCATTCAGATAGCTGCTGATGGAGCGAGGACTCTTGCCCAGCGAGTGCGCCAACTCACTGTGACGAAACTTCAGCCGACCGCTGCTACGTTCAGCATGAAGGCACACGTAGACATAGAAGAATTCTCCAAGGACCTCGACAAGATTTTCCATGCCGCGCGGGAAAGCCAAGCGCGCACGGCCTTGCATGAATTCAAGGCCAAGTGGGGCCAGGTGTTTCCGAGTGCGGTGGCAGTCATCGAGAAGGATATCGATGCCTTGCCGCGCTTCTTTCAATTTGACCCGGCCTACTGGACCGTTTTGCGAACCACCAACCCGATTGAGCGTTTGAACAAAGAGTTTAAACGAAGAACCCGGGCGATGGAAGTGACCGCAGGAGAGATTTCAACTTATCGCTGTTTAGTCTACGTCGCCCAAACCATGGAGTACCGCTGGAGCTTTCATCCCCTCTCTCAGTGGACCTTCATTGACACACAAAAAATGCCGCTTGACCGAAGGATGATAGCGTCGGAAATCGGCCCCTCCAAGCCGACGAAGCGGTCACGAGAGCCTCTGCCCAGGCCGCGGCGGCGATTCGGGCCACTCTCGCCCTGGGGGAAATGAAAACCCCGACCAACCACTTGCTCTAAGCTCCAGCCGATTTTTCCGTGGGACAGACTCCTAGGCTAGAATGAGTGGGTTCCATGGACTTTCTCGCGGCGCTAAATCCCCAACAAAAGAAAGCAGTCATCCACACCGACGGCCCCCTGCTCATCCTCGCCGGTGCTGGTAGCGGCAAAACGCGGGTCATCATTTCGCGGATGGCCTACCTGATTCGCGAGAAAGCAGTCCCTCCCTATTCACTTCTTGCCGTCACGTTTACAAACAAAGCAGCGCAGGAAATGCGCAACCGAGTCGCCCGCCTGCTCGAAGGAACGGATGCCCCTTCCGGCTCGCTGCCTCTTGTTTCCACGTTTCACTCTTTCTGTGTGCGCCTGTTGCGAGGCCGCGGGGAGCCGCTGGGCGAAGTTCGCCCTGGATTCACAACCCGCTTCAACATCTACGATGACGCCGATCAGCTCTCTGTCGTCAAGTCCGTCTACAAGGAACTGGGTCTCGACGAGTCATTCATGAAATACCGGGCGGCGCTGGCGGCGATCAGCCGGGGGAAGAACCAGGGGAACACGCCTCGCGACTTCTATGCCTCTGCTACCAGCCCGCAAGCCGAGAAGCTAGCGGTCATCTTCGAGCGTTACCAGGGCGCGCTACAAGGGTCGAATGCGCTGGACTTTGACGACCTGCTCCTCGAAGGCGTGCGGCTGCTGCGCCATAGCCAGGAAGTACGCGAAGCCACGAGCCGGCGCTACCGCTACGTGATGGTAGACGAATACCAAGATACGAATCGGCCCCAGTATGACTTGATGCGGCTTCTCTCTCCGCACAAGAACATCTGTGTCGTCGGAGACGAAGACCAGTCGATCTATAGCTGGCGCGGCGCCGATATCCGCAATATTCTTGATTTCGAGAAAGATTTCCCTGGGGCGACCGTCATCCGCCTCGAACAAAACTACCGTTCAACGAAAAAGATTCTGTCGGCCGCGAGCAGCGTCGTCGCGAACAACGTTGCGCGCAAAGGCAAGACCCTGTGGACTGAGGCTGAGCCCGGCTCGCCGATCCTTTTCTATCGCGGTCCAGACGGCGAAAACGAAGCTCTTTACGTGGCCGACCACATCCACCGCTATTTGAACGAGGAACCGCGGGGACAGGCGGCGGTCCTCTACCGCACAAACTCTCAATCGCGGCAAATCGAGGAGGCTCTGCGGCGGTACAACCGAAAGTATGTCGTCGTGGGAGGGCTCAGTTTTTATCGCCGCGCGGAGGTCAAGGACTTAGTTGCCTACCTCAAGGTGACCGTGACGCCGCGCGACCGCGTCAATTTGCTGCGTGTCATCAACACTCCGGCACGGGGTATCGGCCGAACGACGGTCGAGCACATTGAGAGCTACGCCCAGCAGCATCAAATCTCGCTGTGGGAAGCAATCGGACGCATGCTCGATGAAAAAGCATTTTCCAAGCGCGCCCATACCGCGCTTCTCAGCTTCTCGCGATTGATCGAGGATGCGCGGGAGGAGCTGCCCCGGCTTGCGGTTGACAAGTTGCTCGAATGGCTGGCGGACCGCACCGGGTACCGCCAGATGCTCGAAAAAGACACCGCGGTTGAAGCTTCGGGCCGGCTCGAAAACATCGACGAACTGCTCAACGCGGCCGCCGATGCTGCTACACGTGGCGAAGACGTCCACGCTTTCTTGGATCATGCCGCGCTCGTGTCGGAAACCGACGACATCGACGAGCGCGCGCACGTGCTTCTCATGTCGCTCCACGCCGCCAAGGGCCTGGAGTTTCCCCTCGTAGCCATGGTCGGCATGGAGGAGAGCCTTTTCCCCCACAGCCGCAGTCTCGAGGACGAATCGGCGCTCGAAGAGGAACGCCGCCTCTGTTACGTCGGCATGACGCGAGCCCGTAGCCGGCTGATTCTGACTTGTGCGCGCGAAAGACGGCGCTACGGCGCCGGAGCGCCACAGCTCATGACGCCGTCGAGGTTTCTGCGGGAGGTTCCCCCGGAACTGCTAGAGGATCGATCCCCTGACGCCGGGGCCGGGCTGCAAGACGAGTGGGAAACCGAGGGTGTTGATCTGCTCGTCGAACGCCAAGAAGTGAGGCAAACAGTCAGCAATCGGATCGGAGATAAGAAGACGTACAACTCGGTTGAGAACATCGCGGACTTCTTTTCCGAGCGCGGCCTTCGGTTCTCTCAAAGCCCGACGCAGGCGGGCGGAAAAAAGCAGCCGCACCAGCCGCAGCGGAACAGAACCGGCTCGGCCGTGGTCACTGAGTTTCCGGCTCAACGGCAGCCGCGGCCGCGCGGCCAGGGCGGCAACCCTTACCGCCTAGGCGCGAAGGTCCGGCATGCGAAATACGGGGTGGGAACCGTGATGAGAAGAGAATCCGTTGGCGACGATGTCAAGCTCACCGTCATGTTTCAAGGGTACGGAATGAAAAAGCTCATGAAAAAGTATGCTGGTCTGCGGCCGGCGTAGCATTCGGCCGCCGCTGGTTCTAGCAAAGGGTAATCTTTGAACCATATCGACGCAGTGGACAGCGAGCACCTCCAAGCCGTCGCGCGCAAAGCCGGCGAGGCTATCCTCGAGGTCTACGGCACCGACTTCGCCGTGGAGCGGAAGGCGGATGCTTCTCCAGTCACCGAAGCGGACCTTGCCGCGCATCGGGTCATTGCGAACGCCCTTACCGAGCGCTATCCGGAGATCCCGGTCCTTTCGGAGGAGAGCTCCGAACAGGACTCCTACGAACTACGCCGGCATTGGTCGCGGTTCTGGATGGTTGATCCGCTGGACGGCACCAAGGAATTCATCAAGCGTAACGGCCAATTCACGGTGAATATCGCGCTCATCGAAAACTCCCGGCCCCGCGCGGGAGTCGTCTACGCACCGGTGCTGGAGCTCCTCTATTACGGTGAACTCGGCCGGGGCGCGTTCAAAATCGAGGGCTCAACGGCCGCCCAGCGCCTATCGCCCGCACCGCCAAGCGATGGTGATCGCCTGGTCATTGCCGGCAGTCTTTCGCACCCAACTCCCGAAATGGACGCCTTCATCGCCGAAAGTAGGGCCACGTACAAGGAAGTCGAGTTCGTCGCCATGGGCAGCTCGCTCAAGATCTGCATGGTCGCCGATGGCCGGGCTGACGTGTATCCGCGATTCGGCCCTACGATGGAGTGGGACACGGCGGCGGCTCACGCCGTGGCCTCTGCCGCCGGCCGCAAGGTGCTGCGCTATGGGAGTGACCAAGAGCTGTCATACAATAAGCCCGATTTGCATAACGATTGGTTCTTGGTTTCCTGAAGACCTTCCGCCGAAACTGGAGAACTCCGACTGTCAAGTGAGGGACCCATGCGAACAATAAAATGCTCGTTCATAACTGCTGGCCTTGCCGCCCTCGTGGCGGTGTACAGCGCCTGGGCCTGCGCCGCCGCCGGACCCAATGGGTTCGCCAAGGCCACACCCGAAGAGGCGGGCTTGTCGGCATCTCGGCTGGCACGGATCGACAGGGTCATGGAAAACCATGTCGCCGAAGGCCGGATGATCGGCGGTTTCGGGCTGATCGCACGGCACGGCAAGGTAGCTTACTGGAAGAGTTGGGGATTGCGCGATCGCGAGGCGGGTCTTCCGATGACAAACGACACGATCGTTCGTATGTTTTCCATGTCGAAACCCATTACGACGGTCGCGGCGATGATACTGCACGAGCAGGGGAGTTTCAAACTCGACGATCCCGTGTCAAAGTTTATTCCCGACCTTGGCGGCTTGTCCGTGCTTGTCGAGAACGAGGATGGCGGCGGGAAGACGAGCGGGAAAAAAGTGCCTGCCGAGCGTGACATGACGATCCGCGATCTGATGCGCCACACGTCGGGGCTGACCTATGGCTTCTTCGGCGACTCAACGGTCGACAAGATGTATGCCCAGGCGGGTGTGATTCACACCAAGAATCTGGCTGAACTAGCCAAAACGCTGGGTGAACTTCCTCTCAAACACCAACCAGGGACACGCTGGAACTACAGCTACTCAACTGACATGTTGGGACGAGTGGTTGAAGTGATCTCGGGAAAGCCTCTGGATGTCTTTTTCCGGGAGCGGATCTTCCAGCCTTTGAAGATGGACGACACGGGATTCTACGTTCCCGCACGCAGTCACGGCCGCTTGTCCGGGCTCTACACGCCGGATGACAATGGAATCCTGCGGCTCGCGACCCCCGAACGGGTAAGGGCGGCGGGGCGAAGGGTTCGCGACTTTACGCGGCCGGCGAGTTTCCTGTCGGGCGGCGGAGGTCTGGTTTCGACCGCGGCCGACTATTTGCGGTTTGCCCAAATGCTGCTCAACGGCGGCCACTACGGCGGCGCAAAGATTCTCACCACCGAATCGGTTCAGTTGATGACGAAGAATCAACTGGAAGGCATCTCGGAGGAACGCATCTTCGGCCTTGGACTCGATACCGACGCGGAAGGACGTTACGGATGGGGCGGTGCGGCGGGAACCCAGTTTTGGGTCGACCCGGAGCGGGATATAATCACGGTTTTCGCGACCCAGCTCTACCCCGGCGGCGGCGAACGCAAGGCCCAGTTCCGCGACGAGTTCTTGGACCTCGCGTACCAGTCTTTGGTCCACTAGCGGCCAACTCTTACCGTTCGCACGGACAAGCGCCCGGCACAGCCGTTTGATGCCCGCTCCCAGTCTGCTGTGTCGACGCTCTTTTCGACATTTGCTCGCTGCGGTTCACTTCCGCTCACTTCCGCGCTTCGATGTTGAAGGGCAATGAAAATGTCCCCTATTGGGCAGCGACACACTTCCGCGCTTCGATTGACAAGGGGATCGGGGTTGGCTATAGTGATCCGGGCTGTAGGGACTAAGGAGCATTACATGTTTCCCTGTTCTGCTCTCAGCCTTGCTGTCTCGCTTCTTGCATCGACCTCATCCCTCCTGGGGTTGAATTGGGTTGGGATCTATAGGATCGTAAGGTGCTGGCCCGCCCAGGCGGAATTGGCATAATAGAGGGTGGGTTCGAGGGCTGTGCCGCACGAATCCGCCCAGGGGTAATTGTCCGGTGGCTGGGGACCCGTACATAGTTGCGCTGGAGAATTCGCCGGAGACGGCCGCCGCTAAAGCGGCGTCTGATGCAGGTTCCTCTTCTCCAGAACAGGCGGAAGATGTCCCTCATCCGTCCGCGCCCGGCCTGCCCGCGCCTTCCACTTCCGAGGCAGAGGCGGAAGAAGCCGACTTCAACATCCCCGAACCGGAACCCGCTTACCAGAAGGTCTTGAAGGAGTCAGCGGAACGCTCGACGGTCAAAGAGGGGGATTTGTGCAAAGGCGAAGTGGTCAGCGTGTCTCCAGCCGGCGTTTTCGTTGATATTGGCCGAAAGACGGAGGGCTTGGTCGCCCTTTCGGATTTCAACACGGTCGTCGGTCCGCCGTCCCCCGGGGATGAAATTGACGTCATTGTCACAAGTTTGGGCAGTCTCGGCGAACAGGCGACGCTCTCTTATCAGAGCGCACAGCAGAGGATTCTTTGGAACCGCATCGAATCGGCCTACCGTGAAACCGCGGCGATGACCGGCAGAGTCGTCGGCCAGGTGAAAGGGGGGCTGGCGGTCGACCTCGGGGTTCATGCTTTCCTCCCCATCTCTCATGTCGATATCAAGCCGACCGGCGACCTCGAGCTGCTTGTGGGGCAGGATGTCGACGTCAGGGTCTTAAAGTTCAACAAAGCGAGGGGTAACGTAGTCGTGTCCCGGCGCGTGCTTCTCGAAGCGGAGCTTCTGCGCCTGAAACAAGAGACACTGGCCAAGCTCAGCGAAGGTGCGCTGGTCAGCGGCACGGTCAAGACCCTGACGAGCTACGGGGCGTTCATTGATCTAGGAGGCCTGGACGGTTTGCTGCACGTCACGGACATCTCCTATAGCCGCGTGAAGCATCCTTCCGATGTCATCAAGGTCGGTGACTCAATTTCAGCGAAAGTGCTCAAGTTCGACCCCGAACGGGAGAAAGTGTCGCTGAGTCTGAAAGCCCTCGAACCGGATCCCTGGGAGGGCGCCGAGGAGCGTTATCAAGAGGGGCAACGCGTTACAGGACGGGTTGTCAGCACCACGGAGTATGGCGTTTTCGTCGAACTCGAGAAGGGGCTGGAGGGGTTGATTCACAGCAGTGAGATTAGCTGGTCACGCCGTACAAAGCGTCAGGCGAAGGCTCTGAAGACTGACCGGCAAGTCGAGTGCTTAGTGGTTAAGGTCGACCGCCAAGCCCGCCGTGTTTCGCTAAGCATCAAGAGACTCGAGCCCGACCCTTGGCTAACTGCCGCGGAACGCTATCTGATCGGGACGGTGGTCGAAGGCAGAGTGCAAAACATTGCGCCCTACGGAGCGTTCCTCGAAATCGAAGAGGGAATCGACGGCCTTGTGCACCTCAGCGATCTGACCAGAGACAGCAAGGTGCGGCGCCCCAAGGACCTGCTAAAGAAAGGGGAGAATACTCGTGCGGTGGTCCTCAGCGTGGATACGAAGAACCGCCGCATTGCTCTTGGGATCAAGCAGCTTGAACCTGATGCTTGGGACACCTTCTTCGGCACTTATCTGGTCGGCGACATCGTCACGGGCCGCGTGACGAGTCAGGCGAATTACGGCGTATTCGTGGAGCTTGCCCCAGGAGTCGAAGCGCTCTGTCACAGCTCCGAAGTACGGAATAACTCGAGGAAGAAATCGAAAGGAACGCTTCGAGTAGGGAAGTCCTATTCCTTCAAGATCATCGGTCTCGCCGAGTTCGAAAACAGAATCCGTTTGAGCCGCCGGGGACTGCCGAATCAAGCGCCGGAGTCCCAAGGGCCCGACAAGACTCCCGGATCCGCAAAGCCAGAAAATGATGCAACTCGAGCCGAGGCCGGGCACTTGGCGGAAGCGGCGGCGGCGCCTCCGCCCGACGCGCCGAAGGGATCAGCCAAAAGGCGCAGACGCAAGACGGCCAAGCCGAGGGCCCGCAACACGCAGCTAGCCCCCCCAAGTGTCGTGGATCAGCCGGGGGACGTGGTTGCGGGCGTTGCGGCTGCAACTCAAGCCGAAGGCTCGGAAGGGCCGGGCGGGGACGCGCGGGTTGCTCTGTCGACGGATCCCCCGGCAGATCTTGCGACTTCGGCTGAGGCAGCGCCCGAGGCGCACCAGCGGACAGAAACAGGCGCAGCACGTCAAACCGCGGTGCTTGAGGTATCGGACGGGATTTCAATAGTTGACTTGCCGGCGGAGGGAAAACAGGACCTGCCGCGGCCAATCGAGGCAGAGCCTTCGTCTGAAGGGGCTGCCGAAACCGACCTCGGCACGGCGGATGCGCCACCAGACGCTCCGGAGCCTGCGACGTGAACGAGTCATGTGTTTAGGCAAGCCGCTGTGAGATCCACGGCGAAGGCCCTCCGAGTCGTGGTATCATCCGTCGATAAGCTTGATTAGACGCAACTTGCGGGTGGTGCTGAAATGGGAGGATCGGTAAGCACAATGACAAAGGCGGATCTAGTAGAAGAGGTATCTCGAGTTGTGGAGGTCACTCGCAAAGACTCCGAGGTGATTGTCGAGACGATATTCGAGTCCATCGTTAGATCGCTGCGGAACGGCGAGAAGATTGAGATCCGTGGATTCGGGAGTTTCCGAACTCGTGAACGGCAGGGCCGGATTGGACGAAATCCCAAGTCGGGTGAACGCGTCGAAGTTCCTCCCAAGACGATCCCTTTCTTCAAACCCAGCAAAGAACTGCGCGACGTCGTCAACGGTGGTCCGCCGCCCCCGGCGAAGCCGGTCAACGCCCAGTAGTTGGAACCCTCTCATCCTCTTCTGACGTCGGGCTGAAGGGAACCGGGTTCGGGCGGCCCTAGCCATGACTGTTCCCGTGACGAGGCGTGCCGCCGAGTCGCCTCAGTGACCCTTGTCGCTACCCCTTAGGCTTGTAGGCTTGTGGTCGTGGAGGAACTAGCACGATGGATCATATCTGGAGTCCTTGGCGGTATCAGTTTATTAAGACGGCGGCAAGTCAGTCAGGTTGTGTCTTCTGTCAACTCGTCAATTCCACGGAAGACGAAGAAAACCTTGTGGTTCATCGTGGCGAGTCGAACTTTATCGTCCTCAATCGATACCCCTACACCAGCGGTCACGTGATGGTTATTCCGTTTCGGCACCTAGCCACGCTCGAGGAGACGCCGGCGGAAGCGGCCCAAGAGATGATGCACTTGACACAGCGGGTCGAGAAAGCGTTGCGCAAATTATATCGCCCCGAAGGCATCAACATCGGCATGAACATCGGAAAGGCGGCCGGTGCGGGTGTTGCCGGCCACATCCATATGCATGTGCTGCCACGATGGGTGGCGGATAGCAACTTCGTTACAGTGGTGGGAGAGACACGCGTGCTGCCCGAGGAGCTTTCAGAGACTTGGCGCAGGCTTCATGGAGAATTTGGCTCCTAGACGGCAACACGATCCAACACAGGCGGATGGGGAGCACCGCTTGGTGACGCCGCGGCATATTTTCCGCTGGATTCTTTCATGCTGATCCCCGGGCCTGACAATTGCCTGCTTCCCACGGGCTCGGTAGATTACAGGCACTGATGGAACTTATTCGCGACCGCTACCCATGGAAGCTGCGAACCCATGAGCTTATTTTGGGAGCGCGGACGCTGGTCATGGCGGTGCTCGACGTGTCCGGCGGCCAAGGGGCGGGCAGCACACAGAAGGTGAATACCCTGCTCGAACGGGCTCTCGCCCTTCAAGCAGCAGGCGCGGACCTCATTGATGTCAGTGCCCAACCCACGCGCGGCATCCCCAGGCTGATGGAGGCCGACGAAGAACTCCGTCAGATGGTTCCCGTGCTACGGAAGTTGCGCCACAATCTCGACATTCCCGTTTCCGTGCATACGAGCAACTCGGCAACTGCTGAACGCGTGCTTGAGCTGGGCGCGGAGATTATCAACGACTGGAGCGGCCTCACCTACGACCCGCGCATGACGAGTCTAGCCAAACAGAAGGATGCGGGACTGATTCTGGGGCATGTTCGCGACACGCCGGATACCTGGGCCAAACAGCGGGCCTTACCTGACGTGATTTCCGTGATCGCGCGTGACTTGCAATCCACGATGGGACGGGCGTCCAGCATGGGTATCGACCGGCGTCGAATCGTCATCGACCCAGGCCTGGAGCAGGGCAAGCGGGGACTTCAAAATTTCCGCATTCTCGCCGAGCTGGATGTCATATCGTCACTGAAACGACCGCTCCTTGTTGATCTCGCGGGCAAGCCGTTTCTCACCGAATCCGTTCGGTCGCCGGACGACGAACGTATTTTCGCGACGGCAACAGCCGCGGCAGTTGCCGTATGCGCTGGAGCTCACATCATTCGGGTGGGCGAAGTTAAGGAGATTTCGTATGTCGCCAAGACCGCGGATCGGATCTTTGAGGCTTTCGCGCGATCGTAGCCGCCGTTTGGCGCCCATGCCGGGCAGCGATTAGAATCGATACTTGATCGCGTATTGGAGGATGCGCGGTCCCCCTTCGCGTCCGACGTAGCCAACCCCGTTTGTGAACCCCCCGGCGAATAGTTTGGTGAGCTGGCCTTGGAGGCCGGCAGCGCGCTGAGCTACTTGCCCCCGTTTACGCGTGCCTGAGTGGCGGCCGCGTATTCCGTCAAAGCCGTGGCTGCCGCGGAATCCACGTCCTCGGGCATGTCGATGCCGGCGGCCCGAACCATTGCATAGACCGGCAACCCTTCGTCGGTGCGTTCGAAAGCCATTGCTTGCCGCGACGCATCGAAATCGACTTCGACGAGATCGCCGGCACGGATTTGCTCGGTAGCGATCAGATTCGCCATAGGGTGAACCAGCGACCTCTCGATGGCTCGTTTCAGATGGCGGGCGCCGTACTTCGGGTCAGTCCCCTCTTCCATCAGGTGCTGCCGGGCGCCTTTTGAGAGCTGGAACAGAAACGGGGTGCCATTGAAAACGCGTTGATGCACCTGCGCCAGCTCTAGGTCAAGGATGCGATCGAGCTCTTCTTCCCCTAACGGCTTAAACACGACGACCTTATCGAGCCGGTTGATGAACTCGGGGGTGAACTTACGCCTGGCCGCTGACAGGCCGGCACTGGAGATTCGGCTCGTCATTTTATCGGAACGAAAGTCTTGCTGTTCCGGCCTCGGACCGGCAAATCCGAGCCCCGGACTCATCACGTTGCTAATCTCACCCGCGCCCAGGTTGCTGGTCATGAAGATCATGCTCTTTGAGAAGTCGACGCGGCGGTTGTCACCCAGAGTCAGATTGGCTTTGTCGAGGATTCCCAGAAGCAAGTTCCACAGCGCATCACTTGCTTTCTCGATTTCGTCGAACAGAACGAACGAAATCTTGAGCTTTTCCGTGTGGCATTGGTTGAGCACTTCCTGACTGAGCAGTGGGTGGGTCTCGCGGTGTCCAAGGTACCCGGGGGGAGATCCGATGAGCTTGGCAATCTCATGACTGTGCTGGAACTCGCCGCAGTCGATCTTGATAACCGCGCGAGCATCCCCCATAAGCGATTCCGCTGTAGCTTCGACCACCCGCGTCTTGCCTGTGCCGGTAGGGCCTAGGAAAAGAAAGTTTGCGATGGGTCTGCCTGGGCTGTTCAGACGCGCCAGGTAGGTCTGGTACACATTGAGAATTTGTTCAATGGCTTCGTCCTGACCGACGATGCGTTTGTGGAGTCCGCGCTCCAACTGTTCCGCTTCATGACCCGTTAACGACGGGTTCAGTTTCTTTCGTACTGTCGCCGCGTGTCCCACTTTCGGCTCCCTTGCCACTCTTCGGCGGCTGTCCAAATTCAAGAGTACTTATCGGCAGTGCAACCCGGTGGCTTAACCGCCTTGCCAGACCGGCACGATCTCGGATGAGCTTTTCCCGTGCACCGCCGACCATCCCCTTTTTAGTGTACGCACGGCGCTGCCGCATCCTCCCCTCCCTGCTGTCCTGTCCCGTTGAATACAAAGGTGTTATTTTTTTGTTTTTTACGTGACTGAATATCCCGGTTGTCCGAATCTCGCACAGTGGACGGTCGAAATGTTAGACGGGAAAATCTTTGCGGCTTTGACGCGAACGGTTCTCCCCACAGTACGCTCAAATACCAATTTCGTGGCCTCCAGCAACCGCCGGCTGGCATGATAGTCGATGGGCTGTCGAACGCGAAATTGCTCCGGCGGCGCGGCCACGCTACGTACGTTCGCGCTCTTGCCGATGCCAAAATCCTTTGTCAGGATTTGGGAATGCGTGACAGACATTCGCGACAATGTGAAGGCTGCGCTTGACAAGCTGCTTATGCTGAAGAGAGGAGGGGTCTATGACGCGGAGTTTGTTTCGCCGAAAGCCGAAAGAGGGCGCCCAACTGAAAAAGCGGCTCGAGTATTTTCCAGGCCGGATCTTACTGAGGGTTCGAGAGCAGCCGCTAAGGCGTCAGCTCGCCAGCGGCAGCCTGCACTTCACTTCGAGCGCGGCAGCGCAGCTTCCCGAAACAATAACGGGACCACTGAATTCTCTGCGAAATAACGCCGGGCTGAAAACCATTCAGCCCTTGTTCTCTACGCCTGGCCGCAAGACTCATCGCACCGCGCTTTCACTAGCCGAGAGGCAAAAGTTGGCGATTCTTTCAAGTGTCGCCGAATGCTCCGATTCCGGCATGGGCGGATTCGCCGTGCTCTCGGTCGACCCGAAAAGCGTTACGGCGGAAGTCATGAGCAACCTGCTCGATTCGCCGATGGTGGAAATCGCCGAACCGATGCCGGCGCGATGGCTGATGGCTAGCGAAGCCGACCCGATGCGCAACCTGCAGTGGGGACTGCGAGCGATTCAGTGGTTCGAAGCAAACCGGCCCGATACGAGTGATATTGACGTGGCCGTCCTCGATACGGGAATCGACATTCGCCATCCCGACTTCGCTGACGTGAAGATCGACTATCACTACGATTCGTTTTCCCCACGGGATGTCCTCGGGCACGGTACCCACGTAGCGGGCATCATCGCGGCGGAAACCAACAACGGTGCTGGCATTGCAGGCGTCGCGAATTGCAAGCTCGATGTCTGGAAGATATTTCCCGATCATCCGGTCCGCGGCGACTTTTATGTCGACGGGGAAAAATACCTGCAGGCTCTCAACGCGGTTCGCCGCTCGGGGGTGAAAGTGATGAACCTGAGCATCGGCGGTACCGCGTCCTCCCGGACGGAAACCTTGCTGTTCCGAAAGCTCGAGGCCGCTGGCGTGCTATCGGTCGCCGCCATGGGCAATGAGTTTCTTGATGGCAATCCGAAGGAGTACCCGGCCGCATACAAAGGCGTCTTGGCGGTGGGCGCCGTCGACGAGAGGCGCGAGCGCGCTTGGTTCTCTAATACCGGGCACCACATTGATCTTGTCGCCCCCGGTTCAAACATCCTCTCGACTGTGCCGACCCTGCCGTCGCCCTATCTCTCCGAGACACACTATGCCGCCTGGAGCGGCACATCCATGGCGACACCGCACGTCACGGCAGCGGCTGCCCTCCTAACGGCCCAATGGGGCTCGCCCAATGCTCGAGAGGTCAGACAGCAGTTGGTCGGAGCGGCAAGCCGATTGCCGGCAATGAAAAACGGGAGAAAGACGACTGCTTACGGTGCGGGCTTGTTGAATCTGAAGCAAGCCCTGTCTGAAAGGAAGACTCAGGACCCCGAACGCGAGTGAGGGTCCCGCGTCTCATGCGGCAAACCCTAGGGAGACAATCGCAAGATGCGGCGAGCAAGTGTGCAGGCTGCCGCGGGCCGTAGTGCACCTCTTGGGCAATTGCCTATTCAGGCTAGCTTCAATGACAATGGTTTCGTCAGTTGGTAGTCGAGAGCACTACGCGAGAATGAAGCTGCAATTCAAGTTTCGAGAGGCATCCCCGGACACGGTACGGGAGCATGTAATCTCGCAGTTGAATCAGCAGGGCGCGATACAAATCCGAAGACTGTTTCCTGACGAAACGGACCCAGAGCTTTCCTCTCTCTGGGTCGTCGATTATGAGGACCAGGTCGCGGGCTGGCGGCTTCTTCAGTTGCTGAGCCGATCCGAGGCAGTCGATTTTGCCGAAGGCGAGACACGGCGGCGGCCGGTCGCATAGATACTTCTCCCAGCAAAGTTATTAAAACATCCCAAAAGGGGAACAACCTCCGGGTGAGAACGCACCGCAACCCTCTCGATGCTCGCAGCCGAACCCATGGATGGGGAGTATGAGGAAAGCGACGAATCGCAAAATGCCGGTCCATCTGAACTTGAACGTTCGTGGACTCGGCGCTTCGGCGACATTGGCCATCAACGAGCGATGCGATGAGCTGCGGCTGCAAGGCCGCACCGTTTACAAGCTCGGCCTCGGCCAGTCGCCGTTTCCTGTTCCGGCTCCGGTTGTCGAAGCATTGCAGGCTAATGCCTTCCAAAAGAACTATCTGTCCGTGAAGGGGCTCGCTGAATTAAGAACGGCCGTCGCCTCCTACCACTGCCGTCGCCAGCAGATGGAGTGCATTCCCGACGATGTGCTGATCGGGCCCGGATCGAAAGAGCTGATGTTTCTGCTGCAACTGGTTTACTACGGTGACTTGGTCATCCCCACCCCGACTTGGGTGTCCTACGCTCCTCAGGCGCACATTATCGGCCGGCACGTACGCTGGCTGAGAACGGTATCGGCCGACAATTGGCGGCTTACCCCGAGCGAACTCGAGAAACTTTGCCTCGACGATCCGGGCCGGCCGCGAATCGTGATCCTGAACTACCCGGCGAACCCGACCGGCGGGACTTATGAGCGCAACGAGCTGAAAGCTTTGGCCAAGGTCGCCAGACGCTTTGGCATGATTCTGTTGTCGGACGAAATCTATGGCGAACTTCACCACGACGGACGGCACGTCTCGATTGCACGCTACTACCCGGAAGGAACAATCATCAGCGGCGGCCTCAGCAAGTGGTGTGGCGCGGGCGGATGGCGGTTAGGAACGTTCACGTTTCCCACCAGCCTGCGCTGGCTGCAGGATGCCATGGCGAACGTCGCCAGTGAGACCTACTCTTCCACGAGCGCTCCAATCCAATATGCCGCTGTGCGCGCTTTCTCGGGTGGCGCCGAGATCGAGGTTTATCTTCACAGATCGCGCCAAATCCTCAAAGCTCTGGGGCGCCGGCTCGCGGCGCGTCTGAAGCAGGCTGGGATCAATGTGAACACGCCGCGCGGCGCTTTCTACCTGTTTCCTGACTTCTGCCCAGGGGCGGAGCGGCTTCGCCGCCGTGGCATCGCCACCAGCTCGCAGCTTTGCGAGGCGTTGCTCGAAGACACTGGCGTCGCCATACTGCCCGGCTCAAATTTCGGGCGGCCTGACGATGAGCTCACCGCTCGTATCGCCTACGTCAACTTCGACGGCGCGAGGGCATTGGCAATGGCACAGCTCGCGCCGACGCACAAGCCACTGGATGAGGAGTTCTTGCGAAACTACTGCAGCGGTGTACTGCGCTCCATTGACCTCATTTGTGACTGGTTCAATGAGTAGGGGCGCCGGCGTGACGCCACTTTGGAACCCAAGCCCGGAAGCGGTACGCAAGGCGAACCTGACGGCCTTCATCGCCAGCGTTCAACGAACTTGGAGCCCGCCTGGCTTGTCCAGCTTCCAAGATCTCTACCGCTGGTCGGTAGATGATCCCGACAAGTTTTGGCTATCGGTCTGGCGCTTCTGCCGGATCAAGGCTGACACCGAACCTGAAATCGTTGTTGAGAACTTCGACAAAATGCCGGGCGCACGGTGGTTTCCCGGCGTTCGGCTCAACTTCGCGGAAAACCTGTTGCGGTTCACGGACGATCGCGAGGCGATCGTGTTCTGGAACGAGGGGGGCCGCCAGCAGACGCTGAGCTATCGAGAGTTGCATGTTCGGGTCGCCGCGTTCGCCGCCGGTTTACGCGCCGCCGGTGTAGGGAAAGGGGACCGGGTCGCGGCTTACATGCCGAACATGCCCGAAACCGTGGTGGCCATGCTGGCTACCGCGAGTATTGGAGCGCTCTGGTCCTCGTGTTCCCCCGACTTCGGCCTAGCTGGAGCGCGGGACCGCTTCGGACAGATTCAGCCAAAGGTCCTCGTGACCGCGGACGGGTATTTCTACAACGGCAAGGCTCACGACTCATTGGAGCGGGTATCGTGTCTGCGCAGCGAAGTTTCTTCCATTGAGCGGGTCGTTGTCGTGCCCTATACTCGGCCGGATCCCCCAATCGAGAGCTTGGGCGTGGCTGAGCTTTATGAAGAGTTTGTGGGCCGGCAGCCCGCTTCGGAAATTCAATATGAGCAACTTCCGTTTGACCATCCCCTTTACATCATGTATTCGTCGGGGACGACCGGTCCTCCCAAATGCATTGTCCATGGCGCGGGTGGTACGCTCATCCAGCACCTGAAGGAATTGGTCCTGCACACCGATCTCAAGCGCGAAGACCGCATCTTCTATTTCACGACTTGCGGCTGGATGATGTGGAACTGGCTGGTCTCGAGCCTGGCAGTCGGAGCCACGATCGTGCTCTATGACGGATCGCCTTTTCATCCCGCGCCGAAGCAGCTCTTTGACATGGCCGAACAGGAGCGCCTGACCGTTTTCGGGACGAGCGCAAAGTATATTGCCGCCGCCGAAAAAGCCGGATTGGAGCCAGCCGCAACCCACGACCTTTCCGCCCTGCGGGCCGTGCTATCGACCGGTTCCCCGCTGGCGGCGGAGAGTTTTGACTACATCTATCAGAAAGTCAAGAAGGACGTCTGCCTTGCTTCTATCTCGGGCGGGACAGATCTGATCTCGTGCTTTGCTCTGGGGAATCCGATCGGGCCGGTCTACCGGGGGGAATTGCAGACCCGCGGCCTGGGTATGAAGGTCGAGATTTTCGACGAAGAGGGTCGGCCGCTCGAGCAAGAAAAAGGTGAGCTGGTCTGCTCGGCGCCTTTCCCATCGATGCCCGCGGGCTTTTGGAATGATCCCGGGAGCCAGAAGTACCGCGGGGCCTATTTTGAGAGGTTCCCGGGCGTCTGGCATCACGGTGACTACTGTGAGCTGACTGCAACAGGGGGTATGATTTTCTGGGGCCGCTCGGATGCCGTTCTCAACCCCGGAGGCGTCAGGATCGGGACCGCCGAGATCTACCGCGCCGTTGAAAAGTTGCCCGAAGTTGTGGAAGCCCTCGCGGTCGGCCAAGATTGGCGGAGCGATGTGCGAGTGATCTTGTTTGTGCGGTTGCGCGAGGACGCGACACTGGACGAACAGTTGGCTCAATCCATTAAGCGTGAGATCCGCGAAAACGCCAGCCCCCGCCACGTCCCCGCCAAGGTCATCCAAGTAGCCGATCTGCCGCGAACCCTCAACGGCAAGATCGCTGAGTTGGCGGTTCGCAATGTCATCCACGACAAGGCCGTGGATAACCGCGACGCCTTATCCAACCCGCGGGCGCTTGATTTGTTTAAGGACCTGCCCGAGTTGCGGACATAAGGCTGGCAGGCCGACAAAGATTACTGACGCGGCGGGATTCTAAGCCGCCTCCCGGGCGGATGGCTCCGCCTGTTGTTCCCGAACGCTTTCTTGATATCCCTTGAGCATTCCAACGGCCGTAGCCATCACCAACGGGCCCAAGACAACGCCTAACAGCCCAAAGGCGCTGATGCCGCCAAGCACTCCGACAAACACCAACAAACCGTTGAGCTGCGCGCGGCCCGCGATAAGTATCGGCCGCAGTACGTTGTCGGCCCCGCTGATGAGCACTAACCCGAGCGCCGCCAAGGCAATACCGTTAGCGACGTCGCCATGAATGATCGAGCCAATGGCGGCGGGTATCCAGACGAGCCAGGGGCCGACGAGTGGCAAGAACGCGAGAAACGCAATGATTACACCCCAAAACAGCGGGGAGGGTACGCCGAGAAACCAAAAGACCAGCCCGCCAAGAATCCCCTGCACTGCCGAAACCACGAAGCCGCTCGAAAGAGTCACCGAGATAAGGTCGCTGACTTCTTTCCTCATCCGTTCGCTGTAGTCCCCACCCAAAGGCGAAATGTCCTTCAAGAAATTAACCAGCTTCGAGCCGTCTCGAAACAGGTAGAACATGGTCAGCAGCATCACGACGATGTGGAACAGAAACACCGCCACGTTGCCCGCCAGCCGGGCGGACTGAGCCGCCAGGAACCCGCCTATTTCCTGCCCGACTTTGTTGACCGTATCCTCAAAGGTTCCGAGCGGCAGTGGAAGCTGTGCGAACTGCTGTTCGATCCACGCTGTTGCTTGGGGAAGCAGCTCTTCGGTGCGAAGCCGGCCGATCACCGAGGCAGCTTCGGCGGCGAATGCCGGCACGATCCACCCTAGGGGTGCTATCAGTAAAACCCCCACGGCCGTAACCGAGAAAAGAGACGCCAGGTTGGCGCTCTCCACTTTTCCTAGGAAATACTTATGAACCGGGAAAAAAAAGATGGCCAGGATGGCAGCCCAGGCCAGCGGCACAAGGAAGCCCTTGGACACCTGATAAAGCAGGTAGATCACCAGGATCACCAGGCCCCAGGTCACCCCTTGCCGAAAGCTTTGGCTTCTTACTGATGGCAGCACAATTGTTAACGAGTATAACTTGGAATGACCGAGACGATCACCGGACTCCCTCCACCACTCAGACCGTCTTCAACTAGCGGTGAAAGCCGCTAGTTGTCGATCAGCACGGGATCGGACGCTATTCCGGCATCCACAATCGCGCGCCAAGTCGGCACGGATTGTCCTGCTAGCCGAGACAACAAAAGGTCCGAGGCCGGCCTTTTCCACAGCCTGCTCCTGAGACTGGCGTTGACGTTTCGTCCGTTGATGCAACCTAATCGTAGCCAGCGGCTCGCTCGCTTGTCGATGTCGTCAACAGCATTCCTCTCGCACGGATGCGTCCCATAGAGGTCCTTGTTCGTCCGATAAGGGCTGTGTGGACGAACAGGTCATGGTGAGCGGCAAGTCAGGGAAGGAAGGCAAAGAGCTTGAGGCTCTGTCCAACATTCCTCCCTTTCCTCCCATTGCGATCCGGCTCTTAAAATCTCTATCGGACGAGAATGTCCGGATCCAACAGTTGGTCGAGCTAACTCGGGCAGACCCTAAGCTCTCGTTGGAGATTCTCCGGCGGGCGAACTCGCCCTTGTACGGCTTCATCTCGAGAGTCGACAGCCTGAAAGATGCGCTCTTCTTGCTGGGTCTCGACGCCGTCAAAACTCTGGTGCTCACCGTTGCGACCGGGGAATACGTGAACCGGGCCCGTAAATTGCCGGAGTTGCATCGTTGCTGGAGGCAGCACACTCGCAACTGCATTGATTGCCGAGGAATTGGCGGCAGTGTGTTCCCTGCCGCAAGATCAGGCTTACACGGCCGGCGTTTTACACGACTTGGGGCGTCTGGGATTGCTGGTCGCGTATACCAACGAATACGCCGAGCTTCTGCGATCGGCGGATGAGGAAGGCCAGAAGGAAGATGCCACCTACTTGCTGGATCTGGAGAGGAAACGTTTCGGCTTCGATCATTGCGAAACCGGCCGGGCGTTGGCGGAGCAATGGGGCTTGCCCGCGGACATAAGCTTGGTGGCGGGTCGGCATCATGACCGCACCTACGGCAGCGAAGTGGATCTGCTCAAGATTGTCCACCTGAGTTGCCGCTTTGCCGACACCCTCGGGTACGATGTCATCCAGACATCTAGACCCTTGACCTTTGCGAAGCTTCTTGAATCTCTGCCCGAGAGCGTCCAATCCCGCTTGAACCGCGACGCCCTTCAAGAGACGATCGCCACGAAAATTCGGGATCTCGATCCTGAGCCGGGAGCCAAGTTCCACGACGGCGGTGAAGAAAGTCACGAAGACGAAGAGCCCGTGGCACACGATCTCAATAAAGCGCTTCAGAAGACAGATCACACGAAACCAGAACAGGCGCAAGCCAGCAACACTGCCACATCTTTCCAGGTCGAACTGGCTGCGGCACTATTGCTGGGCGTGGTCGTGGCCGTTGCCGCACTGATGTTTCTGCACTCCTGAGCGAGGTGCTTGTCGCTCGGGTTCGTCCGCCGAAAAAATCGCGAGACGAGAAGCAAGACGAGCATCTTCTTCCCCAAAGAAACAACAGCTCCGCGGCAGCGCTTCGCATTCAAGTAGATGAGAAGCACATGCGGTCAAAGCACCTTTTTGCCGCCGATACTTTTGTTCGAGGGGTTTCTGCATCGCGGCTGACACGCATCCAAACTTCGCCTGCTGCCTCATCCTGCCGCGGGGTTTATGAGATGGCTTCCAGGCCACCTTAACGGATGACCTTCTGATTCTTGATCCAGTCGATCATGACATCGCGAACCAGCAGTCCGTCCTCGGAAAACGACAGCCCCATTTCGCGCCATTTCTCCCCCATGAAATCGTTGGTCGCAACTTTGTAGTCTCGATTTCGATCGATATTTCGCCCGTTCGTCAGCTCCGGGGGTAGCCGGTCGCCAGGGACCTGCCCGACGGAAATGAAGTTCCCGAAAGGCAGCACATTCCAGACGTGACGTGCCAGCAGCGGTCCCTCGGGCAGCTCGTCGCGGATACCGCCGCGATTCATGTAGCCCAGATCCGCACCGACCGCTTCGACCATGGCCCTCTCGATCAGCGGCTTCAATTCCCCCCGGCTGATCCTGCGCGCTGCCCGTCCGATCGGCACATCAACCACTTCAGAAACCCTGGCTTCCCATTTCTCGACCTGCTTGGCCGTCGCCTCGTCCGCCGGATAAGTCCGCGAGTCAATCGGGATGCGCTTCCAGCGGTGAGAAACAATGCGTTTGCTTTTCAAGTCGAACTCAATGTCAAGGCGGCCCAACTCCCTCCCATAAGGGCGCGTCTTGACGCAGAGCCGCCCCTGGAACTCCTTCACTTCATCCTGTCCGCCATGATGGTGGCCGCCGATGATAAGCGGGACACGGGGGTTTTGGCGCAGGATCTCGTCCTCTTCGCGAGGAAAAATGTGGGAGAGAACAACGATCAAGTCGGTGCGGTTCTCGATTTCGTCCACGTAACGGCTGACCGTCTCCGTCACCGGGAGCGCTCTCCAGGGGCCGCGAAGCGGGGCTTTCGTGAGATCTACCAGTTCAGCCGTCAGAATGCCGATGACGCCCACGCGAATTCCGTTGATCTCACGGATCAGGTAGGGCTTGGGAACGAGCAGGTTTCCCTGACCATCGACCACATTCGCGTTCACCGTGGGGAATTCGGCCTTCGCTACAAACTCAGGGATTTTCCGCCAGCCGTAGTCGAACTCATGATTTCCGAGCGTATGAAAGTCAAAACCGAGGGTGTTGGCCACCTCATACACGGGCAAACCCTTGAAGATCGTGGACACGGGAGTTCCCTGCACCAGGTCCCCGCCATGCATCACAAGGCTGGCTTCCGACTTCGCCTTCTCTTGCCGAATCGCCTCGGTAACATGGGCGAACCCTCCGCGATGTTGGGAATCGGGCAGAAGCCGCGCGTGCAAGTCATTCAAATGCAGGATCGTTAGAGAGCGGCGCGGGCTCTGCTGAGCGGCGCACCCCGGCAGCAGGAACAGTACAAGGAAGACCCAGCGCACCAGCAACATTGTCTATGAGGCTAACACGTTTCGAACTCATTCTTGAGTGCAAGAGCGGAGTCCGGCGATCGATCCGCCGGCTGTTTGGGGGATGTCCGCGAAACCGTCTTGAAACTCCTGTAGCGCCGAGCTCGGAGAGCCCAGCGGCCTTTTCGCCGCCACGGCTTGCGAATGGAAGGCTCCTAAGAACGCGGGCCATGCGAGCAACAAATGTAAACTCTGGCGGCCGCCCGTTACCGTGCCCGTAGGGACGTCGAAGTTCTAAATGAGCGCGGGCAAAGCGAAGGCGGCACGAGCAATACGACCCAGCCCCGCAGTCGGCGAGCCCCTCAAAGAGAACGCTGATCGAAGCGGGGCCTGCTCCGGTAACTCCTGGATCATAATCTCGTCATTCGGTCGGTCTTTGCATCAACGCAACAAATTGCCAAAAGGAGAAAAAACACAGTGAGAATCTCAATTTTACTCGTTATTGCCCTGGCTCTCGTGAGCCTTCCGCTGGCAGCGGAAAACGTCGAAGGCATCCTGGTGGACAAGATGTGCTCCGGCAAGATCGTTGAGAAGGGTTACGGCGCCGCCAAGATGCACACGAAAATGTGCGCCTTGATGGACGATTGCAAGGCAAGCGGTTTTGGAGTTGTCACCGCGGACGGCAAGTTCCTGAAGTTCGACGAGAAGGGCGACCAGCAGGCGCTGAAAGCCCTTGAAGCGACGGACAAGAGCGACAAGATCACGGTGAAAGTCGACGGCAGCGTCTCGGGCGGAAACATCAAAGTCGAAAGCTTGAGCCTGACCTAAATTTTATCAGCATAGGCGTGGTTAGCCGGCCCGGAAAGGTATGCCTGCACACCTTCGGGCCGGTCTGACTTTTTATCCGCATCCTCTCTTGACTAAACCGCACCTTTCTCCCGCTGTCGCGGGACCATCCTTGGTTCTTGGTCCGCTACGCTGGGCCACGCTTGGCGCAGCATCCGTATATCCGTTGAGACCCTACCAAGCATAATAGCCCGGCCGCGTGCGCACGCGGGCGTTCGACCGGTTGACTCTTACTTGGACACTTCTCCAAGAACCCTCGAAATTCTGGTTCTTTGGATAGTAGCCAATCGTGTAGACGCTGCGAAGTTCCTCGGCCACCTGCTCATAGACCGGGTCGAGAGCGCGGATCGAACGCGCCGGAAACAGACGGCCTCCGGATACCTCCACTAACTGCTGGAGCTGTTCGCGGGCCTGGATTTCCCACTCGTTCGTCGGCCCCCTTCGGAAAACCGGGATTTCGCGCGGCTGCAAGTGGATGGCGTAGATCATCGAGTTCATTTCGGCGGCGGCGCGCTTCAGATCGGCGAACGGAACCTTGGACGGCGCCAGTCCATGGGAGGGAGGCAAAATCCGGTTGTCCACGCCGTCGCTGATCACCATGAGCGCGTTTCTTTCAAACCGCCGGCTAGCCAGCTCCTGAGCGTAAGAAATCACGATCGCGTCGTAGAGAGGCGTGCCCCCGGAGAGCGGTGGCACGCCATCGATCCGTTGATACAAATCCTCGCGGTTGTTGGTCAGTGGCGAGAGCATTTGAAAATACGTGTCCGAGAGAACGTAGACCGCCACCCGGTCCTGCGGCCGGGCGATCGAAACGAACCGTTTCGCGGCCCGCACTATGGCCTCCCGCTTCGTCAAAGTGCTGGTGCTGCAGTCGAGCAACAGGGCCAAATTGAAAGGCGCCTCGGTTCCCCCGAGAGCCTTCACTTCTTGAGGTTCTCCGTCCTCCAGCACTTCGAAGTCCTGGGGACGCAGGTCAGTCACCGGGCGGCCCTCGTTGTCCAGAACCGCCACGGTTAGGTCCACCAATCTCACATCCGAGCTAAAGCGGGCGACACCTTCATCCTCGTGTGGAATTGCAATCTTTACGTTCGAACCCGCCCCATCGGCCCTGTTCTTGAGCTTGGAGCGAACCTTGGGGCGAAAGACTCTGTCGAGAATTCTGGGGGCCTCCCAGTGCATCCTGACCGGCGAATCGGGCGGAATCTCCATGTCGTTGAGAATGAGCCCGCGCGGCCAATTGGACTTCACTTGTATCTCGCCGTAGAGAGGCTTGTCCGAATCGTAGGAGTCGGAAAAGCTCCAAGTGCCGCCGCTGCTTTTCTCCGCGAACGGTTCGTCCGCGAAACGCAGCGAAGCCGGAATTTCGATCCGCTCCGGCTCGTAACGGGATCGAATCCCAAGACGCGTTACTCTCCAGGGGGCGGTCAACTCGATCGTGCCCGTGCCGGTATTCAACTCCGCATGGCGAAGCAATCCGGTCACCGAAATGGGTCCATCGACTGTCGTGACCTCGAGCCGGTATCCATAGGGCAGATCAATGTCGAGGTCGATCACGGCGCCGTCGCTCGGCCGCGACACAAGCTGAATTCGTCGGCGCAACCGGGTCATCCGAGTGTCATCTTTTAGAGTCTCGCGGTCCCGACTCGACTTTCGAATGCGCAGCCGGTCCGTGGCCGTGACCTTGACAGTTACCTTGCCGGAAGGGTTCTCGACGCTCAGCACGGGGTAGCGCAGGGAATTCTCGTCGAATTGCCACGGAGACGGGTCCGCCGCAACCACCTCGTGTTCTTCGGTGTCGGCTCCGGTGACGATGATGTGATTCGTGACCGATCGCACCCCCATTACCTGCGTGGATTGTTCCTCAGCGAGATTCCGGTAGCGCTCGGACTCCACTTCGCCTTCCAGCGTGATGTGGCCGTCCCGAACCAAAATGTGAATCGGCTGAACCAGCACCCGCTGAAAATCTTCCCCGGCCCGGGTCAGGCGAGACCGAAACCCGTCGCCCAAACGCCCCAGCCGGCGCAGCTCCGGATGCCCGTAGATTCGCCAGTAGGCATTGATCTGCATCCCGATGTCATCGCCACTCGAGAGGATGGCTTCGAGCTGATTGTCGACTGAGCTGACTTCATCCAGCGCAAGAATTCTTTGCGTCAGCAACTTCTTCAGCATCGGGCCCGCCACGACGCCGGAGAGTGTGACCTCCGACCCCTTCAGAGAAAACGTGACCCAGTCATAGACTCGAAGGCCTGAATCCTTGCGGATTCTCTCCTCGATGCCGCGGATAACTTCGACTGAAGGTGATTCGGCGGAGAAGGAGACAGCCGTGGCGGTGAACAGATATAGAAGTACGCCGCTAAGGACGAAACGGAATGATCGCCCTGGGCTCATCAAAGCTCCTTTTTAGCTCTCCGCCGGCCGTCTGACGCTGGAACGCGCGCCAAGCTCGGCGTCATTCGAAGGCGGCGGCCCCACATTCCTTTTCGTGCCATCGTTGATATCTCACTCGGCGAGAAGGGGCGATCGACACTGCGATTGTAGCTCGATTACGCGGTTGGCCGGCTTCAGATCAGACCGCTGCCATGGGACCCGGATTTGCAGCTTTGCGCCGATTGTTCGACTGACGGAGGATCTATTCGCCGCGGGCGTCTCCCGCGAACCGTTGCAACGCCTCCGCGGCATAGAGCGCCGAAGCCTACTCTTCTTCGACCCGTCGGATCGATTCCACGAACACCGGCAAGATCGGGACGTCATCCATGAGGCCGCGCCTGCTGGTCTGCACTCGCGAGATTCGGTCGACGACTTCCATGCCCTCGATCACTTGACCGAAGACCGTATAGCCGAAGCTGAAAGCCTTTCGGTCGAGCCGGTCATTGTTTTTCACGTTGATAAAAAACTGCGACGTAGCGCTATTCTGATTGTCGTTGCGGGCCATCGCAACCGTCCCCCGGGCGTTTGGAAGATTGCTCTTCGACTCGATCTTCACCGGTGCGTGAACCGGCTTCATTTCGAGTTCAGGGGTGAAACCGCCTCCCTGGACCACGAAATTTCGGATCACACGGTGAAAAATCGTGTCATCGAAAAACCTTTCGTCAACGTAGCGCAGAAAACTTTCCACTGTTCGCGGTGTCTGATCCGCAAAGAGTTCGATCTTGATCTCACCCTTGGCCGTCTTGATCAGCACTTGAGGCCGTTTTTCACCGGCCGCCTGCACCCGTGACGCAGGGACGGCGCCTGCCGCCACGGCGGTCGCGATCAACAATCGCGCAACAGTTTTTCTCACGGCTCCGAGATCCTTAGTGTACCTGTTAGGGGCTTGCAAATCGCATGACAGAATTGTCCAATACACGATGAGCCTGAAAGGGGAGAGTGTTTCCAACACAAGATGAGCCGGCCGGGTCAGGGCACAATGCGCGTGAATGCAGGTCACCCGGCAGCATGCCGAACGTCTCACCCTGGCCGAGATGCGAGAGTTTCTCGCCGCCGGCAACAATCTCAGCTTCGCCGGCACCGGCCGTCCCTACCTTTGGGGGCTGGCGAGTTTCGGTCAAAGAGGCGTTGCGCGGGTGATGGAACTGCTTCGCACCGAATTAGCTCTCGATATGGGGATGTCAGGGGTTGCAAACATCACGGACATTGACCGAGAATTAGTGCGCATCCGTAAATAAGGAGGGCAGCCACAATGTTGACCCGAAGAAGTTTATTAGCAGGACTCGCCGCCGGCGGAACCGTGCTGGGCAGCCGAGCTTCCGCCGCGGCCGCGCGGACATCCGTCAGCGGCGAGCACCAGTACCCCATTCGCATGCGCAAGAGTGTCGAGATACTCTACAAGTCGCCCGAAGGCCACCCCAATGGCCTCGAGGCAACCCCCGAGGGTCTCTGGGTCGGCGAGCAGATTTCCGATCGCGCTCATCTGCTGGATTGGGAGACCGGCAAGTCCCTGACCGCTTACGATACGCAGTCGTCCAACACCAGCGGACTCGCCTACGGCGGCGGTTTCCTTTGGATGGCGGCGAACGGCCCAGCAAGCCGGCGGGACCGGCGTCCGCACGATGTCGAGAAGGGCGGCCGAATCGTCAAGCTGGATGCCAAGACCGGCAAGCACGTGAAGAACTACACCACTCCCAATGGAGGCGGTTTGCATGGCCTGCTGTGGCACGACGACTCGCTGTGGATTACGCAGTTCGGACCCAACAAAATCTTGCGGTCCGACGCCGATTTGAATGTGAAGAGTTCGTTCCCGGTGCCGCTCGGCCGCGCGCATGGGCTGGCTTGGGACGGCGACGGCATCTGGAACGTGTTCTCGAATGACTTCCGCGTCTTGAAGTTCGATGCCGTCAGCGGCCAGGTCATCGAGGCTATCCAGCTCAACAGTGACGACCCCGATCCGCACGGCATGACCTGGTACCAGGGGAACTTGTATTACTGCGACGCCGGGCTCAGCTCCGCCAACAAGAGTAAATTCGCCGGATCGATCTGCCGCATTCACGTCTGATGCGGCGGCGCTACATTGGTGCCCCGCCGATGGCGCCGCCCTCGCTTCCGGCGAAGTTGACATCGTGGCCGGGCCGGCACTTCCGGGACCTTCGAAGCCCTCCGTGGAAAGGCAGAAGAGTATTGAGGCTGCCGGCGAGCTTGGCCTGCTGATCGCGGCCTGACCCCCTCTTACGCCGAGAATCGCCGCTTTCGTGCTTCGTCCAGCGCTACGGCGATGATGATCACCGCTCCGATGATGGCCTGTTGCACGTAGGGATTGATGCCCAGCAGGTCGCTGCCGTTGGAGAGCAGCCCCATGATGAAAGCGCCGATCAGTGTTCCCACAACGCTGCCTTCGCCTCCGCTGAGGCTTCCTCCGCCGATCACCACGGCGGCGATGACAAGCAGCTCATAGCCCTGTCCCGCGGTGGGCTGGCCGGTCATCAGGCGCGAGGCTTCGATCATAGAAGAGACGCCGGTGAGCATTCCCGAGATGGCATAGACCGCGATCGTGTATCCGGCGACAGGGATTCCGGCGTAAACCGCCGCGGCCTTGTTGCTGCCGATGGCGTAGGTATACCGGCCCAGTTTCGTTGAGTGCAGGACAACATAGGTAAGGGCCGCGCAAACCAGCAAAACAGGCAGAACCACCGGCACCGGCCCAATCGTCCCTTCTCCGAGGAACCTGAACTCGTCGGGAAGTCCGCTCACGGGAAGTCCGCCGGAGATGATCAGCGTCACACCGCGCGCGATTCCCAGCGTCCCGAGAGTCACGATAAACGGGGGAATCTTCAAAAACACCGTCAAGAACCCGTTCGCAAAGCCCCATAGCGCCCCGCAGAGCACGGCGACCAGCATGCCGGTTCCCATGCCCCATCCCGCCACCATGCACATCGTGCCCATGGTCCCGGCGAAGGCAAGAATCGCCCCCACGGAGAGGTCAATGCCGCCGGAGACGATCACCAGCGTCATGCCCAGCGCCATGATGTTGATGACCGCCGTTTGACGGATTACGCTCGAAAGGTTGATCGCGGTCAAAAAATGAGGCGATGCGATCGACAGGAAGATGAACAGCGCGATTAGGCTGAAAAACGGCAACAGCTTCTGAACCATTCCGGCGCGAATGTTCATTTGCCCACCGCCGCGTAATGCATGATTTCCTGCTGCGTGGTTTGCCGGGGAAGCTCGGTAACAATTTCGCCGTCGCGCATGACTAGAATTCTGTCCGCCACCTGAAGCAGCTCGGGCAGCTCGGAGCTGACCATCACGATCGCTTTGCCGGCGCGAGCCAGCTCGTCCATCAGAGCGAACACCTCGGCCTTGGCGCCCACATCAATACCCCGCGTCGGCTCGTCAAACAACAAGATCCGCGCATCCCGGAACAGCCATTTCGCTATGACGATCTTCTGCTGGTTGCCGCCGCTGAGCCGGCCTGCGGGCTGTTCGATCGAGGAGGCCCGTATGCTCAGCTTCCGGCGCGATTCTTCGGCGGCTTTCCGCTCTTCGGAGTTCAGCACGAAACCCATTCGGCTGACGGCGTCCATATTCGCCAGCGTCACATTCTCCCTGAGCGGCAGGGACAGCACCAAACCGGTCTTCTGGCGGTCTTCGGTGATCAGGGCGATCCCGGCGTCCACGGCATCTTGAGGCGAGCGCACGTCGATCGTCTTTCCCTCGATCGCAATCGAGCCTTCCGGCGCCGGCGTGATGCCGAACAGGGTCTCGCACAGCTCCGTACGGCCCGCGCCCATCAGGCCCGCGATGCCCACAATCTCGCCGGCGTGAACGCTGAACTGCGCCCCGGGCAGGTCGACCTTCAGCACCTCCTTGCCGGGTTCGAGAGATTCCCGCTCATAGATATGCGGCACTTCCCGACCGACCATGTGGTGAACAATATCCGCGGTTGAAACATCCGAGAAGTTTCCGCTGTGAACGGTGTCGCCGTCGCGCAGGATCGTAATGCGGCCGGCAATCTCGTGGAGTTCGCCAAGCCGGTGGGTGATGTAGATGATTCCCATGCCGCGCTCCCGCAAGCTTCGGACAATCTTGAACACCTCGACCGTCTCGGACTCAGATAGCGAAGACGTCGGCTCATCGAAAATCAGCAAGTTCGAAGCGCTGTGCAGCGCACGGCAAATCTCGACCAGTTGCTTCTGCGCCGGACTCAGCTCTTCCACCTTCCAATTCGCCCGCAAGGGAAAGTTGTGCTCCTCGATCAGTTCCGCGGTTTCTTTTTCCATGCGCCGCTGGTCCACTAGTGGACCCATGCTTAGCGGACCAATGTTTAGCGGACCGATGATCAGCTCGCGTCCCAGGAAAATGTTCTCGGCAACCGTGAGATGAGCAGCCAGCAGCGATTCCTGATGAACCATCGAGATCCCGATCGCGTGAGCCTCCGCCGGGCGGCGCAAATGGACCTCCTCCCCGCGCCATTTCATCGTCCCGCCGTCGCGCTCGAGCATGCCGGCCACGATTTTCATCAAGGTGGATTTGCCCGCTCCGTTTTCGCCAACCAGAGCGTGTACCTCCCCCGCTTTCACCCGCAGGGCACCGTTGCTGAGGGCGGCAACTCCCCCGAAACGTTTTTGAATGCCTTCCAACTCGAGTAGCATTTGGTGGATGAGAGAAGCCGTGCCGATCAGGTCAGGTTCGCGTTATGCTCTAAGATCCCGCGGTCCGCGGCAATCGAGCCTGCCTCAATACTGTTGGCTTAGAGCCGTTCTAGCCGCGCCGGCGGCGCCGGAAATTAGACAGGGTGGAGCGAAGCGGAACCCTTCGTTTCGTAAAGAACGACCGTTGCGAATCCTACTTGCAGAACAATGAAGCAAGGTATCACAACTCGCCGATCCAATGCGAAGTCTGGATCCTTCCGCCCTCCTTCCTAACCCGCCGCGCCCAAGTAAACGAATCGCCAGATGAAAAGGGCCGACAGCAGGTAGACCAGCCAACTGACGGCCTTATATTCACCTCGCAGCACCTTCAGCAACGTATACGTCACAATCCCGATCGCCAAACCGTTCGCGATGCTGAAGCTGAGCGGAATCATCATGATTGTCAAGAACGCCGGAATCGCGACGGCCATGTCGTCCCATTGGATCTCCTTGACGGCCGGCATCATCAGGCAGCCGACAACCACCAGCGCCGGAGCTGTCGCGGCGGCGGGAATGAGTCCCACGACCGGGGCGGCGAATAGCGACGCGGCAAACAAGATGCCCGTGACAACCGCCGCGAAACCGGACCGCCCGCCCGCCGCTACTCCGGCGGCGCTCTCGATGTAGCTGACAACGGTTGAAGTCCCGCACAGCGAACCGAATGTCGTCGCGGCTCCGTCGGCAAGAAGAATTCGGCGGATTCGCGGGATCTTGCGCTCCCCGCGAAACAACCCGGCTTTGTGCCCGACCGCCAGCAAGGTTCCGACGTTGTCGAACAGATCCACAAACCAAAAGACGAACACGATTTCCAGCAACCCCAGACTCAACGCCGAGCTGACATCGAGCTGCAAGAACGCGCCTGAAAGCTCGCTCCATTCGTAGCTGGGGACATTCCACTCAACGAGCCCAAACAGAGCGGCGGCTCCCGTCGCCAGCAGAATCCCGATGACCATCGCCCCGGGAACTTGCCAAGAAAGCAACGCCGCAATGGCCAGCAGCCCAAACAGCCCGAGCAGCGCATTCGGAGCCGAAAGGTCGCCCAGCGTCACCAGCGTCGCCGGGCTTGCCGTGACCAGCCCCATGCCGCGCAGTCCGATCAACGCCAGAAACAGGCCGATGCCGGCTCCAACAGCGGCATAGAGGCCCGGCGGAATGGCGGCCACGATCGCTTGCTGAACGCCCACGGCCGTCAGCAGCAGGAAAATCAGCCCGGAGACGAATACCGCGCCCAAAGCCACTTGCCAAGAAACGCCCATCCCCAGAACGACCGTGTAGGTGAAATAGGCGTTGATCCCCATTCCCGGCGCAAGCGCGATCGGGTAGCGCGCATAAGCGCCCATCAAGGCGCTTCCAACCGCGGCGGAAATGCACGTTGCCGCCGCCACGGCCGTCGGCGGCATCCCAGCTTCGCGCAGGATCGACGGGTTGACGACGATGATGTAGGCCATCGTCAGGAACGTGGTCAACCCGGCCAGGGTTTCGGTTCGCCAGTTCGTGCCGAGCTTGTCGAACTCGAAATAGCGCTCCAGTTGCCGAGTCAGGTTCATCTCAGAAAGTTAGTGCTTGAATCAGAGCCGCGACCGTGAGGGAGCGGTTAGCCGCTTCGACGCGCCTCATCCGCCCGCGAAACCCCTGTTTCGCAGCGGCTGGTCCGAGTCGGCGAGGACAAGCTTGAAAAGAATTGCTGAGCAAGAATCGTTGAGCCGCCAGCCGGCCCTAGAACGCCGAACAGCAAGAGGTTATCACGTGTCGCGGCGTGAAATCAGGTCGCTCACCGGCTTCAGTAACGACTCGCGCGACACCCGCGCCGGAAGCGTCGTCAGCAGCACGCAAACGCGGTCGGCCTCGGGGTCGGCCCAGGCGATCGTGCCGGTGGAGCCGCCATGACCGAAAGTCCGCGGCGAACATTCCCGGCCAAACTGGCCCGGCTTTACCGAGAAGCCGATCCCCCAGGGCTCGTTGAGTCCCTGGTTTTGGTCGGCGATCATCGCGGCGGCGGTTTCCGGCTTGAGGACATTTCCCTCGGGGTGCAAGAAGGCGTCGAGCAGCTTTGCGATGTCAGGCCCGGTCGAGTGCGCGCCTCCCCAGGGTGCGGCCAGGTTGCGCCAGTAGGGGCTGTTCCAGTCCCAGCTCGTGGTGTCCTCCCCGCCGCCGCCATAGAGCGGCTCGGCGTGTTCCACCTGAGACCGTGGCGAGCCGGAAAGGGCGATTTGTCCCAGCCCCAGGGCCGTGCGGCTCATCCCAAGAGGCCGGAAAACTTCTTGTTCGAGGAACTTCGGGAAGGGGGTCTTCGTGATGCGCCGGGCAACCTCGGAAGCCAGCAGAAAGCCCATGCTCTGGTATTTGACGCGAGTCCCCGGCTTGAACAGCAGCGGCGTCTTGATCGCCCTAACGACGAACTCTTCGAGCGGCGCCTGGCGTTTGCGAAGCTCGACGTTTTCGGGCAACTGATCCGGCAGCCCCGAGGTGTGGGTCAGCAGGTTCTTGATCGTGATCGAGCCACGGTCCCCGTCCTGAAACTCGGGAATGAACTTGTGTACCGGATCGGCAAGCGACAGCTCGCCGCGGTCGGCGAGGACCATCATCCCCACCGCCGTCATCGGCTTGGTGATCGAGGCGATCAAAAAAGGCGTATCGCTGCTCTTGGCCTCGCCGAAGGCTTTTCGGTAGGTGAAGGACCTGCGGCGCACCTCTAAGGTCGCGGCGCGCAACTTCCCGTTTTTGACCGCGCGAAGGATGAGTTCGGTCGCTTCCTTGTTGCTGCCGCGCAAGCCCGCCATGGATGCCGTTATCACGATACTCATCCCCAGCGCGCCGTCAATGAAATCTCGTCTTCGCATACAGCAGCAGCGACAAACCCAATTATGGAAAATTTTACCACGTTCCACGGCCGACAGGCATCGACTTTCGAGCCGCCGAGAGTCTAGCCCTTCCGTCCAATGAGGGACGCGGCACGACGTGGCGCACGTCTCCAGACGTGTCGTGTCGCCATTCGTGGCGACATAGCGCCGGCACTTCCAAGGAACCCCCTGCCTCAGCCTGCCCGAGGATCTGGCGCCGGAACGACAAGAAAAGCCGCCAAAGCGGCGAAAAAAGAACAGCCTAGGGCGTCAGCCCTAGGTACAAAACCGGTCCAGAAGAGAGCCCTGACAGGGCGACACCGAACAAAGTCGCCGCCAACCCGAGGAGCGTTCACAAAGGCCGGCCTGAATAGGCCGGCCGGGTGCGGACGGAAGTCCGCTTTGGGCCGCTCCGGAAACTCGACCCCGGTTCCATCACCGCCTTGTCTTGCCAACGCGGCCCCTCACTCATGTCGGCGCTCGTCCGGCATTACCCGCCGAACTTGGCAGGTACGGATGTCCGCCCCACCTCACACCCGCCCTTTATTGCACAAAGATCCAAACCCTAGCAGCCCTTGGCGGAAGTGTGCACGGGCGAAAAAAGGGGACTGCCACCCATTTCCGCTTCTCCAATCCATTCAAGAATCAGCGCTTCACCGAAAGGAAATTGGCTGGCTGTCCCCTTTTTTCGCGTCCTCGGACTTGCACCGCGGACTGCTAGGCGGAGGTCCCTTGCGCCCCACCAGCCTCCCCCAGCAAGCGCTCGGCTTCTTCGTAGGCCGGTTTGTAGTAGTGCGGCGGGCCGTCGCAGTAGGCGTAGTCCTTGGCTTTTTGGGCGTGGCCGCGGGCTTCGGCGGGCTTGCCGGAGTCGAGGGCGAGGCGGGCCAGGAAGTTGTGGATCTCGGCTTGGTTGAGGCGGTACTCGCAGCGGTCGGCGATGGCGAGGGCTTTTAGGGCGGTCTCGCGGTCTTGGTGCAGGCGAGCCAAGGCCAGGAGAATAGATGGTTCGCAGTCGATCATGTTGATGCGGCGGCAGCGGGTGAGGGCTTCGTTGAGGTGGGGCTCTGCAGCGGTCGTCTCACCTAGGGCCGTGTAGGCCCAGCCCAGCAGCCACTCGGCCTGGATGATGTCGTATTCGACGCTGTCGACGTTGGCGAGGCGGCGAAACTCGCGGGCGGCTGCCAGGGCGGCCTTTGGGTCGCCACGCAGTAGTCCCAGCAGGGAGCGATAGGCCCACACCACGCACTCGGACTGGCGCTTGCTTTGGGCGTGGAACGACTTCAGCGCACTCTCCAGCTCCCGCTCGGCCTCGGCGAAGCGGCCTTCGTAGGCGAGCAGGCGGCCCAGCTCCTGGTGACCGACCGCCTCCCAGAACTCGTCCTCGATCTCACGGCACAGCTCGATGCTGCGTCGCAGGCCGCCCCCCGCCGCCTCCAGACGGCCAAGTTCGATGTGGCGACGGGCCAGGTTCCCCAGGCTGGTGGCCACTCCCCTCTTAGTGCCACGCTTTTCGTCCATCTCGATGTCCATCTCAGAGAGTAGGGCCGCCCGGCGCGGCTGCCCCGACTTGGCGTAGGAGATTGCCAGCGCGTTGAGCGTCCAGACCTGGTCGCTCTCCGAGGCCAGCCGTGGTGGCCGATCTTCGCCCTCGGGAAACAGCGCCCCCAACAGCTCGATCCTTTGTTCGTAGGCCCCAAAGCGGTAGTAGAGCGGGTGGGCCAGCCGGGCGTACAACAGGTCGCAAGCCGCGTCGAAGCCGCCGGCGCCGACGGTGTGCCAGTAGAGCTCGATCGTCGCGGTCAGGTCGGCCAGGGTCTCGACCCGCTCCGGCGCAGGGCGGGCATCGAAATACTCCCGCAGGCGGCCGTGTACACCGGCCTTGTCGGCCAGCCGGTCGTAGGCGTATTGCCTCACGATCGGGTGCAGGTCGTAGCGCTCGCCGTCCTAGTCGCGCAACAGCAGCCCGCGCGCCTCGAGCTCATCCAGGGCCGTGTCCAGCTTGGAGCCTTTCAGGGTGGCCACGGTCTCGAGCGCCTCGTAGTCCATCGGACTGCGAAAAGCGGCGATGCGGCTGAGCAGCTCGCGGCGCTCGCCGGACATCTCGTCGTAGGCGACCGCGAGGATGTCGTGCCCGTGCTTGCCCTTCAGCTTGTCCAGCACCGTCTGCCGCCCCGACGCCTTGATGTCGCCCTTCATCCGGCGGTCCTTGACGATCGCCCGCGCCAGCAGGCTCACTGACAACGGATGTCCGCCGTAGGGCGCGACCGCCTGGGCGATCTCGGCCCGCGTACCTTTCACTCCCGTGGCCTCGAAGAAGCTCACCACGTCGTCAGGCGCAAGGTTTTCGAGCCGCTCGTGACGGCATCCGGCGAGGTTGGTCAGCTCGTTCGGGAACAGGCGCGACGTGAGCAGCACTCGTCCGGCGAGCGCGAGCGAGGCCGCCGATTGCAGGAACCCGGCGGCGCGGAGGTCGACGCAGTCGTTGCCGTCCCCGCCTCCCTCAACGTCGCCCTGGTAAGGGCCGCGGTAACCGGCGTAGGCGCGCAGCTCGCGCTCGAAGCCGTCGAGGATGAGCAGGATGCGGCGCTGTTGCAGCGCACTCAGCAGAATGTCGAGCTTCTCGCGGTCGGAAAGACCGGCGGACGAGTCACCGCTCGCCCCGACGTAGCGAGCGGCCCGGTCGAGGAAGGCGCCGAAGTGGGAGTCCCGCTCGTAGAACGACCAGAAGAGCACGCCCTCGGGGCGCTGGTCCTCGGGGACGCGAAGGTATTCGGGGTCCGCCCCCGAGTAGCCAGCGGGCGGGGTGCCCAGCACGTCGGCGTGCAGCCAGAACCAGGCCAGCGCCGACTTGCCCATGCCTCCAATGGCCTCGACCACGCAGACCGGCCGCGAGCCGGCGGTGAACCATTCCGTGAGCCACTCGCGCTCGGCGATGCGCCCCGTGAAGTTGGCTTGCAGCGGGTACGGGTGGACGAGGTCGGGCGCGAGCCGCTCGCTTGCCTCTGGAACCTGCCGCTCAGTAAGCTCCAGACGCGGGGGCTGCTCGATCGCGGGCGGTTCAGGTCTGACTGGCTCCAGAGTTTTCCCTCGATCCGCATCTGCTTCCGCCTTCTTTTCGATCCTCTTCTTCAGATAGATCCACGCGAACATACCCAACCCGTAAGCAACTACAGCCCCAAGGAGGCCCCACAACCCATATGCCTCAAGAAAATCACCGACGCGCTGCCCGACGATCTTCTTGACCTCTTCGGGCAACGCGACCTGGATTAGCGCGAGTTTCGGATGGAATAACATCTGGGCGACCCGCAAAGTCACCCCAATTGTAAACCACCGAACTCCCCGAGAGCGGCGCAACGCTGAACACCGATGAAGCTGTGGTCTATTACTTCGTCGGGAAAGAGTTTGATGCACACGAATCCGTGAACCACAAGCAGAGAGAGTACGTCAAACGGACGGAGAACGGCGAGAAGGTCACGACCAACACCGTGGAGGGCTACTTCAGTATCCTAAAGCGTGGTGCCCATGGGGTTTACCACCACATGAGCAAGCGTCACTTGCACCGCTACCTGAGAGAGTTCGATTTCAGGTACAATGCGCGTGACGTGACGGATTGTGAGCGGGCCGTCATGGCCCTGCTTGTAATCGATGGAAAGCGCCTTACATACCGGGACCCATTGTCGAAAGCGTGAGCCCAAAGAAAAAGCCGTGATGCGCTCACGGCTAGAGATCAGCGGAACTCAGATTGCTGCACGCATCGGCGGGGAATACGCAGGATGCACGCAGCCTGCTCGAATCGTATCACGAGGAGGCCATTCGTGAAACCTGAAGAGTATCGATTCAAGATCGCCGATCTAGAGAAGGACCGGCTACCGATGTTCCGTTTCGCGGAATACGTGACGGACCTTGCTGCCCTGCTCGGGTACAGAAACAGTGTCCATTTTTCCCACATCGAAGAAGGTAGCACACAGATCGTCGCGGCCATCGACTATCAGGATGTTCCGAAGGTCAAGGAAAGGCTGCGATCCGTGAGGCAAGATGACGCCGAAGTGGATATAGATCGAGCATTCCGCAGGATCAATCGACGGCTACGAACGGATAACACCAGCGCCAATCTTGTCACTGGCAACCACACGGTAGTAGAGTTTCCCGGCAACAAAGTTCGGTCTGACCTGGAATTTGGACCTTTCAACGAGCAAGGGTCTTTGGTGGGAGTCCCGATCCGCATCGGGGGCAAGAATGATCCTGTTCCGGTTCACTTGCGCGATATGGACGGAACAATTTACGAGTGTCTAGCTAAGATTGCGGTAGCACAGAGGATAGCGAAGTACATGTTCGACGTACCGATAAAGGCGGATGGTATTGGCCGCTGGAGACGTGAGGTATCTGGTGATTGGATCATGGAAAGGTTTACGATAAAGGACTTTGCGGAAGTTCGCCAGGATACCCTCACTGAAACGATCGAACGATTACGAAAAATCAAATGGGTTGGTCCTGAAGATCCCATTCGGGAACTTCAGGAGATTCGGGAAGGGTAAGGAGAGCAAAAGATGAGCCGTGTTGTCTTCGACAACACTTTCTTGACACGAATCTGGCAGCGCAACGCCCCCGCGCCAGAAGACCCTGAGACAAACGCTCCCCTGCAAAGCCACAATGAACGTCTGGATTTCCTGCTCGAAAGCCTGGAGGGCGAAGGATCAAAGGTCATAATTACGACTCCTGCGTTGACGGAGCTATTGCTTGGCATTAAGGGGCGAAGCGGCCAAGAACTGCTTGAAGAAATCGACGGGTCTGGTATCTTCGAGATAAAGGGCTTCAATCGTCGTGCTGCCGTAGAAGCCTCAATATTGATGCAAGTCCATAGAAGCTTCTCTGGAAGAAAAGCTAACCCTGGGGCTTGGCAGAAGATCAAAGTGGATTGGCAGATAGTGGCAATCGCCAAGGTAGAGAATGTCAGCACGATCTACTCTGACGACCCGGACGTAAAATCCTTTGCCGAAACTGCCAACCTCAATTGCGTATCCTTGCCCGAGTTGCCACTTCCACCCGAAGAACCCCAGCAGAATCTCCCGTTTGATGGAGCGAGTGAGCAAGCGAACGAAAAGCAAACAGCCAGCGATTCTGAGCCTGAGCCCGATGAAGTTTCAGGAGGCAGTGACGGATCTCTTGAAGGTGAAGCCGCCGCCGAAAGCGGAGCCAAAGACCAAGAAGAAGGCGACGAAGGTTAAGGGGCTTCTTGCCGTGCCGATCAGATTCGCACTCCGCTTGCCGGCTAACCGGTCACCGACGCCGCGGGGGCGAGGCGGGTTATCCGGTTGCACATTGAAGGTGAGCGCCGCCCATAAGCCTGTGCAACGCTCTGGCGCCTCCGCACCCCCACCCAGAATCCGCTTCTGGCGGACGACCGTCGGCGACGGTCGTCCGGGGGTTGGGGTGGGGCTCAGGGCCGGCCGCCTGGCCCTTTCCCGCATCCGCCCGCTCCAACAAAGCCTCTTTTCGACAAAAAGAAACTGTCCATACAAGAACTAACCCATTATTTTCAGTCTTTTACCTGAAAAATCATCTGAAGCACTTGACACGTGCCCTACAATGAGAGCAGTAAGACCGGTGAGGGGTTGATCTCGGGGACAATTCGGTCGCTTTCTGGCCTGGACGACGAGTTACTCCCCTTCGTTGTATCGAGGTCATACCCGCGGACGGGTTCGCCGCTCCAATTTATTGGAGGGCGGACCCGTCCCAGAGCGCCTTCCATTAGCTCCCGTTGGAGCAGCGCGCCGCGGTCAATCATTGGGCGCAAGAAACACCTTTAGCCATGAAGCGTAATTGTTCAGCAACACGACCCGGCGGGACGCGGGCTCATTCGCTTGTCCCGCCGGGATTTTTTGGCGGCGCGGGTAGGAGACATTGTCGGCCCCAGGCGCCGTGTTATGCCGATACGCCGCTAGTAGACCGGCGGCGGACGACACACAATGAGTCGCAACCGGTGAACGGGCGAACAAAAGGAGTACGCATTTTCCGAAACCCGCTCAAACCTGCTCACTTGCCGGACAGAAAAAAGAAAAGAATGATCGTTCCGATTTCCTCCCCACGGCGTTTGCCCGTGTATGGGAGGGTCACCGTGCCCCCTTCGCCCTACAGTGTGCCTCCAGTAGGCGGCTGAAGGCTCACCGGGCGTGTATTCTCCCTGGGTGGGCACGGTGACCCACCCCTACACTCGGGCTTTCGCCAGAAGGGGGCCTCGAACAGCATCTCGCGCGGGAAGGGCAGATCACGGATTGTCCCCTCGCGGACGCTGAGTTCCATTGCAAGTGGGGCTACGGCTGCCGCGCCACATAGCGGTCCAGCCAGAGCTGAAATACAAGCAGACCCCAAAGAGTCTTGCCGTGGTCTTCGCGCCGCGCCAGATGCCGACTGATTAGTTGTTCGACGGCTACGGGCTCGAAATAACCGCTCCGGCGCAATCGATCCGAAGACAGCGTGTCGCAAAGCAGTTCCCTCAGGTCCCCGCACAGCCATCTGGCCAGCGGCAGCACGAATCCCATCTTTTTCTGGGAGAGCACTTGCGGTGGAACCCGGTCCCGCAGCAATTGTTTCAACAAGTACTTGCGGGTCAAGCCGCGCATCTTGACCTCGGGGGGCAAGCGGTGGCCAAACTCGACTAGCTTGTGATCCAAGAAAGGACCTCGCGTTTCCAAACTGTGAGCCATGCTCATGCGGTCGATTTTGGTCAATATGCCGTCAGGCAAGTAGATTCTTGAGTCCATGAACATCAGGCGGTTGATGCCGTCTTGCTGGCTCGCTTGTTCCAGATGTTGCTCGTAAAAACGGAACGCCGGGAGCGCTTCATCACGGTCCCGCAAAGCCGGACCCCGGAGCCGCTGCTTGAGATCGTCCGAGATGACCTCGAGCCATTTCAGTTGGGCTCGTTGCGGGGGAAGATCCACGGCCGACACGAAGCGTTTGGCAAGATTCTCGAAGCTGGCCCGGCTATGAGACACGGGTAGTTGATGGACGGCCCAAGGGATGAGTCCGTGGCTCAACGCTCGCGGCAGTCTGTGATACCACTCCATGTAACGGCTCGCGGCATAGTGGTTATAGCCCCCGAACAGCTCGTCCCCGCCGTCGCCCCCGAGCGCTACGGTGATGTGCTCCCGTGCCAGCCGCGAAACGTAGTAAATCGGAATCGCGGACGATTCCGCGTAGGGCTCATCCAGGTGATGAATGTAGCTGGGGACAATCTCGTTCGCGTCGATCCGGGCGACGAGTTCATGGTGCTCGGTTTCAAACCGCTCGGCCGTGAGGCGCGCCAGCCAAGACTCGTCGTAGCTCTTGTCATCGAATCCAACCGTGAATGTCTTGATCGGCTGCGAGGTGACTTCCCGCATCGCCGCCACGATCGCGGTCGAATCGATACCGCCGCTGAGCAGCACTCCGATCGGCACGTCGCTCACCAAGCGATAGCGCACGGCTTCTTTGAGTTTTTCCCAGGCGGCATCGGCGCGTTCGTCCGGGTTGGCGGCCGCGGAGTGCTCGGCGTCCCATCTGGGATCGAGCAGGTCCCAGTATTGATTCATCCGGACTGATCCGTCGCGCTGGATGAGCAAGGTATGGGCGGGCAGCAGCTTGTGAACGTCGCGGAAGATCGACCCCTCGCCCGGCACGTATCCGTGAGTTAGATAATCGTCGGCGGCCTGCGGGTCGACCTGCCGCGGAATCCCCGCGGCCAGCAGAGCTTTGAGTTCTGATCCGAAGACAAGCCGCTCGGCGCCGAGGTAGTAGTAGAGCGGCTTCACTCCCAGACGATCCCGGATCAGCAAGAGCTGCTGCCTGCGCTGATCCCACAATGCGATGGCGAACATTCCGCGCAGATGCTCGGCCAACGCCGCGCCGTATTCTTCGTAGAGATGAACGATCGTCTCGGTGTCGGATCGGGTGTGGAAATGGTGACCCCGGGCGGTCAGCGTTTCGCGAAGCTCGCGATAGTTGTAGATCTCTCCATTCAGGACACACCAAACAGAGCCGTCTTCGTTATGGACCGGCTGGTGACCGGTTTCGAGGTCAATGATCTTCAGTCGGGCGATGCCGATCGATGCCGGCCCGTCGGCGTAAACTCCCCGGTCGTCTGGCCCGCGATGGTCGAGTGTCCTCACCATCGCCTCGGTGTCGCGAGCTTGGGCCGGTTTGCCATCGAAGTTTAGTTGTCCGCAAATGCCGCACATCGAGCCGTCCAATCCGGGCTAAACCCTGGGTCGCCGCTTCGACCGCGCGCTTCGCCGTATCTGCGAGAATAGCATCCCTTTCGAGCCGGCTATCGGGCCAGGTTGGTAACATTGCGGTTTGATTGAAAAGGTCAAGCGTTACGAACTGCGGCTGCTGGGTGTGTGCATGGCCTTGCTGGGCGCTGCCGCGATGTGGCTGCTGCTGACGCGCCCGGCGCATCGCATCGAGGGCGACTTTCTCGAGCGAGAAGACCGCCGCCAAGTCGATGAATGGCTGCGAGAGCGGATGCGGTCCCCGATCGCCGAGAACCAGGCCCGCGCTTGCCTGGCTCTGGGGCGGATCGGCGATGAGGATACGCTTGACTTGCTGCTCGAAGCGGCGAACAGCCCGGCGGCACGGGTTCGCGCGGCAGCGGCCTTTGCTGTCGGCGAGATGGAAGACCGCCGAACCGCCGACCAAGCGGGGAGGGAACCGCGGCAGCGCGCCGCCGAGGCGCTCGCCGGGCTTCTCGGGGACGACGAACGCGCGGTCGTTGCAAACGCTGTCGAGGCGCTTGGGAAGATGGAGTGGCTTGCTGTCCTCGAGCGGCTGAAGAATACGCCCGCGCCGCATCCGTTCACGCTTGCGGCAATGGCCCGGATGAATGCGGTCGAAGCAACCCCGTGGATCGCACGGCGCCTCAAGTCCGACGACCAATCCGTTCGCTCGGCAGCGGCGGATGCGCTCAATCGACTGGCGGTCCCCTGCGATGAGGGGATCACACGGTCGTTTCTCAATCTGACGAAAGATAGGGACTGGCGCGTGCGCGCTGCTGTTGTCGAAGGACTCGCGCGGGCTGAGCCGTCCGAAGAGGTTCTTGCGGCTCTGACGAAAATGACTGACGATCGGGACCCGAAGGTACGCATTCATGCGTTCGGGTCGCTGGCCGCGTTAGGCCGGGAGGGATCGCTGGAGACGATTGTGAAGGGACTAGGCGACCAGAACATCAACGTCCGCGTGTCGGCGGTTGAAGCGCTGGGGACGCTGGGCAGTCACCGCGCGATCCCGTTGTTGCAGTCGTTGCGGTCTGAATCCGGCCAGGTTTCCGGCGCCGCGGAAAGGTCGCTGGCTCGATTGACCGGCAATGATGAAGAGTTTCCCGACAGCTCGGCGGGTAAGTCTCCTGTCCGCCAAACTCCAGCGGGGGCCAAGGGTGTGGCGCGCGATGGTAGTGCCAGCCGGCCCGGAGCGGCGATCAAGACTCGCTACGCTCCGCAAGACTACCAGCGAATCGCCCGCACGCTCAACCGGCATCTCACGATGCACACGACTGTCGGGTCGTTCGAACTCGAGCTTGATTACGACAACGCGCCTTTGACGGCCGAGCGGTTTTTTGAGTTGGCTGTGCGGGGTTACTTCGACAGGCAAAGCTTCAGCGTTGTCGAACCCGCCCGCTTGGCGGGCTTTGATGCCTCATTGCTGGCTCAAGACCGTGAGCTACCCCAGACCGTGCGATGTGAGATCAATCAGCGGATTTTTATCCGGGGAAGCCTCGCGATGGTGGCGGAACCGAAGGATTCCGGCGGCAAGCGCTTCTTCATCTGCCTGCGGAAGTTGCCCGAGTTCGACGGGCGCTACACAAATTTCGGACGATTGATTTCGGGAGACAATCTGATTGACCGGATTACGAGGGAAACCCAAATCCTGCAAATCAGCTCGCCGTGAATGTTAACCGGGAGCTCAAACACAGGGACGAAAGCCACTCACCGAAATACTTGTGCGGGCTGCGCCGCGAGCGACCTCAATGCCAGCAACCGCGCCGTTCTTGGATGGCCATTGTCCTCGGCCAGACTCTGAGCCGTGCGGCCCCGGTTGTCGGCCGCGGTGGGGTCGGCCGCCGCCCGCAGCAGCTCCTTAACGATTTCGAGATAACCTTCCGAGGCCGCCAGCATCAGCGCCGTCTGTCCCTCGCTGTTGCTGGCCGCGACGTCCGCGCCCTGCCTTAGCAGCGTGCTCGGAATGTCAGCGTGGCCCTGAGAGGCAGCGCTCATCAGAGGCGTCCAGCCCATGCGGGAAGCAGCGTTGACGTCGGCGCCTCTGGCCAGCAGCAGGTCGACGCATTTTTCGTATCCGCGGAAAGCACATTGCCCGAGCCCCGTGTAGCCGTTCTTGTCCGCGCCGTCGATATCCGCTCCCTTGCTCAGCAGAAGCTTGATCATGTCAAGGTTCCCCTGAGACGCGGTATAGCTGAGCGCGGTGCCTTCGAGCGCGGCGACCAGGTTCGGGTCGGCCCCGCGGTCCAGCAGCAGCCCCGCCACGTCGGCGTGCCCGGCATAAGCGGCCGAGTGGATCGCCGCCCGCCCTTGGGTGTTCCGTGCATTGACGTCCACTCCCGAGTCCAACAGAGCTTCGACCACTTCGATGTGACCTCGCGATGACGCGGCTGCGAGGGCCCGCCGCCCTGGCTCGGCTTGCGGGGTTTCGTGGTAATCGAGCAACGCTTGAACTTCGCTGACCTTTCCCTCGCGAGAGAGTTCGACAAGGTCACCTTCGGGCGGGCTCGAACAGGCAACGAGAAACACTACGGCCAGCCCGGCAAGCGTTGTTTGGGGAATGCTCTTGGCCTGTTGCTTCATCACTCGGTTCGAACTGATGCGGGGAGCCGACTCGACGGATGACTCCGTACCCTGCACACTAACCTTGTCGCACAACAAAGTCGAAGCGCGCGGCAGTTCCCCGGCCCGCCGGTTTCGGCCGGATCATGCGAGAGGGCCGGGCGTGCGGGTCGGCCGCGATATTCGGGTCCCCTTTGATGTAGAGCTGAGTTGTTAGGATCGGGCCATCCGGGGCGCTGATCTTGAAATGAATATGAGCCGGGCGGAAGCGATTCCCGACATCGTAGGGTTTGGGAATGAGCGTCTTGAGCCGGTAGAAGCCGCGGTTGTCGGTGTAGAGGCGCCCCCGCATCCCGAAGCCCTCGTTGTCATACTGGGCGTCATCGCCGGTTTGCCACACATCGAGCAGAGCATGCCGGACCGGCTTGCCTTCGGTGTTGAAAACCCGGCCCCCTAGATCGAGGCGTTTCCCCGGCGCCCCGTCTTCATATAGCACGGATCTTTCCGGCGCATCCGCCCTGTAGAAGGGGCCTTCTATGTCGTCCTCGGTCTCGACCCATGGCATCTTCGGCGCCGCGTCCAGATGCTCGTGGAACAAGAAGGCGGCCGCGCCGGCCAGTCCCGCTGCCATCGCCTGGCGCCGATCGAGCCGGGCTAGGTTTTCGCGAGTGGGTCGAGAGATGAACGACTTTCGCATCGGCCTTCTTACGGCTGCCGGACCGGGGAGGTCCGTTTTCTAGCCATGCCCCTTGCCACGATTGTACGAAAGATGGCGGCCCGATTCAGCAGCCCTGACAACGCCCTGATTATACAAGTAATGAATGCTTTTCAGCAGCGCGGAGAAACCTCCGCGGCCATATCGGCGATCAGGCATCCGCTCCGAACCGGACCCTTCAGCTTCAGGGTGTGGCCGGTCCGGCTTGGCTAGTGCGATCCAACCAAAACAGAGCCGCGCCCGCGAGGGTGCGGCCGAGAGCTGCGACTGTCGCGAGCTTCCAGTCGGGACACCGGCAGTGCCAGACTCGACCGCACCCTCGCGGGCGCGGCTCTGTTTCATCGGAACAGTCAAACAAATCGCAACACTCAAAGCTGCCCGCTCACAAGCCGCGGGTTGAGACCTTGGCGATGGAAACTAGATCAGTCCCACCGCGTGCAGAAAGACCAACGCAATGGCCACGGGGACGAGAAACTTGAGCAGCAGCAGCCAGCCGGTGAAAAACACCGCTAATTTCGTCCCGCTGAGAAAATGGTGGTGGCGGATCTTGTCGTCCATCTTCCAGCCCGTGTAGATCGCCACTCCCAGGCCGCCCAGCGGAAGCATCCAGTTCGAAGCAAGATAGTCGAAAGTATCGAACAAGTTCCTCCCGAAGATGCCGGCGAAACCATCGCCAAACAACTCCCCCCCGCTCAGCGCCGACGGAATGCCGACCAGAGCGACCATGGCGCCCGAGATGAGCGTGGCTTTGCGGCGAGTCCAGCCGCGCTCGTCAATGAAGTAAGCCGCTGTGACTTCGAGCATCGAAATGGCGCTCGTCAGCGCGGCGAACACTAGCAGGCCGAAGAAAGTGAAGGCAAGCAGGTCACCCCCCGCCATCTGGCTCAAAGCGATCGGCACCGTGATGAACACAAGTCCGGGTCCGGCGCCGGGCTCCAACCCAAAAGTAAAGATGATGGGAAACAACACTAAGGTCGCCAACAGAGCGATGAGCGTATCCGGCAACGAGACCGTGATGGATGCGGCGACGATGTCGTCATCCTCTCTTAGATAACTTCCGTAGGTCATGATCGACCCCATCCCCAAACTCAACGTAAAGAAGGCGTGCCCCAGGGCTTCGAGAACGCCCGCTGGCTTGAGCTGGTCAGAGTGAAACCCAAAGACAAAATCGAAGCCCTTCCGGAAGCCCTCGAGAGTGAAGGAATTGATCAACAGCGCGAGCATCATGAAGAGCAAAAGCGGCATCAGGATTCGCGCCCAGCGTTCCAGTCCCTTCGCGACACCGCCGATCACTACCGCCGCCGTCAAGAGCATGAACACGGCGTGCCAAAACAGGTTCAGCCAGGGAGAAGCGAAAAGGGCGCTGAAGGTTGGCTCGAAACTCTCGGTGGCGGCGCCGGCGATCTTTCCCGTAATCGCAAGCCAGGAATAATGAAGCGACCATCCGGCAATAATGCTGTAGTAGGAAAGAATGACGAAGGACGACGCGACTCCCAGCCAGCCAAACGAAACCCATCGGCTGCTCCGCCCGGCAAGGTGCCGGAACGCCCCCACCGGCGACTTCTGGGTAGAGCGGCCCAGAAGGATTTCGGCCGCCATGACCGGCAGTCCGACAAAGGCGATACAAGCGAGATAGACCAGGACGAAAGCGCCGCCGCCGTTGACTCCCGTAATGTAGGGAAACTTCCAAATGTTGCCGAGTCCGACAGCCGATCCGGCGGAGGCCAGGATAAACCCGGTGCGCGATTTCCAATGTGCTCTTTCCGGCAAAGCGATACCTCGATCAGGGTATTTCGAAGGGGCCTGCTAGTCTAAGTGCTTCAACCTTCCCCTGTGATCCACGCGGCACAATCGATTGCGTGGCAGAGCTCGCGCCGCGCGTAGAGCAAGAACCGCAAAGATAACACAGCCGCGAATGCGGATGTGGCTGCTAGCACCATGAAATTCTCCGAGCTAATGTTGGACTCCATCAATCAAAGTGAAATTCCTCTTCGCTTCGAACCCGGCGCGGAGGAGGCGGTCGCGAAGCCGGTCATCGAGATGCTCAAGATGTGGGTGGCGGCCCACGATCCTGATCCCGCGAGCGGCGACTTCGAGTACGGCCAGAAGGCTCTGATCGTCCAGTTGCTTCAGGAACTAGAAGACTCCGTCGACCTGCCGGTCGAAGATTAGAGGCTGCCCGGCGCCCTGCAACCGCCCAGGTCAGTCTTTCACTTGCCCCGTGTAATGGATGACGGTGTCAATCAGACCGATTTCAACACGGCGATTCTTCTGGCGGGCGCCTGATGTAGACGCTTCGACGGCTGGACTGGATTCCCCGAATCCCTTCGCCTCGACGAGGTCCCCCGGAATCCCCGCCTGCACAAGATAGTCGCGTACGGAGCGGGCGCGCCGGTCGGAGAGATTTCTGTTGTAGCTTTCCGGTCCCGTGTCGTCCGTGTGGCCATAGACGTAGAGCCGGTACCCGTGCGACGCAAGCATCACGCCGGCGATGCGGCTCAGAATCTCGCGATTCTCGGAGCGCAACGTGTCTTTATCGAAATCGAACAGAAAGGAATCTTGGCCCAAGTTCATCACCATGCCGAGGGGCGTTCGCCGGGTGTCGACAATGTGACTGAGGGCTTTCTGCATGCGGTCTAGTTCCTCTTCGCGTTGCTGGCGAATTTCGTCGGCCTCTTGGCGAGCCCGAGCCGCCTCTCGCCGTGCCTGCTGAGACACAGCCTCGAAGCGCTGCGCCTGCTCACGAGCCAACTCCCGCTCGAGCTCGGCTTGTCTACGAGCCTGAGCAAGTTTTCGGGCTTCCTCTTCCGCGCTTTGCGCCCTGGCTTGCGCTTGGTCTGCTTCCGCCCGTACTTCGTCGGCCTCCCGGCGAACTCCCTCCAACTCCCGTTCAAGCGATTCACTTTGGTTCTGGGACACGTTCAGGCGCTCTTCGAGCTCGCCCATTTGTGTCCATATGTTCCACAGCACGACCAGAGCCGCAACCGACAAAACGGCGACGGCGATTGGAGCGGCTCGACGGGATCGCGTGCCAGAGTTCTCGTGTGGCGACTGCTCAGTTGTCGGCATGCTTGATTCGCCCTACTGTCATTTTCGCACGTGATTGTGCCGGACGCGCTGATCCGGATCGCGAGCAGCGCCGACCGAGCGATGCGGTTGAGATTCAAGCGCGGACCACATGCTGAGTGACGGACGGATGAAAGCGACACTGCGTTTCACCTTGTTGACAGTTGTCGATCGACACCGTACACTTTATATGTGATCCAATCGTTCCGTCACCGGGGCTTGAAAACGCTCTATGAAGGCGGGCGCCCGGCGAGGATCGCACCCGGCCACGTCGCCAAGCTTGAGCGTATCCTGACCGCATTAGACCGAAGCAGCGGACCTGAAGGAATGGACATACCCGGCTTCCGATTGCACCCGCTGAAAGGCAGTCTGAAGGACCACTACGCGGTCTCGGTTTCGGGCAATTGGCGGGTGACATTTCGGTTCGAGAACGGGCGCGCCGTAAATGTCGATTATCTGGATTATCATTAGGAGGTCCTAACATGGCAATGAAGAATCCTGTGCATCCGGGCGCCATTGTGCGCGAGGATTGCCTGAAACCCTTGGGCCTGTCGGTCACCGAGGGGGCAAAGAGACTTGGCGTCGGGCGCCAAACGCTTTCCAACCTTGTGAACGAAAAGGTGTCCGTTTCCATCGAAATGGCCTACCGGCTGTCGAAGGCGTTCGGCTCGACTCCGGAGACCTGGCTTGGCATGCAGTTGGCCTTTGACCTCGCCCAATCGCGTGACTTGGAACGAAAGATCAAGGTCAAGCGCATCGAGGCTGCGTAACGCCCCGGTTCACGGAAACAATACAGGCCAAACTCAACCAGAGTGACTTTGATCAAGCAGGATATGGACGAAAGGCCCATACCGTCCAGGCTTGAATCACATCAGCGCCAGGTCTCGAAAGAACCTCGTATGGCGCCTGGCCTCGGGAAAATGTTCCCACGGACTATGCGCGTGGAGCCGATTCGCGGGGCGAGTGAACGCTAGTTGCTGGGATCGTCCTTCGTTAGGGGCGCCAGCCGTCGAACCCTGCGATTGCCTGCGTCGGAGACGTAGACGTTTCCTTCGGGGTCGGTAAAAACGCCCACCGGTGAATCCAGTCTAGCCAGAGTCGCAAGTTCGCCGTCACCCGAGTAACTGCCGTTGCCGTCGCCTGTCGGACCACTGCCGGCAATTGTTTGGATGACACCATTAGGGCCGACCCGGCGAATCCGGTGATTTCCCGTGTCAGCAATATAGACGGAGCCCGCTAGATCGATCGCCAACCCAGTCGGGCGGCTGAGCCGGGCGGCGTAAGCCGGCCCGTCGTCACCTTCAAATCCCTCGGTTCCGGTACCCGCGAAGGGTCTGACTATCCCGTTGGAGTCCCTCTTCATCACTTGATGCCTTTCGGCGTCCGCAATGTAGACGTTGCCTCGCTGGTCCCGGGCGACTCCGTTGAGAGTCACGAACTGGTCGCCGCTCGTCTCGTCACCCGGACCGGCGACTGTGTGAATCACGTAGGCCGAGTAGACGAACTGATCTTCGGGCGTTCCCGGCTGAAGGGAAGTGAGGGCCACAAACAGAGCCGGACCGACAACGAAAGCAAGCGTGAATACCGCCAGAGCAAGCTGAACTCTTGGGGAGCCTAGTGCTTGGTGGAACCGCTGGTACACTCCGCCCCGCCCCTTCTTTTTCACCCTGAATCCGCAAACCGTGCAGAAGTTCTTTTTCCCTCGCAGGCCGCTGCCGCAGTTCATACATAGAAGCTTTTTCGCCTGGGCCGTCTTTTCAAATATGGCGACAACATCCCCGCACGCATCGCAGAACTTGTCGGCATCTCGAAGCTCTTTGGCACATCTTCTGCACGACATTCCGATCACCCCAGCTTGGGCGAGAAGCTCTTGGTCAATCGAGAGAGCTTCCGGCTACCGCCCTATTGTAAGAAAGATCACTCGCTGATTCAAATAGCGGGGCGGCGGGGTTCGGCTTGCAATCGAACCGCTATCGCCCCAGCTGCCGCCCGATGTCAGCAGCGATTTGAGCGCCGTGAAAGCGGCCGTTCTCAATGAAAATCTCATTGGTATGCATGCCTGCAACGATCACGCCCGCCAAGTAAACCCCTGGGCGGTCGCTCTCGAGAGTTTCGGGATCGGTCTGGGGGCGCTGTGACCCGGTGTTGAAAACAATGCCCACCCGGCCTAGGAACTCGAGGTCAGGCTGGTAGCCGGTCATGGCAAGAACGAAATCATTGGGCAGAGCGGTCTCCCCATTTGGCGTGCGGATGCGGATGGCCTCCGGGGTGATCTCTTCGACGCTTGACTCCGGGTAGGCCTGAATCTCGCCGTGCTTGATTCGATTCTCAATATCGGGAAGAATCCAATATTTGATCTTGCGGCTGAGCTGGACCGAGCGGTAAATCAGCGTCACGCGGGCTCCGGCGCGGTAGCATTCGAGCGCGACGATCGCGGCGGAGTTCTTGCTCCCAATCACGGCCACATCGCTGCCGTAGAAGAAGTGAGCCTCTTTGTAATAGTGAAATACCTTATCCAAGTCTTCGCCCGGGATGTTCATCTTGACCGGCAAATCGTAGTAGCCGGTGGCAAGAATGACTTTCTTCGCTCTGTAGCAGCGCTTGTTGTTCAGCCGGTCGGTTGTCTGGAGCACGAACTTGCCGTCCGAGCCGCCTACCTCGTCGACATTTTCGTGCTGCCGGATGTCGAGGTTGTAGTGAGCGCCGGCGCGCCGATAATATTTCAAGGCTTCCGTACGGGTCGGCTTTTCCCCCAACGCTGTCATCGGGATGTCCCCGATTTCAAGCAGTTCCGGTGTCGTAAAGAAGGTCATGTGGGTGGGATAGTGATACAGAGAGTTGACCACGCACCCCTTCTCGAACGCGATAACAGAAAGGCCCCGGCGTGTCACTTCGATGGCGCAAGCCAGCCCTGTAGGTCCCGCGCCAACAACAGCGACATCGTGGATGGAAGTATCGGTTTCGAGGGGAGTGAAGTCCGGCATTGATTGGGAGTTTCAGCGAGATTAACGTACCATTGTAGCTGGCGCCGTTGAAGGCGCTTGGCAGGGCAGGCTTCAGGCCCGGGGGAGATGCAGCCGCAACCGGGCCGCAACCGAGCGGGTCCTCCGCCTGATTTTCAGGCGCCCCAAAGAGTGGCCAAACAACCGTGAAAATTGGAATCACTTGCTATCCGACGTACGGCGGCAGCGGAATCGTAGCCACCGAGCTGGGCCTGGAACTCTCGGCGCGGGGGCACGAGGTCCACTTCATCACTTACGCCAACCCCATTCGGCTCACCAAGGATCTGCCCCGTATCCACTACCACGAGGTGGAGGTGAGCAACTACCCGCTATTTCAGTATCCCCCTTACAGCTTGGCGCTGGCGTCCAGAATGGCGGAGGTTGCCCAAACCGAAAGCCTCGACCTGCTTCATGTGCACTACGCTATCCCGCATTCGGTCAGCGCGCATCTCGCCAGCCAGATGTTTGCCGGCAAGCTTCCCTTCGTGACAACCCTGCATGGCACGGATGTTACCCTGGTCGGAACCGATCCTTCTTTTCTGCCGATCACTCGGTTTTCGATTGAGCAGAGCCCGGGAATCACATCGATCAGCGAGTACCTCAAGCGGCGCACGATCGAAGTATTCGGAATAGGCAAGGAGATTCGCGTCATCCCGAACTTCGTCAACTGTGAGTTGTATCGGCCGGAACCGAATACCGACTTGCGGGCCCGCTACGCGCACGCCGATGAAGCCGTGCTGATTCACTTGTCGAACTTCAGGCCCGTGAAGCGTATCTCTGACTGCGTTCATATTCTGGCTAAGGTGAATCCGGCGATTTCATCGCGGCTTCTGATGGTGGGCGACGGACCGGACCGGGTTCAGGCCCAGGCGCTGGCCCGGGAACTGGGTTTGGAGGAGCGCGTCATTTTCCTCGGGAAGCAAATTGACATAGCGCCGTTGCTGGCCATTGCGGACCTGATGCTGCTGCCGAGCGAGATGGAAGGGTTCGGACTCGCTGCCCTGGAGGCGATGGCCTGCGGTGTTCCCCCCATCGCGTCCGACACAGGCGGATTGCCCGAAGTCATTCATCATGGCCGGGACGGATTCCTGTTGCCTGTCGGCGACATCGACGCAATGGCGGAGGCGGTACGGAACGTTCTTGGTGATTCCGCTAGAAAGAAAGCTCTGGGGGCCGCGGCCCGGGAAACGGCTGTGAAGCGTTTCTCGGCGGATAAGATCATCCCTCAATACGAGCAGTACTATAGGGACGTTTGCGGCCGGTAGCAGCATGCAGTTCTCATCGAGGTAGAACAACTCGCCAATCAGATATAATGTTGGCCCCGGAGGGGTGAGTATTTTAACATTGAGCAGCCGGTCTGTCGATGTGGCCGTTCTCGGTGTCCGTTCTCGGCGGCGGTTTCTCGGGGCTCTCGGCCGCGTTGCGCTTGGCTGACAGCGAGCGAAGCGTTCTCGTGGTCGAACAGCGGGCCAACCTCGGCGGCCTGGCGCGCTCCTTCCAGGTGGACAGCTTTTCGGTGGAGGCGTTCTACCACCACTACTTCACGACTGATCAAGAGGTCGTGTCCCTGGCAAGGCGACTAGGGCTGGAAGATCACTGGAAGGAGCGGCAAGTCACGCAAGGCATCTATTGCTCGGGCCGGCTTCTTCCTTTTTCAACGCCGCTGGACCTGCTCCGATTCGATTTGATTCCGTTCTTGGAACGAATCAGACTGGGCCTGGTCACCCAAAAGCTGTGGGGTGCCCGAGGTGCGCTGGGCGGCGTTTCGGTAAGCGACTGGGTCCGGCGAGCGATCGGCGAACGGGCGGAAAGGAATTTGTTTGAACCGCTTATTCGTGCAAAGTTCGGCATCAGTGGTTCAGAGATCTCCGCTGCGTTCGCACGGGGTCGGCTGAGCGCTCGCGGAGCTTCGAGAGGAGCGTTTCGGTGGCACGAACGGTTGGCGTACCTGCAAGGGGGGAGCGAGCTCCTGGCTGACCGGATATGCAAGGAAATCGAGAAGTCCGGAATGGAAGTCTGGACTTCCGCCACGGTCAAGGAGATCGCGAATTACCAAGGCAAGTACCGAGTGGTGGTGGAGACCGAGAAGGGCCGACGAACGATTGAAGCTAGGGACGTGGTCTGCACCCTTCCGACGCCAGTCCTAGACCGGGCCGCCGTCGGGTTTCCGGAGAGCTTTTTGAAGCCGCTAAGAGAGATCGAGTATCTCGCGGTCGTCGTCGTCACTTTTGGGCTCACGCGGCCGCTAGGTAAGAACTATTGGATCAGCGTTTCCGACGAGAAAATCCCTTTCAATGCACTGATTGAGCATACGCAACTACACCCGAGAGAGAACTACAACGGGCAACACATCGTCTATGCGGGCCGGTATTTGCGGGTCGGCGACGAAGTCTGGTCATTGTCCGACTCCGAAGTCGCTGAACTCTTTCTGTCGGGGTTGCAAACAGTGTTTCCAGCACTAAGTGAGCGAGAAGTCCTGTGGAATCGCGTTGCACGGGACCGCTACGCCTCGCCGATCTTCAAAGTCGGCTACGGGGAAGTCCTCGCCGGCCTGTCTAGCGCTCTTCCCCGATTTCACCTGGCCGGTACGCTGATGGTTTACCCGGACAGCCGCAACGTTAACAGCGCGCTGCGCATCGGACGGGAGGTGAGCGACAGGATTCTTAGCGATGAGCACTAGGATTCACACGTCGCGCTCGATTTGCCACCCGCGGCAATGAACCGTCCGGACTTGTTGCGCTTCAGTGGCAGTTGTCGGGCTGGCGCGTCGGGAACTCTCTAACGGGCTTCGTTGCGAGGAACTGTAGCCGCCGCGCTTTCCCAATCCAGTATCATCGTGACCGAGTCCTCTTCCGTGCCCGTTCTTCCCGCTTCAACGGACCGGCCCGCCGGGTCAGAGTCGGCAGCCCGCTTTAGCAATCGGCCGTACCTTGCCGCCATTGTGGCCGCCCTGCTCGCTGCAGTCATGATTCTTCGGATCGTGGACTTGTACGGGGAGTTTAGCGCGACGGCCGACGAAGGGACCTACCTGGTCTGCGGCATCGAGCTTTATCAGCAGCACACCGCGGTTGTTAACCCCCATCAACCCCCCCTCTCGAGATGGGCTATTGGGTTTCTTCCTTACCTTGCTGGTCTTCGAATCGAGAGGGGCCGTTCATTCTTTGACGAGGGAAAACGGCTGCTTGAAGAGGCCGGGGACTACTGGCAAACGCTAACGTTGGCTCGCACGGGCAACCTCATCTTCGTTCCCCTGCTGCTGTTCTACGTCTACTGCTGGGCCGGCCATTTGTACGGGAGAACGGCGGCTGTGGCGGCGGTCTTCTTGGTCAGTTTCAGCCCGACGGTCATCGCCCACTCCGGGGTGGCTACAGCGGACCTGGCCGTAACCGCCGCCCTCACCATGGCAACGTTCCACGCGAGCCAATGGTTCCGCGATCGAACGATTCGCAACGCTTGCTGGGCAGGTGTCGGCGCCGGGTTGGCCCTTTCGGCGAAATACTCAACGATCGGGTTTCTTCCCGTCACTCTCGCCGGGTACTGTTTGCTGACCGCATGGGCTCGTCGATCGGGGAGCCGGGAGAACCGCTCGCCCGGACTAAAGCCGCTTATCTATCAAACTACTCTGGCCGCGGGGATCGCTGTTACCTTGCTATGGGCGGCCTATTGCTTCGATCTAACGCCGCTTCGTCACCCGACTCGGATGCCCAATATCGAACTGGGCAACTTTGCTTCCCCCGATTCGGTCTTCGGGCGGCTTGCCGACTACGTGACCACGCAAGTCGCTCTGCCGATGCAAAGTTTCTTCGCGGGAATCTTCCTCGTTTTCCGGCACTTTTTCGTGGGACACGCCGCCTACCACACAGCCTATGGCCAGTTCCTGCTCGGGGAGGTCAAATGGGATGGCGGATGGTGGTACTATTTCCCGGTCGCTCTGGCGGTGAAGACGACGCTTCCGTTTCTTGCCCTCACTCTGCTCGCACTGCTGTCACTCTGGCGCGGGCGGAGAGAGGCAGGTCGGGATGGGTCCTTATTTGTCGTTTGGGCCATTGTTTCCATCCTGGTTGTGGCGATGCCGGGAAGCCTGAATATCGGCGTGCGCCACGTCTTACCCATGTACCCTCTGATGGCGATTCTTGCCTCATCTGTCTTCAGCCTGAACAGAAGCGGTTCCCTCCCAAGCAGGCTCCGAATGACATTGGCGGGGTTGCTGCTGGCCGGGCACGCCGCCGCGTCGCTCGGCGATCATCCCGACTATTTGGCTTACTTCAATGAGACCGCCCGGGGAAAGGAGCATGAATTCCTGGGAGACAGCAACCTGGACTGGGGCCAGGACCTGGCTCGGCTGGGACGGTACGTTCAGCAGCACGAAATCAAGAACATTTCCCTGAGCTATTTCGGGCCTACATCACCGGAAGTTGTCGGCATCGACAGCTACCAGCGGTTGAATACGAAAGATCAGCCGCAAGGATGGGTGGCTGTCAGCGTCCTGCATCTTCAGGGAATCTATCGGGATCCCACCGGCCATGATTTTTCTTGGCTTGCGGGTCACGTCCCCTACGCTAAAATCGGCAAGTCGATCTGGGTGTACCGTTTCTGAGCATTTCCCAGTTTCACCGCGGGGGCTTGGTCATTTGGTTTCAGGGCAACCGCCGAAACTCGGTGAGCTGGTAGTGGTGCCCGCTCGTATTTTCCAGGCCGAGGAAGCTGAGAGCCCGGCGGTCCGCGGCTGACAAGGGCACAAAGAAACGCCGCCGTCCTTCGTATTTGGAGGCCAGCTCTTCCTCCAGCCGGCTGATCATGCGATCGGGAGAAATGTCGTGGCTCCGGCGAAGGAACCACATGGTGGTCCATTCATCGCTTCGAATCTCTTGGCGCGCCCGAGCTTCCCGCCGCTCCCCGCGGATTTCCACGCAGGGAATGTCGCCGCGCAATTCCGCTAACAGCGGCCCGGCGTCGGTGTTGTACCCATCGATGAGAACGACGGCTTTTCGCGCTTGGGATTGGTCTCGAATGTAATTGGCAATCTCTCGAAACGGGACCAAATAGCCGTGGTTCAAAAAGCCCTCTTTTTGAAAATAGCTCGTCAGCGATCCCGCCGAGACGGTTAAGATCGCGAGGCAAACGATGGACCCTAATTTCGGGCTGTTTCTTCTCCCGCGAAGAAGCCAGAGCAGGTAAAACGGCAGCAGAAACAGTAAACGAGCCCCGACGAAAGCAAAGGTGACCCAAGCGCTTGCCCCGGCATAACCGATGCAGGCCACGGTCAGAGTAAGTGGAAGCCAGCCGAAGCGGTTCCGCCAGCCCAGCCACAGCAGCCAAATCACGCCCGGTCCAGCGAGGAGGCCGAGCAAGATCGCCCATGCCGGGAATGCCTCGCCGTATGTAAACGACGTGAACCAGTAGACGAGTTTGACGGATGTTTCCAGCACATAGCCCTGCGCCAGGGAATACACCTCGCGGCGCGGAACTTGCGAGACGGCACGGGCAAGCGTGGGCAGCCAGGGAGCGTAAAGCACCGTGGTCACCAGCGACGCGAAAAGCAAAGAGCGGACGCGCTCCCGCTCTTGTTGCTGCAACCAGCCGCTGGCGAGCACCAGTCCGGAGCCGGCCGTAACCGCGAGCCCTGGGAGATAGTGGACCCACAACAGCAACGCGCAACCGAACCCATGCCAAAAGGCGGCCCGTAACGACTTCGGCCGCTGAATCAGCTTCCAAGCCCAGGCCAGAGCCACGACCGAGACAGCTAGTTGCAAGCTGTAGGACCGCGCCATGCGGGAATACATCAACAGAGTTGGGGAGAGGGCCCATAACGCCAGGAACCAGACTCGCGTCGAGAAAGCCGTTCGCCTCAGCCACAAGAAGTAGATCAGAACGGTCGAGACCAGACAAAAAACGGCCGATAACGCCCGTACCTGAACGACCAGGTCACCTGTCCATCCGAGTTGAACCCACGCTTTGGCGAGAGCGTAGTAGAGCGGAGGATGAATATCCCGGTACAGAATTCCGGGTATTTCATTCCAGGGAAATCCGATGACCCGGAGCGTGAAGATCTCATCGCCCCAAGCGTCAAGCAGGTCTAAACGGTGAAAGAGAAGAGATGCCTGAAGCAGCAAAAAGCCGGGCAGAAGAAGCCTTTGCGGCCATGGGCCTGACCAGGACGAATGCTGATCCGCAAGCATTCTCAAATCTAGCACGGCGCGGCCGGCCGCGAGGAACCGGGGTCCTCTAGACTCCGCATCCCAAGGGCGCTTGACCGCGGGCTTCCGCCCGCGGCTCTGAAGTTGCTTTCCAGGGCTTTCTGCTGCTTGTCATCCGTTCCGGTGGCTCAACTGTTTCCCTTCGACGGTTTTGAGCCGTTCGATGATGTCGTCGATGGCGGCGCCGCGGTACATCATGTCCATGGCCAAGCGCGAGGCGCTGACTCGGCTGGCAGAGGAAGCTTTCTGGTCGTCCATCACGTTCTCGAGCGTGTCGAGGGCGCGAACGCTCATTTGCTGGAGGCGGGTGGTGGTGTGGGCAAGAATGTCCCGCCGGGCTGCTCTTAGGGCAGTCTGGAAGCTTTCCTGTTTCATCCAGCGATAAATGGATGCTTCACTCACATTTGCTCTCTTTGCCGCTCTATCGATCGTATTGGTTAGCAAAAGAGCTTCAATGGTCTTGTTCTGTTTTGTTGTAAGTTGTTCATTCATAAGGGTTGAGTTTTCTCAATGAGAGTATTTGAGAGTCTGTGAGAGGTTTTCAGGCTTTTGGGTCCCGCCGAGGCCGTGGAATGGTTGTCCTCTCCTTTAAGTTGTAACTGAGTCATTGTTGGTCTTGCCGCTTTAAGGATAACAAGCCGATCTTGGGATTCCTTGCGGGCGGCGGGTAATTCTGTTGAAAACAAAGGGACTATTTTTTAAATTATCCGTGACTGAGTTGGGGTGATTTGCGGTTCCGGGGGGAGAGCGGTGTTTTGGGGGCAAAGGGGCTCGCCGGTAGGCGGTTCGGCCGTTGGGTGGAGAGATCGCTGGTAAGCGGCTCGTCGCCGCTTGGCGTAGGAGCCTCGAGCATCCAGAGGAAGTTAAGGCTGGACCGGGTGAGAGCCGACCGGTATCATGCCGACTCGAATGCTAGGACGGCGCGCTCCTCAGGTGGCCGCTGGCGCTACTGAAGGCGTTGAAGAACGTTTTGGGCGGCGGATTGCTGGGGAGTTGGGTTTGTTTTGGTCGTGGTTCCCTTTCGCTCCTCGGTTGGCTTTGCCATGCGTCCATCGAAAAGTCGTAGCGTCCCCGCTTTCCCTATGAGCGAGACAGCCACGCGACGCAGGGATTGTTGTCGGGACGGACTCTTCGACTCCCGGCGGGGACAGTCACCAGGTTTTCGGGGCTGCTGCAGGCGATTCCGCAAGAGTTGACAATAAAACCCGGTGACTGTCCCCATCAGTCGGGCCCCCTACTTTCCCCCGGCTTTTCCCTCGTTTCCTCTTGGCACACCAAGGTGAGTTCACTATGATGTCATCATGATGTGCAGGATGGGTAACGGCTCAGTTCGACAGCGGGCATCAACGCTAGTCCTGGTAACCGTCCGCCTGCGTGAAGATCTGGTCAAGAAGATCGACGCAGAGCTGGGCCACTGTGATGTCCCTCTTTCTTGGAACAAATGGCTGATCAAGCCCTCAATCGAAAAACTCCGAAGTAGCGCGTTAGGAGGACCACTTCTCGTTTCACTCGTAAAGGCCGGAAGCGCAGGCGATAGGAGCAGGTTTCGTACAACTGCAGAGGCTATCATCGCCGAGGAGCGTGCAAAACAACACAATATTCTCGCCGAACGACTCGCCCAGGCCATCCACGCCAATGGAACAAACATGCCCGGACTCGCGATGACAACCGATTCCTCACACCGGGGTAAGGATTTCATCTCTGAAGTTGTTCCCCGGCGCCGATTGGAAGAACTCATTCTCCCGATTCCGCTGCGACGAGGCGTGGAGGAGTTGATCGAAGAGCAACAACGCGCCGATCTCTTGCGCGCTCAGGGGCTGGAGCCTCGAAGCCGAATACTGTTGGTCGGGCCGCCTGGGACAGGCAAGACGACTCTGGCTGAAGCAATCGCCGAAGCCGTAGCCGTTCCGTTATTCGTCGTGCGGTACGAGTCCGTCATCGGTAGTTACCTCGGCGAGACGGCTGCACGCCTTAAGCGCGTCTTCGACTACGCGCGGACCACACCATGCGTCCTGTTCTTTGACGAATTTGATGCTATTGGGAAGGAACGGGGTGACCTCCATGAGACTGGCGAGATAAAGCGCGTCGTCACTTCTCTGCTGATGCAGATCGACGAACTGCCCAGCTACACGATTGTTGCAGCCGCGACAAACCATCCGGAGTTGCTCGATAGAGCGTCTTGGCGGCGCTTTCAACTACGGTTGCCTCTACCCATGCCGACGGCGAAGGCATTGGCAAGTTACATTGATACGTTTGCACAGCGCTTCAACGAAACCCTTGGACACTCTCCAGCAGCCATCGTCAAGAAACTCGGCAAAATCAGCTATGCGGAAGCAGAGCAGTTCTGCCTTGACGTCCAGCGACGCCATGTCCTCTCAGCGGGCGGAGAAAAACCGCTCAAAGTCATTGTTGGGGCGCAACTCGGCGTTTGGACCACGCGCGCCAAGAGCGCAGGCTAGAGCGCGAGAGGAGTCACTGATGGCGGAACGACCGCTCCTGATCCTTCCGGTGCCTGAACCTGTTGCCCCTCCCCGAGGCAGAGGGGGCGGCGGCACACCCCGCCTTCCGGGTAGAGATGCTCAGGTTTCCCGGCTAGCACCAGTATTCGAGAGGCTCGGAAAAGTACTGGATGGAAGCGCGGCCGGCGCCATGGAGCTGCGCGACGATCCTACAAGTCTCGCCCCGGACCGTGTTACCTGAATTATGCACAGATTCGGCGTAGCCATCGCCGATGGAGTTGTGGCGGTAGCGGCAGTCGTGTCAACTCAGTGATTTAGCAAGTCGTCTTTTCCTCTGTTTCCCTCCCTGTTTGAGCCGCCTGCCAATCCCGGCGGGCAAAAGCGGGCGGGCAAGCGGCGTGTTCCCAGTACGTTGCGGCGAGTGCATGAAATTTTATGCATGGAGCGCCCCTCAACTCAGCGCACCCTCCACCACCGGCGCGAAGCTCGATCCCGGTGGCCCCATCGCCCGCAGCCGCCGCATCAGCCGTTCAAACAGGCCCTTTTCCTCATAATGATCGCTGTAGCTGACACCCGTTCTGCCGGCGTGCCGCCAGATCTTGGCCGCCACGAACAGAAAGCGCAGCCGCGCCGTCGCCAGGGTGGTGTGCCGCAGTGTCTCCACGCTGGCTTGGGCTTCGCGGTTGAACAGCAGCAGCCAGCAGTTGAGGTTGTAGGCCAGCATGGCCAGCTGAAAGTGATTGCGGTTCATGTCAAAGCGGCGCGAGGGATGGGCCGCCAGCCCGGCGTCGTTGTTGGCCTCCTTGATGAGGTTCTCGGCTGCGGCGCGCTGATTGTAAAACCACACCACCGCCGCGATCGGTTCGGCCAGGTTGGTGACAAACACGCGGTAGGTGTAAGCGCTGGTGGCAAACAGCTGGTATTGCTCGGCCGCGCCGGCCGCGGGTTCGTTTTCGTAACGCAGCGCCAGGAAACGACAGGCCCGCGCCCAGCCCTGCGGCTGGTAGAGGAATTCGCATTCCGCATCCGCATCGCTGTGGGGCGAGGGCTTCCAGGCCGCTTGCTGCAACTGCTCGACCAGCCGCCTGGTCTTGCGCGCCACGATGACGAACTGACAAGCCGCCTTTTCATAGGCCTCCACCGCCTCCCAGCAATAAAACCCGGAATCGGCCCGCGCCAGGATTTTCTTCACGCCGTGCGGCAAAGCCCGAAAGGCGCTCTCGAGGTGGGCGGCGATCTGCCGGCCCGTGGGCCGGTCGCCGTTGCGCAACCCGCCCATCAGGTATTCGCGCGTCTCGGCCAGGAAAGTCAGTATCGGCTGGTAGCTGCGCTTGCCCTTGTTCTTGGGGTTGTAACTCTTGCGCCCGCCCATCTGGCGGCCGTAGAGCGTGTGCACGGTGGTGTCGGTGTCCAGCGTCACCGTCTCCAATTTCACCTGGGCCGCGGCCCAGACTCGTTCCCGCAGCTGGCGCTGAATGGAAAGGATCTGCTTCGCCACGTTGAGGTGCAGCGAGGCCAGAAAGCGCCACAGCGTGGACTGCGGCGGCAGACGCGTCACTTGCAAGATGCCGGTCAAGATGGGGTCGCGGGCGATGAAGCGGAGTTGGTTCAGCCGCGCAAAGCCGACATAGAGGCCCAGCACGAGGGCCAGCACAAACTGGTAGAGGCTCATCACACGGGTGATTCGTTTGTTCGTGATGGTTTCTTCCAGCAGCGCCTGGAAGCCGAGTTTTTCGAGCAGGGTGGCGACGGGCAGCAAGCCGCCGTAGGGAGTCAGATTCTTGCCGCGGAAGTGATAAGGCGTGGCAGCCCCGATTTTATTGGGCCGCGGGGCCCTCGCGCCCCGGCCTTGTTTGACGGGCCTTCGGGAGCTATGCTGTTTTCGCTTGGTAACCATTTGGGTGACCTCCTTGGGGTTGACTGGCGAAGCTGAAATCTTTGCCAGCCTACCTTATTACCCCATGTTTTCGGGGGTCCCCCAAATGGCCCCTGGCGGCTCAGCCCTCCTCCGGTGCACCCCGCAGTGCATAATTCAGGTGTTATCGTCTTCGAGATCGCCGGTACCGTCGCCAACTTCATCAAGGCTGTCGCGAAAGTTCGCGGTCTGGAGTTCATCGCTGAATACGACACCGACGAAGCCCCCCCGGACAATTTCTTCGCCATGGAGGATAAGCGAAAGGGCAGAAAGGGCGAAGTCCGAACGGATAAGAATGTTTCTGGCCGTTTCTATCTTGCCATGCCTGACGTTACCGCTCTTCAGCAACTTCTAAGACTGTGGGAACGATGGAAAGCGGGCGAAGAACTCGGCAGGGGCTTTACCCCATTCAGGCACGTCTTTGCGCAACTCCGCACGCTGCGCCCGTGGGGAGCGGAGGATCGGATTCCTGACGAGACAATCGAATATTGGCGTGAGGAAATGGCTCGCCAGCCCAATCGACCAGTTAGAACCGAGGTTGACCTGTGGTTTCATCAGAGTCAGCCTAGACGCCAACAGGTGTCACAGTCCTTCACGACCATCGTTGCGGACGCCGGTGGTGAGATTGTCCATGAAGCCGTAATCCCGGAGATTGCTTACCACGGGGCGCTGATCGACATTCCCTCAGCACAATTGCCCGCGCTCATCGGGCGGCGGGAAGTTAGCCTTGTGCTCGCGGATGAGGTGATGTTCTTGCGGCCCCAAAGCCTTCTAACTTCTCCGCTTGAATCCGAGCCACTCGAAGACGAAACGCTCGCGAACCGGGCCGGAGAGTCGGCTCAGACGCAGCCCATTGCCGCGCTGTTTGACGGCGTTCCGTTGCAAGGTCACACCCTTCTTGCGAATCGTCTGATCCTCGACGACCCAGACGATTTGCAGAGCCAAGCCGTCGTTGCTCGCCGCTTTCATGGGACCGCTGTAGCGTCCCTCATTCTTCATGGCGACCTGAACGCCGGAGAGATCGCGCTTGACCGTCCCCTCTACGTGAGACCCTTGATGTTTGCGCCCTCGGACGCCGACGAGTGCACCGACCGCAACCGCCTCCTCATCGACACCGTCCACCGAGCAGTCCTCCGGATGAAGGGCAGCCCTGGGGAAGAGCCGGCGGCCCCGACGGTTTTCTTGGTCAATTTGTCGATGGGGGATCCGCGTCGTCCGTTTACGGGCCTCATGAGTCCCCTTGCGCGCCTTCTCGATTTTCTGGCGGAAAAATTTGGTGTTCTCTTCCTGGTCAGTGGCGGCAATGCTCCCACGCCACTCTCGCTCTCCGAGTTCGACACCTGGGCTGACTTCGAGAACGCCCATGCTTCAGTCCGCGAACGCGCTATGCTGACTGCCCTCAACGACGCCAAGCACGAGCGCACGATCCTATCACCAGCAGAATCCTTGAACGCTCTCACGGTCGGTGCGCAGCACCATGACCACGTAGACGATCGACCAACATCGCATGGCGCCGTCGACCCTTTCGACGACGGCGAAATGCCAAACCCCAGTTCAGCCCTAGGCCTCGGCTACCGCCGAACGATCAAGCCGGAGATTTATTTTCCCGGTGGCCGAGAGCACGTTCGGATGGCGAGTAGTGGTGGAGGGGTCAGGATCCGCTTCGATCGTCCCCAACGCCTCTTTGGTCTCAGTGCAGCCGCGCCAGACCAGCTAGCCCAAGGTCGGCTCAATCAAACCGTTCTCAGCGACGGCACGAGTTCGGCGACTGCCCTAGCTACGCGGTCCGCGCATAGGATATTTGACGCCCTGATGGAGCCCGGTTCGACACTTGCCGATCTAGCACCCGAATTCTATGCTGTAGTCGTTAAGTCTTTGCTCGTCCACGGGGCGCGATGGAGCGGCAAAGATGAACTCTTGAAGGATATCTGTGGTCCACCCGACAAGCGTCGGCACGTAGAGAGGACAGAAAACGCCAGCCGCTTCATGGGGTTCGGGGTCCCCAACGTAGCCGAGGTCATGGAATGTTCCGCCAACCGGGCGACCTTGGTTGGTTTCGGTGCTCTTGCGCCCGATCATGCGCACAACTACCGCATACCGCTTCCGGAATGTCTGGAACGAGTGACTGATCCCCGCCTGCTTACTATTACCGTGGCTTGGTTGTCGCCCGTACGACCGGGATATCAAAGCTATCGTTGCGTCAAGCTCGAAGCCGCGCCCAACGATCCTTTGGTTTCCCTGGGCGTGAAGCGGTTCCCTGCGCAGCCCGCCGACGCTTCCGTGAAGAAGGGCACTGTCTTTCACGAGAGGTACAGTGGTTCGCGCGCCGTGCCCTTCATTGATGACGGTCACTTGGCTTTGCGAGTATGGTGCAGGGAAGATGCCGGCGGCGTCCAACAACCGATCCGGTATGGCATTACCGTCACCATCGAAGCCGAAACGGCTATCCCTGTCTACGATGAGATTCGACAGCGCCTGCATGTTCGGCCGCAGCCTCCCGTTTAGAGTGAGTCTCCTTACCCTGGGTGCATGGCGCCAAAACGGGCGCTTGAGGTTGAGTAGTCTACTGGGATCAACGGGTACGAGGCGATACGCTGGTGAACGATGGGACCTTGCGCAGGGGCCGGGGGTGCCATCTCCGCGGTCAGCGAGGTGCGGCCGTCCACGATTCGATTGATCACATTGACGCCGCAGCCGACGTGACCGGTAATCTGCTTCCGCACCCTCAACCGCACCCTTGCGGGTGCGGCTCTGTTTCTTCGAAAAACAAGAAAGTCGGGAGGCCAAGCTGCGACCTTCCAACATTCGCACCCACGGACAGGCCGGTTTGCTCCTACGCCCCGTCCGGGGCTTGCCCTGGATGGTTTTCGGACCCAGGGTTCCGCTTCGCTCCACCCATGGGCTACGATCCTACGCCGCTTCGCGGCTCAACCGCTCAACGGCTCAACCTCTCACAACGGCTCAACCTCTCAAATTCAACGGCTCAAACCGCTCAACGGCTCAACCGCTCAGCGGCTCAACCGCTCAACGGAAAAGCCGACTGTGCTGAACTAGAAGGTGTGGAGATTCAAACCAGTGCCGAGGACATTGAAAAGCGCCTGGACGTGTTTCTGTCCCAGAAATATCCCGACACCAGCCGCGCGCGGATTCAGCAATGGATTCGCGATGGCCGCGTCCAGGTAAATCAGGGGCCCGCCCGAGCCTCTCTGCGGCTACGAGGAACCGAGGTCGTTTCCGTCGAGTCCGCGCCGGCCACTCCGCTCAAGGCCTTCGCCGAGGACATTCCCGTCGAAGTTCTGCATGAAGACGATGACATCGTGGCGGTAAACAAACCGGCCGGCATGATCGTACACAGCGGCGCCGGCAGCAAATCGGGAACGCTCGTCAACGCTCTGCTGCATCACTTTTCCACGCTTTCGACGGTGGGCGGGGAGTTGCGTCCTGGAATCGTCCACCGCCTGGACCGCATGACGAGCGGAGTGTTGCTGGTGGCCAAGAACGACCTCGCTCACCGGCGTCTGGCGCAGCAGTTCCAAAACCGCAAAATCGAGAAAACGTATTGGGCCATCGTCCACGGAAAGATCGGCAAGCAGCACCGCGCCGCCAGGAAAGTCGAAGTGGATGGGCACTGGTGGGTCCGGCTCGAGATGCCGATTGGCCGCGACACTCACCAGCGAATCAAGATGAACACTCGCCCATCGGGACGCGCCGCTCAGACCGATTTTCGCGTCCTCCAGCAGTCGTCAAGCTATGCGCTGCTCGAAGTGCGAATCGCAACCGGGCGGACTCATCAGATCCGGGTCCACCTGTCGAAGGTCGGCCATCCGGTTGTTGGAGACCGCCTTTATGGGGCTCCCGCCACGCCGCCGGGGCTTCCCGCGCTGGAACGGTTCTACCTGCACGCGCGCAAAATCGGCTTTGTCCATCCCAACACCAAACAGCCCATTGTGATCGAAGCCCCATTGCCAAAAGATTTCACGGAGCTGACCCGGCTTCTGGAGCTATAATCAAAGGTAAGACTCGGGTGTCCTGGAAAGTAAGATCCCGAGGCAGCGTCCCATGAAGAGATTTGGCCTATTTGTTCTTGCGTCCGCGCTGCTGCTGGCTCAAGACGGCAAAAACGCGCCTATTGGGGGACTGGAAGATCTCCCCGGCGAAATTGTGGCTCCGAACTCGACGATTCGAGTCGAGGTCTCCCGTGTCCCGCTGTTGTTTACCGTCATTGATAAGAAAAACCGCTTCATCACAAACCTCGAGCGCGAGGATTTCGAGGTCTCCGACAACGGCAAGAAGCAGAGCATTCGGGAGTTCGTTCGCGAAAGCGACCTGCCGCTGCGAATCGGCATTCTGCTCGACACGAGCAACAGCATCCGGGGCCGCTTCACTTTCGAACAAGAAGCGGCGATCGAGTTTGTCCGCAGCGTCTTGCAAGAACAGAAGGACAAAGCGTTTCTCGTCAGTTTCGACACGCGCGCCGAACTGATCATCGACTTCACCAACAACCCCGACGAGTTGGCGAACGGAATCCGGTCGCTGCGGGCCGGGGGCGGCACCGCGCTCTACGACGCCATCTACTTTGCCTCCCGGGACAAGCTGCCCGAGGATTGGCCCCCCGAGCAGTTTCGGCGTGCGCTGGTGATTCTCGGCGACGGCGAAGACAATCAAAGCTCGGTGACGCGCGAAATGGCTCTCGAGATGGCGCACAAGGCCGAGGCCGTGATCTATGCCATCTCGACAAATCAGAAGCGAGTCCAGATCCCGGGCGACAAGGTGCTCAAGAGGTTTACGCAGGAAACCGGCGGCGTGGCTTTCCATCCTTTTCAGGCCCGCGATCTGGAGCAATCGTTCGCCGACATTGCCAATGAACTTCGGCATCAGTACTTCATTCTCTATTCGCCGACCGATTTCGTCGCCGATGGAAGTTTTCACAAGGTGCGGATCAAGACCCGCGTGAAAAACACGGCCGTTCGCGTCCGAAGAGGCTACTACGCGCCTTTTCCGGGCGAGGAGCGCCGCTAGCCTCCGCGGCCCGCCCAGCGCCGCGCGCAAAATATTTCTCCTGAATCGCCTGATTCCTCTTTCGCTTTTTGTTCGCCTCTGCTACAATTGGCGAACAAGCCCATTGTCCGCCTGAAAAAAGGAGTTTATCCAAATGGATCAGAAAGATCGTGAAAGCAGCCTCGAGCTGGCGTTAAGTGAAATTGAAAAAGCCCATGGAAAGGGGTCGATCCTGCGTCTCGGATCGCGAGACGTTGTCCCGGTCAGTACCATCCCCACCGGATCGATTTCGGTGGACGCCGCCCTCGGAGTGGGCGGATTGCCGCGTGGCCGGGTTGTCGAAATCTTCGGACCGGAATCCTCCGGAAAAACAACGCTGGCGCTTTCCGCGCTTGCCCAAGCCCAAAAATTGGGAGGCATGTGCGCCTTCATCGACGCCGAGCACGCCATGGACCCGATCTATGCCGCAAAGCTTGGTGTCGATGTCGACAACTTGCTGGTCTCGCAACCCGACAGCGGCGAGCAAGCGTTGCAGATCGTTGATGTTTTGGTCCGCTCCAGCGCCATCGACCTGCTGGTGGTGGACTCGGTCGCCGCACTGGTCCCCCGGGCCGAGCTGGATGGAGAGATGGGCGACAGCCACATGGGTCTGCAAGCGCGCCTGATGTCGCAAGCTCTGCGCAAGCTTACGGGAGCGGTGTTTAAGTCGAACTGTTGCCTGATTTTCATCAACCAGATCCGCGAGAAGATCGGCGTCATGTTCGGCAGCCCGGAGACAACCACCGGCGGCCGCGCTTTGAAGTTTTACACCTCCATTCGGCTCGACATCCGGCGCATCGGCCAGATCAAGGACGGTGACCGTGTGATCGGCAATCGAACCAAGGTCAAGGTCGTCAAGAACAAGGTCGCGCCGCCATTCCGGCTGGCCGAGTTCGACATCATGTACGGCCTGGGCATTTCGCTCGAAGGCGACCTTCTCGACCAGGGAGTCGCCGAACGCATCGTTGCCAAGAGCGGCGCCTGGTACTCCTATGGCGGCGAGCGTATTGGTCAGGGCCGCGAAAACTCCAAACAGTTCTTGAGGGACAATCCGGATATCCGTGACCGGCTCGAAACCGAGCTGCGGCAGGCGCTCGGACTGGTCCCGCAGCCCCGCCCCGAACTCGCGGAAGCTCCCGCGGATGAAGGAGCCGCCAGCTCAAAGGCAGCCGCGCGGGGCTGAACCCAGACCACGGCGGCGTGTCGCAAATGCCTGAGCGCGTTGACGCACACACGTCTCAGTACGTTACCGCGCACGTCGCCACGCTTCCGTGCCGCGCACGCCTTGAGCAAACGCCGAGGGGCTGTAAAGAAAAGCTAGCCGACCGCTCGGTCGAAAACCCGCGGGCCTTCATCCTCTCGGGTGGGCCAACGACCGGAGTACGAGCATTCGCTGCTCCGAACTTCCGGCACCAGGATCGAATGGCTTCGCCGGAAACGGCGACGCCACGCTCAGCGAGAAGGTCTCCGGCATCGCGAAAGCTCAGAGCGAAGCGATGATACAACCAGACGGCATGGCTGATGATCTCGGGTGGAAAGCGGTGGCGTCGATACAGGGATTCCATCGGTCAATTGTCGCCGACCGGTGTTAACTTGACAATGCCGTCGAAGGCAGTAAAGGACTCACCCCGAGCAGCTCGTCATGCAAAGATTTCTTCGACCGGCTCGCCAAAATCGGTGATTGGCACGGGGCGCCCGTCAGGGGTCATAAGGTGCTTGTCGTGGTCGATGCCGAGAGCGCGATAGATTGTTGCATGCAAGTCCGGGACGGAGATGGGCCGCTCGGTAATTTCACGGCCAAGATCGTCCGTCGACCCAATGACACGGCCCCCTTTCACGCCTCCTCCAAACATGACTACGCTGTAGGCCTTGGATTGATGCCCTCGTCCCCCTTGTCCGTCGAACTCCGGTGGGCGTCCGAATTCCGTGGCCACGACCACCAGCGTTCGATCGAACAGGTTGCGCCGGTCAAGATCCTCAATCAGCGCGGACAAACCCCGATCGAGCTGACGAATCAGCAAATGGACGCGTTTTTGCGCGAAGGCGTGAGCGTCCCAACCGTAGCCGTTAATAAAGTGCAGATTGAAGGAGCATTCCACGAACCGGATCCCGTTCTCCACCAGACGCCGCGATAACAAGAGTCTCTGCCCAAATTCATCTCCATATTTCTCCCGGAGATCAGCCGACTCGCCTTTCACGGAAAAGGCGCTCTGAAATTTCTCACTCATCATTTCAAAGCCCTTGTCCATCGCCGAGGCGTAGGCCGCGCCAAGAGGTGAGCCGGCGTGCTCATCGAAGGCGTTCCGCGAGAAACTCCTTAATATGCGAAGGCGCTCTTGATACTCACTCGGAGACACGTCCCGAGGGGTCTGCAGTACAGCGGGTCCGGCCTCCGTGTCTGTCACATAAACATAGCTGTATTCTCCGCCAAGAAAACCGGGGCCCCGTGGCTGCATGGGGTAACCGATCACAACGTAGGGGGGCGCACTGGGGTCAAAGCCTCCGAGTTCGTGGGCGACCACCGACCCCCAAGAGGGATAGACGACCGTCCCGGAAGGCAAGCGCCCCGTATGCACGAAGTTCACCGCCTGGGTGTGATTCGAGAACCCGTGATTGATGGTTCTCAGAAGAGCTAGCCGGTCCATCCGCTCAGCCAGCCGCGGCAAATGCTCGGACACTTCAATGCCGGGCAAGGCTGTCTTGATGGACCTGTAGTAGCTTCCGGGAACTTCCGCGCCGTTTCCTTGAGGTTTGGGATCGAACGTGTCCACGTGGCACATTCCGCCGGGCAACCAGACGAGAATGCAGGTGTCGGCAGTCGCCTTCGGCAGCTCGGTTCTCCGGCTAGATGAAGCCCAAAGACTTCCCAACAGAGGAGACACCCCCGCGGCGGCGCCATAGCGTGCCAGCCCGCCCAGAAAATCCCGCCGATCCAATCGGCTGTGGTCACTGCTCTCTTTTCGATCCGTCATGGTCGTGTCTCACGTTAGGGTACGAACAGAAGAAACTGCGGTGAATTCAAGATGACCCAAAGAACCTGCTCCATCTTCTTCCTGTAGTCGTGCGTCAGCGTAACGGTCGCCGGCTCTCCCTGTCGCACTTTCATCATGTATTCGTGAGCCGCCACGCTGTTTGCCACCGTCACCTCTTTTAGTTCGACCTCTTTTTTCGCCTTCTGCTGTTGCTCCGGGGGAATGCGCCGACTCTTCCAAACGAGCTTTAGTTGTTGGTGAACCAACGCTTTCTCCTGACCTCGTGGCGGTCTGGAAAGCGTATTTAGAAACAGGCGATCCACAAATTCGTTGAGCGAGATGTCCTGATTGGAAAGCTTTGTGTAATAGGAGCGGTCGGTGAGCTTCACCAGGCGCTCAACGAGTTCGCCATTGGCCATCGCCAATGGTTGCAGGGGGTTGGGATCCGGGTCGCGGACACTCACCGGATTCGGGCGCTGGTCCCTCCAGCCGAAGGTCTTCGCCAGGGTCATGATCTCTTCCAGCAAGGGCTTTTGTAGGATGTCGAGGTCCTCTTCGTTCGAAAGGGTGACGATCTCCCAAGTGCGCTTGGGATATCCGTAGTCCACCTGGTTATAAGTGATGCGCTCGGTTCTGAAATCCCGCCGAACCGTGCGATGCAGCGAATCGACGATCTCCTCCGCTCCCATCCGGCGCTCCCCGCGAGCGGCAAACAAGGGCAGGCCCCGCTGGTCTCTTAGCCTCGCGAGTTCTCGAACCCGTTTTCTCTGGTAGGCGTGGGATTTGAAAATCAGCTCTTCGATCCGCTTCACGCTATAGCTGCTGGTGATGAATTCGTCAACCAGGTAACGCATGAGATCAGGGTGTGAAATGTTCGGCTCGGGAGTCCAGTTGCCTACAGGCTCCACGAGCCCCGTTCCCATAAACCGCTTCCAGATCCGGTTCACGCCGACTTGGGCAAACCGCTTCTGCCGCACCAACCAGTCGGCCAGGGCCAAACGATAGGCGCGATCACCGCCCTGAATCTCTGACGCGTCCCGCGTTGAGTCAAAAGCAAAGGAAGGCGGGATGAGATCGCCTGGCTTGCTCGTCACCGACACCAAAGGCTTGCGGCGGCCGGGAACTTCTCCCACGCTGCTGGTCACGGGAATGGCCACCGGAGCGCCGTTGAGCATGGCGGCAATGCCAAACAAGTCGCGCTGCTTGTATTCGTTCAACGGTGAGTCGTGGCACCGCGCGCACTTCATGTTGGCAGCCATGAAAGCTTCGGAAACGATGAGCGCTTTGTGGGCCATCGGGACATCGTTATCCACAGCCTGACGAAAGCCCAGTGTCCCGCGTTCTTCCGAAGTTCCCTCCATCAGGACCAGCTCGGTAGCGAAACGGTCGTATCCGCGATCCACGAGGAACGAGCTGTGGATCCACTTCTTAAAGGGTCCCGTCGCATTAGGGACGCCGCCGAACAGTCTCGGATTCTCCGCTAGCACGTCTTGCCAGTAAGACACCCACGGGGCGGCCCAGCGGTCGTCCGCCAGCAGCCGGCCGATCAGTACGTCGCGCTTGTCCGCACGGGAATCGGAAACGAACTCTCGTACTTCTTCGGCTGTGGGGATCAAGCCCCAAGCATCAAGATAGACTCGGCGGACGAACTCGTAGTCGTCGGTCAGCGGCGCGGCGGAGAAAGTTAGGCCTGCCAACTTGGCGCTAATGAACAGGTCGACAGCGTTGTGGTGAGAGAACCCCTGGGGCAACTTGATGTCCAGCGGCTCCCGGTGCGCGGCTGCCTCGCGGGCCTGCTCCAGATGGCGCTCTTGCCAGTGTTGTTCCCAATCTTTTTGGCCGGAGACCTGGATCTTATCGACTACGCTCCGAAGACTCTGCTTTTGTTTCTCCGACCACTCCGCCCAGCCTTTTGCGGTATAGCGGACCGGTTCACCCTTGGTCAAAAGCGTCAGTTCGCCGCTTTCTCTTTTTCGGTAGACGACCGACACTTCCCGGTTCAGCCGCTTTCCTATCAGCTCCAAGCGAACGCGGTGAGAACTCCCAGCGAGAGTCAGCATCTTGACTTGCGTCTGTATCTTCAGGGGAGGTTCTCTGTCGGATTGATTCTTAGCCGTCCTCTTCAATAGTTCGGCCCTGACGGCTTCCTCAACTTCCTCGTTGTGCTCCAGGACAGCGTCCTCGAGGTTAATCCGCAGTAAATCCTGACGGGCCTGTTCCCCGGCCGCTTTGCGGGCGGCTTCGTCTCGTGCCTTCTTGTCCTCCGCCTCCTTAGCGGCGATCTCTTCCGGCGTTAGCTTCTTCGGCTTGGGTGGTTCCGAGGCGAGCACGAGCTCATCATCCACAAAGAATCGCGCGCGGGAGAGGCTTCTCAGCTGAAACTCATACTCACCGGCCAGCAACTCCACTTGGCCCTGGATCCGGAGTGCAAACGGTCTTGCCCGATGCATCGTCCGCCCGATTGGCGATAACTTGCCCGGAAGGAAGATCTGACCCAAGTCAGGGCTCGTCCAAGTCATCGCCGGCTGCAGCCCCTCAAACGACCAAGCCTCACGCCAATCGTCAGGGAGGTCTTCGTACAGCTCCGCCTGGAAACTGTTCTGTTCAGCAGATTCGACAGAAGAGTGCAGAGAGAGTCCGACGAACACAAGCAAGCCAAGAGCGATCGCGATCCGTCGAACGATTGAGGAACTCGATCCTTCCCGGGTCTGGCGCCCTGAAAGATTACAATTTCGACTAGAACAGGTCAACATTGCGCTGATAGTGATAGCCCGACCCAGCAGGACGATCATCTTACCCTCGGACAGCCCCCAGACTTCCCTCCGTCTCACTTTGTGGAAGCAAAAAATCCCTAAAGGGCTCTTAGCATTATATCACTGGGTTGCTCCTAAAATACACCATCCCTCACCGATCTTCCAGCAAAGTCGCAGGGGGTTCAGAGTATTGAACGCAACGTGAGACAACCTGCTACATGGACACCACGCCATGGCACCGTGCGTTTCTCTTTCATGCGCCAAGATTCCTAGAGAGTTGGTGGTCCGGGAGTGTGAGCTTGCTGAATGCTCATGAGACTTCAGAACGGGCGGCAATCTGCTGTTCCAATGAGGCGTTTGGGTCGATCGCAAGACCACAAAAAGCGCCGGCGAAGTAGATGCCCGCGAAAACGTAGATGACGCGATTCCACTCTCCTCCGGTCTGTTCGATGGTTCCTATTAGGTATCCCAACAGGGCTGGGACAACGAAAGCGCCCAAGCTGCCCGCCATGTTCACAATCCCCATTATCACCGCTGTATGGCGTCCCGAGATGTCCATCGTTGCGGCCAAGTAAGCGGCGTTTCCCATACCGGAAAAACCAGCACCTACGGCGAGCGCCACAACAAGCTCATGAACCGAGGAGGTGAGAGCCGCCCCCAAAGTGCAGAGACCGCAGACGGCTAGTACCGAGAAGGCTACGCCACTGCGGCTGATCCACTTGTTTCCCGTCGAGCGGAACAGGAAGTCGACAAGGAGACCGCCGATCATCGTGCCCAGAACGACGGCAATCAAGGGGGACATCGTCAACAAACCCGCACTTTCACGTGTTACGCCGTACCCTTTTTCCAGAAAAGCGGGGAACCACGTGACGAACAGCCCGTACCCCGCGGCGCGGAAGAATGCATGCGCACACAGCGCCCAAAGGCTGCGCGACTTGATGACGACGGATGCGAAACCGCGAACTGCGTGTGACGATGGTTGGTGCGCATCGCCTTCCTCGCTGTGATTCGCTGTTGCAGCCGGCGTTCGTTGTGGGGCTGGGGCATCAGAATCCCCGAGGATCAAATCCAGCTCCTTGTGATTGACCCAAGGATGCCGTTGAGGGCTCGTCCGAAACAGCGCGTAGAATAAGATCGCCCACAAGATACCCACCGAGGAATACATCCGAAAGACGCCACGCCATCCGAACGAGCCCAGGAGCAGCGTAGTCAAGCCCATAGTGACCACGCCACCGAGCGACATGGCCGCCGCCATCACGCCACTACCAAACCCGCGGCGTTGCAAGGGCAACCAATCCCGAATGATCTTGGACGAGATGGGTACAAGGCCTGCCTGCGCCATGCCAAACGCAACTCGTGAGCACAACAGGGGAAGAAACGACGGGGCGGCCGCGGTCCAAACAGTGAACAACGACCACAGCACGCTCAGAGACGACAGAGCTGCTCGCGTGCCAAATCGATTGCCTAGCCAGCCCGCGGGCACCTGGCACAAGAAGTAACCCAGCGAGAATGCGCTCAAGATCCACCCCATCTGCTCCGTCGAGAGCTGCAATTCCCTCTGAATGGTGGTGTTCGCCGCGGCAATGCAGTGGCGAGTCAGGTAGGCGCCCAGAGAAGCCAGCGCCACGAGGATAAGGGTGAGATGCCGGACCGAGGATGATTTCGTGGGCTCCATGGCGTCAAAGTGCGCCCGACCTCACGTATAGAATCCCTGCACTAGAACCGCCCATGGGTCTAGCTACGGAAGGATGAGGTCGGAAGGGAATCTTTCGAGATATAGGTTAGTATCCCCGCCCCTTGTCGACAACGTTTAGAAGCGGCTCCCCGCTGATGTACCGCTGGACATTGTCGATCAAAAGCTGGGCACACTTTTCACGATTGGTCGTCGTGATCCCAGCGCAATGCGGCGAGATAATTACGTTCGGCAGGGAGTACAGCTCACTATCGGCCGGCAGAGGCTCGCGCTCGAACACGTCAAGCCCTGCTCCAGAAAGCCACCCTTCTTTCAAGGCGCGCACAAGCGCGCCTTCCTGGACGGTTTCCCCGCGACCGACATTAATGAAGCAGCACGTGGTCTTCATGGCGCGAAACTCCCTCTCTCCGAAGAAGCCCCGCGTTGCCGGGGTAAGCGGCAAAGCGTTGACCACGTAGTCGGAGGAGGCCAGGAGATCGTGCCACCGCTCCAGCGGGATCAGCTCGTCCACGAGGCCGGATTCCGCACCTGTGCCGGGGTTGCGTTTGGTGGCCAGCACTCGCATCTGGAAGGGCTTTGCCAGGCGAGCGGTGGCCCGTCCCGTCGCTCCGAAACCGACTAACCCTAACGTCTGATCGCGGAGTTCAAGGGGTTGGTACGGTGTCCAGTGGCGTTTACGTTGATTTCTCTGAAGAGTTGGAAAGTCCTTAGCGAAATAGAGGACGCACAACATTACAAACTCGGCGAATGCTGGGGCATAGATTCCCCGAGAATTAGTCAGCAGAACAGGGCTGTCGGTCCAATCGGAGAATAGAATCTTATCCACGCCGGCCGAGCTGCTATGAACCCACCTCAGGCGGCCGGCCAGGTGCCAGTATTGTTGCAGCCACAGTCCGCCCAGCACCCAGTCGAAGGCCACCTCGGCGGTCGGCAGCAAAGCTTCTGCTTCCGCCGGATTTCGCGCTACTTGTAGATCCACAATATTTCGGATCCCGCTCAGCTTCGCTAGCCACTTCTCTGGAGGGTCGCCCAAAATCAACAGCTTTGGCTTGGCCTTTGCCACGGGTTCCTCCGGGTTGAAATGTGGATCTGACCGCAAATGGAAGTTAGAGCCGGACAACAGGAATCGACGCCGGCCCGTAGAGCTTGCCGGCTTTCACGGTCGCGACGGGAGAGAGCTTTCGGTGGCCAACCCGCTTCACGTCAAGGGCATCGACAAATTCGAAATCGCCCTCTTCAAGCGAGAAAACCGCCACGTCCGCTTCGGCGCCGCCGCGCAGCGTACCCAAGCCATTGAGTTGACCGAAAAGGCTGGACGGATTCGCTGTCACCCGCTCAATCGCCTGTTCAAGCGACAGACCCAAGTGCAGGAACTTAGAGACCGTAGTCGCCAAATCGAAGACCGGACCGTTCACATTGTATTGGTGAAGATCGCTTGAAATCGTGCCTGGCAGCACGTCTTGTTCAAACGCTTTTTCCGCCGTTTCGAAGGAAAAGCTTCCTCGTCCGTGACCGACATCGAGGTGAACACCGTTGGCGATGGCATTATGAACCTCAGGCAAAACCCGGCCTCTGGTATCGAGAATTCCGTTTTCGCCCCCAGTGAAGCTATGGGTGACAACGTCTCCATTTTTCAGTTTTGGAAAGATGTCCCTCAGGGGCGAGTACGAAGATCCGATATGAACCATTAGGGGAAGCTTGACCGCGTCGGCGGCCTCTCGGGCCAGGGCTAAAGCCTCGATATCGTGATCTCCGGTAATAGCCCGGCTCAGCCGCACTTTGATGCCGACAATGACGTCTCGGTTTTGCTCGACTGTCTTGATGGCCAGCTTAGGGTTCACGTAACGCATATCGAGAAGTTCGCCCCACTGGTTGTCCCACGAGCTCGTCGACTGTCCGACGACGGAGATGTTCAGCAGAGCCAGCACCCGCGTATCGGCGACATTGATGACGTACTTCCGCAGACCAGGGAAAGTATGCGCTCCGGCCGACCCGGCGTCCACCGCCGTGGTGACTCCCTTGGCGATACAGTTCGGGTCGGCCGGAATTCCGAGTGGCGCGACCCCGTCGTACACATGCACATGAATATCGATGAGGCCCGGGGTAACAATCTTCCCGTTTGCATTGAGCACATGCAGCGCCTCCGCTGCCGATATATTGGGGGCTACAAGAGCAATCTTACCCTTCGAAATCGCGATGTCGCGTGGAGCGGAAAGCTGCTGAGACGGGTCGACGACACGACCGCCCTTTACGAGCAGGTCGTAGCGATACTGGGGGTTGTTCTGGGCGCGGAGCAGATCTCCTCGGCCCTGCAACAAGCCGCAGACCAGGGACGCGCCCACGGTATTGAACCGCAAGAACTGACGCCGTGTATGGCCTCTCATCCGCGCTCCTTCTAGCCGGCTCGCGCGTGTGGCCTTGTTGTGTTCACCCGGCACGGGAATGCAACTCGAGGGTCAGACCACCTATTCGGAAACCTTGCATCTAGATCCGTCGCCCAGCCGACAGGAAGTGACCCGGCCCAGTCTAGGCGGCGGCAAAAATGTGAAATCTTACCCGAAAAATGACCCCTCAGGCCATGATCTCTTTGATGGCATGTCCATGGTCTATGTCGATACGTTTGCGGCCCGGCACTTCCAGCTTTCTCGAGTCGAGTCCCAACTGGTGCAAGACGGTCGCGTGGATATCGGTGACGTAGTGACGGCTCTCCACGGCGTGGAACCCCAGTTCGTCGGTGGCGCCGTGGACAACTCCGCCCTTGATGCCCCCGCCGGCTAACCAGACTGAGAAGCCGAAGGGATGGTGATCGCGGCCGGTGGACTTCTCGCTGCCAGGTGTCCGGCCGAACTCCGTTGCCCAGACCACGAGCGTCTCATCCAACAGGCCCCGCCGTTTCAGGTCTTTGATGAGTCCCGCGATCGGCTTGTCGACCTGAGGGCAGAGCTTGTCGTAGCTCGTCTTCAGTTTCTTGTGGGCATCCCAGGCTCCGGCCGCACCTTTGCCGCCGTGATAGACCTGCACAAACCGTACGCCTCGCTCGGAGAATCGGCGAGCCGCGAGACAGATCTCCCCGAACGGTTTTGTCTCCTCGTGATCCAGTCCGTAGAGTCTTTTCGTTTCCTCAGCTTCTTCGTCGAAACGTACGGCCTCTGGCACGGCCGTCTGCATCCGGAATGCCAACTCATAGGATTTGATACGAGCCCGCAGCATAGGATCGTCCGGGTACTTCACGGCTGACAACTGATGCAGACGCTCGAGAAAAGCGAACTCTCTCTGTTGCTCTTCGTGATAGACATTTTTCCCAGGGGAGGCAAAGGGCAGCGGGTTCTTGGGGTCAACCTCGATCTTGATCCCGGCGTGGTCCGGGCCTAAATAGCTGGCGCCATGCGCTCCAGGACCTCCGCAACACGAATCCGGGGGCGGACCGAGCGCAATGAATTGAGGAAGATTTTCGTTCAGAGAGCCAAGCCCGTAGTGCACCCATGCCCCAACAGTAGGCAGGTACCCGTCCAGAACGTGGCGGCCCGTGTGAAACTGAAGCTGGGCGCCGTGGTCGTTATCAGTCGTCCACATCGACCGGACAACCGCCAAATCGTCCACACACTCGCCGACATGCGGCCACCAGTCACTGACTTCAATGCCGCTTTCTCCGCGTTTTTCATAACCCGTTTGCAGGGGATACAAAGTGGTCATGATTTGGCGCTCTTTATTGTTGACTTTGATTCTTACCTTGACGTTGTCCTTCACCAAGGGCGAATCGAGAACGTCCTTGTAAGGCGTTTCAGAGATCGTTTTGCCACCGTATGTGTTCAAAGCTTTTTTGGGGTCGAAGCTTTCGAGGTGACTTACACCCCCCTTGAGGAAGATCCAAATCACCCGCTTCGCCTTGGGGGTGAAATGGGGCTTGCCGTCCGGGGGCGCCCACGGCGTTTGCAACTCGGAGCCCGCAAGCCGTTCCTGTTGGAGCATGGCCCCGAGCACGAGACCGGTAAACCCCATTCCACAGTCCGCGAGAAAGGCCCTGCGGCCTGTTCCACAACAACTGTCGTCTAGCGGTTGCATCGGCTTCTTCATCTCAAACTCCTCACCGGATCGTGACGAACCCGTCATGGTTGAACAACACGTGGACCAGACTCTCGCGTGCCCGCAAGCTCGGGTCCTCCGAGGGTGCAACATTATTCTCCGGTCCGCTCTCAAACGGCTTCAACTTTTCCGGTTTACCGTACAGTTCGGATTGTTCGACAAGAAACTTCCGGGACTCGGCTCTTTCCTTCGCTGAAGGTGGCCGCCCCAGCACGGCCTCAAAGGCCTTATCGATCAAGTGTGGGTCCGATTTCTCGGTGTCACCGACTTCCTGCGTGAGCCGGCGAGCCAGCAGGCGCGCCATAGTATGGCTGAGTTTACTATTCGAAAGGGCCAGGGCTTGGTGGGGAGTGATACTCACGTTGCGCCGAAAGCACTCGTTGGGATCCGCGGCGTCGAAAAGCTTCAGAATGAGCAGTTGTGCGTCCGGACTGTGGTAGAAGTACAAGCTTCGGCGGCGCGACTCTTCCTGCTCTGTCACCTCAATTTCCGGCCCGCCCATTCTCGTGTCAAGCTTTCCGGCTACGTGCAATATGCTGTCGCGGACGAGCTCAGCCTCCATCCGGATGGGTTTTCTGCGCCATAAATATACATTGTCTTTGTCGATTGCAAGATTCGCGTTGCCCTGCTCGACGAAAGACCGCATCCGATACGTATTGCTCGTGACGATCAATCGATGGATGGCCTTCATGCCCCAATTATTCTCCATAAGACCGGAGGCCAGCCAGTCCAGCAGTTCGGGATGGGTGGGGGACTTTCCGTTGGGACCGAAGTTGAAGATCGTCGAAACAAGAGGCTCACCGAAATGCCGGCCCCAAATATGGTTGATCGCAACTCTGGCAGTGAGCGGATTCTTTTTGCTGCCGATCCATCGGGCCAGTGCCAGCCGCCTTCCCGTACTCAATGTGGGGTAGGTCTCGCCAACTGGCGTGTAACCATCGGTTGCCTTGCCTAAGCCATCAAGTGCGGCTTGCAGCTTCTTCTGTGCAAGCCTAACTTTCCCCTCGTTTGCAACCGCCTCTTTCTTCTCCTTGACGGAGCCCTCGTCCCCAGACGGCGAAGGGTTGAGCGCTTCCGCAAGTTCCTGCTCAGCCTGTAGTAGGTCTGCTTGAGCCCGCGCCAAACGAGCTTTTCTCTCCAGTTTTTGGGCCTTTTCCGCCAGCATTTCGGCGTCGGCGGCAGGGTCGAGTCCGTAAGCGGCCAGGTCGGCCGCGATGCGCGCCTCCAGGGCGGGCAACTCCGCCTGCGATGCCCGCAGCTTTTTCTCGGCGATTGTGACCGCGACCTCTGCCTTTTCGAATGCAGCCAACGCTTCTTCCTCACTCAAGTCCGCGGCGGCGTGTGTGCCAACATCTGTGTCAATAGGATTGATCTCCGCGGCCGGAACGCCTTTCGCTTCAGATGGATACACAAGCCGCCTCTTCGCTTTCACGAGCGCCTTTTTTGCCTCGATCAACTCCGCGTCCGCCTGTTCGATTGGGGCTCTTGCGCGTGCGAGGAGGTCCCTACGGATGGGTGCGCGCAGGTCCGGATAGTAGGCTTCAACGGGAATATCAACTTTGCGAAAATCGAGTGCATCGCCTCCCAATATCCGCGGCACCCCCGGCGTCAGCGGATGCTCTTTGTCCGGTTTGTCTTCGTCACCTTGCAGGAACCGGTATGTGGGCGCGGTCGGCTCACCGTCGAACGCCCGCGCTATACCGTTTGCATCTAGATCAGACTCCCCCGGAACACGGTCGACTCGGATGCCGTGGGGCTCAAAGAACGCGCGGAGGCGGTAGTATTCGGACTGCAAGATCGGATCGTATTTGTGGTCGTGGCAGCGAGCGCACTTGATAGTCGTTGCCAAGAACGACGTGGCCACATACTCGACGGTATCTTGCAGCCACACGGTGCGGTTGAACTTGTACCAGCTTCGAGCCAGGTAACCGGTTGCGCGCAGAACTTTCGGATCCGTCGGTGCGACTTCGTCACCCGCGAGCATCTCGATGACCATCCGGTCGTAGCCTTTGTCTTCAATCAGGGATTCTATGATCCAGTCGCGCCAGCGCCAGATGTGCTTCTGACTGTTGCGCACTTCTTTTTGCTTCTGAAAACCGTACCAGTCGCTATATCTCCAAATATCCATCCAGTGGCGGCCCCAGCGCTCACCATACTGCTGGTTGGCTAGGAGTCGGTCGACAACCTTCTCATAGGCATCGCTGGAATCGTCCGCGAGGAAAGCCCGGATCTCCTCTGGCGTAGGGGGAACGCCAATGAGATCCAGGTAGACTCGCCGAAGTAGAACCCGCTTCCCAGCGGGAGGCAGCGGTCTCAATCCTCGTTTCTCGTGTTCCGCTGCAACAAACGCATCGATGGGATTGAGCACCCATTCATCATCACTCTTGCCCGTTGGAACCGCGGGAGGTGTGACGAGTTGGTAGGCCCAATGATCACTCCCGGGCAGCGAGGACTTGGCGGCTTGCACCGTGCCAGTGTAAGAAGCGCCTTCTCTGATCCACTCGGCAAGATAGTTGATCGTTTCCTCGGGGAGCTGATCGGCCATGAACGGCATGTGGGGCTCAGCTTCGCGAGCGACAACCTTGTACAACAAACTCGACTCCGGGTCGTTCACCACTATGGCCGGCCCGCGATTGCCTCCCCGTAACAGAGAATCCCTCGTCGACAGGTCGAGTCCCGAGGCCTTGTCCTCTCCGGAATGGCAGTTTAGACATACGTTTTCGAGCAGAGGGCGGATGTGTTCCACGAACACCGTGCTTTCGCCACTGGTGCTTTCGGCTTCTGCCGTTTGCCCCCGCGGAGATTCACCATAGGGGGTGCCCGCGGAAATCCAATCCGCGATTCGGGCAATGACCTCGGGCGATAGCTGCTCTAGGCCCAGGGGCATGAAGGGCTCGGCCTCGTGGGCGACAACCTGGTGCAGCAGGCTCGCCTGGGGATCGCCCGGAACTACAGCTGGGCCACGCTTACCGCCACGCAACAGCCCCTCGCGCGTGGAAAGGTCCAGCGAGGTTGCGCTACTCTCGCCGCTGTGACAGAGTAGACAGTTCTTTTGAAAAACAGGCAGGATATGCTCCGCAAACGAAACCGGTTGCCGCGAATCAGCAGAGGCCGCCTTGGGCGCTTGCTGTGACGTCTGTCCCCACAGTCCGGTCCCTAGCAGTGCTGCCATCGCGAGACTCGGCAGCACGCGGCTGTTCTTAGGCCGTTCAGTGTAAATTCCGATCACTTTGGAGCCACTGGGCATTTGAATGCTTCTCGCCCGCACCGACCGAGCGGAGGTACTGGCCTGTTCACCCTTCTCGCCACAACAGAACGAGACGGGGCTCCGCGTCAAGATACTTTCTACTACACATTAAACCTTATTAGGGGGTGGCCCCGTCAAGACATTTCTAGATTGTTCAAACAAGTGAACAGATTTCCACTCCCCGGGACAGACCTGCCTGCCGCGCAAGACGTCCTCCGCAGCGTAGAGCCGCCGTTCAAATTTCTGAAGCGTAAGGTCCGCCAATTAGCTACTCCGCCTCGCTGGACGCTGTAGGATGGTGATCATTCCGCGCCGCCATCCGCCAGAACCAGAAAAAGCGTCTCGGACCAAACGCATCGTATTGACTCCGACGAGCTACACCTGACGAGCTACACCTCATGATAAGCATGTCCTGCTCGGCGTGCCATGTTAAGAAGTGACTAGCCCGCATCCCCGGTACGTGCCTCGAAACCAGGCTGGCTCGTCACGTTTGAGCCCGAGACTGGGCTTAACCTTCTCCGCCATCACTTTTGGCAGCAGGTGCCGCGGCAGCCGCTGCGGTTAGGCGCTTCCAGGGCACATTTCACAGGGGCGATAGTGCTTGATAATCAGGCCCGACGGACAACGAAGTAAGTCTAACGAAATCTCTGACGTGCTATAGTCTCCGCAATGTTCTACCGATTTCGCATGATCCTGGTGATCGCCCTGACCGTTTTCCCTGCTGTGGTACTGGCCCAAAATGAAAGTCCCGGGCGCCAGCGAAAGCTCACCGACCTTGAGGCGGAAAGAAATATCGATCTAGCCGCCCCGGCCCCCGACCCCGACGAGTGGCCTGCTCCATGGCGCGCCGTTGTCATGGGCACGAACGCCATGGTGGCGGCCGAACATCCACTCCAGGCCGTCGCCGGTATGGAAGTATTACGAGCCGGCGGAAACGCCATCGATGCCGCTGTGGCCGTTTTTTACATGACTTCGGTTGTTCAACAGTACAATGCCGGAATCGGCGGGGGCGGCTACATCCTCGCCTACATTGCCAAACAAAACAGGGTGGTATTTCTTAACGGGGCCGGACCGGCGCCCAAGCTCGCCACGCTAGAGTTCTATCAGAAGCTGGGCACGATTCCGTTTTTGGGCCCGAACTCTTCGATCGTTCCCGGCATGGTGGGCGCCTTCGATCTCGCGCTGAAGAAATACGGCACGAAAGACTACAAGCCGCTCCTCCAGCCGGCCATTCGAGCGGCGGCCGAGGGGCATCCACTGTCTTCCTGGTCGGCGTCTGAACACCGCACCGCGGTCGAGAAGATCTCGCGCTTCCCTAGTTCCGTCAAGATTCTGTTGAATGCGGGCCAACCGCTGAAATCCGGCGAGTTGTTTGTTCAAAAAGACCTGGCGAGGACTCTGGAGACCATTGCCCGGGAAGGTGCGGACGTGTTCTACCGGGGTCCTCTAGCGCGGTTGACGGCTGACTTTTACGAGAAACAAGGTGGGCTGCTTCGCTACGACGACCTTGCCTCATTCCGTGCAGAGGAGGCCGAACCGGTGAAGACGACCTTCCGGGATTTGGAAGTTTACCAGAGTGCGCCAAACTCCCAGGGCATCGTGATGCTGATGGCGCTCAACATCCTCGAGGCCTACGACCTCGGAGCGCTGGGCCACAACACCCCCCAATATCTGCATCGGATCGTCGAAGCGCTCAAATTGGCCTTTGCCGACCGGGACCACTACATCACCGATCCGCGGTTCGTCAAGGACATGCCGATCGAAGGGCTGCTCTCGAAAGAATATGCCCGGCAACGACGGAGTCTCATTCGCGAAGATCAAGCGATACGGGGCGCCGCGCCCCCAGGGGACCCCCGCCGAAATCGGGCGATCCTGGCAGCTCACGAAATCGTGTACGAAGACACCGCGCAACCGATCGAGCATACGGCAACAACCGGCGAGAGAATCGGTGGGACCTCGTCATTTGCGGTTGCCGATCGCGACGGGAACTTGGTATCGGTCACCCATAGCGTCAAGGGAAGATTCGGCAGCGGAATGTTCATCGACGGAGGCGGCTACGTATTGAACAACCGGATGCCCTTTTTCAGTCTCAGTGAGACGGACGCCAACGTGCTGCGGCCGGGCAAGCGCACCCTCCAAACTTTGTGTCCGGCCCTGGCTTTGAAGGACGGAAAACCGTACCTGGCTTGGAATACTCCTGGCGGAGATAACCAGCCCCAGGCGATGCTGCAGGCCTTCCTGAATGTGATCGTGTTCGGCATGAACGTGCAGCAAGCTGTCGAGGCGGCAACGGTGACGAGTTCCGCATTCGCGGCTTGCAACTATCCGCACGCCGTGGAAGGGAAACTGTTGATGCCGCAAGTGCTGGCGAGCAAAGTCGCCGAAGCGCTAGCCCGCAATGGACACCGTGTCAAGGTCCTTCCAGTGCAACAGCCTTACATGCTCCAACCCTCGGGAGCCGGGGCGGTCAAGATGATCATGATCGCACCCGGCACCGGCGTGATGCGTGGCGGAGTAAGCCCTGCAAAGGATGATTATGTGCTGGGCTGGTGAGACGCGTTCATCCCGGTAGTTGTCTCTTCAGGTTGAAGAGGACTCTGGATGAGAAAGCATAGTTTGGCGGCAGGCCAGGCATTTTGCCCGCGTTTCTCACCACCTGACGGCCGAAGCACGCGATAGGCCCGCCATTACTTCGTTGCACTTGCTCGCCGTGCTCACCGTACTGTCAAGTACGCCTCCGCTCGTCAAGCGGCGCGCGCCTCGTACTGACGAGCCTCTCACGCACTTCGCCTCGCCACGTGGTGAGAAAAGCGGGTTAGCCCCAATGCTCGTCACTTAGCAGTTCCGCGGGCGGTTCTTGTTGCAGCCCGTGTGTTCTTGTCTTGGGCGTCGTTGAACGCCCGGCGCACATCGCTCTCCGCGGAGACGCTACGAGCCGGTTGCTCCGCCGCCCTTTCAGGGCTACCCTGGATGGTTTTTCGCACCCAGGGTTCCGCTTCGCTCCACCCTAGGCTACGATCCTACGCCGCTTCGCGGCTCAACGGCTCTGGGCTCGAAGCTTGAAGGCCCTAAGTGAACGGTATTGGGGTTAGCCCCACTCTTGTCCAAATTAGCGTTTTGAATTCGTAAGCCGGGGAGGCGGAACCTCTGTTAGGTTGGGATTGGGTTCAGGCCTATGAACCAACCCGCCCGAGGAGGCCCCGCCATGAGTCAAGTATGCAGTATTTTCTCTCAATTGTTAAAGCTGTTCCCGCGTTCGGAGTTTGAACAGGCCGTCCGCCAGCATCGCGGGGAGCGCCACGCCCGCGGCTTCACTTGCTGGGGACAGTTCGTCGCCATGCTGTTCTGCCAGCTCGGCCGCGCCCAGTCGTTGCGTGAGATTTGCGGCGGTCTGGCGGCCAGCGAAGGCAAGCTGCGGCACCTGGGCTTGTCCGCCGCACCGCCGCGCTCGACGCTGGCCTACGCCAACCGGCAACGCCCTTGGCAGATCTACGAAACGGTCTTTCATCAACTGCTGGCGAAGTGCCGCGGCGCGGCGCCGGGCCACAAGTTCCGTTTCAAAAACAAGCTGCTGAGTCTGGACGCCAGCGTCATCGATCTGTGCGCCTCGCTGTTTGATTGGGCCCAGTTCCAGCGCACCAAGGGCGCCGTCAAGCTCCATCTGGTACTCGATCACGACGGCTACCTGCCCAGCTTCTGCGTGGTCACCGACGCCAAGACGCCCGACCTGGCGCCGGCCCGCAAAATGTCGTTCGACCGCGGCACGATCGTGGTCTTCGACCGCGGTTACAACGACTACGACTGGTTCGCCGAGCTGAGCGAGCGGGGCGTTTTCTTTGTCACACGATTGAAACGCGGGGCCAACTACGAGGTTCTCGAACAGCGCCCGTTGCCGCGCCGTCCCGGAGGCGTGCGCCGCGACGAAGTGATCTTCTTTCCCTCGCTGGCCGCCAGCGGCTCCGAGGTGGTGTTCCGCCGCATCGAATACTTCGACGCCAAGCAGCAGCGCACGCTCGTGTTCTTGACGAATCACCTGGGGTTGGCGGCCGCAACGATTGCCGCCATTTATCAAGACCGCTGGCAAGTGGAGCTGTTTTTCAAGGCTCTCAAGCAGAACTTGCGGGTGAAGACCTTCGTGGGCACCTCGGCGAACGCGCTGAAGATCCAGATCTGGACGGCGCTGATCGCGATCTTGCTGCTGCGGTACTTAAAGCTGCGGGCGCGTTGGGGCTGGAGCTTGTCCAATCTGGTCGCTTTGTTGCGGCAGCAGTTGTTTGTGCACCGCGAATTGTTCGCCTGGCTGGACGAACCGTTTCACCCGCCGCCGGGCAGCGAACCCGAGTCGCCACAGCAATTATTACTGGCGGGAATGGAGGCCTAATTGGGACAGCAGCATGATTTCTATCTTGTCCAAACCGGCAACCTGGTTCCCAGATCGGCCTCCTGGCGGGGCTTTCTGGCGTGTTTTCAGCAGCCGAACCCGCTCCGCTCAGCTAATTTGGACAGCAGTGGGTTAGCCCGCGTCTTCGCCGGCTTGAGCCGAGTAGTCTACATATTCGGGACGAGGCGGGGAGAAGACGTCAATGATCTTCACGTCCTCAAGCGCCCGCGAGGCGTGTCGTTCATGGGGAGCGAAATGGAAAAACGTTCCCGCTTCCATAACGACACTTCTGGCTTCCTCACCCACAAAGAACTCTATACTTCCGCGGATGACATAGCCCATCTGTTCTTCGGCGTGGCTGTGTCCCTCAAACTCCGCTCCTGCCTTGGCCTCGACACATTGAATCATGAGATTCTTGCCGGTCAAGAGGCGTCTTTGCGCTATTTCTGAGATGACCTTCGGAGCAATCTCTGTCTCTTGTAAGACGGTTGCCATGGTGCTTGTCCTCACATTGTGAAAACCACTTTGATCTTACGGGGGTTTTCGGCCGTCAATTCTTGAAATACCTGCAGGCCACATTCTAGCGGCACCTCGGATACCAATTCCTCCGCCGGAATGAGCCCTTTTTCGAGCAGCGAAAGAGCTTCGGCAAAATCCTCACGCGTGTAAGCGTAAGAGCCCCGTAGGGTGAGTTCACCGGTCAGAAGTCTTCGAACGTTCACGATGCACGTTTCCTCCTCCAAGCCAACGAGCGTGAGTGTGCCGCCGGACGCCAGCGCGGCAATTGCTTGCTGCCGGCAGAGATCATTCCCAGCCGCGTCGAAGGCGAAATCCACGCCGTGGCCCGCGGTCCAGTCCAAGATTGTTTCGACCGGATCGACATCACGTGGATCGACTACGAGATCGGCATTCAACCGCCTGACAGCTTCAAGACGGTGCGGATTGCGTTCGACGACCGCAATTCTGGCTGCTCCTTTGTGCTTGGCCGCCAACAGGTGAAATATACCAATCGGCCCCGCGCCAAATACGACCCCTGTTCCCCCCCTGATGTTGGCGCTTGCGCTGACAGCGTGAATCGCAGTCGCGAGGGGTTCGGCAAGAGCCCCCTGCACATACGTCATCCCCGGGGGCAAGGGGAAAAGACACTGTTCGGGAACCAAAAGATAGTCGGCAAACGCTCCTTGGAGGTCCAGGCCAAACAGTCTTCGGTGAACGCACCGATGGTGCTGACCGCCCGCACAGTGGCGGCATTGTCCACAAGTGACAAGCGGATAGACACACACGTCCATTCCGGGACGAACCCCTTCTACCTTGCTACCAACCTCCAGAATCTGCCCGCTGAACTCATGGCCCAATACGAGGGGAGGGATTCTTCTCTTGTCCCTGCCGAGAAAGCCCCCTTGGTCGGAGCCACAAACGCCCGAGGCTCGCACCGCCAGCAGGATCTCGCCCGGTTTCGGACGCGGGTGGGGAAGTTCTTGAATCTCCATCTGTCGGGCCGCGGTGTAGACTAGAGCCTTCACAAACACCTCCCCTACAGGTCAACAGCCTGCGCGATCACTGCCGCGCAATCACCCTGTTTTATATTTCCCGGAAACCTTCTGCAGATGAGCACGCCCGAGTTCCGCGCCATGACCGGCGCCGGGATTCGATCATGGGTCTCTGGAAAATGCACTTGACCAACAGGCTGCCCGGTATCCACTTCAGCCCCCACTTCTAAGAAGCTTTCGTAGAGGCCATTTGCCGGAGAAAGGTGATAGTTGGCGCGATCGGTTGCGGCGAAAACCGGGACGTCCGCCGGCGGAGTGTCGATCTCTCCCCCCATCAGTCCGAAATGAATCATGACATTTCGGACTCCTCTCTCGGTGATGCGCAGCACCTCGGGGCTGCATTGCCCGGCACCGCCCATTTCGGTGGTCACGACGATCTTACCCATGTTTTCGGCTTCCGCGGGAAGCAGGCCCGATCCGGCGATGTCAGCATAAATAAAAACGCACGGACTTCCCCAAATTTTGGCGGCCACCAGCATCTTCCGGAACTGGTCTTCGTCCGCCACGCGATGCAGATGGGCGCATGGAATGAAGTTCATCGACCTGCCACCGGAATGAATATCCATGACTATATCGGCCATAGGAAAGAGAACCTTCGAAACGTAGTGCGCAATTAACCCTGTTGTCGTGTCGTTGAGTTTTCCTGGAAAAGCTCTATTGAGATTGACTCCGTCAATGGGCGACAGCCGAGTTCCCGCGAGAACAGCTGGCAGATTGAGAGCCGGAATGATGATGACGCGGCCGCGAATATCTTCCGGGCGCAACTGACGGGCCAGTTTCATCAACGCGACCGGCCCCTCGAATTCGTCCCCGTGGTTCCCCGCCATGGCAAGCAAAGTAGGCCCCCGGCCATTCTTGAGGACCGTTACGGGAATCAGGACGTTCGCCCAGCCAGCTTCGTTGTGCGAGTAGGGTACTCCAAGGTACCCCTGCTGCTTGCCGCCCCGATCGTAGTCGACCTCCGTTGTGATTTGTGTCTGTGCGGGCATCTCGTTAGGGATCTTGCAGTCCATCAAACGACGTGAGGACCGACTTTTGTTTAGTATGCTGAACTCGGCCAGGTTCCCGTGCGGGCTGGCATCGAAATTTGTTATAAAATATGGACGTATTTTAGTCGTGCTAGCGGCAGATCGGAAGCGACCCAGCGAGCCTGTTCAGTCTGATGGACACAATGCTTATGGTGGAGAGCGCAGCTATGGCATGTACCCAACGTAGCCCGGTGCCGGCACTCGAGCGGGCGCTTACCGTGTTGGAGGTGCTTGCCCAGTCGAATCGCGGTTTTACGGTATCGGAACTGAGCCGGCGGCTCAGTCTGCCTAAGAGTTCTACCCACCTCATCCTGACCACCCTGGAACGCCGGGGTTACCTACAAAAGGAAAAACGCACGCGCAGGTATCGCTTCGGTAAGAAACTAGCAACGCTCAGTCGGACTGCCGTTGAACATCTGGAAATCGCCGAGGAGGCGAGGCCATTTCTGCAATCGCTGATGCACAAGACGGGCTATTGTGTCCACATGGCTGTGCTCGACGAGAACGAAGCGATCATGATCGAAAAAGTGAATGCTCCAGGCCGACACCGCATCACCACGACCTGGGTCGGCCAGAGAGTGCCCGCACACTGTACCGGTATCGGCAAGGCGATGATCGCTTACCTCACAGAGCAAGATTTTGACCGTCACATAGGCAGCAAGACGCTGTGGCGATACAATCAGCATACGATCACATCTGTCAGGAGATTGAAGGAGGACCTGAGCGGCACGCGAGAACGAGGCTATTCAGTCAGTAGCGAAGAAAGTCAAATCGGGTTCCGCGGTATTGGAGCGCCGATTCTAGATAGGACTGGAAAGGTTGTTGCTGGGATTAGCATCGACTGCACCATACTGCAGATGCCCGAGGACCTCGTTTCCGTGCTTGGCGAGGTGGTGAGGCAAACAGCGGCGGCGATTTCAACCTACTTGAATCTGGCCCAAGGAAAATTTCTTCCACCAGTATTTTCAGACGAGGCTGCCTCGGCTCCGCAAGCCTGAGTCGCTAGCCGGGCTTCGGTCCTGACGACAAATGGCAGTAAGTTAGTCGAGATACGCCAAAGCAGGCTGGTGGGTCCGTGATTCGCCGAGAAATTCCGCGGGCCGCCGCCTCGTTTTGAAAGCCGGACTCAGAGGCAGCGATACAGGAGGCTACAGCTTGTTGATTGATATCTCCATTACAGCGGAAATCTTTGGGGGGGCGCCGCGATGGCCGTAGTCCTGGCCGCCGACCGGCCTGGCGGCAACGCCACTGCTGGCCGATCTTCGGTAGTGGCTCGCAACGGGATGGTCGCAACCAGCCAGCCGCTGGCTGCGCAGGCAGGGTTGCTCATCTTGCGACAGGGTGGCAATGCGATTGACGCCGCCGTCGCCACCGCCTCCGCACTCGCTGTTGTGGAACCGATGATGGTGGGGCTCGGGGGAGACATGTTTGCCCTGCTCTACATCGGCCGAACGCGTGAATTAGTGGGGATCAATGCCAGTGGTTTTTCACCTTTGGCCGTCGACACGGACTTCTTCATAAAACGCGGTCTTGATCAGATTCCTTCGACCGGACCTTTCTCCGTCACTGTACCTGGCGGCGTCGACGGTTGGGCCACTTTGCTTGGGAAGTACGGCTCAATGTCCCTCTCGCAGGTTCTGGAGCCGGCGATCCACTATGCGGAGAATGGCTTCCCCGTATCGGAGATCATCGCTGCTGATTGGGCCTCGGCGGGAGCACTTCATGCTAGCGATCCAGAATTCGTGCGTGCATACTTCAACGCTGACCGGCCACCCGCCCACGGAGATGTGTTTGTCAACAAACCACTGGCAAGTACACTCAGGCAGGTCGCGGCAGGGGGTCGCCACGCTTTCTATCAGGGTGAGCTCGCCAGCAAAATTGTAAAGCACTTGAACGCTCTTGGCTGGCCCATGACCGAAGACGATTTTGCCCGCCAACGTTCCGATTGGGTTGAGCCGGTCAGTACTACCTACCGGGGGCATCAGATATTCGAGCTGCCTCCAAACGGGCAGGGAATGGCGGTGCTAGAGATGCTCAATATTTTGGAGGACCTCGGTCCTGGGCAATTCGAGCATAACTCGGCCTCTTATCTCCATCTCTTGATCGAAGCCAAGAAGCTCGCCTATGCGGATCTCTATGCGTGGCTGGCTGACCCGGCGCGTGGAAGTTTACCGCTGGAAGAGATTATTTCGAAGGACTACGCTCGAAAGCAACGGAACCGAATTGACTTGAAGAGGGCTGCCGAGGACGTCGAGACCGGCATCAAAGATCCCATTCAATCGCTTTCGGGGTCGGCTGAAACCGTTTACCTCACGGTCGTCGATAAAGACCGGAACATCGTTTCTTTCATCAACAGCATCTTCCATCCTTTCGGCTCCGGCATCGTCGTACCAGGCACGGGGATCATTCTGCAAAATAGAGGCGCTCTTTTTTCTTTGGAGCCGGGCCACCCAAACCGGATCGAGGGGCGCAAGCGGCCGTATCACACGATCGTCCCAGCGATGGCCTACAAGGACGGCAAGCCTTGGCTGAGCTTTGGCGTTATGGGAGGCGACATGCAACCGCAAGGTCAGGTCCAGGTGCTCCTAAACTTGATCGAATTCGGCATGAATGTGCAGGAGGCCGGCGAGGCGTCGCGAGTCAGGCACGCGCCGGGCGAAGGGGTCGCTGTGGAATCGGGGATTGACCCCACTACGGTGACTGAGCTCAGCCGTCTGGGGCATACCGTCGTCCGCAAGCCCGGGGTTTTCGGAGGCTACCAGGCGATTCAAATTGATTGGGAAAAGGGAGTCCTTTGGGGAGGCACGGACCCGCGAAAAGACGGCTGTGCCGCTGCCTGGTAGAGGCGGCGCCGCTTTCTCGCGAATCCTCCCCGCGGCTCTCTCCACTCCGATGCGTAAGGAAAGGAGAGTTGGATTGATCATGCGTCGTCTTATCTGCCCGGCTTGGGCAACTGCGTCTGTAGTTGTTTTGGTCGCCCTGTTTTGGTCGCATTCACTTCTTGCCCAGCGCGTCAAGGAGTTCGACGAGGAGCCGGTGAGGAAGTGGCTGCCACCCCTGATGGGAGACCCCACAAAGCTGTCGCCGGACCGCTACGTCAACGACGAGTACCCCTCCGCGACACTCGACGAGGCGGGGCGGCTCTGGGTCGTGTGGTCGTCTTGCAGGTCCAAAGACGAGAAGTGGCCCGCGAGCAGCAACCAAACAATGGAGTGGGAATGGCCCGACAACGGTCAAGATTCGATCGTGGTTCGCGCGCTCGAGGGAAACAATTGGACACAAGAGCAGATTGTTAGTGCCGTTCCCGGGGTTAATCACAAACCCGTTGTTGTATCGGAACCGGGAGGTATCCGCGTCCTATGGACGGCTCGGAGGAACGGGCGTTGGGCCGCCTACGAGCGGAGCTGGAGAGCTGGAAATTGGTCGCGGGAAAGCCGTGTGCCCGGCAGCGCCGACACGCTGGAGGTCCGAGCTCGCCCGTTGAAAGATGGAACCCTGCTCGCGGTCTTCCGAAAACTGGTTCCACCACGCATTGAGCTTCATGCTCGGATTTATCGGAATGGCCGCTGGGAGTCCGGCGTGCAACTGGACGGGGGGGCCGGACGGTGCTTTCGTCCCCGCTTGCTCGCTCTTCCTCCGGATCGGTGGCTGGTCGCTTGGGATGAAGAACGCCGAGGCAACTACGACATCTTCGTTCGCGGCTCCAATGGCTCGGCACAGAGGTTGACAACGTCAACTCTTTGGGACACGGCACCCGCGGTGGCTCGTCTGCCAGGCGGACAGATCTGGGTTGCCTGGGAGCGGCGCGAGACCAAGGGCGGGCGTTTCAACTATCGGGGCCGCAGCATCTTCGGGAAGGTTCTCGAAGCTGGGGAATGGAAGTGGGCGCCTTCACCCTTTCCCAAGGCTGATCCGGGCCGTCTGACTCGCCACTCACGGTTTTGGGCCGCCCAGGGAATTTCGGAGGAGCGCTATCCCCAATTGATGGCGAGAACCAACGGTGATCTGTTGCTTTTCTGGCTGGGCGGGGGGCGCATGTCAAGCGTTTCTTTCACTGGTCGCGTTTGGGGGAAGGGTCGCTGGTCCGAGCCTCGCTCAATCTTTCACGACCTCACGCCGTACACTGCGTTTCAGCTCCCGTCCGCGCGCTCGGGAGTTGAACTGCGCAGTTCTGGCCAAGGACCCTACCAAACACCGCTGGCCAATCAGATGGCGCTGGTGCTGGACGACCCGGGCGGGCGGCTTTGGATGGCCTACGAGGTGCCAAAGCGGAGGCACATCACGGACCGCCTCTGGAACTGGCAGGTTTTGCAGCGCCCAACGGGCTATGGCGCGGACATCTATTGCCACCAGGTGGACCTCGATGAGAGGGAGATCCGGTTCCCGAAGGTCGTCGACGACTTGAGCCCAGTCCCTCCTTTAACGGCCTCTCCTTACCGTGATGATCCGCGGAAGACGCTGGTCGTTGATGGCAAGGAATACAAACTTGTTTGGGGGGACATGCACGGCCACACGGAGAACGATGGCATTGGCTCCTTCGACATGTTCTACGCTCACGGTCTGTTCGTCACGGACATGGACTTCGTGGCTTCCGCCAATCATGATTTCACGCCGGACTTCCTCACGCAGTCGGAATGGGCTCAGATCCAAGCGCTGGCCGGTGTCTATAACCGGCTGCCCGGGCGCGTTGCCTTCAGTGGTTGGGAATGGACAACCATGGCCCAGGACGAGCGGGGCGGCCACCGAGCGATGTACTTTCTCAACGACGATGGACCGCTCTACCGATCGACCACTACAAGCTCGAACACTGTCTGGAAACTTTTCAACCTCTTACGCGGCCAAGACGTTATCTTGCAACCCCATCACAACGATTGGACAGGCTATGATCCAGAGCTGCAGCCTGTGTTTGAGATCACGTCCACCTGGCGAGAACCCAGGGAGGAGACGACCGAGTTCAAGTCCGAGGGTCCGGTTAGCGCGGTTTGGGAAGCTCTCGAGCGGGGTTACCGGATCGGCTTCGTTGGTTCAGGGGATTCTCACTGGCTCGGGACCGGCGAGGACTTCGGCATTACCGGCGCCTACGTCGAGCAGCTCACCCGCGAGGGCGTCTTCGAGGCCATCCGCGGCAAGCGAGTCTTCGCAAGCACTGGCGCGCGTGTCCTGATCGACTTCCGGGTGAATGGCGCTTTCATGGGAAGTCAGCTGAAGGCCGAGGGAGCTGTTAGGGTCGATGTCGATGTCACGGGCGACGCGGAACTTGCCACACTGGAGATCGTCAAGGACCACCGCGTGATCCACGCCGCTGAGGGCGGGGGGCTCAGGGAACACTTTCGGTATATCGATTATGCCGGCCCTAGACCAGATGGCAAGGCATCGTACTACTACCTTCGCGTCAAACAGACGGATGGCATGTCCGCCTGGACGAGCCCGGTCTGGGTCGATTGGCCTCAGCCCTGAGCTGCCGAGAGCCTGTTAACGTTAACCGATACTCTCTCAGCAACCTTACCGAAAGGGTTCCAAACGCGGTGTTTAGGATCCGCGACAAGGGTTGAAACCTCTTTCGACGGAACTTATTGATACTCGCAGAATATAGTGTTGTTTTCGGATACAGCGAATGCCTTGCCGGAGCGGGCGCAGCACGCTGCGCCCCTACACCGTATTTCGCGAGCATCAGTAAGGACTCCTCCCCCTATCGGGGGGGCGAGATTGTCGGACTGCGGAAAAAGTGTCTAGCAGACTGAACAAACTGCTTTGTATGACCCTTTCCTGAATATGACCATGATAGGCATATGATATAGTCGAGTTCGTCCGGCCAGCTGAACGGACGGGCTAGACGTTCAAAAAACAGGGGGACCTTCATGTTTGGCAACAGATTTAGCAGATTCCATTACCTTATTGTTCTCGTGTTGGCTTTTGCGCCAACTACTTTATTCGCTCAAGGCAGCGCCCGCGGCACGCTGGTCGGGACTGTCGGCGATTCCAGCGGAGCCGTGGTGCCCGGAGTCCAAATAGCGGCCACCAACCTTGGTACCGGCATTGAGCAGACGACTTCGACCACGGGGGCGGGTCACTATTCCATCCAAAACCTCGCAATCGGCAACTACCGGATAACCGCTCAGCTCAGCGGATTCAAGCAAGCGGTTATTGAAAGCGTTCAACTGGAAGTGGGAGCGACACTTCGAAACGACATCACGCTTGAGGTCGGCGAGGTCGCGACGGAAGTTACCGTCGAGGGCTCCGCCACTCCTCTTCTCAAGACCGAAAACGCTGAGGTGGGCCATGTAATCGAGCAAAAGCGAATTGTCGATTTGCCGCTGAACGGGAGGGATTTTCAGCAACTCGTGTTACTGACGCCCGGCTCGGTGAACGTCAGCCGCACCAGCGGATTGCAGGGTGGCGCCGCCGTGCTCGCCACGAACACGACTCTGAACATCTCCAACGGGGGCAGGCCCGGGACTCAGCTATTCTTGATAGATGGCGCGGACGCCACCAATCAGCACTCTCGCACGATTTTGGTGCCCCCCAACATCGACGAGATCGCGGAATTTAAGGTTAGCGGATCGAACTTCTCCGCCGAATACGGCTACGGAACGAACGTCATCAACGTTTCAACGAAGGGCGGGACCAACGATTTTCACGGAACCCTCTGGTACTTCAACCGTGATAACGCGTTTAAGGCCCGTAACTATTTTGACCGCGGCGACGTAGGGGAGTACAGCCGGGACCAACTCGGAGGCATTATCGGCGGACCTATCGTCCGCAACCGCACGTTCTTTTCTTTCACCTATGAACAGCAGTGGCAGGAGGCGGCGACAACCAAACGAACCAGCGTTCCCACGGCGTTGATGAGGTCCGGTGACCTTTCGGAGTTGGGCGGTATGATCCACGATCCAGCTACCTCGCGACTCAACGCGGCAGGCTTGGCCGTGCGGGATCCGTTCGCCAACAACACCATCCCTCAGGCAAGGATCCATGACATACCGCGGTTCTTCCTCGATCCGGCTGAAAGTTGGATGCCGCTGCCGAACGGCCCGGGCATCCGGAATAATTTCATCAATCAACCCACCAACCCCACCCCTTACAAGCAGTGGACCATCCGGGGTGATCACCAGCTCACCTCCAAAGACTCGATCATGGCTCGCTACACGTACAAACCGGCCTTTTTCCCCTTTAGGGCCGGCGATTACGAGGGGCACAGCCGAGACCCCTACAACCCAGGGGGCATCTCCAGAGATACTGACGCCACCTCCGCTGTATTTAACTGGACCCATATCTTCGGACCGAGCGCGTTCATGGAGGCTCGCTTTTCAGCCGGGGCGGGCCATATTTCCTTCAACAACCTTGCGCATGGGGGTGAGGGTTCGCCCGACTGGCTGCAGGAAGTGGGCATTGGAGGCTTCGGTCCTGGGATTTCGGACACCTTCCCCAGCTTCCCGCATATGACCTTTACTGGTTTCACCGGGCTGCGTTCCGCCGGTGGTTTCGATAACTCGGAAGACACGCGCACCGTCAGCGTCAACTTTGGCCTGATCCGCGGCGCGCACACACTTAAGTTCGGCGTCGCTTGGCGTAATTATGTTGAGCGTGTGTTCCCTTATGGGGTCGGTTCGGGAACTTTTAACCACGATGGGCGCTTCACCAACAGCGCGGGCAGCGGTGGCGAAGGATTAGCTGATTACCTATTGGGGCTGACGTCGGTGGCTTCGCGCTATATCCCGCCTGGGGCCTATCACCCGATTTTCATCAACAATTGGTTTTTCATCCAAGACGACTGGCAGGTGTCACCGAACCTGACCCTGAATCTGGGCCTGCGCTACGAGATAAACAACCCGGCGTTCCAGGAGTACGGGCAGGGGGCCAGTTTCTGCCCGACCTGCCGAAATGGCCAAGGGGGAATTGTCATCCCCGGTCCGGAATCCATTGCACCAGATAAGTTTGGGCTTCATACCTCGACGGAACTCGCCCTTCCCACCTTCCAGCACCTGCTGTTAAACGCCGCGGACGTGGGCTACCACACGAAGTACCTCCGCGACCCTAATTATTTGCAATTCGCCCCGCGATTCGGCTTGGCTTGGCGAGTCCGGGACGATCTGACCGTTCGAATGGGCTATGGCATCTATCTCTTGCAAGCCGATGGCAACATCGAGACAGGTGGCAGCGTCACGATACCGTTCATCATCCGTGAGTTCGGGCACATTAATGAGTTGAACGCAACTGGCGGCCCCACGAAAGACATCCGGACTGTTGTGAGCGGTGGATCGGGGTTCAGTCCCGTCACCTCAGTGACTGGCGGAGATCCCCATTTTGACGGCAATGGGGGGTTCGGGATGGTACAGCAGTGGAACTTCACCGTCCAGAAACTGCTCCCCGCTCAGTTCAGTCTGGAGGCGGGATATGTGGGCACCAAGGGCGATCACATGCACGGCCACCGCCAGATCAACAATCCGCTGCCCGGCCCGGGTAACATCCAGGCTCGCAGACCGTGGACCCAATTCTCCGGAATCAGATGGATTGAACAGGCGACGATTTCGCGTTACCACGCGTTCCAGGCCAAGCTCGAGCGGCGCTTTAGTGACGGCCTGACCGTGCTGGGAGCGTTCACCTGGTCGAAGTTCATTGACGACCTTCCCAATGCCTCTCAACAGCTGACGAATTCACGGGAGCGGCGCTTTAACCGCGGGGTTTCGGACTACAACGTGCCGGTGGTCTTCGTATTGAGCGCGATCTATGAGCTGCCGTTTTTCAAGGACAGTTCCAATAGCTTCGCTAAGAATGCTCTCGGCGGGTGGACGATCGCGACGATCCTGAATCTCCAGAACGGGCTTCCTTATACTCCTAGCTGGGCTGGCAACATTACCAACAACACCGAAGGGGCTCGGCCGATCCGAACGTGCAACGGCACTCTGGACAATCCTACGATAGATCGCTGGTTTGACACGAGCTGTTTTGCGCAGCCTGAACCCTTTACCCATGGGACCTCGGGGCGGAACATCCTTCGAGGCGACGCGGAGGAGAACTTCGATTTGGCGATCTACAAAGACTTCAATATCAAGGAGAGCCACCGGTTGCAATTCAGGGCAGAGTTCTTCAATGCGCTCAACCATACCGTGTTTGGCAGACCAAACTCGAGGTTTCCCACCGCGGCAGTCGGTACCGTGAACGGCGCCGCCCCGGCCCGCATTATTCAGTTCGGCCTGAAATATAACTTCTGAGACGGGAGCAAGGCTTCGACGTCTCGCGTCTTAACGCCCAGGGAGAATGGCTTCTCCCTGGGCTTTTTCATCGCAACGGTTGTATACGACGAGCCGGAGGGTTGACCGGCCGGAGGCCGAGTAGCATTGCTAACCGAAGAACTCGAAAACGTCCCCGCTTCCAAACAGCCGTGCATTCGGGTCACAGGTACGGCGGGCGCTAGCTTGACCTTTATTGATTGCCGGCCAGGCAGTTTTCCAACTTCGAATCTCAAGAGCGGGCTACGAAGGCTTCATCGAGCCAGTTTCAATAGGGTTGGCCGTTGCACGGCGTCGAGGTGCAATCGCCTAACAACCCGGAGCATCCTCATCGATACGCTGGTTCCAAGGCTGCCACAGCGTCAGCTTCCCGCGAGTTCTTCTCGGAGAGAGACTTGACGCATTGGCTTAAGCTGCAAACACGTGAAGGAAAGCAGCGCCCCTGGACGTTGGTGGGCTTCATGTGGGTTGCCCTTCTTCTTAACTATGCTGACCGGCAGGTAGTCTTCTCCATCTTTCCGATCCTCAAGTCGGAACTGCACTTCACCGACACGCAACTAGGACTCACGGGGTCCATGTTTCTGTGGGTCTACGCCCTGTGTTCGCCCATAGCAGGACAGATGGCCGACTGGTTTTCGAAGCGAATTCTTGTTGTCATCAGTTTGTTGCTGTGGAGTGTCGTTACGGCTGTAACAGGGCTGTCAACCTCGGCATTCATGCTGCTGGCCTGCCGCTCCATGATCGGTGTTACGGAGTCTCTTTTCTTTCCAACAGCCGTGGCATTGATTGCCAACACCCATGGACCGCGAACGCGTTCTCGAGCCATCTCCTTGTTTGATACAGCACAGCTTGCCGGCGTTGTCTTGGGTGGCTGGTTTGGCGGATATGTAGCCGAGGAATACCATTGGCGTCTGGCTTTCTACTCGCTCGGCATTGCCGGCATCGTCTACGCCGCGCCGTACTTTGCTTTTTTGAGGGGGGTCAATGAAGAGGTCCACGTGGAAACGCAGAAGTCAGGAAGCGGGCTGGCCATTTTCGCACTGATAAAGATACCAACTTACAGGCTCCTGGTCCTGACCGGGACAACACTCGTGTTCGCATTGTGGTTCCTCTACACTTGGTTGCCGAACTTCTTCTTCGAGAAGTATTCGATGAGCCTGTCGGAGGCCGGGTTCACCGGAACGGTTTTTCTTCAGTCTGGAACGGCGGTGGGCTTGCTCAGTGGAGGATTGGCCGCTGACCTTCTGTACCGGCGGACCCCGGCTGCTCGGTTCTGGTTGGTCTCCTTCGGGTTGCTCTTCTGCGCCCCGTGCCTGCACGCCATTGGCAGCGCCCCATCTTTGGCTCTTACAAAATTAGCGGCTTTTGCCTTTGGTTTGTGTGCTGGAGTGTTCATTGCAAACCTGGCCGCCTCTGCCTTTGATGTCGTTCCCGGGGATGCCCGGGCTTCGGCCGTCGGATTCCTAAATCTGATCAGTTCAATGACTTCGGGTTTTGGGGCGTTGATAGGAGGCTTGTGGAAGCAGAGTGTCGGCATGCATAGACTTATGACTTACTCTTCGATAGCGTGTTTCGTGGCAGGGATCGGCCTGATTCTCACCGTCAAGACCTACTTTCAGCGGGACTATGATCGGATCCATTAGCAATACGCTGTGGCAGCGGGGCTCCGCGCGGGGAGCCCACGTGAGATTTCGACTCTTTAGAAAATGAGGAAACAATGATATGAAACTGCTGGACTACGACAAAGCCTCACGACTCATGGATAAATCGGGCATCGACGTCATTCTGGCGTCTAGTCCTCCCAACGTCCGGTATCTGGCTGACTACTGGCACTCGGCCAGCGATGAGTACTACCTTCTGTGGGACACCTCTGTTACCCACAAGACCTTGGCCGGGATTCCCAAGCGAGAAGCTGACGGTCCATTTCTGGTGGCGGGCGCCAGCGAGAAGACCAACATCTCGATACTCGATCCTTGGATTCAGGAGAGGCATTTCTGGGGCCCAGGCTACTACATCCAAACCTGGAAAGAGCCCAACCCGGATCCGGGAAACCCGATGGATGTTGCCGCGGAAGTGCTAGCGGAAAAGGGTTTCGCCGAGTCCTGCATCGCCGTGGAGAAGCGCTATCTCGGGGTGGGCTACTTCGAGCGGCTGGCCTCAAAACTCCCAAAGGCTACGTTTGTGGATGCCGAACCGATTCTCTGGGAACTTCGGACGATCAAGTCCGAGGAGGAAATCCGGCGAATCCGGAGGGCGTGTGACAGCACGGTGAAGGTTTGGGAGGGCTGTATGAGAGGGGCCCGGGCCGGCATGACCGAGAAGGAGATGGAAAGTGAATTTATCAAGGCCTTCTCCGACGAAGGGCTTGACAACGAAAGATCCTACGTCATTTTTGGGCCCGCCGGCGTGAACTTGTTGAACGGATCTCCCTTGGCCTCCGACAACCCCTTGAAGGAGGGTCAGTTTATTCGTGTCGATACCCAGGGGCGCTACGACGGCTACATCTGCAATCTGTCGCGGGTGATCGCCTGCGGTAAGGTGACTTCGGCAATGGAGAAGGCCCATAGTCTGGTGAAAGGAATGGTGGAAAAACTAATCCCGTTGCTTAAACCCGGCGTTTCAGTCAGCGAAATTCGAAAGTTCGAGCTTTCTTTGTATGATGGTACGGGTTACAAGCCGGTGGTTCCGTATACAGGTCACGGGGTTGGTCTCAAGGTACACGAACCGCCTTATCTTTCTCAGGTTGACCGAACTGTTTTGGAGCCGCGAATGGTCGTCACGGTCGAGCCAACGGTGCAGTTCAGCGGTGACGGCGACATTTTTATTTCCCTGGAGGATCAGTTCTTGATCACGGAGGACGGTGCTGAATACTTGACAGCCGCCGCGTCTCTGGATTTGTATCTTTAGGCGAACACTGAACTCAGAAAGGATACCCTCATGGCAGTGGATTCGAAAACGTCCTCATGCACTCGCCGCTCCTTTGCGCGAAGTGCGCTCTCAACACTTGCTCTGGGAACCTTTGGAGCTGCCGGCCGGGGCCAGAGCCCTCAGCAGAAGAGTCGCCCTAACATTCTGTTCATCATTGCAGACGACCTGGGGCAACAGTGCGGTTGTTACGGTGACTCCGTCGCCCGCACACCGAACATCGACCGCTTAGCCTCCGAAGGCGTCCTGTTCGAAAACGCTTATGTGACGACGAGTATTTGCAGCCCTTCTCGGGCCAGCATGTTCACCGGGCTGTTCCCTCAGCAGCACGGCTTACTAGGCATGGCGCCGTGGGGCTACCGGGTCCTCAGAGGCGCCCCGCTTCTGCCCAATCTTCTAAAAAAGGAAGGGTATCGGACCGGGATTATCGGTAAGCAACACATGACCTCGATGTCACCGTGGCATTGGGATTTTCGCAAGAGTGCCACCGATGAAGTAGGCCGCGCCCAGGCACGCGACTCGAAAGCCTATGCGGGGAGAACTCGGGAGTTCCTGTCGCAAGCCAACGGAGAGCCGTTCTTCTTGTCGGTCAATTTTATTGATCCTCACACGCCTCACATTACGCATCGAATGCACGGACTCCCAGAAAAGCTGCACACCGCGGCGGACATCAAACCGATCTCATTCATGGGAGACTGGAACACGCCTGAAGCGCGCGCATCAGTAGCCGGTTACTACAACAATGTCTCTAGGATGGATACCGGCGTGGGGTGGGTGCTGGATGAACTAGAAAAAGCAGGGCATGCCGAGAACACGATCGTTGTGTTTGTGGGCGACCACGGACCAGGTTTTCATCGGGCCAAGCAAAGCTGTTATGAAGCAGGCGTCAAGGTGCCTTTCATTGTCCGCTGGCCCGGTCACTCCGTGGCAGGGCTGCGACGCAAGGAGCTGGTATCCACGATCGACATGCTGCCGACGGCTTTGCACGTCGCGGGGGTGAGAATTCCGGACGGCCTGACCGGTCTCCCGCTTGTGCAGCTCGTGGAAGGCAAGGATGCCGAGTGGCGCGCGACGATTTTGACGGAGTATCATTCCAACCAGTGTGCGGATTTCTACCCAAGGAGAGCCATTCGCGACGAGCGCTACAAGCTGATCCTCAACCTGCTTTACAAACGTCCCTGTCCCGTCAGTAAATACATGGAACCATACGACTGGTACATAGTACCCCCCTACGACAAATTGAAAGGCACGGCAACCTACCAGGCCTTTCAGACGTTCGAACATCCGCCGGAAGTCGAGCTTTACGACCTTCAGCAAGATCCGGACGAGTATACCAATCTTGCGAGCGATGAGGCACATCAATCAATCAAGGAACGGTTGCTGCATCAGCTAGAAGAGTGGCGCTTGAGAACGCACGACCGTTATCTGGATCCTGCTTATTTTGAGCGAATGATTGAATATCATGATTTTGGGACAAAAGAGCAAATAAGAACAGGTGAAGTCTATACGGCTCGCATGAATGTGCTTTATCCAGATGGTGGGCAATTTGACTACATTCGCTGAACGACCGCACCTGGCTCCGGAGATGTGTAATCTACTGCAACGAGTCAGTGAGCTGAGAGTTTCTCGCTGGTAGGGATCTTTGATTGACCCGCCGAGTGTGCATCGTCGCGTTGCGGGGTCCTTGCGTGGCTTCAAGAATCGAGGGAAATTCTAGTGCAAACGGGAGCGGCACTGATCAGCGACATTGACAGTTGCAACCTTCAAGAAGGGGAAATCGCCTTCTGGTGGATGGGCGAATTCGGCTACATCGTGAAAATCGGGAAGCGGGTTCTATACTTGGATGTGTTCCTGACCGACATGGAAGGGCGCACGACTCCACCCCTTCTCAAGCCGGAACAGGTGACTCATGCTGATTTCATCTTTGGCAGCCATGATCACGGAGACCACATTGACCGCCCGGTGTGGCCCAGCCTGGCTAATGCTTCGCCCCAAGCTAAGTTTATAGTGCCGGAGTTCCTCCGTCCGGGCCTCGTCAAAGATCTAAATATTCCAGAGTCGCGTTTTATCGGTCTTGACGACATGGAGTCCGTGGAGGTAGATGGCCTGCGCATCACCGGAATCGCGGCGGCACACGAGTTCCTCGACCGGGATGAAAGAACGGGCAGGTATCCCTACCTAGGGTTCGTCATCGAAATGGATGGTCTGACACTGTGCCATACGGGAGATACGTGTAAATACGAGGGGCTGGAAACCAGATTGAAAAAGTGGTCTTACGACGTGGTCTTCCTTCCCATCAATGGCCGGGACGCCAGGCGTCTGTCAGCAGGATGCTTGGGGAACATGACTTACCAAGAGGCCGTAGACCTCGCCGGCGTGCTCAAGCCCCGGCTTGCCGTGCCTGGTCACTTTGACATGTTCGTGATCAACCGTGAAGACCCGTATCTGTTTTCCGAGTATCTCCGCGTGAAATATCCTGAAGTGAAATGCCACGTCTCACGGCACGGTGAGCGGGTCGTGGCGCCCGCGGGGTGACGGAACGATAGGCTGCCTTGGCGAGACGCCGTTAAGCTAACCGAGGAAGCGCATGAGGAAAGCACGGAAGCACTACACAGCCGAAGAAAAGGTCGCCGTTCTGAGGGGTATCTGGTAGACAAGGAGGTAGGCTTGCTGCAACCGCCAAGGAGGGATGTAGTTTGTATAAGTGGATGAAAAAGCTTCACATGTACGCCGGGCTGCTGAGCTTTACGGCGTTCATCGTGTGGGGTATCGTGGGTGTCGGCGCTACGTTCCTGCCCGCGCCGGGTACGCGAACCCCGCGAGCGCCCGAAGTGCGCACGATCCCGATCCCGGTCAGCGGAACGGCAACCGATCAGCAGCTCACCAACGCCATGATCGAGGCATCGCGGCTGCCGTTCATTCAACCAGGACGGAAACCTCAACGCGACCCTCGGGGCAGACTGATGGTGCGCTTCTTCACGCCGAACGGGCCGCGGCGATTGGTCCTACTGGAGAAGAAGAACGCGATACGGATCGAATCGACGCAAAGTACGTTTTGGAGCTTCCTGAATACGTTGCACATGCAGAGTTGGGAGCACTTCAAAGGCGGTCGAAACCTGGGCCTGGAAGTGAAGTTGTGGGGCGGCTACAACGAGTTTTCGCTTTGGGCGGTAATCTTCATGACCCTCTCGGGGGTCTATCTCTGGCTGGCCACTCGGCCTGGGCTGCGATGGACGCAATGGACGTTCGGAGCCGCTTCGGCCGCCTTCATAGCCTTCTATTTCGCGCTGCGGTGAACCATGTACCAATTAATGCGCGACATCCATTTGATCCTGGGTCTGGTGTTCGTTCTGATCTTGGGCGTATACACGCTGAGTTCGGTGCGGATGGCGCGCCGCACGTGGTTCGAGATCAGTTCGACGATCAGCGAGGAGAGCTACGCGGTCGATCCCGCTCAGGCGGGCTCGCCTCGGGAACTGGGACTCTACCTGATGCAGACGTATGACTTTCAAGGAGAGCTGTTTCGCGTCGAGCCGGTGAAGGGCGATCAATTCAGCTTTAGAATTCGCAGGCTCGGCACGAATTACCAAGTGAGCTACACGCGCGGAGCCGGACAAGCGGACGTGAAGACAAACCGCACGAACTTCATGGGGATGCTCACGAGCATGCATTTCGCCACCGGCTTGTGGCACGAGAGTTGGCTCATCAACGCCTGGGTAGTCATTTTGTTCCTGAGCTCGGTCGGATTGATTTTATTAGGAGCTTCGGGAGTGTATTTGTGGTTCAAGACCTACGAAGAGCGAGTTGTCGGTTCGATCCTCCTGAGCGTCGGCTTGGTCTTCGCGTTGACGCTGATGGTGCTGGTTCGGACGCAAGCCTAGCGGCTCATCTAGCGCAACGTCGGGTACTCGATCCCTAGTTGCTCCAGGTAGGTGCCGTACTTCTCGGTCTAGGTAGAAGGGAGGTCTTTAGATGTTCCATGCTTCCAAGAGACACGCTCTCGCACGGGAATTCGAAGAGCAAGGGTTTCTCGTGCTCCAAGACATCCTCTCTCCCGAAAACGTCAACCGGGTGAATCGGGCTGTCGATGAACACCTAGAACGCAATCCCTATGACTGGTGCCGCCTTAGCGACTCTTTGCTCCAGTGCGTCAACGTTCTTCCGAAAACGGACGCCTTTGATTTTACGGTCGAAAATCCCTCGATATTAAGGATTCTCGTTGAACTCATCGGGAGAGAGGTCACTTTCGAATCGTTTTCGATCATGATTCGCAACCCAACAGCGAATCTCAACGAGATCAAGGGATGGCACAGGGATAGTATACGTGACTACGCGCGGCGCAAAGAAATCGACGAAATTTCGCTGATCTACTACCTGACCGACGTGACAGAGAACGATCATCAATTCAGCATTATTCCCGAAAGTCACAATCGACTCGTTGACCTGCATCCAGGTCATCACCGTCCTGAGCAAGAGTTCGACGTTTGGGGTCCGGCTGGAACAGTGGTTCTATTTCACGGCCGGTGTATCCACAGAGGCAAGCTGAAAGCCAATAGTCGGCAACGCCGGACTCTCCATATCTACTACTCTCGCGCCGCGGGACCGCGAACCGCCGAGTGGTCGGATATTCCTCCGCGGCTGTACCAGAAAGCAGACCCTTCGCTCCCGCCTCTCCTTTACTCAAAGTGGAATTGCAATGATGTCCTCGATGGCGCCGGCAAGAAGCCCCGAGACGTCGACCCTAAGCTGACCCCAATGGAGGTTTTTCGTGAAGCGATGCGAAGAGCCAGTCAAGAGCCTTGAGCGAAGAACAGCTTGCTGGCGTCGAGGCCGTCGCGATGGACATGTGGGACCCTTGCGTCGCCTCGACGCCTGAGCGTCTCAAGCAAATTGCAGGAGCTTGGGGACACGAACACATTCCTGGCGGGTCAATCAACATAATCCTTTCTTCGGCAACTACAGTAAGTACTAATACACGTTGAGGTAGTTGTCGAGTTCCCACTGGCTGACGCTGCGGTGATACTCGCGCCACTCTTCACGCTTGACGCCGATATAGTAGTCGGCGTAGGTCTCGCCCAAAGCCACTTTGACGACTTCGTCTTGTTCGAGGCAATCGAGAGCTTCGTTTAACGTGGTCGGCAGAAAGCGGATTCCCCGGTCGTTCAGCTCGGCCTCGGTGAGGATGTAAAGGTTCTCGTTGTTTGCCGTGCCGGGGTCGAGCTGTCGCTCGATGCCGTCGAGACCGGCGGCCAGGGCGACGGCGCAAGCGAGGTAGGGATTCGAAGCTCCATCTGCGGTGCGATTCTCGATTCGGCCCGGTCCGGGAACGCGAATCATCTGCGTGCGATTGGAAGGTCCATAAGTAATATAGACCGGCGCCCAGGTGGCGCCCGAGTGAGGTTCGGAGCGGATGAGCCGTTTGTAGCTGTTGACGATAGGTGAGGTGACGGCGGCCAGGGCGCCAGCATGTTCTAGAATGCCTCCCATGAACCAGCGGGCGCGCTGAGATAGGCCAAGGTCGTCGCTCTCGTCGAGGAAGAGATTCTCACCGCTTGCCACATCGGCCAGACTCATGTGGTAGTGAGTGCCATTGCCAGTGAGATGGCCGAAGGGCTTCGGCATCAGCGTCGCCCACAAGTCGTTTTGCTCGGCGACAGTGCGAACCATCCACTTGAAAAACGTGTTGCGGTCCGCGGTGGTTAAAGCGTCGCTGTAGTGCCAATTGATCTCGAACTGGCAGTTGGCGTCTTCGTGGTCGTTCGCATAGGGTCCCCAGCCCATCTCCTGCATGTAACCGATGATGGTGGTCATCACATCGAGGTTGCGGTGGAGGGCTCGCAGATCGTAGCACGGCTTCTTGAGGGTGTCGTAGCGGTCCCAGGGCTCGAAGCGGCCGCTATCGTTCTCTTTCAACAGCATGAACTCGGGCTCCACGCCGACGTTGAAGGTGTAGCCTTCCAGGCGGGCTTTTTCGAGTTGGCGGAGCAGGATGGTGCGCGGGCAATAAGGCCAGGCCTCGCCGCTGACGTGGATGTTGCCTGCCAGCCAGGCGACGTTCTTGCGCCAGGGCAGGACCGTGAGTGAGTTCAGGTCCGGGATGTTCATCATGTCGGTGTCATGAGGTCCCTGGCCGATGTGGCCCGCCGCGAAGCCGGCGAACCCGGCGCCCTCTTGCGACATTTCGTCAAAGTTCGTTGCCGGGACGAGCTTTGCTTTGGGCGCGCCAGTCATCTCAACGAACGAACATAAGAAGTATTCGATGCCCTCGTCTTCGATCCTTTTCTTGACCTGATCCGCCGTCATGTTCGCCTCCCGTTAGAAACTCTCATCGATACGTCAATGCGATACGGCTGCCGCCGCCTTCTCGCCCACTAAACGCCCGCTACGGAACCTTCCGGGCGTAAAGGGTTCAATAATCTTAGGCACTTTCTTTGTCGCAATCAACTCCGCCAGGTACTTGCCGGCGGCCGGCGCCGCCTTGAAGCCGTACGTTCCCCACCCGATGTCCACGTAGAAGTTGTCAAGTTCCTCGCTGGCCCCAATGATCGGCGCGAAATCGGGCGTCATGTCGCAGATGCCGGCCCACTGGCGAAGCACTTTGATGTGATGAAGCTGGGGGAACAGCTCCAGAGTTGAAGCGGCCATGTGCTCGAGCGTCGGCAGCGTTCCCCTCATGCTGTAGGACTGATAAGGATCGATCTCGGAGCCGATCACGAGTTCACCGCGTCCGGTTTGACTCACGTAGACATGCAGGCTTGCCGACACGATCACGACGTTGAGGAACGGTTTGAGGGGCTCGGTGACGCAGGCCTGCAGGGGATGGGTCACGATCGGCATCGAGACGTTCGCCATCTTGCAGATCGTCGACGCCCAACCGGCGGTGGCGTTCACGACCATATCGGCCGACACGGCGCCGCGGTTGGTGATGACTTTGTCGGCCCGGCCGCCCTGCGCCGAAATGCCGGTAACTTCGGTGAAAGGGTGAATCTCGATGCCCATTCTGTCGCAGGCCCGCGCGTATCCCCACACGACGGCGTCGTGGCGAATAATACCGCCCGGCGGATGGTAGAGCCCGGCCATGATCGGGTAGCGGGGGCGATCGCTGCAATCGATATGGGGCGCGAGCTTTTGAATCTCCCCGGGAAAGATGATCCGGCTGTTGACGCCGAGCAACTGATTGGTTTCCGCGCGCACTCGAAGGCCGGCTACGGCCGTGTCGGTGTGCCCCAGGGTGAGGTGGCCGCACTGGCTGAATAGCAGATTCCAATTAAGCTCTTCCGAGAGATTTTCGTAAAGCTTCAAGGCCGCTTGATAGAAGGCCACACCCTCCGGTGTCCGGTAATTGGAACGCAGGATGGCGGTATTGCGGCCGCTGGCGCCCGCGCCCAAATAACCCTTGTCGAGCAAGGCCACCTTGCGAACACCATGGAGTTTGCCGAGGTAGTAGGCGGTGGCAAGCCCGTGAACACCGGCCCCGACGATGACCACGTCGTAGCCGGACTTGAGTTCGTGGGACCTCCACATGCGGTCGTTGCGAAAGAGTTGCATTTCTTACCAGATTCACGTGTTAGTCAGCAGCTCATGAGCCGCCGACCCGAACGGGCGGATTCCGCACTCAGCGCCGGCATCGAGGACGGTTTCCCATAGCCATTCGCCGTACTCCCGATTGACGAGAATGAGGTAGGCCCTCAGAGATTGGATATCCCGGCGCATCAGGATCGAATAGGTGTGGTGAACCCCGGTCTGGGCGCAAGCCAGGTTCGGGAAAGCGTCACCGCAGACGTCCAGATCGACCAGCTTGCGAAGAACCTCGGGGCTCCGAGGACCGGCAAGCAGCAGCGCGGCGTAGCCCGAGGTGACGTCGGTCAGATAGGCGGGGTCGGAAGACGCACCAGCCGCCGCCACGTAACGGTTCAGCTCACCCTGAACCAAGTCGCGATCCGGTGGCCGGCAAGTTACCAGATATCGGCCCGCCCGCAACCGCCAGGATTGGGCCTCTTCTCCCAGTCCGGGTGAAGAATTCAGGTCCCTGCCTTGAAGATCGAACTTAGGGATCGAGCTCCAATCCGCTAAGCCAACCGCGCGGCGGACGGTCGCGGCTTCCTCTTGAGGCGAAGTGAAATGGGCGACCCCTTCCCACCCCCGGTCCACGCGGATCGCGGCTCCCATTTTGCGGAACGTCTCCCAGAGAGGGGACCTTTTGACAACCTCGTGCTGTGTTTCGGTGGGCAATGCTTCTCCGTTGCGATCTTTCGGCTTTATTCAAGGCGGGCCGGTCAAGCAGAGCTCCAGCCCCAATGCTTGTTAAAGGCGCACTACATTCGCAGCCTGGTACCTTCAGGGTCGTAGAAAGCGGCTTGCTGGACGCGCGCCTTGGCGAGCTGACCCTGCGCGCGCACATCGATTTCCCGGCCGTCTTCCGCTAAGCTTGCCGCGACCCAACCCAGACCCACCACCCGCCCGTTGACCGGCGAGTAGCGTGCGCTCGTGACTCTCCCGGCCGGCTTGCCGGCCACGACGATCGCGGAGCCGTCGTCGGGAAGGCGGTCGTCGAGCATCACAAACCCGATCAGCCGCTCCTGCGCCGGAGCGGATTGAAGTCCTTCCAGCGATGCCTTGCCGATGAAGTCGGGCTTGTCAAGCTTCGCCACCCAGGGCATGTCGGACTCATAGGGGTTACTCAAAGCATCTGTGTCGACCCCGACGATGACGTGCTTCTTCTCGAGACGGAGCATGCGCTGCGCTTCCACTCCGAAGGGACGAACACCAAAGGGCTTGCCCGCTTCCAGAACAGCCTTCCAAACATGTACTCCGTATTCGGCGGGCACATGGATCTCCCAACCCATCTCGCCGACGAAACCGATCCTCAGTAACACAGCGGGTGAGTCGGCGACTTCCGCCTGGCGGCAAGCCATATAGCGAAACGCTTCGGTCGATAGATCGAGATCGGTCAAGCCCGAAAGAACTTCGCGTGCCCGCGGACCGGCGACGTTAATGGAAGACCGGCCACCGGTGACGTTCGTGATATGGGCGTCCCAGCCTGTGTCGATCAGCCACCATTCCAGCCACTGGACGACAAACTCCAAATTACCGGTGGTGGTTGTCAGGAAGTAGTGGTCCTCGGTAAGCCTGGAGACGGTCCCGTCGTCGAGAATAATTCCAGTCTCGTCGCAGACCACCGCGTACCGGACACGGCCCACCTTGAGGTTCCCGAAGCGGTGCGTGTAGACCTTGTCGAGCAGCTTGCCAGCGTCTTTTCCTTTGACTTCGATCTTTCCCAGCGGGCCGACATCGACGACGCCAACACGCTCGCGCACCGCGTGGTATTCCTGCTCGAGACACTCTTGCCGGCTCAGAGCGGGGTCGGCGTGATAGTAGAGAGGGCGTTTCCATTCGCCCATATTCATCCACACGGCGTTAAGCGCCTCGTGCTCGTGGTGCAGAGGGCCCCTCCTGACCGGGAGCCGGCGTACCCCGGCGAGAGCTCCCAGAGACGCGGGGGGATTGGGAGGACGGCTTGTCGTAACCCCTGTCTCGCCCATCGTGCGGTCCGTCTCCGCGGCGCAGACGCCGATCGCCGAGATTTGACACATTCGGCCTTGGCAAGGCCCCATTGATACGGTCGTGTAGCGCTTGAGGGTTTCGATGTGATCGAACCCTTCCGCAACAGCCTTTCGAAGATCACGCGAGGTGACGTCCTCGCAAAGGCAAACGAAACAGCGTTTGGAATCGGGATAGGCTGGTGGCGAAACCGTCGCGGGCGTAATCCCTTCGCCGGCCACGTCTCCGACCGCGGTTACGTTCGCCGGCAAGTCCCCGGCGAGAAACGCGCCCTTGGCTTCGTCCCATTTGAGTTTGGCGCCGGCCTGATGCAGCAACCCCGCGTCGGGTACAAGGTGGCCCCGGACGACGATGAGATCGCAAGCGATGTGTGCATCTTTGGTTCGCAGGCCCTTGACGCTCCCAGACCCGGTGGCCCCGACAACTTGCCCGGCCGGCACCGTGGCCGCGACCTCGATTCCGGCCTCTCGCAGTCTTGACGCAATGCGCTCCGCTCCGGCGCCGCCGCCGATCAGCGCCGCCCGGCGCCCGGGAGCGATTCCATGAAGTCCGATCAGCCGCTCGACCGCGCTGCTCAGCATCACGCCGACCAGGTCGTTGTTTTCAAACAGCAACGGAGCCTCGTAAACCCCGGTGGCCACGATGACGCGTTTTGCTCGAACGCGAAGCAACTGCTCGGGGGCATCCGGAGTCGTTCGCGGACGAAATACGCCGAGCAGATTTCCTTCGTAGAGGCCGAAACAGTTGGAGCGCGAGAGCACCTCGATGTTGTCTTGCCCCTGAACTCTCTCGACCAACTCCGGCAAGTTCAATTCCTCGCTTGGGGTATACCGCAGGTGTCCCCCCAACGCGGGCTGGTTGTCGATCAACGCAACGGAAGCATTGTCAGCGGCCGCGTTGAGCGCCGCCGAAAGTCCCGCCGGACCTCCGCCGACGACCGCCACGTCGGCATGCACGTTCACATGCTCATAGTTGGGGAAGCGATCGGCGATCTGATCGATCGTGGGTGGCGGCTCCGCGAGCCCCGCCGCCTTGCGAATCCACGGCTCGACCGCGGCCCATGCCCGGCGACGCGTAAACGTCTTGTAATACCATCCCACCGGCATCAACCAACTCAACTTTTGGGCAGCGGCCAGCAGATCGAAGCCGAGCGAAGGGAAGGCGTTCTGATGTTTGACCTTCATGCCGGGCCGGGCCGGTGCCGTACAGACCCGAACGCTGGGGACTCCATCCACGTTCATCAGGCAGTTCGGGCATTTGCCTGTCATGCAAAACAGGCCGCGCGGGCGATGGTTCTTGAAACTGCGGGTGAAAATCCTAATTCCGGCACGAAACATGGCCGCTGCGATGGTGTCGCCCGGCCGGGCTTCGATCGCCCGGGTGTTGAAAAGAAAGGAGAAGTTCCCGTCAGCCTTTGCCGTGCCCAAGGGGTTCGTTCTCCTTCTCTTCGGACTCGCCGGGGAAGCAGGCGCGGACGACGCGGTTGGTCTTGGTGTCGCGGAGAGCCTGCAGCCAGCGGCGGCACCCGAGGCGGTGGTACCACCACTCGGTCTGCACGCCCATCTCGTTGCGGCGGACGTAGCTGTAGCGAAACCAATCCTCGGCGGGCGCTCCCGGCTGGGGACGTTGTAGGACTTCGCCGCCGAACCGAAATTCGTAGACGCTTCGCTCGCCGCACTCAGGACAAGTAATCAAGAATGACACGGTGAAAGAACCCCTTCAGAAGCGGGATCAGCGCCCCCACACGCGCCGTGTGCCCACCAAAGGCAATTCGCAAACCACGGAAGCTTCCGGGGTCAACGCCGCCATGTCCTCCGGCTCCAAATGGTGAACATCCGACTTTCCGCACGCCCGCGCGAGCATCTGGATTTCGAGCGACATGGCCCTCAAAAGATTGGTGACTCGCTGTGCTGCCTCATCGATGGGCAGCCGTTTCATTAATTCCGGGTCTTGTGTCGTCACGCCCACCGGACAGCGGCCCGTATGGCAGTGGTGACAGAAATGGGGCTCGGTGCCGAGCTTGTGGTAGTCCTCGACATAGACGGGCTTGTTGCAGTTGAGCGCAATCAATGCCGCGGTTCCGATATAGATGGCGTCCGCGCCCAAAGCCATGGCCTTGGCGGCGTCCACGCCGTCCCGGATGCCCCCGGCGATAATCAATTGCATTTTCCCAAACAGGCCCATGTCCTCCAGAGCGGCCCTGGCCTCGCAAACCGCGGCGAGCGTGGGGACTCCTGTGTGCTCCTGGAGGATTGCGGGCGAGGCGCCCGTGCCGCCTTCCATGCCGTCCACGACGACGACATCGGCCCCGGCCTTGGCCGCGAGTTTCACGTCATCGTAGACCCGGCTGGCGCCAAGCTTGACGAAAATAGGGACCTGCCAGTCGGTGGCTTCCCGCAGCTCTTCGATCTTGATGATCATGTCGTCAGGACCGAGCATATCGGGGTGGCGCGCCGGACTGCGCTGGTCGACCCCGGCGGGCAGGTCGCGCTGCTTGGCAATCGTGTCGGACACTTTCGATTCGAGCAGCAGCCCGCCGGTGCCCGGTTTCGCGCCCTGACCGATCGTGAGTTCAATCCCGTCGGCCACCCGCATGTGGTGAACGTTGATGCCGTAGCGGGAAGGCAGGACCTCATAGATCAGCACGCGGCTGTTCTCGCGCTCGGCGGCCAGCATGCCGCCATCGCCGGTTGTGTTCGACGAGCCGATGGCCGAGGCGCCCTTGGCGAGCGCCACCTTCGCGTTGTAGGAAAGCGCCCCCCAGCTCATCCCCGTGATCATGATGGGGATGTCAAGTTCGATCGGCTTTTCGGCAAACCGCGTACCCAGCACGGTTTTCGTGGAGCATTTTTCCCGGTATCCCTCGAGAGGAATGCGGGTCAAGGAGCTGGGCAGAAAGGTGAGATCATCGAACGTCGCCCAGCGCCGTTCGCGCAGCGTTCCGTAGCCGCGAATGCGGTAGACACCGCTCTCGGCCTTGGTCTGAATGTCATCGATGACTCGTGAAGGGAAAACGCCGCTGCCTTGCAAGGCGGGGCGATGGCTTGGGGAATCGGACATTGGGAATCTAGAGTACCTCCTCCCAAACCTTCCACTCGGCCTTGTCGAAGTTCCAGAGCTTGCGGCCCGAGACGACTTTCTTAAACTTCCCGGGTGCGGGAACGCCGGAGCGGATCCGTTGCGGAAGATGCCGGGTGAGAGCGCCGGCGAGGAATTGGATGTCTTCTTCGGAAGGCTCGGAGACGACCGTGTCATTTCCGAGTTCGCGGATCTCGCCCCCGACAAAGCAGACCGTTTCATACATCGAGTCCGCGAAACCCTCGCCCGTGTCACCACAGATGATCATGGCGCCCTTCTGACCCATGAAACCGCTCATGTAGCCGCAGTTGCCGCCCACCAGGATCAGCCCGCCCTTCATCGAGACCCCCGTACGCGCCCCGGAGTCTCCATGGATCACCACGGCGCCTCCTCGCATGGCGACGCCCGCGCTATTGCCGGCGTTGCCCTCGGCGGTGACTTCGCCGGTGAGCATGGACTCCGCCAGACCCCATCCAGCGCTGCCCTTGACGCGGATCGTGGCCCCATCACTCAAGCCGCCGCAATAGTAGCCGACACTGCCTTCGAAGGTGACCCTACCGGGCTCGAGCAATGCCACGCCGAGATTGTGGCGAGCACCTGGTGATGTGACCACAACCTCCTCGCCGTCAGCGAGCAGATTTCGCATCTCCGCATTAATCTCGCGGACGCTTCTTCCCGTGCAGCTCAATTCCGCCATACTCTCACTTCCCGGGCCTGAGCCTCCCGCACGTCGTACTGCCCCGCGCGCGCCGCGCGAATCGCAATTTCCTCGGTAGCGACCATCACAAAATCGTCGCTCTCGGCGAAGAGCAGAGGCTTGTGGGCGAAGGAATCTTTCACGAACCCCATCGCATCGGCTGTCGCCACCAGGCAGCTAAACGACCCGTCTAAGTCATCGAGCGCCGCGCGCAGGACCTCTTTGAGCGACAAACCTTTCCCAAGGCCCTCGGCAACGTAAACCCCGATGATCTCCGAGTCGTTTTCCGTGTAGAAACGCACTCCGCTCTGCTCATACAGACGCCGCATCCGGTGGTAGTTCGTGATGTGGCCGTTGTGAACGATCGCCAAGTCAGGGTATCCGTGAGCCCAAAACGGCTGCGAGTGACTGAGGTCGACCTTGGACTCGGTCGAGAGCCGTGTGTGACCGATGCCGTGAGACCCCTGAGCCTCGGCAACCCCAAACGTCTCCTCGAGCCGGTCGGGCGACCCGACCTGCTTGACGATCTCGAGGCGGCGGCCCATGCTCACCACTTCCACGTCGCCGGCAACGCCCTCGATCGCTGTTGTCAGCTCCCGGGGGTTCGCCGAACCCTCGACCGTCATACGGAGATACGCGCCCGCTGCGGTGACGTTCTTGGGCGCGGCTGGCGCGGCCACGCTGCGAATGATTTCGTCGACCCGATCGCTTGGGTACCCGTCTTCCCCCAGCTTGACTTGCAACACGAGGCCGCCATCCGCCGGAGTGTGAAACAGGGCCACGCCCGCCGAGTCCGGTCCCCGGCAGTCGAGGGCTCGCAACATATCGAGTATTGTCGAGCCGATCGGGGCCGGGGAGTCCCGTGATTTATCCCAATATCCGGCGATTCCGCACATTGCAATTCTCCGTGGCTACGCCGCCGTAGACACTGTGAGTCCCACTAGTATACGCTAGACGCGTTCCGGCGGATCTTCAACAGATTCGCGGGGGTTCGAAATGCGGCGCCAAAGCATCCGCGGTAACGGCTCCTAGTCCTCGCTCAGTCAAAAACAACCGTCTTATTCCCATAAACGAGGATTCGATCCTGGAGGTGCCAGCGCACTGCCCTGGCCAGCACAACCTTTTCGAGATCCCGGCCTTTTCTCTTCAGGTCACCAACGGAGTCCCGATGGGAGCAGCGGACCACGCCCTGATCGATGATCGGTCCTTCATCGAGATCCGCCGTGGCATAGTGCGCTGTAGCTCCGATCAGTTTCACCCCTCGCTCGTAGGCCTGCTCGTACGGCTTCCCACCGGCGAACGCCGGAAGAAAGGAGTGGTGAATGTTCACGATCTTAGCTGGATAATGGTCCACAAATTCGGGACTCAAGATTTGCATGTAGCGGGCCAGCACGACCAGGTCGACATTTTCCTCGCGCAGCAAGTCCAGCTGCCGGGCCTCCTGCTCCTGCTTCGTTTCAGCCGTGACGGGGAGGTACTGGAAAGGCAGACCGAACTGCCCGGCGACCGGCTCCAGGTCGGGATGATTGCTGATGATCAGAGGAATATCGCAGCAGAGCTCTCCGGCTCGGTGCCGGAGCAACAGATCATACAAACAGTGGTCGTAGCGTGATACCAAGATGGCGACTCTTTTGACATCGCCCCCATAAGCGATGCGCCAGCGCATTTCGAAGCGTCCGGCCGCCTCGCTGACCGCGGTTTCGAGTGATTGCCGGTCGGTGTGAAGATCCGTCAAATCGAAACGGATACGCTGGAAAAATTGGTTGGCTACTGGATCGGTGTGCTGATCGGAATCGAGAATGTTCGCGCCGTGGCCATAGAGAACCTGGGCCAAAGCGGCAACGATCCCGCGCCGGTCCTGGCAGGAAACCAGAAGCGTGGCAATGTGGCCAGCAGACTTATTCAGTGAGATCATGAGCGAAGTGACACGAAGGGGCTTTCTGAAGGAGTCGTCCGTGGCGTGGTTTAGCTCACTGGCCCTAGGTGCGTGCAGTAGCATGCACAAAAGATCACTTAAGCCAGGCTTTCCATTTTGACCGTGGTGCGCCCCCAGTATATACCCGAGCCGCTGCCGTCACCTTCGCCGGCACGGAGGATTTCGCCGTCAGGTACGTACGGCGTGCCGCAGCCGCGGGGTAACGGTAGGTGTTCCGGTCACCATCGAGTTCAACGGCACGGGTCTCGAGTCGTTGATGGACGACGGTCACAACTCCCGCGAGCCCGAGGAATCGTCATGTAGGTGAGGACCCCTTCGTCTGCTACTGCCTATCGTCGCCTGCCCGTCCTCAACGAGGGAAAGTTAGCGGGTCAGATCAGCCGCCGTGACTTGCTCCAAGCAACCAACGACATAATTGCGATCTCACCCCGCCGGGAGAAGACGCTGTTATATCTGAGTTCCCTGGTTGACCGAGACGAGGCGCCGATTGAGTAGAGCGAATACACTCATGTTCCATCGCGAAGGCGAGAGCTGCGTGGCTATAGCCTTTTCGATGCTGATACAGCGATCTGGCCACTGCTCCCAACGCCGTTGGAGAAACAATACCAAGAAGCGCCGCCACATTACTTGCAACTGCCGGAGCGTCCGTCGCGGTATACTAACTCCCGTGCGATCTCCTGAATCACCGATCGCGACTGCATATCTTCTTCCATTGACTTCTGCTCCTGCAGAGACCTAGTCTCATCCGGAGAGGCTCCGCCGTGAAACTCCTCGACCAAGTCGAGCTTATCCTCAAGCAGAAGGGATCGCGGGTGTACACCATCACCCCTCACGTGACGGTCTACGAGGCTCTAGAGAAGATGGCTGACAACGGTGTCGGAGCTCTTGTCGTAATGGACGGGACGGATCTTGTTGGGATAATTTCCGAACGCGACTACGCGCGCAAGGTGATCCTCGCCGGCCGTTCCTCAAAGGAAATGAAGGTCCATGAGATCATGTCCAGCCCGGCCGTCACGGTGAACCTGAAGACCACGGTAGATGAGTGCATGCAACGCATGACGGACAAGCGCTGCCGCCACCTGCCGGTCGTGGAGGGGGGGAGGGTTGTTGGAGTGGTGTCGATCGGCGACGTCATCCACTGGATCATTACGGCCCAGGACCTTACGATCCGTCAGCTTGAGGACTACATCACCTGAATTATGCACTGCGGGGTGCACCGGAGGAGGGCTGAGCCGCCAGGGGCCATTTGGGGGACCCCCGAAAACATGGGGTAATAAGGTAGGCTGGCAAAGATTTCAGCTTCGCCAGTCAACCCCAAGGAGGTCACCCAAATGGTTACCAAGCGAAAACAGCATAGCTCCCGAAGGCCCGTCAAACAAGGCCGGGGCGCGAGGGCCCCGCGGCCCAATAAAATCGGGGCTGCCACGCCTTATCACTTCCGCGGCAAGAATCTGACTCCCTACGGCGGCTTGCTGCCCGTCGCCACCCTGCTCGAAAAACTCGGCTTCCAGGCGCTGCTGGAAGAAACCATCACGAACAAACGAATCACCCGTGTGATGAGCCTCTACCAGTTTGTGCTGGCCCTCGTGCTGGGCCTCTATGTCGGCTTTGCGCGGCTGAACCAACTCCGCTTCATCGCCCGCGACCCCATCTTGACCGGCATCTTGCAAGTGACGCGTCTGCCGCCGCAGTCCACGCTGTGGCGCTTTCTGGCCTCGCTGCACCTCAACGTGGCGAAGCAGATCCTTTCCATTCAGCGCCAGCTGCGGGAACGAGTCTGGGCCGCGGCCCAGGTGAAATTGGAGACGGTGACGCTGGACACCGACACCACCGTGCACACGCTCTACGGCCGCCAGATGGGCGGGCGCAAGAGTTACAACCCCAAGAACAAGGGCAAGCGCAGCTACCAGCCGATACTGACTTTCCTGGCCGAGACGCGCGAATACCTGATGGGCGGGTTGCGCAACGGCGACCGGCCCACGGGCCGGCAGATCGCCGCCCACCTCGAGAGCGCCTTTCGGGCTTTGCCGCACGGCGTGAAGAAAATCCTGGCGCGGGCCGATTCCGGGTTTTATTGCTGGGAGGCGGTGGAGGCCTATGAAAAGGCGGCTTGTCAGTTCGTCATCGTGGCGCGCAAGACCAGGCGGCTGGTCGAGCAGTTGCAGCAAGCGGCCTGGAAGCCCTCGCCCCACAGCGATGCGGATGCGGAATGCGAATTCCTCTACCAGCCGCAGGGCTGGGCGCGGGCCTGTCGTTTCCTGGCGCTGCGTTACGAAAACGAACCCGCGGCCGGCGCGGCCGAGCAATACCAGCTGTTTGCCACCAGCGCTTACACCTACCGCGTGTTTGTCACCAACCTGGCCGAACCGATCGCGGCGGTGGTGTGGTTTTACAATCAGCGCGCCGCAGCCGAGAACCTCATCAAGGAGGCCAACAACGACGCCGGGCTGGCGGCCCATCCCTCGCGCCGCTTTGACATGAACCGCAATCACTTTCAGCTGGCCATGCTGGCCTACAACCTCAACTGCTGGCTGCTGCTGTTCAACCGCGAAGCCCAAGCCAGCGTGGAGACACTGCGGCACACCACCCTGGCGACGGCGCGGCTGCGCTTTCTGTTCGTGGCGGCCAAGATCTGGCGGCACGCCGGCAGAACGGGTGTCAGCTACAGCGATCATTATGAGGAAAAGGGCCTGTTTGAACGGCTGATGCGGCGGCTGCGGGCGATGGGGCCACCGGGATCGAGCTTCGCGCCGGTGGTGGAGGGTGCGCTGAGTTGAGGGGCGCTCCATGCATAAAATTTCATGCACTCGCCGCAACGTACTGGGAACACGCCGCTTGCCCGCCCGCTTTTGCCCGCCGGGATTGGCAGGCGGCTCAAACAGGGAGGGAAACAGAGGAAAAGACGACTTGCTAAATCACTGAGTTGACACGACTGCCGCTACCGCCACAACTCCATCGGCGATGGCTACGCCGAATCGGTGCATAATTCAGGCATCACCGGCAAGTACCCTGCTTAGGCGGCTGCCGAATCACCGCCTAAACCAGGATTTCCATTTTGGATCTTGGCCTCCTCGATTCTACGTTCCTTCTCTCTTGAACGCAAGCCTTTCTTGACCGCAGGCACGCACCGGGCCGGACCGAAGTGCTTCCACTAGACCCTTTCGTTCTCCGAAGGGGACAATTCGTCGGTCGGAAGGCGGTTTTTCAGGCACTCCTCCGAGCTTCACTCCGCAGCATCCAGATTTCGCACTCGCGAGCGACCGTTCTACCCGCTCGGCAGCGGCAGCGCCCAGATCCTGTGCAGCATGTCACCGAACAGCCTGCGGTTCAGATGCCCCTCGGCCAGCAGCAGCCAGTAATACCGCGCGTGCTTGACCAGCCGACCGCCGGTCTTCATCAATCTGTGTTGCAAGCTCGTCAGCGACCAGCTCTTGATCCTGTGCGGCAGTCCCAGCCGCCGCCACAAGTTGCCCAGGTTGTAGGCCAGCACGCTGAGTTGCAGTCGCACTTCGTTGGCCCGAAAGCGATGGCACGAAAGCCGTGTCCAGTGCGTGGCCTGTTTGCCTTCTTTAATCCATTGCTCGGCCGTGCCGCGCTTGTTGTAGAAGCGCACAACAGACCGACTCGGCAACGTCATGTTCGTCACGATAAAACCGACGCGCGGGAACAGCTCACCGAGATGATGCTCGACCTTGGCCACGATGCGTCGCGGCTTGGACCAACTCTGCGCCTGATAGCGGAAGCTCTTGTAGCGCACCAAGGGCTTGCGACCCGGCCTGCCCGGCGGGCGAAACAAGATGTCTTCGATCGCTAATTCCAAGCTCTTGTTGGCCGGAATGCGAATGGCGTACTGCACTCCGCGTTCCTCCGAAAACTCATAAATCTCCGGCTTGGCAAAGGCCGCATCGCCCCGGAAGGTGACCTGTTTGCCCGCAGCCTGTTGGCGCTCGATCTCGGGCAGCAGCAACTCGTTCCAGTCCTCAGCGCTGTGCACGTTGCCGGGACGCAGCTTGGCGGCCAGACAATCGCCGTGCTGGTTGAACAACAACAACGGGTGGTAGCAGACCGACTCGAAATGGCCGTTGTAGGCACTGCCCTCTTGCTGGCCGTGGACAGGGCTTTCGGTCGAATCCATGTCGAGAACGACGCGCTCGGAGTCGTCTTGCGTCTCGGCTTGCGCCACCAGCTCGCGGTTCACAGCCATCAGCCCCAGCAAGTTCTCCTCGCTCGCCAGCATCTCCGTCTCGAAGCTCTGCAGTCGCGAGGTCAGTGCCCCGCCGCGATCCCAGTTCTTCTGCGAGCCGATCAAGCGAAAGGTCGGATCGGCGGATACTCGCACGGCGTCATTGAGGTCCTCGTAGCCGGCCAGCCGAGAGTAGACTGACTGCCGCAGCAGATCGGCGAACGGGAACTTTTTGTTCGAGCCTTGCCGTGGGTCACTGAGATGTTCGTCGATCAGCTTCCCGAGCCCGAGTCGCTCGTCCAGCTCGCGGACGAGAATGAGCCCGCCATCGGAAGTGACGCGCGATCCTTGGAAATCGACTTTCAATAAGCCGTTGAAGCTTAGCTGGAACGGCTTGTTTTCTTTTTCACCCATTGGGTGTTGATCTCCTCAGCGCCTTGATTGCTTTTCAACCCGCATAAATAAAGGCGTCCGAGGTCACCCGATGGTTAGCAGAACCGAAACTAAAGTGGAAATCCGGGCTAAAGCACAACAGGAGCACCCATGTCATGAGGAAGTAGGTCGCGACGACGATGAAGGCAACAAGCGCATCCCGATGGGCTCCGAGATCTACAAACTCAAGAACGAACACCAGCGAACCAATCTGGACAAGAGTGTATATGACCGTAAACCGTTGGGTTTTGGTAAGGGTTTTGGGATCAAACAGCTCAATCAGTTTCGAGAGCGCGTCGACGATCTTAGTTGCACACTCCTTGGGCTCCTCATCGGAATTCATGAGACATGTGTCGCTTGAGGACCAGCAAATCCTAGTCAAATCGACGAACGAGGCCGTTTATTTTGAGCGGGTAAGGTGGGCGGTGACCGCAACACCAACAGCACCCACCAAAATAGGAAGCCAGAATAAGGGATGGACAATCGCAACCAGCCCAAGCCCCTCCGCTAACGAGAGTGCCAACGCTGTCACGCCGATGCCGGAGGCTGCAACGAAAGAGACCTCACTGGGCCCAGCCCTATGAGATGAGGCAGGATAACGTTTCATCTTAGTGCCCGTAGATTGCGCCATGCCCGTACCAGAATAATCAAAGCCGCAGGTAGTGTCAACCACCAATTCGGTCAGTTCGTCCTGTCGGACATTGCTACCCGCCAGGTAAATCGTCGGGTTGGCGTGCGAGCATTACGGCTTCGTCCACTACAGAGTGATCTGCTATGAAGGACACGTCTGCCTGAATAGCGAACTAGACCTATTCTTATTATCCATTAGCCTGCCCATCAAATCACTCCCGCGGACCGGACATCACCGTGACACCTGAATTATGCACTGCGGCGTGGACCTGAGGAGGGCTGAGCCGCAAGGGACCATTGGGGACCCCCGAAAACATGGGGTAAAAAGGTAGGCTGGCAAAGATCCCAGCTTCGCCAGCCAACCCCAAGGAGGTCACCCACATGGTTACCAGACGAAAACAGCATAGCTCCCAAAGGCCCGTCCAACAAGGCCCAGCCGTGACGGCCTCGCGGCCCAATAAAATCGGGGCTTCGACGCCTTACCACTTCCGCGGCAGGAAGCCGACTCCCTACGGCGGCTTGCTGCCGGTGGTCGGGAGGGCGCTGATCTGAGAGCCTGGCTATGCGCTATGCATAAAATTTTATGCACTAGCCGTAACGCACTGGAAACACGTCACTTCCGAGCGAGGTTTTGACGACGCGGATTCTGGGCGGGAAGGGAAACCGGGGACGGAGAAGCCAAAAGGCCAGTTGCCGAGCTACCACCTCACGACGACCGCCAACCCGCTACGAACGCAGCCACACTCGCAAAGTGAATCTGTGCATAATTCAGGTGACATGACCGCTAAGTTACAGATTCAGAAAGGAAACCACATCGAGGTAATTTTTTTGCAAATCGGAACAGGGCTTGGGATGCAAGGTGGGTTGAGTACTCTGTTTTGGGATTCGCCCACGACGGAGGCCAGAGCAGGTCCGGAGGGCCACGGTGGAGTTGCAGTGAGAGATTCGACGCCAGTACGAGTTGACATCCCACTGGACTTCCCTAAGACCCGCTGACGCCGTCCCAGTTGCCCTTCATCTCTCCGCCGGTTATCTCGCACTTGTGAGGGAACTTCAGGCTGCAGTCGCTGAGCGGCTTACGCAGCTCAGGGTCCATCAGCTCATGGATATCAAGACGCATGGCCTCCCTTGAGTAGGCCGCCAGGTCGAGGATTCCCGTGTCCATCCGGATCGCGTCCTCGGGGCATACCTCGACACAGTACCCGCAATAGACACAGACCCCCAGGTCGATGTCGAAGCGGACCGGGTATTTCTCGACGTTGGGGTCGGGATGCTCCCCGGGCACGATGGTAATGCACTTGGCCGGGCAGACCGTCTCGCAGAGCATGCACCCCACGCAGCGGGGGGCGCCATCCTCGCGCAGGGTGAGCCGGTGGCGGCTGCGGAACCTCGACATGAGGGGCCTGAGCTCCTCGGGATACTGGATGGTGACCGAGGCGGGAAGGTGCTTGAAACGGCCCAAGAGGTGGGCCGTGTGGAGAAAGAGGTTTCGGAAGAAGTGCGAGGAGGTGATCTTGAGGCCGCTAATGATCTGGGGGAGGTAGGTCTTCTCCCAGAAAGTCAGCTCCGGCCTGCGGACAACTTTTACGGCCATTACAGCGGCTCCCCGAGAAAGATCAGCACCACGGCTGTCACCACTACGTTGACGACCGAAATCGGGAACAGCCCCCTCCAGCCCAGTTTCATGAGCTGATCGTAGCGGAAGCGCGGCAGGGTCCAGCGTATTTGCATGAACACCCAGCAAAAGACCAGGACCTTGGTCGAAAAGCTCGCCACGCCAAGGAAGACGTAGACCAAATGGGGGACGAGAAACTCTCCACCCCCGGGGAAGTGAAATCCGTCCGGCATGAGGAAGGGCAGCTGCCACCCGCCGAAAAAGAGCGTGGTTGCCAGGCTAGCCACCATGATGGTTTCCAGGAAGTCCGTGAGGAAGAACATCCCGAACTTCATTCCGCTGTACTCCACGAAGTATCCGATGATCTCCGACTCCCCTTCCGGCAGGTCAAAGGGAAGCCTCTTGGTTTCAGCCAGCGCCGCGGTCAGGAAGACGATAAAGGCCACGGGCTGGGCGACGATGCCCCAGAAAGGGATCCAGCCGCCGATCATCTGCCCCTGGGCCCGCACCAGCTCGCCCAAATCCATGGTTCCGTAGACCATGATTACACCGATGATGGAGACACCCAGAGCGATTTCATAGGAGATCATCTGCGCAGTGGCCCTTAGTCCTCCCAGGATCGCGTAGTTGTTGCGCGAAGCAAAGCCAGCGAGGATCACGCCATAGACCCCCAGGGAAAGCATGGCAAAAACGTAGAGCAGCCCAGCGTCGATCTTTGCAACCTGGAGTTCAATGACGCGTCCTTCCCCTAGAATGAGGCGGTCCCCAAAGGGGATCGCGGCGAATGCCACCAGGGCGAAGAAGACCGAGAAGAAGGGGGCCAACGTGTGGAGGGCTTTGTCCGCGCGATCCGGAACGATGTCCTCCTTGGTGAACATCTTGACCGCGTCGGCCAAGGCGTGAAACAGTCCCAGCGCCCGAAAGCCGAAGATGTCGGCGCGGTTGGCCCCGATCCGGTCCTGGATGAGGGCAGACTGCTTCCGCTCCACCCAGGTATGCAACCCCGCCAGGTTCAAGACGCCGAAAAGGACCACTCCCGCGAGAGCCAGCTTGATGAGCAGGTCTTCCATCATGGTGCGATCGCCTCTGGCGCGGGCTTGAGGGTCGCCGCGTCAACACCTTGCGCCCCGATCGTTTCATAGCTCAGTCCCGCAAAAGGCGCCTCGGCCTCGGCAAGCCCCAGGAAGATCTCCCGCGGTTCCCTCCAATCGAACGTCAGACCCAATAGCCCGGCCAATTCCAGGAGAATGCGCCAATCCTCGCGGGAGTCCTCGAGAGGAGGAAAGGCCCGGCCGATACGCTGGAGGCGGCCGTGGCAGTTCACGAAGGTGCCATCCTTCTCCACATAGGCTGCGCTTGGCAGGACCCAATGAGCCAGGGGCACGGTCGCATTTTCGTTCGTGCCCGAAAAGACGAAGAGACCCACCCTCTCCGAGAGCTCTCGGACCTTCTCTTCCCCGAAGAGCTCTACCAGGTCGTGCCCGACAACCCACAAGGCGTCAAGATTCCCGGCGAGCGCCTCGTTCACGATCTGCCGGGCGTCGGGTACATCCGGACCGGCCAAGCCCAAAAGGGTTGCCCCCAGCGTGTTGGGGTTTTTGTCCGCTTTGATAAGGAAGTCGTCCGAGGACCCAGGCCTCTCCGGAACAGAGGCGCTGACTTGGGCGCCCAAGGCGCCCTTGAAAATTTCCCGCAGCAGAAACAGCTCCTCGTTGGTGAGCTGGGCCGAGGCGATCACGCCAATCCTTGGGCCGGCCCCGTTCCGGTCGCCGTCCTGTTCCCCGGCCAATCCCGCGAGAGCCGTTGAGATCGCGGTGAGGGCCTGCTCCCAAGTTGCATCGGCGCCATCCGCTGACGGCCCGCGTACCTTCTTAAGACGTCCCTGATCGATCCAGCCAAAGCCGTAGCGCCCCTCGTCGCATAGCCACCATTGGTTGACATCCGGGTTGTAGCGGGGCTTGATGCGCGCGACCCTTGCCCCGTCGTTTAGGTGGGGACTGTCAAGCACGTAATGCATATCCACGTTACACCCCTGGCTGCAGCCGTTGCAGACCGTGGGAGCGCTGGAGAGGTACCAGACCCTGGCTTTGAAACGGAAATCACTTTCGGTCAGGGCGCCCACGGGACAGATGTCCACCACGTTCGCCGAGTAGGGATTGTCGAGTATATCGCCAGGGTAGAGCCCCAACTCGGCCCGGTCCCCGCGGTTGAAAATGCCGAACTCGCCGGTCTTGGTGATCTCGTCCGTAAAGCGCACGCAGCGGGAGCAGAGGATACACCGCTCCTGGTCCAGCATCACATGGGGGCCGAGTTCCACGGCCTTTTGCTTCTTGACCTTGTGCTCCCTGAAGCGCGGGTCATAGAGCCCGAAGTTCATGTAGAAATTCTGCAGGTCGCACTCACCCGACTGATCGCAGACCGGACAGTCGAGCGGGTGGTTGGCCAGCAGAAACTCCAGCACCGCGCGCCGGCCCTCCTCGGCCTTCTCGCTCTTGCTGTGCACGACCATCCCCTCGGTGACGTACATGTTGCAAGCGATCTGGAGCTTGGGGATCTTCTCCACCTCCACGAGGCAGATGCGGCAGTTGCCCGCTATGGAGAGCCCCGGGTGGTAACAGTAACGCGGAATGAAGACCCCCAGCTTCTCCGCTGCCTGGATGACCGTGGTCCCATCGGGCACATTCACCTCACGGCCGTCGATGCTCAGGCTGGGCATGCCACCGCCTCCTTCTCTTCGGCGCTCCGCCCGGCGCGGATGTACTCCTCAAACTCGTGCCGAAATTTCTTGATGTAGGACTGCACCGGCCAGGCAGCCGCGTCCGCGAAGACGCATATCGTGTTTCCTTCCATGTCGCCGGCGATGGCGAGGAGGTCGTCCAAGTCCTGAACACTCCCTCTCCCCTCGACAATACGCCGCAAGATGCGATGGACCCAGCCGGTCCCTTCACGGCACGGCGAGCACTGACCGCAGGACTCGTCGGCGAAGAACCGCGCCGCGGACTCGAGTGCCTGGACCATGCAAGTGGTCTCATCCATCACGATCACGCCCCCGGACCCCGCCATGCTGCCCGCCGCTTTGAGGGAGTCAAAGTCCATGGCAACGTCGATCTCGTCGGCCGTCAGGATCTTGGCCGAGATACCTCCGGGGATGACGGCCTTGAGCTTGTTGCCGTCGCGCACGCCACCGGCCTTCTCGATGAGTTCACGCAGCGTAACGCTGACCGGCTCCTCGTAGACGCCGGGCCGGACCACATGTCCGCTCACGCAAAAGAGCCGCGTGCCGCCTTGACTTTCCGTGCCTATTTCTGCAAAACGCTCGGCTCCATTGCGCAGAATAAAAGGGACACAGGCCAGGGTCTCCACGTTGTTCACGATGGTGGGGGAAGCGAACAGCCCCGAGATCGCGGGGAAGGGGGGCTTGAGCCGGGGAAAACCCTTCCCGCCCTCGAGCGAAGTCAGCAGCGCGGTCTCCTCGCCGCAGATATAAGCGCCGGCGCCGCGGTGGATGACCACATCCAGGTCAAAGCCGGTCCCCTGGATGTTCTTGCCAAGCCAATTCTGACTATGGGCCTCATCGATGGCGCGCTGTAGGCGCTTAGCCGACCGGAAGTACTCGCCTCGAATGTAAACATAAGCCTTGTGACTGCCAATGGCATAGGCTGAGATGATCATGCCCTCGAGCAGGGCGTGCGGGTCCCGTTCCATGATGTAGCGGTCCTTGAAAGTGCCGGGTTCTCCCTCGTCCGCGTTGACCACGAGGTACTTGGGCTTGGTCGTTTCCTTGGGAATGAAGGACCACTTCCTTCCGGCCGGAAACCCCGCCCCGCCCAGGCCGCGCAGCTTGGCCCTGGAGACCTCTTCGATCACTTGCTCAGATGTCATGGAGGTGAGAGCCTTCCTGGCCGCGGCGTATCCGCCGTCAGCGACGTAAGCTTCCAACCAGATTCCTTCGGGGTCTTTGAAGCGCGTGGAGAGCACCGGCCCGTCCGAGCAGATGAAGGGGTCAGGCTCAGGGGTCGATTCCGGGTTGCCCGGTTCCGTGAGTGCGTCCTGGATGAGGGTGTCGGCCGTCTCACCCTCAACAGGGCCGACGAAGCGTTCGTCGAGTTGGGCCATGGGCGACATCTCGCAAGCGCACAGACACTCGACCTCCGTGAGGGTGACCTTTTGATCCGGGGTGGTCTCGCCCGGGTTGATCTTCAAGTTCTCCTTGATCCGGTCCAGCAGATCCTCCGCCCCGCGCAACTGGCACGGCAGACTGGTGCAAACCCGAAGCTCGCGCCGGCCCACGGGCTCGGTGTGATACATGTTGTAGAAGGACACCGCTTCACGCACGTGGGAACGGGCCACGCCCAGAATGCGCGACACCCAACCCTCCGCTTCTCGGGAGACGTAACCCTGATTCTCCTGGACGAGCCACAAGAGAGGCAGCATGGCTGCCTTCGGATACTCGTAACGTTCGAGAATCTCCCCGGCCTTGCCCTCGAGGTCTGAAAGTTTCACCGGTCGAGTTCCCCACCGATCATGTTGACGGACCCGAACGTGGGGATCATGTCGGCGATCATGTCCCCGGTGAGGAGTTTGGACAGAGCGGACATGATGGCAAAGCAGGGCGGACGGACCCGCACCCGGTAGGCGCTCCCAGCTCCGTCACTCACCACGTAAAACCCGAGTTCCCCGTTGGCCCCTTCCACCGGGAAGTAAACCTCTCCCTTGGGCGGGCGCACGCCGTGGCCGATCATGACCAGCTTGAATTGCTGCATGAGCCCCTCGATGTTGCCGTAGGCGTCCTCCTTGGGAGGGAGGAAGACTCGCTTTTCGTCCGCGGCGATAGCCGGATGCTGGGCACGGCCCGCGCCCTCGAGGGTTGGGCCGGTCACGGCGCAACGGCCTGAGATGGCGGAGATGTTTCCCACTTTGGCCAAGTCCACCATCTCCGCGGCCGGGATGGGCCGGCCAGTCTCAGGGTTGACCTGGACCGGGCCGGCCGGCATATCGCGAAGGGCGGCCTCTACGATGCGCATGGACTGCTCCATCTCCTCCATGCGTACTAGATAACGATCCATGTTGTCCCCGCGGGTGCCGACCGGCACGTCGAAAGGCAGCCGGTCATAGACGGCGTAGGGGCAGTCCTTGCGCACGTCGTAGTCCGCGCCGCTGCCGCGCAGAAACGGTCCTGTGATTCCGTAGGAGATGGCGTCTTCGGCGGAGATGACGCCTGTTCCGATCATGCGGTCCGCGAAGAGCCGGTTGCGGGTGAGCAGCCCATCCGCTTCCTTGAGGACCTTGCGCGTCTCCTGAAAGGCTTTGGCACAGGGTTCGGCGAAATCCTCGGGGAGGTCGCCCTTCACCCCGCCGACGCGGCAGTAGCTGACGGTCAAGCGGGCGCCGGTGACCTTCTCCACGAGTTCCCAGAGATACTCGCGGGCCTTGATCATGTAGAGAAAGACGGTGAAGGCGCCCAGCTCCATGGCGCTCGCGCCGACGCAGGTGAGGTGGTCCGAGATCCGGGATATCTCCGAGAGGATGACCCGTACGTAGTGGCAGCGCTCCGGGACCTCGATGCCAAGCAGCTTCTCCACCGCCATGCAGTAGCCCATGTTGTTGATGAGCGGGGAGACGTAATTGAGCCGGTCGGTGTAGGGGATGACTCCGTTGTAGTCGACCGTCTCCGCCATTTTCTCGAAGCCGCGATGGAGGTAGCCGATCTCCACGTCGGCATCCCGGATCACCTCTCCTTCGAGCTTGGCCACGATCCGGACGATCCCGTGCATGGCCGGGTGCGCGGGGCCAATGTTGAGCAGCATGTCCCGGGTCTCAAGTTCCGCCGGGTCGGCATGAGGTGTCTGGGTCGTCTCCATGGGCATGTTAGTTGACCGGCCCAATCAGGGGCTGGCGTTTGTTGACGGGATAGTCCTTGCGCAGTGGGTGGCCCTCAAACTCTTCGTACATGAGAATGCGCTTCAAGTCCGGATGCCCCCTAAAGTTGATCCCGAACATGTCCCAGACCTCGCGCTCGAGCCAGTTCGCTCCGGGCCACAACGAACTCAGGGAATCAACCTCGGCATCGGCCTCCTCCACGGGAACCACCAGCCTCAGTCGATGCTTGTGGGCCATGGAGTAGAAGTGGTACACCACCGCGAAGCGCGACTGTCCCGGAGGTCCGGGCCAGGGGTCCTCATCCGGAATCTGAGGAGACGGTTTCACGGCCACTCCGGAGGAAGAGAAGAAAGCCGGAGTGGGCCGCTTCCCAAAAGCGGAGTAGTCCACCGCGGTCAAGTCCATGAGGAAATTCATCTCGAAGTCCGGATCCTCCTTGAGAAACCGTGCCACTTCGAGCAGGGACTGCCGACCGAGAACCACGGTAGCCTCGCCCCGGTAGGTGTGGTAAGCCGATACTGCATTGGGGAAATGGTCCGTGACAGACTCGATCAACGCGGAGGCATTCATACGTCAGGAGATGTCCGGGCGAGGTTCGGGCACGGGCCGCTTGCCGGTTGTGTGCTGGCCCTGGATTTTGTCCTGTAGCTTCATAAGGCCGTCAAGGACCATCTCCGGCCGCGGTGGGCATCCCGGTATGTAGACATCCACCGGCATGATCGTGTCGATACCCATCACGGTCGCGTAGTTGTCATAGAAACCGCCCGTGCATGTGCAGACCCCGAAGGCGACTACCCACTTGGGCTCGGCCATCTGCTCATGGATGCGCTTCAAGATCGGCGCCATCTTGTGACTGATCGTGCCGACGACGAAAAGTACGTCGGCCTGACGCGGAGAAAACCTGGGGAAGCCCGCTCCAAAGCGGTCTACGTCGTAGTGAGAGCAGGCCGTTGCCATGTATTCCATCCCGCAGCAGGCGGTCACGAACGGGTACTGGAAAATCGAGTATTTCCTCGCCCAGCCAAGCGCCTCGTTGAGTCGGCTCGTGAAATACGATGGCTGTTCGTTCTGTATATCGTTTCCAGGCATGTCACTTCCATTCGAGAGCGCCGTTATCCCACGCGTATACGTAGCCGACCATCAAGATCCCAAGAAAGACGCCCATCTCGACCAAACCCAGCAACCCCAGGGTGCGGTAGATCACGGCCCACGGGTAGAGGAAGACAAGCTCGACGTCGAAGAGAATGAAAAGGATCGCGGTCAGATAGAACTTGATCGCCAGCCTTCCCATCGGGAGCGAGAAGGGGTCCTTTCCGCACTCGAACGGCGCCAGCTTTTCGGACGTGGGCTTCTTTTTCCCCAGCGTGGAGCCCAGCACCACCATAGCCGCTGCGATCCCGCCGGCCAGCACGAACGTGACGACGATTCCGATGTATTCGTTCACAGGCCGGCAACCTCTCTAAAGTGTTGGGTCCAACGCAAAGCGCTACTACCTATCATTCTAACCATCACGGCGACACCGCCCAGAGAGTGAAGCTGCCGGGGGCGATTCCGCCGATCAAAGTCACTAGCGCGGCCACGCCAAGAGCCGCCGACACCGCCACCGGGTAGCGCGGCGGCGGCGAATCTTGCGGCTCTCTCATATACATGAACACGGCGACCCGCATGTAGATGAACGCGGAGACCACGCTGCAAGCCACGGCCAGCACCGCCAGCGCCACGTGACCCGCGCGCACCGCGCTGAGGATCACCGTGAACTTGGCCACGAACCCGGCTGTTGGCGGGATGCCGGTCAGGGACAACAGGAACAGCAGCATGAGCGCGGCTGTTCCGGGCCGCTGCGCCGCCAGCCCCTGATAGCCGTCTAGGGTCTCGCCGCGCTCGCCCAGAGCGATGACCACGCCAAAGGCCCCGAGAGTCATAAACACATAGAAAAACGCGTAGGTCATGGTCGCCGAGACCCCTTCGGGAGTGCCCGCGATCAGGCCCAGAAGAGCGTAGCCCGCATGCGCGATGGAAGAGTAGGCCAGCAGCCGCTTCATGTCGGTCTGGGACACCGCGACGACGCTCCCCACCAGAATGGACAAGGCGGCGAGCCCCAGCAGAATCGCGGACAGAAGGTCCGCTTCAGAGCCGAACGCGGCCAGGCCCGCCCGTCCCAGCGCGGCGAGCCCAGCCACCTTCGCGCCGGCCGCCAGAAAGGCCGCGACCGGCGCGCTGGCGCCTTGGTAGGCGTCCGGCGCCCAGGCATGAAGCGGCACGACCGCGATCTTGAAGGCGATTCCAACCGTGACCAGCCCCACGGCCGCCAGCGCCAGCGGGCTGGAGTCCTGCCCGGCCAGAGCCGAGGCAATGCCCGCGAACCCGGTTTCTCCCGTCACTCCGTAGGTCAGGCTGATCCCGTAGAGAAGCAGCGCGGAAGCAAACGAAGCAAGCAGGAAATACTTGATCGCCGCCTCGTTTGACGCCGGTCTTTCCACCCGGATCCCGACCAGGATGTAGGAGCACAGCGTCATCAGCTCCAGGCCCAGATAGAGCGTCAGCAGATCCAGGGCCGAAACCGCGAGCATCATTCCCGCCGCGGCCAGCAGCAGCAGGGCATGATATTCGGCGCGCGGAATGTGGTCCTTGTCGAGGCTCCGCACCGCCAGAAGCGTGGACAGGGCAAGCGTGGCGGCGATCAGCACTTTGAAGAAAAGCGCGTACTCGTCCACGATGACCATGCCGCTGAAACCGATCCTGACGCCGCCCGCCAGGGTCCAGCCCGCGGCCGCGGCGGCGGCCAGCGCGGCGGCGACGGTCCCGACGGCGGCGACGGGCGTTTTCTGAATACGGCGCGCCGTCAGAATGAGAACCAAAGCCATGCCGACGAGAATCAGCTCCGGGACCAGCAGGCCCAGGTCAGCTAAAGTAGCGGCTCCCTTCATGGCGCGACTCCGGCTGCCAGAAGCTCGGCCACGGGGACACGCAAATAGGAAAGGACGCTCTCCGGGTAGAGCCCGAGGCACACGGCGAGCAGAGCCAGCGGGGCCAGCGTCGCCACCTCGCGCAAGTTCAGCTCCAGCTTGAGCCCCTCGAGCCCGGGGTTCATCTCGCCCATCACCACGCGGTAGAACAGCCAGACCAGGTAGGTCGTGCCCAGGGCCACTCCCCAGACGGCCGCGGCGCCCAGCCAGGGCTGGGTCTTGAAGGCGCCGCTTATGATGAGAAATTCTCCCACGAACGAGTTCAAACCCGGGAATCCCGCCGCCGCCAGGCAAAACAGCGCCAGCAGGGTGGAATAGACCGGCGCGGTCTTGGCGACTCCCCCGTAGTCCTTGATCTCTCGGGTGTGCGTGCGCTCATAGATCATGCCGACGCACAAGAACAGCGCGGCCGAGACGATCCCGTGGTTGATCATCTGGAGAATCGCTCCCTCCACCCCGCTCCTGTTTAGCGTGAAAATGCCCAGCGTGACGAAGCCCATGTGGCTGACGCTCGAGAAAGCGATGAGCCGCTTGACGTCCTTCTGGACCAGGGTCACGTAGGCGCCGTAGACGATCGCCACCGCCGAGACCACCAGCATCGGCGTGAGGAAGAGCCGCACGGCGTCGGGAAGGATGGGAAGCGAGATCCGCAGAAAACCATAGGCGCCCATCTTGAGCAGGATCCCGGCCAGGATGACGCTTCCCGCCGTCGGCGCCTCGGTATGAGCGTCCGGCAGCCAGCTGTGCACCGGGAACATCGGCACCTTGACCGCGAAGGCGGCCAGAAAGGCGCCAAAGAGCCAGGCCTGAAAAGCCGGGTCGATCGTCTCGCCCGCCAGCGCCTTGAAGTCCAGCGTGCCGGAGGACTGGTAGAGGGCGACCATGCCCACCAGCATCAAAACGCTGCCGGCCAGCGTGAAGAGCAGGAACTTGACCGCGGCGTAAATCCGCCTCGGGCCTCCCCAGACGCCAATGAGCAGAAACACGGGAACCATGACGAGTTCCCAGAAGATGAAAAACAAAAAAAGATTCGATGCCGCGAAAAGCCCGATCATCGCCGTTTCCGCGACCAGAAGAGCGGCGTAAAACTCCCGCACCCTGGTCTGGATCGCGGCCCACGAGGCGCCGACGCACAGCACGCTCAGCAGCGCGGCAAGGAAGATGAACGGGATGCTGATGCCGTCCACGCCCATGCCGTAGGCGATGTTCCATGCCGGAATCCACTCTCGCAGCTCGACGAATTGCAGAGCGGAGGAACTTTTATCGAACGAGCAGTAAAGCGGGGCCGAGGCGGCCAGAGTCGCCAGTGTCGTGGCCAGCGCGATCCAGCGCGCCAGCCGGTCGCTGCCCGCGAGCAGAATCACCGCCGCCCCCGCGAGCGGCAGGAACGTTGTGACCGTCAGCACGGGATAGTCAATCATAGGGTAAGCATTGCCAGCGCCAGAAGCGCCACGATTCCAATCGCCATGATCAGGCCGTAGTGCTGGGCGTGACCGTCCGATGTCGTCCTCAGGATCTGGCTGAAGTTCTGAGTCGAGCGTCCCAGGCCCGTGAACGCTGAATCGACCACGCGGCTCTCGATTCGCCGCAGTAAATCCGCCGCTCCCAGCACGGGCCGCCGGATCACAAACTCGTAGATTTCTCCAACGAAGCCGTACTCCAGCCGCGCCAAGGGACTCTGTACCAGGCCCAAAAAGCCAGCCGTGCCGCGGCGGTAGAACCAGTCCGTGTCGAGGCTAATCATGCGCTCGGGATCGAGGTGTTTGAGCAGCAGGAAGAAACCCAGCGCCGTGAAGCCCAACATCCCAAGTGTGCTTGTCACGTGCTCCAAGGTGTATGGGACGTAGGCCACGGCGTTTGGAAGGTGCTCGTAGAGCAGCCCCGGGAAGACCCCGATCAGAGTACAAGCCGCCGCCGCCAGCCCCATCGCCACGAGCATGTTCCGGGGCGGTTCCGCGGCGCGCACGCCGGAGTCCTTGCCGAAGAACATGTAGTAGGGCAGCTTCAGGCCGGTGTGCAGGAACGTCCCCGCCGAGGCCAGCGTGAGCAGCAGAAAGACCGCCGTCAGGTGTTCCTCGCCAGCGGCGGAGACCACCATGGACTTGCTCACAAAGCCGCTAAACAGCGGCACCGCCGAGATCGCGAAGGCGCCGATCATGTAGAGGCCGAGCGTGACCGGCATGGTCTTGTAAAGCCCGCCCATCTCACTCAGTTTTCGCAGTCCGGTCACCTGCAGAACGGCGCCGGCTCCCATGAACAGCAGCGCCTTGTAAAGGATGTGCGCGAAAGCGTGGGCGCTGGACCCGTTGATCGCCAGCGCGGTCCCGATTCCCACCCCGCATACCATGTAGCCGACCTGGCTGATGATGTGATAGGCCAGCAGCCGCCGGGCGTCGTTTTCGAGCACCGCGTAGACCACTCCGTAGACCGCCATGGCCGCTCCCAGCCAGATTAGCAGTTCGGTCCCGGCAAAGCCGCGGATAAGCACGTACACCGCGGACTTGGTCGTGAAGGCCGTCATGAAAACCGCGCCCGTGACCGTCGCCTCGGGATAGGTGTCGGGAAGCCAGGCTCCCAAGGGTGGTACAGCCGCGTTGAGGAGAAAGGCGACGAGGATCAGGACCCAGGCCATGCCATCCGAAATCGCTCCCATATCGCCGAAGGCAATCGACCCAGTTTGGGACCAGTGAAGTACGATCCCTGCCAGCAGGACGAGCCCCCCGACGACGTGGACCAGAAGGTAACGGAACCCGGCTGCCACGGCCGATGCCTCGCGCCGCCGCCATACCAGCAGCACCGACGAAACCGCCATGAGCTCCCAGAAGACGTAAAGGGAGAGGAAGTCCCCGGCAAACGTCACCCCCAGCGCGCCCCCCGCATAGGTCAGGGCGGCTACGTGCTGGGAATCGTCTTCCACATGCAGCGCGTAGACCATGCCCAGGAAGGCCATGAGCGAAAAGATATAGGAAAAGACCAGGCTCAAGCTGTCCACCCGGCCGAATACGAGCTCTTGCCCCAGGAAACTCACCTCGCCGTAAGTGCCCGGCGACATGCTCAGGCAGGCGGCCAGGGCCGCGGCGGGCAGGGCCACCATCGCCGCGCGCTTGAGCTGGCCTTTGAGGAACGGCAAGACCCAGGCGCCCAGGATCAGCACCAGCCCTGGGTGTACCCACTCAAGCACTGGATGCACCCACTCAGGAGTCATAGTGGTCCTCGCGGCGCATCAGCCAAAGCTTTCCGATCAGCTTGGATCCAACGATGATCACGACACAGGAAATCAGCCCGTAGATCGAGCCCCAGGCAGGGAAACTCTCAAACGAAAAATGGTGGTGGCCGCCGTGGAAGACGCGCGGCAGAATAATCTCGGCCAGAGCCGTCACGCCCAAGCCGATGTAAAACCATCGCTTGATCCGGGCGAAGCGGACCGGGTCTTCCAGATGCTTTTCCAAAAAGTTCACGGCAGCGCCCTCCCCGCCAGTTCCAGAACCGGGGCGGAATAGAGGCCCAGAAAAAGGCTCGCGGCGGCGCTGATTGTCAGCGGCGCCACCATCCAGGACACCTCGCGGACTTCCTCATTCCCCGGCGGCTCCTCTTCGAAGTAGGCCTTGTACACGATCGGACCCAGGTAGGCAGCGCTCAGCAATGAGCTGACCAGCAGAACCCCCAGCAAGACAAAGCGGCCCTCGCCCTCCACCGTGCCGAGCGCCAGGTGCCACTTGGAGACGAACCCGCTCGTAAGGGGAATGCCGACGATGCTCAGCGAGGCCAGCGAGAAAGCGCCCATGGTCCAGGGCATGCGCTTGGCCAGGCCAGACAACTGGCTGATTTCGGTCTTGTGCGCCGACACATAAATTGAGCCGGCGCATAGGAAGAGCGTGATCTTCGAAACGGCGTGGTTGGTAATGTGGGCGATCCCGCCCATCACCCCGCTCGTGTTCAACAGTGCCGCCCCCAGAATGATGTAGGAGAGCTGGCTGACCGTGGAAAACGCCAGTCTGGCCTTGAGGTTGTCCTGCCCCAGCGCCAGCAGCGACGCCACCAGGATCGTCACCGACGCGGCTCCCAGCGCAAGCTGGTCGGCGCCAAGCGCCCGCATGGCGTCGGGGCCGAAGACGAACAGAAACACCCGCAGCGTGGAAAACACACCCGTCTTGACCACCGCCACCGCGTGCAAAAGCGCGCTCACCGGGGTGGGGGCGACCATGGCCGCGGGCAGCCAGCTATGCAGCGGCATGAGCGCGTTCTTGGCGAATCCAAACAGGAATAGGGCGAAAATCACGAACAGCAGCGTGGGCTGCTCGCTGAGCTGCTCGGTCGGCAGTATCCCGCCGCTGCGAAACTCCAGCGTTCCGGCCACGTTATAGGTCAGAATGATGGCGGCTACCAGGAACACCTTGGCGGCGCCCAGCAGATAGATGACGTACTTGCGGGCGCCTGCCTTGGCCTCGGCCGTCTCGTGGTGACCCACGAGGGGGTAGGTGACCAGGGTCAAGGCTTCATAGAACAGAAACAGGGTGAAGAGGTTGGCGGAGAAGGCCACCCCAATGGTGGCCGAAAGGGCCAGAGCGAAACAAGAATAGTAACGGGTTTGCGCGTGCTCTCGAAGAGTACGCATGTAGCCGATCGAATAAAATGAGGTTAAGATCCACAGCAGCGAGGCCCCCGAAGCAAACAGCAGGCCGAAGGCATCCACCCGAAAAGCCAGTTCGATGCCGGGGAGGATCCGGAACAGCAGGCACTCCGGCGTGCGGCCGGCCAGGACCTCCGGGACCATCGAGGCTACCAGGGCGAACATCACGACACCGGCCGCAATAGACCAGAATTCCCTCAGGTTGGCGCGACGCTCGCCCGTCCACGCGATCAGGATTGCGCCCAAGGCCGGCGCCAGCGCCGCGAGCAGGGGGATAAGCGAAAACGTCACCATTTGAGTTCGGTCAGATCCGCCACGCCCGCCCCAGGCTTGTTCCGGTTCAAGGCGATTATGAGCCCCAGACCGACCGCTGCCTCGGCGGCTGCCACGGCGATCACGAACAGGGCCATGACCTGACCACGCGGGTCTTCGAAGTGACGGCTGAAGCCGACGAGACTGAGGTTGACCGCATTGAGCATGACCTCAACCGAGACGAGCATCAGGATGATGTTGCGCCGGGCCAGGAAGCCGAATACTCCAATCCCAAAGAGAATAGCGCTCAATCCCAGAACCGTACTCACGGGCACAATCATGACTCTGTTGGTCTCCTCCTGGCGATGACGATGGCGCCGACGATAGCGGCCAGCAGCACCAGCGAGGCTATCTCGAAGGGCAACGCGAAAGGACCGAACAGCGCCATGCCGACCTCCGCGAGGCTCCCCTGAGGCGGACCTTCCGCTGCCACGCTCCGTGCGGCGGGTGCGGCCACGGCTCCAACAGGGTCATGCGTGCCGGCTTGGGCCAGCCAGGCCAAGGCCGCGAAGGAGAGCCCGGCGGCGGCGGCGAGCGGCCAATGATTGCCGAACCGCGGCCGAGCCTCCTCGTCCGGCAGGTCGAGCACCATCACGACAAAAAGGTAGAAGATTAAGATGGCGCCCGCGTACACGATGACCTGCACCGCTGCCAGGAACTCCGCGGCCAGCAGCAGGAAGATGCCCGCCACGTGCAGGAAGAGCGCCAGCACCCAGAGCATGCTGTGAACGGGATTCTTCCGCGTCACGGCCAGAAGCGCGCTCGCGATGCTGGCGGCTGCCATGTAGTAGAAGGTTGCGGTTAGCAAGGTCATTCGCTGGGGTAATCGCCGGAGCCGTAATCCTCGAGGTGGCGGATTGTTGGGTCCTCGGTCTTGATCCAGTTGACAACGTCGCCGAGCAACAACCTTCTCATAATTCTGATTGATTTGTCCTGTTCATCCAACGGGATATGATTTTGTCGTGGGAGTGTATCGATCGTCAACACCCCTTCGTGGCCTTAGTGGCTCTCACAGTCTAAAACACAATGTTGCACGAAAGGGCACCAAGACGCAACGGCGCAAAGCCGACCCGGGGCCGAAGCCGCCGCCTTGAAGCCGCCGCCTGCATCGGCGCGCTACGCCACCGTCGGGACACCCGCGGGGGTCAGCCCCGAAATGTCCGAAAATGGCATTGTCAAGTTAACGCCGGTCGGCGACAATTGACCGATGGAATCCCTGTATCGACGCCACCGCTTTCCACCCGAGATCATCAGCCATGCCGTCTGCTTGTACCATCGGGTCACTCTGAGCTTTCGCGATGCCGGGGACCTGCTCGCTGAGTGTGGCGTCGCCGTTTCCTGCCAAGCCATTCGATCCTGGTGCCGGAAGTTCGGACCAGCGCCACAACTCCAACGCTTTCTGTGCGTCCATGGCCTATTCACAATCTGTTCCGAGCTGGACGTCATCATCTCAAAGCGGTCCATCATCGCGTGCTCAGGGAGCGAGATTTCACTGACTGGAAGACGGCGACGTGTGACTGCTGAAATAGAAGAACGTCCGGGCGCGCTCCAGGGCAAAACCGCTTTCGCGTTGTTAACCTGCAATGCCTTCACTTTCGATCGGCTACGGAGTTTTGGCGAAGGACAGGTGTAACCGTCGGGTGGCGCTAGGGTGTCGGCCGGCTGGAAGCCTAATAGGCCTGCTGAGTCTTGGCGGTGACCGTGACCTTTTCCGGCGGAGTTACACCCGCGGCAATCATCACTTCACGAATTGCGGCCTCGGCCTTGGGCTGAGGCCTGAAACTTCGGGGCCTTCTGTATCCCACCGCGATGGCCAAGGGCGTCGATCCGTATTTGTTTTTCCGGTTCCAGACTTCAATGCTGGCGCCTTTGCCGGCGAGCAGCTTTATGGTCTCAGGCCGGTTCTTGTAGGCGGCGGAATGCATTGCGGTTTCACCGTTGCGATTGACGGCGTCGATATCGGCGCCGAGATCCAGTATCAGTTGCATCGCTTCCAACACTTCTTCCGCGGTTCCTGTCCTGCTGCCCGCCAGCATCAAAGCCGTGCTGCCGTTTTTGTCCCTGAGCAGCGGATCGGCGCCCAGATCGGCCAGTGTCTTCATGAACTCGGCGTCCGAGGTTTGGGCGGCCATCAAGAACGGAGTCAGCCCGGGCTTGGGGCCGACTGGAATGGTCGGGCGCTCTTTTTCGATTCTCGCGTTCAAGTTTGCTCCATGGGCCGCCAGCGCGCGGACGAATTCAAGACTGGTCATGTTTCCCGAGGGCTCCGGAGGCGGGTTCGCATCGCCCAGGGCGACCTTGCGCGTCGCCGGGATGGCGTGCAGCGCGGTATAACCGGTCGCGTCGGCGGCGGCGGCATCGGCGCCAGCCTCCAGCAGATAGGCCGCCAGTTCGAAATGACCATTCTCGACCGCCACGTGCAGCGGGCCGGATCCCGGCTTGAGGCGCCCGTCGTAGCCGGGATGCCGCCATTCCGGGAGAGGCTCGATGCTCTTGTTCACATCGGCGCCCGCCTTCACAAGGGCCCGCACGACTTCAAGGTGGCCCTCCCTCACCGCAAAGAGCAGAGGGGTAAACCCCGATTCCAGAGTGGTCCGGAAATCGGCGCCGAACTCGATCAGCTCCGCCACAACCTCGGCGTGACCCTCCGCGGCCGCCCACATCAGGGCCGTCTGTTCAACTTTTATCTCGAAATCAAAAATAGTGGGGTCAGCCATGCGGGCGAGGAAAGAATTGGCGCCCGCTCCCTCCTCCCTCCCCATTCCTTCCACCGCCGCGTGAGGGTCGGCCCCGCGGACCAGCAGCGCCTTGACAGGACCGAGCCTGCCCGTTCGGGAGGCGGTCATCAACGCGGTCTCGCCGCCGGGAAGGGTGGTGTTCGGGTCGGCTCCGGCATCGAGGAGCAGCTCGACCAGCGCACGGTTTCCATTCGTGCAGGCCAAGGTCAGCGGCGTGACCCCATAGCGGTTCGCGGCGTTCACCCGGGCTCCGGCTCCGATCAGCAGTTTGGCCATCTCCAGATCATCGTGACGAGCGGCCCAGTGCAGAGCCGTCATCCCGTCAGCCTGGGATGCGTTCACATCCGCGGGCTCTTCGAACAGGGCGCGCATACCCTCTCGATCCATGATCTGGGCCGCATCCGCCAGCGGGGCGTCGGCGGCGCCAGCCAGGCTGACCGCGGACAACAGCCAGGCCGTCCCCCATAGGGCTATCTGTTTCACGGACATGGCAATCGCGTCCTCCCTTCCCCCCAGAGGGAATCAAATAGAGAGCAGTTCCTCGACCTTTCCTTTACTGTCGGCGAAGGAATCCATGCGGACACCCGCCTTCTCGAGCAGCGTCAGGTGCAGATTGGCCAGCGGCGTCGATTCCGCATAGCGGATGTGACGGCCTCCCTTCAGCCTGCCCGCGCCTCCTCCAGCCACCAAAATCGGAAGGTTGGTGTGATCGTGCGCGTTCGGATTCCCCATGCCGCTGCCATACATATACATGGAATGATCCAGCAGAGAGCCGTCCCCGTCAGGAGTGGCCTTGAGCTTTTCGAGAAGATAGGCGAACAGCGACACGTGATACTCGTTGATTTTGGCCATCTTGGCGATTTTCTCTGGATCGTTCCCGTGGTGGGTCAGCGGGTGGTGGGGCTCGGAAACCCCGATCTCGTTGTAGCTTCGCGTGCTGGTTTCCCGAGCCAACTGGAAGGTAATCACCCTGGTGATGTCGGCCTGGAGCGCTAGCACCTGCAAGTCGAACATCAGCCGGGCATGATCGGCGTAAGCAGCCGGGACGCCGACCGGCCGCTCGAAATCCGGCGCCGGATTCTCAGCCACTCCGGTCTCAGCTATTTGAATGCGGCGCTCCACCTCCCGCACGCTGTCCAGATATTGACTCACCTTCGCGCGGTCGCCCGCGCCCAGCTCACGCTGAAGCCGGGAAATATCGCTTTTCACCCGGTCCAGCAGACTGGCCTTCTTTTTTAGGGTCTTCGTTCGCTCCGCCGCGCTTCCCCCCTCGCCGAACAAACGCTCGAAAACCTTCCGGGGGTGTGCCTCATACGGCAGAGGAGTGGTGGGCGAGGACCAGGAGAGATTGTTCTGATAGACGCAGGCAAAGCCGTCATCGCATTGCCCCACTATATCCAGCAGGTCCATGCCGAGCTCAAGTGAAGGCAGCGGCGTGCTCTGACCGATTTCCTTGGCTGCGATCTGATCGGCCGTGGTGCCCAGATAGTAATCGGTGCTTTCGGTCAACTTTGCCTTCGCGCAGCTCAGGTAGGCGGAGTTGGAGGTCGCGTGGGTGCCCGGATAGGCGAGCTTCAGCTCCATGTTCGTGACAGCCGTGAGGTAGTCCTTCACCGGCTCGAGCGGCTGCAAAATAGGCGAAAGCTCAGTCAACGAACGGTCGCCCGGAGGAGTCCATCGGGAAATATCCGATCCCATGGGAATGAAAATGTAACCCAGACGGCGCACCGGCCTCGCCGCTGTAGCGGCCAAGGCCGTCATGGCGGGAACCATCGCGTCCAGCAGCGGAAGCGCCACCGTAACACCCATTCCCCGCAGGAACGTCCGCCGCGGGAGAGCTTTCCTGTTGATGATCATAGTGATCTCCTCATCTGAAACGGTTTGCTTTTGGCGATTCCAAGAATGAGGGAAGAAAAACGAAAACCCTCCGAACGTGCATCCCGCACGATCTTGCGAACCGCTGGAGCATCGTAGTACTCGACTACCCTTCCTAGAGAGTATGTCAGAAGTTTCTCGGCTAGCGTTCCCACAAACATTTCGGGCCGCTCCAGCAGAGCCTTCTCAAGGCCTGATACCCCCTCGAACCGGGCGCCGCCGGGGAAATTTCCTGAAGGGTCAATCGGCTGTTCATCTTCGGATTCGCGCCACTGGCCCACGGCGTCATAGTTCTCCAGCGAAAAGCCCACCGGATCCATCAGAGAGTGACAGCCCGAGCAGGCGGGATTGGAGCGGTGCTCGATCAGCCGCTCCCGGACGGACAGGCTCCCGTCTATCGTCTTGTCCTCCAGCGGCGGAACGACGGCTGGCGGCGGCGGCGGCGGCACCCCCAAAAAATTCTCCAGCACCCAATGCCCTCGTATCACCGGCGAGGTCCGCGTGTTATAAGAGGTCACCGTCAGAATGCTTCCGTGGCGAAGCAGTCCGCCCCGTCTGCTATCGTCGTCAAGCTTCACCCGACGGAACCAGCTCCCGTACACATGCGGTATCTGGTAGTGCTTGGCGAGGCGTTCATTCAGAAACGTGTAGCCGGGAGCGAGCAGGTCAAGGACGCTTCGATCCTCCCTGATAACGCTTTCCAGAAGCAGTTCCGTTTCGCGGCGCATCGCCTGCCGGAGATTGTCATCAAAGTTCGGGAACAAGCGCATGTCGGGACTGACCGACTCCAGGTTGCGCAAGTGCAGCCATTGGGAGGCGAAGTTCGTCAGCAAGGTGTCGGAACGCCGGTCCGCCAGCATTCGCCTCACCTGCTGTTCCAGCACTTGAGGTTTTCTTAAGTCTCCCTGAATCGCGACATCTAGAAGCTCGTCGTCCGGAATACTGCTCCAGAGAAAAAATGAAAGGCGGGATGCCAGCTCCAAATCACTGATATCGTAGGCCGTATTCGGCGAAGTCCCGGCAGGGTCTCGTTCCACACGGAACAGAAACTCCGGACTTACCAGGATCGAGGACAGGGCCATCTCAATGCCCCCTTCAAAGCCTTCCTCCGGCTTGCCCCGCCGATAGAACTCCAGCGGACTTTCAAAGTCCCGCTCGGTTACCGGCCGCCGGTAGGCCCGGCGCATCAGCGTCGTAAGAATACGTCTGACGCAGCCTTCTTCCTTTGCGGCGCTGGCCGGCCGGCAGACGAAAATCCGGTTCCGGCTGGGCGTGTCCCCGGGGCCCGTCGCGTTATAGGGACCTGTAATCGAGACTTCATAGACCGCCGGCTGGACCCGGGGATGCCGATACACATTGAAATGAGCCTGATACGGCTGACGGTCAATTTCGAGCACCGCCCAAGGCTTCTTCGGAAAAGTCACGCCAAGCTGGTGGGGACCAGCCTTGACCCGAATGCGGGCATTGAGGTGCTTGTCAACGGCTGAATGATCTCCGACGTGCCGGGGCGGCACGACATCGAACAAGCCGACCCGCTCCCTGTCCAAAAGCAGCTCCATCTGGTGGATCTCTCTCAATCCCTCAACCTGTTCGTCCCGGTCTCGCGTCAGCCGGACCACGATCTCGTACTCTCCGTCCAGCGGAAAGGTGTGGGGAAACAGCGTTCCGCCGCGGGTGCCCACCGGAAGCCCTTCAAACGGCCACTCCTGAGTGAGGTCCGGCTTCATCTTGACGGTCTCGACAGCGAGAGAGGAAACCGGCCGCCCCACCGCCAAGCGGCTGATCTTGTCCGCCGCTGATACATAGCTTTCCAGCAGCGCCGGGGAAAGGTCCGTTACCGTGATGTTGTCAAAGCCCTGGCTGGACTCATCTCGCGGCAGCAGGGAGGAGAGGTCCACCTCTAGGGCAAGAAGGTCGCGGATGGCGTTCTGGTATTCAGTCCGCGTGAGCCGCCGGAGGGTGTCCGTGCGGCCGGGGTTGGTCTGGGCCGCGGCCGCGCTGTCGAGCGAGGCCTCCAGTGAAGACACCGCTGCGTCATAGGTAGCCTCATCCGGCCGCAGAAGCCCGACGGGAGGCATCTGCCGTGCGCGAAGTTTACGCACCACCTTCTCCCAGGTCTCCGCATTCTCCTCCACCCTGTGAGCGCTCACCACGTCGAGTGCGAGCTCGGCCGTTTTCTTGCTGTCGTTGTGGCAGGAGGTGCAGTATTGATCGACGAGCAGCCGGTGGGGGACCGCGGGCGGCGCGGGCTGCTGCGCCGCCAATGTGCACGGAAACCCGCCGGCCGCGAGCAAACCCGCCAGCCAGGTATGGACTCGCGGTGTCCGATAGTTCAGCACGGGCTGCCTTTCCTGGTCAAAAGAGACTTCCAAATTTACCGCGTTAGCATACTACGTTTTTGTCACCACTGAAATCTAGAAATGGAAAATCCTGCCACCAGGCAAACCGCAAAAGCCAGCGCAAGACTGTCTCTTTATATCCCAACCGTTTCAGGTTGAGCCGGTTCGGTCTGGGTTATGTATTTATAGTAACCCGCCCCCGCCCTTCCTGGGGTTTTCTCCTTGGTGAGAGCTGGCCAGAATTGTCCGCGAATCTTGCCAGAGTGTCCCAGCGGAAAGAGGGCAAGCTTGGGGTAGTGTGGGTAATGTCCGTGGGGCCCCACGTTCGATTCGCAAACACTCGCCGCCGAAACGGGATTCCGCATCGCACCCACCCGCCATCGAGGACGGGCCAGGGGTCTTCTGGGCCGGCCCCTTGACTTTTACCTATCATGGAGGTCCCTGCTGGCCGACGGCCATTTCGGCTTCCGGGGCGCTCGGCTAAAACTGCTTGACTTGCTTTTGGAAACCGTCGAAGTTGCGGCGGGTTTCTTCGAGCGAGTCGCCGCCGAACTTTTCCAGGAACGCCGCGGCGAGCGTGATCGCCACCATTGCTTCGCCGATAACTCCGGCGGCCGGCACGACGGCGACGTCGGAGCGCTCGTAGGCGGCTGTTGAGGACTCTCGCGTATCCAAATCGACGGACTCCAGCGGCCGGCGCAGGGTCGAGATCGGCTTAATGTAGCCGCGCACGATGACATCCTGTCCGTTGCTCATGCCGCCTTCGAGCCCGCCCGCCAAGTTGGAGCCGCGAGTGAAGGCCCGCCGCGCGTTGTCGTAGTGGATCGTGTCTTGGACTTTCGCGCCGGGACTCATCGCGGCCAGCATGCCGCGCCCGATTTCGACAGCCTTGACGGCTTGCATCGACATGATCGCCTGCGAGAGGCGCCCGTCGAGCCGGGAGTCCCAGGTGATGTGCGAGCCGAGCCCCACCGGGACGTTGTGGGCAACCACCTCGAAAACGCCCCCGCGCGTGTCGCCGGTCTTGTAGGCCTCGTCGACTTCGGCCTTCATGCCTTGCTCGACTTCCGAGTCGACACAATTGAGCAGCACTTCGTCCCTTTGAGAGAGCGCGGAAATTTCGTCCCAGCCGGCGTCGCGTTCAAGGGCAACGTTGCCGACCGCGATAACGTGGCTGAGGATAGAGATGCCGAACTGCTCGAGGAACAGCTTGGCGAAGGCGCCCACCGCCACGCGCGAGGTCGTCTCCCTGGCGCTCGCTCGTTCGAGGATATAGCGGGCATCATGGAAGTTGTATTTCAGGCAGCCGGCCAGATCGGCATGTCCAGGGCGCGGGCGCTTGACCGGCTTCGCTTTGCCTTCGCTGCCGGCGGTGTCCTCGATCGGAAGAGCTTCTGTCCAATTTTTCCAATCCCGATTCTCGAGCAGAATGGCAATCGGCGAGCCGATCGTCTTCGAGTGGCGCACGCCCGAGACGATGTGCGCTTTGTCCCTCTCGATCTTCATGCGGCCGCCCCGGCCATAGCCCTGCTGGCGGCGCCACAGGTTACGATTGATGAAGTCGAGGGATATCGGAACGCCTGCCGGCAGACCGGTCAGGATCGTAACGAGAGTCTCACCGTGGGACTCTCCGGCGGTTTCAAAGCGAAGCATTTGGGCCCTTGGGCGGGCAAGGAAGAGTAATCCTTCATGATAGACGGGAATTCGCCCGCGCTGCCCCGCTCACGAATCGCTGTGAATCCTGGCTGTAAACAGTGAGCGGGAGACGGCTCTATCGCACCGAAATGACCGCCCCGTTCGAGACCCAGCCGCCAACCGTGATGACCAGCTCATGGTCGCCAGGGGCAAGTCCCTCGGGTATCTCGATGTTGGCCTGAACCAGACCGACAAAGCCGGGCGTCATCACCAGCGAAAGGACTTTCACTTCCACGCCGCCGATCGTCGCGCTGACGTCCGCGCTGGGGAAGCTCAACGGTTCGGCGGGCGAGGCGGCTCCGGAAGCAATAGCCGGTTCCACCTCTCCAGCACCAGTTAGAAAAGCCAGGATGACGCTGCCTCGATCGGCGGGAGCGGCCGGCATGTTCAGGGTTCCATCCGAATTGACGACCGCCGCCCGGTTTCCATCAAACACAAACAGCCCCGGCCCCGCGGGCGTGATCAGCGCCTCGGCCCGCTCGCTTGTTAAGTCGCCCGACATCACGACGACTTCAACCGAAGGCCTGCCCGCGGCCGCGAAGGGCATCTGGAAATTCACCTGCTTCGGACCGACGTAGAGGAGCGGCGCCTGTTCGATCAGGCCGCCGTTCTTGAAGTTGATGAGCACCTTCACGCCCAACGCCTCTCGCATCAGGCTGGTTGTCCCTGGCACAAAACCCACTTGTTGCGCGGCCGGAGCAAAGTTTTCGCCGAAAACCGTGGCGAGCACGCCCGGAGAAAGCGGCAGCCCGGTTTCGACGCTGTGAACCACTCCTCCTGAGTTGATACGCGGGCGGATGGCGGAATCATCCAGCACAAGCGTCACCGCAACCGTCTGGCACGGAACACCAAACTCCGCCTCCCGGATCAGCACTTCCGCTTCGTAAACGCCGGCGGGAAGCCCGGCCGCGTCGAACATCAGCTCCAACCGCGAAGGCGTGGTTCCCGTTGCTACATTCAGGTACAGCCACGTCACCGCTTCAGGACGAACGCTCGCTGTCCAGTTGACCGCGGTGGCGGTTCCGGTAACCTCCAAGACACGAGGCTCGATCGGGACTCCTCCCAAACTGCCGGTGGCGACGATCCGGTCGGGCGCGATAAATAGGGCACGGCCCGACGGAGAAACGTATTCCGTCCGCAGGTAGAAATTGTCGAGGCCGTTGACCTCGGGCCCGTCGGCCAGGTCCATGCTGACCTCGACTCTTTGGAGATTGGCGAGCACTTGGTTGAACTCCGACTCGCCAACGAAGCGGACCCAGTTGTCCTCGTTGAGCGGCACCCGAAAATGTTGCCACGCCGACCGGGCTCGCGCGCTGGCCCATATGTAGACTGTCTCCAGCCCGATCAGCCGCAGGTTTACGCGGTCTTTGCTGAAGGCCCCTTCGATGTGGCGGTAATCGAATTCGAACCAGGGGCGGTCCAGCTTGGACAAATCTCCCAGGAACTTCGCGGGTGCAACCGCGTAATCGTCGCTGCGTTCCCCAGAGTCGACGAACTTCAAAAAACGCATGGAGTCCTTGCCGGGGTCGCCGAGAACGATTCCGGAATCAATGGCCCCGATACTTGCGCCGGGTATCGCCGCCGGCGGGTAGTTCCGTGTCCAGCCGTCGAGCCCGAACTCGAAAGTAGACGAGCGAGGACCGTCAGGCGAGCCGCTCGGGCCGCTAGGCGGGCCGCCGATCAGCGCAAAATTATCCAGATCGTTCGTTTCCCCTTGCGGCGACTGATCCATGCTCAGCTCGATGCGCCGCGTGTCTTGCAAGACCTCCCTGAAAGCCGCGCTACCGGCGGTTCGCGTCCATCCCGCGTCCGACAGCTCGACCGTGAAGTGCGCCCATTCGTTGTTGGTCGGCACTGTGCCGACCCAGCTATAAGCCGACTCGGCGCCGATTAAAATCATCGACAACTTGAAGAACGGCCCGAAGTCGCTGGAGTGCCGGTAGTCGAACTCAAACCGTGCGCCGGAAAACTGCGACAGGTCGCCCAAGAACTTCCGGGGAGCCACGGCGAAGTCTCGGCTTGGGCCGTCCGTGTCGATGTAGCGCATGAATCCGGCGGGATCGACGAACGAGATGCCGCCGAAATCGCCGCTGCTCGCACCCGGAAGATCGGACGCGGGAAAGTTGCGTGTCCAGCCTTCGTCGTCGAGGTTTTCGAAGGTCGAGACGACAAAGGTTTGCAGGGTTCCACCCGTCTCGGTCGTCGCGACGATGGTTCCGGCAATCTCTGTGTCGAGCGTCTTGACCAGCAGTCCGATGTGATAGATGCCAGTCTGCAGTGGAGGATTGGAGTTGCCGTTCGCCTCGATCTCCTCGTTCCCGCTGCCGGCCGTGGCGCTGGAATAGTCAGCGAGAATCATACCGCCTTGCCCGGCGGGAGGCAGGCCGAAGCGAACGAACAAGTCGACGTCATCCGCGGAGTTTTCCGTCTCGACTTCAATCGTCAGATTCTTGCTGCCGGGAACGACCGTGAAAGTAATGTCCGACAGCAGCACCTCCTCGTCTTGGCGCGGGATCGTGAAGTGATGCGTTACGCCGGAATACACTTCCGCCGCTTTCACGGGAACCAGCACCGTGATCCCAATCGCGAGGAGTGCCACCCGCGGCCGCATCAAGACCTCATCACTTTTGCTTAAGTTACCACTGTTGAGCGGGGCGGGATGTGAGGAACCATGCCGAACGGCGGGCGCGCTAAGATCTGGTTGGGGCTGCGATGGTGGCGCCAATGACGGTCCGGGGCGTCGAGGCTCTGAATCTCCGTCCCGGCGGCGGCGCTGGAATCGGGAGAAACCCTCTTGGCGCGAGGATTTGCAGGCGTGATTGCCGGCCACAGGCAGAGCGGCCGAAAAGTGGATTCGCCCGATCGCCCGCGCGATCTATGCTTTCGGACGGTTGTCGAGGGTAGTTCGCTTCACGAGATTGAGCATCACCAAGTCAGCCGGCCGGAACCTCATCTTGGCGATGTTGGGGATGGACTCCATCTCATCCAGCACGCATCGCGACAGTAGCGACCGCAGCTCTTCGGAAGTCACATCCAGGATCCGGGCGGCCTCTGCCACGGAGTACTCATTTTTGCGAGGCGACAACCTCAAGGAGTTGGAAGTTGAGTCGGCGGAGACCATTTAGCAGTAACCTTCGTGAATTGTATGACGGCAACGAATCCCGACACATCCGAGAAACGGCCTAGTTCGATTACCGTGTTGCCCGAGTTTCGGCAGGTCCTGGCTGTACGGCTAGAGGTACCTTTGAGTGAGCGGAGGAAGGTGTTCTCGGACTTGGCGAGAGCTCCGATGTAAATAAAATCGAAAGAAGTTATACGTCGGTAAGGGAGGCCCCTCGAAAATCACCGGGGACAGCCTGAAACGCCTGTCGCATTCACCCCACTCTTGTCCAAATTAGCGTTTTGAATTCGTAAGCCGGGGAGGCGGAACCTCTGTTAGGTTGGGATTGGGTTCAGGCCTATGAACCAACCCGCCCGAGGAGGCCCCGCCATGAGTCAAGTATGCAGTATTTTCTCTCAATTGTTAAAGCTGTTCCCGCGTTCGGAGTTTGAACAGGCCGTCCGCCAGCATCGCGGGGAGCGCCACGCCCGCGGCTTCACTTGCTGGGGACAGTTCGTCGCCATGCTGTTCTGCCAGCTCGGCCGCGCCCAGTCGTTGCGTGAGATTTGCGGCGGTCTGGCGGCCAGCGAAGGCAAGCTGCGGCACCTGGGCTTGTCCGCCGCACCGCCGCGCTCGACGCTGGCCTACGCCAACCGGCAACGCCCTTGGCAGATCTACGAAACGGTCTTTCATCAACTGCTGGCGAAGTGCCGCGGCGCGGCGCCGGGCCACAAGTTCCGTTTCAAAAACAAGCTGCTGAGTCTGGACGCCAGCGTCATCGATCTGTGCGCCTCGCTGTTTGATTGGGCCCAGTTCCAGCGCACCAAGGGCGCCGTCAAGCTCCATCTGGTACTCGATCACGACGGCTACCTGCCCAGCTTCTGCGTGGTCACCGACGCCAAGACGCCCGACCTGGCGCCGGCCCGCAAAATGTCGTTCGACCGCGGCACGATCGTGGTCTTCGACCGCGGTTACAACGACTACGACTGGTTCGCCGAGCTGAGCGAGCGGGGCGTTTTCTTTGTCACACGATTGAAACGCGGGGCCAACTACGAGGTTCTCGAACAGCGCCCGTTGCCGCGCCGTCCCGGAGGCGTGCGCCGCGACGAAGTGATCTTCTTTCCCTCGCTGGCCGCCAGCGGCTCCGAGGTGGTGTTCCGCCGCATCGAATACTTCGACGCCAAGCAGCAGCGCACGCTCGTGTTCTTGACGAATCACCTGGGGTTGGCGGCCGCAACGATTGCCGCCATTTATCAAGACCGCTGGCAAGTGGAGCTGTTTTTCAAGGCTCTCAAGCAGAACTTGCGGGTGAAGACCTTCGTGGGCACCTCGGCGAACGCGCTGAAGATCCAGATCTGGACGGCGCTGATCGCGATCTTGCTGCTGCGGTACTTAAAGCTGCGGGCGCGTTGGGGCTGGAGCTTGTCCAATCTGGTCGCTTTGTTGCGGCAGCAGTTGTTTGTGCACCGCGAATTGTTCGCCTGGCTGGACGAACCGTTTCACCCGCCGCCGGGCAGCGAACCCGAGTCGCCACAGCAATTATTACTGGCGGGAATGGAGGCCTAATTGGGACAGCAGCATGATTTCTATCTTGTCCAAACCGGCAACCTGGTTCCCAGATCGGCCTCCTGGCGGGGCTTTCTGGCGTGTTTTCAGCAGCCGAACCCGCTCCGCTCAGCTAATTTGGACAGCAGTGCATTCACCCGAGCCGGGTTCCATTACTCAAATAAGAATCTCAACGAAACCACTACGAGGGTGTGCGTGACGGCAGCGGCTACGATGCTCTGTGTTTGAACATACGCCCGGCCACAGAACCAGCCCAGAACCAGCGTGACAGCCGCATACTCCCAGTTTGGGAAGTGCCGGCTGGATATGTGCGACATTGCGTAGAAGATGCTAGCGATGATTTGTGCCGCGGGAGCGCTGCCCAGGTGGCGGGTCAAAAGATTCTGCAAAATTCCTCGAAAATAGAGCTCCTCCCCGAGCGCCAGGAAGACATAAACTCCGAGCGTATTACCTAGCAGCTCAGGAACATATGTCCATTGGTCAATAGCCTTTGGGCTCCACCGAGTAAACCCAGTGACCAGGGCGAGTGGGATTCCGATTGGGAGAAAAAGCAGATAGTTCTTCAAGCCAACCTTTACGTCGTTCGCGGACACAGCGAGACGGAACCCGGCTCCGGGCAACTTTCGGATCGAAAGGAACACCATCGCGCCAAGCGGCACCAGCATCATCTTGCCCAGGAAGTCGAGTTTGGCGACTTCCGGGATTGGCGAGCGATAGATCTCCCGGAACATCGGACTTAGGCCGCTGATCATCGGATATGCCAGCGCCAGGAGGACAACGATGTCTTGCCACCCAAGCCGTTTGTCGGACGAAGGGGCGGCGAGGAACGGAAGACAGATGACCCCGACGAGCGCGCTCAGCTTGGCCAGTCCCAGCAGCGAAAATACCCCCGTCGGAACAGAGTAGATGAGATAAGGCCCTACCGAAAACACCGCCAGCAAACCGGCTAACTGCCCCGGCGTGAAACGCGATTCCAACGCGGCACGTACTTGAGGGAAGCCCGGAACTAGATAGACTGAGACTTGCAGCAAAAAGGCCAGGACGATGGGTACGGCGATTGCCGCGGACACCTGATAGCGTGAAGCAAGAATGATGCCCGCGGCCACCAGGCTCGCGTTCACGATGGCGAGGGTATACCAGAAAGTTCGAAAGGACCGCTTCAAGTCCGTGACGGAAGCTGCCGGCACCTACCCATCTTACCTTCAGAGCCCCGGCCGCAAGGGAGGGGTCCACACATCCCTCTATGCCCGCAACTTCGCGCCGGCAGGGCCAGCGCTCGTCGCCGCCGCAGCCCTGCTCTTGACTGGAACGACGGCCCGGGCTGAGGATACTCCCCCTCCTCGCGGCCTCCTTCGGGAGATCGCGGCCAACGGCAGCCGCTTCGAGGAGGAGTTTCAAAAGTATACCTATCGGCAGCGTTTTTTCTTCTCCGAGCTTGGCGGGAGAGGTGCAACGGCAGGCTTTTATCGTGAGGTCCGCGACATTGTGTTTACCCCGGCTGGAGAGAGAACCGAGGAATTCGTCAAGCGCCCTGTCAACACCCTGAAGAGGATGCGTCTTACCGAAGAGGACTTTCGTGACATCCGCGAGGTGCAGCCTTTCGTCCTGACAAAAGACAACGCCTGGAACTATCAATTCACCTATAAAGGCCGTGAAACCCTCGGCGAGACACCCTGCTATGTCTACCGCATGAAGCCCAAGCAGGTTCTCGATGGCCAAAGGCTGCTGGATGGTCTGATCTGGGTCAGTGTCGAGGGCCATCAAGTGGTCCGTGTGATGGGTAAGCCTCTTCCACGGATTTACCGCAACGAGGTTGAAAACCTGTTCCCCAATTTCACGACCGTCTACGCCCAAGTGGATGGGGAGTTTTGGTTTCCCGTGAAGACCGTCGCTGATGACGTGCTGCCCTTCAGCAGCGGGGTGCAGACGGTAAAGTACACGATCGACTATGAGAACTACAAAAAGTTCAGCGTGGAGTCAACCATCACGTTTGACAAAGAAGACCTGTGACGGCTTTCGGGATATCCGGCCGCGTTTTGTTTCGGCTGCCACGAAGCCGCGTTCACAAATCGATTCGATATTATAGAAGTTCTCCCACCCGCCCCATGCCTGTTTCCGAGAAATCAACAAACGCCGCTGCCGCCATATCCGCGGAAGGCGAACAGACCCGAGATTCGGCGGCCAAAAAGCTGCTTCTCGAGCATTATCGGAAAGTTCGTGAAACATCAGAGGCCATCTGCCGGCCTTTGGAGATCGAGGACCATGTCGTCCAGACGATGGATGACGTGAGTCCTCCCAAGTGGCATCTGGCCCACACGAGCTGGTTTTTCGAAACGTTTCTCCTTCGGCCGTCGCTGGCCGCTTATCACGAGTTTCACCCCCAATTCAATTACCTTTTTAACTCTTATTACGAAGCTGTGGGTGAGCGTCATCCGCGGCCCAAGCGGGGCTTGGTGTCCCGGCCGACCGTGGAACACGTATATCGGTTCCGGCATCACATCGATGTGAACATGTCTCGGCTAGTCGAGCAGGCAGACGACGAGGAATGGCCGCGGATCGAGCCTCTGATCCATCTTGGCTTGCATCACGAACAACAGCATCAGGAGCTGTTGCTGACCGACCTGAAGCATATCTTGGCGCAAAGTCCTCTCAGGCCTGCTTACCATTCCCGTGAAGCTGTACCCGCGGCGGGAGCAAATGAACTGGATTGGCTCGCCTTTCCTGGAGGATCGGCGGATATTGGCTTTGCGGGGCCGGGATTCTGTTTTGACAACGAACTGCCCCGCCATCGAGTGCATCTGGAGCCTTACCGGCTCGCTTCCCGGCTGGTGACCAGCGGGGAGTTTCTGGAGTTCATCGCGGCGGGCGGCTACCGCGAACCCCGCTACTGGCTATCCGACGGTTGGGCGACAGTCAGCGAGAAGGATTGGGACAGTCCGCTTTACTGGGAGCAACAGGACGGTCAATGGTGGCAAACGACGCTTTCGGGTTTCCGGCCTGTCGAGGAGAGTGAGCCGGTTTGCCACGTCAGCTACTATGAGGCGGACGCCTACGCCTGCTGGCGCGGCAAGCGCCTGCCGGCCGAAGCGGAGTGGGAAACCGCGGCCGCGGACCGCACGGTTCAGGGCAACTTCCACGAGGACGCCAACCTGCACCCCCTTTCCGCCTCGGAACGCGGTTTGCAACCGCGGCAAATGTTCGGGGACGTCTGGGAATGGACGCGAAGTCCCTACTCGCCCTACCCCGGATTCCAGCCTGCCGCCGGAGCAGTCGGAGAGTATAACGGCAAGTTCATGTGCAACCAGTTCGTGCTACGGGGCGGCTCCTGTGTCAGTTCCGCCGGCCATGTCAGAGCCACCTACCGAAACTTCTTTCCGCCCGGTGCCCGCTGGCAGTTCAGCGGCATCAGACTGGCGGACGACTAAATGGAAACAGCTCATTTAGAAACAGCGCATTCCGGAGCCATCGAGTTCTTCGACAACCACCCGGCACTCGCTGATCTCAAGTCCGAAGTCCTCACGGGGCTAAGACTCCCGCAAAAGCGGATCCCGCCGAAATTCTTCTATGATCAGCGCGGCTCCCGGCTTTTTGAGCAGATCTGCGAGCTCGACGAGTATTATCCGACTCGAACGGAAATCTCGATCCTGGAGCGCAATTCCGCGGAGATCGCCGCCTTGCTGGGAGACGACGCGGTACTCATCGAGTACGGCAGCGGCAACAGCCGCAAAATCCGTATCCTGCTCGATGCGGTCAGAGGCCACGGAGTCTACATCGCGGTTGATATCTCAAAGGACCATCTGATCCGCTCGGCTATCGAACTCGCCAAGGCTTACCCTGAACTCGATGTCATCGCCATTTGCGCCGATTACTCGAAGCCATTTTCCTTGCCGCCGGATGCGACCCTTTCAGGCAAGCGCGGAACCGCTTTCTTTCCCGGTTCGACGATTGGAAACTTCGACCCGGCTGACGCGCTGGCGTTTTTGACCAACACCGCGGCGACCCTCGGACCGGGCGGCTCGATGCTGCTTGGAGTCGATCTGAAAAAGGACACCCAAATCCTGAACGCCGCCTACAACGACTCACAAGGAGTGACGGCCGAGTTCAACCTCAACGTTTTAGCGCGTATTAATCGAGAACTGGACGCTGACTTCGATCTCTCCGCCTTTGCGCATAGGGCCTTCTACAACCAGCACCACGGCCGAATTGAAATGCATCTCGAAAGCCTGGCCGCCCACTCGGTCAAGCTCGATGGCACAGCCATCTCATTCAGCAAAGGAGAGACGATTCACACCGAGAATTCCTACAAGTATGCCATCGACGAAGTCCGGTCGCTCGCGGCGCGAGCCGGCTTCCACAGCGCCCAAATCTGGACCGACTCGAACAACCTGTTCGGCGTCTTCTACCTGACCGTCGTTGGGTGATCCGCACGCTCCTATTGCCTAGATGCAAAATCCCACTCGCCAACCGACCTCGCCCGGCCCCCATCGTGCCGCGTCAGCCGCGCGCCTTCGAACTCGATCTCACCATCACCCGAGTCAAATGCAATCCCAAAGTTGACCAGCCAGCCCGCGGCTGAAAAACGCGCTGAGATGTCTTGCCACGCCCCGTTGGCTTTGAAAGTGATCGCCACTTTGTTGCCCCGCCCGCGCACGTTTTCGACCGTTCCCCAAAAAAGCCGTTTTGGAGTAATCGTTTTCGAGCGGGCGCGAAAGCGCAGCTCCATCTCGCCCCCTTCAACGACCCAGGGGCAAGTGAATTGGTTCCTGTCGCCGTTCCACTTCATGTGCAATAGGCCGTCTTTCTTGGTCATAACGCCGCTGCTGGTGGCCCAGCCGTCCGCGTGAGTGCGCAGATCATACTCGGCGGGCAGCGGGTTTTCGGGAGTTGCACCGGTGTCGCCCGTTTCCTCGATCCACTTTTCCAGCCGGCCCCGAAGCTCGTCGAGGGTTGCCCGATGTTCGGGGACGCCCGCGAGATTGCGCACCTCGAAGCGGTCGGCGTCAAGGTCAAAAAGCTCTTCTTCGGGGCGCGTATCGGCCATGAACAAGCTCTGCTCCGGCGTCAGCCTCCCCTCCGCCTTGAGCTGGTTCATCACTTGCAGCGGCGGATAGGACGTGTCCTTGTAGTGGTTCGGCTGCGTGTAAGGCCGCTCGGGATAGAAGTTGCGAATGTATTTCCACTTCTTCGTCCGCGCGGCGCGGATGCGGTCAACCGTCTCGTCCGCCCGGTCACGGGCACAGAAGAGAACCTCGCGGGGCGGCGCGGACTCTTCACCAATGAAAACCTGTGCCTCCATATTCGGCGGTCTGGGAATGCCGCAAAAAGCCAGCGACGTCGCCGTGACGTCGATGTGACTGATCAGATCGTCGCTGACCGACCCCGGCTGCCAGCCCGCCGGCCGAAACTTTTCGGGAATGCGGACAATCAGCGGAATCAGCATCCCTCCCTCGTAGCAAAACTGCTTGCCGCGCGGCAGCGGGCGGCCATGATCGCCGAAGAAAAAGACAATCGTGTCCTCGGCAAGGCCTTCTTGTTCGAGCCGCTCGAGAACCTTGGCGACCCTCTGATCCAAATGCTGTGCTGTTTCGAGATACAGCGCGAAATCTTCCCGGACAACCGGGTGGCCGGGATAGTAGGGCGGCAACTCCACTGTCGCCGGATCAATAGGCCGCTCCGGAAACGCCCTGAACGCGCGGTGTGTCTCGGAGAAGTTGATCTGCGCGTAAAAGGGCTGTCCCTCGGCACGGCCGGACCAGTCAGCCCCATCGAATGGCGGCTCGTCGAGATTGAAGTTGAAGTCCGTTTTGCCTCTGCCCCCGACGGAAGTGTCTTTCAGATTCGACGTGTGGTAGCCGGCTTCGCGGAACAGAGCCGTGAACGGGCGCACTCCCTCGGGCAGCTTGTAGCCGTCCCTGCGATGGCTGCGGTGATTGTGAGCGCCGATCGAGGTTTGGTACATGCCGGTCATCAGCGCCGAGCGGGCAATTGAGCAGATCGGCGCCGTCACGCAGGCATTGGTGTAACGCACGCCTTCCGAGGCCAGCCGGTCGATGTTCGGCGTCGCCACGTCACGATTCCCGTAGCAGCTCAGATCGGGTGAAAAGTCTTCGCCGATAATCCAGAGAATGTTCGGCCGCGCTTGGGCGGCGCCACAGGAGGACAAGCCGGCGGCGGTCAGGGCCAGTCCTGTATTGCGTAAGAATGTACGGCGGTCGTGGATGGGTTTTTTGCTCATGATGGGGTCCGTGCAGAGTTCCAATTGCAACTGTTCTAGTCTACGCCAACGGCCCCAAGCGGGAACGTCACGCCAGCAATCCGTCCGCAAGGAGTTCGGGCCTCCCGCGAAACCATCCCGAACCTCCCGGAGCGTGGGGCTCGGAGACACCCGCAGCTGGAGTTTCTACATTCCGCGGACAGCGGGGACGAAACGCCCCGAGGTGGCGCGCGCCTCCTGGCGGGCCGCGCCGGCCTCCGGGCCGGCGTCTCAGGTTTCTGCATTTCAGGGGTTCGCTGCTCACCGGCTGAGCCACGTTCACGTGGCTTGCCGTTGCCAGCAGGCCGGTCCTTTTAGGGCCAGTGACAGCCCCTCCAAACCCTTTCCTCAGCCCGTTTCAACGGGCTTTCGTCCCGGCCCGCCTGCCAGCCCGCGTCTCAGCGCGGTCGAATCCCCCAAATCCTCAAGCGCCGGTCACCGATGATCAAGAAAAACTTACCGACCCATGTCTACATACACTTACACCCGGCCCACGCGGCCGGATGAGCCGAAAACCCGAACTCTATTTGGTAAGCTGCTAGTGAAAGGCCGGTAAGGAATAGATCACCGTCAAGGTAAAGCCAAGGGAGCCGAGGGGGCCCCTCAAAAATGAAAGCAGCGCCCAAAGACTTGGCGCACGCATTCCCGCGTGCCGTGTCGCCATTCTTGGCGACATGTCCCGCCGCTCATGACGGCACTCGAGCCCCGAGCAACTCCACCAGCAAGCAGCCATCAAGAGCCCCAAACCTCCCCCAGCCCGTCCTACTCAGCGGCAACAAGAAAACAAAAACCGCACGAAAAACCTGCGCGGGTGACGTGTTTCTGCCAACCGCCAACGCGGTCACCTCTAAAAAAGTCATTGAAAACAAAGACACTAGAGCTTGACGTCGGCCACCAGCCCCCCGAAACTGCCCAAATCGCCGATATATCTGCCAAAGTCTGCCATTCTCTGCCACTTCATAAAGAAATTTTATACCCTCATCACACAACCACTTCAGTTTCAACGGCTTCGTAAGGCCATGATCGAACCCCTGGACCAACAAATGGCATACAGCACTGCCAACGGCAAAGCCATCTTTCCCAAACCCGCACTCTCGGATAAACTAATGACGGTACCCCTGCACGCGAGGCGCTCGGCCTGAAACGACTCCAGCCGTCGTGTGCGTTCCCGACAGTTGACACCGCTATGGCTCCGCGCCCATACCTTCGCCGGAAACGTGCATTTAGTGTTCTCGCGGCCGCCACTTGCCTCTGTTGGTCTTTCTCGCCTGCCTTCGCGGCAGACCGTTCCGACGCCAAAGCAGCCGGCCCGGCCGCGGAATCCGGGGCCGCCGGCGAAGCGCTCCCGGCGGCCCCAACCTCACCAAGCGCAACCACCGGCTCGGCCGCCGCCCAGCGCCAGGATCTCAACCTGCTGGGAGTCACCGACGTCAACTCCGGCGAGAGCCGCCGCAACGAAAACATACAATTCAACCCTGTCGACAACAACGCCCTCCGGGAACTCAACGCCCGGGTGGGAATTACCGCCACTATCATCGAGCAGTTCGAGGTCGATCGTTCTTACTTTGGAAGTGAGTTCGGCCGCCGAGGCCAGTCCCCGCCCTACCTCGGCGCGTCCAAGTTCTCCGGCTTCCACGGCACGGTTTACGAAACTCACCTCAACAGCCTCTTCACCGCCCGGTCATTTTTCCAGGTGGGTGGCGTCAAGCCGGCCAGAGAGAATGATTACGGCATCACTGTCGGTACGCCCCTGTGGAGCGGAGGCTATTTCTACGTCGAAGGCAGCCAGCAAAAGATTCGCGGCAGCGTCAATGGCAACGTCCTCGTACCCAAAGCAAGTGAACGCACTCCGCTCACGACCGACCCCGAGACCCGCGAGGTCGTTGCGCGCCTTCTGGCCGCCTTCCCCAATGAGCTGCCCAACCGGACCGACATCGATGAACGCGCCCTCAACACCAGCTCGCCGCAGGTCGTCGACACCGACAACATCGCCGCCCGCTTGGACCATACACTTGACCGCGACCGCTTCACTCTCCGCTATGCCCTGACCTCGCAGAGTGTCGATGCGTTTCAGCTCATCGCCGGACAGAACCCCGACACCAGCACCCAAGCGCACGTGGCCCGCCTGACTTGGAATCGCGCCTGGAACGCGGCGACGATCACTGATTTCTCCATGGGCTTCGACCGCATCGGGTCCGTGCTCGTCCCGGAACCCAACAATGCGGGTCCGAATGTGCAAGTCTCGGGCGTGTTCACGAACCTCGGCCCCAGCTCCACTGTCCCTCTCGACCGCGCGCAAAACCTGTTTCGCTACGCCTGGCGTCTGCGGCATGTTCGCGGACGGCACGCGGTGACCGCGGGCTTCGAGATGCTGCGGCGGCAGACCAACGGCGCCGAAACCAGCAGTCACCGCGGGTTCATTGATTTTCGAAACGACTCAGGCAACGACGCCGTGACCAACTTTCTTTGGGGAACTCCGAGCCGCTTTTCAGGCGCTGTCGGCAACGCACACCGTGGGTTCAGAAACTCGGTCATGCAGTTCTATTTCGGGGACGACTGGCGCGTCAACTCGAACCTCACTCTCAACATCGGAGTGCGCTACCAGCCGTTGCCGCGTCCCTCCGAAGTCAACGGCCTCAACACGTTCCCCTACCCTTGCGACTGCAACAACGTGGGAGGCCAGTTCGGTTTCGCTTATCGCCTTCCAGGACCTCTGGGCGTGGTCCGCGGAGCCTACGGCCTTCACTACGCGGATATCGTTCCGTCGACCTATCAGCAAGTGCGCTTCAACCCGCCCGGCACGGTGAAGTTCGCCTCTGACGATCCGAACCTGGTCGAGCTTTTGCGCGGACTCAGTTTCGACGTCGACCCCAATGCACGCAGCACCATATTTGTGTTTCCCCCCAACCTCGTGGCTCCCTATTCACAACAGTACAACTTCAGTTGGGAACCGAGCCTGACGGACGCCTGGAAGCTGCAACTCGGCTATGTCGGCAGCCGCTCGATTGGCTTGTTCATGCGGGTGTACGGCAACCGTGCCAGCCGCCTGCCGGGCATTGAACCTGACAGCAAGACGGTGAACGACCGCCGCCCGAACCAAGACCATTTCGACATTCGCACGATCGCCAACATTTCGCGTGGCTATTTCGACGCGGCCCGCGCCAGCCTGATCATGCCGCGATGGCGCGGCATTTCGCTGGACGCTTCCTATTGGTTCAGCAAGGCCATCGACCTGGGATCCGACTTCACCGCAACCGCCACTTCCGGAGGAATCAGCCGCTCCTTGCGCAACCAGACCGAATCGGAGATATTCGGTGACCTAAGAGGCCCCAGCGCTTTCGACCAGAGTCACGCGTTTTTGTCGCGAGTCTCCTACGAGACGCCTTCGCTTTCCAGCAGCGGACGCTGGGTCTCACAGGCGTTCGGACAATGGAATATGTCAGCGGTGGTTTTGCTCAAGAGCGGCACGCCGTTTAGCGTGGTTTCAGGATCGGATTCTCCGGGATTCGGCAACGTGGACGGCAGCCGCGGCGACCGGCCTCACGTCATCGACACTTCGGTGCTAGGGACGACGATTGCTCATCCCGGCGATGCCGCTAAACTGCCCGCCTCGGCATTCGCCTTCATGACGCTCGACGACGACCGCGGCAACCTGGGACGCAACACCTTCCGCAAAGACGGCATCAGCAACGTCAACGCCGCGCTCTCGAGAACCTGGCGCGTGCGTTCCGAGAAAACGCTCATGTTGCGCGCCGAGTCGATCAACCTCTTCAACACCGCCCAATTCGCCGAACCGACCCAAGTCCTCACTTCCCCCAGCTTCGCCCAAATCACCAACACGCTCAACGAGGGCAGGACGTTCCAGTTTCTGCTGCGCTTTAGCTTCTAAGGCGCGAGAAATAGTGAAGCGATACGATTAGCGATATGCGGACATGTATGCTGTAGCCAAGCAGCGATCAGCGGCCCCTTGTCGGCCGCACTCCGCCGCGCCTGCCGGCGGACGTGATGTGCGGGGTTCAACGCGAAAAGAGGCGGTACTCGGGGCAGCGCGGGTGTATACTGTGGCCGTGCCAGGGCCAAAATGGAAATCCTGGGTGGAATAGGCCTATCTTGATCGCCGTCCTCAATGGCTGGAGCTTCAGCAGTCAGCTGTCTCCAACCTAGGGAGCAGTCATCCAATGAAAACAAAGTCCTTCCTTCACTCAAGCGTTCTTTGTCTGGTGTTGACGGCACCCTTCTTGCGGGCAGCGGGGCCAGCAGAGCCCGCGGGCGGCCGGGTTGAAAGCGGCAAGGGAACCTACGAAGTCCAATCTGATCTCGAGTTTGCAAGGCTCGGCGGGGTGAGCCTCAAGCTGGATGCGCACATCCCCCCGGGCAAGGGACCATTCCCTACAGTGATCCTGGTACACGGCGGCGGGTGGACAGGGGGCCACAAGACGATCGGCTTCGTCCAGCCGCTATTCGAACCGCTGACCCAAGGAGGTTTCACGTGGTTCACCATCGACTATCGGCTGGCGCCCGATCACCCCTATCCGGCACCGGTGGAAGACGTCGAAGCGGCCGTCGAGTACGTCACACGCAATGCCAAGCGCTTCAAAGTTGACAAGAAGCGCATTGCCTTGATGGGCGAGTCAGCGGGCGCGCATCTGGTCAACCTCGTCGGAATAAGAAACCGCCAGAATTCCCCCATCGACGCCGTGGTCTCCATCTACGGCCCCTTCGACCTAGTGCTGTATTCACGGAAGTTCGCGGCAGAGATTCCGAAATCCATCACAGGCTTTCTTGGGATTACCGAAATGAACGCCGAGGCTTTGGCTACGCTGCATGAGGCTTCACCACTCACTTATGCGGACAAGCACACTCCGAAATTCCTGCTCATCCACGGCACGAAGGACGAGGCCGTCCCTTATGAGCAGTCGACCTTCTTCCAGGCCTGCATGAAGAGGCTGGGGCGGCAATGCGACCTGATTATTGTCGAAGACGGCCCCCACGGGGTCATCCGCTGGGAGAAAGACCCCCGGTTCCAGGCCTACAAGACCGAGATGGTCGAGTGGCTGCACAAGAACCTGGGATCGAAAAAGTGAGCTGACGTCGAGCGGGGAGAGGCGTCAAACCTGCTCCGGTGCTAACCGCAATTCTCGCCGCCTGACGGTCGAAGCACGCGATAGGCCTTTCCGCGGAAACGAGCTACGCGGCCGAAACTCCGGAAACCTGACCGCTCTTGTCGTAGGCGATCTGACAGACGCGTCCTCCGTTGTCCAGGCTTCGGCGGCCCGCCTCGAGGACAGCCGTTACGAGCGAAGTCTCCCGCACTGTCGCGAGTTTCCCCTCAAAGGACCGCGCCGTTGCTTCGCCCGCCCGAATCGCGATGGCGGCTTCCACGAAATCTTCGATGCTGCGGTATCCGTAACCGCTTTGACCGGCAAAATAGCCGTCGGCGTCGGGCGTATATTTCATGAACAGCGGATTCGCCGAGACGTAACCTGCTTTGTCAGTCGCCAGCGTGTAGCCGCGGTGGGCCTGATCGAGGCTGACTTCCCCGCCATGCCCCATGTAGAAGAACCGCTGCTGGGAATGAACGTCGCTTTTCGGAGCGATCCACGAAGCCGTGTAAACAGCGGTTGCCCGATTGCCGCTGGCGAGATTCTCCCAATCGACAGTCAGAGTGATCGTGTCTTCGGTGGGAATATTCATCCCTTGGGCGAAGCCGGCGGCGGCGGAAGCGTGGACGCTGAGGGGCCGGGCGAACCCGGAAACAGCCCAAAGGTTGAAGTCGATGTGGTGCGCGTTCAAGTAGTAGCTGATGTCGCTCGACTTGCCCGCCCAGGCTCGGAAGGTATCGAGCTGAGACTTCGGCTGACTCATGTAAGACGAAAAGAAGCTGAAGTCCCCGAGCGATCGAATACGGTCGCGCGCGTCGGTGTAGAGCGGGTCCCAGCGCTTGTGAACTTCCATTGCCACCAGCACGCCCTTCGCCTCGGCGGCTTGCGAAAGTGCCAGGTGCTCCTCCACCGTTTTGACGAGCGGCTTGGCGACAAGCACGTGGCAGCCCTGGCTGACCGCATCCATGGCGATGGGGAAGTGCGTGTCGTCGGGGGTGAAGATCGTTACGATGTCGCCGGGCGACATCTTTTCAAGGGCCCGGCGGTATGCCTTTCGGTCGCGCTCGACGTTGTCGGCGGGAAACGCGTCGAACTGCGGATCCATGCCGCGATAGGTGTCGCCGATTGCTCGCCTCAAGTGTTCGCGAATGCCGGGGAATTTCGTTCCGTTGGTGCCGGCCATTGCAAGTTCGCCGATGCGGCCGCGGCGGCGCAGATCGAACAGGGTCAGGGCGATCACGCCGGCGCTCTTGTCCGAGTCGGCCGGGGAGCCGTGAACATACCCGGTTGTGTATTCTCCCGTGCCGATCATCAGTGCATCTATTGGATTCATGGTCTGTGTACTCCGCGCTTGTCAGCGCCGCTGAATTTCGTCAAGCGCCGATGAAGAGCCCCCTCCGCTATTGAGTGTCGCCATAGAGCACCCGCAGGCGCTGCAACTCGCCGCTCAGCTCGGCGACAATCGCTTGCGAGCTCGCGCCGGCGTGAATGTTGTTCAGCTCATCGGGGTCCTTCTCGAGATCAAACAGCTCCCAATAATCGCCCTCGCCGTAGTATTCGATGAGCTTGTAACGCTCGGTGCGCACGCCGCGGTGGGGGCCGATCCGATGGGGAGTGAAGTAGCGGTAGGGCTCGGCCATCGCCTCTTGCCCTTTCCCGTGAAGTTGCCAAGAGTCCTCGTAGTAGGCGTAGTAGATCGATCGCCGCCAATCCTCGCTTCGTTTGCCTTCGATGAGCGGCCGCAGGCTGCGCCCCTGCATACGCGCGGGAATCGGCACGCCGGCGAAATCGAGAATCGTCGGCGCGTAATCGATGTTCATCACCAGCTCGCCGGCCACGCGGCCGCCGGCGCCCGCGCCAGGATAGCGCGCCAGCAGCGGGATGCGAATCGACGGTTCATAAATGAAGCGCTTGTCATACCAGCCGTGATCGCCAAGGAAATACCCATGGTCGGACGTGTAGAGAACCAGCGTATCGTCGGCCAGGCCGTTTTCGTCGAGGTAGTCGAGCACGCGCCCCAGATTTTCGTCGACCCCGTAAATTGTGCGAAACCGGTCCTTCACGAAGCGCTGATAGATCCACTCCTTTTTTTCTGTCCGCGAGAGGTTCCGGGGCAAGTCTTCGTAGTCAGCCGCCAGCACTTTGTCGAACTGCATGTCTTCCGACTTTTGCGCCACCATCCGCGTGGCGTAATCGTCATCAAAAGTTGGAGGGTGCGGGACCTCCACGTCATCGAACATATCCGCGTGCCGGGGAGCGGGGCGAAACGGCCGGTGGGGCGCTTTGAATTGGTAGACGAGGCAGAAAGGCCGCTCGCGGCCGGCCCGCTCCAGGAAGCCGAGCGCCAAATCGGTCGTGATGTCGGAGGAATAACCCTGCTTCTGGACGCGTTCGCCGTTCTCGATGTAGACGGGATCGAAGTAGGCGCCTTGTCCCGGATGAATGCACCAGTAGTCGAAGCCGCGCGGGTCTTGACGCACATGGTATTTGCCAACCAGGCCGGTTTGATAGCCGGCTTCGCGCAGCAGTTCCGGGAAGGTTGGGACGCCGGGGTCGAGTTGCTCGATTTCGCCGGCTGTTTCGGAGTTTCCGCGAATGCCGTGAACGTGTGAGAAACAGCCCGTCAGAACGGTCGCGCGGCTCGGCGCGCACAGTGCGTTCGTTGCGAAGCAGTTGGCGAAACGGGTTCCGCCCCGTGCCAGCCGGTCCATGTTCGGTGTCTGCAGGATCTTACTTCCGTAGCAGCTCAGCTCCTTGACGGTCTGGTCATCCGTCATGACGAAGAGAATGTTGGGGCGCCGCGGAGCGTTTGGGCGGGGGCGCCGGGAGGACGCGCCGTGGCTGAGCTCGCTCATCTGCCTAGTTTGGCACGTGAAAATGGCAGTGCGCCAAGGGGCCGCCAACAGGTGGGTTTAGTTCAATCACCAGGTCCAAACCCACCGCCTTTCAGGCGGTCAGCTTCAAGCGAGGGTTCTCAACAGAGCCGCGCCCGCAAGGGTGCGGTCCAGTCTGGCACCTGAATTATGCACAGATTCGGCGTAGCCATCGCCGATGGAGTTGTGGCGGTAGCGGCAGTCGTGTCAACTCAGTGATTTAGCAAGTCGTCTTTTCCTCTGTTTCCCTCCCTGTTTGAGCCGCCTGCCAATCCCGGCGGGCAAAAGCGGGCGGGCAAGCGGCGTGTTCCCAGTACGTTGCGGCGAGTGCATGAAATTTTATGCATGGAGCGCCCCTCAACTCAGCGCACCCTCCACCACCGGCGCGAAGCTCGATCCCGGTGGCCCCATCGCCCGCAGCCGCCGCATCAGCCGTTCAAACAGGCCCTTTTCCTCATAATGATCGCTGTAGCTGACACCCGTTCTGCCGGCGTGCCGCCAGATCTTGGCCGCCACGAACAGAAAGCGCAGCCGCGCCGTCGCCAGGGTGGTGTGCCGCAGTGTCTCCACGCTGGCTTGGGCTTCGCGGTTGAACAGCAGCAGCCAGCAGTTGAGGTTGTAGGCCAGCATGGCCAGCTGAAAGTGATTGCGGTTCATGTCAAAGCGGCGCGAGGGATGGGCCGCCAGCCCGGCGTCGTTGTTGGCCTCCTTGATGAGGTTCTCGGCTGCGGCGCGCTGATTGTAAAACCACACCACCGCCGCGATCGGTTCGGCCAGGTTGGTGACAAACACGCGGTAGGTGTAAGCGCTGGTGGCAAACAGCTGGTATTGCTCGGCCGCGCCGGCCGCGGGTTCGTTTTCGTAACGCAGCGCCAGGAAACGACAGGCCCGCGCCCAGCCCTGCGGCTGGTAGAGGAATTCGCATTCCGCATCCGCATCGCTGTGGGGCGAGGGCTTCCAGGCCGCTTGCTGCAACTGCTCGACCAGCCGCCTGGTCTTGCGCGCCACGATGACGAACTGACAAGCCGCCTTTTCATAGGCCTCCACCGCCTCCCAGCAATAAAACCCGGAATCGGCCCGCGCCAGGATTTTCTTCACGCCGTGCGGCAAAGCCCGAAAGGCGCTCTCGAGGTGGGCGGCGATCTGCCGGCCCGTGGGCCGGTCGCCGTTGCGCAACCCGCCCATCAGGTATTCGCGCGTCTCGGCCAGGAAAGTCAGTATCGGCTGGTAGCTGCGCTTGCCCTTGTTCTTGGGGTTGTAACTCTTGCGCCCGCCCATCTGGCGGCCGTAGAGCGTGTGCACGGTGGTGTCGGTGTCCAGCGTCACCGTCTCCAATTTCACCTGGGCCGCGGCCCAGACTCGTTCCCGCAGCTGGCGCTGAATGGAAAGGATCTGCTTCGCCACGTTGAGGTGCAGCGAGGCCAGAAAGCGCCACAGCGTGGACTGCGGCGGCAGACGCGTCACTTGCAAGATGCCGGTCAAGATGGGGTCGCGGGCGATGAAGCGGAGTTGGTTCAGCCGCGCAAAGCCGACATAGAGGCCCAGCACGAGGGCCAGCACAAACTGGTAGAGGCTCATCACACGGGTGATTCGTTTGTTCGTGATGGTTTCTTCCAGCAGCGCCTGGAAGCCGAGTTTTTCGAGCAGGGTGGCGACGGGCAGCAAGCCGCCGTAGGGAGTCAGATTCTTGCCGCGGAAGTGATAAGGCGTGGCAGCCCCGATTTTATTGGGCCGCGGGGCCCTCGCGCCCCGGCCTTGTTTGACGGGCCTTCGGGAGCTATGCTGTTTTCGCTTGGTAACCATTTGGGTGACCTCCTTGGGGTTGACTGGCGAAGCTGAAATCTTTGCCAGCCTACCTTATTACCCCATGTTTTCGGGGGTCCCCCAAATGGCCCCTGGCGGCTCAGCCCTCCTCCGGTGCACCCCGCAGTGCATAATTCAGGTGGCAGTGACCGCATTGCGATGGTGGCCCCGACGCACTGACTACCCTCGACCGCACCCTTGCGGGCGCGGCTCTGTTTCGGCCAAGGCGCGCTTCAGGCGGCTTTCAGTCGCACACGAACCTGCCGGCTGAAAGCCGGTAGGTATTCAGAGTCTATAAGTAGAAAATATAGTTACAACAGTTGCTTGCCGTGCCTTGCTGTAAGGATCAATAGTCGAGCAGATAGTTGAACTTCACGAACAACGCCCGCGATACGGTCCGCCGCCGCACCTCGTGAGGGTCCGTGTAGTCATGCGTGGCATTGGTGTTGTTGAATACGATGAACAAGCCCGTGCTTGAGGTCGACATCAATCCCAACCGGACGTTGTGTCCAATCCGTCTCGTACTGCTGTTGTACTGGCTGAAGGTTTGCAGAAAACGCTTGGGAGTGAACGACCAGTTGAACCGCAACCCGGCCAGATCGGTATTGAAGTCGCCGGCCGGCAGCTTGATGAAGTTGCGGACATAGGAAGCAGTCCAGACGATATTGTGGCTATAGCGATATCCCCCGTTGAAGTTCAGCGTGCGGATCGTCCCGTCGTAGAAGTCTCCGATGGCCGCGTTGCCGCTCAAGAAAAACGTCGCGGTCGGGTCGGTTCCGTAGTTGGCGATCAGCTCGCTGAAGGAGTAGCGGCCCGGCGCGACCCTCACTCCCGGATGTACCTCAAACGGCTCGTCGAGGCGCTCGAAATTGCGGTTCCAGGCGAGTCCCAGCCGGCCCCCGTTCTGCCAGCGCGTATCGGTGTGATAGTGCTGAAAGCCCGATTCCTTATCGTTGGAGCCGAGCGTATACCAACTGTTCCATTGAAAGTGCGGGAAAATGCTGCGAATCCGGCTGGCTTGCGGATAGTGAGTATAGCGGTAGCCGAAGTTCGGCTTGCGATACCCGACCCGGCGCACGAACCCGACCTCGGGATTGAAGTTGCGGCCGACTTCCAGATATCCCAGGTCGATCTGGTGGTTGGTGGCGTCGTAGGCAAAGGTCGAGGAGTAGGCGTGGTCGCTGCCTTCGAGCCCGGGCGTGTTTGTCTGGGCGACGTAGTTGAACCAGTTGCCATATTGCCCGATCCCGATGTTGGCGTCGAGGCCGTAGGCTGTGTTGGACTTGGGCGCGTCCTCGAAATCCGTGGTCGCGCGGCGGGAAGTGAAGATCCCTCCGATCGTCGTGCGGTTCGAAAACTCGCGGCTGACCCGGCCGACGCCATAGTTGTTGGCGGGCGAGGAGCCTTCCTGCTCGCGCGTTTGCATGTTCAGAAATCCTACTTGATACTTCCCTACTTTGCCGCTGACGCGGGCGCCGGCGTCAATCGGCACCTGATTGCGGTTCTCATCGATTCCGATTCTTCGGGAAAAAAACAGCTCTACGGCGCGGGGAGTTCCAAACTCGAAGATGCCGGAGTTCTCGAGGAAAAACGACCGTTTTTCCGGGAAGAAAAGATCGAACCGCGTCAGGTTGACCTGCTCGTCGTCTACCTCGACTTGGGCGAAGTCCGTATTGAAGGTTGCGTCGAGCGTCAATCCAGGCGTGAGGCTGTATTTCAAGTCCAATCCAGCGTTGTGCTCGGCTTTGCTCTGGTCCCCGGGGCGCTCGTAATTTTTGGAAAAGCCGCCCAGCACGTAGGGCAGCAGCTTCAGGTTGCGCTGGGTCGTGGTCTCCAGCCCGTGGAGAGAGCCGGCCAGCTCGACCTGACTGAGCCGAAAAGCTCGCGAAACCGGCGACCAAAAACTCAGCTCGTTGCGGCGGCGCAGGTTGCGGCTGACGTTGAGGCCCCACACCCCGTCGAGGCCGGGCCGGTAGCGCAAGGTCCTAAAGGGGATCATGATCTCGCTCTCCCAGCCCCGCTGGGTGATCCGCGACCGGACATTCCAAACGCCGTCCCAATTGAGGTTGAAGGCGGCCGCGCCCCCGCGTTGCGAGCCTCCCGAGCCTCCTCCCGCACGCGCCGGCGCTCCCACTCCCCCGCGTGACTGACCGGCCTTGGACAATTGTCCGTCGTACTCGACGCCCGTGGGGGTCGTCCCGAAGACGAACCCGCTCTGATTGTCGTCGAAGGTATCCAGCAGGATCTGGATCGAATCGGTATCGCTGAGCTGGGCGTCCCGCCGGTTCTGCGTCATCACGATGTTTTGGGGCTGAGAGTCGAAGCAGATCACGCCGAAGTAGAGGTATTTGTCGTCGAAAGCGATGCGAACTTCGGTCTGCTCGGTGGCGGCCGCCCCCTCGTCGGGGTTCTGCTGCACGAAACCGCTGGCCGGGGCGATCTGCTCCCAGAAAGGCTCGTCGACCACGCCGTCGAACTTCAGCGGTTCGGAGATGCGCTGGGCGCGCACTCGTTTGAGCTGACCGCTCTCGTAAGCGATGCCGGGGCTTTGTGCCCGGCCGGCGCCTGCCGACAGCAGTGCGAGAGATAACAATAGTGCGAGAGACATCAAGATTTTCCAAGTCCGGGGCAGGGATTCCAAGCCGGGCGGCATCAATCGGGCTACGTGCAGAGTCCCGCCATAAGGACGAGCAGGGGGATCGAATCGAGAATGCTTTCAGTTCGCTGTCGCGGATCTCCATCGAGGTAACGATGCTAAAGCCTAATGAGGATAAACTGGGGCGGGCAGGAGGTAAATCCCCGCCCCAGTGAAGTTAGAAGTAGCCCAAATGATGTGCTTTCAGCTTACCTAGAGCCGCGAGATATCACAATGAGCCAGATAAATCATTTATCTGATGTGAATGCATCAGTGCCACAAAGTCGTGCTCGTGCCGATAGCCAAGCGCGTCATCGACCTGGGGGTTAGCCCGCATTTCTCAGTGCGCCTTTTCGGCGCGGACACCCTGTGGGAGGAAGGAGCCCACCTATGTAGTTGTCGGTAAGCATGGAAGCTGACGAGCGGCTTGGCCGGGTAACTGGCCAGGCGGAAGCCTCGTGACAAAGTCTGGGGAAAGCCGGGCGAGCAAGCTGGCAGGCCGTAACGCGCAGTAAGCCTGAGCAGGCCTCGAAAGGGAAATCGCGGACGCCGACCCGCCTGAGATACGGGGAAGGCCGCACGGACCGGGAAGCAACCGACATTTGCACCGGTCCGGTCCGCCGGGGTAGTGGGCACGGCATGTCAGCCAAGGGAGACCGCGGTGCAGGAAGGGAGACCCCGGCGGGTGGAGCTCGCAACTCCGCCGTCCTCGGAAAGGAGGGCGGACCCGGCGGGGAGTCGGACAGGGCCATGGTAGCGAAGAAGCCGGGTAACTGCGGTGGAGCGAAGGGCCCTGCCTTCCGGCACGCTTTGGAAGCAGAACAGGTCAGGTGATTGGCATGAGTCTGAAAACGCCGGAAAAGATCGGAAATCTGCGGAAGAAGCTTTATCTCAAAGCGAAGCAGGAGCCGAACTTCCGCTTCTATCAGTTGTGGGACAAGGTCTGGCGCAGTGACATTCTCGAGCACGCCTACCGGTTGGCGAAATCCAACGGAGGCAAGCCGGGAGTGGACGGCGTGACGTTTGAACAGATCGAATCCGGGGACTGGACGGAGTGGTTGCGAAGCTTGCAACAAGACTTGCGTTCGAAGAGCTACCGGCCTCAGCCGGTGCGGCGGGTGATGATTCCCAAGCCTGGCGGCGGCCAGCGGCCGCTCGGGATTCCGACCATTCGGGACCGCGTGGCGCAGACCGCTCTCAAGCTGGTGATCGAGCCGATCTTCGAGGCGGACTTGGACCCGGAGGCCTATGGCTACCGGCCGAAACGGAGCGCGCTCGACGCGGTCCGGAGAGTGCATCAACTGCTGTGTGAAGGCTACACCGATGTAGTCGACGCCGATTTATCGAAGTACTTTGATACGATTCCGCACGCCGAGCTGCTGCAGTGCGTGGCGCGGCGCATTTCGGACCGACAAGTCTTAACTGTCATCAAAAGGTGGCTGAAGACGCCGGTCGAAGAGCGGGATGAAAACGGGAAACGGCGGATGACGGGCGGCAAGCGAAGCCGCTGCGGCACCCCACAAGGTGGCGTCATTAGCCCGTTGCTGGCCAATCTGTACATGAACCGTTTTCTGAAGTACTGGCGGCGGACGGGGAAGGGAAGCGAGTTTCGGGCCGTGATCGTTAACTACGCGGATGACTTCGTGATTCTCAGCCGCGGTTGCGCGGCGGAGGCGCTGCAGTTCACCGCGCGGACGATGGAGCGGATCGGGCTGACCCTGAACCAGGAGAAGACGAAGTTGGTGAAGGCCAACCAGGAGCGGTTTGACTTTCTGGGATACACGTTCGGGCCGCACCGTTTCAAGAAGGATGGTCATTGGTATTTGGGAGCGAGTCCGTCGAGGAAGAGCGTGGCGCGGCTGAGACGGAAGGTGCGCGAGGTGTTGCGTCCGGCTGAAGTGGGGCGCTGGGAGGAGGTCCGAGGCCGTCTCAACCGAGTGTTGGCGGGCTGGTCGAATTACTTTTCCCACGGGACCCGGTTGATGGCGTACCGGGCGGTGGACAACCACGTGCGCGAGCGAGTGCGAGGATTTTTGCGGAGGCGGAAGAAGGTGTCGTCGCGTGGCACCCGGCAGTTCAGCGACCAGGTGGTGTTTGGCAAGTTGGGCGTGGTACGCCTGCGCCGGATACACCTGGGACCGCCGCCCGCGACAGCTTGAGGGATGAAGCCGGTCGGAGAGCCGGATGCGGGAAATCCGCACGTCCGGTTCGATGAGCGGGGACGGGAAACGGGACCACGACGCCCCAGGCGTCCAGAGCACCCGCGCCCGTCCTCGACTCTACCCGCCTGACGAGGCGAAGTGCGTGAGAGGCCCGTCAGTACGATCCGCGCCAATTACCGGCAACGATGGGGCCCGCGCCGCTTGACGACCCGGAAACCCCGGAAGCATCGGTCCACGTGGCAGAGAATTGGTTCGCAGAGTCCCAAGCTCAGCAGGCTGGCGTGCGATAATAGCCTACGCATCCAGTCAGCGGTTTCGTAACCGCGGCAGCTCTGCTGCTTGTGCTTTGCTTGGAGTGAGCGTCCAGACTGGTGCAGTTTGTCAACGGATGGTATTGGAGGGGAACAATGGCACTACACATAGGCGATGAAGCACCAGATTTTGCGGCGGAAACAACGGAAGGAACGGTCCGCTTCCATGAATGGATCGGGGACGGATGGGCCGTTCTGTTTTCGCATCCAAAGGATTTCACGCCGGTCTGCACGACCGAGCTTGGCTACGTGGCGGGACTCAAGGAGGAATTCGCCAAACGCAACTGCAAGGTCATCGGTCTGAGCGTCGATTCGGTCGGCGATCATACGGAATGGGCAAAGGACATTGAGGAAACCCAGGGGCATGCGCTGAACTATCCGCTGATCGGTGACACCGATCTGACGGTGGCAAAGCTCTTCGATATGATTCACCCCAACGCCACGGGAAGCGCGAAGGGGCGAACGGCGGCAGACAATGCAACGGTGCGCTCGGTGTTCGTCATCGGGCCGGACAAGAAGATCAAGCTGATGATCACCTATCCCATGACCACTGGCCGCAACTTCGACGAGGTTCTGCGGGTGCTTGATTCGATGCAGTTGACCGCGAAGCACAAAGTCGCCACGCCGGTTAACTGGCGGCAGGGCGAAGACGTCATCATCGTTCCCTCAGTTTCCAATGAGGAAGCCCGGCAAAAATACCCAGAAGGCTGGAAAGCGCCGAAACCGTATCTGCGGATCGTTTCGCAGCCGGAATAACAGCGTTCCGCCGGGTTCGTGCGAAAAACCCTTCGGATAGCTGTCGCGATATCGCCCTACCACGAGCTATCAGCACTCGAAGCCTGTGTCATGACCCGGAGAGGCCCTTCCAGGCGACGAGAAGCCTGCTCGACGCGGAAGCGGTTTTTTCCTGCTCTCGCTTTTTGAGTGGCAATTCGCGGGCTCACGCAGAGATCTGTCGTTGCTCGAGAACGGATCTCGGGCGCATACTCGTGCCGCGAGAAAGGCTAAGATGGACTGCAATACTCAACACAAAGGAGGAACCAAGATGAATCCCCGTTTGATGATCATGCTGGCTGCCGTGTTCACCTTGCTGTTGCCGGCGCAGCACAACCCGCTGAGCAGCGAGGCCCAGCAGGCATGGACACGCACCAAGAACTATATCCTCGCCGCGACTGAAAAGATGCCCGAGGAAAACTACAGCTTCAAGCCGGCCCCCGAAAGCCAGAGCTTCGGCGACTTAGTGGCCCACACCGCCAATTCGGCGATGGGCGCCTGCTCGGGCTTCAATGGAGAGAGGAAGCGGGCTGGCGCCGATTCCACTGCCTCCAAGGCCGATATGATCGCCGTTCTCGGCGCCGCGATGGCCGAATGCGACAAGGCCTACGGTTCGCTCACCGACTCCAAGGCGACCGAGATGATTGCAGGCAGACGCGGTAGCCGCTCCCGGCTCGGAACGCTCTACCGCAACACGATCCACATTGAACACGAGTATGCCCAGATAGCTGTCCACATGCGCTTGAAGGGCATCGTGCCTCCGTCCAGTGAAGGCCGCTAAAACAACTCAACTCTGACTAAGCTGAAGGCGGACTCTCGACAAGCAAACACTCGCGGCGCCGGGCTCAGGGGGGACGTGCGGCGTTTCGCTTTTCCCTAGTGATTTCACGCCGACGCTCCATTCGGCCAACTGTCCGAACCTCTTGACACTCTCCAAGCGTGATTCTTACAATATTTAAATTAGGTAGGGGTGTTGCAGCACTATCTTATCGGGTCTTCGCTTTATCGTTTAGTCGGCGTAACAGGAATATGCGGAAGAGCCTTCTGGATAAATACAAAAGCCGACTCCAGCGAGAGGAGGAGGACCTTCGCGCGTTAATGTCCCGCCGAGGGCAGGCCATTCGGGCCAATGACGGCAAGGTGCCCGAGGACAGCGCCGAGCAGGCCGCCAACGCTTATTCGAAGGAGTTCGTTTTTCACCAGACCGACAGTGAGCGCCTAAGACTCTCCTTGGTGAATCGGGCGCTGACACGCATCGAGTCCCCTGAATTCGGCTCGTGCGAGTCATGCGGGAAGTCGATTGAGCGGAAGCGGTTGGCCGCGGTCCCCTGGGCCCGCTACTGCCGGGCGTGTCAAGAATTAGAAGAAGAGCTGAATGGCTCCCCAAAGGCCGCGATTTTGTAGACGAGAGCAGCTAGTCACAGGAGGGCAGTCTTCCCTAGTAACCGGCTCAGTGCGATTCGAGAAACGGTTCCATCCGCCGCATTCCGCGGCGTTGCCGATTCTCTTTTCTCGATCTTTTTTCCGGACCAGTGTCGCTTGTGCGGCCAAGCGCTGACTGCATACACCAGCATTCCTGTCTGCCAACGCTGCCTGTCAGGGGCCGGTCACAACCAAGCTCGATTCTATTGCGAGACCTGCGGTCAGCCCTTTGAGACGGAGCCCCCTGAGCGGGCCAACCGGTTATGCGGCCTGTGTCTCATCTCACGTCCCGCGTTTGACAAGGCTCGAAGCTTCGGGATCTACGAGGACAGCCTGCGCCGGCTGATTCATTTGTTTAAGTACGACAAGATGAGGCCGCTGGCGAGGCCGCTCGCTGGGCACATGGCGACGGTCTTGCCTCAACTCGGTGTAATTGATCTATGCGTGCCGGTGCCCCTTTTCCGCTGGAGACAATGGAAGCGAGGGTTCAACCAATCGGGATTGCTCGCGGTGGAGTTGTGCCGCACGGCTGGAATTCAGCTCGGCGGCGGAGTTTTACAGCGCGTGAAAGCAACCGAGTCTCAGGCAGGCCTGTCGAACCGTGCACGGCTCGCCAACGTGGCGGGCGCGTTTGCGGTCCGAAAGCCCGAGGTGGTGAACGGGCGGCGTGTGCTGGTTGTCGACGATGTGATGACAACCGGCGCGACGCTGGAAGCATGTGCCAAGACTCTGAAGCAAGCGGGAGCCGGCTATGTTGCCGCACTGACCATCGCCAGAGCGAAGCGCCGTATCATTGATGTGAGAGGGATGTAACAGGCGGGGGATACTAGGAGAAGGGATGCAGCCGGCGGCACGGACCGAGACGACAGACCGCGCGGCCGAAATGTAGCGCAACGGAAGGCGCCCAGCAGCCATGCCAAACGGCAGCGTTTTTTTGCGGACTCCGGTGCTTGTACTCAACGCGACGTACGAGCCGATCAACGTGTGCGCGGCTCGCCGAGCCCTTGTACTGATGTTGAAGGGTGTCGCCGCGGCGGAGGAGTCTAGCAGCGAGGCAGTACATTCCGCAAGGCAGGTTGTTAGCGTGCCTTCCGTCATCCGGCTGCTTGAATACAGACGCATCCCGCGGCAGACTCGCGCCTTGTCACGGAAGAACATTCTTGTGCGCGACCGCCATACCTGCCAGTACTGCAGGTGCGCTTACTCGGCAACTGACCTTACACTTGACCACGTAGTGGCGCGGTCCCGCGGCGGCAAGAGTACCTGGGAAAACCTGGTCGCCTGCTGCAGGCGATGCAACAACCGCAAGGGGGATCGTCTGCCCGAGGAAGCCGGGATGAAACTCGAGCGCCGCCCGAGGCCGTTTACTCTCCACACCAGCCGCAGCCTGATGCGGCAGTTGGGAAATCACCAGGAAGCCTGGCGTAAGTATCTCTTCTATTAGCGCGGGTCCGCTGGCTGTTGCCCTGCCTAACGCGGACGAGCCGCAACCAATTAGGGGGAGCGTGGCCGCTGGGGGATGAGGCGCGTCGAAGCGGCTAACCGCTCCCTGACGGTCGCGGCTCCGAATCTGGTTTCCGAATTTTCCGCACGTTTGACACGAATCTCATGATGCAGGTACTCAATTAGCAAGTAACAGAGGTCTCGTGGGAGGGATAACATCGGGCTGTCGAGAGCCGGTCACCGCGTGGCGACTGTTGACATTTCCGCGGCCGCGTCTGAAGGCGTCAAATCACGGAAGTGGTGGAGATCCATGCGAACCCTGCCCCCCCGAAACTTGACGCCTTCTGCTTCCAGTCGCAGTCTTTGCTCGAAAGAGCTGGGCCCTTGCAGCGCGATTCGGCCTCCCGCCGCCACGACACGATGCCAGGGCAGCCTCTGGGCCGGGTGTGACATCCGAAGCGCCCATCCAACCTGACGGGCTGAGCACGGCGGATTGGCCGCCAGAGCGACGTCGCCATATGTGACCACGCAGCCTCCGCGTATGGCGCTGACAGCCCGCCAAACCGCCTCCAAACGGCTTTCCCGAGCCGGCGGCCCCTTACTCATCAGCCGAAGCCTCGTCAGCAACGTCCGAACGAAGCGCATGGTCCACTTCACTCGGCGTAAATGGCAGACGCAGCATCGCGAGAGAACCTTTCACGCTCAGCTCCGGCGAGGGCATCGCCTGATCCTCGTCTATTAACAGAACAAACTTGTTCACCCGGTGCCGCAGATGCTCGTACATCTCCAGTCCGCTCATGCGCCCGATCCGCCCCGCGCAGAACACCCAATCAAAACGGATCCTCTCGCACAAATCGAGGCCTTCTTCCGCCGTCGCGACCGGAATCGCGCGATATCCGTGGTCCGAAATCTGGTGAACCAGCTCCTTTTGCGTTTCACGATCTTCTTCGATGATGAGAGCGGTAGGGGGGCGGTTGGCGCTTCCTGGCTGGCGGCGCTGAATGATGGCGGAAGATTTCGTAGGCGCCCAATTGGCGGCGGCAAGCGGATACTCGATCTCCAAACTAAACCCGCGTGCCACCTCCTCGTCTAGCCGGAGTGCTCCCCCCATGCCTTCGATGAGGCTCTTGCAGACAGACAGGCGTAATCCCCGCGGTGAGGAAGGTTGAGCTGAAGGCGCCGCCTCCGGCGGGTTGTCTTGAGGCGTGACTGATTTGCCGGGAGTGATGGTAACCAGCGCACTTGCACTCAACGTATTGGTCGAGATGTGCAGCGACCGGCCGCCAAGGCTGGAGAGCATGTCCTCGGCGCGTTGAATCACGTTTGCGGTCACCTGTTCTAATTGCCCCGTGTCCCCGGACACCTCCAGCGCCTGCCGCGCCGGCTGAAGATCCACCTTCAGACCGTTCTTTTCCCATTGCGGTCGCTGATTCTCGACAATTCGCTGAACAACCGCATTGAGATCGGTCTTCTCACGGTCTCCCTCCCGCGGCCGTGCGAAACGGACAACCTGTTCAAGGGTATCGGACGCGTGCTGGGCTTGAACTTCTAGTTCTTTCGCGTGAGCGGCGAGAATGCCGTCGCCCGATCTAAATTCCTCGCTTTCCACAAGACTTCGGATCCTGTCGAGCGGTTCCGCCAACTGTTCGGCGACGCTCTCCAGCAGGTCCTTCACAACCCCCGCCTTTTCCGCCCGGTGAACTTGATCTTTTAGCGAGCTTTGATAGCTCATCCGCAAAGCAAGGGCCGATAAGTTAGCAACGTGCTCTACCCGCGAGACTTGTTCAGCGCTGAAGATACGCTTGCTGCGGCGATCTTCGATCTCGATTACACCCACACATTCACCCTCCAGCATCAGCGGTAAGTAAAGCAGCGATTTTTGACCAAAGCGACGGACCACATCCTTATCTACAAACGGGCATTGCTCAGCGTCTGGAACATCCGTCAGGGCACGGTTTCGAAAGCAAGTCACTGGCCCGCTCATGGCGCTGAGCGATACCGCGGGCGCTGGAGGCTTATCCGACCAAGCGACGTATTCCAGTTGCTGCTTGGCCGGATTCAGGATCAGCACGAAGCAGTGCGTAGCATCGGCTATCGTGGGCAGTGTCTGAGCGATTCTTTGCTGGATGGCTTCAGGGTCAGCCGGCGAGACGAAGGCTTCAGTCAAATCATAAAGTGTCTTAAGCTGCTCCTGGTCAGCGCTGATCTTTTTCTTGTAGCGCCACCGAAATAGATAGACCACGCACCCAATGGCCAGCAAGATTGCCAATACGGTCCAGGAAATAGAGGAACGGCTGGTCCGCGCCAAGAAGGAAAGGACGTCATTGATCGAGGTCAGCCATGCGAATGGAAAGATCACACCAAGCATTTCGGCGATAGAGCCATTGGAGAAGCGTCAGTCCGAGACCGGCCGAGGTGACTACCCCCAGCGGCTTGGCCGCCCGATTGTTCGCCAACCGCTGCTCACAACATACAGGGCCGCCATCCTGGAGTCAAACCACAAGCCCAGATCAGCCCCAAAGAACCTTTGCAGTAACATGAGAGCCAAGGGCAGAACGTGTCACAACCATTGATTGTCATGAAGTTCGGAGGCACGAGCATCGGCTCGTCCGAGCGCATCGTCAGAGCAGCCGATTTGATTCAAGAGGCCCGCGAAAGATTCACCGTGGTTGCGGTCGTCTCGGCGATGGCCACGGTCACCGACATGCTTCTTGAGACCATGCGACGCGCGGAAGCAGATGACCCAGCGTCGGTTGACACGCACCTGGGCGCCCTGAAGAGGCTCCACGTCGATGCCTGCCGAGAGTTGTTGCCAGTCGAGGATCACGACGAAGCCATTCATGAAATCGAGCGGCTGCTGGGTGCTTTTGAGCGAATCGCCCGCGGCATGCTGATGTTGGGGGAACGTCCGCCCAAATCCGTTGATGAAGCCGTGCCGGCCGGAGAAAAGCTGTCCTCCTATCTCGTCAGTGCGGTTCTTCGATCGAGGGGCGTGCCCGCTAAGGCAGTGGACGCATGTGAACTGATCGTGACGGACGGTGTCTTCGGGAACGCCTCGCCGCTGATCGACCTCACTCGTAGCAGCGTAAATGCCCGTCTCAGGCCCACTATCGAGAGGGGAGAAATCCCGATAGTGACAGGCTTTAGCGGAGCAACGCCGGAAGGACAACGAACGACGCTGGGACGCGGAGGCTCTGACTTCTCGGCTTCAATTCTTGCCACGGTTCTCGACGCCTCCGAGCTATGGATCTGGACCGACGTAGACGGCATCCTAACGGCCGATCCTCGTCTTGTGAAGGATGCCCGGGTACTCCCCGAAGTCAGCTACAGTGAGGCGGCTGAGCTTGCTTATAACGGCGCCAAAGTGTTGCATCCCAGAACACTGGCGCCGCTTGTGGAGAAGCGCATCCCCGTCCGAATCAAGAACAGCTTGGAGCCCGAGAAGCCGGGGACGCGTATTGTCCACCAAATCACCGCCGATCACGGTGTACGTGCGATCACATCGCTAGCCAAAGTCGCGCTGATCACGATTGAAGCCGCCAGCGCATCGATGTCCGGAGCCCAACTGATGGCTCGGGCGCTCGAGGCCGCTGCACGTGCCGGCGTTGAAGTGCTCTTAATGACCCGTTCGAGCTTTCGTCAGAACTTCTGCATGCTCGTCCGCGCCGAAGAACTTGCCAAGGCACGAGAGAGCCTGTGCGAAGAGCTTGCCATTGAGCTGGCCCACGACTATGTGCGCCCAATCCGTGTGGACGAAGGCGTTGGACTTCTGGCGGCCGTCGGCGAAGGGATGCACGGGTCTCCCGGGCTAGCAGGGAAAGTCTTCACGGCCATTTCCCAGCAGAACATCAACATCATCGCTATTGCCCAGGGATCGAGTGAGCTGACAATTGCAATCGTAGTCGCCGAGAAGGCCCTTGACAAAGCGGTGAGGGCCGTTCACGAAGCGTGTGAATTGGGTGCGGGGTAGACGTTTTCCGCCCATCCGTTTGACCCTTCTTCAAAAAATCCGATATCCTCAGTAATGACTCTTCGGGACTGACGATACTGTTCGGCAAAAAGGGTGTTGCCGCTCACCGGTGCACCTAAATCTGAAATCCGAGTTCATGAAGCGGGAGTAAGCGAAGTTCGCCCCTGCTTGCCTTCGGGACTGTCCCAAAACACCGGCGTTGGTAGTGATCCATGCATCTGTTTGAGCTAACACGGGCCCTCGTCGATATAGACTCGGTCACTCCCAACGAGTTCGAAATCGGCAACTATCTCCACGACTACCTGCGGCCGCTGGCCAAAAAATTCGACGGCCGGATCGAGCTGATGCCGGTGGCTCCCCAGCGCAACAACGTCTACGTCAACTGGGGAGAACCCGACGTCGTCCTTTCCACCCACATGGACACGGTGCCGCCGTTCATCCCCTCGCGAGAGGACGACGAGCGCATCTGGGGGCGGGGCGCCTGCGACACGCACGGCATCGCGGCGTCCATGATCAAGGCTACGGAAACCTTGCTGGAAGAGGGTGTTCGCAATCTTGGATTGCTGTTCGTGGTAGGCGAGGAAGTCGACGGCGCTGGCGCGATGAAAGCCAACGAGAATCCTCCGGGTTCGCGATATCTTATCAACGGCGAGCCAACCGAGAACCTGCTAGGACTCGGCACAAAAGGCGTCCTGCGCGTGGAACTCGATGCGACCGGCAGGTCCGTGCATTCCGCCTACGCCGAGTTGGGCGATTCGGCGATCGACAAGCTGCTGGATAATCTCCAGGCGCTGCGCCAAGTGAAGTGGCCGGTTGACGAGGTTCTCGGCGACACAACACTCAACATTGGAACTATATCGGGCGGAGAGGCGGCCAACGTCATTCCCGATCACGCCGCGGCTTCGATAGCGATTCGCGTGGTGTCCAGTCTGGAAGATCTGAAGAGGCTGGTCTTTTCCACGCTCGACGAGCGCGTGACGGCTACCATTTCATCCGAAGTGCCCGCCGTCCACCTTCAATCGGCGCCGGGATTTGAAACTACCATCGTCAAATACGCGACCGACATCCCCAAACTGACGAACTGGGGTCAGCCCCTTCTCATCGGGCCGGGAACCATTCACGTCGCCCACAGCGTTGACGAGCATGTTCCCAAGAAACAACTTCTCGAGGCGGTTGAACTCTACAAGAGCCTCGTGAAGCAACTTCAAGCGACGCAGTAAAAAGCGATTCGCTTCCGCATGCTGATCCAGCGGGAGGAGCTTTGTCATGGAGAGGAAAATCGAAGTCGGCGTGCTGGGCGCGACCGGAATGGTCGGCCAGCAGTTCGTGAACCAGTTGCGGGACCACCCTTGGTTCGATCTGACGTGGCTCGGCGCCAGCGAGCGCAGCGCCGGTAAGCTCTATCACGAGGCGGCTAATTGGATGCAGAATAGCTCGATTCCCGAGTCCGTGGCGTCCAGAACGGTCCAGGCGTCGAAGCCGGAGAACGGCGCCCCGCGGCTGGTGTTTTCGGCTTTGGACGCCTCCGTCGCGGGAGAGATCGAGCAGGCATTCGCCTCCGCCGGCCACTTCGTAGTGTCGAACTCGAAGAACCATCGCATGGACGCCGATGTGCCGCTGCTGATCGCCGAAGTGAACGCGGACCACGCCGGCTTGATCGCCGTGCAGCGCAAGAAGCGCGGCTGGAGCGGCGCCATCGTCACGAATCCTAACTGTTCCACGATAGCCATGGTCATGGGACTCGCGCCGTTGAAGCCTTTCGGCATCAAGAAGGTCATTGCCAGCACCATGCAGGCGATCTCCGGCGCCGGATACCCGGGGCTGGCGTCGATGGACATCGTGGCCAACGTGATCCCCTACATTGGCGGCGAAGAAGAGAAGATGCAGCGCGAGACCCAGAAACTCCTCGGGGATTTCAATGGCGATCGCGTGGAACCGCTCGACGCGGTTGTCAGCGCGCATTGCAACCGGGTCGGCGTAGTGGACGGCCACACGGTTGCCGTTTCGGTCGAGTTGGAGCGGAAGCCGGCCATCGCGGAACTGGAGGCCGCTTTTGTTTCTTTTCGCGGGGTTCCCCAGGAAAAAGATCTGCCCACCGCGCCGAAACAGCCGGTCCATCTGATGACACAACCGGACCGGCCGCAGCCGCGCAAAGATGCTCTGATCGAGGGCGGAATGGCGGTGAGCGTGGGCCGCGTGCGGGAATGTCCGGTGCTGGACTACAAGTTTGTGGTACTGGGACATAATACGATCCGCGGGGCGGCGGGGGCGGCCGTGCTCAACGCCGAGTTGATGCTCAGCGAAGGGTTGCTGGACTGACGTCGCGGGTGCTGTCCGCACTCCGAAGTTTGTCATTGTGGAAGCGCTGGTTGGAAGCGCTGGGACCGGGACGGGCGCTTTGAAACACCCGTAGCGCGGGGCTCGGAAGAGACCCGCGGCCTTTCGTCACGCCGCACCTGACGGGCAAACGGATCAATACCGCGGGTCTCTTCCGAGCCCCGCGCTACGGGTGTTATTGACAGGGACAAGAAACCATGATCGTGATGAAATTCGGTGGCAGCTCGCTTGCGAGCGCCGATGCAATCGATCGAGTCGCCGCGGTCGTCGCCTCCCATGCGGAAGCGCGGCCGCTGGTGGTGGTCTCGGCCATGGGCAAGACCACCGACCGCCTGCTGTCGATTGCCCGGACGGCCGCCGCCGGAAATCGTGACGAGGCGAACAAACAGGTGGACGAGCTCAAGGCCTACCACCAACGGGAAGCAGAACCGGTCGTCCCGGATAACTGCAAGCAGGAACTGGAAGCGTTCCTTGAGCAGCGCTTCCTGGAACTGGCCGAACTCGTGGGCGGCTTCGCGGTCCTGGGAGAACTGACGCCGCGGTCCATCGACGCTATTTCGAGTTACGGCGAGCGCCTTTCCAGCTTCGTCATGGCGCTCGCGTTCCGCAACAACGGGATCGCCGCGGCGCACGCCGACTCCCGCCAGGTCATCATCACCGACGAACGATTCTCGCGGGCATCCCCGCTATGGGATCTGACCAGCCGGCTCCTGAAAGAGAGGATCCCGCCGCTGTTCGAACAGCATCAAGCCGTCGTCATGGGCGGCTTTATCGCCTCCACCAAGGACGGTGTCACCTCAACGCTGGGGCGCGGCGGTTCCGACTACACCGCATCGATCATCGGAGCGGCCCTGGGAGCCGAAGAGATTCAAATCTGGACCGACGTGGACGGCGTCATGACGGCCGACCCCAGCATCCAAAGCGACGCCCGGCGGCTGCGCGTGATGTCATTTGCCGAAGCCTCCGAGCTGGCGTACTTCGGAGCGCGCGTTCTCCACCCAAGCACCATGCTGCCGGCGATCAAAAACAATATTCCCATTCGTGTTCTGAACTCCCACAGACCGGATGCGGAAGGAACGCTAGTGGTTTCCCAATGCCCGCCGACGTCTGCCGCGGTGAAGTCCATCGCTTATAAAGAGGACATTACGGTTGTCGACATCCGCTCAACGCGTATGCTCATGGCGCACGGGTTTTTGGCAAAGATCTTTGAAATCTTCGACCGCTTCGAAACGCCGGTTGACATGGTGAGCACGTCGGAAGTCGAGGTCTCGCTGACCATCGACCGAAGCGAGCGTTTAGCTGAGATAACAGACGAGCTGAAAACTTTCGCCGAAGTCACCCATTCCGGGGGGCAGGCGATCGTTTGCCTGGTCGGCGATAATCTGCGCTATACTCCCGGCATTGCGGGGAAGATCTTTACCGCGATTGAAGGGATCAACATTCGCATGATCTCCCAAGGAGCTTCGCGGCTGAACGTGAGTTTTGTGATTGACGAAAAAGACCTGCGGTCCGCCGTGCAAGCGCTCCACGGAACTTTCTTTGAAACCGTTGACGAGGGAGTATTCGCATAACGACGAGGGAGTGTTCGCATAACGATGAATGAATCCGAGACGAGCCCGGCAAAACTGGCGCTGGTGGGTTATGGCAACATGGGACGCCTGCTCGAGCGCTTGGCTCCCGATTTCGGCTTTGAGGTTGCGCTGAAGCTGGATGAGTTCAACAACATTGACGGCGAAGGGATTACAGCGGAAAACTTCCAGGGAATCGATGTGGCTGTTGACTTTTCGATTCCGGCCGCCGTTGCCGAAAACGCCGAAAAAATCGCTCCTTTAGGCGTGAACTTGGTGATAGGAACTACCGGCTGGCTGGATCAGTTGCCGCGCGTCGAAGCCGCTCTCGAGCGTGATAAAATCGGCGTGGTCCACGGCGCTAATTTTTCGGTGGGCGTGCTGGCCTTCTATGGCATTGTCGAGGCGGCGGCGCGAATTTTGGCTGATCAAGACGACTACGACTGTTGGGCCTACGAAGCTCACCACAACAAGAAAAAGGACGCCCCGTCGGGCACGATGCTGCGATTGCTCCAGGTCATGAAAGACAGCGGCTATCCGGGTGACCCCGACGTTGCGACGAACCGGGTCGGGGCGATGCCGGGTATGCACGAGATCGGATTCGACTCCGAGGCGGATACGATCCGGCTCAGCCATACGGCGCGCAGCCGGATGGGTTTCGCCCGGGGAGCGTTGCGCGCCGCGCGCTGGGTTATCGGCAAGCAAGGGTTATACGAATTCTCGTCTATCTGGAAGCAGGTATAGCTTTTCTCAGCACAGCAAAGGGAGGTTGTCATGTTTAAAGGATGCGGCACGGCGCTGGTGACCCCGTTTCGCGCCGACCTCTCGGTTGACGAGCAGGCGGTGCGCCGTTTAGCAAAGCGCCAAATCGACAGGGGCATCCATTTCCTGGTCCCCTGCGGCACGACCGGGGAGAGCCCGACGCTGAACCAGCAAGAGCACCTGCGCGTTGTCGAATTAGTTCTGGAAGAAGCGAAGGGCAAGGTCCCTGTTCTGGCGGGTGCCGGCGGGTACAACACGCAAGAAGTCATCGAGCTGGCCAACGAGCTGGAAGCGATGGGAGCCGACGGACTTCTTTCGGTCACCCCCTACTACAACAAACCCACTCCCGAGGGACTCTACCAGCACTACAACGCCATCGCGTCCGCCACCCGGCTGCCAATCGTTCTTTACAACGTCCCCAGCCGCACCGGAATCAACATTGCTCCCGGTACGCTGGCACGGCTCGCCTCGATCGACAACATCGTCGGAGTGAAGGAAGCTTCGGGTGACATCGGGCAAATGGCGGCAATTTTTCAAGAGCTGCCGGACGACTTCTTGGTGCTTTCAGGCGACGACTCCGTCACGCTGCCGCTGATGGCGTTGGGAGGAGTGGGCGTGATCTCGGTGGCTTCCAACGAGATTCCCGCCGAGATGTCAAAGCTCTGCGGCCTGGCCCTAAGAGGAGACTTCGATGGGGCGAGGAAAGTTCATCGGCGCTACCATTCGCTGATGGAGGTCAACTTCGTCGAAAGCAATCCCGGGCCGGTCAAGGCTGCCATGGCCATGATGGGGCTGATCGGGCCCCACTACCGTTTACCCATGGTCGAACCAGAATCCGGCAGCCAGGCGAAGATCTCCCGAGTGCTGGCGCAAGTGGGGCTGACTACGCCCGCCGCCGCGTCAGCCGATTAGGAGTCTGGCCCGCGGAGCGCGAGCCTTTGAGCCGCGAAGCGGCGCAGGATCGTAGCCCAGGGTGGAGCGAAGCGGAACCCTGGGTTCGAAACCCATCGAGGGGAAAGCCCTGAAGGGGCGGAGGAAAACCAGCGCAAAAATATGATCGCGAACTCAGGATTCGCCGAATAAAACACAATGATCGGGCCAGCCGAATGCGGTCCCGAAAATTACTAACCCGGCAGTGTGGGGGTTAGGCCAGCAACCATTACCCCGGGGTGGGCCGGACTCTTCGTGCCCTCGCATTCCCCGAGCTGCTGAATCTCTCTGGCTCAATTCTCAACCGCACTATGCTTCCTCAACAAGCCATGCTCGAAACCTCGATCAACCAACTTTTCGACAAGAATCCCGAAGACTTCACCCATCAAGACATGGAGCGTTTCCAGGAGTTCAAATCAGCCTTGAACTCCGGCATCGCGCGGGCCGCTGAGCCTGCACCCGGCAGTCCGCTCGGCTGGACGGTGAATCCCTGGGTAAAGCGCGGCATACTCGTCGGCTTTCGAATGGGGAAAACCGTCGACATGTCGAGCGAGGGCAGCCGTTTCCGTTTCTTCGACAAGTCGACTTACCCGCTAAAGACGCTGGGCCTCGACAACAGCGTCCGTGTCGTGCCCGGCGGATCAAGCATTCGCGACGGTTGCTACATCGGCAAGAGCGTCACCTGCATGCCGCCGATGTACGTCAACGTAGGAGCCTATGTCGGCGACGGAACGATGGTCGATTCGCACGCGCTGGTGGGAAGCTGCGCTCAGGTCGGAAAGAATTGCCACATCAGTGCAGCGGCCCAAATCGGAGGCGTGCTTGAACCCGTCGGCGCTTTGCCGGTGATCATCGAAGACAACGTTCTGGTCGGCGGAAACTGCGGTGTCTATGAAGGTGCCATCGTCAAGAAAAGGGCGGTTCTGGGGGCGGGAGTGATTCTGACGCGGTCCACGCCGGTCTACGACATCGTCCATCGAACGATCCATCGCTCCGACGGTGACAGCCCTCTCGTCATTCCCGAAGGCGCGGTCGTGGTTGCCGGCTCACGCCCCGTCAGTTCGGGAGCAGGCAAGGACTGGAATCTTTCGCTCTACACGCCCGTCATCGTCAAATACCGCGATGAAAAGACGGACGAAAGGATCCAGTTGGAGGAATTGTTGAGATAGGCCGTGGGCCGGGGCGCCCAAATGAGACCTGCCTGACTTGTGGCCGCGAAAAGGTGAGCGCTGGGGTTTCCTGGCCGCGGGAATCGGACTCTAAGCTATACTGACCGGATCAATAAACTTGGACGGAAAAGCGATTCCAACCCCTCGTTCTTCTGTCTGCAAGTGGCGCTGGCGATCTGCCGCGGCCACGGCGTCCCATCCAAATGCTATGAGGAGTCGTAAATGAAGGGTGTCGTTCTAGCGGGAGGTCTTGGTACGCGTTTGGACCCGCTCACGCGGATCACGAACAAGCACTTGCTGCCGATCTACGACAAGCCGATGATCTACTACCCGATCGAAACGCTTGTCACGGCCGGTATCACTGACATTCTCATTGTTACGGGAGGGCAGAACGCGGGAGATTTTCTGCGTCTGCTAGGCAATGGCAAGGAGTTTGGCCTCAAGCATATCAACTACACCTACCAAGACGGCGAGGGCGGAATCGCCGAAGCTCTGGGACTGGCCGAGCACTTCGCCGAGGGACAAAAGATCTGTGTGGTGCTCGGGGATAACATCCTCGAACGCAGCATCGCCGCGGCGGCGGACGCTTTCAGGAAGCAACCTCGAGGGGCCCGAATCCTGTTGAAGGCCGTGCCTGACGCAGAGCGTTTCGGCGTTGCCGAGATCGACGGAGACCGTATTGCCGGCATCGAGGAGAAACCGGACAAACCGCGTTCGAACTATGCCGTGACTGGAATCTACATGTACGACGCAACGGTTTTCGACAAGATTCGCACCTTGGTTCCCTCGGGGCGGGACGAGCTCGAGATCACCGACGTGAACAATCTGTACGTTCGGGAAGGCACGCTGACGTTTTCGATCCTGGAGGGCTGGTGGACCGATGCGGGGACGATCGATTCTCTCGTCAAGGCCAGCGAACTGGTCGCAAGAACCGGCGCGAACAACATCACCGCTGACGGTCCGGCTTCCGAGACCTAGGGGGCGAGGAATAACGGCCAATCCCGGCCCATGGCGCGGCTAGCCCGGGAAACATTTCCACGATCCGGGGCCGCGGTTCGTCAATATGCGTTGGCGCATGTTTTCAGGCCTGGCTCAGGCGGTTCGCCGGAAGCCGAACCCGGCGTGTGTTCTGTCAGCCACGGACCTGGCCGGCGGCGGAAGCAGTGCCAAAAACCGCATGTTATAGTTTGGGTATGATCCCCCTACGGTGGTTGCGGAGGCGGGTCTTAGCGACGATGCTGCTGATGCTAGCCGCCGGGTTTTTGGTCGCTCAGCGCACCTATCGCGGAATCCCACTGCCTCCGCCGGGGCCTGTTTACGTGGCCGAGCCGGTCGACGGCGACGTGCCCGGGGAGTTTTCGTTTGTGCGTCTGGCTTACAGTGACCCCTACGGTCCGAGGGCGATGGGACAGCGTCCCTGGATGATTGACTCTCCCGCGGCCGAACGCCACTTTCTGCAGGGTCTGCGGCGCCTTTCCAACATTGATTGCAAGTCCAAGGAGGTCTACCTGCGCGCCACGGACGATGAATTCTTCGACTATCCCTGGATCTACGTCGTCGAGCCGGGACACTGGGATCTGGCCGACGAGGAGGCCGAGCTGATTCGAGAATATTTGCTGCGCGGCGGTTTCGTGATCTTTGACGATTTTCACGGGACCTACGAGTGGGCTACATTCATACGCGGCCTTCGCAAGGTTTTTCCGGATCGTCCTGTCGTCGACCTGGGCCCAGAGGAAGAAGCCTTTCACGTGCTCTACGATCTGGAACCGAAAGAACAGATCCCGGGGGCTCAAATGCTCTATACGGGCCGCACGTACGAGCGGGACGGATTCACGCCCCGCTGGCGGGGAATCTACGACGACGACGGCCGTTTGATGGTGCTCATTAATTTCAACATGGATTTAGGTGACGCCTGGGAGCACGCGGACTGGCCCGAGTACCCCGAGCGTTACACCGCCATGGCCTATCGGCTAGGCATCAACTACATCGTCTATTCGATGACTCATTAGCCCGACGAAGCCTGGTTTTTTCAGCTAGCGGCGAGGCGAAGTGGGCGAGAGAAGTTGTGAGTTTGCGGGGGAACGCGTTCAGCAGCTCTTCGAGCAAGCGCTTGACTCCGTCGCGCCGCTCCAACAGCTCTTGCGCCAGCTCTTCAATCGTGCCACTGTGATCATGGGTCATCGTTTTGTCTCTTTTGTTGATGGTTTGTCTTGAATCAATCCATCGTGGAAACAAACGATGACCTCCCTCAAGCGGCCAGAACATTCTACAGAAAAATTGTTACAGAACCGCAGCCAGAGTGTGCTCAGCTTCCCCTTCCCCCTCCCCTCAACGTCGAGTCCGGGGCCGTCAGGCCCCGCTGAGGGCAGTGCTGTTGCCAGCAGCGCGGCAGCTCTAGCGCCGCACGCGGCAGGCGTCCAGCAGTTTTCTTTTGCGTTGCTGCATCCGTAGCGCGCACTCGGTGTCGCTCATCCGCAGCGCCTGTTGCTCGAGTCTGGCCGCGCTGACGCCTTCCTTCAGGCAGCTCTCCCAATCGTTGAGCGAGAGCAGTTTTTCGTACGGCGTGCGATAGTCGTTGAGCCGGTAACGGCGGCGGCGCTTGCCGTTGTCGCTCAGCTCGATGGTGGCGAATCCGCAGGGACGGTGATAGTTCAAATAGGGGTTGAAATCGGCCGTGTAAAAGCGCTGCACCTGGCCGGCATGACGGGCAGCGATCGGTTCGTGTCCGATGTGCTTGCGTACCACCGCGCCGTTTTTGCCTTCCACCAAAGCGTTGTCGGTGGTGCGATTGGCCCGCGACTTGGTGAACTCCGGGACCAGTAATTTGTTCAACAGTTGCTGCACCTTGTAGTTGAGAAACTCCGAGCCGTTGTCGGAATGAAAGCCCCGGATACGGAAGGGGAATTGATGCAGTATCGCCTCTAAAACTGGCAATAAATGAGCCTCGGAGATGGTTTCGCAGCAGCCCACCACCTGCCATTGCGTGACCGTGTCGACGGCGTTGATGTGGTAGATCCCCTTGCGGGAGCCGGTGTCGCCCTGGTGCACCGTGTCGACCCGCAAGTGGCCGGGCTGGCCGCGCGGCTGGGGCTTGCGGCGCTCGCCGATGCTCACCGCCGAGGCGCGCGTCTTGGTGTGATGGACATGGTGTTCGCGATAGGCCCGGGTGCGCCGCAAGTTGTAGATATGAGAGGCCGAGATCGAGGCCAGTCGTTCGTATTCGGCCTGGCGATGGACCTTGAATTCGCGCTGCAGGATGCGGCGCACGGCCGGAGCCGAGAGGCCTTCGTGAGCGGCATCGGTCTCGGCCAGCAGCTGGATATCGGCGGGCGTATAACGGTGTGGGAAGCGGTGGCGCCGCGAGGCTCGCGGCTCGATGACGCCGCGCTCGCGCCAGCGGGCGATCAAACGGGTGATTTGCGCTTTGCGGAGTCCGCTGATCTTGACGAGATAGCGGCGCACGATTCCTTTGTCCTTTTTCGACAGCTCCAGGTACTTTTGGGCGCGCAAGGCGCCCTCGAGAAGGCCATAAATCTGCTTGCGGCCGGCGCCGGCGAAGCTGAGATTGCTGCTGGCGTCGAGAAACTCCCGCATCTCGGCCAGGGTGAGACGTTCGGCATGCTGCATGGTGACTTGCATTCACCCGCATTGTGCCCTGACCCGGCTTGTTCATCTTCAGGCTCATCTTGTGTTGGAAACACTCCTCCCCTTCAGGCTCATCTTGCATTGGACAACTCTCCAGCCACCAAGAAAACTCCGGTCACGGTAAAATGGGTTGAAGAGGGCGATCCAGAAAGAGAGGGTCATGCCGGTTCGCAAGAATGAACTAGAGACGGACGCACTAAAGTTACCTCCGACGGATCGAGCGCGGCTTGCGCATCGGCTAATCGAGAGTTTGGAAGGCGCCGAGGAGGGTGACTTCGAAGGAGCGTGGATCGAGGAAGCCGAGCGGCGCCACGCGGAATATCGGAAGGGCCTTGTCACGGCTCGCGACGCTGACGCAGTCTTTCGGGATGCCGGATTCCGTCTCGAATGAGCGCCGGCGGATTCCTTCCCGCAGCCGAAGCCGAGCTGCACGAGGCAGCTCAGTTTTATGAGGGCCGTAGCGGCGGGCTGGGGCACGATTTTCTCGATGAGGTCCGGCGTGCCATCGAATCAATTGTGGAGCAACCCTATTCGGGCGTAAGGATCTCGAGAAATATCCGAAGACGTATCCTGCGGCGGTTTCCGTTCGGCGTTCTGTACGCCGTGGAACCAGACGGAATTCTCATTGTCGCCGTGATGCATCTCCGCCGCCGGCCCGGATATTGGAAAGACCGCATTAGCAGCTAACTGAACCTTCTTGACCGCACATGCTGGAGCGCTTTCTCCGCCGTCGCGGTGGCGTTTTCTTTTAGGCCGAAGCAAGCTACTCTTGGTATGAAAGCACGAGGAGCGCGAAAATGTCAGGCGATAGCTATTCATTGACTCGAAGAAAGTTCGTGCAACACGGAGCTGCCGGCGCGGCGGCCAGCTTGGCGGGTTCAAGGAGCCTAACGGGCGCACAAGCTTCTCCAGGCCCTCGCGGGTCTGGGCAGACAGTGAAGATCGGGGTTGTCGGCGGACGTTTCGGCCGCTCATTCCAGTGGCGCCTGCATCCGCGCTGCGAAGTGGCCGCGGTTTGTGACATTCGCGAGGAGCGCTTGCAAGCTCTCGCGGAAACTTATCGCTGCGGCAACACCTACAGCGAGTTTCGCGAGATGCTCCAGCATCCCGGGCTGGAGGCCGTCGGCGTGTTCACTCCAGCGCCGTTGCACGCCTGGATGGCCACCAGCGCGATGGAAGCAGGTAAGCACGTTATCAGCGCCGTGCCGGCAGGGCTCTCCGTGCAAGAACTGGAAAGTTTGATCGAGACGGTCAAGCGCACGGGCATGAAATACATGATGGCCGAAACGAGCTACTACCGGCCCGAAATCATCACCTGCCGGGAATGGGCGAGGGAAGGCAAGTTCGGCGAGATTATCTACTCCGAAGCCGAATATCATCACGAAGGGCTGCTTTCACTGATGGTTGACGATCGCGGGCTCCCGACCTGGCGTCACGGTTTTCCGCCGATGTGGTATCCGACCCATTGCACCGGAATGATCGTGCCCGTCAGCGGCGAGCGGCTCACGGAAGTACAGGCCGTTGGTTGGGGAGACGATCACGAGATTCTGCGGACCAACCGGTATCAAAATCCATTTTGGAACACCAGCGCCTTCTTCAAGACTTCGGCGGGGCACGCTTCGCGCGTATCGGTTTTCTGGCACGTGGCGGCCGGCGGGACCGAGCGGGCTCATTTTTACGGAGATCGCCGCTCCTACATCATGAAGCGCCCGGAAGGCTCGCCTAACACTGTTGTTGAGATCACGGAAAACGGCAAGTTGGTGATCGATGACAACGGCTATCCGGCTGGCAAAGTGAACAACCTTGCTTACTCGCAGCCCGATTATTTCGAACGCTTGCCCGAGCCCATGCGGGTCGCGACCGGGCATGGAAACTCGCATACGTTCCTCACCCACGAGTTCGTTCAGGCAATCTTGGAGGACCGCCATCCGGCCGTCAACGCTTGGGAGTCGGTCGCCTACACGCTGCCGGGAATCATTGCCCACCAGTCCGCGTTGAAAGGCGGCGAGGCCATGAAAATCCGTGACTACGGCGCGGCGCCGGCGTAAGAAGCGGCCCGCGGCGTCAGCCTCCGAGGACGCTAACGGAACCTTCTTGACCGCACATGCTGGAGCGCTTTCTCCGCAGTCGCGGGATCTACCTTGCCGGTCCCCGCAAAGTAGTGGATCACCCGGGAGATCGTGTAAAGCGAGTGCAGCGGATAGGCGCGGCCGTTGAACACGGTTTCGCCTCCCTGTTCGCGGTCAACGACAACGAGAACGCGGCTCACCTCCAACCCTTCCTTGGCGAGTTCCCCGATGGCCCAGAGCTTGGTTCGCCCCGAGGCCATCACGTCATCGATGAGAGTGATCTGGCGCGAATCCTCTTTGGTCCCCATGTAGGAGCTGACACCGGAACGCCCGCCTGGATAAGCCGCCGGCTTCTTGCGCATCTGCCCGTAGGAGACCGGAGACGCCGTCGCAAGCGAGGCGATCGCCGTGGAGAGCGCCAAAGGCGTGGCGGTATCGGGGATGCCGATCACCTGCTGCGGCGCTCCATTCGCCCCGGCATCGACAATGGAGATCAGCTTTTGGTGAAGGGCCTGGCCCAGCGAGGACAACACGCCCAAATCGTCGTATAGCTTATGGCGCAGGTCGATGAAGATCGGGGTATGGAGGGCATACTCCTCGCGCACTCTGTCGCCAAGCAGAACCAGACCCTTGTCCCAAAACTGTTCGAGAAGGGGGTCGTGTTCCAGTCCCTCGTCGCTCGTGAGTCTCGTTTCAGCCCCCATGAATGCTGGACAGGATCACGTCAAGCTGTTCCGCAAGACCGGCAGGCCAACTGACGTTGGATGTGTCCCTTGGCAATGTCCTACAAAAAGAGTACCACCGGCGGCGGTCTGGCGGCGGCGCCGTCTCATTCGGGCGATGGCACTTCTGGGCAACGTCCCGCGGTCAGAGCGCCGACTTCAGCCCAACGTCGTTCTCCGGATCGGACCCAGCGAAGCGGCCGGGCGGCATTTCGAGCAGGTTCTTCTGTTCGGGCGTGAGATCGGACCACTTCTTTACCTTCTTGCGAACCACGTTTCGCGGCAGCAGCGCGGCCAGACACTCCTTCGTTTCGGCGTGCTCGGGCTTCGTGGCCAGGTTATGCCATTCATTGGGATCGGCATCGTGGTCGTAGAGCTCTTCGCCGTCCGGGAAGCGCGAGTAGCGCCAGCGCTCGGTGCGCACGGAAATCTTGTCCGGGCCGCTGGAAGTGATGGCGGGCTTGTTCCATGCGGCCTCGGGGTTGGCGAGCAGCGGGCGCAGACTGCGGCCATCGAGCCCGGGCTTCTCCGGCAATCCGCATAGGTCCAGCAGTGTCGGGTAGATATCGAGCAGCTCAACGGTTCGGCCGCTGCGCTGGTTGGGCTTCGTCACGCCGGGCGCCACGAACATCATGGGCACGCGGCAGGAGCGCTCCCAAAGCGTAAACTTTCTCCACTGCTGCTTTTCGCCAAGCTGCCAGCCGTGATCGGTCCACAATACGATCACCGTGTTGTCCCGGTGAGGGCTGGCTTCGAGAGCGTCGAGCACGCGGCCGGCATTTGCGTCGGCGAAACTGATGCAGGCCAAATAGCTGGCGACAGCCTTTTGCCACTGTCCCGTGGAAGTGACGTTGTCGTGGTCACGCAGACCGCGCCTGGCGGAGCGCGGCACATCGTCGAGGTCGTTCGCCAGAAACGGCGGCAGCTTGACCGACTCGGGCGGGAATTTCTCGAAGTATTTCCGCGGAGCGTACCAGGGCAAGTGCGGGCGGTAGAAGCCGCAAGCCAGGAAGAACGGCTTGTCGTGCTCCTGCTTGAGGAAGTCTCCGGCCCACATGGCGAGCCGCGTGCCCGCCGTCTCTTCGTCGGGGACATCGATCGGGCTCCAATCAAAGTGCCCGTTTCCCGGGAGGCCGTTGGCCGGTCTTTGTTCCGGAGTCACAAAGCCGTTGAAGTACTGGTAGGCATGCCAGCTTGCCGCCTCGTTTTGCGGGCCGTGAAAAACCTTGCCCCCGCCGGCGACGCTGTAGCCGTTACGCATGAAATACTGCGGCAGCGTCACGGCGTTTGGCAGTGCGTCGCGCCAGATGTCAGCGTTTCCGTAGACCCCTGACGTCGTCGGCCGCAGACCGCTCAGCAGGCTCGTTCGGGAGGGATTGCAGGCGGGAGCCTGGCAGTACGCCCTCTCAAAAAGGACCCCTCGCTTTGCCAGCCGGCCGATATTCGGCGTCACGGTTTGGGGATGTCCCGCCAGCGGGCCGACCCAGTCGTTGAGGTCGTCAATCGAAATGAAAAGGACGTTGGGCCGCCGCCCGGCCGCTCCGGCGGGCAGCGCGCCGACCGCGGAGAGCGATTGCAGAAAACGTCGCCGGCTGAATTGGTCACTCATGGTGTACCTTGAAAGTTTCGTTCCTGGGGCGTTCGGGCTGTGCTGGTGTTAATTGTTCTACCTGGCACAGGGTGAACACTTGATGCCGGGGACATAGTGAACAGATGTCTCCTTTCGTTGGTGTTGTCTAAGGTTTGGTTAGGATTCGTTGGGGACTTGCAGGGTAGTCCTTCGTGACAGAGGATCTTTCCGATCGTCGACGCCGACGGAGAGCGTTGCCGAGGCTGCTCGCGCCGCGGCACGGCGCGGATCTTCGGCGCGCCTCACAGCGGCTGCTCAGCGCGGATCTCCAGATTGCGGGCGACCAGCCCGTTAGCCGCGACAAACAAGATTGCTTGTCGCCACTCACCAGTTCCACCGCCAGCTCACCACGTCCACCAGCGGCCGAGTTGTTTTTCCAGTTTGCGGCGGACTCCGGTGAATTCCGTCTTGTCCGCGACATTACCTTGTTCGACCTGTCCGCCATCCATCTTGTAAAGCTCGGGCTTGTGCGTCTCGTTCAAGATGAACTTCCACTCCTGATTGCGGATCATTTTCATGCGGTACTTCTCATTCATGTTCTGGTTCATCACTTGCGAATGGCGCGGAACGGCGTTCTTGTCGGCCGGGGTCAAGGTGAGGCTCTTTTGTTCAGGCCCCTGATCGTCGTAGCCGGCTGAGGTGTAGACGACGTGCTGGTCGTCGTCCTTGTCGCCGTGCAGAAATGGCTTGAGCGAGCGGCCCGGCAAATCTTGGCCGGGCCTGCCTCCGCTGAGATCGGCCAAGGTTGGAAAGATATCGATGCCTTGGGCAATGGCGCTGGTCCGGCGACCCTTGGCAAGGCGTCCCGGCGCCCACCAGATCATCGGAACATGCAGCAGCGAATCGTAGAGAAACATGCCCTTGCGCACCATGCGATGCGTCCCCATAAAGTCGCCGTGGTCGGAGCTGAATAGCACGATCGTGTTCTCCGCGAGACCTTGCTGTTCTAGGGCATTCAAGAGCCGTCCGACTTGTTTGTCGACCCCCCATTCGATCTGTGCGTAGTAGTAGCGCAGCGTTTCGGTCATGTCGGCAAGAGTCATGCGGTCCTGCCCCATGGCGGTCGCGAACTCTTCCAGCCGCTCGCTCAAAGCCCCGGGCGGGATGTAGTCCGGCAGGTGCATGTTCGCCGAGATATAGCGGCTTGTATAGTCAGCGGGCGCCATGTAAGGCGGGTGCGGATCGAAGTAGCTGACGTGCAGAAAGAAAGGCTCGTCTTTCGACTTGCGGATGAAATCAATCGCGTGGTCGCTGTTGACCTGTGGATAGCAGTCTTCCTCCGGCCAGTAGACGTCGGTGTGCCAGTGCGGCGGAATGAAGCCGTTGTAGGCCCGGAAGGGTTCGCGGGCGCGGATGCTGGCGGTGTCGAGCTTGTCCAGCTCTGATTTCTCGTAAGTGTGGTTCTTGCCTACCCAGCCGGTGCGGTAGCCGCGTTGCTGGAAATGCTGGCACATCGTGTCGGGCCAGGAAAGAAACGGGCGTCCTTGATTGGTCAGCGAACCGTGCTCGTGCGGGTAGCGGCCCGAGAAAACCGACTTGCGCGAAGGAACGCAGACCGGCGAGTTCATGAAACAGTTATCAAACAGGACTCCTTCGCGTGCCATGCGGTCGAGGTTCGGCGTGCGGGCGTTGGGGTGGCCGAGGCCGCTCATGCAGTCTCCGCGCATCTGATCACAGAAGATGAAGACGACATTGGGCGGGGCGTCGGCTGCACGGGAGCCTTGCAGGGCAGCGGATGCCATGGATGTACCCAATGCCGCCTGCCCACCCTGTTTGAAGAAGGTCCGTCGTGAAGTGGCTTCTGTCATGGGTCTCCTCCAGGCGGCGCCACCTTACATATTGAACACTTCATCCCAAGTGACTTCACGGCCCAGCTCGATCGCGATCCTCCCCATGATGCCCGTCAAGGTGCTCTCCGCCGCGTAAACCGCCGCGTTATGATGCGGAATTTCACCCTTTACGCCCTTGATGAAGTTCTCGACCAGGTCCAGTGTGATGTCGTATTTGGTCGATACACTGGTTGGGCCGTCCTTGCCCTCCTGATAGACCGTGAAGCCCTGCCGTGAAGTCGTAATCACGCCCTTCGTCCCAAAGAAAACTTCGCCGACATCGCGGTAGCGGCCCTTGGAGAACTGGCAACCCGAATGCGACCAGACGCGCCCGTCGGCGAGTTTGTAGGTCACCGACAGGCTGTCCATGATGTCTCCGATATCCTTGCGGACAGCCCGCGCCCCATAACCGATCGCTGACACCGGGTGCGCACCCGTGAACCACTGCACGACATCGAGGTTGTGGACATGCTGCTCGACGATAATGTCGCCGCCCCGCTCTTTGTAGAACAGCCAATTGCGGATCTTTTCCTCGGAGGCGTCATGCCCGCTCCGCCGCGGAAGATCGCTTCCCAGCCAGGCGGAGCGAATCATGCGGATATCGCCAATCTCCCCGTTGACGACCATGTCGTAGGCGCGGTTGTAATCTTTTCCCCACCTCTGCTGGAGTCCGATGAAGACCATCTGCCCGGGCTTCACCTTCTTGGCGGCCGCCAGCACGCGCCGAATGCCCGCCGGATCCACCGCCACCGGCTTTTCCATGAAGATGTGTTTGCCCGACTCAACCGCCAGCTCAAAGTGCTCTGGATGCATATAGGGTGGTGTAGCAATGTACACCGCATCGATGTCGGAATCGAGAATCGCCTTGGCGCTGCCGTAGGCCTGGGCGTCGGGTGCGGGGATTCGCGTGCGGGCGGCGGCGATTTGATCTTCGTAGATGTCCGCGAGCGCCGTCACCTGGGAGTTTTCATTCTTGGCGAAGTATCCCGTGATCCGGGACCCTCGGCGTCCGGTTCCCAACAGGCCGACCTTGACCTGGAAGTTGGCCGGGTAACCGCGAGCGGACTCGGGCCGGATGATTGTCCAGCCGGCGGCGGCGATGCTCGCCCCTTTCACAAAATCTCTGCGATTGCTGTTTTCCTGGCTCATGTCAATACCTCGAGGTTGGATTGGTTTGGTGTGTCCCGCCGTGCCGGGCTGCCGGCACGTTTCGACCAATTTTACCAGACTGCCGCTAAGCCGCCGAGTGTTGCTAAAGTCGTTTGTTATGCCTTACCGAAGTGTCGATCTTCATCCAACGGTTGCGGCCCCAAGCCCCCAGTTCAGTCAATGGGCAAGCGAATGGTTAAGGCAATGGTTGAGCCGCGTCACAATACCCGCGCGCCGCCAAACAAAGCGGGTGCTTGCCCAGCTTGTCGCGGTGGCGACGCTTGTTCTCGCCCTCGGCTGCTCCGGCGGCAACCCTTCTGATTTCCGAAGCTCCTGGCCCGAGAACGTCGAACGCGTCTGGGTCGGTCCGGACTACTGGTCGAACCCCATGCAGGATTGGCGTGTCCGGGCTGGCCGGCTGGAGTTGGTCGCGGCTGGCGGCGACCGCAACGTTTTCCTGCTGACGCGCGAAGTCAGCGCCCAGCCGGGTGAGCTGGCAATGAGCGTCCATCTGGGGCGCATGGAACAGGACACGACGCCGCTCGAAGAAGGCTTCGCCGGTTTTCGTGTTGGCATCAGGGGCTCGTTCAATGATTACCGCGATAGCGCCGTCCGCGGCTACGGGCTCAACGCCGGGCTTTCTTCCGATGGCCGGCTTTTCATCGCAAAGCTGGAAGAGTCCGATCCGAAAGTCCCAGGTTCTTTCGAGGATGTTGAACTTCGGTTGCGCGCCGAACCGGCCGGATCGAACTATCGCGTCGTGCTGGAAGCCTTCAGCGGCGGCGAAAAGGCCGCGGAGGTTTCACGAGATGACGTTCCTTCTGATTGGCTGGAAGGCGGCCTGGCGCTGGGTTGCAGCTCCGGTGAGGTTGAGGAAACACCTCCCGCCCACCGCAAGGTCCTCGAGCCGGATTTCGGCGGCAAGCCGGGCACTCAGCGCGGCGGCACTTTACGTTTTTGGTTCAAGGACTGGACGGTCTCCGGCAGCAAGGTTACCGCGCATGAGGACCGCGCATTCGGTCCGATTCTATTCGCGATGCACACTCTCAGCCGCAAGGTCCTCAAGCTAACCGCGCAGATGACGCCGGTCGGGAACGCTCCGCGAAACGTTTGGCTCGAGACGCGCGAAACGCCTGACGCCGCATGGCAGCAAATTGCCCAGACAACGATCGACCCCCAGGCTCGCACCGCGCGCTTTCGCATGGAAGACTGGGATGACGCCAAAGACACGCCGTACCGGGTGGCCTACGCGATGCCCAACTCGGCCGGGCAATCGCAGACCTACTATTGGGAAGGCACCGTCCGCCGGGACCCCGCCGGCAAAGAACAGATCGTTGTCGCGGCTTTCACGGGAAACAACGACCTCGGGTTCCCGCACGCCGACATTGTCGAGCACGTCAGCCACTTTAAGCCCGACCTGCTCGCCTACACCGGCGACAACATCTATGAGCGTGTCGGCGAGTACAGCGTACAGCGCTCGCCGGTCGATGCGTCGATTCTGGACTACCTTCGCAAGTGGTATCTGTTCGGCTGGGAGTATCGCGAGCTGCTGAAGGAAATCCCGGCCGTCGCTCTGCCCGACGACCACGACGTCTATCAGGGAAATATCTGGGGCACGGGCGGCCGCCATGCGGAAGGTACGGGCTACGCAGGGCAAGACAAAGGCGGCTATACGATGTCGGCGGAGTTTGTCAACGTTGTGCAGCGAACCCAGACCAGCAATCTGCCCGATCCTTACGACCCGGCGCCGATTGATCAGGGAATCAATGTCGCCTACACCTCGTTGCTTTACGGCGGCGTCAGCTTCGCGATCGTCGAAGACCGCAAGTGGAAGTCCGCTCCCGCGGAGGTGTTGCCGCGCGCTGAAATCATCAACGGCTGGGCGCGGAACCCGCGCTGGAATGCCGCGCCTCAAAGTGACGTCCCCGGCGCGCGACTGCTCGGCGACAGGCAGCTCGAGTTCCTCAACGAGTGGGCGGTGGATTGGAGCGGCGGCGCCTGGATCAAAGCGCTCATTTCGCAAACTATTTTCGCGAATGTCGCGACGCTTCCCAAAGGAACCCGCAGCGACGCCATCACCTCCAGGCTGAAAGTCATGGAACCCGGTGAATACGCCCAAGGAGAAGCCGCCGTTCAAGACCACGACTCGAATGGCTGGCCGCAAACGGGACGCAACAAGGCTTTGCGAGCGATACGGCGAGGCCTTGCGTTGCACATTGCCGGTGACCAGCACCTGGGAAGCACGATTCAATATGGGATCGACAATTGGAACGACGCCGGGTGGGCGATTTGCGTCCCTTCGGTCGCCAACATCTTCCCGCGCCGCTGGTATCCGCCCCAGCCTGGCCGCAACCGGAAGCCGGGAAGCCCCCCCAATACCGGCGAATACCGCGATGGCTTCGGCAACCGCATCACGGTTCACGCGGTGTCGAATCCCACTGCCAACGGGGTCGAGCCCACCGCGCTCCATCACCGCGCCCCCGGCTACGGCATCATCAGCATCGATCGTGCCACCCGCAACATCACGTTTGCCAACTGGCCGCGCTGGGTGAACCCCGCCGAGCCTGGCGCGAAGCCTTACGATGGCTGGCCGATCACCGTAAGCCAGCTCGACAACGGCTTTCCCGGCGAGGGTCTGACGCTGGGAACGATTGAATCACCTGATGTGAGTGATCCGGTGATTCAAGTGATGGATCAGTCCAACGGGGAGATCGTCTACAGCCTGCGCATTCAAGGCAAATCCTTCGAGCCCAAGGTCCGCCGCGCCGGCCTGTACACCGTGAAAGTCTTAGAGCCTGATGAGGGTTACGAGACGGTACACAAGGACCTCAAAGCATCTCCCTGAGGTTGAGGTGTCGCCCAAGGCTTCAACCATACGCAAGGATCTGGCCACAACCAAGAGCCTGCTCAAATGCTCACTTCTATGTCGCACACCCGCATCCTGGGCGCTGCGTGATATCGGCGGGCTAGAATGTAAGTGGCCAGGATTCGCGATCGCTCCTGGGCGTTGCGGCATGGACGGTACGCTGAATCTAATCAGCCGCGACCAAAACCGCGGCAACTCCGCGGCCGGGATGGGGCGCGGATAAGCGGGGGAGCCGCTGAATCCTGGCCGACAAGAAATACTGCTCTCAACGAGGTTTGATAAACTCGCGGAGCAGAGTAAAATCAATATTCAATCAAGGGAGACGAAGGAATGGGTGAGCTGATTCACACGTCGAAAATTAGAATCCTCCAAGACAAGCCACCGGAACGCCGGGCGTTTATAGAAAATTTCCCGGATCCGGTCTACTTCGGTATGCATGGCGGCATCAAGCACTTCTACAAGATGGAGCCCGAACGCGAGTTGCCCGCTACCTTGGATTACATGATCGCGGCGGTCGCGGGTTGACTGACCGGCACTCTTGCCGGCGCACTGGCAGTGCGTCAAATCCCGAACCATCCCGATAAAGTCTGGAGCGAAGCGGAAGGTGATATTGAGAACGTGGACGGCGTAATCCGAATCACTCGCATCCGCGTCAAATATCATCTGAAGATCCCAAAAGGAAAACGCGAGGCAGCTGACCGCGCCGTGGCGACTCATGAGCGAAAATGCCCGGCGGCGATGAGCGTCAAGGGTTCCATTCAGCTTGACTACAGTGCCGAAATCGAAGAGGAATAGTAAACTGCGGGCGTACGCCGGCCGGCCGCGCCGCGACTGGACGCGGCGGAACTTGTTGCGGGCGGCGGCCGGCTTCCCGATCCCCGCACTCCTCCCACATCTCGCTCATGCGGCCGAGGCGGAAAGCGTTCAATGGCTGAGCGTACGCTATCGGACCGACCTGAAACGAATCTCACGTATTCTGCCGCCGCCGTTGAAGTCCGACGTTCTGGCCGACGTGCTGCTGAACTACTGGTCCATCACCCCGCGGGTTTCGCGTCACAGCGTCGCCGAGCCGGGTCCGTCACATTGGTTCGCGGTTTACGCTTCCGCGAAATACAAAAATCACCGCGGAATGCTTGCGGTTGGAATGGTCACGAATCGCGACTGGGCACGGATCAACGCGCGCGAGCACTTGGGATTGAATGCCAAAGACGGGATCGTAAAGCTGGAGCGAGACGGCAAGAAAGTAACCGCTTCCTGCAGCCGCGGCGGATCGTTGCTGCATCGAGTCGAAACAGTCGTCACCGGCCGCGCGGCGGATTCGCTCTATGGCTGGCGCGAGACTGGATATGGGGCGTTTGTGTACCACTATCGCCCCAGCCCCGACTGGCCGAACGGCCTTCTCAGTGAGGAGAACGTCGAACTTTGGAAAGTAGCCGGCAGCGACGGGGGTTACCCGGCCGAATCGCCCCGGGTGCCCGTTCCAAGGGTCTGCGACATCAGTCAGACCCGCTTCGAATGGGGCCGAACGTCCGCCTCGGACCCGTATGCGGAGTTTCCGGTGCGTGAATTCGTGGGGGCCTCCTACCGTGAGTTGACGAGCGATGACGCAGCGTCTTGGCAAGAGCAAGCCGAGCGTCCAAAAACCGTTTTTCTTCAAGCAGTGCCGAAAGAGGCTTTTCAGTCCTGGGCACTGCTGAACTACGATCGGCCCCGGAAGAAAGCCGGATGGCAATCGTCGCGGGCGGCGTCTCCGGTCAAACTGAGCCCGGCGGAGCTGGCGGCATACCGGTCACGCAAAGAAGTGGCCTTGCGCTCGGTGAATATGGTCGATTTCCAAATTGCCGTCAAAGCAACGACGCACGCGGAGGTCTTGCCGCCGCCGTGTGAACCTGGTTCGCGGCCAGTACTGCGAGTGCTAGCTCTGCGTGTCGAGTCCAGCGACCTCTCGCCTCGGCCTTTTCATGAAGCCTGGTTACTCGCCTACTGCCGCGTAAACGGGCGCCCGCTGTGGTACGCGCTTTCTCATATCGTCAGTGAGGAAGGCGATGTGCTCCACGGGCGCGAGACGTTCGGGTATCCCTCGCTCCAAGGCAACATCGATGCCATGGTGACAACCGAAGGCTTCAGCTTGTCCGCTTCACGCCTGGGACGTGAATTCGTCCAGGGAGAAGCCTCCGTGCGAGGATTTTCGACCGGAACTTCCTTGGCGCGAATCAACATTGTCGGCTTGCGCGCGGGACCGTTCCGCGAAGGGGAGGCGCCGCGAGGTGAACTGGTCGCGCAGACATGGTTTTTCCAGGGCCGCCGTCTTTACGGTGATCCGAAAACCGCCAGGCTCGAATTCCCTGACAAGCTAGCGCCCGGCGGAATCGGGCTCCCGTCTCCCTGGTTTGAATTTCAGCCTTTCCACCTCTTGTCGGCGGCAGGCGTGGAAGACGTTGGCATGCAGCGCGGGCCCGGCCGGATTGTGGCTGAAGTGCCCGATTTCACTCCGTACTACCGCGAGCGTTGCAACGGACTGCTGCCCGGAGAACAACCGCCAGCAACAAGGCTTCAGCCCACTTTCCGGGCACGGCGACTTCCCACAACCAGGTCGGCGGCTGGAGCGGAGCAGGTCTGAGAGGGCCGGACCGACAAGCGTCAACACAAGTGTTGTCGCAACGTCCCCAAGAATGGCGACACCTGGAGTTCCTACATTCCGCGGACAAGGGGACGAACCGCCCTGAGGTGGCGCGCGCCTCCTGGCGGGCCGCGTCGGCCTCCGGGCCGACGTTATGTCCCCAAAAACGGGAGGCACGTGACACGCAAGAATGCGTGCCGTACATCGGCTGGTAGGATGAATTCCATGCAGGATTCGATCTGGTTCCGCACACTGCCGTCAGAGCTTAGCGATCTGCTGCGGAACAGCGACACTCTGCCGGAGCGGGCTGACGTTGTGATCGTCGGTAGCGGCATGATCGGAGTCTCGACGGCCTATTATCTGACTCAGGCCGGTGTGAAGAATATCTGCCTGCTCGATCGCGGAACAGCGCTCGGAGAGGCCAGCGGCGCCAACGCCGGAGGGTTATGGTTTGGACAGCAAAGCCCTGAGTTGGGCCCGATCAGCGTCCTCGCAAAGGCCAGCAGCCACCTCTACGACGAGCTGTCACAGGCTCTTGAGTTCGAGTTCACGAAAACCGGATTGCTGGAGTTGCTCCACGGCGCGGAACAAGCGGATCATGCGAAAGAGCGGGTGCGAGCCGTGCGTGACTCGGGATTCCGGGCCGAGCTGGTCAGCGGGAAACACGCCCGCTCGATTGAACCAGGGCTGGCCCTGACTCCCGAAGCAGCGCTTTTTTATCCCGATGAAGCGCACGTTCACCCAACCCGCCTGGCCGCCGCGCTGGTGGGAGACCTCAGGCAAAAGGGCGTCCGCTTTTGTTTCAACACCGAGGTTACACATCTCAACCACTCTGTTGAAACAAACCGCGGTGCGATCTCCGCGGGCAATACGGTGATTGCTTCCGGCGCATGGACACCCCTCGTTACACAAACGCTTGGCTGGCAGCCCCCCATCAAACCGATGCGAGGAACTTTGCTGGCACTTGAACCGCTTCCTCCCGTTCTGCAGCACGCCCTGATCGGCGAAAAATACTATTACTGGCAGTTGCGGGAAGGGCAAATCGTCGCGGGCGGCTCGGTTGACGACGTCGGTTTCCAGCAGGGTGTTGAGGCAGCCACCGTCGCATCCATTCGCGACGAGTTGAGGACACTACTCCCCGCCGCCGCCGGGCAACCGCTGGCCTGCGCGTGGTCAGGCTTTCGCCCCTATTGCGAGGACCTGAAGCCTGTAGTGGGAGCCGTACCAACCCGAGAAAACACATACGTGGCGGCCGGCCATTTCAAGAAGGGCATCATGATGTCGCCCGTAACAGGGAAGATACTCGCGGATCTCATCACCTCGGGCAAGACCGGCCTGCCGATCGAACCGCTGAGTCCGGCGCGATTCCCCGCGCGGACGCCTGCTTCGTTTACGGAATGACGCGGCAAGACGTGGCGGGAAGCAGCGAGGCAACCTCGACATCCACCGCGAGAAGGTCGCGGATAGCGTTCTGGTATTCGGTTCGATTGAGCCGCCAGAAGGTATCAGTTCGGCCGGGATTGGGATGAGATCGAACCGGCCCCTAATGCGCTCGCTGGCCCAGGATGACCAGAAGCGCTTGTGAGGGGCAACGTACGCGGGAATGCCGCTGGGCATCCGTGAGTTTGTCGCTAGCCTGGAGCGAAGATTCGATCGCCGTTTGACGCTTCGCAGCCCCGGTCCCCAACCGAAGACCAAAGCGGCATCACCCTGAATCCCCGTGAGGCTGGGATTCGGGCTCCGGAAGGTGTGAATAAATTGATTCCCGCGAGACTGAACGACTGAAAATAAGGGGTTTAGCGGGTCTTGTTCAGCCTAATTTTGAATTTTTTTACAGCTTCCCGTCCCTGAAACTCCGAAACTCGTCCCCGAACTCCCCAACTCCCCGGAACTCCCCGATTCGGGCCGCCCTGACCGCGCAGCCACTAACACCCGCTTTCGTATCAAATTGGAAGTTCTACGGTGAGGATCTCCTGGTTGAGGTGTTATCCTTTCGAAGTATGATTAACCTATCGAGATTCGCAAACTTGCCACTTGCAATTCTGGCTTTATTGCCTGTTACGCGCGTCCGGGCTCAGAACGAGACACCGAACCGTGTCCTCATCACGAACGTCAACGTCTGGGACGGTACAACCGACAGTCTCAATAACAACCAGAGTGTGTTGATCGAAGGAAACCTGATCAGGCAGATCGGCTCGTCGATCAGCGCCCCTGGCGGAGCGACCGTTATCGACGGCGGCGGGCGGACGCTGATGCCAGGGCTGATCGATATGCATTCCCATCTTGCGACCGGCTGTTATCGAAGCCGGGGCTTATGCCGACCTGCTGATCATCGAGGGCAATCCCCTTGAGGATCTCACCGTACTCCGGGACTATCGGAAAAACCTCAAGGTCATCATGAAGGATGGCAGGTTTTTCAAGAACACGCTGTAGAGAGTGGTACAGAGTTCCGGCGGAGTTCGGGGATGGGAAGCTGTGAATAAATCGATTCCCGCGAAACCGAGCGACTGAAACTAAGGGAGTTAGCGGCACGATTGAGCCTAATTTTGAATTTCTTCACAGCTTCTGGAGCCCGAATTCAGGAGTGGAACGTCCAGGGCGATAATGGAGTCGAGAATGCCACGGGCGGCCCGTGCGGTGGCGGATGGCGTTCCGCACCACATCACCCAACGGGGCAACAACCGCCAGGATGTCTTCCTGGTTGACCAAGAACGGCGGTTCTATTTGGAAACGCTGGCGGAGGATGAACAGAAGCGCTTGCGAGGGGCAAGGTATGCGGGAATGCCGTTGGGCAGCCGTGAGATTGTCGCTGGGCCGGAGCGAAGATTCCATCGCCGCTTGACGCTTCGCGGCCCCGCTCCCCAACCGAAGACCAAAGCGGCATCATTCTGAATCCCCGTGAGGCTGGGTTTCGGGCTCCGGAAGCCGTGAAAAAATCGGGGATTGCCACAAGCGGCAAGTCCCAAGTCCTTGTTTATCAGTAAAGCGTTTGGCCGCGGCTGGCTGTCCGCAGCATTCTTTCACACCTTCCCGTCCCCGAACTCCCTCCGTATATGGCAAATGAATTGCATTATACTCGGGGCATCAACGGGCGTTGACGTGGCAAGTTCTCGGCAGGGACGTCCGCAGCGGCGCAAAGAGGATGACAAACGAAAACACGCAAGATAACCGGCACACTCCAACGGAATCTCGACTAGCCCGTCGGAAGGTCCTGTTCGGAACGTTCCTGGCGGTGTTGGGCGGGGCCTACGGCATCTTCGCTACCTTCGCTCTGAAGTTCGTTTTCCCCAAGCTTACGCGGCGCCCCGCCGTTCGCATATTCTTGGGCTTCAACAGCGAGCTGGATGTCGGCCAGAGCCGGGAAATGACACTTCCTTCCGGCGATCGCCTTTTGCTCTCCAACACCGGAAGGCTGCGGCCCGAGTCGCGGAGTACTTTCGTAGCCTTTTCGAATCGCTGCCCGCACCTGGGGTGCAAGGTGCTCTGGAAGGCCCAGAACGGCATCTTTGAATGCCCCTGTCACCAGGGCATTTTCAATGCCGACGGGGTCGCCACCTCGGGCCCTCCCGCGCAAGCCGGCCAAAGCCTGACCCCCTACCGGCTTGAGATGGATGGAGACTCCATTTATGCACTGGTGGAGGACGCATGATCTGGCCCACCTTGGTGCGAGCTAACGACTGGTTGAAGATCCGTTTTCCCGTCGACCAGCAGGTGCTCGTGTCGATGGGTAGCGAGCCGGTCCCAGGTCACTTGAGGCGTTGGTGGTGGTGCCTGGGAGGGACGCCCGCTTATCTGTTTCTCGTCCAGGCCGTCACCGGCGTGCTGCTGACCTTCTACTACGTGCCCACACCCGATCACGCCTACGAAAGCGTGCAGGCAATCACCGACGACGTTCGCTTCGGGTGGTACATCCGCGGCGTGCATCGCTGGGCCGCGAACCTAATGATCGTCGCCTTGCTGCTTCACATGATGCGGGTGTTCTTCACCGGGGCCTACCGAAAGCCGCGCGAAGGCAACTGGATCGTCGGCTGCTGCTTGCTGATGCTCACGCTCGGGTTCGGATTTACCGGTTACTCGCTGGTCTACGAGCAACTCTCCTAACGGGGGGGCAACCGTCGCGGTGAGCATTTTGGATGCGGTTCCCCTGATCGGTCCCGACCTGGCCGCCTTCCTGCGAGGTGGGGCCGTTGTCGGCTCGAACACCTTGACGCGTCTGTTTGTTTTTCACATCGGGGCGCTGCCCACTCTAATGCTTATGGTTGTGATGGTGCACTTGCTGCTGATGCGGACTCACGGCGTCTCGGAAATAGGGTCGCCCGGCGGTTCCGACGCCAAGAGATTTCCCTTCGTTCCCGACCACCTGTTCACCGAAATCGGACTGGCTATGTTTTTGATGTTTCTGCTGACGGTCCTGGCGGTTGTGTTTCCTGTCGGATTGGGAGACAAGGCGGACCCGCTCAACACGCCGGAGCACATCAAGCCCGAGTGGTACTTCTTCTGGGCCTTCCGCTGGCTGAAATTGATGTCGGAAAGGGCGGCCGTCATCACCCAAGGTCTGTTCGTCGCCGCCATTTTCGCCTGGCCGGTCATCGACGCTTGGATCCGAAAGAAACGGCCGGACAGTGAGGCGAGCATTTACGTGGGAGCGGGAATCGTCGTGTCTCTGCTCGCGCTGACCATCTGGGAGGCGCTCTATGTGGTGCACTGAGGAGGAAACGAAGTGACACTGGATCAAAAACAGAAGGTCATCATCACGCTATACAGGCGCGCATAATTAAGGAGACATAAGAGGGACGAACGTGGCATACTTCTCTTAGGAGGTGTGGCCATGCGTCCGCGATTGCTGCGATTACACCCGAGCCGCTATAAGCGCTTGCTGCGCCTCGGCAAAGAAGCCGAACGAGACGGGGCCTACCGTGTGGCGAAACGCCTGCAGGCGGTGGTGCTGAACTCCGAAGGCCGCACCAGCGGCGAGTTGGCCGGGATTCTCAAAGCGCCCCGCTCGAAAGTGTCCGAGTGATTGGCGCGCTATGAAGCGCACGGCATCGAAGGTTTGCTGGAAGGCTACCGCTCAGGAAGGCCGCCACGGTTGACTGCGGCTCAACGGCAGCAGCTCGGGGACATTCTCGATAGTGGTCCCGTGGCCTACGGCTTGGACAGCGGCCTTTGGACCTCGCCCATGATTGCCTGGGTGATCGAGGAGGAATTCGGCGTGCGCTATCACCCGGGCCACGTGCGAAAACTGCTGCACGGGCTGGGCTTCTCGGTGCAGCGGCCGCGCCGCGTGCTGGCCCGCGCCGACGCCGACCAGCAGGACCGCTGGCATCGCCGCACCTATCCCAACCTTAAAAAAAAGCCCGCCGGAAAAACTGGGCGCTGATCTTCACCGACGAAGCCAGCTTCCGCCAGGACTCGACTTTGCATGCCACTTGGAGCCGCGTCGGCCGGCCGCCGGAAATCCCCGTCACGGGACAGCGCAAAAGCGTCAAGATCCTGGGCGCCATCGAACTGTGGCGCGCGCGCTTCCACTACCGCCGGGACACGGCCTTCAACGCCGGGACTTACTTGGCATTCCTGAAACAGTTAGCGCGGCGCTATCGCCGCCAGGGGGCGATGCTGATCCAGGACAACGCTTCCTACCACAAGGATGCCGAGGTCTGGGCCTGGTTCCGGTCCAACCGTCACTGGCTGGAAGTTCACCAGCTGCCGCCGTACTCGCCGGAGTTGAATCCCACCGAGCGGCTCTGGCAGCACACGCGCCGCACGGGAACTCACAATCGCTACTTTGCGGGCGAAGCCGAACTGCTGGCCACGCTGACAAGAGTCTTCGGCGAGATGCAGTCTCACCCTGTCGTCATTCGCTCCTACCTGAGGCCTTTTTGTTGACTCTTTATGTCCCTTTATTGATGCGCACCTGTATAGCAGTCTTCTTCATCCTGAATTATGCACTGCGGGGTGCACCGGAGGAGGGCTGAGCCGCCAGGGGCCATTTGGGGGACCCCCGAAAACATGGGGTAATAAGGTAGGCTGGCAAAGATTTCAGCTTCGCCAGTCAACCCCAAGGAGGTCACCCAAATGGTTACCAAGCGAAAACAGCATAGCTCCCGAAGGCCCGTCAAACAAGGCCGGGGCGCGAGGGCCCCGCGGCCCAATAAAATCGGGGCTGCCACGCCTTATCACTTCCGCGGCAAGAATCTGACTCCCTACGGCGGCTTGCTGCCCGTCGCCACCCTGCTCGAAAAACTCGGCTTCCAGGCGCTGCTGGAAGAAACCATCACGAACAAACGAATCACCCGTGTGATGAGCCTCTACCAGTTTGTGCTGGCCCTCGTGCTGGGCCTCTATGTCGGCTTTGCGCGGCTGAACCAACTCCGCTTCATCGCCCGCGACCCCATCTTGACCGGCATCTTGCAAGTGACGCGTCTGCCGCCGCAGTCCACGCTGTGGCGCTTTCTGGCCTCGCTGCACCTCAACGTGGCGAAGCAGATCCTTTCCATTCAGCGCCAGCTGCGGGAACGAGTCTGGGCCGCGGCCCAGGTGAAATTGGAGACGGTGACGCTGGACACCGACACCACCGTGCACACGCTCTACGGCCGCCAGATGGGCGGGCGCAAGAGTTACAACCCCAAGAACAAGGGCAAGCGCAGCTACCAGCCGATACTGACTTTCCTGGCCGAGACGCGCGAATACCTGATGGGCGGGTTGCGCAACGGCGACCGGCCCACGGGCCGGCAGATCGCCGCCCACCTCGAGAGCGCCTTTCGGGCTTTGCCGCACGGCGTGAAGAAAATCCTGGCGCGGGCCGATTCCGGGTTTTATTGCTGGGAGGCGGTGGAGGCCTATGAAAAGGCGGCTTGTCAGTTCGTCATCGTGGCGCGCAAGACCAGGCGGCTGGTCGAGCAGTTGCAGCAAGCGGCCTGGAAGCCCTCGCCCCACAGCGATGCGGATGCGGAATGCGAATTCCTCTACCAGCCGCAGGGCTGGGCGCGGGCCTGTCGTTTCCTGGCGCTGCGTTACGAAAACGAACCCGCGGCCGGCGCGGCCGAGCAATACCAGCTGTTTGCCACCAGCGCTTACACCTACCGCGTGTTTGTCACCAACCTGGCCGAACCGATCGCGGCGGTGGTGTGGTTTTACAATCAGCGCGCCGCAGCCGAGAACCTCATCAAGGAGGCCAACAACGACGCCGGGCTGGCGGCCCATCCCTCGCGCCGCTTTGACATGAACCGCAATCACTTTCAGCTGGCCATGCTGGCCTACAACCTCAACTGCTGGCTGCTGCTGTTCAACCGCGAAGCCCAAGCCAGCGTGGAGACACTGCGGCACACCACCCTGGCGACGGCGCGGCTGCGCTTTCTGTTCGTGGCGGCCAAGATCTGGCGGCACGCCGGCAGAACGGGTGTCAGCTACAGCGATCATTATGAGGAAAAGGGCCTGTTTGAACGGCTGATGCGGCGGCTGCGGGCGATGGGGCCACCGGGATCGAGCTTCGCGCCGGTGGTGGAGGGTGCGCTGAGTTGAGGGGCGCTCCATGCATAAAATTTCATGCACTCGCCGCAACGTACTGGGAACACGCCGCTTGCCCGCCCGCTTTTGCCCGCCGGGATTGGCAGGCGGCTCAAACAGGGAGGGAAACAGAGGAAAAGACGACTTGCTAAATCACTGAGTTGACACGACTGCCGCTACCGCCACAACTCCATCGGCGATGGCTACGCCGAATCTGTGCATAATTCAGGTTCATGGCGACTTTGACCATCGTCGCCTGGGTGGAAGGAGGCCGCCAGCGCGTTCTCCGCGCTCCCGATGCGGTCATCACTTCTGAAAATCAGGACTGCGTCGACTGCCACCAGGTCAAATCTCCCGGCATTGTGGGTCAATGGGAGATCAGCACCCACGCGCAGTCGGGGATCGGCTGCATGCAGTGCCACCAGGCGGAACTGGGTGATATTGACGGCTACAAGCACGAAGGTTCGTTTATCGCCACCATCGTCTCTCCGAAGGATTGCGCCCGCTGCCACGAGCCCGAGACAGCACAGTTCGAAGCCAGCCATCATGCCGACGCCGGGAAGATTCTCGGCAGTCTCGACAACGTGCTGGCGGAGGTTGTCGAAGGGTTCACCCCGTTTGACTCACAAGGCAACAAACTCGGCTCTTCCCCCGCCGCCGTGAGCGGTTGTCTGCAGTGCCATGGCTCGGAGATCAAGGTTCTCGAGGACGGCAAACTCGACCCCGACACTTGGCCGAACACCGGTATCGGCCGCATCAATCCGGACGGTTCGAGAGGCTCCTGTTCGGCTTGCCACCTGCGTCATAACTTCTCTCGCGCACAAGCTCGCATGCCGGAAAACTGCGGGCGCTGCCACCTCGGTCCGGACCATCCGCAGTTTGAAGTCTACATGGAGTCCAAACACGGCATCGCCTTCGTCGCCAACCGGACGCGGTTTGAACCCATGATGGAGGAGAAAGAGTGGATCCCCGGCAAACATTTCGAACAGGGACCCACGTGCACTACGTGTCACATGAGCGCCACCCGGAACCTGCCCCTCACCCATGACGTGGGTGAAAGGATTTCCTGGACGCTCCGCCCGCCCGTCTCGGAAAAGATCGATGCCGCCGCGCTCAAGGCCGGCCGGCAGGTCAAGCCGTGGCAGCAGCGCCGCACTGACATGCAGGACGTCTGCACAAGCTGCCACGGTCCCGAGTGGGTCGGCAACTGGTACGAGCAATATGACTCCGCCGTCGAGCTCTACAACAATAAGTTTGGGCGGCCAGCCACGGAACTCTATCAGTTAGCGCGTTCGACCGGTCTGCTAACGGACATCGAGTTTGATGAGGAAATCGAGTTCACTTACTTTTTCCTGTGGCACCATGAGGGCCGCAGAGCGCGCCACGGCGTCGCGATGATGGGTCCCGACTACACCCAGTGGCATGGGTTTTTTGAGGTCGCCCACCGTTTCTACATGGAGTTCATCCCGCAACTCAGGGAAGTCATTACACACGGCAGGCAGGCCGGCGGGCCCAAGGCCGCCGCGGCACGCCAACTGCAAGCAAAACTTCAGGAAGTGCTCGACTCCGACTATCACAAATGGTTCAGCGGAAAGATGAGCGCCTCGGAGCGCGCCGCGCGCAAACGGGCCGCCGAGGAATTCAAGAAGAGGTACGCACAGTAATGCCGATATCAGGAATCCTGCTGAGTTGCCAACGCGAGAAAATCCACATCATCGAGGATGCGATTCGGTCCCGGCCACACTCAGACGTTTGTTCGGTAGACGGCAGCGCGGTCGCCGTTGTGACCGACACAGAGAGCCTCGAAGAAGACCGGCAAGAAGTGGAGGCTTTGGGAGCGCTGCCCGGGGTTCTGCTGAGCAACATCGTTTTCACCAACCTGGAGGATGTGGCTGAAAAGCCTCCGCGAACCGCATTCGGCTTCGGGATACGCGAGGGGGCCGTGACATGACCCAAAGCCGCCGCGATTTTGTCAAAGACATGGCCGCCGCCTGGACGGTCTCCGTGATGGGGGCGCTGTTGAGCGGTTGCGGTTCCGAACAGGACGCGGGGGCGGCCGCCGCAATTCTGAGCGATCCCGAAATCACCTGGAGCAAAGCGCCGTGCCGATTCTGCGGGGTCGGATGCGGAGTCATGGTCGGCGTGCGGGAAGGGAAAGTCGTCGCCGTCGCCGGTGATAAACAGAGTCCGGTTAACCTCGGGCTTCTCTGCGCGAAAGGTTATCACCTGCCGGCAATCCTCTACGGCAAGGACCGGCTCACCAAACCATTGATTCGCCGCAACGGGGAATTGGAAGAAACATCGATGGACGAAGCTCTGGACTTTGTCGCGGAGCGTTTCAAGGCCATCATCGAAGAGCACGGCAAAGACTCCATTGCGGTTTACGGTTCAGGGCAGTGGACCATCCAAGACGGCTACGCCGCGTCGAAATGGATGCGCGCCGGCATTGGCTCCAACAACATCGAAGCCAACGCTCGCCTGTGCATGGCCAGTGCCGTCACTGGATTCCTGACGACCTTTGGCAAGGACGAGCCGATGGGTTGCTACGACGACTTCGAGAAAGGAGACGTGTTTGTTTTTTGGGGCAACAACATGGCCGAGAACCATCCGGTGCTGTTCTCGCGTATCTCGAAGAGAAAGGAGCGGGTCCCTCAAGTCAAACTGATCGACATCGCAACCCGCCGGACGCGGACCACCGAGGCGTCCGATCTCTACCTCGAGATTCAGCCCCAATCTGATCTGGCCCTCGCCAACGCCATTGCTCATGAGATCGTCAACAACGACTGGGTGAACGACGAATTTGTAGGCAAACACTGCCTGTTCAAGAAAGGCGAGGAAGATATCGGGTACGGATTGAGGGGCGCTAGCGCCCCGAACCCGATGACCAACGAGCAGATTGGCTTTGAAGAGTACAAGCGCTTTCTCGCGAAGTACACTCCTGAGTACGCGGCCGGGGTCTGCGGCATCGATGCGGCGCGGATCCGCGAAGTAGCGGCGCTCTACGGAGACAAAAACAAGCGAGTGGTAAGCCTGTGGTGCATGGGGATGAACCAGCACACGCGCGGCACCTGGATCAACAACCTCGTCTACAACCTGCATCTGCTTACCGGCAAGATCTCCGAGCCCGGGAACGGGCCTTTCTCCTTGACCGGGCAGCCGTCGGCTTGCGGAACCGTTCGTGAAGTCGGCACTCTGACGCACGCGCTGCCCGGCGGCCGCCGCGTGGACAACCCTGAGCACCGCGCGTTCGCCGCGAAGGTCTGGGACGTTCCTGTTGAAACATTGGCGGCGGAGCCGTCGATGCACACGATGGCAATGTTTCGCAATCTGGCGACAGGCAAACTGAAAGGGATTCTCATCCAGGTGACGAATCCGCTGGTGACGTTGCCGGATTTGAGCTTCTTCCAAGAGGGCATCGCCGAACACAAACCCTTCATCGTCGTCTCCGACGTCTACCCTACTCCAACGACCCGGATCGCCGACGTTGTGCTTCCGGCCGCCATGTGGGTGGAACGCGAGGGTTGCTTCGGAAACAGTGAACGGCGCACGCAACAGTGGAACCAGCTTGTCGATCCTCCGGGCGAGTCCATGGCGGACTCGGGCCAGATCGTCGAAATCGCGCGGCGCATGGGATACGGCAAGTTGTTCCCGTGGGAGAGCGAACAGGAGCAGGCTCGGGGCCTTTACGAAGAGTACCGCGGGTTCACCCTGGGAGTCGGCAAAGACGTAGCAACCTACGACGAGTTGAAGCAGACGCGAGGCATGCGCTGGCCCGTGGTCAAGGGCCGGGAAACCCGCTGGCGTTACCGCGAAGGCTATGACCCCTATGTCGAAGAGGGCAAAGGTTACGCCTTTTACGGCAATCATTCGCTGGGGGACCGCGCGGTTGTCTGGCGGCGGCCCTATCAGCCCCCGCCCGAGGCGCCCGACGAGGAATATCCGTTTTGGTTGACGACGGGACGTGTCCTTGAGCACTGGCACACGGGTTCGATGACCCGCCGTATCGAACAGCTTCATCAGGCGGTTCCGGAAGCCTATGTCGAGTTTCATCCCGAGGACGCCCGTCAGCTTGGCGTCAGCAATGGAGTGCATGTAAAAGTCGTATCGAGACGAGGTGAGCTCACCCTCAAGGCCTCGGTGCGGAAGCGCGGTATTCCGCAACAGGGATCCCTGTTCATCCCGTTTTTTGACGAGTCTTTGCTCGTCAACGTGCTGACGCTCGACGCGCATTGTCCCATCTCAAAGCAGCCGGACTACAAGAAATGCGCCGTGCGTGTGGAGACGGTGTGAAGGGTCTTGCGACAATCCTCGCCTCGATCACCTTCGCCGTCTGGCTCGCCGCGTGTTCGGCGCCGCTCGAAAGCGGCTGGAACTACCTTGCCGAGTCGCGGGAAGAATGGCGGGCCGTCCGGCGCGCACGCCGCGCCTATGATGGCGCACCCCCGGTGATTCCCCACAGTGCCGCCGAACTAGGACGTGAAAAGTGTCTGTCGTGTCACCAGCCGGGAGGCCTGGACAATGAAGAGAGGGTGGCTCCTGCTCGATCGCATCCGGCGTGGGGCGACTGCCGGCAATGCCACGTTGACCGCTTCACGGACTCGGAGTTTCAGGCGAATCTGTTTGAACCGCTTTGGTGGCCGGCGGCGGGATCGAGACTCAACGAGATCGCACCGCCGATGATCCCTCATTCGATTCAGAATCGGGAAGATTGCACCCCGTGTCACATCGCCGCGCAAGCCCATCCGGATCTTCGGGCACGGCACGGCTACCGCCCGAATTGTCTTCAGTGCCACGTGGAGGAGGCGCCCTAGCGTGCCCGACGGCGGCGCGGCCGGCGTTCGCATGGCCGGCAGCTTATCCGGTGGAAATCCGGTCGCAACCGCCGGCGCCCCCGGCCGTACGGCGCACGACGCGCGGCTGATCCTTTTTCCCCGGGAGCATGGTTCTTGGGGCATGCTGCTGTTGCCCTTTCTGTCGGCCATGCTGCTGACTAAATATAACGTCATAAGTTATTGCGCATAGTATGCAGGCTGTGCTCTCATGGGGAAATGAGACCACTTCGCATTGCTGACGCTGAAAACATCGTTCTTGGATTGCAGGATGAGATCCGACGCTCCCTGGATTCCCGCTACGACCACCGCCTCCACGGCGTGCTGCTGGTGGCCCAAGGAATGACCTGCCCACAGGTGGCCAGGCTGCTGGGCGACGCACCACGGTCGGTGGAATATTGGGTGGGTCGTTTCGAGCAGAAAGGCTTGGCGGGCTTGCGCGAGGGAGAGCGGGCCGGGCGGCCCCCGCGGTTGAATGAGCAGCAGCTCGAAGAGATCAACGCTGCTCTTCGTCAGACGCCGCGGGAGGCAGGCCTGAGCGGAAATCTATGGGATGGCAAAACGTTGGCGGTCTGGATCGAGCAACAATACGGCATCACTGTGGGCGTGCGTCAGTGCCAGCGTCTGTTCCGGCAATTGGGCTTTCGGCTGCGCAAGCCGCGGCCCAAGATCGCTCGCGCCGACGAGGAACAGCAGAAGACGCATAAAAAAAACTCCAAGCGCTGATGGCCGACCCGGCCGTCGACCTTTGGGCCAGCGACGAAGTGCACTTTCAGCAGCACGGCTCGCGTTGTCGGATGTGGGTGCCTCCGGAGACGAAGGATCCCATCCTGCTGCATCATCCGACCCGGCGAAGCGTCGGATATTTTGGTGCCGTGCGACTACGCGATGGTCGGTTTTGGTCTTGTCGCGAGACGGGGAAATTCAATGCCGGGACCTTTTGGGAATTCATGAAGCAACTCCAGCAGGTGAGCCGCATTGGAGGGCGCCGCGTGGCGGTCATCGCTGACAACGCCAGGTACCACCATGCCCGACTGCACAAAGCGTGGCGCGAGGAAAACGCACCTGGCTTTGAGCTGGATTACTTGCCGCCCTACAGTCCCGAGTTGAATCCGATCGAGCGAGTCTGGAAGCTGACCCGGCGGCGTTGCCTGCACAACCGCTACTTTGCGACCCTGGAGGAAGTGATCGCAGCTGCGGAAGCCGAGTTTGCCACGTGGGGCCAGCCGAATGACACGCTGCGCCGACTATGCGCAATTAGTTAAGACGTTGTGTTTAGAAGCTTTAGCGTTGCTTTCGTTCCGGCAATCCTGGCAGCCCTGGCTCTATTTCTCGTGCGCGAACCTCTTCTTGTCCTGGCGCGCCAGAGATTCGTCTGGCTCCAATTCAGGCCCGAAACCGGGGTGGCGCGCCGCACGCTGCTGATCGCTTTTTCGGCGCTGCTGTTTTCCGGCTTGTGGCTGATGGCGCTGGTCCCTTTGGTGTGGCTCGTTGGACTGGCGGCGGCAGCCTTCGTTTTGACCGGAACGTCCGTCTACGTGGCTTTCCGGAATTGGCAACGCTCCGCCCTGATGCAGATCATCGGCGCCGCCGGACTTTCGGGCTCAGCCGTGCTGGCTTACCTGGCTGGGGGGCTTGCTCCCGACCGAACATTGTTCCTTTTGTGGATCGTGCATGTAGTACACAGCACCGGCTCGGTACTCACCGTGCACGCCCGCATCGAGGCCAGGAGGGGACCCGGGGGAAGCGCGGGAAAACACATCAAAGCCGCGGTTACTTGGCAGATCGCGCAAGCGACGTTTGCCGCCACTCTTTTGGCGTTCGGCGAAGTGTTGTTGGCGGTTGCGCTGGCAGCCCCTTTGTGCCTCCACTCCTTGGACCTGGCAAGACTCACCAAGTCGGCGTTTCGAAAGACGCCCCTCAAGAAAGTCGGCTTCCGCGAACTGGGTGTCAGCATGAGCTTTTCGGTGCTTGTTCTGGTAGCGCTGTGGTAGATGGGGGCGGTTCCCGCGCCCCTTACCGTCTACACCGGCATTGGCAAGTAAATCAGCCCGAGGCGGTGTTGCCCTGAAGGCTGCTGGCGCCACCCAGCGAAATCTCTCGAGACGGCTTTTCACACCCCGTTGTGGCCAAAGACCGGGAAGGGCAAATCGTCGCGGGCGGCTCGGTGGACGACGTAGGTTTCCAGCAGGGTGTTGAGGCAGCTACCGTCGCATCCATTCGCGACGAGTTGCGAACACTGCTCCCCGCCGCCGCCGGGCAACCGCTGGCCTGCGCGTGGTCAGGCTTTCGCCCCTATTGCGAGGACCTGAAACCAGTGGTTGGAGCCGTACCCGCCCGAGAGAATACGTACGTGGCGGCGGGCCACTTCAAGAAGGGCATCATGACCGCATGCCTTCCCGGCGAACAGACCAGGTGCGTGCTGTCGGGCAGAACTTTATGCCCGTTCGCGCTCGCTTCCAGCCAGGTGGAAGAACGGCCGCCGCGTGTCAGCCGGATCACCTTGTTCCGTTCGCTGAAGTACAAGTTGCCTTCTTAGTCGAACACCGGGCCTTCGGTGAAGTGATCGGCGCGGACGACTTCGACTGGCTGGAGACCGCTTTGCGCCAGAGCGCAGACGGCAACCATGGCGAAGGCGATAGGCTTCATCTGGATCAGGATGGCCGCTGACGCGGCGTGCCGTTCCCCTACTTGAGGCGGGAGGCGTACTCGGGACGCTTCTTCCACTCCTCGAAGTAAGGCTCGTACTCTTTGAGAGTCATCCAGAACCTTGGCTCGGATTCAGAGGCGTCGGCCTCTCCTTCGGGATAGTCCTGACCAGCCACGCTAGCGTCGACCGATTGGGTCCAAGCCTCCAGGGCCTCTTGCAGACGAGCGGCAACCTCCGGCTGCTGCCCGGCGAGGTTCTGAGTCTCGGTGGGATCATCTACCAGGTCGTAGAGCTCGTACTCCCCCTTGGCCAGATCCTGCGTCAGCAGTTTGTATTCGTTGTCGATCAGGGCCGCTTTTCCCAGGTGGCGAAACGGGATGGGTTTCTCGCGGCGTTGTTGTTCTTCCGCAAAAAGCGGAGTGAGGCTAACGCCGTCCCGCGGCGATAACATCACCGACTCGGGCAACCCAATGACGGCCGCCAAAGTCGGGAAGATGTCCATCGTAGCCGCCGGATACGACGTCACCCGGGCTTGGGGCATCCCGCCAGGCCACTCGATGATCGCGGGGACGCGCAGGCCGCCCTCGTAGACGCTGCCCTTGAAGCCGCGCAGGCCGCCGACTGTTTCAGGTTCGATGTTGGGCAGTCCGCCGTTGTCACTGCAGAACCAAAACAGCGTGTTCTCTTCGATCGCTAGCTCCCGCAGCCCTTGCCGCAGCGCTCCGATGCTGCGATCCATGGCGACCAGCTCGCCATAGTGGTGTTGCGACCGCTCGTCCAATTCCAGAAACACCGCCCTGTCTTCCTCCGCGGCCACGAAGGGACTGTGCGGCGTCCCGTACCAAATCACCGTGAAGAAAGGCCGCTCGGCCCGCGACTGCTTGCGGATGAACTCGAGCGCTTCGGCGACGATGATCTCCGAAGAGTCCCCCTCGAACTCCTCGAACCGGCCTTTCCGGCTCATGATCGGATTGCGGTCGAAGAAGTTGGTGACCGAGAGCCATTCCTCGAATCCGAACTCTCCCGGGTTGTGGTCGTCGCTGCTGAAGATCGGCACACCGGGTCCGCGCAGTCCGTTCAGGTGCCACTTGCCGAAGTGACCGGTCGCATAGCCGGCGTCCCGCAGCGCCTGGGCGACGGTTCGCTCCTGCCTTCGCAATGCAAAACCATGGTTCTCCACGCCTCCTCGGTCGTTGAATCGCCCAGTCATCACGCTGGCACGGGTCGGCGAGCAATTGGGAGCGCCGGCGTAGAAACGATCGAAGCGCAGTCCGTTCGCCGCCATCGCATCCAGGTTGGGGGTTTTCAGAACGGGATGGTTGTAGTACCCGGTCTGCCCCCATCCCATGTCATCGGCCATCACCAGGATGATGTTGGGAGGAGCGGCCTGTTCGGGGCTTGGAGTTTCATCGGCACAGTTCAGAAGAGATGCGCCGAGGATCACAGCTAGGGCATGGATTGGAATCTTCATCTTCTGAAAAAGGTAGTGAGGGAGCGCGCGCCACGCTGGCCGATGGGTCACTTCACGGCGCGAATGCGGTGGTTCTCGCTGTCACCAATATACACGACCCCTTGACTGTCCACGAACACACCGTGGGGGCCGCGGCACGCCCGAGTACGGACGAACCATCACGGTCGGGATGACGCTGCGATTCGGCGGGACAGCAGACCGGCCGCTTGACCGGTGCGCTTTCCGGCGGGCAGGGGCGCGGGGCAACCTGAATAAGATTGCGAGGTCAGCCGTTCAGGCCTTGGCGAGTTGGGCGGCGATTTCGTCGAGCTCGCGGTTGCGGCGGTGGTAGCCGGTTTCGGCGACACATTTTCTGTAGAAAACTGCAATTCGCACCCCCAGGCCACTGAAACAAAACGGCTTGCGCGTTTTACGAAAATTCATGCCACGGCGCCCAAGGTCGAGCTTTAACGTGCATAGTGCTCGGAATACCACGGCAGCCGCCGCGAAAAGGCCACTTTGCTGCAATCAGCGCAAATCCGGCCCTCCGGGAACCACTTCCGGCCCGGCTTCCAGCAGGGCGACGTCGAGTCCCGCGGCGGTCAGGCGCTGCGCGGCGGTTCCGCCACCGGCGCCACTGCCGACTATGATCGCGTCGTAGATCTTCTGAGAGCGAATGACCTGCATAGTTCTATTCCGCCTTGATCTTGCCTTCCCAAATACCTTCGACCGTGCCGCTCCACGGCCCCACGTTCCAGCGCCCAAACGCCCCCAGCGCGGAGTAGCTTTCTTCTCCTAGATGAACTTTGACGTCCACGACAGCCGGTCCCCGATGCCGATAGGCCTTGTCGAGGCACTCGGCAAGCGAGTCCAGATTCGGTTCAGGAGTGAAGCTTTCACAACCCATCGACGCCGCGAGTTGGGCAAAATCCACGGGCGGTGTTTTCGGCGCATCCACCGTGGCGAACCCTCGATACCGCTGTGCCCATTGAAGCGCCGTGATGGCCCCCATCGCCTGGTTATCGAGCACCACGACGGTGCAGTTCGAACCGTGCTTCACCATGTCGCGAACGGCTTGAGCCTGCATCAGAAACGACCCGTCGCCGATGATCGCCGTGGGGTATTTGCCGCCGGGTACGAGGCCCAGTCCGAAAGCCGCGCAGATGCCGAAGCCCATGCAGGAGTTGCCGGTTTCGTTCAGCCAAGTGCCCGGCTCGATATGACGGCAGATCTGGAAACCGTGGGCTTGCACATCCCCGGCGTCGAAGATCTTGATCCCGCGAAAGGTGTTCACGTAGTCATCGATGGTCTTGATGGCAGCCGGCTGGGTAAGCTTGCCGCCGATCACGGGGTGCTTGTAAAAGCTGTCGAGGTAGCGCTGCCATTTCCGCTTGGCGCGTGTAAGTGAGGCGACCCAGCTCGAGCCGGGTGAAATCGGTTCCCCTTTGTTGATTTCCGCGAGCAGATCCTCGATCGCCGCCCGGGTATCGCCGACCAGCGCCATGCCGTCATAGCGCTGAGCTTCGACTTCGTTGAGATTGATGTTGAGGAACGCTTTCGCTTTTGAGTAAAGCGTACCGGAGCAGTCCGCCTGACACACGCCGCGGCCGCCGACGTTGATGATCAAACTCGCCTGCTCGGCGGCGTAGTTGCCCGAGATCGATCCTTTCGAGCCGGCCGGCCCCACGTTGAGCGGGAAGCCGGACTCAACGGTGTCCATCGCCACCGGTCCCATGATGACCGCGGCGCCGATCTTCTCCGCCAGACGCTTGACCGCTTCTCCGGCGCCGCGGGCGCCGCCGCCCACGCGCATGGCGATTCTCTTGTGGCGGCGAATTTCCTCCACCGCAAGGCGAACCTGCCCGGGATGCGGCCGCAAACCGCCGGCGGGCTGCTCGACGCGGCGCAAAAGCATATCCATGTTGTAGTTGTGAGGCGCCGCTTGCAGGTTCATCGGAAGAAAAATATTGACCGGACCGCCGGAACCTTTTTCGCGGGTTTTAGCCAAAGCCTCGGGGAGAATCGTGTAGGCGTTGCGCGGATCAATCAGCGTGTAGGCCTGCTTGGCCACCGCGCCAGCCACGCTGGCGAAGCCGAACTGGCCATCCCGCATGATCTGCTGCATGTTCGGGCCTTCGTAGGCCGTCGTCTTGTCGCCGGCGAAAACCAGGTAGCCATAGCCGTCGCTCATGGCGGTCGCCTGGCCGATCAGAGTATTGAGCCAGCCGGGGCCGATCGAGGTGAATACGGCCGACTCGATGCCATGAGCCCAGCGCAGAGCCGTCGCGGCGTGGGCGGCCACCGCTTCATGCTGAACGTCGACAACTCGAAACTTGCGCTTGCCGTGATAGGGCGTCAGGGCCTCAAGCAGGGTTGTGTTGCCATGGCCGCCGATGCCGAACAAGTACTGGATGCCGTTTTCGGCCAAAAAAGCCGCGACGGCTTCGGCGAGGCTGAGGGTTTTGAAGCGGGCCATTGAATTCCTGGTAAGTGTCGGCAGGGGCGGGCGGCCCTAAACGGCGGCGAGAACCGCCTCGACTTTGCGCCGTCCCACGCGGCACACTTCCTCCGCGGGCTTGCCCCACCAGTGGGGAGAAAACAGCTCGAGCATCACCTTGCCCGAGTAGCCCGTGCTTTGGAGCTTTCGAATCATCTCCACCAACGGCAGCGTCCCATCGCCTGGCATGACGCGGTCGGCATCGGTGAGCAGCTCCCGGAGCTTCCCCGGCTTGAGGTCGTCGATATGGAAGTTCGCCACCTCATCCGGGCCGATGTCGTCGAGGTCGGCCATCTTGCCGCGCCCGGCCCACAGATGAAAAGGGTCGAGGCAGACCTTCAGGTTAGGATGATTCACCTGACGGATCATCCACAGCGCTGAGGGCAACGTCGAGAGGAAAGTCGAGATCTTGAGGAACTCGATGACGATCACGATGCCGTAGTCCTTGGCGAACTCGGCGGCACTGCGATAGTTTTCGACTGCCTGTTTGTAGTGGTCCATTGTGACCTTCGGTTCGCGGACCACGCAGGCACAATTGCTGAGCCTGAGACCGAGCGCGGCGGTGCGCTCGACATTGCGCTTGAAGGCGTCGAAGCGGTGGGGTTGCCTGTCGTCGGGAAAGCCGAGTGACGGCGCGTGCTGGGAACCAAGCGGCTCGAGCCCGTTGTCTTCGAGCATCTTCTTGACGTCGGCGATGGAATACCGCGACTGGCCGTTGATCTTGCTTTGCCGCAGCTCGACGTGCTTGAAACCAGCTCCCGCGATCGCTTCGAAGTCTTCGAGAATCGTCGAGTCGCACTTCCAAAGCGTCGCCTGGTGCATGCCTATTTCGAGGCCTGCTCCGGCGGCGGAAGCTCTCGGGGCCAAAGCGGCAGCGGCGCCCGCGCCGGCCAGCAAGTTTCGTCTCGTGATCATGCCCCGGCCCCTATTTTTTTGACATAGTCGGAGACGGCGTTCTTGCAACTGCGCGAGGTTTCGTAGGGGTCCTCCGTGGCCCAACTGTCGATCTGAAACCAGCCTCGAAAGCCTCCTTTGTAGAGGATGTCGATCAGCCCTTCGATATCGTAGTTGCCCACGCCGCAAGGCAGGTGTTTCGAAGTCCCGGGGCGTCCGTCCGGGGTCGGCCGCAGCGTGCTGTCACCGTCACAGAACTGCACGTATCCCACGCGGCCGACCCCCAGTTCCTTGAGGAGAATATCCGGCCGGCCCTTGGCCCCGTTGAGAACGTCGAAGTGAGAGGGGTCGAAGATGACCTTGAAATCCTTCATGCCGACGGCGGCGAACAGCTTGTGATAATGCGACGGCTGGTTGATGAGCAGAGGCGGCTCGCCTTCGATGGCGATGAAGATTCCTTTGTCGACCGCGTATTGCGCGGCGGGCTTGACGGCGGCGGCGAAACGCTCGATCCATTGGTCTTCGGCCAAGCCTTTCGTTGCCTGGCGGCCGCCTTGCCACAACCCCATGGCGTCGCAGCCGAGTTTCACGGCCAGGTCGACGTAGCGTTTGACGGCGTCGGCGTACTTCGCCCGCTCGGCGCTGTCAGTGGTAACCGGATTGACGCCTCGGGGACCGCCAGCCTGGATCGAGAAAATCTGCAAACCATACGATTCGACTTTTTGCCGCATTTGGTGAATACCAGCGTTGTCGTCGGGATCCGGATACCCGCCGCGCCAATTGCGCCAGGCCTCGATCCCCTGGAAGCCCTCGTCGCGGGTAAAGCGCAGGATCTCGTCGTAGTCGTACTTTTTCTTGTGGTATTGCTCGGAAGAGCCGAAACCATTCAGGCCAGTGGCTATTTTCCAGGGTCGCGGGGCAGCTCAGTTGGCGGCGGCCGCCGCCGCGATCTGAGCTAGAAACAAGCGTCTTGTAAGCATCACGACCCCCTCCAGTGTGGTTTTACACGCCTAGCAATCATACCGAACTGGCTGGATCGAGTGCTGGCGGCGATTCGTCTTGCAGGTTGCCGTTGGTCGGCCGCCGTGCGGGGGCACGATGTTCTTCACGGGAAGGCCGAGATACGCTCTACCGGGCGCGCTGTCCCAGCGCTCGATGGGGCCGCCGCGTGGTGAGAAAAGCGGCTTAGAATCTTCGACGCTTCTTCATTGACCCGGCCGTGAAGGCGGCCTTGTAGAGCTCGATTCTGGGCTCGCCGCCGAGGAGCACGCTGACCACGTCGAAACGGACCCGGCCGAAATCAATACCCGCCCTTCGCGCGTACTCCTTGGCTGCCCGTATCAGGTGACGGCGCTTCTCTTGGCCGACAGCGCGCTCCGGCCGCCCGAACTCCTCACTAGCACGGGTTTTGACTTCGATGATGGCCAAGCGCTCAGCGTCCCACGCAACCAAGTCAAGCTCTTCTCTGCCATGGCGCGGCCGATAGTTGCGCGCCACCACCGTATAGCCGAGACGGCGCAGGTGGTCGTAAGCAAGATCTTCCCCCCTCCGAGCGTCGCGGAGGTGCTGTGGCAGGGAACGCTCAGCGCGCGCCCGCAGCCATTCCCGCAGAAATTGGTACACAGAGAGCACCTGACGGCGTCATACGAAAACAAGGGGAGACAACCCAGGGCCGGGATGGTTGGGCCAAAGCGGCGCTGGCGCCAACCGGCTACACGCTGAAATCTAGCATCCTCTCCGGCCACGAGTCAAGATGAAGAGCGCGAGCTTCAGCTCCGCCGCCAGTAGCGACCGGCAATCTTGCCGGTCCATCGCCGCGAAAGCGGCGAAGCTCAAGCGTCCATACCCCGGCGCCCCGCTCGGTAGTGTTCTAGGATTGCGTTGCTGGGCCGCTGTCACGAAGGAAATTCAGCGGGCGATCTATGACACATAAAACTGACCCCTCCAGCTTAGGCCACTGAATCTTGTGCGTCGAAGATCCATGAGTCACGGCAGTCCGGGACATCTTTCGAAACTGGGCCGCCACCTTCTCGCCACGGATAGCAGCACCCACTCCATAGGCGGTTTGGTTTGCCGCCGGCTTAGCCCGCTTTTCTCACCGCGTGGCGAGGCGAGCTGCGTGAGAGGCGCGTCAGTACGAGGCGCGTTCGGCTTGACGCCAACCCCGCTGAATTAAGGACGCATACTTGACGGTAGGTCGAAAACGGCCGGCAAGTGCAAAAAAGGACTGCCGGTCCTCTCGCCTGCCTCGCCCGTCAGGCGCTGAGAAACCCGGGCTGACAAACTCAGTCACGGATTTTTTACAAAATTATCCCCTTTGTTTTCAACAGTTTTATCCAGGAAGCCCCAGGCCGCCCGAGGCCGGCTTGCTATCCTAAAAAAGGGAAACCCAGCGATGAATCATTTTCCATGTGGAGGTGACCGGCGGGCGATCCAGGCCCCCCCCCGCCCGGCAAAAAACCCGATATGCTCTCATACACTCGCAAATCCTCTCATTGAAAAAATTAACCGCTTATAAATGAACAACTTGCGCCCAAACCGCTCAAGTCCATTGAGACTCTTTTGCTAGCGAATACGAGGACGATGACAGCAAAAGAGACCAAAGGGCGAACATTGAAAAAAATCCGCTTGATCGCTGGATGAAACAGGATCGCCTCCAGAATGCCCGAAAAGTTGCGCCGTGAGAAATGCAGCCTAGCCCCAATACACGTCACTTAAGACTTTTTGAGCCGCGAAGCGGCGCAGGATCGTAGCCCATGGGTGGAGCGAAGCGGAACCCTGGGTGAGAGACCCATCGACCGAAAAGCCCTGAAGGGGCGGAGGAAAACACTCGGCATGACTTCCGATGACAGGGCCGGTTTTCACCCAAAAAAATACAATGCACTAGGGCAAGCAACCAGGCGCCGAATTCCTTAAGTGACGTGCATTGAGCCTAGCCCAGCAACGCAGTCCTAGAACATTACCGGGCCCCCTCGCCGAGGTTCGATACACTGGGTTCGCGGTAATGAAGATTCTGGTTTCGGCCGGCGAGGCATCGGGGGATCGCTACAGCGCCCAGCTTGTTGAGGCCCTGAGAAAGCATCTCCCCGAAGCTGAATTCTTCGGATGCGCGGGCCCTCATCTTCGGGAGGCAGGGGTGCGGCCCATCGTGCGGGCCGAGCAACTGGCGGTCGTGGGGATCTTCGAGGTCATTGCCCACATCCCGCGCATCTGGCGCGAGTTCCGGCGCTTGGCCGCCGCGGCAAGGCAAGAGCGGCCGCTGTTGGCCATCCTCACGGATTCTCCTGATTTTCACCTGCGGCTGGCGCGCAAACTGCACCGGGAGGGTATTCCCGTCTTCTACTACGTTGCTCCGCAGGTATGGGCTTGGCGCAAACGGCGGGTACGGCTGCTCGAAAGATTCGTCGATCAATTGCTTTGCATCTTCCCGTTCGAGGAGGGTTTCTTCCGGGACCATAACGTACAGGCGACATTCGTCGGGCATCCTCTCCACGGAGCGGTGGCTACTCGTATTCCTCGTGAAGAGTTTTTCCGTAAATATGCCCTTAAGGAAAGACGTCCTCTGGTCGCCTTGCTGCCTGGAAGCCGCCGCGGCGAAGCGTCCCGTCATCTCCCGGAGTTAATGAATGCGGTTGAACTTCTTCAACGATGGCGGCCGCTGAACTTCGTGCTACCCGCTTCCACAACGACGGGAAAGCAGTTTTTTGAGGAACGCATTTCGAATTCCTCCGTCCATATAATTGAAGGCGAAACGGAAAACGCGGTTGGGCATGCGGATTTGGCTCTTGTGGCGAGCGGCACGGCCACGGTGGAAGCAGCCCTGCTGGGGACGCCGATGGTTGTTTTTTATCGCGTCAGCGCCGCGACTTGGATCGTCGGCAAGCCGCTTGTGGATGTAGCTCACTACAGTATGGTGAATCTGCTGGCGGGGCGAGCCATAGTTCCGGAGTTGATCCAGCGAGACTTCACCGGGGAGCGGCTGGCCGCCGAGGCAAAGCGGCTTCTGGAGAACGAGGCTGACCGAACGAGAATGCGGGAGGAGTTAAAGGTGGTCGAGCAGAGTCTTCGAGCGAAACGGCCGGCAGCCGAACGAGCCGCCGAGGTGATCCGTGACGCACTGAAGTCGCGCGGTGTGTTGCCTTCTGAAGCGTCGAGATCATTGGAAGGATAGGGGAATGGGCGAGTCAAACAAGATTGCTTTACGAAGCCGCATTGCTTTACGAAGTCATGCCCGAGCGCTGGCCTGGCGCGAAACGGAAAGTCCGATCTGGCTGCGCGGGGCCTGGATAACCGCACTCTTCCTCACCCTCGTCCTTTTCACCGCTCAGCTCGCGCGGGCGCAGTCCGAGCGGCCCCTGATCGATGTCGAATTCTATGACATCGATGCCGATATCGACCTCGCCACCCAAATGCTCGATGCGCGGGTACAGGTGAGATTCGTTCCTCGCGAGGAGACCGAGACCGTTATTTTTGAGCTGCACAACGGGCTGAACGTGAACCGCGTGGTTGCCGAGGACGGATCGGAAGTCTCCGCCATCCGGTATGGACAGGACTTCACGATTCGATTGAGCTTCCCTCAAACCCTGCCCGTCGACGATCCTGTCAATTTGACTTTCTTCTACGACGGGCGGCTCGAGGGAGTCGAGAACTCCCCGATCGAAAACGTTAGTTTGGCGTCGATTGAACCGGACCGCGCATTTTTGCTCTATCCGGCGCGCTGGTTCCCCGTGAATGGCTATGCGGCGGACCGCTTTTCCGCGAACATCAGCGTGACGGTCGAGCCGGATCTGAAGGTGATCGGCAGCGGGCTCTCCACGAGGGAAGCCGCCGAGGGCAAGGTCAAACACACCTTCGAGTTTAGCCAGCCCTCGTTCCCCGGCAGCATCGCGGTTCTGCCCGAAGACCCGGTGCGGGTGGAAAGCGAAGGCGTCACGACGGATATGTATTTCAGGACCGGCGACCCCGACTTGACGGCCGCCTACGGCGAGGCCATCGGATCGATGGTACGGTTCTTTAGCGACCGCTTCACTTCGCCTTACTCAACGAGCCTGACGGTCGTGGAAATAGGCGAGTACTCTCCGGTGGGCTACGCCGCGCCGGGAATCATTTTCATGAGCCCCTACGGTATTACGCCGGAAGTCGATCGGGAAACGCTGGGAACCCAGGTGGCGCACCAATGGTGGCCCGTGCTGACCTCCCCCGGAAATCGCAATCACACCTGGCTCGACCGCGGGCTGGCCCTCTATTCGGCGATGCTCTACATCGAAGATGTTGACGGGGAAGTGGGTTTTGATCCGGCCATCCAGGACATCCGCATCGGAGCGCTCACCTACGACGACATCCCGATTATCCAGGCGGGCCGGCTGGATGATTTCTCCTTCGAGATCGGCGCGCTGGCCGGATATAAGGGCGCCATGGTGCTGCACATGCTGCGCTGGGCCATCGGAGACGAGGCGTTCTTTGACACGCTGAAGCAGTTCATTGACAAGTTCCTGTGGAGGTCGATGACGACCGACGACCTGCGCGAGACCGCGGAGCAAGTCAGCGGCAAGAACCTCGAACCCTTCTTCATCCAGTGGACCGAGTCGCGGGGCACGCCGGAATTCAATCAGGAATACACCATCTATCGTCTGGGCGAAGGCGAGGGGTTCCGCGTGCTCGGGAAGGTCAAACAGGACATGGACACCTTCCGCATGCCGATCGAGCTGAAGATCGAGACCGAGGGCGAGCCCGAGTTCCAGGTCATCGAAGTCGCCGGCACGTCCTCGGACTATACGATTGACACTTTCGGCAAACCTCGGCGCGTCATCCTCGATCCTAAGAACCGCATCCTGCGTTTCGACGAAGGGATTCACGTCCAGGTGGAGATCCGCAAAGGCGAGCAACTGGTCGAGCTGGGCTACTACAACGACGCTTTGAGCAACTACCAAAAAGCCCTCGACATCAACCGCTTCAGCTCGCTGTCGCATTACCGCATCGGCGAGGTTTTCCTGCTGCAGAACAACTACCAGTCCGCCGCGAATGAATTTCGGGAGTGTCTCAACGGTGATCAGGAACCGGTGTGGACCGAGGTCTGGGCTCACATCAATCTGGGCAAGGTTTTTGACATCACCGGCCAGCGGGAACGAGCCGTCAACGAGTATCAACTGGCCATCCGCACGCGTGACAATACGCAAGGCGCGCAAGACGAAGCCCGCAAATATCTGGAAAACCCCCACCGCCGCGAGCGCAGAAAAGAACGGCTCTATTGAGGCAGGATTTGGAGCCGCGGAAGCGGCGTCAGATGAATAGCCCAGGGTAGAGCGAAGCGGAACCCTGGGTCAAAAAAACCCCTCCACGGGCCGGAGCCCCGGATGGGGCGTCAGATAGGCTGCCCAGGGTGTAGCAAAGTGGATCCCTGGGTCAAGATCCCCTCCAGGCCGGAGCCCCGGAGGGCGTAGCAGCAAGGATTTAGCCGCTGCTTACTCAGCGCCCCGTCGAGATTCAACATCTGACTCGCCAGCATGGTGAAGGCGGCGGAACCCGCAGCGGGTAGGGCTTTATCGGGCTGCGGCTTTCCGGCTGGGAGCAGCGTTTTGGCATCGCTTTTGTTCTTGTCATTGGGACTCCGCAACCCCCGCCTGCCAGCTCAAAACGAACATCCTCCTTTGAGCCACCCTGATTGTTACCCCTGTCTTTGGGTCATACTGTTACCTGCTGTCACCCGCGTGTTTGGGTTGTACCCGCTTGAACTTGCGTTCGGGCCGGCGCGCCGGATTGCCGGGGCTGGAAAGGTTTATGCCGACATCGCGATTGATCCCAAGAGCTAACCTGCTGCCGTTCATCCTTCTGACGAGTTGTTTCGCCTGGTGGGGACTGGCGAACAACATGACCGACACTCTGCTTGCCGCCTTCAAGCGCATCATGAGCATGTCGGATTTCCAGACCTCCTGGATTCAGCTTGCGTTCTACGGGTCCTATTTTTGCCTGGCTCTTCCGGCGGCGATCTTCATCAAGAAGTTCAGCTACAAGGCGGGCGTGCTGCTGGGACTCGGGCTGTTTGTGGCGGGCTCGATGCTTTTCTATCCGGCGAGTCAGACGACGAATTATTTCCACTTCCTGGCGGCTCTTTACGTGCTGGCCGGAGGACTGTCGGTCCTGGAGACTTCGGCGAACCCCTATATCATCGCGATGGGTCCGGAGGAGAGCGGCGTTCAGCGCTTGAATCTGGCGCAATCGTTCAATCCAATCGGCTCGATCGCCGGCGTTTTCCTCAGTAAGTGGTTTATCCTTTCCGAGCTGAATCAGGCGGACACGGAGGCGCGCGCGGCCATGAGCGCCGAGCGTCTCCAGCAAATCCAGTCCGATGAACTAGGCGCCGTGATGGGGCCGTACGTCGGCGTCGCCCTGGTTCTGATGGTGTTGTGGATTTGCATGGCAGTGATGAAGATGCCGGAGACCTCCGGTATCGGAGAAACCGGCCGCCTCGGAGCAACGTTCAAGAGACTGCTTCGCAATCGCAATTGGACTTGGGCGGTAATCGCTCAGTTCTTCTACGTCGGCGCTCAGATCGGGATCTGGTCCTTCACGATTCGCTATGTCATGGCCGAGTTGAACCTGAACGAGGAGCAGGCGTCGAGCTACTACATTGCTTCGCTGATCCTGTTTGCCGTTTCGCGCTTCGTTTGCACGGCGCTGATGCGGATCATGACGCCGGGGGCGCTGCTCACCGCTCTCGCGGCGGCGGCGGCCGTTTGCACGTTCACCGTGATTTACGGCGGCGGTTATCCGGGCGTTTATGCGCTGATCGGGATTTCAGGCTGCATGTCGTTGATGTTTCCCACCATCTTTGGATTGGGGGTCCGGGGGCTGGGCGAGGACACGAAGATCGGCGGCTCGGGGCTCATTATGGCGATTCTCGGCGGCGCGATCCTGACCGCCGTGCAAGGACAGGTCTCCGATGCCACGGGCAGTATTCACAGCGCCTACTGGGTTCCGCTGATTTGTTTCCTGATCATCGCCTACTACGGCGCCTACGGCTGTCGAAGGGCCCTGCCCTCGGCTGTTCGCCAGGATTGAGACTGCTGGGGGTGTTTGGGGTCCGCCCCGCACTTCTCGCCAGGTAGCGAGGCGCGGCGTAGCGGCTAACCCTCCTTGACGCGGGCAAGCCGCAACTAAACAGGGCGGCAGACGTGGCGTGAGCGTCCACGCTTGCCGCAAACCGATTCGTCGGTTTGTTCGGCCCCAGGGCTCCTCATCCGGTTCAGGCAACTGACCGCCCTTCCGTCCGGCAACGCCTCGACGAATCGAGGCGCGGCAAACCTGGAGGTTCACGCCACGCCGCGGATCGGGGCCGTGACCGTTCCGCCGAAATCTTCCGCCACGATTGGCAAGAATTTCACGACGCAGGTACTGACGGTCGGGGCTCCGAATCTGGCTCCGGAATTTCCGCCATGTCTTGCAAGGATTTCAGCGTAGAGGGGCTGGTCAACTACGAAAGTTGGAAACCGCCAATGGGCGATCAATTCGCGATTGTCATTTCAGCGGTGCTCGCGAGGGGGATCTCCGGCACCAGCAAGGCGGCGAACAGGGGTGTGAAAGTATGCAGAACCCGCACCCGGACCGTGCTCCCCCGGGCGTTGTCGGTAGCATAGAGGCCGTAGGGGTCCCAGGTAGTGGTTACGGTCACCCCCGCGGGGTTAAGCAAGAAAGTCCGCGCCTCTACGTAATCCTTGATGGCGTCCGCGTCGGCTGGGGTCAGGCTATTCTCGCCGTGGACAATAGCATACCGAACCGCTTCATGGGAGGCGTGGGCCACGATATTGTAGGCCCAGACTCCCCGGCCGAGGTCCAGCGTGCCGATCGCGGTCATCAATAAGAAGACCGGGAAGCAGAAGGCGAACTCCACCAAGGTGGCGCCTCGGCGGCGCGAGGAGCGAGAATTCGCGCTAACGGCGGCGATTTCCGAGCTTACTTGTGGTTCGGTTGATCTGAACACGGCTGCCTCCTTACTGCACTCGCATGCGGGTGTACTGTCCCAAGGGCACGGTGTAAGGAATGCCCGGAAACTTCACCAACATCTCAAACGTCTTTTCCGTGTGAACCTCGACCCAGACTTGGGGCACGCCTTTCGAGCAGGTTCCTGTAATACAGTTCACCGCGTCGCCGTTCTCGCACCAACACTTCGGCGTTGATGTGGTAGTGAACCCGTCAAGGTCAGCTTTCTTCCTGAAAGTCGGGAGGGGGAGTCTCCGAACTGGCGAGATATTGTCAAATGTTGTGGATGGGCCGAGGTCAGGCGGCGTTCTCCTGAACCATCAATCCATCCTTGAATTCCTTTCCATCTAAGACATGAACGATCACTTCTGACCCGTTCAGGCGCCGCCAGTGGCGTTCGGCCTGGCGGGCCAGCATGAAGACCATCGTCAACGAAGCTTCCCGGCTGCCGCAACCCTTCGTTCGTCGCTGCCGCAATCGGACCGTCGCAAAGGTGGATTCGATCGGATTCGTCGTCCGCAAGTGCCCCCAGTGCTCGGCCGGAAAGTCGTAGAAAGCCAGCAGCGCCTTGCGGTCTTTCTCCAGACACTCGACCGCTTTAGGAAACTTCTTCTCATATAAGTTTTTGAAACGGTCCAGGGCTTTCTCCGCCGCCTGGCGGCTCTCCGCCAAATAGATGTCGCGCAGCGCCTGCTTGGCTTTGCCCTGCATGCTCCGCGGCAGCTTGTTGAGCACGTTGGCCGTCTTGTGGAGCCAGCAACGCTGCTCCCGGGTTGCCGGATAGACCTTGCGCAAGGCCGCCCAGAAGCCCAGCGCGCCGTCGCCTACCGCCAACTTCGGCTCCAGCTCGAGCCCCTGCCGTTTCAAGTCCTCGAGCAGCTCCCGCCACGACAGCTCGCTTTCGCGAAAGCCGTCGTGCACCGCCAGCAGCTGCTTGCGGCCGTCTTCGAGCGCTCCCATCACCACCAGCAAACACTGCCGTTCATCGTCCAGACGGACGTTCGAATAGATGCCGTCGGCCCAAATGTAAACAAAACGCTGGCCGCTGAGGTCGCGCTTCGACCAAGCCTCGTACTCGCGGCGCCAGACGTCTTTGAGACGCACCACCGTCGCCGCCGACAGGCCTGGAGCGTCGGGTCCCAGCAAGGCCTCCAGCGCCTCGCTGAAATCGCCCGTCGAGATTCCTTTCAGGTACAGCCACGGGATCAGTTCTTCGACGCTTTTCGTGCGCCGCAGGTAGGGCGGCAGAATCTCGGATGTGAAACGAAAGCGCCGGCCCTGCTCATCGACTCGGCGATCGTCGACCCGCGGCGCCTGGATCTTCAGCTGACCCGCGCCGCTGACAATGGTGCGCTGGCGGGCGTGACCGTTGCGCACCACCAGCCGCCGGCCGTCCTGGCCGACTTCGTGCTGATGCGCTTCGATGTAGGCGGCTACTTCGGCTTCCACGGCCTTGACGAGCATCTGGCGCGCTCCTTGGCGCAGCAGTTCATCCAAGGGCGAGTGTTGCTTTCCATCCATGACTTGGGGCTTGACTTGACTGCTGCTCTCAGCAGCTTCACACTGACTCATGGCGTATCCTCCTTGTTCCTTTCCAGGAAACGATTGAATTGATTCCTCAATCGTCAGGATACGCCGCCTTCCCTCAGCCCCTCATCCACAACTTTTGGTTATATCTCACTGGCGAGGTCTTACCCCTATGCGTCTAGTACTGTAGTTCTCCCTTAAACCCGGATTTCCACTTTAGTTTCGATTCTGCTAACCATCGGGTGGCCTCGGACGCCTTTATTGATGCGGGTTGGAAAGCACTCAAGGCGCTGAGGAGATCAACACCCAATGGGTGAAAAAGAAAACAAGCCGTTCCAGCTAAGCTTCAACGGCTTATTGAAAGTCGATTTCCAAGGATCGCGTGTCACTTCCGACGGCGGGCTGATCCTGGTTCGGGAGTTGGACGAACGGCTCGGGCTCGGCAAGCTGATCGAGGAGCATCTCAGCGACTCGCGACAAGGCTTGAACAAGAAGTTCCCGCTGGCCGATCTGCTGCGGCAGTCGGTCTACAGCCGACTCGCCGGCTACGAGGACCTCAATGACGCTGTTCGAGTATCCGCCGATCCGACCTTTCGCTTGATCGGCTCGCAGAAGAACTGGGATCGCGGCGGGGCGCTCACCTCGCGGCTACAGAGCTTCGAGACAGGGCTGCTCGCGAGTGAGGAGAATCTGCTGGGATTGATGGCGGTGAACCGCGAGTTGGTCGCGCAAGCTGAGACGACGGACGACTGCGAGCGCGTTGTGCTGGACATGGACTCGACCGAGAGCCCGGTTCACGGACAGCAGGAAGGCAGTGCCTACAACGGGCACTTCGAGTCGGTCTGCTACCACCCGCTATTGCTGTTCAACCAGCATGGTGATTGTCTGGCGGCGAAGCTGCGTCCAGGCAACGTGCACAGTGCTGAGGACTGGAACGAGTTGCTGCTGCCGGAGATCGAGCGCCAACAGGCTGCGGCCAAACAGGTCACCTTCCGGGGCGATGCGGCCTTTGCTAAGCCGGAGATTTATGAGTCTTCCGAGGAACGCGGAGTGCAATACGCCATTCGCATTCCGGCCAATAGGAGCCTGGAGTTGGAGATCGAAGACATCTTGTTTCGTCCACCGGGAAGGCCCTCCCGCAAGCCCTTGGTGCGCTACAAGAGTTTTCGCTATCAGGCCGCGAGCTGGTCGAAGGCGCGACGGGTTGTCGCCAAGGTCGAGCATCATCTGGGTGAGCTGTTTCCCCGCATTGGCTTCATCGTCACGAACATGAGCTTGCCAAGTCGCTCAGTGGTGCGTTTCTACAACAAGCGCGGGACGGCCGAGCAGTGGATCAAAGAAGGCAAACAGGCGACACACTGGACACGGCTGTCATGCCATCGTTTCCGGGCCAACGAAGTCCGCCTGCAACTCAGCGTGCTGGCCTACAACCTGGGTAATCTCTGGCGGCGGCTGGGGTTGCCGCAGCGAATCAAAAGCTGGTCGCTAACGAGCTTGCAGCACCGGCTGATGAAGACCGGTGGGCGGCTGGTCAAGCATGCCCGCTACTACTGGTTGCTGCTGGCGGAGGGGCATCTGAACCGGCGGCTGTTCGCTGACATGCTACACAGGATCTGGGCGCTGCCGCTGCCGAGCGGGTAGCCTTGACCGGGCGAGGATCAACAGCTTTTGGCTCAAAACCGTTTTGCAGGGAACAGGCTCGGCCGGAGCGGGGTTCAACCCGCTCAATCAACGTCTGTGAACGGTGGGACGAGGCGCTGGCGGCTACCGGTGACGGTGATGCGCAGTGTTCAGCCTGGGAAAGACGTGTTGTTCGGAGCGGCGTGGTGTATACTGTGCCCGTGCCAGGGTCAAAATGGAAATCCTGGTTAAATTGAACCCAACGATCTATTGAAAGTTTTGCTCTGAATCCTTTATTCTAGTTTCATGGCGCTAGTCGTACTGGTACTTAATATTGGCGGCTTCGGAATTTCCGCATGTGCTTTTGCATCTGTAATGACGGTGCCGATGGGACAACTCAGGAGGGTGGCATGACCAGTAAGGGGAGCTTCCTTGTGCATTCTCGGACACGAACGAAGCACGACAAGCGCCATGGGAGCACGATGATCGAGTTTCCCCTGGCTTTCGGCGTGTTCTTCGCCATGCTTCTGGGAATGTTTGACTTCACGATGCCGATGTTTTACCGCACGGGTCTCCACCACGCGGTTCGAGTTGCGTCACGCTATGCGATCACGGGCCAGACGAAACCGGGGATGGGGCACGATGCCTCAATCAAAGACGAAGTGAAAATCAATTCGTTCGGCATCATCGACGACCTGAGCCTGATCACGATCCAATACTACGACCCAACCGGTGCCGCCACGGCGGATAACGCGGCCGGTAACATGGTGGCGGTTTCCGCGAACCACTTGGTTCCGCGCGTCGCGCCCATCATGTGGTCGCACACGCCACTCGAGATCACGGTGACGGCCGTGGACCGAATGGAGCCGTTCTTGGTTCAGCCGGCACGATAAAGGAGGTTTCGGTGACATTATCTCGTTTAGCCCAGTTAATCCGCGACCAGCGAGGCTTCGCGGCAATAGAGCTCGCCATCTGCGGGCAGGTGATGATCCTGCTGACGTTCGGCGCGTTTTTCGTCGGGGCCAACCTGGACCGCTACCTGAGCATACAGCAGTTCGCTCGTGCGGGCGCCAACATGTATTCGCGCGGCATGGACTTCAGCCAGCCCGAGGCCCAGAACCTGCTGGACAAGGCCGCGGTGGATTTGAACGTCGCCGCCGACGGCAACGCGCTCATCTACCTGACGGCGATCGCCGGAACCGACTCGGGTTCCGAGATTGTTGGGCGTTACGCTTTCGGCAAAACTTCGCTCAGCGGAAGCTCGATCGGTTCCGCCACGTCCGGCGGAATTGTGAGTCCTCCCGTGGCCGCCACGCTGCCCGCGGGCATGTGGGTTCCCGTGGGCGAAACCGTCTACGCCGCCGAAGTCTACCATCAGCCCACAGGATTGGGATTCCCCTACATCTTCGACGCTGAATACCAACTGGTGGCGAGAGTCTTTTTTTAAGGAAGGGAGTCCCAGGGAGACGGGATCGCAAGGTAAAGCAAATAAAGGAGATTTTTGATGACTAAACAACGAGACAGCAAATCTGGTCAGATCATACTGATCCTGTGCCTGACTTTCCCGGTTCTACTGTTTTTGGGCGGTCTGACCATGGACATGGTATACATTTACACCCGGATTTCCACTTTAGTTTCGGTTCTGCTAACCATCGGGTGACCTCGGACGCCTTTATTTATGCGGGTTGAAAAGCAATCAAGGCGCTGAGGAGATCAACACCCAATGGGTGAAAAAGAAAACAAGCCGTTCCAGCTAAGCTTCAACGGCTTATTGAAAGTCGATTTCCAAGGATCGCGCGTCACTTCCGATGGCGGGCTCATTCTCGTCCGCGAGCTGGACGAGCGACTCGGGCTCGGGAAGCTGATCGACGAACATCTCAGTGACCCACGGCAAGGCTCGAACAAAAAGTTCCCGTTCGCCGATCTGCTGCGGCAGTCAGTCTACTCTCGGCTGGCCGGCTACGAGGACCTCAATGACGCCGTGCGAGTATCCGCCGATCCGACCTTTCGCTTGATCGGCTCGCAGAAGAACTGGGATCGCGGCGGGGCACTGACCTCGCGACTGCAGAGCTTCGAGACGGAGATGCTGGCGAGCGAGGAGAACTTGCTGGGGCTGATGGCTGTGAACCGCGAGCTGGTGGCGCAAGCCGAGACGCAAGACGACTCCGAGCGCGTCATTCTCGACATGGATTCGACCGAAAGCCCTGTCCACGGCCAGCAAGAGGGCAGTGCCTACAACGGCCATTTCGAGTCGGTCTGCTACCACCCGCTGTTGTTGTTCAACCAGCATGGGGATTGCCTGGCGGCGAAGCTGCGTCCAGGCAACGTGCACAGCGCTGAGGACTGGAAGGAGTTGCTGCTGCCCGAGATCAAGCGCCAACAGGCCGCGGGCAAACAGGTCACCTTCCGGGGCGATGCGGCCTTTGCTAAGCCGGAGATTTATGAGTTTTCGGAGGAACGCGGAGTGCAGTACGCCATTCGCATTCCGGCCAACAAGAGCTTGGAATTAGCGATCGAAGACATCCTGTTTCGGCCGCCGGGCAGGCCCTCCCGGAAGCCCTTGGTGCGCTACAAGAGCTTCCGCTATCAGGCGGAGAGTTGGTCCAAGCCGCGACGCATCGTGGCCAAGGTCGAGCATCATCTCGGTGAGCTGTTCCCGCGCGTCGGTTTTATCGTGACGAACATGACGTTGCCGAGTCGGTCTGTTGTGCGCTTCTACAACAAGCGCGGCACGGCCGAGCAATGGATTAAAGAAGGCAAGCAGGCCACGCACTGGACACGGCTTTCGTGCCATCGCTTTCGGGCCAACGAAGTGCGACTGCAACTCAGCGTGCTGGCCTACAACCTGGGCAACTTGTGGCGGCGGCTGGGACTGCCGCACAGGATCAAGAGCTGGTCGCTGACGAGCTTGCAACACAGATTGATGAAGACCGGCGGTCGGCTGGTCAAGCACGCGCGGTATTACTGGCTGCTGCTGGCCGAGGGGCATCTGAACCGCAGGCTGTTCGGTGACATGCTGCACAGGATCTGGGCGCTGCCGCTGCCGAGCGGGTAGAACGGTCGCTCGCGAGTGCGAAATCTGGATGCTGCGGAGTGAAGCTCGGAGGAGTGCCTGAAAAACCGCCTTCCGACCGACGAATTGTCCCCTTCGGAGAACGAAAGGGTCTAGTGGAAGCACTTCGGTCCGGCCCGGTGCGTGCCTGCGGTCAAGAAAGGCTTGCGTTCAAGAGAGAAGGAACGTAGAATCGAGGAGGCCAAGATCCAAAATGGAAATCCTGGTTACATCGTCGACACTCAGCTGGCGGCGGCGGTGGACGCGGCCGTGTTGGCGGCGGCGCGTGCCGACACCTATAGCGCCTACAGCATGGCCTACTCCGTTTTCAACGGGAACTTTCCACCAGGCTACCTGATGAGTCTTTCCAGCTCGCTCAACAACCTCTCCATCACTTCGGATGAAATCTCCGCTTTGGGAACAGCCACGGTGCCCACGCTTTTTATGCGGGTGAGCGGGAGGGAATCGGTCGAATTGAACCATCTTGCGAAGGTTGTGCTCGGTACCGGCGGGGGCGCGACGGCCGGCTTTCTGCTGATCGACGAGGACACGATCGACAACGGCACACCTGGAATCGAAGACATTTCCTTCAACTGGCCCGATTGCGGCGACGGCGACCCGTCCGTATGCGTAAACGATGATCTCGCGGACCCCTACGTGAGAACACAATTGTTCACGCGAGGGAATGACGTTACCGGTTCGGTGGTGGGCTTGATCCTGCCCACCGGCCAGGAAGGTGACGAGGGCTTGTATAAATTCACCAATGCAGATCCACAGGTGAGCGACCAGACGCCGTCAAAAACTTTTACCACCCAGGAATTGTTCGACTCCACGGGCAACACGGCGGACGAAAACAATCTGGACAAGATTCTCGGCGTACGGCCGTTGACCGAGCAGGAGATTAAGGACCTGGTCGGCTACCAGGTCTGTGGTCTGGTTTTTGACAGTGACATCAGCTATGACGAATCCGAAGGCTTTGCGTCACTGAAAGGCTCTACACAGGGCGTGGCTGTCTTCGAGGTAACCGGTTGGCAGCCGTCCCCGTCCGGGGGCTCGTACTTACCGGAGATCATCGTGAGTCTGGTGCCTTCGGGGGATCTTTCAGACACCTGTTCCACTCTGCCAGATCTTAGTTTTACTGGCACTGGCAGTTCTTCAACCACCTATATGTATCTGACCCAGTGAGAGCGACCCGAGCGACCGACCCGGCCAGCCTTGAGTCGCTTCGCTGCCGCTGGACGGGTCCCTTCCCTTGCGGGCAGACGAGCCCACGCTCGGGGTTTCTAGTGGGTGCTGGACCCGGTCTGTGAGGCACTGACGTTCGGGGCCGCTGTCACCCATCCCAACTAGAAAAGTTGCGGGGCAGCCGGAGAAGTTCCCGGGTGCCGCGGTTTCAACACGGAGATTGTCGCTTACAAGAACGTGACTCTATGAAACGGTTCATTCCAGTAATTTCGGTCGTTGTGTTTGTCCTCTTCGGAATTCAGTCGAGTCCGGGGCAGGTTGTCCTTGTCGAGGGCAGCCATACTCTAAGCAAGTTGGTCGATTCGAATGTGACCCTCGATCCCAGCCAAGCAATGCTGAACGATTTCGCCGCCGAAATTGAAAGCATCGGCGTCGACCCATCCACCGGGGATCTGTATATTCAGCTAGCGGAGCAACCCGGGGTTTTTACGCCTACGAGTGTTACCACTCACATCTACAAGGTGACCCCCGCGGGCAGTGTGTCGCCTGTTGTTCTCGGAACGGGTTTCGGCATCAATTCCAGAGGCACGGACCTCCACTTCGATCCGGTGACGGGTCTCTTGGTCACGCAGGATCAGAACTTTGCGGGGGGGGCCGCCTCGCCACGGTGGCGCCGGGAACGGGAGTCATTGGGACATGGGCGCCCTTCGTGTTCGCGGGCAATACCTACGGGATGGACTTCTCGGCCGGAACCGGGGGGTCCGACGTACCGGCGACCGAGATCGTTTTCACTACCGATGTAGGGGGCGGGATGAATTCGGCTCCTATCGGCGGTTCTGCAACACTTCACTTTCCGTTACCGCCCGCGGGAGGAGATGACATGGTCATCCAGCCTGACGGCGATTGGGTGCACGTGGGCGACTTCAATGTTCCTCTTACCGCGTACAGCCCAGCGGGACCGGAGCCCCACGCCACGGTTACCAGTCCCTTAAACATCTCGGACATATTTACAAGTGCTGATCTTCTGTTCAGCTTCGGATCTCGCGCGACTGTATGCGATTCGACTGGTGAGCTCTATATCAGCTACTCCGGTGAGTTCGGAGGCTCAGGGATTTTTCGGGTGGACGAGCCTCTTACGACGGCGACGCTGCTGCTCACGATCGGCAAGGACCGCCCGTTCGAGGGTCTCCAAGACCTGATTATTGGGCCATCGACCGGTGGAGGGGGCAACAGCGTCTTTTTCACTGTTCATGAGGGGGCTCTCTTCACCGCCGGAAACGAGCAAGTCTGGGAGCTAACCGTGCCCGAATGTGGCGTGAGTGGCGCGGTCTTGCTAATCATCGACGAGGACAGCATCGACAACGGCAATCCGCCCAACTTCTTCAGGGAAAGGCAGGTCAATGATGACAGAGCACGACTTGGGCAACGGCGTCAGCTGCGCTTCTTCGAGAACCACGTCGGCGATAAGATCACGCTGCATACTGGCGAAGTGGGTGACGAAGGGTGGTTTGCTCTGAAGACCGTTCCGAACTCCTGGGCTAACGGCGGTCCTAGCGACGATGGACTTCGCAATTTCGTGGGCGTGACAATGCCAAACGGAAAAATCAAAGTCGGCAAAGGCTTGGGCCGCGGGAAGGACCTAGAGTCCAAGCTCGACAAGATCCCGGATGTGACGCCCTTAAGAGCGAGCGGCCTCAAGGCCCTGGAAGGACAGCAGGTCTGCGCGGTAGTCTATGACAGCGACATCAGCATGAACTATGACCCGCTCGATGGGAGTCTCAAGGGCGCGAACCTAGGGAGAGTGGCCTTTGAGGTCATCTCGGTCACAGCCTTGACAGGGTGGTCCTCTTCGACTCTTCCAGAGGCAGAAATCGAGATCTTGGACGCCGAGGAGGTCTGTGAGGGCCCGCTGGAACTGTTCACCGACGCCCCCGAGCCTGACTCTTCCTCGGAACCCTTTGACGTGGAGCCGTAGGCGGACACCGAGATTCTCGGGCGGCGGGGGTCAGGCGCCTGAGACTGGTCGCCCCCCCCTTGATTGCGGTGGTTCCGCAGCCTCCAGGAGCACGGGCCGGCCGCAATTCTGCCCACTCTCCCGCCATCCATCCGAGGTAGAGGCATATGACTGTTCGATCCGGTAGCGTTAAAGTTATTTTCTGACGATCCCCTGGAGGTTCCCCTAGAAGGAAAAGGTACTACTAATCTATTGAACTTTTGCATTTTCCATTCCATGATTGACTCGAACGTTCTGGTACCGGACAGCCGGATTTCCAAGATCATAGGACAAAATCAAGGAATAGGGAATGAATAAACTCAAACTGGTTTGGCACTCTATGAAACAGTTGATTCTAGTAACTTCGATTGCAGTGCTTGTCCTCTTCGGAATTCAGTCGAGTCCGGGGCAGGTTGTCCTTGTCGAGGGCAGCCATACTCTAACCCAGTTGGTCGATTCGAGTGTGACCCTCGATCCCAGCCAAGCAATACTGGACGATCGCGCCTCCATTGAAAGCATCGGCGTCGACCCATCCACCGGGGATCTGTACATTCAGCTAGCGGAGCACGCCTCTATTCCTATTCCTTTTGCGGAGAAGAGTGATACCACTCACATCTACAGGGTGACCCCCGCGGGCGTCGTGTCGCCTGTTGTTCTCGATACCGGTTTCGGTATCAACTCCAGAGGCACGGACCTCCACTTCGATCCGGTGACGGGTCTGTTGGTCACGCAGGATCAGAACTTTGCGGGGGGGGGGCGCCTCGCCACGGTGGTGCCGGGAACGGGAGTCATTGGGACATGGGCGCCCTTCGTGTTCGCACTAAATACCTTCGGGATGGACTTCTCGGCCGGAATCGGGGGGTCCGACGTACCGGCGACCGAGATCGTTTTCACCAGCGATCGAGGGGGCGGGATGAATTCGGCTCCCTTCGGCGGTCCTGTAACACCTCACTCTCCGCTGCCCTCGGGCGGAGATGACATAGTCATCCAGCCTGACGGAGAGTGGGTGCACGTGGGCGCCTTCGATGTTCCTCTTACCGCGTACAGCCCGGCGGGACCGGAGGACCACGCCACGGTTACCAGTCCCTTGAACATCTTAGACATATTTACAAGTGCCGGTCTTCCGTTCATTTACGGATCTCGCGCAACTGTATGCGATTCGACCGGTGAGCTCTATATCAGCTACTCCGGTGTGTTCGGAGGCTCAGGGATTTTTCGGGTGGACGAGCCCCTTGAGACGGCGACACTGCTGCTCACGATCGGCCTGGGCCGCCCGTTAGAGCGTCTCCAAGACCTGATTATTGGGCCATCGACCAGCGGAGGGGGGAAAAGCGTCTTTTTCACAGTTCATGAAGAGGTTTTCGGCGCCGCCGGAAACGAGCAAGTCTGGGAGCTAACCGTGCCCGAATGTCCGGCCGCAGCGGAAGCAATTGATGGGCGCATGAGCGGGGGCGGCAGCGTTTTCACTCCGGCGGGCGTTCGCTTCACACACGGCTTCCAGCTGCATTGCGACGTGGCGGACAGCCCCAACAATCTTCAGGTCAACTGGCCCAAGGACTCGGGCAAGGGGAGCAACCGGTTCCACCTCGAGAGCCTGACGTCGACCTCCTGCAGTGATGATCCGGCCATTAGCGAGGGCAAGCCGGCAGCGGGCTTTGACACCTACGCTGGCAGCGGTATGGGGCGGCTGAATGGTGTGTCAGGTGCAATGATCGACTTTGAGTTCACCGATGCGGGCGAGCCCGGCAAGGGGGTGGACAAGGCTGATATCACTATCACTCCGCTCGGCGGTGCGCCGATCGCCATTTCAGGCACTCTGGAGAAAGGCAACCACCAGGCCCACGCGCCGCGATAACCAGGAGCCACTTCGCAGGTCAAGCCCGGGATCGTCAGAAAATAACTATACCTGGACGAATCCGGATCGCGGCAGGGATGCCGGTCGCCCGGTACGCCGCAAGGGTCCGTAGGTAAGCGCCGGCTCATACGGCTCCACCTCGGATGGATGGCGGGAGAATGGGCAGAATTGTGATCGGCTCAGCGGAAGACCGCGAGCCGATCGGTGCTCCTGGAGAAGGTTTTACAAGTGTAAACGCGGCGAGCGCCTCAGCACTGCGGTAGGCCCGTCATGCGGGGCGAGCGCCAGTCGAAAGCGTACGGTGGAGGCGGACCCATGACATCCGGGCCCAACTCTCCACCGCAGCAAATTACTCGTTAACGATGTGAGAAGGATTTCAAGCCGCGAGCACTGCGCGGCGAATAATCCTACATCTTCACGGAGTCGACGTGCAGGCTGTCATCGGTGATCTTGCCGCTCACGGTCACCTTGTGACCAACGTGGTCTTTCACCGCATCCTGGTTGTCAATCTTGTAGATTTTCTTGTCAGAGTCTTGGACAAAGACGATTGCCTGTCCGCCCTCCACGCACTTCTTCGCACAGCCGGCATGCGATTCCGAAGCACCCTTGGCAGCAGCGCATTTCTCATCGGACAACCAGCCGACCAGATCGCCGGCCATCGCCGTGCCTGTCACAAACATCAGCAACATCATCAGGGTTACGACTTTCTTCATGGTCCCTCCTAAGGGTTGATCGAGAAATCTAGAAAACTCTTTCCAGACTCGGTCATTATACACATATCCTCGGGCTGCGGCAAGCTGGACAAAGTGGCAGTCTGACGGCCTTTCTTGCGCCGTATCCAGGGTTGTGTTAACGTTACGCCTTACGGCCTCTAAGCGACAAACCGCGAGCGATCCAGGGTTTGCGGCAAATCAGCCTGGACTAGACTCCAGCAACCGCTCGGAATCTTTGTCGCGCCGTCGGCTCATACGTCCCGAAAAATTGCTAAAGATGCTTTTGCTGCTTGTTCTGCTGGCTGCTGCCGCGCCCCTGGCCGCCCAGGTACACTCGCGCGCCGAAGAAATCCAGCAAGCCCGGCGAGACAAAGCAGCCAAAGCGACTCCCGAAGAGTTGTCCAAGGCGGAATCGCGCCTGAACTACATCATGGACAAGCACGTCCTGGAGCGCATTGCCACGGGATATCACGGTCTGACGCTGGTCATGGGCGGGATGCCGACCGGGCAGGGCTTCGCGCTGGGGCCGCAGTACAATCGTCTGGATTTGGCCGCGGGAGCGCTCAATTTTAGGACATCGGCCCGCGGGACTAGCTCCAGGGCTCTCCTGATCGATCTGCAGGTCGGCATGCCGAAGCTCGCCGGCGGCAAGCTCTTCGTCGATTTCTTGGCCCAGCATCGGAACTTGCCGCGGCTGGAGTACTTCGGTCCCGGACCCTCTTCTCAAAAGGAAGACCGCTCCCAGTTCCGGCTGGAAGACACCAGCGCTGACTTCACGGTGGGTTACCGGCCCTTCCAGTACAAGTTCTCCCGTCCGCTGAGCCTGGGCGTGACGGGCGGCTTTCTCAAGGTCAATACGGGACCGGGCAATCTTGGCGGTCTCCCGCAAACCGCCGACTTGTTTTCTCCTCAAGAAACCCCAGGCTTGGACGATCAGACCGATTACTTGCGGGGCGGATTCTTCGTGCAGTATGACTACCGTGACAACCCGCTGGGGCCGCGCTCGGGCGGCAACTATGTCGCGAAATTCACCTATTACGACGACCGTGATCTCGGGATGCACGACTTCCGGAGTCTGCACCTGGAAGCCCAGCAATATTTCCCGTTCTGGAACAAACGCCGCGTGATTGCGCTGCGGGCCATGACCGTCGTCAGTTTCGAAAACCCCAACCAGACGGTTCCTTTCTATATTCAGCCGGTTCTGGGCGGCTCGGACGACTTGCGCGGGTTTCGGGCGTACCGTTTTTATGACAACAACCTGATCGTTGCCACTGCCGAGTATCGCTGGGAGGCCTTTACCGGCCTCGACATGGCCTTGTTCTTTGACGCCGGCAAGGTGGTTCCGAGACGATCCCAGGTGAACTTCCACGATCTGGAGGCATCAGCGGGCGTGGGTTTTCGTTTCAACGTGGGGAACAGCGTTTTCTTGCGCATCGATGCCGGCTTCAGCCACGAGGGGGCTCAGATCTGGCTGAAGTTCGAGAATGTGTTCTGATGGGCGGGAGGACATCCTATTGACGATGAATACAGTTCCTGAGTATTGGACATCTTCACTGCCGGCCAGGGTGATCATCCTCGCTTTGCAGCTTGCCGTGTTGCTGAGCGCCGAGAAGTTCTACGCCGACGACCCACTCGAACAGATGCCCGCTCCTCTTTCGGTCAAGGAGTTAGAGACCCGGAAATTGAATGACGTCTATGACCTCTTCGAAAACACGCTCGGAGAGCCGGGGGAAAGGCAGACAAAGAAGGAAAAGGGGCGGGCAGCGGCGGCGCTCATTCCCTCGCAAGCGGTGAACACCCTGGGAGAAGCGCCAAACGACCCGGCTTGGTTCACGAACCGGATCGGGTCCAGGCCCCTGAGCGTTGAAGAGCTGGTCCGGGGCCCCGGCGCCGATCGGCCCCCGTCCATGGAAGGAACATGGGAGGTCGTCGGCGCCAAGACCAGCGGCGTCACGCCTGGATTTCGCATTCGGGACTCGGCCGGGCAGTTGTACCTGCTGAAATTCGATCCGCTGACGAACCCGGAGATGTCTACGGCTGCGGACGTGATCGGGGCGAAGTTTTTCCACGCGCTTGGCTACAACGTACCGCAAAACTATATCGTTCATTTCACGCTGGACCAGCTGGCCATGGGCGAGATGGTGACGGTGTTCGATGCGGCTTCGGGCGGTCGCAAGCCGTTTCCTCGAGGGCAAGTTCTTGGGAGAGTTTCGCTACTACGGCACGCGCTCGGACGATTTCAACGACATCGTCGGCCACGAGCATCGCCGTGATCTGCGCGGGCTTTTCGTCTTTTCGGCTTGGCTCAATCACAACGACTCGCGCGCCATCAATAACATGGATCTGCTGGTGGAAGAGAATGGCGTCAGCTTCGTCAAGCACTACCTGATTGATTTCGGAGCGATGTTCGGCAGCGCCAGCGTCATCTCAAACACGGCGCGCGACGGCAATGCCTATCTTTGGGAGTTGAAACCAGCCCTTGCCCAGATCGCCACCTTGGGGATTTGGTCACCCCGCTGGATGCGCGACCGCTACATCAAGCATCCGGCGCTCGGCATGATCGAATACCCCAGCTTTGAACCCGAGCAGTGGAAGCCCAACTATCCCAACCCGGCTTTCCAGAACCGCCTGCCCGCCGATGAGTTTTGGGCCGCAAAAAAAGTGATGGCGTTCAGCGACGAAGCTATCTCCGCGATCGTGAAAGAAGCAAAGTTTACTGATCAGTATGCCGAGGACTTGCTGACGGACTATCTGATCAAGCGCCGCGACAAGATCGGCGAAGTCTATTTCGCCAAAGTGCTTCCCCTCGACAGCTTCAAGGTCAGCCAAGGCCGCCTGGAATTCGAAGATCTCCAAATCAAATATGAGTTGGTCGACAATCGCGACTACCAGGTCGAATGGTCCAGCTTCGACAACAATTCGGAAGAGCGTACGCCCATTGGCGGCGCCACGAGTTTTCGCTTGCCGGACTCAGCCCTTGGCGCCGCAAACGGCTCCTTCTTCGCCGCCAAGATCGAAGCAGAGGATAAAGACAAGACCGTGCTCGTTTATCTCCGCAAAGAGCGTTCCGGCTTCAAAGTCACCGGCATCGAGCGGTCCTGGTGAGTGGGGCCGGCGGTCGGAACGAAAAGTTGAGACCTCTGGAAGGCGACGACGACTTCAGCCGTCTCATGACTGGCGGGGCGTGACATAATCCTCGAATACCTAGAAACCATCGGAGGTCAACCGTGCCGCGAGTCGTCTCCTTTTTTATTGCCGCGGGCGATCCGCAACGGGCGATGGAGTTTTACGGCAACGTCTTTGAATGGGTGTTTACCCGCGGAGAACTTCGGCAGGGTACCGAAAGCTTTCCCTATTGGCGAGTGCGGACAGGAGACCCGAACAAGCCTGGCATCGACGGTGTCTTTCTGCCCAGAGATCAGCCGGGTGCCATGACGGTCAATGCTATCGAGGTATCATCGATCGAGGCATTCCTGGCTCGCATTGAGGACAATGGCGGCAAACTGATCGAGGGACCAGCACGGACTCCAGACGGGGACCGAATCGCGGTGTGTCAAGATCCCCAAGGGAACCTGTTCGATATCTTGGAACGGGGCGAATCTTCGGAATGACGCAGGCTCTCGGCCACGAAGAGGACGGTGACACCCGCAACGCCTTCATGAAAATTTGCTCAAAGCTTAAACAGCTCTCTTAAACGCTTCGTCTGCGCGCGGCTGACCGGGATTTCCGTTTGGCGCTTGTCGCTCATGCGGAGCTGGTAGGTCGATTTGAACCACGGCACCACTTCCTTGATCTTGTTGATGTTCACCAGATGCGAGCGATGCGGACGCCAGAAGTTGGCGGCGTCCAGGTTGGATTGAAGCTCTTCGATCGTCTTGTAGTTGGAATGCCCCTCGATGTAGGTCGAAGCGATCGTGATCGTCCCGTCGACAATCTTGGCGTAGATCATGTCGCCGGCATCGATTAAGAACATACGGTTGCTGCTCTTGACCAGCAACTTCGTGCGGGACTGTACGCGATTCTCGATGCGAGCCAATAGTTGCTCCATCGAATCGAGGCTCTGCGGGGCCTCGATGAGTTTCTGGGCCCGCTCGATCGACATCGCGAGCCTCTTCTTGTCGATCGGCTTGAGAAGATAGTCGACCGCATTGACCTCGAAAGCGTCCACGGCGTACTGATCGTAGGCGGTGGCGAAGATGAAGTGCGGCAACTTGGCCCCTTTTCCCATTAACGTCCGAACCGCCTCGAGACCATCGAGTCCCGGCATCTGCACGTCCATGAACACGATGTCAGGCTGGTTGTTCTCAATGAAATCGACGGCTTCCAGACCGTTATTCGCCGTGCCCGCGACTTCGACCCGAGGAAACGATTTCAGCAAGAACGCCAACTCATCCCGCGCCAACTTTTCGTCGTCGACGATCAGCGCGGTTAGCGTGGCGGAAGCGGTTCGTTTCTCTGCCATGGAAAGTGGAATAGACCGTGTTCTCTTCGGAGTATAGTACGCTGCCCGCCGCTTCGAGAAACGAGCGGCGAGATGAGCCTTGGCGCGAGGCTCCTCAGCCGCCCGGCGGCAGCGGCATCTCCACGCTGTCGGTTTCCCGGGCTCGCTCGAACGAGGCCACCGGCTCGGCGGTGCGCACCTGTTCCAACCAGAAGACGCCATCATAGGGGACGCTGTTGCCGCGGGTCGCGACAAAATCGATGTCCCCGTCTCCATCCATGTCACGGGGGATAAACTTGTCGAACATGCCGCGCTTGCGGCGTGAGATGTCATGCCGTATCCAAGTTCCCCGCACCTTTCCCGACGCCTCGCCCGGATGCTCGAACCAGGCCATGCGGCCCAGCCGATGGCTTGCCGTCACGTCGTCGCCGTCTCTGTCGCGCGGCGGGCCGCTGTAGCCGCCGCTGATCACGTCCGGATTCCCGTCGCCGTTGATGTCGACGACCGCATACCCGGTCATGCTATCGGGCGGTGTCGTCCCGATCGGGTGCAGCTTCCACGGAGCCGATGGTTTCGACGGCTGTTCCAGCCACACCAGGTTGCTGCGGTCTTCCTGCAGCACGACATCGAGCCTGCCGTCCCCGCTGAAATCGACGAAGTCCAGATTGAAACCCGTCACCCCGCCGCGGTCCCCGGCTGTCGTGCCGGCCGGCCGCTTATCTAGCTGCGACGGGAGACCGGCGATTTCGATCGCGTGCTCGGTGAAGCTGATCTTCGACGAGGAGGTGTTCTCGAACCAAAAGATTCGGCGTTCAGCACGCGAACCGCCAAGGATGTCGAGGTCTCCGTCGCCGTCGAGATCGACCGGCTGGGAATTAATGGGAACAATCACGCGGGTCAGCTCGTGCTCGACCCAAGACGAGCCATCGAGCGGATCGGCGGGAATGTCGAACCACGAGATCGCGTGGCGCTCGGTCGATGTCGCCGGGCCGGACTGCGACCCCTTGTTCGGCGCCACGACTTCCAGCCGTCCGTCTTTGTTGAAATCGGCCAGAAAAACCCGGATATACGAGCCGCGGTTGCTGGCCACCGGCGGGATGACTCGCTCCCAGCGGGCGGTTCGAGCTTCTTTTCCAGGATTCTGGAAGTAGATCAGATGCGCCAGCTCGCAGGCGGCAACGATATCCGGGTAGCCATCGCCGTTCATGTCCCCGATGGCGGCGTCTTCGGCCGCGCCGGCTTCGGCTCCCTCGGCGAGCGTCGCCAGTTCCCACTGATCGGGGTTCGCCGACCCGAACGCGAGGCGGATGTGGCCGTCCGCCACGCCATCGTACGTTGTATCGGACTCATGGACGGAGATGATGTCGAGATGGCCGTCGAGATCGAGATCCGCCATGACCAGTCCGTCGCTGCCTGCAATCGCCACGCCCCCGGCCGCCTCATCGTCGATAATGTGCTCGCGCCAGGAGATGTAGCGGCCATCAGCGGCCTTCGCGCGGGTGGGTGTCGAGCCGACAGCACCGGCCTGCTCCCGCACGCCGGCCGTCCGCGAGTCAGGCGGAATTTCGGAAACGCTCTGGCATCCATGGAGAACCGCTGCCGCCAATACTGCCGCAACGGCGCTTGCCGCTAGCTGGGATCTTTTGAACATTCCGAACCTCCCGAGTTCGATGTGAGTTGATAGCTGTTGTTCCCGCTCAAGCCGCGTTTTGCGCCTGGAGAACGTGTGCCAAAAGCGCGTGTTCTAAATAGGATCGAGAGGCCGCCAAAGACCAGTCGAACGTCGGCAGTTAGCACAATCGATGGTAGACGATTATGCTATGCCAAAAGATGCAGGCTCCACTGCGTGCAATGTCTCCTAGCGCCGCAAAACGGAACACCCCTATTTTTCACGCCCCGCGCCCGTGCGACTCAGTCTCGGAATTCCGCGCACGCCGACTTTTCCCCGGTGTCAAAACGTTTTGTTTTATAGTGTCACCATGCGCATCGCAGTTGCCGCCACGGTTTTTCTGGCGATCATCCTTCCGTGCACGCTGCACTCGGGCGACTGGCCACGCTTTCGGGGACCCAACGGCAGTGGCGTGAGCGAGTCCATCGGCCTGCCGGTCGAGTTTGGCCCGAACAAGAACGTCGTATGGAAGACGCCCCTGCCCGAAGGACACTCGTCGCCGATCATCTCCGGCAACCGTATTTTTCTCACCATGGCCGAGGGTGGAACCCGCGTCGACGCCGGCCGCAAGAAGTTTGTCGACCAGGGCGGCAAGCTCTACACCTTGGGCCTCGACCGCCGCAATGGCGAAATCCTTTGGAAAAAACAGGCGCCACGCCCCCGCTTGGAGCGCTACCAGCCGACGAACTCTTCGGCCTCCCCGAGCCCCGCCGTCGACGGCGAGAACGTCTACGTCTTTTTCGGCGACTTCGGGCTGATCTCCTACCGTTACGACGGAACCGAGCGCTGGCGGCTGCCGCTGGGGCCGTTCAACAACGTCAACGGGCACGGGTCGTCGCCGATCATGGCGGGCGACAAGGTGATCCTCGTCTGCGATTCCGACACCGACGCCTACCTTCTGGCCGTCCACAAGGACAGCGGCAAGATCGCCTGGAAGACCCAGCGGCCCCAGACCACCCGTTCCTACGTCACCCCGGCGCTTTTCAATCCATCAAAAGGCGGGCCACCCCAAGGAGATCTGGAAATCATCGTACCGGGCGCGTACTTCCTGGCTTCGTATTCAGTCGAAACGGGCGAGAAGCTGTGGTGGGTGAGGGGCGGCGGATGGCAGCCCAAATCAACGCCTGTTGTCGCCGATGGCATGATCTACGCCAACTCCTGGGAAGGCGGCGGCCCGGCGCCGGGCCAGCTCGTGCCAACTTTTGCTGAATTACTGGAGAAAGCAGACGCGAACGGCGACCGCATGATCTCCGAGGAAGAACTCAAGAGCGCCCAGCCGAAGATGACTTTCTATACTACCGATCTCGATCACGACAAGCTCATCGATCGAAGGGACTGGCAGTTCTACACCTATCGCAAGACATCGCCAAGCTCTCTGCTCGCCGTTCGCCCGGGCGGACGGGGCGACCTCACGAATTCCGGCAATATCGCTTGGACCCTCGAAAAGTTTCTTCCGAATGTCCCTTCCCCGCTTGTCTACGAAGACGTTCTTTATCTGGTGAAAGACGGTGGCATCCTGACCAGCCTCGACCCCAAGACAGGCGAGATCCTGAAACAAGGCCGCCTGAGGGGAGCCCTCGACAAATACTATTCCTCGCCCGTGGGCGCGGACGGCAAGCTCTACATGATCGACCAGTCAGGCAAAGCAACGGTGCTGAAGGCGGGCGGGCAGTGGGAAATTCTGGCGTCGAACGACTTCGGAGAAGCGGTTTTCGCCACCCCCGCGATCATTGACAATCGCATCTACATCCGCACCCGGAACAACCTCTATTGCTTTGAAGAGTCCACCAGCGTTTCGGCGAAACCGTGACGGGGGTTGTTTTCCCCTATGAGTTAGCCCGCATTTCTCGCCACCTGACGGTCGAAGCACGCGACAGGCCCGCCATTAGTTCGTTGCGCTTGCTCGCCGTGCTCAACGTACTGTCAAGTACGCCTCCGCTCGTCAAGCGGGGCACGCCTCGTACTGACGCCCTTCTCACGCACTTCGCCTCGCCACGTGGCGAGAAAGGCGGGCTAGCCGGGCGCGGCTCTGTTGTAAGGTCACCATTCGGAAACTTGACTTGTTTGTTGCGATGCTGACGAAGATCGACAACTGGCGGCTCTGAAGCTTACCCCGACACCAGCGCCAGCGTGACCGAAAGCACGACCATCAGCGCGACCGTGGCATACGCCAGAAGATTGTAGATCGGGGAGTTCACCCACTTCCCCATCAACTCACGGCGGTTCACCAGGATCAAGATCAGGATCAGGATGACCGGCAGTAAGAAGCCGTTCAGCACCTGCGAAAACAGGATCATTCGAACAATTGGGAAATCGGGCCACAACACCAGCCCGGCGCCTACCGCAATCAGCAGAGTATAGAGCCAGTAAAAGACCCGTGCTTCTGAAAACCGGTGATCGACGCCTGATTCAAAACCCAGCCCCTCGCACACGGAATAGGCGGTGGAGAGAGGCAAGACACTCGCCCCTAATAGTGAGGCGTTAAAAAGCCCCGCGCTGAAAAGAATGTAGGCGTAATCGCCCAGCGGACGTAGCGCTTCAGCCGCTTCCGACACATCGTGAATTCCGCGGGGGCCGTTCGACCAGATCGCGCCCGCGCAGGCAACGATGACGAAGAATTTGATGAAGGCCATGACGATGCAACCGGCAATCACCTCGGCTCGCGACTCGGAGTACTGCTTGACATCGACGCCTTTTTCCACAATGGACGCCTGCAAGTAAAACTGCATCCACGGTGCGACAGAGGTCCCCACCAGGCCGATCAGGACGGCCAAGTACGGGCCGTCCAGCGAAACGACCGGGGTCAGGCTGGCGCTGAATGCCGCGGGCCAGTCCGGCCGGACCAGAAACGCCGAAATAGCGTAGGCGACATAAAAGCAACTGGCGACAAGAAAGATCTTCTCGACGGTACGATACGTGCCGCGAACCACGAGGGTCCATACGAGGATGGCTCCTAACGGAACCGAAAGGTACTTGCTGACGCCGAACAGCTCAAGCGAACCCGCGATCCCGGCAAAGTTGGCGGTCACGTTCGTCAGGTTGACCAGCAGCAGGGCGATCATCACGAAGAAGGTAATGCGGAGCCCGAACTCTTCGCGGATCAAATCAGACAGCCCTTTACCCGTAACAGCCGCCATGCGGGAACACATCACTTGCGTCACGATGAGAACCACGGTGACGGGAATCATGGTCCAAAGCAGGATGTAGCCGTAGCGCGCGCCCGCTTCGGAATACATGAAGATCCCGCCCGCGTCGTTGTCCACGACAGCCGTAATGACACCGGGTCCCAGCACCGCCAGGTACACGAGGATTCTTTGTCGCAGGCGCTTGATCATGGGTCCGTGCCGGTTCGCGGAAAAGCTTTCTAGGGATCCGGCGTGAGAACGCTGATGACGTCGTCGGCGGTAATGACGCCGCACAGCTCGTCATCGTCATCAACGACGGGCAAAGCGAACAAGTTGTACTTATCAAACAGCTCGATGACGGCTTCTTCGTCGGCATCGAGATCCACGCTAACCGGGTCCAGAATCGCCAGTTCGCGAAGCGCCTGGCGCGGCTCGGCGATGAACAGCTTTGCCACCGGCACTGCTCCGACCAAACGTTCGTCGCGATCGATAAGAAACAACTGGGTCAGCGCCGGCAGCAGGTTTTCGTTCCCCCGCAATGCTTCGGCGGCGTCCTCGACCAGGGCGTGTTCGTGAAGAGCGATGTACTGAGTGTTCATCAGGCCGCCGGCGGTATCCTCTTCGTGCTCGAGCAGTTCCTCGACTTCGGCGGCCGGTTCTTGTTCCATGTCCTTGAGGATTTCTTGGCTCGTTTCTTCCTGAAGTTCGCTCAGCACGTCGGCGACGGAGTCGGGCGCCATCTCCTCGATAATGTCAGCGGCTCTTCCCTTGTCAAGTGATTCGACAATGCTGACCTGGATTTTGGGCTTGACCTCCGTTAACGCTTCGGCGGCGACGTGTTCGTCGAGGGTTTCAAACAATGCTTCACGCTCGGCCGGAGCCAGCTCTTCCACGATGTCAGCGAGGTCGGCGGGGTGGATACGGCCGATGCGGTCGTGGGAGATTCGCAACTTCAATCGCCGCTGGGGGTCGGGCTCGATGATATTGCAGTAGTCCCAGGGGATGGAGTTGGGCTTGAGGCGCTGCTGAACGTCGCGGATCCAGGCAGATGGCCGGAGCCCCTCGGTCAGACGGCGGAAGGCGCCTTGCAGCCCGACTCCGACTTCCTGAATCCAGAGTTCATCACGCTCCGATGTGGACTCGATGCGCAACGCCACGTCGTTGACACGCACCACCTTGCGTCCGTTGACGTCGACAATTTGTTGGTCGAGGAGATCCTTGCAGAGTAGCAGCAGACCTTCGTCAGGATAGTAGGGAACGAAGCGGTCGTCGGCTAACCGGATGCCATCCATCGAAATGGACTTGATCTGATCGTAGCGCACCATGAAGGGAGTTTTGCCCGAGCCGATCAGGAACCGGGACACACGGCGAGGGTGTTCGCTGGGAGCGATTGCTACCTCGCGGACCCGACCGATGCGGCGGCCATTCGGCCCGTCGACCCGCATGCCGGTCAGCTCGGTTAGGTAGACGATTCGGCCGGCGTCTACTGTGGTCGTCGCCATCGTCCATCTCGCCTGACACCCAATAACCAGGTTTCATCAGTTCGAATGGACCGCCGCGGATTTACCGATAGCGGCCCCAAATTCACTATGCACCATGGACGCGGCTGACCGCAAGGGAAGGTAAGGGAGCGTTCCGCGGCGGGGTGCGCGGACCCACGCCGCCTTGCGATTCTTCAGGACGCGGTCTTTCCGGCTGCCTCGCCGCCTCAGCGGACTATCCGCAGTAAAAGCTCGAGGGTTGTCTGTGCCGCTAGGGACCGGATTAGCTCGCGCTCGCCGCCAAAGTGGCGTTCCTTGACTTCGACGCCGCGTTCGCCAGCGATGCCGATGAACACGGTTCCGACGGGCGTTTGTTCGGCGCCACCGGCCGGGCCGGCAACGCCCGTGATCGATGCTCCTACCGAGGCCTTCGCTTTGCCGCGCACCGCCCGCGCCATGGCCTCGGCGGCTTCGCGGCTCACGGCCCCATGCTGTTCGATCGTGGTTTGATCGACGCCGAGCCAGCCGATTTTGGCGTCTTCCGTGTAGCTGACGAAGCCACCGGCGAAGTATTCGGATGCTCCGGGAATCGACGTGATTCGCTGGGCCAGCAAACCGCCGGTGCAGCTCTCCGCCACGGCCAGCGTCATGCCCCGTTCACGGAAGCGGCGGCCGACCACTTCCTCCAGCGACTCGTCTTCACGCGTATAGATCTGGGGCCCCAACTCCGCCTCGACCCGGACGGCAAGCTCTTCGGCGATGGTCCGTGCCTCCTCCCGCCGCGCCGCCTTGGCCCGCAGATGGATTTGGATGTCGCCTGGAGCCGCCAGGATGGTCGTCGCCACTCGAGGTTCGGCCGAGTAAATCGGAGCGATACGCTGATCAAGGTCCGACTCGGGAATACCGCTGACTCGCATCGAGACCGTGTGGTAGTGATAGGGCGACTCGATCTTCTCTAAGCGGGGCATGCACTGCTCGGCGAACATCGGCTCCAGTTCGCGCGGCGGGCCGGGCAGCATCATCAGGATGCCCGTGTTGTCCTCGAACCACTGGCCGGGGGCTGTTCCGCGGGCATTCGGAATAATCTCCGCTCCTTCGAGGATGTACGCCTGGCGGCGGTTTACCTCCGCCATTTTGCGCCCTCGCCGGTGGAAGCGCTCTTCAATCCAGTCGACTACTTGCTGCTGGAAAACCAGCTTGCGCCCGAGCGCGTCCGAGGCGGCATCCCGGCTCAGATCGTCAAGAGTGGGCCCCAGTCCGCCCGTCATGATCACGACCTGGGAAGACTCGCGAGCACGCCGAATCTCCCGAGCCAGTCGCTGGCGGTCATCGCCGACGATAGTCTTGCGGACAACATCGATGCCGCGTTCGTTGAGTTTCCGGGTGAGGAAAAGTGAATTGGTGTCGACGCGCTGAGGGGTCAGCAGCTCCGAGCCCACAGCGATGATTTCCGCGGTCACTTTGTGCTTAGTTGTTCAGGAGGCTGGCCGTGTCGATCTGGAAGAGCGCGTTGGTGGTAGTGACGACCATTTCTTTGGTTGCAAGGAAGTCGAGCCCTACGATTCCAGGGCCCGAGAGCACCTGCTCGGGATCGGCATCGGGTCTGAGCCGGAAGATACCTTTGCGGCCGGCATGGGAAGCGGCGAGATAGAGATCTCCACGGGCGTCAACAACCATCCCCTGCGGCCGTCCGAAGCCGCGATAGACGACGTCGACTTCGCCCTTTGGGTTGACACCGTAAACGCAGTCGAAACTGGAGGTGGTTGGCCCGGTTACATAAAGCGTTTGATCCGGGCCCATCGCCAGGTGGTAAGCGGAAATGGAGGGTTCCAGCGTGGCGAAAACAAAGATTTGCCGGCCGGGGCTGATCTTGAAGATGGTTCCGGTACGGTCGCCGACGTAGAGGTTCTCTTCCTCGTCGAACGCCAGCCCGGTGGCCACGCCCATTCCCTCGGCATAGACTTCGACTTGACCGCGAGAGCTAACCGAATAGATCGTTCCGTTGTGGCGGCTCGATATCAGCAGGTCTCCGCTCCTGTTGAAAATCAATCCGGTGGGGTTGACAATATCCGAAGCAAAGGGTTTGACGTTGAAATTCAGGTCGATTTTGAACACGGAAACCGGCAGCTCTTCACCACGTGCCCCGCTCCTGGTCGTGAAGATGTTTCCATGCACGTCGACGGCGGGGTTGGCCACCGGGTGCAGGTTCTCCGCGATCGTAATGCCAATGGCACAGGAATAGGGCCGGCTTTCGGCGGAGCCGTTGACCAGCGTAAGCGCGCCATCCGTGGCGTCTTCCGGAACTCGGATTACCAGATGACGGCTGCCGCCCACGATCAGCCGCGCATCCACCGAGCCGAACCGTGCGCGGACGTGGTTCGTTCCGTTGTCCGAAAAGCCGGAACCACGAACTTCTACCTCTCCGCCGTGGATGGCGGCCCGGGGCGTGACGCTTTCGATCAGGGGTTGGGCCGTCGAACGGGCCTTTTTTGAACTCATCCTGCTTCCGGGCACTGCACGGGCGGAGGGTTAAGAAGCTTTCTTGTTCCGCCTAGGACTCAAAAACCCACCGCAGAACCACAAGAATAATCATACCGTACAACCCCGCTCCAACGTCGTCCGCAACGACTCCGGCTCCCCCGGGGAGCCGTTCCAGTCTTCGGATCGGAAAAGGCTTAAGGACGTCGAAAAGGCGAAACAAAATGAAGGCGGCCAGCCAGTGGAGCCAGTTACCCGGGTCCGCGGCGGAAAGTGCGATCCACTGACCGACAACTTCGTCCACGACGACCTGCGGCGGATCTTCGCGAGAGAAGTGATTCGCCGCGATCTCAGACGCCCAGCCAGCGGGCCACAACAGAGCGGCAGCGAGGGCTCCCAGCCACGGAGGAGAAAACCCGGCTTCCTGCACCAAGCCGTAGCCGATGAGAACAGCCGCAACCGAGCCGACCGTGCCCGGAGCCAGGGGAAAATAGCCGCATCCGCCCCAGGTGGCCAGCACGAGGCCGGCGCGTCTAGCCCGCATTTCTCACCAGTCTGATGGTCGAAGCGGACGACAGGCCCGCCATGACTTCATTACGCTTGCTAGCCGTAGGGTCCAAGTGCGCCTCTTTGATTTGAGTGAAGAGCGCCGAGCGGCGCCTGCCTCGTACTGACGCGCCTCTCATCCGCTTCGCCTCGCCGCCTGGCAAGAAATGCAGGCTAGCTACCATTCGACGATTCCGCTGGATAGCCGGTATCGAGCTTCTCGTCCGCCTCGGTCAGGGGGGAATGGGCAACATATTTTCCTGAAGCCCAGTTTCCCAAATCGATGGTCTTGCAGCGGGCGCCGCAGAACGGGTAGTCCTCACCCGATGGATGCACGGGCTTATGGCAGATGGGACATTCTTTGATGTGATTCGTCATTTGGGTATGTTGGCCAAAGAAGGTTGAACCTCGACTTTGGCCACTGCGAGGTTTCACTTCACAGGCACTCAACGCGACTATTGCAGTATAGGGAGCGCGGCTGTCTGGCTGCCGGCCGCTGCTAACAGATTGACCGGGTTTCGGGGGCGGATCGATTCCAAGCACCCGAAAAGATCGTAGTCGCTCGCGCGCGTGATGCGAATTTCTCCAAAGTCTCCTGGTTGCGGCGTTCCATCGGCGAAGTCGACAATATACGTTTTCCCGTCGATGTCCTCGGCTTGAGTCGCCAGCCGGCCTTCCCAAAGCAATTCCGTTTCCTTGGAGGGGCCCACGATCAAGATGGGGAAGCGTTTGCCGACGAGGGCTTGATTTTGCTTTCGGGAAATTTTACGCTGCAACGCCATCAGCCGCCGCTTGCGGTTGTAGATCGTGCGGCGATCCACCTTGCCGTCGAGATGATAGCTTTCGCTTGTCTCGTCGTCGGAGTAGCTGAATACGCCGACGCGGTCAAACTGAGCGGCCTCGACGAATTGGCACAGCTCTTCGAAGTCCTTGCCGGTTTCTCCGGGGAATCCAACGATGAAACTCGTGCGAATGGCGACTCCCGGAACGGTTTTTCGAATTCTCCCGATTAACTCGAGGAAAATGTCGCCCGACGCCCCGCGTTTCATGCGCTTGAGCACGCGCGGGCTGGCATGCTGCAACGGGATGTCGATGTAGTTGCACAACGGCTCGTGGGCGGCCATCGTGTCGAGAAGCTTCTGGGTTACCCGATTCGGATAGACGTATAGAAAGCGGATCCAGCCGGCGCCGTCGATCCGCGCCAGCCCGCCGAGCAGTGTCGCCAAGCCGTCTTCGATGCCGAGATCGTCGCCGTAGGCGGTGGTGTCCTGGCCGATCAGATTGATTTCCCCCACGCCTTGCCCGAACAGTTGAGTGGCCTCGCGGATGACGCTTTCGAATCGCCGGCTGCGAAACCGCCCCCGGAACTTCGGGATGATGCAAAAGCTGCAGGGGTGGTCGCAGCCTTCGTTGATCTTGATGTAGGCCATGTGCCGGGGGGTCGCCAAGCGCCGTGGCGTGAGATCGTGGTAGAGGTAGGGCTCAACGGCCGGCAGGGCGGTATCGTAGACACCCTCGCAGTGGGAGACGATGTGGTCCAGCTCGTTCGTTCCCAGAACGGCGTCGACCTCGGGGATTTGCTCGCGGATCTCGTTCCGGTGGCGCTCGACCAGACAGCCGGCCACGACCAAGCGGCGGGCGGCGCCGAACTTCTTATACTCCGCCATCTCGAGGATGGTATCGATCGATTCCTTCTTGGCCGGGTCGATAAAGCTGCAGGTGTTCACGACCAGCGCTTCCGCGTTGTCGGGGCGGTTCGTCAGCTCGTGCCCCCGAGCTTCGAGTAGGCCCATCATGACCTCGCTGTCCACGAGATTCTTGGGACAGCCCAAGCTGATAAAACCGATTTTCATGGGTATCCCGGCGGTGGGAAGTCTCATTCTAGCGGCTGCGGCCGAGCGCTTGCACGAGTTGCGGCAGCCGTTGCCCAGCCGCGCGGTCATGTCCGAAGCGAGCGCGGTTATAGGCTTTCGTCACTTGCTGGACGAGCCCCCGGAGCTGCGGCTCCTGAACGGACTCGGCAAACTCGTCGGCGGTTTGGGTTGAACGCCGAACGAAGCCGCGGCGTTCCAGAATCCGCAGCGCTTGGTGATAGAAATACGTTGAATCGGAAAGGCGTCCATGGCCGGTCTCGACTCGGCGGCGGCGGTAAACTTTAGCCAGCCACGGCGCCAGCCGGGGTAGACCGAAGCCCAGCGCCACGATGGCGGCGAGGAGTCCGGCCAAGACCAGCCACCCGCTCTGCCGCTGCGCTCCCGGCTGCTCGAATGCACTCGCCGCGGCGCCCCACATGCGCGCCGCCCACTGCTGTCCGGCCTGGATCGAGGAGAATATTTTCGCCGCCGCCAGTTGTGAACGGCCCTGCATGTCCATGGCGAGAGATAGCTGCCGATTCCGATCGTAATCGAGCACCCAAGTTCCCCAGGAAGAATCGAGGACGTCCCAATACATCCAAAACTGCATCGCCCAAAACCCCATGCCGGCATAAGGGCTCGGCGGCGTGGGATCGAAGCTCAGCCAGCCGTGCCCGGGAATGTAAGCCTCCACCCAGCTATGCGCGTCGCTGGAGCGGATCACCTGCTCGCCCGACAGCGGATTGTAGATGCCTCCCAAGAATCCGTTCACGAGCCGTGCCGGGATCCCGAGCGTGCGCAGCATAACGGTCATGGCGGAGGCGAAATACTCGCAATGGCCTTCACGACGCTCGAACAGGAAGTGCGCGAGCGGGTCGCCCACTTTGGTATCGGGCAGATTCAAGGTGTACCCGAACTGCCGCCGCAAATGCTGCTCGATCAGGCCGGCTTGGCGAAGCGGCGATCGCGCGCCGCCGCTGATTTGCCGGGCGAGGGTTGCCACTCTCGGGTCGAGCCTTGGCAACTGAAGATATTTGCGGCGGAACTTCTGCGTGAATAGTTCGGCGACATTGGCGGCCTGTTGGGGCGGCGAGTCGGGGACCCAACTTTGGGCTTGATACCGCAGCGGCTGGTAGCGCGAGCGCGGCGCTTGATAGGAATCGGTATCGGTTACGCGCAGCCGCCGGAAAGGGCCGCTGATCTGCTCGGGCTGGCCCGCGAGAAACAGCGCGGAGACCGCCATGGGTTCGAGCGTGACATGGTAGCGGATGCGGCGGCCGCGTTCGTTTCGGCGAGAGGGGACTCGCAAAAGGTACTGGCCCTTGTTTGGTTCGACGATTTTATCTTGGGGCGAGGGGTTCGACCAGCGCGTTCCGCTGAAATGTCGAAGCGCCAACCCGCGCCACTTGAGTTTTTCCAGGGTGGCGCCGGAAGATTCCTTGATGCGCATGACGGGGGTGTGGTCCAACTGCACCGATCCGATGTTCCCCAGATTTACTTCGTCGGAGAAACCAACCGCGTAGTTGCCGCGAAGGGGTGAAACAGAACTCGAACCCAGGGTTCGCGGGATAACCAGGAACAACGCAAAACTCAGCACCAAAATCCCGCCCGAGAGGGCCATGCTGAGAGTTGCCAGCCGAACCCAAAGAAGCTTTCCTCGGTCTCGGTTGGCGTCCTCGACGATCACGGCCGCCGATTGGCAGCCACGCCGAATTTCAAACGCCGTGTACGTCAGGATCGAGAAAATCAGGAACAGCAACAGGACCGCGAGATAGCTGATCCCGCCGACGAACATCGACGCCGCCATCAGGTGCAAGAAGGCCAAAACTCCCAGGTAAAAGTAGTCGCGGCTCGTCTGGGCGGTCACCAGCCGCAGCGCGGTGAAGAAAAACAACATCCTCACGGTCGAGATCATAAAACCCGACCGCAGAACAAAGACGTCGGCGATATAGAAAACAACGTAAAGCAGGCTCAGCGCCGTCACCAGAGCTTTGGGCAGCTCCGCGCGTCCCCAGCCAAGAATCGCCAGCCCTCGGACAATCAGCCCGATGGCCATCACGGTGGCTGAAAGGGAATCGAGTTCCCCGCCCAGGAGAATGGCGAGGTAGCCGTTGGCGAGCAGCAGCCACAGCCCGATCTGGAACGCCAGATCAACGCGCCGCGCCGTCGTGGAATCGCCGCCAGCCATGACTTGATTGTACCCAGACGAAAGTCATCGAGGAACGATCCGTCCTCCACTCGCGATGGGGAAAGCAGCGGGTTTCGGAATTTCGTCCGCGCCTTTACCGGCCCGCCTTCGCGGGACGAATTTTATATAGCTCGCAATATTCGCTGAACTTCTCGGCGGCAACCTTTCGTAGTTACAAACGAAGCACGCAACAGCGTTGCTCGAATGGCATTACTCGATCAAAGGGGCGCTCGCGGGCGTCCCGCAAACGGAGGAAAATTCTTATGAGTCGAAGAGTATTGGCTGTAATCACATTGGCACTGGCATCGACGGTGGGGGCCGCCAAGATGGAGGCGCAACAGTCCCGCCCCTGGATCCACGTGCAAGTCACCGAGCCGGGCGAGGACGGCAAGAACGTCCGCGTCAACCTGCCGCTCGCTTTGGCCGAGGTGGCGCTCAGCCTTGTTTCCGACGAGGCCATCAGCAAGGGTCAAATCAAGCTCGATAAGCACGACGTTTCCGTCGAGGACTTGCGCCGCCTATGGAACGAGCTCAAGGCGTCGGGCGACGCCGAGTTTCTAACGGTGCGGGAAAAGGACAAGGAAGTCCGGATCGACCGCCAAGGGGACCGCATTCGGATTCATGTAAACAAGTCCGGCGAGGGTGACAAAGACGCGGCTGACGAACAGGTTCGGATCGAAGTCCCCGTCACGCTCGTGGACGCGCTGCTTGGCGGCCAAGATGATCGTCTGGACCTGCGGGCGGCCTTGGCCGAACTCACGGAAGAAAGGGGCGATATCGTCACGGTGAGCGACGGCGAGAAGCTAGTTCGCGTTTGGATCGACGAAAGCAAGAGCTAACACGGGAGCGAAGAAATGAAAACTGTTCTTGCCGTCATCGGTTGTTTGGTTCTTCTTGCCGGCGCCACTCTCGCGGCCCTGCCTTGGGTTGTGGTGGACGTCCGGCAAGCGGAGCCGGAAGCCTTTCACATAACGGTGCCGCTGCCCCTGCCTCTGGCGCGGGCAGCTTTGCTTTTCGTGGACGAGGACGAAACCCGAGTCGAAATACCCGAGCTGGCCCGCTTCTACCCGGAAGCGGAGAAGATGGTTCGATTGCTCGCCGACGCGCCGGACGCCGAGCTCGTGAGGGTATCCAGCCGCGACGAGGAAGTGATTATCGCTAAGGCGGGCGGCCATCTAGAAATCGACGTGCAAACGCAGGACGAAGAAGTCCACGTTCGGATACCCCTCTCCCGGCTCGAGGAGTTGCTGAGTTACTACGATGGCGAAGCGTTTGAGATATCCGACTTACTCGATGTAGTCGAAGCAATTTCGCCCGGTGAACTCGTGCACGTTCGCGACCGCGATCATGAGGTGACGGTGGCAATCCGGTAGCCGGCCCGCGTGATCGTGTCCCTACGCGCGGCGAGCCCCAGGCACGCCCCGGCCCGGCCGAGGGGTCCTTCAACCCGCCTGGCGCAAGCCGTCAATCGAGGCCTTCAACGCCGCGCTATAAACACCGAAATCAGCGCTATAGGAGATCAGGTTGTAACCGAGAGCCATCCACTCTCTGGCCTGCTCCAAGTTGCCTGGCTGGATGCCCGCCGCCTTGCCGTGACGCCGGGCGGCATCGGCGACCTTTTGGAGGGCTTCGATAAATCGCGGGTTGTCGAATTGCCCCACGATCCCCATCGACTGCGTCAAATCAAAATGGCCGACCCACAGCGCATCGACCCCCGGCATCGACGCGATGGCATCGATGTTCTCCAGCGCCTTGGTGCTTTCAATCTGACACAGGAACAGGTTGTCGCGGTTCGCCTCGGTCATGTACTCCACGGGGTCGGGACGCACGTAGTCGTTGTGCGCGCAACCGAGGCCCAAGCCACGGTCCCCGTCGGGAGCGTACCGCAAGGCCGTGATGACCTTCCCTGCCTGCTCGGGTGTACGAACGTTCGGGATCATCACGCCCGCGGCGCCAGCGTCCATCACACGGGCAATGAAGTGATATTCGGTTGCCGGCACGCGAACGATGGGAGCAATCGGCGTCGCTTTGAACCACGCCAGCAAGTCCGCGACCTTGCCGACACCCAACCCGCCGTGCTCCATGTCGAGCAAGACGAAATCCAGCCCGGCCGACTCGGCGATCTTCGAGATGCCGCGCGTTCCGAACTCCATGATCATGTGTCCCAGAGGCGTCTTCCCCTCGGCCAAGAGCTGTCGAATGCGGTTGGGTTTCATGACTTATCTCCGTGCGCTCAGCTTCGCCTGGACTCCGGGCCGGTCCACCGCGCCGGGATTGGCCAAAAAGTCCGGAGGCCGGCCCTCGTAGACCGCTCGAACGTTGCGGCAGCAGTCGAGCGCGATGTCGCGGATGCCTTCCTGGGTCCAGGCGACCGAGTGTGGCGCCAGCAGCACGTTGTCCAGCTTGAATAACGGGTTGTCCAGAGGCGGCGGCTCTTCCTCGAACACATCGAGCCCCGCGCCCGCGATACGCTCGTCGCGAAGAGTTTCAAACAGCGCCTTCTCGTCGATGACCGGGCCGCGCGAGGTGTTGATCAAGAAAGCCGAGGGCTTCATCAGCGCCAGCTCCTCGGCTCCGATCAGCCCCCTTGTCTGTTCGTTTAAGGGAGTGTTGATCGCGACGAAATCGCTTTCCTTGAGAAGAGTCGGCAAGTCGACCAGTTCGATCCCCAGCTCCGACGCCCGCTCCTTGGATACATAGGGATCGTAGCCCAGCAGCCTGCCGAACCCCATGCCCCGCGCCATCCGGAACATCTCGCCGGCAATGTTCCCCACGCCGACCGATCCCAGCGTGCGCCCTTGGATGCAGATGTTGTCGCAGGCCATATTGTCCCGCCAGCGTCCGTCTCTGGTGCGCTGGTCCATCGTTCGCAAATGCTTCGTCACGCCGAAGATGAGCGCCATGATCCCCTCGGCCACGGGCCGCCGTACGGCGTTGGGCGTGATCGCGAGAAGAACATCGGCTGCGGTGCAAGCCGGCACGTCAACGCGGTCAAAGCCGACTCCCCAGCGCGCCACGCAGGCCGTGCGGCTCACTCCGGCAAACGCCGACGGGGGGAAGTAGTACGAGAGACAAATGATCGCGTCATATTGGTTGACGACCTCGGCAGTAGCCGTTCCGCCCGTGTCAGGCAAGATGTCGTGCTCGATGTTCGGCAACGGCGAAAATATTTCCTTGGTGGCGTGATTGGCCGCGTGATGCAGATCGCCGACCAAATCCGGCGTGAATCCTACTCGAAACGCACTAGTGGATGACATAGATTTATGGTGTGATTCCTTCTGCTCCGCGGCTTCTATTTCTGAAGAGAAAGCCGCAACTTCCCATCATGAGATTCGTGTCAAACGTGGCGGAAAATTCGGAAACCAGATTCAGAGCCCCAACCGTCAGGGAGGGGTTAGCCGCTTCGACGCGCCTCATCCGCCAGCGGCCACGCTCCCCCTTTTGGTTGCGGCTCGTCTGCGTTAGGGGCTGCGAATAGTTGGGGACCGTCTCGAGCGCCGACCTGCACGTGAGAGGTCATTGTACACTCTCGGCAAGGGTCAGTGCTTGCCGCGAGAGAGTGCGAATCCTTCTGCGCTTTCGTAGCGCGGGGCTCGCAAGAGACCCGCGGCCTTTCGCCCCGCCCCGCCTCGGGGGTGGAAGACTGTGAAGGAACGCGGGTCTCATCGAGCTCCGCGCTACGCCGGCCCGGAGGCCCCGCGCCCGGAGTTCCTGCATTGGAAGCGCTCCCACCGCGCTAAGCCGTGTCGCCATGCTCGCCCAAAAAGACATCTCGTTTTTGCGAAATCACCGCGTCCGGTTCCGCTGGTTCTTATTTTTAAGATTTATAGTCTCTTTGATATCAACAACCTAGTCATCAAGAACCCCGGAGCGAGCGATGCCACGTTGTAATATACGAATAGGGTCTCTCGCACAGGATCGAACCACGCGAATAGCGGAGTACGCCCTGTGCCTGCCAAGAAAATTGTGCTTGTCAAGAAAAATCAAACGGAACACCAGCGTCGGCGCCGGGAAATGCCTCGAACCACCCGCAAAGGGACAAGAAGGAGACGCAAACCACCTTTAAGACTGTAAGAAAATAGTAATGTGCATTACATATAAAAATCACAAGTCATTGATTCTTATGCATCTTACGGAAATACCGGCAGCGCCGAAAGGGCGAAAAGCTCCCATACCATGTAATTTTCTGTAATTTACTGCAAAACCATACCATAAGTTATAGATAAAAAACAACTTACCGAATTGCAGACCCGCCAAGCCCAAAGACTCGTTGCGCCTTCCTGTCGTTCGGACGCCCGATTCTCGTCGAAGGAATGCACAAACTCGAGACGTCGGCCCGGAGGCCGGCGCTGCCCGCCAGGAGGCGCGCGCCACGTCAGAATGGCCAATCTCGACAGAAAGACAAAATTCGGCGCGCCGGGTTCGTAAGAGATCCGCGCTACGGATTTTTCATGTCGCTTTCGCGGGCAAACAGGAATCTTCATGGACGGATTTCGGTCTTGAGATGAGCCGCTTGAGCAGGGTGGTGTAAGATGGAATGTCCCTGTCCTGACTTCACCTTCGGTTCAGTCGTTCACTTCGTGGCGTCCGTCACCGCATCGGCGGATTTCGCGCCGCGAAACTCCGGAGTTCAGGACGGCTCGATTGATCCATCAGACAAAAGAAGGAGCTGACCATTATGGCTTTCACTCTCCCCGATCTACCCTATTCCACCGACGCGCTGGAGCCTCACATCGACGCCCGTACGATGGAGATCCACCACGGCAAACACCATGCCGCCTACGTCAAAAACTTAAATAACGCCATCGGCGATAATGCCGGGCTGGCGGCCAAGTCGATTGAAGACATCGTTCGCGGCTTGGATTCAGTCCCGGAGGCGATTCGAGGCGCCGTTCGCAACAACGGCGGAGGCCACGCCAACCATTCCATGTTCTGGCAAATCATGAAGGGCGGCGGCGGCGGCGAGCCCGGCGGCGAGTTGGGATCCGCCATTGATAGCGCTTTCGGAAGTTTCGACGGCTTCCGGGGCCAGCTCACGAAAGCAGGGATGACGCGATTCGGCAGTGGCTGGGCTTGGCTGAGCGTCGATGGCGGCGGATCTCTCGTCGTCGAGTCCACGGCGAATCAAGACAACCCGCTTTCGCACGGCAATACGCCGATCCTCGGCATTGACGTCTGGGAGCACGCCTACTACCTGAACTACCAGAACCGTCGCCCGGACTATATTGCCGCCTGGTTCAACGTGGTCAACTGGGACGCGGTCGCCGAAAGATTCGCGGCCTCGGGTTAGGCCGGCACAATTCCTGTTCGAGATTTGGAGCCGCCGCCCGCTACCGCGGCCGTCCGTCCGTCGGCGCGCCGCCGGACCTCGCCTCGGGCGCGTGGAAGTAGCCGACCCGGTTGCGCACTTTGAGGCCGTCGTAGGCAACCTCGACTCGAACACGGTGAAAGATGCCACGCTCGTTCAAGTTGTTGGGGCGGTAGGTGAGCAGGTACTGGCTGCGGATGTCTTCGCCGATCTTGACGATCGATTCCTGCATACCGTCGTCAGTCCGGGGACTGTAGTCGGCTCCGCCGGTCCCCTTCGCCAGCAGCTCCAGGGGATTGTTGAAAATCAGGTTCTTCACGCCCCGGACAAGATCAATCACAATCGGGATCACATTGCCGGTGACGTCGTAGTTGCTTTGCTGGATGGTGGTCGGCGTTCCGACTTGTCCTGGGGCGCTCGGACGAACGTTGATGCCTGGCGGGAAGGGGCTGCGCGCCGGCTTCTGTCCGCGCAGTATTCGCGCCGAGAGCGTCGAGAGCCGTACCGGGTAGACCATGATATTTTCGAGCTGGGCCCACCGCAGGGCGTTCCCCATGCTGGTCTCGCTGCCGTTATTCTGTGACTCCGAGATGATCACGATGATCTTTCTATGGTTCGGCGGTCTTCTTCGAAGTAACCGAACCGCATCATAGACCGCGTCGGCCAGGCGCACCGCGGAGCTGCCCAGGGTGATCCTCTTCAGCGCCCTGTCGATTTTTTCGGTGTCGTTGGTGAAATCCTCCATCAGCCGAAGGCGGTTGTCGAACGCCATGATAGCGGCCTCGCCATACTGGCCGAGCACCATGTCGGTGAACAGCACCGCGGTCTTTTTGATGTTGGGCAGTATCTTCTCGATTCGCTCGCTCGACTGCACGCAAATAACCATCGAGATCGGGAGGAAGCTCACCTCGAAGCTCTCGATCGTCTGCTCTTTGTTGTTATCGAAGATCTTGAAGTCGAATTTCTCGAGCGCCGTGACGTACTCGCCCTTGGGGCCGCGTACGGTCACTGGAATGGTCACAACTTCCACGGTGGAACGAAAAGTGGGCTGGTCTTCGACCGTGAGGATGGGGCTGTCTCCTGGGGCGGGTTCCTCGAACTGATCGACGACCGATTCTTGCGCCGATACCAGGGGGGCCATCCTGGGGCTGGACAAGATCAGCAATAGCCCCAGCGAAATGAGTGCCAAACGACGCATCGAGATTATTACCAGGCTATCGTGTCCCAGGCGAGTCTTGCGCTGCCGGCGCACAGCGTCTTCACATGCCATCTTCGGGAGACAGAGAGACTTCACGCCATTATAGTTGATACGTACCAGGAGCTTGGCCCGTTCCCTGGTGGCCCGTTCCCTGGTGGATCAGGGCCGTGTTTTCGCGCCGAGATCACGCCGATTCCTTCCGCAGGTAGGAGCCGCTCTTGCCGCCGGTTTTTTCGATCAAATACAAATCGCTGATTTCGATTGATTTGTCGAGCGCCTTTGTCATGTCGTAGATCGTCAGAGCCGCAACCGCGGCCGCCGTCAAGGCTTCCATTTCGGCGCCTGTCGGACCAGTGGTCACGACGCTTGTTTCGATTTCAGCTCCCGTGTCGCCCACGGAAATCTCCACCTCGATGCTGCTCAGCATCAGGGGATGGCAGAGAGGAATTAGCTCGGACGTCCGTTTTGCCGCGCTGATACCGGCGATCCGGGCGATCTCGAGCGGGTTCCCTTTCGGATTGCCGGGAAGCCGCCGGATCACCTCGGGCGAAAGCTTGACGAAGGCATGCGCGCGAGCCGTGCGGCGAGTGGCCGGTTTCTCGCTCACATTCACCATGCGGACCGCGCCGCTGTCGTCAAAGTGTGAAAGCTGGCTCACCGCGGTAGGACGAATATCGATTCGCCGGCCTTCCAAGACTCCCGGTCAGGAGTGGCAACGAGAAAGCAGTTCGCGCGCGCCAACGCAACCAGGTCGCCGGACCCTTGCCATTTTACCGGATTGACGGTTGCGTCGCCGTAATCTCCTTGGAGAACAGCCGGAAGAAAGCGGGTTAGCACCGGCTTGTGTTTGAAATCCGAACCCAGGCGGGCTTCCAGATAAGGCAGCGGTGAGGATTTTCGCCCGGCTAGGAGGTGGAGGGCGATTCGGGCGAAAACTTCAAAGGTCACCATGGTCGAAATGGGGTTGCCCGGCAGGCCGAAAACAGGCGTTGAACCAGCGCGTGCGAACACCAGCGGTTTGCCCGGCTGAATCTTCACTTGCGTGAAGAAAAACTCGGCTTCCAGCTCGCTCAGCACTTGCTCGACAAAGTCGTACTTGCCCTTGGAAACACCACCGGAAAGCAGCAAGAGGTCGGCTTTCAGCCCTTCTTCAACCAATTCCCTGGTTCGATCAAGCCGGTCGGGAGCGATCGGGAGAATTCGCGGCTCGCCCCCCTGGCGGCGAACCTGCATGGCCAGCGAATAGGCGTTCGAGTTGCGAATCTGGAACGGTTCGGGAGCGGCATCCAGTTCGACCACCTCGTCGCCCGTCGAGAGGATCGCGACGGCCGGCTTGCGGCAGACTTCGACACTTGCGTTGCCCGTCGAGGCCAGCAGCGCGATCTCGGGATAGTCGAGCCGGACGCCGGGTTCCAAGACAACACTGCCCTGTTTCGCCTCGCGGCCCCGAAAGACCAGATTTTTCCCGGCGGGCACGCTCTTCTCGAGCGTGACGTGATCGCCGTCGCGCGTCGAGTGCTCCCACATCACGACCGTGTCCGCGCCTTCGGGGCCCGGCGCTCCCGTCATGATTTCCACCGTTTCGCCGGGCTGGAGTTGAAACTTCGACGGCTCTCCAGCTCGTGTCTGGCCGATGATTTTCAGCCGCGCCGGCGGATTCGCGACCTCCGAGGCCCGCACGGCAAACCCATCCCTGGCCGAGCGGTTGAACGGAGGGTAGTCGCGGTCGGCTGTGACCACCGAGGCCAGCACGCGCCCCAGTGCGTCATCTAGCCGGACGATCTCGCGAGACGGGTCGGGCGCTAGTTCGGCGATCTTCTCCGTGATGACCGCGCGGGCCTGGTCAAAACTCAGTGCGGGCATGGGCTAGTTCCGAGAGAGATGGATCGATTGTTGACTGTCGCGCGCCCGTTTAGGAGCCGCGAGCGTTCAGAGAGCCCAGGATGCAGTCTTCCTAATCCCCTTAGACCCGGTCGTAATCGCCCTGCCAGTCCCGCACCATCTTCTTGATCACCGTGCGGTCTTCGATATTCTCCGCCACGACTTTCCGCAGCAGCTCCGGCATCTCTCCATCCGAGGCGAAGCGCAGGGCCACGAGTTGCGAGATGGTCAGCTTCGCTATGTTTCCTTGCAAGTCCGGCGGCAGTATCTTCGTCAGCCGCAAGTGCATCTCGATGCGGATAATCCGGTCTTGCAACCTTACCGAGTAGGTCCGCAGAACCCCGAGTGCGAAAATGCCCGCGAAGCCATTGAGTACGACACCGCTGCCGATCAGGCAGATGCCGGCTGTAGAGGCAACCTGAAATAATCCTACGATCGCCAGAATCACACCCACGAGCATCAATGCACTCGCCACCATGCCCGTTTTCGGAACCACCACATGATTGTCAAAATTCTGAGGCGTCTGATCCGCCATTTTCCTGCCCTCCTGTCTATTTGAAGTCAAGATCTTTGAAACAGTCCACTCTAGCATGCGCCGCCGTTTACCAAGGATTCGCTGCATTCGCTGCAAGCGGCCGACGGTGGTCCGCGACGGCTGTTACGACGGCCTGTGACCCGTGGCTGACGGGCAGTGAAGAATGGGGGATTTAAGACCAGATCGTCGTAATCGGACCCCGCTGCAACCAAGAATCGAGCGTTACCAACGGCATCTGGAATTCCGCGGCGCCGTCAGCGCCCATCAGTATGTTGGGCGCATCCGCCGTCTCCAGCTCCGCGGCATCGAAGACGCGAACTTCTCCCTCCACCAACACGCGTTGGAGACCGAGTTGACACAGGACGAGAAACCGAGGCGGGACCCGGGTCACTCCTTCAGGAGATCCACGGCTGGCGCGGAGCGAGACGCCGCGTCACTTCGCGTCACTTCTTGTGCGTCTCGTGGCAGTTCCCGCACGCCTTCACCAACTGGTTGTTGAAGGCCGACTGAGCGCCGGTTGCGTTCTTTTCGTGCAACGCGCTGAGTACCGCGGCACTGCCTTCTCGAAGCTGCGTCGCCGCGTCGGCCCACACCTTGTCAGGGCAGCGGCTGTCCGCCATCAGCACGTGGCCTGATTCATTCAGGATCTCGGCATGCCGGGCCGCCTCGGCCCACTCCTTCTCGTTGGCCGGCCCGGATTTCAGGATCTCTCCAAGCCTCGCGCAGTGAGGTTGGTTGATTCCCGCCATCCAGCTTTTGGTAAGAAGCGGGCGCTCCTTACCGCTCTTGATTTGAGCTGGGGTTTGAACGACGAATAGAGTGATTGCGGTGGCAAAGACCGTAACGAATTAAGAAAGCGTATTTTTTCATCCCTCTGTCTCCTTCTGACTTCGATTCTAGCGAAGCGCACGGGGCGCTCCATGTAATCACCAGGATTTCCTTTTTGGCCATCCCGGCACGCGCAGCATAGCAGACCCCCTGCCGCGATGCAACGGTTTTCGCAGGGTTACGCCAAGTAGAAATGTCCTATTCGTTGCCGAGTAGAAATGTCCCGTTTTGGCCGGCTGGCGGGCGTGCCGTGGCGAGGCACCCGCCGGTTGGGCATGACGCTGCGAGTGAGTGCGGCTGACCCATTCGGCCAGTTCACCGGTGCGTCCGTGTTTGTGGGCGGGATTGCTTTGGTGAAGTCTCGGAGCTGAGGCCTTGGGCTGGGCCACCGCGACGATCGCCGGGCGCCGTTTGCCCGGCGCTCCGAATCGAATTTTGGGTTTAGCCGCGCCCGGTTAACTCAGCGTATCGGCGGGTGTATCTCCCCGGTGGGCACCGGAAGCTCGCGCCTGCTCACCCTTCCAGGGTGACTCTGTCAATAGGACATTTCTACTTGGCACTTTTAGGACATTATCACTTGGCAGCGACACGGTTTTCGCAGGGTTTGTCGCACGGCTGCACGTTCGGTACTCCTTTCGCCGCCGCTCCGGCGTCACCGGAGGGTCCTCTGGCAACACCTCTCCCGCGCCGAACAAGGGGCGGTCAAATCGACACCGGCGTTCAAAAAAGTTACCGCGGGCGGGATCAGCCTCGTCATTGCCCAGGGCGCAAATCCGGGGGACGTAGCGACTTCGATCTTTGAACGAAGCGCGAAGCGATTGTGTCTGGGTGATGAAACTACAGGAATGGTAGTGCGGAAGCTCAACGCACGCCGGCGATCGAAGTGCAGGAAGGCACGGACTGGGTGACCCGTTCGGCCGCTTTGACCGCGGACCGGCGGCAACTCGCTTACGCCGTCTTGCGGTAGGACATTTCCTCGTAGGCCAGTCCGACTCGGAACATCCCGCCGTTCTCGCAACGGCAGTAGGTCACTCGCGCCTGGCCGCGGACATTCAGCGACAGGTCGGGAATCGAAAGCTCTCCGTCGACCGAAACGATCGAACCTTCCACCAGCGGAACGAACATCTCGACTCCAACCCCGCCTTCGTTGGCATCGATTAGTTTGGCTGCGAAAGTGCGTGGAGATCCGGACTTTCCGTACGTCGAAATCTTCAGCCCGGCCGGCAGATCAACGCGCTGGCGCGGGGCCCGGCGTCTCTCAAACGTCTTTTGGCTCATGAGGGCCTTATCGGCTGAGCCTCGAGTTAGCAATAGGCCATTTGCGGATAAAGGAGGATTGTGAGAGGAACCGGGCTCTTCCCGACGGGTTCTCGGATCCACTCCTCCTCCCCACTCGAAGGTGGCATTGGCCCGCATTTCTCACCACGTGGTGAGAAATGCGGGTTAGGATGGCATGCCGGGACAAGAAACTCCGCGTCCCACGGGACATGAAGTGCTTTAAGCAGGGCGCGCTCCAACACCCCGATTTGCTGCCGCGGGCGGGAGCTTGCTACACTTCAGTTTCTTGCTTGATTTGGTGATCGGCTCTTGGCCGCTTGAGTCCGGGGTGGCTGGAACGATCGATTCCGGCTCGCCCGTCTTCCCTGGTTGTTCCCACGCTGAGGTCGAAATAGCCCGCGGGTCTCGGGGAAGTCCCCCTTACGACGCGACACGGTGAACATATGACGTTCAACGGTATTCCTGTCCCTACTGATGGGGACGCAATTGAGGTCCGTGACGGGCGGTTTATCGTCCCGGACACGCCGATCCTTCCGTTCATTGAAGGCGACGGGATCGGACGAGATATTTGGAAGGCTTCGCGGGTCGTGTTTGACGCCGCCGTGGAGCAGGCTTTTGGCGGCAAACGCCGCGTGGTCTGGTATGAGATTCTCGCTGGAGAGAAGGCCTTCAATCAATTCGAGAGCTGGTTGCCGGACGACACCTTGGCCGCCATACGGCAGTTCCACATCGCCATCAAGGGTCCGCTCACCACGCCGGTGGGCGGCGGTATGCGCAGTCTCAATGTCGCGTTGCGCCAACTGCTCACGCTGTACGTTTGCATGCGGCCGGTCCGCTACTTTCCCGGCGTACCCTCTCCCGTCAAGCACCCGGAAAAACTCGACGTGGTGATCTTTCGCGAAAACACGGAAGACGTCTACGCCGGCATCGAGTGGCGTCAAGGAAGCCCCGAGGCCGCCAAGGTGATTGGATTCCTGAATGGCGAGATGGGCAGCAGCATCCGTGAGGACTCAGGCGTAGGCATCAAACCTGTCAGCATTACCGGCTCGAAACGGCTGGTCCGCAAGGCCATTCAGTACGCCATCGAGAACGGCCGCAAGAGCGTCACGCTGGTTCACAAAGGCAATATTCAAAAGTTCACCGAGGGCGCTTTCCGTGATTGGGGCTATGAACTAGCGAAAGAGGAGTTCGCCGGCCAGTGCATTACCGAAGAGGACGCCGGCTGGGGCCCCGCTCCCGAGGGCAAAATCCTGATCAAGGACCGCATCGCTGACTCGATGTTCCAGCAAGTGCTGCTGAGGCCCGCTGAGTACGAGGTCATCGCCACGACCAATCTCAACGGCGACTATCTTTCCGACGCCTGCGCGGCGCAAGTGGGCGGGCTCGGGATGGCTCCTGGCGCCAACATCGGCGATGAGTACGGTGTGTTTGAGGCGACTCACGGAACAGCGCCGAAGTACGCGGACAAGGACGTGATTAATCCGTCAAGCGTGATTCTCTCGGGAGCAATGATGTTCCGCTTTATGGGCTGGAACGAGGCGGCGGACCGCATCGAGGCCGGCATTACCAAAACAATCGCGAACAAGACCGTTACTTATGACCTGCATCGCCAAATGGAAGGCGCGACGAAGGTCAAAACCAGCGAGTATGCCGCCGAGGTCGTCAAGAATATGCACTAACGGCAGGCGATCCGGGATCGAACGACACAGTGGCCCTCGTCGTGCATGAGAATCCCATGGGGGGTCCGGCTGCCGGATGGTTAGCCTGTTGAAATGGAATCAAAATTAGGAAGGACAAAATGAGAAACAAAGTTACCGTCGTGGGAGCAGGAAACGTAGGAGCCAGTTGCGCCTTGCGCCTGGCCGACAAGGAACTAGCCGACGTAGTGCTCGTCGATATCGTGGAGGGAGTCCCGCAGGGCAAAGCGCTCGACATACTCGAAGCCTGCCCGGTCGAGGGGTCGGACGTCCGGGTCACCGGCAGCAACGATTACGAAGCAACGGCGAACTCGGATATCGTCGTTGTTACCGCCGGGTTCCCCCGCAAGCCCGGCATGAGCCGTGACGACTTATTGCTGAAGAACTATGAGATCGTCAAAGCCTGCGTTGAACCCGCCGTCAAGTATTCTCCCAACGCCATCTTGATCATCGTCTCGAATCCTCTGGACGCCATGTGCCACGTGGCCCACAAGGTCAGCGGGTTCTCGAAAAACCGTGTGATCGGCATGGCGGGCATCCTCGACACGGCCCGGTTCCGGACTTTCCTGGCTGAAGCCGCCGGCGTCTCGGTGGAGAATGTAGTGGCTTGCGTCCTCGGTGGCCACGGAGACACGATGGTGCCGCTGGTGCGCTATACGAGTGTTGCCGGCATTCCGATCAGCGACATCCTCGACAAGGAAACCATCGACGCGATCGTTCAGCGAACCCGCGGCGGTGGGGCCGAAATCGTGAAGTATCTCAAGACGGGGAGTGCGTTCTACGCCCCTTCCTCGGCGGTCGTCGAGATGGTAGGGTCGATTCTCAGGGACAAGAAGAAGGTGCTGCCGTGCGCGGCTTACCTCGAAGGCGAGTACGGAATCAACGGGCTGTTCGTGGGCGTCCCGGTCAAGCTCGGCTCACGCGGAATCGAGAAAATCTACGAGCTGAACCTGGCTGAAGATGAGAGTGCCGCCCTCAAGAAGAGCGCGGATGCGGTTCAGGAACTTGTTGACGTTCTCGAGCCTCATCTGGGCTGAGAGGCCCTGCTGATGGAAGGATTATCGGCTGCCCGTTAATGTGTAACAAGCACGTTTTCCCGCTTTGTCCAGTTGTCAACGCCAGATAGAAATGTCCTAATCGTTGCCAAGTAGAAATGTCCGGTTTTGGCCGGGTGGCTGGAGAGGCGGTGGTAGGGTGGTGGCTGTCGGGGGCCGGGTCGCGCCGGTCCTCCGAGCCCCTGGCCGAGGCGACGGGGTCGGCTCCGAAGCAAGCGGCTGATCGGCACGACCCTCTGGCCTCCCGGTCAGAGGGTTTTGTGTTTGTCAACTCTGCGATCCCGGTTTGTTGTGCTCGGAGTTCTGGGCCGGTGCGGCCGGTGTAGCAGGCCAGGGGCCGGCCGTTTTGTTCCAAATACGTCTTCAGCAAACGGCGGTTCTCTGCGCTGGAGTCGTGCCCGGCGAAGCGCGCCAGCAACTCGCTGCTGGCGTCGCCGATCATGGCGATCAGGTAAAGTTTCTCGCCGCGCCCCTCCAGCCAGTCGTGCTCGGAGTTGTCCCATTGGACCAGCTCGCCGCGGCAACTCCGCTACGGCCGCCACGGGTGCGGGCGTGCCAGCTTGCGTTGGCGGAGCTTCCACAAACCGGCCGCGGCCATCCAGCCCCGCGGCGTTTCGCGGCCGAAGTGGGTGCCGTGGCGCTGCTGCAGATACTCCGCCGCCAGCGTCGGCCCAAAGCCCGCGTAGAGGGGTTGGAAGAGGACAAGGGACCAGAAGCTCCAGAGAAGTAAAGCTGCCAAGTCATCGTGAGCCGACGCCGCTTGCAACTGTCCGCCGCAATCCCCAACGCGACTGTCCGCCGCGAGGCAGTTTCCTGCTTCCCTGGGGCTGGACCGCGTGCGGCGAGCGGCACTGGGCGGCCTGCTTTGGGGTGAGCAGTTTCTTGCCGGCTTTGTTCAGCGCCACCAGCCGGTCGCTCTCTCGTTGTGTCATCCGTAGTCGTCCTTTCTACTTGGTACATTTAGGACATTATCACTTGGCAGCGACAGCCTCGATTTCTCCCTTGCTCAAGCCGGACAAGCCAGCTAGCATGACGATCGTGCTGTAGGGCTGTGTGAGAGCCATCACGAGGTTGTGGAAATCTTCCGGCTCGGGTAATCCGTTTGGGTCGTACAGCGACTCGCTGAGGCATGTTGCGGATTCCGGGGCAAGCTCCCGCTCAGTCTCCCCACGGGGCATGGCCGATTCAGCGCTTGACTTTGGCGGCACCGTGCGGTACAACCCTTCATATGCAACGACGAAACTTTCTCCAACTGGCTGCTTTGGGTGGCGCCGCCGGAGTGGCGGCCCCGAGCGTGGCTGAAGCCGCCCCGATGCCGTGGCCGGCGCAAGAGGGCGACCTCAAGATCACGAGCGTTCGCATCGTGAGGACCCGCCGGCGGCGCCCGACGCCTTCCTATGCGCCTACTCCTGGTTCCTGGTCAACCGGCGGCGCCGAAGTCGCCAATCCGGTGTCGATCTACCCGAAGTACAAGGCGACCCGCTCGTTATTCCAGCCCGATCGGGGCGGGGTACGCGGTTTTACGGTCGAGATCGGCACGGACAAAGGCTTGAAAGGTTATGGCCGGGGAGGCTCGGCCGGCGGACCGATCATCGAAGGGCATCTGAAAAAATTACTGCTCGGCGAAAACCCGCTGAACATCGAGCGGCTGTGGGACATCATCTGGCGTTCATCCATGTCCTACGGACGCAAGGGCGCTGTCATCAACGCCATTAGCGGCGTCGATCTGGCGTTGTGGGACCTTGCCGGCAAAGTCTGGGGTTTGCCGATCTACAAACTGCTCGGCGGCGAGACCAAAGCGCGCATCCCGTCCTATTGCACCGGGAACGACATTGAACAGCACATCGAGTTCGGCTACACGAAGCTCAAGCTGGCCCTGCCCCATGGCCCGGCCGATGGCCGGGAAGGCATTAGGAAGAACGTTGCGCTGGTCAAGCGGACTCGCGAGGCCCTGGGGTCCGAAGGCGAAATCATGATGGACTGCTGGATGGCTCTCACCGAGCGCTACACGCTGGAGTTGGCGGAAGCGTTTGAGCCCTATCGGGTCTATTGGATGGAAGAGTGCCTGCAGCCCCACGACTATGAAGGCTTCGGAAGGCTGCGGGAGCAGATCAAGTCCACGCGCATCGTCACCGGCGAGCACGAGTACACGCGCTACGGCTTCCGTCAGTTGCTGGAGCATCGCTCGGCTGAGATCTGGCAGCCCGACATTCACTGGTGCGGCGGCATGACGGAACTGCGCCGCATTGGCGCCCTCGCGGCCGCCTACGACATTGCCGTGATTCCTCACGGCGGCGGCCAGCGCGACGCGATTCATTTCGTCATGGCAACGACCAACAGCCCCTGGGCCGAGATGTTCATGCCCGCGCCCGGCGGGCCAGGCGTTGTCTACGAGCGTTACGAAGAAGACAACAACCTTACACGCGGCCCCGAAGGCATTTATACAAGGCCGTCCGAAAAGCCGGGGTTTGGCTGGGATATCGAGGTTGCCTGAGCAGGCGTATGACAGCAGACTCTAGTGTATCGTTTCACTAAAATATACCCATCTCACGCGGCCTCGAGCGCCTCGAACTTCCTCCAGCGGCAGGAAATATCAACATATGGATAAGTTTTAATGTAACGTGATACTAGAGAGCAACAGCAACTCTTGCTCGGGAAGGTAGGGGCGGTAGGTTTTTCCCATAAACCATTATATTATCGCCCACTTGTGTTTTTTCTTAAAGAAGAAAATGGCCAATACTCGGACAGGCTGCTAGCTGGAAGCGAGTTCGCACGCTTCCTCGACCGTGGCATCATCATGTACCATCGCTGAGAGAGCGCGGATCATCGCCATTGGCTCCGGATACTGCCAAACATTACGGCCGAAAACGAGGCCCGAAGCTCCGGCTTCCATCACTTCATCCACCAAGAGAAGGGTTGACTGTAGCCCCGCATCCCGCCTGGGCCCTCCGGCAACCAGAACCGGGCGTCCCGCTGATTTAACGATCTTCCGAAAGCTATCCGGGTCGCCCGGATAGCGGGTCTTGATCGCATCAGCGCCCAGTTCCGCGCCGATTCTCGAAGCCATGGAAACCTCTTTTGCAATGTCTACAGGAAGTCCGCCGTCGCCGTTTCCGCTGAAGTCCATGTGGTCATCCATCATGCGCTGGCTGAGCATTTCAGCCAAAACAGGGAGGCCCCATGTTCGGCCCTCGGACGCCACGATCCCGACCTTTTCCAGCTCGGCTGTTTCGTGAGGCGCTCCGATCGTTGCATTCACGACCACGCCGTCGACACCGAGGCGAACGGCTTGTTCGACACTGCTGAACAACTGCATCGGCCCCGAGCCCAGGACGCTCACGCAGCCGTCGATTCGCAAAATGATCGCCAGGTCTCCGACCGCGTCAATTGCTTGCTCGAGAATGCCGGGAGTGACCAGAATACCGTCGGCTCCTGCCTGGGCGGCCATTTTAATGACCTCGACCGGGTCTTCCAAACCGGGCACGACACCCGCGGCATTGCCGTGATCCACGGCAACGATCACCACGCGGCCCGTTCTCATCAGACGCCGCATGCGCAGGGTTTTGCCAATCGACATGGCCTTCATATTACATACCTTTCGTGTGGGAAGTAAAGGGGAGAATAGGATTTAGTGTCCCAGTGTTCTGTAAATTCTGACGAGTTCTTATGTCGACCGCCGTAACGGTTGTCCGAAATCGGCAACTCCGACGGCAACTTGTTTCCAATCTTTTCATTCTTGTGTCCTGAAATACTTGAGCCGCCTCTGTTCCATCTGTCATTAAATGGCAGAGGTTTAAGTCCACGCATTTTCTCCCGGCCCCTGAGAAATTGCTCGTTCGCGATCACCAAGGGCACGAATCCCCCGGCCGGCTTTACGAGCCATATGCTGGCCGCCAGACACTCCGTTGACTCATCTCAGACTGCCCAGCCCCGCTTCAAGGGGCATCGCCAACGGTTCGTCAACAAGAAAATCCAAACCCTTCATTTGATTCACCGCTTCAGTCACGGCACGCTCAATAGTCGGCTCCACGGTGATGACAAACGGAAGCTCTTGCTTGTTGTGGCTCGGTTCTTGCAAGACCGCGTCGAGGCTAATGCCGGCATCGGCTAGGATTGCCCCTAAACGCGCAATAATCCCGGGACGGTCCCTGACCCGGAATCGCAGATAATGGGCCCGAACTTGATTGTCAATCGAGATCGGCGCATGCTGCTTCAAGTGCGAGTGCGCGAAAGGTGACACGCGCTCGGGACTGCCGTTGACGATCTCTCTGGCCACCCGCATCAGATCGCTCACCACGGCCACTCCCGTCGGGGTCGCTCCGGCGCCGCGGCCGTAGTAGAAAGTGTCGGCTCCATGAGCTCCGCGCACCCAGATCGCATTGTAGGAGCCGTCCACATGCGCCAGAATCGTGTCCTTCGGCACCAACGCCGGGCGAACGGACAACAACAAACCTTCCTCGGCCTGGTGAGCCGACGCAATGAGGCGAACCGTTTGACCCAGCCGGCCGGCGTAGGCAAAGTCGATCGGGCGGATGCGGCGGATGCCTTCCAGGTAAATGTCTTCCGGCGAAACCCTCACGCCGAACGCTAGAGCGGAAAGCAATGCCAGCTTGGATCGGGCGTCGTAGCCGTCAACGTCCGCCGTGGGATCAGCTTCGGCGTAACCGAGCTGCTGCGCCTCGCTGAGAACGGTTTCCAGGGCGTCACCGCGGCGTTCCATCTCGGTCAGGATGTAGTTGCAGGTCCCGTTCAGGATTCCCACCATCGATTCGACCCGGTCGCCGGAGATTCCTTCTCGCAAGACGGAGTGGATCGGAATCCCGCCGGCGACGCTTGCTTCCATCGCCAGGCAAATCCGTCTTTCGATCGCCCGGTCCCAGATCTCGGCGCCTTGCTCAGCCATCAGCTCCTTGTTGGCCGTGACGACGGATCTTCCCTGCTGGATGGATTTCCCGATGATATCGGCTGCCGTCGTGGTGCCTCCAATCAGCTCGGCAACCACTTGGACGTCAGGATCGTCAACGACTTCCTGCCAGCGAGACGTTCGCCTTGCGTCCGGGAAAAGACTCAATTCGTCCGGCGGATTTTCGATGACGGATCGTGAGCAGACCACTTTTACGTGCAAGGGGAAACCCAGCTTGGCTTCGATTTGCGCGGCGTTATCGGCGAGGATTCGCAGCGTTCCACGGCCAACATTTCCCAGACCTATGAGACCTAAGTTGATAGCAGACACAGACCTCCATTATATGGGGCGCTCAAGAAATGAATGCCCTGGCGGGGGATTGGCGACCTCAATCACCTCGTTTCGTGGAGTGCCTTCGGTTCGTCTTACAGTAAGTCCGCGTGGAGTTTTAATCGAAGCTTCCCGGCCGCTGCTCTGTTCCGGCGCGAAGCGTCTCGTCGAATCGATCACGCTGAGGGTGCGTTTCCCCGGGGCGAACCCACCATGAGATTTCAAATGCCCGCTAGTCAAGAAGCCAGTCAACGATCAGTTGCGTCAGCTTTGCGCCTTGGGCGGTTTTGAAGATGTGCTGTGCGTGGGCATTGCCGTCGAGAACGACGAGCTTCTTCAGCTCGGGCGCTTTTTCGAATTGCTGCTTCACCCTGCTCGTCAGTCCGTCCCCCGCGCTGACAATGAAGAGCTTGTTTCCCTTGAGGTTCTCGGGCCTGCGGATTGGCGACGCCGCCAGAAGGATCAGGCGATCAATCCGCCCTTTCTCGGAGGCGGCCGAGGCTTCGGCGGACGCACCTCCTCCCATGCTTGCTCCCACCACCGAGACACGTTTTGCACCTGCCAGGTGAAGGTATTCCACGGCTCCCAAAACATCCAGATAGAGTGCTCCGGCCTGGTTCCCTGCTTTCGACTTGCCATAGCCTCGAAAGTCGATCGCCAGCACTTGATGCCCCTCGCTCGCCAGCCGAGCCGCGAGGTGCTCCCAGCTTTCTTTGTTGAAGATGGCGCCATGAGCGAGCACGATAGCGTGATCGCCCTCTCCGTAGAGATTCCCGTGGATATCGCCCTTGTCTTGAGTTTCGAAAGACACTTCCCGAAACGAGGCTGCCACCGCCGTGCCCAGCAAGAACAAGCTGCCGCCCAGCCCGGCAATCCTAACTAGTCCTGCGAACGAGAGTTTCAAGGGTTCACCTCTCTCTATTATTTGTAGTTTGACCGGCGTCCTCGGTTTCACCGCTGACCGATCCACTGTCGGGCAAGTTCAGCCGGCCGAAACGGATTGTGGCAGGTTGCCACGGGCTGAGGGCATGCGCCGGCTTGGCCCGCACGCGAGTCTGATTGCAACTAGTCTATCGCGGCATGCCGGGAATATCAGCAAAGAGCCGGCCTCAACCCAATACGAACTGGTTGCTGAAACACAAGGGTAACACCCAATGTGATGGGCCCCATCGCCGATCCGAACCTTTCGGCTACCGGACTACAAGTTCAACCAGATGTACCGTCCTGTTTGACAGTGGTGTGGGTCCTCCGTAAACTGAAGAGGAATTATTCTTCCTCCTTAGTAGTCACTCGAATCGGGGCGTAGCGCAGCCTGGTAGCGCGCTTGCTTCGGGAGCAAGAGGTCCGGAGTTCAAATCTCCGCGCCCCGACCAATTTTTTCAATGAGTTACAGAGATATCACGAAAACAGAAAGGTAGCTATGTGATCAGAATGTGATCACGGTGCTAAACTTGGCGGTACTGAGAAGCCTCGCCGCCGCCTTGCTCGCCAACGCCCTCACCGACTTGCTGAAGGGTCGCGACACCGCCGAAATCCTTTCCTGGATACAAGGACGCCCGGCAGCACTGCCGTTCTGGCTCGCCTGTCAGTGGCTCGAAATCAGCCCACAGGCGACGCGTGAGCGCCTGCAGCGGGTTGCCGCGAACCCGAGCGCTTACCGGGAGCCGTTGCGGCTGGTGGGACACCGGACGAAAGGGGCTGGGAGCGAAATTTGGTTGCATCGTGCAACTCAAAGCGATAAGGTGCATCGTAGAACTTGAAGCGCTCCACCCACAAGATGTGGAGTGGCCAGCAACATTTTGTGTGCCCAGTTATGGCCCCATTTTACCCGCACCTGCGCGTTATCTCATTGGGGGGTAGACGAACGGAGGCGATGAATGCCAGCTAGCGCGCGGGCGCGAAATCTGGTCGTCGAGGGAGGAGGGTCGGAGGGAGGTCTGAGAAATCGCCTGGGGAGCAACGGATCGGCCTCGTCGGACGGCAAAAACGGGCGAAATGATGCAGATGAACTACAAAAATGAAGCAAAGGAACCATTGACGAATCATTCAGAGCTGAGTTATTACAGGTTTGCTAGTATATGGTAGCCGTGCCAGGGCCAAAATGGAAATCCTGGTTGAAACACTACGGAGCAAGCCCATGAACAGACGAAACTTTCTTAAAGCCCTGGGGGTGTCGCTTCCCGCTGCTTCATTCCTTCGGCCCTATCACGCCATGGCAGCGCCTGAGCGTAAGAAGGTGAAGATCACAGATGTAAAGGTCATGCTCGTACGCGGGCTTTTTGACTGGCCGTTGGTCAAGGTTGAAACCGATGCCGGCATCCATGGTATCGGCGAATGTTATTGGGGACCCAATCCCAAGGAAATCATCCTCCACTCACAGCGCCTATCGCCTTCCCTCAGGGAAACTCTGATCGGCGAAGACCCTCTCGACGTGGATCGCCTTTATACGACCATGACCGCCGCCAAGGCCAGTGCCGGCTCGACCGCAGGCGGCACGGCCTCAGCAATCAGCGGCCTGGAGATTGCCCTGTGGGATCTGGCGGGAAAGATACTGGGAGTTCCCACCCATAAACTCCTGGGCAGTTTCCGCGACAGCGTACCAGCGTACTGGACCAAGACCCCACGGAACATGCTCGATCCGGCCTCCTGCCGCGAATTCGCCGGGATGGTGAAGAGTCATCCTTACGGCTTTAAGGCGGTCAAGTGTGACTACGTGCGCAGACGGGATATCGAAGGCCGTTTGAGCCGCCGTTTTCCAAGATCCGACATCGCGCGGAACGCCCAGGGGTTCATGAACACGCGAGAGGCGCTTGGAGACGAATACGGGATCGCGTTCCACTGCCACTGGGAGTTCGACTGGAACGATGCGCTCGAGGTCGCCCGCGCGATCGCTCCGATGAAACCGTCATGGCTCGAGGATCCCATGCCACCGGACTACTCTGACACTTGGGTGAAACTTACCGAGCAGTCGCCGGTCCCTATCCTGATGGGTGAGAACCTTTACACCCGCCATGGTTTCAAGCCTTTTATCGTGAATCAAGCCTGCCACATCATTCATATTGACATTGTGAAAGCCGGGGGCCTGCTGGAAGCGAAAAAGATCGCAGACCTCGCGGACATTTTCTACATTCCAACCTGTGCCCACAATGTGGCGAGCCCGATTGGAACGATAGCGTCCGCTCATGCGGCGGCATCGATCCGTAACTTCATGAGTCACGAGTTCAACTACGGCTTCATGAAGGATCACCGGGAATGGGAAGCTTTCGCCGTTTATGACCGTCCGTTTATCAAGGATGGGAAGTATCAGCTTTCCGATAAGCCCGGGATCGGTATCGAGCTCAATGAAGACCATGTCCGCGCAAACCTTGTCCCCGGCGAGGTGTGGTGGGGATGATACCGGGGCCCCAAGGGTGGATATGGGAGCTAAGTGCTGATAGACGTGAGGTGAACGTGAAACGCGAGTTCACGGATCGGAGAGTTCTGAGCGCTCGGAAGAGCTTCATTCTTTTTCTATTCTTTTGGGTTTTAACTCCGATCCCACGCGCCAGCCTTCAGTGCCAAACGATCGAGTTCTTTGATGCTCCCAATGCCACCGAAACGTTTCCGGTGACCATCAGCCCAGCGGGGGAGGTTGCGGGTTGGTTCCGAGATAAGGATCTCGGGAAGAGTCGGGGATTATTTGTGAGTTCTCTCCAGCGCGCGCGTGTGCACACGCGTGAAGCGTCAATTTGACACCTGCCGAGAAACCTGCTATTTCACAAGTGGTCAAAACAGCCATTTTTCGGCACCGAAGTGGTCAGAATCCTGAAACTATGAGTGACGCGCGTTCGATTTCGGGGGGCTCGAAGCCGTCCGTCGCGTAGAGATCCGACCCGCCCCTCCCCTTGAATCACTGTAAGTCATTGATGCCATTGGCGTTCTCGTTCATGTTGCGTCTACTGTGCTAGTCGTGTCTCGGCTGGTCGTTTCCGGCTATGTTGGCCAAGTGGTCGGGATAGTGGCAGTTTCCCGTGAAACGCTCCGCAGATTCAGAGGTAGCCGGTATCTGTTTCGCCAAAGGGATGACCTCCTGCCTGTACGAGCACAAGATCCGCATCTTCGACTATTCCCGTTTTGCCGAGCCGTTCCGCAAGCAACTGCGCGAGAATGCCGCCCGTCTGGCAGCCGACAACGGGCTGGAGATCGAGCACATCCGCAAGAAGAATTTCCGCAAAGAGGATAAGATCAAGCAAGTAATCAAGAAGCGCGGTGCCCACCCCGGGTTGGTGTGGATCTTCTCGGCCATGGAGCCCTGTGGAGCATGTCCGGATTTCCATTGAAACTCGCGGCTCTCCGGCAGATCTAGTCTAAGACTCCGGGGACGCACACGGAGGCTCAGTGCTTATTTCCGCGATCGTTCGGGCCGTCAGAAGGCGGGCGTTGGGTAGTATGAGAGTGGTTGGCTGTCAATGCCTGAGATCAGCCGGTTCTTTGGGATCGTCGTTCGGATGTATTCCCGGATTTCCACTTTAGTTTCGGTTCTGCTAACCATCGGGTGACCTCGGACGCCTTTATTTATGCGGGTTGAAAAGCAATCAAGGCGCTGAGGAGATCAACACCCAATGGGTGAAAAAGAAAACAAGCCGTTCCAGCTAAGCTTCAACGGCTTATTGAAAGTCGATTTCCAAGGATCGCGCGTCACTTCCGATGGCGGGCTCATTCTCGTCCGCGAGCTGGACGAGCGACTCGGGCTCGGGAAGCTGATCGACGAACATCTCAGTGACCCACGGCAAGGCTCGAACAAAAAGTTCCCGTTCGCCGATCTGCTGCGGCAGTCAGTCTACTCTCGGCTGGCCGGCTACGAGGACCTCAATGACGCCGTGCGAGTATCCGCCGATCCGACCTTTCGCTTGATCGGCTCGCAGAAGAACTGGGATCGCGGCGGGGCACTGACCTCGCGACTGCAGAGCTTCGAGACGGAGATGCTGGCGAGCGAGGAGAACTTGCTGGGGCTGATGGCTGTGAACCGCGAGCTGGTGGCGCAAGCCGAGACGCAAGACGACTCCGAGCGCGTCGTTCTCGACATGGATTCGACCGAAAGCCCTGTCCACGGCCAGCAAGAGGGCAGTGCCTACAACGGCCATTTCGAGTCGGTCTGCTACCACCCGTTGTTGTTGTTCAACCAGCACGGCGATTGTCTGGCCGCCAAGCTGCGTCCCGGCAACGTGCACAGCGCTGAGGACTGGAACGAGTTGCTGCTGCCCGAGATCGAGCGCCAACAGGCTGCGGGCAAACAGGTCACCTTCCGGGGCGATGCGGCCTTTGCCAAGCCGGAGATTTATGAGTTTTCGGAGGAACGCGGAGTGCAGTACGCCATTCGCATTCCGGCCAACAAGAGCTTGGAATTAGCGATCGAAGACATCTTGTTTCGCCCGCCGGGCAGGCCGGGTCGCAAGCCCTTGGTGCGCTACAAGAGCTTCCGCTATCAGGCGCAGAGTTGGTCGAAGCCGCGACGCATTGTGGCCAAGGTCGAGCATCATCTCGGTGAGCTGTTCCCGCGGGTCGGATTTATCGTGACCAACATGAGCTTGCCAAGCCGGTCGGTAGTGCGCTTCTACAACAAGCGCGGCACGGCCGAGCAGTGGATCAAAGAAGGCAAACAGGCCACGCACTGGACGCGGCTTTCGTGCCATCGCTTCCGGGCCAACGAAGTGCGACTGCAACTGAGCGTGCTGGCCTACAACCTGGGCAACTTGTGGCGGCGGCTTGGGCTGCCGCACAGGATCAAGAGCTGGTCGCTGACGAGCTTGCAACAGCGGCTGATGAAGACCGGCGGTCGGCTGGTCAAGCACGCCCGGTATTATTGGCTGCTGCTGGCCGAGGGGCATCTGAACCGGCGGCTGTTCGCTGACATGCTGCACAGGATCTGGGCGCTGCCGCTGCCGAGCGGGTAGCGTTGACCGGGCGAGGATCAACAGTTTTCGGCTCCAAAAAAGTTTTTCAAGGAGCAGTGTCGGCCGGAGCGCCGTTCAGCCCGCTCAATCAACGTCTGTGAGCGGATGGATGAGCCCTGGCGCCTAGCGGCGGAGGTGATGTGCAGGGTTCAGCGCGGAAAGACGTGGTATTCGGGGCAGCGCGGGTGTATACTGTCGCCGTACCAGGGTCAAAATGGAAATCCTGGGTATTACGACGACCATCCCCCGCCGCATTTTCCTGTTCGTTACGGTGAGCAGAAAGCCCTCATGGCGATCGAGCCGCTTGCTGTGCTGGAGGGGCGACTCTCGCCGAGGGTTCTGGGACTAGTGACGGAAGGGGCGGCACACCATTCGCGGGAATTGATGGAAAACTGGAACCTGGCGCGTGAACATGCGCCGTTGAAAGCGGTTCAAGCTTTGGAGTAGGTGATGTTAAAAGACATAGTTGAAGTTCGGCCCCTGGAGGGCTCCCAGCTCCACTTGCGCTTCGAAGATGGTGCTGAGGGGGTTGTGGACGTGAGTCAGCACTTGCGTCTCGAGGGGGTATTCGAGCCCTTGCGAGAGCGGCAATATTTTGAGCGAGTCCGGGTTGACGAAGAGTCTGGCACCATTTGCTGGCCGATTGGGGCAGATTTGGATCCGGATGTGTTGTATTCGCGAGTAACAGGCAAGCCAATAGAGTTGGAATCCAAAGCAATGCTGTGAATCCGCGTCATCGTCTTACTCTTCAGTAACTTCGTCTTCTTGTATTGGTGGGCTGACGCTGAGCGGGGCCGGCGACATTTATAACAGGTGGCACACAAAGCCCCCAAAGGCTGTCCTGGACTGTCCGCTGCCGCACGAAGCAGCAGCGGCCCTCGTTTCTTGGGGATCTTTCAGGCCGCCTGTCGGTGGTAATATTTCAGCATCCCTACAACCAGACGGCATGGCTGATGATCTCGGGTGGAAAGCGGTCGCGTCGATACAGGGATTCCATCGGTCAATTGTCGCCGACCGCCCGCTAGCTTGACAATGCCTACCCGGGTGTTGCCGGCCTCTCAACAAACGGGCAATGGTTGCGGTTCACCTGCGCGAGTGATTGAGTGAAATCAGGAATTCTGCGACCGGCTATAGTGAGTGGAAGCCGGTTTCAAGAGGCAGACCGGGCAGCGCGGCGAACCATGATTCTGGTGATTGACAACTACGACTCGTTCACCTACAACCTGGTGCAGTATCTCGGCGAGTTGGGCGCGGACATGGCGATCCATCGCAATGACCAGCTTACGTTGCAACAGATCAAGCGCCTCAAGCCCGAACGGATTGTGCTGTCGCCCGGTCCCTGTACTCCGAAAGAGGCGGGCATTTGCGTGCCGCTCGTCAAGGCCCTGGCGGGGAAGCTGCCGATCCTGGGGGTTTGTCTCGGCCACCAGTCGATTGCGGAAGCTTTCGGGGGCAAGGTCGTGCGCGCGCCCTATCTCATGCATGGGAAGACCAGCTCGATTCACCACGACCGCAAGACGATTTTCAGCAAAGTTCCCCAGGACTTCACGGCCACTCGCTATCACTCGCTTATCGTGGAGCGTGAGTCACTGCCGCGCTCACTGAAGATTACGGCCACGACGCCGGACGGGCTGATCATGGGGCTGCGTCATCGCGAATACAAAGTGGAGGGCGTACAGTTTCATCCCGAGTCGATTCTTACGGATCCCGGCAAGCAGTTGTTGCGGAATTTTTTGCGGCTGTAGAGTCCGCAAAGAAGTAGGGACGAGCACTCCTGCTTGTCCCAGCCGCCGAAGGCAGCTCGCTGCATCGGGTTACCACCACAGGGGTTTCCACCAAAGGCCGAACCCGATCCAGTTGCGCTATCATTTGCGGGCTACACTAGCTTCGATGTCCACAAAGACATCGAAATGGGGCCGAATATAGCCGATCATGAACCATCTGTCTTCCCTCGAAGAATTGAGCCGCTGGATTCGCGATCGGGAAATCACGCCGGTCGAGGTGGTCGAAGGCTGGCTGGCCCGTATCGGCGAGCGCGAGGACATCGTTCACGCTTGGTCGTACTTGGCGCGTGAGGAGGCCCTAACGCGGGCGAAGCGCCTGACCGAAGAGCTGACCTCTGGGCCGCCGCGCAGTGTTCTGCACGGGCTTCCTTTTGGAGTGAAGGATATTTTCGATACGGCGGACATGCCGACCGAGTGGGGTACGGCGGTGCACCGCGGGCGGGTTCCCAGCAGCGATGCCAAAATCGTTGCGGATCTCGCTTCGATGGGGGCGATCGTGTTGGGCAAGACTCACACCACGGCCTACGCCTATTTCGATCCCGCGCCGACCGTGAATCCACACAATCCGGCGCACACTCCCGGGGGCTCGTCAAGCGGTTCCGCAGCGGCGGTGGCGGACGGCATGGTTCCTTTTGCCCTGGGCAGTCAGACGATGGGATCGGTGCTTCGTCCGGCTTCGTTTTGCGGTATCTGCGGTCTGAAACCGGCTTTCGGGTCTCTGTCGGTGGAAGGGGTTATGCCGTTCTCGCCGACTCTCGACCATCCCGGGCTTTTCACGCGGACGGTCAGCGACATGGTGTTTCTATGGCGCTCGCTGAAGGGTATTTCTCCGGCTAGTGAGCCGCCGTTGCGCCTGGGCGTGCCGAAGTGGCCGATCGAAGGCAGCTTGGAGCCCGCGATGGAAGAAGGCTTCGGGCAGTGCTTGGAGAGATTGCGAAAGGGAGGGTATTCGGTCGAGTCCATTTCGCTTCCGGAGAGTTTCGCGAAGCTGCCGCGGACCATTCAAGTGGTCATGAGGTTTGAAGCGGCGCGAATTCATGGAGAAGACCTGCGGACGCACGGAACTGAAATCGGCGCAAAGCTTGCGGCGTTGCTCGAGGACGGCTTGACGATTGAGGAGTCCGAGTACAAAGCCGCCCGCGGTGACCTTGAGCAAGCGCGCTCGGATTTCGCCGCCTTGACCGAAGAGTGCCCGATTTGGGCAACGCCCTCGGCGCTGGGCGCGGCTCCTCATGGACTCGAGACGACCGGCGACCCGCGTTGTAACGCACCCTTCACGGCACTGGGAGCGCCCTCGATTTCACTGCCTTTCGGGAAGGCCGTCGGGGGATTGCCGCTCGGGCTTCAGCTCTCGGCGCCGGCTGGGGGCGAGAGTCTTTTGTTGGCCGCGGCGCAGGGATGTGAGGATGTGTTGGGCTAGTAAAACAGAGCCCGGAACGCAAGTGACGGGTCAAGGGCGTTACGGTCTTCTGAGGCTGGACGGGTCAAGACTAAGTCGACCGCAAAGCCTCTTGGCCCGTTGACCCGTTGATCGGCCTGCTGACCCGTCACTTGCGTTCCGGGCTCTGAATGGCAAAGTTGTAGACTGAAATGACGGGCTTTCCGCCACTCGGTAACCTTTCGAGTATTCGGCGCGAACCAATTCATAGAGTCAGATGTTGTAGAGGCAGATGTCGAAGGGCTATCAAATCGGGTTGCTGCTGCTGCTCACGGTTGTGACGGCGGCGAGCTTCGCCCAGACGAGCAAACGCAAACCGAAATACGACCCAGTCCAGTGGTCGCTCGAAATCCAGCCCGCAACCGCCGCGCCAGGAGAGCGGGCTGTTGCGCGGCTGACCGCGACGATCGAACAAGGCTGGCGTCTCTACGCTCCCACAACTCCAAAGGGCGGTCCGATCCCCACGGAGCTGACTCTCACGGATTCTCCGGCTGTCGAGGGCTGGAAAGTCTATCAGCCCGAACCGAAGACCAAGTTCGACCCCAACTTTCAAACAGAGACGCAGACCTACAACGACGAGGCTGTGTTTCTGTTCGATCTCACGCTCTCGGGCGACGCCGAGTTAGGAGCGGCCGAGCTGGAAGCCAACACGCGCTACAACGCTTGCAACGACCGGCTTTGCCTGCCGCCCGTCCGCAAGACGGCTTCCGCCTCGTTCGCCATCGCGGCGAACTCCAGCGAACAGGCCGCCGCCATACCGGGCGGCTACATGGAAGCGAAACCCGCCGCGGAAGTGACCGCGCTGGCCGCCGTGACACCGCCGCGTGGCGCCCCCATCGTTCCTTCACCGAATCAGGAGGGCTTTATTCAGTTCGCCGCCGTGGCCTTCGGTTTCGGACTGTTGGCGATTTTCACGCCTTGCGTGTTCCCGATGATCCCCATCACGATGTCTTACTTCGTGAGCACCAACACGGGTTCGCGGCGGCAATCCGTGATTCAGGCGATCACGTTCTGTGCTGGAGTCATCATCCTGTTCACCGGCATCGGAGCGGCGGTATCAGCGCTCATCGGTCCCTTTGGACTCACACAGCTCGGATCGAGCGTGTGGGTGAACCTGCTGATCACCGCCGTATTCATCGCATTTGGATTGAGTCTGCTCGGTGTCTTTGAAATCACCGTGCCCAGCGGCGCCTTGACGTCCCTCAACAAGGTTTCCAACCGCGGCGGCTTGCTGGGGACTCTCGTCATGGGCTTGGTGTTCGCGCTGGCATCGTTCGCCTGCACGGGGCCGTTCATCGGAGCGCTTCTGGCCGGCTCCATCCAGGGAGACCTGAGCTGGCCCATCTTCGGCATGTTGATGTTCTCGACCGGCCTCGCCCTGCCATTTTTCTTCTTGGCCCTGTTCCCGGCGTATCTTTCGCGAATGCCCAAGAGCGGCGGTTGGCTGGCGCGGACCAAGATCACGGCGTCGTTCCTGATCTTCGCCGCCGCCCTGAAATACCTCAGCAACGTCGATCAGGTCTATCAGTGGTACTTTTTGACCCGCGAGCGCTATCTCGCCGTCTGGATCGTGCTTTTGGCTCTGGCCGGCTTCTATCTGTTAGGCATGTTGCGCATCGGTGACGACGAGGAAAGCGGTTCTGTCGGCCCGGCGCGGCTGGGCCTCGGCGGTCTCTTCTTCGTGCTGGCGGTCAGCCTGATTCCCGGCATGTTCGGCGCAAGGCTGGGCGAGCTCGACGCCTACGTCCCGTCTCCGGAATACTCGGGCTTGACGAATGCTGGATTTGGCGGCGCCGCCGAAGCCGGCAAGTGGATCAAGGACGACTACGCCAAAGCAATGGAGCTGGCCCGAGAGAGCGGCAAACCGGTGCTCGTCAGCTTCACGGGCTACACCTGCACCAACTGCCATTGGATGAAGGCCAACATGTTTACGCGGCCCGCGATCGCCGAGGCTCTCGAAGGGCTGGTCTTACTCGAACTCTATACGGACGCTGCCGGCGATGTGTCCGTAGCAAACCAGCAAATGCAGCTTGACCGGTTTGGGACCGTTGCGATCCCCTACTACGCCATCATCCGGCCCGATGAAAGCGTCCTAGCCGAATTCCCAGGGCGGACACGGGACACCGAAGAATTTCTCCAATTTCTGACCTCGGGCCGAACGACTCAGCTCACCGACGCTGGTCGTAGGGTCGCCGCCCCCTGAGTCGTAGGGACTTTCCCAAATTTCAATTTATTCTTCCTTCCTGTAGGATCTTCGTGACGCCTGGTTTGGATTCTCGTAACACTCGAAACGTGATGTGTCTCGCAGGGCCACGCTCGATCCGGCCAACTGGATTAGCCATAATAGGAGGAAGCTTGGCCACAAGGCCGAGGGACCAGGGCTACGGGCAGAGCGAAGCGAGAAATTAGGAGGTAAAAGGTGATGAAAAAGCGGGCTTTTCTGTTTCTCTGCACGGTAGTCGGCGCCACACTGCTCATCGGTTGCGAGTCGGGCATGATCGAAGGAGACAGCACCGGCGAGGAGGGTTCATCGGAAACCGCCAGCTCACCAGGCCAGCCCCTGATGAAGGCTACCACGCTCGAACCAGGCACGCCGCTCCGCGTACGCACCACCAACGCTCTATCAACGGCCAGCGTGAAAACCGGTGAAGCATTCGCGGCCACGCTACAAGAACCGATCGTAGACGGTACTTGGGTGATTGCCACCAAAGGCTCTAGCGTACGAGGCGTCATCGCCCACGCCGATCCAGGCGGCAAGGTCAAGGGTGTCGCCGGCCTTTCAGTACGGTTGACCCAGATTCAAACCGCCGATGGTCAAAACATCGACATCTCGACGAATACTTACGGCGTTCAGGCCCGCTCATCCAAGAAGAAAGACGCCAAAAAGGTTGGCATCGCGAGCGGCGTCGGCGCGGCCATTGGCGCCATTGTCGGCGGAGGCAAGGGAGCTGCCATCGGCGCCGGAGCCGGGGCGGGCGCGGGTACGGCGGCGGTCGTAACGACCCGTGGCGAAGCAGCCGTCATCGGCAGCGAGTCGGTATTGACGTTCGAGTTAACCGATCCGGTCAGGATTCAGAAGAACTAGCCCGACAATGCGCCGGCGTCAGCCGCCATAAGGCTCGGCGGGACACGAGACCTGACGTCATCCGGGAGGACACCATTCAACGACTCGCGCTAGCCATTCTCGTGGCCAGCTCCAGCATGTTCGTCGATCCCAGCCGTCGGCGGTGGCCCTCCGGAAAATCCAATACCGTCAGGCAATCATCGAGCCCCTGCCGCAACATCGCCGCCACTTTCGGCCGTTTGGCCTCCCACTTTTGGGCCATCTCCTGGCCGCGCCGCAGGCACTCCTGTTTGTCGTCTCCAGCGAACACCGCAGCCCGGCTGGTCCTTCGCGGTGAAAGCGGCAACGCCATCCATATCCATGGTGCCGCGCACGGAACTGACATCCCGCGACGCGGCGATCACTCAGAGCCGATAAACCTCGACAGCCGTTCCGCCCAGTATCCTCTCTTGCTCGGCGCTCGAAAGGCCCCCGATGAATTCCGAAACGATCTCAAACCAGCGCCCGTAGCGGCAAGCCAACAGGCAAACCGGCCAATCGGAACCAAACATCAGCCGGCCCGGCCCGAAGGCCTCCAGAACAGTCTCGAAGTAAGGCTGGAGCTGCGTTTCCGTCCAATTATGGAAGTCCGCTAAGGTCACCATGCCTGAGATCTTCGAAGAAACGTTCGGGCGCCGGGCAAGTTCGCTGATGTTTTCCCTCCATGGCGTGATCAGGTTGTCCTTGATCAGGGGTTTGGCGATGTGATCGAGGACAAACACCTGATTGGGGTGGCGGTCGACGAACTCGATCGTCTGAGGCAGATGCCGCTCGAGGATCAAGATGTCGTAAACAAGATTAAACTGCTCCAGTTCCCCCACGCCGCGATTGAAGTCGCCGCGAGAAATGTAGTGATCGTCCGGTTCGTCTTCCAGGACGTGGCGAACGGCTTTCAGCTTCGGATGCGACGAAAATCGCTCCAGATCCTCCTTCACTGAAGGGCTGATCAGCGGCGCCCAGCCCACGACCCCTCGCATGAACTCGTGCTGATCCGAGTAACGGAGAAGCGTTTCCGTCTCTTCGAGACTCTGGCGAGCTTGCACCGATACAACGCCGTCAATCCCAACGGCGCTGATCTCGTCGTGCAGATGCGCGGGCAGAAAATCGCGGCGGATGACCGCCTTCTCTTCGTCGATCCAGCCGTATTCTTCCGCGGAGTACTTCCAAAAATGGTGATGGGCATCTATTTTCATGGAGGTGTCAAGGCGGCCGGATCAGGGACGCAAACATTTCGGGACTGAGGGCCCGACCCCGGATTTGGCAACAATTCCACTGGACTGGTACTAATAGCAGGATCAACTTTCGGGCCTGCAACGGACTAGCGGCTCCACGACGGTTGGGTCGAGGAGATGGAACCGTTCCGCCGCGAGACCCCGGCCTGGCTTGCATTTCTCACGGCGCAACTTTTCGGGCATTCTGGAGGCGATCCTGTTTCATCCAGCGATCAAACGGATTTTTTTCAATGTTCGCCATTTGGTCTTTTTTGCTGTCATCGCCCTGGTATTCGCTAGCAAAAGAGTCTCAACGGACTTGAGCGGTTTGGACGCAAGTTGTTCATTTATAAGCTGTTAAGTTTTTCAATGAGAGGATTTGAGAGTGCATGAGAGGATTTCGGGGTTTTTGCCGGGCGGGGGGGCCTGGATCGCCTGCCGCTCAGCTCCACATGGAAAATGATTCATCGCTGGGTTTCCCTTTTTTAGGATAGCAAGCCGGTCTCGGGCAGCCTGGCGCTTCCTGGATAAAACTGTTGAAAACAAAGGGAATAATTTTATCAAAAATCCGTGACCGAGTTTGTCAGCCCGGGTTTCTCAGCGCCTGACGGGCGAGGCAGGCGAGAGGCCCGGCAGTCCTTGTTTGCACTTGCCGACCGTTTTCGACCTACTGTCAAGCATGCGTCATTGATTCAGCGGGGTTGGCGTCAAGCCGAACGCGCCTGGGCCTGGTACTGACGCGCCTCTCAGGCAGCTCGTCACACCACGTGGTGAGAAATGCAGGCTAGCTTGGCGGCAAGCTCTAGCCCGCATGTCTTGGAAGCGCGAGCCGGGAGGGGATCACACGGTTGGCTGGATGTTCTGGTTGAGACGGAAGAAGTTGGCCGGGTCGTACTTATTCTTCAAGGCCACCAGCCGCTCGTATTTCGCCTTCCCGTAGGCTTGACTGACGCGCTCGCCGCCTTCGTCGTCGAGATAATTCACGTAGACGGCGCCGGCCATCCAGGGGCGCAGGGCGTCGATGAACTCGCGCGTCCAGCGGATGTTGGCCTCCGATTCGGCCGCGTCCTCCCAAACCGAGGTAACGAGAAAATTGTATGGGTAACTCCGGTGCCCGAAGGCTGTCTCCGATTCAGGGACCCGGCTCATGGCGCCCGGCCCGTTATGCTCGATCACCACCACCGTCCGCGGTGAGGGGACGCGCGCAACAAAGTCGACAATGATATCCATGGCACCGTCGCTAAACTCGTTCAGAAATCCTGATTTCCAGTAGTTGTAGAGGCCCCGCGGCCAAAGGAAGTCGGCCATCTTCTGAGCGGCGCTGTAGGGTATGGGCTGGAACAGATCGGCAATGGGCGGGCCGTAGTCCCGCAGCGGACGCAGGACTTTCTCCCCTTCCTCCAGCGGCCCCGAGTAAACGCCTCCCAAGCCCACCACGGGCACCCCGCGCAACCCCTCCGGGAAGGCGGGGTCGTCAGGGAAGCGGAAAAGCAGGGCGCCGTTGGTGAGCTCTTCCGGCGAGGTGGTCTCGTACTCGCGAAAGAACTGCAGGGCCTCCCGGGCTTTGGAAACCGGGTGGACGACCAGGCCGGCGAGCACGGCGTCCACCGGATGGACTTGGAACTCGAACGAAGTCACGACACCGAAGTTGCCCCCGCCGCCACGCACTCCCCAGAACAGATCGTCGTGTTTGTCCAGGCTGAGGGTCAGCAGTTGGCCGTCGGCGGTCACGATATCGGCCGAGAGCAAGTTATCCAGCGCCAGGCCGTGTTTGCGCACGAGCCAGCCCAGGCCGCCGCCCAGGGTCAGCCCGGCCACTCCCGTGGGTGAGATAAAGGCGCCCGTCGCGGCCAGCCCGAACGGTTGCAAGTCGTCATTCAGCTCTCCCCAAGTTAGGCCCGCCTCGGCCCGTACCGTGCAAGCGGCGGGGTCTACACGCACGCTCTTCATGGGAGACAGATCAATCATCAGCCCGCCGTCGCAGACCGCCTTGCCAGCCACGTTGTGCCCGCCGGCGCACACCGAGATCAGCATCTGGCGCTCGCGGGCGAAGTTGACACACCGGACAACGTCCGCGGCTCCGGCGCAGCGGGCAATCAGCACCGGCCGCTTGTCAATCATGGCGTTGTAGATCTTCCGAGCCTCGTCATAGCCGTCGTCACCCGGCCGCAGCAGCTCGCCACGCAAGCTGGTCTGAAATTCTTTAACGTCCGCTTCCTCAACAAGGGCGCGGCCACCCGTGATCGTGACCGCTTGTAGATGCGCCATGATTCCCCTTTCGTTTCATCTTTGCACTCTGGGATTTTGAGTCCGCCCCGTCACTGTTCCGCCAGCACGGTGGCTCCTCGCCACTCACTGAGAACAAGGGCGCTCGGATCAAGATTAACCGAACGCGGACCAGACGGAGCCCAAAACGCTGGAGCGAGGGCGCCGTCGAATTTGGAGCGTCGAAGCGACAGACCCCTCCTTCACGGTCGGGGCTCCGAATCTGGCTCTCGAATTTTCTGCCATGTTTTGCAAGAATATCACTATAAAACGCCTAAACGCCAGACCGTTGTCACCACTCCAGTTGGTCACCCAACCGCAAACCGTTGGCGGCGGCTTGGCCGCCCGCCAGCTCCAAGACGAACCTCGAGGGTTGCTGGCCACCGTAGGTCGGGCACTCTCCGGGATTGCTGCTTTCGCATGGCGGCGTGTCGGCTGAGATGAAGACAACGCGGCGATCCGGGTCGAGCCAAATAATATCCAGCGGGATCAGCGTGCCGAACATCCAAAACCGGTGGAGGGCCGCTTGCTCAAACTCGAACAGCATGCCGCGGCCGGCAGCCAGCTCCGTGCGGTTCATCAAGCCGCGTTGCCGTTCGCCGAACGATGTCGCCAGTTCGGCTTGAATCACGGTGCCGTTGGGCAGATTGACCGGCGAACTCGGCAGCTCGGGCGCGCTGAGAGAGACGATCGTGCTCTCGGTGTGGTGATACTCAACAAAACCCTCGTCCAGCCCAGAGGCGGAAAAGCGGGCGTCAGGCGGTCTCCACAGACTGCTAAACCGGAACTCCTCCGTCCCTCGCGGGCGCCGATCTGACTGAGGCAAGTTGGTGAGAACGGACGGCGGGATGGTCAGTACACCTCCCTCCGCTGGAGCAGAGCAGACCAGCCTTTCGGGGCTTCCGGCGGACAGAGTGATCGAGATTTCTGGCGCCCTCTGGGCTGGTTCGGTCGGCTCTTGCCAGGTCACGGTAAAGCCTCGATTGCGGGTGATTCGATCGGAGGACTCGCCGAGATCCCAGCGCGGTGATTCGGGAACTTCAATCGAGGCGGTGAAAGAACCGATGTCTCTTCCGCCGGGGCCGGAACTCGAATAGCTTCCAGATCCCAAGAAAAGCGGTCCTGGCGGTGCTTGCGCTCTATAAGACCCGTCTTGCTGAACAGCCAAGACGCCGCCGGCGGGCCCGCTGATTGACAATTGCGGCCCCGCGTCAAGCGGATTCCCCCTCGACGCCGGAGACTCCAGAAGCAAAAGACAGGTGCCAGGCGCCGGTGCGACGTCAAAGGGCAGCCTGCCCGGCGCCAGATAGAAGACCCCTTCCACGAGGTCATTCACTGCTCCGTCGTTGACCATGCGTGACAGCGAGATTTGCCCGATTCTTTGTCCCTCGTCCGGCGTGACTGGATCGCGGCCGTCTTGGCAACCAGAACCGTCCGCTGAAATCGAGATTGCTTCGACATTGCTGTAAACAACCCCTCGCACTCGCACTGATACCGGCACAAAGCAGCCCAAAGGTGAATTCTCGGGAATTCGCAAGTTGATCTGGTCGACACCGGGGCAGCACGGGGAGCGGCCGCTGTAGCTAACCGGAGCCACATGGCCGCCAACGTCGACTTCAACCGGCGTGGCCGACTGGCCGGCATCGGAGGGAATCGAGTCCGGTCCGATGGCAGCCCCCAGTCCGGCGCCCCACAGCGTGACGACCTGGCCGGGCTTGGCGGGCGTTCCCGGCCCGTTGAGCTGAAGCGCTCCGTTCCCCATGACGTTTTGAACGATGGCGAGCCGCGCCCCTGACCGTGAAGATCCAGCAGGCGGAGCCAGTCTGCGAGTAAAGACGCCGAAACTGCTGTGGACAACCTTGATGGGAACCGGAGAGCTGGTCTCCCCAGCGTAAGTGACGCTGAGGAAATTTAGGCCGGCAGCCGTGCCGGATGGCATGACGGCGTTGATTTGAGACCCGCCGGCATAGAGCAAGAGCGCGTCGACCGAGCCTCCAGCCGGGTTGAAGACGCGTACCGAGACTCCGGCTAGCGATGTGAGCAGCGGCGGTTCAGGAGCCATCACGCCCGGGTCAGGTCCGAGGCCGGCGCCGAAGATCGAAAAGACCGACCCCTGGGCGATCGCTGATCCGGGGCGCGGCGGCGGCATGAAACCCGCCGCGTTGACGACGCCGGAAAAAGAGATATTCGGAGCAGCAGCGCCGGATCCGGCCGACAGCAGCAACAGAACATTCAGCAGAAATGGCAGCAGAAATGCCGACGGAAAGGCGCGGCGCGAGGATGGGTCCGTCCTATTCACCTAACATTTCCAAATAGCGCGAGACGGCGGCGATCCCGCGATAGAAGTTCGGCAGATGGAACTTCTCGTTCGGCGCATGGATGTTGTCGTCCGGCAACCCGAACCCCATCATGACGCTCGGAATCCCGGCGTGTTCTTGCAACAGGCCCACAACCGAAATCGACCCGCCCGAGCGAATGTAGACCGTCTCCGTGCCAAAAACTTCGCTCAGCGCACGAGCGGCGGTCCGCACAAACCGGTTGTCAGGATCGACCAGCGCGGCGGGAGCAGACGCAAGCTGCCGCACCGACACACGCGTGCCCGCCGGAGTCAGCTTCTCGACGTGTTGCCGGAACTTCGCGAAAACGTCGTCCGGATCCATGTCCGCTGCCAGACGCATGCTGACCTTGGCTGTCGCGCGCGCTGGAATGACGGTCTTGCCGCCTTCTCCGACGAAGCCGCCACGAATTCCGTGAACATCCAAGCTGGGCCGCGCCCAGGTTCGCTCGAGCACCGAAAAACCTGCCTCTCCCACCAGCGCTTGCGAGCCTACTTCAGTTCGCAGGTAGGCTGGCTCGTCAAACGGCAAACGCTTCCAGGCCGAGAGTTCAGCCGCCGCCGGGGGTTTTACATCGTCGTAGAAACCCGGAATCGCGACCTTTCCGCCAGGTTCTTTCAGCCCCGCGATGATCTCGGAAATCGCTTGAAGCGCGTTCGGCGCGGCACCGCCATAGACGCCTGAGTGAAGATCCGTGCGCGGCCCCTCGACCTCGATCTCCGTGTAAACCAGGCCTCGCAGTCCCACGCAGAGGGTCGGCAATTCAGGAGCGAACATTTCGGTGTCGCAGACCAGAGCGGCATCCGCGCCAAGCTCGCGCCCGTGAACCCTCAGGTGTTGTTCGAGCACTTCGCCGCCCGTCTCCTCCTCGCCTTCGATAAGGAATTTGACATTGACCGGCAGTTTGCCGCTGGCTTGCAGCAAGCCTTCGACTGCTTTGAGTAGCAGGTAGGTCTGGCCTTTATCGTCGGATGCGCCGCGCGCGAAAATATCGTCTCCGCGAACTTGAGGCTCGAAAGGCGGCGAAGCCCATTCGGCTAGCGGGTCCGCCGGTTGAACATCATAGTGCCCATAAAGGAGCACCGTGGGCTTCCCCGGCGCCCCCGTCCACTCGGCGGAAACAATCGGATTCCCTTCGCCTTCGATCAGTCTGGTATTCCGCAACCCGGCGACCTTCAGTTCATCGGCGACGAAGGCGGCGGCCCGGGCGATGTCGCCCTTATGCTCGGGAAGAGTGCTGACGCTGGGGATTCTCAGGAATTTCTCGAGGCCATCAAGAAATTCATCACGATGGGATGTGTAGTATTCGGTTGCGGACATCGTCATAGGGAAACTTCTCGGCTTTGGAGCAGTGGTCAGCTTTGGAGCACCGGCCCGGGACAAAGTCTAACAGCTCCCATGGCCGGCCGACTCAACGCTCCGGTCTGCTACAGTATCGCCTATGCGAGTTGCCCTCTTGTTGTCCTTGTGCTTGCTTTCCAGTATCACGGTTTCCGCGCAGCGCATCCAAGTCATGGCCTGGTCGGAACGCAGCGAACCGGTTGAAGTCTATCCCCGGGGAATCAACGGTGCCGTCGAAGAACTATTGAAGTCCGACCGCCGGATCAGAGTCACCGTCGCCAACCTGCTCGATCCCGAACAGGGTCTCAGCGAAGCCGCTCTGCTAAAGACCGACGTCCTCGTCTGGTTCGGACACCGCAGCCACAACGCAGTCAGCGATGCGAACGTGCGGCGGATCGTGCGCCACGTCAAAGAGCGCGGGATGGGCTTTCTGCCGCTGCACTCGGCACACTACAGCCGCCCGTTCCAAGAACTCCTGCGCATCAAAGCGGAACAAGCCGGGGTAAGGCTCGAAGGAACTGTCGGCGGGTGGGGCCGGGTTCGCAACGAAGGTAAACCCGAGACCATCCGGGTGCTCGATCCCCGGCATCCTATCACCAAAGGAGTTGCCGACTTTGTCATTCCGGCAACGGAGATGTATGCGAACCCCTTCACTGTCCCTCCGCCAGACGCCAAGATTCTCGAGGGATCATGGGAAGGCGGTGAGCAACACGGCAGTGACGGAATGATCTGGTACGTGGGCCGCGGCAAGGTGTTCTACCTGCGGCCGGGGCACGAAACACGCCCCATTTATCGGCAAGCCGAGATGCAGCAAATAATCCGAAACGCTGTTCGCTGGCTGGCGAAGCCGCATCGTGGCGGAACGTCGGACTAGTGAGGATTGAAACCTCGTGAAGCAACTTCAGAGGCGTGGACGGAAGTCCACGCTTGGCGTCGGACGTCAGTGTTCGCGCAATGTCGCCAAGAACGGCGACACGGCACACCTGGAGGCGCGCGCCACATCATTGTGAGCAGTATAGGAGGATAACCTGCCGCCGCTTGGCGAACGACGGCAAAGCTCTATGCGTAACCGGCCTGCACGGGCAAGGTAGCCGGCGTATCTAAGCTGCACACGCTCAAATACTCGAGCAAAACCATCATTTGATGTGCAACCTTACCGCGGCTACAGCACGAATCGCTGCCAGCCGTTTTCGGTTCAGGGCTTTTCTTGGCGCCCTCATACCGCTCAATGCTTTGAGCGATCTGATTACGATTTTGGCTGGGTGGAGGCAGGCTGGGATCAACGACTCTTGTTCCGAGGTATGCGGCAATGTAGCGCAGCTCGTCGGTGGAAAGCCCCTCAAGAAAGCGGCGGGCCGCTTGCTCGCGGCCCGCTGTGGACATGCAAGAAATCGCGTCGACGAGATTGGACTGTTCCCGTACTAGATACACGTTAGACAAGCTCCGAACGTTTCCTGGGATCACTAGTAATCATTATCACCTACCCAGACCTAAGGTTGCAACACTACGCTAATAAACCTTCGAGAACTTACGCGAACCCTTTAGACATCTCCGAATCCCGAGAACTCTCGCGATACAGTAAATCCATCACCAATTGGAGCCACGGGCGAGCGTGCGGGAACGCTGGTAAGTACCAGTACTTAGCCCGCAGCTTTTCTGGCGCCCCAGCCGGGGAACGGCTCTTGCTGGTTTCAAAGCGCCGCGGTCATGAAGGTTCGCCAGTCAGTTGATTCCGAAGCAAGTCAAAGAGCCCTAATCGCAACCCCCTGATGTGCAGGCACGGCCCACGGTCAGACCGTGCCGCACCCTTTTTTCACCGGGCTGTTATCCTGTCGATGAACCAGCCAGGAGCCTTCTGATGACAGGGACGTGCCACCCTAACTCACATAGCCGGACCACCGTTTCATTGACAATCGCCATCTTGCTCGCCCTTTGCCTGCCGACCCTTTACCCGCCCACCCTGACCGCCCAGACCTCACAACCCTTCGACCTGCTCATCACCGGCGGACGCATCGTCGACGGCGCCGGCAATCCCTGGGTGAGAGGGAGCGTGGCCATTCGCGGAGACCGAATCATTGCCATGGGGCACCTGCCGGGAGCCAAGGCCAAGCGGACTATCGACGCCGGGGACAAGGTCGTCGCACCCGGGTTCATCGACATCCACAACCACGGACGGCGGGGGATTTTTCAGGTGCCCAGCGCCGAGAACTACATCCGCCAAGGCGTGACCACGATCATCGAGGGCAATGACGGCAGCTCGCCCTTGCCGCTTCGAGGCTTCTTCACGAAGCTTTTGGACACTGGAATCGCAATCAACCTAGGCGCCTTCGTCGGCCACGGCAGTGTTCGCAACGAGGTCATCGGAGCCGAGGACCGCCGCGCGACTCCGGAGGAGTTGAACAGCATGCGCCGCCTCGTCGGCCAGGCGATGAACGAGGGAGCCCTGGGGCTCAGCACCGGGCTGTTCTACATTCCAGGGAATTTCGCGCCAACCGAGGAAGTGATCGAGCTGGCGAAGATGGCAGCGGCCTCCGGTGGGATGCACATCTCTCATATGCGGGATGAATCCGCGAAGCTGCTCGACAGTGTCGAAGAGACAATCCGCATCGGCCAAGAGGGCGGACTGCCCACCCAGATTACCCACCACAAAGCCGTCGGCAAGCCCAATTGGGGAGGCAGCAGCGAGACTCTCAAGCTCGTGGACCAGGCCAGAGCGAGCGGCGTCGACGTTTCGATCGACCAGTATCCCTACACGGCCTCAAGCACGCGCACGGCCGCCATGTTCCCGCCTTGGGCCCAGGCGGGAGGCCGCAAGAAGTTGCTCGAACGATTGCGAGATGCGGCAACGCGGAGACGCATCAAGGCCGAGGTCGCCCGCCGCATTGAGTTGGACCGCGGCGGGGGAGATCCGAAGAATGTGCAATTGGTGAACTGCGAGTGGGACCAGCGTCTTAACGGGAAAACGCTGGCTGACGTGACGCGAGACCGGGGCCGCGAGGTCACTTTCGAGACCGGCGCCGAGACGGCCATGGAGATCGAGGCCGCCGGAGGCTGCGCCGCCGTCTACCACGCCATGAACGAGGAAGACGTCGAGCGCATCATGCGATACCGGGGTACGATGATCGCCTCCGACGGCTGGATTTTTCGGCTCGGGGACGGAGTGCCGCACCCGCGCGCCTACGGCACCTTTCCGCGAGTATTGGGGCGCTATGGCCGCGAAAAAGGAATCCTGGAACTCGAAGACGCCGTGCGCAAAATGACGTCCTTGCCGGCGCAGCGCATTGGGCAGTTCGAGCGCGGGTTACTGCGGCCCGGCATGAAGGCCGACGTGACGATTTTTGATCCGGACACGATCATCGACCGCGCCGAGTTCGGCAAGCCCCATCAATACCCCGACGGAGTGTACTTTGTAATCGTCAACGGCAAAGTGGTTTTGGACGACGGAAAGATGACGGCGTCGCGCCCCGGAACGATCCTCTACGGCGCCGGGAAGAAGTGAGGGGCTGTTGGGAATAAGGGTAGCTCCGTTGGGCGCGCGGGCTTCCGCCCGCGCCTCTGTCCGGTCGTCTGAAATCGTCAGCGGGGGAGCTGTCAACCGTAAAACGACGGAGCACCACACTAGTGCTCCCGGCTGCTCCTACTCCCGGCCGGTCGCTACGGCGGCGGGGAGTTGGCCGAAGCCTCGCCGTAGGGACAAGCAATCCTGCTTGTCCTAGCCCGGATTTCTCATCGCGGGGTTGGCGGAAGGCCGCCTTTTGTGGCACAAACATAATGATTACAATATGTTTCAGCCAGCAAGAAAGCGACCCCTGCCATGACAGAGTGTACCCAAACCAGCTTCACCTTCGCCGACCATGGCCGCCGCCAGGTGGTAGCCCGTTTCGACGGCGGCATGATCACCTCCGACGGCGGCGCCATGCTGTTGCGCCAGACCGAACAGCGCAGCGGCATCGTGCGGCAGTTCGCCGCCTGCTTCCGTGATCACCGCCAGCCCGCGCAAGTCGAACACAGCGTGCGCGAGCTGGTCTCGCAGCGCGTCTACGGGCTGGCGCTGGGTTATGAGGACCTCAACGATCACGATCAGCTGCGCTCCGACCCGCTGCTGGCCCTGCTGAGCGGCAAACAAGACCTCGAAGGCAAGCAGCGCCGCCGAGCCCAAGACCGCGGCAAGGCGGGCGCCGGCAAGAGCACTCTCAACCGCCTGGAGTTGACCCCGGCCAAGGCCGGCGCGCAAAGCCGTTACAAGAAGATCGTTCTCGACACGGGCGCGGCCGACCGTCTGCTGACCTCGCTCTACATTCAATCGCAGCCGTGCCAGCCCGAGCGCATCGTGCTCGATCTCGACGCCACCGACGACGCGCTGCACGGCCGCCAAGAGGGGCGCTTTTTTCACGGCTACTACGGACACTATTGCTACCTGCCGCTCTACATTTTCGCCGGGGACCAGTTGCTGTGCGCGCGCCTGCGGCCGTCCAACATCGACGCCTCGGCGGGGTCGCTCGAAGAGGTCCGGCGCATCGTCGAACAACTGCGGCGGGTGTGGCCCGAGGTCGAGATCCTGCTGCGGGCCGACAGCGGTTTTTGCCGCGACGAGATCATGAGCTGGTGCGAGAACCAGGGCGTGGATTACGTGTTCGGACTGGCGAAAAACGAGCGTTTAGAGCGCCTGATCAAGAGACGGATGAAGCTGGCGCGGCGGCGTTTCGCCAAGAGGGGCAAGGCGGCCCGGGCGTTCGGGGATTTCCGCTACCGCACGCGAACCAGCTGGGCGCGGGGGCGCAGGGTGGTGGCCAAGGCGGAGTATCTGGCGAAGGGCGAAAACCCGCGTTTCGTGGTGACGTCGCTGACGCCCAAGCAAGCGGCGGCGCAACACTTATACGAGACGATCTACTGCGCCCGCGGAGAGATGGAGAACCGCATCAAGGAGCAGCAGCTGGGGCTGTTCGCCGACCGCACCTCGACCGCGCTATTGCGGTCGAATCAGATCCGCTTATATTTTTCATCGATCGGGTACTGTTTGCTGGAGACGCTGCGGCGGCTGGGGTTGGCGGGGACGAAGATGGCGCGGGCGCAATGCACGACGATCCGGCTGCGGTTGTTGAAGATCGGAGCGCGCATCCGGATCACGGCGCGCAAAGTGTGGATTTCGCTGGCGACGGGATACGCCTGGGCGGGGGTGTTCGCCCAAGCGTATGAGAATCTCGAACGGGGGGAGCCGCGGCGCTGCTGAAAACGGCAAGGCGAGTTCAAGTAATACTTGAAGCACACAGGGCTCGACAGGGGCGGCAATCGAGGTTTGCCCAAAAACAGACGAAAAACGCCTCGGCCAGGGTCGCGGACAGCATGCCGGGCCGTTTCTGCCCCACGGCGGCCCCGCCGAGAGGCGATGCCGCCTCAAGACCATGAAATCCCATCCCGCGCGCCCCGCCAACCCCGTTTTCGGGAATCGATGAGAAATGCGGGCTAGCCGCCGCGGGCGGCTCGCCGAAGGCAAACGAAATCACCAAACGGAAGTCCGCGCCAGCCAACGCAGGCATCCGCCGGGGGCAACTTTGGCGCACAAAGCTAGTCGTCGCCGCTGCGCGGCGATCGACCGGCAGGATTGCCGGTCGCTACGGCGGCGGGCCTTTAGTTCTCACGGCCATTAGTTCTCACGAACGGTTCCACAGGCCGAACAAGTCTGATGGCGGGCGTTCGCGGAGGCCGACAAAACCGCGCCGATACGGGCCCGCAGCAGGGCCGCCCAACCGGGCTTGGGGTTCCCGCAGAGTGGACAGATCTCGGCTTGGGCAAGCCCGCCATTGGCTTTCGGGGCGCCATCGAGCGGTTCGTCCTCGTCTGGAATATCCAGAATCTCAAGGGCGTCCGGCACGTCGGAGGCACGCACTTGCAGCCGTACTCCTTCACTGTAGCCGGTGTAGGGACCGACCAGGCCCGCGATATGCTCGTCGAGAACAGCGGCCGGGATATCGTGGGCCTCGAGCAACCCCTTGGCAAGGTGGCCTTGCTGAGGAGTGGGATACGTCGCGATCGTGACAAGCGAGTCAGGCACGAGGATTCACCAGAATAGCGCGGAGGGGCGGCTCCCTGGTTGCCGCTATCGCCGCTCACCTGCTTTCGCCCGGCCAAAACTCTTGGCGCAGCGAAACCCGATCGTGGGGCTTTGCTCATCCGGCCGCGCGAAGCTGCGGTAGGCGGTAGTGAGGTATTTCGGGGCGTCGACCCACGATCCGCCCCGCAGCAGACGGTAGATCCCCTTTTCGGGTCCGGCCGGGTTTTGCTCCGGCGCCCGGGCGTAGTAGTCTTTCTCGTACCAATCGGCGCACCACTCCCAGACGTTGCCCGACATATCGCACAGGCCGAAAGCGTTTTCCGGATACTGGCAAACCTCGCCCGGCCCGTCCATGCCGTCGTGGTGGGCCGACTCTTTGGTAGGTTCGTCGTCGCCCCAAGGGTACTTCAGGCCGTCACGTAAACCGCGGGATGCCCGTTCCCATTCCGCTTCGGTGGGGAAGCGCTTTCCGGCCCATTGGCAGTAGGCATTGGCGTCCTGCCAAGTTATGTTTACGATCGGATGCTTTTCTTTGGCGTTCTCCGGCTTTCCTTGGGGCCAGTAGTAGGGTGGGGCTCCGTCGGTGTCTTTGAGAAACTCGGCGTACTGGGCGTTCGTGACCTCGTGCTTGTCGATGTAGAAAGGGTCGAGGACGATCGAGCGAACCGGGCGGTCATCCTTGAGCAGCGTAGGGAACCATTTCAGGTTGTCGTCGGGAAGCGGGTGGGAGCGTCCGCGAAGAAAGTCGCCGCCCGGTATGAAGACCATTTCCGGCTCGGCTGCCGTGACCACGAGAATAGAGGCCAGAACCAGCAGACTGGCGCGCGGTCGCCTAGCCGTAAATAGACGAAATTTCATCGGTGGGCACGAAGCCAGTGGCGCCAAGGGGATCAACGTAGGCGTAGGTCCGGCCCGACGGCGTGTTGTGGATCTGTTTGCTCCAGTCGATCCCAAGCGCCGAGTACATCGTGGCGACCACGTTTTCGTTGCGGGGCTGTTCCTTGCGGTGCCAGCCGGTTTCGATGCACTTGGCGCCGTCCGCGTCGCTGGCGCCCAAGATGCGGCCGCCTTGGACTCCGGCGCCGGCGAACAGGGCCGGGTAGCACTTGTTGAAGTGATCGCGCCCCGCCATGTTGTTGAGGGCTCCGGGCGTGCGGCCGAACTCGCCCAGGCAGACCACCAGCGTTTCGTCGAGCAGCGTCTGGCCCGAGCCGCCGGTGGCGGGCAAGGTCGAGAGATCCTCGAGCAGCGCCGAGAACGCCTGATCGAACTGAGCGCACTGGATGTAGTGGTTTGTCTTCTTCGAGCGGTCCCAGATGTAGACGTGATGATCCCAGCCCGGATGGCAAATGTGGATGTAGCGGGTTCCGCCGTCCTGCAAGAGCATGTTGCGGGAGAGAATGCAGGCAAGGCCCACGGGGTTGTCGCCGTAACGCCGGCGGTCTTCTTCGGTCACGCCAAACGCCTTCGGCCAGCGCGGGTCGGAGAGCAGCTTGTAGGCCGCCCCGTAAAAATCGTCATAGCCGGCCATCTCGCGGCCGTAGCTTCCCAGGCGGGGGCGCTCGGCGTCGCGCAGTTTTTGCAGCAGGTCCCAGCGCTGCTCGAGCAGGCGGGCGGCTTCCGAGTCCAGCTTGTCGCCGTTGATGGCCGCCTCGGTGTTGATGTCGACGACAGAAAACCGGGCGGGCAGAAAGCCCGTCGAGAGCGCCCCGACCGACCCTTTTTCCAGATTGAACGACATATAGATCGGAAAAGTGTCGGTGGGACGGCGGTGGGGCTCAAGCTCGGATGCGACCACCGAACCAATGGCCGGAATCTCGCGGGCAAAGGCCAGGTTGTTCTGGCGGCCGGTTTGCACGTAGTATTGCGCCCGGAAATGGACCTCCTCGTGGCCGCGCATCGAGCGCACGATGGCCAGCTTGTCCATGTGCTTTTCTAGCCGGGGAAACAGCAGGTGGGGCAGGTAAAGTCCGGGGTAGACCTCGCGAACGTCGAGATCGGTGGGAGTACCCGCGTTTTCCTTGAAGTCGAACGACTCGACGTGACTAATGGCGCCGGAAATCTCGAAGTACACGACCTTGCGGGCGTTGCCGCGCGGCTGAACCTTGTCGCCGGTCGAGGAAGCGCGGAGCGGCCAGACGCCGTCCATCGAGGCTCCGAGCAGCCCCAAGCCACCCAGCCGCAACAGCTCGCGGCGCGAACCCAGCAGATCGCCAACTTTCATTTTCTTTGCTCCGTTATTGTTGCTCGGTTGCTCCGCTAACCGTTGCTCCGTGTGTCCGAGTCATAAGCGGCGCGTTTTCGGTTCTTCAATAGTTGAAGAAGAACTCGACGCTGTTGATCAAAGCCCACTGCAGGTCTTGGGCTCCGCTGGCCCGATCCTTTCGCAGTGCCGCTACCGCGACTTCCTTTTCACCGTTGGACGGCGGCCGCGACAGGCTGCCGAGGAACATCTCCTCGACCACGCGCCCATCTTCCGGATAGCTGTCGAGCAGCCTTTGCACCCGGCTGTCTTTTCCCGCGAGAACCCGGCCGTTGACCACCGGCGATTGCATCAGCAGCAGCGGATGCTGCATCGATCCGATGACGGGCCGCGCCGGGGTCTGGCGGTCGGACTGGCCGAAGATGCGCATGAAATGCCGCGTGTCGCGATCGCCCGCCGGGCCGGCGAGTTGCATGGCCATGCCGTAGCTCCGGCCGCCCTGCTTAAACTCACCCGGCTTGTCCGTTGCCAGCACAATCGCGTCGTGCAACTCTTCGGCCGACAGCCTGCGGGCGAACTTACGGGCGAAGTAGCTGGTATAGGAGTCCTTCCACTCGGCCGGAAAGCGCGCCGAGAGTTGATAGGCGCTCGAGCGGCTGATGGCCGTCATCAGGCGCTTGATGCTGTAGCCGCTATCGCGGAAATCCTTCGCGAGAGCGTTCAGCAGCTTGGGGTGCGACGGCTGCAACCGCCAGCCTTCCGGCAAATTTTCGGGGTCCTGGCGGGCCAGGTCAAATTCATCATAAGGTTCGACGATGCCCGCGCCCATCAGCCTGGCCCAGATCATGTTCACGGTCGCCCGGGCGAACTGCGGATGCGAGGTCAGCAGCTCCGCGAATGCGTCGCGGGGGTCCTGCCCGGGCTTCGTCCCCTTACCGTTCATCAAGAAGGCCGGCTCCCCGGGCCCGCCGGGCCGGGGTATGCGAATCATGCTGTGACCTTCGGTGTCGTAGCCCGGATTATGATCGTCGATGAGGAATTCGCCCGACTGGGGCTTGCCGTTCTCCCAATACATCAGGTAGCGGCTGCGGCCGAAGAACGCAGCGTTTTGGAAGAACTGCTCTCGGGTCTTGCCGCTCAGCCAGACATTGACTTTTTCCAGATGTCCCTGGCCGTCGTGGCAAGAGATGCAGGAAAAGTTGATCCCCAAAAACGCCTTTCCGTAAATAATCGAAAGCTCGTCGTCGGTATCGAGCTGATGGACCATCGACATGTCGTCGCCGTCTTTAGGCTGCGGCGCTCCTTGCACGTGCTCTCGCGCGATGACGTTCGACGCCGCCACGACGTGATTGCTTTTCGCCGAAGCCGTGATGATGGCCCGCACGACGTCGTCGTAGGGGCGGTCGGAGCGCAGATTCTCCTTCATCCAGTAATGGAAAAGATAGCGTCCGCGGCCCATCTTGCCGTTCGCGCGGAACAAGTCCATGAAAAAGTAGGACCACTTCTCGACCCAAGCCTCGCTGCCGATCAGCTTCTCGATCAGTTTGTCGCGCTTGTCGGGGTCTTGGCCGGCCGTAAAGGAACGAACCTGCTGGGCGGACGGTATGCGGCCTGTCAGATCGAGCGTAACTCTGCGAAGAAATTCGGCGTCGGTCGTCGGCGGGGCGTGCGGAATGCCGTCCCGCTCGATCTTGCCGAAGATGAAATCGTCGACGAAATTGCGGCGCGCAAGCGGCGCTGCTTGGGGCAAAAGCGGTTTCCGTTCGTCCTTCAGGAGCCGTTCAGTGAGAGCGCCCGCCTGGTTTGCCTCCGAGGGGGCATAGAGTGACTTGTGTGCCTTGTTGAACTGCTCGGGGGAGAGGGCTTCCTCGCCCGCCGGCGCGGGCGGCCGCTGCTGCCCGGCCAAAACTAATGCGAACAAGCACCCACACAGAATGCTGTTAAGCAGCTTCATGAGCAGCCTCCAGACACACTAACTTGACTATAATACTACGCCACGGGCCGCACGGTGTCAAATAAGCGGGTAGTCAGCGATTTCGCAAAGAGGAAGGCGGGAAGAGGGATGGGGTTGATTTAGCGATTATTGCGCCCGTATAGAGAAGGGTGTGCTCTTGCAGTGCCGCCGGCTGTGCTGGTGATTGCACGTGAGCAGCGGCGAAAACGGCTGGAATCTTGCCCTGCTTGGCCGGCCGGTCAGTTCGTTCTCCCTGTGTATGATGAGACCATCATGGCGGAGACCTACAACGACCCTAAGTTTGCTCTGAGCCGGATCTACACGAAGCGAGGCGACCAGGGAGAAACCAGTCTGGTCAACGGGCGGCGCGTGGCGAAAGATGACCCGCGAATTGAAGCCTACGGAACCGTCGACGAGCTGAACTCGCAGATCGGCTCGGCCAGAGTTTCCGCTCAGGAGCTTGCCTCCCAGGGCAGGGATCTCGGCGGGCTGGCGGAAATACTGCTGCGCGTGCAGCACGAGCTGTTCAACTTGGGATCGATTTTGGCGACGGATCCCGGCCATGTGCATCCCAAACAGCCGCGAGTCAGCGAAGCGGATGTCCGGCAGCTCGAGAATGAAATCGACAGCATGAACGCCGAGCTCGAAACGCTGCGGTCCTTCGTCCTGCCGGGTGGATGCCGGCTCAACACCGAGCTTCACATCTGCCGCACCGTATGCCGCCGGGCTGAGCGGGCCTGCATCGCCCTCAAGCACGGCGAACCGGTTCCCGAAGAAGTCATTCAATACCTCAACCGCTTGAGTGACGCTCTTTTCGTTTGGAGCCGCTGGGTTTGCCTCAAGTTGGACGCGGAAGAGGTTCTTTGGCAGCCCAACAAAGCAGCCTCGGGATCGAGCTGACCGCGGCCGACCCAGCCGCTTGAAGGCGGCTGACAGCGCCTCGATACGCTGCTGCGTTCTGTCGGACAGCTTGCTAGCAGCTTCGCGCTCCCGACCCTCATTGCGTACTGGCCGAGCAGCGCCTAGACTAGTCCGTTCGGCCCTCTCGCATGCCTCTCTCAGCCGCCACGACCGTTTTTCTGATTCTTCTCGGCTCGATTCTGACCCTCATCACGAGCTGCCTGCTGGGCCGCGTCGTCTTAGCTCGTTGCCTGGGGCCGGGGATGGCTCTGTCGCGCGCCGAACGATTCGTGTTCGCATTCGGCGTGGGGGCCGCCTGTTTGAGTAACGCCGTTTTCCTCCTGTGCGGGTTGGGAGCGTTTTACACCGAAGCTGTTTGGGCCGTCGCGTTGCTAGCCGCCGGAGCGTACTGGCGCTGGGGCCGCGAAGGGTCTTCCACACCGCGGTTCCCCGCGGAACCCGGGCAAAGGCTGTGGTGGGCGATCTTCGTCATTCCCGCTGTTGCTTATGGCTGCACCTATTTCGTCCATGCGCTGGCCCCCGCGATCAGCCCCGACGGGGTCGGATACCACTTGGGTCTGGTTTCGCGCTATTACCGGGAGCATGGGTTTCCTCATATCACGACGAACATTTATGCGTATCTCTCGCAAGGAGCCGAGATGCTCTATTTGTTCGCCTTCGCTGTTGGGAAGCATTCCGCGGCGAAGCTGGTCCACTTCAGTTTCCTTGTGGCGACTGTTGTCGCCATGCTGGCTTTCTCGCGCCGCCACGGCTTGTGGCGAGCCGGCGTCGTGGGCGCGGTTCTTTACGCTTGTTCTCCCGTGGTGGGCGCGGATGCGGCCAGCAGCTATAACGATTGCGCCTTGGCGTTTTACGAGTTTTCGGCTTTTTACGCCCTGCTGCTTTGGTGGCGCGGCCGGCAACGCGGCTGGCTCGTGATCATCGGAATCCTGGCGGGGTTTTGCTTTTCCATTAAATACACGGGAGGACTGATGCCGCCGGCCGCCGTCGCGCTGGTGGCCTGGGGGAGTTGGCGGCGCCTCCGAAACGCCCGGGCCGCTCTGACACGCTCGCTTGCCGTGGCGGCCGTGGCGTCGCTGTTTGTTTTGCCCTGGACCGTGAAGAACGCAATACTGGTCGGGAATCCAGTGGCTCCATTTTTCAACCGGTTCTTTCCCAACCCTTACGTCACGGTTTCTTTTGAGGATACGTACAGGAATTACTTGAAGGACTACAGCCATTCCAGCGAGTTTGTTCCGCCGCATGAGTATGCGCTCGAACTTACGGTTCGGGGAGCCAAGCTGCAAGGCCTGCTGGGACCGATTTTCCTGATCACGCCGCTCGGTTTTCTGGCCTGGCGGCGGCGCTGGGGGAAACCCCTTCTCCTGGCGGGGCTGTTCTGCGCGCTTCCCTGGATGGCCAACGCGGGAACCCGGTTCCTAATTCCCGCACTGGTTTTCTGGTCGCTGGCGGCTGGTCTGGCTTTGTGCCTCCTGCCGCGGCGGATTGCACCGTTTGCCGCTTGCCTGGTGCTTGGATTTCATGCCGTTAGCTCATGGCCGTCCATACTGCGGGAGTGGCACCCGGAATCGGTGTGGTCCCTTCACGAAGAAACCCCTTGGAGAGCCGCGTTACGCCTGCAGCCCGAGGACGAATATCTGAGGCGGCACGTATCGTACTTCGCCGCGGCTCAAAGGGTCGCGGACGAAGTGGGGCCCGCTGACCGCGTTCTGAGTCTCGAACCTCTGCCGCAGGCTTATTTTGCATCCGAGCAGCTTGTTTACTACCAGGGCGCCGAAAACGAACAGCTCGTCGAGGTTCTGCGGGCCGGCGCTGATCCGCAGTTCTGGCCGTCCCGTGTTCTTTCACTCGAGTGGCCGCCGAGAGAGCTTCACGGCTTTCGCATTTTGCAGCGGAATCATGATCCGGCCACGCAATGGACGGTTTCCGAGGTTCGTCTGCGGGCCGCTGACGGCGAAGTCGTTCCCAGCACGAGCTGGCGGATTCATGCCGATCCGTTCCCGTGGACCGCTGCCCGCGCCTTCGATGGCAACCTCTTTACTCCCTGGACTTCGTGGCAACCTCTGTTTGACGGAATGAGGATCGAGGCGCATTTTCCCGCACCGATCAGACTCAGTGGAGCCAGCCTGATCTATCCTTGGCGCCAGTATGGCCAGGAGCTGGAGTATTTCGGAAAAGACCGGGACGGGAATTGGTTCCCGCTTGATCCCCAGATCAAGGAAAGCCGGCGGCCGGTTTCGGTCGCGGCTCTTCGGGCGGCAATCCATGACGAGCTGAGGCGGCACGACATTTCCTTTTTGGTCACAAACACGGCGGGGGGCTATGCGGATATCTCCAAGGTCATCGACGAAAACCCGGCGGCTTGGGGCCTGCGCGAGGTGGGAGTTGACGGCAGCGAGGGGCCGATTCATGTCTTCCGCGTCGAATAAGCGAGTGCGGCGCCTCTATGGCTGAATCCTTGCAAAACAAGTCAGAAGTTCGGAAAGCAGGCACAGAGCCCCAGGCGCGAGCCTGGGGTCAAATCCGCCAAGAGCAATTATTTTTCAAGAGCGCCAAATCCGCCCTGCTCGGTTCCGGCTGCGTCCGGGTTGTGGAACGTATAATCGGGAAACCTTGACACTTCCCAGAAACGAGGACTCAGCGTATCGTTTTCAACACCATCGAGTTTGGCGTCTTCTTCCTGGTCGTTCTCGGGCTGTACTTTAGCTTCGGCCAGCGCCTGCAAAACCGCTTGCTGTTGGTGGCAAGCTACTTCTTTTACGGCTTCTGGGACTGGCGGTTTCTTGGCCTGATTGTTTTCTCGACGCTGCTCGATTTCACTTGCGGGCGGGTTATCCACGGCTCGAAAAGCAACTCTGAGCGGAAGCTTTGGCTGTGGCTGAGTGTCGCCGGCAATCTGGGGGTCTTGGGGTTTTTCAAATACTTCAATTTCTTCGCGGAGAATCTGTCGGCGCTGCTGGCGGCGGCGGGTTTCGAGGCGCCGCGGTTCGTGCTGACGGTGCTGCTGCCGGTCGGCATCTCTTTCTATACGTTCCAAACGATGAGTTACACCATCGACATCTATCAAGGACGTTTGCAGCCTGCCCGCGGCTTTCTGGATTTCGCGTTGTTTGTATCCTTCTTTCCGCAGTTGGTCGCGGGTCCCATCGAGCGGGCGCGTAACCTCCTGCCCCAGATCAGCTCCCCGCGGCATTTCGACCGCGGGCAGTTCCACGAGGGTTGCTGGCTGATCTATTGGGGACTCTACAAGAAGGTCTTTGTGGCCGACAACGCCGCACGGATTGTCGACAAGGTTTATGGCTCGCTCGACACTTCCTCGGGTCTCCACGTCCTCGTCGCCACGTATGCCTTTGCCGTGCAGATTTATTGCGATTTCTCCGGGTACAGCGACATCGCCCGCGGCGCCGCCAAGACGCTGGGCTTCGAAATCTCGCTGAATTTTGACGTTCCTTACGCGGCCAGGAACCCTCAAGAATTCTGGCGCAGGTGGCACATCAGCCTTTCACAATGGCTTCGCGATTATCTCTACATCCCGCTCGGCGGCTCGCAACAAGGAAAAGGCAGGATCTTCCTCAACCTGATGGTTGTGATGGCGCTGGGCGGCCTATGGCACGGAGCGCAATGGCACTTCGTTTTTTGGGGGATCTACCATGGTCTGTTGCTGGCCGGGTATCGCCTGGTTGGCGGGGAAATGACGGGCGCGGAAAGCTCTCCACAAGCGCGGAGATCCGTCATGCGAAACGGTTTTGCAAGCCTGCTGATGTTTCATTTCACCTGTCTCGGCTGGATGCTGTTTCGGGTTGAGTCGATGGGCGGGATGAGTGCGGTTCTATCCAGGCTTTTCGGCTGGAATGGAGGCTGGTTTACCGCTTTAGCGCTCGGCGATCTCTATCTGCTGTTGTTCTATAGCGCACTTGTTGTTGTCTTGCAGGTCTTCCAGTATCGCTCCAATAATCCATTGGTCTCGTTGGGCTGGAAGCTTCCCATACGAGTCGCCCTATACGTCACGATATATCTCAGTCTCACGCTCGGCGGAGCTTATGACGGTCCCCAGTTCATCTATTTCCAGTTCTGACCGGCTGCCCTGGGCGGGTTTCACCGCGGCGCTGGTGTGCCTGGCTCTGGAGGCGCTGATCCTGACACTTCAGCCGCGGTTCATTAGCGGGCTGGATTTCACGGTGAGCGGCAAACGCCAGACGATGACTGACGCATCCCAACAGGAGGACGTGCTGATTCTGGGGGACAGTCGTTTCTTCTCGATCCGCCCCGATGTTGTCGATCAGGCGTTCGGCGGGAACCATGTCGTGACGAATTACACCTGGCCGTTTGCCGGAGTTGAGACAGCCGACTATTTCCTGGAAGCGTATCTTCGTTACAAGAAGCCGCCGAAGGCCATCTTAGTCGGCTGGATGCCCGAGAACCTCGCGGTCTCGCCCGGGCGCATGAGCGTTACTTCAGACCCGCTTTACCGCACGCGGCTTTTCAGCGTGATTCCCGCCGCTCCGCTCGCATCTCGATTTGCGCGGGACAAGAATTGGGGAATCCTGTGGGGGCTTTTCGAGTATCTAGCCCTCCCGCCGAGCGCCCGCCACCGGACACGTCTGATTCCGTTCGTTCGGTCAGCGGTGGGGGAGGGGCCGGTCACTATCCCAGATTCTGAAGACCGCAGGATCATCGCGGGCTACGAAGGTGGCGGAAGCTTCCTGCTCTACGACGACGAAGTGGCCGGCCCCGACGCGGTCTCCGATTACGACAAAGCCGCCGGAGGCCTGAAGCTGGATGCCGCTCTGGGGAACATCCCGCCGTTCCGGCGTTTTCTCGAGCGTGCCGCGTCAAGCGGAATTCGGGTCGTTCTGTTCAACGTGCCGCTGCCGGACGGGCTTTATCGGCGCTTCGATGAACTAGGAGTCATCGCGGAGTATGAGCAAGTTATCGCGCGGCTGCGGCGAGAGTTTGCGAACTTCGAAGTGATGGAGCCCGCGCTCCAGGTCTACCCCGACGAGTATTTCGCGGATGTCGGCCACATGAACCGGCGAGGCGACGAGCAGTTCGCCGGCTATTACGGACCAGCGATAACACAGTGGCTCCAAAAAACAGCAGCCGCGCCGTGACGAGGTGGCGCACGGCTCCGGCGAGCCGCGCGTTGGGGCTCCCTCGAGAAACAGCAAGCAGAGGCTAGGCACAGGCTTCCGCGGGGGACATTTCAATTGGGCCTTGACACAGCAGTGCGAAGAACATTGCAGCGCAGCCGTGGCGTGGCTATACTGTCTGTGCCGAGAAGGCCAAAATGGAAATCCTGGCCAAGACCCTCCCCCTAGTCGCCGCTCTTCTCCTGACGCCCATCGCCGAAGCGCAACTGGGCATGTTTACCAAGGAGCAGCGCATCCGGCTAACCCCTGACTGGAAAGGCGAGCGCTTCGAGGACGGCCGGCCCAAGACGCCCGGCTCGATTCTCGAGCGGATGAAGCAGGTCACCGCCGAGGAAGCCTGGTCGGTCCTCAACGGTAACGGGTTCCGCGACCAATTCGAGCACGGCTGGATCCACTTCAACGAAAGTGACGACCGTATGGTGGGCCGCGCTGTGACCGCGCTGTTCCTTCCGTTGCGGCCGGATGTCAACGCGGTCATCAACGATACGGCCGCGGAGGAAAAGCGCGTCGGTCCGGGACAGAACTCCTGGGTTATCGATACGCTCCAGCCCGGCGATGTACTTGTCGTCGATCTCTACGGCAAGTACAACTTCATGGGTGACAACCTGGCGACTGCAATCTTCGCCAAGACCAACAACGGCGTTGTGATCAACGGCGGCGCCCGCGACCTCTCCGGCATACGCGAGATTGAAGGCTTCCAGGGTTTCGTGCGCTTCTTCCACCCCTCTCCGGTCACGCACGGAGTGCGCAACACCATGCTCATGGGCATCAACGTGCCGGTACGAATCGGCGATACCACGGTCATGCCGGGCGACGTCGTCCTCGGCGACCCCGAAGGGCTTGTCTTCATTCCGCCGCAACTGGCCGAGAAAGTTGTGGAGAAGAGCGAGAATACGCGCCTGCGGGACGAATGGGGCCACTCGATGCTTAGTCAAGGGCGCTACACGCCGGGCGAGATCGACAGCAAATGGACCGACAAGATGGAGCGAGAGTTTCGACGCTGGGCCGCGCGGAGGCAATGACTCGCAGGCAGTGCATCGGAGCCGCGCTGGGCGCCGCGGCTGGGTCGAGTTGCGCTCCGGTTCCACAATCCGGCCCCGACAGGATCACGGGGCTCGAAATCCTAACCGTTCAGGTCAATGCGCGCCCTTGGGTCACCTTCCGTGTTCGTACCGGCACGGGGCTGACCGGTCTCGGCGACGCGACCCACAGCGCCCGAGAGCCGGCGCTTGCCGCCTCTGTCGCCAGGAAACTATTCGAAGACATTCGCGGCGGAGGCCCCTTCGAGATCGAGCCGCTTCGTCAAGCAGCGCTTCCTCTCATTGAAAACGCGTCGCCGGGGGAAAAGCGCGCCCACGCCGCCGCGTTCGCCGGTCTCGAGCAGTGCCTTTGGGACCTGCAAGGCAAGATTCTCGGGCTGCCATGCTATCAGCTCTTCGGAGGGAAGCTACACGACAAGATCCGCAACTACGCCAACATCAACCGCTCGACCCGCGGGGACGACAGGACGCCCAAGGGCTTTGCGGCGACGGCCCAGCGCGGACTCGGCGCCGGATTCGATGCCTTCAAGCTGGCCGCCTTCGATCACCTCCGCCGCGACGAGATGGACGCCGCGGCCTTCGAGAAAGGCACGCAGTTCGGTATCGAGTGCATCGAGGCTGTCCGAGAAACCATCGGCCCGGACCGCGACTTATTGGTTGACGGGCACAGCCGCTTCGACCGCCGGCTTGCCCTCGACCTAGCCCAACGCCTCGAGCACCTCAGCCTCTTCTGGCTCGAGGAGGTGTGCCGCCCCAGCGATGATCTCGCGGCGGTCAATCAGGCGGCGAAGATGCCGACCGCCGGCGGCGAGTCGCTCTTCGGCGTCAGGGAGTTTTTCCCCTACATCAAAGCCGGTGCGGTCGACATCGTGATGCCGGACGTCAAGTTCTGCGGCGGCATGTACGAGCTCAAGAAGATCGCCGCCCTAGCCGAAGGCGCTGGCCTGGCGACGTCACCCCACGGGCCCGCGAGCCCGATCGGCAACATGGCCGCCGCGCACGTATGCGCCACAATGCCGAACTTCCAGATCCTCGAGCTCGCGTTCGGAGAGGTCCCCTGGCGCGCTGAAGTCGTCGACCCGCCGGAATCCCTCGACCAAGGCCGCCTCACTGTCCCCGACCGTCCGGGAATCGGGTACGAGCTCCATGAGGAACGGTGGACGTCATTCACCGGCTGACAACCCGATGCCTTAGCTAAGGGTGGGCAGCAAAACCAGCCGTTCCCAACGGCTGGTCCCTCTCCAATCCGTGAAATCTCTGAATCAGTCACAAACTTCAAAAAAAAAATATTCCCCGTGTTTTCAATACATCTTGCCCGCCTGGGGAAAACACCCGCAACCGCTCCGCTATGCTGAGAGCAGTGGATCAATCGCATCACAAACGATCATGCGCAAACAAAGAAAAGGTGAACTGGGATTTTCGAGGGCCCAAAAATCCCTAAACCCTGAAATTTTCCGCCAAACACTGCAATGGCCACTTGCGGACACTGAAACAAAACGACTTAAGCGTCACCCCAAATTCACGCCACAGCGCGTAGAGTCGAGCTTTAACGTGCATAGCGCCCCAAAAGCCGCGGCCGCCGGCGCGAACAGGCCACTTTGCCGCAACCAGCGGAAATCCGGCCTTCCCGCGGCCATCAGCCGGGGCGTCGTTCAGAGCCGCGGGCGTCAGCCCGCGGTCCTCGCCCGAAAACGTACCCAGGCCGGCCGCGGCTCGTCCGGGTTGGCGGACTTCCATGCCCAAAGCCCTGATTCCTAGACTACTGAGAGTTTCATTCGATGGCGGCTGAGCTGATTTGTTTTAACCCGGAATGCCGCAAGCGCTTCGCGATTGACGAAGTGATTTACCAGTGCAGTGCTTGCGGCGGGCTGATTGAGGCTTCGAATGATTTGGGCGGGCTTGACGCGGGAAAACTCCGCGCTCTCTGGGACCAGCGCCGCCTGAGCCGCCTCCCGCTCGATGTGAGCGGCGTTTGGCACTATCGCGAGATGCTGCCGTTTCTTGATGACCCGCGGCATGTCGTCACGCTCAGGGAAGGCAATACGCACCTGTTTGATGGGGCGCTGGCGGCTTCCTATGGCGGGCTGACGAGCTTGCAGTTCAAGCATCAAGGCTACAACCCCACCGCGTCGTTCAAGGACAACGGAATGACGGCCGGGGTGGCGCAAGCCCGCAAGCTGGGCATGAAGCGCGTCGCCTGCGTATCCACTGGGAACACCTCGGCTTCGATGGCGGCCTACGCGGCGGCGGCCGGGATGCAAGCCATTATCTTCATTCCTCATGGGAATATTGCCTATGGAAAGCTGGCGCAGGCGCTCGAGTATGGAGCGCTGACACTTCAAGTAGAAGCTAATTTCGATCAGATTCTGGCGCTGGTGCGAGTTCTCACCGAAGAGTTGGGGATCTATCTGCTGAACTCGATCAATCCTTTTCGCATTGAGGGACAGAAGACGATTGCGGTCGAGATGCTGGATCAGCGCGGATGGAAGGTCCCCGATTGGATCGTCGTGCCGGGCGGGAATCTGGGCAATGTGTCGGCCCTGGGCAAGGGCTTGCGCGAAATGCGCGAGATCGGGTTGATCGGCCGGCTGCCGAAGCTGGCGGTGATTCAGGCGGCGGGGTCGGCGCCGTTCTTTGAATTTTTCAAGCGGGAACACCGCGGCTCGTTTTTGAATGTAGAAAAGCCGGAGACGCTGGCAACTGCAATTCGCATCGGCGCTCCGGTTTCGTGGCCCAAGGCCCTGTTTGAAGTGGAGTCGAGCGGCGGTGTGGTCGAATGCGTCACGGAGCAAGAAATCGCTGACGCCAAGGCGGTGATCGGCAGATGCGGCATTGGCTGCGAACCCGCATCAGCGGCAACACTGGCGGGGATTCGCAAGCTGACGGCTGCGGGCACGATCGAGGCCGGCGCGGATGTGGTGGCTGTGCTTACCGGACATTTGCTAAAGGATCCCGATTACGTCTATCGCTATCACACCGGGCAGTTGGAAGCGCCCGGGGCGGGGAAGATCGAGTCCACATTCGGCAACGCACCCGTGGTCATGCCCAATGACCCGGCCAAGATCGCGGAGTTTCTCCAACAGAGCCCCGAACGCAAGTGAGTGGGTCAAGCCCGCCGTCCCCAACGATTCCAAGGGGAGCAAATCTACACTGTTCAGTTCCGGCTATTAACGGCTGCCGCTTGGAACAGGCGCTGCCCCACGAGCGCCCCGCGCGACCCCGCAACGTTCTCCACGCACGCCACCAGTTCGCCGCCTTCCTCTTCTGTCCAAACGCGAAAGGCCGCGCCTACCGGGCCGTACTCGTTGGTGATTCGTTGCAGATCTTCACTAGCTTGTTCTGATCCTCCTCGGGACTGAACCATCTTGATGCGGCCGTCGGTGAGCCGCAAGAGAAGGAACGACGAGGGGCGGTGACCTTGGCGGATCATACGGGATGCTAGGGAGCGAAGGTCGGCTAACAGAGTCTCATCCGGGTTCTGGAGTTGAATTGGAAGCAAAGCGGCGGTTTCCACGGGATTCTTATCGGCCGAGGAGCGGGGAGCATGGCGTGGTTCTCTCAGAGAGCCGTGAGTTCATGAATCACGGGTCCTATTGGAGAAGCCACTTGCAATGGCCCAGCGCCCCAGGCGAATTTACCAGCGGGCGCTCAAGGCCCGGCGGGTTGAGGCGAGGGCGCGGGCACTGCTTGGCGCGGGGCGTCCCCTTCTTGCTCGTAGGGATAGCCGATACCCCGGTTGTGGAGCTTCAAGGTGTAGATGCTGTGAGAGAGGCGCCAGTGCGAGATGTAGACGCTGCTGACCGTAGCGGCCATCACGGGCAGCATGATGCGGTAGTCATTGGTCATCTCGAAAAGGATGAGTATTGACGTGGCGGGTGCTTTCGCGGCGGCGGCGAAAAAGGCAGCCATTCCGACCATGGCGTAAGCGCCCGAGGTGCCGGTCGCATCCGGAAACATCGAGTGCGCAGTCGCGCCGAAGGCTCCACCCAACATGGCGCCCATGTAAAGCGACGGGGCGAAAACACCGCCCGAGCCCCCCGAGCCCAGTGTGGCGATGTTCGACAACATTCCCATGACGAACAAGCTAAGCAGCATTTCCAAGGAGAAGCGAGTCCACAGCGCCGACTCCATCGCCGGAAAGCCCGCGCCGTACACTTGCGGGTAGTAGCGCAGCACCAATCCGACCATCAGGCCGCCGACCGCGGGTTTCAGATACTCCGGAAACTTCCAGTTCCCGAACAGATCCTCACTCTTATAGAGCAAGCGGACGTAGGCAACAGCCGCCAGCCCTAGCAGCACACCCATGAAGAAATAGAGCGGCAGTTCGGCGTTGCTCTTCAGTTCGTACGTCGGGGCGTAGAAGGCTGGGTAATTTCCAAGGTAGTGCCGCGCCACCATGCACGAGCTAAGCGAAGTGAGCAGGACCAGCAGGAAATCCGCGTGAATGCGGCCCATCAAGACTTCCATCGAAAAGATGGCGCCGGCGATGGGAGCGTTAAAAGTCGCCGCTACGCCCGCGGCGGCCCCGCAGGCAACGAGAGTCCGCACATTCTTTGTGGTGAGCTTGGCCCACTGTCCGATCGCTGAACCGATGGCCGAACCGATCTGTACCATGGGGCCTTCGCGGCCGGCCGTACCGCCGAAACCGATCGTCATCGAAGACGCCATCACCTTCACGCCGACGACGCGCGGCCGGATGCGGCCCCCGCGCGTGGCCAGTGCCGTCATAACCTCCGGGACCCCATGCCCCTTGGCTTCCGGCGCAAAGCGGCAGATCAGCGGACCGACGAAAAGCCCGCCAAGCGCCGGCAGCAGGACAAGACTTGCCGGCCCGAAAACACCCAGGGCTGACGCCACATCATTGCTAGCGAAATCCGTAATGGCATGGAGTATATAGATGAAACCGACCGAACCGAATCCCGTGAGCACCCCGATGACAATAGCCAGGATGATCAGATAGTTCTGGGAGGGCAGAAACGAGGAGCGGAACCAGATCATGGCCCAGTCCCATGCGGCTGCCACGGACAGGATTCTGGCGACGACGCCCGCTACGGTTTGCAGAGTCCGCAAGCCGCGCAAGATCCAGTTCTGCAGAAACTGGGGAATCACGGTGCGGTCTGCCCTTCAGCCGAGACGGGTACGAGTTTCAGGCGATCATCCCGCTGGGCGGTTAACACGAGAGGACGTTCCGGCTTTTCGCCCGCCTGTTTCTCAAACGACTCAAGAGGACGGGCCGCCGTGCGCTGAACGAGGCCGCTGCCGTTGATCGCGACGACTACGTCTCCGCTCAGCAGTCCGCCGCGTGCCGCAGGGCTCCCTTCCACCACGGCGTCGACCCTCCACCCCGGCATGCTATCGCTGGCGGCGATCGCGGCCGAGTCCGTCCAATGGAGCAGAACACCTAGGCGCGGAAAAGAGCGCTGGGGTTCCCCCAGCGGCCGGCAGTCCGAAGCGGGGAGGCGGGTCGCGCCGGCGATGCGCCGCTGACCCCGCAGAACCGTGTATCGCGCCAGCGTCCCGGCGGGATGCCCTTCGTAGAATTCGTGGAATTGTTCAACGTTCTCGACACGCTTGCCACCCCACCGCAAGATGATGTCTCCGGCTTGAATCGAGGGCTCCGGGAGAAACGAGTCTTGGCGCACTTTCTCGACGAAGACGCCTTCGCGGAGCCTCAAGAGTTTGGTTAACGCCGGCGGCACTTCGGCGGCTTCGATGCTGTGGCAAGGAGACTGTTCTCTCAGGCGCCCGGCGAGGCGATAGACGGCAGGGGCGGCTAACAGGCGTGAACCACCCGGCGAATTGAGAGACAGGCCAACAAGGTTCCCATCCAGATCTACGATGGCGGCCGCGGCTGGGGCGCCCTCGTCATCGAAGGAGACTGCGAACGATTCGAAATCCTGTTCGGAGCGTCTGCCCCGCCCAGTCGAGACCAGGTGTCCAGGTGTGATGCGCAGACGCTGGTCGGGCTCCACCGTGACGGCGGCCACAAAAGATCCCGGCGGCAGACTCAACGGGCTGATAAGCGAGAACGGCTCATCGACGGCTTGCGCCAGCTCAAACAACGCGATGCCCAGTTGCGTATCGACGGAAAGCAGCCGGTAAGGCTCAGGCTCTTGAGCCGGGGACGGCGGCCGCGGGCTCTCGGCTTCCTCTGGCGCCGCTTCGGAGTTCTCTAGCGTTCCGCGCTCCCGCGGCTCGGGGTCAGCATTTGCGGGTGGCTCGGATGCTGACTCCGCCGATGCCAACTCGTGGTGTTCCCGAGTCAGTTGCCGGACTTGCTGATCGGCGATCAGGGCATCCGCCGCCTCTATGGATGTGATCGCCAGGTTAGGCCCAATTACCAGTGCCGGGATCCGCTTCGTGGAGATCAACTCGATCTTAAGGCGAGCTTGCTGAGCAACTTGCAGCCAATAGTCCGAATTGTACGTGAGGGGGATTTTTTCCAGGTCCGGGCGAGGCGGCTGGGGTGGCGGCTGGAACGGTTCGGTCTCTAGTTTCGGGGCAGCCTCAGCCGGAGGTTGGCGGTTGAGAGCACCATGCACCAGCACTGCGCCAACAACAAGGAGCACCGCGACAGGCATCAGCAGACCGCGAGAATGCAGGTCTCGAATGATCGGCCACTGTAGGATGGAGCGCACTGGAACGGGTACGACGGAAACTACCTACTTTCTAGAATAACGCGTCTCCGAAGCAGGTGCTCAAAATCGCATATTTCCTCGTTATTTTGAGGTTTACAATGCAGACGATTAGTTTCAATCGCCAGAGAGTTCTGAACAGAGCCGCGCCCGCAAGGGTGCGGTCCAGCCTGGCAGTGACCACATCCCTACGGCCGCCCCGGCGCACTGACTACCCTCGACCGCACCCTTGCGGGCGCGGCTCTGTTTCGGCCAAGCCGCCCATGCGGAGAACGGCTAGCTGGGCGGCAGCGGCAAATGCGCGCTTTCTTTCTCCCGTGCCGGCTGGAAGGACTTCACCGGCTCGGGAGTGCGGATCTGCTCCAGCCACACTACACCGTCGAAGTTACCGCTGTTACCGCGGGTGGTGACGAAGTCGATATCGCCGTCGGCGTCCATGTCTTGCGGAATGAAGCCGTCGTACATGCCGCGTTTGCGCCGTGAAATATCGTGGCGAGGCCACGGCTCGAGCGGGTCGGCGGGTTGCTCGAACCAGGCCAGCCGGCCGGCGCGGCTGGATGCGGTAATCTCTTCCCCGTCGCGGTCTCGCGGGTCTTCACTGTAACCGCCGGTGATCAAGTCAGGGCGTCCGTCACCATTGATGTCGGCCAGCGCCAAGCCCGTCGAGGAATCCGGCGCGATGTCGCCGATAAGGTGGATCCGCCACGGTTTCACGAAGTCGTCCGGCTGTTCGAGCCAAATGACAGTCGTGGGGGTTTCTTGCAAGATGATGTCGAGACGTCCGTCAAAGTCCAAGTCGTGAAAGACTACGTTCATTCCGGTCAGGTGCTTGCCGCCCGCCTGCTGGTCTTCGTGGCGGCCGGCGACTTCAATCGGATGCTCTTTGAACTGGATCGAGCCGCCACCGAGGTTTTCGAACCAGAAGATACGGGCCTCGCCGCGGCTGCCTCCAAGAATGTCGAGATCGCCATCCTGGTCCAGGTCAACCGGTTCGGAGTTGATGGGAATCTTGACACGCGCCAGGACGTGCTCTTTCCAGCCGTCGCCCTCCAGCGGGTTCGGGGGTAATTCAAACCAAGAGATCTCTTTATCCGGAAAGTCCTTTTCGGTGTAGCCATCGATTCCGGGAAGCTGCTCTCCTTTGTTGGGTGCGATGACTTCGGGATGTCCGTCGCCGTTGAGGTCGGCGAAGAAGGCTCGGATGTAGGATCCGCGGTTGGCCGTGACGGCGGGGATGACTCTCGGCCATTCGCTGCCGCGAATGTTTTCACCCGGGTTTTGAAAGTAGATCAGGTGCGCCAGCTCGCAGGCGGCCACGATGTCGAGCCAGCCATCACCGTTGGCGTCGGCAATCGAGACATCCTCGGCGGCTTTGGCTTGGTCGCCCTCGGCCAGAGTGACGAGTTCCCAGTTGTCGGGGTCGTCAGTACCGAAGGCGATTCGAATGTGGTGATTGTCCTCATGAACGGAGATGATATCGAGGTGGCCGTCGCGGTCGAGGTCGGCCATCTTGAGTCCATCGCTTCCTCGTATGGCGACTCCGCCGCTGACTTGTTCATCGTCGATGAGATGTTCCTTCCAAGAAATGTATTGACCGCCGGGTGTTTGGGCTTGCGTGGGGGTGTCAGCGACCGTGAGGGACTCGGTTGGAGCTGTCGGAGATTCGCGAGCCGTGCTCGCGGCGGCCAGCACGATAGCCGCAACGATACGCGGGAAACGCCGGGTTGGCCTTGATTGAGTCGTCATGGGATCGATCCCGCCGTTCCAGTTGCGAGCCAAGTCCAGGATACCGCGCACCGCCCCGGCGTTGCGCAGGCATTCTTGCTTGGCGCGTCGCCATTCGTGGCGACATCACTTCGACATCCTGCCTTGAGCCGACAAGCAAGTGCAACGAAGTAACGGCGGGCCTAATCGCGTGCTTTCCCCGTCAGACTGCTGAAAGATGCCAGCTAGCCCCAGCTAGCCCTCGCCGCTATCTTCCACGCCGGCCGATTGCTGGCTGGACTCAAGCTGTGCGGCTTCGCTTTCCCACTCTTCGAGCCCGTTCTGAATGCCGTCATCCTGCCTCGCGCCACGGCTGCCGCCTCGCGGCGTCCTGCGGTCGCCCATCGGACCCGCCCCCGAGCGTTGCTTTGCGCCGGCAACGTAAGGATTCCTGGGTTTGATCTTCTTCCGTTTCACAGTCGCATGGTACTGCAGTCGCTACCCCGCGGACGAGTTCCTTTTCACGTTTGCGGGTGTTGGAACAAAGCAGTCTGGCCAACGACAATACTATTCGGTATCAGGGTCAGGGCCGTGCTAAAATTGGCCCGTCGTGATCGGCTCTACCATCAGCCACTATAAGATCCTCTCCAAGCTCGGGAGGGCGGCATGGGTGTCGTCTACAAGGCCCAAGACACGAAGCTCGCGGGGCTTTCTCCCACTGGTGATCCGTGCCTCTGAGGCGCACTCGGAAATTCTCCATCCTTGATGATCACAACAGGACAAGATCGAAAAGTTATCGTTCATGACTGACGTACGCGCTCGTCGCACCTTCCTTCGGTATCTCGCTGCTAGTCCGTTGTTCGCTTCCGGAGCATTGGCGCCTAGGCGTGGGATTTCGGCAGCCGCCGATGAACGCAGTCGCGAGGCGTATGAGTTGGGCGAGGTCATCTCGTCGGTTGACGAGGCAATCAACGTGTTCGATTTTCACGCCGTGGCGCGCGAGAAACTGCCGCCAGCCCACTACGGGCATCTGGCGACTGGCACGGACGATGATGCCACGGTGCGTGCCAACCGCGAGGGCTTTAGGCAAATCCAGCTTCGTGTGCGCCGCCTGATCGATGTCCGCAAAATCGATACCTCGGTAGAGTTGTTCGGAACACATTTTAATTCGCCGATTGGCCTGGCGCCGACCGGCGGCAACAAGTTTTGTCACCCTTTGGGGGAAATCGCGGTGGCGAGAGCGGCGAAAGAGACGTCGAGCTTGCAGATTCTGTCCACGGGCTCAACCACCTCAGTCGAGGACGTGAACCGTGAGCGAGGCGCACCTGTCTGGTTCCAGTTGTATCCCGGCGAGGACTGGAGCATTACCACGGCCTTGCTAAAACGGGCGGAGCAGGCGGGTTGTCAGGTGGTGGCACTGACGGTAGATTTGCAGGGCGGCAGCAATCGCGAGACGCGCAAGCGGCTTACAAAAACGGATAATCGAGACTGCAATCTCTGTCACGACGGCAACGACAGATACCAAAACCGGCGGCGAAAACCCATGTTTGACGGTCTTGATCTATCGCAGTTTGGGCGTCTGTCCCCTCACGGTATGACCTGGGAGTTCGTTCGCCGTCTTGGAGATGCCACGAGCATGAAGCTGTTCGTCAAGGGAATCGTCACATGGGAAGATGCAGAACTCTGTTTAGAGCATGGCGTGGACGGAGTGATCGTGTCGAATCATGGTGGCCGGGCCGAAGCGAGCGGGCGTGGCACGATTGAATGCCTGGCGGAAATTGTCAAGGTCGTAAAGGGCCGCATTCCCGTGATGGTTGACGGTGGTTTTCGCCGTGGCACGGATGTATTCAAGGCGCTGGCATTGGGGGCCGATGCCATTTGTATTGGCCGGCCCTACCTGTGGGGACTGGCTGCCTTTGGTCAAGAGGGCGTTCAAGCCGTGTTGGATCTGCTGCGTGCTGAGCTGATGATGGTGATGCGGCAAGCGGGTACGACGTCGATTGACAAGATCTCAAGTGACCACATCATCCACGCGGGCTGAGTCTGGATGTGCGGCGGAGTGTCATGGGTACGAGGCTATAGCGGTCCAGATTCCCGCCGTTTCCAATAGCCAGCCCATTTCTCATGAGATGGGCTCACAAGGATCGCCAGTCAGCAGTCTTCAAGCGGTACAATTTCCGCGCTTGAACGCACTGAATCGGGGAACGGTCGCGCGATCCGCGGATCAAACGGCCGGCTTCTCGTCGTAGACGCCGAACACCGCTCGCAGCACGCCGCACATCTCGCCTAGCGTCGCGCGGGCGCGGACAGCATCGAGGATCGGCGGCATCAGGTTGTCATCGCCTTCGGCGGCGTGGCGCAAGTTGTCCAGCGCCTTTTCGGCCGCCGCGCTGTCGCGTTCCGCGCGCAGTTGGCTGAGTTTGGCGGACTGCTTTTCTTCCACCGAGTGATCGATGTAGAGCGTCGGGATCGGTTCTACCTCTTCCCCGGTGAAGGCGTTGACACCCACAATCAGCTTCTCTTTCCTCTCGACGGCTCGCTGGTATTCGTAGCTAGAGCGGGCTATCTCGGCTTGCGGGTAGCCCTGTTCGACGGCGGCGACCATGCCTCCCATGGCGTCGATCTTCGCGAACTCTTCGAAGCAGCCTTTCTCCATGTCGAGGGTGAGTCTTTCAACGAAGTAGCTGCCGCCGAAGGGATCAACGACGCCGGTGACTCCTGTCTCATGAGCAATCACCTGCTGGGTGCGAAGGGCCAGCAGAGCCGCCTGCTCGGTCGGCAGCGCGTAGGCCTCGTCGAGCGAGTTGGTGTGCAGGGACTGCGTTCCGCCCAGCACCGCCGCCATCGCCTGCACGGCGGTGCGAACCAGATTCACTTGCGGTTGCTGAGCGGTGAGTGAAACGCCGGCGGTCTGCGCATGGAACCGCAGCCGTTGCGAGCGCGGGTTCTTTGCGCCGAAGCGATCCCGCATCACCTTGGCCCAAATCTTGCGCGCCGCGCGAAACTTGGCGATTTCCTCGAAGAAATCACTGTGAGCGTCGAAGAAAAAGCTCAGCCGCGGAGCGAACTGATCGACATCGAGCCCGCGTTCGACGGCCCATTCCACATAGGCGATTCCAGCTCCCAGGGTGTAGGCCAGCTCTTGCAGCGCCGTGGCTCCGGCTTCCCGGATGTGGTAACCGCTGATCGAAATCGGGTTGAAGCGGGGCGTGTGCCGGGCCCCGAACTCCAGCGTATCGGTCACCAGCCGCATGGACGGCCGCGGGGGGTAAATGTACTCCTTTTGGGCGATGTACTCCTTCAGAATGTCGTTCTGAATCGTCCCGGAAATCTTCGCCCAATCGGCCCCTTGTTTCTCGGCGACCACCAGGTACATCGCCCACAGAATGGCCGCCGACGAGGTGATTGTCAGCGATGTTGTGACATCGGCCAGAGGAATGCCGGCGAACAGTTCCTCCATGTCAGCCAGCGACGAAATTACCACGCCGCATTTGCCGACCTCCCCAGCCGCCAGCGGATGATCGGCGTCATAGCCCATCAGCGTCGGAAGATCGAAAGCGACCGACAGGCCAGTCTGGCCATGATCCAGCAGGTAGCGGTAGCGCCGGTTCGTTTCTTGCGGCGTGGCGTAGCCGGAGAATTGCCGCATGGTCCAGAGCTTGCCGCGGTACATGCCGGCGTGGGCGCCGCGCGTGTAGGGGAATTCGCCTGGCTGGCCCAGCTCGTGTGCCCGGTCGAAGTCCGCCAAGTCAGCTGGTGTATAGACTCGCTGGACAGGCACTCCGGAGATCGTTGTGTGGCGCTGGTCCGCAGCGGGTGTTGCTGGTCGGGCGCTTTGCTCCGTGGCGGACATCTGAATTCCGGGTTCGATTCTCACTCAGTTTACAAGAAGTTCTGCTCGGGGCCGGTGGTCTGAGCGCGGGCTGATCTTGGCGGAATTGCTTCGCGAGAGTCCGCTTGCCAGGTTCGGGGGTAGAATAAATAGAACGAGGATGGCCAAGTTGGCAACTGCAACCAAAACGGTCTCGTACGAGGAATGGCTCACCATGCCTATCGTCGAGGACGCCATCGAGGAAGTCGTCGACGGGGAGATCCGTCTGATGCCGCCGAACAAAACAAGGCACGCCAAGATCGTGCAAGCACTCACCGCGGCGTTTGTGAGGCAGCTTGATGAATCAATAATCCAGATCTACGGGTCGACGTTCGGTCTGGTCATTCGCAAAGAACCCCTGACTTGCCGTGTCCCTGACCTTGCCTTGTTCATCAAGGCCAACGTGGTCGAGGAGGACGGATATGTTCATTCCCCTCCCGAGCTAATCATCGAGGTGCTTTCACCGTCGAATACTCCAGCCAGGGTGCGCGAGAAGCTGCTTGAGTACGAAGCCCTTCGCGTCCCTGAAGTTTGGGTATTGTTGCCGGACGTTCGCACGGTTGAGGTCTTTCGCCCGCGGGGAGATAAGCTGGAGAAGGTTGCCTTGGTCAAAGATGGGCGACTCAGCGCCCAGTATTTTCCTGAAGCATCAATCGATGTGAACGCGGTCTGGCCGGACTGAGCCCCACGTCAAGCCCTACTCGGGCAAGGCAAAGGTCAGCAGTGCGCTGCCGGCTGCCACGGCAATAAACTGCTTGCCTCGAAAACGGTAGCTGATGGGCGACCCCCGCACCGAGCCTCCGGTCTGAAATCTCCAAAGCGGCTTGCCCTCGCGGGCGTCAATCGCCATGAAATTGCCGTCTCCGTCTCCGCCGAACACCAATCCCCCGGCCGTTGCGAGCAGTCCGCTGCTCGATCCGGCGATTAGCTCGAAGTTCCACTTGGTCTCCCCGGTGGCGGGGTCGACCGCCAGGATCGAACTCGTGGACGGGTCGCTTGTTATGTTGTCCGTTGTCGAGGCCTGGTACCACTGGCCTTCGATGAAGCCCTGCGTGGTCTTGTAGAAGATTTGGCAACCGTTTCTCGAGTCAAAGTAATACAAGCCGGTCTGGGGGCTATAGGCGGTGGGGTGCCAGTTGTGTCCGCCACCCAACCCGGGACAGGCTTTGGTCCCTTCTTCAGTGGGATCCTTCCCGGGAATCAGAATCGGCCTGCCATCTATCCCGATGCCATCGGCCCAGTCCACCTCGGTGTAGGCCCGGGCGAATAGAAACTTCCCGTTCGCGCGGTCCAGAGCATAGAAGAAGCCGTTACGGTTGGCCTGAATGACGGCTTTCGTCGGTTTCCCTTTGATGTTGAGGTCGACTAAGACGGGGTCCGCGACGGCGTCCCAGTCATGTACATCATGGGGAGTGAATTGGAAGTGCCACTTCAGTTCGCCTGTGTCTGCGTCCAGAGCGATAACACTGCAACTGTAGAGGTTGTCGCCGGGGCGAACGTCACCGTCCATGTCGGGGCCGGGGTTGCCCGTTCCCCAATAAATGAGGTTGAGCTCGGGATCGTATGTGCCGGTCGTCCAAGTCGACCCGCCGCCGCGCTGCCAGGAATCTCCGCCCCAAGTGTCTCCGCCGGGCTCGCCTGGCGCGGGGATCGTCCAAAACCGCCAGACTCTTTTCCCTGTTTCCATGTCGTAGGCGTCCAGGAAGTCGCGGGTTCCAAATTCCGCGCCGGCGATTCCAATGACCACCATGTTCTTGACAAGCAGGGGCGCCCCCGTGGCCGAGTACCCCTTTTTGTAATCGGCGATAAAGGTTTCCCAAAGAGCATCGCCAGTCTTCGCGTCGAGGGCGACCAGAGTGCCTTCATAGTTGACCTTGAAGAGCCTGTCTCCCAGAGCCGCAAAACCGCGATTCGGCTGCCCGCAGCAACCGTGCGCCTCTTTGGGAACCGTCGCGGAGTAGTGCCACGTGGGGCGTCCGGTCAGCAGATCGAGCGCCCAAGCGTGGTTCGAGGGCCCGGTCATGTACATCAAGCCGTCGTTGACGAGCGGCGTCGTCTGGCCCTTCCCTTCGAGCCCGGTTTGAAAGATCCACCGCGGAACCAGGTTCGCAACGTTCGAGGTGTCGATGTCGGACAGTTCGCTGTAGCGCCAGGCGGAGTAGCCCTTCCCGTACATCAGCCAGTTCTCGGCGTCTGTCTGAGCCGAAAGCAATCTTTCGTTAGTGATCGCCTCAGCGCCTAACGCCACCGTAGCCGCCGGCGTTGTTGCCAGAAGCACGACCGGCGCAAGCACTCTCGCCGCATGCATTGCCGGCGCTAGGAATGTTCTCACTGTTGTGACTCCTGTTTTCCGAGGCCGGCCAAATACGCCAGCAGGTCGTCGATCTCCCGTGGCGTCAAGCTGCCGCCGTAGGCGGGCATCAGGGAGCGCAGCTCTCTCTTCATCGAGCGGACTTCGCTGGACAAATAAGAGTGAAAGTTCTCTTGAGCATCCATCAGTTGAGCCGAGAAGTTGTCGTAGTTTTTCTCAATGCCTTCGATCTTTTCGCCGTCGAGCGTAACGACGGTGAGCGTCTGATAGCCCCGGCTGAAGTCGGCGTTCGGGTCGGTCATGGACTGGCGCAAATAGGCAGCGCTTCGGGAGCGTCCCGCGGTTGTCAGATCCGGCCCAAGCCGCCCTCCGCGGCCGCCGATCCGGTGACAGCTCCCGCACTGCGATTTCTCCCAGAAGAGCTTCTCTCCAGCCGCGGGGTCTCCGGTCACGGGAGTTTTGTCTTCGCTCGCGTTCATCCGGATATAGGAGACGATGCTCCAGATTGTCTGGTCCGGGAGCCGGGCTTCATAGCCGGCCATGTCGGTACCGGACACGCCCTCGGCGATCACCCGAAAGAGATCTTCGTCACGGTTTCCAGCCAGGTAGTTTCCGCTCGTCAAGTCGGGGCCGCGGCCGCCTCGCGCGTCGATTCCATGGCACGGAGCGCAGTAAATGCGAAATGCGCCGCGTCCGGCATCGGCGGCTTCGGCGTCGCCGTGGAAGGGGTTCGTCCGCTCCTGCTGTGAGATCGAAAGCAGCGGGATGAATGCCAGCGCGGCCAGCGGAATTCTCGCGGCCATCTTCAGAGCTTTCACGGTCACCACAAACCTTCTGACGGCTGTCCGTCTCTTGGTCTCAATGCTGAAGGATACAGCTAACGCGAAACTCAGTCAATGCCGGTGCGTCGTTTAGCCCACGGACTGAGCCTACTGGTTTGCCTGGCCGACGGCCGCGCTAAAGACCGCATCAACGTTGAAGACTTGGTTTCCATGTGCTAATGTTTCTTGTGGAGGAAACTTCCATGTCTGCAAGAAAGTTCGCGTTGATCGCTGTGTTCGTATTTCTGATCGCCAGTTGCGGCAGTCCGCCGCCAGCGGAGCCCGTGCCCGGTTTGAAGGCGTTTGTCGGCGCCACCGTGATGGACGGGACGGACAGCCCGCCGATCGAAAATGCCGTGCTCGTGGTCGAAGACGGGCGCGTGAAAGCTCTCGGCACGGTTGATGATCTCGATGTCCCGCCCGGCGCGGAGACGATCGACGTTTCCGGCAAGTTCATCACTCCGGGGTTCATCAATACTCACGGACACGTGGGCGCTACGCGCGGCCTCGAGTCCGGCCCTGATGTCTACACGGAAGAGAACATCCTGAGTCAGCTCGGACTTTACGCCCGCTACGGCGTGACGACCGTCAACAGCATGGGCGGTGACGGGGAGGCAGCCATTCGGGTCCGCGATGCGCAGGAGACCACGGATTTCGACCGGGCGCGCATCTACGCGGCGGGAAGCGTGGTCGCGGGCGACACGCCTGACAAGGCGCGGGCGGAGGTGGACGCCAACGCCGCGATGAATGTCGACTTCATCAAGATTCGCGTCGACGACAACCTCGGGACTTCGAAGAAGATGACCCCCGAGGTCTACCAAGCCGTCATCGACCAGGCCCACGCCAAAGGGCGGCGCGTCGAGGCGCACCTCTATTACCTCGAAGACGCCAAGGGACTGCTCAATGCCGGAGTCGACATCATCGCTCACAGCGTGCGCGACAAGGAAGTGGACGACGAGCTGATCAACCTCCTGAAGGAGAAGGACGTGTGCCTCTGCCCTACTCTTACCCGCGAGGTGTCGACGTTTGTCTATGAGGACGTTCCCGAATTTTTCTCTGATCCTTTTTTCACCAAAGAGGCCGATCCGGCTGTACTCGAACAATTGAAAGACCCCGAACGGCAGAAGGGTGTCCAGGCCAGTAAGGCGGCGCAGCAATACAAGAAGGCGCTGGAGATGGCGTCGGCGAATCTCAAGAAGCTCGCCGATGCCGGCGTCACGATCGCGTTCGGAACCGATAGCGGCCCCCCGGCGCGCTTCCAAGGCTACTTCGAGCACATGGAGCTGGAGCTGATGGCAAAAGCCGGGATGACTCCGACTCAGATCCTCGTTGCCGCCACAGGCGCCCCGGCACGCTGTCTGGAGCTTCAAGAGTTGGGATTACTGCAAGCAGGAAAGTGGGCGGACCTCAACGTCTTCGCCCAAGACCCCTCGGCCGACATCAAAAACACCCACAGCCTGGAGTCAGTCTGGATCGCCGGCAACCGCGTCCCGGATAAGTAGGGCGTGCCGAGCCGCGGCGGCTCGCCGAACCAGCCGATCGAACCAGGCGCTTCAGTCATTGCGCTTCGCCGCTTCGCGGCGATGGACCGGCGATCCCGCCGGTCCCTACTTCCCGAGTGCTTGCTTGTTCCTCCTCGCCCAGGCCCGATAGAATGACAAGTTCGATGCCTACGGACAAGAACAAACCTCGCCTCTTTTCCGGCATGCAGCCCTCGGGGAACCTGCATATCGGCAACTATGTGGGGGCGCTGAGGACTTGGGCGCGGATTCAGTACGACTACGAGCCGATCTTCTGCGTGGTGGATCAGCACGCGATCACGGTCTACCAGGAGCCGAAAAGTCTCCAGGAGAAGATCGAAGACGTCGCCGCCCTTTACGTCGCCTCGGGCATTGATCCCGAGCACTCGGCGGTGTTCGTCCAGTCGTCGGTCGCGGCGCACGTCGAGCTGGCTTGGGTGTTCACTTGCGTCACTCCGATGGGTTGGCTGAGCCGCATGACGCAGTTCAAGGCCAAGTCGGAAAAGCAGGAATCGGTGGGGACCGGCTTGTTCGTCTATCCCGCGCTCATGGCTTCCGACATTCTGCTCTACCAGGCGCAAATCGTCCCGGTTGGAGAGGACCAGGCACAGCACCTGGAGCTGACGCGCGACATCGCACAGCGCTTCAATTCGGTCTATGGAGATACCTTCACCGTCCCCAAAACGGAGCTTCCCGCGGTGGGTGAGCGCATCATGGGCTTGGACGATCCCACTCAAAAAATGAGCAAGTCCGCGCCGGGATCCAATCACTCGATTGGGCTGCTCGATCCCCCGTCCCGCATCAAGAAGCTGATCGGGAGGGCGGTGACCGACGCCAAGCCGGGCGTTGATTTTGACGACCTCGGAGCGGGCGTCGCCAACCTCATCACGATCTTCCAGGCATTCAGCGGATGGAGCGACGATCAGGTTCGGACCCAATTCAGCGGCTCGCAATACGGGGCGCTGAAGAAGGCCGTGACCGAGGCGGTGGTCGCGAAGCTCGAACCAATTCAGAAGAAATTCGGGGAGCTGACCAGCGACCGGGCGGTCATCCGGGACCTGCTGCGAAAAGGGGCCGAGCGGGTGGCGCCGATTGCCGAGTCTACGATGAAGCAGGTGCGGGAGCGCGTGGGTCTTTACTCGGGTTGAGCCTCCGAGCGGTGACGGCAACGACTCGGAAGCCAGCGCGGTTTGTCCTCGCCGAGTCAAATTGCGGGAGGGTTCATTCCGCACGGCAAGGCCGCGGGCGGGGATTCATCCCAATTTCGGACCCGCCCGCGCGCCCTAGTAGCCCGGGCTAGTAGCCCTTGTGCTTATCCACCACGTTCAGCAGCGGCTCGCCGTTGGCGAAGCGGCGGATGTTTTCCTTCACGGTCCCGAGCATGCGCCCGCGGTCTTGGTCGGAGCGGCCGGCGATGTGCGACGTGATGATGACGTTTTTGAACTTCCACAACGGGTGTCCCGCTGGCAGGGGTTCCGGGTCGGTCACGTCGACGCCCGCGCCGGCGAGGCGCTGGCTGTCGAGGGCTTTGACCAGGCCGTTGAGGTCATAGGTGCCGCCGCGGCTGACGGCGATGAAAAAAGACCCTTTTTTCATCGAGTCGAACTGCTTGGGGCCAATCATCTTGTGGCTCTTGGGCGTGTGAGGGGCCGACATGAAAATGACGTCGGCTAGGGGGATGACTTCATCAAGCTGTTCCGGCTTGACGACGCGGTCGATGAACGGCGTGTAGGGGATATCATCCGGGTCGACGCCGATCACTTTCATGCCGTGCGCCCAGGCTCGGACGGCGATCTGCTGCCCGATACCACCGACGCCGATGACCAGGGCGGTCTTGCCGCGCAGCTCTATCAGCTTCTCGCGGCGGCGTTCCCAATTCTCTTTTGTCCGCTTCTCGATGTAAAAGAGGAGGTCGCGGGTGTGCGCCAGCAACATGGCCATGGCGTGGTCGGCGATCTCGGGTCCCTGGACGATTTGATTGTTTGTCAGGACGATGTCGCTGTCCCGCAGATCATTGCCGCCGGAAAGGTGAAGCACGCGCTCGACGCCGGCGCTGGTAGTTTGAGTCCACTTGAGTTTCTTGCCGGCCCGGACGTGTTCGGGCCTGATCGAGCCGACAAAAGCGTCGGCGTCAGCGATCTCGTCCATGATTTTGTCGCGCCCGACAAGCACGATCTTGACCTTGTCGGACACCGACTGCCAGTCTCTGACGACGTCGTCGGACTGCCCCACGACAAGGATCTTTTTGGTTTGAGCGCCCAATGCGAGCGCTGAAATGAACAAGGTGATCAGAATTCGGTTCATGAGAAGCCTCCATTATGCCTACCGGAAGATTCTAGCGCAGACTGGGGAGCCGAAACAGGAGAAATTTGTTCTAGGGGGTGAAAAAACGGCGCGCCCGCTCTATTCAAAAGCCCTGTTCCTTCAGATCATCGACCGTCAGCCGCCCGCGGGGTTCAAGCTCAATCGATGCCATGAGCCGTTCGACGTGCTTGGCGATGACGTCACATTCCAGATTCAGCTTGGCGCCGCTCCCCAGCTTGCCCAGCGACGTGGCTTCGTAGGTGTGGGGGATGATGGCAACGCCGATCGTGTCTTTTTCCACGGAGGCGATGGTGAGACTGATTCCCTCGATTGCGATGCTTCCTTTGTAGACCAAGTAGCGCAGCAGTTCTGGCGGCACGCGGATTCGCAGCCACCAGTTTCCGTCGCCGACCTCTGCGAGGGAGACTAACTCTCCCACACCGTCGACGTGGCCTTGGACAAAATGCCCGCTCAGCCGTCCCGTGGGCAATAGGGGACGCTCCAGGTTGACTTTCGATCCTGATTTTAGCTCGCTCAGGTTCGTGCGCTCCAGCGTCTCGGGCGACAGGTCGGCCGAGAACGAGTGGTCTTGGATTGCTGTCGCGGTAAGGCAAACGCCATTGACGGCGATGCTGCCGCCGACGGTTAGGTCCGACAAGACCGTTTCGGCGCCGACCTTCAAGGTGGCCCCGTGCGCCTGGCGCGTGAATTCCTCCACCGTGCCGGTTTCCTCAATAATTCCGGTGAACATGACTTTCCGAGCCGCGCGCGTCAGCAAGCGGTCAACCGATGAAAACGCAATACTTAGCGAGCCTAACGCGAACCAGCCACAACCCAAAAGAACAGCGTGGCCGCTGGCGGATGAGGTGCGTCGAAGCGGCTAACCGCTCCCTTGTATGTGGGAATCTAGGGTAAGAGGCGAGCGAGGAGCCGGTGGCAACCGGCTCCTCGTGACGCGGCGTTAGCTCGACCGTGCTCCCTAGGGCTTCGAGCCCGTCCGTCAGCTGGAGCAGCGCCGCGTGCCTCGGCCGAAGAACCCGAATAGTCGCCAGGGCCCCAGAGCCCGTATCTACAAGGAAGGGTGTTCCGACCATGTCTATAGATTCTACAACCGTTACCGTTGGCATCGATATTTCGAAAGAATATGTCGATTTTTTTGTCCTCAACAGAAAAGAAAACCCCAGCGGCCGCAGGCCGCGGCGGGTCAAGGATCTCGCCGTGTTGGCAGCTGAACTAGCGGAATTCGAGCCGCAATTGGTGGTGATCGAAGCTACCGGAGGCCTCGAACTGATGCTCTGGGCGGCATTGGAGAGCGCCGGATTGACGGTGGCCGTGGTGAATCCTAAACGCGTCCGCGACTTCGCGCGCTCGCTGGGATTGCTGGCCAAGACCGATAAACTCGACGCTGGCGTATTGGCGCGCTTCGGCGAACTGTTGCGGCCGGCGCCGACACGCTTGCCCAGTTCTGCGACGCGCGCCTTGCGCGAGTTGCTGCGGCATCTCGACTCTCTGGTTGTGATGCGAGCCCAACAGCGCACCCGCAAACGGCAACTCGAAAGTACCGTCGTGTTGGAAAGTGTCGAGCGTGTGATCGCTTCACTCAGTGAGGAGATCGGCCGGCTTGAAGAGCAAGTCGAACAAGCCTTGCGCGAGCTGCCCGGCGAGCGTGAGCGAGCCGCGCAGCTGCGCACGGCGCCGGGCGTGGGTCCCAAGACCGCATGGGCTTTGGTGGCCGAACTGCCCGAGCTGGGACAACTGACCGGAAAAGAAGTTGGGGCGATAACCGGGCTAGCGCCTGTCGCCCGTGAAAGCGGCAAGTACCGTGGACGCCGCGCCATAGCCGGCGGTCGAGGCCGCGTCCGGAAAGCGTTGTACATGGCGGCGCGAGCCGCCGTTCGTTGCGACCCGCACATGGCGGCATTTCGGCAGAGACTACTTGCCGCCGGCAAGCCCAAACAGGTCGCACTCATCGCCGTCGCCCGCAAACTCATCGTCGCCCTCAACGCCATGATCCGTGACAATCGGACGTGGATTCCACAAAGTGCTTGACATAGTCGCTGACGGTCCGGGCTCCGAATCTGATTCCCGAATCTTTTGATGCGATCGGCAAAGACTTCAACCTTCATTCGCGGCGGCTTCCTGCTTTTCCAAATAGGCCTCCACGGCGAACTCGTCCGGACCAACTGAGAGAATCCGGACCCCGTGAAGACGAATCGCACCCGAGCGGCTGCGGCGCCCGGCGCCCCCGGCGATCGGCAGCGAGTCCACGCCGCCGAGAATCTTTGGAGCATAGTAGAGCAGAGTCTTGTCGACAATCCCCAAATCCAGAGCCGCCCAATTCAACTTCGAGCCGGCTTCGATCAGCAGCGAGACGAGTTGCTGGCGCCCCAGCCAGTCCACGACCGCCGGAAGATCTACTCGTCCGCGGGGGCCGTCAAAGAGATGAACGGAGACGCCAGCTTGCTCCAGGGCCTGCCGTCTTTTGAGGGGCGCGGCGGACGTCGTCACGACCACCAGGTCATCGCTGGCCGACTCTACCAGCCGGGAGTCGAGCGGCAGCCTCAACAGTGAGTCAGCGACGACCCGCAGCAAAGGACGTCTTCGCGGCAGCCCGGTACGGTCCGTCAGCAAACAATCATCGGCCAGCACGGTGCCAATGCCCGTGATGATCGCGTCGCAGTCGTGGCGAACTTGCTGCACGTGCTCCCGCGCGGTGTCACTGGTGATCCATCCCGTGTTGTCGTCGGGAGCGGCAATCTTGCCGTCGAGCGTCGAAGCTGATTTCAGAATTACCAGCGGCTTTCCGGTTCGATTGAAATGAAAGACCGCTTCGTTGAGCTTGCGCGCCTCATCGGCAAATTCCCCAGCCAGCTCAACCTCGATCCCGGCCCGCCGCAACTGGGCGAACCCGGCTCCGGACACCTTGGGGTGATCATCTTCAATTGCGGCGACCACGCGCTTCAGCCCCGCGCCGCGCACCGCTTCGGTGCAGGCAGCGGTTCGGCCCTCGAAGCAGCACGGCTCGAGGCTGGCGTAGAGAGTTCCCCCGCGCGCGGCCTCGCCGGCCCTCTCGATCGCCGAGACCTCCGCATGTTTCAATCCGTCGTAGGTGTAGAAGCCGCTTCCGGCCTCTTCGCCCGCGGAGTCAACGACCACGGCCCCCACCATTGGGTTGGGACTCGCCAGCGCTCTGCCCTGGCGCGCCAGGTCGAGCGCTTGCCGCATGAATTTGTGGTCTTCAGCGTTCATCAGTCGTTATTGATTACCTGACGAAATCAGCTCTCGAACAGGGAATGGACAAAGGCGCCGGCGTTGAACGGCATCAAGTCCTCCGCCTTTTCTCCGACTCCGACATAGCATATCGGCAACCCCAGCTCGCGCGCAATCGCCACGACGATGCCGCCCTTTGCCGTACCGTCGAGCTTGGTCAGGACAATGCCCGTCACCGCGGCGCTTTCGGTGAATTTGCGGGCCTGTTCGAGGCCGTTCTGGCCAGTAATTGCGTCCAGCACCAGCAGCACTTGGTGGGGAGCGCCCGGCACCAGGCGGCCGGCGGTGCGAGTCATCTTTTCGAGTTCCGACATCAGGTTCGACTTCGTGTGCATCCGGCCCGCCGTGTCGACGATCACGTAGTCGGCCTGGCGCGCCTTGGCGGCCTGCAGCGCGTCAAAGAGAACCGCGCTGGGGTCCGAGCCGGGCTTCTGTTTGATGACATCGCTCGATGTCCGCTGGCCCCAGATGTCGAGCTGCTCGGCGGCGGCCGCCCGGTACGTGTCAGCGGCGCACAAGACGACTTTCTTCTGTTCCAGCCGCAGGCGATGTGCCAGCCGCCCGATAGTCGTGGTCTTTCCGGTTCCGTTCACGCCGACGACCATAATCACTTCGGGAATCGGCGGCGCGGCCGCTTTTTCTGTCTTGGTGCTGCTCAAGACTTCCATCAGGTGGCGCGCGATGTGAGTCTTCAGTTCTTCGACATCTCCCAACTGGTCACGGTCGAGCTTTACGCGCACGTCGTCGAGAATTTCACTCGTGGTCTGGACGCCGATATCGGCGCCGATCAGCATCATTTCCAGTTCATCCAGCAGGTCAGCGTCGATCTCCTTCTTCCCTTGCAGTAAATCATCGATCTGGCCGGCCAGGTTGTCGCGAGTCTTCGATGCCGCTTCCTTAAAACGTTCAAGGACAGTAGGCTCCGGCGGCGGACCGAAGAGGGTTTGAATCATATTTAGTCTCCAGGATGAAATCCCGGCTAGGGGACCCGGCGGCGCCGACTTCCAGGGCCATCGAGCGGCCTGGCTCGCCCGAAAAGCAGTTAACTGCCTCGATCATATCATGCCGCGATTGGGGCAGAGTCGAGGACAGGCGCGGGTGCTCTGGACGCCTGGGGTCCACCTTCCCGCGCCTCGGCACTTCCGATGAAGGCTAACGATCCATGCGTCCCCGAGTGGGCGCCATTTCTCACCCTTATAAACCCCGCGGCGTAAAGACCTACAACGCCCGCGCCGATATGCATAAATACAGGCCCTGCTTCATCCTAATTGCCTGCGGGTCGTTCAGGCTATGCCAAGACGTGGGCTGTTTAGATGGCCGAATCGGGCCGCCGTCCGCACGATTGTGGAGTACAGCGCCAAAATCTCGGATCCAGTCGAGCGATTACGATACGTTCATGCCTGCAGAGTCGTAACGGAGCAAAACAGTTGGTTCCTTCAAATTCGGCCGATCGGCTCCGCGATCTTTCGGCTTTTGTGGCTCGGCGCGCGCTTCCGCGGGTGGCAAGCGAAACCGCGGAGAGCACCCTGGAGCGAACGCCACGTTTTTCGGCTGCTGCGCTGGCGGCTAACCGTGATCCGCCATCGGCGACTCATCTCCGCGCTGAGCGGCGTGCTTGTCTGCGCGGCGGCTGTCGTTATCTGGATCTGGTTTGGCGGCAGAGAACCCGCGAGGGTGATGGAGGCAGCGTCACGCATTGAGAGCGAACGCGCCGAGGTCGCCGCACCGCATGGGCCCCCGGCCGAGATCTGGCTCGTCGAATCGTCTGACAGCGCGGATCTTTACAGCAACGGTCTGCAAGTGGACAACCGCTATCGGACCCACACCGGGCCGCGAGTGTATGCCGTTTTGCCGCGCGACGGCGAAGTTGAGCCGGAAGCGCTGGAGTGGCGCCAGCGTCCCGTCGGTCTGGTTTTCCACACCACGGAAAGTGATCTCGCTCCATTCGCCAAGGCCTACAACAACCACATTCGATATCAAGGCCTGCAACTACTGCTTTACATGCAGCGGGAAGGGCTCTACAATTTCGCGATCGATCGTTTCGGCAAGGTCCATCGTATCGTTCCCGAGGAAGAATACGCCCATCACGCGGGTCGATCGGTTTGGGCCGAGGGCGGCGAGCTGTATGTGAATCTGAATCACAGCTTTCTCGGCGTGGCGTTCGAGACGCAGCGCGGTCTGGATGCCTCGGCGGACAGGCTCGACCGGCCCTTGACGCAAGCCCAATTGGCGGGGGGGCGGATGTTGACCGCGCTTCTGAGGCAGAGCTTCGGCATCGTGGACGGCAACATCGTCACCCACGAGATGGTTTCGCTGAACCCCTCCAACGGTCTAGTCGGATATCACACCGACTGGCGCGGCCGGTTCCCCTTCTGGGAGCTTGGCCTGCCGGATAACTACCGGCTCGCCGTGCCGAGCATCGCCCAGTGGGGCTTCCGTTACGACCGTGAGTTCGTCGACCAACTCGGCGGCCGCGTCTGGGCCGGGGTGCGACTGGCGGAAAAACACTTTCAGCGTGAAGCTGAGCTGTGCCAGATCAGCCCTGAGAGGCTTCGCAAAACACGGGTTGCACGTTTGAGGGAATGGATAGGGAGGCTGCGGGAACTGACCGAGCAGCGCGCCGAGCAACAGGCCTTCCCCGAGGCCACGGATAGGACCACGCCAGCCGGCGAGACCGGCTGAGAGAACGGATTCAAAACCCGGTGCCAGGCACCGCAAGAAAGGAGCATCGTATGTCAAACAAAGCAAACGCCTTAAAGGCGAAAGGGCTCGACGTCGGCACCAGCCGGCTCGTGCTCGCAAGAACCGTCGAGAATACGTATCAATACGAGGGACAGTCGAATGCCTTCATCTCGCTTCCCTACTCAAGGATGACCAAAGACATGCTGCGCCGCGAGAGGATTCTTTTCAGTGTGGAAGGATCGACGATTCTCGCCTACGGCAATCGCGTCGAGGAGTTCGCCAACATCCTAAACGGCGAGACCCGCCGCCCGATTCGGACCGGATTGCTGAATCCGGCCGAACCCAAGAGCTTGCAAATGCTCGAGCTGGCCTTGACCAATATGTGTGGCGAGGCGCAAAAGGGCGAGAAGATTTGTTTCAGCGTTCCCTGCGGCCTCGTGAACAACCAGAGCGACGTCACCTACCACGAGCGTACGATCGCGCAAATTCTCGAAAAGCTCGATTATTGCGTCAAGAGCCTGAACGAGGGTCTGGCCGTCATCTACGCCGAACTGGAGAGCACAAGCTTTACCGGTATTGGCATCAGCTTTGGCGGCGGAATGTGCAACGTCTGTCTGGCCTATCTGGGACTGCCGGTGGTGACGTTCAGCACCCCGCAGGCGGGCGATTACGTCGACTACAGCGCCTCGTCGGTAACCGGGAAGACGCCAACGACGGTCCGGCTGCACAAAGAAGAGCAGTTCCAGCTCAACGGATTTTCCGGCAACAACGTTGAACAGGCTATCACTGTCTATTACAACGACATGATCCGGGCCGTGGTGATGGGGCTCGAAAAAGCGCTCTCGGATCGCCGCAAGCTGCCCAAGTTCGACAAGCCGGTACCCGTGGCAATCAGTGGCGGCAGCGCCCAGGTGAGGGGCTTCCGGCAGCAGCTGGAGAAGGAGATCCGGGTGGCCGAGCTGCCGATTGCCGTCGCGGATGTGAGCCTGGCCGAGGATCCGCTGAACACGACCGCCAAGGGAACCCTGATGGCGGCCATGCTCGATATGTAGGCCCGGGCGCTCGGGCGCAACCGCACGTGAGCGACGATCGAGCAGCGCTTCGATCGAAGCGCTGCTCGCGGGACGTTCCGCGATGCGCCCGGCCTGTTGCGGTCGAAGGCACAGGAGCAGGGCTGCGCTCTCAGTCCAACTATGCTAAGCAACTGCGCGACCGTAGATTGGAAGTCCGTGTCTAACCTGGTGGAGAAACGCAAACTCGCGCACGCCACCAGCGACAGTCACGAAACCTAAGCGTTCCTGTGCTTCCAAAGCACCACCTCCGGCGATCCAACAGTCCCTAACGCGGACGAGCCGGAACAAAACAGAGTATCGGCTAGGATGCCTGCATGGGCATCAAGTCATTAAGACGACGGCACGCCGATCAGATCGCTGGGGTGGTTTCCTGCTACGGCCGGCTTTTGATTTTCGGCATTCTAGCCGCTATCTGTTTCGCCAAAGGGATGACCTGCTGCCTGTACGAGCGCGAGATCCGCCTCTTCGACTATCCCGTTTCCTCCCGGCTTTCCTCCGACTTTCCGTGTGTCATCATGCCTGCCTCAAAAAGTCGTAGCCTGTCGCCGACTTGCCCTTTCCCGTAGCCTGTCGCCGACTTTCCTGAAAGTGGGGCGTCGCGGGCAGTGGCGACGATCGGGGCGAATTAGCGGAAGTTAGCGGATTTGCCTCACCCGCGCGTTCCTTATTAGGCGAACCCGGAACTTGGCGCCAAACCGCCCCCCGCGGCGGCGCCGGACACTGGGCTGGTTTTCGGCGCGGCCGGCTTGCTGTCAGCCGCCCGGGATGAGCGGGACTGCGCGGATGTTTCACGTCGGCCCGAAGGCCCAGCGAGGCACGGCTGGAGCCATGCGCCAGGCCGGGCCGCGCGGCGCGGAGGCGCTCGCGCACTGCCATTCCCAGAGCGAAGCCACTCAGGAGACGCCGCAAAATTCGGGCTATGGGCTGGACGAGCCAATTCCTGTTTCGGATGGTATTCATGGGTTTTTCGCCTGGCTATTCGCATCATAGCAGAGGGGAATGCACCAGCTTTAAGAGTTATGTTTCATGTTATTGATTCTAAGTGGTTAAGGTTTCCGGCAATTCTCTGCCGGAAGTCATTCTTCCCTTTTTCGCGCTGAGCTCCAGGCTTCCACACGCGGCTAGAAAAAGTCGTTGCGCGCATGGCAGATGGCCGCTGACGGGAAGACATGTCGCCACGAATGGCGACATGGCACGTCTGGAGACGCGTGCCACGTGCCGGATCAATCGAAGAGGTCCGAAGGCGTGATTTCCAGGCCTAATTCGGGGAGTTGCAGTGACCCCACAGCCGTCAGGCCGTTGTCGCCGCAGGCCGATAGCTGCCGCTGCCATGGGTCGGCGAGCCAGATGCGGGGCACGCCCCAGGCGCGGTACTCTTCGAACTTCTGAATGATCTCCGTGTGGCGATCCTCGCGCGAAACGATCTCAACAATGACCAAGGGCGGGGTCGAAGGGACAAGCTCGGCGGGCTTGTCTTGGAATACAGCAAAGTCAGGGATGCGGATGCGTGTGGGCGAAAGACGCATCCGAAGCGCCGTCCTGAGGTGGAGGTCGTGATCTCGGCTCAACGGCGTGAACAGCTCGATGAGGCGTACTTGCGCCGCGCTGTGCGGATACTCCCACAAGTTTCTCTCCACGATCTTGCCTTCGACGAATTCGGCGTCCGGCTCGTAGACCGTTCGCAGATATTGTTCGATCGGGATGAGAGTTTGGGTCGCCACCGGGCTCAGCATAGCGAAAGGCCCGGCCGCGTTTCCGCGATCGGGCCTCGCGTGTTTCAGTTCTAGCCGGGAGCCGTCCTAGTCTCCGGCGCGTGAACGAGCGCGACCCTTGCTCTCTGTCATGAAAAGTAGTAGCTTGTCAGCGACTTTGTTGGGCAAGGTGGCATTTGTGAGGGACCGGCCAATTTTAGATCAAGCCATGTAAACGTGGCCGGCTGGTCAGCGTCCTTGAAGGCAGCAGCCTTGCCGGCGACTTTGGGATTGGACGGATGAAGATTCCTTATTCCGGCTCCGGACCCCGAACGCCCTGCGTGGTCCTGTGCGAGGTAGCAACGTCACGGGCACCGGGTTACGATCAGAGGTATTTCTCTTCAAACTCCAGTTCGTTTTTCTTCAGTAAGGACAGGAGTTCTTCCTCAAACGAGCGCTTACGGTGGTGTCTTTCCTGTTGAGCAATGTACTCGAAGACTTCGTTGAACTTTGAGTGACTGACGCTGAAAGCTGCGTAGCCAGGTTGACAAGCGAAGCTACTATGTGATGGAAACTCCCTTCGCAGCCATCGCGAAGAGTTTGTCTTGGCCAACCGCATGAGATCGGCCAGCCGCAAAGCGGGCGGGAGAGTGAAGAGGACGTGGACGTGGTCGAGGCCGCCATTGACGATGTGGACTTTCGCCCCAGAGGACCGCAGAATGCCGGCGATGTAGCGCCACAGACGTTCTCGGACCGGAAGGCGAATGTTCGGTGCCCGGTTCTTGGTCGAGAAGATGACGTGAATGAGAACGCTGGTCAGGGTTTGCGGCATCGTTGCGCGGTGTCGCCCTTGCAGGGCTCCCCTCTGGACCGTCTTCATTCCTGGGGCTGACGCCCCAGGCTGTTCTTCCGTCGCCGCTGGGCGCGGCTTTGTCCTCGCGCGATCGCGGAGTCACGAGCGCCGAAGATGCGATGGATGATCAGCCTGGGGCGTCAGCCCCAGGAAAATTGATCTGTTCGGGCGGCAAGCCCCGTCAGTGGCGACACCCAACAAATTCCGAGAACAACGCCGCGTTCCAACCGAGATCATAGACCTTTCATCCATAAAGATGTGCTAAAGTTTCGCTAGCGGCCTCGAAGTCAAGTGCCGCCCTGTCAGGGCTCGTTTTCGGATGGTTCTTCTTCCTAGGGCTCGCGCCCTAGGCTGTTCATCTTTCGCCGCTGACCGCGGCTTCTTCCCTGGCTCTTTCGGGGATCCTGAGCCCCTGCGGAGTCAGCCACATAGTTTGAATCTTTTTGCGCGGCGACGCTTCTGAGCCGGAATGCGCGGTCCATGACCGGTTCCGCAGCCACATAAGACGCAAACCGTCTGATCACAGATATGCGATCGGGACGCACGCGTCTCAAATTAGTCGGGCGGCGGCCTAGTCTCTGACACGGTCACCCGCCGCAGTACCATCGGAGTTGCATTCGCCGACTTTAGGATCGGACGGGTAAAGATTCTTTATTCGCGCTCTGTCTCTACTTCCCTCTACTTCCCTCGTGATTACTGTTATATAATCGCGCTAAGTGGCGCCGGAAATCGGAAATTCTGCGTAAACGGTCGTTCGGGCTTCAAACTCCTCCTATGTTCAGGTTTCTGCACGCCGCGGACATTCATCTAGATAGTCCGCTCTGTGGTCTGCCTCTCTATCCTGGTGCAACTGTCGATTCGCTTTCCAGTCCTACTCGTGAGGCCTTCTCAAACCTGGTTGACCGTGCGATCCAAAAGAAGGTGGCGTTCGTAATCATCGCCGGCGACCTCTACGACGGCAACTGGAAAGACTTCAATACCGGCATCTTCTTCGCCGCTGCGATGGGGCGGCTACGGGAGGCGGGCATTCGTGTGGTGCTGCTTCGTGGTAATCATGATGCGGAAAGTCAAATCACGAGAACCTTGACTCTGCCGGACAACGTACATTCGTTTTCAGCCGAGAAAGCCGAGACGATCCGGTTCGATGATCTCAGGGTTGCCCTGCATGGTCACAGTTACCAGCATCGCGAGACGGTAGGCAACTTGGTCCATGGGTATCCAGCTCCGGAACCAGGACTTCTGAATATAGGGGTGCTCCACACGGCGCTCCAAGGGCATCCCGATCATGCGAGGTATGCTCCATGCTCTCTGGATGAACTCAAATCGAAAGGTTACGCGTATTGGGCACTCGGCCACGTGCATGAGAGAAAAGTACTGAACGAGGACCCGCACATTGTCTTTCCCGGCAACCTGCAGGGCCGAAACATCCGGGAAACGGGAGCAAAGGGCGCCGTACTGGTGAGCAGTGAGGACGGCCTGATCACGGACGTGAAATGGGTAGACTGCAACGTTGTGCGTTGGGCCCGGGTAAAGGTGGATGCCACCGGAGTCAGTAGCCTCACCAGGATATTGGAGCGGGTCCGTGAGGGGATTGAACGTGCCGTGAGGGCCGAGACGGATGGCGCGGAGCTGGCTGCCAGAGTGACCGTGAGCGGCCGGACACCGGCACACGGAATGATCCTGCGTGACGAGGAACACTTCCGGGCCGAGATACGAGCCATCGCAGCTGGGCTCGGCAGCGACGCGCCACGGGTCGAGAAGATCGAAATTGACACGGAACCCGAGTTGGATCCGGCGTTGATTCGAGAACGCCAGGACGCAGTCGGAGAACTTCAGCGGCTGCTCGATGAGGCGCCCGGGGATGACGCCCTTGTCGAGGAGATACGCCGCGAACTTGAGGCCATGCTGGGAGGGCTTCCCTCCGAAGTCCGCTCCGCTATCGAACTGGAAGTGGCGGTCTCCATTACCGCGGGCTGGGTTAGGAACCGGATCCGAAAGGTCGCGCCGTTTCTGGTGGCACGGATGACAAGCCCTGGGGGCGAGCAATGAGGCTGGCACGGCTTGATCTGATCCGTTACGGTTGTTTCACCGAGCAGTGTGTGAAGTTCCCGAACCGGGAGCTTGATCTTCAGCTTGTCTATGGACCCAACGCGGCGGGCAAGTCTACTGCTCTGGCCGCGATCGAAGACCTTCTATTCGGTTTTCAGCAAAGTACTCCTTACGACTTTCTTCACGACTACAAGGACTTGCGAATCGGCGCCGTGATCGACAATGGGGGGGATTCACTGAGTTTCCGCCGACGCAAGGGCAAGAAGGACACGATTCTTGACGGCGACGATCAGCCGCAGACGGATGCCGTTCTGATGCCCTATTTGGGCGGCGCCGACCGGGTTTTCTTTCAGCGCATGTTCAGCCTGAATCACGAGCGGCTGCGGCGCGGTGGCCGTGAGATCCTCGATGCCAAGGATGAGATCGGCCAGATGCTGTTCGCGGCCGGAACCGGCATTTCCGGTCTTGGCGACGAGTTGAAAAGACTGGAAGCGGAAGCCAACGGGCTCTGGGGGCCGCGGAAAGGCAGCGGCCGCAGCGGCCGGCTCTATTACCAAGCACGGGAATCGTTTGAGCAGGCCGGCAGTCGGCTGAAGGAAGTGACCGTCCACGCCCGCGCCTGGAAGGACACGAAGGCGCAACTGGATCGGGTCCTGGGCGAGCAAGAGACCGAAAGCAGGGATTTCCGCGAAAATTCCGCGGCACAGCAGAGAATCCAGCGCATTCGCCGGGTGCTGCCGAAAGTTACCGAATGGAAGGGGCTGCGAGAGGAAATCGGCGGGCTGGGTTCTGTCCCCGATCTGCCCGAAGACGCCGCGTCGATCGTGGAAAGAGCAGAAAGCGACCGCGCGGTCGCTGAGAGCAAGATCGAGTCACACTCAGCGCAGATATTGAAAGCAGAACAGCAGATCAAGGACATTTCTCTTGATGAAGGTCTCTTCGCGCGTGCGGCCGATATCGTCTCCCTTGACGAAGGCCGCGTTCTTGTCGAAAAGGACAAGCGCGACATTCCCAATAGGCTCGCGGAGATAGATGCTAACTGGAAGAGGCTTCGAACGATCTTGGCGGAGGTTGGCTGGAACGGGGAGACGATCGAGGAAGTGGAGAAGTTGCTTCCCCAACGGACGAAACTCGCCCAGGTCCGGAGTGTTCTGGAACGGAAAGGGGAGATCGACACGCTCCGGAATGCAGCCGAACGGAACTCGATCCGGCAGCGGGAAGAAATCGAGTCTCTCGAAGCTCAGCTCCGGTGTATGGGTGAGCCACCCGACACAAAGGAACTCGCGGCAGTGATCCGTTATGGGCGGGACGCCGGCGACTTCCGTTCGGCTCTAGCGGAAGCGCTGGAGGAGGCGTCACGAGCGACGGAACAGATCGAAGTGAAGCTGAGCGCGCTGGCCCCGTGGAGCGGGGAAGCGGACGCGCTCAGGCGATTGCCCGTTCCCGGCCGAAGCCGTGTCGACGAGTTTCGGCAGCGGTTCGAGGAACTGGAGGCGCAGCTCAAAGAAGTCCGTAGAGAAAAGGACACTGCTGAGGACGAGCTTCAGGACCAGCGCTTACTGAAGGAGCAGATCGGTCGCGACGAGCGTGCCGTGCCGCTGGAAACGCTGAAGCAGGCGAGACATCACAGGAACCTCGGCTGGATGCTTATCCGCCGGCAGTATATCGACAAGGCTCCTGTCGATGCCGAGATGTTCGAGAAATTTGGAGCGCCCGATGACGTGCCCGGCGCATTCGAGCAATCCATCAAGAAAGCGGACCAGCTTGCAGACCGGCGTGTCGACGGCGCGGAAGGTGCCGCGCGTATCGTCGCCGTTCACAGCAAGATCGAGCGGCTCGACCAGCAGCTCGATAGGTTGACGTCCAAAGAGAACACCCATCTGCGGGAACAGGGCAAACTTCAACAGGAATGGGCCGTGCTATGGGAGCCGGTCGGCATCAACCCTTCTAGCCCCGCCTCCATGCTTGGCTGGCTCGATCAACGTGACGCCGTGCTCGAACTCGTAACGCAGAGGGTGGACGGGGACGCAAGGGCCAAGCGTTTGACGCACGAGGAAACCAAAGCGAAAGAGACCGTC
>CBDDCT010000007.1:2747500-2818888 GCA_965226185.1 Bryobacterales bacterium
AGGCATCCTCCGTACGCCCTTTGTAGCTTGACCATTAAATCTACCCGGAAAGGAATCCGGGGTCTTACGCTCGTTAGAATCTCCGTCACACCCGGCGAACCAATTCCCGCCCGCCGATCCCCTCTCGGTTCACGGCTGACGTTCATGGCTTCCGAGCACAACAGAGACCCGGCGATCTCAAAATAAATGTGCCCTTCAATATTCGATTGTCAAAGATCGGCTGAAATTGCCTTGGCAAGTTTCAGATGTCAGTTCTGAGTCCTCGCTTCCGCACAGGGAAGTTAGTATCGAGAACTGACATCTGAAACCTGGGTTACTGGTGGGCCTGGCTGGAGTTGAACCAGCGACCTCATCCTTATCAGGGATGCGCTCTAACCAACTGAGCTACAGGCCCGAACCGCCTTCCGCCGCGGAACCAAGTCCAGCGCTAAAAGGAGTCTCTCCCCTAAAGGATGCGGACCCGCAGGCTGACGCCCGCAGCTGTGTCGCTTTGCTGGTGGAGCTGATCGGGTTCGAACCGACGACCTCCTGAATGCAAATCAGGCGCTCTCCCAGCTGAGCTACAGCCCCTTGTGACGTAACCAGCCAGTAACGTAGCTGGCCTTCGGAGCTTTAACAGCTCGATTCACAAGACCAGCCCATGCAAAATGAGGCCGGTTGGACGCGCCCTCGCCGCCTGGCGGCGAGGGAATCAATTCGTAAGACAATTCCGGTCAAGAGAGCGTCGGAACGTTGGAGCCGAACGACTTGCCGCTTACAGAGTCAAAACTACAAAACTCACGGACATCGACCCACGTTCTCTCTTAGAAAGGAGGTGATCCAGCCGCAGGTTCTCCTACGGCTACCTTGTTACGACTTCACCCCAATCATGAATCACACCTTGGGCCGCTGCCTCCCGAAGGTTGGCTGACGGACTTCTAGTACAATCCACTTTCGTGATGTGACGGGCGGTGTGTACAAGGCCCGGGAACGTATTCACGGCGCCGTTCTGATGCGCCATTACTAGCGATTCCAGCTTCACGCAGGCGAGTTGCAGCCTGCGATCCGAACTGAGGACGGTTTTTAGGGATTAGCTCCACCTCGCGGCTTGGCAACCCGTTGTACCGCCCATTGTAGCACGTGTGTAGCCCTGGACATAAAGGCCATGATGACTTGACGTCGTCCCCACCTTCCTCCAACTTGTCGCTGGCGGTCTCTGCTGAGTCCTTCCCCAAAAGGGGCTAGCAACAGCAAACGAGGGTTGCGCTCGTTGCGGGACTTAACCCAACATCTCACGACACGAGCTGACGACAGCCATGCAGCACCTCTACGAGAGTCCCCGAAGGGAAAAGAGCGTTTCTGCTCCGGTCTTCCGCACTTCAAGCCCAGGTAAGGTTCTTCGCGTTGCGTCGAATTGAACCACATGCTCCACCGCTTGTGCGGGCCCCCGTCAATTCCTTTGAGTTTCAGCCTTGCGACCGTACTCCCCAGGCGGCATACTTAACGCGTTAGCTCCGGCACGGACTCACTGAAGAGCCCACACCAAGTATGCATCGTTTAGGGCGTGGACTACCAGGGTATCTAATCCTGTTTGCTCCCCACGCTTTCGAGTCTCAGCGTCAGTAGCGGACCAGAGAGCCGTCTTCACCACCGGTGTTCCTCCTGATATCTACGCATTTCACCGCTACACCAGGAATTCCACTCTCCCCTTCCGTACTCTAGCCTGCCAGTTTCCGCCGCACCCTCCCAGTTGAGCCGGGAGATTTCACAACAGACTTGGCAAGCCGCCTACACTCGCTTTACGCCCAGTAATTCCGAACAACGCTTGCTGCCTACGTATTACCGCGGCTGCTGGCACGTAGTTAGCCGCAGCTGCTTTTGTGGGTACCATCATCATTGTCCCCACCGAAAGACCTTTACACCCCGAGGGGCTTCATCGGTCACGCGGCGTCGCTGGATCAGGGTTTCCCCCATTGTCCAAGATTCCCCACTGCTGCCTCCCGTAGGAGTCTGGCCCGTGTCTCAGTGCCAGTGTGGCCGTACACCCTCTCAGGCCGGCTACTGATCGATGCCTTGGTAGGCCGTTACCCTGCCAACAAGCTAATCAGCCGCGGACCCCTCCTCAAGCGCCCGAAGGCTTTCATCTATCACTCTTATGAGTGAAAGATCGTATGCGGTATTAGCCCCAGTTTCCCAGGGTTATTCCCCACTTAAGGGCAGGTTATCCACGTGTTACTCACCCGTCTGCCACTCTACTCACCGGCCGAAGCCGGCTTTCGCGTTCGACTTGCATGTGTTAGGCGCGCCGCCAGCGTTGATTCTGAGCCGGGATCAAACTCTCGATTTAATTTTTGTCACCTGACCCCTTTCAAGCATCCACCCTCGCGGGCTTCGCTCTCAAGGCCTAGAACGCTTTCACGCTCCCGGTACGGCCAGGTTATGTCGCAGAGTTTCGTTCCGACTAAAACTCGGAATCGTCTATAACGAACTGCACGTCCAACCTGATTGTCAAAGATCACTGACGCTGAAGATCGCCTCCCGGCACGGCTCGGATTCTGGAAACCCAGAAACCCTCGCCAGCCGAAATCCCTTCCGCGACCGGCCTCAAACTCGTTTTGGCGACAAGCTGCCTTCCCGCGAATTAACTTCACCCGCACATCGAGCGCCAAACTGTAGAGTTGTCAAAAAATCAAGCAGACCCTGGATGCGATGGTGGAAGACTCCGTTACGACCGGTCTGCCCGACTGGATTGGCACTCACTCGGACACGAATGCCCTTGCGCGTACTCACGTAGTGTACCACCATATCGAAGGGCAGACAAGCAAGTTTGGATTTATTTTCCGGGCCTGATCGGATCACGCGAAGCAGTGACGAGTTGGAGACACCACAAAGTGGTGGGTGGGCCACGAACCGCCCTTCCCGGCCACCGACATCGAGCCCAACGCCATCCACGGCTCCGACGCACCGGAAACCGCCGCGGTGGAGCCCAAGGCTTCTTCAGCCATCTGGAGCTGAACGGGTAGGCAAGTCTTTAGCTCAATAGAGTTCACTTAACGGTTTTTGAGCCGCCGGAAGGGGGTGCATCCGGGTCAAGATCAAAAAGCGTTACCATTGTTCTTCGCAACAACTGACTTCCCGCGTGGGCAACCGAGCGACTTCCATATAGCTGGTCCGAATACTCAGAAGATGTCGCGAGGAAATGGTAAAACGAGGAAATCCTTTCCGTGTTCGCTTCAGAGTAAGCAATTAGCGCATCGCGCAAGCCGAAATGTTCCACTGGCGTTTCCAATAGCTCCAGATCTTCAACGCTTAAGAGAATCGGAGCAGTCGCCCTGCAAGAACCTCTGATGCGCTCTCCTTGGGGCGAGACTCTCTCGGGGCCGAAAAGCGCATCGAATTCGTCTCTGGTAAATTGTCCGAATCCAGGTGTCCCAAGGAGCGGGTCTTGAACAAGCAAAACCGGGATGACCCTGCGAATATTACTCCACTGGCGATTCGGGCCAAGCCATCGTCCGTCTGAGATCGCCGCGGCCACTCTGGCCAACTGGGCCACACCTTTCGTGTCATCGTCTGACTTGCCGAACTTTAACTCGAGGTTTCGCAGCAATCGGTCAGAGTCGTCTGGGCCGAAATCACTTTTTCGCAGCCAGACTCCTTTCACCTCGAAAAGAATTAGGTCATCCCCGCAGTCGAGACAGGCGTCTATCTCGAAGAATTGTCCGTCGCTAGTCTGACCCTCCACAGAACACCCCAAGCGGTCGAATAAACCAGCGGGCGGGACTGGAAACGCCTCTCTAAGGATATTCTGAACATACTGCTCGAACGCCTTTCCGAAAACTGAAAACCAGTGTCGACCTTCCGTCGGCGTTGCTGCAGTGACGTGGAATAGAGGACCAAGCCACGCTTTATCCATCATGAACAAAGGATCGATAATGATCGAGCGGCCATCTGCGGCACACACGATAGGTCGCTCCCGGATCGGTTTGTAGTCGTACCGCTGTAGCGACTCTGCAGACACCATGTCTGGTGACGCATTCCCCCATAACGAATGGCGCAACTCATTGACGGTCTGAGACTGGCTCGCCAAGAACCTCTGCACGACTGACGGTTTTGTAGTGTTACTCCCAAGTTTCTTCGCGTCGAAGATTGCTGCCTCCGAATCCGCCTTCATGAACTTTGTCGCCAGAGCGGTCCAGCAGCAAAAGTACTCTTCGACGGTGAGGCCGGTAGCGCTGTGGAAACGCCCTGCGAATCTATCATCGATCGTAGGAATAATGTCGCTGAAGATGCTCCAGCCTCGGCCCAGAACGCGCAGTCCAGGTGCTCTTTGGGCACCCTCGATCGCCTTGCGTAGAGGGCCAGTCATTTTCTTAACAAGATCACTGTCGTCAGTGTTGCTAAACTTGTCCGCGAACACGCGGCCGCTCCAGAGTTCGGAAGCTGTTAGAGCAGCCTTAACGAAGCGTTGGCGAACTGAGGGGTCCTCAAAAGTCTCCCCGTCATTGGGCGCATCGGAGCACTCAAGAACAGCCCACCGAACCAATTCAAGAAGCTGTCCCCGGAAGAACACCGTTGTTGCGTTTGGGGAATCGCGCTCTGAGGCGAAAGCAACGATTCTCCGAATCTGATCTGGAGTGAAGAATTTCTTCGAGATCTCAACCTGCCGATCTACATGGTTCAGGTCTCCGCGGTTCGTGAGGAAATGGTTGATTCGCGCACACCAAAAGAGCACGTCGGTACGGCTTAGCTGCCGCAGAAGTCGGCGAAACTTTGCAAGGTCCGCGTGGCTATCCGGGAAGACGTCCGAAACTCTGATGAAAACCGCTATATCGGCCATTCGTTCACCACTGGCGAGATTCTTGGTTTCAGCGCTCCCTGGGATTAGAGGTTGCCTCTGCCTTTTTGCGGATGCGTTCCGCTACGTCCTGCCCCACTTCCAGAATCTCTCGTGCGGCGCGCGGTTTCTGACCCAAATAGAGGCGCAGCCCGACTTCGAGCGGCTCAAGCGCTTCGAGAGCAGGTGAGTTGCGCAAGAGTTCAAGCGCCTCTCCCGCGAAGCCGGCTGCTGCCGCGTCGATGAGAAAGTCGGTCGCTAGAGTGCTCGCGTCGCCGTTGTTGGGTACTGCTTTGAGAAGCGGCATTGCTTCTGTAAACGCCTCCTTCCACTTCCCTTGCCAACCGAGAACCATCACGAGTAAGCCCACTACCGGCCCGTTATCCCCTGCCTCGAGCAGAGCTTTACGTAGCATTTTTTCGGAGCGGTCGAGCACCGAACTGGCATCATCGCAACGCTCTGTCCACAATTTCATCAAACTCACGAGGCCGAGCCCATGACTCCCCATCCGGTAGACCTTCTCCGCCTCTTCGTAGCGTTCCAGCTGCTTGTACAGCCCCCCCAGCTGCACCCACGCCCAGTCGTTCTTCGGGTCCAGCTCCGTAGCCTTGCGATAGGCTACCTCGGCCTCTTCGTAGCGCTCCAGCTTCTTGTGTAGTAGGTGCCCCAGCACCCCCCACACCCCGGCGTCCTTCGGGTTCAGCTCCGTAGCCTTGCGATAGGCTTTCTCGGCCTCGTCGTAACGCTCCAGCTTCTCGTGTAGTAGGTGCCCCAGCACCCCCCACACCCCCCACAACCCGGCGTTCTGCGGGTCCAGCTCCGTAACCTTGCGGTAGGCCTCTTCGGCCTCTTCGTAACGCTCTAGCTTCTCGTGTAGCAGCACCCCGAGCGCCGCCCATGCCGGCACGCAATCCGAGTCCAACTGAATCGCCTTGCGATAGGCTGCCTCCGCCTCTTTATAGCGGTCAAGCTTCACATGCAGCAGCCACGCCAGCAATAGCCACGCTTTGGGACTACTCGGGTCCCGTTCCACTGCTTCCCGGGCGGCTTCCTCGCTCTCTGGAATGCCCGCAGGCCCCTTTGCCGCTGCATCCTTCATCGACTCATCGGCGATTGGAGCAGTTGCCGCGTAAGACTTGTAAAGCTCCAGCACAGGCTGTGGAACATCGGCAGCTTCGAAGAATGCCCTCGGCGTCGCCTCCAAGATCTTGCTCCCTAATTCTGGTTTGGACACCTGCTGTATGAGTTCCCGGTAGGCCCAGTAATGAAGCTCGCGCTGCAACGGGGGCAGACCGCACGCTTCTTCCGCGAGCCCGATGCCGGCTTCTACGAGCTGCCCTTCCTCATAGAAGTGGGTCATAAAGGCCACGGCCGCACGCACGCGGCTTGAAGGGTGGCCCCGCCTCCGCATGAGGTAGTAGATGTTGTAGAGCCGCTCGGCTGCTTGATACTCCTTCTTGCGCCCGTTCGCCGCAATGACCTCTACCGCTCCCCGGCCCCCCAGCCGCCGCAGCAGAGCACTCGCCTTGTTGACATCGATTCGCGCTCTTTGAGCAACCTCTCTTGCCGTCAACGGGTCCCATTGGTCCAACAAGGCAGCAAAGACTTTCCGCTCGAGCGCCGGCAGATGGTCCAGGTGACTCTTGAAATATTCGGTGTGGTCGTCGATCAGTTGGACAAGCTCGTCCATCAGTTCGCGGAAGGATCTCTTGGCGGCAAACTTGGCGAGGATGGTCAGCAGGCGAGGGTTCCCGCCCGTCAGTATCCGGATGGGCCTGATTTTCGCCGTTCCCAACTCGTCTCCCGAAACGGCTTGCCATAGGGCGAGGCATTCGCTCAATTCCAGCGGCTTCAGCTCGTGTATGGTCAAAAGCTCGAACCAGGCGCGGTCGATGCTCTCGATCTCCTCGAACCGGCTGGTGGCGGTCCCCAGCAGCAGGATTCGGGGCTCGTTTTGCAGTGTGTGGCGAATGTCCCAGTCGGAACCGCGCTCAAGTTGCTCGCCCAGGAGCATGTTCAGATTTTCAACAACCAGCAGGATGCGTTTCCCCTGCTGGTCCGCGAAATCCATCAGTTGCGCCAGGGCCCGTTCGCGAAGCCGTCGTTCGTCCCGTTCATTCAGCAGCTCGTCGTAGGCCTTGCTCCACCGCTCCTGCCGTGTCTGGTCCGCGAGATGGAGGAGCGCTTCCAGCCAGAACTCACCCGGCGTACCGACCGCATAGGCCTCTTCGCCAAACACCACTGGGTACCATTTCGAAGCCAGATCCTTTTCCCTCCGGGCTTCCGCCGCTACACGCCGCACCAGTGTCGTTTTGCCACTCCCCCTCGGCCCGACAATTAGCTGATGCTGATTGGCGGACCCGCCACTATCCCTGAGAACTTCAAGGATCAGCTCAAGATAGGTGTGGCGTACAACGAACGAGCGGACCAATTCGTCTTCGGCGCGAAAAGCTGGGTTATATTTCATTGCCCCCAAGGACATCTATCTGCCCTCCCTTTTGGCGATCGGCACGTACGAGAAGCCAAGATGCCGCTTCCACCAGTCCTTCAGCAGTGTGGATACGAAGACGTATCCGTCACCGTCTTTTCGCAGATACCCGTCATGCTCGAGGATGCCGAGCACGGTACCAAGAACTTCCGCCGGGCGCTCTTCTTCCGCGTCGTGAGCCGAAAGAATGCTGCGTGCCGCTTGAGGAGCGAGTCGATTACTGACTGCCGCCTCGGTGAGCAGGTCGAGACCGAGCAGATATCGTTCCGGTTCCAGAACCATCTTTAGCCGCTCTTCCATGTGGCTCAGCTCGACGTGACCTCGCGTGCCCAGCATGCTGTCTTCATAGACCTCCGCCACCAGTTCGGGAGACACTTCCGCGATGTCGCGCTGGCGGCAGGCGCGGTAGAGATGATCGAAGAACATCTGTACATGGCCGGGGATGCAGGCGCCGAGGCGATCGAGCATGTGATCGATTGCCGCTGTCTCCAAGCGCAAGCCGGCTTCCGACGCCAGCGCTTGCAGGCAGGCGGTCGCCACATCGGGTTCCCAGGGTCGCAGCTCAAATGCCGTAAAGGCGTTGAGCGTGCCGCTTAGGCCGGCTTGCCGCACAATCGGTTCCAGGCCGACGGAGCCGGTAAGAACGAACGTAAGTCTGTTTTGGTGACGAATTGCGTTGTGGCGCAGCCACGAAAGGAAAGCGTCCGTCTGCTGCCGGCGTTCGGGCGTAATTTTGTAGTCGGCCCCTTTGAGGAGGCGGCTAACAAGAATGGGGACTTCGTCGATGAACAAGACGACGGGCTTGTCGAGCCCCGCCAGGGTCTCTAGGAGGCGGTCGCCTTTGGCCTGCCAGTCACCGGCGGTCAAGCCACTGCGGAGCGTCACACTCAGTTCGTCGACCGCAACGGACTCAACCCGGTCCAGGACATTGGCGAACACACATTTTACCCGCTCCCAGGCTGGTGCATGGGCGCGTGCGGCTAAGCTGATTTCGACGATCGCATCCTGAGGCAAATGGGACTTTTGCAGGTCAATGTGAAGGCACCACAGTTCCTCACCCAGGCGCCGGGCGGCTTCCCGCATCAGGCTCGTCTTGCCGATGCGCCGTTGCGCAACCAACCGTAGATGCGTACCTTGACGCAGATACTCGATAAACAGCTCGACTTCTTTTTCTCGATTCCAAAAGCGATCTCCCTCGACCCATGTACCGGGCGAGCGTTTGAGCTTCTGCGGCATACTGATCACCCCAACGAATTTGTCTCCAACAGTTCTGTTGGAGTCTCATCTTATCAAAAAACAATTCCGTTGGCAACATTTTTGTTGGCTGTTTGATTTGTGGACGCCCGGGGGTCCCTGACAGCAGTCTCTGTGGGCCTTCGAACCGTGTGCCTAGGGAGTTCGGGGGGGGGGAGTTCGGAGGCGGAGCTCGAACTTCTGACTGGGCACGAAAAACCAGAGCGAAGCGCCGAAATGGCCGGATTATTGATTCAGTAGGCGCGCCAAACCGTGGTGGGCATTTGGGTAGTCTACATTGCCGGCCTGAGGCAGCTCATGGATGTCTGGTCTTTGGGGCCCCACGTTCGATTCGCAAACACTCTCCGCTGAAACGGGATTTCATACTGTACCCACCCGCCATCGAGGACGGGCCGAGGGGTCTCTGCGTGGACCCCTTGACTTTTACCTATCATGGAGGTCCCTACTACTTAATGTAACCGAGAGTTTTCAGAATCTCCGCGTCGCGCTTGGTCAGCTTTGACTCTCCGGCAGCGAGGTCGGTTTCCGCGAACCATCGCCCCAGTGGCCTGGCCTTCACACTATATTCGGCACTCTTGTGTGAGAGAATCAACGGGCTCATTTCGAAAGGATCTTCCTCGATATTGAAAACGGACAAAGACCTTCCACCGGGGTCCCACACCATCTTTTGAGAGCCCAGACTTTGGCCAACGCGCAGAGGCCTTTCGTCCGGGGAGACCCACAAGTGGGAGAACCAGCGCGGCATCCAGCCTTTTTTACCACCAAACGTGATGTAACGGATCGGGCGCTGCGGGATGTGTTCCTGATCAATCATGGCTGAAGCCAAGCTTCGTCCGGCGAACGTAGTGGGCAGGTCTTGGTCTAGCTGCCGGCCGATGGCGAGTTCCAGAATAGTCGGTGTCGCATCCAGCAGCGAAACATTGCTCGAAATGACCTTGCCGGCGGGCAACCTCGCGGGGTAGCGCATGATCAATGGGATATGGACGATTCCCTCGGTAAGCTGCCGGCCATGACCGACATAACCGTGTTCGCCAAGACTTTCCCCGTGGTCGGCCGTCAGTACGACGAGCGTCGATTCCCTCAAGCCAAGCTCGTCGAGCCGCGCCAGGAGTTTGGCGATGTGGAAGTCCGCGTAGCCGATCTCGGAGTCGTATTTCTTGATGCGATTGGCCATCTCCGGGTTAAGCGGTTCCCTGGTGGACTTGGGATGCCCGCTGCGCTCCGGTTCGGCAAACTCCTCGCGCAGGTTGTAAGGAGAGTGCGGATCGAAATAATGAACCCACAGAAAAAACGGCCCCACCTGGTTTTCCTCCAGCCATGAGACTGCCAGAGGCGTTACATCCTCGGCGTAGCGGCTGGAGTTGAAAACTTGATACTTGCGGCCCAAATCCTCGTCGTAAAGGTCAAACCAGCGGTCGAGATGCGTGAGCCTGGCCGTCAAAGGCCAGGCGCTCACGAAAGCACCGTTCTGGTATCCAAAGCGTTTGAGAACCTGCGGCAGCGACAGCCACTTCGAGTCTTTGGGTACGGCGTAACCGTTGATGCGCGCGCCGTGCTCCTGCGGAAAGCGGCTCGTAAAAAGTGACGTGTGCGAAGGTCCTGTCAGCGGGATCGGCGAATAAGCGTTCTCGAAACGAACACCATCCTCAGCCAGCTTGTCGATTGTGGGGCTGGTTTTCAGATGGTAGCCGTAGGAGGAGAGGTGGTCCGCGCGTAGCGTGTCAATTGTGATGAGCAGTATGTTCGGGCGGGTCTTGGCGGACGGCGGCTCGGCGGCAGCTCCGGCCAAGCTCGAAAAAGCAGACAGACCGAGCCCCAACAGAAGACATGAACGCATCTCCAAGATTGTAGCGTGCTTGCACCGGAAGCTTCAATCGCCGCGTAAAGGGCGAGATCGTCCTCCTATGAGCTGACCGGCACTGCTGCCGGTCCTTCGCCGCGACAGCGGCGACGAGCTTCAGCCAGTTCGGGGCTGATGACAGGCGAGATGATAGAGCTTGGACTAGGGCTATAAACGGACAGGCCGGGCCTAACCCGCATTTCTCACCACCTGACGGGTGAAGCACGCGATAGGCCCGCCATTAATTCGTTGCACTTGCTCGGGGTGCTCAACGTACTGTCACGTACGCGTCTTTGATGAAGTGGGGGTCGTCAAGCGGCGCGCGCCTCGTACTGACGGGCCTCTCACGCACTTCGCCTCGCCACGTGGTGAGAAAAGCGGGCGAAGAGCGAGCCGCCTTTGGCGGCTGGGACCGGCAAGATTGCCGGTCCCTACTTTTCACGTAGACCTTCCTCCCCGGCCGGCGCCTCGTAGCGCTCCTTTACGAATGCCAGAGCGGCTTGTTTGCTCTGAACCAGCCCCTCCAGTTGGGCGTCTTCGACCTGATTGAGAATCTCCTTGAAAACTGGTCCCGGGCGGTAGCCGGCCGCAATCAGGTCATCGCCTGTCACCAAGCGAGGAGGACGCAAATCCTCGGCGGGTGTTTCCTTCAGCTTCTGCTGCACGAACTCAAAGTTATCCAAGTTGCCGTGAGAGCTCTGACAATCCAGGCGATGCAGCTCGAGATGCTCCTGAAAATTCCCGGTTCGCATGAATTTCTTCAACGTGCTGCCGCGCATATCCATGACGTTCATGAAACGCATGTGGTTGGCCACCAGTGCGACAACCTGATCCCGGTCGCCGTGGGAGAACCGCAGCCGCTGAAGGATTTGCTCGGCCATTCGCACGCCAACTTCCACATGGCCATCGAACCGGATGCGTTCAGCGAATCGCAGCGTCGGGGGCTTGCCAACGTCGTGGAGCAACACTCCCCAAGCCAGAGGGACAGATGGGTTTACGATCTGTTCCAGCATGAGCAAAGTATGCAGCCAGACGTCACCCTCCGGATGAAACTGGGGGGGTTGAGGAACGCCTTTCATCGCGGCCACTTCCGGTAGCAGGACTTCGAGCAAGCCCGTTTCATCGAGCAGCTCAAAACCGCGCCGGGTCCCGCCCTCGGTTAGAATGCGATTCAGCTCATCGCGAATCCGTTCGGCGGAGATGTCCTCGATCTGCGCCGTCTGTTCCTGAATCGCTCGCTGCGTTTCCTCTTCTATCGTGAAACCGAGGCGTGCCGCGAACCGGATCGCGCGCAGCATTCGAAGTTTGTCTTCGGCGAAACGTTCTTGCGGCTTCCCGACAGCCCGAACCAAGCCTGCTTCAAGATCGGCGCGGCCTCCGACGTAGTCCAAATAGCGCTTTTCGATGGGATCAAACAGCATGCCATTGATCGTGAAATCTCGGCGCTGGACGTCTTGCTCTGGACTGCGGGTGAAACTGACACTTTCGGGACGGCGGCCGTCCAAATAATCGTGATCACAGCGAAACGTGGCCACTTCCACTTTCACCTGACCGCCGAGAACGAGAATCACGCCAAACTTGGCGCCGACGGCTACGCTATTTGGAAAGCATTCGAGGACCTGTTCCGGAAGCGCGGCGGTCGCAACGTCGTAGTCCTTCGGGTCGCGAGCGAGCAGCATGTCACGCACGCAGCCCCCGGCCAAATAAGCTTCGTGGCCGTATTGGCGCAGCCGCGTTATGATTTCGCCGGCAAGTTGCTTGTTGGTCACTTCAACCTGAAGACCGCTCTTTTTCGACGAGGCGATAGGCCTCGCTTTTAGGAATCTCGTATTCTTTCGCCGCCTGTTTGATTGCCTCCATGCGGCCGACGCCCTCTTCCAGCAGCTCTGTAAAGCGTTCGTGAATCGGTTTGTCGTTGGGCTTCACGGTTTCCGCCCGGCCGATCAGAAGAGTGATCTCTCCCCTGGCGTGATTCTTGGCTTGCAGCTCGGCCAGAACGTCCGACGCCGTTCCCCGCAAGAATTCCTCATGGAGTTTCGTCATCTCGCGCGCGACAACGACAGGCCGGTCGCCCAAGATCCCGGCAACATCGGCTAGTGTCGCTTCAATCCTGTGGGGCGCCTCATAAAAAACAAGCGTGGCCGTCTCAGCGGCGCATTCGGCCAGCGCCTTCCTTCGCTGTGATTTGCGCGCGGGAAGAAATCCCTCAAATCGAAATGAGTCCGTCGGCAGACCTGACACGACCAGCGCCGTCTCGAGGGCGACAGGGCCGGGTATGGGCACAATCGTTATGCCAGCTTTAATCGCTTCTTGGACCACTCGAAAACCCGGGTCCGAGATTCCCGGCATGCCAGCATCGGAAACGACCGCGATGTCGTCTCCCGCCTGGGCGCGGGCGGCGAGCCCTTTGGCGCTGGCCTCCTCGTTGTGCTCGTGGTAGCTGAGCAGCGGCTTGTGAATCTCGAAGTGATCGAGCAGCTTGCGAGTCCGCCGGGTGTCCTCGCAGGCAATCACGTCGGCTTCGCGGAGAACGCGCAAAGCCCGCAGCGTGATGTCCTCCAAGTTGCCCAGAGGTGTTCCCACGAGATAGATCGTGCCTGGCATTGTCTTCGGCCGGGGCGGGGAGCCGTGGCGGAGCGTCCTCTGACCGTCGGGCGATGTGTCGTCCCGCTGGCTGAACCCTCTGATTCATCATCGCAATCCTGCCGGCTTCGTGATTGTCGCGGAGGCTAGCGGTTGCTAGAATCGAATTAAAGATCGTTGTAACTCGAATGCGATGTACGCGCTTCTAGAACAGGCAGAGGTTGCTCCCTGGGTCCTCCACATGCCCGAAAGCATGGACTTGACCGAGGATCAGTTCTTCGAATTCTGCGTCCTCAATCGCGAACTGCTGCGAATCGAGCGGACCGCCGGGGGGGAGATACTGATCATGAGTCCAACCGGAGCCAGGGGAAGTAACCAGAATCTGGAGATCTCTGGCCAACTTTACCTTTGGACCAAGAGTGACGGCACCGGAGTCGCGTTTGATTCAAACGGCGGGTTTACATTGCCCAACAATGCAATGCGCTCGCCCGACGCTGCTTGGGTGGCTCGGGATCGGCTGGCATCGTTCACGGAAGAGGAAAAAGGAAAGTTTCTGCCCCTTTGTCCCGATTTCGTGATCGAGCTGCGATCCCGGACGGACCGTCTCGATGATCAGAAACAAAAAATGGAAGAGTACATCAGCAACGGAGCGCGACTGGGGTGGCTGATCGAGCCCTTTGAGCGCCAGGTGTTCGTCTATCGGCCGGGCCGGCCAAGCCAGCAACTTGACCGCCCCCCGAGCGTAGACGCCGCGCCGGAGCTGCCTGGCTTCGTCCTCGACCTAGCCAAGATCTGGGAGCCTGAGATCTAGCGGGCTCGCCCCCTCGTACCGCCCAACTTCCGCCCACTTGAAACCATGTCCGGTTGCAAGGGGGCAGCGGTTGCTAGAATCGAGTTAAAGATCGTCGTAACTTGAATGCGATGTACGCGCTTCTAGAACAGGCAGAGGTTGCTCCCTGGGTCCTCCACATGCCCGAAAGCATGGACTTGACCGACGATCAGTTCTTCGAATTCTGCGTCCTCAATCGCGAACTGCTGCGAATCGAGAGGACCGCCGAGGGGGAGATACTGATCATGAGTCCAACCGGAGGAAGGGGAAGTAGCCAGAACTTGCAGATCACCATGCATCTCGCGCTTTGGGCCGAGCGGGACGGCACCGGAGTCGCGTTTGATTCAAACGGCGGGTTCACACTGCCCAACAATGCGATGCGCTCGCCCGACGCTGCTTGGGTGGCTCGGGATCGGCTGGCATCGTTCACGGAAGAGGAAAAAGGAAAGTTTCTGCCCCTTTGTCCCGATTTCGTGATCGAGCTGCGGTCCCGGACGGACCGTCTCGATGATCAGAAACAAAAGATGGAAGAGTACATCAGCAACGGAGCGCGACTGGGGTGGCTGATCGAGCCCTTTGAACGTCACGTGTTCGTCTATCGGCCGGGCCGGCCAACCCAGCAACTCGCTGGCCCCCCGAGCGTAGACGCCGCGCCGGAGCTGCCTGGCTTCGTCCTCGACCTAGCCAAGATCTGGGAACCTGAGATCTAGCGGGCTCGCCCCCTCGTACCGCCCAACTTCCGCCTACTTGAAACCATGTCCGCGCTTTCCAGCGAAGGGGGCATCTCCTCCCAAGGCCCGATCGGAATCGCCGGCGCGGGCCGAATGGGCCGGGCTCTGGGCCGGTTGCTTGCGAAATCCGGAGAGCCCGTCATCGCGGTGGCTAGCCGCAACCCCGCGCACGCGTCGGAGGGAGCAGCTTTTGTCGGTTCACGCGTTCGTGCGACGTCCCTCCATGAGTTGCCGCGACTCGCGAATCGAGTGCTTATCACGGTGTCGGACGATGCGGTTCCCAGCGTCGCCGCCACGCTGGCCGACGGCGGCCTGAAGAACGGCGTCGCCCTGCACACCTGCGGAGCTCTCGGCCCGGAATCGCTGCGGCCGCTGGCGAAGCAAGGCGTCCTTTGCGGCGTGATCCATCCGCTGCAAACAGTGGCAACTCCCGAGCAGGGCCTGGCGGCTCTGCGCGGCATCACTTTCGGTATCGATGGGAATGGCGCCGCACTTGTTTGGGCGCGAGAAATCGTGAAACTGCTCGAGGGGGACGTGCTTCGAGTCACCTCGGAACATCGTGCGGTCTATCATGCCGCCGCCGTGATCGCCGGCAACTCCGTCTTCGGAGTGGTTGACGCCGCTGTCCGTCTGATGGAGGAAACCGGCGCCGGCCGCGATGCAGCGCTGCGGGCTCTGGCCCCGCTGGTGCGGGCCAGCGCAAGAAATGCTGTGTCGATTGGCCCGGCGAAGGCTCTGACGGGCCCGATTGCCCGCGGCGACGTGGAGACCGTCCGCTCTCATCTGAAGGCGCTCGAGAAAAGTCCTCAACCGATAGCGGACCTTTATCAAGCCATGGGCCTTTACCTTCTGGATGTGGTCCGTCGAAAGAAGGGCGCTGGAGATAACCTCTCCGAATTAGAGAGAATGCTAACAGAGGGAGTAAGATCACATGTCCGAGAAGCCGAAGAAAATTAACGCTCCTGATCTGAGGCGAATGAAGAAGCGCGGCGAGAAGATCGTCATGCTCACGGCTTATGACGCCACGATGGCGAAGCTTCTCGACCGGGCCGGCGTCGACGTCATCCTGGTTGGGGACTCGCTGGGGATGGTTGTGTTGGGCTACGACACGACCGTGCCCGTGACGCTCGACGACATTCTTCATCACACCAAAGCCGTCATGCGCGGCGTCTCGCGTCCGCTGGTTGTGGCGGACATGCCGTTCCTAACCTACAAGATCACGGTGGCCGAAGCTGTCCGTAATGCGGGGCGGCTGATCCAAGAAGGCGGCGCGTCCGCCGTGAAGGTGGAAGGGGGCGAGCCGGTGATCGATGTGGTTCGACGGCTGGTCGATGTCGGCATCCCGGTCATGGGCCACTTGGGTCTTCAACCACAGTCGGTCCACCAGATCGGCGGCTTCCGGCGTCAGGCGCGCGACGAGGCGGAGGCTGAACGGCTGATTAGCGATGCCCGCGAGTTGGAAAAAGCGGGAGCGTTTGCGGTCGTGCTGGAGCTAATCCCGAAAGGGGTGGCGCGGGAAGTCACGGCCCAACTGCGCATTCCGACGATCGGGATCGGCGCCGGTCCTCACTGTGACGGTCAAGTGCTGGTGAGCCACGATGCATTCGGCCTCTACGACGAGTTTGTGCCGCCGTTCGTGAAGCAATATGCCAAGCTGGCCGGGCAGATCGTCGCCGCGGCCGGCGAGTACGCCGAAGAGGTGCGCCAGGGAAAGTTTCCCGCCCAAGACAAGCTGGTACCCATCTCGACAGCACGTGACAAGGGCACATGAGCGTCAAACTTATTTCCACGATCGCGGAACTGCGCCAGCATCTCAAGGAGACGAAGGCCGAGGGTGCAATCGTGGGGCTAGTCCCGACCATGGGCGCCCTCCACGCCGGGCACACGCGATTGATCGACCAGGCGGTCCAAGAATGCGGCCACGTCGTGGTAACGCTTTTCGTGAATCCGATTCAGTTCAGCCAACAAGGCGACTTCCAACGCTACCCGCGATCAATTGACCATGACTTGGAGGTCTGCGAACACCATGGGGCGCATGTGTTGTTTGCCCCTTCGCTCGAAGAGATGTACCCGGGCGAGCAGCGCGCTTTTGTCGAGGTGACGCACCTCAGCGGCCATCTTTGCGGAGAGCACCGCCCGGGTCATTTCCGGGGTGTCGCCACCGTGGTGATGAAACTCCTCAACATCGCGCAGCCCGATCGAGCCTACTTCGGAGAGAAGGACGCGCAGCAATTGGCTCTGATCGAGCGTATGGTCACCGATCTTAATCTGCCGCTCACGATTGTCCCGGTACCGACCGTGCGGGAACACGACGGACTGGCGCTCAGCTCCAGAAACAAGTACTTGGACCCGGAACAGCGACGCGTTGCTGTCGTATTGTACGAAGCTTTACGGATCGCCGAAGCCGGCATCGCGCGAGGCGCGCGGAGCAGCGACGAGGTCATAAAAAAAGCCCGAGGAGCGATTGAGCGACACCCCGAGGTTAGCCTGGAGTATTTCGAGATCGTCGACCCGGAACAACTGCAGCCGGTGGTTGAGATTACCGGGCCCGTGCGCGTCGCCGGCGCCATATGGGTTGGCTCGACGCGGCTGATCGACAACTTACTGTGCGTGCCCATGTTGAAGCTTGCCAATGAGCCGGCGCCGAAACTCGCGGCGGAGCCGGCCGAGACTCCGGTCAAGGAAGGAATCCAGGCCTGAGATCATGGCATGAGCCGCCGCCCGCCGAGAGTGCCCTAAACTAAAGGAGTAAGCGCGGTCGGCGTCCGCACCGCGGCGGCGTCCGACGCCATGGTCGGCACGCCATGTCTGAAGCCTCCCAAATTCTGACGGTTCTTCCTTCTGAGCAGGAAGAAACCACGGTCGGCAATTACTTCGTTTCCAACTATCCGCCGTTCTCCCTGTGGACCTCAGACCGGGTGGGAGAAGCCCTGGATCAGCTCGAGCGGCCAGGCAATGTTGAGACGCGGCTCGGGATGTACGTTCACATACCGTTCTGCCGCAAACGCTGTGACTTTTGCTATTTCCGGGTCTACACCGACAAGAACAGCAGGGACATCGCCAGCTACCTGGATGCGATGACCGCCGAAGCGGATCAGTTGGCGAGGAAACCTTTTACACAGGGCCGCAAGCTGCAGTTCTGCTACTTCGGGGGCGGTACGCCGTCCTATCTATCCGACGCCCAACTGACGCGTTTGTTTGGTGGCCTGCGGCAAGCCTTCCCGTGGGATGAAGCCGAAGAGATCACCTTCGAGTGCGAGCCCGGAACTCTGACGGAAAAAAAGGTTCACGCGATCCGCGGGCTCGGCGTCACGCGCTTGAGTCTTGGCGTGGAAAACTTCGACGACAGCGTGCTAGAGGCCAACAACCGGGCGCACAAGTCAAAAGAGATCTACCGGGCCTACGAATGGGCGCGCGATGCCGGCTACCCGCAGATCAACATTGACTTGATCGCCGGCATGGTCGGAGAAACCGAGGAAAATTGGCGGCGCTGCATCGAAAAAACCATCGATCTGTCCCCCGACGGCATCACGGTCTACCAGATGGAGGTGCCTCACAACACGACCATCTATCGCGATATGAAAGCGCGCGGCAATGGCGCCGCCCCCGTCGCGGATTGGGCCACGAAGCGCCGCTGGGTCAAAGAAGCTTTCGCGGCGTTTGAAGCAAACGGGTACACCATTGGCAGCGCCTACACAGCGGTGAAAGATCCGGCGAATACCAAGTTCATTTATCGCGATTCGTTGTGGACCGGCGCGGACATGCTGGCGGTCGGCGTCTCATCGTTCGGTCACCTGGCGCGAGTGCACTATCAAAATGAGGTCCACATTGAACCCTACATCGAGGCTGTTCAGCAGGGCCGGCTGCCGGCGTTGCGGGCGCTCGGGATCAGCGACGAAGAGGAAATGATCCGGCAGTTCGTCTTGCAGATCAAACTTGGCCGCCTGTCCGCCGAGCCGTTCCGGCGGAGATTCGGAATCGATGTCATCGAGCGTTGGGATGGTATTTTGAAAACGTACGAGGAGGCTGGATACCTGACAGTACGCGATGGCGTGATCGAACTCACCCGAGATGGCTTGCTTCAGGTAGACCGCCTGCTCAATGCATTCTTTCTTCCGCAGCATCGAGGTATTCGCTACACGTAGAGGTGCAGTGTTTTGGCTATCCAGATCCATTCCGATTCTTCGGCACGTTCGCACGTTTGGTTGACGCGGGCGGACCATATGCGCCCTTAAGGGGATGAAGGCTCTTCTACAGTGAAACTGCTTGTCTTAGACGTCGAAGGGACCGTTTTCGAAACCAAAGTCCGGCTTCCTGGCACGACGATTAATTCGACAGTATGGCAAGGAATAGCCCATGAACTAGGTCCTGAGGCTGTACGAGAAGAGGTCGAGACTCACGGGCGCTGGCACGACGGAAAGTACGAGAGCTACCTTGACTGGATGAAAGATACGATAAGCATTCACAAGCGGCACGGTCTCACATCAGCACTGTTTGAAAACGTGATCTCCTCCGCGGAGTACAATCCTCGAGTCCCCGCGACAGTGGGCGCGATTGACCGCTCCTCGTTCGAGCCGGTACTCATCTCCGGCGGATTCAGGGAACTAGCGGCTCGGGCTCAAATTGACCTAAAGATCAATCACGCTTTCGCCGCTTGCGAATACTTTTTTTCTGAAGACGGCGCTTTAGAGGCTTACAACCTTCTCCCGTGTGACTTCGAAGGAAAGATTGATTTCATCCGTCTGATGCTCCGCGAATACGGCCTCCGGGAGCAGGATTGGGTTTTTGTCGGCGACGGCCAGAACGACATTCCGATAGCCAAGGCGGCGCCTGTCTCCGTGGCCTACGCAGCCCACCCAGAGTTAAGAAACATTTCGACCTTCGCGATTGATGACTTTTCGGATCTGACAGCTATCCTGACGCAGGCCGGTTCGGCGGGCCGGAAGACGCTCGCCGAGCCTGCTTACAGCCAGCGTTGAGAGGAGGCATCCATGCCCCTTGTCGGGGAGCAAATATTTAGGAAGGGGCTGATCGAAAACCCGGTCGATGGTGGTTTCCGCGCGGCCAGCTATGACTTGCATGTCGGCACGATCCTCGTGGCGCCGAAAGAAGACAAGCGATTCCTTGGAAGCGGGCTGGACGACATTTGCGTCTGCGAAGCGGGTTTTTTACTGCCGCCTCAGGGCATGGTGAGAGTCATCTCGCGGGAAAGTGTCAAGCTACCCAAGAATATTGTTGGATATGCCCTCACTAAAAACGGGCTCAGCAATGAGGGAATCCTGGCTATCAACATCGGAATCATAGATCCCGGTTACGAAGGCCCCATATCCAGCACGTTGATCAACTTCGGAAAGAGAACGTACGAAGTAACACCCGAAACGTCGTTTCTGCGTCTGACTTTTCACGAAATAAACGAGACTAGCAAGGTAAAGCCCGAATGCCACACAAGTGCCATGTATCTTAAGAAAACGAAGCGGGAAGTCTTGAGATCGTCGGGGCAGAAGTTCCTCAACTTAAGCGAGTTGGCTGAGGAAGCTGGGCAAGAGGCGTTCGGGAGGTTCAAGAAATTGTTGTTCTTGGGCCTGCCGATAGCGGCTCTAGCTCTGACTCTGATCACGCTGTGTATTCCTTTAGGGGAACACGTCTGGGCTGGCTGGAACAGGTATCTCCAAGCGGGGCCATCAGACTACGGGAAAAAACTCGAAGCGACAGAAAACAAGATCGGCGACATTGAGGAACGACTGAACGCTGCTGAGAGCAATCAACCAGGACCTGTCAACGATCCGACGGGTCAATAGGTAAGTCCGTAGCCTCCTCGCATCCCATCGCACCAGCGAGTTGTACGGGTCTACGGACTTAAGCAAACAGAAAATGAACGGCAACGGACACATCAGCGACACCCACTTCGACGCGATCGTCATTGGCGCCGGACCAGCCGGCTCCACGGCAGCCGCTGTCCTAGCCGAAAAAGGTCGCCGGGTCGTGATTCTTGAAAAGCAAAAGTTCCCGCGCTATAGTGTGGGCGAATCGCTGATTCCTTATTGCTATTTTTCGCTCGAACGCATCGGAGTCCTCGAAAAAATCAAACAGGCGGCCTTCGTCAAGAAGTACAGCGTTCAATTCGCAAACGTCGACGGCCGCATTTCCCAGCCCTTCTACTTCTTCCAGCACCTCGAGCACGAGGCGTCCCAAACCTGGCAAGTTTGGCGAAGTGAGTTCGACAAAATCTTGCTGGACAACGCCGTGGAGAAGGGTGCTCAGATTCTCCAAGAGACGGTCGCAAAAAAGCTGATCCGCGATGGGGACCAGTACGTCGGCGTGGAGACCCGGGGAAAAGACGGCGCCTCTCGGTCACTCTATGCTCCCATCACAATCGATTGCAGCGGCCGGGACGGCTTTGCGTTGAAGCGTAACAATTGGCTGGTACGCGACCCAAAGTTGAACAAGATCTCGATCTGGACTTACTATCGCGGCGGAGTGCGCGACGAGGGCTACGACGAGGGAGCGACCACGGTCGCCTATCTGCCCGAGAGAGGCTGGTTCTGGTATCTTCCCCTCTCGGGCGACGTGGTGAGCGTGGGAATCACGGCCGAAGCCGACTACCTTTACCGCGACGGCAAGGATGTGCAGGCCATCTTTGAACGAGAGATCCGGGTCAACAAGTGGATTGCGGAGCATCTAGCTCCGGCCGAACGGATCAACGATTTTCGCGTCACGGGCGAGTACTCCTATCGCTCACGCTACTGCGCCGCCGACGGACTTGTGTTGGCCGGCGACGCCTTCGCCTTCCTCGACCCGGTATTCTCCTCCGGCGTCCTGCTGGCGCTTCGCGGCGGGGAGATGGCGGGGGACGCCGTGGACAAAGCGCTTACGGCGGGCGATTTTTCAGCAGCGAGATTTCGTGCCTACTCCGAGCAACTCTGCGTGGGCATGGAAGCCATGCGAAAGCTCGTTTACGCCTTCTACGACCAAGCCTTCAGTTTCGGCAAACTGTTCCACAAATACCCGGATCTGAGGGCCGACACAACCGACTGTCTGATCGGCAATCTTTTCAGAGACTTCGATCCATTATTTAAAGCAGTAGCTGAGTTCGCTGACGTGCCGCGGCCAGTACCTCACGGCACCCCTATGACCGGCCCACCCAAGGCAATGACTGAAGAGAAAGCGGCCCCAGCCTAGCCATCTTCGATGTCATCTCTCCTAGGAGTTAGACCTACACCAGCTCCAAGCGCACCTCCCGCCCGATGGCGGCGGCCGCCTTTTGCATCGTCGCCAGAGTGACGGAGTCATTCTCAGGGTCTAGCAAGCGGTCCAGAGCGCTGCGGCTGGTCTGCATGCGCCGCGCCATCTCGGTTTTTGAGAGTCCCTCTTGTTCCATGGCGGCCTCCACTTGGCGCGCCAGCACGCGCTTGATCGCGCCGGCGGTGACTTCCTCCTGGATGCCTTCTTCACGCAGCCAGCTGTCAAACGATGTTCCGATGTTCTTCTCCTTCATTTGCCTTCTCCCTTTTTGCGTTTCAGCGCCAGCTCGATATCCTTCTGGGGCGTCTTCTGGCTCTTCTTGATGAAGCCGTGAAGCAAGACCATGCGGCCCTCATGCACGCAGAAGATCACCCGTGCAATTCTGCCGCCGGTGAGGCTGCTGCGCACCTCCCAGAGATCACGGCCCAGTGAGCGCGCCAACGGCATGCCGATCGGCCAAGAGAACTCTACGTCCTTGATGTCTTCGCCAATGACCTTGCGGTCGGCGCGGTCCAGGCTTTGCAGCCACTCACGAACTGACTCGCGCCCACGATCAGAGCGGTGGAAGTAGGCGGGCAACCGTTTCAGTTCCTGAGCCACAGACAACTGTACCAAAATTGATACACATCGTCAAGTGGCGCCTTTTCTTGTGTTTTCAATCTTTTTGCCTTTCCCTCAAGGGGAAGCTCTCCTACGCCCCAGCTTCGGGAACCGGGGCCTTGCGATTGCGGTCTGGCACCCCTGAAAAGGGTCCCGAATACGGCGTCGTCGATTCGGGGAGGCCGAAAATTGGGTGAACCCGGCCGCCGCTCCGTCGTCTCCGGTTTACGGTCCTTGAGTTTACTGGAGGCCGGTTAGCTCTGGTGAGCCCTTTGGATGAATCTGATAAGAAGTCCGAGAAACCCACGGATCACCAGCCGTCGGCATACCGGAACGCGTAGGGATCCGCTCCAGCCTCGATCACCCCGTCGGGTTTAGCCTTGACGACGGTCGGCGCGGACCCGCTGCTCCAACGGCTGCGGCGCTCGACTTTGTGCCCCATGAGTTCCAGTTGCTGGACGGTTTCTTGCGGGATACGCTCGTCAAGCAGGAGAACATTTCGCTCAATGGCGTGATCGTCGAAGCTGGCGACCATGTGCTTGGTTTGGAAGCGTGCCGCTTCAACCGCCTCTTGAGGATTCATCCCAAACTCCAACGCGGCTAACAGCACTTGCAGCAGGGCTTGCTCCTGCTGGTCGCCGCCCGGCGTCGAAAGCGCCATGTACGGGTGGCCGGCACGGGTGACGATCGTGGGAGAAAGCGTGATCCGCGGCCGTTTGCCGGGCGCGACCACGTTTGGATGGTTCTCGATCATCACAAAGCTTTGCGCCCGCTGCGTCAGCGGAATTCCCGTATCGCCCGCAATCACGGAGGGCATCCAAGCACCCGAGGGGGTGGCCGAAAACATGATGCCGTCCTTGTCGATGATGTTGATGCAAGTCGTGTCCTTCGACATCAGCGCGTCGGTCAGGGGCCGGAGTTGCCCGGCGTACCTCGAAGGATGCGGAGGCTCCCCGCCGCTGAATTCGCCGGGCCGAAACTCGCTCGACGCATTCGTCAAATCAATGATCTGGCGCCGTTTGGCGGCGTAAACTTTGCTGACCAGCCGCGCGGGAACGGCCGAGAAATCGGGATCCGCGTAATAAGTGTCGCGATCCGCGTAAGCGAGCTTCAGCGACTCGACCAGCACGTGGATGTAATCGCCCGAATTCCATCCCATCTGTTCGAGGTCGTAGCCCTCCAAAATATTGAGGGCTTCAACCATCACGGCGCCTTGTGTCCAAAAGCCGGCCTTATAGACCTCAAAACCCCGGTAGTTTGTTTTCAGAGGTTCCTCAACGCCGGTGCGATAGGCCGCCAGGTCTTCGTATCGAAGCAGCCCGCCGTTCTCTCTGACGAACTGGCCGATCTTGCGGGCAATGTCGCCGCGATAGAAGAGGTCGCGTACGGCATCGATCGCAGCTTCCCGAGAGGCGCCGTTTTCCAAGGCCCTTTTCTCGGCCGCCGCCATTGACCGCAGAGTCCTCGCCAGGTCGGGCTGGCGAAAGATATCGCCTGGACGTGACAGTCTTCCCCCCGGCATGAAGACTTTTTGCGAGGTTGGGAATCGCCGGAGAAAACGTGTCGCTTGAGCGATCGAGCGCGCCCGGGTTTGGTCGATGGGAAAGCCGTCCGCCAGTTCAATTGCAGGCTGAGCAACTTCGTGAAAGTGCTTGGTGCCGAAGGTCTTGAGTGCGACCAGCCCGCCGTCCACCATGCCGGGCACCAAGGCCGGGAGCAAACCGTAGGAGGGAATGGGGCCGTTGCTTCGGCCACGCCGCCGCGCTTCCTGTTCATTGTCGGGTTGAAGCCGGCGGCTCTGAAAAAACTCGCGGGTCATTAATTTGGGCGCGGGACCCAAACCAGGGATGCAGTACACCTTGCCATCTTTGGTCCGAATCAAGATCGGAGCTTCGCCGCCGAATCCGAAATGGGAAAACTCCGAGACCGCACCGGCGAAAAGTGAAGCGATACCCGCGTCGACGGCGTTGCCTCCGCCATGAAACGTGCGCATGGCGGCCTCGGTCACCAGCGGGGTTCCGGCGCCAACCGCTCCGCGCGTTCCTCGCACGACGGGGCGCAGCACGGGCCAGCGCATGGCCCGCTCGCGCCGCTGCTTAGCGCCCCGCTCACGGGATTGAGACTGCGATTCCAGCGGGACCGCAAAGTACAGTAGCGAAGCGGCGCAAAGCAGTGCCGCGAAAAGTGAAAACCGCTTCAGGAGGACCCTCCGCATAGCCCTTGTCATCATAGCAGCCGTCCCGCGGAATCGGCGTTCTTGGCGTAACGTATCGCTCGCGTAACAGCCGAAAGGGACACGGTAAGGGATTTTGTGGCACGCGCGTAATTCATGAAGTCTGGCGTGCTACCACGCAAGCAAGAGCTGTCGCTTAGCGCGAAAGATGACTCGGCTGGTCACCTAATTGGCAAGGATGCCTGTGAGTGTTTTCCGAGCCGCACCATGGTATTCCGCGGCACACACTTCAGCATGGGGTCTCTTATAATAATGCCTGAGGACCGTTCTCCTAGCATTGCCGAAAACAAGCGATGCGGAGATAGTCCACTGCACTAGAAAAGGAGTCGCCATGTCGAAGAGCAGAAGGGATTTTGTGAAAATCGCCGGGGGGATGGGCCTGGCCGCTAGTCTTTCCGCGGCCGCCGCTGGTTCGATCCCCCGCCGTAAGTTCGGCAAGACGGGGCTCGATGTGTCTCTGATGAGTCTCGGCGGCGGCCGTGTTGGGACGCTGCTTGACACCAAGCAAGCGCTCGATACCATCCGGCGCTGCTACGACCTGGGCGTCAATTACTTCGATACCGCTGCCGCCGGAGCCTACGGAATCAGCCAGTTGCGCTACGGCGCCGCCCTCGCCGGCGTGCGGGACAAGATCATCATCGGCACGAAAACCCGCCACCGCACTCTTGCCCATTCCGAGCTCGATCTCAACCAGAGTCTGTCGAACATGAAGACCGACTACCTGGATCTCTACCAGATCCACAACGTCATGCACGAAGAAGACATCAACTTCATCTTTGGGCCGCGCGGCGTGATGGAAATGATCGAGAAAGCCAAGAAAGCAGGTAAGATCCGTTTCGTCGGCGTCACCGGCCACATGAACCCGCACGTACTGGTGAAGATCCTCGGCATGTATGACTTTGATTCGGTTCTGATGCCTCTTAGCATCTCCGACGGCGCCAATCGGGCCTTTAGCTTCGAGCGCATCACTTTGCCCGTGGCGGTTAAAATGGGCATCGGCATCATCGCCATGAAGGTTACCGGCAACGCAGGCTTGTTGAACCTGAATTATGCACTGCGGGGTGCACCGGAGGAGGGCTGAGCCGCCAGGGGCCATTTGGGGGACCCCCGAAAACATGGGGTAATAAGGTAGGCTGGCAAAGATTTCAGCTTCGCCAGTCAACCCCAAGGAGGTCACCCAAATGGTTACCAAGCGAAAACAGCATAGCTCCCGAAGGCCCGTCAAACAAGGCCGGGGCGCGAGGGCCCCGCGGCCCAATAAAATCGGGGCTGCCACGCCTTATCACTTCCGCGGCAAGAATCTGACTCCCTACGGCGGCTTGCTGCCCGTCGCCACCCTGCTCGAAAAACTCGGCTTCCAGGTGCTGCTGGAAGAAACCATCACGAACAAACGAATCACCCGTGTGATGAGCCTCTACCAGTTTGTGCTGGCCCTCGTGCTGGGCCTCTATGTCGGCTTTGCGCGGCTGAACCAACTCCGCTTCATCGCCCGCGACCCCATCTTGACCGGCATCTTGCAAGTGACGCGTCTGCCGCCGCAGTCCACGCTGTGGCGCTTTCTGGCCTCGCTGCACCTCAACGTGGCGAAGCAGATCCTTTCCATTCAGCGCCAGCTGCGGGAACGAGTCTGGGCCGCGGCCCAGGTGAAATTGGAGACGGTGACGCTGGACACCGACACCACCGTGCACACGCTCTACGGCCGCCAGATGGGCGGGCGCAAGAGTTACAACCCCAAGAACAAGGGCAAGCGCAGCTACCAGCCGATACTGACTTTCCTGGCCGAGACGCGCGAATACCTGATGGGCGGGTTGCGCAACGGCGACCGGCCCACGGGCCGGCAGATCGCCGCCCACCTCGAGAGCGCCTTTCGGGCTTTGCCGCACGGCGTGAAGAAAATCCTGGCGCGGGCCGATTCCGGGTTTTATTGCTGGGAGGCGGTGGAGGCCTATGAAAAGGCGGCTTGTCAGTTCGTCATCGTGGCGCGCAAGACCAGGCGGCTGGTCGAGCAGTTGCAGCAAGCGGCCTGGAAGCCCTCGCCCCACAGCGATGCGGATGCGGAATGCGAATTCCTCTACCAGCCGCAGGGCTGGGCGCGGGCCTGTCGTTTCCTGGCGCTGCGTTACGAAAACGAACCCGCGGCCGGCGCGGCCGAGCAATACCAGCTGTTTGCCACCAGCGCTTACACCTACCGCGTGTTTGTCACCAACCTGGCCGAACCGATCGCGGCGGTGGTGTGGTTTTACAATCAGCGCGCCGCAGCCGAGAACCTCATCAAGGAGGCCAACAACGACGCCGGGCTGGCGGCCCATCCCTCGCGCCGCTTTGACATGAACCGCAATCACTTTCAGCTGGCCATGCTGGCCTACAACCTCAACTGCTGGCTGCTGCTGTTCAACCGCGAAGCCCAAGCCAGCGTGGAGACACTGCGGCACACCACCCTGGCGACGGCGCGGCTGCGCTTTCTGTTCGTGGCGGCCAAGATCTGGCGGCACGCCGGCAGAACGGGTGTCAGCTACAGCGATCATTATGAGGAAAAGGGCCTGTTTGAACGGCTGATGCGGCGGCTGCGGGCGATGGGGCCACCGGGATCGAGCTTCGCGCCGGTGGTGGAGGGTGCGCTGAGTTGAGGGGCGCTCCATGCATAAAATTTCATGCACTCGCCGCAACGTACTGGGAACACGCCGCTTGCCCGCCCGCTTTTGCCCGCCGGGATTGGCAGGCGGCTCAAACAGGGAGGGAAACAGAGGAAAAGACGACTTGCTAAATCACTGAGTTGACACGACTGCCGCTACCGCCACAACTCCATCGGCGATGGCTACGCCGAATCTGTGCATAATTCAGGTTGAACAACCGGGTTGCCACGGTCGGTGAATGTCTCAACTACACCTGGTCCTTGCCCATATCCACATCCATCCTCGGCTGCCGCACGGTCGAGGAAGTAGAAACCGATCATCGTTTGGTAACAACGGCTAAGAAACTGACTCCAACCCAGATGAGAGAGTTTCGCAAGAAAGCGTCCAACGTCGACTTCGCCAAGCTTGAACCGTGGAAGGCGCCGCCCGCCCCGGCGTTAGCCGGTGTGCCGAGATATCTCGGCGATTGATTTACAGATCTCAAGCAATCGAGCAATTGAGCCGGATCCGATCAAGCGGATTCGATTAAGCAAAACAGGATTCTCGTCAAGCCGGCCGACGCGGTGAGCCGAAGCTCGGAGCCCACGCAGCGGTGTGCGGTCGGTCGTCCAAATGAGCCGGGCAAGCCATGCTGTCCGCCGCAAACTCGCCGAAGGAGTGTCCCCCGTGAAAACCCCACCTGTGAAAACAATAGATAAATCAGAACAGCAATGGCGCGCTGAACTGACCGCGGAGCAATACCGAATCACGCGCGAGAAGGGGACCGAACCCCCTTTCAGTGCGGGATATTGGGATTGCAAGCTCCAAGGAACCTACCGCTGCACCTGCTGTGGCGCGCCGTTGTTCACCTCGCAGGACAAGTTCGACTCCGGCACCGGCTGGCCCAGCTTTTCGCGGTCTGTGTCGGAAGATAACGTTGCCACCGAAACAGATCTCAGCCACGGTATGCGCCGAAGCGAAGTCCTCTGCGGCGCCTGCGACGCCCATCTGGGCCACGTCTTCCCAGATGGCCCCGCGCCCGCCGGCCTGCGATACTGCATCAATTCCGCCTCGCTCAAACTGGACGAAGAGGAGTGACCAGGCGTCCCAAGCCCTCTCGAGAACACACCCCCAACAAAGTTGATACACAACCTGAAAAGACACGAAACGATCGGGTCGGGTGCCGGGGATTGCGCCCCGGCACCCTCCCACACCACCGGACGTACGGTTTTCCGTATCCGGCGGTTGGACCGGCGGCAAGTCTCGCCGCAAGGCAGGCAGGCCGCCGGAAACCGACTGCCTCCCGCACCTTGTGCATCGCGTTCTGTCGGGAGTTTCGCGGCTCGCGCTCTGGTTTCCACCGGCGTCGGCTCGCCACGGCTCCACCGCTTCTGCCTCCGCCTGCTCCCCATCTCGTTCCCCCAGCGGGGAAGGACCTTGCGGCCCGGGACTCCGGGAAAACCTCTTTCACGCTGTGCCAGATCCTCCTCTAGCTTTGCTCCTTGGCCCTTCAGCCCTTCGCTCCAGCGGCGTTACCCGCCTTCCTCGCTACTATGGCTTCTGCTGACTTCTCCCCCGCTCTCACGAGGGAGCTCTCCCCAGGTAAGACGCTGATTCTGTCCCTTCGTGCCGTCCGGCTCTACCTCGCACGTCTCGTATGGATTTCGGGCTTCGCGGTGGCCAGCACGCTTACCGCCCGTACGCGGCCTCTCTGCCGGTTCGTGTTCCTACGGTCAAAGGTTTGTTTCCCGCTTCCTTCGGCTTGGCCGCGCGGCTTGCGCCCCGCGACTTCCGCTCTGCGGTTCCCTACGGTTACCTCCATCGGTCCCGGCAGGCTCGTTTCATCCTGCTAGAATCAGCCCATGCTGGGCACACTGGCGCACGCTCTCAGCGGGCCGCGTCGAGGTGTTTGACAAGCTAGGCGTGGTACGCCTGCGCCGGATGTACTTGGGGCCGACGCCCGCGACAGCTTGAGGACTTGGACCCTACGGCGAGCACGGTGAGCAAGCGTAACGAAGTAATGGCGGGCGTGCCGTCCGCTTCGACCGTCAGACAGTGAAAAATACAGGCTAGACTCTATTCAAATCGTGCAAGCCGCAATCACTACTGACCACGAGAGCTTCATGCGAACGGCGCTAGAGCTGGCGGACCAGGCGGAGGCCTTGGGTGAAGTGCCGGTCGGGGCTGTGGTTGTCATGCAGGACCAAATCGTCGGCAACGGGGCGAATGCACCCATCTCGACAGGAGATCCCACGGCGCACGCCGAGATCCTGGCTCTGCGGGAAGCGGCCAAACACCTCGGAACTTATCGCCTCAACGGAGCGACCCTTTACGCCACGATGGAGCCCTGTGCGATGTGCGCGGGAGCGCTGGTGAACGCTCGCGTGGATAAGCTCGTTTTTGGAACTCGCGATCTGCGCTTCGGCGCGGTGCGCAGCAAGTTTCGGCTGGCCGATTCCGATTTATTGAATCACCAAGTGGAGATCGTCGAGGGTGTTCTCGCGGACCAATGCCTCCAACGGCTGCAGCGCTTTTTCGCGGCGCGGCGTTAGCCTGCATTTTTCGCCGAACGCCGAGGCGCGACGTGGCGCGCGGCTCCTGGCGGGCCGCGCCGGCCTCGGGCCGGCGTTGGCAGGCAAGGATGCCTGCCCCACAGTGGACGTGCCGAAATGTAGAAACTCCAGCCGTCGGCCTCCGGGCCGGCGTCGCCTCGCCGCGGTGCGCGACGCCTGCTCGCCGTGCTTCACGCGCTATTCGCGTTTCTTGAACCTCTCGGCGTGGACGCGGGCTACGTGCCACATGTAGTGGTCCGCTTCGTGGTCTTCGGCCGCCGCGGTGAGATGCTGGCGCGCCAGTGCATCGTTGCCATTCGCTTCGTGGTAAAGGCCGATGTAGAGATGCGCGTAAAAAAGAGCTGAAGCGCGTTGCGAAGACGACCCCTCGGCCCGCGCTGTTTCGAGCACCTCCCGGGCGTTTGTTTCGCCACGCAAAAGCGCGTAGATCCGCATCATGGGCACGCGCGAGTCATGCCGGATGGGAAGCAGTTTCTGGCGGGCGCTGTCCGGATCGGATAATCGGGCGTTGCACAAGTAGTGCCAAAACGCGTTTTCGACGTCGCTCGAATTGACGGTCTGATGGGACTCGAACTGCCGCCTGCCGTCGTCGTAGCGGCCGGCGTAGTAGTAAGAGATTCCCCGCTGCCAATGATAAGGCTGCTGGCTCGGCTGCAGCTCGATGGCGCGATCGAAATCGCCGATGGACGCCGCAATGTGGCCAGCCTTGAAACGCGCGCTGCCGCGGCGGTTATGCGCATCGGAATTCCGCGGAAGGAGTTGGACGAGCCGATCGTAGTCCTCGAGAGCCTCGGCGAACCGGCGAGCAGCTTCGTGCACAGAGGCCCGAAGCGAATAGCCGCGCGGGTCGTCGGGGTTGATCTCAATCGCCCTGCCCGCCAGCGAGGCCGCCTCCTCGAGGCGTTGGGCGTTATAGGCTCGGCGCGCGCGGGAAAACAATGACTCGCCGGATTCGGGCAGTTCCTGGGCCGGAGCGCAACCGCAAATCGCCAGTCCGCAGATCAGAATGGCAAAGCGCCCCATACAGATTCCTTGCTTTTGCCGGGGCTTATCGAGATTCATTGCGCCGCCGCGAAAATACGCTACTCCCTCGCCATGTTCGATTTCGTCAGACGGGCTTCCCTGTGAATATCGAATGCCTCACTCTTTGCCGCGAAGCACCGGGTAGAACTGGGTAAAGACATTTCCGTTCGCGGCGTGTTCGTTGTGGCACGACCAGCAGCGGTCCTTGGGAAACGCGGCAGCCGTAGCGGCAAGCTTGCTTTCGGATTCAGTAAAACTGAAGTAGGCCCAGCTCTCCTGAAATCGCGAACTGTCCTTGACGGCCGCTTCGAGGCCTACCGAACGGTCTTCAAAGCTCCCCTGCCGGTTGATAGAAGCTTGAGAGCCAGCGGTGAATACTTCCATCGCCAGGATCGTTCTCTCCGCGAAGCCGCCGGTCTTTTTGAAATGCTGATAGGCGTCAGGATGAATGTAGACGTTGTGAAATTTGGGATGCTTCGGCTTGCCACTGTCCTCGTCGTAGCTCATGGCGAGCGATGCTCCGACAAAGACCCATTCGCGGTAGCCCTCCGGCCGGACCAGTTCGTTGTTCACCGTAAAGCGGGGCTCAGGATTGGACTGAGCCGCGATGACTGACGTTAGACAAAGTCCTACAACAAGCAAGCCGGTCAGCGTTCGAAGCCGGGTTAACAGTTGGTGTGGGTAGCCCATGTGCATATCCTTAACGCGGACGAGCCGCAACCAAAGAGGGTCCACAGGTGATGGAGACGCGACCACGATGAAGAGCGCGAACTTCCGTCCGCGCCTCTGTCCGGCCATCTGAAATTTTCCGCGACAATCGGCAACGATTTAACTATACACGTGCTGAAGCGTTCTAGCCGGCGACCAGTGGCGGCACCGTTACCGCGCGGTTCCCAGCGGTACCCTGCGGTCTTCTTTCGGCTTGATCCGAATCAGGCTCCAGGGGCGCTGCCGCAGCTCATCGGTGAGCTGCTCGATATTCTCCGAGCTGACGCGAATATTCTCCAGCGTCTCGTTGATGTTCTCTTCGTTCAGGACGACGACCGCTTGGATGTCGGCGATCAAGCGCCGGGTTTCTTTCAAGGTCGCTTCCATTTCCTCCAAGGTTCTCTTGAGCGGCTCCCGCGTATCCTCCACGGTGCGGTTGACGCTGGCGATGGTTGTGTCAGCGTTCCGCGCCACCTTCTGAACGTCATCGAGCAGAATGTCAACCTTCTCGAGCATCTCGCTAACTTGGCTGGTGATCTTGTCGAACTTGGGGCGCTGCTCGGCCACAAGGAGGTTTGTGTTCTCGAGAACCTGCTCGAATGACTTTTGATTCTTTTCGCTGGTCATTTCGGTCAGGTTTTCCATGAGCGCTTCAGCGCGGCCAGTCAAACGGTTGAAATTCTCTTGCACATCTTTCATCAAAACCTGGGCCTGCTTTGAAACCCCCGAGATCTGGGCCGTCAGATCGTCGAGCGTCAAAGCCTCTTCGGAACGAACGACTCCGCCGGGCTCGATGCGGGCGGCTTCGTTCGATCCCGTGCTGACTTCGAGATACTTGTCGCCCAGCGCGCTGAGCGAAGCCGCCTTGGCAACGGAATCAGCGTTGACGGGAATGCCGGCGCCCATCTGGAAGATGACTTCGACCCGGGTCGGGTCTTCGGCGAAAGGCCGCACGTCGCTGACGACTCCTGCTTTCAGTCCGCCGAAGCGCACCCGCGTACCCGGGTCGAGGCCCGCCGCGGAGGTGAAATAAGCTCGGTATGTCACGTTTTCGCCGCCCAATTGAACGTTGGCAACGGAGATAAACGTGTAGACGAAAATAATGATCGCGACAATGACGAACGTGCCGACTTTGGCTTCGCTGCTCATCTTTTCCCCAATAAGTTATCTGTCCGTCAGCCGCTCCAAGTAAGCCCCCTGGTCGGCGCCCACTTCGTCGGCGACCCGATCCAGAAACTGCCGAATCCGCGGGTGATCGCTGTTGCGAATCTCGTCTTTCGTTCCAACCGCTATCATCTTGCCCTTCCGCAACATGCACAAGCGGTCAGCAATCAGAAAAGCGCTTTCCAGCTCGTGCGTGACGACGATGATCGTCATTTTGAATGCGCTCTTGAGATGCAGAATCAACTCGTCAATCCCGGCCGCGATAATCGGATCCAGCCCGGCCGAGGGCTCGTCGAACAGCAAAATTTCGGGATCCATGGCCAAAGCGCGCGCCACCGACGCCCGCTTTCTCATTCCGCCGGAAAGCTGTGACGGGTAGAGATCCTCGACCCCGCCCAATCCGACCTGCTCCAGCTTCATGCGGGTCATGAGCTTGATGGTCGACTCGGCCAGTTTCGTGTGCTCCCGCAAGGGTAATGCTACATTGTCTCCGACGGTCATGGAGTTAAACATCGCCGCGCTCTGAAACGAGACTCCCATGATGCGGCGGATCTCAAAAAGTTCTTTCTCGCTTGCCCGCGTAACGTCCACTCCCTTGACGAAGATGCGTCCGGACACGGGTTTGGCCAGCGCCTCGATGTGCCGCAGCATCGTGCTCTTGCCCGAGCCGCTGCCTCCCAGGATGACCATCGTTTCTCCGGGCAGAACATCCAGGTTGATGCCGTGCAAGATGGTGTTGCCGCCGTAGCGCACCACCAGGTCTTGGACCGAGATGATAGGCTCGGGCTGGGCCGGATTTCGGCTCGTGAAGACGGAACTCTCCGTGCTGGCGCTCATGTCCAGAAGAAATAGAAAAAGGCGGTGAAAAGCAGATCCGCCAAGACGACCAGGAAAATGGACTTGACGACCGCGGCCGTCGTGGCGCGGCCGACTCCCTCCGGGCCTCCGCGCACGTGGAACCCCTCAAAACAACCCACATGCACGATGATGGTGCCGAAGGCGACGCTTTTGACCAGTCCGGAAACAATATCCCTCGTGAGCAGCACTTCCAGGGTCGCCTGCACGTACAGGTTCATGCTCATGTCCAGCGCGTAGAACGTGTAGATTCCCCCCGCCAGAATGCCCGCCGTGTCGGCCGCGATCGTCAAGCAGGGCATCATCGCCATCATCGCCAGGTACTTTGGGACGAGAATAAACTCAACCGGGTCCAAAGCCATCGTCCGCAGCGCATCGACTTCTTCGGTGACCACCATGGTTCCGATCTCCGCCGAGAATGCCGATCCTGACCGCCCTATCACAACCACCGCGGTCATCAACGGACCCAGCTCTCTCGTGATGCTGACCCCGACCAGGTTGATGACAAATTTCAAGGCCCCGAATTGCCGCAATTCGGCGCCTGCTTGAAGCGCCAAGATCAAGCCGGTGCAAGCCGAGATCAGGCAAACGACGGGAAGGGCATGCACTCCGACGATCGCCATCTGGCGCACCGTCGCCTTCCAGCGCAGGCGATTTCCAGTAACCGGGTTGGCCCGCCAGGATGCGCGAAAACCGCGCCAGAATTGCACCGACAACCCGCCGACGTACTCGATTTTTTCGATCGTCGACTTGCCGACGGTTTCCAGAATGTTCATGGTCCAGTTGAGAACCGCTTGGAAGGATTCCGGCCCGGCTTCAGAAGCCGGATTTGCGCCCCGCGGTTAACCGAGAGCCTCCTCTTCGCTCTCCGCGATCTCGAATACGTTGAGCAGCCTGGTTAACTCCAGGACGTGACGCGGTCCTTCGTTGAGGCCGACGAGAATAAACCGCGCGGCGTGTTTCTTCGCTTCTTGCAACCCCTCGACGAGACTCGCGATGCCGGAACTGTCGACATAGTTCACTTCGGAGAGGTTCAAGATGACCTTCTGTTGCTCACGATTGCGGAACAAATCCAAAACGGTCTCCCGCAGTTTCGGCGAGGAATAGAGGTCGACGTCGCCGGAGACGTAAACAACCGAGCAAGTGCCGTCGCGCTTGATATTGATGTCCATGGGTTTGCCGATCCTAGCGAGCCCGCGGCTCGAAAACCTTCCTCATTCGCACGAGATTTTGATCGCCCTCGCGGCGGTATTCGACTTCGTCCATCGCACTGCGGATCAGGTAGACTCCGCGTCCGCCGGGTCGAAGCTCGTCCGGAGGAGGCAGAACCGCCTTCAAATCAAAAGCTTCACCTCGGTCACGTATTTCGATCTCCATCATGTTGTCATCCGACCTGTATTTCAGCCAAACCTTTTGATGGCAATCGCCGTTGTAGGAGTGCCTCATGACGTTGGCCAGGGCCTCTCCGGCAGCTAGTATCACCTCATGGCGAGCCTTGGAATCGAGGCCCGCTTGCTCGGTAAACTCCTCGAGTAAGGTGCGGATGGGCCGAAGCCAGCGCGGGTCACTAGAGAAACTGATCTCGATTTCATCGGCCACGTTGACGGCGCCCGTCGGTCCGGGCTTGGAGACAGCTTTCCTGCGGAATTATAACATGCGCCGTGCTGACGGCCTGTTGGCGGGACGGGGCTATGCGGTTGCGTTGAGGCTCAACTCGCAAGCGATTGAATGGTAAAGGGTAAAGTAGTCGAGGTTTTGGGCCCGTTTTGGGACCCGGAGAAGAGAGGGAGGGGCGATAAGTGATTGAAATGAATGGTGGACCTGGAGGGATTCGAACCCTCGACCTCTTCCATGCCATGGAAGCGCGCTCCCAACTGCGCCACAGGCCCTTCAAAATAAGTGTTTTGAACGACTTACAAATAGCCTAGCACGTTGAAAAGGGCCTTGGGAAGGGGCAAAGTCGTCTAGGCAAGAGGTTTCTGGAGTAGCAGTGTGGACTTGCCCCCAAAAGTGAGACAACGAGTTTAGACTCAAAATCCATTGAACGGAGTGGGGAGACCCCTCAAGACCAACAAAACGAGCCCCTTAACTCGCCTCATCCCCCATCTTCGCGAAATCGCTGGTCCTGCTCGCACATTCGACGTTCCTGCCGCTCCCGCTTCGACCGTTGAATGCCGCTCGATCGTGGCGTAGCGCCGCGCCCGAGGGCTCTTTGCCGGCACCTATTCGACCCTGCTCCTCGGCGACCCAGCTCCTGTTGCCTGTTCCGATTCCCCGCCGCTACCCGCCCGGCACAGGCAGGGCCGACAGCCGCGCCAGCATCTCGCCGAAATGACGGGTCAGGAAGTTTTCAGAAGAAGACGTATCCGGCTATTATGGGCCTTATGGTCAAGCCGGGTATCACTCTCGAACAGAAGCGCCAGGTGCTGCAAGAAGACGCCATCACTTTTCTAGGAATGGATGTGAAGCCGTCTCTTGCGTCGCCGTCCATGATTCGCTGGATGGAGTTCGCCGCGCGGGACGCCGTGCTGCCGCATCTCGACAAAGGGCAGGACACGGTCGGAGTCCGGGTCGACGTTTCACACTTAGCGCCCACGCCGATCGGAGAGACGGTTGCCTATCGCGCAACGGTGACGAAAATCGACGGGCGGAAAGTGACGTTTGAGGTCGAGGCCGCCGACTCGCGGCAGACCGTCGGCAAAGGAACTCACGAGAGGTTCATTGTCGACGTGGAACGATTCGCCGAACGGCTACGGAAGCGGTTTGGCGAAGGCTAGCCATTCGGTACAAGGACGCAGCCCGAGGCGCCTGGCGTTTCCGAGCAAACGTACCGGCCGAGCCCCGCCGAATCAGCCGCAACCGGATTTCACCGCGATCCGTCTAACGAGTGACATCAATTATTCGACAGTGCAAGCGATGCCTGCATCCTGAAACTGGGTTCGGTGGAAGGTCTAACGAAGACAGAGCTTGCTTTCTCTATCTCCTCTGCTCGTCGATACCGGCTTTGGGTTTTTGGGACCCGGAGCCGGGTTTTTTGTCTCCAGGCGTCTCGTGAGCGCTAGATTCCTCCCTCGACTTGGGGTAAATCTTTCAGCCGGCTCGCCGTACCGGGCCTACCCGCCCTATCGTGCTTGGTAGACTGGGTTCACTTGGGGGTTTTTCAAGCTGAGTTGATGCCGGGGCGGCTTGGACGGCGAGGCTGGTCGTTACGAGTCGGCCCCTACGTTCGGATTGTTACAAAGCGGTGAACCCCGTTGAGGCGCCGGTGTTCGTGGATGATGCGTGGAGCTGAAGTCAGAATCGCTCTATTGGTCTGTGCCCTAGCGGCGCTGCTCGCGGCGTTCGCCGATGGACCCGTTCGCGCCCAAGCCGGTCGATGGGATCAAGCGATCGCCGCCGGGGAACGGGCGCTCGAGGCGCGGGACTACGACCTGGCCGAAACACAGTTTCAGGCGGCGCTCGACCAGACCGCGGGGTTCGGTTCAAACGACCCCCGAAAGGCGAAGACGCTGGTGCACATGGCCCGGCTCTACCGCGCCCAAGGGGATTTCGCCAAGCCCGAGACCATCTACCGCGACGCACTTGACGCCGCCGAGGCGGCCCATGGAGCCCAGGATTCCGAGTACGCGCGCTACCTGCACGAAGTCGGCGGCTACTATCACGCCCGCCGTAAATATGATCTTGCCGAGGAGTACTACAAGAAGGCCTTCGCACTGCGCGTGAAAACCCTCGGCCGCGAACACGTGGATGTTGCCCAGAGCATCAACGATCTCGGCGTTCTCTACGAGAATCAGGCTCGCCTGGATAAGGCCGAGGTGTATTTCCCGCACGCCTTGTCCATCCGCGAAAAGTTGCTGGGAGCCGATCACCTTGACACGATCGCCACCGCCGAACACTTCGCGCGTCTGCTGAACAAGCTGCAGCAGGGCGAAAAGGCCCAAGCGCTGCTGAACCGCGCCAAAAGGGTCCGCCAGGAAAGGGTGAGCCGTTACAACGGCCCCGCCGGGCAGCTATCAGAAATCTATACGTCACAAGAAGTTCGCCGCCAGCCGGAGTTGAGAGACCGGGTGGAACCCGAGTACACCGACGAAGCGCGCATCGCGCGGCACGAGGGCACGGTTCTGCTGCAAGTCGCCATCGACAGCGAAGGGCGGGCACGGAGTTTTCGGCTGCTGCGCAGCCTGGGCTTGGGGCTAGACGAAAAAGCGGTGGAAGCCGTCCGTCAGTGGACGTTTCGGCCGGCGCGAAAAGACGGCAAGCGCGTGGCGGTTGTGACCAACATCGAGATCGAGTTGGGATTGCTGTAGTATCCATCACCGGGTCTAGCCCAGCGCCTTTCAGGCAGTCAGCTTCTGGCGTTCCGGATTGAACGAAGCCGCGCCCGCCCCTCACCCGTGCTACAGTTGTCGGGTTGTTGAACCGGTTCCGAGCGAACTTGCCGCAAGGCATGCCCAATCGCGTTCAGATCGTCATCCTCGGCCTGGCGCTGCTCGCGTTTGGCCCAACCCTCTTATCATCGTTTCACTTCGACGACCACTCTCTTTTCAGCGACCCGGTGCTTACGTCCTCCTCGGGCTGGTGGGAGGTGTTTCGGCTGGAACGAACCCGGCCGCTTACTTACTTAACGTTCTGGCTGAACTGGCAAGTCGGGGCCGAGAATCCGTTCGGCTATCACCTCGTGAATCTTGCGATCCACCTCGCCTCGGTTTGGATCGCTTTTCCTGTCTTTCTCCGCGTGGCAGATAGAAAACCGGCTCTCATTGCGGCCTCTATTTTCGCTTTTCACCCGCTTCAAACCGAACCCGTGGCCTACATCTTCGGCAGGGCTAGCTTGCTTGCGGCGCTATTGTGCCTGCTTTGCTGGAAAGACTGGTTGAACGGCAAACTATGGCGGTCCGCGTTGTTTTTTTGGGCAGCCCTGCTGGCGAAGGAAGAAGCAGCGGCATTCCCCGCCTTCTTATTCGGCTATGAATGGATCCGCCGGCGGCGGGCCCTCGCGGAGCTGCGTGTCTATTTCAAGCCCTTGTCCGCCATGCTGGCTTTCGCGGCACTGGCCGCCGCCAGGCTTTACTACGCCGCGCTCGTCACAAAGGGCGCCGGTATCGGCTTCGAACTGGGAGATATCACTCCGGCGAGGTACCTTCTGACCCAGGGACGTGTGATTTGGGAATACCTTCGCCTGGTTGTTTGGCCCGCAAGCTTGAATTTCGATCGGGACTTTTCATTGTCCGCGCGAGAGGATCTCTCGGCTTGGCTGGCCTGGGGCCTGCTCTTGGGAGGTATTGCCGCCAGTTGCTGGTTTGCAAGAAGGCAGCCTAGGGTTTACTGGCTCCTGGGCTTTTTCATTCTTCTGATTCCTGCCTCCAGTGTCGTGCCGCTAGCCGATCTCATCGCGGAACGCCGCATGTATTTGCCTCTTCTCAGCCTCAGCTTGGCGATCGGCTCCTTGCTCAAACCAGCTCCAAGGCCTGTACTGATGGCTCTCGCCGTCGCGCTGTGTGGCATTAGCTTGCAGCGAAGTCTGGCGTGGCGGACCGAAGAGAGCCTCTGGCGCGATACAACAGAGAAATCGCCGTCGAAGATCCGGCCGAAGTTGCAGCTCGCGCGAGCCCTGGCCGGCGGCGGGCCCGGCAAAGACGAGGAGCGTCTTAGGCTCCTGCATCGGGCCAAAAAACTTGCACCCAATGATCGAAGCGTCGCAACCGAACTGGGAGTTTTCCACCTCAGCCGGGGAAGGCCCGGGGAAGCCCTCGGTGAGTTTCAGGCCGCTCTCGCTGTTTCACCGGACGACGCTCAGGCGCTCACCAACTACGGCGCGGCGCTTTATTCTCTTGGAGACACCGGCCAAGCCTCCGCCGTATTTCGCAGGGCTCTGGAAAGCGATCCTTGCCATTTTGACGCCCGCAACAATCTAATACTGATCGAAAGACGTCTCGGACTCAGGGACCGGATGCTGGCGTTGACGCACCCGCCTTCGAACTGCCGCTACACACACTCGCAACGAGCCGCGCTCGAAGCAGCTAGCCCGTAGTCCGCCGCAAGATCTTGTCTGGTGGCGAATTCTTGACGCGGTCACTCCGCACTCGCCTGCACAAGCCCCCCCGGCTGTGCCCCAGGAAACAAAGACCTTATTCCTTCTCCGCCTCCGTTTCTGTTTGGAACGCCGCGTGCTCGGGTCTTCACGAAGGCCTCTCGAAGGCCGCGGAGGTTACCGATGACCCACGCCACCAGCCTGCCACAATCGGCCAACGCGTTTTGGAAGCTGCCGGACAGAATCGACGAGCTTGACGAAGGGCAACGGGTCGAGCAATTCGCCGCCTTTCTCGAAGCCCGTGTCTCCGAGCGCTCCGGGGCGCCCGAGATCGGCCCGGCTCATTCCAAAGGACTGCCGGCGCTCCCGGCTCGTTCGCGTTCGGCGGAAGATAGCAGCGGCGCCGTAGCTCCGCCACAACACGCGCCGGCTCACGAGGTTTCGCGCGGCAGTTTACCCCCGGACCCCCTGCCGGACCAAGCGCGGCCGGCGGCGCTGACCGAGGGGCCCGAGGTCCTGGGCCCGAACGATGAACCGCCTGAACCGGCGACCACGGTGCAACCCTTCACACCGCGCTATCAGGGCGTCCCGGATGCCTGGAAATGGCCGCTCGGACCCTACCAGCAGGCTCCGCTCGAGTTTGGCGGAGAGTGGTGGAAGGTCAACCCCTTTACGGGGCCGGAACCCTGGCGTCCGGTCGAAATTTCCAGCTCGCCTCAACCCGAAATACCGGATGGATTCACTGAGATCTTCGGCGACCGTCCCCAGGCTTCTGACTTTTCGAGCCGCCGCGCGCATAAAGCGGCCGAGCTAAGGTGGGAGCAGGACCTCAAGTTCTTCCAACGCAGCGGCATTCCCGAAGGCTTTGATCAAGCACAGGTCGACTTGGCCGCGGGCGTCTTCGAATATTGGGACATGGGGCGACCCATGTTCTACGAGGGCCGCTACGGCTGGATGGCCCGCTTCCCTGATTCGGCGATACCGAATTTCGAAGCGAATGTTACGGCAAGCTTGGAGGTGTCTCATATCGTGGTGGCCAAATACCAGACGCGGCAATTGCTCCACGGAGTCACACCCGCGGTCGTGCACCCCTTCGTACCGCCTATCTTGGTGTCGGCGAACTCTTAGCGTTGCCAGTTGGACCTTAGCTGCCGCGGGGACGAAGCTCCCCTGGAACATTCATCTACTGGAAAAAGACGGTGTGAGGTTCAAGTTCACCCCGCGTTGACTCGCACCAACTGCAGGAGCCGGTGTAGCCGGCCGGCCCAAAATCAGACTCGTTAATCAGAGTATTCGAGCGGACGTCCCGGTCAATTAAAAAACGCGGGTGATGCTTTTGGATCGTGTCCTTCGCTCCTTTTAGAGCTTCCCGCTCGGCCCCCTCAATATCGAGCTTGATGAAATCCACGCGGCTCAATTCCAGCTCGGCGACGAGAAGGTCGATCGTAGTGAGCGGGACTTCGATTTCTCCTCCATCGCCGGGTTTGACCAAGCTGGCGGCGGCCGGATTGAAGGCGTTGAAATGCATGTTCATGGTTCCTTCGCTGCTCCAAACAGCTTTTGGCACCAGCACGAGCCGCCCATCCTTCAACTCCGAGGGGAAATTCCGCCGCAGGCATTCCAGCTGTCGGGGCTGCGGTTCAACAGCAATGACCTTGGCGGCGCCCAAACTGAATGCCTTCGCGGTAAACACGCCGACGTGAGCTCCGCAGTCAATCACGATATCGCCCTGCTGGACCGCTTTGTCTGGGTCGCGGTCAGCGAGGAAGTCGTTCTCAGCCAATGTGTAGGCGAAACCGAATTCTTCGATGTTCGCTTTATACGGCACCCAGTAGTTTCTCTCGGGATGAGACAGCAGGACAATATCGGCATCTTTGTCGTGCCTTTCGATTCGCAGTTGCTCCCGATGCCCTGCCTTTCGCTCTACGAACTCACGGTAGTCTCCATAGAAACCTGTCACCGCATTCCAGTCGCAGTTCGGGGCTTGACCGGTGGCTTTCTTGCAGAATGCCCATACGGTCAACACGACGGGCTCCACGGTGTCGGAATCCAACTGCAGCGCAACGTTGGCGGCGATCAACACCCCCACCGTTACTCCGATGACTACCTTCGCCCTTTTCATCAGAAGAAGATAAACCAATATATCGCTGGATTTCGCTCACGAGTACTCTCCATTCGGCGTAGGTCCAGCTCCAAAAACACACTAGATACATCCAGCAACCCATCTGTGGACAACCCGGTCGTATTGGTTCAAGGATCGGAAGAAGTGAGAAAGCGGTTTGCCGACAAAGGACATCGAAATCGGGAGTAGTCCACCGGACCGGAATCACCGTCGGAACAGAACTCATTGACTTATCCCACCAATTGCTCTTTCCTTCTTTCCTTTCGCTGATGGCGTTAGGGGGCGGACTTGCCCGCGCTATTTCCGGATGGGACGGGCCTGAATTCGCAAGCCTCCTTATGGCCCCTCAACACGATTGCTGGAGAAGATTTTCGCCCTTTCAGGATGAGAAAGCGGACTGGTTCTCTCGACTCTCGCTCCACGTAAACGGCGCCGCCCTGTATTGGCTCGGACCATCGGTGTTGCTGCTGACTTGGTGGCGTTATTTATCAATGCATGACTGGGTCGGAACTTCGTTGCACATCATCGCCCCTACTGCAAGTATCACCCTGGGTGCGCGGGTGGAGTCGAATTAGCAGTTCAAGTGTACTATTTTCCAGCTCGATAAGAAATGGCAATTCAACTTCGGGGGTCTTTTAGGCCGCTTCTTTGACGAGTTCCTGGAGGTTCCGCGCGCAAATCTTGCTGCCTTCAAACTTGTCCCCGTCCGGCCCTCCCCAGTGGGTTTCTAGACTGATCATGCCAGCGTAGCCGTCGGCCACGAGGCGGGAAAGCTGCCCTTTCCAGCCGACTTTGCCATCGCCGACGGCGCACCAGTTCATGCGATCACTTTCCGCCGGCATGACGCCGTCTTTAGCGTGGATATGCACTATTCTGCCGCCAGGAAGAAGGTCGTAGCCGCCGGGGAAGGGGTCCTCGCCGGCAACATAGGCATTGGCTGGATCCCAGACGAGCCCGAAGTGGGGACTCTCGATTGCCCGCATGACCGGGGCCGCTTCGGCGGCCGTCGCCAGATTACAGGCATGCTCGTTTTCCAGCCCAATGACGAGGCCCTTGGGAGACGCGGCGTCGATCGCCGTGCGGAGCGCGTCGATGATCCGATCCGTCAGCCGGGAGGGGTTCGTCGTTCGCCAAAAGCTAAACACGCGGATGATTCTTGCTTCCAGCTTATCGGCAATTTCGATGGCTCGGTTCAGAATACGCGGCTGGTCGTCGTAAGTGTGGGCTGCCTGGAAAGCGTCCTGCTCGAAGCGATGGTCGATGTCTCCTCCATCTGGCAGCGTACATTTGTAGACAGGTGAAGCAATGGACACGATCTCGAGTCCGGCCGCCTTCGCCATCTTGCCGATCTCGCCGATCTCGCTGTCGGACATGTCGACAATATTCTTATTCCACGCCGTGCGGATCTCGAGCGCCGGGATGCCCATTCGCACCGCAGTTTCGCAGATATACTCGAAGTCTTGCGTGAACTCATCGGTGATAATCGCAACGGGGAACTCAGCCATAGGGCCCCATTTTACCGTAACGGGCCGAACCACCCGGCCCAAAGCACCTCTGCGCAAATAGGCCGCCGGCAGGCTTGCCATCGGACGTGGCATCGGGCTACTGGCGGGCCGGCCCCTTTCAGCTGTCCCTTTCAGCTTGACCGCTCAAAGGCGCCGGCCTACAATCATTAGAGACCGGCGCTATCGTCTAAGGGTTAGGACAGGGCCCTCTCAAGGCTCAAATTCGGGTTCGAATCCCGGTAGCGCTACCAGCCTTCCCGTTGCTCCTTCAACTGCTTGGCTGCCCGATTCGGTGCCCGGCGAGCGCAATTCGGTATACTTGTCTCCGAAAATGGGCATGCATCCATGCGGGTCCCGGCCAAGCTTGGTCAGGCGTCTTGCCCCGATTGACCCTAGCCAGAGGCCCCAGTCGGCAGTGCGAGTGGCTAGAGACTTGCATGGGGAACCAGCGTAAGCATCCTGACGGCCTGCGGTCTCCTTGGGGGGATCAGGAGGTAAAGCTGAAGTGCGGACCACCCTAGGCGATCAGCCAGAAAAATACGAATCGCAGAGCCGGCGGAACGTCATCCGGGCGCTGCTGGGCACGGGTTTTACAGGATCCTTTCTTTCGTTTGTCTACCCGGCGGCCAGATTCATCATCCCGCCAGCCGACACCGAAACCGCGGCCCGGGAAGTCAAAGCCGCCAATGCCGCGGACTTGAATCCAAACTCCGGCCTCATCTTCAAATTCGGCAACCGGCCAGGCTTGCTGCTGCGAACCGAAAAAGGGGAGTGGCGGGCGTTCACGGCGATCTGCACGCATCTCAACTGCACCGTGCAGTTTCGGGACGACACACGGCAGATCTGGTGCGCCTGCCACAACGGATTGTTCGACGTAAACGGCAGGGTTGTCGGCGGGCCTCCTCCCGAACCTCTCGAGGAATACGCCGTGAATATTCGGGGCGAGGACGTCATGGTGTCACGCCAGTCGTGAGAGCCGCATGAGCCGCCAGCAGCAGTTGAAACCATGGTTCGAGGAACGGCTGGGACTTGAAGCCATCCGTGAGTTCATTGCTCATAAGAAGGTTCCTGTTCACTCCGCGACCATCTGGTATTACTTCGGCGGGATCACGCTGTTTCTTTTCGTGATCCAGGTATTGACGGGCATCCTGCTGCTGCTCTACTACCGGCCTTCCCCGGCGGAGGCCTTCGCGAGCGTGCAGTTCATCATGACCCAGGTGGAGTTCGGCTGGCTGGTGCGCTCGATCCACAGTTGGTCGGCCAACCTGATGGTTCTCACCGCCATGATCCACATGTTCAGCGTCTTTTTTCTGCGGGCCTACCGCCGCCCTCGCGAGCTGACCTGGCTGAGTGGAATGGCGCTGTTGTTCATCACGCTCGGCTTCGGCTTTAGCGGCTACCTGCTTCCCTGGAACGAGGTGGCGTTCTTCGCGACCAAAGTGGGCACCGACATCGCGGGCACTGTTCCCCTGGTGGGTTCTTTCCTGGTCAGATTTCTGCGGGGCGGCGAGGAAGTGGGCGGAGCCACCTTGACCCGATTTTTCGGTTTCCACGTGGCCGTTCTGCCTGGGTGACCACACTTCTTCTGCTGTTTCACTTGGCGTTGGTTCAAAAGGCGGGAATCAGCTCACCCAATCAGGACTCCCAGCAGCGGCAGATGCCTTTCTATCCGAACTTCGTGTTGCGCGAGATGATTGCCTGGTACGGAGCGCTGGCGGTCCTTGGGTCGCTGGCGGCGTTGTTTCCCTGGGGTCTCGGCACGGAAGCGGACCCGTTTGCTCCCGCACCACCCGGGATCAAGCCGGAGTGGTTTTTTCTCGCCGTCTTCTACAATCTGAAACTCATCCCCAGCAAGATCTGGATCTTCGATGGCGAGGTGCTGGCGGTTCTGGCCGTGATGGCCGGGGTTGTCGGCTGGATGCTTGTTCCGTTCTGGGACAAGGTGCCGGACGGAGAGAAACCGCGTGCTTGGGTGACCGGCATTGGGGTCCTTCTCGTCGCTTACCTGCTGGTTTTTTCAGCGTTGGGGTATTGGACATGAGGACGGCTGTTTGGTTGATGGTTCTCGCCGCCGCCGCGCCGGCCTATGGTCAGCAGGCGCTCGCGGAAGAGCCAGCCGATACCTGCGTGGAGTGCCACCGCGAGATGGAAGGTGATCTGGCCCGGCCCATGCAGTTGTTCGCCGACGACATCCACAAGCAAAACGGTTTCTCCTGCGCCGACTGCCACGGAGGGGACCCCAGCAGTTATGACCCCGAGGAATCCATGAGCGTGAATAAAGGATTCCGCGGCAAGCTCGGCCGCGCCCAAGTACCGGAGTTATGCGGATCTTGCCACGGCGATCCCAGCGTGATGCATGAGTTCAAACCGCAACAGCGCGTGGATCAGCTCGTCCAATACCGGACAAGCGTGCATGGTCAGCGCTTGGCGAAAGGGAACTTAAACGTGGCGAACTGCGTGGACTGCCATAGTGTCCACGACATTCGAGAGGTCCGCCATGCTCTTTCTCCGGTTCATCCGCTCCGTGTCGCGCGAACCTGTGCTCGCTGCCATGCTGATGCCCAACACATGGAAGGCTATCCGATCCCGGCCGATCAGTTGGAGCACTACGAGCGCAGCGTGCATTGGGAAGCTCTGGACGCTCGGTAGTGGGGTCTTAGTGTGGAGATGGGCAATCGCTCTCCATGATCAATGATCAGTTCGGCAGATTCTTGCCGAGAGAATCAAGGGTGGTCTTCAAGCTTTCGAGCAAAGACTTGCTCATCGGACCGTCAAAACGAACATGAGCAAAGATGATTTGCCCATCTTCATTAGCCCCTACAGGAACCTCTCCGCCCTGCCAAGCCTACAGCTACCGCGCCATGCCGTGGAAGCGGGCGAAGGCGCTGCCTTCGCCTACTACAACTTCTGCCGCATTCATGGCAGCCTGAGGGTCACGCCTGCGATGGAAGCCGAAATCACAGACCACGTCTGGGACCTGCGGGAGTTAATCGCAGCTTAATGGCACGACGCAGGAGGGTTGGGCGCGTGCAGGCCTAGCTGGTCGATGGTATCGTATATGCCGGTGAGATCGCTTAAGCGGGTGGGCGTCTACTGCGCCTCCCTGCATTCCGCAGCTGCTAAGGTCGCCCAGGCGGATGACTCCTTCCTCGACAGGTTTTGGATGTTGGTTCCGGGGCCGCAAGCGTTGCCCACGCCGGTAACAGAGATCTGACAATTGAAATTCAGATTTTGGGGATCTGTTTTGTTCCCAATAAAATCAGCGACGAGATTTAGACGGGCACCCCCGGCTATAATCGTGCATTGCAACAGGTTCCCTGGAACAAACCTGTTGACCGAAACCGCCGTTACGGGCCCCGAATTGGCGTCGAAACACGCTTTCTTAGCATCCAACACCGCTAAGCACTCACATAGGGTCCCGGCGTAAAGTGGCCCTTGGGCTACAGCAAAGCCCAGGATACCGGTCATAATCAATAAAAACCTGGTGGCATATTTTCGTGGGTTCATTAAGGTTAACCTCCGTTGTTCGCGATTGTTCGCCAAGCGCTCGCGCACACCTTACACCTACATGCGCGGGCACAGACCAACGGTAGACTTTGGGAGACTCTAAAGGGAGAATCGCCACTTTGTCTCCAAAGCGGCCGAAGAACTGTGCGGCGACCGCCGGTGTGAGCGCAATTTCCGGGACCAACAGGAGCGAGCCTTTCCCTTGGGAAAGCGCCTCTTCGATCGCGCGAAGATAGACCTCCGTCTTCCCGGAGCCGGTGACCCCGTGGATCAGAAAAGTCCGATACCCCCCGCCGCGGAGAGACGAACAAATAGGGTCCAACGCCGCCTTCTGATCACGATTCAGTTTTATGGCCGGGGTCACGCCGAGCCCCTTGCCGTTCATGATGTCGAACTCGCTCCAAAGTTTCACGACGCCGGTCCGAGCCAACCGGCGCGCAATGGTCTTCACATCTTTTCTCCGCGAAACGAGAGATTCGATCTCGTGAGATCCCGGCTGCTCGCGCAGAAAGTCGACCAGCCAGCGCTCCCCCCGGCTGAGTTTTTCGGGGGCCGCCTGAAGATCCCCGGGGTTCACCATCAGCCGTCCCGAGCGGCTCAGGGAGGGGTCTTTCTTGGCAAGGACTGGCTCGACGGTGAGCAGTCCCTTTCGCTTCAAGCTTCTCAGCGCCGCGTCGGCTCCAGGGACCTTGCGCTTGAGATACTGCTCGCTGAGGGACCGTTTTTCGAGGGCGTGGAGCAGCCGGGCAGCATGGTCCTGAGTGCCAGGGGTGATGAACTGGCGTGCCGCCTCCACCCCGCTGGGTGTCAGCGAGACAATCTTGCCGGCGCGGGTCTCTCCGGCCAGCGGCAGCATGGTCCGCAAAACCTCTCCGAAGGGCGCGCAGTAGTAATCGGCGATCCAGCGGCCCAGATCGAGAAGCTCGGCTGTCAAGGCCGGCTCTTCATCGAGCAGCCGTAAGACCTCGCGGGCTGGCTGGCGAGGAGCTTTCTTATGCCGACGAAGAACGACTCCAGTCAACTTACGGGCGCCAAAGGGTACAACCACGCGACTGCCCGCCTGCACACGGTGATGCAGTGTTTCCGGCAACCGGTAAGTGAAGGGCTGGTCGAGGGGAACGGGAAGGGCGACGTCACAGAACTGCGCTCCACTGGGACCCATGCAGTACCGATTCTAGCGGATCGGTCCGCAAGCTCAGATCGTGGGGCCCTTATTGGGCCGGGCAATAAATTGTGGCTTGGCCGCGGCTGCCGGCACCAGTGACGGCAGGAACGTCAACCTAAATGTTATCGGCCTCCCGGTTGACACCGTCGGCGCAAGAATCTAATCTCAACAGGGAATCAGACTACCTGGTAACCTGAATTATGCACTGCGGCGTGGACCTGAGGAGGGCTGAGCCGCAAGGGACCATTGGGAACCCCCGAAAACATGGGGTAAAAAGGTAGGCTGGCAAAGATCCCAGCTTCGCCAGCCAACCCCAAGGAGGTCACCCACATGGTTACCAGACGAAAACAGCATAGCTCCCAAAGGCCCGTCCAACAAGGCCCAGCCGTGACGGCCTCGCGACCCAATAAAATCGGGGCTTCGACGCCTTACCACTTCCGCGGCAAGAAGCCGACTCTCCCTACGGCGGCTTTCTGCCGGTGGTCGGGAGGGCGCTGATCTGAGAGCCTGGCTATGCGCTATGCATAAAATTTTATGCACTAGCCGTAACGCACTGGAAACACGTCACTTCCGAGCGAGGTTTTGACGACGCGGAATCTGGGCGGGAAGGGAAACCGGGGACGGAGAAGCCAAAAGACCAGTTGCCGAGCTACCACCTCACGACGACCGCCAACCCGCTACGAACGCAGCCACACTCGCAAAGTGAATCTGTGCATAATTCAGGTGGTAAACAAACGCAATGACCGTCACGGCCAAAAACACGAAGATCGCCCACTGAAGTGGTCGGGTGCTCTTGGGTTCCTTCTTGAATACAGTCATCGGGGAACTCTTCTCCTATGACAACGCTCAGAACGCTGCTCAGTTTCTAGTACGTTTGTAAAGGACTGAAGTTTTGATGCCTATGGGTGGTGCGCCTAGATTCCTAACAGGTTTCTCACTAGCGCTAGTAAGTCAAACCTCCTACCACGGTTGGAGAGATGCAGCCTGGCAAGCGCGCGGAGGGATTGAAGGCCACGGGGATGATAGAAAGCTCGGAGTTCGTCTGTTAGAATATCCGCCATGAAGCTGAGAAGCGCCGCGATCAAAGCCCCTAGTCTAAGCTGCCGGGCTAGTGTAGTGCGCCAATAGTACCGTAACGTATGGATTTCGGTTGGGGAAGAGGAAAGCCCGTTGAAACGGGCTGACAGATCTTGAGCGGCAGGGCTCACCAGCCGTAAAACGACTGGCCTGGAAACACCAAGCCGCGTGAACGCGGCTCAAATGGTCCGTATCACGCCGCTAACCGGCACGGAAGCGACTCACCATACGTTACGGTCTGATTGGCGCACTACACTAGTACGTAATAACCTTTTTGCTCTTGCTTCCCACTTGGAATGCTCCGGACTGGAAGATTCCAAGAAGAGGGGTAAAGGTATAGACCAGGATTTCCATTTTGGATCTTGGCCTCCTCGATTCTACGTTCCTTCTCTCTTGAACGCAAGCCTTTCTTGACCGCAGGCACGCACCGGGCCGGACCGAAGTGCTTCCACTAGACCCTTTCGTTCTCCGAAGGGGACAATTCGTCGGTCGGAAGGCGGTTTTTCAGGCACTCCTCCGAGCTTCACTCCGCAGCATCCAGATTTCGCACTCGCGAGCGACCGTTCTACCCGCTCGGCAGCGGCAGCGCCCAGATCCTGTGCAGCATGTCACCGAACAGCCTGCGGTTCAGATGCCCCTCGGCCAGCAGCAGCCAGTAATACCGCGCGTGCTTGACCAGCCGACCGCCGGTCTTCATCAATCTGTGTTGCAAGCTCGTCAGCGACCAGCTCTTGATCCTGTGCGGCAGTCCCAGCCGCCGCCACAAGTTGCCCAGGTTGTAGGCCAGCACGCTGAGTTGCAGTCGCACTTCGTTGGCCCGAAAGCGATGGCACGAAAGCCGTGTCCAGTGCGTGGCCTGCTTGCCTTCTTTAATCCATTGCTCGGCCGTGCCGCGCTTGTTGTAGAAGCGCACAACAGACCGACTCGGCAACGTCATGTTCGTCACGATAAAACCGACGCGCGGGAACAGCTCACCGAGATGATGCTCGACCTTGGCCACGATGCGTCGCGGCTTGGACCAACTCTCCGCCTGATAGCGGAAGCTCTTGTAGCGCACCAAGGGCTTCCGGGAGGGCCTGCCCGGCGGCCGAAACAGGATGTCTTCGATCGCCAATTCCAAGCTCTTGTTGGCCGGAATGCGAATGGCGTACTGCACTCCGCGTTCCTCCGAAAACTCATAAATCTCCGGCTTAGCAAAGGCCGCATCGCCCCGGAAGGTGACCTGTTTGCCCGCGGCCTGTTGGCGCTTGATCTCGGGCAGCAGCAACTCCTTCCAGTCCTCAGCGCTGTGCACGTTGCCTGGACGCAGCTTCGCCGCCAGGCAATCCCCATGCTGGTTGAACAACAACAGCGGGTGGTAGCAGACCGACTCGAAATGGCCGTTGTAAGCACTGCCCTCTTGCTGGCCGTGGACAGGGCTTTCGGTCGAGTCCATGTCGAGAACGACGCGCTCGGAGTCGTCTTGCGTCTCGGCTTGCGCCACCAGCTCGCGGTTCACAGCCATCAGCCCCAGCAAGTTCTCCTCGCTCGCCAGCATCTCCGTCTCGAAGCTCTGCAGTCGCGAGGTCAGTGCCCCGCCGCGATCCCAGTTCCTCTTCGAGCCGATCAAGCGAAACGTCGGGTCAGCCGACACTCGGACGGCGTCGTTGAGGTCCTCGTAGCCTGCCAGCCGAGAGTAGACTGACTGCCGCAGCAGATCGGCCAGCGGGAACTTCTTGTTCAAGCCTTGCCGTGGGTCACTGAGATGTTCCTCGATCAGCTTCCCGAGCCCGAGTCGTTCGTCCAGCTCGCGGACGAGAATGAGCCCGCCATCGGAAGTGACACGCGATCCTTGGAAATCGACTTTCAATAAGCCGTTGAAGCTTAGCTGGAACGGCTTGTTTTCTTTTTCACCCATTGGGTGTTGATCTCCTCAGCGCCTTGAGTGCTTTCCAACCCGCATCAATAAAGGCGTCCGAGGCCACCCGATGGTTAGCAGAACCGAAACTAAAGTGGAAATCCGGGCAAAGTCAATGGTACTTGCATGGTACGAGAGGCACAGTACTTTTTACCCGGGGAGCTCAGTCCTGTTTGGGAGACGATCTGATTCATCGCCACGCTAAGACCCCACTACCGGACGCTCGGGGAGACCTGTCAGCGCCGAGCTGCGCCACCTGTCATGGCAACCACGGCGCCGCGCCGCCTGGTGTTGGAGCAGTCGCCCAGGTTTGCGGCAGTTGTCACGTCGTCTTCCAGAATGCGTTCGAAGAGAGCCCGCACAAACCTGTATTCGAAGCCATGGAGCTGGCTGCCTGCATCGTTTGTCACGGCAATCACGAGATCTTGGCTCCGGCGCCCGGCATGCTGGGGGTCGGGGAGGAAGCTTCTTGCGTCCAGTGCCATTCGGAGGGTGAACAGGCCTACACCGTGGCCCGGTTGATGAAAGAACGAATCGACGAGCTGACCACGGAGCTTGCGGAATCGAAACGCGTTCTTGATGTTGCCGAGCAAGCTGGAATGGAGGTTTCCGATGGACGAATTCAATGGACTTCCGCCAATCAGGAACTGATCAAGGCCCGGGTGCAGGTTCACAGCTTTCAGTCCGAACGGGTCAGCGAACCGATTGAGCAGGGGCTCCAGTTGGCTGTTCTCGGCCGACGGATTGGAACGGAAGCACTGGAGGAGAAAGAGTTTCGGCGCAGGGGTCTGGCTCTGTCGATGCTAACGATTCTCATAACGATGGCTGGCTTGTGGCTGGCGGTGCGCGCGCTGGAGTCTCGTGGCAATTCCCCCGGTTCAGACGCCGCCGGAGGAGGCTGAAATGAATCGCCTTGTTTGGGGGGCGTTGTTGCTGCTGTTCAGCGGGTCCCTGCTGCGGGGCGCCGACAGGCAGCGGGTCGACCACGCCGAAACATGCGGACGCTGCCACCGGGATATCCTGCTGGCGTGGAAGAAGTCCGCCCACGCCCATGCGATGGAAAACCCGCTGTTCCAGGATGCTCTCGAGCGTGCACAAGACCTTGCCGGAGGGCCGGTCCGCTCGACTTGCCTCGAATGCCACGCACCCTCTGTTCGTTACTCCGGGGACTTGGCGCTAAGGGCGAAGGTCACTTGGGAGGGGGTTACTTGCGATTTCTGTCATTCGGTGAAGGCGGTCCACTTCACGGAAAGGAATCCGAGCTACGAGGTTGCTTTTGACGGCGTCAAAACCGGCCCCCTGGGAGAGGTGTCGTCTCCGGCTCACGGCACTGCATTTTCCGAAGTCCATACATCGTCTCTTGTTTGCGCGGGTTGCCACGAGTATCGCAACTCCACGGGTTTTCTTGTCTTCGGCACGTACTCGGAATGGGCCCAGAGCCGCTACGGAAGAGAAGGAATCCACTGCCAGCAGTGTCATATGGGGGAGCGGGCGGGAAACGTGGTGGATCCCAAGATCAAGCGCGTCACTCGGGGGACCATCAACCTGCACGAGATGCCCGGAAGCCGTTCCGTCAGCCAATTGAATCAAGCGATACAAATCCGCTTGAACACCGAGCGCGAAGGCGAAGAACTGATCGTCAGGGTGCGAATTCGAAATCGGGGGGCCGGCCACATGGTGCCCACCGGCTCCGCGCTGCGCCGCCTCAACCTGGAAGTCCGCGTAGGGGTGAACGGCAAATCATTGCTGCAACAGAGAAGCTATTCACGAACTGTTGTCGACAAGGCCGGCAAGGAGCTGGAGCGCGAGGAAGAGGTGATCATCATGGGGGCCCGGACCGTCAGTGACACACGGCTCAGGCCGGACGAAGAGCGCGAAGAGGTCTTTCGATTCCCCGTGCCGCCGGCAAAGGCGGCGCGAGTCAAAGCAACGTTGTCCTACCACTATTCCCCTCAACTGGAAGATCCGGACGCAACCAGCGTTAATTTCATTGTCTTGCCGCAATACGTTCCACCGGGATAGTAGGGCGGACTTCACGCGCGGAATCGATGCGCTGTCCATTCCGGGTCATTTCCCCCAATCGTAAAGCGCAAGAGAACCCAACTTCCGCCCTCCTTTCGAACCCCCGCGCCTCCGGCTTTGAACGCCCCACCGGAACTTCCGTGGCTGCGAACATCCATGACAGTTCAATCAAGGGGGCGCTAGCGGATGGTCTTCTTCCACGTAGTTTTCTGGACGGACGCTATGTCGCCACGAATGGCGACACGGCACGCTAAAAGCGCGCGCCACGTCAGGCGACGCGCCCTCATTAGAGCTTGCGCCACTGTTGCGTCCGTCGTTGGACCGGCTGAAGCCGGCCCCTACCAGAAGAAGCCATCCGCGGGGGATGACCACAATATTCGGAGAGCAACTCGAAACTGTCCAGGCCTGGAAACGGTCGTGTTGGTCCGGTGATCTATTCCTTTCCGGTTTCTAATCGCAGTGTAGCAGGCGGCGTCAAGTGTTCTGGGGCTCCTTGGTTTGACGACGTTGAGAATAAAGGGTATAAAAATCTAAAATTGTGTGACTGGTCCGTGGCCTTTGGCTACAACGGGGGAGGGCGCGGACGCCCCCGCGCCGTCGATCCGCGTCGTCGAGAACTGGTTCGCCGAGTTCCGCGACCGCGAGCAGGACTAACAGCCCGTGGTGCAAGTCCGAGGAAACGAAAAAAGGGACAGCCAGCCAATTTCCTTTCGGCGAAGCGCTGATTCTTAAACGGATTGGAAAAGCGGAAATAGGTGGCAGTCCGAAAGCGCCGGGATAAACCGGCGGGGAGTAGGGGATGAAGGAGCCCCACAGTGAAGGAGTAGCGAACCACGCTGACCTCGAGTCATGCGCCGGCGATGGCGACATCGCGGGTGAAGCGTTGACAGAGGCACTGGCGGGCCGCCTATTGAGCCGCGAAATACCTAGATTCGGGTGCCGACCTTGTGGACAGAAGGGGAAGGCCATATCAACCGTCGCGCTATCGCAAGCGGCGTGCGAACCCGGCGCGGTCGGAGACCCCGTGCACGTCAGGAAACTCCCTGCGCGAGAACCGGGAGACCTCGGAGGCGCCTGCCGCGAAGTGGCAGGCCGGTGGGGGAAGGCGACGGCCGCACGCCCCACGCGTACGCCGCCGAGGAGTCGGACCGGGCCGTAGTACCCGCGAAGGGTCCGAACAAGGGCGGGCAACCGTCGGCGGAGGATCTGGAGGGAAGGGCCGGGACCGAGGAGAACGTCGTCGGGTGCGCCACGGACCGCACACAGAGGCGGACAGGCCGTGCCCCAAGCGCTGGACGGCGTGCGGAGCGGAAGCTGTTGTCGGGCTTGCGCTGACGCCATCATCCGAGGTAAGAGCCGTATGAGTCAACGCTCACGTACGGATCTGTGCGGGGGGTGCCGGGCGACTGGCATCCCTACCGCGACCTACTTTCCCTATTTTCCCTGTTTTCCTATTTTTCCATTTTCCTCAGCGAATTAGCGAGCGCCTATTCATAACGAAGACTGCGCAACGGATCGAGTCGGGCCGCTTGCACAGCGGGCCAGAGGCCTCCGCCTAGACCGACTGCCGACAGCAGCGCAGCCGAGGCCGCGAAGATGATTGGGTCGGTGGCAGATACTTCGAATAACAGTGACTCAATCAGCCGAGCGCCAACGAACGCCGCCGCTAAGCCGACGACAACGCCGGCAAGCGTCACGAGGAGACTAGCCCGAAGGACGAGCCGTACGACCGCGGCGCGTCCCGCGCCAAGTGCAATCCGCAGCCCAATTTCGCGTGTACGTGCTCGAACCATATGTGCCGCAGCTCCGTAGAGGCCAATCGCGGCAAGCAACACGCCAAGCAGTCCGAAGGCCACAGAGAGCTGCGAGACCAGCCTTTCGCGGCGCAGTGATTTCTGAACACCGCCCTCTAGAGTGCCACTGACGACGGGAACGCCTTTCGCCAGTGAATCTAGGACGGCTCGAATCTCCGCCTCTGCGACGGAAGGATCAACCCCCGGGTTGACGCTTGCCACTATAGGAGGGGAACCGCGCGTCGATAGCGGCCTGTAAACCAACTCCCGCGGCGGCTCACGCAGGTCTCCATAGGCGGAATTCCCTACAACCCCGACGATCGACAATGGCGGAGTTCTCCGGCCTATCCGCACGCTCGTTCCCAAAGGGTCCCTGTCGTTGAGGTAGTGCCGAGCGAACTGCTCATTCACGATGCCGATGGTAGGGAATTCTCTCACCGGCCGGTCGTGCTGGTCGAAGTCCCGTCCCGAGATCAGAGGGATTCCCATCGTTTCAAAGTATTTCGGAGCGACGCTAAGCGTAAAAACGGTCGTGTTCTCGTCCGGAGCGGGGTTGTAGCCCGACACAGTGACGCTGCCCCAACTCCACTCGAAACCCCCTCCCAGTAAGATAGGTGACCCAAAGCCTACACTGGCCGAGTGAATTTTCGGCGATCCGTTCAGACGCTCGATTGCCTGTTTCATCACCGCCGGAATGCGATCGCGAGAGAATCCCACCTTCCAAAACTCCGGCCAGCCGTACGCCACCGTTCCGCGCTCTAGGCCACCTGAAGTGCGGTTTAAATTCCACAGCGTCGTGGCAAACAGCGCGGCGCAAACGACCAATACGAGCGTCGCTGCTACTTGCGCGCCTAAGATGACCTCCGATAGCCGGCCGCGACGTCCAACGACGGAAACGGAACTTTCCTTGATGACGCACTGAATCCCAACTCGCGAGGCTCGGAGCGCCGGGAGCAGCCCGAATAGGAGGCCGGTGACCAGCGTCAGCGCGAGGGCGACGCCGAGTACGGCGCCATCCGCCTGAAACTGAAGCCAGCCTCGGTCCGCTTCATCGACAAAAAAGAGTAGAGAGCGGGCGATCCATCGAGCCAACAGTATTCCCGAGACGCCTCCCAAGACGGAGTAGAGGAGACACTCGGTCATCCACTGCCGAATCACGTGTCCACGGCTCGCGCCAAATGCGAGCCTCACGCTCGTCTCCCCGGATCGCTCGATGCCCCTCACGATCAAAAGCGACGCCAAGTTGGCACAGGTGATTAGGAGCACCACCACCACGAGACCCATCAGGGCGTACATTCCGCTCGAGAGCTCCAACCGCAGCGGCGACAATCCGCCACTACCATCTTCTAACTCAAGAAACGCCTGCGAGGCGGCGGCCCCGGACTGTGTCGGAGAATGGAAACTCGGCCAACGCTCGCGCAGGCGGGCTTGCGCCGCAGGCAGTGCGATGTCCGGCTGCAAGCGGCCCATAGTCATGAAGTTCATCCGGCCTTCCCGTTTGGTTGAGCCAGTCTCAGAGCGCTCGTGCGAAAGGAAAGGGACATAGGCGTCGACCGTGACGCCGGGCTCCATGCCGAAGAATTCCGGCGGAACCACGCCGACGATTTGAAACGTCAGACCTCGAACACGAATGGTGCTGCCCAGCACACCCTCGTCCGCCGCATACATCACGTTCCACAGGCGGTGGCTGATGACGGCGGTCTCCCCCGAGCCGATGCGATCGTCGTGGGGCTGTAACAGGCGGCCCAGAACTGGCCGGACACCTAGCGTCTCGAAATAGTTGCCCGTCACCCACGCAATTTCGACGGGCCGGGATTCTTGTCCAGAGGTCAGCGGTTGGATGGAACGCGACCAGCCAAATAGTGTCTCGAACAGATCGAAATTGTCACGCAGCCTTTCGAACTTTGCATAAGACAGCCCATCTCGGCGTCCGCTGCTGGAGTAAAGAACCACATGGTGCAGCCTCTCAGCATCCGCCACGGGCAACGGAGTGAGCAGCAGACGATCGAGCAAGCCGAAGATGGCCAGGTTGGCGCCGATACCGAGCGCTAGAGAAAGGACCGCGACGACAGAGAATCCCGGTCGTTTGCGTATCGAACGCCCGGCATAGCGGAGGTTCCTCGAAAGCTCGTCCAGCCACGCCGTGCCTCGTGCTTCGCGGCACTCCTCTTTCATCTGATCCAGCCCGCCGAAGGCCAGACGTGCTTGCCGGGCCGCCTCCTCACGCGACATGCCGGACGCAAGGTTCTTTTCCACCTGCTGGTCGAAGTGAAACCGCAACTCTTCATCGAGATCCTTCTCGACGGCTTTGCGCCGGAAGAGCGCCCGCAGGCGATAGAGCAAGTCATTGAGCATTTCTCGGAGCATGGAAGCCTCCTAGGCAAGATCGAGAACGTGTCCTACGGCGACGGTCAGTTTGCGCCAGGTGTCGGTTTCGGCTTCGAGCTGTTTGCGCCCGCTACGGGTGAGTTCGTAGAACTTGGCGCGGCGGTTGTTTTCGGATGCTCCCCAGTGGGCCTTGATCCAGCCACGGCGCTCCAACCGGTGAAGAGCGGGGTAGAGCGAGCCCTGCTGCACGCAAAGCACGTCTTGGGAGACCTGCTGGATCCGCTCGGAAATCGCCCAGCCGTGACGCGGTCCGAGCGCGACCGTGCGGAGGATCAGCAGGTCCAAGGTGCCTTGTGGAAGACCGATGCGATTCTCTGCCATTTGCGTTCCCCTTGTACTTCTACAGGGAGATCTTAGCATGCCTCTTGTCGAAGCGCAAGGGCACGAATCGTGGGGTAGATCGGTAGATCGGGGGGAGATCGGGGGGAGATCGGGGACAGCTCCCGAACCTCCGAACCTCGGCTCATCGGGAAAGCGGGGACGCTACGACTTTTCGATGGACGCATGGCAAAGCCAACCGAGCAGCGAAAGGGAAACACGACCAAAGCGAACCCAACTCCTCAGCAATCCGCTGCCCCAAACCTCCTCAACGCCTTCAGCAGCGCCGGCCGGCTACCTCGGGAGCGTGCCCCGCCAGCATTCGCGTCCGAAATGATAGCGGTCGGCTCTCACCCGATCCAGCCTTGACTTCCCCTGGATGCCCAACGCTCGCACGCCAAGCAGCGACGAACCGCTGACCAGCGATCTCCCCACCCAACGGCCGAACCGGCTACCGGCGCGCCACTTTGGCCCCAAAACACCGCTCCCCCCCAGAACCGCAAATCATCCCAACTCAGTCACGGATAAATCATAAATATAGTCCCTTTGTTTTCAACAGAATTACCCGCCGCCCGCAAGGAATCCCAAGATCGGCTTGTTATCCTAAAAGCGACAAGACCAACAATGACTCAGTTGCAACATAAAGGAGAGGACAACAATTCCACGGCCCCAGCGGGGCCCAAAAGCCAGAACACCTCTCACAGACTCTCAAATACTCTCATTGAAAAAAGTCAACCCTTATGAATGAGCAACTTACAACCAAACAGAACAAGACCATTGACCAGGATTTCCATTTTGGATCTTGGCCTCCTCGATTCTACGTTCCTTCTCTCTTGAACGCAAGCCTTTCTTGACCGCAGGCACGCACCGGGCCGGACCGAAGTGCTTCCACTAGACCCTTTCGTTCTCCGAAGGGGACAATTCGTCGGTCGGAAGGCGGTTTTTCAGGCACTCCTCCGAGCTTCACTCCGCAGCATCCAGATTTCGCACTCGCGAGCGACCGTTCTACCCGCTCGGCAGCGGCAGCGCCCAGATCCTGTGCAGCATGTCACCGAACAGCCTGCGGTTCAGATGCCCCTCGGCCAGCAGCAGCCAGTAATACCGCGCGTGCTTGACCAGCCGACCGCCGGTCTTCATCAATCTGTGTTGCAAGCTCGTCAGCGACCAGCTCTTGATCCTGTGCGGCAGTCCCAGCCGCCGCCACAAGTTGCCCAGGTTGTAGGCCAGCACGCTGAGTTGCAGTCGCACTTCGTTGGCCCGAAAGCGATGGCACGAAAGCCGTGTCCAGTGCGTGGCCTGCTTGCCTTCTTTAATCCATTGCTCGGCCGTGCCGCGCTTGTTGTAGAAGCGCACAACAGACCGACTCGGCAACGTCATGTTCGTCACGATAAAACCGACGCGCGGGAACAGCTCACCGAGATGATGCTCGACCTTGGCCACGATGCGTCGCGGCTTGGACCAACTCTCCGCCTGATAGCGGAAGCTCTTGTAGCGCACCAAGGGCTTCCGGGAGGGCCTGCCCGGCGGCCGAAACAGGATGTCTTCGATCGCCAATTCCAAGCTCTTGTTGGCCGGAATGCGAATGGCGTACTGCACTCCGCGTTCCTCCGAAAACTCATAAATCTCCGGCTTAGCAAAGGCCGCATCGCCCCGGAAGGTGACCTGTTTGCCCGCGGCCTGTTGGCGCTTGATCTCGGGCAGCAGCAACTCCTTCCAGTCCTCAGCGCTGTGCACGTTGCCTGGACGCAGCTTCGCCGCCAGGCAATCCCCATGCTGGTTGAACAACAACAGCGGGTGGTAGCAGACCGACTCGAAATGGCCGTTGTAAGCACTGCCCTCTTGCTGGCCGTGGACAGGGCTTTCGGTCGAGTCCATGTCGAGAACGACGCGCTCGGAGTCGTCTTGCGTCTCGGCTTGCGCCACCAGCTCGCGGTTCACAGCCATCAGCCCCAGCAAGTTCTCCTCGCTCGCCAGCATCTCCGTCTCGAAGCTCTGCAGTCGCGAGGTCAGTGCCCCGCCGCGATCCCAGTTCCTCTTCGAGCCGATCAAGCGAAACGTCGGGTCAGCCGACACTCGGACGGCGTCGTTGAGGTCCTCGTAGCCTGCCAGCCGAGAGTAGACTGACTGCCGCAGCAGATCGGCCAGCGGGAACTTCTTGTTCAAGCCTTGCCGTGGGTCACTGAGATGTTCCTCGATCAGCTTCCCGAGCCCGAGTCGTTCGTCCAGCTCGCGGACGAGAATGAGCCCGCCATCGGAAGTGACACGCGATCCTTGGAAATCGACTTTCAATAAGCCGTTGAAGCTTAGCTGGAACGGCTTGTTTTCTTTTTCACCCATTGGGTGTTGATCTCCTCAGCGCCTTGAGTGCTTTCCAACCCGCATCAATAAAGGCGTCCGAGGCCACCCGATGGTTAGCAGAACCGAAACTAAAGTGGAAATCCGGGATTGAAGCTCTTTTGCTACCTGAATTATGCACTGCGGGGTGCACCGGAGGAGGGCTGAGCCGCCAGGGGCCATTTGGGGGACCCCCGAAAACATGGGGTAATAAGGTAGGCTGGCAAAGATTTCAGCTTCGCCAGTCAACCCCAAGGAGGTCACCCAAATGGTTACCAAGCGAAAACAGCATAGCTCCCGAAGGCCCGTCAAACAAGGCCGGGGCGCGAGGGCCCCGCGGCCCAATAAAATCGGGGCTGCCACGCCTTATCACTTCCGCGGCAAGAATCTGACTCCCTACGGCGGCTTGCTGCCCGTCGCCACCCTGCTCGAAAAACTCGGCTTCCAGGCGCTGCTGGAAGAAACCATCACGAACAAACGAATCACCCGTGTGATGAGCCTCTACCAGTTTGTGCTGGCCCTCGTGCTGGGCCTCTATGTCGGCTTTGCGCGGCTGAACCAACTCCGCTTCATCGCCCGCGACCCCATCTTGACCGGCATCTTGCAAGTGACGCGTCTGCCGCCGCAGTCCACGCTGTGGCGCTTTCTGGCCTCGCTGCACCTCAACGTGGCGAAGCAGATCCTTTCCATTCAGCGCCAGCTGCGGGAACGAGTCTGGGCCGCGGCCCAGGTGAAATTGGAGACGGTGACGCTGGACACCGACACCACCGTGCACACGCTCTACGGCCGCCAGATGGGCGGGCGCAAGAGTTACAACCCCAAGAACAAGGGCAAGCGCAGCTACCAGCCGATACTGACTTTCCTGGCCGAGACGCGCGAATACCTGATGGGCGGGTTGCGCAACGGCGACCGGCCCACGGGCCGGCAGATCGCCGCCCACCTCGAGAGCGCCTTTCGGGCTTTGCCGCACGGCGTGAAGAAAATCCTGGCGCGGGCCGATTCCGGGTTTTATTGCTGGGAGGCGGTGGAGGCCTATGAAAAGGCGGCTTGTCAGTTCGTCATCGTGGCGCGCAAGACCAGGCGGCTGGTCGAGCAGTTGCAGCAAGCGGCCTGGAAGCCCTCGCCCCACAGCGATGCGGATGCGGAATGCGAATTCCTCTACCAGCCGCAGGGCTGGGCGCGGGCCTGTCGTTTCCTGGCGCTGCGTTACGAAAACGAACCCGCGGCCGGCGCGGCCGAGCAATACCAGCTGTTTGCCACCAGCGCTTACACCTACCGCGTGTTTGTCACCAACCTGGCCGAACCGATCGCGGCGGTGGTGTGGTTTTACAATCAGCGCGCCGCAGCCGAGAACCTCATCAAGGAGGCCAACAACGACGCCGGGCTGGCGGCCCATCCCTCGCGCCGCTTTGACATGAACCGCAATCACTTTCAGCTGGCCATGCTGGCCTACAACCTCAACTGCTGGCTGCTGCTGTTCAACCGCGAAGCCCAAGCCAGCGTGGAGACACTGCGGCACACCACCCTGGCGACGGCGCGGCTGCGCTTTCTGTTCGTGGCGGCCAAGATCTGGCGGCACGCCGGCAGAACGGGTGTCAGCTACAGCGATCATTATGAGGAAAAGGGCCTGTTTGAACGGCTGATGCGGCGGCTGCGGGCGATGGGGCCACCGGGATCGAGCTTCGCGCCGGTGGTGGAGGGTGCGCTGAGTTGAGGGGCGCTCCATGCATAAAATTTCATGCACTCGCCGCAACGTACTGGGAACACGCCGCTTGCCCGCCCGCTTTTGCCCGCCGGGATTGGCAGGCGGCTCAAACAGGGAGGGAAACAGAGGAAAAGACGACTTGCTAAATCACTGAGTTGACACGACTGCCGCTACCGCCACAACTCCATCGGCGATGGCTACGCCGAATCTGTGCATAATTCAGGTGAAAGGCTTCTTTCCGGACTCCGTCAAACGAGACTACTCTAATGACGATGGCACGGGCTACTATCACAGCCTTCTCACCGGACTCTATTGGGACAAGCCGAACCCCAACTTCGAAGGGACCTATCAAGTTCAATGCGGCGCCGGTATCCGGCCGCACCGTTTGGCGGTCAAGGACGTTCCCGGATACGGAGTCTCGTTCAAGCGCAAGCTTCGCGACTGGAACATCGGAAACGCCGGGATGAATATGCAGGGCTCGTTGCTGATTTCACCGAAGAAATTCGTGGACCTCGATTCCAGCCGCCCTGACGCCTACGGTCTGGCGAGGCCGCGCATCCACCTGCACTATGAGCCTAGCGACATCGCCATGGCGCGGGACATGGCAGGCACTTGCGAAGAGATCATTCGAGCGGGAGGCGGCGAGGTGATCTCGACACCCGGGAGGGTCGACGCGAGCAAGCTGGTGATCGACCTCAATCACTGGGTCGGTACGGTTCGCATGGGCAGGGATCCCAAGACATCCGTTGTGGATACGTCGGGCCGCTCTCATGACGTCCCCAATCTGTTTATCGGGGACGCGTCGGTTTTTCCGCACTACCCGGAGAAGAATCCGACCCTCACCAATATTGCGCTTTCATGGAGAATGGCCGACCATCTGGCGGAGGCATTCCGAAAAGGAGAAGTGGCCTAATCCGTATGAGGCCTGACGCGGCGTGCCCGCCATCGAAGCCGTCATGACCCATAAGGGGATTCCAGAAGGAGTGAATCAAAACAATGGAGAGAAGGCTTCTACTTAAACTGATCGCAGCGGGCTTTTTGCCCAGCGCCGCATCCCAGCAGAGTCTCGTTTCCATAGCGGCGGCGGCCACATCCTATCAGCCTCAATTTTTCTCAGCGTCCCAGATGGACGTTCTCGACCGGCTCACCGAACTCATCATCCCCGAGGACGATCACTCACCCGGCGCGCATGCCGCGGAGGTGAATGTCTATATTGACGTCGTGGTGTCAGAAGCGAATAACGACGTAAAGCAACGCTGGCGGGAAGGCCTCGCGGCCGCCGGTGAAGAAACCAACCGGCGATTCAACAAGGAGTTATCCGGCTGCGACACCGGCGAACTGGACCAAGTTGTCTCCGCCATGGCCGCGAACGAGCAAGATCCCACTACCGCTCTCGACCGCTTCTTTCCATTACTGAAGAGAACCACGATTGACGGCTACTACACATCTAAGATCGGAATCCACGAAGACCTCCAATACCAGGGGAACACAGCCGTTTCAGAATTCCCTGGTTGCACGCACAAGGAACACTAGTCCTAGGTTCAAAGCCAGGTTCAAAACCCTAGCCGCTGGTGTCCGCCGAATTTGAGACTGAGCCCGGAACGCAAGTGACGGGTCCTGATCTCTGAGCGAACGCGATCCTCGCCGGCACTGAAAGCAAGACGCGCTACGTCAGAATTTCCTTCACCACGCGGCCGTGGACGTCGGTCAGCCGGAAGTCGCGGCCCGAGTAGCGGTAGGTGAGTTTCTCGTGGTCGAGGCCGAGCAGATGCAGGATCGTGGCTTGCAGGTCGTAAACATGGACCCGCTCGTCGACGCCCCGCCAGGCGTACTCATCGGTTTCGCCGAAGATGGTCCCCTCTTTGACGCCGGCCCCGGCTAGGAACATCGTCCAGCAGTAAGGGTTGTGGTCGCGGCCCGGGTTCGTGCTCTTACCCACGATTTGGCTGTAGGGCGTGCGGCCGAACTCGCCCGTCCAGATCACCAGCGTGTCATCGAGCAGCCCGCGGGCACGCAAGTCGGTGAGAAAGCCCGCCAGCGGTTTGTCGATTCCCTTGGCGCTCTTGCGCAGCGTATCGTTAATCTTGGCGTGGTGATCCCAGCCGTTGTCGGTGACTTGGATATAGCGCACGCCTGCTTCGGCCAGCCGCCGCGCCATCAGGCACTTGCGCCCGAAATTATCCGTGGCTTTCTCGCCGATCCCGTAGAGGTCGAGCGTCGCCTTGGATTCATTCATGACGTCGAAGACTTGCGGTGCTTCCATCTGCATCCGGAAGGCCAACTCGTAGGACTGAATCAACCCCTCGATATTGGGGTCCGCGCCAGTCATCTCCATGTCCAGCCGATTCCGGGCTTGAATGAGATCGAGGTGCTGCCGCTGCAAGCCGGGCGCGAGATCGGGATTCCCGAGGTAACTGATCTTCGACTCCTTGACCGGCGTTCGCGCATCTCCGAGGCGCGTGCCCTGATAGATCGACGGCAGGAAGACATTCGAATAATGGAGCGGGCTGCCGTCGTCGCCGTAGAGCATGGGGCTGATGACGACAAAGCCCGGCAAGTTTTGATTCTCCGTCCCCAGGCCGTAAGTAATCCACGACCCCATCGAGGGACGGACAAATTGCAGCGAACCGGTCTGAAACAGCCGAATAGCGCCCGGGTGAGCCGCGCTGTCGGTGTACATCGCCCGCAGAAAACACAGCTCATCGACCTTTTTGGAAAGGTGCGGCAGTTGATCGGACACCCACATGCCGGACTCGCCGGTTTGCCGCAACTCAGAGACCGGCGGCAACAGCTTGGCGCTGTCTTCAAAGCGGACCTTCGTGCCGTCGATGGCGAACGGAATGGGCTCGCCCGCTTCTTCTTGCAGCCGGGGCTTGTGATCAAACAGATCCATTTGCGAGGGGCCCCCCTGCATCCATAACAAAATAACTCGCTTCGCCTTGGGCGGGAAGTGCGGCGGTTTGGGAGCCAGCGGATCAGCGGAAGCCGCGGCTTCGGCGGATTGTTCGGCCGCCATGGCGGAAAGAGCGACGGAACCGAAACCGCCTCCCAGGCCGCGCAAGAAATCGCGGCGGCTGGCTGTCGGAGTGAATTGGTGCTTCACGGCGGCTACCTCCTGTAGAGAAACTCGCTCGATACGAAAATCGCGTGACAGTAATTTGTCCACGCCTCAAGTTCGGCGGCGCCGGCATCGCGGCCGCTCTTTGCAAGAGCCGCCGAGAAATCCGACACGAACTGCCCGGCTTGTTGGATGTCGCGTTCGCCGGCCGGACGGCTTAACGCCCGCAGGATAACGTGTTTGACGCGCCCGGCTTCATCGAGCGCGTCGTCGTTCACCAAGCGCTCGGCCAGCAGTTCGGCCTGAGTCTTGAGAAACGGCGAATTCATCAAATACAACATCTGCGTCGGCACGGTCGTGGACGCCCGCGCACCGACGACCTGATCGGGATCGGCGAAATCGAACAAGTTGAGGATGTCGAGGTCGGTCATCTGGCCGCCGCGCATAATGGGCTGATAGACGGTACGGCGAAACTTCACGTCGTCGCCGATGACGGAATCTTCCTCGAGGAAGAAAGGCGCGATCGTATGCACGTTTTGCGCCGTGAGCGGCAGCGACGGGCCGCCGCGGCTGCGGTCGAGGCGGCCACTAAGTTGCAGCACGGTGTCGCGAACAGCCTCGACTTCAATGCGACGGCGGTTGGCTCGCCACAGCAAAGTGTTCGCGGCGTCGACTTCGTAGGCCTTCGGATCGGGCGTGCCGGCGAGCTGATAGCTGCGGCTCAACACGATCTCGCGGATGAGCTTCTTCGTCGACCAGCCATTCTCGACGAAGTAGGCGGCGAGGTAGTCGAGAAGCTGGGGATGCGTCGGCGGCTGGCCTCGGGTTCCGAAGTTGTCCGTCGTGGCCACGATTCCCCGCCCGAAAAGATGACGCCAAACGCGATTGACGTAGACTCGGGCGGTGAGCGGATTGCCCTCGTCGACGATCCAGTCGGCTAATTCCTTGCGGCCGCTCGAGCGGGGCTTGATCTTCGCTGGCCCGGCAAACGATAGGGCGGAGGGGAAACCTCTCTTGACAAGATCACCCTGATTTCCCGCGTCGCCGCGGATGGCGAGATGCGCGTCCTCGGGGAAGTCCATGTCCGCGGCCGCGTAGACATGCGGCAGGGCGGGCTTCATGTAGCGAGTGAAGGCCGCTATTTGGCGGTCCCGAGCGAAGCCGCGCTTGCTCTTAACGCCGGCGAGTTCGGTCTGGGCGGCTTCGAGGTCGGCTTTCTGGTTGGGGTCCTCGTAATCGTCCTCGAGCTTCTTGATGCGCTTCTCGATCTCTTCTTGTTGTTCGGCGTATTTCTCGTCGGCGGCCTCGGCCTCGCTGACCCGCTTCTCCCATTTCTCCATCTCGTCGGCATATCGGCGCGCCGCGGCGGCATCAACCGGCAACGGCATCAGGTTGACGCCACCGCTCCGGCTGTCTTTCGAGAGAGTGCGGGTGCTGCGAAAAATGCCCGCGAGGGCATAGTAATCCTCCGTTGTAATCGCATCGAACTTGTGATCGTGACAGCGAGCGCAGCCCAGCGTCAGACCGAGCAGCGTCCGTCCGATCAGGTCGATTTGAAGATCGGCGACGTCCATCCGCAACTGTGTTCGGTCCATCAAGAACCAAGCCCAGGGACCGAGCACGAGAAATCCGGTCGCCGCCCGCTCGTCGTCGCTGATCTCCTCGCCGCTCTTCTCCTCGCCGCCCTTCTTTTTCCAGGCGCCGGGGCCGGCGATTTGTTCGTGCACAAACCGGTTGAAGGGCTTGTCGGCGTTGAACGAATTCACCACGTAGTCGCGGTAGCGCCACGCTTGCTTGAGCGGGATGCGGCGGCCGACGCCGGTCGTATCCGCGTAGTAGGTCACGTCGAGCCAATGGCGGCCCCAACGCTCGCCATAGGCAGGCGAGTCAAGCAGACATTCGACGGCGTTCTGAAAAGCCTCGGGTGAGGTGTCGTTGACAAAAGACTGGATCTCTGCCGGCGTGGGCAACAAGCCCGTAAGGTCGAGAGTGGCGCGCCGTAACAGCGTGTATTTGTCGGCGTCGCCGGCCGGCGTGAGACGCTTTTCTTCGAGCTTGGCCAAGATGAAGCGGTCGATGGCGGAACGCGGCCAAGCTTCGTTGCCGACCGCGGGCGGCTGCGGCTTGGCGACCGGTTGGAAGGCCCAGTATCCGCCCGGCCCAGGAACCTCCGCCGGTGTCGCTAACTCGGGCCAGTGAGCGCCTTCGGCGACCCAGCGCTCGAGCGCTTCGACCTCGGCGTCTTGCAGCTTGCCGCTGGGCGGCATCTTGATGGCGCCGCCATAGCGGACGGCTTGCACGAGCCGGCTTGCTTCCACGTCTCCGGCCATGACGACGCCGGCTCTATGGAACGCACCACGCTCGGTAAGGCGGATGCCGCCCATCTGGACTTTCTCGCCATGGCAGCCGCCGCACTCTTGCAATAGAAGCGGCCTGATTTTCGATTCGAAAAATTCCTCGCGCTGGCCGCCCCGGGCGGGTGAAGCCGCCGCCAAGACGACCGCGACAACGGTTCCGAAAGCGCTCCACTTCAAACGCATCTCGCCCCCTACTATACTCGGTTTGCGCCGATAGACGGCGATAACACCTTAATTAAGGTCAGTACCGTTCACTTAGGGGCCTTCAAGCTTCGAGCCCAGAGCCGTTGAGCCGCGAAGCGGCGCAGGATCGTAGCCCAGGGTGAAGCGAAGCGGAACCCTGGGTGAAAACTTGAGGCGGGAGCCCCGGAAGGGGCGTAGGAAAACAGACGCATGAGCCTGATGACGGAGCCAGCTTCCGCAAGAAATACAATAACTTGGGCAGGCGAAATCAGCCCCGAAGCCACGTAACCCGAATCAGCGCATGGCCAGGCGGATGGAATCCGAGGCGAATCCGATGAACGGCTCGGGGTAGAGGCCGATCACGAGCATCAGCACTCCCGCCACGACGGCGGTTAGTGTGATTCCGCGGCTCAGCACCAGCGAGGCCGGTTGTTGCTGGCCTTCGGTCAGGAACATCACCTTCACAATGCGGAAGTAGTAGAAGGCGGCCACCGCAACGTAGAGGGCGGCGAAGATCGCCAGAAGATACTGCTGGGCCTCCAGCAGCCCCAGGAAGATGAAGTACTTGCCATAGAAGCCGGCGGTCGGCGGGATGCCGGCCAGCGCCAGCATGAAAATCAGCATCAAGATCGCGTAACCTGGATTGCGGCCCATCAGCCCGCTGAGGTCGTCCACCTCTTCGGCGGCCTTCGCCTTCCCTGCGCAGAGCAGTGATCACGGCAAAGACGCCGAAGTTCATGAACAAGTAGACCAGCAGGTAGACGGCGATTCCGTTGAGCCCGGTCTGGTTGCCCGCCACGAGTCCCAGCAAAATATAGCCCGCGTGAGAGATCGAGCTGTAGGCGAGCAGCCTTTTTAGGTTGGTCTGCGTAACGGCCGCAATGTTGCCGATGGTCATCGTCGCCAAAGCAACCGCACCAAGGAAAGGAATCCAAAGCTCGCGAGCATCGAAGAGCGGCACCAAAAAGATCCGCAGCAACAGCGCGAAGGATGCCGCCTTCGAGGCGACTGAAACATAGGCTGTTATCGGAGTCGGCGCCCCTTCGTAAACGTCCGGCGCCCACATGTGAAACGGCACGGCCGAAATCTTGAACAGCAGACCTACCGACGTCGTCACCATCGCCAAAATCAAGATTGGGTCGGCGGGACCGCGCTCAGCCACCGCTCGGGCGATCTCCCGCAGCAGTGTCGATCCGCTGATGCCATAGAACAGCGAAAAGCCGTAGACCATCAAGCCGCTGGAAAATGCGCCCAGCAGCAAGTACTTGATGGCGGCTTCATTCGATCGCCGGTCGTCGCGCAAAAAGCCGACCATCACGTAGAACGACAGCGCCATCAGTTCCAGACCGATGAACAGAGTGACCAGCTCCATTCCTTGCACCAGAATCGCCATCCCGGCCTGCGCGAACAGCATGAGCGCGTAGTATTCGCCGCGGTGCTCGCCTTCGTGTTCGAGGTAGCGGACTGAGATCAGGATGGCGAGGATGGTCGCGGCGATAAAGATCCAATTGAAGAAAATAGAGAACTGGTCAACCACCAGCGCACCGCTTAAGGCGACCAGGTCTCTTCCCGCCTCGCTGAGATGAACGTGATGTTGCCAAACCGCGAACGCGACGAAACCTTGACCGATCAGCGCCGTGACTCCGTTCAGCCAGCGGTAACGGCTGTCCCGAATCAGAAAATCGGTCAGCAAAATACCCAGGCCGAACAGGCACAGCAGAATGACCGGCTTCAAGGCGAAGAAGTCGGTCGCTGTAAAAGAAAGGTTCATGGTTTTGCCATGCACGCTGTTGTCAGCTCAGCCCTCGCCACGCCCGCGTCCAGCGGATTCGGAATCCCGGCCCTCTCAAAGTATCCCGGCCGGACGCGCTCGACAACCTTCGCAACCGGCTTCTCGAGAATGTCGAAATACGGCTTGGGATAGAGTCCGATCCAGAAGCACCACAGAATCAGAGGCACCATCACACAGATCTCTCTTAGATTCAGATCATTCAGTTTCTCGTTCTCGGGGTTGGTGATCGGTCCCAGCATCGTGCGCTGGAACAGCCAAAGCAAGTAGGCTGCCCCAAGGACAATACCAAGGACCGCGAAGCCCGCCCAGTAGACGTTTTGCTCGAACACCCCGCGCAGGATCGTAAACTCGCCGATAAAGCCGTTCAGCCCGGGCATACCCGCCGAAGCCAGCATGGCGATGGCGAATATGACGGTGTAGACGGGCATGCGATTGGCGAGCCCCCCGTAGTCGGCGATCATGCGGGTGTGCCGCCGCTCGTAAACAATGCCGACAACCAAGAAGAGAAGAGGCGTCGAGATGCCGTGATTGATTCCTTGCAGCATGCCGCCGGCGATGCCGTTGGGGTTCAGCGCGATCAGGCCCAGCGTGCAAAAACCCAAGTGACTGACCGAGGAGTAGGCGACCAGCTTCTTCCAGTCCCTTCTGCATCAACGACACCAAAGCGCCGTAGATGATCGCAATGATCGAGAGAACGGCGATGATCTGAACCGTCGACTCAGCCGTGGCGGCTTGAGGAAACAGGGGAATCGAGAAACGCACCAGCCCGTAGAGCCCCATCTTCAACAAGATGCCGGCCAGGATCACCGAACCCGCCGTCGGAGCCTCGGTGTGGGCGTCCGGCAGCCAAGTATGGAACGGGAACATCGGAACCTTGATGGCGAACGCAATGAAGAATCCCCAGAACAGCCAGATCTGCATCTCGAGCGGAATGATCGAAACGTTCATGAGGTCTTCGAGCGCGAAGCTGGCGAACCCGAACTGCTCGATGTGCTTGAAATAGAGCGCAGGATGGCCAGCAGCATCAACACCGAGCCGGCCAGCGTGTAGAGGAAGAACTTGATCGCCGCGTAGAGCCGCCGCGTGCCGCCCCAAATGCCGATGATGAAATACATCGGCACCAGCATGATCTCCCAGAAAACATAGAAGAGAAACAGGTCAACCGCGAAGAACACTCCCAGCATGCCCGCCTGCAGCAGCAGGAACATGGCGTAATACTCTTTGGTGCGGTCTTGAATCGCCGACCACGAACAGAGAATCGACAGGAACCCGATGACGGTCGTCAGCATCACCAGCAGCAGGCTGATGCCGTCCAGCCCCAAGTGATACTGCGCGCCCAAGGAAGGAATCCAGTCGAGCCTTTCGACAAACTGAAACTCAGCCGTCGACATGTCGAACCAGAAGACCAGAGGCAGAGAGACCAGGAAGCCCACGAAGCCGATGATGTTGGCCAGCAGGCGAATCAGTTCCTTTTTCTCTTTCGGGATGAGGATCAGCAGGAACATCCCCACCAAGGGGGTGAGCCAGACGATGCTAAGGATATGTTCTCTCATTGTGTTCGTACCCCGGCCAAATCTTCATGGGCGATATACGCTTAACCCGCGCCGTTCATATTCGTCAAAAGACGTAGTAGCCAAGGATCACGACGATCCCCAGCACCAAAACGAGCGCGTAATTCTGCACCAGTCCCGTCTGAACCATGCGAACCGGATAGGACGAAAACTTCACAAAGAAACCGGTCAGCCGCACCGCCCCGTCGATGATCCAGGTGTCCCACCATATAGTCAATCGAGAACTGAAGCGCGTCAGCCAGCCCGCGCCGTTGACACCGCCGTCGATCACGGCAAGGTCGAAATCAGCCATCTTTTGGCCGCCGCCCTTGGCGAAACCATCCACGAAAGCCGCGTTGTAAGCCTCGTCCACGAAATACTTGTTCAGCAGCACTCGATGAACGCCGGCCCCCAGCATTCGCTGCATCGGATCACCTTCCGTCTGGCGGTCAAAGATGCGGCGCGCAACAGGATCCCGCCGATCGCCAGCCCGACCGAACAGAACATCAGCACCCATTCCATGGTCGTGTCGTTGATGCGCTTCATCGCCGTGATCAGCGGCCACGGCGGTGATCGACGGCTCGAGCCAATGCTCCACGCTCGGCAGTGCATCGTGGAGAGGCCCGAAGACCACCGGAGTTCCAATCCAGCCGGCGAGGACGCTGCCCGCGGCCAGCACCATCAGCGGCACGGTCATCGATTTCGGCGACTCATGAACGTGCTTTGCCGCCTCGGGCTCGACTCGCGAAACTCCGTGGAACGTCATGTAAATCAGGCGGAACATGTAAAACGCGGTCAACCCGGCCGTGTTGAAGCCGATCACCCAGAGCCAGCGCAGATCGCCTCCATTCGAAGACCAGGCTTGCCACAGAATCTCATCCTTCGAGGAAAAATCCCGCTAAACCTGGAATCCCGGCAATCGCGATTGCGCCGATCCACATCGTCCGGTAGGTGACGGGAATCTTGTCTTTCAACGCACCCATCTTGCGCATGTCTTGTTCGCCTGAAACCGAGTGAATCACCGACCCGGAACACA